>NZ_BMVL01000006.1 GCF_014650695.1 Streptomyces avidinii | reverse complement strand
GAAACCTGGTACCGCAAAGCCGCCGACGCCGGAAACACCGGCGCCATGCACGGCCTCGGACTCCTGCTGGCCAACACCGGCCGCACCAACGAGGCAGAAACCTGGTACCGCAAAGCCACCGACGCCGGAAACACCGACGCCATGAACAACCTCGGACTCCTGCTGGAGAACACCGGCCGCACCAACGAGGCAGAAACCTGGTACCGCAAAGCCACCGACGCCGGAAACACCGACGCCATGAACAACCTCGGACTCCTGCTGGCCAACACCGGGCGTGCGGCCGAGGCGCAACTCTGGTACCAGCGCGCCGCCAACACCCCCTGACGGCACATGACGGATGAGGGTTCAGAACCCTCCAAGCAGGAGCGCGGGGCACCGAAGCTGGGGGCCACCAGCCGTCCGCGGACGCCGTGTCACCAAATCTGGACGCTGTGGCCAAAGCCTGCGCCAACCTGCACTGCCGGAGATCGTCGTATCCCCATCGGGGGTCTGCCGGCCGCACCCGCGCGGCAGACCCCCGACTTTTACGCCCTGGATATGGAACAGCCACTGAACTTGCCGTTTAAGGTCCACCGTCGAACAGGGCTCGAACTTGTTCGGTGTTTCCCCAGTTCACCAATGTGTGAGGGGCCGCGGGCCGATCCTGTGCTGAGCGACAACGCAGCACGGAGGCCGGGATCGTGGGACTGGTCGAGCATGAGGTTCTACGAGACGCGTTCACGGTGGTGGCGGAGTTCCGGTCGGAGTTATACGCGTGCCTGACCGCGCGGAGCGACGCCCTGTTCGAGTTGTGCGACGCGCTGTTGTGCACCGACGGTCCGGTCCGCACCCTCGTGGACCTGGCGCTCGCTCCCGAGCATCGGCGCGGGCACGGGGCCTTGTACTCCGGGATCAACCACGGTCGGATCGACGTCGCCCGGCTGCGGCGAGCACTGGCCAGCGTCCCGCTTCCCCGAGCCGGCGACGGTCGGCTCGTGCTGGCGGTCGACGTCTCCCCGTGGCTGCGGCCGGACGCCGACACCTCCTCGGACCGCTCCTTCTGCCATACCTTCGGCCGGGGCCTGGGCAAGCACCAGATGGTGCCCGGCTGGCCGTACTCGATCGTCGCCGCCCTAGAAACCGGCCGCACCTCGTGGACCGCGCTGCTCGACGCAATCCGGCTGGAGCCTGGCGCCGACTTGGCCGCGGTCACCGCCGACCAAGTCAGAGACGTCGTCCAACGTCTCGTGGACGCCGGCCAGTGGCGCGACGGGGACCCGAAGATCTTGGTCGTGCTGGACGCGGGCTACGACGGGCCCCGCATCGCCCACCTCTTGGCCGACCTGCCCGTGCAGGTTCTGGGCAGGCTCCGCTCGGACCGGGTGATGCGTAAGCCCGTTCCGGTGCCGTGGATCTGCCCGCCGCAGGGCGGCCGCCCGCCCAAGCACGGCGGTGAATTCGTCTTCGGCCGACCCGAGACCTGGGGTGATCCAGACGCGGTCACCCTCACGGACACCGACAGGTATGGGACCGCGACGGCGCAAGCGTGGGACCGGCTGCATCCCCGGCTCACCCGCCGGGCGGCATGGGGCGATCACGAAGGGCCGCTGCCGATCATCGAGGGCACCGTGATCCGCCTGTCGGTCGAGAAACTGCCCAGCGGCGGTGTGAACAAGCCCGTCTGGCTGTGGTGGTCGGGCACCGGCGCCGATCCCCAGGACGTCGACCGCTGTTGGCAGGCGTTCCTTCGCCGGTTCGACGTGGAGCACACCTTCCGACTGCTCAAGCAGACTCTCGGCTGGACCCGGCCCAAACTGCGGGACTCGCAGGCCGCCGACCGCTGGACCTGGCTCGTCCTGGCCGCACACGCTCAGCTCCGCCTCGCCCGCCCGCTCGCACGGGATCTGCGTCGGCCGTGGGAGCGGCCGGCGGAACCGAACAGACTCACCCCTGCCCGAGTCCGTCGCGGGTTCAGGAACCTGCTGGCGAAGACGGGCACGCCAGCCCGTGCACCGAAACCGACCCGGCCCGGCCCCGGCCGGCCACTCGGATCGAAGAACCGACGGGCCGCCACCCGCTACGACGTCGGACGAGTCCTCGCCACCGGCGAGGCATACAGCCGCCCCGCACACCACAAGAAGGGGACGAAGCCGCGACGAACGGAATGAGCTGCAAGTCAGGTGCCACGGCGCAACCGTCTCTGGCAGGATCACCCCATGACGTTCTACAGAAAGGCCCATGCCGCGTAGACGGCCCGGGCGTGTCCGCGCCGAGCAGTGGCCGCGGCACCGGCTTACCTATCAACCCCCTATTGCTGGCCTGTCCCCGCCTGCTCTTGCCGAAGTTGCCAGGGTCGAGAGGAGCCGGAACTACCTGTGGCCTGGCGTCACAGCCGAGTCCGTGAGGATTTGGCGAGAGTTCGTGCGGGACCCGTACCGCAACCTCTGGAGTGAGTACGAGGACGGCGGCTGCGGTGTGTGGGAATGCTGCGGCAGCCCCTTCGAAGCACGGGAGTTCCTGGATGCCGTGATACACGGCATGTCCCGGCGCCGGGCTCGCGAGCTTCGATTCCTCGTAGAGCAACTCGACAACTCGTACTGAGCGAGTTCAGGCACGACGTTAAACGGCAAGCTGAATCCGCGGCGGACGCGGCCGGGGCGTCGGGCGTGGCGTCGGGATCTGTGCGGGCCGTCGGGTGATGATGGCGCCGTGCGACTTGATCACGTGTCCTATGCGGTGGCCCGCGACAGCTTCGTCTCGACCGTCCAGTGGATCGGATCGGCCCTCGGCGCCGGGTTCGTCGACGGGGGCGTGCACCCGCGATTCGGCACCCGCAATTTCATCCTCCCGCTGAGCGGCGGCACCTACGTCGAGGTCGTCACCACACTCGACCACCCCGCCGCCGACCGCGCACCCTTCGGCCAGGCAGTCGCGCGCCGCGCCGCCGAGGGCGGCGGCTGGCTCGGTTGGGTGGTCTCCGTCGACGATATCGCCCCGGTCGAGGCCCGCCTCGGCCGCACCTCGGCCGAGGGCCACCGTGTCCGCCCCGACGGGTTCGACCTGAGGTGGAAGCAGATCGGCCTGCTGGAACTGCTGGAGGACCCACAACTTCCCTACTTCCTGCAGTGGTTGGTCCCCACCGAGGAGCGCCCGAGCGCCGACCCGCGCACCTCCACCACCATCCACGGGGTCTCCATCGCCGGCGACGCCGCCTCCATCGCCGAATTCCTCGGCGAACCGGCCGACCACCCCCTCGACCAGATCGACGTCACCTGGGTCGAGGACGAGGAACCGGGCCTGGTCTCGGTCGAGTTCGCCACCGCCCACGGCCCGGTCACGATCTGACCCGGGCCCGACTGCCCCACGGGACCTGCCGGAGGAGCTGGGGCCGTCCCAGACCGCGCAGAAGCGGTTCTTGCGGTGGGCGGTCGATGGCACGTGGCAAAAGCTAGTTCTTCGCCGCGGCCTCGGCATTGCGCCAGACCGTCAGGTCGAGGGTGATGAAACCGGTCTCGTTCTTCCCGCCCGACCTGCCGCGGAAGGTCGCCAGCGTGATGTGGCCGGCCTTGCTCAGCACGCAGACCTGAGAACCGTCCGTGAGCTGGTCGAGGCCGATCTTCTCGGTGAAGCGGGTCACGGCGCGGCAGGTCTCCAGGGAACCCTTCTCGGAGTTGTTCAGCAGGACGATCTTGCCGTTCGCGGTACCGAACTTCTCGTCCCCGAACAGGGTGTCCCGGTAGTAGAAGAGGTCGCCGTGCCCGTAGAGCACCCCGGCGCCGGTCGGCTCCTCGGCCGGGCGCGGCGGGTTGTCGGCGAACATCAGCTGATGGTTCTGGGGCACGTCGATGCCCTGGTACGAGACCGGCTGCGGGTCGGGCCGCTTCTGCCCGGCGCTGCCGCCGCTCGACGCGCTGTCGCCCCCGTCCTTGTCGGAGCCGTCCGGCAGCAGGGACCCGATGACCGCGAGGCCGATGACCGCCGCCGCGATCGCCCCGACGACGATCAGACCCGTCCGCTTGGGGCGCGGCGCAGCGGGCCGACCGGGAACGAAGCCCTGGGGGTGGAACGGCGGCGGCGTGCCGTGGCCCGGAGCGTATGTGGGCTGCGTGTACGGGGGTTGGTTGTACTGCGGCTGCGGCTGCGGCTGCGGCTGCGCGTACGTGGGCTGCGCGTACGAGGGCTGCGCGTACGCGGGCTGCGTGTACGGGGGCGGCGTCGGGTATCCCGGCGGCACGGCCCCCGGAGCCCGCGGCGCGGGAGCTGCCTGCGCCGGGGCTGCCTGCGTCGGCGCGGCGGCCACACCGGTCGGCGTGTGGCCGGGTGCCGCAGGCGTGCCCGGGGCAGTGGCCGGGGGCTGCGGCGAGACCTCGGTCGGAGTCGGGGCGGCCGTCGGCGGCTGCGGCGGCGGGGTGGGCGCCGGCGCGGGGAGCTGCAGCCGCTCGGTGATGGAGCCGGCGACGGCCTGCGGCAGCCAGTCCTCGCCCTGGCGCAGCGGGGTCTTTGAGGCCGCGTTGCACAGCTCGATGACCTCGGTCAGGGTCGGGCGGTCGGCCGGGTCGCGGCTGAGGCAGCGGGTCACCACCGGCCGCAACTCCTCGGGCAGGGCGCTGAGGTCGGGGTCCTCGTGCACGATCCGGTAGAGCACCGCGTGCGAGGGCCCGTCGCCGAAGACGGACGCCCCGATCGCGGTGAAGGCCGCGATCTGCCCGAGGGCGAAGACGTCCGTGGCCGGGGTGACCGTACCGGCCGAGGCCTGTTCGGGCGCCATGAACGCGGGAGTGCCGACGCTGACACCGGTACTCGTGAGGGCGGTGGTGTCGGCGGCCCGGGCGATGCCGAAGTCGATGACGCGCGGTCCGTCGGAGGCGAGCAGCACGTTGGCGGGCTTCAGGTCCCGGTGGACGATGCCCGCGCCGTGGATGACGTGCAGCGCCTCGGCGACCCCGACGGTCAGCAGCAGCACGCTGCGCACCGGCAGCGCGCCGTGCCGGGCCACGGCGTGGGCGAGCGAGGGGCCGGGTACGTAGGCCGTGGCCAGCCAGGGCTGGGAGCCCTCGGTGTCCGAGTCGATGACCGGTGCCGTGTAGAGCCCCTGGACCCGCTCCGCGGCCCGCACCTCCTGCTGGAAGCGCCGCCGGAACTCGGGGTCCTCGCTGAACTCGGGCCGGATCACCTTGATGGCGATGGGCCGGCCGCCCGGCGTGTAGGAGAGGTAGACCTTCCCCATGCCGCCCGAGCCCAGAACGGCCGCCAGGCGGTAGCCGCCGACGACGGCCGGGTCGTCAGCCTTGAGCGGCTGGAAGAAGTCGGCGGAAGGTGCACTGCCCATGGGATCCATCTCTGATTGCGGCGGTTCAGCACCTGCCGGCGCCCCGAAGTCAACCGAGAGCGTACCCAATGCCCGGACCGCGCCCGCCCCGGACCGCCGGGCCGGCGTCGGCAGTTGGTGCGCCGAGCCGCGCCGCGGCGTCGCGGGTCCCGGCGGACGCCGCTCGGGCGGATCGGCCGCTACCAGCCGAAGCGGCGGTTGACCACGGCCGCGAACTCCTCGAACGTCAGCACGCGGTCGCCGTTCTGATCGGCCGCGTCGAACAGCGCCGAGGATTCGTGGGTGTCCCCGACGCCCCAGAAGGGGATCGCTCCCTGCGCCGCGAGGGTCGGACCTTTGGAGCGCAGGGCGCCGATGACCTCGGCGCGGGTCAGGGTGCCGTCCTGATCGAGGTCGAGGGCGTCGAACAGGCGCCGGGCCTTCTCACTCATCACGTGTTCCTCTCAGCGGTACACGCACCGCCTCCCGGGCGGGGCGTCCTGTACGGGAGGACGCCGAAAGGCCCTGCCGGGTTGCCCCGCCGCGTGCCGGATTCAAAGGGACGGTTCGGCTCCGGGGCACCGGTACGCATCGCGGGGCACCGGGTGCGCATCACCACGTGGCGTGCAGGGCCTGCGGTGAGCGGTGGATCAGCGTGGGCCGCATCTGCGGCGGTGGACGGTCCCGGTCCAGTCGTAGATCCGGCATCCGGCGGATGAACAGATCAAGAGTCAAACGGAGTTGTTCACGGGCCAGTCGGGAACCGGGGCAGCCGTGCGGGCCGTGCCCGAAGGCGACGTGCTGCCGGTTCCCGGGCCGGGTGATGTCGAACTCCGCCGCTCGCTCGTATCGTTCCTCGTCGCGGTTGGCCGAGCCGTACGCCACCAGCACGGTGGCACCCGCGGGCAGTTTCGTCCCGGCGAGCGTCACCGGCCGGGTGGTGGTCCGCCGGAAGGCCTGGATGGCGGTGTCGTGCCGGACGGCCTCCTCCACCGCCGCCGGGACCAGGGACGGATCGGCGCGGAGCATCCGCCACTGCCGCCCGTCGTCGTCTCCGAGCAGGTGCAGCAGCATGGTGCCGATGAGGGCGCTCGTGGTGAGGAATCCGGCGATCAGCAGGTTCTGCAGGCTCGTCACCAGTTCGTGGCGCTGTTCGAGGGTGAGCTCGGCGTCACCGGGTGCAAGGGCCGCCACCATGGTCGAGCACATGTCGTCCCGGGGCCGGGCGCGCCGGTCGCGGACGTACCCGTCCAGCAGGTGCTGGAGCGCGACCACGTCCTCGGCGGCAGCCACCTGCCCCTCCGGCGGCAGCGGCCGGAACAGCAGTTCCTCGGCCCGGTAGCCGCCCTGCACGGCCGCGGGCACGTCGGCAGGGTCCAGCCCGATCAGCCGTCCGACCACCATCCCGGGCAGCCGCCGGGCGTACGCCTCCACCAACTCCGCGGCCCCGTACCCCGTGAAGGCGTCCACCAACTCCTCCGCACACGCGCGGGCGTACGGCAGCAGCGCCGCCACCCGGGCGGCGGACAGCCCGCGGTTCAGCGGGGCCCGGTGCCGGCGGTGGGCCGGGCCGTCGCTGGACACGACGGTGGGGCGGGGACCGAACCCCCGCGGCAGGACACCGAGCGCCGCTTCCGACAGGGGGATGTCGGGCAGCAGCGAGTTGACCGAGGAGAAGTCCTCCGCGCGCAGCAGCACCTGTCGTACGTCCCGGTCGCGCGCCACGAGCCACGCATCGAACTCGGGCACGTACGTCAGACCGTCGGCCCGGCGGGCCCGGTCGTAGAGCGGATAGGGGTCGCGGTACAGCTCGTCACGCCGCGCCTGGGCGTCGTGCCACGTCACAGGGACCTCCGGATCACGGTCGGGACCGGGCGGGGGTCACCGTCGCGGGCGCCCTCCGGTGCGCCGGGTCATCCTGCCCGAAACCCTCCCGACCCGGTAGGGCGCCTGCTGGAGCGGAGCCGGAACCTGCGCGTCTGCCCGGCGCGCCTGAGCCCCCGAAATAATGCTCTGTACGGCAGATGGCGGACGGCGCTTGTGGAGCCGCCCGGGGATCAGCACGCTTGATCCATGACCACACCCGCCCCCGGTCCGGTGCGGCCTGCTGCGACGGTCCGGCCGGACGACGCGCGCCGGGCGCTGCTGGCGGGATCCGTCGGTAACTTCATCGAGTGGTACGAGTTCGGAATCTACGGCTACTTCGCCACCGTCATCGCGGCGCAGTTCTTCACTCCGGAGGGCGGCAGCGAGGTGGAGGGGCTCGTCAAGGCGTACGCGTCGTTCGCCCTGGCGTTCTTCTTCCGGCCGGTCGGAGCCGCGGTGTTCGGGCGGTTCGGTGACCGGGTGGGCCGCCGGCCCGCGCTCGTCCTGGTCGTCTGCCTCATGACCGGCGCCACGGCAACGATCGGCCTGCTGCCGACGTACGCCTCGATCGGCGCGGCCGCGCCGTGGCTCCTGACCCTGCTGCGGATCCTGCAAGGGCTCTCCGCGGGCGGGGAGTTCGGCGGGGCGGTCTCGGTCATGACGGAATGCGCGCCACCGGGCCGCCGGGGCCTGTACGGGGCCTGGCAATCGTTCACGGTCGCGCTCGGCCTGCTCGCGGGCGCCGGCGTGGCCGTGGTCCTGGCGAGCGTACTGACCGCATCGCAGCTGCACGGGTGGGGCTGGCGGGTGCCGTTCCTGCTAACCCTGCCGCTCGGGCTCGTCGCACTGCGACTGCGGCTGCGGCTGCCACCGGACGAGCCGCCCGCCCTCGCGGCGCCCGTCCCCGGGCCCGGAGGCCGGCCCCGCCCGCGTCCCGGGGAGACGGTCCGGGCCGTGGTGGCGGGAGTCGGTCGGATGATGGGCTGGTCGGCGGCCGGCTACACCTTCCTGGTGGTCCTGCCCTCCTACTTGCAGAGCACGCTCGGTACCACCTTCCAGCGGGCACTGCTCGGCACCGTCCTGGCGAACCTGGGGTTCGCCGCGTCGATCCTGCCCGCCGGCAGGCTGAGCGACCGGATCGGGCGGCGGACGGTGATGGTCACCGGGGCCCTGCTGGTGGCCGTGCTCGCACTCCCGCTGCTGCACCTGGTGCGGGACCCCGGAGGGCCGGCGTACGCGAAGGGGGCGGCGCTGTTCGCCGCAGGGGCAGGCGTCGGCCTGATGGCGGGTCCGGGACCGGCGATGCTGGCCGAGATGTTCCCGGCCGGGGTGCGCTGCACCGGGCTCGGGCTGGCGTACGCGCTGTCCAACGCCGTGTTCGCGGGCTGTGCAGGACTGATCATCACCGAGGTGGTCGAGCGGACCGGGAACGTCGACGTCCCCGGGTACTACGCCGCCGCCACCTGCGCGGTGAGCGTCGCCGCGCTGCTGACGCTGCGCGGCGACGACCACCGGAGGGCGCTGCGGTGAGCCGCCTGCGCGTGGTCGGCCTGATGTCCGGCACCTCGTACGACGCGATCGACGCGGCCGCCGCGGACCTCTCCCTCGACGGCGACACGCTGGTGCTCACGCCCCTGGGAATGATCAGCGAGGCCTACGACGACGATCTGCGGGCCGACCTGGCCGGGGCCCTGCCGCCCGCCGGGGCGGATCTGGCCACGGTCTGCCGGCTCGACACCCGCATCGGACGGGCCTTCGCCGCGGCGGCGGTGCGAGCGGACGAGGAGCTGTGCGGCGGGCGGGCCGACCTGGTGGCGTCCCACGGACAGACGGTCTTCCACTGGGCCGAGGACGGCCGGGTGCACGGCACGCTCCAGATCGGCGAGGCGGCCTGGATCGCCGAGGCGACCGGCCGGCCCGTCGTCTCCGGCTTCCGTACCCGGGACGTGGCAGCCGGGGGACAGGGGGCGCCGCTCGTCAGCATCGTCGACGTGATGTGGCTGCGGGGACGGCCCGGGGTAGCGGTCGCGCTCAACCTGGGCGGGATCGGGAACGTGACGGTCGTGCCGAGCGGGTCGGGCGGGTCGGGCGGGTCGGGCGGGTCGGAGGGGACCGGAGGCGAACCGCTCGCCTTCGACACCGGCCCCGCCAACGCGCTGATCGACGCGGCGGCCCGCGCGCTGGCGGGGCGCGACGCCTCGGGCGAGCCGTACGCGATGGACGCGGGCGGAGCTCTCGCCGCGCGGGGCGCGGTCCACCCGCCGCTGCTGCGAAGGCTGCTGGACGACCCCTACTACGCCCGTCCCGCGCCGAAGACGACGGGCAAGGAACTCTTCCACCTGCCCTACCTGCGCTCGGCGCTGGACTCGTGCGGGCCGCTGCCCGCCGAGGACGTCGTCGCCACGCTGACCCGGCTCACGGCCCGGACCGTCGCCGACGCGATCCGGCCCTTCGCGGCGACCGAGGTGATCGCGTCGGGCGGCGGGACGCGCAACCCGGTGCTGATGGACTGGCTGCGGGAGGAACTGGGCGGGATCGGCGGGGCCGGCGGGGCCGGCGGGTGCGTGGTGCGGTCCTCGGACGAACTCGGGCTGCCCGCGGGGGCCAAGGAGGCATACGCCTTCGCCGTGCTGGGCTGGCTCACCGCGCACGGTCTGCCGGGCACCGTCCCCTCGTGCACCGGCGCCCGGCACCCGAGCGTCCTCGGCTCGATCACGCCCGGCGGTCCGCGCCTGAGCCTGCCGCGGCCGCCGGCGACGGCGCCGGTCCGGCTCACCGTCGACGGCGGGCCCGGCCCGCTCCGGCCGGACCACGCGCGGTGATGCGGCCGGGCCGGTGGCGTCCGTCGCGTCCGCGGCGGCAGCAGCTCACCCGGCGGTCAGCGGCGGCCGGTGCTGCGCCCACGGCCGGACGGCCTCCAGCTGCGCCGCCACCCGCAGGACGCCCACCTCGTCGTCGCGGCGGCCGATCAGCTGCACGGCCAGCGGCAGCCCGTCCGCGCCGACGCCCGCCGGTACGGACGCGGCCGGGTGCCCGGTGACGTTCCACAGGGCGGTGTAGGCGACCATCGGGCGCGAGCGCACCATCGCCGTCAGCAGCCCGGCGCCGTCCAGCGCGCCCGCCGGGCGGGGCCGCTCGGCGATGACCGGGGTCAGCAGCAGGTCCATGGTGGTGAACATCCGGTCGGCGCGCTCCGCCAGCCGTTCGCCCGCCCTGATCCCGCGCTCCACGGCGGATGCGGGGACCAGCCGAGCCAGCGCGAGGGCCGTGCGGGTCCGCCGCTCCAGCAGGTCGGGGCGCTGCACCGCGGCGGCCTCCGCCCGGACGCCCCCGCAGAACTGGGCGACGAACGGGGCCGTCGCGTCGGGGTAGCGGGGGTCGACCTCCCGTACGTCGTGGCCCAGTTCGCGCAGCGCCCGTACGGTCTCCAGCAGGGCTTCGACGTGCGCCGGATGCGGGCGCACCCCGGGCACGGCGGACTTGGCCGAGTAGCCGATGCGCAGCCTGCCGGGCGGGGCCTCCAGAGCCCGTACCCAGCCGTTGGCCGCGGGGCCGGGGCCGGCGCTCCAGCGGTCGGTGGGGGTGGTGCCGGCGAGGACGTCGTACAGGAGGGCCGAGTCGCGCACGGTCCGGGTCAGCGGGCCGACGGTGCCGAGGGCGTACCAGAGGTGCGGGTTGGGGGCGGTGGAGACGCGGCCGCGCTGGGGTTTGAGGCCGAACAGGCCGCAGCAGGCGGCCGGGATGCGGATGGAACCACCGCCGTCCCCGCCGAGCGCCGCCGGGACCATGCCGGCCGCGACGGCGGCGGCACTGCCGCCGCTGGAGCCGCCGGGTGTGCGGGTGGTGTCCCACGGGTTGAGGGTGCGGCCGTACGCGGCGGATTCGGTGAAGGGCCACTGGCCGAACTCGGGCATCGCCGTCTTGCCGATGACGACGGCTCCGGCGGCGCGCAGGCGGCGTACGGCCTCGGAATCGGCGGAGACGGGGGTGCGGTTGGCGGCGCCGCCGAAGGTGGTGACCTGCCCGGCGACGTCCAGCTCGTCCTTGACGGCGACGGGCACGCCGTGGAGCGGACCGGTGGATTCCTGCGCGTCGCGGGCATCGGCCTCGGCGAGGGCCTGGTCGGCCAGGACGATGCGGAAAGCTCCGAGGTCCGGGTCGCTGCGGGCGATACGGCGCAGCGCGGCTTCGACGAGGGCGCGGGAGGTGGTCTTGCCGGCGCGGACCTGCTCGGCCTGCCGCTCGACCCCGAGGAACATCAACTCGGTGTCGTCCCGGTCCTGCTCCCTGCGCGCTGCGTCGTCGTCCCTGTCGATGGCCACCACGTGCCCCCTCACCCCTTACCTGCCGGTAACTCCGGCCAAGGCTGTCGCCCGGCGGCCCGCGCGTCAAGCGCACTGACCCGAAGTCGGCCTATGAGCAGCACCGTTGGATGCGCCCCGCGTCCGCCCGTCGGCGCCGCCAAGAGCCCCGCACCCACGGGATCGGTGGCGTCATCGCTGCCGGCGGACCACATGGGCGGTCGGCAAGCCCGTGTTGCGCGTCGCCGACGCATGAGAGGCCGCCCCGGGGCCGTCGCTTTCCTACGGAGCCGTCTCGACGGGCCGAAAGGCCTGCGGAGAGAACACCTGTGACCCCGTGAACGCGCCGACATGAGCGTGCAGCGCATGATCGGCCGGGCGGCGGGGGCGGCCGGGAACATTGCGCGTTGGTTGACCGTTCATCCATGTGTGGGGCGCGGGAAGGGGCTGTGTCCCCGGGCCCGACCACATGCTTGAGGGGAAGACCGTTCGGCTGAAGCCCCCCGGAGCCCTCCGCCGCGAGGCGGCCACCCTTCCCGCCCCACGCTCGTACCGCCCTGCCCGGCTCCCCCCGCCGGTCGGGGCGCGGCCCCGACCGGGCCCTTCCCCCCTGGGCCGGTCGGGGTCCCCTCTACTCGGCCGCGGGCAGTGCCCCGGGATCCTCGCCCTCCCAGCGCAGCAGGTCGCCCGGCTGGCATTCGAGCACCTCGCAGAGTGCGGCCAGCGTCGCGAAGCGCACTGCCTTGGCGCGGCCGTTCTTGAGCACCGCCAGGTTGGCGGGCGTGATCCCCACGCGGTCCGCGAGCTCGCCCACGGACATCTTCCGCCTGGCCAGCATCACGTCGATGTCGACGGCGATCGGCATCAGATGACCTCGTCCAGCTCGGCCTGCATCTGCGCGGCTTCGACGTCGCGCGCGACTGCCTGGGAGAGCAGCATCCGCAGCACCAGCACGATGAGCGCGACCCCCAGGATGGCCACCCCGACCCCACCCATGATGACGGTGACGCCCGGGTCCTCGCGTTGGCCCGGGGCGTTGACGGCGGTGACCGCGAACCATACGAGGGCGGCCGCCACGATCGCGCCGATCACACCGTTCACGTACCGGAAGGCGGCGTGGGAGAACACGGTTCCACGGCGCACCATCGCCACCAGTCGCCACACGCAGACCAGAGCGACCTGGGCCGATGCCATGCCCAGGATCGTGAGTATGCGCAGGGGGGTCAGTGGGAGCGACCCCTCCTTCTCGCCGGTGACCAACGCCCACACCATCGCGGCCTGTACGAGCACCGTCCCCGCGAGCACCACCACGAGCACGGTACGCAGCGCACCCACGGTCATTCTTCCCATGGCCCACCACCCCTTCATCAATCGATTTACGGTGGGAATCTATCGAATATCGATAGGCGTAGCAAGGGGCGGACGGCCGCGGAAGGCGGGCGTTTTTGTCCGCAGGGCAGAAGCCTTGCCCAGAGCGGCGACGTGCGGGGTAGCCTCCAGAAAGGGGTCGAGCTCCGGAAAAACTTTTCCGAAAGCGTGCGTTCGTAGTGCGCTGCACTCGGAATCGACCGGTACTCGCGGCCCCGCGGACACCATGGACCTGCCGTCGTCTGCGCACCGCGCACTCCCTGGAGGGACACACGTGAAGGACTCGAAGGACAGGCTGGAAGCACTGCGGGCCGAGATCGAGCGGCGCAATCCCGCGCAGCCCGAGTTCCACCAGGCGGTACGGGAGGTCCTGGAGACCTTGGCCCCCGTCTTCACCTCCCGGCCCGAGTACGCCGACCCGGCCGTGGCCCTGGTGGAGCGGCTCACCGAGCCCGAGCGGCAGATCCTCTTCCGTGTCCCGTGGCAGGACGACCGGGGCCGGGTTCATGTCAACCGCGGCTATCGCGTCGAGTTCAACAGCGCGCTCGGCCCGTACAAGGGGGGCTTGCGCTTCCACCCGTCGGTGGACATCGGCGTGGTGAAGTTCCTCGGCTTCGAGCAGATCTTCAAGAACGCCCTGACCGGCCTCGGCATCGGCGGCGGCAAGGGCGGCAGCGACTTCGACCCGCACGGCCGGTCGGACGCCGAGGTCATGCGGTTCTGCCAGTCCTTCATGACCGAGTTGCACCGGCACATCGGCGAGCACACCGACGTCCCCGCCGGCGACATCGGCGTCGGCGGCCGCGAGATCGGCTACCTCTTCGGCCAGTACCGGCGCATCACCAACCGCTGGGAGGCCGGCGTCCTGACCGGGAAGGGCCAGGGCTGGGGCGGTTCCGCGATCCGGCCGCAGGCGACCGGGTACGGCAGCGTGCTGTTCGCCGCCGAGATGCTGAAGGTCCGGGGCGAGTCGTTGGACGGGCTGACCGCGGTGGTCTCCGGCTCCGGCAACGTCGCCCTGTACACGATCGAGAAGCTCCAGCAGCTCGGCGCGAATGCGCTGACCTGCTCGGACTCCCAGGGCTACGTCGTCGACGACAAGGGCATCGACCTCGCACTGCTCCAGCAGATCAAGGAGGTCGAGCGGGGGCGCGTGAGCGACTACGCGGTTCGGCGCGGCTCCTCGGCGCGGTTCGTGCCCGGCGGCCGGGTCTGGGAGGTGCCGGCGGACATCGCCTTCCCCTCCGCCACGCAGAACGAACTGCACGCACAGGACGCCCGTACGCTCGTCGCCGGCGGGGTCAAGGCGGTCTCCGAGGGCGCCAACATGCCGACCACTCCCGAGGCCGTACGGATCCTGCAGGAGGCCGGGGTCGCGTTCGGGCCCGGCAAGGCCGCCAACGCGGGCGGTGTCGCGGTCAGCGCCCTGGAGATGAGCCAGAACGCCGGGCGGGTCGCCTGGAGCGCACAGCGGGTGGAGGACGAGCTCGCCGGCATCATGCGCTCGATCCACGACGTCGCGCACGAGACCGCGGAGCGGTACGGCGCGCCGGGGGACTACGTCACCGGCGCGAACATCGCCGGCTTCGAGCGGGTCGCGGACGCGATGCTGGCGCAGGGCGTCATCTGATCGGACGAGCGCGGCGCGGGGGCGGACCGGCCGACCGGTCCGCCCCCGCAGGCGCGCAGGAGGCTCCGGACAGGGGTCAGAACACGACGACCGTGAACGGGTTGTCCGCGTAGTTGCCCCTGAGGTCGTAGGTGTAGACCGTGACGGAGTCCGGGCCGCACACGCCGTTGGGGGTGGTGCTGAAGCTGCGGCGGTTGGAATTGGGCAGCTCGACGGAGACGACGCTGAACGCCAGGTTGACCTCTTCGCTGACGTTCACGCAGTACCGGCCGGTGTTGATGTGGCGTACCCAGTCGATGTTCTTCGCCCGCCTCAGCGCCCCGGAGGCGCTGACATCCGCGGCGGCCTGGACGTAGGGGGAGGTGATCGGCCTCGGGTCGGCCGCCGCGGCGGCGGTCGCGGGGACGGCGAGGGCCCCGGTCAGGGCGACGGCGACTGGCAGTGCGGGGATGAAACGGCGCATGACTGGTACTCCCGGCGAGGCGTCCTGCAGCGGGTTGCGGACGATCCATCCACACTCGACCGGCGCGCATCACGGTGCGGCCGCCACGCCGGTCCGGCATCGGCCAACCGGTGCGGAAGGTCACCCGGGTGGCCCGGCCGGTACGGCTGTAGGGGGGACCGGCCTCACCCGTCCGTCTGCATGTCCCGCCGGAAGTCACTGGATTCTTTATTCGTTTCAGATTCATGAAGAGAACCTTTCTTTCGAAGGTCAAACGGTGGATTCGATCTACGATCCATGCATCCCTTGCGCGGCCTTCCTCTGCACATGGACCACACAATGATTTCTGCAGTGCCGCGTCGACGTACCCTGCTCGCCACATCCACCGCCGCCGCCCTCGCACTGCTCGTGTCCGGCTGCGGCGCCGGCGGCACGGACGCCCACCGCATCAGGGTCGGCGTCTCCGGCGACTCCCCGGAATGGGACGTCCTCGCCAAGGAGGCCAAGAAGGAGGGCCTGGCCGTGGAGACGGTCGTCTTTGACGACTACTCGCTCCCCAACAAGGCCCTCAGCGCCGGTGACATCGAGCTCAACGCCTTCCAGCACCTGGTGTTCCTCGCCCAGTCGAACACCGAGAACAAGACCGGCATCGCCCCCATCGCGGCGACCACCGTGGTCCCCCTCGGCCTGTACTCCAAGAAGCACGAGCAGATCGCGGACCTTCCGGACCGGGCCGAGACAGCCCTCCCCAACGACCCCGCCAACCTACGCCTCCCGGGCCGTGCAGGACGAGGTCCGCCGCACCAGCAACGGCACCGCGCACCACGTCGAGCTGCCCGCCGCCGATCTCCAGGTCGAGGTCGCACGCATCCAGAAGCAGCCGGCACGATGACCGCCGCCGTGGAACTGCGCGACGTCGCCAAGGAGTTCCCGGGCGGATCGCGCGCCGTCGACGGCGTCAGCCTCTCCGTCGACGCGGGCACCGTCTTCGGGGTCGTCGGCCACAGCGGCGCGGGCAAGTCCAGCCTCCTGCGCCTGGTCAACGGCTTGGAGGAACCGACCTCCGGGAGTGTCCTGCTGAACGGCCAGGACCTCTCGTCCCTCGGTGAACGCCGCCTGCGCCCCTCCGGCGTGAGATCGGCATGATCTTCCAGCAGGGAACGACTCCGCGCCCGCCACCCGGGCCGCTTGATCACCCTGCCCGTCGCCGACGGCCGGCCCGGCCTGGAGGGCCTTTCGCAGCTCCTGCACGCCCACGGTGTCGACTTCACCCTCGTCCACGGAGGCGTGGGCGAGGTGCAGGGGCGCCCCCTGGGCAGCGTGACCCTGGAGCTGCGCGGCGAGGCCCGCGCCGTCGAAACCGTGGTCGCCGGACTCACCGCCGCCGATCGTGTGGAAGCGGGTGCCCGATGAAGGCGGAATGGAGCACGGACTGGAGCACGTTCTGGCCGAAGGTCCTCGACGCCACCGGCGAGACCGTCTACATGGTGCTCATCACCCTGGCGCTGTCGACGGCCGGCGGGCTGGCGGTGGGCCTCACCCTGTACGCGAGTCGAACCTGCTCTCCGTGGAACCCGGAGTGATCGAGGCCGCCCGCTCCATGGGCGCGAGCCCGCTGCGGATCCTGCTCACGGTGCTGGTTCCGGAGGCGCTGGGCCCCTTGGTCCTCGGCCTGACGTTCATGCTGGTTGCACTGATCGACTTCTCCGCGGTGGCCGGCACGGTCGGCGGCGGAGGCGTCGGCAACCTGGCGATGACCTACGGCTACCTGCGCTTCGACACCTCGGTGATGGTGATGACGGTGCTCGACCTGATCGCCCTGGTGCAGTCGGCGCAGCTGCTCGGCAACGTGGTGTCCCGCAAGGTGCTCCGCCGCTGACCGAAGGCGACGGGCGACGGGCGTGTGAGCCGCGGCCGGAGCGCTCCCACGGTGTTTGCTGGGGGGACGGAAGAACCGCGTCCGCGGGGACCGCCGTACGCCAGGAGGAACAGAAGAATGAAGTTCGCCCAGATCATCGACTTCGAGACGCAGCGTATCGACGAGGCACGCGACCTGCTGCGCGCCTACGAGGAGCAGGCCCGTGCGCAGGGCCGCACCGGTGCACCGACGGCCCGCACCCTGCTCCGGGACCGGGCCAATCCCAACCGCTATCTCGCCGTCGTCGAGTTCGACTCGCACGAGGCGGCCATGGCCAACAGCAGCGCGCCCGAGACCAGCGAACTGGCCGAGCAGCTGTCGGCCCTGATGACGAGGCCGACCGTCTACACCGACTGCGACGTCCACGACGAGTGAACTGCGGGGATCCGGGCGCCCGGGATGGCCGCGCGCCCGGATCCCGTACCAACAGGACCGGTCGGCCGACGAGTTGAATGACATACGGCAGGCCTCCCACCACGTGGGCCGGGAAGGGGCAGGCGGTAGCCTCGGGTGGCATGAGCATGCTTCAGTGCCGCGCGGCGACGAAGAAGGGCAGCCGGTGTCAGATCGAGGCCCGGCCCTCGGGCCTGTGTCACACTCATGATCCGGAGGTTCGGTGCCGGGTGATCAACGCCAAGGGCCGGCCCTGTGTGATCGCCTCCGGGGGCGGCCCGTGCGAGCGGCATCAGGGAGGGCAGCAGGCCCCGGTCGAGCAGGCATTGAAGGACGTGCCGCTCTACGAGCCGACCGGGGCGGAGAGCCTCTTCGCCTGCGCACCGGCGCAGGCTCCGGTCGTGGTGCGACCGGAGCCCCGGGAAGAGCCCCCGGTGGCCCGCTTGACGTACGCGTTCGTCGAACGGACCTTCAACTTCACCTGACCGTCGCGGGGCGGGGGCCGTCGCGCGGGACGGGATCAGGGGCGGATCAGTAGCCCCAGCGCTGTCCGACGCTGCTGTCCTGGCGGCAGTGGATCGTGCGGCCGTTGGCGTCCCGGCCGGAGGTTCCGACGTCGGCCTTCCTGCAGATCTGGCCGGCCTTGTAGCAGTTCCCGGCGTTGGAGCGCGGGTAGCAATCGGTGCTCGCCCCGGTGGGCTCGGGAGCGGGGGCCTGGGTGCGCGTACGGGTCGGAGCGGGAGGTGCGGGCGCAGGCTCGGTGGCGGCCGGGGCCGGCGCTGTGGTCCTGGCAGCGGGAGCCTCTGTGGTGGCCGCGGGAGTCGGTGCGGCCGAGGCGGGAAGGGCGCTCGGGGTGTTGCTCGGGCTCGTGGTCGGGAAGGCCGGCGTCGCCGAAGCGGCGGCGCCGGCCGTGACGCTCGCGCTCGGGGTGCCGGTGACGGATCCGGTGGCGCTCGGGTCGCATGCGGCGAGCAGGAGGACGGCGGATATGACGGCGAACAGGCCCCCGCATCTCTTCTTGAGGTTTTCCGTGCTGCTGGTCCACTGCATCGCCATTGAAGGGCTCCTGAGTCGCGAGAACACTTAGAACGGCGATCAAGCTACATACAACGGCGGGTCGAGCACCGGTGAGTCACCGGATTGAGATGCGCGGACGAAGTCCCTTCGTTCTCGCGGGATCGGGTTCAGTCCGCGTCCTCGTGGACACGGCTCCCGTCGCGGTGTGTGAGGAGGCCGGTCAGGCGGCGGGCCGGGGTCGAGGGGTCGGCCGGGTGGAGCAGTTCGGTGCGGTGGACCAGACGGGGGTGCCGGACCGGGACCGCCGTAACGCCGGGGAGGGCGGCGGCCAGCGGCAGGGGGAGCACGGCGAGGCCGTGATCTGCCGCGGCGAGTGCGGCCAAGCCGTGGATGTCGGTGCCGAGATGGCGGAACCGGGGACGGAATCCGTCCGCTCCGCAGACGGCGCGCAGCCGGTCGAGGGGGACGGCCGTGTCCGGGGAGTCGATCCACTGGGCCTGCGCCAGGTCGGTCAGCCGCACCGCGTCCCGCTCCGCCAGTGGATGGCCGTCCGGGAAGATGACCGCCAGGGGCCCTTCGGATGCGGCGAGCGTGACGGTCGGGCCGAGGTCCGGCAGCGGCAGAGGGTCGCTGGGTGCGGCCACGCCGTCGAGGAGGCCGAGGTCGGCGCGTGCCGTCAGTACTTCCTCGATCACTGCCTCCCGGCCCACCACCCGTACTTCGACGTCCACGCGGGCGGAGGCCCGCAGCCGGGCGAGGGCCCGGGCCACGGGTGCGCCGAGCGCGGCGGGGGAGCAGGCGAGGGTCAGCCGGTCGGAGGGGGCACGGTGCAGACGGGCGAGGTCGGCGCGGGCGGCTTCCAGGCGCAGCAGCAACGCGGGAGCGTGTTCCATCAGCCGGGCGCCGGCCGGTGTGGCGGCCACCGGACGGCGCTCGACCAGCCGGGTGCCCAGATCCGCCTCGAGCGCGGCGATGTGCTGGGAGACGGCGGACTGGGTGTAGCCGAGGGCCGAGGCCGCGAGGGAGAAGGAGCGGTGGTCGAGGACCGCGACGAACGTGCGGAGGAGATGCGGATCCATGCCCATCAGTATCGCTAATGCACGGACCGGGAATCATCGTTGGACCTGATGTCCTGGAGTCCGCAGGATGGATTCCATGAACAGCACCCCGACGTACCGGACGGTGAGCGAGTCCTCGCGATCCACCGCCCTCACCGCCCGCATCGGCCCCACCGCCCGCATCGCCCTCGTCGGCGACCGCTCCGAGGCCGTCCGCGCCCACGCCCGGATCCCCGGGCTGCTCCAGGCGCTCCGGCTGCGCGAAGGGCTGGACCTCGACGCCTATTGGATCCCCACCGAGGACGCCGGTCAGGGCATGGACGGCTTCGATGCCGTCTGGGTGCTGCCGGGCAGTCCTTACCGCAGCGAGGCCGGAGTCCTCTCGGCGATCCGGGCCGCGCGCGAGGGCGGCATCCCCTTCCTGGGCACCTGTGGGGGTTTCCAGCACGCCCTGCTGGAGTTCGCCCGCAACGTCTGCGGCCTGGACCGCGCCGCGCACGCCGAGAACGACCCGGCCACCGTGCAGGCGGACGCCGTGGTCGTCCCGCTGGCCTGCTCACTGGTCGGCCACGAGGGCACTGTCCGGGTCACTCCCGGATCGCGCGCCGCTCAACTGCTGGGGGCCGACCGCACGCAGGCGCGGTACCACTGCAGCTACGGTCCCAATCCGCACCACCTGGACCTCCTGCGGGCCCATGGCCTGACCTTCACGGGCGCTGACGACTCAGGCGACATCCGCATCGCCGAACTGGCCGGACACCCCTTCTTCCTGGCCACCCTCTTCCAGCCCGAACTCGACGGCGACGGCACCCGCGCCCACCCGCTGATCGTCGGACTCGCCGCGGCCGCCGTGGAGCACGCCCGCGGCCGCCGCCAGGCCGTCTCAGAGCGTCGGCTTCGTCCCGCGGGCGTCAGCGCGCGGCCGGTCCGCTCGTCAGGCTCGCCCAACTGCCGCCCTTCACCGCGTACACCGTCAGCCGGCGGTTGACCGTGTCTCCGGCCCCGTCGAAGGCGACGCGGCCCGTCACGCCGTCGAAGGCCAGCCCCGCCACGGCCTGGGGCAGCTTCGCGCGGGCATCGCCGGGGAGGGTGCCGTTGTTGGCCGCCACGACGGCCTTCACCGCCTCGATGAGGGTCCAGGTCGCGTCGTACGCGTAGGGGCCGTACCAGCCGGCCGCCTCCGGGTACCCCGCCTTCCCGTACCGGGAGAGGAAGTCCTGCCCCGCCGACGATTCCTCGGCGGCCACGCCGATGTTGGTGGCGAGGTCGCCCTCGGCCTTCGGGTTCGAGGTGAGGTACTGCTGGTCGAAGATGCCGTCGCCGCCCATCAGGGGGACGGTGACCCCGGCTTCCTCGAGTTGCTGGGACAGCGGTGCTGCCGCGTCGTAGTAGCCCCCGAAGTAGACGGCATCGGCTCCGGAGGACCGCACCCTCGCGGCGAGGCCCGCGAAGGCGCGTTCCGCGGGGTCGACCTGCTCGGTGCCGACGACGGTCCCGCCGAGCTTCGTGAACTCGGCCGTGAAACCGGCGGTGAGAGCGGTGCCGTGGGCGCTCGCGTCGTCCACCACGTAGAGCTTGCTCCTCTTCGCCTTGTCGTGCAGGTACCGGGCGGCGAACGGCCCCTGGTCGATGTCGGTGGCGACGGTGCGGAAATAGGTGGAGTAGGGGCGGGACCTGGTACCCGCGGCCCAGTCGGGGCCCAGCGTGAGCACGGGGTCGGTGTTGCCCGGGGACACGACGGCCATGTTGGCCTGCGCGAGCGGTGCCACCAGAGTCTTGGCGACTCCGGAGTTGAGGGGTCCGACGACGCCCAGCACCTTCTCGTCGGACACGAACCGGGCGGCGTTCGGTTCGCCCTGGGCGGGGTCGGCCCCGTCGTCCAGGGCCTTGATCTCGAAGTGCACGCCGGGGACATGCCCGGATTCGTTGGCGGTCCTGACCGCGAGGTCGGCGGAGTTCTTGATGCCGACGCCCATCGAGGACAGCGCGCCGCCGCCGCTGAGCGGTGCGTCCACCCCGATCACCACGGTCACGGAGGACGATCCTCCCGAGCCGCTGCCGGCCGCCCCGCCACCGCGGGGCGCGTCGTCGTCACGGGTGAGGGTCCAGGTCAGGACGGAGCTCGTGGCGAGCGTGGCCAGCACGGCGCTCAGCACCACGGCGCGCCGGGTGAGGGGCCGCCGACGGGTGGCCGCCGGCCCGCCCACGACCTCGACCGCGTCCTCGGCCGGGAGCTCCGGCACGGGGCGCCGCGGGGTGCCCGCGGCGGAACCGGGGTCCACGACCGTCGGGGTCGGCGGCGACGGCGTCGTCGACGGTGCCTGCTCCGGCGCCTCCGGAGCGGCAGCGGTCGTCACCGCGTCGGGTGGCGGTACGGGGGCCGTCCTCGGGTCGCGCGCAGGTGAGGTACCGGGGGAACCGGGCCCGGCTTCGTGCCCCCGCCCGGCGGACGCGTCGGGCCCGGTCGTGGCGGACCGCAGCACCGATGCCAGCATCTCGGCCGCTGCTCCGGCGTCCACGCGCTGCGCCGGATCCTTGGTGAGGAGCGCATCGAGCACGGGCGCCAGCGGGCCGGCGTGGACCGCCGGCCGGTACGGGCGCGTGAAAACGGCCACGGCGAGGGCGTGGAGCCCCTCCGCATCGAACGGCGGGCGCCCCTCGACGGCGTGGTACAGGGTCGCGCCGAGCGCCCACAGGTCGTTGGCAGGGGTCGGGCGCTTGCCCTCCAGCTGCTCCGGCGGCATGTACTGCGGCGTTCCGATGACCATTCCGCTGTGGCTCAGCTTGGTCGTCGCGTCCGCGAGGTGGGCGATGCCGAAGTCGGTGAGGACGACGCGGTCCTTGGTGAGGAGCACGTTGTCCGGCTTGATGTCGCGGTGGACGATCCGCGCCCGGTGCGCCTCGGCCAGTGCATCGAGCACGGCGGCGCCGATCTCGGCCACCCGCTGTACCGGCAGCCTGCCCCGGCTGCGGATGGTGGCTGCCAGGGACTGCCCGCGGATCAACTCCATCACGATGACGGGGACACCGTGGTGCTCCACGACGTCATGGATGGTGATGATCCCGGGGTGGCTGAGTGTGACCGCAGCGCGCGCCTCGCCGATGAAGCGCTGGAGCAGCGCCGCGCGGTCGCCGTCGTCCATGCCCGGCGGGAAGAGGATCTCCTTGACGGCCACTTCGCGTCCGAAGAGGTGCTGGTCGAGGCCACGCCATACCCGGCCCATACCGCCCTGGCCGATGCGTTCGACGAGCTGGTACCGGCCGGCGATGAGTTCGGGGTTGTGCTCGGTCACGCGCACACTCTAGGTCCTGCCGGGCCGATCGGGTGACGAAAAATGAATGGCTTGATCACACCGATGCGGACAGGCGATGGCTTCGCGCCGGGACCGGTCGGGGTCAGCGTCGGCGGCGGTCGAGTTCGCCGGGCGGGGTGTACAGCCTTCGCGCGGGGGACAACTTGTCGAAGCGGGCCTGCTGCCGGGCCCGTTCCTCCATCTGCAGCCCGTCGAGGTTCTTCGTCCGGGTGGCTCTGTCACTCCAGAGGAGGAACGCGACCAGTGCGGCGACGGGCAGTCCCAGACATGCATAGAAGACGATCAAGCCGTTCACAGCTCCCCCTGGCGAAGATCAACAAGCATGCCGAGTCTGCTCGCGGCGCGGGGCGCACGTCAAGGCCCAGGGGGAGAGCAGGTCCGCTCGGAGGCCGAAGGGGGCCCCTTCGGGGCGTGTGGTGTCGCTCGGCCTGTTTCAGCGCGCCACCGGCCGGGAGCTGTGGTGTCCGGTCCTGCCGGGACAGCGGAACCATCGGGCGACCCGCGACCCGCGACCCGCGACCCGCGACCGGCGACCGGCGACCGGCGACCGGCGACCGGCGACCGGCGACCCGCGACCCGCGAGGCCGCCGGACTGCTCCCGGCCAGGGCCGGGCACCAAGACCGCCACCCCTTGATCACGACTGAATGCTCGACCTGACGACGAATCTCCGACTCGGGTCACTCGGAGGTCTTGGGCTGGCGCACTGTGCTGGGATTCAGGTTGACGCAGCCAGGCTTGGCGCTGACGACGAACGGGGTGAGCTTGGACATCTTCTCCGAGCAGACGTAGCTCTTGAACCGGTCGGTGTCAGCTCCGACGTACGCAATGAGGAAGTTGTCAGGCGCACGCAACTCGGCTTCAACGGCGGCCCATTGGGCGTCCGGCACGGCTGCCACGCCGGCCGTGCCTTGGCCGCTCTGCAGGCCCTTGAACACCTTGGGCGTGTCCTTGCTGCCAGCGGTGAGCGTGGTGGCGGGGCGGGCGAAGTTGAGCTGGACGGTGCAGCCTGCCTGGGCCTTCTCCTTCGTGGCGAGGAAGGAGTTGACGGTTTCCAGGGAGCACACGGCACGGTCCGGGTTGAAGTAGGCGAGCACCTGGAGCTGGGGATCGCCGATGGGCGCCACGATACCGCTGACCGGCTTGAAGGACAGGGTGCGCCCGGAGGTGGTGTTGGTGACCGTCAGCTCCGCATCCGTCCTGATGAGGGCGGAGGAGAAGCCCGGTTTGTCGTTGGCGGTGTCCCTCTGCACGCCGGTCGTGCGGTAGGAGTAGGCGATGTCGAAGGTGTAGTTGTCGGCGTCCGTGACATGGGCGGTACCGGCGAAGTCGGCGGGCTGCGCCGGGGTGGTGGTCGCCCCGCCGGGCTCGGTCGCCGTGGCGGAAGCCTCTGCGGAGGATCCCACAGGGGACGGCTGGGAAGCAGTGTCCGCGGCGCCGGTCGCGGAGTTGGAGCAGGAGGTGAGGGCAAGGACTGCTGTGAGGGCGGCGGTGGCGGTGGCGGTGCCAAAGGCGGAGCGACGCATATGGTCTCCGGGCGTGACGATTGACAGTGGGAGTCTGCAGTGCGCAGGCGACGCTATCCACAACCACTGTGCCTACGTGCCGGTATGATCAAACGTCAGCCCATTTGGGGCCTGTCGTCCACGGCCTCTCGTCGTCAGGGCCGCAGGGTCGTCCACGGGCGTGAAGGTCTCCAAGGGGCGGGGCCCGGGGTGGGTGAGGCTGCGAGCGGGCGCCGCCCTCCCTCGCAGACCGGATGGATCTTGCTGGTCAGTCGCTCCGGAAGCCTTCTTGGCGGCAGTGTGGTGGCCGCGTACACAGGGTGGAGCATGAATGTGATGTCCTGCCACATACGCCGCTGAACTGGGGGCTTCTACGGTGTGGCCACACGGAACGTCCCCGCAGCCCCCCGGAAGTGGTGCACATGACCTCCCCCGCAACGGCCGCCGCACCGGCCCCGTCCGGCATACGGAGAATCGTCGCAGCGAGCCTGATCGGCACCACCGTCGAGTGGTACGACAACTCATCCGAACAGCGCTATGACCTGTGCTTTCCGTTCTTTTGAGCGCGAGCAGTCAGCACAGACCCGCACCGGAACGGCGCGTGCTCGTTATGCATGCCGGAAACCCGTACGTCGCCGCATCGGAGGTGACGCTTTCGCGACTGATGGCCGTCACGCGGAGTCACGCCTTGTGTCATCCTCGACGCTGTAGTCGGAGCCCTGTTCGAGACCGTTCGCACTGGTTCACCGCGGCACCTGCCCAGGGCGTGCGCCGCCTCCCCCGCCGTCGCGGTGAGCGCCACGACTCGCCTGCCGTACGATCCGGACTTCGAACGAGCGGTCTTGCTCATGTTGTGGCAGGCCTACATCGAATGCGCCGCGGTCCACTTGGACCCGATGCTTCACCTTGGCTGTGGATCACCAAGCTTCCCCTGGCCGCGCCGTAGGGGATGGGTCTGTAGGCAGCGAATCCTTCGAAGATCGCCATGTTCTGGAACTGGATCGGACGGTCCCAAGAGGATATCGCAGGCTTCCGCGAGGACTGGATGAACGGGACCCGCTACGGCGAGGTGAAGGGCTACGGCGGCGCTCCGATTCCAGCGCCGGAACTGCCCGTAGCCCGCCTGAAACCCCGAGGTCGTGTGCGCTGAACTGCGGCGATCAGGGAAGCGTGGTCACGTGAGTGGCCTCGGAGGTCCTTCCGCTTCAGATGCCCTTTCGGGAGTCGACGCGACTCCCGAAAGGGTTGGGCGATCTTGGCCGGGGATCTCAAGTGAGACAGTCTGTGGTCAGTTCTGGTCGGACGGATGCTGACACTTTGCTGACTCTACTGATGAGTAGTCAGATGGTGGGGGATCGGAGCAGAGCGTCGCTGCCGACCGCAGCAGAACTGGGCGATGCGCGTTGCACCGGATCCGTATCTCTCGTGGAAACCTCAGCCGAGCCGTCGGCTGGCTGTGGCGGTGGCCGCTGAATTCGGCGGTGGGGCCCAGTGTCGAAGTTGTGGGCAGTCGACAACGTGCGCCACGGGATGACTCCGGACGACCACCGGGACGCGAGCCGGCGCTTGGCCGGGCTTGTGTTGCCTGCCCGACTGTGGAGTGGCCCCGCAACACCTCGCCGTGCCCGTTCCACCCTCCGGCGCGACGATCTCGGCGTGATCCGAGGTCGCGCAGGGAGTATTCGCGGCGGGCGGCGTGCAGCCCTGTCGAACCCCAGCGGGATCATTGGGGCGACGGCAGTGAACGGAGCAACAGTCCCCCTGCCGGAGACCGCCCACGGCGCTGTCTGCGGCGTTCTACGGTCACTGTTTGGCGCGGGCCGCCGCAGGACCGAGCGCGACGCGCCCGATTGCACAAGAAGTCGCTGGTGTCCACGCGTCGCACGGGACGATGGCACCACACATCTGCTGACGAAGGGGTACTTCCCCTAACTGGATGGGCGCCTCGACTGCGCGCGGCCACGGGTCCTCGGCCATCAAGTGACCCGTCCGTGCAGTGCAATTAGCTATTCGTTAATGGGCTGCTGACGTATTGTTGACTCCTGGTGTGCCGGGAAGTCTGGTCGGCAGTTCAGGAGCCATGGGCTGTTCCATGGGCTCCGGCTCTCGCCTTGAAAGGCATCCCTCATGGCCGCCATACAGCAGCCCGCTGCGCCTGCGCCCCTGCCGGACGGCTCAGGCCGTCGGAGCCCGCGCCGCTCGGTCCTCTTCTTCGCGTTCGCCTTCGCTGTGATCGCAGACCCCGTCTCCTCCGTGGCGTACGCCATTGAGGCGGCGTTGCGTGCCCTGCACGGCGACCTCGCCTTGCTGCTGCCGACCATGTCGCTGGTCGTGGGCCTGGTCGTCGTGGTCACCGCCAACTACTGGCAGCTGGTGCGCCGCTTCCCCAAGGGAGGTGGGGCGGCAGCGGCGGCAGGGCGGGCCTTCGGGCCGCGCTGGACGTTCGTACCGATCGGCGCACTCGTCGTCGACTTCGTCCTGACCATCGGGATTTCCATCTCGGCCGCCGCCAGTGCCGTGATTGCCCTCTTCCCCGCAGCCGCAGCCTTCCGTATCCCGCTCGCCCTGCTCCTGTTGCTGGTCGTCGCCGGGTTGACCTGGTTCGGACACGGCGGGCGGCTGCTGTTCGCCGTCATGACCGTGCTCTTCGTGCTCGTCTGCGTCGCCGTACTCGTACACGGCTTCGTTTCGCCCCACACCATTGGTGAGGCCCCCGCCTCGACCGACCCGGGCCGCTCCGCCGCCCTCGCAGTCGTCCTCGCCTTCCCCGTCGCGATGGCCCTGGCCACCGGCATCGAGGCGCCGTCCACGGCCATCGCTCAGCTCGGCCAGCTCGACGACCGCCACCGTCGCCGCTTCGGGCGCGGTACGCTCGCCCTTCTCCTGGTCATCGTCGGCGGCCTCACCCTGGCCCTGACCGTGCTCGCCGTACGCCTGCGCATTGGCATCCCCGGTAAGGACTCCACCCAGATCGCCGACATCGCCCATGCCGCCACCGGCTCCGGCTGGCTCTACGGG
This sequence comes from Streptomyces avidinii, assembly GCF_014650695.1. GTDB lineage: Bacteria > Actinomycetota > Actinomycetes > Streptomycetales > Streptomycetaceae > Streptomyces > Streptomyces avidinii. The sequence goes on along the minus strand of NZ_BMVL01000006.1, from coordinate 540,329 downwards.
GCCTTCCAGGTCACCAGTTCTTTGCTGCTCTTGGCCGCCGCCAGCTCCTCGTTCCAGGCCGGCCCCGGACTCCTCAAGGCCCTCGCCGGGTCTCCGGACCACCCGGGCGTCCTCCCGTCGGTGCTGGGCCGGACGAACCGCCACCACACGCCGTACTGGTCCGTCCTCGTCTACCTGGCCGCATCCGCCGTGATCATCGTGGCCGCTGCGGGGGAGGAGCAGGAACTGGTCCTCTTCTACGCGGTGGCGGTCTTCGTCAGCTTCCTTGTCGGGCTGCTGGCCATGACCCGCTTCGCCCGCAGCGAGGGTAAGACCGCCCTCGCCTGGCTCAACGGCCTGGCGGCCGTGGCGGTCGCCTTCACCCTGCTGGTGAACCTCCTCCGCGGCTGGCCCGTCCTCTCCCTGGTCGCCACCCTCGCCATCGGCGGAGCCTTCTACCTCCGCTGGGTCCGAGCCGGACGTCCCTCCGGCATCGAGGACGTGGAAGCCCGCGCCGCTTAAGTCGACCCGCCCGGCCAGGGCGCTGGCGGTCACCAGCACCGGGCGGTCCGCGGGTGCGTGGCGGACCGCGTTGCCGACGAGGTTGGCCAGTACCCGTTCGAGCAGGGGCGGATCGGCCTGAAGCGCCGATACCGATTCGAGGTTCTGCACATCGATGGCGGGCCCGCTCCCGGGCGTCAGGTCCAGCGACTCCAGTGCGGCCGGCAGGACCTCCTCCAGCGTGGTGGCCCGCAGGCCGAGCGTGAGCGCGCCGGCTTGCAGGCGGCTGAGATCGAGCAGGTTCTCCACCAGGCGGTTGAGCCGGTTCAAGGACACCTCGGCGGACTCCAGGAGTTCCGCGCGGTCCTCGGCGGAGACCTCGACCTCCTGGTTGCGCAGCGAGCTGACCGAGGCCAGCGCCCCTGCCAAGGGGGTTCGCAGGTCGTGGCTCACGGCTCGGAGCAGGGCGGTGCGCAGGCGGTCGGCGGCCTTGATGGGTTCGACCTCGGCGGCGGCCTCGGCCAGCCGGGCTCGCTCGACCGCCGCGCCGACATGCGCGGCGAAGGCGGCCAGCACGCGTCGCTCGGAGGACGGCAGCGTACGACCGCGCAGGACGAGGAAGGCTTCGTGCCCGGCCGCCACCGCAAGGGCGGGGCCCGCCTCGCGACGGGCGGGACGTCCGCTCTCCGTTCCCGGACCGATGTCGGGCGGTTCGGGAGTCAGTTCGACGGTGTCCATGCTGAACGTCTCCCGAGTACGTTCCAGCAGGGCCGGAATCGTCTGGTCGCCTCGGATGATGCTGCCCGCGAGCGACGACATGGTTTCCGCTTCTGCCGTGGCCCCCGCGGCACGGCGGGAGAGGCGCAGGGACCGGTCCGCCGCGGCTGCCACGGTGGCGGCGACGACGGCGAAGACCACCAGCGCCAGCACACTGTCCGGGTCGCTCATGGTGAACTCGCCCACTGGCGCCATGAACCAGTAGTTGAGGAGCAGGGCAGCGGTGAGCGCCGCGATCAGAGCGGAGACCACCCCGCCGATGCAGGCCACGCCCACGACGGCCACGAGGAACAACAGCGCCTCGCTGGTGAGGTTCAGCGTGCCGCGCATGCGGTCGAGAGTGAGGGTGAGCAGTAAGGGGAGCAGTAGAGCGGCCACCGGTCCGGCGATGAGGCGGGACGTGGGGAGCGTACGGCGGCGGGAGGGGAGCAGCCGGCCGTGGCCGGGTCCTGGTACAGGCTGAGAGCCTCTTCAACGACGCGACGTCGCTCGTGCTCTTCCGAGTCGCGGTCGTCGTAGCCGTGGCCTCCGCCGGGGTGTCCTGGCAGGCCGCGGGCACCGAGTTCGCGCTGCTCGCCGGCGGCGGCGTCCTGGCCGGGGGAGTGGTTGCGGGTGTGGTGGCTCTGATCCGCCGCAGGACCGAGGACCCGGTACTGGAGACCGTCATAGCCCTGGTGACCCCGTACGCCGCCTACGTGCTGGCCGAGGAGGTGCACGCGTCCGGCGTGACCTCGGTCGTGGTGGCGGGCGTCGTGCTCGGCGGTCAGGCGGGCCGGTTCACCAACGCCCGCATCCGGATCCAGCTGCACGCCGTCAACGGCACCGTTGTCTTCCTGTTGGAGAGCGTCGTCTTCAGTCTCATCGGCCTCACCCTGCTCGGACAGGTCGCGGCGCTGACCGATGCCGACCGACTCTGGCCCCTGTACGCCCTCGTCGTCGCCGCGACCCTGATCGCCGTGCGCCTGCTGTGGGTACTGCCGCTCTCGGTCATCGTCGAGCGCAGTGCGGGTACGCGGCCCTCTTGGCGGGTGCCGGCCGTGCTGACCTGGGCGGGCACGCGCGGCGTCGTCCCGCTGGCCGCGGCTCTCTCCATCCCTGCCGCGGCGGACGACGGCAGCCTGCTGGGCCAGCGCCCGCTCGTCCTCGTACTGACCACATCGGTGGTGGTCGTCACCATGGTGCCCAGGGCTTCACCCTGGCCGATGTGGTCCGCCGCTCCGGCATCGCCCTCGAACCGGACCACACCGAACGCGAGGAGGCATCCGCCCGGTGCAGCCTTGCCGCCGCCGGGATCCGCCGCCTGGACGAGATGTCCGACATCGAAGCCGTACCGGACGTCGTGGCGGACCGTTTGCGACGCAGCCTGCAGGCCCGCCTCGACCATGCCCGCGACCGCTTGGATGAAGCCGACCTGGCGGAGTCCGCAGACCATGTCTACCGGCTGCTGCGCCGCGACCTGATCCGGGTGGAGGCCGTCGAACTCCAGCGGCTGTACGACGAACACCACATCAGCGACACCACCCGCCAACGGCTGCAGCGCTCACTGGACCTGGAGGAGGCGCGGCTGGACCTGGTGACCTGAGCCGTGCTCCCCAGCGCCGACGCGTCGCAGGGGCCTGGTGGACGTACAGCATCCGTTCCCAGGGGACGACGCGCTCGAAGGCAGGGCCGAGCGTGGGCCAGAAGCGCGCGGGAGTTTCGACGTACTGGCCGGCGAACCGCTTCAACGAGTCCGGTGCGAGGACGCCCGGGTCGCCGCGCAGCAGCACGTGGTCAGCGCAGCTGACGGCGAGGACACGGGGTTGATCCGGGCGGTCGGCCCACCAGTGGCCGACGCCCGTGGTCAGCACGTGCTCGGCGAGGGCGCCGGGACCGGGCGAGCCCGTGGGGAACCAGCTGCTCAGGGCCGGAAGTTGCCGCGGTGCGATTTCGATCACGACGTTCTCCAAATGGTGCTCGGCTACGAGAGCGGGGAGGCGGGGCCCATGCGTGCACGCGGGTTCGATCGCGGACCGGGCGGGCGAACGGGAGGAGGCGAAGGGTGAGGCCCCGCGCCGACCCGGAGCGGGGGCAGGCGCCGGGTGAAGCGGCCGCCCGCAACGGGCGGGGCGGGCGGCCGCGGATGGGGCGGTGCGTCAGCGCACCGGCAGGTGAACAGCGTGCGAGGCCGGGCGCACCGTATGCGGCGGTCGGTCGTCATGGCGCAGAGCGCTGTTCACATCGCTCATCCAACTGGTTCACGAGGCGGGGCTCAAGGAGGTATGCGAGTCCTTGACGCCGCTCTGATGAGGAACGTTGACCCGGTCGTACGCGGCTCGTGCCCTGCCCGCCGGGCGAGTCGCGCCGTTAGAAGGGCGTCAAAGTAGCGCCCACGGTCGTATGGACGTCGTCAACGCCTGCCGAGGCCGCCGATAGCCGCTGTTTCCTCTAGTTGACTGCCCTGCCCGAAGCTCGTCAGCAGCTCACGACGGCCGGATCTCCAGGGGACGTACGACAGGAAGGCGGCACGCCGATGACCCGGGTGCTGGTGGTGGATGACGAACCGCAGCTGGCTCGGTTGCTGGTCATCAATCTGAAGGCGCGGAAGTACGAAGTGGACTCCGCCCAGGACGGGGGCGCGGCCCTGGACGCCGTGGCGGCGTGCCGCCCGGACGTGGTCCTGCTCGACCTCGGGCTGCCGGACATGGACGGCGTCGATGTGATCAAGAACCTGCCCAGGTCGTCGCAGGTGCCGGTCCTGGTGGTCTCCGCCCGCCACGGCTCGGAGGAGAAGATCCGGGCCCTGGACGCGGGCGCCGACGACTACGTCACCAGGCCTTTCAGCATGGATGAACTGCTGGCCCGCCTGGGAGCCGTCATCCGCCGCACGCCGCGTCAGGAGCCGGCCGCCGCGGAGGAAGCGGCGGTCGAGACCGACGAGTTCACCGTCGACCGGCCTGCCGCCGCTTTCCCGGTCGCCGCCGGTCTGCCGACGGCGTAGTGGGCGTACTCCAGCTCGGGGCGGAAGCCGGCGGTCCAGGCGAGCAGGCGGCCGAGGCGGTTGCCCGCCGGGCAGGTCCAGCTGGGCTGAGAGCGCGCGTGGCCCGGGCGGTCAGCCTGTGTACGGTCACCCCCCTGGGCGGCCGGGTGGCGGGCACGGGGGAGCGCTTGACGTACACCACGCGCTGCCAGGGCGCGACCCTGTCGAACGCGGCCCCGATCAGCGGAAGGAAGCGGCCCGGTGCCTCGATGGAGCGGTCCGCGAAGACCCTGAGATCCGTCGGCGTCAGGGCCTGCGGGTCTCCGCGCAGGAGTACGTGGTCCCTGTACTCGGCGGCGATCACGCGCGGCTGGATGACGCGGTCCACCCACCAGCGGCCGGCCTCGGTGGTCAGTACGTGCTCGGTCAGGGCGGCCGAGCCGGGGCCCCGGTGGGGAACCAGCGGACGGGCGCCGGGAGTCGGTGGGACGGCAAGTTGATCACGAGGGTTCCTGTCGGGACATGGAGGCGGGGCGGCCCGGTTCGGAGGGCCGCCCCGCGGATGGGGCCTATGGCTAGCAGGAGGGCTTGCTGCCGTGGTTGGAGCCCTTCTTGCGGCGGGCCCTCTTCTTGCGTGCGCGCTTCGACATGTGCGGGTATCCCTTCAGGCGGTGTGGCCGACGAGGAGGTCGGCGAGCTTGTTGAGGCGCTTGATCGTGCGGTCCTCGGTGGCGGCGGCGGCCGGGGCGACGCGCTCGGAGCGGTCGTAGTAGGCGCCGTTGACGATCTCGGTGGCCGGGTCGCAGAGACGAACGACGTGCTGGGCGCCCTCGGCCGCGGATTCGCCCTCGTTCCCGTACAGCGGCAGGAGACCGGTCGCGCAGACACCGGGGTGGACGGAGACGGCGGTGACGCGCAGGTCGGAGGCGAAGACGGTCAGGGCCAGCTGCGACTGCGCGTAGGCGGCGAGCCGTGAGTAGCGGCGCTCCCGGTTCGGGTCGCTCCACTGGATGGCCGCGGTGCGGTGGAGGGCGGAGGAGACGTTGACGACGCGCCCGCCGGGGTCGGTGGTGAAGGCGGAACCCAGGAGGTTGGTGAGGAGGTAGTGGGCGAGGAAGTTGACCTGGAAGGCGACCTCGTTGCCGTCGACGGTGAGCGTGTGACGCTCGGGGGCTGCGGTGGCCGCGTTGTTGACGAGTACGTCCAGGCGCGAGTGCTCCCGTACGACGGCGTGGGCCAGGTTCTCGACCTCCTCCAGGTGGGCGAAGTCGGCGGCGAGCGGTCGGAGACGGGCGCCGTCCACACCGGCGGTGGCCACGAGCCGGTCAACGGCGGCCTGGGCCTCCTCGGGTGTGCGGCCGTGGAGGAGGACGGTGGCGCCCCGCTCGGCGAGCCGGCGGGCGGTCTCGTAGCCGATGCCGGAGGTGGCTCCGGTGACGAGGACGGTACGTCCGGACAGGGAAGAAGACATGTCGGATTCCTGGAAGCAGGCATGGCTGACGCGCCCGGCGCCCCGGCGTCGGCAGGGGCGAGGGCTCAGGCCATGCGGTGAAGGGGAGGACGCGTACGGAGCCCCGGCCGGAGTCCTTCGGGACGCCGGCGGCGGGTGGTACGCGCAGGACGCGCGGCCGAAGTCAGAGGGCCGGGCGGACGGCGGGCGCTGTCGGCTGCACCTGATTCGGTGGCCGATCGTCGTAGCGCGGACCGCTGTTCATGAGCCCATCCCAGCGCATCAGGGATGCCGGGGCAAGATCCCGAACGGGACCTTGACGGCCTTCTGATGTATGTCGGGTGACGGTGCGAATCCGGCTTTCGCGCAGGTCATCAGGGGCGCGTCAAAGATCGGCAGCCGGTGGAAGGAACGCGTCAAGGAGCGTTGTCACCGAGGTCGGGCGGGAGCAGACTGGCGGAGTGACGGAGCCGGTGACGGTCCGGTGGCACGCGGCTGGAGGCCGGTGACCTGAACACTGACCATGACGCGCACGGTCCGGCCGTGGGGGTACGGTCCGGTGCGACCGCGTGCTGGTCAACCGTCGCACAACACATGAGCCGTCCAGCTCTCGGTGTGGGGATACCGGAGCTGGGCGGCTCGCGTGTTTCGGTCGTCGACGTGTGCACCGGCCGAAGTGGACTCGCGGCCCTTCCCGCGCCGGTTGTGCGTCTGTCGGTCGTCGTGGCTCTCGAATTTCGGGCCCGCCCGCGGGCCGATTCAGGTGACCGCCGAGGTCGGGAGATCCGCGGTGACCGGCGGTGTGCCGCCCGCTATGGGGAGGGTGATGACCATGGTGAGGCCGCCGCCGGGGGTGTCCTCGGCCGTGAGGGTGCCGCCGATGGCCTCGGTGAAGCCGCGGGCTACGGCGAGGCCGAGGCCGACTCCGGCGCCCCGTGGGGCGTCGCCGTGGCGCTGGAAGGGTTCGAAGATCCGGCTCTTGGCCTCGTCAGGGACGCCAGGGCCACGGTCGACGACGCGCAGTTCCACCCGCTCGTGCAGGGCACTCGCCGTGACCTTGACCGGCTGTCCGTCGGGGCTGTACTTGACGGCGTTCTCGACGATGTTGGCGACCGCCCGCTCCAGCAGGCCTCGGTCGACGGCGACCATTGGGAGCGTTTCCGGGATGTCGAGGTCGACACTGTCCTCCGGTACGCCGCCCAGCGCCATCGGGACGACCTCGTCGAGGTCGGTCTCCCGGATGAGGGGGACGACGGTGCCGGTGTTGAGGCGGGACATGTCGAGGAGGTTGCCGATCAGGGCGGCGAGGCGGTCGGCGCCGTCCTCGATGCCTTCGAGGAGTTCGGCCTTGTCCTCCTCGGACCAGTCGACGTCGTCGGAGCGCAAGGAGGTGACGGAGGCCTTGATCCCGGCGAGCGGGGTGCGCAGGTCGTGGCTGACGGCGGCGAGCAGGGCGGTGCGGATGCGGTTGCCCTCGGCGAGTTCCTTGGCCTTGCCCGCCTCGTCGACGAGGCGCTGGCGATCGAGTACGACTGCGGCCTGGGCGGCGAAGGCGCCGAGCACGCGCCGGTCCTCGGCGGGCAGTACCCGGCCGGTGAGGGCGAGCGCCATGTTGTCGCCTATGGGCAGGTCCACGTCCGCGTCTTCGGGCCGGCTGACCGGGCTGGTGCCGACGGACGAGGCGGTGTTCCAGGGATCGACCTCACTGCTCCGTTCGAGGAGGACGACCGACTGCATGGCGAAGGTCTCGCGGAGCCGTTCGAGGAGGGCGTCGAGGGAGTCCTCGCCGCGCAGGACGCTGCCGGCGAGGAAGGACAGGATCTCGGACTCGGCGCGCAGCCGGGCGGCCTGGTGGGTCCGGCGGGCGGCCAGGTCGACCACGGAGGCCACCGACACGGCGACGCCGACGAAGATTGCGATGGCGACGATGTTCTTCGGGTCGGAGATGGTGAACTCGTGCAGCGGCGGGGTGAAGAAGTAGTTCAGGAGCAGGGATCCGAAGGCCGCCGAGGCCAGGGCGGGCAGCAGGCCTCCCAGGAGGGCCGCCGCCACCGTGAGGGTGAGGAACAGCAGCATGTCATTGGCGAGCCCGAGGTCGGGAAGGACCTGGTTCAGCAGAACGGTGAGGAGCGCGGGTCCGGCGATACCGGTCAGCCAGCCCCAGATGAGGCGGGACCGGCCGAGACGGGCACCGCGGGCGATCGGCAGCCCGCGGCCCTTGGCGGCCTCGTCGTGCGTGACGATGTGGACGTCGAGGTCGGGTCCGGATTCGCGGGCGACCGTGGCACTCACGCCCGGTCCGAACACGTACTGCCAGGAGCGGCGGCGGCTGACGCCGAGGACGATCTGGGTGGCGTTGCAGCCGCGGGCGAACTCCAGCAGCGCGTCGGGGACGCTCTCGCCTATCACGTGGTGGAACGTGCCGCCCAGATCCTCGACCAGGGTGCGCTGAACGGCCAGCTCCTTGGGCGAGGCCGAGGTCAGTCCGTCGCTGGCTGCGATGTAGACGGCGAGCACCTCGCCGCCGGCCCCCTTCTCGGCGAGGCGCGCGGCGCGTCGGATGAGCTGACGCCCCTCGGGGCCGCCGGTCAGACCGACGACGATGCGTTCGCGGGCCTGCCAGGTGGAGCGGATGTTGTGCTCGCCGCGGTATTCCTGGAGGTACTCGTCCACGCGGTCGGCGACCCACAGCAGCGCGAGCTCACGCAGGGCGGTCAGGTTCCCGGGCCGGAAGTAGTTCGAAAGCGCCGCGTCGACCTTGTCGGGCTTGTAGACGTTGCCGTGTGCCATGCGGCGGCGCAGCGCTTGCGGGGACATGTCGACGAGCTCGATCTGGTCGGCCCGCCGGGCCACCTCGTCGGGAACGGTCTCGCGCTGCCGTACCCCGGTGATCGTCTCCACCACGTCACCCAGGGATTCGAGGTGCTGGATGTTGACGGTCGAGACGACGTCGATGCCGGCCTGGAGCAGTTCCTCGACGTCCTGCCACCGTTTGGCATTGCGCGAGCCGGGAACGTTGGTGTGGGCGAGCTCGTCGACCAGCGCCACGGCGGGGCGGCGGGCGAGGATCGCGTCCACGTCCATCTCGGTGAAGGTGCTGCCCCGGTACTCGATCTCGCGTCGCTCGATGAGTTCCAGGCCGTGCAGCATCACCTCGGTCCGCGGTCGGCTGTGGTGTTCGACGAAGCCGACGACGCAGTCGGTGCCCCGCTCGATCCGGCGGTGCGCCTCGGAGAGCATCGCGTACGTCTTGCCGACGCCCGGTGCCGCGCCGAGGTAGATGCGGAGCTTGCCGCGTCCCATGTTCCGACTCTTCTTCTCTGCTGACGACGGGGGTCCGTGCCGTGGATCGGGCGGGTGATCAAGGTTCGAAGCGGTAGCCCATGCGGGGTTCGGTGATCAGGTACCGCGGATGCGAAGGATCCGCTTCCAGTTTGCGCCGTAGCTGCGCCATGTAGACGCGCAGGTAATTGGTGTTCTCGCCGTAGGTCGGGCCCCAGACCTCCAGCAGAAGCCGACTTTGGGTGATCAGCCGGCCCGGGTGGGTGATGAGGATTTCCAGCAGGTGCCATTCGGTCGGGGTGAGCCGTACGGTGCGCTCGCCACGGCGAACCTTCTTCGCGACCAGATCGACGGTGAACTCGTCGGTCATGACCACGGTGACTTCGTCGGCCTGCGAAGCCGTCGGCGCTTCATGTCTCCGCGCCGCCGCCCGCAGCCGCGCCAGGAGCTCGTCCATGCTGAACGGTTTCGTCACGTAGTCGTCGGCGCCGGCGTCCAAGGCCCGGATCTTGTCCTCGGAGGTGTGGCGTGCGGAGAGGACCAGGATGGGGACCTTGCTCCAGCCGCGGACGGCCTTGATGACGTCGATGCCGTCCATGTCCGGGAGGCCGAGGTCCAGCACTATGACGTCCGGCTTGCGTGCGGCCGCGAGCCGCAGGGCCGAGCCGCCGTCGGAGGCCTCTTCGACCTCGAACTTGCGCGCCTGGAGGTTGATCTTCAGCGCGCGGACGAGCTGAGGGTCGTCCTCCACCACCAGCACCCGGGTCATCGGTGTGCAGCCTTTCCTTCGTAACGGGCACGGTGAGAGCCGGCGGGGGCGGGGCCCCGCCCAGCGGCAGCTGGGGGAGACTCCGCGCCCTGCCGGCTCCCGGTCCGTGCGATGTGGAGCTCAGCTCTTGGAGAGCGACTTCAGGGCGATGTTCAGCTCCAGGACATTGACGCGGGGCTCACCCATGAAGCCGAGCGTGCGGCCCTCTGTGTGGTCCTCGACCAGCTTCTCGACCTGCTTGACGTCGAGTTTGTTCTGCTCGGCGACGCGGTGGACCTGGAGCTTGGCGTATTCCGGGGAGATGTTCGGGTCGAGGCCGGAGCCGGAGGAGGTGACGGCATCGGCCGGGACGTCCTCGGGCTCGACCTGGTGGCCCGTCGTTGAGTTGTCGGCGATGACCGCTTCCTTGGCGGCGACGACCTGCGCGCAGAGGGTGCCTTCCTCGGCGTCCTTGGTGCACCGGCCGCCCACGGCACCGTTGTCGGCGGACCGGTTGGTGGCTCCGGAGAGGATCAGCGAGTACTGGGTGTTGAGGCTGTTGGAGCCGAGGCCGTTGGAGGGGCGCGGCTGGAACCACTTGAGGTCCGGCCTGGCGGCTTCTTCGGCGTCGTTCGGGTCGTTCTTCGGCAGGTTGTAGCTCTGCCCGATGAGGGAGGAGCCGACGACCTGGCCACTCTGGTCCTTGATCTCGGAGCCGTTGGCCTTGTCGTTGAAGAGGGCCTGGGCGACGCCGGTGACGGCGAGCGGGTAGAGGACCCCGCAGATCACGGTCAGGACGAGCAGGGCTCGCAGGCCCGCGCCGATCAGCCGGACGGTGTTGCCTACTGAGTTGTTCATTGTCGTCTCAGCCGATTCCGGGGATGAGGGAGATGAGCAGGTCGATGAGCTTGATGCCGATGAACGGGGCGATCAGACCACCCACGCCGTACAGCCCGATGTTGCGGCGGAGCATCTTGTCGGCGCTGGTCGGCCTGTACTGGACGCCCTTCAGGGCGAGCGGCACCAGCGCGATGATGATCAGCGCGTTGAAGATGACCGCGGAGAGGATGGCCGACTCCGGGGACGCCAGGCCCATGATGTTGAGCTTGTCGAGGCCCGGGTGGACGACCGCGAACATGGCCGGGATGATCGCGAAGTACTTCGCGACGTCGTTGGCGATGGAGAAGGTGGTCAGAGCCCCGCGGGTGATGAGGAGCTGCTTGCCGATCTCGACGATCTCGATGAGCTTGGTGGGGTTGGAGTCGAGGTCCACCATGTTCCCGGCCTCCTTGGCGGCCGAGGTACCCGTGTTCATCGCCACGCCGACATCCGCCTGCGCGAGCGCCGGGGCGTCGTTCGTACCGTCGCCCGTCATCGCGACGAGCTTGCCGCCCGCCTGCTCCCGCTTGATGAGGGCCATCTTGTCCTCGGGTGTGGCCTCGGCGAGGAAGTCGTCGACGCCCGCCTCTTCGGCGATGGCCTTCGCGGTGAGCGGGTTGTCGCCCGTGATCATGACGGTCTTGATGCCCATGCGGCGCAGTTCCTCGAACCGCTCGCGCATGCCCTCCTTGACCACGTCCTTGAGGTGGATGACGCCCAGCACGCGGGCGCCCTTCTCGTCCTTGACGGCGACGAGGAGCGGTGTACCGCCGGCCTCCGAGATTTTGTTGGCGAGGGTGTCTGCGTCGTCGGAGACCTGGCCACCCTGTTCCCGGACCCAGGTGATGACGGATCCGGCCGCGCCCTTGCGGGTCTGCTTGCCGTCCACATCCACGCCCGACATCCGGGTCTGCGCGGTGAAGGCGATCCACTCGGCCTGGGACAGTTCGCCCTGGTGGCGTTCGCGCAGGCCGTACTTCTCCTTCGCGAGGACCACGATGGAGCGGCCCTCGGGGGTCTCGTCGGCGAGGGAGGACAGCTGGGCGGCGTCGGCCAGTTCGGCCTCCGTGGTGCCCTTGACGGGCACGAACTCGGCGGCCTGGCGGTTGCCGAGGGTGATGGTGCCGGTCTTGTCGAGCAGCAGGGTGGAGACGTCGCCGGCGGCTTCCACCGCCCGGCCGGACATGGCCAGGACGTTGCGCTGGACCAGGCGGTCCATGCCCGCGATACCGATGGCGGACAGCAGGGCGCCGATGGTCGTGGGGATGAGGCAGATCAGCAGGGCCGTCAGCACGATCATCGACTGCTCGGCGCCCGCGTAGATCGCGAACGGCTGCAGGGTCACCACGGCGAGCAGGAAGACGATGGTCAGCGAGGCGAGCAGAATGTTGAGCGCGATCTCGTTGGGTGTCTTCTGCCGGGCGGCGCCCTCGACGAGGGCGATCATGCGGTCGATGAAGGTCTCGCCGGGCTTCGTCGTGATCTTGATGACGATCCGGTCGGAGAGGACCTTGGTGCCGCCGGTGACCGCACTGCGGTCGCCGCCGGACTCCCGGATAACGGGGGCGGACTCACCCGTGATGGCGGACTCGTCCACCGAGGCGACGCCTTCGACGACGTCACCGTCGCCGGGGATGATGTCGCCGGCCTCGCAGACCACCAGGTCGCCGATACGCAGCTCAGCGCCGGGCACCTGCTCCTCGCCCTTGCCGTCCTTGGTCAGGCGGCGGGCGACGGAGTCGGTCTTGGCCTTGCGCAGCGTGTCTGCCTGGGCCTTGCCGCGGCCCTCGGCGACGGCCTCGGCGAGGTTGGCGAAGATCGTGGTCAGCCACAGCCAGGCGGTGATCGCCCAGCCGAACCAGTCCGTCGGGTCCTTGATCGCGAGCACGGTGGTGACCACCGAGCCGATCAGGACGACGAACATGACCGGCGACTTGATCATGATGCGGGGGTCGAGCTTGCGGATCGCGTCGGGGAAGGACTTCAGGAGCTGTTTGGGGTCGAAGAGACCGCCGCCGACCCGCCCGGCCGGCTTGTGGCCTGTCGGGATGTCTTCGTGTGGTGCGCGGGTGGGGGTGATGGTGCTCATGAGGCGAGCCCTTCGGCAAGCGGGCCCAGCGCGAGGGCCGGGAAGTAGGTCAGACCGGTGACGATGAGGATGGTGCCGACAAGCAGCCCCGTGTAGAGGGGCTTGTCGGTGCGGAGCGTGCCTGCCGTCTCCGGTACGGGCTTCTGCTCGGCGAGCGAGCCGGCCAGCGCCAGGACGAACACCATCGGGAGGAAGCGGCCGAGCAGCATGGCGATGCCGATGGTGCTGTTGAACCACTGGGTGTCGGCGTTCAGGCCCGCGAAGGCGGAGCCGTTGTTGTTGGCGCCCGAGGTGTAGGCGTAGAGGATCTCGGAGAAGCCGTGCGCCCCGGAGTTCGTCATCGAGTTCGCCGGGGTGTCCAGCGCCATCGCCGCGGCGGTGAAGCCGAGCACCAGGGCGGGCGTGATGAGGATGTAGCAGGCCGCGAACTTGATCTCGCGGGTGCCGATCTTCTTGCCCAGGTATTCGGGGGTGCGGCCGACCATCAGGCCGGCGATGAAGACGGCGATGATCGCCATGATCAGCATGCCGTAGAGGCCGGAGCCGACGCCGCCGGGCGCGATCTCGCCCAGCTGCATGCCCAGCAGCTGGATGCCGCCGCCCAGACCCGTGTACGAGGAGTGGAAGGAGTTGACCGCGCCGGTCGAGGTCAGCGTGGTCGCGACCGAGAAGATCGCGGACGCGCCCACGCCGAAGCGGGTCTCCTTGCCTTCCATCGCCCCGCCCGAGACGTCGAAGGCCGGGCCGTGGTGGGCGAACTCGGTCCACATCATCAGCGCGGTGAAGCCGATCCAGATGGTGGCCATCGTGGCGAGGATCGCGTAGCCCTGGCGCAGGTTGCCGACCATGCGGCCGAAGGTGCGGGTGAGGGCGAAGGGGATGAGCAGGATCAGGAAGATCTCGAAGAGGTTCGAGAAGGGGGTCGGGTTCTCGAAGGGGTGGGCGGAGTTGGCGTTGAAGTAGCCGCCGCCGTTGGTGCCCAGCTCCTTGATGACCTCCTGGGAGGCGACGGCGCCGCCGTTCCACTGCTGGGTGCCGCCGAGGAACTGGCCGACCTCGTGGATGCCGGCGAAGTTCTGGATGGCGCCGCACGCGACGAGGATGACCGCACCGATCACGGAGATGGGCAGCAGGATGCGGAAGACACCGCGGACCAGGTCGGCCCAGAAGTTGCCCAGCTCACCGGTGCGGGAGCGCGCGAAGCCCCGTACGAGGGCCACGGCGACGGCCATGCCGACCGCGGCGGAGACGAAGTTCTGGACCGCGAGGCCGCCGGTCTGTACGACGTGGCCCATGGCCTGCTCGCCGTAGTACGACTGCCAGTTCGTGTTGGCCACGAAGGAGGCGGCGGTGTTGAAGGCCTGGTCGGGGTCGATCGCGGAGAAGCCGAGCGAGCCGGGCAGGATGCCCTGGGCCCGCTGGAGGCCGTAGAGGAACAGGACCGAGACTGCGGAGAAGGCGAGGACGGCGCGCAGGTAGGCGGGCCAGCGCATCTCGGCGGCCGGGTTGGCGCCGATGGCCTTGTAGATCCACTTCTCCGGGCGGTGGTGCTTCTCGGAGGAGTAGACCTTGGCCATGTAGTCGCCGAGCGGGCGGTAGGCCAGCGCGAGTGCGGCGATCAGTGCGAGGAGCTGGAGCACACCAGCGAGAACGGGACTCATCGGTGGCTAGAACCTCTCCGGGTACACAAGGGCGAGGACGAGGTATCCGAGCAGGGAGACGGCCACGACGAGGCCGATGATGTTTTCGGCGTTCACAGCTTGGTCACCCCCCGGGCGATGAGAGCCACCAGCGCGAAGACCGCGACCGTGGTGACGACGAAGGCCAGATCGGCCACCGTGAGCTCCTGGATGAATGAGGAAGGAATTGAATCGGCCAGATGGCCGATGTCGAGATAACCGTGTCTTCATCCCGGCGTTAAGACACCTTGATGGGGTCCATACGGAAGCAGGGGAACTCTTAACGCGGCGCATACGTGAGTGGTCGCGAACCGCCGGTCAGCCCTGGTGGGAGAGGCCGGCCGTGTCCAGCGCGGCACCGGCCTGAGCGGCCAGCGCGACCGCGACCAGGCGGGCCTCCTCGGGAGGCAGGGGACGGTCCGGGAGCGGATCGAGGAGGAAGCGGCCGTAGTAGTGCCCGCCGCCGACGATGCGCAGCTCGGTCTCTCCGTCCGGCCAGTCGGCGTACTCGACGATCCGGCTGCGGCTGCGCAACCACAAGCCACCGTCGTGCTCCAGGCGCGGCCGGTGCCCGAGCAGCCTGCCGTACTCGAAGCGGCAGCCGCGCAGCCCCAGCAGGCTCGCGAGCTCCCGGCGCACGTACTCGACCACCGCTTCCGGTGAGGCGCCGTCCTCGACCAGACGGGTGGTTCCCTGGAGGCTCGACAGATGCGAGGCGTCGGTGACCACGACCGTCCGGAGCCGCTGTACCCGAACGGCCAGCTGCGAGACGATCAGGCCGACGACGAGCAGGAGGACAGCCGTCTGGATCTCATCACGGTCGGCGATGGCGAACTGCTGGTAGGGCCTGGTGAGGAAGAAATCGAACCAGGCAGCCGCAGAGAGTGCGGCCAGCGCCCCGGCCGCCCGGGTCCCGAGCGCGGCGACGGCGACCACCGCGACGACCATGATCAGAGCTTCGTTCGTCGCTGAAATGCCCGTGCGGAACGGCACGAGGGCGAGCGCCACGAGGAACGGCACCACGAGGGCGGCGAGCAGAACGGCACGGTCGTGCAGGCGGTGCGAGGATCCGGACATGTGATGCCTCCCGTCCGGACGGGGCGGTCTTGAATCAGAACCTCTCGGGCGAGCACTGGTCATTCGGCCACGCCATCCGGACGCTGTCCTCACTTTGCCCAATCGGAGGAACAGCGAAGATGGCCATAGAAATGGGAAAGACGACCGCGGCCGGGCAGGCACCGGGCACGGAGGAACCTCCTGATACCGGCGTGCGGACGCCTCACGAGGCGGGGACCGGCACCGGCTGACCGCCCTCCAGGGCCTGGCCGCGCTGTCGCTCGACGCGATGGCCTCCGTGACGTACGGGCCCGAGCCGATCGTGCTGGTCCTGGCGGCAGCCGGTGCCTACGGCCTCGGGTTCCCCCTCCCCGTCACCCTCGCGATCGCAGCTCTGCTCGCCGTGCTGGTGGCCTCGTACCGGCAGGTCATCGCCGCGTTCCCGGACGGTGGCGGTTCGTACGCCGTCGCCAAGAAGCATCTCGGCCGACGCACGAGCCTGGTCGCCGCGGCCTCGCTGATCCTCGACTACGTCCTGAACGTCGCCGTCTCCGTCACCGCCGGCGTCGCGGCGCTGACCTCGGCGTTCCCCGAGCTGTACGGGGAACGGGTGTGGATCTGCCTCGGGGTCCTGGTCTGGTCACGGCGGTGAACCTGCGCGGGGTCGTGGACTCCGCCAAGGCGTTCCTCGTACCGACCGCGGTGTTCGTCGGGTCGATCCTCACCATGGTGGCGGTCGGTCTCTTCCGCGACGGCCCGGTCAGCACCGCCTCGGCCGCCGGCCACGCCTCCGCGCTCGGCGAAGGGGCCACCGGGGTCGGCGCGCTCCTGCTGCTGAAGGCCTTCGCGCCCGGCTGTTCCGCCCTGACCGGCGTCGAGGCCGTCGCCAATGCGGTGCCGGCCTTCCGTGCCCCGGCCGCGCGACGCGCCCAGCGGACCGAGGTGGCCCTCGGCGCCCTGCTCGGCGTGATGCTGATCGGCCTCTCGGTCCTGATCGGCCGCTTCCACCTCCAGCCGGTCGAGGGGGTGACCGTGCTGGCCCAGCTCGCGGACGCCTCCTTCGGCCACAACCTCGCCTTCTACGTGGTCCAGCTCGCGACGATGGTGCTGCTCGCGCTGGCCGCGAACACCTCCTTCGGCGGGCTTCCCGTGCTGATGAGCCTGCTGGCCCGGGACAACTACCTGCCGCACGTCTTCGCCCTCAAGGCGGACCGCCAGGTACACCGCCACGGGGTGGTGTGGCTGGCCCTCGTGTCCGCCGCCCTGCTGGTGTTCTCAGGCGGCGACACCAATACCCTCGTTCCGCTCTTCGCGATCGGCGTCTTCGTCGGCTTCACCATCTGCCAGGTCGGCATGGTCCGACACTGGTACGGCGAACGCCCCAAGGGCTGGCAGGCCAAGGCCGGCCTCAACGGCTTCGGCGCCCTGCTCACCGGAGTCTCGGCGGTCGTCGTGACCGCCACCAAGTTCACCGAGGGCGCCTGGCTGATCGTGCTCGCCCTGCCGCTGATCGTCCTCGGCTTCGAGAAGGTCAACCGGGCCTACGCCCAGATCGGCGCACGCCTGGAGCTCGGCCGCATCCCGCAGCCGCCCCAGCGCTCCCGCCCTCTGATCGTCGTGCCCGTGTCGGGGCTGTCCCGACTGACCTGTCAGGCGCTGACCGCGGCCCGCTCGCTCGGCGACGAGGTCCTCGCCGTGACCGTCACCCACACCGGTCCTGAGGACCGGCAAGCGGTCGAAGCGCTGCGCCGGGACTGGGAGTTGTGGAAGCCCGGCATCGAACTGATCGAGGTCGCCTCCGATACCCGCTCGCTCGGCCGGCCGGTGTCGGCGTACGTGTGCGAGCTCATGCAGAAACACCCGGATGCCCAGGTGACCGTCCTCATCCCGGTGTGGCTGCGGATACTGCAGAAGCAGCGTGGCTCCGTGGTCGCCCACGCGGTACGCCGCGACACCGACGCCGTCATCTGCCGACTGCGCTTCCGCATCACGGCCGACGCGCGTTGACATGCCCTTGACGGCGGCTTGACGCGTCTTGTGCGCCGCCGTCAAGAAGGTGCCAAATCCCCTGCCCACAGGGGAATTTCCGCTGGCACGGGCAGTAGTTTCCTGCCTGTTGCGCCACCGGGGATCTCGACCACTCACATGACGGCCGAGGGGGTCCATGCGAGACAGTCCCCGGCGGCGACACCTCTCACCCGCACCCGCCGCGTGCCGACCCGCCCGGCAGGGGTGCCCGGCCGAACTCACCAGAAGGTCTCCTCCCCATGCCTCCCGCCGCCGCGCAGCACGTGCCCCCGGGTCCAGGGACCCCTCCGCGGACCCCGCTCAACCGGCCGTCCCGGAAACGCTCCGGCCAGGTGAACGTGCTGGAGCCCGAGCTCCTCGCCACCTCCGCCCGGGAGGCCGTCGCCAAGCTCCACCCGCGCGAACTGGTGAAGAAGCCGGTGCTGTTCGTCGTGGCCGTGGGCTCCGTCCTGACGACGCTCTCGGCGCTCATCCACCCGTCCGTCTTTACCTGGGTGATCAGCGTCTGGCTCTGGCTGACGGTTCTGTTCGCCAACCTCGCCGAGGCCGTCGCCGAGGGCCGTGGCCGAGCCCAGGCCGAGTCGCTGCGCAAGGCGCGTACCGACACCGTCGCTCTCCGGCTGAAGCGCTGGACGTATGGGACGAACCTGCGCCACGCCGAGACCGAGGTGGTGACCCCGGCCGAGCTCCAGCCCTTCGACTTCGTCCTCGTCGAAGCGGGTGAGCCGGTACCGGCCGACGGGGACGTGGTCGACGGAGCGGCGATGGTGGACGAATCGGCGGTTACCGGTGAATCAGCCCCCGTGCTCCGGGAGTCGGGCGGTGACCGGTCCGCAGTCACTGGCGGCACGATCGTACTGTCGGCCTCGATCGTCGTACGGGTCACCTCGCGCTCCGGGAACAGCTTCATCGACCGGATGATCGCGCTGGTCGAGGGCGCGTCCCGGCAGAAGACCCCGAACGAGATCGCGCTGAACATCCTGCTGGCCGCCCTGACCGTCATCTTCATCCTGATCGTGGTCAGCATCCAGCCGATGGCCGCGTACGCGGGCGCCGCCCAGTCCACGACCGTACTGGTCGCGCTCCTGGTGACCCTCATCCCCACCACGATCGGCGCCCTGCTCTCCGCGATCGGCATCGCCGGCATGGACCGCCTCGTGCAGCGCAACGTCATCTCGCTGAGCGGCCGCGCCGTCGAGGCCGCGGGTGACATCAACACCCTGCTCCTCGACAAGACCGGCACCATCACCCACGGCAACCGCGAGGCCGCCGCCTTCATCCCGCTCCCGGGCATCGACCACACCAAGCTCGCCGACGCCGCCCAGCTGTCCTCCCTCGCCGACGAGACCCCCGAAGGCCGGTCCGTCGTGGCCCTGGCCCAGCGGTACGGGCTCCAGCCGGCCGCCGCCGAGGACCTCAGCAACCCCCGCTTCACCGAGTTCAGCGCCCGCACCCGGATGAGCGGCGTCAACCTGAGCTGGGACACCGGCGCGGGATGCGCCATCCGCAAGGGCGCGGCGACGGAGGTCATGGACTGGGTGGCGATGCGCGGCGGGACCGTACAGGCGGAGGCCGCCGCATGGTCCGCCCAGGTCTCGCAATCCGGCGGGACCCCTCTGCTGGTGGCGGTCCACGACTGGGACGGGCCGCGGGTCCTCGGCATCATCCACCTCAAGGACGTGGTCAAGGAAGGCATCCGGGAGCGCTTCGCGGAGCTGCGGAGCATGGGGATCCGTACGGTCATGGTGACCGGCGACAACGAGCTGACGGCCCGCGCCATCGCCGCGGAGGCGGGGGTGGACGAGTACCTCGCCCAGGCGACGCCCGAGGACAAGCTCGCGCTGATCAAGCGGGAGCAAGCCGGCGGCAAGCTGGTTGCGATGACCGGTGACGGTACGAACGACGCCCCCGCCCTCGCGCAGGCCGACGTCGGCGTGGCGATGAACACCGGCACCTCGGCCGCCAAGGAGGCCGGGAACATGGTGGACCTGGACTCCAACCCGACCAAGCTCATCGAGATCGTCGAGATCGGCAAGCAGCTCCTCATCACCCGGGGTGCGCTCACCACCTTCTCCATCACGAACGACGTCGCGAAGTACTTCGCGATCATCCCGGCGATGTTCACCGCGGCCTACCCGGGGCTCGAAGCCCTCAACATCATGGGCCTGAGCAGCCCGACCTCTGCGATCACCTCGGCGATCATCTTCAACGCGCTGATCATCGTGGCCCTCATCCCGCTCGCCCTGCGCGGTGTCCGCTACCGGCCCGCCTCCGCGCACGACCTGCTGCGCCGCAACCTCGGTGTCTACGGCCTCGGCGGGCTGATCCTGCCCTTCGTAGGCATCAAGCTCATCGACCTGGTGGTGTCCACCATTCCCGGCCTCGGCTGACCTCGGGAACACTGCGGCTACGCCACAGGTAGCTCTGTTCGCGTTAAGGACGCGTCAGGATTGCCTCAGCCGCGGGCATATGAGATCAATCTGCGTACGCTTGCTCCGCCGTCGGTGTCGATGGCTGATTCTTTGCCGTACGACAGGAGCTCCCCACGATGGCCACCCCGGCCCGCTCCTCGCGCCTGCGCGCGTGGATGCTGGAAGGCTTGACCGCCGAGAACAGTTCGCCCGCCGCCAAGGAGGCGGCGGCCCAGCCCCACGGCCGGCCGTGGTGGCGGGTCATGTGCCTGACGGGTCTGGACTACTTCTCCACCCTCGGCTACCAGCCCGGCATCGCGGCGCTGGCGGCCGGGCTGCTGTCGCCGCTCGCGACCATCGTGCTGGTCCTGCTCACTCTCTTCGGCGCGCTACCGGTCTACCGGCGAGTGGCCGAGGAGAGCCCGCACGGCGAGGGCTCGATCGCCATGCTGGAGCGGCTGCTGACGTTCTGGAAAGGGAAGCTGTTCGTCCTGACCCTGCTCGGGTTCGCGGCGACCGACTTCCTGATCACCATCACCCTCTCGGCCGCGGACGCTACCGCGCACCTGGTGGAGAACCCGCACCTCACCAGCACGTTGCACGGCCACGAGGTGCTGATCACGCTCATCATGATCGCGCTCCTCGGGGCTGTGTTCCTCAAGGGGTTCAGCGAGGCCATCGGCGTCGCCGTCGTCCTCGTGGCCACGTACCTCAGCCTGAACGTCGTCGTGGTGGCGCGCGGCTTGTGGGAGGTGGCCGCTGAACCCCATGTCGTCACCGACTGGACCGAGGCGCTGACCGCCGAGCACGGCAACCCGCTCATGATGGTCGCCATCGCCCTCATCGTGTTCCCGAAGCTCGCGCTCGGCCTGTCGGGATTCGAGACGGGTGTGGCGGTCATGCCCCACGTGAAGGGCGACCCGGAGGACACCGAGGAGAAGCCCGCCGGCCGGATCCGCGGTGCCAAGAAGCTGCTGACGACCGCGGCCATCATCATGAGCGTCTTCCTGATCACCAGCAGCTTCATCACGACGCTGCTGATCCCGCCAGCCCAATTCCAGCCAGGCGGTGAGGCCAACGGACGGGCCCTGGCCTATCTGGCCCACGAGTACTTGGGATCGGCCTTCGGCACGGTCTACGACATCTCCACGATCCTGATCCTTTGGTTCGCCGGCTCCTCCGCGATGGCCGGCCTGCTGAACCTGATGCCGCGCTACCTGCCCCGCTACGGCATGGCGCCCCACTGGGCGCGAGCGCTGCGACCGATGGTCATCGTCTTCACCCTTGTCGCGTTCGTGGTGACCTGGATCTTCAACGCCGATGTCGACGCGCAGGGCGGCGCGTACGCCACCGGTGTCCTCGTCCTGATCACCTCGGCCGCGGTCGCCGTGACCATCGCCGCCCGCCGGGCGGGGGAGCGCGGCTGGACCATCGGCTTCGGCGTCATCTCGGCCGTCTTCATCTACACCACCGCCGTCAACATCGCCGAACGCCCCGACGGCGTGAAGATCGGCGCCTGCTTCATCGCCGGCATCATGGCCCTCTCCCTTCTCTCCCGTCTGGCCCGGGTCTTCGAGCTGCGCGTCACGCACATCGAGTTCGACGACATGGCCCAGCGGTTCATCCGCGACACCGCCAACCGCACGATCCGGTTCATCGCGAACGAGCCCGACAACCGGGACCTCGCCGAGTACCGGCAGAAGAAGGAACAGATCCGCGCGGACAACGACATCCCCGCCGGGGACGACGTCATGTTCGTCGAGGTCACCGTCCTGGACGCGTCCGAGTTCGAATCCGGCATGCGCGTACGCGGCGAAGTACTGCACGACCGCTACCGCGTCCTGACCCTGGAGAGCTCCAGCATCCCCAACGCGTTGGCCGCCCTCCTCCTCCACGTACGCGACGAGACCGGCCAGCGGCCCCACATCTACTTCGAGTGGACCGAGGGCAACCCCTTCGCCAACTTCTTCCGCTTCTTCCTCTTCGGCCAGGGCGAGGTAGCCCCCGTCACCCGCGAGGTCATCCGCGAGGCCGAACCGGACCGCGCCCGCCGTCCCCACGTCCACGCGGGCTGACATCAGCGCCAGATGCCGACAGGAAACCCTCCGGATACTCGCTTGTGCTCGCGGATGCCCTGCCACACCAGCCAGGCTCCGCCGATCTCGAAGCGGGCGGCCACGGCGAACAGGGCAACGGAACGAGCGACGGTCATACCGGCTGACCCTACTGGCGGCCGCTGCCCGTGATCTCCAGCGGGACGGCGCCCTCCCGGCAACCGCACCCGCCCTCGCCTGCGCTCTTCGCTCCGCAAGAGCAAGAGCGGCGGCGTTGCCTTCGCGCCATTCGTTTGAGCGGTAGCGGCTGGAAGCCGGTCGCGAAGTACCAGGAGGACGGAAGCCGTTGGGGAACGGGTGGACTGGATCGAGGCCGGCGATCCAGTCCACCGTGCGGTGTCGGCCCGCGCATCCCGACCGCCGTGGTGAGGTACAGGCGAGCGTGCTTGACCGTCCGTTTCATTCGGCGATCTCTGTCCGTTCCCACCACTCGTAGACCGCCAGTCGTCCCTCCGGGCTGTCCTGGTGCCGCGACGTGTTCTTGAAATGCTCGTACCCGCCGCGGTGTGGAATCTTCAGGTCTTGTCCGGGGTCGGAGATCGGAACGATCCGCTCGGGCAGATCGTCCGGGCCGCCCTCAAGCACTGCCTTGGTCGCCATGCTTCCAGTCTTCCCAACCGCGGGCCCGCTCGCATCACGAGGTCGGCACTGGCGTGGCTCAGCACCACCGGCAGCGCCTCGCCCCGACGTGGTGACGGGGCAGGGTCGGCTTGTGGGCACGGGGTACGCAATGTGGTGGGGGGCAGACCGAACGGCAGGGGGTGGGCAGGGTCAAACGCCCCGGCGCCGAGCATCGGTCTGGGACCTGGTCCTCACCTGGGAGCGGAGGGATCGGGCCACGTCCAGGTCGAAGGGCTCGGTGCTTGGGGTGAGCATCGCTGCGGCGGCTGCGGCCACCCCCAGCGCGCAGGCGCTGACGGGATCCTCTCCGGCGGCCAGCTGTGTGATGAGGGCGGCGACCATGCTGTCACCCGCCCCGGCGTCGCTCAGGGGCTCGCCGGGCAGCGGCGGCGCGTAGAGCTCGGTGTGGCCGTGGTCGGTCGAGCACAGTGCGCCCAGTTCACCGAGGGTGGTGACGGCGATCTCGGCGGCCCCTGTGGTGAGCAGGTGCTCGTTGAGGGCCCGGGCGTCGTCGAAGCCGCGGACCGGCCGGCCGGTCAGGCTCTCGGCCTCGGTCCGGTTGCACCTGAGCAGGAACACGCCCTGCGCGAGTGCGCTGCGCAGCGCCGGCCCGGAGGTGTCCAGGACCAGCCGGGATCCGGCTTCCCTGATGCGGCGGCAGACGGCCGCGTAGAAGTCATCGGGCAAGCCGCCGGGCAGGCTGCCGCTGGCCACGACGTACGGGCAGTTGCCGACGGCCCGCTCCAGCGCATCCAGGGATCGCCGCCTCTCGTGGTCGTGCAGGTGCGGGCCGGGCGGCACGATGTGGTAGCCGCGGCTCGATTCGGCCTCGAACAGCACGAGTGCTTCGCGGGTGTCGTCGTCGATGTCGACGGCGACGTGGTCGATGCCCTCTTCGTCCAGCAGCCGGTTCAGGCGCAGGCCGACCTCGCCTCCGGCGGTGTGGACGGCGGTGGCTCGTCCTCCGAGCCGCACGACATGACGGGCGACGTTGATGCCTCCGCCCCCGGCGGCCACCGACCTGACCCGGGCACGGTTCTTGCCGATGACCTCCAGGTGCCCGACCTCCCAGCAGAGATCGACCGCAGGATTCATCGTCAAGGTGAGGATCGACGGCTCGGCCGCACTCTCCGATCCTCCTGCACCGTCGGTACTCCTGGCTGGGGTGGGTTCCGGTGTCGCGGCCGTCCTCATCGCGGTACCCAGGTGGTCGCGCTGACCCCTTCCCGGCGCACCGCCCGCTGGGCACGGCCCCGCTCACTGCAGACTGAGGAAATCGGGGCCGCTGTTCTCTCGCACAGATTCACGGAGGCCGTTTCCCGCCCCGTGCCGTGGCTGCTTGCGCCTTGGGAATGGTGACCGTGAGCGCACTGTCGGCCGGAGCCGTACCGACGTCCTCGCTCTTCACCGCCGAGGGGAGCATGGCCTGGTACTCGCATCTGCTGGAGCGGCGTGTGCCGCGTCCGTGGCGCGCCAAAGAACTGGTGCGTGCGGCCGAAGAACGCGTCCGGCTCCACCGGGCCACCGGTCCGGCGCCGCGCGGGAAGCGTCATCGCACTCACCTCCGTGGACAGCGACACGTCCGACCCGACTTCCATACTGAAACAGCCTGACGTCACCTGCATGCCGGCCCACGGCTGGGGCTGTTCCTCGGCATCTGGATCCACAGGAGCATCGGGTAGGCGGTGACAGCTGCGGCACCCGGGGCAAGAACGTGCGGCCTTGGCCATCTCGTCGTCCAGCTCGGACGGGGACAGCGTTGCATCGGCCTTCTTGGAACGCTTTTGCACTGGGGAACGAACGGTCGAGGCTGTAAGCAGGCCGACGCCAGCCCGTTGCGGAGGAACGCGGGCGCCGTACTTTGCGGACAGGTCGAGCACCGAGCCGGTCGCTGACTGCCGCAGAGGTACGTCCATGCCTTCAGAGGTCGAGCGGAACGTCGCGTGCCGTGGGGCCAGATGGGTGTACGGGCGGAAGGGAGGAGCGTGATTCTCCCGGCTCGCCTCTGGGCGAGGAACTACTGTCGCGATAAGCCCTCGGTGGTCAGGCGTGCTCGTCCGATGGCTGCTGGTCAGGCTGGGCCGACCAGCTTGCCGGCTCGTCGTCGCCTGAGTCCTCGTCGCGCTCCGCGTCGGCGGCTGTCGCGTGGATCTTGCCCGACGCGTGGTGGACCGGTGCGTATACGGCGTAGAGCTGCAGGGTCTCGTCACCGATGTTGGTGACGTTGTGCCAAGTGCCGGCGGGTACGAAGATTGCCCAACCATCCTCGACCTCCTGGTCGAAGTCGAGTCGATCCTTCGCGCGGCCCATCTGGACGCGGCCCCGGCCTGCGTCGAGTCGTAGGAATTGGTCAGTCTCCGGGTGTGCTTCCAAGCCGATGTCCTCACCCACCGGGATCGACATGAGGGTCAACTGAAGATACTTCCCAGACCAGGCGACGGCGCGATAGTCCGTGTTTTCAAGCGTCGCCTTCTCAAGGTCGAAGCTTTGAGGTTCCGGCCCGATGTCCTTGATGGTCATCTTCTCTCCCGGTCAACGAAGGCGGTACGCGGTACGTGGTCGCGGTCTTGGCCAGCGCGCGTCGACATTCTCAGAGCCCTGGGCGTTTCTGGCCACAAGTACGCTAGCTGCTATCGCACAAGCAACCGGTTGTGACCCGTTGCCGCATTCCGCCGTGCGTGCAGTCGATGACGGTCTTGCCGGCCATGAGCCGACGCGGCACCTCCATGATCGAGTGCTCGTCCGCGCACTCCAGCACAATCCGCGACTCCTGAATCAGAGCCTGCGTCGTCTCCTTGCCCGTAGTGCGGTGGTCTGCGGGGTGCGCCATACTCTCGTTCGCCTCCCGGATGGGTTCGGCTCCGCCTGTACAGAAGCCTGCGCTCCTGATGAGGGCGCCGCAACGGCTGCTGCCGCGCCAGGATTCGGGGGTGCTGCCGCGACCGGCCTCCTTCTGAGAGGGGCCTTGGTTCCTGACCGGCGGCGTGTTGTCATTCGGGCGGGCGGGGTCCTGGGCGCACACTTCTCACATGCCCGAGGACGAGGCGCTGACCATCCCTCCCGAACCGCTGTTGCAAGTGATCGCCAACCTCGCGCGGTTCCATCGAGAACACGAGCAGTTCTACTCGCAGGCTCCGTTGCGGCAGGCGGACGAGCTTCAGTCGAGGTCCCGGGCACTGAAGTCGCTGGCAGGCCGGTGGAGCGTGACCGACGTCGGTGAGTCGGCAGGGAATCCGTTCGCCGGTGCGGAGGATCTGAATGCCCCCGGGCTCGTCGCGGAGTCGGGGATCCTCTTCATGGAAGGGGAGGACGAGCCCGTCGAGCTCCAGCGGCTGAAGCGGGATGTCAGGGAGCTTGCGGAGGACAGCGATCAGACCGGCATCTGGCTCGCGCACGCCATGGAGCAGGCGTGGGAGGCCGTAGGCCCGCTGGCAGCCTATCCGGCGCTTGCCGATCTGCTCGGGGAGCGCCATCGCATCATCGCCAACGACTGGCAGTCGGCGGGGTTGCTGGCGCTGGTGGCCAGGCTGCTGCGCCGCTCCCTTGACCTGTTGGACCGGGTCGCGTTCTCTCCTGCGGCGCTGCGGTCCGACCTCCGGTCCGAGCGGAACGCCCCCGCCTACCTCTACTCGGCGTCCGAGCTGCTCGACCGAGCGGCGGACCTCCTCGCGGAATCGGCAACACTCGTGCGCGACAACGAGCGGCGCTGGCGCGTGTTCGGCACACGGATTCACCGGCTGCGGTCCGGGTGAGGCGGGTTCCTCATGGGGATGCCGCCGAGAGGGAAGCCAGGGAGGATCGCGGTGTGCTTGCGTACCTGCCGCGTCGGATCGGTTGTAGATCCGTTCACCGCGCTGCCCGCGGATGGCCGGATGATGTGCCCGCTGGTACGCGACCGACCATCCGGTTGGCGACCATCGGATGGAGGCGCGTGGCCGACCCGTTGCGTGGGCTCGCGGAGTACGACCCAGCGCGACCTCCGCTTCCGTGTCCATGGGGCGGGCACGGATGCCACCTCCGGTGCGCCGACCACGGACCGCGCGAGGCCGGGGGCCATGGCGAAATATCGACCTCGCGCGGCTTCCGGATGGTTGTCAGGCCAGGGTGAGGAAGAGCTTTTCGAGTTCTGCCTCGGTCATGGGCGCCTGGCTCTCATCGGCGTTGTTCATGCACTGGCGCATGCCGCTGGCGACGATTTTGAATCCGGCGCGGTCGAGGGCCTTGGAGACGGCAGCGAGCTGGGTGACGACGTCCTTGCAGTCCCGCCCGGCTTCGATCATGGCGATGACACCGGCGAGCTGCCCCTGGGCGCGACGCAGTCGGTTGAGGACTGAGCTGACCGCGTCGTCGTCGACCTTCACCGGGTACCTCCTGATGGGTGTGCTGTCCGCGTCCATGGTACCCCAGGGGGTATTTACCTCCGGGGTCGGTGATCGAGGAGGGTTGCCAGTGTGGCATCGATGTCGCCATGCCGCGGACGGTTGTGGGGGAGTTTGGCGAGGACGGCAGCCATGCCGCAGCTGTTGGTGAGGGCCGAGAAGGCCAGTCCGCCGGCGACGGCGGCGGAGATGAGCTGGAAGGCGGGGTGGAGCAGGCCGAGCCCGAGGCCCGCCAGGACGAGAGCGCCGGCGGTCAGGCGGACCTGCCGTTCCATGCCCCACGTAGTGCGCGAGCCTTGCTCGGGGCGGTGGAGGTCATGGCCCGCGGCGGCCCAGGCGCCGGTGCCCCCGGCGAGGGTGGCGGTGTCGATGCCGTGCTCCGCGAGCGTCTTGTATGCGCTGTCGGAGCGGGCTCCGGAGGCGCAGACCACCAGGATGTCGCCGAGGTCGGCGGCGTGGTGGATGGCGGGGAGGGCACGTGAGATCTGATCGAGGGGGATGTTCAGGGCACCGGGCAGGTGACCTGTGGCGTATTCGCCGGGCGTGCGGACGTCGAGGACGGTGAGCTCGTGCAGGCGGGTGAGGGCCTGGTCGGAGTTGAGGGCGTGGGGGGTGCTCATGGCGGACTGTCTCTCCTGCTGGATGTTGGCGGTGGTCCGGGTGCGGATACCGGGCGAGCTGTGGGGGTGGCCGTGTGGGCGGACCCGCTGTCAGCGGATCGCGTCGGTGAGCATGAAGGCCGCGACGGACAGCAGCACGACAGCGAAGATGCGTTGAAGGGCTGGGCCCTTGATCGCGGCGGACAGGCGCTTTCCGTCCCGGGCGGCGAGGATCGCCGCCCCGGTGAAGGGCGCGACGACTGCCCAGTCCAGAGGACCGGCCCCGCCGGTACGGACGGTGAGCGCGGCGAGCGAGTTGACGGTGATGACGAGCAGGCTGGTCCCGATGGCCGCCCGCATCCTCAGACCCAGCACTCCGACCAGGGCGGGGACGGCGAGGAATCCGCCGCCGACGCCCAGGAATCCGGTGACCGCCCCCAGGCTCGCGCCGGCTCCGGCGGCCCGGGCCGGGCGGACCGGGCGGACCTCGTTCTCGGGTGCGGGGGACTTGAGCATGCGCAGGGCCGCGAGACCCGCGACGGCTGCGAACGCGGCCGTGAGCAGCTGTCCGGGCAGTCGTGCGGCGAGGGCGGCTGCCGCCATGGCGGGAGGGATGCCGGCGGCCGCGAAGAGCGCGCCGGTTCTCCAGCGGACGTTGCCGGAGGTCGCGTGGGTGTAGAGGGCGGTGGCGGACGTGGCTGTGACGATGATCAGCGACGCGGTGGTGGCGGCTGCAGGGGTGAAGCCGAGCAGGTAGATCAGTGCGGGGACCGCGAGTACGCTGCCGCCGCCCCCCAGGGCACCTAGTGCCAGGCCGACGACGGCTCCTGCGACCAGGGCGAGGACGAGCGTGCTCACGCTATCGAGCCGCTGCTTCCGCGGCCGTCGACGACCGGGAGCCCCGCCGCGGCCCAGGCGTTCATGCCGCCCTTGACGTCGACGGCCTCGGCTCCGCGGTCGGTCAGGATTCTCGCGGCCCGCTGGGACCGGTGCCCGGAGCGGCAGATCACCACCAGCGGCCGTCCCTGGGCAGCCGGAGGCAGACCGGAGCCGGCCAGCAGGGCGGAGAGCGGGGCGTGCACGGCGCCGGGAGCGTGCCCGGCCGTCCATTCCGCCAGCTCGCGTACGTCGAGCAGGACGGCGCCCTCGCCGCGGGTGCGCTGATGGGCATCGGCCGGAGTCACGCGGGCAGGGCCGCGCCGAAAGAGGAACATCATCGGGGCCTTCTCTCGTGGGGAACGGGGAGGGTGAGCAGTCAGCTGCCGGGACGGGGCCCGGTGACCATCGGTAGGCCCGCGCTTCGGGCGGCGTCGAAGGAATCGTCGACGGCCACGACGTCGCGTCCGGCGGCGTCGAGCAGGGAGGCGGCGATACCCGCGCGCATGCCGCCCGCGCAGTGGACCCACACCACTCCGGCCGGTACCTCGTGCTGGCGTCGGTGGAGCTGGTGGATCGGGATGTGCACCGAGTCCTTGATCCAGCCGTCCGCGCGTTCGGAGTCCCGCCGTACGTCCAGCACGATCCGGTGCTCGTAGGGGTCCAGGGCGGCGAGGTCGGCGAACGTGGCCCGTGGGAAGCCCCGCAGCTGTTCGTGCGCGGAGATCCAATCGACAGGCTCTCCGGTGGCTGCGGCGGCAGGCCGGTCGATACCGACCCGGGCCAGTTCCCGCTGAGCCTTCGCCAGCTGCTCGGGGGATTCCGCGAGGAGCGTGACGGGCTTGCCCCAGGGGATCAACCATGCGAGGTAGGTCGCGATCTTCCCGTCGGCCTCGAAGTTGAACGATCCGGCTACGTGTCCCCGGGCGAAGGCGATGCGGTTGCGCAGGTCGACCACCCACTCCCCGGCGGCCAGGCGGGCGGCGATGTCGGCGGCGTCCGCCACGGGAGGTGCGGTGAGGTCGACCGGAGCCGGACCCGCGGCGTTGGCCGGGCCCATGTGGGCGTAGTAGGCAGGCACGTCGTCGAGTCCGGCCAGCAGGGCGGAGACGAAGGAGTCGACTTCCTGGACCAGGGCGTCGTTGCCGGCCTTTTCCTTGCCGATGGTGGTGGCGTCCCCGTCGGCCTGGGCCGAGGAGCAGAAGCTTCCGAACCCGTGGGTGGGCAGCA
Organism: Streptomyces avidinii; assembly: GCF_014650695.1. GTDB lineage: Bacteria > Actinomycetota > Actinomycetes > Streptomycetales > Streptomycetaceae > Streptomyces > Streptomyces avidinii. The sequence continues at coordinate 510,672 of NZ_BMVL01000006.1, read as the reverse complement.
CCTTGGTTCCGTCAGGCAGTTCAGCGGCCAGCCGGCGTGCGGAGGCGTGCTGGGCGCGGGCGAGCTCCTCGGTCAGTCGCGGCTCGACCAGGTCGGGCCGTCCGACCGTCCCGATCAGGAGGGAGCCTCCGGTGAACACGGCGACGGACGAACCCCGCTCCTCCAGAACGTAGGAGGTGTGGTGCGGGGTGTGGCCGGGGGTGACCAGGGCCCGCAGCGTGATGCCGTCGTCCACGGCGAAGGTGTCTCCGTCATGGACGGGGGTGCGGTCGAAGGACACCCGGGCCGCGGCGGGCACAAGGTAGGCCGCGCCGGTGAGGCGGGCCAGGTCCAGGCCGCCGGTGACGTAGTCGTTGTGGACGTGCGTCTCCACGACGTGGGAGATCCGCACCCCGCGCCGTGCCGCCATGGCGAGCACCTGGTCGACGTCGCGCGGCGGATCCACTGCCACGGCCGTGTGGGCGCCACCCGCCAGGTAGCTGCGGTTGCCGAGCCCTTCCAGTTCAAGGGTGTCGATGAAGAACACGCTGTCGCTCCTTCTCGCGAGAATTACCCCCGGGGGTATATCCCGAGCGTAGCACTAGTACCCCCGGGGGTATCTTCCGTGGCGCTGCGGGACCCGTTCTCGGCTCACTGCGCGTCGGTCCTGGCCAGGGCACAGACTGGTGGGGTGGGCGCCATGGACGCGATCGAGCTCAGAGGACTGACCAAGCGGTACGGGGCCGTGGTCGGGGTGGAGGAACTCACACTCGGCATCGGTCCGGGCGAGGTGTTCGGATTCCTCGGGCCGAACGGGGCGGGCAAGACCACCACCCTCAGGTGCCTGACCGGCTTGCTGCGCCCGACGGCCGGGCATGTGCGGGTGCTGGGGATGGACCCGCTCGCCGATCACCGCCGGGTGGCTCGGGAACTCGGCTATCTCCCGGGTGAGCTGCGGCTGTACCCGGAGCTCACCGGGGCGCAGACCCTCGACCTCCTGTGTTCCCTCCAGGGCCGACCCTGCACACGGCGGGCTGAGCTGTGCGAGTGGCTGGGGCTGACGGCAGCGGTCCTGCGCCGCACGGTGGGCGGGTACTCGCGCGGCATGAAGCAGAAGCTGGGCCTGGTGCAGGCGCTGCAGCACGATCCCCGGCTGGTGGTACTGGACGAGCCGACCGAGGGGCTGGATCCCCTGGTGCAGGAGACGTTCTTCGAGCTGATGGAGCAGGCGGCGGCCGACGGCCGCACCGTGCTGTTGTCCAGCCATGTCCTCCCGGAGGTGCAGCGGGCCTGTGGACGCGTGGCGATCGTCCGGGACGGGCGCCTGGTGACGGTGGAGAGCGTGGCCGCCCTGCGGGAGGCGCGTGCGCGAAGGATCCGCCTGACCTTCGGTGACGGGAAGGGGGCACGCCCTCTGGGGCGCGCGGAGCAGTGGGCGCCCCGCTGGGAAGGCGACCGGGTGGAGCTGCTCGTACCCCCGAGCGAGGTGGTGGGGGCACTGCGCGAGCTGCTGACCCTGGGGGTGGCCGACGTCATCGTGGAGGAGGCGGGGCTGGACGAGGCGTTCCTGGACCTGTACCGCAACGGCAAGGCGGAGGGGGCGGCGCCGTGAAGACGCGGTGGCCCCTGCTGTGGCTGGCACTGCATCGGCGCCGGCGGATGCTGATGGCCCTGGTGGTGGGGATGGTCGCCTTCGAGGCGCTGATCGTGGTGGTGGCGAACACGATCGCGCCGGGGCAGCTGTTCTCGGCGGGCGGGAAGGGCCCGCCGTCGGCGTACCGCGCGTTCAGCGGGTCGGGCGGGGACGTGTCGATCGCGAGCTATCCGGGGCTGCTCGGGGCCGGGCTCGTGCATCCGTTCTGGATCGCCATGCAGCTGACCGCGATCGGCGCCCTGGCCGCGGCGGCGGTGGCGGCCGACGTGGAATCCGGGACGATCGAGCTGATCATGGTGCGCCCCGTGAGCCGCAATCGGCTGCTCGCGGAGCGGACGGCCGCCGTGGTGATTGCCGCTCTCGCCCTCAATGCCGCGGCGACGCTAACCGTGGCGGCAGGCGTCTGGCTGTCGCCGGACATCCACCGGGACGTGCCGCTCAGCGGTGTCTTCGCCGCCGGGTTGATGGGGTGCGGCTTCGCGCTGTGCCTGGCCGGACCGGCCCTGGCCGTGTCCGCATGGGGGAGCCGGCGCGCCCAGGTGATCGGTGCGACGATCGCGATCGGGGCGGTCGGCTTCGCGCTGAACTTCATCGCGCTCGCCTGGTCCAAGGCGGCACCCCTGCGGTTCATCAGTCCCTTCCACTACTACACACCGGGTGACGCACTGGCGCAGGGCCACGTGCTGTGGCCGCAGTTGGGCGTTCTGGTCGGGGTCGGAGCAGTGGGGCTCATCCTGGGCCACGCGTTGCTGATGAGGCGGGACCTGGCCCCGTAGCGCAGGGACAGCAGTCAGGGGGATGCAGGGCCTTCGAGGCGGGAGTGCACACCGACCACGCCTTCGACAGCCCGGGCGAGGCGAGTGGCCACGGGGATGAGGTGGGGGTCGCGGGTCCTTCCCCTCAGGGTGACGACGCCGTGCGTCACCTCAACCGTGATGTCACGGCGAGAGAGCGGGAACAGGCGCTCGACGACCTCGCGGCGGACTTCGGCGGCCAGGTCGTCGTCGGTGCGGAGGAAGACCTTCAGGAGGTCGGCGCGGCTGACGACGCCGAGGAGAGTGCCGTCGGCATCCACGACCGGGAGACGCTTGATGCGGCGGTCGGCCATCAGCCGGGCGGCCTGGGGGAGCGTGGCGTCGGGGCGGATGGTGACGGCCGGGCTCGTCATCAGCTCCTCGGCGCGGACCGATCCGGCCTTCGCGGTGTCGCCGAGGCGGCGCATCTGCTCGATCAGGCTCGGTCCGTGTTCGTGGAACTCCTCCTTGGTGAGGAGGTCGGCCTCGGAGACCACGCCGACGACACGGCCTTCGCCTTCGATGACGGGGACCGCGGTGACCTTCCAGCGCTCCATCGCGGTGGCGATCTCCTTGAATTCGGCGGCGGGCGTGACGGTGACGACGGTCTTCGTCATGACGTCGTTGACGGTGTACGGGGTAGAGGTCATGGCTGGTCCTCAGCGGGCGTAGGCGAGGGGCATGTCGCTGTGGTGGGGTGCGAACAGGTCGAGGATCCGGGTGCGGGCCGAGTCGAGCCGACGGGCGATGACTGCGGCAACAGCGGTGGATATGCAACGGCCCACGGGCGGGTTCTCTTCGCAGAGCTTCCGTACGGCCACCGCGTCGAATTCGAGTGCGCGGACAGGGTGGGTGGTGACGGCGCCCAGGTGCCAGGCGTAGGGCGGGACCATCCAGGACCAGCCGAGGAGCTCTCCCGAACCGAGGGTGTCGATGACGGCGGCCTTGTGCCCGGGGACGTGCAGGTCGAGGTCGACGGTGCCGTTATCGATGATCCAGAAGCGGTCGGCCCGTTGTCGTTCCTTGAAGATGCGGGTTCCGGCGGGGATGTCCACGCGGTGGGCGTGGGCGAGCAGGGCCTCGCGCGCTTCGGGTCCCATCTCGTCCAGGAGAGTGTTCATGCTGGTCATGGTGTGCCTCCAGTCCTTCCCCTTCAGGCTCGCGCCGGTCCTCGGGGTGCGGGAGGGCCTCGTGGTGCATACCGCAGGGCCCATACGGCCCGGGTCAGCGGACCAGGACGGCCTCCCCGGGCTTGGGTACGACTGCCGTCCAGCCCAGCTCGCGGTCGATGCGGTCCCGGAGAGTCTCGGCCGCGGCCTCCTCGCCGTGGACCAGGTAGGTGGTGTGCGGGGCGGGGGCGGCGCGCAGCCAGTCGATGATCTGGTCGGCGTCGGCGTGGGCGGAGAAGTGGGGTACGTCGGCCACCTCGGCACGTACGGGGATGTACTCGCCGAACATCTTCAGGGTGCGGGCGCCGTCGACGAGGTCACGCGCCCGCGTTCCGGCGGCGGCGAAGCCGACGATGACGACGGCGTTGCGGGGGTCGGGCAGGAGCCGGTGGAGGTGGTGCAGGACCCGACCACCGGTGGCCATGCCGGCGGAGGAGACGATGACTGCCGGCCCGGTGGTGCTGTTGATGTCGATCGACTCCTGGACGGTACGGGCGGCCAGGAACGGCTCCGGGCTGAACGCCGCCTCGCCCTGGGCCAGGATCTCGGGCCGCAGCTCGGGAGAGTGGGAGCGCAGGGCGTCCCGGTAGACGTCCAGGGCGGCCAAGGCCATGGGACTGTCGACGTAGACGGGTACGCTCCGGGACAAGGTGCCGTCGCGGCGCAGCTCGGCCAGCTCGTGCAGGACGACCTCGGTCCGGTCGATCGCGAACGACGGGATGACCACGGTTCCGCCACGCGACAGCGTTCTGGTGACCACGGCAGCGAACTCGCGCCGCGCCGTCTCGTGGTCGTGGCGGCGGTCGCCGTAGGTGGACTCCATCAGCAGGACGTCGGCGCCGGAGAACGGCTCCGGGGGCAGCAGCAGGGGGTGCCCGGGACGGCCCAGGTCGCCGCTGACGGCCAGGGTGTGGCCGTCCTCCAGCGTGAGGTGGGCCCAGGCGGAGCCGAGGATGTGCCCCCCGTGGTGCAGCCTCAGCTTCGTTCCGGCCATGATCTCGATTTCGCTGCCGATCTCGACCGGGTCGAAGAACTTCAGCGTGTTCTCGACGTCCGTGTCGTCGTAGAGCGGCTTGGCGGGGCGGTGCTTGGACCAGCCGTGGCTGTTGGCGTGCTCGGCTGCCTCCATCTGGAGGCGGGCGCTGTCACGGAGCACGATTTCGGCGAGCCGGGCGGTAGGGGCGGTGCTCAGAATCGGACCACGGAAGCCGTGCCGGACCAGGCGCGGCAGATAGCCGCAGTGGTCCAGGTGAGCATGGGTGACGACCACGGCGTGGAGGTCGGAGGCATCGAAGCCGGGCTTCTCCCAGTTGCGACGGCGCAGGTCCGCGAAACCCTGGAAGAGCCCGCAGTCGACCAGGATGCGGGCGTGGTCGCTCTCAACGAGGAACTTGCTGCCGGTGACCGTGCGTACCGCACCGAGCAACCGCAGGAGTGCGGGTCTGGGCGACGCGGTGGCGGGGCGCTGGGCTGTCTCCGACACGACCGGCCCTCCCTTCGGTAAGGGGATCCGGTTCTCACCATCGCACCGGGTGCGGGGGCCGGCAGGGGGCCGACAGGCCCCGGCAGGGGACCGATCGGCCCATGCGCGGCCGGTCGAGTCCGGTCCAGCCTGGCGGTGACACCTCAAGCGGTGGGAAATGGAAGAAAGGGACGTCATGGAGGCACTCGCCTTCCACGGCTCCGGACAGACCGCATGGCAGGGCCTACCGGTCCCGGGCATCAAGGACGCCGCCGACGCGATCGTTCGTGTCGACGCCGTCACCATCTGCGGTACCGACCTGCACGTCGTCAAGGGCGACGAGCCCGACGGGACCCCGGGCAGGATCCTCGGCCATGAGGCGGTCGGCACCGTCGTCGAGACAGGTGGCGACGTCCCTACGGTGCGGCCCGGGGACCGCGTGCTCGTTTCCTGCATCTCGGCCTGCGGCCGCTGCCGCTTCTGCCGCGAGAGCCACTACGGCCAGTGCTGCGGGAGCGGCGGCTGGGTGCTGGGCCACACGATCGCCGGCACAGCCCGTGCGGGCGACACCGGCGCCCCCAAGGTCGCGCTCGGTGGGGCCCGGCACGACGCCGTCACCGTCCCGGCCACCCGGCCGTGACACCGAGAGGACGTGAAGACGATGAGCAGAACCCAGCACAGGCCGGGCGCCGCGGAGGCGCCGGCCGGACGCACGGACCTCGGACGGCGGATCGCCACGCGCCGTGAGGAGCTCGGCCTCACCCGGGATCAATTGGGCGAGCGTTGCGGGGCTGACGGCGGGTACATCACCTACCTCGAGGAACACGCGGCAGCGCCGGAGATCGGCTCCCTCCTGCGTCTCGCCGACGCGCTGGGGACGACCGCCGCGGAACTCTCCGGCGCGACGACGGAATACCCACCCGGCAGAGGAACGGCCGTGCGGGACGCCGAGCTGGTCGAGTTGTCCGACGGCGAGTGCCGGGGGCTGCTTTCCACGCACGGCGTCGGCAGGATCGCCGTCTTCACTCCGGACGGTCCGGCCATCTTCCCGGTCAATTACGTAGTGGCGGGCCGCGACATCGCCTTCAGGACATCGGGTGACGCGGTGCTCGCGCGGGCCGCCGGGACGGAAGCGGCCTTCGAGGTCGACCGCATCGACGACGTCACGCGCCTGGGCTGGAGCGTCATGGCCGTGGGCCAGGCAGAAGGCGTCACCGATGCGGAGGAACTCGGCCGGCTCGATGCCGTCGCGTACTCCCTGCCCTGGGCCGGTGGTCCGCGGACCCACTGGATGAAGCTCACTGCGATCCGGATCACCGGGCGCCGGGTGATCCGGCAGTGAGCCCGCTGCGCGCCGTCGTCCTTGACACCGACGGGGTCCTTCTCGACTCCGCCGTGCTGCACGCCGCAGCGTGGAAGTCGGCTTTCGACGGCTGCCTCGACGCCTGGGCGGCCGTCCCCGGCCACGCAGCTCAGCCGCCCTTCGACGCCGAGCGGGAGTACCGGGAACTGGTGGACGGGAAACCCCGTCTCGACGGCGCTCTCGCCTTCCTGACCGCGCGCGGCATCGAGCTCCCGCTGGGCGACGCAGCGGATCCGCCGGGGTGCGGTACGGCGTGGGCGGTCGCCGCCCGGAAGGAGCGCGCGTTCACGGAAGCGCTCCAGGCCGGAGCCGTCGAGGCGTTCTCGGAAGTCCGGCCCGCACTCGAAGCGCTGCGTGCCCAGGGGATGCGGTGCGCCGCGGTCTCCGCATCCAGACATGCCCGCCCGTTGCTGGAGTCCGCCGCGATCACCCCCCTCGTCGACGTGCTCGTGGACGGCGCGGATGCCGAGCGGCTGACCCTGGCGGGCAAGCCGGACCCCGCCCTGTTCCTGGAAGCGGTACGCCGGCTGCACGTGGACCCGGCCGACGCGGCGATGGTCGAAGACGCTCTGGCCGGGGTGGAGGCAGGCCGACGCGGCCACTTCGGCCTGGTGATCGGCCTCGACCGGTCCGGCGGCACGTCCGCCGCAGCGAACCTGCGGGATCGCGGCGCGGATGTCGTCCTCCCTGACCTCACCGCCGTCGTCGACACCGTTGCCGGAGCGCGGTCGTGAACACCGCGTGGACCTGGACTTTCGACCGCTACGACCCGAAGACGGAGCGGGTCGTCGAGGCCCTGTGCACGCTGGGGAACGGCCGGTTCGCCACGCGCGGAGCCGCCCCCGAATCGCCCGCCGACGCCGTGCACTATCCCGGCACCTACATGGCTGGCTGCTACAACTGGCTGCCCTCGCAGGTCGCCGGCAAGCAGGTCGGCAACGAGGACATGGTCAACCTCCCCGACTGGACCAGGGTGCGCTACCGATGCCTGCCTGAGGACGGGCCGGCGGGGGAGTGGCTCACTCCCGACGACCCGAGCCTGCGCCACCACCGCGCCGTCCTGGACCTGCACGCGGGGACCCTCAGCCGCCGCATGCTGTTCCAGGACGGCCACGGCCGTCGGCTCGGCGTCACCCACACCCGACTCGTTCACATGGCCGACCCCTACCTCGCCGCCCAGCAGAGCACCTTCCGCGCGTCCGGATGGCGTGGAACCATCGAGATCCAGTCCGTACTCGACGGTGACGTCACCAATGCCGGCGTCGCGCGGTACCGGGCCCTCAATGGGCGCCACCTCACCGGCCACCGCGCCGGCGTCGGCGCGGACGGCATCGCCTGGCTCTCCTGCGAGACCACATCGCTCCGCACCCGGATCGGCATCGCGGTACGCACATCCTCCCGCCCTCTGGCCGCCGTGACCCTGAGCTGCACGGAGGAGGCGACCGCGCAGACGTTCCGGTTGCCGATCTCCCGCGGACATCCCGTCGTCGTCCTCAAGGCAGCCGCCCTTTACAGCTCGCTGGATCGACCCGCGGGCGATCCGCTCACGTCTGCGGTCGAACACGTCACGCACGCACCGGACTTCGCGACCGCGCTCGCCGGCCACCAGGCCGCCTGGGAAGACCTGTGGAGCCGAGGCGAGGTAAAGGTGCCCGGTGAGGCCGGCCGGATCCTCCGCCTCCACGCCTTCCACGTCCTGCAGACCCTCTCCCCGCACACGGCGGAGCTCGACGTTGGCGTACCCGCCAGAGGCCTGCACGGAGAGGCATACCGGGGTCACGTCTTCTGGGACGAGCTGTTCGTCACCCCCTACCTCACCCTGCACCTCCCCGAGGTGGCACGCGCCGTGCTCATGTACCGCCACCGGCGTCTGCCCGCGGCCCGTGCCGCAGCGCGGCGTGCCGGGCGACCGGGCGCGATGTTCCCCTGGCAGAGCGCCAGTTCGGGGCACGAGGAAACGCAGACGCTGCACCTCAATCCGCGCTCCGGCCGCTGGCTGCCGGACCACTCCCACCTCCAGCGCCATGTGGGCTCCGCGATCGCCTGGAACGTCTGGCGCTATGCGCAGACCACCGGGGACACCGGTTTCCTGTACGGCCCCGGCGCCGAACTGCTCATGAGCATCGCCCGCTACTGGGGAGCGGTCGCCGACTACGACACAGACCGGGAGCGCTACCGGATCCGCGGGGTCGTGGGCCCGGACGAATACCACGACGCCTACCCGGGGGCCGCAACTCCGGGGATCGACGACAACGCCTACACGAACGTGACCGCCGCATGGGTGCTGGCCCGCGCACTCGAGCTGGCCGCAGAGCTGCCGAGGACGCGCATGCGTCAACTTGAGCAGCAACTGGACGTCGACACAGAGGTGTTGAACCGCTGGGAGGACGTGTCACACCGTCTCCACGTCCCCTTGCACGGCAATGTCATCAGCCAGTTCGAGGGCTACGGCGATCTGGCCGAGCTGGATTGGGACGCCTATCGCGCTCGATACACGGACATCCGCCGCCTCGACCGGATCCTGGAGTCCGAGGACGACACGGTGAACCGCTACCAGGCGTCGAAGCAGGCCGACGCCCTCATGCTCGGCTACCTCTTCCGCCCCGACGAGCTGCACGACATCTTCGCCCGGCTCGGCCACCGGCTCGACGATGACCTCTGGCGGGCGACCGTCACGTACTACTTGCAGCGCACGAGCCACGGTTCGACGCTCAGCAGCCTCGTCCACGGCTGGGTCCTGGCCCGCCACAAGGGACCCGACGCCTGGCGGTACTGCGAGGAAGCACTGCTCGGCGACGTGATGGACATCCAGGGCGGCACCACCGGCGAAGGCATCCACCTCGGAGCCATGGCCGGCACCCTCGACCTCATCGAACGGGGCATCGTGGGGCTCGAGGTCGGCCCGGACGGATTGCGCATCGAACCCGTCCCGCTCCGGGAGGTCCCGCGCTGCTCCTTCACCGTCGACTGCCTGGGTCACCGCGGCATTCGTATCCGGTTCGTCCCAGGAAGACTGGGTATCGCGGTCCCCTCATCCCGAACGGCGCCTCCCCTTCCCCTGTGCCTGCCCGGTGGCGTGACTGCGGACCTGCCCGCGGGTCGGCAGAGGTGGTTCCGCATGGAAGCCGGCTGACCAGTGGATACGCACACCCCCTCGCAGGTACGGCACGGCCATCGCCGCCCCGCGGAGGTCGGTGGTGGTCGCATCGGACGTGCCCCTGGCCCGCGCCTGCCGGGCATGAGCCCTTTGGTCCCCCGCCCGGCCGGCCATGGGCGGATCGGCCCTTCTCGGATACGGGCCGCTCGGCCCCTCGCTGCTGTCCCAATCGGCACTGCGCCACAGCCACCTCCAGGCGTGATCGTGGAAGCCGGATGCCGATCCAGGCTCCGTTTCCCGAAGAGGTGGCCACGATGCAGCGCATCCGTATCCAGCCCCACCACTGGGAACCGATCATGAAGCGTGCCTCCGCCATCGTCACCGACCACGGCGGCCGCACCTCGCACGCAGCGATCGTCAGCCGCGAACTCGGCGTCCCCGCCGTCGTCGGCACCGGCCGGGCGACTCAGGCCCTGCCCGACGGACAGACGGTGACCGTCTCCTGCGCCGAAGGCGGACGCGACAAGGACGCTGCGCCGTCGATCAACTCACCGAGGGCCACCTCGACCGCACCCGCTACTTCACGGACCGCCTGGCGTACGGCATCGCCCGGATCGCCGCCTCCCGGTGGCCCGCCCCCGTCGTCGTACGGACCAGTGACTTCAAGACCAACGAGTACGCACGCCTCCTCGGCGGCCGTCCGTTCGAGCCGGTCGAGGCCAACCCGATGATCGGCTGGCGGGGCGCGAGCCGCTACTACAGCGACGGATACCGGGAAGGATTCGCCCTCGAATGCCGGGCCCTCATGATCCCCTTCTGCCGCACCCTCGAAGAGGCCGACCGGGTCTTGGAGGTCATGGGCGAGGAAGGCCTCAGGCGAGGGGAGAACGGGCTGAAGGTGTACGTCATGGCGGAGATCCCCGCCAACGTCATCCTGGCCGAGGAATTCGCCGAACACTTCGACGGCTTCTCCATCGGCAGCAACGACCTCACCCAGCTCACCCTGGGTGCCGACCGCGACTCCGAAGCCCTCGCGCACGTCTTCGACGAGACCGACCCGGCCGTCACCCGCAGCATCGAGACCCTCGTCCCGCGCGCCCAGTCCGTCGGCCGCACGGTCGGCCTGTGCGGCCAGCGTCCGAGCGACGACCCCGCCTTCACCGAGTTCCTGGTCAAGACCGGTATCGACTCCATCTCCGTCGCCCCGGACAGCTTCGCCGCGGTCAAGCAGCACGTGGCCGCCGCCGAACTGGCCCGGTACGGGGAGGGCCGAACGGCCCCATCCGGGACCCGATGGCCCCAAGCGGAGCAGCCGTCCCCCTCGCGACAGTGAAAGAAAGCAGCACGGGAAGGCGCTGACCAGGCGCCGGAGCGGAGCACACCATGCCAGGAACGCACCCAGAGCGCAGGCGCAGCCCGTTCCCCGACGTGAGGGACTGGTTCGGCACCGACTTCCCCCGGTTCCCGCTGTGGCGGACGTCGTTCGACACCCACCCGATCGCGATCGCGGTGACCAACAAGGACGGGCAGTACACGTTGCGTGCCGAACTTCCCGGGATGGACCCCGCCAAGGACATCCGGATCACGGTCGAGGGGGACACCCTCACCGTCAGTGCCGAACACACCGAGAGCAAGGAGGAGAAGGATCACTCGGAGTTCCGCTACGGCTCCTTCCAGAGGACCGTGCGCCTGCCCGGGCCGATCCCCTCCGACGGAGTCGAGGCAGCATATGAGGACGGTGTTCTCACCGTGTGCGTGCCGATGCCGGCCGCGCCCGAGGAGTCCAGGCGCAGCATCCCCGTCAAGCGCACCACAGCAGATGGCAAGGGAGAGTCGTCATGACTTCCAAGCGCGTCCTGGTCGCCTACGGCACCAAGCACGGTGCGACCGCCGGAATCGCTTCCGAGATCGGCAGGACCCTGCGTGAGGACGGCCTCGACGCCGTCGTGGTCCCCGCCGACGACGTGGACGACGTACGCGGCTATGACGCCGTGGTGCTCGGAGGCGCCCTGTACGCCGGGCACTGGAGCGGCAAGGCCAAGCGCTGCGCCGAACGCAACGAGGACCTCCTCAAGCATCGTCCGGTCTACCTGTTCAGCAGCGGCCCCGTCGACAGTTCCGCCGAGCAGCACGACATAGCGCCGGTCCCGGCGGTGGCCCGGGAGATGGAGCGCCTCGGCGCACGCGAGCACGTCACTTTCGGCGGCAGCATTACCTCCAATACGCCCGGGTTCATCGCCCGAGCCATGGTCCGTGCGGGCAAGGGCGGGGACTTCCGCAATCCCGAGCGGATCCGGACATGGGCCCACCACATCAGCGCCGAACTCGCCGCTCCCCGCTGAGCGGCCGGGCAGGATCAGAGCGCACGGAGGTGCACGATGTCCGAGGTCGGCACGCCCGGAGACGGGCCCACTCGATCGCGTCCGGCGAGAGCCGGCCGGGTGCGTCGGCTGTTCGACGGACGTCCGAACGAGCTGCGTCGGCCGGTCGACCGGACCCGGCGCCGCTGGAGCGTCATCGTCGTACTGTCCTTCCTGATCGCCTTGCTCTGCGGCGTCGTCGTCACGACGGCCGTCTGGGACTCCGAAAGCCGGACCGCCAGGGAGACGGCCCGCCACCGGCACCGGATCGAGGCGACGACGGTCGGCTCCGCGGAGCGCGCGGTCTCCAGCCGTTCCAGCGGCAACTTGCGGGTGGTTGCACCAGCCGTCTGGGAGTACCCGGCCGCTCACCAGCACTCCGGCACGATCTCCGTCCCGCTCGGCACACCCGCAGGCCGACCGGTCACGATCTGGGTCGATGACGCGGGCACGGAAGCGCAGGCCCCTTCGTCCGAAGCTCAACGCGCGCTCACGGCCGCAGCGGCGGGAGCCGGAGCTTTCGGACTGCTCGCCCTTGCCTCGGGAGCAGTGATCCGTCTTCGCCTCCACCTCGTCGAGACCCGCAGCCTGGCCCAGTGGGAGCACGAGTGGGAGGCCGTGGAGCCACGCTGGTCTGGCAGGCCTCGGCGCGAACAGAGGCCCGGCGATGACTGAGGCAGCCACCCGGCCCCCGTCCCCCGCGGGCGGGCTGCCCCCGAGCGCTGACCCTCTGGAACCGTTGCCGCTCCTGAGGCGCGAACTCGGCACCGGGCCGAGTGGACTCTCCGCACGCGAGGCGGCCCGCCGCCTTGCTGTCTACGGCCCGAACGAGGTCCGCCGCAAGGCGCGTACGTCACTGGGACGTGAACTCGTACGGCAGTTGGTGCACCCCTTGGCCCTGCTGCTCTGGGCGGCCGCCGCGCTGGCGTTCGTCGCAGGCATCCCCGTGCTCGGGTGGGCCATCATCGCCGTGGTCCTCGTCAACGCGGCGTTCGCGCTCCTCCAGGAACGGCAGGCCGAACAGGCGGTGGAGACTCTCGCGAAGTACCTGCCCGAGCACGCCCTGGTGATCCGCGACGGCCGGCCCTCGGCGGTGGAGGCAAGAGAACTGGTGCCGGGCGATCTGGCCGTTCTCGAAGAGGGCGCCAAGGTTCCCGCCGACGCACGGCTGACCGAGGGTGGCATCGAGGTCGACCTGTCGATGCTGACGGGGGAGTCCACCCCCGCCGAACGCATCGCCGGCCCCGGACTTGTCGGAGCACCGCTACTGCAGGAACCCAACCTCGTGTTCAGCGGCACCGTCTGCACCGGGGGCCAGGCCCAGGCGATCGTGTTCGCCACCGGAGACCACACGGAACTCGGCCGCATCGCCGCACTGAGTCAGCGCACCCTGCGCGACCCCAGCCCCCTGGAACAGCAGGTCAAGAAGGTCGCCTGGCTCATCGCCGCCGTAGCGGTCGCCATGGGCGGCGTGTTCCTGGCGGCCGGAGTCGCCGTTGGCCTGCCGCTGACGGACACCCTCATGTTCGCGATCGGTCTCCTCGTCGCCAACGTCCCCGAGGGCCTGCTGCCGACCATCACCCTGGCACTTGCCGTCGGCGTACGCGTCCTCGCCCGCCAAGGAGCGGTGATCAAACGCCTGAGCGCCGTCGAAACACTCGGCTCCACCAACGTCATCTGCACCGACAAGACCGGAACCCTCACCCAGAACCGCATGCGACTCCAAGCCGTGTGGACGCCGGAGCACGGAAGGGAGCCCGGCCCCTGGGACGGAGAACTGCTGCGAACCAGCGCGCTGTGCACGACGGTCACCCGCGACGAGGCAGGCGAACTTCACGGCGACCCGACGGAAATGGCTCTGGTGGAAGGTGCCGCTGCCCACGCCGCGCCCGTCGACCTCGACGGCCGTGACACCGGGCACCGAGCCCTCTTCCGATTCGACCCCCGGCTGCGTCTGATGTCCGTCGTCCACGCCGATGGCGTGCAGGGGCTGCGCGTCATCGTCAAAGGAGCGCCGGAGACGGTGTTGCAAACCCTGGAAGGCAGTGCGGGGTCCGCGGCGGCCGCGGCGGAGGAACTTGCCCACGAAGGCATGCGCGTCCTGGCGGTCGCCGTCCGAACACTCCCGTCCGGTGCGGAGGTGCCGACCCGCCGCCAGGACGCGGAGACCGGGCTCCGCCTGCTCGGGCTCGTCGGCCTGTACGACCCACCGCGTCCCGAAGTCGCCGCCGCCGTCCGGCGCTGCCACGAAGCAGGACTCCGCGTGCACATCGTCACCGGCGACAACGGCGCCACCGCCGCGGCCGTCGCCCGCGAAGTCGGCATCGGCCTACCTCGTCTGCAGGTGGTGGCACAGTCCGAGTCGGTCGGCGACCACGAACTCGACGCACTCCTCGCACCGTCGGACGCCGAAGTCGTCTTCGCCCGCTCCTCACCGGAGACCAAGCTGAAGGTGGCCGACGCCCTGCGCGCCCACGGGCAGATCGTCGCCATGACCGGTGACGGGGTCAATGACGCCCCCGCCCTGCACCGGGCCCACATCGGAGTGGCGATGGGACTCTCCGGCACGGACGTGGCCCGGGAGGCGTCGACCATGGTGCTGACCGACGACAACTTCGCCACCATCGTCACCGCGATCGAATCGGGCCGCCGCGTCTACGACAACGTCCGCAAGTTCATCGTCTACATCTTCGCCCACCTCACTCCCGAGGTCGTGCCCTTCCTGGTCTTCGCGCTGTCGGCCGGCACGGTCCCACTTCCGCTGACCGTCCTGCAGATCCTCGCCATCGACCTCGGCACCGAGACCCTCCCCGCCCTCGCTCTCGGCCGCGAACGAGCCGAGCCGGGCACCATGAGCCGCCCGCCCCGCCCGAGCTCGCAAGGAGTCATCTCCCGAGACATGCTCATCCGCAGCTGGGGCTACCTCGGTACCGTCTCCGCGGTCCTGGTCATGGGCGCGTTCTTCTACGTACTGTGGCGCGCGGGCTGGCACCCGGGCGACCCCACCGGCACGGGCAGCCCCCTGCACCACGCGTACGTCACCGCGACCACGGCCACGTTCGCAGGCATCGTCACCTGCCAGGTCGGCACCGCCTTCGCCGCCCGCACCGACCATGCGGCCCTGCGCGACATCGGCCTGTTCACCAACCCCCTGCTCCTTGCGGGCATCGCCTTCGAGCTCGTCTTCACGGCAGCCCTCGTTTACGCGCCGCCCCTGCAAGGCCTGTTCGGTACCGCCGCCCTGCCGCTGGACGTCGTCGCCCTCATCGCGACCTTCCCCGTCATCGTCTGGGGCACCGACGAACTGCGGCGCTGGGTCCGGCGCACCCACCAGCACACGACGCCCTGACACCCATGACCGGAGGCACGCCATGACACACACCGCAGAATGGAAGGTCCGTCTCTACCTCTTCGAGGAGGACCACACGACCAAGGCCCGCCTGGAGCTCGACACGGGCACGAACAGGCTCACGGGCCACGGCACCGCCCGCTGCGCACCCCAGGACACCGACGTCCCGGAGATCGGCGACGAACTCGCGGTCGCCCGCGCCATGGAGGATCTCGCCCTCCAGATGAAGCGAGCCGCCTACGGTGACATGCAGGCCGCCGGCGTCCCGTCCCTCCAGGAGTCCCTCAAACCGTACTCAGGGTGGCTGGACACCGAAGTGTGAATACGAAGGGTCGGCACCGGCCGGGCCGGCGCGTTCGCAAGGAATCCCGCGGGCCGTCTTCGACAGGGACCTTTGGCCCCCATGAAGGTCCTGAGAGGCCCTCTTGCTGACGGGGTCGGCGGTGTCAACGTGAGAACAGACCCCCACCGGCCCCGGGCGAGGAGGAATCATGAGGAACACCGTCAGCGGCTCGGAACTCGGCTCCGTCATTGTCGGCGTCGACGGCTCCGAGCCCGCCCGTCAGGCCGCGCTCTGGGCAGCGGCAGAGGCCGAACGCCGCGGGCGTCCGCTGCACATCGTGTACGGCGCCGACACGGACGGCCGGGCCCTCTACGTATCCGCCGAGACCATCGAGCGCGTCCGCAGCGCCGGCCGCGAACTGCTCGACGAAACTGCCACCGCGGTCAAGGAACAGCACCCTGGTCTGGTCGCCACCACAGAGTTCAGCCGCGGCGACCCCGTGGCCAGCCTGCACCGGGCTGCCGGACTTCGCGGCACCATCGTGGTCGGCAACCGGGGTCTGGGCGGATTCAACTCGCTCATGCTCGGATCCGTAGGCCTGAAGGTCGCAGCAGGAGCGAAGACGCCCGTCATCATCGTCAGAGGAACCGACGGCGGTGCCGAGAGCGGGACGGTGCTCGCCGGGGTCCGTGACGAGCACGACCTGGACTGCGTCCGTCACGCGGCGCGGGAGGCCGAGCTCCGCAAGGCCGAGCTGCGGCTGCTCCACGTGTGGAACGTGCTCGAGTCCGTCGGCAGCGTGGTGACCATGATGGACGACGTCACGGAGATCGCCGACGAGTACGTCCGGCACCTGACCGCGGTGACCGAGCAGATCCGCCAGGAGTTCCCGGACCTCACCGTGCGGGCGGACGCCGAGAAGAGCGTGTCCGTCGCCGGTGTCCTGGTCGAGGCTTCCCGACACGCCAACCTGCTGGTCATGGGCGGACGGCGGGCGTCCGCATACCTGGGACCCACCCTCGGGCGGCACACCCACAGCCTCGTGCACCACTCCCACTGCCCCGTGCTGCTCATCCCGCGCCACACGGACAAGCACGGAGACGAATCGTGATGGCCGCCGCCGAACGCCGCGAGATCGTCGTCGGCATCGACCCTGGGAGGGACTGGCGTCTGCCCCTTGCCTGGGCGTCGGACGAGGCCCACCGCCGTGGGACGGGGCTCCGACTCGTCGTGACCGTGCCTCCGCCGCACCAGAAGCGGCAGGTCAACGGCACCCCTCGCACGACGGCCCTGCACCAGGCGGGCTCGGAAGCCCTGGCAGCCGGTACCGACTGGGCGCGGGAACGGCACCCGGGGTCCGCCGTGGCCACAGACCTGATCGAAGGATTCCCCGTCCCCGCCATAGGCCGCCTGTCCAAGCAGGCCCGCATGCTCGTACTCGGATCCCGCCACCTGAGCCGGACCGCGGAGCACTTCAGCGCCGGCTCCACGGTGGTCCCGGTCACGGCCCAGGCGCACTGCCCGGTCGTCGTGGTCGGAAACCCCGAACACATCACCCAGCAGCCGCCCTACCTGGTCGTGGGCATCGACGGCAGCGAGTCCTCCAAGGCCGCGCTCGCGCTGGCCTTCGAGGAAGCCGACCTGCGCGGCGCCGCGCTGCGCGCCATCGCGGTGTGGCAGCCGCCGGTCTTCCTCCTCCACGACGAGGAGGTCGCACTGCAGGCCCAGCGGCGGATGCTGTCCGAGGCCACGGCCGGATGGTCGCAGAAATACCCCGACGTGTTGCTCTCCCACGAGATCCCGATCGGACATCCGGTCGAGGAGCTCGCGGAGGCCGCCGAACACGCCCTGGCCGTGGTGGTGGGCCGCCGCGGACGCGGAGGCTACTCCGGCATGCGCCTGGGTTCCGTCGTCCACGGACTGCTGCACCGGGCGTTCTGCCCGGTGATCACGGTTCCGGCCGAATAGGAACCGCCATGGTGATGACCCCGGCCACCGCGGAGGTACCTGTCCGCACGCCCGACGGCCTCACCGACGTCGAGGCGGAACGCCGTCTGGCCGAGCACGGCCGCAACGAGATCCCGCCCGCCCCGGCGACACCCTGGTACGTCAGGGTGCTGGCCCAGCTGCGCGATCCGCTGATCATGGTGTTGCTGGGCGCGGTGGTACTGACGATCGCGATCGGCGACCACGCCGACGCGGTGGTCATCGCCGTGGTGATCGTCGTCAACACGAGCGTGGGCGTCGTACAGGAGACCCGTGCCGACCACGCCGTGGCCGCTCTCTCCGCGATGTCGGCACCAAAGGCGCGGGTCCTGCGGGACGGTGCTCCGCGCGAGGTCCCCGCAGCCGCCGTGGTGCCCGGCGATGTCCTGCTCCTCGCCGAGGGTGACATCGTGGCGGCCGACGCCGATGTCACCGAGGCGTCCGCCCTGATGATCGACGAATCCATGCTCACCGGGGAATCCGTCCCCGTGGACAAGGAGGACGATTCGACGGTGGGCGCGGGGACCGTGGTCGTGCGAGGCCGGGGTGTGGCGACGGTGAGGGCCACCGGCCCCGACAGCGCGCTCGGCCGGATCGCCGCCCTCCTCGACACCAAGCGGGAGCCAACACCCCTGCAACACCGTCTCGCCTCGCTGGGGCGCATCCTGGCCATCGTGACCCTGGCCCTCTGCCTGGTGGTCTTCGGCCTCGGGCTCATACAGGGCCTGCCGCTCGGAATCATGGCGGTGACTGCGATCAGCCTCGCCGTCGCAGCGGTCCCGGAATCCCTGCCGGCCGTCGTGACCCTGGCCCTCGCACTGGGAGCCCGGCGCATGGCGGCCCGGCACGCTCTCATCCGCCGGCTCCCCGCCGTGGAGACCCTCGGCTCCGTCACGGTCCTCGCCACGGACAAGACAGGCACCCTCACCGAAGGCCGCATGGTCGTCCAGCACGTGTGGACGCCACGGGCCGCGGTCGACTTCTTCGGGGTGGGGTACGAGCCGCAGGGAGACGTCCTGGTCGAGGGCAGGAAGCCGACGGCGGCCGAGCTCGGCCCCCTACAGGAGCTGCTGACGGCCGCGTCGCTCTGCAACGACGCCTCCCTGCGGCCGCCCCAGGGAGAGCCCCCGGACGAGGGCCGCTGGACCGCGGTCGGCGACCCCATGGAGGCCGCCCTCCTGTCGGCCGCCGTCAAGGCCGGGTGCGACGAGCCGGAGCTTCTCAGGCGCACCCACCCCAGGACGTGGGAGATCCCGTTCGACAGTGGACGCAAGCGCATGACGACAGTCCACCGCCTGCCGTCCGGCGGCGCCCTGGTGTGCCTGAAAGGTGCCCCGGAGGTGGTGCTGGACGCAGCCGTTCTCGCAGACCGCACCGACCTGGTGGCCGGCGCCCGGCAGCAGGCGGCGATCCTGGCCTCCCGCGGATACCGGGTGCTCGCCGTGGCGTCCGCCGAACACGCCGAGCAACCGGATAACGCGGAGACGGCCGAGGCGGGGCTGAGGCTCTTGGGCCTGGTCGCCATCAGTGATCCGCCGAAGCCCGCGGCAGCGGCCACTCTCGCCGCTTGCCACGCGGCCGGCATCACCCCGGTCCTGATCACTGGAGACCACCCGGCCACGGCACGCGCGATCGCCGTCCGCGTGGGTCTGGCCGGCGCGGACACCGATGACCAGACCGTGGTCAACGGCCCCGATCTGGCGGCAGGCCGGGTGGCCGACCTCACCGCCGCACGCGTCTTCGCCCGGACCGATCCACAGCAGAAGCTCGACATCGTCGACGCTTGGAGGGCCAAGGGGGCCGTCACTGCCATGACCGGCGACGGGGTCAACGACGGCCCCGCCCTGCGCCGCGCCGACATCGGGGTGGCCATGGGACAGCGGGGGACCGAAGTCGCCCGCCAGGCTGCCGACCTCGTGCTGACCGACGACGACCTGTCGACCGTGGTCGCGGCCGTCGAGGAGGGCCGGCGGGTCTACGACAACATCCGCCGCTTCCTCGTCTACGGTCTGGCCGGCGGCGCCGCCGAGATCCTCGTCATGCTGATCGGCCCCCTCCTCGGCCTTCCGCTCCCGCTCCGGGCGGGCCAGATCCTGTGGATCAACCTCCTGACCCACGGTCTGACCGGGGTGGCCATGGGCGCCGAACCGGTGGACCCGGAGGCGATGCACAGGCCCCCGAGGCCGCCCGGCCAGCACATCCTCGGCGCGGGCGCCTGGCAGCGCCTCGTGGTGCTCGCCGCGGTCGTCACAGCCGCCTGCCTCACCGCCGGGACGGTCGCACGGGCCTGGGACCTGCCCTGGCAGAGCGTCCTCTTCCTGTCCTTGCTCGCTGCGCAGCTCGGTGTCGTGCTGGGACTGCGAACCCGCTTGCTGACCCGGGAGAACCTCTTCCTGCCCCTGTCCGTCCTCGCCTCCGCCCTGCTCGGGGCGGCAGCGCTCTACCTTGCGCCGCTGCAGTCGGTTCTGGAGACCGCACCTCTTGGATGGCCGGGCCTTGCCCTGGCATCAGCCGCCCTCGTGAGCGGCTTCGCGGCAGCCCGACTCGCACGGCACGCATTCCGAAGGAGCTGATGATCATGAAGGCGCACACGTCCGAGCACGGTCCCCACGCCCGCGTGGGCGACGAGATCGTGGTGGGCGGGCCCTCGGTGGGCCAAGCGGGTCGCGACGGCGAAGTCGTCGGTCTGCATCACGACGACGGCACCCCGCCCTACGACGTCCGCTGGTCGGACACCGGCAGGACGACCCTCTTCTTCCCCGGACCGGGCGCACACGTCCGGCATCTCGGCACCGACGACTCCGGCTGACGCCTTCAGCCTGCGCGGAAACGTGGGGGCGGGGATACGGTGAAGAGGCAGGCCGGACTTCGCCCGGGCGCCGCTTGGAGGTTACGCATGGGCGGGGACGAGCAGCGTTCGGGGCTGCCGCGGCTCCGGCTGGGCGAATTGCTCGAAGAGCTCCAGGTCCGCATCGACGAAGTGCGCGGCACCAGGGACCGGCTCAACGGGCTCCTTGAAGCCGTGATGTCCGTCGGCCGGGAGCTCGACCTTCCGCAGGTTCTGAGGGGCATCGTCGAAGCCGCCGTCGTCCTGGTGGACGCGGAGTACGGAGCCCTGGGCGTCATCGGCGACGTCCGGAAGCCCCCCAGTTCCTCCCCGTCGGCATCAGCGACGGCCTCCGGGCCGAGACCGGCGACCTGCCCTCCGGCCACGGCATCCTCGGCGAACTCATCGGGCCCGCGACATCACGGGAGCCGACATCGGTGTCTTCTACCTCGTGGGCCAGGGCGGGGAACTGCGCGGCTCGCTGGCGCTGGGAGACGGCGCCGAGGCGCATCGCGGCATCGTGCTGCCCAGCAGCGCGGGAACCCTGGCAGCAGCCGCCCTCGGCGAGGAGGACGGGCTGATCACTGTTGCCGACGTCGGAACCGAGGTCCGGATCACGGTGCAGCCGGAACGCTGGAAGGGCTTCGGCCCCGCCGTCGCCGTAACGGTCGGCACCAAGGAGAAGCTGAGCGGCGTCCTCATCCTGGCCCGCAGGTGCGGCCGCCCGGCGTTCGCCCGCGCCGAGATCGCAGCCCTGCCCGGCTTCGCCGGCCAGGCCGCCCTGGCCCTGGAGCTCGCCGACCGGCGCCGGGACACCGAGCAGATGAGCATGCTGGCGGACCATGACCGCATCGCCCGCGACCTGCATGATCTCGCCATCCAGCGCCTTTTTGCCACAGGCATGACCCTGCAGAGCGCCCAACGCTTCGTCGAGCATCCCGAGGCTTCGGAACGGCTCGCCCGAGCCATCGACGACCTGGATGCCACCAGGGCCTCATCGACACCGACGTACCCCGGGAGACCGCGGACGAGGCGTTCGCGGTGATCGGGGAGGCACTCACGAACGTGGCCCGCCATGCACAGGCAGGCCGATCTGCGCGTTCGTGAGGCCCTCGCCGATCAGTTCGAGCACGGAACGCTCCCGCTCGGAGAGAGCGGCCAGGCGATCGTCGTCCGGAGTCTTGACGGTCTCCGGGTCCCTCAGCGAGTGCATCAGCCGAGCGGTCGTCGCAGGGTCCAGCATGGACTGTCCGGTCGCCACGGTCCGTACGGCCGAAACCAGGTCCGACCCCTTGATCTGCTTGAGGACGTAGCCGGCCGCTCCGGCCATGATCGCGTCGAGCAGCGCGTCTTCGTCGTCGAACGAGGTCAGCATCAAGCAGGCGAGATCCGGCATCCGCGAGCGCAACTCGCGGCACACGGTGATCCCGTCGCCGTCGGGCAGCCGGACGTCGAGCACGGCGAGGTCCGGGCGCAGCGCCGGCCCGCGGGTCAATGCCTGCTCGGCGGTCGATGCCTCGCCGATGACGTCGATGTCGGGCTCCGCGTCCAGCAGGTCGTACAGGCCGCGGCGTACTACCTCGTGGTCGTCCAGGAGGAAGACCCTGATGGGCGCCCCGGACGAGACAGAGGGTGCTGGTGCGTCGGACATGTACGCCCCTGTGATCGATCGGCTGTGCGTACGTCTTGTCGTACGCGTTGTCTCAGGGGAGCGGGCGGACGCACCTTGTGGTGCGTCCCGGAGCCGGCGCGGCGGTGAAGGGTTTCAGGCAGCTCCGGCGGGCTGCCCTTCCGGCTCCATCCGGACGTCCACCACGCCTTCCACGGCACGGATGGCGCGGGCCACCAGCGGCACCAGGGCGCGACTACGGAGAGATCCCCGCAGGGTGACGACGCCGTCCTTCACCGATGCCTGTAGATCTACCGGGGGAGCGAGCTCGGCGAGAACCGCGTCGCGGATCTCCTCCTCGATCTCCTCGTCGGTGCGCAGGAAGACCTTGAGCAGGTCGCTCCGGCTCACGACCCCCTCCAGCATCCCCACGCCGTTCACCACGGGGAGGCGCTTCACGTGCTTGCGGGCCATGATCTGGGCAGCTTCGGCGAGCGTGGCGTCGGGGTGCACGGTCACGGCCGGACTCGACATCAGCTCCTCGGCCAGCACACCCCCCGCCTTGGAAGCCTCTTCCATCTGATCGGGAAGCCGGGGGTCGTCCTGCCGGAACTCCTCCTTGGGCAGGAGATCCGCCTCGGAGACCACTCCGACGACGCGGCCCTCGCCCTCCAGGACGGGGACGGCGCTGACCTTCCACTGGTCCATCAGCTCGACGATCTCCTTGTACGAAGCCTCGCGGCCGATGGCCACGGCCGTATGGGTCATGACGTCGCTGACGGTGTACCGGGACGCGGGCATGACGCCCTCCTCACTGCTGGGGGTTCAGGTGTGGGACACCGGCCGTCAGAGATAGCTGCCACTGCCGTGCGGGGCATAGAGGTCGAGGAGCCGGATACGGGCGGCGTGCAGCCGGTGCGCGAGCACCTGCGCGACCCAGTGGCCCATCGCGGAGCCGAAGGCAGGGTCGGCATCCATCATCGTGCGCACCGCGGCGGCGTCGAATTCGTACGTGCGCACCGGCGTCGTGGCCACCGCGCCCAGTCTCCAGGCACTGGGCTGCAGCATCCACGAGCACCCCACGAGTTCGCCCGGTCCGAGCCTTTCGATCACTGCCGGCTGTCTGCCGGGCACATGCACGTCCAGGGCGACGATGCCGGTTCGGACGATCCAGAACCTGTCCGCCCGGCCGCCCTCGTTGAAGAGGCGCGCGCTCTCGGGGAAGTTGACCTCCCGTGCGATGTCCATCAGCCGGGAACGGTGCTCAGCCGGCAACGCACCGGCGATCTTAGTAGGGGGAGTGGTCCTCATGGCGTCCTCCGGTCGATTCCGATTCAATTCTGGGCGGTCCAGAGGCGCTGGGCATGGGCCGACCGGCCCCCGATTCCACAGGACTGGGGACCGTTCGGCCCTGGCACGGCGCGCGAGGAGGCAAGGACGCTGGGTGAAGCCGAGGCCGACACGACGCGGTCGGAGC
This sequence comes from Streptomyces avidinii, assembly GCF_014650695.1. Lineage (GTDB taxonomy): Bacteria > Actinomycetota > Actinomycetes > Streptomycetales > Streptomycetaceae > Streptomyces > Streptomyces avidinii. Next base: position 487,263 of record NZ_BMVL01000006.1, on the reverse strand, counting down.
GGAGGGCCGTGTGATGGATCATGAAACCGCCCGGAGGCCGGACCACGACCCTGTCACGGACCCGATGCGGTCGACGGAGCAACTGGACCGCTCTGAAGCGCTGCGGCTCCTGGGCACCGTGCCGCTGGGCCGCATCGTCTTCACCCACCAGGCGCTGCCGGCCATCCGACCGGTGAACCACGTGGTCGAGGGGGAGGACGTGATCATCCGGCTCGACGAAGGTGCTTCACGCGCGTCGCTGGTGGCGACACCCGGCACACCCGGCATCGTCCTCGCCTACGAAGCCGACGCCATCCACCCCGACACGCATCTCGGCTGGAGTGTCGTGGTGATCGGCTACGCCGAGCTCGTCGAGAACCGCAACGAGGCCCAACGGCTCGAGGCGCTGCTCGACCCGTGGTCGCACCAGCCGGTGGCCGGCGTCCTGCGCATCCGGGCCGAACTCGTCACAGGGTTCCGCCTGGGGCCGGAACCTCGGCCGATTTCGACGCCGGGTGAGCACCGGCGTGAGTCCCGGCCCTGCCTCTGACACCTGGCGACGGCGTGGGCTGCGATCAGCGGCTACGGAGGTGCGCGAACCTGGGCGAAACGCGGTGGAAAAGGGGTGCCGGATGGATTGGCTGGTGACGGTCACGGGCGCGGCCCTGGTCCTGCTGATCCTGCGGGACGTGTTCCACACGCTGTGGCACCCGACGCGTCACGGCGGGCTGAGCCGCCTGGTCATGACCACACTGTGGCGGCTGTCGTCCGTCCTGGGCACCCGTCGGACGGCAGCCGGCCTGGCCGGCCCGCTCGCCATGGTGTCCGTCGTCGCCCTGTGGGCCCTGACCGTGGCCGCGGGCTGGGCGCTGATCTACTGGCCTCACATGCCCGAGGCGTTCGTGTACGCGGGCGGGTTGCAGCCCGACGACCATGCGAGCCTGCTGGACGCGACCTACGTCTCGCTGGTCACGCTCTCCACGCTCGGCCTCGGCGACGTCGCACCTGCCGAGGGGTGGCTGCGCCTCCTCGCACCCCTGGAGGCACTGGTCGGGTTCGCCCTTCTGACCGCGACGGTCTCCTGGATCCTCGGCATCTATCCGGCTTTGGCGCGCCGCAGGGCACTGGCGTTGCGGCTCTCCCATCTCTCCCGTACCCATCCCTCGAAGGAACAGATCGACTCCCCGGCCGGGGCTGCCATGCTGGACAGCCTGGCCACGGCGCTGTCCGTCGCAGCGGTCGACTTCCTCCAGTACGCGGAGTCCTACTACTTCCACGACGGCGACGACCGGACCTCCCTCGCGCGCCAGATCGGCTACGCCGTCGACATTGCCGATGAGGCTTCGCGAGCCGGACACCGGGATGTTCGGCTCGCCTCCGCGGTGTTGCGTTCCGCACTGGAAGACCTCGCCACCATCCTGGACGAGCGCTTCCTGCACACGCAGGGCACGCCCAGGCAAGCTCTCGCCGCGTTCGCACACGACCACGGGCACCGGTGACACGCCCTGCCGTGCGTCTTCCGGCGTGGACGACGACCTCGACCGTCAGGCCGTTCTACGCCGCGGCGTCGACACCGCTCTGCCCGGCAGACTCCGTTGAGGTCCATACCGGCGATGTGCGCGTGGTGAAGACTCCAGCTGCGGGACGTGCGGGCCGCCGTCTCCTTGCGGGCCTCGTCGCTCAGCGGCACTTCGCGGCACCGGGCGAGGGCCCCGGGCAGGGGGATGCGCCGTGCGCCGTTTGCCCCATCGCGCAGGGCCCCGCCCCGTGAGTAGGGCAGGCTGTGCCGGGAGACGCCCGAAGAAGGAAGCGGGTACGTATGAAGCCGCTCGCCGGTACGGCGGTCATCGGGATCGGTAACGACTTCCGGCGCGATGACGGCGTGGGGTGGGCCACCATCGCGTTGTTGTGCGAACGGGAAGCACGGCGACCTCTCCCCTCCGGTACTGAGCTCGTACAGTGCGACGGAGACCCCGGCCGCCTGATGACCCTCTGGGAAGGCAAGGCCCTCACGCTCGTCATCGACGCCTGCTTCCCACCTGCGGCGCAGCCCGGGCGGACACACCGGTGGTGTGTGGCCCCGGGCGAGATGCCGCACCCGGCTGCCGCAGGCAGGCAGAGCACCCACGGGCTGGGGCTCGCCGAGGCCTTGTGCCTAGCCGACAGTCTCGGGCGCGGTCCCGGCCGCCTCATCGTGTACGCGGTCGAGGGAGCGGACCGCTCGCTGGGCACGGGGCTGACCCCAGCGGTGGCGGCCGCCCTGCCGCATCTGGCCCGGCGCATCGAGGAAGACGTCCGCGAACACGGCGAGCGGACTCGCCGGACCAGGTTCGAAGCCGGGAGCCCGCCGGTCTGACATGCTGCCGGATCTAGGCACGTGGAGACCGAGAGGTGCACCATGACCGACGCTTCGGATGCCGGAGCCGTCCTCGACCGCCAGGCCGAGATGGTTCTCGATCGAGACGGTCTGGCCGCGCTCGTGCGTGTCCTGAAGCGGCGCGGCCGCACCGTGATCGGCCCGACCGTGCGCGACGGCGCGATCGTCCTCGACGAGCTCGACTCCGCCGATGCGCTTCCGTACGGGTGGGGGGTCGAGCTGGAGGCGGGGCGGTACCGGCTCCGCCGCCGCGAGGACGGGGCTGCGTTCGCGCACAGCGCGGGGCCCCAGTCGTGGAAGTCGTTCCTGCATCCGGAGCGCGTCCGCCAGTGGTCCGCGAACCGCGGCCCAGACGGTGCGCTTGCCGTCCGAGAGGAGAAGCAGGAGAGCATTTCGTACGCGTTCCTCGGCGTGCGGCCCTGCGATCTGCGTGCCATTCAGATCCTGGACCGGGTGATGAGCGGAGGCCGGTACCGGGATCCCGCCTACCTCTCCCGGCGCACGGGCGCCTTCCTGATCGCGGCCGAGTGCACCGAGCCGGGTGCCACCTGCTTCTGCGTCTCGATGGGGAGCGGGCCGGCCGCCGACGCCGGGTACGACCTCGCCCTCACCGAGGTCGTGGACGATGCCGGTCACCGCTTCCTGTGCCGGAGCGGGAGCGAGGAGGGAGCTGCGGTCCTCGCGGAACTGCCGGGCCGGAGCGCCGATGGCCTCACCAGAACAGCGGCGACCCAGGCCGTGAGCGCCGCCGCCGAACGCATGGGCCGCTCCATGCCACCGGTGGACCTGCGCACGCTGATGCGGGACAACCTGGAAGCGGAGCGCTGGGACGACGTCACCGCCCGGTGCCTCAGCTGCGGCAACTGCACCATGGTCTGCCCCACCTGCTTCTGCACCACCACGGAGGACGTCACCGACCTGACCGGCGATCACGCCGAGCGCTGGCGCCTCTGGGACTCCTGCTACGACCTGGACTTCTCACTCCTCCACGGCGGCCCGGTCCGGTCCACCCCGCGCAGCCGCTACCGCCAGTGGCTCACTCACAAGCTGGGTACCTGGCACGACCAGTTCGACAGTTCCGGCTGTGTCGGCTGCGGCCGGTGCATCGTCTGGTGTCCCACGGGCATCGACCTCACCGAGGAAGCCCACGCCCTGCACCAGGAGGCCACGCAGCGGGAGAGCACGCCGTGACCTCGCATCCGGTTGGGTCTACCGGCGAGGGGGTGTTCACCGCTCTGACGGCGGAGCACCGCGGGAAGCTGATGGCCCTCGCCCGTGAAGTCTCCCTTCCGGGCGGCGCGCGGATCTTCGAGGAGGGGGAGAGAGCCGACCGCTTCTGGGTCATCCGCTCGGGCACGGTCGCGCTGGATGTCCACATGCCCGGCCGGGGGCGAGTGGTCATCGAGACCATCGGCGCGGGCAGCCTGCTCGGCTGGTCATGGCTGTGCCCGCCGCGGCAGTGGCACCTCGCAGCCGAGACCCGGGACCCCGTCCGTGCCTGGGAATTCGATGCCGCTGCCGTCCATGACCTGTGCGCCGAGGACACGGCGCTGGGCCTGTCGCTGGTCACCGTCGTCGCCGAGATCATCGGCGACCGGCTTCGAGCCACCCGCACCCGGCTGCTCGACCTGTACGGACCGCCGGGGAGCGGGCCGGTGCCATGACGCTCACGCCCCTCTCCTACCGCGTGGTGGACCGCCGCGACGAGACGCACGACACGGTCACGCTCGTACTGGAGCCTGCCGCGGATGCCCTGAAGCCCTTCGCACCCGGCCAGTTCGCGATGCTGTACGCGTTCGGTGTCGGCGAGATCCCGGTGTCGGTGTCCCGGCTCGGGGACGGGCGCCGGCTGACGCACACGGTCCGCGCCGTCGGGGCCGTCTCCCGCGCCTTGTGCGGCCTGCGGATCGGCGGGTGGGTCGGCGTGCGCGGCCCCTTCGGTACCGCCTGGGACACGGCCGCCGCTCACGGCAACGACCTGCTCGTCATCGCCGGCGGCATCGGGATCGCTCCGCTCCGTCCCCTCGTCGACGCCGTTCTGGCCGAGGCCAAGGCGTTCGGTCGGCTGAATGTCCTCGCGGGCGCCCGGACCCCCGCCGATCTGCTGTACGGGGATGAGTTCCCCGCCTGGGGAAAGCCGTTCGGCGCCGTCACTGTCGACCGGCCTTCCGGCGGCTGGACCGGCCGGGTCGGAGTCGTCACCACGCTGCTTCGCGAAGCCCGGTTCACACCTTCGGGCACGGTCGCCTTCGTCTGCGGTCCCGAGGTGATGATGCGCGCGACCGCACGCGCGCTGATCCACCAAGGGGTACGTCCCGACCGCATCCGGGTCTCCCTCGAACGAAACATGCGCTGTGCCACCGGCCACTGCGGGCATTGCCAGCTCGGCCCCCTGCTGCTCTGCCGCGACGGCCCGGTCGTCGGCTACGACCAGGCCGAGCCCCTGCTCACCGTTCGGGAACTGTGAGATGAGCACCCCCACCACACCCCAGCCCCCTGCCCGACCCCGCCTCGGCGTGTTCAAGTTCGCCTCCTGCGACGGATGCCAGCTCACCCTCCTCGACTGCGAGGACGAACTGCTCGGCATCGCCGCCGAACTGGAGATCGCCCACTTCCTGGAGGCGTCCAGCGATGCTGCTCCCGGCCCGTACGACCTCGTGCTCGTCGAAGGGTCGGTCAGCACACCTGAGCACGTGGAACGCATCCGGCGCATCCGCGCCGATGCCCGCCACCTCGTCACCATCGGGGCTTGCGCCACGGCGGGCGGCGTGCAGGCGCTGCGCAACTACGCCGATGTCGAGGGATACCTGGCGACCGTCTACGCCCGCCCCGACTACATCGAGACCCTCGCGACCTCCACGCCGGTCTCGGCCCACGTACCCGTCGACTTCGAACTGCGCGGCTGCCCCATCGACCGCGGTCAGCTCGTCGAGGTCATCACCGCGTTCCTTGCCGGACGCAAGCCCGCCATCCCGAACCACAGTGTCTGCTTCGCCTGCAAACGGCGCGGCAACGTCTGCGTCACCGTCGCCCACGGCACACCCTGCCTCGGCCCCGTCACCCACGCGGGCTGCGGGGCCCTGTGCCCGACCTACGGGCGCGGCTGTTACGGCTGCTTCGGGCCGGCCGGAACCACGAACCTTCCCGCGCTGGTTCCGCTGATGCAGCGTGACGGGATGAGCGAGGAGGACATCGGCAGGTTCCTGCACACCTTCAACGTGACCGCCTTCACCGCCGTGGAGGAGCAAGGACAGTCCGGCGTGGTCGACGCTGAAGGACCGGGATGAGCGATTCCACGCCCGGGTTCCAGGAGCTGCGCATCCCCTCACTCGCCCGTGTCGAGGGTGAGACCGCGCTGCACCTGAGGATCCGCAACGGCACGGTCACCGAAGCGCGGCTCAAGATTTACGAGCCGCCGCGGTTCTTCGAGGCCTTCCTCCGGGGCAGAGCCCACACGGAGCCACCCGACCTCACCTCCCGCATCTGCGGGATCTGCCCCGTCGCCTACCAGATGAGTGCCTGCCGTGCCATCGAGGACGCGTGCGGCGTTGTCGTCGACGGACAACCGGCCGACCTTCGTCGCCTGCTGTACTGCGGCGAATGGATCGAGAGCCAGACGCTGCACATCCACATGCTGCACGCACCGGACTTCCTCGGCGAACACGACGCGATCGGTCTCTCCCGCTCCCACCCGGAGCACGTCAAGCGAGGACTGCGCCTGAAGCAGACCGGCAACGCCGTGGTCGAACTGCTCGGGGGCCGGGCCATCCACCCTGTCAACGTCCGGATCGGCGGATTCCACCGCGCTCCGACCCGTGCCGAACTCCGACCCCTGGAAGAACGGCTGCGCACCGCCCTCGACGACGCCTGGGACACGGTGCGCTGGGTCGCCGGCTTCGAATTCCCGGACGCCGAGTGCACCGCCGACCTGCTCGCCCTCGCCGAGACCGGCACCTACGCCATCGAGTCCGGTGTCCCCACCGTGCTCCCGTACGACGCGACGCTCCCGCCGTACAGCTTTCCCCTGCGGGACTTCACCGACCACGTGGCCGAGGAGCAGGTCTCCCACTCCACCGCCCTGCACTCCCGGCTGGACGGCCGAAGGCACCTCACCGGCTCCCTCGCCCGCTGGGCGGTCAGCGGCCACCTCCTGTCCCCGCTGGCTCTGGAAGCGGCACGGGAAGCCGGACTGGGTGACCCCCCGTCGCGCGCGGGTGCCGGGCGGGCAGAGGTCTGCAGGAACCCGTACCGAAGCATCCTCGTCCGGGCGGTGGAAGTCCTGTACGCGGTGGAGGAGGCCCTGCGGATCATCGCGGAGTACGAGCGTCCGGCCAGCCCGTACGCGGAGGTGCCGCCTCGGGCCGGCACCGGGCACGGTGCCACGGAGGCCCCACGCGGCTTGCTCTACCACCGCTACGCGTTCGACGACGGGGGGCGTGTCACGGACGCCCGCATCGTTCCGCCGACCGCCCAGAACCAGGGTGCCATCGAAGAGGACCTGCGCCGGCTGGTCCAAGCCGGGCTCGATCGGGGTGAGGGCTCCGAGGCCGAGCTCACCCGGCTGTGCGAGCGAGCCGTCCGCAACCACGACCCGTGCATCTCGTGTTCGGCCCACTTCCTGGAACTGGACATCGAACGCACCCACTGATCACGCCCTGGAGGGACGGCCTCCTGCGCGCTGCGGGGAGGCTTCAGGTGCTCCTCGGATGACAGGCGGCCGTAGCTCGGCGCGTTGGCACAGGCGCTTCATCGAGTACCGCTTACGGTCACTTGCACGGCTACCGGCGCGATCGGGGACGACAGGGCTCCGGCCGACCGGACACCGGACACCTCACCGCCCTTCCAGTCATCTATCCAGACGGAGCAGCCGGCATGGAGCCAGTCGTCACTGTGGGCCTCGACGGTTCACCCGAGAGCCTCGCTGCCGCCCGTTGGGCCGCTGACGAAGCCGACCGCCGCAAGCTCACACTGCGACTGCTGCACGCGTGGCCCCTGCTGGCGCCGGAACCGATCCACCTCCCCTCCGAGATGGATCAGAACTATTGGGCGAAGCGGATCGTGCACAACGCGAAGGCGGAGCTCCAAGCGCGCCACCCGGGCCTGACCATCGTCGGCAACCTGGTTGCCGAGGACGCTGAGGAAGCGCTGCTGAAAGCGTCGGCGGAGTCCGAGATGACCGTGCTCGGCTCGCGAGGGATGGAGCCCGTCGAGAGCTATTTCCTGGGTGACATCAGCATGCCCGTCGTGGCACGGGCCGAGCGGCCGGTGGTCCTGGTGCGCGCCGGGGCGCGTGAAGAGGGTCCGCCGTCCACTCCAGGCGCCTCGGGCGGCGTAGTGGTGGCGCTGAAACTGCACGGTCCGTGCGAAGACCTGCTCGCGTTTGCCTTCGCCGCCGCCGCGGCACGAGGTGTTCCCCTGCAAGCCGTCCACGGCCGAAGCATCCCCCTCCACGCTCACGCTCCCTGGGGCACGGACCACGACGTGACCGAAAAGATCAGGCAGGACGCGCAGAAGCTCCTGAGTGACGCTCTCCGCCCCTGGCGCGAGAAGTTCCCGAGCGTGGAGGTAACTTCCGGTATCGGTCTTGAAAGCCCTACCAAGGTCGTGGTCCGGACTGCCAAGGGCGCAGGGCTCCTGGTCGTAGGCCGACGCAGGCATCGTCCCGCCCTGGCACCCCCACTGGGTTCCGTGGTCACCGCCGCGATCCATCACGCGCGCTGCCCCGTCGCCGTCATTCCCCATGACTGAGCCGAGCCACCGCGAGGAGCCGCCGGTGCCGGCGCACCGGACCGACGCGTCCGCGCTCCGGACCGGCACCGGCCTCGATGTTCCGTCACTCCCGCGCGCAGAGGTGTGCGAGACGCACACCGCGGTCCTGTTCTTCGTCGGTGACCGCGCCTACAAGCTGAAGAAGCCGGTCGACCTGGGGTTCCTCGACTACGCGACCACGGCGGCCCGGCGGGCCGTGTGCGAACGAGAAGTCGCCCTCAACCGTCGCTTCGCCCCTGATGTCTACCTGGGCCTGGGTGAATTTCGCGGACCGGACGCGGACACGCCCGAACCTCTCGTGGTGATGCGCCGCATGCCGGCGGAACGCCGCCTGTCCCTGCTCGTGAGCCAAGGCGCCGACGTCGACGACGCCCTGCGGTCCGTCGCACGCCTCCTCGCCTCCCGCCACGCGGACGCGCCCCGCGGCCGGGACATCGACGAGCAGGGCAGGCGAGACGCGCTGTCCGCACGCTGGGAAGCGAGCTTCACGCAGGTCAGGCAACTGACCGAAGACGGCGGTCTGCTCGACGGGGTGGAGGAGGTGGAGCACCTGGTGCGTCGCTATCTCGCAGGCCGCGAGGCACTGTTCGACGCCCGTATCGAGCAGGGGCGGGTGGTCGACGGCCACGGTGACCTGCTCGCCCAGGACATCTTCTGCCTCGACGACGGCCCCCGCGTCCTGGACTGTCTGGAGTTCGACGACCGCCTCCGCTACGTCGACGGTCTCGACGACGCGGCCTTCCTCGCCATGGACCTGGAGCAGACGGGTGCCCCGGAGGCCGCGGCGTTCTTCCTCGCCCAGTACGGCCAGTACTCCGGCGACCCCGCACCGCCGTCCCTGTGGCACCACTACGTCGCTTACCGCGCGTTCGTCCGTGTCAAGGTCTCCCTGATCCAGGCAGCTCAAGGCGCCCGCGGCGCGCAGGCGGCAGCGCGGCGACTGGTCACCACGACCCTGCGCCACCTGCGTACCTCCGCTGTCGGCCTGACCCTCGTCGGCGGCCTCCCGGGCAGCGGAAAGTCCACGCTCTCCGGCGCATTGGCCGATCGCCTGGGCGTCACGCTGCTCAGCAGCGACCGCCTCCGCAAGGAGCTGGCAGGCATGCCGGCGGAGGAATCCGCGGCCTCCGACTACGGCGAAGGGCTGTACACGCCCGAGTGGACCGTGAGGACGTACGCGGCCCTGCTCGACCGGGCGTCCGCCCTCCTGTCCCGCGGCGAGTCCGTCGTCCTCGACGCCACCTGGTCCGATGCGGGACAGCGCGAAGCCGCTCTGCGCATGGCCGAACGCGCCAGCGCCGACCTGGTGGCCCTGCACTGCCAGGTTCCGGGCGATGTGTCGGCAGCGCGCCTGAGCACCCGCGCCCCCGGGGCGTCCGACGCCACCCCCGATGTGGCCAGGGCTATGGCAGCCACGGAGCCGTCGTGGGACGAGGCCGTCCCCATCGACACCGGCGGCCCTTTGGAGGCCGCGGTCATCCAGGCGATGGCGGCCGTACGCCCGTACGGCTCCGGTCAGGCACCGGTCTTCCGCCGCCCTTACATGGAGCCGGATTAAGGAGAATGACGACCCCGCGTGCAGAGGCGCGCTCGCCAGAGGAACTTCCATGGCTGGGCGTTGTGCATGGACGGAGCCGTGACAGCATCCTCGACGAGCGGAACATTCTCTGCCGGGGTCGGAAGCGATGCGGTCATGCGACTTTCCTGCCGGTGCGGTGGGCCTCACTCGTGGGCGATGACGGCGACCGGCGAGACCGCGTGGTGCATCACGGCGTGTGTGATGGGGCCGATGTGAGTGCCGAATGCGGAGTGGCGGATACGGCGGCCGACGACGACGAGGGCGGCGGTGGAGGCCGCGTCGAGGATCTGAATCGCCGGCTGGCCGATGGTGGCCCGCGAGTCGACCTGCAGCGAAGGATGCTTTTTGTGCCAGGGGCTGATCATCTCGTCCAGTGTGGTGACGATGCCGTGGGCCATTTCCTGCTGGACCCCCGGGTCGAGAGCCGGTGCGTAGCTGAGGATGGGCGGTGGCGACCAGCCGTGGATGATCACGAGCGGGCAGTTGCGGTGGGACGCCTCCTCGAAGGCGAAGGCGAGCAGCTTGTCACAGGGCTGGTGGATGTCCAGGCCGACCACGATGGGCCCACGGTCGCGGGCACCGTCCGGCGGATTGCCCGCGCGGTCCACCGACCGGACCAGCACGACGGGGCGCGCGGCCTCGGTGACGGTGGCGAAGCCGGTGGATCCGACGAGGAATCCGGCGACGCTGCCGAGCGCGCGCGAGCCGAGTACGAGCATGGCGGAATCCTCGGCGGCGTGCGTGAGCGCCAGGGCGGGCAGGCCGCTCACTCGGCGGGTGTCGACCTTCAATGACGGATGCAGGCGGCGCACGTCTTCGGCGGTGTCGCGGAGGACGGCCTCGGCCCACTGCCGGCGGTCCTCGGTGGTCGTGACGGGAAGGGGCGGATTCTCCAGCCATTCCTCTGCGTGGACCAGGTCCAGGCTGGCACTGCGGAGCTCGGCTTCATGGGCTGCCCAGCGGGCCGCCGCCGTACTTTCCGGGGACCCGTCGAGGCCGACGGTTACTCGGTTCGCCATGGTCTCCACTCCTTCTTCATGGGGCGGTGCTTCTCCCGCTCAGTCAAGCCTGGCTGCCCGACGGTCTCCTGTTGAGGGGCCGGTCGGTCCATCGAGGGACCGACCGGCCCTGTCTGCAGTGCGGTGGACGAGAGGTCTGGGCCCTTGATCAACCAGTGCGGTCACGGCAGGCGGTGTGCCGGCCGGCCCGGCGTCCGGCAAGAGCTCGCAAGGCCTTGCGCTGTTCCCCATGGCGCAGAGAAGCAACCCCATGATCTCGCGTCGACGAGCGCGGCGCTGGGCCGAAGCCCAGACTGGAGGCGGACACGGGTACGCATGTGATCAGCGAGGCCGATCTCGCCAGGCACCTGTCCGAGGAACGGGTGGGGCACTTCGTCGAGACGATCTGCGCGGAGCGGTAAGCCGCAGCGCGCCGCCTTGTGGCGCTAATCGTGCGCGATGACGGCGACGGGCGCCTTGGCGTGGTGGAGGACCGCGTGGGTGACCGGTCCGATGTGCGCGCCGATCGAGGACCGTCGGATGCGGCGGCCGACAACGATGAGGCCCGCTTCGGAGGACCTCTCGACGAGCTCGGTAGCGGCATGCCCGGCGCTCGCGCGCGAAATGACGCCGACATCCGGGTACTTGTCCTGCCAGGGCTCCAGGACGTCGCCCAGAGAGGCATTCGCGCTCATTTCGAGCTGGGCGTGAACTCTCGGATCGTACGCCGCGCCGTACCCCACCAGTGGAGGCAGCGACCAGCTGTGCAGGACGTGGAGGGCGCACGCCCGCCGCGCTGCCTCCTCGAAGGCGAAGGTGAGCAACGCGTCGCACGGCCGGCTGATGTCAACGCCCACCAGAACCTCGCGGGCGGCGTGCCGACTGTCGCGGCGCGGTACCGCGTCCTCGCTCGCCCGCACCATGACCACCGGCCGTACCGTCGCCCGGATGACCGCCATGCCGACGGAGCCGAGGACGAAGCCCGTCATGGTGCCCGGTCCCCGGGAACCCAGGACGATCATGTTCGCGTCGGCCGCGACGCCGACGAGCTCGGCGGCCGGTCTGCCGTCGAGTGACCGGATACCGACGTCCAGCTCGGTGTGGCTCGCACGCAGTTCGTCGGCGGTCTCGGTCAGCAGCGCCTGAGCCCAGTGGCGGCGCACTTCGCCCGTGGGCACCGGGAGGTCGCTGGGCGACGGCCATTCCTCGGCGTGGACGAGGTGGAGCGGCACGCCGCGCAGGAGGGCCTCCCGCGCCGCCCAGTGAGCCGCCGCGAGGCTTTCCGCGGATCCGTCCAGGCCTACGACGATTCGATCGTGCATGATGGCTTCTCCCGGCAGGGGCCCACATGGGTCAGGTAGTTCGTCCCCGCCCGTGTCGAGGCGGATCGGCGGCTTCTTCAGGCTGAGTTCGTGTCGTCGATGGCGTATCCGAGATGCTGGGTCACGGAGACCACGCCGTCCACGGTCCGGCAGAGGCGCTCGATGAGCGGGATGAGGCTCCTGAAGTCGACGGTTCCGTGCAGTTCGACCCGGCCGTCGGTGACGGCCACGGTGATCGCCGAGGCGCTTTGGCGCAGGCTGAGGTCGAGCACGTCACCCATGATTTCGTGACGGATGTCCTCGTCGTCCCGGAGGAAGATCCGCAACAGGTCTCGTCGGCTGACGATACCGATCAGTACGTCGGAGTCGTCCACGACGAGGAGTCGCTTGACCCCTTGTGCTTCCATCAGCCTGGCCGCTTCGGCGACGGTCCACTCCGGCCGGGCACACACGGGGGGCGAGGACATCAGCTCCTCGGCGCGCGTCCCCGCGGCTTTGTCCTCCTGCCACGCCTCCCGTTCGGGAAGTGACCGGAAGTAGTCTCCTTGGCCTGCCGACTTCGGCAACAGGTCCCGTTCCGAGATCACGCCGAGTGGACGGCCGGCAGGGTCGACGACCGGAACGGCCGAAACCTTGTGCTCCGTCAGGGTGCGGGCGATCTCCTTGAACGGAGCGTTGTTGGGGACGGTGACGACCTCGCGGGTCATCAGCTCGCGGACTTCCCGATGCTTCATGCTCTTCTCCTACCGCTCGGTGGGCGTCCGTGCGCCGACCGACACGTCGTCCTGCTCGTAGTCGAGCCGGTTGACCACGTCCACCACGCCGTCGACGCTCTGGCACAGGCGCAGCACTATGGGGACCAGACTGCGTCGACCGACTGTGCCGCTGAGGGTCACCAGCCCGTCCGCGACTTCGACGGTCAACGATGACGGGCTGAGCCCGAGGGTGTGGGTCACCACGTCCTCGAGGATTTCCTCCTGGATCGCGTGGTCCCTGCGCAGGAAGAGCTGAAGCAGGTCACCGCGGCTCAGGATGCCGATCAGCCGGCCGGCGGCGTCCACCACGGGCAGTCTCTTGACCTGGCGCCCCCGCATGACGCGCGCCGCGCGAACGACGCTCCATTCGGTCCGGGCGGTGACGGCGGGGCTGGTCATGAGATCGGCGGCGGTGTTCGTGCCGCTGCCGGAGCCGCGCTCGCCGAGCAGGTCGGCTTCGGAGACGACGCCCACTGGACGCTCGTCCTCATCCACCACGGGCACGGCGGAGATGTCGAACTCCTTGAGGGTCCTGGCGATTTCCTTGAACGGGGTGCCCCGCTGGACGCTGATGGCTGTCGGAGTCATCAGGTCGGCGACGCTGCGATGCCTCATCGTCGGCCTCCTTCACGCGCGGACTTCGGTGTCGAGGCGCACGGCCGTGACGTCCACGACTCCGGGTACGGTGCGTGCGACTCGGACCAGCACGTCTTTGAGGGCCGGGTCCGGGATGGAGCCGTCCAAGTGGACGATGCCGTCGGCCACGTGGACCTGCACCATGGCCGAGCCGCCGGGGATGAGCTCGGCCATGATCAGCCGGCGGAGCTCCTCGGCGATGTCCGCGTCCGGGCGGAGGTAGATCTTGAGGAGGTCGCCCCGGCTGACCACGCCGACGAGGCGGCCGTCGCCGTCGACGACGGGGAGCCGCTTGAGGTGGCCGCGGGCCATCAGACGTGCGGCGCCGGGGATGGTGGCGTCCTGGGTCACCGTGACCGCCGGTACGGTCATCAGCTGCCCGGCGGTGACTGCACGGGACTCGTCCGCGCCCTGGGCCTTGAGCAGTAGATCCGCTTCGGACACCACGCCGGCGACCTGTCCTTCCTCCGACATGACGGGCAGGGCGCTGATCCGCCACTGCCGCATGGTCTCCACGATGTCCTTGAACGGTGTTCTGCGGTCGACGGAGATGACGGCATGCGTCATCACGTCCTCTACGGTGCGAAGCTGCTTCATGATGCCTCCAGAAGCGGAGTCCTGATACGTCCGAGCGTGGACACCTGTGCCCGTCGGCGGTAGGGCCGTCAGGGGGTCACTTCGGGCTGATCAGCCCTGTTGTCGGTCATGTCTGGCGTGCTTTCATGACATTGACGGAAAGAGTCCCTGAGAGGATGCGGAGAAGCGGCTGGCGGCCGTGCACCGCACGATCGGGATCCGCGAGAAGCGGGCGGACTCTTTCCGCCCTTTTGCTGTGAGGGGTCAATGGACGGCGCGGTCCGGGTCGGCAGCCGTCGACAGGTCGTCGATCGCGTAGCCGAGTGCTTGGTCCACGCTGACGACCCCGTCGACCGACTGGCACAGTCGTTCCACGACCGGAATGGTGGACCGGTCCTCGACCTGGCCGCTCAGGGAGACGACCCCGTCGCGTACGGTCACCGCAACGCCGCCGGGTGTCATCCTGAGCGTCCGGCCCAGCACGTCGTCGACGATCTCATCGCGGATGGCGTCGTCGCGACGGAGCATGGGCCGCAACAGGTCGGTACGGCTGACGATGCCGACCAGGGTCCCGGGGGATCACGCCCTTCGGTATCGGGCAGGCCCGCTTGCCTGCGGAGGAGGTCGGCTTCGGAGACGACGCCGATCGGGTGGTGACGGGTGTCCACGACGGGCAGGGCCGAGACCCCGTCGTCGTCGAGCATCCGGGCGACCGTTTTGAGTGACGCTTCGGGGCCGGCCGTGGCCACGTTCCGGGTCATGACGTCTGCGACAGTGCGGTGAGACATGGTCCGATCTCCCTCGTGAGTAAGGCTGTCAGTCGTGAGCGATGACCGCGACGGGGGCGGTGGCGTGGTGCAGGACCGCATGGGCCACGGAGCCCATCTGCGCCCCCAGAGGGGAGCGGCGCAGATGGCGGCCCACCACGACAAGGTCCGCGCGCGCTGCGGCTCGGACGAGCTGGTCGCCGGCGGGTCCCATGAACGCCTCGCGAGTGACGCTCAAGAACGGGAACCTGTGCCGCCACGGCATCAGCATGTCGTCGAGCATCACGGTGACACTCCGGCCGATCTCCCGTTCGTTCTCCGGGTCGAAGAAGGGCGCGTACCGGTAGATGGAGGGCATCGTCCAGCCGTGGATCACACGCAGGGCGCAGCCGCGACGGTCGGCTTCTTCGAAGGCGAAGGCCAAAACCTTGTCCGCGGCCTCGTGGATGTCGACACCCAGGACGATTTCCCCGTACCGGACGGGCTCGGCTTCCTCGGGCGCGTCCGGCCTGCGTACGAGCGCCACCGGCGTCTCGGTGGCCACCAGTGTCGACCAGCTCACCGAGCCGACGAGAAATCCGACCAGACCTCCCACCCCGCGGGAGCCGAGGACCAGCAGCCCGGCGTCTGCCGCCTCGGCGGCCAGGGCCGCCGCCGGCCTGCCGGAGAGGCACCTCGTCGAGACCTCCAGGCCGGGATGCCGGCGTCGCACGTCCTCCAATGCCGCAGTGAGCGCCTCGTCGGCCCAACGGTCGGCCGCCTCGCGGCCCGGCCTCGTTACCGCAGGGCTGATCAGCCAGTCGACGGCATGGACGAGCCTCAGCGGCACTTCGCGCAAGGCCGCCTCCCGGGCGCCCCAACGGGCCGCGGCCCGGCTCTCCGGAGAGCCGTCCACCCCGACGGTCACATGGTGCTTCATGGTCAGAACCTCCTCGGGCGGCGCGGGGCCGCGGTCCTCTTCCAGCGTCGCCTGCGGCGTGACGACCGAGGAGGGGCCGAGTGGCCCCCTGTGGGGCCGACCAGCCCCCCGCTACTTCACGGAGGTGCGCGAGGTGACGTAGTCCGCGCAGCCGTCCAGGGTGTTCAATGCCGGATAGTCGGACTCGGGCAGAGCGAGCCCGGTGCGCTCGCTCAGTGCCTCGATGAAGTTGAGGAAGTCCAGCGAGTCCATCTCCAGGTTGTCGCGGAAGCTCTCGGCCGGCGCGAGCGCCGCCGCGTCGGCACCGGGAACCACGTCGGTCAGAACGTCCTTGATCAGTACGAGGGCCTCGTCGCGGTTCACAGTTCCTCCGGTCGTTGGAGCAGGCGGTCGATGGCCGTCAGCAATCGCGCCCCGGTCGCACCGTCGCTCGCGCGGTGGTCGGCGGCGAGCGTGGCCGTCACGGTCGGGTGCACCGTGAGCATCCCGTCCACGGCCACCGGCCGCTCGGTGACACGCCCCAGGCCGACGAGGGCGACCTGAGGCGGGTAGATCACCCCGAAGACGGCCTCCACCCCTGATCGCCGAGGTTGGTCACCGTCAGTGTCGGATCTGCCGTCTCCGAAGCCCGCAGCCGGCCGCTGCGCGCCCGCGAGACCAGACCCTTCAGCGCCGCCATCAGCTCCGGCAGTGGCATGGTGTCGGCGTCCGCCAGCGCCGGTGCGACCAGGCCGCCGCCGCGCAGGGACACCGCGACGCCGAGTCGCACGCCAGGCGAGGGGACGAACGCCTCGTCCTTCCAGTAGCCGTTCAGTTCGGGCACTTGGCGTGCTGCCAGGGCAACCGATTTGAGCAGCAGGGCCGCCGGCACGAGCCGTTCCGCCACGGGCCTGCTCGCATTCCGTTCGCGCAGCCACGCCATCGCGACGGCCAGGTCGAGCGTCGTCGACAAGTAGTAGTGGGGGATGTCGCGGTTGGCGCGGCTCATCAGAGTCGCGATCGCCGCGCGCGCCGGATGCACGGGCTCGGCCGTGGCCGAAGACGGGCGCGCCGGTTCGCGGCTTTCGACCGTACGGGACGCAGGGCCCGCCGTGGCGGCCCGTACGTCATCGGCCCGGATCGTGCCGCCCCGCCCGGTTCCCCTCAGGGCAGTCAGGTCGACGCCCGACGACATCGCCAGCCGACGGGCGAGCGGCGAGGCCTTCACCCGGTGCGGCCGCTCAGCCGGTGTGTGCTCCACGTCGGAACGTGTGATCCGACCGCCCTTGCCGGAACCGTGCACGGACGACAGGTCGATGCCCTTCTGCTCGGCCAAGTGCCTCACCAAAGGGGTGGACACGGCGTCCCTGGTCGGGGTGGTGGTGTGTCCGGGAGCGGCTAGCAGTTCGGAGGTCGGGGCCGGCGGCTGCTTCGCAAGGGGAGAGGCAGGAAGCCGGGGCAGCGGCGGGAGGCTCGGCCCCCGAGTCGATGACGGCCATCCGCGTGCCGACCGGCACGGTGGTACCCGGTTCGATGAGGAGTGCACCGACCGTGCCCGAGTCGAAGCACTCGACCTCGATCGTCGACTTGGCCGTCTCCACGACAGCGACGACATCGCCCTTGGTGACGGTGTCACCGGGCCCTACCAGCCATTCCACGAGGGTGCCCTCGTCCATGTCCGCGCCGAGGGAAGGCATGGTGAAGTCGGCCATGTCAGCTCACCGTCCGGCGAACGGCGTCCACGATGGTCGCGGGCCGGGGCAGCGCCGCTTCTTCGAGCTGCCTGGCATAGGGAATGGGGACTTCCGCGCTGCATACGCGCTGAACGGGGGCGTCGAGCTCGTAGAACGCCTGCTCGGTGATGCGGGACGAGATCTCCGCGGCCAGGCTGCCGCTGCGCCATGCCTCGTCGATGATCACGGCACGGTGGGTTCGACCGATGGATGCCATGACGGTGGCGTCGTCGAGGGGGCGCAGGGATCGGAGGTCCACGACCTCCGCGCTGATGCCGTCCCCGGCAAGGGTTTCCGCAGCTGCCAGGGCCTTCGGCAGGGAGCCGCCGTAGGTGATCACTGAGACGTCCGTGCCCGACCGGCGTACGGCCGCCGTGTCGAGATCGACGGCATCGACGGTCTCGTCCAAAGAGCCCTCCGTGTAGAGGCCACCGTGCTCGAAGATCAGCACCGGATCCGGGTCGGCGAGCGCGGCCGCGAGCATGTGGCGCGCGTCGTCGACCGTCGCGGGGGCCAGCACCCGGATGCCGGGGATGTGGGCGTACCAGCCTTCGAGGCTGTGAGAGTGCTGGGCGCCGAGCTGCCGGCCCGCTCCGGTCGTCATGCGGATCACGACCGGGACGCTCAGCTGTCCGCCCGACATGTGGAGCAGTGTGGCAGCGTTGTTGAGGATCTGGTCCAGTGCCAGGAGACTGAAGTTGACGGTCATGATCTCGACCACGGGCCGCATCCCGCCGAGCGCGGCGCCGATCCCCGCGCCGACGAATCCGGATTCGGACAGCGGTGTGTCGCGGATCCGGTCGGGTCCGAACTCTTCGAGCAGTCCCAGGCTGACGCCGAAGCATCCGCCGTACCGGCCCACGTCCTCGCCCATCAGGAAGACGCGCTCGTCCTGCAGCAGGGCTTCGCGCAGCCCCTCGCGGAGCGCCTCCCGGTAGGTGGTCACGTTGCGTCACGGCCGTAAGCGCGGCGAGCGGTAGTCCGGGCTCCCCCGGACGGTCCACACCGGACGCCGCGGTTACAGGGGCATCCCGAGGGCACTGCGGTGCGGTGGGGTGAGCCGGGAGTCATCGATGCGGGCCGTCAGGCGGGGGGCGACCGCGACCACACCGTCCAGCTGGTTGGTGAGGCGGATCAGGACCGGAATCTGGCTCTGTCTCTCCAGCCGGCCCTCCAGGGTCACAATGCCGTCGACCACATGGACAGTGACCGCCTCCGCGGCCAGCCCCATGGTGTCCACGAGGATGTCCGTGACCACGCGGTGTCGTATTTCCGAGTCCGGTCGCAGGAAGAGCCAGAGCAGGTCACGGCGGGTGACGATGCCGACGAGGCGGTCCTCGTCGTCCACGACCGGCAGCCGCTCGACGCCCCTGCGGGCCATCAGCCGGGCGGCTCCCGCCGCGGTCTCGTCCCCATGAACCGTGACCGCCGGCGCGGACATGGCCTCACCGGCGGTAAAGGTCACCTCGGACGGGAACGCGGCCCCGTCTCGGCCGGCATCGGGTTCTTCGCCCACCGGTGGGTGATCGGCGGCTGCGCGGCCGATCAGGTCGCTCTCGGAGACGACGCCGAGCACCCGGTCGTCGTCGTCGAGGACGGGCAGTCCGCTGATGTCGTGCTGAGCGAGCAGCTTGGCGACATCCTTGAAAGGGGTGGACGTCAGGACCGAGACGACCTCGTCGGTCATCAGGTCTCCGACCTTGATGTGCTTCATGAGGCACCTCCTGCCGTCACAGCGATCCCCCCGGACGGGAGGGCCGGAGGACGCCGATAACCACGATCCGCCGAATGCCGCGAGAGGAGGAGGGCCGAATGGTCCGCAGCCGGGCCCGATCGGACCCGTGCCGCACCCGCGACGCGGTGTCGCGTGAACCAGGTCCACTGGTCCCCGCCGGGAGGGACTGAATCCCCTCCCGGCGGAGACGCCCGAAGAACCGACCCGGGAGCGGGACCCCTGGCGGCTCTCTGAGGAGGAAGCATGGAAGGCACCACGAGCAGCTCGGAACTCGGCGCCGTCATCGTCGGCGTCGACGGCTCCGAACCGGCCCGCCAGGCAGCAATGTGGGCAGCGGCAGAGGCCGCACGCCGCGAGCGTCCGTTGCACATCGTGCACGGCTCCGACACCGACGGCCGGGTCCTCTACGTCTCGGCGAAGAGCATCGAGCACGTCCGGCGGGCCGGACGTGAACTGCTGGACGCCACGGCGGCCGAGGTCAGGGAGCGGTTTCCCGGCCTGCAGGTCAACCCCGAGTTCAGCCGCAGCGCACCTGTCCGAAGCCTCCACCAGTCCGCGGGCCCCGATGGCACCATCGTGGTCGGCAGCCGGGGCTTGGGCGGTTTCGGCTCCCTCATGCTCGGATCGGTCGGCCTCAAGGTCGCAGCGGGAGCGAAGACACCCGTCATCATCGTCAGGGGCACCGAGAACGGCGCTGAGACGGGCGCGGTGCTCGCCGCCGTCCGCGACGAACACGACCTCGACTGCGCACGATATGCCGCACGCGAGGCACACGTCCGCGAGGGCTCGCTGCGGCTGCTGCACGTGTGGAACATCCTGGAGTCCGTCGGCGAGGTCGTGACCCTGCTCGACGACGTGGAGGAGATCGCCAACGAGCAGGTCCATCACCTGAACGCCGTGGCGGACCGGATCCGCGAGGAGTTCCCGGGCCTGACAGTGCAGGTGGACGCGGACAAGAGCACGTCAGTGGCTTCTGTACTGGTTGAGGCCTCAAGCCAGGCGGACCTGTTGGTGATGGGCGGCCGACGGTCACCCAGCTACCTCGGGCCCACCCTCGGGCGGGTCACGCACAGCCTGGTCCACCATGCCCACTGCCCCGTACAGCTCATTCCGCGCCACACGGACAAGCACGGGAGTGAATCGTGACCGACGCGGGCGAACACGAGGAGGTCGTCGTCGGCATCGACCCGGCCAGGGACTGGCGCCTGCCCCTGGCCTGGGCGGTGGACGAGGCCGGGCGACGCCGCCTACGTCTGCGACTCGTCGTAGCCGTGCCTCCCCAGCACGACACGCAACACGTCGACGACACGCCGCGCAGCATCGCCCTGCACCGGGCGGCCTCGGAGGCCCTCGTCTCGGCTGCTGCCTGGAGCAGGGATCGACATCCGGAGGCCGAACCGGTGGTGGATCTCGTCGAGGGGTTCCCCGCTCCGGAGATCGCCCGACTGTCGAGGCATGCCCGCATGATCGTGCTCGGCTCCCGTCACCTGAGCCGGACCTCGGAGTTCCTCAGTGCCGGCTCCCTGGTCGTCCCGGTCAGTGCCCAGGCGCAGTGTCCTGTCGTCGTCGTGGGTGACGCCGAGCACGTCACTCAACAGCCGCCCTACCTGGTGGTCGGCATTGACGGAAGCGAGTCCTCGAAGGCGGCACTCGCGGTGGCATTCGAGGAGGCCGACCTCAGGGGGGCCAAGCTGCGTGCCGTGTCGGTGTGGCAGCCACCGCTCTTCCTGCCCCGCGAAGAGGAGGCCGCGATCCAGGGGCAACGACGCATGCTGTCCGAGACGACGGCAGGCTGGTCGCAGGAGTACCCGGACGTTGTGTTGACGCACGAGGTGCTGACCGGACATCCGGTGGAGGCGCTCGCCGGTGCGGCCGAGCACGCCCTCGCCGTGGTCGTGGGCCGGCGAGGCAAGGGCGGTTACACGGGCATGCGACTCGGGTCGGTCGTCCACGGGCTGCTGCACCGTGCGCACTGCCCGGTGATCACGGTCCCGGTGCGGTGAGGACTGCGTGACGACGCCCGCCGCCCGGTGCACCGAGCATCGGGGCGGCACGAAGGAAGTTGAGCCAGAACCCGAGACAGGACAGCACTGAGCCTTCAGGGGCACTCACCGGGGGAGGGTCTGCGTAACGCGCCACAACCGCCGCGGAAGGCCCCCCTTCCTCGAGCGCTGCAACCTCGTTTACAGGGGCTCACGTACCTCGTGAACCGCCGTGGCGACCCGCCCGGCCACGCCTTGGGCAGCGGCGGCTTCACGCAGCTGTTCCAGTCCCACCGGGCTGAGGTCGCCGGCCAACACGGAGAAACCCTGGCGGGCGAAGTACAGCGCTTCACGGCCGTGGCCGGCACCCGGCTCCAGCACCTCGCGGGCGCCGACGGCCCCGAAGACAGCCGAGGCATGGACCGCCGGCTCGGACGGTTCCTCGCCGTACACACCGGGGTGCTCGCCGTAGGTCTGCTTCCAGTGCGCACGTGAACCTCGGCCAGCTCGTGCTCGGACTCCGACATGCCGACGCCTTCCTCACCAGGCCGGTATCCAACAACCGGCCTTCGCGAGGCCACCCCAGAGGGGCACCGTGTCGTCACCGCGCCCACTCGCTGCGCCACGGCCGTCAGGGCTGTCGGTGCTCGACTTCCGGCACAACGTCGTTGGCGATGAGCCGACTCCTGCGGCGACGATCAGGGGCCGGGAGGCGTGCCAGGAGGCGGACAAAGCCATGGGGAGGGGCCGATCGGCCCTGGTCACGACCCCGACCGGCCCATGCCCGGACGGCAGGGGCCGACGGACAGTGAGGGCATGGGGGACATGCCCTGTGGGCCGTGTCCCAGACCATCGAAACAGGAGCGTGAGCCATGTTCTGGTACGGCCACGGAATGGGCGGATGGGGCTGGGCCGTCATGTCGTTCAGCATGGTCCTCCTCGTGGCCCTGGCCGTTGCGGCCGTCGTTCTGCTCCTCCGCAGCGTCGACCGCTTCCCCTCGGGCCCGGCGCAGCCCTCGGTTGCGCCTTCCGCCAAGCAGGTGCTCGCCGAACGGTTCGCCCGAGGCGAGATCGACGAAGAGGAGTACGAACAACGTCTGACCGCATTGCGCGCGCACGGGACAGGTCCAGGCCGGCGGGGACCGGGAGAGAACTGAGCCGGGCCCTCCGCCTGGAACGCGAGCGCCGCAGCGTCGTCATCGCTGCGGCCCCGGCAAGCAGGACCTGCGCGGAAGCCTGGACCTTTGCGGGCCGGGAGGGGCCGAACGGCCCCTCCCGGCGGCGATCCGGCCAGTCAGACCGAACAGAGGGGGGCAGCGCAGCATGTGGTTCCGCCGGTTGTGCCCGCACACTACGGCGCGTGGCCGCGCGGCTGCGTCTGTGCCCCGAGATGACAGGGCACGTCGAACAGGCTGGTGGAGGTCATGGGGTCCTACGTGTACGACTTCACCGAGGGTGGCCGGGGCCTGGCCGATCTGCTCGGAGACAAGGGCGCGAGCCTTGCGGAGATGGCGTGCATGGGCCTGCCCGTTCCGCCCGGCTTCACCATCACCGCCGAGGCCTGCCGCGTCTTCCTGGCCACCGGCGAGCCGCCGGAGGGCATGGACCACGAGATCAGCAAGCACCTGGCTGCGCTGGAGCGGGCCGCCGGCAGGCGGCTGGGGCAGGTGGACAACCCGCTGTTGCTGTCGGTCAGGGCGGGGGCGGGGCGCTCCACGCCGGGCATGATGGAGACCATCCTGGACATCGGCCTGAACGACCTGTCCGTGCTCGGGTTGGCCAAGGTGCCCGGACGGGAGAGGTTCGGATGGGATTCCTACCGCCGTCTTGTGCAGATGTTCGGCAGCACGGTCATGGGCGTCGAAAGCTCAGTTTTCGAAGACGTGCTCCGGCGAATCAAGGGGCAGCACCGCGTCGTGAACGACTCCCGTCTGGACGCCTGCGACCTTATTCGGGTCGTCGAAACGTTCAAGGACATCATTCTCGAACGCACAGGGAGGGCCTTTCCGCAGGATCCGGCCGAGCAGTTGCGGCAGGCGATCCTCGCCGCATTCCGGTCGAGGAACGGCGAGCAGGCCGGCTTCCGCCGGCACGGCGAACACATCCCGGACGACCGTGGAACGGCGGTCACAGTCCAGAGCATGGTCTTCGGGAACTTCGGAGCCGACTCCGGCAGCGGCGTCGCGTTCAGCCGTGATCCGACCACTGGGCGTCCCGGGCTGTACGGCGAGTACCTGCCGAACGCCCAGGGCGACGACGTCGTCTCGGGCGCCCGCACCACCTTGCCGCTCCAGGAGCTGGCCACGCTGGACCCGGCCTCGTTCGAGCGCCTGCGCAGCTACATGGAGCAGCTGGAAGCGCACCACCACGACCTGTGCGACATCGAGTTCACGATCGAGCGCGGCACTCTGTGGATGCTCGAGACGCGGGTCGGCAAGCACACCACGTAGGCGAGCCATGGACCGGTCGGCCGGACTCGGTCGGATGGGGCTGGGCCCGAGCCCGCAGTCGGTGGGGCGCCGGCGTGCTGACGGTGGTGTGGGCGGCGAGCGCGCGGCGGCTACCGGTGATCAGCTGGTGCGCAGAGTTCGCCGGGTCTTCGGCGTAGGCCTTGATGTGCAGGCCCGGTGAGCAGGTGGTCTCGGCTGTTGCTGAGCCGCCACGTGGCAGAGGAGGCCAGCACCCGTGGGGCGGCGCCCCACGGGCGCGATCGGGGTCGTACTCAACGCTCCATAGTCGGCTCCGAACCAGCACCGCATGTCCCCATCGGGTTCAACTCTGCAATTCAGGCAGGGTCTGTTCCCGCTGCGTTCGAGGGTGCTCGGAGGCTTCGGCTCCAAGGTGTGGTCGCGCGGCACATAGGTAGGTGCCTGATTGTGATGGTCCACCACATACGCCGCTGACCTGGGGGCTTCTACGGTGTGGCCACACGGAACGTCCCCGCAGCCCCCCGGAAGTGGTGCACATGACCTCCCCCGCAACGGCCGCCGCACCGGCCCCGTCCGGCATACGGAGAATCGTCGCAGCGAGCCTGATCGGCACCACCGTCGAGTGGTACGACTTCTTCCTCTACGGTTCGGCCGCCGCACTCGTCTTCAACGAGCTGTTCTTTCCCGGCAGCGAGCCCCTGGTCGGTACCCTCCTCGCCTTCCTCACCTACGCGATCGGCTTCGCGGCCCGCCCGCTGGGCGGCCTGGTCTTCGGTCACTACGGGGACAGGGTCGGCCGCAAGAAGCTCCTCGTCCTCAGCCTGCTCCTCATGGGCGGGGCCACCTTCGCCATGGGGCTGCTGCCCACCCACGCGAGCATCGGCGTCGGAGCCCCCGTCCTCCTCACCCTCCTGCGGCTGATCCAGGGGTTCGCACTCGGCGGTGAGTGGGGCGGGGCGGTGCTGCTCGTCTCCGAGCACGGGGACGACCGGAGCCGCGGGTTCTGGGCCTCCTGGCCCCAGGCCGGGGCGCCCGGAGGCAACCTGCTGGCCACCGGGGTACTCGCCCTGCTCGCCGCCGTCCAGTCCGACGCGGCCTTCCTCGCCTGGGGGTGGCGCATCCCGTTCCTGCTCTCCGGCGTGCTGGTGGTGATCGGCCTGTGGATCCGGGTGTCGGTCTCGGAGTCCCCCGTCTTCCTCCAGGCGCAGGCGAGGGCAGCGGAACGGGCTGCCGCCGGGGTCAGGGCCAAGCCGCCCGTCGCCGAGGTGTTCCGGACGAACCGGCGCGGAGTCCTGACCGCGATCGGCACCCGCCTCGGCGAGAACATCTCGTACTACGTCATCACCGCCTTCCTCCTCGTCTACGTCACCAGCCACCTCGGGCTGCCCAAGAGCGACGGCCTGAACGCCGTACTCATCGGGTCCGCCGTCCATTTCGTGACCATTCCGGCGTGGGGCGCGCTGTCCGACCGCGTCGGGCGCCGCGCCGTGACCCTCATCGGATCGGTGGGCATGATCGGCTGGGCCTTCGCGTTCTTCGCGCTGCTGGACTCCAAGTCCTTCCCGGTGATCGCCGCCGCCGTGACCGTCGGGCTGCTCCTACACGGCGCCATGTACGGACCGCAGGCGGCCTTCATCTCCGAGATGTTCGACACCGAGGTCCGCTACTCCGGCGCCTCGATGGGCTCCCAGCTGGCCTCCATCATCGGCGGCGCACTCGCCCCGATCATCGCCGTGGCCCTGCTGCGCGACTACGACTCGTCCCTGCCCATTTCGGTCTACCTCGCCGCGGCGGCCGCGGTCACGACGCTGACCGTCCTGGTGGCGAAGGAGACCTGCGGGCGTAGCCTGACCGGGGAACACGCCGCGGCGCAGACCGCGGTTCCCGCTGCCCGCCGGGCCGGTCACGACCCGGTGGCCGCCGACAACTGACCTCTTTCCTGCCGGAGCTTGCGGTCGGGGGCGGTGACGGTTCGGCCGGCGCCGCCCCTCGTCCCCGTCCAGCACCACGGAGAGCACCCGATGCCCACCACCGACGACAGCGGGAACGCCGGCACCGGCGCGCTGCTCCGGATGCGCGACCTCCTGGACCAGCTGGACCGGGGCGCGCCCGCAGAGCAGTTCGCCCCGCCGACCGCCGGTACGCCCGAGGACGGGGAACTCTCCGACGCGGATGCGGCCGTGCTCGCGGACGCCACCCGGATCGCGCTCCGCATCCGGCGCACCCTGAGCCAGCACCGTCGCCGCGAGGCCGAACTCGCCGCCCTCTTCGACACCGCCGGCGACCTCGCCCGGCTCCGGGAGCCGGACGCCGTGCTGAAGGCGATCGTCCACCGGGCCAAGCTGCTCCTCGGCACGGACGTGACGTACCTGTCCCTCAACGACGAGGAGGCGGGCCACACGTACATGCGAGTGACGGACGGCTCGGTCTCCGCCGCGTTCCAGCAGGTGCGCCTGGGGCTGGGGGAGGGCCTCGGCGGGCTGGTCGCGGAGACCGCCCGCCCCTACTCCACCGGCGACTACCGCGACGACCGGCGCTTCCGGCACACCACGAAGATCGACACCGCCGTCACGGAGGAGGGCCTGCGGGCCATCCTCGGCGTACCGCTGCGCCTGGGTACCCGGGTGATCGGCGTCCTGTACGCGGCGGACCGCACCGCCCGTACCTTCACGCCCGACGAGGTCGCCCTGCTGTCCTCCCTGGCCGACCACGCCGCCATAGCCATCGACGGCGCCCGGCTGCTGGACGAGACGCGCACCGCTCTCGTCGACCTCAATGAGGCCTCGCGGACCATCGAGGCGCACAGCGAGGCCGTGCAACGGGCCGAGGACGCGCACGACCGGCTCACCGACCTGGTGCTGCGCGGCGGCGACGTCACCGACGTGGCCACCGCCATCGGTGCCGTCCTGCAGGGCGGCACCCTCGTCCACGACGCAGAAGGCGCCGAACTCGCCAGGGCGGGAACCGACTCCGGGCCACCGTCCGCCGAGGCCGTCGCCGCGTCCCGGGCCGGCGGACGCGCGGTCTGCGCGAACGGAACCTGGGTGTGCGCGGTCCTCGCCGGCCACGAACTGCTCGGCAGCATCGCTCTGACCGGCCGCGCCGACCTCGACGACGCCGACCGCCGCCTCTTCGAGCGCGCCAGCCTCGTCACCGCCCTGCTCCTGCTGCTGCGCCGCTCCGTCGCCGAGACGGAGGACCGGGTACGGGGGGAACTGCTCGGCGACCTCCTCACCCGGGCCGCCGACCCGGCCGGACTGGCGGCGCGCGCCCTGCGGCTCGGCGTGAACCTGGGCCGCCCGCACGCCGTGTTCGTCCTGCACACCGGGGCCGCGCCGAGGCCCCGGCTGCTGGCCGCCGCCGCCCGCCTCGCCCAGGCACGCAAGGGGCTGGCCGGTCTGCACCACGAGGACGTCGTCCTCGTGTGCCCGGCCGAGCCGCCCGCCGCAGACCCCGGCCGCGCGGCAGGTACCGGCCCGGCCGCCGTGAGCCTCGCGGGCGAGCTCGGCCGGGCCCTCGCCGGTCCGGTCACCGTCGGAGCGGCCGGCCCGGTCACCGGCCCCGCGGAGTTCGCCGAGGCCTACGCGGAGGCCCGCCGGTGCCGGACCGCACTGCGCGCCCTGGGCCGGGAAGGCACCGGGGCGGCCCTGCGTGACCTGGGCTTCCTCGGGGTGCTGCTCGGCGACCAGACCGACCTGGGCGGCTACGTGCGCCAGACCCTGGGGCCGGTGCTCGCGTACGACGCGAAGCGCGGTACCGACCTCACCCGCACTCTCCGCGCCTACTTCGACTCCGGCACGAGCCGGTCCCGGGCCGCGGAGGCCCTTCACGTGCACGTGAACACCGTGGTGCAGCGCCTGGACCGGATAGGCGGCCTGCTCGGCCGTGACTGGCAGCGTCCCGAGCGGGCGCTGGAGCTCCAACTCGCGCTGCGGATCCACCGGGTGAACGGCCCCGACGACGGCGGCGGCGACCCCGGCCCGGGCGACTTCGCGCCGTAGCCTGCGGGAACCCGGTTCAGCTGGCAGGGTGGACGGCATGTGCGGCCGTTACGCTTCCACCCGCAGTCCCGAGGACCTGTCCGGCCTCTTCGAGGCCACGCCCCCGGATCCGGGGCACGTGCTGGAGCCGAGCTGGAACGTGGCCCCGACCGATGCGGTGTGGGCGGTACTGGAGCGCGCCGACCGGGAGAGCGGCGTACTGGAGCGGCAACTGCGCCCCCTGCGGTGGGGGCTGGTCCCCTCCTGGTCGAAGAGCCTCTCCGGCGGCGCGAAGATGATCAATGCGCGGGTGGAGACGGTCCACGAGAAGCCCGCCTACCGGCGCGCCTTCGCCAAGCGCCGGTGCCTGCTGCCCGCCGACGGGTTCTACGAGTGGCAGCCGGTCCCCGCCTCCGGCTCCGTGAAGGCGTACAAGCAGCCGTACTTCATCCGCCCCGAGGACGGCGAGGTGATGGCGATGGCCGGGCTGTACGAGTTCTGGCGCGACCCCGCCGTCACGGACGACGACGATCCGGCGGCCTGGTGGGCGACCTGCACCATCATCACCACCGAGGCCACCGACGCGGCCGGCCGCGTCCACCCCCGGATGCCGCTCGCCCTCGCTCCGGCCGACTACGAGGCCTGGCTCGACCCCTCGCACCAGGACCCGGACCGCCTGCGGGCCCTGCTCGCCGCTCCGGCGGACGGCCGGCTGGACGTCCGCGCCGTGTCGACCGCGGTCAACAACGTGCGCAACAACGGCCCCGAACTCCTCGACGGGCCCAGCGCCCCGGGGCGCTGAGGCGCACCCGGGGACGATCCGCCCTCCTCGGCCGGCCCGCGCCTTGCCCGCGCGTGGCGAGGTAAAGAAATATTGACATCGTGTCCTGGATCTTTGACACTGGCGATGTCGGGTTTTCTTTACATCGGGAGTGGCAGTGGCAGTCGAGGAGAAACGCGCGTGGATCATGATCGTGGTCACGGTCCTCGCGTACGGGGCGTATCTGACCGTCGTTCTCGGACGCTCCGGGAGCGTGCCCCTGGCCGACCAGCCGTACGCCGCCGCGCTCCTGTGGTCGGTCGGCGCGGCGATCGTCGCCTCGATCGCGCTCCACATCGTCGTGTCGCTGATCTCGCCCGAGGACGGCAAGGTCAAGGACCAGCGCGACCGGGAGATCCACCGGTTCGGTGAGCACATCGGCCAGTCGTTCATCGCGATCGGCGCCGTGGCCGGGATGTTCCTCGCGATGGTCGAGGCGGACCAGTTCTGGATCGCCAACGTGATCTGTCTGGGCTTCGTCCTGTCGGCGCTGCTCGCCTCCATGGCGAAGATCGCCTCCTACCGGCTCGGCTTCCACCCGTGGTGAGGCCCACCCGGGTCACCAACAGCATCCGGGCCCTGCGCTTCGCCAACGGAGAGATGACCCAGGCCGAGCTCGCCCGCCGGATCGGAGTGACCCGGCAGACGGTGATCGCCATCGAACAGGGCCGCTACTCGCCCTCCCTGGAGAAGGCCTTCGAGATCGCCCGCGTGTTCCAGGTACCGCTCGACTCCGTGTTCCAGTACACCGTCACCGAGGGAGACGACTCATGAAGGCCATGGTCCAGGACATATACGGACCGCCCGAGGTCCTGCGGCTCGAAGAGGTGGAGCGGCCCGAGCCGGGCCGGGGCGAGGTCCTCATACGGGTGCGCGCGGCCGGCGTCGACCAGGGTGTCTGGCACCTCATGGCAGGGATGCCCTACGCGGTCCGGGCCGTGTCGGGCCTGCGGACACCCAGGACGCGCGTCCGCGGCATGGATGTCGCGGGGGTGGTGGAAGCGGTCGGTCCGGACGTCACCCGCTTCCGGCCGGGCGACGAGGTGTACGGCAACTGCTCAGGCTCCTTCGCCGAGTACGCCGTCGCCAAGGAGGGCACGCTCGCTCCCAAGCCGGCCGTCCTCGACTTCGAACAGGCCGCGGCCGTACCCGTCTCCGGGTGCACCGCCCTGGGCGCCGTACGCGACAGCGGGCGCGTCGAAGCCGGCCGGAGCGTCCTCGTCCTCGGCGCCTCCGGTGGCGTGGGCAGCTTCGCCGTACAGGTGGCCAAGGCCTACGGAGCCCACGTCACCGGAGTGTGCAGCACCGCCAAGACCGACCTGGTCCGCTCCCTCGGCGCCGACGAGGTCATCGACTACACGCACCAGGACCCCGTCGACGGCAGCCGCCACTACGACGTCATCCTGGACATCGCGGGCAACCGCCCGATAGCCCGGCTGCGTCGCGCCCTCACTGCGCGCGGAACCCTCGCCATCGTCGGCGGGGAGGGCGGCGGCAAGTGGATCGGCGGCAATGAGCGGCAGCTGGGCGCGATGCTGCTGTCGCCCTTCGTCGGCCACCGGCTCCGCGCGCACGGCACCCTGGTGCGCAGCCGCGACCTCGAAGCCCTCACGGAACTCATCGAGGCGGGTGCGGTGACCCCCGCCGTCGACCGGATCCACCCGCTGGCCGAGGTACCCGACGCCATTCGCCGGCTGCGGGACGGCCAGGTGCGGGGCAAGCTCGTCATCCGGCTATGAGGCGTCGAACCTGATACGGGCGGCGACCGGCAGGTGGTCGCTGCCGGTGGCGGGCAGCGTCCACACCTCGGGCGCGGTCGCCGAGCGGGTCAGCACCTGGTCGATCCGGGCCACCGGAAAGACCGCGGGCCAGCTCAGGGCGAATCCCCGCCGCGGCGCGCTCAACCGGGAGGTCAGCGGGGCGAGACCCCGGTCGTCCACCGTGCTGTTGAGGTCGCCCAGCAGGACCACCCGCTCCACCTTCTCGGCGGCGACGGCCGCGCTCAGCAGCCGCGCGCTCTCGTCCCGCGGGCCCGAGCCGAAACCGGTCGACCGGAAGCGGACCGAGGGCAGGTGCGCCACGTACACCGCGATCTCGCCCCGGGGCGTGCGCACACCGCAGCGCAGGCCACGGTTCCAGCCCTCCCCGATGCCCGAGGGCCTGATGTCCACGCGGCGGACGTCGGTGAGCGGATGCCTCGACCAGAGTCCGACCGTGCCCTCGACCGCGTGGAACGGGTACTCGGGGGCCAGCGCCGCCTCGTAGGCCGGCAGGGCGGCGGGCGTCAGCTCCTCCAGGGCGACGATGTCGGGCGCGGACCCGATCAGGGCGCGCGCGGTGCCCGCGGGGTCGGGGTTCTCGTCACTCACGTTGTGCTGGACGGCCGTGATGTCGTGCGCGCCGCGGTCCGCGGGCAGCAGCAGTCCGCCGAAGAGAACGGCCCAGGCGGCCGCGGGCAGCAGCACGGCCACCAGCGCGGTGACCGAGCGGCGCACCAGCCCCGCCACGAGCAGGACCGGAACAGCGAGGCCCAGCCAGGGCAGGAACGCCTCCAGCAGACTGCCCGGGCGGCCCACGGCGTTGGGGACCGCGGAGTGGAACACCAGCAGCGCGGCCGTCAGTACGGCCGACGCCGCGAGAACGCGTCCTCGGGTCCGAGCCGTACGGCCCCGCGCGTCCGTGCCCCGGCGCCACCGGGCGGTGCGCCGCGCACCGCTCCCCGCCACGTCCACCACCGGTGCCCCGCCCGTCCGCCGCAGCCCGTCTGCCGCCTCGCGTTGCGTACGACGCATGATCCGGCGGCCGGGTTCCCGCCGGGCGCGTGTGGAAGAGTGATCGTCCGGAGCGGCGGCCGCACCGGGCGGTCCCGGGCACGAGGACGGGAGACTCCCATGGGTGCTGCAAGGGTCGCGGTCGTGACGAGCAAGGGCGGCGCCGACGTCGACGCGGACCTCCCGCTGGTCCTCGCGGCGCTGCGGGACGGGGGCCTGTCGGTGCACGCGGTCGCCTGGGACGCGGAGCGGCCCCCATGGGACGGGTTCGAACTCGCGATCATCCGGTCGACCTGAGACTACGCGGACCGCTTGCCCGAGTTCCTGGCCTGGGCCGACGCGACGGCCGAGGTGACCCGGCTGCGCAATCCGGCGCCGCTGGTGCGCTGGAACAGCGACAAGCGCTACCTGCTGGAGCCTCGACGCGGCGGACTTCGACGGGCCGCACGGAGTGGTGGTCAAGCCCGCAGTCTCCGCGGGCGCACGGGACACCGCGCGCTACGAACCCGGCCGCGGGGCGGACGCCGAGCGCCACGCACGGATGCTGCTGGACCAGGGCCGTACGGCGATGGTCCAGCCGTACCTGCCGCTCGTGGCGGAGGGGGAGCGGGCCCTGGTCTTCTTCGGCGGCACCTTCAGCCACGCGATCCGCAAGCAGCCGCTGCTGACGGAGGCGGGCCTGATCGACAACTTCCGGGTGCCGCACCCCGGAGCCGCGCCCTACGAGCCGTCCGAGGCGGAGCTCCGTACGGCGAGGGCGGCGCTGGCCGCGGTTCCCGACCCGGGCGACCTGCTGTTCGCCCGGGTGGACCTGGCGTTGGACGAGGCCCGGGAACCGGTGGTCATGGAGCTGGAACTCATCGAGCCGAACCTGTTCCTGCGCATCAACCCGCAGGGGCTGGAGCGCTTCGCCGAGGCGGTCGCGGCCGCGCTGGCCGTGGGCCGGTAAGCCACGGCACGGTGCTCCGCCCCCCCCCGGGGGACCGGGTACTAGCCGAGCCGGTCCAGCCGCACGCGTCGGCGGCGGCGGAGCAGGAGACCCACGGCCGCGCCGGCCATGGCGGTCACCGCCACACCCGCGGTCGTCCACCAGACGGCGTACCCCTCGGTGTCGGCGGCCGGATCCGGTGCCTGCGCCGAGGACGCGGCCGATGCCGAGGCGGGGGAGGCCGACGCCGGAGCAGCCGACGGAGTCGACGACGGCGCTGCGGACGGCGTGACGGGAGACGTCGCGGAGGCGACCGGAGCGGGGTCCACCACGGGTACGGCCACTTCGAGTTCGCCGTGCCCCAGGGCCGGGAAGCCCACGTCGACGCCGACCTTCCACGAACCCGGCGGCAGTGCCTCGGCCGTGGTCCAGCCCGCGGGCGCCGCGGCGGGGTCGCGGACCAGTCGCCACGGCCCCATGGTGCGGGTGCCGTCGACACTGACCGCGTTCACGGTCGCGGCGACGGCCTCGTCGACGGCGTCCCCGTCGTTCTCCCAGGTGACATCGGCGGTGACGTGGCCGTCCCGCTGCCCGGTCACCACCACCTTCACGGTGTCACCGTGGGCGTGGGCCGCGGCGGGGAGCGCGAACATGAGGCCGAGTGCGGCCAGGGCGGCCGAGAAAACGATTCGTATGCGCATCGTCGGGGTGCTCCGGTCAAGATGAGGGGTGCCGGCGGACGGCCGCGGGGTGCGGCCGTCCGCCGGGGTGGTTTCACGCCGTCAGGGCGTCAGGTGGTGCTGCGCCGTGGCAGTGATCAGCCGGACTTCTGCAGGGTCCAGGCCTGCGTCGCACGGCCGTCGGCGCGCTGGAGGTCGAGCAGCCAGTACCCGTAGTAGGGACGGCTGCTGACGGTGAGGGCGAAGCCGCCGCTCGCGTCCGTCACGGTCACCGAGCCACCGCGCGAGGTCAGCTTCCAGGCCTGCGCCTTGTTGCCGCCCGCGCAGGGCTGCTGGGAGACCCACATGCCCGCGGCGGGGGTGCCGCCCGGCTGGAGGCACTTGCCGGAGGCCGCGGACTTGATGCGCACCTGGCCGCTGCCCGCGTCGTCGAAGTACCACTGCTGCTGGGCGTACCCGTTGGTGCGGCCGCCGACGAGGACCGTGCCGTCGGCGGTGCGGCCGCCCCACAGCTCCGCGGCCATGCCGGTGCTGCCGTTGCCGAGCACGTAGCGGGTGCCAGGGGTGGTCGCGCCGCCGCCCGCGCCCGTCGTACGGAAGGACGCTGCCTTGCCGGGTCCGCTGTCACGGCCGGAGCTGTCGCGGACCGAGACGGTGACCTTGTAGGCGGTGTTGGGCTGCAGGTTGTAGATGCGCAGCACCTGGGACTGGACCCACGTCAGGTGCTTGCCGTTCAGCTGCACCGCGTACCAGGAGGCGCCGTCGACCTTGGGCCAGCTCACGACGACGGAGTCGGACTGGATCTGGGCCGCCGTCACGGTCGGTCCGCCGGTCGGCTTCTTGGTCGGCGTCGGCGTGGGCTTCTTGGTGGGCGTCGGGGTCGGGTTCGGGTTCGGACCCGGGTCCGTGCCGCCGCCCTTGTTCTTCATGAGGAACTGGTTGTCGGCGATGTTCCAGTGCGTGGCCAGGTAGCTGCCGGGCTTCGGACTGGTGTGGAAGTAGTCGTCGTGGTTGCAGTCCAGGATGTTCTCGGACGCCTGGTTGGTGCAGATGTTGCGCATCTGCGGGTAGTACGGGGTGTCCGAGTAGCACATCACGTCGAACTCGTCCGTGCAGTGCGCGCCACGGCTGGTGTTCGGGGCACTGTTGTTGACCGCGCCCAGGTTGTGGCCGAGTTCGTGCGCGGCGGTGTGACCGCCCCAGCAGCCGGAGTCGGTACGCCCGTAGGAGGGGCCGAAGTTGCTCTGGTTGGCCTGGCCGGGCCGCTCGTCGCCCGCGAAGGTACCGATGCCGCAGTAGACCTGGGTGTCGGCGAAGATCATGTACTTGCGGTCGCGACGGTCGAGGCCCTTGCCGGCGAGCGCGTTGTTGGTCGCGCTGAACTCGGCCAGGGAGGAGGCCGGGAGCTCGATGTTGAGCACGGTCGGGGTGCAGTCGGCGGCCGTCACGTAGCGGATGTGACGTACTCCGCCGGTCTCCTTGGCACTCGCCGAGTAGATGAGGTCGGCGTCGGCGGCCCACTTGCGGAACGAGGCGACGTACTCGGAGTAGCGGTCCTTGCCCGGCGCGTGGACGTAGACGACCTGCACGCGGTTGCCGGTGCTGCCGTCGCCGTCGCACTGGACGGTCTGGCCCGCGGGGCCGGCGGCGACGTTCTGGCTGCCGGCCGCGGCAGCCGGTTCGGGCGCAGAGGCCTTGGTGGCCGAGGCGTCGGCCGCGGGCGCGTCCTGAGGACGCCCGCCGCCTTCCTTGCTGGCCGGGTCGGCAGCCGCGGGGCTGGCCGGATCGGCCGCCGGAGCCTTCTCCTTGACGGCGGGCTCGATGTCCTTCGTGATGTCGACGCCCTTGGGCGGGGCGTCGGGGCCGTGGGTGCACAGCCCGGCGGCGGTGCGGTAGACACCCACGCACTTGTCGCCCTTCGGCGCGGCCTCCAGCCCGTCGAAGATCATGCCGCGCTCGGTCTCGTTGGAGGGCGCGGCCGCGATCGGCTCGGGCTCCTGGTCGCGCGCGGGCGCGGCGGCCGGTGCCTCGGCGGCGGCGGCCTGTACGGGCGCGGCCGCCTGGGCGCCGTCGCCGATTCCGGAATAGGCGATGCCTGCGGCTATCAGCCCCGCCGCTGCGGTGGCGGCGGTGACGAGTATCAACCGCCGGGGTTTGCGGCGGTGGTCGGCGGCGGCGGCAGGCCGTCTGCGACGTCCTGTCATGGGCACCTCAAATCGTTGTCGGAAGACTGGGTGCGCGGAAGCCTGCCAGACGAAAGCGGAGGAGAATTCGGACAAACGGGGGCGCGCGTCGAGAAATCATTCCGTTACCTGTCGGCCTGATTTGACGAACAGTCAACTCCCAATAAAACAAGGGGAGTTACGCGCGTCGCGCACCAATGGTCCAGTCCTTCGAGGATGGGTTGTTATCAAATCGAGATATGAAGTGGAGGCTTATTGACGGGAATTCAGTCAGGAATTCACCTAATTGCTACCAGCTGAATTCCCTCCGTCACGACCCGTGAGGTGCGAGGGGCGTGAATCGCCCGTACCGGCCGCCGAGGCCTGCGCGAGGTGCAGGAGTTCACCCGAGGGGCACGGAATGGCCGCGCGTCACGCACGGGTTCACCACAGGAGGGGCATGATTCCGGCCCTGATGCGGGTCGGCGCGGCCGGGTCGGTCGGGTTGCGCCGTCGATCGCGACCACATCCGTGTTCTCGGTCATGGTGTTGCCCCTTCGTCCTCGTGGATTCGTGCGCAAGGCGCGGCGGGGCTTGGAGTTGCGGCGAAGTGTGGGGTGGATCACCCCGGAGGCGTGGGTCGGTCGTCGATGACGCTCAGGTCGATGCGTGCCAGGCGCTCGGGGTCGGTGAGGATGTCCAGCGCGGTGATCCTGCTGTCTCCGAAGGTGAACGCCATCACCGACAGCGCCCGGCCGTCCGCCACCGCGCCCCCCGGGTCCCGTTGACCGGCACCGCGTACGCGGCTTCGGCGAAGCGGGCGAAGGTGACGGCCCGGGAGGCGACGTCGACCGCACCGCGGCGGAGCAGCGAGGGGCGCAGGGTGCCCCCGTCCGAGCGTGCCACCACATCGGGGTCGAGGACGGCGACGAGGGCGTCGAGGTCCCCGCCGCGCGGGGCGGCGAGGAAGGCGTCGACGATCGTGCGCAGGCGGGCCCGGTCGGGGTCCGGAGCGGGTGTCGCGCCCCGAACGCGCCGCCGGGCGCGGCTCGCGAGCTGCCGGGTCGTGGCGGCGGAGCGCCCGAGCACGGGGGCGATCTCGTCGAAGGGCACGGCGAACAGGTCGTGCAGGACGAAGGCCAGGCGCTCGACCCGGACGATATCGACCCGGTCAACGGGCGTCGCGGACATAGGAGTTGAGGAGCCGCAGGGTCCGTTTCGAAGCAGGCTCCCTGAGGCGCCCCCCCGCTCCTAATCCGTGGCCCGAGCCACCTTCTTCAAGTGCCGGTACAGGCTGCTGCGATCGGTGTAGTACGCGCGGCTGCCCGGCGGCACCAGGGTTCCGTTGACCGCCATCGTGGGGGTTCCCTTGACGGGTGACCTGCCCATGGCATCGTCCGCGGCCTCGACGAAGTCCCGGTACTTCGTGTCCAGCACGGCCGCGTCGAACTCCGGGCCGCGCAGACCCTCGATCATGATCGCCAGTCCCAGCAGCCGGTCCCTCGTGAAGCCCCCGGACTTCCGGACCCGGGCCTGGTGGCGGTACAGAAGTTCGTGGTACTCGGCGAACCTGTTCTGATCCACCGCAGCGCGCAGCGCGTTCGCGGCGAACTTCGATCCAGGACCGAGGAAGGACCCCAGTGTGAACTGCAACTGCAGCGCGCCGTTGCGGGCAGCCCGCTTCAGGTACGGGGCGGTGCCCTCCGTCTCGAACTCGGCGCAGGCAGGGCAGCTCAGGTCCTCGTACAACCGGACGGCGAGCGGCGCGGCCGGGTCGCCGAGCACGATCGTGGTGCCGTCGGCGGCCACGGATTCCGGAGCCACGGGCAGATCCGCGCTCGCCGACACATCGAGCGGATCACCGCTCGCGCCCTCCCGGCGACGGCAGGCGCCGAGGGATGCCGAAGCGGTGACGGCGGCGGCCGCGACAAGGAAGCCGCGCCTGGATCCGACCTGCATGAACGTCCTCTCCCCGGGATCAACGGGGCGACATTACGCGGTCCGCGGGCTCGGTGCGCACCGATATGCGCGTGCCCGCCCCTCGCCGGCCCGAGTCACTCGTCAGGCTTCGAGGAACCGGCGCAGGTCGATGACCTCGTAGCCGTCGGCCAGGGCAGCGTCGATGATCAGTGGAAGGGCCTCGGCGTCGAGGACGACTCCGTCCCCGTGGCTCCCGACGTGCATCTGGATGATCGCCCCCGGGGCGAAGGCCTCGACGGCACGCCGGACGGCACGGTCCACGCTCATGCCGCCCTCCGGGCCGAGATAGCCGTTGGTGTCGGCGCTGAACTCGATCGCCGCGTAGCCCAGCGCGTTGACATCGGCGATTGACTCCGGGGTGGTGGAGCTGTACGGGAACCGGAAGAGCGGCAGCGGCTCGGTCCCGGACGCCTTCCGGACGGCCGCATCGGCGGCACGCACCTCGTCGGCCCGCTCCGCCGTGCTCAGGTCGTCGAAGTAAGGGTGGCTGTACGAGTGGTTGCCGAGGCCGTGCCCCGCGTCCGCCACGGCGCGCACCGCCGCCGGTTCGGCTTCGGCGAACTCGCCGGTCGGGAAGAAGGTGGCGGGCAGCTTTCGCCGCCGCAGTTCGGCCAGCACCGTGTCGACCCCGGCATCGTCCCAGGCGGCGTTGAAGGTGAGGGCCAGCGCCTTGCGGGACGTGGGGAGTCGGCGGATCTCATCGCCGAGGAGCGAGGCCGGCGGGTGCGGACCGGCGGTGGCGGCGGCGCGGGCAGCCGCGGCCCCTGGCGTTGCCGATGCCCTTGCCGATGCCTCTGCCGAGGCACCGGCGCCGGGCACGAACCCGGCGGCCCCCGCACACACCAGGGCCGCCAGGGCGGCGCGTCGTCCCACAAGCACCACGGTCACTCCCCACGGTCACGGCCTTCGGCTCGGGCCTGCCACCGACTATGCGATGACACGGTCCGCACCTCCCGCAGCCGTGCCGGGGCACCCGGGTGATCTCCGAGTGGCCCGCCGGGAAAGGGGCGTATCAGGCGGACCGCTTGCGCAGGTGCGTCGTCAGGTGGTGCTGCAGGGGCTGTCCCACCGCGGCCATGTCGTGAACGACCGTCAGCTCGCCGTCCCCCACCGTGTAGTGCCGCCGCGTGCCGGTGACCTCCTTGGCCAGCGGGGTCAGCGCCACGTCCTTGGTCTCGATCTCGATCTCCGTGCCGGACACCCGTCCGACATACGTCTCGACGATGCCGGTGGGATGGGCGAGCACGACCTCCAGGCCGGCATCGGGCGTCACCCGCCACCACCCGGCCTCGCGCCCCGCCGGCCGTACGGGTGCCCCGGAGGCGTCGATCAGCCAGGCGCGGGCCTCGTAGCGGAGGAAGGGACGGCCGTCGTGGCTGAAGCTGACCTCCTGCTCGTAGGCGAAGTCCTTCTCGAGCGTCGGGTACTGGCCCTGCCCCCGGCCGTGCCACCGTCCCAGCAGCGGCAGGACGGGCCGCAGCAGTGGGTGCGGCTCGGGGCCCTCGCCGAGGACGTGGCTGTCAGGGTAGGGATTTTCCTGCACCGACTCGAACATGTTCACCTTGCCTGTCTGCTGGGACCCCCGAAGGACGCAGCCTAATGGCAGGGCGTGGCCCGACCCGCCCCCACGAGTGGGGGCGGGTCGGGCGGCAACCGCGTCGTCACCGAGCCGGCAGGGCTCCCGCCACCGAGGCCGGTACCGGTGCGAGACCGGCCGGCCGGGTGGTGAAGGTGCCCCGGCCCTGCGTCCGGCCGCGCAGCCGGGACGCGTAGCCGAAGAGCTCGGCCAGCGGCACGGCCGCCGTGATCACCGCGGTCCCGGCCTCCGCCGTGGAAGCGGACACCCGGCCGCGGCGGGCCGCGAGATCACCCAGGACGCCGCCCACACCGTCTTCCGGAACCGTCACCGTCACCTCGGCCAGCGGCTCCAGGAGCTCCATCGTGCTCAGACGCAGGGCTTCGCGCAGCCCGAACCGGCCCGCCGCCCGGAACGCCATCTCCGAGGAGTCCTTGGAGTGCGTCGCCCCGTCGGTGAGCGTGACCCGCAGCCCCGTCACCGGGAACCCGCCGAGCGGGCCCTCGGCGAGCGCGTCCCGGCATCCGGCCTCCACTGCGCGCGCGTACTCCTGCGGTACCCGCCCGCCGACGACCGTCGACCGGAACTCGAAGCACGGCTCGTCCAGCGGCTCGACGTCGAGGACGACGTGCGCGAACTGGCCCGCGCCACCGTCCTGTTTGACGTGCCGGTGGATCAGACCGGTCACTCCGCGCACGACGGTCTCCCGGTAGGAGACCTGCGGCCGGCCGACGACGACCTCCACGCCGTGGCCGCTGCGGATCTTCTCCACCGCGACCTCCAGGTGCAGCTCGCCCATCCCCGACAGCACGGTCTGGCCGCTCTCCGCATCGGACCGCACCACCAGCGACGGGTCCTCCTCGGCGAGCCGCGCCAGCGCCGCCGACAGCCGACCCGTGTCCGTGCTGCGACGGGCCTCGACCGCGACCGACACCACCGGCTCGGCCACCGACGGAGGTTCGAGGACCAGCGGTGCGCCCGGCGCGCACAGTGTCGTGCCCGCCCGGGCGGCCTTCAGCCCGACCACCGCGACGATGTCACCGGCCACCGCCTCCTCCCGTTCCTCGTGCCGGTCGGCCTGGACCCGCAGGATCCGGCCGACCCGTTCCGTACGGCCCGTGGCCGCGTCCAGTACCGTCGCGCCCTTGCGCAGGGTGCCCGCGTAGACCCGTAGGTAGGTGAGCCGGCCGGTCGCCGTCGCCGTCACCTTGAAGGCGAGGGCCGCGAACGGCGCGGCCGGGTCGGGCGCGCGCTCCTGCTCCGCACCGTCCGGCGCCTGGCCCCGTACCGGAGGCATGTCGGACGGCGACGGCAGGTACGCGAGGACCGCGTCCAGCAACGGTTCGATGCCGCGGTTGCGGTACGCCGAGCCGCACAGCACCACCACACCGTCCCCGCGCAGCGTCAGCTCCCGCAGGGCGCGCACCAGGGTGCGCTCCGTCAGGGCCGAGGCCGAGCAGAACTCCTCCAGGGCGTCGGCGTGCAGTTCGGCCACCGTCTCCTCCAGCAGCCGGCGCCGCCCGGCGGCCTCCTCGCGCAGCGCCTCGGGCACCGGCCCCTCCTGGTACGTGTCGGAGCCGGCCTGCCAGCTCAGCGCGCGCATTCCCAGCAGGTCGACGACACCGGTAAAGGAGTCCTCCGCTCCGATGGGCAGCTGAACCACCAGGGGTACGACGCCCAGCCGCCCGCGGATCGACGCGACGGCCGTGTCGAGGTCGGCGCCCGCCCGGTCCAGCTTGTTGACGAACGCGATCCGCGGCACACCGTGCCGGTCCGCCTGCCGCCACACCGTCTCGCTCTGCGGCTCGACCCCGGCGACGGCGTCGAAGACCGCGACGGCCCCGTCCAGCACCCGCAGGGAACGCTCGACCTCGTCCGAGAAGTCGACGTGACCCGGGGTGTCGATCAGGTTGACGCGGTGACCGGCCCAGGCGCAGCTCACGGCCGCGGCGAAGATGGTGATGCCGCGATCGCGTTCCTGGGCGTCGTAATCGGTGACGGTCGTGCCGTGATGGACCTCGCCCCGCTTGTGGATGGCACCGGTCGCGAACAGGATCCGTTCGGTGATGGTGGTCTTGCCTGCGTCGACGTGGGCGAGGATGCCCAGGTTGCGGACGGCGGCGGGGGAAGTGGTGTCGTGGGGCTGCCTGTTGGCGCGCATGGCCCGAGGCCTTTCGAGTGTGCTGAGGGAAGGGGACAGCGCGATTTCCCGACCCGGGACGCCGCCGCGGCCGGGCGCAGCCGCCGTCCTCCTGTCCGGACGGGGTCCGGGCAGGAGGACGTACGGGATTGCGGCTCACGGGCCTGCGGAGGGCGAGAAGGGAACGGAACCCGGGAAGGGAACGGAACCCTAGGAACGGGTCACGGGCATACGGTGCCGGCCGCGCAGCGGGCACCGCGCGCTGCGAGACACCGGGATCACGTCGTACCGGGACGGGGGAGCGAAGGCGGCAGTGCGGTACGTGCACATGGCGCGGCTCCCCTTCTCTTCACTCGGCATGGGCGCGGTGCCCTGTCGGCAGCGCGCACGGAGAGTCTAGTGACCCGGGCCTCCCGGGGCACCGGGTTTTCCGCACCCGTCACGGAAGGGGAGTCGATGCCGTGTCGACGGCAACCGGGCGCGGGCCGCCGACCGGGCGACGGCGCGCACCGAGGTCGCCCACGACCCGCGGCGCCGGGTCTCCCCGGCCCGGGAGGGCGAGTGCGCACCGCGGCGGTCCGCCCTGTGCGCACTGGTCCTGCTCGCCGCCGGTACGGAGGTCGCCCCGCGGCGCGTGCTGGGCGCAGACGTCACGTCAGACGCGTGACCGGCAGGCGCAGCACCAGGCGGGCGCCGCCCTCCGGACCGTCCTCGGCCGTCAGGGTGCCCCCGTGGTGGGTGCTCAGGTCGCGGGCGATGGCCAGGCCCAGTCCGGCTCCGCCGTGATCGCGGCTGCGCGAGTCGTCGAGGCGCGTGAACCGTTCGAAGATCCGCTCGCGGTCCGCCGCCGGGATGCCGGGGCCGTCGTCGACGACCTCCACCACGGCCGTGCCCGGCCGTGCCCCCTTCGTGGTGCGCAGCGTGACGTCCACGCGCCCTGCGGCGTAGCGCTGCGCGTTGTCCACGAGGTTGGTGACGATCCGGCCGAGCCACAGCGCGCCCGCCGTGACCTCGACATCGGGCTCCAGCAGCAGCCGTACGGGGACCCGGTCGCCGAGGCGGCCCTCCACCACCTCGCGCACCAGGGCGGTCAGATCCAGCGGAGCGGTGACCACGGGCTGGGCCGCGTCGATGCGCGCGAGCAGC
The DNA here is from genome assembly GCF_014650695.1 of Streptomyces avidinii. Lineage (GTDB taxonomy): Bacteria > Actinomycetota > Actinomycetes > Streptomycetales > Streptomycetaceae > Streptomyces > Streptomyces avidinii. The sequence goes on along the minus strand of NZ_BMVL01000006.1, from coordinate 445,545 downwards.
AGCAGGTCGGCAGTGAGGTGCTGGAGCCGTTCGATGTCCTCCAGGGCCCCGCCGATCAGCTCGGGCCACAGCTCCGGGTCCCGGACGGCCAGGGCCACTTCCAGCTGGGTGCGCAGGACGGTGATGGGACTGCGCAGCTCGTGCGAGGCGTCGGCGATGAACTGCCGCTGCCGGATTCCGGAGGCCTCCAGCCGGTCCAGGGTGGCGTTCATCGTCTCGGCCAGCCGGGCGACCTCGTCGTGGGTGGCCGGAACCGGCACCCTGCGGTGCAGGTCCCGGTCGGAGATCCCGGCGACCTCGGCCCGGATCTCCTCCACCGGCCGGAGCGCATGGCCGGTGACCCGCCAGGTCACCAGGGCGACGGTGGCCAGCAGCAGGGGCATGCCGATGACGAGGGCGGCGGTCGTGGTGTCGTCGGCCGCGTCCGCGTCCCGCAGGGAGGCGCCGGCGTAGACGATGGCCACACCGTCCGGGGTCTGCGTGACGACCTGGACGACCCGCTGCCGGTACTCGCCGTCGATCGGGCGGACCCGCCACGTGTGGAACCGGGTCCCCGGGACGCCGGGGGCGGGCGGCGGGAAGGCGGGCACACCGGCCAGGTTCGGGCTGGCGAACAGGATGCGGCCGTCGGCGCCCACCACCTGGACGAAGTCGATGCCGCGGGCCGGCGGACGTACGCGGCCCAGCTTGCCGGTGGCGGCGAGCTGCGCCACGTTCTCGGCCTGCCGGCGGGCGTCGTTCTCGGCGTTGCGCAGCAGGTTCGCCTCCAGCAGCCCGAGGAGGGCGAACGAGGCGACCGCCAGGGCCACGGCCACCACCGCACTGGCGCCCACGGTCGCCCGCGCCCGTACCGTGGTGGGCCACAACCGCCGCAGCCGCCGCAGCGCCGGCCAACGGCGCAGCGCCGGGCGCAGCACTGCGCGCAGGCCGGTGTACAGGGCGGCGCGTACGCGCTCGCGCAGGCGGGGACGCTCAGCCACCGTCGGCCGCCAGTCGGTACCCGGCTCCGCGTACGGTCTCCAGCGCGGCCCGCCCGAACGGCGCGTCGATCTTGCGGCGGACGGCGCTGACGTGGACCTCGACCACATTGGGATCGCCGTCGAAGGCGCTGTCCCACACCTGTTCCAGGATGTCCCGCTTGGGCACCACCTCGCCGGAGCGCCGGGCCAGGCACTCCAGCACCGCGAACTCCCGCGCGGTCAGCCGTATCTGCGTCACGCCCCGGGAACACGAGTGCCGGGCGGGGTCGAGCACCAGGTCGCCGAACCGCATCACCTGGGGACGCCGACGGCCGGTGCGCCGGCCGAGCGCGCGCAGCCGGGCGACCAGCACGAGGTAGGAGAACGGCTTGGACAGGAAGTCGTCGGCGCCGGTGTCCAGGGCCTCGGCCTCGTCGTACTCCCCGTCCTTCGCCGTGAGCATCAGGATCCCCGACTCGTTCCCTGCCGCGCGCAGCTTCGCGCACACCCGGTAGCCGTTCAGGCCGGGCAGCATGATGTCGAGCACGATCAGGTCGTAGTCGTGCTCGGTGGCCATCCACAGCCCCTGGGACCCGTCGTGGGCCACATCGACCGAGAACCCCTCCGACTGCAGCCCACGCTGCAGGGCCACGGCGAGCCGCCGTTCGTCCTCCACCACCAGTACGCGCATGCCGGACAGGATCTCAGTACCGCCGCGCCGCCGGCTGAAGAGGTCTTCAGGTGGCTTCAGCGGGGCTTCAGGTTCCGCTCAGCATGCTCGGGAACGAGCCGTGCACCACGCCCGGTTGTTCTGAGGAGTTCCCGTATGTCTGATTCTGTCCCGCCGTCCGAGCAGGCCGAGACCGCCGCCCATGCCGCCCCTCCGGCCGCGCATCCGGTCGTCCCCGAGACTGCGCCCGAGGCCGGAGCCCGCAAGCCGGCCGCCCTGGGCCGCCTCGTCCCCCGCGGCCGGAGCGCCCGCTGGGTGGCGGCGGGCGCGGCGGCCGTGGTGGTCGTCGGCGTGGTGACGGCGGTGGCCGCGGCCGAGCACCACGACCACCACATGCGCGTCGAGCGAGGCCCGCACTTCGCCTGGGCCGGACCCGGACCCGAGGGCGGCCTCCGGGGCGGCCCGAAGAACGCCGAACCGCGCCACGAACGCGGCCCCGGTGAGCCCGGCCGTCCGGCGGGCCCCGACGCGCCCGGCGGGCCGGGCCGCCACGGGGGCGGCAAGGAAGCCCCGGCGCCCGCCCCCATCCCCTCCCTGGCCATCGGCGAGGCGGCCGAGAAGGCGGCCGCGGCGGTGCCGGGCGGCAAGGTGGCGGGGCTGCGCGCGGTCGCCCAGGACGGCGGCGGCAGCGCCTGGCTGGCCGTGGTCATCGGCTCCGACGGAGTCCGCCACGCGGTCACCGTCTCCGGCACCGACGGCACGATCACCAGCAACACCACGATGGACCGCTGAGCCGAGGGGGCCGCGCGCTACGGGTTCATCGCCCGGCCCCCGATCCCGGGGGACCCGCCGAGCTGCCCCCGCCACCAGGCGGCCATCTCGGCGCCGTTCATGCTCGCCCAGGCCGGGGTCCGCTCGACCTGGGCGCGTCCCAGCCGGCGGGCCAGCGCGACCAGGTCGCGTCCGGCGGCGCCGCGGGTCTCCTGGTACCCGCGCAGCAGCTCCTCGAAGGTTCCGCAGCCGCGCCAGCCGTCGGCGAGGGCGGTCGCGTCCTGGAGGGCCTTCGCGGCGCCGCTCGTGTTGTGGGGGCGTACGACGCTCGCGGCATCCCCCGCGAGCAGCAGCCGGCCGGCAGCGGCGCGCGGGGTCTCCATGTCGTAGATGGGCTGGACGAAGGTGTCCGCCGGGCCGGTGAGGGCGAGCGCCCGACCCCAGTACGGCGGGAACTCGCGATCGACCAGCGCGGCCAGCTGCAGCGCCAGCGCGGGGGTGAGGCCGCCGGGCGGGAAGCTCGTCGGATCGTCGAGGCGCAGGCTGCCGTCCTGCGGCGGAGCGGCATAGAGCACCCAGTTCACCCGCGGGCCGTCGGGCCCGGGAATGCGGTAGATGACGCAGGAACCGCCGGCGAAGCAGACCGTGGTCACCGCCTCCGGGAACGCGTCCGCGACCGGGCCGAGCCCGGTGAGCAGCGCCGCGTCGAAGTTGCCGCGCCAGCACACGTAACCGGCGTACTCCGGCCGGGAGTCCGGGCAGAGCGCCGCGCGCACCACCGAACGGTACCCGTCGGCGCCCACGACCAGGTCGTACCGCTCGACGGAACCACCCGCGAGCCGGACGTCGGCGCCCGAGCCACCCGCCCCCTCGGCGCCCGTCACCGTCTCCCCCTGCCGGTAGACCACCGAATCCGGCACGGACTCGCGCAGCCCGTGCCAGAGCAGGCCCCAGTGGTAGGAGCGGAAGGGAAACGGCTGCTCCCAGACCACCCGGCCGCCCGGCCCGTGGGCATCGTCCCGGACCACCCAGCGGCGCCGCTCCAGCGGGTGCGCCGCGATCCCGGCGGGCAGCGCCCCGCTCGCACCGAGCTCCGCGCCCCGCTCGTTGTGAATGCACAGCCCGACGCCCCGGTCCTGGAGCCGCCCGCGCGTGCGTTCCAGCACCACGACCTCACCGGCGCCCGCCCGTGCCACCGCCGTGGCGATGGCGCACCCGGCGATGCTCCCGCCGACCACCGCAACCCTTCCGCCCCGCATGACCGTCTCCTCGTCGACGCGCATGACGGACGCGACCCTCACCGGGCCGGCCCCTCTACCGATGATGCCGGGACGCCGCCGGCGGCGGCACGGGTCGCGCGGAACCCTGGAGGGCGAGCGCGGTGAGTACCACCAGCGCGTCGGTCCACCCCAAGGGAGCCACGGCGGACGGCAGCCCGGCCCCGTTCACGGTCTCCGGCAGCTCACCCAGCCCGTTCCGCCGGGACAGTACCCAGTCGAGCACCCTGCCCGCCTTCGCCTGCTCACCCGTACCGGCCCAGGCCAGGGCGAAGAAGGAGGTGCTGGCCGTCCACGCGTACGAACCCCAACTGAAGGAGGGGTCGTTGCCGGGCGAGACCCCGCCGTTCGGCAGCAGCAGCGCCCGGTAGGTGGAGTCCAGCGCCTCGCCGAGACCGGCGGGGGCGGAGTTGAACGGGGGCGCCATGAACGCCACCGCGCTGTCCCGGCCGTGCTTGCCGTCGACGGTCCGCTGGTAGCCCAGCGGGGCGAAGGCGGCGGCGATCCCGGCCGACAGCCGCCCGGCCGCGTCCCCCCAGCGCTCCGCGTCCGCGCCCCTGCCCAGCCGGGCGGCCAGGTCGGCCGCCGAATTGAGCCCGGCCAGCAGCGGAGCGGCGGTACCGATGTTGGTGGTCGTCGTGTCCAGCTCCCAGTAGTCCGGGGAGGCCGGAGGCAGCCCGTCCGGCCCCAGCGACCCCGCGGCGTGGTCGGCCGCCCGGCTCACCATCGGATAGAGCTCGCGCAGCCGGTCGTCCCGCCCCTCTGCCGGTGCCGCCCGGTACCACTGCCAAGTGGCCCAGGGAACCCAGCCGTTGGCGTCCAGCTGCCACTTCCGCGCGTCCGGCGGGCCGCTGCCGTCCAGCAGCGTGCGGGCCTCCCAGGTCCCGTCGGCCCGCTGGGTGCGCGCGTCGTAGCTCAGGATCCGGTACGCCTCCTCGTCGTGCCCGGTCGCGGCGAACGCGACCGCGGCGAACGCCCCGTCGCGGGGCCACGAGTACTCCCACGGCGGCGCCCACGCCGCGGCGAACGCCCCGTTCGGTTTCAGCAGCGCCCTCATCGACAGCAGGGCGCGCTGCGAAGCCGTCCGCTGCGCGTCGGTGGCGCCCGGCACCGTGCCCGCCGCCAGCCACGCGCGGCTCTCCTCGATCTGGGCCAGGGCGCCCGGGTCGTCCGCCGCGACCACCGTCGACGCCGAGGCCCCGTCGGGCAGGTACCGCCACCGGCCGGAAGGCAGGCGCAGCACGTTGCTCCCGTCGACGTAGGAGGCGCCCACGGCGAACGAGGGCAGGACGGCCTCGGTGCCGACCCGGTTGGTCAGCAGGCCCGAGGTACGGGCGGCGAGGGCGGAAGCGGGCACGTAGCAGGGCTCGGTCTCCCCGCAACGCTCGCTGCCGGTGGGGTTGACGTGGAAGGCCGGCCGGGAGGTGGCGGCGTGCCAGCCGCCCCAGTACGCCCTGTCGTAGTTCCAGGCGGTCAGCGAGCCGGGCACGGACCGTACGGTGCCGTACCAGGCGATCGGTCCGCTCTCCACGGTGCTCGCCTGGAGGAACAGGTAGTACACGGTGCCCGCGGTGACGGCGGCGTCGAGCGGGAACTCGACCCAGCCGGCTCCGGCGCCGCCGAGCGAGGCGAGGTCCAGGGTCGTCGAGGCGATCGCCGACCCGGCGTCCGTACGGACCCGGCGGACCTGGGCGGTCACGGTGCCCGTCGCCGCCCCGCTGCCCAGCCAGACGCTCACCCGGGACAGCCGGGTGCCGTCCACGGTGAACTCCTGCGCCGCCGCGTTGTTCGTGGCCTTCACGCCGAACAGTGCGGTCTCGTGGCCGACCTGGCCGTCGTAGGGGACGGCGGCCAGGTCGGCCGCCCGGCCGGGGCCGGGGAGCGAGGCGGGGACCCCGGCCAGGGCCAGGGAGAGCACGACGGGCAGCAGGGTCCTCGCGAACGCCATACGGGGCACGCCCTTCCTGGTCGACGGGCGCGCGGGGCGGAGGAGCCGGGGCGCCGGAAGCTGGACCCACCATGCAGGCATCCGGCACCGCGGCGGCGTGAGTCGGGCCGTGTCCCACCGGATGGGGTGGCCGTGGCATCCGTTCGTGTGACGGGAGCGGCTGCGGGCGACGGTTACGGGCGCGCATCGGCGGACGGCGGCGCACGTCGGTGGAGACGGCGCACGGCGGGCACCCCGGGGGCGCGCACGGGGGAACCGGGGCGCACGGAGAGGCGTATGCGCTTCCTGCGGAAGATTTCCGGAGACCGGCTTGCACGATCGGGCTCGTTTTCCGATGGGGTGGTGAATGGGAGCGCACAGAGCTCCGCGGCTGCCGGTCCGGGGGCAGGCAAGCCGGTTGTGCATGATCCATCTGGAAGGTTCCGCGCCGACGTGAATGTTGCCGAAACGGCCGCCCTCGCGCTGTTAGTCACCCCTGCCCGTTGTCTCGTCATCCATGTGTTCAGGGCGCCCGTGCGCCTGCCGGGCGCGGGCGTACGGACGAGAACCGGCGGACCGATCGCCGGTTCTCGGCGTGCCGGTCCCCGCGCCCGCCACCAAGAGGTCCCCGTCGCACCGGTGTGCGACGAAGAACAGCCGTGGGGGAGCGTATGAGCGAAGGCGATTTCGATCCATCGGGGGACCAGGCGGTCTCCAGCGAACTGGCCGGCGTACTGCCGGTGGACTTCACCGCTTTCCACTCCCAGCAGCACCGCGCCTATCTGCGCTACGCCCACCTGCAGCTGGGCAACCCCAAGGACGCCGAGGAAGTCGTCGACGACGTGTTCACCTTCCTGCTGAAGGTGTGGCACCAGGCCCTGAAGGAGGCGAGCCTGCACGGCTTCGCGTGGGCGGTGCTGCGCGAGCACGTGGAGAGGCGGCTGACGGCGCTGGGCCGCCAGGTCGCGATGGTGGAGACGGCGTGGTTCGCCGCGCTGCGCCGCTCGTCCAGAGAGCGGCTGGAACTGCTGGAGTCGAAGCTCGGCCTGTACGCGGCCATCGCGGGGCTGTCCGAGCGGCAGTACGACGTGGTGCTGCTGGGGTTCCTCCTCGGCAACGACTCCGACACCGTCGCCCGGATGATGGGGATCACCCCCGCGACGGTCCGCTCGCACATCCGCGGCGCACGCCGAACCCTGTCCCGCAAGCTCGGGGTGGACTGGATCCCCGGAGAGGAGAAGGACCAGTGAGCGACATGCCCCGCCACCGCGACATGCCGCTGTGCGAACTCGACGCGGCCCTGGAGGACGCGACGGTACTCGCGGAGGAGTACGCCGGATACGACGAGGGAGCGGCCCGTCGCCGGATCGCCCGCCGCATCGTCGCCGACCGTGCCCACTCCACGACCGGCACGAGCGGCACGACCGGTTCGCCCGGGGTCGCCGTCCCGTCGGCACGGAGGCAGGCATCCGCAGCCTGTGCCACCGCCGACGACCTCGTCCTGGACGCCGCCTGCCATGTGCGCGCCGCCCGGGGTCTGGACGACCTCACCTGGTGCCTCGTGGAGAGCCGGGCCTTCGCCGAGCTCGCCCTCGACGCCGAGTCCTGGCCCCACGGCGTGGACTCGGCGCTGCTGTTCGGCTGCCTGCTCCACCTGGCCGACCGGATGGAGGGCGCGCAGTTCTGGTTCCAGTACGCGGCCGGTGCGGGCTCGCGGACCGCAGCCCGTTGCCTCTACCTCCTCCACCTCGCCCGCGCCGAGGTCGCCACCGCCCGCTACTGGATGCGCCAGGCGCGGACCCTGCCCGCGGAGGAGCACCTGCCGCCCCTGCCGCAGTTCCCCGAGAACCTCGAAGAGGCCCTCGGCGCCTCGGTCATCTGGACCTCCCCGCCCATCACCACCCAGGACCTCACCACCCTCACCACCGGTCCGGGGCGGGCCGGCCGATCGCCGTGCCGACTCCCCGTACGGCTGCGCCAGGCCCTCATGGCCCGCTCCAGCAAGGACCACCCCGACCTGGGGGAGGTCTACACCCCCGGCCCGCAGGTGGCGGTCGCCGTCGCGCAGAACGCGCGGCTCAACCCGCTGCACCTGACGTACCAGGCGAACGGATGGGCACTGGAAGCCCTGAAACAGCCGCAGTTGACCCACGCCGCCCGCAAGACCCCCGAAGGACGCCCGGCGCCCGCCCCGCTGGAATCCGTCCATCAGGCGCTGCGGGTCCTGGAGGTCATCAACCGCTACTCGGGCGGGGTGAACCTGACACAGATCGCCCGAGAGGCGGCACTGCCCCAACTGGTCCTCGCCCGCGCTATGGAGCAGCTGATCCGCGCGAACCTGGCCACCCCGATCGCACCGGACGCGTATGTCGCCGGCAACGCCCTCGTGCTGGCGGACTCGCCGACCGGAGAAGGCCGCGGGCACCTGCGCGAGACCCTCGCCTGGGTGCGGGACGCCGTCGGCGCCGCCGTGTACGTCGCCCGCTACACCGACGGCGAGGTCTCCATCACCCAGTACGCCGACGGCCCGGCCGCACCCGTGGTCGAGGAGTGGGTCGACTTCCGCGTCGCCGCCCACGCCTCCGCCGTGGGCAAGGCGCTGCTGACCCAACTCGACTACGACGAACGGAAGGACCATCTGGCGCGCCACCGGTTGACCCGCTTCACCCCGCACACCCTCACCGGCCAGCAGGACCTCTTCCACCAGCTCGACCACCGCCCGCCGAACGCACCGCTCCTCGACCTCCAGGAGTACGCGATCGGCACGGTGTGCGCGGCGGTACCGATCACCGCGGGCCCGAACGCGGAGTGCGTGGCCCTGTCCATCCCCGTTCCCGACCCCGGGCGGCTGAAGCAGGCCGCCCGGATCCTGCAGAGCGAGGCGGCCGCGGTCCTGCTCGCCCTGATCGTCGCCGGCAGCACCCCGTCCACGGCCCGCCGCCCGGAGGGCACCGTCCTGTCGCCCACCGCGTAGACCGGTCACCGCACACGACGGGCCCGCCGCCCCCGGGGTGCGGCGGGCCCGTCGGCCGGGCGTCGTCAGAGCCCGTCGCTCCCGGCGATGAGGCCGGGCAGTTCGCGCATGTCGTGGAAGACGACGGTGCCGGCCCCTCGGAGCCGTTCGGCCGGAGTCAGGCCCCCCGCATAGCCGAAGGCGCGCATGCCGGCGGCGCGGGCGGCCTCCACCCCGGGCCGGCTGTCCTCGACGACCGCGCAGGCCGCCGGGTCGACACCCATCCGCTGCGCGGCGTACAGGAACAAGTCCGGGGCCGGCTTGCCGTGCCGGACCTCGGTGGCGCTGTAGATGCGGCCCGCGAAGTGGTCGTAGAGGCCGGTGCGGCCGAGGGTGTGGCGCATCTTCTCGTGCGAGCCGCTGGAGGCGACGCAGGTCGGCAGGGTGATCGCGCCGAGCGCCTCGGGCAGCCCCTCGACGGCCGACAACCCGGTGTCCACCGCCTCACGGTGGCGTTCCTCGAAGAGCGTGTGCCAGATGTCGGCCACCTCGTCGCCGACCCGTGCCACGATGTCCTCGAGGATGGAGGCGGTGGAGCGCCCGACGAACCGCTCCATGACCTCGCCCTCGGTGAGCGGCCAGCCCAGCTCCGCACCCAGCGCGACCTGGATGGGCACCGCGATGCGTTCGCTGTCGACCAGCACTCCGTCGCAGTCGAATATGACGAGTTCAATCGGCTTGATCATTCCCGCAGCATAGGGGGCCGGTCACAGCCCGTGGGCATGCGGTGGCCGGTGCGTCAGGGGGTGACGATGGCGAAGTCCGGGTCGGGGGAGTCGAGGTACGCGAAGAGTTCGGTGACGGCCCCGGCGTCGCCGTCGACGGCCACGCCCTCGCGCCGCACGAGTTCGTCGGGGGCCACGGCGCCGTGGCAGTGGACGCCGCAGCACGTCGAGGAATGGTCGGCCGATCTGCGGGCCGTGCACGGCTGTGTCAGCTCGACGCTGCGCAACTACCAGGGCTCGGTGTGGCAGTTCTGCGACTTCCTGACCGATCCAGCCTACGGCTGGAGCGACGAGACGGACGGCGGGCCACCGGCGCCGGGCCGCCAGCGGCAGGGTCTGGGCCAGGGTCAGCGTGATGCCCAGCACGCTCGCCGGCCGCTCGGGCAGATCGCCGATCTGCGCGCCGATGTTCGACAGGGTCGGCGCGAAGGCGAGCAGCGCGAGCACCAGGGCCCCAGGACGCCGTCCTCGAAGGAGGCGCCCTCTTCCCTCCACCAGTTGAGCGGCGCCCGGAGCTGTGAGGGGCCCCAAGATGCCTGACGGGACGTCACTTCAGTATCCTCCGGTCGGTCTGTGTCAGTGCCGGACCCGCCGCCGGGGCAGCAGCAGGGTTACCGCGCCGGCGGGCGAGGACGAACATCGGGACGGTGATCAGCACGCCGAGATCAGCAGCAGGGACACGAGGATGAAGCCCAGACCGATCCCACCGCCGAGCAGCGCCTCGCGCAGCGCGCCGGGCCGGGCGATCTCCGGCGTGGCGCGCCCCGCGAGCCGGCGCATCACCACACCCGGGCCATCAGGCGTCGGATGGGGGGCCGCTGCCGCCGGTCGCCGTGTCACCCGGACCGAGGGGCCTGACCGCTTGTGAGCGCTACCTCCGTCCCACCCATCACCGCGTGGGCGAGACCCAGGCCGCTGCTGGCCCTCATGGCCTGACCTCGGGCAGCGGACGCACGCTTGAGAACGAGCCCCGGCAGCCGGACGGTACAGCCCGAGGACAGCCCAGCAGGGCGCCAGTCAGTGGCAGAGCCACGACCACAGGAACCCGCCTACGCGTATCAATGTCAGAGGCTGTCTGTAGCATCCGTGGCCAGGTTGGTGACCCGCCCACCCACAAAGGGGAGGGACGGGGTCGTGAACGGGCTGCGAGGAGCGTGTGGCGATGGCGAACGGCAACAGGGCCGTCGGGCCGACGCCGGATTCCGACGACGAAGCCGCGCTGTTGCGGCCGTTGGAGTTCGCCGAAGGCGCGGGTCTGCCCCTTGCCCTGTGGGTGGTCCTGGCACGTGCCCTGTCGGGTCACCCGTGGACGGCTCAGGACGTGAGCGTGTTCCGGGACCGGGCGGGCGAACTCCTGGTCGAGACACAGACACCGGAGGGTGTGGCCTACCGGTTGCGTGCCCGGGGAGCTCGGCCGGGCGAGCGGCAGACGCAACGGGCGGTCACGAGCGCGTTGCTGGCCGAGGTGCCCCTTGACGGGGACAGCGGGCACCGCGACTGGCCGGCCGCCGCACCGTACATCGTCGACCATCTCGCCGCCCACGCCGCCGCGGCCGGTGCCCTGGACGAGATACTCGAGGACTCCGAGTACATGGTGCACGCGGCCCCGCAGGGGCTGCTCCGCGCGCTCAACATCCCGGGCTCGTCCCAGGGGACGGTGCGGCGGAGTATTTACCGGGCATCCGTCCACGTCCACGCCACCGCGAGCCTGCCCGAAAGGCGGGACATCCTCGCCGTCGACGCCGCGCGCCACGGTGAGACCGGCCTCGCCCGGGAGCTGTCTCGCGGCCGCCCGTGGCGGCCGCGCTGGGCGACCGGCACGATGGTTCATCCAGCGCTGCGCTTCACCAAGACGGGACTGGGCGTGGACGCCGCCGCGTGCACCGTCATCGACGGGCGTCCCCACGCGGTGACCGGCTGCTACGACGCGAACGTCCGCGTGTGGGACATGGTCGACGGAACCGAACGCCTTGTCATCACCGAGGACGACGGGGTCTACGCACTGGACTGCGTCGAGATCGACGGGCGTCCCCATGTCGTCACGGGAACCTGCTCCGGCAGCCTACGGGTGTGGGATCTGGATACCGGGGCCGAGCGGTTCGCCCTCGGAGGTCACAAGGGCTGGATATACGCGGTGGGCTGCACGGTGATCGACGGCCGGCCGCACGCCGTCACTGCCGGAGAGGACTGCCTGGTCCGGCTGTGGGACCTGGTCGACGGGTCGGAACGTGCGCGGATGCCCGGCCACACCGAGGAAGTACGAGCGGTGGCGTTCGCCGAGGTCGCCGGCCGGCCCGTGGCCGTGACCGGGGGCTATGACAACACGGTGAGGCTGTGGGACCTGGAGGACGGCGTCGAGCGGGCCGTGCTCACCGGTCACACGTCGGCCGTCTACTCGGTGGCCTGCACGGTGATCGACGGCATCCCCCACGCCATCACCGGGAGCGGCGGGGAGCACGCGGCACGGGTCTGGTGCCTGACCGACGGCTCGCAGCGCGCGGTGCTGGACGGGCACACCTCGTGGATAGCTGCCGTGAGCTGCTTCGACCTCGGCGGACGCCCCCACGCGTTGACCGCCGGCGGCGACTGCACGGTGCATGTGTGGGATCTGACCGAGAACACGGAGCGCGCCGTCCTGACCGGACACCACGGCTATGTGGACGCGCTGGCCGGCACGGAGATCGACGGGCGCCCGTACGCTGTGAGCGGCGGCCATTCCGCGCCCCCGCGCGTATGGGACCTGGGTGACGCCGCCCTGCCCGCGGGACACAAGGGCCACACCGGGACCGTGCAGGCCGTGGACGCCGTGGAGATCGACGGCCGTCCGCACGTCGTCACCGGAGGCGACACCACAATACGGGTCTGGGACCTGGCCGATGGGACGGAACGAGGCACCCTGCCCCACGGGCACCGTGTGGAGGCGCTGGCGTGCACAACGGTCCACGACAGCCCCTACGCTGCCGTCGGAGGCTGCTGCGGCGTCGCCCGGGTCTGGGACCTCGCCGCAGGGACCGGGCTTCGGGACCTTCCCGGACCCGACCGCCGGTTGGAGACCGTGGCGTGGGCGGATGTCAACGGCCGTCCCTACGTGGTCACCTCCGACCAGGACCGCACCATACGCGTGTGGGATCTGGACGAAGACGTGGAGCATCCGCTCCACAGCGACCGCACCCGCTCGGCGGTGCGGGCCATGGAGCCCGTCACCGTCGACGGCCACCCCCACCTCCTCACGGGCAGCGATGACGCTGCACTGCGGCTGTGGAGGCTCACGGAGAAGGGCCGACGTGTCACCGCCACCGTCCACACGGGGCACCACTGGATACGGGCACTCGCCGGCACCGTCCTGGAGGGCCGTCCCCACGCGCTGACCGTGGGCGGGAACGACACCGCAGTACAAGTGTGGGACCTGACGGACGGCACCCTGCGGTCCACCCTTGCGGGACACCCGTCAGGAGTTCTCGCGGTGGCCTGCACCCCGCGGGACGACCGTACGGACGCCATCACCTTGGACGGCAGCGGTACGGTCCACGTCTGGGATCTCGCGCCGGCCCGGCTCCGGGAGAAGGTCGCGCTGCCGACGCGGGCCCAGTGCATGACCGCCGTCGGCCAAGGCCTCGTCATCGGCATGGGCGACGACGTGGTCGTGCTTGACCGCAATCGCTGAGGCAGGAACGGGGTGGACGGTGACGCATCCCGAGGCGGCGAGGAGCGCGGCAAGGAGCAGGGGAAGGTACCGGCGACGCATGCCGCCACCGTGCCGCACAAGACCCGCAGCGCGCCCCTGACGGCCCCGCTGCACCCCTGAGACAGTAGGCCTTCACCGCATCGGGGGAGATCTGCCGTGTGGTTGGTGATCCGTACCCTGCGTACGTCCATACGGGCGGGGTCGGCGTGTACCTGCCGGTCGGGCTCCGCCCGTCGCCGTAGGTTCCGTAGCGAAATGTGCCCGGGAGCGAGCGGGTGCGGGACGCAGTGTGCGGGAGCGGGTGGCGGAGATGGCCGAGAAGCAGACCGTGACGGTGTTCGGCGCGACCGGGCAGCAGGGCGGGTCGGTCGCACGGGCGCTCCTCGAGGACCCGGACAGCGGCTTCTCGGTGCGCGCGGTCACACGCGATCCGGACTCGGACCGGGCCCGGGAGCTGGAGCGGCTCGGGGCCGAGATGGTCCGGGCCGACATGGACGACGAGGCGAGCCTGGCTCCGGCCTTCGAAGGGGCCTATGCGGCCTACCTGGTGACCAACTTCTGGGAGGACATGGACGCCGCGCACGAGCAGGCCCAGGCGGCGGCACTGGCCCAGGCGGCCGGGCACGCGGGGGTCCAGCACGCCATCTGGTCCACCCTTGAGGACACCCGCGACTGCATCCCGCTCGACGACGACCGGATGCCCACGCTGCAGGGCTCGTACAAGGTCCCGCACTTCGACGGCAAGGCGGAGGCCGACCACTACTTCATGGACGCCGGCGTACCGACCACCTTCCTGCGCACCACCTTCTACTGGGAGAACCTGTTCGGCGTGTTCGCCCCGCAGCGCGCCGAGGACGGCGCGTACGAGCTGATCTTCCCCATGGGCGAGCACCGGCTGTCAGGCATCGGGGTGGAGGACATCGGCAGGACCGCGGCCGCCATCTTCAAGCGCGGCACCGATCTCATCGCAGCGACCGTCAGCATCGCGGGCGAACACCTGCCCGTCGCCGACATGGCCGCCGCGCTCGCCGAGTCGCTCGGCCGGCCCGTGCGCTACCGACCGCTGACCCCGGACGCCTACCGCGACCTCGGATTCCCCGGCGCCGACGAGGTCAGCAACATGTTCCAGTTCTACGCCGACTGCGAGACCCGCTTCACCGGCGCCCGCGACCTGGATGCCGTCCGCGCCCTCAACCCGGCCCTCCAGGATTTCGCGACCTGGCTGGCCGGACACCGGGACAGGTTCGACTGGAGCTGACCCGTGATCAGTCGCCGTGGCCCGGCACGTCGCCCTGGCCGTGGGCGAGGATCGGCAGCAAAGCCTCGGCCGCGTCGCACACGGTGCACGCTGTCGTGCCGGGCCGCGCGAGCGCGTCGAGCGCGGTCGCCCGGCTGCCCCCGGTCCCGCCGGCCACGAGAAGTCGGCCGTCGGCCAGTTGGGCGTGACCGCAGCAGAACAGGTCGGCCGGGGGCTGTCCCGCGGCGACCTCAGGGGAGGGTATGCGCTCGATCGCCCCGGTCGTGCAGTCGTAGACACGGGTGCTGTCGATCTGGGCGAGGTCGGTCCTGCCGAGGAAATGCCGGCCCGGGTCGTGCTCGTCTCCCCTGAAGAACACGATCCGGCCGGGTCGGACGAGTCCGGCGTGAACGGCGAGCTTGGCGGTTTCGGGCGTGGTGGGGTGCCAGCGCAAGAGCGCCTGGTCCAGGGGGAGGCGGCGGCGCGTCTCGATGCTCTCCAGTGTCAGAGCACCGCCGGTCGGGAAGACGAGGATGATGTAGCTGATGTTGGAGAAGTCCTGGCCGCCGGGGCCGGCGAAGTCGTCGAAGCGGAAGTCGATCCGGCCGGCCCGCAGTTGGTGCCTGCTGAGGTCCACCCGTTGGGCGTGATGACGACGGCGTTGAAGTTCACCGCCGCCGTGTCCAGCGTGGAGATCACGGTGGTGAGCCGGTCGGCCCCACCTTCGCGCAGATCGAGGCCGAGGTGGTGGGCGGTGCCGTCGGGACGGATGCCGTAGCAGACCTCCAGGCGTAGGTACTGCTCGGGGCCGAGGCTGAGGGCCAGCCCATCGGGGCCGCGCACGTGCACCTCGGCGACCGTGCCGTGCGGCGACCACGCATTGACCGTCCGTGTTGGCGCGGGCCGCGTCTTCGGCGCGTACGGAGTCTGTGGCCTGCCTCAAGGGCAGGGTTCCGGCAGCACCGGGGTGGGCGCAGTACCGGGTCCTGGTCCTGGGGCCGGGCGAGTCCGGCGGAGTGTCACCGGACGCGGCGTTATCAGCGGAACCGGCAGCACCGCCACGGTGACCTCCGACCTCGGCAACGACAAGGCCACCGGAACCGGCGGAACAGCCGGCCCCGGCAGCGCCCAGATCGACGTCAACGCTCGCAAGCCCGGCATCAATGGCAACCCCGGAGCCGCCCACTGAGCCCGGCCAACGCGGGCAGGGCCCGGCCCGCAGCCGAGTGGCCCCCAAGCACCAGTGGGGACTGGCGGGGACCAGACGGAGCGCCGCTCAACGGTGATCGCTCCAAGGAGTCCGAGACAGGCGACTCGGTTCGCTCTCCGGCCCTCGGCGACCATCCGCTCTGCGAGCGGCCCGGCCCGGCCCCCGACCGGGAAACCGGCCCGCTCGCGTCCCGCGTCAGCCGGTTCGCACCGCCGTGACCGTGAAGCGCTCTACATCGGAGATGTGCCCGCCGGTGGACGCGACGATGGTCAGGACCGGGTCACGGGCGCCGGTGAACGATACGGTCGCATTCCAGGGTTGCGCGCTTCCGCCGGCCGGAATGCAGCAGGAGGTGCCGATCGGGGCCGTGGACGAGGGCTGGCGCACGTCCATGCGGATGCTCTCGTCCACACCGCTGATCCGGCCGCCGGTCCGCACCGGGGAGCGCACGACCGATCCGTAAGCGGGCGTGGTCAGCGAAAACGTCGTGTCGTCGGTGCCCACGACCTCCCACGGGGCGTCCGGGTCGGCGCCGTACCGTACGAGGTGGATGACCGCGACCGTGCTCCTGTAACCCTCGGTGCCCGGGGGCAGGCTCAGGCCCACGCCGATCCGGGCCTCGCGGCCAGTGACGGTGCGCGAGGAGACTCGGCCGACATCCTTGAAGCCGAGGTAGCCCTGGGTGAAGGAGAGAGCGGTCTGCTCCGGGTCGAGATGCCAGGGCTGGTGGCCCCCGGAGCGGAATTCCCTTTGCCATGCCTGGGCTTGGGCGAGCGTGGGGAACGGCCACACGGGCTGCAGGAGCGCCGAGCCGAGGGGCGGCATGCCGCCGTCGGGCCCGAAGGTAGTCGGTGCGGGCGTACCGGGGGTGGTACCGGGCGTGCTGGGTGCGGTCGGAGCCGGGGAGAGCGCCGAGGACGTGCCCGGCACGACGGACGGGGATTCCTGCGGGGGCGATTGCCCGCTGGAGCCACCGCAGGCGGTCAGCGCACCCAACGCGGCTGTCACGAAGAAGTGGGTGAGTCGGGCGAGTGGGAGCCGAATGTTCATGTTGACCCCAGGAAATCGGTACCGAGCGTCGGCACCGTCTGGGCTCATGGTGCCACCGCTGGAGGTTGGCGGCGAGAGGGCCAGGAACCGGAAAAGTTCCGGCGCCGCCGAGGCGTGGGACAGCTCCCATCCACGCGCAGCATCGCGGACATGCGCCTGCTGTTCGGCTGGCTACCGGTCGACGACCGGGCCTGGGAGGTGCAGCCGCCTGGGCGGAGGAGCTGGCCAGCCAGGGCTACCTGGTCGCCGCCCTCGACCACCCGTACGACTCCGCCGTCGTCGTCCTCGCAGACGGCCGCACGATCCGCGCCACGACCGCCTCCAGCGGGGACCGGGACCGGGGACGAGGATCCCCGGCACTGCGGCACGCGTTGAAGAACACCAGCGGATGGTGCGGGCGCAGGCTGCGCAGCTGGATGGCGGCGGCCCGGTCGATCGGGTCGTCGAGCTGGAGGACGTCCTCGTGGAGGCGGCCCCCGGGTGCCCCGCCCGCCGCCACTGCGCCAGCCAGCGCTCGACCGCCTCGGCCAACAGCCGTGCGCTGTGCCGGTGGGAGAGCCGCCAGTCGTAGGTGAAGTACCGGACCCCGTTGCCGAACTGCTTCCCCAGACGCCTGTGGAGCTGGTCGTACGGGCTTGGAAGTAGCCCGAAGGCAGGCCATGGGGCCACCATGAGTCGGCCGGGCCGGATACCGTCCCCGGGCGCGCCGTCACCCAGCCCGGACGGCAGTGCGGGCAGTCCTCGCTTCCGTAAGAATGCCAGGGCCGCCCAGTTCCGTAACCCCCACACCGCCCGCCCCGATGCGTCGACCAGCTCGCTGCCGAATATTCCGGGGACGAACACCACGAGATCGTCCGTCATGGCCCGCACTATTCCACGCTCCTGGCTGCCCGGGGCACGGAACGGCGGCGATGGTCCGGCGGAACCGCAGAAGTCCGGTCCGGTCGCGATCCGGGGCTTTGTAGGACCGCGTTGGGGACGTGCTGACGGTGCTGGTGTGTTGATCACAGAGGAGAAGACGACCGCAGCGCCGCTGCTCCTCGTGGCAGCCCCGGCGGGCAAGGGTCGTCGGATCCGAGGGCCCGGCTGCTGGACGGCGCTCGGTGGGAGGCGGTGCGCGAGGACGTGCTGGCCGGCCTGAGCCTGACCGAGCCCATCGAGCAGCACCTGGACGGCCTGACCTGCGGCCTGGACGCGGCATGGCGCCAGATGGAGGCCCGGCGGGAGGAGGCGGGGTCGGCGGCGAAGGTGGAGATCGTGGTGCCGCCGGGACGGCTCGCCGGACCCCTGCCCGGAATGCACGACCCGAGCGGACCGGGCCGGCTGCGGTTCGCGTTCGTCGCCGCGATGGCAGAGACCGAGCGGGAGAACATCCGCGAGTCCACCCTCGAAGAACTCGACACCGCCGCCCGCAAGGGGCAAGCACGGCGACCGCCCGCCCGTCATCACCGACGACATGCTCCACACTGTGATCCGCCGCCGCACCGCTGGCGAGGTCTCCCCCGGCCGAGGGAGGGCGTCCCGGTCAACTCGATCCTCCATGGCGGATGCGCACCCCAGGCGCGGTGACGTACGCCCGGTGCGTGTAGTGCGGAGCCCTCGGTGAACTCGTCCTCGAGGGCGGGCGGCAGGACCTGGCGATGGCTCGGGCCTGGGGGATCACGTCGGTGAGATGCACCCGGGCGTGAATGTCCCTGAGGTACCGGACACGGTTCCCCGAGGGGCGTGGTCTCTCGGAACCACTCATTTATGAGAAGGACCGAGGTTCTCGGTGTCGGCAATGGTGGCCCATCGGCGTGTGAGACGGCGGCATGCGTGGACGAGTTCGGGTGGGTGGAGGTCGGTGAGTTCGGTGTCGAAGGTGGCGAGGATGCCGGCGATGCCGGCCCAGGACCAGGCGCCGAGAGTGAGCCGACAGTAGTCGGCGTCGAGGTGTTCCACGACGGACCCGCCCGGTGCCCAGCGGGCCACGATGTGAGCGGGCAGGTTGAGCCGGGCGGTGCCGTTGCATTGCCAGACGGCGGGGGTGTCGCCGCGGTCATGGGTGCTCATCACGAAGTGGGCGAGGTCGGGGTGGGGAAGCGCGCGGGCGGCGAAGCACTGCGTGGTGGGGCGGGGGTGCAGTCGATCGACGCGGCGCACTCGCCATTCATTGTCGGTGAGGTCGTAGGCGACCAGATACCACCGGGCGGCCCAGAAGACCAGGTGGTGTGGCTCAATGCGGTGGGCGGGCAGGTAGTCGGGGTCACTGGGTTCGGGGCGTGTGCCGTCGGGACGCAGTGTCTCGGTGACGAGTAGGTGGCGGTGGCGTACCGCGGTTCCGACGGCGGTGAGGGCGGCCGGGTCGATGGGGGGCGCGGGGAACTCCCAATAGTTCTGCAGCCGAGTCAGGCGCAGGGATTCCATGGATGCCCGCAGCGCAGGGGGCATGACCTGGTGCAGAGCCGCCAGTGCCCGCGCCGCGTCGTCCCTCAGGCCGAACATCGTGCTTGGCGCGGTCTGCAGGGCCACCGCGACCGCGAGGGCCTGGTCGTGGTCGAACAGCAACGGCGGCAGGGTTCGCCCGGCTCCGAGCCGGTAGCCGCCGTCGGGGCCGTGGACGGTAGCGATCGGGTAGTCGAGCGCGCGCAAGGTTTCGATGTCGCGGCGGGCAGTGCGTTCGCTGGTCCCGAGCCGGGTGGCGAGCTCGCGCAGCGACCACAGCCGTCCTGATCCGAGCAGAGACAACAGCCGCAACGCCCGGTGTGAGGTGTTCGCCATCGTCCCATCATGACCGGTAGTGGCCACTCGGTGTCCACTACCGGTGTCAGGGTGGGCTCTGTTCAGTGAGCGGCGGCGGAAAGGGCGGTGTCGGGTATGCGGGTAGTCGTGGTGGGTGGCGGGATCGGCGGGCTTGCACTGGGGGCGGGGCTGCGTCGCCGGGGGTTTGAGGTGGCGGTATTCGACCGGGACACCGATGTGGCGGCGACGGGCGGCTACCACATCACCCTGGATGAGCGGGCGCAGTTGGCGTTAAAAGATCTGGTGGAACCGAAGATCATGCAGCGGCTGCTGGCATCGGGTTCGGCGCTGCGACTGCGCGAGCGCGACGCGTTCTGGGATCGCCGCGGCCGGCTGCTGGGCCACGGGCCGGACCTCAGCGACAGTGCAAGTATCGACGTCGACCGGATCACCCTGCGGATGCTGCTGGCCGAAGCCGCCGGAGATGACCTGCACTTGGGATGCAACGTGTCCGGCGTCGGCCACGATGACCACGGCGCGCCCCGAGTGCTGTTCACCGACGGGGCGCCGGTCTCAGCGGATCTGGTGGTGGGCGCGGACGGCACCCACTCGGTAGTCGCCCACCACCTTGCAGGAGGCCCGACCAACAACCCGGCGGGCATCATCGGATTCTCCGGCCGCACCCTCCGGCGAGACCTCGGCCCGGGCGAGCATCAGCGACTTGGACCACGATCGGGGCTGGCGATCGGCCCGCGCGGAGGAGCGCTCTACATCGGCTTCCTTGACCCGGTCGGCAACACCGCGCTCGACGCTCCCGAGTTGCGGATGTCGGTCACCACCGGACCCACCTACATCTGGGGCGCCATGTTCCCCGAATCCACCAGCACCGATTCCCTGCGCGACCTGCATGGCGGCGAACTGAAGGCCGCGCTGCTCGGCCGATTCCTCGAGCGGGGCTGGGCCGAGCACACACTCGAGGTCATCGCCCGAGCCGACCCGCACAGCGTGGCCGGATTCCGCTTCAACGCCGCTTCCACCCGCGCGGAGGATCTCGCGCCGTGGCGTGCGGGTCGTATCACCGCGCTGGGCGACGCTGTCCACGCCACACCGCCCACCGCCGGAATGGGAGCGGGCGCGGCCATCCGCGACGCCGCCAGCCTGCTCACGCACGTCAGCGCCGCCGCCGACGGCACCGCCACCCTCACCGACGCCGTGGACCATTTCGAGGCCGGCATGCGCCGGCGCGGCAGCGAAGTCCTCACCCTGGCCATGAAGACCGTCCGATGGATCCTGGCCACCGACACCACACTCGGCGCCGCAGCCACCGTCGTGAGCACCCCGATTCTGGCCGCAGCCGCCCGGCTACGTCACTGACGAGGGCGCGACGCCCACGCCCTGCAACCGCGACGCCCATGCCCTGCAACAAGGGGTCGCGCACGCGCACGAGCACGGGCCCTTGTACGAGGCGGACGTGGACCTCGCGGGGCCGCTCGCGGAATGGGCCGCGCACCTGTCCAGCGTCCGCGATGCCATCGTGTCGCTGCCTGAACGGCTGGCCGCGTGCGCGCCGCCGGAGTGCTGGAGCGGATCGCCGCCCGGGTGAGCCGGGAGACCGCCGGCGCCATCCCTGACGACGGTATGCCGGCCGAGGCGGTGGCCGCCGCACTCGGGACGATTCGCTCCAAGGCTCTGGTCCTGCTCCTCACCGCGCAGGACGGGTAACGCCACGCACAACAGCGGTCTTGTTGGCTTTTCGGTTTCGGCGGATCGGATCCCGGTCCGCGGGCTGGGCGATACCGTGGTGACACCACGCCAGATGACAGTGCAGGAGTCCCGGATGAGTCAGCAGCCGGCCACCGCGCACGTGCCCGAACGCCTGCCCCTCGACGAGCATGCCGCCGCGTCCGTCCTCGCGTACGCGGCCGAACAGCGGGCGAAGGTCGACGTCCTCGCCTCTGTTCTGGAGGACATCGCCGCCCGCGGCTACCCCGCCCCGGAGACCGGCGTCCTGTGGGAGACCGCCCGCGACGCCCACCTCGCCCGCCTCGTGGACGAGCAGCCCCGTGTCGCCTGAACCCGCCGGACGCCGCTCGCGCGTCGTCTGGTCGAGCCCGCACTCACCCAGCTCACCAAACTGACCGCGAACGAGACACACCGCCTTGACCGCGTGATCGTCGCCATCAGCGTCAACCCCCGACTGGGCACCGAAGTCCCCGGAACCCTGCTGCGCGACTACGCGGACGAGATCGACGAGGTACGCGTCATCTACTACGTGACCGCTCTGCGGACCATCACGATCGTGGCGTACATCGAAGCCTGAACACCGAACAGCAGCGCCCCGGATCCGCTCGGGTCCGGGACGCTGCTGTGTCGGCTGCACGTTGCGGCCGTCGGGTTGCTCTCCGCTCCGAAGCCACTGAACGAGAACAGCCACCTGGGCCGACAAAACCGCAGCTCACCGCGCCTACTCATCACGCGCCATCCGGGCGCTGGAAGGGCCCTCGGGCCTCGGTTGCAGGCAAGGCCGTAACGGCCCGCCCAGCTCTTCAAGGGCTTCATGCATGCCTGATCAGAGGCACTCGTGAACAGCCCTGTCAGAACCGCCTGGCAAGATCACACGTATGACCAGCCACACCGGAACTCCCGTCCCGATCCCAGCCAATCACCGCATCTCCGAGACGTACGCTGACTGGGCACGTACTCAGGGGCCGGGCGTCGCAACCGACGCCCGCGACACGCTGGAACGGGCGGGCAGCAGCCGGCACCGTGCCTGGGAGAAGCCCGGACGGTTCGTGGACGACGCGGAGCGCCTGGCCCGGGGCCTGCCGACCGCCCACCTGCCCTGGTTCTGGGACACCATCGGTCATTGGATGCTGGAGACGCATCGCCGCTCCGCCGCCCGCGCCTACGCGCAGGCGCGCGCGGCCGAGCGCACCCACGCTATGCCGGTCGATCCCGACTGGCGGCGGGCGAATCAGCTGCTGTTCGCCCGGTTCGGCGCCCTGCCCGCCAGTGAACTCAGCGGTGCGGCGACCTGGTTGGCCGGTGTCCTCGACCCGGTCGACGCGCACCACGAGTTCGTCCGCCTGCTGAGCGCCTGGGCGGCGTCACCCGGCGAGCTTCCCGCCGATCTGGCCCGCCGGGTCCGGGACTCGGCCCGTGCGGCCGGGCTCGGCAGCGAGGAGGAGGCACGGGTGCTGGGCGGGGTACTGGCCGCAGCCTGCGGCAAGGCCATACCCGACCGGCTGCTCGACGCGGCAGCCGGCCCGCTCCGCGACCACCCGCCCGCCGACGAGCAGGCCACCGCCCTCCTCGACCTGTTTCCCGAGTCGAAGAACGACGCGGCTGCCTGGCTGCGACTGCTCATCGCGTGCGGTGCCGCCGACGCGGCCGCGGCCGGGCGGATCGCCCCGGAGGGCGGCCTGGGCGACTGGCTGCGCCGGTACGCCGCCGCATACTCGCACCGCACGGTCGGCGGCGGTGGGGTGACCCGCCAGCCCATGCCCGCAGAACTCTTCGACCTGGTGGGCCGGTTCGCTCCGCTGCTGCGCGCGCACGGCACCCCGGTCCGGCTGCACGAGGACCGCTACCGCTGGCCGCATCTGGATGCCGACCTCCTCGACCTCTGCCTCGCCGAGGGCATCCCCGTCCACGACCCCGGTGCTGCGATCAGCCTGGAGTTCTGGGGTGAGCACTCCCAGCGCGACCTCAAGGCACTCGCCACCGACGCGGTGTTCGGCCCCCGGCTGGAAGGCACCGTGCACGCCGGGCTCCGCACCCGTGGCGGCACTGCGATCAGCGGCACTGCCATCAGCCGGCTCCCGCACAATCCGGGCATCACGGCCGAGGTCCACGCCCGCGTCGAGAAGCTGCTCGACGCCCTGCGCGGCGGGGGACTCGCCGCCGCCGACGAGGCCGTCGACGAGCTGCAAGGTCTCCTCGACCGGCCCACCGCCATCGCCCTGGACGGCATCGAGAAGGCCCTCGACGCACTCGACCTCACCGGCCCGCTGGCCCGCGCCCTGCGGGCCGGGCTCCCCGAGGAGCTGGGCTGGCCCGCACTGGACCAGGCCCTCGCCGCGTTCCGGCCCGGCGAAACCGTGCACGTCACCTGCACCTGGCCGGTGCTCACCGTGTACGGCGAGACCCGCGCCCTCGCCGTCGACCACGCCGGGCTGCGCGCAGAGCACACCCTGGAACTGCCCGACGGCGCACTCGGCCACACCGTGCACTGGGTCGGTGGCCAGTTCCTCGTCGCCTGGAACGAGCAGCACCAGGAGAACCCCGGTGCCACCGCCTACTGGTCCGACCACCCCGGCGAGAGGTTCGCACCGGAGCAGACGTACGGGCTGCGCCCCTACGGCGGCAGCATCCAGGGTGGCCTCGGCTACCAGTTCGAAACCCCGGACGGGGGCGGCCGGTTCGACGGCGAGCGCGTCCTGCGAGCCGGCGGACGTGAGGGCATCGGCCACCGCGACTACCAGATGACCGACGGCCACACCTTCTGGACCACCTCGGTGTTCAGCGAGGACCAAGGCGGCTGGGCCCGCATCGACCCGGCCACCGGCGTTCCCACCGCCGACCGCACTCTGCCCGCCTTCCACGACCCCGACCGGTCCCCGCCCGGCACGAAGCCCTTCCCCGACCACCGGATCCTCGCCGCACTGCCTCCCGGCGCCCCGCCCTCCCCGCTCGGCCAGGACGGCGCACTCACCGGCTGCCGGGTCGACTACCACACGCCGTACGCGGGTCCCTCGCCCCGCGAGTTCGTGCTGGAGTCCATCGACGGCCGTACCGCCTCCTACCGCAGCAACACCTGGGGCCGTCGCCCGTGGGGAATCCTTGCCCTGCCGCTCGGCGGTGAGGACGCCGTCCTGACCGGAGGGACCACCGTCCGCTGCCATGCCGCTGGCGACAACTCGTTGCTCTGGCAGGTCCAGGGCTTCCCCGGCAGCCGCCACAGGACCCGGAGCCGGGCCACCTTGGGCGAACTGGCCGGGCCGGTGCCGCCCCCTGCCTTCTGGCACTTCCTCACCCCGCGCGACGAGCCCTCGTCCCGTGTCCTGCGGACGGTCACGGACAGTGCGGTGCGCGAGCTGCTGCACCAGGGCATCGGGCGCGCTCTGCCGGGAGTGACCGACCCGCGGGTGCAGGAGGGCGTCGACCGCGCCGTCCGGCTCGCCGCCGACGTGCTGCGCCGCCGCCAGGAGCTGTCCCACCGGGTCGCCGTCATGCGGGCCGGTCCGGTCGTCGACCTGCCCGACCCGGCGCCGGACAACCGGCTCGTCCCGGCCCTCCACGGCCTGCTGCCCCAGTTCCGCGGCTACGAGGAACGGCAGCCGCAGCCGCAGCCCGCCCTGCTCACCTCGGTCGCCGCTGACGGCCGGTACCTGCGCGGTGAGATCGACGACGAGGTGCGGGTGCTCGCCCTGCCCGCGCCGCCCTCCGAGTGGGCGGTGCTGACCGGCCGGATCGATGCAGTGGCATGGCGGACCGTCGTCGCGGCCACCCCCGACGAGCAGCGACAGGCGCTCGCGGCACTGCTCGGCGTGTGGAGCCGGCAGCCGTTCGCGGAGGCCGACAGCTCCTGGCGGACCGGCCGGGCCCCGGAGCATGGGATCGCCGCACTGCGCGCGGACGGTTTCGCCGTGGCCTCCGGCCCGGACCGCAGCGGCCTCGCCCCCTTCCTCCAGCGATCAGCCGATCCGGTCCCCACCGATGCCGAGGAGTGCGCCACGCACACCATCGCCGCCGACGACGCCGCCCGGCTCCCCCGCCTGCTGGCCCTGCTCGCCGAACGGGGCCCGCTGCCAGTGCCCGAGGAGGCCGTGGACCTGTTCCGCTGGCGCACCGGGGTGCCGCGCCCGATCGCCGCCCTGGTCCTCGACGGATTTGCCGGCAGCGACGACTACGGTGCGCACCGCAAGCTGGTCCGCTCCAAGCCGTACAAGGCCGACCAGAACACCCTCTACGCGTACGACGAGTTCCAGCGGCGGCTCGGTCCGGACGGCCGACGCGCCGCGCTCGCCGCCGCTCTGCCCGGCGACCCGGCGGAGCTCTGGGCCCCCGGCGGGATGACCGCGGCCGCGGAACGCATGGCGGTGGCCTGGGTCCAGCTGCTCGGTGGCGCCCCGTACACCGACGACGGCAGCCATGCCGCTGCCCTCGCCGCGGACCACGGACTCCCGGAGATCTGGGCCACGGCCCTGCTCACCGGCCGCCTCGAGAACCCTCTGGAGGCCGACGGCATACAGGCCGCCGCCACCGCTGTCGCCTGGGCTCTCGCCGAGCGCCCGGTAGAAGACCCTGCGGCGCAGGGTGCCCGCCTCCTGCTCGGCGGGCTCACGCACCTGCCCGCCGATCTGCTCACCGCTCTGCGCAAGCTGGCGGACCGGTCCGCCACCACCCCCGTTCCGCCAGGCCAGTACGAGAGCAACCCGCTGTTCAGCGTCCCGGATCTGGTGGACGAGGTGGCGGCGGCTCTCGGTGTCAGCCGTGACGCGGCCGCCCTCCAGCTCCAGCTGCACGCTTTCGACCGCCCGGCCGACCGCACCGTCCGCCGCTGGAACTCCTGGTCCATTGATCACCACCGCGCCGTCCGCAAGGAGTTGACCGCCGCGAAGGCCCCGCGCCCCAAACCCGCCGCCCCGGCGGAAGCCCCCGCTGCGGTCCCGGCACCCGCGCACGAGCGGTTCACCCGCGCCTGGGAGGACAGGCGATGGTGCAACGCGCGCTGATTCGTCAGGGCCCATCGGAGGGTGGCCGCCAGGACGGGTACGGAACAAGTGGTGCCACGGTCAACTGGCCATGACGAAGATGCCAATGAACAAGGCCATGTAGAGCAGCAGGAGCGCACCGGCTACGGCCGCCACGATGAGGACCGCCTTCATCACTTTTTCTAGGGCCCGATGGTCGCGGGCGGGTCGCACGGGAACCTGGGGCCAACCCTCGTGATCAGTCACGGAACCATCCTGCTGATCTCGGCGGCGGCAGGCTATCCGTAGAAGTACTCACGTGCGACGGTCGTCTCCGACGCTCCGCCTGGCACCTCACGCTGGCGTGGCCGGCCGGCCTGCGCGGCACCGCCGCGTCAGGTGCACGAGGCGGGCTGGTACGCCACGGTGTCGCCCGTGTCGGGGCGGGTGAGGGGTGCGTGTGCAGGCGGCACGACTGCGGCGGGTGGTGCCCGTTCGTGCGCCCAGCACGGCGACGAGGTGGGGCCGGTGTTGGAGTTGCACCCCGGCGGCGGGATCCGTGCACCGACCTGTCGGCCGCAGGGGCGCCCGCGGCCGGGCATACGGCCAGGGCAACGGTCGACTGTCCTCAACGCCATCGTGCTCTGGACCACGCGGTACATCGGCGCCGCGGTCACCCAGCTCCAGGCCGAGGGCCACGAGATCCGCGAACAGCGACAGCACGAGCCGCCCTCATCGGCACCGGCGATCCTGCAGTGACACTCGCCGAGGTACGGAGCCGGGTGGGGACCTTCTTCGCCCGTCATCTGTCGTAACGGGACTACGAGGCGGCGGCCGCCCGTCACATAGCGATCTGCAGGGATGACGCCCTGGGAGAGCATGTGCACGGGGGCTCGCCCTGACCGCACCGCCACGGGGGCCTTGCCCGGTCAGGACGCGGTCCCGAAGCCCTCGGCGCGCAGGTCCTGTTGCGGAGCCGGGTGAAGTCGACGTCGAGTTTCGGGTCGTACGCCTCAGGCTGGACGGACTCCGCTACACCCGCTTCTTCCACCCCGACCCCACGGACGGCGACGACGTATCCGGCTGCAACATGGAGACATCGTGACCGACCACCACCTCACCTGCTCGCCGCCATCGTCGAGCTCGGCGGTGAGCTGGGGCTCCCAGCTACCCGTAACGGGCGCTTCAGGGGCGCGGTCATCCCAGAAGGTTGCGCGGTCAGCGCCGGCCGCCGCCGATGCGGCGGTCGTCGGCCAGTGCGGTCAGCGGGCCGAACTCGCGGGCAAGCTGGTTCCAGGTCAGAACCTCGCCACAGCGGGCCGGGAACTCCTTCGGGTTGAACTCGGGCATGGTCCAGGTGCCGGTGACCCGGTCCCGCAGCCACAGGTCCCCGTCACCGTCGACCACAGTCGGCGGGACCGGTACGGGCTCGGCCTGATCGGTGGGCTCCCAGGTGACCCGGCCCGGGTGGGAAACGCGTCGCAGCTCGGTGGTGGCCAGCCGCGCGGCCAAGTCACGGGTGGACTCTTCGGCGTCCTTGACCGACGCGAGTCGGAATGCGTCGTCAAGTACGGGCAGGGCTGGATTCTTGCTGCGCTTTGAACTCATATGCTGACTACCTCCGGTGGGGGGCGTCACATCCGTTATGGCACCCCGTAGAGGAACACGGTATCCGAGGCGGGAGCTGGGCCGGCTACGACCACTTTCCAGGTGGAGGTGCTGTTCCGGGAAGGCATTGACCTGTGGGTTCTCGGCTCCGACGCCCCCGAGTGCTGGATCGCGGCCATGGTCCCCACGCGTACGCCGCTCGGCCGCCGTCCCGCGCGGGCGTTCCACGAGATTCTCTCTGGTCCCTCCGGACAGGGTGTCCACCCGCTGAGCGAGATCGCCGCCCGCTACAACAGTCCCCCCGGCATGTCATCCTCCCCATTCCCGACGCCTCCACCATCCACTGGGCCCTCACGTGGCGATCCACCGCCGACAGCCCCACCCCTCCCCGCACTGGCCCAGACCGCCGCCGACCACGGCCCCATCTCCACGTGACAGCGAAGACGGGCAGTTGATGGTCGCCGCTGCTGGACGCCAGGCCGGGCCCCGGCGATGGAGTGGCGTCCTCCCCGTCAGCGCCTATCTGACGGTGTTCACCCGAAGCACCCCCGGACCGCGCAACGGGAGCGTCCGGCTGAGGACGAGGCGCTGGCGTGGGCGGCCGCCGGCGTCTGCGTACTCCAGCAGTCCCTGCCTCAGCCGTTCCACGACGTCCTCCTCTACGGCGATACCGACAACCGCCCCGCCCACCGGATCCTCTTCGCCTACGCCTCGCTGCTGAAGCTGAAGGATCCTGGCGCGGCCGGCCCGTGGTTCACCGCGCTGGTCCACCTCAACCCGCCTGACAACGTCGGCGCACGCTTCTTTGCCCCCGAAGGCCCGCAGGTCCTCTCCTTCCAGCGATGAGTTCCAGGTACTGCGCCACGACGTGTGCACCCCTTAAGCCCAGTGGGGGTCGCACCGTTTTCCTGCGCCATTCAACTACCGTTCAGAATTATTTGTGCCGGGCCCGGGGGCCATGCTCCCGAGATGCACAGTAATTGCTGCAGTGAGACTCTGACAGTACGGCGACTCCACGGAATTTCGTTAGGTGTGCGCGGTGCCCGTTGGCGCGCTGCAAGATCGACGAGGTTTTGAGATGAAACTTGGCCACGTTATAGCGGCTGCAGTTCTGATGGCTCCGGTCCCGTTCATTGTGACGGAGCCCGCTGCAGCAGCTAACACTCACACTGTCGGGGTCGAAGGGTCGATATCTGTAACCGATGGCGGCGGTTGGCTCGCGGGCCCACCGTTTGGCAGGCAGGAGACTTTCAGCCAAGAATTCAACCTTACACACGACGACCCGACGGTGTGGCCAGTCGTCGCCGAGCTCTGCGTGCGTGGTCAGACCAATGGAACTCTGTCCGTCCAGCTGCGGCTCAATCGCGATGAAACGGTCTACATATATCCCGCGCTATACCTGAACGAAGAGTCAGAATGCAACAATGATGACCTTGACGCGGCCGACCTTGCCAGGTCCCGAACCATCGCCGCGAACAGGGAGACGACTTGGGTGTTGCGCGCAGAGAACAAGAATCCCTTCTCGCCCGATACTGCCAGTGCGCGTGTGGCTGTGACCCATCGCATCGGAGCTGACGTGGGACGACCGCGTGAGCCTTCGAACGTGGTCGCCTCGGTGGTCCCCAATCGCCTCCTCTGCGCAGCGTTCGAGGTCGAATGCAAGAAGTCCGTGGCCTTGGAGTGGGTTGATAACGCCACCAACGAAACCAGGTATGAAGTCCGCAATGCAAATCTCGAAAAGATCGTGAGCTTGCCGCCGAATACAACCCGTCACGTGTGGTCTGGCCTCGACCGGACGGTCAAGCAGTGCTTCCAAGTTCGGGCGGTTGGCGACCGGGGGCCGTCAGAGTGGACGCCGGTAGGAACCGCAGTGGAATGCGCCTGACGGGTCGCCCCTCCACGTCACCGGAGGCCCGCCCAGCGCTTCTTCGACGACGCCCGGGCGCCGGTCAAGAACTTTGCCTGATCGAGCACTACAGTCACTTGACGGCGTTCCGACGCCCGGAGCGCCGACGATGGTGAGGCCGGCGGGGGCCGGCAATTCCGTCATGCGGTGGATCTCCTTACTGACTTCGGCGTTTCAAGGTGAGGTTGGGGTGTCGAGGGAGAGACCGGTGCCGGTTATGAAGCCGTCGAGGGTGTGGGGCCGGTACTGAAGGCGTTTGAGTCGGTTGCGGACGAGGGTTTCGAGTCGGTCGAGTGCCATGACGGCGAGGTTGGCGAGGCTGCGTTTGACGTGTGTGCCCACACGCCTTCGACATAGCGGCGGATAAGACAGAGGCCCCGAGGAGCTCGCGGGCGTCCTCGAGGTCGCCTTCGCCCTCGCGGCGGACCTCGGCGTGGATCCGGCTGAGCTGGAGAAGATTCGGGCGTGCCGCGTAAATCACATCAAGATGGTCAAATGCCAGATGTTCGGACGAGCCAAGCTTCCCCTGCTCCGCAAACGCGTCCTTCTCACAGCCGCAGCAAACTGGTGACCCAGAGCCAGGACTGTCAGACCACTGCGGCAAGCTCGCCAGCATGAACGAAGACGCCTTCTGGCAGCTCATCGAGGACTGCGGCCCACGACCTGACCCGGACGCCGAAGCCCTTGCAGCCACGCTCACCAAGCGGCTTGCCCAGTCCCCGTTGTCTCTGGTCATCGGCTTTGCCGAACAACTGTCATGGGCGCTCTACCGGCTGGACCGCAAGGAGTACGGACACGACCTGTCCGATGACGCCTTCCTCTACACCCGTGCCGCGGTCGTCGCCGCCGGCCGCACCGAATTCGACAGAGTCCTCCAGGACCCTTCGGCCTTCACTCCTTACGCCATCGACCTCATCTGGGCCGAGCCCCTGCTCTACACCCCGGACCGGGCATACAAACACTGATGAGACCGGGAACCCTCTGCCGTACGCGGGGGTGCCGCCGGTGTTCGAGGACCGGACCCGGGACGCCTGCATCGTGGTGCTGGGCATCATGGGCAGTGTCCTTCAGGACGCTGCGACGGGCCGCCCGCTGTGGGGAACCGACCTGTGGATGCTCACCAACCCCCTGGTCGGAGGAGTTCCTCGGTGCGCTGCACGCCGACGGGCAGGAGCGGGCCGCCGACGCCGGTACCTTCCGGCGATCTCCGCTCACCCGGGTCCGGGCCACCGGGCTGCTGGCGAAGCCGTGGTGGCTGCCGGTGTTCGAGGGGCTCGATCCCTACACCGGCCTGACCGCCACCTTGCGGAAGGTCACCCTCGTACCGGAGGCCGTGTTCCCGTTTCCGTACGAGGGCGCCTGGCCGTCGCTTACAACGGGGCGGTGCTACCTGGACCCCCTTGTTGAGGAGCTGAACCGCTGTGGGAGAGATCGAGGACACCATCGTCCGCGCCGACCAGGAGGCCTTCACCAAAGAGCCGCCCTAGACCCTGCAGGGCCGGATCAACTTCCTGGTGAAGCGGCTCAAGACGACCAAGGCCGTCGCCGCGGAGCTCGGGGTCAGTCAGCGGTCGGTGGAGCGCTATCGCAAGGGCGACCGGAAGACCCCGCCCAGGCCGGTCGCGGACCGCATTGACACAGCCGTACGGGCCCGCTGGCAGCCCGTGGTGCGTGGCCGCCGCCGCAAGGAGGCCGCCACCAGCACCGGCATCACGGTCGAGACACGGGCCCGGTTCGGATACACCGCCCCCGTCGGCACCACCGACGACGGCCGTGTCCGACGCCTCACCGTCCACCTGCCCGCCGCGTACGCGAAGCGCCTGTTCGACGCCCGCGCCCAGGGTGCCGCCGACCGCGAACTGCGCGCGATCGTCGCCGAGGGACTGCAGGAGATCTACTTCAAGGACGGCGGAACAACCCGGGCCGACCAGCTCCGGGTCGAGTTCACCGACATCGACTACTTCGACGTCTCCTTCTGAACCCCGCCGCCGGGCACACCGGCAGCGCCGCACCCGGACGCGAGCACTCTGTCCGGGTGCGACTCACACCCGTATCAGTGCGCCCCGGGCGCGGGGTGAACAGGCCGTCAATGGAACGGCAACCGCCCGATGGGCTGTCCCCCCGGATCGAGGGGAACCACAGGTCGAACCGCGGACTCGAAGGCAGCCGCTTGCCGCCCCAGAAGTCGTCCTCCCTGACGCCGGTGCCCACGACGATGTCCACGCGCCCGGGATCGCCCGGCGTGGGCCAGTGGGCCAGGACAGTCGTGTCCTCCAGGTCCCAGAAGCGGGCCGGCCCGTCGTTCGAGTGATCCACAGGCTCGATTGAGAGCATTCCGTCCGCCAGCAGCCGCACCGGTTCGGCGCTGTCCGCCACAGCCTGGACCAGCAGACTCTCACGCGGGCAGCCGCGCAGCGTCAGGACCTCTCGCGGCAACGGAGGCGCGTCGATGAACAGGCCCTCGACCTCTGCGCACCGCCCCCACAGCACGCCCTTCTCTTCACCACCGATGTCCTCCCGCACCAGGAGATACCGGATCGGGAAGTACCGCTCCCACCCCACAAGTTCCTCAGACCGCACGCTTCTCCCCTGCTACCAAACTGTCTTGCCGCGCCAACCCTGCGGCTCGCTGACGCCGAAGCCTTCCGAATATCGCTTGCTTGGAATGACGCTCCCCGCCAGTCGAGTTGAAGAGCCCGGAAGGTACCCGATGGCGTGCGGCACGGCGTGAGGCGTACGCGAACGACCAGAACAGCCCGGACACGCTGACCGCGGTCTCCGCAGCCTCGAACAGGAGCAAGGCGGACCGGGATCCGGCAGAGCGGCTGCCCCCGGCCGCCGGCTACCACTGCGAGTACGTGGCCAAGTGGGTGGGCACCAAGCTGCGCTGGGACCTGGCCGCCGACGAGACCGAGCGCCAGGCCCTTCTCGGCGTCGCGGAGGACTGCCCGAACACCACCGTCGTCTACGAGCCAGCCCCGTGATGGCCGCTGCGGGCGAACCGGGCCCGCACCTGGCCCCTGCCCCGCTCTCGGCGGTCGGCCGGCCGCTCAGGTTCTGGTGCTGTACTTCGTCGATGTGGGAGTAGTCATGAGCCTTTCAGCAGCCCCCAGGAGTTCCCCTTCACCCTTTCCCACGGGTACACCGACCCGGCCGGTGTCACTCACCGGGAGGGGATGATGCGCTTGGCCAACGCGAACGATGAGCTGGCCCCGCAGGTAGGCCGGGTCACTCAACAACTTGCCCGCATCCCAGCGGAGTATCTCGCCTCCTGCCGCCAGTCAGCTGGCGAGTCACTGGATGGAAATCCTCACTGGGATCCGTCTTCGGCGGACATCCTGGACCTGGACTGGGCGCCGACTATGCTCGAACGGATCTGCGAAGTGGGAGGTCTCGATGACGTCCACCTGAACGCTCTGCGGCAGTCCACCGCGGGCGATACTGCAATCGACCTCGGCTTCCTCAACACGCACCCTCATTCCATCGGTCCCTCCGGATCCGCTCCCACGGCCCTCTCCGCGGCTCAAGTGGCTCGCGTCTCGGAACTGCTCTGGCAGATCGACTTTCCCGCCCTCCTGGCCGCCCTGCCGACCGGCGAAACAGAGGCGGCTTCCTTGATCGGCGATGGGGCGGACAGGATCGTCGGCGGCCTGAGGAAGTACCTGCTCGGACACTTCATGCCCTGCGAGAGTTCTACCGTGACGCCTCCCAACGGCACCTTCTTCTCGTGCTGTGGTGGGACTGACACAGGGCGTCCCCTCCAGTCGGCTCACGTCAGCACCTGGGGAATTGCGGGCTCTGTCGGGGATCTTGTGATGTCGCAGGGCTGAGCTGGGCAGTCTCCGGGTGTGCGGTTCAGGGGTGTTGGGGCGGTTATTGCCGCATCTGTCCGGTGTTGTCGTCGAGTCGATCAAGCGAACGGCCGGGGTCATCGCGCTTCGTGCGGGGTGTCAGACGCTGCCGGTGAGATGCCCGGGATGCGGTATGCCGTCGTGGCGGGTGCACGGCCGGTACGTCCGCCGGCTCGGCGACGCACCCGTGGCCGCGCCAACGCGTACTCCTGGGCCCATGACCCTGCGACAGCGACCTCCCACTGTGAGATCGTCTGAGCCTGCCGTCTATTCTGAACGCGTTCATACGGGCGGATGTGGGGGTGGGATGGGGATGAGCACTTCAGTGAGATGGTGGTCGGCTCTGGTCGCTACGTTGGCGTGGGCCTGCGTTGCTTGCACCGATGCGGGTGGAGACGCGGCTCGCGTTGATCAGTCGGCGCTTGCGGGCGAGTGGAGTAGTCCAGGCGGCGCTCTTCTGCATTTGCGGGCGGACCGCGGTATGACGGGGGAAAGCCTGACCAGTGCAATGTTGGGAGGCACATCGTGCCCGGACGCTGCAACCGGACGCTGGAGCTTCTTCAGCTCGCCGAACGACGCGGGTTTCTCCTTCGCTGACGGTGCGCTCACCAGCGGCGACACCGTCTCCCTGCGCATCGACGATCCGAAGGACTCCTGTCTTTTGTCGGCTCTGGTCCGGCGGGACGAGCGAGGACTCAATCTCTGCCTGGTAGAAGACCCTGATTCCGACTGTTCCGCCGAAGAACTTCTCCGTCTTGAGTAAGCGCCGGCAGAACGGGCTGCGAAGTGACTCGCCGCCCCTGCCCTTGAAGGAGCACCACAAGATATCCCCGACAGAGTCCCGAAGCCCCACATTTTCGGCAGCGAGAAACTCTCAGCCTGCGCCAAGTGCTGGCGGAAGGCCTTGAAACCTGAATGGGACCAGCTGATGTCTGGGTTGGTGAGGTCACCATTCCCAGGTAACAGGAACAATCCCACGCAGCCTCCTCGATCGAGACTTCATGATCGAGCTGGCCGGGCGGGCACGGCAAGTGACTATCTGTCCTCAGCGAGCGGTCCCGGCGACAGGGCTACGATCTGCCGCCGGGCGGAGTCCCAGACCTCCTCGAATTCGTCGGAAGTCAGCTGCTCCGGATGGTGACCTTCCCACTCGGAGACGGGCAGTTCTGCTGTGATGCCGAATCTGTTGTCGTACTCGTCGAGCCGGTTTGTGTCGGAGGCCTGCTGCCATTCGGCGAGGGAGGCGGCTGCGATCGGAGTCAGAGCAGGGCCCTGGAGCTCGATCTGCCGGGTCACCCAGCCGTCGGCGTCGACCTCGAAGTAGAACCAGACGTCTTCCTCGTCCCACCAGCACCGCATCCATGTCGTCACCAGCCCATGATGACGGGTGCAGGAACTCGCGGTTCATGTCCCAGGTCACCACTGTGGTCGCTGTCGTAGGCCACCTTCTCCTTGGCGGCCTGGGTAGGACCCGGCGGGGCGTAGTCGGATGCCGTTCTTGAGGAGCACGAGTCGGACGGTGGCGAAGCTGGTCCTTTCCTGGTCGGCGATGGTTTGCAGGGATGGGTGGTCCTGCTCGTACCAGATGCGCCACTGTGCCAGGCGGGTGGCGGTGTGCTGGGTACGGCGAAATCGAGGCGGGCTCCAGTCGACGGGGTGCTGGGACAGCAGGCAGATCAGCTGTTCGGTGGCGGTGTTCAGAGTCATACTGCTGGTGGGTGATTCGAGAGCGGGGAAGTCCCGATCGGCGTGGGAGGCGATGCGGGCGGGGCGGCGGGCTGCGGCGCGAGGACATCGGGCGACGACTGAACAACGACGGTCATCACCGGGTCGTCCTGGCCACCCTGCGGACGGCTGAGGAAGCCCTGCTGACCGGCGAGGACGACGCGCGCGGCGCCCCGAAACAGGCAGCGGACCTGCTCCACCAAGCTCACCGTATCTACCTTCCCCGGCTGTTCAGCGCCGCCGAGACCGACCGGGCCAGGCTGCGCGTGTGGGACCCGCGAATAGAGAGAGCGCTCACGCTGGGAAGCGAATACGGTCTCCCCGAGTACCTTGCGGCAGGCCCTGAACTGCTCAGGCTCTGGCAGAACGCCTGGAGCCCCAACCCCAGCGCGCACGCTCCCGGACATCCTCGGGCCGCTGCTCTGGTGACGGCCGCTGTGGAGATCAGGCGGGCGGGGCACGCAGCGTCGCTACTCCGCACGCCCGTTGAGGCCGTTCATGAGCACTACTTGGAGAAACACGGTGGCGAGCGTCTGCGGCCCGAATCGCTGGATGAGGCATGGGCGTGGGCGACGAGGCCACGCCGGGCGACCACCGCGCTGCTTCAGCAGGCCGGGGAGCGGGTGCGGGTGTTCGACTATCTGCTGGATGTCACCCAGCGTGGCAGCGGCGGAACGCGCGGCCGGCCGGGCACCGCGTTCTTCACGCCAGCCTCACCCCGCCGCAGCCCGGCCGCCCGGCGCACTCCGCCGTCCGGGCGGAACGGGGACACCGGCGAACCGGCGGCAACCCCTTGACCACGCGGCGCCGCAGGGACTACCTATCGGTAACAAGATGTCGCCCGAGAGGGCCGCCGGAAGGAGCCGGGCGCGTGGCAGACCACGACCTGAGCGGGTTCGAGACGAGCACGTTCACCCATGACGGCGCCACCCGCCGGATCCTGCGCCGGGGCACGGGTCCGGCCGTGATCGTCATGGCCGAGATCCCGGGCATCACCCCCAAGGTCATCGAGTTCGCCGAGCACGTGGCGGCGACCGGCTGCACGGCCGTGCTCCCCGTACTCTTCGGCGAACCCGGCCGCGACGCGAACCCCGGCGCCGTCGGGTGGCCGAGCGCCGGCCGCTACATGGCGGCGTCGATGTGGCAGGTGTGCGTGAGCCGCGAGTTCACGGTGCTGGCCACCGGTCGGAGTTCGCGCGTCGTACGGTGGCTGCGCGCCCTGGCCGCCGCCGAGCACGAGCGCTGCGGCGGCCCCGGGGTCGGCGCCGTCGGCATGTGCCTGACCGGCGGATTCGCGCTGGCCATGGCCACGGACGAGCGCCTCGTCGCGCCGGTGCTGTCCCAACCGTCGCTGCCGCTGCCCTGCACCGCGAGCCGCGCCGGGGCCATCGACATCAGCCCCGAGGACCTCGCGGTCGTCCGGGGCCGCTGCGAGCGCGACGGGCTCCAGGTGCTGGGGCTGCGTTTCCGGGGCGACCGGCTCTCGCCCGGCGACCGCTTCGCGCAC
This sequence comes from Streptomyces avidinii, assembly GCF_014650695.1. Classification (GTDB taxonomy): domain Bacteria; phylum Actinomycetota; class Actinomycetes; order Streptomycetales; family Streptomycetaceae; genus Streptomyces; species Streptomyces avidinii. The sequence goes on along the minus strand of NZ_BMVL01000006.1, from coordinate 409,008 downwards.
CTGCGGCGCGAACTCGGCGATGCCTTCGTCGCCGTGGAACTGGACGCCGGCGCGGCGAACCCGCAGAGTGCCCTCGCGCCGCACTCCGTCCTGACGGAACATCTCATCGACGAACCCGGGCAGCCCACGCGGCAGGCGCTGGACACGGTCCTCGACCTGTTCCGCAACCGGCTGCTGGGTTGCGGCTGACGACAGGTCACACCTCGGGCGCGTTGCGTGGACCAGTGGGGCACACAGTGGCAATCTGGTCGATATCACCACAACTTCCATAGCGCGAACTCTCCGTACGCCGCGTGGCGCCTTCTGCTTCCCTGAACACTCCAGTGGTTTGTATATGTCGGTCACCGACGTATGGTGTGATCTGAAGATCCTTCCCGGCGGCAGTCGCTCCTGCCTGCCGTCGGGACGTCACGTTGCGATCGAGACGGAGTGCTCATGGCCACCAGGAAGAACCTCACCGCGAACCGGGAATCCCTCGTCCACAAGGTCCGCTACGCCGCGAGCCGCCCCCACCGCATCGCCCCGTACCTCAAGCGGGCCGCCCGCGACCGGTGGCTGGCCTTCAAGCACCCCGACCACGTCAGCTACTACCGGGCCGTGATGGCCTCGGACACCCGCCGCAACCCCGAGGCCGCGGTCGGCAGCCAGACCCACGAACGCTGGCTCGCCCTCGGGCAGATGCAGTTCGACTACCTGCTCGGGCACGGCCTGAAGCCCGGGGCGCGCATGCTGGACATCGGATGCGGCAACCTCCGTGCCGGCTGGCGCTTCATCGACTACCTCGACGCCGGCCACTACTACGGCATCGACATCTCGCCCGACATCCTCATCGCGGCCAAGCGGACCCTGACCGAGCGCGGCCTCCAGGCGAAGGTGCCGCACCTGACCATCACCAGGAACCTGACGCTGGACTTCCTCCCGGACGGCTACTTCGACGTCGTCCACGCCCACAGCGTCTTCTCGCACTCGCCGATCGACGTCATCGAGGAGTGCTTCGCCCACGTGGGCCGCGTGCTCGCGCCCGGCGGCCACTTCGACTTCACCTTCGACCGCACCACCGGCACCGAACACCAGGTGCTGCGCGAGGACTTCTACTACCGCACCCAGACCCTCGTCGACCTCGCCGCCGCGCACGGGCTTTCGGCGCGCTTGATGGACGACTGGGAGGAGCTCGGCCACGGCCAGTCCAAGATCCGTATCACCGCTGCCGGGGCCGAGGTCTGACCCCGTCGGCCGACCGCCGACCGCCGACCGCCGACCGCCGACCGCCGACCGCCGACCGCCGACCGACAGCCGACCCGGCCGTCGGCTCAGGCGTGGCCGGCCGTGTTCGAGCGCCTACGACGCCACAGGCGCAGGGCCAGCGCCGTGGCCGCGAGCAGGGCCAGGCACGGCAGCGCCGTGTCCTCGCCCACCACCCCCGCGAAGTGGCCCAGGACCAGGAACGGGGCCGAGGCCAGGGCGAACCGGCCGGTGGTGCGGATGCCGGACAGGGCCGGGCGGCCCGCCAGAGCCAGGGCGGCCAGCACGGTCACGGCGAAGCGCCACAGCACGATCATGCCGAACCCGCCCGCATCGAGCAGGGCGAGGAGCACCACGGACAGCGGGGTCCAGAGCAGCAGCGCCAGCAGCCCCGTGGTGGTCCGGATCCGGCAGGGCGGATGCAGGTCCGGAGGGCAGAGCAGCGGCAGGGCGGCGATCGCGAGTGGTGGCACCAGATGGGCCAGATGCTCCAGCGGCATGTCCAGGGCGCCCGGCAACACCGCGATGACGAGGCAGGTCGCGGTCCCGGCGGCCCCGGCGAAAGTGGTCCGCGCGCCGACGGCGAAACGCCCGCTCAGCGCCACCACCGCACCGATGAGGGTCAGGACGTGGAAGCCGTTGATCGCGTACCCGAGCGGGGTCTCGAAGTCGGGGCGACCGGTGACGTAGGCAAGGTTGAGGGTCGAGGCGAGCAGGAAGGCGGCGTGCGCGCCGGTCGCGGCCAGCGCGAAGGGGGCGGCCGCCGCGAACAGGCGGCCGCCGCGGTGCGCTGACCCGATCCCCAGGCGAAGGCGCAGTGCGTGCGCCACGATGTCCCCGGCCTCCCGCACCCGGGTGACCGGGCCGGCGCCCTCGGTCGCCTCCCGGTAGGCCTCGGCCATCTCGTCGCCGAAGGCGCGGCGGAAACCGGCCGGGTAGAGGCGCAGCAGGCGAGGGTTCACGCCGAGGCCGTCTCGCCGGAGACGCCGAGGCGGCGCGCGGCTTCCCGTGCGGTGGCGGCGATCCGCTGCGCCTCGGCGGCCAGGCTCTGCCGGCCCTCGGCGGTGAGGCTGTAGGTGCGGCGCAGCCGGCTGTCGACGATCTGCTCCTCGTGGACCTCGATCAGCCCCTGGCCCAGCAGCCGCTCCAGGGCCCCGTACAGGGTGCCGGTGCGCATCTTGACGCGTCCGCCCGAGATCAGCTCCACCTCGCGGGCGATCGCGTACCCGTGGCGTGGCTCGTCCGCCAGCGCGGTGAGGAGGAGGAGGGTCGGTTCCTGCATCGCACGATCACTCATGCCTGCATGGTAGGTCACCCACCGGCATATGACGCCGGGCCGAAGGAGCGCGCCCCGGTGCTCCGGGGCCTCCGTGCACCGGGGCGCGGCTCGGGCCGTTCGTCCGTCACGTCCGCCGGTTCCCGCGGTCGGCGGCGTCCGTCGCGGAAGGCAAGGACGGTCAGCCGCGGAAGGCCTCCGGCCGGACCGGAGATGCCTCCGCGAGGGCCTTCGTGACCGCGTCGGCGCCTTCCCGCAGCCCGTAGACGGGGGTGTCGGGCTGCTGGCGCCAGGAATCGTCGAGGCCGCCCGCGTCGACCGAGTCGAAGCCGAGTTCCTCGACGAGGGCGCGGACCGTCTTCTTCGCGGCCGTGTCGTCGCCCGCGACGGGCAGCGCCATCCGGTCGGCTGCTCCCGCGGGGCGGTGCCGGTCGAGGATGTCCTGCGCGTAGGTGCCGTTGAAGGCCTTGATGACGGGGTGACCGAGCTGCCGCTCGGTCCAGCGGCTCTCGGTGAGGCCCTCGTCCTCGACCGCGGCGATCCGCCCGTCGCGCTGGCGCGGGTAGTAGTTGTTGGTGTCGATGACGACGAAGCCCTCGGCGGCCTCGTCGAAGAGGCCCGCGGGCAGGTCCGGCACGCTCTTGAAGGGGATCGTGACCACGACGAGCTCGGCGCGGCGCGCGGCTTCCGCCACCGTGACGGCGGTGGCACCGGTCTCCTCGGCCAGAGCGGTCAGGGTCTCGGGGCCGCGCGAGTTGGCCACGGAGACCGCGTGCCCGAGCGCCGTGAGCCGACGGGTGAGGTTGCCGCCGATGTTGCCCGCGCCGATGATGCCGATCTTCATGAGCTCTCTAGTGCATCGGGGTTCAGTGTCGCTCCGGCACCAACCCCCGCCCGGGCCGAGGCATTCCGCCCCGCAGCGCCCTCCGCCCGGACGGGTGATGCGATCGGGCCGCCGTACGGGGGGCCGAGCGGCGGGCGGCCCCGCCCCTGGCAGGGCCGATACAGCCGGAGGTGTGACTTTTCGGCCATTTCTCGCATTCCCGCGAACCGGCCGGGGCCGGGGCCGCGTCGGTCAAGGCAGCCACTCAGCACGGGGAAAGGTCCAGCCGATGTCCAAGCACTCAGCGAAGCGAACCACCTCCCTCACCCTCACGGCGGCCGCCGTACTCACCCTCACCCTCGCCCTCGTCCCCAGCGCCTCCGCCGACGGATCGACGGGGCAGCAGGCACCGGCCGCCGCCGCCCCGGCTGCCGCACCGGCTCCCTCCGTCTCCGGCAGCCCCGAGGCCGCCTTCACCCGGATCGCCGACTTCTACGGGTCCTACATCGACGCCGTGTACGACGGGGACGGGCCGACCGCGGACCGGCTCCGCGCCTTCTACCTCTCCGAGCCGCTCCGGGCGGAACTGCGCGAGTGGGAGGAGAAGAACCACGCAGACGGCGTGCTCCGCGCACAGAACGTGCCGCTCCGGTGGAAGGTCACCTCCACCGGCAGCGGGACGGGCCGGACCGGCGCCACGGTCACGCTGACGTGGGGCAGCGATACGACGGAGGTCCACGTCCAGGCCGATCCGGCCACCCGAAAGATCGTCTCCATCCGGGACTGACCCCCGGCGGCGGGCTGCGCAGGGGGCCGCATACAGTTCCCGCGTGAGGAGACACGGATGATCCGGCGCAGGGGATCGCGCGGCCCGCAGCCCGCGCCCGTCCGGTGCGGCGACGGCCGTCACGCCATGCGGACCGCGCGGATGGTCCTGTACATCCCACGCGACCGCCTGGACGTGGAGATCGGCGCAGCGGCGGGTGCCGACCCCGACGCGCAGCGCTGGTTCGGGTGGATCGCAGACACGTTCGTCACCCCCGAGACCGCCACCCACCTCCTCGGCATCTACGACCGCAACCGCGCCGAGCGGCTGCGCGCCTTCCCCAGGGCCATGCGCCGGGAGTTGATGCGCCCGGTGGAGCTCCCCGGCCCGACCGAGGAGCAGCGGCTGCTCGCCGTCATCCCGGCCACGGGCCTCGTGGCCGGGATGAGTTCGCTCACCCCGTTCGACGGCGGAGCCATCGGCGTCTGGCTCGCCCCGGCATTCCGCGGCCAGGGTCTGGGCGCCGAACTCGTCGCGGCGACAGCCCGGTTCGGACACGAGCACCTCGGCCTGAAGTCGGTGCGGGCCGGCACCGAGACGGCCAACCGCCGCTGCCGGGGAGCCCTGAGCGCCGCGGGCTTCGTCCCGTACGACGGCCCCGCCCGGCACACGCTGCCCGACGGCAGGGTCGTCGACTCCGCGTGGTACCGCCACGACGCGGCGGATACCGCCCACTGCGCCGCAGTGGTGCAGGGTGCGGTCACCCGGGCGTGAGCGGGGGAACCGCCCCGATCAGGAAATCGCGTACCACTGGCTGGCCCAGCCGGTGTTGATGGTGCTCGTGGACTGCTCGGCGAGGTTCACGGTGGCCGGCAGTGAGGTCTGACCGGTCAGCAGGGTGCTGTACCGAAGATTCGGCGGCGTCAGACCGGCGTTGACCGAGATGCCGGCGCCCGTGGACTTCAGGGTGAGACCGTTGGTGGCCCAAGCCCCGTTGAGCAGCAGCGCGATGAAGTACGTCCCGGGAGCGGCGGTGAACGGCTTCCCGAGGGCGAACGGCTTGGCGATCGCGTCGGTCATCAGCTGCGGCGAGATGTCCGCGGTGGTCGCGACGAGGGCGCCCTTGGCGTCGTACACCCCGAGGTAGCAGTTGGCGAGCTGGGCGTTCGGGTCGATGCCGGCCAGGCCCAGCCAGACGTTCGACCAGGTGATCTGCTCCCGCAGGACGATCCGTACCAGGGTGACCCGGCCGCCGACCCCCGCCGCGGACTGGGCGGTGACGTGCCCCGCGTCATTGGGGTCCCCGGTCCACGCCAGCAGGTTCTGATCCTGAGGCCGGGGTCCTTCGAAGCCGGCCGCGCCGCTGTTCGGTGCGGGCGCGGAAGCGGAAGGCGCGGAACTCACCGCCGCGGGCCGGCCCCCTCCCGGCGTGCTGCAGCCGGCGAGGACGAGCAGTGCCGTGAACGCGGTCACGAGACCGGTCGTGGCGGTGGTGGTGCGGGTGCGCATGGTCCCCCCCATGAGGTGCTGATCTGTCGAGGCACATGATCACACGACCGCCGGTGCGCAACCGGCCGCCCGCCCTGACGGACGTGCGGAAGCGCGTTGGTGCGGTATGGCCCGTATCGTCCCTGCGCCGACCCTGCGGGCTTCCTTAAGGGAACCTGAAGTACCCCTTCGACGGGCTGTTTTTACTGATCATCGCCCTAGGCTCGGTCACACCCCACCCCCCTTCCCTCTGTGAGGTGCTACCAGGCATGAGCAGCCGAACTCCCGGAACGCCGTCCCGCGTCGAGGCGCGGCGGAAGAAGACGGTGCGCACGCGCATCGTGCTGTCCCTCACCGCGGCCGCCGCGGCCGTGGCGGTCGGCGTCGCCGTGGCCGACTCCGACGGTGCCGCCCAGGTGGACCAGCGGGCCGACGGCGCCACCGGGTCGAAGTCCGGGACGCCGGCTCCCGGGGGCACGGCCGGGACGGCCGACCCCACCGCTCCGAGTGCCGAGATCACCGCCGACGCCGCGGCCGCGACGGGCTCCCTGCCGCCCGAGACGCCCGCCGCCGACGCCACGCAGTCCGCCGCTCCCGAGAAGAGCGCGGCAGAGGGGGGCGCCCCGGCCAAGTCGACCCCGGCGAGCAAGCCCCCGCGTACGTCCGGAGGCTCCACCGGCGGCGGTTCGGGCTCGTCCGGCGGGTCCACCGGCGGCTCGTCCGGTGGCTCCGGCAGCTCCTCCGGCGACTCGGAGTCCGCGGTCCTCGCCCTGGTCAACAAGGAGCGGTCCGCGGCCGGCTGCGGCCCCGTGACCATGAACGCCAAGCTGAACGCCGCGGCGCGCGGGTACAGCGACACCATGGCCCGCAGCGGCGTCATGTCCCACACCGGACCCGACGGGTCCACCATGACCACCCGCGTGGAGGCGGCCGGATACGCGTGGTCCCGCCTCGGCGAGAACATAGCCCGCGGGCAGTCGGACGCCGACGCGGTGATGAAGGCGTGGATGAACAGCTCCGGTCACCGCGCCAACATCCTCAACTGCGACTTCCGGGAGATCGGCATAGGCGTCCACAAGGGCGACGGCGGCCCGTGGTGGACGCAGAACTTCGGGGCGCCGAGGTAGGCGGCCTGCCGAACGCCCGGCACCCGGCACCCGGCACCGGCCCCGAACACCGGCGCCTCCCGCCCGGCGCCGACCGCTCGGGTGAGCCCGCGCGGGTGCGCCCGCGCCCTGCCGCGCACGTCCTCCGACCCGTACCCGGGTCAGGAGGACGTCCGTGTTTGTGCCCGTGTGGGTGCCCGTGGCACCCCCGAGGCGCGACCCTGCGGGGGAGGAGGTGACGCCCGGCCCGGCCCGTCGGACACTATGGGGCCGTGCCTCGATTTCCGCGCTACCTGTTCATATGGCTGTCGTGCACGGCCACCAGCGTGACCGCCGTGCTCGCCACGGTCCAGTTCGTGGTCGGCTCCACCAGCCATACGCCCCCGGTGGCCCGGTCCGCCCCCCTGGTCTTCGACTCCCCGCCGGCGTGGCCGGCGGTGCAGGACCCCTCGCCGGGGACGCCGTCCCCGTCCGCCTCCGCGTCCCCGAGCGCCTCGCCGAGCGCGACCGACCGGCCGACCCCCTCGGCTTCCCCCTCCCCGTCCGCGAAGCCCTCGGGAGCCGCCCGGACCACCGCACCCAAACCCGATGTCGACTGCGAGGACGGCGGACCCGGCCTGCACACCGTCCCCTCGCAGGGCGGCAAGGCCACGGTGCGGTACGGCAGCCGCGGCGTGTGCCTGATCTCCGCCGTCCCCAGCCGCGGCTTCAAGGCCACCACGTCACAGACCGACGACGACACCCTGACGGTCACGTTCAGCGGCGCGAACCACCGATCGGTGATCACCGCGACGATCGACCCGGTGGCCAAGGCGAGCGTGCGGGAGTCCTCGTTCTGACAGGCCGGGCGAAGCGGCGTGCCCGCTTCGCCCGGTCCGCACCACTCGGTACCTCCCCGGCCCCTTCAGGGGATTTGCCTCCCTGTATGCGCTCATCGGACGGGTCCCGGCGAAGCGGAAGGTGAGCTCTTCCTTAGGGGAACCTCAAGATCGCGCCGAGCCGGTTCGGACGGCCCGGCACGGTCCTATGCTCACCTCAGCCGAGCGGCCTTCGGCGCCCGGGCAGTGCGCCCCGGCGAACCGCTGGACCGCCGGCTTCACCGAATCGGGGGGCCTGCCGCCCTTCCCGTAGCTCTCACCGTGCCTTGGGGTGCCTTCGCCATGACTTCTCGCATGCTCCGACCCGTCCGTACCGGCCGCCACGCTCAGCCCCGCTCCGCCGCGTTCCTGAAGGCGCGGCTGCCGCTCGTCACCGCGGCCGTGGTCGCGGCGGGTCTGTGCGCCGCCTGCGGGGCGTCGTCCACCCAGACCGTCGGTTCCGCCTCGCCGGCCTCGGCCGGACAGTCCGCGCAGGCCTCCGAGTCGGCCACGCCGTCCACCGCCGCATCCACCGAAGGCTCCCCGAGCGCCCCGGCCTCGCCGTCGGCGTCCGCCAGTACGGCGCCCAGCTCCTCGCCGACCCCCTCCCGGGCCCGCAGCAGTTCGGCCGCTCCCAAGCCCGCCCGTACGTCCGCCGCACCCGCGCCGGCCCGGATCCCCGGCCCCGGCTACGACAGTTCGGCCGACGCGCAGAAGCTGATCGACGCGGCGCTGAGCGCGGCCAAGGCCGACGGCCGGATGGTGCTGCTCGACTTCGGGGCCAACTGGTGCGGCAACTGCAAGGCCGCAGACAAGGTGTTCGCCCAGTCGCAGACGGCAGCGATCCTCGGAGCCTCGTACCACCTCGTCAAGATCGACATCGGCGGCAACAGTTCCGCCAACTCCGCGCTCCTGCGCAAGTACAGCCCCTCGGGCGGCAGCTACAAGATGCCCGTCCTGATCGTCGTCGACTCGTCCGGCAAGGTGCGCACCGACACCCACGCCACCGGCAACCCCGCCCTGACCGCGGAGGGGATCAACGCCTTCCTGCGCAAGTGGGCCTCGTGAGAGTCCGGGGCCCGCGCCGGGTCGGGGTGCGTACGGCGGCCCTGGCCGGAGCCGGCCTCGCCGTGGCGGCGGCCGGCTGCGTCTTCGCCGCCCTGGGCACGGTCGCCGCCGACGGCAGCCGGGCCGAGGCGGCGGCCGGGCCGGTGACCGCGGTCCGGTCCGCGGCCGAGGCCACGGTCATCGACCCCGCCGCCCGGCCGGCCGCGCCCGAACTGTCCGGCGACGACCTGAACGGGAAGCCGCTCGGAACGGCCGGCCTGCGGGGGCATGTCGTCGTCCTCAACATCTGGGGGTCCTGGTGCGCTCCCTGCCGGGCGGAGGCCGACGACCTGGACCGCCTCGACCGGCAGACCCGGGACGCCGGGGTCCGGTTCCTCGGGATCAACACCCGCGACCCGGACCGCGCGGCGGCGCGCGCCTTCGTCCGCGCGCACGGCCTCGGTTTCCCCAGCCTCCACGACCCCACCGGTGCGCTCCTGCTCCGCTTCCCTCCCGCGCTGCTCAACCCGCAGGCCGTCCCCTCGACCCTCGTGATCGACCGACAGGGACGCATCGCCGTCAGCATCGGCGGCGCGGTCACCGAGGACGAACTGGGGCCCCTGCTCACCCACGTGATGGAGGAGGCGCCGTGACGGCGGGCGCGGCGCTCGCCGCCGACACCCCGGCTCTCCTTCACGGGGCCCTGGCCATCGCCGCCCCGGTGGCGTTCCTGGCGGGGCTCGTCTCCTTCCTCTCACCGTGCGTACTGCCCCTCGTTCCGGGCTACCTCAGCTACGTGACCAGCCTGTCGGTCTCCGACCTGGCGGAGGCGAGCGGTGGGCGCCGCAGCCGGATGGCGGCCGGCGCGCTGCTGTTCGTCCTCGGCTTCACGGCGGTCCTCGTCTCCGGCGGGGCCCTGTTCGGCTACTTCGGCCGCACCCTGCTGGCCCACCAGGAGGTGGTCACCCGGGTGCTCGGTGTCTTCACCGTGCTGATGGGGCTGTCCTTCATGGGCTTCCTGCCGGGCTTCACCCAACGGGAGTTCCGCAGCCACCGGCGTCCCGTGCTCGGACTGGCCGGAGCCCCCCTGCTGGGCGCGGTGTTCGCGGTCGGCTGGACCCCGTGCATCGGTCCGACGCTTGCCGCCGTACAGGCCCTGGCCTGGAGCGAGGCCAGCGCGGCCCGTGGAGCCCTGCTGATGGCCGCGTACTGTCTGGGCCTGGGACTGCCCTTCGTCCTGGCCGCACTGGCGTTCCGGCGGGCCCTGGGCGCCTTCGGCCTGGTCAAACGGCACTACGCGTGGGTCCTGCGGATCGGCGGCGGCATGCTCGTGCTCGTCGGCGTTCTGCTGGCCACCGGCGTGTGGAACGACCTGGTGTACCGGCTGCAGTTGTGGAGCGCGGACTTCACCACCGCCGTGTGAACGGGCCGGGCCCCGAAGCCCGGGAAATCGCCTGACCTCCTCTCCCCTCTCCCTTCTCCTCTCCCCTTCTCCCCGACACAAGAGACACAGAGACGCAGATGAACCTCTCCCCGCGTACGAAGCATTCCCGGAAGGCCCGGACGGCGGTCGCCCTCCTCTGCCTGGCCGCGCTCACGGCATGCGGCGAGCAGTCCGCCGAGGGCTCCGCCGCCGCGCCGCCGCCCACGAGCAACTTCAGCGAGAACGGGGTCACCGTCACGCTCTCCGTGACCGACTGGCACGCCCCGAACGGCACCCTGACCGCGGTCTTCACCCCCGAGGAGAAGGGCTTCCACCTCTACAGCACCGAACTGCCCCTCACCGGGATAGAAGGCGTGGGCCGACCGACCGCGGTGGCCGTCACCGGCGCCCTCAAGGCCGACGGGAAGCTGACGGCCGCCGCCGACGTACGCACCATCAGCGTGCCCGGCGTCGACGCCCCGGTCCCCGTCTACCCCGACGGCCCCGTCACCACCACCCTGCCCATCCGCGCCGACGGCAACGGGGACGCGACGGTCCTGCTCGGTTACGCGAGCTGCAGCACGGAGCAGGGCTGCACCATTCCGGTCGCCGACCGCCCCGTACACCTGCGGATCACCGACGACGGCCCGACCTTCGCCGCCCACTAGACCCGTACTTCGCGGGTGACCGTTTCAGGTCTGTGGCCAGCGGGTTTGTGTGATGTCGGTGTCCAGTAGGTCGAGGAGGTGGAGTTGGACGCCGCGGTTGATCTGGACGGTTGGCGGGTCGGTGACGTTGCCGATCCGCAGGGTGAGTTCGCCGAGGTGGTGGAGGATCATCCGGCCGGTGGGGCGGACCCGGCGGTTGTCGGGATAGAGGCCGGCCATGGTCTCGTCGGGGCCCAGAGCGCGTCTGACCTGCCGCTCGATCAGGCAGAAGACCAGCAGGGCCAGGCAGATGACCTGGATCAGCGCGGCGACGCGCCGGTTGTGCTGCACGAAGACCGGTGCGACCGCGAGGGGGCCCTTGAAGTCGTGGTAACGCCGTTCGACCGCACCCTGGCCCTTGTAATGGATCAGCACCTGGGCCGGTCCGGCCTTCTGGGCCGGGACGCTGGTGATGAGCGCGTACCAGCCGTCGGCGGCCGCTTCGGCCTTCAGCACGCCCTGGTCGAAGTGCCAGGCCAGGCCGGGGATGCCGTGCTCGTCCTCGGTGATCTGCCAGCGCAGGCACGAGGCGACGCGGCGTTTGGCCGTGACGACGCCGATCCGGGCGACGATCTTCTCCCGGGTCTTGTAGTGGCGTCCGCCCGCTGCGGCGGTGAGCTTGTCGAGGTCTTCGGCGGCCTTGGCCAGTCGTTTGGCCCGGGCCGCCTGCTGGCCGGCCGCAACGGCGGTGGAGTGGACCAGGATCCGGCGCACGGTCAGCGACGGGTCGCTCCTGCGGCGGCCGGTCAACGTGTGAAGGTCCTCCAGAACCCGGTATGTCTCCCGTTCCGCCTCCGGTTTCCTCTCGTCCCGCTCGGGCACCCAGTCGACGGGCTCGGCCCGCTCAGGGTCCAGGGCCGCGTAGACGTCGTCCTTGATCTGTGCGGCCGGGACGGGCGCGATGAACTCCACCCCGGCCTGAAGGAGGGCGGTGATGTTGGAGTAGGACACCAGCTTGGAGTCGGCGACCATCAAGAACTCGTGGGTGCCGGCCATCGCTTTGAGGTCGTTCATCGCCCCGACGACCTGGCCGACCTCGGCCGCGGCGCCGCTGAAGACCCGGGAGTGCACGGGGATACCGCCGTCGGCGGACACCGCGATCCCGGCCTGGACCTGTTTCAGATCCAGGCGCCGGTCCTTGGGATGCCCGTTGCAGCCGATGAGCGGATACCGCTCGTCCTGGCCCCCGGCGGGGAAGGCGCCGTGGACGGACATGCTGGTCATGTCCCAGTGCAGCCGGGAGACGTCGATCCCGAACTCGGTGATCGCCCGGGCACCGACCGTGCCCGCGATGACCTCCAGCCTCGGGGCGATCGCGTCCAGCGCGCGGGCCAGACGATCGTCGTTGAGCAGGTCCGGCGTGATGCCGAAGACTTCCTCCACCGCCCAGGTGCGGGCCCAGTCCCCGACCCTCACCAGTGGTGCGGGCGAGGTCAGCCGGTTGGCCACCAGCGCCTCGATGACCTGCCCGTGCGTCAGATGCGCGCTCGCGCCGCCCGGACACACCTCATCGACGATCCCGGCCACGTCCAGCCGGCGCAGAAACTCGGCAGCGACAGGCAGAGCGCCCAGACGCTTCTCCACCACGGACGTCACCACGCACTCAAGGCGCTGGCGCTGGGACCGTGGCCGCGGGGACCGGGAAGTCATCGACACACCCGGACCAACGTCACACCACCGGTCCGGGACACTCCCGGACCGGTCACACCATACGAATCAACGACCCGCGAAGTACGGGACTAGAAGGGTGCCGGGACCGAACCCCTAAGGTGTGCCCATGCCCAGCGTCCTCGTCGTGGAAGACGACCCCAGCATCCGCCAGTCACTCATCGAGGTCCTGGCGGAGCACGGGTATGCCGTACGCAGCGTGGGCGACGGCTTCGGCGCCCTGCGCGAGGTCACCCAGACACCCGTCGACGCCGTGGTCCTCGACCTGGGGCTGCCCGATCTGGACGGGGGAGACGCACTGCGCATGATCCGGGGCATATCCTCCGTTCCCGTACTCGTGGCCACCGCCCGCGACGACGAGACCGAAATCATCAAGCTCCTCAACGCGGGCGCCGACGACTACCTGGTCAAACCCTTCTCCGGGGGACAGCTCATCGCACGCCTCTCCGCCGTCCTGCGCCGCACCAGCCATGTGCCGCCCCCCGGCGCCGCCCATGCCGGGCCCGGGGCGCGGCCGGCGCCCACCGCCGAACCGCTGCGCGCCACCACGGTCGGCGAGCTCGCGGTGGACCCCGGCGCGCGCACCGCGTACCTGGCAGGCCGGGAGCTCCACCTCACCCGGCGGGAGTTCGACCTCCTGGCCTTCCTCGCCCACCACACGGGCCAGGTCGTCTCCAAACGCCGCCTGCTGACCGAGGTCTGGCGCGAGCCGTACGTGGACGACCAGACCGTCGACGTGCACCTGTCCTCATTGCGCCGCAAGCTCGGCGAACGCGCGGCCGCCCCGCGCTACCTGCTGACCGTGCGCGGCGTCGGCATCAAGCTGGTGGCCCCCCGGTGAGACGCTCACTGGCCGGAGTGGCGCTCGCCGTGACCTCCATGGTCGCCCTCTCCTTCCTCATACCCCTCGGGGCCCTGGTGATGTCGCTGGTCAAGGAGCAGAGCGTCACCGCGGCCGAACAGCGCGCCGCAGCCCTGGCCCCCGTCCTCACGCTCACCACGGATCCGTCCGCGCTGCGGGAATCCGCCGCCGGCCTGGACGAGTCCGATCACCTGGTCGTCCATCTGCCGGACGCCCAGACCCTCGGCGACACCCAGGCCCCCGCGAAGCTGCTCGAACGGGCCCAGCAGGGACGCGAGTCCATCTCCCAGAAGACCCCCGGCGGATGGATCTGCCTGCAACCCGTGGTGCTCCCCGGCGACCGGGTCGCCGTCATCGAGAACTTCGTCCCCGACGAGGAACTGACCCGCGGGGTTCGCGCCTCCTGGGCTGTCATGCTGCTGCTCGCGGTCGGTCTCGTCGGAGGCTCCGTACTGGTCGCCGACCGGCTCGGCGCGAAGGTCGTCCGGTCCTCCAAGAAGCTCGCCCAGGCCTCGCACACCCTGGGGCAGGGCAATCTGGACACCCGGGTGGAACCCATGGGCCCCAAGGAACTGCGCGACGCCGGCGTCGCCTTCAACGCCATGGCCCACCGGATGACGGAACTCCTCGCCATCGAGCGCGAACTGGTGGCCGACCTGTCCCATCGGCTGCGCACCCCGCTGACCGCCCTGCACCTGGCGTCGGAGCGGATGGCCGGGACACCGGAGTCGGCCAGGGTGGAGGCGGCGGTGCACGCGCTGGAGACGGAACTCCAGGCCATCATCGCGGCGGCCCGGACACCGCTCGCCGTGGGGCCCATGGGCCACGGCCTGCGCAGCGTGGAACCGAGTGCGCCGCAGCAGGCGGCCGGGCCGGAGCCGTCCGACGGCTGCCGCTCCGAGATCGCCGACATCGTCCGGCGCCGGACGGCCTTCTGGGCGGTCCTCGCCGAACAGCAGGACCGGCCCTGCGCCCTGGAGATCACCCAGGAACCCACCGGCGTCGGCCTCAGCGACGACGACATCGCCGCGGTGGTGGACGCGCTGATCGGCAACGTCTTCAGCCACACCCCGCCCGGTACCGCGTTCGGCGTCCGTGTGGTCCGTACCGCGCAGGCCGTGGAGCTGATCGTGGAGGACTCCGGGCCGGGCATTCCGGAACCGGACCGGGCGCTGTCGCGGGGGAGCAGCACCGGTTCCTCGGGGCTGGGCCTCGACATCGCCCGCAGGGCCGCGGCCGTCACCGGCGGCTCGATGCGCATCGGGCACGGACCGCGGGGCGGCGCGCACATCACCGTGGTGTTCGCGCTCGCGCCGTCCCTGCTGCCCGGGCGCGGGCGCGGGCCGCGCGGCTCGCGGCGGCGGACCGGATGGTGGCCGCCGCGTAAGCGCTGACCCCCGCGGGCGCCCGCCGCCCGCTGCTGCGCCCGGGACGCCCGGGTCAGCCCGAGGTCGGCCGCAGCACGAGGGTGAGGAAGCCGAAGCTGTCCCGGTAGGAGTGCAGCCATTCCGTGCGCCGGGCGGTGGCCGTCGCGAGCGCCTCGGCCGCGTCCGGATCGCCGGGCCGGTCGAGCGCCCACGAGGCGAGCGAGCCCCAGCAGGCCCACTCGTAGTCGTCCAGCTCACGGCGGGAGCTGACGTGGCCGTGGACCGGAGTCCAGCCGTCGGCGACGACGCGGTCCACGGTGGTCGCGAGGTCGTCGAGCTCGCCGAAGAGTTCGAACGCCTCCGGGGAGGGCGTGCGGTCCCAGAAGCCGTCACCGATCAGCACGCGGCCGCCGGGAGCCAGGTGCTTGCGGGCCGCCGCAAGGGTCGGCAGCAGACCGCCGAAGGCGTGGGTGGCACCGACGCTGAGCACCAGGTCGAAGGACTGCGCGGGGACGAAGTCGGCGGCCTCCTGCTGGTGCAGGACGAGGCGCGCGCGGACGCCGAGCCGGTCCGCCGACCGGCCGGCCAGCTCCAGGGCCTGCTCGGAGACGTCCACGCCCTCGGCATGCAGGCTCGGGTGCGCGGCCAGGGCGCGCAGCAGCCATTCCGCGCTGCCGCAGCCGAGGTCGAGCACCCGCTCGTCGCCGCGCGGGGCGCCGTGGTCGAGCAGTCGGCGTACCGAGTCGTCGTCGAGCGGGGCCTTGATGGGGTGGCCGGCGTGGGCGATCCCGGAGATCTGTTCGCGGTTCATTCGGGCAGCTTCGCAACCCCGGGGGCCGCGCGCACCTGATTTCCGTCCGGCTACCGAACACGCCGCACCGGCCGGCAATAGGTGGCCCGGCTCCTGCCCGGCCGGTCACGGTCGGTTCATGGGCGTTGCACGGGTGCTGCGTTGCCGCACGTACCGGATGATCATTCGCTCGACGGCTCGAAGAGCGACCGGACGGTTTCGGTAGCCAGGTCGCGCAGGACTCCGCGCCGCGAGGGCCTGCCAGTCCAACGAGCCGCCGGGGCAAGAGGAACGGTCGGTGCGCGGCGCCGGGCGCTGTCCTGCGGGTCGGGATCCGCCTATCCTCACTCGTGATCCGGCACGGTGACACGAAGGGCGGAGATGAGTGCAGAGGGCAGCGGCGGCCGAACGCCGTGGAATGCGTACGGAGATGGGCAGCCGCCCGTCTTTTCGGGGCGGCCCCCGGCCGGTGCGGCTCCGGCTCCGGGGCGACGGTTGACCTTCGGGCGGCTGTTCAATCCGATCGCCGTGGGACGCGCGGTGTTCACGCCGTCCCGGCCGGACCGTGTGCACGACCCGCTGGTGAGGAGGGTCCAGGTCCTGCGCACGGTCATCGGACTGGCCGCCCTCACTTGGATGCTGCTCTCCTACAAGGTGGCGCCGGACGCCGACGCCGTCGTGGACGACCGCTTCGCCCAGATCCGCACCACGCTCATCGTGCTGGCGGTGACTTTCCCGGTCGCCGTCGCCGTGTTCGTCGCGGCGGCCCGCCCGCCGCAGCGGCGCGTGTTCCTGCGGCGGGCGGCCAAGCCCGCCGGGGCGCTGCTCGCGCTGGTCGTCACGCTCGCTGTCCCGCGGCTGGTCACCGGGCTCGGCTACGTGAACGAAGAGACGGACTGGACGTCCTCCGGGGCGCGGGTGGCTCTGCTGTTCGCCCTGGGCGCCTTCCTGTTGTGGCTCGCGCCCTTCGCCCTGTACGGCATCGGTCAGTCACTGGTCCACGTCTTCCGAACGGCCGACCTGCATGAGACGGTCCCGCCCCTGCTCGCGTCGCTCCTCGTATGGGAAGTGGCCCTCTTCGACGTGATCCGGGGTGCCTACGACGGAGTGCCGTTCGCCGTCCGGCTGGCTTTCATCCTCGGTGCACCCCTGTCCGTCACCGCCGTGGCGATGTGGGAGCTGCGGCGGCTGCGCACGCGGCACGGCATCACCCTGCGGGGCGCGCTGCTGCGCTGACCCGTCCCGGCACACACGCCGAACCGGAGGATCGCCACCTCCGGAGACCGGGCCGTCCCACCTTCCACCGGATGGAGCAGTGTGGGCTCCGCCGTGCCTGGGCATCCGCGGGCAGCCGCCCGCGATCCAGGAGGTCCTCGCCATGCCAACCGTGTCCGCCCTCACCTACGTTCACCTTCTGACGGACGACGGCGGCCGCATGCCGCTGCGTGCGCACTTCTTCTACAGCCCCGTGGATCCGTATGCGGTGAGAGCGGAGTTCTTCGACCGGAGGACCGCTGTGGAAGGTTGGCACTTCGACCGCCAGATGATGGCCGACGGCATGCAACGCCGAGTAGGCGAGGGAGACGTCGGCTTCCGTCCGCAGTGGAACGGAACCACCGGCGAGGTGCGCATGGATCTGCGCGACCGAGCGGCAGCCGGTCGCCGGAGCGCGGTGCTCTGCGTGAGTGCCGAGGCCCTTGCCTGCTTTCTGGAACGGACGTACGCGGTCACCCCGGCGGGGGCCGAAGTCGTCGATCTCGACGCGGTCCTGGAGAACCTGCTGGCGCGGTGAACGGCCCGGGCGGCCGCCGATCCGGGCGGCCGGTGACCCGCCCGGACGGCACGAAGCGGCAGATGCCGAGGCGTGCCTCTGGCGGTTGTCCCGGTCGAGGCGGAGGACGGCGACGTGGTCGGTGTGGCGGCCGGCGTTCAGGGTCTGTGTCTCCCTGATGAGGCGATCGGCGAGTGCGAGCAGTGCTTCGATTTCCAGGCGGCCGGCGGTGGTGCCGTTGTGTCCTTCGGTGTGGAGGGTCGGGGCACAGGACGGAGGGAGCGGGAGGGTCGTCGCCTGTCAGTTCTCCAGTCCTGGGGTGATGCCCAGGGCGATGACGTGTGCGGCGCGCAGTTCGTGGGTGCCTTCGTCCGTGTCCGCTGACGTCGCCGATGACGGCGTGCAGCAGACCGTCGTCGCTTTCGACGAGGTCGAGGAAGTCACCGCGGAGGATGGCGCGTTCGGTGCCGGGCGGGGGAAGGGGAGACTAGGGTCAATTGCCGTATCAGTATGATCAACTGCTGTATTGGCTCGGCCTATCAAGGGGGAACTCAATGTCCACACTCAAGCGTTTCATTGGCCTCGGCGGCACTCTCGTCACTGCGCTCACACTTGCTGTCGTACCCACACCGGCCTCCGCCGGCACCGTCTTCGACGACTTCCGCAACGCCAACAGCGGCAAGTGCCTCGAGGTCGCCGATTGGAGCACCGCCAACGGTGCCCCCGTACGCCAGTGGGACTGCTCCGGCGGCAACAACCAGAAGTGGACCTGGAACTCCGAGACCCTCACCATGGTGAACCGTCACAGCGGCAAGTGCCTGGAGATCGCCGACTGGAGCATGGCTGACGGTGCGCCCGCTCGGCAGTGGGACTGCTCCGGCGGCAACAACCAGAAGTGGAACTGGATGCTGCAGCCGGGCGGCTACGTTCAAATGGTCGTCTCGCACAGTGGCAAGTCCCTCGAAGTCATCGACTGGAGCACCGCGAATGGTGCTGCCGTACGCCAGTGGAGCGGCACCTCCGGCGCAAACCAGCGGTGGTACTGACCTGTTACGCGACCCCGGCATGAGATGGCGGCGTTCGGCTCGTTGACACAGCGGCGCCACGCCCTCAGGGCACCACAGCCGCCGGGGGCCATCCCCGGGCTCGGCAACACCCCGGGGAACGCTCGACATTTCCGTGCAGCGGCGCCCGCCGAGCGAGCCTCCCGCGTGGCATCCCGGCCGCTCCCCGGCGCGCGAACTGCGCCACACACCCTGCGTTCGGCGTAAGCGCGGCGCGTTCGGACGGAATCCGTGCAGCCAGCCTGCCAGCCCAACTCGGCTCACCCCAGTGCGGACCAGTGCGGACCAGTGCGGACCGGTCCTGACGGCTCGGTCCGCACTGGGGTTCGCTCACCGTCTACCACCCCACGCCCGGGTCGGACGCTGTGCCCGGACGTGCAAAGGGAAAGGGCCCCGCCTCCGTTCGGTGAGGCTGCTTCGTGTGGAGCTGGCTCAGTCTCTACGCCTCTGTGCGCACGGACGTATTCAACGTCGACACCCTCCAGGGCGGGGCACTCCCCGCGCCTCACTGGCATAAGTGGCCCCGGAGTTCGGCCCCGCTCCGCCGGCCGATCCACTTCAGCGACACCCTGGACGTCGCCGACGCCGCCCCCTTCGCCGGCGTCTGCGAGCTCGTTCCGAAGACTGGCCACGTAGGGCACGAGGTCCATGTCCCCAGGATGACGAACACACGGCGCCACCGGCCGTCAATCCGGCGCCACGGTTGCCAAGGATCTCAAAGTCTCAGTTCAGGGCGTGTGTCACGGTTGCGTCATCCTGCGTTGACCGGCGCGCCACGCTCCTGTCCGCCATCGCCCCCGAGACGCGGTCCCCGTGCGCGGCTACCTCGCCCGGCGACCGCCTGCAGCCCGTTCGTCTCGTCGGCGACCGCTTCCCCGCCCACCGGGAACCGGACCGCAGGCCCGTCCGGCGCGTGACCGACGGCGGGGCAGCGGCCCAGGAATAAGGGCGGGGTAGGGGTATCTGCCCCCTAGGGCGGCCCTCTTAGCCTGCGGAAAGCCCTCGGCCGCCCCGCACTTGGAGGCAACCGACGCCAAGGACCCACCTGGAGCAGCACACGCCGCGAAAGAACACGCTCCCCACCCGCAACGTACCGTCCGGCGCCCCGGACGACCGCACTCCGACGCGCGCCACCGCCACGTCCGGCCGCGCCCGTTCTCCCGGAAGGACCGCCCATGACTCCGACCGCACCGCACGCTGCCCGCATGCCCTTGTCGGCAGCCCAACACGAGGTGTGGTTGGCCCAACAGGTGGACCCGGAGAGCCGCCGCTACCGGATCGCCGAGTACCTCGAGATCAGCGGTGACATCGACCCCGCCCTGTTCGAGACGGCCCTGCGCCGCGCCGTCGGCGAGGCCGAGGCCCTGCACGCACGGTTCTACGAGGACGCGGGGGTGCCGTGGCAGGTCACCAGCCCACGGACCGACTGGGACTTCCCGGTCCTCGACCTCAGCCGGGAAACGGACCCGCGGGCCGCTGCCGAGGCGTGGATGCGGACCGAGACGGACCGCCCGATGGATCCGGCGTCCGACCCCCTGTTCTCCTTCGCCCTCCTGCAACTGGGACCGCAGCGGTTCCTCTGGTACCAGGGCTACCACCACATCGTGGTCGACGCCTTCACCTGGGCCCTCTTCGCGCGCAGAGTGGCCGCCCTGTACACCTCCCTCGCCGACGCGGAACCCGCCGCCGAGAGCCCCTTCGGGGCGCTGAGCCTGATTCTGGACCGGGACGCCGCCTACCGGTCCTCCCCGCAGTACGCGCAGGACCGGACCTACTGGACGGACCGGCTGGCGGACCTGCCCGAACCGGTGCGCCTCGCCGACCGACCGAGCCTGCCCCCGACGGCACGGCTGGTCCATTCCGCCGTCCTGCCCGCCGACACGGAGGTCCGGCTGCGGGACGCGGCCCGCGAAAGCGGCGTACGCATGTCCGCCGTCCTGATCGCCGCCACCGCCGCCTACCTGCACCGCATGACCGGGGCCCACGAGGTCGTGCTGGGCCTGCCGCTGTCCACCCGTACCGATGCCGCCCTGCGCTCGGTCCCCGGAATGGCGGTCAACTCGCTGCCGCTGCGCTTGGGGGTACATCCGCGGACGACCGTCCTCGAACTGGCGCGGCAGGCGGCCGAAGAGGTCGGCCACGTGCTGCGACACCAGCGCTACCGGGTCGAGGACCTGGTCCGCGACCTCGGTCTGTCCGGCGGCGTCAACGACCTGATGGGCCCGCAGGTCAACATCATGTCCTTCGACTACGACCTGCGCTTCGCCGGCCGGCCCGCCGCCGCCCGGACCCTGTCGTCCGGCCCCGTCGAAGACCTCTCCGTCATGGTGTACGACCGCTCCGACGGCGCCGGCATCCGCATCGAGCTCGAGGCCAACGCGGACCTGTACGGGGCGGACGAGCTGAGTGCCCACCACGCGCGGCTGCTGCGCGTGGTCGAGGCCTTCGTCACCGATGCCGACCGGTCCATCGGCACCATCGCCCTGCTGACGGACGAGGACCTGCAGGACGTCCTGACCTCCTCGCGCGGAACGGCGCTCGACGTCCCCGAGGCGACGCTGCCCGAGCTGTTCGAGGCCCAGGTCGCCCAGGACCCGCAGGCCCTCGCGGTGATGTACGAGGACGAGTCCCTGACCTACGGCGAGCTGGACGCCGAGGCGAACCGCCTCGCCCGGCTGCTGGTGGCCGACGGGGTGGGACCCGAGCGGGTGGTGGCGCTGGCGCTGCCGCGCTCACCGCGACTGGTCGTCGCCATGCTCGCCGTACTGAAGGCCGGTGCGGCCTATTTGCCACTGGACCCGGACTACCCCGCCGACCGGCTCGCGTTCATGGTCGGCGACGCCGCCCCCACCGTGCTGCTCACCGCACATGGGCTGGAGAGCGCCGTCCCGGACGTGACCGTGCCGCGGATCGTCCTGGACGACCCGCTCACCCGCAAGTCCCTCATCGACCTCTCCGATCTGCCCCTCACGGACGCGGAGCGCTCCGCTCCGCTGTTGCCGTCCCACCCCGCCTACGTCATCTACACGTCGGGGTCGACCGGCCGGCCCAAGGGCGTCGTCGCCACCCACCGCGGCCTGCCCAACCTGGCGGTGGCGCAGATCGAGCGCTTCGCGGTGGAGGCGGGCAGCCGGGTGCTGCAGTTCGCCTCCACCAGCTTCGACGCCACCGTGTCCGAGGTGTGCACTACGCTGCTCGCCGGCGCGACCCTGGTCCTGGCCCACAGCGACCGGCTGCTGCCGGGCGAGCCGCTGACCGCCACCTGCGCCGAGTACGGCATCACCCACCTCACGCTGCCGCCGACCGCCCTGACCGTGATGCCCCGGGACGGTCTGCCGACTGGCATCACCCTGGTCGTCGCCGGCGAGGCGTGCCCGGCCGCCGTGGTCGAGACCTGGGCACCGGGCCGCAGGATGATCAACGCCTACGGGCCCACCGAGGTCAGCGTCTGCGCGACCATGTCCGACCCGCTCGCCGCAGACGCCGGCGCGCCTCCGATCGGCCGCCCGATCGCCCACACGGACACCCTCGTCCTGGACTCCAGTCTGCAACCGGTCGCCGACGGCGTGGCGGGCGAGCTGTACGTGGCCGGCCCCGGCCTGGCGCGCGGCTACCTCGGCCGCCCCGGACTCACTGCGCAGCGGTTCGTCGCCAACCCCTTCGGCCTGCCCGGCGAACGCATGTACCGCACCGGCGACGTGGTACGCCGCCGGGCGGACGGCCGGCTGGACTTCCTCGGCCGGGCCGACGACCAGGTCAAGATCCGCGGCTTCCGCATCGAACCCGGCGAGGTCGAGGCGACCCTGCTCGCCCACCCCGACGTGGCACAGGCCGTCGTGGTCGTCCGCGAGGACCAGCCCGGCAACAAACGCCTCATCGGCTACATCGTGCCCCGACCGGCGGCGGGCGACGGCTCCGACGCCGTCGCCTCCGCCGCCCTGGCCCGCGCGGTGCGTGAGTTCAACGCCGAGCGGATGCCGCGGCACGCGGTCGTGGACTCCGTCGTGGTGCTCGCGGCGCTGCCGGTGACCGCCAACGGCAAGCTCGACCACCGCGCCCTGCCCCTCCCGCACACCGCCACCCGCACCTCGCGGGCACCGCGCACCCCGGTCGAGCAGGTGCTGTGCGACCTGTACGCGCAGGTCCTGGGCGTCGAGGAGGTCGGAGCGGAAGACGACTTCTTCGAGCTGGGCGGCCACTCCCTGCTCGCCACCGGGCTGATCTCCCGGATCCGCACGACCCTGGGATACGAACTCCAGATGCGCACCCTCTTCAGGACGCGCACCCCCGCCCTGCTCGCCCGGGCCCTGGACCACGCCGAAGCGGTCCGTCCGCCGCTGCTCCCGCAGGCGCGGCCGGAGCGACTGCCGCTGTCGTTCGCGCAGCAGCGCCTGTGGTTCCTGAACCGCCTCCAGGGGCCCTCCGCGACGTACAACATCCCGCTGGCCGTACGCCTGACCGGTGACCTGGACGCCGACGCCCTCCGCGCGGCGCTGAGCGACGTGGTCACCCGCCACGAAGCGCTGCGCACCGTCTTCACCGAGCTGGACGGCGTACCCTGCCAGCGCGTCCTGGACGGTGCGGACGCCGTCCCCGAGCTCATCGTGGCGGAGCCCGCGGCCGAGGAACTGGACGCCGCCGTGACCGCGGCTGCCGGCCACGTCTTCGACCTCACCCGGGAAGTGCCGGTGCGCGCCTGGCTGTTCACGGCGGGACCGGCACAGCACGTCCTGGTCCTCGTGGTCCACCACATCGCCGCGGACGGCTGGTCGATGCGGCCGCTGTGGCGCGACCTTTCCACCGCCTACACGGCCCGCCGTGCCGACCGGGCACCGCGGTGGGAACCGCTGCCGGTGCAGTACGCCGACTACACCCTGTGGCAGCGTGAGGTCCTGGGTGACGCCCGGGACCCCGAGAGCCTCTGGTCCCGGCAGGTGACCCACTGGAAGCAGGCCCTGGCCGAGCTGCCCGAGCGCATAGAACTGCCCGCCGACCGCCCGCACCCCGAGCAGAGCTCCCACCGAGGCCGTGCCCTGCCGTTCCGCTGGGACGCCGCACTGCACGCGGCCGTGGTGGAACTGGCTCGCACCTGCCGGGCCAGCCCGTTCATGGTCGTCCACGCGGCACTGACCGCCCTGCTGTCCCGGCTGGGCGCGGGCGCCGACGTTCCCGTCGGCATCGGCATCGCGGGACGTACGGACCAGACCACCGAGGACCTCGTCGGGTTCTTCGTCAACACCCTGGTGCTGCGCGTCGACACCTCCGGACGGCCCACCTTCCGGGAACTGGTCGGCCGCGTACGGGACGAGAGCCTGCAGGCCTACGCGCACCAGGACCTCCCGTTCGAGAGCCTGGTCGACATCCTCAACCCCACCCGGACCCTCTCGCACCAGCCCCTGTTCCAGGTCGCCCTCGCCTGGCAGAACACGCCACAGGGACACCTGACCATCCCCGGCCTGCTGGCCGCGGTGGAGACCGTGGACACCGGCACCTCGAAGGTCGACCTGTCCTTCCACCTGACCGAGCGGCACGCGGGCGACCACACCCCGGCGGGCATCGAAGGCCTTCTGGAGTACAGCACCGACATCTTCGACCACGCCACCGCCGAGGCGCTCGCGCTGCGGCTGCGGCTCCTGCTCGAAGCGGCCGTCTCCGATGCCGACCGGACCACGGACGGAATCGAGCTGCTGACCGCCGAGGAGCACCGGGCGGTGCTGTCTGCCGGCACCGGAGCCGTCCGGGACGTGCCGCAGGCCGTATTCCCCCGGATGTTCGAGGACCGGGTCGCGAGCGACCCCGGGGCCGTGGCGCTGATGTACGCGGACGAGTCCATGACGTACGGCGAGCTGGACGCCGAGGCGAACCGTCTCGCCCGGCTGCTGGTGGCCGACGGGGTGGGACCGGAGCACCTGGTGGCGCTGGCCTTCCCCCGGTCACCGCGGCTTGTCATCGCCATCCTCGCCGTCCTGAAGGCCGGTGCGGCCTACCTGCCGCTCGACCCGGACTACCCCGCCGACCGGCTCGCTTTCATGCTCACGGACGCCGCCCCCACGCTGCTGCTCAGCGTCAGCGGGACCGCGGACGTTCTGCCGGACACCGGAGTCCGGCGGATCCTGCTGGACGACGCCCTCACCGTCGAAGCCGTCGCCGGTTCGTCCGACGCCGCCGTCACGGACGCGGAGCGCTCCGCGCCCCTGCTGCCGCGGCATCCCGCGTACGTCATCTACACCTCGGGGTCGACCGGCACGCCGAAGGGCGTCGTCGCCACCCACTTCGGGCTGCCCCACGTGACCGCGCTGCAGGTCGAGAGGTTCGGAGCACGCCCGGGGAGCCGGGTGCTGCAGTTCGCCTCCACCAGCTTCGACTCCGCCGTGTGGGAGCTGTGCTTCGCCCTGCTGTCGGGCGCGACGCTGGTCATGGCGCCCAGCGAACGGCTGCTGCCCGGCGAACCGCTGGCCGCCACGTGCGCCGCCTACGGAGTCACCCACCTCACCCTGCCGCCGACCTCGCTGGCGGCGATGCCCGCCGACGGCCTGCCGCTCGACGTCACCCTCATCGTGGCCGGCGAGGCGAGCACGGCCGGCCTCGTCGAGGCATGGGCGCCCGGCCGCAAGATGATCAACGGCTACGGGCCCACCGAAGCCACGGTGAGCGCCACCATGACCGACCCGCTCACCCCCGACGGGCAGAACCCGCCGATCGGGTACCCGATCGCCAACGCCCGCGTGTACGTGCTCGACGAGGGCCTGCAGCCGGTTCCGCAGGGCGTGCGGGGCGAGCTGTACGTCACCGGCCCCGGCCTGGCGCGCGGCTACCTCGGCCGCCCCGGACTGACCGCGCAGCGGTTCGTCGCCAACCCCTTCGGCCTGCCCGGCGAACGCATGTACCGCACCGGCGACGTGGTCCGCTGGCGCGCCGACGGACAGCTGGACTTCCTCGGCCGGGCCGACGACCAGATCAAGATCCGCGGCTACCGCGTCGAACTCGGCGAGGTGGAGTCGGCGCTGCTCGCCCACCCCGGCGTGTCGCAGGCCGCGGTGGTCGTCCGCGAGGACCAGCCCGGCAACAAGCGCCTCATCGGCTACGTCGTGCCCGCCGCACCGACGGACGACACCGAAGGACGGGAGAGCGGCGAGCACGTCGAGGAGTGGCGCGACATCTACGACGCGATCTACGAGCAGGACCCCGAGGTCGCGACCATCGGGGAGGACTTCGCCGGCTGGAACAGCAGCTATGACGGCGAGCCCATCGCGCTGGAGGAGATGCGCGAGTGGCGGCGGGTCACCGTCGAGCGCATCCACGAGCTCGGGGCGCGCCGGGCCCTGGAGATCGGCGTGGGCAGCGGACTGCTGCTCGCGCACGCCGCACCCCGGTGCGAGGCCTACTGGGGCACCGACATCTCCGCGCCGGTGATCGACCGCCTCGGCCGCCAGATCGGTGGCCACCCCGACCTGGCCGACCGGGTACGACTGAGCTGCCGGGCCGCTGACGACCTGTCCGGCCTGCCCTCCGGATACTTCGACACGATCGTCCTGAACTCGGTGATCCAGTACTTCCCGCACGCCGACTACCTGACCGGTGTGCTCCGCTCGGCGATGGAACTCCTCGCCCCCGGCGGCAGGATCCTCATCGGCGACGTGCGCAACCTGCGCCTGATCCGCACCCTGCGCACCGCAGTCCAGCTCCACCGCGCGTCCGCGACCGCCCAGCCGGCGGACGTGCGCCGGGCGGTCGAGCACGACCTGCTGCTGGAGAAGGAGCTGCTGGTCGCGCCCGAGTTCTTCGACTCCCTGGCCGACCGGCTGCCCGGCCTCGCCAGGGTGGACGTACGGCTCAAGCAGGGGCGCCACCACAACGAGCTGACCCGCCACCGCTACGACGCCGTGCTCCACAAGCACCCCCTCGAAGCCGGCGCACCGGTCGGGGGAGGAGCGTCCGTCCCCGCCCCCGCGCCCGAACCGCGCCTGTCCTGGGGCGAGGACGACGGCGGGCCGGGCACACTGGCAGGCCTGGAGGCCCTGCTGCGCGCCTCGTACCCGGACGGCGTGCGCGTGGGCGGCATCCCCAACCTGCGGCTCGCCGGTGAGGTGGCGGCGCTCCAGCTGATCGGCAACGGCGGCTCCGTGGCCGACGCCCGCCGGGCCCTCGACGAACCCGGTACGTCCGCGATCGACCCGGAGGCGGTGCGCCGGCTCGGCGAGGAGCTCGGTTACCGCACCGTCGTCACCTGGTCGCCGGCCGGCGACGGCAGCTTCGACGCGCGGTTCCACGCTCCCGGCCTGCCGGCGGACGGGGTCCCGGCGGACGGGGTCCCGGACCGTGCCGCGCGGCCCGCCCCGTTCGACGCGGCCCCGCTCGGGCCCCTCACCAACCACCCCGCGGCCTCTCAGCAGATCACCGCCCTGGGCGGGGCGGCGCGCGAGTTCGCCGGCGAGCGGCTGCCGCAGCACATGGTCCCCTCCGCCGTCGTGGTCCTTCCCGAACTGCCCGTCACGGCCAACGGGAAGCTCGACCGGCGCGCCCTGCCGGCGCCCGAGCCCGCCGCCGGTACTTCGCGGCCGCCGGTGACCCCGGTCGAGCAGGTGCTGTGCGACCTGTACGCGCAGGTACTGGGCGTACAGCTGGTCGGCGCCGAGGACGACTTCTTCGACCTCGGCGGGCACTCCCTGCTGGCGACCCGGCTGATCTCCCGGATCCGCGCCACGCTGGGCGCCGAACTCCAGATCCGCACCCTCTTCAAGGCCCCCACCCCGGCCGAACTCGCCCGGGCGCTCAACCAGTCCGACGCCGCGCGTCCCGCGCTCGACCTCGTGCTGCCCCTGCGGTCCCGGGGAGAGCGCCCGCCGCTGTTCTGCGCGCATCCCGCCGGCGGAATCGGCTGGCCCTACGCCGGGCTGCTGGGGCACCTCGGCCTGGACCGTCCCCTGTACGCCGTACAGGCGCGCAGGCTGACCGACCCGGAAGCGGTGCCGGGGTCGATGGAGGAGATGGCCGCCGACTACGTGCGGGAGATCCGCGCGATCCAGCCGTCCGGCCCCTACCACCTGCTCGGCTGGTCCTTCGGCGGCATGGTGGCCCACGCGATGGCCACCCGGCTGCGGGAGGAGGGCGAGGAGGTCGGCCTGCTGGTGCTGCTGGACACCTATGTCCGGGCCGAGGGAGTTCCCGCGGAAGAGCCCCAGGGAGGCGAACAGCAGATCTTCGGACTCCTGCTGGACGCCGCCGGCTACCGCCCCGAGGACGTGGAGGGCCAGGAGCTGACCCGCGACCTGGTGGTGGACCTGCTGCGCCGCAGTGACCTGCTGCCGCCGGAAATCCTCCGGGACGACGCCCTCAGCGCGATGGTGGAGACGTACACCCACAACATCGGCCTCCAGGCGAAGTTCACCCCGGGACGCTTCGACGGCGACCTCCTGCTGTTCACGGCCTCCCCCTCCGACACGGGGATGGACGTCACCCCGGAGCTCTGGCGCCCCTACGTCAGCGGCTCGATCTCCACCCACCCGATCATCGGCGAACACCACCACCTGATGCGGCCTCAGGCCCTGTCCCAACTCGGCCCGATCCTGCGCGACGCGCTCGACCAGACCTCCAGGAGCTGAACCAGTGAACAACCCCTTCGAAGACGACGACGCGACCTTCCACGTACTGGTCAACGACGAGGGCCAGCACTCGCTGTGGCCCGCCTTCGCCGACGTCCCGTCGGGCTGGACCGTTGCCCACCGAGCGGCCCCCCGCCCCGTCTGCCTCGCCTATGTCGAAACCCACTGGACCGACCTGCGCCCCACCTCGCTCACCGCAGCCTGACCGGAACGGCAGCGAAGCCGCCCGCCATCGGAACCCCCGCATGGCAGGCGGCTTCGCCGCAGGTGCGGCGGGGACCCCGGGCCGCCAGGAGACGGTGCCGCGCCCCCTCCGGCCGAGCGGGACCGAGGTGTGGCCGTCTCGCGGGGCCCGGGGTCGCACGTTCGGGTGAACCCGGGCGGACTGGCCGAAACTGGCATGGAGGAGATAGGTGCCTTAGGCATGTAATGGAGTCCGGCGTGAACGGAACCATCACTTGCGAGGTGTTGCTTTCCATGACCGAAGCCATGTCCCCGGCCCTGCCGGATGCCGTCGCCTTCCCCCAGGACCGCACCTGCCCCTACCACCCGCCGGCCGGGTACGAGCCGCTGCGGGAGAACCGGCCCCTCTCGCGGGTCACCCTCTTCGACGGCCGCTCCGTATGGGTGGTCACCGGCCACGCCGAGGCGCGCGCCCTGCTCTCCGACGCGCGGTTGTCCAGCGACCGCACCAGGGAGGCCTTCCCCGCCGCCACCCGTCGCTTCAAGGGCATCCAGGGCCGGGGCGCCGCGCTGGTCGGGGTGGACGACCCCGAGCACAACAGGCAGCGCCGGATGCTGATCCCGAGCTTCTCGGTCAAGCGGATGGCGGCCATGCGACCGCAGATCCAGGAGACCGTGGACCGGCTGATCGACGCGATGGTGGCGCTCGGCACGCGGGCCGAACTCGTCAGCTCCTTCGCCCTGCCGGTCCCGTCCATGGTGATCTGCTCCCTGCTGGGGGTCCCGTACGCGGACCACGAGTTCTTCGAGGGGCAGTCGCGGCGGCTGCTGCGCGGCCCCGAGCCCGCCGACGTCGAGGACGCCCGCCGCCGGCTGGACACGTACCTGGAGGCCCTGATCCGGCAGAAGCGCACCGATCCGGGCGACGGGCTGCTGGACGAGCTGATCGCCACCCGGCTGGAGACCGGCGAGACCACCGTGGAGGAACTGGTCGCCCTGGCCGTGATCCTGCTGATCGCGGGCCACGAGACCACGGCGAACATGATCTCCCTCGGCACCTTCACGCTGCTGCAGCACCCCGAGCAGCTCTCCGAGCTGCGCGACGACCCCTCGCTGATGTCGGAGGCGGTGGAGGAACTGATGCGGTTCCTCTCGATCGCCGACGGCATGCTGCGCGTGGCCACGCAGGAGATCGAGGTCGCCGGCGTGACGATCCGCCCGGACGAGGGGGTGGTCTTCTCGACCTCCGTCATCAACCGCGACGAGGCGGTCTTCGAGGAGCCGGACTCGCTCGCCTGGAACCGGCCCACCCGCCACCACCTGGCCTTCGGGTTCGGCATCCACCAGTGCCTGGGCCAGAACCTGGCCCGCGCCGAGATGGAGATCGCCCTCGGCACTCTCTTCCGGCGGCTGCCCGGCCTGCGCCTGGCGGCCGACCCGGACGAGATCCCCTTCAAGCCGGGGGACACCATCCAGGGCATGTTCGAACTCCCCGTGGCCTGGTGAGCGGCATGCGGATCTCGGTCGACCAGGGCGCCTGCATCGGCGCCGGCCAGTGTGCGCTGACGGCGCCCCAGGTGTTCACCCAGGACGACGACGGGCTCGGCGAGGTGCTCCCGGGCCGCGAGGACGGCCACGGCAGCCCACTCGTACGGGAGGCCGCCCGGGCCTGCCCGGTCTCGGCGATCACCGTCGCGGAGGGCTGAAGGTCCCTCCGTGCCGCCGGGCCCCTCGTCCGCCTCGCCCGCCTCCCGTCAGTAGGTGGGGCAGATGTTGGCTTGGACGGTGGCCAGGATGAGCGCGCTCTTGGTCGGGCCGAAGCCGTTGGGGTGACCGGGGCCGGTGAAGCGCTGCTCGACCTGGGCGACGCGCTTGGTGGGGTCCTTCTCGTCCTTCATGGCGGTGCACTGGTCCCGTCCGCGGCTGATGGCCTCGTCGTCCTTGCCGTTCACGATCTCGGGGTCGATGCCGTTGAGGGTGGCGAGGTAGATGACGCGCTTGTCGCCCGTGGGGCCGGGCGGGGCGCCGGCGGTGTCCGCGGCGCCGGGACCGGCGGGCGACGTGGGCGCGGTGGCGGATGCGGTGGGCTTCGCGTCGGTCTTCGGGCTGCTGCTGCAGCCGGCGACGGCGAGGACCGCGAGGGCGGCCAGCAGCGTTGCGGTGTGATGTGTGCGCATCAGGACATGGTGGGCCGTGCCCCGCGCGCACGTGTGGTCCGTGACGCAGCTGTGACGAGGATGGTTCGGACGGCCCCTCCCGTCATGGGTGCCTGGGGCCCACAGCAGCGAGATGTATCCGCCCGCTGCCACCGGGATTCTCGGCAGCCGCAGCCGCAGCCGCAGCCGCAGCCGCAGCCGCAGCCGCAGCCGCAGCCGCAGCCGCAGCCGCAGCCGCAGCCGCAGCCGCAGCCGCTGCCGGCAGCGCCGGCTCGTTGGGTACGCCCTTGCGCCGGCCGCGCGAGCCGAAGGGCCCCACGTTCCCACCCCCACCGTTGTCCACCCGGTTGATGGTGATTGTGCCGCCCCGGTCACGACCGCATGAGGAACCGGCCGCACCCCGTGCCTCGCCCGCCTGACCGACGTCGAAGCCCGGGCCCCGTGCGCCGCCCATCTCCCGGCCCCGTCGGTCCCGTTGTCACAGGCGGCGGCTACGTTGCCGGTCAGCACACAGCCAAGGCAGGACGCACGAGCAGGGAGCGGTCATGGTCGTCGAGGTGGAGTACGCGCGGGCGTGGGACCTGGAGGCCCGTGCGCCCTGGCGGCCGATGTCCGTCGGGGAGGCTCGTGAGCGGGACGCCGCCGGGCTTCCGTACGTCGTCGTGTACCGGGAGCCGGGCCGGGAGGTTCCGCTGGAGGTCCGGCTCGTCTCCTGGCGGGACCACTACGTCGGGCTGTGGGTCTACGACGCCCAGGGCCGCCGCACCTACGACCTGGACATGCGGCCGGCTTCCGGCGGCGAACTCATGGCCTTCGCCACGACCGGCGACGGTACCTACCCCGTGTGGGTCGGGCGTTCCGGCACCGGGGAGGTGGTCGCCGTCGTGGTGCTGGTGGAGGGGGATGCCCGAACTGCTTCCGGAGCGGGACGGAGCCACCGTCGATGCCTGAGACGACGTACGTGACCTACGAGGAGTCCTGGAACGCGGCGTCCCGCACCGGTGGTCGCGAGCTCTCCGCCGAGGAGGCGCGCGCCCGGGACGCCTCCGGCCTTCCGTACGCGGTCATCCACCGCGCCCCGGGGCCGCGAAGTACCGCTCGGGGCGCGGATGGTGGCGTGGCAGGCCGGGGTCCTCGACACCTGGGCGTACGACGAACACGGCCGCCGGACCGCCGAGGCCGAGCTGCGGCTGCGCACCGACGAGCGTCGGCTCCTGATCCGGCGCCTGCTCGTGCGGCGGTACCCGGACGGGCGGACGGCGGAGTTCGACATGCACTGCCCCCGAACGGCAGTGGACCTCTCCTGCGACGGCACCGCGCGCATCTCGCACCAGCCCGAGGGCATGCGGGGCGCCTCACTGGAGGCCGAGGTGGCGGTGGCCGAGGAGGACCTCTGGACGGCCCGCCCGTCCTTCGACGACCGGCCGGCGCTCGCGGTCGTGGACGCGCTCCCGGACTGGGTCGCCGAAAGGCTGCTCCCCGGGGCGTCCGGCTGGCGCCGGGAGCCCTCGCGGCTGCTCGGGTCCATCGACTTCGACCGGTTCTTCCGGCCCGGTACCCGCGTTCCGGGGCTGACGGTCCTCGATCCGGTGGGGTGCGGCAGCGTGCGCGTGCCGAGCGGGGTGCTGGCGGTGGCCTGCCCGCAGAGCTGGGACGAGGAGCCGACGATCACGGTGGCCGTGCCCCCGGGCACGTACGCGGTGAAGGCGGCCATGGTCGAGGTCGAGAACGGGGAGTACGGGACCTACGACGAGGTCGCAGTCGTCCGGTTGGAGATCCGCGACGCTCCCGTGGCCGCCTGGGAGATGGCGCTCGGGCCGGGGCACGACACGCTCCGGCTCCGCGCCGGGGAGGCCTTCGGCTTCGGCACGGACGGGGCGACGGGCGCCTTCGGCGACGCCGGGGTCTGGCAGGACCTGCGGGACCTGCTGGAGCGGGCGAATTGGCAGGGTTCCCCGGAGGCCGGAAGGCTCGCCGGTTCCGCGGCCGGTATGCACCTCGACGGCGGCGACCTGGGCGCGGACCTGGCGGTCTTCTGCACGAGCGGCGACGGCGTCTACCCCGTGTGGGTGGGCCGGTCCGCCGCCGGAGAGGTCGTCTGCGTCGATGTCCAGACGGCTTTCGAGCTGAACCTCGACGCCTGAGGCCGTCCCTCGGGTCCCGCTGGGTGGTCACGCCGACGGGACCGGCCCGCGGCGGGTCACTGCTGTCGAAGCGTGGCCCGCCGAGCACCGGCCCCGGGGGCGTGCGCCCCGGGAGCCGTCCGGCACGCCGGGCGGGGGAGCAGGCGCCGGCACCGGCACCCGGACGGGCCGCTCATGCCCTCGCCGGTGGCCGGAGCCGGTGCCGCAGTGGCGGGCTCAGCTCTGCACGGTCCGAGGTACCCCGGTCCAGGCCTCGGCGAGCAGCGACACCCGCCGGTGCAGGGCCCGCCGCCGCTCCTCCACCCGGGCGGTGCGCCCGGCCACGGCCACGACCGCCTCGACCAGCACCGCGTCGGTGACCTCGGGCAACTCCCGGGCCACGGCGGCGCGCAGTGCCTCCTCGCCGGTGAGGGCGGCCGCCAGCAGCGCCTGCGCCGTCTGCGGTGCCACCGTCCGCAGTGCCCGCGACCCTGCCGCGTCCCGCGTGCGCAGCAGGTACCAGAAGGCGGGCGGCAGGGCCACGCCGCCCGACGCGGTGACCTGTCGCGACGGCCGCACCCGTGGGTGCCGCGGCGAGTGGTGCCCGTCCTGCTCCCACAACAGGACACCGTCGGCGGTGTACGCGCGCACGCCCGTACGGGTCTGCGCCTCGGCGAGTACGACGTCCTCCACCGCGCCCTCCGGCGCGGCCCACAGCCCCCACGGTTCCTGGCCCGCGCGGTCGATGTCGAACCGGGCCGTTCGCCCGTCCACGCTCTCCACCAGGTAGTGGTCGGGTGCATGGTCGCGGCCGGCCTCGGACCGTCTCCTATGCTCTGGCCGTGGACGGATACCGGGCGCTGACGGCATGGATCGAATCGGCCTGGAAGGAGCTCAAGGAGCTGAAGGACCTGGACGGCTCCGATGCGGGCCGCCGGGACTTCTGCCTCGATGCAGTGAGCGACATCCTGGAGACCGGCCGCCTCACGCAGGACGACGCCGAGCGGGCCGTCGAGCGCCTGGTGACCGTCGCGCTCTCCGATGAGGGCCACCAGGTACGGGAGTCCGCACTGCACGCGGTCTGCACGGCCTCCGCGCGCTACTTGCTCCCGTACCGGGTGGTGGAGCCGCTCGCCGCCGGCGCGGACGGCTTCGAACCGTTGCTTCTGGAGTACGTCCTGGGTGTCCTGGGCGCGACGCACGACCAAGCGGCGCTCCCGGTCGTCGAGCGGTTCCTCCAGCACCCCCGGCCCGATGTGCGCAAGGAGGCGGCGGACGCGGTGCGCGAGCTGGACGGGTGCCGGGAGCGCTCCCGCCTCCGGGCCGCCGCCGCGACCGGGGGCCGGGCCGGGGTCTCTCCGGTTTCCCTTAGAGTGCTTCCGTCCCGTACACGTGACTGTGACCCCGGCCGGGCGGCGCGTGCCGACCCGCGCACGGGCCCGAGCGAGGAGCAATCGTGACCGACCTGGCGTCCATATCCCTGCAGCAGGAGATCGCCCGGGATCTCCAGGTGAGCGCGTCCTTCGACGCACGGCAGGAGATCGAGCGCCGCGTGGCCTTCCTCGCCGACCGGCTGACCTCCCCGGGCCTGCACGCCCTGGTCCTCGGCATCAGTGGCGGTGTGGACTCCACCACTGCGGGCCGCCTGTGCCAGCTCGCCGTCGAGCGGGTCCGGGCCGCCGGGCACGACGCGACCTTCTTCGCGATGCGGCTGCCGTACGGGACCCAGGCCGACGAGAAGGACGCGCAGCTGGCGCTCGAGTTCATCCGGGCCGACCGCGTCCTGACCGTGGACGTGAAGGCCGCGAGCGACGCCGCCCTGGAGGCCGGGCTGGCCGGCGGCACCCTCTTCCGCGACGCCCACCACCAGGACTTCGTGCACGGCAACATCAAGGCCCGGCAGCGCATGATCGCCCAGTACGCGGTGGCGGGCGCGCACGCGGGTCTGGTCGTCGGCACCGACCACGCCGCCGAGGCGGTCTCCGGCTTCTTCACCAAGTTCGGCGACGGCGCGGCCGACGTCGTACCGCTCACCGGTCTGACCAAGCGGCGGGTGCGCGCCATCGCGGACGAGCTGGGCGCTCCGGCGCAGCTGGTGCACAAGACCCCCACCGCGGACCTGGAGACCCTGGACCCGGGCAAGCCCGACGAGGACGCGCTCGGCGTCACGTACGACGACATCGACGACTTCCTGGAGGGCAAGCCCGTCGGCGGGGGGGCCTTCCAGGCCATCGTCCGCCGCTACCGGCTCACCGAGCACAAGCGGCAGCTGCCGATCGCCCCCTGAGCGCCTCCGCGCTGCCGTCCCGTCGCGTGCCGTGCCACTCCGGGATTGAGCCGAACGGCTCAATCCCGGGGCCTGTGGCGGGCCCGCCCCGCGCCGTCGCCCCTATCGTGGGAATGACCCCATGACAGGGGCGGTGGCGCGCGAACAGGTGGATGTGGACGGAACCGGGATCGACTATCAGGCGGTGTTCCAGGCCCTGCCGGGCGCGGTCGCGCTGCTCACCCCCGATCTGGTGTACCTGGACGCCAACGAGTCCTTCCTGTCGGCGTCCGGCCGTACCCGGGAGCAGCTCGTCGGCCGCTACCTCTTCGACGTCTTCCCCGACAACCCCACCGATCCGGCAGCGAACGGCATGCGCAACCTGCGTGCCTCCCTGGAACGGGTCAAGGCCACCCGGGAGCGCGACAGCATGGCCGTGCAGCGCTACGACGTGGAGGAGCCCGACGGGTCCGGGGTGTGGCACGAGCGCTACTGGAGCCCCGTCAACGTCCCGGTCCTCGCCCCCGACGGCAGCCTGGTGCTGCTGCTGCACCGGGTGGAAGAGGTCACCGAGATCATCCGGGCCCGAGGCGGTAGCAGCGACCGGGACCAGGCCCAGGTGCTGGAGGCCGAGATCTACACCCGCGGCCGGGAGCTCCAGGAGGTCAACGAACGCCTGCGCCGGTCCCACGCCTACGAGCGCGACGTCGCCCTCCACCTCCAGGAGGCGCTGCTGCCGGCGCCGGTTCCGCTCGGCCACCACCAGGCCGCCGTGCGCTACCGGCCCGCCACCGAGTCCCTGAACGTGTGCGGCGACTGGTACGACCTCGTCGACCGGCCCGGCCGCACCGCCGTCGCCGTCGGCGACGTCGTCGGCCACGGGCTGAGGGCGGCCGGCGTCATGGGCCAGTTGCGCAGCGCCCTGTCGGCCGCTTCCCATGTCGCCGAGGGACCGGCCCAGGCCCTGGAGGTCCTCGGCCTCTACGCCCGCTCCGTCGAGGGAGCCGAGTCCACCACCGCCGTCTCCGTCTTCATCGACTGGAAGAGCCGTACCCTCACCTACAGCAGTGCAGGCCACCCCCCGCCCGTCCTCTGCCACCCCGACGGCACGGTCACCTTCCTCGACGAGGCCACCGACCCCCCGCTCGGCGCCCGGCCCGAGCACGCCCCGCGCCCCGAGGCCCAGGTCGCCTTCACCGTGGGCTCCGTCCTCGTCCTCTACACGGACGGGCTCATCGAACGCCGCCGCGAGGACATCGACGTCGGACTGGGCCGGCTCGCCGACTCCCTCGTGCGCCACCGCACCGCCACCGCCGACGCCATCGCGGACGCGCTGCTGGCCGAGCTCATCCCGGCGGGCGGCGTCACCGACGACACCGCGCTGGTCGTCCTGCGCATGTGAGGCCCCCGGACCACCCTGCGGGGCATCCCCGGCCACTGCCGGGCCACCCACGTCGGGAAACCCGAAGGCGTGCCCGGGCCGCGGCTGCGTAGGCTCGGCCCATGCAGAGCCCAGAACTCCAGCGCGTCCATTCCTTCCTGTCGGACTTCGCCCGCCGCCAGGCCGCGCGCACCGCGCCCCTGCCCGGAGGGTTCGCCGTATACGACGACGCGTACGGCGAGTCCCGGGCGAACAACCAGGTCGTCATCGACGCGGACGTGGACCCCGATGCGCTGCCGGCCCTGGCGGACGAGGCCCTCGGACATCTGCCGCACCGGCTGGTCTCCGTACTCGACGACGAAACCGGCAGGGCGTGCGCGGAACCGCTGCTCCGGGCCGGCTACACCCACTCCACGTATCTGGTCATGCTGCACACCGGTCCGGTGCCGGAGGTCGGACCCGCGCAGGAGGTCGACCTCGACGCACTGCGCGTTCCGCTGACGAGGCGCTGGCGGGGCTTCCTCCCTGACGTCGACGACGAGGTGCTGCGCCAGCTCGTCGAGCGGCGCGAGGCCCGCCGGCGCGGGGCGGACGTCGTGCAGTTCATCGGCGCCCGCACCGAGGCGGGCGAGGTCGCCTCGTGGGCCGACCTCTACGTGGACCGGACGACCGGCACGGCCCAGATCGAGGACCTGATCACCGCGGAGGAGCACCTCGGCCGCGGCTACGCGGACGCCGTCCTGGCCGGCACCCTGCACCGGGCCGCCGCCCACGACTGCGATCTCCGCTTCCTGACCGCGGACGCGATGGACTGGCCGCGCCACTGGTACGAGCGCCGTGGCTTCGCCGTCGTCGGCCACACGCACGCCTTCGAACGCGGCTGACGCCGACGCCGCCGGACCGTGCCCGCGGTGGGCTGTTCCGGTGGTCCGCGCGCGGGATCGCGGCCGGTGTGCGAGGGGTGCGGCGGCCCGGCCGGGTGCGGGGACCATCCTGGGGGTGCCGTGCGGCCCGGCCGCTCCCACCGTCCTTCCGTCCTTCGATCCCGGCCCGCCGCCGGGAAGCTACGGAGACCGATGTCCCCGACCGACGCCCCCGAAGCCACCGCCGCGGCCCTGGTGCGCCGCCCCCAGCTGTGGTTGGTCCCCACGATCCTCACGGGGCTGCTCGCCCTGCTGCTGTCGCTGCTCTATATGGGCGGCATCGTCAATCCCAACGCGGAACTGCGCCACCTGCCCATCGCCCTGGTCAACGAGGACACGGGAAAGCCACCGCCGGGGCAGCAGCAGAACCTGGGCACGCAGATCACGGCCGCCATCTCCGCCGACCCCGCCGGAGGCAAGGCGGACTGGCGCGAACTGACCCTCGCCCAGGCCCGGGACCAGCTCGACTCCGGAAAGGTCTACGGCGCGCTGGTCGTCCCGGCCGGCTTCACCGAGTCCGTCGCGGTGCTCCCCACGTCCGGGGCGACGAAGCTGCCGACCATCACCGTGCTCACCAACCCCGGCAAGGGGAGCCTCGGATCCTCGCTGGCCGGCCAGATCACGACACAGGCCGCCCACCGCGCGTCCCGGAGCATCGGCGAACAGCTCACCGCGGCCGCCGGCGCGCAGGCGAGCCCCACGGCGAAGCTGCTGCTCGCCGACCCGGTCGACGTCGTCACTCAGGTCGGCCACCCGATCGGCGCGCACAGCGGCCTCGGCCTGACGGCCTTCTACTACACCCTGCTGCTGGTGCTGGCCGGATTCATGGGCGGCAACGTCATCAGCAACGGCGTCGACACCGCCCTCGGCTACGCCGACAACGAGATCGGCCCCTGGCACACCCGTCGCCCGACGGTGCCGATCAACCGTACGCAGACGCTGCTCCTGAAGATGGTGATGACCGCGGGCATCACGCTCGCCAGCGTTTCCCTGGTGATGCTGGCCTGCGTCGCCATCCTGGGGATGGACGCGTCCCACCTGCCGCTCCTGTGGGTCTACTCCTACTGCGCGGCCCTCGCCGTCGGCCTGGGCGTGCAGGCCATCAACGCCGCGTTCGGCGGAATCGGCCAGCTCGTGTCGATGTTCGTGTTCATCGTGCTGGGTCTGCCGTCGTCCGGTGCGACCGTCCCCCTGGAGGCGGTTCCCGGCTTCTACCGCTTCCTCTCCCACTTCGAACCGATGCGTCAGCTCAGCGACGGCGTGCGCGCGATCCTCTACTTCGACGCCCGCGGGGACGCAGGGCTCACCCGCTCCTGGATCATGATCGCGGTCGGCACCGTACTGGCCCTCGTCTTCGGCTTCGCCATGACCCTCTACTACGACCGCAAGGGCCACAAGCGACTGACGCCCCAACCCGCCTGACGGGTGCGGCGCCGTGTGGTGCGGGGCGGCGCGGTGCGGTGCGGTCCGGTGCGGCGGGCAGAGCGGTCGGCCGCGTGCACATAACTGCTGCGCCTCGGGGTACACGAGCCGACGAGGACCCCAAGGAGGCGACATGTCAGCGTTGTTGACCCGCATCAAGCAGTTCGCCCGCAGCCCGCAGGGGCAGCGGGCCGTCGCATCGGTTCGGCGCGCCGCCGCCGACCCGCGCAAGCGCACCCAGGCCGGCCGGCTGCTGAACCGCCTGCGCGGTCGGCGCTGACCGCGCGGCGGTAGTGGCCGCGCAGGCCCGCGGCGGGGAGGGCGTGTGCCCCTGCCCCGCCGTGGCCCGGTCGGGGGCTCAGCCCACGCGTTCGACGCGTGCGCGTCGGATGAGGTTCTTGCCGGGTTCTCGTACCTTGTCGAAGGCTGCGTTGTTGAGCAGGACGCAGCTGCCTGACGGTCCGTTGACGGTGACGGTGGTGGCTTGGCCGTTGTCGAGGTTGGTCACCTTCAGCTTGGTCCCCACGGGGAAGGTCCCACTACTGGCCGCCGGTGCACCCGCCTCCCCGGACAGGGTCACCGTCGACCCCGGACACACCACTTCCCCGGTGGCCGGCGGCACCTGCACACCTGCGGCCTGACTCGGGGCGCCCGCGCCGCCGGCACCTCCACCGCCCCCGGCGCTGCCGCCGCCCCCGGCCACGCGTTCGATGCGTGCGCGTCGGATGAGGTTCTTGCCGGGTTCTCGTACCTTGTCGAAGGCTGCGTTGTTGAGCAGGACGCAGCTGCCTGACGGTCCGTTGACGGTGACGGTGGTGGCTTGGCCGTTGTCGAGGTTGGTCACCTTCAGCTTGGTCCCCACGGGGAAGGTCCCACTACTGGCCGCCGGCGGACCCGCCTCCCCGGACAGGGTCACCGTCGACCCCTTGCACACCACATCAGGGGCTGCCGCATTGCCGGTCGCCACCGTGGCGACGACCCCACCGACCACAAGGCTTCCCGTGACGGCAGAGAGCACGAGCTTCTTCTTGAGACCCATGGTCCGTTTTCTGGACACTTGACACTCCTCGATCCGATGGACGCTGTCTCCCCCTGAGTCCTGCATACGGCCGAGGCCATATGCGCAAGCAGTCCTGTTGCCTTTTTACGAATCAGGCTGCGAAAAGGTTTGAGGCGCTGCGCGAAGGCGCAGTGCGGGGCTCCTGACAGCCGGCCGAGGCCCGACACCGCAGGTCAACAGCCCTCGCACCCACGGACGGACGCACGTGCGCGCCACGCCCCGACACTCCCGCCCGACGCCGGACCGAGCAGCCCCAAGGCAGCCTTAAGGTTCGTTTGATCTCCCCTTAACCACCCCAGGTCGAAGGCGCGGCGTGCTCTGCGGGTGCATGACGGCCGGGGGCGCGAGGCCGGTCAGTAGGCTCCGCTTCATGACCAGTGATCCCGGATTCACCTGCTCGTGCTGCGGCGCACGGCACCCTGAACTCCCGATGAACTACGCGGCCGAGGCCCCGGCCGTGTGGGATCCGGCCTTCGCCGACGCCGACGACTGCCTGCTCTCGTCGGACCAGTGCGTGATCCGTGCCCGGTACTACTTCGTCAAGGGCCTGGTCGAGATACCGGTCATAGGCAGCGACGAGATGTTCTCCTGGGCCGTGTGGGTCTCACTCAGCCGCGAGAACTTCTCCCGGGCGGTGGACCTGTGGGACACGCCGGGGCGGGAGTTCGAGGAACCGTACTTCGGCCGGCTCACCACCGATCTCCTCGCCTACACGCCCACCACCCTCAACCTGAAGACGAACCTCCACACCCGGCCGCTCGGCGAGCGCCCCTTCGTCGAGCTCGAACCCACCGACCATCCCCTCGCCGTGGAGCAGCGCACGGGGATCACGCGTGACCGCGTACGCGAGATCGCCGCCGCCGTGCTCCATCCCGCCGGTGACGGGCGGCGGTGACGGGCGGCGGTGACGGAAGACCCCGCCGGGCCCGGTGCTGCGGGTCAGTCCCGGTCCGAGCGGGACAGTGCCTCGGTGACCATGCGGGTGGCGAAGTCGCGGTCGCCGGTGAGTCGGTTGATGTGTTCCGCGAGCAGCAGGGCCGTGGCTTCCAGGGAGTTCATCTCGTCCCCGGTCCAGTCCCCGTACTGCTTGCGCCACAGGTTGGGACTCAGGCCGGTGGCAGCCGCGACGACCATGCCGACCATGGTGGGGATGACCTCGGGGCGGATGCTCTTGGGCATCATGCGCATCGAGGCCACGAAGCTCGGCACCACGTACTCGATGACGTCCGTGTTCTGGTCCTCGTGAGCCATCCGCAGCCACTGCATGAACATGTAGATGAGCGTGCACGCGCCGTCCACCAGGTCATTGGCCTCCTCGGGGCCCAGTGACGCGGTGAACTGGTCGATCAACTCCTGCTGTTCGGGGTCGGTCGCGCTCCTGCCCGAGTAGACGGCTTTGAGCCGGGAGTCGATCATCATGAGCGCTGCACCCACATCGCCGGCGGGAGCGTACTTGGCGTCGCAGGGCGATGGCACAGGATTCCTCCTCGGGTGACCGTGGGCAACGGGTCGTCTCCGTACAGTAGCCACCGGCCGGCCGGGCAGTCAGCCGAATCCTGAGGGGGGCTTGGAAAGGCCCTTGCCCGGTGGGCCGTTCAGAGCCCCCCGGGGGGTGGTGCAGCGCGTCCTGGTACCGGTCGCGGACCCCCGGGCCCGGACCGGGCATCCGGCTGGATCCGAGAGAGGGGCCGGCCTAGGGGAGCGCGCTGCTCACGCCGTCGGCGATCATCATCCACATGGGCTGGGCGCCCGTGCCGAAAGCCGCGGCCAGCGCGTAGCCGATCGCGGCGTCCGCCGGGCGGAGTTCGCGGTCCTCCCGCCATTCGGCGATGACCGTCTCGTCGCCGTCGGACGAGAAATCGCCCAGGTGCGTGCCGTCGCGGGTCAGCCGGCTGCTCGGGACGGAGTCCGGGACCAGGCGGTAGGACGCCCCGTCGTACTCCACGTCCACCCGGTACGACTTCCTGGTGAGTCGGCCCTTCGCCGGCAGCAGCCCGGCCTGCGCGCCGTCGACCCGCAGCGTGAGGTGTGCCGGGTCGCGGGTGCCGATGGCGATCTGCGGGTCCGCCTCCGCCGCAGGGTCGCGCTCCAGGGTCACGCGGGGGATCGACTCTCCGTCGACCTCGAGGCGGTCCTGGCCGCTCAGGCGGACGGTGATCGCACCGAAGTGCGTGTCCTCGATGGGGGCTCGGTCTATCTGGTTCACAGGTGAGAGTCGCTTCGGTGTGTGGAGTAAGTGGAGTGCGTGGCGTTCGTGGAGTGGGGGACGGGGGCGGTGGGTCCGTGCTGTGCCGAATGCGCAACAGCCCGTCCGCACCACCCTACCGGCGATGATCACGGCTCCCGGTCGTGCTGCCGCGGCCGCCACTCGTGGGTCACTCGCGCTTCCACACCTTGGCGACGGCCTCCAGGTAGTCGTCCTGGCCGTCCTCGATGTTGGTGATCTCCAGTACGAGCAGCAGATCGGAGGAGACGCGGACGCAGATCATGTCGTCGATGCCCCACTCGGCGTCCTCGACCAGCGTTCCGTAGCCGGAGGACCATGCGTCGGCGAGGCAGTCGCTGTTCACGTCGGAATCCCCGGACGTCAGCAGCAGGATGTCGTCCCCGCCGAGGTCCCAATTCGTGTGCAGGTCGACGTCGAAACCGTCCCCCGCCTTCGGGTCCGTGAAGTCGGCGGCGTCGATGCCGAACCCGGTGGGCAGTTGGATGTCCGCCTCGTCCGACAAGGACCACCCCTCGAACGGGTCGGTGCTCTCGGGCGTCGCGTCCGACGGGGTGCCGCCGCTGTCGTCCCGGGAGACGTACTGCTGGTCCTTGTCCTTCCCGTTCTGCGCGGCCGTGTAGGCGAAGGCCCCGATCGCCGCGGCCACCACCACAGCCGCGGCCGCGATGAAGGGTGCTGTACGGATCCGGGCGCGGGCCCCTCCCGGGCGCGTTCCGTGGCCGGGCAGGGCGGCGAGCGGCACGGCCGCCGCGGCGGGATCCACCCGGGTGGGCGCGTACCGCGGAAGTGCGG
Source organism: Streptomyces avidinii (assembly GCF_014650695.1). Taxonomy (GTDB): domain Bacteria; phylum Actinomycetota; class Actinomycetes; order Streptomycetales; family Streptomycetaceae; genus Streptomyces; species Streptomyces avidinii. The sequence continues at coordinate 366,616 of NZ_BMVL01000006.1, read as the reverse complement.
CGGCCGTCAGCGAGGGGTCGGAGTCGGCCTCCAGAGCCGAGGAGGCACGCGCGAGGAGGCTGTGCGCGACGGGGGCCGGGAGCCAAGCGGAACCGTCCGGGCGGGAGTCGTCCGCCTCGGCCGCGAGTTCGGTGAACAAGGTGTCCAGGGAAGGCCGCGCGGCCGGGTCCTTGGCCAGGCAGCGGCGCACGAGGTTCAGCGCGGTCCCCGAGAGGGCGTCCAGCCGGGGCTCGCAGTGCACGACCCGGTAGAGCAGCGCCGGAGTGGCGCCGGTGCCGAAGGGGCTCTCGCCGCTGAGGGTGAAGGCCAGCACCGCCCCGAAGGAGAACACGTCGGAGGCGGGGCCGACCACGCCCCCGGAGGCCTGCTCCGGGGACATGAAGCCGGGGGAGCCGACGGTCATACCGGTGCGGGTCAGGGCGCTCGCCTCGGTGGCCCGTGAGATGCCGAAGTCGATCACCCGGGGCCCGTCGGGGCCCAGCAGGACGTTGGACGGTTTCAGGTCACGGTGTACCAGTCCCGCCGCGCGCACGGCGGCGAGGGCCGCCGCCAGCCCGCGGGCCAGGGCGAGCGCCGAGGCCTCGGGGAACGGGCCGTGCTCGGCCACCGCCTCGGCGAGCGACATCCCGGGTACGAACACCGTGCTCAACCACGGTGTCGGGTCGTCCACTCCGGCGGCGAGGACCTGCGCGGTGAACCGTCCGTCCACCGCCCGCGCGGCGGCGACCTCGCGGGCGAACCGGCGCCTGAACTCCGGGTCCCGGGCCAGTTCCGGATGCACCACCTTGACGGCGACGCTCCGTCCGCCGGGCGTGCGGGCCAGGTAGACGCGGCCCATGCCTCCGCTGCCGAGCCGTGCGACGACGTGGTAGGGCCCGACCCGCACGGGGTCACCCGGTATCAATGCGTCCACTTGACCCCCCGCATCGCGCCAGTCCGGCCGGATTCTAGTGGCGCGAACCATGGTCATGCAGGCGTTCGCAGGTCGCCGCCAGGGCGCCGGATCCTCTTCCGGCGCCCGGGTCGACGCCGTGACCGAGCGGCGCCGCGGCTCAGCAGTGCCGCGGCTCGGCGGGTTCAGCGGCACTGCGGCTCACCGGATCACCGGATCACCGGCTCGGCGGCCGACTGGTCAGGTACCCGCCCATGGTGGTGAAGTAGTCCGTCGCGGGCATCTCCTCGCCGTCCTCGGTGCGCACCCGGGTGATGGCCAGGCCGTGGTTGCGCCCCGTGCGCGCATCGGCTCCGGCCACGATCACGACGCCTTCGCCCTCGCGGTAGAACACCCGGCCGGGCGTGCCGCCGTAGCGGCCCTCGGAGACGACGGCGGCCAGTACCTCCAGTCGCTTGCCGCGGTGGAAGGTGAAGGCGGCCGGGTACGGGGCGGACTGGGCGCGGACCAGCCTCTGGAGGTCCTCGGCCGGCCAGTTCCAGTCGATGCGGATGTCCTCCGCCGACCGCTTGTGGAAGAAGCTGGCCTGCGAGCGGTCCTGGCGGGTGAAGTCGGTCTCGCCGGCCGCGATCCGGCCCAGCGCGCCGACGGTGACCGGTGCGATCAGGTCGACCGTCTTGTGGAACAGATCGGTGGCGGTGTCGGTCGGCCCGACGGGTACGGCGCGCTGGACGACGATGTCGCCCGCGTCGAGCTCGTCGTTCATCAGGTGGGCGGTGACGCCCACTTCGGGCTCGCCGTTGATCAGTGCCCAGATCAGCGGTGAGAAGCCGGCGTACTTGGGCAGCAGGGAGTCGTGCACGTTGAGGGTGCCGTGGCGGGGGAGGTTGAAGATGCGCGGGGGGATCCAGGTGCGCCAGTTGTTCGCCACGATGATGTCCGGTTCCGCCTCCTTGAGGCGCGTGAACAGCTCCTCGTCGTCAGGGCGGTTGCGGATGAGCACCGGGACGCCGTGGTCGTCCGCGAGGTCGGCGACCGAGTCGCTCCAGATCTTCTCGTAAGCGTGCTCGCTCCTGGGGTGCGTGACGACCAGAACGACATCGTGTTCGGAATCCAGTAGGGCCTGCAGGGTGCGGTGCCCCCACGTCTGGTAGCCGAACATGACGACCCGCATGGGGTTCCTCCTTGGAGCGGCGACAGATTTCAGAATGAGTAAAGCAAGCCTTACCTAACTCCGCAACGCCTCTGATTTTGCAGTGAGTTCCGCCGGAAATCGATGGTGATTCGATCTGATTTGCCCATCGACAGCTCCATTGCCTCAGGTTAGCCTTCCCTAAGTTCCTCTCGGGCTCGGCTCCTTCGGCGTGCCCTGCCCTGCCCCCGGTTCCCCCCATGCATGGCAATCGGCTGCCTGCCCCCCCGCACGACTGGGAGTGACATGTCACAGGATCTTCCCGATGATGCGCCGTTGATCCACGACCTCATCGGCATCGGCTTCGGCCCCTCGAACGTGGCCATGGCCATCGCACTCAGCGAGCACAACGCCGGTGTCGGACCTCAGGAGGCGGTCACCGCCCACTTCTTCGAGCAGCAGCCGCGCTTCGGCTGGCACCGCGGCATGCTCATCGACGACGCCACGATGCAGGTGTCCTTCCTCAAGGACCTGGTGACACTGCGCAACCCGACGAGCGAATACAGCTTCCTCTGCTACCTCCAGAGCCGCGGCCGTCTGATCGACTTCGTCAACCACAAGAACCTCTTCCCGTTGCGCGTGGAGTTCCACGACTACTTCGAGTGGGCCGCCGCCAAGGTCGACGACATGGTCTCCTACGGCTGCGAGGTCGTCGCCGTACGCCCCGTCGTGCGCGACGGAGTGATCGAGTACCTGGACGTCACCGCCCGCTCCGGCACCGAGCTGGTGGTCCACCGGGCGCGCAACCTGGTCATCGGCACCGGCCTGCGCCCGCAGATGCCGGAGGGCGTGGACCGCACCGACAAGGTCTGGCACACCTCGGAACTCCTCACGCGCGTGGCGGCCCTGGACGGCGCGGACCCCTCCCGCTTCGTCGTCGTCGGAGCCGGCCAGAGCGCCGCCGAGAACGTGGCCTTCCTCCACCGCACCTTCCCCCGGGCCGAGGTGTGCGCCGTCTTCTCCCGCTACGGCTACAGCCCCGCCGACGACAGCGGCTTCGCCAACCGGATCTTCGACCCCGCCGCCGTGGACGACTACTTCACCGCGCCCGAGGAGATCAAGCGCAAACTGATCGACTACCACGCCAACACCAACTACTCCGTGGTGGACATCGACCTGATCGACGACCTCTACCGGCAGGAGTACCAGGAGAAGGTCCTCGGCACCGAACGGCTGCGCTTCCTGAGGGTGTCGCGGCTCGCGGACGTCACCGAGACCACCGACAAGGTGCTCGTGACGGTCGAGTCGCTGGTCACGGGGGAGAAGGAGGCCCTGGCGGCCGACGCGCTGGTCTACGCGACCGGATACCGCTCGGCAGACGGCCTCGGACTGCTCGGAGACGTCGAGAAGTACTGCCGGCGCGACGACCTCGGCCGCGTCGGCGTCGCCCGCGACTACCGTGTGCAGAGCGAACCCGAACTGCGCTGCGGCATCTACCTCCAGGGAGGAACGGAGCACACGCACGGCATCACGTCCTCCCTGCTGTCGAACACCGCCATCAGGGTCGGGGAGATCCTCCGGTCCATCGTCACCCACGGCCGGGTACCGGTACCGGCCTCGCACACGGCGCCCACGCCCACGCCCTGAGGACCTGCCCCCATGCTCTGCACCAGGCTGACGAACGCCACCTTCCTCACCATGGACCCCGACCGTCCCGTCGCCCATGACCTGGGCATCTGGCGCGGCCGGATCGTCGGCCTGGACGAGGCCGTCACCGCACTGCCGGCCCGTGAGGTGGTCGACCTCCGGGGCGCCACCGTCCTGCCCGGGTTCATCGACTCCCACGTGCACCTGGCCTGGGCCGGACTCAAGGCGGTCACCCCCAGCGTCGCGCCCTGCGAGCGCGTCGAGGACGTCCTCTCCGTCGTCGCGGAGGCGGTCGCCCGCAAGCCGCGCGGGGCGTGGGTGGACATCGCGGGCTACGACCAACGGGCCCTGGGCCGACACCTCACCGCCGTCGAACTGGACAAGGTCAGCGACGGCCGCAAGGTATTCATGCTGCACGACTCGGGACACGGCTGCGTGGTCAACGGCGCGGTCCTCGACCTGCTCCCCGGCGAACTGGCCCACGGCGAGGGCTTCCTCGCGGAGAGCGCCATGACCACCGCCCGCCGACTGCGCCTGCCGTACGCGCAGGAGGAGATCGCCGACGCCATCGAGCACGCCGGCCGCGCCTGCCTCGCCGAGGGCATCACCGCCTGCGCCGAGGCGGGCATCGGCGGCGGCCTGCTCGGCCACAGCCCGGTGGAGCTCGGCGCGTACCAACTCCTGCGCGACCAGGGACGTCTGCCGCTGCGGGTCCAGCTCATGGCCGCCGCCGACACCCTGCGACCCGTTGCCGCGCACGCCTCCGACGGGATCCCCAGGGCCCTCGACCTCGGCCTGCGCACCGGCTTCGGCGACGACTGGCTCTCCCTCGGCGCGCTCAAGGTCTACACCGACGGCGGGATGATGGCCCGTACCGCGGCACTCACCCGGCCCTACGAAGGGACCGACCGGGCGGGCGAGTTCCAGGACACCCCCGAGCGGATCACCGACACCATCGTCGACGGACACCTCGCCGGCTGGCAGCTCGCCGTGCACGCCATCGGCGACCGCGCGGCCGACCTGGCCCTGGACGCCCTGGAACGGGCCCAGCGGCTGAGGCCGCGGCCGACCGCCCGGCACCGTATCGAACACGCCGGCCTGATCCGGCCCGACCAGCTGGCGCGCTTCGCCCGCCTCGGCGTGAGCGCGGTGATCCAGCCGAACTTCCTGCGATCCTTCGGCGACGACTACGCGGCCGTGATGGGCGCGGACCGGGCCCCCTGGCTGTACCGGGGCCGGGGATTCCTCGACCACGGAGTCACCCTGGTGGGCAGCTCCGACCGACCCGTCACCGACGGATCGCCGCTGCGGGCGATCCAGTTCATGGTGGAACGAGCCTCCGCGTCCGGTGCCCTCATCGGCCCCGACGAGGGCCTCACCGTGGAGGAGGCCCTACGCGCCTACACCGTCGCGGGCGCCTTCGCCTGCCACTGGGACGCCGACGCGGGCACCCTGGCTCCCGGCCGGCGCGCGGACCTGACGGTGCTGGGCGACGACCCGCGCCGGGTCGACACCTCGCGGATCGGAGCGATCGAGGTCGTCGGCACGTACGTCGACGGCAAGCCGGCCTACTAGGCCGACTCCTTCGGATCTCGTCGCCCGGCTTCCGGAAGAGCCGGCACAGGGGCACGACTCCTCGTTCTCGACCGTGCCGAAGTCGGTCTCCGTACGTGGTGCCGGCGGGCAGTCCGTCCCGGCGGCCTGCGGGTCGCACCCGTGAGGGCGAGGACCCAGGCGACGGCGACTTCGGCCGCTTCCTGCGTCAGCTTCTCGTCACAAGGGCCAAGAGCCGTCATCTCATCCATGATCATGACCCCCTGCCGAGACCGGGTTGAGGCGGCGCGGGCGCTGGGCCAGAGCCGCGAAGCCCTGCTGCGGGTGACGATCGGCCTGTGCGGGGTGTGGGTGTATCGGCCGTGTCCTGCGGCGTTGCTGCGTCGGCCTCGACACGGTTGGTGGTCGTGGTGCGGCGACGGCGATCAGGAAGCGATGTCGGCGAGGATCGCACGACGGGCGTCGATCGCGGCGGCGAGCAGGCGCTCGTCCAGCATCGTCTCGCCGTCCCGTGTGGAGTCGTTGACCGGTAGACGGGTACGCCGGTCGATCGGTGCCGTCAGCGACGGCAGCGCGGGCAACGCGTGCCGACCCATTCGTGCCAGGCCTTCCGAGTACTACTCGCCGATCGCGTAGTCGCCGAGGTGCGGTGTCATGAGGGCGAGAATGCGGGGCAGAGCCGTGGGGCCGGCGTGCCGCAGCCACAGTGGAGCGCACATCGCCTGCATGCGTCCAGGCCGTTTGAAGGTGAGGTTGTACAGCTGGGCAGCCTGCCGGAAAGTCAGCGGACCCGCGTCCAGCACCGCCCCGAAGATCTCAGAGGCACGGAGAAGTCGCCCGGTGTCCACGGGCTCGGCTCGAAGGACCGCGGCGGCGGTGGCGCTGTCGTACGAGGACGGCGGACTTCCGGAGGGCCGACTGGCTCGGGGATACGGAGTGAAGGGGACCTCGGCGACCAGCGCGCCATGTGCGTGCATCGCAGCCTCCGAGATGGACGCGGTGGTGAGAGCCTTGGCCATCGCCGGGCTGATGACGCGTCCGCAGTGACGGACGAGCAGGGGCAGGAGTCCGACCGGGGCCGCCCGCCAGTCATGACAAGCCTCCCGGGCCAAGCCGGCGCCGATGTCCCGGGTTGCGGGATCGGCAAGGAGCCGCGCCACCAGAGCGTAGACGTGCCGCTCGCGCCCAGTCCGTACAGGACCCGACCCCAGCGCCACCCGGCGCCGTCCAGGTGGCGCGAGGCCTCCCGGGCATCGGCGAGCAGCGCCCTGTCGAGCGGCAGCCACCGCTGCGGAGGGGCGACGCTCAGGGTCTCCAGCCGGGCAAGGAACCGGACGGAGGCCAAGGAGTCGTCTTGCAGGTGAGCGACGGAGCCCCCGAGCCACTCGGCGAGGGCAGTGCGCACCACGGGCTCGGTGAGTGCACCGAGAGCCCTGAGCGCAGCATCGTTGCTTCCGGCGTGCACGCCGAGATACGCGGCCCGGCGCCGCACCTCTTCATCGGGGTCGGTGAGCCGGGCGAGGGCGGCCTCGGCGGCATCAGGCCAAGGACGCCCGGCCCCGGCGGATGACAAGAGGTGCATGACCTCACGACGTACGAACGCGTCGTCGGCCCGGGAGAGCTGAAGCAGCCGGACGGGCACGGGGCCGGTGCGGTCGGCGTGTATCGCGTCGAGGACTGCGATGCGGGCAGGGTGGGCGGCAGTCGTGGCGTGTCCCGCGGACACGGCCTCGTCCAGCCACTTCATCGGACGGGGCGGTGGGCGCCCTTCGCGGCAGAGAATGCGGTCATGCGGCTGATCATGTCACGCGCAGAAACCGCTGGGCCACGACATTTGTCCTCTGACGCAGTCCCCCGGCCGCTGCCGCCGGGGCTTCTGTCGCCGGCTGTGGACTGCACGCTGTTCCGCGAGGCCACCGAAGCAGGGCTCACACTGACGACACCACGACTCCGAACTCAGTCGACAGTTCGCTCCGCGCCGTAATAGCCCCAACTCAACCGGCGTCGCATGGCGTCGGTGCCGACTGCCTGGATATGTCCGATCAGCATCGACCTCTGCGGTTCGGGCAGATGTCGGCCGTGTGCCGTGGTCCATTCGGGAGTGCAGAACAGTTCGGACGCCCCGTCGAGTTGGGCCGGGCTCGGGGGGTGCGCAGCCAGCGCGGCGAGGACGAGGTCAGCAGATTCATCGTGGAGTTGGCGCCCCGAGCCGCTGCACCGGCATTTGTCACCGGTCCCACCGTCCACGATGGCCAAGTGGCGTGCCAGGTCGGCGATCTCGTCACCCGTCACCACGAGCCGCGACAGGTCGATGGAGTCAACCTCGCCGGGCGCTCCCTCGACGATCACCACGCGTGTGGCCCGGTTCAGTACGTCCTGCACTCGGGCAGTTGTCGGAACGTCCTCGGTCATCCTCACCGTCTCTCTGTTGATCACCTGCCCCGGAGGATATCGGCGGCACTCGGCCGGCGAACGGCCAATTCTCGACCGCAAGGCGACTGCCGCAGGTCAGATTTCCAGTTCGACACCGAACCCGCCGGGCGGCGGGGTCTGAACCCGGTCCGGGTTTTCCTTGTCCAGAACATCCGGGCGGGGTATCGGAGCGGGCTTCGGACCGTCGGGCTTGTGCTCGCAGTACACCTTGCCCCGGTAGAACTTGCAGCCCGGCATGTTCTCCACGTCTCGGGGCTTGTTCTTCTTGCCCTTGGACCTGTCCTTGCCGCCCCGCTCGTGCTTGTCGCCCTTGCTCTCGTGACCACTCTTCGTGTGGTCGACGTGACCGGCTGCGAACGCGGTGGCTGCGGCGGCGTGCGGCGCGGTCTGGGCGGCGAACGCGCTGGTGGGCACGAGCAGCGCGCCACCCGTGATGAGGGCGGCCGAAGCGGTGAACATCGCGAAACGCTGCTTGCGGGAAGTGCGGGCCATGAGAAATTCTCCAGTGGGAGGCGGAGTGGGGAGAGAACCCAGAAAATGGGGGCGATATGTCTCTTTTGTTCTCTTATGAAGAGACTGGCTGCCTGACTTCATGAGCCTGTCCGTCGACTGTCACGAGCGTGTGACAGGGCAGGGAACCGTCCGGGTGCGTCAGCGACGCCCCGCAGACCCGGAGCGCGCTGTGGCGCGCGGAACCGGCCGTGGGGGCCGTGTCCGGCCCGCCCGTACGAGTGCTGCACAGTGCCGGTCGCCCGCGCTCACCGGATCCTCTGTTCCGCGTGCCGGTTCTTGTCGTGGACCACGGCTGACCGTCGTGCCGGGCCGCGGACGCTTCCAGGTGCGAAGGAGGCGGTTCTAGACGGCTTGGCTGCCGGCGGCTTCCGCCTGCTCGAACGTCTTCTCGCAGGCAGGAGTGCTGTTCGCGGCCACGAGCGAGAGATGCTCACGCGTGCCGGGCCTCTTCGCATGCACAACCAGGAGATGCCATGTGCCTTTGGTCAGCGAAGATGCGACGGTGTGGGTCCTCTTGAGGCGCTGAGTGGGCCGCCATTGCCGGCCGGTGAGGTTGTCCAGGAGCGCGGCCCACCGCGCGTCGCTCACGTGTTCGTAGGATTCCCAGGGTGCCAGGCATCCAGGCACCATGAACGATCGGGGAGCGGCCGCCGGTCCCAGCCCAGCAGTGGCGGTCGCGGCCTCGAAGTCCGCCATGACCTGCTCAATCGTCGGCCCCGGACCGGAGTACAGGGGATCCGACGAGGCCGGCTCCGCCACCCACCCGGAAGGCTCCGGATCCGGAGCCAGCAGTGAACCGCCGACGATGAATCCCAGTCCGGCGAGCACGAAGGCGGCTGCTTTGAGTCTCTTCCTGTTCCTGGTACGGCTCTCGGCACCGCTCAAAGCCCCGGTCTCGGCACGGCCGCCGTCATCGTCCCCGGTCTCGGTCTCGGTCTCGATGGCGTTCTCGGTCCCGCTCATGTACGTCCCCCCGTGACGGTGCTGTCCAGCCGTCGGGTCAGGACAGCTGTGGCAGGAGTTTCACACGCCCTGCCGCACGCTACGCAGGCGGGGCCCGGAAGGAGTGGTGGACCGCCGCCGCGGTGCGCGGCGCGTGTGGCTTTGTCCTGCGAGAACCGGCAGCCCCACCAGTCGGCCGCCCATAGTGGTGACGGCCCGGTCCGCCGGCGCACTCGCCCTGCCCGTCGGCGCCCCGGTCACCGCGCCGAGCAGCGCCGCCGAGCAGCCACCGCACACCCGGCTCCGCCAACCGCCCGGCCGCACCACGGAGTCGGCGCGGGTGGCCGCCGCCAAGCCGAGGCACGACGTCGACGGCGACGGGCGGCCCGACGTGCTCGCCCGGGACACCTCCGGCCGGCTGTTCCTCTACAGGGGCACCGGGACGTCCACCGCGTCGTTCGCAGCCCGGGAGCAGGCCGCCAGCGGCTGGAACGTGTACGACATGCTGGTCGTGCCGGATACATCGACGGCGACAGCAAGGGCGATGTGCTCGGCCGCCTCCCCAACGGCGACATGTACCTGTACGCCTCGACCGGCAACGCCGGCACCGCGACCTTCACCGCCCGGGTGAAGTCCGGCACCGGCTGGAACATGTACAAGAACATGATCTGATTCCCGCGGCCGCCCGGCGGACGGGCCCGCGTCCGTCGCGTTGCCGTGTCCCGCGAGGGCCGGCCGTCGGTGTGTCGCCTGCCCACAGGTGGCGGCCGATGGCCATGCGTCGTCTCCGGCACGGCAGGTGCATTGATGCCGGGACCGGACGTGCGGGGTATGCCCAGAAGGAGGACTGGCTTCCTCTACCGAGTTCCGTCGCGAATACGCGGAAGGCGTCGATTTGCCTTTCGGGATCAGTTTTCGTCATCGGTCGGCTGGCAAAGCGGTACGTGCAGCTCCTTCGACCACGTCTCGGTCCTGTGATCGTAGGCCTGTATGTACCCGTTGTTGGCGCTGTTCCGTGCACAGGGCCAGCTGAAATAGGTCCTTACGAAGATCGTTCCGCCGGGGTGCGATGGATGCAACTTCGCTGTCTTCGTCGCATTGACCACCACTTCGCCGCTATAGCGTTTGATGAGAATCGTGGCCGGGTACCCGGCGCTGAGATTGAGGGCGGCAACATTCAAGTCCCCATCGAACGCGTAGGTGTAGAGGTAGAGTTGCCTCTTTATCTTGTCTGTTTTCTTTCCGGGGGGAAATATCTTCCTGAGGAGACCGGTGTTGGGGCTGGGTTCAGGGTCGGGTGTAATGAGGGCGGGTGCGGCGGCCGGAGCGGCGTCCGCCGAGGCCCCGGAGAGGGAGATGCCTCCGGTGGCCAGAGTTGTGGCCATGACGAGAGGGATGAAGTGCCGGCGGATGGTGAGCACAGTAGGTTCCCTTCCCGGCTTGTGAGCGTTGGTTTTGCGTGGGCCGAGCAGGCGATGAGATGTCCACGCGCTGTTGTCCGTGGCTCGTTGCGTGCAGGAAGGCTGGTGTCGGATTCAAAAATTGCCTGATCAATGATTCCGTCGCGGAGATGTCAGGCTCGAATGAGCTCGGCGATTCTCATTTTAGGTGTTTCCGGCTGCCGCGCACTTGCTGGCAATGGTTCTCGGCGAAAGTGCAGGTCGTCATCGACGCCGACACCCGGCGACGGGGCTGCTCGTCCCGCACCGCAAAGTGCCGGATGCCCCCTCCTGCGAGGTCAGGAGGAGGAGGACTGCGCCGAACGCCGAAGGGTCCGCGCCCCTCTGCAACAACCTTCAGGCCTGCGGCTGCAGGGCTCGCGGGTCCGCCGGGCGGGGTACGAAGACCGGGGAGTCCGACTGGTAGAAGAGGTCGATGTCGGCCTCCTCGCCGCCGACGATCAGGGTGTCCCAGGCGCCGCTCTCCCGCAGGGTGCGGAGGGTGGTGGGGGCGATCGGGGCGAGGTGGGCGCGGAGTTCCGCGTCCGAGGGCAGGCCCGGCAGCCGGGACCCCAGCCGGTCGCGGATCTCGGCCATCCGCTCCAGCAGCACGTCCAGGTCGCTCCCGTCCGCGACGCCGGCGCCCGCTTCCGCGCTGCGCGCGATGATGTCCTTGATGGCGCGGGTGACGCCCTGGTCGTCGGTGGTCACCATGGCGTTCCAGGCCCGGCTCTTGTGCCGGTACTGGAGCATGGACATGGCCGCCTCGTGCCGAATGAAGTCGGCGTCCCGCAGCGGCTTGCCCTGCCAGGCGCGGCTGAGCGAACGGGCCAGTGAAGTGGCCGAGGCGAGGCCGCTGTTGAGACCGCGGCCCGGCCAGAAGTGGATGGCGTTGGCCGCGTCGCCCAGCAGGAAGCCGTACGTGCCGGGGGTGGTTGCGGTCGGCCGGTGCAACTGGGCGGTGAACCGCGGGCGCTGGACCATGTCGAGGCGGAACGAGGTGATCGCCGACAGATCGTCCTCCGCCACGCCGAAGAGGCTGAGGCCCTGCCGGATCTCCTTCCACAGCGGCGAACTGCGCAGCAGGGCGGGCAGGAAGAGGGTGCCGTGGGTGGGGCAGCGGAACTCGTTGTCCTCCTCCTGCCGGCTCATCAGGCAGGGGCGGGTGGCGATGCACTCCTCGAAGACGTGCCTGACCGGGTCGATGCCGATGACGTTCTTGGCCTCCTCCCGGGTGAGCCGCATGTTCAGGAAACCCTCGCCGCGCAGCGAGTTGAGGAGGAAGCGGTTCTGCGACACCGTGAGCAGCACGCTCATCGAATCCGGCAGCTTCGACTTGACCCGCAACCCCAGCACGATGTCCTGAAGGTGCTCGCCGTCGAGGGAGTAGATCGAGGCGTCGGCCGCGCCGAAGCGGTCGGCATAGTGCTCGCGGGTACGGGAGCGGCCGCCCTCGCAGACCACCAGCACGTGCTCCTGGGTGAGCCGGTTCTGCTGCTCCGTCACGTCGAACCGCTTGGGGACGAGCCGGATCGCCGGCCTCCGGTTCGCCAAGTCCAGCAGGCGGTCCTCGATGTGGGCGATCCGGATGTTGCGGGGCGGGCGGCCGTCGACCGAGTCCGGGCCGACGGGCCACATCTCGGAATAGGCGCCGCCGTCGTCGAACAGCGCGGCGAGGACCTCTTCGGACAGGGCGAGGTACTGCCGGCTCTGGACGGTCACCACCTGCTGGCGGCGGAAGTTGCCCTGGGTCTCGTCCTTCCAGACGACCGCGGAGCCCTTCCTGGTCCAGCGCCCGTCGTAGAGGGTGATGGCGGTCCGGCCGGGCAGCATCTCGTCGAGCGCCAGGGCGAAGGCAAGGCCCACCGGGCCGCCGCCGGTGATGGTGACCCGCAGCATGCCGGGGTCCGTGGTGCTCGCCCGGGGGATGGCCATGAGGGAGAGGTCCATGACCGTCTCCATGGAGTCCTGCGCCTCATAGAGGAACGTTTCGTCACCGATCCGGATGCAGTCGTTCGGGCGCAGCACATGCCGGGTGACGCGCTGGTCGTTGACGAACGTGCCGTTCCGGCTGTCCCGGTCGTAGAGGACGAACCCGGGGTCCTCCGTGAGGATCTCGGCGTGCAGCCGCGAAGCGCTGGGGCTTACGATCACGACGCTGTTGTCGCTCTTGCGCCCGAAGCTGAGGGGCTCGCTGCCCAGAACCACGCTCTGTCCGGTGAACGGACCCGTGCGCCCGACGATGACCGATGGCACTCCACACCCCTTGAAAACGACGCCGCTGATACCGCGTACGACTTCCTCGTACGACTGCAACACGTCATCGAGAACGTGTTCGGTTCAACCATTTCTGAGAATCTTTTGCGCCCCGCTGAACCCGGGGCCCGGTCCGTACGTGATGTTCGCGTCGGCCGGCGATGAGAGGGAGACCGCCCCCATGTACAACGAGGAAACCGAGACCGTGACGGAGACCGCACTTGCGGCCACCACTGCGGCCACTACCGTGGCGACCAGCGCGGATGCCACCGCCACCGCCGGTACGGCCGGGGAAACGGACACGGTCACCACCGTCGCCGCGCCGGGAGCGGAGGGCGGGGAACGGCTCGTCGCGGGCCGCTACCGGCTGCTGTCCAGGCTCGGCGAAGGCGGGATGGGCACGGTGTGGCGGGCCCGGGACGAGACCCTGCACCGGGAGGTCGCCGTCAAGGAGGTGCGGGCCCCGGCCGGACTGCGGGCCGGTGACATTGCGCGGATGTACAGCCGACTGGAGCGGGAGGCGTGGGCGGCAGCCCGAATACCCGACCGCAATGTGGTCACGGTCCATGACGTGGTCATGGAGGACGACCGGCCCTGGATCGTGATGGAACTGATCCGCGGGCAGTCGCTGGCCGACCTGCTGCGGGCGCAGGGGCCGCTCACCCCGCGGTACGCCGCGCACATCGGCGCGGAAGTGCTGAGCGCACTGCGCGCCGCGCACGCCGTCGGTGTGGAGCACCGGGACGTGAAGCCGGCGAACGTGCTGCTCGCGGAGGACGGACGGGTGGTGCTCAGCGACTTCGGGATCGCGATGGTCGAGGGCAGCACCGCCCTGACGATGACCGGCGAAGTGGTCGGTTCCCCCGAGTACCTGCCGCCGGAGCGGGCGCTGGGCCGCCCCTCGGGCCCCGAGTCCGACCTGTGGTCCCTCGGCGTGCTGCTGTACGCGGCCGTGGAGGGGGTCTCCCCGTTCCGGCAGGACACCGCGCTGAGCACCCTGCGGGCCGTCGTGGACGAGGAACCGCCGGCGCTGACCCGTGCCGGCCCACTCGCGCCGGTCATCGCCGGGCTGCTCCGCAAGGAGCCCGCGGAGCGGACCGCCGCCACCGAAGTCGCCGCAGCCCTGCGGGACATCGCGCACGAACCGGATGCCACGACGGCAGCCTCCCGAATCCTCCCGACCCCCGCGCAGCCCGCCGCAGCCGCGGTCTCCTTGCCCGCCCCCGCCCCCGCCCCCGCCCCCGCCCCCGAGGTGGCAGTCACCTCGGCATCGGCATCTACGGCACCCGCGGCGGCAGCGGCGCCTGCGGCAGCGGCGCCCGCCGTGCCTTCGGTCATCGAGCCCGCGCCGGGCCCTCCGGCGGATGCAGCCCCGCGCCGCACGCGTCGTACGGCGGTCTTCGTCGCCGCCGGCGCGGCCGCCTGCGTACTGATCGCCGGTGGGATCGCCTACGCGTTCACCGGCAACGACGCGGACAGCGCTCCCGGTTCGGGCGTACGGGTGTCGGTGGCTGGCGCCAACACGACCTACACCGGCAGCTGCCCGACCCCCGAGGGCCGGGCCCCGGCATTCACCGCGACCTTCACCGCGTCCGAGCCGACGCTGGTCTCCTACCGCTGGGTGTCGGGCGACGGCTCCGTGGTGGATCCCCACTGGCGCACCATGTCGATCGGGGACAAGGCCAACCCCACGGGACACGACACCGTGCGCCTGACGACGTACACGAAGGCAGGCACCCTGACCACCGGGATGGCCGTGGAACTCCAGAGCCCCACCCGCACCCTTTCCAACCCGGTCCCCTTCTCGATCACCTGCACCGGCTGACCTGATCGGCTACCTCGCGTGTGCGCCGCCTTCGTGGTGCTGGCCCGCCCGCTGGCGGCCCGTGGCCACCGGGGCTGGGCCGTCGCCTCCCGGTGCGTGCCCGTCGGCGTCCTGGCCGGATTCGCGGGCTCCGCCGCATCGGTCCTGGCCTTCACCGCCGGGGCGGGCCTCGGCCTGTGCTGGCTGGCCGCGGTGACGGCCCGACTGGCCGCGGATCCGGCGATGCCGCCGACCCGCAGGGCCCGCGCCTCGTAGCCGGACCCCTCCGCGGGGGCGGCCCGTCAGGTACGGCTCGGCGCCGGCTCCGGCTCGGAGGGTCGTGCCGGGGTGCGGTGGGGGAGCAGCAGCGGGGTCGCCAGGAGCAGGGCGCCGAGCAGGCCGATGGCCGTACGGGGCCCGAGCAGGCCGCCCAGCACGCCCCAAACGGCCGTGAGCAGTGCGGTCGACGCCTTGGTCGTCACGGCCCAGGCGGACAGCGTGCGGGTGACCCGGTCGTTCGCGGTGCGTTCGAGGCGGTACGTGGCATGGACGGGGTTGAAGACCCCGCAGCAGAGGATCAGCCCGAACTCGACGCCGATCACCAGCAGCAGCCCGCCGGTGCCCGGTCCCACGAAGGCCAGGCCGATCGGCCAGATCGCGCGCAGCGTCCCCGCGGCGACCAGGATCTCGCGCTGCCCGAACCGGGCGGCGAGCGGCCGGGCCAGCCGCGCTCCGAGCAGCCCGCCGATCGACGGCGCGGCGAAGGCGAGGCCGTACTGCCACGGCGCGAACCCGAGTCGGCCGAGCATCAGGACGGCCAGCAGTGGCTGGGAGGCCATCAACAGGCCGTTGAACAAAACGGTGTTGAAGAACAGCGGACGCAGTGACGCGTCGGCCAGGAGGTACCGCCAGCCGTCGAGCAGATCCCCGGCCCGCAGGCCCCGGGCCCTCCGGTGCTCGGGCTGCGGCTCGGGTCCGCCCGTCGCGCGGATGCCCAGGGCCGAGAGCAGATGACTCACCGCGTCCGCCGCCACGGTCGCCACCGGGCCGAGGAGCCCGACCGCCGCGCCGCCCAGCGGCGGCCCGATGATCGTGGTCGTCCACGCCGTGGCCTCGAACCGGGCGTTGGCGACGAGCAGATCCTCGCCCGGCACCAGCGCTTTCAGGTAGGCGCCGGAGGCGGCACGGAAGGTGATGTCGCCCGCCGCGACGACGACCGACACCAGCAGGAGCTGGACGTAGGTGAGCGCACCGAGCACGAACGCGACGGGGATCGTCAGCAGCGCCGCGCACCGCGCCAGGTCCATCGCGATCAGCACCGGCCGTTTCCGGCGGAACTCCACCCACGGACCGAGCGGTACCGCCACGGCCGCGCCCACGGCGGCCCCCGCGGCGGAGAGCGCGGCGACCTCCGCCGGTCCGGCGTGCAGCACCTGGACGGCGATCAGCGGGAACGCGCCGAAGGCGAGCCACGTCCCGAGCGCGCTGGTCCCGTACGCTGCCCAGAGCCACCCGAAGCGGTGCCCCAGACGGCGCCCCGGGCGGTGTCCCCACCGGCGTCCCGGCCCGTGTCCCGGCCTGTGTCCCGGCCTGTGTCCCGGTCCCTGTCCGCTCCCCATACCTGCTCGACGCCCCTGCCCGCTCACGCTCCTGCACAACCGATCCGCGATCGGAATCATCAAAGCGAGCGGCGCACCCAGCGATCAAACAACCGCAGCACCATCAGCCACAACCAATGGTTGTGGCCATAGGGTGGAGGCATGGACCTCGACACCGTCCGGACCTTCGTCGTCGCCGCCGACGCGGGGCAGTTCCAGGAGGCAGCCACCGAGCTGGCGGTCACCCAGCAGGCCGTCTCCAAGCGCATCGCCACGCTGGAGCGCAACCTCGGCGTGCGCCTGTTCACCCGTACGCCGCGCGGCGCCGAGCTCACCATCGACGGGCAGGCCTTCCTGCCCCACGCACGCGAACTGCTGCGCGTCGCCGAGCGGGCGGTCACGTCCGTGCGCGCCGGCCGCCGCCCGCTGCGCGTCGACGTGATCGCCTCGCGCGTCGCGCCTTCGGGCCTCATGCGCGGCTTCCACCGCGCCCACCCCGAGATCGACCTCGACGTGGTCATGCTGCTCGACATCGAGACGGCCGTCGCCGCGATCCGGTCAGGAGAGATCGACGCGTCCTTCCGCGCCGTCGCCGCGCCCGGCCGGCCCCTCCCGGACGACATCCGGTCCGTCCGCGTCCTCGACGAGTCGCTCCAGCTCCTCACCGGGCCCGCTCACGCACTTGCCGGCGCCCGGTCGGTGACCGTCGCCCGGCTCGCCGGGCACCGGATCTGGATGCCCGGGATCGTCCCCGGTACCGAGTGGGGCGCCTACTACGACGAGCTCGTCGCCGAGTTCGGCCTCACCATCGAGGCGACCGGCCCCAACTTCGGGTCCGACGCACTCCTCGACACCATCGCCGACACCCCGGCCCTGGCCACCTTCATGGGCGAACACACCCGCCTCGTCTGGCCCGCCGGCCACGGTCTGCGCCGCATCCCGGTGACCGACCCGACGCCGGTGTACCCGCACTCGCTCCTGTGGCACCGCGACAACGCGCACCCGGCGCTGGCCGCTCTGCGCGCCCACCTCGCCGCCGCAGGGGACGACCGCGATGCCGCCGGGACATGGGCGCCGAGCTGGGCGGTTCCGCCGGATGGCGCCCCGGGGCACCTTCCGGCACGGTGACCGGCTGACAGGCCGGCACGCCCACACGCTGCCGTCACGTCACCGCCGTCCGCCGAACTCCCAGTCGTGGACCTCGACATCGGCACAGGCGTCCACGGTCAGGACCGCGCGTGCCGTCGCGGCGTCCGGAGCCCGGACCAGCGCGGCCGTACCCAGCCATGCGCTGCCGTCGTCCGACAACAGCGGGCCGTACGCGATCAGCTCGTCCTCGCCGGGCGGCAGGGCGAGGGCGGCGGTGGCGGCGGTGGCCGGTCCCGCGCCGAGGCCGAGTACGAGGTAGCGATTGCCCCCGGTCCGGCCACCGGGAAAGTCCCACATGGTGCGCCCGAGCATGTTGCGCCAGCGGAGCAGGAGCACATCCCGGTACACGCCGGCCTGGTAGCCGGGCTCGTCGAAGGCGAAGGCACGCGCGGCAGCGGGATCCGGGACATCGACGATGTGCACGCTGCCGCTGGGGGCGTCACCGCCGGGGACGAAGGTCGGGCCCCGGGCGATCAGTTCCTTCTCGTACTGGTCCATGTAGGACCAGTGCCGTTCCAGCAGTTCCCTGCGCAGCGGCAGGGAGCCGGTGCGATCGCGGTGGTAGCAGAAGAATTCCATGATGAGGGACTCTTCCCGAGAGCCGGCGGCGGATCAACGGGTTCCGTTGCGCGGGGTTCGGATGCGGCCCCGGGAGTCGACCGGTAGCGCACGGTGCTCCTGGTGAATGCCCCTCGGATGTGTGGGTAGCCGGATACACACCAGCCCGACCGAGGAGGTCGACGTGAGTATCGAGAACCCGTCCGGCAAGCGGGCCCAGGAGATGCGGGACAAGGCCCAGGAGCTGGAACAGGCCGCCCAGCACGCCACCGATCCAGCGGAGCAGCAGCGGCTCACGAGGAAGGCGCTGCACATCCGTGAGAAGAGCGAGCAGATGAACGGCCCCGGCGCCGGAACCATGGACCCCATGTAGGCGCCGCCCCGCCGCCCCGCCGCCGAAGAGCTGAACCTTCGAGTCGCCGAACCACGGCCACCCCGTGAGATCCCCGCGGGTAACCCTTGCGTAGGGTTGCTACTGGGAACTCTTTCGTTGGTGTTTGTAAGGGGGACACGGGGTGGGTTCGTTCGACGAGGAATGGGCGCGTCACAGGGGCGCCGCTGTGGGTGAACCGGGTATGCGGCTGGCGAGCGCCGCGAGCGCCCAGGACGGCGGCGGTGGCGGCGGTGACGACGGGGACGTGAAGACCAGCAGAGCTGCGTGGACGGCGGCCGGCGTTGCGGTCGGGGGCCTGGGCGGTGATCTGAAGAAGGCCCTGACGGGCCTCGAAACCGGACAGGCGGGCCTCGCCACCGGTGGTGGGGTGGAGACCGCGGGGGCGCAGTCCGAGGTCTACCAGACCTGGAAGACGTACCTGGAGTCGCTGTCCGGCCGGTGCACCGGCCTGCAGGGCAAGCTGGAGCGGGTGGGGATCGATCTGTTCCTCACCGACGAGAACATCAAGGGCCTCTTCACGGAGTTGGGGAAGCAGTACCAGGACACCCCTGCCACCGGCGGGCAGGGGAGGTGACCTGAGCCGTGGACATCGAGGCACTCAAGACGCTCAAGCTGCACGAGTTCGAGGAAGCGGCGACCGGATACCGCTCCACCAGCGACATGGCGAGCCAGGCCAAGGACGCGCTGGAGCAGCGGATCACGGCCCAGATGCAGAAGGCGCTGAAGGGCGTGGCGGTCGACGCCGCCGTCCTTCAGCTGCGCGAGGTGGCGAAGGACTTCCACTACGTCCAGGTCGAGTGCGGCCTGATGGGCACGGCCCTGAAGGCCTTCGTGGCGGACGTGCGCCCGGCGCAGAAGAAGCTGGAACAGGCGCTGTCGGAGGCGGCCGAGCACAAGTTCACGGTGGGCGCCGACGGCTCGGTTGCCTATCCGGCGGCCGGGGAGAACCCGGGCGGTTCGCCGCCGCAGCCCGGCGCGGCGAAGGGGACCCTGTCCGAGCCGGCCCGCGGGATCCTGCGGCAGGCGGGCAATATCGACCCGAACCCGAACTGCAAGATCGCCCAGGACATCGCCAACCGCATCACGGAAGCCGTGAACGAGGCCACCGAGGCGGACCAGAAGTGGGCGCCGCAGGTGCGCAAGCTCAAGGCGGACGACGACCTGGTCGTGTCCGAGGGGGACTGGGCGGACGCCGGGAAGGACATGGAGGGCGTGCGCGGGGCGGGCCAGCACTACCTGGACTCGCTGCCCCAGCCTCCGAAGGACGGTTCGCCGCAGGCCAACGCGGACTGGTGGAAGGGGCTCGACGCCGACCAGCAGGCAGCGTGGATCTCGCTGCGGCCGGACGCCGTCGGCGCGATCGACGGGCTGCCCGCCACGGTCCGGGACGAGGCCAACCGCGCCGTCTTCGACGAGAAGCGCGGCACCTACCAGATGACGCTGAACGGCATCCCCAAGCCGCCCGCCAACGAGTGGACGTGGATCACCGCCGGGATGTACCCCTCCAAGGTGCACACCGACGAATGGATGGCGTGGGACAAGAAGTACGGCGACCAGTACCGGCACCTCACGAACTCCCTCAAGGGCATGGAGAGCATCCAGAAGCGCTTCGACGCGACGGGACAGAACAACCTCCCCGAGGCGTACCTGCTCGGCTTCAGCCCGGAGGGCAACGGCCGCGCGATCGTTGCCAACGGGAACCCCGACACGGCCGCGCACCAGGCCGTCTACGTGCCGGGCACGACGTCCAACCTGGGGAGCATCGGCGGCGACATCGGGCGCATGGAGAACGTGTGGCGTACGGCCACCGACGCGGCCGACGGCAAGCCCGTCTCCACGATCACCTGGCTCGGCTACGACGCCCCGCAGGACATCGTCAAGGACTCGCCGTTCAGCCACTACGCCAATGACGGTGCCCCGGCCTTCAACCGGTTCATGGACGGCCTCGACGCGTCGCACACCGGCGAATCGGATCCGCACCGCACCGCGATCGGTCACTCGTACGGCACGACCCTCATCGGGTCGGCGGCCCGCCAGGGCGACCTGAACGCGGACGACATCATCACCGCGGGCAGCCCGGGCGTCCAGGTCCCCAAGGCGGAGCAACTGGACGTGCCCAAGGGGCACGTCTGGAACCAGGAGGCCGACGGCGACCCGGTACCGGACATCGGCCGCTTCGGACACGGCGGCACCGACTGGGACGGTCCGTGGCGGATCCCGAGCGACGAGGTGTTCGGGGCCAACCAGATGACCACCGGCAGCAATGTCTCCGGCCACAGCGAGTACTGGAAGGAGGGGTCCGAGAGCCTGCGGAACCAGGGTCTGGTCGTGGCGGGGCACAGTCAGGACGTGACCCTGAAGCCGCCGCCCAACCGCTGGGAGCACATGAGGTAGCCGTGACGGCACCGCAGGCCGTCCTCTCCCTGGTCCTGACCGGTCCGACTGGTCCGAACGACGATTGAGACCCCGTTTTGAAGATCAAACCGGGCGCCACGGCGCTCCTGCTCCTTCCGTCCCTCGTCCTCACCACCCTGACTGGATGCAGCATGAACGACTCCGCAGACCCGGACGCGATCCCCGTCGTGGGCACCAGCACCTCGCGTGATGCCGCCGACGCGGTGGAGAAGGTGTCGAGCGAGCTCTACGACCTGCTCGGGGTCAAGGGGAAGGCCTCCGAGAGCCGTTCCGGCGTCACGGAGTGCGAGGGCAAGGACCCGGCCACGTACTTCCAGGTCTTCCACCCGTGGAGCTTCTACCCCGCCTCGGCCGACCAGCTCGACGAGGCGATGGAGAGGCTCAGGACCGAACTGCCCAAGCACGGCTGGAAGGTCGTCCGGTACGAGCCCGACACGAGCCAGGCCAAGAACCTCAACCTGACCGCCGACAACAGCGAGAAGAAGTACAGCGTCAGCATCGTCCAGATGAAGAAGAACGACCCGCCGAAGCTGAGCCTGACCGTGGTCTCCGGCTGCTATCGGGTCCCGGACGGCAAGGAGGTCGAGAGGTTCTGACCCCGGCAGGCAGTGGAGGCTGAACCACAAGGCTGTTGTAGGGCGGTGACAGATCGGTCGGGCAGGGTGGCTGACGGTGCGACCCTCCCGTCGCTCCACCCGATCGTCCCGTGCGCCGCCTTGCCAGGAGCCGCCATCGTGAAAGCTGACTCCGTGCTGCCCCGCGGGCCCGTGCCGGGCCCCGAGGCGCCTGGCGCCGACGTACCGTTCCCGGCGCGGCGCGGGCGCCTGTGCTCCGCCCGGCACGCCGTGGCCGCGGCCCTCCCCGGCGTCAGCGCGGTCACCACCGGCCTGCTGGTGCTAGCAGCCATCGGGGTGATGATCGGCGAACCTGTCCTCATACCCTCGCTCGCCGCAAGCGCCGGAGTCCTCCACAGCACGCCCACGCTGCCCGTGGCCCAGCCCCGGAGCGTCGTCGTCGCGCACCTCCTGGGGGCCGGAGCCGGGTACGTGGTCCTCGCGCTGTTGCCCACCAGTCCCTGGAGCGCGGCGCTGGCCGGAGGGCTGACCTTCGCCGCCACCACGCTCGCCCGGACCCCGCACTCACCCGCCTGCGCCACCGCGGTCGTGGTCGTGCTGCAGACCCCGCCGGCGGTGAGGTTCACCGCGCTGCTGCTCTGCGCCACCGTGGTCCTCGTCCTCGCCGGCCACGCCGCGTCCCGCGTGCGCCGGGGGACAGCCCGGTACCCCGTCCGCTGGTGGTAGCGGCGGCGGCCCGACACGGCCCGACACGGCCCGACACGACACGGCGCGGAGCGGGGAGGGGAGGCCCTCGCGGCCCGATGGCTCGTGCGAATGGGCCGCGCCCGGCTCCTGGCCCGAGCAGGGTGCCGCTCAGCGCTTGCCGTGCTTGCCGTGCTTTCCGTCTTCGCCCCGGCGGTCGGCCGAGCGGCGCTCGGCCTCGGTACGGGAACGGCGCGCAGGGCCGTTCGCGCTGTCGCCCGTGCCGGGGACCAGCGCGTCCTCGGCCTCCTTCCGGGCCGCGCGGTCGCCGCTCTCGCCCGGTGCCTCGGAGGGCGGGGTCGGCTTGCGGGGTTCCGGCTCGTTCATGACTGCTTCCTTTCGTCCGGCGTCCTCGCCGTTCCTTCGTTGCGGGACGCGTCTGATGCGAAGGTCGTGCGTGCGTGGTCCTGTCGTCCGTCCCTGGCTGCGTGGCTCCGTGGCTACGCGGCGGGGAAGCGGTCCCACACGCGGTGTTCGGCGAGCAGCGCCGCCAGCGACTTCGTGGCGGAGGCCGGGTTCGCCGCGTCGACGATGCCGGCGGCGTCGGTCGGGACGCCCGCCTCGTCGAGCAGGGCTGCCGCTCCGTCCCAGCCGCCGATGGCCTTGGCGTGCCGGAACGTCTCCGACACCAGCAGGAGCAGCCGCGGGTCCGCGGCCGGGCGTCGAGCGACCTTGCTCCGACCGCCCTTGCCCCGGCCCGACTTGGCGTCTCGGGCCCCGTCGGCATCGGCCGCGGGTCCGGGCGCGCCGGCGAGGAGCAGGGCGTCGAACTCCGTGGACCGCGCTGTCGCGAAGGTCCGCTGTACGGCGACGGACGCCTTGCCCGTGCCGAGGGCGCCGCCGGTCGGGGCGATCACCAGCGGCGTCATACCGGCCGCGAGTACCGCCTTCCGCGCGGCGGCGACACCCTTCACATCGCTGTCCGGCCCCGCGACGATGCCGACGACCCGACCGTCCAGCGGCCAGGTCCCCCCGATCTGCGACAGGGCAGGACTGGGCTCGACGCGCGCGAGGGGTTCCGTAGCGGCGGGGGCAGGCAGGCCCAGGCCGGCGGCCACCTGCGCGCAGAGTTCGGAGTCGACGTTGGCGAGAACGGCGAGCACGCGTTCCCTGATGGTCTGCTCGGAGCACTTGGACAACTCGAAGGTGTAGGCCGCGACGATGTGTTCGCGTTCCACAGGGGTCATGCTGAGCCAGAACTGGCGGGGCTGGCCGAAGTGGTCGTCGAAGGACTCCGGAGCGGCCCGTTCCTTCTGAGCGGCGGGGAGTTCGACCGGTACCTCGACGAACGCGGCCGTATCCGCGCCCGCCAGGAACGGGCAGCCGCCGTCGAGGCTGTTGGGGCGGTAGGGGGCGACACCCGTGTGCACGGCGGTCTGGTGCATGCCGTCACGGAGCATGTCGTTGACGGGGGCGTGGGGTCGGTTCACCGGAATCTGCCCGAAGTTGGGGCCGCCGAGCCGGCTGATCTGGGTGTCGAGGTAGGAGAAGAGCCGTCCGGCCAGCAGCGGGTCGTCGGTGACGTCGATGCCGGGAACCAGATGACCGGGGTGGAAGGCCACCTGCTCGGTCTCGGCGAAGTAGTTCTGCGGGTTGGCGTTCAACGTCATCAGACCGATCGGCTGCACGGCGGCCAGCTCCTCGGGGACGATCTTGGTCGGGTCGAGCAGGTCGATGCCCTCGAACGTCTGGTCGGGGGTGTCGGGGAACGTCTGGATGCCCAGTTCCCACTGGGGGAAGGCGCCGGCCTCGATCGCGTCGGCGAGGTCGCGCCGGTGGAAGTCCGGGTCCATGCCGGCGGTGATCTGGGCTTCCTCCCACACCAGGGAGTGCACGCCGAGCCGGGGCTTCCAGTGGAACTTCACGAGCGTCGAGGCGCCCTTGCCGTTGACCAGGCGGAAGGTGTGGACCCCGAATCCCTCCATCATCCGGTAGGAGCGGGGGATGCCGCGGTCCGACATGTTCCAGAGGGTGTGGTGGGTTGCTTCCGTATGCAGGGACACGAAGTCCCAGAACGTGTCGTGCGCGCTCTGGGCCTGCGGGATCTCGCGGTCCGGATGCGGCTTCCCCGCGTGGATGATGTCGGGGAACTTGACCGCGTCCTGGATGAAGAAGACCGGGATGTTGTTGCCGACCAGATCGAAGGTGCCCTCGGAGGTGTAGAACTTCGTCGCGAACCCGCGTGTGTCCCGCACGCTGTCGGCCGACCCGCGGGATCCGAGAACGGTCGAGAAGCGTACAAAGACCGGAGTCTCGACGCCTTTCGCGAGGAAGGCCGCCCTGGTGACCTTCGCTGCCGTTCCGTACCCGGTGAAGACACCGTGAGCGGCCGCGCCCCGGGCGTGGACCACTCGCTCGGGGATCCGCTCGTGATCGAAGTGGGTGATCTTCTCCCGCAGGTGGTGGTCCTGGATGAGGACGGGGCCGCGAGCTCCGGCCTTGAGGGAGTGGTCGCTGTCGTAGAGCCTGGCGCCCTGCGCGGTCGTCAGGTACGGGCCCGTCTGGGCGACGGAGGCGGCGGACGCCCCGGCGGCCCGGCCGGTGGGGCTCAGCGGGTCCGGCCCGCGCTGGTCGGCCTTGGGCGGCAGCGGCTCCCGCGGGTCCACGGGCTCGGAGGGTGCGGGCGGCTGCGAAGAGGGCGTCCCCGGGGGCACGTCCTGATCCCGGGCCGCCCGGCGGTTTGCCGCAGAAGCGGTGGTGGCGGCCCTGCCGGACGTCGCCTTCTTCGGCTTTGCCGCCTTCGCCGTCGTTGCCTTCTTCGGAGCCATGATGCTCCCTCCATTGGTCGGGGTCGGGTCGGGGCTGCCGTCGGCCCGGCGGTATCGGGGGCTGGAGCCGCACACCGCGGGCCTCGATCACCGGCTACCCGATATGTCCCGATCAACCCGCAGCGTCGCGAGCTTCCTGTCATGGCCGAGTCCTACGGCGCCGGGCACTGCGCGAAAAACACGGGCCCCCGCGCATCCCGTGCGCCACTGGGGGCACGCGCGAGACAAGGCCCGTCAGCGGGGCGCAGACCCTCCTCCGCGCCCGCGCCCGAACACATCCGAAAGGTTGGAGCCGGCATACGGGCATGAGTGCCGCCGAGACGGAAAGCCGCAGGATATGAAACGCATCCCGATGCCGACGGCTGAAGGCGAGCGCCCGGACACCGGTGTGAACGCCGATGCCGGTCCCGACGCCCAGGTGCGCGAACACGCCCCCGACCGACCCTTCGACCTGCCGAAACGGTCGTGGCGAGCCGTGCTGCGCGGCACGGTGGCGGAGTTCAGGGACGACGAGTTGGCCGACCGCGCAGCGGCACTGACCTACTACGGGGTGTTGGCACTCTTCCCCGCCCTCCTGGTCCTCGTGTCCCTGCTGGGCATCGCGGGCGAGTCGACGACGCGGCGAGTGCTCGACAATGTGCAGAGGCTGGCGCCCGCCTCGGTCCGGGATGTCATCAGCGACGCAGTCGTACAACTGCAGGGTCGCAGCGGCATCGGGTCGCTGGTCGCGGTCGTCGGCCTGGTCGTCGCCCTGTGGTCCGCGTCCGGTTACGTCGCGGCGTTCATCCGCGCCTCGAACGCCGTCTACGACGTCCCCGAAGGCCGGTCGGTGTGGCGGGTCCTTCCGCTCCGCCTTGCACTGACCGTCGCGCTCATGCTCCTCGCCTGCGCGAGCGCACTGATCGTGGTCTTCACCGGCGGGCTGGCCCGGCGGGCGGGCGAGGCACTCGGCATGGGTGACGGCGCGCTCACCGCGTGGTCGATCGCGAAATGGCCCGTCCTGGTGCTGCTCGTCACGACCATGATCGCGCTGCTGTACCGGGCCGCGCCGAACGCCAAGGGCCGGGGCTTCAGGTGGGTCACTCCCGGCAGTTTCCTGGCCCTGCTGATCTGGATGATCGCCTCGGCCGGCTTCGCCGTCTACGTCGCGAACTTCGCCTCCTACAACAAGACGTACGGCACGGTCGCGGGCGTGATCGTCTTCCTGGTGTGGCTGTGGATCACCAACCTCGCCATCCTCCTCGGGCTGGAGTTCGACGCGGAGATGACCCGCCAACGGGCGATCGCGGGAGGCCTGCCCGAGCACGAGGAGCCGTACGTGCAGCCCCGCGACACCAGGGCATGGAGCGACGAGGACCGTCGCCGTATGGAGGGATCCCCGGTCCGGCCCGGCGGCCGGGAGCGGGGCACATCCGACCGACGTGAGGACGAGGTGGAACAACGTGGGCACGATCGTGGAAACGAGTGAACGGACGTACCGCCCCACCGACGATTCGGTGGGCGTGCTGGTATCGCGGGCGTCCCAGCAGATCTCGGAGCTGGTGCGCCAGGAGATGCAGCTCGCGCGGGTGGAGATGACGCAGAAGGGGAAGCGGTTCGGGACGGGCGGCGGCCTGTTCGGCGGAGCCGGTCTCCTCGGCGTCCTGGCGGCCCAGGCCCTGGTGGTGGCGGGCATCGCCGCGCTGGCCCTGGTGCTTCCGGTCTGGGCCTCGGCCCTGATCGTCACCGCTGTGCTCGCCGTGGCCGCCGCCGTGGTGGCGATGGCCGGCAGGAAACAGATCGCGAAGGCCGGTACGCCGGCGCCGGAGCAGGCGATGGACAGCCTCAGGGCCGATGTGGCCGCAATCAGGGAGAAGGCGCACCGATGAGCAGCGATGAACCCACTCCGGAGACACTGCGGGAACACATCGAGCACACCCGCGACGAACTCGGCCGGACCGTCGAGGCCCTGGCCGCCAAGGCCGACGTCAAGGCGCAGGCCCGGGAGAAGACGGCGGCGGTCAAGGCCCAGGCGGCGGAGAAGGCCGCCCTGGTCACCGGACAGATCCGCGACCGGGTCGAACACGCGGCGCACCTGGCGTCCGACAGGACCCCTGCGGCCGCGGCCGCGGCCCGGGACAACCGGACCGCCGCACTGGTCGCCGTCGGCGCGGCCGCCGTCATCGCGTTCCTGCTGGTACGGCAGGTACGGCACGCCAGGGGGCACAAGTGAAGGCGTCGGCGATCGCATACAAGCCGGTCGGGCTGGCCCTGGGCGCCGTCGGCGGCGCACTGGCGGCCCTGGTGTTCAAGCAGGTCTGGAGACTGGTCGAAGGGGCGGACGACGCTCCTGACGCAACCGACGAGGACCGCTCCTGGCGCGAGATCCTGATGGCCGCGGCCCTCCAGGGAGCGATCTTCGCGGTCGTCAAGGCCGCCGTCGACCGCTCCGGAGCGGTCGCCACGCGGCGCGTCACGGGCACCTGGCCCGGCTGACCGGTGACCGGTCGTCCGGGGGACGGTGCAGGTCAGGTGAGGGCCTGGACGGCGTAGAGGGCGCCGATGGCGGTGGCGAGGCTGCCGAGGAGGAGTCGCAGAAAGGTCTCGGGGAGGCGGGGCTGGAGATGCGCTCCGAGGTAGCCGCCGACCAGTCCGCCGAGTCCGCAGGCGATCCCGAGCGGCCAGTCGGGCGCGACCGATCCCTGCGCGGTCAGCGACAGGAGGGCGTACGTGATCGCGCCGACGACCGAGGTGACGAAGGTGGAGGCGAGCGCGGCCGGGGCGACCTCGGCGACGGGCGTACCGCGCCCGGCGAGGATCGGGCCGAGGAGGGAACCGCCGCCGATGCCGTAGATCCCGCCGACGGTCCCGACCACCAGGGCCAGACCGCCGGTCGACCGCGCGGACAGGTGCCGTACCGGCCGCTCCGCGCGGGGCGGCCGCAGGGTGCGCCAGGACAGCCACAGGCCCAGCGGCAGCAGGAACACGGCGATCAGGAGACGGAAGACGGCCGGTCCGGGGACGGCGAATACGCGGATGAGGGCGCCCAGGACGACTCCGGGGACGGTTCCGGCCAGCAGCAGGCGGGTCAGCGGCCCACCGAGCCGGCCGGCGCGGGCGTGGCGCAGGAGCGCGCCGGGTCCGGCGACGACGTTGTAGAGCAGGTTCGTCGGCGTGACCGCGGGGGAGGGCACGCCCAGGACGCTCACCTGTACGGGCAGCAGGAACACCGCTCCGGATACCCCGGCGGGGGCGGTCACCACGGAGATGACCAGCCCGGCGGCGAAGCCCATGAGGCCGGAAGCCCAGTTCACTGTATGACCGCTGCGTAGATCATCGGATCAGTATCGGTGACCGGCGCACCGACCCGTTTCGCTTCGGTGGCCCTTGCGGGTGGTCAGTGCGCGGCGGACTCGGACCTCACCGATGGCGGGTCGGGGATCAGGCGGGGCACGGTGCGGACGTAGACGACCATGCCGATGACCTCGACGAGGGTCTGGGTGACCACGACCACGGCGGCGATGGCGTAGGGGGCGGGCAGCGCCAGCGCGAGCGGCAGGACGACGAGGGAGTTGCGGGTGGCGCCGGTGAAGACGACCGCTCGGCTGCCGGGGACGTCGAGTCGGAACAGCCGGGCGACGGCCTTCCCGGCGAAGGCCATCACCATCAGGAATACGGCATAGCAGGGGATGACCGCGGCGACGACGCTGAGGCTGCCGTCCAGCTCGGGAATCTGCGAGGCGACGACGGTCAGCAAGGTCGCGGCCATCAGCGGGACCATCGTCGTCGTCGCGGAGTCGGCCACCTTCTGCCCGGCCGGGCGGCTCGCCGCCCATGCCTGCAGTGCCCAGGCCAGCGCCAGAGGGATGACGATCAGGACGACGAAGGCCTCCGCGAACGGACCGGGCTCGACGATGTCGGTCAGGTCGGAGCCCATGAACAGGTACAGGAACCCCGGCAGGAGCAGCATCTGCGCGACCAGGAGGAGCGGGGTGGCGGCCAGCAGGCGGCGGCTGGAGCCGCCGGCCAGGCCGGCGAAGACGATCACGTAGTCGACGCACGGGCACAGCAGTACCAGCAGCACCCCGACGCGAACGGCCTGATCTGCCGGCAGGAACGTGAACATCGCGGCGACGACCAGCGGCACCACCACGAAATTCACCACCAGGGCCGCTGCCAGAAACCGGCCGTCGCGCAGCGAGCGCAGCAGCTCGGTGGCCGGGACCTGGAGGAAGGTGACGAACAGCAGCGCGCCGAGGACCGGGTTGATGGCGTGTTCCAGCCCGGGGCCGGCGGCCGGGGCCAGCCGGCCCAGGAGACCTCCGGCCGTCAGCGCCGCGAGGTAGATCGCGACCTGGTGGTGTTCCATCCGCTCCACCGGGCCGTGCGGTCCCCGCTGCGACACCGTGACCGCTCCCTCGTACTCATGCCCGGGCCACCGGTCCATCGGCCACCGGCCCATCCTCACAGGTGGCCCATCCTCACAGGTCACCCCACCGGATCGGCCACAGGCGAGGATGCGGGCGCTCCGAACAGTTCGGCCAGCGTCCCGGCGGCGCTCTCGGGCGCGCGCACGTCCAGCCGGATGGCGGCTGGGGCCAGGTGCAGGGTGAAGCCGGAGAACGCGCAGCAGCCCTGTTCTGCCGCGGCCAGCGCCGCGATCCGGCCGGCGAGTTCGGCGTCCGGCGGGAAGGACAGGCGCAGCCCGTCCTCGATGTCCTCACGCCGGCCGGCGAGCGCGATCAGGGCGCGCCACTGTTCCGTTCGCTCGCCCAGCTCGGCGGCGTCCAGGGTGCAGACGACCGGGGCGGCCCGCGGCGCCTCGCGGTCCCTGGGAGGGAGCGCCACCGGCTCCGCCCCGGCCGCCGGTGCCCCGGCGGGGGCGCAGCCGCAGTCCGGGCCACAGGCACCGTCCGGCACCGGCCCGGACAGGGCGGCGCGGACGCCGGACAGACGCTCGGAGAAGTCGCGCAACTCCACGACCCTGATGTCGGTGTCCGTGATCCGGGCGGCGACCAGCGGCAGCATCCGGGCCCGCACCGAAGAGCACACGCCCTCCTCGCGGATGTCCAGGAGGGCGCGGATCTCCTCCAGCGCCAGACCCAGCAGCTTCGCCGAGGAGATGAGCGCGAGACGTTCGACCGCGTCCTCGCCGTAGACGCGGTAGCCGGCCGCGGTCCGCCCGGCGGGCAGCAGCCCGGCACCCTCGTAGAAGCGCAGCGTCGTAGCGGGAACGCCGGAGCGTTCGGCCAGCTGCGAGATCCGGTAGGTCGTCATACCTCGACGCTAAACCTTCAACCCGACTCGAAGGTCAAGACCACCTGCCCGAAGCACCGGCTTGACCCACGGCACGAGGGTCGCCGGGGAAATGCGCCACTGCGACACCCTGCGCCCGTGCGTCACGGTCCGGCGATGCCGGTGATCACCGGGTCCCCCAGCGGGGCGGCTTCGGCCGTCAGTCCGACGGAGCGGAGGGCCGCAGTGGCCAGGTCTCGTGCTCGGGCCTCAGCGGTTGCCGTATCGGCGGCCTCGACCTCCAGGTGCAGGCTGAAGGCCGACGAGTCCGGGTAGAAAGTGAGGAGGTCCAGGTCTTCGGCCACGCCCAGGTCCGTCTCGCGCGGGTCGGATCCGCGCAGCGCACGGGTGAGTTCCGTGCGCGCCTCGGGCGTCAGCTCGGTGAGAAGGGTGCCGGGGAGTGTGACAACGTAAATGGTCATAGGGACACAGATGCCCCGACATCGCGGGGACACTCGTGCCCTGCGTCCCATACCGACGTTTGGCCGAACCCATCGCCGGCCTGCCCGACCCCGACCATCCGGCCCGTCGGCTGATCGAGAACCACAAGGCCGATCAGCGGCGCCGTCTCACGGCCATGTGCGAGCGGGCCGGCTCGCACGTGCCCGATGACGTCTCCGCAGAGATCACCTTCCCCCTGGAAGGTGCCCAGATCTGCACGCAGAACGGCAGCGTCGACCGTGCGGGAGAAAGGCTCGTGGCCGCGGTCTCGGCGGTCCTGGACAGAGGGGCGCGGCGCGGGAGGAATGAGCCGCGCGGGCAGGGGGTGGCGCTCCGCCGGAGAGGCGCTCGATGCGCTCGAAGGCGGCCGATCAGGTCCCGGGGTGCCGGTACGGCTGCTGCGGCTGCCCGTACGCCTCGCCGCCGGCCGCAGCTGCGGTGTGTGCCTGCGCCTGCTCGGCCCACTCCTTGGTCACCTCCTGCTCCATGCCGCAGAAGGTGCACTGCGTCGCATACGCCGTCGAGACGGGGAACAACGGCACGAAGAACAACGTGAACTTGGTGACGTGCTTCCTGAGCGTGTGTGCGGCGGAGTAGCCGCAATGACGGCATACCAGCGTGAGTATCGCGAGCTGGTACAGGTATACCTTGGTGCCAAAGATGATCATCAGTTCGGCCCTTCTGGGCTCACTGCCCACTTCCGGGCGGGAGACGGACGCAGACCGAGGCGCTCTCTCGCATTTTCCCAGACGACGCCCGGAGCCGCCCAGGGGCCCGCTTCCTGCATGGATGGGCCCCTGACGTCCGGCCGGCCTCGGCGCGGCCCGTCCGGGTTCCGGTCACCCGGCCCTGTCCGCGCGGAAGGCGCGCCGGTAGGCGGCGGGCGTGGTGCGCAGGGCCTCGTGGAAGCGTCGGCGCAGATTGACCGCCGAGGAAAGGCCGACCCTGCGGGCGATGGTCTCCACGGGCAGGTCCGTCTCCTCCAGCAGCGCCCGGGTGGCGGCGATCCTGCGGTCCAGCAGCCAGCGTCCGGGACTGATGCCCAGCTGCTCGGTAAAGCGCCGGGTCAGTGTGCGGGCCGACACCTGTGAGCGGATCGCCATCTCGGCGACGCTGACGGGCTGGTCCAGCCGCCCGGTCAGCCACTCCAGCAGCGGGGCCTCGTCCTCGGCACCTGGACCGGGACGTTCGTCCTCCTGGTCCTCTTCGGCGGGGTGTTCGCCGACCGGTTCGGCGCGCGCCGGATGATGGTCGGCGCGGACCTCGTCCGGGTGCTCACCCAGGGCGTGCTGGCCGCCGCCTTCTTCGCCGGAACGCCGCCGTTCTGGCTGCTGGTGACCTTGGCGGCACTGGCCGGTGCGGCCGTCGCGATGTTCCTGCCCGGCGCGAACGGGATGATCCTGCAGGTCGCCCGCGAGCCGCAGCGGGCCAACGCCACGCTCAAGGTGGCCGACGCGCTCGCCCACCTGCTCGGCCCGGCCCTGGCGGGCCTGCTGATCGCCCTGACCAGCGCCGGGACCGTGTACGCGATCGACGCGGGCACCTTCGTGCTCAGCGCCCTGTGCCTGGCGTTCATCCGGTTCGCACCCGGCGAAGCGCGCACGGCTACCGCGGCCGACGGCGATGTCGATGCCGGCGCCGACGTCGGTGCCGATGCCGGTACTTCCGTCGTCGATCCCCCTTCCGCCCGCACCGGTGGTTCGCTCCGCCGCGACCTGCGCCGGGGCTGGCAGGAGTTCCGCGCACGTACCTGGATGTGGACGGTCATCCTGATCTGGATGGGCTACGGCGTGCTGGTCTTCGGCCCGCTGGTACCGCTCAGCTCCGCGCTGGTCGGCGCCCGGCTCGGCCCGAACGCGTACGGCCTGGCAGTCTCCTGCCTCGGCGCCGGAACGGTTCTCGGCGGCCTGCTGGCCATCCCGCTGCGCCCGGCCCGGCCGTTGGCCGCCGGTACCGCGGCGATGGCGCTCTACACCGCGCTGCCGCTCTGCGTCGCGCTGGGCGCCGACCTGCCGCTGCTGCTGGCGGGACACGTTCTCGGCGGCGCCGCCATCGCGTTCTGGTCGGTGATGTGGGCAACGAGCGTGCAGACCCACACCCCGCCGGGGGTGCTCAACCGGGTCACGGCGTACGAGCTGGCCGGCTCTGTCTCCGGGATCGCACTCGGTCAGTTACTGGCGGGTCCGGCCACCGCACTGGCTTCCTCCGGCCGGCTGCTTCTGGTGTCGGCGGGTGCCTGCCTGGTGGGCTGTGCCGCGCTGTTCGCGACCCGGCGATCCGCACCCTGCACCGGGCCGCACCCACGCACAACGGTGCACGGGTGACTGCCGTGCGGGTCGGGCGTTGAGTGAGCGCGGACCGATCGCCCACCGCAGCCTCCGGAAGCGCCGGGGCAATGCGGGAGAGTGCGCTCGCCTCCGCACGCCCGGCGCGCACCACCGGCCGGCCGCGGAAACCGGTCCCGGCCCTGCCGCCAACGGGCCGGAAAACCCAGGGCGATTGTCACTCTATTCCCACCTAAGGATGGCTTGCGTAGGTACGTGGATCTTCGCGTGCTTATGCTTCACCCGCTATGACGGAAAGTCAGAACTCCCGCACGTTACGTAGATCAGCCGACGTGGTCGTCCTCGGCGCCGGTCCCGCCGGACTCGTTCTCGGAATCCTGCTGCACAGCGCCGGGATCGACTGCGTGATCCTGGAACGCGCCTCCCGCAACCACGTTCAGACCAGAGCCCGCGCCGGATTCCTCGCCCCGAACACCGTGCGGATCCTGGACCGCCACGGCCTCGCCGACGGCCTGCACCG
Source organism: Streptomyces avidinii (assembly GCF_014650695.1). Lineage (GTDB taxonomy): Bacteria > Actinomycetota > Actinomycetes > Streptomycetales > Streptomycetaceae > Streptomyces > Streptomyces avidinii. The sequence continues at coordinate 333,283 of NZ_BMVL01000006.1, read as the reverse complement.
GCACGGCCACCGCCACGGCACATGCGAATTCCGCACGGAGGACGGCCGGTTACGCCTCGACTACGGTGCCCTGGGCCAGGGCCAGCAGCACCACGTCTACCCGCAGCAGAAGTTGGTCACCGACCTCCTGACGCACTACCTCGGCCTCGGCGGACGCATCCACTTCCACACCGAGGCACTCATCGTGAGTGACGCCGACACCGGCACCGGCACCGGCACCGACGGCGCCCGGCCGTCGGTCACGACGCGCGAGCCCGACGGCCGTCCCACCCGGTGGACCGCCCGGTACGTCGCCGGCTGCGACGGCCGGTACGGGGCGGCCCGCCGCTCACTGCCGCCGGGTGCCGTCCGCCGCCACCACCACGACCACGGCGTGACCTGGCTCGGCCTGCTCGCCGAGACCCCGCCGAGTCTCGACGCCGTCGGCTACGCCATCCACGACCGCGGCTTCGCCGGACACATGGCCCGCACACCGGACGTCACCCGCTACTACCTGCAGTGGCAGCGCGGCACACCCGCCGACGCCTGGCCCGAGCAGCAGATCTGGGACGAGCTCGACCTCCGGATGCGCGCCGCGGACCACGGCCCGCTGCGACGCGGCAGACTCCTGGAACGCGGGGTCTTCGACCTGACCTGCGACGTCGTCGAACCGCTGCGCCACGGCTCGCTCTTCCTGGCGGGCGACGCGGCGAGTCTGCTGGCCCCGGCCGCCGCGAAGGGCGCCAACCTCGCAGTCCTGGAAGCCGAGATGCTGGCCGAAGCCCTCACCGCCGCCCTCACCCGGAACGACACCGCGGGACTGGACACGTACTCGGACCAGTGCCTTGCGCACATCTGGCGGGCGCAGGAGTTCACCGGGTGGATGACCCGGCTCCTGCACGCCACCCCCGACCGGGACCACGATGGCGGATCGTTCTTCCACGCCGCCCTGCAGCGTTCCCGGCTCGCTTCGCTGCGCACCTCGCGCGTCCACCAGGACTGGTTCGCCGAGAACTACGTCGGCGTGTGACCGTCGCGGGCGCTCTCCACCGCATCCATCCGCTCCGTCCGCCGCATCGGCTTCGCCCTGCCCTGCCCCGCCCTGCCCCCGTACCGGCCCGAGGACACCTTCACGATGACGACCACCTTCCCCGACAAAACGTTGCTCCTGGACGACACCGCCAGCCTGCGCACGGCAGCCCGGTTCGTCCGCGAGCACGACAGCGCAGCCCTGCTCCCCCTCCTCCTGCCCGGCCTCGACGGCCCGGACCTTCAGGCGCTGGCCGGGCAATGCCGTTTCGCCCACGCCGGGTTGCTGCTCTTCCCGTCGGACACGGAAAGCCTGCGGTCCCAACTCGCCGACTGTGGACTGGCCGTGGACACTCAGGCCCAACCCAGCGTCGTGGTACGGGAACGCCTCGCCCGGCGCCACCGGCGCGACCCGGCCGAGCTCGACGTGCAGATCCTGCGCCCTCGGGTGCTCGGCTGCGACGGGGAGGTCCGTGCGGTCGAGGTGTTCGCCCTGACCGTGCCCCCGCACTCCGGCCTGGAACCGATCGCCGCGTACGAGCGCACCCGCCAGCACGAGGCGCACCTCGCCTTCGAGGTCGAGCACCCGGAGACGCTGGCCCTGCGCGGCCTCTGCGCGATCCTCGTCCGTCACGGTGCACGGCCCGACGGCGGCGGCTACAACCCGCACGAGGACGGCACCGTCCTGTACTTCACCCTCCCCGCCCGCGCGGCCTGCGACTACCGGCGGCTGGAACTCTACGCACGCGGCGACCACCGGGACACCCTCGCCGCTCACCTGGACCACGACTCCGGCCGTGACGCGCGGCAGCCCGCCGAAACGCTCCTTCATCTCCTCACCGGGGCATGGACGACACAGGCACTCACCGCGTTCGCCCGGCTGGGACTGCCCGAGGCCATGGACACCCGTACCGCCTGCCGCACCGAGGACCTCGCCCGGCTGACGGGCACCGACCCCCGGAGCCTCGCCGTACTCCTGCGCTATCTCGTCATGCTCGGCGCCGTCACCCGGGTCCCGGTCCCGGTCCCGGTCCCGGCCCCTGCCCATGAGCAGCGGATGGAGCAGGTGGAGCAGGAAGGATTCCGCCTGACCGAACTCGGCGCCCTGCTGCGCGCGGACACGCCCGGCTCGATGCGACCGCTGGCCCTGATGTACGGCGGCCCGTTCTACCGTTCCTTCAGCGGCCTCGACCACGCCGTGCGGACCGGGCAGCCGGCCTTCGACCGCATCTTCGGCGAGAACCACTTCGACCACTTCGCCCGCGACCCCGAACTCGCCTCCCTCTTCGACCGGTCGATGGCCGCGAGTTCACGGATGTTCCAGCCGCTCCCCGCCCACCCGGTCATCGCCGCGGCCGCACAGGCACCCGAGTCCGCGACCGTCGTCGACATCGCCGGAGGCAACGGAGAGCTCCTCGGTCTCCTGCTCGCGGCACACCCGCGCCTGCGCGGTGTCCTCCTCGAACGTCCGCACGCGGTCGAGGCCGCCCGCCGCCGGCTCGACGCCGCGGGCTGCGGCGCGCGCTGCGACTACCGCGCGGGTGACTTCGCCGACGTGCCGTCCGGGGGCGACGTCTACGTCCTCTCCCGCGTCCTGCACGACTGGGACGACGACCGCTGCCGCGAGATCCTGCGCCACTGCGCCCGCGCGATGCCCCCACACGCGGACCTGCTCGTCGTGGAACGCCTCCTGCCGGTCGACGGTTCTCCCTCGCTGGCCACCGCCTGGGACCTGCACATGCTGTGCAACGTCGGAGGCCGCGAACGTCACGCCGACCACTACGCGCGGCTGTTCGCCGAGTCGGGCCTCCACCTCATCGGCCACAGCCCCCTGCCCCTGGACGCACACGTCCTCCACGCCCGCAGGGCGCCCGCACCGGACCCCGTCGCCCGACGGCGCTGAGCGGCTACCGCCCACCGCCCACCGCCCACCGCCCAATGCGCACCCGGCCCACGCCTCTTCATCCGATAGCCCCGCCGCGGCCGTTCGCCGCGCGGTACGGTGCTGCACGGACACCGCTCGGATCCGCGGGCGGTGGACGTGGGACGAGCCCGGAGCGCCGGACCGGGCGGAACGGGGCTGCGCATGCCAACGACGGTGGTGGGGTTCCGGCTGGGGTGCGACGGCAGAGGCCGTCAGGTGACCGTGTTCGTCTCGCAGGCCGGCGTGCTCTACCGGTCTGCGGGCCCTTACGGGGAGCGGCCGGTGCTGGTCCGGCCCGAGGTTTGTGGTTCCCGGTCCAATGCCGGAGGTTGTGGCCGAGTCGGGACTGCGCAGCGTGCGCGACGAGGGGAGCCGGGTGGACGCCGCGATCGCGGCCGGCGACGATTTCATCGCCGAGGGCGGACACCCCTTGCACGTCCACGATTTCCACCAGTTCCTGCATGTTCCGGTCGGCCGGATCGTGGTCACCGCGCTCGGCCGGACTACGAGCTGTCGGCCTCGGTGGCACTGTGGATCCCGGCGGGCATCGCGCACAGCGCACGGTTCGGGGCGGACTCCGTCATCGCCGCCGAGGCCTTCGATGCCGAGGGCTTCGAGCTGCCGTACCAGGACGTCACCACGATCAACATCACCGATGCCCAACGCCGCCTCGTCCTCGGCCGGATGCGCAGCACCGTCGCCCGGGACGACGACCCGGAGGTGTTCGCCGCGCTGTCCGCCGGGCACCGCAACTGCCTGCCGCTGCCCCAGCCCACCAGCCACACCGCCGGCGCCGTGGCGCGGGAGCTGGCCCGTACCCCGAGTGACCCGCGCACCGCGACGGAGTGGGCGGAGAACCTCTACACGAGCTCGACCAGCCTGCGCCGGGCCTTCCGCGCGGAGACCGGCATGGCCTTCTCCGAGTGGGGCACCCGGCTCCGGCTCAACCACTCGCTGAGCCTGCTGGAGCAGGGCCAGTTGGTCAGCACGGTCGCCGCCCGGGTGGGATTCGTCAGCACCAACGGCTACATCCTGGCCTTCCGCCGCCACTTCGGGCAGACGCCGGGCGCGTACGTGCGGAGCTCGCTGGACCGCTCGGCGTAGGTACGCGGCGCGGCGCGGGAATCGCGGCCAGGGGCTGCCCCGTCGACCGGGTCCGGGTGGACAGGAGTGGGCAGGGCTGGACAGCGACCGGCCCCGTGGGGCCTGGCGGGTGGACACCGACCGGCATGAGTCTGTGCGCCATGAACGTCGCAGGTACCCGGACGGACGCGGCCCGGGTCGCACCCGCCCCCGTACCCGTACCCGCCCCTGTATCCGTACCCCGAGGAGCTTCCACCATGTCGTCCCGCTCACTCCGTGCCATGACCGTGCTGACCGCCACCGCGGTCCTCGGCGCCACCGCCACCACCGCGTACGCCGCTCAGCACACCGACCGCCGCACGCCGGGCATCGTCGGGGCCTGGGCCCGCGCCTGGAACGGTACCGACCCCCGGGCGCTCGGGGCCGTGTTCACCGCCGACGGCGTCTACACCGACGAGGCCGTGGCCGTCACCTTCCGCGGCCGCAAGGAGATCTCGGGGTGGAAGGCCCGCGCCGACTCCCTGATCGACAACGTCCACGTCACCGTCCGCACCGCCCGCCTGGACGGCGACCGCGTCACCGTCCAGGCCGTCTACTCCGGCCACCTCAAGGGCGCGCCCAAGCCCTTCGCCGTGCCGATGACCGCCGTGCTCGACCTCGACAGGAACCACTGCCGGATCGCCTCCGACAAGGACCACTACAGCCTGGCCACGGTCCTCGCCCAGTCCGGCCTGCCCGCCGACTGGAACCCGTCCGCCGCCTGATCGGCCGCGCGCCGTCCGGCCGAACCGGACCTGCCCCGTCCCCGGGGGTCACGACCCGGGTACGGGGCAGTCGGCTGTCCGTGCCGGTCGCCCTGCCGGTGCTTGCCGGCACGGAAACCTCCGGGGCGTACGGGTCAGCCGCCCTGGCCGGCGCTTCCCACCGGGCCGATCTTCACCGAGGCGCCGCCGCCCTCCGTGACGGGCAGGGTGCCGGCGCCCGGCCAGTCGAGGGTGACCGACTTCGTCTCGTCCGGCGGGGTCACCACCAGCCCCGTGACGCGGACGCCGGAGCCGCCCGACGTGTTGAGCGGGTAGGTGATGCCGAAGTACGTCGAGTCACCCTTCTTGAGGACGGCGGTGTCGGCCTGCTGACCGGTGCGCTTCGCGGACAACGAGCCCGACCCGGTCTTCAGGTCGACACCCGCGTATCCGGAGATCGTGCAGTCCCGGCCGCCGCGGTTCTTCAGCGTCACCGCGACGGTGCCGTCCGCGTCGCCGCCGATGGTGCGTTCCGCGGCCGTGATCTCCAGCTCGTCGGTCCGGCACTTGCCGGCCTTGCCGCTCGCGTCGGAGCCGGTCGCGGCGGCCGTGCCCTTTCCGCCGGAGCTCGTCGTCCCGTCGGAGGCCTTCCCGCCACCCGGATCCGAACTGCCCACCGAGGGCGACGCGGTGGAGGCGGCCGAGGCGGTGGACGAGGGCGACGGGCCGCCGCTCTGCCCCGCGCCGTCCGCGCCGTTCTGGCAGGCCGTGAGCGAGAAACTCGCCGCGACGGCCAGGGCTGCGAAGGTCAGCTGGTGAACGCGCATCGTTGCTTCCTCGGGTTCGGGGTCGGGTTCGGGGTCGGGTCGGCGGTGCGGGCGGTCGGTGCGGTCGCTACGAGCGAGCGTCTCTGATCAGAAGGACCCGCCCGGCCCGGGCAGCCGTTCCACCCGAGCACCCACCCATACCTTCCTGTTACACGCACATCCGGACCCGACACGCGCGCACCCGCTCGGGGCCGCCGCCGACCAGCGGGGACGGCGGTGCCCGCCGGCCTTCCGCACCTTCGGGAGGCGGTCGTCCCCCGGTACAGACCCGTGACCCGGCGGATCTTGACCCCAACGGGTGGGATACCTGCTCGACCCGGCCGTTGCTGCTGTCCCACTCGTTCGGGGCGATGGGCGGCAAGGTGGCGAGCGGAACCTGACCGGTTAGTTCAGCCGGAGCCGGAGCCGGAGCCGGAGCCGGAGCCGGCGCCGGAGCCGGCGCGGAAAGGCTCCCCTGCGACATGACGACCGCCTCCTGCCCACCTGCGGACAGGAGGCGGTCCTCGTCGCCCTGGCGATCATGTGACCGCTTCGTGTCCGGCTCGTTGGTGCGGACACCGGCCGAGATGTTCTCATGGGCGAGCACGACGGGTCGGCGGAGCAGCCGAACACGGGGGAAGGACATGCGGTGGTCGAGCGGAAAGCCGTGGGCGTCACGGTCACGGGATTGATCGAGGCCGCCACGGACGGCCAGAGCGGCGCCCTGTGGCGGCTCCGGAAGAAGGGCCGGCAGCTCGACGCGAACCTGGTGCGGCTCCTGCCCGGCGGAGAGATCGCCGTGCACCGGGAGCCCGAGGTGGACGTCCTGCTCGCCGTGGTCCACGGCGGTGGTTCCCTGACCCTGGACGGCGCCGCCTCGGAGGTCGTGCCGGGCTCCCTCACCCTGCTGCCGCGCGGGGCCTCCCGCTCGCTCCGAGCCGGCCCCGAGGGACTGGTGTTCCTCACCGCGCACCGCAGACGTGCCGGCATGGCCATCGGCCGGCCGCCCCGCACCGAACCGCTCACACCGCAGTGCCCGGTCCACCTCGTCTGCGAGCAGTGCCACCGGCACGCCATCGAAGCCGACGCCCGGTACTGCAGCTGGTGCGGTACCCGCCTCATCGCCCGGGCCGATACGGACTGACTCGCACTGGTGTCCGCCGATGCGTACGGGAGGCGGAGGCAGGCCGCTACGGGCGGGGGTGGAGCGGGACCGGGACCCGGGGCAGGTCGATGCCGAAGTGAACGCGGTAGGCCGCCAGGACCTCGGCGTCGCCGTCCAGGGTCCGCTCGGTCCGTTCCCCGGCGTCCGTCACCGTCAGGACCCGGTCGCCGAGGGTGATCCGGCCGGTCTCCGTCAGCAGCGAACACACCGGCTTGCGGGTGAACCCGGACGCGGGCGAGGTGCTGTGCCACCACGCGCCGGTCACGAAGTCGGCCAGGAGCCGGGGACGCGCCTCCAACCGGTACTGCGGGACGCCGTCCTGGACGACGTCGAGGTCCCCGTGAGCGCCGTCGGCCGGCCCGATCCGGAACACCCCGCCCGGGTCGGGCTGCTCGCCGCGCTCGTCGAGGGCCAGCGGGAAGTGGCTGTGGTCGCCGAAGCCCACGTCCACCAGCCATGCCCGTCCCTCCTCGCACTCGACGCGCAGCGCCAGATGGTCGTAGGGGATGCCCGGCCCGCCGCCGGCCGCGTACACCCGGGCCTGCAGCAGCTCCACCCGGTACCCCAGGGACCGCAGTAGCAGCGCGAACGCCCCGTTCAGCTCGTAACAGAACCCGCCGCGGCCGCCGAACAGCTTGTCGAGCAGCGCGGCCGGCTCCAGCACGATCGCCTGGCCGAGATGGATGGACAGGCTCTCGAAGGGGACGGTCCGCAGGTGCCGCAGGTGCAGGTCGCGCAGGGCCGCCGCACTCGCCGACACGGGGCGCTCGGCCCCGATCCGCCGCAGGTACGCGTCAACCCGTGACGCGGGAAGATCTTCCATCCGGGCAGTCTCGCAACCTGCCCGCCGCCCCGCCATACTCCGCTGGTCCTAGGCCGTCCCCTCACCCGGGAAGCGGGCGAGGGGTGCGTCCTGCGCGAAGAAGGTCTTCGCACGGATCGACGCCCGCTCGTCGGCACGCACCTGGCCCGGCCGGGAAGCGTTGCCGAGCAGCCCCCGCCCTGCACGCCCTCTCGCTGGCTTTCATCCGCTCCGGTGCCCTGCGGCCCCGCAGCATCGACCACTACCTGGCACACGCCGGGGAGTTCATCCTCGCGACCGGTCGAGGCCGTACTGCGGTCCTGGGGTGCCTCGTCCTGAGCGACGAGGGGGACGGGGCCGCCGTGCTCTACAACTTCTGCGTCGCCCGGGGGAACCAGGGCCAGGGGCTGGGCGCCGCGCTGCTGCGCGCCGCGCTCGCCGACGCCGGGAGCCGACTCGTACGGGAGGTCTTCACGGCGACCACGGGCGGTGCCGCCTTCTTCCGGCGGCACGGCTTCGAGCCCGCCGGCCCGGGACGGGCGCCCGCGGTGTGGGCGGGGGCGCTGGACCCCGCACGCGGCTCGGAGGTGCTCTCCCGGAGGCCGTGAACGGTACGGCCCGCACGCGCGCGGGGCCGGACCGGAGGGCGTGCTCCGGTCCGGCCCCTCGCGGGGGACCGGGGGGCCGTCGGCCCCCGGGATCAGCTCCTGGCGACCAGGCTGGCGGGCCGCATGTCGGTCCAGTGCGTCTCCGTGTACGCGGCACAGCCCTCCCGGCTGTCCTCGCCGTGCACGACGGTCCACCCCGCGGGGACCTCCGCGAAGGCCGGCCAGAGCGAGTGCTGGTTCTCGGCGTTCACCAGCACGAAGTAGCGGGCGTCGTCGTCCTCGAAGGGGTTGGTGGCCATGGTGTCTCTCCTTGGGTGATGACCGGGGACGGTCGGTTCGGGGATGGGATCAGTGGTGGACGGGGGAGGCCTGCAGCGAGGCGACCGGTACGTCGGGGGACCGGCAGAGCGCTGCAAGGTCCTGGGTGAACAGACGGGTGAACCGGGACGGTTCGGCTTCGTCGTACAGCGCCGGGTTGGCGTCGAAGTCCAGGCGCAGGCCTCCGCCGGGGCCCGCCGCGGCGGACACCGACAGGTCGTCGACCGGGCCCGAGGCGAGGCTGACGACCCGGCCGCGGATGCCGCCGAAGTCCAGCTCCGTATCGAACGGCCGGAGGTTGACCAGCGGCCCCGGGGCGCGGCCGCCGCCGTACGCCGGCCACAGCTCGCGCGCCAACTCCTCGCCGCGGAAGCCGGAAGGTGTCCGCCCCCCGGACCGGCAGCCGCACCGGCAGGACGTTCACCGCCGTCGCGGGCACCCGCAGCGTTCCCGTGGCGGCCCGGTCGGGGTCGACGGACCACGGCGCCACGGAACGCGGCACGACCTCCTGGGTGGGCATGGGGTATGGGTCGATGGTCACAGGGCCCACGGCTGGATCTCCTCGTTACCGGCGCTTTGCTGGGCGCCGGTGGACGGTGGCCGGAGGATGCCCCCGACCCTCACCGCGTACTTAGCTTTCCTCACCTAAGTATCCCGTTCGGGGTGTGACACGTCCGCCGAACCGGTCCTCGCAGTGAACGGCGCCTCAACCCCCGGGCGGGGTGCGTTTGCTCAACCCGCCCGGGCTGTCGCCCGGTTGACTGTCGGGGGACAGCAGAGGGTCGTCGAGCTGTACGATCCGGTACCCGGGCGGCCTGCCGGCCGCCTTGGGCGGACGGCGCCGCCGGCTCGCGCCGGGCTTCGCCGAACGCGCCCGCTGCGCGGCCGCGATCAGAGCCCCCACCGGTGGTGCCTCCGCGCGCAGGCGGTTGAACCCGCGCACGGAGATCCCGACGAGAGTCGCCGCCGCCGGCCAGGCGGCCCCCTTGCGGATCGCGTTCAGCATCAGCTGTAACGCGGCCGGGGTGGGTGCCGCGCCCGGTCTGAGTCCGTGCGCCTCCGCCAGCGCGTGCGCGGCGCGGAGCGCCGTGGCGAAGCTGGCGTCGATCTCCATCCATTCGCGCAGAATGTGCTCGGGCACCCCGGCCGCGGCCGCGCTCCCGGGGATGGTCAGTCCCTGGGCCGCTCCGCGGAGGGCATCCGCCATCCGGGCGATCGTTTCCTCGCGCTGGCTCGGCGTACGGCGCAGTGCGTCGCGCAGCGCCCGGTCCATCTCCTCCTGGGAGCTCATCCAGGCCAGTACTTCGTCGGCCCATTCGTCCTGCTGTGCGCGGTGTCGCGCTTCATCCTGCATCCCCACACCCCCCACTATTAGGTTAGCCTAACCTAAGAATGAAGTGCGAGGGGAGATGTGCGTCCGTACTCGTGGTGGTCGCGGGACGGGCAGGGCTCGGGTCAACCCGTCCTGCGCGTAAGGCGGCTGAACGATAAACTGTCCGACCGTCATGTGCGATGCCGAGCCGGGTGACGGCAGAGGGCAACCCGCCCGCGAGCCGCTCGGGTCGAGGCCGATGCCGACCGAGACCACCATCGCGCCGGGATGCTCCCGGCAGAAGGCGGCGGTCAACTCGTCCAAGACGATCGCCCGGTGGACCGGGCCGAGCGCGTTGCCTCTGTTCGATTCGGTGCCCCGTACGGGGCCTCAACTGCGATGGAACACGACCTCCGGATCGGCCGCCGACGGGCCGTCCAGGCGCGGCGCCGGCTTCCCGCGCAGGTGCAGGTCGAAGAAGTCGCCGACGTACGCCCGCGTGATCTGCTGGGAGCGAGTGCCCGACAGCGGCGTCTCCGGGTGGGGGTAGCCCACCTGATCGCCGAGTACGGGCCAGTCGGTGCAACCTGGATGGCCGGCCCCCGTGACGGTCAGCCAGCGCTTCCAGCCGTCCAGCCGGGGCCAGGTGTCCTCCCAGGAGGTGTCGGGGAAGTCCGGGGGCAGCAGGGCCGGGTCACCGGCGAGCATCAGGAAAGGGCGTCCGCCGAGACCGGCCCCGGGGACCGGCGTGAAGAAGGTGCCGTCCATGTTGACCCCGGCGTCCACCCGCGGGTCCGCGGCCATGGTCGCCGAGGCCGCCGCCCCGCCGATGGAATGACCGGCCATGCCGATGTGCCGGGAGTCGATCAGCCAGGAGTACTTCCACGCAGGGCGCGAGCCGGTCAGTCGGTCCAGGAGGAATCGGATGTCACCGGCCCGGCCGTCGGAGACCCGGTGCAGCGACCCGTCCGGGAACCCCTGCTCGCACGCCTTGCAGGTGAGGGTCCGTCCGCCGGGGAAGTCGGTGCCGTCCGACTCGTAGGCGTGGTCCACGGCCGCCACGACGTAGCCGCGGCTGGCGAGGTCCTCCGCCAGGGTGGTCAGCGAGGACCGCGGCATGGTGAAGCCGGGGGAGAGCACGATCAGTGGGTAGCGGTGCGCGGAGGGCCGGGGCAGCGCGTCCGTCCGCGCGTTCGTCCGGGTGGCCGCGACGCGCTCGGGGGTGACGTACTCGCCGAGCTGCCCCCGGTCGGTCAGCAGCGACTTAGCCTCGGAAACGCTCATGTAGGGAGCGGGAGTTCCGGTGCGGGCGAGTGCCGGGTAGTGCAGCGACAGCAGCAACTCCCGGTCGGCCGTGGGCACCCAGGGGTCCTTGCGCTCCCGGTCCACCAGGTGGAGGGTGTCGCGGCCCACGGCTAAGTCGCCGGTGGGACGGGGGAGTTCGAGCCTGGTGGGGCCGGCCGGGGCGGGCGCGGCCACGGCGGGGGTGGCGAGCGTGCCGGGCGCGGCGAGGGCCAGGCCGGCCGCCAGCGCCGTCAGTACGCGGATGATCTTCTTCATGGCGGCATCCTAAGTTACTTTTAGGTAAGCCTTACCTAACTTTTCAGAGATGGCGTGGAGTCGGTCCGCTGCGACGGAGGCGTTCCGGGGCGCGACCGTGCATATCCGGTCAAGCTGAGTGGCCGTCCGGTGAACCGCGCGCGGCCGACGGCAGGTCAGCGGGGGCGGGGGTGCATGTCGCGACCGGCGTGACCCGCTCCGACCGTCGGCGAGGTGTCCGCCACGCCCCTCGTGAGCTGCCCGAACGACCATTCGGTCGTCGATATGTGAATGCTCTGTCCGTAAATCGGTCATCAACATGCAACGTGTCTGCGAGTCGGACAGTCTGGTGCCGCAACGACGCGATATCGAAACCAAATATCGCGTTCAACCTTTGAATCGAAAGTGAGTTTCGTCGTGCGTCACCGCATCGCAGCTGCCTCCGCCGCCGCCCTCGTCTGTCTGGTCGGCACCACCGGCATCGCGGCTGCTCAGCCCTCCAGCCTCTACGCCCCGTCCGCCCTGGTGTTCACGGTCGCACAGGGCGACGACGCCGCCACATCCACCGTCCTGCGGGCGTCCACCCTCAGCTGCGCCCCGACCGCTCTCGGTACCCACCCCGACCCGCGAGCCGCCTGCGCCGCGCTCAACGCCACCGGCGGAACGCTGGACCGGCTGCTGGCCGCCCCGAACCCGGACCGCGCCTGCCCGATGCACTACGCCCCGGTCACCGTGACCGCGGACGGCGTGTGGAAGGGCAGCCGCGTCGCCTGGAAGCACACCTTCTCCAACGGCTGCGTCATGTCCGCGACCCTCAACGGGAACGCCGTCTTCTCGTTCTGAGCCCGGTCCCGCGGGCCTCAGGCGTCGAACTGCCGGCGCGAGGCCTCGATATGGCCGAGGTTGTGGTGGGTCCAGTCGCACATGCCGTGAACGGTCTCCCGCAGCCCCCGGCCCGGCGCGGTGAGGGTGTACTCGACCCTCGGCGGCACCGTGGGGTGCACGGTCCGCACGAGCAGCCCGTTGCGCTCCAGCATGCGCAGGTTCTGGGTGAGCATCTTGTGGCTGATGCCCTCCACCTCGTCGCGCAACTCACTGAAGCGCAGGGTGCGCTCGCCCAGGGCCTCGATGATCAGGAGCGCCCACTTGTTGGCGACGTCCGAGAAGATCTCCCGTGCCAGCGAGTCGGCGCGCCTCAGCTCCGCGTCCTCGGGCGAGCTGCCGAACTGCTTGGTCACCATAAGGTTCCTCAGTCACTAAAAAGTGCGTTCTTCCACGTCAGCGGTCACTCTCCTACGGTTCCCCAGTAACCACAAGAGAGCAATGAACAAGGAGGCGGGCACTATGGCGATCAGCCTGATGGACCCCGACGGACTGCCGAAGATCGATGCCTACCGGCAGGTGGCCGTAGCGACCGGGTCGAAGCTGGTCTTCATCGCCGGGCAGGTGGCCTGGGACGCCGAGGGGACCACAGTGGGGGAGGGAGACCTGACGGCTCAGGTCGAGCGGTGCTACCTCAACGTGGCCACCGCCCTCGCCGCGGCCGGCGGGTCCTTCGACGACGTGGCGAAACTGACCCTGTACGTCGTCGACTGGACCCCCGACAAGATGCCCCTGGTCCTGGAGGGCATCGGCCGGGCGGCCGCGGAACTGGGCATCACTCCCGTACCGCCCGGCACACTCCTGGGCGTCGCTGCCCTGGACGTACCCGAGCACCTCGTCGAGGTGGAGGCCACCGCGGTCCTCGCCTGACCATCCCCGTACGCGACGCCCCGCTCCCGGCCCCTTCCCGGCCGGGGAGCGGGGCGTTCGCCCTTTCTGCGCCTACCCCTTCCCTCCCCGGGCCGAGACGGTCACGTGGTCCACCCGCATCGCATGACCCGGCTCGGTCGCCGGACCCGCAACCGCACCGTCGGCGAGCGGCAGGTTGCCACCGACAGCCACGTCGAGGATCAGGAACAGCCCGTGTTCCACCGCGGCCCGCCACGTTCCGGGGTCCATCCGGTCGGCGCTCACCCGGTGGTACACGCGCCCGTCCACATACCAGCGCACCTCCTGCCCGCCGAACGCGAGGTCGACCTCGACGGCGTACGAGTGGAAGGCCGTCCGGCAGCCGTCGCACGGCTGCGGACCCGAGGTCAGGCCGGCCGGCTCCCGGCACGGTCCCCCTTCGAGGACACCGCAGTGCATCGCGGCGGAGACGGTGTCCCGCCCGTTCACGGACTCCATGATGTCGAGCTCCCCGACGCCCGGCCACCCCGTGTACCCGTCGCGCAGCGGCGCCCCCAGCGTCCAGAACGCCGGCCAGTACCCGGCCGCCCGCTCCCCGGTGACGTCCGGCAGCGCGATCGACGCCTCGATCCGCAGCGCACCGCCGGGCGGTGGCGCGAAGTCGGAGCGCCGCGTCTCGATCCGCCCCGAACTCCACTGTCCGTCCTTGCGGGTGGGCACGATCTCCAGCGCACCCTTCCCGTCGAGGCGGACATTGTCCGTCGAGTCGGTCATGGTCTCGATCTCCCCGGTACCCCACTGCGGCGCGGGGCAGCCCGGGTAGCAGGTTCCGAGGTCGTGGAGCCAGTTGACGGCGGACGGAGGGGCGCCCGCCGGACCGTCGAAGTCGTCACGCAGCAAACGCGTCCACCCGTCGGCCCCCGGGGACGCCCCCGGTGGGGCCGCGGCCGTTCCGGCTGCGGCCGGCAGCAGTCCGGCCTCCGTGAACAGCCGCTCCAGCCGGTTGGTCAGGACCACCGCCGCAGCGTTCGTCAGGTGCGCGTCGTCCCGGTAGAGCAGGATCCGGTCGAGCACGGCCGGGCAGGTCGGCCCGTCGCCCGGGCACAGGACCGGGTTCACGCTGATGCTCCGTACGCCGGACAGCGCACCGGACGCGATCCGCGCCGCCAGCGGATCCGGCAGCTGGGCGTCCGCGCGGCCGAACGCGCAGGCGGCCGGGGACCCGGGACTGCCGGAGATGCACGCCGGGATGTCCTTGCCGGGTACGGGGGTGTCCTCGATGTAGACGATCGGCGCCCCCAGCGCCCGCAGCGGCACCAGCGTTTTCTCCCACGCCTCGGCCAGCAGCTTCGCGTCCTCGGTGTACCGGTTGAGCGAGGAGATCACGATGAGGCGCGGCCTGGGCTGCTTCCCCAGCCGCTCCAGGGCATCCGCCCGCCAGGTGTCGCACTCCCGGTAGGCGCGGCCGAGCTGCGGACTGTCCACGGCCAGCTCCGCCAGCGGGCAGCCCTGCTTCACCAACTCCTGGAGGGCCCAGCCCCGCTGGGCGGCCAGCGCCAGCATCGGCGAGAACCACTGCCCGGCGTGCGAGTCGCCGAGCAGCACGATCCGGTCCGGGCTGTCCGCCGCGCCGAACAGGCAGTCGGGGCTCCGGGTCTCGGCCGGGGCGACTTCGCAGGCCCCGTCCGGCGGGAAGTCCGACCGCGCCTGCACCGGGCTGGGCACCACCGGGCCGTCCACGAGCGGGGTGCCCGGGGTGCGGGCGAGCAGCGTGGGGCCCGAGGCGGCGCCCGGTGGCAGCCCCTGGGTGTCGACCGGGGCGGCGGGGCCGAGCACCCGCAGCGTCGTGGTCCCCACGACCAGCGCGAGGACCACCGGCAGCACGATCGCCGAGACGCCCACCGACAGTCCGCGGCGCTGGAGTTCGGAGACCGTCCGGCTGCGGCGCAGCGGCTGCTCGACCCAGCGCCGGGTGGCGAGGGCGGGCAGCACGGCTGCCAGTGTCAGCGCGGACTTCGCGGGCCAGCCGAGCGTGCCGAGCCGGGCCTCGGCGAGCACGAGCACCGGCCAGTGCCACAGGTACAGGGTGTAGGACAGCCGCCCGACGGCGCGGGGCGCCCGTCCCGACAGCAACCGCCCGACGCCCCAGGTGCCCTGGGTGTGCCGTTCGCCCCGGCCCGGTATCGCGGCGAGGATCACGGCGGCGGTCGCCAGGGTCGGCACGAGCGCCGCGAAGCCGGGGTACGGGGTCCCGGCGTCGTACGAAACGACGCACCAGCCGATCGCCGCGGCCCCGGCCCAGCCGCACAGCAGCCGCAGTGGGCGCGGCCCGCGCATCAGGTGCCAGGGCAGCAGCGCGAGCAGTGCCCCGACGCCGAACTGCCAGCCGCGCGAGGGCGTCGCGAGGTACGCGAGCGATTCGGAGTGCTCGGTCCAGTACAGCCCCAGGACGAACGAGCCCACGGTCAGTGGGGCGGCGGCGAGCACCACGACGAGGCGTACGGCCCGGCCCCGGCGGACCGCACGGGCCGCGCACAGCACCAGTACCGCCAGCAGCGGGGCCCAGAACAGGTAGAACTGCTCCTCGACGGCGAGGGACCAGAAGTGCAGCAGCGGGCTCTGGTCGTGCCCGGCGGCGAGGTAGTCGGTCCGCTGCGACACGAACCGCCAGTTGGCGAAGGACAGCGCCGCCGCGACGACGTCGTACTCCATGTCCGTGCGGCGCAGCGGTACGGTCAGCCAGGCCCCGGCCACGGCCACCGCGGCGAGCACCACGGCGGCGGAGGGCAGCAGGCGTCGGGCCCGCCGGGAGAAGAAGTCACCGAGCCGGATCCGGCCGGTCGTGATCGCCTCTCGGACGAGCAGGCCGGTGATCAGGTAGCCGGAGATGACGAAGAAGACGTCCACGCCGACGAATCCGCCGGTCGTCCCGGGAATGCCTGCGTGGAAGGCGAGCACCGCGAGGACGGCGACCGCGCGCAGGCCCTCGATGTCGGGCCGGAACACGGATCGGTGCGGGCTCGGCCCGGACTCGCCGCCGGTGCGGGATCCGGACGGCAGCTCTCCGGCCGGCGGAATTGCGCCCCGGCGCGGCCGGCGCCGGCCGGGTGTGACGAGGTAGGACATGACGATGGTGCCTTTCAACTGAGCCAGGGGAGCATCGGGTCGACCCATCCCGATGCCAGCAGGCCGGTGAGCAGGAGGACCGCCGAGGCGGCCACGGTCTCGGGCCAGCGGCGCGGCAGCATGCCGCTGCGCGAGCGCAGCGCGGCCCGCAGCCGGGAGCGCACCGGTCCCGCGGTCGGGTGCAGTTCGGCCGCCAGGTCCCGGATCAGCGGGACGTTGATCTGGCACTGCACCAGGAGGTAGAGCAGCAGCCCCCAGTTGGGCTCCCAGCCGCCCCGGTGCACGGCCAGCGCGAAACCGGTGACGGCGGCGCCGTTGGACAGGACGAGCCAGACCAGCGAGACGGCGATCACCCGGCGGGCCATCCCGCCCCGGGCCGGCCCCCCGCGCGTACCGGTGGGCACCCATGCGGCGCTGCGCCCCCGCAGCGTGTGCACGAACGCGGTGGCCGCGGCCACGCTCGTCAGGACGTTCGCCCGGATGACCTCCACCCGCCAGCGCGTCCGGCTGATCCTCGGCAGCAGCACGTGCCACAGCCACAGCGGGGCGAGCAGCGGCAGCACGTGCCAGGGCCGGATGTGTTCCGGGTACCGGAACATCATCACCAGTGGCGGCAGCGGCGCCACGAACGTGTTCACCGCGGTGGTCAGATAGCCGACGATGCCCTCGTAGAAGCACAGCCGCATCCGCCAGGGCGCGCGCATGCGCCGCAGCACGGGCGTGCCGAGCAGGTGGAGGTTGCCCATCGCCCACCGGTACTGCTGGTTGACGAAGGAGGTGACCCGGTCGGGCGAGGTGCCCTTGGCCACGAGCACCGGCACGTACAGCGTGCGGAACCCCTGCTCGTGGAGAGCGAGACCGGTGTACAGGTCCTCGCTGTGGTCGAGCCGGGCGAAGCCGCCCGCCCGGTCGATCGCGCTGCGCCGGTACACGGCGTTGCTGCCGCAGCAGATGGCCGCGTCGCTCGCGTCCCGCGACGGCTGGATCCAGCGGAAGAACCACTCCTGCGCGGAGCCGGCCGCCCGCTGGATCCACCCCATGGTCTCGTCGGTGTCGAAGCACTGCGGGCTCTGCACGATGCCGACGGCGGGGTCGGCCAGATAGGGCACCAGGTGGCGCAGGAAGTCCGGCCTCGGGGCGAAGTCGGCGTCCAGGATCGCGATGAACTCGGCGCTGCTCAGGGTGAGCGCGTGGTTGAGGTTGCCGGCCTTCTTCAGGTGGCCCCGGTCGGGCCGTACGACGTACTCGTAGCCGTACGAGGCCGCCAGCGCGGCGACTTCGGGCCGGTCGGCGTCGTCCAGGACCCAGACGGTCAGCGCGCCGGGCCAGTCGACGGCCGCGACGGCGCGGTAGGCGTTGCCGAGCACGTCGAGGGGCTCGCCGCAGGTCGGCAGGTACAGGTCGACGCCGGGTGGCGCGGCGGGCTGCCAGGCGTGGACGAGCACCTCGTGCGACTGCCGGGTGAGTCGGCGCTGGCGCAGGCTGTTGACGGAGGAGAGGGCGAGAGCCACGACGTTGAGGCCGAGGACGGCGAGGAAGGCCCACAGGGCCGGCGTGCGCAGGGCGAAGGTGAACATGGTCGCGGCGGTGAACACGAAGGCGAGCGAGGTACTGACGAGCACCCAGCGGCGCTGCGGGCCGAAGTACCAGTAGAGCTCTTCGTCGGATGGTGGTTGCGGAAGATGATGAAAGGTCATAAAGCCCCCCACGGCTGTGCATGTACCCGTTTCAGGTGGCCCACCCTAGTCCCAAAGGTATAGACCAGTTGTTGCGAGAATGTGGCACCGGAGCCAATGCGCCACGGAATTGGCGCGACTTCATTGGTCCAGACCTCTTGATGTGGCCATTCGACCGGCCGCGCCCGGCCGGTCCGGGAAGGTGCGGGCCACGTGGGGGTGAACAGTCCTGGAACTCGCCGGGGAGGCCGGGTCATTGGTCGCCGGCGGGCTCGGCCGGCCGGGGCGGTGAAGATCCGGTCGAGGTGGTGGTGGAGTACCGCAACGGCCGACTCGGGCTTCCGTCGACCCATGGCGTCCTCTGTGCGGAGGGTGCGTCCACCGTCTCCGAGGAGGACGTCGAGGCGAGCCTCGGCACCACACGCGTCTACCGGTGCGGCCCCGCGGACCCGGCAGCCGAGTGGCGCACGCCCGTCGGCCTGATGCGCGGTCGGGCGGCCGCTCCGCCCAGCGGTGCCCCAACACCCTTGGCCTCGGTGCCGAGCGCCCCGTTCATGCTCTCGACACTCCCGGCGGCCCCGGCCGGAGCGTCCGGCGCGAGCCCGTGTGGCAGCCGGAGCGTGCGGCCCAGTGGATGGACGAAGCCCTCCCCGCCTGCGCCGTTAGGGTCGACGGTGGGTCCGGCCGGTGGTGCGGTTCGGATCAGGGCGGTCTCGGCCACGCCGTGACGAGCACCCCCGTGGTTCGCCACGGCGTGTGCGAGGCCGTCCTGCGTCAGTGGGTGGCAGTCGGCTGTGTGGCCGCCGGCGTGCCCGTGGGGAGGAAGCTGTCGATGCGCTGCGCGGGGACGATCGTGGGGAGGAGGAAGTTCCACAGGTCGGTGACGCGGGTGTGGAGGTCCTCGCGGCGGGTGCGGACGTGCGAGGTGACCTGAATGCCGGTGAAGGCTGCGACGAGCAGCGTCGAGAGGGCCCGCACGTCGAGCGACGGGTGTATGTCACCGCGTTCCTGAGCCGGTGTCAGGCAGTTGCGGCAGGTGTCGATCCAGGTGTCGTAGGGGGTCGGGTCGGGGTTGGTGAAGGAACCGAACTCGATGACCAGGCGGATGCCGGCGCGGATGCGGACGTCGGTCCGCAGCCCGTGGGCCATCCGGTGGGTGAGGTCGATGACGGTCTGCAGGCCCGGCTCCTCGATGGCGGAGAGGTGTTCGGAGACCTGGAACTGCTCGTCCATCAGGGTGCGTGCGAGGGCTTCCTTGGACGGGAAGTGGAAGTAGAGGGCGCCTTTGGTGACTCCGGCGTGCTTGACGACGTCGCTGAGGCTGGTGCCGTCGAACCCGCTGACGTCGAAGGCGGTGGCCGCACCGGTGAGTATGGCCTGGCGGGTGATCTCGGCCCGCTCCTGTCTCGCCCTCGCCACGTGCGCTCGTCTCCCCGGTCGCTTCCCGCGCGCTGGTCGCTGCGGTGTGCCGTCAATCTAGTCGGGCGACTCGAAAGGAAACCAGTCGACCAGTACTTTTTTGTGGCGGCGGGTGATTGGTTCGCGCAGTTGTGTGACCGTTTGCCTGATTGTTTCTCTGCGACGACTTGGGTGGACTCGGTAACAGACCTGTGGAGAAGGTGAGTTGACCGCTCCGCAGGAGGGTCGCGAGGCGGATCCCGATAAGCCCGCCGGACGGCCTAGCATGCGGGCCATGAGTGATCTTGACGAACGAGTGTGCGGGTTTCGGCTCGACGTGGCCGAGGGGGAGCTGGACGAGCTGCGGGAGCGGCTGGGGCGGGTGCGGTGGCCCGACGAGCTGCCAGGGGTCGGGTCGGCGTACGGCATGCCGCTCGCCCGGATGCGCGACCTCGCCCGGTACTGGCGCGAGGAGTACGACTGGCGGGCGGCCGAGGCCCGGCTGAACGAGTGGCCGCAGTTCACCACCGTCGTCGACGGGGCGCGGGTGCACTTCGCCCATGTCCGTTCGCCCGAGCCGGCCGCGACACCGCTGCTCATGACGCACGGCTGGCCCGGATCGCCGGTGGAGTTCCAGCGCGTCGCAGGCCCGCTGACGGATCCCCGCGCGCACGGGGGCGACCCGGCGGACGCCTTCCACCTGGTGCTGCCGAGCATCCCCGGCTTCGGGCTCTCGGGGCCCACGGCCGAACCCGGCTGGGAGTTCAAGCGGGTGGCCCGGGCCTTCGGCGTGCTGATGGAACGGCTGGGGTACCCGTCGTACGGGGTGCAGGGCGGCGACTGGGGAGCCGCGATCTCCCGGGAGCTCGGGCGGATCCGGCCGGACCGCGTCATCGGGGTGCACCTGAACCTGCTGCCCGGGGGCGGGGCCACCACCGAACCTCGGCCGGAGGAGTTGGCCGCACTGACCCCCGCCGAGCGGGAGCGGACGCTGGCGTCCTGGGAGCGGTACCGGATCTGGGCGCGCGAGCGGCAGGGGTACGCCGACATCCAGGCGACCCGGCCGCAGACCCTCGCGTACGGGCTGAACGACTCACCGGTCGGCCTGCTTGCCTGGATCGCGGAGAAGTTCGACGAGTGGAGCGATCCCGCGTGCCCGGTGGACCGCGATCAGATGCTGACCAATGTGATGCTGTACTGGCTCACCGGCACCGCCGGCAGCGCGGCCCGCATCTACTACGAGCGCGCACACGCCGCCTATGCCGGTCAGCCGCCGGAGGTGTCGCACACCCCGACCGCACTGGCCGACTTCCCCCGGGACAACTTCATCCCGCTGCGCCACATCGCCGCGCGGACCGACACCGTCGTGCGCTGGACCTCGTACGACCGCGGCGGCCACTTCCCGGCCATGGAGGTGCCGGAGCTGCTGGTGGGGGACATCCGGGCCTTCTTCCGGCACCTGTCGCCGACCGGCAGGTGAAGCCGCGGTGCCCCGTCGGGGCGAAAGGTCATCGAAGGAGCGACAGGAGAATATCCGCGGCGCGGTACGGTCCGAGGCCATGGTGATCACGAAGTACACCCACGCATGTGTCCGGATCGAGCGGGGCGGCCGTGTTCTCGTCATCGATCCGGGGACGTGGAGCGAACCGGCCGCACTGGCCGGTGCGGATGCCGTTCTGGTGACGCACGAACACGCCGACCATGTCGATGTGCTGCGCCTGGCCGGGCTCGGAGTGCCGGTCCACGCCCCTGCCGACGCGGAGATCCCGGGGCTGGAGGTCAACGGGGTTTACTCCGGAACGGAGTTCACGGCCGCGGGCTTCCGCATACGGGCGGTCGGCGGGCGCCACGCGTTCATCTACGGGGGCCAACCCGACTGCGCGAACCTCGGCTACGTCATCGACGACGCGCTCTACCACCCGGGTGACTCGCTGCACGTGCCCGAGCAGGAGATCGAGACGCTTCTGGTCCCGGTGCACGGGTCATGGCTGAAAACGGTGGAGGCGATCGACTTTGTCAAGGCAGTCGGGCCGCAGCGGGCGTTCGCCATCCATGACGCCCAGATCAACGAGCGGGGCCTCGCCGGCGTCAACGGCTGGCTCGCCGAGGAGACCGACCACGGATACCGGTACCTGCGGCCCGGCGAATCGCTCTGAGACCGGGGAGTTCCGGCCCGACGGGGTGAACGAGCGGCGTCGCAGGGCAGGTTAGGCTCCGTGGAATGGTTCGACAGGGATCCCTCTCCACACTGCGGCACAAGCCGTTCAGGCTCTTTCTTCTGGCACGGCTCGTCTCGATGAGCGGAACGGCGATGGCCCCCGTGGCCCTGGCCTTCGCGGTACTCGGATTCGACAGCGGCCCGGCATCCCTGGCCATCGTCCTCGCTGCCAACACCGCTCCGCAGCTCGTCCTGCTCCTCGTCGGAGGAGTGATCGCGGACCGGTTCTCCCGCCAACGGGTCATGGTGTTCGGCAACTTGGTACCGGCTGTCACTCAGGGCTGCGTCGCCCTCCTCGTGGTTTCCGGCGCGGCCACGACAGGGCGGATCGCCCTGTTCGCGGCGCTGGCGGGCTGTGCGTCGGCGTTGACCCAGCCCGCCATGAACAGTGTGCTGCCGCAGCTCGTCGATCCCGGCGAGCTGCAGCAGGCGAACGCGCTGATGCGGTTGCCCAGCAACCTGATCCGCATCCTCGCGCCGGCGGTCGGCGGCGCCCTCGTCGCACTGGTCGGGCCTGAGCTGACCCTGGGCTGGGACGCCGCCAGTTTCGCGGTCGCGGCCCTCCTCTGCAGCCGTCTCGGCGTGTCCGGACCCGCCAAGACGCCGGCTTCAGTCTTCCGCGACTTCAAGGATGGCTGGCAGGAGTTCTCCCGTCTCTTCTGGGTCTGGTCCTATGTGCTGTCCGGGACGGTGGTCGTCGCCCTCTGGCTCGGCGGTTATCAACTCCTCGGCCCTGTCGTGGCGGTGAACGGCCGGCTGGGCGCGCCCTCCTGGGGCATCGTCCAAGGGGCCTTCGCGGCAGGCCTGTTCCTGGGCGGAATCGTTTCGCTCACCTGGAAACCGTCCAGGATCATGGTCGCGTGCGTGTGCGCCAACGTGCCGCTCGCGCTGCCCCTCGTCGCGCTCGCCGAGGGCGCGCCGCTGGCCGTGCTCGCGGGGGCGGCCGTCCTGGCGGGCATCGGTCTCGACATCGCGATCGTGTGCTGGAGCACCGCCGTGCAGGAACATCTGCCGGCCGAGGTGCTCGGGCGGGTCAGCTCCTTCAGCTCGGCCGGTGAGCTCATGTCCGTGCCGCTGGGCTACCTCGTCGTGGGTGCCGCCGCGACCTCCCTCGGCACGGAAACCGTCCTTCTCTGGAGTGCGGTACTGATGACCGCGGCGAGTCTGGTGCTGCTGCTCGCCCCGAGCGTGTGGGCGGTCCGCAGGCTGTCCGCCGGCCCCGGACCGGCCGCGGCAGCGGCGGGAGACCAGGACCACCGGGACGGCCGGAGCCGGACCGGCCGGGCGCCCGATCAGGTGGCCCGCCCATAACGGACCGCTGAGCTCCAGATCCGCTCCAGCCGCACCCGGGTGCCGGGGCGTGGGGCGTGCCAGATCCGGTTGTCGCCGGCGTAGATCCCGACGTGGGTCATGGTCGCGCCGCTCGGGAAGAAGACCAGGTCACCGGCCGCGCGATCGGCCTCGGGGATGTGGCGGGTGTGCTCGTACTGCTGGTCGGCGGTGCGTGGGAGACGCTTGCCCGCCTTCTTGAAGGCGTAGAGGGTGAGGCCCGAACAGTCGAAGCGCTTTGGGCCGGTGGCGCCGTAGGCATACGGCGAGCCCTGTTTGGAGGCGGCCACCGCGACGGCTCTGGCGCCATACGGGGCGGTGGCGTGCGCCGGGGTCGCGGGGCCGCTGAGGGCGGCGGCCGTCAGGAGGAGCAGGGAGAGGACGGCGCGGGCTCTGGGGCAACAGAACGTGGGGGGAAGGCCCTTGGGGGTCTTTCGGAAGTCGGTCCTGAAGCAGGACATCGTGACACCTCCGCAATCGGTTGGCAGGTAACAGTCAGGTCAGTGGTCGTGGTCCTGTTCTCGGTCGGATGCGTCATGGCTCTGACGGCGGACCAGTTTTCTCCGACGTGACGCGCCGAACCGTGTCGGACACAGTGGTATTTGTCTCGATTTTGCATTCGATTCGAGATCATCGGCATGGATGACTATCCGACGCATATGCCCGAAATGGCGGGTTTAGTCGCGCGTGTAGCCGTGCGCGCAGGGGCCCGTGACGGCCGATCCGCAGACTTCTATGATCATCGGATGTCAGATCCTCGCTATCCCACGAAGCCCCGTCCCGGAGACCGGGTCGCAGTGCTGTCTCCCTCGTCCGGCCTCCCCGGCCTGTTTCCGCTGCCCTACGAGTTGGGCGTGCGTCGACTCCAGGAGGACTTCGGACTGAAGGTGGTGGAGTATCCGACGACCCGGAGGGTGGGTGCGACGCCCGAGGAGCGGGCCGCGGACATCCACGCGGCCTTCGCGGACCCGGAGATCAAGGCGGTGATCGCCAGCATTGGCGGCGACGACCAGATCGCCGTCCTTCCCCACCTCGACCGCGACCTGCTGCGGGCCGGTCCCAAGCCGTTCTTCGGCTACAGCGACAACACCAACCTGCTCTTGTTCCTCCGGGACTTGGGGATCGTCGGCTACCACGGCGGCTCGGTCATGGTCGAGCTCGGGCGGCCCGGCGCGCTGCACCCGTCGACCGCCGCCTCGCTCCGGGCGGCGCTGTTCACCTCGGGCGAGTTCGAGCTCACCTCGGCAAGCAGCTACGGAGACGTCAACGGCCCGTGGGACGACCCGCACACCTTCGCGTCCGAGCCGCACATGGAACCGGCCGACGGCTGGTCCTGGCACTACGCCGATCGCGTCGTCGAGGGCATCGGCTGGGGCGGCAACCTGGAGGTCATCTCCTGGATGCTGATGGCCGACCGGGCGGTGCAACCGGCCGAGACCTACGCCGGCAACGTGCTCTTCCTGGAGACGTCCGAGGAGATGCCGCGCGCCGAAGAGGTGTACCGGATCCTGCGGAGCATGGGTGAACGCGGGTTGCTGCGACAGTTCCCCGCGCTGCTCATGGGCAGGGCGAAGAGCTGGTCCTTCGAGAACCGCCTGGATGCCCAGGGCAAGGCCGGCTTCCGGCTGCAACAGCGCGAGGCCGTCCTGAGGGCCCTCCAGCAGTACGCCCCCGACACCATGGTCGTGTTCGACGTCGACCTCGGCCACACCGACCCGCAACTCGTGGTCCCCGTCGGAGGCCGCATCCGGGTGGACGGCCCGGCACGCAGGATCGTCGTCACCTACTGAACCGCATCGGGAGCCGGATGAGGAACCGGGGTCGAGCCGGACCCGGGTCGGGTCCGGGGCCCGTCGCTCAGTGGCTCTCGGAGCGATAGGCGCGCAGCGCCAGGGGCATGAAGACCGCGGTGATGCCCGCCGCCCAGAGCAGCGACCAGAGGATCGGTCCGCCCGCCGGAGTGCCGAGCAGCAA
This sequence comes from Streptomyces avidinii, assembly GCF_014650695.1. Taxonomy (GTDB): domain Bacteria; phylum Actinomycetota; class Actinomycetes; order Streptomycetales; family Streptomycetaceae; genus Streptomyces; species Streptomyces avidinii. The sequence continues at coordinate 308,523 of NZ_BMVL01000006.1, read as the reverse complement.
CCCGCGGAAGGCGTCCGACAGATGCGTCACGGGGTTGACCTCGACCCATGCCTGGAGCCACCCGGGCATGGTGTCGACCTCGACGAACGCGCTGCTCGTGAAGGTGAGCGGGAAGATGAAGGTGAAGGCGTAGACCTGCACCTTCTCCGGGTCCCCGGCCACCATGCCGATGAGCACCGCCGTCCACGACACGGCCGCGGCGAATGTCAGCAGCAGCAGGGCCGCCCCGATGAAGCCCGGGGGACCACCGGTTATCTCGAAGCCCAGCACCACGCCCAGCGCGATCATCAGGAGCATGGCCCACAGCTGTTTGGCCAGGTCGGCCGCGATCCGCCCGAACAACGGGGCCGAACGGGCGATCGGCAGGCTGCGGAGCCGGTCGAACACGCCCTTGGTCAGGTCGGTGTTCAGCGACATGGCGGTATACATGCTCATGAACAGCGTGTTCTGAACGATGATCCCGGCAAGCGCGTACTGGAGGTACTCCTGAGGGGAGCCCGCCATCTGCCCGCCGAAGACGTAGGTGAACAGGAACACGAACATGATGGGCGTGATGCTGTAGTCGACGAGCTCCAGCGGATTGTGCTTCACCGAGACCAGGCTGCGCCACGCCATGGTGGCGGTCTGCCGCAGGGCGGGCAGGGGCCGCACCCTTCCGCCGCGGCCCAGGCTGTCCGTGAGGGTCGTGCCGGTCACGACGGCCTCCCCGCTTCCGCGTACGCGCTGTCGTCATCGGCGTCATCGGCGTCATCGGCTTCGTCCCGAGCAGCGCTGCCCGGCTCGGCACGGTGGCCGGTCAGGGCGATGAACACCTCGTCGAGGGTGGAACGACGCAGAGTGAGCTCTCCGACGGGGATACCCGACTGGTCGAGCCGGCGTACGACACGTGGCATGAGCGCCGGATCGTTGACGGGGGCGAGGATGCCGTCGCCCTCGGTCTTGGTCTGCGGACCGGCCTCCTCCGCGACCAGGGCGTGCGCCGCGTCGAGATCGGCGGGGCGGACCGGGCGCAGGTGCAGGACCTGACCGCCGACCTGGGCCTTCAGCTCGTCCGGCGTACCGCCGGCGATCACCCGACCGTTGTCGATCACCACGATGCTGTCGGCGAGCCGGTCCGCCTCGTCCAGATACTGCGTGGTCAGCAGCGTGGTCATGCCCTCCGCCACCAGGAGGCGCAGCATGTCCCACACCTCACCGCGGCTGTGCGGATCGAGCCCGGTGGTCGGCTCGTCCAGGAAGAGGATCTGCGGCCGCCCGACCAGGCTGGCCGCGAGGTCGAGACGCCGCCTCATACCGCCCGAGTAGGTCTTCACGGCCCGCCCCGCCGCGTCACTCAGATGAAACCGGTCGAGCAGCTCGGCGGAGCGGGCACGTGCCCCGCCGCGCGACATGCCGAGCAGGCGCCCGATCATCAGCAGGTTCTCCGTGCCGCTCATGTTCTCGTCGACGGCCGCGTACTGCCCGGTCAGCCCGATGAGGGAGCGGACCCGGCCCGCCTCCCGCACCACGTCGTGCCCGCCCACCTCGGCCCGGCCCTCGTCCGGGCGCAGCAGCGTGGCGAAGATACGGACGGCGGTCGTCTTTCCCGCGCCGTTGGGACCGAGGAGACCGAGCACGGTACCCGCCGGAACTGCAAGGTCCACCCCGGCCAGCGCACGGGTCTCCTTGAACCGCTTGGCCAAGCCCTCGGCCTGGATCGCGTACCTCACGGGATCACCTCGTTCGGCGCAGGATTCGGCATCCCTTCCACTGTGACCCACACCACTGAAGGTCGGCCCGCCGACGGCCCCGTCAGCCGCAGCCGGCCACGACGGTGGCCCGGGTGGCTATCCGCATCCGGTCCTGCGCGTACTCCACGGTCTCGCCCGGGAGGATCAGCAGCCCGGGTTCCTCGTCCTGGCCGGCCGCTCCGATCGGCTGCACCTGCACGGCCGGGCCGAGACCACCGGCCATGAACACCGTCGGGTCGACCTCCCAGCCGTGCACGGCGAGCCACAGCTCCAGCGCCGCCGTGTCCCCCGCCTCTGCACCGCGCGGCCATTCGAACGTCGTGCTCCCCATACCTGCCCCCTGTAGGTGGTCGGATCACCGCCGTTGATCCTGCCACCCACCACTGACAGTCGCCGCCGATTATCGCGCCGTGTCCTGGAACACGGGCGTGCCCGCACCCCCGCCTCGCGCGGGGGTGCGGGCACGACGGACGGCCGGGTCAGCCGTTGCGGTGGTGCCGGCGGCCGTTCCAGGAGTCGCTGTCGACGACGTTGCCGCGGTTGTCGCGCAGGGTGGCGGTGTCGCGCTCGTCCCAGATCTGGTGGCGGCGGTCCTGGTAGACGTCGCGGCGGGTGTCGCGGCCCTGGCCCGTGTGGACCTTGACGCTGGAGCGGCCGTCGAGGCGGAAGTCGGCGAAGCGGTAGCGGTTGCCCTGGCGGTCGGTGAGGGTGAAGCCGCGCAGGTTGACGCCGTGGCGGCCGGTGTTCTTCACCTCGACCCATTCCCGGTTGAGCGCCTGGGCGGAGCGGTCGCGGCCGCCGCTGCCGTACTGGACGTCGCTGATCACGATCGAGGACTGCGGGGCCCGGTGGTCGCGGTCGCGCCGGTGGTCGTCAGCGGTGGCCGGGAGGGCAGCGGCGCCGACCAGGGCGCCTGCGGCCAGGAATGCGGCAACGACCCGGCGGGTGGCGAGAGAAGCAGACATGAAGATGACCCCTTCAACAGACAGCAGCCCTGCCCGGCTCGAGTGAGGCGGGTGGGCTTCGAACAGTTCCCGGCGTCCTGCCGAGGAGCCACACTCTGGCCCTCAAGTGCCATCAAAAGCCACCAATTCGGGGCGTGTTGCAAAATGCGGACCTTTCGGTGACTGTCCCTTGTAGTGGACACATGTCAACTCCACGCTGACGCGCAAGGCGGGGAGAGGTGCGGCAGGCCTTGGCAGGCCCGGCGTCGGGGGCCCGTCTGTCGGGAGGTCGTTGCCCCGCGACATGTTCCGGCCCTGCGCCGAACGGGTTCAGGGCCTCGTAACAGCCGCTCGCACCGTTTCTTCGGACACGCTCGCGCAGATGGTTCTGGTGTTCTGCCGGACTCGGGGTGCCGCGCGGGCGGCAGCCGTGCTCTGCCCGATAATGGGACGGAAAGGGCATTCGCCCGCCGGTGGAACCAGTCGCCCCGAAGGTGTCGGGCGCAGAGGAGGCCGCAATGGGACGGGACAGCACGTACGAACTGGTTTTCGTCGCCCCCGAGCATGCGGCACCGGGTGGAGAGGAAACGGTCCTCGTGCACCGCACCGACCGGTCCGGACCCGGCGGCCACCCGATCTACGCCGACGAAACCGGCATCGTCCAGGCGGAGATCAGCGACCAGGGCGACGTGCGCATGATCGCGAGCGGCGGCCATCAGGAGCCCGCCTCACGGGTCCGGGTTCGGCCGGTATCGACCGGCTGAGCTTTCGATTCATAAGTTGAATCGTTGCAGGGGAATCAATGATGGTGGATTGCCACTGAAAGGCCTGAATGTGCGAATGCGCACAGTGATGGCAACGTTGCCATCACGTTAACAATTCACTTCTTGACGAGGGTGTCAGTGCCGAGTTGACTGCCTCTACCTCGGCCGCAAGGACACGGCCTCGTCAGGGAGGTTTACGTCGTGAACACATATCTGGGTCGTGCCGCCGTTGTTGTCGCAGCTTCGGCGATGACCGTCTCGCTCACCGCCTGCGGCAGCGGGGAGGACGCCGACGGAAGACCGGGCGGCTCTGTCAAGGACGACGCGATCAAGGTCGGTCTGCTGCTTCCGGAGGACCAGACCGCGCGTTACGAGAACTTTGACAAGCCGCTGATCGAGAAGGAGATCGCCAAACTCACCCGCGGCCGGGGCAAAGTGGTTTATGCCAATGCCAAGCAGGATGCGACCGCCCAGAACACTCAGGTCGATGCAATGATCACCGCCAAGGTGAACGCTTTGATCATCGACGCCGTGGATTCCAAGGCGATCGCGGGAGCGGTCAAGCGGGCCAAGGACGCGGGAATCCCGGTCATCGCCTACGACCGGCTGGCGGAAGGCCCCATCGACGCCTACACCTCCTTCGACAACGAGGACGTGGGCCGGGTCCAGGGCAAGGCGCTGCTGGACGCGCTGGGTGACAAGGCCAGGGACGGCCAGATCGTCATGGTGAACGGTTCGCTCACCGACCCGAACGCCAAGCAGTTCAAGTCCGGTGCGCACTCCGTCCTGGACGGCAAGGTGAACGTCGGCAAGGAGTACGACACCGTCGAGTGGAAGCCGGAGAACGCCGGCGCCAGCATGACGGCCGCCCTCTCGGCGCTCGGTAAGGGCCGGATCGCGGGCGTCTACTCGGCCAACGACGGCATGGCCGGCGGCATCATCACCGCCCTCAAGGCGGCCGGTGTCTCCCCGCTTCCGCCCGTCACCGGCCAGGACGCCGAACTCGCCGGTGTGCAGCGCATCGTCGCGGGCGAGCAGTACATGACGGTCTACAAGAGCTACGCCCCGGAGGCCGCGGCCGCAGCGGAGATGGCCTACGCCCTTGCCAAGGGGCAGAAGATCGACGGACTCATCAACCAGATCGTGGACAGCCCGACCACCAAGCGCGTGCCGTCGGTGCTCGTCCCCGGTGTCGCGGTGACCAGGAACAACGTCAAGTCCACCGTGGTCGATGACGGCATCTTCACGATTGCCGCGATCTGCACCGACCGGATCAAGGCTGCCTGCGAGGAGATCGGCCTGCGGTAGCGGGCCCGCGGTGGCGGTGCGGCGGGGGCAGGACAGAGCAGGGGCAGGGGCAGGGGCAGGGCGGGCGGGGGAGTGCCGGGGGCGTGTGGCCAAGGCCACCGTCAAGGCCCGAACATTCCATTTCGGCTGATCGGCTCGCTATCGTGACGATCCGATCCCCTCACCCACTGGTCCGGATGGTCAGCCCGTGTCCGCAGACTTCTCCCTCTCGCCCCTGATCGCTGCGACCGCGCAATGGCTCACCCGGGCCTACCCCGCGGCCGGAGGCGCCCTGCAGCCCACCCCGACCGGCCTCAGGCGCTGATGGTCAGGTGCGCCAGCTCGTCGACCACGTACCGCAGCCGGCCCGCGCGCCGGAGTGCGGCACGCTGGCGGTCGGCCCCCGTGCCCTTCCTGCGGAGCGCGTCGAGCAGCCGGTCGACCTCCGCCTCGTCCCCCGCCGCCCGTAGCCCTGGACCGGCCGCCCTGACCAGGGCGTCGATCAGGGCCCGGGCCGGTACGTAATCGCCTGTGAACGGGTCGAGGGCGACACCGGCGGCGCCGTACCGTGCCGCGCACCGGTGCGCGTCGGACAGCCGCGCGACGGAGATGCCGGGCGGCGGCCGGTCCTCGTCGGCCCGCGCGAGGAGCGTGGCGCACAAGCCGCGCAGCAGCAGGGCGACGAGGAGGGTGGTGTCGAGGTCGGCATTGGTGTCCGTCACGCGGAACTCGATCGTCGGCTGGTGTTCCGACGGGCGCGCGAACCAGTAGATCATCCGGCGGTCCATGAGGACGCCGGATGCCACCAGGGCCTCCGCCGTCTCCTCGTACGAGGCCGGGTCCAGCAGCGGGGCCGGGCCCGCGGTGGGCCAGCGGCCGAATTCCAGGGCCCGCCAGCTGGAGAAGCCGGTGTCCAGTCCGCCCGCGAACGGCGAGTTCACGGCGAGCGCCTGGAGGGCGGGGAGCCAGGGGCGCACGTGGTTGGCCAGGAACAGGGCCTGGGCGCGGTCGGCGGTGCCCACGTGGACGTGGCATCCGCACACGATGCCCAGCCTGCCGTCGACGAGGGCGCCGAAGTGCCGGGCCATGCGGCGGTAACGCGGTGTGTCGGTCACCGGGATCGGCGCCGTCGGCGGCACCACGGGGGTGCCGGAGGCGACGAGCAGGCAGTGCGAGGCACGCGCCGCGTCGGCGACGGTGGCCCGGAGGCGGTGGAGCTGAGCCCGTAGATCGGTGGCGTCGCGCGTGGGCCGGGTGCAGGTCTCGATCATGCAGCGGTAGAACTCCGACTGCACCAGATCCCCCAGCAGGTACGAAGCCTCCCGGATCACCGGGCCGGCGCGTGGCACGGGAGCCCCGGTCAGCCGGTCGACGAGAAGGAACTCCTCCTCGACGCCCACGGTAGACACCACCGGCCCGCCGGTGGCGGAGAGCGCCGGGCCCGGGCGGAGGCCCGGGGCGCCGGCCGGAAGGATGCGCGGCTCAGTAGCGGTCATATAGCCCATTTACCCCGAAAACGACCCTGAAACAGCACCTCCGGGCCGGAGAGCTCGAACCGGCTTGACGCGCGCCCGTTCGGGCAGGCGCAGGATGTACCCGCCACCGCACGAAGGAGCAGAAGGGTGAACCGTACGGAACGGACCACCGAACCGGAGCCCGAGGGGCCCGGACCCACACCCACCTCGCCGGATCCGGTGCCACGGGACCCCCGCCCGGCCGACCCGGGACCGAAACCGCCCGAACCGGAGCCCCCGGGCCCCGCTCCCGGCAAGCCCCCGCCGGTACCGGAGCCCCCGGACTGAGCCGACCGACCCGACCGACCCGACCACCGCACACGACGGCAACCGAAGGATGTGAGCGCTGTGCGCATCGCCTTTCTGACGGCGCCCGAGGGCGTCGAGGAGATCGAACTCACCGAACCGTGGAAGGTTGTGCTCGAAGCCGGCTGGAACCCGCAGCTGGTGTCCACCGAACCGGGCCGCATCCAGGCCTTCCGCCACCTGGACAGGGCGGGCACGCACCCCGTCGACCGGGTCCTCTCGAGCCACACGGCCGAGAGTTTCGACGCCCTCGTCCTGCCCGGCGGCGTCGCCAACCCCGACGCGCTGCGGATGAACCGCCTGGCCGTGGACTTCACCCGGGACTTCATCGCGTCGGCGAAGCCCGTGGCTGCGATCTGCCACGCGCCCTGGCTGCTGGTGGAGGCGGACGCCGTCCGCGGTCGGACCCTGACCTCCTGGCCCAGCCTGGCCACCGACATCCGCAACGCGGGCGGCACCTGGGTGGACGAGACGGTGCAGGTCTGCCATGCGCAGCCCGCGACGCTGGTCACCAGCCGCAAACCGGGCGACCTGGACGCCTTCTGTGCGGCTCTCGTCAAGGAGTTCGGCGGCTGACCACCGTGCCCACGGCCGACCACCGTGCCCGCCGCTCCCGAGGACCGGGGGAGCGGCGGGCACGCCCCATCACGGAGGCTGATCCGCATCATGAACCGAGCCGCACTCTTCGACGTCGACGGAACACTCGCCGACACCAACCACCTGCACGTGACGTGCTGGTGGGAGGCGCTGCGGCAGGCCGGTCACACGGTGCCCATGCATCGCGTGCACCGCGCGCTCGGTCTGCCGGGCGACGACCTGATCGCGCAGCTGCTCGGCGATGACCGCGACAAGAGCGAGGACGACACCCTGAGCACCGCGCACGACACCCTGTACGGCACGTACTTCGACCGGCTGCCGAGCTTCGACCGCGCCGCGGACCTGCTGCGCGAACTCGACCGGAGTGGATGGCGGGTCGTGCTCGTCACCTCCGCGAACAGCAGGGAGCTGGAGGCCCTGAAGAGGGCGATCGACGCCGACGACGCCCTCACCGCCACGGCGAGTTCCGACGACGTGACCGAGGGCAAACCGGCACCCGACCCGGTGCACCATGCCCTCGATCTGGCCGGGGCGGCGGCGAGCCGCGCCGTATTCGTCGGCGACAGCGTCTGGGACATGAAAGCCGCCGTACGGGCCGGGGTCACCGGTGTCGGACTGCTCTGCGGCGGCGTACCGCGTGCCGACCTCGCGGAGGCCGGTGCCCGAGCCGTCTACGGGGACCCGGCGGACCTGCTGGAACACCTCGGCAGCAGCCCTCTCGCGCGGTAGGCCCGCTCACCTTCATGCCTGCCCGGGAAGGCGTATGCCCGGCGGCCACGCCACCTCGCACCAGACGCGCTTGCCGTCCGACCCGGACTCGGAACCCCAGCGCCGCGCCAGGCGTTCCACGATCAGCAGCCCGTGCCCGCCCGGCTGTTCGCGCGCGTTCGGCCCGCGGGCCGGCACGCGCACCGGTGGGGCCGGGTTGCCGTCCGTGACCTCGATCCGCAGACGCTCGGCCGAGCAGTCGAGGACGAGTGCGCGAGGGCCTCCACCGTGCAGGCAGGCATTGGCCACCACCTCCGACACCAGCAGGAGCACGTCCTCGGCGGCCTCGCGACCGTTGTCCCCCACGCCCGGGAGCCAGTGCCAGGCGATCAGGGCCCGGCGGGTGAAGTCGCGGCTGCGCGAGACGACGTCGGTGGTTCCGGACAGCCTCAGGCTCCAGGTCCGGTCCGACGGCCCGCGCTGGTCCATGGTGCTCAGGCCCCTCCGCCGCGCGTCGTCCGCAGGGCTTGCCCCACATCGGGGTGGATGGGGAACACGCCGTCCGCACCGGTGATCCGGAACATGCGGGCCACGGGCCCGTGCAGACCGACCAGTTCCAGAGCGGCACCCGCCTCCTGCGCCGCGAGCCGACTGTTCAGCAGTACGTTCAGCCCGGTGGAGTCGCAGAATCCGAGCCCGGCCAGGTCCACCAGGACCCGACGGCCCGGGGTGAGTGCCGCGTCGAGGGCATCCCGCAGGGGCTGCGCCGTGTCGTGGTCAAGTTCTCCCGCGAGCGCGAGGACGACGGCTCCGTCCACGGCCTCCACCGCGACGGTGAAGCGTTCTCTTTCCGCTTCCGGCACCATCCGGCATCACCCTTCCGTCGTGCTCATCTGCACCTGCCCGGGTTCCAGCGCAATATACCTGTCTGTCCCGTGCGGAAGGCTGAGCGCCTCAAGCCGGATCGGCCTGCGGTTCCTCGGGTTCCTCGGCGAGCAGTCCCTCCCGCAGCCGGCCCAGGATGCGGCCCAGCAGCCGGGAGACATGCATCTGCGACATGCCCAGACGCTCGCCGATCTCGGCCTGGGTCAGCTCCTCGCCGAAGCGGAGGGCCAGGATCGTCCGGTCCCGTTCGGTCAGTTCCCGGAGCAGCGGTTTGAGCGATTCCAGGTCCTCGACCGTCTCGAAGCGCGTTTCCTCGGTGCCGAGGCTGCGGGCCAGCGTGCCGGGGGCGTCGTCCTCCTCCGTCACGGGCAGGTCGAGGGAGAGGCTGGTGAACCCATTGGCCGCGACACGGCCCTCGCAGACCTCCTCCGCGGTGATGCCCAGCCGCTCGGCGAGCTCCTGCGCACTGGGGGCGTGCCCGAGCTCCTGCTCCAGGGCGTCGTTCGCCTTGGCCAGATCGATGCGCAGTTCCTGCAGCCGGCGCGGCACGCGGACGGCCCAGGTGGTGTCGCGGAAGTACCGCTTGATCTCGCCCACGATGGTGGGGAGGGCGAACGACATGAACTCGAAACCGCGCTCCGGGTCGAACCGGTTGATGGCCTTGATCAGGCCGATGGTGCCGACCTGTATGACGTCTTCCCACGGTGCGCTGCAGTGGCGGACGCGGGTGGCCGCGTACTTCACCATGCTCAGGTTCAGCTCGACCAGGGTGTTGCGCACGTACGAGTACTCCGCGGTCCCCTCCTCCAGCGCGTGCAGCCGCCGGAAGAGCGTCACCGACAGGTCGTGGGCATCCGCCGTGCTCACCGACTGCGGGTCGGCGATCTCAGGGATCTCGGGAACGGCGGCCGGCACTGCGTCCGGTTGTAGCGCGGGGGCGGCCCGGACACTCGGAGTAGTAGGCATGAGGCCTCCTTGGGAGTTCCCTCAAGCCCCATACCCCGCTCACCTCCGGTTCAAGCTGTACAGCTCGTGGCCGTACGTCACCCTCTGTGAAGGACCTCGTCGCCGATCGGTTCCCTCGCCCCGAGGTGGTAGACGGCGAAGGCCCGGTCGATGACCGGCATCGCGACGTTGCGTACGCGCACCCCGCCCGCTGTCGTTCCGTGTTCCGTGCCCAGGTGGGCGTGGCCGTGGACGGCGAGATCGGCGCCGGCCTCGTCGACCGCTTCCGCGAGCAGGTAGCTTCCGAGGAAGGGATAGATCTCGGGGGGCTCGCCCGCCAGAGTGTCCGCCACCGGGGAGAAGTGGGTCAGCGCGATCCGCAGGTCGCTGCCCGCCTCGGCGAGCTCCCGCAGGGCTCCCGCGAGATCGTCCGCGCAGCGACGGGTGTACCGGATGAACGACTTCATCTCGGGCTCGCCGAACTCGCTGCCGCAGCGCCCCGCGAAACCGCCGCCGAAGCCCTTCGTCCCGGCGATCCCGACCCTTGTGCCGTCCACGTCGAGCAGCACGCCGTCGCCCTCCAGGACCCGTACCCCCGCCTCCGCCAGTACGCGCGTCACGGCCGTCTGCCGGTCGCTCTGGTAGTCGTGGTTGCCGAGCACCGCGATCACCGGGACCGGGAGCCGGGCCACCTCCTCGGCCACCACGTGCGCCTCCTGCGGGGTGCCGTGCCGGGTCAGGTCGCCGGCGAGCAGCAACAGGTCCGCACAGCCTTCGAGCGTCTCGAAAGCGGGACGCAACAGCCCTTCGCTGCCGGGCCCGAGGTGGATGTCGCCGACGGCCGCGACGCGGATCACGACAGTTCCTCCGAGCGGTCGGGAGGACCGGGGCAGCACACGGTGACGTCCTCGCGCCAGGGGATGCCCGCGAGCTCCTCTTCCGTGATGCGCAGGACCTCCGCGCGGCACTCACCGCTGCTCACGCTGCCCCGGATCAGTACGCCCGCACCGCGTGCCTCGACGCGGACGCCGAGCTCGGCGATCTCCTCGCCCGCCAGGCGCTCCCTCAGGTGCTCGATGCGGTATTCGATGAGGTCGATCGAGGTCACGGCGTCGCCTCCCAGGGATCGGTGATCTGGAGCCGTTCGAGCAGGTACAGGAAGGCGTCCGGCAGCGGTGCGGCCCGGTGGGCGCGGTTCAGCCGGTCCCAGTCGATCTGCTCCCGCAGCATCCGGGCCATCGGCAGCAGGTCGCCGAAGTCGCAGTAGTGCTCGCAGAGCGCGGTGAGCCGGGCGTCCATCAGGTCCGTGGGCGCCAGGACCGGCATCCAGACGGAGTCCACCGGCCGGACCTCGGCCCGATCCAGCAGCGCGGTATTCACCGGACGGCGGGCGAGCTCGAAGATCAGGTCGATCTCCTCCCCGCCCGCCCGGCCCTTGACCAGCCAGTCCTCGGGGGCCCGGCGCATGGCTATGCCGCCGTCCTCCAGCGCCTTGATCACGGCGTCCGCGTCCTCGGGCCGGACGCAGAAGTCCGTGTCGTGCTGGAAGCCGGCCGGCACGCCGTGCGCGAACGCGGCCACGCTGCCCGCGAGGGCGAAGGGCTGCCCGGACGCCTTGAGGAGCGCGGCCACGCGCTTGGTGGTCTCCAGGATCGCCTGGGTGTGGTCGTGCGGGAGGCTCCCGTTGGGACCGTCGCCCCCGGGGAAGGGGACTCCGGGCGCGGTCGCGAACCCCGGCGGAGCGAGAGGATGGTTGCTCACGATGTGCCTCCGGACGCTGGCCGGGATCGTTTCCCTGCCGTCTCGTCATGGGCTGCTGCTAGCCCGGACCGCGCCTTTGAAACCTCCCGGGAGCCGCCGGCCCCGCAGGCCTGGCGTCAGGTGATGGGCTCGGGAGCCGGCACCGGCCCGGGCAGGGGGCCGGGCTGCGGATGCGGATCGGGCCCCGGGGCGGGCGTCGGCTGCGGATCGGGCTCGGGCTGGGGCGGCGCCGGCGGTACCGGATCGGGGCCCGGGGCGGGCACGGGCCCCGGCAGCGGACCGGGTGCAGGCCCGGGGCCGGGTCCGGGAGCCGGCGTGGGATTGGGCGGTACGGGGTCGTCGGGACGGATGGGCACAGTCGTCACCTCGGCTCGTATGGGGGCCGTTCGCTCCTTGCGCGGCTACCCGGCCGGCCCGGGTTGATGCGGACCGGCCGGTACGGACCGGGAGGCCGACGTACGTCGGCGGGCCCGAGTCCGCCGTACCTCAGCCACCGGGGCGGACGACCACCGCAAACACCTTCACCGGCGCGCTGTGCCGGAAGTGGAGGACGAACGGCACCGTGTCGCCCGCCTCCCAGCCGGTCCTCGTTCGCGCCATGACGCTCACGTCGAAGGGGGACATGGCGAGCGTTCCGCCCGCGGAGATCCGCACCGATCCCGTCATCTCCATGGTGTCCGCCCCGAAGCCGGAGCTCCGGTGCCGGCTCAGCAGTGCCTTCTCGATGTCCGGTGACGTCACCCCCGTCAACTGGTCCTCCGCTCCACCGATGTTGGTGATGTCGAAGAAGGCTGCCGTGTCACGGCTGTTGCCGTACGGGAGGAAGACGCGGCCGTTGCCGGCCGCGATCCGCGGCGGGCTGCCCGCCGCGCCGGACGCGGTCCAGATCGTCAGGCCCGCCAGCGCCACCGCCCAGGCGACCACCGGGACGGCCGCGGCGCGCACCCCCTCGCGCACGCGCCGACCGGTCGGGCGCCAACGGCCCGGGTCCTGCTCCGAAGGTGACCGGGTCATCGGCCGGTACCTCCCGTCCGGCCGCTCGTGTCCGCCCGGCGGGAGTACGGCGCGGGCTGCCAGGTACGCAACCGGAGGCTGTTGCCCACCACCATCAGGGAACTCGCCGACATCGCGACGGCCGCGACCATCGGATTGAGCAACCCCACCGCGGCGAGCGGCACGGTGACGACGTTGTAACCGAAGGCCCAGACGAGGTTGGCCCGGATCGTGCCGAGGGTCCGCCTCGCCAACCGGACGGCGTCGGCCACCGCCTCGATGTCGCCGCGCACCAGGGTGACGTCCGCCGCGCCGATCGCCACGTCCGTTCCGCTCCCCATGGCGATCCCGAGGTCGGCGCCGGCCAGGGCGCCGGCGTCGTTCACCCCGTCACCGATCACCGCGACCCGGCGCCCCTGCCCGCGCAGCTCCTTCACCAGTCGCGCCTTGTCCTCCGGAGAACACTGGGCGTGCACCTCAGTGATCCCGAGCGCGGCGGCCACCCGCGCCGCGGTGGCCCGGCGGTCGCCCGTGGCCAGTACCGGCTCCACCCCCAGGCGCCGCAACCGGTCGACGGCCCGGTAGCTGCCCGGGCGCAGGACGTCCCCGAGGGAGATCAGGGCCTGGTCGGCGCCGTCCACCCGGACCAGGACCGGCGTGTGGGCAACCGCCTCCGCCTCGGCCAGCGCCCGGTCCAGCGCCGGATGCAGGTCGGCGCCGGCGGCGCGGACCTCCACGCGGTGCCCCTCCACCACCCCGGTCACACCGATACCCGCGGTGGACCGGAACCCGCTCACCTCGCCGGGCGGCCGATGGCGCACCTCCTGCCGGGAGTATGCGACCACGGCCCGGCCCAGCGGGTGCTCGGAACCCTGTTCCACCGCCGCGGCCAGCCACAGGGCCCGCTCCCGGCCGATCCCGTCGGGCACCGGCGTGACGCGCGCGACGGTCATCCGGCCGGTCGTCAGCGTGCCGGTCTTGTCCAGGACCACGGTGTCGACCCGGCGCAGCGTCTCCAGCGCCCGAGGGCCGCTGACCAGCAGACCGAGCTGCGCGCCCCGGCCCGTGGCCGCCAGCAGGGCGGTGGGAGTCGCCAGCCCCAGGGCGCAGGGACAGGCCACGACGAGCACGGCCACACAGGCCGTGACGGCTGCCTGCGGATCGGCCCCGGCACCGAGCCAGAAGCCGAGAACGGTCGCGGCCAGGGCCAGCACCACCGGGACGAAGACACCGGCCACCGTGTCCGCCAGGCGCTGGGCCCGTGCCTTTCCGGCCTGGGCCTCGGTGACCATGCGGGTGATGCGGGCGAGTTGGGTGTCCGAGCCGACCGCGGTGGCCCGGACGACCAGCAGGCCGCCCTCGTTGACGGCACCGCCGACCACGGCCTCACCGGGGCCCACCTCGACGGGTTCGCTCTCACCGGTGACCAGGGAGAGGTCGAGGGCCGAACCACCGGTGGCCACCACCCCGTCCGTCGCGACCCGCTCGCCCGGCCGGACGATGAACTCCTGCCCCGCCCGCAACTGCCCGATCGGGAGGAGCCGCTCGTGGCCGTCCTCCCACAGGGTGACGTCCTTGGCCGCCAGCCCGGCCAGCGAGCGCAGCGCCTCACCCGTGCCGCGGCGGGCCCGGGATTCGAGGAAACGCCCGGTCAGGACGAACAGCGGGACACCGACGGCCGCCTCCAGATAGATGTGTGCCACATCCCCGCCGGCCGAGGGCAGCAGGCTGAACGGCATCCGCATCCCCGGATCACCCGCCCCGCCCAGGAACAGCGCGTACGCCGACCAGGAGAAGGAGGCGACGACGCCCAGCGACACCAGGGTGTCCATCGTCGCCGCCGCGTGCCGCAGCCCCCGCAGGGCCCGGGAGTGGAACGACCACGCGCCCCAGACGGCGACCGGCGCGGCCAGGACGAAGCACAGCCACTGCCAGTTGCGGAACTGCAGGGCGGGCACCATCGACAGGATCAGGACGGGAACGGACAGCAGGGCGGTGATCAGCAGCCGCTGCGACTCCTCCCGGCCGGGGGAGCCGCCCCCGCCCGGTGGTGTCCCGTCCTCCACCGGGCGGGGAGGCGCGGGCAGCTCGGCGGTGTAGCCCGCCCTCTCGACCGCGGCGACGAGGTCCTGCGCGGTGACCTCCGGCGGATGGCTCACCCGGGCCCGCCCGGTGGCCAGGTTGACCGTGGCGCGTACGCCCTCGATCCTGGCCAGCCTCTTCTCGACCCGGTTCACACAGGCCGCACAGGTCATCCCGCCGATGACCAGATCGGTGCCCACCGCCACAGCCTCCGCCTCTGCTCCCGCCTCCGTGCGCTCGGCCGTCACCGCGTGCCGCCCGTGCCCGTACCGCTCGCGCCACCGCTGTGTCCGTGCGGCCGGCTCAGGTCCCCGTCGAACGCCGGGCTCTCGATCTCGCCGGACCGCATGCCGGGGGCCACCGGCCCGGCGGAGGCGCCCACTGCGTACGCCGCGGCGAACATGCATATGAGGAGTGCCAGGAAGCCGACGAGAGCCGGGGGCGGAGCCCACTGCTTCAGGGTGGTGATCGCAAGGGTCGGGTACTGGGGCCGGTCCGTCATCGTCACTCCGGATTCTTGTCCTCGGTTCCAGACGGACGGGGTGCCGATCATGCTGTGCCGGAGCCGGGACGGCACTCCGTCCGGTGAGGTAGTCGTGGCGGGGCGGAAGGAAGTTCCCGTGACTTCCGGTGCGGTGCCGTCGAGGTCACAGCGTCGGGCCCTTATGGACCTCTTGCTCCGTATGTCACTCTGGCCGGGCGCATCGGCTCACCCGCCTGCCGCATCCCCCGGCCGATCGACCGACACGGAAAACGCCCATGCCCCTGCCGTTCCCGTACCGAGCCGTCCCCGCCGTGCTCGCCGGTGCCGTGAGCGCCCTGCTGGTGGCGTGCACGCCCTCGGTCGCCGCCGGCCCGGCGGCTCCCGCCGCTGCCGCGGCCTCCACGCCCGCTCGGGCGGTCACCCCCGCCGCAGTCCCCACCCCTGCTGTCGCCACCGCCTCCGCATCCGTGGAATCGACGCTGTCCATACCCTCCGCGGGTGTCTCCGGGCTGCGCGTTCTGCCGTACGAGGGCACCACCGACGACGTCCCGGGGACACGTATCCAGGACCTCGGCGTGGCGGCCAGTCCGTACGGGAAGCGGGGCGGGGTCGGGCCCGGTCAGGTGGGAAACTTCCTGGTCACCGCGCACCGTCTGTCGGCCGGCGGCCCCCTGGGTGATCTGCCCTCCGTGAAGCCGGGCGACACGGTCCTCGTGACCGCGGGGGAGGTGGTGTACACGTACGAGATCACCGCCACCCGAAAGACGTCCTTCCGGTCGGAGCGCTCGCTGAGCGAACAGCGCGCCGCGGTGCCCGGGGCGCCGGGGGCGGCACCCACCCAGGCCATGATCACCATCTCGACCTGTGCGACGCCGGAGGACCACGCCGAGGGCAACTACTGGAGCGACCCCCAGGGCAACCCCGAGCACCGCATCGACAAGATAGGCGTCCTGCGCAAGACCTCTCCTACGGGGTGAGCCGGCGGTGCGCGGCGCGCGCGTTGGTGAGCCGCGCGACGACGGTGCCCGTGCCCGCCGCCACCAGGAGGCAGGCGAGGCGTACGAGGTCGTAGGGGGCGTCCCAGGTGAGCCGGCCGATGGGCGCGCTCGCATAGGCGTTCAGGACGAGCCAGCAGAGCAGGGCCGTTCCCGGGGCGGCGGTGAGGCGGGCGCCGGTGCTCACCACCGCCACGGCGAGGGAGAGCGCCAGGAGGTCGATCAGTGGGTCGCCGGGGCCGTCCAGGAAGTTGAGCACGGCGACCAGGGCGACGGCCGCGACCGCCGCCGCGGCCCAGACCGATCCGGTCGCCGCCGGGGTGGGCACGGGGCGCATGCCCGGGCTGATCCGTTTCCACTCGAGCATGCGTCGCCTCCTTCGCGCGGTGGCCCCGCCGTTGGGGCCCTCCGAGATGATGCCCCACCGGGCGCGCGCCTTCCCTGCCGTCGCCACCGGCGCCGCCGAGCCGCCCGCCCGGGCCACGCCTGCGACCGTCTGCCGAGCGTCTTCGGGCGGGCCGTCGGCGCCCTGGCCGCGTCATCCCGTCAACTCTCCCCGAAAGCAAGGGCGCTGAGCCACCGGCCGGCAAGTCGGGCCGGCCCTCCGGACCACCCTCGCCGGCACGAGCGCCTCGGGATGGACGCGCAGGGGGATACTGGCGGCATGCGTCCGACGCCGCCGCCCGCAGCCGCCCCCGAGCCGATAACGGCCGACCCGCCGCACGCGGCGGACCGGCCCCTGCTCACCCAGTCCTGGCTCGACCTCGCCTTCCTGCACTGGGCCGCCGACCCCGCCGACGTCGCCCCGTTGCTGCCGGCCGGTACCGTGCCGGACACCCTGGACGGGGTCACGTACGTAGGCCTGGTGGCCTTCCGGATGCACCGGGTCGGCTGGTTCCGCCTGCCCGGCGTTCCTTACCTGGGCTCCTTCCCGGAGACCAACGTCCGCCTCTACTCGGTCGACGCCGACGGCTGCCGCGCCGTGGTCTTCCGCTCGCTGGACGCCTCCCGGCTGATTCCGGTGGCCGTCGGCCGGACGGCCTTCCGACTGCCGTACGTGTGGTCCCGGATGACGGTCCGTCACGAAGGCGATACGGTGACGTACGCCAGCCGCCGCCGCTGGCCCGGCCCGCGCGGCGCGCACAGCCGGATCGCCGTCCGGGTCGGCGAGCGCGTCGCGGAGCCGACCGACCTGGAGCACTTCGTGACCGCTCGCTGGGGCATGCACACGGAGTTCCGGGGCCGACCGGTGTACCTCCCGAACGCGCACCCCCGTTGGCCGCTGCACCGCGCCGAACTGCTCGACTGCGACGAGACCCTGGTGGCCGCAGGCGGTCTGTCCGCCCCGGCGGGGCCGCCGGTGAGCGTGCTCTATTCGCCGGGGGTCCCCGTACGGTTCGGTCGACCGGTGTTCGGGCGACCGGTGTTCGGGCGACCGGTGTTGGGGCGGCCCTGAGCACCCGGCCAACCCGTGGCATCGGGCGGGCCGGGCGACAGCAGCGACCGGACGTACCGCCGCACCGCATGATCGATCCGAGGAACCGGACGGCTTCCTTCTTCCTCTCTCAGGGCGTACGGACGGGACATCGGCGTAGGTGAGGGAGACGCGTATGAGCGGCACCACGGGCGGGGAGGCGAAGGGCGTGCGCCCGAAGGGGGCCGAGATGGCGTGGCGGCTCACGCTCGCCGCCGTCGCCGCGACCGCCGTGGACTGGGTGCTGGGCGCGTTCGTGATCGAGCCCACCGGCCTGGGTGAACTGACCGCCTACGCCGGAGCGGACGACGCCGCCCGCCGACTCGCGCTGTCGGGCGGCGTCCTGCTCGTGATGCTGGCCGGCTGGCTGGCCGTTGCGGTCAGGATGAGGGCCGGCCGCGGCTGGGCCCGTACGGTCCTCGGTGTCGTGGGCGCCGGCGGTCTGCTGTTCCTGGCCACCGACCTGAGCATGAGCGGGACGCAGCCCGGCATCGGCCCGGCCCTGGCCGGCCTCCCGGAGCTGCTCGCCGCGGCCGCCGTGTTCCCGATGTTCCTGCCCGGGGCGCGCGCCCGCTTCCGGGCCCGCCCGCACCGGGGCTGACCCCGGCGCCGGCGGCGGCTACACCGCGGCGCGGGGCTCGCTGTCGTCCGTCGTGTCTTTTCTCACGTCGCCCGCTCGCACCTGGTCGGCTCGCACCTGGTCGGCTCGCACCTCGCCGGTGGGCACCGTCGGCTGTGTGCTCAGCGGGCCGGCCAGATAGGCCAGCAGGCCGGCGATCTCGTGGCCGGCCTCCGCCGGGTGGCGGAAGCGGGCGCCGGGTGCGACCACGTAGCGGTTGCGCCGGCCGTCCCGGGTCCTGGTCAGGTACCCGTCCGCCTGCAGGTCGGTGACGATCGCCTGCACGGTGCGCTCGGTGAGACCGCAGTCCACCGCGATGTCGCGCAGACGGATGCCCGGGTCGCGCGCGATGGCGATCAGTACCCGGGCGTGGTTCGTCAGGAAGGTCCAGCCGTTGCGGCGGTGACCCGTGTGCTCGCTCTCCACACCGTCATTCTTGAGGGATGACTCACGAAAAGCAATTCCCGAACCGTTTTTCCGGTATTACTTGACGTCTGTCCTCGACCCCGACAAGGTGCAGGGAAGCGGAGGCAGACTTCCGCACGACCCGAGCTATCGAGACGCACCGCAAGCACACGTGCCCAAGGAGCGAAGACGATGTCCTTCACGGCCACGGCCGAGGCCATGACCCCCACGACGACCCCGACGACCGCCACCAACGGTGGTGCCGCAGGTGCCGAAGCCGCCCCCGGACTGGGCGGGCTGCCGGACGTGCCCTGCCCACGGGAGCTGTCGACCAGCGATGCCCGGGAGCTGACACGTCTCTTCTTCGAACGGCTGCACAGCCTCGAAGAGGGCACCCGCGAGTACCAGTACGTGCGCAACACACTCATCGAGATGAACATCTCACTGGTGCAGTTCGCCGCCCGCCCGTTCCGTGACCGCCCCGGCGGACCCGAGAACGAGGACATCATCCAGGTCGGCATCATCGGCCTGATCAAGGCCATCGACCGCTACGACCCCGAGCGGAACACGCAGCTCACCACGCTCGCCCTGCCGTACATCACGGGCGAGATCAAGCGGCACTTCCGTGACACCACCTGGGCCGTACGGGTTCCGCGCCGCCTTCAGGAGCTGCGCCTGGAGCTCGCCAAGGCCACGGAGGAGCTGACCGCCGAGACGGACCACGCGCCGACCCCCGCGGAGCTCGCCGAGCGGCTGGACCTCACCGAGGACGAGGTCCGTCAGGGCCTGGTCGCGGCCAACGGCTACACCACCCAGTCCCTCGACGTGCCCCAGGACAACGCGGCCGGCGGCACCCAGGCGGCCACGGCCGTCCGGGCCACCCGTAGCCTCGCCGAGACCATGGGCGACGTCGACCCCGCCCTGGAGGCGGTCGAGGACCGGCAGGCGCTCGCGCCCCTGCTCGCCGACCTGGACGAACGCTGCACCCACATCCTGGAGCTGCGCTTCGGCCAGGAGATGACCCAGGCGGAGATCGGCGAGGAGATCGGCCTCTCCCAGATGCAGGTGTCCCGCCTGCTCACCCGCACCCTGGGCACCCTGCGCGCGGAGCTCCTCCAGGACTGACCGGAGGGGACCGTCCGGGCCGGTCAGGCCCGGCCCGGACGGTCCGACCGCAGCCGATCGGCATCGAACTCGGCCCAGACGACCTTGCCCTGCTCGATGGTCTCGGCGCCCCAGCGGTCGGCGAGCCTGCGTACGAGCAGCAGGCCGTACCCGCCCGGCGTGCCCGGAGCGCGCAGCCGCGGCGTCCCGGGCGCCAGTCGCCGCAGGTCGCCGTGGCCGTCGTACACCTCGACGCGGAAGGCCTCCCCGCCGCGGAGCAGGAGCTCGTGGCAGCCGTCGGCATGCAGATTGGCGTTGGTGAGGAGTTCGGACACGACCAGGAGCGCGTCCTCCGACGTGGTCCGACCGTCCCAACCCCAGTCCTCCAGCGCCTCGCGGGCGAAGGCGCGCCCCCGCGCGATCTGCCGGCGGGCGCCCCGCAGGGCGAGCCGACGGCGTTGGGGGAACACCGGCCCCCGCGTGTCGCCCGATGCGCGCTCGCCGGTGTCCGCTCCGATGGTCCGCACTACGCCCTCACCTCGTCCTCGGCTCCGATGTCCCGCTATGTCGTGGTGCGCTTGTACCCACGCTCGCGCTGCGGACGCCCCCACCGTCACGCCCGTCCCCCGTTCTCCCGGACCTTTTCGTTCCCGAGACCCATCTCAGAGGAGTCATGGACAACCTTCTGCGACTGCTGGCCGTCCTGGGCGGCTCGATCGTGCTCACCCTCGTCGTGAGCCGGCTCACCGACCTCCTGCTGCGGCGTGCGGCCGCCCGCCATCCCGAGACACCGCTGTGGGGCATGCTGCGCCGCTGCCGTACCTCGGTCCGGGTGCTGCTGTTCACCGCGGTACTGCGCGGTGTGTACCGGCAGATCGAGTGGCAGCCGCTGCGCGATCACGAGGCGGCCGTGGGCCGGATCCTGACGCTCGTACTGATCGGGGCGGGCGCGTGGTGCGTCGTCCTCGTCAGCTCCGCCGTGGTCGAGTCCTCGTACGCCCGCTACGCGCTCGGCACCCGTGACCCGTCCCGCCTGCGCAGGGTCCGTACCCAGGTGACGCTGATCATGAGGATCGTCACCGCCGTGGTCGTCGTGGTGGCCGCCGCCGCGATGCTGCTGACCTTCCCCGACCTGCGTGCCGTAGGCACCTCGCTGCTGGCCTCGGCCGGCATCATCGGCATCGTCGCCGGCGTCGCCGCCCAGTCCACGCTGGGCAACCTCTTCGCCGGCTTCCAGATCGCCTTCGGGGACATGGTGCGCATCGGCGACACGGTCGTCGTCGCCGGTGAGTGGGGCGTGGTCGAGGAGGTCACCCTCACCTTCCTGGCCGTGCGCACCTGGGACGAGCGCCGGATCACCATGCCCGTCTCCTACTTCACCGGGCGGCCGTTCGAGAACTGGTCGCGCGGCGGGATCCAGATGACCGGCACGGTGTTCCTCCACTGCGACCACACCGCCCCCGTGGCGCTGATGCGCGAAAAGCTCAAGGAGGTCCTGGACGGCTGCGAGGCGTGGGACGGTCGGGGGTGGGACCTGTCCGTCACCGACACGACCGCCTCCACCATCGTGGTGCGGGCCATCGTCACGGCGAAGGACCCCGACGACCTGTGGACGGCGCGCTGCACGGTGCGCGAGGAGCTGGTCACCTGGCTGGCGGAGAAGCACCCCTACGCCCTGCCGCGGGTTTCCACCTCCCCGGCCGTCGACCCCCCGTCGTATGCGGACGGTGTTTCGAAACGGGCGCCCGGGTCAGACGCGTGAGGAAGCAGTCCGAGGACGTGCGCAAGGTGGATGAGACGAGAGGAGCGCGGACATGTCGAAGGTGGCACGCCTGCCGGGCCGTGCGGAGCACCTGTGGCAGTGGCAGGAGGAAGCGGCGTGCCGGGAGCTCGGCACGGACCGGTTCTTCCACCCGGCGGGGGAGCGCGGCGAGGACCGCTCGGTGCGGGACCAGGAGGCCAAGGAGGTCTGCGCGCAGTGCCCGGTGCGGGCGGAGTGCCTGAGCCACGCGCTGCGCGTACAGGAGCCCTACGGCGTGTGGGGCGGTCTGACCGAGGACGAGCGGCGGGCGCTGGGCGCGCGCAGGGCCGGCTGACCGACCGGGCGAGCCGCGCCGTACGCGGCGATCCACCCGGTCGGTGCCCGAAGGGACGTATCAGGGGCGCGCGCCCAGCTCCGCGACGATCGAGGCGGGCGTGTGGCCGCTGCCGTCCGAGAGACGGTGGAAGTCGACGGAGACGAAGTTCGGGTCCCGGCCCCCGGTGGCGGTCCGGCACTGCTCGGCGATGCGATTGCGCAGCTTGCTGCCGTTGTCCAGGGCCGCGGTGAGGACGGTGGGCACGTTGCGGTGGTGACTCATCGTGAACAGGCGCCGGAATCCGGGCTCTTGACGGTCCAGCGGCACGTCGGGCCAGCGGCTGACGCACGTGAGGTCATTGCCCAGGTCGCCGAGGCTCCAGAAGTTGCTCACGGTCCAGGACCGGTCGTACATGACGCCCAGGTGCTCGCGGTCGGACCGGTCCGAGAAGATCAGCAGACGCTTGCCCGCCGTGACGAGGTCGGCCACCTTCGGCCAGCCGTGCTGCCGTACGCCCCACTCGTCGGGCCGGAACACCAGCTCCTGCAGGCCCCTGACCCGGCCGAGGGACTGCTGCAGCTGATCGGCGCCGACGTAGTCCTCCAGGAAGACGGTCACGACCTCCTGCGGATGAGCGGCGAGGAAGTCCACCACGGTCTGCATCGTGCCGTGGAAGGACTGCCGCGGCAGGGCGTACGTGGCTCCGGCGAAGGTCTTGCAGTCCCCGTGGCACAGGTACACGTCGCTCGGGTAGCAGTCGCTGCCGAAGCTGATGATGCACAGCCAGGTGCTGCGTTCGTACCAGTGGGTGTCCAGGCTCAGGCCGCGGACGCCGTTGTCGAGCTGGGCGCGCACCGACTCGGACTGGTTCACCGAACTCCAGCGCGAGTCCTCGTAGTTGGTGAAGGCGTTGTGGGTGGTGAGGAAGGTGACCTCGTCGAGCCGCCGGTCGCCCCAGCGGGCGGCCGTGGCATCGGTCGGGGCGGCTGCCGCCGCGGCGTCGATCGTGCGGGTACCGGCCGTGGCCCCGGTGGGGGTGGCCCCGGCCCGGGGTTCGGCGGCCGCCGTGGTCGCCGTACCCAGCAGGGCCAGCAGGAGGAGGCACACCAGGAGGCGCAGGCTGCGCCGCGAGCGCGATCGCTGCATGTCCATGTCAATCATGGCGCGGAGGATAGCGCGCACTCCGCCGCTGCGCTGCCCTGCGGACAGGAGCGGCCGGATGCCGCCCCGGCTCCGGCCGCCCGTGGGCCCCGGCTCGCGCGCGCCACCGTATCGCGGTTTGGTTGAAGCAGGGGTGCGTACAGGTGAGGCGGAGGAGGGCAAGGATGCCCGGACCCGGCCCGATGTCCGGCCGCCGCCGCGCGGCGGCCCTCGTCACGGCAGCGATCTGCTCGGCGGTGCTCACCGTGCCGCCACTCGGCGCCCACGCGGAGCCGTCCCCCTCGGCGACCGTCCCCCGGCTGGACTGGAGTCCCTGCAAACCCGGCAGCCCGTACGACTGCGCCACCGCCGAAGTCCCGCTCGACCACGCCGATCCGGCCGGCCGCACCATCGATCTCGCGGTGGTCCGGCGCACGGCGGGGGACCCCGAAAAGCGCGTGGGCACCCTCTTCGTCAACCCGGGTGGACCCGGCGGCCCCGGCACGGTGCAGGTCCCGCAGAACTACGACTCGTTCCCCGAGGAGCTGCGGGAACGCTTCGACATCGTGAGCTGGGACCCGCGGGGGATCGGCAACAGCACGGCGGTGAACTGCTTCGACAGCCTCGAGGAGGCGAAGACCTGGGGTGCGGACAAACCGGTCGGCTTCCCGGTGGGCGACAAGGAGCGCGCGACCTGGATCGACGCGTACGAGGACCTCGGCCGCCGCTGCGAGAAGCGCGACCCCGCCCTCCTGCGCCATGTCTCGACCGCCGACACCGCGCAGGACCTGGACCTGCTCCGTCGGGCGGTGGGAGAGTCGCAGCTCAACTACCTCGGTGTCTCCTACGGCACCATCCTGGGCGCCACCTACGCCAACCTGTTCCCCGACAAGGTCCGGGCCATGGTCCTCGACAGCAACATCGACCCGCTGGCGTGGACGAACAACGACTCGCCGAGCGAACCGCGCACCACGACCCTCCTGCGGATGGGCTCGGACCGCACCGCGGCGGCCACCCTCGACAAGTTCCTCGACCTCTGCGGATCCGCCGGCACCGCCCGCTGCGCCTTCTCGGCCGGCAGCCCGCAGGCCACCCGCGACAAGTTCGACCAGCTGATGCAGCGCCTGCGCGAGCACCCGGTGGGCCCGTGGACGTACGCCGCCGCCGTCGCCGACACGGTCGGCAGCCTGTACATCGTCCGGCCGGGCTGGACCGATCTCGCCGCCCGGCTCCAGGACCTCTGGCAGGGCCGCACCGCGAAGCCGCCCCAGTACCCGCCCCCGCCCCCTGTTGCGCAACCGAATCCGTACCTGGGGGAGGAGCAGGCGGCAGCCGTGTGGTGCGCCGACAGTCCCAACCCGCGCGACCCCGCCGTCTACCGCGGCCTCGAAGAGGACAGTGCCCGGCGTGCGGGCGACGCCGGACGGTACTGGACCTGGTCCGGCGAGCCGTGCGCCACCTGGCCGGCCCGCGCCGCCAACCGGTACGACGGCCCGTGGGACAGGCCCACGGCGCACCCCGTCCTGGTCATCGGCACCACGTACGACCCCTCGACGCCCCACTCGGACGCCCAGGCCATGGTCAAGGAGCTGGCCGACGCCCGCCTGCTCACGAACAACGGGTACGGCCACACCGCACTCTTCAACAACTCCAGCACCTGCATCAAGACCTACGAGAGCCGCTACTTCATCGACGGCACGCTCCCGCCGCCCGGCACGACCTGTCAACCCGACAGGCTGCCCTTCTCCTGACCGGCCCGACGGCCGGGTCACGGGACGAGGACGACCTTGCCGGCGACCGTGCCGGACTCGGCGAGGCGCATCGCCTCGGCGGCGCGGGCCAGCGGGATCTCGGCCGCGACCCTGGCCGTGATCTCACCGCGCTGCAGGGCCGAGAACACCTGGGAGAGGTCGGAACGCAGCCGCGCCCGGAAGCGGTCCTTCGCGTAGGCGCGCCCGGCCCACACGTTGAAGAAGTACGCACGGCGGCCGTTGGGCAGGGCGTTCCACACCCACACCCGGCCCAGCAGCCTGAGCACCGGCCACGCGCCGGAGCCCTCGTCGTCGCGGGTTGCGGCGCTGCCGTAGGAGACGAGCGCGCCGCCGGGCGCCAGCAGTCGCCAGGAGCCGACGATGCCGTCGCCGCCGACGTGGTCGAAGACCGCGTCCACCCCGCCGGGTGCGAGGGAGCGGACCCGTGCGGCAACGTTGCCGGACCGGTAGTCGATGGGGGTCACGCCGAGGGCGCGCAGTGCGTCGTGGTGGCGGGTGGAGGCGGTGCCGATCACGTGGGCGCCCGCGGCCAGCGCCAGCTGGACCAGGACCGAGCCGACCCCGCCGTTGGCCCCGTGGACCAGTACGGTCTGGCCGGCGCGCACCCGGGCCTTGCGGTGGAGCATCTGCCAGGCGGTGATGCCGTTGACGACCGCGGTCTCCGCGTCCACCGCGCTGACACCTTCGGGCACCTCGACCACGTCGGCGGCGGCGAGGGCGATGTGGCTCGCCCAGCCGCCGGTCTTCGTCAGAGCGGCCACGCGCTTGCCCAGCAGGGCCGGGCTCACCCCCGCGCCCACCGACAGCACCGTGCCGACCAGGTCGTATCCGGGGACGAAGGGGAACGGCGGCTGGTCGTAGTACCGGCCGCGCCGCATCTGCTGCTCGGCGAAGGACACGCCCGTCGCCTCCATGGCGACGACCACCTGGCCGGCCGTCGGGGCCGGGACGGGGCCGCGGTGGAGCTGGAGGCCTTCCGGCTCCACCTTGCCCGGCAGAACGATCTCGACCCGCTCGACGGTGTTCGTCATCATGACCTCCAGGAGGATGGCTTGCGCCTCTTGTGTTTGTTAGAGGCTATAACCAGAGTGAATGGCTCTCTCGAAGATGTCAAGGGAATGGTTTGTGCGATCGCGAGCGGTATTGCCGATGGTGATAGGTTCTAACTGGCGATGTTGGGCGGCGAGAGGCGGCGGGCATGACCGGAACGACCAGGACTCCCCGGGAGCGGTACCGGCAGCAGGTGCGCGAGGAGGTGAAGGAGAAGGCCTGGCAGCAGATCGCCGGCTCCGGCGCCTCCGCGCTGTCCCTCAACGCGATCGCCAAACAGATGGGTATGAGCGGACCGGCGCTGTACCGGTACTTCGCCAATCGCGACGAGCTGATCACCGAGCTCATCCGCGATGCCTACCGCAGCCTCGCCGACGCCTTCATCGCCGCCGACAGCGGGGGAGCGGGCCGGCCCGGCCTCGCCGGGCTGGCGCGGGTGCTGCGGGGCTGGGCTCTGGAAGACCCGCACCGCTACTTCCTCATCTACGGCACCCCGGTCCCCGGCTACCACGCCCCGCAGGACATCACCGCGATCTCCACGGAGCTGATGGCGGTCCTGCTGGAGACCTGCACCGCCGCCGCCGGACCGGCCGCGGAGCCGGACCCCTTCGACCGCCACCTGGCGGACCACCGCGAGTGGGCCGCGAGCCACCCGGACGCCCCGCCGTCGGCGCTGCACCTGGCCCTGACCTTCTGGAGCCGCCTGCACGGCGTGCTGTCCCTGGAGCTGGCGGGCCACTTCACCGGCATGGGCCTGGACCCGGCCCTGTTCTACGAGGCCGAGGTCGACCGCATCATGACGCCCGACCCGCTCACAGCCCGGTGACCTTGGCGCTCGCCGACAGCTCGTAGACCAGGGTGACCGTCCGGTGGCCGCCCGGCGCGAGCGCGACGTCCCAGCGGACGATGCCTTCGGCATCGACCCCGTCCGGCGCCGGCGAGCAGGCCTCCTTGCGCAGGCGCACCTCCACCGCCGAGACCTCCGAGACGGGGATCCGCTCCCGGAGGACGACCACGCGTTCGCCCTCGTCCCCGGGGGCGGAGAAACGCGACAGGTGCAGCCGCACCGTGCGGGTGACCACGGTCCGCTGGGTGAATCCGGCCGACTCCCGGGTCTCCTCCGCTTGCCGGACCACCCGGTGGTCGTCGCAGCTGCCGAAGGCGAGCTCGACCGGAGCGCCGGGAGCAGCGAACTCCAGCGTGCCGCGGCCACTGAATCCGCTGCCGCGGACCAGGTCGACCGGCCCGGCGAGCAGCGCGTGGCCGGACCGGTTCTCGAAGGACACCACCCGGGTGACCAACGGCGACAGCTCGGGCGAGCAGGCGTACTCGCCGGCCGCGGCCGTGGTGAACGCGGACAGCGGCACCCGGTGGGCGCGGCCGTCCCCGCGCACGGACACCGGCACGGGGGAGTGCAGCACACGTGCCTCCCCGCCGTCGTCCACCCCGGGCAGGCCCAGTACGGGAGCGGCCGGACCGAGGTCCCCGATCTCCTCCTCGCGCAGCTCGACATCGACCGCGCGGCGCTCCGCCGCCGTGCGATCGGCCAGCGTGAGGCGGTCCTCGCCCAGCCGAGGCGGCTCGGTGGCCAGCGCGGACCGGGCCGTCGACAGGGTCAGCCGTACGTCGGACCAGTCCTCGCCCGTGCGCTGCCAGACCATCGCGTCGGTCTCCAGCGTCAGCGAGTCCCCGTCCAGCACGGCCCGGTAGGCGGGTCGCCACAGCGCGCACGGGCTGAGGTGGCTCAGGCGCAGCTGCGCCGGCCCGGCGGCCGCCGCTTCGACGGTCAGTTCGACATGGCCGACCAGCTCGGCGGGCTCCGTCTCGGCCAGGGCCATGGCCTGCCGGGTCTCCCCGAGCTCGACCGCGAGGGCGGCCAGCCGGGTGTCCACGGTGCGCAGTTGATCACCGTACGTGTCGCGCTCGCCGTCCACCCGGTCCATCTCGCGGGCCCAGCGCGCAGGGTCGCTCTCCCCGCGGCCGGATCCCTCGCCGATCTCCCGCAGCAGATCGGCCGCCAGCCGGCCGAGCACGTCGAGGCGGGCGTGCAGCCGCTCGCGCTGCCGCCCCAGCGCGAGCTGTTCCTCTTCGAGGTCGTGCACGCGCAGGCGCAGGACGGAGTCGTCCTCGGCGGACGGCAGCGGCCCGCGCGGCTGCCAGGTGCGCACGATGCGCACGTCGAGCACGGTGGCGGGCCGGTCGGCGGTCAGCTCGGCGTGCAGGGTGCGGTCGACGGCCAGCGCGCTGACCGGACCGAGCCGCAGCCGCTGGACCCCCGCCGTCAGGTCCAGTACGACGCTGCGCTCGATGTGGGCGCGGTCCTCCAGGCAGGTGACGGCGGTGACGGGAAGGGCGATCGGCTTCGGGGCCGTGGTCATGATGGGTGTCAGCTCCTGCGGTTGCCGCCGACCAGGGCCTTGCCGGCCGGGATGCGGATCTCGTAGCCGCCGTCGAGGGCGATCTGCCCGCCCGTGGGCAGGTCCACCCGCCAGACGCGGGTGCCCGGCGCGTGGTGTTCCGGTCCGGCGCCGGCCTCGGGGGTGCTCCAGGTGGCGCGTTCCTCGACGCGGACATCCGGGTCGGAGGAGACCGGCACCCGCTCGTGGACCTCGACCGTGACGGGACCGGCGAGCCGGTTGGCCAGTTCCACGTGGACCTGGTGGTCGAGCACGGTGGTGTTGTTGCGCAGTCCCGCGGTGGACTCGCGCAGGTTCGTACGACGGGTGACCCGGATGCCCTCGGCGGGCCCCAGGCCCACCCGGCGGACCCCGCCGGGGGCGAGCGTCGGCAGGGCTGCGGTCAGCAGGAACTCGTCGTCGACGGTGACCTCCACCGGGCCGGCCAGCAGCGCCTGGCCGGTGGCGTTGGAGAGCACCAGTGTCGCGTACACGGTCTGCTCCACGGACGGCACGCAGACGTACTCGGTGCGCAGGCCGACCGGGATCTCGCCGACGGTGACGGTGTGCCAGGTGCCGTCCGAGGGAATGTCGGCGCGGGCGGCGGCGTCGAAGCGGTGGTCGAAGGAACCGGCCGACTCGCGGGGCCGCACGGCGTGCCCGGGCAGCGGCAGCCTGCCCACCGCCTCGGCGCGGCGGCGGTGTTCGGCCGCCACCGGGTCGAGGGGGGAGTCGGGGAACAGCCGGCCGCGGCGACGGCCCGGCTCGTCGGGGCCGCACAGGATCAGGGCGGCGTAGTCGAGTTCGGCGCCGCTGGGTTGCGGCGGCCCGGGCGCCGGTGCCGGTGCGGCGGGCGCCGGGGGTGCGGCCCGGCCGGGGGCGGCCGGTGCCTGGGGGGCCGCGGCCGGGGCTCCGGCGAAGCCCATGCCGCCGGCGCGCGACCGGGGGGCGGCCGGGCGTGCGCCGGCCGGCTGTGCCGGGGCCGGCTGGGCGAAGTCGGGCAGGGCGCCCCCGAAGGTCTCCGGGGAGGCGCCGTACGCGCCGCCGGGCGCCGGGGGAGCGGCGTGGCTCTGCGGTACCGGCGCGGCTGCCGGTGCGGGCGGTGGGGGTGGCGGCGGCGGTACGGGACCGGACGCGGAGCCGACCCTGGGGGCGACGGGTACGGCGGTCGCGGCGGGGCGGCGGGAGCCGGCCGCCTCATAACCGGCGAACAGGTCGGCCAGGCCCGCCGGCGGCTCGCGCCAGCCGGACGGCGCGGGGGCGGGCTGACGGCGCCCGATCCGTACCGACCGGAGCCTCGGCAGGTCGGTACGGCGCCGGAGGTCGGCGGTGGCCAGCGCGACGCGCACCCCGGTCCAGTCCTCCCCGGTGCGCTGGGCGACCGAGGCCCGCAGCACCAGGCGGCCGTCGCCGTCCCCCTGACGGTGCGTGAGCCGGTAGGCCGGTACCCAGACGGCGCCCGGAACTCCGTACTCCAGCTCCAGCTCGACCTCCCCGGCACCGTCCCCCTCGCCCTCCGCGCCATCGGTGATGTCGAGGGTCAGGAGGGCGGAGACCGTGGTCTCCACGTGCGCTGACGGTGTGTCGGTGGAGGCCCGGGCGAGCCGGTCCGTGGCGACGCCGAGCTCGTGCTCGACGAGGCGCAGTTCCTCCTCCGACTCGGCGAGGCGGGCGTGCAGTCCCGTCAGCCGCCCGTCGACGAAGTCGGCCAGCTCCAACCACGCGTCGACGGCGGTGCGGCGGTGCGGGTCCTCGGGGTTGGGGACCGGCGGCACCGGGTGCAGGGCCCGGATCTCCTCGATCAGGCCCAACTGCCGGTTCCGGCGGCTCTGCGCCGCCGCGTGGGCGTCCCGCAGCCGCTCGACCTTCCGCCGCAGTGTGTCCGGCGCGCCGGCGCCGAGCGGCTCGGCCTCGACCTCCACCCGCGCTTCGGTGACGCGCACTCCGGAGGTGCCGAGGACTCCGGCCCGCAACGAGGCCGGATCCAGTGACCGGGGCAGTCCCGTCACCCGCACCCGCCCGTCCGGCGGCACGGTGCCCCGGACCAGCCGACGGCAGAGCGCGCCCTGCGCGTACACCACTACCGAATCGAGGGTCGAGTCCCACCTCGGTGCCGTCTTCGCCGTCATGTACTGCGCCCCCTGCTGTGTGCGTGCCGATCGAAGCCTACGCCCGAGCGGCCCCTGCGTCCGCGTCCGGGCCGTCTCTTGTGGATCAGGTCGGTTGTCAGTGGCCTGTCGTACGGTCAGAGGGTGTGCACGTCCGAAGAAGCCCGTGAAATAGCCCTCGCCCTCCCGGAGACGACCGAGAAGGAAGCCTGGGCCATGCCCACCTTCCGGGTCGCCGGGAAGATGTTCCTGACCCTGCCCGACGACGAGACCTCGTTGGCCGTTCGCTGTCCCAAGGAGGAGCGCGACGAACTGGTCCGCGCCGAACCGGGGAAGTTCTGGGTGGCGGACCACGAGGCCTCCTTCGCCTGGGTACGGGCGCGCCTCGCCGCCCTCGACGACGTCGATGAGCTCCGCGCCATCGTCGTCGACTCCTGGCAGCAGGCAGCCCCGCCCCGGCTGCTCCAGGCCCACCCCGAGCTCGGGCCCCCGGCCCGGCCCTGAGGCCCGCCGCGACGTCGCCGTCGGCCCAGGGCGGCCCCACCCGGCCCGCAGCGCGCACGCGCGGGCTCGCGGGGACGGGCTGGTGCGGACGGGACGGGGGATATGGGGGGAACATGGTCATGTGCGAAACGTTCCGGGGCGCGATGAGAGAGCCGACCGGCGTGCGCTGAGCGAGGCACTGGTCGGGGCCTGCGCCGACGCGGGAGCGTCCATCGGCATGTTCTACCTGCCCGACCCCGACCCCGCCCGGCGCGTTCTGCACCTGGCCCTGGCCTCCGGGCTGTCCCGCGAGTTCGCGGCGCCCTGGTCCAGGGTCGGCCTGGACGATCCGATCCCGGTGGCCGACGCGGTCCGCGAGGGCCGCCTCGTGTGGCTCAGTGGCCAGGAGGACACGGCCCGCCGCTATCCGCGCCTCGGCCTCGTCCTCCCGTACGACTTCGCCCTCGCGGCAGCCCCGCTGGCGCCGACCGGGGCAGGCCTGATCCTGCTGTGGCCGGGCGCGCACGGGCCCGATCTCGACGAGCGGGAGCGCAAGGCCCTGGAATCGGCCCGCAGCCACCTGACGCACGCCCTGCTGCGCGCCGCCGACGCGGGCCGGCCGCCGCGCCCGGCACCGCGTCCGGTCATCCTGCGCCCGCTCCCGCCCCCCACGCCGGGCCCGGCCGAGGCGGCGGCGGCCATGGCCTTCGTCCGGCGGCTGCCCGGAGGCAACTGCGCACTCGACCTGAACGGCACCATCACCTTCATCACCCAGGAGGCGGCCGACCTGCTCGGCGCCCCCGTCTCCAGCCTGCGCGGAGCCCTGCCCTGGGAGGCCCTCCCCTGGATGGACACGCCCGCCGTCGAGAACCACTACCGGGCCGCCGCGATGAGCCGACTGCCCCGGAGCTTCACCACGCCGCGCCCCACCGGACAGCAGGTGCGTTTCGACCTCTACCCGGACAACACCGGAATCAGTGTCCGCATCACCACGGGGAGTGACCAGCCAGACCCGCCGACGCATGCCCCGCCCAGGTATCCCGACCAATCCGCACCCAGCCGGGCCACCGCGCTCTACCCGCTCATGCTGCTGGCCGCCACCCTCACCGAGGCCGCCCACGCCCAGGACGTCGTGGAGAAGGCCGCCGACCAGATCGTCCCCTCGCTCGGAGCCCACGCCATGGCCCTCCTGGCCGAGCAGGACGGCCGGGTACGGGTCGTCGGCCACCGCGGATACTCCGTGGCACACATGGCGGACCTCGACGGCACACCCGTCTCGGCCGACACCGCCGCCTCCCACATCCTGCGCACCGCCACCCCGCTGTTCTTCGGCGAAGTGGGCGAGCTGCTGGCCGCCCACCCGGACGCGTCCATCGAGGACGGCATGGCCGCCTGGGCGTTCCTCCCCCTGATCGCTTCCAACCGTCCGGTCGGCTGCCTCGTCCTCGCCTACACGCATCCCCGCACCTTCGCGCCCGGCGAGCGCGCCGTCCTGACCTCGATCGCCGGACTGATCGCGCAGGCCCTGGACCGCGCCCGCCTCTACGACGCCACCCACCAGCTCGCCCGCAGCCTGCAGACCGGCCTCCTGCCCCACAACCTGCCCGGCGTTCCCGGCCTGGAGGTGGCCGCCCGCTACCTTCCCGCCGCCCACGGCCTCGACGTCGGAGGCGACTTCTACGACCTCATCCGCATCGACGACACCACCGTCGCCGCCGCCATCGGAGACGTCCAGGGCCACAACGTGAACGCCGCCGCCCTCATGGGCCAGGTCCGCACCGCCGTCCACGCGGTTGCCGGCGCACCCCCGGAAGAGGTCCTCGCCCGCACCAACCGGCTCCTGACCGACTTGGAACCGGGGCTGTTCACCAGCTGCCTGTACGTCCACATCGACCTGGCCGGGCACACCGCCCGCCTGGCCTCCGCGGGCCACCCGCCACCCCTGCTGCGCCACCCCGGCGGCAGGACCGAGATGCTGCCCCTGCCGGCCGGCCTCCTGCTGGGCATCGACCCCAAGGCCTCGTACGCGGCCGTCGAGATCCCCTTCAGCCCCGGCGCCCTCCTCGCGTTCTACACCGACGGGCTCGTCGAGGCCCCCGGCCGGGACATCGAGGACGCCATCGGCGCGGTCGCGGCTTGTATCGCAGACGCTCCCGAGCACCATCCCCTCGGCGACCTGGCGGACGAACTCATCGAGCACGCCCACCGCGACGCGCCCCGTACCGACGACATCGCCCTCCTGCTGCTCCGTACCGAGGTCCCGGTTCCGTCGGCGGGCCCCACCGCCCCTGAACCCTGACCGCCGCCCCGCCCACGCGGGGCGGCGGTGCTCATCGCTGCGCGCCCGGCCGGACCAGCATCTCGCCGGTGTCGGCGCCGCTCAGCACCCCCAGGAAGGCGTCGGGCGCGCGCTCGATCCCGTCCCACGACGGTCATCCCCGTACGCAGCGTCCCGTCGGCCCCCGGCGCCGGGGCCGGTATTTCCGGCCATTCTCGGTACGGCACTGACATGCTCCTGACACTTCAAGCTCGCTGTGGGACTCTCCCGGCACGCACTCCGCACACTCTGTGAGGCCCAGCGCCTCGCCCACCCCCACCAGTACGTGGCATGGAGGAGCGAACCATGAGGCACATCGCCCAGAGCACCCGCACCACCCGCATCGCACGTCTCGCCGGGATGGCGACGCTGGTCGTCGCCGCGGCCTTCGCCGGCACCGGCGCGGCCCTCGCGCAGGGATCCGGCGCCTCGGCAGTCGACCAGAAGGTCGACGGCGTGATGGTGGTCGCAGGCAACAGCTGCAGCTGGACCAACGCGAGCACCAGCGCCGTTCCCCCGACCGCCCTCACGGTCGACCGCACCACCATCAACACGCCGGGCGGCAATCTGGCCTGCGGAGGCGGCATCGTCGCCTCGCTGAACAACAACCCCGCCTTCACCTTCGACGACGCCGCGGGCACGGCCCGGACCGACCTGATCGACATCACCGGCAGG
Organism: Streptomyces avidinii; assembly: GCF_014650695.1. Lineage (GTDB taxonomy): Bacteria > Actinomycetota > Actinomycetes > Streptomycetales > Streptomycetaceae > Streptomyces > Streptomyces avidinii. The sequence goes on along the minus strand of NZ_BMVL01000006.1, from coordinate 274,907 downwards.
CAGAGCTTCATCTCCTGCCGCTACAAGGCGACGGGCATCGTGTGGGACCGCGACGCCACGAGCCGCAAGTACATCAACCGGGCGTTCACGGCGGCCAAGGCCTCGGGCAGCTTCCTGTGTCCGGGATCGGTCGCCACTCCGGCCGGCGACGCGTCGATGCTGTTCCACTGAGCCGCCGGCGGCCGGCCGGGCGGGTGGGGCCACCGTCCTCACCCGCCCGGCCGGTTGTCCGGGCTCAGGGCCGCTCGGTGTGCGTGCCGGCCAGGGAGTTCAGCAGGGCGGCGGCCCGTTCCGCGTCGTCCACGCTGACGGCGAAGTCCTTGCCCTTGGCCCGGATCACCAGGCATTCGCCGCTCCGCAGCATCACCGTGGTGCCCAGGCCGCTGAGCCGGTAGCCCCAGCCTCCGACCTGCGTCGGCGTCCGGTGCTCGGCCCGCGCCCACTCGATGTCCGCCGCGTCCCAGTGCCGCACCGGCCACCCGAGGGGCCCGAACGCCACGTCCATACCGCGCTCGGCGACCCGTACGTGGACCGAGGAGCACGCCAGCACGGCCATCGAGACGCACATGAACGGCACGATCAGCAGCCACATCGGCTCCGCCGGATCGCCGAGCCCGACGAGCAGCGCGGCCAGCGCGACGACCCCGGCGACGGCGGCGAGCACGTACAGCCACGGGTTCTCGGTGTAGGCGAGCCACACGCGGCGCTCACCCGCGGGAATGTCCATCCGCGGGCGCTGCCCCGGTGCGGCGGGGGAGGCGGGCCGGCCGCTCGCCAACATGCCCACCGACCCGGCCGCGGCCGCCGCCACGACCGCCGCCACCGCCCCCACGGTGACCGAGTCCGCGTCGCGCCAGTCCGCGTGGTGGAGGTTCGCCCGCACGATCGAGGCCTGCTCCCCGGCGAGCAGCACCCCGCACGAGACCAGCACGGCCCCCCGCCATCGACGCGCCGCGCGCCAGAGCACGGCGGCGGCGGCGAGTACGATCCAGATCGCGGTCGGCACCAGTACGACCGCCCAGAGCGGAAGCGAACCGTCGGGGTCCCCGAAGGCGTTCCAGTGCGTCGCCAGCCGGTCCCCGAACCCCCTGCGCGCCGCCAGCGGCAGCACCACGAGCAGCGCGAGGATCCCGGCTCCCCAAGCCGCCGTCCCCCACGCGGCCCCACGACTCAACCCCGTTAAGCCCCCACGGTCCTTCACTGCGCCTCCTTGATCATCTCTATGAGGTCGGCCTTGCCGTAACCCAGGCGGGCTCCGTCGGCCACCAGTTCCCGCACCCGTTCCAGCAACGCCGACCGGCCGCCCGCTCCACCGGCCACGGTGACCCCGCGGCCGCGCCGGAACTCCAGCAGGCCTTCGTCGCGCAGCGCCCGCAGCCCCCGTAGCACGGTGTTGGCGTTGACACCCAGCGCCTGGGACAACTCCCGCGCCGGCGGCAGCCGGTCACCGGGCCCGCACTCCCCTTCGGCGATGGCACGCCGAATGGCCCCGGCCACCTGCTCGTGCAGGGGGCGGTTGTCCGCGATGTTCAGACTGAGCAACATGATGCCATTGACGCTAGCACCATCTACTTCATATGGCGCTCGCCGCTGCAAAAAAGCCGGCTCCGAACGTCGAACCGGATCGCGGGGCCCCTCGTGTGATGGGCATGAACACGCCTTCCGCCGGCCTCCGCGCGAGAGCCTCCGAGCACGCACTGCTGCCGCTGCGCCTCTTTCTGGGCGTCACGTTCGTCTACGCCGGTCTGGACAAGCTGACCGATCCGGCGTTCCTGTCCGCCACCGGAGACGGCTCGATCGGGCAGCAGATGGAGGCGGTGCGGGACGCCGCAGGGGTGCCGGGGCTGATCGATCTCTCGATGACCAGTCCGGTCGGCATCGGCCTCGCGATAGCCGTCGGGGAACTGGCCGTCGGACTGGGCGCCCTGGCCGGCCTGCTGACCCGGATCGCCGCACTCGGCGGCGCACTGATCTCACTCAGCCTGTGGTTGACCATGAGCTGGTCGACCACCCCGTACTACTTCGGCGCGGACCTGATCTACCTGCTGGCCTGGACCCCGCTGATCCTCGCCGGCGCGCCGACCCTGTCCCTCGATGCGCTGCTCCACCGACGACGCGGCGCGACCGGGCGGGGGCGCGCCGCTTCGGGCCCCGCCTCGGGTCGCGCTGCGGGCCCGGCCTCGACCCCCGGCACGAGTCCGGGCGGAAGCGGCCGACGGGCTCGGGGAAGGGCCCGGGCCCGGGTCGGTCCCTGATCCGCTCCGCGGGCGGCGAACGGCGAAGCCCCCTCACCCGCCCGGCGGGTGAGGGGGCTTCGCGGGATCGGGAACCGATCAGAGGGCGCTCTTCGTCGCGCTGGCGACGACGCACTCCTTGTACTCGCTGCCGTTGCCCTTGCCGGTGTACGGCGTGGTGGCCTCGGCCTGCTGGGACGCACCCGCCTTGACGGTCAGAGCGGTGACCTTGGCCTGGGCGGAGGCCGCGGCCGAGGTGGCGTCCCCGCGGAACTTCATGGTGATGTTGTAGGTCTGGTCCAGCGAACCGCTGTTGGTGACCGTGATTTTGGCGACGAGGTTCTTGCCCGCGTCGTCCAGCTTGCAGGCGTCGATCTTGATGTCGCGCTCGGTCTTGTTGCTGCTGGATCCGCCGGTGACGGACGTGCCACCCGAGCTGCTGGTGCTGCCACTCGTGCTGTCGCTGTCGTGGCTGCCGCCGGTGCTGCCGCCGCCGGAGCTGCTGGAGCCCGAGCCGGAACTGTGGCTGCTGCCACCGCAGCTGGCGCCGTGGGAGCCGCGGGCTCCGGTGAGTGCGAAGATTGCGATACCGAAGACGGCAACCGCGCGGACGTGGCGAAGCTTCACGTGAACCCCGTTGGAATGTCAGTGTACGAGAGGCCCGACTTGATGGGCGCATGTCACTTTAACAGGGGCTGGGCGCCCTTGATCCATCGCCATGGGCGCACCCCGGTCGCTGTCCCGGAAACCGTCCCCGTGGCGTGGGCAGCCATTGCGGAGTAGGGGACATCGGGCGCGGCTGCGTGCGCGTGACGCGGGCGGCCGCTGTTCGCGCCCCCTAATAGGGGGCTGTTCGGCTTGCCGTTGGCTGCTGTGCTGCAGGTGGAGTCGAGGGCCCTGCCCGAAGTCGTATGGGTGATCCGCCCCTTGGCGCCTACCGGCGAACGTCATGCTCCGCGGTGGTTGCAGTCGTACAGACCGGTCTCGTTGTCGGTGCGGCAGTTCGTCGTGGAGCAGCCGGCCGGCGAGCGCACCGCCGAAGACGACGACGCCGACACCGACCAGCCAGGTCTGGATGACGAGCACGGTTCCGAAGGGGCCGTACGTGACGGCGCTGGAGGCGATCAGCGGGGAGAAGACGAGCCGGGAGAAGACCCGCAGTCCGAGCAGGGCGATCGTGGTGGCGACCGCGCCGGGAAGGAGGGCGGTCCAGCCGATCCGGCCGCCGAGCAGGAGCCATTGGGGGACCACCAGAAGAACACCGTGCCGATGGCCACCGCGACGAACCCGCGGGCCGGGGAGTCACGCCACAGCGGTGCGATGGCCGACAGGTACAGGGCGCCGACCAGGGCGCCGAGCCACAGTACGTGTCGCCACCGGGCCCACCAGCGGGCCGGTGGCAGGTCCCAGATCCCCGGTCATCCCGCTGCGGCCGGGGGAGAGGTGACGAGCATGGCCGCTCCAGACGCCGCTCCCACGATAGGACTCCGGTGCCCTCGGAATCCATCTTCGGGAACCCCTGGCCGGCTCGACGCACCCCGTGACCTTCCGTGACCACCCGGTTCGGACCGGGTCAGGCCGAGCCGTCCTGAGGCGCCACCACGGTGAACAGCGCCCCGTCGGGATCGGCGAGCACGACCCACCGGCTCACGGTGGACGTCTGGACGGGCGAGGCGGTCCTGCCGCCCAGCCGGACCGCGGCCTCGACCACCGCCTCCAGGTCGGGCACCCGGAAGTGGACGTGCCACCGCGGACGCACCTCCGGGTCCGGCGCCGCTTCGAGCGCGCCGCCGCTGATGCGCGCCACCGTGTCGCGGCCGTGGCGCAGGACGACGTGGGCGTGCTCGTACGAGACCGCGCAGCAGCCGGGCCGCCCGCCGGCCCAGTCGAGGACCTCCCCGTAGAAGATGGCGGCCGCGAAGGCGTCCCGGGTCCGCAGCTCCAGCCACGCCGGCGCGCTGCCGCGGCCGACCGACCAGTCGGGGACGACCTCTCCCTGCCAGAACCCGAAGACGGCTCCGGCGGGGTCCGCCGCCAGGGCGATGCGGCCGGTGCCGAACGCCACGGGGCCGACCGCCATGGTGGCGCCCCGTTCGTGGATCCGGGCGGCGGTGACGTCGGCGTCCTCGACGGCGAAGTACGGGGTCCACACCGCCGGCGCGCCGCCCGTCCCGCCGAGAGAGCCGATGCCGGCGACGGGGGCACCGTCGCGGAAGGCGACCACGATTCCGCCCCCGAGGTGGGTGGGGCGGAAGTCCCAGCCGAGTGCACCGGCGTAGAACCGCTGGGCGGATACGAGATCCCGGGCCATGAGGCTGACCCAGCACGGGGCACCGAAGATCTCGTGGCTCGATGTCGACACAGCTGTCAGCCTCATCTGCCGTTCACGGGGGACGGGACCCTTCCACCGTAGACCGGGCGGCGGCGCCGAGCTGCGAGGCCGTGCCCGGCGAGTGGCTGGATTCCGGGGGGCCCGGGCGCGGTGTTTGGCCCGTGACAGGGCGGGCACCCGCGTCAACACATACGGAAGGGCCCCACGGGTTCACCCTGCCGGAGGAGGTGTTTCGCGTGAGTGAGCATGTGTGGAGCTACCGGCCGGCATCGGGCCACCTGGCCTGGGCCGACCTCACCGGGTACCGCGTAGAGGCGAGCGACGGCCACATCGGGAAGGTCGACAAGCACTCCTACGAGGCCGGTGACGCCTACCTGGTCGTCGACATCGGTGTGTGGATCTTCGGCAAGGAGGTCCTCCTGCCGGCGAGCGCCGTGGCCCGCATCGACCTGGAGGAAAAGAAGGTCTACGTGAACGCCACGAAGGACCGGATCAAGGACGCCCCGGAGTTCCACCGGGACAAGCACCTGCAGGACCCCGGCTACCGGGACGAACTCGGGACGCACTACGGCCTCGGTGGGCTGCCCTGGGAAGGTCCCTCCGGAAGCCACCGCGCGTGAGACGGTTCCGGCGGGCTTTCTCGCCGCTGAAAAACAAGAGGCGTGGGGCTGATAAAGCTGAATTTCGAGGGTAGACGCCACTCGAAACGCCACGGCGGATCCAACTGTTCCGCCGCATTCCGAAGTGGGAACGAGGGCATCATGATTGTTGTCGGTCTTATTCTCCTGCTCGTCGGATTCTTGACCGGAATCTCCATCCTGTGGACCATCGGGATCATCCTGCTCGTGGTGGGCGCGGTGCTGTGGATCCTGGGCTCGGTCGGACATGCGGTCGGCGGCCGACGCCACTACTGGTAGCCGCTGCGCCTTGCGCCGTGAGAGGCGCATCCAGTTCCCATTTGCATTGACATGCTCCAGGGAGTGATCGGCAGTGTCGAACAAGGAAAAGGGCCGGGCCAAGGCCGAGCAGGCCAAGGGAAAGGCCAAGGAGACCGTCGGTCGCGCGCGGTGGGCAACGAAAGCATGACCGCCGAGGGGCGCGCCGAAAAGGCCAAGGGCGATGCCCGGCAGGCCGAGGAAAAGGTCAAGGACGTCTTCAAGGGCTGACGCGCTCCAGGGTTTGTGCCGAGGTCCCGTGCCCGTGTGGGTGCGGGACCTCGGCATTTGAACGGCGTATCTTCCGTGACGACGGGTGCGGTGTGGCATCGGGGCGCAATGGGCGGCGGCGGAATGCGAAGTGTGGGCGTGGAAGAAGAGCTGCTGCTGGTGGACGCCTCCACGGGTGAGCCGCTGGCCGTGTCGGGTGCGGTCCTGGCCGCGGCCGACCGCTGCGCAGGGGAGTGCTCCAAAGGCCGTCAGGAGCAGGAGCACGTTTTCGAGAAGGAGCTCCAGCGGGAGCAGGTGGAGTTCAATACCAAGCCGGTGACGGAGATGGGGGAGCTCCGGGACGAGATCGTCCGGTGGCGGGCGGAAGCGTCCCGGCACGCCGCGTCCGCCGGCGCACTCGTCGCCGCCCTCGGTACCTCACCCCTGCCCGTACGGCCCTCGCTGAGTGCGGGGAAGCGGTACCGGTGGATCGCCGAGCAGTTCTGCCTGACCGCGCAGGAACAGCTGACGTGCGGCTGCCACGTCCACGTCGCGGTCGAGTCGGACGCGGAGGGTGTGGCCGTCCTGGACCGGATCCGCCCCTGGCTCCCCGTGCTGACCGCGATGAGCGCGAACTCCCCCTTCTGGCAGGGCGCGGACAGCGGGTACGCGAGCTACCGGAGCCGGGTGTGGGACCGGTTGCCCTCGGCCGGGCCCGAGGGCGTCTTCGGCTCCGCCGACCGCTATCACGAGCATGTCCGCGCGATGGTGGACTCCGGCGTGCTGCACGACGAAGGGATGATCTACTTCGACGCCCGCCTGTCGGCCACGTACCCCACGGTGGAGGTCCGGGTCGCGGACGTGTGCCTGGAAGCGGGTACCACAGTGCTGCTGGCCGCAGTCGTGCGCGCCCTGGTCGAAACGGCCGCCAGGGCCTGGCGGGCCGGGGAACCGCCGGCCCGGATCGGCACGGGCCTGCTGCGACTCGCGGCCTGGCGGGCCGGTCGCTCGGGGCTGGACGGACCGCTGCTGCATCCGCGGACGATGCGGGAGACCGCTCCCGCCGACGCCGTACTGGCCCTCTACGAGTACGTCCGCGAGGCGCTCGTCGATCACGGCGACCGGGATCGGGTGAGCGCGGAGATCGCCGTACTCCTGGACCGCGGCAACGGCGCCCGCGCCCAACGCGCCCTGCTGAGCGAGCGCGGCGATCTCGCCGGCGTCGTCCTGGGCTGCGCGGAGCTGACCACGGCCGAGCCCGCCTCCTGAGGCCGCCGCGGCTCAGTCCTCCGCGGTGTAACGGACGCGCGCCCACAGGGGCAGGGCGAACCAGCACAGCAGGTACCAGGCCAGGACCGCAGCGACCAGCCACGGTACGACGGCGTTGTGCGTGGCCACCCGCAGCACGAGGAGGAGGGCGGATGTGCAGGTGGCCAGGAGCAGGAGCAGCCCGATGAAGGTCAGGCGCGACGCCCAGGCGACCGCCTCGGGCTTGAGCCGCCGGCCGGAGACGATGCGGTGGAAGGAGACGGGCCCGATCAGCGCCCCGGTCGCCAGAGCGCCCAGGACCACGGTGACGATGTAGATCACCTTGTCGACCTGGGGCAGCCCCTGGAAGTGCGAGGTGAAGGCGACGGTCAGCAGGAAGCCGAAGAGGATCTGCACGCCCGTCTGCGCGACCCGGATCTCCTGGATGAGCTCCTGCCACTGCCGGTCGGCGCGCTCCTCGACGCTCTCGCTCCGCCCGTCCCGAGCACCCTGGCTCTGGTCCATGAGGCCTCCCTCTGTCCGCTGTGGGGGTTGCGCGTGAGCCCGACCCGGAGATCACCGCCAGGGGTACCCGGTCGGGGGCCTGCGTGAAACGTCCACTCCGCCGACCTCACCGGGCGTCGGCTTCCCGCTCCCGGGCCCGCTCGGCGTTGAACTGCGCCCCGGTGAGCAGGGCCAGATTGGCCAGCCAGAGCCACACCAGGAAGACAACGATGCTGGCCAGCGAGCCGTAGAGCCGGCCGTAGGTGTCCAGCTCCGTGTACAGGGTGAAGAGGCCCGTCGCGGTCAGCCAGAGCAGGGCCGCGAGGACGCCGCCGGGCAGCCCGCGCCGCGTGCCCCGGCTCCGTGCCGGGCCGGTACGGAAGACGATCAGCACCAGCAGGGTCACGACCGCCACCTGCACGGGCCAGCGCAGCAGCGCGACGACGTCCGGGCCGGGCCCGCCGGTGGCGTGCGCGACCCATCGGGCCAGCGGCCCGGACACGACCAGTCCCACGGCGCCGACGAAGAGCAGGACCAGCAGCAGGGCGTTGATCACCAGTGTGTGGGCCGCACGCAGCGGAGGCCGTGTATCGGGCACCCGGTGCATCGTGTGCAGGGCCCGCCGGAACACCGCCAGGTAGCTGCACGCCGACCACAGTGCGCTCAGCACCCCGCTGATCAGCAGGGCCCAGATCGAGGACCGCTCCGCCGAGAGGCTGCCGAGCGCGTCGCTGAGCACCTGCGCCGACTGGGGCGGCGCGTACGAGGTGATCGCGGCGATCAGCCGGTCCCGCGTCGCCTCGCCCAGCAGCCCCACGAGGGAGACCGCGATGACGAGCGCGGGCAGGAGGGCCAGTACGGCGTAGTAGGTGAGGGCGGCCGCGTGGTCGGCGACGTTCTCGGTCCAGACGTGGACGGCCGTACGCCGCAGCTGGGCGCGGGTGCCCGCCGCCGGGGCCGTCGCGGCGGTCGGACCGCCGGTGCGCGGTGCGGTGCGGGGGATGTCGGTCACGCTGAGCGGGTGCCCGAAAGGGCCCGTGAACATGCGCAATTGGAGTCCGGCGTACCGGGCCGTCGGCGGGGTACACGCGCCCGCATGACATGGAGCTACGCGCGGTGGCGCGGTGCGGGGCCGGCAGAACCCAAGGAAGCGCCCGTGGAGGCCGTCCGGCGGCAACGCCGGCCGGCCCACCCGGCCGTCCGGGCGCTGGGCATGCTCGCGGCCTTCGCCGGGACCGTCCTGTTCAGTGTGGTGCTGGCGCGGCTGACGCTGGAGCCGTCCGCCGCCTCGGCGGACCTCGTCCACGCCAATGTCCGGCCCGGCCATTCGATCAGGGCCTACCTGGACGGGACCTCGACGATCGAGGCGGTGCGCCAGCTCGGTGGGAACCTGCTGCTGGGGGTGCCGTTCGGGGTGCTCCTGCCGGTCCTGCTGCCGCCGGCCCGGGGGCTGTTGCGGGTCGCCGTGGTGACGGTCGTCCTGATGACGCTGGTGGAGCTCACCCAGGGCGCGCTCGTCACGGGACGCGTCTTCGACATCGACGACGTCATCCTCAACACGGTCGGAGCGCTCATCGGCTACCTGCTGATCGGCCTCCGCCTGGGGCGGGCCGTACACCCGCGCCGCAGGCACTGGTGGCAGCGCTGAACCCGCGGGCCGGGATCCCGCGGGCCCGCCGGCCGCGGGTCTCAGACCTCGTGCCATCGAGCCATCGCCCAGGAGAACGCCCCGAAGAGCACCAGCCCGACGGCGACCGCGACCAGCAGCCACGGCCCCGCCGGGGTAGCGGTGAACGACCTCAGGGTGTCGTCCATGCCCTTCGCCTGTGCCGGGTCGAAGTGCATGGCGGCGTACACGACGAAGCCACCGGCCGCCGCGAACAGAGCGCCCCGGGCCAGACCGCCGGTCACCCCGAGGAAACCGACGGCCTTGCGCACGGACTCCGAGACCCCGCCCATGGCGAGATGCTTGCGGAAAGTGCGCCGGGCGGCCTGCACCCCGATGACCACGCCCGCGATCGCGATCCCGAGCCCGGCCGCGCCCACCAGCCACTGGCCGGCCGGCAGCTCCAGGGCTCGCGCCGTCGCATCGCGCGACTGCTGGTCCCCGGAGTGCCCGCCGCCGTCCGCCGCGAACGCCAGGACGGAGAAGGCGACGACCGCGTAGAAGACGGTCCGGCCGGCCGCGGCCAGCCGCTTCAGCGGCTTGTCGCCGTCCGGTCCGGCCGCACCGAACACCGCCTCCGACAGGTGCCACAGCATCATCCCCACGAGACCGATGCCCACGGCCCACACGAGGCCGCTGCCGAAGGGCTTGCCCGCGAGCTCCTGGAGGGCGCCCTGACGGTCGGCCTCCTTGCCTCCGGAGTCACCGAAGGCAAGGCGCAGGGCCAGCACCCCGACCAGGACGTACAGCACCCCGCGGGCCAGCAGCCCGCAGCGCGCCGTGACCTCCCGCGCCCGGCCACCGCGGGACGCGGTCCGGACGCCCTTGCGCGCGTGCTCGCCACCGATCACCGGGCTCAGACCTCGCCGCGCCAGGCACCGGTCGCGACGCCGCGCGACTCGATGTACATCTTGAACCGCTTCAGGTCGCCCGCGACCTGGCGCTTGACGAAGCCGAGCTTGTCGGCGGCGCTCTCGGCCAGCCCCTCGGGCACCCAGTTCATGTGCAGCACGACCTTGGTGGTGGTCGCGTCGATCGGTTGAAAGACGACCAGTCCGGCCTGACGCGTCTCCCCGTCGACCGTCATCCACGCGACGCGCCGGTCCGGGAGCTGCTCGGTGATCTGCGCATCGAACTCGCGCTGCACACCGTTCACGTTGGTCACCCAGTGGGTGAGCGTGTCGGTGCGCTGATCGATGCGTTCGACCCCCTCCATGAAGGCGGGGAACTCCTCGAACTGCGTCCACTGGTTGTAGGCCGTGCGTACCGGAACGTTGACCTCGACGTACTCCTCGACGTGCGACATGCGCATCCTTTCGGTACCGTTCGCGGCCCCCGTCCTGCGAGGACCCTTCAGGGCCCGGCTACCCGGCCCCGGGCGCCCCATGCGCCGCGGTTGGGCGCCGGCTGCGGGGGCAGGTGCCCGGCAGGGGCGAAGAGAGCGGCAGGCGGGAGCGGTCATGACACCGACGGACCTCGACCTCGGCGCATTCGCCGAGGTCCTGAACGGCCCCGTGTACGTGGTGACGGTGGAGGCCGGGTGCGAGCGGTCGGGGTGTCTCGTGGGCTTCGCCTCGCAGTGCTCGATCCGGCCGCCGCGCTTCGTGGTGTGGTTGTCCAGGGAGAACCACACGTACCGGGTGGCTCGCGGAGCCACACACCTGGCGGTGCACGTCCTCGATCGCGGCCGGCAGCCGCTGGCCGAGCTGTTCGGCGGCGAGACGGGCGACGAGGTGGACAAGTTCGCCCGGGTGGACTGGCGGCCCGGCGCCGACGGCAGCCCCGTGCTGACCGGGGCCCGCGCATGGTTCGTCGGCCGGATCGAGACGCGCCTCGACGGCGGCGACCACGAGGGCTTCCTCCTGGCGCCGACCGAGGTCTGCGCACCGGCCCGCGGCGAGCCGGCCTCGATGAGGTACACGGACGTCCAGGAGATCGACCCCGGACACCCTGCCTGACCAGCTGTTTTCCTTAGAAACGTGGGGACGCGGGAAACCGCACAGGACCGCGGCCGCACGCGGTGTCCGGGGGGACGGAACACCGGCGTGCGGCCACGGATCTCGGCGAGTCGCCGCCCCGCTCGAAACGGCGACTCGCCGACACCACGCGTATGACCCCCAATCGAGGGCTCAAACAGAAGCGATGAAATTTTTCGGTCGCTCCCTGCCGGGCCCGGCGGCCGGCGGCTTCCGGGCCGTCCCGGACCGCGGCCCTCACCCGTAGCTGACGTTCACCGTGCGGAAGCCGAGGGAGTGCAGCAGCCCCTCCAGCATCGCCGTCGTGTTCTTCTCGGCGCGCTCCGCGAGGCCGCTGTCGCGGGCCGCCTCGTCGATGTGCTGCGCGGCGAGCTTCTGGACGGCCTGCTCACCGGCCGGGTTGTCGGAGAAGAGATCACCGAGCCGGTCCAGCAGGCCGCGCTGCTTCGACACCGCGTACGAACGGTTCGGGTCCAGCGCGGCTGCTCCCAGCACCGGGCGCGGCAGCCGGATCGTGGCCTGTGTGCGGTCCCCGTTCACCATGACGCTCCGCTCGCCCAGCCCGCCCAGGTCCACGTAGCCGCTGACCGAGCCGGCACCCACGTACAACGTGCGGGTTCCGCGGATCGCGTCCGGCAGGAACGCCGCATCCTTCTCCAGGTCCACGACGACCTGGAAGTTGCCGACGGCGGCTTCGTAACGGTGCATGTCCTGCAACGACTTGAGCAGCGCCGGACCCGAGCGGTCATGCGTCTTCCCGCCGAACAGTGCGCCGAGTCCCGGAATCGGGCTGAAGCGCCCGACGAGCACGATGAGCACCACGACCACCACCACGCCCACGGCGATCCTCGCCCACCACGGGCGCCGTGCGGCGCCCGGCCGATCCGAAGAGGTTTCCATGCTCCGCGGATACCCCGTGGACGCCGCTCCAGCACCCGGTTCCTAGGTGAGGCCCGTGCGCAGCGGGGCCGTGTGCGCCCGGACCTGTTCGGGCGTCAGGTACGCGTCCGTGTGCTCGAACTCCCGCAGCGTCGGCGGTCGCCACGCCTGGAAGCCCGTCCGCACGAAGTCGTCGCCCGCGACCGCGTTGAGCAGCCAGTTCGTCGCCACCCTCGTCCTCGCCACATTGGTGCGCAGCGCCGCCCAGTGGTATCCCCGGGCCACCGCCTGCGCGGGCAGGCCGCGCAGCTCGATGCCGAGCGGCCTGGAGACGCCGTCGCGTCCGCCCAGGTCCACCACGAGCCCGAGATCCTTGTGTCGATAGGGCCGAAGCGCCTGGTGCCGCAGGGTCGCGATGAGGTTGTCGGCGGCCGTGCGCCCCTGCCGCTGCGCATGCTGGGCGGTGGGCGGGCAGACCGCCCCGTCCGCACCCGCGGCGAGGTCGGGCACCGCGGCCGCGTCGCCGAGCGCGAGGACTCCCGGGAGGCCCGGCACCGTCAGGTCGGGGGCGACCACGAGCCGCCCGCGATCGGTGTCGGCCTCCAGCGTGGCGATGAGCGGACTGGCGGCCACTCCGGCGGTCCAGATCAGGGTGCGGCTGCGCAGGACGCGGCCGTCGGTGAGGGTGACCTCGTCCGGCCCGGCCTTCGCGACGGACACGCCGAGCGAGACCTCGATGCCCCGCCGCCCCAGCACCTCCAGGGCGGACCTGCCCAGCGCCTCGCCGAGTTCGGGCATCAAGGTGGGGGCGATGTCCACGAGGTGCCAGCGGATCTGCCGCGGGTCCAGCCGCGGGTAGCGCCGCACCGCGTGGTGGGTGAGCCGTTGAAGGCAGGCCGCCGTCTCGGTGCCGGCGTAGCCGCCGCCCACGACGACGAAGCAGAGCCGCGCCGCCCGCTCCGCCTCGTCCTCGCAGGCGTCCGCGAGATCGAGCTGCGCGATGACGTGATCGCGCAGGTGCGCGGCCTCGGCGAGGGTCTTCATGCCGCGGGCGTGCTCGGCAAGACCCGGGATGTCGAAGGAACGGGTGACGCTGCCCGGGGCCAGCACCAGATGGTCGTAGGCCCGGGGGGTCAGCTCGCCCGAGATCTTCCGTACGACGCACACCTTCGCCCGGGTGTCCACGCCGACGACGCCGCCGGGCACGATGTGGGTCCGGTGCCGGCGGCTGCGGCGCAGTGACACGGCGATGGACTGCGGAGTCAGCACCCCTGCGGCCACCTGCGGAAGCAGCGGCAGGTAGAGCTGGAAGGAGGACGGGGTGACGAGGGTGATCTCCGCCTCGGTGGGGGAGAGCCGCCGCTCCAGGCGGCGTACGCACTCCACACCGGCGAATCCCGCACCCACCACGAGAATCCTCGGACGTGCCACAGCTGTCATGGTGTTGCTCCCTTCCCGGGCCTGCCGAGTCCACGGACTCCTGCGCTTGTGCCCCGGTGTGCGGATGCCTACCGGTGCCGGGCCAGGCTGCTGACGAGGACGAGCAGGGCGAACGCGATCACGATCAGGTGGAGCCAGGCGGGGCCGGGGGCCGGGGTCAGGGCCAGGGAGGTGAGCGCATGAGATGTCATACCGCGCGCCTGCCCCCGTACCGCGGGATGAAGCTCCCGTACGCGGCCACGGGCGCGTACGGGGGACGGAGCGGCCGGGTCACCGGCTCGTGGGCCTGCCCGAGGTCAGCCGGGACGCGTCGATCTCGGCCCAGACGGCCTTGCCGTTCTCGTGGGTGCGGGTGCCCCAGCGATCGGAGAGACGCTCCACGATGTAGAGGCCGTGGCCGCCGGGGAGGCCCCGCTGCGGCGACGGGTGGCGGCGCGGCAGGGTCGTCGTGCCGTCGAAGACCTCGATCCGCAGGTCCTCGCCGGCCGAGACCACGAGCTCGACGCAACCACCCGCGTGCAGTGCCGCGTTGGTGAGCAGCTCGGACACGAGGAGCAGGACGTCCTCGGACGTCTCGGTCCCGTCCCAGCCCCAGTCCACCAGTGCCTGGCGCGTGAAGTCACGGCCCTTGGCCACGTGGCCGCGTACGCCCGAAAGGGCCAGGCGGCGGCGCTGCCGTGCTATGGAAGGCCCTGCAGGCCGCCGATCGCCGGTTTCCGGCCCGATCGTTTCCACTGTGGTCTCTCACCCCCACCGTTGACGCCGGCCGCGTTCGCGGGACCGGTCCGGGCCCCGTGGGGCCGAGGACACCGAGCGTGTCCGTGACAGTCTAGGGGACCGCCGGTCCCTCAGGACGTGGCCATGTGCAGTCTCAGGGTGAGGCCGCTGTCCGAGGCGCGGATCTCGACCAGGTCGCACAGCTGGTGGATCATCCACAGGCCGCGGCCGCCGTTGACGGAGGCCAGGGCGGGACGGCGGCGTCCCGCCAGCGGGTCCGTCAGCCGGCCCGCGTCGCGGATCTCCGCCACGACCCCTGCACCCCTGCCCGGGCCCGAGTCGACCGTGCTCCACAGCCGCAGTGAGCCGCGCCCGCCCCCGTGGGCGAGGGAGTTGGCGGCGGCCTCGCTGACCGCGAGGACGAGGTCGCCGCGCCGCGCCGCGCTCAGGGCGGTGCCGCGGGCCCAGGCCTCGGCGTACGCGCGCACCTCACCCAGCTCCCCGTGGGCGTACGCGAACGAGGGCGCACCGCCGTGGGGCTCGGGCAGGGGACGGTCGCAGTCGGCGCCGACCACGGCCGCGTCGACGTGGTCCGGGCTGACCCGGACCCTGCCCTCCTCCATCACCACCGGATGGGTGCGCCGGGCGTCGTTCACCACCGCGGCGGGCACGCCGAGGACGTCGTACGGGCACAGGACGCTCGCCGGCCGCCCCGCGAAGGCGGTGTTGATGAGGGCCTCGTGCCGCGTGGCCTCCAGGACCTCGGCCTGCGACCGGCCGGGCCAGATCGGCTCGCCGACGATCCGGGCGGGCCGGTCCTCGTGCCGGTCGGCGAACTCCTGCAGGGTCGCCAGGATGCGGCCCGGATTGCGGCCCGACTGCGTCATGTCCGTCCAGGTGACCTTGGCCGCGTCGCCGCCGAGGCTCTCGCGCAGCGCCTCCAGTCGCGGACCGGGCACGGCCACGAGTACCGGCTCGTCGGCCGTCAGGGCGGCCCGTACGAACCCTCCGACGCCCGCCAGGTAATCGGCCGGGCCCCGGTAGAAGAGGGCAGGGTGGACGAAGGCCCCGGGGGCGTCGGCCGCAGGATGGTTGATCATGCTGCGACCTCCAGCGCGGCACATTCGTCCGGGAACATCTCCACTACCTTGCGGAGCGAGTATGGCGGGTGGTGGAGCAGCAGGCGACGCCCCTGACCGGCAACCGTGGCGTTCGCCTGCACCAGCGCCGCGACGGCGGCCGCGTCGAGGAAGCCCACGGCGGAGAGGTCGAGGTGGACGACCGGGCCGGGGATCCGGGTGACGACGCCGAGCGCCGCGCTCAGGATCGGCCGGGTGTCGAGGTCGCAACTGCCGCTGAGCCGGGCACCGGGACGGTCGCGCAGCGGCCGGGCGGTCAGCGACGGCGCCGTGCCCGTACGCCCGCCCGTGCCGTCGGCCGTGCACCGTACGACGGCGTCCGCCCACGCCGCATCGGCGTCGTAGGGCTGCTGCACGCCGGCGGGCGGGACGGATCCGTCGTCCCGGTGCGGTGAGGGCGGTGAGGGCATGGCGCTGCCTACACCGTGAGCATTCCGGCGCGCAGCCGGGCCAGGGTCCGCGACAGCAGACGCGAGACCTGCATCTGCGAGATGCCCAGCTCGGTACCGATCTCCGCCTGGGTCTTCTCATCGCCGAAGCGCATCCGCAGGATCAGCCGGTCGCGTTCGTCCAGCTGCTCCAGCAGGGGGGCGAGGGTGTGGAAATCCTCGAAGAGTTCCATGGCGGGGTCGACGTCGCCGAGCCGGTCCGCCAGCGGGCGCATCGTCCGGTTCGTCGTCGACGGCTCGTCGCTGTCGGCGCCGGTGTCCAAGGAGCCGCTCGTGTACCCGTTGGCGGCGACGAGCCCGTCGATGACCTGCTCCTCGGTCAGCTCGAGGTGCTCGGCGACCTCCTTGACCGTCGGGGCCCGGCCCAGGACGTCGGTCAGCGACTCCTGGGCCTTGGCCAGCTCCGTACGCAGCTCCTGGAGCCGGCGCGGCACGTGCACGGCCCAGGTCGTGTCACGGAAATAGCGCTTTATCTCACCGATGATGTAAGGGAGGGCGAGGGTGGAGAACTCGACCCCGCGCTCGGTGTCGTAGCGGTCGATGGCCTTGATGAGACCGATGGTCCCCACCTGGATCACGTCGTCCATGTCCAGGCCCCCGCCGAGCACGCGGGCGCGGAAGCGCCGCGCGGCGAACTGCACGAGGGAGAGGTTCATTTCGATCAGGGTGTTGCGGGCGTACTGGTACTCGCGCGTGCCCTCTTCCAGGACGCGGAGCCGCTCGAAGAAGTGCTTCGAGAGCTCACGCGCGTCGGCGGGTGCCATCTCCCGCGCGTTCTGCACCTCGGGCAGTGGCCCGTCCAGCGGCAGTGCTCCCACGGCGGCGGGCGCAGTGGGTGTGACCTGCGCGTCGGTTGCACGAATGAGGCTGACGGCGGTGGCCGAACGAGACATGTGGCCGTTCCCTCCCGATTGACTGACGGCTGCTCGGACGCTTGTGCCCCGACTTCGCGTTCCTACTCGCCCTGCGTGGGAACTTTCTTGTCCGGGCCCTCCGGGAGGCGGTGCCGGGCTCCCGGAGTGCATGCCAAGGCCGCGGCGTCCGCGCCCGGCTGACGAACAGGCATACTCCCTTCCGGAGGCCGTACAGGTGACGATCCGGGGAGGCGGACATGACGACCGGAGCAGGGGACGCGTACCACCACGAAGGCGTCGTCGGGGACGGCTACCCCGCGGGGGCCGGGTGGGTGGTGACCGCGCACGGGGAGCTGGACCAGGACACGCTGGAGCCGTTGGAGACGGCGCTGACCTCCGCCGCGGACCGGCACCGGCTGGTCGTGCTGGACGCCGGCCCCATCACCTTCGGCGACTCGTCGTTCCTGAACCTGCTGCTGCGGCTGCACCACCTCACCACCCTGAGGATCGCGGCCCCCGGCGAGCAACTCCGCCGGCTCTTCGCCCTGACGGGCGCCGATACGGTCCTCTCCCTGCACCCGAGCGTCGAGGACGCCGTCGGCGGCTCATGACCGCCGGGCACCACCCGGACCGGTCGTCGGCGGGCCCCGCCGAGGGCCGGTGTGGGGGTCGGACGCCCCCGGTGGCCGGAAGCAGGCCGTGATCGCCTTGCCGCCGTGGCACGCGTGGACGTCCCACGAGTCGGCGAGGACGCTGACGATGCCCAGCCCCCGGCCGGAGGTGGCGCCCGTGTCGCCATCGGCATCTGCCGTGCGCGGACTGGGCAGATGCGGGTCGGAGTCGGCGACGCTCACGTGGAGGCAACTGCCGTCCCACGTCAGCACGAGGTGGGCGGGGCCGACCGCGTGCAGATGGGCATTCGTGACGAGTTCGGAGACGCTGAGGAGTACGGAATGCACCGTGTCCGGGGCCGCGCCGCCCCAAGGCAGCGAGGCGAGGTGCCCGGCGGTCCACTGCCGCGCCGCCCGGACCCCTCTCGATATCGGAAACGTGCGGGCCCAGCCCACGGCCTTGACCGCCAATGTCCTCACCCCACTTCGGCTCTGCCGTCCGTGTCGTTCGTGGTGTTCGTGGTGTTCGTCACGGTTCGCCTACCCGCTGCCCGCCCGTGCATCCGCCGGTTCCGCGACGGTGTGCGTACGCACGGCTTCCGATTGACCGGGGATCAGGTGATCGGACCTGCCCGGGTCGGCGATAGCCTTCTCCACTGGTTGTACGGCGAAAGACGGATCCCCCGGCCGGTCCGGGGGATCCGGTGCGTCCCCCTGCCGTGTCCTGTCCCGTGCGCCGGCACGGTCGTTGTCTAGAGTGAGGTTGGCAGATGGCTGAGCGGTCGGGTTCCGAGGCACTGGGCAGCACACCCGCGCTTCCCGGCGAGGACAGGATCGGCGAATCGGAACTGCGCCAGCTCCTGGCCGGCCTGACGGCCGTGCGGGACGGGGACTTCCGCACCCGGCTGCCCGACACGGCGGACGGCCTGCTCGGCGAGATCGCCACGGTCTTCAACGGGATGGCCGACCAGCTGTCGCTGTTCACGTCCGAGGTGACGCGGGTGGCCCGCGAGGTGGGCACCGAGGGAACGCTCGGCGGGCAGGCGGACGTACCGGGAGTCGGCGGCGCCTGGCTGGACCTCACGGATTCGGTCAATTTCATGGCCGGAAACCTCACGGCCCAGGTGCGTTCCATCGCCCAGGTCGCGACGGCCGTGGCCAAGGGCGATCTCTCGCAGAAGATCAACGTGACCGCGCGCGGAGAGATCCTGGAGCTGAAGGAGACCATCAACACGATGGTCGACCAGCTCTCCGCCTTCGCCGGGGAGGTGACGCGGGTGGCCCGGGAGGTCGGCACCGAGGGCCGGCTCGGCGGCCAGGCGGACGTCAAGGGCGTCTCCGGCACCTGGAAGGACCTGACGGAGTCGGTCAACGTCATGGCCGACAACCTGACCGCCCAGGTGCGGTCGATCGCGGAGGTCACCACCGCGGTGGCCCAGGGCGATCTGACGCAGAAGATCCGGGTGGACGCCCGCGGGGAGATCCTGGAGCTGAAGGAGACCATCAACACGATGGTCGACCAGCTCTCCGCCTTCGCCGACGAGGTGACGCGGGTGGCCCGCGAGGTCGGCACCGAGGGCAACCTGGGCGGCCAGGCCACCGTCCGAGGGGTCTCCGGCACCTGGAAGGACCTCACCGACAACGTCAACGTCATGGCCTCCAACCTGACCGGCCAGGTGCGCTCCATCGCCCAGGTCGCCACCGCCGTCGCCCGGGGCGACCTCTCGCAGAAGATCATGGTGGAGGCGAAGGGCGAGGTCGCCGCGCTGGCCGGCGTGATCAACACGATGGTCGACACGCTGTCCGCGTTCGCCGACGAGGTGACGCGGGTGGCCCGGGAGGTCGGCACCGAGGGCCGGCTCGGCGGCCAGGCCCAGGTACCCAACGTCGCGGGAACCTGGAAGGACCTCACCGACAACGTCAACTCCATGGCGAACAATCTCACCGGCCAGGTCCGCAACATCGCCCTCGTCACGACGGCCGTCGCCAACGGCGACCTGTCCAAGAAGATCGACGTGGACGCCCGCGGGGAGATCCTGGAACTCAAGACCACCATCAACACGATGGTCGACCAGCTCTCCGCCTTCGCCGCCGAAGTCACCCGGGTCGCCCGCGAGGTCGGCAGCGAGGGCCGGCTCGGCGGCCAGGCCGAGGTCGAGGGCGTCTCCGGCACGTGGAAGCGCCTGACCGAGAACGTCAACGAGCTGGCCGGCAACCTGACCCGTCAGGTACGGGCCATCGCCGAGGTCGCCAGCGCGGTCGCCGAGGGCGACCTGACCCGTTCGATCACCGTCGACGCCTCGGGCGAGGTCGCCGAACTCAAGGACAACATCAACTCCATGGTCGGCTCGCTGCGCGAGAGCACCCGGGCCAACCAGGAGCAGGACTGGCTCAAGTCAAACCTGGCGCGCATCTCGGGCCTGATGCAGGGCCACCGGGATCTCGCGGTCGTCGCCGAGCTCGTCATGGACGAACTGACCCCGCTGGTCGCGGCCCAGTACGGCGCCTTCTACCTCGCCGAGGACGGCCCCCAGGGCACCGTCCTCACCCTGGTCGGCTCCTACGGCCGCCCCGCGGGCACCGCCCTGGGCGTCGGCTTCGCCCTCGGCGAGTCCCTGGTCGGGCAGGCCGCGCGCAGCCACCGGATCATCGCCACCGACCGGGTCCCCGGCGACTACGTGATCTCCTCGGGCCTGGGCCACACCACCCCGGGCAGCCTGATCATCCTGCCGATCGTGGTGGAGGACCAGGTCCTCGGCGTGATCGAGCTCGCCTCCTTCTCCGCCTTCACCCCCGTGCACCGGGACTTCCTCGGCCAGTTGATGGAGACCATCGGCGTCAACGTCAACACCATCGTCGCCAACGCCCGCACCGACGAACTCCTGGAGGAGTCCCAGAGGCTGACCGGGGAACTCCAGGCCCGCTCGGAGGAACTCCAGGTCCAGCAGGTGGAACTGCAGCGCTCCAATGCTGAACTGGAGGAGAAGGCGGCCCTCCTCGCCAGCCAGAACAGCGACATCGAGGCCAAGAACCTGGAGATCGAACAGGCCCGGCAGGAACTGGAGGACCGCGCCCAGCAGTTGTCGCGGGCCTCCACCTACAAGTCCGAGTTCCTGGCCAACATGAGCCACGAGCTGCGGACCCCGCTCAACAGCCTGCTCATCCTCGCCCAGCTGCTGGCCCAGAACCCGACCCGCAACCTCTCCCCGAAGCAGGTCGAGTACGCGGGCATCATCCACTCGGCGGGCTCGGACCTGCTGCAGCTGATCAACGACATCCTCGACCTCTCGAAGGTCGAGGCGGGCAAGATGGACGTCAACCCCGAGCGGGTGCACCTGCCGCAGCTCCTGGAGTACGTCGACGCCACCTTCCGCCCGCTGACCACCCAGAAGAGCCTCGACTTCACCGTCACCACCGCCCCGGACGCCCCGGCCGACCTGCTCACCGACGACGCGCGGCTGCGCCAGATCCTGCGCAACCTGCTGTCCAACGCGGTCAAGTTCACCGAGCGCGGCGGCGTGGAGCTGCGGGTCGAACCCGCCACGGCCCCCGAGGTGCCCGCCGGACTCCCCGGCCGCGCGCCCATGCTGGCCTTCCGGGTACGGGACACCGGCATCGGCATCCCCGAGCAGCAGCTGGAGTCCGTCTTCGGCGCCTTCCAGCAGGCCGACGGGACCACCAGCCGCAAGTACGGCGGCACCGGGCTCGGACTCTCCATCAGCCGGGAGATCGCCCAGCTCCTCGGCGGCGCCGTCACCGCGGAGAGCACTCCGGGCCAGGGCAGCACCTTCACCCTCTACCTGCCGGTCAGCCGGGCGGACTACGAGGAGGAACCCCTCGCCGACGCCCCCGCGGCGACCCGGCACGCCGCCGCGGGCCGCGCTCCCGCACCGGCGGGCGGCCAGGGCCCGGCCGTCCTCGTTCCGCCGCAGCGGCAGGCCCGCCGCCTCCTGGTGATCGAGGAACGCCCCAACGGGCTGCTCTCCCTCGTCGCCGAGAGCGCCGACCGGGACTTCGCCCCCGGCCACCAGCCGCCCGGGGACCACCGCGAGGGCATCCAGGTGGTCAACGCCACGAGCTCGCGGGAAGCCGCCGCCGCCCTGGCGTCGGACTCCTTCCACTGCGTCGTCCTCGAACTCGACATGCCCGACGGCGAGGCCCTGCGCTTCCTCGACGCGCTCGACGGGGATCCGGCGCTCGCCTCCCTCCCGGTCCTCGCGCACAACAACCCCCGCCTGAAGAACGGGCAGGAGCGGGCGCTGCGGGAACGGGCCGCGTCGCGCCGGCTGGAACTGCTGTCGAGCCTGGACGAGCTCCGCGAACGCATCGTGCTGCACCTGTCCGCCGACCGGCCGGGGGACGTACTGCCCCTCGTCCACGAGGAGAGTGAGCGCCGGCAGACCGCCCCGGTGCTCGACGACGACCTGGCCGGACGCACCGTGCTGGTCGTCGACGACGACGCGCGCAACCTGTACGCCCTCAGCGGCGTGCTGGAACTGCACGGGGTCCGTGTCCTGCACGCCGAGGACGGCCGCAAGGGCATCGAGACCCTCACCCGCAACGACGGCGTCGACCTGATCCTGATGGACGTGATGATGCCGGAACTGGACGGCTATGCGGCGACCGCCGAGATCCGGCGGATGCCGGCCTACTCGGGGCTGCCCATCATCGCGGTCACCGCGAAGGCCATGCCGGGGGACCGGGAGAAGAGCCTCGCCGCAGGAGCCAGCGACTACGTCACCAAGCCCGTCGACGCCGACGACCTCATCGCCCGCGTCCGGCACTGGCTCACCGGATGACCGCCGCCCCGTATCCGCCGTCCGTACCGTCCGTCCCATCCGTTCCGTCCGACCAGGGCGTGCCCCCGACGGCCCGTCCCGCAGGGCCGAGACCGCCCCGACAAGGAGCCGGCAGCACGGTGAGTACCCCCGACGCACAGCAGCACGACGATGCGCGGCTGCCGGGAGCGGTGGCCGCGGAGCCCCGCAACGCCATCCCGAACCAGGCCCCCACACCCCTGGGGCGCCTGGTCGCCACTGTCGAACGCCTGCGCCGCGAGGTGCGGGAGGCACACGCCGCCGCGGACGGCAGGGCCCTGGTCGAACTGGCCAAGGGCATCCTGATCGGACAGCTGAACTGCACCCCCGCGGCGGCGGCCCGCCAGCTCGACGAGTTGTCGCGCGAAACCGGGCTCGCCCCGCTCGAACTTGCCGCCGACATCGTCAACCAGGCCTCGCGCGACCACGTCAGCGAGGTCGCCGCAGAGTTCGTCGAGCGCACCGCCGCACCGGCACCGGCCGAACCCGCCGAACCGGCCGAGCGGTCCACCACACTCGCGGTACGACTGCGCACCGCCGAGAGCGGGGTGCTGGCCGCCGCCGACGACACCCAGGCGGTGGCCGAGTCCCTCCTGACGAACGCCCTGGGCCCCCTGGGGGCGGTCGCCGTTGCCGTGTGGAGCGCGTCCCCCGACGGCTCGCTGGCCCTGGCCGGACACGCCGGGTTCGGGCCCGGCGAAGCCGCGCGCTGGCGGCACGTACCCCCCGGCGTCTCCACCGTCGCCCGCCGCGCCCTGCGGGAGCGCCGCCTGGTCGCGCTCGCCCGGCTGAACCGCGTCGGGCTTCCCTCGATCGGCCACCTCCAGTGGCCCGACGGCGGACGGATGGCCGTACCCGCCGGGACCGGCGGACGCATCCACGGAGTCCTGGAGATCTGCTGGCCCCAGCCCCTTGCCCCGCAACCCCCGCAGATCGAGCGCCAGGTGGAGGCCCTCGCCGAACTGTGCGCCCGCACCATGGACGCCGCAGCCCCGGGCGACCCCGGCTCCCTCGAAGCCGTGCTCCCGGACGTCGCGGAGCTCGTCGACCTCGCCGAGGGCCTGCACGACCCCGCCGTGGTCCTCACCCCGGTCCTCGATCCCGAGGGCCGGCTGACCGACTTCCGCATCCGCCACGCCAGCAGCAGGTTCGTCGATCCCGCCGGGCGCCAGCGCAGCGACGTCAACGGCGCGCTGCTGCTGGAGGCCTACCCGATGGCCGCCGGCGAGCGAGGACTGTTCGACATCGTCGAGCGGGTCCACGCGACGGGCGAGCCCTTCCGCGCCCGCCGCATGAGCCTGACCGCGCTCGTCGACCAGATCCCCCTCACCTCGGTCGCGGACATCAGCGTCAGCCGGCACGGCGCGGCCGTCCTGCTGATCTGGCGCGTCGAGGACGAGACGGCGCGCCTCGCCGATCTCCTCCAGCACGCCCAGCGCCTGGGCCGGATCGGCGGCTTCGAGGAGAACCTCGTCACCGGGGAGACCACCTGGAACGCGCAGCTGTACGCGCTCCACGGCCTGCCGACCACGGCTCAGCCCGTACGGCTGCGGGAACTCCCCGGCTACGCCCACCCCGACGACTCCGCCGCCCTCGGCCGCTTCCTGCGCGCCGTGCTGCGCTACCGCCGTCCGGCCTCCGTCAACCTGCGCCTGCGCAGGTCCGACGGGATCACCCGGCACATCCGCGTCGTCGCCGAGCCCGTCCTCGACGCCGACCAGCGACTGCACGCCGTCCGCGGCGCCTACCAGGACATCTCCGCGCAGCACTGGACCGAGGTCGCCCTGGCCGCGACCCGCGACCAACTGGCCCACAGCGAGGCCGAGTCCGCCGAACGCAACCGCCTCGCCCTGCAACTCCAGCACGCCATCATGCCCCCGACCCCGCCGGCCATCACGGCCCCCGGCCTGCGCGTCGCCGTCCGCTACCGGCCCGCGGAGACCGAGTCGCTCGTCGGCGGCGACTGGTACGACACCGTGGTCCTGCCCTCCGGTCTGATCATGCTGTCCGTGGGCGATGTCGCCGGCCACGGCATCGAGGCCGCCACCGGCATGGTCGTCCTCCGCAACGCCCTGCGCGGCCTCGCCGTGACCGGAGCGGGCCCCGCCCAACTGCTGTCCTGGCTCAACACGGTCACCCACCACCTCGCCAAGCACGTGACGGCCACCGCGGTCTGCGGGATCTTCGACCCCAGCACCCGGGTGATGCGATGGGCGCGCGCCGGGCACCTGCCGCCCGTACTCGTCCGCGGCGGCGAGGCCGAGGCCTTCCCACTGATCGAGGGCCTGCTGCTCGGCGCGCTGCCCGAGGTGACGTACGCCGAACGGGAGGTGCACCTCGAGCCGGAGGACACCGTACTGATGTTCACGGACGGGCTGGTGGAGCGGCGGGACTCCTCGGTGCAGGACTCCCTCGGCCACCTCGTGCACACGGCGGCCGCATGCGCGGGGGACCTGGACCGGCAGCTGGACCGGCTCCTCGCCGAGAGCCGCTCCGACACGGACGACGACACCTGCGTCATCGGAATCCAGGTGGGCTGACCAGGCGGAGCGACCGCCCTAGGCTGTCTCCATGATCACCCACAGCCTCGTCCGGACCTGGGAAGTCCTCCCCGGCAGGGGGTACTCGACCCGCGCAACGACGGGGGCCGCTGGACCCTCGACGGTGCGCACCGCCCCGACCTCGACGGCGCTCTCGACTGCGACCTCGGGCTGTGCCCGCTCACGAACACCATGCCGGTGCTGCGCCGCGACCTGCACCGAACGCCCGGCGGAGGTCCGCACGAGTTCCTCATGGCCTGGGTCTCGGTACCCGACCTGGGGGTCAGCGCGAACCGGCAGACGTACACCCCGCTGGCGCACGACGGACCCGGCGCGCGCATCAGGTGCCGGCTCCCGACTGTCTCGCGGAACTCACCCCGCCCGTGGCCGAAGCGGTCCGCGGCTGGACGGGTGACGTGCCCGCCGAGCAGATCCTCCACGTGGACACCGACCCGGCGATCGCCGACACCGGTGCCTTCGTCGCGCACTACGGGCAGGAACTGCTCGGGCAGTCGGCGAACTGCGTGGTGGTGGCCGCCAAACGCGGCGGCGAGGTCACCCTCGCGGCCTGCCTCGTGCCCTCCGCCGGCCGGATCGACGTCAACGGCGCCGTTCGGCGCCACCTGGGCGCGCGCAAGGTGTCCTTCGCGCCGATGGAGACGGCCGTGGAGCTGACGGGCATGGAGTACGGGGGCATCACGCCGATCGGCCTGCCGGCCGATTGGCCGCTCCTGGTGGACGCGGCGGTCGCCGACATGCCGTACGTACTCGTCGGCAGCGGACGCCGCCGCGGCAAGTTCATTGCTCCCGGCAAGCTGTTCGCGGAGCTCCCGGGCGCCGAACTCATCGAGGGCCTCGCACTCTGACGTTCGAGCGACCCGCCGTTCAGGCGATCCCCACGGTGTACGCGGCGCGGTAGCCGTCGCCGTCGGGGACGGGCGCCAGCGTCATCGCGGCCCCGGAGGCGCGGTACCGGTCGTCACGGGCGTTGGGGTGCTTCGGCGCGCGGCGCTCGGCGTACGGAGGGCGCGCGTACACCTGCAGCAGGAGGGGCTCGGGGAAGAAGAACTGCGAGGTCGTCCCGGTCCGGCGGTCGGGACGCACCTTGAAGTGGATGTGCGGTGCGAGCCCGGCGTACCAGCCGGGCACGATCGTGCGGAAGGTACTGCGGCCGGAGCCGTCCGTGACCTGCGTGCCGCGCAGGAACGAGGCCCCGCCGGTCGAGTAGGCGCCCGAGGGGTCGGCGTGCCAGACGTCGACGGCGGCGTCCGCGACCGGCCGGCAGCCCGCCGACACCCGCACCACGGTCAGGTCCAGACGGAACGGCACGCCTTCGCGGCCTCCGTGATGTCCGACCGGACCCGGTCCAGGTCGAGGTAGTACGGGCCGGCGCCCGCCTTCACGGCGAGCACGCAGGCGGGGGTGCTGCCGCCGGGCGAGGGCGAGAGGGACGATGAGGACGCGGACGGCTGCCCCGCCGCCCCGAGGGTCCCGGCCGGGCCGGAGCAGGCCGCCGTCAGCGCCGCGACCCCGACCGACCCGGCGGCCAGCAGGAGCGCGCGGCGGCTGGTCGGGGAACTGCCGTTCTCGGTCATACGAATCTCTCCCGCGCGCTGAACGACCGCCGCACGGGACGCGACGGCCACCGACCGCGCCCACCGTGCCGGACGCGAGGCGTCCGGGCCATCACCGACACGTCACGGATCCGCGCCCCAAGTAGGACGGATGCTGACCTCATTGATGCCTACGGTGGTGATGTCACGCGAAGCGACAGGACAGAAGAGATGGGACGAGGCCGATGGACCACTTTGCCCCCGAGGGCTACACGAGCGTCGCGCCGTGGGTCGTCACCGACGACACGGGCGCGCTGCTCGACTTCATCACCGCGGCGTTCGACGGCGAGGAGATCGCACGGGTGTCGGTCGAGGACGGCAGCATCGGCCACGGCGAGATCCGGGTCGGCGACACGGTCGTGCTGGCCTTCGACCGGCGGCTCGACTGGCCGGCCACGCCGTCCATGCTGCGGGTCTACGTACCCGACGCGGACGCGGCGATGGCCGCCGCCGTCGCCCACGGAGCAAGGGTGGTCACCGAGGCGGACGACAGTGCGTGGGGCGACCGCGGGGGCCGGGTGAGGGACCCGTTCGGCAACATCTGGTGGGTGGTGAGCCGGGTCGAGGAGGTCGCGCCGGACGAGGCCTGGCGGCGCATGGCCGAGCCGAAGTACGCCGAGTCGATGCGGACGGCCCAGCGGACCCTCGACGCCGAACTCAGCGGCCGCGCCTCGGGCACGGCCAGCACTCCGCAGCGACCGACGCACTGAGGAGCGGCCGGGCCCGGCCCGTCCGGGGCTGTCGCAGCCGCGGCGGGCGGGGCTACCGTTGAGGCCGTGCCCGGAGGCGGCGAAGGGGGAGCAGCATGCTGGACGAGGCGATGGTCGCACTGGCGGCCTCGGTGGGATCGGGCGTCGTACAGGCCGCCGGGACGGACGCCTGGCAGGCGGTGCGGCACCGGCTGGCCCGGCTGCTCGGCCGCGGGGACCGGCAGCAGGAGAGCGCACAGCTGGAACGCCTGGACCGGACCGCGGCCGAACTGACGGCCGCCGGGCAGGAGGGCGACGCTCCGGAAGGCGGCGGGGACGAGGAGCGGACCCGGCACGGCGCGGCCTGGCGGACCCGTACCGAGGACCTGCTGGAGCAGTTGGACCCGGGCGAACGGGCCGCGGCCGCGGCGGAACTGCGGGCGCTGCTCGCCGAGGTCGCGCGGGCGACGGGCCCGGGCGCCGGGACGTCCGCGCAGAACGTGTTCCTCGGCCCGGCGGCGGTCCAGTCCGGGGACGGCAACGTCCAAGTGAACCGGTTCGACTCCCGCCGGTGACCGGGTCGGAGCGCGAGCCTGGGCCCGCCCCGGCCGACGGCCGCCGCGGGGACGCGTTCCACGGCCCGGCCGGGGTGCAGCGCGGCAGCGGGAACCTCCAGGTCAACATCCACGAGCACCGCGTCGGCATCCTGTCGGCCTGCGCGGTCGCCCTGGTGTGCGTGGCCACGGTGATCGCGGTCCGGGTGGGCGGCGACCAGGGAACCGGGGCCGCCGCCCCGCCCGCCGGGAGGACGGCCACGACCCCGGGCGCGGCCCGGGAGGATCCGTCGGCGCTCACGGGACACCTGGTCAACGACGGCAGCGGACTGTGCCTGCGGGCACCCGGCGCAGGCGAGGGCCTCGTACCGGTGCAGGACAACTGCACCGCCGATACCGACCGCACCTGGACGCTGGCCCCGCAGGACGGCGGCTCCACCCGCACGCTGCGCAATGCGCACAGCGGCATGTGCGTGGCCGTTGCGGGCGAGGAGAACCTCGCCCCCGTCCGCCAGTTCGCCTGCATCGCCGGGCAGCGCGGGCAGCGTTGGGAACTGCTGTGGGGGAAGGACACCCGGGCCGGACACTTCGTCCTGCGCAACGCCGGCAACGCCAAGTGCCTGCTGGTCCAGGGCCGTGAACAGGCCCTTCCGGCGGCGCAGAACTCATGCGGTGAGGAGTACGACGACCAGTGGTGGCACCTCGTGCCCCGGCAGGAGGGCTCGTCGTGACGCCCGCCGGATGTGCTGCCCGAGATGCCAAGCTCCGGATAGGGGACTAGCGTCTCTACATGAGAACCGCAACTGTGGGGAACGCACTCAGCCCGCAGTAGTGCGCCCGAGCACCACGCTTGAGGGATCGCGTGTCGGCCCGGAAGTCCGCAGCCCCACGGAGGCTGTGTTGACGGGGGATACGCGCACACGCATGCATGCGGTCGGCCACGCACCCGCGCTCGAAACCATTGCGCGAGAGGGCGCCCCCGAGCACGTCCCGAATGCGTGGCACGAGAACGGAAAAGAAGGGTTCGAACCATGCAAGCACTGAGAGTGAAGCGACTCTTCGCGGTGTCCGCCATCGGTGTTCTGATGGCAGGTGGCGCCGCTCTCGGAGCCGCAGGTACGGCTTCGGCAGCAGCCCCGACGCACGCGCCCACGTATGTCACCGGCGGCGGCTGGGACGATGACGACCACGGTTACGGCGGTCACGGCCACGGCTGGTACGACGACGATGACGACTGGGGCGGAGGCTACGGCCACGGCGACTGCTGATCGAAGCAGCTTCCGGCACGGACGAGTCGGCGCGCGGCATACGTGCGCCGGCCCTTCCGCGCTCTCCTGTGGCGGACCGGTCACGGTCCGCCACAGCTGTTCCCCGGCCGCCTGACGGAGGTCCGGGCACAAAAATTTCACAACTCGGCCCGTTCGGAGCCCCGTACGCCGACGGCACCCTTCCCGGGCCGCCGGGGCCGCCCGTCAGGGCCTGCTGCGGAACCGTCCGCCCGGTGGTTCCGTGGGTGGCACCGAGCCGGCGGCCCCGAAGGACAGGGTCGAAACCGGGAAGTCCGGTTTGGCGTGAACCCGTTCGGTCGGGGAGCGTGGTGGGGGTGTCCCCGCTACCGGGCCGATCGAGAACCTCCCAGGCGGCGGCAGTCCGCATCCGTGCCCCGCGAGGGTGAGCCGGTGCGGCCGCCGGTCGGCGCACCGCCGTCGGGTCCGGCGCGAAATCGAGGTCCCGGGTCCGTCGCTGTTCGGGCCATGCCCGCCGGGCGTCCGGGTGTCGGTGCGTCTGCCGTCCTCGGGGCCGGCCCGACCGGTCCGTGCCCGCGTCATGTGCGGTGCACCTTTGCGTAATCATGACTTGGGCATGGCAAGAATGTTACGCGCCCGTTGACCTCTTGTGGGTGAGCGGGGGGTGGGTCAACCTTTCGGGGGCGGCAGTCCGTCGGTCATCGCATTGTCAGGTGCATGACTACCGACCCGCCTCGTCCCCGCAGTGCAGCCCTATGAGGAGGACCCCCCACATGTCCGTGATGCGTCACACCCGCCGGAAGATCGCCGGCATCAGCGCGACCGCCGTCGTCGCGCTCGCGCTCGGCGCGGCCGCCGCCTTACCCGCCTCGGCCGCCGCCTTACCCGCCTCGGCTGCCGACACCGGCGCGCAGGGCGTCATCGAGAACGCCGGCGCCGCCGGGACCATCTCCGGCAGCTACATCGTGACCCTGAACGACACCGCGGCCCGCTCCACCGCCGACAGCGGCAAGGCCGTGGCGAAGCGCTACGGCGCGAAGATAGACAAGACCTACAGCGCCGCGCTCAACGGCTACTCCGTCGAGGTCTCCGAGGCGCAGGCCAAGAAGCTCGCCGCCGACCCGGCCGTCAAGTCCGTTGTGCAGAACCGTGTTTTCACCGTCGACGCGACCCAGCCCAACCCGCCGTCCTGGGGCCTGGACCGCATCGACCAGCGGGCGCTGCCGCTGAACCAGAGCTACACCTACCCGGACAAGGCCGGTGAGGGCGTCACCGCCTACATCATCGACACCGGTGTCCGCATCACCCACCAGGACTTCGGCGGTCGCGCCTCCTACGGCTACGACGCCATCGACAACGACAACACCGCGCAGGACGGCCACGGCCATGGCACGCACGTGGCCGGTACGGTCGGGGGCGGCGCGTACGGCGTGGCCAAGAAGGCGAAGATCGTCGGCGTCCGCGTCCTCGACAACAACGGCTCCGGTACGACGGCCCAGGTCGTCGCGGGCATCGACTGGGTGACGCGCAACGCCGTCAAGCCGGCCGTGGCCAACATGTCGCTCGGCGGCGGCGCGGACTCCGCGCTCGACGCGGCGGTGCGCAACTCCATCGCCTCCGGCATCACCTACGGCGTCGCCGCGGGCAACGAGTCGACCAACGCCTCGACCAAGTCCCCGGCCCGCGTGGCCGAGGCCATCACGGTCGGGGCCACCACGAACACGGACGCCAAGGCCAGCTACTCCAACTTCGGCACCGTCCTGGACATCTTCGCGCCGGGCTCCTCCATCACCTCCTCGTGGGGTACCGGCGACACCGCCACCAACACCATCTCCGGCACCTCCATGGCCACCCCGCACGTGGTCGGCGCGGCGGCCCTGTACCTGGCGCAGAACGCCTCCAGCACCCCGGCGCAGGTCCGTGACGCACTGGTGGCCGCCGCGACCCCGAACGTGGTGACCAGCCCCGGCACGGGCTCCCCGAACCTGCTGCTGTACGTCGGTGACGGCGGCACCGTCCCGCCCGGCAAGCGGTTCGAGAACGCGGCCGACTACGCGATCAACGACAACGCCACCGTCGAATCGCCCGTCACCGTCAGCGGTGTCGCCGGCAACGCCCCGGCGGCGCTGACCGTCGCGGTCGACATCAAGCACACGTACATCGGTGACCTCAAGGTGGACCTGGTCGCGCCCGACGGCACCGTCTACACCCTGCACAACCGCACCGGCGGCAGCGCGGACAACATCATCAAGACCTTCACCGTCAACGCCTCCGCGGAGGTGGCGAACGGCGTCTGGAAGCTCCGGGTGAACGACAACGCGAACGTCGACACCGGCAAGATCGACTCCTGGGCGCTGCAGTTCTGAGCGCAGGAACCGCGCATGACCTCTGAGCCGCGATGAACAGGCGGGGGCGACCACAGGGCGGTCGCCCCCGCTGCGTTGTCCGCGCACCGCGCAGGGTTCGTCGATGGCGGTGCTGCAATACATCCATGTACCTCGAAGAGCTCCGCACCCTGCTGGCGCGGCACGCCCGCTCCGACTGGAGCACCGCGATCGACGGAGTCCTGATCTCCAGGGTCGACCGGCCGGATCCACCGGCGCCCTCGATGTCCGGCACGGTCCTGGCGGTCATCGCCCAGGGAGCCAAACGGCTCGCTCTGGGCGACCGGGTCTACGAGTACGGCGCCGGGCAGTACCTGGTCGCATCCGTCGACCTGCCGGTCACCGCACAGTTCACGCGGGCCGACCCCGAACGACCGGCCCTCGGTTTCGGCCTCACGCTGGAACCGGGCGCCGTCGCAGGACCTGTACACCACGGAGCGCGACGTGGCCGAGACGGTGTGGCGCGCCGCTCACGACACGACCGGCCGGCTGCGGTTCCCGGCCGGCGCCGACGCGGTCCGGCTCGACCAGGCGAAGTGATCGAGCGATCAGGAAGCCGGCGCGGGCGGGCTCCAGCGGGCGTCCGCGGGCAGATTGCGGGGGACCGAGGCCGCCCCGCCCGCCCGTACGGCGTCCACCACGGCCTGGTGCAGGAGGCGGCTGAGCTCCTCGGAGTCGCAGGGCACCGGACTGCCGGTCACGGTGAACCAATCGGAGCCGCCGCTGTACTGCACGGCCACATGGGCCTCCGGGGCCGACCAGGTGGTGTGCACGGTCAGGTCCCCGCTGAGGATCCCCGCCTCGTCGGTGCTCACTCCGCCGCGTCCGGCGTATACCCCTGTCGTCGTCCACGAAGCCCAGGTCATGGCGCATCGCCCCTCACCGCGGAGTGCCTCTGATGCTTCCACGCTACGGCGCGACCGGGGTTCGCGCGCCCGCACGACCGGATCAGTGCCCCGCGGCCGCCTTCACCAGGGCGACCGCGGTCCCGATGGCCGCGTCCAGGGTCCCGGCCAGCAGGGCCAGGCCCGTACCGCCACCCATGCGGATACCGCCGTACCAGCCCCAGGAGAACAGCCCGGCGATGCTCACGCCGGCCGAGACCAGCAGGGCGGTGTCCACCGCCATCAGCCCGAGCGCCGCCGCGGCGATCAGGACCAGGGGCCCCACGGCGGACAGCAGCAGCGGGCTGCTGACCGACAGCATGCGGCGCAGCTCGTGGCCGGTGGCCAGGCGGCCGTGGACGACCCGGTGGGCCTGCTGGTCCGCGACCAGCGCGGCCAGCCACAGGCCCACCGCGGCGGTCAGTACGGTGGCGGCGGCGCCGGCGGCGCCGATGTGCTCGGAGCCCGCCAGCCCGATCACCACCGCGACCATGGTGATGGTCGCGTACAGGCGCTCCTTCAGCCGCGCGGTGGCGAACCGCGGATCGCGATCGAAGGCCTGCTCGTGGTCCGGTCCGGGGGCGGTGCCGCCGGGGGACCCGGCAGGGTGCGTCTCGTCGGGGGCCATGCGGTCCACCGTAGGGCCGACCGGTTGCTGTGCTCCGCAGGTGTGCGGGCAGCGCGCCGCCCGCTCTGCGCCGGGTGAGGAAACGGCTGCCGCGGGGAACCGGTGACCAGGACGGCAACGACCCGGCAGCCGCTCGGCGGCAGACGAGGCAGGTATCGGCGTGCTCATCGACCTCTCCGGCAGGACGGCCCTGGTCACCGGATCGGATCGGCACCGGCGCTGGAGATCGAGGACGACGAATGGCGGCGGTACTTCGAGACGAACGTGCTCACCGCGGTCCGGATGACACGGCACTACCTGCCCGGCATGGTGGAGCGCTCCTGGGGCCGCGTCCAGAACATCGCCAGCGATTCGGCAGTGGTCATCCCCGCCGAGATGATCCACTACGGGATGTCCAAGACCGCACTGCCGGCGGTGTCCCGGGGCTTCGCCAAGGAAGCGGCCGGCACGGGTGTGACCGTCAACTCCGTCATCGCGGGCCCCACGCACACCGGCGGCGTCGAGGACTTCGTCTACGAGCTGGTCGCCCCGGGCCTGCCCTGGGAGGAGGCACAGCGGGCGTTCATGCGCGAGCACCGGCCCCAGTCGCTGATCCAACGGCTGATCGAGCCGGAAGAGATCGCCCACATGGTGGTCTACCTGGCCTCGCCGTACGCCTCGGCGACCACGGGCGGAGCGCTGCGGGTCGACGGGGGGTACGTGGACTCCATCCTTCCCTAGGGAGTCGGGCCGCCCCGACTTCGCCGCGCACTGGGCCCGCAACCTGGAGGCCGAGTACGGCCCCCTCGGCGATCCGCTCTGAGCTGCCCGTACCGGTGACCTCGCGGGCGCGTCCGGTGTTGGTACGGGCATGGACGACGTACTGGACGTACTGGACGTGCTGCTCGACGGCGTGACGGAACAGCGGTGGAAGCTGATCAGCGGTGACGAGGCGCGGGCCCTGATGGTGCTCCTCGGGTTGCTCGAAAGCGACGAGCAGCCCGAGGAGGTCCGCAGGGCCGCGGGGGAGATGCGGTTCCGCATCGCGTCCCGCCTCGGCAGACCGGCCGACACCGGCGCCCGGCCCGCACCGTGGTAGCGCGCACCGGGGTCAGTCGGCAGGCCGGCCGGCGCGGCGCAGGGCGGCGGGCGTGGTCCCGTACCAGCGCTGCACCGCCCGGCGCAGGGCGCGCGCGTCGGCGTAGCCGCTCCGGGCGGCGACCGCCTCGATGCTGAGGTCGGTGCTGTGGAGCAGCCGTGTGATGTGATCCCGGCGCGCGGTTTCGACCTCGTTGCTCCACGTGGTGTCGTGTTCGTCGAGGCGGCGCTGGAGGGTTCGCGTACTGACGGCCATCCGGCGAGCCACCGCGGGCAGCGTCGGAACGGTCTCGTCGTGGACGGAGGCCAGAGCGGTCCGGAAGAGGTCCAGCCAGTTGTGCAGCGGGATCGCGGTGGCGAGGGTCTGTTCGGCGTGCCTGCGCAGCACCGTCGACAGGCCGGGCTGCGCGTGGGGTGTCGGCGCCGTCAGGTCGGCGGCGAGGAAGGTGATGGAGCTGCTCGGGGCCTCGAAGTCGATGGCGCGGGTGCCGTACAGCTCGATCAGGGCCTCGTGCCGCGGGGGCGCCTTCGCCGCGAGGGTGACGCGCAGCGGAACGAGCCGGCGCCGTGCGGCATCGCTGAGCCGCCGCTGGTACAGCCCGAGCGCGTAGGCGCGGATGGCGCAGGCCGCCTCGTAGGCCAGATCGGCCTCGTTGACATGGCTGATGACGACCTGTTCGCCGTCCTCGGCGATCCGCATGGTGTCCGTGCTGCTGTCGGCGACGATGGCGATGTAGGCGGCGGCGTCCCGGATTCCCTCGAGCGGAGTGGGCGCGGAGGTGATCAGGTAGTCCCAGACCCCGAGGGCGCCGATCGTGGACTGCTCCGTCAACTGCCGGGCCAGCTCCGTCCAGGGAGCGTGAACGGTCGTCAGTTCCGCGATGCGGATGCCCGTGGCGGCGGGGGTTCGGCACAGGTCGTCGTTGAGGTGCTCGGGCGCCAGACCCAGCAGGTGCGCGTAACCGTGCGCGGGTATGCCGAACCGGCGCGCCGCGTCGACGCTCAGTCGGGTGAGGGCGGAGGACGTAGTCCCCTGGTGTGCGTGCGAGATCACAGGGGCTGAGCATAGACCAGCGTGAATGACCAGCTCAGCCGCGCGCCTTGGCGCCGGATGTCCCCAACTCGGCGTGCGGAGTCCCCCGGTGGCGCGCACGGTCCCCTGGCTGGCGCGAGCTGCCCCGGGCCGGGCGGTTTGCGTGGCCCTAGCGTGGTGATCGTTCTCGCCGGGCGCGTCGCACCGCCGCACGGCTCCGCACCGCGCCCACCGAGGAGTTCCCATGGAGCTGACCCGACACGATTTCGCTCTGGCCGCTCTGGCCGCTCTGGTCCGCGCGGCCGGGTAGCGAGGGCCTCGCCGAACGCACTGCCCTGGACGGGGGTCCGGGCAGTGCGGGGGGTCGAGGCACCGGGTCGGCCGGGACGCACTGACCCGCACGGGGGTGGGGTCAGTGCGGAATGCTGTCGATCAGCTCTCGGGCACCCTGCCGGAGGAGGGCGACGGCAACGGAGGTACCGAGGGTGGCCGGGTCGAGGCGGCCCGCCCACTCGTGGGCGTTCAGGACGTCCTTGCCGTCCGGTGAGAACACGCAGGCGCGCAGGGACAGATCCCCTCCGCGTTCCGCCCGTGCGTACCCCGCGATCGGGCTGTTGCAGTGTCCCTGGAGGACGTGGAGGAGCATGCGCTCGGCGATCGTCTCCCGGTGCGTGTCGGGGTGACCGAGGGCGCTGACGGTTTCGATGAGCGCGGCGTCGTCCTCGCGGCACTGGAGCGCGAGGACCCCGGCGCCGATGGGCGGCATCAGGGTGTCCACCGGGATGATCTCCGTGATGACGTCCGCGCGGTCGATGCGGTGGAGACCGGCGACGGCCAGCAGGAGGGCGTCCGCCTCACCGGCGGCGAGCTTCTCCAGCCGCCTGTTGGCGTTGCCGCGCATCGGTACGCACTCCAGGTGCGGGTGGGCGGCGGCGAGCTGGGCGACCCGGCGCACGGAAGAGGTCCCGATCCTGGTGCCGGGCGGGAGCCGGTCGAGCGTGAGCCCCTCCGGGTGGATCAGGGCGTCGCGGATGTCGTCGCGTTCCAGGAACGCGGCGAAGACGGTCCCGGCGGGCAGCGGGCGGTCGGCCGGGACGTCCTTGACGCAGTGCACGGCGAGGTCGGCCTCCCCGGCGAGGATCGCTGCGTCGACCTCCTTGGTGAACGCGCCCTTGCCCTCCACCTGGGAGAGGTCTCCCATCCACATGTCTCCGGTGGTCTTGACCGGTAGGACGGTGGTCTCGATCCCGGGGCGGAGCGCGGCGAGTTCGGCGCGGACGCGCTCCACCTGGGCGAGGGCCATCGGCGAGTCGCGGGAGACGATGCGGATCAGATCAGCGGGCATGCGGGCACGATACGCCCTCGCGGCTCGGCGGCGGGCATCCGCACCGCTCGTCCATCACCCGCGCGAACCAAGGGAGTTGGGGACTCGCGAGGTTGTTCGAAGGGGCCGTCGCGCGCAGCCCCCTCGGCCCGTGGCAGGAACCGCCGCCTATTCGCCGGCGAGTTGGTGGTCGGCCCAGACGTAACTCTCGGGAAGCAGGTCGGCGACCGGGACGCTGCGGACGCGATCGCCCGCACCGACGATGACCCTGAGGGCGGGGAAATAGTCCAGAAGGACCTGACGGCACCGCCCGCACGGGGGCACGACCCCCCGGTCGCGGTCGCCCACGGCGACGATCGTGTCCAGTGCGTGGACGCCCTGGGCGGCTGCCGCGCCGATGAGGACGAGCTCGGCGCAGGGGCCTCCCGTGAAGTGGTAGGCGTTCACCGCGGTGACGATCCGGCCGTCGTGGGCGCGGGCGGCCGCCGCCATGGTGTGGTTCTCGCTCCGGCCGAGCGTGCGGGCGACGCGCGCCGCGGCTTCGACGAGCTCGTGGTCGACCGGATGGGGATGTGTGGTCATCTTCTCTGCTTCCGTGCGGTGTCGGTCGACGGTGGCCCGAGCGACGATGGGGGTGCAAGCGAATATCGGCCGCGGGCCGCCCCTCGACGACGGCCCGCGCCCCGGGCACGGTGGCGCGCCGGGTGCGTGCCTGTGACCGGTGGTCCCACTGGAACGGCTGCTTCGGAGGTCCGGGGCGAGGAGGTCTGTTGCCGCAGCGTGACGGGAGGTCCACCGGGCCTGCCGGTGGGGATGAGGGGCTGACGGCGCGTGTCCGGGCGACCGAGGCCGCCGTCGAGCAGATCGGCACGACCCTCGACGCGGTGACCACCTGCGAGGAGCTGGCCGGTTTCCTGTTCCGGAACGTGTGCGACGCGGTCGCCGTGGACCTCCTGGACGAGGACGGCGGATCGCTCCGCGTGGCGACGGCCGGAGCCGTGGGACTCCTGGCGGCGGGGAGCGACGCGGCGACCTCCGTACGGGCGGACGACGGCGGGCACCCGCCGTCCGAGTGGGTGACGGTCGCCGGCGGCGTCCCGGTCCACGTCCTGTCCGTTCCGCTGCCGGACCGGCACCGGGCCCGCGGCCTGCTGACCGCCGTACGGGCCCGGACCGCGTTCGGTGACCACGAGGCTGCCACCGTGCACTTCGCGGCCCGGCTGGCGGCGGTGCACCTCGGGCACGCGCGGCAGCTGGCCGCCACCGAGGACACCGTGTCGCACCTGCAGCGGGCGCTCGTGGCGGAACCGGGCCGGCCGCACCCCAACCTGGAGATGGCCAGCCGCTACCTGCCGGCCGGCCCCCGGGCCCTGGTGGGCGGCGACTGGTTCGAGACGGTCCGCCTCCACTACGGCCGTACCCTCCTCGTGGTCGGCGACGTGATGGGCCACGGGCTCGACGCGGCGGTGGACATGAACGCCTACCGCTCCACCCTGCGGGACGTGGCGTCCACGCACCTCGCCCCGCACCGCGTACTGCGCCAGCTCGACGCCCTGGCCGCCGGCGACGCGGGCCGCCGGCCCGCGACCTGCCTGCTCGTACGGGTCGATCCGGCACGCGGCGTGGCGATGTTCGCCAGCGCCGGCCATCTGCCTCCGGCGGTCTTCGGGGCCGACGGCTCGGCCACCCTGGTCGACGTTCCGGTCGGCCCGCCGCTGGGCACCGGGGTCGGTGGCTACGAGGCCGTCACGCGCGCCGTCACCCCGCAGGAGACCCTGCTGATGTTCACCGACGGGCTCGTGGAACGCCGGGGCGAGGACATCGACGTCTCGCTGGCCAGGCTGGCGGGAGTGCGCCTGCCGCCGGGGGCCGGCGTGAACGCGGTGGTGGACGCCGTGGTGGCGGGCCTCGACGCCGACCACGCGGAGGACGACGTCGCCGTACTCGCCGCCCGGGCCCGTCCCCGTCCGCCCACGGACCCTGCGGGCCCCGCGGCCGTCGTCGGGCCCGCCTGAAGCCGGTCCCGCCCCAGGTCAGGCCGTCCCGGAGGGCATCCGGCATGCCCGGAGGGCGCGGCGTGCCTACGGTGGAACGGTGAGCCATCGCCTCGCCTGCGCAGCCCTGGCAGCCACCCTGTGCGCGACCGCGCTGTCATGTACAGCGGCGAGGTCCGAATCCCGCTTCCAGGTGGTGCCCGAGCCCGCGGTGAAGACGCTCGCCGCGCACGTCACGGCCGTTCCCCCGGAGAAGCTGGGCGCCACCTACCAACGGGGCTGCCCGGTGCCACCGGAGCGGCTCAGGCTCGTGTCGATGAACCACTGGGGTTTCGACGGCACGGTGCACCGGGGCGAGCTGGTCGTCCACGAGGAGGTCGTGGACCCCGTGCTGCGGGTCTTCGGCACGGCCTTCGCCGCCCGCTTCCCGATCCGCCGCATGCAGGTGGCCGCCGAGTACGGCGGCAGCGACACCGCGGCGATGGCCGACGACAACACCTCCGCCTTCAACTGCCGACCGGTCACCGGCGACCCGGGCCGGCTGTCCCGGCACGCGTGGGGCGACGCCATCGACATCAACCCGGTCGAGAACCCGTACGTCGACGTCCGGGGCACCAGCCATCCCCCGAACGGCCGCTCCTACCTCGACCGCGGACGCGCCCGCCCCGGGATGATCATCTCGGAAGGCGCGGTGACCAGGGCCTTCCGGGAGGCCGGCTGGTACTGGGGCGGCCGCTGGAGCCCACCCGATTACCAGCACTTCTCCGCGGAGGGCGGCTGACGCGGGCCCGGACGGACGGGGCCGCGCCGTGCGGCGCTCAGCCGCCCGGGGTGAAGGTCACCGGCAGGCTCTCCGGACCGCGCAGCCCGCCGGGGCGCCAGCGGATCCCGTCCGGCGGTGCTGCGAGGGCGAGCCCGGGGAGCCGGCGCAGGGCCGTACCGATGGCGATCTGGCCCTCCAGCCGGGCCAGCGGAGCTCCCAGGCAGTAGTGGATGCCGTGCCCGAACGCGAGGTGTGCATTGTCCTGCCGGGTGATGTCCAGGCGGTCCGGGTCGGGGAACCGGGCGGGATCGCGGTCGGCGACGGCCGAACCGATCAGCACGGTCGCGCCGCGCGGTACGGTCACGCCGGCGATCTCGACGTCCTCGCGCGCGAACCGTGCGATACCCGGGCTGACCGGGCCGTCGTAGCGCAGGAACTCCTCGATCGCGCCCGGCAGCAGGCCGGGATCGGAACGCAGCAGGTCCAGCTGGCCGGGCTCGGCGAGCAGCATGGCGATGCCCCCGCCGATCAGGTTGACCGTGGTGATGTAGCCCGCCGCCAGCAGCAGGAACACCATGGCGACCAGCTCGTCCTCGCTCAGCCGCTGCTCCTGGTCCCGGGCCGTGACGAGGCCGCTGAGGAGGTCGTCACCGGGGCGCGCCCGTTTGGCGTGGATCAGCCCGGTCACATAGGCGCGCATGTGCTGCCACGCCTCGTTGACCACGGCGGGATCCGGCGGCTCCGCACCCCGCCTGATCATGCGGTCTGTCCAGTCCTGGAACTCGTGACGGTCGTCCACCGGCACCCCGAGGAGTTCGCTGATCACCGTGACCGGCAGCGGTAGCGCGAAGTCCGCCACGAGGTCGGCGCGGCCGGCCGGGGCGATGCCGTCCAGCAGCCGGTCGGTGATGCTCTGGATCCGCGGCCGCATCCCGGCCACGCGGCGGGCGGTGAACGCCTTGGAGACCAGGCGGCGCAGCCGGGTGTGGTCGGGCGGATCGCTGCGGAGCATGTTGCTCAGCATCGACTCGCGTTCCGTTTCGGGCAGTTGCCGCAGGAGCCGGGCGTCCGAGGCATCGCGTACGTCGCTGCTCAGGCGGGTGTCGGACAGGGCCGCCAGTCCGTCCTCGTAGCGGGTGACGAGCCAGGCGTCCAGGTCGCCCGCGATGACGACGCGGCGCACGGGGCCGTCCTCGCGCAGTTGCCGGTACAGGGGGAACGGGTCCGCGACGAAGGCCGGGTCGGCGTAGGGAAGAAGGGCCGGCGGCTGCTCGCTCATGGTGCCTCCCGAAGCACGTCGTCCTCGCTCTGCAGAGTGAGGTTATATGCCCAACCCTCCCGATACGTCGCTTTCAGGCCATGCCTGTCGCTGCGGCGAGGTCAGCGGAGCGATTCCTTCGGGGGCCGCTCACGCAGGGCCCCGTAGGCGAGGAAGTAGGCGGGCAGCCGGTTCAGCCAACGCGACTCGGTGATCAGCTCGGTCAGCCGCTTGGCCCGCCGGGGGGCGCCGAACGCGACGCGACCGGCCAGCAGCGGCTCGATGACCTGGGTGTGGGCGACACGCTGGAGAGCCTGGGTCGCCACCGTCGTGGGCATGCGACGCTGCTGCACCCGGCGTACGTCATGCAGGCCCACGGTGCCCTCGCGCAACGGACCCACGAGGTGGCGGGCCGCGGCCACCGCGTCCTGCACGGCGAGGTTGATGCCGATACCGAAGACGGGCGACATCGCATGGGCCGCGTCGCCGATGCACAGCAGCCCCGGACGGTGCCAGCGGCGCAGCCGGTCGAGCCGTACGTCGAGCAGCTTGACCTCGTCCCAGGAGGTGACGGCGTCGGCCCGGTCGGCGAGCCACGGGACGGCTTCCGTGAACCGGTCCATGAACGGCTCCAGGCCCTCGGCGCGGCGCTGCGCATCGGAACCCTTGGGAATGAGCGCCGCGCACTGCCAGTAGTCGCCGCGGTCGATGAGCGCGAGGAACAACCGGTCCCCGATGCCCCCGACGAGCCCGCTGGGATCCTCCTCCCGGCGCGGTACCCGGAACCACCAGGCGTCCATGGGACACGGGAATTCCTCCAGCCCGAGCTCGGGAAGGGCCCGGGCCAGCGAGCCGCGTCCGTCGCAGGCCACGGTCAGCGAGGCCCTGAGCTCGCCGGTGTCACCGTCGGCCGTGCGGTAGCGCACGCCCGTGACCCTGCCGTTCTCGACGAGGAAGGACGTGGCCCCGGTGTTCATCCGCAGCCGGAAGGAGGGCTCCCGGCGTGCTTCGTCGGCGAGCAGGTCGAGCAGGTCCCACTGCGGCACCATCGCGATGTAGTTGTACTTCCCGTGCAGCGCCCCGATGTTCCCGACGGTGACGAGGGACCGGTCGGGCCCGATGGGCAGCTGTACCGAGGTGACCCGTCGCTGCGGCAGCCGGGCGAACCGGTCGGCCAGGCCGATCGAGTCCAGCAGCGACAGGGTGGACGGGTGCACGGTGTCGCCGCGGAAGTCGCGCAGGAAGTCGCCGTGCTTCTCCAGCACGGTCACCTCGACCCCGGCCCGGGCCAGCAACAGGGCCAGCACCATCCCCGCGGGCCCTCCTCCCACCACACAACAGGTGGTTCGTTCCACGGCAACCGCTCCCTTCGCAGGCATCGGGCAAGCCCCGCAGGACGTATACCCCACCTACACCGCCGACGCGCGTGACGGTGCCCGCGGCCGGGCCGGCGCGGAGAGGATTCAGTAGCGCAGGGCGGTGCCGGTCCCGGCCGTCACCGTGCCGGAGAGCTTGTGCGTGCTGCGGGCCGTGCCCTGGCCGGTGCCCTTTCCGGCGACGTCCGTGATCGTGACCACCGCCGTGTCGATGAGATGGCCCGACTCGTCCTTGAACTCGACCTGCACTGCGAAGGACTTCGTCGCGTCGTCGGTGTTCTGTACGGTCACGGGCACCGTCGTGTACCCGTCCGCGCCGGTAGCCACCGGGCCCAGGGTCACCTGGCCCTTGGCGTCGACCCCGTCCTTCACCTCGGCGAGCTTGCCCTGCGCGACCGCAGCCGCCGACTCGGCGGCCCGCTTGGCCTCGGCCGCGGCCGAGGAGACCGCCTCGCCCGCCGACTTCACCGCCGACGCGGCGCTCGACACGGCCTCTGACGGGGTGCCTTCGCCGTCCGAGCAGCCCGCGGCGCCGAGCGCCACCAGCGAGAGCGCCACCGCACCTGCCGCACCACGCATCCACGCGAGCGCCGTCACCATGCCTCCACGGGTGTTCGGAACCTCCGGACTCCCAGTCAAGAGGCGCCCCGGCCCGGATGCCCGGTGGACCGGGCATCCGGGTGAGGCGTACGGCGCCTCCGCGCGGCCACGGCCTCAGGCGCCTGCCGCGGCGAGCCGGTGCTCGTGCACACGCAGCTGCAGGGCGGCGAGGTCCAGCAGGGGAGTGGCCACGCCCAGCGCGCGGGCGCGGACCGTGAGGTCGGTCAGGACGTGGTCGGCCTCCGTCGGCGCTCCCGCGACGAGGTCGCGGTACAGGGATGGAGTGAGCTGTGAGCCGGGGGCGATGACGGTCGAGGTGGTGAAGTCGAGCTCGGCGGCGGTCAACGGATGTCCCGCGGCCTCCGCCACCGCGGTCGTCTCGGCGATCAGGGCCGCCGCCAGATCGGGCCCGCCGGCAACGGCGTTCACCTCTCCGACCGTGCCGCGCATCAGGCAGGTCAGGGCGACGAGGGTGGAGATGAAGGCCCACTTGTGCCACATGGCGGCGACGATGTCCTCGGTCGCCGGCGAGTCGATGCCCGCCTCGGCCAGGACGGTACGGATCGAGTCCACGCGGGCCGACGGACGGGCGTCGAGCTCACCGGTCAGGATCACCGCGGGCGGCGCCATGCGGAGGATGTCGCCGTCCGCGTCGAGGGTGGTGACCACCTTCGCGACACCACCGAGGACCGCGTCGGCCCCGAGGCGCGCGACGAGCGCGTCGAGGTGGGCCACGCCATTGAGCAGCGGCACGACGGCGGTGTCCGGGCCGACGGCGGGTTCGATGTCCGCCAGGGCCGTGTGCAGGGCGGTCGACTTCACGGAGAGCAGGACCAGGTCGTACGGTCCGTCCACCGCGCCTGCCGTCACCAGGCGCGGTGTGAGGTGGAGCTGCTCTCCCTGCCCCGCCACGCGCAGGCCGCGCGCTTCGAGGGCCTTCGCGCGGGTCGGCCGGACCAAAAAGGAGACGTCCTGGCCCGCGTTCGCGAGCCGGGCGCCGAAGAAGCCGCCGACGGCGCCGGCGCCGACCGTGAGGATCCTCATGGGTTGCTTGCCTTTCGGGGGAGTGGCGGGAGGGGAGCGATCAGGTACGGCCCGCGCCGAGGGGGCTGTCCTCGGCGGGAGTGCGCGGGGAGCGCGGCGCGTACCGGGAGACCGCCACCCCGGCCAGGCAGAGCACCCCGCCGAGGAGGGTCAGCCAGGCGGGTACCTCGCCGAGGAGGGCCCAGCTGAGCAGCACGACGATGGCGGGGACGGCGTACGTGGTCGCGCCGAGCTTGCCGGCGGGCATGCGCGCCAGGGCGTAGGTCCACGTGGTGAAGGCGAGGGCGGTCGGCACCACGCCCAGGTAGATCATGTTCAGCGTCGCGGACACCGGTGCGTCGGGCAGTTCCGCGAGCAGCTGACCCGTGAAGGGCAGGCAGGCCACGGTTCCCGTGAGGCAGGCGTAGGCGGTGACCTGCAGGGGCGTGCCGTAGGAGAGCGCCGGCTTCTGGGCGATGACACCCGTCGCGTAGGCCACCGCCGCGAGCAGGCAGAGCACGACCCCGAGCAGAGAGGTGGAGCCGCCGTCCCCGGACGACATGGACAGGCCCACGACCACCGCTCCGGCGAAGGAGACGGCCATGCCCACGAGAAGCCGTGGGGGCAGCGCCTCGCCGAGGAGACGGGCCGCGAGGAGCGCCATCAGGATGGGCCCGGTGTTCACGAGCAGCGACGCCGTGCCCGCGTCCACCAGCCGTTCACCCCAGTTCAGCGCGATCGTGTAGCCGCAGAACCACACCACGCCGGACACCAGGATCCCTCGCCGGGCCTCGCGGGGCGGCAGCCCCTGGCGGCGGACCAGCACCAGGACGACGAGGACCAGCGAGGCGGCCAGCAACCGGCCGAGGGCCAGGGCGCCGGGGGAGTACGCGGCTCCCGCACTGCGGATGGAGACGAAGGCGGAGGCCCAGGCGAACACCGTGAAGGTGACGGCGCCGACCGTGAGGACGCCGGGCGGGATCGGACTCGAGCGGAACGTCATGCCACCCACCCTAAGGCCGCAACATTTCGGTGTCGACCGAATTATCAGCCGGATGGCAGCCGGGCCGCTCCCTCAGGGCTCGACGGCCGGGCTCCACGGCCCGGCTCCACGGCTGCGCTGCGCGTCTCGGCGCCGCGGCTCAGCTCCACGCGTCCGCAGTGAGTCCCAGCAGCTCGCCGAAGGCCCGCTCCCCGGCATCGGTCACCTCCAGCGCCCGGCCGCCGCCCGTCGGGCGC
Organism: Streptomyces avidinii; assembly: GCF_014650695.1. Lineage (GTDB taxonomy): Bacteria > Actinomycetota > Actinomycetes > Streptomycetales > Streptomycetaceae > Streptomyces > Streptomyces avidinii. Next base: position 230,670 of record NZ_BMVL01000006.1, on the reverse strand, counting down.
ACGACCCACTGCTCCTCCAACGCCCGGGCGCACAGGCGCGCCCCGGCGAGCCCGCCCAGGTGGCGGCGCCGCTCGGTCCAGTCCAGGCAGGAACTGGCCAGCCGCCTGCGCCCCTCGCCGCCGAGGCCGATGCCGGCCTCGGCGCACCAGTCCCGGCCGGCCTCCGTCAGTTCGAACACGTCCTCCGTGCGCAGCAGTCCGCGGCGCTCCATCGCGTCGGTCACCGCCATGCCCAGCCGCCCGGCGAAGTGGTCGTAGCAGGTACGGGCGCGGGCCAGCGGATCCGGTGCGGCGACCACGGGGACGGCGTGTGCGGCGTCCCGGTCCGGAATCGCGTGCGAGGCAAGATCATCGAGCAGCCGCGCGGTCGCGCCGTCGGCGATGCGCACGTAACTGTGGCGGCCCTGCCGCTCGGTCACGCAGATGCCCGCGTCGAGCAGTCGGGTCAGATGGCCGCTGATGGTGGAGGGTGCCACCGAGGTGATCCGGGCCAGTTCGCCCGCGGTCCAGGCGCGCCCCTCCAGCAGCGTCATGCAGATCGCAGCCCGCGTCTCGTCGGCCAGGGCGGCGGCGAAGGCGGCTAGGAGGGCTGCGGGGGCCGGTCCGCACGAGGGTGACTCGGGCCCGGGACGCATCTCGTTCATAGATCCAGGATGCCCCATGATTTCGGCAAACAGCGAATAGTCCCTCAGGGGGATGGCTCGTATCCATGTTCGCGACCGGGTGGAGGCGGGCCCTCTGTCGCGACCGGGGGTCCACCGGCCACACTGGGTGCTTCGGGGCAGAACGCCCCCGTCACGGGGAGGCGGTGGGGTGGTGTCGTCGGGTGACCCTGCGGAGCGGCCGTCGCGGCCGTCGCGGCCGGCTCCGGTCGTACGGCCCGAGGTGTGGGAGACGTACGGGCCGGCCGATCTCAGCGCCGTTCCGGTGTTCGCCGGAGGGTTCATCAACTTCGGCTACTGGAAGGCGGTCGATCTCGAAGGGCCCCTGTCGCAGGGCGACCGGATCCGTAGCGAACAGGACCTCTACCGGCACGTCCTCGATGCGGCGGCCCCCGGGGGCGGCCGGGCCGTCGAGGTCGGGTGCGGTCTCGGCCTCGGGTGCGCCCTCGCGCTGGAGGAGTACGGTCCCGCGGCCGTCACCGGCGTCGACATCCACCCCCAGCAGCTCCAGCGGGCCCGCGAGGCGAACTCACCGCTCCTCGCGGCGGAGCCGCACCGGCTGCGCTTCGTGCTCGGAGCAGCGGAGGATCTGCCTCTCGGCGACGCGGAGTTCGACTGCCTCTACAGCGTCGAGGCGGCCCAGCACTTCCCTGACCTGTCCGCCTTCGCCCGGGAGGCGGCGCGGGTCCTGCGACCCGGCGGCCGGGTCGCGGTCACCAGCTTCTTCAGCGTCGGCGGTGTACCGGAGCCCGGGCAGCGGCTCGCCGGGCTGCTCGACTCGTTCGCGAGCGGCCTGGACATCGCCCGGCCGGTGTCCAGGCTCGCCGACGCCCTGGCCGAAGCCGGTTTCGCCGACGTCCGGGTCGCCTCGATCGGCCCGCAGGTGTGGCCCGGCTGGGACCGCTGGCTCGCCCGCCTGTGGGAGCCGGGCACCTGGCCCCGGAACTTCCTGGCCGCGTGGGAGCAGCGGATCCTGGACTACTACCTCGTGACCGCCACCCGGCCGTAGCCCGGCCGCCGAAGCCGAAGCCGAAGCCGAAGCCGCAGCCGCAGCCGAAGCCCGGCCCGGCAGTCCACCCCGCGATAGGTGGGGAACAACTCTGAGGAGTTCGGCGGAGGTCCCCGGGCCTCCGGTGCTGTCGGTGGCCCCGTTTATCCTTCCGGCATGTCAGTGAACATCGATCTTGCATTCACCGTCACCGGGGTCACCGGAGAATCGCAGGCCTGGGAAATCGTGCGCGCCCTGCAGCAGTTGATGGACGAGGAGGACATAGCCAACCAGGTCACCATCGGGGTGGCCGTGGACGACGACGGAGCCTACTTCGTCTCCGGGGACTCCGACTTCCCGCTCGGCATCTCCCGCTTCTACCTGTGGCAACCGCACTTCGAGGGGGTCTTCGCGGCGACGGTCGCCGAAGTGGCGGAGGGCGCCCGGCCGGAGATCCGCTGGGGATACCCCGACGAGGAGTACTGACCGGCTGAGGCCGGCACCGGCCTCAGCCCGACGGAGGCGGAAGCGGGGGAGACGGCGGCAGTGCCCAGCGGATCGCCCGCGTCACGGCGTGGCCACCGGCGCGCGCGGCAACAGGAGGAATCCGGGCGGCGACCGAGGCGTCGGCGGCCACGGCCGCCCTCGCCCAGGGCGGCAGCAGATCCACCGCTGCCGCCGCGAGCAGTGCGTACGGCCACCGGGCGGCCCCCGGCAGCGGGGGATCGGTCAGCAGGAACCGGGCGGTGTCACGGGAGGCCGCCGTCGGCCGCAGGCCGGGCCGGTACCGCGCCATCAGCAGGGACAGTTCTTGCACGCTCTCCGGTGGCTGCTCCGCGCCCAGCGCGCGGGCGACGCGCGCCGTGTCGGCGAGGTAGGCGTCGCAGCCCGCGGAGTCCAACGGGCGCCTGCCGTAGCGCTGGTGGGCCCGCAGGAAGCAGTCCGCCTCGGCGATGTGCACCCAGGTCAGCAGCTCCGGATCGTCGGCCCGGTACGGCACGCCGTCGGCCGTCCGGCCCCGGATGCGGCCGTGCACCTCGCGCACGCGGGCCACGGCTGCCTCGGCATCGGCGCTGGTGCCGAAGGTGGTGACGGCCAGGAAGGTGCTGGTCCGGTGCAGTCGGCCCCACGGGTCGCCCCGGTAGCCCGAGTGGGCGGCCACTGCGGCCATCGCGAGGGGGTGCAGGGACTGGAGCAGCAGGGCGGCGAGTCCCCCGATGAACATCGAGGCGTCCCCGTGCACCCGCCGGATCGGCCGCTGCGGGGCGAACCAGCGAGGTCCCGGGGTCGTGTGGATCCGCGCCCTGTTCTCGGGCCCGTCGGGCCCGGCCACGCGCAGGAAGACCACTTCTCCGGCGTGGCGTCTGATCCGCCGGACGGTCGTCGTCGCCCTTGCCATGCGCCCAGTATGGGCCGCTCCGGGCGCACGGCGCAGGGGGTGGTGTTCAGATGATGTGGATGCGTTCCAGGGCGCCGGACGCGTCGCGGACCATCAGGTCGTTGCCCTTGGCGCGTTCGCGCTCGATGAACCCGAGCAGGAGCACCGCCCGGTTGATCACGTCGGACTTGCTGACGCCGGTCGCGGCGGTCAGCTCGGAGACGATGGTGACGGCCGGAGGGCACAGGGTGACGGAGTACCGCTCGCTGTCGGGGTGAGGGGGAAGCTGTTCCATGGCGAAGCCCTTCCTGTCGATGAAGAGGTGCACCATAGTTGCATCAATACTGCGCGATTTCGCACCGATTATTGACTGCCGGGCTCGGCGGACCGGCCACCCCCGGGGCGCCGGGCCGATGCCGTGGCCCGGCGCCCCGGGTGGCAAGGCGTGCGCTGCGGCCGAGTCTCACAGCCAGCGGGGCGGGAAGAACCCGTAGTAGCCGCCGAGTGCCTCGCGGTAGTCGGCGTCCTGCAGGTGCACGTCCCGAACGAACTCGGGGGCGTTCTTGATCTGTTCCTTGGTCAGTCCGACCTGGATGCTCTCCTGCTCCACATCGATACCGGTGACGGTGCCCGCCGGGAGGAGGACCTCCTTGCCGAAGATCCATGGGCCGGTGTCCACGACCAGGTAGGCGGATCCGACCTCGTCGGAGTGCTTGTCGACCTTTCCGATGGTGCCGTCGGTCGCCTCCACCTTGTAGCCGGACAGGTCCACATCCGCGAGGCGGCCAATGGTGAGGCGGTAGGCCCAGACGTTCTCTGACATGGGGGAACAGCTCCCTTCATCGATCCGTGTCCGTCACGGCGCGCCTGCCCCGGGGTGTCCCGGCTACACCTCCGCCCGCGATTCCCTTCGGGGCGGCCCGGGCTGACGGCGCGTAAGGCGGTCAGACGAGCTCGATCTCGAAGACGCCGACCGCGACGAAGGCGGCCGCGGCGAGCACCAGGAGCGCGAGGCGGCAGGCCGAGAGCCGCAGGGCGCGCCGGCGGGAGCGATCGGTCCTGGCCCGTGCGAGCAGGGTCGCCGTCACGGCCAGGGACGAGATCAGTGCGAGGGCGGTCGCCAGGACGGCGAGCGCCTTCTTCGACGTGGGCACGGTGGTGGGTCCGTAGTCCTCCGTGATCCCGGGCAGCAGGAGGCCGACGGCGCACAGGCCGAGGGAGGTCAGGAGGGTGGCCAGCAGGTCGAAGGCAAGGGTGGCGGACCAGCCGAGGGGCAACCGCCGCACCGGCCGCGGCCGGCGGCCCTGCCGACGGGTGCCCGGGCTCTTTCGAACGTTCACTGCTTCACTGCTTCCCCAAGGAGAAAATCCCCACGCGATGGCTGGAAGTCGCCGGTGTGGATCAGAACCTAGCGGCAGTCATGGGCGTCAAAACGGTACAGAACAGCCCATGCGGCATGTGTGCCTGACCAAGAGTTACCGAACGGTGAGGAAGCGGAAGCGGTCTATGCAGATTCTGCGCGGGGTTCTCGGGCCCGCTCAAGCTGTGGGCGAGCCGAACCACTCGGCCAGCCGGTCGAGCAGATCCTGCTGGTCATCACCGACCCACACCACGTGCCCGTCGGGCCGCAGCAGTACCGCGGGCACGTTCAGTTCCTCCGGTTCTGCCGGCCTCTCGCTGACGTCGACGACGTCGACGACGTGGTCGACGCGGTCCGCCCAGCCCGCCACCGAGAGCCGGCCGGTCCCGTCCAGCAGCAGCCCGCGGCCGCCGTGCATCAGCTCGTAGAGGCGACCCTTCTCGAGCGCGATGTCCCGCATCCGCCGGCCGAGCAGTGGGTGGCCCTCGCCGAAGTCGTAGCGCACCCCGATGGCGGTGATCTTCTCGATCAGGTACCGGTTCACGTTCTCGAACTCCATCAGCTCGGACAGCAGCCGGCGCACCGCCCGGGCGCCGGGCTCCGTGGACATCAGCTCCATCTGCGCGCGGGTGTTGTCCAGCACGTCGGCCGCCACCGCGTGCCGTTCGGCCTCGTAGCTGTCCAGCAGTCCCTCCGGAGCCCAGCCCCGTACCTCGGCCGCCAGCTTCCAGCCGAGGTTGAAGGCGTCCTGGATGCCGAGGTTGAGGCCCTGCCCGCCGGTCGGCGGATGGATGTGCGCCGCGTCGCCCGCCAGTAGCACCCGGCCGACCCGGTAGCGCTCGGCCTGCCGGGTGGCGTCACCGAACCGCGACAGCCAGCGCGGTGAGTGCACGCCGAAGTCGGTGCCGGCGACGGCCCGCAGTCGCTCCTTGAACTCCTCGAAGGTCGGCGGGACCGCGCGGTCCTCCGCCACCCCCTCGGCGGGCACGACGACGCGGTACACCCCGTCCCCGAAGGGCGCCGCGCCGAACCGCTTCTGCGTCGTGCGCACCTCGGCCATCACGGCGGCCAGCGTCTGCGGCTCCGCCGCCAGCTCCATCTCGCCCAGCAGGGTCTCGACCCGGGACGGCTCGCCGGGGAAGCCGACGCCGAGCAGCCTGCGCACGGTACTGCGGCCGCCGTCGCAGCCGACGAGATGGCGCGAGCGCAGCTGCGTACCGTCGGCCAGCACGGCGGTCACCCCCTCCTCGTCCTGGCTCAGCCCGACGAGTCGGCAGCCGCGCCGGATCTCGGCGCCGAGCTCGGTGGCGTGCTCGGCCAGCAGGCGATCGGTGACGGGCTGCGGGATGCCGAGGACGTACGAGTGGGCGGTGTCGAGCCCGTCGGGCCACGAGGTGCCGAGGCCGGCGAAGAAGCCGCCCACCTAGAACTGCTTGCCGTGCGCGAGGAATCGTTCCAGCAGGCCGCGCTGGGCCATCACCTCGATGCTGCGCACGTGCAGGCCGAGCGCGCGGACGTACCGGGCCGGCTCCGCCTCCTTCTCCAGTACGACGGTCCGCACACCGTGCAACCTCAACTCGGCGGCCAGCATCAGCCCGGTCGGTCCGCCGCCGACAATCATCACGTCGATCAACAAGGTCCCCCATACTCCGCGAAACCCTGATTTCGTCAGGTTCCGGCTTCGAACGGAGATTGTGCAGGACTGCAGGGGCCTTGCCGCAAGGCCCCCGGTGCGCTATATGTTGAGAGTGGCAAGGAGTGGTTACCTCCTTGCCCTTTCGTTTTTGTCGCCCGGGTCCGGGGCGCGGGGCTACGCTCCGCAGATGGAACGCGCAGAGGTACTCAAGCGGGTCGTCGGCATCCTCACCGACGCCCAGGACATCCGCCGGGCCGCCGAAGCCGGGGAGGACGCGGACGAAGCCGAGCTCCCCGAGCCGACGGCGGGCGTGGCCACTCTGCTCCTGAACGAGATGCTGCCGTCGATCCGCGTCCCGGCCGACGCGTCTCCGCAGCAAGTGGCGGCGCTGGTCGCGGAAGCGCTCGGTCCGGCCCTGCACACCATGGTCTCCGGCTTCAGCCTGGCGTTCACCAGCCTCGCGATGGTGCACGACAGCGGGCGGACGGACATCTCCTCGATCGGCGTCCTCCAGCAGCTCGCCCTGGAAATCGAGGCAGGGACCTACGACGAGGGCCAATAGAGCCCCGCCGACGGTCCCTGCCCGTTCGACCTACGACCGGACGCCGTTACTCCGCGTCGTCGTCGCCCGTTCGGGTCATCTTCCGCTCCTGCAGCCGCCTCAGTTCCTCCGGAGTCTTGCCGCTGACGCGCTTGCTGGCCTCCGGGTGGACCGGGTCCGGACCGGGGTGCTCCTGCACCTGCTCCTCACGACCCTTACCCGGCTTCTGACGCTTGCTCTCCATACCGCTCATGGCTGCCGCTCCCTCGCAGATCTGATGGACACCGGATCCGGACACCGTCCGCCTACCCGCGAACGGCCCGGTCACCCTCCTCTCACGACCCATCCTGAAGCCCTCGGACCCCGTCGGCCACGCCATGCGTCATCCGGCCCAGCAGCGGGAAGGCGCCCCGCATGACGGAAACGATCAGTAGTCTCGCCACCCGTTTCGTACGCCGTCGCCGCGAGCCGGTCGCCGTCCAGGCCCTGCGTTCCACCGCGGCGGCCGTGATCAGCTACGTCGTCGCGCTCCGCCTGAGCAGCGAGCCGAATCCACTGACCGCCCCGCTGACGGCCCTGCTCGTCGTCCAGGTCACCCTGTACTCCACGCTGACCACCAGCATCCGCCGGGTGAACTCGGTGGTCGTCGGCGTGCTGATCGCGATCGGCTTCAGCGCCCTGGTGGGTCTGACCTGGTGGAGCCTCGGCCTGTTGATCCTCGCCTCCCTGGTCGTGGGCCACCTGGTGCGCGTGGACGAGTTCGTCCCCGAGGTCGCGATCAGCGCCATGCTCGTCCTCGGCGTCACCCAGGTCACGGACACCGCCTGGGACCGGGTCCTGGAGACGATCATCGGCGCGGTGGTCGGACTGCTGGTCAACCTGCTCCTGGCACCCCCGCTGTGGGTCGGCCCCGCGGGCGCCGCCATCACCGACCTCGCCCAGCGCATGAGCCGGCTGCTCGACCACCTCGGCGAGGACCCCGCCGGCCCGGCGCGGGTCGAGCAGGCCGCGGCCCGGCTGCACGAGGCACGCCGCCTCGACAACGACATCGCGCAGGTCGACGCCGCCCTCCGGCAGGCCGAGGACAGCCTCCGGCTCAACCCGCGCGTCAAGGAGGGGCTGCTCTTCCGGCTGGTCCTGCGCACCGGCCTGGACACGCTGGAGATCTGCGCGGTGGTGCTCCGCGTCGCCTCCCGGACCCTGACCGACCTGGCCAAGGCCCGCCCCGACGGCCCGCTGTTCGACCCGGCGACGGCGGCCGCGCTGCGGCAGGTGCGGCGCCACACGGCCATCGCGGTGGAGAGCTTCGCCCAGTTGATCACCGCGCAGGTCAGCGCCAACGCGGAGGAGGCGGAGGCCCGCCTGACGGGGGAACTCGCCATTGCCCGGACGTACCGCGACCGGCTCGCGGAACTGCTGCTCGCCTCCGCCCGCGAGGATCCGGAGCACTGGCAGCTGCGCGGCGCGCTGCTCACCGAGATCGACCGGGTGCTCGACGAGCTGGGCGTGGACAAACGCTCCCAGCGCCTGCTGGAGGAACTCGACCGGCACGCCCGCACCCGGCGCGGGAGCTGGAAGCCGCTGAAGCGGTCCCGGCAGGACTCCGTGTGAGGGAAGGTGGAGCCATGGTGCACGTACTGGGCAGCAGGATGCTGCTGCGACCGACGGATCCCGAACGCTCGCGCGCCTTCTACGGCGACACCCTGGGGCTGGCGGTCTACCGCGAGTTCGGCATGGGCCCCGAGCGCGGCACGGTCTACTTCCTCGGCGGCGGCTTCCTCGAGGTGTCGGGGCGTGCCGACGAGCCGCCCGCACCGGGGCTGCGGCTGTGGCTCCAGGTCGCGGACGTCCACGCGGCGTACGAGGACCTGCGCAGCCGGGACGCGGAGGTCCTGCGCCCTCCCCGCCGCGAACCGTGGGGCCTGATCGAAATGTGGATCGCCGACCCCGACGGCGTCCACATCGCCGTGGTGGAGGTCCCCCCGGACCACCCCCTGCGCTTCCGCCCCTGACCGCCCGCCAGGACGTGATCGGAGCCTGGAGGGTCGCCTTCTCTTCGGGGGTGCTCGCCAGGACGTCCGTCCAGTACGGGTGCGCTTCATTCCTGGTGCTAGCCATCGTCGTTCGTCCAGGACACGGACACCTGCAGATGACAGTTCGCCTTGCTCTTGGTGATCACCGCGCCGGCCTCGACGGCGAGTTCCACGCCGAACTCCACGGTGATCTGGTCGGGTCGGGCCTTGCGCAGCTGCTCGAGGGCTGCCTGCGCGACCTGGGTGACCGACTCCAGGGCTTCCTGCAAGGTCTGCGGTACCTCACGGATGACGTCCCCGATGCGACCGGCTTTCACCGGTCCCTCGAGGCCGTCTGTCGACTCCACCAGTACGGAGCCCCCGCCCTCCAGTGGAATCCGGGCCAGAGATGTCAACGTGGCTCCTCGGTCACTCGCGGGCACATCAGGGATCCCGTCCAGCATCCGGTGGTCCGGGTCCGGGCCGCAGCTCGGAGTGAGCCGTACGAGGAGGCATGTCCACATCCGAAACGCCACACGAGGTGGTCCCGTGAACGGCCGGACACGCCCTAGCGGGCGCTGCCGAGGTCGCGGTCGGCGGCGGAGCCCCGGAGCATCAAGGTGGTCTCCTCGATACGGCTGAAGCGGCCGTCGGCGGCGAACTCGCCGAACAGGTAGACCTCCATGCTCACCGTCGAAGCGTCCGTCTTCGTGATGTGGACGGTGTGCCGGTCGGCGTACTTGCTGCCGTCGTAGAGCTCTTCGTGCACCTGGACGCTGCCGTGGTCGACGACGCCGCGCAGGTGGGTGATGTGCTCGATGAAGCCCGCCCGGTCGGCCCATTCCCCGTCCGTGCGCTGGCGGTACTCCGGCGCGAAGTGCCGGTCGGCGGCCTCCTCGACGGTGAGGTCGCGGCTCAGGAGCAGGTCGGTGAGGGCGGCGGAGATACCGGTGCGGGTCATGGGGCTGCCTTTCGATGCGGGAGGGGATGCGTTTCGCAATGCGTGCGCTGCGCACGCTCTTTCGTCACCGTAACACCGATGCGTGCGCTGCGCACGCTATTCTCTTCTCGTGGACAACGAGATCGGGCATGAGATCGCAGACGCGCTGGGCATCCTGCTCAAGCGCACCACCCGCACGCACCTGCACCAGCAGCTCACGGAGGGCATGGGGGAGGCGGTGGACGAACTGACGTACCCCGTGCTCAGCGCCCTGGCCCGGACCGGCCCGCGCAGTGCGGCCGACCTGGCTCAGATCGCCGGGGTCGACCGCTCGGGCGTCACCCGTCGGGCCTCCCGGCTGGAGGCCGCCGGCCTCATCCGCCGCGAACCGGACCCCACCGACCGGCGCGCCCACCTCCTCGTACTGACCGACGGGGGACAGCTCGTCGTGACGGAGCTGCGTGCGCGCCTGGCCGCCCGCATCACCGCGAGCCTGGCCTCGTGGCCCCCCGGCGAGGCCGAGGCGTTCGCCCGCCACCTGCGCCGCTTCATGACGGAAGGCCCCTTCGCCTAGGCCGTCTCTTCCGGATCTTGCCGGGCCCCGGTACTGCTGCTCACGGAGATCTGAGTACCTGCGCCCAGGCGCAGCCGCTCCCCGCCCGACTAGCCTGCGGGCCATGAGCTTTGTGAAGCAGGAGACGGAAGAGAGCCAGCAGCGAGCACCGGAGACGGGCCCGCGGCCGAGCGGCTGGGTGCCTCTCGTTACGGGCGCCGCAACCGTCGCGATGATCGGCTGCCCCTTCCTGCCCGAGGGACTCCCGGCGTGGCTCCGCTTCGGGCCCGTCTACTTCGTTCTCCCCGTGGCGATCCTCGCGGTCGTCCTCGGTCTGCTCGACCTGCGGCACCTGCGGGGCCCGCAGGACGACGGGGGAACGGCCCGCCGCCGGGCGCGGACCGGGGTCGTGCTCGGCGCGGTGGCCACGATGCTGCCGCTGGTGGCCGTGTGGTTCGCCTCGGCACTCCTGGGGTGATGACGACCGCGGCCGATTCGTCAGAGCGTCAGACCGACACGGGAACCCTGGCGCCGGCCAGTTCCGCCAGCGCCTCCAGCCGTTCCCGCGTCTCCTCGTCCAGCGGCACGTACGTCACGAGCCTCGGCCCGGTCCTCGGGCCGAGCCACAGGTTGGTGTGCTCCACGTGCAGCATGCCCACGTGCGCGTTGCGGATGTACTTCGCCTTCGAGACCTGCCCCCCGACCACCTCGTGCCGCGCCCACACCTCCCGGAACTCCGCCGACGCCCCCTCCAGCCGGGCCAGCAGCGTCGTCCACGCCGGCTCCGCCAGGTGCTCGGCCATCGCCGCCCGGAACCTCGCCGCCATGATCCGGTGCGTACTCGGCAGATCGACCACCGCCTCCCGCCATTCGGGATCCGTGAAGGCGAGCCACATGCAGTTGCGGTCCTCCGGCGGCCTGCTGTCCAGATCGCAGAGCAGCCGACCGTACGTGGCGTTGTACGCCACGGCGTCGTAGCGGCTGTTCTGGACGCACGCCGGGATGGGGCCCAACTGGTCGAGCAACGCCCGCACCGCCGGCGTCACACTGGGGCAGGCCGCGGGCGGCGCCGGGTCCAGGCTCCCGGCCAGCGCGAACAGGTGCTCGCGCTCGCTCACGTCGAGCAGCAGCGCCCGCGCGACCGAGTCCAGCACCTGCGCCGACACCTGGATGTCGCGCGCCTGCTCCAGCCACGTGTACCAGGTCACGCCCACCGACGACAGGTGCGCGACCTCCTCGCGGCGCAGCCCCGGCGTACGCCGGCGCGGTCCGCGTACGAGTCCGACCTGCTCGGGGGTGATCCGCTCACGGCGGGTGCGCAGGAACTCGGCCAGTTCGTGCCGGCGGACGTCGCTTCCAGGAGCCACAGTGGTCATGCCTCCAGCCTGCCGCACCGCTCATCCTGTTGCCAGGTAGTCCTGGTACCCGGATAAGCGCACTCTGGTACCCGCCAGGCAGGTGCACGACTGTCGGAGGGTGACCCAAACTCCTGTAGGCGACACGCCTGTACGCAGCACTCCTGCGCGCTCCACCCCTGCACGCAGCACCCCCGCACACACCGCCGCGGCGCCCCACCTGGGCGGCCTGGGCCTGTTCACCGTGCTCCTGGGCGCGGCCCTGCCCCTGATCGACTTCTTCATCGTCAACGTCGCGCTGCCCTCCATCGAGCACGACCTCTCGGCCGGCCCGGCCCTCCTGGAACTGGTCATCGGCGGCTACGGCGTCGCGTACGCCGTCCTGCTGGTCCTCGGCGGGCGTGTCGGCGACAGCCTCGGCCGGCGCCGGCTCTTCCTCGTCGGCATGGCCGCCTTCGGCGTCACCTCGCTCGCCTGCGGCCTCGCCCCGAACGCCTGGACCCTGGTCGCCGCCCGCGTGGCGCAGGGCGCGGCCTCCGCGCTCATGCTGCCGCAGGTGCTCGCCACCATCCAGGCCACCACCGAGGGCCCGCGCCGGGCCCGGGCCATGAGCCTGTACGGAGCCACCGGCGGCCTGTCCATGGTCGCCGGGCAGATCCTGGGCGGCGTCCTGGTCGCCGCGGACCTCGGTGGCACCGGGTGGCGCGCGGTGTTCCTGGTCAACGTACCGGTGGTGATCCTGGGACTGGTCCTGGCCGTGCGCTCGGTCCCGGACACCCGCGCGGGCCGGCCCGCCGCCGTGGACGTGCCGGGCACCCTGCTGCTCGCGCTGTCCCTGGTTTCGCTGCTGCTGCCGCTGACCGAGGGGCGGGCCGCGGGCTGGCCGCTGTGGACCTGGATCTCGCTCGGGGTGTTCCCGGTCGCGGCCGCCGCGTTCTACTTCACCGAGCGCCGGGCCGACCGCCTCGGCCGTATCCCGCTGGTGCCGCCGAGCCTGCTGAGGCTGGAGTCGCTGCGGCGCGGCCTGATGCTGCTGCTGCCGTTCTCGATCGGGTTCGGCGGCTTCATGTTCGTCCTCGCCGTGACCCTCCAACAGGGCCTGGGCATGGGCCCGGTGCAGGCCGGACTGGCGCTGGCGCCGATGGCGGTGGCCTTCTTCGGGGCCGCGCTCGCCGGGCCGCGCCTGATCACCCGCTTCGGCAGCCGGATCGTCACCGCCGGCGGTGTCATCCAGGCGGCCGGGATCGCTCTCCTGCTGGTCACCCTCCGCCAGGGCTGGCCGGACCTCGGCCCGGCCGCGCTCACTCCGGGCGTTGCCCTGGCAGGACTGGGCCAGGGCTTCCAAATGCCCGTGCTGATGCGCCTGATGCTCTCGGACGTGCCCGCCGACCGGGCGGGGGCGGGCGGCGGTGTCATGATCACCGCCCAGCAGTCCGCCGTGGCGATCGGCGTCGCCACGCTGGGAAGTCTCTTCCTCGCACTGGTCCCGACGGCGGGTGTGCGCGAGGCCGTGTCCACCACCCTGCTCGTACAGCTCGGCCTCATCGCGCTGACCGTTCTGCTCAGCCTCCGCCTGCCCCGCATGCGCTGAGCGCGCAGCATGAGTACGGAAGCCCGGGCGGGCCGAGTACGTACGCCGAGGCGCCGCGCGCGGCCGGTCGGTTCACTGTGACCATGACCGAGACCAACCGCGCGCAGGCGCCGGGCCGGCCCGCACGGCGCACGAAGCCGTGCCAGTGGTGCGGGCGTCCCGTACCGCAGCCCTTCCCGGTGGTGCGCAAGCTGCACTGCAACACCCGCCACTGGATCAGCGACGTGCGCGCCAACTTCTGGCACAGGATCTGGGACAACCTCTGAACCGCCCGGCCCGGGGCCGCCCGCACATCGACTCGCGGATCGACTCGCGGATCGACTCGCGGATCGACTCGCGGGTCGACTCGCGGATCGGCCCGAGGTTCAACCGGAGGTTCAACCGGCGGTTCAGCCGGCGGCGAGGAGGGTGAGCGTGTCGATCACGCGGTTCGAGAAGCCCCACTCGTTGTCGTACCAGGCGACCACCTTGACGTGGCGGCCGTCGACGCGGGTGAGCTCCGAGTCGAAGATCGACGATGCGGGGTTGCCCGTGATGTCGGAGGACACCAGCGGGTCCTCGGAGTACTCCAGTACGCCGGCCAGCGGCCCCTGAGCCGCGGCGCGGTACGCCTCGAGGATCTCCTCGCGCGTCACCTCGCGGGCGACGGTGGTGTTGAGCTCGACGATCGAACCCACCGGGACCGGCACCCGGATCGAGTCCCCCGACAGCTTGCCGTCGAGCTGCGGCAGCACCAGGCCGATCGCCTTCGCGGCTCCGGTCGAGGTCGGCACGATGTTGACGCCGGCGGCGCGGGCGCGACGCGGGTCGCGGTGCGGGCCGTCCTGCAGGTTCTGCTCCTGCGTGTAGGCGTGCACTGTGGTCATGAAGCCGTGCTCGATGCCGGCGAGGTCGTCCAGTACGGCGGCCAGCGGGGCCAGCGCGTTGGTCGTGCAGGACGCGTTCGAGACGATCGTGTGCAGCGCCGGGTCGTAGGCGTCGGTGTTCACACCGAACGCGAGCGTCACGTCGGCGCCGTCGGACGGCGCGCTGACCAGTACCTTCCGCGCACCCGCCTTGATGTGGCCACGGGCGGCCTCGGCCGAGGTGAAGCGACCGGTCGCCTCCAGGACGAGGTCGACACCGAGCTCGGCCCAGGGCAGCTGCTCCGGCTCCCGCTCGGCGAGCACCGTGATGCGGTGGCCGTCGACGACGAGCACGTTGCCCTCGACGGTCACCGGGCGGCCGAGCCGGCCGGAGGTGGTGTCGAAGGCCAGCAGCCGCGCGAGGGTGGCGGGCTCCGTCAGGTCGTTGACGGCGACGACCTCGAGGTCCGTCTCGCGCTCCAGGAGCGCGCGCAGCACGTTGCGTCCGATGCGGCCGAATCCGTTGATGGCAATGCGAGTCATGAGCGATGTCCCTTTCGTTCGCCACCAGGTTCGCCCCCGCTCCGTGTCCCCGACAGCGGCGAGATCGCCATGGTTCGTAAGGATCTCGCCACGTCCGAGAGGCGAGCCCCCTCGGGCCGGTGCGGGCTATACGCCCTGGGTGAAGGTGCGCCGGTACTCCGTCGGAGTGGTGCCCAGGATGCGGTGGAAGTGCAGGCGCAGATTCGCGCCGGTGCCGAGGCCGACATCGTCGGCGATCTGCTCGACACTGCGCTCCGAGCGCTCCAGCAGCTCACGCGCCACGTCGATGCGGGCCCGCATGACCCACTGCATCGGCGTGTACCCGGTGTCCTCGGCGAAGCGCCGCGAGAACGTACGGGGCGATACGCCCGCGTGCTGGGCGAGCGCCTCCAGGGTGAGCGGCTCGCCCAGCCGGTGCAGCGCCCACTCACGGGTTGCGGCGAACCGCTCGCCGAGCGGCTCGGGGACGCTGCGCGGCACGTACTGCGCCTGGCCGCCGCTGCGGTACGGGGCCGCGACCAGGCGCCGGGCCGCGTGGTTCGAGGCGGCCACCCCGAGGTCGCGGCGCAGGATGTGCAGGCACAGGTCGATGCCCGAGGCGGCGCCGGCCGACGTCAGTACGCTGCCCTCGTCGACGAACAGGACGTTCTCGTCGAGGCGGATGTGCGGATGCTTCGCCGCCAGCGCCCGCGCGTAGTGCCAGTGGGTCGTGGCCCGCTTGCCGTCGAGCAGGCCCGTGGCGGCGAGCGCGAAGGCACCCGTCGAGATGGCGGCGAGCCGCGCGCCCCGCTCGTGGGCGGCGATCAGCGCGTCGATCACCGCCCGCGGCGGGTCCTCGCGGTCGGGGAAGCGGTAGCCGGGTACGAAGACGATGTCGGCCCAGGCCAGCGTGTCGAGCCCGTGCGTGACGTGGTACGAGAGCCCGTCGCCGCCGGTCACGAGACCGGGCGCCGCCCCGCACACCCGCACCTCGTACGGCATGCTGGCGCGCGTCGTGAACACCTGCGCGGGGATACCGACGTCGAGCGGCTTGGCGCCCTCGAGGACGAGGACGGCGACACGGTGGAGGCGGGAGCGCGGCACGGGCTTCAGGGTACGGCGGGTTCGCCGAACGCACGGCCGTGCCGGCCCCTGTGCGGGAGCGCGGCGGTGGATGTGCGGTACTGCGGTGACCCGCCGGGACGCGGTGCGGGACGCGATCCGGCGGGTCGGACCCGGACCGTGGCGGCGGCAGCAGGGCCTCGGGTCCCCGGCGCGTGCCGCTCCGCTATGTCGGGTCGGTGAACCGGCGGACGAAGGCGAGGGCGGCGTCGGCGACCTCGCGCCAGCCGTGGTCGATGGTCAGGGAGTGGCCGCGGCCGGGAACCTCGGTGATCTCCGTGACCGCGTGCGCGTTGTGGGCCTGCTTCTTGTAGGAGGCATGGGCGATGGCCCAGGGGACGGTGTGGTCCTTCTCGCCGGAGATGATCAGCAGCGGTCCGCGGTCCGCGGTCCGCGGTCCGCGGTCGGCGGAGGCGGTGTCGAGGTCCGGTCGATGACGTCGTGCTTGGGGAAGACCTCGCGCAGCTGCGGCAGGATCGGTCCGGAGAAGGACTCGGCGGCCACGGTGGACAGTACGACGGGTACGTCGAAGACCCGGGCGGCCTTGGCCAGGCCCACCGTCGCGTTGATGACGGCGACGCGGTCGGTGCTGGCGGCGCCGAAGAACATCTGCGGCTGGTGGTCGACGAACAGCATCATCGCGTTGTCGGGGGTGAGCAGATCGCGGCTGGGCGCGGCGGTGACGGCGTCGAGGTCGAAGTTGAAGTCGGACATGAGGGGTTCCTCTCGGAGGCGAACGGTGTGGGAAGCGGAAGGGACCGGGTATGTGGGCGGGTGTGCGGGCGGGTCAGAGGACGAAGCACGGATCGAGGAAGGCGGGCGGCTCCTCCGGGGCGAAGCCGCGCGCGGCCCTCCAACGGCGGTGCTGCTCGGAGGCGGCGACCGCCTCCGCCAGCAGATCGGCCTGGCGGGCGCCGGCCACCGAGGGCGGCGGCGAAGCCTGGTAGCCGCCGAGGTGTGCAACCGGGCCCCACTCGGGGCTGACCGGCGGAAGGGTCTCGTCCAGGCCCTCGTACTCACCGGCGGCATACACGATCCGGCCGCCGGCCACGGTCAGCAGGGACTCGATGTGCGGGATGTCATCGGCCGGAACGGCGAAGTAGTCGTGGGACAGGACGGCGAAATCCGCGAACCGGTCTTCGCCGAGGACGCCCTTGTGTTCTTCCTCGCCAGTGAGCCGCGCCCCGCCGAGGGTGTACAGCTCCAGGGCCTGTTCGCGCGAGACCCGTTGCCCGGCCGGGCGCAGGGTCGCACCGCCGACGGTCCGACCGGTGACCAGCCAGTGCAGGGCCACCCACGGGTTGTACGAGGAGACGCGCGTGGCGTCGGTGCCCGCTGCGACGGGCAGACCGTGTCGCAGCATGTCGGTGACGGGCGGGGCGAGAGCGGCGGCCTCGGCCCCGTAGCGCTGTGCGAAGGCCGTGCCCTGGAACGGCATCCGGTTCTGCACGCTGATCCCGCCGCCCAGCGCCGCGATCCGCTCCAGGTTCCCGGCGGATACGGTCTCGGCGTGGTCGAACAACCAGTTGTTGCCGGCCGGGAAGAGTCCATCGGCAGCCAGTCTCTCGCAGCCACAGTCCCGAAAAACAGGCCATGAGCGTCGCCGCCAGCACATCGCGGGCACCGAACGCCAAGTAGCTCAACAGCAGTTGCAGGACGACATCGTTCACGAAGAGCCCGAAGCGGGGATGCGCGCCCGGATCGAAGGATGGCGGGTGGGCGGGCTGGACCTCTTCGACGTGCGGTGCTCGGGCTTCGAGGTCCGGCGGACGGCGCGGCACGTGCGCGGGCACCGGGAGCGTCCGGTGGTCTCGGTCTCCCTCCAGACCAGGGGCGTCCACCGAGCCGAGCAGGCGGGCGGGCGGTTCGTCCTGGGGCCGGAGGACATCTGTGTGTTCCACGAGCTCGCGCCGCGCGCCTACGGCTGGTCCGGTTACGGTGCCTCGCAGGCCATCACCATGGACATGGAGTATCTGGGGTGCCGGTCGACACAGTGCTGCGGGCTTCCGTTCAGCTGCGGGCCAGCCCCTTGCACGACCTGCTCCTGGGGCACCTGCGAGCGCTCTGGCGGGATCCGGGCCGACTGGAGGAGGACCCCGGAGCCGCTGCCCTTGCGAACGCCACCACCGAGCTCGTGCGGGCCCTCCTGACGTCGGCGGCGCACGACGAGCGGGACCGGCGTACCAGAGCGGCCATGGACAGTTCCCTGGTGGCCCGGATCATGGCCTACGCGCGTCGCCACCTCGCCGATCCCGATCTCGGCCCCGAACGCATCGCGGTGGAACACGCCATATCCAAGCGGCAGTTGTACGTGGTGCTCGGTCGCGCGGGAATCCGTCTCGAACAGTGGCTCATCGGGGAGCGATTGGAGGCCGCGTGCCGATTGCTGGCTTCGCCCCGCCACGCGGCACTGCCCGTTTCCGCCGTGGCAAGCCGTTGCGGCTTCATCAGCCCCAGTCACTTCACCAGGCGCTTCCGGGCGGCCTACGGGGTCACCCCGAGCGAGTGGCGGCGCCACCGGGTGCGCCCCACCGTCCCGGCCGTCGGCGGGGACGCCTGAGCGTACGGGGCAGGCTCACCGCGCCGCGGCGTGCAGGTCCCGCCAGTCGCTCGTGGTGAGGCCGTAGGCGTGTCTGAGATGCGGCTGAAGTGGGCGGCGTTCGGGAAGCCCCAGCGCCGGGCGACGGCGGAGATCGGTCGGTGGCGTGCGGCGGGTGCCGCGAGTTCGTCACGGCAGCGTTCCAGGCGCTGCGTCCGGATCCAGTCGCCCAGGCAGACGCCGCCCCGCGACAGGGTGTTGTACAGACAGCGACGCGAGATGTGGTGATGGGCCGCGATGCGTGCCGGGGTCAGGTCGTGGTCGCCCAAGTGGGTGCGGGCGTATTCCAGAATGCGCAGGTGAAGGGTGTCGTGCAGGGGTTCGGAGGCGCTCCGGTGGTCGCCGAGCCGGGCCGTGATGAGGGCACGCAGCAGCTCGATGCCCGGCCGGCCCGCCGCGTCCATGCCGTGCACGGAGGAGGGGGCGGGGTGGGCCTGGAGACGGGCGATGCGCCGTAGGCAGGTGGCGGTGAGGTCGGCCAGCGGGTCTCGACGACTGAGGCGGACCGCGGTGGCACGGTGCAACACGGCTGCCGGCAGAGCCAGTTCAGCACGCGGAATGCGGAAGAAGTGCTGGTGGATCCCGTCCCTGTTGAGCAGGGTGTAGGGGCGGGTGGTGTCGTAGAGCGCCAGATCGCCGGGTTCCAGGAGAGCCTCCCGGCCGTCCTGGACCACCATGCTGCTACCGGTGACCTGCAGCCCGACGAACACGCTCGGTTCCAGGTCGTCGCGGGCGAGTGAGGGGGTGCGGCGGATGGTGGTGGCATTGGCACGCACCGAGCAGACCTTCAGCGGTCCGACGGCGCTGATCGCACCCACGGTGCGGATCAGGCGGGGGTCCGGCTGATGCGTGATCTCCACCCGTACGACGCTGTCCCAAATGGCCTCGCGGATCGCCTCGGCCCGCTCGGCGGGGGCCATGGCCGCACTGTCGATCAACATCTGTCGGTTCCCCCCGCCCTGGGCGCCGCTCGGCCCATTTTGCGTCAGGAGAACGAGAAGGCGGATTTCGAGGTGTCGGGGTGCCGCAGCGCCCCGTCCGTCGCACGCTGGATGTATGGCGGACCAAACGGAGATCGTGATCCACCCCGTGTCGCCGCAGGGCGGGCGCAAGGTCACGGTGCACGCGCTCGGCGTGGACGCGGACCTCGGCCGGGCGTTCACGCCCGGAGACGTGTCGGAGTTCCTGCGCCGGGCCGGTCTGGAGGATGTGCAGCTGTCCGAGGACGGGCCGATCCGGTGGGAGGGCGGCGGGCCAGAGGTGTGGACCGGCGGCACCTGACGCTGCCGGGAGCCCTGGGCAGCCGGGGCAAGGGGGAAGCCGGCGGACGCCGCAGGGGCGGGGTCGGGGGACGCGAAGGCCGGTGAGGACCCGCTCGGGCAGTGGCCTTCCCGGACGGCTCGGGCGCGCACTCCCGAGCCCTCTCCCGGCGTCCGTCCCGCTCACACCGGATGCACCTGGACGAATCGGATGGCGCCCGACTCCCGGCCGGGCGCGCACGGCACCCGTGCCCGGGCGGGCCGGGGCAGCACCGGCTCAGGCGAAACGGACAATGGCGCAGGTCGTGGTTCCATGGGCGTAGAGCTTCCCGTCGTGCGTTCCGGTGACGCGTGCTTCGGCGGTCGCCGTCCTGCGACCCACGTGCAGGGCAATGCCCTCACAACGCAGGGCTGGAGTGTCAGCGAGAACGGGCCGAACCATGTGCACCCCGAGCTGCACCGTCGTGTACGACGTGGCAGCCGGCAGCTTGCTCATCACTGCGGAGCCGAGAGCAGAGTCGAGCAGTGTGGCCAGGAAGCCTCCGTGCACAGTGCCCATGGGGTTCAGGAGGTGATCGCCGGGATCTCCCTCGAACACCACACAGCCGTCACCGACCTCGAGGAGGCGGAAACCCATCGTGCTCATGATCGATGAGGGTGGGAACTGCCCGTTGACGGCTCCCTGCAGGATCTCCCGGCCGGTCAACCGCAGGAGGTCGGGCGTTGGCTCGGGGCGGGGTTCCCAGGTGTGTGTGCGCGAACGGGGGGCTGTGGCAGCGCTGTTCGTTGTCATGCCGCGAATCTAGGCCGAGCCGCCAGTGCCCGCCAGTGTCGGATCCGACATCATGAGTATCGTTTCCGACATGAAGACAGCTGTGCTGGCGCTGGATGGCGTCTTTGACTCGGGCCTCGCCGCCATCCTTGACGTGCTTCAAGCGGCCAATGCGCTCCGGAGCGAAGTGGAGAACCCGCCCCAGCCCTGGGACGTCCGAACGGTGGGGGTGCGCCGGCGCATACGTACGGGCCAAGGGCATCACGTGGATACGGAGTCGATCGAATCAGGGCAGGCATTCGACTTCCTCGTACTCCCGGCCCTCGCGGAGCGCGCACCGCGTGCACTCCTCGAGCTCGTCGCGTCCCCGCTGCACCGGCCCGCCCGGCGGCTGATTGCCGAGGCGCGTGAGCAGGGCACCGCGCTCGCTTCCTCTTGCACCGGTACTTTCCTACTGGCCGAATCGGGTGTGCTGAACGGCTTGCAGGCCACGACGAGCTGGTGGCTGTCACCGGTATTCCGCCAGAACTATCCGGCCGTGACTCTCGACGAGACTCGCCTGGTCACAACCTCCGACGGCATCACGACGGCGGGAGCCGCCTTCAGTCACCTCGACCTGGCCCTCGCCCTCGTGAGGATGCGCAGTCCCGTACTGGCCGACCTGGTGCGACGGTTCATGGTGATGGACGACCGGGAGTCGCAGGCTGCCTATGCGATTCCCAGCGCTCTGGCCCAATGCGATCCGCTTGTTTCGGCGTTCGAGACATGGGTGCGCGGTCGCCTGGGCCAACCACTGTCCGTCTCCGAGGCGGCGCGGGATCTGGGGGTGAGCGAGCGAACCCTGCAGCGGACGATGGCTCGAACGCTGGGCTGTACGCCTGTCCGTTTCATCCAGGATCTCCGCATCGAACGCGCCACCTTCCTGTTGCGAACGACTCGACTACCCCTCTCGGAAATAGCCGGTCGGGTGGGTTATGAAAGTTCGGGCGCCCTGCGTTCTGTGCTGCGCAGACGTGGGACCGGTTCCCGCGATCAGCGTCCATGACCGACGCAGCTCCCGGTCGGCCTGCCCGGTCGAAGCAGCCGTCCCCGTGCATCGGCTACCGGGCGTCGACGAGGGCGACGGCCTCGGCGAAGTCGGCGAACGCGGGTTCGAAGGTGCGGGCGGCGACGAGGAACATCGAGCGGTCCGTCAAGGCTCGGGCGAGGCGGGCGGGGTCGTCGGGCAGGCGGCGGGCGAGTGCTACGCCTTCGTCGAAGTGCGGCTTGAACCTTTCACCGAAACGATAGGGGTGGTCGCCCTCGCGGAGGGCCGCGCGGATGCTGATTCTGCGCTGGACGTCGACCAGTTCAGGCAGCCGGCCGGCCTCCCGCAGTCCTGCCGCCTTCGTTTCGAGCGCTGGCACGGCGCCGAGGAAGGCATCCCGCGTGTCCCTCGACCATCTGAGGTCGGTGCCGAACGGCGGCATCGGGGACTCGGCGCTCGCAGCCGGTTCGTCGGCCCGCCCCGACAGGGCGAACAGGGTGACCCACCACCCGAGGATGCAGCTCCAGTTCTTCGGCTCGCCCGTCGTCGCCAGTTCCTCCAGGGCGGCCAGCGCCTCCCGCCGGGTGGCCGCGGCGTCGGCCCGCCGCCCGGCGGCATCGCGCATCCGGGAGAGGTGCACCAGCTCCCAGGTGAGGATGGCCAGCGCCGTGCTCTGCTCGGCGGCCTCGCGCCGGGTCTGGTCGAGGAGCTCGCAGAAGACGGCCGATGCGGCGTCGTGCAGTCCGGCGCCCTCCAGGTTCGCCGCCCACTCGACCATGTTCCAGAAGGAGTGCTCCGGTATGCCGTTCCGGGCTGCCTTCTCGTTGAGCTCCGCGGCCTCCTGGAACCGCCCCTCCTCGGCCAGGACGTTCGCCAGCTGCCCGCTCTGTCCGGCCTCGGCCATTTCCTCGCAGGCCGCGTACCCCTCGGGTCGGCGCCCGAGGGCGAACAGGGTCGCCCGGTAGACATTCAGGGCCCTGCACAGCCGTTCCGCCCGCGACGGCGCCCCGGCCTCGATCCTCCGCGCGGCCTCGACCGCTTCGGAGGCCGGCGTCAGGTTCACCTCCGGGTCCCGGCTGCGGTAGCTCATCGAGACCAGCGCGTCGACCAGCTTCGGCAGATACGCCTGCGGGCTCACCTCCGCCAGAACCCGGTACGCATGCACCTCTTCGTGCAGGTCCAACCGGCCGGAACCCAGCAGCAGCACGCGTGCCCGCAGCACCGCGTCGTGATCGATCTTCCCCATGTTCCCCCTGTTCTCCGGATGATCCACAAAGGAGATTCTGGGAGTTGGGGAGCGGACCGGACAAGGCTCGCGAACTGTGCGTTCCGTCCTACGCAAAACGGCGCTGACCTGTCATGATGGACACATCCTCGTACTGGTCACGGGATATGTGGCCGCCAGGGGGACGGGACCTGCCGACCAACACCTCGGCCTCCCTGCATGAGGACGAGCAGCCGCCGGGCTCCCGCAACGAACTCTCCGTCGAAGATGCCCGAGCGATCGGCTGAAGGTGAGCGGCACGCGGGGCTGCCGGGCAGACTGCCTCCGGCCGAGCCCCGACGTCCCGTGACCTCGGCGGACCGATGTCACGGGACGTCCTCGGATCGGCCTTCCGGACCGCTTCCGGCTTACCGGCTGAGTGACTTGAGCGCCGCCGCGTCGTACGCCTTCAGCTCGTCGAAGCGGTTGCCGAGGACCTTCGCCGCCCACTGGGGGTCCTGGAGCAGTGCCCGGCCGACGGCGACCATGTCGAACTCGTCGCGTTCCATGCGGTCCAGGAGGTTGTCGATGTCGCCGAGTGCCGCACCCTCGCCCGCGAAGGCGCGGATGAAGTCGCCGTCGAGGCCGACCGAACCGACGGTGATGGTCGGCCGGCCGGTGAGCTTCTTGGTCCAGCCCGCCAGGTTCAGGTCCGAGCCCTCGAACTCCGGGAGCCAGTAGCGCCGGGTGGAGGCGTGGAAGACGTCCACGCCCGCCGTCGCCAGCGGGGCCAGGATCGCCTCCAGCTCCTCCGGGGTCTGCGCGAGCCGGGCGTCGTAGGCCTCCTGCTTCCACTGGGAGTAGCGGAAGATCACCGGGAAGTCGGCCGCGACGCGTTCGCGGACCGCCTTGACGATCTCCGCGGCGAACTTCGTACGGGCCACCGAGCTGCCGCCGTAGGCGTCGGTGCGGCGGTTGGTCCGCTCCCACAGGAACTGGTCGAGCAGGTAACCGTGGGCGCCGTGCAGTTCGACGCCGTCGAAGCCGATCCGCTCGGCCTCCGCGGCGGCGTCGGCGAAGGCACCGATGACGTCGTCGAGGTCGGCACGGGTCATCGCCCTGCCGGTTCCCTCGGTGCCGTCGACGCGGATGCCGGAGGGGCCGACGGCGGGGGCGTCGGTGTACGGCGCCTCGCCCTGCTTGCGCACCATGCCTATGTGCCAGAGCTGCGGCACGATCGTGCCGCCCGCCTCGTGCACGGCCGCGGCGACCTTGGCCCACCCCGCCAGCTGGTCCTCGCCGTGGAACCGCGGCACCCGGTCGCTCTGCCCGGCGGAGTCGTGACCGACGTAGGTGCCCTCGGTGACGATCAGGCCCACACCCGCGGCGGCCCGGCCGGCGTAGTACGCCTGCACGTCCTCGCCGGGCACGCCGCCGGGGGAGAACATCCGCGTCATCGGGGCCATCACGATGCGGTTGGGGACGGTCAGGCCGTTCAGCTTGACGGGCCGGGACAGGATCTCGGCCGCGCGGGAGGCGGTGGACGTGGTGACGGTCATGCGGGTCCTCCGGATTGAGGCTGTGGCTCGTCGGATGGCAACGAGAAGTGCATAGTACACACGCTATGTATCATGCATATTGCCGTGTCCGGCCGTCGCGCTGCGTCGCCGGCAGACCGAGCCGTGCAGGGGTCCGCCGGTCCCCGGGTTCACAGGTCCGCAATAATGGAGCGCCGGAAGGAGCGGGAGGTGCAGTGCTTGAGAAACTGGAGCGGGAGCTGATGCTGCTCTCGCGGCACCAGGTGCTTGCCCGGCGCGAGCGCGACCCCGAACGCCTGGAGCGGTCGGCGTACCTGCTGCTCAGCCGGATCGACACACAAGGCCCCATGTCCATCGGACAGTTGGCGGAGGCCTTCGGGCTCGACACCTCGACCGTGAACCGCCAGACGGCCGCGCTGCTGCGCTGCGGACTGGCCGAGCGCGTTGCGGACCCGGACGGCGGCATGGCCCGCAAGCTGTGCATCACCGCTGAGGGCGGGCGCCGGCTCGCCGAAGACCGTGAGGTCAACCGGTCCTGCCTGGCCCGGGTGGTCGCCGACTGGTCTCCTGAGCAGGTGAAGGAGCTCGAGGACGTCCTGATCCGGCTCAACCGCAGCGCCGAGGCCCTCGAAGGACGCTACTGGCCGCGCACGGAGGAAGACGACACCCGCGCCGCAGGTCACCCGTCGGTCCCGCACGAATCCCCGACTCCTGCTCCGCAGACACCCGCGACTCCCGCGCCGTAGGTACGCCCGCGGCCTGCCCCGTGGAAACGCCTGCGCATCGGGCGAGGCCCGGACCCGGCAGTGGTGGAGCGGCGGGTGTGGCTGGTGAGGGGGACCCTGTCCGCTCAGCCCGGCGAGGCGAGGCTCGGGCTGGAGCGGGCCTGTTTCGTTCAGCGCGGGCGGGAGGCTCTGGTGTGCCCCTCGGCCGCGTCGCCGGGCTGCAGGCGTGGCCCGGAGCCGCACGGGCCTGCCCGCACAGCCGGGTGTGGGGGGTGTACCTGGATACACCCCCTTCCGGCACCCACGTGCAAGGACGGCCCCGGCCCCGACCGGCAGAGTCGAACACGGGGCGTGACCGTCGCGCCGCCAGCGATCCGCGGGGAGGCCGGGCATCATGCCGGACCACAAGCAGGGCCAGAAGCAGAAGCAGAAGCAGAAGCAGAAGCCGGAGCAGGAGCACGAGCAGGGGCAGCGGCGAGCGCAGCGCAGCGGATGGGCGGCGCAGACAGGGGTGTTCCTCGCCGTCGCCCTCGTGGCTGCGGGACTGTGCGGAGCCCTCCAGCCCGCGACCGGCATACCGCCCGAGGTGCTGCAACTGACCCAGTTCGGCCCCGTCCTCGCAGTGGCTGCCGTTGCGCTGCTGTGGCCCGGACGGATCAGGGACCGGCTCGTGGGGACCCTGCCCGCCCGCAGCAACGGACCGGCAGACCACGAGGCCCGGCTGCCCTCCGGCAACCGGGCCGCCCTCCTCCTCACCGCCGCCCTGATCACCGCACTGTCCGCCGGCGGCGCCCTCCTCACCTCCGGCTCCCTCCCCGTCACCAGCCCCCGAGCCCTCGCACACCCCCTCACCCTGCTCGTGACCGCCCAACTCGTCGGAGCCTGCGCCGAGGAGATCGGATGGCGCTGCTACCTCCAGCCACTGCTGCGCACCCGCTTCGGCCCGGTGACAGCCTCCGTCCTGGTCGGGACGGCCTGGGGCCTGTGGCACGTACCGGCCCTCACCCAGGGGCCGGCCTACGCGGCCGGATTCCTGACCGCCACCGTCGCGATGTCCGTGATCCTCGGCCTGGCCCTGGAACGCGTACGGAGCAACCGGCTGCTGCTCGCGGGCGGCTTCCACACCCTGGTCAACCTCGGCATGCTGTTCGTGACGGACGAGACGTCCCCGGCAACAGCGCCGATGGCGGTCTTCGGCGCCGCCTGCCTGGTCGCAGCACTCCCGTGGATCACCTCCGCCCGCCGGGCGGCGGCCACGCCGGATAGGATCACCGCCGCAACAGCGAACGGAACGCGCTGACATGACGGAACCACAGGTGGGCATGGCACAGGCAGACAGACGCCCTGGCATCAGCCTCAGGGGTGCCCTCGCCGACATCGGTCGCTGCCAGCTGCTCTCGCTCGCCGCGCTCGCCGTCTTCGGAGCCGGCACCCTCGTGGTCGGTGCGCTGCTCCTCCTGCCCGTCGGTATCGGCCTCCTCCTGCTCCCGCCCGCCGCAGCGGCCCTGCGCCGCACCTCCGACCGCTACCGCGGCTGGGCCGTCCGCTGGACGGGAACCGTGATCAGCCCACCGCAACCGCTCCCACCCCGTCCGACCCCACCCGAGGACACCACCGGCCGTCACCGACAGGCCCGGGCCCTCCTCGGCGACGACGGGTTCTGGCACGATCTGCGCTGGGCCTGGGCGGAGCCGTGGACAGGCGCACTGCTCGCCGCCGTGCCCCTGGCCCTCGTCGAGTACGGTCTCTTCGGCGCGGCCGTGCAACCCTTCACCTGGCGGATCCTGGGCGACGGCAACTGGTACGCCTTCATCCTCGTCGACTCCACCCCGACGATGCTCGCCGCGCTCCTGCTCGGCCTCGGATTCATCGCCGCGGGACTCAAAGCGGCCCCTGCCACCCTGCGGCTCCACGCACGCTGGAGCAGACGCCTGCTCGCCGCCCCGCACACCACCGAACTCGTCCGCCGCATCGAACACCTCGCAGGATCCCGCGCCGACATCCTCGACGTCCAGGCCGCCGAACTGCGCCGCATCGAGCGGGACCTGCACGACGGGGCACAGGCACGCCTCGTCGCCATGGGCATGACCCTCGACGAAGCCACCCGGCTCCTCGACCGCGACCCCCCGGCCGCCCGCGCACTCCTGCACGAGGTACGCGCCACCTCCCAGCGGGCTCTCCAGGACCTCCGCGAACTCGTCCACGGCGTCCTGCCCCCGATACTCGCCGACCGCGGGCTCGGCGACGCGGTCCGCTCGCTGGCCCTCGACAGCCACCTCGACGTGCACATCGAGGTGGCCCTGCCCGGCCGGCTCCCGGCCCCCGTGGAATCAGCCGGCTACTTCGCCGTCGCGGAACTCCTCGCCAACGCCGCCAAACACTCCGGCGCCCCCGAGGTCCGTATCCGCCTCAGCCACACCGCCGGCGCCCTGCGCGCCACGGTCACCGACGAAGGCCGCGGTGGCGCCGACCCCGACGGAAGCGGACTGCAAGGCGTACGCCGCCGCCTCGACCCCTTCGACGGAACCCTCGTCCTGCACAGCCCGCCGGGCGGCCCGACCACCGCGACCTTGGAGATACCGTGCGCGTCGTCCTCGCCGAAGACCTCTTCCTCCTCCGGGACGGACTGACCCGTACCCTCCAGGAACACGGATTCGAGGTGATCGCCGCTGTCGACAACGGCCCCGCCCTGCTCAAAACACTCCTCGAAGAACAACCGGACGTCGCCGTCGTCGACATCCGCCTGCCCCCCACCTTCACCGACGAGGGCCTTCAAGCCGCCCTCGAAGCACGCCGATCCCGGCCGGCGCTCCCGGTCCTCGTACTCTCCCAGTACGTCGACCAGCTCTACGCACACGAACTCCTCGCCGGAGGCCAAGGCGCCATCGGCTACCTCCTCAAGGACCGGATCACGCACACCACCCAGTTCATCGACGCGGTACGCACCGTCGCCGCAGGCGGTACGGTCATGGACCCGCAGGTCATCGCACGGCTACTGGTCCGTAGCGACGCCCGGGGCACCACCGCGCAGCTGACCCCGCGCGAACTGGACGTACTGGCCCTGATGGCCGAGGGCCGCTCCAACGCGGCCGTGGCGCAAACCCTGTTCATCAGTGAGAGCGCCGTCGCCAAACACACCGCCGCCATCTTCACCAAACTCCGGATCGAACCATCCGCGGACGACAACCGCCGGGTACTGGCCGTCCTGGCCTACCTCAAACGGTAGGCGGCGGGGAGCCGGTCCGGATCGCCCAGGTGGCCGACCGGGGCCGCAGGCCGGCCCTGCGCCGGCTTCGCCCTGCCCTCCCGGCCCCCGGGTGGGCGCCCCGCCACGGTGAGGAAGTTCCGGCAAGTCGTGGCCCAGAAGCTGAATAGGGCCGCCGGTACCGGCCAGGAGCGGGGGAAAGGGTTTGGACGAAGTGAATGGAGGCACGACGATGAACTGGCGCCAGGAGGCCGCCTGCCGGTGGGAAGATCCCGATCTCTTCTTCCCCGTGGGCTCCAGCGGCCCGGCCGTCATCCAGATCGAGGAAGCCAAGGCGGTGTGCCACCGTTGCCCGGTCATGGAGAGCTGTCTTCAGTGGGCGCTCGAGGGAGGCCAGGACCTCGGTGTGTGCGGCGGCATGAGCGAGGACGAACGACGTGTGGTCAAGCGGCGGGCGGCTCGGGCCCGCGCACGATCGGCGGACTGAGCCCGGCAGGCAGCTGCGGTGCGCCATGTTCCTGCCTGCCTGCCTGCCTGCCTGCCTGCGTGGGGCGGGGCGACCGCATGGATGCCGAGCGGGAACGGCTCCGGCTGTTCCTGCCGATCAAGGCCGACGATGTGGCAGCAGGACGAGGCACCGTGGCAGATCCGTCCGGCCCGCTCGGAGGAGGCGGTGGAGGACGTGAGGGCAGCCCGGTACGCCCGCAGGGCGTGCCACCCCGGCCCCGCGCCCGGAAAACCGCGGGCCGCCCGGGGACACGGCCCACTACGATCGGGCCCGCGCGCACCCCACCATCTCACCCACCTCGGCCGTCCCACGGAGGCACCGATGACACTGGCCCCCACGCGGACGCCCGCCCACCCCGAACGGCTGGACCGGGGACATCCGTTCCGCCAGTGGAAGACCTGGCGGATACCCGGGACCGAGCTCACCCTCACCGGGTACTCGCGCGCCAACGACAAGACGTTCTTCCACATCCCGGAGCTGCGCTGCGCGCTCGACGCCGGACTCGCGGAAGGGCGTCAGCCGGAGACCGTCTTCCTCACCCACACCCACCACGACCACTCCAAGGACCTCGACTACCTCGCGGCCCGGCCCGACGGGGTCGACATTCACCTGCCCGCCGCCGCGGCGCCGTACGTGGAGACCTTCCTGCGGGCCTCCGCCGAACTGAACCACGGCACCGCCTATGATCCGGCCCTCGCCGCGAACTGCCGCCTGCACGGCGTCCGCGGCGGCGACGAGTTCACCTTCGGGCGTCGTGGCCACCACGTACGGGTGGTGGAGTGCGTGCACAAGGTGCCCTGCGTGGGATATGCGTTCTCCGAACGCCGCAAGGCGCTGCTGCCCGAATACGAGGAACTGCGGCGCGACCTGGCCGAACAGGGCCGGGGCGGTGAGTTCGGACGCGTCCTCGCCCAGCGTCGCAAGGAGGGCGCCGAGGTCGAACAAGAGGTGCGCAGGCCGCTGTTCGCCTTCCTCGGAGACACCCACGTGAGCGTCTTCGAGGACAATCCCTGGCTCTTCGAGTACCCGGTGCTCATCACCGAGTGCACCTTTCTCGACGACGCCGAGCTGGAGCGGGCCGACCGGGTCGGACACACTGTCTGGAGCCGGCTGAAGCCCGTCGTCGAGGCCCACCCCGAGACCCTCTTCGTCCTCACCCACTTCAGCCTGCGCCACTCGGACCAGGACGTCCTCGACTTCTTCGGCGACGAGCGGCCCGGCAACGTACTGCTGTGGGCGCACCCGGACAGCCGACTGCCCGAACAGCACCAGCACGGCTGACCCGCACCGGCTCCCGGTCGTCCGGCTCCCGGTCGTCCGGCTCCCTGTCCGGCCCCCGTCCGGTCACAGCCTCACAGTCCGGCCAGCACATCACGCAACCGGCGGGCCTGTACGAGTAGTTGGGACGAACCCGGTCGCTGCGCCAGCGCCGTCACCTCGGGCAGCTCGCCGCGCGCACCCGACAGCCGCGCGCAGTCCGCCGCGACGGCCAGGAGCGCCCCGTGCACCTGCGGCCGGGTGTGGGCCAGCAGGCCCGGGAGCGTGCCGGTCAGGACCGCCCAGACCGCACCGGCGCCCTGCGGCGCGGCGGCCGCGGCCCGCAGTGACGCGATCAGGAGGGTCACCTTCAGTGTGCCCAGCCCCACGAGTTCGGTGAGCTCACGGCCGAGCAGCTCCCCGTCGAGCCTGCCCCGCGAAGCCAGCAGTACCAGCGCCCGCACGGCGGCCTCCCGGTCCTGCTCGGGGACGGAGGCGAGCCCATAGGCGACGGCCAGATGCACGGCGGGTCCGGCCGGGCCGTCGGTCGCGGCGAGCGCCTCCAGAAAGGCGGGGGCGCCGCTGCCGTCCTGGTCGGCCGCCGATGCGACGCCCGTCAGCAGCCGGGCCGCCGCCGTCTCCGGGTGCCAGGGGAGGGTCGCGACCGTATGGGCGTCCCGGCGGTCCGGGAGCGACCAGTGCGGACAGGACAGGTGCGGCTCGAACTTGCGGAACAGCGACCAGAAACGCCGGGGGAACGCGCCTCGGCCCTCGATCGCCTCGTGCCCCACCAGGATCCGGCGGCCTGTCCGTGCTCCCCGGCGCCTGCTGGGACGTTCGGGCACGCCGGCCTCACGCTCCCGCCACCACGCCGGCCGGGGCAGACCGCCCTGCCGGAGCCAGTCGGCCACGCGGACGCCCTCCGCCAGCCGCAACCCCTCGGCGGCGCGTACGGCGTCCGGATCGACCGGGCCGCCGATGCGCAGCAGTGCCTGCCCCAGGTCCGCAGGCCCGGGCCGGACGCCGAGACGCTCGTACTCCGCGAGACGCGCGACCAGGTCGTACGGCGCCACCGCACCGGTCGGCCAGCTCGGCGTGGACAGCAGGAACGGGACGGGATCACCGGCGCGCAACCGTGCGGCGACCTCGGCGGTCCGCGCCCCGGCCACGTAGTCCAGGGCCACGTGCTGGCACAGTTCGAGCCAGCCCGCCGCCCCGGCGTTCTCCCAGGACTCCGCCGCCCGGACCGGGCCCACGGAGGCGCCGACGATGCTCGCGATGCACCCCACCTGTGGGTGCGGCTTCATCCGGGACTCGCGCGGTACGGAGCCCAGCGCGGCGACGAGTGCGTCCCTGTCCCGGAAGCTGTGACTCACGACGCCGCCCAGCACACGCTCGAACGACTGCACGCCGGGATCGCGGCGGTCGGCCAGTACCGCAGCGACCTCGTCGGCGAGCGCACCCACTGTTGGTGCGGCGAATTCCCCATCGATCATGTGACGCAGGCTAGACCGCCCCACCGACAGCGCCGCCCGGGGGCCACGGGCGCGGAGCTACCGGTCCTGGGAGAGGCGCACGAGCTCGGCGAAGGAGCCGTTCAGCCGCACCAGTAGGTGGAGAGCGGCCAGTACCCGTACGACTGCGTCCGGGGGCGGAGCAGCCGGATCTGGCCGACCACGTGGCGGCGGCTCCCCAGCGGTGGCGCTGATCGCGTGCGCGTGCCGCAGCGCTCCCGGGGGCAGCAGGAAGGGAGGTCGGCCGGATCCGGCCGGTACGGGGGTCGGCCCCCGGAAATCGATTGCGGGGAGGCCGTGGATGATGCCGATGGCTCGTGCGTCGAGGTACGTGCTGCCCGGAGTCGTGTCGGCGTCCGGCCCTACCGCTGCTGACGGGCGGGCAGGGCCGGCAGGGCGGGCGGTGGGCGCGCCCGGGTGGGTGAACCGGGCGGTGGGATGCGACGACGTTGCCGTATCCGCCGTGACATGGTGGTGCCATGGTCATCAGCGTTCGTCCGGCTTCGGTCTTCGAAGACGTCCGTGCCGTCCTCGGACCGAAGTCACCCGGGGCCAACGTCTGCTGGTGCCTGAGCTACAGGATCCCGTCCGCGCTCAACAACGAGCTGCGCGGGCCGGCCCGCGGGGACTACGTGGCCGAGCTGTGCCGTGGCGAACCCCCTCCCGGGGTAATCGCCCACGACGGTGGCGAGCCGGTCGGCTGGGCCGCCGTAGCGCCGCGTGCGGATACGTCGTTCGCACGCAGCCGCACGATCCCACAGGTCGACGACCTCCCGGTCTGGTCGCTGTGGTGCGTCCGCGTACGCCCCGGCCACCGCGGCAGGGGGATCTCGCACGCCCTCATCTCCGGCGCGGTCGAATTCGCCCGTGCTCGGGGCGCACCGGTGATCGAGGCCTACCCGCTGGACAACGGTGGGGCCAAGGTCGACCTGACGATGGCGTACGCCGGGATCCGCAAGAATTTCGAGCGCGCCGGGTTCGTCCACGCCGCGGACACCACCTCGGTGCTGGCCGGTCATCCCCGGATCCTGATGCGGCTCGACCTGCGCTGACGCGGAGCGTCTCCGTCCGGAGCCTGCGTCTGTGTCCGTGCCTGTCTACGCCTGCGGGGAGGTGCGGGTGCGGACGTCGAGGGCGTTCAGGGCGGCGGGCCACGGGAAGTGGAGCGGGGCGTCGGGGTCGGCGGGGTCGGGGGAGTAGCCGGCTTCGCCGTGGAGGAGTTCGACTCCGGCGTTGCGCAGGGTGTTCAGGGAGACCTCGAACTGCGGGTGCGCGGCGAGTGCGGTGTTGGTGCAGGGCATCGCGACCACGGGCATGCGCTTTCCGGTTGCCTCGGCGGCCAGACCGATGACGAGGTTGTTGGTCAGACCGAGGGCCCAGGAGTTCATGCTGTTGAAGGTGGCGGGTGCGAAGAGGAGGGCGTCGGCTGCCGGCCATACATCGGGTTGGCCGGGGAATTTGTACTGCCAGCGGACCGGGTGGCCGGTGAGGGCGGCGAGACCGTCGAGGCTTTCGGACAGCCAGTGCGCAGCGGTGGGGGTGAGGCCGAGGCACACGTCCCAGCCGCGGGTCTGGGCGTCCTCGATGACATGGGCGATGTCGAAGACGGGCGGGGCGGCGGAACAGAGCAGGTGAAGAGTCCTCGTGGTCATGCGGCCATATGATCACATTGTTTGACCTTGATCGCGCTATCCGGAACGGCCACCTTTCCCGCGGACGTACTCGGTCGGGTACGGGCGCCGCCCGAACCGGACCGTACCGGTCTCCTCGGCCGACAGCGGCGTGGGATGCCGGCCCGCACCGCTGTCGGGCGGTGCGGGCCTCGCAGCCGTGGGGTCAGGGCCGCCGACCGCCTCGGCGGAACTCGTGGACGACCTGGATCTCACCGACGATGTGGGCGTTGAACTCGTCGAGCTCCTCGGCCGGCACCCAGAGCCGAACAGTTCAGTGACGCGTTCCTCCTGGAGGCGGAACGGCACGCGGCCTGGGGCGCCGCACAACTGGAGGCCCTGACCCGGTTCATGCCGGAGGGCCCCTGGACGGCCGACCTTCCGTCCTGCCTGTACCGGCAGGGCGGCCTGGAGCTCCGGATAGCCGTCCTCGGCACGTACGACATCAACGAGCATTCCTGGATGTGGGGGTGGGCCAACCCGGGGCTGCGCGGCAGCGAGGTCGTGGCGCTGACCGGCGCGGTCGAGCGCTACGGACGGGCCCACGGGATTCCCGAGTTCACCCGGGAGACCGAGGCGCCGGGGTACCTGGGCCTTTCCGCGGGGCCGGACACACGGGTGTACTTCCTGCCGGACGACCCGCGGGTCCCCCGGGCGGCGCTGGACACGGTCGCGCTGCCGCGGGAACTGGTCACCGGGGCGAGCCTGATCGGCCGCTCGGCCCGCCGGGTCGTCACCGGCTACCTGGAGTACCACGCGCTGCCCTGGCGGGAGGACGGGAACCGCATCCTCACCGATCTCCCGGGCGGTGGCGGGGCGGGAATCGCCTTCGACGCCGCGGGTCGCATCTCCGGGGTGCGCCTGACCATGACCTGAGCGACCCGCCACGCACGCTCGCCGAGACCGGGTCGAGTCAGGTCCGGTTCGGGGTCAGGGGCAGCCGGGCGACGCGCTGGTCGCCGGCGAGTTCGCCGGTGGGGTGGAAGCCGAGGCCGAGGTAGAAGGGCTCGGGGCTGTTCGCGCCGGTGTTCCAGCTGACGTACGCGTGGTCGACGCCGCGGGCGCGGATCTCCTCGGTCACGGCATGCACGGCGAAGCGGCCGTACCCCTTGCCCTGGTGGCCTGCGTCGATGTTGAGGCGCCAGAGCCCGCTGCGCCGGTCGTCGGGGTCGGCGGCCGGGTCCCACACGATGTCGTGGAAGGCCATCACGAAGCCGACGACCTCGTCGCCGTCGACGATGGCACGCGGCCAGGCGGTGGCGCTGTGCACGTAGGCCTCGGCGAGGGACTTCACCACGGGGGAGACCAGGTGCGCCTGGTCGGCACGTACCTGTATCGCGCAGACCGCGTCGAAGTTGTCGGCGGTGACGGGTTCCAGGCGCAGCGCGCCCGGTGCGGGGGAGTTCAGGGCTGGCATGCCCCTCAGCGTATCCCCGGCCCCGCCCGGCCCGGCCCGGCCCCGCAAGGCCCGGCCAGGTCCCACCCGGACCAGCTTCGCACCGTGAAAACCGGGTGCGGCCGCTCGCCCCGCCCTGGGATCATCCCGGGATGGTCCACCGACTCGAATCCCTGGTCATCCGGCACGCCCACCGCATCCCCTGCCCCGCAGGACCCGTCGGGGAAGGCACAGGCGCGGCGCAGCAGTTCGACGCCGCGCTGATGTCCGTGGGCTTCAAGCTCTCGGCCGAGTTGCTCGCGCACCTGTCGGGCCTCTCCGAGGGCGCGGTCGTCGAGACCGCCGTACGGACGCTGGGCACCGTCCGGGAGATGGTCGGCGACCACGTACGGCACAACGCGTACTTCATCGACTTCCCCGCCAACGTCCCGGACACCTTCGACTTCTGGATGAGCTGCATCGCCGACGCGCTCGCCGACGACGAGACGCGCACGAGCACGCTGGACCGGCTGAGCACCGGTGTGGTGGACCTGCTCACCCTCCCGTCGTACGGCAACTACCGCCACACCTACGCAGAGATGCTGACCCACCACGACGAGCTGATCGCCGCGGCGGGAGACCGTATGACGGTCCTGCACCCGGGCGGCGCCCTCGACGACGAAATCACCGCCCTCTACCTGGCGTTGGCCGGCAGCACCACCCCTCTCGGCGAGGACGGCCTGAGCGACCTGCAGGACCTCGCCGGCCACTGCGCCGACGGGCCGCAGCCCGAGGACATCCCCGTACGGGAGAACCGGGCGGTGGTCAACCGGGCCCGGCTGATGGCGGGTGCGGGACTGCTGCTGGACACGGTCACCGATGTGCTCCGTCTGGCCTGCTCGCTCGTGGGCGGCGACGTGACCCTGCAGGAGCCGACGCGGCTGCGCACCCTGCCGCGGTCGGTACGCCGGGCGCTGCTCGCGGGCCTCGACGCGGTCGTCGCCGCGGCGCCGGCCAAGCTCGCCGACGTGCACGCGCACCGCGAGATGTGGAAGCGGCTCGGGGAGCGGCTGCACCCGCACGAGTACCCGCAGTGGCCGCACGCGGCCGATGTGTTCGCCGTCGCCCGCGGCGACAAGAAGGCGCGCTCCCTGGACAGCCGGGTCGAGGAGCTGCTCGCCCGCGGCGACACCACCGCGGCGGTCGAACTGCTCAAGGCCGCTCCCGGCAAGCTCTTCCGCTCCCTGGACCAGCTGCTGCGCGACTCCTCCACACAAGAGGAGCGCGACGTCGTCGTGGCCGCCGCCGAGCAGGTCGTCCGCGATGTCTCCGGCCGGGTCGTGCTGTCGGTGCGTCAGCACCTGCACAACCGTGAGCAGGAGACCGGCGAGCAGCGCGTGTTCGTCAACCGCCTCGGCCGGGCCTGGGTCACCGACGACACCCGCCGGCCGGTGTTCGCGCCCGAGCGCAAGCGGCTGATCGCCGCGCTCGATGCGGAGCTGCGCCGCCGGCTGCCCGCCGAGGCCCACCTGCTGATCGACCCGGACGTCCTGGACGTGGCGCTGCCGCTCAGCGGCAAGGCCACCGCGTCAGGGCTCGGTGTGCTGCCGCGCGGCTCGGTGTCGCGCATCGACGGAGAACTGCTGCGCTTCTTCGTGTACTGGAAGCAGAGCGAGCACTCCACCGACTACGACCTGTCGGCAGCGCTGCTGAACGCCGACTACTCGACCGCCTCCTGGCTGTCGTACACCAACCTGCGCGGTGTCGAGGGAGCGCACTCCGGCGACATCACGAACGCCCCCGACGGGGCATCGGAGTTCATCAACCTGCGCCTGGGCGCTGTGCGCGCCGCCTGCATCGTGCCGCAGATCAACATCTACTCCGGAGAGGGCTTCGAGGAGGTGGCGGAGTCGTTCTTCGGGTTCATGCTGCGCGAGGGCGAGCAGCAGGGACGCCCGTTCGAGCCGCGCACGGTACGCGCGAAGTCCGAGCTGCGCGGTCCCGGCCGGGTCGCCCTGCCGCTGGTCTTCCTGCGCGGTTCGGACGGCCGGTGGCGCGCCAAGTGGCTGCACCTCTACCTGAAGGGGGCTCCGTCGTCGAACAGGGTCGAGGGCAACCGGGCCACGGTCGCGACGCTGCTGCGCGGCATCGTGGAGCGCGAGCAGCTCACCGTGCGCCACCTCACCGAACTGATGACCGGCAGCACGACGACGGTCACCCTGTGGGACGGCAAGACGGTTCCGGCGGAGCCCGTCACCTACATCGGCCTGGAGCGCCCCGCCGGGCTGCACCCGCAGTCGCGGATCGTCACTCCCGAAAACCTGCGTGACCTGATCCCCGCCTGACTGTTAACGTGGCCGTGGCGAGGCCATGAAGGGGCTTCCTTCTCAAAACTCCTTGAAACTAGTCCCTTCGCTTTCCTCGCCGCCGACTTGAGGCCTTCGGCCGCCCCGCCTGAACGCGGGACGGCCGGAGGCCTTTCGCATGGCCGCCGGCCCCGCTACCCCGTCAGGCCAGGAAATCGGCGACCAGCTCGGCGAAGGCCTCCGGAGCGAGGACCTCGACGCCGAGTTCGGCCGCCTTGACCGCCTTCGAGCTCGGCTTGCCCCCGGCCGACGGTGCGGAGACCAGGATCGAGGTCTTCGGGCTGACGCTGCTGCCCGCGCGCCCGCCCGCCTTCTCGATCAGGACGTTCATGGCGTCCCGCCCCCGGCCCTCCAGGGCACCGGTCATCTTGCCGGTCACCACCACGACCTTGCCCGCGAGCGGCCCCGACTCCTTTGCCGCAGACGTGTCCTGGGGCTCGGTCATGTTGACCCCCGCCGCGGCGAGCTTGTCGATCACCGGGGCCAGCGCGGCGATCTGCTCGACGATCACCGGCGCCTTCTCCGGTCCGATGCCGTCCACCGCCTGCATCGCCAGGGCATCGGCCCCGCGGACGGCCTCCATCGTGCCGAAGTGCCGGGCGATACGGCGCGAGATGCTGCGTCCGGTCCCCAGAACGCCCAGTGCGCAGACCACCCGGTTCAGCGGCCGGGCCTTCGCCGCCTCGATCTGCTCCGCGAGCTTCGCGGCCCGCTTGGAGCTCCCGGAGGCGGTGGTGAGCTGCTCCAGGGACAGGCCGAACAGGTCGGCGACGTCCGTGACGTCACCGGCATCGACCAGGGCCTTGACGTACGTTCTGCCGAGCCCGTCGATGTCGAGCATCTCGCGCCCGGCGGCGTACTCGATGAGCGCAGGGAGGGCGCAGGCCGCGCCCTTGGCGCAGCGCCACCGCTCCTGCGTCTTGTTGATCTCCCCGCCGCAGCTCGGGCACTCCTGAGGAAGCGGTACCTCCACCGCTCCCGCCGGGCGGAGCGGCACCACGGCCGCCTGGACGCGCGGGATGATGTCGCCCGCCTTGTAGACCGTCACCGTGTCGCCCAGGTGGAGGTCCCGGCGCCGGATGTCGGCCGGGTTGTGCAGCGTGGCCCGGGTCACCGTGGACCCGTCGATCAGCACCGGGGCGAGTATCGCGGTCGGGGCGAGCACTCCGGTCCGGCCGACCTCCCACACCACGTCCTCCAGGACGGTCTGCCGTTCGACGGCAGGGAGCTTGAAGGCGACGGCGAAGTAGGGGAAGCGATTGCCCAGG
Organism: Streptomyces avidinii; assembly: GCF_014650695.1. Classification (GTDB taxonomy): domain Bacteria; phylum Actinomycetota; class Actinomycetes; order Streptomycetales; family Streptomycetaceae; genus Streptomyces; species Streptomyces avidinii. The sequence goes on along the minus strand of NZ_BMVL01000006.1, from coordinate 192,878 downwards.
CCCGCCGCCTCCTGCTCGGCCGCGTCGTTGACCTTGATGACGACCCCGTCGATCCCGAACGGCAGCCCGGGGCGCAGAGCGGCGATCTCGTCCACCCGCTGCTGGGCCTCGGCGAGTGTGGCGACCACGTGCAGCCCGGCCGGGGTGTCCGCGGTCGTCCGTACGCCCGCCCGCGCGACCGCGGCCAGCACCTCGGCGTGCGTGGCTCCGGCGGGCAGGAACGCTTCCCCGTCCAGTTCGACCGCGCCGTACGTCCGACACGTCATCATCAGCCGGTACGGGCGGTCCTTCGCCCTCAGCGTGCCGGCCGTGCCGTTGCGGGGGTTGGCGAAGACCTGCGCGCCGTGTGCGGTGCGGACCTCGTTCGCCGCCTCGAACTGCTCCTGGGTGAACAGCACCTCGCCGCGCACCTCGAAGGTGGCCGCCACCGGCAGTTGCTCGGGCAGGCCCTCGATCTGCCCGATGACGTGGCTGACGTCCTCACCGCTGCTGCCGTCGCCCCGGGTGATGATCTGCACCAGCCGCCCGGCCTGGTAGCGGGCCGCCACGGCCGCGCCGTCCAGCTTCGGCTCGACGGTGAACCCGCCGACCGGCTCATGGCCCAGCCGGCGCTGCAGGGACTCGCCCCACGCCACCAGGCCGTCGGCGTTGAACACGTTGTCCAGGCTGAGCAGCCGGGTGGTGTGCGCGATGTCCCCGACCGGGGCCGCGCCGTCACCGACCTGCCCGGTGGGGGAGTCGGCGACGACCTCGTCGGGGTGCTCCGTCTCCCATGCCAGCACGGCGAGCCGCAGCTGGTCGTACGTCGCATCGTCCATCGCGCTGTCGCCGTCGGCGTAGTACGCCCCCGAGGCCGCGCGCAGGCGCTCGAGCGCGGCCTCGTAGTCGGAGCGGCCGGACAGGACGGGGAGGCCGGGCATGCTGGACAGCGCCTGAACGGCGGAAAGGTTCGTCATGTCAGTGATCCTCTCGCGAGGCACTGACAATCGGGCCGGGCACCGCGCACACCTCCCGCCCGCCCGAGGTCGTACGGTCCGCGGGCCCCTCGTCCGCGGTCGGGCGCTCGGCCCAGAACGCCCCCGGACGCCGCGCGCCGGGCGAGCATCACCGGCACGAGGACGTTCTGCAGTCGCGCCGCGGCCTGCGTGTCCCGGACGCACGGCGCCGCCCTCATCACGATCACCAGCACGGTGAGCGACTGGCGGACCAGCGTGTTCGCGGTCGGATCAGCGGCGCCGGCCCGTGCCCCCGCCGCCGGCACCCGCCGTGCCGCCGGAGCCCCCGGCCGCGTCCGCCAGCTGCCGCTCGGCGGTGTCCAGCAGCATCTCCAGCGCGACCGGGTACGCGCTGTGCGGCATCCGGGCGGCGAGCAGCCCGGCCGTGGCCGCGATGTTCGGGTACGCGTCGGCCGGCAGCCGGGCGTACGTCGACTCCCACCGCTCCTCGTCCGACTCGCGCGCCTTGTCGGTCAGTGCGAGGGAGCCCGCGTCGAGCGCGGCGAAGGCCAGGGCCTGGTCGATGTAGGCGTGGTAGATCCGCACCGCGTCCGCATCGGGGAACCCCGCGCCGCGCAGGCTGCCGAGGATCGCCTCGTCGGTCGCGATCTCCCGCGGCCGGCCGGTCACCCGGCTCGCGGTCAGCAGTGCGGCCTGGGGGTGGGCGAGGTAGGCGCCGTGAATGCGGAGCCCGAGCGAGCGGAGGTCGTCGCGCCACCGCCCGGTGGGGGCCCAACCCGCGAGCGCCCGCCCGATCAGCTCCTCGCCGATGGCCAGGGTCAGTCCGTCCATGCCGTCGAAGTACCGGTACAGGGTGCTGGGGTCCGCCCCCAGAGCGGCGCCCAGTCGCCGGGCGGACAGGCCCGCACTCCCGTGCTCGCGCACCATCCGCAGGGCCGTCTCGACGATCAGCCGCTCGGAGAGCACCGTCCCCTGCCGGGTCGGGCGCCGCCGCCTGCGGGCCTCCTCCGGAACCACGTCCTTCGCCATCGCCCGACCTCCCATCCTTATGCCAACAGCATTGACCTTAACTCGGGACGGCGGGTTGCATCAGCCCCCTGAGGCGCACGCCTCACAGAGAAAGGACCTCGCCATGCGTGTTCTGCTTGTGGGAGCCGGCGGTGTCGGGAGCGCGATCACCAAGATCGCCGCCCGCCGCGACTTCTTCGACCACTTCGTCGTCGCCGACTACGACCCGGCCCGCGCCGAGGCCGCCGTCGCGGCCCTCCGCGGCGAGGAGCAGCGCTTCAGCGCCTGCCGCATCGACGCCTCCGACGAAGCGGCCGTCACGAGCCTGCTCGCCGAGCGCGGCTGCGACGTCCTGATGAACGCCACCGACCCGCGGTTCGTGATGCCGCTGTTCAACGCCGCACTGGCGGCGGGCAGCCACTACGTCGACATGGCCATGTCCCTCTCCCGCCCGCACGCCGACCACCCGCACCGCGAATGCGGGGTGAAGCTCGGTGACGAGCAGTTCGAACGGGCCGAGGAATGGGAGAAGTCGGGCCGTCTCGCCCTCGTCGGCATGGGCGTCGAGCCCGGCCTCTCGGACGTCTTCGCCCGCTACGCGGCGGACCGGCTCTTCGACGAGATCGAGGAGATCGGCATCCGCGACGGCGCCGACCTGACCGTCGAGGGCTATGACTTCGCCCCCTCCTTCAACATCTGGACCACGATCGAGGAGTGCCTCAACCCACCCGTGGTCTACGAGCGCGAGCGCGGCTGGTTCACCACCGAGCCCTTCAGCGAGCCGGAGGTCTTCGACTTCCCCGAGGGCATCGGCCCCGTCGAGTGCGTCAACGTCGAACACGAGGAAGTCCTGTTGATCCCGCGCTGGGTCGGGGCACGCCGGGTCACCTTCAAGTACGGCCTCGGCGACGACTTCATCGGCAAGCTCAAGACCCTGCACGCCCTGGGCCTGGACTCCACCGACCGGGTCGCGGTCCGAGGCGAGGACGGCAGCGAGGTCCGCATCTCGCCCCGCGACGTGGTCGCCGCCTGCCTGCCCGACCCGGCGACGCTCGGGGACCGCATGACCGGCAAGACCTGCGCCGGCACCTGGGTCAAGGGCACCAAGGACGGCCTGCCCCGCGAGGTCTACCTCTACCACGTGGTCGACAACCAGTGGTCGATGGCCGAGTACGGCTCCCAGGCCGTCGTCTGGCAGACCGCCGTCAACCCGGTGGTGGCCCTCGAACTCCTCGCCACCGGCGTGTGGGCGCAGTCCGGCGTCCTGGGCCCCGAGGCACTGCCGCCGCAGCCCTTCCTCGACCTGCTCACCGCGTACGGTTCCCCGTGGGGCATGCGCGAACAGGGCAACGGGGCCGGGGCCGCGGGCCGCTGACCACCGGGCGCTCCGCAGGGGCGGCAACACGGCGTGCACGCCGTCCCTCAGGCCGCCGGTGCGTCCGTCATCCCTCGTAGGGGTCCTCCAGTACGGGGATGCACGGCGACATCGCCGACTCGGTGTGCCGGGTGACGATCCCGCGGACCATCCGAAGCACCCGGACCTCGTTCTCGTGCCCGGGATCCTCGTCGTCGCGCACGTGAAGCAGCCCGTACGAGCCGGGGGCGATCTCGCCGACGTGCCGGAACAGGTCGAGGACCTCGGCAGAGGAGTGGGCGTGGTTGGCGAAGCCCCCGATGTGCACGAAGGCCTCACCGTTCATCCACCGGAGGTCGAGCAGACAGGGACTGGCGATCCCGTCGATGCGGCGCCGAAGCCCCTCGACGATCTCCGCCAGCCGGTCGGGATCGTCGTCCATGGCACTTTCATGAACCGTGATCCACCCGTGGTACTCAAACATGCCGCGACCCTATCGAGCTGCGCCGCCACGGCCGACGGGCCGCCCGCCCGGGGGCGACGCCCGTTTGACATGGTCCGAGGACGTGCCAGGGTGGTAGGTGGGGTCGATGTTGGGAGGTTCCGCATGGCTTCCTGTTCGGCATGGGGTTCCGTAGCGAGGCAACTTCCGCTGAGGCTGACGGCCGGGACGTTCTTTCTGAACTCCGCTCTGTCGAAGGTCCGCGCGGACGAGGCGACCGCTGAGGGGCTGCAGCAATTCGCCGCCACTACCTACCCGTTCCTGGGCAAGCAAGACGCCCAGAAATTCGTCCGGTTGCTCTCCGCCGGCGAGTTCGCCATCGCCGCTGCGCTGCTCGTGCCGGTCGTCCCTGCCGCTGTCGCCGGAGCTGCACTGACCGCCTTCTCCGTCGGCACGCTGGGGCTCTACCTGCGTACGCCGGGGATGCGGGAAGAGGGCAGCCTGCGTCCCACAGAGCAGGGGATCGCGCTGGCCAAGGACGTTTGGCTGCTGGGCATCGGGGTCTCCCTCATCGCGGACGGTGTGAACGGACACCACTGATGATGTTGGTGGTGGTGCTGCTCGACACCCGGTGCCGAGCAGCACCACCGCGAAGGCTGTTGTGCGGAGCCCGTCGCAGAGACGGTGAAGTCCCGCGGGGTTTGGGGGCCCGGCCTTGAGCCAGGCCGGACGGCGTCAGCGCCGGGACGCTCCGAGGGTCTGGTCGGCCGTCTCGAAGCGGTGCTCCGTCGGCTTCAGCTCTTCGTAGAGGTAGCCCCTCGTGGTGCTCCCACAGTGGGCCGCGCCCCTCGTTGCAGGGGACGCTACTGGGCCCCCGGCCGGTGCCCGCGGGCGGGTCGGCAGGGCAGGTGAGATTACGCATCGGCTCCGCCCAGGTGCCCGCTCAGGGGAGAGCAGCGAGCTCGCGGCTCAGTACCTGGAGGTCACCTCGCGCAGACGGTCCGGCAGACCGAAGAGGGGGAAGAGGCGGTCGGTATCACGGTGAGCCGCGATACCGCTGATCCGGTCGCCGCGGAACTCGACGAATCGGCCCGGACCCACTGCTGGGCACTTCCCGCGGACCGCCCGACAGCGCACAACCCGGCTTGGAGGCGTTGCAGCGCCGAACCGGACACCTCGTGACGACGTCGAACCCCGGCTCCCGGACCGGCGGGGCAGGGACCACGGCGGCGGTGTCAGTCTGCTGAAGTATCCTTCCCGCCACCACACACCGACCGACTGCAAGGACCAAGAGAATTGACCGGCCTGTCTGCCTTCCCGCTGCCCTTTCATGCTTCCCGTTCCATATCGTTCGCGACACCCCGAACGCTGCGGGAACTTCAGATGATGCAGTGCAGCGCGCTCATTCGGGCGAAGCCCGGTTGGTTCGACAAGATGAACGATGCCGAAATCGTCGCCAGGTGGACGCAAGAAGCGGTTGCCCAGGGCCTCACTGAAGCGCAGGTTCGCTACGTGCTTGCCGAACTTCAGCATTACGCCGCGTTGCGCGACGGACGAACGGGCATCGAGGTATCCGCCGTCGACGGTGTGTGGCACTCGGACGCGCTGGTCGACGACAAGCTCAGGTCCCGGTTGCGCGAGGCGGTCCGGGTTCTGGAAGAGGTCCCCGCAGCAGAACAGGACTGGCATCCCGGATCCGACGACCAGGTACTGGATCTGGTTCATCCCTCACTGTTCTGCCTGGTCAGAGAAGTGAGCGGCGCGCCCGAGAGGGCTTGGCGGAACCCGACCAACCGCTACTCGAAGTACGAGTTCTCGGAGAAGTTCCAATGGCTTCCCACGGACGTCGACGTCAATGACAACGGCGATGTCGCCTTCCGTTCGTACGTCAACAACGTCCACCCCGAGACTCATCACGAGCTGGCTTCCGTGCTGCCGGACCTGTTCGCCCGCTTCCGCCCGCTGCTGGAGAACGTGCTCACCGATCTGCGTCATCCGCGACCCCCGCGGATCGAGGTCGATCCTTACGGCTGGTACGACTCGAAGCCGAAGTATCCGAGCAAGACCTCCTACAGCGATGACGGTGCCTACGCAGAAGCCCTCCGGGCGTGGGGAGAGGCCCACGACCACTGGTGGGAAAACCGCCGCCCGGTCATTCCGGACGCCCCGGTCTTCACCCCGCCCGAGTTGCCCGAAGAGTCTGCCCGGGTCGACCTGCGCGGCCGCCGCCTTCAGGTGATCGTCAAGCTCGCCACCGTTCATCTCACCCCGGACAAGCCCGAGTACGCAGGCGGCTCCTGGCATGTCGAGGGGATGTTGAACGAGCGGATCGTCTCGACCGGCATCTACTACTGGGACAGCGAGAACATCACCGAGAGCCGGCTGGGATTCCGGGCGGCACTCGACGACCCGGACTACGAACAGAACGACGACGACGGTCTGCGTGAGGTCTATGGCCTGGAGGACGAAGACGCACTGAATCAGATGCTGGGATCGACATCGACGTCGGCGGGACGGTGCCTGGCGTTCCCGAACGTCCTGCAACACCGCGTCGACTCATTCCGCCTCACGGATCCCACCCGCCCGGGGCACCGCAAAATTCTTGCGTTCTTCCTGGTCGACCCGTCGGAAAGCATCGTCTCGACTTCCGATGTGCCGCCGCAGCAACCGTGGTCCGACGCCTCGACCATGACGCTTGAACAGGCCAAGAGCTACCGCGAAGAACTCATGCAGGAACGCAAGTTCTTCGTCGACGAACACAACGAGCAGCTCTACGAACGGGAATTCTCCCTCTGCGAGCACTGAGCCACGCCTGCGGACGAATGGTGCCGATGCGGCGGGCTCGGGCTCCAAGGCCGCCGCATCGGGCGTAGCCGGTGACGACCGCATCACGGGGGGTCCCACCGCCCGCTACACCCAGTTGACCTCCGCCCGCGCCAGCAGGGGGTCGTCGGTCAGCTGGAACAGCGGCACCGCGAAGTTGCCGGAGCGGAACCTGCCGCCGAAGTGCAGGCCGAGCACCCGGTGGTCGGCGAGGTCGAAGACCGGCGAACCGCTGTTGCCACCGAGGGTCGAGCAGTCGTGCGTCATCGTCGAACCGGCTCCGTCCGGGACCAGTCCCGTCGCCGTGCCCGGCTGGAGCCGCTTCACGTTGTAGATGTCCATGAAGATCCGGCTCATGGCCTCCGGCTCGTTGCGGCGGCCGTCCGCCGCCGGATAGCCGACCACGTACACGGGACGCCCCGCCAGTTCCGCCGGAGCGTCGCCCGCGACCGCGAGCGGCGTGGGCAGCACGCCACCGCCGCGCGTCGAGGGGGAGACCCGCAGCAGTGCCATGTCGACGTCCGGGTGGATGCCGATCACCTCGGTGACGTCGAACTCGAACGAGTCGTCGTCGGCCGCCGCGCCGAGCTCCTCGGCGGTGTCGACGCGGGCGCCCATGCCATGGCGGAAGGTGAACCCGCCCTCCCCGTCCGCGCGCGTGAACTCGGCGGCGACGTGCCGGTTGGTCATCACGGCGAACGGTGAGACCAGGAAGCCCGTGCCCAGCCAGTCCAGTTCCGCGAGCCCCGTGACCTCCACCCGGCCGACCCGGGCGATCGACTCGCGTATGCCCGGCCGCAGGCCCTCCAGCAGCGCCCAGTCGCCCGGGGGCGAGGCGAAGTCCTGGCCCTGGACGAGGATCGCCGGGCGGCCCTCGAGCAGGACGATCGCCTCCACCCCGAAGTCCTCGTCCTCGTCCACGTCCCCGCCGCGGCCGGCCGCCAGCTTCTCCAGCCCGCGCACCCCTGCCTCCAGCACCCCCGCCCGTTCCTTCAGCGCGGCGCGTCCGATCCGCCCCGCCGTCTCCTCCCGGGGCGCGAGCTCCTCGGTGGACTCGGTGATCTCCGCCTCCAGCCCCTTGCGTACGCGTGCGGCGACCTCCAGCAGGTCCTCCTTGAAGACCTGCTCGGGTCCCGTTGCCACCGGTGATCCGCCACGCATCTCACACCTCCAGTGCCTGTCCCTGCCGCGCCAGCGACGACTGGGCCGCAGCGATCTCCTCGTGAACCTGCGCGCTGTGCTCGCGCAGGTGCTCCATGACGGCGCTCAGCTGCGTGCCCACGTTCACGAAGGCCGTGCTCTTGCCCTGGAAACTGACGTCGGACACCCGGCGCGTGCCGCGATGCAGCGCCACGACGGTCCAGTCGTCGGTCAGCACCGGCGACCCGGAGGAACCGCCCCGGGTGTCGGTGAAGTACCGCACGTCCCGGTCGTCCGCGTCGAAGGCGAGGTTGTTGCGCAGGGCGATCCGCTTCGGCTCGCCCCCCGGGTGCTGGATGATGTTGACCGGCACCGGCGTGTCCTTGGGCACCGCAAGTGCCTGCGTGGCGACGCGGAGGAAGGGCCGGGGCCGCGCTTCGGCCAGCCGTAGCACCGCGTAGTCCAGTTCCTCGTCCCAGGCCGCCAGTTCGCTCGCCGCGGCATCCTCGGCCGTCGGGTCGTCCTCGCTGACGTAGTCGAAGCGGCAGCGCGCCCCCTGTGCCTGGAGCCGCAGGTCCGTCGGGTCCGCCAACTGCTGCTCGCCCGCGCTGCGCTTGCGGGCGTTGATCACGTGGTGGTTCGTGACCAGCAGGCCGGGGGCGATGAGCCAGCCGGTCCCGGTGTGCGGCAGGGCCACCGGCTGGAGCAGCGCGCCGCCCTGGTACGGCAGCACCTTGACGCGCGCGACCGACGCACCGGCCAGTGCGCCGCCGCCGAGGAACTCGAAGGGGACCGTGTCGTCCCGGAAGACGATCTCTTCCTTGGTCTCTCCGGTGGGTACGTCGGATGCCACGTCGGGCTCTCCGGCCGCGTCGCGCGACACCCGGTCCAGGGCTTTCAGGAACACGTCGCGGGCGGCGGCATCGGTGAGCTGGTCGGCGGCGTTCGCGAGCCACCGGGCGAGCGGCACACTGCCGTCGATCAGCCGTTCCACGCGGTTCATCTCATTGAGGTCCGACTGCACCTGCGGGCCGGGCGCCGCGAGGAGCGGCAGCGAACCGCGGTACTTCGGGAGGACGCCCGCGAACAGAAGGGGACGCCGGGCCGGATCGGCGAGGTCCGATTCCACCGCGGTGTCGCGCAGCCGTACGACGTCGTCCTGGGACAGATACGGGTCGCTCATGGTCGATCAGGCCGCTCTGTGGCCGTTCCCTTCGACGGGGGTGGGGGAGCCTCCTGCCGGACCTGCCGCGGCCCGGTATCCGGCGGCCGGGTCGCCGTCGGCCGGGCCCTGTGCCAGGTGCCGCTCGGCGGCACGGGTGGCCGACCCGGCGCCGGCGGGGGCGCCCGAGGCCATCGCCGCCGCCACCCCCGAGGCGAGCTCGCCACTGCGGTCGTCGAGGTGCAGCAGGGCCCCGGCCAGCCGGTCGAGCGTGCCGCGCGCCCGGGCGGTGCGCAACATGCCCAGCACCCCGGTGTGCGTACTGCCGGAGGAGTACGCCCCGTCCGACGGGCCGGCGGCGTCCTTCAGCAGGCCCAGCAGCGGGCCGCGCAGCTCGGGGCGGCTGGCCACCACGCGCTCGATGGCCTGGGCGAGGTACTCCAGGACCGCCTCCTCGGTCTCCGGGAGGCCCACCACGTGCAGGGTGCGTTCCAGGACCCCGGGATGGTCGCGGGCGACCGCGGCGGCCGCGGCCCGCACCAGCGCGGGCCGGCGGGCCAGTTCGGCGTTCGGCAGCTGCCGCAGCCGCCCGGCGAGCCTGCCGTCGATCTCTCGGTTGTGCGCCTCGGTGCCCGCCGCCAGCCGTGCCCGGCTCAGCAGGGCGCCCAGCGACTCGAAGTCCCTTCCCAGGCTCGTGGCGGCCTCCTCGGCCTCGGCGAGGTCTTCGTCCGCCTCGCTCACGTCGCCGTCCGCCTCCGCGAGCCGGGCCGACAGCAGCAGCAGTTCCAGCCGCAGCTCGGGGAAGCCGGCCGCGTCGGCGCCCTGTACGGCGGCTTCGGCGGCCGCCCTCGCCTCCGGCCGTCGGCCCAGCCGGTCCAGGGTCTCCACCCACAAGGGGTGCAGAGGACTGCCCGCGGTCCACGGCTGCCGCTCCTCGAGCCGGACGGCGGCCGCATCGGTGTATCCCTGGGACAGCAGACCCTCCACCTCGCGGGCCGCGATGCGCTCCCAGTCCTCCTGGTCCGCCTCCGCCATGACCTCGTCCGGCGTGTGGCCGCCGAGGCGTCCCGAGAGGTAGGCGGCGGACCGTCCCGCCATGTCCTCCTCGGCCCCGGCGAGCAACCGCTCGACGCCCGGCACCCAGCGCAGCTCCACTTCGCGGGGGCTCTCGTTCAGCCGCAGCCGGTGGTAGATCTCCTCCGCCCGCGCCTCGAGACCGTCCTGGGCCGCGTAGTACGCGATCGCCAGCCACCCCACCGCGCGCATCTGGTCCGTACGGGCCCGGTCGGCCAGCCGTAGCATGATCGCCCGCAGGTCGGACCGGTGGCACACGGTCCCCGGACCTGCGGACTCCACCAGATCGAGCCGGGACAGCAGCTCGAAGAGGCGCTCGGCCTCCTCGTCGGATTCCACCACGAGCCCGCACGGCGCGGCGAGGACCTCTCTGATCAGCCGGGGAGTGATGGCCCGCAGCCCCAGTCCCGCCTGGGCCAGCGCGCGGACCTCCGGGTCGCGGATGCGGCCCAGGAGGCGCTCGTACAGGGTCCCCTGGATGAGCATCTGGTCGACCGTGCGGAAGAAGTGCCGGCGGCGCCTCGGCAGGCTCTCGATCAGCGCGTTCAGGGACTGTGCCCCGTCGTCGTCGGTGGCGCCGTCGCCCCCGCCGCCGCTCCTGTCGCTTTCGGCCGCCTGCACGGCCGCCCGCGCGGCCAGCTTCAGGCTCAGCGGGTGCCCGCCCACGCGCTCGGCGAGCTTCTCGGCCAGCCGCTCGTCCGCGACGCCGCAGGACACCAGCAGGGCCACCGCGGACTCGTGGTCGAGGTCGCGCAGCTCGATGGCCAGCGGCTGCACCGCCCGGGCCGGATGCCTCTCGAGCAGCCGCCCGGCCACGACGGTCCGCAGCCGTGGATGGACCTTCTGGAGCCCCGACCAGACGCCCCACATGCGGCCCAGCTCGGGGGAGCCGCTGTACTGGGCCTCCTCGAAGGAGTCGATCACCAGTACCAAGGGCGGCTGCTCCGCCGCGGGCACGCCCACGGCGGCGACGACGAGGGTCGCGAGCTGTGCCGCCAGGACTCCCTCGCGGGCGGCGGCCACCGCGTGCAGCCCCGACATGGAGAGCCGTCCCATCGTGGCCCGGGTGGTGGAGAGTCCGTAGAGCTCGTCCACCGTGTCCTCCGCGGTGCGGTGCACGCCCGCCGCCCCCTCGCATTCGTGGGCCAGTGCGTCGAAGGCGGCGCGTTGCTGCGGGTACTGGATGCCGAGCTGCCGGGCCATCTCCGCGATCAGCGTCGCCGGTTCGTGGACCGACAGCGTGGGCCGTTCGAAGTCGATGTAGGCGAAGGGGAATCCGGTGGGGTAGTCGTGGAGGCTCTCCAGGAGGAACTTCGCGAGCAGGGTGCTCTTGCCGACACCGCCGAGCCCGTGGATGAGCACGGGCCGTTCCGTCTCGCCCGCCCGGGACACCTCGCTGCGGATCTGCCGCAGCCGCTCCGGCAGCGTGCCGGTGGGCAGTCCGATGTACGCGCGCAGTTGGGCGAGTTCGTCGGCGCGCCCCTGGATGGGGCTCTGCACGAAACGCTCCAGCGGTTGCAGCAGCCGCGCCCGCTCCAGCAGCCCCTGGACCGCGGTGGTCTCGGGCAGGCCGGTGACGCCGGGAATCTGGGCGAGCCACAGGACGGCCTGGAGCGTGTGCGGCAGCTCGTTCGCATCCTGCCGGGTGAGGTCCGGGGGGTCGCCCCCGAGGTAGGCCAGGACGGTCTGCTCGGGTCCGGGTCCGGGCGGGATCCGGTCCAGGTTGGCCATCAGGGCTCGGCGGGCCTGCTGAGGACCGGTGAAGCCGCGCAGCGTCGTGTCGCGGATCTCCGACTTGAGCACCCAGGTGCAGCTGTTGCGCGACCCGGCGGTCCGGCAGTCCTGGACCAGCTCCGCAGCGGCTCGCCCCGAGGGCTCGGCCTCGCCGGGCAGCCGCAGCTGCGCCGGGTCGAACAGGGTCAGCAGCGAGGCCGCTTCCCGGTAGGCACGGCGAAGGTCCGACACGGGCGCGGGGCCGGGGGAGGCTGCTGCGGCGCACAGCCGCTCGCGCAGAAGAGCACCGAAGTCCTGGCCCGGGGCCAGGGACCGGTAGAGGCGCACGGACTCCTCCGCCGCCGTGCAGAGCTTGCGCATGTAGCTGTCCGGGCCGGGGGCGTCGCCGGCCTGCAGGACGGCGGGGACGGCGGCCTCCACGAGGGCGGCCGTCCGCTGCTCGTCCGGAGGCGCGGCCGGGCCTGCCGCGGTCGGGTCTGCCGTTTCGCCCGGGGAGGCCGGTTCCGTCGCCTCTGCTTCTGCCGCAGCCGTTTCCGTACCGGCCGCTTCCGTCGCAGCCTCCGTGAAGAACTGCAGGTAGAACTGCCGCAGATCCTCCGGACCGAGCTTGCGCGCGATGTCCCGGACCTCGTTCTTGCGGATCTCGTACGGAAGCTGGCGCATGGTCGGCGAGTACCCGAGCAGTACGAGCCGGGGCGCGGCGTCCGGCCGTACGGGCCTGTGCTCGTAGATGGTCAGGGCCAGCTTGCCGATGCAGTCCCAGACGTCTGAATTGACGTCGAGCTTGTCGCACTCGTCGAGGACGAACCAGTACTGTCCGCTCGCGGCGGTGGCCTGGCTGACGATGCGGTGCAGCGCCGTTTCCATCTCCGGTAGTGGATCGTTCAATTGTGTCGGATTCAACGGCGCGAGGGCCGCGTGCGGGTCGCCGACGAACTCGGAGAGCCGGAGGATCACCTGCTCCGCGGTCGAGGCGCGGTTCAGCGTCAGCCGGACAGGGCGGAAGCGGGAGTGCAGGCCGATGTGCCGGATCAGGTGGTAGGTGTACGAGCGGCCGCTGTCCGGTTCCCCGTCCACCACCAGGACCGTCTTGTCGGGGTCCTCGATGAACTCGCGAAGCCTGTTCCTCAGGTCCGTCCGGTCGATGAACACGTCGGTACCGTTCCCGAGCACCATCGAGAGGAAATGGTCCCGGGGTGAGATGTGGAGCCGGGCGGCGTGCTCCAACTCGCACTTGAGCCGCAGGGCCTCCGCACCGGCCGGTAGCGAACTCAGCGAGTCGAGCCGTACGAGGGTCTCGAGGAGGCGGAGCTGGGTGTCGATGCCGTCGTTGCGGACGGCCTCGACCAGGGCCACGGCGTTGTCGCTGGCCACGTAGCTGAGCGGGATCCTGCCCACGAACTCCGGTGTGAATCCGAACTGCACCAGCCGGGAACGGGGTTCACCGGCAATGAAGAGGTGGTCGCGCACCCATTCGGTGACGAGGCCCCACTCGGTATCCTTGGGAGACATACCGCACCTGCACACCCGCCGAAGCGGCGCGTAATGACGGACTGCCTGATACCTGCAATGGTTTCACTCGGTCTGTCCGGCCGCAACGCGGCGCCCGGTGACCCTGTGGAGCCGGGCCGCCGCGCCAGGTGGCGGGCGGCCCGCGCCGCTCAGCCCCCCAGGGCCATGTCCTCGTAGGACTCCAATCTCCGCCAGCGCTCCTCGGGCGCGCGCGTCACGGGCATGAGGTCCGCCGCCGGCAGCGGTCCGAGGTCGAGTCCGGTCAGCTCCGCGATGTCCGCCACCGGCACCTGGAACGTGCGGTACGCGCCGAGCGGGGGCGGGTCACCGGGCTTGGCGCCGGCCATCGCCCGCTCGCGGTCCCGGCTGAGGTCGGGGCTCTGGTCGAGGATGTACGCGGTCGAGGCCAGCGCCCCGCCCTGGATGAAGGCGGCCACCTTCCAGAAACGCAGCGGCACCTGAATGCCGCGGTAGGGCGGGTCGGAGTCGTGGAGGACGGGGCCGGTGAAGACGCTCAGCTTGCGGTCGAACCGGGCCGCGTGGTCGAGCAGGTGGTTCTCCAGCCCCTGCCACAGCTGCTTGCCCTGGTTGAAGACGTCCTGCTGCGGGGCCGCATTGGTGAAGTGGAACGTGTCCGTGTTCGCGCGGCCCGCCTCCGCCGCCGCACCCCAGACCGGGTCCAGGCGGCGGACCAGGTGCCCGCGGTCCAGGGGGTTGTCGCGGTAGACGTCGTTGCCGGCCTGCTGGGACTCGGGCACCCGGGGGTCGAACGTCCAGGCGTCGTCCCGGGGTACGTCCTCCAGGAGCTTCTGGCCGTCGATGCAGACGGCGGTGGAGGCGGCCAGCCTGCGGTCGGGGCGCAGGACGACGGTGAAGTGGGTGTAGGGGAGGACCACGGTGTCGACCGAGGTCGAGGCGGGGAGGGGCAGCGGGACGACGGGCCCGAGGAAGGCCTCGTCGTAGCCGGTCCGGTCGGCGAGGGCGTCGGGGCGCGCCGCGGTGCCCGCCGCGCGGTCCGGCGGCGTCTCAATTGCGTTCATGTGATGGGAATACCGCGCAGAGATGATCATTTACGGGGGTGCGGCACGGGCCACCCGAACAGCGGCCACCCACCCGTCGCCCCTCGGCAGGCCCGATCGGGCGGCTTCCCTCCCGCCCCGGTTCGGACGGGGCGGGCCGCGGAATCCATCCTCCGACCCCCTCCGCCCGGCGCGCCCCGAGGAGCCCCCGTGCCCACTGGCCTTTCCCTGCACATCGGCTTGAACAAGGTCGATCCCGCTGCCTACGACGGCTGGGACGGCACACTCCTGGCCTGCGAGAACGATGCCCGAGACATGGCGGCGGTAGGCCGCGCCGCGGGATTCGAAGACACCCTCGTCCTCACCGGCGACGGCACGGTGGAGAACATCACCGGCGAGCTGCGCGCGGCGGCCGCACGGCTCAAGGCCGGGGACATCCTGCTCTTCACCTACTCGGGCCACGGCGGCCAGATGCCCAACACCACGGGATCGGACGTCGAGCCCGACCGGCAGGACGAAACGCTGGTGTTCTTCGACCGCCAGTTCCTCGACGACGAGCTGTACCGCGAGTTCCGGCGCTTCGAGGAGGGCGTCAGGATCGTCGCCCTGCTCGACTGCTGTCACAGCGGCAGCGCCATCGAGTCCGTGCATGAGCTGCTGACCCCCGAGGCCATGCGGTCGCACTTCCAGACGAGTGACCCGGACGGACTGGAGGCGGCCTCCCGCATGATGCCGCTGTTCAGGCAGCAGCAGGCCTTCGAGCAGCACCGGGACCTGTACGAGGGGCTTCAGCGCGAGCTCAGGGAGGGCAACGGCGGCGGCCCGACCCCCGGCGCCGTGCTCATCGCCGCCTGCCAGGACAACCAGGTCGCCTCCGACGGCGACGTGAACGGACTGTTCACCGCACAGCTGCTGAAGGTGTGGAAGGAGGGAGCCTTCCGGGGCGACTACCGCACCTTCCACCGGAACATCCAGCAGCGCATGCCCGCCATCCAGAGCCCGAACTTCTACACGACGGGCAACCCCTCCGAGGAATTCCTCCGGCAGAAGCCGTTCACGGTCTGAGCGCCCCTGGCCAGGCCGTCTCTTCCGGATCTTGCCGGGCCCGCGAGATCCGGAAGAGACGGCCTAGCGTCCGTCCGAGGCTCGGCCGGCATCAACCCGCGAGGGCAACTTCTTCCCCCTCAGCGCAGTCACTTCTTCGGTCAGTTCCCTCACTTGGGCGGACAGCGCCCCGATCTGCTTGCTCAAGGCCGCCAGACCGTCCTCCCGGCCGGCACCACCGCCCCCGTTGACCGCGAGGCTCCGCGCCAGGGCGATCCCGGTCGGGACCCCGCTGATCCGGATGCCCACCTCCTGCCATGCCGACAGCACGGCAAGCTGTTCGGCGCTGCCGCCCCCGTACAATTGCTCGGCCTTCCGGTAGGTGGTATCCGCGAAATCCTGGAACCGAGTGTCGGCTTCGGAAGCCTTGAGCGATTCGTACCAGATGACTCCGGGAGCGCCCCAGGCGAACCCGCCGATGCGCGCTGCCGCCAGATAGAACGCTCTGTTCGGTATTCCGGAGTTGATGTGAACCCCGCCGTAGTCCCCTCTCTCGCTGTCCGGCAGGTTGGCGAAATTGCGCATGTGGTCCGGCTGGGGGTCCTTGCCGAACAGGGCGTTGTTGTAGGCCTGCCCGGGAGCCTTCATCGACCGCAAGGCGTCGGCATCGACCTCCGGCGTGAACACCTCGGCCCCGATCAGCCAGTCCGCCGTCTCGACCGATTGGTTCAACGACCACTGCTTGACCAGCGTCCCGAAGACGTCCGACATCGACTCGTTCAACGCACCGGACTGATTGTGATACTCCAGCCCCGCAGTGAACTCGGTGACTCCGTGGGTCAACTCGTGTGCGATGACGTCGAGGGAACCGGTGAAGTCGGTGAACAATCTTCCGTCCCCGTCGCCGAAAATCATCTGGCGTCCGTCCCAGAACGCATTGTTGTAATGCGTGTCGAAGTGCACGTAGCCGTCGAGACGCATTCCCCGGTCGTCAAGTGAATTGCGCTGAAGTACCCCGCGGAAGAAGTCACGCGTGGTGGCGAGTCCGTCGAACGCCCGGTTGACGGACTCGTCCGTGGAAGCCGGTCCATCCTCCGACCTGGCCAGCTCGGCAGAGGGGAGGAACCTGCCGTGCCGGCAGTCGAAGACGGTTCGTCGGCCATTACCGGCGGTGGCGCCGATCACGGACGCCCGGACCGACCTCTCGCCACGCAATCGAGCAGTGCTCAGCAGGGAGTCCAGGGCGGCTTGACGCACCTCACGGTCTTCGCTCTCCAAGAGCTTGTAGAGGATGTGCGGGGGAATGATGCAGTTGAGGCGGCGGTTCCTGCTCATGGAATATCTCCTGTGCAAGAGGAGCGCGG
This sequence comes from Streptomyces avidinii, assembly GCF_014650695.1. Lineage (GTDB taxonomy): Bacteria > Actinomycetota > Actinomycetes > Streptomycetales > Streptomycetaceae > Streptomyces > Streptomyces avidinii. The sequence continues at coordinate 176,246 of NZ_BMVL01000006.1, read as the reverse complement.
TGGTACGCGGCGGAGAATGCCCAGCCTGTTGCCAGACGTTCCCCGATGGCCCTTCCTCCTCCAGCGGCGCGCACCGTTGACGGGGTGAGCCGGGTCGGTGAACCGAGAAGGTGAACCGAGAAGTGGATGTCCGGCCATCGCAGAGGCAGGCAAGGACGCGCTGGGCGATGGGCGGCAGAAGCGCTCGGCGGCCACGACAACGGTTCTCGCGGCCCGCCACACTGATGTCAACATTTTCCCGCCGGCCCGGGTGACCGGCAAACGCAGCGCGAGTCATGCCCGTACCGTTCGGTCGGCTTCATCGCGGCCGGCGATCGGACGAGGCGGGGGACGAGGGCTACGGCTGAGCTCACCTGCGCAATCGCTACGCTGACGCGGTATCAAGCACCGCTGCGCCAGGGTGCGCTCGCCGCCGTGCCGGGGGAAGCTGGTGGTGACGGGTTGGTGTCGCTCGTCCTGGCAGGAGTCCCCATGCGCATACACGAGCTCTCGGGCCCACTGACGTCCTGGCGTCCCCTGGGTCGTGTGGCCGCGGTTCTCGCGACTCTCGTCGCCCAGTCCCTGGCCCTCGGGGCGGGCCCGTCCCACGCCGCCGTGCAGTACTACGAGATCCGTACCCCGACCGGCATGTGTCTCAGCGTCGCGGGGTCCTCGGTGCGTAGCGGCGCGGACGTCGTCCAGTGGAACTGCGTGGGGATCACCGACCAGCGATGGCGGGTCACCAACGCGGCGGACCGGCCCTTCGGAGAGCTGGAGGACCGACCGGTCGGGAAGCGCACCGACCACATCCTGTTCGTCAAGCTCCGGGCCCAACACAGCGACAAGTGCCTCGCCCTGGCGGGGGACCGGTTCGAGAAGGACTCGGACGTCGTCCAGGCGGACTGCTCGGACGTGGAGGCGAGCACGGACTGGACACTGAACGGCAGCGGGAACCTCTTCCTGATCGAGAGCGAGCACTGTCTCGGCGTGCCGGACGGAAGCAGTCGCCGCGGCGCGCCCGTAGTGCAGCAGGACTGCGACGGCAACCCGCAGAAGTGGCGGTTCGACCCCTGGGAGTGAGGCCCCCGCCCCGGCTCTCTGATGCCCCCGCATTCCCCCGCGCCGGTCCGCGCGGTGTGTCCCTCGCTCGCAGCAGGGCCGGCGCTGTTGAATCGATACATGACCAAGCGCGACGATTCGGCTCTTTTCGGTAATCGGTTCCTGACGGTGCCCGCTCCCTCGGAAACCTTCCCCGAGCAAGGCATGCCCCCCACCGATGCGATGAGGCTCGTGGATGTGGATCTCGCCATGGAGGGCGACCCGCAGCGCAACCTCGCCACGTTCGTCACCACGTGGATGGAGCCGGAGGCCCAGCGGCTGATCGCCGAGAACCTTCACCGCAATTTCATCGACCATGCGGAGTACCCGATTTCCGCCGAGATCGAGCAGCGCTGTGTGCGCATGCTCGCCGACCTGTTCCATGCGCCGGGCAGGACGACCGGATGTCGGACCCAGGGCTCATCCGAGGCGATCATGCTCGGCGCGCTGTCGCTGAAGTGGAAGTGGCGCGAGCGCCGCCAGGCAGCCGGCCTGTCGACCGACCGGCCCAACCTGATCTTCGGGGGCGACGTCCACGTCGTATGGGAGAAGTTCTGCCGCTACTTCGACGTCGAGCCGCGGATCGTGCCGCTCGCCGAGAACAAGTACACGATTGGCCCCGAAGACGTGGAGCCCCACCTCGACGAGAACACGATCGGCGTCGTCGCCGTCCTCGGCACCACCTTCACCGGCCACATGGACGATGTCGTCGGGATCGACAAGCTCCTGCGGGACGTCCGCAAAAAGCGGGACCTCGACATTCCGATCCATGTCGACGGCGCCAGCGGCGCCTTCGTGTGGCCCTTCCTCTACCCGGAGTCGAAGTGGGACTTCCGGCTCGAACAGGTCCGTTCGATCAACGTCTCGGGACACAAATACGGACTGGTCTACCCCGGCATCGGATGGCTCGTCTTCCGCGAGGAAGCCGACCTCGCCAAGGACCTCGTCTTCTACGAGAACTACCTGGGCAAGACCGACGCGACGTTCACGCTGAACTTCTCCACCGGCGCGTCCATGGTGCTCGCGCAGTACTACAACTTCGTGCGCCTCGGCCGCCAGGGCTACACCTACATCATGAAAATCATGCAGGAGAACGCCCACGCGCTGGCGGACAACCTGCGGAGCAGCGGCCGCTTCGAAGTGATCGGGAGCGACCTCGAGCAGCTGCCGCTGGTCGCTTTCCGCCTCGCCGGCAAACACGACTACGACGAGTCCGACATCGCCTGGCAGCTCTCGGCCGAACGGGGCTGGATGGTGCCCGCCTACACCCTCCCGCCCAACGCGGAGAACGTGAAGATCCTGCGCGCCCTGGTCAAGGAGACCCTGAGCCGCGAACAGATCGACCGCCTGACCCAGGACATCGCCGACGCATGCCGCACCCTGGACGACAAGGGCGCGGCCCACGGAATCGAGCGGGCCCAGGTCAAGCGCGGCACCGGCTACTGACCCACCGTGACACAGCAGAACTCCCGTACGGCCGTCCTCGGCGACACCTGGGTCGGGAGCTGATGCAGCGCAGGCGTCACGAGCCCCGAGGCCTGTTTCCGTAGGATCCGTGCGGGCCGCCGCACCCGGGCTGCCCGATCAGAGGCCGGGCGCGGCGGTGGGGCAGGGGTCAGGCGGCGGCGAGGCTGATCTGGTCGTTGAAGATCACCCAGTGCTGGCCGCGGTCGGCGGAGTCGCACGGCTTGGTCGAGATGTTCGGCGTCTGCCAGGTGTTGGCCAGGCAGTAGGCCGGAGCGTAGGTGAGGGAGATCTGCTGGCCCGAGACAGTCCAGTACTGCCCCTGATCCTTGGAGTTGCACGGCTTCACCGAGACGTCCTGAGCGTTCCACGTATTGGCCAGACAGTAGCCGCGCGCGTTGCTGAGCGAGATCTGCTGGCCCGAGACGGTCCAGTGCTGGCCGCGGTCGGCGGCATCACACGGCTTCGTGGAGACATTCGGGGTTTCCCAGGCGTTGGCGAGGCAGTAGAGGCCCGGAGCGCGCACGGACGGGGCCGCGGTGTCCACGGCCTCTGCCGCGACGGCCGGCAGGAGGGAGGCGGTCAGGGCGAGCGTCGCGACGGCGAGCGTCTTGCGGAGTGCGATTGCCATGGGGCGAAATCCGTTCTTGCTGTGGGTGGGGGATTCGCGCACGACCACGAGGTGATCTCCCGACTCGGACCCGAGCGCAGGGCAATTGGTAGCACCACTTGTTGGTTGGCCAACGGTTTCTGCGCGGCCCGTTCATTCCAATGAGTCTGTAGGTGCGATGACCCGACAGATATCCGAGAGTGGCGGAACGGGATCGACCGGCATGTGGGGATATCCCGCCCTGAACCTCCCGAACGGCGACCGCATGGTCACCGCGATGCCCTCCGCATGTCACGACACCGGTGCGACGACGCGGAACACGAGGGTTACGACCAGCCTGGCCGGGTCGGTCTGGATCGTACGGAATGGGACGGGTTCGGCACCGGGAGTGACACCGACGGAGGATCCAACGCTGAACGGCATGAGTCGCCGTCCCGGCCGCGACCGAGCCCCGACGTCCCGTCCCCGATCCCCAGAGGCCACCGCGCATGCACCCACCAATCGGCAACCCGGATCACGACACGATGGAGCTCTTCCTCGGTGATGCGGGCGCACCCGGTACCGGTACGGCGCCGGAGCCGCCGGCCCCGGTGTTCGTGGACACATCGGGGCGCAGACAGCGCCGGGTGCGCCGCTGGGGTTACCTGCTGGTGGTACCGGCCGCCGCCTACGTCGTCCTGCTCATCAGCACCCTGCTGGGCGGACCCACCCTCCAGTCGCCGTTCCTCCCCTCCGCCCAGGCTCCGCAGACCCCCGCGCCCGAGCGGACGGCCGGGAGCCGCACCGCGAGCCCGTCCCCCCGCGGTGCGGTGAGCGGGAGCCCGCGACCCGCCCCGGCGGCCTCGCGCAGTGCTGGACCCTCCCCGGCCGCCGCGAACAGGACCAGCTCTGCGACCCCCGACACCGGACCGGCTCCGACGAAGGCCGGCACCGGACCGGCAGACCCTGTTCCGTCGCCTCCCGGCGGGGGGCGCGGCCGGGGCACCGCGCCGCCGGGCCAAGGCGGAGGCAAGCCCACCGGCCACCCCTGAGCCCGTCACGCCGGGCGTGGTCCACCCCGGCGCCACCACATGCCCCAACGCCGCACCGCACCGCACTACGCAGCAGGCAGGAAGATCCGTCCCTTGTCGAAGAACCGTCGCCGCCGCCCCAACGGCAGGCACAGCTCCGTACGCAACGTCCCCCTGCGTACCCACTGGCTGCTCCTGACCACCCTCGTGCTCACCCTCTCGACGGCGCTGCTCCTCCAGGGCTACACCCAGCACCTGTTCGACTCCACCCCCGACGGGGCTCCCCGTGAGCGGGGTCCCGGAACCGCAGTCCCGGCGGGCGTCAGCTCCGGCGGGCCGGTGATCGAGGGCACGGCCGGCCGCACCGCCACCCCGGCGGCCCGCACCATCGCATTGACCTTCGACGACGGCCCCGACCCCGTCTGGACACCGAAGATCCTCGATGTGCTGCGCCGCAACGACGTGCCGGCCACCTTCTTCACCGTCGGCACCCGGGTCGCCGAGAACCCGGGCCTCGCCCGCCGGATCGTCGACGAGGGCCACCAGATCGGCCTGCACAGCTTCACCCACACCGATCTCGGCACCGCGTCCGCCTGGCGGCGTTCCCTGGAACTGCGCGAGACCCAACTCGTCATCGCCGGCGCCACCGGCGTTACCACACCCCTGCTGCGGCCGCCCTACTCCTCCACCAACAAGGCGCTCGGCGACGCCGACTGGAGCGCCGTCGTCCAGGCCGGACAGGAGGGGTACCTGACCGTCCTGACGACCCTGGACAGCCAGGACTGGCGACGCCCGGGTGTGGAGCAGATCATTGCCGGCGCCACCCCGAAGGACGCTGCCGGGCAGATCGTGCTGCTGCACGACGCGGGCGGGGACCGCACGCAGACGGTCGCCGCGCTCGAACAGCTCGTGCCGCGGCTGAAGGCGTCCGGCTGGAAGTTCGTCACCGTGGGCGACGCGGTCGCCCTCCCCGAAGTCGTGCAGCCGGCCGGGACCGCGGACCGGTGGCACGGCCTTGCCCTCATCACCGCGATCCGCACCAGCGACTGGATCATCGAAGCCCTTTCGTGGCTGCTGTGGGCGGCGGGCGCGATCAGTCTGCTGCGCGCGGTCGCCGTGTTCGTCGCCGCGAGGCGGCACGTACGGATGCGCCGCAGGCCCTGGGGCGCTCCGGTCACCGAACCCGTCAGCGTCATCGTCCCCGCCTACAACGAGAGCGCCGGCATCGAGGCCGCCGTCCGTTCCCTGGTGGCCTCCGACCACCAGGTCGAGGTCATCGTCGTCGACGACGGCTCCACGGACGGCACGGCTGACATCGTCGAGGCCCTCCGGCTGCCCGGCGTACGGGTCATCCGGCAGCAGAACGCCGGAAAACCGGCCGCCCTCAACACGGGCATCGCCGCCGCCTACTGCAATCTGCTCGTCATGGTCGACGGCGACACCGTCTTCGAACCGGACGCCGTCCGCATGATCGTCCAGCCCTTCGCCCAGCGCCGCGTGGGCGCGGTCTCCGGCAACGCCAAAGTGGTCAACCGGGGCGGGCTGCTCGGACGCTGGCAGCACATCGAGTACGTCGTCGGCTTCAACCTCGACCGCCGCCTGTTCGACCTCGCCGAGTGCATGCCCACCGTCCCCGGTGCTGTCGGAGCGTTCCGCCGCGAGGCGCTGCTGCGGGTCGGCGGCGTCAGTGACACCACCCTCGCCGAGGACACGGACCTCACCATGGCCCTGTGCCGCGACGGCTGGCGCGTCGTCTACGAGGAGCGGGCCAAGGCCTGGACGGAAGCCCCCGCATCGCTCGGTGCCCTGTGGAAGCAGCGCTACCGGTGGTGCTACGGCACCCTCCAGGCGATGTGGAAGCACCGGGGTGCCCTCACCCAGCGGGGGCAGGCCGGAAAGCTGGGTCGGCGCGGTCTGGGCTACCTGCTGCTGTTCCAGGTCCTGCTGCCCCTGCTCGCGCCCGTCGTGGACGTCTTCGCCATCTACGGCCTGGTCTTCCTCGACCCCCTGCGCATCGTCGGCCTGTGGACGGCGTTCCTGCTCCTCCAGGTCCTGATGGGGCTGTACGCGTTCCGCCTGGACGGCGAGCGGCCGGGGCCGTTGTGGAGCCTGCCCCTGCAGCAGTTCGTCTACCGCCAGCTCATGTACCTGGTCGTGATCCAGTCCGTCTTCACCGCTGTCGCCGGGTCCCGCCTGCGCTGGCAGCGAATGGATCGCTACGGCAGCCTCAAGGTGCCCGTCACCGCGTCCGAGGCTCCACTGTCGGACCGGTTGTCCGTGCCGGGGGCCCCGTCTGCCCCTGAGCCCTGGGCCGCTCCCGCGGCCTCGCCGTACGACGGCTACGACGCGGACCCCGCCTGGGCGTCCCACCCTCCTGAGCCGGTCCCGTACAGCTCGCAGGACCACATCTGGCCGTCGCAGGGGCACCGCGACCTGTAGGCACCGGCTCCGGGGTTGTTCCGTTCGGCGAAGCCTCGTTCGGCGGCCGCTGGTCGAACTCGGGGTTGCAGCCCTCGGACCGGGGTCAGGACTTCGGCACGGTGTTGATGTAGTGGGTGCCGGCGCTGTAGAAGCCGTCCACCGTCTTTTGGACATCCGCCGGGGAAACGGCTTCGTCGGCCTTGTAATAGAACCAGTTGACCTTCATGTCCCATGTGCGCGGACCGCCGGTGAAGGGGAGGTCGATGAGCCAGTTGCTGAAGTGGATGTCCATTTTCTCGCGCGGGACGTATTTGCCCGAGCTGGTGAACAGTTCCTTGCCGTCCAGGGAGTAGGTGACCTTCCCGTTCATGGCGGTGATCATCATGACGTGCCAGCCCTCAAGGCGTTGCTTGAGCGTGTGGTTGACCCGGTCCGGCGGATCGGCCTTGTACCAGCTGACGTTGTCGAGTCGCGGACCCACCGAACCCCAGCCGCCGTTCGGCAGGTACTCGTGGTCGAGTTCGCTGTAGTTCGCCGAGGAATCCGAGGAGGAAATCGGAAAGAAGGTCTGGACGACGTGGTCGCCGTTGCGACCGCTCGTGGGCTTGTCGCTCAGGTGGACCCGAGCGGCGAAGGTCCCGTTGAAGAGGGGGGTGCCGGTGCTCTGCACCTCGACCTGCTTGGTGCCCTGCTTGGTGCCGTCGGTGGAGGACTGCAGCTGCAGGACCCTGCCGCCCTGGGCGGTCGTGTCGGAGGGGAAGCCGGCACCGGCGCTCGACCAGCTGTCCTTGATCCCCGGGCCACCCCCACCGGTGCGCACCTCCCAGCCGTGGGCGGCGAGCGAGGGGTCGTCGGGGCCGCTGTAGTGGAAGGTGTCGAACAGGGTCCCCGGCGGCCCGGAAGGGGTCGGCGAGGCGCTGCGTGCGGGCGCGGCGGCATCGTCACCGGGGCCGCCGGAACACGCGGCGAGTGCGCACAGGAGGACGGGCAGCGTGAGCGCGGTCCATGCGCGGCGACGACGGGTGCGGCGGGGCTGGCTCACACGGGCTCCTTGGGGCGTAGAGGCGGTACCTGGACACGCCCTGTGCATGAGGATCAGTGGCTGATCACACGAGGGGGTCATCCTAAGGTTCCGGCTGACCGTCGGAGTGACCGCCGGAGGGCAACGTTCGTGCCCCCGCCACCGCGGTTCCGGCGAAACGGCTCAGGCTGAACACGTACCGATCATTGCCCGGCGAGCATATGAGCAGACTACTAACCGGTATGACCAATTCCATTTCGATCCGATCACGACACCGGGGCGGATCGTGTCAAATGAACACATCGGGCCCAAGTCGACTCAGGCCGGTGCACTAGCGTTCGCCCTGCGATCCCGCGTTTTACGTGCCCTGCCATGAAAGGCCCCCGCAAGGTGCGCTCAGTCATCACTTCCATCGAACGCGGGTCGGCGCACCAGGCACAGCCTGAAATGTCCGAGTCGAGCTTCGAGGCGCCCGCTCCCTCACCGGTGTTCGTCTCCGGGACGGGCCTGCGCGGCCGTCTCCTGCGGGGCTTCGGCTGGCCCGTCTCCGTGGTCGGCGCGCTCCTGGCGGTCGCCATGGGCAGCAGCCTGATCGGTATGCAGGCGGACGCCCCGGCGATGGGCATCCCCGCACAGCCGTCGCGGCCGCCCGCCTCGTCGCCCTCACCCGCGCCGTCGCTGTCGACCGCCCGGTTGTCCGCGTCGTCCCCGGCGTCCGCATCGTCCCCGGCTCGGACGGCAACGCGGTCCGCCGCACCCCGGACGCAGACGTCGGCCACCCCGTCGAAGCCCACGGTCGCCTCGTCCAAACCCAGGACCACCGCGTCCCACGGGGCAAAACCCTCGGGCCCACCGTCCAAGCACCCCTGATCGCCCGCACCACCCATCTCCAGGAGCGTCATTGTCCCGCCACCAGCGCCGCCGGCAGTCCCTGCTGAGGCCGCGCCGACTGGCCGCGCCGCCGTTGCGCTTCTTCATGCCGCTGTCCCTGCTGGCCTGCCTGCTCGCGCTGCTCGTGCTGCGCGGCCTGGCCACCAATGAGGCGTTCCACGACTCCCGGATCGCGATCTCGGTCGACAAAACGACCGTGCCGGGCAACCTGCTCAAGGGCGGTCCGATCATTGACGCGCGTGGCACCAAGAACGCGCAGCCCGTGAGCTATCGCATTCCCGACCGCACCGTGGTTCTGAGCTTCGACGACGGTCCCTCGCCGGAGTGGACGCCGAAGATCCTGGAGGTGCTCGCGGCCCGCAACGTCCGTGCGGACTTCTTCGTGACCGGCGCCATGACCACACGACACCCGGACCTGATCCGGCAGATCGTCGCGGGTGGCCACGAACTCGGGGTGCACACCTTCACCCACCCCGATCTGGTGTACCAGTCCCACGCCCGGATCAGCTGGGAGCTGGCGCAGACGCAGCTGGCGCTGGCCGGCGTCGCGGGTGTGCACAGCGCGCTGTTCCGCCCGCCGTACTCCTCCGACGCCTCGGCGCTGGACGACTGGAACTACCCGGTGATCAAGTACGTGGGCGCGCGCGGCTACCTCACCGCGTTCATCGACCGCGACACCGACGACTGGAAGCGTCCCGGAGTCGAGGAGATCGTCAAGGCGGCCATGCCGTCCAAGCCCGGTGCGGGCGCGCTGATCCTGCTGCACGACGCGGGTGGCGACCGTACCCAGACGCTCACCGCCCTCGGGCAGATCATCGACAGGCTGCAGGCCCAGGGCTACCGCTTCACCACCATCTCCGACGCACTCGGCGCTTCCAGCGCCACCGTGCCGGTGCAAGGGTTTCAGCTGTGGGCGGGCAAGGGGTACATCTGGGCCACCCAGGTCGCCGTTCTCACCCTGCCGGTGCTGGTCGCGCTGCTGGCCGTCGTCGGCTTCCTCAACTTCGGCCGGTTCGCGCTGATGCTCGTTCTCGCACCGATCCACGCCCGCCGCTCCAAGCGGCGGGACGCCTGGGGACCGCCGGTCACCGAGCCGGTCACCGTCCTGGTCCCGGCCTACAACGAGCTCGAGTGCATCGCCAACACCCTCAACTCCCTGGCCGCCAGTGACTATCCGATCGAGGTGATCGTCATCGACGACGGCTCGTCGGACGGCACCGCGGACATCGTCGAGGAGATGGACCTGCCGTTCGTCCGGTTGATCCGCCAAGCCAACGGCGGCAAGTCCAGCGCGCTCAACACCGGGATCGCGGCCGCCTCGCACGACATCATCGTGATGATGGATGGCGACACCGTCTTCGAGCCGTCCACCGTGCGCGAGCTGGTCCAGCCCTTCGGAGACCCGGCGATCGGCGCGGTCGCGGGCAACGCCAAGGTGGGCAACCGCGACAGCCTGATCGGTGCCTGGCAGCACATCGAGTACGTCCTCGGCCACAACCTGGACCGCCGGATGTACGACATGCTGAACGTCATCCCGACCATCCCCGGCGCGGTCGGCGCCTTCCGCAGGGAGGCCCTGCAGCGGGTCGGCGGCATGAGCGACGACACCCTCGCAGAGGACACCGACATCACCATCGCGGTGCTCTGCGACGGCTGGCGGATCGTCTACGCGGAGCACGCGCGCGCCTGGACCGAGGCGCCCGCCAGCCTCCAGCAGCTCTGGTCCCAGCGGTACCGCTGGAGCTACGGCAGCATGCAGGCGATGTGGAAGCACCGCGGCGCGGTGACCGCCCGCGGCCCGGCCGGGCGCTTCGGCCGGCTCGGGCTCCCGCTCGTCGTGCTGTTCGGCGTGGTCGCCCCGCTGCTGGCGCCGCTGGTCGACCTGTTCCTGCTGTACGGCGTGCTGTTCGGCGACGCCCCGATCACCCTCACCAGCTGGGGCGGCTTCATCCTGCTCCAGGCCGCACTGTCCTGGTACGCCTTTCGGCTCGACCGCGAGAGGCCGTGGCACCTGATCAGCCTGCCGATCCAGCAGCTGGTCTACCGGCAGCTGATGTACATCGTCCTGTTGCAGTCAGCGATCACGGCGATGACCGGTGGCCGCCTGCGCTGGCAGAAGCTCCGGCGCACCGGCGAGGTCGCTGTACCGGTGGAGGCCCGACCGTGACTGCTTTCATCGAATTCGAGCGCACCCAGAGCACCCTGCAGTTGAGAGTCCCCGCCGATCTGCGACAGGAGCCGGAGCCCGAGCCGGAGTCGGAGTCGCAGCCGGAGACACCGTCCGAAGGCAAGGGCGGTCGGGACCGCTATCTCGACCTGCTGCGCGCGCTGGCGCTGGTTCGCGTGATGCTCTACCACAACTTCGGCTGGTTCTGGCTGCCCCTGGTCTTCCCTTCGATGGGCGTGATGTTCGCGCTCGCCGGCTCGCTGATGGCCCGCTCGCTCAGCCGTCCGGCTCCCGGCCGTCCCGCTCTCGGCGTGATCCGCGGCCGACTGCGCCGGCTGCTGCCGCCGATGTGGCTGTTCGGCGCCGTCCTGATCGCCCTCCAGATCCTCGATGGCTGGGGCCCTCACTCCGACGGCCACCCCACCTGGTGGTGGACCAAGCTGGCGTACTGGATCCTGCCGCTGAGCACTCCGCCGTACGCGGACGACCTGCCCGGTTTCCACGGTCTCGTGGAACACACCTGGGCCGCGCAGATCATCGTCCCGCTCTGGTACCTCCGGGCCTACCTCTGGTACGTCCTGCTCTCACCCCTGATGCTCCGGGCACTGCGACGATTCCCGGTGGTGACGCTGTTCACCCCCCTGGCGCTGGTGATCGTGATGAACACGGTCTTCGTCGACCAGGAGTTCGTCTACAGCCGGGTCTGGGAGACCGCCAACGACTTCACGATGTTCGGCTCCTGCTGGATCCTCGGCATGGCCCACCAGGAGGGGCTGCTCAAGAAGATCCCGCAGTACGTACTGCCGTCCATCGCGCCGCTGGTCATGGTCGCCGGCCTCTGGTACCTGCAGACCCGGCCGGTCGACCCGACCGAACCGACCGACATCGAGGCCTGGCCGATCGCCCAGGCCCTGTGGTCCCTCGGCTTCGTCGCCATCCTGCTCCACGTCAGCCCGTCCTGGGATCGGTGGCCCAGGCCGCTGGAACGCTGGAACGGCCTGGTCAGCCTGCTCAACGCACGCGCTGTCAGCGTCTACCTCTGGCACCAGATCGCGCTGGTGGTCGCCATTCCGCTGATCGACCCCCTCTGGAGCGTCCCCTTCTTCTACAAGAACCTCCAGTGGCTGCTGGCCAGCCAATGGTTCACGCTGATGGTGGCGATCCCGCTGCTCGGCCTGCTGGTGCTGACCTTCGGCTGGGTCGAGGACGTGGCCGCCAAACGCTCGCCGCGCCTCTTGCCGTACGCGCGCCGTCAACGGGGCAGGCGCCGGGCCGCCGACTGACGGGGGCTGCGCCCGGCCGGCCGAGAAACCCGTACAGGGCCTGCCCCTCGGCCGGCTCGGGGCCGGCCATCTCAGGGCCGCCGGATACGCGGGCCGGGTACGGCCAGGACAGCCCCAACGGCCGCTTACGCTCTCAGCGCCAGGCGGGGTGCCCTTCGGCAGCGGTGTCGGTGGTGAGCGCGCGCTCGCCGGTCCTGTCCGTGCGCACGGCCCAGATCACGGGCTTCTCGTACGGCCCGCGGACGAAGGCCACCCACTTGCCGTCGACGGACCAGGAGGGGTCCATCTCCTGGGCGTCGGTGGCGACCAGTTCACGATCGTCACTGCCGTCGGCGTTCACGAGGCGGATGTCGCCCTGAGTGCCTTTGGCGTAGGTGCCCGCCGTGTAGGCGAAGGTGGTGCCGTCGGGCGACCACACCGGGTCGAGCGCCGGATGGGGCAGCCGGGTCACCTGCTGCGGGGCGCGGTCCGGGGCGGCGGGGTCGACCACGTGGATCTGCCAGTCATCTGACGGTGTCTGCATGCAGACCGCGATGCTCCTGCCGTCCGGTGACCATGCGGGATCCTCGACCTGGCCCCGGCCCGAGGTGAGCCGGCGAGCCACGCCGTCGGCGACGCCGACCACGAACAGCTGCTGCACACCGTCCTCCTTGCGCAGCACGGCGAGCCGGCTGCCGTCCGGCGACCAGGACACCCTGCCGCCGGCGACGGAGGTGATCCGCCGCGGGTTCGAACCGTCGGCGTTGGCGGTCCAGACGGCCGTGCCCTCGGGGGTGCTGCGGGTGAAGGCGAACGACCTGCGGTCGGGGGACCACTGGGGCAAGGTGTCGCATGCGCCTGCGCCCCCGGTGATGAGCACCACGGGCTTCTCCGTCGCGGCGTCCCTGCGGGCGATGACGCTGTGGCACGTCGCGGGCCAGCCCGGGGCGGTGTCCTGCCGGATCAGCAGGGGATCGGCCGGGAACGCGGCAGGGGCAGGGGCGGAGCCGGTGGGTGTGGCCGCGCGGTCCTTGGAATTGTCCTTGGCGGAGTCCTTCCAGGGCTGCCAGACGAACACGCCGACGGCCGCGAGGGACGTCACGAGCACTGCCGCCACCACCGCGCGGCGCCGCCGGGGCTTTCCCGACACCGCCTGCGGCCCCTCCGCGGGGGCGGGGGAGAGCCGAGCCGAGGGCCCCGTCACGGTGCGCGACTGGTCCGCACGGGGCTCCGCGACGACGAGCGGGGCGGCGTCCGGTACGGGGAGTTCCTGCGCGGTGTCCGACGGGCTGGCCTGCGCGGTGGGAAGCACCGCCGGTTCCGGGACGTCGTGCGCGGTGTCCGACGGGCTGTCCGGCGGGGTGGGCAGCACCGCCGGTTCCGGGGCCGGGAGCAGCTGCGTTGCCGCCTCCGGCAGCCAGGAGCCACCGTCCGGGTGCCGGACGGTCAGAGTGCCGAGGAAGGCGGCCGGGGTGGGTCTCGCCGCCGGGTCCTTGGACAGACAGGCGCCGATGGCTTCGCGGAGTTCACCGGGCACCGCGGTCAGGTCCGGCTCCTCGTAGACCACCTTGAAGTGCCTGGCCGCGGACGGGCCGTCGCCGAAGGGGGCGCCGCCCGCCGCCTGGGTGAGCACCACCCCCAGAGCGAACATGTCGACCGCAGGGGTGAGCGCCCCACCGCCGGTGAGCTGCTCGGGCGCCAGGAATCCGGGCGTGCCGATCTGCAGGCCGGTCTGTGTGAGGGACGTTCCGTCCAGGGCGCGCGCGATGCCGAAATCGATGACACGCGGTCCGTCCTCCGCGACGATGATGTTGGCGGGCTTGAGGTCGCGGTGGATGACTCCCGCCCGGTGGATCGCCTCCAGTGCCTCGGCCAGCCCGGCGGCCAGGACGGTGAGCGTGTCCAGGGGAAGCGATCCGACGCGCGCGAGTACCGCTTGCAGGGTGGGACCGGGCACGAAGGCCGTCACCAGCCAGGCCGGCTCCCCGTCCGGGTCGGCGTCGACCACCGGCGCGGTGTGGAAGCCGCCGACCCGCCGAGCGGCCGCGACCTCATCGGCGAACCTGCGCTTGAACCCGGGCTCGGTGCTCAGCTCGGGACGTACGACCTTGACGGCGACCGCACGGCCGGACCGGGAGCGGCCCAGGTAGACCACGCCCATGCCCCCCTGGCCGAGCCGTCCCACCAGCCGGTAGCGGCCCTCGCCGAGCGAGGTGGGATCACCCGTTTCGAGCGGCTTCATTTGTCCCCCGTTTCACACCTTGCGCGATACAGCCCCTCTCCCTACCTGTTGCGCCGACCAGCAGTCAAGCGAGGCCTGTGCGGAGACCCGACAAGGATGCCTTTGGCAGCCTTTCTCCTGGTCGGCGGGGCACGCGCGGGCCGTCGCGGTGTTTCCCCTCGCGGCGCACGTGTGGCCGATGAGGGGGGATCTGCCCCCTCAGGCTCCGTCGTCGGTGGAGGGCGCGAGCGTTACCAGGTGGTTGTGCACGCTCACGATCCCCTCGACGGCCTGCGCGAGGCGCGTGGCCATCGGGATGAGGTGTGCGTCGCGCACCTTTCCGGTGAGCGTGACGACCCCGTGGGTGACATCGACCTTCAGCGCCTTCCGAGAAACGGGGAAGAGCGGCTCGACGACCTCGTGTCGGATCTCGGCGGCGAGCTCGTCGTCGGAACGGAGGAAGACCTTGAGGAGGTCGGCGCGGCTGACGGTACCGTCCGCGTCGACGACCGGGAGGCGTTTGACGTGCCGCTCGGCCATGAGTCGGGCGGCCTGGGGGAGGGTGGCGGTGGGCCGGACGGTCACGGCCGGACTCCTTGAAATCGGCATAGGGGGTGACCGCCACGACGTCGTGGGTCGCGGGCCCGCGTACCGGCGGCGGCGAACCCGACGACGACCACGGCGTTGCGGGGGTCGGGGAGAACCCGCCTCAGGTGGTGCAGGACGCGTCCGCCCGTGGCCATGCCGGCCGAGGACACGATGACGGCCGGCCCGGTGGTGCTGTTGATGTCGATGGACTCCTGAATGCTGCGGGCCGCCAGGAACGGCTCCGGGCCGATCGCGGATTCGCCCTGGGCGAGAACCTCCGGCCGCAGCTCGGGGGAGCGGGTGCGCAAGGCGTCCCGGTAGACGTCGAGGGCGGCCAGGGCCATGGGACTGTCCACGTGGACGGGAACGTTCGGCGGCAGGATGCCCTCGCGTCGCAGGCCGGCGAGTTCATGCAGGACGACCTCGGTGCGGTCGATCGCGAAGGCCGGGATCACCACGGTTCCACCCCGACCCAGCGTTCTGGCGATCACGGCGCCGAATTCCCGCTGAGCCGTCACGTGATCATGGCGTCGGTCTCCGTAGGTGGACTCCATCAGCAGCACGTCGGCACCCGAGAACGGCTCCGGGGGGAGCAGCAGGGGGTGGCCGGGACGGCCGAGGTCGCCACTGAATGCGAGGGTGTGTCCGTCCTCCAGCGTGAGGTGGACCCAGGCGGAGCCGAGGATGTGGCCGCCGTGCCGCAGTTTCAGCTTCGTCCCGGCAATGATCTCGACCTCCTCGCCCACCGGCACGGGGTCGAAGTACGTGACCGTCCGGTCCACATCGCCGTCGTCGTACAGCGGAGAGGCGGGCCGGTGTTTGGACCAGCCGTGCTCGTTGGCGTGCCGGGCGGCCTCCATCTGCAGCTTCGCGCTGTCACGCAGAACGATCTCGGCGAGGCGAGCGGTACGGGAGCTGGCCAGAATCGGCCCGCGGAAGCCGTGCCTGACCAGGCGAGGCAGGTAGCCGCAGTGGTCCAGGTGGGCATGGGTGACGACCACGGCATGGATGTCGGAGGCGTCGCACGCCAGCCTGTCCCAGTTGCGCCGCCGCAGGTCCGCGAAACCCTGGAAGAGACCGCAGTCGACGAGGATGCGGGCGTGATCGCTCTCCACCAGGAACTTGCTGCCGGTCACGGTCCGCACGCCCCCGAGGAAGCGCAGCAGCGCCGGGCGGGCGGAGGAGGGCACGGCGGTCGGGGCTGTCTCGGCCATGGCGGCAGCCCTCCTTTCGAGGCGGGTACCGGTCTTCACCATCCCATTCGGCGTATGGCGCGGGGAGGGGGCCGACGGGCCCAGGACGGGGACCGACCGGCCCATGCGCTCGGGACGGACGTCGGGCCAGCCTGGCAGTGTTCCCCACTGGACGAGCGACAGGAAGCAGGGCGAAAGTCATGAAGGCACTCGTCTTCCAAGGCCCGGGGCAGACCGCCTGGCAGGACGTCCCGGACCCCGCGATCAAGGACGCCGCCGACGCGATCGTCCGGGTCGATGCCGTGACCATCTGCGGCACCGATCTGCACATCGTCAAGGGCGATGTACCCGAGGTGACGCCGGGCCGGATCCTGGGGCACGAGGCTGTCGGAACCGTCGTCGAGATCGGCGGAGACGTCCACACCGTCCGCCCCGGGGACAGGGTCCTCATCTCCTGCATCTCCTCGTGCGGCCGGTGCAGCTACTGCCGCGAGAGCCGCTACGGCCAGTGCCGCGGCGGCGGTGGCTGGGTACTCGGGCACACCATCGACGGCGCGCAGGCCGAATACGTCCGGGTGCCCTTCGCCGACCTCTCCGTCCACCTGCTCCCCAGCGCCGTGGAGAGCCACGACGCGGTGCTGCTGGCCGACATCTTCCCCACCTCGTACGAGGTGGGCGTACTCAACGGGAAGGTGCGGCCGGGAGACACGGTCGTGGTGGTCGGAGCGGGTCCGATCGGCCTCGCGGCCATCGCCACGGCCCGCCTGTACAGCCCCGGGCGGATCATCGCCGTCGACCTCGCCGAGTCGAGGCTGGCAGCGGCCCGGGCCTTCGGCGCGGACGCGACCGCCGGAGCCACCGAGCAGCCGGAACAGCTGGTGGCCGACCTCACCGACGGGCTCGGTGCCGACGTGGTCATCGAGGCGGTCGGCGTACCGGAGGCCTTCGAGATGTGCACCCGGATGGTTCGCCCCGGCGGCCGGGTCGCGAACATCGGCGTCCACGGCAAGCCCGCCACCCTGCACCTCGAAGACCTGTGGATCAAGGACGTCACCATCACCACGGGGCTGGTCGACACCTCCTCCACCCCGATGCTGCTCCGCATGATGGCGGCCGGCCGCCTGCCGGGTGGCGAGCTGGTGACCCACCGCTTCGAGCTGGGACAGATGGAAGAGGCGTACGACGTCTTCTCCCGCGCCGGTGACACCGGTGCCCTGAAGGTCGTACTCGGCGGCCCCCAGCACGACGTGGTCGCCTCCGCGGCCGGGCACGAAACCGACGGGGCGTGACGGCCATGAACACCGGCACACCGGGATCCGCCTCCACCGCGACGCCTGCCGGACGAACCGACCTGGGACGCCGGATCGCCGCCCGCCGCGAGGAACTCGGCCTCAGCCGGGAAGAGCTGGGCGAGCGCTGCGGCAGTGATGCCACGTACGTCGCCTATCTGGAGGAGCGCGCCGCGTCGCCCGCCATCGGCTCCTTGCTGCGCCTCGCCGACGGGCTGGAGACGACCGTCGCGGAACTCACCGGAGCGACCGCCGACCATCCGCCCGGCCGGGGCACCAGCCTGCGCGACGCGCACCTGGTCGCGCTGACCTACGACGAGTGCCGACATCTCCTGTCCACGCACGGCATCGGCAGGGTCGGGGTCTTCAGCACCCGGGGGCCGGCCATCTTCCCCGTGAACTACGTGGTGGCCGGCGGTGAGATCGCCTTCCGCACGTCCGAAGAGACGGCCATCGCCGGGGCCGCCGGGACCGAGGTGGCTTTCGAGGTCGATCACATCGACGAGGTCATGCACACGGGCTGGAGCGTGATGGCCGTGGGCGAAGCGAAAGGCATCACCGATGCCGCTGTCATCAAGCGGCTCGATGCCGTGGCCCGCTCGCTGCCCTGGGCCGGCGGCGACCGGACCCATTGGATGAAGGTCACGCCGACCCGGCTCACCGGACGCCGAGTAGTGCACCGTTGAGCGCCTTCGGGGCGCGCAATCACGCGCGCCTGCTGCGCAGTTCGGGCGGGGAGGTTGCCTCCCACGTCTTGTGCGGGCCCGGTCCATGGCCAGCTCGGCGAGCGTGGGGGTGCGGGGAGGTGTCGAGTCGATCGCGGAGCAGAGAGCCAGGCGTCGGCCCGAGTCGAGAATCAAGGGTGGCTGAACGACCGGGACCGGCCCTACCGGTCCCGGTCGGGCCCGTCAGGCTACAGCGGCCAGAACAATGTCGATCAGCTGCCGCTGGTCCTCGGTGAGGTACGGATCCTGTAACTCCACCAGCTTGCTGTCGACGCGGACGACGTAGCTGAAGCCGTCAGGAACGGGGCCCTGCCCCGCAGGGCTCTCACCGCTGAGCGCACGCTCGGCCAGCCGCTCCAGCTCGAGCTGGTCGCTGCGGCACTCCGTTTC
Organism: Streptomyces avidinii; assembly: GCF_014650695.1. Lineage (GTDB taxonomy): Bacteria > Actinomycetota > Actinomycetes > Streptomycetales > Streptomycetaceae > Streptomyces > Streptomyces avidinii. The sequence continues at coordinate 157,917 of NZ_BMVL01000006.1, read as the reverse complement.
GAGAGAAGCGGTCTGTTCCCCGCCCGCAAACCCGCCGGTGCGTGTGACGGTGATCAGCATGGTGAAACCTCCTTGAGCAGAACACCGCCTTGTCGGGCGTTCGGCCGGAGCTGCTGGGCCCGGAGGCGGTGCATGGACGTAGTCGGCCTTCGCCTGCCCGCAAAAACCCCGTCCACCGCCCCTCCGCGTCCTTCCGGCGCAAGTTGTCCGGAACACGGCCGGTCGAGACGGCTTCGGGCCAGGTCTGCCGCGCTCGGCGAATTCTTGGTCACGGTGGTGGCCGTCCGGGGCACGCCCGCGAGGGATGTCGCCCTACCTGCGAGGTGCGCGGCGGGGCCGGTCACGTGGATGTCCTTCCATGAACCACAGCCATGGATCATGATTGCTGCACCGTAGCCACGAGTGCGGTCGAAGCGTGCATCGGTCGAACCCGTTGAGAACCGGACACGAGACACCAAGGAACCCGAGATGCGTACCCTGATCAGCACGGCTTTCCTCTCGCTCGACGGCGTCGTGGAGGGCCCAGGCGGCGAGCCCGGTTACCGGAACTCCGGTTGGACCTTCAAGGACGTCGAGTTCCTCCCCGAGGCGTTCGAGATCAAGGGCCGGGAGCAGAAGGAAGCCTCCGCGATACTGCTGGGCCGGACCAGCTACGAGGCGTTCAGCCAGGTGTGGCCCGACATGGAGGACTTCGCCGACTACAAGGTGATGCCGAAGTACATCGTCTCCACCACCCTCACCGAGGACGACCTGGTGTCGAACTGGGGCGAGACGACGATCCTGCGTTCGCTCGACGAGGTCGCCGCGCTGAAGGAGACCGAGGGCGGCCCGATCATCGTCCACGGCAGTGCCTCCCTGAACCAGGCCCTGTCGGACGCCGGCCTGATCGACCGCTACCACCTGCTCGTCTTCCCGCTGCTGCTCGGCGCGGGCAAGCGGCTCTTCAGCACCACCGACAAGGACACACAGAAGCTGAAGCTCGTCGAGCACGAGGTGTACGCGAACGGGCTGCAGAAGAACGTCTTCGACGTCGTCCGCTGACAAAGCGTTGTATTCGCCTCGCCGTCGCGGCGCTCGACCGTGTACAGCCGAACGGCAACGGGACGACGGCCGCCGTGGGCGGGGCCGCGGTCAGGCGGCCTTGCGGTTGCCCTGGTGGTCGCAGGGCAGGTCGGAGGCCGGGTGGTTGGTCGTGAAGTCGCGGGTGGCCTGTCGTTCGGCCTCGGTGATCGCCGTCGGCCGGACGCTGATGATGCCGCCGAAGGGGCGGTCGACGTCCCGGATGATGCACAGCGTGGTGGTCAGCAGCGCGGTGATCACGATGAGCGTGATCAGTTGGCCGCGGTTGTTCCTGCGGGGCAGGCAGATGCCGAGGGCGACCACTGTGATGGCCAGGGTGGCGAGGAGGAACCAGAGGATGGCGCTGGGGATGCTGGCGGTTGCCTGGGTGAGCCGCTCTTCGCGCTCGTCGGAGCGCTTGTTGTCCGCGGCGACCAGCATGCCGAAGACCGGCTTGCCTTCCAGGTCGCGAAACGCCTGGCGGAAGTCGGTCGACCAGACGCTCGGCGTGGGGGAGCCGTGTCCTTCGGCCATCGCCGGCCACTCCTGTCGGCGCACGGCGCGGGCGTAGCAGACCGCGTCCGCCTGGATCCGTGCCCGCTGTGCTGCGGGTGCGTACTCCGCCGTCTCGACGAGCTGGTCCAGGGCGCGGGCCTCGCCGCGGGACGAGACTTCGGCTTTGCCGTAGGAGCCGTTGGCCGTGACCAGGACGAAGGCAAGGAGCAGGACAGTCAGCGTCAGGAGGGGGCCGACGAGGTCTTTGACGGCCATGCCCGTGTCGTCGTCCTCGTTGAGGAGCCGGGGTCGCAGGTAGCGGTTGGCGGCGAGACCTGCGATCAGGGCGAGTGCGGCGACGACGATGACGAGGGCCACGGGCGGATGCCTCCGAGGGACGGCGTGCAGGTTCACGGTGCGGGCGACCGTCGCGATCATGGCGCGATGTGCCAGGGGAGCGGAACAGGGGAAACGATCGTTCGCCCCCGCACGGGGGAACGCCATTGGGCCGGCGGGAGCAGCCGCATCGGACCGAGGCCGCGGGAGGCGGATCGCGTGCGCCGCCGGCCCGTGTCGTTTCGTACGGCGGGCCCGCAGGGGCGCCCACCGGGGTCGCCCTCGCCGATACCCCGGGGAACGCCCTGGCCGGCTGGTTCGGCGAGGATGCAGCCAGCGTCACCGGGCTGACCGCCCGGGCCCGGCTCACCCGCTGCCGCTGCACCGATCGCCACGGGACCACGGAGCGGCACGTCCGCGGCGGCACGGACGTGGAGTTCACCCCCGCTCCTCAGGCCGTTACCTCGCCGAGGGGTGGCGGCCGTGGGCTCCCCGTGGTGCCGGGGACAACGCGGGGAGCCCACGGCCGCCGACTCCCACCCCGGTACAGCGCCGCCACCGCCAATTGACGGGACAGGTGCTCTCATCCACGTCCTTCTGCGTGCACACGTGATCCGTCTCCGTCGAACCGTGCGTGGTCACCCCGCACGGAGTGAACGTCGACTCGAACGTGCCGTCCTTGTCCGGGTGGACCGGACCGGGCTCACCGCGCAGCACTCCCATCGCCTGATCGGTGCCGATCTCCAGGCGGACGACCGAGGAGTGCACCTCCTCGCCGTCCTTGAACGTCACCACACTGCGGTGACCAGGTGACCAGGTGACCTGGTGCCGGGTTGATCGTTTCCGGGGTGAGGGCGGCACCCGCCGCTCCTCCGGCTTTGCGCAGGAAAGTAGGTTCGGGTGGACGCCATCACGGCCAAGCGGCACATCTTCTCGATGCTGGACGTCGACGGCGACGGGGCCATTTCCCGCCAGGAGTACCTGGCCCGGCCCGAACGCGCGGCAGCGGCCCTGGGCCGGGCGGGCGACGACCCGCTCCTGTCCTTGGCGCGCACCGCGCACGAGAGGGTGTTCGCTTCGATGGACGCGAACCGGGACGGCCGGGTGACCTTCACCGAGTACGAGGCGTGGGCGGGCGCGGAGGCCTTCGACGAGGTGTGCAGGCCGGCTCTGGGATCACTGTTCGACCTGGCCGACGCCGACCGCGACGGCCACCTCGACCGGGCGGAGTTCACCCGGCTGCGCCAGGCCCTGGGCAACCCCGCAGACAACGCCGGTGCGGCCTTCGACGCGCTGGACGAGGACCGTGACGGCCGTATCGACCGGGACGCCTACCTGGCACAGATCCGTTCCTTCGTCACTGACGGATCCTCCCCCGTGGCGCGGGCTCTCCACGCGGAGGCCGGTCGCTGACGACACGACGACCGGCGGCGCTGCGGAGACGCACCCTCTGGCGTGAACAAAGCCCCGGACTGGACCGCGTAGCTGTCCGTCGTCCGTGAGGCTGCCGTGCCCCTGCCCGAACGGCTGGCCACGTTCTCGGCCCGCACGGCCGGGCAGCTGACTGCCACGCCGGCATGCCGCTACGTCCAGAGCCACCGCCACCAGCTGTGAGGGCTGAACCCCTCCTCTCTCCACCGCTGCGGCGGCTACCGTGGCGGTACAACCCGTTTGGAGGATCCCGTGAGCACTCAACCCGTCGACCACGTACCCGTCCCGCCGTACGCGCCCGCCCCCGGTGCTGCGGCCGAACTCCGTGCGCAACTGCGCGCGGACCGCCGGGCGGAGATGTGGGTGCCGGCGTTCGAGCGGGACTGGGCCAAGGCCCTTGAGGATGCCCACGACTCCTTCAGCCTCACCCCCTTGCACGAGGTGGTGCGTACCTGGCAGCTGCGCGTCGCCGCGGCCCCGGCCGTCGACGCCTTCATGGACTCCGGCCGCGACGAGTCCGGCTTCGTGGACCTGGACGACGTCCTCGGTCGGCGCCGGTGACCGGTCAGCAGTGGGCGGTACGTCTGTCCCCGCAGGCCGCGAAGACGCTCGCCGAGCTTCCTGACCCGGTCCCGGCGGTCAGGGCCTGGTGGAGCGCGGCACAGGCGGCCCGCTCCAGTTGCAGGTCGGCATAGGTGCTGCGCAGGTCCTTCGGCGTGGCGAGCAGCTCGCCGGTTCGGGTGAGTCATTCCTTCCGGTTGCGCTCGTGGGCCCCGAGGGCTGTGACAGCGGCAGTGATCGACAAGGCCGCGAGCAGTGCGAACAGAGCGGGGTAGCCACCGAGGGGTCCGGCCAGGACCGCGCCGGCGAAGGGGGCGAGGGCGGCTGCAGCGTGGGCCGGTGCGCCGAGGAGCCCCGAGAGCCGTCCGTAGTGGGTGGTGCCCCAGCGGTCGGTGACAGCGGTGGCCTGGAGGAGGGTGAGATTGCCTCGGATCACCCCGGCGAGGACGGATACCGCGATGAGCAGGGCATACGGGCCGGCCACGGTTGCGAGGGCCGCGGTGGTGAGGGCGCCGAGTGCGATCAGGGTGACGGTGCGGGCGGTGACGCCCAGGCGGCGGGCGAGGGACGCGTACAGGGTGCGGCCGAGGGTCTGGCCCGCGCCACCGAGCCCGAGGGCCCATGCGGCCTGGGTGGTGGTGTAGCCGCGTTCGATCAGGAGGGGGACGAGGCCGATGACGACGGCGTACATGGCGAACGCGGAGAGGGTGAAGGTGGCGGCCAGCATCCGGAACGCCCGGCTGCGCACGACTTGCTCGTGGCCGCCGGTGAGGTGCGGCGGGCTCGGAGGGGCCGGTGGCCAGGGGGCTTTCAGGGCGAGCGCGTGGGCCGGGACGGTCAGGACGGCGAGGATGCCGGCGAGCACCACGTAGGTGGCGCGCCAGGACATGTGGTCGGCGAGTATTGCGGTCAGGGGTGCGAAGACGGTGGAGGCGAGTCCGCCGGCAAGGGTGACGATCGTGAGTGCGCGGATGTGGTCGGGGGCCCACCAGCGGGTGAGGGCGGCGAAGGCGGGCTGGTAGAAGATGGCGGCCATCGCGGCCCCGGCGAGAAGCCACCCGGCGAAGAACAGGGGGAGGTTGGGCGCTGCGGCGATCACCAGCAGGCTCAGGGAGCCGAGGACCGAGCCTGCGGTCATGACGGTACGGGGGCCGCGGTGGTCCAGGACGCGGCCGACGTAGATCCCGGCCATGGCGGAGACGACGAGGGCGGCGGAGAACGCCGCGGTGGTCGCTCCCGCGCTCCAGCCGGTGTCGGCGGTGATGGCGGGATTGAGGACGGGGAAGGCGTAGTAGACGATGCCCCAGCCGGTGATCTGGGTGAGGCAGAGGGCGGGCAGGACGGCGCGTGGCCGCGACCGGTCCCCTGTTCCGGTCGCGGCCACGCCGGCCTGGGTGTCGGGCACGGTTCAGCAGCCGCCGGAGGAGGCGGGCGCACTGCCGATGGTGAGGGTGGCCGGGGCTGCGCAGCAGCCGCCACCGGTCGCTTCGGCGGCCTCCGGCTCGTCGAACAGGCCCGCGCCGCCGCACACCCCGGTTTCGGGGAGGGTGAGTTCGACGCGCTCGGCGGCTTCCTGGTCGCCGGCGAGGTGGGCGGCGATGGAGCGGACCTGCTCGTAGCCGGTCAGGGCGAGGAAGGTGGGAGCGCGGCCGTAGGACTTCATGCCGACGAGGTAGACGTCCTTCTCCGGGTGGGAGAGCTCGCCCACGCCGTGGGGGTAGACGGTGCCGCAGGAGTGCTGGTTCGGGTCGATCAGTGGAGCCAGCTCGACCGGAGCCTGGAGGCGCTCGTCCAGGCCCAGGCGCAGCTCGCCCAGGAAGGACAGGTCAGAGCGGAAGCCGGTCAGGACGATGACTTCGTCCACCGGGTCGAGACGGCGGCCGTCCTCACCGATGACGTTCACTCGACCCTCCCCGTCCCGCTCGAAGGCGTCCGTGCGGAAACCGGTGACCGCGTCGGCGTAGCCGCCGTCGACCGCTGCCTTGGCCGCCAGGCCGAGGGCGCCGCGGGCGGGCAGTTGATCGGCCGCGCCGCCACCGAAGGTGGAGCCGGAGATTCCGCGGCGCACGATCCATGTGGCGTGGGTGCCCTTGCCGTCCTCGGACTTGGCGAGATCGGCGAGGTGGGCGAGGGCGGTGAAGGCGGAGGCGCCGGAGCCGATGACCGCGGTGCGCCTCCCGGCGTAGCGGGCGCGGACCGCGGGGTCCTTCAGGTCCGGGACCCGGTAGGTGATGTGGTCGGCGGCGGCCTTCTCGCCGAGGGCGGCGAGTCCGCTGCCGCCTGCGGGGCTGGGAGCAGACCAAGTGCCGGAGGCGTCGATGACGGCGCGGGCGAAAAGGCGGTGCTCGTGGCCGTCGGCGTTCTCGTAGTGGACGACGAAGGGCTGGGTGTCGCGGTCGGCGTCGACGATGCGGTCGCGGCCGGTGCGGGAGACGCCGGTGACGCGCGCTCCGTAGCGCACCTGCTCGCCGAGCACGTCGGCCAGCGGCTGGAGGTAGCGCTCGGCCCAGTCACCGCCGGAGGGGTAGGCGTCCTCGGCGGGCTTGGTCCAGCCGGTCGGGGCGAGGAGCTTCTCGGCGGCCGGGTCGACGAGCTCGCCCCAGCGGGAGAACAGCCGCACGTGAGCCCACTCGCGCACGGCGGCCCCGGCGAGCGGGCCGGCTTCCAGGACGAGGGGCGTGATGTCGCGGTCGAGGAGGTGGGCGGCGGCCGCGAGTCCGGCGGGGCCGGCCCCGATGACGACGACGGGCAGCTCGGTGGTGGTCTCGCTCATGGCATGTCTCCGGGTCTTCGTACCGACGGGTGGGTGGGCGGGACTTCAGGTGTCAGCAGCAGTCGGCGCCGGTGGCGACGGCCTCGCTCTTGGCCTGGGGGGCGCAGCAGGTTCCGGCTGCTTCCGCGCTCTCGCTGGTGCCACAGCAGGGTGAGGACTGGGCGGGCGCCACCTCGGCGGCGTTTGCGGGGGCGGAGCCGCAACAGGAACCCGCCTCGGTGCGGTTCGTGCTGGTGGGGGTAACCGGCTCATTCATGACGACTTCCTCTTGTTTCGAAGTTTGTCTATGGCTTGCGTGATCAGAATGGCACCTGTATCGATAGACGTCAACATAGACATTCATCTAATTCCCGGCGTTGTCGTGGAGTGCGTGGAAGCCGTCGTCATCGGAGGCGGGCAGTCGGGGCTTGCCGCCGCGCATGGGCTGGTCAGGGCAGGGCTGAAGCCGGTGGTGCCGGAGGCGCCGGAACGGGTGGGGGGGTCATGGCCGCACTGCTGCGACAGCCGGCCCCTGTTTTCGGCGGCCCAGTTGAGGGCGTTGCCCGGCAGCGGTTCGGCGGGGATAAGGCTCCGCCCGCCCCGCCGGTCCTGGATGACGGCCGCTACCGCGCCGTCCTCACCGCCGGCGCCCCCGATCGGCGGCAGATGTTCACTCGCCGCGCCGACGACCTCGGTCACGTGGGTCGATGGCACTGCAAAGCGGCTGGACGCGTTGATCCTCGCCACCGGATGCCGCCGCCACTGGCCCTGCCTCGCCGGGCTCGACGGCGCCCTGCCTGTCCTCGAACACGCCGCGCGGGGTCGGTCGGGATGTCGCCGGGGCGGCATCCCGACCGGCCGTCCACCTGGCCCGCAGCTGCCCCCTGCCCTCTTGTTTTGATGTGTGTCAACATAGACGTATGTCGAATGCGAAGGTTCTGCCGCTGCTGGAGCCCGACGTCGTCGCGGCCTGCTGCCCGCCGCTGAACGAGCGCCCGATGTCGGCCGACGAGGCCGAGGTCGCGGCGAAGATGTTCAAGGCTCTCGGTGACCCCGTGCGCCTGCGGCTGTTCTCCGCCGTCGCCTCCCACGAGGGCGGGGAGGCGTGCGTGTGCGACATCTCCGACGTCGGCGTCTCCCAGCCCACCGTCTCCCACCACCTCAAGAAGCTGAAGGAGGCCGGGCTGCTGTCTTCCGAGCGCCGTGGAACGTGGGTGTACTACCGGGTCGAGCCGTCCGTGCTCGCCGCCATGGGCGCGCTGCTGGCCGGCGCCGCGAAGACGGCGTGACCGCGGTGCGGATCGAGGTGCTGCTGCCCAAGCATGCCGAGCAGGTGTTGGGCATCTACCGGTCGGGGATCGACGAGGGCAACGCCACCTTCGAGACGCAAGCCCCCGAGTGGGCCGCTTTCGACAAGGCCAAGCTGCCCGGCCACCGCTTCGTCGCCGTCGAGGACGGCAGGGTTTTGGGCTGGGTAGCGGCGAGCGCGGTATCGGACCGGTGCGCGTACGCGGGTGTGGTCGAGCACTCCGTGTACGTCCACCCCGCCGCCCGCGGCCGTGGCGTCGCCCGCGCCCTGCTGGACGCGCTGATCGCTTCGACGGACGCGGCCGGGATCTGGACCATCCAGTCCGGGATCTTCCCCGAGAACACCGCCAGCCTGGCCCTCCACGCACGAGCAGGCTTCCGCGTCATCGGCACCCGCGAACGCATCGGCCGCCTTCACGGGGTCTGGCGCGACGTCGTGCTGCTGGAGCGTCGCAGTTCCGTGACGGGCTGAAGCATCAGCGAGACCAACCTGTTCAAACAGGCCTTCGCCCAGGAGTTCCGACTAGGGCCTGCCGGCTCACGCGAGGAGGCCGGCGATCGCCCGGGCGGCATCTCGGGCCGGCCGCCCCACCCCGATGAGGGTGGCGGATGCCGGGCCGGTCCAGTTGCCGTAGCCGAGCAGGTGCAGGCGGGACTCGTCCGCGGCGCGGGTGCCGTCCACGGCGATGCGGCCGCGGGTGCCGCGCAACCGCAGGGAGGCGAATGGGGCGAGGGCGGGGCGGAATCCGGTGCACCAGATGACCGAGTCCGCCTCGGCCCGGGTGCCGTCGGCCCACTCGACCCCGGTCGGCGTGAGGCGTGTGAACATCGGCCCGGCGTTGAGGAGTCCGGCGTCGCGGGCCGCGCGGACGGGCGGGACGGCGACGATGTCGCCGAGGGACGCGACGCCGCCGGTGTCGGTGCGGCCTTCGTCGAGGGCGCGGCGGCGGGCGGTCGCCGCGTCGAAGAGGGCTCGACCGTCGATGTCGTCGGCCAGATAGCGGGGCGGACGCTGGGTGACCCAGGTCAGGTCGATGCCGGCGTGGGCGAGGTCGGCGGCAATCTGCGCGCCGGAGTTGCCGCCCCCGACCACGACCACGCGCTGCCCGGTGATTGGACGGGCTGCGGTACTGCACGGTGTGCAGCTGGCGGCCACGGTAGTCGCGCCGGCCGGGAACGGCGGGCAGGAAGGGGCGGGTCCAGGTGCCGGTGGCGCCGATGACCGCCCGGGCGGTCCAGGGTCCGGAGTCCGTCTCCACCCGCAGACCGGACCCGTCCCGGTGCACGCCCTCGACCCGCGTGCCGCGCCGGACGGGGAGTTCGTACCGCTTCTCGTAGTCGGTGAGGTAGTCGACCACCTGGGCGGGCGTCCGGGTAGGGCTCACCCTGCTGGACGGGCATGAGCCGCCCGGGCAGGGAGGAGTACTGGGCCGGGGAGAAGAGGGGCAGGGAGTCCCAGGTGTGCTGCCAGGCCCCGCCGGGGGCTGTCTCGGCGTCGAGGATGACGTGCTCGATGCCCAGACGGCGCAGGTGGTAGCCGGCGGCGAGCCCTGACTGGCCGCCGCCGATCACCACCACGTCCGTCCGCTGCGTCATACCGAGGGCGTTCCGTTGTCCGTCGTGCCGCGCATGAAGATGACCGCCACCAGGGCGAGGCCCACCACGGCGCCGACGAGTTGCATGCCGATGAAGCCGGGCACCGAGGCCGGGGCGATGCCCGCGAAGGTGTCGGTGAAGGCGCGGCCGATGGTGACGGCCGGGTTGGCGAAGGAAGTGGAGGAGGTGAACCAGTAGGCGGCGCCGATGTACGAGGCGACGGCGACGGGGGCGAAGCGGAGACGGTCGGTGCGGGCCAGGCCGAAGATCAGCAGGATCAGACCGGCTGTGGCGACGACCTCGCCGAGGAGGAGGTTCCCTGCGGAGCGGTCGTGGGTGGACCACTTGACCAGCGGTTCGCCGAACATCGCGTCCGCGAGGATCGCGCCCGCGATAGCGCCGACGATCTGCGAGGGCACGTACGCGGCCAGCTCGCGGGCGGTGACGCCGGCGCCGCCGCGGCGGGCGGTCCACCACTCGGCCAGCGTGACGGCCGGGTTGAAATGGGCGCCGGAGATCGGGCCGAGGAGGACGATCAGCACGCCGAGCCCGAAGACGGTGGCGGTGGAGTTGGCCAGCAGCTGCAGCGCGACGTCGTCGGTGAGGTCGACGGCCTGGATGCCGGAGCCGACCACCACCGCCACGAGGGCGGCCGTGCCGACCAGCTCGGCGGCCGCCCGGGCGACCAGCGGTGCTCTGGGCGGGGTGGCGCCGGGCGCCGGCTGCGGAGCGTCGGCGGTTATGGCGGACTCCGCGGCGGGGGCGGTGTCGGCGGGCACGGAGGCGGTCAAGGCAGGTTCTCCTCGGGCGGGTGAGGCAGGAAGCGGGTTACGGGCAGGCCCGCTTGAGGTTCGCTTCGGCGGTGGCTCGCGCGGTCCGAGCGAGGTCGGCGAACTGACCGGCGAGGGCTTCGATGACCTCCGGGCGCAGGCGGTAGTAGATGTACCTGCCGCATGGCTCCGTCTCTACGACCCCCGCCTCCCGCAGTACCTTCATGTGGTTGGAGAGGTTCGTCTGCTTGGCGCCCGTCTCCTCCACGAGGTGGGTGGTGCAGAGCGTCTCGCGGGCGAGCAGGGTCACGATCCGGAGCCTGAGAGGGTCGGCCAGAACCCGGATCAGATCAGTGTCGACTGACGTCATCATGGACTGATACTGTCACATCAGTTGGAGCTGACACCAGCCCGTACTGACCCTATTGGCTCCTTTGAACGGGATCGCCATGCCCTCGTCTTCCTCGCTCCTCCTGCCGGACGAACGACTGGCCGCCGGGGCCGCCCGCCTCGCCACCCGATACGCCGGCCGCTTCGCGCCGGAAACCGTGCTGCGCCTGCTCGCCCGCAACGCCGGGCGCTCACAGACGGCCGCCGCCCTCCTCGCCCGCCGGGCGTGAGCGCGTCACGGTCTCCTCCGCGGACATCCACCCCGCAGGCGAGGCGGGTGCCGCACATCGCCCAGGCCCTCACCGAGGCAGGCTCCACCGAGCTGCTTACCCAGCTCGCCCCCTGAAGCCCCACAGATCCCCACCGCAGTCGCCTCACCCCAAGGAAGAACAGATGTCCTCCGCTCCTGCCGCCTCCGTCCTGTTCGTCTGCATCCACAACGCGGGCCGCTCCCAGATGGCGGCCGGGTTCCTGCGCCACCTCGCGGGCGACCGCGTCGAGGTCCGATCCGCCGGATCCGTGCCCGGCGAGCAGATCAACCCGGCCGCGGTGGCCGCCATGGCCGAGCTGGGGATCGACATCTCCGACCAGAAGCCGAAGGTCCTCACCCCGGAGGCCGCCCGGGCTTCCGACTACATCATCACGATGGGCTGCGGGGATGCCTGCCCGTACTTCCCCGGCAAGACCTACCTCGACTGGCAGCTCGAGGACCCGGCCGGCCAGGGCGTCGAGGCCGTCCGTCCCATCCGCGACGAGATCAAGGCCCTCATCGAGGGTCTGATCGCCGAGATCGACGCCAAGTCGAAGGCCTGAGGCGACGCGAAGTGACGTGGGACGCCGAGGTGCGCGGTGCGGGAACGGCGGACGAGAGCGACGGCCTGCTCGATCACCACGGGAAACGCCCGCATCCGCAACTCCTGCTTCGAGTCGTGCAACCTCCCGCCGCAGAGCCGCACCCCCCGAGAGTTGCACCACAGCTGATCCATCCGAGCAGAAAGCGGTGCCGCCGGAACGTCGTACCTTGCACAAGGGGGATCCGCACCGGGCGCAGGGGCCGGTCCGGCGGGGCGCCCGGGTGGAGATCTGCGGGCGGGGCTTGGCGGTGGTCTGCTCGCTCATGCCGCTCCCTCCCCTTCTGCCGGTGCGCAGGTGTGGGTGCGGGCGGCGTGCCGCAGCTCGACGCCGCCGGCCCGCCAGGCGGTCGAGGCCGCCCAGTAGGGGTGGGTGCACAGCTCCCCCGAGAGGGCGATCAACCGGCGCCGCAGCGCGGTCGTACCGGCCCCGGCCGGGGACCGCGCCAGCTCCAGGTAGGTCTGCTGCCACGCCTTCTGGAGCGTGATCAGGTCCTCGGGGAAGCGGAACGGTGGTCTCACACCCCAAGTGAAACACGTGTTCGATTTTCTCTGCGAGTGCCGCGCCCCTGGTCATCGGCCGCACTTGTGCCTGAGCGTTTTACTTGGCCCCTGAGCGCTCTAATTGGTTCTGACCGCGCTTCCGTGATGGCTACGCCATCTGCGGGTGCTGGAATCGACGGCCCAGGCGATCACTCGCGCCTTGAACTTCGCAGCCTGAGCAGGTCTGCAGGACCGTTCCGCCAGGGGATGACGTTGTCATGGAGACGGAATCGCTTGAAGGCGTTCTCTTCCCTGGCCTGGATCTCGTAGTGCGCCAGGCCACCGTCGTCGGGGAAAGCTTGATGGTCGATGCGGCTTGCTGCGGACCGCCAGGGCCCTGTCCCCAATGTCAGCATCCTGCGGCACGCGTCCACAGCCGGTACTGGCGTCACGTTGCCGGCCTACCCGCTGGCGGCCGTCAGATGATCGTCCGTCTCCATGTTCGCCGGTTCTTCTGCGATCAGATCCAATGCCGGCGCCGGACATACGTGGAACAAGTGGCTGGCCTGACCAAACCGAGGCTGCGGACTTCGACGCCGGCCCGGTCGGCGATGAGGGCAGTCGCGGCGGAGCTCGGCGGCCGCCCAGGCCAACGCCTATGCACGAAACTGCGGATCCATGGTCGGCGGACAGCCCTACTGGGACAGCTGACGGCTCGGCCCGTGCCGACCCGGGCCCCTCGGATACTCGGGATCGACGAGTTCGCGTTCCGCAAGGGCCGGACCTACGGCACCGTCCTCGTTGACGTCGAGTCCTCCCGACCGGTGGACGTGCTGCCGGATCGAGAGACCAGCACGGTCGCCAACTGGCTCCATGAGCATCCCGGCGCCGAGATCATCTGCCGAGACCGCCTGATGGCATTCACCAAGGCCATCAGGCAGGCCGCCCCGGACGCGCTGGAGGTGGCAGATCGCTGGCACCTCCTACAGAACCTCTCGACAGCCGTAGAGAAGACCTGCCGCCGGCACCGTGACTGCCTCCGACGGCCCGCCGGACCAGAGGCCAGCCCACCGCCTGATACTCCTCTTCTGAACCGGATCCGACAACGCCACGCGGAGGTCAACGAACTCGCCGCCACCGGCATGTCGCTGAACGCCATCGGCCGCCACCTACAACTGGATCGCAAGACGGTCAGGCGCTACCGGAACAAGGATCTACCAGGGCTTATCGCCTCGGCTCAGGACCGCGGGCACGGAGTCCTCGACCCATTCATCGAGCACGTGCAGCACCGCTTCCATGCAGGCTGCACCAGCTCCATGCAGCTCTACCGCGAGGTGCTCGCCCTCGGCTACACCGGCGGGTACCACGTTGTGCACCGTTACGTGGTGACCATCCGGAAAGGCATCGCGGTCCCCGCGCGCTCGGTGACTGCCCGCCCTCGCGATATCACCTCATGGATCATGCGCCCCCAGGAGTCACTCAACAGCTCCGATGTTGCCCAGCTCGACGCTGTGCGGAGTGCCTGCCCGGAGATCGCTCTGGCCTGCGACCTCGCGCGGGAGTTCACCGACATGCTCCGCCAACGCCGCGGGCACCTGCTGCGGGACTGGATTCAGAAGGCCGCGCTGGGCGGCCCAGATGCGATCGGCATCTTCGCTGGATCCGTCCGCCAGGACCTGCACGCCGTCACCGCCGGCCTCACCCTCCCCTACAGCTCCGGCATCGTGGAAGGACACGTCAACAGAATCAAAACGATCAAGCGGCAGATGTACGGTCGTGCTTCGTTCGCCCTGCTCAGGGCCCGCATCCTTCTTGATCCATAGCCGAAGACCTCGCCAAACAGCGGCGGCAGCCGGCGTGATCCCCGCCCGATCACGCACCTGGCGGGGGAGGAGAAGATGACGGCATGAACATCGAACAGGCTTTCACGGAACTCGGGAACGCCGAGGAGGTGCCTGGCCTGCCTATGGCCTGGCGATGGTCACCCATGTCGCGCTTCATGTTCTCCCTCGCCATGGACACTGACGGGCAGTGGGCCTACCAGATGAACTCGCTGGACGTCCACGACGAGGGGCTGACCAGGGCTGTTCTTGAGTTCGCGAGGCAGCACCGGCTCGGGCGCGGACCGGGCTCCCGACCTTTTACGATTGCCGCCGGCTTCTCCTACGGGACCTACCGGTTCGACGTGGTGGTAGCGGCTGCGCCGTCCGTGCACGGCTACCACCATGGGCGGAACGAAACCCTGAACGAGGTCGTTTCAGCAGTCTTCCCGGCGTACCAGTGCGAGTTCCGCGGGGACGAAAGCCCGGATGAGGCCCTTCTGCGGTTCAAGCGCATGCTGCGGCCGACGATCATCTCCCGGCCCCCGGCTCCGTACCTGCGGATGCGCTACGAGAACACCCGGACCGACGGCGGCAGCGTGGGCCCGTCGCGTGGGTTCACCACACACGACGTGCTGCTGCGTGAGCTCAGGCTCCTCGAAGGCGCACCGGGGAGCTTCGTTGAGTTCGAGAACGCCTCTGGTCAGGTGTGGAACGTCGAGTGGAACGGTTCGTGGCTGGTGAACGGCGCAGTCCAAGACGCACCGCCCTCCGAGGCCTGGGCGACATCGGTTTTGGGGTGGCCGTAGGAGTCTCGACGGCCTACGTCCCCCTTCAGCCGTAGTCGTCACGGAAGCGCGGTCAGAACCCTCTAATTGGCCCCGTGGAGCGGCGTAGGTGGCCCGCAGGGTAGCGGGAGCGGCCAGATTCGGGGCAGTTTCCGCAGTACTGCGAACGGAAGGGCTGGCCGCGAGTGTGCTGGTGCTGTGGTGTCCCCCCTTGACCAGGCGAACCCGGACCGGGATCCAGTCTGGTCCCACAACTGCTCGCTCACAGACCTTGCAGTCCTGCACACGGTGCCCGAGACGACCGAGGAACTTGACGCCGGCGCCGACTGGGCCCGCCGGTGGGTCACCGTTTGGAAGTCGGCCCAGGGAGACATCGCCTGTCCTGTTCGGGATCTCGATACCTTCAAGTGGTCGGCCTCGCGCCCCGCGCGGGCGTTTACCTGGCGGGCTGGGCAGCGGCACCGGCCCGGTCTGGCGTACATGTCGACGACGGGGAGGCTGCACGGTTTCGAGAGCTTGGCCGAGCGGCGTCTGCTCTTAGCGCTCGACTTCGTGGGCGGCGCGGCCGAGGTGCTGTCGCAGCCTTTCACCCTGAAGTTCATGACCCGCCGGGGCACCGTGCGGCACACCCCGGACTTTCTGGTGCTGTTCCACGGCACCGCGCTGCTGATCGACGTCCGGCCAGCAGATCTGATCGAGCCGGACGACTTGGTCAAGTTCGCTGCTGCCCAGCAAGCCGCGGGAGCAGCCGGATGGCAGTACGTCGTGGTCGCCGGGTGGCAGCCAAGGCCCTGGGCCGCGCTTGAAACGCTGTCCGCCCGGCGGCGCTCGATGTCCGACCCGCTGGGGCTGGCCTCCGAGCTCCTGGAACTGGTCTCTGATGAGCCGCGGCGGCTGAGCGGGCTCGTGGAGGCCACGTCGTGGCCGGCACTCGCTCGGGCCTACGTGCTTCACCTGCTCTGGTCGCGGCGGCTGGCCATGGACTTGAGCTTGCGGCTGGGTGACGAGTCGTGGATCTACCTGCCGAGGAGGGGCTGATGACGCAGGGTGGCCAGGTGCGGCGGGCAGAAGACCTCACCGAGCACGATCTCGCCCGAGCTCGGATCCGTCAGGAGCACTTGCTTGAGGTCGAGACCGGTTACCGGAGCGGGAGCCGGTTTTGGGCCCGGCCGGGCGAGCCGCAGCCCGCGTTTGATCCCGCGCGGACCACGTTGACGCAGCGGCGGCTTGCGAAGGTCGCCGAGCTGAAGGAAATGGACGGGCATGAGGCGAAGCAATTGGGCCTGGAGCGACTCAGTGTCCGCACGCTGAAGCGGATGTCCGCGCAGCATTCCGAGTGCGGGCTCGCCGGACTGGCCGACGGTCGGTGGACACGCGCGCGGTCTGGGCATCGTTCCATCACGCCGGAGGTGGAGGAGGCGATCGTGGCGGTGCACGCGGAGTCACTGCACCGCTCGAGGATGAGCATGACCTCGAAGGAGCGGCTGATCCACCAGTACGTGCGTGAGCGCTTTCCCGACCGCGAGGTTCCGGTACCGCACCGCACGACCTTGTCGAAGGTGTGGCGGGAATGGTTCGGGCCGGGCGGCGCTCGCCAGCGCTACGTCCGCTCGGCGGCCGCGGCCGCCGAGACATGGATGCCGGAAACTGCCGTGCACGTCAGCCGGCCGGGACAGGTGGTGGTCCTCGATACGACGCCGCTGCCGGTGAAGGTGATGGACGACGTCTTCGCCGAGCCGATCACGGTGCACCTGACGATCGCGTTGGACGCCTGCACCCACTCGATCGTCGCGTTCCGCCTCACTCCGGGGGCGGAGTCGTCGGTGGAGGTGGCAATGCTGCTGCGGGACGTGCTGCTGCCGCTGCCGATGCGGCCGGACTGGGGCCCGGAGACGGAATGGCCCTACCCCGGCGCCCCGGCGGCGCTGGTGGCCGAACTGGCCGGGCACCCGGTCGCCGGGCTGCCGTTCTTCGCTCCGGAGACGGTGACCAGCGACCACGGCGCCGTCTACAAGAGCCACCACTTCGTCCAGGCTGCGGCGAGGCTGGGGATCGATTTGCTGCCAGCGCGGGCGATGCGGCCGCAGGACAAAGCCGCCTGCGAGCGGACCTTCGCCGGAATCCAGTCGCTCCTGCTGGAGCTCCTCCTCGGCTACCGCGGCATCGACGTTGCCGACCGCGGCGCCGACCCGGAGGGCGACGCGACATGGACGCTGTCGGAGATGGAGCACCTGCTGGCCACGTGGATCGTGAAGGTCTGGCAGAACCGACGTCTCGACCAGTACGCGCCCGCTTGGGATCCGGGCGGCCGGCACAGCCCGAATACCCTCTTCGCCGCCGCGGCCGCGAGGGATGGGATCTGCGTGGAGATCCCGCAGCCGGAGCTCTACTACGAGCTGCTGCCCGTGCACTTCGTACGGATCGACACCCGGCGCGGCGTGAAGATCAGCGGCCTCTGGTACGGCGCCCGCAGCCCGGTCCTCGAACCGTATCGGGGCCGCCCGTCGGGCAGGGGCGGGCGGCACGTGGGGAAGTGGGCCGTGCACCGCGATCCCCGGGACTGCCGGCAGGTCTTTATCGAGCTGGACGGAGCCTGGCACGAGCTCCTTTGGAACGGGCTCCCGTCCGGCCAGGAAGTGCCCGCCTTCTCCGACGCCCGCGTCGGAGATGTCCTGCGGCAGGCCGCCAAGGCCGGGCTCAAGCCCCGCAGCGACGCCGAACTGCTGCCGGTGCTTCTCGGCTTGGTGGCCGCCAAGACGCCGGTGGACGCCTGGCCGACCCAGATGACCCGGCAGCAGAAGACCGACCGGGCCCGCGAACTGGCCCGGGCCCGGGCTGCGGCCCTCGACCGGCCAGCACCAGAGCCGCCCCCAGGACCTTCACCGGCGGACGCCCGGGCTCTGCACAGGCAGGCCACCGCCGCCGTGGAGGCAGACCGGCGGCGCCGCCGCATGGCCGCCGTCTCCGTCCCGCTGCAGGCGCCTCAGCTCCTGGCCGATTCACTCAGGGCCAAGAACCTCTTCCTCCTCCCCGACGAAGAGCGGGACACACCTGAGGAAGCGGGCACGGGGCGGGCGAGGGAGGAGTCATGAAGCAGGCCGGCGCCGGGCTCGGGCTGAGCGTTCCCGCGGCGCGAGACCAGGTGGCGGGCTGGGACACGTGGCGACGGGCACGCCACGCCTTCGTACCGGCGCCAGCACGGACATTCGGCCAGTGGCGAGCGATGACCCCACTGGAGCGATCCGCCTTCGACCTGCACCGGATGGCCACCCACGCCAACCTCCCGCTCCTCGACACCCCGATGAGCCAGAGGGTCGACCGGCTACTGAGCGCTCGGATCCGCACCAACGCCTTCAAGGCCAAGCCGTCCACCCGCGCGGGAGTGATGATCAGCGGCGGCGGCTACCAGGGCAAGACCGAGACCACTTGCGAGATCGTGGCCGCCTTCGAGGACTCCTGGCGCGCCCTCCACCACCAGGTCCACCCCGACGCCTCGCCCGGGACCCGCGACCTGTGGGTGCCGGTCGCCTACGTGCAGACCCCGGTGACTGCGAAGCCGAAGAGCACCTGCAAGGCAATCTTGAACTTCTACGGGGCGCCCACAAAGAACATGGACCTCCCCGACCTGATCCGGCAGGTCGCCGCCTCCCTGACCGACCACGGCACCAAGGTCCTGGTCCTCGACGACATCACCCGCCTGCGGATGCACCGCGCCGACGACCAAGACACCCTCGACCTGATCCGCGCGTTCATGAGCATGAACGTCACCCTCGTCCTCATCGGCGTCGACATCCCTGCCTCCGGCCTCCTGCGCGAAGGCCGCCTTGATGCGGCATCCGGGCAGGGTGTGCTGCCCCCGTCCCGGCACGCCACCGCACACGGCTTGGAGGCCACCCAGACCGAGCGCCGCTTCGACCTCGTCGAACTCGACCGCTTCCGCTACGACACCGACGAACAGATCACCGCCTGGACCACTCATCTCACCGGCGTGGAACAGGCCCTCCGGCTGATGAACGCCCCACCGGGCATGCTCACCTCGGGCCGCATGCCCGAATACCTCTTCGCCCGTACCAACGGCGTCGTCGGCCTTCTCGAACGCCTCATCGAGGACGGCTGCACCGAAGCGATCACCAGCGGCGCTGAGCGCCTCACCGAGAACCTCCTCGACGCCCTTCCGCTCACCCTGGCCGGAGCCAGCCGCGATGCCGAAGCAGGCGAGATCCCGGCCGTCCCCGCGGCTCCCACCCGCCGTCCGCGTGCCGGACGGCGACGCAACACCGCGTTCGATGACCACGGCCCCGCCGCCTCGGACACAGCATGACGAACACGCCGCTGCCCAGAAGCCTCGACCCCGTGACCAACGAACTGCTGCCCGGCTACCTTCTACGCCTCGCCCACCGGCTCGCCCTCCCACCGCTGGACCTCGGCCACCTCTGCGGCCTCACCACCGGCCCGATCTTCCCGGCCCGCCACCTTGTCCGCCTTGACGCCGCCCAGGCCCAGGAAATCGCCGACATCTGCCGCCTCCACCCCGCCGAAGTCCACGCACTCACCCTCGCCGGGCAAGCCCCCGGCTACACACCGCTGCGCATCGACTACCTCGGGCGGCACCAGAGCTCCGTCACCATGGCCAACGACGGCTGGGTGCTCACCGCCTTCAGCCGCTACTGCCCCGACTGCCTGACCGACACAGCCCAGCTCCCTGGCGGACCCGTCTGGCAGGGCGCCTGGCGCCTCCCGCACACCTTTCTCTGCGAGCGGCACAACCGACTCCTGGCCTGGCAGTGCCCCGCCTGCCACGCGCCGGCGTTCTCCAACGGCTACCGCTCCGACGGACGGTGGCGACCCACACAGCTCATCCCTGCCCCGGGGCAGCGTCTGAACCCAGCCCGCTGCCGTCACCGTGCCGGCTCTGGCCGTGCCTCCGCCTGCGGCCAGCCACTCGACCAGCCCACCGGAGAACACCTGCCGCGGCCCACCCCGGCCATGACGCACGCCCACCGCCGGCTAGCCGAAGCCGCCACAGCCGGGGCCGATCACGAGGTGACGAGCCTCGGTCAGCGGGTGTCCGCCCAGTCGTTCTTCAACGACGTCCGGGCGACCGTCTCGGCCATCCGCGGCAGCTGGCCCCTAGCCTGCGAGGTCTTCGCGGAGCTCGGGTCGATGGACGCGGTCACAGCCCACGTCGATGCTCTCCGCCGCCCCCACCCCGAGCGGACAACGGCGCTGGGGGACGGACGGGTCGCTCGAACCTTCGGACACCCGCCCGCCGACCCGCTCCCAGCAGCGGCCCTGATGGCCCTCACCGTGGCGATCCTCGATAACCCGAACGGGCACCACACCCTCGCGCCGCTCCTGTCCGCCCTGCCGTCGACGAGCACCGCCCACATCCGGCTCCGCCAGCACGCCACCCACTGCTCACCCACGATGACCGCGGTGCTCCGCGGGGTCGTCCGGCTCCCACAGAAGGCTGTTGGAAAGCCTGCCCTCTTCCCCCAGCCCGCCACCCACCGGGGCAGACTCGACCCCCGCACCATCCCCGCTGTCCTGCCCGAGCACTGGACCACCCCGCTCGACGAGCTCGACGCGCCGAGACGGCAACTGCGGCGGGACGCGGCGATCCGACTCGTCCAGATGGCCACCGGCCGCTCCCGCCGGTCCGCCGCCCTCTACCTCGGAATCCCCCTGGGGTCGCTGCACTCCGCCACCGTCACCATCCGCCCCTGGCAGAAGGAACCAGGCAACGCCGTGGCGTACCAGAATGCCCTTCACCGCGTCGCCGAGATCGCTATCGCCGACGGCGAAGGCGACCCGCGAGGTGCCTCGGCCAGGTGACGGGGTCTCCATGATGGGGCGGTGCTGCCCCAGCCAGCCTCGGCTCTGAGGGTCGAAGTTGGCCCGAAACATTTCAGTTGGCCGACGGCGCTGCAGAGGGCCACCACAGCGCACGGAGGCATGCGGCAAGATGCGGCGCATGACCCTCTCATCGCGTTTCACCCTGCCGGGCCAGGTCCGAGCTGTGGCCGCGGCGGATCCCTCCGGACCGCTGACTGTGACCAGCTACGGTGCGAATCCCCTGGCGACCGTCATCACGAGGGTCGACCTCTCTGGCAAGGTGGCGTGGCAGCGGAGCTACCCAGGGACAGGCAGCCCGCAATCCCGTCTGTCCACGGACGGCACGCTGTGGATCGCCTACCCGGATCGCGGCGGTCGGCTCCTGGAAGGTGTTCTGCCGGACGGATCCACTGGGCCCACCACCCGCCCGGAGTGCCGCCCGGACGAGGAGATCGGGGCATTCGTCCTCCTCGACGACGGGTTCGTCATTTCCTGGGTCAGCGCTTCCCGCCTGGTCCGTGGAGAACGAAGCCAGCCCACGTCTGTACCGGAGCCTCGCGTGGCCCGGTACACGCGAGAGGGCGAGTGCCTCTGGTCCACGCCGATCGCGCTTGGTGCGGTGTCGTTCCCGGGTGTGATGGAGATGGGAGACCGGACCGGATGGGAGATCCGGCCGCGTAGACCTTGGGTCCCGGAGGAGATCGGCGTAGACCACTGGGAGCCACTGCTCGTCTCGGCCGACCGGATCGCGGCCAGCTTCACCGACACACGGGGCGGCATCGGGCGGACGTTCTTCCTCAACCTGGACAGCGGCGAGACCATCTCGGCCACCTCTCCGGCTCCCACCGGCCGAAAGGCGATAGCGGGACCTGGCCAGTTCCTGATCGGATCCCAGGGCTACGGCGCGTTCACGACCGGTCTCTTCGGCCGCCACGGCGCTGAAACCGCGCGCTGGGCCAGCCACGGGGCCATGCTCGTCGACAAGAACGGCAGCCCCAGTGGCCCCGAGCTCGAAAATCACCTGCCTTCGAGATCACGCTTCCGGCGACTCGCACCGGACAACACCCTCGTGGACGGGCCGACGCTGACGGGCTACTACACGTCCCACCCCGCGATGGACTGCGAGGGAACCACGGTGTTCTGGCGCGACGGCAAGCTACTCGCCGTGGACACAGACCTCGCCGGACACGAACTGTTCGCCATGGATGACAGCCGAGCTGTCATCGGTCGTGCGCTACTGCTGAGCGAAGGCAGCGTTGTCGTCTCCCTGGACGACGAGGTCCTGGTTGTCCGCACACCGCTGGGGCCCCTGGCAGAGGGTCCCTGGCCGTGCGGGGAAGGGAACCTCCAGGGCAATCCTCTGCTGAGCTGAAACGTTGACGTTGCGTCGGCGGAGGCTGAGGCCGAGCGCGTAGTTGCGCTGGCGCTGTAGCCAGCGGCCGGACCCCCGCAGGAAGCGTCCCTATGAGGTCAGCGGACCGGCTAAGCCAGGGTCTCGACCGGTTCGCGTACGCACGCGCGCGAAAAGGAGATGCTGGCTCCTGGCCTGCGCAGGCAGGATCTCTCCATGTCGACCGACGTCAGCGGAATGATCGAATGTAGGCCGGGGGCCCGCCTATGGGGACCCTACGACGAGGACTCCGTGTGGGAGGTCGGCATCGATCTCTTCCTCCTCAACAGAGGCAACGCCTACGACGGCCTGGCCTGCCTCTTCGGAATCCGAAACTCCTACGCCTTTCGTCCCCTGGCCGAAGATCGTGGCTTCCCGGACGACGCCTCGGATGGGCTGCGCAGCGTGTTCGCCGGCTACGGCGGCCCCCACGATGTGCACGGGACCACCTGGCTGACCTGGGCCGAGCTGGAGACCACGGACTGGCAGGAAACCAACGCCTCAGGCACACGAACCCGCTACTCAGCCGCAGGTATCGACACCGACTGGGGCCGGGTCTGGAACGTCATGAGCATCCTCAGCGAAGTCCACGGAGCGGAGAACGTACGCCTCGTCGTTTGGTTCCACTGATCTATGGCCGCCTGCGCGTCAGTGTTGGCCCGTGCGCCTCATCGTCTGGTTCCGCTGATCGGCCAAGCACCTGGTTGAAGGGCCAGGGCTCGGACGGCTGCCCCTAGACTCCGACGATGATCGAGATCCTCGAAGACCTGGACCTGCTGTCCCGGCCGAACCTCGACCTCGCCGGTGTCGAGGTGAACGGCATCGCCCTGGGAGCGCGGGCCGCGACCATTCCACGGCAGCGCATTGTGGGTGGCCTGTCTTCCGTCATCGCCCGGTACCGCGGTGGGACCAACATCGAAAGCGAGTACTACGACGCTGATGGACGGAGCCTGACGCTGGACGAGGTCATCGAAGACGTTGTCCGGTCGGACGGATTCCTCTACGGCGCCGACAAGATCAACTACAAAGTGTGCGCCGGAGCAGTGGTCGGCTTCGCGATCAGCGGCCCACATCTGTCCCACTTCGCACACTTGGCCTCGTACGAGGAGTTCCTGACGGTGTTCGGCCAGCCTGATCGAATACACGAGAACGAGGCATATGGCGACCTCATGAGTTACGAGACCTACTACTGGGGTGCCCGGAAGCATGTGACGTGGGACGCCTGGGAGGACCGGGTGAGCTTCATCAACCTGGGCGACTTCGAGGGGAACAGTCCCTCGCAATGAACTCCTCGCTCTCCAGAACGGCCAGGATGACCCGCGCGATCCTCGGAGAAGCCGCGGCCCGGCCTGAGCGGTGTAGTGGGTCAAGCGGGCCAACTATCTCGCTCAGTCACAGCACTTGTGACAACAGGGGGAACCATGCGGGCTCCCTGCGCCCACCAGAGCCCTACGACCATGTCGCGGGCATCAACACGGTCAACGTCTCCGGCTCCACCGTCCAAGCCACCTACTGGCCCGGCGACCCGCTCGTCGAAATGGGGCCCAGCGGGATACTCCGTATCCGTACCCTGCCGGTCTCGGACCCGTTCGGCCTCGCGACCCGCGGTGACCGGCTGCTTCTGCTCGGCGGGAGCGAGCGCGGGGGTCCGGTCGGCCTCGGAGTCGACCGGCTGCCGGGCCGCCCGGGCGGGCCGCCGATATCCTGGGACCGACATCGGGGGCTTTCCTCATCAGGAAGGCAGCACAATGCGGCGTCGATGCCTCACGCTCCTCGCAGCCCCGCTCCTCGCCTCCTCGGTGGCCCTCGCCCCCGCCTACGTGGCGCAGGCCGGAACCGCTGGGACGGGCGGGGTCAAGCAGGCGGTGAAGGTCACCAAAGTCGAAGTGGTCACCCTGTTGAAGCCGGGGGAGACCGTCGAGTGCAACGGCACTCCCGTGGCCATGGCCTTCGACGGAAAGATCACGGCGACCGGGCCGGGCACGGTCCGTTACCACTGGACCGTGAACGCCAGCCGCGCCCGGGTCTCCCCGGGATCCTTCGCCTTCGGCGCGGGCACCTCCACCAAGGTCGTCCTTCAGGTCGTGGACATGCCGGCGCCCAGGAACGCCAAGGCGGTGACCGGGTACGTCACGCTCCACCTGCCGGACCAGAAGAAGAGCGTCCGCAGCGAGCAGGTGACGTTCCCCTGCAAGAAGTGAGAACAAGGCGGAGGCGGCTGCCAGCGAGCCCACCGGCAGGTCCGGGGCGCCCTCCACACGTGTCCTGGGGCCGTACGGAGCCTCCGTCCGCGGGCCCTGTAGTGTGCAAGTGTCGCGTGATCGAGATCGAGCAGGGTGGGTTCATGGGAAGGCGCAAGATCCAGGACGAGTCGGAGGTGATCCGATGGTTCGAGGAAGGGCGCACGTATCAGTGGATGATCGAGGAATACCGGCGCAAGTACAACATCGAGACTGTCGTGTCGATGTGGGGCAATTTCCGGCGTCGGCGAGGTCTCGATCGGCGAATCGTGCGGAACGATGACCTCATCCCCTGGTTCGTGAAGGAGAAGCACCGCTGGGCCTACCCGCTGGCGATGCTCCGGGCCGAGGGCCGACGCCGCGCCGGCAAGGAGCTGACCGAGAGGGACGAGTCCCGGCTGGCCTCCTGGCTGGACGTGTTGAAGAAGAACGGTTCGGTAGTGCACTACGACGAGGGCACCGAGGAGGGATTCTCCTACGTCCCTCGCCGGGCGGGCGACAACGACATCATCCGTCGGCCTGACACGAAGACCACGCCGCGCCCCAACGCCAACAAGGGGTAGACCGGCGAACTCACGACAGAGTCCTGGCACTACTGCGCCCAGTGGAAGCCGAGTTCGGCGAGGTGCGTGGAAGTGAGGTACGGGGCCGCGTCGGGCCCCAGCGGCGACGAGACCGCGTATTCGGTGTCCCCGGTCGGCTCGGCGGGAGGTCGGCCGCCCCGTCTCCCCGCGGGCCTGATCCGGCCCGCGGGGCCCGGATCACAGGTCTCGTCGGCGCACGACTGACACCGCCAGGATCACGGCCAGGACGGGCCAGAGTCCCAACCCTGTCCAAGCCTCGGCCGCTGTGGGCAGCGCGCCGCCGGTGCGGGGGTGGAGCTGGGAGAGAGTTCCCCGCCAGGCGTAGTACGGGAAGTAGCCGAAG
Organism: Streptomyces avidinii; assembly: GCF_014650695.1. GTDB lineage: Bacteria > Actinomycetota > Actinomycetes > Streptomycetales > Streptomycetaceae > Streptomyces > Streptomyces avidinii. Next base: position 132,885 of record NZ_BMVL01000006.1, on the reverse strand, counting down.
AGCTCGTTCGCCCATTGGTGCACGGTCGGTTTGAAGAACCCGGGCAGGACCACGAGCAGTCCGCAGGTGATGACGACGGATATGGCGGTGTGCCGCAGCAGCGCGCCCAGACCGAGGCCCACCAGTGCGGACACCGGTGCGAGCGCCGCGTTCGCAGCGAGGACGCCGGGGACTCCTGGATCGCCGACCGAGAGGCCGATGCCCCGGCCGGACAGTACCGCCTGGCTCAGCGTGAACGTCCCCAGGGACACGAACGCGCCGACGCCGGACATCACGGCCGCGAGGACGACGGCCTTGGCCAGCACCACGCGGTGGCGGGCCGGCACCGCGGTCAGTGTGGCGCGGATCAGCCCGGAGGCGTACTCGCCGACGATCGACAGCGCCCCGGTGGTGCCCGCGCCGATCATCAGCAGCGCCACCCCCGCGCCGCTCAGCGCCTCCGACATCGGGTCGTAGTGCGAGCGCTGGACCGGACCGTACTGTGGCCAGCTGTCGTAGGTGTCGAGGCTGCTCTGCAGGGCGAGCCCGAGCAGGATCAGCGTGCCGAGTCCCCATACCCAGTGGGTCGAGCGCAGCGCCCACAGCTTGATCCACTCGGCGGCGACAAGGTCCCGCCACCGCACGCGCGGTCCGTCGCCGTCGGGCGGGCGGGCGATCGCAGCCGACCGGGACCGCGTCATGAGCGAGGTCACGGCGCTCACCGGCCCGGTACTCGGCGCGGTCGGCGGTGAGCTCCATGAATGCCTCTTCCAACGATGCTCTACGGGGGACGAGTTCACTCAGCCTGAACCGGTGCTCGAAGGCGAGCTCGCCGATTCGGTCCGCGGTCGTCCCGGTCACCGTGAGCGCGTCGGGGCCTTCGGGCCGCACCTGCGCGCCCTCGGAGGCCAGCAGCGCTGCCAGCAGACCGGCGTCCGGGGTGCGGACGGTGACGTGCGTAGGGGCTCGGGTGCCGCGCGCGGCGAACGCGGCGACGCTCTCCTGCGCGATCAGCTCGCCCCGGCCGATCACCGCGAGGCGGTCAGCGGTGTTCTCCATCTCGCTCATCAGATGACTGGAGTGGAGGAGGCCCTGGTCCTGTACAAACACCAGCCGGGCACCCTCAAAGGGGACTGGAAGTACCTCCATCGACGCACCGGAGGCAATATCAGCTCACTCGCGGAACTCATCCGCGAAGCTGCCGCCGACGCAGTACTCACCGGAACCGAGCGGATCGACAGGAAGGTCCTTGCGAACATCCTGATCAACGAACACGCGCAGAGCACGTACGAGAACAACTGGCAGGAAGACCCTGATCCGCCCACACCCGGCGACAGCAAGAATTCCGACGATGAGGCCGACCAGGCCGTGGCCAGCTAAGTCATCCTGAACATCCGCGCGAAAAAGGGGGAGCCGACACGGGTCTGTCGCCGGTCGACCGGCAGCAAACACGATCTGATCTGCGACGGACGCGGCACCCCGCCCCTGCGGACGTCCGCCCTTGGCAGGCCGGAATCGCAGGTCAGCACCCGGTCGGCGGGGCCGGGCGCCACCACCCAAGGGGGCACACGTTGACGAACAACTGCAGCCTTCGCTGACTCGGCCGTACCGCGATGTTCAGGCCGGTACGCGGCGTCAGCACCACTGCTGGTTCCGCTGTGGTTGTTTCGCATCGCTCGAGTGCCTCAGGCTTCCCCGTCCGGGTGATCGGCTGCCCGGCAGATCTGAAGGCAGGTTCGCGCCGCTGTGACAGGGAGGTCCTGTCGCAGGCCAGGCCTGACCACGGCCGCCCTGGCACCTCGATTGCGCAAGTGAGTGCAGCTAGCCCAACCGCGCCTGCAGCCCACCAGCAATCGAGTGATGCCGAAGGGTTCCCTAATGCGCCGTGTTGCTGAGGACACTTAACTGGGCTCGTGAATGACGACACAGGCTCAAGGTCTCAGCATAATCAGTCTTGCGATCTATCGGTTTCGCGCGTGCGATGGTGGCAGAGGGGGATGTCGGGGGTTCCAAGAGAGAATGCCGAGCAAGACAGGCCAGAGCCCTGGGAACTTGTGATTGTTTTGGCTATCGGGGCTGCCACCATTGTCGGTGCCGTTCTCACGTTCCTTTCGCTCCAGGAGGAGAGCGCCGCTGTGGATGACGACAGGCGCGCCCAGTTGGAGACTGTGGAGGTCAAGTCCGATTTGGTGAGGGCCGATACTCAAGTGCGCCATGAGCGAGCCATGGTTGGTCACTACCGTCAAGTTAACGCAGAGGCGGACAGGCTGGAGGCTGAGGCGACGCAGGATTTGCCTGATGCGTCCCAGCTTCGCGACGAAGCCAGCTTGATGAGAATGGTGGCTGATGCCTCCAGCCTGGTGAGCTTTGATTGGAGCAGGCTTGAAGGGACTGGGGCGAACGCGAAGTACAACTATAAAGGACGCGTCGAGGATATTCTGCAGACCACGGAGTATTTGAGTGTTCCGAAAAGTCAGCCCGTCTTGACAGCTGCTGCGGCTGATCGGCACCGTGCGCGAAGCGAGCGATATGCGCTTTGTGTTGTTGCAACACTCGTGCTGCTCGCGCTCCTTACAGTGGCGCGGATTAGCCCCGTGTGGCCGCGGCGATGGATCGCAGGTATCAGTATGGTCGCCGGTGTCGTGGTGATCCCGATGTTGGTTTTCACTGAATGGGGTGTCTGACATGCCCAGCCATCGTGACCAGGATTTGAGTGTGCCGGATGTCGATCCCGTTGAAACACCGTTCAAGCGTCGGCTGGCACTTGCCGTCGCGCTAATTGCCTTGTTCGGCAGCGTCCTGGGGTACGCGGCAAACCTCGCAGGTACGCGAGAGGATGAAGCTGCTCGTGAGGCGCAGAGGAATGCGACGCTGGCGATGTCTCAACAAAGCGCGGCCGCGGCGGAGTATTATGATCATCTCGGTGGATTCGCTGCGGTAGCCGCATTCAAGCAGCGGCAAGATATCGCTGACGCCCGGGCGGATCTGCTATCTATTTCAGGCGAATCCGCCAATGCGGATCACTGGAAACAAGCGTACGGCAGGCTGGCGGATCTGGCACCCAAGTTGCAAAATGAGACGAGTTTTCAAAACTCGGCTCGTGTCGAGGCGGCGAAGTCGATCGTGAAGCCCACTCTGGCACGACTGCACCAACAAGCAAGCCACCAAGTGGCGGCAGACTGGGGCGATAAGGCAAGCGCCTACATCGGCGGAATCACCTTGCTGGCCATCTCTCTCGCCCTCTTGGGGCTGTCTGCAACAATCACGCCTCGGATTCGTCCGCTCTTCTGTTGGCCAGCCGCCGGCATCACCCTTGTGACGCTTTTCGGTTTCATGGTCGTCGTACTCAAGCCGGTCCCGCACATCTCTGAAAGTGCAATGAAGGCCGTTGCCGAAGGGGACCGCCTGACCGCGCTGGGTGAGCACCAGAAAGCCATGGTTGCCTACACTCGTGCGATCCGGGACACCAATAAGTATGCCGCGGCTTACCAAAGGCGTGCTGCGGCTCGGGCCCTGTCCGAAACTCCTGATTCCCTGTACGTCATCAGCGTCATCAGCCCTAAGGCCCGGAAGGAAAACATCGCCGACCTCGATCGGGCCATGCAGTACGGCGACAAGACCCTCTTGGACCTTGTCAACCAGGGCGCCAATTACTTTCACCTTGCAGACTACAGCAAATCGGAGGAGCTGACACGCCAAGCCCTTTCGTTGAACGGCGATCTGCCGATCCCGCGCCTGAACCTCGCTCTGGCGATGTCAGCACAGGGGCGGAAGAAGGAAGCAGAGAAGGAATTCCGGCGTGCAATCGCCATCTTTGAAAAGCGCTCACCCCTGGAGCGCAGAGAGCTTTACGCATCCGCCAGGACGGTACTGGAGACTTTGCTTCTTCAGCAGCCTGGGAGGCTCGATTCAGTGCGTAGCTTCCAGGGCCTGCTCGTCGAAAGTGAAGCCGCTGCTCTCCTCCCCGGAACTCGAATCCCTGCTGGTAGTGCATCCGTACCGCAGCTTGGGCTAAGCTTTGACGGGCCGGAGATTGATGTCTCTATGACCTACAAAGATATCCCGCAGAATGCTCTCGTGTCGAAGATTTTCTACTTCCGTCGAAACCCGGATAGTGCCTGGATTCAACGTCATGACCTCAGGACATTCGAGCGATTCAATCTCAAGGAGGACGGAAGTGCCCAGTGGGATGGACTGATTGAACTCCGATGTCCTTCAGCCGGTGACTACCGGGTCGATCTCTACGTCAACGATCGGCGCTTGGCCACTGCCCAAACAACCCGTCAATCCAAATCGGGAAACTTGCGCGCATACGCCGATCCATTCGGTGGATTCACTCTTTGTCAACCAGTGACATGGAAATCTTCCACAAACATCGCCGGTCGCCTCAGCCTCGAATCTCCGGACCGTGCGCAGCGGCTTACGGTTCAGGCAGTACCGCTTGCCCTTCCTGTAGAGGAAGGCGAGAAGCTTTCCGAGGCGGCTATCGCAAAGGTGGGTAATCGTTTTCAGGCTGAAGCGATTCGAACTGATCGTCTTGCATCGGCAGTCATCGGTGGAGCATCTGGCGCCCTCGAAAAGTATGAGATGAAGAAAGGCCGTACGGCTTTTGTGTGGGCCTCCATTCAGAGTGATGGAATGTTGCGCACTCTGGTGGGTGAGTATCGCGCCGGTCTTGATGACCAGCTGATCGTTGACCTCCTGAGGCGCATTAAATTCTCTCCTAGAAGAGCAGCATGAGCGACTGCCCTACGCATTTCGAACGGCCGGGTCGATGTGCAGGAATTCGAACGCCTCGGGAACTTCGGAAAGAAATCGAGGACACCGGCAGCACACTGGCGGCCTGAGGGAGAGCCCGGCCAGACCTCCTGGGAGGCGCCGCCGGGGCAGAGACCCCCGGCGAGTACCCTGGGTGAGCGGGGTGGGTCGCCTGGTGAGTACCCGCGGGCCTGTGTGCCTCCTGTGGCCGAGGTCGGCAAATTGGCTGCACGAAGTTCGTGGACAGGCGAATGTCCAATCTGGCTGCCGTCTACCTCAGGCGTTCGGAATCCGATCAATCGATCCGGGGACGCGGTGGGGATGATGACCGGCGTATCACCGGACCTCAGTCGATACTGAAATCTTTCCTGCGGTCCGACAAAATGCTCGTCCTCATCGGGCGCGGCCTGTCCAACGCCGAGCTCGCCGAGCATCTAGGCATCGGTCCGGGGACCGTCAAGACACATGTCAGGAACCTGCTCACCAAGCTCGGCGTCCGCGACCGCGTGCACCTGTTCATCGCCGCTTACGACGCGGGCCTGGTCACCCCAGCACGTTGACCGCCGGGCTCCGCCATCGGCCGCAGGGCCCGCCCTCACGGGCACCAGGAGCCGCCGCTCCGGCTCGCCCGGGCCTCCACCGTGTAGCCCTGCTCCCCGTCGAATGCCCAGGACACGCCGAGATACGAGGTGGCGCCGTCGATCTGCCTGGTGAAGCAGAGCCCGATCCGTTCGCCGGCCGGGTCGTGGTGCCGGGCGGGCCCGTCCGGCTCGGGCGGTGCCGGCAGCCAGCCGTTGCGGGCGGCGGCCGCCCGGTAGTGGGCGACGACGTCCGCTCGGCGAGCGGGCTCGGTGTACCCCCGGCCGAAGTACGAGAAGCGGTCGTCGTCGTCGCAGCCGGAGTAAGATCCCTCGTCGGCCCGTGCTCCTTGCGGGGTGCCGAGCGTCCGGACCTGGGCGGCCAACGGCTCCTGCAATGCAGCGTCCGCGGCGGTGCAGCCGTAGATCCCGCCGTTGAGGGCCCACCAGCCACCCGTGACGGTGAGCGTGCCGAAGACCAGTCCGCCCGCAACCACGGACGCCCCCACCCGAAGATCGTTCACGGCGGGAGCGTACCGGTCGGCAGCGGCGGGGAGAACCCGGGCACCCGTACCGTGAGCGGCAAGGCTGCCCCGGCCCCTCGGACGGAGTTCACGCCCACCGGTGGCAACTGAACGATCTTCTTCGGTGCCGGCCCGGGATGTGCCGGCCGGTCACCAGGGGGGGCGGGACGTGGACGCTGATGGTCCGGCCGGTCCGGCCCGAGATCCCGGCAGGCGGTCAGGGTGCGAGCGCCGACCAGGCGCTCAGCCCCAGCTTGCCCGTGTTGCCCAGGTCCACGGGCGCGCTCAGCTGCAGCGTCAGCCGGGGCGCGCCCGGCTTGGGGACGAGTCCAGCACCTGCCCCTCGGCGGCGGGCACGGTCGAGTCGGTGACCAGGTTGCGCCACAGCAGCCCCGTCGTGCCGGCCTGGCCCGGCTGGAGCGTCACCCGACGTGGCGGCGCGTCCCCGCCGGCGGCGGGCGAGGTCACGCCGTTCGTTCCGTGCCCGATGTCCACCTGGAGGGGCCGATCCTCGCTGTCCAGCAGCCGGATCTCCGGGTAGCCCTCCAGCACGTACGCTGCTGAACCGCAGTTGACCAGTTGGAAGTCGGCCACCCGAAGCCCCATCGCCGCGTTCCCCTCACCCTCGGCCAGCCGCACCCCGCCCTCCGGGCAGGGCTCGGCCCTCCCCGTCGGCAGCGACTCGCCCATCGCCTCCATGACCGAGTCGCACCCCACCAGCACCCACGCCAGCGCCAGGGCGCCCGCCCCCGCCACCGCACCGATCCGCTTCGCCCGCCCCTGTCCACGCATCCCTCGACCCTACGTCCCAACTGTGCTGCCCTGTCGGTGTGGTTCGGCATCTCGATGTGCGTGCGGTGCCTGTCGGGGCTGAGCTGTTCAGTCCCACTCTGCTGCCGCGGGCACCGGGGCAGCAGGGTCCACCTCATCGGATGTCGAGCACGTCGGCGACCGGGCGCCTCGGCGTCGCGGGCCCCTCGGGGCCGTAGCCGAGCCGGATGACCATCTGAACGTGGCTCATCGACGCGCCCGGGTCGCGTACGGTCCAGCGGAGTTCGGGCCATTCGAGGGGCTGGGACGTCATGGAAGTGACCAGACCGTCGGCGGTGGCCTGGAGCAGAACCCGCTCAAGGGCCTGCCCGGCTCGCAGCCAGTCCGCGGGCGTATCCCCGGACGTGCCCAGCAGGGCGAGGTGCGGGCGGCGTTCGAAGACGGCCCAGCCTCGGCCCGGTACGGGCTCCGAGCGGCCGAAGTCGCGTACGAGGGCTCCCCGACCGGACTGCTTGGGGCCGAACGCGTAGGCGGGGATGCCGTCCGGCCGGACCTGCTGGTCCGTGGTGCCGGCGTGCGTCCAGGACTTCGTCTCCGCCCGCAGCGTCGGGTCCATCTCCTCTCGGTGCTCGGAGTCGTGGACCAGGCCGAGGACGGTCTCGGCGTGCCAGGCATCCGGTACGGCCAGGCGACATCCCTCCAGGAGCGCGGCGGAGCGCAGTCCGTCCAGCAGGGCGGGAGGTATCTCCTCCTCGGAGAAGGGGAACCGGCTCGAATGGCGGCGCCGTAGGGCGGGGTGCAGTGCGGCCAGCGCCGGGTCCGTCACTTCGGGCCTGCGAAGGTGCACCTCGGCCAGGAACCAGGGATCGTCGCCGTCGGGCAACAGCCGTACCGCAGGCTCCCAGCCGGCCCGGGCGGCCGACACCCGCAGGTTGAACAGCGCGGCGGCGCAACCCAGATGGAGGGCGCGGTGATCAGGGTCGGCGTGGGCCATGGCCCGGGCGGGGTCGCCGTACAGTGCGACGATTCCGCTCTCGGGGTGGTGGACGAACTTCCAGGGCTGGGCGTTGTGCATGGACGGAGCCGTGACGGCGTCCGCGATCAGGGGGAGAACTTCGGCCGTTTTCGGGAGGGTCGTGGTCATGGGACTTTCCTGCCTGTGCGGTGGACCTCGGCCGTGGGCGATCCCGGCGACCGGGGAGGTCGCGTGGTGCATCACGATGTGCGCCATCGATCCGATGTGGGCGCTGTACGCGCGTTCGCCATGAGGCCCGCCTCCTTCACCCGAGGGGCTTCCCACTGCCTCCTCCAGTTTGGTACAGGGAGGGCATCGCCGCCGAGGGGCCGACCGGCCCTCCACGGGGTCCGATCGGCTCCGCCCGTGCACGGTGGCGGAGAAAGCTGCCCGGCGGGCTACGCGGGCCGGCGGCGTCGAACTGCGCGGTGACGTCGCTGCCGGCGGTCCCCCGACGGTCACCAGGGCATGCCGTGCGTGGCGCGCTCGGGTGGCGTGAGCAGGCGGTCGTCGACGCGGGCGGTCAGGTGGGCCGCGACCGCGACGACTCCGTCGAGCCGTTCGGCGAGGCGGGTCAGCACCGGGATCTGGCTCTGTCGCTCAAGGGTCCCTTCCAGAGTGACAATACCGTCGACGACGTGGATCTCGACCGCGTCGGCGCTGAGTCCCATGGTGTCGGTGAGGACGTCCTCGATGACGCGGCGGCGTATCTCCGAGTCAGGTCGGAGGAAGAGCCGCAGGAGGTCGCGGCGTGTCACGATGCCGACGAGCCGGTCCTCCTCGTCCACGACCGGGAGCCGCTCCACACCGCGGCGGGACATCAGCCGGGCAGCCTCCGCGGCGGTCTCGTCCGCACGGACCGTCACGGCCGGCGCCGACATGACCTCACCGGCCGTGAACGTCGCCGGTTCGGGTACGCCAGCGCCCTCCACAGCGTCCGGCTCGATCAGGGCTGCCGCGCCCTGCCGGTTCACCAGGTCGCTCTCGGAGACGACGCCGATCACCCGGTCCTCCGCGTCGAGTACCGGAAGTCCGGTGATGTCGTGCGACGCGAGCAGCTTGGCCACCTCCTTGAACGTCGTGTCCGAGACGGCGGAGACCACCTCGTCGGTCATCAGGTCTCCCACCTTGATGTGCTTCATAGGGGCACCTCCGGCCGCGTTGCGTGATCACGGGTGGTTGTTCGAGATCCACGATGCGTCGGTCGACACGGTGCCGAGCAGGGCCGAACGGGCCCCGGAAGGGGCCGGTCGGACCCACTCGGAGGGACGTCGCCGCGCAGGGTGCCGACGACAGGGACCTTTGGTCCCACGACGGTCCTGAGTGGCCCTCTGCGAGCCGTCTCCGGGGGTGTCAGCGTGGGAGACGACCCCGAGTGGGTCCTGCGCGAGGAGGAATCATGAACAGCACCGGCAACGGATCGGAATTCGACAGAGTCGTCGTCGGCGTCGACGGCTCGGAGCCTGCGCGTCGGGCAGCCCTGTGGGCGGCGGCCGAAGCCGATCGCCGTGGAAGCCCGCTGCACATCGTCTACGCCGCCGACACCGAGGGCCGGGACCTGTACGTCTCGGCGGACAGCATCGAGTATGGCCGTGGCGCCGGGCGCGAACTGCTCGACGAGACCGCCGCAGCGGTCGCGGATCTGCATCCGGGCCTGCACGTGACCACCGAGTTCAGCAGCAGTGCACCGCCACCAGCCTGCACCGGTCTGCCGCCCGGCACGGCACGATCGTGGTCGGCAACCGGGGTCTGGGCGGGTTCAACTCCCTGTTGCTGGGCTCCGTCGGGCTGAAGGTCGCCGCAGGGGCGCAGACGCCCGTCGTCGTGGTCAGGGGAACCGGCGACGCGACGACCGGTGTGGTGCTCGCCGCCGTCCGTGACGAGCACGACCTGTACAGCGTCCGCCACGCGGCGCGCGAAGCCCGGATCCGCAAGTGTGAGCTGAGGCTCCTCCACGTGTGGAACATCCTCGAGTCGGTCGGAAGCGTCGTGACCATGCTCGATGACGTCGAGGAGATCGCCGGTGAGCAGATCCGGCACCTGAACGCAGTGACGGACCGGATCCGCGACGAGTTCCCGGACCTGACCGTGGAGGCGGACGCGGAGAAGAGCGTCTCGGTGTCCGGAGCACTGGTGGAGGCATCGCACCACGCGGACCTGCTGGTCATGGGCGGGCGACGCTCGCACGACGCCATGGGGCCCACCCTCGGGTGGCACACCCACAGCCTCCTGCACCACGCCCATTGCCCCGTGCTGCTCATCCCGCGCACCGCTGACCGGAACGGGAACCACCCCCGTCGTCCCGGTGCTGCCGTCGGCGGCTGAGGCGCGTCAGCCGGGGCGGGAGCGGTGGCTCCGGGCTACCGTGAGAAGGGAAGACGGGGTGCGCCCGGGGCGCCGCTGGAGGTATGCATGGGCGGGGATGACCACGCCGCCGCTGGGCCGAAGGCTCCGCGTCTGAAACTGGACGAACTGCTCGACGAGCTCCAGCTTCGCATCGACGAGGTGCGCGGCACCCGGGACCGGGTCAACGGGCTCCTCGAAGCCGTGATGTCCGTGGGCCGGGAACTCGACCTTCCCCAGGTGCTGCGGGGCATCGTCGAAGCGGCAGTGGTGCTGGTGGACGCGGAGTACGGCGCCCTCGGCGTCATCGGCGACGACCGGAAGCTCGCCCAGTTCCTCCCGGTCGGGATCAGCGACGAGCTGCGCGCCCGGATCGGTGATCTGCCCTCCGGCCACGGCATCCTCGGCGAGTTGATCCGCCACCCGGAACCCCTGCGCCTCGGCGAGTTGTCCGAGCATCCCGCCTCGTACGGCTTTCCCGCACACCACCCGCCCATGCACTCCTTCCTCGGCGTTCCCATCAGGGTGCGTGAGGAGGTGTTCGGCAACCTGTACATGACCGAGAAACGGGGCGGCGGCGACTTCGACGAGGAGGACGAGACGGTCCTGTCGACGCTGGCGGTGGCAGCCGGCATCGCCATCGAGAACGCCCGCCTCTTCGAAGAGGTCCGACTGAGGGAGCGCTGGCTGGCCGCCAGTTCCGAATTCACCAGCGAGCTCCTGTCCGGTTCGCCCGAGAGCCAGGTGCTGGAAGGGATGCTGGAGCGGGCCAGGGACATCACCGGATCGGACATCGGGGTGTTCTACCGGATGGGCCAGGCCGGGGAACTGCGCGGCTCACTGGCCCTGGGAGAGGGCGCCGAGACGCACCGCGGCATCGTGCTGCCGAGCAGCGAAGGGACCCTGGCCGCGGCCGCCCTCGGCGAGGAGGACGGCCTGGTCACCGTTGCCGACGCCGAAACCGACGACCGGATCACCGCCCAGTCGGAGCGTTGGACGGGCTTCGGCCCCGCCGTCGCCGTCACGGTCGGTACTCAGGAGAAGCTGGCCGGTGTTCTGATGCTGGCCAGGCGCCGGGGCCGCTCACCGTTCTCCGCCGCAGCGGTGGCCGCGTTGCCCGGCTTCGCCGGGCAGGCCGCGCTCGCCCTGGAGCTTGCCGACCGGCGCAGGGACGCCGAGCAGATGAGCCTCCTGGAGGACCACGACCGCATTGCCCGGGACCTGCACGACCTCGCGATCCAACGGCTCTTCGCGACCGGGATGACCCTGCAGAGTGCCCAGCGCTTCGTCGAGCACCCGGAGGCGGCTGAAAGGCTGGCCAGGGCGATCGACGACCTGGACGCCACCATCAAGATCATCCGTTCGACCATCTTCGGGCTTCGAGAGCGGGAGGCGCCCGGAGCGGCACCCAAGCTTCGGCTCCGCGTCGTCCAGGTCGTGGACACGGCCACGAGGGCCCTGGGCTTCGCGCCCGCCCTGCGGATGGAAGGCCTGATCGAGACCGACGTACCGCCGGCGGTCGCGGACGAGGTGCTCGCCGTGATCGGGGAGGCGCTCACCAACGTGGCCCGCCATGCTCGGGCCACCCGGGGAGAGGTCTCCGTCACCGCCGCCGCAGGCGTCCTCACCGTGACGGTCGCAGACAACGGGATCGGTATCCCGGAGGTCGGCCGGCGCAGCGGCCTGCGCAATCTCGCGGAGAGGGCCGAGCGGCTCGGCGGTGAACTGTCGGTGGCGCCGCGTGGCCCGGGAGGGCGGAGCGACCGGGGGACGAAGCTGGAATGGCGGATCCCGCTGTCGGGATCCCTGCCGAAACCGCCCCGCTGAGCGTCCACGGCAGTTCTCACTGGTGACCCTTCTCGTGCTCATGAACCTGGGCGGCGATGACGGCGGCCTGTACCCGGCGCTCCACACCGAGCTTTCCGAGCAGCCGCGAGATGTGGTTCTTGACCGTCTTCTCGGACAGGTAGAGCCGCTTGGCGATCTGTGCGTTCGTGAGGCCCTCGCCGATCAGTTCGAGCACGGAACGCTCCCGCTCGGAGAGGGCGGCCAGCCGGGCGTCCTCGGGGGCCCCGGCCGTATCCGGGTCCCTCAGGGAGTGCATCAGGCGGGCGGTCGTCGCCGGGTCCAGCATGGACTGCCCCGTGGCGACCGTCCGTACCGCGGAGACGAGGTCGGAGCCCTTGATCTGCTTGAGGACGTAGCCCGCTGCGCCGGCCATGATCGCGTCGAGGAGTGCTTCCTCGTCGTCGAACGAGGTCAGCATGAGGCACGCCAGCTCCGGCATGCGCGAACGGAGCTCGCGGCAGACGGTGATCCCGTCGCCGTCGGGCAGCCGGACGTCGAGCACGGCGACGTCCGGGCGCAGCGCCGGCCCGCGGGCGAGCGCCTGCTCGGCGCCGGAGGCCTCGCCGACGACCTCGATGTCCGGCTCCGCGTCCAGCAGGTCGTGCAGGCCGCGGCGTACGACCTCGTGGTCGTCGAGGAGGAAGACCCTGATGGGCGCCCCGGACGGGACAGAGGGGGCTGGTGCCTCGGACATGTACGCCCCTGTGGTCGATCCGCTCTGCGTGTGTCTCGTACGCATTGTCTCAGGGGCCGGCCGGAAGCACCGGTTCATCCCCGGCCCCCGCGGTGCCCGGGGAAGGCCTCAGGCCGCAGCGCCTTCGGCTCCGGCCAGCTCCATCCGTACGTCCACGACGCCCTCGACGGCGCGGATCGCGCGGGCCGTCAGCGGTACCAGGGCGCGGTTCCGCAGGGATCCGCGCAGGGTGACGACACCGTCCTGGACGGTGACCTCCAGGCGCACCGGGGGAACGAGCTCGGCGAGGACCGCGTCGCGGATCTCCTCCTCGATCTCCTGGTCCGGGCGCAGGAACACCTTGAGCAGGTCGCTCCTGCTCACGACCCCTTCCAGCATGCCCACGCCGTCCACGACGGGGAGGCGCTTCACGTGCTTGCGGGCCATGACGCGGGCCGCCTCGGCGATCGTGGCGTCGGGGTGCACGGTCACGGCCGGGCTCGACATCAGCTCCTCGGCCAGCACACCCCCGGCCTTGGAGGCCTCCTCCAGTTGCTCCGGGAGGAGCGGGTCGTCCTGCCGGAATTCCTCCTTCGGCAGGAGATCCGCCTCGGAGACCACTCCGACGACGCGGCCCTCGCCCTCCAGGACGGGGACGGCGCTGACGTTCCACTGGTGCATCAGCTCGACGATCTCCTTGTACGAGGCCTCGCGGCCGATGGCCACGGCCGTGTGGCTCATGACGTCGCTGACGGTGTACCGGGACGCGGACATGGTGTGCTCCTTCGTGCTGCCATCGGGGCCGACCGGCAGTCCTGGTCGGATGAGAGCGCGAGCGCGGCTGCCGTGCGGGCCGTAGGGGTCGAGCGCGACTGCGATCCGGGTGGGGGACGGGGTGGCCATGGAGGCCTCCCCGTTCGAGTCCACTTCCAGTATCGGAGGCTCGGTTCCTGCGAGACATGGGCCGACCGGCCCGGGAAACCGCTCCGGCGGACCGATGGGCCCTGTCCCGACCGTGCGGGCGAGTGAATCACTGCTGATCAGTACGGCCAGGCCCAGCCGGCGATCTCCGGCAGGTCCGTGCCGTGTTCGCGGATCCAGTCGTGGTGGCGCAGGCGCTGGTCGGCCATGGCCTGGCGCAGGCCCTCGGCGCGGCCCGCGAGGCCGGGGACGCGGTCGATGACGTCCATGACGAGCCGGTAGCGATCCATGTCGTTGCGCACGACCATGTCGAAGGGGGTGGTCGTCGTGCCGGACTCCTTGTACCCGCGCACATGCAGGTTCGGGTGGCCGGTACGGCGGTAGGCCAGGCGGTGAATCAGCCACGGATAGCCGTGGTAAGCGAAGATCACCGGCCGGTCGGTGGTGAAGAGGGCGTCGTACTCGGTGTCCGTCATGCCGTGCGGGTGTTCCTCATGGGGCATCAGCCGGGCGATGTCGACGACGTTGACGACCCGGACGGCCAGCGAAGGGAGGTGTTCGCGCAGCAGGGCTGCGGCCGCCAGCACCTCCATGGTGGGTACGTCCCCGGCGCAGGCGAGGACGACGTCGGGCTCACGAGTGCCGCGGTCGGTTCCCGCCCACTCCCACACGCCGGCTCCGCGCGTCACGTGGGTGCGGGCCTCGTCCATGGGCAGCCAGTCGAAGCAGGGCTGTTTGCCGGCGACGATCACGTTGACCTGATCGCGGCTGCGCAGGGCGTGATCGGCCACGGCGAGCAGGGTGTTGGCGTCCGGCGGCAGGTAGACCCGTACGACTTCGGGACTCTTGTTGAGCACGTGGTCGACGAAGCCGGGGTCCTGATGGGAGAAGCCGTTGTTGTCCTGGCGCCAGACGTGCGAGGTGAGCAGGTAGTTGAGGGATGCGATCGGAGCCCGCCAGGACAGTTCGCGCGAGGTCTTCAGCCACTTGATGTGCTGGCCGACCATGGAGTCGACGATGTGCGCGAAGGCCTCGTACGTGGAGAAGAGCCCGTGGCGGCCGGTGAGGAGGTACCCCTCCAGCCAGCCCTGGCAGACGTGTTCGGACAGGATCTCCATGACCCGGCCGTGCCGGGACAGATTTCGGTCGGTGACCTCCGTGATGCCCTGCCAGGCCTTTCCGGTGGCCTCGTACAGGTCGTCCAGGCGGTTGGAGGCCGTCTCGTCCGGTCCGACGACCCGGAAGTCCCGCCGCTCGGCGGTGTCGTGCATGATCCGGGTGAGGAAGTGCCCCAGGACGCGCGTCGGTTCGTGGAGGGTGCTGCCCGGCTTGTCGACGGGGACGGCGTGGGCGTCGAGCGCAGGCATCGGCAGCGGCCGCAGCAGCCGGCCACCGTTCGCGTACGGGACGGCGCCCAGGCGGCGGTCGCCCTCGGGGACACGGGCGAGGACCTGAGCGATGGGGCGCCCGTCGGCGTCGAAGAGCTCCTCCGGCCGGTACGAGCGCAGCCAGTCCTCCAGCTGCCTCAGGTGCTCGGGATTCTCGCGCACCCCGGCGAGCGGGACCTGATGGGCGCGCCAGGTGCCCTCGACGGGCTCGCCGTCGACGGTCGCCGGTCCGGTCCACCCCTTGGGGGTGCGCAGGACGATCATCGGCCAGCGCGGGTATTCCCGGCCCGGATCGGCGCCGCCGGTCCGGGCCTCCCGCTGGATGAGGGCGATGCGGTCGAGGGCGTGCTCCAGCGCGCGGGCCATGGCCTGGTGCACCAGGGCGGGGTCGCTGCCGGTGACATAGAGGGGCTCGTGGCCGTAGCCGCGCAGCAGGTCGTCGAGATCCGACTCGGGGATCCGGGACAGCACCGTCGGGTTCGCGATCTTGTAGCCGTTCAGGTGGAGGATCGGCAGAACGGCGCCGTCGTGGACCGGGTCGAGGAACTTGTTCGCGTGCCAGGACGCGGCCAGCGGACCCGTCTCCGCCTCGCCGTCGCCGATCACGCACGCGACCAGCAGCCCGGGGTGGTCGAAGGCGGCCCCGTAGGCGTGGGACAGGGCGTACCCGAGCTCGCCGCCCTCATGGATCGAGCCAGGCGTCTCCGGTGCCACATGGCTCGGCACGCCGCCCGGGAACGAGAACTGCCGGAACAACGTGCCCATGCCCGCAGCGTCCCGCGTGATGCCGGGGTAGGTCTCCGTGTACGTGCCCTCCAGCCAGGAATTGGCGAGGACGGCAGGTCCGCCGTGGCCCGGACCCCAGACGCACAGGGCGTCGAGGGATCGCTCCTTGATCGCGTGGTTCAGGTGCGTGTGCACGAGATTGAGTCCGGGGGAGGTGCCCCAGTGGCCGAGGAGCCGGGGCTTGATGTGCTCCGGACGTAGAGGTTCGACCAGCAGCGGGTTGTCCATGAGATAGATCTGGCCGACCGCCAGGTAGTTGGCTGCGCGCCAGTGGGCGTCGAGGTCCGAGATGGGGTACGCGGTCATGTCCGCTCCTCCGTGCGGCGGTCCGGAACGTTCGTCGACTGAGCCGATGTCAACTGAGCCGATGCCGACACTCTGCACCCGCCCGGCTTCCGTCCGCGAGGGGAGGACCGGCCCTCGGCGAGGGACTGTCGGCCCCTGTGCGGCACGGACCACCGCGGCGAAGGTGGGTCCAGCGGCGCCGGCTCCCCCGGTCGGTGCCGCTCCCCCTGCCGCCCGACCCCGATGCCGCGCGCATCAGTACGGAGGACAGACCTGTGAAGCGCACCCTCGTCGTCGGAGTGGACGGATCCCCGGAAAGCCGGGCCGCGGCCGACTGGGCCGCTCGCGAAGCCGTCCGGCGCGACCTGCCCCTGCACGTGGTCCACGCCTGGCTGTGGCAGCCGCTCGCACTCCCGCTCGTCCAGGACCGCAGCTCCGAAGCCCGTCGCGCCGAGGACATCCTGAGGGAGGCCGAGGGCGAGCTCACCCACCGGTACCCGGGGCTCGCAGTCACCGCGGAAGTCCTCTCCGACGCGGCGGTGCCGGCTCTGCTGCATGCCGCCAAAGGAGCGGAGCTGCTCGTTCTCGGCACCCGCGGGCACAGCGCACTGGTCGGCTTCCTGCTCGGTTCCTACGGCCAGCAGGTGATCGCCGCCGCCGAGTGCCCCGTGGTCTCCGTACGCTCCGCGCACGGCCGGCCAGTGGCCCTGCCGGAGCTGGGCGAGGTCGTCGTGGGCCAGCAGGGCGGCGTGGAGGAGTCCGCCGAGGTACTGCGCATCGCCTTCGAGGCGGCCGCCGCACGTGAGGTCCCGCTGCGCGCGGTCCGCGCCTGGAGCCTGCCCCCGGTCTACGGTTACAGCCCGGGCTCGATGTGGATCGCCGACCGGTTCGGTGGCCTGGAGCCGTACGAGAAGGCGGCGCTGGAGCAGGCGCTGGAGCCGTGGCGGACGAGGTACCCCGAGGTGGACGTCGTCGAGCACGTGGAGCGGGGCAGCGCCGGCCACGTACTGCTGACCGCATCGTCGGACGCGCAGCTCCTCGTCGTCGGCCGCAGGATCCGCGAGTCGTCGGTAGGGATGCGCATCGGATCCGTGGCCCATGCGGTCCTGCACCATTCGGCCTGCCCGGTCGCGGTGGTCCCGCACTCCTGACCGGGCCGGGGGTGGGGGAGCGGAGGGGGCGGGGTGCGCGACTGTACGGTGCGCCCTGCCCCCGCCCACCCGTCACGGCACCCTTTACTCAGCGGCCGGGACCGGGTGCCGGCTCGGAGGGGTCAGCGCATGGCTGGCGATGACGGCGGCCTGTACACGACGCTCCACACCGAGCTTGATGAACAGTCGCGAGATGATGTTCTTCACCGTCTTCTCCGCAAGGAACATCCTCTTGCCGATCTCCCGGTTGGTGAGGCCCTCGCTGACCAGGACGAGGATCTCCTTCTCCCGGTCGGTGAAGCCCGGCAGACCGGGGACCTGCTCCTCCTTGGGGACGTCGCCGCGCATTCGGGCCATGAGCCGGGTCGTGGCTCCGGGATCGAGCATGGACCGTCCGGACGCCACCGTCCGGACGGCGGTGACCAGGTCGGTGCCGGAGATCTGCTTCAGCACATATCCGGAGGCCCCCGCCATCACCGCGTCCAGCAGCGCCTCCTCGTCGTCGAACGAGGTGAGCATCAGGCAGGCCAGCTCGGGCATGCGCGAACGCAGCTCACGGCACACGCTCACCCCGTCGCCGTCCTGGAGCCGGACGTCCAGCACCGCCACCCGGGGGCGCAGCGCGGGAATGCGGATCAGCGCCTGTTCCGCCGTGCCCGCCTCACCGACCACGGTCAGATCGGGCTCGCCGTCCAGCAGGTCGTGCACTCCGCGGCGCACGACCTCGTGATCGTCGAGCAGGAAGACCGTGATCGGCGTCTTCGCAGGGGTGGGGGCACCGCTGTCGGTCATGACGCAACTCCTTCGCCGGGATCGTCCTGGGCGCACGGACATCGGCATCCTGCCTGCCGGCGGGGCCGGACGGACAGGGCCGATCGGCCCTCATCCGTCCGTGCTCGGCTCGGTGGGAGCCCGGTCGGCCCTCCGAAGAGGGACCTTCGGCCCTGCCCGGAGGGCCTGCCGGACCTTCCCGGGTGCACGCGCCACCGGATGAACTGATGGCGCACGCGGGACGGCGCGACTCGACGGAGCCGCAAGCAGCGCGGAGGATCCCATGAGAACCGCCTTGATCGACCTGAGGACCATGACGCGTGACGACCGCGGTCTGGAAGTCACCCTGTCCGGCGAGCTCGACTTCTTCACGGCGGAGCAGGTGGAGCCGCGCCTCCACGAACTCGCACGGGCCGGCCACCGGAACCTGATTCTGGACCTGTGCGACCTCTCCTTCTGCGACAGCGCCGGAATCGACCTGTTCATCCGTCTGGAGCGTCGCTGTCGTGCATCGGGAACGCGCCTCCTCCTCTGCGATGTGCCGCCCCCGGTGGTCAAGTCCATGCGGGTGCTCGGTGCCGACAAGGACCTTCGGCTCGTCGTCACGTGATCGCGGCGTCGTTCGAATCCGGAGCCCTGATGGGGACCGTTCGGCCCAGGATCCCTCACCGGATCGGGAGGGAGGCCGGTGAACCGAAAGCCGCAAGGACCGATTTGGTACTCGACGAAGGTGCGCATCATGGACCAGGACGGCACGGCGTGCGCCGACGGGACGGGCCGTGATACGACGCCTGCCCGGCGGATGCGGGAGCTGGACCGGGCCGAGGCGCTCCGGCTGGTGGCGACGGTGTCCCTGGGACGCATCGTCTTCACACAGCACGCGTTGCCCGCCGTCCGCCCGGTCAACCACCTCGTCGAGGACGGGGACATCATCATCCGGATCCACGACGACGGTGCGCTCGCCTCCCTCGTGGCACCCGCCGACGTGCCCGGCGTGGTGGTCGCCTACGAAGCGGATGTCATAGACCCCGACACGCACCTCGGGTGGAGCGTGGTCGTCACCGGGTACGCGAGCCCGGTGGCCGACGCCGGCGAGGTGCACCGCTATGCGCAACTCCTGCGCCCCTGGGTGGCACGGCCCATGGCCGGCGCTCTGCGGATCCGGCCCGATCTCGTCACCGGATTCAGGCTGGAGGCACAGGCACAGGCACAGGCACAGGCACAGGCGCCGCGGCCCGCGTCGGCCGCCCGGGACACGTAGCGACCGTGGCGTCAGCTCCCGGTGGGCAGCGGCGCCCGCCAGACGAACCTGCTGCCTCCCTCGTCGGGCGCGTCGACGGTGAAGGCTCCGCCCAGGCCCTCGGCCCGCTCGGCGAGGTTGCGCAGGCCGCTCCTGCGACCCTGCGCCGGAATGCCCCTGCCGTTGTCCGAGACGGTCAGGGTGATCTCCCCCGATCCGGCCTTGAGGATCACGCCGACCCGGGTCGACCGCGCGTGGCGGGCCGCGTTGCTCAGCAGCTCGCCGAGCACCGCCATGACGTGGTCGGCGATCTGCGGCGGCACGTCCGTATCGAGCAGGCCCTCCATGCTCAGACGGGGCGGATGGCCGAGGGCCGTGGCCGCGTCGCCGACGGCCCGGGCGGCGCGAGCCCGCAGTCCGGGGCCGCTCTCGCGATCCTTCGTACGGAGCCCGAAGATCGTCGAACGGATGATCTTGATGGTCTCGTCCAGATCGTCGACCGCACGACCGACCCGCTCCGCAGCACCCTCGTGCTCGACGAGGCGAGCGGCACTCTGCAGGGTCATGCCGGTGGCGAAGAGCCGCTGGATGGCGAGATCGTGCAGGTCGCGGGCGATCCGGTCACGCTCCTCCAGCAGGGCGATCTGCTCGGCGTCCCGTCGCCGCTCCGCCAGCTCCAGGGCCAGCGCCGCCTGACCCGCGAAGGCGACGAGCGGCTCCAGTTCCCCTTCGCCGAACGCGGGCTCTCCCCACGCGCGCGCGAGCAGCAGGACACCCCTGCTCGCTCCGGCAGCGGTGCCCAGCGGCACCGCCACGGCAGGGCCCAGTCCGTCCTGCACCTGGACATCAGCCGTATACCGGTCATCGTCGCAGGCGTGCAGGGACGCGACGGACCGGCCGGTCCGGTGCGCGGCTCCCGAGAGCGTTCCCGCGAGGGGGACGACGAGACCCTGCCGTGCTTCGCTGTCGGCGCCGACCGCGAACTCGACGACCAGGCCATCGGCTCCGGCCACCGGCATGGAGATGTCCGCGAGCCGCGCCGCGGTGATCTCCTGCGCGCGGCGGGCGATGAGCTCCAGCACTGCCGGGCGCGAACTGCCGGACAGCAGGCTCTCGGTGATCTCCGCGTTCGCCCTGAGCCACCGCTGCTGGCGCTGCGAGCCCTCGTACAGCCGCGCGTTGTCGATCGCCACGCCCGCCGCCACCGAGAGGGTGGCGATCACCGTCTCGTCCTCGGTGTCGAAATCGATTCCCCCGCGCTTGTCGGTCAGGTAGAGGTTGCCGAACACCTCTTCGCGGACCCGGATCGGCACGCCCAGGAACGTGCGCATGGGCGGGTGGTGAGGCGGAAACCCGTAGGAGGAGGAGTGCGCGCCGAGGTCGGTGAGGCGCAGGGGCTCCGGGTGGTGGATGACTTCCCCGAGCAGGCCGTGGCCGGCCGGCAGGGGGCCGATCTCGGCGATCTCCTTCTCGGTGAGTCCGACCGTGAGGAACTGCGAGAGCGTCCGTCCGTCAGGGCCGATGACGCCCAGCGCGCCGTACTCGGCGTCGACCAACAGCGCGGCGGCCTCCACGATCCGCCGGAGCACCTGGGCGAGATCCAGCTCCCGTCCGACCGACACGACGGCCTCCAGCAGGCTGTGCACCCGGTCGCGGGTACCCCGCACCGCGTCGATGCGCACATGGAGTTCGTCGAGCAGCTCGTCCAGCCGCATCCGCGGCACCTGAGTCAACGGATCCCCCACACTCACGCGCTTCCCCTCCGCCTGCCGGTGCCGTCCCCCGGGGGTCAGCGTATCGACACGCCCCGGACCGGAGGGACATCGTTGCGCGCGGATGCCTGCCGTGACTGACTTGATCTCGGCACTGGACGACGACGAGGAGGGGACGGCCGTGGGCCTGAAGAAGGCGGTCTACGAGAGCGAGCTGCTACGGCTCCAGACGGAGCTGGTCAAGCTTCAGGAATGGGTGCGGGCGGAAGGCGCCCGCCTGGTCGTCGTCTTCGAGGGCCGCGACGCGGCGGGCAAGGGAGGCACGATCAAGCGCGTCGCCGAACACCTCAACCCCCGCGTCGCGCGCATCGCGGCTCTGCCCACTCCGACGGAGCGGGAGCGCACGCAGTGGTACTTCCAGCGGTACGTCGAGCACCTGCCCGCCGCCGGGGAGATCGTTCTGTTCGACCGCAGCTGGTACAACCGTGCCGGTGTGGAACACGTCATGGGTTTCTGCACGCCGGCCGAGCACCAGCGCTTCCTTCGCCAGTGTCCGGTCTTCGAGCGCATGCTGGTCGAGGACGGGATCCTGCTCCGCAAGTACTGGTTCTCCGTGAGCGATGCGGTCCAGGAGGAACGCTTCCGCCGCCGTGCGGAGGACCCGTTGCGGCGCTGGAAGCTCTCTCCGATGGATCTGGAGTCCCTGACGCGCTGGGAGGCGTACTCCCGGGCCAAGGACGAGATGTTCGTCCACACGGACGCCTTGGACGCCCCGTGGTACGTGGTCGAGAGCGACGACAAGCGCAGCGCCAGACTCAACATGATCGCCCATCTGCTGTCCTCCGTTCCCTACACGGACGTGGCCCTGCCGTCGCCGGCCCTGCCGCCCCGTCCCGCTTCCACGGGCTACGAACGACCGTCCAAGGAGCTTCAGACCGCAGTGCCCGACCATGCGGCCTCTCTCGGGAACGGCTGAATCAGGATTGGCTGGGCCGTACGGATGGCCGAGGCAGTCCGGGGGTGCGGCGCGTCGACGCACCGATCCGGGTCTGCTTGTCTGGGCGGCTGAGGATCAGCCTGCTTCGCCGTGATGTGTGTGGACAGATGAGTCAGCTGGATCTGGCGCGGTTGCAGTTCGCGACGACGTCGATCTACCACTTCCTGTTCGTCCCGGTGACCATCGGGCTGAGTCTGCTGACGGCCCTGCTCCAGACCGCCTGGTACCGGGGCGGGCGGGCCGAGTACTTGCGGCTGACGCGGTTCTTCGGGACCTTGCTGGTGATCAACGTCGCCGTCGGCGTGGTGACCGGTCTGGTCCAGGAGTTCCAGTTCGGCATGGACTGGTCGGGGTACGCCCGCACGGTGGGCGATGTGTTCGGGGCCCCACTGGCGATGGAGGGCCTCGCGGCCTTCTTCCTGGAATCGACCTTCCTCGGCCTGTGGATCTTCGGTTGGGACAAGCTGTCCAAGCGGGTCCACCTGGCGACGATCTGGGCCGTGGCAGCCGGCAGCGCACTGTCGGCGCTGTTCATCATGGCGGCGAACTCCTGGATGCAGAATCCGGTCGGCTACGCCATCGACCCGTCCAGCGGCCGGCCGCAGCTCAACGACGTGTGGGCGCTGTTCACCAACCCGGTCTTCCTCCGCGGTTACGTGCACGTGGTGCTGGCCGCGCTCATACCGGTTCGATGGTCATGCTCGCCGTTTCCGCATGGCACCTGCGCAAGGACCTCCGCGCCGACGACGGGGCCCACGACGGGGCCGGCGCCGACAACGGCGCCGACAGCGGTGGCGGCGACGGGGTCGGCCCGCACACGACGAAGCATTCGGGCGCGGCCTTCCGTCTGTCCGCCCGCCTGTCGCTGCTGGTCTCGTACCCGCCCTGCTCTTCGCCATGCTCGTCGGCAGCGAACTGGGCGTGACCGAGGGCAAGTACCAACCGATGAAGATCGCCGCCGCCGAGGCGCAATGGGAGACCTGCCAGCCCTGCTCCTTCTCCCTGTTCCAGATCGGCGGAGGCAAGAACGACCAGACGCCCACGCAGATCCTGGAAATCCCCCACTTGCTGTCCCTGCTGGCCACCAATCACTGGAACGGCAAGGTCCTCGGTATGGGCCGTGCCGATGCCGTTCGCCATCAACACCGCCGGCTGGCTCCTCACCGAGAACGGACGCCAGCCATGGATCGTGCAAGGCCTCCAGCTGACGAAGGACGGCGTCTCCTCCTCCGTCAGTACCACCGAGGTGGCCATCAGCATCGTGGCCTTCTTGCTCCTCTACGCCGCACTGACCGTGGTCGCCGCCGTGCTGATGACACGTCACGCACGCAAGGGCACTGACCCGACGGAGCAGGACGACCAGCCCGCCCCCGAGATGACCTACTGAGGTCCCGAGCCGCCGAAGGGCCCGCGATGCAATTCACCACCCTCTGGTTCGTCCTCATCGCCGTACTGTGGATCGGCTTCTTCGTTCTGGAAGGCTTCGACCTGGGCGTCGGCATGCTCACGGACTGCTCTCCCGCGACGAAGCGGGCCGCCGGGCCGTACTCCACACCATCGGACCGGTATGGGACGGCAACGAGGTCTGGCTGGTCACGGCGGGCGCCGCGATGTTCGCCGCCTTCCCGGGCTGGTACGCCACCCTCTTCTCCGGCTTCTACCTCGCCCTCGTCCTCCTCCTGGCCGGACTCATCGTCCGTGGGATCGCCATCGAGTACCGCGACCGCGTCGACGGCGCGGGGTGGCGACGGACCTGGACCATGCTGCTGACCGCCGGCAGCCTGACCGTTCCCCTGGTCCTCGGCATCGCGCTCGGAGACCTGCTGCACGGCGTACCCATCGGCGGCGACCAGGAGTACGCGGGCACCTTCGCGGACCTGTTCACCGGCTACGGCGTCTTCACCGGAATCACCCTGACCGTGCTCTGCCTCCTGCACGGTGCGACCTTCCTCGCCCTCAAGACCAGCGGGGAGATCCGCGACAGGGCGCACCGGCTCGCCCGTCGCACGGTCCTGCCCGCCGGCCTCGTCGTCCTCGCCTTCGTCTTCTGGACCCGCTCCGTAGCCGCCGGGGGCATCCTCGTCAACCTCGTCGAACTCGCCGCCGTACTGGCCGTCGCCGCCGCGGCCTGGGCCGTCAGCAGCGGCCGCGACGGCTGGGCCTTCAGCGGTACCACCCTCGCGATGGCCGCAACGGTGGCCTCGCTGTTCACGGAGCTCTACCCGAGGGTCATGGTCTCCAGCACCAACAGCGCCTTCGACCTGACCGTGCACAACACCGCGTCCGGCCCCTACGCACTCAAGGTCATGACCGTTGTCGCCCTCGTCCTGCTCCCCGTCGTCCTCGTCTACCAGGGCTGGACCTACCACGTCTTCCGCAAGCGGATCTCCGCCGACCGATGAGAGGCCGCGGGCCTGAGGATGCCCGATGCACCAGGACCAGGACGTGCCGGCACAGCGGCCGCCACGACCGGTGACCTCGGCATCCGGATCCGTCCGGCACGGATGTGAGACGAGGCAGCACCGCCCGGTGCGGTGACCACAAACGATCACCGGGTCGGTCACCCTGCCCGGGACCGAGGACGACCCCACCGGCGGTGTCGTTCACGCCGTACCCGGGCACGTTCCCGACGCTGCGCGGCCAGCACGTCCGGGTGTCGCTTGTTCGCGTTGCGCCGCCGCAGATACGCTTGCAACTCCCCACCGGCCGAACTCCGATTCGGCCTCGGGCCTCCAAGATCCGTGGAGAAAACGCATGAGCGATGTGGGCATCGGCACCGGCAAAGTGGTTGTGAACAGGGCGATGTCGCTGGACGGCTTCATCGCCGGTCCTGGCCACGCGATGGACTGGATTGCCGAGTACCTGACTGCGGACGTGTTCCCGGAGGTCATGGCGGCCACGGGCGCCATGCTCGTCGGCCGGGGCACGTACGAGGTCGCCAAGGGCATGGCCGACCAGGACACCACCTACGACGGGGGAGCACAGTTCGTCCTCACCCACAGGCCGCCCGACGAGCCGGACCCCACCGTCACATTCCTCACCTGTGGACTTGAGGAAGCCGTTGCCACGGCACGCAGCGCCGCGGGCGGCAAGAACCTGGAGATCCTCGGTGCCGACGTGGGCGCCCAGTGCCTGCAGCGCGGGCTCGTCGACGAGATCCTGGTGTACGTCCTACCGGTGCTACTGGGCGACGGCGTCCGCTTCTCGCCCCCAACCCTCGGCAGGATCGACCTGGAACCTTTCAGCAACACCCAGTCGGGCGCCATCACGATGCTCCGCTTCCGTGTGCGACCGTAGGCGCGACCCTCCAACAGCCAGTGCGGTGACCACGAACTGACGACGAAGATCCATCGTGCTGCCGACGGCCACTGTCGTCCCCTTGTCTTCGTTCTGACCGGCGGCCGGGCGGGAGGTGCACCCGCCTTTGTGGACGTCATGGCCGCCCTGCGTGTTCCGCGTCGCCGTGGACGGCCCCGGACCGGGCCGGACGTTCGCAGGCATCTTCCTCTGGTCGGCCTGCTGACTCGGGGAATCTGCCTGGTGTCGGCTGGACGTGGATCGGCGCACGCATGTCGGAGGCTGCTGGCAGCATCGCGCTACGAACGGCATCCGTACCACCCCGCCGCGGCCGTTCGACGTCACGGCGGTCTTCCCCCAACTGGCCCTGCCGGCACGCACGGCGACCCGGCCGCATCCCCGCCCCGGGTCGTCCACGCCGCACGACTGCCCCGGGTCTGCTCCGAGTGCGGCACCGAGGCGGTGCCGCTGCTCACCATCGCGAGCACCGAATGGAGCTCGGGCAGCGAGAGCTGGATCCCCGAGGAGGGGCGGACCGATCCCACGCCACTCCTCCCCGGCACCCCGCCGGGAAACATCACCATGATCGTCGTTGCGAGCGGCTACGACCTGCAGCTCCACGTGTGCCCGGAGTCCCCGGATCATCCGCACATCGAACTGATCCAGTGAGCAGACCCTGCAGTCCTCCGCGACGCCACGTACACCGCGGGAGCGGTGGGTGAGCTTCGTCGAACTCACCACCGAGAAGCCTGTGCAGCCTGGGCATAGGGATCGACACCGCGGTCATTTCTCCGGTCAGCAGCCCTGCCCGACGACCAGATGATCCAGACGAAGGGCCCTGGACCATCCATCCCCGGCGCCGGACGCCCACCGCCCAGGGGATCCGGCTTCAGGCCGGCGAGAGGTTCGCCGGGGGCGAGAAGACCACGGTGATCGCGAAAGAGCTGCGGGTGAGCGTGGACCCCACCCTGAAACCTCAGTGGTTGTTGTCAGAGATCCGTTTTCTCGCCTCGCGCGTCCGGCGCCCATCCGGGCGCTCCGTCCCTGCCTTGAGGCGTTCGCGACGGTTCATCGCGCTTCCAGGATGCTGCATTCCGAGCAGTCGGGAGATGGCAGCCCACTGCATGCCGTCTGCCCGGGCGTCATCGATGGCTGCGAGCTCCTCCCTGTCCAGCACCGCGCGAAGGTGCCGCACGATGGTGAGTCGGATTCCGGCCTGGTCACCGCGGTGGCGCTGCCCGCAGGTCGCCGGAGGTAGCGCGCAGTGGAACCGGCGGGCGTAATCCAGAATGCCAATGGCATCTTGGTAGTCAGGCCAGAGAGCAAGACATGGATCTTCGACGCCACGATGCATCTCAAAGAGGGTGGCCAGGAGACCTCGCAATTCTGCAGGTTCTGGCGGGTGCGGGCTTCCTTGGGGCACTCCCCGATCTTGGCAGGGCCATCGCGCCCTTTCCAGCCCGGCACGCACATTGCGGCGCAATATGCCAGCGGCAGCTACTGAGGTTTTCAGGGTGGGGTCGGTGGTGCGAGGGCCAGGCCGGTGGCGGTGAGGCAGCCGTCGATGAGGTGGGGCCGGAGTTGGATTCGTCGCGCTCGAGTGCTCTGCGGGCGGGTGCCTGCCAGGACCAGCCGTGCCGCTCCAGCAGCCGCCACACCGTCGCCACCGACAGGCTCACCCGCAGACGTCGGCGGATCACTTTCTGGACCCGGTCAGAGGCCGGCGTTCGTCAGCGAAGCCGTGCGCCGACGGGCCCTTGCCGAGTTCCCTTCGAGCACGGTGAACTGGTCATCGGTCACGGTCGCGGAGTTCGCCGGACCCGCCGAGCGCAGGGACTCCATGCCGCCCTCGTGCCGGGCGCGGCGCCGGCGTTCCACCGATCGCACGCTCACCCGCGGCTCGGCGCGTTCCAGCCCGGCAGGCCGAAGCTGTCGCAGGTCCCGCCGAGCCGGAGGGCGGCGCCGGCCCGGTACGCGCGGGGTGCTGGACGCCTGCGCCGCCGCTCAGGAACTCCGCCCCGGTGTCGCCGCCTACACGCTTCTGCGCGCCATCGGAAACCTCTGCATCACCGGCCCCGGCTACGGCCAGGCCGACGCCAAGGGCATGGTCGCCCTCCTCCTCGCCGGATGCCGCAGCAAGGTATGACGACTGTCTCAGGGGACAGTGACAGGCGACGTCACCGCTGGTCGATCGGGTCCGACCAGGGACCGGCGTCGAATGAGGCCTGAGAGACGATGCGTCTGTCGGTAGACGACCGAATGACGGAAGGCGCGGGACGCGACCAACGACTCCGGGCTTTTCGGGGCCTGACGACAACTCGGATCCCATGAGATCCGATGGCGTTGACGACAGGGTTGGACGACAGTCGAGGCCCGATGCGCCGACGGGAGCGAGGAACGCCGCACGGTGCGCGTGCGGCCCACGCCCACATCGTCTTTTTCGCCGCAACTGCACGCCGTTGCCGCGGTCTTGTCGGAAGATCACAAGTTCCGCGATGGCCGGTCGGCTCCAGGCTAGGCTCCCGCTCCGGGTTCCTCGGCACGTGCGCCATGCGGGCAACCATGCCGAACGCCCGGGCCTGCCATGAGATCGCCGTCCGCCCGCGGTTGTTCTCAGCGCAAACCGACCACCACGTCCAAGACCTCGCACGGATCGGCCGGCAACTGGAGGAAGCCGTCGCGGTCGTGCTGCCGTATCACACCCCCGCACCGCACCCCGCTCACCGGCCGTTGCCGCAGCACCTTCGGCCGCCACCGCGCCCACGCAACGACGTAAGCCCCCTGGCCCTGCCCTCGCCCCGCAGTCCCTCTGACGGAAAGCCCTGCCCTGTTGACCCTGGCCGAACACCCGACCACCGTCCCACCGCTCGCCACATACGGCGCAGTACTGGGCAGCCGACACGTTGTCCGCCTGCTCGGCGGCACTCTGATCGGGCGCCTGCCCAACTCCATGGTTCCGGTGGGGCTCGTCCTGTGGATCACCGGCGGCGGGGGGTCGCTGGCCTTCGCCGGAATGCTCGCCGCCCTTTACGGACTGGCGTCCGGGCTGTCCCAGCCGGTCAAAGGCAGGCTGATGGACCGCTACGGTCAAACCCGTGTGTCAACACCGGCGGTGCTGCTCAACGCCGGCTGCCTGGCAGCGCTCCCCTTGATCCGGGCGGGCGGGCATCCCGCGGCGGTGACCGCGGTGGTCGGGCTCGCGGGTCTGGTCACACCGCCGCTGGAAGCAGGGCTTCGCGCGCTTTGGCCCAAGGTCCTGCCTGACTTCGGGCGGCGCCGAGTCGTCCAAGCCCTCGACACCGGCTCGCAGGGCCTCCTCTACATCGCGGGCCCCCTGCTCGCCTCGTGGCTGGCGACCACGCACGGGCCCGACACCGCATTGGCCGCGACCGCCGCCCTCGGGCTGGTGGGCACGGCGGTCGTCCTGACCGCCACACCGTCGCAGACCTGGCGTCCTGCCGCCGCGGTGACGGAAAGAGGACGGCTGATCAGCACCGGCCTGGTCCTGCTGCTCACCGCGCTGGCAGGAACGGGGTTCGCGTTCGGAGCGATGAACGTGTGGGCCGCAGGCATGGCGGCCACCCACGGGCGGGCCATGCTCTGTGGATTGCTTCCTGCCGTGTTCTCCACCGGCAGCTTCCTGGGCAGTCTGATCTACGCCCGCCGGGCATGGCCCGGCACGACCAAATCCCAGCTCATCACCACCAGCGCCCTGTTCCTCCTCGGCTGGGCGCCCCTGCTGGCCCAGCCCGATCCCCGCACAGCCCTCGCCCTCACGGCGATCCCGGGGCTGTTCTTCACCTTGATCATCACCAACGGCTTCCACACCGTGGACGCTCTCGCCTCCGCCTCCCGCACCACCGAGGCGTACGCCTGGCTGATCCTGTCGGTCAGCACCGGGCAGGCGGCCGGAACCGCGCTCGCCGCAACCCTCGCCGCCCACCCCGATGTTCTCGCCGCGCTCCCCACCGGCGGCGCCGCCATCGCGCTGACCATCCTCATCCTTGCCCGCCGCAAGCTCGGCCCGGGCCGTCGCCTCGGCCGCCACCGGCGTCCCCGACAACAAGGACATCCTCGCCCAACGCCGCCACCGACTCGATGGCGAGCGGCGTGCACGCGCTCGCTGCTCTTGGCGTCGACCGGCTGTGAAAGGGCGCTACGCGCCCTGGCCGGTCCCACTCGAGGGAATCGGCGTCGCCATCGGCGAGCGCCGCTTGACCACCCGGCGGCTCGGTTAAGGTTCCGAGTAAATGGCGTTCGCTGACGCTCCCTTGAACACGTTGGTGATGGACCAGACCTTCCCGCTGTCGGGTATGGAGAAGGACGACTGCACGACGACTCCGGCATCTGCATGCGCGTGAGAAACGCCACCGGTGGGCACGGTGCCGAACGGACACGGCACCACGATCCTCGAAATGACGCGGGGGTCGCCATCGGGTCCCCAGCCCGGGGCGACCAGCCACCCGTCCACAGGGCGGGAACGGGCGCGGGCCGGGTGATGCCCACCGGGAGCCCAGCCCGGCCCCGCGGGGCTCCCCGCTCCGTCGGTGGACGGTCGACCAGCTTCGCCAGGGTCTTCCCGGCTCGACCCGGCTGCTACGACACCTCCGCCGAAGCCGCGGAACGGCTCCGCCGGAACTGTAGGCCCCTCCCTCCCAACACGGCGACGGCGACGCCTTCAAAAGTCGTGAACATCCATCGCCTTCTTGACCTCCTACGGCTGGCGAAACCCAGCAACAAACGCTGTTCCTGGAAGTGAACGACGCCACCGAGTCGACCGTCCGCTGCGGACACTGCACCCCCCAGCCCCCTCGCAATGCGCTTTATGGTGAGATCTGAATGCGCGTCGAGTAACTGGAAGGCTGTGTGCCGGTCTCCATGTTCCTCACGAAGCACCTGGCGTAGATCTCCTCGCCTCCTAGTTCTGTGTCTATGTCACTGCTCCTTACGGAGAAAGTTGCCGTGCGGCTTTGGTTGACAGCGTTGATATTGGCGTGCCTGCCTCGCTTGACGAGGTCGTCATCATCGCTATCCTGTTCCCAAATGTCGCACCAAGATTGAAATTGGAATTGGTTTGTCTGATCGAACCTGGTGAAGTTCAAGTTGTAGTCGACCTTCATGTCCCACAGGGCGCCGCCCGGGCGCTGACTAACCCCGTAGAGTGTGGCACCGTTGATCCCCAGTGTTGGGACGAGGTGCGGAGCATCCTCCACGGACGCCGCGGAGGACGCTGTTGCCACGGGCACACTCCCCATAAGTGCCAGTGCTGCCGCCGCGGATACGATTGCTTTGCCAGTTCGCATGGTTTCCTCCAAGGGGTAACCTTCGCCGACCTGCATACCTAACCAGAGGTCTTGTCGAACTGTCGAAGGCGCCACTTTCCGATGACGCCAGCGTTTTTCTTCGCCGCATCCACATCCGCACCAGCAGTAGTTGAAGTGCCATCCATGTCGGATGCGGCCGACTGCATCAGGAAGTTGATTCGTACACCTGATAGTTCACGGGGCAACATATGTGTCGCGTTCCGCGATGTTGCGGCCAAATTCAGATTACGCCCGGCCTTAACGGGTAGCAAACAAGGTTCCAGTCCATCAGGGGCCTGACCCGACCGTGATCATCAGCGCCAAGGGCTGTACCGGTGTCCCACGCGCAGACGGTCCTTTCCCGAGCCGCCCCGACGGGAGGTCCGCACGGGGCACCGGAATCCCGGATCGGTTCTCACAACCCGCTCTCACTCAAAGCCGGGGAACGGAACGCCTTCTTGTGGGAAGCGGGTTGTGAGAACGTCCCGGTCCTGACGGACCTTCACGAACATGCTTAGGCCGACGCCGAAGACGTCGAGTTCCACCGGTGCCCGCGGTGCCCGCGGTGCCCGCGGTGCTCGGCCGCGTCGGGCTCGCCGTGCCGCTCGCGCGGTGGCGCCGTCGCCGGGACTCACCGCATCGGCCGGTTCACCAAGGTGCCCCGGCTCTCGAAGCTGCTGCGGGTCCAGACCTCGGCCGACCGCGGCCCCGACCAGCCCCGGCGGCGGGCCCAACCGACCCGGCCGCCACCGCCACCTGCATGAGGGACCTCGTCGCCGGGAGATCACCCGCAGCTGCTTTGCACCCCGGGTCACGGATAGGAGGCCGGGGCCGAGGCCCCCGCGAGTTCGCGGAAACTGAAGCTGCTTCAGCGGGAACCCGAGGGCCCAGGGGGGCAGGCTGGCGGCCGAGGGAGATCCTCTGGCTCCGCGAACCGACCAACTGATCATCTATCAGATCCCGTCCGACTTCGAGAGATCCTCCGCCACCGCAAGCAGAGCGCTGATCAACCAAGTGGTCATTTATCAGACGGGCTCTAGCGGGGGAGCATGCGGAGCGCGGTGGAGAGCACTTCTCCCGTCTGTGCCGCACGGAGGGGGCCGGGGCAGGAGTGGCCGCCCCATGCCCGGCCTCCCATGCTGTGGATGCCGAAACCCCGGCCGAGCGGTGTGGAGGCCTGTTCGAGGCGCCACCCGTGCTGCGCCACGCCCCAGGTGTAGATCCGGGCGACGGCCTCCACCTGCTGCGCGGTGAGAGGACGGCGCGCGAACCCCGAGGTCTCCACCGAGAGCCACAGCGGGTTTCCGGTGCCCTGTGCCCATGCCCGGTCGGACGCGGAGACGTACTGCTCTATCTCGCCGGACTGCGAGACCCAGAAGTGCGAGGAAGACTTGACGGCGGGGTCGCTGAAGCGCTCGTGGAGCGAGTTCTCGCCCTCCTGCACGTGCAGGATCAGACCCCGCATCTCCGTGAGCCCGCCCGGCGTGAAGTTCACCGACAGCGGTTTGCGGGTGGCGTCAGGCATCCATGCCTGCCCCGGTACGGGAGGCTTCTCGGCAGGCGCTCCCGGACGGACCTCGCCCTGCTCCTGTTCCTGCAGGTCCACCGCCCGGGCGGGGCGCGGGTCCGGGCCGCGGAAGGCGGCGGCGCCGGCAAGGACGGTGGCGGTGAGTCCGCCTCCGGTGCATGCCAGCGCGGTGCGGCGCGACATCAGCGGTGGCTTCGGTTTCCGGTGGGTCACGTGGCTCCGTACGGACGGGGCGGGGATTTCTGTTCTACAGCGGCATGTTTGCCTCCGCTTTTCATCGGAATGGGACCGAATGATGACCGTTTCGAGACAACGTCCGGGTGATGCCGGCGAGTTCAAGGTTCGAGGGAACGCGGCCGGCCTGCCGGCCGTCCGTTCTGCTCTGCCTCTACTGACCCGCCCGGGTCACGGCGCGCCGCGATGACGACCCGCGTACGTGTCGCCGGGAGCGGGAGCGGGAGCGGGCGCGGTCGAGCGCTCAGGCGCTCCCGTGCAGTGCGGTCAGCACGCGGTCGGGTGTCAGGGGGAGTTCGCGCAGACGCTGTCCCGTGGCGTGGGCGACGGCGTTGCCGATGGCAGCGGCCGTGCCGACGATGCCGATCTCCCCGATTCCTTTGCTGCCCATCGGGTTGAGGTGCTTGTCGTGTTCGTCGATCCAGTGGGCCTCGATGTCCGGCACATCGGCGTGTACCGGAACGTGATAGGC
Organism: Streptomyces avidinii; assembly: GCF_014650695.1. Taxonomy (GTDB): domain Bacteria; phylum Actinomycetota; class Actinomycetes; order Streptomycetales; family Streptomycetaceae; genus Streptomyces; species Streptomyces avidinii. The sequence continues at coordinate 100,311 of NZ_BMVL01000006.1, read as the reverse complement.
CGCCAGGTCGTTCTCGGTGAAGTCACCGAATGCCGCGTCCACGGTGCTGTGTTCGGTCAGCGCCATGCCGAGTCCCATGACCATGGCGCCCTTGAACTGCGAGCGCGCGGTCTGCGGATTGAGGATGCGGCCGGCGGCGAAGACGCCGAGCAGGCGTCGCACCCGTACCTCTCCGCTGACCGTGTCGACCTGGACCTCGGCGAAGTGCGCGCCGAACGCGTGCCGGGCATAGGGGGACTTCTGCTTGGCCGATTGGGTGGTGTCCGCCGACGCCGACAGGCCCTCGGCCGGCAGCGGCCCCCGGTGGCTCCCCAGCCGTGCGGTCAGGGCGGCGCAGGCGTCGTGGACGGCCCATCCCCAGGACGCCGTGCCGCAGGAGCCTCCGGCGAGAGACGCTGCCGGCAGCCCGGTGTGCCCGATGGCGACGGCGACACGGCCGACGGGGACCCGCAGGGCGTCGGCGGCCACCTGGGCCAGGACGGTGCGGGCGCCGGTCCCGATGTCGGTGGCGTTGATCTCGACGAGGTAGCCGCCGTCGGGACGCGCGTGCGCGCGGGCGGTGGAAGGAGCGACCAGTACGGGGTAGGTCGCCGAGGCCACCCCGGCTCCGATGAGGTACGGGCCCTCGTGCCGCGGGGCCCGGCTCCTCGCCCAGCCGAACCGTTCGGCGCCCTCGCGCAGACACTCCACGAGGTGGCGGCTGCTGAACGGACGGCCGCTGTCCGGTTCGGACGCGGGTTCGTTGCGCACCCGCAGTTCGACCGGGTCGATGCCGAGGGCGTCGGCCAGTTCGTCCATCGCCGATTCCAGGGCGTACATGCCGGGGGCCTCCCCGGGCGCGCGCATCCACGACGGGGTCGGCACGTCGAGGGCGACGGCGCGGTGCGTGGTGCGGACGTCCGGTACCGCGTACATGACGCGCGCGGGCACGGCGGCCTGCTCGACGAACTCGCGGACACGTGAGGTGTGGGTGGTGACCTCGTGGGTGAGGGCGGTGAGGGTTCCGTCGGCGTGGGCGCCCAGCGAGATCCGGTGCAGGGTGGGTGCGCGGTGGCCGACGGTCGCGGGCAGGTGGCCGCGGGGCAGCGCGAGCTTGACGGGCCGGCCGTAGTGGAGCGCGGCCATCGCGGCCAGGACCACGTGGGGGCGCGGGGTGCCCTTGGAACCGAAACCGCCGCCCACGTGTTCGGAGACGACCGTGATGCCGTCCTCGGGGAGCTTGAACAGGGAGGCCAGCGCGGCGCGGACGGGTCCCGCACCCTGGCTGGAGTCGTGCACGGTCAGGTGGTGGCGGCCGGCGTCCCAGTCGGCGGTGGCGGCGTGCGGCTCCATGGGGTGGTTGTGCAGCGGCGGCACCGCGTACGTGCAGTCGATCCGTACGGGGGCGGCGGACAGGGCCGTGTCCGGGTCGCCCTGTTCCCGGTGGCCGGGGTGCCCCCCGTTGGCCTCGTCCGGGGTGTAGGCGTCGGGGTGGTCGGCGCGGAGGATGACGTCGTGCGGTTCGCTCGCATACGTGACCCTGACCTCGGAGGCGGCGGCGCGCGCCCCTTCGAGGGTGTCGGCGACCACGAGGGCCACGTACCAGCCGCGGTGGGGGACGCGGGGGTCCTGGAGCAGTTGCAGCGTCGGGTCCTCGGAGGCGCCCAGGCGCGGCGCGTCGAACGGGGTCAGGACCCCGATGACGCCGGGCAGGGCGGCGGCCGCGGTGCCGTCGACGGCGGTGACGCGGCCGCTGGCGACGGTCGCCGGCACCGGCCAGGCGTAGGCACAGCCGGGCGGGGTGTGCTCGGCGGCGTAGCGGGCGGCACCCGTGACCTTCTCGCGTCCCTCCCGCCGGGGCACGGGGCTGCCGAGGGCGTTCGTGGGGTGCATGGCGCTCCCTGTCTGGTCGAATCGGTGCGGATCGGTGCGGATCGGTGCGGATCGGTGGAGAACCGTGCGGGCGGACGGCGGACGGCTACGGCAGTCGCTCGGGTGGCTCCCCACCACAGGCCTGCGCCAGGGCCGCGAGAGAGTCCCGGGCGAGGTTGCGGGCGAGGCCGACCTTGAACGCGTTGCCGCGCAGTGGCCGAGCCTGCGCCAGCTCCGCGTCCACCGCCCGGAGTACGTTCTCGTCGGTGAGCGGCGCACCCGCCAGCAGCTGTTCGGCAACGGTGGCGCGCCAGGGGCGGTGGGCGAGTCCGCCGAAGGCGAGGGCGACGTGCCGCACCCGGCCGTCGGCGAGTTCCAGTACGGCGGCGACCGAGGCGAGGGCGAAGGCGTACGAGGCCCTGTCGCGGGCCTTGCGGTAGAGGGAGACGGCGCCGGGCGCCGCCGGGGGCAGGACCACGGCGGTGACGATCTCCCCGGGACGGATGAGGGTGTCCTGCTCGGGGTGGGCTCCGGGCAGGCGGTGGAACGCGGTCGCCGCGACCTGCCGCGGCCCCTCCGTGTCGCCGTACAGCTCGATGCCGGCATCCAGCGCGGCGAGCGCCACGGCCATGTCGGAGGGGTGCGTCGCGACGCAGTGCTCGGAGTGGCCGAGGACGGCGAGGTCGCGGTACGTGCTGTCACGGGCGCCGCAGCCGGTGCCCGGGTCGCGCTTGTTGCAGGGCTTGGACACGTCCTGGAAGTACGGGCACCGGGTGCGCTGGAGCAGGTTCCCGCCGGTGGTGGCCACGTTGCGCAGCTGCCCGGACGCACCGGCGAGCAGGGCCTGGGACAGCGCGGGATATCCGCTCCGCACGAGGGGGTGCGCGGCCAGGTCGGCGTTGGGCACGGTGGCTCCGATACGGAGTCCTCCCGCGGGCAGTTCCTCGACCCGGTTGAGCGGGAGCCGGGAGATGTCGATGAGGGTGGTCGGCGTTTCGACGTCGTGCTTCATGAGGTCGACGAGGTTGGTGCCGCCGCCGAGGTAGCGGGAGCCCGGACGGCAGGCGTGGGCATCCACGGCTTGCTGGAGGCTGGTGGCCCGGACGTAGGCGAAGGGCTTCACACGATCACATCCGGACGGGGAGGGATTGCCGACGAGGAAGGGGCGGTGACGTCGGCGCCGTTCATCCCGGCGCCCACCTCGGCGACGGCTTCGACGATCCCGTTGTAGGCACCGCAGCGGCAGAGGTTTCCGCTGAGCCGCTCGCGGATCTCATCGGTGGTCAGGGTGACGGGGCCGCTCGGTGCCGCGGTGCCGGTGACGTGCGAGGGCTGCCCGTCGGCGGCCTCACCGAGGACCCCGACGGCGGAGCAGAGCTGCCCCGGTGTGCAGTAGCCGCATTGGAAGGCGTCGTGCGCGAGGAAGGCCCGCTGGAGCGGGTGCAGCGTTCCGTCCGCGTCGGCGAGACCTTCGACGGTGGTGACCTCGGCCCCGTCCTGGGCCACGGCGAGCAGCAGGCAGCTGTTGGCGCGCCTGCCGTCCACGAGGACGGTGCAGGCGCCGCACTGCCCGTGGTCGCAGCCCTTCTTCGTCCCGGTCAGCTCCAGGGTCTCGCGCAGGGCGTCGAGCAGGGTGACGCGGTGGTCCACGTCGAGGTCACGGTCCGTGCCGTTGACCCGGAGCGTGACCCTCGAACGGTGAGCGCCGTCCGGGGCGCTGTGGGGCGGCCCGCCGCCGGGGTCGGATCCGGAACCGGCTTGATGCATGGGACGTGCTCCGCTCGCAGCCACGACTGTCCTTCATGTCCGTTACGGGTGTATATCCTCTCGGCTGCCCAGCCTCGGACATTCCACGCGCTCCGGCGTCCTGGGCGCGCCGTCACGGTCGGGAGCCGATCGATCCGTTCGAGGGAAGGGGGGTGGCCATCCGCCGTGAGCCGGGTAGGTGCAGGGGGTGGGGGCAGGGGGTGAGCGGAGGAGGTGGCGATCACGGCTCGTCCCGTACGGGCCGGTATCCGGTCGCACTCAAGGCCGAGAACGGCATCCTCACCCCCGCAGGCCCGGATGACGCGGCGGGCATGGACGCCTTCCGCCGCACGCCTCGCACCCGACACCGGACTGCCGGGCACCGGCTCACCCCACGAGGTCAGGCGCCCGCAGTACGGCGGACGGGATACCCCACGCGTCGACGAGGCCGACCGCGAGGGGACGCACCTTGCGGCACAGGTCGTTCACCTCGCGGCTGATCGCCTTGGAGCGCTGGACGGTCAGCCGCCCGTGCTCCATGAACCACGCCCGGTCCGCCTCGATCGTGGACAGGGCGAACAGGTCGCACAGGAGCGCGAGCGCGGCCTTCTCGCCCCCTTCGGGCAGCGTGCGCACCTTGTCGACGAAGGCCTCCGTCACCAGCCGCTCGACGTGTGCGCGCGCGAGTGCGATGACGTGGTCCTGCACCTGCGAGAAGACCGCGCCGGGATCGCGCTTCTGGTCGATCCCGCGTTTGATCCGCCGGGCCAGGCCGGCGAGCATGTGTTCCTCGCGGAAGCGGACCATGGCGAGCTGGTACTCCGAGTCGAGCAGGCCGGCTTCCCGGTCCCACTCGTCGCCGCCGGGCAGCAGGTCGCGTACCCGTTCCAGCAGTTTGTGGGCCGACGTCCGCTCGATGACCGTCTCCACGGCGAGGTTGGTGACGTAGCGGACCATGCCGAGCTGGTCGAGGTCCTCGAACTCGCTCGCATGGTCGGTGAGCAGCCCCTTGGCCACGAGCTGCAACAGGACGTGGTTGTCGCCCTCGAAGGTCGTGAAGACGTCGCTGTCGCCCTTGAGGGCGGCGAACCGGTTGACGGCGAGATAGCCGGCGCCGCCGCACGCCTCGCGGCATTCCTGGACGACCCGGGTGGCGTGCCAGGTGCCGAGCGCCTTGATGCCCGCGGCCCGTGATTCGAGCCGGCGCCGCGCCCGCGCGTCGTCCTCCGTGCCCGAGAAGACCTCGTGCAGCTGCGTACGCACGACGTCCTGCGCACTCCCGCTCATTGGTCCAGACCTATTGACGGGTCTCGTCGCCGTCCCTACGATCCGGTCCGGCAGCCCCACATGTCCCCACCTCACCCGAGCCGGGCGTCACTCCCCACGCGCTGGTCACGACCATGGCGCTCGGCGCGAAGGGAGCACAGCATGTTCCGTCGGAGGCCACGCACTCCACATCCGTCCGGCCATACAGGTCCTTGCCCGTCTCCCGGCCGCGACGAAGGCCACCGTTTCCGCCACGCCGAGCAGGGACCGACCATCCTGATGCGTTCCCTCGCCGGGGCGAGCGCCGCCGCCCTCATCGCTGCCGGGATAGCCGTGGCCGGCTCCGTCACGGCCGGGGCCGCTACCGCGGAATCGGTGGCCAACTCCGGTTTCGAGAACGGGCTCTCCGACTGGACCTGCTCCGGCGGATCCGGTACGACCGTCACCGGCCCGGTTCACTCGGGCGCCTCCGCGCTCAGGGCCACGCCGACCGGCCTGGACAACGCCCAGTGCGCCCAGACCGTCAGCGTGCAGCCCAACTCCCAGTACACGCTGAGCGCCTACGTCCAGGGCAGCTACGTCCACCTGGGTGCCACCGGCACCGGAACAACGGGTGCCGCGTCCACCTGGACGCCGAACACACCGTCGTACGGCCGGCTCAGCGTCGGCTTCACCACCGGGCCGACCACCACCTCGGTGACCGTCTATCTGCATGGCTGGTACGGGCAGCCCGCCTACTACGCGGACGACGTGTCGCTCGCGGGCCCCGGCGGCAGCAGCCCCACTCCCACGCCGACTCCCACGCCGACTCCCACGGCGACGCCCACACCCACGCCGACGCCCACACCCACTCCCACTCCCACACCCGCGCCGACAACGACGCCGCCCGGCGACACCTGCCCCCCGAAGCCCAGGCCGTCGGGGAAGGTCCTGCAGGGCTACTGGGAGAACTGGGACGGTGCCCTGAACGGCGTCCACCCCGGCATGGGCTGGGTCCCCATCACGGACAGCCGGATCGCCGCGCACGGCTACAACGTCATCAACGCCGCCTTCCCGGTGATCCTCTCGGACGGCACCGTCCTGTGGCAGGACGGCATGGACGCCAACGTGAAGGTCTCGACCCCCGCCGAGATGTGCCGGGCCAAGGCGGCCGGGGCGACGATCCTGATGTCGATCGGCGGCGCCGCAGCAGGGATCGACCTGAGCTCCAGCACGGTCGCCGACCGCTTCGTCGCGACCGTCGTCCCGATCCTCAAGAAGTACAACTTCGACGGGATCGACATCGACATCGAGACGGGCCTTTCCGGAAGCGGCAACATCAACACGCTGTCCGTCTCCCAGGCCAACCTCGTGCGCATCATCGACGGCGTCCTGGCTCAGATGCCCGCCGGCTTCGGCCTGACCATGGCTCCCGAGACCGCCTACGTCACCGGCGGAAGCGTCACGTACGGGTCGATCTGGGGCTCCTACCTGCCGATCATCAAGAAGTACGCCGACAACGGGCGACTGTGGTGGCTGAACATGCAGTACTACAACGGCAGCATGTACGGCTGCTCCGGCGACTCGTACCAGGCCGGAACAGTCCAGGGCTTCACCGCCCAGACCACGTGTCTGAACAACGGCCTGGTCATCCAGGGCACCACCATCAAGGTGCCCTACGACAAGCAGGTGCCCGGCCTGCCGGCCCAGGCGGGTGCGGGGGGTGGCTACATGTCGCCGAGTCTCGTCACCCAGTCGTGGAATGCCTTCGGCGGTTCGCTGAAGGGGCTCATGACGTGGTCGATCAACTGGGACGGCTCGAAGGGCTGGACCTTCGGCGACAACATCAAGTCCCTCCAAGGCCGTTGACGCCCCGCTGCGTCCCCACCCACCGACCCGAACGGCACCTGGGTCCGCGCCCGCTCGGGCGCGGCAGGGGAGCCTGTCCCGAGCGGCAACGGAACGAGCCCGGGCGGGGCTGCGGACCGACCGAGCCCCCGCGGCCCATGGCGCAGCGCCCCCGCCACCGCACAGCGGTGGCGGGGGTGGGGGTGGGTTTCTCCCGTCGGGAAACGGGCAGCGGCCACGACGGGACCGTTCAGGCGAGGGAGAACCTGTGCGGGGACACTCCCCGGAGGTCGTCATGACGCAGCGCTCCACCGCACGGGATCTGCTGGCAGAGCACGGGCGGACCCATGCCGAGGAGGCGGGCATCCGTATGGGGAACACGCCGATGCCGCTGTACCAACTGCTGACGCTGTGCCTGCTGTTCTCGGTCCGCATCAAGGCCGACATCGCGGTGGCGGCGGCCCGCGAGGTGTACGCCGCGGGATGGCGCACGCCCCGGGCCATGGCGGCGTCCTCCTGGCAGGACAGGGTGGACGCACTGGGCCGCGCGCACTACCGCCGCTACGACGAAAGTACGGCGACGGCACTGGGAGAGGCCGCAGCCCTGGTTCTCGACCGGTACGGAGGGGACCTGCGCCGCCTGCGCAGTGCCGCAGCTCAGGACCCGGGCCGCATCCGCGAACTGCTCCAGGAGGTCCCGCGGATCGGACCCGTGGGCGCCGACATCTTCTGTCGCGAGGCCCAGGGCGTGTGGCCCGAACTGAGCCCCGCCTTCGACCGCAGGGCTCGCCGGGCCGCGGCCGGACTCGGCCTCCCGCGGACCCCCGAGGGCTTGGCGCGTCTGGTGAGTACCGAGGACCTGCCCAGGCTGGCGGCGGCCCTGGTCCGCACCGAACTCTCCTCCCCGAGGTCCTGACGGCATCCACCTGACGGCATCCACCGGACGGCGTCACGCGAGCCCGCCCGGTCCGGGGCACGCTGCGGCGTCGGGCAACGCCGGCGGCGATCTCGGTGCGGCGCTGGTGGAGGCGTCGGCGAGGGCGCGCAGCAGGTGCGACTCGACGCCGGTCAGGGGGTGGGCTCGCGGCTGAGGAGGCCGCGGGGGAGCCCGTACGGCAGGCGGGGGCGCCGAAGCCTCGATACGACGGAACCAGGCTGGTCCATCCCCCCATCCCACGGCTCGGGCCGGGCGAACCCGTGGCCGCCCCACGGAAATTCCGGAGCGCGGACGCGCCACGGGCACGGCGTGCCGCAGGTACCACTGCGCGCCCCGCGGGAATACCTTCCGTAAGCGCGTCGTCACGCCGCGGACGACTCCCGCCCCACCCCGCCCTGGACGAAGGGATCCCACGTGTCTCCAGCCGGTAACCGTCCTCCGCGCCCGACCGCCGCCGCCGTCATCGCCGCGGACACACCCGCCGGGCCTCCGGCCGCAGCCCCGACGACCGCCCGGGCGCTTGGCATGCTGATGGCCGCGACACCGTGCGGGGCCCGTGACGCGCACCGGATCCTCGCGGCGGCCGCAGACCTCGTCCGCACGACCCCCGACGCCGTGGCGGCGGCCGTCGTCGAGGGCTCCTGCGGCACTCCGGTGCCCGTGCACGTGGAGCGGGCCGTGCGCCGGGCGATGGAGGCGGCTCGTACGTCCGGGCGGCCGGCGGGACCGCTCGTCGGGATCCTGCCGGCCAGGACCAGGGTCGAGGAGGTCCTGACCCGGTTGCGGGGCTGCCGGGCCCGCCTCGGAGTCGCGCCCGAGGACCCCGCGGCGCTCCGCGCCATGGACGACGCCGCCTACACCCTGTGTGTGCTGATGGGCCGGTCGACGGTGCACGAGGCCCTCCTCGCGGCCGAGGCCCACCTCGCCCGCCCTGCGACGTAGCAACGCGCTGGGCCGTGGCGCGTGCGTGACGGCGGCCGGGGCGGGCAGACGCCGGTACGGACGATGCCGAACGAACGAGAGGTGTGACGATCCCATGACCGAGTACGAGCGGTCCCGTACGATGCCCGCCCTGCCGGAGCACGTGTTCGACCAGGCGTCCAACGTCGGGCAGATGGACCAGTGGCTCCCGCGCGAACTGCACGTGCACGCCGACGAGCTGCCTGCCGTGCGTGTGCGCGAGGACGGTGCCGAGGGCGACAAGGCGGCCGTTCTGCGCGCCAGGGCGGACCAGATGCGGCTCGAATGGGGGAGTCGCGAGAACGGCGGGTACAGCGGGTGGCTCCAGGTGGCCGGTCATGACGGGGGTCCCGCCGAGGTGAAGGTCCATCTCTCGTTCCTCACCGGGGAGACCGATCCCGGGGAGCGCGCGGCGAACGACGCCCTCGACAGCAGTCTCGCCCGCCTGGAGGAGCAGGTGCGCCTGCGCGTCGACGGCGCGGCGGGTTGAGCCGCCGCAGCCGGTGCGAGCGGTTCGGGTACGGGCGGACGCAGTGCGGGTCCGGTGGATCCGCCACCGCGAGCCGGTCCTCCACGTACGACGTGTCCTCCTCGAAGCGGGGTGGGCGGCGCTCCCACAGTGGCTCGCAGGGGCCCACGAAGGAGCAGCTGTACAACGAGGCGAAGCAGTGCAACATCGAGGGCCGTTCGAAGATGGACAAGGCCGAACTCAAGCGCGCCCTAGGCCACTGACCCCGCCCGGGACCCGCGCGGCGGCCCTGAGCACCGCCCCGCCCGCCGGTCAGCGGCATCCGACACCGCGTCGCTGCTTCAGATGGGCGGAGGGGACGAAGCGGGATGAACTGGGGTCGACTGGGGCGGGCCGGGCTGGGTAGGAGCCCCGTACGGGGTGCGGTCCGGCCTCACCCCGTACGGGGTGCGGTCCGGCCTCCCGGCCCCGCAGGGGCCGTACCCCGGCCCCTGCGGGGCACAGCGCGAAGCAGCCCGTCCGCGCGGCGCCCGTGTCAGCTCATGGCGCGGCTTCGCAGGCGGCCCCGGTTCGCCCGGCCGGTGAGGCGCCGCTGCTCCCGCTCCGCCCAGCGGCGGACGCGCTCGGGGTCGAGCGGGACGCCGTGGCCGACATGGAGCTTCGTGGGGTCGAGGGCGAGCATGGCGCGCAGGCTGGCCAGGTTGTGCAGGGGATCGTCGTGGAAGGGCGGGTTCGCCGGCTTGCCGGGGATGAGACCCATGAAGGAGTTGGCCACGAGGTCGCCCGCCACGAGGTCTCCGCCTCCGGTCAGGACGGAGACGGAGCCCGCCGTGTGGCCGGGGGTGGGCATGATCCGGGCGTCGAGCCCGAAGTCGGCCAGGCCGGTCTCACCGCGGATCAGGACCCCGGGTTCGAACGGATCGGCCGGGACGTGCAGCTTGCGGTTCCGGTTCATCAGGCGGCCCATGGGGCCGGTCGGCAGGTACGGCATGCGGGCCCGGCCGGTGCGGAAGGGTTCGAGGTCGGCGACGTGGCCGGCGACCGGTGCGCCGGTGAGGCGATGCAGCTCCGCGGCGGAGCCGAAGTGGTCGATGTGTCCGTGGGTGATGACGATCAGGGCGAGGTCGGATGGGTCGACGCCGTGGCCGGCGATCCGGTCGCGGATCAGGCTTCCGCTGCCGGGCGTTCCGGCGTCGACGAGGACGGGGCGTCGGCCGAGCAGGAGGTAGGCGTTGACCGCGTGCTTGCCGAGCACCGGTATTGGAATGATCTTCGTGCGGGACATGGGGCTGGAGCCTTTCGGGTACGGGGCCGGGCGTGGGCATGCCTCGGTGTCCGCCGGTCGGTGGGCGGTCGGGGGAAGGAGAGAACGGGGTGGAGGGCGGGGCGGAGGGCGGGGCGGGTTCAGCGGAAACGGCGGCGGTATTCGGCCGGGGTGGTTCCCAGGTGACGCTGGAAGGTCCGATGCAAGGTCTGCAGGGAGCCGAGCCCGCTGGTGGCGGCGATCTGGGGCAGACCGGCGTCACTCTCCTCGAGGAGCCGGCGGGCGGTCTCCAGCCGCGCGGATTCCACGTACGCGGCGGGCGTGGTGCCGGTGCGCTGCGCGAAGAGCCGGGAGAAGTGGCGTGTGCTGAGACTGGCGCGCCGGGCGAGTGCCTCGGCGGACAGGTCCGCCGCGGGGTGTTCCGTGATCCACCGGCGCAGTTCGCCGATGCGGTCGCAGGTGGGCTCCGGTACGGAGAGCGGCACGCTGAACTGGCTCTGGCCACCGGAGCGTTTGACGTACATCACCATCATGCGGGCGGTCGCGAGCGCCAGGGCGTGTCCGTGGTCCTCGGCCACCATCGCCAGCGCCATGTCCATCCCCGAGGTGATCCCGGCGCAGGTCCACAGCGAACCGGAGCGGACGAAGATCGAATCGGGATCCACGCTGACCTCGGGGTGGTCGGCCGCCAGCTGCGCGGCCGTGAGCCAGTGCGTCGTGGCGGACCGGCCGTCCAGCAGGCCCGCCGCCGCGAGGAGATGGGCGCCGGCGCACACCGATCCGGTGCGACCGGCTCCCGGCACCGCTGTACGGAGCCAGTCCCTGACCTCGGGGTCGACGACGGCGCGAGCGCCGCCCTCCTTCGGGTGGGTGACGGCGCCGGACACCAGCAGGGTGTCGACCCGGCCCGTCACCTCGTCGAGCCGCAGGTCGGCAAGGAGCCGGACACTGCTGGAGGTCGTCACGGGGCCGCCGTCCGCCGTCGCGATCTCAACGGTGTAGCGGGGGTGTTCCTGCTCGGCCACCCGGGAGGCGACCGAGAACACCTCGGCGGGTCCTGTGACGTCCAGGAGCTCCACGCCGGGGAAGGCGACGATGACGACACGGTGGGGTGCGGGCATGCACTGATCCTCTTTCCTGCGCCCCGTGTCCGCAATGACGAGGTTGTCTCAGATCCGGCCATCGGCTCGACGGGGGACGGCCTCCCCGCGTCCGAGGAGTACGGCCGGCCCGCGACGGGTGGCGGCCAGGACGACGCGGTCCTCCGGCTTGAGCACGTACCCCGGGTGCAGGTCCCAGACCAGGCCCGACGGCCGGGCCGCCCCTTCTGCGGGGGCGGAGGCGAGTCGGGGCGGCGGTCCTCCGGGGAGGCGGTGTCGAGGGCGAGGACCCGCCAGACACCCGGGCGGAACGACTCCGCGATGGTGCGGCCCTCCAGAAAGGGGTGGCCGGCCACGTCCACGGCGGCGAAGAGCAGGACCGCCGTTCGACACCGCCCAAGGATGCCTTGATCGCAAGGCCGGATCAGCCTCGGCCGCGCCCTCGTTCCGTCGCGTTGCGCGCCTGCCGCCGAGACCGACTCCGCTGCCGGGTCCGTACGATCAGGACCACGGCCGAGGCGGCGAACAGCCCGGCGGTGATCAGCAGCCAGCGGGCCAGGAAGCCGTCCGCCGGGAGGGCGGTCGCGGCGGTGTAGTGCCCGACCTGTTCGAGGATCAGCGGCCACCAGACCAGGAGCAGGACACCGGAGACGAACGCGGGCACGCGGACGTGGTTCACGCTCACCCGTGCCGCGGGCCGGCCGTCATCGGATCCCCCGATGAAGAGGGCCTGAGCCGCCCGGTCGGTGAGCGAGTAGAGGGGGAGCAGGACCAGGTCGTGGAGGAGGGCCGCCCCGACGAACCACAGGGCCACACCGACGGTGTCGCCCTCGAACAGGCGCAGTCCGGCGTAGACCGCGAGGGCGAACGAGGCAAGGACGAGGAGCAGATGCAGCGGGGAGGCGCCGTAGCGGCGGCGGAAGGCGGTCGGAGCGCTCATGCCGGCTCTCCGAACGTCAGGCGGGTGACCCATTTGGTGTTGTGCACTCCGGGTGCCCCGGGCACGATGATCCGCGCCGGATAGCCGTGGTCGGGCGAGAGCGTCGCCCCGTTGACCCGGAGGGCCAGGAGCGAGCGGCTGTCGCGGACCTGGTTGTCGCGCAGCACCGCCGAACGGAAGGAGCCGCCCCGCTGCACCGACTCCACCAGCACCTCGGGAGTGCGTACGCCGAGCCCGACGAGCGCGGCGAGATCGGTGAGCCGGACCCCGCTCCACTGCTGGTCGGTGGTGGACCAGCCTTCCACGCAGGCGATGGGCAGGGCCGCCTCGTGCTGCGTCATGGTCAGCAGCTGCCGGTACGTCAGGTCGACCTGCCGTCCGGGGCCACGTACGGTCAGCCGCCAGGCGGGGCCGACATCGCTGGGCCGGATGCCGACCGACGTGGCGGTCTTGTTGACCTGGAAGCCGTTCGGGCCCGAACCCGGGTCCCGGCCGTGCGGTGCCAGCAGTGCGGTCTGCCGCCACCATCCGCCGATGCTCTGCCCCGCCGTGACCACCAGCAGCGCCACCGACCCGAGCCCGACCATGGCCAGCGCGCCCCGGCGCGAGATGGTCGGCGCCGCAGGCCGCGGCGCGACCAGCCCCGCCGCCTCCTCGGTACCCGCCGCGGGCTCCCCGAGACGGCGCCTGAGGGCGCGGAGCGCCCTGGGCAGCCGGAACGTCACGTGCACCACGAAGGCACCGATGAACACCCAGGCTCCATAGAAGTGCAGGGTGTAGAAGGAGCCGGGGAAGATGTAGTGCAGCTGTACGTTGAGGATGCCGGTGACGAACTCGAAGCCGGCGCCGCCGACCAGCAGAAGCAACGACAGGCGGTCGACGGCGTGGCTCACCGAGCGGATCGGGGGCCACTCGAACAGCTTCGGAATGACCGACCACAGCTTCGCCAGCAGCACGGGCACCAGGACGACCCCGAGCGTCACGTGGACGCCCTGGGTCAGCCGGTAGAGCCAGTACGGCGACGTCGGCCAGGAAAACAGGTAGAAGCCGAGCCACCCCTTGTCCGGCGTCTGGTCGTTGACCGCCGCGAGATCCGGGTTGTACGCGGCGTACGACAGCAGGCCCGTCACGAACAGCACCGTGATCCCGAACAGCAGGACCAGTCCGAACACCGCGGTCAGCCACGGGCCGCGGAGCGGGCTGCGCCAGAACTCCGGCCGCGCCGGCCCCGGCGGAGGCCCCGCGGACCCCGCGGACTTCACGCGTGCACCCAACCGCGCCACCGGCCCGGGACTCGTCTCCTCGGCGGCAGCAGACTTCCCGGGTGTGGCGGCCCTCCCCGCCGGGCCATGCTCCGACGCGCCGTCGGCGTTCCCGGACGCGCGAGCGTGCGGGTGCCGCGGGGTGCCGCCCGGCGGCTGCCCGCTGCTGCTCTCACCCATCAGGAATCCTCCGCCCACTGCCGTGCCGAGCTCACCGGACAGCCACTCTCACCGAGGAGGTTCGGCTCGGAGCCGAGCAGCACGCGTGACACGCCGGAAACGCTCTCTTGGGCCTGACCGGCGAACCTGTTGAGACGTGGGCCGGCAACGTCGGGACCGCCTCCGGCCGCTCCGAGACCCGATCGCGTTACACGTCCCGCAGCGCCGAGGACGGTCGAGCGGCCGCCCGAAGGCCTGCCGCACCGGCTGAGTGCGAGCGCCAACGCCGGTCCGAGCGGGCGAGGGGTTGCCCGCCGCGCGCGGCGCCGGGAGGGTGGGCGCATGCGTCGACTGCTGCGGCTCGTACCGTTGTTGCTGTTCACCGTCGGCTGCGGGGTGGTGCAGTCCTCCGAGGGCGAGGCGACGGACGCCGCACGGGAGGTGGCCAGGAAGGCGGGGCAGCGCCTCTACGGTCAGCGTCCGCGCACTGCGGAGGAAGTCGGGCGCTCCGCTTCCGGCATCGACGGGGTGGAGGTACTGCAGGTCACGGGTACCTCGACGAACGAGGGGAACGGCATCGAGGTGGTCGTCCGCACGTCCGGTTCCGCCTACAACGGATGGCTCGACGCCGAGCCGGTCTCCGTGCGGCGCTGTTTCGCGGTGCGGGTATCGCCCGAGTCGCAGTGGCGTGAGGATCCCCGTGACGTGGACTGCCCCGACGGCCCCCCGCCGGCCTTCGCCCCGCCACCCGAGCCGCCCCGGCTGCCGTACGAGGAGCTCCGCGCGAAACTCCCCCGGGTGCCGGACGGCGGCCGGGCGGACGAGGCCGAGGTGCGGCGTACGCTCGCCGCCCTGGACCTGGATCCGGCGATCCGTACCGAGGTGAAGGCCGACGGCGGCCGGGTCGGCGTTCTCCTGGCGGTACCGGGCAACGGCTCCGACGCGCAGGACTGCCTTCTCGCGCGCGTGGACGCCGGAGCCACCGAGGTCTGGGTGCCGCCCCGGATCCAGCGGATGCCCGGAGAGGGCGGCTGCACCGTCGGCAATGCCCTGGACCCGAAACCGTCACCGCACTGAACGGTCTGCCACGGCGCCGGGGCGTGTGGGCGATCCCCGGGCAGGCTCCGCAGAGGTACCGCGGGCCCGTTCGCAGCCGGTCAATTGTAGATGGATTCCGGTCAACCGAGGGTGGGTTTTTCGGCCGCATGGTCGGATGTCCCCCTCTGCGGGATCCGGCGAGTGCGAGGCGCAGCATGGCAGCGACGACCGAAGAGCCTTTCAGGGCTCTGCTGGAAGCGGCACCGGACGCGATGGTGATCGTGGACGATGCCGGGATGATCCGTTTGGTCAATGCCCAGACCGAGGCCCTGTTCGGCTATCCGCGGCAGGAACTCCTGGGGCGGCCCATCGAGGTGTTGGTGCCCGAGCGGTTCCGCGGTCAGCATCCCCGGCACCGGCTGGGTTACGCGGCCAGCCGCCAGGTGCGCCCGATGGGCGCGGGTCTCGAGCTGTACGGTCTGCGGCGCGACGGGCGTGAGTTTCCCGTGGAGATCAGCCTGAGCCCGCTGGAGACCCCCGAGGGGCTGCTGATCTCGGCGGCCGTGCGGGACGTCAGCGAGCGCCGGGCAGCCGAGGAGCGCTTCCGGGCCCTGCTGGAGGCGGCTCCCGACGCGATGGTGATCGTCGATGAGAGGGGCATCATCCAGCTGGTCAACGCCCAGACCGAGGCGCTCTTCGCGTACGCGCGCGAGGACCTGCTGGGGCGGCCCGTCGAGGTGCTCGTACCCCACCGGTTCCGCGGCCACCACTCCGACTTCCGCAACGGCTACTTCGTCAACCGTCAGGTCAGACCCATGGGCGCGGGGCTGGAGCTGTACGGGCTGTGCCGGGACGGGCGCGAGTTCCCGGTCGAGATCAGCCTGAGCCCGCTGGAGACCCCTGACGGGACCCTCGTCTCCGCGGCCATCCGCGACGTCACGGAGCGCAAGGCCGCCGAGGAGATGCTCGCCCGGCTCTACGAGCAGCAGCGCCACGTCGCTCTCACCCTCCAGCGCAGCCTCATGGGTTCACCGCCGGACGTGCCGGGGATGCCGACCGCGAGCCGCTACTTCCCCGCCCGGCAGGGCGCCGGGGTGGGCGGGGACTGGTTCGACCTGATCCCGCTGGGTGGCGGCCGGGTCGGCGTGATGATCGGCGATGTGATGGGACGCGGGCTGGACGCTGCCGCGGTCATGGGGCAACTGCGGTCCGCCTCCCACGCGCTGGCCAAGACGGGAATGCCGCCCTGGCAGCTGATGCGTGCCCTCGACGCGGTGGTCAGCGAACTCCCGGACCAGTTCGTCACCTGTTGCTACCTCGTCGTGGACGCGGACTCGGCCGAGATCACCGTGTGTTCGGCCGGCCATCTCCCGGTCCTGCTGGCGGCTCCCGGCGGCGAGGTGAGCCGGTTGCCGGTCGAGGTGAGCGTGCCGCTAGGGGTCGGCGAGGTACCCCACCACGAGAGTCGGCACGCCGTCGAGCCGGGCTCGGTGCTGGCGCTGTACACGGACGGCCTGGTGGAGACACCGGGCAGCGACATCGAAGCGCAGGTCGACGGGCTCGCCGCGGCGCTGGAGAAGAGCCTCGCGACGACCGCATCCCTGGAGGGCGCGGCGGACCGGTTGCTGACCGATCTGCTCCCGGATGCCAACGACAACCCGGACGACGTCACCCTGCTCCTGGTCCGCATCCCCGCAACACCCGCCACCGCGCGGAGCGTCGTCCTGGACGCCGCCCCGAGCAGCGTGGCCGAAGGCCGCCGCTTCCTGCGTGCCACCCTGGCGGAGTGGGGCAAGGACGACGAGCAACTGCGGGAGACGGCCTGCCTGCTGGCCTCCGAGCTGCTTTCCAACGCCGTCCGCCACGGCAGCGGGCCCGTACGGCTCAGGCTGAGGCAGGCCGGTCGAGAACTGGGCGTCGAGGTCTGCGACGGAAGCCCGGTGCTTCCCCAAGCCCGTTTCGCCGCCCCGGACGCGGAATCGGGCCGGGGCCTGCTCCTCGTCGACTCCCTCGCCAGCTCCTGGGGCACCCTCCCGACAGCGGACGGCAAGGCGGTCTGGTTCTCCCTGCCGCTGCCCGCCCCGCGTCGCTGACCGTGGGCGTCGTGGTGACGAGAGGGGGTGGCCGCGGCTTCGCGCGGCCGCCCCGCTCACGGACCCTCACCCGCTCCGCGCCGCCCGACCGGGCATGCGGATCGGGAAGGCGTCAGTGGAATTCCACGTCGCACACGGACAGGAAGAACTCGCCGGTCTTGCGGCCGTTGCCGCCGTCAGGGGTGTCCGGGCCGCCGTGACCGCCCCAGACATGCACGATCGCAGCCCGTCCGCTCCGGGTCGGGAGGGTGGCGAACTCCCAATGGGTGGAGTCCTCCTCCCGGTGGGCCCCCTGGACCTCGACCAGGAACGGAACGGGCTCCAGGTCCTCCCACGAGAGTCCGCGGCGGGGATCCCACCCCTCGCGGGTGAGGAACCAGCGGTGCGACCAGGTCTCGTCCGTGTGATAGGCCGTGTAGTCGTACGAGAACGTGTGGCTGTCGGCGGAGCCGTCCAACCGGGTCGTGGGCCAGTCGCCGATATCCGCGCCGGGCACCAGGTCGAGACCTGCGAACGCCGGGTTCCCGGTGGACGCGACGGTGTTGCCCTCAAAGAACTTTCGGTACTCCAGATAGCGCAGGGCGTGGTTCCAGGGGTAGTCGGCCAGCATCCGGTCCGCCCCCGGCAGCACCTCCTGCCAGGTGGTGCTGGTGTTCTCGGCCCGGGCCTTCGCACAGATCACAGACGGGTCCTCGTCCCTGATCGCGGCGGCGGCCCGGCTGCGCGGGTCGTCCATCGTGCCGTGACGAGGAGCGGTGTCGGTGTCGGTCCGCGCGCCACGGGGCTGTTGCGGGGCGGACCAGGCCACCGCGGCCTTCGTGGCCACGGTGACCTCGTTGGTGAACGCGGTGAACGAGCCGTCGACCTTGGCCCGGATCTTCACCCGGTACTGGGGGTCGGGTTCCTCGCCCAGGTCCACCCAGTGGGAGTTGGACGGGGACCAGTCCCAGGCCGGCCAGTGGAGGAACACCGTCTGCCGTGCCTCACCGTTGATCCACACCTCGTAGACGTGCGGATAGGGGGCGTTGCCCTCGTTCCAGTCCGCCGGCGGGGGCCAGGTCCCGTGGTCGGGCCGGTTGTCGCCGATCTGCCACCGCAGGTGGATGCCGAACACCTGGTGGTCGCCGTCGGATCGGTGCTTGATGTCGGCCAGGAGCCCCGAGGGTGCCTGGATGTTGGCGCTGCTGCTCATGAAGTCCTTCTCATCCGGATTCGAAGGAGCTCGGCGGAGCGGACAGCCATGCCGCTTCTCCTTCGAAGAAGGCGGATCTTGACCTCTTGACCCTTGCGGGTTCCGGCACGGTTGTTCGGCCGCGCCGCACAAGTGATCGTTTCTGCACACCGGCCCGCCACTCGGACGGCCCAGCACGCCACCCCGGCCGGAGTTCGGCCGCGGCGGCAAGGTGCGTGCGAAACGAAGGGGGATCGCATTTTTAGGTCATCTGACCTAAACTCTGGGGCATGATCACCGAACCGCACGACCAGCTGCGCCTCGACCCCTCCGGCCCTGTACTGATCACCGGCGGATACGGCACCGTGGGCGCCGAGATCGCCCGCATCCTGGGTGTGGACACCCCGACCCTGCTCACCGGCCGCAACCCCGACCGGGGCGAGGCGCTGGCCGCCGAAGTCGGGGGCGAGGTGCGTGCCTGGGACCTGGCGGACCCCGCCCCCTTCCGGGCGGGCGTCCGGGCCGTCATCAGCTCGGTCAACGACCCCGAGGACCGCGTGCTGATCGCCGCAGCGGCCGCCGGTGTGCCCTACGTCGACATCACCCGGTGGACGGGCCGCCTGCACAGAGCCGTCACCGTCGCCGCCCTGCACCGTCCGGTCGCCCCGGTCCTGCTGTCCTCCGCCTGGATGGGCGGGGTCAGCAGCCTGGTGGCGTCGGCGCTGGCCGAAGAGCTGGGCGGCGCCGAGCAGGTCGAGATCGCCGTCCGGTGGGACATGGCCGACCGGGCCGGGGCGGATTCCGTCGAGTTCATGGACCGGCTGGGCGTGGCCTTCGAGGTGGTCGACGGCGGGCGACGCAGGCTCGCCTCCCCGATGACGGAGTCCCGTACGGTCCGCATCGACGGAACACCCGTACGCGTCGCGCGCATCGACACCCCGGAACAGTTCACCCTGCCGCTGACCCTCGGCACCGCCACCGCAGCCACCCGCATCGGGTTCAGCTCCCCGGCCGCGACCCGGGCGCTCCTCGCACTGCGGGGTACGGGATTCTTCCGCTGGGCCGGCGGGGAGCGCTGGGCCCCCGCGCGCCGGGCCCTGCTCCACTCGCCGGGCGACGGCGGAACGGCGCGGCTGCGCGTGGACGTCACCCATGGCGGGCGCACACGCACCGCGACCGTCACCGACCCGCTCGGCCAGCACCACCTGACGGCGGTCGGGGCCGTCGTAGGCCTGCGCCGCGTCCTCGGGACCGACGGTTCGCCCGCTCCCCGGGGCGTGGTGTTCCCGGAGCAGCACCCGGATCCCGCCCGCGCGGTCGAGCTGCTCACCGCACACGGCGTCGGTCTCTCCTTCGATGGGACCGACGGCGTCGTCACGGGCCACGGGCGGGCCGGAACACGGGCCGCCGCATGAGCGCCGCAGCCGGACCCACCTCCAAGGGCCGCCAGCGGCGTACGGAACTCCTCGACGCGGCCGAGCGCGTCCTCACCGGCTCCGGAGGGGCCGAACTGACCCTGCGGGCGGTCGCCGAGGAGGCCGGCGTCCGGCTGGGCCACCTCCAGTACTACTTCCCGGCCCGTTCCGCCCTCCTGTCGGCGCTCCTCGACCGTATCCTCGCCTCGTCCCTGGAACGCGTCACCGCCCTCACCGTCGCGCACACGCACGGCACCGACCGCGAAGCCCTGCTCGACGCCGTCCTCTCCGACCACGACGACCCGCGCCTGGTGCTGCTGTTCACCGAGGCGTGGGCACTGGCGGCCCACGACGAGGAAGCGGCCGCGGCGGTCCGCGCCTTCTACGACCAGTACGTCACGCACGTGGCCGCGTTCCTCCGGGACCAGGCGCCGGACCTGAGCGAGGCCGAAGCGCGCCACCGGGCCGAGGTGTTCGTCATGCTGATGGAGGGGTCGGCCCTGTTCCGTTCCGGCCTCACCGGCCGCCGCACCGCCGGCACCGACGCCCGCCTGCGCTCGACGGCGCTCGCGCTGCTCGGGGGCGCCGTCCACCGCTGAAGCCCCCGCCGGACGGCGGATCTCGCCGAATACCGGGATGGCCATGCGGGCCTGCGTGCGCCCCCGGCCGAAACGCCCGGCGCAGGCTCCTCTCCCGGTGCTTACAGGAACGCGCCCCGAGCTGGGCCTTTCGTGCCGTCCTTTAGCCGAAGTTGCTTAACCAGCTCCGTCGCGAGGCCGGCAGCACTATCGTCCACATCTCCTCATGACCTCCAGCCCTGCCAGAGTCCGTTCCGTCGCCCCGGTGGCCCGACCCTCCAACTGCTGTCCCACTCCACCCAGTTCCGGGCGGCGGCGCCACCGCTGGTGACCGCCACTTCGGAGACTGACTGTTCATGCACACCGGATCGCCTACCGCGAGGACGTCACTGACCGTCCTCGCGCTGGTCGCTGCCGTACTCGCCCTGGTCCTCGGCGGGGCGGGCTCGGCCTTCGCGCACGCCGGCCTCAGCGGGTCCGACCCTGCGGACGGCAGCGTCCTCCAGACGGCTCCCACGCAGGTCACACTCACCTTCACGGAGTCGGTCAGTTTCTCCGACGACTCACTGAGAGTGCTGTCTCCGCAGAATGAGCGTGCGAACCCACGCCCGGCCCAGCACGTGGACGGCAAGGAGAACACCGCACGGGTGGAGCTGTCCGACGAACTTCCCCAGGGCACCTACACGGTGGCCTGGAGGGTCGTCTCCGCCGATGGGCACCCGATCTCGGGCGCGTTCGTCTTCTCCATCGGCAAACCGTCCGGCACCGCCGTCGTGGTGGAGACCGGCTCCCTCGACGACACGGCCGCCGGGCGCCTGTACGGCTTCCTTCGCTATGTCGCCTACAGCGGACTGGCTCTGCTGGTCGGAGCCGCCGCCTTCGTCCTCGTGTGCTGGCCCACCGCGGCCGCGATCCGTTCGGTGCGCAGACTGCTGGCAGTCGGCTGGGTGGCACTGGTGGTGGCCACCGCGGCTCTCTTGTTGCTCCGCGGCCCGTACGAGACGGCCGGCGCGCTGACATCGGCGTTCGATCCGTCCCGGCTGGGCCGGACCGTCACCGGGCGGCCAGGGATCGCACTGATCGTACGGCTTGTCCTGCTCGCAGGCGCCGCGGTGCTGCTGAGGCGGCTGGCCGTACGACTCGACCGGCACGATGACGGAGAGGTGCCGGGTGACCTCGGCGGCCGTGTCCGCCTGGCCGGGGCAGCGCTGGCCCTGGCCCTGGCGTTCACTTGGGCCTCCGCGGAACATGCCTCCGCCGGCATCCAGGTGCCGCTGGCCATTCCTGTTGCCGTGCTGCATCTGCTGGCCATGGGGGTCTGGTTGGGCGGCCTCATCACGCTGGCGGTCCTCCTTCGGCGCCGGGAGACCGGCAGCAGTGACATCCCGGCGTCCACGATCGGGCGCTTCTCCACCCTGGCCTTCACTGCCATTGCCGTGCTGGTCGGCACGGGGGTGTACCAGTCCTGGCGGCAGGTCGGATCGTGGGAGGCGCTGTCCACCACGTCGTACGGCAGGATCCTCGCAGTGAAGATCGCCGCAGTGCTTCTCGTGCTGGGGGTGGCGTACTTCTCCCGCCGTTGGACGGCCCGCCTCGTTGACAAGGCGTCCCCGGCCGCGGAACCGCCGGTCGTGCTCATGCTCGTGCCCGATCCCGAGCTCGTGCCCGAGGCGGTGCCCGTGCCCGGGCGGGTCAGGGTCGTTCAGGCCGCCGGTGCGCCGCCTTCCTCCCTGGGAACAGAACCCGGCAGGACGTCCGATGCCGCTGCCGGGGGTGAGCCGGGCGACGCCACCGGGCCGCCCGGCGTCGAGACCGACGGGTACCGGCGCAGCCTGCGCCGCACGGTGGCCGTCGAAGCCGTACTCGGCGTCGTGGTCCTGGCGATCACGACCTTGCTCACCGGAACCCAGCCCAGCCGCGCCGCCGACGACAGGGCACCGACGGCCACCGCTCAGCAGCCGCAGGCGAAGGTGGTCACGGTCCCGTTCGACATGGGGACGGCCAACAAGAAGGGCACGGTGCAGATCACACTGGAGCCGGGACGCGTCGGCGAGAACACGGTCGAGGCCGTCGTGTTCACCGCGGACGGCGGCCTCGCCACCGTCCCCGAACTCCGCCTCACCCTCACCCAGGAGGATCTCGGGATCGGCCCGCTGGACGCCAAGCTCAAGAATCAGAAGGGGTACTGGGCCGCCTACGACCTGCGGCTGCCGATGCCCGGTGTCTGGACGCTGAACGTCACCGTGCGCACCACCGACATCGATCAGGTCACCGTGCGCGAGACCGTCCGCATCACGTAGGCACCGCGGATTCGGGTCTGCCTGCCGGCCGGGAACGTCAGGACCGCCGCCGCGTCCGACAGGCCGCGTCCGACAGGCCGCGTCCAACAGGCCGGGGCCGTCGCACGGCACACGCGTGCGACGGCCCCGGCCGTTCCTGTCAGGCCCCGCTGCCGTTGCGGCGCCGCCACCAGAAGGCGCCGGCCGCGACGAGCAGGAGCACGGCCGCGACCACTGCGACGACGGTGCCGGTACTGCTGCCGGCCTCCTGCGCGCTCGCCGCCCCGACGGGAGCCGACCGGGTCGCCGCCGCCGACGCCTGGGCGGACGGGACGATGCTCGGGTCCGGAGACGGCGTGGGGCTCGGCACGATCAGCCGGGCTCCGGGGGCCGCCGCCTTCAGCTCGAGCAACGGAGCCGGATTGTCGACCTTCTCGCCGCTCGTGGGCACCTCGATCCAGCGGGAGACCTTTCCGTCGCTGTAGGTCTCCAGGGTCTTGAACGCCAGGGCCTTCTCATCGGGCAGCTGGCGCACGGTGATGCTGTACTCGGCATCGGTTCCGGTGGCCAGAGCCGGGCCACCGATCGCGTACCCGTCCGGGGTGGCCGTCAGCTTCCACTCCTCGGGAGCGTCCTTGAGCGTCACGGCGTCCGGAGCAATGCCCTTCGGGAGTACGACCCGCAACTCCGCGATGCCCGCGCTGTCCGACTCCGCCTCGGAGGTGAACGACAGCGTGACGTTCTCGGCGAGCGCGCGCGGATCGGAGGCGGTGACCTCGGCGTGCGCCGCGGCCGGCCCGGCCGTCACACCCACGGCCGCCAGGGCGGCAACGGCCGCGAAGGCCAGCCTGCGGATGTGGAGCCGGATATGTGATCCGTTCATGATGGAGGAACCCTCTCGGTACGCGGACGGGCCTCACCGTGCGGGTGAAGGGCACGTCAGGATGGGGGGAACGTCTCCTGCACATCCGGCAGGAGGCCCCCTACGCACCACCGCGTGCCAGAGCATCGTCATCACCATCGGCCGTACGGCAAGCCTGCTGCGTTCAACGGCCCCGACCACCCGCAGACCGGGTCGGAACCACGGCCGTCGGCCGGCACCGAAAGCCGCGACGGCCGCAGCGACCGCCGACCGGGCCCACCGGGCCACCCTCTCCGGCACACGGCTCAGCACTTGATCCGCCCGGTGCATGAGCAGAGCCATCACGCATGCGGCCACGCAATGAGTAGCAGCCATGGGCCACGCCACGTGGTGTGCGCCGTGCCCGATCTCCAGCACGCCGTCGTGTGCTTCGGCGTGCCCGCCAGGTGGCTGCCTCTGGAGGGACAGAGCCCTGTGCAGGAGCAGCTGAGCCAGCACCGTCGCCGCAAGCACGTACCGACCGGGCAGCGACCGCCGGGACACCCGCCACGAAAGAGCGAAGGTGGCCAGCACCCCCAGCGTCGCCCGCCGCCAGGACACCGGGTCCTCCGAGGTTAGGTGATGGCCCACGACCGCCAGCACCGAGCTGAGCAGCGTGAACACGGCAGCCCGCAGCCACCGTCCGCCCCGCCCCGCGGGCCGCGGACACGAGCGCATCCCTGCAGCGGCATCGGCCATGTCGGGGCCATCATCGGACGCACACCGCAGCAGTCGGCCCCCAACTGTCAATTGCGGAGCAGTTTTCCCGGGTCCGCGTTGCTACGCTCCGGAACCGGAACGGGATCCGACACCGGGCGGCCCGTCGCCGGGGGCGGTCAGGGTGTGCAGCCGGGCCCGCAGGGCGGTCAGCCGGCTGCGAAGCCGCTGCTGCGGCGTGGGCGGCAGACCGCGGGAACGGCCGCACGCGTAGTACCGCTCGACGTAGTACTGGCCGGCGCTCAGCACGGTCCTGACGGCGACGTACCAGAGGGTGGCGACCATCAGCAGCGGGATCACCTGGTAGTTCTGGTTGTAGGTCAGCTGTACCGAGTACAGCAGGTCGTGCACGGCCAGCACGCTGACGATGCTGGTGCCCTTGAGCGTGCCGATCAGCATGTTCCCGGCGGTCGGCACGATCGACCGCATCGCCTGGGGAACCACGATCCTGCGCAGGGTGCGCCGCCTGCTCAGGCCGAGTGCCTGGGCGGCCTCGGTCTGGCCGGGGTCCACGGAGAGGATGCCGCCGCGCACCACCTCGGCGGCGTACGCGGATTCGTGCAGGGTCAGGCCGATGACGGCGGTGAGGGTCGGGCCGAGCAGGTTCACCGTCTTGATGGTGAAGAGCTGGGGTCCGTACGGGATACCGAGGCCGAGCGTGGGGTACAGGGCGCCGATGTTGAACCAGAACAGCAGCTGTACCAGCAGTGGTGTGGACCGGAAGATCCCTGGTTCCTAGTTTTCCCACCTGGTTGGTAGGCATCTTGGCAGAGGTGGACACCCGCCCCAAGAGGGTGACCGCATGGTGGACTCTTGGCTCTCGCTATGTGAGAGCGTGCAGGTGGGAAGGGTGAGGGAAGGGGGAGGGTTAGGGATTGGTCCAGGCCCCGGGGGTATCGGCCAGCGCCGATACGTCGGCGGGCAGCTCGCCGGACGCGACGTCGGCGAGGGACACGCCGTCGAGGATCTCGCGCACGTTGGCCCGCAGTGCGATCCACAGGGGGAGCAGCGACTCGGCGGGGCCGGTGTAGGACAGGTCCGGCGGGCGGACCCCGCGCACCGAGACGAGCGGTCCGTCCACGACGCGGATGACATCCGCGATGCTGATGGACCGGGCCGGCCCGGCCAGCCGGTAGCCGCCGTTGCCGCCGCGCTGACTGAGTACGAGACCGCCCCGGCGCATGTCGTTCAGGATGCCCTCGAGGAACTTGTGCGGGATGTCCTGGGCGTCCGCGATGGCTTCTGCCTTCACCGGCCCGTCATCCTGTGACGCGGCGAGCTGCAGCGCGGCACGTACCGCATAGTCCGCCCTGGCTGAGATCCGCATAGGGACATTATCCGGCATGGAATCGGCCCGCGTCGGTCACGGGTGGCCGCGGACTGCCGGGCGGGTGGCAGGCCCCGGGCGGGCGGGGAGCTCGGGTCGCGGATCCTCGCCCCGAGCGGCGCCCGGCGGGTCAGGGAAAGGCCGCCGCCACCGGGTGGTGGGAGCCGTTGAGGTAGTGCTCACCGATGGAGCGCAGGCGGTGCGCGACCGGGCGGTGGGCCGTCAGGACCCGGGCGTTGCGCCAGAACCGGTCCAGGCCGGGGGCGTCGGCGAGCTCCAGCACCCGGGCGGTGATGTGCAGGGCGGCCCTCGACATCACGGTCTCGGCGGTGGCGACCAGGGCGGCGACGCCCGCGGGCACCTCGGGGTCGAGCTGAGCTCCCGCAGCGAGGGCCCGCGCCATCACGTCCGTCGCCCGGTCGACCACGGCGGTGGCCGTCTGGGCGGCAGAGGCGAGTTCCCCGTACGCCAGGAAGAGGTCCGGGTCCTCACCGGGCAGTCGGTGTGCGTGGCCGCCCCTGCTGAGATCGCGTGCTTCGGTGAGGGCGCCCTCGGTGATGCCGAGGGCGACGTGGCACAGGGCGAGTCGCAGCGCCGGCTCCGCGAGCCCCGTGAACGGCGCCGTCGACTCCTCGTCGTGCGGTCGCCGCCCCAGCACGTGCCCCGGAGTGATGGTGACCCTGTCCAGGACGACCTCGCCCGCGCCGGCGACCCGCTGCCCGAGGCGATCGCGGGCCGGTTCGAGGCTCACGCCCTGTGCGCCGGGTGGGATCCGTACGACCAGGACGTCACCGGTCGCGGTGCAGACGGCATCCACCACGATCTGGTCGGCTGCGGCCACCGCCGTGTCCACGGACCGGCGCCCGTCCAGCAGGTAGCCGGTGGCGCGCGGCCTCAGTGTGAGGTCCGGTCCCACGGAGACCCCGTGGGGTGAGGGAGTGCCGACCGACCCGGTCCACAGCCACTGCCCGCGCACGGACTCCTCTTCCAGGGCGGTCGCGTGCTCGTGGCTCGCGTAGAAGCGTCCGCTCCAGGCGTGTACGTAGTGGCGGGCGAGTACGTCGCCGACAGAGCTGTCGGCTGCGGCGATCTCCCGTATGACGGCGCATCCGGTAGCCCAGTCCACTCCGCGGCCGGGTCCGGGCGGGGTGAGGGCCGCCGGGAGACCGGCCTCGCGCAGCCGGGCCGCCTCGTCCAGTGGCGGCCTGCCCGCCTGATCGCGGACGATGGCGTCCGCGGCGAGGTCGTCCGCCACATCGCGGGCGGTACGCAGGAGCGCGCGGCGCCGCCAGTCGGCGGATTCGGGGCCGGAGGGGCCGGGCGTCGTCCCGATGGGCCTCACCGGCAGCATCCGGTACGGCTGTGTCGCGCTCGGGCTGGACGGACAGCGGTGCCATGGGGGATGGCGGTGGTCATGTCGGCTGCTCCGGGGGCGTTGTCGAGTGGCTTCGGCCGGTTGCTGGGAGGGGCGGGAGGCGTGCCTGACCGTGGCGCCGCGCCCGGTCCGCATGCCGCTCGGGTGATGGCGGTTCCGCAATTCCCCACCTTTCCCATCGGATTGATAGGGATACTCACCCGAAGCGGCCTTCCCGGCAAGAGCATGACCGAATGCTGGACGGTTCGATCTTGATATGAGAGACGATGCAGGTCAGGGGGTGGATGGGATGCCTTCTCCTGGATATTTCCTATGGAATCAGTAGGGAAGTATTGACGCATGCCCGCCACGCACTTCACGATGTCGTCATGTCCCCGTCGCAGCCGTTGCTCGTACGCCGCAGGCACGTTGACTTCCGTCGCGTCGCCAGCGCCGTCTGCCGACCCGTTTAGGGCTTCTCCGACAGGGCGTTTCCTCGACGCGAGCCGGTGATCCGGCTGCCGCTTCCTTCCGTGCGCCGTGCGCCGTGCGCTGTGCCTGCCGTGCCCCCGGTCCTGAGAGCCGTCGGGGTCCGCCAGGCGTGCGCCGCGCCGACCCCCGCGGTCGACCCCGGCACGGAAACCCCAAGCCCTGTCGTGCTCGAACACCCGGTATCCGTACCTCGATCCGCGCAGCCGAAGGGGCTCACCGTGACCACTGCTGTTCCCGCACCCGCCATCCGTCGTTCCCCGACCCCGCGCCTCCAGCTGGTCGGTGACCGTCCGTCCGGCGCCTTCGTGACCCAGGGCGGTCGCGTCGGATACCTCGTCTACCTGGCGGCCGACGTCGACCCCGTGGCCGTGATGGAAGCGCACGGCATACGCCCGGAGATCCGCTCCCTCGATCCCCGGACGTTCCCGGCCCGTGAGCCGGCACCGGCGCAGGCGCCGCACTCCGGCCCCGTCCAGCCCGACGACGCCATCCGGGTGGACCACGCGCGTCGGCTGGTCGAGGTCGACGGACGCCAACTGGATCTCACCTACCTGGAATTCGAACTCCTGGCCCACCTGCTGTCCCATCCGGGCACGGTCCACACGCGTGATGCCCTCATCTCGGCCATCTGGGGTTACGGGAACATCGGCGACGGCCGCACGGTCGATGTCCACGTGGCCCGCCTGCGCCGCAAGCTCGGTCCCGCCTACCGGGGCCGCATCTCCACCGTGCGCAGCGTCGGCTACAAGTACGTTCCCCACCACCCGTAGCCCCCCGGGGGCGGGCCGTCGAGGGGGCTACGGCCGCCACCGCAAAGCCCGTTTCATTTCGCCGGAAGGCATTGTGTGTACGGCGGATGAAATTGCCGCATGCTTCTCCGGGCGTCGATATCAGGACCGTTGAACCGTTGACAGCCCTTTCCGCGCTGCCGTCGCCGGCGGGCTCGCCGGGCCCGTCGCGGCGGCCATCAACCACCTGATCGAGAGCGGCCGGAACGGACAGCTCTCACCGACTGCAACCTGTCCAACGAGGCAGTCACCACCGCGGAGGCCGACCCGCCGGGCCTGCCGGTGACCAACTCCTGAATCCTCCGGCCTTCGTCCCGTGCCACGGACGGAGAGCCCGCCCCATGAGTACGAACGCCGGTCCCCGGGCCGGTGAGGGCACGACGGTCGGGCACCCTGTGCCGCCGCCGTCCTTCATGGCCGTCCGTGCACCCGGCAACACCGCTGCCAACTTCTCTTCATATTCAGGTCATTGTATGGCGCCACTATCGGGCGTAGCGTCTCGAAGGGATATGGGTGACGGGCTTTCTCGTCCCGCCCGCCCGACCCCCTCATACGTCCTCATATTCGGCGACGTGTATCGGCCTCCTTTTCGCACGGCCGATCAGGAAGGCGTAATTCGACGTGTCCTCATCCCCGCCCGCACCTGCATTCACCATCGCATCGGGATCCTCCGATCCGCTGCACCTCGCCGTCGCGCTCGGCGGCGCGGGGCGGCACCCGGCCGCCTGGCGTGAGCCGGGTGCCCGGCCCGGTGGGCTCTTCACGGCCCGTTACTGGGCCGACGCCGTGTCCGAGGCCGAAGCCGCACTGCCCTGGGTACGGAGCATCCGCACCGCCGAAGGGGCCATTGCCTTCCCCACCCCTGCCGAGGCCCGCGCCCTGCCCTGGACCGACGCCGACCGGAAACTCGTCGCAGACCGCGTGGAAACCCAGTTCGTCGGCTCCCCGCGAACGGTCGCCGACCACCTGGACCGACTCCAGGAGGCGACCGGGGCGGACGAGTTGCTCATCACCACCATCACGCACGACCACACCGACCGGGTCCGCTCCTACCGGCTGCTCGCCGAGGAGTGGCAGCGCCGCTCAGGCTGATCGCGTTCGCCCTGCCGCACGGACGAACGGACGAACGGACGGACGGACGGAAGGACGGAACGACGGACGCTGCGGGCCCTGCCACCGGTCGGAAGACCGGTGGCAGGGCCCGCGCTCCCACCTGCACGTGCGCAGGGACGGCCGCTATTTCACCGAGCCCGCCATCACCCCCTGGACGAAATGCCGCTGGAAGGCGAAGAACACGATCAGCGGCACCACCAGGGACAGGAACGCCCCCGGCGCGAGGACACCGATGTTGCTGCCGAACTGCCGCATCTGGGACTGCAGCGCAACCGTGAGCGGCTGGGAGCCGCTGTCCGCGAAGAGCAGCGCCACGAGCATGTCGTTCCAGACCCAGAGGAACTGGAAGATGGCCAGGCTCGCGAGGGCCGGCCGGCCGAGCGGCAGCACCAGCCGGGTGAAGATCCGCCACTCGCTGCCGCCGTCCATCCGGGCGGCCTCCAGCATTTCGCGGGGTATCTCCGCGAAGTAGTTGCGCAGCAGGAAGATCGCGAACGGCAGTCCGTAGGCGACGTGGAAGAGGACGACGCCCGCCACCGTGCCGAACAGGCCGACCGTGCCGAAGAGTTTGGCCACGGGCAGCAGCCCGATTTGCACGGGTACGACGAGCAGTCCGACGACCACCAGGAAGACGGCGTCCCTGCCGGGGAACTCCAGCCATGCGAAGGCGTATCCGGCCAGTGCCGCGATGGCGACCACCAGTGCGGTGGTGGGCACGGAGATCAGGACCGTGTTCCCGAAGGCTGCCGCGATGCCGGAGTCCTTCAGGAGGGCGGCGTAGTTGTCCAGGGAGAGCTGGGACGGGTCGCTGAGGGCGGTCCACCAACCGTCGGACGCGTTGTCCCCCTCGGAGCGCAGGGAGGACAGGAGCAGGCCCGCCAGTGGGGTGATCCATACGAGGGCGACCAGGATCAGTGCGCCCTGGACGAGGGAGTTGCTCAGCAGGCGCGACAACAGGTGCCCCTGCCGCTGCCCCTGCCCCTGCCCCTGCCTCTGCCGCCGGCGCCCTGCGGTGCTCGGGACGCTCATGCTCCACTCCTTCGGAAGCGCCGGATGTTGAAGACCATCGCCGGGACGACGAGCAGGAGGAGCACCACGCTGAGCGCGCTGCCGAGCCCCTGGTCGTTGCCGCCGCCGAAGGACACCAGCCACATGCGGGTGGCCAGCACGTTCGCCTCTTCCTGGACCGGCCCCGGCGCGATGATGTAGACGAGGTCGAAGACCTTCATCACGTTGATCACCAGGGTCACGAAGACGACGGTGAGCACCGGGGAGAGGAGGGGCACGGTGATCTTGCGGAAGATCTGGCCCTCGGAGGCCCCGTCCATGCGCGCCGCCTCCAGCGCGTCCCGGGGGATGGCCGCGAGGCCGGCACCGATCAGGACCATCGCGAAGCCGGTCCACACCCACAGGTAGGCGCCGATGATGGCCGGTGTGACCAGCGCCGGACCGAGCCAGTTCACCCCCTGGTACGGGGCCGCGAAGTTGGCCGCGGGCAGCCTGACGGTGTAGTCGCCGTCGGCGAGCCCGGTGAGGCGGAAGGACCCGTCGTCGGCCGAGACGGTGCTGGCGGCCACCCGGCCGTCCCGTACGGCCTCGACGGTCATGCCGGGCAGTCCGTTCTCGCCGGCGTCGATGCGCCCCGGTACTCCGGCGCCTCCGGGGGCGAAGTCGAGGTAGACGACGCCCCCGATCCCGTCCGTTGCGGGTGCCGCGGCAGCCGCGGCCTTGGCTGCGGCGGGTACCGCGTCCGGTGCCACACCGATCAGGCCGAGACTGACCGAGCGGCCGGGGCGCACGGTCCCCTCGGTGCTGTACGGGCCTCCCGCGCTGCCCGTCAGCCCCTGGCCCTCCCGGGCCCGGGCCGTCGGATAGGCGGCAGCGTCCCCGAAGCTGTCGTGGACGCCGACGACTGCGGCGTTGAGTACGCCCCGGTCCGGGTCCTGTTCGTAGGCGAGCCGGAAGATGATGCCCGCGGCGAGGAAGGACACGGCCATCGGAAGGAAGAGCACCAGCTTGAACGCGGTTGCCCAGCGCACCTTCTCGGTGAGCACGGCGAGCATCAGCCCGAGCCCGGTCAGCAGGGTCGGGGCCACCACGACCCAGATGGCGCTGTTGCGGATCGCCTTCAGCGTGGCCGGGTCCTGGACGATCGCGACGTAGTTCCCCGCTCCTACGAAGCGGTCGCCATCGGCGTCGAAGAGGCTGCGGCCGAAGGAGAAGAGGACCGGGTAGACGACCAGCGCGCCGAGCAGCAGCAGGGCCGGCAGGACGAAGACCACCGCGAGGCGGCGCTTCCTTCGCCGGGCCAGGCGTCGGCCGTCGGCCGGCGCCCGGGCGGCGCCGGCGCGGGCCCGGTCGCGGGCCCGGTCGCGGGCGGTCATGGTGTCAGCCATGCGGGGCCCCTCAGTTCCCGTAGGCCTTGGCGGCCTCCGCCTCGAGCTTCGCGGCCGTGCCCTGCGGGTCCGACGGGTCGCGCAGGAAGTCCTGGAGGAGCTTCCACTCGCCGGCGCCCTTCGTACCGCCGAATGCGGCGGGGGCCTGGTCCGACATGTCGAACCGGATGGAGTCGCCCGCCGCGATGAGCGAGTCGGCGGTGCCGCGGGTGATCTCGTCACCGTACGCGGCGATGCCGACCTCCTTGTTCGGGGACAGGAAGCCGCCCGCCCGCGCCCAGACCTCGGCGGCCTCGGAGCCGGACAGGTACTCGACCAGCTTCATGCCGGCCTTGCCGTTCTTGCCGTCCTTGAGGACGACGGCCGCGTCGCCGCCGCTGACGACCGGCGCCTTGCCCCCGTCGACCGCGGGGAACGGGAAGAACTTGGCGTCCGTCCCGAGCTTCCTGCCGAACTGGTCCTTGGCGACACCACCGACGAAGTCCCCCTCGTAGACCATGCCCGCCTTGGGCTCGGGGCCGAAGACCTGCGCGACGGACGTGGGGAAGTCGGTCCCGAGAGCCGTCTGGGCACCGCCGGCGACGAGTTGCTTGTCCTTGAACAGGTCTCCGAGGGTGGTCAGCGCCCTGACGACGCTCTCGTCGGTCCACTTGATCCGGTGCTGCGCGAGCTGGTCGTACTTCTCCGGCCCGGCCTGGGAGAGGTAGATGTTCTCGAACCAGTCGGTCAGGGTCCAGCCGTCCTCGCCGGCTATCGCGAAGGCGGGGCGGCCGGAGTCGGCGAGGGTGCGGCCGGCCTTCAGCATGTCGGCGTAGCTCTTGGGCTCGTTGACCCCGGCCTGGGCGAAGGCCTCGGGGGCGTACCAGACGGTGGACTTGTGGGCGGCCTTGAAGTAGAGGCCGTAGTAGGCGCCGTCGACGGTGCCGTAGTTGCGCCACACCGGGGCGAGGGTGGATCCGGCGCTCCGGGCGGTCTGCTCGGACAGCGGGAGCAGCCAGCCCTCCTTGGCGAACTGCTGGAGCACGCCCACCTGGGGCACCATCACCACGTCGGGTGCGTTGCCGCCTTCGATCTTGCTTCCGACGAAGGTGGAGACGTTGTCGCCGGAGGGCACGAAGACCGTCTTGGCACCGGTCTTCTCGGTGAAGGCGTCCAGCACCTTCTTGAAGTTCTGCTGCTCGCTGCCGGTCCAGACGCCTGCCACGGTCACGGTCTGGCCGCTGAGTTCACCGCCGCTCGCGGGTCCGGTGGTGCCGCCGCAGGCCGTGGCACCGAGGGCGAGAGCGAGGGCCGCCGATGCGGTGGCCGCGGTCCGCCGGGTCGTCGTGCTGGGTCGTCGCATGAGAGGTCCTTACGTCGAGGGGTTGCGCGCGGGGAGGGAGGACGGGGGTGCGGAGGGGGAACGGGAAGGTCAGGTCAGGGGGCCGGGCATTCGGCGGTCCACCAGGCGGCGGTCGCCGCGGGGAGTACGCCGTCGGGGCACGGGCCGCTGGCGAGCAGCGGAGTTCCGGCGACCGGTGCGGGCACCGGCTCCGAGCCGAAGTTCACCGCGCAGACCAGACCGTCGCCGCGGACGACGGCCAGTACCTGCGGCGGCGCGTCCAGCCAGCGCAGGGCGCCGTCACCGAGTTGCGGCAGGGTGCGCCGCAGCTGGAGACCGTCGCGGTAGAGGTGCCAGAAGGAACGGGTGTCGGCCAGGGCGCGGTCGGTGGCGTGCTCGGCGAACCACTCGGGCTGAGGCAGCCACGGCTTGGCGCCGCCCGCATCCCGGGTGAATCCGAACGGTGAGGCGTGCCCGGACCAGGGGAGCGGCACGCGGCAGCCGTCCCGCACGTGCTTGCGGCTGCCCGTGCGGAGGAAGATCGGGTCGGTGAGCACCTCGTCGGGCAGGTCGAGGACCTCGGGCAGGCCCAGTTCCTCGCCCTGGTAGACGTAGGCGGCGCCAGGCAGCGCGAGCATCAGGAGGGCCGCGGCGCGGGCGCGGGCGGCGCCCAGTCCACTGCCTTCGACTCCGGGCTCGCCCGCGTAGCGGGTCACCGTGCGGACCTGGTCGTGGTTGTTGAGGACCCAGGTGACCGTGGAGCCGGTCCCGGCGATGTCGCGTATCGCCTCGGTGATCGTCGAGCGGAAGGCGTCGGCATCCCAGGGCGCGCTGAGCAGGTCGAAGAAGAACGCCTGGTGCAGTTCGTCGGGGCGGACGTACTCGGCGTGCTCGCGTGCGGTGGGTACGGACACCTCGCCGACCAGCAGCCGCTCGTGGCCGTCCCGGGCGGTGTACTCCTCGCAGACCGCGCGCCAGCGCCGCCACACGTCGTGGACCTCGGGCCGGTTCCAGGCGAGCTGGTTGACGGCGTCGCGGGCCCGCTCGTCGGCTGCGGGATCGTCCGAGTCGGGCAGCGCGGGGTGCTTGAACAGTCCGGCGGCGACATCGATGCGAAAGCCGTCGACCCCGCGGTCCAGCCAGAAGCGCAGCACCTGCTCGAAGTCGTCGCCGACGGCGGGGTCGCGCCAGTTCAGGTCCGGCTGCTCCGGAGTGAAGAGGTGCAGGTACCACTCGCCGGGGGTGCCGTCGGGCTCGGTGGTCCGGCTCCAGGCGGGACCGCCGAACATGGCGTGCCAGTTGTTGGGCGGCTCCGCCCCGTCCGCGCCGCGGCCGGGTGCGAAGTGGAAGCGCGAGCGTGCCGGGCTTCCGGGCTCCGCGGCGAGCGCGTCCCGGAACCACGGGTGCTCGCTGGAGCAGTGGTTGGGGACGATGTCGAGCAGCAGCCTGAGCCCGAGGCGGCGGGCGTCGGCCACCAACCGGTCGAACTCGGCGAGGTCGCCGTAGACCGGGTCGACACCGCAGTAGTCGGCCACGTCGTATCCGTGGTCGTGCTGCGGCGACGGGTAGAACGGGCTGAGCCAGATGCCGTCGACACCGAGCTTGCGCAGGTAGGGCAGTCCGGCCCGGACGCCGGCCAGGTCGCCGATGCCGTCCCCGGTGCTGTCGAGGAAGCTGCGGACGTAGACCTGGTAGATCACCGCGTCACGCCACCAGGGCGCGGGTGCGGGGGCGGTCCGGGAGGGGTGGCCGGTGTCGGCCGGAAGGGTGCTGAGCATCTCGCGTCGACCTGTCTGCTGAATGCGAGAGCGCTCCTGATCGGTGCGCTGTTATGCATGCATGTTAAGTAGCAGCGACTGGAAGGTGTCAACGATGTGTCCAGAAACAGTGGAAAGCTGGGGTGTTTTGTACGGAAACATCCCGGTGCACGAAGAAGGGCCTCTACTTAACATGTAAGTAGAGGCCCTTGAGGGGGTGCAGAAATGGAGGGACGCGCAGTACGCTCAGCCCCTGCGGGAAATGGCCCCGAGCTCGCGCGCGAGCCGCGCCGTCGCCTCCTCGGGCGTCTGGCGCAACGCCATCACGTCCTGCGCCACCGCCTGCACCGCCAGGCTCACCTGGTCGTAGCGCGGACTCTTGGGGCGGGGCACCGCCGACAGCAGGCTCTGGCGGAGCGTGGGCAGGTACGGATACGCGCGGACCAGCTCGGGATCCTCGTACAGCGCGGCGCGCACCGGCGGCAGCGAGCCCTTGGTGAGCACCTGCCGCTGGACCCGTTCACTGGTGAGGTACGAGATCAGGTCCGCCGCCGAGGCCGGATGCCGCGCATGGCTGCTCACGGCCAGGTTGGAGCCGCCCAGCACACTGGTGCCGGGCCCGTCGGGTCCGGGCAGCGGCACGGCGCCGAACCGGCCCGCGATCTTCGATCCCTCCGCGCTGGCGTCCGCGTACACGTAGGGCCAGTTCCGCAGGAAGAGCAGCCGGCCGTCCTGGAAGGCCTGCCGCGACTCCTCCTCCTTGTAACCGAGCGCCTCGCGGGAGATCCAGCCGTCCCGAACGCCGTCCGCGAGGAACCGCAGCCCGGCGCGCGCCGCGTCGGAGTCCACGCTCACGCGGGCACCGTCGTCGCGCAGGACCGAACCGCCGGCCGAGTGCACGGCCTCCGTGACGTTGACGGTGAGCCCCTCGTACGGCAGGAACTGGCCGGCGTAACCGTCCAGCCCGTACTGCGGGGCGATCGTGCGCGCCTGGCGCACCAGATCGGACCAGGTGCGCGGCGGCTCCTCGCCCGCCCGGTCCAGGATGTCCTTGCGGTAGTACAGCAGGCCCGCGTTGGTGACGTACGGGACCGCGTACAGCCGGCCCTCGAAGGTCGCGGTGTCGACGACCGGACGCAGGAAGGCGTCCAGCGGGAAGCGGTCACGGGGGAGGGGGGAGATCAACCCGGCCGCGGCGAACTCGGACGTCCAGGCGACGTCGATGTTCAGCACGTCGAACCGGTCGCGGCCCGATCGCAGTTCGCTGATCATCTGGGCCCGGGTCTCGTCCGCGGAGTCGGGCAGCTCGACGAGCGTGACCCGCTCGTCGGGATGCGCCTCGTTCCAGTCGTCGAGGAGCGGGGGGAGGTAATCCGTCAGATCGCCCGCCGTCACGAGCGACAGGGGCCCGCGGTCCCCGGAAGCCGTCCCGAATGCCCCGGAGGTCGCTCCCGCGTCGGCCCGGACGCCGAAACCGGTGTAACCCGCCAGTACGACCGCCCCGACCAGGAGAGCTCTACCCGCGGCACGCATCCACCGCATAGATTCCTCCCAGTGCACGATCCGGCTGCGCCGCCGACCATCGTGGCCTATATATACCCGTTAGGCATGGGCGATACTAGACGTCCAGGCAGACGAGACGGACGGCGGCGCAACTCGGCCCGCTGTCGAGTGAACCGTTGACTACGGAGCGGGAAGGAGGGGGAGCGAGTGCGGCTGGCGCTCCTTGCGCTCCTCACCCGTAGCCCTGCGCACGGTTACGAGCTGAAGCAGGACCTTGAGAAGCTCCTGGGCGCCGCGTACCCTCAGCCCAACGTCGGCCAGATCTACGTCACCCTCGGCCGGCTGGAGAAGAGCGGCCTGATCGAGGGCGAGGACGTCGAGCAGTCGGGACGGCCCAACAAGCGCACGTACAGGCTGACGGACGCAGGGCGCGAGGCCGTGCAGGCCTGGTTCGAGGAAACCGCCGAGGAGCCCCGGGTACGGGACGAGTTCTTCATGAAGCTCGCCCTCGCACCGCAGTCGGGTCTGGCCGATCCGGTCGCACTGATCAACAAGCAGCGGCGTCAGTACCTCAACACCATGCGGGACCTGTCCAAGCTGGCCGCGGCGGAGGACCGCGACAACAAGATCTCCCAACTGCTGATCGAGGGCGCCATGCTGCACCTGCAGGCCGACCTCGACTGGCTGGAACGCTGCCAGGAGGAGCTGGAATGAGCGACGACGCCACCACCATCGCTCCCGGCGAGCCCATAGTGCGGGCCGAGGGCCTGACCAAGACGCACCACGGCGAAGGCGTACCGGTGCACGCCGTACGCGGGGTGGACCTGTCTGTCCAGCCGGGCGAGTTCGTCGCCGTCACCGGACCGTCCGGAGCCGGAAAGTCCACGCTGCTGCACCTGATAGGCGGCCTCCAGCGGCCCGACAGCGGGAAGCTGTGGCTCGGGGGCGAGCGCGTCGACGCGTACCGCGAGGCCCGCTGGGCAGTCCTGCGGCGGCGCAGCATCGGCGTCGTCTTCCAGTTCTTCAACCTGGTTTCCAACCTCACCGTCGCCGACAACGTCGAACTGCCCGCCCTGCTCGCCGGAGCCTCCCCGAAGGCCGCCCGCGCATCCCGCGCCGAGCTGCTCGCCGACCTCGGCCTCGAAGGCCGCGAACGGTCCATGCCCGGCGAACTGTCCGGCGGCGAACAGCAGCGCGTCGCGCTCGCCCGAGCGCTGGTCAACCACCCCGCCCTGCTGCTCGCGGACGAACCGGCCGGCAGTCTCGACAGCAAGGGCACCCGCGAAGTGCTGCGGTTGCTCTCCCGCTTCCACCAGCGCGGCCAGACGATCATGATGGTCACCCACGACGCCCGGATGGCCAGCGCCGCCGACCGCGTCATCAGCTTCTTCGACGGACGAATAGCCGACGACGCCCACCTCGGCGGCGGACACCGCCCGCCCGCCAGAGGCGTCTCGGGCGTACTGGACCTGGAACCGGAACCGAAGCGGTGACCGTGCGGGCCACCTTGCGCTGGGCACACGCCGACTTCCGCGCACACCGCGGCGAAGCCCTCTTCGTCGTGCTGGCCAGCGCCGGGATCATCGCCTCGCTCCTGCTCGCCGGCGCACTGTTCAGCTACGCCGCGAACCCTTGGCAGCGCGTCTTCAACCAGTCCCACGGCGCGCACATCTGGCTGCACACCCGCGCCGGGGCGGACATGGCCGCCCTGTCCCGCGTCGAGGGGGTCGCCGCCCTCTCGGGGCCCTACCGCACTGCGGCGACGACGGTCGAGTCGCGCGGCGCCCGGGTCGGAGTGACGCTACGTGCGGCCGGGGCGACGCCCCCGGAGACCGGGCGGCCGCTCGTCACCACGGGCAATTGGCTCACCGGCCCCGACGAGGCCGGGAGCAGCGCGGACGCCGGAGAGGGCGCCGGGGCGGAGGGCGGTGCGGCCGCCGGGAACGGCTCCGTCGTACTGGAAGCCTCGGTCGCGCGGGCCCTCTGGGCGGAACCGGGCGACACGATCCGGGTCACCGGCCCGGACGGCGCCCCGCACACACTGCGGGTGACCGGGATCGCCGAGGTGGCCGAGCCCCGCTACCACCCGGGCGGCAGCCCCGGCATCGGCTGGGTGCTGTCCGACACCCTCGACGGGATCGCCCACGCGGACACCGGGCAGAGCGTGGGCCTGCGCCTGGCCGACCCGGACGACACCGACTTCACCGTCCAGCGCGCCGTGACCGTCCTCGGGGCCGACCGCGTCGCCCAGGTCACCAAGTGGCAGCAGGCGCGCGCCGAGGCGGGCGGCGACGACCGGCTGCTCGGGCAGATGTTCGCCGTCTTCGGGCTCGGCGCGCTGCTCGCGGCGGCGCTCGCCGCCGCCGGAACCATCGGCGCCCGGGTCCGCGGCCAGCTCAGGGACATCGCGATCCTCAAGGCGGTCGGCTTCACCCCCGGCCAGGTGACCCGCGGCTTCCTCGTCCAGCACCTGGCTTTCGCCCTCCTCGGCGTGGCCCTCGGCACGGCGGCGATCGCCCTGCTGGGCGCCCGGATACCCGGACGGATCGGCGAGGCGGCCGCGGTGTGGCCGGACCTGCCCGGCCACACCGCACTCATGATCGGCGTCCCCTGCGGAGCGGTGCTGCTGATCGCGGCCGCGACCGGACTCTCGGCCTGGCGTGCCGGACGGGTCCCGCCCGTGCCCGTGGCCCGCGCCGCACAGCCGTCCGCCGCCCCGATGACCGCCCTCGGCAGGCGCGCCCTCGGCGTACGCGTGCCCCCGGCCCTGGTCCTGGGATGGCGCGCCGCCTTCCCGCGGCGCGGCCGGACCCTCGTCCCCGTGGCCCGACTCGCCCTGCCGCTGCTCCTCATCACCGTCGCGCTCGTCGCCTGGTCGACGCTGGACCAGTTCCGCAGCCGCCCCGCGCAGATGGGACTGCCCGCGGCACTGACCGTACGGGCCGGACAGCCGGCCGCTTCGTCCGAAGCGGAACTGGAGCGGGCCCTCGCGGCCGTCCCGGACGTCGCCACGGTCCACCCGGGGGCCGAGATGGCGGCGCTCGTGCCGGGGCAGACCGGAACGATCACGCTCCGAGGGCTGGGTACCGCCCGGGACCCGTACCCCGCCAAGGTGGTGGAAGGACGTGCCGTCAGCGGCCCGGACGAGGCGGTGGCGGGGCAGGGGCTGCTCGACCTCCTCGGCGTGCGGGTCGGCGCGTGGGTCCGGATGACCGTCGAGGGACGGCCGCAGATCCTGCACGTCGTCGGTCGCACCATCGAACCCGAGTCCGGCGGCCGGGTGATCACCACGACCATCGACGCACTGCGCGAGCGCGACCCGGAACTGCGCTCCGACTTCCACGCCCTGGTGCTGCGCGAGGGTGCGGACCCCCGGGCGGTCGGCGCCGCGCTGGCCGGGACGGCGGGAGGAACGCTGGAGGTCCGGGAGACACCGAACCCGGTCGACCGGCTGGAGCCGGCGCGCGGAGTGATCGCCGCCCTGATCGCGGTCCTGGCCCTGATCGGCCTGATCGAACTGCTGACACTGATCAGTACGGGTGTCCGCGACCGGGGCCGTGACCTACTGGCGCTGAAGGCGATCGGGCTGACGCCCCGGCAGATCGGCTCGATGATCGTCACGGCCGCCGGACTGACCGCCCTGGCATCCGCCGCGGCCGGCACGGTACTGGGCCTGCTGTCCGGCAGATGGCTGGTCGACACCCAGGGCGCGTCGAGCGGCATCGGCGCGGGCATCGCCCAGCTGCCACCTCTGCCGGTGATGCTGATCGTGATCACCGGGTCCGTGCTGGGCGCGGTGGTGGCGGCGGCCGTACCGGCGACGCGCGCGGCCCGGCGCCGACTGGCGGACTCCTTGAGCGAAACTCTCTGACGGGCCACGGGCCACGGGCCATGGGCCATGGGCCACGGGCCATGGGCCACGGGCCACGGGCCACGGGCCACGGGCCACGGGCTAGCGGTGGTGGGCGGCATGGAGTCGAGACAGGGTGCGGTGGCCGCGTTCGGCGACCTCGGGGTCCTGGTGGCCGGCGCCGTACGCGATTCCTGAGACCGCGTCGAAGGCGGCCTCGCAATCCAGCCTGAGTTCCTCGGCGGGCGCGAGCGTCCTTCCGTACCCGTCGAAGAAGGCCGTACGCAGGTCGGACCGGCCGGCCCAGGTGTCGCCCAGGCGCACCATGTCGCGGGTGGCGGTGGCGTACTCCGATCGCTCGAAGTCGAACAGAGCCACCTCGCCGTCATCGGCCAGGAGCACGTTGCGGTACTGGAGGTCCCCGTGCGTGGGCACCAGCACGGGCCGCGGGAGGTCCTCGTAGGTGCGGACCAGGCCGAGCACCAGCTCCTCGTCCCCGGCGGCCAGGCAGGGCCGGGCCTCCTCCAGGTGACGCTTCACCGTGCCCGCGGCGGTGGACGGTCCGGCGGGCCGCTCCGGGGTCGAGCGGTGCAGGGCAGAAGCCAGGCGGCCCAGCTCCCGGTGGAGGCAGACCTCGGCCGCGGCGTCGAGGACCGCCCCGTGCGGTGACCGGCCCGCCAGTGCCGTGACCACGACGGCCCGCGCCGCCGGGTCGGCCGCGACGAGCCGGGGAGCCCCCCGCCCGAGCACGGGTGCCCACGCGCGGTACGCGGCCACTTCCCGTTCGTGGAAGGCCGGCCCGCGGTGCTGCTTGAGGTACCAGATGCCGCCGCCGGAACCGGTGAGACGCCACACCCGGCTGCCGGTGCGCGCCCACGAGGCGTCGGCCGCCTCCGCGATCCGGCCGACGGCGCGTTCGGCGAACTCCCGCAGCCGGGGCGGCAACTCCATGCCGTCCGCGGGCGGCCCCGGCACGAGACGGGTGCGGTCGGCGCCCTCCGCCACGTACCGGACGGGGTCGCCGGGCTGCTGGAAGTGCACGGCGGCGGGCAGGCCGGCGCGGTAGGCGTCGAGGCCGGCGCGGCAGTACGCCACCATCGGATGCGGCAGACCGTCCAGCGGGTACCAGCCCATGCCGTCGCACCGGTCCGGCTCCATCACCCGGGGCGCTCCCGACCATCGCCGTACCTCGAAGAGGACACCGATCCGCGAGCCGGCACCCTGGGGAGGCCGATGGTGGACCGTGACCGCGGCGGCCACGTCCTCGGCCGCGATGACGACGCCGGTCTCCTCGCGGGCTTCGCGGATCACCGCCTCGGCCATGTCCTCGCCCGGTTCCAGATGCCCGGAGGGCAGGTGCCACAACCCGGTGGCGTACACCGGCCCGGACCGGCGCGACAGCAACACCTCCGGGCCGGATCCGCTGTCGCGGCGCAGGACGAGGTGGACGTCGACGGGCACGGTGTGCCGAGGGCCGCCGTGGGCCACCGGTTCGGACTGGGGCATCCGTCTCCGATCGTCGGCGTGCGGCCGAACAGGGCGGTGTCATTCGTGCGGGGGCCGATGGCGTGGTCGACTGACACACAGCACCACGATTCCTCGGCCGGTACGTCCGCGCTACCGATTCGGG
This sequence comes from Streptomyces avidinii, assembly GCF_014650695.1. Classification (GTDB taxonomy): domain Bacteria; phylum Actinomycetota; class Actinomycetes; order Streptomycetales; family Streptomycetaceae; genus Streptomyces; species Streptomyces avidinii. The sequence goes on along the minus strand of NZ_BMVL01000006.1, from coordinate 58,807 downwards.
GACACCCGGGCACCATGGGGCGGGAAGGGTCAGGCGAGGAGAGACGAGGAGGGGCGAGACGGTGAGAGGCGAGGACGATGGCTGAGCGCATGATCGAGACGACGGGCATCAGGCTCTGCACCGAGTCGTTCGGCAATCCGTCGGATCCGCCCGTACTGCTCATCATGGGGACGGGGGCTTCGATGCTCTGGTGGGAGGAGGGCTTCTGCCGGATGCTCGCCGAGGGCGGCCCCCGCTTCGTGATCCGCTACGACCACCGCGACACCGGTAGGTCGGTGACTTATGAGCCGGGCCGCCCGGGCTACAGCGGTGCGGACCTGGTCGACGATGCCGTCCGCGTGCTCGACGCCCACGGGATCCCGGCCGCTCACATCGTGGGCGTATCCGCCGGAGGGGCGCTCGCACAGCTGCTCGCACTGGAGCACGCACGGTGCGTCCTGTCGCTCGTGCTGATCAGCACGTCCTCCGCCGTGCCCGGGGACAGTGACGGCGACCGCGAGCTGCCTCCGCCGACCGAGGAGTTCATGCGGTTCGTCTCGACCGTGGATGTGGACTGGTCGGATGCCGACTCGGTGATCGACTATCAGGTCGCCTACGCGCGCGTCCTCGCAGGTGGTCGGCGCCCGTTCGACGAGACCGCCGCCCGGGGCCTGGTCCGACGCGACGTGGAGCGCGCGAACGACTTCGCCGCGGCCCGCAACCACGACTCCCTTCCGGACGGCGAGCCCCCACGAGCACCCCTGTCCTCGATCGCGGTGCCCACGCTGGTGATCCACGGGACCGCCGACCCGATGTTCCCGCTCCGCCACGGCGAGGCACTCGCGGAAAGGATCCCGGCCGCAGGGCTGTTGGCTCTGGCGGACGCAGGCCACGGGGTCGAACGAACCGACTGGCCGACGATCGTCGCCGCGATCCTCGACCACACAGGAACGGGCACAGGCACGGCCGACCGTGCTTCCTGACGTCGAGGGCCCGCCGCCGGGGCACGGTGCCGCGATCAGTGCGAAGGCAGCCAGCGCTGATGGCATGCACGGCACGGGCCAGGACCCCAAGGGCCGGGGCTAAGCGTTCCTTGCCCGCATCCGATCCACGAAATAGGCACCCAGACCCACCAGCAGGGCCGCCCCGGCCGCGTAGACCGGCAACCACAGCGTCGTCGTGGCGGACAGGCAGTCGGCAACGGCGGTATGGCTCTGGACCTCCTGAGTACGCGCCAGGGCGGCAGCGTCGCGACCGGCCAGGTTCGCCAGCGCCGCCTCGGTCCGGATGCTCTCGTACCTGCCCAGGGCGGGACACCTGGCGCGCGTGCCGGGCATCGGGAACAGCCACGCCCAGCGCTGCAGCACGGGGGCCAGGGTGATCGCCACGCACAGGCCGACGACCAGCGAATACGCCGCCAGGTTGCCGACGTAGGCAGATCGGAGGCCGGGCGTGGGCGTCCACTGGGGAAGCCGGTAGAGGGTGAAGAGCACGACAAGAAGGGTCACGCCGATGTACGTCGCGAACCACTGCCACGAGCCTTGTGCGAGTACGGCAGTCAGCACCGCCCCGAGCGCAATGCCGATGACCCCGGGCTGGCCGGCAACACCACGGCTCGCACCGGTGGATGCCGAGCTCCGGGCACCTTGGATGCTGGGTTCGTCCACGGTTTCTCCTGCCTCGTTCAGCCCCCAGCATCTCGGCACACCGCTCCGTCGGCCAGGCACCATGCCGGAACGACCCGAATGCCTGGCCCGGTCGCCACCCGACCCGGCTCGGTGCCGGGTACTCGATCTGCGCATACCGAAGCCGTGGTAGACCTGGCCGTCGCCGAACTCGCCCGCGAGCATGCCGACCCCGGCGCGGCTGCCTGGGCCCGTTCCCTGTGGCGCGAGCCGGCACAGCCCGCGGACGTCCGGGTGGCCGCCGCGCTCGCCTGGCTCTGCCTCGTGGACGACCCCGTTCCGGACGACCTGCGCACGGTGCTCGACGCTCTCGCCACCGCCGCCGATCCGGCCGGCGCCCTCGGCGGCGTCCCGTGGATCGCGCACGTGGACGACGCGCAGGGCCTCGCCCGCACCCTCGACCAGATGCTGAACGACGCCGCACCGGGCGCCATCGACCAAGACCCCTGGGCCTGACCCCGCGTCGTACGGGCGCCACGATCCGTCCGGCCGCGCGCCCGAAATCCCCGACGGCTTGGCCGGTGAGGTGTTCCAAGGCTCCCTCGACTCCATGCCGCCCGCCGGTCCGCAGGCGCGGCACGCCGTCCTGGCCGGACCGGGACGACCGGCTCCCGACGACGACACCGACGTCCCCCTCGTGCCGACGCATCCGCAGACGGGGGGCGAGCTCTGGACCCCGCCCGCCCCGGCGGCGTGCCGGGTGCCCCTGCCGTTCGGGGTCTGGCTGTGGCTGACCCGCCCCGAGCCGTACCTGCCCGTCCCCGCATCGGGCGCCCCGCCCGACGGCGTCCTCCGCGACGACTGCGACCCGCCCGCACCGGGCCCCCGCCACCCGTTCCGGGTCGACGCGGGGAACGCTCCGGCGCACCCTGGTGCGGCTACCGAACGTCCGCAGCCCGTGGCTGGATGCCGGCGATGTGGAGTGCAGCCAGGACGTTCGTGGACTCTGGTGAACCCGAAGTCTCCTCAGTCGGTTGGGTAATTGATGCGCACTCACTCCGACGAGCCGTGCGCTAGGTTGCCGTTCATGATCGAACTCGGACCTGTCAACTGGCCGCCTGCCGCGATACCGACCGAACGGCTCGTCCTCCGTCAGTCGGATGCCCGGGACCGTGCGGCGTTCATCGAGCTGTTCGCATCGCCGGAGGTGGGCACCTACATCGGCGGCTCCCGGCCGCGTGACGAGCTCGAACGCGCAGTGCCCGAGGTGCCCGGGCGGCGCCCCGGCTGCTTCGTGGTCGATGCCGACGGAGCGATGATCGGCATGATCACGCTCGATCGGCGCGACCCGGAGCGTCCGGGTCACGTACGTCCCGATGCCGCGGAGGCCGAGCTCGGCTACATGTTCCTGCCGCAGGCGTGGGGACGCGGGTACGGCGCCGAGGCGTGCGCAGCGGCGCTCGACTGGTTCGACCACGCGCTCCCCGGCGAGCCGGTGGTCCTCTGCACCCGGACCGCCAACGATCGCGCGATGCGCCTCGCGGCGAAGCTGGGGTTCACCGAGGTGGAGCGGTTCGAGGAGTACGGCGCCGAGCAGTGGTTCGGCGTCCGGTCCCCGCTCACGCAGTCCGGCTGATCCCGGGCCCGCCTCCGCACCCGCCCCGCCCCCGCACCTCGTCCACCACCGAACGCGAGGTCGCATTCCCGCCAGCCAGAGCGTGCCCGCACGCGAGAGAGTCGGTGACGGCTCGCGCTCCTGATCGCGAGCCGGTCCCTCCGACTGACACTCCGCGAAAGGCGCAACAGATGCATGTGGTCCCCGGGCTCAAGGTCCTGTACTTCGGAACTCCGGTGGTGTTGATCAGCTCACGCAACGAGGACGGGACGGCGAACCTGGCGCCGATGTCCTCCGCGTGGTGGCTCGACCGGTTCTGCATGCTCGGGCTGGGCAACAACGCCCTGACGACCGCGAACCTGCTGCGGGAGGGGGAGTGCGTACTCAACCTGCCCTCTTCGGCGATGGCCGATGCCGTCGACCGGATCGCGCTGACCACCGGGAAGCCGGACATGCCCGACTACAAGGCGAAGCAGGGCTACCGGTACGAGCCGGACAAGTTCGCGGCCGCCCGGCTGACCGAGCAGGCATCGGACCTGGTAGGGCCGCCCAGGGTCGCGGAGTGCCCCGTCCAACTGGAGTGCAGGGTGGTCTCGGCCCACCCCTTCGGCGGCCACGATCCGGACGCCACTGCCTTTCAGGTCGAGGTGCTGCGCGCCCATGTCGAGGAGGGTCTGGTCATTCCGGGGACTCACTACGTGGACCCGTTCGGCTGGGACCCGCTGATCATGAAGTTCTGTGAGTTCTTCGGAGGCGGAAGCAGCCTCCGTCCGTCGAAGCTCGCCACGGGCTGGAACATGCCGCACCGAGCAGCATCGACGGCAACGTGAACGTGAACGGGGTACGTTTCGCTCACCGTCCGAAGCCGCCCCCGACACTACGCTCAGGACGTGGGAGAGCCCGAGCAGCGCGTCGAAGGCGCAGGACCGTTCACCACCCGGCTCACCTGGCAGCGCCCCGAAGGCGAGACGGTGGTCTGGGACTCGCGCCTGGCGCGCAGGCGCGGGACACTGTCCGTCCGCGGCCCGGGAGATACGGCCGACCGGCCCTCGCCCGCCGGTCCGCAGGCGTTGAGCCGCCTGCGCAGGCTCAACGCCATCGCTGCGAGCGCGTTCGTCATCGGCGGGGCGCTCTTCGCGCTCGGCGCGGCCATCGCCCAGTTCGGTGGGGGTGATCCGTTCCAGAGCGCCTGCGTCTACTTCGCCGGGGGACTGTTCTTCAACACCGGGGGCTACGCCTCGCTCCTGCAGGTACTGAACGCGCCCCGCAACGCTCCCGAAGGGCGGTTCCTCGGCACGGCCGACTGGAGGTGGTGGGGGTACGAGCCGATGCGGTTGGACTGGCTGAGCACGTTCGTCCTCTTCGTCGGGACGCTGGTGTTCGGGATCAACCTGCTGGACTCCTTCCTGCAGGGGCTCACGGTCCAGCAGGTCAACCGGCTGATCTGGACCCCCGACGTCATCGGGTGCGTGCTGTTCCTCATCTCGGGGCATCTCGCGTTCGTCGAGATCTGCCATCGCTCCCGGATCTGCTTCCGGTCGCGCAGCCTCGGGTGGTGGATCGTCGCGGTGAACCAGTTCGGTTCGCTGCTCTTCATGGTCTCGGCAGTGGCCGCCTTCACCCGCCCCGGCACCGGCGACCTCGTCAACGTCGGCGTCGCCAACTGGGCGACGCTGACCGGCGCCCTGAGCTTCTCGATCGGCGGTGTGCTCCAGTTCTTCGAACGGCCGTAGGATGCCGCACCACGGCAAGGAACAGAAGAAGGCCGCGCACGCCCCGGACGGCCGTGTGTCAGCTCGGGCGCTCGTAGTTGGTCAGGACGCAGCCCTCGGTCTGGGCCTTCTCCAGCCGGTAGCCGGCCGGCGCGGTGAAGCCGGTCTCGCAGTTCAGGTACAGGAACTGGAGCTGGTACAGCCCGCGGCGGACGTTCGCGTTGTTGGTCTCCACGGCGATGTTCGTGCCGACCAGCAGCTTGCTCGCAGTGGCCTTGAGGCGCCCGTCGTCCTGCAGGTCGGCCAGCTGCGCCGCCTTGGCCTTGGTCTGGAGGGTCTTCATGTCGGAGACGGTGTCCAGCCAGTTCAGGTTGTGCGCGCGCCGCTCCCCGCCGAGCTGGCCGCAGACCGCTCGCTGCGTGACGCCCCAAGCGCTCGCGGGGCCGTCGACGACCGGCATGTAGTCGATCGACTGGACCTGCTCGTCGGTGACCTTCATGCTCGTGCAGTCGACCGTGTGCGGGCTGACGAGCTTCTGCAGCTCGGCGATGTTGTCGGCGCTCGGCAGGCCCAGGCTGCCGGTGGACGGCTGGCCCGGCTTCGCGGCACCCTCGGTGGAGGGGTCGCGGACCGCCCCGCGGTGGGGGCTGCCCTGGCCGTCGGGGCTGTTGACGTAGTCGGTGAGGAAGCAGCCCTCGACCAGGGCCTTCTCCTTCTTGAACCCCTCCGGGACGAAGACGTCGGGGTTGCAGCTCAGGATGCGCAGGTCGGAGTTGGGCGGGTCGACCAGGGACACGGCGGTGGCGGTCTTGAGCGCGGTCAGGGCGAAGGTCTTGCCCACGACCGTGCGGCTGGCGAGGTCGGTGTTGTCCCGGCCCTCGGCGAGCAGCTTTGCGGCGTTGTCCTTGGCGGCCTGCTGGAAGGCCTTCATGTCCGGGGTCAGGAAGAGGACGGTCTCGCCCTGCGCCTTCTTGTCCGTGCAGACGCCGCGCTCCGTGATGCCCCAGTCCCCGGCGCCGATGAACCCGCTCAGCGGCACCCGGCTGTCGTTCGGGTCGGTGCTGAGGTTCTCGCAGGACGTGTACTGCTGTACGTGGGCCTGCGCCCCGGCCAGCGTGGCGGGCGCGGCGCCGGCGCTGGCGGCCGTGGGGGAGGCGGGGGCGGCGCCCCGAGCGCTCGCGGCGGGCGGGCCCGGCTTGGGGGAGTCTTCGCAGGCGGTGGCGAGGGTGGTGAGCGCGGCGAGGGCCGCGGTCGCGGCGGATATCCGCTGGAGGCGCATGGGTGTCTTCCGTCGGCTGGACACGGCTCGGGGGGATGGCGTGCCCATGCTACAGAAAATTGATCTTGTGGCAGGTCGAGGTGAGTTGGGGGAGGCGGCGTGGGAGTGGATAGAGCCCTGGCGAGTAGGTGTTGGAAGAGGTCCAGGGCCTGGTAGAGGGTCAGGTCCTGGCAGGGGCTTTTGAGCAGGTCCGCTGTTCGGTGAGGAACAGGTGGGCGGCGGTGACGCGGGTGACGTGGCGGTGCCAGCCGGTGAACGAACGTCCCTCGAAGTGGTCCAGTCCCAGAGCGGTCTTCAGTTCGCGGTAGTCGTGCTCGATCCGCCACCGGGCCTTCGCCAGCCGGACCAGGTCCTTGGCGGGGATGTTCGCGGGCAGGTTCGAGATCCAGTACTTCACCGGCTCCGCCTCTCCCTCGGGCCACTGCGCGATCAGCCAGAGCAGCGGAATCGTCCCGTCGGCCGCCGGTTTCGGGCGGCGGCCGACGAGGCGGACCCGAAGGAGCACGAAGTGCGAGCTCATCGCGGCCATGGAGCCTTTGCGCAGGTCAGCGTCCGGCCACGGCTTCTTCCGGCAGCCAGCACGTGGTCGCGTAGGGAACGTGGCCGGGTGCGGTAACGGGGCAGAGGGCGGGGCCCGAGCCCGCTGTAGGCGGGCTGATGCGGCTCGGCATCCGCACCGTGGGCGGTCATCTCACCCTTCACCTGCAGGACGTAGGCCAGACCCCGGCCTTCCAGGCCGTGACGGAAGTCGGCGTTCGCGCCGTAGCCGGCGTCGGCGACCAGTGCGGCGGGCCGCAGGCCGATCGCGGACAGCTCGTCGAGCACATCTCCAGCGCGAGCTGCCACTTCGCGCGGTGATGTTCGCTGTCGGGGATCCGGCAGGCAGCCCGGCGTGCAGCGGCCTGGGGCCCGTCCCATGCGGAGGGCAGGAACAGCCGCCATGACAGCGGGCACGAAGCCGTGTCCGAGGCGGCGTGGACGCTGACACCGATCTGGCAGTTGCCGACCTTGCCCAACGTGCCGGAGTACTGGCGGGCCACCCCGGGCGAAGCAGTGCCGTCCTTGGGGAAACCGGTGTCGTCCACCACCCACACCTCAGGGCGGACCACAGCCACCGCCCGCCAGGCCAGTCGGGCCCGCACGTCAGCGACCGGCCAGGTCGAGGACGTCATGAACTGCTGCAACCGCTGATGGTCCACCCCGAGACGCCCGGCCATCGGCTGCATCGACTTGCGTCGGCCGTCGAGCAACAGGCCCCGCAGATTACAACTGGCCCTTCTCCAGCCAGTCCCGCCGCACCAGCGGCGCGAACACCTTGGAAGCGAACTCCTCCAACCGGACCCGCACCGCCACAAGCTCCCCAGCCCTCATACAGCCAGCGAACTACCCAACACCCGACGTGACAAGACCGGACAACAAAGCACTACTGGGTCGTGTCGGCCGGCCTGGACCTGTACGCCAGGGCCGGGGCGAGCACCTCGGCGTCCCGGCCCGGTCACGAGCACGCTCGTGCCTGAGCTGCGGGTGGTGCCCCGACCGGACCAGGAGCCGCTGCGGGTGCTGATGATGTGCGACCACCGCCGGCTCGCCCCGGCACTGCATCAGGGGCTGCAGACCGAGGGTTTCGCGACGGACGTCGTCCAGGACTCTGTCACCGGCCTGTTTCCGGCCCGCAAGCACCCGTACGACGTGGTGGTGCTCGACCTCACCGGTCCGGCTGCAGACCCTGGTCCGGCGCAACATCGTCGAGCTCTGCATCAGCTACTTGCGCAAGAAGGTGGACACCTCGTTCGGGCGCAACAGCAGCGAGACCGTGCGGGGGTTGGGGTACCGGTTGTCGAGTTGAGCGTCGGGGCGGATTTTCGGTGATTGCCGGAGGAACTGTTCAACTGCGGCCGTCGACGTCCCGGAGCCGGTCGTCTACCGTAGCGAATCGCCGATCTGTCGGGGAAAGCTGGTTTCCACTGGTGGACGGCACTTTTGAAGGTTCACTTGTCTTGCGAGGGGGCACCAATGAGAATCCGCAACGCCATTTCCGCAGCGGTCGTAGTGGCGACCGCTACCGTTGGCATGGTCACCGCAGTCGGCGGCCCGGCCCAGGCCGCTTGGGTGCCACCGTTCAGGAAATGCACGTCATTCGATCAGAATGGATTCAAGGGCGACGTCTGTGTGGACCGGGTCGGCCTTGGACCACAAGAATTCCTCGGCCAGGGCAACATCCAGGAATTCCCCAGCAAGTGCGCCAAATTCCGGGTCGACGTCGTTGACCCCGATGGCACGGCGGTGCGTTCCGTGAACAACATCCCCTGCACCACCGGGGCGGTTGGTACCGCTCGATATCTCGCCGAGCTGCACGTGAACGGCAGGGCGTATGCCCGTCTGGTCAGCCTCGACAGCGCAGGAAACACGCTGCTGTCGGTCAACTCGGAGATCATCGTCTCCCCGTTCGACAACCACTGAGGGGCTAGGGCGTTTCTTTCGGATCATCGGAGCGTTGGTTGATGTGTGTCGTTGACTGACGCTCAGTGGGCCCGCATTGAGCCGCTTCTGCCGGACCGGACGCCTCGGCGGGGTGGGCGGTGGCGGGATCATCGGCAGGTGATCGACGCGGTCGCGTTCAAGTACCGCACCGGCACGCCGTGGATGGACCTGCCCGAGCACTTCGGCTCGTGGAAGGGCGCCCACAACCGCCTGCGGATGTGGGCCGCGGACGGGACCCGGGAGAAGGGTTTCACCTCTCTGCTCGCCCAGGCCGAAGGCGACCTCGACCGGGTCGTCGTGGTCGACTCCACGATCGTCCGGGCTCAACAGCACGCCGCCGGGGCCCGTCAAAAGGGGGCCCCGGCCGGCGAGCCGCCCGACCACGCCCTGGGACGCTCCCGTGGCGGACCGACCACAAAGATCCACCTCGCCGCCGACGGCCGCTGCAGACCGCCGGCCTTCGACCGCGAGGCCTACAAGCAGCGGAACACCGTCGAACGCTGCATCAACAAGCTCAAGCAGTGGCGCGGCCCGGCCACTCGATACGACAAGACCGCCACCATCTACCTCGCCGGACTCCACCTCGCCGCATCTTCATCCGGTCAGCCAGGTGATCCGAAGGACACGCCCTGGTCTCCACTGCCGCGGCTCTGGCGGTCCAAGAACTGGACCAGCCGTATTTCCGACCGTGCGATCCGTTCCCGTTGTTCGCAGGGAAGCGGGGCGAGGGCGTCGACGAGGACCCGCTCGCGGGAGACGAACACCATGTTCCCCGAATAGATCCTGCACCCCGAGCACCAGGCGAGCCCGATGCAGCGCTCGAACAGCGGGGACTGCGGCGGATAGAAGCGGTACTGGTAGGAGCGAACGGGCGTCCCACAGGCGGCGCACACTCGTCGGTCCCCGTCGTGGACCGTGTCCCAGGTCCCGACCTTGCGCCAGTAGTGCCGCCCGGCCGGTGCTCTTCAAGTCGTCATGCACGCATTCTCGCCCAGCCCGAGGCGTGCGCCCACCCCGCACCGACAGGATCCGAAGGAGCCGGCCTAGTCCCGGCCGCCGCCGGCGTCGTCCAGGGCCGTGATGACGGCTCCGCCGTGCAGCCGCGCCGTCCGCGTGGCCCGGGTCGTCGGTGCCGGTGCCGGTGCCGGTGCCGGTGTGGTCAGGGAGCGGCCGGAGGCTCGGGTGCGGACCGGACCGGTGGCGGTGATCTCCGCGACCTCGCGGCTGCCCGCGGCGAGCGGGTAGGGCCGGCCCGACGGCGCGCGCCACACCGTGCCCGCGAGGATGTGCTGCCCGAAGCGGCCGCAGGCGGCGGTGGTGCGGGCCCGTGTCACGGACACCGACGGCCCGGTGGGCGGGCGCAGGCGCTCGGGTCAATGGCAGCCCGGCTTCGTGGCCGGGCGAGGGGGTGCGGGGTGGGGGCAAGGTCCGCTGCTGACGAGGTATCGGCGTCGATGGCGGGCAGGTCAGTTGACCGGGCGCGACACGGGTGGAGCCGCCTGACGATCAGCCGAACCAGCGGGCCGTCCAGGAGCAGCAATGGCGCTGAACCTGCGACGAGGGTCAAGCCATGAGTAGGCGGAGGCCGAGGTCTGCCGTGTCGAGGTCGGCGAGGTCGCTGTTGCGCTCGGCCCACCGGCCGGAGTCGAGGTCGTCGCGGAGGCTTCGTACCGCCCGCTGCTCGGCGTCCGGCCCGACCCTCGTCCACACCGACATGGCGCGGCGCACGTGCTCCTCCAGATACGCCCCCGGTCTGCGCCAGTACGCCTCGAACAAGCCGTCGGCGCAGTCCCACGGGACGGGCACCGGCTCAGCGCGGGCGCCGATCGCGTCGGCCATCCTGGCAAGCGACGGAAAATCCGCGAGGACACCGGCGAACTCGGGCAGGTAGTCGCGGGTGAGCCAGAACCGGTCCTGCCATCCGGGCTCGTCGGTGTCGAAGGTGAGCACCACCACGCGGCGGGCCACGCGCCGCATCTCGCGCAACCCCGCTAGCGGGTCCCCCCAGTGGTGAACGGTGGAGACGGCCATCGCGACGTCGAAGGACTGGTCCTCGAACGGCAGGCTCTCCGCGGCGGCGGCCACGCACGGCGCCGAGCCGGCAGGCCGTTGCCCCCGCATGACCTCCGACGGCTCCACCGCCGTCACCTCGCGATCAGCCGGCTCGTAGGAGCCGGTGCCGGCCCCGACGTTCAGCACCGTCCGCGCGTCGCCGAGTGCGTCCCAGATCCGCGCGGCGATCCGCGGCTCGGTACGCCGCGTCGCCGTGTAGGCGCCGCCGATCGCGTCGTACAGCCGTGCACCGAGCATCCCCAGTTGCTCCTCCGGTGTCACCTTCAGTCCCCTCGCCCGTGCCTCGAGTTCCCGGTCAATGGCCGCCACCATGGCGTCAGCACGATCACGCCGCTCCAGCAGCAGGCCGCGCAGTCGGCGCAGGTGCGCGACCGCGTCGGTGGACGAGTCGCCGACCAGTTCCGCAACCTCCCGCAACCCGAAGCCCAGCCGCCGGTAGGCCAGCACTTCCCTCAGCCGCTCGACGTCACCCGCCGAGTAGGCCCGGTAACCACCCGCAGTCCGCGCCGACGGACGCACGAGCCCGATCTCGTCATAGTGATGCAGCGTGCGGACGCTCACGCCGGCCAGCTCGGCCACGCGCCCCACGGTCCAGTGATCTTCCACGGCACCGACTATGCAGCCTGACGTCACGTGAGGGTCAAGAGCCCCACTCATGACAGCAAGAGCCGAAGCGGAGCCGTAGCCGCACACCGCGTTACTGTCAGAAACGGTCATTTGTGAGAGTGGGGGGAGGCTCGAACGGGAGCCTCCGAACCTCTACGGACATCCCAAAGCCGATGCCGTCCAGGGAGAGCGGTGCCTGAGGCGTGTCGTTCACCAGCCCCTGGAACCAGGCGGGCACCGGCAGCAACGGCCGGACGGCCGCCCACTTTGCGTCCGTCATGACCGCCGGATACCGGCGCACCCGGTCCGGATGGCCGGCCGCGTTGCCGTACACGTGTGCGAGGAAACGCACGACACGGCGGGCGAGTTGAAATCAACGAGCTCGAGCTCGGGCACGTACAACAAAGACAACAGGCCCTCCGGGAACCACTCGGAATGGGATCGCACCCCCGCGGCACCTGGAGGCCCTGCTTTCACGCGCGGAAACCGCCGCAGTCACCCGATCACGACTCCCGTTCGATCGACAGCCTTCGAGATCGTTACGGGCAACAACCACTTACGTGTCCGGATGCTCCGGAAGGGCGAGCCAGTCCGACCAGGAGATCTCGCGGCCGAGGAAGCGCGGCTGTTCGAACGGCCATTCGGCGGCGATCCACTGCGGCACCAGCGCGTCGAGGGCCTGCTCGACCTTGCTGCCCACCAGCTCGTCCACCACCCACCAGGAGATCTCGCCGTCCGCGCCGGCCCTCTCCGGTGGGTCGATGTAGACACAGCCGAGCAGAGCTGTCTCCGCCGCGTCGAACAGCGCGTAGTTGAAGGACTGGTGTGCGGCGATCTCCTTCTCGTGCCGCAACAGGTCGGCCTGGTCGGCCTCGTAGGTCATGGTGGCCGCGGGCCAGCCCCAGGCCGGGCCGAAGATGGTCCACAGCCGCTCGCGCGAACCCATCACAGCCGGATAGTCGAGCGGGGTGTCCGCCTCCCGGATCGGCCGCAGGTGATGGCCACCGCCCGGCAGCGGTACCAGGACGGGGTGGACGAAGTCATCAGGAAGCCAGCTCATGGCGCCCGACCGTAGCAGCACGCGGCCCTCCGCTCCCCTGGATTTTCCCCGTATCGATTCCAACCGCACCAAGGCCTGCGGGTCCGCTCCGAGCGTCCCCGGAAAGTCCTGCGACGAGTACCCGATCGCCACCTCGGAGCAGGGGCTGAACGCCGGAGGGACACGGCGGACCCACCCCGGCTGCGGGTTCACCGGCGTGCCGGCCGGGACCGGCCGCGTCGGCGCCAGCGTGTGCGTGATCGCTGCGACGGAGAACGGCTCGCAGGTCGGCACGAACACTCAGTTCTTCCGGCGCGATCGCGTCCTTCAGGGCTACCCGTTCAACGTGGTCGTCCAGTAGGGGCAGTGCAGGCGCCGGCCCGGCCGGGGCGGCGCCGTTGCGTGGCGGCCGAGCCGGTGATTACCTCGCCTGGCAGCGGCTGCGCCGTACGAGACGAGGAGCGGTGATGACGATCCACCAGGCTCCGGTCTTCGTCAACGAGGGAGCTTTCGGGATCTTCGACGACGGCGAAGCACCCATCGAAAGCGCTGTCTGGTCGGCGACTTGATCGCCCCGATGTCCGCAGGGGCGATGGTGCGGACCGGCATCGACACCGGCAACGTGCGAGTGGAGGTCGGGCCGGTCCTCACCACCGGTGCCGGTGCCGTGGTTGCCGCGGCCGCCGGAGCGCAGGGCCTGCTGGACGGCTCGATGCGCGCGCAGCACACGCGAGTGCCGGTCGAGGGAGGTGGGCAGCGAGAGGTAGGCCGGACGCACGAGTTGGGGGTAGCGCTCAACGATGACGGCCTCGGCGTGCCGCACGGAGGCTCTGGATCCTTTTCGTAGTCCCGCGATGCGGGCAACGCGTGAATCATGGGATGGTCACATTCCGCGCCGAGGGCGGTGGTGTTCTCGGGGTGGGGTGTGGAGTGGATACGGTCTGTTCATGGATCTGAATGGGCCGGGGCGGCGGCGAGGGCATGTTCTGCTGATAGCGGGGGATGTGGCGGTGCGCCGCCGGGCGGTGCAGCTGGTTCCCAGCGCGAATCTGGCGGCGCTGGCGATGGTGCCGGCTTCGGTGCTGCTGGGCAGTGAGCTGCCGACCGACACGGTGTGCCTGGACGGGTCCCGTGATCCGAACACGGTTCTGGCGCGGCTGCGTTCGGCGGCGGCCGCCCCGGGTCCGCTGCTGGTGTATCTGTCGGGCCGTCTGACGGCGGATCGGCGCGGGCGCCGCCTGTACTTCGCATTGGCGGGGACCACGGCCTCGGCGGTGCGCTACACGGCGGTGCCCTGGGAATGGCTGGGCGGCGAGTTGCGGGCCCGTCCGGCGGGTCTGACGACGGTGCTCCTGGATCTCGCTGCGGACCGGGACGCGTGGCCGTTGCTGCGGGAGTACGGGAGTCTGCCGGTTTCGCCGTGTGCGGACGTGTACGGGGTGGTGTGCCCACCGGGCTTCGGGGCGGGTGATGGATTGGTGAGCGGCTACACGCGGCAGTGGATCGATCAGTTGCGGCGTTCCCCGGTGCGGCCCTCGGACGTGCAGCTGCATGCGCTCGCGGCAGGGGCCGCGGGGTTGCCGCCGGGTGCGTTGGTCCTGCCGACCGCCCGCGAGCTGGGTATGCGCCCCGGCCCGCGACCGCAGCAGCTGCCGGAGCAACCACCGGGACAGCACGCGGAGTCGTGGTCGAAGGAGGGGGAGTACCTGCCGGGCCGGCCCGTCCCGCACTCCGCTTCCCGCTCCGGCTCCGCTCCTGTCCGGGTCCCGGATGCCGGTCCGGCCCGGGACGTCGTACCGGGCGTGATCCCGGGCGTGATGCCGGTCGGCGACGCCGCCGTGGTCCCGGCGGCGGTGACGGGAGGGGATCCGCGGCCGTACATCCATGCGTTGGCGTCGGAGGGCCGGCACGGTGAGGCGGCTGCCCTGGCGGGGGCCTGGGAGGAGTACGTGCGGGGCGTGTACGGGGGGTCGTCGTCGCAGGCGGTTGAGTGGGCGGAGATCCGTGCGGATCTGGCGCGGATGGCGGGTGATTTTGCACTGGCGGCGCGGTTGTGGATGGGGGCGTGCCGGGTTCGGCTGGCAGGGCAGGGCCGGGGCGAGCCGGAGGTGCTTGCGGCGGCGGCAGGTGCTCTGTACTGCTGGACGCGGCTGGGGGAGAGGGAAGCGGTGGTGGAGGTGGGGGTGGAACTGGTGGCTGTGCTGCGGGAGTTGCCCGGGCTGGATCCGCGCTATCTGGAGCTGGCTCGGGCGCGGCTCTCGGCGTGGGAGGAGTCCGGCCTGCCCCGTCCCGTCCGTACCTGAGCCCGCAGCGGCGGGGCGGCAGGAGCGGCCGCTGCGGGTGCTGGCCGCGGCCGCCGACTCCGTCGCCCCGCTTTCCTCCCGCCCGGACGCGCCCCTCACCTGCCGTGGCAGGGGAGTCGACCCGGACGCCCTCGTCCGCCACCGGAGCGAGACCCTCATCGCTGCCCCGCTGCGCACGCTCTGGAAGATCCAGACCGATGTGGAGCGCTGGCCGTCCTGGCAGCCCCCCGTCGAGACCGTGCAGCGGCTCGACCACGGCCCCTTCCGCAAGGGCTCGGCGTTCCGGTGGAGGATGCCGATCCCTCCCAATCCGTCAACTCCCGCCACCGGCTTGGAGATCACATCGACCGTCCGGCAGATCGAGCGTGACGCGTGCATTCGCTGGACCGGTCCCGCGATCGGCGAAGGGCTGCGTATCGACGGCGTCCACGTGTGGACGTTCACCAGGGTCAGGGGCGGTGTCCTCGTGCGGACCGAGGAGACCCACACCGGGGCCGAGGTCGAGGTCGAGGCGAACGTCCCCGTCGCGACCCGGCTCCTGCGCGAAGGCCTCGAGGCGTGGCTGCACAACCTCAAGGCCGAGGCCGAGGCGCAGACCGAAGCGCGCGCCGCCGCGGGCTGACGCGGCGGCCGGGTCAGGCCGTCCAGTCGGGGGTTCGCTTCTCGCAGAATGCCCGAGCGCCTTCGGTCGCCGTTTCGGTGTGGAAGACGGGGGCGGTGAGCGGGTCCTGGGCGATGAACGCGGCGTGGTCGTCGAGGCCGCGGGTGGCCCGGACGACCTGCTGGGTGGTGCGGACCGCCTGCGGGGAGTTGGCGCGGATCCGTTCGGCGAGGGCGAGCGCGCCGTCCAGGGCTTTGCCTTCGCCCGTGAGCTGGTTGACGAGCCCGTGACGGGCGGCCTCCGGAGCCGTCAGCGGGGAGGCGGTCAGCAACATTTCCATGGCCAGGTGATGGGGGACGCGGCCGGGGAGGCGGATCGCTCCGCCTTCGGAGGCGACGAGCCCGCGGGCCACTTCCGGCAGTGCGAAGAACGCCGTGTCGGCTGCAGTGATGAGGTCGCAGGCGAGGACGAGTTCAAAGCCGCCCGCGACCGCGGCTCCTTCCACGGCGGCGATGACCGGCTTGGACCGGTCGGCGCGGGTCAGCCCGGCCAGCCCCCGGTCGGCGACCCGGGGGACGCCCTCGGTGGGGAAGGCCTTGAGGTCCATGCCGGAGCAGAAGTGGCCGCCGGCCCCGGTCAGGACGCCGACCTCCCATCGCGGGTCGTCCTCCAGCATCCGGAGTGCAGCATCCACGCCGCCGGCGAGGGCCTGATCGACGGCGTTGCGTACGTGGGGCCGGTTGAGGGTGATGACCAGGACCCCGTCGCGCGACGAGGTCAGCACCGGATCCGTGGAATGCGTGTTCATCATGTCCTTTCCGAGACAGGCGACAGGCTGCAGGCAGGAGGCGACAGGGCGACAGGGCGACAGGCGGGAGGCTATGCCCGCCGTACCAGGGGCAGCGCGACGAGGCCGCGCATGACGCGGGCCGGCCGCCAGCACAGTTCGTCAGCCGGTTTGGCCAGCTGCACGGGCCCGAGCCGCCGCAGCAGCAGGGGGAAGGCCACCGCGCCCTCCAGACGGGCCAGGGCCGCGCCGATACAGAAGTGCGGCCCGTACCCGAACGCGAGGTGCTCGTTGGCCGTCCGCCCGAGGTCGAGGCGGTCGGGCTCGGTGAACCGCTCCCCGTCGCGGTTGGCCGACCCGATCAGGAGGCTGACGATCTCCCCAGCGCCGATGACCTGGCCGTGCAGCTCGATGGGCGCCGCCGCGCACCGGAACGTGGCGTCGCGCACGGGGGAGTCGTAGCGCAGGAGCTCCTCGACCGCGCTGGCGACGAATCCCGGGCCGGGATCCGGCGCGGCAAGCCGCGCGGCCTGCTCGGGATGGTCCAGCAGGGCGAGCATCCCGTTCCCGATCAGGTTCATCGTGGTGTCGTGCCCGACCAGCAGCAGGAGGTACGCGGTCGATCGCAGCTCTTCCTCACTCATCGCCCCGCTCTCGTCGCCCGCCCGCACCAGCGCGCCCAGCAGATCGACCCCGCTGCCCCCGCTCCCGGACCTCTTCCCGTCGATCAGGGCGTCGAGCAGATCGTGCAGGTCCCGTTCCGTGCGAGCGGCGTCCGTGGACGTGCCGGGGGCGATCGTGGACATGAGGGTTTCCCTGGTCGCCGTCGTATCGAGGCGACCGGGGACGCCGAGGATCGCGCAGATCATCCGGAACGTCAGCGGCGCCGCGAAGTCCGCGATCAGGTCCACGTGCACGCTGTGCTCGATCCGGTCCAGCAACCGGTGCGCGACACGGGTGATGAAAGGTTCCAGCAACGCGATGCGGCGCGGTACGAACGCCGAGTTCACCAGCGCCCGAAGGCGGGTGTGGTCCGGCGGATCTGCGTGCACCAGGTGCCGGTTCAGCCCGGCCGGCCCCGGTACGTATCCGGGGACGCGGCCGGGGTGCTTGCTCAGACGGGTATCGGTCAGCAGGGCCCGTACGTCTTCGTAGCGGGAGACCTGCCACAGCGCGGGCCGGCCCACGCGCCGTTCGACATGAGCCGGCGCGCAGCGGCGCAGCCACGCGAAATACGGGTACGGGTCACGCAGTCGGGCCGCCACCAGCTCGGCGGGCGGATCTGCGGGGACGTGAGGGGGCAAGGAATCTCCGACGTGAACGGATTGATCAACACCCCACCAACGAAGCCGGCCCCGCCCGGAAACGGCAGCGCACCCCTCACCCGGCGCAACACGGCTCCGCCCTGAAGGACTAGAGCACGCCCGGCGCACGCGACGGCCGTCACCACGGACGCCCGCGGCCCGAGGGGTCCCAACGTGCTGCTGCTGTCGGGGGAGCAACAGCGCGTGCCGCGCGTTCGGTGGCACGCGTGGTGTGCGCGGGTGCGTCGGGTGAGTGTCTGCGCTCCCTGTCGGGGGCCGGGTGCGGGCGGCAAGGTGGTGGTCGGTGATCGGCAGAAACGATGCGGCCCGCGGCGGGAACCGTGCGGGCCGGATGCGGGGGCTGCTGCTGGAGGCCTCCGTGCGACGGCCGGACGGCTGCTCGCACGGCGGCAACCGGGACAGTGTTCCGGGGGAGGGCTGAGGATGGACTCGTTGGACTCGTTGGACTCGTTGGACTCGTTGGGCTCCAAGGACACACTTCGTTACGAGGGCCGCGTGGCGGTGGTGACCGGCGCGGGCCGCGGGCTGGGAAGGGAATACGCGCTGCTCCTCGCCGCGCGCGGTGCCCGGGTGGTCGTCAACGACGTCGGGACCGGCATCGACGGCCGCGGAGCCTCCGGCTCGCCCGCGCACGCCGTGGCCGAGGAGGTCCGGGCGTCGGGCGGCCATGCGATCGCGGATGTCCAGGACATCGCCACCACGGCCGGCGCCCGGGCGCTGACCTCAGCAGCCCTGGAGCAGTGGGGCCGGCTGGACGTCCTGGTCAACAACGCGGGGATCTCGATCCTGCGCCCACTCGGCGAGCTCTCCGACCAGGACTGCAGCCGCGTGCTGGACACACATGTGGGTGGCACCTTGAACATGCTGCGCGCGGTGTGGCCGCACATGGCCGGCTCCGGATACGGGCGGATCGTCAACACCTGTTCCGATGCCCTGTTCGGGGACACCGGACTCAGCGTCTACGCCGCGGGCAAGGGCGCCGTGCTCGGGCTGACCACATCGCTCGCGGCCGAAGGAGCCGGCCTCGGCATCAAGGTGAACGCGGTCGTACCGATCGCCGCGACCCGGATGTCCCTCGAAGCTCTCCAGGGCGACGAGCAGATGACCGCCGTGCTGAGCGACCTGTTCCCGGCCCGGCACGCCGCAGCCGTCGTTGCGTTCCTGGCCCACGAGTCCGTTCCCTGTACGGGAGAACTGCTGCACGCGGCCGGCCGCCGGGTGGGCCGCGTCTTCCTGGGCGTCACTGAAGGAGTCGTGTCCGAGGAGGATCCGACTCCGGAGTCGGTCAGCGAGCACTTCCCCCGGATCCGCCGCACCGAAGATTTCCGCACGCCGCACAGCGTGGGTGCGTCCATGGCCTTCTCCCTCGCCCGCCTGGGCGTCGGCGGCGCCGAGCCCCTCGCCCTCGACCTCACGACCCCGGCCGCCCGGCAATGAGAACCGCTCCCGCCGCACCGATGCCCGATCGGAAAAGGCCGCACAGCATGCCCTGGCCACCGGCGCCGACCGCATCGGCCCGCCACGAGGTTCGTACGGCTCGGCCTCGCCGATCGCCGTGCCGTGCCGTGCGCGCGGCGGCCCGCCCTGACCGGGATCGCCCGCTTCGACACCCCGGAGAACCCATGCCCCAGGACATCGACTTCGACCTCCCGCCCGTCTCCGGGGTCAGTCCCGATCCGGAAGGCGCGCGTCGGCGGAACCTGGAGTGGGTGCGCCGCACGGGCCTGGTCAGCGGTGACCGGTCGCTGGACTGGTATGCCTCGTGGGACATGCCGAGGCTGGCCGCCCTGGGCTACCCGCACGCCCGGGGCACCGCCCTGGACCTGTGCGCGGACGCGATGGGGTTCTTCTTCGTCTTCGACGACCAGTTCGACGGCCCCCTGGGGCGGGATCCGGCCCAGACCATGCGCGTGTGCCAGCAGTTGATCGACATCGTCCACGGCGCACCGGCAGGCCCCCGTGCCGACGCCTGTTCGAGAGCCTTCGCCGATGTCTGGGCCCGCAGCACCCGAGGCGCCCACCCCGCCTGGATCGCGCGGACCGCACACGAATGGGAGTACTACTTCGCCTCCCACGCCCACGAAGCGACAGGCCGCCTGCGCGGCACCCCCGCCGACATGGAGACCTACCTCCAGGTCCGCCGCGGTATCGCCGGCACCGACCTGCCCCTCTCCCTCGGCGAGCGCGCCGCAGACATCACGGTCCCTGCCGGGGCCTTTCACTCCCCGCAGCTGCGCATCATGCGGCAGGCGGCGATCGACGTCACCTTCATGTGCAACGACGTGTACTCGCTGGAGAAGGAGGAGGCACGCGGCGACATGGACAACCTCGTCCTCGTCCTGGAGCACGCCCGGTCCCTCGGCCGAGACGAGGCCGTCACCGCCGCCCGGAACGAAGTGGACCGGCGCATCGGGCGGTTCCGGGAGCTTGCCGGGCAACTCCCGGCGCTGTGTACCCGGCTCGAACTCTCCGACGGTGATCGCGCCGCCGTCAGCACCTACGTCGGTGTCATGACCGCGTGGATGAGCGGATACCACGCCTGGCAGACGGGGACCCTGCGCTACCGCACCGCGCCACAGATCGTGCCCGTGTCCGGTCCCGGCTATTTCGACCAGATCCTGAATACCGGACGCTCCCCCCGCCCCGTGCCGGAGACCCTTCACCTGGAGCAGATGACAGCGCGACCACGACGGCCCCGCTGATGCCGTCTTGTCCCGCTCTCGTCGACGCCGGTGCTCAGACCGATGGAGGCGTCTTTGTTCCCGCCGCCGGTGACGCCGGTTCCGGAACGGAGCCCCGGTGCGGCTCGGAGTCGCTCACGGCGGACGGCAGCCGGGCAGCGTGGAGGCGCTGCCGCCTGAAAGCCGGGACACCCAACAGTCCGAAGCCCAGGGCCGCTGCTACGAGGTGGCCGATCGTGGTGAAGTCCGGCAGCGGGCCGGTCGTCCAGTCGGCACCGCCGAGAGGCCATGCGAGTACGAAGGCGGCCCACGGCAGGCGGCCCAGGCGCGGCAGGGCGAGTGTGCCGATCGCCAGCACGGTCTGGGCGCCGTAACTGACCCCGAAGTCCAAGGCCTGCCGCACGTCCGCCGGATACCAGCCGTGCTGCAGCGCGACGGAGATGACGACAGCGGTGAGCAGGGTGGCCGCGACATGTCCGCCGAGGAACACGGCTGCGGCGCGCGGCGCTCCCCACCGGTGCTCCGCCCAGGCCAGGAAGCAGCAGACACCGAGGCCCAGGGTGATCAAGGTACCGATGAAGTCGGTCGAGGCGACATCCGTGAGCGTGCCGTCGAAGAACAGCACGCTGCCGATCAGGGCGGACACCGGATGGTCCTGCAGGTTGTCCAGGTTGGTGCTGACATGGCCCAACACGGTGGCCGCCCGATCGGTGGACCCGTAGATGACCCAGGCGTGGCCGACCAGGAGCAGGCAGACATAGGCGGAGGTCAGCGGCGCACGGCGCGGGTACCCCCGCACGACGCGGAGCGGTCCGGTCAGAGGGGCCCACAGAGACTGAGAGTTCATACCGTGGCATTCTCCAGGGCGAGCCGAAGGCGGGGAGCGGCGGGTGATGTGCCCGACCCGTGCGGGCACATCACGCAGGCCTGCGGCCTTCGCCGATGTGGTCGAACCCGTCGATCACCTTGCCGCCGCGCACCTGGGCCGGGTCTCCCGGACGGTCAGCCGTTCGCCGCGGACAGCAGGACGTCCACCAGCCGGTCGGCGGCGTCCGGCCTCCCGTACGCGCGAGCCCGCTCCGCCATCGACGCCCGCCGCCCGGGATCGGTCAGAAGCGGGCCGAGCGCATCTCCGAGGGCCTGCGCCGTGACCTCGCCGAGCAGGGCCACCGCAGCTCCCGCGTCGGCCAGGTGCCGGGCGTTGTGCGCCTGCTCGTTCCCCGCCGACGTGGCGAGCGGCACGAACACGGCCGGCTTCCCCAGCGCGGTCAGCTCCGCCAGCGTTCCGGCGCCGCTCCTCGACAGGACCACATCGGCCAGCGCGAGCACGTCCGGCAGCTCCGGCCCCACGAAGCCGGTCAGGTGGTACCGCCCGGCCAGGACCGGATCCAGAGCGGCGGCGGCGGTGCGGAGCTCGTCCACGTTCGCCGGGCCGCACTGGTGGATCACGTTCGCGTGGCTCAGCAGCCAGGGCAGCACGTCCCGGACCACACCGTTGATCTGCTGGGCGCCCTGCGCGCCGCCGGTGACGTAGACCGTCGGGAGCCGCCGGTCGAACCCGTACAGGGCCAGCGCCTCGATCGCCTTGTCCGGGTGACCGGTCAGCACCTCCGGCCGTACCGGGTTCCCCGTGACGACCGCCCGGTCCCGCACCTCGGCGGGCAGCAGGGGCAGCGACGAGTCGGAGGACACGGCGATCCGCGTCGCCGAACTCGCCAGCTTCCGGTTGGCCAGACCCAGCCGGACCGTCTGCTCGTGCAGGACCAGCGGACGCTTGCACAGTCGCGCGGCCAGCCCGGCCGGCACCGCCACGTACCCGCCCGTCGCGAGCACGACATCCGGCTGGAACTCCGACACGATCGCCCGCGCCTGCGCCACACCGAGCGGCACCCGCGCCATGTCCTTCACGTTCGCGGCGGACAGCATCTTGAGCGGGTTCGACGAGCGGCGGATCTTCCCCGTCGCCACGGTCCGGAACGCGATGCCCTCCGCGGGAGCGACACGCGCCTCAAGGCCGTCCGCAGTCCCGATCCACAGGACATCCAGTGTGCCGCCCGTTGCCGCGAGACGCCCCTGCAGGGTACGGATCGCCGTCAGAGCCGGATAGGTGTGACCGCCGGTCCCCCCACCCGTCACGAGCAGCCGGAAGGAACGCGAGTTCGAGGAAGTGTTCACCCGGGCAACCCTACTGTCCACGGGCGCTCGAAGACGGCGCGGGAGGGTGCCTGTCGCCGGCCGGGTCAGCAGCACTGCAAGACGAAGCTCGCCTTGTCGAAGCGGCCCGCAGCAAGGTCGGCGGGGCGGATCAGCCAGTAGAGGCTGCCCACGTCGCCCCACATCATCTCCGCCGCGTCGTCGGTGTCGATCTGTGCGAGCAGTACCCACCGGGCAGCCTCGTCGCCCATGCGGGCGTCGTGCCAGGAGGTGCCGGGGCCGAGCACCGCGTGGGCGATCTCCCACTCCACGGCACCCTGTACGGGCACGGGGTGGCCTCCGAGCCGGTGTGTCACGTCGCCCGCGTCGGAGTCGAGCTTCTCGAGGGCAGTGGTGAACGGCCGTGCGTTGACCGGGTGGTGGCGCCACTGCGGAGAGTCCACGACCTCCCCGAACGCGGCCCGGACGCTCGGGGCGTCATACGCCGGCACGGTCATGCCCGCCTCTGCGGTCAGCGGCACCTCGGGGTACGGAGGGAGCTCGGGCGGGGCCGGGTGCGGGCGAGTGGGGGTGCCTGCCGGTATGTGCAGCACCTGGGCGCCGGGCCGGGTGTCGGGGTCCGAGGCATGGACGAGGGAGTCACCGCAGTCGAGCCGCCCGTCGTAGTGGAAGAAGAGCAGCGTGCCGGAGTCGGGCAGGGCGAGCCCGCAGTCGCCGGCTGCCGCGAGGGCCGCGCAGTCGATCGAGGCGACGTGGGACAGCGGACCGTTTCCCTCCCACGTGGGCCACGGCAGATCGAGCGGCAGTTCCGGGAGTCCGCCGAGCCGTCCGGCCACCGGTCCGTCGCCCGCGTGGGCCATGCGCCGGCCAGGGGCAAGCAGGCCGATCCACCGTGCGGCGTCGTCGGCCGGGAGGTGGCGGTGGGCGAGGTCGTGCAGGACTTCGGCGGGAGCGTGCGTCATGAGCCGATCATGCACGAGGGCACTGACAGGCCGGACCGGCCCTGTGGACCTGGCCCGGCGGTGCGCCGGACCGCCGTCCGCAAGCGGTCTGCACCCGAACTCACGCCGTGGCTCGGCGCTCTGGCGCAGGACCCGGACACGCGGGTCCGGGAGCTGATCGCCCAACAGCACCACAACCGCACCCCCGCCGTGCTGGCCCTGCTCGCGGCCGACCCGGAACCGTGCGGGCCGCCGCGGCTGCCAACGCGTTCACCCCCGTCCGCCGGTTCACCGAACCGGCCGCCGACCCGAGCCTGTACGTGCCTACAGGACGGGCGCCGAAGCTCGGCCGCCCGAGCTACCAGCGTGTCTACCGTCGGCTGAGGGAGGGCAAGCCGCTGTTCCGAAGTGCCGCGGGAGACACGCCTGCTCCTTGACGACCGGCCGTCCGGGCCGTCGCAGGCGGCGAGCACGACCCGACGCGGTCCCCGCGCGGCCGGGCCCGTCGGTGCGGCCTCCACTGCCGGTGCGCCCGGCCGCAGGAAGGGATGCGGCGGAAGGAACGCCTCCGCTGCCGTCCGCCTCTTCCCGGGCGAAGAACGCCCCCGGCGGTCCCGACTGCCGTCCGACAGGAGAACCCCGCCGTGCCGCTCCCGTCCCGCCGCACCCGCACATCCGCCCGCGCACTCCGTATCGTCGGCACGCTCGCCGTCGCCCTGGTGGTGCTGCTGTCGGCCGGGGCCGTGGTCGCCGTCCGGGAGGGCCGCGCGGCCGGGTTCCTGCCCGAGCGCAGTTGGGGCCCCTGGACCGACGCACGGATCGAAGGCTGGTCGACGCACGTACGGGTCAACACCTGGGGCGACGCGGCCCAGGCCGACATCCACTTCGGCAAGGCCGAGGACCTCACCCTGAACGCCTACGGGAAGACGGCCCGCGCGACCAGCATGATGCGGCCCACCGTCTTCACCCTCACCCCCGACGGCAGACTCACCGCCCGCCGCCTGTCCACGCCGTGAGCGGCAGGGTTGATGCGGGCCGTGCGTCCCCCGATAGTGGAGAGCGGACACACAACTCGAAGAGACCGGTCATCGGGAGGGACGAGCCAGGATGAAACGCGTTCTGTCACTGATCAGTTCCATGGTTGTGGGCATCGGCCTGGCGGTCGCGGGGGCCACCCCGGCGGCCGCCGATCCGTACGACTGCCGCAATTGGTACCAGTCGAGCACCACCGCCGCAGGCACCTGCACCAACGGAACCGGAGAGTTCCGCGTCTACACCCGGTGCAACAGGCCCCTCGCAAGGGACTACACGGTCTACGACCCGACGTGGCGGCGGGTGGGCACCACGAGCACGGCGATCTGCCACAGCGGTGGCAAGCCGTACGGCGCCGGTATCCAAGTCCACTGACCGCGAGTCCACGCCACTGGAGTGAACCGCGGCTTACGGATCCGGGGCGTTCACCGGACACCACGCCCAGGTGGCCGCGTTCCAGAGAAGCGGAACGTCAGTCGATCTGGAGCTCGCCCATCCGACTCCAGCCGGTCGCGCCCTCGATGGTGGTGCTGACGATCTCGGGCGTACGGGTCACCATCGGTCGCATGGTCTCCAGCGCGGCGCCGAAATGCTCGGAGGTGACGTGCGCCTCGGCGGCGTCGTCCTGGAAGGCTTCGACCAGGACGTAGGTGTTCGGCTCCTCCAGACTGCGTGACCACTCGAACCAGAGGTTCCCGGGTTCGGCGCGGGTGGCGCGGGTGAACGGCGCGACCTTGTCGGGCCACGCGTCGACGTATTCGGGCTTGACGGGGAATTTCACCACAATGAAGATCACACGGGCATTCTATGCAGGTTGATTCGCGGCGCGGGACCCGGTCCGCCGGCCGCGCGACGGGCGATCCGCAGGAGAGCTCCTACCTGCCGAGCAGCGGCAGGGCCGGGAACGTGTGGTCCTGCCAGATCAGGCGGGACGCCTCCTCCGGGTAGGTGGCGAGGTCCGGCCGGGTGTCGAAGAGCCGTACGAGGCGCTGCTCCGTGTCGTACGCGGGCCAGCCGGGGTCGCCGTGGGCGGCGAATGCCGTCCAGGCGGCCCGCATCCGCGCGGACAGCTCTTCCGCCTCCGGGAACGGGCTCTCGCCGATCAGCACGGCGGGCTGGCCGCGGTCCAGGTTGCCGAAGACCAGAGGCACGTCGAGGCCGTGGCAGGCACCGAGGGCGCCGCCCATGCCCGGAGCGGACCAGGTCAGCTCATAGACGTGGGCGCGGCCGCCGGCGGCGGTCTGGGCCCGGGCGAGGTGGAGCGACGGCATGCGGAACAGCCAGTCGGAGTTGACCAGCTCGTACAGCTCGTCCGGGCCGGCCGCGGGAAACGCGTCGCGGTAGCGGCGTGCGGCGTCCCGGCCCGGGCCGAAGACGTCCAGGGCGCTCTCCGCCTGCTCCGGAGTGACCTGGCCGAGCATCCCGTCGAGCGCGGCGAGCAGCCGCGTTTCGTCGCGGGTGTGGCCGATGAGCAGTTCGACGTCACGGCCGGCGCCGTCGGCCAGGGCCTGCCAGGGAGTGACCGGCAGGACGTCTCCGTCGACGACCGGCGAGAAGGGGATCGCCCGGTGCGCGACCGGACCCCAGCGATCCGCCCACCGGTCCATTCTGGCGCCGACCGCATCGCCGGCGGCGGACAGCCGGACGGGGTCCACCCCGGACAGGTCGCCCATCGTGGGCACCGCCCCCAGCTCGGCGGCACAAGCGGCAGCGATGTCGGCGGCGAGCTCCGGCGCGAAGAACGTGCCCTGCACGCTCTGTGCCACGGCCCGGCCGAAGAGCCCGGCCGCGCGCGGCATCGCCAGCAGCGCGGCGACCGATCCGGCGCCCGCCGACTGGCCGAAGACCGTCACACGGTCCGGGTCGCCGCCGAAGGCCCGGATGTTGTCGCGCACCCATTCCAGGGCCGCCACCTGGTCCAGCAGGCCCCGGTTGGCGGGCGCCCCCTCGATCTGCCCGAAACCCTCCAGGCCCACACGGTAGTTGAACGTCACCACGACGACACCGCCGTCACGTGACAGGCGGCCGCCGTCGTACTCGGGAAGACCGGACATGCCGATCGAGTAGGCGCCGCCCTGGATCCACACCATCACCGGCAGCCCTGTGCCCGGGTTCGGTTCGGGCGACCAGACGTTGACCGTGAGCCAATCGTCGCCCGCCGCGTCCCGCGCCAGCTCGTCCATACCGAAATGGCCGCCCTGAGGGGGTGGTGGCCCGTACGACACCGCTGGGCGTACCCCGTCCCATCCCCGTACGGGCCGCGGCGCGGCGAAACGCAGCGGGCCGACCGGCGGCTCGGCGAACGGGATGCCGCGGAAGACGGCCACACCCCCCTCGCGGCCGCCGCGCAGCGCCCCGCCCGCCACGCGGACCTCGGGCGTGGATTCGGACGGCTCGGACGGCTCGGACGCGGCGATGGTCATCACGGCTCTTCCTCGGGGCGGCCTGGACGTTCCGGGATCATCCCGCTGCCGCACGATGCGTGCCAGTCATTTAAGGGGCGGCCATGACGATGTCGGCGGCTGCGGCGGCCTCCGTCGCGGACCCCGGGAGGCGGCCGTCGTGGCGCGAGGCGAAGGCGCCGGCGCGATCCGGACCCGAGTCGTGAACGACCGGCTCGCGATGCGGGCGCAGGGTTCCTGGGTCCCCACCGTGAGCTCGGCCCGTGCGCCCGATCGGCGTGCAGGCGCGTGCAGGTGGTGAGTTCCGCCTCGGCCGTGCCGCTGAGGTGGACCGAGTGGTTCCGGACAGGTTTTCGATGGTGCGGGTGCCGATGAGAGAGGCGGCGGCTCTGGTTCTGCTTGATGCCGGGGCGGTAGGCAGGTGGCCGATATTCGACCGTATGTTCCGGATTTGCGAACCCCTGACATCTCGGCGACATATCCGTACGCTACGGTAACTTGACTGTCCGTTATTCCCCGGGCATCCCTTGAATCCCTCGGTCACCCACCGCCCGGGCACTCCCATGCCCTCGGTGGACCGCTACGGAGAACAACACACATGAGCGCCACCGCATACAGCCGAATAGAAGCCTTAGGCGTCTACCTTCCGGCAGCAGTCCAGACCACCGACCAACTCTCCGCCCTGGTCCCGGGGTTGGGGGAGGTGGACATCGAGAAGATCACCGGGATCGCCGAGCGGCGCGTGCACGACCCGGAACCGGCGGCCGGCGAGGACTCGTTCGGGATGGCGCTGTCCGCCGCCCGGGACGCGCTGGAGTCCTCCCGCTACCGGGCCGAGGACCTCGACATCGTCATCTCCGCCTCGATCACCCGCTTCAAGGACGGCAACCGCTTCACCTTCGAACCGTCCTTCGCCGCGATGCTGGCCAAGGAGCTGGGTGCCCGCTCCGCCATCCACTTCGACGTCTCCAACGCATGCGCCGGAATGATGACCGGCGTATGGCTGCTCGACCGCATGATCCGCTCCGGTGCCGTGCGTCGCGGCCTGGTCGTCAGCGGCGAGCAGGCCACGCGCGTCGCGCAGACCGCCGCACGTGAGATGACCGACTCCTACGACCCGCAGTTCGCCTCGCTCTCCGTCGGGGACTCGGCGTCCGCGGTCGTGCTCGACGTTTCCACGGATGCTGCCGACCGCATCCACTACATCGAGCTGATGACCTGCTCCGAGTACTCGCATTTGTGCATGGGCATGCCCAGCGATCGCACCCCGGGCATCGCCCTCTACACGGACAACAAGAAGATGCACAACCGCGACCGGCTCAAGCTGTGGCCGCGATTCCACGGGGACTTCCTGGCCAAGAGGGGGCAGACGTTCGCCGGTGAGGAGTTCGACTACGTCATCCAGCACCAGGTCGGCACCCGTTTCATCGACTACGTCAACCAGACGGCCGAGGCCGAATTCGCGGCCCCCATGCCCCCCTCCCTCGCTGTGGTCGAGCGGTACGGAAACACCGCCACGACCTCGCACTTTCTGACGCTGTGCGAGCACCTCAGGGCGGGTGGCGCCCGACCCGGGGCCAAGTACCTGATGGTGCCGGCCGCCTCCGGTGTGGTCACCGGTGCCCTGTCCGCGACGCTCACGAACGTGGGGGTCTGAGCCATGGGCATGGTCATCACAGCAGCCGGCACCGCCCTGCCGGACACGTCCGCCCCGGCTTCCGTAGTGGACCTCGCGGGCCGGGCCGCCCGCGGCGCCCTGGCCCGGGCACGGGTGTCGGCATCCTCGATCGGCGTACTCATCAACGTCGGCGTCTACCGCGAGCACAACACCTTCGAACCGGCCATGTCGGCCCTGGTCCAGAAGGAGGTCGGCATCAACCTCGACTACATCGCCGACCCCGAACCGGCCGCCGGCTTCTCCTTCGACCTGATGAACGGCGCCTGCGGCGTACTGGGCGCCGTCCAGGTGGGCCAGGCCCTGCTGGAGACCGGGAGCACCGAGCGGCTGCTGATCACCGCCGCCGACGTCCACCCCGGCGGCGACGCGGACCGCGACACCGGCTATCCGTACGCGGACCTGGGCGGCGCCCTCCTGCTGGAGCGCAGCGCCGACCCCCACGCCGGCTTCGGGCCGGTACGCCACTACACCGCCGACCGGCCCACCGATGTCGAGGGCTACCTCGACACCGACACCATGGGCCGGCACGGGCGGACCACCATCACCGTCCGGCGCGAGCCGGGCCATGCGGAGCGGCTGGGCGAGTTCGCGGCGAGTGCCGTCGCCGACTACGCGCAGGAGACCGGCATCGACCTCGACCGGACGCTGGTGATCGGCCCGTCCGAGACCGCTGACGACGCCGGGGCGAAGGGAGAGCCGCACACCGCCGCGCCGGTCCTCGGCTACCTCCGGGCGCTGGACGGCGTACGCCGTGACGACTACGAGCAGTTCCTGTTCGTGTCGGTCGGCGCCGGCCCCAGCGCGGCCTGCGCCCTCTACCGGCCCGAGGGGTGGTGAGCTCCGTGCCGCAGACGAGGCCGACCGGCGGCGGCCCTGCCGTTGAGCAACCGGCCGCCGACATGGACAGCGTGGCCGGCCGGCTCGAGCGGAACGCCCGCGCCTTTCCCGACAAGCCAGCCGTCATCCACCCCGACGGCCGTACCCCGAGCAGCTCAGGCAGCTACACCACCATCACCTACGGCGAGTTGCAGCAGACGGTCGAGGAACTGGCCCGCGGATTCCGGCGCGCCGGGATCACCCGGGGCACCAGGACAGTGCTGATGGCCCCGCCCGGGCCGGAGCTGTTCGCCCTCTGCTTCGCGCTGTTCCGGGTCGGGGCCGTGCCCGTCGTCGTGGACCCCGGCATGGGCGTACGGCGCATGCTGCACTGCTACCGGGCCGTGGGCGCCGAGGCGTTCATCGGGCCGCCCCTCGCCCAACTCGTGCGCGTCCTCGGCCGCCGCACCTTCGCCGGGGTACGCGTGCCCGTCACCCTGGGACGGCGCCGGCTCGGTCGCGGCCACACGCTCGCCGCGTTGCGCACCACCTCCGCATCCGCGAGTCGTGCGGACGCGGCGGCACTGACCGGCGGTGACGACCTGCTGATGATCGGCTTCACCACCGGAAGCACGGGCCCCGCCAAGGGGGTCGAATACACCCACCGCATGGCGCTGTCCATCGCCCGCCAGATAGAAGCCGTCCACGACCGTACCCGCGACGACGTCTCCCTGGTCACGCTGCCCTTCTACGGAGTGCTCGACCTCGTCTACGGATCCACCCTGGTCCTCGCGCCGCTGGCCCCCGCCCGGGTCGCGCAGGCGGACCCGGTGCTGCTCGTGGACGCGCTGGAACGATTCGGCGTCACCACGATGTTCGCCTCGCCCGCCCTGCTGCGAAACCTGGCCGGCCACCTCACCGGCACCGCCCGCGGCCGCCACCCCCTGCCCGACCTGCGCTGTGTCGTGTCCGGCGGAGCCCCGGTCCCCGACGCGGTCGTGGCCGCGCTGCGCCGCGTACTCGACGAGAAGGCGAAGATCCATGTGACCTACGGGGCCACAGAAGTACTGCCGATCACCTCGATCGAGGCGGCCGAGATCCTGGGCGACGACGACGTCGTCGACATCAGCCGCCAAGACGGCGGTACGGCGGCCCGCGCCGCCGCGGGCGAAGGGACCTGTGTCGGTCGACCAGTCCCCGGCACCCGCGTCACCGTCGTCCCTGTCACCGACGGCCCGCTCGCCCGCCTGGACTCCACAACGAGCCTGCCGACCGGGCACGTCGGCGAGATCCTGGTCCACGGCGAATCCGTCAGCCGGCGCTACCACCGAGCACCCGACTCCGACGCCGCGCACAAGGTGACCGAGGAACGCCCGGGCGGCGAAGCCTCCCGCATCTGGCACCGGACCGGCGACCTCGGCCACCTCGACGCCGAAGGACGGCTGTGGTTCTGCGGGCGCGCCGTGCAGCGGGTCCGTACCGGCCACCGGGACCTCCACACCGTGCGCTGCGAGGGAGTCTTCAACGCACATCCCCTGGTCCGGCGCACCGCCCTGGTCGGCATCGGGCCGGCCGGCGCGCAACGGCCCGTGATCTGCGTGGAGACCGAGCCCGGTGAGGGCGGGGCAGCGCTCGACGAAAGCGCCTGGACGAAGCTGGTCGCCGAGCTGCGCACGATGGCCGAGTCTCACGCCGCGACCACCGGCCTCCAGGAGTTCCTGCGCCACCCGGCCTTCCCCGTGGACATCCGGCACAACGCCAAGATCGGCCGCGAGGAGCTGGCCCGCTGGGCCGAACGGCAGCAGGCCTCCTCCACGCCGTCCCCGGGGCAGCGTGCGGCCCGGCTCGTGCCGCTCGCCGGATGGGCGTACCTCGTCGGCGGGGCCGTGTGGGCCGCGACCGCGGGAGTCCCCGACCTGCCGGTGCTGCGCTGGCTGTGGTGGGTCGACGCCTTCCTCAGCATCGGCGTGCACGCCGCGCAGATCCCGCTCGCGCTGCCGCGCGGCCGGGCCGCCGGACACGGGACCGCCTCCGTGGTCGGACGCACCATGCTGTACGGCGCGACCTGGTGGCGGGCGCTGTGAAGATCCTGATCACCGGAGCATCCGGCTTCCTCGGCGGGCACCTGGTCGACGGCGCGCTGCGCCAGGGACATCGGGTCCGCGCCCTCGTACGGCCCGGCAGCGATGCCGTACGGCTGCACTCCCTGCCCGGCGTCGAGGTCGTCACCGGCGACCTCACCGACGAAGGTTCGCTCGGGCGGGCGGCACAGGGCTGCGAGGCGGTCCTGCACAGCGCGGCCCGGGTCGTCGACCACGGCAGCCGCGCGCAGTTCGAGGCCGCCAACGTCACCGGCACGCAGCGGCTGCTGGCGGCAGCGCGGTCGGCGGGGGCGCGGCGGTTCGTGTTCGTCTCCAGCCCGAGCGCGCTGATGAGCGTACGTGAGGGCGACCGCCTCGGCATCGACGAGAGCACCCCCTACCCGGAGCGGTGGTTCAACCACTACTGCGAGACGAAGGCGATCGCCGAACAGCACGTACGGGCGTCCGACGGACCGGAGTTCACCACCTGCGCCGTACGTCCGCGCGGCATCTGGGGACCGCGCGACCACGCCGGATTCCTGCCGCGGATGGTCGACGCCATGCGCGCCGGCCGGCTGCCCGACCTGTCGGGCGGCAAACGGGTGCTGGTCTCGCTCTGCCACGTCGACAACGCGGTGGACGCCTGCATGCGGGCCGCGCTCGCGCCCGCCGGGCGGGTCGCAGGCAAGGCCTACTTCGTGGCCGACCGCGAGGAGACGGACCTGTGGCCGTTCCTGGCCGGGGTCGGCGCCCTCTTCGACTGCCCGCCGCCCGCCCCGCGCATCCCGCTCGTCCTCGGCCGCGCGATGGCCGCGGCGGTCGAGACGGGCTGGCATCTGCGCCGCCGGGCCGCGGGCAGCGGCAGCGGCAGTGTCAGCGGCGGAGGAGGCGGCACGGCCGTGGCTCCGCCCCTGAGCCGCTACATGATGGCGCTGCTGACCCGCTCGACGACGTACGACACCAGTGCCGCCCGGCGCGACCTCGGCTACACGGCTCCGCGCACCCGGGCCGACGGGCTGCGAGCGCTGCAGGAGTGGGTGACGGCGGTGGGCGGCGTCGGGACCTGGACCGCGGGCCCGGCCGCCTGGCCCGGCAGCGACCGCACCGCATCGGCCGGCCCCGCACCCGACCACACCGAACAAGGGATCACGCAGTCATGACATCCGATCAGGTCGATGCCGGCACCCGTGCGGGCGCGGGTGCCGGCACCGGCGTTCGATACCGGCGTGCGGTATCGCCCACCGAACGCCTCTACCTCTCCGCGGGTGACGCCCGCGGGGCCATGGCGCTGCGCATCGTCGTCGAGGGCGACGGCTTACCCGACCCCGAGGATTTCCAGGCAGCCCTGGCACGGGCCGCGGAGTCCTGCCCGGGGTCACGGCTCGTGCGCTCCGGGGCGATGTGGAGCGCCGAAGGGCCCTTGCCGCAGGTGCGGTACGAGGGACCGCGTGCCGGTGCGTACGCCGACTCCGCGCCGGGGACGTTCGAGTTGCCCGCCGGGCCGTCGCGGCGGGCGGAGCCGCCGGGCTGCGAGGTGCTGATCGTGCCCGGCGTGCAGGGGAAGGCGCCCACCACACTCGTCTTCAGCGCCTCGCACGCCCTGATGGACGGTCACGGCGCCCTGACCTGGGTACGGGAGGTCTTCCGGGCCCTGCGCGGCGAGCCCGCGCGCCCCGCGCTCGACACGGACACCGACGCCGGGCTGCTGCGCCGGCTCGGCAGCGCCGGGCCGCGGCCCACGCCCAGTCCTCCCCGCCGCTCCCCGCTCGGCACGGGCGGCGGCGACCGCCCCCCTTACCGGTCGCTGTGGCTGCGCCGCACCCTGCCCGGCCGTCATCCTGCGCTCACCGCCCGCCTCGCCCAGGCCCTGGCCGACGCCGCACGGAACGACACCCGTGTGATGGTCCCCGTCGACCTGCGCCGCCACTGCCCCGGCATCGCGGCCACGGGCAACCTGAGTCTGCCGCTGTTCCTGGACCTGTGCCCGGGGGCGGACTGGACGGCCGCGCACACCCGCCTGCTGACCGCCCTGGCCGAGCGGCGCGAACTCGCCGCCGGATTCGAGACGGCCCTCGCGCCCCTGCCGCTGCCCGTGACCGCCGGACTGCTGCGCACCGCCCAGGCCGTGGCGTCCCGGACCGACCGGCACCTCGCGTCGGCCGTCGTCTCCCACCTCGGCCGCCTGGACCTGGCGGATCTCTCCGGCGGCGGCTTCACGGCGTCCACGGCCTATGCACTGCCGGTGCACGCCCCACTGGTCCCGCTCTCCCTGGTCGCCGCCGAGAGCGGCACGGCGACCGAGATCACGCTCGGCGTCCGCGGCGGCGGCCGGGACCTCGCGTCCCGCGCCGCGGAGTTGCTGGACACCGTCCTGGCCGGCTTCGAACCCGAGGGTACGGCCCCTCCGGCGACCGCATCCCCTGTCGCGTCCGCGCCGATTCCGGTGCACGGTCCCGTTGGAGCGGGCGCCCGGGCCATCGGCACCGCACCACGGGCGGCGCGGCCGATTCCGGCCGCCCCGGACCCGGCGGCCGCCGGGCTCACCGTCGTGGACGCCTTCCGCGCCCAGGCAGCCCGCACCCCCGACGCGCCCGCGCTGGACGGGCCCGAGGGCGTGGTCACGTACGCCGAACTCGACCGGCGCTCCGACACCGTCGCAGCCCGACTCGCGCGGCGCGGCACGGGGCGCGAGGACCTGGTGGGGCTGGTCGTGGACCGCACGCCCGCAGGAGTGTGCGCCCTGTGGGGCATCCTCAAGGCGGGCGCCGCCTACGTGCCGCTCGACCCCGGGCATCCCGGCGCACGGATCAGAGAGATCCTCCAGGGATCCGGGGTCGCTCTCTGCCTGACCGGGCGACACCTGGTGGAGGATCTCGCCCCCTTCGTACCCGGGACCCTGCTCGCGGTCGAGGACCTCCTCGACAGCCCTGCCCCTGGCCCGGCCACCGGCCCCGCCCCGGACACGGATGCGGACGACGCCCGCGAGACGCGTGCTGCCGGACCCGCCGCCGCAGAGGTGCGGCCCGCGGACCTCGCGTACGTCATCCACACCTCCGGCTCCACCGGCCGCCCCAAGGGTGTGCAGATCGAGCACGGAAGCCTCATGGGATTCGTGCGCTGGATGAGCGGCGTCTGCCGGGTCACCGGTCGTACGCGCTTCGGCTTCGCCTCCTCCTACGCGTTCGACATCTCGTGCTTCCCCCTCTTCCTGCCGCTGCTGGCGGGCGGTACGGTCGTCCTCGCTCCCGGCGCACCCTCACCCGCCGCCCTGCGCGAGCTCGTCACCGAGCACCACGCGGACACTCTTGCGCTCACGCCCTCCCACCTCGGCCTCCTAGGCGCCGCAGGCGGCGGTGACGCGTCCATGCACCGCCTGCGCACCCTGCTGCTGGGCGGCGAGCCCCTCACCCCCACCGCCGTGCAATCCGCACAGACCGCATTCGGGGCGGATTGCCGCGTGATCAACGCGTACGGGCCCACCGAGGCGACCGTTGCCGTGCTCGCCCACACCCTGAACGGCGGCGAGACCGGCGCGACCGTCCCGATCGGCCTTCCCGGCCCGTACGCCCGGGTCGACCTCGTCGCCGACGACGGCGAGTGCATCGGCACCGGACCGGGCGACACCGGCCGCACCGGCGAGATCCTCGTGCGCGGGGTCCAGGTGGCCCGCGGCTACCTCTGGCCGTCCGACGGCCGCCCCTCACCCTTCACCACCGGCCCCGACGGCGTGCGCGCCTATCGCACCGGTGACCTCGGACGCCGACTCGCCGACGGCGCCGTCGAGTTCGCCGGGCGCATCGACGAGCAGGTGAAGATCGCAGGGCACCGCGTCGACCCGGCCGAGGTCGTCGCCGCCATCGAAGCCCACGGAGCCGTCCGCCGCGCCGTCGTCGTCCCCCGCCGCCGCCCGCACTCCACGGCGGCCGTGCTCTGTGCCTACGTACTGCCGGACGACAACATCGACCCCGCGGTACGCGCGGATCTGGCCCGCGCCCTGCGGGCCGAGCTGGCCGGGACGCTCCCGGCGTACCTGGTCCCCGCCCATGTCGTCGTGATCGACACACTGCCCAGCACGGTCAGCGGCAAGGCCGATCTCGACGCGCTCCCCGACCCCTTCGCCCACACCACGCCGGTCGCAGCACTGCCCGTCACCCTGGAGGCGCGGGTCAGGCGCCACTGGGCGGAGATCCTCGGCGTCGACGGCGAGCTGCTGTCGGCGGACTCCGACTTCCACGCCCTCGGCGGCGATTCCCTGGCCCTCGTCGAGATGCTCACCGCTGTCTCGTCGGACCTGCTGACCCCCGGCCAGGCGCAGCGGTTCACGGGTCGTCTCGGCTGCCTCGTAAGAGACCTGACGCTCGAACAGGTCTGCGTACACCTGACCGCCGCCCGCGAGGAGGCCGCCGCATGATCTTTGTCGGAGAGGGAGCCCTGCTCCGCCGCGCCGTCACCCACGCGGCCACCCGAGGCCACCCGGTCGACCTGGTCTGCTCCGCCGACCCGCTGGACGCCGCGGCCGCCGCCGCCCCCCACCTCGCGGCGGCCGACATCAACGCCCACGCCGCCGCGCTGGCCCGGGCCTGCAGCGACGGCATCGTCTGGTCCCTCAACAACCGGCAGATCTTCCGAGAGCCGCTGCTCCGGGCCGACGGCCTGCGCATCCTCAACATCCACAACGGTCTGCTGCCGCGACATCGCGGACTGCCCTCCGTAGCCGTCCTGTTCGCGCTGCTGCACGGCGACACCGAGTACGGAGCCACCGCCCACGAGGTCGACGCCGGTATCGACACCGGCCCGGTCCTGGCCGAACACCGCTTCCCCATCGGGCCCGAGGACCGCTACCACCAGGTGATGCTCCGCGGGATCCGCGCCTGCCACGCCCTCTTCGAGCAGATCCTCCCGGCCGTCGCCGCCGGAACCAGCCACCCTGCACGGGCTGCGGCGGCGGAACCGTCCGCGTACTACGGCCTGCGCGCCCTGGACCGGCTCGACACCTATCGGGACCACCCCGGCTACGCCCGCGCCACCGACCTCGGCCCTTTCGCCGCCCACGCTCCGGAGCTCACCCGGGCACTGCTCCCGCATCGAGGATGATGGCTCCTTGAAGATCAGCGACAAGCAG
Source organism: Streptomyces avidinii (assembly GCF_014650695.1). Classification (GTDB taxonomy): domain Bacteria; phylum Actinomycetota; class Actinomycetes; order Streptomycetales; family Streptomycetaceae; genus Streptomyces; species Streptomyces avidinii. The sequence continues at coordinate 22,475 of NZ_BMVL01000006.1, read as the reverse complement.
CGGCAGGATTCCTGCCGCCTTGTCCGACGGGGAGGATGACAACCGTGCAGGAAGTGACACGTCACGAGGTCGGCGAGGACCGGACCGTTCGCGCCCTGGAGAACATCGACAGCCGGACCTTCGGCCGCTGGCACAGCCTGCGCCACGACAATCTGTCCATCAAGGGAATTCAGGAGACGGGTGACGAACTCCTCGACCACGTAGGCGCCCTGACCTGCCGGGATCCCCAACTGGAAAGCGCCCCGGGTCGGCTGGTGCTGCGTACGGCGGCAGAGTGCGCGCTCGGTGTCCTGACCCTCGGAACATGCCCTGACGGGGACTTCGAGGTCTACTTCCCCCTCATCGGCGAGGAGCTCAGCAGCGAGGACTTCGCCTTCGGCGACGCGGTGGACCAGGCACCCACGGCGCAGGTCTGGGTGGACGCCTTCGCACTGAGCGTGATCACCGGTCTGGTCCGGGAACCGGCCCGGATGATCGGTCCTCTGCTGAAGAAGGACTACGCTCCCATGTTCCACTCCGGACTGCCGCACTCGTCCCTGAGCTCGGTCTCCGACCCGGCCGAACTCGCCGAGATGGACGCACTCTGCGCCTACCTCCACCTGGTGGAGACGCCGCGGTCGCCCTGGGTCGCGTCCGGGACGCCGCCGCTGCGCAAGCCGGAGGACGAGGAGCGCGTCACGGCGGCCGCTCGGCTCGACGAAGCGGGCACGCTCACCCCGGACCAGCGGCTCCTGCGCGTACTCCTCGACGACGACCGGCCCGCCTTCGAGCGGGCCCTGGCCGGCCGCCTCCTGGAACACCGCGACGGTGCCGGGCCGGACGCCGCACCGAGGACGCTGCTGCCGGTCGGCGCCGTCGCCCTGGCGGCCCTCGCCGTCCAGGCACACGGCTGGGAGCTGAACGTGCGCTCCGGCTACCTGCCGACGGGCCTGCTGCGGGCCCCGAACCAGTAGGGGGAGCACTCAGCAGCCGCCACCGGCCGATGCGTCCACCCGGCCGGTGGCGTCCCGTACCGCTCAGGTCGCAGTGGCGAGGACCGGAAATCATCATCAGGGCGCACGGGTCGGGGGCGGGGCGCCAGCAGGATGTCCGTCATGGCACACGCACAAGCACAAGCACAACCGCAACCGCAAGAACTCGGAACCCTCGCCCAGCAGACCGCGGACCGGCTGGCCGAGCAGCGCGTCGGCGCGGTGGTGGCCGTGGTGGCGGGCGAAGTCGTCGAGATCCGGGGCGCGGGCAGCACCGGTGCCGACCACCGACGCACCGTGCCCGGCCCCGACACGCTCTTCGAAATCGGCTCGGTGACCAAGACCTTCACCGCCCTGACCCTGGCCCGCCTGGCGGCTGCCGGCGCGGTGGGCCTGGACGAGCCGCTCGGCGACCTGCTGCCCGACGGGACACACGTACCGTCACGGGACGGCCGACCGATCACTCTGCAGCACCTGGCCACCCACACCTCAGGCCTGCCGCGACTGCCCAGGGGCATGCTGCTCCGGTTCCTGCTGCGCCCCTCGACCCCGGATCCCTACGTCGGCTGCACGGCCGACGTCCTGCTGTCCGGGCTGGCCCGTACGCGTCTGGGGGCTGCGCCGGGGAAACGGTTCCGCTACTCCAACCTGGGAGCCGGACTGCTCGGGCTGGCCCTCGCCCGCCGGGCCGGAACGGACTACGAGACCCTCGTCACCCGGGAGATCTGCTCCCCGTTGGGCATGACGGACACTGTCGTGACCGTGGACGATGCGCGCTCGGAACGCGCGGCCCAGGGCCACGACCGCCGCGGGCGGCCCACCACGCCCTGGAACCTCGCCGACCTGGCCGGAGCGGGTGCCCTGCGGTCGACCGCCACCGACCTGGTGGCTTTCGTACGGGCCCAGCTCGACGCCGGTTCCGTCCCCCCGGAGATCGCCGAGGCGATCCGCCTGAGCCGGAGCGTCGAGCACCGTACGAGCCCCTTCGCCTGGGTGCACCTCGGCTGGATGGCACACCGCCTCCACGCCAAGCAGGGCGGCCACCTCCAGATCTGGCACAACGGAGGAACCGGCGGATTCTCTTCTTTCGTGGGCTTCGACCCGGAGAAGCAAGTGGCCGTCATCGCCCTGGGCAACACCCAACGCCCGGTGGACCAACCCGCCTTCGAGCTCCTGCGCACCCTGCAGGCCGCACACGTCCGAGCCGGGCTGAGACTCGCCCACCCCGGTCGGGCCGGACCGACCGGGGCGTTCTCACGCTCCGGAAGGAGCCCGCACACCGCGCCGGTTGAACGGCAGCCTCCCGAGCACGAGCGCCATCCCGCAGGTGTTGGTGAGGGCGGAGAACACCAGGCCGCCCCCGATCGCCCCAGCCAGCAGCGAGAAGGCCGGGTGGAGCAACAGGCCGAGGGTCAGGCCGAGCAGCACCAGGGAGCCGGCGCCGAGACGAACCTGCCGTTCCATCGCCCACACCGCCCGCGCCGGGGTGCCGTTGCCCGGGTAGTGGAGGTCGTGACCGCCGGCCGCCCAGGCCACGGTGCCGCCCAACAGGCTCGACGCGGGGATGCCGTGCGAGGCCAGCGTCGCCACCGCGTTCTCGGAACGGGCACCGGACGCGCACACGACGAGCAGGGGCTTCGCCGCGGAGGCCCGGCGCAGCTCCGGCAGGCTTCGTGAGAGCCGGTCGAGCGGGACGTTCACGGCGTCCGGGAGGTGGCCGGACGCGAACTCGCCCGGGGCACGGACGTCGACGACGGTCAGTTCGGTCACCTGGGGATGTGCCTGGCTGACGTCGAGAGAGGCGGAAACGCTCATCGGACCTGGTCCTTGGCAGTGGGGGCGGGGCGTGCACACGGCCGGGCCCGGCGACGGCTGGCCGGCAGAGCCATGCGGGGATGCTAGGCCCCTGCGGGACGGCCCGGCCTCGAACCGCCGGACCTGCCACACGACCGCCATACTCCGGAAACAACCGCGCCGACCGGGCTCTGCTCCCTCTGACCCTCTGACCCTCTGACCCCTCTGCTCCCTCTGTTCTCTCGACCCTCTCCGGCACCTCCGGCCCCTCCGCTCACGAGGTCACGCACGGCGCCTCCAGGGGACGCCAAAGTCATCCGCTCAGAGCTGTGTTGCGAGGAAGCGGAGCCGGACCGCCCGCACCTCGGGCTTTGTGTCCCAGGACGTGGCGTGTGCTAAGAAATGGCTCCTCGAAGCCGACCGGCCCCCAGTCATGGGGACGGGGCGCGCGATGCGTGCGGGCTTCGCCGTAGGGACAGGGGTGGCGGGGTGTACCGATCCGTGATCTTCGTGCACGGCACGGGAGTGCGCGCGAAGAAGTTCTCCGAAACGCTGACAAAAATCAAGGGCAAGCTGCAGGGCCAGGCTCCCGATCTGGACGTCCGCGGCGTCTACTGGGGCGACTCGCACGGCGTCCGGCTGAATCTCGGCGGGCTGTCGATCCCCGACTACCACCGTACGCACGGCGCCGAGAAGGAGAACGCCGAGGACGCGCGACTGGGCCACTGGGCCGTCCTCTACCTGGACCCGTGGTACGACCTGCGGCTTCTTCGCCTCGCCCCCGACGCCACCGCCCGCGACGAACGGGCGTTCCTGGCCACGGTGAACGGCTATCGGCCGAGGCAGCAGACGGCGACGGCCCTGCGCGGCGCCGGACTCGACTCCTACTTCGACCTGGCCCTCGCCGACCTGCGCCGCGCCCCGGAGCTCCGTACGGCTGCCAAGACCGTCGACCGGTCCGGTGTCCAGCACCGGGCCGCCGTCGCCATCGGGCTCGTCGCCCACACCCTCGCGGCCGCCGAGCGCGACGGCAGGGCGACCCCGGTCGGACAGGTCCGCGACACCCTGCACTCCCACGTGGTCGGTGACCTCTCCGCACAGGACCGGGGTGCGGAGAAGCCCTTCAAGAAGGTCGCCGTGTCCCTCGCGGCACCGATCGCGACCTGGTACGGCCAGCAGCACCGCGGCGCCATGAGCGACGGGGCGGCCCCCCTCACCGGCGACATCCTCCGCTACCAGGTGCACGGGAGAGGCATGCGCGAGGAGATCGCCGCAGTCGTGGCATCGGCCCCCGGCGACGCGGTCACGCTGATCGGGCACAGCCTCGGCGGCATCGCCTGCGTCGAGCTGCTCGCCGACGCGGAGGGGTCGGCGGGAGCGGGCAAGGTCGACCAGCTCATCACCGTGGGGAGCCAGGCCTCGCACCTCTATGAGCTCGACGCCCTGGCCTGCCTGCCGTTCGCGCGGGAAGGCGAGCTGCCCGCACAGTTCCCCGAGCGCTGGCTGAACGTATTCGACCGCAGGGACTTTCTGTCGTATCCCGCCCAGCCGGTGTTCGGGACGCGAGTGCAGGACCTGCCCGTCGACAACAGGCAGCCGTTCATCGAGTCGCACAGCGCCTACTGGGACAACGACGCCATGTGGGAGGCCGTCACCGCATGGATCGGTTGAACGAGGGACCGGTGGACGCCGCATGTGTCACGGCGGTCCTCGTCGGCATCGAGGTCTACGTCGACGGCGACGCGTACAGCGAGCTTCCCGGCCCGGCCCGCGACGCGCTGCGCTTCGCAGAGTGGTTACGGGCCTGCGACGTCCCCCCGGAGAACATCGCCCTGTTGCTGGCCCCCACGCCCGACTTCGCGGAGGAGGCCGCCGACCGGGCGGCTGCCCTCGGCATCGCTGTCAGGCCGGCCTCCGCCGACCTCGTGCGGAACACGTTCGTCGAACTCGACCGCACTCGCCGGCTGCTCTTCACGTACTGGGGCGGCCACGGTGTCATCGCTCCGACGAGCATGAGGCGACACCTTCTGCTCGCCGAGTCCACCGAGCGGGACCCCCAGAGCCTGCTCTTCGACGATCTGCGCCGCTACCTGCTCTGCGAGGACGAGGAACACGTCGACCTGACACGGCAGATCTTCATCGTCGACACCTGCGGCTGGTACCTGAAGCGGCGGGAACGGGAACCGGTTCCCCGGCTCTTCCCGCAGGGCGACCTGTCCGACAAGGAGATCGACCAGTACTTCCTGTTCGCCAGCCGCGACGGCCAGGGAGCCATCAACGACGCCGGACTCGGCACGACCGAATTCGCCGAACAGGTGCTCGGGTGCCTCCACGCCGGCCCCCGCATCCTCCCGCCGGACGTCGATGACCTCACCCGGCACGTGGACAGGTACTTCTCCGACCCCGCTCGGGCCACCGACGTCACGCAGACGCCCGTGAGCATCCGCAACCGCACCTATGCCGGATCCGAACGAGATCTGGGCAGCGCACGGCTCCGCGAACGCCGCGTGCTGCCCGTCGCCCCCGGCCACCTGCAGGACGCCCTCGGCCGACTGCACGAGAGGTCCACCCGGCACGTGGGACGGTTCGCGCTGTCCAAGTCCGGCATCGGAGCCCACGCCGGACTCCACGCCATCAACGTCGGCTACCAGACCTCGGACGTGAGCGCGGGTGTGCCCAAGCGGGCGGTGTACGCGACCGTGCGGCATTTCTACGACGCGATCCCGGACGGCCGCCTCGTCGTCCGCGGCCCCGCCGGGTCCGGGAAGACCGTGCTCGCGGTCCACCTCGTGACCACGCTCCTTGAGAGCCGGGCGAAGGACGAGCCGGTGCCCGTCCTGCTCACCCTCGTCAACTGGCGCACCCCAGCGCCCGAGTCCCGGCCCGACGGCACGCAGGCCGGCTACGACCGTCTCGTACGTCACTTCGAGGCATGGCTCGCCGGCCAGTTGCTCACGCAGAACCTGTGCGACGACGCGGAGACGGCGAGGGAACTCGTCGCGGGGCGTTGGATTCTTCCGGTCCTCGACGGCCTGGACGAGGTGCACACACCTCAGGGCGCCGAAACGGACGGGCCCGCCGTGCACCTCGTCGCGGCCATCGACCGCTATCTGACGGCCAACAGCGACCGGCCCGCACCCGTTGTTGTCACCGTACGCGCCACGGGGGACGATGACACACGGCCCGGTCTGCCCTCAGCATGCGTGGTGGAAATGCAGCGACTGTCCGTCCCCGAGATCGTGGGCGCCCTGACCGACGGGGTCCCGGGCTACACGACGGACGCGCGGTGGGAGGCCCTGCGCGCCGATCTACGACTCGGCGAGGGCAGTATCGCAGCCCGCCGCCTGGACTCCCCGTGGAAGCTCGTACTGGCGGTCAAAGCGGTCACCGGGCCTCGCCCCGAAGTGCCGGTCACGGAGCTGGTCCACGCCCTGGTCCGGCAGGGCGACGGGGCGGACGGGGCGCTGCACGAACGGCTCCTGGCAGCCTTCGTCCCGGCCGCCTGCGGAGACGCTGTGGTCGCCGAACCCCGGCCGCCGGACGCGCCGACGGCCGTACGCTGGTTGGCGGAGCTGGCCCGGCACCTCGGCCGACACGCGTCCGAGGACCTCACTCTCAGCCGCATGTGGGTCATCGCGGGCGAGCGGCGGGTGCGCGCGGTGCAGGCCGTGGCGCACGTCGCCATCGTGCTCTTCTTCTGTGTGGCCTGTCTGCTGGCGGCCGTTGGCGGACCCGGCCATGCCGTGACCACGCTGGGACACCTGATCGACGGGACCGCCGACCTGTCGGGCGCCACCACCCGCCGATTGTGGGCCGCCGCCCTCTTCACCGTCGTCGTGACGGCGGTGGCCGCCGCGACCGGGATGGCGCACCGGACCTGGGTGCCGGTCGTCACCCGCCGTACGCGGGGCCTGCGCGAGCGTTTCGAGGGCCCCAAGCGGGTCCGCCTGCCGCTGAGCGTCCTGTCGGGCCTGGAGATCGGCGGCGCCATCGGCTCGGCGTTCGGCCTGGGGACGTTCCTGCTCTTCGGGCCGGTGTGGGGACTTGCGATCGGCGGGGTGATCGGCGTGACCCTGGGCTACGGAATGGAGGCCAAGGTCGGCCTGGACCGCACCTTGAGCGGCAACTTCTTCCCCGCCTACTACTGGGTGTGGGACGGTTTGGGACTGCTCGTGGGGGCGGTGACCGGCACGCTCGTCTTCTGGCTGATCGACTACCCACCGCTGTCGGGGACGGCCTTCGGCGCGACAGTGGGCTTCTTCGCGGCCTTCGCCGTCGGACTGATCGGCTGGCTCCGGTACGTCATCGCCATGACGCTGATGCACCGGCGGAACCTACTGCCCTGGAAGGTGGCGGCGTTCCTCGACTGGGGACACCGGGCGGGAGTGCTGCGCGTCCACGGGGTCTCGTGGCAATTCCGGCACGCGGAACTCCAGCATTGGCTGGCGGCCCAGCGCGAGGAGCGGCCGCCGCGGTCCCGGCGCCCGTCGTCGCAGCGCTGGCGAAGGCTCCTGGCGCGTGTCGTACCCAGGGTCGAGTGACGCGCGCCCGCCTCGGAGGCCGGCCGCTCCAACAGCGCGCCGTGACTCCACGACACGGAGGGCTCAAGCACCGCCGAGCAGGCGCGAGCCCGTCAGGAGGGGCGCACGATCGCCACGGCGGGCGGGAGTACGGCGGGGCGGTCGAGGAACGCGAGCACGGCCCGCTTCGCCGGGAGGTAGATCTCGGGCAGGTCGATCTCCGGGAGGGTGATCTCGCCCTGCCGCACGAAGCCGAGGCGGTTCAACAGGGCGAGCGCCTTGTCGTTGGAGGCGTCGGGCTCGGCCACCGCGCGCAGGACGGCCGGGTCGCGGAAGGCGAACCGGATGAGCGACCCGACCAGGGTCCTGCTGAATCCGGGCCGGGGTCGGCCGGTCACCGGGGCCAGCATCAGATGGACCCCGATATCCCCCTCCTGCACTGCGTAGCAGTCGCTGACCCGGTCCTCGGTGGGCTCGTACGTCTGGAAGAGCGCCACGGGCTCGTCGTCCAACCGGACCATGAACGCATGGTGCGTGTCGCGGCGGTCCACGTCCTCGTAGATCTCCTGGACCAGTTCCCGGCTGGCGCCGTTCATGCCCCAGAACTGCGCGCGCTCCTCGACGACCCAGGAGTGCAGCACGGCGGAGTCCGCGACGGGGTCGACCGGGGTGAAACGGACCGTGCCGAAGCCTTCGACGGTCTCGGTCAGGACGTCCGCGCGCGGGGAGAGGAGGACAGTGGACTCGGGTCTCATACGGGTTCCGTTTCTGCTCGGTCGGCAAGGACCGGCGAGGGCGCGGAGCGCTCGCACAGCCCTGTGGTTAGGGTGCCCTAAGTGTAGGGGTTCCTGGAAGGAGCTCATCAGGGGGCTCCCCGGGCTGGTGCGAGGGGGTCCGGCCCCGCCCGCTGCATGGACGCTTCAGGTTTCGACGGCGGCCGGCCAGAGCGAGGTCGTACGGGTCCTCGTCGTCGTCGAATATCAGGGAGGTGGGGTAGAACTCGCGGGGCGGTCGGTCCAGGAGCTCCCGGACGACAGCGCCGATGTCGCCGTCCCAGGCGGCTGTGTGGTCGACGTACGCACGGACGTCGTCGGCCAGGAAGGGCCGCTGGCGCTCGAACGTGCCGGGAGCGGCGGCCGCGCGCCACTGGGTGGTGCCCGCGGCGTCCCGCAGGGCGATCGCGCCGCCGTCGGGGGCGTCGACTTCGACCCGGCACACGTCGCTGCCGTCGAGGCCGACATGGACGAGGCCTCCCTCGGGGTTCGGGAAAGGCGCCAGGCCGTGCCCGCCGTCGAACCCGGTGATCCAGCGCTCGGAATCGGTGAGGGGCTCGGAGTGCGGGACAGGGGTGAAGGAGCCGTCGGTGCGCACCGCGGGCGTCGAAGCGGTCGGTCCACTCGTAGTCGTCGTGGGCCCGCTGTGCGACATGCGGGACACCGGCGCTCCGGTCAGACGGTGGTGCCGCGCCCCGGGGCGCTGCTGGGGCGGGTGAGTGCGAGGGCGGCGGCGTGGCCGTGCGGGGCGGGGAGGTCGACGAGGGTGTAGTCGGCGAGGGGCGGGGGAGTGGCGAGGGTGCCGACGTACGGGTCGACGAGACCGAGGGCGAGGCCGGTGCCGGTCGCCTTGAGACAGGCCTCCTTACGACTCCAGAGGCGGGCGAGGGCTTCGGGACGTTCGGCCGGCGTCAGCGCGTCGAGCTCGGCGGTTTCGTCCGGGTGGAGGGAGTGGATGACGTCGGTGACGGTCTCGGGGCTCGGCGTTTGCTCGATGTCCACGCCCACGGGCAGCGCGGCGAAGGCGATGTAGGCGATGTCGCCCGTGTGGGAGAGGGAGAAATGCAGGGGGTTGCCGCTGACGGCGGGGCGTCCGTGGGGTTCAGCGCAGCAGGGGCAGTCCTCCCGGGTGAGGGGGACCGCCTGCGGGGGCAGGCCGAGGTAGCTGCCGAGGAGGACCCGTACTCCGAGGTGGGCGGCGAGGTAGCGGTGGCGGAGCCCGGGGAGGCGCAGGCGCCCGGCCTTCTCGCGTTCACCGGCGTCGAGCACGGTGGGTGCGTCCTGGGTGCGGAAGCCGCCGAGGGTGTCGGCGGTGGTGTCCAGGGACCACACGACGGCGTCGGTGCCGGTGGGGGCCGGTCCGGTCAACGGGGCGCCGGCGCCGAGCTGATTCACGTACTCGATCATCTGACCGAGGGTAGACCAGGTGACGGGGAGACCGGGTCCCGCCGACCGCACGGTCCGGTCGGCGGGGGCCGGTGGCGGGGGCCGGTCATCCTGCGCGCCGTCGGGGCCGGCCCCGTCCACCGTGTGGCACTGCGCCGGTGTACGGGGCGGCTCCTCCGGCCGGTCGGAGCGTTCGGTCGTTACGCGGCTTCGCTCCAGGCTTCGTCGTTCCCGCGCGCGGTCCGCAGGGCGCGGCCCCACCACAGCAGGTCGTCGAGCAGTACGGTCGCGGCCTGTTCGGCCCCTTCGTGGTCGCGGGGCTGTCCGGCCTCGTCGAAGGGGAACTGGTGGAAGCTGACCGTCTCGCGGACCGTAGTGGCGTGGAGCTCGGCGAAGACCGGGCGCAGTTGCTCGACGGCGCGCAGGCCGCCGGACAGGCCGCCGTAGGACACGAATCCGACCGGCTTGCGCCGCCAGACGCGTCCGGCGGTGTCGATGGCCTGCTTGAGGGATGCGGGGAAGGAGTGGTTGTACTCGGGGGTGAGTACGACGTAGGCGTCCGCCCCGGCCAGCTGCTCGACGAATGCCCGCCCGCGGGGTGAGAGGTCGGAGGTCCAATGGGCCGGGAGATCGGCGTCGGCGAGGTCGGCGACGGTGAGTTCGATGTCGGTGCGGCGACCGGCGACGGCCTCGAACCAGCGGGCCACGGTGGGTCCGAAACGGCCTTCGCGGGTACTGCCGATGATGAGCGCGATACGCAGTGGAGTAGTCATGCCCCTAGGTTTAAAACCTCAAGTCCACTTGAGGTCAAACGCCGACGTGCCGAATTCTTCGTGGACTTCGTGGACTTCGTGGACTGCGTGGCTGTGCCGGCGGTGGCGGCTGTGGCGGGTGTCGTCGTCAGGGGCGGCGGGCCAGTGCCGTAGGAGCTCCCGCCGATTGCGCTCCTTCCGACTCCAGGGTCAGGCGGTCCGCCTCCGTCATGGTGAGTACGTACAGGTTGCCGCGCGGGCAGTTGAAGACGGCGGCAGGGTCGGTGGGGTGGCTGGTCACGGCCTCGAAGACCGCGTTGTTCCCGCGGATCTGACGCAGTTGGAGGGCTTCGGTACAGCCCAGGTTCCGGCCGGTGGAGGTTTCCTTGACGTCGCTGACCTGCCGGCCCACGAGCTCGCCCACTGCTCCGCCGTTGAGGGTGACCGTTACTGCGAACGCGCCCGTCCGCGCGCGGGAGATGCCGTCCGCGTCGGGGCTTCCGGGCCCGGTGCCGGCCCAGGTACCGGTCCACGTCGCGGGCAGTGCGCCGGCCGCGGCAGTGGCCGTCGCCGTCGCCGTGGGTGTCGGTGAGGTCGGCCCGGACGAGGATCCGTGGGGAGCCGTCCCGTCTCCGTCGCCGCGCCCGAGGAAGGCCACGGCGAGGGCTACAGCCGCGGCCACGACGACGGAGCCCGCGGCCGCCCCGGCCCCCCGGGACCGCAACAACGCCTTCGCGTTGGTCGGCGGGGCGGGGGAGGAGGGCGTGGTCCCGTCAGCCGGGTACGGAGACAGATGCGGTGCGGGCGCCGGTAGCGGTACCGGTGCAGGCGCCGGCGCCGGCGTCGGCCCGTGCGTGCCGTGCGTGCCGTGCGCGCCGGGCGGGTGCGTGGGCGGTCGTGACTCCGTGAGGAGCTGCCGGAGTTCGGCCTCCCGGCGCCCGGCCTCCGCCACCAGCGTCCGCGGGACCACGGCACCCCAGCCTTCCTCCTCGCCACCGTCCAGACGCGCGGCCACGTCCGCGGCGCTCGGGCGCTGCTCGGGGTCCTTGGCCAGGCATTCCCTCACCAACGGAAGAAGTGCCTCGTGCACACCGTCCAACCGGGGCTCGTCGTGCACGATCCGGTAGAGCAGGGCCGGCAGGTCCAGTTCCTCGTCGGCCGCCAGGAAGGGGCTGCGGCCGGTGGCTGCGTGAACGAGTACCGCGGCGAGGGAGAACACGTCGGCCGGAGCCCCGGCCACCGCGCCGGTGGCCTGTTCCGGTGCCAGGAAGCCGGGGGTGCCGATGACCGTACCGGTGCGGGTGTGGCGCGGATCGCGGACCGTCCGCGCGATACCGAAGTCGATGAGGAACGGCCGCTCGGCGCCCAGCAGTACGTTGGCCGGCTTGATGTCGCGGTGGACGACTCCGGCCGCCCGCACGCTCACCAGCGCGGTGGACAGCTCCCACCCGAGACGCGATACGGCCGCGGCCTCCAACGGCCCCTGGCCGCGCACCCAGTCGCCGAGCGACGGGGCGGGCACGTACTCGGTCGCCAGCCACTGCGGTGACGCTCCCGGCGGGCTGAAATCGACCACCGACACCGTCCACGCACACCGCACCCGGTCGCTGGTGCGTATCTCCCGGTCGAAGCGCTGCGCGAAGTCCTCGTCCTGGCTCAGCTCCCTGTGCACGGTCTTGACGGCCAGCGCCCGCCCGGACGCGGTTCTTGCCAGGAACACCTCGCCCATGCCCCCCGCGCCGAGCCGCGCCAACAGTCGGTATCCGCCGATCTCCAGCGGGTCACCCGGTCGCAAAGACTCCACCCATGCCCCCCTGCACCCACGACCGCCAGCCGGTCCGCACCGCACGGACCGCCCCACCGGTCATCCTGGGATGGACCCTAGAGGACGACCCCGCACCCCCGCCGCTGCAGGGCCCCGAGCCGTGGTGTGTCAGCGGAACGTCGGGAGCGAGGCAGCGCGATGTGTCGGTGGCAGAGCGACGTACCCGATGCGCATCTGCTGGCCGCGGACGGCATGTTCGCCGAACTCCGCGCCCTGGCACCCGGGCCGGAGTACCGGGCCGCGGACGACGTACATCCGACGCCGGCCGGTCATGCGACACTCGCCGCGGCCCGGCTGCGCCTGGTCGAGTGACAGCGCATGGACGTGCACCGGGGCGGCCCGTCCCGAGGGCCGCATCCGACCGGCGACGAGCCCGCCGGGTGCGGCCCACCTGACGGCGGCCGGGTGGCTACGGCTGCTGGGGCAGGGCGGCCTCCGGCTGTGCCGGGGTCGAGGTGACGGGGCTGTAGTAGACGGACCGGCCCTGCTTGGAACGCTCCAGCAGACCGCGGGCGACGCCCTGTTCGAGGGTGTTGCGGACGACCCCCGCCTGGACCGTGCGGGCCGGGTGGGCGGCGCTGACCGCCTCGGCCACCTCGGCGGCCGACCTCGGCTCCGTCCCGCCGGCCAGGACCGTCGTGACGAGTTCGAGCCAGGAGGGGCTGCCCGTCTCCTCCTTCACCGCGGTGTCACCGGTGGCCTTGCTGACGGCCTTTCCGGTGGCCTTGCGGGCACGGGGCGCCTTCACGGCCGCGGCCGCGTCCGCTGCTCCGGAGCCGGCCTTGGCTTTGACCTCGGCCTTGGCCGTGGTCGCGGGAGCCTTCTTCTCACGAGAACCCGAACCCGAACCCGCACCCGCGCTGCGTGCCGTCGGCACCGCGGCCCGCTTCGTACCGCGCGCGGCCGGGCGAGCTGCGGCGGACGCCGCGGCCACGCCCAGTGCGTCCTGCATCCTCAAGAGGACCTTCTCGCTCTCCTCGAGCTCCCCGATCTCTTGTTGCAGTCGCTGCAGTTCTCCTCGCCGCTGTTCCTGCGCCGCCTGGTTCGCCGCGAGATCACCGGCGATCTGCTCGGCGTAGTCGTCCTTGACGCGAGTGACATTGCTGCCTGTGCTCATGAGTTCCTCGATGTCTGTCGTGTGGAATGCAGGGACGCGAACGGCCTGCACTACTACGTGCGCCACGTGCACTACGTGTACCCGTGACACCCGATCATGTACCGGATCGGACAGGGGGAAACACCGGGGGAGTGATTCATCGTCGGATGAGGGCCGCGTAGAGCAACACAGTTGGGGTGGGAGCCGGCCCGTTTCGGGGCCCCGACCCGAGGCATGGAACTGACGCTGCCTAAACTGAGCCGGTGATCAGCCCCGACGCCGCAGTCCGCTCCGCCGTGGAGTCCTTCGACACGGCGATCGCCGAGCGGAGCATCTCGCAACTCGAGGCGGCCTACCAGGGCCTTGCCTCCTTGCCCCGCCACGCCCTGGCCGAGCACGCACGCGAGCTGGGACCCCACCTTGCCGAGCACCTCGACGACATGCCCCAGTGGCATGCCGCGGTCTACGCCGTGTTCGTGGGCGCCCTGGTGGAGTGGAACGCGGACGCCCTCGTGTGCGCCCGCCCCATCCTGTCGGGTCTGCGATCCGCCATGGAGCAGGCAGTGGAGTTCGCCGAGCTCTGGGAACAGCACCACGACGAGGACCAGGAGCCCCCCGACCCGTCGGGCATGCCGAGCCCCGAGCAGCAGAAGGCCTTCGGCCCCGACTACGCAGACGTGTGGCACGCCCCCTACTTCGGTTGGCTCACCGTGCACCGATGGGAACAGGCAGCCGTCGCCGTCCTCGCGGACCTCCGGGTGCGGGCCGGCCTCGACGGCCCGCACCCGTTCGCCGACCGCGCCGAACTGGTGGAGCTGACCCGGCGCCTGGAACCGCACATCGGGGATCTGCAGTGTGCCCAGCGCGCCCTCCTGCTCCTCGACGACGAGCCATTGCTGGTTCTGGATCGTGCCTCGGGGCGGGCCTTCCGGCTGCGGATGGGCGGGATAGCCGACAACTACCAGCTCCAGACCCTCCTGGGCGCACTCCTCATCGGTGGCGGGCACCTTCCCGGCGACGCCCCGAGCCCCGTAGCCGTCGCGCTGAGCACCGACGCCCCGATCGACATGCACCGGCCGGACGAGCTGCCCGGCACGCTGGAGTGCTTCAACTTCTCCGAACCCTCGGGGCGGTGGATCTGGAGCGCAACCACCCCTGACCGCATTCCCACGGCCGACGGCGTACGCCGCCTCGTCCTGGACCCACCGGTCATGCGCCACCACTACAAGGCCGTACGGTTCCTGCCACGCGTCCCCGGCCGTCTCGAACTCCAAGCGGTCCTGGAGCCGGACGAGGCGGCAGCCTTCTTCCCGGACCTGCAGGAACTCGTGTCCTGGCAGGAAGCGAGCCGGCAGGCCGCGGACGGCTACTGACCCGAAGCACTCACTCCGGCGGCCGGCGTGACCGGTTGCCCCGGGGCATAGTGGTGGGCTCGTTGACGAAGTCGTCCAGGAAAGACGACGAAGCACTCGCCGTGCTGCTCGGCCTGGTCACCGGTCGGCGATCGGGCCTGACGGCGACCACGGACACGGCGAGTGAGACGGCGGCGGCCAAGGTCCGGCGTGTGCTGCCCGAGCGGCTGCGCCACAGACTCGACGGTGCTCGGCTCGCTCGCCTTCACGGAGCCGCCCGGCAGGGCGGCCGCAGCCCCGGAACCCGCAATCCTCCTCCCCGTGGCCGACGCGGTGCACCATCACCGGCCGATCGCGATCCGGACCCTGCCCGGCTCGTTCGAAGCACCCGTCGGAATGGATCCGGCGGACCGCGCCGTTTCAGTATTCGCCGTCGAGGGACTTCGCGGACTCCGCTTTGAAGCACTTCGAGACGACTTTGAAGAGGATCATGGGGTTGCCGGTGGCAGACTTCTTGCTGCCGGTGACGTGGAGGGCGAATTGCTCGGCATCGTTTTCGGCATAGATCTCGGGATCCTGTGCCTGGCTCTTGGCCTTGCCGTCCTTGGTGATCTTCCAGCCGTTTTCGTTGAGCGCTTTGCGCAGGTTGGTGATGCCGGTGTCGACTTGTTCGTCGGTGATTTCGTAGACCGACCAGGGGTGTGACATGGAGAACAGATCGTCGCCGTATTCGCGGCAGCGGGTGACGCTCGGGCCGGGTTCGGTCACCTTGCCCTTGACGCCGGTCATTTCGAGAAGGCTGCTGGAGACCTGCTTGGTCTTGGTGCGGGCCGGCTCGGGGTCCATCCGTGCCGGTGTGTAGTTGAGTTCTTTCACGTTCGAACACCCCACAGACAGTGTGGACAGCAGGCCGGTGAGGGCGACGGCGAGTGCGGTGGCCCTGATCGTTTTGGTGGTTCGGCGGGTGCGGCCGGTTGCCCTGATCTCAGCCACGCTGGACCTTGTCGTAGCGGCCGGCGACCACGTTCGCCTGGTTTTCGATGCTCAAGGAGTGGTCTCTCCAGTAGTCGGTGTGGCTGTCGGCGTCGTTTGCCATGATATTCGCTCCGAAGGCTTCGTCGGAGGGTACGTTCGATCCCCATACTGTGCCGAACGGCAGCATGTCCTCCCACCAGTCGGTGGGGCCGCCGAGACCAGCGACCTTCCCGCCGAGGGGCACCTGGTCGTCGAGGGTGGAGGCGGCCTGGGACCATACGTGGCCCTCGCCCGCGTCGAGGTCTTTGGCGTGTTCGACGAGCATGCCGGGGCTGCCGACCGCGATCATGTCGTCGGCGCGCAGGTCGCCGGCGTTGGAGGCGGCGCCCAGGACGGTGCTGCCGTAGCTGTGGCCGATGATCGTGGTGTGGCTCTTCTCGTCGCCGCCCTGGAGGTTCTCCAGGCCCTGCATGAAGCGGTTGAGGTCAGGGGCGGCGGTCTCTGCATAGTGCTTCTTCATCGCTTCGGGGACGATGCTCTGCGGGGCGTCGTATCCGATCCAGGTGATGGTGGACACGTCCTGGCCGGGGGCCTTGGCGTGGGTCTCCTTCCACAGTTCGCTCATGTGGTGGATGTAGTCCTCGGACTTGGTGATGTCGGTGTAAGTGCCGGGGACGAAGACCGCGGTGTGGTCGGCGGAGTCGGGGTTGCCGTTGGCGACGATGGCCCGGCCGCCGCCGCCGGTGTCGAAGCCGAGGAGGTAGGCCTCGGGCAGGCCTTCCTTGCCGGTCGCGTTGAACCGGTCCTGGATGGCGTTCATGCCCTTGAGGTTCTTGTCGAGGAATTCCTTGTCCTTGGCGTACTTCTTGTCCCATTCCGACCAGGCGGGGTTGAGGACCACCGCCGGGTAGTCCCGCCCGGAGGGAACGTACTTCTGCGGCTGCGGGGGTATCGCGTTCAGCCGTAGCTGGAACTCGCCGTGCTTCTCGGCCAGCACGGTGCGGTTGGCCTCGTCACGGACCACGGAGGGCAGCCCGTCCATCGCGCCGACCTGCGCCCCGTTCAGCGACAGGTACGCCGACTGCTCGTCGGGGGACAGGCCCTTCCACCAGTCGGCGTTCGCCTTGGGGTCGCTGCCCTTGGGCGGCGGGGGCTTGATGTGATCGAGGTAGTCCTTGGCTCCCGCACGCACCTCGCCGGTGTCGGCCTGGACGTCGGCCCAGTCGGAGTCGGAGACGGTCAGGTCGTCGTCGGCCTTGAGCTTGCGCAGGCGGGGCGCCCACTGGGTGTCGGCTTCGGTGGCCTCGGCGACCGCCTGGGCGATCCGGTTGGCTATCTCGACGGCCTTCCCGAAGTTCGGGTTGGGGTGGATGTTCGCGGCCTGGCGTTCCAGGGCGGCGGAGAGGTCGTTGGCGTCCTTGGTGGGGTCGATGACGTTCCCGGACGGTTTGCCCTTGGCGCTGCCGGTGACCGTGCCGCCGTCGGGGAGTTTGCCGTCCTTCTCGGTGCCGCCGGGCGGATAGCTGACGGAGCCGTCGGCGCCGACGGAGAATTTCTGGGCCTCGGCATCGCTGACGGCCGCGTCCAGTTTCCGTTTCGCCTCGGTGAAGGAGGCGGCGAGCGCGTTGAGGGAGGTCGCGGCGAGCCCGCACTCGACCTGCGTGTAGTGGAAGTTCTGGGCCAGTCCCCGAAGTTGGACCAGGGCCTCGTTCACCGCTGCCCCGCTGAGCCCGGTACGCAGCCGGGCGGTGATCTGGCCCTCGGCGCTGCCGTAGGCGTGGTCGGCCATCGCGCTGACCGACTGGTATCCGTCGGCCGCCTCGGTGAACTCGGAGGGCTTGAGTGCTTTCAGCGTTGCGTAGTCCATGCCTGCTCTCACCGGCCCCCGTTGTTGCCGCCGGTGGCGGGCGTGTCCTTGTACGTGTCGCTCATGCGCGCGAACTCACCGCGCATGGTTTCGTCGTTGGCGACCTGCCCCTTGCCTGCCGAGATCATCGGCCCCTGCAAAGTGGTGCATTTGCCGACGAGAGAGTCGAGGTACGTCTTCCACGACGTGTACAGCTCGGCCTGGGCGGTGGCGCTTTCCACACCGGTGACGGCGGCGCCCTTCTGGCCGGTCTCGAAGTCGGTGAGCGCCTTCTTGATGGCGGTCACCAGCTCGCCGACGTCCTCGCTGCCCTTCTTCCAGACCGCCATGTCGGACTTGAGGTCCTCACCACCGCCACCGCCACCGGAGTCGGGTGCGGCACTCGCCAGCCGCATCTCAGTACCGGCCGCGGTGCCCTGTTTGAGGCCTGCCCACTCCGCGTCGAAGGACGTCATGCTCACCCGAGCCCCCGTAACAATCTGCGAATGCAACGATCGAGCGATCATCCTACGAGTCCTCGGCGCGGGCGCTACCCCCACCCCGCCCCGCAGCGACGGCCGCGACCGATGCCCCCCGGGCTTCGTGCCGGTATGCCCCCGTTGCCTCCGGGCCGGCCCCGGCCGCGGCCCGGCGCCGGCCTCGCGTACGACATGGGGGCGGGCGACGCGGAACCAGGAGGTGCAAGACAGGCACGGCTTGGCTTGACGGCCCGGTGGCCGACCTCAGGCTGGCTTGCGCCACACGGAGATGTGCTTCGTGGAGTCCTGGGTGAACGGCGACCCGTCCCAGTCCGCGACGCGACGTTCCCTCTCGAGCCCGGCGATCCGTGCCATCAGATCGAGCTCTGCCGGCCAGGCGTAGCGGTGCCGGGAGTTGTCACGGCGATAGTCGCCGTCGTCGCCGTCGCGGGTGAAGTGGTGCGAGACGAGGATCTGCTCGACGAGGTCGAAGGTGTCGAAGCCGAGATGCTGCTCAGAGACATCGAACGGCACGGCGACCCGGCCGGGCGGCAGGAACCGCAGCGGCGGCACGCCCAGCTCGATCACGAATCGGCCGCCGGGTTCCAGATGACGTGCGGCGTTGCGGAAGCAGTCGACCTGCTCGTCCTGCGTGAGCAGGTTCGTGATGGTGTTGTGGACGAGATAGACCAGGGTGAACCCGCCGGGAACGACCGTGGTGGCCATGTCCCCGATGACCACCGGGAGCGTGTCCCCGTCGATCTTGCGCCGCAGCACCGCTGCCATGTGCTCGGACAGCTCGATGCCCACTACCGGCACGCCGCGTTCCCGGAGCGGGACGCCCACTCGTCCGGTCCCGATGGCGAACTCCAGCGCCCGGCCGTCCCCGGCGAGCTCGGCGAGGAAGGCGAGAGTCGGTCCGAGAACGGCGGCCGAGGACGACTCGGTCTCCTCGGCGTCGTAGCGCTCGGCGGTCGCACGGGTCCACAGCTCACTGAGCCCTTTCAGGCAGGCCACCCATCGGGTGACGTCTCTGGCCGGGCGGGAGGGCCGCAACACCAGCGGCTCCCGTGCCGTTGAGGGAGGTGTTCGAAGTCTCAACCCACCGGCACAGGAGCCCTGTTGCTCTCATTTCCTGCCGCACTAACCTGCCGCACGCCCTCGTCGAGCGGGTCACGATACTCATCGTCACCCGCGAAGGCGACCGCCGTTGCCCCCCGCACCAGCGTGCGTTGGTTGCCCTGGCGTATCCGCACACGCACGACATCCTCGTATGGATCTCGGCGGGGGTTGGGTATCTCGGTGGGAGCTGCCCGCGAGTACAACAGCCGTGGTCGACCTCCTTGCCGCCCAGGCGCCGGGTCTGCTGAAGGTTTTTACGCGAGAGCGAACCGAAGTTTGTGCTGCTGCAGGGGACCCGCGCTGAGCGTGACCGCGTCGGCGACAGCCGCGCCGACTACTCAGTCAAGCACCGCCGGCACGGCGTGAGCGTCCAGGTCGTCACCGACCCGGGCGGGCACGTGTTGCGGGTCTCACTGGAACTCCCGAGCCGGGCCCACGAGCTGACCGCCGCCCGCACGCATTGCATCATCGGGATCTGCGATGGAGGGGCCCTGGGCATCAAGCGAGCGGATGTCCTCCGTGGCCGGCTTGGCCTGGGGGCATAACATCGCGCTCCCATGGCGAGACGTGGTATGCATGGAGAGCCTGATCGTCTTGGTCTACGGTCTCCGCACCCCCGACGGCGGAGGGATCCAAGCGGATCGTGGCGAGAGACTCGCGCTGGTCTCGGAAGTTCTCCATGATCCCGGAGAAGTCCTTCAAGAGGCCCTGATCCAGCATCAGTTTGGCCAGCACCAATTCCCCACCCGTTCGCGGCTCGTCCTGCTCGCTCGCCCGAATGTTCCTCAAGAGGACGAGAACGTCAGCGACGGTGTCGGGGCTCGATGCCCAAAGGTGATTTCGGAGGTCGCGCGACTCACTTCCATGCTCAGGCCGCACGGTGGGTTGTGTGGGCACGATGAGCTCCTCAGGCAACATTCCTGGCAACTTCCAATACTCAAGCCCGCCCCGCACAGCCTCCGCTACGGACTCCTGAAGCTCCACGGGGAGCGACGGCACGTCTGCGACGAGTTCGGCGATTTCGTCCACCGCCGCCGCCTGCCACAGGGCATCGAATCGATCGATCTGCTCCTCTGGAGTGGTTCTGCGGGCACGCGCACCCAAGACCTCAACAAGCGAGTCCAAGACGTCCCGGCTCGGCAGTACCGGGCTGGTGAACGCGGCATGGAGTGTGCTTCGCGAGGCCCGTGTCGACGCATCCATGGCCTGGAGCATCACACTCAGAGACGGCCGCCCCGCCCAGAGGTGGAGTGTGTGCAGCGCATCGTTCAGAGCCTTCAGCGACCCCTCTGGCAACTCCGGCCTCTTGAACAGACCCGGCTTCCCCATAGCATGCCCCCTGCGTCCAGAACCGTCCAGAACCGTCCACCAGCATCTCACCTCGTACGCAGCCGTCGGATTGCTTCGTACTACGTTCGGGTTCGTGGGAATCCGTAGCTGTCCGTCTCCATGCGTCCTAGCAGGTCACAGCCTCGTGCACCCTGGTCTCACAGAGCAAGTCACCACGACTTGGGGGAAGTTGACATGTACGAGTTGCTGAACCTCGCCCTCGAAGGGCTCCTCACGAACGTGCCATCGCAGATCCTCGGCAGCGCAATAGGAGCCGGCGTCGCTATCGCCTGGAAGCGGTGGCAATGCCGCCGGCAGGAGCCGCCGCAGAAGTAGCATCATGGCCCCCTCTGCCGAGTTGGCAGAGGGGGTCCTTCTTTGCCCCTGTGCGCACTTGGGCAACACGCCACCGGACGTGCCCGCCTGGGTGTCCGGGCAGGGGCGGACGCGCGTGGGGGCGCGCCCGCGAGGTGAGTGCCTGTGCTGATGGGAGGGTCGGGACACGGGGGTCCGCAGTCGTCCGCCGGTGGTTCGGGAGAGAGTTCGGACACCGGGGGCGGACGCCTGCACGGACAGAGGCGGACAAGTCCGGATACTGAGTGTTTCAGCATCGCCTATCCAGGGTGAGGACGGCCTTGGTGATGACTGTCATGCGGTTCGGGCTGATGCGGGCTCTGCGGACGATCTGCCAGGACTTCAGCCGCGCCATGCCGCGCTCGACGGGAGCTCTGGCCTGGGCGAGGGCACGGTTGACGGTGCGCTGGGTGGGGGTGAGTTCACCGCTGGGTGGGCGTTTGAGTCCGGTGGTGACCCATGGGCCGGCGCCGTGGTAGGCGCGGTCGGTGAGGATCGGGACACCCTGGCGCTCGCAGATCCGGATGATGCGGTGGGTGCGGGCTGCGGTCAGGTCGTGGGTGCGGCCCGGCAGTGCGGGCGAGATCCACAGCACTTCGCCGACGGGATCGGTGACGACCTGGATGTTCACGCCGTGCCGGCGCTGCTTGGTGGAATAGTCGGCTCGGCTGTCGCCGACGCGGTCTCACTCGGTGAGGGTCCCGTTCAGCAGGACGAAGTCCGGATCGTGCTCGCGCAGCGTCTTGAGCAGGCCGGGAGCGAGATCGGCGAGCAGGCCGGTGACGGCGGCGACGTATGCGTGGGCGGCGGTGCCGACGGATATCCCGAGCCCGGCCGCGATGCGGGCGAGGGCGTCGTGGCGGCGCAGGTACACCAGAGCGATGAGCGCACGATGGTGCGGCGGGAGCTTGCACCGCCGGTCACCCTCGCGCGTGACGACGAGCATCGTGACCCACTCGACCAGAGCGTGAGGGAGGTTGAGTGCGGCAGGACAGGGAACCAACAGGGCTCCTGTGCTGGTGGGTTGAGACTTCGAACACCTCCCGCAACGGCACGGGGGCCTTGTGTGTTGCGGCCCTTACCTCGACCTCACCGGCGTCACCCGAGCAGTGGCCACGCTGAAAACGCTCACTGCTCGTCACGGGCGGCCACTTTGCCGGGTACTGAGGGGCGCTGTCGATGTATTTACCTCGGGCACCGCCCGGCTCGGGACGCACGGTCACGACAGTGGTGCGGTCGTTTCGTCGGGGTCTTCAGCGGATGCCGGTGTTCTCTGCACGGGACTGCATCTTTTGGAGTACTGCGCTTTCGGCCCTGTGGAGGAGGATTCTGCCGTGCCGCTGGGACAGGGTTGATCCGTGCGAGTAATCATCGGGTACACCGTCGAGAGCATCGGCTACGTCGTAGGGGCTCAGGGGTTTGTCAGTTTCGTTTCGCAGGCCTTGTTCGGTACGGAGTGGGGTTGGATGCACAAGGTTGTCGACCTTCCGTCCACGGCATACCTCGGCGTCGTCGCTGTGGGGCTGGCGCTCGTTGTCGTCGGGGTGAAGATGCGTAAGGCGCCCCAGCGCCGGGAGGTCGCCTGAGCAGTGGGCATTTCGGCCCGCGGCTCCCACATCCCGTGTCGTAGCGGTCGAAGCGTGCAGGGCGGCTCTCGCCGTGTGGCCCCTGTTGGAGAGCGTGTTGAGGGCCGGCGTGTGGCGGTGGTGGTGCCGGGGCCGAGGTGGGAGGGCCTGTGGCCGTCCCGCGCCCGCCCCGTGGAGGCGGATCGGGATCCTGGTACCGGCGGATTCGGTCGTGGGCGGCGGAAGCGGGACGAGCCCGATGAGGCGTGGCTTCTTAGACCGTGTCCTATGTGGTGAGGCGGAGAAGCCGTTTGTAGCAGCAGAGGGTGGCGGCGA
>NZ_BMVL01000005.1:407074-579474 GCF_014650695.1 Streptomyces avidinii | reverse complement strand
CGGTCGCTCCACTGCGACCACCCCGGGAACCGAGAGCCATCAGACAGATAGACCGCCGTGGACAGGTTCGCGTCTGAAGTAGCGGCCAGCGTACGGCCTGAAACGGGGGCCAGGGAGACTGCCAATAGCACGAGCACGGCCGTGCCCCATGTTCGAAGCTTGAGCATAAGCTCACCTTCCGCGGTAATGCGCGACCTGGGCCATCTGGTGGTAGCCGGAAGGGCCGACGTGCTCGCGGAGCTGACGCATCTGATAGATGAGGTGCGGGATCGGAACACCCGTGGGGTGAGTGGGCGCTCGGGTTGGCCTATCGGATGCGCCCTCTGGTGCCCAGGCCTAGCGCTGGCCACTCTCTGTATGTCTACAAGTAAAAGGCAGGCCGGTCCACCACGCCACAGCAGCAACAGGGGAAGCGGCCACATCCAAGGTGATCAAACCTCTATGGAGGCAGTCTTGAGGTGGTCCTGGGACTCGTAGAGGTTGAGGTGGTGGTCCCCTACCTGAAACCTGCCCTGCGTACGCCTCGGTGTCTTCCCGGACAACCCGTTGATAGGGGACCACCGTGACCAAGCGGTACCAGAAGAACGTCGAGACGAACCATGGCACCGGGCACGGACCGGTGGTGTCGGGCGGGCGCCGGGTGCCATCAACCGGCCACGGATGCGCGCCATCGACGGCTCGGCCAGCTCCGTCGCACGCCAAGTGGATCTTGCTGGTCAGACCGCCGCGGGACCGTCCGAGCGCCGGGTTGCGGAGCCCCCTTTTCGGACTCCGGCCGCGTGCTGGTGGGCGCGGACGACGGTGGAGTCGACCGACACCAGCCACTCAATGTCTCCCGCGGCATCCGCCCGCGCCTGCGCGGCCCGGAGCATCCGGTCAAAAAGCCCCGTCCGCTGCCCACCTGCGGAAACGGGTATGGAGGCTGGCCCACGGCCCGTATCGCTCAGCCCGTCCCGCCACGCCACCCCGGTCCGGAACTTCCACACGATCCCGTTGAGGACTGTCCGGTCGTCCAGCCGTGGTCGCCCCGGCGCAGGCCGGGGCAGCAACGGCTGCACGAGTTCCCACTCAGCGTCGGACGGTTCATGGCGGCGTACCACCACTCCATGATCACTTTGACGACAGAACCTAGCTCCGGTCCGGGCGCAGTTCGATGTGGTCGGGGGCCAGGTCCACCGCCACGCGGTGCTCCATGCCCAGCGCCTCCAGGAACTTCGGCGGGAGCTGGACGCGCCCCGAGCGGTCCAGGACGACGTACTCGCGTTCGCTGATCGATTCCTCGCCGTGCTCGTCGGTGACGAGCCGGCGCAGGACCTCGCTGCTGGTGCGGCCGTCGCGGATCGCGACGGTGCGGCGGACCTCGCCCGCCACCATCGGGTCGTGCGTCACGATGACCACGGTCACGCCGAGTTCCTTGTTCACCGTGCGGAAGGTCTCGAAGACCGCCCCGGCCGTCTCCGAGTCCAGTTCGCCGGTGGGTTCGTCGGCGAGCAGCACCTTGGGGTCGTTCGCCATCGCCACGGCGATCGCGACGCGCTGCTGCTGGCCGCCGGACAGTTCCGCCGGGCGCCGGTGCGCCAGGTCGCCTATCCCGAGGGCCTCCAGGATCTCCGCGACCCGGGCGGCCCGGCGGGCGCCCGCGCCGCGGCGGGGGCTGTCGCCCTTCAACTGCATCGGCAGGGCGACGTTCTGGGCGGCCGTCAGGAAGGGCAGCAGGTTGCGGGCCGTCTGCTGGAAGACGAAGCCGACCGCCTCGCGCCGGTAGCGGAGCCGGTCCCGCGCCGACAGTTCCAGCAGGTCGTAGCCGGCGACCGCGGCGCTGCCCGCCGTCGGGACGTCCAGGCCCGCCAGGATGTTCAGCAGGGTGGACTTGCCGCTGCCGGAGGCGCCGACGAGGGCCATCAGGTCGCCCTGGTCGACCGTCAGCTCCAGCCCCTGGAGGGCCTGCACCTCGATGCCGTCCTGGCTGAAGATGCGGACCAGGCGGTCGCAGGCGATCGCGGCGTCCGCCGCCGGGGTGCGGGGCTCCGCGGCCGCCGTCGCCCGGCGGCGGAGCTCCTCGTACGTCGGCTGGTCGGTGTTCAACGCTGGTCTCCCGCTCTCAACTCGGTGGTGATCTGCCGTCGCCCGGATGTCGCCGCCTCGACGAACACGGCCGCGGCGACTAGGGCGGCCAGGCCCAGGGCCTGGGTCAGTACGGGCCCCGCCGTGAGCCGTACTCCGTTCGGCACCTGCGCGCCGACCAGCGTGGACAGGTCCATCGCGGGGCCCAGCAGGGCCACCGCGGCCGCCGCCACCAGGGCTCCGCCCAGCGTCGCGGCCAGGGTCTGCGGCAGGGTTTCGGCGAGGATCAGCGCGACGCCCTGCCTGCGGCGCAGCCCCATGGTGCGCAGCCGGGCCAGCAGCGCCGCGCGTTCCGGCACGGTCCGCATCAGCGTCAGGAGTACGGCCAGCAGAGCGAAGCCCGCCGCCCCGGCCACGGCGGCCCAGAAGAGGCGTTGTGCCGAGCGCTGGAGCGGATCGGCTCCGAGCTCGGTGACGGCCTCGGCGCTGGTGCTGACGGGGTACACCTCGTCGGCCGGGACCGGGGCCGGGCCCGCGGCGGAACCGGAACCCGGGATCGGCGCCGGGGCCGGGGAGGGAGTCGCGGACGGCGCGGGGAGCCTGGACCGGACCAGCGCGCGCAGCCGGTCCCCGTCGACGGGGCCGAGGCCGAACCACCGGTTGGGGTGGTCGGCGCCGCCCATGAGGGCCGTCGTCGCGGCGCCCGCCGGCAGGACCACGGTCGCGGCGTCCCGGGCCGGACGGGCCGGGGTGCATTCGATCACGCCCACGACCCGTGCCCGTAGCTGGCCGCCCTCGCCGGGCAGCACCGTGTACGTGCCGCCCTGCGCGGCCTGCCCGGCCAGGCCCGCGCTGAACAGGGCGGGCACCGGGGCGTCGGCGGGCTGTGTGCCAGGCGTGGCCAGCAGGGCGGGGTCGAAGGAACCGCAGCCGAGGACCCGGGACAGCTCCGCGTACGCCGCCGGTTCGGCGACGACGACGGTGACCTGGCTGGAACGCTGGGTGGTACCGAGGACCGACGAGTCGTGGTCGATCCACAGTGGTACGGAGGTCCGTACGCCCGGCAGCTCGCCCGCGGCCTTGGCCAGCCCCTGCGGGAGCGGGGACTTCCCGTAGGCGGAGATCGCCGCGTCGCCCCCGACGTTCAGCCGGGCCACTCCCAGCCGGGAGGAGTCCACCGACTCCAGGACGGCGGCGCCGAATCCCCCGGTGGTGATGGCGAGGAGCAGCGCGACCATCGGCAGGACGGAGGGGCCGGTGCGGCCGCGGGCCCCGGTGCCGGTGGACGCCGGGCCGCGGGCGGCCCGGGCGAGTCCCAGGAAGCCGACCAGTCCGGAGCGGCGGCCGGCCGCCCGGGCGAGCCAGCCGGTCACCACCGGCTGGAGCCGGGCCAGCAGCAGCCCGCCGCACAGGGCGAGCAGCAGCGGAGCCGCGATCAGCAGCGGGTCGAGGTCGCTGCCGGGTGGGGCCACCCCGCGGCGGCGGACTTCCAGTACGGCGGCGGCGGTGGCGACGAGGACGAGCAGTTCGGCGACGGGCCTGCGCCACCGCCCGGCCGGGCGGGCCGGTGACAGCAGTACGGCCGCCCGCACGGGAAAGGCGAGCAGGGCGAGCAGGGCGACGGCCGCGGCCGAGAGCAGGGCGGGTGCGAGCCGGGGTGTGGGCAGCAGCAGGACGGCCAGTGCGGCCGCGGCCGCGGCCGCCGGGAGCACGGTGACGGCGCCCTCGCCGAGGAGCCGGCCGACGATGGCGGCGCGCGAGCCGCCGCGGGCCAGCAGCAGCCGCAGTTCGGCGTCACGGCGGTCGGCGGCGAGTGCGCCGGCCAGGCACAGGACGACGAAGGCGACGCCGCCGACCCCGGCGGGTCCGATCGCGGCGAGCGGCGCGGCGGCCTGGGTGCGGACGCGGGCCTGTTCGAACAGCTCGGGCAGCCACGAGGTGGTGTGCAGCCGGGCGCGGCCGGTCTCCCGGGCGAGGGCGGCGGCGGTGGGCCCGGCGATGTACGAGGCCACCTCCTCCCGCGTGGCGTCGAGCCGGTCGGCCCGCAGCCGGCCGACGTCCACCGGCAGCCGCCAGAAGTCCTCGGCGGTGCGGCTCCAGGTGGCCATCCGGTCGAGGTCCCCGGTCCCGACCAGGGCGTCGGCGTGCCAGGAGAGGTTCTCCCCGTCGTAGTGCTCGCAGGCGCGGGCGAGGCATCCCAGGTTGTCCACCCAGAAGTCGTCGGTCTCGTCGAGGACCGCGAAGAGGCCGACGACCTCGACGGAGGGAGTGCCGTCGACGCGGGTGGCGCTCTTCAGGACGGATCCGACGCGGGCGCCGAGGGTCGCGGCTGCCTTCTGCGACAGGACGACCTGCAGGGGCGCCATCTCCCCGGGGGCGCCCTGGGGCGGGGCGGTGGGTGTGCTGCTCGGCCAGCGGCCCTCCGCCAGCTTGACGTGCGACTCCGCCTGGCGGACGTGCAGGAGGTTCATCGCGGGCGGGTTCCCGGACGGGCGGGACAGTTCCGGGTTCAGCAGCGGCTGCCGCTTGGTGGTGCGCGTGCCGTGGACCGTCTCGTCGGGGTCCACGCGGAAGGTGGACCCCGTGGGGGCGAGGAGTTTCTCCAGCGTGGCGTCCAGGGCCTGGGCGCTCTGCCCGGTCTCCGGGGCGGGCGCGGTCACCTGCAGGCTGGTCTTCGTCGATCCGCTGTGCTCCAGGAAGGACCGCAGGGCCTGATCGGCGCCCCGGTCCTGGGCCCGCGGCAGCGCGGCGGCCAGCAGCACGGCCGCGAAGGCCAGCGCGGCGCCGAGCAAGGTGCCCAGCGGCGCCGCCCGAAGCCGGGTCCGGACCCAGGGCGCGGGCCGCGGTGCGGCGGCCGACGACGTCGCGGCGCTCGACGACGGCGGGGTGGCGGACGGCGGGGTGGCGGACGGCGGGGTGGTCACATCTCCTCCACGGGACGCAGCCGGGCGGCGATGTCGCGGCCCCGGGGGCCGCTGAGCGCGGCCGGCAGCAGGGGAACGGCTGCGATGGCGGCGACCGTCAGTACGGTCTGCCAGAACGGCATGTCCACATGTACGGGCGGGAAGGGCCGCCCCGCGGCGGGTGTGAGCACGACCAGGGGCGCCATCAGGTGGATGAGGGCGATCCCCAGCCCGGTCCCGACCGCGGTCCCGATGGCGATCAGCACCCCGCCCTCGGCGGCGGACGCCAGGGCGAGCGAGCGGCGCGGGGTGCCGAGGGCGAGCAGGACCGAGAACTCCCGGCCGCGCACCCGCCGTTCGGCAGCGGTGGAGGTCGCGAAGCCGATGGCCGCCAGGACCGCGCAGGCGGCGGCGAGGGCGGCCAGCGCGCTCTGCGGGCCGGCGCTCAGCGGGTCGTCGAGCAGCCGCTCGGTGATCTCCTCCCGCAGTTGGACGCGCTCGATGCGGGCGCCTGCGCGCAACTCGGCGGCCGCGCGGGCCGGTACCGGATCGGCGGCCGAGGCTGCGGGCAGCCACCATTCGGTGGGCGAGGCGGGCTGCCGGCCGGTGGACTCCAGCAGGAACCGGCCGAGTACGTGCAGGTCGACCGCGAGCGCCGACCGGCCTGCCACGGGGAGGGAGTCCACGGAGGCGGTGATCCGCATCGGGACGCTGGCGCCGTCCAGCGTGACGGGGACCGTATCGCCCACGGAGGCGCCCAGGGACCGCAGGTAGCGGGTGGTGGCGACGGCCGGGACGGCCTGGGCGGGCGGTGCGGCCGGCGCCGGGAACAGCACGGTGTTCACGCCCTGCAGGGTGCCGAAGCCGCCCCAGTAGCGCAGCCGCACCAGCTCGGTGGAACCGTCCGGGACCGGGGTCGGCTCGGGGGCGCGCGGGGAGCCCGCTCCCTGCAGGGGCGAGGAGCGCCAGCCGCCGGTGGCCGCGGGTGCGGGGACGCTCGCGGCGGCCCCCTCGGCGGTGTCGGAGACGGCGATCCCGCGCACGGTCAGTTGGCTGCCGTCGCCCGGATGGTCGCCGTCCCCGGCGTACGAGAGGCGTATCCCCGCCAGGGTCAGCGGGGTGGCGGCGGATCCGACCGGGGCGCCGGTCAGCGCGTCCAGGAGGAAGGGCAGGGTGGCGTCGCCGCCTGCGGGCAGGGTGACCGAGGCCGTTCCGTAGGTGGCTCCGAAGCGGTCGCGCAGCAGCAGGCTCACGGCCGCCCAGCTGATGCCGGAGGACCGTACGGACACGGCGAGGTCGATGCGGCGCGGAGAGCCGGGCAGGGCGATGCCGGGGCCGGCGGGGGCCGGGTCCGTTCCTGCGGCGAGCGGTGCGAAGAGCTCGCGCATCGTGCGCCCGTCGCGCAGGTCCGCGCGCAGCGGGACCCGTTCGCCCACCTTGGCGGCGTCCAGCGCGACGATGTCGGCGGGGTGGCCGTCGGGCAGCTTCTGCTCGCGGCGGACCACCGGGACGAGGCGGTCGCCGCCGGGCAGGGCGGCGTAGCGGCCGCCCTGCCCCATCGGGGACATGCTGCTGCCGGAGATCCGCAGGCCGCCCGCGGTCGCGAAGTCGGCCTGGTCGCGCTGGGAGGCGGACCAGGCGGCGTGCTGGCCGAGGGCCAGGATCCCGCTGGAGACGGCGAGTACGAGCAGCAGCACGGGCCCGGTGGCCCGGCCGGGTCGTCGGGCGAGCTGCCAGCCGAACAGGGCCGGCGCCAGGCTCCGACCACGCGCCGCCAGCCGTCCTCCGGCGCGCGCGGCGAACGGCAGCAGCCGCAGGACGAGCAGGGTGCCCGCGCAGAGGGCCAGCGCCGGGGCGGCCACCAGGACCGGGTCGATGCCGAGCCCGGAGGAGTCGGGGGCGGGGGCGTCCGTACCGCCGTACTGCGCCAGCTGCTGGTAGCCGAGGACGGCGAGGACGACGACGGCCAGGTCGACGCCGGACCGGGCGGCGCCGGTCACCAGGGCCTGCCGGCTGCCCACGCGGCGCAGTACGGCGGCGGAGGCACCGCGCAGGACGGAGGGCAGCGTGGTCAGCAGGACGCAGGCCAGGGCGCAGCCGGCGGCGACCGGCCAGACCAGCCAGGTGTCCGGTATCTCCAGGTGTACCCGCCCGAGCGGGCCGAACCGGCCGAACAGCCGGAGCAGGGGCGGTGTGAGCAGCGGGGCCAGGACGGCTGCGGGCAGGGCGAGCAGCAGTGACTCGGCCGCGGTCAGCGCGCCGAGACGGCGGCGGGAGGCTCCGCGCGCGGTGAGAAGCACCCGCTCCGGTTCCTGCCGGACGGTCAGGATGTGGGCGACGAGCAGCAGGGCGGCGGTGGACAGGACGGCGAGTTGGAGCGCGCCCATCAGGAGGGTGGAGCGGGCGACGACCGTGCCGGCCCGCAGCTCGGCCAGCAGTTTCGGCAGTTCGGTGGCGGTCCGCAGGGAGCTCGCGTGTTCGAGGGCGGCGCCGGCGGGTTCGGTCGCGGCGCGGACGGCTTCGGCCTCGGAGCCGCTGACCGTGCGCAGGTCCGGGGTCAGCAGCGTGAGGCGGTGGTTCTGCAGGAGGCCGCCCGTGGTGAAGGCGCTGTCGTCCACCAGGAGCGGGCCGTAGATGGCGAAGGTGTCGGCCTGGACCTCGCGGCCGCCGAGCGGGTCGAGCCGCCAGTACGCGGCGTCGGGGTCGGCGGCCCGGTACACGCCGGTGACCAGCACGGTCAACGGCGGCCCGCCGAACCGGTCGTCGAGGCGGACCGGAGCGGGCAGTGCGGATTCTGCGAGGCCGAGCCGGGCCAGCGCCGCGCGCGGCACGGCCACCTGGGTCGGGGCCGCGGGGGCGGCGGCACCGGTGGGTGCGGCGACCGGACCGGGCCACTGGCCGGCGAGCAGTTCTACGTGGTCCCGGCCCAGGGCGGCGAGCACCGTCAGGTCGGCGTCGCGGCCGGAGCCGGCGGCGCCGGGGAGCCCGTAGGACCGGCTGCGGGCCACGCTCTCGGCGGCCACCGGCAACCGTCCGAACACCTCGTCCGCGAAGGTCCGTACGGACCTGTCGTCCTCGGCGCGGGAGGATGCGGGACGGCCGCTGGTGATCACGACGGTGGTCCGGGGCTGTTCGGCGCCGGTGAGGGCCCTGCGCAGCCCCTCCTCGCCCACCCCTCGGGTGAACGCCGTCAGGGCGGTCAGCGTGGTCGCTGTGATCAGTACGGTGAGCAGTACGGCGACCGCGAGCGGCCATCGCCCGCGCAGTCGGCGCACGACGAAGCCGAGCACGTCTTGAATTCCTCCCCCGTCCGGACCCTCGGTACCGGATAGCGGACGATGCTTTCAGAAATGGTCGATCGAGGGAAGGGGCTTGCGTGATTGGTGCGGCAGATGCGCAAATGCGATCAGAAAGCTGCAACGGCAGGGTGTGCGGGACGAGGGGCCGGGCGCCCCACACGGACAACGCGACGGGGGAACAGACGCGATGAGGGACCACCAGGAACAGGAACCGGCCACGGTCGCGACGGCGGTGCGGGAGGGCGACGGCTCGCCGATCGTGGTGGTGGACGACGTGCACCACAGTTTCGGCAGCGGGCCGCAGGCCGTGCACGCCCTGCGCGGCGTCTCGTTCGAGGTCCGCCGCGGCGAACTCACTGCCCTCAGGGGCCGGTCGGGCTCCGGAAAGACCACCCTGCTGAACCTCGTCGGCGGCCTCGACACCCCGACCGGCGGCCGGATCACCCTCGACGGCACCGACCTGGCGGACCTCGACGAGCCGGGCCTGCTCGCCCTGCGCCGCGACCGCATCGGCTTCGTCTTCCAGTCCTTCGGCCTGATACCCGTGCTCACCGCCGCCGAGAACGTGGGCGTGCCGATGCGGCTGCGCCGCGTCCCCGCCAGGATCCGCGAGGAGCGGGCCCGGACCCTGCTCGCCCTGGTCGGGCTCGCGGACCACGCCGAGCAACGCCCCGGCGAACTCTCCGGCGGCCAGCAGCAGCGCGTCGCGGTGGCGCGCGCCCTGGCCAACGACCCCGACCTGATCATCGCCGACGAACCCACGGGCCAGCTGGACTCGGAGACCGGCCGCTCGGTCATGGAGCTGCTGCGCGCCGTGGTGCGCAGCGAGTCGGTCACCATCCTGGTCGCCACCCACGACCCGAACCTGATCGAACTCGCCGACCGGGTCGTGGAGCTGCGCGACGGCCGCATCGTCGACACCGGCGCGTGAGCCGGTGGCCGGGCACGCCCCGGCGTCCGCGCAGCCCGGAGCGGGCCGCCGCAGGCTGCTGACCAGGAGCGACCGGGTGTGTACCGGGAGCGCACCGGCCGCGGCGTCCCGGAGCGGTCCCGCAGGATCGACCATACGATGGGCGGGAACCGGCGCGGGCGGCTCGCCGTGCCGCCTGCCCAGAGCACTCGGGGTGGAGACGACGTATGGCACAGGCCGCCGACGCAGCGCGGACCGTCATCCTGACCGTGGACGACGATCCGGGAGTCTCCCGGGCCATCGCCCGTGACCTGCGGCGCCGCTACGGCGCCGAGTACCGGATCGTGCGCGCCGAGTCCGGCGACTCCGCGATGGAGGCGTTGCGCGAGCTGAAGCTGCGGGGCGACCTGGTGGCCGTGATCCTGGCCGACTACCGCATGCCGCAGATGAACGGCATCGAGTTCCTCGAACAGGCCCTCCAGGTGTACCCGGGTGCGCGGCGCGTGCTGCTGACCGCCTACGCCGATACCAACGCGGCCATCGACGCCATCAACGTCGTCGACCTCGACCACTACCTGCTCAAGCCCTGGGACCCGCCGGAGGAGAAGCTCTACCCGGTCCTGGACGACCTGCTCACGGCCTGGCGCACCAGCGACTACCGGCCGGTACCCGCGACCAAGGTGGTCGGGCACCGCTGGTCGGCGCGCTCCTCGGACGTACGGGAGTTCCTGGCCCGCAACCAGGTGCCGTACCGCTGGTACTCCTCCGACGAGCCGGAGGGGCAGCGCCTGCTGGAGGCGGCCGGGGCGGACGGGCAGCGGCTGCCCCTGGTGATCACGCCGGAGGGCACCGCGCTGATCGAGCCGGAGGCGCCCGAGCTGGCAGCCCACGTGGGGCTCGCGACGACGCCGACGGCCGAGTTCTACGACCTCGTGGTCATCGGCGGCGGCCCGGCCGGCCTCGGCTCGGCGGTGTACGGGGCCTCGGAGGGGCTGCGTACCGTACTGGTCGAGCGGTCGGCGACCGGCGGTCAGGCCGGCCAGAGCTCCCGCATCGAGAACTACCTCGGCTTCCCGGACGGCGTGTCGGGCGCCCAGCTCACGGACCGCGCCCGCCGCCAGGCCGGCCGGTTCGGCGCCGAGATCCTCACGGCGCGCGAGGTCACGGGGCTGGAGGTCAACGGAGCGGCCCGCGTCGTCCACTTCTCGGACGGCTCGGCCATCGCCGCCCACAGCGTCATCCTGGCGACCGGCGTGTCGTACCGGCAGCTCCACGCGCCGGGCTGCGACCAGCTGACCGGCTGCGGGGTGTACTACGGCTCCTCCCTCACCGAGGCGACCTCCTGCCAGGGCCAGGACGTGTACATCGTGGGCGGCGCCAACTCGGCCGGGCAGGCGGCGATGTACCTGGCGCGGGGCGCCAAGTCGGTGACGCTGCTGGTGCGCGGGGAGTCCCTGGCGGCGTCGATGTCGTACTACCTGATCCAGCAGATCCAGGAGATGCCGAACATCACGGTGCGCACCCGGACGGTCGTCGAGGCCGCGCACGGCGACGGCCACCTGGAGCAGCTGACGCTGCGGGACGTGGACAGCGGTGCCACCGAACTCGTCGACGCGCAGTGGATGTTCGTGTTCATCGGCGCCGCCCCGCTGACCGACTGGCTGGACGGTACGGTGCTGCGCGACCAGCACGGGTTCATCCTGGCCGGACCGGACCTCACCCCGGACGGTCGGCCGCCGGCCGAGTGGGAGCTGGACCGGCCGCCCTACCACCTGGAGACCAACATTCCCGGCGTGTTCGTGGCGGGCGACGCGCGCGCCCAGTCCGCGAAGCGCGTCGCGTCCGCCGTCGGCGAGGGGGCCATGGCCGTGATGCTCGTCCACCGGTATCTGGAGCAGTCATGAGCGGACAGGTCATGCCGTGCAGCCCGCAGGAGATCGGCTCGCTGTTCCTGTTCGAGAAGCTCACCCCGGAGCAGCTCGGACGGTTGTGCGCCGAGGGGCGGGTGGAGCGGTTCGAAGCCGGCCCCGTGTACACCGAGGGCTCCCCGGCCACCTGCTTCTACGTGATGATCGAGGGCACCGTCGTGCTGTTCCGCCGGGTCGGCGGCGACGACGTCGAGGTGAGCCGCACCTCGCAGCGCGGTGTGTACGCGGGGGCCATGCAGGCGTACCTGGGCGACCAGGTGCCGCAGACGTACACCAACTCGATGCGGGTCACCGAACCGACGCGGTTCTTCGTGCTGCCCGCGCAGTCGTTCGCGGACATCATGCAGGAGTGGTTCCCGATGGCGGCGCACCTGCTGGAAGGGCTGTTCTTCGGCTCCAAGAACACCCAGCGGGCGATCGGGCAGCGTGAGCGGCTGCTGGCGCTCGGATCGCTGTCCGCCGGTCTCACCCACGAGCTCAACAACCCGGCGGCCGCGGCCGTCCGGGCCACGGCGACGCTGCGGGAACGGGTCGGCAAGATGCGGCACAAGCTGGCCCACATCTCGCAGGGCCAGTACTCGCGCGAGGTGATCGCCGACCTCATCGAGATGCAGGAGCGCACCGTCGAACGCGTCGCGAAGGCGACGGCGCTCAGCCCCCTGGAGGCCTCCGACCGGGAGGACGAGCTCGCCGACTGGCTCGACGACCACGACATCGCGGAGGGCTGGCGGATCGCGCCGGTCTTCGTGCAGGCCGGACTGGACACGGACTGGCTGGACCAGGTCGCGGCGGCCGTGGCGGAGGAGATCCTGCCGTCGGCCATCGGCTGGCTCAACTACACGGTCGAGACCGAGCTGTTGATGGATGAGATCGACGATTCCACCACCCGCATCTCCCACCTCGTGGACGCGGCCAAGCAGTACTCGCAGCTCGACCGCGCCCCGTACCGGGTCGTCGACGTCCACGAACTCCTCGACAGCACTCTGCTGATGCTGTCCGGCAAGATCGGCTCCCGGGTGCGGGTGGTCAAGGACTACGACCGCTCCCTGCCCGACGTGCCCGCCTACCCCGCGGAGCTCAACCAGGTATGGACCAACCTCGTCGACAACGCGGTCTTCGCCATCGGGAGCACGGGCGGCGAGGGCACGCTGACCGTCCGCACGGCGCGCGAGGGCGACCGTCTGATGGTGGAGTTCCGCGACACCGGACCCGGCATCCCGGCGGACATCCGCAGCCGCATCTTCGACCCCTTCTTCACCACCAAGCCGGTCGGCGAGGGCACCGGACTCGGCCTCGACATCTCCTGGCGGATCATCGTCAACAAGCACCACGGCAGCCTCCAGGTCGAGTCCGCCCCGGGCGACACCCGCTTCCAGGTGCTGCTGCCGCTGACCGCCCCGGACCCCGCGAACGAGACCGCCGCAACCGAGACCGCCGCATCCGAGATTGCCGCGACCGCTACCGCCGAGGAGCCCGCATGACCGACATGAACGGTATCGACCCGAGCACCCCGCCCACCGGAACCGGCTGCGTCGAGTGCGACGAGCTCGGCGGCTGGTGGTTCCACCTGCGGCGCTGCGCCCAGTGCGGCCACATCGGCTGCTGCGACTCCTCCCCCGCCCAGCACGCCACCGCACACTGGAAGTCCACCGGCCACCCGCTGGTGCAGAGCTTCGAGCCGGGCGAGGAGTGGTTCTGGAACTACGACACCGACGCCCTGTACGACTCCGGACCCCGGCTGACCCCGCCCAGCGACCGCCCGGCGGACCAGCCGACCCCCGGCCCGGCCGACCGGGTCCCCGAGGACTGGACCCGGCGCCTGCACCGCTGACCTGCGACTACCGGTACCGCTACCCCGCCCACCACGACCGGGGCACGGAGCACGTTCCTGCGGTTCATCCGCTGGTCCCTTCCGAGCATGTGCCTGCATGCGCTCCGCACCAGGAGTCGGGGCCGCGGCCGGCCGGGTTCCCGGGCCGGGCTGTGGCAGGCACCACACCCCGCCCGGACCCGCCCGCCGGTGCTCGCTAGCGCCTCGGGCCCGCGACGGCGTAGGCCGTGGTGCCCGCGACGGCCAGGACGAGGGCCGTCCAGACGCCGGCCGTCGTGCCGGGCGGGAGCAGCATCCAGGTCAGCACCTGCGTCGCCGGGTCCGGGGCGGGCGGGACGACGAAGGACAGCGACAGCGACGCGAACGGCGGGATCCACGCGTACGGACCGCCGCACCAGGCCGCTCCCAGGGCGACCAGCCCCATCAGCCCCGCGCTGTTGCGCACGACGAGCGCGGTGGAGGCCGGCTGCCCTTCCATCGTCTGCACCGCCAGCAGCACCGCGCCGATCAGCATCCCGCAGAGCAGTACGTGCACCGCCCTGCGCGGCACCCAGCGGATCGCGGCCGTGCGGTCCAACGCGAGGTCCTGCCCGCCGAGTCCGACCGCGAGCGCCGTCGCGCCCGCGGCGAGGGCGAGCGTGGACAGCCGCGGATCCACGGGCCCGCCTCCGCCGATCCGGGCGAGTGCCCCTACGGCCACCGCGCTGATCAGCACCGCGGCGAGCGATGCGGGGGCCCGTCGCGAGCGGGCGTACAGCGTCAGCCATCTCACCGGGACGCCCCGCCGGTCAGCGCGCCGAGCGGGTCGCCCGAGCAGGAGACGGCGGCGGCGTGCAGGGCGGTGATCCCCTGTCGCTGCTCCGCCCTGGGAAGCGCCATGAACTGCTTCCACACGGGGTCGGCGACGGCGGCCTGCTCGCTCGGGTCGTGCATGGTGCCTTCGAGCGGCCGGAGCTCCCCGAGGACCCAGGCGGCCGCGATGCTCTGGGCGACGGCCTCCTCCAGCGTGCCGCTCTCGGTGTCGCTGCGGGGGCGGCACAGCGGGGCGATGCCCTGGCCGACCAGGGCCCGGGTCAGTTCCTCGCCCTCGGCGTCGCCGATCGCCGCGTCGTCGAAGTCGACGAGCACGTACGCGCGCGACCGTTCCGGCGTATCGCCGAGCGCCCGCGGGACGGTGGTCTCGCGGAGGCCGACCGGCGCCCGGTCCCCCAGTGTCTCGCGCAGCAGGCGCAGTGCCTCCGCGCCGGGAGCCTCCAGGTCCTCCATCCGCGCCCGCTGGGCCGTCGTCACGCACACCGGGCCCTCGCACACGAGGGTTGCCGCCTCCCGGTCGACCACGTACGTGGCGCGGGGGTCGGCCGGGAACTGGAGCAGGGCGACGGCCGCGCCCGCCAGCAAGGGGGTGAGGGCGAGCAGCCGGGCCCGCGGGGTGGCGGCCGCCAGCAGCACGAAGCCCGTCACGGCCATGCCGAGAAGCCAGATGGTCTGGCCGAGGTGCACGGGGGCGGAGAGCGTGAGGAGCGTTTCGCGCGCCTCCGCCACCGCCGGTGACAGCAGCGAGAGGCGGTTCGGTACGGCGGAGGTCGGCGTCGCGGCGTCCGAGGTCTGCCGCAGGAGGCTGGTGAGCAGGAAGGCGCCCACGGCCAGGGCCGGCGGGGTGAGGGCGGAGGGCACCGTTCGCGCGATCCCCATGCCGAGGACGGCCCCCGCCGTCAGTGCGAGCGCCCCCACCAGGGAGATGGGCAGCCAGCCGAGGTGGGTGTACGTGGCGTCGCCGGCGAGCACCCGCACCGCGCCCAGCACGACCAGGAGTGCGAAGGACGACACCAGGGCGAAGGCCGTCGTGCCCGCGAGGGCGGCGGCGCGGTGCCGGGCCGGCCGCGGGGTGCTGATCAGCAGTTCGGACATCTTCGAGCGGTGGTCGCGCAGGCCCTGGAGCGCCCCGAGTCCCACGGCGAGCGGCCACAGGAAGACCAGCGGGTACCGGGTCCAGAGGGCCATGGAGGTCCACTGGGCCGTCCACAGCGCGGTGCCCCTCCACCACGGTCCGGGAACGAGGTACAGGAACGCGAGCGCGGTCGCCAGAACGACGATGCCGGCCCAGGGGGCGACGGACCGCCTCAGCTCGATGCCCAGGATACGGAGGTTCACCAGGCGCCCCTCGTCCGCGCGGGGTCGACCAGCAGCGCCGAGTAGCCGCGTTCCAGCGGGCTGTCGCCGTCGTGTTCCGGGCCGCCCGCCGCGGCCAGCTCGCCCGGGGTGCCCTGGAAGACCAGCCTTCCCTCGGCGAAGAGCACGACATCGGTGCAGGCCGCGGCGACGTCCTCCACCAGGTGGGTGGAGACCACCACACAGGTGTCCGTCCCGAGTTCCTGGAGCAGTTCGCGCAGGCGCAGGCGTTGTGCCGGGTCCAGGCCGACCGTCGGTTCGTCCAGGAGCAGGACCGCCGGGTCGTTGACGATGGCCTGGGCGATGCCGGCCCGCCGCACCATCCCTCCCGAGAGGGCCTTCATCCGCTCGTCGGCCCGGTCGGCCAGGCCGACCCGCTCCACGGCGCGCTGCACCGCACCGGGGATGTCGGCCGTGGGGACCTCCTTCAGCCATGCCATGTACTCGACGAACTCCCGTACCGTGAAGCGCTTGTAGTAGCCGAACTCCTGCGGCAGGTAGCCGATCCGGCGGCGCAGCGCACGGTGCTCGCCCAGTGCGCCCACAGCTTGGCCGAGCAGTTCCAGCTCGCCCCCGGCGGGACGCAGCACGGTGGCCAGGGCGCGAATCAGGGTGGTCTTGCCCGCGCCGTTGGGACCGAGCAGACCGTGTACTCCGGTGCCCAGCGACAGGTCGAGCCCGTCGACGGCCATCCGCTTCCTGCCGGCCCTGACCTTCAGTCCGGTCGCCCGGATCTGCCAGGCGTAGGCCGTGGGTGCGAGGTCGGCCCTGCTGACTGTCGGCTTCATGCGGTTCCTTGTCTTCGACGGGTTCAACGGTGGGCTCCCGGCGTGGTGTAGGCGCCCCTGCGGACGATCACGACGGCGACGCCGAGCGCGAGGACCGCCCCCCACACCGGCATGCCGTCCGTCCCGAGGGCGACGGCCGTCCGGCTGGTGGCCAGGGTCGGCGCCACCACCACCGCCGCCCACGCGGCCACCAGTACGGCGGCGGCGCGGGACACGCCGATGACCCCGCCGAGCGCCAGGGTCGCCGAGGTGAAGGCCAGGCAGGGGAGCAGCCATTGAGCGGCCGTCACCCCCGTCGCCCATCCCCCCGCCAGCAGTGCGGGGATCACCACGGCGAGTACGGAGGCGGTGCGCCGCAGCACGAGTTGCAGCCCGGCCCTCGGGGTGGAGGACGTCAGCTCGTACGCCGGGTCCAGGGCGCGCGACCACGAGGCCGCCACTCCGCACACGGGCAGGACCGGGGCGAGCAGCAGCATCAGGGACACCCGGCCGGAGCCGGAACCGACTCCGGAGCCGGGCCCCGTCAGGTCGAGCAGCAGGGCGAGCAGGGTGACGGCCAGGACCATGGCGAGCCACGGCGTCATGGCGGGTGTGGTCCAGGCCGACAGCCGTGCCAGCAGCCGGCGCGGCGGCGCCTGGGGGGCGGTGGCGATGTGGTGTTCGAGGTCGGACCAGACGGCCTCGGTCAGGGCGGCCACGGCGGGCGCCCCGGCCGTGACGGCGTCCGAGAGCCGGTCACGGCAGACCCGGCACCCCTCCAGGTGGGCCTCCAGGGCCCAGAGCTCGTCGGCGGCGAGATCCGTCCCGCCGCGCGCGTAACCGTCGATCAGCCGTGCCGACGCGTGTTCCACGTTCATGCCAGCGCCTCCCGCATAGCCGTCCGGGCCCGGCGGGCGCGGGTCTTGACCGTTCCTTCGGGCAGTCCGAGGAGGACCGCGGTCTCACGGACGGAGAGTCCGTCGAGCACCATGGCCTGCAGTACGTCCCTGAGCTCCGGCGCGAGGCGCCGCAGCGCGTCCCCGACGTCACCGCCGACGGTGGCGACCAGCGCCTCCTCCTCGGCTGCGGGCGCGACGGGGTACGGGGCGGCGGCGGGCGGCGGCTGCGCGTGGTGGGCCCTGCGCCGGAACGCGTCGACGAGGCGGCGGGCGGCGATGGTCCAGAGCCAGCCGACGGCCGTTCCGCCGGTCCCACTCCCGCTCCCGGTCCCGGCGAAGGAGCCGGCGGCCCGCCACACCGCGAGGTAAGTCTCCTGCATGACCTCGGCGACGATCTGCTGGTCGGCGCAGCGGCGGCGCAGCCGCACCGCCAGCCACGGCGACGTGCGCCGGTACAGCTCCTCGAAGGCGGCCCGGTCTCCCCGGGCCACCCGTCGTAGGAGACGTTCCTCGTCCAGTTCCTGCGGCGCTGCCGCCCCAACCCGTTTCACACCTGCTAGACGTGCGGCCGGGGCAGCAGGTTTTCCCCAGGAGGTGATCCGGGTCACACCACGGGTGGGCCGTGGTACAGCCCCTGGGCGGCTACGGGTGGCGCCGCGGCTCGCCGGTCACTGCCCGAACGAGCCGTGCCGACCGGCACCCGAGGCGAACCGGCCCGCGCCCGCCTGCGTTTCGCCCGCTTCCAGTGGCACCAGGCCGTGCCGGTGCTCCCCCGCCAGGGCCTCGGCCTCGGGCAGTCCGTGCTGCTCCAGGACGGACAACCGGTCGTGGCGCAGGCAGATCTGCGGGAACCCGGCGATCTCGCGGGCCAGTTCCTCCGCCGCCGTCCGCGACCGGCCCGTGGGGACCAGCCGGTTGGCCAGTCCGATCCCGTGCGCCTCGGTCGCGCCGACCGGACGAACGCCCGGAACGCGTCGGCCAGTCGCTCGGCCGTCGGGCCGTCCACGGCATTGCGCACCCCCGACCTGCTCAGGATCACCGTGTACACGGGGCCGTCCCGCTCCACCCGCACCGAGGCCTGTTCGTCCGCCATACCGCACCCCTCCCGCTCGCCGGCCTCCATTGTGGGACCCGGCCCGTCACCTCTCCATGCTCCGCCGCCCGCAGTCGTAGGGATACTGATCTTCATGCATGCCAACGTCA
Organism: Streptomyces avidinii; assembly: GCF_014650695.1. GTDB lineage: Bacteria > Actinomycetota > Actinomycetes > Streptomycetales > Streptomycetaceae > Streptomyces > Streptomyces avidinii. Next base: position 561,501 of record NZ_BMVL01000005.1, on the reverse strand, counting down.
CCGCCGCCCTCGAACGCGCCGCCCTGCACCGGACGCGCTTCGACTCCCGCTTCGAGCAGTACTTCGACGGCCTCGGCGAGCGCTTCGACGTGCCGGTGCCGAGCCGGTACGTTCCCCGGTGCCTGGAGCTCCTGCGGGAGTTCTCCATGCGCGGCGGCAAGCGGCTGCGGGTCGTCCTGCTGTACGAGGCGGCCCGGCTGGTCACCACCGACGAGGTGCCGGGGCTCGCGGAGGCGGCACTGAGCATCGAACTGCTCCAGACGCACGGGCTCGTCCACGACGACATCATCGACGACGCGCCGCTGCGCCGCGGCGGGCCCTCGACGTACTACGCCTACCGCCGGGAGTTCCCCGACCACGGTGCCACGGCCCTCGGGCTCGCGATACTCGCCGGGGACCTCGCCGCGTTCCTGTCCACCCAGGTCCTGCTGGAGGCCGAGGCTCCCGCCGAGCTGCGCCAGGCGCTGCTCGCCGTGCACACCCGGACCGCGGCGGAGACGGTCGCCGGGCAGCTCGCCGACCTGGAGCGGGACTCGCACGCGCTGCCCGACGAGGAGTTCCTGCACACCGTCACGGACTTCAAGAGCGCGCGCTACTCGATCCTCGCGCCACTCACGATGGGTCTGCTGGCCGCGGGCGGGGACCCGGCGCCGCACCGTGCCCGACTGCACCGGTACGCCAGGCTGGTGGGCATCGGCGAGCAGATGCGCGACGACTTCCTCGACCTCTTCGGCCCGTTCGGCGACGACCCGGCGGACGAGGCGAAGTCCACCGGGGCCGACATCCGCTCGGGCCGCCGCACCTACGCGGTCCGCGCGCTCCTGGCCGCCGCGACCGGGGCCGAGGCGGCCCTCGTCGAGGCCGCGCTCGGCGATCCCGACTGCCCGCAGGCCACTCTCGGCCGGATCAGGGAGATCGCCCGCGGCGCCGGCGTGGACCGGCGGCTCAAGGCGGAGATCCGGCGGTACGCGGAGGAAGCCTCCGCCGAGGCCGCGTCCTGGGGGCCGTACTGGCGGGAGGAGGCGGTGGAGTTCTTCCGGAGCCTGCCGCTGTGGCACGTGGCCCGAATGTCCTGAGAACGGTCACCCGACGCGGGCACCTTCGCCGACGCGTTCGTCGGCGAAGGTGCCCGCGCCTTCGTCGGCGCCCTCGTCGAAGCCCTTGCGGAGCAGCCGGACGGCCAGGGTCACCTCCCAGGCGAACACGGGCAGGGCGGCCAGCGACCCCGCCACCGAGACCTGCTCGTAGATCCCGAACAGCACGGCCGTCGCCGAGGCGCAGATCATCGCCCCGCCGACCAGTCCGAGGACCGCGATGTACCGCGGCACGAGCCGCGCGGTGTACATCAGGGCGGCCAGCACCAGGGTGTTGGCGCCCAGCACGAAGTTCGGCCCGAACAGGAACGTCCAGTCGTGGAAGGCCACCAGCGCACGGCCGGCCGTGACCAGGGAGGCGCCGTCGGCGCCCGCCGCGCCCTCGGCCTGCCTCCTGAGGGTCACGACCGACAGCACGCCGATGATGCCCATGACGATGACGGCGGCCTCCAGCAGGCGGCCGCAGACGTAGCCGACGGCGGCCCCTTCGTTCCGCTTCCGCAGGACCGGGTACAGCACGGCCCCGGTGCCCGTGACCGCCAGGGCGAGTACGAATTCGCACAACGCCCCCAGGAACACCCGTGTGTCGGCGCCGGGACCGATGACGTACGCGGCGTCGTGCAGGACGGGACGGTAGAGCGCGAGGCCGCCGATCGCGGCGACCTCGGTGACGAGGAACAGCACTCCCGCGACGACCGCGGTTCTCCTGGTTGAGCTCATGCGGAACGGACCCCCCTCAAAAGGTGTACGGCGTACACCTGGCAGCTGCCGCTCACCCTAGGTGTACGCCGTACACTCGTCAAGGCGGGATGCACCCGCGCCGCCGTCCCGGGAACGGATCGAGGGAGAAGCCCACATGCCCGAGCAGCCGCAGGAACCACGCCGGACCCCCCTGAGCCGGGACCGGGTGCTGCGCGCCGCCGTCGCCTTCGCCGACGGCTCCGGCATCGAGGCGCTGAGCATGCGCCGACTCGCCCAGGAGCTGGGCGTCGTACCGATGGCGCTCTACAAGCACGTGGCCAGCAAGGAGGAGTTGCTGGACGGCATGGTGGAGGTCGTCGTCGCCGGGATCGGGGGCCGGGCCCCCGGATCCGACTGGAAGAGCGCGGTCCGCGGGCGGATCCTCGGCGCGCGCGGCGCCCTCCTCGCACACACCTGGGCGGCCCAGGTGATCCGTTCACGCAGCGGCCCGACCCCGGCCGTACTCGCCTACCTGGACTCCGTGATCGCGATGTTCCGGGCCGGCGGCTTCTCCCTCGACCTCACCCACCACGTGATGCACGCCCTCGGCAGCCGGGTGCTGGGCTTCACCGAGGAGCTGTTCGACGACCCGGCGAGCACCGCACCGCAGGACGAGCGGGCGCAGGCGGCCGCGTACGAGGAGATGGCCCGGCGCTACCCCCACGTCACCGAACTGGCCCGATCGGTGGCCCACGACCGGGGTTCCGTCATCGGCCCGGGCTGCGACGACGCGTTCGAGTTCGCATTCGCGCTGGACCTCCTCCTCGACGGATTCGAGCGTCTCCACGCGCAGGGCTGGAACTCCACCCCCTAGATCTGGGCCAGCTCGCGCACCGTGGCCATATCGCTGAAGGGGAGCAGCTTTTCGCCGACGATCTGGTGCGGTTCGCTGCCCTTGCCGGCGATCAGGACCGTGTCGTCGGGGCCCGCCGCGGACAGGGCGAAGGCGATCGCCCGGCGGCGGTCGGCGTAGCGCCGGAAGGGGGTGCCGGTCGCCGTGAGGCCGGGGGCCACCTGGTCCAGAATGGCCTCGGGATCCTCGTTGCGGGGGTTGTCCGAGGTCAGGACGCAGAGGTCGGAATGGGTCCCGGCGATCCGGCCCATCTCGACCCGCTTGGAGGTGTCGCGGTCCCCGCCGCAGCCGAAGACCGTGATCACCCGGCCGCGGGCGAAGCCCCGGATGGTGGTCAGGACCTTGTCCAGGGAGTCCGGCGAGTGGGCGTAGTCCACGATCACCGACGTGCCCAGCGGGGTCCGGAAGCGTTCCAGCCGGCCCGGGACCGGCGGCATCCGGTCGAGCGCGTCGACCAGGGCGCCCAGCTCGTGCCCCAGCACGTGGCAGGCCGCCACGGTAGCCAGCGCGTTGGCCACCGAGAAGCGGCCGGGGACGGGAATCGAGGCCGGGTAGGCGCGTCCGTCGTGATGGAGGGTGAACCGCGTGCCCGAGGCCGTCACCACGAGGTCGGTGGCCCGGTAGTCGGCCGGACGGTCCAGGGCGTACGTGGTCACCGCCCCCGGCATCATCGACACGATGCCCGCGCCCACCGGGTCGTCGACGTTGACCACCGCACGCCGGCACAGGCCCTGGAAGAGCCGCAGCTTGGCGTCCCGGTAGTCCGCCATCGTCCCGTGGTCGTCCAGATGGTCCTGCGTGAGGTTGGTGAAGACCCCGACGTCGATGAACGTCCGGTCGATCCGGTGCGTCAGCAGTGCCATCGAGGTGGCCTCCAGCACCACGCCGGCGGCTCCGCGGTCGCGCATGCACCCCAGCAGGTACTGCAGGTCGGGAGATTCCGGTGTGGTCAGCACCGATGGCGGCATGGGGATCGGCTCGTCGCCGATCCGGCTCCCGGCGGTTCCGATCACCCCCACGCTGGAGCCCTCGGCGATCCGCAGGACGGACTCGACCATGTACGAGACGGAGGTCTTCCCGTTGGTACCGGTGATCGCCACCATGTCCATGTGCCGCCCGGGCTCGCCGAAGTAGCGGGAGCTCACCACCGCGGCGGCCGTCCGCGTGTCGGGGACCCGCACGGTGCAGGTGCCCGGGGGCCATGCCGCGGCCGGCAGGTCGGGTTCACGGCCGTCGACGAGTACGGCGGCGGCGCCCCGGGCCAGCGCGGGCGAGACGGCGCCGGGGCCGCCTTCCCGGTGCCCGGGTACGGCGATGAAGAGCGAGCCCGGCGTCACCCGGTCGGCGTCGAAGGTGGTTCCCGCGGTGATCAGCGTCGTGTCCGGATCACCCTGGAGAACGTGGTGCTCCTGCCCGGCCAGCAATGCGCTCAGCTTCACAATGATCCCTTCGAGGGGGCTCGGGCCCGGGCGTGCGGCCGTAGCCAGGCGGCAGCGCCGGCGGCATGCCGGGAAGCTGCTGTGGTGATGTGGAGCGGAGGAGACGGAGGCGCGAAGCGCTAGCCGTGGCCGTGCAGAGCCGTACGGCGCGTCTTGGGCGCTACGGCGAGGGCCGTGCCGGCCGGGTCGACGAGGGTCGCGACCCCGGCGGTCGGGCGCATCCCGAAGGCGGCCTGCTGCAGGCACTGCCTCGAGGAACGTGTGCGACCCATGGGCCGAGTGTACGGCCCGCAGGGCGGCCCGGGGATCGCCCCGGGCTCGGCCGACAGGATCCGGAAGTGAAGGCCCAGGCGTCTCTCCCGGTGCGGGCGGTGCGGGCGGTGCGGGCGGTGCGGGCGACGGCTCCCCGGCCGGCCGGGGAAGCGGAACGGGAATCCCGGAATGCCGGATGGCAGGACGGCCGCCGGGCCATACTGCACGGGGACAGGCGAGTTGAGGGATCGACCCCGGACCTTGAGCGGTGCGGACGGGCCCGCTCGGTGAAAGGGCGTACATGAGCGACACCATCAAGATGAGCGTTCCCGGTGAGCTCGCGGAGCTCCTGGTCGCCGAGGGGCACGCCACGCCGACCCGCGGCCGGCGCAGCTCCCAGTGGGGGCTCGACGGGGACTTCATCACGGGGACCGCGACGGTCATCGCCCTGCTGCAGGCCCCGCAGACCATCGCCTACCTGGCCGGAGCCATCCGCTCGCTCGCGTCCCGGCGGCGGGCCGGCCGCCCGGACGACCGCGCCAGGATGTACGTCGAGGCCATCGGCCCGCACGGCCAGATCCGCTTCGACGGGGAGGCTACCGTGGAGGAGATCGAGCGACTGCTCCAGCGGACGATCCTTCCCGCGCAGAACGTCGACCGGGCCGCCCTCCGCGACACCGACACCGACGCCGTCTGACCGCCACGCCATGGGCACCTGGCGCAGCCGTTTCGAGTCGCTGGTCGTCACCGCGGTCCGCCGCCACCTGGAAGTGGACCTGGTGACCGACCTGGAGGACGTCGACGCCACCGACGTCCGGGCCATCACCAGGCTCTACCAGGTGCTGGACCGGCGTCCGGTGTACTCGGTCGGACTCGACCACATCGTCGAGACCGTCGATCAGCACTACGCCCGCGCCTCGCCCAAGCCGCTCACCCGGCGCCTCCTGGCGTCGCTCCTGGACGAGACCGGCGGGCACTTCGAGGAACTGGGCCGTGCGCAGGAAGCCGAGCAATGCCGCCGGATCGCCGCCGAGCTGGCGCCGGGAGGGCCGGACCGGACGATCCTGTACCTGGTGTCCGCGATCTCCAGCCGGCAGCAGCTGTACGTCCTCGGATCCCTCACGGTCGACGCCGTCCTGCGCGCGCTGCTCCACGAGGTGGGCCGCAGCGGCCGGCGGATCCGCCGCGCGAAGATCCTGGGCGCCGTCGCCTACGCCGCGCACACGACGGGCAACGCCGAACGCCTCCGGGTCGCGGTGGAGGCGCTGGCTGCGGCCGCCGACACACCCGGCTACCGGGCCCTCGTCACCTACTACCGCTCCCGCGTGCTGATCGCCGGCGGCCGGGTCGACGAGGGGCTGGCGGCGGAGCGGGAGTTCTCGCGGGCGGCTGCCGCGATCGGCCCGAAGGACCGTGCCCATCAGCTGGTGGCCTCCGCCCTGGCGAGCACCACGCCGCATGACAGCGCCATGGCCCGCGCCTCCGAGGCCGCCCTGCGGGGCGACCACGTGGGGGCGTCGGGATGGTACGGGCAGAGCGCCGAGGAGCTGCCCGCCGGCCCCTTCAGGTCGGCGATGCGCCTGTTCGCCGAGGCGGCGCGGGTGCAGGGCGGTCTGCTGCCCTCGGCGAACGCCCTCCGGGAGTGCCTGTCCCGGCTCTGCGCCGACGATCTCTTCGCCGCCCGCACCGTCACCGACGTCGAGCTGCTCCTCACGGGCCTGCTGATGAGGGCCGTCGATCTCCACGAGGCGGGCCACGACGCGGAGATCGTCGCCGAACTCGCCGACTTCCTGGGCGAGTTCCGGGGCGGCACCGCCGTCGGCCGCCCCCAGGACAGCGGCGCCTACGACACCGACGCCCGCGCGGACATGACCCTCGTGGACTTCCTGGCGCGGACCACGGCACCGGTGACGCCGGCCGAGATCACGCACGCCCTCCCCGGGCATCACGTGCTCTGGGTGAACGTCACCGGTGCGGAAGTCGGTGAGCACTGCCTGACGGTCGTGACGCTCCGTCCCTCGCACCCGGTACCGCTCGTGCGGCGCACCCACGTATCGGCGGCCGACGGCAAGGCGCTGGCCCAGTGCCTGGGCGAGGACTCCGAGGACGCCCCCGCCGAGGCCGTCCGGCGGATCTCCCGCCTGTTCTTCGCCGACGTCGATCCCGATGCCGCGGGCGCCCGCATCCTCGTGGTGCCCGACTCGGTCACGTGGGCGATGCCCTGGAACGAGCTGGCGCCGGACGGCGCCGCGGACCTGACGATCAGCATGTCCGCGGGCGCGGCGCTGCGCACCCGGCCCGCCCCGGCGGTCGTCGTGCCCCGGGTGATCGGGATCTTCGATGAGACCGAGCTCAAAGGCTCCCGCCTCGAAGCCCGGGCCCTGGAGCAGCTGGCCGCCCAGGGGCACATCCGCTTCACCCGGGTGCACTCGCTGGCCGAGCTCCACGACGCGCTGGAGGCGGCCCCGTACGACATTCTCACCGTCAGCGTGCACGGCACGCAGAACGACGGCTTCGAGTACCGCATGCTGCTGCCCGACGGCCCCTCCTCGCCGGCCGCTCTGCTGCGGCTCGGACTGCCCCGGGTGGTCGTCCTCGGCTGCTGCTGGTCTGCCAAGTCCACCGAGCGCGCCGATACCACGGCCGCCGCGCTGTCCTGCCTGGTGGCCGGTGCCTCGCAGGTCGTCGGCGGTCTCTGGGCCATCGACGACGAACTGGCCGGACGCCTGCTGGCCGACACCTACGACCGGCACCTGCGCCGCGGCGTGCCCCTGCCGCAGGCCCTGCGCCAGGCCCACCTGGCGCTCCCGCCGGACCTGCGCCCCGGGGCGGCCGGCCTCGCCTTCATCGGCCGGGGCTGATCCGGACGACCGCTGCCCGACGCCGTCCGGCCGGCCGCGCGGCGGCACCGGGTTCGGGTGAGTGAAGTTGAAGTTCAGGACGGCGGCCCGCCGTGTCGGGCCGCCGGCGACGGGCCGGTTCGCCATTCTGGGCCGGGCACGGCATCGCGACCGCCGCTGCCCCTCCCCCACAGCAAGAAGGAGTACGGCATGCCGACGGATGCGGTCGGGCGTTTCCTCGCGGTGCTGGAACCGCACCGACGGGAAGCCGTGACGAGCCGGTCGCGCGAGGAGCAGGAGCGACTCGCGGCGGCCTGGGAGCGGGAGCTGGCCTCGGACGACGAGCTCGACACCCTCGATGAACTGTCTCCGCCGGCTGCGGAGGCCGAGGCCGCCCGCCGCGTCATGGACCGCGAGGCCTGAGGCGCCGGGTACACCGAGCTGCCCCCGCAACTTCCCCCGGAGCAGAGGCAATCGCCGTCTTCGGGGCGGCAGGCGCGTCCGATCCTCGTACGCTGCGGGGGTGGGAGACGTCTCGGAAGGGGGACCCACATGTCCTTGCTGAAGGGTGCCAACGTACCGGTGCCGAGTGACACGGTCCGGGTGGAACTGGGTTGGCGGGGCGGTCCCGGAGCGCCCGATGTGGATGTGTCGGCCCTGCTGCTGACGGCGGCCGGCAAGGTGCGGTCGGACGACGACTTCGTCTTCTACAACCAGCCCGTCCACCGCAGTGGAGCCGTGCGCCACGAGGGGAGGCGCCAGGACGGCACCGGAGCGATCGAGACGATCGGGGTCGCACTGACCGCGGTGGAGCAGGAGATCGGGACCGTCGTGCTCGCGGCTTCCACCGACGGCACGTTCGCCCAGGTGTCCGGCCTCTTCGTACGCGTGCTGGACGCGCAGAGCGGCGCCGAGACGGCGCGGTTCGACGCCACGGGCGCCACGACGGAGACCGCGCTGGTGCTCGGGGAGCTGTACCGGCGGGGCGGTGCATGGAAGTTCCGTGCGGTGGGGCAGGGTTACGCCTCGGGCCTCGCGGGGCTCGCCACCGATTTCGGGATCACGGTCGACGATCCCGCCCCGCCTGCGCCCGCGCCTGTGGTGCCCGTAGCCCTGCCGCCCGCACCCGCACCTGCACCTGCACCTGCACCTGCACCTGCACCCGTGGTGCCCGCGCCGGCCCGGCCGGTGCAGCTGTCGAAGATCACTTTGACGAAGGCGGCGCCCGCGGTCTCCTTGACCAAGCAGGGGGCCACCACCGGGCGCATGCGGGTCAATCTCACATGGAGCACCGCCCAGCCACCACGCGGCTGGATGAGGAAGGGAAGGGACGCCGTCCGGCTGGAGGACGTCGACCTCGACCTCTCCTGCCTCTGGGAGCTCCAGAACGGAACGAAGGGGATCGTCCACCCCATCAACAACCAGTTCGGCTCGTTCGACCAGCCGCCCTACGTCCAGCTGGACCACGACGACCGGACCGGTGCGAGCGAGGCCGGCGAGAACCTCATGATCAACCTCGATCACGCGGCCGAGATCAAGCGGCTCCTGGTGTTCGTGGTCGTCTACTCCGGAGCCACCGGCTTCGCGGGCCTGCGCGGCGTCGCCACCTTGTACCCGCCCGCCGGTCCGCCGATCGAGGTGCTCCTCGACGAGTGCACCGTTCCCTCCCCGGTCGCCGCGATCGCCCTGATCGAGAACGTGCGGGGGGAACTGATCGTCCGGCGTGAGGCCAAGTACCTCCTGCTGGCGCCCGGCATCCTCAAGCAGCAGGCCGCCGACCTCGAGTACGGGTGGGGTATGGGCTGGCAGCCGGCGAGCAAGGACTGACCCGCCCGCCCCGGTACGGGGCTTGTTGACTCGTGCGTACTGCACACCCCATCGGTGACAGCCGTGACTGTCGCGGCCCTCGCACCGCGTGACAGCGTTGGGACGTCACCGACCGAGGGAGCAGGAGTGAACAAGGGGTACGCCGCCTTCTGCGACGCCGACCGCTGGTTCTACGACGCGCCGTACCGGCGGGCCGAGGAGAGCTATCCGGCCGCGCTCGCCCCCGTACCGGCGGGGTGGCAGACACACCGCAGCGGGGACTGGCTGGCGCTGCGGCCCCTGGACGCCCGGCTGCCCTCCCAGGGCTGGAAGATCCACGTCTCGGCGTGCCTGGACAATGCCGAGTCCGTCCTCGAACGGGTCCACCGCTACTGCGTGGACCGCCGGATCGCGTTCAAGTTCGTGCCGAGCCGGTACCTGCTGCACCTGCGCAACGCGAAGTACGCCGACCGTGCGGCGAGCGGCAAGTTCCTCACCGTGTACCCGGCGGACGAGGCGCAGTGCCGGTCGATCGCCCAGGAGCTCGACGCGCTGCTCACCGGCGAGCCCGGCCCGTACATCCTGAGCGACCTGCGCTGGAACGACGGGCCCGTGCACCTGCGTTACGGCAGTTTCACCCTGCGGCACTGCTACGACGACCGCGGCGAGCTGGTCCCGGCGATCGAGGCCCCGGACGGCCGGCTCGTTCCGGATGCCCGTGGTCCGGTGTTCCAGCCGCCGGAGTGGGTCGACTTGCCCGCGTTCCTGGCCCCCCATCTGGACCGGCGGGCCGCCGTCACCCTCGCAGGTCTTCCGTACACGGTCGAACGTGCCCTGCACTTCTCCAACGGCGGCGGGGTCTACGCCGGCCGGGACGTCCGCACCGGCGAACCGGTCGTCCTCAAGGAGGGACGCCCCTTCGCGGGGCTGGCCGCCGACGGGGCGGACGCCGTGACCCGGCTGCACCGCGAACGCATGGCCCTGGAGCAACTGGCCGGGCTGGACTGCGTGCCCTCGGTGCACGGCACCTTCACCGTCGGCGACCACCACTTCCTGGTGATGCAGCACCTGGAGGGCAAGCCCCTCAACACCTACTTCGCCCGCCGGCACCCGCTGATCGAGGCGGACCCGGACCCTGCGGAACTCGCCGAATACACCCGGTGGGCGCTGGACGTCCACCGGCGGGTGACGGAGGCCGTCCGGGCGGTGCACGCCCGCGGCATCGTCTTCAACGACCTGCACCTGTTCAACATCATGGTCGCGGAGGACGAGGAGACCGGCGAACCGTCGGTCGCACTGCTCGACTTCGAGGCCGCCGCCCACGCCGACGAGAACCTCCGCCAGACGGTCGCCAACCCGGCGTTCGTCGCCCCGGCCGACCGGCGCGGATTCGCCGTCGACCGGTACGCCCTGGCCTGTCTGCGCCTGGCCCTGTTCCTGCCGCTGACCAGCCTGCTGGTGATGGACCGGGCGAAGGCGGCGCACCTCGCGGACATCGCCGCCCGGCAGTTCCCCGTACCCCGTGCGTTCCTGGACGAGGCGGTACGGGAGATCCTCGCCGGTGCCGAAGGGGCCGACGCGGCCGGTGCCGGGGCCAGCGCCGGTGCCGGTGCCGGGGGTCGTGGGGTGCTGCTCCGCCGCCCCTACCTGCCCGTCGAGCCGGGCGACGGGGAAGCCGCCCGTGCCTCGATGACGGCCGCGCTGCGGGCGAGCGCCACCTTCGACCGCGAGGACCGCCTCTTTCCCGGGGATCCGGCCCAGTTCGCGGCCGCGGGCGGCGGAACCTGTTTCGGCCACGGAGCGGCCGGTGTGCTGTACGCGCTGGCCGAGACCGGCGCCGACCCGTGGCCCGAGGCCGAGGAGTGGCTGCTGGCCCGGACGAAGGAGCCGGCCTCCGGTATGCCGCTGGGCTTCTACGACGGTCTCGCCGGTCTCGCATGGACCCTGGAGCGTCTGGGGCACCGGGACCGCGCGCTCGCGCTCGCCGAGCAACTGCTGGGCCAGCCGTGGGAGTCGGCCGGACCCGACCTGCACGGCGGACTCGCCGGCATCGGGCTGGCCCTGGACTCCCTGGGCCGGACCACCGGCGAGGCGGAGCTCGGCGCCGCCGCCCTGCGCTGCGCCGACCTCCTCGCGGAGACCGCGGGTCCGACCTCCGGCTCCGGCTCCGGCTCCGGCTCCGGCTCCGCCGGGACGAAACGGGCCGGTCTGCTCCACGGTCACAGCGGACCCGCACTGCTCCACCTGCGGCTCTACGAGCGCACCGGCGACCAGGAGTTCCTGCTCCGGGCCGGCCGGGCGCTGCACCGCGATCTCGACCGCTGCGTGACCAGCGTCTTCGGCACCCTGCAGGTCGACGAGGGATGGCGCACGATGCCCTACCTCGGCGGCGGCAGCGTGGGGATCGGCATGGTGCTGGACGACTGGCTGGAGCACGCACGGGACGACCGCTTCGAACGGGCCCGGCCGGAGATCGTCCGCGCCGCCCAGGCGACCTTCTACGCGCAGCCCGGTCTGTTCCGAGGCGCGGCCGGCATGATCCTGCACCTGGCGCGGACCACGACGCCGGGCCCGGGCTCCGCCCCGGAGGACATCGCCCGGCAGGTGGAGGCCCTGGCCCGCCACGCGGTCCCGTACCAAGGCTTCCTGGCCTTCCCCGGCGAGCAGATGATGCGCCTGTCCATGGACCTGTCCACGGGCACGGCCGGCGCTCTCCTCGCCCTCGGCAGCGCCGCGCCCGGCGGGCGCGCGCACCTGCCGTTCCTCCCGCCGCCGCGGTCGGCCGCGGCGGCCCCAGAGCCGGTCCCCCTCGCGGGGGCCGTGACCCATCGGAACACCACAGTGAAGAGGAAACGGACATGACGCTTCTCGACCTGCAGTCGATGGACACCCCGAAGGAAGAGACCACCGAGGCCGCGCACGGTGGGGGTGGCGGCAGCCGCGCCAGCCTGCTCCTCTGCGGTGACAGCAGCCTGAGCATCACGACCTGTAACTGATCAGGTCCTCCCGGGCCCGGGCGGTTCGCCGCCCGGGCCCGCATCACACCCCTGGAGCCTGCGCCCATGACTGCGCCCGATCCCACCGGCGAGGCGGCGGCCGCCCGCGGCGCCGACCGGGCTCTGCGGGCGGCCGCGCGGCACAGCGCAGGCCGCCTCACCGCCGCTTCCCTCTGCTCGATGGCCGCCGCCGGCGCTGCCCTGGCCGAACCGGCGGTCCTCGGCCACACCCTCGACCTGCTGCTGCGACAGGACCCGGCCGGCGCCCGCTGGACCGGGTGGTGCGCGGCGGTGATCGCCGCCGAGGTGCTGCTGGACGCGGCGACGGCCCGGCTCTCCGGCGGCGTCGACGCCCGCTCCACCGCTTGGTTGCGGCGCCTGGGACTGGCCCGGTTGCTGCGCACCGCGCCGCACCACGCCGCCCGCCACTCCCCCGGTGACCTCTCCGCCCGGCTGACCGCGCAGGCCACCACTGCCGGCGCCGTACCGGCGGCCGCCGTGAGCGCGGTCGTGGCCCTGCTCGCCCCGCTCGGCTCACTCGTGGCGCTGATCCTGGTCGACGTGTGGACCGCGCTGGCCTTCCTCGCCGGGATCCCGTTGCTCGCGCTGCTGCTGAGGGCGTTCGCCCGCGACTCGGGCGCCAGCGTCAGCCGCTACCAGGAGGTGCAGCTCGCCATGGCCGGCCGCCTCGTGGAGGCCCTCGGGGGCGCCCGTACCATCGCGGCCGCGGGCACCGCCGAACGCGAACAGGCGCGCGTGCTGGACCGGTTGCCGGAGCTCGGCGCCGAGGGGCGGCGCACGTGGCGGATCTACGGGGCGACCATGGCCCGGACGAGCGCCCTCATGCCCCTGCTGCTGTACGTCGTCCTCGGCGTGGGCGGGGTCCGCCTCGCGGAGGGGGCCGTCGGGGTGGGCGGGCTCCTGGCCGCGGTGCGCTACGCGGGCCTCGCGGCCGGCGTCGGCGCCGTGACGGGGCGGCTGGCGGCCGTGGTGCGCGGCCGGGCCGCCGCCCGCCGGACGGCGGCCCTCTTCGAGCTGCCCGAACTCCCGCAGGGCAAGCGCCGATTGCCCGGAGCCGGGCCGGGGACGCTGGAGCTGCGCGGGGTACGGGTCGTGCGCGCGGGCACGGTGCTGCTGCGCGACGTGGACCTGCGGATCCCCGGCGGCGTGACCGCCGCCGTCGTCGGCCGGTCGGGCTCCGGCAAGTCGACGCTGGCCGCCGTCGCGGGGCGGCTCACCGTGTGCGACGCGGGCCTCGTCCTGCTGGACGGCGTGCCGCTGGACGAGCTGTCCGGCGAGGAGCTGCGCCGCGAGGTCGGCCACGCCTTCGAACGACCGGCCCTGTTCGGGGAGGGCGTCGCCGATGCCATCACGTTCGGCGGCGGGCCGGCGCCGGGCCCGGAGGCCGTGCGCGCCGCCGCTCGGGCGGCCGGGGCCGACGCCTTCGTCCGCCGCCTGCCCGAGGGGTACGACACCGCGCTGGCGGACGCCCCGATGTCCGGTGGCGAGCTGCAACGCCTCGGCCTGGCGAGGGCGTTCTGCCGTGCCGGGCGGCTGCTGGTGCTGGACGACGCGACGTCGAGCCTGGACACCGTCACCGCCCGGGAGGTGGAGCGGGCCCTGGCCCGGGACGTCCGGCCGGGCACCCGTCTCGTCATCGCCCACCGCGTCTCCTCGGCAGCCCGCGCGGACCTCGTCGTATGGCTCGACGCGGGGCGGGTCCGGGCGACCGGTACGCACGCGGAGCTGTGGCGGGATCCCGACTACCGGGCAGTGTTCGGCGAGGGGCCGGAGCCGGCCGGAGAACCGGCCGCGGAAGCGGTTGCGGAAGCGGCCGTGGAAGCGGTTGCGGAAGCGGCCGTGGAACCGCCCGGCACGGAGGCGGTCCGGTGAGCGGGGACGGTTCCTGGCGCAGGGTGTCCCGCGAGGGCCGCCGCTTCCTGCGCGGGCGGCCCCGGCCGCTGCGCCGGCTCGCACTCTGGTCCCTGCTGGAGTCCGCGCACACCTTCCTCGGCGGGTACGCCGTGGCCCGCGCCCTCGACGACGGCTTCCTGGCGGGCCGTACCGGAACCGGCATCGGCTGGCTGGCCGTGGCCGCTGCGGGCGCCCTCCTGGGCGCCCTGGCGCTGCGCGGGGTGTTCGGCGGGCTCGCGGACCTGGTCGAACCGCTGCGGGACGCTCTCGTGCGGCGCGCCGTGCACCGGGCGATCGAGCGGGCTGTCGCCGATCCCGGGCGGGCCGGTGACCCGGGCGCGGTCTCCCGGCTCACGCAGCAGACCGAGATGGCCCGGGACTCCTTCGCCGGACTGGTGCTGATCGCCCGGTCGTTCGTCTTCACCGCCTTGGGAGCGCTGCTCGGCCTGGCGGCGCTGGATCCCGTTCTGCTGCCCCTCGTGGTACCCGCCCTGCTCCTGGGTACGGTCGCATTCCTGGCCACGCTGCGCCCGATGGCACGCGTGCAGCGTGCGGCGCTGGACGCCGACGAGGCGCTCGCCGCGCGCACCGGCGAACTGGCGGCGGGGCTGCGCGACGTGGTCGCGTGCGGTGGTGGGGCGAGCGCCGGCGCCCGGGTGGAACGGCTGGTCGCCGCGCAGGAACGGCTGACCGGGCGCCTCGCCCGGTGGGCGGCCCTGCGCACCCTGTCCCTGGGCGTCGCGGGCCGGCTGCCGGTCGTCGTGCTGCTGGCCGCGACGCCGTGGCTGCTCGGGCGCGGGGTGAGTGCGGGGGCGGTGGCCGGGGCCCTCACCTACCTCCTGCAGTCGCTGCTCCCCGCCCTGGACGCGCTGATGACGGCGGTGGGCGCGGCGGGTACCCGGCTGCTGGTGGTGCTGGACCGGTTCTGCGATCCGGAACCGGCGGGGACGGGGGCGGGGACGGGGGCGGGGACGCATACGCGGACGGAGGCGGGCACTGCGCGGACGACCCCGGTCCCCGCGCAGCCGGCGCAGGCCGCGTCCGCACCCGCGTCCGCACCCGCGTCCGCGTCCGCACCCGCCGTCGAACTGCATCGGGTCCGCTTCGCCTACGGCCCCCGCGCCCACCCGGTGATCGACGGCCTCGACCTGGTGGTCGGGACGGGCGAACACCTGGCCGTGGTGGGGCCGAGCGGGATCGGCAAGTCCACCCTCACAGCCCTGATCGCCGGCCTGCTGCCGCCCGGCCGGGGCACCGTTCGGGTGGCGGGCGCCCCCGCCCGGGGCGCCCCGGGGTACGGCCCCGGCGGCCCCGACGTGCGCCGGACGCTGCTGCCCCAGCAGGCGTACGTCTTCACCGGCACGGTCCGCGAGAACCTGACCCATCTGTGCCCCGGCCCGGTGACCGGGGGCGAGGTGCAGCGGGCCGCGGCCGCCCTCGGCTCCGACGCGCTCGTGGCCCGGCTCGGCGGACTGGACGCGCCCGTCGACCCGGGCCGGCTCTCCCCGGGCGAGCGGCAGCACCTCGCCCTCACCGCCGCCTACCTCTCCCCCGCCCCCCTGTTGCTGCTGGACGAGGCCACCTGTCACCTCGACCCCCGGGCCGAGGCGCGCGCCGAGCGGGCGCTCGCCGAGCGCCCCGGCACCCTGGTGGTGGTCGCCCACCGCATCTCCTCCGCCGCCAGGGCCGACCGGGTCCTCGTACTCGACGGGACCCGGGCGGTGTGCGGCACGCATGCGGAACTCCCGGCCAGGTCGCCCCTGTACCGGGATCTGGTGGGTATGTGGAACGCACAAGAATGAGGCGGGATCCGGGGAAACCCGGTCCGGGGGCTCAGACCCAGCCGGCCCGCCGGGATATCCGGATGGCGTCGATCCGGTTGCGGGCGCCGGTCTTCCGGGTCACGGCGGCCATGTAGTTGCGTACGGTCCCACTGGCGAGGTGCAGGGCGTGCGCGATCTCCGCGATCGAGTCCCCCTCGGCGGCCCGCGCCAGAACGCTCAGCTCGCGGGGGCTGAGCGGCATGGGATCGGCCTCCATGAAGGCCGACGCGAGTGTGGCGTCGATGAACCGTTCGCCCGCCGCGACCTTGCCGATGGCCCGGACCAGCCGCTCGGGCGAACCGTCCTTGTCGACGTAGCCGCGCGCCCGTGTCAGGAAGGCGCGCCGCAGCGAGCCGGGCCTGTCGGCCCGGGCGAGCACGAGCAGGGACACGGACGAGTCGGGCAGCAGGCGGGTGGCCCCGGCGTCCGCGAGGAGTGCGGCCGAGACCCCCGGACAGTCGAGGTCCACGACCGCCACGTCGGGTCGTAAGAACTCCGCCTGGCGTGCGGCGGCCCGCCAGCCGGAGGAGGTGACTTCGAAGTCGCCTTCGGATCTCAGCAACGCGGCCAGAGCGGACCTCACGAGGCACACGCTGTGCAGCACCAGGACCTTGGTCATCGGCTTCCCCTCACGTGACGATCGATCAGCACCAAGCGGCTGCCCAGCTACCACCGTGCGGGAACGTCTCCGCGGGAGGCGTGCGGGGGCGCATGGCCTGACCCGGGCGCTCCTCCAGTGCCACCCCTGGGCGGCTTGTGGCCCTCTCACCTCGGCAGGGGTCCGGGAAGCGCCGTGGAGCCGGGCGGGACGCCGATATCCGGATGGGCTGATTCCGCGCGCATCGGGGTGATCCGGGGGTTTCGGATACCTCTCGGCGGCCACACGTGCGGGAGAACGGACCACGAGGAGAGGAGTGCACTTCCATGACCACGATGACCCTCCTGATCGCACCCATGGTGCTGGCCCTGCTGCTCGTCCACCGCGGCGGCAACCGCCGCGCCCGTCACCGGGCGAGCCGCTTCTAGGCCCCTGTCCCGTACGAGGGGCCGCCGGGGCGGGGCGTTCACCGGGTCAGGTCCCCGGCGTCCAGCGGCCGGCGCCACACATTGCGCCGGTGCACGGCGTCCAGGTCGGCCTGGAGCGGGCTGGGCGGCACGGCGAGGACCGGGCAGGGGGCGTGGGCCAGGCAGTAGCGCGCCACCGACGGGCGCAGCGCGCGGAGCAGGGGGGCGCGTGAGCCCGTACCGACGACGAGCAGGTCACCGGGGTCGCGGACGGTGTCCACCAGCGCCGCACCCGGGGTGGCCCGGACCGTCAGCCCGGCCAGGTGCACGCCCGGCGGGCTCGCGCCGAAGGCGGTGTCGAGGATCCCTCGCAGCCGCTCGACCGCGGCGTCGCGACAACCGGCGAGCAGCGGCGTACCGCCGGTGGAGCCCCTGGAACCCGGTCCGCCGATCGGCGGCTGCCAGGCGAGTACGACCCACAGCTCCGCGTCCCGCGCCCGGGCCTCGGCGGCCGCCCGGTGCAGGGCCGTCAGGCTTCCGAGGGAACCGCAGGACCCCGCCACCACTCTTCCTCGCACGCTCGCCCGCCCCTCTGCTCCTGTGTCGGCTCTCGCCGTCCATGAAACAGCGGTGGCGGTCCGGCCGGACGCACCGCTGACGCGCTTCTGACGCCGGAACGGGAAACCCGTACGGGTTCCTGATGCCACGGCCCGGCCTCCGTCAGCGATGTGTATGGAGTCGGCCGATGTCCGTCAAGGTGGCGTCAGGACGTCACGCGGAGGGCCCCCGGGCGGGGATAGCTTCGATCACGTGCCCCGGACCGCCTCCCCGCGCCGCCCGGGGCTCACCCATCGTTCGCGGTTCCCCAGGGAGAGCCCATGTGCCTGTTCCAGTACGAAGACGACCCCGAGCCCGAAGAACGGACCCCGGCCGGGCTGCTGTACGTGCCCGTCCGGCCGGGAACCGGCGCCGGGGCGGTGGTCCGGCTGTTCCGCACCCCACTGGGGGTACGTACGGCCGTCGGTTTCACCCGCCCGGAGCGGCTGGCTGCGACCCTCGGTGGGGGTCAGGGGTACATCCGGCTGTCCGAGTCCCTGCTGCGCGAGCTGTGCGAGCCGCTCGGCGCGGAGCTGATCACCGTCGATCCGACACTGTCGGCTCCCGCGGCGACCGGGGCGGCGACCAGGGCGACCACGGCGACTCAGCGGCCGGACCGGTTCCCGGTCCGCCTCGCCCGAGGGGGAACTTCATGACCACTGCCGCACTGTCCGAAGCCACCGCGGGCACGGACGACCTGTCCGTCTGGCCGGCCTCCGCACACGGCCTGCCGCACGGCGGGCTCGCCGTCGGAGGGGTGTCGCTCGCCGAGATCGCCGACCGCTTCGAAACCCCCGTGTACGTGCTGGACGAGGGCGAGGTACGGGCCCGTTGCCGCAGCTACCGGGACGCCTTCCCCGACGCCGACGTGCTGTACGCCGCCAAGGCCTTCCTGTCCCGGGCCATGGTCCGCTGGGTCGACGAGGAGGGCCTCGGGCTGGACGTCTGCTCGGCGGGCGAGCTCGAACTCGCCGTCACCGCGGGCTTCCCGCCGGACCGCATCGCCTTGCACGGGAACGTCAAATCCCCGCGCGACATCGAGGCGGCGCTACGGCTCGGGGTGGGCCGGATCGTCATCGACAGCCCGTCCGAGATCGCCCGGCTGGCCGCAGCGGTGGGAACGGGCGGTCCGCAGAAGGTGATGGTCCGGGTGGTGCCCGGCATCATGGCCGGCGGCCACGAGAAGATCCGTACCGGCGCCGACGGCCAGAAGTTCGGTCTGGCCCTGTCCGACGGTTCCGCCCAGCACGCCATCGCCCGGATCCTGGGGCGGCCGGAGCTCGAACTGACCGGGCTCCACTGCCACATCGGCTCCCAGATCACCGAGGTCAGACCGTACCTCGCCGCCGCGCGCCGCATGGTGGGACTGATGGCCCGCGTCCGCGACGCCCACGGCGTCGTCCTGCCCGAGCTGGACATGGGCGGCGGCCACGGCATCGCGTACCGTCCGGGCGACCCGTCGCTGGACGTCGCCGCCCTGGCCCGCAGACTCCGTACCGAGCTGATCGAGAGCTGTGCGGCGGCGGGGCTCGCCGTCCCACGGCTGGCGATCGAGCCCGGCCGCGCGGTCGCCGGTCCGGCGGGGGTCGCCCTGTACCGCGTCCTCGCCGTGAAGCGCACCGGCGGCCGCGTGTTCGTCGCCGTGGACGGCGGCATGAGCGACAACCCCCGGCCGGCCCTGTACGGGGTGCGCTACGCGCCCCGCCTCGTCGGCCGCCGCTCCCCCACCGCGCCGTGCGTGGCGACGGTGGTCGGCAGGCACTGCGAGGCGGGCGACATCCTGGCCGCCGACGTGGAACTGCCCGGGGACGTCCACCCCGGCGACCTGCTCGCCCTACCGGTGGCGGGCGCGTACCAGGTGTCCATGGCCTCCGGCTACAACATGGTCGGCCGCCCGCCGGTCGTCGCGGTCGACAACGGCCGGGCCCGCCTCCTCATGCGGCGCGAGACCCTGGCGGACTTCCACAGCCGGGACATCGGCGGCTGAGCCGGACGGGGCGCGCGTACTCCGGTGCCGAGTCGGGCAGGACCCCTGTGTGCCGACAGGGGGAGCCGACATGCAGACCCCGACGAGGGTCCCTCGTCCTGGTTGAACAGGGATGACGCCATCAGGGCCTGCGTCGCGCGGGGACTGGTCGATCGCGAGGACCTGTGGCTCGACCTGATCGGGGCCGGCCGGCCGATTCCCGGTCAGGGAATCATGTTCCTGGCCTGGTTCGCCGAGCGCGCGTTGTCCGAGATCGAGACGGTGCTGGTCCGGGTGCGGGTGGTCGACCGCGTGGGCGACGTGCACGAGCGTGTGCTCGATCTGTTCAAGGGCGTCATACGCCACCCGCTGGCACCCGACCCGCACCCCTTCGAACTTGACTAGGGCCTGCCTGATGGGTCGGTGACGAACCGAGACGAGAACTCGTTCCCAGGCATGTGGGACGGAAAGTTCTCAGTGACGCGGAGTGGGCCGGGCTGAAGCCGTACTTCCCGGGAAACGTTGGGCCTGCCCGCCGGAAAGATCGCTGGCATCGGCCCAGGTCGCGGGACACGCTGCGGACGGTCAGTCAGCGATGATCACCTGGACGGGCTCACGGTCGAGGATGCTGTGCCCTTCCACGATGCAGCCGGGCCATCTGGTGACCTGGTCGTCACAGCGCAGGGAGGGGCCGGGATGGTCCGCGTTGACCGGGGGTTGGGGTATGCCGCCGCCGAGGATTCTGCCGACCAAGTGGTAAGAGGGCCGGATATGCGGCGCCTTGCTGCCCTTGCCGACAGGAGAGCTGTAGCCGAGTACCCCGTCGCTCCTGCCCTCGCCGTCTTCGCGTAGTACCACGGCCGAACCGCCCCAGGCGGGTCCCTGCGTAGTGCATATGCCGCTGCAGGTGGAACTGACGGCTATCGACACACCGTCAGGCATGTTCTCCATCTTGAGGGCCACGACGTGGACTTTCTCCTGCCAGGCCGCGTTCGGGGTCTCCTTGATGCCGGAGCTGATGAGGATCCCCACGATGGCTTCGCCCTCGACCTTGTTGTCCGCACCGAGGCGCGTGTATCTGGCTGCGCCGCGTACGCAGTAGGCGAGGCGGTTGGAGACGACCGCGGCGGGGGAGGCATCGGCGCAGAGCTCTTCCGGGGTGCGGCCGTCGTGTTGGCCGCCGCCGGGGCCGGCGGCCCGGGCCGTGGACGTAGCCGGGGCGGCCTTGTGGGTCATGCGGGAGGCGACCCACGCGGGGGCGGGTCCTACCTCTGGGCAGGACCACACCATGCCCCGCCGCTGGGACTTGGAGCCGGGCGCGGTCGCCGCGCACGTGCCGTGGCCCTGGGGGGCCGCCCGGCTCGTGGCAGGGGCGGCGACGGCCGGTGAGCCGGTCAGGGCTATCAGCGTCGCGGTCAGTGCGAGTGAGGCAAGCACCGCCAGGAGTGATCTCACGCGCTTCAACGAGCGTTCCTTCAGG
The DNA here is from genome assembly GCF_014650695.1 of Streptomyces avidinii. Taxonomy (GTDB): domain Bacteria; phylum Actinomycetota; class Actinomycetes; order Streptomycetales; family Streptomycetaceae; genus Streptomyces; species Streptomyces avidinii. The sequence continues at coordinate 540,695 of NZ_BMVL01000005.1, read as the reverse complement.
TCGAGTTGACATGCCCTGGCCCAATCGGGGATCGAAGCCGCACGCTACAGCCCGCACCGAAGGGCGGTAAGAGCCCCTAGTGATCGTTTCCGGCTCATTCTGATCTCCCGCCTCGCCCCGTCGGTGAGCTACCGTCGGCCGGGCCCGAGCGACCGACCACCGACCCGACCGAGCCGGAAAAGCAGGGGGAAGACAACAATGCGTCGCAAAAGCCAAGTTGGCCGTATACGCGGATCCATCACCGCCGTCGTGAGCGCCACCGCCGCACTCACCACTATGGGCCTCACCGCCGCCCAACCGGCCACCGCCCAACCGGCCACCACCACCGCGGCCTCGACCGTCGCCGCCGGGCAGGCATGCACGGCGGCCGACCTCGGCAAGCGCCACCCCTTCATCAAGACCACCGAAGTCGCCCCCACGGTCACCCACTTCAAGGGCTGGTACGTCACCCAGGGCACGACCGGAAGCCACTCCGTCACCACCAGCACGCAGACCACCATCTCGGTCTCGGTAGGCCTCAACGCCAACATTCAGGGCAGCTTCGCCGTCGAGGCCCTCGGCAGCGTGGGCGCGACTCTGGGCCTGAACGTGCAGGTCGACTACTCCTCCACGTCCAGCGTGTCCGACACGGTGAACTGGAGCTTCTTCCAGCCCGGCTACTACGGCGTGTACAAGGGCACCAAGAAGGTCACCGGCACCTACGGCAGCCTCAACTGCAACCGCGTCCAGCAGAACGACGGCAGTTGGGCGCTGAAGTGGATCGAAGGGGCCGACACCGGCAGCTACACCACCTACACCGCACTGGAAGAAGGCGCGGTGCGCTGCGAGGACAAGGTCCCCGCCGACAGCATCATGGCCAAGGCCCAGGGCCTGTTGGACTGCGGCTCCCCCGCCGCCACCGCGATACGCCCGGCAGGTCCCGTCCCCTCGGCCAAGGCCGACCAGGCCAAGCACGACGCCGACAACGCCGAAACAGCAGCCAGGGCCGCCCAGAGCATGAAGGCCACCCAGGCCGCCAAGCCCGCCCCGCGCGCCGCCCTGAACTGCCAACCCGGCGCCTACAAGATCGACGTTCCCGGCAAGCCCCTGAACTGGAGCGCACCGCTCCTGGCCAACGACGGCGTCCGCCTGCGCGAATCCAATTTCTTCAGCGCCCACCTCGACAACTGGCGCCTGTGCAACGTGACGGAGAAAAACGGAGTCCTCGAGGCGTCCCTGTGGAACTGGGGCAACGGCGGATGCGCGACCATCCCCGCGAACATCGCCAACCAGGAGCAGGCCTACCTGACAACGGCCACCTGCGGGCAGGACGACCTCCAGCGGTTCTACATCTACCGCGACGTGCCCGGCAGCTCGAAGATCGGTCTGCAGAACAAGTACACCGGCTCCATGATGGGCCACGACCGGTACGCGGACGGGGAGCTCATCCGCCAGTACTCCAGCGGCAGGCAGGACGGCACGGGTACGTACACCCTGACCGGAGTCTGACAGCCCCACCCCGTGAGCGCGGCCCCGAACGTGAACCCGGCCTCCCGGTTCCGTGCGGGGCCTTCCGCGTCTCTACCCCGAGCCCGCGGCCTCGGGGAACGGCGGTGCCCGCGGCCGAACGTCTCCTGCCCTATGCGGAACCCCTGCCAGGGTGGTGCTCGGCTTCCAGCCCTGCACTCGGCTGATGCTTCAGCCGAGGTGGTCCGTCCGGCCCAGGAGGCGTAGGTCGGGGTGAAGCACAGCTCGACCTTGTTCCGATCGGAGCCGCCTTCAGCACACCCCTTGTCGTCCGCCGAAAAACTTCGGACGGGGATGTCGAGAACCCGTGGCCGGCTTCGTCCCCGGGGTGAAGGCCACCACAATGGTGGTCGCACCAGTACCGAGGAGAACCACCATGGCCAAGTATCTGATGCTCAAGCACTACCGCGGCGCCCCGGCTCCGGTCAACGACGTGCCGATGGAGAAGTGGACGCCCGAGGAGATCTCGGCCCACGTGAAGTACATGAACGACTTCGCGGCCAGGCTCGAGGAGACCGGCGAGTACGTCGACAGCCAGGCCCTCGCCCCGGAGGGGACCTTCGTCCGGTACGACGGTGAGGGGCGGCCGCCGGTCACCGACGGCCCGTTCGCGGAGACCAAGGACCTGATCGCCGGCTGGATGGTGATCGACGTGGACAGTTACGAGCGCGCCGTCGAGCTGGCCGGAGAGCTGTCGGCCGCGCCGGGCGCGGACGGGAAGCCGATCCACGAGTGGCTCGAACTGCGTCCGTTCCTGGGCTCGCACCCCACCATCACCGAGTGACCTCGTCCATGGACGAGGCTCTGCTCCGGAGCCTCACTCCCGGCGTCCTCGCCATCCTCGTCCGCCGCGGAGCCGACTTCGCGGCGGCCGAGGACGCCGTGCAGGAGGCGCTGATCGAAGCGGTCCGGACCTGGCCCGCCGACCCGCCGCGGGACCCGAAGGGCTGGCTGGTCACCGTCGCCTGGCGCAAATTCCTCGATGCCGCCCGGTCGGACTCCGCCCGGCGCCGGCGTGAGGACCTCGTCGAGGAGGAGCCGCCGCCCGGGCCCGCGCCCTCGGTCGACGACACCCTCCAGCTGTACTTCCTGTGCGCCCACCCGTCACTGACGCCGTCGTCCGCGGTCGCGCTCACGCTGCGCGCCGTCGGCGGGCTCACCACCCGTCAGATCGCCCAGGCCTACCTGGTGCCCGAGGCGACCATGGCGCAGCGCATCAGCCGGGCCAAGCGCACCGTCTCCGGCGTGCGGTTCGACCGGCCCGGTGATGTCTCCACCGTGCTGCGCGTCCTCTACCTGGTCTTCAACGAGGGTTACTCCGGCGACGTCGACCTCGCCGCCGAGGCCATCCGGCTCACCCGGCAGCTCGCGGCCTCGATCGACCACCCCGAGGTGGCGGGGCTGCTCGCCCTGATGCTCCTGCACCACGCCCGGCGGGCCTCCCGGACGGCGCCCGACGGCAGCCTGGTACCGCTCGCCGAGCAGGACCGCCGCCGCTGGGACACCGCGTCGATCGCCGAGGGCATCGGGATCCTGCAGACGGCCCTCGCCCGCGACCGGTTGGGCGAGTTCCAGGCCCAGGCCGCCATCGCGGCGCTCCACGCCGACGCGCCCACCGCCGAGCAGACCGACTGGGTGCAGATCGTCGAGTGGTACGACGAGCTCACCCGGCTGACGGACAGCCCGGTCGTCCGGCTCAACCGGGCGGTGGCGGTCGGTGAGGCCGACGGCCCGCGCGCCGGGCTTGCGGCGCTCGCGGCGCTGGACGACGCCGTGCCGCGCCGCGCCGCGGTGGAGGCCTACCTCCGCGAGCGCGACGGCGACCCGGTGACAGCGGCGCGGCTGTACGCCGAGGCGGCCCGGAGGGCTCCCAATCTGGCCGAGCGCGATCACCTGACGCGCCAGGCCGCCCGCCTCAACGCCCTCCTGTCCCACTGACGGGTCGCACGCGCGAGCCCCGTACGGAACGCGTCAACGGCCGCGGGACGGCGATCCCGCGCCGAAGGCCATGGGCGCCCTCCCGTACGGGCCTGACGGGCGCAGCGCCGTGAGGAGGAGCCAGCCGGCCGCCGCGCCGGCCGCGTACCAGAACAGGTCGGGTGCGTTGAAGGTGGAACCGAGCACCAGGCGGGCCACGGTGCTGTGCCGGGATAGGTCTGCCGGCAGGGCGGTGAGCTGGAGGAACTCGACGGCCCAGCTGGCGGCCAGCGCGGTCGCGGCCGCCCGCAGGGGCGTCAGCCGGGGCGCGACGAGAACGACGAGGATCAGCAGCAGGACGGTGTACAGCGCGTCCCCGCCGTACTTCGCCACGCTCCCCGTTGCCGCGGCCCGCAGTCCCAGCCCCGCGCCCACGGTCACCAGCGCGGCCGCGGCCGCCGCAAGGCGGGTTGCGCTGTCATGGCTTCCCGGTATGAGCTTCACGGGGTCATCCTGCCGGAGCCCCGGGGGACGGACGGCTAGCGCGTCGGGTAGTCGGTGTAGCCGCGGGCGTCGCCCCCGAAGAAGGTGGTGGGGTCCGGGGTGTTGTACGGGCCCGCGGTGCGCAGGCGCTCGGGCAGGTCGGGGTTGGCCAGGAAGAGCGCGCCGAAGGCGAGGAGGTCGGCGACGCCGTCCTCGATCAGGCTGAGGGCGCGGTGGTCGGTGGGGCCTTCGGTGGCCGGGTTCAGGACGAACGGTCCGGAGAACTGCTTGCGCAGGGCGAGGGTGGCCTCGCGTGCCTCGGGGCCGTACTCCAGGACGTGGAGGTAGGCCAGGCCGAGTCCGTCGATCTCCTTGACCAGCGCCTCGTATGCGGCCTGCGGGTCGGGCTCGGAGATGTCGTTGTACGGGTTGCCGGGCGAGACGCGCAGCGCGGTGCGCTCGGCGCCGATCGCAGCGGCTACCGCCTCGACCGCCTCCACGGCGAAGCGGATCCGGTTCTCCACCGGCCCGCCCCACTCGTCGGTGCGCAGGTTCGAGCCGGGGGCCAGGAACTGGTGGATCAGGTAGCCGTTGGCGCCGTGCAGCTCGACGCCGTCGAAACCGGCCTCCACGGCATTGCGGGCGGCCTCCGCGAAGTCGGCAATGGCCTCCCGCACCTCGGCGCCGGTCAGTTCGTGGGGCGTCACGAAGTCCTTCATGCCGTCGCCGGTGAAGAGCTGCCCCTGGGCGGCCACCGCGGACGGAGCCACGGGGACGAGGCCGTCGGGCAGCAGCGTCGGGTGGCCGATGCGGCCGGAGTGCATCAGCTGGGCGAAGATCCGGCCGCCTGCCGCGTGCACGGAGTCGGTGACCTCGCGCCAGGCCGCGACCTGCTCGGCGTTGTGCAGGCCGGGGGTGAAGGGGTAGCCCTGTCCGACGACGGAGGGCTGGATCCCCTCACTGATGATCAGGCCGGCGGAGGCGCGCTGGGTGTAGTACTCGGCGACGAGGCCGGTCGCGATGCCGCCCGCGCCCGCGCGGCTGCGGGTCATCGGCGCCAGGGCGATCCGGTTGGAGAGGGTGGCGCCGGCTACGTGAACCGGTTCGAAAGCGCTGGTCATTTCTGCCTCACATAGTTAATTGGTCGGCCAATGATTGGCTCCGGGAAGCAGCGTACCTCATTACTTGGCCGACCAAAGTAAAATGTGGGCAGTAGGTAGAATCAGGTCGAGAACCCCCTCCGGACCTGCCGGACGGACCGACCAGGAGGAGCACTCCCATGACCGCGGAATCCGTACAGGAGCCGCACGCCGCCGCGCAGTGCGCGGCGGTGCCCGGCGCGGTGCTGGACGGCCCGGTGAGTCATGCGATCAGTCGGGTCGCCCGACTCCACCGGATCGCGGCGGGCCGGGTCCTGCGGGACCTGGGGCTGCACCCGGGGCAGGAGTTCCTGATGATGCACCTCTGGGACAGCGGGGCCGTGCGCCAGTCCGAGCTGATCAAGGCGGTCGGCCTCGACCCGTCGACGGTGACCAAGATGCTCCAGCGCCTGGAGCAGTCCGGTCACGTGCGACGCCGCCCGGACCCCGCGGACCGGCGGGCCTCGCTGGTCGAGGCGACGGATGCCAGCTGCGGGCTGCTGGTCGAGGTCCGCAGGGCTTGGGGCGAACTGGAACGCCAGACCCTGGACGGCCTGGACGCCGCCGAACGCGCCGAACTGACCCGCCTCCTGGGCAAGGTCGAATCCGCTCTGTGCACGGAGGTCATCCGCGGCGGCGCCGCGGAGTGCGACGCCGCCGGCACGGCGGAGTGATCAGCGGAATTCCCCCCGCGCGCACCGGGGCGTCGCAGTTCGTCAGGAACGGACCAGCACCGCTGCGCCCGCGTACCGCGCGGTTGCGCCCAGCTCCTCTTCGATCCTGATGAGCTGGTTGTACTTCGCCGTACGGTCGGACCGGGACAGCGAGCCGGTCTTGATCTGACCGCAGCCCGTCGCCACCGCCAGGTCGGCGATCGTGGTGTCCTCCGTCTCGCCGGAGCGGTGCGACATGACGACGGTCCAGCCGGCGCGGTGCGCGGTGGCGACCGTGGCGAGGGCTTCGGTCAGGGTGCCGATCTGGTTGACCTTGACCAGGACGGAGTTGCCGACGCCGGTGCGGATGCCCTCGCGCAGCAGATTCTCGTTGGTGCAGAACACGTCGTCGCCGGTGAGCTGGCAGCGGTCCCCGACGCGGGCGGTGAGCTCCCGCCAGCCCTCGAGGTCGTCCTCGGCCATCGGGTCCTCGATGGAGACGACCGGGTACGCGTCGATCAGCTTCGCCAGGTAGTCGGCGTGTTCGGTGGGCGTGCGGCGCACCCCCTCGCCCGCGTACACGTACGCACCGTCGCGGAAGAACTCCGACGAGGCCGGATCCATGACCAGGCCGATGTCCGTGCCGGGCCGGTAGCCGGTGCGCTCGATGGCCGACATGACGAAGTCGAGCGCTTCCTCGGCGCTGCGGAGTGCGGGCGCGAAGCCGCCCTCGTCGCCGACGCCCGTGGCGTGCCCCGCGGCCAGCAGATCGCGACGGAGCGTATGGAAGACCTCGGAGCCCATCCGGACGGCTTCCGCGAAGGTCTGCGCACCGATCGGAGCGATCATGAACTCCTGGAAGTCCAGCGGGTTGTCGGCGTGGGCGCCGCCGTTGACGATGTTCATCATCGGCAGCGGGAGCAGGCGGGCGTCGGCGCCGCCGAGGTAGCGGTAGAGCGGCTGGCGGTGGGCCGCCGCCGCGGCCTTCGCGGCGGCGAGGGAGACGCCGAGGAGCGCGTTGGCGCCGAGCCGGGACTTGTCGGCCGTGCCGTCGAGCGCGACGAGCGCGGCATCGAGACCCGCCTGGTCGTCGGCGTCACGCCCGACGACCGCTGCCGCGATGTCGCCGTTGACGTGGGCGACCGCGCGGTCGACACCCTTGCCGTGCCAGCGCCCGGGATCCCCGTCGCGCAGCTCCACGGCCTCCCGGGCGCCGGTGGAGGCGCCGGAGGGGACGGCGGCGCGGCCGAGGGATCCGTCGGCGAGGAGGACATCGGCCTCGACGGTCGGGTTGCCCCTGCTGTCGAGGATCCTGCGGGCGGTGACCGACCGGATGACGGTGGATTCGACTGCGGTGGAAGCCATGGGAGGTCCTTCGCGTTGACGCACGCCGCGGCCTGCTGCGACACCGTTGGCGCGTGCCGCGACACCATCGACTCTACAGCAATGCTGTTCAGTTCAGCTGTGCAGTTCTGCTGTTCAGTTGGGCTGTACAGCTCTGCTGTGCAGCTGACCTGCACAGCTTGGCTGGCGATCACCGGTTAAAGTGCCGTATGCCCATCCCGGAACCCGCCGCCGTCGCCACCGAACTGCGTACCGCGATGGGCAAACTCACGCGGCGCGTGAAGCACGAGGACCGGATCCCGCTCGGCCAGGCCTCCGTGCTCGGCACGCTCGATCGCAACGGGGCCATGACCACCAGCGATCTGGCGGCGGATCAGCGCGTACGGCCCCAGTCCATGGCCCGCTCGGTCGGGCTGCTCATGGAACAGGGGCTGGTCGTCCGCCGGGCGCACCCCACGGACGGCCGCAAGTCCCTGGTGGAGCTCTCGCCCGCGGGACAGGCCGCTCTGGAGGCGGAGCGCGGGCGCCGGGCGGGCTGGCTCGCCCAGGCCATCGAGCTGGAGCTCACCGGCGAGGAGCGCGAGGTGCTGGCGCGCAGCGCCGCCCTCATGGAGCGGCTTGCCGCGCGCTGAGGACGCCTCCGGTCCGACAGAGGGCGATCTTGTCCGGTTGAGCAGAGAATGACCCCGAGACACATCCGTTGGCGGGAATGTGCGGATCGACGGTCCGAAGGTCGTGGGACATGGCAGCTGAAACGCTCGCGGGCGCGGAACGGGCCGGCACCGGCCAGGTTCTCGACGAACCGGGGGCACCGGAATCCGCCGAGGTGCAGCCCCCTGCGGAGGAACTCGCGTCCGTCCGGGACACCGTCCAGCGGCTGAGGACGGCCTACCCCTCGGTCGACCCGGCCACCGTGGAGGCGGCGGTCACGGCCGCCTACGACTCCTTCCGCGGGGCCCGGGTCAGGAACTACGTCCCGATCCTGGCCGAGCGCAGGTCCCGGAAGGCGCTCGCCGCCGCCTTCCGCGCCGTTCCCGGCCCGGCACGCAAGGGGGAGGCCGAGGGCTGATGGCGGACCACAGAGCAGAACGCATCGCCGACTTCATCGAGCCACTGCGGGTACGACCCGGATCCGAGGTGCACCTGGCCCGCGACTTCGACCCCCGCTACAAGGCCGGCATGAAGAAGCGGGACGGCGTCGAGCTGCTGCGGACCGGAGTGTCGCTGCTCGCCGAGTACCAGGAACGGCTGGCCGCCCAGGGCACGTACGGCGTGGTGCTCTGCCTCCAGGCGCTGGATGCCGGCGGCAAGGACGGGACGATCCGCCACGTGATGAGCGGCGTCAACCCCCAGGGCGTCCGGGTCAGCAGCTTCAAAGTGCCGTCCGCCGAGGAACTCGACCACGACTACCTGTGGCGCTACGCCCGGCGGCTGCCCTCGCGCGGCGAGATCGCCATCTTCAACCGCTCGCACTACGAGGAGGTCCTCGTCGTACGGGTCCACCCCGAGGTCCTCCTGCGCCAGAAGCTGCCGGAGCGCGCGCTCGGGGAGGGCCTCTGGGACCGCCGCTACCGCGAGATCAACCGCTGGGAGCACTACCTCACGGACAACGGGTTCAAGGTGGTGAAGATCTTCCTGAACCTGTCCAAGGAGGAGCAGCGCACCCGCTTCCTGAAACGGATCGACCTGCCGGAGAAGAACTGGAAGTTCTCCGCCGCCGATGTCCGGGAGCGGCGCCGGTGGGACGACTACCAGGACGCCTTCTCCGAGATGCTGTCGGCCACGAGTACGAAGTGGGCGCCGTGGTACGTCGTACCGGCGGACCGGAAGTGGTTCGCGCGCATCTCCGCGGCGGCGATCCTCGCGCACACCCTGATGGAGATCGATCCGCAGTACCCCGAGGTGGCGGAGGAGGTGCGCAAGGACCTCCTCGTCGCGAAACGGGGCCTGGAGCGGGAGGCCCCTGCCGGGGCGCCGGCCGATCCGTACGCCGCCCGGCATCCGGCGGGGGCCCGGGCCGGCGGACACGGGGACGAGGACAGGGCCGGGCGCAGGGGCAGGGCCAGGGCCAAGGGCAGGGCGAGGAAGAAGGGCCGCTAGCGGCCCTCGGACGGCGTACGGCGTACGGCCGGCCCGGATGCGTCCGCGGCCCCGGATCGGAGGCACAACCATGACGGTGCGGTCGGATTCCCCGGCGGAACGGTCCCGGGCTGCCGGGGACAGCTGGTACGCGCGCTCCCCCGAGGAGGTCGTGGCGGCGTTCGGTGTCGATCCCGAGTCCGGCCTGTCCGCCGCGCGGGCCGCCGAGCTCCTGGCCGCGCACGGCCCGAACGCGCTGCCCGAGGAGCAGCGGACTCCGGCCTGGCGCCGTTTCCTTGCGCAGTACCGCAGTTACATGCAGCTCGTCCTCGTGGCCGCGGCGATCGTCTCGCTGGTCATCCAGGAGTGGACCACCGCGATCCTGCTGATCGTGCTGACCCTGCTGAACGCGGTCGTGGGTCTGCGCCAGGAGGGCAAGGCCGAGAGCGCCATGAACGCGCTGAAGTCGATGATGAAGGCGACGGCGCGGGTGCGCAGGGACGGTACGGAGGCCGAGCTCCCCGCCGAACTGCTCGTCGGGGGCGATGTCGTGCTGATCTCCGCCGGGGACCAGGTGCCGGCGGACGGACGTCTCGTCGAGGCCAGCGCCCTGCAGATCGACGAGTCGGCGCTCACCGGCGAGAGCGTGCCGGCCGCGAAGCAGACCGGCGCGCTGCCGGGCAGCGACCTTTCGCCCGGGGACCGGACCAACACGGCGTTCATGAACACCCCGGTCACCCACGGCAGCGGCGTCATGGTCGTCACCGCGACCGGTGCGGGCACCGAGCTCGGCAAGATCTCCGGAATGCTGGCGGCCACCGAGAAGGAGGTGCCGCCGCTGACCAGGGAGCTCGACCGGCTGACCCTGTGGATCACGGCGGCTGCGGGCCTGACCATGATCGTGATGTTCGCCCTGGGACGCCAGCGGGACCAGGCCTGGGACGTGCTGTTCGTCAGCGCGGTCTCGCTGGCCATCGCGGCGATCCCCGAGGCACTGCCGACGGTGACCCAGGCGATCCTGTCGGTCGGGAGTCTGAACCTGGCGAAGCGGAACGCCATCGTCAAGGAGCTGCCGTCGGTGGAGACGCTGGCGTTCACCTCGGCGATCAACTCGGACAAGACCGGCACCCTGACCATGAACCAGATGACCGCCGTCGAGGTGCTGAGCCCGACCGACCGGTACACCGTCTCGGGCACGGGCTACGGACTCGAGGGCAAGGTCCACCACGCGGCCGGGTCCGCCGCGGGGATCGAGGACGCGATCCTGCCCTACGTGGTGGCCAGCGACGCCAAGCTGGTGGACGGCGCGGTGGTGGGCGACCCCACCGAGGGCGCGCTGCTGGTGCTCGCGCACAAGGCCGGCCTGGACACCGATGCCACGAGGGACGCGCTGCCCCGCCTCGCCACCCTCCCGTTCGACCCCGAGTACAAGCTGATGGCCACCTTCCACTCGGCGGTCGACGCCTCCGGGCGGCCGGTCGTTCGCTGCTTCGTCAAGGGAGCGGCCCCGGCGGTGATGGCGCGGGCCGCCACCGCGCTCGCGGCGGGCGAGAGCGTCCCCTGGGACGCCGACCTGCTCCGCCGGGCCGAGGAGGAGAGCGAGCGGATGGGCGGCGAGGGGCGCCGGGTGATGGCCGCGGCCATGCGCGACCTGGACCCGGACGGCTTCGATCCGGACGGCGACCTGCTCGCGTACGTCACCGGGCTGCGGATGACCAGTCTCGTCGGCATGGTCGATCCGCCCCGTGAGGAGGCCCGGGCCGCGGTGGCCGACGCGCAGGCGGCGCACATCCGGGTCCGCCTGGTGACCGGGGACGACGTCACGACGGGTGCGGCGATCGCCCGGCAGATCGGGATCCCCGGCGAGGCGGTGCTCGGCTCCGACTTCGCCGCCATGAGCGAGGAGGAGCAGCTCGCCCGCATCGAGGGGATCGGGGTGGTGGGGCGGGTCGCGCCGGAACACAAGGTGCTGCTCGCGAACACGCTCAAGAAGAAGGGCGAGGTCGTGGCGATGACCGGGGACGGCGTCAACGACGCGCCCGCCATCAAGGCCGCCGACATCGGTATCGCCATGGGCAGCGGCACGGACGTGGCGAAGAACGCCGGCCGCATGATCCTCTCCGACGACAACTTCGCGACCATCGTCTACGCCGTGGAGCAGGGCCGGACGATCTACGACAACCTGACCAAGTACATCCGGTTCGTCCTACTCCTGCTGGTCACCTTCGTGCTGACGTTCCTCGGCGCCACCGTCTTCAACATCGCCGCGGGTGAGCCGTTCACCCCTCCGCAGGTGCTGTGGATCCACTTCGTCGTCAACGCCTCGTTCGGCTTCGCGCTCGGCTTCGACCGGGAGAGCGCCGGACTCATGCGGCGCAGACCGCGGCCGCGCGGGGAGTCGGTGCTGACGCGGCCCGTGCTGGTCACGGTCGGACTGGGCGGACTGGCGGTCACCGTCCTCCTGCTCGGGCTGATCCAGCTCGGAGAGAGCCGCTACGGGAGCACGGCGACGGGCCGGTCGATCGCCTTCACCGCCTTCTCGCTCTGCCTGATCGTCGCGGCGTTCGAGTGCCGCAGCGAGACGGATTCCGTGCTGACGACGTCGACGTTCGACAGCAAACAGATGAACTGGGTCGCCCTGGCCCAGTTCGCGCTGGCGGTGCTCGTGACCCAACTGGACGGCTTCCAGCGCATCCTCGGGACGACCGAGATCGACGCGCGGCAGTTCGGCTGGGCGGTGCTGGCCGGCCTCGCGCTCCTGCTCGTATGGGAGCTGGGCAAGCTCGTGGCCCGCCGGTCGAAGGCCGGCTGAGGAAGGCGGGTCCGTGACCAGGTCCGTGACCGGGCGGCCGGGCAGCCGCGGAGTGCTCGCCCGCCTGCGCTACGTCCCGGGGGTCCGCGCGGTGTCCTCGTACCGGCGCGCGTGGTTGTCGAAGGACCTGGTCGCGGGGGTCGTCCTGACCACGCTGCTGGTGCCGCAGGGCATGGCGTACGCCGAGCTGGCGGGCCTGCCGGCGATCACCGGCCTGTACACGACGATCCTCTGTCTGCTCGGGTACGCGGTGTTCGGGCCGTCCCGGATTCTCGTGCTCGGCCCGGATTCCTCGCTCGGGCCGATGATCGCCGCGACCGTGCTGCCGCTCGTGGCGGCCGACGGTGATCCCGACCGGGCCGTCGCGCTGGCGTCGATGCTCGCGCTCATGGTGGCGGCCATCATGATCCTGGCCTCGGTGGCGAAGCTCGGCTTCATCGCCGACCTCATCTCCAAACCCACGATGATCGGCTACATGAACGGCCTGGCCCTGACCATTCTGGTCGGCCAACTGCCCAAGCTGCTCGGCTTCAAGGTCGAGGCGGACAGCCTCATCGGCGAGTGCGTCGGCCTGGTCCAGCAACTCGCCGACGGGGCGGCTGTGCCGGCCGCTGCCGCCGTGGGCCTCGGCGGGATCGCCCTGATCCTGGTCCTGCAGCGCTTCCTGCCGAAGATCCCCGCGGTGCTCGCGATGGTGGTCCTGGCGATCGCCGCGACCACCGTCCTCGACCTCGGCGCGCACGGCGTCGGCCTGGTCGGCGTGCTGCCCGAAGGTTTCCCGCCGTTCACGATCCCCGACGTACGGGCGGCCGACCTCGTGCCGCTGCTCGGTGGTGCGCTGGGCATCGCCCTGGTGTCCCTGGCCGACACGATCTCCAACGCGTCCGCCTTCGCGGCGCGCACGGGGCAGGAGGTCCGCGGCAACCAGGAGATGGCGGGCGTCGGCGCGGCCAACCTGGCGGCCGCGCTCTTCCAGGGCTTCCCCGTCAGCACCAGCGGGTCCCGAACGGCGGTGGCGGAGCGGGCGGGGGCCAGGAGCCAGCTCACCGGCGTCGTCGGAGCGGCGCTCATCATCCTCATGCTCGTGCTGGCGCCGGGCCTGTTCCGCAACCTCCCCCAGCCGGCCCTGGCCGCCGTCGTCATCACCGCGTCGTTGTCGCTGGCCGACATCCCGGGGGCCGTGCGGCTGTGGCGCCAGCGCCGGGCGGAGTTCCTGCTGTGCTTCGCGGCCTTCGCCGGCGTGGCCCTGCTCGGAGTACTGCCCGGCATCGCCATCGCCGTGGCCCTGTCGGTACTCAACGTCTTCCGGCGCGCCTGGTGGCCGTACGCCACCGTGCTCGGGCGGGTGCCGGGCCTGGAGGGCTACCACGACGTCCGTTCGTACCCGCGGGCCGAGCAGCTGACGGGCCTGGTGATCTACCGGTTCGACGCCCCGCTCTTCTTCGCCAACGCCAAGAACTTCCGGGACCAGGTCCGGCGGCTGGCGGCCGCTGATCCGCGGCCCAGCTGGATCGTGGTCGCCGCCGAGCCGATGACCGACGTGGACACCACCGCCGCCGACGTCCTGGAGGAGCTCGACGAGTCGCTCAACGCGAAGGACGTGCACCTGGTGTTCGCCGAACTCAAGGACCCCGTGCGGCACAAGATCGAGCGGTACGAACTCACCCGGACCATCGATCCCCGGCACTTCTTCCCTACCGTGGAGGCCGCCGTCGCCGCGTTCCGGCTGCGCACCGGAGCGCAGTGGACCCCTCCCGCTCCGTCCGAACGGCCCACCGGCGAGGAGTGAGCGGCCGGGGCCGCCGGCTCCGGATGGCAGGAGCGACCGGGCGGGGGGACGATGTCCACGGAGGGCGCCATGACCGATGACCAGCCGGTTCCTCCTTCGGACGGACCGGCTCCGCGCACGCACCGCTGGTTGCCCCGCCTGACGCTGCCCGGCTGTTGGGGCGCGCTCCTGCTGGCATGCCTGTCCTTCACCCCGTCACTGCTCCCCCGCGGCGGCGTACTCCAGGGTCTGGTCTGCGGCATCAGCGCGGCCATCGGCTACGGGCTGGGCGTGGTCGCCGCCTTCGTGTGGCGCGCCTTCGCAGACCGGGACGCGCGCACTCCCTCACGCCGGTCCTGGCTCGTCCTGGCGGTCGGCGCGGTCGTGCTCTTCGGTATCGCCTTCGGGCTCGGCCAGTACTGGCAGCACGAGATCCGCCGGCTCATGGGGGTCACCGATCACAACGCCCTGACCGTTGTCGCCTGCCCGTTCGTCGCGGTTCTCGTCTTCCTGCTCCTGCTGCTGGCCGGGCGGGGTCTGCGCGCGCTGTACCACCGGGCCGCCCGTCTGCTCGGGCGCTGGATCGGCCGGCGGGCGGCGCGGGTGGTCGGCTGGGTCCTGGTGGTGGGGCTGGCGTGGGCCGCGTTCTCCGGGCTGCTGCTGTCCGGCTTCGTCAACGCCTCCAACGAGGCCTTCTCGCTGCGTGACACCGAGACCCCGGAAGGCGTGCACCAGCCCACGTCGTCCCTGCGTTCGGGCGGGCCCGGCTCGCTGGTGCCGTGGGACTCGCTGGGAAGGGAGGGCCGGGCGTTCACCGGCAAGGGACCGACGGCCCAGGAGATCGGCGCGTTCACCCGGCGCACGGCGCAGGAGCCCGTCCGGGCCTACGCCGGACTGGAGACATCCGACAGTACGGAGACCCGGGCGGAGCGGGCCGTCGCGGACCTCGAACGGGCGGGCGGATTCCAGCGCGAGAACCTGCTCGTGATGACCACCACGGGCAGCGGCTGGGTGGATCCCGCCGCCGTGGACTCGTTCGAGTACCTCGGCAACGGCGACTCCGCCAGCGTGGCGATCCAGTACTCGTACCTGCCCTCGTGGATGTCGTACCTGGTCGACCAGTCCAAGGCGCGCGAGGCCGGCCGCGACCTCTTCGACGCGGTCTACGACAAGTGGTCCAAGCTGCCCCAGGACCAGCGCCCGCGGCTGTTCGTGGCGGGTGAGAGCCTGGGGTCGTTCGGCGGCGAGACGGCCTTCAGCGGGGAGTACGACCTGCGCAACCGCACCGCCGGCACCCTGTTCGCCGGCCCGCCCAACTTCAACACCCTGTTCCGCGAGTTCAGCGACGACCGCGACCCGGGCAGTTCCGAGATCGGGCCCGTCTTCCGGGACGGCCGGACCGTCCGGTTCACCGACGATCCGGCCGCCGGGATGCCTCCGGCGGACCGGCCGTGGGACGGCACGCGGGTCCTCTACCTCATGCACCCGTCCGACCCGATCGTCTGGTGGAGCCCGCGGCTGGCCCTCACCGAGCCCGACTGGATCGGTGAGGCGCCCGGCTCGGACGTGCTGGAGGCGATGGTCTGGATCCCGTTCGTGACCTTCTGGCAGGTCACCGCCGACCTGCCGTTCTCCACGGGCGTTCCGGACGGCCACGGCCACACGTACAAGGCCGCGTACGTCGATGCGTGGAACGCCGTGATGCGGCCCGACGGGTTCACGGCCCAGGATCTGGACCGGCTGAGGAACATCGTCTCGCCGCCGCAGTAGCCCGGCCGGCGGAGCCCGGTCAGCGGAGCAGGAAGCCGAAGAGGTAGCCGAGCGCGTTGACCGCCCAGTGCAGGCCGATCGGGGCCAGCAGACTGTCGCTGCGGCGGCGCAGTTCGCAGAAGAGGACGCCCGCTGCCGCCGTGAACAGCACGGCACCCAGGACCGCCAGAACGGCTCCGAGCGCCGACTGACCGACGACCGTGCCCACGGCAGGCTTCGCGGTCGCCAGGTGCAGCGACGGGAGCACGTGCCACAGCCCGAACAGCGCGCTCGACGCGACGGTCGCCCACACCGCCCCGCGGGCGCGGCGCACCAAGCCGTAGAGCACCCCGCGGAAGGCGACCTCCTCGACCAGGACCGTGCCGAGGGGCACCAGTACGAAGGCGCGCAGCAGCACCTCGCCCCCGTCCATCCCGGCGTACCGCTGGTCCTCGAACAGCCCCCGGGTGGCCGGCAGCAGGGCTCCGGCCAGGTAGACGACACCGACCAGGCCGATCAGGGCCAGCGCCCACCGCGCACCGCGGGCGTACGTGCCGGGGGCCAGGCCCGCGTCCGCGAGGGTCCCGCCGGCCGCGCGGAGCACACCGAGCAGCAGGCCGCTGACGACGAGGGCAGTAAGCACGCCCCACAGGCCCGACCAGAGGTGCACGGCCACATTGGCGGCGACGAGGACGGCCACCGTGACCGCCACGGCCGTCCAGGTGCCGAGCGGTCGTCGCAGGAGCAGATGCCGTCGGCGTCGCCGCCCGGCGCCGTCGGGGGTGATGCGGGGCATCGGCAACCCACCTCGGTCCCGGTGATCGGTTCCGGTGATCGGTTGATCGGTACCGGGACACCACCCATCATCGGCCCCGGCGGCCGTCGCCGCGTGGTGGGCGCACCGTACGGGCCGCCGTCAGCCGAGGCCCAGCACGACCGGACCGCCCGCCCGGTCGACCCGGTACGTCCATCCCGGTGCGAGGCGCAGCGACCGAGACGGCGGCACCCGGCCCGGGTGGCGCCGTCTCCACAGCAGCCGGCCGTCCTGGGCGGCCGTCACCACCGGGTTGGTCAGCGGCTCCCCGGACCGCAGCAGCAGCGGCCGCCCCGCGAGGTCTGTGAGGTCCGTGAGGTTCGTGAGCCGGTTGGGGGCCACCCACAGCAGCGGGGCCCGGACGGTCAGCCGCGGACCGGGCTCCGGCCACGGCGCACCCGAGAGGCGGGCCAGGACCGGGGCCGCGGCGGCGGCGCCGGCCGCAGCGGCCGTGGCGGCGGGTTCGACGCCGTGCAGGGCGTTGCCGACCGCGAAGACCCCAGGCACCGACGTACGGAAGGAGGCGTCCACGGAGGGGCCGCGCGTCCCCGGGTCCAGGGTGACGCCGCCGCGGCGCGCCAGCTCGTGGTCGGGGATCCAGTCGCCGGTGAAGACCACCGTGTCGCAGGCGAGGACCCCCGAGCGGCCGTCCTCGTGGCGAACGGCCACGCCCGACAGGCGGCCCCGGCCGCGCAGTTCGCCCACCGTCGTGGCCGTGAGCAGCGGGACTCCCGGCACGGCGGTGCCGCGGGAGCGCTCCGTGACCACGGCCACCACCTCCGCGCCCGCCCGGCGCAGGGTGCGTACGGCGTGGCGGGCCACCGGCTCGGCGCCCACCACCACCGCCCGCCGGCCGACGTCCTGGCCGTACAGGTGCACTGCCTGCTGGAGCTCCCCGGTGGTCAGCACACCGGCCGGCCGGGAGCCCGGCACCAGCCGGGCGCTGCGGGGGCGCTCCCGGGCACCCGTGGCGAGGACGACGGCCCGGCCGGTGATCCGCTCCGGGCCCGCCGGGCCGGTGGTCTCCAGGGACAGCGCGCCGGCCCAGCCGGTGGCGGTGACACCGGTACGGACGGCGGCCCCGGCCTCGACCGCCGCCCGCACGGCGCGCCGTGCGTACGCCGGGCCGGTGAGCCAGGGGCGTACCGGGCCCCCGAAGCCGCCGTGGTGGCAGTGCCGGGGCACGCCGCCCGCGTCCTCCTCGCGCTCCAAAACCTCCACGTGGCCCGCGCCCGCGGTGGCGAGGCGGGCGGCCAGGGCCAGCCCGGCGGGGCCGGCGCCGACGACGAGGACGTCGACCGTGCGGTCGCGGTTCACCGGCGGGCCTCCTCGAACAGCGCGCGGACGGCGGCCCCGCAGTGGAAGCCCTGGCAGCGGCCGCCCCGTGCGCGGGTGCGCCGCCGCAGTCCGTCGAGCGAACCGGGCGGGACGGTCGCGGCCAGCGCGTCGCGGATCTCCCCGCGGGTCACGCGCTCGCAGTGGCAGACGATCCGGCCGTACTCGGGGTCCCGCGCGATCAACTCCGCGTCGCGGTACGGCCGGGGGAACGCCTCGCCCAGGTTCGGCATCCGCACCGGCTCCAGGTCCCGCGCCCCTGCCATCGGCAGGCCGCCGTCTGCGAGCAGTTCCACCACGTGGGCGGCGATCGCCATCGAGGCCGTCAGCCCCGTCGAGCGGATCCCGCCCACGGTGACGTACCGCTGCGCGGGGTGGGCCCGGATCGCGTAGTCCTCGTCGCCGGTGGCGGCCCGCAGGCCCGCGTACACGGCGGTGACCTCTTCGTCCAGGAGCGCCGGTAGGATCCGCCGGCCCTTCTCCCGCAGCAGCGCGAGCCCTTCGGCGGTCGATCCGGTGTCCGTCTTGTCGTCGAGGTCCTCGGCGGTCGGCCCGAGCATGACGTTCCCGTAGACCGTCGGCGACACGAGCACCCCCTTCCCGAGGGCTCCCGGTACCGGGAGCAGGATGTGCCGTACGAGGCCGCGGGCGAGCTCGTCGAAGACGATCAGCTGGCCGCGGCGGGGCGTCACGGTGAAGTCCGCGTGGCCGAGGAGCCGGTCGATCTCGTCGGCGTACAGGCCGGCCGCGTTGACCAGGTACCGGGTGCGCAGCGGTCCCCGGCTCGTGGCCAGGGTGTGCACGTCGCCCGGGGTGATGTGCTGCACGCGGCAGTTGAGGTGGAGGGCGACCCCGGCGCGCACGGCCTGCGTCGCGTACGCGAGGGTGGTCGTCCAGGGGCAGATGACGGACTCGCCCGGCACGTCGAGCGCTCCCAGTACCCCGGGGCCGAGCTCCGGCTCGCGGGCCCGGACCTCCTCGGCGGGGGCGATGCGCGCCGCGCGGTACCCGTTGCGGACGGCCTTGTCGGCGAGGCCCGGCAGCGCGGCCCGCTGCTCCTCGTCCCAGGCGACGAGGAGCGCCCCGAGCGGTTCCACCGGGATGCCGCTGTCGGCGGCGTACGAGGAGAGCAGCCGATGTCCCTCGCGGACGAGCCGGGACTCCAGGGAGCCGGGCACCGCGTCGAAACCGGTGTGCAGGATGGCGGTGTTGGCCTTCGAGGTGCCGTTCCCCACGTCGTCGGACGCGTCGACCAGGGCGATCCGCAGGGGCAGCCGGGCCAGTTCGCGGGCGATCGCCGAGCCCACCACGCCGGCGCCGACGACGGTGACGTCGTACTCCTCGCCGGGCAGGGCGCCGCCGGTGGTGACGGTGGTGGCTGCGGCGGTGGCGGTGACAGCAGCGGTGACTGCGGTGGCGCTCACGCCGGTGCTTCCGCCAGCAGGGCCGACACCGCCGCGCGGAACCGAGTACGGCGCCCGGCCGCGTCCGCCGGGTCGGCGCGCGGTTCGTAGACCGCGGCCGGCTTCCACTGCGGGACGGCCTCGGCGAGGGTGAGCGAGGGGTCGAGTCCGAGCCGGGCGACGGCGGCGACGCCGAGCGCGGTGACGTCGGGCAGCGCCGACACCTCGACGGGGATGCCGAGCAGGTCGGCCTGGGCCTGCATGAGGAGCGCGGAGCGGGTCAGGCCGCCGTCGACGCGCAGGGCGGCGAGCGGGGCGGCGAGGTCGGCGGCGACGGCGTCCGCGAGCTCCGCCACCTGAGCGGCGATGCCGTCGCACAGGGCACGCACCAGGTGCCCGGCGGTGGTGTCGAGGCCCAGACCGGTGACCGAGCCCCGCAGGTCGCCCCGCCACCACGGAGCGGCGAGTCCGGCGAGCGCGGGCACGAAGGTGACGCCGCCCGCGTCCGGGACGCTCCCGCCCACGGTGTCGATGTCCGCGGCGCCGGAGATCACCCCGAGATCGGTGAGCCAGCGCACGGCGGAGGCAGCCGTGTACACCTGCCCGTCGAGGCAGTAGCTGGTCCTGCCGGCGAGTCGCCAGGCGACGCAGCCGACCAGTCCGGTGGTGCTGCGCAGGGGGCGCGGGCCGGTCTGCGCGAGCAGGAACGCGCCGGTTCCGTAGGTGCACTTGGCGGCGCCGGGCTCGGTGACGCTCTGGGCGAGCAGGGCGGCCTGCTGGTCGACGAGCAGTCCCGTCAGGGGCAGTTCGGGCCCGAAGGCAGTGGTGGTCCCGACGTGGGTGTCCGCGTCGACGACCTCCGGCAGCCGTTCGCCCGTGAGGCCGTAGACCTCCAGCGCCGTGTCCGACCAGCGGGTGGTGTCGAGGTCGAGCAGCTGGGTGCGGCCGGCAGTCGCCGCGTCGGTGACGAAGGCGCCGGTGAGCCGGTGCACGAGCCACACGTCGCTGGTCGTCACGACGCCGCCCCGGGTCAGGTGGCGGCGTATCCAGGCCATCTTGGGGGCGGCGAAGTACGGATCGAGCGGGAGGCCGGTCGTCTCCCGCAATGCCGCTGCGTGCGGGGCCAGTTCGGTACAGAGCTGTTCGGCGCGCCGGTCCTGCCAGACGATCGCGTCGGTCAGCGGCTCGCCGGTCGCCGGCTCCCAGGCCAGTACGGTCTCGCCCTGGTTGGCGAGGCCCACCGCCACCACGGGCTCGCCGGCTGCCGCCAGCGCGGCGCGTCCGGCATCGACGACCGAGTTCAGCAGCTCGATGGGGGCGACCTCGACCCGGCCGCCCGGCAGGTAGCGGGGCCGCACGGGGGCGGATCCGGAGCCGATGACCCCGCGCACCGGACAGACGACGAGCGCCTTGGTCCCCGAGGTACCTTGATCGACAGCGAGCACCGGGCCCGTCATCACCGCTCCGTCCCTGGTGTCACCGTGATCGAACATCGGTCGGAAGCCTTCACCAGCGGACGCCACCCGTCAAGATCCGCCGGCCGCTTGCGCGCAGCACTGACGCATAATCACATCCCGCTTCTGGCTTGATACTTGCGTTCGAACAAGATTCTGGGTGCGAATGCTCACGATCGCTCTATAGTGATCGCCGATCAACGGGCAGCGACATCGACCGTGGGTCAACGGCGGGGGTTCGCCGAACAGTTCTCGCATGGTTCACGCATCCCTGGCACCGGGCAAGGCTGCAGCGCGGCGGCCGAGCACCGGATCGACCCACCCTCCATGCGATCCGAGGACTGATGATCACGACCACCGCAGCACACGCCCGACCGGGCCGCAGTCGCCGCCCGTCGCCCGGGACGAGGTGATGGCGGGCAGCGATTTCCGGCCCGTCTACCATCCGGCCGGCCACGACAACGAGCTGCGTTCCGCCGCCCAGGACGTGCGCACCGGGCGCTGGGTGTCGATGGCGCGCTTACTCGAACGCACCGAAGGCTGGGGACTGTGGACCCAGCGCACCCAGGTCCTCGCCGCCATCTCCGCCGGATCCGACGTGGTCCAGGCCTGGCGTACCGAGGAACCGAACAGCGTCGCCGCACTGGTGATGCACACGCGCGTCACCGTCGAGCGGGCCGTCCGCGCCCACCGGGCCGGGCACCCCCGCACCGGCGAGCTGTGGCAGGAGGCCTGGGAAACCTGCCGGGAGGCCGCCGGCATCAGCCCCGCCGACCCCGTGCCCTGGGTCTGCCTGCTCGCCCTCGCCCTCCTCGACGAGCACCGGCAGATGGCCGAGCACCGGATCGCGCCGCCCGGACCGATGCTGCCCCCGGGCCCCTGGGGCATCCTCGCGGAGGCCGACAAGCGCGACCCGCACAACCGCGAGGCCTACCACCGCATGCTCCAGTTCGTGTACGCGGGCACGCCCGGACCGCTCTCCGAGGCAGCCAACTTCGTGCACTGGGCGGCCGGTTCCGCACCCCCGGGATCCGCCCTGCACGTCCTGCCGCTGTACGTACGGGTCGAGCGCTACCGGCGCGAACGGGGCCAGGAGCGGGCCCTCGACCTGCACTGGGTCGCCGAGGACGCCGTCCGCGACGCCCTGCGCGCCATGGACACCTGGTTCCACCACGCCGATCTGCCGCGCGCCTCCCCGCTCGATCTGAACCAGCTCGCCCACGCACTGTGGGGAGCCCTCCAGTTCAAGGAGGCGGCCCGGGTCTTCGACACCATCGGGCCGTACTGGACCACCGTGCCATGGGCCCAGCGGACCCGTGACCCGGCCGACCGTGCCCTCGCCGAGGAGGTGTTCCTGCAGGCCAGGTCCCGCAGCCTGGCCGGCCGGAACTGACCCCCGCCTCCCTTCCCCACGGCACGGCCCCGCTCGCTCCACCGCACCCCCACGCTCCACCGTCCCCCGTGCTCCACAGACCCCCGGAGGTACCGCCGTGTCCAGAACCGAATGGGCAGCCCGCCCGGACCGCAAGGCCCCACCCCAGCAGGACGAGGAACAGCGGCTCAGGGAACTCGGCTACCAGCCGGTGCTCGCCCGGCGGATGGGCGGCTTCGGCAACTTCGCCATCAGCTTCTCGGTCATATCCGTCCTCTCCGGCTGCATGACCCTCTACGGCTTCGGCATGGGCTCCGGCGGCCCGGCCGTGATGCTGTGGGGCTGGGTCGGCGTGGGCCTCTTCGTGCTCTGCGTGGGCCTCGCCCTGGCAGAGGTGACCAGCGCCTACCCCACCTCCGGGGCGCTCTACTACATGGCCGACCGGCTCGGCGGACGCCGCTGGGGCTGGTACACGGGCTGGCTGAACCTGCTCGGCCTGCTCGGCGCCATCGCCGGAATCGACTACGGCGCCGCCCTGTTCACCGGCGCCTTCCTCAACCTGCGCTTCGGGTTCGTGCCCACCCCCGGCTCGACCTTCCTGATCTTCCTGTGCATCCTGCTGCTGCACGCCGCACTCAACCTCTTCGGCGTCCGCCTCGTCAGCGTGCTCAACTCCATCAGCGTCTGGTGGCACCTGGGCGGTGTCGCCGTGATCGTCGGCGCCCTTGCCTTCGTCCCCGACAACCACCAGTCGGCCTCGTTCGTCTTCACCGAGTTCGTCAACGACACCGGCTGGGCCAACCCGTTCTACGTGGCGGCGGTCGGCCTGCTCCTCGCCCAGTACACCTTCTCCGGCTACGACGCCTCCGCGCACCTCTCGGAGGAGACCTCCAACGCGTCCGTCTCGGCCGCCAAGGGCATCGTCCGGGCCATCTGGGTCTCCTGGATCGCCGGTTTCGCCCTGCTCGCCGGCCTCACCTTCGCCATCCAGGACTACGCGGCCGTCCAGGGCAGCGCCACCGGCGTCCCGCCCGCCCAGATCTTCATCGACGCGCTGGGCTCCGGCGGCGCCACCGCCCTGCTCCTCGTCGTCATCGTCGCGCAGCTCTTCTGCGGCAACGCCGAGGTCGCCGCCGCGAGCCGGATGGTCTTCGCGTTCAGCCGTGACAACGCACTGCCCGGCTCGGCCCTGTGGCGCAAGGTCAGCAGCCGGACCCAGACACCGGTTCCGGCCGTCTGGCTCGCAGTCGCCGTCGCGGGCGTACTGGCCCTCCCGTCGCTGTACTCCGCCACCGCCTACGGGGCCGTGACCGCCATCAACGTCATCGGCATCACCCCGGCCTACGCCATCCCGATCTACCTGCGCCTGCGCGCGGGCAACCGCTTCGAGCCCGGCCCCTGGAGCCTGGGCAAGTGGAGCAAGCCGATCGGCTGGATCGCCGTCGTCTGGGTGGCGCTCGTCACCGTCCTGTTCTGCCTGCCCCAGAAGTCCCCGGTCACCATCGACTCGATGAACTACGCCGTGATCGCCCTGGCGGTGGTGCTGGTCCTGGCCAGCGTCTGGTGGTACGTCGCCCGCCGCTCGTACGGCACCCCGTCGGCCTACGGCAACGCCCGCGAACAGGCGGAGATCGCCGAGGACATCGTCTGACCCCGCCCGGCACGAGGCCCGTGCGGCCGGACGCGCGTCGCGGCCGGACGCACGGGCGACGGTACTCGGGCCCCGATCGCCGGGACCGGTGTCTCATTTCCGCGGTCCGGCATGTGGACGGCTGCAGTCACGCTCCAGCGAGTCCGCCTAGTGTGGTTTCCGCAGCTGGTTCGCCCCGTCCGCCAGGCGGGATGCGTCGTAAGAGGGAACCCGGTGGGAATCCGGGACTGCCCCGCAGCGGTGAGCGGGAACGACCGCCGTCATACGCACTGGGACCGGACAACGGTCCTGGGAAGCGACGGCCAGTAGGTGCCCGCCGGGAGACCGGCAGGCGTGCCCGCGAGTCCGAAGACCTGCCCGTTGCCCGCACGCGACCGTTCGCATGCGGCCATTTCCGGTGACCTCGTGGGCGGGTCGGCGTACACAGCGAGCGGCACGTGCGGCGTCTTCCGCGACGTGGGCCGCCCGTTCTGTCGTTTCCTTCGCGTCCGCGTCCCGTCCCCGGGATGTTCAGGACACATCTCGCGAAGGAGAGTTCCGTGACAGCGAAGCCCGCAGCCGCGGCAGCACGAGCCACCGTTTACGGCTACCCCCGCCAGGGACAGAACCGCGAACTGAAGAGGGCCGTCGAGGGCTACTGGAAGGGCCGCGTCACCGCCGACGCCCTCCGGCAGACCGCGGCCGACCTCCGCCGTTCGAACTGGCAGCAGCTGGCCGACGCCGGGATCACCGAGGTGCCGACCGGTGACTTCTCGTACTACGACCACGTCCTGGACACCAGTGTCATGGTCGGCGCTGTTCCCGAGCGGCACCGCGCGGCCGTCGAGGCCGACGCACTCGACGGCTTCTTCGCGATGGCCCGGGGCACCCAGGACGTCGCCCCGCTGGAGATGACCAAGTGGTTCGACACCAACTACCACTACCTCGTGCCCGAACTCGGGCCGGACACCGTCTTCACCGCCGACTCCACCAAGCAGGTCGCCGAGCTGACGGAAGCGCTCGCGCTGGGCCACGCGGCCCGCCCGGTCCTCGTCGGACCCGTCACCTACCTGCTGCTGGCCAAGCCGGCCCCGGGCGTGGCCGCCGACTTCCAGCCGCTGACCCTGCTCGACCGGCTGCTGCCCGTCTACGCCCAGGTCCTGGCCGACCTGCACGCCGCCGGTGCCGAGTGGGTGCAGCTGGACGAGCCCGCCCTGGTCCAGGACCGTACCCCGGCCGACCTGAACGCCGCCGCCCGCACCTACCGGGAGCTCGGCGCACTGCCCGACCGGCCCAAGCTGCTCGTCGCCTCCTACTTCGACCGGCTCGGCGACGCCCTCCAGGTGCTCGCCGCCGCGCCCGTCGAGGGCCTCGCGCTGGACTTCACCGAGGGCGCCGCCGCGAACCTCGCCGACCTCGCCGCCGTCGGCGGCCTGCCCGGCAAGCGACTCGTCGCCGGTGTGGTCAACGGCCGCAACATCTGGATCAACGACTTCCAGAAGTCCCTGACCACCCTCGGCACCCTGCTCGGCCTCGCCGACCGGGTGGACGTCGCCGCGTCCTGCTCCCTCCTGCACGTGCCGCTGGACGCCAACGCCGAACGCGACGTCGATCCCCAGATCCGCCGCTGGCTCGCCTTCGCCCGCCAGAAGACCACCGAGATCACCACCCTCGCCCGAGGCCTCGCCCAGGGCACGGACGCCATCGCCGCCGAACTCGCCGCCAACCGCGCCGACCTCGCCTCCCGCGCCGGTTCCGCCATCACCCGCGATCCCGCCGTCCGCGCCCGTACCGCGGCCGTCACCGACGCGGACGGACGCCGTTCCCAGCCGTACGCGCAGCGGACCGTCGCCCAGCGCGCCCACCTGGGGCTGCCCCTGCTGCCCACGACCACCATCGGGTCGTTCCCGCAGACGAACGAGCTGCGCACCGCGCGCGCCGATCTGCGGGCCGGGCGCATCGACACCGCCGGGTACGAGGAGCGGATCAAGGACGAGATCCGCGAGGTCCTCTCCTTCCAGGAGAAGACCGGTATCGACGTGCTCGTGCACGGCGAGCCCGAACGCAACGACATGGTGCAGTACTTCGCCGAGCAGCTGACGGGATACCTCGCCACCCAGCACGGCTGGGTGCAGTCCTACGGCACCCGCTACGTCCGCCCGCCGGTGCTGGCCGGGGACATCTCCCGCCCCGAGCCGATGACCGTGCGCTGGACCTCGTACGCCCAGTCGCAGACGACCAAGCCGGTCAAGGGCATGCTGACCGGCCCCGTCACCATGCTCGCCTGGTCCTTCGTACGCGACGACCAGCCCCTCGGCGACACCGCCCGCCAGGTGGCACTCGCCCTGCGCGACGAGGTGGGCGACCTGGAGGCGGCCGGTACCTCGGTCATCCAGGTCGACGAGCCGGCCCTGCGCGAGACCCTTCCGCTGCGGGCCGCCGACCACGCGGGGTACCTGGCCTGGGCCACCGAGTCCTTCCGGCTCACCACCAGCGGTGTCCGGCCGGACACCCAGATCCACACCCACATGTGCTACGCGGAGTTCGGCGACATCGTCCGGGCCATCGACGACCTCGACGCCGACGTCATCAGCCTGGAGGCCGCCCGCTCCCACATGCAGGTCGCGGACGAGCTCGCCGAGCACGGCTACCCGCGTGAGGCCGGTCCCGGCGTCTGGGACATCCACTCGCCCCGCATCCCCTCCGCCCAGGAGGCGGCAGCCCTGCTGCGCAAGGGGCTCCGGGCCATCCCCGCCGAGCGGCTCTGGGTCAATCCCGACTGCGGCCTGAAGACCCGCGGCTGGACCGAGACCCGGGCCTCCCTGGAGAACCTCGTCGCGGCCGCGCACGAGGTCCGCGCGGACCTCACGGCCGGCGGTTCCTGACCCGTGGCCGGGCCGGGACGGACACCCAGGGGGTGTCCGTCCCGGCCCGGCCGCACATACGCACATACGCACATACGCGGCTGCGTGCCGTGAACCCACCTCTCCCGGAGAAGACCCCCATGCCCATGGTGTACAGCCGCGCCCGCGTCGCCGAGCAGGCGATCGACGCGGGCGCGGTTCTCGTCAACGACGTGAGCGGTGGCCTGGCGGACCCGGCCATGCTCGCGGCCGTGGCGGCCGGCGGCGTCCCCTGCGTCGTCATGCACTGGCGCGGCCACAGCCACGACATGAACAGCCGCGCGGTGTACGGGGACGTCGTCGGCGAGGTCGTCGCGGAGCTGCGCGCCCGGATGGACGCCGTGGTGGGCGCCGGCATCCCGCCCGAGCGGCTCGTGATCGACCCGGGCCTGGGCTTCGCCAAGCTGGCGCAGCACGACCTGCGCCTGGTGGCCGGGCTGGCCGAGCTGCGTGCGCTGGGGCGGCCCGTGCTGGTCGCGGGCTCCCGGAAGCGATTCCTCGGCCGGGTCCTGGCCGGCGCCGACGGCACGCCGCCCCCTGCCGACGGTCGGGATGCGGCCACGGCCGCCCTGTCGGCCATCGCCGCCCACCAGGGCGCCTGGGCCGTCAGGGTGCACGACGTACGGGCGACGGCGGACGCCGTACGGGTCTCCCACGCGGTGGCGGAAACACGGGCGGGGTGAGGCGGGCGGAGCGAGGCGGGCAGGCGGCGGGCGGGGTGAGGCGGGCGCCGACGCTCTGGGCCTGCACGGGGCAGATCGTCATTTAGGATTCAGGGCGGCCGCATGGCTGCGGAACGGTCGGGCCGGTCGAGGAGAGCGGCCCGGGACCGGGCCGTGGTCCGGACGGCCGACACGTGACGCTGATCATGAAGATCCCGGGGAATCGCCTGACCACCGGCGTGCGTCTCAGTGGTGCGTGGCGCTCGGCCCACCGCCCACGAACAGAAAACCCCCAGGGAGAAGTGAGGTATGCCAGTGATCTGCGTCGGAGGCATGATCGGAATCGGCAAGACGAGCGTCGCCGAACTGATCGCCAAGGAGCTGGGCAGCGAGGTCTTCTACGAGAGCGTGGAGGACAACCCGATCCTTCCGCTCTTCTACACGGCGAGCCCCGAGGAGATCCAGGCCAAGCGCTACCCCTTCCTGCTCCAGCTCTACTTCCTGCAGACGCGGTTCGCCGCGATCAAGGAGGCGTACAAGCAGGGCGACAACGTGCTCGACCGGTCCATCTACGAGGACTGGTACTTCGCCAAGGTCAATCACGACCTGGGGCGGATCAGCTCCCTCGAAATGCAGGTGTACGAGGGACTCCTGGGCGAGATGATGCGCGAGATCGACGGCCTGCCGTACCGCAAGGCACCCGATCTCATGGTCTACCTGAAGGCGGACTTCGAGACGGTGCTGCACCGTATCGGTCTGCGTGGCCGCGATTTCGAACAGGACGAGAGCCTCGTCGAGTACTACCGGACGCTGTGGTCCGGCTACGACGACTGGGTGCACAAGCACTACTCGGCCAGCGAGGTCCTCGTCATCGACATGAACCACACGGATGTCGTGCACAACCCCGAGGACGCGGCCCGCGTGGTGCGGGAGGTCAAGGACACCCTGACGGCGGTCGCCGCCCGCCGGGTCTGAACCCGGCCGCCCGGCCCCCGCTCACGCGTGCTGGCCCCGAGCGGCTCCTCGTTCCGGGAGGGAGGACGAGGAGCCGCTCGGGGAGGACCTCAGCGGTGGGTGAAGTCCGGGGACCTCTTGTCCACGAAGGCGCTCATGCCCTCCTTCTGGTCGGCGGTGGCGAAGACGGCGTGGAAGAGGCGGCGTTCGAAGCGGACGCCTTCGGCGAGGGTGGTCTCGAA
The DNA here is from genome assembly GCF_014650695.1 of Streptomyces avidinii. Lineage (GTDB taxonomy): Bacteria > Actinomycetota > Actinomycetes > Streptomycetales > Streptomycetaceae > Streptomyces > Streptomyces avidinii. The sequence goes on along the minus strand of NZ_BMVL01000005.1, from coordinate 512,476 downwards.
GGCCCGGTTGACCGCCTCCTTCCCCATCATCGCGACGGGCGCGGACATGCCCGCGACCGTTTCGGCGACGGCCAGGGCTTCGGCCATCAGATCATCGGCGGGGACGATACGGGAGACGAGTCCGGCCCGCTCGGCCTCGACGGCATCCATGGTCCGGCCGGTGAGGCAGAGCTCCATGGCCTTCGCCTTGCCGACGGCCCGGGTGAGCCGCTGCGAGCCGCCGATGCCGGGGATCACGCCGAGCTTGATCTCGGGCCGGCCGAAGACGGCGGTGTCGGCGGCCAGGAGGATGTCGCAGAGCATGGCCAGTTCGCAGCCGCCGCCCAGGGCGTAGCCGGATACGGCGGCGACGGTGGGGGTGCGCAGGTTGCCGAGGCGGTCCCAGGCGGTGAACCAGTCGGTGAGGTACATGTCCATGTACCCCTGCGGCTGCAACTCCTTAATGTCTGGCCGCGAACCTGATCACCAGCGACGTCGACGAGCGCGACGCGCAGTTCGTGACGGGCGAGCGCACGGCGGAAGGCTTCTACCGGGTGCAGAACGGCATGGCCCCGGTCATCGCCCGCGGCCTCGCCTACGCCCCGTATGCCGACCTGATCTGGGCGGAGACCGGCACCCCGGACCTGGAGCAGGCCCGCGAGTTCGCCGAGGCGATCCATGCGCAGTACCCCGACCGGATGCTCGCCTACAACTGCTCGCCGTCGTTCAACTGGAAGGCCGCGCTGGACGACGACCAGATCGCCAAGTTCCGGCGGGAGCTTAGCGCCATGGGCTACCGCTTCCAGTTCATCACCCTCGCCGGTTTCCACTCCCTCAACCACGGCATGTTCGACCTCGCCCGCGGCTATGCCGAGCACGGCATGACCGCGTACGTGGACCTCCAGGAGCGGGAGTTCGCCGCCCAGGCGCAGGGCTTCACCGCGGTCAAGCACCAGCGCGAGGTCGGCACGGGCTGCCGGGTGGAGATCACCGGCCCGCCGGACCGCCGGATGGCGGTGAACGCCCTCAACTCGGGTGCCCGGGTGTGGATGGCCGACCTCGAAGACGCCACCTCGCCCACCTGGGACGACGTCATCGGCGGCCAGCTGACCCTGCTCGACGTGATCGAGCGGCGGATCGACTTCACCAGCCCGGAGAGCAAGGTGTACCGGCTCGGGCCGGAGCTCGCGACCATCATGGTCCGCCCGCGCGGCCGGCACCTCCTCGAGGAGCACCTGGAGATCGACGGCCGCCCCGTCTCCGCGTCCCTCGTCGACTTCGGCCTGTACTTCTTCCACTGCGCCCGGCCCCAGATCGACGCCGCCACAGCCCGTACTTCTACCTCCCCGAGCTGGAGAACCGGTACGAGGCACGCCTGTGGAACGACATCTTCCTTCTTGCCCAGGAACTGCTCGGCATACCGCGCGGCACCGTCCGGGCGACCGTTCTCATCGAGACGATCACCGCCGCGTTCGAGATGGAGGAGATCCGCATGGTGCTCGGCTGTGCCCACCCCATGGGCCCGCTGAGGCTCGCCGACCTCATCGGCCTCGACACGGTCGCGGCCATCGCGGAATCGCTCTACGACGAGTTCAAGGAACCCCTCTACGCCCCGCCCCCGCTCCTCCAGCGGATGGTCCAGGCGGGGCTGCTCGGCCGCAAGACCGGCCGCGGGTTCCACACGTACGGCCGGGACTGAGGGTCCCGGTCCGCCGCCCGGGCTGAGGGTGCCCCGGCAGCTGAGGAACGGGCGGGGCGTGGCGAGTGGTGTCGTCACGCCCCGCCCTGCCGTGCTCGGCCGAAATCCGTGCCCGGCCACGTGAATCGGCATTCCCGACGGCCAGAAGCTCGCCCTCGTCCGGGCCATCCGGCTGTCCGCCGCCCCGGGGTCCTGCTCCTCGACGAACCCACCCGCGGCTTGGACAAAGCCCCGGCCGTGCCGGGCGTGCCGTCCGCGGTGAACGCCGCGATCCGCCCGCTGGGCGCGGGCACGGCCGGTATCGAGACGGAGTCTTGGCGGCCCTTCGGGGCATCCGTCGCCGGGTTCCGCGCGGCGCCGGGAGGTTTTCGCACGCGGTGGGGATATCAGTGGACCCCTACGGCGATCAACGGCGATCGCCACTGTGCGGAAGGGCCCGAAGCCGGTGACAGTCAAACCGATTCCCGAGGGATACCAGCGCGTCACGCCCTACCTCTGCGTGGACGGGGCCGCAGCCGCGATCGACTTCTACGTGGCCGTGCTCGGCGCGGCCGAGCGGATGAGGATGCCCGCACCCGACGGCAGGATCGGCCACGCGGAGCTGGAGCTGGGCAACTCGGTCGTCATGATCGCCGACGAGTACCCGGAGATGGGGTTCCGGTCGCCGAAGTCGGTGGGCGGCACGCCCATCACCCTGCACGTGTACGTCGAGGACGTCGACTCCGTCTTCGCCACGGCCCTCTCGCTCGGCGCCACGGAGCTGTCGGCGGTCAAGGACCAGTTCTACGGCGACCGCACCGGGCAGTTCGAGGACCCCTTCGGCCACCGCTGGAACGTCGCCACGCACGTGGAGGACGTGTCCCCCGAGGAGATGGAGAAGCGGGGCAAGGAGGCCTTGGAAGCCGCGGACACCCCACCCGACGGCGCCTGAAGCGCCTTCGGCCGAGGTGAGGGCGCCCCGCCCGTCAGCAGCGCCGCCCCCGGCAGGGCGGAATCGGCGCCGCCGCCGGTTGCACTGCGGGCCTTCCCCCGGGCCGGAGCAGGGCGACGAGGAAGGTCAGGGCGATGCCCGCCGCCACCGCGAAGAGGGCGTCGCCGATCCCCTGCGCCGTGGCTTCGCGCAGCGGCTCCCCCGTGAGTCCGCCGAGGCCCGCGGTCTGCACCAGGACCAGAAGGGCGAGGCCCACCGCTGCGCCCATTCCGGAGCCGGTGGAGGCGATCCCGGAGGCGATGCCCTGGTCCCGGTCGGCCACCCCGGTTCCGGCGGCGATGAACATGGCGGTGAACACGATGCCGTCCCCGGCACTGAGCGCGACGAGCCCCGGTACCAGTTCTGCGTACGAGCCGTCGGGAGTCACCGCCATGCCCAGCAGCACGGCGCCGAGCGCGCCGACGGCGAGAGCGCCGAGCAGGTACGGGGGGATCCCCCACTATGGCGGGTCCGCCGCGCCTGCGGTGTGATCGGGCGTCAGGTCCACCCGACCGGCGGCGAAGACGCACCGCGCGGCATGTCGGATCGGGCAGCCTCTCCCGCTGGGGGAAGATGCCGTGTCGGGGCCCGTGGACCGCGCAGGAAGTCGGTGAATCGGTTGTGACGCCGCCCAGTGGTTACGTGGAGGAAGTGGCTCCGATCGCCGCGGGTCCCGGAGCCGGGGAGAAGGGCCTCAAGACGGGCGCCTTGGGCCTGGCCTCCTCCGTGGCCATCGGCGTGGCGTCCACCGCCCCCGCCTACAGCCTCGCGGCCACGCTCGGCCTCATCGTGACGCGGGTCGGCCCCCAGGCCCCGGTCATCACGATGCTGGCCTTCATCCCGATGCTGCTGATCGCCTACGCCTACCGGGAGCTCAACGCCACGGACGCGGACTGCGGGACCACCTTCACCTGGGCGACCCGGGCCTTCGGCCCCCGCATCGGGTGGATGGGCGGCTGGGGGATCATCGTTGCCGACGTCATCGTCATGGCGAACCTCGCGGAGATCGCCGGTGTCTACACGTACCGGCTGTTCGGGTACGAGTCGCTCGCCGAGAGCAGGCTGTGGACCACGATCGCGGGGGTCCTCTGGATCGCCGTGATGACCGCCGTCTCCTACGTGGGCATCGAGATCTCCGCCGCCCTGCAGCGCGGCCTGCTGACGGTCGAGGTGGTCGTACTGATCGTCTTCGCCGTCACCGCCATGACCAAGGTCTACGCGGATCCCCCGGCGACGGCGATCCGCGTCTCCGCCTCCTGGTTCAACCCCCTGAACGTACCCAGCGCCGAGGCGTTGACCGCGGGGCTGCTGGCGGCCGTCTTCATCTACTGGGGCTGGGACACCGCCGTCACGGTCAACGAGGAGACCGCCGACAGCACGCACATCCCCGGGCGCGCCGCGGTCATCTCGACCGTCCTGCTGCTGGTCATCTACGTCGCGGTCGCCACCTCGGCGCAGGCCTTCGCCGGCGTCGGGACCGAGGGCATCGGCCTGGGCAACCAGGAGAACGCCGACGACGTGCTCTCCGATCTCGGCAGCGCGGTCTTCGGCGATCAGGGCGTCGGCGTGTTCCTCACCGGGCTGCTGATCTTCATGGTGGTCACCTCGGCGGCGGCCTCCACCCAGACCACGATCCTGCCCCTGGCCCGGACCGTCTTCTCGATGGCCGCGCACAAGGCCGTTCCCGCCCGTTTCGCCCGGGTCCACCGGAAATACCTCACCCCGACCTGGTCGACGGTCGGGATGGGTCTGGCCTCGATCGCCTTCTACGTCCTGCTGACGCTGATCAGCCATGACGTGCTGGCCGACTCGATCGAGTCGGTCGGCCTCGCCATCGCCTTCTACTACGGCCTGACCGGCTTCGCCTGCGTCTGGTACTACCGCAGGGTGCTGACGCGCAGTACGAAGGACTTCGTGTCCAAGGGCCTGCTGCCGGGGCTGGGCGGCCTGATGATGCTCTCGGTGTTCTGCTACGCGGGCTTCCACGTCTACGCCGACCCCCACTACGGTGCGACCTCCATCGACCTGCCGCTGCTCGGGCCGACGGGCGGGGTGGCCGTCGTGGGGCTGGGCGCCCTGCTGATCGGGGTCGTCCTCATGCTGGTCGTCACCCGGGAACACACCGCGGCCCTGAAGCTGCAACGGAGCCTGCTGCCGCGCAAACTGGAGCCGCAGACGGCCGTCGAGGCGGCGAGCCGCTACGTGCCGGCGGACAGCCGGTCCGGAGTCGGCGGCGACTGGTTCGACCTCGTTCCGCTGTCGAGCACGCGCGTGGCCCTGGTGGTCGGCAATGTGCGGGGGCACGGACTGCACGCCGCTGCCGCCATGGGGCTCCTGCGTGCGAGCGTGCGTGTCCTCGCCAGGATGGACCTGCCTCCGGACGAGGTGCTCTCCCACCTGGACGACGTGGCCCGGCAGACCTCCTCGGAGTGGGCCCGCGAGCTCGGCAGGGACGGCGGCGAGCGCGGTGGGAACGGCGAGCTCCGCCGGGACGGCGCACGGTCCGATGCCGGTCCGGACGTTGCCGCGGTGACCTGCCTGTACGTCGTCTACGACCCGGTGTCGGGGCGGTGCACCATGGCGCGGGCGGGCGGCTGGCCGCCCGCGGTGGTGGAGGCGGACACCGGTACGGTCTCCTTCCCTGACCTGCCGTCGGGCCCCCCGCTGGGCCTGGGGGGCCAGACCTTCCAGAACGTCGAACTCCAGCTGCCGCCCGGCAGCCTCATCGCCCTGTTCACCGACGGTCTGACGCATGCCGTCGGCCACGACCGCGACGAGGCCCTCGGCCGCCTCGCCGAAACGCTCTCCCGGCACCGGCGCCCCCTGGAGCAGCTGTGCGACCTCGCCCTGGCGAGACTGCTGCCCGGGCCCGTGGACGACGACGTGGCCGTGCTCCTGGTCCGGACCCGGATGCTCGACGAGCGCCATGTGGCGCAGTGGGAGCTGGCATCCGACCCGGCGATGGTCGCCGTCGCCCGCGCCGCCGTCACCGGGCAACTGGAGGCCTGGGGGCTCGACGATCTCTCGTTCGTCACCGAACTGATCGTCAGCGAGCTGGTCACCAACGCCATCCGCTACACGGACGGCCCCGTCCACGTCCGGCTGATCCGTGACGAGAACCTCGTCTGCGAGGTCTCCGACACCGGCCACACCTCACCGCATCTGCGCCACGCCGCCACCGACGAGGAGGGCGGCCGCGGCCTCTTCCTCATCGCCCAGATGGTCCACCGGTGGGGGACGCGCTACACCGCCGCCGGAAAGACCATCTGGACCGAGCAGCTCGTGGCTCCGACGGAGCGGCCGTGAGCACCGAGGAGCCCGCGGCACATGTGGTCAAGGGGCGAGACCGCCTGACGTTCGACGGCTGGATCGCCGCCGTCGGAACGGAGTCCGGCACCCGTGTGGTGGTGGGCCACTGGCCGCGGTCCCCCTTCGGGCCGTTCAGCGACGTGATGCTGGAGCGCGCCGACGGGCGTCGCATCCTGCTGGCTCCGACCGCCCGTACGGCGGAGTACATCGCGGGCGTCTACCACTTCGACGAGGTCCGGACGGGACCGGTGGCCGTGCACAGCAGGGGGCCGGTGTGGGACGTCGCCGCCGGAAGCCTGCGCCTGCGCTTCACCGTCGGCCGCCGCGGAGGGCTCGGCCTCGCGCTGCGGGCCGTACCTGGGCCGCTCGCCCGTCGGCCGGGTTGGGCCGCGCTGGTCAGCGGGCCCGCACGGCTGCTGGTCGGCGTACGGACCCGGGGAAGCTCGCGGCCCGGGTGGCGGCAGTGGTACGCCGCCCGCGACCTCCATGTGATCACCTCGGCCGTCGCATCGTTCGCGGGGGTCGACCTCGGTCCGCTCGCTCCGGTGGTTCCGCCCGTCCGGTTCGGATTCGCGTCGGCGCCCGCCACGCCGGCACTGGTACGGGTCGTCTCCACGGTCGAACGTATCTCCGCTCCGACCGTGCCCCGCCGGCCGTTCGGCTAGACCGTCCCCCTCGGATCCTGCCGGGCCGTGGTGAGGACGAATCCGCTGCGCGGGCGGGTGGGGATCCGGGACAGCGGAATCGACAGGTCCTGCTCGGGGACGTCGAAGTCGAGGGCGGCGAGTTCCGCCGCGAGCGTGGCCAGCAGGGCGACGGTGATGTCCTCGCCGGGGCAGCGGTGGCCGTGGGCCGGATCCCCGCCGCCCTGCGGGACGAGCTCGTCCGCGCCGGGTTCGCGTCCGACGAACCGCTGCGGGTCGAAACGGTACGGGGCGTCCCACAGCTCGGGGTCGTGGTGGTGGCCGTAGAGGTCGAGCAGGACCAGGGTGTCCTTCGCGATCGTTTCGCCCTGCCAGGTGAGGTCGGTCGCGGCGAGGCCGCCGACGAACGGGGCGAAGGGGTAGAAGCGACGCACCTCATGGGCGAACGCCCGCGCGTAGTGCCCGTCGGCATCCTTGCGCAGCAGGTCCCGGTGGGACGGCCAGCGGTGCAGTGCGTGCGCCGCGAAGACGGCGAACCAGGCGATGGCGACGGTGGGCCGGATGATGTTGAGCAGCTCGACGGCTGCCGTGTGCGGGTCGAGGAGGCGGCCGTCGGCGTCCCGGTGCCAGGCCACGACCTCGAACGCGGTGCCGCTGTCGCCCGCGAGCTCCTCGCCCTCTCGGGCGAGGCGGACCAGTGCGGCGAGGGCGTCCTCCTGACGGGCGCGGGCGGCGCGGGCACGCCAGTGCCGGACGCCGAGAGTGGCGAAGCCGTCGACCATGGCCGTGCAATCCCCTGCCATCTGCCGGGCGGCCTCGTCGGAGAGCGGTACGCCCGTCCACGCGCAGACGGAGCGGGCCAGGATCAACGCGGTCTCGTCGAAGAGCACGACGCGCCGGCCGCCGTCACGGCCGGTCAGCGCCTCGGACCACTGGAGGACCACGTGGTCGGCCAGCGCCGCCGCCCCCGCCTCGTCCTTGAGGAGCGCGAGGAACATGGCCTTGCGGGCGCGGTGGGCGTCGCCGTCCAGCGTGTGCACCGCGCCCTGCCCGAAGAGCGTGTCGAGCACGGGTCCGGGAAGGGCCGCGGTGCGGCTGATGTGCCTCTCGTCGTAGAAGAAGCCGATGGCCGCGGGGCCGCGCAGCGCGATCGCCGGACGGCCGAGCAGCCGGGTGCGGACCGGCCCGCCGTGCGTGGCACGCATCCGGTCGGGCAGCCAGGCGTAGCCGCGGGCCAGCAGGGGGAGGGTGCTGTCGGTCCAGGGGGCGAGGGTCGTCGTGAGTCGGGTCATGCCCGTCGGCTACCCCGCCGGGCCGCCCGCACACCGGGCGCCCGGCCGGGTGCCGCGGCCCGCGCGGTACCTTTGGGGGTCGTTCTCTCGTTCCCGCGTTCCTCCGTTCCCGCGTTCCCGCGTTCCGTCCTTCGCACTGACAGGTCTGCTTCCCTTGCCCGACTCCGCCGTGTCCATACCCGTGCGCCTGCGCGGCTTCCGCCCGTCCTGGCTGTCGCCGAAGGTGCTGCGTACCGAGGTGCTGGCCGGGCTGGTGGTCTCGCTGGCGCTGATCCCGGAGGCGATCTCCTTCTCGATCATCGCCGGGGTGGATCCGGCGATCGGCCTGTTCGCCTCCTTCACCATGGCCGTGACCATCGCCGTCGTCGGCGGGCGGCCCGCGATGATCTCCGCGGCCACCGGAGCCGTGGCCCTGGTCATCGCTCCGCTGAACCGGCAGCACGGCTTCGGGTACCTGGTGGCCGCCGTCATCCTGGCCGGGGTCTTCCAGATCGTCCTCGGCGCGCTGGGCGTGGGCAGGCTGATGCGGTTCATCCCGCGCTCGGTGATGGTCGGCTTCGTGAACTCCCTGGCCATCCTCGTCTTCATGGCCCAGGTTCCGGAGCTGCGGAACGTGCCGTGGGCCGTCTACCCGCTCCTCGCCGCCGGCCTGGCGCTGCTGGTCCTGTTCCCGAGGATCACGAGGTCGGTCCCGGCCCCGCTGGTGTCGATCGCGATCCTCACCGTGATCACCGTCGCTGCCGGAATCGCCGTACCGACGGTCGGCGACAAGGGCGCGCTCCCGTCCGCACTACCCGTTCCCGGGCTGCCCGACGTACCGTTCACCCTCGCCACGCTGACCACGGTCGCCCCGTACGCCTTCGCCATGGCGCTCGTCGGGCTGATGGAGTCGCTGATGACGGCGAAGCTGGTCGACGAGATCACCGACACCGCCTCGTCGAAGACCCGGGAGTCCATCGGGCAGGGCGTCGCGAACATCGTCACGGGGTTCTTCGGCGGGATGGGCGGTTGCGCGATGATCGGCCAGACCATGATCAATGTGAAGGTCTCCGGCGCCCGGACCCGCCTGTCCACCTTCCTCGCGGGCGTGTTCCTGATGGTGCTGTGCATCGTCTTCGGCCCGGTGGTCTCGGAGATCCCGATGGCCGCCCTGGTCGCCGTCATGATCATGGTCTGCTTCGCGACCTTCGACTGGCACTCCGTCGCACCCAAGACCCTCCGGCGGATGCCCGCGGGCGAGATCACCGTCATGGTCGTCACCGTGGCCTGCGTGGTCGCCACCCACAACCTCGCCGTCGGCGTCGTCGCCGGATCCGTCACCGCGATGGTCATCTTCGCCAGGCGCGTCGCCCGGCTCGCCGATGTCACTGCGGTCACCGACCCCGACGGCAGCCAGGTCGTCTACGCCGTCAGCGGCCAGCTGTTCTTCGCCTCCTCCAACGAGATCGTCGGCCGCTTCGACTACGCCGGCGACCCCGACAAGGTCGTCATCGACCTGTCCGCCGCACACGTCTGGGACGCCTCGTCGGTCGCGGCGCTCGACGCGATCGAGCACCGCTACGCCCAGCGCGGCAAGACCGTCGAGATCACCGGCCTGAACGGTCCGAGCGCCCGCCTGCACCGGACGCTCAGCGGCGAACTCGCCACGGCCGACTGACCCGGGAACTCACCGCCCGGGCGACGGCGTCCCGGGCCGGGCGGCTTCGACGTACGACCTCAGGTTGGCCAGCGAGGAGGCGATCCCCGCCTCGTGCACGGCCTGGTCGATGCCGGGCGGCACGTCCTCGGCCGTGACGCTCACCTCGGTCCCCCCACCGACAGCGGCGAGGTGCCAGGTCAGGGTCATGGTCCCCGCGTACCGGGGGTCGTCGGCCTCGAAGACCGCCCGCTGCACCACGTGCCGCGAAGGCAGCAGGTCCGCGAAGACGACCTCGACGACGTCCGTCGCATCCGACGTCTTGCCGAGCCCGTCAGCGGGATCGAGGTAGGTCAGGACCATCCGGAATCCCCCGCCGGGCCGCGGATCCCACCGCTCGACCCTCCCGCGCATCCCGTCCGGCGGCAGCCACCTCTCCAGGGATTCCCGGTCGAGGAGGGCGGCGTAGACGGCCGCCGGCGGAGCTGCGATAAACCGACTCCCACGGTCTGTCCTGCTCATGGACCGATTCTGCCCGCCGGGGCCCGTGCGACGCGCTGTCCGACACCGGCATGCCCCGGGCGCCGCCCGCTCGGTCGTTCGCGGGGGCCCGGGGACCGGAGTGGCGGCCACGGGGCACGGAGGGGCAGGCTGGACTCATGAGAGCGCCCTTGCGCTCGCCCCCTGGACCGCGAGCCGAAGGTCACCACCAGGTCCTCTTCGTCTTCGCGGCGTGCGTGCCCTTCGCGATCGCCCTGCTGGTGCTGCTCGTCGAGTTCACCCCCCTGCACGTGCTGTACACCGGCCCCCTGCTGGTGGCGACACCGGCGCTGGCGGCGGTGACGATGGGGCCCACGGGCACGCTCGCGGCAGCGGGGACGGCCGTCGGGGTCAGCGTGGCCACCGCCACCTACAACCAGGCCTGGGGAACCCAGCAGGTCTACACGAATTTCCTCGCCCTGTTCCTGGTCTCGGTGGCGAGCTTCCTGACGAGCCGCACGGCGCGCACGCGCCGGGAGAACGAACTCAACCAGGTCCGCCGGATCGCCACGGCCGCCCAGGAGGTACTGCTGCGGCCGGTACCGGACCGGCTGGGCCCGGTGCGGGCGGCCAGCACGTACCTGGCGGCCGAGACCGGCGCGCAGATCGGCGGCGATCTCTACGACGTGGTCCAGACCCAGTACGGGGTACGGATGATCGTCGGGGACGTCCGGGGCAAGGGACTGCCCGCCGTACGGGCCGCCGCGATCGTCCTGCGAGCGTTCCGCGAAGCCGTGCACTACGAGGAGGACCTGGTGGAGGTCATCGACCGGTGTGTTGCGGCCCTGCGGAGGGACGCCGTCGCCGCGGGCGCGACCGGCGGTGACGACGCCCTCCTCCTGGAGGGCTTCGTCACCGCGCTCGTGGCCCAGATCCCGGACGGCCCGCACGTCGAGGTGATCAACCGGGGTCATCCCCCACCGCTGCTGCTGCACGACGGCACGGTCCGGTCCCTGATGCCCACCGCCCCGCTGCCGCCGCTCGGTCTCGAGGAGTTCATCAGCGGTCCTCCCGCTCAGCCGGACCGCTATCCGTTCGTGCCCGGCGACCGGCTGCTGCTGTACACCGACGGCGTCATCGAGGCCCGCGACGGGAAGGGCACCTTCTTCGACCTGGCCGAGGCCATGGCGGCCATGCGCGACCACTCCCGGGCGGCGTTCCTGGAAGGTCTGCACCAGGCGTTGCTCCGCCACACCCGCAGCCGCCTGGCGGACGACGTGGCAGTGGTACTCGTCGACCGATGCGAGGACGCGGACGGGGACGGGGACCGGGACGGGGACGGGGACGGGGACGGGGACGGGGACCACGGTGCGGCGACCGGTCCGGCGTAGCGTCCGTGTTCCGAGTCGCCCGAACGGGCCCGGGGGCGACAGCATGGAGGGAGGGCGATCAGCGGGATGCCCTCCGGAGGATGTGATACGGAAAGTGACCAGTCATCGCTTTGCGTTCTGCGGGGCCGAGCTCGCCGCTGTCTACGTGGTCGCCGACCAGGGCAGGGAACTCCATCTCGCCGAGCTGACCGGCAACCGCGGCATCCTCTACGGGCTGCCCGCGATCCTCGCCCTGGCGGGGCACTCGCCCGCCGCCAACGCCTTCCGCTCCGGCCGCCCGCTGTGGCTGACTCCCAAGGAGCTCGCCTCGTTCATCGAGGACGACCCCCACCACTTCCCGACCCGGGTCCGGGACGGTGCCCCCGACTCGCCGGCCCGGATCTCGCTGGGCGCGCTGCCCCTGGGACACGGCGCGCAGGAGCTCGGCTGCCTGGTCGTCGCCGGGCAGGCGGGGGACGGCTTCAGCGCCGACGACCGCAGCCTTCTGGAGCTCTACGCCGACCAGGTGGCCGCCGGACTCGAATCGGTCGCCGCGCGCTTCGCCGGGCGCAGACCCCCGGCGCCGCAGGCACACCTGGGTCAGTCCCTCGTACCCGATCAGGGCGGCGCGTTCATCCTGGAACTGGACACCGGCCGCATGGAGGCCCACGCGCACGTACTGGAGCTGCTCGGGCTGCCTCCCGAGCAGTTCGACGGGCAGGTGGAGACCCTGCTCGCCTGCGCCGTCCCCGACGACATGCCCGCGTTGATGGCGATCGTGGAGCCGGACCGGCTGGCCGCCACCGGACAGCAGCTGGCGTTCCGGATCCGCCGCCCGAACGGCGAGCTGCGCTGGCTGGGGCTGCGGTGCCGTGTGGAGGTGGACTCCGGCGGAACGCCGCGGCGCGTCCTGGGCGTGGTGGCCGATGCCACGTATCTGCGCCCCAGCGCCGACGAGGTCTCCCTCGTCCAGCGGTTGTCCGCCACGCTGGCGGGCGCGGCGACGATCCGCGAGGTCAGCCGGCTGGCGGTCGCCGCCCTGCGCGAGCCGCTCGGCGCCTCCCGGGTCGCGGTCGGGGAACTGGAGAGCGAGCGGCTCATCGTCACCGCCCTCGGCCCCCCGGAGCCCGATGCCTGGCCCGAGGTCTGGCGCTCGGAGTGGCGGTCCGAGTGGCCCGAAGTGTCGCTCAGCGACCTCCCCACCCTGCAGAGCGCCCTGCGCGGGGGCCACTTGAGCCTGTGGCCGCCGGGCGAGGCTCTCGAACCCGGTCTGCTGGGCGTCGGGCCCGGTGGTCTCGCGGTGGTTCCGCTGCCCGCCGACGGCCGGATGGTCGGGGTGTGCCTGGTGGGGTGGGACGGGGAGCACCGGTTCGGACCGGAGGAGCGGTCGCTGCTGACCGCGACGGCGGGGCTGGTGGGGCAGGCGCTGGTGCGCGCCCACGCGCTGGACGCGGGCCACGAACTCGCCACCATGCTTCAGCGCAGTCTGCTGCCCCGTAAGCTCCCGGAGCTGCCGGGCGGGATCGCCGTCGCCCGCTACCTGCCCGCCACGGCCGGCCTGGAGGTCGGCGGCGACTGGTACGACGTGATTCCGCTGCGCGACGGTCATGTGGCGTTCGTGATCGGGGACGTACAGGGGCACAGCGCCGGGGCCGCCACCATCATGGGCCAGATGCGTACGGCGGTGCGGGCGTACGCGGTGGAGGGGCACCCGCCCGACGTGGTGGTCGCGCGGGCCAACCGTCTCCTCGTCGGCATGGAGACCGATCTGTTCGCCACCTGCGGATATGTGGACCTGGACATGGAGGAGGGCATCGCCAGGGTCGTACGGGCGGGCCATCTCCCGCCGATCCTGCGTCATCCGGACGGCGTCGCCGAGGAGATGGTGGTCGAGGGCGGGCCTCCTCTCGGGGTGCTCGCGGAAGCCGAGTTCCCCATGACCGAGGTGGGGCTGCTCCCCGGCACCCTGCTCGTCCTGCTGACGGACGGCCTGGTCGAGTCGGCCAGACTGCCCATGGAGGAGGGCATGCGGCGGGTGTGCGAGGTGCTCGCCGCGGCCGACCCGGTCGATGCCGGAGAGGTGGCCGACGAGTTGCTCGTCGGTGGGGGCCGGCGGCGCGACGACGACGTGGCACTGCTGATGCTGCGCTACGACGGCACGGGCGACCGGCCGAAGCGGAGCCACTGGACGGTGTGGCGGGTGCCCAACGCGGTCCTGCACGCGCGCCGTTTCACCGCGCGCATCCTGCGGTCGTGGGGCGTGGTGGACACACTCGACGAAGCCCTGCTGGTCGTGTCCGAGCTGGTCACCAATGCGATCGCGCACACGCAGGGCGAGGTGGGCATGGACCTGACCCTGTCGGCGGACCGGCTGCGGATCGCCGTGAACGACGCCTCGCCGCGCAGCCCCGTCAAACCGATATGGGTGAGCTGGGAATCGACGGGCGGTCGCGGACTGCTCATCGTCGAGGCGACGGCGGCGGCCTGGGGCTCGGTGCCGCTCAGCGGCGGCAAGCAGGTGTGGGCGGAGATCCCCTGGCACCCCGAGAGCGACCGGCGCGCGGGGTGAGGCCCTCGTGGGGCGCCGCCCGAAGGAGCCTTCGGGGCGGCGGGTTCGATTGGCGGGGCGGCGGGCGGGGCGGGAGGCTGGGTGTATGCGTTGGCGTGTGCCCGGCCGGACGGCAGCCGCGGTGGCCGCCCTCCTTCTGGTCACGGCCGCCGGACCGGGTTCCGGGGACCCAGGCGGCTCCGGGGACTCGGGGCGGCAGGTGGAGATCGGCGGCGGGCGGAGCCTGTACCTGCAGTGCGCGGGTTCCGGCAGCCCCACCGTGGTCCTGCTGTCCGGGCTGCACGAGGCCTCCGACCCGTGGTCGCTGACCGACACCACCCCTCCGGTGCCGAAGGCCCCGGCAGTGCTGCCCGGGGTGGCCGCCTTCACCCGGGTGTGCACCTACGACCGGCCCGGCACCATCCGCTACACGCAGCCACCGACGCTCACCACGCGCAGCACCCCGGTGAGCGGCACCCGGCCCCTGGCCGCCATGGTCCAGGACCTGGACCGGCTGCTGTCCGCCGGGCACGTGCCGGGGCCCTACCTGCTGGTGGGACACTCCTTCGGCGGGATGCTCGCCCTGCGGTACGCGCAGACGCACCCGGACGAGGTCCGCGGGCTGGTCCTGGTCGATGCGCTCGGCCCCGGGCTGAAGCCCGCGATGGGGGCGCACTGGGCGCCGTACGTCGAAGCGCTGCGGCACCCCGGGACCCCCTTCGACGCCGACCCGGACTTCGAACAGGTCGACATCGACAGCGGGGTGACCGCCATCGACGGCGGCGGACCGGTCCCGGCGGTCCCGGTCGCGGTGCTCAGCAAGACCGCGCCCTTCGCGGCTCCTCCCACCATGTCCGGGGAGCTGCTCGCCGCGCTGGAGAAGGCCTGGCCGCAGGCCCAACAGGCGCTGGTGGAGCTGCGTCCGCAGACCCCGCACCTCCTGGCGACCGGCAGCGACCATTACGTCCAGCTGCACGACCCGGACCTCACGATCGCGGCGATCCGCCTGATCGCGGACCGCAGCGGCAATCGCTGAGACCCGGCGGCGTCAGAACGCGTAGAGGGCGTTGCCGTTCAGGGTCGCGGACATCACGCACGCGTTGGCGAAGGTGTGCTTCCACGCGACGTGGCTGCCGCGCCACACGCCGTCCGCGGTGATGGTGACGGGGTTGTAGTGCCGCGGGCAGGCACGGTTCGGTTCCGGGGCGGACAGCAGGCGGTTGAACTCGCCCTCGGTGGCGCCCAGGGCGTCGCACGCGGCCCTGGGGGCGGGGTGCGTGCCCTCGGCGGTGTAGGCGCAGCTGAGGACGGCCGCCCGCAGGACGGTGCCCGTGGCGACGTCGTCCCCCTGGGTGACGGTGAAGACCATGGCGGAGGGGGCGTACAGGCTCGTGGGGCTCGCCTCCGCAAGGCCCGTGGCGCCGGCGAGGCAGAGGAGAGCGGCGGCGGAGACGGTGGCTAAGCGGTGACGCATGAGAGGACTCCCTTTCGATTCAAAGGTGGTTTGGCGCATCGCATCTTGTATGCAGCGCCGAAGCGAGGCCGAGCCTGCCAGGTATGAAGGGTTGCCGCACACTGGCGGTCGATTTACGGACAGTTAGTTCGGATACCGACGATCGGACGGGTGTTCGCGCAGCTCACGCCTGGTATCCGGCCGCTCACACCGTGCGACAGGACGGCGTCTCGTCCGGCCCGGCGGCCTCTCCCCCACCTGCCGCCCTGGTGGCGGCCACGTCCGGTTCACCGAACGGCCCACCAGGGTGACCGGATCGATGCGGTGACGGGTCCACAGCCCTTTCGGAATCAACCACTCCACCGTCCTGCAACCGCTGCCGAACCAAGGGACGTTCAGTCCGGCTGCCGCGCCTCGCGAAGCGTGAGGAGGTACGCCGCGGTCAGCGCGACGGCAGGATCCTCGTCGTGCGACAGCTCGGCGAGGGCGCGCGCGGCCGTGGCTCCGGGGATGTCCGCGAGCGCCTGCGTCAGCCGTCGCCGGGAGGGCAGTGCGTCGGGGTCGGCGGCGAGGCGGCCCACCATCGCGGTGGCGATCCGATCGGCCGCCGCGGGGCTGCTCGCCAGGGCGCTCAGCGCGTCGGCCGCGTCGACGTCGTTCGTCCCCTCGACGATCATGTCGACCAGCGTGGGGACCACGTCGACCGCGCCCTGTTCTCCGTGCGGTTCTCCGTGCGGTCCATCCTGCGGATTTCCCTGCGCTCCGAGCGCGAGGGCCGCATGCCCGCGGACCACCCGGTCGGGGCTCCGGAGGGCGCCCTGCAACAGGGCGGCCGCCCGCTCGTGCGGAATCTCGGCGATGGACCGGACGGCCCGCTCCCGTACCGCGGCCACCGGTGAGTCCAGGCCGTCCGCCAGCAGTTCCAGTGCGGCCTCGGCCGACTGCGCCACGGCCCACCGGAGGGCACCGGCAACGACCGGATCCTCCTCACCCAACGCCGCCTCGACCAGCGCGTCCACGGGTACGGCTGCCTCCTCGCCGGAGGACAGCGCCGCACGCTGCCGGTTCGCGGCGTTCTCCGAACCCAGCGCGTGCAGGAGCGCGACGGTCTGGAGCACGTCCTCCCACTCGGTCGGTTCGGCGGCGCCGATCCGGCGCAGCCGTGTGAGCAGTGCCGTCTCGACGGCGATGCGTTCGCGGGTCTGACGGGCGAGGTCTTCGACGAGTTCCGCGGGTCTGAAGCCGGGGTCGTCCAGGGCGCGCGCCACCTCACGCAGCGACAGCCCCAGGGACCGCAGACTCTCGACGTGGAAGATCCGCCGGATGTCCTCGCCGGAGTACTCCCGATAGCCGGAGACGGTGCGTCCGGTCGGCCGCACCAGGCCCAGCGCGTCGTAGTGCCTGAGCATGCGGGCGCTGACCCCGGACCGCCTGGCCACATCACCGATCAACACGGACTACGTTCCTCCTCCTGGCCCGTCCTGCAGGACCGCGACGCGCTTCGCCTCCTCGATCGCGGACTCGAAGCCGGCCTCCGGGTCGCGCAGCAGCCGCTGTGTCGCGACCGCATGATGACGCACGCGGGGGTCGAGATCCGTCACGGCAACCTGCAGCGTCGCAGATGCGGCCTCACCGAGGACGATCAGTGCCCGGCTGAGGCTGAGCTGCGTCTCGTGCCCGCCCCGCCCGAGCTGTGTCGCCAACGCTCCGGCCAGTTCGGACTCCTCGCCCTCGGGCACGAGCACGACCGCTGCCCGCCAGGCACTGCGCGCCACCTCGTCGTCCGCGTCGGACAGGAGCGCCCGGGTGATCGCCGGCCACGCCTGCCGTTCCCCGATCTTGGACAGCGTGTGCAGCGCCTGGCTCCGTGCCTGCGGCAGCTCGGATCGGAGCTCGCCGATCAGCAGCGGAACCGTGACGGACGCCGAGTGACGGGTGAGTGCCCATGTCAGCATCTCGCGTACGGAGAACTCGGGCTCGGTCGCGCACCGTTCGACGATCCTCTCGACGGACCGGGGGTCCGGGGTCGAGCCGATCGCCATCGCTGCCCGCAGCCGCACCGACGCTCGGGTGTCCTCCAGCTCCCGGAGTGCTCGCACCGTATGGGTGTCCTGTCCTGTCGTGGTCATCGCCACCACCTCCTGGACCGCAGTGAAGACCTTGTCACCGTGTCAAGGTCAAGCCGGCCCCCACGGCCCACCGCTGTCCCCCGAATGGCGCACCCGGATTGCGGCCGCCCCGCAGCGGGTGGTGGGCTGGCGGGGGTGACCGCGCGGCCGACCGGGGACGACGAGGCCCCCGGCGAGCGGCGACGCGTCGTGGCCAAGGCCTGTCTCGTGGCTGCGGGCATCGCTTCCCTGTCGGCGGCGGCGCTGCTGATCCGGGAGGGCGGTTTCGCCGGCGCGGACATCACGATCCTGGAGGCCCGGAACCGCACCGGCGGAAACCTGGACGCGGAGGGAGACCCGGACGCCGGTTACACCATGCGCGGCGGGCGGATGTTCGAACTGCACTTCGAGTGCACCTACGACCTCGCCCCCGAGGACCTGGTGTTCGTCACCAACGGTTCGATGACCGCGAATTCGATGCTCGGATCGACCGATGCAGCCCCCGTACGGGACAGTTCCGCCCCCGACGCCTCGTGGCTCACCGTCACCACCAAGGATCCGACCTTCTTCAAGGCCATGGAGGAGTTCTCCGGCAGCGAAGCCGGCAAGGGGCGGGCTGATCACCTTCAAGGACTCCCGCTGGCTGCTGACCATCGTCCTCAACCACCAGCCGCACTTCCGCCAGCAGCCCGACGACACCTATGTGTGGTGGGGCTACGCGCTGTTCCCCGACCGGACGGGCGACCATGTGGGCAAGGCGATGGCCGAGTGCACCGGCCGGGAGATCCTGACCGAGGTGTGCGGACACCTGCGGCTCGCGCAGAGCGAGCAGATCATCGAGTCCGCGACCGTGCGGCCGGCCCTGATGCCGTACATCACCAGCCAGTTCCTGGTCCGCAAGGCCGGTGACCGCCCCGAGGTCGTTCCGGCGGGATCCACCAACCTCGCCTTCATCGGCCAGTACGCCGAAGTCCCCGACGACGTGGTGTTCACCGTCGAGCAGTCGGTGCGGACGGCTTGGACCGCCGTGGCACGCCTGCTCCGCCTGGACCGGCAGCCACCCCGGATCCGGAACGGGGCACGGCCCCGCGACGCCGAGGCGCCGGGGGCCGCATCCCGCCCGGCGGTGAGCCGCGAAGCGCCCCACCGGGGCGTCGTCAGGTCCTGTCGGGCTTGTCCCGGTCGCCACGCAGCGAGTCCTGGACGCCACGGGCGCGATCCGCGGCTTCGTTCAGGGCCTCCTTCGCCTTGCCCTTCGCCTGGTCGGTCTTGCCCTCGGCCTTCAACCGGTCATTGCCGGTGACCTTGCCGACGGCCTCCTTGGCCTTGCCCTTGGCCTGGTCCGTCTTTCCCTTGTCAACCATGGTGAACTCCTTGATCCGGGCACCCCGACGAGGCCCGTACGGGACGAATCGGGTTGCCGCGTGTGTGCGGAAGGTGCCGAACGACGACGAGCAGAAGAACGAGCAACAGGGGAACCATCGCCATCCGCCTCCGACACGCCGTCTGCCCAGTCGCCCCTCTCGCATGCACAGCAATGCGCGGCCTCTCCCGATGCACGACGCGGACGATCGGGGGTAGGCGCCGACCATGAACCTCGCAACCGTGCTGTCCGCCGGAGTAACCCCGTCCCTGCTCCTGATCGTCGTCGGCGTGCTGATCGCGGCCCTGCTGGTCGCCGCCTTCTGGTGGGGCAGCCGCCGCGCCGCGCGCCGCCGCTCCCCCGTCGGCCCGCCCCCGCAGCCGCGCAGCGACTCCTGGCAGACCCCCCAGGACGACCCGAACCAGGGCCACCCCCGCCCCTGACCCGGCCTCCTCGCTCCGGTGCCGGGTGGGCTCCCGAGGACAGAGCAGGCCGGAGGCTGCACCCAGGGCGCCGGACGTTCCCCGACTGCCGGATTCTCGCGCCAGTACCGAAGACAGTTGCTTCGACGATGTCGAGCTGTCCGGCCACGACCGGCCCGGACGCGCCACTCGGCCCGCCCGCTCGGCGTCCGCGAACCATTCGCCCAGCTCGTCACGGACACGCATCGCCAACGGGTACGGGCCCCGTGCCGCCACTGCCCGCGCCAACTGCGCGGTCAGCTCAGGCCTTCGGCCACGGCCTCGGCCTCGGCCTCGGCTGCATCGACATCCCACACCCCACCCGCGACCGGGAACGCGCAATGGCAGCACTGCGACGTGGGAGACCGTGAGTCCGTAACGGTGAGATCGGCAAGAGCTACCAGCTCACCAAGGGCATGGCAGCCCGCTCAGGTGCTACGAATGAGCCTGACGCCGCCAGGAAACTTCTCCGTGTCATGCTGTTGCATCCTCACGATGTATTCCCCGGTGGAGGATGCCACATCCCGGCATTTGACAAAGCGTGTGCGGGGAACGTGCACGGTATACGGACCGTTCCCCCAAACGAGACCGTCTACCGACTCTGCGTACCAGTAGAAGTAGCGCCGATTGCCGAGCATGTATCCGCGCTGGTTTGGGTTCAAGTTAAACCAGCCGAAGGCGATGAATGGATCACCGTCGACAGCGCACTCGGGCTCGTATTCCATGCCTGCCACGGCGACCACGGCCGTGTGAGCGTTCGTGAAGTAGGGCATGCTTAGCTGCTTTCCTGACCTGCAGCCCTGCGCTGCCGCCACTGCTCGACGATAGAGTCTGGGATGTCATCTGCCGGCTCCGTGCGCGGCGTTGGTTCAACGTCTTCGCGAGGAGTCGCGGCACCCACAGTTGAAGTATTGGCGACTACCTCCTCGATTTCCTCGCGAAGCAGTGCAGCAATTGGCGCGAAATCTTCCAAGGAGGTCTCACGCGACGTGTGCTCTCGCACGTTGCTTTCCTTCTTTCTGGGGCTTGTGGATGAGGCAGCTCCCCGACATACCGTGTCCCTTGAAAGCTTCCCCGGGCTGCCCTGCTCTAAGGTCGCTCCAGGGAATTTCAGCCGTTCAGCACATTCTGGAGCTCGGTCAATCGGGTAGTCCGGCTGCCAGCTGCCAAGCGGGGCAGTCGGCGGGTCATTTCGTCGTGGTCATCGGAATCGAAGTTCCAGGTGGGGTCCAGCTCCCGGTAGCGGATGGTGGGTGGGCTCGCTGGGAGCTGATCACCGGTCGCCGAGATGTGTGCGTTCCAGGCGATGCCCAGCATGTCCTCACCCTCCAGGTCGACGCCGTCGGCTGCGGAGGCTTGGACGATGGGCAGTTCTGGCAGGGCATCGGGATCAGCGACTACGCGCTCGAATACTTCACAGCCCTGAGCGATCAGCCAGCCGCGGAAGTAGTCGAAGCCGTCGTCAGAGCACCCACCGTTGGCAAGGTAAGCAGCGGCCCAGAGAGGATTGCTGTAGGAGTCAACCATCAGGTCCCACAGAACCTGCTCAGCTGCGACGATCTCCTCGACCGGCCGGGAGGCCAGCAGCGAGGTCGCCTCGCGAGCGACCGCTTCGCCGTCGTTCGGGTTGGACGCCTGATTGCGGGCTGCCTCAATGAGCTGCCAGAACTGCTGCTTGTTCATGGAGGCAGAGCCTGCCACCTGGTACTGGCATCGGGCCGGTCGCGGCAGCTTGGTTCACCAGAACAGCCACGTCGCTCCTGTCAGCGTATGTGGTCGCCAGGTGCATATCGACTCCAGGTTCCTCCGGCTTCGGTGACCAGGCGGGTGGCGGTCTTGTCGCGGTACCCGAGTGCCTTCGCGATGATGGGTGCCGGGGCTTGGAGGACGAGCTGGCGGATCGCGGAGGTCCTGCCTCGTTGCGGCGGGACGCCGATCTTTCGCGTTCCACGCGTCGCTGCACCCGACCGTCGTCGTACGTCTGTCACGCTGATCGCGGAATCACCCTGTTCGCCAGACGCTGGCCCGATTCACTGGATGCCGGCTCCTCTGCGATCGATGTGCCGGTGCGGTCGCCGGGGCCCGGCACGTCCTTGGCGAGCCGGCCTGCGAGTGCGCTCACCGGGCATCGACCGGGTGAGGACGCCGAGTGTGAGCAGAGCGAGCGCCGGCAGCACGGCGACGATGATTCCCATCGGCAAGGCGTCGGTGGCGCCACCCGCGCCGGCCAGCGGAGCAAGTGCCCCGCCCAACATGAACTGGCTGAAGCCGAGCAGAGCGGCTGCCGACCCGGCGTGTCCGCCGTGGTCGGCCAGGGCCTGGGCCGCGGCGTTCGGCATGACCAGGCCCACGCTGGAGACCAGGACGAACAGGCCGATCAGGAGCACGGGCAGGGGTGCCCGTGTCAGCACCGCGCCCAGGACCGTGGTGCCACCGGCTGTCGCGCCCAGCAGACCGGCGAGCAGCAGCACGCGGGCGCCGGCCCGGGCCACCAGCCGGCCGCTGATCTGGGCGGCCGCAATGAGTCCGGCGGCGTTGACGGCGAACACGGCGCTGTACTGCTGCGGTGACAGGCCGTGGATTTCCTGCAGGACGAACGGCGAGCCGGAGATGTAGGCGAACATCGCCGCGAAGACCAGGCCGTTGGCCAGGACGTACCCGGTGAAGACCCGGTCGCTGAGCAGCTGCCCGACGACAGCCGGCAGGGGCTGGCGTGACGCGGAGGACCGGGTCTCCGGCAGTCCTGCGGCGGAGGCCGCCAGCATCACGGCGCCGAGTACGGCCAGGCCCACGAAGATCCCCGGCCAGGCCGTGACGCGCAGTAGCTGGCCGCCGAGGACCGGCGCGAACACCGGCGCCAGGCCGGTGATCAAGGTCAGTGCGGAGAAGAGACGTGCGGTGCGGGTTCCGGAGGTGCGGTCGCGAACCATGGCGTTGGCGATGACGATGCCGAACGCCCCGCCGATGCCCTGGACCAGGCGTAGGCCGACGAAGGTCCGGACGTCGGGCGCCACCGCGCAGAGCGCGCTGGCGATCGTGTAGAGGGCGAGGCCCGCCAGCAACGGACGCCGCCGGCCGTAGATGTCGCTCAGCGGCCCGGCGATCAGCTGCCCGATGGCCAGCCCGACCAGACAGGCGGTGATGGTGAGCTGGGTGGCCGCGGCGCTGGCGCGCAGGTCGCCGGCGAGGTCCGGCAGTCCGGGCAGGTAGCCGTCGATGGACAGTGGTCCCAGGGCCACGAGCGCTGCGAGCAGGACGATGAATCGGGTGTGCCGGCCGGCGGCGTCGTTGCTCATGGCTCAGTACGCCACGGTGATGCGGCGGCGGATCGCGGTGCCGCTCTCGATCGTGTCGGCCAAGGCGATCGCGTAGTCGGCGTACGAGATGCGGCTGTTGCCGTCGTCGTCGGTGAGCAGGGTGTCCCCGGCGCTGCGGTAGGCCCCGGTCCGCTCGCCCGCTCCGATGACCGCGGCGGGCGACACGTACGTCCAGTCGAGGTCGTGCACGCCGCGGTAGAGGTCGAGCGCTTCGGACTGGGCCTCGGCGTTGGCCTTCCACAGCGCGGGGAAGTCCGGGTCGTCCATGACCCGGGCGCCGGTCGGCGTGCGTAGGCTACCGGCACCGCCGATGGTGACCAGGCGGGTGACGCCGGCTCGGCGGAGTCCGTCGATCAGCGCACGGGCGGCACCGACGATCGTGGCGCGGTCGCTTTCCTGGCCGATCCGGGGGCCGACGGCCGACAGTACGGCGTCGTGGGAGGCGGCGAGGCCGGCGACCGCGGCGGCGTCTGTGACGTCACCGGTGGTCACGGTCAGGGCCTTGTGCTTGAGTCCGTCGACGTGGCCGGCTCGGGTGACCGCGGTGACGGTGTGGCCGCGACGCAGCAGTTCCTCGGTGGTGGGCCGGCCGATGTTGCCGCTGGCACCGAACAGGACGATCTTCATGTGTTGCTCCTTGTTTCTGATGGTCAGAGGACGGGCTGGCCGTCGGCGATGATGGCCGCGGTGATGCCCCGCTCGTCGGCGGCGTGCTGGAAGCGCTGCTCGATGTCGGGTTGTTCGGTGTAGAACGGCGGGTTGTGGAACAGGCCGTAGTGCATGGCGCAGACGGTGCCGGCGCCGAGTGCGACGGCGGCCTCGACGCCCTGCTCGGGGGTCATGGTCGCCGGGACGTTGGCCGCGTAGCCCTCGAAGTGGGCTATGACGCCGTTGACCGGGACGAACGCGACGTCGAACGGGCCGTGGTCGCGGGCGATCTGCCACCAGCTGCCGTGCCACTGGGTGTCGCCGCAGTGGATGACCCGCCGGCCGGCGCCTTCGACGACCCAGGCGACCTGGTCACAGTCGTTGCCGCGCCAGTCCAGCGAGGTCACCGGGGTGACGGTCAGCTTTCCGATGCGCCGTGACTGGCCCAGGTCCTGGGCAACGGGGGTGATGCCCACCTCGTGCAGCGCCGCCGCGCTCGGGGTGTGGCAGCCGATCGTGCCGGTGGCCGCGATCCGGGCGATCAGATCGTGGTCGTAGTGGTCGGGGTGCAGGTGGGTGATGAGGGCGTGGGTGCCGGGCGGGGTATCGACCGGGTCGACCGGCCGGTGCGGCGGCCCCATCACCGGCGCCAGCGGAGCGACGTTCTCGAGCGGGTCGATCAGCAGGCGGGTGTCGCCGAGACGGATCTCGACGCCGGCCCAGGCCAGCCGACGCACGGAAAGGGTGGTGGTCATGGGCAGCGACGCTAGACCGACGTTGTTGAGAAAGTCAACAAGAGAGTTTTGAATCTCAACACCACGATGTAGGGTGGTGGCATGCGCACCTACGGGCAGTACTGCGGCATCGCGAAAACACTGGACACCGTCGGCGACCGATGGACCCTGCTGATCGTCCGTGAACTGCTCGCCCTGGGTCCGTGCCGGCACACCGACCTGCGCAACGGTCTGCCCGGGATCGCCAGCAACCTGCTGGTCGACCGGCTCCGCGAACTCGAGGAAGCCGGCCTGATCCACCGCGAGGCCGCCCCGCCGCCGGTGGCCACCACCCTGTTCTCCCTCACCGAGCGTGGCCGCGAGCTGGAGCCGGTGCTGCAGGAACTGAGCCGATGGGGAATTCCGCTGTTGCGTGAGCCGGGCGGCAGCGACACCTTCCGCACCCACTGGCTGGACATGCCCGCCCGGGCACTGACCGACCACCGCCCCGACCAGCCGGCAATCGCCCTGCAACTGCACGCCGACGGCAACGAAGACCTGGTCATCGAAGTCAAGGACGGCTCGGTGCACACCCACGCCGGCCGGGTCGACCACCCCACCGCGTCCCTGACCGGACCGCCGCACCTGCTGGCCGCGACCCTGCTCGGCGACCTCGATCTGAGCGCCGCAGTACAACAAGGCCTGCGGCTCAGCGGCGAACGCGAGGCAGTACTGCGCATCCTGCCCCGCTGATCCGGGTGTGAGACTGGTAGGAGGATTGGAACGACCAGTAGCGACGATCGGCCCATCTTGATTCCGGTTGTCCCACGGCAGCCCGACCGTCCCGTCCCGGCACCACAGGCTCAGCAGGACACCTGCTGAGCCTGTGGCGTGTCGTGGGTGGTACGGCCATGCCTGTCAGATGGTCTGCGTGCTCATGTCCACCTGTACTTCGCCGCGCTTTTGGAAGCTTTGCCGATGGGGTACCAGGCCGACGCTTTCCCCTGCTGCAGGACGGTTTCCAGCGGGATCTTCGTTCCGCCGATGAGATCGGCGTTCAAAGTGTCCTTGTCGTACACCTCAAGATCCACGGTCGTGCCCGACTCCTGAAGCGTGAACGTGAAGGTCTCGTTCCAGGTAGCGTCGCGCCCCGCCTCCACCTTCACCTTCGTCTCGTGGCTCGGTGTGCCCACAGATGCGATTACATACGGGCCGTTAGAGCCGGTAGGCCCGTCCACGAATGGATCATGACTGCTCAACGATGGTCACGTGCCTGCGGGCCGCCTTCCCGCCGCAGCACCCTCATCCCGTCCAAGACGTCAGCGGGTGAGTCGCCCTACCTGTCCAGAGACCCCGATGCGTACACCTCGCCCTGGCGGCCGGAACGGACCGCCGCAGGTCGCGACGATCACGGCAGGGGCTCCGTCGCAGTAAATGCGGTATTCACTGAGGCAGTTGCGAACGCGTCTCCGCGATCGAGCCTCCGCCCCAATGTGGTTCTGCTGTGCGGACTTGAGGGGAGGTCATGCCCGCAGATCCTCCGTCACGGGCAGGCACTCGGCGAGCAGGTCGACGACGTCGCGCCAGGCTCGCTGCGCGTGCCGTGGGTGGTAGCCGACGCCGGGGACCACGGGGTGGTCGACCGGCGGGTGGTGGAAGGCGTGCAAGGCGCCGCCGTAGACCGCGAGGCGCCAGTCGACGCCCGCGGCCTGCATCTCGGCGGTGAACGCGTTCCGTTGCGCGGGCGGCATGATCGGGTCTTCCGACCCGACCCCGGCCCACACCGGGCAGCGAATGCGCGCCGCCTCGCCCGGTCGGCCCGTGGTCAGTGCGTTGACCGTCCCGATCGCGCGCAGGCTCACGCCACCGCGCCCGAGTTCCAGCCCGACAGCGCCCCCGGTGCCGTAGCCGACGGCGGCGATCCGGTCGGGGTCGGTCCGCGGTTCGGTGCGCAACACGTCGAGCGCCGCATGACCGATGCCCCGCATCCGGTCGGGATCAGCGAGCAACGGCAGGCAACGGGCCAGCATCTCCTCGGGGTCGCCCAAATAGCGCCCGCCGTGAAGGTCGAAGGCCAGCGCTACATATCCCAGCTCGGCGAGAGCATCGGCCCGGCGGCGCTCGACGTCGCTGAGCCCCATGCCCTCTGGTCCGAGCAGCACCGCGGGCCGGCGGTCGACACCGGCCGGGAGCGCGAGGTGCCCGATCATCGTCAAACCGTCCGCCGGATACTCGACCGTACGCGTCGTGATCGTCGTCATGAGACTTGACGGTAGTGATCGTCGGGCCCGGTCCGGCCGGTGTTCTGCCGCCGGCAGAACAGCGCGGGTATCCCTCTGAAATACGGGGGCCGATCGCTCAGGTCTTCAAGAACATCTCGTTGCCCCTTCGGCGCATACCTCGGTCACCCCTGAGTGACCTGCCCGAGCTCGGCGGCACCCGGCGGCCTGCCGGTCGGCGATGGGCATGATGGGCGACCGGCAAGTGCTCAGATTCTCCAGAGGAGCGACTATGGCGTTCGAGACCGAAGCCGAATTCGGAGTCGCCGAACGGGACGAGTGGTCGTATGCGCCGACTGTCGGCGTCGGACCGCTTCGGTTCGGTATGACCGTCTGAACTCAGGCAAGTTCTCGTGCACCGTCTGGTGTGCAAAGCCGTCACCGTCCTTGTTGAGCTCGAGGAACGGAGTGCTACCCCTCGGGTCGCCGTTGATCGAGGCCTGGACAGTTGCATCCGTTCCGGACCACTGATCCGATGACGTGACGAGCGGAGCTTCCAGACCTCCGTGTCCTCGGCCTGGTGCGGCGCGGCGGAGGTGGGTGCAACGCCGTAGGCAAGGGCGAGCGGGGCGGCGGCTATCGGCGACCTGAACGTGGCAGCCGGTGTCAGTGTCAGTGTCAGCAGCACTCATCCGGCGCAGCGGTTCAAGGAACTCATCGGTGTCACGCCGAAGCGGCTGGCCCGCGCCTACCGTTTCGCCGCCACCGTGTTCGCGATCAACCCCGCCGGACCGATCGACCGGGGCGACCTCGCCTGTGGCGCAGGCTGCTTCGACCAGGCCCAGACGCTAATTTGGGGCACCCCAAAGCAGAGGAGAGCCCCGTGGGCAAGGTGGTCATGTACAGCTCGGTGTCGGTGGACGGCTTCGTCGCGGACGAGAATGACCAGCCCGGACCACTGTTCGACTGGTTGTCCAGCGGTGACGTCCCGTTGGACGAGAGCGGCGAGCTGAAGGTGTCGCAGACGTCCTACGACTACACCCGGCCGTACTGGGACCGGATCGGAGTCACGATCGTCGGGCGGCACGTCTTCGACCTGACGGACGGCTGGGACGGGAAGCCTCCGGGCGGGATCGACCACGTGGTCGTCGTGACGCACCGGCCGGAGCCCGAGGGCTGGGACCCCGAGGCGCCGTTTCACTTCGTCGACGGCGTCGAGGCAGCCATGGCCAAGGCGCAGGAGCTTGCGGGTGACCGCATGGTCGAGGTCGCCGCTGGCGACGTCGGTGGCCAGGTGCTTGCCGCGGGCCTGATCGACGAGGTGCGCATGGACGTCGTACCCGTCGTGTTCGGGTCCGGCAAGCGCTTCTTCGGGTCGGTCCACGCGCAGCACCTGTTGGAGGATCCCGACGTGGTGATTCAGGGCAACCGCGTCCTTCACCTGCGCTACCGGGTGCGCCGTTGACCGATCGCGAGGAGGACACCCGGCTCTCGCCTTGGCGCACTCGGCCTCGAACCGCTCCTTGCCGACTTACTCCGCGAGCGTGGTCGGATACTCCACCTGCGGGGCGGGGCCCGCTCGTCTTGTGGAGAACTACGGCGATCAGGCGCCTGCAACCAGCGTGCCGAGGGCCGTGCGCTGGTGGGCGACCGAGCGGCCTGTGCGGGTCGTCGTCGCCATGCCTGCCGATCTGAGTGCCGCCGCGTGGGACGAGGCCGTCGCGTTGCTGACGCGGAGGGCGCGGGCCAGGGATGTCGTGGTGTGAGGCTCGGCGAGGAGGCGCAGGGCCTCCAGCCGGGTACGGCCCAGGACGGCGGCCGGGGTCTCGGCGGGGACGACCGGGCGCCCCGCAGTGGGCGGGAGCCCGGGACCGGCCGGGTACGTCAGGACTGCGGGACGGCCCGGGGGGTCCTGAAGAAGTGGGCCCGCCGGGTGGTGGAAGGTGGGCAGCAGAACCAGGCCGCGCCCGTCGAGGCAGACGTCGCGGTCCGGCGCTGCGTCGGGCCATTCCCACACACCCTCGTGGAGTCGGCTGCCCGGGGCCAGGCCGGTCAGCGTGGCGGCCACGCCGTGCTCGGCGACCGTCAGGGCGTAGTGGGTGAACTCCTCACGGTGCAGATCCTGTACGACGGACCAGACCGGGGCGAGGACCGTCTCGTACGCGGCCTGCTGGGCGCGGTGCAGGGTGCGCCAGGCCGTCTCGTCGCCCGCGTGCAGGCCGCGGATCCAGCGAGGCGCGGGCACCGCCGCGTAGACCCGGACCCGCTCCAGCTCGGAGCGGACGAGACGGGGGCCGGTGGCGCGGATCTGTTCGAAGCCGTCGGCCATGGTGTCACCGATGACGTCGAGGAAGGAGGGCGGGTGGCCTGCTGGAACCAGGTCCGCGAGCGGGTTGGCTGCGGCCGGGAGGGAGCGCAGGACGCGGCCGCGCCACGGCGCGAACAGCGGCCCGCCACGCCGGGTCACGGCTGTCGTCAGGGCGGCGTGCAGCTCCTGGAGCGGCGCCGGGCGGGGTGCGAAGCGGATCCGGGCGAAGTCCTCTGCGGTGAAATGGATTCGCAGCACTCTCACAACTCCTCGTCTTGGGCCAGCCTTTCGGCCAGGGCCTGAACCTTCGCATCGTGGCGGCCCCCGCCCCAAGGATGTTCGTATGACTTCTCGACGCACTCTTCTGAAAGGCACCCTATTCGGGAGTACCGCCGCCCTGCTGCCAACGGCTGCGTCCGCCTCCGGTGGCCGCTCGATCCTCCGGCTGCCCGCGCCCGCCGGCCCGTACCCCGTAGGCATGCAGACGGTCCATCTGACGGACCCGGCCCGTACCGACCCGTGGGTGGGCGGCGTGCGGGAGTTGATGCTGACCGTCCTGTACCCGGCCCGATCGGTCCGCGGCTTCTCCAGGGCCCCGCAGCTCACCCCGGACGAGGCCGGGGTGTTCGCCGAGTACGCGCCGCACGTTCATCCCGGTCTGCCGGAGCCGGGGGCGGTGGACTGGGGCGCGGTCCTCACCCACGGGTACGTGGGCGCGCCGCCGCTGCCCGGGCGGCGTCCGGTACTGGTGTACTCACCCGGCGGCGGTGACTCCCGCACGCTCGGCACAACCCTCGCCGAGGACCTGGCGAGCCACGGCCGAGTGGTCGTCCTCGTCGACCACCCCGGTGACGCTTCTCAGGTGGAGCTGCCCACCGGGATGCGGACGACCGTCCTGATCGGAGCGCCGGACCCGGCGACCTTCCGCACGATGGTGGACACCCGGATCGCGGACCTCCGCCTGGTCCTGGACCGGCTCGGCGACCTGCCGCTCGCACCGGTCATGGACTCCTGTCGGATCGGGTTGTACGGGCACTCCGCAGGCGGCACGGCGGCGGTGTACGCGGCCGGTGGCGACCGCAGGGTCGGCGCGGTGGCGAACCTGGAGGGCTATCTCGACCTGTACCCGACGCCGGCCGTCTCCGACCGGCCACTGCTGCTGTTCCGCACCGACGGATTCGAGGGCGCCGCCCGCATCGAGTCCTCCTGGGCGAGCCTTCCCGGCCACCGCGTGCTGCTTGCCGACGCGAACCACTGGGCGTTCACCGACTACGGCTCGCTCGTCGCACGCCTCCAGACCGCCGGTCTTGTGACAGCGACAGCACGAGCCGCCCTCATCGGCACCGGCGATCCTGCAGTGACACTCGCCGAGGTACGGGCCCGGGTGGGGACCTTCTTCACCGGCCATCTGTTGTAGCGGAACTACGAGGAGGCGGCCGGTGGCCTGATGCGGCCGCACTGCGGGGCGCCGGTCGTCCGTCGTCAAACGATGGCACCCTCAAGTGATCAACCCACCGCGACCAGGCCCAGGCGCCCGCGGCGTCTCCCCAGGCGCCCCCTACAACCACACCCCGACCGGAGAAAGCTGCGGTCCGGCGCCGTCCCCCTCAGCTCGGAGCTCGTAGGAGGTGGGCGAACCCCAGCAGGATCATTCTCGCCGGGGATCTTCCGTACCTCAACTACTCACCCGGAGTCTCCCACTGCCCCCTGGCCACCCCCCGTGTCCGGTACGACGGCGCACCAGTCGCCCAGCACCGCATCGGCCAGCATGAGGGAGAAACCGTCATCCGTGACCTCGGAGAGTGTGTCGGCTCCACCGGGGTAGTTCCGGTGGGCCAGTTCGCCGTGCGGCAGCGGGGCCACGAAGGCGGTGAAGTCGTCTTGCAGCAGTTCCGCTCGGGGGTTCAGCTCCGGCTCGACGGCCACGCAAACCAGCGAGCGCGGCCGCAGTAGTCGGGCCACTTCGGCTGTTCTCTCCGGAGTCACGCGGAACCATCTGCACCCGTGAGCGCCGTACGCCCAGCGCTCGCATACCAGGGTCAGGCGCTCGGACGCCTCCGCCACCCTCGTCCAGAAACCCGCGTCCGCGACGGTGTCGACGGGGTCCGAGACCTCTATGGGTTCAGGAGCCGCGTCTCGCCACAGGAACGTCACGCCCTCACCATGGAGTCCAGCCAGATCGGCGGCCACCGCCGGTGTGGTGAAGAGGTGTATCGATCCGTCCCATCCCGCCTCGATCTGAAGTCTCCCGGGCGCGGTGAGCTGACAATACGGCCCGCGCCCGGCTGCCATTCCCTCGGCGAGACCTATCGCTTGCGACGGCCGGACCTCCGCACCGTTGCGCAGGCCGCGGCGCTCTTCGGGAAGGGGCTCGCTCACCAGCAGCCCGCCCACCTCCAAGAGGTCTGCGCCGCTCTTCCCAATCGCGGCTCCGAGCACCTCGCGAAGCTCCGCCGCGTACGCGCTCCAGGCGGCGGCTTCCGCGAGCTCCACTCGCACGCGCTCACTGCGGGGGCCGACTATCAGCTCTTTGCTCATTTCGCCGGCCACTTGAGTCCTCGCAGCTCTCCGTTAGGCCCGATGTCCCATCGTACGTTCCGTCTCGGGCCGAGACCCCGACGACGGCCGGGCAGCGAAGGCGAGCTTCCGTGACCGCCGCTGCCTTGCACCCTGGGTGGGGCGGACTGCGCCGGCCGCCGAGGATCTCGCGCTCGGCGGGCGCGCGTCCAAGCCAGTTGGAGGAACGTGCCGTCCTCTGCGGTGCCGCTGTCCGCGGCCGTACGACATGACGAGGGGGCCCGGCCGGTGGCCGGGCCCTCGTAGGATCTGACTTACCGGGGTAACCCGGACGGCCCGCTCGGCCGCCAACCTCCCAAGGTAGACCCGCCCACTGACAACGCCGGGCACGCACATCGCGCTCAGGCCGCAGTACCCGCCCACACCTAGGAGAGGGGGGACTGGCGCCTGGGCGGAGGTACCGCGCGCAGCACCTCCCACAGGGGGCGGGAGCCGGCGGCCCACTCGGCGAGCACCCGGCGGTCCACCAGGTGCAGGCGCTGGTCCTTGGCGAAGTCCACGGCGTTGCTCGTGATCCGGCCGTTGGTCAGCATGACCAGAACGTCGCCGTTGTGGACCTGCCGGCCCGTGCCGTTCAGGACGTGGAGATCGGGGGTGCCGACCGGCTTCCCGGACCAGCCTGCCTTGCGGTGCTTGCACTGGATCACCCAGCGCCGCCCGTACGGATCAGTTGCCTTCACGTCCGCGCCGTTGTCGCCGCGTCCGCCGACCCGCTGCGCGTCCGCGCATCCGTCCCGGTGCATGAGGTCGCGCACTGCGAACTCGAATTGCGTGTGGTGCAGATGGTCCAGCTGCTCCATCGCGTAGCGCAGGCCCTGCGCGCGAACCTGCTCCCACCGTGCTGCTTCCCTGCGACGCCGCATCCAGGCCCCGCCCACCCCGGCCGCTGCCAGGACTGCGAGGACCACGACCCAGGGATGCTCAGCCAGCCAACGCAGCACTGCGGCCACCAGGCCGAGCACGACCGTGGCCGCGAACGCGGCCAGGAGCACCTGCTCCAGGTGCTGGTTCTTCCGCCGCCGGGACCGCCGTACCGGACGACGCCGCCCGCTCACCGGTCCCACCGCGCCGGCGGGGAGTCCGCCGTATGCCGCCCGAGCCGTGTGCGAAGGGAGTCGGCCGGGATCACTGGCCCGCCTGGGACACGCCGCTGACGAGCTGGCCGAGGAAGCCGGCAATGCCCTGGCCCAGGTCGGTGGGGGCGAGCATGATGCCCAGCGCCAGGACGATGACTACGGTCGTCTTCTCGTCGAACCGGCTCCGGGCTTCGGTGCGCCGACGCAGCCGCAGCACGACGACGATCACCAGCAGTACTGCCACGTTGATCGTCAGCAAGCGCCCATCCCCCCGCCGGAATCGGGGCAGCGGACGACAGCCCCCGGCTTCTTGTGTAGCTGGAGGTCAGCAGAAGTGTGGCTGGATTGCCGGAGATTGGCGGCAATGCAACGTGTTGGCCGAATTGAGTTCCATGGCCCCCGAGACGTGGGCCGCGATCCGCAGAGGCGCTGATTTGAGCGCTGTACACCCGGGGCCTTTGCCGCTCCCCCGAAGCGGGCAACATCGGCCCGGCAACACCTGGCTTCGAGCCCGTCTGACCTGGCGTCCACGCTCGCGACCGGCAAGGGGCGTAGAAGGACTCGCCCGTGGCCGGGTCGGTGAGTCCTTGAGTGCGGGTGAGTCAGTGGGACGAGACGGAGCCGGCCGACGGGTCGAGGCAGAACGGCGAGCCGGGGTTCCCCGGAGTCCAGCCGCCGGCGGGGGCGGCGCGGATGCCGTCAGCCACCTGGGCGGGCAGGACCGGGCTGCGGTGCGTTCCGAACCGGTTACTCGGGTGCGGCCGGTTGGAGGTGCCGTCCACGGTAATGAGCCGCGATCCCCTTTTGGCCAGCGCCGTGTCCACGTCCTTTTCCGAAGTGACGGTAGTGAACGGCGACTGATCGCGTCGCGCCGATTCCCGTCCGACAGTGTCAGCTTCTGCGGATCCCGGCGTCCATCAGCCGCGGACGGGGTGGGAGGAGGACCTTGACTGCCTGTTCACGGACCTCCAGGTCGGGGTCCGTCCCCAGCCGGTCGGGCGCAGCCGACCCGGGCGGACGCGGGATTCGCCGTCGTGCGTGAGGGGGCGGATCTTGTGCAGTGTTCGGGCGGGGTTCTGCCGGGGCTGTCGAAGCGCTGGCGGCGCCGGCCCCACACATCAGCGCGGGGGCACGTAGCTGTGTGCGAGGAAACAGGAGAAGTACCTGTTACGTGACCCGGAACCCGTTCGGCGCACAGCACACGGTCTGGCGTGAATGAACTGCTTATGTGGCTGAAACCCCTGGCTTCGACATCCCGCGGACTGCCCCCCGGTCCCGCCCCGTTCGCGTCAACCGGGCCCTGACGTCTGCCTCTTACAAGGGAGAGTTACGGACATGTCCGCATTGAGAAACACACATCACACGTTGTGGCGGTTGGCCGCGGTGCGGGCCAGAGTGTCGCTTCCCGGCAGGACGCCGGGAACCGCACGAGGCCCGAACAGCCTGCACAAGCCCGGACAGGCCCGGACAGGCCCGACCGTTCAAGGAGCCATCTGCATGTCTGCTTCTCCCGCCACCCGACTGCGCCGCCTTCTCTCGGCAGCCCTGGCCGCCGGCGCCCTGGTCGGCGCTGCCGCCGTCCCGGCCGCCGCCCACGACGACGACCGGCACGGCCACCGCGGCCAGCACTCCTCCATCGTCATCGGCGACGTCCAGCACGACGGCCGGGGCCGCGACAACCGCGCCCTGAACCGCGAATGGGTCGAGGTGAAGAACATCGGCCGCAACGCCGTCAACCTGCGCGGATTCACGCTCACCGACCAACAGGGCAACCGCTACCGCTTCAACCACCTCCGGCTGGAAGGCCGCTCCAGCATCAAGGTCCACACCGGCAACGGACACGACACCCACCGCGACGTCTACCAGGACCGCCACCACCAGATCTGGGACGAGCGCGACACCGCCACCCTCCGCGACACCCGCGGCAACGTCATCGACACCGAGTCCTGGGGCCACCGCGGACACCACGACAACCACCGCCGCTGACCCGGGCCGGCAGTCACACCGTCGGGGGCAGTGAACTGCCGACAACCGCGTGCCGCGGCAACCAGCCGCGGCACGCCGCCCCCGACACAACCCGGCGCCGGATCCACCCCGGCACCAGCAGGCCGGCACCCCACATCCGCGGCGTACGCCGCAGCACCGGCAGATCCACCCCCGGTGCGGCAGGACCCGGTTTCGGCGCGTACCGACGCCCCTGGCCCACCTCCGCTGCAGGAGGCGGGCTCCGATCACTCACTCCGGAAACAGCAGCGGCACATCCGACCCAGGAGGTTCTTGTGGAGCCCTGGCACTGTTCCCCATCAGCGGCCACGATCCCCCAGCTGGCCCTCGACCCCTACCGCTTCCCCGGCGCCGACAGCGTGGAGCCCACACCCTGCGACGACCCTCCACAGAAGCCGGGCGAAGAGAACACGCTTCCTCCCCCGACCGAATGGAATCCGCGCGCACACCAGCAGCCGGCCGACCCACGCCGCACCTGGTCCCTGCACGCCTGGGACCGCCGCCGCCTGGACCTCCACTCAGTGCTGACCACCGTCGGCATTCCACCACTCCCCGGCGACCTGGCAGCCATCCACACCCTGTCGGCACTCGACGACGCGACCAACACAGCCCTCGTCCGATGGATCACCGCCCGCCGTTGACCGTGAAACGCGGCTCCTGTCCACGGCGGGACTCGCCCGGTGCCTCATGAGTGCCTCAGGACGCGGGTCGGTGGAGCCAGGGTGCGTTCGTCGCCCAGAACATCACGTCCGCGCCCAGGCGCCGACCGCCGAAGTCCACGAACTCCTCCTTGGTGTAGGGCTTGCCGGTCGAGGGGTTCGTGTACTCGAAGTCCGGTTCCTGCACAGCCATCGCCACCATGGGGAGCTGCCCGCGGTACCGCTCGAAGAAGGGGTAGGAGTTCTCCATCTGCGCCGGGCGGTTCGGTAGGACGTCGGGTCCGCCGAGGCCCACACCGTGGGCTTTGGCGAACTCGAAGGTCTTCTCCATGTAGCCGCGGTCGTTGTTCCACTCACCGGGCCAGAAGTTCACGTACTGGATGAACTGAGTCCGTTTGAAGACCTTGGCGCCGTAGGCCATGTTGTCGAGTTCGGCCCGGAAGTACGACTCGTCCGTGTAGCCGCTGTGGTCCTTGCCCAGATCCACCTGGGTAGCGGTCTCCGGAAGGTTCACCCCCGCCAGACGCCCGTCGAAACGGTCGGCGAGCGCCTTGAGCAAGCTTTGGAAGCGTCGGCGCACCTCGGGGTTCCACTGGGCTGCGACGGCTCCGGGTTCGCCGGGCCCCAGTCCGTTCTCGTTGGTGGTCGCCGCGGCGCCACCTCCGTACGCCGGGTCCGTGAGCAGGTAGTTCGGAAGCCGTGTGGGAGCGCTGAAGAAGCGGTCCTGCACCTGGACGAACAGCTTCTTGTGGCGTGCCTGGAGGTAGGTGAGTGCCTCCTCGATCGCAGAAAAGTCGTACTGGTCCTTCTGCGGTTCCAGGGCCTTCCACGGCACGACCACCTGGACACCCGCGATGTCGGACCGGTCCGCCAACGGCTTGACCTCGGTATCGAAGTCCCCGATCGAGGAGTAGAGGTACTGGGCCGGGGCCGCAGGCCGGGACGCGTGGTCGGGGCCGGAGCCGGCGGGAGCCGCCGCGGCCACCGGAACGAGGCCGGTGTGCGCCAGGGCCGAAGTAAGGAGAATGCCGAGCACGGCAGACAGTTGTCGGGTCGTCATGGGCTGCGAGACTAGGAAGCGGTCCTAAGAAGATCCTAAGAGCCCGTGGTGTCCTCCGGCTCGGCTCGTGTGCTGTGTGGAGGCTGGGTACCGATTGCCACGCACGGTCAACCGGCAGGACCGGTGACCACGTCGACTTCAGTGCGCTCGGCAAAGAAAGCGGGGGAACACCCAAGCACTGGACGTACTTGGGCGCCCCGACAGCGCGGCCGGGTGCGGTGCCGGGCCTCGCGGGCCCGGCAGGATCCGCAAGAGACGGACTAGCCGCGGGCGCGGCGGCGGTATTCGTCGGTGGGGACGCCGGCCACGCCCCAGTCCTCCAGAGCGACCTCGTCGATGAGGACGAAGGTGGTGGCCGGGTCCTTGTCGAGGACCTTGACCAGGAGGTCCGTGATGCCGGCGATGATCGCGGCCTTCTGGGCGGCGGTGGCGCCTTCACGGGTGATCTTGACATTGACGTACGGCACGTGGAAGTCCTTCCGGGAGAGGGGAGTGAGGGGTGGTCAGGAGCGGCCGGTGACGTGGCCGCCGTCTACGCGCAGGGCGTGGCCCGTCACGAAGCCGGCGCCCGCGAGGTACAGCACCGCCTCGGCGATCTCGGAGGTCTCGCCGACCCGGTTGAGCAGGGCGAGTCCGCCGAAGGTGTCCACGTCCGCTCCCCCGTGCAGCGGGGTGCGGATGATGCCGGGCGAGACGAGGTTGACGCGAATGCCGTCGGCCGCCAGCTCGGCGGCCAGGCTCGTGGTCAGCCCGTGCACGCCGGCCTTGCTGACCACCGGCGCGGAGGCCGGGAAGCCGGCCAGCCCGTGGTCCACCAGGACGGTGCCGATGTTGACGATGCTGCCGCCCTCGCCCTGCGCACGCAGGGCGCGCACCACGGCCTGGGTGGTGAGGTAGGTGCCCTTGAGGTTGCCCGTCAGGAAGCCGTCGAGTTCGGCCTCCGTGACGTCGGTGAAGGGCTTGGACGCGAAGGTGCCGGCGTTGTTGACCAGGACGTCGACGCGGCCGAAGCGCTCCAGCGCCGTACGGACGAGGGCCTCGCCGGTCTCCCGCTCGGCGATGCTGCCCGCGACCCACGCGGTCCGCTCCGGATGGCCGAGTCCTGCGGCGGCCTTGGCGAGGCGCTCGGGGTCCCGGCCGTTCAGGACGACGTGGGCGCCGCTTTCCAGGAAGGCGCGGGCGATGTCCAGTCCGATGCCGCTGGAGGATCCGGTGATGAGAGCAGTGGTCATGGCGGGTGCCTTTCGGGTGGATCGGCGGACTGGTTCGTCCGGCTGACACCCAAGAACCTATGAACCTTCAACCCATAACACCACGACGTAGATTGGAGCATGTGATAATCCCAGGTTATGGATGTGGACCTGCGTGACCTGGAGCTTCTCGACGCCACCGCCGAGGCCGGCTCACTGACGGCCGCCGCGGCGCGGCTCTACGTGAGCCAGCCGGCCCTCAGTCAGCGGCTCACCCGGCTGGAGGCCCGCCTCGGCATGCCCCTCTTCGACCGCAAGGGCCGCCGCCTGGTGCCCAACGCGGCAGGCCGCCGGCTGTTGGTCGCCGCCCGCCACATCATCGGCGAACTGGATTCGGCCTCCCGGGACCTACGAGAGATCCGCGACGGGCGCGGCCGCCGGGTCCGCTTCACCGCGCAGTGCAGCACCACCTTCCCGTGGCTGCCGCCCGTCCTGCGCGCCTTCCGGGAGCGCGAGCCGGACATCGACGTGCGCATCGAGACCGTCGCCGACGACGCCCCGATCCCGGCGCTGCTCGCCGACCTGGTCGACGTCGCGCTGGTCACCAAGCCGGACCTGCAGATGGACCGGGTGTCCCTGACCAAGCTGTTCGACGACGAGATGATGGCCGTCGTGCCCGCCGGACACCCGTGGGCCTCCCGCAGGCACCTGACCGCCCGTGACTTCGACGGCGCCGACCTGGTCCTCTATGACGGCTACGACCAGAACCGCATCCCGTCGATGCCGCTGCCGATCCCGGCCGGGGCCCGGCCCGGCCGGATCACCACCATGCCGGTGGTGACCGACCTGGTGATCGAGATGGTGGCGGGCGGCCAGGGCGTGACGGTCCTCCCCAACTGGGTGGCCGCCCCGTACGTGTCCTCGCACGGCCTCGCGCTGGTCCGCATCGGCGAGCAGCCGCTGACCCGCACGTGGTTCTGCGCCACCCGGACCGGGCAACGCCCGCCCCACATCGAGGCCTTCGTCGAGGAGCTCACCGGCCGCCTCACCGCCCCGATCAGCGGTTAGGCCGTCTCCTTCGGATCGTGCCCGGCCCGCGTCGACTTGCGCCACGCCGCCGCCTCGCCACGCCGCCGCCT
Organism: Streptomyces avidinii; assembly: GCF_014650695.1. Lineage (GTDB taxonomy): Bacteria > Actinomycetota > Actinomycetes > Streptomycetales > Streptomycetaceae > Streptomyces > Streptomyces avidinii. The sequence goes on along the minus strand of NZ_BMVL01000005.1, from coordinate 474,254 downwards.
CGCCGCGTCGTCGGCGGTGACCGCCGCCAGGTCCGCGCCGGGCTCCGGCCGGATCGCGTCCAGCCATGCGGTCCACGAGGTGCGGCCGATCGCCCGGCCCCGAACCGGCTCTCGGCGGGTCACACAGAAGCACATCGTGACCTGCGGAGATACCGCTCGTTCCGCCATGTGGCCCGATTCCTGCCGGCCGGCCTCAAGGAGATATTGTCCCCCGGTCACGGACGGCAATCGAATCGTCTGCTCAACCCGAGGGAACCGACATGACTGATCTGAACTCGCTGCGGGCAAGCCTCGCGTCGGGTGAGCACGAGTTCGCCGCCACCCTGGCCTTCATCGCCGCGCATTACGAGTACCAGCCGCAGGCGTTCCGCAACGGGGAACTGGAAAATGCCGCCGGTGAGAACGAGGGCTCTTGCAAGACGCTGGGACTGGCCCTGCTGGAAGGACTGACCGACCAAGAAGCCCTGCAGGCATTCGGTGAGCACTGTCGCAGCGTGCTGGCGACGCCGAACGACACCGATCACGGCAACATTCGCAACCTCCTGGTCCATGGCCTGGCAGGGGTGCGCTTCGCCGGGCAACCGTTGGCCCGCAAGAGCTGAACAGCGAAATCCGGCGGATACGACGTCGGCCTCGAACTCATCACCGGCCGGCCCTACCGGGCGACCGGGCGACCGGGCGAGCAGACGGTCGCACGTTCCGTCGGACAGGACCTAGGCCTCGTCCTCGTCCAGGTCCTCGATGACGTGCACGGCGGCTTCCTCGGCCGAGGCGGCCCCCGCGTCGATCCCCACGTCGTGCGCGAGGACGGAGTTCATGTGGGGCGAGGCGGCGACCGGCGCCAGCCGTCCGGCGCGCGGGCCGCCCGCCTGTGCGTCCACGGGTTCGCCCTCGCCGTCGGCCAGGTCCCCGATGCCGTCCCCCGCCGCGGGCTCCTGCTCGGGCAGTTCCCTGGCGAGGCGTTCGTCGAGGCTCTCCCCCCGCCGTTGCCCCTCGCCGGTGGTGTCGTCCCCTTCCCTCGCGTGGGGCCGCTCGGGCGGCGAGTACCCCTGGTCGAGCAGGGCGTCCATCCCGAGCTCGCCGAGGCTGTCGTCCATGTCCGGCTGCAGTTCGGAGGGCTCGGCCTCCGGCTGCGGCTGGTAGACGTCGTCGCCGCGGGCACTGGTCTCGCTCATGATCTGTCCTCCTTCACACCGTGCGCTCTCCTGGCCACTCCCCGGAAATACGACGCTCACGCGGATCGGTGGGATTCCGTCCGCACCCTCGGCGGGTGACGGGGCGACTCCCTGTCCCCAGAGGTATGAGATCCACATTACGCCGGGCCCGCGGTCGGCCATCCGTGCGCATACAACCGCGGGGGCCGGGCAGGCGGGCAGGTACCCAGCAGGTGTGAGTCCCGTAGCGAAGGAGTGTCCGTGCTGCCCGTCAAGGTGACCGACCGAGGTGTGCTGATCATCCGTCTGCAGGCCGATCTCGACATCGACAGGCGCGCCACGACCGCGTGCGCGATCGACCGCCTCCTGTCGTCACACCGGTCCTCACCGGTCGTGCTCGAACTGACCGACGGCGCACTGAGTCCCTCGGCCGTGAGCACCGTCTCACGGGCGATCCGCATCTGCCGCGAGGCGGGCACGACGGCGGCCGTGGTCACTCCCAGCCCGGAAGCCCGCCGCGTCCTCGGACTCGGCGCCGGAGCCCACGCGCCGGACGTCCACACCACCATCCCCTTGGCCGTCGCCGCCCTGTCGGCCACGGTGGGGGCGGCAGCGGCCTAGTCTGCCGCCCGGGCAGCCCCTGCCGCGTCACTCCTGCGGCGGCAAGGGGCTGCGCAGCGCGCTGCGGCCGTGGTCCCAGTGCTCGCGGATGTACGAGGCGAGGCGGTCCTCCAGCAGGACGGTGGCCGCGCATCCGAAGGCGACGTCCGCCTCCAGGTCCGGCTCCGCCGCGAGCAGCCCGCCGATGACCTCGTGGCGCACCACCTGCTCGTGTACGGCGTCGGCCTCCACGTGCTCGGCGTAGAAGTGCTCGGCGGCGGGCCCGGCCGCGCAGCGCCGCATGGCCCGGGCCAGGCGCCTGGAGCCGGGTGACGAGGTGACCTCCACACAGGCGAAGTGGCCGACGAGCGCGCCGCGCAGAGCCCGGTGGAGACCCAGGAGCGACATCAGGTTCACGGTGGCGAGCAGGCAGGCCGGGACGCGGTCCAGGTAGCGTCCGTACGTGGGATCCAGCCCGAGGTCGGCCATGAGGTCCGCGAAGAGCTGCGCGTGGATGCGGTCGGCGCGACCGGCGCCGAACTCGTCGTACTCGATGGCGACCATGGCCGCCTTGGCCCGTCCGGTGAGCCGGGGGATCACCCAGGCGTGGGGGTCCGCCTCCTTGAGGTGGTAGAGGGAGCGCAGGGCCGCGTACTCCCGCAGCTGCCACAGTTCACCCCGGTGCTGGAGGTGGTGGCTGAGGCTTCCGGAGAGGTCTGCGGGCTCCACCAGGAGCGGGGCGAAGGCGTCCTCGACCGAACGGGGGCCCTCGGACAGGTCGGCGCGCAGGGCGTCGAGGAAGCGCGCTTCCATCGCCCGGCGCAGCTGCAGCAAATCCGGATCCCATTCGCGTTCGTCGTCGACGCCGTCGAAGCCGCGGTAGTGCAGTTCGTAGAGCAGGTAGAGGGCGAGTTGGAGGTCCTCGCCGTAGGGGTCGGCCCTCTGCACGGAGTCGGAGCGGGAGCCGGAGCCGGGCACGGGTGGGCCGCCCGACCGCAGGGCCCGCGTGACGGCCGCGGACAGCTCTCCCCGCTCTTCGACGAGAGGAGGCCGGGAGCCGCTCGCTCCGGCGCTCGCACGGCGGACGGGGGGCGGCGCAGTCGAGAGGCGACCGGGAGGGGGCATCACGCGTTCCTGTCGTCGGGGGCCGGCGAGGCGGGTCGCTCGCGGCGGCGGTGGCTGGTGTCGCACCAGGGGTACGTACCGCTGCGGCGGCAGGTGCACACCGCGACCATGAAGCGGTCGGACCGGACGGTCGTGCCGTCGTCCAGGAGGATCTCGACGGGGCCTTCGACCAGGACCGGTCCCTGCGGATCCACGGACACCCGGCGGGCGGGCGCGGGGACCGGTGCGGCAATCGGGGGGTCGTTGTCAGAGGTACTGGGCACGGATCACCACCAGCTCTTCGCGGTCCTCGGCCCGGGCGGCCAGGCCCTGCTGCTCCAGCCATCCGCGGCGCGAGCGCAGCACGGGCCCCCAGGGCACGGACGCCCTCGCCGTCACCTCGGTCGCCAGGCCCTCCCCTGCCAGCCGGCGGACGGTCTCCTCGGCCCCGCACATCCCCGAGTGCACCATGAGCAGTACGCCGCCGGGCCGCAGGAGGCCGGGGGCTCTCGCGCAGATCCGGTCGATGACGGTACGCCCGTCGGGGCCGGCGTCCCAGGCCCGCCGCGGCCCGCGCGACGGCAGCCGGACGCCCGGGGCGGGTACGTAGGGTGGGTTCGAGACGACCAGGTCGTAGTGGCGACCGGCGGCACGTTCCGCGAAGTCGCCGTGCACGACGCGCAGGGGCAGCCTGCGGCGCAGCGCGTTGAGGCGGGCGGTGACCACGGCGGGCCAGGACACGTCGACCGCCGTCACCCGCGCGCCGGTGTCGGCGGCCTGCAGGGCCAGTCCGCCCGTGCCCGTGCCGATCTCCAGCACGTGCGAACCCGGGCCGAGAGGCTCCTGCGCGAGCGCTTCTGCCAGCAGCCGGGTGTCCGCCTGCGGCCGATAGACACCCGGCAGGGCGAGGAGGCCTCCGGGCAGTGCGCCCGACTTCGGGGCCGTACCGGCCGTATGAGCCGTCGTGGTGGACACCGGAACCTCCAGGATCGTCGACACGGTGCGGCTGCCCCGGCGGGGGCGGCGCATGCGACCGAGACCGATCTTCGGAGGATCGAACGGAAGATGCTCCGGCGGGTCGTACACCCGCACCGTGCGTGGCGGCCGGGGGCTTCCGTGTTGCCGGTCAGAGGTCCAGGACGATGGCGTAGGCGAGGAAGAACAGGGCGCACACCAGGGCGAGCAGGCAGATCAACACGAGGGGCCCCATGGCCCAGCCGCGTGAGAGGGGCCGGTACGGGCCCGCCCCGGAGCCGGTGCTCGATTCCCCGGGCGGGGTTTCGCCCGGCGGGACACCGCGTCTCTCCGGCGTGCCGGACGGGGTCCGCGGACGCGGGTCAGGGTTGGCTGCGGACATGGAGCGCACCTCCTCGAAGCCACCTTGCCTGCCGAAGCGCGGGGCCGGCCGGCCCGGCGCGCAGGAGCAAGCACGGGTACCCGGCGGCTACCCGCCACCCGTGCGCTCACTCCTCGCGGACCGACGGCTGGAGAGGTTGCGCTTCGCGGGGTCCGGGGTCTATCACATGGGTATGTGGACGGGGCCTGCCGCCCTGCCCTCCGGCACGGCTACGAGCCGTGCGCGTGCAGTGCCCGGGAAAGGTTCGGCGACAGCCACTCGGCCCAGGGAGGACGCCATGGAGTCCTTCGAGGCAACCGTGGTACCGCTCGGTGGCGCCACCCTCCTGGTCACGCTCACCGGCGAGATCGACATGGCGGTGCGGCCGGATCTGAGTCTGCTGCTGCGCACGCTGCCGCCCGACGCGGCGGTCGTGGTGGACATGGGCGGTGTCACCTTCATGGACACCGCCGCTCTCCATTTCATCTCGTCCCTGCGCGCGCGCAGCCGGCGCAGCCGGACGGCACTCCTGGTCATGGGGCTGAGACACCAGCCGACGCGTCTCGTGGACATGGCGGGCAAGGTCGACATCACGATGAGGACGCCCTCGGCGGGCGCCGCCGAATTCTGCGCCGACCTGGAGGCCCGCAGCCGTTTGGCACGGCTCATCGGCGAGGCCCGGGCCGGGCAGAAAGGCACGCACGACCCGGCGGACGCAGGAGAGCCGGCGGAGCGCCACGTGGTGCTGTCCTGAGCCCGACCGGCTCGCGGGCTCGGTCTCAGTCGTCGATCGCCTGGTAGAGCGTGGTCCAGAAGTCATGGATGAGCCGCGCCGGATCCGGAACGGACAGTCCGACCTGGGTGAGCAGGATTCCGGTGAGCCGGTTCTCCGGGTCGGCGTAGGCGGAGGTGCCGGTCCCGCCGTCCCAGCCGAACTGACCGATGGGCGCGTAGTCCCCGCGGTAGGTGCGTACCGCCATTCCGAACCCCCAGCCGCCCTGCTGTCCCTGTCCGAACGAGACGTGAACGGCGTTGCGGGCAAGGGCGGATCGGCTCGCCTCCTGCTCGGGAGTGAGGCAGTTGGTGGTCATCAGCTCGACAGCGGGCCGGGACAGGATCCGTTCGGTGCCGTGCCTGCCCCGGTTCAGCAGCATCCGGAAGTAGGCGTGGTAGTCGTCGGCGGTGGAGACCAGCCCGCCGCCGCCCGCCTGGAACGCCGGAGGTGCGCTGTACTGCCCGCCCGCCGCCTCGTCCCACACGGTGAACTCCCCGGTCTGCGGGTCGGGGGCGTAGCTGGGTGGCAGCCGGTCGATCCTGTCGGCGGGCACGTGGAAACCGGTGTCCTTCATCCCCAGCGGATCGAGCACGCGCTCGCGCAGGAACGTCTCGAACGGCCGGCCCGTGACGCGCGCGACGAGCACGCCGAGCACGTCATGGCTGAGGTGGTACTGCCAGTGCTCACCGGGCTGCCGCATCAGCGGCAGCGCGCCGAGGTCGCGCATCCACTCGTCCGGCTCGGGCAGCGGCTTCGCGCCCTGGCTGAAGACGCCGCCTTCGAAGATGGCGTTCATGACGGGGGAACCGAGCGCCGTCAGGTCGATGCCGAGCCCGAAGGTGGAAGTCACCAGGTCCCGTACGGTGATGGGCCGCCGCGCGGGCACGGTGTCGTCCAGCGGGCCGTCGATCCGCTTCAGCACCCGGCGGTCGGCGAGTTCGGGCAGCCATGCGTCCACCGGATCGTCGAGGCGCAGCCTGCACTCGTCCAGAAGGACCATCGTCGCCGCCATCGTGACCGGCTTGGAGGTGGACGCCATGCGGAAGATCGTGTCCCGGCGCATCGGTGCGCCACCACCGTCGTGGCGCATCGTCCCGACTTCCTCGACATGCGTCTCGTCGCCCCGGCCGACGAGGGCGACGAGCCCGGGGATCCTCCCCGACTCGACATACCGTGCCAGCACCTCGTGCAGCCTGCGCAGCCCCGCCTCGGAGAAGCCGTCGCGTCCCTTTCCCATCACGAACCCCCTTGTGTCGGCAACGACGTTCAGCAATCGCTGAACGTCAGCGACAGTACATTGCGTTCATGAAACGGTCAAAGATCAAAGAGAAGCAACTCTGCATGATTTATAGGCAGTTTCTAGGCTTCCGTTGCAATGACAATGCAGCTGAACGCAATCCTCGACCTGGTCCGCAATTGCAATGAGCTGTGCGTGAACGCACAGTCCGCAGGTCCGCGCGCCGCGCATCGCGCGCGTCGGCGTGGACGCGGGGAGAGGCCCGTCGGGCCTGCGTGGACATTCCACGCAATCCACCGTTCCCCCCATCGCCGCCGCGCACGCTCGGTAGCTTCGAGATCACCAGCTGTCCGGTGCTGCCGGGAAACGGAGCACCGGACGGGGACCGCAGAAGGCAAGGGAGCGAGTGACGATGGCGAATGTTGAGGTCTCTTTGAAGGAGACGATGACCTCGATCGAAGGTGCGGTGGGAGCCGCCCTGGTGGACTACACCAGCGGTATGGCGCTGGGGACCCTCGGTGGGGGGAAGGACCTCGACCTCACGGTCGCGGCCGCGGGCAACACCGATGTGATCCGGGCCAAGTTCCGCACCATGGAGATGCTGGGCCTGCAGGACGAGATCGAGGACATCCTGATCACCCTCGGCGGCCAGTACCACCTGATCCGGCTGCTCAAGGGCCGCGGGAACGGCGGTCTGTTCCTGTACGTCGTGCTGGACAAGTCCAAATCCAACCTGGCCATGGCCCGGCACCAGCTCAAGCGCATCGAGTCCGACCTGGACCTCTGACCCCGGCACTTCCGCGCCCACGCATGCCCACGAGTTGAAGAATTCTTCAATCCGGCACATCTGAAACAGGTCATACCCGGGCGTGCGTGGGCCCGTCCGTACGAACGTATGGGAGGTCGGCCGACTGGAAGCCCCGCGACCCCCAACACGGTTTGAAGCAACAGCAGGAGCACTCATGGGAATGCAGGTACCCCTCTACCAGGCGAAGGCCGAGTTCTTCCGCATGCTCGGACACCCCGTCCGCATCCGCGTCCTGGAGCTCCTGCAGAACGGCCCCGTACCCGTACGCGACCTCCTCGCCGCGATCGACGTCGAGGCGTCCAACCTCTCTCAGCAGCTGGCGGTCCTGCGCCGCTCCGGCATCGTCGTGTCCATCCGCGACGGAGCGACGGTCAGCTACGCCCTCGCCGGCGGCGACGTGGCCGACCTCCTGCGTGCGGCGCGCCGCATCCTGACCGAACTCCTGGTGGGTCAGAGCGAACTCCTCGCCGAACTGCAGCAGTCGGGACCGCCGACGCACAGCACGGGCCAGGGCCGGGGCCGGGGCGCCGACGGCCCCGGGCGCATGGCGGCAGACCACGCCGGGGCCGACAGGTCCTGACCCCCGTCCGTGCGCGGTACGCCGGGTGACCGTGCGGCGCGGGGACCGGAGGCCTGGCCACCTCGGGTCCCCCGCGGCATCACCCCCAGCGCACCAGGGCGGTCATCGATGCGAGCTCCGCCTCCGACCGGGCGACCGGGAGCTTCGGCCAGAGGAGTTCGTGCTCGGTCTGGATCCGGAAGACCTCATCGGCGAAGGAGCGCACCACCCGCTCGGTGACCGTGCCCCGCTCCGCGTGCTCGAAGAACCGCTCGCAGGCCTCCGAGGCGCCTTCGCAGTCCTCGTCGAACTCGAACAGTGCACAGATCGCCTCCACGGCGTGGTCGCGCGAGGTCAGATGACCGATGCCGCAGTCGAGCCCGTCGTCGTGCAGGTTCTCGGGGTACGGCGCCCGGTGCCAGGAACCGTCCTCGAACCAGTAGACGCACTCGACCCTTCCCTGCTCCATCCGGGCGTGCAGGAGCTCATGGTTCGCCCATCCGGGCGCCCCGTCGAGCAGATCGATCGGCGGCGCGTACCGCCCGACCCTGCTGGAGTCGTCCTGGCCGAAGAGAACGGCGCGGCCGCCGTCGAACCGGAGCAGCGCCCACCGGCTGCACGCCCCGTCCTCATGCCCACCCCAAAACCAAAACTCTCCGGCCCTTGCATTCGGCCACAGACCCTAACGGCAGCCGTACGAGGGCCGGGGCGACGACGACCCGCTCCCCGGATCGGGCACGGGCACCGGGCGCCACCGGTTCACCGTACGAAAACCGGCCCCGGGGCGCGTCCGGCCCTCGGTGAATCCACCCACCATCGCTTGACCGGAGAACCTGGGGCAACGTAACTTCGACCGCACCCACTCGTGAGCTGCTGGAAGGAGGCGAAGCCGGATGCCGACCGTCTCCGAACTGCTTCGCCTCGCACACCGGATCGCCTGGGCTCCGGGTCGCATAGCGCACGGCTGCTGAGCAGCCCCTCCCGGCGTGCCCGTCCGCGGCCCCGGCACCTTCTCGTCTCTGTCACCACCTGCAGCACGCCGTCGCGTGCCGCTGCGTCGCGCTCCCGTGTCCCGAGCCGCGACCGCCAAAAGAGAAAGCACCTGAAATGGCGACCAGGATAGTCATGTCGATCGCGCGCCGAAACGAGGACCTGCCGTGGTAGCGGCACGGATCACGGTCAACGGGAAAGAAACACCGATTTCACCGGCGGCACCCCACACCACGGTGCTGGACTTCCTCCGCGAACGCGGCCTCACCGGCACCAAGGAGGGCTGCGCCGAGGGTGAATGCGGCGCCTGCTCGGTCATGGTGGCCCGTCCCGGAGTGAACAGGCCCACCGACTGGGTGGCGGTCAACGCCTGCCTGGTCCCCGTCGCGGCGCTCGACGGTCAGGAGGTCATCACCTCGGAAGGACTCGCCACCGGCGGCTCATCCGGCGGCCCCACCGCCCTGCACCCCGTGCAGGAGGAGATGGCCGTCCGCGGCGGCTCCCAATGCGGTTACTGCACACCGGGATTCATCTGCAGTATGGCCGCCGAGTACTACCGGCCCGACCGCTGCGCCCACGCGGACCCGGGCGACGGCACCGACCCCGAGCACGGTCCGAACGGTTTCGATCTGCACGCGCTGAGCGGGAACCTGTGCCGGTGCACCGGCTACCGCCCGATCCGCGATGCCGCGTTCGCCGTCGGGACGCCCACCGAGGACGACGCCCTCGCGCAGCGCCGCGAGCAGTCCCCGCCCGAACCGGTCGCCACCGAGTACACCCGGGAGGACAGCACGTTCCTGCGGCCGGGCACCCTGGCCGAAGCGCTGCGGCTGCTGCGCGAGCGACCCGGCGCAGTCGTGGTGGCCGGAAGCACCGACTGGGGCGTGGAGGTCAACATCCGCGCGCGCCGCGAGAAGTGCGTGGTCGCGGTCGACCGCCTGCCCGAACTACGGGCGCTGCGCGTCGAGTCCGACCACATCGAGATCGGGGCGGCGCAGACGCTCACCGAGATCGAACGCCGGCTCGACGGCCGTGTTCCGCTGCTGGCGGAGCTCTTCCCGCAGTTCGCCTCCCGGCTCATCCGCAACAGCGCGACCCTCGGTGGCAATCTGGGGACCGGCTCCCCCATCGGCGACAGCCCGCCGGTACTGCTCGCGCTGGAGGCTTCGGTGGTGCTCGCCGACGCCGACGGCGAGCGCGAGGTCCCCCTGTCGGACTACTTCACCGGCTACCGGCAGAGCGTGCGCCGTCCCGGCGAGCTGATCCGCTCGGTACGCATCCCGCTGCCGCTGTCGCCGGTCACCGCCTTCCACAAGATCGCCAAACGGCGCTTCGACGACATCTCCAGCGTGGCGGTCGCCTTCGCACTCGACATCGAGGACGGGACGGTCCGCAGGGCGCGCATCGGCCTGGGCGGCGTGGCCGCCACCCCGGTCCGCGCCCTCGCCGCCGAGGCGGCCCTGGAAGGCAGGCCGTGGACGGCGGAGACCGTCGCGGCCGCGACCCGCGTGCTCCAGTCGCAGGGGACGCCCATGGACGACCACCGGGCCAGCGCCCGCTACCGCTCCGCGATGCTCGGGCAGAGCCTGCTCAAGCTGTACGCGCAGACCACTGAGGCGGTGTCGGCATGAGCCGGCTGTCCGATCGACCCGAGAAGCCCGTCGTCGGCGTCTCGATGCCGCACGAGAGTGCCACCCTGCACGTCACGGGCACCGCGCTCTACACCGACGACCTGGTCCACCGCACCAAGGACGTGCTGCACGCCCACCCGGTCCAGGTGATGAAGGCGCACGGCAGGATCACCGCCCTGCGCACCGGGCCCGCGTACGCCGTGCCCGGTGTGGTCCGCGTACTGACCGGTGCCGACGTGCCGGGCGTCAACGACGCCGGGATGAAGCACGACGAACCGCTGTTCCCCGACGAGGTCATGTTCCACGGCCACGCCGTCGCCTGGGTGCTCGGCGAGACCCTGGAGGCCGCCCGGCTCGGTGCGGCGGCCGTCGAGGTGGACCTCGACGAGAAGCCCTCCCTGATCACGCTGCGGGAGGCCATCGAGGCCGACAGCTTCCACGGCGCCCGGCCCGTGATGCTGACCGGCGACGTCGACGCCGGCTTCGGCGACTCCGCGCACGTGTTCACCGGTGAGTTCCAGTTCTCCGACCAGGAACACTTCTATCTCGAGACGCACGCGGCGCTGGCCCACGTCGACGAGAACGGGCAGATGTTCGTCCAGAGCAGCACCCAGCACCCGTCGGAGACGCAGGAGATCGTTGCGCACGTGCTCGGCCTGCACAGCCACGAGGTGACCGTGCAGTGCCTGCGGATGGGTGGCGGCTTCGGCGGCAAGGAGATGCAGCCGCACGGGTTCGCTGCCGTCGCGGCGCTCGGCGCCCGGCTGACCGGCCGGCCGGTCCGAGTGCGGCTCAACCGGACCCAGGACCTGACGATGTCCGGCAAGCGCCACGGGTTCCACGCGTCGTGGAGGATCGGCTTCGACGACGAGGGCCGCATCCAGGCCCTGGACGCGACCCTGACCGCGGACGGCGGCTGGAGCCTGGACCTCTCCGAGCCGGTGGTGGCCCGCGCGCTGTGCCACATCGACAACACCTACTGGATTCCCCACGCCCGCATCGCCGGGCGCGTCGCCCGGACCAACAAGGTCTCCAACACCGCATTCCGCGGCTTCGGCGGACCGCAGGGCATGCTGGTGATCGAGGACATCCTGGGCCGGTGCGCGCCGCTGCTCGGCCTGGACCCGTCGGAGCTGCGCGAACGCAACTTCTACCGGCAGGGCCAGTCCACGCCGTACGGGCAGCCGGTCCTGCACCCCGAACGGATCTCCACCGTCTGGCGGCAGGTCCATGACGACGCCGGCATCGACGGTCGCAGGCGCGAGATCGAAGCCTTCAACGCCGTGCACCCGCACACCAAGCGGGCGATCGCGATCACCGGGATCAAGTTCGGGATCTCCTTCAACCTCACCGCCTTCAACCAGGCCGGCGCGCTGGTGCTGGTCTACAAGGACGGCTCGGTCCTGATCAACCACGGCGGCACCGAGATGGGGCAGGGCCTGCACACCAAGATGCTGCAGGTGGCGGCGACCACCCTGGGCATTCCGCTGCACAAGGTGCGGCTGGCCCCGACCCGCACGGACAAGGTGCCCAACACCTCTGCCACCGCGGCCAGCGCCGGGGCGGACCTCAACGGCGCCGCGGTGAAGAACGCCTGCGAGCAGATCCGCGAGCGGCTGCTCCGGGTCGCCGGTACCCAGCTGGGTGCGAACGCCTCGGACGTGCGCATCGTCGAGGGGGTCGCCCGCGTTCTGGGCAGCGAAAAGGAGCTGGCCTGGAACGATCTGGTGCGCACCGCGTACTTCCAGCGGGTCCAGCTGTCCGCGGCCGGTTTCTACCGGACCGAGGGCCTGCACTGGGACGCGAAGGTGTTCCAGGGCTCGCCGTTCAAGTACTTCTCCTACGGAGCCGCCGCGGCCGATGTGGAGGTGGACGGCTTCACCGGCGCGTACCGGATCCGGCGGGTGGACATCGTGCACGATGTCGGCGACAGCCTCTCCCCGATGATCGACATCGGTCAGGTCGAGGGCGGTTTCGTGCAGGGCGCGGGCTGGTTGACGCTGGAGGACCTGCGATGGGACACCGGTGACGGGCCGAACCGGGGCCGGCTGCTGACCCAGGCGGCGAGCACCTACAAGCTGCCCAGCTTCTCGGAGATGCCCGAGGAGTTCAACGTGAGGCTGCTGGAGAACGCCACGGAGGAGGGCGCGGTCTACGGGTCCAAGGCGGTCGGCGAGCCTCCGCTGATGCTGGCCTTCTCGGTACGGGAGGCGCTGCGGCAGGCCGCCGCGGAGTTCGGGCCCGGCGGGGTCAGTGTGGAACTCGCCTCGCCGGCCACCCCCGAGGCGGTGTACTGGGCGATCGAAGCGGCCCGTAGGGGCGGCGCGCACCACGACGGGCAGGCGCCCGGCGGCAGCGTGACCCCCGTCGGCGCAAGCACCTTGAGCCATGCCTGACATGAGCTGGGTGGCCGCGGTCGCGCGGTTGCGGGCACGCCGGGAACCCGGGGTGCTCGTGACCGTCGCGACCGTGCGCGGCCATGCGCCCCGCCGGGCCGGCGCCAAACTCGTCGTGGGACGGACCGAGACGTGGGGTTCGATCGGCGGTGGCAACATCGAGGCCGTCGCCATCGACCGGGCGCGTGAGCTGAGCGGCACACCCGATCCCGAGCCGGAACTGATGGATTTCGCCCTCAACGACAAGGTCACCGGCCGGCACGGCGTGCAGTGCTGCGGCGGGGCCGTCACCGTGCTGCTCGAACCGCTCCCGGTGGTCCAGGCGGTGGCGGTCTTCGGCGTCGGGCACGTCGGACTGGAGCTGGCCCGCATCCTGGCCCGGCACAACCTCGACCTGCACCTGACGGACAGCCGCCCCGACATGCTCACCGACGAACGGCTGGGCGTACTCGCGGACGCCGTGGCGCAGATCCACGTGCACCACACCCCGCTGCTTCCGGAGGAGGTGCTCGCCGAGCTGCCGCCCGGCGCCCACGTCCTGATCATGACCCACGACCACGCCGAGGACGCCGCGCTGTGCGATGCCGCGCTGCGCACCGCCGGGCTCGGCTCGATCGGTCTGATCGGCTCGTCCGCGAAGTGGGCGCGGTTCCGGCAGCGCCTGGCCACCGAGGGCGGCCACGACGACGAGGCCATCGACCGGATCAAGACCCCGATCGGAGTGGCCGGGATCGCCGGCAAGGAACCCGCCACGATCGCGGTGAGCGTGGCGGCCGACCTGCTCCGCACCTTCGAGCAGGACCGGCCTGCACCACCTCCTCGGCGAACGGCGGTCAGAATCTGAGCAGCCGCTGGAACCGGTCGACGCGCTCCTCCAGGTCGCGGTAGCGCTTCTCCAGTTCCGCGCGCAGGGTGCCCGTGCGCCGCGGCCAGCCGCAGCGCCGCGTCCGGCCGGGGTTCGTGTTGACCTCCGTCACCCGGTGGCGGGCGACGGCCGACGACGCGAACCGGGCCAGTCGGCGGGTCTCCTCGTGGACGGGCAGGCTCTTCGCGGTGTCCCTAACTGCCGCTGTGCCAGGTGCAGTTCGCCGGGCTCGGTGACGCGGCGAGCGCATCACCTGCCGTACCGCGCGGGCAGCGCCGGCCCGCTCCCCGCGCACTCCGGGCGCTCCGGGGCTGACCCGGTCAGCCACTCACCGCGGTGCCAGACGGAGCCCGTCCACGCTCTCGGGTGCCGAGCCGTCGGGCGAGGTACAGCTCAGGGCCCGCCGGATCACGGTGTGCAGGATGGTGACGACGTCGGGGCCGAGGGCCTCGACGACCTCTGCGGCACCGTGCTCCAGCAGCGCCGCGACCTCCTCCCAGCTGTCGGCGACGGCCTCGTGGAACTGGCGTAGCGCGACCGCGGGAGAGCGGGTCAGCAGGGCGGGGAACAGCAGGTGACGGACGTGCCCGCGGACCCAAGGCTGTCCGGTGGTCCGTACGCCGGGGCGGGTGGTCTCCCGGAGCACGTCCGCGGGGTCCACCAGGTCGGCGAGGGCAGGTGAGAGCGCGAGGCGGGCGAGTGCGTCGATCCGGATGCCGGGCGATGTCCGTGCCGCAGCGGCGATGACGTCGGAGGCCAGCGTACGCAGCTGCCCGCCGGCGGAGGGGTGGATCTCCACGGCGAACGCCGTCAGTTGGGCAGCCGCGACCACCAGGCCTTCGGTGAGCAGGCCGCGGATGCCGGCGAGGGCGGCCGGGGTGGGTTCCCGGCAGCCGGCCGGGGTCACCACTTCCGCGGCGGCGGCGTAGATCGGCTGCTGGAGCGCCGGAACCCGCGGGGAGCGGGGACGGTCCGTCGGGCGGCCGGCCGCCGCCCGGTGCTCGTGGAAGGCCGCGGCCGCCCGGGTCAGGTCGACCAGGAGCTCGTGGTTCCCCGGCTGCCAGGCGGGGCCGAGCGTGTACTCGTGGATCTCCTGGGTCACGGGCCAAAAGCGGGCCCGGCCGAGGGTGCCGTCCGCGAAGAGCTGCGATGCCCAGGCGATACGGGCCAGGCGCAGGACGGAGGACAGGAACGGGGCGCCCTCGACGAGCTTTCCCGACTCGGCCCGGAACGGGGCGATCCGCAGGGCGGCCTCGAACCGTACGCGATGGTCGGGTCGTTCATAGGCCCAGGCCTTGTCGTCGTCGTCGCCGGCCAGCCACTCGTACGCGGGCACGGCGGCGAGGGCCTCGTCGAGCCGGAGCGACAGCGCCGCCGCCTCCGGCCGCTCCCCCAGGGCGGCGCGGTTCAGCAGACCGGCCAGGCCGATCGTGCGCTCGTCCCAGTCGGCCAGGCCGTCCACGACGGCGACGGCGCGGGGCAGGTCCCGTCCGGCGAGGGCCTCGGCGAGGATCCGGGCGGTCCGGCCCCAGTTGTAGGGGCCGGGCGAGACGTCGCGCACCACGTCGGCCGGATCCCGGTGGAAGTACGCGTTGGCGCGCACGGCCCACTCCTGGGAGCTGTTGAAGGAGTCGCTCAGCGCGGTGAGGTAGGTGCTCCCGATCGGCATGGCGGGCGCTCCGGTCGCCGGCCGGTAGAAGCCGGACGGCCTCCCGCCCTCCAGGGGCGGGGTGACCTCGCCGGCCTTGAGGCATTCCGCCAGCAGCTCCTGCGCGTGCCCGGAGTCACCGTGGTCCAGGGACGCGTGGGCGATCCGGGCCAGCGTCGAGTACCGGTCGCTCTCGAAGCCGCCCCAGGCGGTGTCGGTCAGTTCGCGGGCCAGCCGGGCCGCCCGCATCCGGTCGTGCTCGATCATCTCCACTACCAGGCTCTGGAGATGGAACTCGCGCATGCTCCGCTCGTCGGGGTCGTCGGCGGACGGGAGCCGCTCGTAGGCGCGTTCCAGCAGTCGCAGTGCGGCGTCCCGGTCGAAGGTGGCGAGGGCCGCACTGGCGCTGACGCCCTCGTACCGCTGCGCATCCACGCGGTCGATGAGGTCGCGCGCCCGCTCCGTGTCGCCGTAGGCGGCCAGCAGTCGGGCCAGGTACAGGACGACCCGGCTGGTGTCCCCGTTCACGGGGTCCTGCACGACGCGTTCCAGCAGGTGGCCGGCGGTCGCGGGGAAGGGCCCCGCGATCTCGGCCACCGCGTCGACCAGCCCGCGGCGCAAGTCCTGCACGGGCCGGTGCTCCGGGGCCGTCTCGTCCCGCAGTACGGCGAGGGCCCGCCCGGCCTCGTCCAGGTCGTACGGGGCCCAGGCGGCCGCCAGTCTGGCGAGGACGCGCAGCCGGGTGTCCGGATGGGCCGTCTCCATACCCTGCTCGGCCAGCCTGAGCAGGCCGGGCACGTCGGCGGCTCCGGCGCGCGCGGCCAGATCGAGGTAGGCGTTCGCCCGGTCGCTCCCGGCTCCGATGAGCGAGGAGGGGTTGCGTGCGGTGTCGGGGGCGATCCGGGCGATCAGTGCGCAGGCCCGGTCGATGTCCTCCTCGGCCGCGGCAGCGGCGGCGTGGACCGCGTCCGGCGGCTTCTGGAACGCGGGCGCGTCCGAGCCCCGGTCGGCGAAGTCGATGTCCCAGGCGTGCTGCCACATTCGCACGGCCCGGTCGAGGTCGTACGGGGCCAGCAGCACCGCGGCATCGCGGAACGGCTGGGTGGACCGCCAGACCCGACCGTACCGGTCCGTGCTCGGTGGGATGGCGAAGGCCACCTGGATCAGCAGCTCCAGCAGGTCGCGCCGGTCGGGCGCACCGTCACCGGGCCGTAGGTGCTCCCAGATCGCCAGTACCCCGCGGAACTGCTGGTACGAGGGCTCCATGGCCGCCACGTGTTCCAGTGCCTCATCGGTGCGGCCCAGCCGCGCGAGCAGCCCGAGGGCCGGCGGGGCGACGGTGCGGCTGATGCTGATGAGTTGGCGTCGGACGATCCCCAGGTACAGCAGGGCGGGCAGGGCGGCATCCGGGGCGAGCCGGTCGACGGCGTGGTCGGCGAGGAGAGCGGCCAGGCGTTGGAAGTGGCGGTGGTTGCCGAAGGTCTGCCGGTGGGCACGGAGCAGGCCGGGGCAGGCGAGCCCGCCGACGGCCTCGGCCGCGATCTCGTCCCCGGCGCACAGCGCGTGGTCGGTGAGGTGGAGCAGCCCGTAGCGGTCCACGGCGTTCCAGGGCACGTCGGCCCAGGTGGCGGCGTCGCCCCGGTAGTGGCGGACGATCCGCTCGTGCCATTCGAGTGCGTCGACCCAGCTGTCGGGGTGTTCCCGGTAGGTCGGGTCCGCCGTGAGGAACTCGCCGATCGACGAGTGGTACAGCGCGATCCGGCCGTCCCGTTCTTCGAGGAGCCAGCGCAGGCGGGCCAGGAGGTTGCGTACGGCGCGGGGCCATACCCGCAGGCCGGCGAGCGCGGTCAGCTGATCGACGGTCAGCGGCTCGCGGGCGACGGCGAGAACGCCGAGGAGGGGCTGGCCGACGCCCTCCCAGGCGGGTGTGAGGTGGTCGGCGGGGCCGGTGGGTTCGCGGATGTCGAGCATGCCGAGGCTGCCGAGGTCGGTGCGCGCGCTGTCGATGAAGAAGGCGTACAGGCCGGTCAGGCCGTGCGGCAGTTCGGCCAGGTCGAGCAGGCGGGCGGTGAGCGCGCCGTCCGCAGCGGCGACGGCCCCGGCCAGAGCGCGGGCGTACGTGGACAGGTAGAGGAAGTTGCCGGCGGCGTGCCGTACGACGTCGCGGTGCAGGACGTCCGGGTAGAGACCGGCGGCTTCGGCGGCGGCCTTGAGGGGCGCGGTCGCCATGACACGGGTCGCGTAGGCGAGCAGGTCCGCCGTGACCTGCGCGGAGACCGGGTCGATCGGCAGTTCGGTCGTCCGGTGACGCAGCTGCGCCAGGGCGGCATGGGGCCGGGAGGTCATGACCAGCGTCACGTTGGAGGGCAGCTCGGGCCCCTGGGCCAGCCAGCGCAGCAGGCTGGTGGGTGCGGAGCCGTCGGCGAACTCGTCCAGGGCGTCGAGCAGGATCACGATCCTGGCGGACGGGTCCTCGGCGAGGAGGGCCTCGGCCGGACCGATCAGCGCCAGGTACGCCAGGTTGGCGGGTTCCAGCAGCCGCGGCTCCAGGCCGGCGGTGCCGATCTCGATCCCGCTGACGGTGCCGGCGACCTCGGTGACCTGCTGATCCAGGTACAGGCTCGCGGTCCGGTGGAACGGCGAGACCGACAGGTCCTCGATCCGGATCCCGACCACGCTGCCGTCGGGCAGGACCGTGTCGATGTGCTGGCGGACCACCACTTCGAGGCGCTGCGGCCGGAAGAGCTCGGGGCGGCGGCGGGCAAGCTGGTGACCGATTTCGAGCAGGAAGGACTGGACGTCCCCGCCGGCGAGTGCGGTGCGGCTGTCCCGGCGCGCGAAGTAGCGCAGCCATTCGGGGTGGGAGCGGGCCAGGCCGGCGAGCAGGCTCGTCTTGCCCGCGCCTGGCTCGCCCGTCACCAGGACGTGGCTGCCGTGTGCCTGCTCGATGCGTTCGTGCAGCCAGCGGCGCTCGATGAACTCCGGTCCGGTACGGGCGCGGACGAGGTCCTCGAAGGAGCGGTCGATACGGTCCATGGTGGTACTACGGCCGTGTCCGGGAGCCGGATCCGAGATCCACCCCGACGACCTCGCCGCCCTGTTCCACCCGCTTCGCCCGCACGTAGCCCTCGACGGTGCCGGCGGGCCGTTCGGCCCGTACGGCGGCGACGTAGCCCGCCACCTCGTCGGTGTCGACCCGGCCGCGCACCACGGTCGTTGCGTCCGGCTCTCCTGGATCGCCCGGCTCGCCGGTGAAGAGCAGCGGCGTGCCGTGGATCGCCTCCAGGACCCGGCGCAGAGCGTCGACGCGGCCCAGGAGCTCCGGGTCGGTGGTGGTCACCGGATCGACGCCACTGGCGTATTCGTGAAGATCGGCCCGAAGGCCCCGCAACTCCGCCTCGAAGCGCTCCACCAGGATCGGGTCGGGCGCGGGAAGTTCACGCGGCTCGGCGACGACCGGTGGGGTGGGCGAGCTCTCTTCGGCGGCGCCCGCCTCGGCGGCACGCTCGCGGCGTCGCGCCAGCAGCGCGCCCGCCTGGTCGTAGAGGAATCTGACGCCTTCGGTCAGGACGGTCACGGTCACGGCAGCGAGGGGTAACTCGACAGACATGGTCAGAACTTAACCCGAACCCGTCGCGCACACGGTTCGAGTGGCGATATCTCATCGTTCGTCACTTCTGGCGTGACCGGAAACGACAAAGGCAAGGAGAGCCCTCTCCTTGCCACTCTCAAGTTATAGCGCGCAGGGGGGCTTGCCGCAAGGCCCGGGGCACAGCGCAGAATCATCGACCTGAGCCACAATCGCCTCGGAGGCATCGCAGTGAACGAGCAGTACGTACGGGACCTTCACCTGGTGGACGAGACGCAGGTCGCGGTCGTCGGCGGCAAGGGCGCGCACCTGGGCGCGCTGTCGCGGATCGAAGGCGTCCGCGTGCCGGGAGGGTTCTGCGTGACGACGGAGGCCTTCCGGCGGATCATGGTGGAAGCGCCCTCGCTCGACGATCTGCTCGACCGGTTGTCGCGCGTCGACCCGGACGACCGTGAGGCGATCCGCACGCTCAGCGCGCAGATCCGCCGGACCGTCGAAGGGATCCGCGTCCCGGACGATCTCGCGGCGGAGATCACCGGCGCGCTCGCCCGGTCCGGCGAGCAGGCCGCGTACGCCGTCCGGTCCAGCGCGACGGCGGAGGACCTGCCGACGGCGTCCTTCGCGGGCCAGCAGGACACGTACCTGAACATCGTGGGGCCGGCGGAGATCCTCCGGCACATCAGCCGGTGCTGGGCCTCGCTGTTCACCGAGCGCGCCGTGACCTACCGCGAGCGGGGCGGCATCGACCACCGCACGGTGCACATGGCCGTGGTCGTGCAGCAGATGGCCTTCCCGCACGCCTCCGGCATCCTGTTCACGGCCGACCCGGTCACGGGCGACCGCAAGGTCTCCACCGTGGACGCCGGCTTCGGCCTCGGCGAGGCCCTGGTCTCCGGCCTGGTGAACCCGGACGTCTTCACGGTGCGCGACGGCGAGGTCGTCGCCAAGGCGATCGCCTCGAAGCAGCGCGCCCTGACCGCCCTGCCGGCCGGCGGTACGCAGGAGGTGGCGATCGACGCGCAGCGGCAGGACCAGCCGGCGCTGACGGATGCGCAGGTCGTGCGGCTGGTAGAGCTCGGGCGGCGGATCGAGGCGCACTTCGGCCGCCCGCAGGACATCGAGTGGTGCCTGGTCGACGACGGCTTCCGGATCGTGCAGAGCCGGCCGATCACGACGCTGTTCCCCGTCCCGGAGAGCGGCGACCGGGAGAACCACGTCTACGTCTCCGTCGGCCACGGACAGATGATGACCGACCCCATGAAGGCGCTGGGGTTCTCCATGTGGCAGCTGACGGCCATGGTGCCGATGCACGAGGCCGGCGGAAGGCTGTTCGTGGACGTCACCGCGCGCCTGGCCTCGCCCGCGAGCCGCGCCGGCCTCCTGGACGCCCTGGGGAAGGGCGATCCGCTGATCAGGGACGCTCTGGAGACCGTCCTCGACCGCGGGGACTTCGTCCCGTCGCTCCCGGACGCGGTCCCCGGCGGGCCGCCGGCCGGCGGTGCACCCGCCCCGATCGAGACCGGTCCGGCCGTCGTCACCGCGCTGATCGAGCGCAGCCGGGTGTCCGTCGCCGCCCTGGAGCGCGACATCCGGACGAAGAGCGGACCGGCTCTGTTCGACTTCCTGCTGGAGGCCTTCGAGGAGCACAAGCGGCTCCTCAGTGATCCCCTGAGCATTCAGGCGATCATGGCGGGAATGGAGGCCACCTGGTGGCTGAACGACAAGCTGCAGGAGTGGCTGGGCGAGAAGAACGCGGCCGACACGCTGACGCTGTCCGCCCCCGACAACATCACGTCGGAGATGGGACTGGCGCTGCTCGACGTCGCGGACGTGATCCGTCCGCTGCCGGAGGTGGTGGCCTTCCTGCAGGGCGTGGACCCCATCGAGGACGAAGCCTTCCTGGACGAGCTGGCGAAGCTCCCGGGCGGGGCCGAGGCGCGCGACGCCATCGAGACATACCTCGACCGGTACGGCATGCGCTGCGTCGGCGAGATCGACATCACCAGGCCGCGTTGGCGCGAGCGCCCCGGCACCCTGGTGCCCGTGATCCTCGACAACGTGCGGAACTTCGAGCCGGGCGCGGCCGAGCGGCGCTTCGAGGAGGGGCGGAAGAAGGCGCAGGAGAAAGAACAGGACGTGCTGTCACGCCTGCGCGCCCTGCCGGACGGGGAGCGGAAGGCCGACGAGACCAAGCGGATGATCGACCGGGTGCGCACTTTCATCGGGTACCGGGAGTACCCGAAGTACGGCATCATCAGCCGCTACTTCCTCTACAAGCGGGCCCTGATGGAGGAGGCCGGGCGCCTCGTGCAGGCGGGCGTGGTCCCTGAGCGGGAGGACGTCTTCCACCTCACCTTCCAGGAACTCCACGAGGTCGTGCGTTCGAACAGCGCGGACGACCGGCAGGCCCTCCAGCAGCTCGTCCAGCAGCGCAAGGAGGCCTTCCGTGCCTACCACGCGCTCACGCCGCCCCGGGTGCTCACCTCGGACGGTGAGGCCCTCACCGGGGCGTACCGGCGCGACGACGTACCGGCCGGCGCCCTGGTCGGCGTACCGGTCTCGGCCGGGACGGTCGAGGGACGGGCGCGGGTGGTCCTCGACATGGCGGAGGCCGATCTCGAAGCGGGCGACATCCTGGTCACGGCCTTCACGGACCCCAGCTGGTCGCCGCTGTTCGTCGGCATCGCGGGCCTGGTGACCGAGGTGGGCGGCCTGATGACCCATGGCGCGGTGATCGCCCGGGAGTACGGTCTGCCCGCCGTCGTCGGCGTGGAGCAGGCCACCCGGCTGATCCGCGACGGCCAGCGGATCCGCTTGCACGGGACCGACGGGTACGTCGAAATCCTCTCCTGAGCGGGCGCACCGGCGTGGCCCCGGACGGCTGCTGCCGTCCGGGGCCACGCCGGCCGGCGCGCTCAGATGTTCTCGGCGGCGAACATCCAGTGGTGCTTCTCGAGCTCGCCGGTGAGGGCGATCAGGAGGTCCTGGGTGACCGGGTCGGGTTCGTCCGTGGACCGGATGCGCTCGCGCATGCGGGTGATCACCGTGCTGAGGGCGTCGACGAGGATGCGGACCGCGTCCACGTCCTTGATCCAGCCCTCGGGCACACCCGTGATCGCGGTGGCGGACGCCACCGTCGCGGCCCGGCCGTCCGGGGTGATCCCGAGGGCGGAGGCCCGCTCGGCCACGACGTCCGAGTGGGTGCGCGCCGTGGTGACGACCTCGTCGAGCTGGAGGTGTACGGACCGGAAGCGGGGTCCCACCACGTTCCAGTGCACCTGCTTGGCCACGAGCGAGAGGTCCACCAGGTCCACCAGAGCGCCCTGCAGCGCTTCACCGACGACCTTGAGGTCGGCTTCCGGGAGGGCGTTCTTGACGACGGACACGACGTCTCCATTCATATCGGGATATGTATCGATGAAACGTCGACTACCCGCTATGCCCGAGCCAAAACGGGCCGATCGTCCGGCTGGTCCTTTCGGTCGAGCCGGACAACCGGCGGACAGGTGTCGTCCGCGTGCGGAAGCAGTGGCTGCTCATCGGCGGCCCGTGCGGGGCGCAGGCGGGGCCGGGGCACCGGCCGGAGGTGCGGACTCGGGGTCGGGGCCGGTGAGCTCGGGTTCGAGGCCGTCGGTGACCGCGGCCCGGGGGCGTCCGGTGTCCGCCCGCCAGGCCTCGAAGACCAGGGTCGTCGCGGTGACCGTGACCAGCCCCAGGAGCCAGCCGCCGACGACGTCGCTGACCCAGTGGACGCCCAGCGCCACCCGGGTGTAGCCGACGCCCACCACGGTGAGCACGGCCAGCGCCCAGGGCAGCGGGCGCCAGGCGCGCGGGACGAGCGGCAGCAGGACCAGCAGCAGCACCGCGCTGGAGGTGAGGGCCGTCATGGCGTGCCCGGAGGGGAAGGAGAAGCCGGGTGCGTGGGCGACCGGCTCGGGGAGGTGGGGCCGGGCCCGCTCGACGGCGATCTTCGCGAGGTACCCCACCAGGGCGCTGCCGGCCGCCGTGACGGCGGCCCAGGCGGCCGGCCGCCATGCTCCGCGAACGGCCAGCCGGACGACCAGCAGGGCCACCAGGAGGCGTAGGGTCACCGGGTCCCACACCACCCCGGTGAGGACGTCGAGGACGCGCACCAGGCCGGGGTGCTCCAGGGCCGTGGCGTGCAGCCGTTCGGCCGTCGCACGGTCCAGGCGGAGCAGGGGCTGCCACCCGGACTCGACGAGGACCAGGGCGACGGCGAAGGGGACGGACACCACGGCGGTCGCAGCCGTGGTGAGGAGCAGCCGGGCGGCGAAAGTGGCGTCGGGGCCGCCGTGCCACGCCGGCAGGTGCCGCAGCGGATGGCGGAGCCGATCGCGCAGGGCCGCACGGCGGGGGGAGCTTCCGGTGGGTGGTGCCATGCCTGCGGCGTCCTCTCGTGTGCGGCGGTCGGTGGCAGTTGTCGGCGGTCGGTGGCGGCCGGTGGCGGTCGGTCAGATCCCGGGGTCGGGGAGGACCGGGTCGCGGACCCCGGCGCGTACGGCTTCCAGCTGGGCGGCGAAGGACAGTCCGAGGAACAGGGCCGTCGAGGTGAGGTACGACCACAGGAGCAGGGACACGATGGCGCTGAGCGGCCCGTAGACGCTGGTGAACGAGCCGCTGGCGCCGACGTACAGGCTGAGGCCCCAGGTGGCGAGGTTCCACAGCGCCAGGTACACGACGGCGCCGAAGGCCAGCCAGGTGTAGCCGGGTTGCCGGCGTCGCGGGGAGAGCCGGAAGATCGCGCTGGTGGCGAGGACGGCCAGCAGGACACCCGCGGGCAGGCGCAGGATCTCCCAGGTCCGCACGGTGGCGGGGGCCAGGTCGTACACCTCGGCGAGGGCGCGGGTGAGGTCGGCGCCGAGTACGGTGAGGACGAAGCTGAGGCCCAGCGGGAAGCCGGCGAGGGCCGACATCGCGAGGCCGCGGGCGTACTTGGCGAGGAACGGCCGATCGCGTTCGTTGCCGTATATGCGGTTGGCGCCGCGCTCGACCTGGCAGAGGGCCGTGGTGACGTTGACGACGGCGAACAGCAGGCCCAACCACAGGGCGAGTTGGCCGCCGTCGCCCGCCCGGCGGCGGCTGCCGCTGAGCGCGTCGTCCACCGCCGCCCGGCCGGGGCCGCTGGGGGTGAGGCCGCGGATGGTCAGCTCGACCACCCGGCCGGCGTCCTCGGTGTGCAGGACACTGGAGAGGCCGACGGCGGCGATCGCCAGCGGGACCAGGCACAGGACGGTCTGCAGGGCGAGTGCGCGGGCGTGGCTGAACCCGTCGGCGTAGCGGAATCGGACGAAGGAGTCACGGGCCAGGCTCCAACTGCCGTAGCGGCGCAGCGCGGTCCACGCCTCGTCGCCGGAGAGTTCGTCACCGTGCACGCCGTGGCGCGGCGGTACGCGTCGGGCTGTTCCCATGCCGTTCCTCCTCTCCTTCTCGTACGGCGGTGGTCCGGGGCAGCTGGACGCGCAGTGCGCCCGGTTCGATCCAGGCGGTGAGGCGGGTGCCGTCGGAGACCGGGTCGCCGTCGAGTTCGCGGGGCTGGGGGCGTGCGCAGCGCACGTCGACACGGGTCGCGGTGAAGTACTCCAGGGCTCCCCCGGCCTCCGTGCGCGCGGCGGCGGCCGGGAGCGGCGGGTGGCGGCGCAGGAGACGGGACAGGAGGTGGGTGGCGGCCGCGAGCCATCCGGCCGGGCCGCGCGGGTCGAACAGCACCACGTCCAGGTGTCCGCTGTCGGGGCGGGCTCCCGGCAGCAGCGGCAGCCCGCCCTGG
Source organism: Streptomyces avidinii (assembly GCF_014650695.1). Taxonomy (GTDB): domain Bacteria; phylum Actinomycetota; class Actinomycetes; order Streptomycetales; family Streptomycetaceae; genus Streptomyces; species Streptomyces avidinii. Next base: position 449,777 of record NZ_BMVL01000005.1, on the reverse strand, counting down.
AGGGTGCCCACGTTCCCGATGACGACCATCCGGGCCCGGCGCCGCCGTGCGCGGGCCCCGTCCACGCGGATCGTCAGTCGCACGCTCGGATCGCGCAGGTGCCGGAGCGCCGACAGCACGTACGCGGCCCAGCCCAGCCGGGACTTGAGGCGGGGTGAGGCGTCCTTGACCATCGCGGCGTCGAACCCGGCGCCGGCCATGACGGTGAACCGGGTGGGCGCGAGGCCGTCGCCCCGGACGCGCCCGACGTCGATGAGGTGGCTGTCGCCGGCCAGGGACGCGTCGAGCGCCGCAGCCGGGTCCAGCGGGAGGCCTAGGTTCCGGGCCAGGAGGTTGCCGGTGCCGCAGGGCACCACGGCCAGCGGGATCCCGCTGCCGGCCAGCAGCTCGGCGCAGGCGCGCAGGGTGCCGTCGCCGCCGCAGGCCACCACCAGGGCGGGGCGGCGCGCGGCGAGCTCCTCGGTGAGAGCGCCCGCCGGGCGCTCGGCGGTGGTGCGGATCCAGCGCTGCTCGCGGTGGGGGTGGCCGTGGCCTTCGAGTACGGCGCGCAACCGCTCGGCGAGGTCGTCCGGGCAGCCGTACGGGTGCCGTACGACGAGCACCGTCGGCACGACGAGCTCCGTCCGCCCGCCGCGGGCATCGGCGGTGGCCGCCTGAGCGGGCAGGTGCGGGCCGTGCGGCGGCCGGGGCGTGGACCGGTGGCGGCCGTGGAGGAAGACCGAAGCCGTGATCAGGAGGGTGGCTGCGCCGTTGAGGAGGCCGCCTGCGATGTCGCTGGGGTAGTGCATGCCGCGGTAGACCCGGGCCAGGCCGACCGCGGGCGGCACCAGCAGGAGGGCGGCCATCACGGCGGGGCGCCAGGGGCCGCGCAGCCGCAGGGCCGCGATGACGGCCAGTCCGCCGTAGAGGGCCAGCGAGGCTCCGACGTGGCCGGAGGGGAAGCTGGAAGTGGGCGGTGCGGCGTCGAGTCGGGGGAGGTCCGGGCGCGGCCGTTCCACGAACGCCGTGACCAGGACGAACACCGCCGACTGCGCGGCGACCGCGGCACCGAGGAAGAGCGCCTCTCGGCGCAGCGCCACCCGGGGCAGCCGGAGCAGGGCGAGCAGCGCGGCCAGGGTCAGCCCGACGACGACCTGCGTGCTCCCGAGTGCGGAGAGCCACTCGGACACCGTGATGAGGACGGGCGCATCGCGGTACTCCGCCAGGGCCCGGGGGACCCGGTCCTCGACCGCGAGCGGCCAGTGGTGCGCGGCCGGCCCGGTGACCAGCCCGCCCAGGCCGATCAGCAGGGCCGCCTGGACCGGCAGGAGCAGCAGCGGCCGGGCTGCCCCGCGAGCGGCGGCGCCGCGTCTTCTCTTCATGGGGCCCGTCTGACCCGTCCCGGCCCGATGATGCGCGCCGGTCCGCCGGGGTTCGGCGGGGGCGCGGTCACACGGCGGCGTCCGCGGTCAGCCGATGTGGTCCCGCACCTGCGCGTACACCCCGGGGTCGGTGAGGAAGGCGGAATGTTGCAGACACGGGATCCGGGTGTTCATCGCGCCGGCGAGAGCAACCGTGCTGTCGGGACTGACGACCAGGTCACAGGGGGACCGCCAGGTGGCGTAGCGGGTGGGGCCGGGTGTTTCGTCACCCGCGTTGAGCGCGGTGAGGAAGGCGGAACCGGGCCGCATCTCGACGCACGAGGCCTGCCCGCAGAGGCGGGCGGTGTCCGTGCCGTGGTTGGGGCCCGCCAAGGACACCCATGCGTCGACCTTGGCGTCGCCGCCGAGGTTCTTGAGGTAGTAGCGCGACGGCAGGGCGCCCATGGAGTGGGTGACGAGGTCCACCTCGGCAGCTCCGGTCGCGGTCAGGACGCGGTCGACGGTGGCGGCGAGTTGCGACGCGGTCGTGGCGTTGGACTGGGAGGTGGGGTACGTCCACCGGTACAGGCGGTCGGCGGGCCGGCCGTCCGCCAGGAACCGGTCGACGAAGGTGTTCCAGGTCGACCCGTCGCCGTTCCAGCCGTGTACGAAGACCACGGGGTCGGGTTCGGCCGCTACGTGGGCCGGTACGTCGGCGGGCGCGCGGGCCGACGCGTGGGCCGACGCGTGGGCCGACGCGTGGGCCGACGCGTGGGCCGGCACGATGGGACGAGCGGCGGCCGGGGCCGCGCAGACGGCCAGGGCCACGACCACGGCCGGGACGAGGCGGAGCAAGTACGCGTGCATGGCCCGTTTGTAGCGGTGCGCCGCACCGGCCCCGGCCCCGATGCCGCCCCACTCACCCGTCCGGCTGCCGCACTTCACACCAGAAACGTTTCGGTCGCGATCGCGGCCGAGCGGCCGCTGACCACGGGAAGTCCCCGTGCACCGGGCCGTTTGGATCCGGCGTTCCTGATCAGACGGAGAGTAACCACCGGGTCCGTCACCCCCGGGCGGGGTGATCGGCCGTGTCGGGTGGCGAGTGAGAGGGGGCGCGTGGTGAAGGTACAGAGAGGACGTCGGCGCGGTGGGGGCGAGGGCCCCGTATCGGTGGGGCGTGACGTCGTGTTGGCGGTGGGGTTGGTGGGGATCTGCCTGGGTGGGGCCGCCGTCTTCGTCAGGACGGCCGGTCCGTCGGCGGGCGGCGGCGTACCGGTGACGCCGATCGTCGGCGTGCTCGTCCTGCTGGCCGCGGCGGCGGTCATGCGGTGGTGCGTGGCTCCGGGCCCGCACCGCTCGCCCGTACGCGGGTCCGACCGGCGCGGACCGCTGGCCCCCGGCATCCCGGCAACCTGCGCCCCGGAAGCCGGGGCGGGGGGCAACCCGGAGACGGCGGGCCTGCACGAGGTGGGCACCGACGCCCTGGACCACTCCGCGGTGGACGCCGACGGTTTCGAGCACTCGGTCGCCGCGTTGTGCGCGCGGGACGGTTGCCCCCAGGTGGAAGTGGTCGGTGGCGCGGGCGACTTGGGGGCGGACGTGATCGCCACGACGGCGGACGGCCTGCGCGTGGTCATCCAGTGCAAGCACTACGGCGAGGGCAACCGGGTCGGTTCGCAGGACCTCCAGCGCTTCGGCGGGACCTGCTTCGCCGTCCACGAGGCGGACGTGGCCGTCGTCGTGACCACGAGCTCCTTCACTGCTCCGGCCGCGGAGTACGCCGCCGCCTGCGACATCGTCTGCGTCGACGGCGACGACCTGGCCGAGTGGACCCGGTCGCGGACACCCCCTCCGTGGGAGAGCATCGCCGCGGCACGCCCCGAGGGCGCGCAGGGGGTGGCCGGCGCCGGTACCCCGTAGCTCCGTGGCTCCGCGGCTCCGTGGCTCCGTGGCTCCGCACCGGGCACCGGCAGACGCGGTGTACGGCGGAAGTCGTGTCTGCGGGATCGGTTCGACCGTTACGCTGTCGACCCAACATGCCGTGCACACAGGCTTGTTGGCACAGCTGTCGCGCGCGGGGAGGGGTTCCATGGGGTGGCTGAGACGTCGGCGGGCGCAGGAGTCTCCCGACGAGGCGGTCCGGAGCCTGGTGACGCACCTGTCCTCCGGCCACCCCCTCGTTCCGATGACCCCGACGATGGTGACCCGGCAGGGGGAGACCCAGTACGCGGACCTCGTGGTCGGCGCCCACGCCTACTACGGGACGAATGTCGAGTACTCCTCGGGCTACGCGGTGCAGGGCGGCCCGCTCTTCATGGCCTTCGGTGTCCTGACCGGCGAGCTCCACCACGCCCGGACCCGCCGACAGGCCGAGCGGATGGCGGAGATGCAGTGGCGGTGGGAGGGCGAGATCCGGGTGGTGCTCACGGATCACCGTCTCGTCGGCTTCTTCGGCAGCGGCGCCGAGGTGTACTGGTGGGAGCACCTCCTGGCCCTCACCCCCGCCCCGGACGGCCGGGCGGTGCACCTGACCTTCAACGGGGGTGCCCCCCTGCTCTTCTCGGGAGCCTGGGCCCCGTGGCTGTGCGCGGTCACGGCAGCGCTGGTCCACCGCGCCCCCTGGCCGCCCGGACACCCGCTGCCGGCCTTCGCCGCGCCGGTGCCCGAACCCGCTCCGCCCCCGACCGCGTCCGCGTCCGCCCGCCCGGCACTGTCCCCCGCGCCCCACCGCGAGCCGGCGCAAGTGCCGCAGGTGTCGGTCGTCGAGCGGCTGGCCGAGGAGGTCGACCCCCTGCTGCCCGAGCAGGCCGCCGAGGTACTGGCCGGGCACCCGGTGACGACCACGGAACAGGTGCTCGACCTGCTCGGCACCCGAAGGGCCCGGGAGATCCGCGCAGCCCTGCAGCGTCGCCGTGAAGGTTGAGCCGGCCCCGGTGCGTAGCGGAATCGATCGGGTTCCGCGTCGTCCAGTGGGCTGACGCGGGACACCTGAAGTGCCACGATGACCCGTGCTTCGACAGTGCACGGAAGGGACGCGGTGAGGGCGGCCGCAGCGCGTCCCGGAAGAACGGCCCTACCCCACGAAAGGGCGGACATCCCATGCGCGTGACACCTCCCGTATCGTCCTTAGGCAGCGACCAGGGCTCGGCCGCGGACGATCCGGTACGGCTCTACTACAGCCGCAAGACCCAGGAAATACTCCAGAAGTACGGCCCGGGCCCCCGCGTCCACTTCCACGTAGGGCTCTATCCCGACGGCCCACCGGACACCACCGTCCCCCAATACATGCTCAAGCAGCGCCTGCTCGACGCACAGGAGCGGATAGTCGAGCACGCGGCCCGCTCCTGGGGCGCGTACGAAGAGCCTCCGCGGCGGCTGCTGGACATCGGCTGCGGCCTGGGCGGCACGTCGCTCTACTGGGCGCAGGAGCACGGGGCATCGGTCACCAGTCTCACCGTCGCACGGGAACACCTGCCGATCGTGCGGCAGTTCGCCCGGCGCGCCGGGGTCCACGAACAGGTGCATCCGCGTCTGGCGGATGTGCACCGGCTCGACGAAACCCGTGCGTACGACGCCGTCTACGCCAACGAGAGCAGCGGGTACACCGACCGGGCCCGCCTGTTCGAGGTCGTGGCCAGGGCGCTGGTACCCGGTGGATGGTTCGGGATCCAGGAACACTTCGTCGGCCCCTCCCAGTGGCGCGAGTTCATGGACGGCTACTACAGAACCCGGCTCGGACGCCGCGCGGAGTACCTGGCCGCGGCCGAGGCGGCCGGCTTCGAACTGGTGCAGGACGAGGACGTGACGGACTCGGTGACGGAGTTCTGGGTGCAGTCCATGGCGTGGAACACCGCCGAACTCGACCGGCTCAGAGCGGGCGCCGGCGGTGAACCCGGCGCCTGGACCGGTGAAAGACTCGAACAATCGACGATCGCGCACAGCAGGTTCTTCCGCCTCTGGCGCGACCACGCGGTGCAGACCCGGCTGCTGCGCTTCCGGCTCGGGGGCGGCCGATGACCGCGTCGCCGCGCCCCTCCCTCCTCGGTCCGCGCCTGCCGGCCTTCTACTGCCCCCTCCCCCGCGACCTCGTCCACCCCGAGGCCAAGCAGGTGGAGGCCCGGGCCGTCGAGTGGCTGGACGCCTTCGGCCTGTACCCCGATCCCGTCGAGCGCGCATGGGGTCTCGCCACCCACAGCGCCGACTTCTCCTGCCGCATCGTCCCCGACGGGAACGTGGAGGCCGTCCTCCTGTTCACCCAGTGGAACTACTGGGCCAACGCCGTCGACGACTGGCAGGACTCCGGTTCCGAAGAGGTGGGAACGGCCGCCGTCATCGAGCACGGGGCACGGCTGCTGCGGACCATCGAGGACCCGGGAGCATCCGTGCTGCCCCCGGGTCCGATGACCGCGGCGCTGGCGGACCTGGTGAGCCGTACGCACGCCATGCTCTCGCCCTACGAGCTCCGCAGGTTCGCGGAGGGGACGCGGGACTGGCTGCTCGGGGCGGCCTGGCGGGCCGCACGGGCGGAGGCGCGGACGATGCCGGGGCTGAACGACTTCGTCGCCATGGGGCCGCTCGCGAACGGTACGCGGTTCTCACTGACCTGGTCCGACGTCGCGCGCGGGGTCCGGCTGCCGGCGGACGTCCGCTGCTCCCCCGCCCTGACGGCGCTGACGGACGCGGCGGGCTTCGTCGTCAGTGCGGACAACGACCTGTTCTCCTACGACAAGGACGACCACCTGGAGCCGCGCGAGGTGAATCTCGTCAACGTCCTGGCCCATCAGGAGAACTGTTCCCCGGCCGAGGCGGTGCCGCTCGCGGTGGCCTTGCGCGACCGGGTGATGGTCCTCTTCCTCCGGCTGCGGGAGCAGCTGGAGGACGGTGCGGACGGCGAACTGGGCCGCCATCTGGCGGCGTTGGGGCACTACGTGGCCGGCTCCATCGGGTGGCAGACTCGCGCGCCCCGGTACGCCAGTCCGCGCAACCGGCACGAACTGCCCCTGCCGGACGCGGCGTTCGCGATAGGTTTCGCCGACGGGCCCAGCGTCACGGGAACCGAACCGCCGGACCTGCCGGCGCTCGCGTCCTGGTGGCGGCTGGTACGCCGCTGAGCGCTGCCGGGGCCCCGGCCGGTGTGGCCGGGGCCCCGGTACGGGCCTTCGGTACGGGGCCCTCGGTAGGCGCGGGCCCCGCGCTGCGGAAGGCCGTCAGATGCGGCCGAGCAGTCGGCGCCACCAGCTGACGCCACGCCGGCGGCGACCGGTGACGGCCGGCACCGGCGTCGGCGGTGCCGTCGGCTGCGGCGGGATCAGCGCGTGCACGGGGTGCCCGGCCGGCTGCTCCGGTTCGAGCTGCGGGGCCGGCGCGGAGCGCGGAGCGAACCGTACCGGCAGGGACAGCAGGTGGCGGGACATGAGGGTGCCGCGCCAGCGGAGTTCGCTCGCGTCGACCGCCAGCTGGAGGTCGGGCAGCCGGTCCAGCAGGACCTCGATGCCGGTGTCGGCGATGGCGCGCCCGATGTCCTGGCCCGGGCACTCGTGCGGTCCGCTGCTGAAGGCGAGGTGGGAACGGTTGCCGTGAACGGAGGCGTTGGGATCCGGCCGGATCTGCGGGTCGGCGTTGCCGGCCGCCAGGCCGAGCAGGATCATGTCGCCGGCCTTGACCTGCCGGCCGCCCAGCAGCGTGTCTCCGGTGGCCCAGCGCCCGATGATCGTGTTGATCGGCGGGTCGTCCCACAGGACCTGCTCCAGCGCGTCGGGCAGGGTCATGTGGCCTCCGGAGAGGCTCGCCCGGAAGCGCGGGTCGGTCAGCACCGTCCGCAGGGTGTTGGCGATGAGGTTGGCGGTGGTCTCGTAGGCGGCGATCAACACGACGCGCAGGTGCATGAGCACCTCGGTGTCGGTCAGGTTCGCGGGGTGCTCGATCAGCCAGGAGGCGAGGTCGCGGGCGGGTTCGGCCTTCCGCTCCGCCACCAGGTTCTCCAGCGTGGTGGTGACGTAGCGGTCGCTCTGGAGGGCGGTCTCGGTCCCCTGGAGCATGTCGCGTGCCGCGTTGACGAGCAGGGGGCCGTGTTCGTCGGGTGCCCCGAGGAGTTGCGTCATCACCAGCATCGGAAGCTGGTCCGAGAAGGCGGACACCAGATCGGCGTAGCCCTCGCCCGCGATCTGGTCGACGAGCTGGTTGGCGAAGCGCGTCACGTAGCGCCGGATGCCGCGCTTGTCGAAGCGCTCCAGGGACTCCACCACGGCCCCGCGCAGCCGCTCGTGGACGGGGCCGTCGGTGAAGTTGCACACCGGCACCCAGGAGACCATGGGGCCGAGCGGGGTGTCGGCCGGTACGCGGCCCTCTCTCATGTCGCGCCAGCCGCGGGGGTCGCGGGCGAAGCGCGAGGACGTGCGGGCCACGTCCAGGTTCTCCCGGTGGCCGAGGACCAGCCAGGCCGGGAGGTCCCCGCTCACCAGTACGGGGGCCACCGAGCCGTGTTCGGCCCGCAGCTTCTCGTACAGTGCGAAGGGATCGGCCTGGGCCTCCGCTCCGTGGAGACGGTACAGACCCCCCGCGGTCGCCGCCGCGTGGGCGGGGCACTCGGGCGGTGGGGTGGGGGTGGTGCTCACATTGCCTCCTGGGTGGCTGCCTGGGAGTGCAGGTAGCGCATGAGGGTCAGCAGGACGTCGCGGGACGATTCCCGCCGTCTGGCGTCGCAGACGAGGATCGGGACGGCGGCGGGCAGGTCGAGGGCCTCGCGCAGTTCCTCCAGCGGATGTTCGGGCGCGCCGGGGAAGGAGTTGACCGCGACGACGAAGGGGACGCCGCGCTCCTCCAGCCGTCCGATCACATCGAAGCTGATCTCCAGCCGGCGGGTGTCGAGGATGACGACCGCTCCGAGGGCGCCCTCGAAGAGCCCGCGCCACAGGAACCAGAAGCGCTCCTGGCCGGGGGTTCCGAACAGGTACAGCACGAGTTCGTCGTTGATGCTGATGCGGCCGAAGTCCATGGCCACGGTGGTGGTGATCTTGCGGGAGACGCCCCAGGTGTCGTCGACGCCGACGCCGGCCCGGGTCATCGTCTCCTCGGTCGTCAGCGGTTTGATCTCGCTGACCGCACCGACCATCGTCGTCTTGCCCACGCCGAAGCCGCCGACGATGACGACTTTCACGGCGGCCGCGGCCGTCTCCGGGAGTATGTCCGCGGGGAGCGGCCCGGCAGGGGCGTCAGAGCTTCTGAAGTCCATCGATCACTGCCTCGATCAGAGCAAGGTCGGGTAGCTGCGCGGCGGGAACGGGCGGGCGGACGTGCACGCGCTCGGCGGCCATCAGGTCTCCGACCAGCACGGTGACGACGCTCACGGGCAGGCCGACGTACGCGGCGATCTCGGCCACCGAGAGCGGTGACCGGCACATCCGCAGAATGGCTGCCTGCTCGGGCTGCGTCTCGGGCCGGGGAGGCCCTTTGGCCACCACTAAGGTCACGAGGTCCAGGTGGACGGCGGTGGAAGGTCCGCTGCGTCCGCCGGTGATGACGTAGAGCCGTTCGGGACTGCTGTCCTCCCAGCTTGAGGGCGGCTCTTTCACGCGGGCTGCCCGTCGTGCCGGGGCGGGCTGCTCAGGTGGTCCCCCATCCGGGAGACCAGGGCGCGCATCTGTGCGCCCATCAGGCCCGCGTCGACACCCTCGTCGGCGAGCACCGCGAGGTAGGAGCCGTCTCCGGCGGCCATCAGGTAGAAGAACCCGCCGTCCATCTCGATCACGACCAGCCGCATTCTGCCCCGGGAGTTGGGCAGTTCCGCGGCCACCGCTCCGGCGAGGCTCTGCAGGCCGGCGCACGCGGCCGCCAGGCGGTCGGCCGTGTCCGTCTCGGCCCCGTACTGAGCGACGCAGAGCCCGTCCGCGGACAGTACGATCACGTGCCGGGTCTGCGGCACCCCGGCGGCCAGGTCCTTGAGCATCCAGTCCATACTGCTTCGCTGAGTCATCACTGTTTACGCCCCTTTGGTCGCTGAGCCCGACGCGTCCTCCGCGCCCTGTGCGTCCTGGCCGGGCTCACCGGACAGTCCGCTGTGGAACGCCTCCAGCCACATTCCGGGGCCGCTGTCGTCCGCCGACTGCGGCCCCGCGGCCGGCCGGGTGTCGTAGTCGTAGGTGGTGACACGGTCCTTCCGGCGTCGCTGCGGCAGGCCGGTCGCGGTGCGGTCAGCGGTCGGCCCGCCGCTGACGGGCGCCGGCCCGGGCGCCGGAACCCGGGCCGACCGCGGCGCGGACACGCCGGCCGACGGATGGTGCACGGGGTGCTCGCGCGGGGTGGCGGCCACGGCCCTGGGGCCCGAGGAGGAGCCGATGCCGTGGGCGAGGCCGGTCGCCGCGGAGGCCGTGGTGATCAGGTGCTGCGGCACGATGACCACGGCGCGCACGCCGCCGTACGCGGACGAGCGCAGGGAGACCTGGAACCCGTACGCCTGGGCCAGCCGGCCCACCACCGCCAGGCCCAGCCGGGGCGTCTCGCCCAGGTCGTTGAGGTCGATGCCGGACTGCGCCTGCGCGAGCATCTTCTCGGCGCGTGCGCGCGCCTCCTCGCTCATGCTCAGACCGCCGTCCTCGATCTCCACGGCGATGCCCGACTGCACCTCGACGGCGGTGAGGTGGACCCGGGTGTGCGGGGGCGAGTACCGGGTGGCGTTGTCCAGCAGCTCCGCGAGGGTGTGGATCAGTGGTTCCACGACCGGGCCGATGACGGCGACCTCGGAGACCGAGTGCAGTTCCACCCGCTGGTAGTCGATGATCCTCGACATCGCACCGCGCAGCACGCTGTAGAGCGTGACGGCCCTGCTCCACTGGCGGCCGGGACGCGCGCCGCCGAGGACCGAGATGGAGTCGGCGAGCCTGCCGATCAGGGCGGTGCCGTGGTCGAGGCGCAGGAGGTCGCCGAAGACGTCCGGGTTGGTGCCGTGCCGGTCCTCCATCTCGCGCATCTCTTGGGCCTGCTGGTGGACGATCGCCTGCACGCGGCGGGCCACGTTCACGAAGGCCCGCTGCGCCGAGTCGCGGAGGCTCTCCTCGTTGTCGACCGCGTCGACGGAATGGGCGAGAACGGCTTGCAGGGCGGCTCTGAAGCGCGGGGTCAGGGCTGCGTCGTTGCCCCAGCGGTTGCCGTGTCCGCGGCGCCCGCCCAGGGCGGTCAGCACCTCTTCGGGCAGTTCGCCCCTGCGGAGGCGCTCGATGGCCTCGGGCAGCACCACGGCGGACAGCCGGATCGCCTCGGCCTCCTGCCGGGACAGGGCGTGCCGGAGTGCCGCCACCTGGGCGCGCTCCGCGGCGAGCGCGCGGCCGCGGCGCAGCGCTTCGACGAACACGGCGGCGGTGCAGGCGGCGCCCGCGGCGATCAGGCCCGTGCCGACGGGTTCCGAGGAGGAGAGGAGCGCCCCGACCAGACAGGCGGCGGCCAGGGCGCCGAGCGTTGCGAGCACGGGACCTCTCCCCTCCTCCGAGTGGACCGACTCGGGAGGAATGTCTTTTTGCTCCATCTGTGTCCTCGAATTATCGAAAAGGGCGACCTTTGGACCGGTGGGCGGGAGCATAACTACGCTCAACTGCCCGCACGGGCGCTTTCGTTGGAGTTCATCGGACCGAAGGAACAGTTATGCGCCATCAACCGGGGCGAATTCCGGCAACCGCGGGCGCCCGTCTGCAGCACGCGCCGACGTAGGAGCAGGTCGAGGACGTGCGACCGCCCGCACGGGGAGGAAACCCGTACGTACACCGGCGCCGGGGATGGCCGTATCGCGTCGTGCCGAAGTGGTGTCGCGGACGGAAATGCGCTAGGAAGCCGGCGCCGACGGCCGGCTCACTCCTGCCCGTGGCACTCGCGAGCGTGGCTCACTGCTGCAGGCCAGGAGCCCGGTACTGGACCTGCTCGACCCTGCGCAGGGCGTCCAGCGTTTCGTCGACGGTCAGCAGGACGGTCGTCTCGAAGGAGCTGAGCGCGCCGCCCCCGCTGATCGCCAGCGCCACGGCGGCCATGGAGACGTTGTCCGGCGCCTCCCACAGGTTGTAGCCGTCGTGCGTACCGAAGGCGTACCAGAAGCCGTGGAGCTTCCCGCCGACGGACTCGATGTACGCCTGAGCGGCCTTTGCGCGGTCCTCGGGGTGGCTGATGAGCCGGGCCCAGGTCTGCGGCGTGTAGCTGAACCTCGACAGATAGAGCGGCATGGTCTCTCTCCCCACTGCTCCGCCGGCACCGCCGATGAGCAGGTGACCGGGATCAGGGATCGGTTCGCCGACCCGACCATTGTCGCTCAGCACCCGCCGTCACGGCCGGGTCGGCCCGTCCGGTCCGCGGCAAATCGGCTTGCCGCCGGCCGGTCCGGCCGGGTAGGAAGCCTGCATGCTACGAGGCAGCACGGTCGGGCTCAGGGCCCGGCACGAGGAAGACATCCCGATCCTGCGGGCCGAGCTCTACGACGACGTGATCAACGCCTCGCGGGCCGAGAGCGGGCCGTGGCGGCCGGTCCCGCCCGGCTCGAAGGATCCGCGGCTCGTGGCCGACGACGAGGAGCAGCGGCACGTCCGGTTCTCCGTGGTGGAGCTGGACGGCGGCACGCTCGTCGGCACGGCGACGCTGTGGGGCATCGACGACCACAACCGGTCCGCGCACATCGGGCTGGGACTGCTGCCGTCCTCCCGCGGCAAGGGCTACGGCACCGATGTGGTGGCGGCGCTGTGCCACTACGGCTTCGTCGTGCGCGGCCTGCAGCGGCTGCAGATCGAGACGCTGTCGGACAACACCGCGATGCTGCGCGCCGCCGAGCGCAACGGCTTCGTCCGCGAGGGTGTGCTGCGCTCCTCGGCCTGGGTGCTGGGCGAGTTCCTGGACGAGGTCCTCCTCGGGCTCCTCGCCCAGGACTGGAAGCGGGACCCGCAGGGCTAGGCCGACGGCGTCCGCCTCGTCGGGCCGCCTCCGCCGTCCCGGTCCGGGTGGATCGGGACGGCGTGTCGGTGGGGGCCGATAGGCTTCGTGGATGGCACTTCCGGACGCTTCCCCCGACACCTCCGACGCCCTGCAGGTACTGCACCGCGTGTTCGGATACAGCTCCTTCCGCGGCGAGCAGCAGGACATCATCGAGCAGGTCGTCGGCGGCGGCGACGCCCTCGTGCTGATGCCGACCGGTGGCGGCAAATCGCTCTGCTACCAGATCCCGGCGCTCGTCAGAGACGGCACGGGCATCGTGATCTCGCCGCTCATCGCACTGATGCAGGACCAGGTGAACGCACTGACCGCCCTCGGGGTGCGGGCCGGATTCCTCAACTCGACACAGGACCCGTACGAGCGGCAGGCCGTCGAGCAGGCCTTCCTCGCCGACGAGCTGGACCTGCTCTACCTGGCTCCCGAGCGGCTGCGGACCGAGAGCACCCAGCGGCTGCTCGACCGGGGCAAGGTGTCGCTCTTCGCGATCGACGAGGCGCACTGCGTCGCCCAGTGGGGTCACGACTTCCGGCCCGACTACCTCGCACTGTCGATGCTGCACGAGCGCTGGCCGAAGGTGCCGCGGATCGCGCTGACCGCGACGGCCACCGAGGCCACCCACGCCGAGATCGTGGCGAGGCTCGGTCTGGAGGACGCCCGGCACTTCGTCGCCAGCTTCGACCGGCCGAACATCCAGTACCGGATCGCCCCCAAGAACAACCCGCTCAAGCAGGTGCTGGAGCTGATCCGGAGCGAGCACGCCGGTGACGCCGGAGTCGTGTACTGCCTCTCGCGGGCCTCGGTGGAGAAGACCGCGGCCTTCCTGGTGGAGGAGGGCATCGACGCCGTGGCGTACCACGCCGGCATGGACGCCCGCACGCGTGCGGCGAACCAGGCGCGCTTCCTGCGGGACGACGGAGTCGTCGTGGTGGCCACGATCGCCTTCGGCATGGGCATCGACAAGCCGGACGTGCGGTTCGTGGCGCACCTCGACCTTCCGAAGTCGGTCGAGGGCTACTACCAGGAGACCGGCCGGGCCGGCCGCGACGGCGAGCCGGCCACGGCGTGGCTGGCGTACGGCCTGCAGGACGTGGTGCAGCAGCGCAAGCTCATCGAGGGATCCGAGGGCGACGAGATGCACCGCCGGTCCCTGGGCATGCACCTGGATGCCATGCTCGCGCTGTGCGAGACGGTCGACTGCCGCCGGGTGCGGCTGCTGGAGTACTTCGGGCAGTCGGGCGTTCCGTGCGGCAATTGCGACACGTGCCTGACGCCGGCCGAGTCCTGGGACGCGACGGTCGCCTCGCAGAAGCTGCTGTCGACCGTGTGGCGGCTGGCGAAGGAGCGGCGCCAGAAGTTCGGCGCCGGCCAGGTCATCGACATCCTCCAGGGCAAGAAGACGGCCAAGGTCATCCAGTTCGACCACGACGCGCTCTCGGTGTTCGGCGTCGGGTCGGAGCTGGGTACCGCGGAGTGGCGGGGCGTCGTACGCCAGCTGCTCGCGCAGCGGCTGCTGGCGGTGGAGGGCGACTACGGGACGCTGGTGCTGACCGAGGACAGCGGCGAGGTGCTGGGCGGACGCCGCAGCGTCTCGATGCGGAAGGAGAAGGCGCCGGCGGGCCCCGCCCGCAAGGAGTCCGGATCGCGCTCGGGCAAGGGCGCCCGCGTACCGGTCGACCTGCCGGCCGCGGCCGAACCGGTCTTCCTGGCCCTGCGCGCCTGGCGGGCCGAGACCGCGAAGGAACAGGGCGTACCGGCGTACGTCGTCTTCCACGACGCGACGCTGCGGGAGATCGCGACGCGGCTGCCGGCCACGGCGGAGGAGCTGGGCACCGTCGGCGGCATCGGCGAGGCCAAGCTCGCCAAGTACGCCGAGGGCGTCCTCGGCACCCTGGCGGAGTGCGGAGCCACGGACCCGGACGCTGCCGTCGCCGCGCCCGCGCCCGCGCCCGGGTCCGGGTCCGGGTCCGCCGCTCCGGCCCGCCCGGCGGCGCCGGACGACGACGAGCCGCCCTTCGACCTGGACGAGATGGCCCCGCCGCCCTGGGACGACTGGCAGTAGCCGGCCGCCGTCGCAGCAGGCGGGAGTCGGAGCCGCGGCGCCCTGCGTGAGCCCACCCGTGAAGTTACCGAAGGGTAGCCACGGGTGGGGCGGGACGGTAGCGTCGTGGTCCTTGGAGGGGAGAGCCATGTCTCGTACGTTCACCGTGTCCGACAGCATCGTCGTCCGCGTCAGTCCCGCCGACGTCTACCGGCACGTTTCCGATCCCGCCCGGATGGGCGGCTGGAGCCCGGAGAACCTCGGTGCCACCGTGCACGGAGAGGCCGGGGAGACCCATGTCGGGATGGTCTTCGACGGACGGAACAAGCGCGGGTCCTTCCGCTGGACCACTCGGTGCACGGTGACGGCGGTCGAACAGGAGCGGCTGTTCCGGTTCCGGGTGCACGCCATCGGGATCCGGCGTCCACGGGTGCCCGGCCCCATCGCCACCTGGGAGTACCGGTTCGAGCCGGTGCCGGAGGGCACGCGGGTGACCGAGACGTGGACCGACGACCGCCGCTCGTGGCCGGACTTCGTGGCGCACGCCTTCGACCGGATCGCCACACGAGGCCACACCTTCGCCGATTTCCAGCGCAGGAACATCGCGACCACCCTGCGCAACCTCAAGAAGGCCCTGGAGCCGGCGCCCGACACGCGGTGACCCCGGTGTCCGCGGCGTCCGCGCGTACGACCCGTCCCACCGAGGAATCCACATGAACCCTGCACCCGAGTCCTTCCGGCTCCTGCCCGGCGCCGCCGCGTCGCCGGTGATCCTGCACGTCCCGCACTCCTCGCGCGTCATACCGGAGGCAGTCCGCGGCGGCATCGTGCTGGGCGACCGGGAACTGGAGCAGGAGCTGGACCACATCACCGACTCCCACACCGCGGACATCGCCGAGGCGGCCGCCGCCGGCTGCGCCCTCCCGCCGTGGCGGTTCGTCAACGGGCTGTCCCGTCTGGTCATCGACCCCGAGCGCTTCCCGGACGAGCGCGAGGAGATGCTGGCCGCGGGCATGGGAGCGGTGTACACGCGCACCACCCACCGGGAGCGTCTGCGCGCGGACGGCTTCGACGCCCGGCCGCTGATCGAGCGCTACTTCCACCCGTACGCGGACGCGATGACGCGGGCCGTGGAGGACCGACTGGCGGCCGTCGGACGAGCCGTGATCATCGACGTGCACTCGTACCCGACGGAGCCGCTCCCGTACGAACTGCACAGCGCCGGCCCTCGGCCACCGATCTGCCTGGGCACCGACCCCTTCCACACCGCGCCCGACCTCCTCGCAGCGGCCGAGAAGGCCTTCGCGGGCTTCGGCGGCACGGGGCTCGACAGCCCCTTCGCGGGGACGTACGTGCCGCTGGAGCACTACGGCAGGGACCGGCGGGTCGCTGCGCTGATGGTCGAGATCCGCCGGGACGTGTACATGTCCGAGCCGGGCGGGCCGGCAGGTCCCCGCCTCCTCGCGCCGGCGGCGGCTCTGGCCGAACTCGTGGACCGCCTCCACCCCTAGGCCGCATCCGACCGAAAGGGCCGGGCCTGTCGAACGACGGCCCGGCCCTTTCCGCGTGCACACCCGGCGTGATGGGGGCGTCACCCCGTGCACCCTCAGGAAACCTGCACATCGTGTTCGCGATCTCGACAGCAGACCTCCTCCGTGTGGCGATACGCCTGGTATGCCCTGTCCTTTTGGTGCTGATTTACTCTGCTTAGTTCTGTGTAAGCAACGCGTCTGCCATATCTGTTACTCGTTTCTGTGAAGAAGTCGCCACCATTCGGTGAATCAAGCTGCACGTCCGTCGACGGAGGCGACCATCTGCCCGTGACGGGGAGTCAATGGAATTGGGTGGGCGGCCCGTTCGCGTGCTTTCATCGTCCGCATCGCAGCAGTCGGGAACGGCGGCAGAGTTTCGTGCCGCCCACCGCGCAGCGTGAATTCCTCCCCCCAATGAAAGGTGCGCGCCATGCGTAACGACCTTGAGACCCGTGAGATCGACGACACCGAGCTGGACGCCGTCTCCGGCGGTCTCATCAGCGTGTCCGGCGGCCTCGGCGGCGCCGTGACCAGCGACGTCAGCAACATCGTGGGTGTCGTGGGCTCCCTCAACACCGTCCAGGCCGCGCAGGGCATCGTGTCCCACGTCCCCGGCCTCGTCACGGGCCTCACCGGCGTTTCGGTGAACGCCGGTCGCGCCGGTCTCTGATCGGGAAATACCCGTGAACCCCGGAGCGTCCCCCACGGCTCCGGGGTTCTCGGCCGTCCCTGCGCCCGCCCGAAGATACGAATGCAGTTGAAGGAACAGTCCGTGCAGTTTCGCCAAAAGGCTCTTTCCAAGCTGCAATCGCCCGAAGAACTCGACCTGCCCGTTCGCTTTGCCCGCCCGCAGGGGCGGCTCGTCATGGCCGTCACGGTCCTCGTCATGGCGGCTGCGACGTTCTGGGCCTTCACCGGCACCGTGTCGTCCAAGTTGAGCGCAGCCGGAATCCTCACCCGCGCCGAGGGCAGCTACGTGCTGCAGACCCCGACCGCGGGCCAGGTGACGGAGGTCCTCGCCCAGGAGGGACAACTGCTCGCCGCGGGCGCGCCCCTGCTCAATGTCCGTACGGAGCAGGGTGAACGCCCCGTGCGGCTGGTGACCGGCGGCCGGTTGACGACACTCGTGGCCAAGGTGGGCGCGGTCATCGCCACCGGTGCCGACGTGGCGACCGTGGAACGCGTGAAGGATCCGCAGGACCCGCTGGTCGCCGTGCTGTACGTGCCCGGCGGCAGCGGTTCGGCGATCAACGTGGGCGCCCCGGTCGACCTGAGCCTCCAGTCCGTCCCGCGGCAGCAGTTCGGCATGCTGCGCGGCCGGGTCGAGGCGGTCGGCCGCGCACCCCTGACGCAGGCGCAGATCGGCGGCTTCCTCGGCGACAGCGCGCTCGCCGAACAGTTCTCCCGCCACGGCAACCCGGTGGCCGTGCTCGTCGCGCTCGATCGCTCCTCCTCCACCCCGTCCGGCTACCGCTGGTCCTCCTCGGACGGGCCCCCGTACGCCGTCGATTCGAGGACCCCGGTCACCGGCGCCGTCCACCTCTCCGCGCAGCGCCCGGTCGACTGGCTGCTGCCGTGACCGCGCCGCACCTCCCTCCCGCCGGACGCCGGCGCCACCGGCCCGGCCCGAAGAGCGGCTCCCGGCGCAGGGCCGCGCCCGCAACCGCCCCCAGGGGCAGGACGCCCCGCCCCGTACGCACCCCCACCGTGCTGCAGATGGAGGCGGTGGAGTGCGGCGCCGCCGCCCTGGCCATGGTCCTCGGCCACTACGGCCGCTTCGTCCCGCTCGAAGAACTGCGCATCGCGTGCGGCGTCTCCCGCGACGGCTCCCGCGCCAGCAACCTCCTCAAGGCCGCCCGTGGGTACGGGCTGAAGGCCAAGGGCATGCAGATGGACCTGGCCGCGCTCGCCGAAGTGAGCGGCCCGGCCGTCCTGTTCTGGGAGTTCAACCACTACGTCGTCTACGACGGCACGGCACGGCGCCTCGGCCGCCGGGGCGTGTACGTCAACGACCCCGCCAAGGGCCGCCGGTTCGTCCCCATCGAAGAGTTCGACACCAGCTTCACGGGCGTCGTCCTCACCTTCGAGCCCGGCGACGGCTTCCGCCGCGGCGGCCGCAGGCCCGGCGTCCTGGGGACCGTGCCGGCCCGTCTGCGGGGCACCTCGGGCACCATGACCGCCGCCGTGCTCGCCAGTCTCCTCCTGGTCGTCGTCGGTGCGGCGGTGCCGACCCTGAGCCGTACGTACATCGACATGTTCCTCATCGGCGAGCAGACCTCCCTGCTGGGTGTGCTGTTCGCCTCGATGGCCGTCGCCCTCGTCCTCACCGCGACCCTCACCGCCCTGCTGCAGGCCAACCTGCTGCGCGGGCGCATCATCTCCTCGACCCTGGGCAGTGCCCGCTTCTTCCGGCACCTGCTCAGGCTTCCGGTCACCTTCTACTCCCAGCGCAACCCGGCCGATCTGGTCCAGCGCCTGCAGTCCAACGACTCGGTGGCCGAGACCCTCGCCCGGGACCTCTCCGCCGCCGCTGTGGACGCCGTGGTGGTGCTGCTCTACGCAGTGCTGCTGTGGACCTACGACCCGCAGCTCACCCTCGTCGGTGTGGCCGTGGCGCTGCTCAACGTGGTCGCCCTGCGGATCGCGATCCGGCTCCGGGCCACCGGTACCCACAAGCTGCGCGCCGAGAGCGCCCGGCTGACCAACACCTCGTACAGCGGTCTCCAGCTCATCGAAACGATGAAGGCCACGGGCGGCGAGAACGGCTTCTTCCGCCGCTGGGCCGGACAGCACGCGGTCACCCTCGACGTGCAGCAGCGGCTCGGCGTGCCCAGCGCGTGGCTGGCGATCGTCGCGCCCACGCTGGCGGCGTTCAACAGTGCGCTGATCCTGACGATCGGCGGTCTGCGGGCGGTGGAGGGGCACCTCACCGTGGGCCTGCTCGTCGCCTTCCAGGCCCTGGTGACCAGCTTCACCGCCCCGATCTCCCGGCTGGGCGGCGTCGCCGGCCGGATCCAGGACTTCGCGGCCGACGTCGCCCGGCTCAGGGACGTCGAGAACTTCCCGGTCGACCGCGTCTACGCACGGCGCGAGCCCGCCACCTCCACCCGACGGCTCAAGGGCCACGTGGAGCTGGACCGCATCACCTTCGGCTACAACCCGCTGGACGCCCCGCTGCTGGAGGAGTTCTCGCTCACGGTCGGACCCGGGCAGCAGGTCGCGCTCGTCGGCGGCTCCGGCAGCGGCAAGTCCACCGTGTCGCGGCTGATCTCGGGCCTCCACGCCCCCTGGGCCGGGGCCATCCGCATCGACGGGATGCGGCTGGAGGACATCCCGCGCGGCGCGCTGGCCGCTTCCGTCTCCTTCGTCGACCAGGACGTCTTCCTCTTCGAGGGCACCGTCCGCGACAACGTCACGCTGTGGGACCCCTCCATCCCGGACGAGGCCGTGGTCGCCGCGCTGGAGGACGCCGCCGTGCACGAGGTGGTCGCCCGCCGCCCCGGCGGCATCCACAGCCGCGTCGAGCAGGACGGGCGCAACTTCTCCGGTGGCCAGCGCCAGCGCCTGGAGATCGCGCGGGCGCTGGTGCGCCGCCCCAGCGTCATGGTGCTCGACGAGGTGACCAGCGCCCTGGACGCGGTGACCGAGCAGGTCATCATCGAGAACCTGCGCCGCCGGGGCTGCGCCTGCGTGGTCATCGCCCACCGGCTGAGCACGGTGCGCGACAGCGACGAGATCGTCGTGCTCGACCGGGGCACGGTCGTGGAGCGCGGCCGGCACGAGCATCTGGTGGCCGCGCAGGGCCGGTACGCCGCACTGGTCAAGGAGCACTGAGGTGACGTACGCACAGCACCCGCCCACCACGGCCACCGGTGCCGCCCCTGGCGCCGCTGCCGCCGCCCCCGCGGGCGGGGCCCCGGACCCGGTCGTCGCGGCCCTGGGTGCGCTGGGCCGGCCGGTCGACTGCACGGGCATGCGCAGCCTGTCCCTGGAAGGTCCGCTCGTCCTGTGGCTGGTCGTCCAGGGCGAGCTGGACCTCTTCGCGGTGGACGCCGCGCAGGGCGGGCACTGGCACTTCCTGGGCCGGCTGGAGCCGGGCACGCTGCTGCTGGGCCCCGCCGAGGGCCCCGACCACACCCTGGTCGGCCGGCCCCTGCCGGGGTGCCGGCTGCGCCGCATCGCTCTGCGGGAGCTGTACCGCCCGCAGGACCCGCAGTATCCGCCGTATCCGCAGTACGCCGACGAAGGGCAGTACGGCCCCGTGGCCGCGGGACTGCCCAGCCCCCTGGAGGACGCCTTCGCGCGCGGCATCGGCCGCGGTCTGCGCGTGCTCTACCAGGCGCCGCTGGACGGCACCGCCACCACCGGGCACGGTGGAGCCGACGAGGACATCCTGTGGATGCGGATCACGCCGGGCAGTGTGCAGTACGGCGCCGTGTACGAGGCGGAGGCGGTGGGCACCCTCCTGGTCGACGCGGCGATGTGGCAGGGCATGGTCGACCAGCAGTACCGGCTGCTGTACGCCCTGGACGACTGGATCGAGCAACTCGAACGCGCGCACGAGGACCGTACGGCGGCCGGGATCGAAGCGGGCCGGGCGGCCCGCACCCAGGCGGACCGGACGCTGCTGGCGTCCATCGTCCGCGCCGGCGGCCGGGATCCTCACCGGAGCGCGGACGTGGACGCGACCCTCGCGGCGTGCCGCGTCGTCGCCGACGCGGCACGCATCGCCCTGACCGCGCCGGGCGGGGCCGATGCCGCGTCCGAGCAGCTGGATCCCGTCGAACGCATCGCGCTCGCCTCACGGATCCGGACCCGGGTGGTCCGGCTCGGCGGGCGCTGGTGGCGGGAGAACAGCGGTCCGCTGGTGGGGCGGCGCGAGAAGGACGGCGCGCCGGTCGCCCTGCTGTGGCGGCGCGGCGGCTACGAGGCGGTCGACCCCGCCACCGGCACGCGCGACCGCGTCGGGAAGGGCAATGTGGCCGCCTACGAACCGCGCGCCGTCATGCTGTACCGCCCCCTGCCCGACGGGCGGGTGAGCCTGCCGGCGCTGCTCCGGTTCAGCGCGCGCGGCATCCTGCCGGAGCTGCGCAGCCTGATGCTGGGCGGGCTGGTCGCGGTGGTCCTGGGCGCACTGGTGCCGGTCGCCACCGGCCAGGTCCTCGGCCGGTACGTCCCGCAGGGCGAGACCGGCCTCATCGTGCAGACAGGGCTGGCGCTGATCGCGACCGCCGTGGTCTCGGCCGTCTTCATGCTGCTGCAGAACACCTCCCTGCTGCGGATGGAGGGCCGCATCGAGGCCACCCTGCAACCGGCCGTGTGGGACCGGCTGCTGAGGCTGCCGGCGACGTTCTTCACCGGTCGTTCCACCGGCGAACTGGCCGGCGCTGCGATGGGCATCAGCGCCATCCGCCGCGTGCTGTCCGGCATCGGCCCGGTCTGCGTTCAGGCGGGCGCGGTCGGCGCGGTCAGCTTCGTGCTGCTGCTCGTCCACAGCGTGCCGCTGGCGATGGCGGCGCTGGCCATGCTGGTCGTCGTCGCGGGGATCTTCCTGGGCCTGGGACTGTGGCAGTTGCGGTACGAGCGCCGGCTGAACACGCTCGGCCACCGGCTGGGCAACCAGGCCTTCCAGACCCTGCGCGGCCTGCCCAAGCTCCGGGTCGCGGCGGCCGAGAGCTTCGCGTACGCGGCCTGGGCGAAGGAGTTCGCCCGTACCCGGGACCTGCAGCAGCGCATCGGCCGGACGCAGAACGTCAGCACGGTCCTCGGCGCCGTCCACCTGCCGCTGTGCACCCTCGTGATGTTCGTGCTGCTGGCCGGCCCGGCCCGCGGCACCCTGTCCGCGAGCGAGTTCCTCACCTTCAGCACCGCACTGACGATGCTGCTGTCGTCGGTCACGCAGGTGACCGGGGCCCTCGTCTCGGCCGCCGCGGTACTGCCGATGTTCGAGCAGATCCGGCCGCTCCTGCGGGAGACCCCGGAGGTGGACCGCTCCAGTACCCGCCCGGGGGAGCTGACCGGTGCCGTCGAGGCCAGGAACCTGTCCTACCGCTACACCGACGACGGCCCGCTCGTACTCGATGACGTCGGCCTCCGGGTCGGAGCGGGCGAGTTCGTCGCGATCGTCGGGGCCAGTGGCTGCGGAAAGTCGACCCTGCTGCGGCTGCTCATCGGGTTCGACAGGCCCCTCTCGGGCAGCGTGCTCTACGACGGCCAGGACCTGGCGGCGCTCGACCGGGCGGCCGTACGCCGCCAGTGCGGCGTGGTGCTGCAGAACGCCCAGCCCCTCTCCGGTTCGATCCTCGACTGCATCTGCGGCGCCGGGACGTTCTCGCTGGAGGAGGCGTGGGAGGCAGCGGCGCTGGCGGGTCTCGCGGAGGACATCAAGGCCATGCCGATGGGCATGCACACCATCCTGTCCGACGGAGGCGGCACCGTCTCGGGCGGTCAGCGCCAGCGGCTGATGATCGCCCAGGCGCTCGTCCGCAAACCGCGCGTCCTGTTCCTCGACGAGGCCACGAGCGCGCTGGACAACGAGGCCCAGCGCGTGGTCATCGAATCCACCCGCACCCTGCGGACCACCCGCGTCGTGATCGCCCACCGCCTCTCCACGGTCATGGACGCCGACCGCGTGATCGTCATGGCGGACGGCCGGGTCGTCCAGCAGGGGCCGCCCGCCGAGCTGCTCGCCGATACGACCGGCCTCTTCCACGGCCTGGTCCGCCGGCAACTGCGTTGACACACGAAAGTGTGAGTGGTTGAGTACTCACATGAAGAGCGAACGACCCCGCCAGCTGTCCACCGCCGAGGAGCGCCGCGAGACGGTGCTGCGCACCGCCATCGGCGCCTTCGCGGCGCGCGGCTACTGGGGCACCACCACGACCGAGGTGGCGAAGGCGGCCGGCATCTCGCAGGCGTACGTCTACCGCCTGTTCCCGAACAAGGAACTGCTGTTCACGGCCGTGGTCGAGCACTGCTTCGTACAGGTCCGGGCCAGCCTGGAGCGGGCGGCGGCCGAGGCGAGGGGCAGCTCCCCCGAGGCCGTACTGGGGGCCATGGGGGATGCGTACGCACTGCTGATCAGCGACAACGACCTGATGCTGATCCAGTTGCACGCCCAGGCCGCGGCCGTCTCCGAGCCGGCAGTCCGCGAGGCGGTCCGGCAGGGCTACGCGCGGCTGGTGGAGTACGTCCGGGGCGCCTCGGGCGGCACCGAAGGGCAGGTCCAGGAGTTCTTCGCGCAGGGCATGCTGTGCCATCTCATCGTCTCGATGGGGGCCGACGAGGTCGACGCCCCCTGGACCCGAACCCTGTCCGCAGGCATCAAGCACTTCTGATACCCGCACGACCGACGTCCGACCGACCGACGTCCGACCGTTCGACTGTCGGCGGGGCGCCCGGCTCCGCCTTTTCTTCGACCTAAAGAGTGAGTGGTCAACCACTCAAGGAGGATCGCAGTGCAACCCGCCACCACCCGCAGCCCCGGAGCGGCACTCGCCGCACTGGCAGGAGCGCAGTTCACCGTCATGCTCGCCACCTCCATCGTGAACGTGGCCCTGCCACAGATCCGCGACGGCGTCGGGCTGTCGGACAACGGCACCACGTGGGTGGTCAACGCCTACGGCCTGGCCTTCGGCGCGCTGTTGCTGGCCGGTGGCCGGGCGGCCGACCTCGTCGGCCGGCGCCGGGTACTGCTCGCGGGGCTCGCGCTGTTCGGCGGCGCCTCACTGGCGGCGGGGCTGGCCGCCTCGGCCCCCGTACTGATCGCGGCCCGCGCGGTGCAGGGCCTGGGCGCGGCGGCGATCGCCCCGGCGGCGCTGGCCCTGGTGATGGAGCTCTTCCCGCCGGGGCCCGGGCGGGGAAGGGCACTGGGGGTGTGGGGCGCCGTGTCCGGTGCGGGAGCCGCGGCCGGAGTCCTGCTCGGCGGCGTCCTCACCCAGGCGTGGGGCTGGCAGTGGGTCTTCCACGCCGCCGCCATCGGCGCCCTCCCGGTCCTGGCCGGTGTCGCGGTGTGCGTGCCGCGGACCGCGATCAGCGGCGGCGGCCGGTTCGACCTGCCCGGCAGCATCACGGCCACCCTCGCGGTGACCTCCCTGGTGTGGGGCCTGACCACGGCCCGCCGGTCGGGCTGGACGGACACCTCCGTCCTCGGGGCCTTCGCCCTCACCACGGTGCTGGCGGGCGCGTTCGTCCTCGTCGAGCGCCACCACCCGCACCCACTGCTGCCGCCACGCCTGTTCCGCACCGGGCGGGTCACCGCCGGCAATCTGCTGATGGCCCTGCTGGGCTCGGTGTGGATCGCCCTGTTCTTCTTCCTCCCGCTCTACCAGCAGCAGGTCCTCGGCTCCAGCCCCCTGGCCGCCGGACTGGGCCAACTCCCGCTGGCCGCGGCCAACATGCTCGGCTCCACCCTCGCCCCACGGATCTCCCGCCGGATCGGCGCCACCGCGACGGTGACCACGGCCCTGCTGACCGAGGCGGCCGGGATGCTGTGGCTGACCCGGATCAGCGCCCACGGCGACTACCTCACCGACGTCCTCGGCCCGAGCACCCTCATCGGCCTGGGCCTGGGCATCGCCTTCGTCCAGCTCACCGCCCTGTCCGTGGAGGGCGTCCCCGGACAGGACGCCGGGCTGGCCGGCGGCCTGGTGAACACCACCCGGCAGGTCGGCGGTGCGATCGGCCTCGCCGTCCTGGCCACCCTGGCCGGCACCACCACCGCCCACGCGGCCGCGCACCGGCCGCACCTCGAAGCGCTCACCGCCGGTTACCGGACCGCCTTCGGCATCTCCTCCGCGGTCCTCGCGGCCACCGCCGTCCTCACCCTGCTCCTCATCCGTACCGGCACCCGCCGCACCGCGGCCGTTCCCGCGGCCGCGGCTCCGCGCCCGTAACCACCGCACGTCAACCGAACCGAGAGGAAGAACAAACATGTTCCCGTCGACGAAACCGCACCCGTCATCGTCCGCCTGTCCACCGTGACAGACACCGCGACCGACGAGCTCGGCCGGGCCCTGCACGGCTGGCCGACCGCCTGGCTCGCCGCCCTCAAGGCCCGCGCGGAGCAGGCCGACCGACGTCCGCCCCGGTCACCCGCACCACCGCCCGCCCTCCACGACCCGAGCGCCCACGCACCCACACACCGAACGAGGTTCCTGCCATGACCACCAACGCGCCCTTCCTGACCGGCCATTACACCCCGGCCGTCGACGAGATCACCGCCACCGAACTGACCGTGGAGGGCTCCCTGCCGCCGGAGCTCACCGGCCGGCTGATCCGCAACAGCCACAACCCCAAGGCCGGCGTCACCCCCACCCACTGGTTCAAGGGCAGCGGCATGGTCCACGGCATCCGGCTGCGCGAGGGCCGCGCCGAGTGGTACCGCAACCGCTGGGTGCACACGCCCGCCCTGGACGGCGCCCCCTACCTGACCGAGCACGGCCCCGACCTGACCGCCAGCACCGCCGGCACCCACGTCATCGAACACGCCGGACGCCTCCTCGCCCTGTGCGAGGCGAACCTCCCCTTCGAACTCACCCCGGAGCTGGAGACGGTCGGCGCCCACGACTTCGACGGCAGGCTGCGCGGCGCCATGACCGCGCATCCCAAGACGGACCCGATCACCGGCGAGCTGCACTTCTTCGGCTCCTCCCCCCTCCCGCCCCACCTGATGTACTACGTCGCCGACGCCAACGGCCGGATCACCCACAGCGCCGAAGTGCCGGGGGCGACCGCCGCGCTCAAGCACGACTTCGCCATCACCCGCCACCACGTGGTCTTCATCGAGGGCACCGTCACCTTCGACCCCACCGAGCACTCCGGCATCCCCTACGGCTGGAACGACGAGCAGCCCGCCAGGATCGGCGTCATGCCTCGCGGGCCCCGGGGCGCCGGGCTGATTCGATGGTTCCCCATCGAGCCCGGCAGCATGCTGCACGCCGCCAACGCGTACGAGGACGCTCGGGGCCGCATCGTGCTGGAGGGCCCGACCGTGGACCGGGAGGGGTTCCGGCTCTCGTGGAACTGGTGGGTCGGCGCCCCGGGCCGCGGCACCGAGCCCAATGCCCGCTCCTACAACCGCCGATGGGTCATCGACCTGGCCGCCGACAGCGTCGCCGAGCAGATCACCGACGACCTCGCGATCGAATTCCCGACGCTCAACGAAGAGTTCCTCGGTTCCGAGCACCGCTACCAGTACGCGATATCCTTCCCCGACCAGGAGGGCCAGGGCGGCTACGGCATCGTCAAGTACGACCGCACCACCGGCGCCCGGGACATCCACGAGGCCGGCGATGCCCGCCTGCCCAGCGAGGCCGTGTTCGTCCCCGCCGCCGGCGCCACGCGCGAGGACGACGGCTATCTGCTCACCGTCGTCTCCGACCTCAAGCAGGACTCCTCGCAGCTCCTGGTCCTGGATGCCTCCGGCCTCGACCGGATCGCCACCGTGCACCTGCCGCGCCGCGTCACCGCCGGCATCCACGGCTCCTGGATCCCCGACAGCGACCTCGGCGGCTCCGACCACTGACCACCGACCGGTCCGCCGCCGACCACCGTGACCCGGGGAACCCCTCCCCCGGGTCACGGTTCGCGCCCGGTCGGCCACTACTGGAGCCGGGACAGGTCGACCGAGTCGGCCGGCGCCGGGGGAACGGCCTTGACCGGTTCGTCGAAGGCCGAGAACGTGGCGGTCACCCGCTCGCCGGACTCCTCGGTGCCCTGGACCTGGAGCAAGTACGGCTTGTCCTCGGTGGAGACCTGGTACGTGCCGGTCCTGCCCTCGCGGCGGCTGGTGATCGTGATGGCGGGCCGGCCGTCGACGGTGGTCCGGGAGCCCTTGGCCAGCTGTTCGCCCGCCGGCTTCGCCGAGAACTCCTTCTTGAAGAAGTCCAGGTCGCAGACCTGGGCGAATTCGCGCAGCATCGGGCTGTCCGTGGTGCCGTGCAGGTACCGGCCGTTGACGAGCGCGATCGCGGCGTCTGCCCCGGCACCCGGTACCTGGGCCTTCAGCAGGGCGTCGTCGAGCTTCATCCAGACGTCGTTGCCGCGTTTGACGATGTCGGCCGTCCCGGCGTTGCCGGGAGGTGTGACGCTGCCGACGCAGTTGCCCTGCTCGTCGAACCGGAGGTCGAGTGCGGTGGTGCCCGAGGCCTCGGTCACCTTGCCCACCAAGCGCATCGAGGTGACGTCGGCCATGGCCTCGCGCGAGGCCTGTGCGATGGCCTGGGCGCTCTCGTCGGCGATGCCGTTGTCATCGGCTCCGGCAGTGGTTCCGCTCGCGAGGACCAGCAGGCAGGCGGCTCCGGCGGTTGCGCAGCGGGCCGCGCCTGCCCTGGATGCGGACATCGGGCATCACCTTCCTCGGGCCGTGTCAGGACCGCGGCGGGCATCACCGCCCCACCGCTTCCCGGGCGCGGCCGGTCACCTGATCAGCGTAGGTCCGCAGCGAGGCGGGCGCAGTCCGGGCGGCCGGCGGCACGGGCGTACGGGGACGGGCGTACGGACGGCCCCGGCAGCGGGCGGAGCGGGATTCGGCCGGACTCGGACGGGACGGCCCCGGTGTCGGGCAGCATGGTGCCCGATCACGTCCCCGCAGCACCGCCGATGGAGGGTTGGATGACCGGTTCCGCGTCCTTGCCGCCGATGAGTACTCGCCTCGCCGTGACCGTGACGGCCGCCGCCACCGCACTCGCGATGGCCGGTTCGGTCACCTCCGCGGCGGGCGCACCGCCCCCGGAGCCGAAAGCTCCGCGCGCGTTCGTGGCACTGAGCTCGGTCGACCCGACGATCCTGCAGGAGATGCGGTACCTGCGTCCGCACAACTTCGTCGGCGAACCGGTCGACGGCTACCGCCAACCCGTCTGCATCCTGACCCGCCCGGCCGCCGAGGCCCTGCACCGGGCCCAGGCGGGCCTGCTGCGCCAGGGGTACTCGCTCAAGGTGTACGACTGCTACCGGCCGCAGCGGGCCGTCGACCATTTCGTCCGGTGGGCCAAGGACCTCGGGGACGAGCGGCGCAAGGCGGAGTTCTATCCGCGTGTCGAGAAGTCCCGGCTGTTCGAGGACGGCTACATCGCCGAGAAGTCGGGACACAGCCGGGGCAGCACCATGGACGTGACGCTCGTACGGCTGCCCGCGCTTCCGGCGCCACGCCCGCGGCCGGGGCAGGAGTCGGTGCCCTGCTACGCGCCCCGGGCGGAGCGGTACCCGGACAACTCCGTGGACATGGGCACGGGTTTCGACTGCTTCGACACGCTGTCGCACACCGACGACCCGCGGGTGCAGGGGGTGCAGCGAGCGAACCGGGACCTCCTGAGGTCGGCGCTGACGGCGCAGGGGTTCGTCAACCTGCCCGAGGAGTGGTGGCACTTCACGCACAAGCCGGAGCTGTTCCCCGACACGTACTTCGACTTCCCCGTCGCACACCGGTCGATCGCCGGGCGCCGCCCCTGACGGCTTCGATCCGAATCCGAAGCCGACCGTCCTCCCCGGTGCACGCCCGGGCGGAGGGGATGCGTACCGCCTCAGCGGGAGGGAGCGGACAGCACGAACCACGTCGACTTGCCGGTGGCCGTCCGGGCGCTGCCCCAGGATTCGCTGAGCAGGTCGAGGAGGTCGAGGCCGCGGCCGCCCTCGGCACCGAGGTCGGTGGTGCGGCGTACCGGGGCGGTGTCGCAGGTGTCCTCCACCTCGCACATCAGCCGGTCGCCCGTCGCGCGCAGGTTGAGTCGCACGGGCCCCCTCGCGTGCCGCAAGGCATTGCCGACCACTTCGCTGACCAGCAGTTCGGCGGTCTCGGTGAGCTGGTCCAAGTCCCAGTCCCGCAGGCTTCCGCGGGCCAGCCTACGAGCCCGGCCGGCCGAGGAGAGGTCCCGGGGCAGGGGCCAGGACGCCTCGCGGTCGGTCGCCCGGGCGGCGGGCGCGCAGAGGGGTCGCAGGGGCTCCAGGTTCCGCGCCCAGAGACCCAGGTGCCGAGTGAGCCACGTGGTCGATGCGTTCTTCCTGACCCATTCCGCGCCGCATGCTGTGGAGAGGGCGGTGGGGCGGGCCATGGTCATCAGTCCCTTCTGTGCCGGTGGCCCGGACGTTCGGTGGGTTCCGATCGGCCGGGCGGGGTGCACGGCCGCGTTCACGTAGCAGGCGCTACATTTACAGAATACACGTAGCGGGCATTACAGTAAAGCCCTAACAAAAACACTCAAATCAGACATGTGTCCGTGCCTGTCCGTTCTTCCGGAGGTGCCCGTGCCACGCCCCACTGACCAGGCCAAACGCCGCAACCTGCTGGAACGGGTCCGTGCGTACGTACGCGGGCACGGCCTGTCCGAGCTGTCCCTGCGCCCCCTCGCCCGTGCCCTCGGCACCAGTGACCGCATGCTGCTCTACTACTTCGGCACCAAGGAGCGCATGGTGGCGGAAGCCCTCGCCCTGGACGAGCAGCGCCCCATCCTCCGGCTGCGGCAGCTGCTGGGCTCGCACGATCCGCCACGGGACGCCGCTGCGCTGCGGCGGACGATGGAGCGGGTGTGGCAGCAGTTCCACGTCCCGGACATCCAGGCCTCCCTCCCGCTCTACCTGGAGATGATGGCCACCAGCGTGCTGCACCCGGAGCGGTTCGGGCCCGTGATGCGGGACATCCTCACCGAATGGACCGACCTGACCAACGGCCTCCTCACCGGCCTGGGCCTGCCCCCGGCCCGGGCGCGCACCGAAGCGGCCCTTCTCGTCGACGGCACGTTCGGCCTGCTGCTCGCGCCGCTCGCCGACGGCGACCGGGACCGGTCCGACCGCGCCTTCGTCCTCCTCCTGGACCGCCTGGAACCCGGCTGGCGGACCCCCCAGGCATGACACGGCCGCCGGGATGCGCGGTACGTGGCGGCAGCGGACAGTGGAGGCGGCGCCTTCGGCAGACCGGGAGGACCCACGTGACGGACGACGGCCCGACGCCCTACCCGACGCCCCACCCGACGGCTTCGCCTTTCATGACGGAGGCGGCCTTCCGTTCCCTCCACGCCGAGCTGCTCCGGCGGGCACCCACCGGAGCGGAGCACCGGCACGGAGCCCTCGCCCATCTGACCCCCGAGCGCGTGGTCGCGGCCGCGGCCGAAGTGCGTCTGGGGCGCACTGTGTCGCTGGCCGCCCCCATCGAGACGCAGCCGGGTCCGGACGATCCGCAGCCCGCCGTCTACCGTCTGACCGCCCCGACCGGGCCGGAGAGCGGAACCCCCGGTGTGCATTTCGCCCTGGACCGGTTCGCCATGAACGTGCACGGGGACGCCCACAGCCATCTCGATGCGCTGTGCCACGTCGTGTTCGACGGAGAGCTGCACGGCGGCGTCCCGGAGAGCCGACTGGCGGCGGGCGGTGCCCGTCGGATCACCCTCGACCTGGTGCGCGACGGGATCGTGGGCCCCGGGGTCCTGCTGGACGTCCCGCGGCTGCGCGCGGTCTCCTGGCTGGAGCCCGGGGACTTCGTGACCGTCGAGGAGCTCGCGGCGGCCGAGGAGGCCCAGGGCGTCCGGATCGGTCCGGGCGACCTGCTGCTCGTACGGGTCGGTCACCGCCGTCGGCGCCGGGAGACCGGCGCGTGGGACGCTGCGCACGCCCGAGCGGGGCTGCATCCGGCGTGCATGCGGCTGCTGGCCGAGCGGCAGGTTGCCCTCCTCGGCTCGGACGGCAACAACGACACGGCCCCGAGCCCGGTGGCCGGCGTCCCCTTCCCCGTGCACGTCCTGGCCCTGCACGCCCTGGGCATGCACCTCCTGGACTACCTGGACCTGGACGAACTGGCCCACGCGTGCGCGGAGCTCGGGCGCTGGCGGTTCCTGTGCACGGTGGCACCGCTGCGGCTGCCGGGCGCCACCGGTTCCCCGGTGAACCCGATCGCCGTGCTGTGACCGGCGTGCGCATCCCCGGGTGCCGCACCGGCGGGGGGCGTATACGTTCGGAGGGGGACCCTGCCGCGACAGGCCCACCGGGCGGCGGCACCGCAAGCCGAGGACGGTGACCGGTTGAACGACGCTTCGCACTACGACGTCATCGTCATCGGAACGGGGGCCGGCGGCGGCACGCTCGCCCACCGGCTCGCCCCGTCGGGAAAGCGGGTGCTGATCCTGGAGCGCGGTGGCTTCCTGCCGCGCGAACGCGACAACTGGGACTCCACCGCGGTGTTCGTCAAGGGGAAGTACCGCGCGCCCGAGTTCTGGTTCGACCGGCACGGCCGCGAGTTCCCTCCCGAGGTCAACTACTACGTCGGCGGCAACACCAAGTTCTACGGTGCGGCTCTGTTCCGGCTGCGTTCGGAGGACTTCGGCGAACTGCGCCACCACGACGGGATCTCGCCCGCCTGGCCGATCCGCTACGAGGACCTGGAGCCGTACTACACCCAGGCGGAGCACCTCTACCGGGTGCACGGCCGGCACGGCGAGGACCCCACGGAGGGTCCGGCGAGTGCCCAGTACGCCCACCCGCCGGTGGAACACGAGCCACGGATCCAGCAGTTGAGCGACGATCTGGAGAAGCAGGGCCTGCACCCCTTCCACCTGCCCATCGGGGTGGATCTGGACCAGGACGCGGCCGGCCGGGCGACCCCGTCCAGCGTCTGCATCCGCTGCAACCGGGTCGACGGCTTCCCGTGCCTGGTGCGCGGCAAGTCCGACGCCCAGGTGATCTGCGTGGAGCCGGCGCTGCTGCACCCGGGCGTCGAACTGGTCACCCACGCCCACGTGCTGCGGCTCGAGACCGACCCTACGGGGCGCACGGTCAGCTCGGTCGTCGCCCGCCTGGCCGACGGCGAGGAGTCCCGGTTCTCCGCCGACCTGGTCGTCGTGGCCTGCGGCGCGGTCAACTCGGCCGCGCTGCTGCTCGCCTCGGCGAACGACCGGCACCCGCGCGGCCTCGCGAACGGTTCGGACGTGGTCGGGCGGTTCTACATGCGTCACAACAACCTGGCTCTGATGGCCGTCTCCAGGGAACCGAACAACACGCAGTTCCAGAAGACCCTCGCCCTGCACGACTGGTACCTGGGCGCCGACGACTGGGACTACCCCCTCGGCGGGATCCAGATGCTCGGCAAGTCGGACGCCGAGCAGATCCACGGCGAGGCCCCGCGCTGGGCCGGGGCGGTGACCCCCGACATGCCGTTCGAGGTCATGGCCCACCATGCGGTGGACTTCTGGCTGTGTGGGGAGGACCTGCCGCTGCACGACAACCGCGTCACCCTGGACGGCGACGGGCGCATCCACCTCGCGCTCGACGAGTCCCACAACACGGCCGGGCTCAAGCGGCTGCGGCACAAACTCCAGAGCATGCTGGGCCGCCTCGGCATGCACGAGCACCACCTGCTGGACCACAGCCTCTACCTGCACAAGGGCATGCCGATCGGTGCCACCGCGCACCAGGCCGGCACCGTACGGTTCGGAACCGACCCGGCGTCGTCCGCCCTGGACCTCAACTGCAAGGCGCACGAGCTGGACAACCTGTACGTGGTCGACACGAGCTTCTTCCCGAGCATCGGCGCGGTCAACCCCTCCCTGACGGCCATCGCGAACGCCCTGCGGGTCGGCGACCACCTCCTTGAGCGGTTGAGCTGACCCCGCGACGGGACACCGCCGACCGGGCGAAGATCCTGGGCCGGGTGGCGCAACACGGATTCCGGTGAGCCGCCACGCCCCCGGCCCGGTGATTGGGTGACGCCGGACCCGCCAGGGGTGCCGTCATCCCGACGGCGCGGGGTGGCGGTGCGAAGGAGGCAGTCCGTCGTGAGTTCCACCGAAGGCGCACCCCGGGGTGTGATCCCCCCACACCTGCTCCGGGGCCAGAAGGCACTGGTGACGGGTGCGAACTCCGGGATCGGCAAAGCCACGGCGATCGGCATGGGCCGGGCCGGGGCGGACGTGGTCGTGAACTACGTGTCCGGGCGGGAGGAGGCCGAGAAGGTCGTCGAGGAGATCGCCTCCTTCGGGGTGCGCGCGGTGGCGTACGAGGCGGACGTGTCCGACGAGGACCAGGTCGTGGCCATGACGAACCGCATGGTCGAGGAGTTCGGGACCATCGACATCCTCGTCGCCAACGCCGGCCTGCAACGGGACTCCGCCTTCACCGAGATGACGCTCGCCCAGTGGCAGAAGGTCATCGACGTCAACCTGACCGGGCAGTTCCTGTGCGCCCGCGAGGCGACGAAGGAGTTCCTCCGGCGCGGGGTCGTCCCGGAGGTCTCCAGCTCCGCCGGAAAGATCATCTGCATGAGCTCGGTGCACCAGATCATCCCGTGGGCGGGACACGTGAACTACGCCTCCTCCAAGGGCGGTGTGCAGATGATGATGGAGACCCTGGCCCAGGAGCTCGCCCCGCAGAAGATCCGCGTGAACGCGATCGCCCCCGGCGCGATCCGGACGCCCATCAACCGCAGCGCCTGGGACACCGAGCAGGCCGAGCAGGACCTGCTCAAGCTGATCCCGTACGGCCGCGTCGGCGACCCGGCGGACATCGCCCACGCGGCCGTCGGCCTCGCTTCCGACCTCATGGACTACGTCGTGGGCACCACGCTGTACGTCGACGGCGGAATGACCCTCTTCCCCGGCTTCGCCACCGGCGGCTGACCCTCCGTCCGCTTCGGCCCCGGGAAGGGACGCATGCACACGACGCTCCACCTGCTCGCTGAGGCACCGCCTCAGATGCTGCCGGCCCGATCGCTCATGGCCTTCACCCTCGCCTCGCACATCATCCTGGTGCCCATGGGCGTGGCGCTGCCGCTGATCACTCTGATCATGCACGGCTACGGGCTGCGGCGCGGCGATGCGACCGCCCTGCTGCTGGCGCGCCGCTGGTCGGCGGTCATGGCGGTGCAGTTCGCCATCGGCGTCGTCACGGGCACCGTCCTGTCCTTCGAGTTCGGCCTGCTGTGGCCGGGCCTGATGGGCCGGTGGGGCGACGTGTTCGGGATCGGCTTCGGCGTCGAGGCCTGGGCCTTCTTCCTGGAGGCCGTCCTCATCGCCATCTACCTCTACGGGTGGCGCCGGCTGCCGGCCCGTACCCACTTCCTGCTCGGGCTGCCCCTGCCGGCGACGGCCCTGCTGGGTGCCTTCGGCATCCTGGCCGCCAACTCCTGGATGAACACCCCGCAGGGCTTCTCCCTCGACTCCGAGGGCAACCCCGTCGACGTGGACGTCCGCAAGGCGATCTTCACGCCGATGTTCGGGCCGCAGTACTGGCACTTCGTCGTGGCCATGCTGCTCACCGCCGGATTCGTGGTGGCCGGTGTCTACGCCGTCGGCTGGCTGCGCGGGCGCCGCGACCGCTACCACCGCCTCGGCTTCACCGTTCCGTTCACGGTCGCGGCCGTGTTCACTCCCGTCCAGTTCTTCCTGGGCGACTCCATCGCCCGGGCGGTGTTCCAGAAGCAGCCGGTGAAGTTCGCGGCGATGGAGATCGTCTGGAACACCGACACGCACGTTCCGGAGTACCTCTTCGGCCGCCTCCACCCCGACGGGACGGTCTCCGGCGGCATCGCCATCCCGCAACTCGACTCCATCCTGGCCGGCTTCAGCCCCGACACCGAGGTGCGCGGGCTGGCCTCCGTGGCGGCGGCCGACCGGCCCAACGCGACCCAGGCCACCATCACCCACTGGGCCTTCGACATCATGGTCGGCATCGGCACGGTGCTCCTGCTGCTCGTCGTCTGGTACGCGTTCGTCTGGTGGCGCCGCCGCCGGCTGCCCGCCTCGCCGTGGTTCTACCGCAGCGCCGCCTGCGCCGGCGTGGCCAGCGTCATCGCCGTCGAGTGCGGCTGGATCACCACCGAGGTGGGCCGCCAGCCATGGATCGTCTACGAGAACATGCGGGTCGCCGATGCCGTGACCGGGGCCCGCTCGAGTTCCTTGTGGACCATGTTCGGGGTGGTCGTCCTCGTGTACGTGCTCATCTTCGGCTCCTTCCTGGCCGTGCTCCTGAAGATGCGCACCCGATGGCGCCTGGACGACGAACGAAGCCTTGGGGCGGGCACGATGGCGACACCGGAGACCGACACCCCCTATGGGCCCCGCGCCGCCGTCGCGGCCGGCGACGCCCCCGCCCCCGCTGCGGGGAACGGCGACGGCACGGCACCGACCGAGGACGGCCGGCCGTGACCGCCGCCGGCGTGGTCGCCGCCGTCCTGCTCCTCGCGGTGGCCGCCTACACCTGTGCCGGCGGTACCGACTACGGCGCGGGGTTCTGGGACCTGACGGCGGGCGGCGCGGAACGCGGGAAGCGCCCCCGGTGGCTCATCGACCACGCCATGGCCCCGGTCTGGGAGGTCAACAACGTCTGGCTGATCTTCGTCCTGATCACCATGTGGACCGGGTTCCCGGTGTTCTTCCAGACCGTGTTCTCCGCGATGTGGCTGCCGCTGGCCCTGGCCGCCATCGGCATCGTGCTGCGGGGTGCCGGCTTCGCGCTGCGCAAGCCCACCCGCAGGCTCGCCGGACGGCGCGTCTACGGCGCCGTGTTCGCGGTCTCCTCGCTCCTCACCCCGTTCTTCCTCGGTGCCGCGGTGGGCGGGATCGCCTCGGGGCGCGTGGCACCGGGCACCGAGCCGTCGGCGCACGCCTGGTTCAACCCGACCTCCGTCTTCTTCGGTCTGCTGGCCGTCGTCGGCACGGCGCTGCTGGGGGCGGTGTTCCTGGCCGCGGACGCCGTCCGCTACGAAGCCCCCGACCTGCACGCCTACTTCCGGCGGCGGGCCCTGACCGCCCTCGCCGCCTTCGCCGTGCTGGGAGCGGTCACGCTGACCGTCGCCCACGGCGACGCACCCCATCTGTGGCACGGCCTCACGCACGGCGCCGGGCTCTTCTTCGTCATCGTGGCCGTGGTGTCCACCCTCGTGACGGCAGGGCTGCTGCTGCGCACCTCCGGGGCTTGGTCCCGGCCGGCGGCCGTCGGCGTCATGGCCTCGGCCGTGATCGCGTGGGGCGTGGCGCAGCGCCCGTACCTCATCCCCGGCCGGCTGACGGTGGCCGAGGCGGCGGGGGCACCCAGCACTCTGCACTGGCTGCTCGTCGTGACCGTCGTGGCCGCGGTCCTGGTCTTCCCCGCCGTGGCCTTCCTGTACCGGCTCGACACCCGCGGCGAACTGGAACCCCTAGCCGACGCGGACCTGCGCCGGGGCGGGCCGGAACGCGAGGGCTGACGGGCCGCCGGGTCCCGGAGCCGGCGGCGGATCGCCGAAGCACCGCACGGCACGGCACGGCACGCGCAGAATGGAGCCTTCGCCAGCCACTGCCCGCCGTTTCGAAAGCGACTGCCGTGAATCGTCTTCCCGCGGACCCGACCGTCCTCCACCCGTTTCCGGACCAGCCGCGCGTGGTGCTGCTGAAGCCGCTGCTGAAGTCACCGCTGATCGAGGCCGGGGAGTACTCGTACTACGACGACCCGGAGGACCCGACCGCGTTCGAGACCAGGAACGTCCTCTACCACTACGGGCCGGAGCGGCTGGTCATCGGGAAGTTCTGCGCGCTGGGCACCGGGGTCCGGTTCATCATGAACGGGGCCAACCACCGCATGGACGGCCCCTCCACGTTCCCCTTCCCCATCATGGGCGGCTCCTGGGCCGAGCACTTCGACCTGCTCACCGGCCTTCCCTCCAGGGGGGACACCGTCGTCGGCAACGACGTCTGGTTCGGCCACAACACGACGGTCATGCCCGGGGTGCGCATCGGGCACGGCGCCGTCATCGCCTCCGGTGCCGTCGTGGTCGACGACGTCCCCGACTACGGCATCGTCGGCGGCAACCCGGCCGGGCTCATCCGTACGCGGCACACCGAACAGGACATCGTCCGCCTGCTCTCGATCGCCTGGTGGGACTGG
Organism: Streptomyces avidinii; assembly: GCF_014650695.1. GTDB lineage: Bacteria > Actinomycetota > Actinomycetes > Streptomycetales > Streptomycetaceae > Streptomyces > Streptomyces avidinii. The sequence goes on along the minus strand of NZ_BMVL01000005.1, from coordinate 413,067 downwards.
CCGACGGCCCACCTCACCGAACACATTCGGACCGTCATGTCGGGCACGATCGACGACCTGGAGAAGGCCGCACCCCGAGCGTGACCGGACGGGCGTACCGGACGGCTCCGGGGTCGTCATCCACCCGGCCCACGGCGCCGCCGGCCCTGCAACTACGGCGCGGAGCCGCGGTTCAGGGCCGCGTCGAGGGTGATCGCCGCGTCGATGAGGGCGAGGTGGGTGAACGCCTGCGGGAAGTTGCCCAGTTGGCGTCCGGTGAGGTCGATCTCCTCGGAGTACAGGCCGAGGTGGTTGGCGTAGCCCAGCATCTTCTCCAGGACGAGCCTGGCCTGGTCGATCCGTCCGGCCCGGGCGAGTGCGTCGACGTACATGAAGGTGCACAGGGAGAAGGTGCCCTCGGAGCCGCGCAGGCCGTCCGGCGACGCCTCCGGGTTGTAGCGGTACACCAGGCTGTCGCTGACGAGTTCCTGCTCCATCGCGTCGAGGGTGGAGGACCACATCGGGTCCTGGGGAGTGAGGAAGCCGACGGTGGGCATGCGCAGGAGCGAGGAGTCCAGGACCCCGCTGCCGTAGTGCTGGACGAACGCGCCGCGCTCCTGGCTCCATCCCTTCGCCATGACCTGTTGGAAGATCCGGTCCCGGGCGGCGCTCCAGTGCTGTGCCGGGGCGGGGCGGCCGCTGAAGTCGGCGAGCCGCAGCGCACGGTCGAACGCCACCCAGGACATCACGCGGCCGTAGGTGAAGTCCTGGGCCCCGCCACGGGTCTCCCACAGGCCCTCGTCGGCCGAGTCCCAGTGGTCCGCCAGCCACTCCAGCACGCGGATCAGGCCGGTCCATCCGCGGTACCCGAGGTGGATGCCGTGTCCCTGCGCGAACGAGATGCTGTCCAGCGCCTCGCCGTAGATGTCCATCTGGAGCTGGGTGGCCGCTCCGTTCCCGATGCGGACGGGCGCCGAGCCTTCGTAGCCCTCCCAGTGGTCCAGGGTCTCCTCCTTCAGGTCGGAGGAGCCGTCGACCGCGTACATGATGTTCAGCGGCCCGGTGTCCCCCTCATCGCCCGCCCGTTCCTCGATCCGGTCGCCGAGCCACCCGATGAACGCCCTCGCCTCCTCCGTGAACCCCATGCCGAGCAGGGCGTACACGGAGAACGAGGCGTCCCGGATCCACGTGTAGCGGTAGTCCCAGTTGCGCTCGCCGCCGAGCTGCTCGGGCAGGCCGGTGGTGGGGGCGGCGACCACGGCGCCGGTGGGGGCGTAGGTCATCAGCTTCAGGGTCACGGCGGAGCGCTCCACCGCCTCGCGCCAGCGGCCGGTGTAGCGGGAGGTGCTCAGCCAGGACCGCCAGAAGCCGATGGTGGCGTGGAAGATCTCCTCGTACTCGGCGAGGCGGATCTGCCGGGGCGGGCCGTCGGCGGCGGACTCCAGCATCAGCCCGCGCTGCTGCCCTGCCTGCAGGTTCAGGGTGAGACGCAGGTCGTGGTCACCCGTGAGGAGGCGGCCCAGTCGCTCGTCGTCCGGTTCCCGGATGGGGTGCACGGTCAGGGTCGTGCCGTCGGCGGTGAACACCGCCCCGTTCTCGGTGGTGTGCAGTTCGTGCGATTTGCGCCCGTAGTCGAACCGGGGCGCGATGTCGACTTCGAAGGTCATGCTGCCGCGCACGCAGCGGACCATGCGGACCAGCCGGTGCCGGTCGGTGACCGTGGTGCCGGTCAGCGGCATGAAGTCGATCACCTCGCCGGCGCCGGCCTCGGTCATGAAGCGGGTCACCAGGACCGCGGTGTCGGGCAGGTACAACTGTTTGGTCGCGTACGTCGTGTGGGCCGGGCGGACCGTGCAATGGCCACCCTTGCCCTTGTCCAGAAGGGCTCCGAACACGCTGGGCGAATCGAAACGCGGGCAGCAGAACCAGTCGACCGTTCCGTCGGAGGTCACCAGCGCCGCGGTCTGCAGATCACCTATCAGGCCGTGGTTCTCGATCAGCGGGTACTCGTCCATCAGGGCGTCCCTTCCGGCATGCGTCGCCGCCCGGATCTCGGCCCCCCGAACCAGCGTATGCCGGGCCCGCGGTACCGTCCCGCCGAGCCGTGGCCGGGCCCGCGTCGTACGACGTACGACGCGGGCCGTACTGCCGAGCGGCCGGCCGGCGCGGAGGGCTTCAGCCGTCGCTTCCGAGACCGCGGTCGGGGGCGCTCATGTCCCCCGTCGCGGGAATCCCGTCGGCCAGCCCGTAGCGCAGGTACACGGTGCCTTTCGGTCCGGCCACCGGCGGCGCGAGGAGCGTGACGTTGGTGGGTACCGCGCCGTCCTCGAACACCTTCTTCCCGACGCCGAGCACGATCGGGTGCAGCCAGAGGTCGATACGGTCGAAGAGCTTCTCGCGCAGGAGGGTCTGCACGAGGTTCAGGCTCCCGACGACCTTCACGTTCCGGTGCCGTTCACGGATCTCACGGACCGCGCCGGCGAGGTCCGGGCCGAGCTGCGTGGACCCGGCCCACGAGAGGTCGGGCCTGCCGCGGGAAGCCACGTACTTCGGGACGCTGTTGTAGAGCGTGGCGATCTCGCCGTCCTCGCCGCCCTTCTGGTGGGGCCAGTAGGCCGCGAAGATGTCGTACGTCCGCCGGCCGAGCAGGAGGGCGTCCGTGCCCTCGTACGCGGCACCGACCTGGGCCCCGGCGACCTCGTCCAGCAGGGGCGCCTGCCAGCCGCCGAACGGGAACCCCGCGGGGTCCTCGTCGGGACCGCCGGGCGCCTGCCCGACGAGGTCGAGGGTCGCGAACAGTTCGAGGTGGATGTGGCCCATGGCGTACTCCCGGTGAGTCGGTTGTCTCCGTCATAGGGATAGACCTGCGGGCGCCCCCGGACTCATCGCCGCGACGGGGCCGGATCACGGACTACGCCGGTCGGAGGTGCGGTGCGGCCTCGCCGGCGGTGTAGGAGGAGGTGAAGGTGAACGCACGCGGGGACGGGCCGTGCGCCCGCAGCTCCGCCAGCCGTTCCAGGGACTCACCGACGGTCGGGAGGTGCCCGGCGGGTACCCACCAGAGGACCAGGTGCGCCTCGACGTGCCGCTCGAACCAGTCGCGGCGCTGCCGCATCACCTCCAGGTGCCCGCTGCGGTAGGCGAAGTCCCACAGCGCCTCCTGGGTCTCCCACACCGAAAGGTTGACGATGACGCGCTCACCCGCCGGGCGCAGGCCGGTGGCGTCGCCGGCGCCCTCCTCCACGAGCCGCCAGACGAAGCCGGGCGCGGCGTCGGCGGCGGCGTTGACCGGATCGAGCATCTCGACGAACGGCGCCGTGCGCGGATCGTCGAGGGGGTGACGGAGCGTGGCGACGTTGAGCTGGGCGAGGTGGTGGGTGGCATGCGGGGATGCGGTCATGGCCTCATCCCAGCACGGCGCCGTTTTCTATGTCAATCATTTTTGTTTTTAGAAGCCTCCACCACCACGCAGCACTCCCCCGGCCGGGCGTCCATGCGGGCCCGGACGGGACCGTCCGCACCGAGCAGCCCCTCCAGCAGCGCGAGATTCATGCCGCAGACGAGCGGCGGGAAGCGTTCGGCCACGGCATGGAAGGGGCAGTTGCGCATCCGGACGACGCGCGCGGCGGCCTCCCCCTCGGCGTCCTGGACATCCTTGCCGCCTTCCAGGTGCGGCTCGTAGCCGCGGGCGGCCAGCACCTCCATGGCCTCCGCGAGGCCACCACAGGGGGCCGCAGAGCCGCGCAGGGCCTCGCCCCGGCGGCGTGCGGACGCGCACAGCACCGCGTCCAGCCCGACCTCCTCGGCCGCCTCCGCGAGCAGCTCGGCGGCGGTCCGGTAGTCGCGCGCGGGCAGCGACACCGACCGCTCGGCCCGCGCTCGCGTGTACACCTTGGCCGGGCGGCCGGCCCCCGGACCCGAGCGACCCGTCAGACGGCGACTGCCGCTCTCCAGCAGCCCGGCCTGAACCAGTTTGTCCAGATGGTGCGCGGCGAGCGTGCGCGCCACCCCGGCCGCCTCGGCGGCTTCGTTGCGGCCGACCTCACGGCCCTGTGCCGCCACGTACTCGTACAGGCGCCGCCGCACCGGATCCTGCAGCGCCGCGATCGCATCGATGTCCTTCACGCGACCATTCTAGGAACAACGCAGATTGGAAATAGAATGGCGGAACCCCTCACGGCCGCTCGGCGGCGCTCACGCCGATGCCGGAACGTCGATTTCGGCGAGCAGGCCGTGGATCCGCTGCTCGATCACGAGCCCACCCGCCCGGACCACCTCTGCCGCGGGTGCACGTGGCCGGGGCTACCAACGCATGCGGACGTCCTCGGCCCAGCCCAGCAGCCGGTCCACCACGATCCGCTCGCCGTCGTCCGTGCGGATCGAGCCCGTGTAGTGGCCGAAGCACTGATCGGTGCGGTTGGCGAGGAGGCCGATGTCGGTGCGGGTGGACCGGTTGTGGAACGGCGTGAACACCAGGTCCACCCCCGCCGGTTCAGGGCTGCGGATCGACCACGGTGCCAGGTGGTCGCCGCGGGACCAGTGCCACTGGAGCTCCTGGCCGATCTTGCTGATCCGGCCGTCCACGCACACCGCGTTCTCCGTCGCGCCGGTGCCGCGCGTCCAGCGGCCGCCGAACTGCAGCCCGACGGTGCGGCCGTCCGTGCGGCCGGAGGCAGCGCCCCAGTTCCAGGCGACCGAGCGGGGCCACCGGCCCCGTCCGTGGTCGAGGGTGCCCCAGGCACCCTCGCCGAACGCCAGCACGTCGCCGCCGATGCGCACCGTGCCGGACGCGGGCCGGGCCGTGTGCTTGGAGGTGTACTGGAAGCGGCGTTCGTCCCAGGGCACCACCACCGAGAGGGTCTCGTGCCCGGCGGGCATCCCGACGAGCAGGTCCACCTCCAACGGGAGGCCCTGCGGACCCCTGCAGCGCGCCCGCAGGCGGGTGGCGGAGCCCTCGCCGCGGATCTCGATCCGTATCCGGCCCCCGGCCGGGGCGGTCCGACCACAAGTGACGCAGACCCCGGTTCCGGAGCTCCGGCGACGGTGTCGGGGAGGCGGACGCCGAATCCGCCGGGCACGAGCGCGGTGCGCTCGAACTCCCGCACCTCAGCACCGAATTCCAGAACGTAGATCGAGTTCAGGGCCAGGTAGTCGAGGTCGCTCACGGTCAGTGCCACCAGGTGGGTCGGCGTGGTCACGCACCAGTACTCCCACCGCTTCGTCCGCCCCCAACCGGATATCCGACTGCGGTGCAGCGGCCGGCGCGACCAGCCGATCGCGCCCGGGTCGATCCTTCCGTCGGCGCGGCACAGGTCGACGGGAGCGGTGATCTCGCGTTCGTGCGTGGCCATGGCCGGACCCTACAGGGCGTCGGCGCACGCTTCGACGCCGTTCGCGAACGCCGTTGTCAGTGGCCCCTCGTAGCGTTTTCCACATGACGCGAACCGCACACACCTTCGCCTATGCAGGATCCTCCGTGCTGACCGGCCCCGGTGCGAACCGCACCCTCGGGCGGTCCTGAGCCGTGGACGGGCCGGGCGGGATCTCTCCCGGCGCGGCTCAGGGCAGCAGGACGGCCTTGTCGCGGTTGCGGCGGGCCTCCAGGTCGGCGTGGGCCTGCGCGTCTTCCGCCAGCGGATAGGTGCGCCAGACCGGCACCGAGAGCTTCCCCTCGGCCGCCAGCCCCACCAGCTCCGGCAGGCCGTCCCCGGTCCGGTCGCCGCTTCCGGTGCTGAAGCGCACGCCGTGCTGCGCCGCCGCCATGTCGGCGATGGTCAGGACGCGTGCGCTGTCACCGGTCAGCTCGACGGATTCTGCCGGCACGCCGGCGCCGGAGGTGTCGAGGACGAAGTCCACCCCCTGAGGGGTGGCGGCCTTCACCCGCTCCGGCCAGCCGTCGCCGTAACGGACGGCCGTGGCTCCCAGCGCGGTCACCCGTTCGATGTCGTGCTCGGCGGCCGTTCCGACGACGGTGATGCCCCGGGCCACGGCCAACTGCGCGGCGACCGTGCCCA
>NZ_BMVL01000005.1:0-407053 GCF_014650695.1 Streptomyces avidinii | reverse complement strand
ACGAGCAGGGTCTGGCCCGCGCGCACGCCCAGCTCCTCCAGGACACGGAACGCGGTCCGGCCGACCGTGACCAGCGAGGCCGCGGCCTCCCACGACAGGGCATCGGGCTTGGCCACCGGCCGCTCCAGCAGCGCGTATTCGCTGTAGCTGCCGCCGACGGCGGAGCCGAGGACCTCGTCGCCGACGGCCGCGCCGGCTCCCCCGCCCACGGCATCGACCACCCCGGCCGCGTCCAGACCGAGGATCACGGGAAAGCGGGCGGGGACGGCATCGGCCATCCGACCTGAGCGGACCTTCATGTCGAACGGGTTCACGGAGGCGGCGCGCACCCGGATCCGGACCTGGCCCGGGCCGGGCTCCGGCGGGGTGACGTCGGTCAGGCGCAGCACCTCGGGCGCGCCGTACTCGGAGAAGGTGATCGCTCTGGACATCAGGAACTCCCGGGTCAAGGCGTGCCTACGCTTTCGGACCGTTGCAGACCATTGCGGACCGTTGCGGACCGGACCCGCGTGACAGGACCCGGCCGGTGTGACTACGGGCACCGGCCGGGTCCTGTGTGCGGGATGTCCGTCATCGTCGTCGGCTCCCACCGCACCGTCCCACGCGGACGCGCCCTGTGCATCGCCGGACGTGGCGGACGGGTGACGGTCAGGGGGAACCCGGCACGTCCACGGGACGGGCGCGGGACGGGCGCGGGACGGGCGCGGGGCACCGTCAGAGCATCTCCTTGATCTTGGCGACGGCGAACCCCCAGCCCTGGGCAAGGGTCGGCCTGCCGGGGACCGCCACCTCCTCGGGGTTCGTCAGCACGTCGAGCAGGACCGGCCCGGGCGTCGAGAAGGCTTGGCGGACGGCGTCATCCAGGTCCGCCGGGTCGGTGACGCGGATGCCCTCGATACCGAGGGCCCGGGCGACCGCGGCGAAGTCCGGGTTGTCGAGTTCGGTGCCGAACTCGGGCAGGCCCACCTGCTCCTGCTCCAGCTTGACCATGCCCAGGCGGTGGTTGTCGAAGACGACGAGCTTGACGGGCAGGGCGTACGTCTTGATCGTCATCAGGTCGCCGAGCAGCATGCTCAGTCCCCCGTCGCCGCAGAAGGCGACGGTCTGGCGTTCGGGAGACCACAACTGGGCCCCGATGGCCTGGGGCATCGCGTTGGCCATCGACCCGAGGTTGTACGAGCCGATCAGCCGGCGGGAGCCGCGCATGGTGACGAGACGGGAGAGCCAGACGGTGGCCATGCCGGTGTCGGAGGTGAAGACGGCGTCGTCGGCGGCGTGGGCGTCCACGGCGGCGGCCAGCGCCTCGGGCCGGATCAGATGGTCGGGATTGTCCAGGGCGGCCCGGGCCCGGCCCGTCCGCCGCCGGTCGTGTGCGGGGTCGGCCAGCCGCCGCTGGCCCTCCTGCCAGTGGACGAACCGTTCCCGGGCGTCGTCCAGGTGCTCGCGGTCGGCGACCTGCTCCAGCAGCGGCAGCAGGGCGCGCAGGGTGGCGCCGGCATCGCCGGCCAGGCCGACGTCCACGGGGGTCCGGCGGCCCAGGTGGTCCTCGCGGCTGTCGATCTGGACGACCTTGACGTCCTGCGGGTACCACTCCCGGTAGGGGAAGTCCGTCCCGAGCATGAGGAGCACGTCCCCGCTCTCCAGGGCATGGGCCGCGGCGGGGTTGCCGATCAGACCGGTCTGGCCGACCTGGAAGGCGTTGTCGTCCTCGAAGCCCTCCTTGGCCTTCAGCGTGAGCACCATGGGCGAGGCGAGCCGCTCGGCGGTGCGCAGGACCTCGGTGCGGGCGTCGCGCGCTCCGGCGCCGACCAGCAGGGTCACCCGGGAGGCGGCGTTCAGCAGGGCGGCGGCCTCGGCGAGGGCCGGGTCGTCGGGGCGGGTGACGGCGCGGTCCAGTGCGAAGCGCGCGGGCCTGTCCTCGCTCAGCTCCCGGTCGCCGAGGTCGCCGGGGACGGTCAGGACGGCCACTCCGCCCTGCGTCACGGCGGCCCGTACGGCGCTCTCCATCATGCGCGGCATCTGGTCCGGGGAGGTGACGGTGGCCCGGTGGACGGCGACGTCGCGGAAGAGGAGGTCGTTGTCGACCTCCTGGAAGTAGTCGCTGCCGATCTCGGCGAGCGGTACCTGGCCGCAGACGGCGAGGACGGGCGCGCGGGTCTTGGCCGCGTCGTAGAGGCCGTTGAGCAGGTGCACGGAGCCGGGGCCCACCGTGCCCATGCACACCCCGAGGGTGCCGGAGAGCTGGGCCTGGGCCCCGGCGGCGAAGGCCGCGGCCTCCTCGTGCCGGCAGCCCACCCAGGTCAGGGTGGCCGAGGTGCGGATGGCCTCGGTCAGCGGGTTCAGGGCGTCCCCGACGACACCGAAGACATGCTGGACGCCCAGCTCCTCCAGTGCGTTGACGATCACATGGGCGACGGTGCGAGCCACAGGAGTACCCCTCGGTCCGGTCTCAGCGGGTGAAGCGGTCGGGATCGGCCGCCTGCCAGTCGCCTGCCCAGCCTTCGGGGGGTGATGCGAGCAGTTGTCCGGGAGCGAGCCATTCGTGGAGCTGCGCGTAGGAGCGCACGGTGTGCGGGTCCACCCGGTGGAGCAGCATGTGCGGGCGCAGCCCGCCCGGGTGCGCCACGCCCATGGCCGCCATGATCTGCTGGGCGCTCGCGACCGTCGCCTCCTGGTAGCGGCGGACGCGCTGGGACTTGTCGCCCACGTCGAGGGCGCGGGCGCGCCGCGGGTCCTGCGTGGCGACGCCGACGGGGCAGGTGTTGGTGTGGCAGCGCTGGGCCTGGATGCAGCCGAGCGCGAACATCATCGCGCGGGCCGAGTTGGTGAAGTCGGCTCCCTGGACGAGCCGTCGTACGAGGTCTCCGCCGGTGGCCACCTTGCCGGAGGCCCCGATGGTGACGCGCTCGCGCAGCCCGGTGCCGACGAGCGCGTCGTGCACCGTCATGAGCCCTTCGCCCAGGGGGAGGCCGACGAGATCGGCGAACTCCAGCGGCGCCGCGCCGGTACCGCCCTCCGCCCCGTCGACGACGATGAAGTCGGGGGCCGTGTCCTCCTCCAGCATCGCCTTGCACACGGCGAGGAACTCCCGCCGGGAGCCGACGCACAGCTTGAACCCGACGGGCTTGCCTCCGGTGAGCTCCCGCATGCGGGCGAGGAAGCGGACGAGCTCGCGCGGTGTGGAGTACACCCGGTGGTGGGGCGGTGAGACGACCGTCTCGCCCTGCGGCACTCCGCGCACCCTTGCGATCTCGGCGTTCACCTTGGCCCCCGGAAGCACGCCGCCGATGCCGGGCTTGGCGCCCTGGCTGATCTTCAGCGACACGCACTTGACCTGCGGGAGGGCGGCCTTCTCGGCGAACTGCCGTGCGTCGAAGTCGCCGTCCTCGGTGCGGCACCCGAAGTATCCGGTGCCTATCTCCCAGACGAGGTCGCCGCCGGGGCGCAGGTGGTACTCGGACAGTCCGCCCTCTCCCGTGTCGTGGGCGAAGCCGCCGAGCCGGGCGCCGGTGTTGAGGGCGAGTACGGCGTTGCCGGAGAGGGAGCCGAAGCTCATCGCCGAGACGTTGAGCAGGGCCATGTCGTACGGCTGGGTGCAATCGGGCCCGCCGACTCGGACCCGGGGCTGCCCGGTGGGCACCGGGCAGGGGGCCATGGAGGGCATGAGGTACTCGCTCCCGGGCAGGTAGAGGTCCTGTTCGGTGCCGAACGGTTCCGCGGAGTCGGTGCCCTTGGCCCGTTCGTAGACGATGCTGCGGGTGTCGCGGTCGAAGGGGCGGCCGTCGGTGTTCCGCTCGACGAAGTACTGCTGGAGCTCCGGCCGCACCGCCTCGAGCGCGTAGCGCAGGTGCCCGGCCAGCGGGTAGTTGCGCAGGAGGGAGTGGCGGCGCTGGGTGAGGTCGTGGACGGCAGTGAACGCGAGCAGCAGGAGCGGGCCGGCGGCGGCCCACCACCAGGGCGACAGGAACAGGGCGGCGAGGGCGGCGCCCGCCGCGAGCGACACGGACAGGACGACCAGTGTTGTCTTCAGCACGGGGCGCTTGTGTCCCGCAGGCCGTCCGTCATGCGCGTTCCCCGCACTGCCCCGCCTCATGACGTGGGCGGGCGGTGCGTCGGGGACTGCCGAAAGGGCTCCGCGGGGCCGTGGTGTGGCGCTAGCCTGGGCGGGCCGGACGCTCGATTGCGGGGGGATTCCGATGGCGGGCCGCGGGGTGAACTCACAGGGCGGCAGACAGCGCCGCCTGTGTCTGATCGTGGATGTCGAGAAGTACAGCGGGCGCAGCCATGTGGCCCAGATGCGGGTGCAGGAGGGCCTCGCGCAGGCGCTGGACTACGCCTGTGAGCGGGGCGGAGTCCGCTGGCAGGGGTGCGCGCAGCAGGACCGTGGTGACGGTCAGCTGCTCCTGCTGCCCGCCGGGGTGGACGAGGCGAAGGCCGTGCCCGGGCTGGTGCAGGGGCTTCGGGACATGCTGCCCGTGCTCAACGCCCGGGCGGCGGCCGACGAGCAGATCCGGCTGCGCGCCGCGCTCGCGCAGGGGTCGGTACAGCAGGCACCCCTGGGCTTCGTCGCCTGGTCGGTGGAGCTGGCGTCGCGGCTGCTGGACTCCACGGAACTGCGTACGGCACTGGCGGAGTCGGCGGGCAGTGACATGGCGCTGATCGTGTCGGCCGACCTGTACTCGGACACGTTCGCGACCGGGGCGGGCGGTCTGACCGGCTCGGCGTTCCGTCCGGTGCGGGTGGACATCCCGGAAAAGCGGTTCTCCTCCGACGCGTGGATCAGTGTGCTGCCCCGGGGCCGTACGGCTCCGCTCGGGGTGGCGGTGCCCCCGCCGGGCCCGCTTCCGGCGCGGCGGGGGCGCGGCGTACGGGCGGGCGGCGCGGCCCTCGGCGTGTCCGGGACGTACATCCTGGTCAGGGCACAGCACCAGAGTGACCCCGAGGGCCATTCCACCGACTCGCACGACCAGCACGACCAACGGGACGCGCACGTCCACCGGATCGGCGAGGAGGCGGCGGACATGAGCCACGAGGGCCACGAGGGCCACGAGGGCCACGACGGCGAGCAGACCTGGGACGAGGGGCACCTCACCGAGGGCGAGGTGATCGAGTCGGCCGACGGGACCGGCTACACCTCGGTCGGCGACTACGTGCGCGGCGAGGACGGCCACGAGCCCGACCCGCATCCCGTGGCGGACTGGGACGACGACCACGGCCATGCCCGGTGGTGAGGATCAGGGGGAGGCGGCCCTGAAGTAGAGCTCCTCGCACAGCTCGCGGGCCGTCCGGGCATGGCGTTGCAGGACCCGTGACGGCGCCGATTCCAGCTGACGCCACCGGGCCGCCGCCTCGGCCGCCGTACGGGCCGCGTGCACGGACGCCGATGCCGTCGCGCCGGGGGCCGGTTCCGGCAGGCCGAGGCAGGCGGCCGTCGTGGTGCCGGTGGCCAGGCGGAGCAGGGCTTCGGTGTCCGGCTCGGAGAGCCGGAGCCGTCCGGCGGCGAAGTCGGCCAGTGCCGGGGCCAGTTCGGTCTGGCGCAGCAACGGGTGGCAGCGCAGGGCTGCGACCCCGGCCAGTAGGTCGTCGAGGGCGCGGCGGGCCGCCGGGCCCAGTGCGTCGTCGGCGAGCGCGGTGCGCGCGGCCTCGTCGAGCAGCCCGAGCGCGGCGGCGGCACGCAACCGGTCGGCGGCCGCGGCGAAGCGCCGCCGGATCTCGTCCAGGAGTGCGTCGATGCCCGAAGCCTCCCGCAGCGCCGCCAGCAGGGGCCGGGCGCCGCGGCCGGCCAGGGTGGGTACGGCGTCCACGGCCGCACGGATGCCGTAGCAGCCCAGGAGGTCCAGGACCCGGGTCCGCTCGGGCGCGTCGAGGGGGCCGTCCGGCCAGCGCAGGAACTCCTGCGGGGAGTACAGCGCCCGGTCCAGGTCGTCGCGCGGCGCGGTCGCGAGCCGCCCGAGCAGGGCGGCGTCGGTCTCGGTGAACTCCTCGCCCAGCGCCGTCTGCGCCAGCAGTCCCGCCACGGGCACGACGCCGGACAGCAGGCCGGTCAGCCGGGCCGTGTAGGTGGCGGCGACGCGGCGGGCCCGGGGCCAGGGGTCGCCGGTGCCGTCGCCGAGTTCGTCGATGCGGCTGAGGACCCCGACGACGTTGAGGGCGGTCATCCGGTCGTGGGCCTGGCGGCGCAGTGCCTCCAGCGCCTCCGCGTCCCCGGCTCCGGGATGCGGCATGACGTACAGCAGTGCGTCGGCGGCGCCGAGCGCCCGCAGCGCGATGCCGTCGAGTCCGCTGAGGGTGTCCATGCCCGGGGTGTCCACCAGCGTCCACGGGCGGCTCGGGTCCCGGCCGTCTGCGGTCTCGACGACGACCTCCTCGATCTCCTCGCGCGCCGAGCCGAGCATCGCCACGTCCCGGGGGATCCCGCCGCCGGGGCGGCCGGGCACGTGGTAGCGGCGGCCGTCGGTGCGGCGTACCTCCAGACGGTTCTGGACACCGCTGCGGAACCATGCGACGAGCGTGGTGCATTCGGTGGCCCCGGTGGCGGCCAGTCGGCGGCCGAGCAGGGCGTTGACGAGGGTCGACTTCCCTGCGTTCATACGGCCGCCGACGGCGATGCGCAGTCCGGGTTCGGCCAGGCGCAGCCGTACGGAGGCCAGGACGGCGGCGACCGGCCCACCGGGCGGCAGGTGCGGGGCTGCGGCCCGGCACAGCGCGTCGACGCGCCCGCACAACTCGCCCGCGGACACCGCCGCGGGACCGGTGGGGCCGGCACGGCGGGCGGTCATGAGGCCGCCCGCGCGAAAGCCCCGGGCGGAGCAGGCCGTACGGATGCGGCCGGCGCCGGGACGCCGGAGCGGGGGCTGCCGGGCCGCAGATGCGGGACGGCGGCGCGGCACATGGCGTGGACGCGCCCGCACGCCTCGCCTCCGGGCCCCGCCGCGGCGGAGGCGGGAGCGCCCGCGGCCCGGTCGCCGGCGGGCCCGCCCCGGGCAACGGGGCCGGTGGAGCCGGTGGGGCCGGTGGGGCCGGTGGGGCCGGTGGGGCCGGTGGGGCCGCCGACGATCACGCGGTCTCCGGCGCCGACACCGACACCGGCACCGGCACCGGCACCGGCTCGACGATCCCCTCGGCCTCGGCGGCATCGGCGGCCGCGGCAGCCGCCGGGTGTCCGATCGCAGCGGCGAGGTCCCGGCCACGGGTGATCAGCTCGCCCAGGGCGGCCGAGCGGCGCCGGGCCTGCTCGCGCTCCTTGGCGAGCTGCTCCCGGCCGGCCGCGAGGTTGTGCTGGAGCTCCTCCAGTTCGGCCTCCAGGAGCGCACGCTGGGCGGACACCTGGTCGGTGATACGGGCGGTGATGCGTTCGCTGACGTCGTCGACCGTGCGGGTGATCTCCGGAGGGATCTCGGTGGTGAGTTCGGCCACCATGCGATGTGCGTAACGCATCGCGTCGCCGCGCACCCGGCCGAGGTCGGTGCGCCGCTTGCGGCGGTTGGAGAGCAGCGCGATCATGCCGAACCCGGCGGCGAGCGGCAGCAGGACGCCCCCGGTGGCCAGCGCCGTCACGGTGGCCGCGAGGCCGCCCGCGCCCCAGGCGGGCATGACCCGCTCGACGAGGGCGAGGGCGCCGCTGTTGTCGTGGCCGGTGCTGACCAGAGTGGGGAGCGCGTCCAGCCGTTCGGGGCGGGCGAGGGCGAGTTCGGCTACGGCCGGACCGGCGTCCAGCCGGCACTGGTGCTCCATGAGGGCGACGAGCCGGGCGACGCCGTCCCGGGTGGCGGTGTCCAGGTCCAGCCAGATGGCCTCGACGCCTGCCTCGAGGTCCCGGGGCAGTTCGGTGGCCAGGTCGGGGCCGGAGGACGCGGCGATCTTCTCCTCGGCGAGCTGGCGCAGGTCGTTGACGTTGCGCTGGAAGCCGACGCGGAGCCGGCGTTCCAGTTCCCGGGCCGCCTGGCGGAGGTTGCCGCGCCAGGTGGCGTCGGAGCGCTGGAGGGCGCGCAGGGCGTCCCGATGGCCGCGTACCTCGTCCTGCAGTGTGGGGTCCTGGGCGAGGGAGCGCAGCCGGCGTTCCTGCACGGAGGCGAGCGGGGCGAGTACGGAGAGCGTGACGTGGAGGGCGTTGGCGAGGCGTAGCCCGGCGGCCTCCGCGGCGATCCGTCCGGCCAGCGCCTCGGTCAGCGGGCCGAAGCCGCTGGCCTCCAGGCGACGCTCGGCGGTCTCCCGGTCACCGGCGGCGGCCGCCGCGTCCGCGTCCTCCTTGGCGCGGCTGCTGACCGGGAACCAGGAGGCCGCGGCGTAGCGGGGGGCGTGCTCGGCGAGGAGCGCGCGGTTGCGTTCCAGTACGGCCGGCCACTCCCGGTACTTGTCGGTCTGGGTCAGGACGAAGACCACTTCGGCGATTCGCTCGGTGGCCTGCTCCAGGAAGCGGAGTTCGGACGCGGTCAGCTCGCTGGAGCCGTTGACGACGAAGACCAGGGCGTCGGCCTGGGAGAGGGTCGCCATGGTGATCCGGGCGTGGCCGGAGACGAGCCCGCCGACGCCGGGGGTGTCCACGAGGGTCAGCCCGGACGCGAGCAGGGGTGCGGGGACCCCGACCTCGACGTGGTGGACGTCGTCGCGTCGGGCCGTCTGGGTGACGGGGTCGACGGCGGCGTACTGGGCGATGTCGGCCGGATCGATGGAGACCGGGGCGGAGTCACCGGTCAGGTGGGCGACGGCGGTGGGCCGGTCGGCGTGCCGGACGACGAGGTGGACGCCGGTGGCGACGTCGACCTCCACGGGCAGCAGGTCCCGGTGCCCGATCAGGGCGTTGATCAGGGAGCTCTTGCCGCGCTTCTTCTCGCCGACGACGACGAGGGAGGCGGCGCCGGACCGGATGCGGGCCGCCTCGGCGCGGACGGCAGCAGCCAACTCCGGGGAGACCGGCGCGCCGTCGGGCGACGAGCCGTGGGGGCCGAACGCGGCGTCGGAGCGGGCGGCGCGGTCGAGGAGGACGGCCGCGTCCCCGACGAGGCGCAGCACCTCCGCGGCGCGGGGGTGGGCGTTGCGGTTGTCGGTCATGCGGACCCTCCTGGGTGGGAGCGGTACGGGTCGGGGTCGGGGTCGGGAACGGGGACGGAACCGGGGTCAGGGTCGGAGTCGGAGTCGGAACCGGCGTCGGGGTCGGAACCGGGTTCGACCGCGGCAGCGGTTGCGCCGGGGCCGTGGCCGGTATCGGGGGCGAGGGCACCCCACGCCCCGGCCGGACCGCCCGGGCCCGAAGGCGTGCCCGTGCCGGCGTCGTGGCCCACCGGCCCGCCGGGGGCGGGTGCCGCGCCGGGACGACCGGCGCCCCGGCCCTCGGCGGTGGAGGCCGAGCCGGGGCCGGTACGGGGGCCGGGAACCTCACCGGAGGCCGAAGCCGGAGCGGAACCGGCAGCCGAGCCGGCGGCGGGTGGGGCTCCGGCCTCTGCGCCGGGGGTGCCGAAGGCGCCGAAGTAGCCTTCGAACGAGGCCTGTTCGGCGGCCACCTCACGGCTGCGGCCGAGCAGTCCCGGGCCCGACGGCTCCGGCTCGTACGCCGCGCTGCCCGTCAGGTACGACTCGGTTTCCGTGGGACGGCGGGAGGTACGGCGCTGCGGCGCGGGCCGGGGGCGCGGGGCCGGCGGCCGGCCGTCCGGGCGGTCGGCCTCGCCGACGGACCGCCACACCTCGCTCGCCCGTGCCCAGAAGCCCTTCCTGGCCTCCTCCCGGGTGCGGCGCTCCGGCTGTCGCTCCGGCTCCGGCACCGGCTTCCGTATCGGCTTCGGGGCCGGCTTCGGGGCCGGCTCGGGGGCCGCAGCCGGCGCCTGAGCAGGGGCGCGGGCCGGGGCCGGAGGAGCTGTGCGCGGCGTACGGCGGTACTCGGTGACGTCCGCGCAGCAGGCGTGCGTGAGCCCCGGCTCGCGAGCGTCTCGCGACAGCTGCCAGCCGGCGGTCAGCAGGCAGTCCGCCGTCGGCCCGGCGGCGAGCGCGGCGTCCCACAGGCCGTGCGCCTGCCCCGCCGGCAGCAGGTGGACGTCCGCGGGGTGGGCCTCCGGCCAGTAGCGCGCCGCGGCGGGGTCCGCCGGCCGCTCGCGCACCGCCCAGGGAGCGGCCGCCGCGGTGCTGGTGAGCGTCTCCGCGTCCGCTGCGAGGGCGACGTCCCAGGCCGGGGCGGCCCAGGCCCGGTAGGTGGGGCCCGCCCAGTGCAGGAAGGAGGCCTCCAGTTCGCCGAGGCCCGGCAGGCCGTGGGCGGCCGCCCGGTCCGGATGGTGCCAGCCGACGAACCCGTACAGCGGCCTTCCGTGCTCGTCGTGCGCCATGTCCGGGCCCAGCAGCGGCACCTGGCAGGCGCCGCCGACCAGCACGCCGTGCAGGCCCCGCTGCAGGACGAAGCGGGGCGCGACGTCGAGCCGCGTACCGCCGGCGACCACGGCGAGGACCGCACGGCCGAGCGGTCCCCCGGGTGTCGCCCCGTCGGGCAGCGCGCGCCACCAGCGGTCGATCCGGTACGTACGGCCGTAGACGACGGCCGACCAGCCGCCGCCCGGCCGCGGGCCGGGGCGGGCGTGCCGTCCGGTGTGCTCCGTGGCCATCGCCGTCAGCCGATCTGGAGCTTGCCGGAGCGGTAGATGGGCATGTACCGCAGTTCCTCGACGAGTTGCTCGGCCCGGACGCGGGCGGCTGTGACCCTCGCCTGCGCCTCACCGTGCAGTTCGCGTCCCGCGGCGATCTCGGCGTCCATCCGGTTGATCTCGCCCTTCTTGAAGTAGTTGCGGATCCTGCCGCCGCTGCGCAGTCCGGCCAGTTCCTGCCCCTGTTCGTCGAGCTGCCGCTCGACGGCGCGCACGTGCTCCTCGCCGTGGCGGACGATGCCCTCGTCGAGGTAGTGCAGCAGGGCGAAGATCATGGGGTGGTGCAGGTTCTGCGGGTCCACGAGCGCCGGGTCCACCGTGACGGGCGAGGCGCCGCCGAAGCTGCCGAGCTGGACGGGGCAGAGCATCGCCGTGACGCCTTCGGCGTCGATTACCTTGACCAGCTTGGAGAGGTTGCGCGCGGTCTTCTCCAGTGCCTCGTGGGTGGGCAGTCCGGAGATCGCCCCCAGCAGGTCGGCCTTGGTGACCAGCACGACGATCGAGGGCGAGGGCTCGCCCCGCTGCCGCCGCCGGTCGCAGAGGTTGGAGATGGCCCGGGAGAACCGGGCGATCTTCATCGGGTCGGCGGCGGGGTTGAGGTGGGCCGGGGTGTCGTCGGCGACCCAGCGGCCCACGTGCTGCCCGTCCAGGACGAGGAAGATGCTGTCGGAGCGCTCCAGGCGTTCGGCCAGGGCGGGGATGTCGGCGGGGGCGCCGTCGCCGCCGCGCTCGGTGGCCGCCCCGCCGCGGAAGTCCTGGCAGTCGAAGTCGACCAGCGAGGTCACACCGTGCCGCAGGACGAACTCGTAGTCGATCGGGTCCTCGTTGTTCGGCGCCGGCAGTCTGCCGTCCGCGCACAGCTTCTCCCAGGCCTCGGCGAGGTCGAGGTCGGTGTCCGGGTCGGTGGCGTACATGAAGTAGCCGCGCAGGCCCATCGAGAGCGTGGCGTACATGCCGTGCAGGTAGGTGGTCTTGCCGGAGCCTGGGGCACCCAGCATGGTCAGGGTGATCCGGTGGTCGCTCATGCGTGGAGTTCTCCCGTTTCGGTGGCGCGGGGTTTCGCGGCAGCGGGCTCAGAAGCAGGGGACGCCCTCCAGCAGGCCGGCGAGGCGTTCGGCCGGTTCGAAGAGGGGTTCCAGTTGCTCGTACTCGGCCTGTGCGGCGCGTTCGTGACGGGCGCTGATCTCGGCCCAGGAGCTCTCCTCCTTCCACCAGCTGGAGATCCGGTCCCAGGCGGTGTCGTTGGCGGCCGCGCGCCGCGCGGAGGCGAGGGAGTCCTCGAAGGAGGAGTGCAGCGCCAGCCCCCGGCCGACGATCCCGTAGTGCAGGCTCCACAGCACCGGGACGGCCACGTTGACCGGTTCGGGCCCGCAGGCCACCAGTGCCACGGCGCCGCGCAGGTGCTGGGTCCGGGCAACTCCTGCGATCAGGGCGTCGAAGGGCTCGACGAGCCGCTCCATCAGTCCCGGCCGCCCCAGGTCGAGCAGGTCGCTCTTGGTGAACGCGAGGACGAGCGGGGTGAGCTGGTCGCCGCGGGCCTCCAGCGCCCGCTGGACCAGGACGGTCATCCGGCGCGTGTAGCGGTGGGACGCGCTGTCATGCAGGAGCTGGTGGGCGTCGACGAACACGACGATGCCCTGGGCCGCGACGAGGTCCTGCTGGAGCTGCCCGGCCTGCTGGCTGTCGGCCTGGCGTTCCGTCAGGGCACCACCGCGGTAGTCGCGCCAGCGGAAGGGCAGCACGTCGCGGCCCTGGTACTGCAGCACGAACTCGAAGACCTGGCGCCTGCTGCTCATGCCGGGGTAGCGGCCGCGCAGCACGGACTCGGCGGCGGAGGTCAGCGCGCCGTGGACGTGCAGGTCGTCCGTGCGCAGGCTGAAGCCCTGGATGCCGTCGCGCATCGCGGCGTACATGAGTGAGACGTAGGTGGTCTTGCCTGCGGCGCTGTGGCCCAGCATGACGATGTCCATCGGGCTCCCTCGGCGTCGTGGGGACAGCAGGTGACAGGGCTGCGGGTGTCAGCGGTGCGGGGTGAAGCGGAATCCCAGGTCCCCGTCCGGGTTCAGATAGCGCCGGACGCGCCCGCCCGGGGCCGCCGCACCGTCCGTATCCGGTGGCTGCGCCGCCTCCGGGGATCCGGGCGGCCGCGTCGGCGGCAGGACGGCCAGGGCGCCGAGGACGACGGCGGACTTGGGGTCGGCGGTGAGCAGCGGCAGCCGCCCGGTCCGCTCGGCGATCAGGTCGGACACCCGCGGGGTGCGGCTGGCCCCGCCGGTCAGGACGATCTCGTGCACGTCCGCCGCGTCGAGCCCGGCGTCCGCGATGGTGGCCGCCAGCAGCTCGTAGCTACGGGTGAGCAGGGGCTCGGCGGCGGCGCGGTACTCGTGCGCCCGGATCAGGAAGGGCTGCGGGTAGCCGGGCACGGCGAGGTCCACCGAGCCGGTCTGCGAGAGGGCTTCCCGCGCGGCCGTCAACTCCCTGCCGAGCGCTGCGCGCCGGGCCGCGGCGGGCGGCCCGGGGTCGTCCCAGAGGGCGTGCCAGGGGTCGGGGTCGCGGTCGGCGGCCCGTTCGGCGAGGAGGTCGCGCAGGCACTCGTCGAGGTCCTCGCCGCCGAGGTAGGGGTCACCGCCGATGGCGACGGCGACGAACCCCTCGGCGGTGCGGCGCAGCACCGCGGTGTCGAAGGTGCCGCCGCCGAGGTCGTAGACGGCCACGGCGCCGCCCTCGGGCACCGCGTGGACCTGGCCGTGGTGCAGCGCCGCCGCCACCGGTTCGGGCAGGAAGCCGGGGTCGGCGATGCCTGCGAGGGCGGCGGCCTCGGCGAGCCTGCCGCGTTCGGCCGTGCCCCAGCGGGCGGGGTGGGTGAGGACGGTACGGGCGGGCGCGCGGCCCTCGTGCGCGGCGCGGGCCTCGGCGTACACGCGACGCAGGACCGCGGCGGCCAGTTCCGCGGCGGGGAGGGAGCGGCCGCCCAGCAGCACCGCCGGCTGCCGGGCCAGAGCCCGCTTGGGGGCGCGTTCCGCCTGGTCGGGATGGTGCACCGCGCGCTGCTGAGCGGCCCGGCCGGTCAGCAGGGCGCCGCTGTCGTCCAGGCAGACCAGGGCCGGCAGGCAACGGCTGTTCTCGATTTCCAGGGAGCGGGGTCCGACGGCACCCGCGGCATCCTCGTCCCCCAACATGGCTGCCGTCGTGAAACAGGTGCCGAAGTCGACGGCGAGCGACCACTCCCGCTCCCCTCGCCCCGCACGGGCGGTGCTCCTGCCGTTGGCCACGACTCCCCCTGGGTGACGTCGTCCCGCTCCCTGGCCCGGCGCGTCCTCGCCGGGAGCCCCATCGTGGCGCGGGGCGGCCGTCAGGAACCGGTCAGGTGAGGGAATGCGGGTGCACGCGCCGCCCGCCCCGGGGCCGCGCGGGTCCCGGCCGTTCGGAAATGCCGAGGTCATCACAACATGACTGGTCAGTAGGCAAGTTGGGGCGGGCCGCAGCCTGTGGTGCAGATGGGGAATGTCTCGCTCCACCCGCCCGTTTCGTCGCCTGATCCGGTCTGTCCATCTCATCCCCGGACAACTTCCGCGTGCGCTAAGTTCCTCGCACTGGCACCGCCCCGTGCACGAGCGGGCGTGAAAGCCGAGGGGGGCTCCCATGCGCACGCACACCCAGTCCAGTTCCAGGAACCACACGACGGCAGTGAGTCGTTGGCCGCAGGGCACACTCATGGCCAATCTGGCGGCCGACGACCGCGAGACGCTGATCGGCCTCGGCCGGGTCGTCTCGTACGGCGTCGGGGAGGTCCTCATACGGGAAGGAGGCCCCGAGACGACGGCCCTGCTGATCGCCTCGGGCTGCGTGAAGGTCTTCGGCGGCGCCGAGGACGGCGCCACCGTGCTGCTGGCCCTGCGCGTGCACGGCGAACTCGTCGGCGAGATCTCCGCGCTGGACGGCCAGCCGCGGTCCGCCACGGTGGTCGCGGTCCGACCCACCGTCACCCGGATCCTGACCGCCGCCGCCTTCCGCTCCTTCTTACGGGAGAGCCCGACCGCGGCGGAAGTCGTGCAGCGGTCGGTGGCGGGCAAGCTCCGCGGGGCCACGCGCCATCGCATCGACTCCAGCAGCGGGACCGCCACGGTCCGCCTCGCCCGCACCCTGGACAACCTGGTACGCAGCTACGCGCGCACCGTCCCGGAGGGACTGCGGATCGACGTACCGCTGAGCCACGCGGACCTCGCCGCCCTCGCCGGGATCTCCGACGCCAGCGTGCAGCGCGCCCTGCGCAGTCTGCGCGCCGCCGGCGCGGTGGCCACCAAGTACCGTGGTGTCATCGTCCGCGAGGCTGGCATCCTGCGGGCCATCGCCGGGCAGAGCGGCTGGCCGGCCGCGGACGAGGGCCTGCTGCCGGGCATCCCCGCCCCGCGCGGACCCCGGCCGCCCCGGCCCAAGCGGCCGCCGCTGGAACCGCGCCCGACCCGCGCCGAGCCTGCCACCGGCCCCTACAGCGCATCCCTGACCGCGCAGGGCCCGACGCCCGCTCCGGCGGCGCCGCCCGGCGAGGACGCCACCCTGCCCAGGACGGGCTGATCCCTTCATCCCGCCTTCCCGCCTTCTCAGTTCCGTGGTCTGCCTGTGGGACTTCGGCGACGCCCGCAGCGCCCGCCCGGCAACGCCCTGACTCTCCGACTCCCCGCCCTCGCCGACGGACTTCCCGTCGGCGAGGGCGGGGGGGCTAGCCGAGGCCCGCCGGCCTCTCCTCCCCGTCGGTCCACCAGACGCCCAGCCTCTGGCGGACGAGGAGCCAGCCGCCCTCGGAACCGCGGCGGAACTCCCAGTCGTACGGACCGCCCATGGAGTAGGGAGAAGAGGTCTGCCCACTCCCGGTCACGGCGACGAACCACATGTACCCGATGCCCGTCGCCCGGTCACCCTCCACCTGGAAGTCCATGTTCAGAATGTGGTGCTGAATGCTCGGGAAGTGCGCCTCCGCCTGCTCCACCTTCGCCCGGACCGCCTCCCTCCCCTGTATCTCTCCCCACGGCCCGAAGTCCAGCACCGCGTCCTCGGCCCAGCACTCGATCCAGGTCCGCCAGTCCTTGCGGTCCAGCGCCCGCCAACCGCGGATCATGAGCCGCCGCAGCGCTTCCTTGTCCTCCAGGACCCGCAGGCGGCGCAGCAGGTCCTCGTGCGTCCCGGCGCTCACTGCGCACTCGCAGCAGGACGGACGACGATCTCGTTGACGTCGACCCCGGCCGGCTGGGCCACGGCATAGGCAATGGCCCCTGCGATGGCGGACGCCGGCAGCGCCACGGCCCGGTACGCCTTCATGGCCTCCCTGGCGACAGGATCGGAGATCCCTTCGGCCAATTCGGACTCGGTCACGCCCGGAGAGACCAGAGTGACCCGGACGGAGCCGTCCGACTCCTGGCGCAGCCCTTCGGTGATCGCGCGGACGGCGTACTTGGTGGCGCAGTAGACGGCCGCGGTGGGCGACACCTCGTACGCGCCGACGGAGGCCACGTTCACGACGTGTCCGCCGCCCTGGGCGCGCATCACGGGCAGGGCGGCGGCGATCCCGTGCAGCACGCCCCGTACGTTCACGTCGATCATCCGGTCCCACTCGTCGACCTTCAGCGCGCCCAGCGGCGAGAGCGGCATCACGCCGGCGTTGTTGATCAGCACGTCCAAGCGGCCGTAGTGCTCCCGGGCGGCGGCCACGAAGGCGCGTACATCGGCGGCGTCGGTGACGTCCAACCGCCGGAAGACCGCGGTACCACCTGCCTCGCTGATCTCCCGGCCCAGCGCATCGAGCCGATCGGTGCGCCGCGCGCCCAGCAACAACCGGTGGCCGTCGGCAGCGAGCCGCCGGGCCGTCTCCTCCCCGATCCCGCTGCTGGCTCCGGTGATGGCCACGACCTTGGCTTCGTTCCTCATACCTGCTCTGCTCCTCGTTCGAAGCGGATGACTCCGCCCGACCGAGTCTGGGCACCGCGCGTCCGGCCAACCAGGACGCGGTGCACCCTGGCAACGCGCCTGCCCGCCCGCTAGGAAGGGACGCTGCCGAGCCAGAGCAGGTCACGGGCCCGGGTCATCGCCACGAAGAGCCTGCTGCGCAGGAGTTCCTCACGCTCCCGGGCCGTCTGCGGCGTCTGCGTACCACCCGCCGTCCCGGCCGGCGTCCCGGTCGCGATCACCGCGTCGTGCCGGGGCAGGAAGACGTTCTTGAACTCCAGGCCCTTGGCCCTGCGATAGGTGCCCAGCTTCACCGCGTCGACCGCACGGCCGTCGTAGTGCTCCAACTGGCACACCGGGAGCCCCGCCTGGGTGAGCAACCGCTGGTAGTGGCCGACGGCGCGCAGGGAGGGGCACAGCAGGGCGGTGTCGGCGAGCGCGCCGTCGGGCAGGGCACGCAGGGCGTCCAGGAGTTCCCCGTCGTGGGCGTCCACCGTGGGCCGGGTGACGCGTACGACGTCCCCGTCGTGGTAGGTGAGGTCGACGTCGCGGCGGCCGGGGGTGCGCTCGCCGTCGAGGTCCTCGAAGGCGTCGTCGGCCACGACGGTGAGGGCTGCGTCCAGGATCTGCTTGCTGTTGCGGTAGTTGGTGCGCAGCACCTGCCCGCGGTCGCCGCGGATGTCGATGCCCGCATCGGTGAGGCGGAAGCCACCCGGGTACACCGTCTGCTGGCCGTCGCCGACGAGCAGCAGACCGTTGGGCACATCGCCGACGAGCGCGTGCAGGAGACGCACCCGGAGGGCCCCCTCCAGGGCCGCACCGCGCAGCCCTTCCAGGTCGAACAGCCCGTCCGGGGAGCTCTGTCTCCGGCTCTCGGGCGGCGGCGGCAGCTCCTGGTCGACCGCGGACCCCCGATAGTGCGGGAACACCCGCTCCAGATGATCGGCGATCGCCCGGACCGACTCCGCCCGCAGCCTGTGCCGCTGCGACAGGAGCACGGGGCCGATCTCGTGTTCGCCCAGGAGCCGTATCCGGCCGAGGCTCGCGTCGCGGCGCTGCCCGGCGAACACCATGAGCGGCTGGACCGCCACCGGTGACATTCCCAGGGACGCCACCGCGCTCTCGGCAGCCCTGGTGGCGGCGAGCAGCCCGGCCGCCCGTCCCTCCCCCGGCTCGCCGTCGGCCGTGACGTGGATGACGAAGACACCGCCGGTCCCCACCAGCAGCATGTCCGCGTCGGCGGTCCGCGTCCGGGACCATTGGCGGTGGACGAGCAACCGCCAGCCGCGCGCGGTCAGTACCAACAGCTGCGCGAGGACCCGCTGTTCGCCCTCGCCGACCGCCTCCCACCGCAGGGCCTGCCGGCGGCCGGCCTGCCACTGCTCCCGGAGTAACCGCTCCTGCCGCCGCGCGTCCTGCGCCCGCTGCGACGATGCCCCGCCTGCCCCCATACCAGCCCCCTCGTACGCGGAGTGGCGATCGTAGAGCGGAACGCAACCGTTGCGGCAGGGCGCCTGCCGCCGCGAAGGAGGTTCAGTCCTGCCAGTAGAACAGCAGGGTGCGGACGTCCAACGGGGCGCGGGCGCCGAAGTAGTACACCTCCAGGCCGGCAACCCGGATCGAGCCGACGGCTTCGTCGATCCAGCGGAACCCGGCCGATTCGAGGGCGCGGCGCACGTCCGGATCCTCGTTCCAGTCGGCGGCGAACCGTCCGAGCGTGCTGATCCGCACCTCGCCGTCGCCCGCGCCGTAGCCGATCACGTCGTACGTACCGTCCCCCTGCTGGTTGGCCTCCCCGCAGGAGACCGGCGGCTCGGGCGCGAGGCCCGCGGCGGTGAGCGCGGCCGTGGCCCGCAGCAGCCGCTCGGCCGGGTCGGAAGGCGACGGCGGCTCCGCGCACAGGGCCTCGATCCGCCACCGCGGATCGCTGCCCTCCTGGCACCACTGCCCGTACTCGTGGACGATCGCCGCACGCAACTCCTCGTCCAGCCCGTCCACCTCGACGCGGGGCCGGCCCGACTCCGCGTACAGCCGCCGGGTCTCCGCGACGTCATCTGTCATCCGGTACAGCGCGTACACGGCCCACAGCTTCGCCTCCTCGGTCGGCGCCCCGTCGAGGTAGCCGCGCAGCCGTTCGGGGTCGGCCAGGAACTCCTGGGCGCGGTACGCGACGGTGCGGTCGGGGTCCGCGAGTGCGGCGGTGACGTCCTCGCCTGCGTGGTGGCGCAGACGGACGCCGGTGGAGCGGTCCTCGGGGCGGCTCTCGTCGAGTCCGGCCAGCACCGCCTCGGCCCCGTACCGGGCGGCCAGTCGGTCGAGCGCCGTCTCGCCGATCTCCCGCCGGTGGCGCCACGGGCTGAAGGCGAGCGCCGCCAGGGCGCCCGCCGCCGTAAGGTCTCCCAGCGCGCCACGGGCCCCCAGGACCGCCTCGGCCATGCCGTACGAGCTGTCCTGCTGCCGGTCCTCGTGCCGCAGCCAGGGCAGCAGCTCAGGGCGGTCCGCGAGCAGTTTCAGCAGCGCGATGCGCACTTCGCTCACATCACCGGTGTCCTGGACACGCACGATCAAGTCGGCCACGCGCCGCTCCGGCACCCGTCCGTCCAGCGCCTCGACGCAGGCTCGACGGCGCCACCACGGCTGCGCCGTGTCGGCCACGCACTTCACGAGGGCGTCCGCGTCGCACCCACGCAGCCCCGCGGTGTCGGTCCGCCCGGCCTCCGGGCTCAGCATCTTGATCGTCTTCGGCATCCCGGGATGCTACCCGGTGGCGCCGGACCGCCTCCGCCGAATATTGCTCATGAACTACGGCTGCGCATTCAGTAACCCTCTGTGTTTACCGGCCCGGTTTTCGGTAACAAGATGTAGTAACAGGCAGTCAATTACCGACGGAAGGCAGGAACATGAACCTCGTTACCGTGCTCATCCTCGTCGCGGTCCTGGTAATTGTCGGCCTGCTGATCGCGGCCCCCAGCGCCAACGTACGGCGCAACCCCTTCCCGGGCCGCCGACAGCGTGCCGACCACCGCCGCTCGGGCGCTCCCCGGTCGGCACGGGTACCGGGACAGCGGGGCGTCCAGCACCACGCGCGGTGACCGTCAGGCCGGCGGCGGGGCGGGCCCTGCGTGAGGATCCGGGCAGCGGCCAACTCCTCGCGGGAGGCCTGCTCGGCCAGGTCCAGGTAGCCGTACGCGTCGTCGCCGACCGGGATCCGCAGCGGTGTGGGTCCCTGCGCCGCGACGATGTCGAGGACCCGCGCGGCGAAGTCCTCGGGGCGCCCGGTCTCGGGGTTCTCCGCGAGACCGCGGGCGCCCTCCAGCATCTCGCGGTTGGTCACGTCGTAGGCCGGGATCCGGGGCCGGCCGGGCCGAGCCGGGGCGGGACCACCGCGGCCCGGCGGCCGGCCGTCAGACGGATTCGGTCGCGAAGAGCTCCAGGTGGGCGCAGTGCGGGCAGCGGTACGCCTCGATGCGCCGCCGGGGCCTGCCCAGCCGCCTGGCACCGCCGAACAGGCCGCGTTCCAGCGGCCCGGCGATCCAGCGTGCGTACCCCCGGGCCCCCTCCCCGGCGTCCTCGACGAAACCCGGCTCCAGGCCGACGCCACCGCAGTAGGTACATCTCATCGCGTCCACGGGCCGAGTGTAGGAAGCGGCCCGTGGCCGCGACGCACCCGCCCACCCCTGCCCTGCCGCCCGGCACGGCCCGTGCCGGCAGCCGGACCGGCACCGGGTGAGGAACTTCACCGCGGGGCACGCCCCGGGCGACGGCCCGCGTTGCTAGATTGTCCGGCGGCCGGTCCTGGGCCCCGGACGAGATGCGCCGTACCCGGTTACGCACGACGACGCGCGAGGTGCTGCACGAGCAGCGCCGACCGCTGTCCGCACCCGGGCAGCGTCCTCGTCGAGCAAGATGGGCCGAACACGATGACCGTGCCACTCACCCGCAGCCTGTACCGGACGACCGCGCACGCCGCCGGGGGCCGCACCGGATCCGTCCGCACGGACGACGGACGTCTGGACGTCCGCCTCGCCCCGCCGCGCAAGAAGGTGCCCGGTACCACCAACCCCGAGCAGCTGTTCGCGGCCGGTTTCGCCGCCTGCTTCACCTCCGCCCTCGCGGAGGTCGCCGCCGAGTTCGGGGCGGACGCCTCCGCCGCACGCGTGGCCTGCGAGGTGCAGCTCGGCACCACGGACACGCCCGCGGGCTACGGCCTCGCGGTGACGCTCACCGTCGGCCTGCCCGGCTGGCGGGCGGCCGACCTCCAGCCCCTGCTGCACCGGGCCGACGCGGTCTGCCCGTACTCGCAGGCCGTACGCGGCAACGTACCGCTGACGCTCCTGGCCGTGGACGTGGACGGGGCCGCCACCGATGACCTCGTCTGAGTCGGGCCCGGCCGAACCCGTCGGGCACGTCGGGCACGTCGGGCACGTCGGGGACCTGCCGGACGGCCCCGGCGTCCCGGTGCCCGAGCACGGCGCCTGGCTGCGGCGCGGCATCAGCCGCAACGGCGGCCCCCTCGTCGAGGACCGCGAAGTGGTGTGGCTGCAGGCCGGGTCGTACTACGCCGACAGCCGGGGCTTCGCCGGTACGACGTCCTTCGACGGCTCCCGGGTGCACTTCCACCACCTCACGGGCGAGCCCGGTGAGGACGCCGGCACCTTCCGGTGGGACGGTGCGAACCTCGTCGAGCGGGGCACCAACCCGGACGGCTCCACCTTCCTGGAGGTCTGGACCCCGCTGCCCGCCGCCGGCGACGACGCCTGCGGCTCCTGGTCGGGCCCGGACCACCACGTGGTGCGCGTCGGCCGCCACGTGGTGCACGTCGATTCCCGCACCGGTACGTACTGGCGGCTGTAGGTCGTCTCTTTCGGATCTTGCCCGACCCTCCCTCGCGGGCCACGGCATACTGAGAAGCGGACGGTGTCGGCAGCCACGCCGAACAAAGCGGTAAGCGGTAAGGGGAGGCCCCCGGGTGACGCAGCTCTTCTTCGACAGCGGGGACCTCGCAGCCACCGAGGCCTTCCTGTCCGCGGCCTACACCCCCATGCAGATCGGCGGACGTCCCTCCGACACCCGGGCGCGGATCTCCCGTACAGCGGTCGGCGGGCTCAGCGTGGACCGTCTGTCGTTCGGCTACACGATGGGCTACGACGCGGGCTGCCTGGGCAAGGTGTGCCTGGTCACGATGCACAGCGGCAGCATCGTGGACACCACGGGCGGCCGCGAGGAGATCTTCGGTCCCGGCCAGACGTTCCTCCTCGCACCTCACGACCGGCCGTACGAGGGGCAGGTCCGCGCAGCCCGGTGCACGATCACGATGTTCGACCCCCACCTGCTGAACCGGGTCGCCTCCCTCCCGGGGGACAAGGACGTGCGGATCACCGGGGCCCGGCCGGTCGGTCCGGCCGAGAACAGGCGGCTCGGCGCCGCCGTCGCCTATCTCCGCGACCACGTCCTCGACGAATCCGCCGCTTGCGACGACGACGAAGGCGGACTGCTGGTGTCCACCGCCGTCCAGCACCTGGCAGCCACGGTGCTCAAGACCCTGCCGAACAACGCCCGGACGGACAGGGCCACCCCTCGGGACACGCGCGACGCGCACAGCGACACCCTGCGCCGCGCCGTCTCGTTCATCGAGGCCAATGCCCACCGGGACATCACGCTCGCCGACATCGCCGCTTCCGTCCCGGTCACGCCGCGCGCGG
The DNA here is from genome assembly GCF_014650695.1 of Streptomyces avidinii. Taxonomy (GTDB): domain Bacteria; phylum Actinomycetota; class Actinomycetes; order Streptomycetales; family Streptomycetaceae; genus Streptomyces; species Streptomyces avidinii. Next base: position 384,786 of record NZ_BMVL01000005.1, on the reverse strand, counting down.
TCCAGTACGCCTTCACCCGCCACGCCGGCACCACGCCGCTCGGCCACCTCCGCCGCGTCCGGCTGGACCGCGCCCACGCCGAACTCCGCGCCGCCGAGCCGTCCGGCACCACGACCGTCGCCGCCGTCGCCGGCCGGTGGGGCTTCGCCCATCAGGGCCGCTTCGCCGCCGCCTACCGTCAGGCGTACGGCGTGGCGCCCTCCGTCACCCTCAGAACCGGCGGACCCCGCTGACCCGATCGGGCCGCGGTCAGGGCGCCGTGCGGGTCGTCCCGTGGCCCCTCTCGCCCGTCTCGCCGCTCTCGGGGCCACTGAGGTTGAACAGCAGGTCGGCGCCCGTGATGGACAGCAGACGCAAGAACTGCGGGCCGGGGTCGGCGAGGATCAGGGTGCGCCCGTTCGACTCGCACAACAGGCGTGCGCGCAGCAGGGCGTTGAGGCCGGCGGAATCGCAGAACGCGAGCCGCGTGAGATCCACGACCACCCGCTCCGGAGCGCCGGGATCGGAGCACGCTCCCAGGAGCACGCTGTTCAACGCGTCGACACGGTCGAGGTCGAGGTCACCGGTGACGGTGACCACGGTGCGGTCGATGCGTGTGACGACCGTGACGCTGTGCGGACCGCGGCCGGCCGGCGGATTCATCTCGGACCTCCCGTAGATCCACGGGTGGACCTCCCTCGGCGACCACCCGGGCCCGACGTTATCCGGGCCCGAGGCGGCGCACAGCCGCGGAAACGAAGAACCGCAGGTGTTCGTTTGACGGACAAGGCGCCCCGGCCCGGAAGGGGCCGACCGTCAGGGCAGCAGGCCCGCCGGGAGGTATTCCGCGTACGTGGAGGCCGGCCGGCCGGTCGCCTGGCGGACGAGGTCCCCGATGGGATCGGCGGCCTCCGCCGGGTCGGCCACAGGCGTGCCGAGGCGGGCGGCGACATCCTTGCGGAGTGTCGGGAGCAGGGCGTAGAGGCGGTCACCGGGACAGGAGGTGGCGTTGAAGTCGCGGTGGCCGTAGATCTCCGACGCGGGCAGGCCGTACTGGTCGCAGATGTGGGCGCACAGATCGGCCAGCGCCGCGTACTGCGCCGCCGGCGGGACCTGCGAAGTGTAGGTTCCCTCGTTCTCGATGCCGATCGACACCGTGTTCTGGCCGACGCAGTGCGCCGCCCGCACCTGGCGGGCACCGGTGCGCAGCTCCGCCAGACTGCTGTGGCGTCCCTCCAGTACGAACGCCCCGCGGCTGACGGTGAAATGCTGCCCCGTGTCGATCCAGCCCTGCGCGTCCATGTGGTACGTCTGGATCGCGCGGGCGAGGGCGAAGGCGCGCTGCTTGGAGTAGTCCGTCACGTTCGCCGTGGCCGTGTGGTGGACGATGATCCGCTCCGGGCCGTTGGCCAGGACGACGACGGGTTCGGACGCCGCCCGCGCACCCCAGGCGGTGCAGCCGATGATGTCCGGTGCGGCAGCGGAGTACGCCCGCCCCGCCGCGGCGAGCGGCAGTGCCGCGCCGGCGGCCAGGGCGAAGGCGCCCGTGAGGATCGACCGGCGGGTGCGGGGGGCCGCGGCGGCGCGCGCCGACGGCTGGTGCAGTGCGGAGAAGGTCATGCCGCGCCATTGAAGGGGACCGCGGCTCCACCGGCCGCGCAGACACACCGCGCACCCCCCGGACTGTCCCCGACCGGCCCCGCCCGCCCCGGGGCTGACGGATCGAGAACTGCGGTCAGCCGGAGCCGGAGGACGGGGCCGGCTTCGCCACCGACAGGGGCTCGGCGATCTCCTCCAACGAGCGCCGTTCGGCCTTGACCGCCAGGAATGCCGCCACGAGACCGGCGGCGCACATCAGCGCGGCGCCGATCCGGAAGGCGAGCGCCGTGTCGCCGACCACACCCGACTCGGTCAGGTCGGCGAAGATCAGCGGGCCGCTGATGCCGCCCGCCGCGGTGCCGAGGGCGTAGAAGAAGGCGATGGCCATGGCGCGGGTCTCCATGGGGAACACCTCCGAGACGGTCAGGTACGCGCTGGAGGCTCCCGCCGATGCGAAGAACAGCACCACGCACCAGCAGACCGTCATCGTCGTCGCCGTGAGCGAACCCCGGTCGAACAGCCAGGCCGTACCGAACAGGAGCACACCCGAGAGCAGGTAGGTGGAGGAGATCATGATCCGGCGCCCGACCGTGTCGAACAGCTTCCCGAGCAGCAGGGGGCCGAGGAAGTTGCCGGCGGCGATCACGGCGAAGTAGTAGCCGGTCTGTCCCGTCGGCACGTCGAAGAACGTGGTGAGGATGGTGCCGAATCCGAAGGTGATGGCGTTGTAGAGGAACGCCTGCCCGATGAAGAGCGACAGGCCGAGGATCGCGCGCCGCGGGTAGCGGCCGAAGACCGTCCTGGCGATCAGGCCGAAGCCGATGCTCTTGCGCTGGTGGATGGTGATCTCACCGGCGGGCGGCGGGAGGCGCTCGCCCTTCTCCTCCTCGATCTGCTGCTCGACGGACGACACCAGCTCCTCGGCGTCCTCCGCCCTGCCGTGGATGAACTGCCAGCGTGGACTCTCGGGAACGTGCCGGCGTACGAGCAGGATGACCAGGCCGAGGACGACCCCGAGGGCGAAGCTGAGCCGCCAGCCGAGGTTCTGGGGGAAGATGTCGGTGTCGAGCATCACCACGGACAGCAGGGCGCCGCCGATCGCTCCCAGCCAGTAGCTGCCGTTGATGATGAGGTCGACCCGGCCCCGGTACAGGGACGGGATCAGTTCGTCGATCGCCGAGTTGATGGCCGCGTACTCGCCGCCGATGCCGAACCCGGTGAGGAAGCGGAAGAGGAAGAACCACCAGGACTCGAACGACAGCGCGGTCATCGCGGTCGCGCCCAGGTAGACGGCCAGGGTCACCATGAAGAGCTTCTTGCGGCCGTAACGGTCCGTCAGCCAGCCGAAGAACAACGCCCCGGAGCACGCACCCGCCACGTAGAGGGCGGCCGCGACACCGGTGACCTGGGCGGCGGTGATGTCGAGGCCGCTGCCTTCCTCGGCGAGCCGGCCGGCGACATTGCCGACGATGGTGACCTCGAGCCCGTCGAGGATCCAGACGGTGCCGAGGCCGATCACGATCATCCAGTGCCACCGGGACCACGGCAGACGGTCGAGACGGGCGGGCACGGCTGTGGTGACCGTGCCCGTGCCGGCCGGCACGGAGTCCTCCGGTGCTGAGGCGGCGGATGCCATCGCTTCCTGTTCCCTCCTGCTCGATCGTCCCCCGTCCTGCCGGGTGCCCGCGAACCGACCGGCCATGCGGCCCCGGCCGAGGACGGCTGCCCGTACGGGCCCATGCACCGCACGACCCGGCCGACGGCAGGCTCCCGGCTTGCCGCAGCCCGCGGCCGCACCGCCCGCGACACACCTGCCGCGACCCGTACACGCGCGTCCTCGGCCGGCGGCACAACTGTCAGTGGTGGCGGTTAGGTTCGAGGTGTTGAACGAGCCGTTTTCCGACAGGAGTGGACGATGATCGAGAGCAGTGCTCTGCCTGCGCTCAGAGTGGTGCTGACAGACGTCAACGAGCGTGTGGTGGAGGCGTGGCGAGCCGCGTTCGCGGACACCCCCGGCATCGAGATCCGCCGGGGCTCGATCCTCGATCAGGACGTCGATGCCTGGGTCACCCCGACGAACTCCCGGGGCCGGATGGACGGTGGGGCCGACGCCGTCATCAAGCGGTACCTCGGATCCGGCATCCAGCTGCGTGTGCAGCGGGCGATTCGCGATCGGTTCGCCGGGGCCATGCCGGTGGGCAGCGCCGTCTGCGTGCCGTCGGGGGCGGCCGTGCCCCGGTTCCTGATATCGACGCCGACCATGGTGCAGTCCTCGCAGAACGTGAGCGCCACGCTGAATGTGGCCCTGGCGTGCGCCGCCGCGTTCCAGGCGGTCCACCGGCAGAACCGGAAGGCGCCGGGCAGCATCCGCTCCGTGGCACTGGTCGGGATGGGAGCGCAGACCGGCCGGGTGCCGGCCAGGGTGTGCGCCAACCTGATGTGGACCGGCTACACGCTCTTCCACGACCACTGGTTCGAGGACGACGACGAGCTGCGCGCCACCATCGTCGCGCAGCTGGCAGGCATCGAGAAGCGCCCGGTCGAGGAGCGCATACGCATCGTGCCCCCGAAGACCCCTGCCCCTGTTCCCGCCCCGGTTCCGGACGGCGACCCTGCCGGCCAGAGCCCTGCCACGACCTCGCCCACGCCCACGCCCACGCCCACGCCCACCGAAGGGTCCTCCCCCGTGACCGACGCGAACGACGCCCTGGCCCTCGCCGAGCTCTTCGACGGCGGCGGTGAGCCCTGGCTCCCGCTCCTGAAGCCCGTCATCGAGGCGCAGCCGGACGCCGCCCGCTTCATCGGGAAGGGCCGCAGCCCCGAGGTCGTCCCGGTCCGTGAGCTGACCTTCCAGGCGCTCAAGCCCCACGCACCGCACCAGTGGAAGGTGGTCGTCTTCGGTCAGAATCCGTACCCGCGTCCGGAGAGCGCGACCGGCATCGCCATGTTCGACAACACCTTCAACGACTGGAAGGACAGTCAGTTCGGCAGGGTCGTCAGCATCCGCTGCATCATCAAGGCGGCGGCGATGTGGAAGTACGGCATAGCCAAGAAGACTCCGATCGCCGATGTCCGCGCGCTGTTGAAGGAGCGGGAGACGGTCCAGCCGCCGGAGTGGTTCCAGGCGATGCTCACGCAGGGCGTCCTGCTGCTGAACGCCTCGCTCACCGCCAGTGGCGACGGAGCGATGGGTGCCGACCGGCACACGGCGTTCTGGCGGCCCGTCGCCGAGCGGATCGTCGAGGAGATCCTCAAGGCCAAGCAGGACGCCGCCGAGGAGGACCGCGGGGTCGTGTTCGCCTGGTGGGGGGCGCACGCCCGCAACCTCAAGAAGGTCGTCGTGCGGCTCCAGGAGAAGTACCCGGACGTCGAGGTCCGGCACATCGACCACGCGAACCCGGCGGCGCAGGGCGACATCTTCTGCGAGGGCGACCACTTCGCCATGGTGAACGAGGCCCTGGCATCGCTGGGTGCCGACGGGATCGACTGGCTGCCGAGCAAGGGGTGGAACGAGGTGGCGGCCGGTGCGGCCGATGCGGGTGATGCGGGTGATGCCGGCGGTACCGGTGGTGCGGACGCGGGTGTCGCGGCGCGGATGGGCGCCTTCATCGAGTCGACCATGAACCTGCACCAGCTGTACCTGGAGCGGCTCACCAGCGTCAAGGACGAGGGCCTGGTCCTCCCCGCGATCACCGGTGTGTTCGATACCCCGCTGATGGACTTCCAGGACGCCGTCGCACCGGTCTCCGCGACGCTGTCCGGGCTCGCCGGACACATCGACCGCTCACGGGACTTCGGCAAGCGGCGGGCGGACGAGACGTCCGGCGGCCTGTCCGCCGACGCGATCGCCGCGCTCCACCTCTACACCTGCGAGTCCGCGTTCTACCGCGAGATCAACGCGGTCCTGCGCTCCCCGGACCGCACCAGGGTCACGCCGTACCTGCCGTACCTGCGCCTGCTGTTCTCGGCGGTCTCCGGACTGCCCGCCCACACGAAGCCGCTGTGGCGCGGTGTGTCGCTGGACCTGCGGGCGCAGTACCCCGTGGGCCGGACGGTGACCTGGTGGGGCGTGTCCTCGTGCACCTCCGAGCTGAGCGTGGCCCGGTCCTTCCTGGGCAGCCGCGGCAAGCGGACGCTCTTCGAGGTGACGCCCGCCCACGCGGTCGGGATCAAGAGGTTCTCCGCCTTCACCGGGGAGGAGGAGTACATCCTCGCGCCGGGCACCCAGCTCAAGGTGACGGACGTGAAGAGCGAGCGCGGCGGGCTGTGCACGGTCAGGCTGACGGAAGCGGACGCCGCTCCCGTGGTGTCCTGACCCGCCCGCCACCGTCAGGCCGCACGTATGCCGCGTACGGGCCGTCACCCCCTCCGGGGTGACGGCCCCGCGGGGTGCCCGTCGACCAGGGCGTACAGGCCGGACACCTCCGCGCCGCGTCGGCGCTTGGCCTCGATGGTCGTCATGCCCGCGTGCAGGGCGGTCGTGCCGTGGGCGTAGGCGTCCTCGATGGGCAGGTAGTACATGAGGTTGAAGTACAGGTGCGGGGCCGGGTGCCGGCGGTCGAGGGCGACGGCGCGGATCCACGTCGTGGTCCCGTAGTGGTAGTAGAGGCAGAAGCCGATCATCCGGTGTCCGTCGTAGGCGGCCACCACGCGCGCTTCGCTGCCCATCGCCGTGGCCTGCCGTTTGAGCAGACCGGTCATCGCGTCGATGCCGTCCCGGTCGTGGCCGTGGTCCTGCTGGTGTCCGGCGAGGAGTACTCCGGCGTCCTCGAAGCAGTCCGCGAGTAGCTGCCGGCGTACGTCGAGGGCGGCCGCGGCGAAGTCGCGGCGTTCACGGCGTACTCCGACACGGCGCTGTGAGGGCAGGGAGGAGATGTAGTCGTCGATGCCCGTGCCGGGGAGGGGGATGACGGCGTCGTCCTCCAGGTGGAGTGCGGGGTTGTCCGGGTAGAGGGGGGCGAGCCGGGTGGCGGCCGGGGCGGTGAGGTAGGGCCACCAGTGCGTCGTGCCGTGGTGGTCGGCGAAGCCGCGTACGGCGCCCCGGAGGTGGGTGAGGCAGGCGTCCTGCAGGCCGGGGCCGAGGCCGGGGGCCGTGAGCGCGGTGTTGTGGTAGCCGCGCCGCGCGCCGGCGATCACCCGCGGCCGCAGGTGCGGGGGCAATACGGTTTCGGGCCGGTAGCTGTCGTTCGGTTCGTCCCGCACCAGGTAGAGGGGGGCGGCGGCGAGCAGGGTGCCTTCGAGGTCCCGCACGAGCGCGTACGCACAGGTGGCGGTGGGGTCTTCCTCCTCGCCGGCGAGCCACCGGTGGGAGAGGTAGAGGCCCGCCGGCCGGGCGAGGTGCTCCCACTCGGCGGCGGGGACCTCGTGGACGGACTCGACGATGCTCGTGATCAACGGGGGTTCCTCCGGCGGTGGCGATTGGGGGCTTTGAGTGCGGGCGCGGCGAGTACGGCGATCAGACAGACGGCGGCTTCGACGCCCCAGGGCAGGAGGGGGCCGGCCTCCAGCAGCAGGGTGAACAGGGCGGGGGCGGCGACCATGCCGACGGCCCACGAGAACTGGTACAGGCCCTGTGTGAAGCCCCCGGCCGCCTGGGGAGTGAGGCTCACGGAGAGTTCGCTGAGCGCCGGGCCGAGGAGGATCTCCGCCACGCTGAACAGGGCGATCGCCACGATGAGGGCCGCCCAGGCGGTGGAAGCGACACCGGGCGGCCCGGGCAGTCCCGGCAGCGAGGGCAGGGCGAACGCCCCCATCCCCGCGGTCATGATCAGGTATCCGGCGGCGACGGCGCGGCGGGGCACCTTGGGCGCCACGTGTGCGGTGACGGCTGTCGAACATGCGGAGACGATGACGGTGTTGATGACGAACAGCGTGCTGGCCGCCGAGGCGGGGAGCCCCAGGGTGCGGGTGGTGTAGACGGCGACGAGGACGGCGAGCACGGCCTGCGCGAGGACGTACGGGATGTTGACGGCCACGAGCAGGAGGTAGCGGCGGGTGTTGTCGGCCCGGGTCACGAGGGCACTCGGCGGCGTACCGTCCGGTTCCGGCGGGCTGGTGGTCAGGGCGGCGAAGCAGGCGGCGGCCAGGAGGTAGGTGGCGGCATCGACCGCGATCATCCAGCGCAGCGAGCCGTTCCCGAACACGGCCAGGGCGCCCGCCGCGGCGGCGGACCCGGCGGCGAGCCCGACGTTGCGCAGCGAGCCGGTGAACGCGAACCAGGAGCGGCGTTCGTCGGCCCGGGTGACGTGGGTGATCAGGGTCCGCTGCGCGGTGAAGTACATGTTGATTCCGGCCTGTACGAGCACGTACACACCGGCGATGTGCCACGGCTCGCGGGCGAGCAGGAACAGGGCGAAGCCGACGGCGGAGAGGACGTTCGCCCACACCACGACGCGTTTCGGCCCGACACGGTCCATGAGGCGTCCGGCGAGGAACGTGACGGGCAGGGCGAGGGCCTGACCCACCGTCATCGTCGCGCCCACCTGTGCCAGTGGCAGGCCCTGGACATCGGTGAAGTAGAACAGTCCCAGCGGCAGGAGCATGCCGTTGCCGACGGAGTCGATCAGGTTGCCGGTGATGAAGAGGCCGTGCCCGCGCAGTCCGAGCAGGCCGAGGCGGTCCGCCGCGAGACGCGGGCGGCGGGTGTGGGTGGCCGCGCTCACCGGTTCAGCAGGGAGCTGATCTTGCCCAGGACATCGGCCGCGGGGAAGCCGGTCGCCTCGTGCAGCTCCGTCAGGGCCTTCACGGTCCGGTCCTCCTCGCCCTCGGCGAGGGTGATCACGACGATGTCGCCGTGGGAGGCGCCGTCGATGACCAGCTCGTGCGCGGTGGCCACCCGGACGCGTCGGCGCAGTTCGGTCACCACCGCCGGTGGGAGGCCTTCCCTGCCTTCCCCGGCAAGGAATTCGATCGCCCAGCCGGTCCGTTGTGCCGTGCCTCCGGTGAGGGGGAGGCCGCGGGCCATGCGGGCGAGCGAGGTGAAGGTGTTGGTGCCGGACGCGGCGCACGAGAGGGTGGTGGCGCCGCCGATGCGCGGGTTGATCTCCAGGATCACGAACCGGCCGCCGGTGTAGATCATGTCGACGTTCACCGACCCGTGCACTCCCATGGTTGCGCAGAAGTCCACCAGGGTACGGGCCACTTCGGCGAACGCGGCGTCCGCTTCCGGGCGTGGGCCGCACCAGCGCAGATCGGCGAAGGTGAACACCGGCTCCGCTCCGGCGCGTCCGGTCCAGCACAGGGGAAGGACCTGGTAGGAGCCGGGTAGCCCCACGATGTCCACGCTGCACAGGTCGCCTTCGACGACCTGTTCCACCACTGTCGACACCACTGCCGGCACCGACACCGACGCCGACTCCGGGCCCGGTGCGAGGAAGGCGTCGAGGTCGGCGGGTGAGCGCAGGGTGCGGATGCCCATGCTGGTCGAGTCCCATACGGGCTTCGACATCAGCGGGTAGCCGATCCGGTCTGCCTGCACGCGCAGTGCATCCCGGTAGCCGGGCACCGGAAGACCCCGTCCCGCCAGCAGATCGGAGTCGACACGGAACCCGTCGGGCACCAGCAGCCCGGCCTGCTTGCAGAGCTGCTTGGTCTCCCACTTGTCCACCAGCAGCATCGTCGCCGCGAGCGGAGTCATGACCGTCGGGATGCCCGCGGCGTCCAGGAGGGCCTTGGCCGCGGCGTCGCGCAGCGCGTTCTCGCACGGCAGCGAGATCGACACCGCCGCATCCGCCCCCCATGCGGCGACCGCGTCGGCGAGCTCCCGGGGCGTCACCCCCCGGTCGAGTCGCTGCCGGTGGCCGGGGAAGTCCTCGTCACCGGCGGTGCCGCTGGTGTGGAACAGCCCGGCCTCGATCCCGTCGGCGGCGAGCCCGCGTACGGCCTGCTGGATGTAGGGGTCGGCGCGCTGGATGCGTACCGACCGTAAGAACGCGATCTTCTGCACCTGCGTCAGCCCACTTCCGCTCGGGACCGGGCGGCCGCCCGGTCGGCCAGCCCGCGCGCCTGCTCAGCCGTTTCCGCACGGGCCACCACGTGCCCGATCCGGCAGGCCGAATCCGCCGGCTCCGGCACCACGGCGCCGGGACGCAGGTGCACCTCGCTGTGCGTACCGGGCAGGTCCGGGATGACCACCTCCCGCAGCACACCGCCGTGCTCCGGTAGCAGGAACCGGATCGACGCCGCGTCCGTACGGGAAGGAACGGTGTCGGGCACCAGGCCGAGCACGGCCTGGAGTTGGGCCACGGCTTCGCTCACTCCCGTCGCGGCCTCGACGATCTCGCACAGGTTGTCCCCCGGCAGGCGGGCACCGGTCTCGATCACGTACGGGGTCTCCGCGCCCGGCGGGATCTTCATCTCCGTATGCGCGATCCCGTTGCGGACGCCGACGGCGAGCGCCGCCCGCGCCGCGGTGTGCTGCACCTTCCTGACCAGCGGATCGGGCAGGCCGGAGGGGCAGGTGTGCCCGGTCTCGATGCGGTACCGGCCCTCGGTGGTGTCCTTCGCGACGACGGGCAGGGGGTACGCCACCCCGCCCGCGACCACGGTGTCGCAGGAGTACTCCGCCCCTGGGATGTACTCCTGCAGCAGGGCCCGCGTGTCGAGCTCCAGACCGTGCGGCTGGGCACGGGTGTACTGCTGGGCCGCGCCGACCGCGTCGGCGAGCCGGTCCGGGCCGTCGACGACGGACACGCCCCACGAGCCGCCCTGCTCCGCGGGCTTCACCACCAGCGGCCATCCCAGTCCGTGCGCCTGCACCACTCGGTGCGCCTCGCCGGCATCGTGCGCGACCGCCCAGCGGGGGGCGGGGATCCCGGCGACCGCGAAGGCCTCACCCATCAGGATCTTGTTCCGGGCCGCCCGCGCGAGCCCGGGATCGTTGCCGGGCAGGCCGATCCGTTCGGCGAGCAGCGCGGCGAGCGGGGTGAACAGCTCGAAGCAGGGGGCGACCGCGGTGATGGCGTGCTGCCGGCAGAAGGCGTCCATGTCCTCCAGGGCCCTCGGGGTGTCGGTCAGGTCGGTCGCGCACACCCCTGCGAGGGCGGCCCGCAGCCGGTCCGGGTAGTCGTCGTGGATGTCCTTGCGGGTGGCTGCGTACAGACGCACTCCCAGCCGGTCGGCCGCCTCGACGAGGAAGCGCCCCGCATTCCCCATCGGCTCGATCACCAGCACTCCCGGCCCGCGCGGACCCGCCCCGTTCTTCATTCCTCCAGCAAAGCCGCGGTACGGGCGTGACGGCTATGGGCCTGATCGACGAAAACAACTCGCCTCACAGCATGGGGCTTTGGAGCATGTGCCAACGAACTGGCCAGTAGGCACAAGGTATTTGGTGCGCCCACCCGATGGAATCGGACAGGTGTCCCGTGATCGGATCGCCAGGCTGGGCAAACCCGCGCCCGCAAACCCGTAGGGGAAGGCAACACCGTGACCAGCAGCCTGCACCGGCAGCTCGCCGACCACATCGACCAGGGCGTCATTCCGCCCTATCAGTACTCGTACCCGCCCCGCTCCACGTACCGGCCCCTCCCGGAGGGCAAGTGGAGCATCCCGGAGGTGTGGGCGGCGGATCTGGCCAACTACCAGGTCCCCGAGCTCAATCTCTACCTGCACGTGCCCTTCTGCGACCGCAAATGCGGCTTCTGCAACCTCTATACGATCATCAGCACCGACGAGGACGTCTACGACGCGTACACCGACGCCCTCTGTACCCAGATCCGCGATCACGCGGAGATCATCCAGGCCCGGCGTTTACGCACCATCTACATCGGCGGCGGCACTCCTGCCCTGCTCAAGCCCCGCCACTTCGAGCAGATCTTCACCACCATCGGCGAGATCTACCCCAACTGGCGCTCCACGGCCGAGGAGGTCGCCGTGGAAGCCACCCCGTCGTCGATCGCCGAAGCGCCCGACGAGTTCAAGGCCCTCATCGACATGGGCCTCACCCGCGCCAACGTCGGCATCCAGTCCCTCGTCCCCCGCGAGATCCGCGAAGCCGGCCGCGGCGGCGAGGACGAGGACGTCATCCGCCGCGCCGTCCGCACCGCCCACGAACTCGGCCTGCCGGACCTGTCCACCGACCTGATCATGGGCTTCGCGGGGCAGACCCCCGAGACCTGGAGGCAGAGCGTGGACGAGCTGGCCGCGCTCCGGCCGACCACCATCAGCACCTACTTCCTCACGGTGCGGCCGGACGCCTGGTTCTCCAAGACCGGCGCCTACCAGTACATGTGGCAGCCCGAGCTGTACGAGCGCTACGACTACGCCCGCCAGGTCTTCCTCGACCACGGCTACGTCCAGGAGGGCTCCGTCCGCTACAAGAAGCCCGGTCGCGGCGGCTACGTCCAGAAGGTGCTCACGTTCCACGGCGTGCCCCTGCTCGGCCTCGGCGTCGGCGCCCGCTCGTACACCAGCGTGCTCGACTACATGTGCGGCAGCGTGAAGCCCTCGACGGCCGAGGTCGCCGATTACATCAAGAGGGCCAGGAACCACGAGCTCGCGCCCGTCACCGGCTTCGAGCTGACCGGCGAGGAGATCGTCCGCAAGCGCCTCGTCCTCGACACGTTCGACCTCGACCTCACGGAGCTCGACCGCTTCGGCTACCAGAAGCACGCCGCCGAGTTCGAACCCGTCCTCGAAGCGGCCGAGTCCAACGGGCTCGTCCACCGCCTCGGCCGGCGCGTCCAGCTGACCCCCAAGGGCTTCAAGTACCGCGACGTGCTGTCCTGGATGTTCTACTCCGGGTCCGTCAAGGACCTCGACCGCGAGTACTACGAGAACCTCCACGCGGCGAACGAGCGCGCCCGCAAGAACATGGGGGCGACGCCGGTACGGATCACCGGCGTCGACCTGCGCGAGCGCGAGGGAGCCGCGTGAGCGATCTGTACATCGCGGCGGGCGGAGGAGGAGACCCCGTCGGGACCCTCATCGCCGCCCGCACCCTCACGGCGGACCCGGCGAACTCGGCCGATGTGCCGCTGATCGCCACCTACGCGTGGGAGCGCCCCGAGGTCGACCCGACCGCCGGCCCCCTCGGGGAAAGGGACTTCGGCGGACTGGTCCACGAAGGCGGCGGCATCGGGGCCGGCGGCTTCGCAGCCTTCGCGCCGGCCACCCGCGCCCGCCCGCCGGCCGGATCCACCATGCCCGCCCTCGCCGGGGACCTGCCCGCCCGGCTGCTGCTCCTCGACCCCGCCCGGGGACTCTCCGCCCTGTCACGGCAGATCGGAGCCATGGCCGAAGCCGCCGGCGGCCGGATCCACATCGTCGACATCGGCGGCGACATCCTGACCCACGGCAACGAGCCCGACCTGTGCAGCCCGTTCGGGGACGCCCTCACCCTCGCCGCATGCCACCTGACCGGCATCCCCACCACCGTCCACATCGCGGGGCCCGGCCTCGACGGAGAGATCGGTGAGCAGCCCCTCCTGGAACGCCTCGCCGGAAGCCACCCCCTCGTCCCCGACCGGGTCGCAGCGGCAGCCGCCGCCCGCGCGCTGGCCTGGCACCCCTCCGAGGCATCCGCACTGTGGGCCGCCGCCATCCACGGCGCCCGCGGCACCGTCCGCGCCGTCAACAACGTCATCCGCCTCACGGAGGTCTCCCCACGGCTGTACGCTCTGCCGCTCCCGGAGGCCATCGGCCACAATCCGGTCGCCCGGGCCCTCGTCGACGAGCAACCGGCAACCCTGGCTGCGGCCGCCGACCTCTCCCACCGGCTCACCGGCATTCCCGGGCTGGCGAGCGAGCGCACCCGAACGCCCCGGCAGGAGCCGCCCGCCGGGGGAATCGCCTTCCTCGACCGGGACGTGGCGATGAAGACCCTCCGCGAAACGGCCGACGGGGCCGACCACGTCACCCTCCGCCACGCCGCCCGCGCCCTCGGCCTCACCTGGACGGACATTCCCGCCCTCCGAGCCGCCCTCACCACGGACACCCCCCTCCTCCGGCTCACCTGACCCGGCCGAGGAGACTCGGCCCGGATCCCCGAGGGCATGGCCGAACGTCCCCCACGCGCCGGCCGGGGCTGCCCGGCCCCGGCCGGCGAAGGGGGCTCGGACTGCGGAGGGGCTCGGACGGCGGAGGAGGCTCGGACGGCGGCCCGCCCGGTCCTGGCGCTGTCCGGGCAGGACGGCGCCGAGCATCACAGCGAGGTGCCGGTGGGGGCCGGGGGCGGTGTGGCCGCGGGGCGCAGCGGCACCCGCTCGGCACCGCTGTCCGCGCCCAGGCCCGCGAGCAGACGCAGACCGTCTTCGGCGGGGCTGCCCGGGGCCGCGGACAGCACCAGCAGCTCCATGCCCGGTTCGTCGGGCAGCGCGAAGTTCTCCTGGTGCAGTTCCAGCAGTCCGACCAGCGGGTGCCGGTACGCCTTGCGTCCATGGGTGCGGGCACGCACGTCCGCGCCGGCCCAGAGGCGGCGGAAGCGCTCGCTGCCCATCGCCAACTCGCCTATGAGCGAGGCCAGGCGGGGGTCCTCGGGGTACTTCCCCGCGGCCAGACGCAGGTGCCCGACCACGTCGAGGGTGCATGTCTCCCAGCCCGCGTAGAGGCCGCGCTCCGCCTCCTCCAGGAAGATGTGCCGAGCGGTGTTCAGGCCCGGCAGGGGCCGACCGTAGAGGAGCCCGGCGAGGCTGTTCCCGGCGAGCACGTCCAGACGGTGGTCCATGATCAGCGCGGGCACGCCGGCGAACAGGTCGAGGACGCGCAGCACCTCCGGCCGGACCCTCCCCCGGCCTCCCGCCGCGGGGACCCCCTTGCCCGAGATCACGTTCCGGCGGCAGAACTTCGGTGACTACGAAATCCCCTCGCTGCACCGGAAGGAGGGGCTGGAGCCCGCGGGCCGCACAGGTTTCGGGCCGCACCTGCGCGGCTGACTCCCCTGCGGCCGGCCTCCACCGGCGGCATGAACGTGCCGGCCCCGGCCGTCGTCGGGGCCCTCGGCTCATGAGCCGAGGGCGTCCTCGATGTCCTGCTGCCAGTAGGTGACCGTCAACGAGCTGTCGTAGTGGACACCTTGAGTCGGCAGTGGCGGGATGGCGGATGCGCCGCCACCGCTGTTGGGCGTCCGGCCCTGGAAGGCGATCGTGAGCCGGTGCCCGGTCGTCCCGCCCTCACCGCTGCCGTCGGCCGCCGCGAGGATGGCCGCCGCGTAGCCCGACTCGCCGGGTGCGAGGGAGACCACGGCCTGGGGCCGGGTCTCCTGGCGCGCGGCGGGCGCCCACTGCATCTCGTCGAAGCGGAGCACCGGGTGGTAGGTCAGGTCGCAGACCTTGGAGCCGGTGTTCTTCACCGTGATCAGCATGTGGTTGAGGGGACGGGAGACCGGCTGGACGGTGACGGCGGTGTTCGAGCCGTTGCACAGGACGCGCTCGCCCGCGGCGGGCGGCTCCGCGGAGCCCTTCTCCTTGGCCGGGTCGGTGCCGTTCTTCCCGCCGCCGGTGGTCGACGCGGATCCCGGGGCCGGGGTGGCCGTCGTCCCCTGCTGACCTCCCGTCGTGCCCTGGGTGCCGGTCGCGCCGTCCGCCGTCGGGGGTGTGGCCGCGGCGGAGCCCGTGACGGCTGCGGCGCCCTCGTCCCTGATGCCCGTGCCGTCCTGACACGCGGTGAGGGCGAGCGCGGCAAGGGCGACTGCGGAGGCGGTCGCGAGCCGTCGGACGGCGCGGGGGCGGAACGTACGGGTGCCGGTAGGAGTGGAGGTGCTGCGGGAGGCGATCATGACTGATTCCCTTTCATACGGCCTGCCTTCGACGGCCGGTCGGACCGGGCCGCCGGAAGCGGTGTGCTTGGATGGCCTCAGCCTGTGCGGTGATCCGTCCCAGCCGCCACGCCCGAGGGGCAGCCAGGGAATCCGGGACGCCGACATGGGCTCTGAACTGCGAAGACAACCCGTTCCTGGGACGTGGGACGGGACACGGGGTGGGAGGAATCGGTGTCGGAGGACACTGCCGAGGCCGGGTTCGCCCGGCAGCTGCGGGAGTTGAAGGACAGGTCCGGGCACAGCTACGGAACGCTCGCCAAGCGACTCCACATGAGCACCTCGACGCTCCACCGGTACTGCAGGGGCGACGTCGTCCCGACGGACTACGCCCCCCTCGAACGGTTCGCCCGCCTCTGCAGGGCATCGCCCGAGGAACTCGTCGAACTGCACCGGCACTGGGTGCTGGCGGACGCGAACCGGCCGCGCAAGGGCGGCGGTCCGGGTCCGGGTCCGGGCGGCAAGGCGCCGGCCGGCACGGGCCTGGCCGAGGTGCCCCGGCCGTCGCCCGAGGAGCCCGAGCCCGGTGCCGCTGCAGGGCCCTCGGCAGCCGCGGAGGCACTGCCCGAGCCCCTTCCGGCCGAGCAGCTGCACGTCACCTCCGGTCCGGCCGCACCGAAGCAGCGCCGCCGGAGCCCCAGGGCCGTCCTCGCCGGGATCGCCGTGGCCGTCGTGGCCGGAGCGGTCGTGCTCACCGCGAACCTGCCGGGACGGGACGCCGACGTCCGGAACGGTCCCGCCGCCGCCGCATCCCTCCCGGGCGGAGAAGCGGAACCCGCGGAAGGCGGGGACGGCAAGGCGGCTCCCCCGGCGCCGACCGCAGCGACCGGCACCTCGCCCCCGGCATCCCCGCCCGGTGCCCCTCGGGCCGGTGACGGCGCCGAGGGCGGCGGGGGCGGCACCGGCGCGACCGCCACGGGGCCGCTCCCTGCCGGGCGCGGCGACCTCGCCGCGTCCGGCACGCCGGTGAAGGTGACCATCCAGCCGTACACCTGGGAGTCGCCCTGCGGCCAGCACTACCTGATCGACAGGCCCCCGGCCCAGGTGGGCCCGCCGCCCGTGGAGCGGGACGCGCCCGCGTGGGTGGCGGCGTCCGGAGCCGTATCCGCCGGCGAGCAGTACGTCACGCTGAGCCTTCAGGGCTCCGGCAAGGAGACGGTGGTCCTGGACGGCCTGACCGTCCGTATGGCCGGCAAGCGTGCGCCCCTCGGCTGGAACGACTACGCCATGGGCTACCCGGGTGTCGGCTGCGGTGCCGGTGTGCCGACCCGGTCCTTCACCGTGGCCCTCGACGCCGCCCGTCCGGCCGTCGTGCCCGAGGCGGGGCAGCCGAACTTCCCCTTCAAGGTCAGCGAGTCCGAGCCGGAAGTCTTCTACATCAAGGCCGACGCCTCGGCGTACGACGTCAGCTGGTACCTGGAGTTGTCCTGGTCGAGCGGTTCCCGCCGCGGCACCCTGACCATCGACCACAACGGCAAGCCGTTCCGCACCAGCGGCCGCAACGGAAGGCCCGGCTACGAATTCCCGCTCGGCGGGGAGGGGTGGGTCAAGGCGGGCACGACACGCTGACGGGCCTTTCGGCCGATCCCGGCGGCGGCCACGTCCACCGGGTGCCCGTGTACGTTTCCGGCCGACCGTCGCGGTTCGTCAGGGTGCTGGTCCGCTCCGATCCGGCACGCCCGCTCGTATGCGTTCTCGCAGGTGAGCAGCCCTCTGGCAGGATGCCTGTATCTCCCCTAGGGTGTGAGGGAAGTCCGGTCGGCGTCCGGGGCCGTACCCGCCTTTCCGGTCGACACCCTGGAAGGCCCACCATCATGAGCAGCCAGCGATCACGCATCGCCTTCGGCCTCATGCCGTGGCCGCAACGCCGGGCCATCGCCACCGCCCTCCGCACCGCGACCGTCGGCCGGCTGCGCGGCGGCGCCGCGCTGCCGGTCATCGCCGCGGTGTGCGGCACGACGGTACCGACGACTCTGTACGCGCCGCCCGCCGGCCTCGGTGGCGGCCTCGCGCGCATCCACCGGCGCAACGGGGCAGAACAAGCCGCCACCCGGCACGACTGACCGCATCGGAGGTACGGCACCATGGCGATCACCCTGCTCAGCATCGCCATCGTGGTGGCGGCCCTCGTCATCAGGACGGCGATCGCCGAGATCCGCCGGCCCGGCAGCGGACGCAGGCACTGGAAGTTCCTCACGGACCCCCGGGCCCTCGCCGCCGGAGCCCTCACCGCGCTGCTGCTCGGCCTCCTCGCCCGGGCCACGGCCGGGCCCGTCGCCGTGGCCTGGGCCGTGCTCGCCGGCGCGCTCGTCGCCTACGTGGCCGGTGCCGACGAACGCGACGGCTGACGCAAGCGGCGGCGGGGAGCCGGACCGGGCTGCGCGCTACCACCGGGCACCTCGGGGTGCCGGGTCTGGGCAGCGGGCAGCGCGTGCAGGCCGGGGCCGCCGAGGGTGCCGGCGCGATCGGCCATCAGCGCGCGCAGGCATGCCTCGGCCGCCGCGTCCGCCGGGGTGAGGACGATCAGGGACTGCCCGGCCCCGTCCAGGGTGGCCAGTGTGTCGTAGTGGACGGTCAGCTCGCCGACCGAAGGATGGCTGATCCGCTTGGTGCCGTGAGCACGCTCCCTCACCGTGTGATCGTCCCACCAGAGGGCGAACTCCGTGACGGTCGAGCGCAGTTCCCCGATCACTTCCAGCAGCCGCGGTTCGTCGGGGTGGCGCGCGAGCGTGGCGCGCAGGTTGCCCACCGTCTCGCGGGCCACCCGGGCCCAGTCCAGCTGCATCTCCCGCATGCGGGGCGACAGGAACAGCATCCGGGCCGTGTTGTCCGCGAGGCCGGAGCCGAAGTCCTCGCCGAAGAGCGCGGCCGCGGCGCTGTTGTGGGCCAGGACGTCGAACCTGAAGTCGACGAGGTAGGCGGGCAGGAGCGGCATTCCGTCCATCAGGACCCGCAGCGACTCGCTCACCGGCAGGCACTCGGGGCGGGGCACGGGCGCCTCGCCCCGGGCGATCACGTGCAGGTGCCGGCGTTCGGCGGGCGACAGCCGCAGCGCCCGGGCGAGGCCGTCGAGCACCGCGGTGCCGGGCGCGCTCGCCCGCCCCTGCTCCAGCCGGATGTACCACTCGACGCTGACGGCAGCCAGCTGGGCGACCTCCTGCCGCCGCAGACCCGGTGTGCGGCGACGTCCCTGGTCCGCCAGTCCCACGTCGTCCGGCCGCAGCCGCTCCCGCATGGCCCGCAGGAACTGCGCCAGCTCCTCGTTGCGCCCTGTTCGTATATGCACCACGCCCCATCATCGCCCCACATCGCGGCGCCCTGTCCACACCGGACGGTGGTACGGCGGGTACCAGCATCCGGAGGGCCTTCCCGCCCGTCCGCGCGCTCGGGACCATCGGTTCACCACCGACCTTCAGGAGGATCCGATGAAGAAGTCCCCGCTCACCACCGGTACGGCCGTGACCGTGCCCGAGGCAGCCGAACCCACCGCTCCCCCCATCGACCCCGCGGACTACGGATACACCAAGGTCCGCAGGGGTGCGCCCGACTCCGCCGAACGCTTCACGGTGACCAGCCCCGACGTGCGCGACGGCGCGGCGCTCCCCGCCGACACCTGGGCCGACGCCTTCGGCTGCACCGGCGACAACCGGCAGCCCCGGCTGTCGTGGAGCGGCGCTCCGCAGGCCACCCGCAGCTACGCGATCACCATGTTCGACCCCGACGCGCCCACCGGAGCCGGATTCTGGCACTGGCTCGTCTGGGACATCCCCGTCGGGGACACCGGCATGGACATCCGGCTGCCGGCCGGCGCGGTCACCGGGACCAACGACTCAGGAAACACGGGCTACCTGGGGCCATGCCCTCCGGTCGGCGACCTCACCCACCACTACGAGATCACGGTGTACGCGCTCGACGTGCCCGCGCTCGGTCTGCCCGCGTCCACGCCGCCGACCATTGTCGCGTTCATGATGTCCCGCCACATCATCGGGTACGCGCGGATCACCGGCACGGTCCGCCGCTGACCCGCCCGTCCGCGCCCGCCCGTACGCGCCCAGCGGTACGCGCCCACCCGGCGCCCCGTCCGAAGCAGCGGTGGGCGCAGCCGCTCGTCAGCCGATCGCCTGCTCCGTCCAGATGGTCTTCCCGGTGCTGGTGAACCGGCTGCCCCAGCGGTCGGTGAGCTGGGCCACGAGGAAGAGGCCGCGCCCGCCTTCGTCCGTGTCCCGTGCGCGGCGCAGGCGCGGCTGGGTGCTGCTGGTGTCGGACACCTCGCAGACGAGCAGCCGGTCGCGGATCAGCCTGAGCCCCACCGGTCCGCCCGCGTATCGGATCGCGTTCGTGACGAGCTCGCTGGCGACGAGCTCCGTCACGAAGCCCATGTCCTCCAACTGCCAGTCGGACAGCCGGCCCAGGACCAGCTCACGGGCGTGCGCGACGAGGGACAGATCGGGTTCGAGTTCCCATTCGGCGACCTGGTCCGATGTGAGCGCACGGGTGCGGGCGAGCAGCAGGGCCACGTCGTCGGCGGCCTCGTGGGGCAGCACCTCGTCGCAAAGGGTCTGGCTGATCTCGCCGAGCGGCCGGTTCGGCCCGGCCGCTCCGGCGAGCGATCTCCGCAGCCTTTCCATCCCTTGGTCGATGTCGCCGCCGCGGCGCTCCACGAGTCCGTCCGTGTAGAGCGCCAGCGTGCTGCCGGGCTGTACGCCGAACTCGGTGACCTCGAACGGCATTCCGCCGACGCCGAGGGGCGGTCCCGGCGTCATGCCCAGGAAGTACGGCTCCTCCCCGGGGGGCAGCAGGGCCGGCGGCGGATGTCCCGCGGTGGCGGCGGCGCACTGTTTCGTCACGGGATCGTAGACGGCGTACAGGCACGTCGCTCCGAGCACAGCGGGCTCCGCACGGGAGGCGCCGGCCATGTGCTCGCTGGAGAATCCGAGCACCAGGTCGTCCAGATGCGTGAGCAGCTCACCGGGATCCAGATCGAGGTCTGCCAGGGTCTGCACCGCGGTCCGCAGTCGTGCCATCGCCGCAGTGGCCTCGAGTCCATGGCCGACGACGTCCCCGACGACGAACGCCACGCGCAGCGACGGCAGGGGAATCACGTCGAACCAGTCCCCGCCGACCCCGACGCCGCCCCCGGCCGGCTGGTAGACACCCGCGGTGTCCGCGGCCGCCGTGTTCACGACGGAGTGCGGCAGCAGGCTTCGTTGCAGGGCCAGGGCCGACCGGTGTTCCTTCGTGTAGCGGCGGGCGTTGTCCACGCCGAGGGCGGCCCTGGAGGCGACGTCCTGCAGGAGGGCGGCGTCCGCCTCGTCGTACGCGGAGGGCAGCTGGCTGCGCCAGACCGTGACGCAGCCGAGGATCAGCCCCCGGGCGTAGAGCGGCACCGCCACGGAGGAGTGGGCCCCGGTCGGGACGAACAGCCGCAGGGTCTCGGGGTCCACTCCGAGCTCCGCCCGGAGTTCGGCGACGTCGGACACCAGCACCGGCCGTCCCGCCATGAGCGGACGCATCACCTCCGTGTCCGGTACGGGAGGGAGTGCCTCTCCGACCGGCAGGAGGTCCTCTGCGGAAATCCCCGGGCTCTGCGCGGAGGCGGCCCGGCGCAGGCGGACATCGTCACTGGCGTGCAGGTGCGGGGGCTCGTCGCCCACCAGCACCGGTTCGGCGAGGTCCACCGTCGCCAGGTCGGCGAAATCGGGTACCAGCAGGTTCACGAGGACCTGAGCCATGTCCGTCACGTCCAGGGAGACCCCGATGCTGGCGGCGGCGGCGTGGGCCAGCCCCGTCCTGCGCCGTTCCGAGTCGGGCCCGGCGGTCGCCGTCGCGGTCTCCACCGGGGTGAGCAGGACGAGCCAGTGCGGGGCGGCATCGGAAGCGCCGGACGTGCGCGCCGCGAGCCGGACCACTGTGCAGACCTGTGGGACCTGGGCCTCTTGACCTGCATGAGCGCCACCGGGAGTGGTCACGGGGAGCACGACCGTCGGTGCCTCCGCAGCGGCACGCGCCGGCAGATCCAGCAAGGGAGCACAGATCTGTCCCGGCGAGCATTCCAGCAGCAGCGCGGCCCGTTCCGATATGGCGACGACCACGCCTGCGTCGTCCAGTACGACCGCAGGGGTTTCGTTCACGGGCACCGAGGCCGGCCTCGGGCCGCGATGCTCCGGTTCACGCATGTCGCCTCCACGCACCGTGACCTTCAGTATCGACCCCGAGCGGGAACCCGGCGACCCGCAGCACGCCCTCGCCGGGCGCGCCCGCCGTCGGACCGTCCTCGGCCGCTCCACGGAGTAAGGTGCCGCCCGTGCATGAGCATCAGCGCGATCTCGTCGGTTACGGCGCCGAGCCGCCGCTTGCCGCCTGGCCCGGCGGTGCCCGTGTCGCCGTCAGCCTCGTCCTCAACTACGAGGAGGGCGGCGAGCAGAACGTTCTCGACGGTGACGCCACCTCCGAGGGCTTCCTTCACGAGCTGATCGGCGCCCCGCCCGTCGTGGGGGGCCGGGACCTGAACGTGGAGGCCATGTTCGCCTACGGCTCGCGCGCGGGCTTCTGGCGCATCCACCGCACGCTCGCCGCCCACAATGCGCCGGTCACCGTGTACGCCGTGGCCCAGGCGCTCGAACGCAACCCGGACGCCGCACGGGCCATGGCCGCCGCCGGCTGGGAGGTGGCCGGCCACGGCTGGCGCTGGATCGACTACCGCCACGTGTCCGTGGAGACCGAGCGCGCCGACATCGCGCGCTCGGTCTCCACGATCGAGCGGCTCGTCGGCCGCCGGCCCGTGGGCTGGTACACCGGTCGGACGAGCCCCCACACGCGGCGCCTGGTCGCCGAGCACGGCGGCTTCCTCTACGACTCCGACGACTACTCCGACGACCTGCCGTTCTACGTCGAGGCCGCCGGCCGGCCGCACCTCGTGCTGCCCTACAGCCTCGACGCGAACGACTTCAAGTTCCTGCTGGTCCACGGGTTCACGACCGCCGACGACATGCTCTCCTACCTCGTCGACGCCTTCGACACCCTCCACGCCGAGGGAGCCGACCGCCCGCGCATGATGAGCATCGGCATGCACGGGCGGATCATCGGCCGGCCCGGCCGCATCCGCGCCCTCGACGGCTTCTTGCGGCACGTCGCGCAGCGCGGCGGGGCGTGGGTCACCACCCGCGAACGGATCGCGCGTCACTGGCTCGCGACGCACCCGCCACTGCGCTGAACCCTCCCCGCTGCTGCCCCGGCCGTCAGGACGCACGGATTGCGTCGCAGGCGATCGGCAGGTGGCGGGGGCCGCGCAGGACCGCGTTCCGGCGGTACGGAGGCGGGTCCTCCAGCAGTCGCGGGTTCTCCAGCCGGCGGGCCAGTTCGCTCAGCGCCAGCTGGGCCTCCTGCCGGGCCAGTGGGGCGCCGAAGCAGCTGTGGATGCCGCTGCCGAGGCCGAGGTGCTGGATGTCCTTGCGGTCCGGGTCGAAGCGGTCCGGATCCTCGAACCGCTTCGGGTCGCGGTTGCCGGACGCCAGGATCAGCGAAACCGTGGCGCCCTTGGGAATGTGCACCCCGGCCACCTCGATGTCGTCGAGCGTGCTGCGCCGGGGCAGCAGCTGCACGGGCGGCTCGTAGCGCAGCAGCTCCTCGACGATCGGTACGGACAACTGCGGGTCCTCACGAAGCCGTTGGAGGACGTCCGGGTGACGCAGCAGGGTCAGCATGCCGTTCGTGATCAGGTTGACGGTGGTCTCGTGCCCCGCGATCAGCAGCAGCGCCGCCGTGCTGACGACCTCCCGCGTGCTCATCGCCCCGTCCGGTTCCTCACTGAGGGCCGCCAGCCGGGACAGCATGTCCTCGCCCGGGTTCTTGCGGCGCTCCTCGATCAGCCCGGCCAGGTACATGCCGAGCTCCATCTGCGCGTCGGCCGCGGCCTTGGGCTTCTCGGCGGGGTCGGCATCCGGATCGGGGTCCGGGCTGGCGGCGAGGGTGTCGGCCCAGCCGTGGAAGCGGGGCTCGTCCTCCTGCGGCACGCCCAGCAGCCGGCAGATCACCGTCACGGGGAAGGGGTAGGAGAACTGGTCGACCAGGTTGATCCGTTCCAGGGAGTCCCGGCGGCGATGCCGTCGATGAGGCCGGTGACGATGCCGTCGAGCTCGCCGCGCATGTCGTGGACCCTGTGCGGGGAGTGCGGCGGACCGAAGGGCCGGTTCGTGATGCGGCGCAGCCGGTCGTGGTCCGGCGGATCGAGCCTGATGAAGACCGGCGGCAGGGCCGAGCCGTCTCCTTCGTCCTGCCCCAGCGGGTCGTCGCTCGACGACAGCGTCAGGTTGCGCGGGTCGGAGCTGATGCGTGGGTCGTGCAGCAGGCTCCCCACACCGACTGTCGCTGCAGCCCGGCGCCCGCGACGCCGACGACGCCCACGACGCGCTCGACGTCATGCGTCGGCCGCCTCTGCCCGCCGCGATCTCGGGCTCCGTCCGCGCCGACACGGCCACCCGCCGGCTCGTTTGCGACAATGACACCAGCGAGGTGGGGAGGGGCGCCGTGAACCAGTCGGCTCGACAGCCACGGACCGAGGAGCGCGCCACGGACGGCCGCGCCGAACGCGGCCGCCAGTCCCGGGTGAAGATCGCCGAGGCCGTGCTGTCCCTGCTCGACGACGGGGAATCCAGCTTCCCCGCCGAGCGGGTGGCCGAACGTGCGGGCGTGTCCCGACGCCTGGTGTTCCACCACTTCGCGGACATGTCCGAGCTGGTGGAGACGGCCATCACCCGTCGTCTGGAGCAGCTGATCGAGCAGATCCAGCCGCTTCCGACCTCCGGTCCGCGCGCCGCGCGGGTAGCCGCCCTCACGGAACAGCGCGCACGGATCCTGGAATGGATCACTCCGGCTCAGCTGACCCTGATGCGCCTGGAGACACCGGGTGACCGCGTCGCCGAGGTCACCCGAGAGGTACTGGACTTCGCGCGGGCGCGACTGGCCGAGATCTTCGCGGAGGAACTCGAACGCCTGCCCGTGTCACACGGGTCCGAAGTGCTCCACGGCCTGGACGCGGTGACGACCTGGGGTGCCTGGCACCACTGGCGCAGCAGTGGCCTGAGCGCCGAATCGGCCGCCCGCACCATGGAGACGGCCGTGCACGCCCTGCTCGCCGCCACCGACCGGCCCCAGGCCGTCGGCTAGGTCGTCTCTTTCCGTGGACCTGGCCGGCCTCCCGCGGCCCGGCCTGCGCACCCGCGGGAGCGCACGCGTCGGCGCCGTCCATCGCCGAGGCCTAAGCCGTCCCTTCCGGGTCCCGCCGCGCCCGCGTGCCGTGCGACAGCCGGCCGTGCAGGGCGGGGCCGCCGACGGCCACCACGGCGAACAGGAACGCGGCAGTGATCAGGGTCGGCTCCGAGAACCACAGGCCGGCAAGCCAGTCGACGAGCAGGGCCACGGCCACCAGGAACACCTTCCCCGCCACCAGGCCGAGGAACAGACCACGATCGAGCGGAGCCCTCCCGGCGCGGGTGAGGCGACGGCCGACGAAGCGCCCGGCCAGGCTGACGCAGAGCACCACCACTAGGACGCGCAGTGCGTGCTCCCACGCGGGCATGTCCCCGCCGAGGAGCCACACGGCGGCCACGGCCGCGCCTGCGGCTGCGTAGGCGGACATGCGCGCGATCGACGGCCTGCGCTGCCCGGTACCGCCCTGACCTGCGCGTACACGGCTCGGCCCGGCACTCGCTCGGGCGGTGTGGACAGACATGTCTCGCCTTTCGATACGGGCAGTGAACAAATGCCACGAAAAGTTGCAAAACAAGTTGCACTCCGAGTGTCATCTCTTCGGGTGCGTCTCGTCAAGCCCCCGCCTGGCGATGCAACCGGATCCTCCGGGGGAGGATGGGGAGCGTGATCTCCAAGGAACGAGCGGTCGAGCTGGTCGAGTCCCTGCTGGCGCGGGAGCGGCCCACCTGGGCATGGGCGCGGCTGATCCCGAAGCTGGCCGTCCACCACGTCGAGGAGCGGTCGGTCGGGTGGCTCGTCCACTGGAGCTCGGCGGAGTACGTCCGCAACCCTGACCGGCCGACGAATCTCCTGGGCGGCCCCTACCTGGTCGACCGGCAGGACGGCAGCATCCACTTCGTTCCCGGCACCGCCTGGACCGAGGACTGGGAAGAGCTCTACCTCCGGCAGGTCAAGGGCATCAGAGCACCCGACCCGCTCGCCGCGGCCGTCCGCCGCATCGCGGACTCCGTCGGAACCGCCGCCGCCATGCAGCACCTGCGCACACAGGCCCCGCGGATGAGCCTGCAGGAGGCCAAGGCATACGTGACGATCATCAGGGACGGGAATCAACCACCCGAGGAGCTGGCGAGCCTCACCCGCGCGCCCGACCCCTGGGATCCGGGCACGATCGAGACACTGGCCGGCCCGGTTCCGTAGCCGTCCGACCGGCACCCGGGGGCCGCCCCGGTGCCGGTGCGAGGCGGATGTGGGCGGGGCGTTCGGGCGGCCGCCGACCCGCCCGGGTCGACCACCACGAACTTCGGCCCGCGCAACGGCGGTGGCGGGGCCGCGCCGTTGATGTCGAGGATGCGGAACTGGACCTCGTGGACGTGGAAGTTGTGCGGCTGCCGACGGTGACACCTCGGCCCCGGTGCAGAGCCGGGTGAAGAGCGCGCCGAGGGCGAGGGCGCCCGAGGACATCGGCACGCGTGCCGCCCGGTCCCGGGTTGTACGGCCCGCCGTCCCTTCCCTCACCATTGCCCTGAGGACGGACGGCGGGCTGCTTCGTCTCCGATGCTCATCGGAGGCGTCCGCCGCCGCCGACAACTGCGGAAACCCTGTCCTGCCCTGCCCTTTCCCGAAGGACCGACACCAGTGACCAAGCGCATCGCCCCACTCGGCCTCGTCCTGCTGGTGGGCGCCGCCGCACTCGGCCCCAGCGCCCCGCCGGCCGCCGCCACTGCCGCCCGGCCCGCCCCACCGCTGGTGAGGATCATGCCGCTCGGTGACTCGATCACCGCCGGCTGGGGCAGCTCCGATGAGGCGGGATACCGCTCCGAACTTTGGCGCCTGATGGAAGGCCAGTCGCGGTTCACGCCCGACTTCGTCGGCTCCGGGTCCTTCGGCAGCCTCGGCGACCCCGACAACGAGGGGCACAGCGGCTGGACCATCGATGATGTCCGCTCGAACATCGACCGGTGGCAGACTGCTGCCGACCCGGATGTCGTCCTCCTGCACCTGGGCATCAACGACCTCGACACGCACCAGGCGGACCCGTCTGACGCCGCACGGCGACTGTCCGAACTCGTCGACCGCATCATGGCCAACCGCCCCGGGGTGACCGTCATCGTCCAGGGCCTGCTCGTCGACACCCCGGGGCTCGAGCAGCAGACGCGCGACGTCAACGCCGCCATCCGCGGCCAGGAACCGGAGCGCCGCGCCCGGGGGGAGCGGTTCCGTTTCATCGAACCGCCCCGCCTCGACGTCGCGGCCGAGCTGCCCGACCACCTGCATCCCAATGACGCCGGCTACCGCAAGATGGCCCTCGCCTACCACGGCGGCCTGGAGCAGGCCGTCAACGACGGCTGGGCCGTACGGCCGCGCGTGCCGCGGGCCGGTACGGAGGCGGGCGGCGCCGGCCCTGTGCGGTGGGCGGACTTCGACGGCGACGGACGCCCCGATCACCTCACCGTCGCGGACAGCGGTGAAGTGCGGGTATGGCGCAACCGGGGCGGCAAGCCGGGCGGCGGCTGGAAGCCACTCGGCGCTGTCGCCACCGGCACCACGAAGAACCGCGCCCTGGTGCATCTGGCCGACTTCGACGGCGACGGCAAGGCCGACTACTGGGTCGTCAACTCCGACGGGTCGGTCAACGTGTGGCTCAACCGCGGCGGCGACACGGCGGGCAGCACCGGCTGGCATGACATCGGCAAGGTCGCCACCGGCACCACGACGGACTGGACCCGGGTGCGTCTGGCCGACTACGACGGAGACGGCAGGGCCGACTACTGGATGATCGGCCCCAACGGCAGCGTCACCACCTGGCTCAACCGCGGCGGGGACAGCCACGGTGGCTGGCAGTACCTCGGGCAGACGGCGACCGGCCTCACGACCGACCACGGCAGGGTCCAACTGGCCGACTTCAACGGGGACACCCACGCCGACCTGCTCCTGACCGGCTCCGACGGCAGCGTCGGCATCCACCTCTTCGCCGGAGGCGACCCCTCCGGACCCCACGGCTGGGACCCCATCGGCACCGTCATCGACGCCCCGCGGTAGTCGACGGACAGAGACGCGACGGACGCCGGGGCCGGCGGCTCGTGTCCGACCGGTGAGGCCAAGACCACGGCGAAACGGTGTACCGAACCCGCGGGGTCGTTCACCCGGCCGGTGCTTCGGCAATCGGTGCTTCGGCGATCGGTGCTTCAGCGATCCACTGGGCGAGGGAGAGCAGGGTGGTTTCGACGCTGTCCGTCATGTAGTCGCGCAGGGCGTCGAGGTCGCCGCGGGTCGCGCCCAGCACACGGTCGAGACGCAGGAGTTGCCAGGACTGCTCGACGACGGTTCCACGTCCCCTGGGGCGGCAGGTCCAGCTCCATTGCACGATGCCGTCCTCGGCGCCGCCGACCACGAAGGCGAAGGCGGCGCCGGGGTCGGCCCGTACGACCTGGGAGCGGGTGGTCCACTCCCTGCCGTCCTTGTGGTTGCGGCCGCTGAACCAGGACCCGACCCGGGGCCCGGCGCCCTGGTCGAACGTGACGTCGCTCGCGTTGGGGCTCCAGCGCCCGATGGCGGACACGTCACTGATCAGGTCGTAGACCCGGGCGGGCGCGGCATCGACCCAGGCGCGCCGGGCGAAGGAGAAATCCGATGCGTGCAGGACCTCGAAGAGGTCGTGTGCGCTGGTGGTGGTGCTCAAGGCGTCCTCCTGGACGGTTGGGGTGGCGCCGTGTCGGCGACGCCCACATCACCACCGGTCCCGCCGCGGAGCCAGACCCGCTGGTGCCTATCCACACCAGGGTCAGGCTGTGCGGTCGGGCCCGGCCCATACTCGGATCCATGAACGGAAAAGTGCGGCTCGGGGAGTTCCTGCAGACGCGGCGCTCCCAGTTGCAACCGGAGGATCTCGGGATACCCGGCTACGGGGAGCGGCGACGGGTGCCGGGTCTGCGGCGCGAGGAGCTGGCCGCGCTGGCGGGTGTCAGCGTCTCCTACTACACCCGGCTGGAACAGGGGCAGTCCCTGAATGCCTCACCGCAGGTGCTGGACGCGATCGCCCGGGCCCTGCGGCTGGAGGAGGCCGAGCGCCTGCACCTGCACGACCTGGCCCGGTCGTCGGCCACGGGCTCGGGACGAAGCCGCCGGCCCGCCCCGGAGCGGGTGACGGAAGCGACCGGCCAGCTGCTGGAGGCGCTGGCCCACGTCCCGGCGATCGTGAGCGGCCGCCGCAGTGACGTCCTGGCATGGAACCGGCTGGGCCATGCGCTGTTCGCCGGACACCTGGACCCGGATGCCCCGGACCGGCCGGCGGAGCGGCCCAACATGGCCCGGCTGGTGTTCCTCGACGCGCACACCCGTGACCTGTACGCGGACTGGCCGGCCAAGGCCAGGGCCGTGGTGGGGAATCTCCGCCTGGTGGCGGGCCGGCACCCGGACGACCCCGCGCTCCATGCGCTGGTGGGTGAACTGCGCGCGAAGAGCTCGGACTTCGCCTCGATGTGGGCCGACCACCGCGTCACGGCGTGCGCCGTCGCGACGTACCAGATGCGGCATCCGCTGGTCGGTCCGCTGACCGTCACCCAGCAGACCCTGAGTCAGGGCCGGGCCCCGGGCCGTGACCAGGGGCAGAACATCGTGGTCGCCACCACCGAGGCCGACTCACCCGCGCGGACCACGCTGGCCCTCCTCGCCCAGCTCACCCCGCAGCGCAACCCGGCGCGACCGGGAATCCGGGCCTGCGCCGACTGACCCGGCGGCGGAGGAAGGAGCTGCTGTCGCGGCCGACCGGGGGATGCACCACCTGGACCGGTTGGAGGGATACGGCGAGTTCGTGTATCGGCAGCCGAAGACCCCCGATGAGGTACGTGCTCTCGCGCTGGCTGCGGCCGAGGACCTGCCGGCCGCGTACGCCTGTGACGGCGACCTGCACTGGACGCCCGATGCCGTGCGGCAGTGGTGGCACGCCAGAGGAGTGGTCGAGGAGTACATCGCGACCGTGCTCGTGGAGTGGGAGGGGAGCGAGCAGGAGGACGAGCGCGAGGCGGCCGGCGGCTTGCGGGACTACGAGGCTTACCTGGCCGGTGAACTGGCTGACGACCTGCGCGCGTACGTCTTCCGACTGGAGCACGGCCGATATCCGGGTGACGGGGACGTGCTGCCGGATCTGTGAGAGCACGGAGAAGGGCGGCCGGATGTGCGCGCGCTCGACCGGGCCGAGAAGGTCCCGGCCGCCCGCGTGGCTGGTCGAGGACGGCAGCACGTACTGGCGTGTTCGCCGGGCGCGGGTGGTGCCGGTGTCACAGTTGGGGGACGTACGGCGCGAGGCCGACGATGAGGATGGACCGTTCGCCCGGCCCCGGCTCAGAGCCCGCGCGGACCGGGCCGACGTAGTGGCTGACTCTGTGGTCGTGGACGGCGTAGCCGTCCAGTGGGTCGGTGAGGGTGAATTCGGCGTGGACGTCCGCCCACGGGTCCTCGGGCTGGAGGCCCGCGCTGCCCGGTGTGGCGATGACGTTCTGCCCGCCGGTGACGTTGGTACGGCTGATCAGGTGGGCGAAAGTGAACGTGCTCGCCGAGCCTCCGTCCTGGTGCAAGCAGTTCGGGGAGGAAACGGCGTCCTGGCCGGGACGGTCGACGCCGAGCCTGATCAGGTGGACGCCGGCCCACAGGGGCCGGCTCCCCAGATTCTTCATCGACAGGACCTGCTCGATGTCCCAGCGCAGCAGTCGCAACAGCAGAGCGTTGCCGCGCAGCGCCTCGGGGATGTCGGGGAGCACGCGTCGCTTCCGCGGGTACCGGGGGTCGTCCTCGCCCTGGGAGAAGTCGGTGACCGTACCGTGCACGGGGTCGGGGGTTCCGGGAATCCAGGACAGTTCGTCCTTCCACGGCAGGTACACGGCATGGGAGTACCGGCGGAAGCGATTCGCCCCCGGAGCGTACGGGTCGGGCGGCAGAGCCGCGAAGACCTCCCGGATCCTGGCCAGGTCCTTCGCAGCGGAGCCGGCCGGGACGATGCCGAGCTGCTCGGCGCCGTAGCGGGCGAACCCGCGCTCGCGCAGACCCTCCATGCCCTCACCCGGATCCCCCGCATCAGAGTGCGATCGCCGCCGGGGTTCAGCCTCTTCCACATGTTCCTCCAACAGGTCACGACCAGGGCCATGGCACCGGCGGCCCGTGCCGGCCTTGCACACGCCTCCCCCGTCACACGCCGGGGAGGACGCGGCTCTGCGATGCAAGCCACAGCCCGTGCGGCATGCTCGTCGAACGCTCGAGGCTACCGGCAGTCCGGCTGCGAGCCTCCTACGGGTCGCCGGAGGAAGCAAACTCAGCGCTTCTACGGGGTCGGCAGGGTCGGCAGGTCCTGGGGCGGCGTGGGGGAAGGTTTGTTCAGGGAGGGTTGGGCGTCGGCCGACGCGCTCAGCCCGCACTCCCCCGCCCGGCTTGGCGAGTACGTCGGCGTCGTCATGAGTACGCCCGGCGGCGGTCCGGGGCGCGGGGGGCGGATGGCCGGCAGATGTCCGGAACGGAAAAAGTTTTCCGCAGACGTCTATCGAATGGCCGTTCCATGGGAATGCTGCGTGTGATCTCCCGCCCTGCCCGACGCTGCCCCACGGCGTTGCGCGGGCGGCCTTCCGTTCTGAGCCCTCGGGAGGTACTACGCCATGCAGTCGTCCCCCACTCCGATGCAGGCCCCCGGCCGCCGCGAAATCCTCACCGGCCTCGGCCTGGCCGCTGCCGCCCCGCTCGTCCTCGGCATCACCACCCGCCCCGAACGCCCACCGGTCCCGGTCGGCCCGACGGTCCTGCTGCGCGGTGCCTCCCTCGTCCTCACCATGGACCCGGCCCTCGGCAGCAGCTCCCTCGGCGCCCTCGACAACGCCGACGTCCTGATGCGGAACGGCACCATCGCCTCCGTCGGCACGGGCCTGCGCCCCCCGCCCGGCACCTGGATCGTGGACGCTTCGGGCAAGCTGGTCATGCCGGGGTTCGTCGATACCCACACCCACCTCTGGCAGGCGGTGATCCGCGGGGGCTGTACCGACGGGGACCTGTTCGGCTGGTTCACACGATGTACCGACCCCCAGCGGGGCCGGCTCACCCCCGAGGCCCTGCACAGCTTCGTACGCCTCGCCGCCCTCGACGCCGTCCAGTCGGGCGTGACCACCCTCGTGGACTGGGTGGACATCTTCTCGTACGACCTCATCGAGAGCTACGTACGGGCCCTGGCCGGATCCGGAGTGCGGTTCGCCTACGCGATGTTCCCTTCCGAAGCCGACCCGGCGCTGGTCACGAAGGTGAAGAAGGAACTCGTCGACCCCGTTCCGCTCGGTGGCTTCCAGGTCGCCACGCACGCGGCGCGAGCAATCCAACACCTCAACCAGGCGCACTGGGAAGCCGCCCAGGA
Source organism: Streptomyces avidinii (assembly GCF_014650695.1). Classification (GTDB taxonomy): domain Bacteria; phylum Actinomycetota; class Actinomycetes; order Streptomycetales; family Streptomycetaceae; genus Streptomyces; species Streptomyces avidinii. The sequence continues at coordinate 352,864 of NZ_BMVL01000005.1, read as the reverse complement.
CCTCGGAGTCATGCTCAACTCCCACGTCCTGGAACGCCCCGAGCAACGCGCCGACGACCCCATCGGGGTCCTCGCCGACATCGGCGCCCTCGGTCCGCGGCTCCTGATCAACCACGCGATCCACCTGACCGACGACGAGATCGCCGCCGTCGCCGCGCACGACGTACGTGCGGCTCACTGTCCGCTCAGCAACATGCGGCTGGCCTCCGGCATCATGCGGCTGTCCGAGTTCGGGCGGCGGGGCGTCAAGGTCGGCCTCGGCCTGGACGGCGGCACCAACGACAGCTCGGACTTTCACGCGCTGATGAAGACGGCCATCGGCCTGCAGCGCGCCCGCGCGACGGAGGCCGCCATCTTCCCGCAGGTGCACGACATCCTGCGGATGGCCACGCTGGGCGGCGCCGAGGCCCTCGGGATCAGCGACCGAACGGGCTCCCTGACCCCCGGAAAGCGGGCTGATGTCGTGGTCGTCGACCCGGCCGCCCTGAACTTCGCGCCCCGCTTCGACTGGGTCGGCCAGACCGTCTTCAACGGGCGGCCCGAGAACGTCGAGGCCGTGTTCGTGGACGGACGGCCCCTGAAGTTCGACGGCCGGCTCGTCGGCGTCGACACGGAGCGCGTCGTACGGGAGGCGGAGACGGCCGCCACCCGACTCCGCGCGGCCGGATAGGGGGTGGTCTCAGGCCTCAGCTCCTCCGCCGGCCGGCTCACCCCCTGCCCGTCACAAGCGCCGGGGCCGGCACCGCGGGGTCAGCCGACCGCGTCCCAGGCCGTCATCGGACCCTCCAGCCAGGCGGGTGGCAGCTCGGCGGCGTCCCATTCCTCCCGCAGAGCGGCCGTCGGCGTGGCGAGCCGCTCCAGGACGGCGACGCTGGTGGCGGAGTGCAGGAGGGAGTAGCGGCTGTGGATGGCGGTGGCGCTGCCGGGCCCGTACTCCACGTACAACCGTTCCAGGCGGGCCCGGTGTGCTGCGGCGAATTCCGCCAGCCGGCCGGCGTACCGGGCCCTCTGCCGGGCGGTCATCGTGCCGAGGACGGCACGGAGTACCTCCTCGGTGACCTCGGGGTCGAGGTCGGAGGCGGCGGTGAAGGTGAGGTAGAGGGGGGTGACGGCCGCCTTCGCCTGCTCCACCTCGATCCGCCCGACCGGCGGCCGGGCGGCCGAGGCGGCGCTCGGTCCGTCGGGGTCGACGGTCTCCCGCAGTGCCCGTTCGGCGATTCCGCCGAGCTCGTCGGTGACGGCACGGGCACCGTCCAGCCATCCCGACTCGTACGGCTCGCCCTTGTCCCCGGGTACGGACCCCCCGAGCGCGCCGACCTCCTCGCACGCGCCGGCCAGGGCGCCCGCCTCGACCAGGGCGATCAGGCCCTCCGCATCGTCGGCGGAGACCCCCGCCCGGCCGAGCAGCTGGAGCAGCGTCCTCTTCGCGTTCAGGACGCTGACCGAGTCCAGCTCCTGCCGGTTCTCCTCGGCGGCATGCATCGGATCCTCCTCATCCCGTGGGCCAGCGGTGCGGTGCGGTGCGGTCCGCCTGCGCGGAGCGCACCCTATGACGGTTCAACGCGGGATGGGGCCGCTGTGATCCCTGCGGCTGCCCTGATGCTCGACGACTGCATCCGTTCAGCGGAACGAGCGCCTCGACCTGGCTGCACGGGACGGATGATAGCTGCCGGGATCCCGCACCGGACTCCGGGAGCGGCGCCGGCCTGCCCTCACGGCTCCCCCAGCCGTCCGCCCTGACAACCGGGTCGGCCTTGCTCGCCGCATGGCAGGAAACCGCCGTACCCCACCACCGGACGCTTCGTTGAACCGGAGAGGGAACTCCGAGCGACCGAGGAGCGACCACCGCAGCGTTCGATCGGCATGGAGACGGAGGCCGGTTCCTTGTCCCTACCTGTCCTGCCGATTCCCCGAACGGCCGGGAGCGCGCTGCTGACGCTGGGCTACCGCCTCGCCGTGACAACGGCCCTGGTCTGGGCCGTGTACACCGGCGGGCAGCACGCTCCCTCACTCAGGATCTGGGTGTGGACGGCGGGCGCCCTGGTCTACGGCAGATGGCTGCTGGCTCGCAACCGCCTCGCCCCGGTGAGGCTGGGGCGGTACCTGCTGTTCATGGAGCTGCTCTTCCAGGCCCTCTTCTTCCTCGTGGCCGACGGCGCGTTGGGCAGCCGGCTCGTCGCGATCTGGTCCGGCTCCGTGTTCGGCGCGGGCCCGGTCGGCGGACTGCTCCTGGTGGCCCTGGCCATCGGCGGCCGGTGGGCATCCGCTCACCTCGTCTCCGGAGGGAGCCGGTGGGCGTTCACCGGGCTTCGGGGCTGGGCTCTCGTCGTCGCCAACCTGGTCAACTACCCGTACCAGATCGTGTTCCGTCCCGTCCCGCTGTTCCTTCTCGCGGGCGTGCTCCATCCGGAGCTCGATCTCCTCGCCGCGCTCATCCCCCTGCTGGCCGTCGAACTGGGCTTCGCCGCGGTGGATCGGCGAGCCATGCGGTCTCCGGCGGGGCTTTGGGGCGCATGGTTCTGGCTTCCCCAGCAGGTCACCCAGCGCCTCGGCAACGACCCGATGCTGGGCGCCTGGCAGGCCGGCACATGGCTGCACGACGCAGTGCTCAGCCGCAGGGGATCGGCCGACTACACCCTCGTCACCAACACCTTGAGGCTGTGGCTACGGGCGAGGGGCAACTCCTTCGCCATGATGGGCAGCCACCCCTCCGACCCGCCTCGGGAAGCCACCGGAGTCCTTCTGGATACGGCCAGGGCGATGCTCGTCGCAGCCGGGAAGGCCGAGGAGCGACGTGCCCTGGCCCGCCGGGCGGGGGACGGCGGCCGCCACTACGCCGCCGCCTGCGCCCTGTTGGTGGCGTGCGAGGCGTACGGCGAACAGCTGTCGGGGCGGCAGGACCATGCGAGGACGCTAAACGCCGCCGGCGCCTTCAAGAACGCGAAGGCCGACAGCTGGGCCCTGCTGTACGGGGCGCTGGCTGCAGCACGGTACGACATGGGGTGCGACGCCAACCGCGCGGCGGCCGTGCTGCGCCGGGCGCTGGAGGACACGATCGGCCGGGAGGAGAAGTTCCAGCACGCGGCCGTCAGAACGGCCGTGGCGATCGCCGCCGTGGTCGCGCACACCTTCGGGCGCCAGGAGGACACCGTTCGGCTGCTCCAGCGGATCAACTGCACGCCCCCGTACCCGGCGGAGATCCGCCGGATGACCGCGGAGCACTGGCAGCTCTATCCCTTGTGGGCGCGGCAGGCCCTGTGGGACCTGGCGTCGTTCGACGTGCTGGCCTACCAGCTCAACCGCGGCGGCAGGGAGGAGCACCGGGAGGTCGACGGACCGTTCGACCAGGCGTTGCAGACCCTGCAGGGATACCGGTGGGGAAAGAGCCCGTCGGCCCTGCCGGGGATGAACTGGGCCGGTCTGTACGGCGACCGCTTCCGTCCCTCCGAGCATGCCGTGCAGGCGCCGTTCGACCGGGTCGCTGCGCTCACCGAGGCGCGCGCCTGTCTCGACGTACTGCTGGAGGCTTTCGGCGGCGATCGGTCGTCCCAGAGCGGAATCCCGGCCACCGTCGCGCAGTTCGCAAGACGCCGGGCGGGACCGATTCCGCGCGAGGAGGACCCTGTTCACTCATGGGTGACGCGCGGACGGGACGCGGAGGGCCATGCCTTCGCCTTCATCGAGCGTGTCCGCACCCAGCAACTCGCCTACCTCCTCGGCAGGGCCACCGGCCGGCCGCCGGCTTCGCCCCGCTCCGGCAGCGCCACGCCGGCCGAGATGCTCGCCACCATGGAGGAGGCGGAAATCGCGTACGAGGCGCGGGTGCGGGACTCGGCCTGCCCGCAGGATCGTGCCGCGGGATGGCAGCGGGTCGCCGAGACGTACCAGGCGTTGGAGACGCTCGGGGCATCCGCGTTCGCCGCCGCGGGGCGGGGACGGGCCCCCTGGCTGGACTACCCCCAGGCACGGGACTTCCTGCGGGAGTTGCGGGGCGCCGGCCATCAGGTGCTCCTTGCCCTGTACTGGCAGGTCGATACGCGGGTCACCATTCTGCTCGCCCGGCACGACCGCGACCGACCCGTGGCGGTGACCGTCGAGATGCCCCCCGACGACGAACTCAGGCGGGTTCTGTCGGCGTTGAGCGAAGGCCGGGAGGCAGGTCAGGAACCGGGCGCGGAGTCCGAAGGTTCCTCCTGGGAGGAGGTGTTCCGTCCGCTGGTCGCCCCGCTCGTCGAGCACAGCAGGGCGGGCGAAGTGCTCTGGCTCGTCCCCTCGGGCATCCTGCACCATGTCCCGCTGCACGCCGTACGGGTACGGGGCGTCCCCCTCGGCGACCGCAATCCGGTGACCGTGACTCCGAGTGCCGCGGTGATGACGCGGTTGCTCGTTCCGCGTCGCGCCAACGGAAAGGGGTCGGTGCTGCTGGTCGCGGACAGTGATGCCCGGCGACCTCTGGCACATGCCCGTACGGAGGTCCGGGCCGCGGCCGAGGCGCTTCGGACCGCCGATGAGCCTCTGGTGGGTTCGCGGGCGACGAAGCGAGCCGTCCTCGACGTGCTCTCCCGTGAGGACCACGACGTCGACATCGTGCACTTCGCGTGCCACGGCCGGTTCCACGACACGACCCCCCTCGACTCCTGGATCCAGCTGGCCCCGGACCCGCACGCGCCGCAGGCCGGGGCTCGATTGACGGCTCTGGAACTGGGTGGGCTACGACTCGACGCACGCCTGGTCACCCTCAGCGCCTGTGAGAGCGGGCTGGGAGACTCGTCCCTCGAAAACGAACGTCTGGGACTGGTCTGGGCCGTACTCCAGAGCGGTGCCCGTTCAGCGCTGGTCAGTCTCTGGCGGGTGGACGACATCTCCACCGCGCTCCTGATGCGCCACTTCTATGCGGCGCTCGGCGGCGGTGAGCCCCGCGCCAAGGCCTTGAGCTCGGCCCAGCAGTCCCTGCGACGGACCACGGCGGCCGAAGCGCTGCACTTCCTCGCGGAGACCCTGCGCCAGACCCCCGACGGGCACGAGGCGGCGCGGCGCGCCACACAGCGGCGCATGGCGGAACTCCTCATACAGGCAGGGGCATTTGATGAGGCGCTCGAAGTGCTGGAGACCGTGCTGGGCCGCACCGGACCCGAGGACCCGGACTATCTCCGGTTCCTTGCCCACGTCACGGTGTGCCGGCGCCGGAAAGCCCGTGCCGCCCAGGACGCGCCCGACCTCGGCCGGCGCGTCTTCGACCACCCCTACTACTGGGCGCCCTTTCAACTGATCGGAGACTGGCGTTGACCGTGAACGCCCACACCCCTGTGGGATCCCTGGCCGTCGAGCCGGTGCTGCGCGTGGACGGATCGGTCGGTCCCGAGGAGGCCCTGACCCTGCTGGGAGACCTGGGCTTCGCCCTGGTGACGGATGCGGCGCACGACGGGCTGCCGGTCGCGTTGCTGAGCCGGTCCGACCTCACCGCGCTGCGGGACCGCCGTGCGGCAACGCTCTGTCCGTCCGACGCTCCGGCCCGTCCTGCGGTCCTGGTCCCCGCCGGTCTGACGCTGGGCGAACTGGTCGGCGGAGCCGCCGTGACCCTGCTCGCGCTCAGCCCGCACGGGGCGGTCGTGGTGGATCCGTCCGGCGGCGTGACGGTGCTGCCGGGCAGCATCGTGGACGACTTTCTGGACCACGGGGCCCTGCTGCCCGCCGAAACGCGCGGGGCGTTCGACATGAGCGCGACGGACAGCGTCCTTGCGGGGGAAGTCTCGTTGCCCTTCGCCCTCGTGGCCTGCGCGGCTCCCGGATGCGGCCACGTCAACCACCTCGGCTTCTTCGACCCGCAGCGGCCGCCTGTGTGCGCCCATCCGGGTCTGCCACCGCACACGTTGACGATCACGCGAGGATGACGACATGCTCGGTGCCTTTCTGGGTCAGACCCCGGGCCTCTTCGACCGGCGCTTCTTGTTGCATCTCCTGCTGCCCAGCCTGGGCTTCTGCCTGTCCGTCTCCGTGGTGCTGGCCGGGTCGGGCCTGAACATCGGGCAGGCCCTCCGGACCTGGGAGGGCATGTCCGGGAGCGCCCGCGCACTGGCCGGACTCGCCCTGCTGCTGGCAGCCGGTCTGCTCGCGTCCGCCCTCTCGGGTTGCCGCACGGCGATCTGCCGTCTCTTCGAGGGGTACTGGACCGGATTCGCGGCGGAAGCGGCGTTGCGGCAGGGGGTGGCATGGCACCGGCGGCGCTGCGACGCCCTCCACCGGGCCCCCGTGTCCCGTGACGGCGCCTTGAGCCGGTATCCCCTGCCGACCAGGCCGGAGGACTTCCGGCCGACACGGCTGGGCAACGTACTGAGGTCCGCGGAACAGTATCCGCAGGTGCGTTACTCCATGGACGCCGTGGTGGTCTGGCCCCGCCTCTACCAGATCCTCCCCGACCCGATGACCGCCACGCTGGCGGCGGCCAGGGCCGACCTGGACGCCGGACTCGGTCTGTCCGTGCTGTGCCTGCTGTTCGGTGTCGTCGGAGCCGTCGAAGTGCTGTGGGAACAGGGCCCGTGGTCCTGGTTCCTCGTCCTGTGGTGGGGCGGCTGCTTCGCCGCGTACCTCGCCTACCGCTCCGCGCTGGCCGGCGCGTCCGTGTACGCACAACACGTGCGCGTGGCCTTCGACCTCCACCGGTACGACCTCATCCGCCAGTTGGGTGACGAGCCGCCCTCTTCGCCCGAGGAGGAGCGGGACTACTGGTACCGCCTCTGCCAGTTCTGGCACCGCGGGATCCCCCGGGACCACGTACGACTGCCCGCCGCCTCCGGATCGCCCCTTCCCGCTCCCGTTCCCGACCACACCCTCCGCATTCCCTTACCTGTCTCCGGGTACTTCTGGACACTGGCCACCGCCCTCGGAGTCGCGGGCGCCGTTTCCCTCGGCCTGTACTAGGCCGTCTCTTCCGGATCCTGCCGGGTCCTGTCGACCGGGGACCACGATCCCGCGCTTGAGGATCTTGCCCGTGGGGCCCTTGGGGAGCTCGGCCGTGAAGGTGACGATCCGGGGGTACTTGTACGCCGCCACCCGGTCCTTGACGTACTCCCGGATCTCCGCGGCCGTGGCCTCGGCACCGGGCCGGAGCGCGATCACCGCTGCGATCTCCTCGCCGTGGAACGAGTGGGGCACGCCGACGACGGCCGCTTCGGCGACGGACGGGTGCTCGTACAGCACCTCCTCGATTTCACGCGGGTACACGTTGTAGCCACCGCGGATGATCAGGTCCTTCTTTCGGTCGACGATGAAGTAGAAGCCGTCCTCGTCGACACGCGCCAGATCACCGCTGTGGAACCACCCGTCGCGGACCGCCTCCGCCGTGGCCTCGGGGCGGTTCCAGTAGCCCGTCATCAGGTTCTCGCCGCGGATCGCGATCTCACCGACCTCTCCCGGCGGCACCGCGCCGCCGTCCTCGGTCATGAGCTTCATCTCGACTCCACGGACGGGCTGTCCGATCGAGCCCGCCTTGCGCGGACGGTCGGGGTGGTTGAAGGCGGCGACCGGTGAGGTCTCGGAGAGTCCGTATCCCTCGAGGACGGTCGCGCCGAAGCGCCGCTCGAAGCCGTGCAGCACCTCGACCGGAAGCGAGGCGCCGCCCGAGACGGCCAGGCGGAGCGCGTGGGCGTCGAAGCCTTCGGGGAGCTCGGCATGGAGCAGCGCCGCGTACATCGTCGGCACGCCGAGGAACACGGTGACCCTGTCGCGGGCCATGATCTCCAGGGCTCGCCGAGGCTCGAACCGGGGCAGCAGGGTCAGTGTGGCGCCGGCGGCGACGGCCGTATTGAGCGCGCAGGTCTGTCCGAAGGCGTGGAAGAGGGGCAGGCCGCCGAAGAGCACGTCGTCGGGTCCGACCTGGAGCAGCGTCTCGGCCGTGGTGGCCGTGTTGGTGGCCAGGTTCCGGTGGGACAGTTCGGCTCCCTTCGGCGTCCCGGTCGTGCCCGAGGTGTAGAGGATGAGGGCCGGGTCGCCATCGGCGCGGTCGACGATGCCGGGCATCGGTTCGTGGGCCCGCAGCATGTCGTCGAAGGCCGAGGGCTCGGTCACCAGGCATACGGTTCCGGTGTCGGCGGCGGCCTTCGCGACCTCGTCCGCGAACAGGGGGGACACCAGCGCGATCCGCGCCCCGCAGTCACGCAGGGTGAAGGCCACCTCACGGGCCTTGAGGAGCGGATTCATCGGCACGACCACGCCGCCGGCCCGCAGGATGCCGTAGTAGACGACCGGGAACAGCGGCACGTTGGGCATGGTCAGCGCGATGCGGTCGCCGGGCTGGACGCCGCGGTCGCGCAGCAGGGCGGCGACCCTGGCGCTCACGTCGTCCAACTGGGCGTAGGTCAGCGTACTGCCGTCGTGGCGGACCGCGATGCGATCGCCCTGGGCCGCGGCGGAGTCCACGAGGAACGCGGCAAGGTTGGTCATGTCGGCAATCTCCCTGTGTTCGTCTCGGTCGCCACGAGCGGACCGGGCCGGTGAACGGCGCCATGCTAGGTTGCCCACTCATCGCCGTGCTTGCCCTGGCGTGACATGAGACTTTTCTTTTCGGGACAGTCTTGGAGCGTGCACATGAGGCCCCTGGTCCGCACCGCAGCCCTCAGCGGCTACGTCGAGCTGTGCCGATCGCTCGGCATCGACCCTCAGCCGCTGATGAAGCGCGTGGGCCTGGACACCGCCGCCCTCGCGGTCCAGGACCGGTGGATCTCCGGCTCTGCCGCGGTCCAGGTGCTGGAACTGTCCGCAGCCGCCACGGGTCACGAGGACTTCGGATTGCTCATGGCGGAGTTCCGGCGCTTCTCCAATCTCGGCCCCATCAGTCTGGTCGTCCGTGAGGAACCCGATGTGCGCAGCGCACTGGGGCTGTTGATCCGCCACCAGCACATGTACAACGAGGTCCTGGACACCCGGCTGTCCGAGGGGGACGGGCTGGCCACGTTGAAGGTCGACCTGCGCCTCGGCGAGACGATGGACACCCGGCAGGCCACGGAGCTGGCCGTCGCCGCCTACCACCGGATCCTGCGCGATTTCCTGCACACCCGGTGGCAGCCGCTCTCCGTATGGTTCAGGCACCCTGCACCGGCGGACGTCTCGACACACCGGCGCGCGTTCGGCCCCATCGTGGAGTTCGACCGCGAGTTCGACGGCATCGTCTTCTACGCGGGCGATCTCGACGCGCCCAACGCGATGGCCGATCCGCTGCTGCGCGAGTACGCCCACCAGTACTTCGAGGCGATCACGGTGCCCCGGGACACCACCGCCGCGGACCGGGTGCGCGAGCTGATCGAGGTCCTGCTGCCGACGGGGCGCTGCTCGATCGAGCAGGTCGCCCGCAGCCTGGGCGTCGACCGGCGGACCGTCCACCGGCACCTCGCCTCCTCGGGGGAGACCTTCTCCTCGCTCCTGGGCGCCACCCGTCGCCACCTCGCGGAGCAGTTCGTCGCGAATCCGCGGCGCTCGCTCACGGAGATCTCCGACCTGCTGGGCTTCTCGTCGCTGAGCGGGTTCTCGCGCTGGTTCCACGAGCAGTACGGGTGCAGCCCCAGGGCATGGCGCAGCGCCAGGAGCCGACAGCAACTCCCCGACCAGGACTGACCCCGCGGGCGGGACGGGCTCGGCGCACCCGTGCCCGTCCCACCCGGCGCGGATCGGCCGGTGTCCCCAAATGGCAAATTATCTGTCCCCAAGGGGCAAGCGGCCCCGGTTGCCCGCCCCTACCTTGGCACCACCGCAGAGACGCGGTCGGCCGCCGGACGGGAGCGGGTTCCCCTATGCGCGCTTCCTCCGGACCGGTCGATCGTACGAGGGCCGAGGGCCGCCATGCGCCCGCTGTCCCCCGGTGACCCGCATCCATCCTCGCCGGACCTCCCAGCCCCTCGCATCGCACGCGGCGATGCTTCCGGCGAGTGATCACCGATCCCACGAAGGAGACGGACCGTGCATTTCCACGACGACTCACTCTTCCCGGAGAACCAGGAGAAGCTGGTGATCCAGGCCGCTCCCTACGGGCCGGAGTGGCTGCCCGGGGACGCCGACGACCTCCCCCTGACGATGGACGAGCACGTGCAGGCGGCTGTCGACTGCTACAACGCCGGGGCCACCGTGCTCCACATCCACGTACGAGAGCTCGACGGCAAGGGCTCCAAGCGGATGTCCATGTTCAACGAGCTGCTGGGCCGGCTGCGCCAGGCCGTGCCGGACATGGTCCTGCAGATCGGCGGCTCGATCTCGTTCGCTCCGGAGGACGAGGGCAGCGAGGCGAAGTGGCTGAGCTACGACACCCGCCACCTGCTGGCCGACCTCGACCCCGCGCCGGACCAGGTGACGATCGCGATCAACACCAGCCAGATGAACATCGTCGAGATCATGACCGACGACGACCTGGCAGGCACCTCGATCGCGAAGCCCGAGTACTACAAGGCCTACCGCGACATGGTCGTCGAGGCGGGCCCCGGTTTCTACCTGGAGCACCTGGAGCGCCTGCGGGAGAACGGCATCCAGCCGCACTTCCAGCTCGCCACGCTGGCTCAGCTCGAAACCGTGGAGCGGCTCATCCGAGCCGGCGTCCACACCGGGCCGCTGATCCTCAACTACGTGGCCATTGGCGGAGGTTTCGCGGGCCGGCACCCGGCGGACCTGATCGAGTTCGTCCGTCGCGTCCCGGACGGGGCCGTCCTCACCATCGAGAGTTCCATGCGCGCGGTGGCGCCGATGAACGCGATCGGCATTGCCCTCGGTGTGCACGTGCGCGTGGGCAACGAGGACAACCTGTGGCGGCGCAAGGGCGAGCGCATGACCACCGTCGAGCAGGTCGAGCAGATGGTGCAGATTTCCGAGGCACTCGGCCGCGACATCGCGACGGGCGCCGAGGCGAAGAAGATCTACAAGCTCGGCGAGTACTACTCCGGGGCCGACGAGACGCTGGCCCGTCTCGGCATGGTGCCGAACCGCCGTCCCGGTCAGCGCGGCCCCATGCTGCGCGTCGTCTGATCGCGGCACGGGACGACCGCGCCGCGCGGCCGCGCGAACCCACGGGGCTGCCGGGCCCCCCGGCCCGGCGGCCCGTTCCTCTCTTCCCCACCTCCCACGAACAACGGAGCACGCCCATGGCTCACGCCATTCGCTTCAAGGAGACCGGCGGTCCCGACGTCCTGCGCCGGGAAGAGGTCGTCGTCGGCGACCCCGGCCCGGGCGAGGTACGGATCCGGCACGAAGCCGTCGGACTCAACTTCGCCGACACCTACTTCCGCAGCGGCCTGTATCCCGCACCGCTGCCCGCCGGGCTGGGCGTCGAGGCCGCCGGGGTGGTCCAGGCGGTGGGCGCAGGCGTCACCCATGTCGCCGAGGGCGACCGGGTCACGTACACCGGAAGCCCGCTCGGTGCCTACAGCACGGAACGGGTCATGCCCGCCGGCTCCCTGATCCGGCTGCCGGACGGCATCCCCTTCGAGACCGCCGCCGCGATGACCATGCGCGGGCTCACCTCCGCCTACCTGTTGCGCAGGATCCACCCGCTGAAGGCCGGTGACACGATCCTGCTGACCGCAGCCGCGGGTGGTGTCGGCCTGATCGTCTGCCAGTGGGCCAAACTGCTCGGGCTGACCGTCATCGGTACCGTCTCCACCGAGGAGAAGGCCGAACTCGCCCGCGCCCACGGCTGCGACCACGTCATCCACTACCGGCGCGAGAACGTGGCCGAGCGGGTGCGCGAACTGACGGACGGCGCCGGCGTCCCGGTCGCCTTCGACAGCATCGGCAGGTCCACCTACGCCGCCTCGCTGGCCTCGCTCCGGCGCCGCGGTCTGCTGGTCTGCTTCGGTACGGCCTCCGGGCCCGTCCCGCCCATCGACGCCATGCAACTTGCGCTCAGCGGTTCGCTGTTCGTCACCCGGCCGGCTCTCGCCGACTACATCGCAGACCCGGCGGAACGGGCAGCGCTGGCGGGCGAGCTCTTCGACCACGTCGCCTCCGGACGCATCGCCATCGAGATCAACCAGCGCTACGCGCTCGACGACGCCGTACGGGCGCACCGCGAGCTGGAGTCGGGGCGGACCACGGGATCGTCCGTCTTCGTCGTCTGAGCCCCTGCCGGATCACGCGCGTCTCCACCCCCTCCAGGAGGAAGCACCATGGAAAAGACTGCCGCTCCATTGGAAGGCGCACCCGCGTCGGTGCGCGCCCACTCCCGCGGCTCGATCAAGGTCGAGCCGCTGACCTGCACCATCGGCGCCGAACTCTCCGGAGTGAACCTCGGCGACGCGGTGCTCGACGACGAGCTGTTCGCCGAGATCAAGGCCCTGCTCCTGCAGTACAAGGTGCTGTTCCTGCGGGAGCAGGACATCACGCGGGCCGAGCACGTCGCCTTCGCCGAGCGCTTCGGCCCGCTGGAGGACCACCCGGTGGCCGGCAGCGACCCCGACCACCCCGGCCTGGTACGGATCTACAAGGATCTGGACAGCGCGCCGGAACACTACGAGAACGCGCTGCACACCGACGCCACCTGGCGCGAGAACCCGCCCATGGGCGCCGTGCTGCGCTGCGTCGAGTCGCCCCCGGTGGGCGGTGACACGATCTGGGTCAACATGGCCGAGGCCCACCGCCGGCTGCCGGAGCACATCAAGACGCAGATCCAGGGGCTGCGGGCCCGGCACAGCATCGAGGCCACCTTCGGTGCCGCCATGCCACAGGAGAAGCGTCACGCGCTGGGGGCACGGTTCCCCGACGCGGAGCACCCGGTGGTGCGCACCCACCCCGAGACGGGCGAACAGATCCTCTTCGTCAACGCCTTCACCACGCACTTCGTCAACTACCACACGCCCGGGAACGTGCGCTTCGGGCCGGACTACGCCCCGGGCGCGAGCCTCCTGCTGAACTACCTGATCAGCCAGGCCGCCGTCCCCGAGTACCAGGTGCGCTGGCGCTGGACGCCGAACAGCGTGGCCATCTGGGACAACCGCTCCACCCAGCACTACGCCGTCCAGGACTACTGGCCCGCCGTCCGCAAGATGGAGCGCGCCGGGATCACCGGCGACAGACCGTTCTGACCCTTTCCCTTTCCGCCAAGAGCAGTCGAGGTGATGACAATGGGGTTTCTCACCACTGCGGAACCCGCCCCGGGCAGAACCGTTTCCGGTTCCTCGGAGTGGCCCGTGTCCCGGCGCTACGCCTGGGCAGTCTTTGCACTGAGTTTCGGACTCCTGCTCTCGGACTACATGTCCCGGCAGGTCCTCAACGCCGTCTTTCCGATGCTGAAGGCCGACTGGCTGCTCTCGGACGCCCAACTGGGCTCCCTCAGCGGGGTCGTGGCGCTGGCGGTCGGTCTGCTCACCCTCCCGCTCTCGCTGCTGGCCGACCGATGGGGCAGGGTGAGATCCCTGGTCATCGCGGCCACGATGTGGAGCCTGGCAACCCTGGGCTGTGCGGTGGCGGCGAGCTATGACCAGATGCTCGTCGGCCGGCTCTTCGTCGGCATCGGTGAGGCCGCTTACGGCAGTGTCGGCATCGCCGTGGTCCTCAGCGTCTTCCCGCGCGCCCTGCGGGCGACGCTCTCGGGGGCCTTCATCGCCGGCGGGGCCTTCGGCTCGGTCCTGGGCATATCCATCGGCGGCGCCGTGGCCCAGGCGTTCGGCTGGCGCTGGGCGTTCGGCGTGATGGGCGTCTTCGGCCTGGTGCTCGCGGGCGTCTACGCGCTCGTGGTCACGGAGAAGCGGCTGGCCCCGCGGCAGGATCCGGCCGAGTGCGGAGCCGGCACTGGCACTGGCACTGGCACTGATGAGCGCGACCGTCTGCGCGTGCTCCTGCCACGACTCTTCTCCTCCGTCTCGGTGGTCAGCGCCTACATCGGCAGCGGTCTGCAGCTGTTCATCGCAGGCGCCCTGATCGCCTGGCTGCCCAGCTACTTCAACCGCTACTACGACATGCCGACCGCGAAAGCCGGTGCGACCGCAGGGCTCTTCGCCCTGGTGATCGGAATCGGCATGATCGCCGGCGGCATCGCCTCGGACCGCATCAGCCGGCGCGACCCGATCCGCAAGTGGGCGGTCGCCATCAGCTGCAGCGTGGGCTCCCTCGTCCTGCTGACGACCGCGTTCCGCCTGCCGGCCGGCCCCGTACAGCTGGTGGTGCTGGCGCTGGGAGCCCTGCTGTGCGCCGGAACGGCCGGGCCGGGGGCAGCCATGGTGGCGAACCTGACCCCCGCGGCCATCGCCGCGACGGCGTTCGCCACGCTCACGCTGGCCCAGAGCCTGCTCGGACTCGCCCCCGGCCCCGCGGTCACGGGGATGCTCGCGGACCGGCTCGGTCTGCTGGGCGCGTTCCGGCTCGTGCCGCTCGTGGCGATCGGAGCCACCGCGGCGTTCCTGATCGGCCGCCACTCCTACGACCGTGACGTACTCCGACTGACCGGTGTCGCCCCGGTGGCGGAGCGGCAGAATACGGAGGTGCCCTCATGAGCCGTACCACCACCGAGCCGGTGGTCGTGATCGTCCCCGGCCTGCGCGATCACGTCGAGGAGCACTGGCAGACCCTGTTGGCGGACCGGCTCGCCGAGGCCGGGCGTACCGTACGGACCGTTCCCCCACTGACGGCAGACCGACTGAGCTGCGAGGCCGGCGTCGCCGCACTGGACAAGGTGCTGGTGCAGATCGCGGGGCCTGTCGTGCTGGTCGCCCACAGCGCCGGTGTGATCACCACCGTCCACTGGTCCCGGCGGCACCCGGCGCAGGTGCAGGTCCGGGGGGCGCTGCTGGTGACGCCGCCGGACTTCGAGCAGCCGTTGCCGGAGGGCTACCCCACCATCGGCGTGCTCGACGAGAACGGCTGGATCCCGGTGCCCCGCTCGCCGCTGCCGTTCCCCGGCATCGTCGCGGCCAGCTCGAACGACCCTCTGGGCACCGTCGAACGATCGGCCGAGCTGGCCCGGACCTGGGGCGGCCGCCTCGTGGAACTGGGCCCTGTCGGCCACCTCAACCCCGCCTCCGGCCACGGCCCGTGGCCGAGGGCGGAGGAACTCCTCAGCGAGCTCGAACACAGCTCCCTGCGGCATCGGGGCGCGCCGTCGCCTCCTGCGGATGACGGACCCGGGGCGGCTCCGACCGGCCCCGCAGACGTCGGTACGGACGGATAGGGTCGCCCTGGCCGGCGGCCCTTCGCCACCGGCGAGGACAGGGGGGACGGACGATGCCGGCGGACAGGCTGCGGTTCCACAGTCGAGCGGCAGAACTCGCGGGGCTGGACCCGGAGGTCTCCAAGGAGGCCGAAGCGGCACTGGACCGCTTCGAGTCCCTGCACGGCCGCGTAGTGCCCGCGGCGGTGCGCGAGTGGTTCGCGTTGGCGCAGGGCGCCGATGCGCTGCGGAAGTTCAGCAACGACGACATGGTGTACGACGCCGACCGGCTGGGCCGGGAGGAGGTCTACTACTGGCCCGAGGACAACGGCGACTGGCCCGACGACGTGGACGAACAGGAGGAACGGCAGCTCGACCCGGTCGGATCCCTCGGTCTGCTGCCGTTCCTTGTCGAGAACCAGGGCGTGTGGGTGATGGCCGTCCGCCTCGACGGCTCCGAGGACCCACGACTGGGCGCGCGTGCCCCGATGTCACCGGAGCTGCTGGCGGTCGCCGTCCCCGGCTACCTCGATCGCACGGAGCAGGCCACCGCCGGCCCGCACTGGCTGCGGGAGGCACTGGAGTACGCCACCACCCGGCTCCACGGGGCGGCCTCCGCCTTGCGCCCGATCGGCACGATGGGCAGGACCACTGGCTATCTGGTGGCCGACTACCTGCTCCAGCAGGCCGGTCGCAGCCGCGGCACCGTAGCCGTACCCGAGACGGTGTGGCAGGCCTTGGCGGAGTACCACCATCCGCGCGACACGCAGGGTCTGGCTCGTAGCGCCGAGCGGTGGGGCGAACGCCGGTACGCCGAAGAACTGCACCGTATTGCCGCCGACCGCGGTGACATCCACTCAGGGATGCAACTGGGCAAGCTGCTCCTCGCCGCGGGACGGATCGAAGAACTGCGCGCCCGCGCCGACGGAGGCGACCGTGGCGCCAACTCCGAACTCGTAAATCTTTTGGCCAGGGAAGGCGACCTCGCCGGCCTGCGCGGGCGCAGCCGGATCGGTGACCCGGTGGCCGCGCGGCTGCTGGTCTCCCTCCTCCTCCAGCAGGGCAGGGTGGAGGAGGCGCTGTCCCACTTGGAGGCTTGGGCCCATGCCGGTGACGCGAGCGCCGAGCGCTACATCCGCAAAATCATCGACGAACAGGAGCGGTTCGGCGAACTGCGCACCCGGGCCGACGAGGGCGATGTGAACGCCGCCTGGTCATCGGCCGAGTTGATGGTCAAATACGGCCGGATCGAGGAACTCCGCGCCCGCGCGGACGCCGGCGACCGCCCCGCCGCGCACGAGCTGGCGAACGAGCTCGCACGACGGGGTGAGATCGGCGAACTGCGCGCCCGTGCCGCCACCGGTGAATCTGCGGCCGGCCAGGTGTTGGCTCACCTGCTCGCCTCACAGGACCGGCTCGAAGAGGCGCTGACTGTCCTACGGCGCCTCGCCGAGGCCGGTGACGAGTCCGCTGCCTGCCGACTCGCCGAGCTGCTCGCCGAACACGGCGGGGTCGAGGAGGCCTTGGCCATCCTACGGGGGCTGACCGACAGCGGATATCACGCGGCCTGGTACCGGCTGGCCAACCTGCTCGCCGAAGACGGCGATCTGGAGGGGGCGGTGGCCATCGTGCTGGCCCAGCCCCATGCCGGGGGCGCACTCATCAACGTGGCTCCTGTGTCGACCGCGCTCGCCGCCGGGGGCCGTCTCGACGACCTTCGTGCGCTGGCCGACGCCGGGAGCATGCCCGCCGAGCAATCTCTGGCGCACCTGCTCGAAGAGCGGGGCGATCTGGATGAACTCAGGGCCCGCGCGGACGCCGGGGGCCACGCGGCGGCGGGGCTGTACAACGCGCTGCTCCGTCGCAGCGGGCGCCTGGACGAGCTGAGGGCCCGTGCACAGGCTGGCGACCGGATCGCCGAGTCGCTCCTGGAGCAAGTCGTCGCCGAACCCCGCCGGGCCGAGCCGGACCACGACTCGGACCAGGTGACGACCTTCCTGCCACCGTGGCGTCCAAACATCGGCCCCGACAGGCCACCGCGTCGTTGACCGTCAGCACGAAGGGACCGTCCTCCCGCTGCCCGGAGGGTCGCCGAGGAACTGCGCGAGCGCTACGCGGTGGGGCCGGCGCTCGCCCGGCCGAAGCGCTGAACCTCTCGTCCCCCTCTTCTACCGGCGAGGCCGGTCCGCCGCGGGGCGTACGGTCGCCCTCGGCGCATGAGCCGACCCGTGCCTGCGCCACCGGTGCGCCGGGCCGTGGATCGCGGCGGCCGGTGGCTCGGGCCCCCGGGACGCCGCGGGATCGTTCGCGGAGGGCACCGTCCGGGCGGTGGCGGAGTCCCGCATGCCCGAGTTCGCGTGTTCGGGTACTGAATGCAGAACCGATTCATCCGTCGCTGGCGTCGACTTCGGGCCACGCGTGTCGCCAAGTCTTGACGACACCCGGCGCGGTCGGTTGACTCACGCGGTGTCCTGTCCGGTGGTATAGACCTCGGAGGAAACTCGTGAACAAGGCACGACCCTGGACCAGATGCGCCCTGCTCGCCTGTGCGGGCCTGCTCGCCGGCCTGCTCCCCCTCGGTGCTGCCACGGCATCCCCGGCGGGCCCGGCAGTCGAGCCACCCCCGATCGCCGTCGACCGCTTCGAGGGCGAGATTCCGTTCGCGAGCCCACCCGCCGAGGGGATCTTCACCTGGGGCAGCGACGCCGACGACCAGCCCCGGCTCGCCCTCGAGGAACGCTCCGACGCCCCGGAAGGGGCGAAGGTGCTGCGCGGCTCGTACGACATCAGCGGCTGGGGCGGCTTCAGCCATGACTTCGCCTTCGACCGGCCCGCCCAGGACTGGAGCGCCCGCAAGGGCATCCGGTTCTGGTGGTACGGGCAGAACACGGCGCCGCTGCCGCCCGGTTCGGGCCCCCGCGTGCACTTCGAGCTCAAGGACGGCGGCGCGAACGGCGAGGCGTCCGAGCTCTGGACGACCTCGTTCACCGACGACTGGCAGGGCTGGCACCTCGTCGAGATCCCGTTCTCCCGGTTCGAGTACCGCACCGACTACCAGCCCGTCGGCGGCATCGACCAGGTGCTGGGACTGCACGAGATGTGGGGCTATGCCGTCACCTTCCCGGTGGGCCGGCCGGGCGAGTTCCTGATGGACGCGGTCGAGCTCTA
Source organism: Streptomyces avidinii (assembly GCF_014650695.1). Classification (GTDB taxonomy): domain Bacteria; phylum Actinomycetota; class Actinomycetes; order Streptomycetales; family Streptomycetaceae; genus Streptomyces; species Streptomyces avidinii. The sequence continues at coordinate 334,581 of NZ_BMVL01000005.1, read as the reverse complement.
CGGCGCGGCCGAACCGGCACTGCGGGCCACGGTCCTCACCGACTCCCCCATTCACCCTGTGAAGGAAGGCGCTTCGGCCGGCATCCGCGTCTCCGTGGCGACCACCGGCTCCGCACCCCTGTCCGAGCCGGTCACGGTCGCGTACGCCACGCGCGGCGGAACCGCCACCCCGGGCATCGACTACCGCCCGGTGACCGGGACCCTCACCTTCCCCGCCGGAACCCCCTCCGGCACCTCCCGTACGATCACCGTCACCACGGACCGGGACGACGAGGGCGAGAGCGCGGAAACGGTGCCGCTCGCACTGACCGTTGCCGGTGCGCGGCCGCCCGCCGAGGACCCGCAGGTCGTCATCGACGCGCACGGTCTGCCCTACCTCGACCCCGAGCTGCCGGTGAAGCGGCGGGTGGCCGATCTGCTGGCCCGGATGACGCCGCAGGAGAAGGCCGGGCAGATGACCCAGGCCGAACGCAACGCGCTCAAGGCCCCCGGGGACATCGCCGGATACGGGCTCGGTTCGCTGCTCTCCGGCGGCGGCTCGGCCCCGAACCCGAACACACCGGAGTCCTGGGCCAAGATGATCGACGGGTACCAGCTGCGCTCCCGGGCGGCCCGCCTGCAGATCCCGCTGATCTACGGCGTGGACGCGGTGCACGGCCACAACAACGTCATCGGGACCACGATCATGCCTCACAACATCGGGCTGGGCGCGACCCGCGACCCGAAGCTGGTGGAGCGGACCGGCGCGGTGACCGCCGCCGAGGTCCGGGCGACCGGCGTCCCGTGGGACTTCGCACCCTGTCTGTGCGTGACGCGCGACGAGCGCTGGGGGCGCTCGTACGAGGCGTTCGGCGAGGACCCGGCACTGGTCACCGCGATGGAGACGGTCATCCGCGGGATGCAGGGCGCCACGGACGGAAGGGACCTCTCCCGTCCGGACAAGGTACTGGCCACCGCCAAGCACTACGCGGGTGACGGCGGCACCGAGTTCGGCTCGTCGAGCACCGGCTCGTACACGATCGACCAGGGCATCACCCGGGTGACCCGGCAGGAGCTGGAGGCAGTACACCTCGCGCCGTTCCGGGAGGCCGTCGAGCGAGGGGTCGGCTCGGTCATGCCCTCGTACTCCTCGGTGGACATCATCGGCGATGACGCGGGCCCGGTGAAGATGCACGCGCACGCCGAGCTGATCAACAGCGTCCTGAAGGACCGGATGGGCTTCGAGGGCTTCGTCATCAGCGACTGGCAGGCCATCGACCAGATCCCGGGGGACTATGCGAGCGACGTGCGGACCTCGGTGAACGCCGGCCTCGACATGATCATGGTGCCGACCGCGTACCGGGAGTTCCACGCGACCCTCGTCTCCGAGGCGGCGGCCGGCCGCATCCCCATGGCCCGGATCGACAACGCCGTATCCCGGATCCTGGAGCAGAAGTTCAAGCTGGGCCTGTTCGAGAAGCCGTACGCCGACACCTCCGGGCTCGCCCGCATCGGCTCGCCGGAGCACAGGGCCGTGGCCCGCGAGGCGGCGGCGAAGTCGCAGGTGCTGCTGAAGAACGACGGCGGGCTGCTCCCGCTGAAGCCCTCGCAGAGGGTGTACGTCGCCGGGTCCAACGCCGACGACCTCGGTAACCAGGCCGGCGGCTGGACGGTGACCTGGCAGGGCGCCTCCGGGGACATCACCGAGGGCACGACGGTCCTGGAGGCGATGCGGAAGGCCGCCGCCACCCCGGGCTCCGTCACCTACTCCAAGGACGCCTCCGCCCCGCCGGCGGGCCACGACGTGGGCGTGGTGGTCGTCGGCGAGACCCCGTACGCGGAGGGCGTGGGCGATGTCGGCAACGGCCACGACCTGGAACTTTCGACGGCCGACCAGGCGGCGATCGACACCGTGTGCGCCGCCATGAGGTGCGTGGTGCTGGTGGTCTCGGGCCGTCCGCAGCTCATCGGCGACCGCCTGGACCGCATGGGAGCCCTCGTGGCCTCCTGGCTGCCCGGCACCGAGGGCGACGGCGTCGCCGATGTCCTGTACGGCAAGCGCCCCTTCACCGGACAGCTCCCGGTCACCTGGCCCCGCTCGCAGCAGCAGCTGCCGGTCAACGTGGGAGACGCGGCCTACGATCCGCAGTTCCCGTACGGCTGGGGCCTGACCACTCCGGGTGCGCCTGCGGACGGCGGCGAGTCGGTCCTGCGGGCGCTCGCCGCCGCGGCCAAGGTGCTGGAGAAGACCGGCGCGGCCCGGTCCGAGGCGGCCCGGGCGCTGGCCACCAAGGCCCGCTCGATCGTCCAGCGGAGGATGGGGACGCACCCCACCGCGGCGGCGGCGAAGCCCTTCGCCGAAGCGGACCACCTGGTGCTCACCGGGGCGCTGACGGACGCGTTCGGGAAGTTCACCGCGGCCTATCGGGCCGCCGCTGCCCGCTGATCGTGCTGATCCGCTGATCCGCTGATCCATGCTGGTACGGCCGGGGTGGCGGATACGTCCGCCACCCCGGCCTCCGGGCTCAGCCGGTCAGTGTCCACTTCTGGTTGGCGTTGCCGTGCACCACCGGATCAGAACGGGGGTGGCGTCGGCCGAGTCCTGGTTGCGCACGTCCACACACGTGTCGGCCGTGATGTTGGCCAGGTCGCGGGTGGTCGCGTTGCAGGCGAACCGCTGCCGCCGGTGCCGTTGCACTCCCACAGCTGGACTTTCGTGCCCGGCTCGGTCGAAGCGCCGTTCACATCCAGGCATGCGCCGGTGGACCCGTCCGGGTTGGCCGGCCGGTCCCCGCCGACCGCGAGGTTGAGGATCAGGAAGAACGGCTTGTCGAACACCCACTGTCGGCCGCCCAGATCCGCCGCTGTGCGCCGCTGAAAGACCTGCCCGTCCACGGACCAGGGGATCGAGTCCGGGGCCCGGTCGACGGCGCAATCGCCAAGACCGTGGCCCGCGGGGCGATCGTGGAGAAGATTCCGTTCGGGGCGGGAGACCACGGACGCCGCCTATGGCTTCTCCAAGGGATGGTGGTAGCCGAACTCTGGGCGCGCGCGAATGTCCGCACGCCCCCAACTCCGCCTCCATGGCAGCCGCACGCCCTTGCCGGGCATTTCAGACCCCCTGCGGTCGCGCAGCGTACATATCATGCACACACAGTCACCGCGGGGGGATGTATGAACAAGGCTGCTTGGCGTTCGCTCGCGCTCGCGACCATGCCGGCCGTCCTTCCGCTCGGCGCGACCGCCGCCGAAGCGGAGCCACCCGGACCGCTGTCCGCGGATGTCGTGGCGGCCATGACGCCACCACAGCAGGGCGAGGTACTGGAACCCCTGCGGGTCGTGGCCGACGCCGCCGCGCGGGCCGGCCGGGGCCCGCACGCGGACGTGTACACGCAGGTCGAGATGGCTTCCGACTATCGCTCGGTCAACGTCCACCTCACCGATCCGAAGCGGGGCCCGGCCTTCCTCGAAGCGGTGCACAAGGCCAACCCGAGGGCCGACACGAAGCTGCTGAACGTGCGCAAGAAGGGGTCGGCACCAGTCCGGTCTGCACTCAGGTCGGCTGGATCGAAGTGGAAGACACCTTTCGACAGGTTCGCCCTCCGGCTCTCCTGACCGGCACCACCCGCCAGGGCTCCCCCCGGCGTTGCCCGAGCACCTGATGAGGCGTAAGGTCGGCCCTGTGACTGCCGGGTCGGCCTTGGGCCATACACGAGTGAGGCCCCCGGCCTCTGCGTGACCACCGGGCGGGCCAGGGGCCCGCCGCCCTCTCCATGTCTTCGATCTCGAACCCATGACATGGAGAGCCACCACAGATGCAGATGCAGACGCCCGTCACAGCCGTCCAGCTCAACCACACCGTCGTCCACGCCACGGACCGGCAGCTGTCGGCCGAGTTCATCGCCGTCGTCCTGGGCCTGAAGCCCGGGGCTCCCTTCGGGCCGTTCCTGCCCGTCGACCTCGGCAACAACGTGACGCTCGACTACTACGAGCAGCGCGACGGCGAGCAGATCCAGCCGCAGCACTACGCGTTCCTCGTGCCCGATAACCAGTTCGACGCGATGATCGCCCGCCTGGACGCGATCGCGGTCGCCTACTACGCCGACCCCAACCACACCGAACCGGGCCGGATCAACCGCCTCTTCGGTGGCCGCGGTGCCTACTTCTCCGACCCCGACGGCCACAACATGGAGATCATGACCCGGCCCTACGCCAGGCCCTGACTCCTCCTCCCGGGTCCCCGCCGACACGGCGGCACTCACCGAGGCCGAACGGGCCCGCTGAAGTGCTGGACCGGCCCCGCCCCCGGATCCACGTCGGGGGGCGGGCGCCCTGCTCGACGCACTCCAGCGCCCGGAACGCACACGATCGGATAATCGCTCACATTCCGACAGCAGTTGAAAGATGGCGGTATGTCGCCATGTCACGGACCTCATATGCGCCCGATTTCTGGCACCTTGTTACCCGACGTGCGGAGGCGAACGGAATGGGGACACCGGGATGATGCGCGACCGTCGGACCGCCGGGTGGGGTCCCCTTGGCGGGGCGAAATGCGTCGCAGCCGTGACCGTGGGCGCGATCGTCCTGCTCACCGGATGTGATGTGCTCAAGCCCTACACGCCACCGCGACCTCCCGTGAAGGGTGCCCTGACCTTCTACGTGGACCCGGAGGGCGACGACGAACAGGACGGGCTGTCCGAGGCGACTGCCTGGCGCACCCTCGCCCGGGCCGACCAGGTGCCGTTCCGGCCGGGAGACCGTCTGCGACTCAAGGGCGGCGAACGCTTCGTCGGAGGGCTGACCATCGGCCCGGGCCATGCGGGCAGCGCGTCCAAGCCCGTGGTGATCGATTCATTCGGCACCGGGCGGGCGACCATCGCGACGCGGGGCACTGCGGGAATCACCGTGTACAACACCGCCGGAGTGGAGATCCGGAATCTGGCCCTCGTCGGCGATGCCAAGGCTCAGCGCAGTGCGGACGGCATCACCTTCTTCAACGACCGCCGGGACGGAAAACCCTTGGACCACGTGCGGATCTCCGGGGTCGACGTGTCCCGGTTCCAGAACGGGATTCACCTGGGAACAGGCCCGAAGTCTGCCGGCTTCCGCGACATCCGGATCAGCGACTCGGCAGTGCACCACAATCAGAACGCCGGGCTGGCTACCTACGGACCCCGCTTCACGCCCGAGAAACCGCGCTACGCACACGAAAAGCTCGTGATCACGCGGGTCAAGGCGTACAGCAATCCGGGAGACCCGACGGCGGACGACCGCAATACCGGTAGCGGAATCATTCTCGGCAGCCTCCGGGGCGGGACCATTCAGCAGTCGGTCTCGTACGACAACGGGGCGAAGTCCTCGGCCCGCGCCCAGGAGGGGCCCGAGGGGATCTGGACCTACGACTCGACCCGCGTCGTCATCCAGCACAACAAGGCATACCGCAATCACACCGGCTCTCGCGTCGACGGCGGCGGTTTCGGACTGGACAACAACGTGTCGTCGTCGGTCCTCCAGTACAACCTGTCCTACGGCAACGACGGCGCGGGCTTCCTCATGTACTCGGGGGAACCGACCAACGCCCACAAGGACAACGTCGTGCGGTTCAACTACAGCTGGGACGATGCCAGAAAGCTGTCCTGGTACGGGGGCATCGTGGCCTTCGGCACTCGCATGCGGGACCTGGACATCTATCACAACACCGTGATCCTGCGGTCGAACGGCATCGACCGGCCCCCGGCCCTGCGCCTCCGAAACGGCATGAGCGGAGTCCGTGTCCGCAACAACATCTTCGTCACCAACGGTGCTCCCGTCGTGGATTCGGACACGAACTACACGCAAGCACTCGTGCATCTGCAGGGCAACGACTACTTCAGCACGGGCGACTGGAAGCTGCAGTGGGGCAATGCCCGGTATACCGACTTGGATGCCTGGCGGTCCCGGGCCGGACAGGAGCAGATGGGCGATGTCCTGACGGGCAGCACCGCCGACCCGTGTCTCATGGGCGCGGTGGCCCCGGTCACCGATCCTGCCGGGGCCACCTCTCTCGTCTCTCAATGCGCCGACAAGCTGGAAGGTGCCGTCAGACTGCGGTCGGTCGGCGTCGACCCCGGCCCGGTCGACTACTTCGGGGCACGGCTGAGGACAGCGCCCTCCGCAGGTGCCGGACAGCCGCGTGCCGAGGACTGAGCGAGACCGCCACCACGCAGAGGTGCGGGCACCGTGGCGGGGGCCGGCCTGCCGAGTGCCCGGACGGTCCAGCCGGCGGAGCGCCACAGCCCCGCATCGAGGTTGTTGCGGGCGTCGACCAGCCGCGGCGCGCAGACCACGCGTGCCAGCTTCACCGGGTCGACCTCCCGGTACTGGCTCCACTCGGTGAGGTGCAGCACGACGTCCGCTCCCCGGCACGCGGAGAGCACGTCCGTCTCGTAGCACAGCTCGGGGTGAGCCAGGTGCGCGTTGTAGATCCCCTCGGGGTCATGGACCCGCACCTCACCCCCCTCGCGGTGGATCGCCGCAGCCACGGCGAGCGCGGGGGAATCGCGTACGTCGTCGCTGTTCGGCTTGAAAGTGGCGCCCAGGACGGTGATCCGGTGTCCGGCGAACGCACCACCGACCAGGTCACGGGCGATCGTGACGGTCCGGGACCGCTGGCGCAGATTGATGTCGTCGACCTGGTTCAGGAAGCTCACCGCCTCCTCGACGCCGAGTTCCCGGGCCCGCGCGGTGAACGCCCGGATGTCCTTGGGCAGGCAGCCGCCGCCGAAGCCGAGGCCGGCGTTGAGGAAACGGCGCCCGATGCGGGTGTCGTGTCCGAGCGCGTCGGCGAGGGTGCTCACATCGGCACCGGCCGCGTCGCAGACCTCCGCCATGGCGTTGATGAACGAGATCTTGGTCGCGAGGAAGGAGTTCGCCGCGACCTTGACCAGCTCGGCGGTGGCGGGGTCGGTGCTGATGTACGGGATGTCGGCGTCGAGCATGGGGGCGTACACCTCGCGCAGGGTCCGGTCCGCGCGCGGTGAGGTGACGCCCACCACGAGCCGGTCCGGCCGCAACGTGTCCTCGACCGCGAACCCCTCGCGCAGGAACTCCGGGTTCCAGGCAACCTCCACGTCAGCCCCCGCAGGGACAAGGCCCCTGAGTCGGGACGCGATGCGGGGGGTGGTGCCCACCGGGACGGTGGACTTGCCCACGATCAGGCAGGGACTGCTCAGGTGGGGAGCCAGCCCGTCGATGACGGCGTCGACGTACCGCAGGTCGGCCGCGTTCGAACCGGCCTGCTGCGGGGTGCCCACACAGACGAAGTGCACCTCGCCGAAGGCGGCCGCCTCGCTGAGGGAGGTGGAGAAGCGCAGGCGCCCGGAGCTGATGGCGCGGGTCAGCACGTCGTCGAGGCCTGGCTCGAAGAAGGGGGGTCTGCCCTCGGTGAGGGCCCTGATCTTTTCGGCGTCGACGTCGACCCCGAGGACCTCGTGTCCGATGTCCGCCATGCACGCGGCGTGCACGGCTCCGAGGTACCCCGTACCGATGACGGTCAAGCGCATGCGAATCTCCTGTCTGACGAGCTGATGTGGTGGGGTGCTATGAACCGGAGGCGGGCTCGGAGGCGTCAGCCGGCGTAGCCCGCGGGATTGAGTTCCTGGAAGCGCCAGGCGTCGCGGCACATCGCGGCGAGATCACGGGTCGCGGCCCAGTTCCAGGCCTCCGCCACCGCGGTGGGGTCGGCGACGAGCTCGGTCACGTCTCCCGGGCGGCGCCCGGTCACTTCGTAGGGGATGGGCCTGCCGGAGGCGCGCTCGAAGGCGGCGACGAGGTCGAGGACGGAGGACCCCACTCCGGTGCCTAGGTTGAAGACGCGCATTCCGTTCTCGTCCCCGAGGTGCTCCAGCGCGCGGCGGTGGCCCTCGGCCACGTCCATGACGTGGATGTAGTCGCGGATGCCGGTCCCGTCGGGGGTGGGGTAGTCATCACCGAAGACGCTGAGCCGCTCGCGGCGGCCGACGGCGACCTGCGCCAGGTACGGCATGATGTTGTTGGGCACGCCGCGGGGGTCTTCACCCAGCAGTCCGGACGGGTGCGCGCCGACCGGGTTGAAGTACCGCAGCGCCAGCACGCTGAGCTCGGGCAGGCGACGGCAGGTGTCGGCCAGCACTTGCTCGCAGAGCCACTTCGTCGAGGCGTACGGGTTGGTCGGGGCCGCCGGATCCCCTTCTGCCAGAGGCACCTTGGTGGCGTCCCCGTAGATCGAGCACGACGAGGAGAACACCAGCCGGTGCACTCCGTGTGCGTGCATGGCCGACAGCAGGGCGGTCGTGCCGCCGACGTTGATGTCGTAGTAGGCGATCGGGATCTCCACGGACTCGCCCACCGCCTTCTTCGCGGCAAAGTGGATCACTGCGTCGATCGGGTGCGAGTCGAATACGGCATCCAGCGCACGCCGGTCCCTCATGTCGGCTCGGTGGACGGCGGCGACCGGGCGTCCCGCGATCTTCGCGACGCGTTCCAGCGCCTCTGGTGAGCTGTTCGAATGATCGTCGACGACGACCACCTCGTAGTCGTTCTCCAGCAGTTCGACACAGGTATGGCTGCCGATGAAGCCGGCACCGCCGGTGACCAGGACCGTCGTGGGCATGGGGGTGGGATCCTTTCTCCGTGATCGTCTGTGGGGGTGGGGAGCCGGTGCGCCGGTGTCACCAGCCGAAGATGCCTGCCGCGTAGATGGGGAAGAGGCCGATGGCCAGGGCGAGCGGCAGCAGTGTGAGGGTTCCGGCGAGCAGGGGCAGCCGGGCCGTCACCACGGCCTTGTACTTGGGCACTCCCGCGGCACGGGCCATCTCTGCGATGTGCAGCCCGGCGATGGTGAGGGTGACCATCGCGTACGAGAACGAGCCGAGGATGCACAGGAAGACATATCCCGCGGCGGGGCCGGTCAGCTCGCCGGCCACGGCCGCGCAGGACAGGGTGGTGGTGATGATCAGGTAGGGCGCCATGAGCCGCAGCGGCAGGGGCTCGAGCCCGTCCGTCGACTTGGGGGTCACCTTGAAGACCACCGGCCGCGGGCGCAGCTTCTGTACCAGGGCCGCGCCCACCCCCCAGGCGACGAAGGGCCAGCGGGCGAGCCCGAAGAGCCAGCTCTCCCAGCTCAGGACCGGCGCTTTCACGGGGCGGAGCAGGCCGCGTCTGCGCACGAGCATGGTCAGGAGCAGCAGCCATGCGGACATCGCCCAGAAGTGGCCGAGGAACGAGAAGTAGTTCACGTTGATCCAGGGCAGACCGGTGACAGCCGCGACCGGGGGCAGAGCCAGCGCCATGATCGTCGTCCCTGCGAGCAGCGGGTAGTACGACAGGGCGAAGGCGAAGCGCAGGCGAAGCCAGCCGCGCATGCGGCCCAGGTGGCGGGGCAGCATCCCGAAGAGCATCACCGCGAGACTGCGGGACCACTGGAACTCCTGGGTGGCCATGGCGGCGAAGGTGACGGGGCCGTCGCCGCTGGCGTGGGCATCGATGGCGAACGACCCTTGCCAGCCAGCCGAGTTCATCAGGAACGTGGTCGAGAAGTCCTCCGCGAGTTCGGGCCCGATTCCGCCGATGTCCCGCACCGCCTCCGTACGCACCGCGTAGTGGGAGCCGATGCACACGGGCGCCAGGCCCGCCGAGTGGCCCAGCTGGACCGCCCCGTGGAAGACCGCCTCACGATGCAGTCGGCCCCGGGCGGACCAGGAGACTTCGGCGTTGGCGTCGCACACGCTCGGAGCTGCGACGTAGCCGATCGCGGGATCGGAGAACGGCCGCACCATCTCGGTCAGGTACGTACGGCTCGGCACGTGATCGCAGTCCAGCTGCGCGACGACGTCGTAGTCCCGGTAGCCCCAGTGGTCGTAGAAGAAGGCGAGGTTGCCCTCCTTGCAGCGCGTGCGCCGCGGCCACGTGAGCCGGTGGTAGTCCGGACGGTCCCGGCGGCAGGAGACCCGGACTCCGTTCGCCTCGCACCATTCCAGGATCTCGCCGGACGGGTCCTCGTCGCACAGCCATACGTCGTAGGGGTGGGGGTAGTCCTGGCGGAGCATCGCCTCCAGGGTGGTGCGGGCGATGTCCCAGTGCTCCGACGGAGCCCGGGTGACCACGAATCCGGTACGCACCGCCGGAACTTCGATCCGGGAGTCGAACCGGCGCAGGCGGACGATCGCGACCCAGAAGGGCACGGGCAGCAGTGCGAGGTAGAGCAGCAGCGCGCTGTTGACGGCCAGGCCCACCCAGCCGATCCGGTGCTCGGGACGCAGCCACCAGACCCAGAACAGGATGAGGCAGGCGACCCAGCCCAGGGTGAGCACCGCCACCTTCAGCCTGTCGGCTGTGCCGAACTGGCGGACGAAGCTCGTCGGGCGGGTCTCCAGAGCGCGGCTCGGATGGGCGAACACGGGCCCGTCGGGAGGGATCTCGGCGACGCGGCCCCGGGAGAGCTCGCGGATCTGGTCCTTGAGTGGGGCCTGCTCTCCGGACGGGCTGGGGATGCGCGCGTCGGTCGCGGCAGCCGCGTGTACGAGCCCTGGCTCGGTCGGGGTCATGTGAACGCACTCCGGGATGATCTTGGTGTGGCGGCGCGAGGGCCTCACGGTCGCCTTGGAGGTGAGGGCCGGCGGGGAGAGGGGTGCGCAGACGCCGCTCCCCGCCGGAAGGAAGGAGCCGGACTCGTTCAGGCCGGTGCGGGAACGGATTCCGGCCTGTCGGACGCAGCGCCGGCGTACCTCCTCGGGGGCGGCATCCCTTCCTCCTGGCCGCCGCGGATCGCGGCGGCCCCGGCCGAGAGATCGGCGGGTCGGGAGGCGAACCAGTCACTCGTCCTGCGCAGCCCCTCCTCGATGTCCACCTCGGGCGACCAGCCGAGCGCGGCCCGCGCCCGGGAGATGACCGGGCGCCTGCGGGTCGGGTCGTCGACGGGGAGCGGGTGGTACTGGATCTCCGACAGCGAGCCGGTGAGCTCCAGCACCATCTCGGCGAGCTCGGTGACCGTTCGCTCGACAGGATTCCCCAGGTTGAAGGGTCCTGCCTCGGAGGAGTCGATCAGGGCCACGAGCCCGCGGACCAGGTCGTCGACGTAGCAGAAGCTGCGGGTCTGCTTTCCGTCTCCGTAAATGGTCAGGGGTTCGCCTGTGAGGGCCTGGGTGATGAAGCTCGAAACCACCCGCCCGTCGTGCGGGCGCATGCGCGGACCGTACGTGTTGAAGATCCGCGCGATACCGACATTCACACCGTGGGTACGGCGGTAGGCGACCGAGATCGCCTCCGCGAATCGTTTCGCCTCGTCGTACACACTGCGGGGTCCGACGGAATTGACGTTGCCCCAGTAGTCCTCGTCCTGCGGGTGGACCAGAGGGTCGCCGTAGACCTCACTCGTCGACGCGAGGATGAACCGGGCACGATGACGCAGCGCGAGACGGAGGGCGTTCTCCGTCCCCCTGCTGCCCACGGCGAGCGTTTCCAGCGGCTGCCGGAGGTAATCGGGCGGGGACGCGGGGCTCGCCAGATGGGCGACGGCGTCGACAGGGCCGGCTACCTCCATCATGACGCTGACATCGGCATGGATGAATTCGAACGCTGGATTGGAGAGCAGGTGGGCAATGTTCCTGGGCTCGCCTGTCGAGAAGTTGTCCAGGCACACCACGGAGTCCCCGCGCCTCAGAAGGGCTTCGCAGAGATGGGACCCAAGAAATCCACCGCCACCGGTGACGGCAACGCGCATACGCTTCTCCAGGAATCGGGACCGGAAAGCCTCGGATCGCGTTCCTGGTACAGCCGACCCACATGCACGGCGGCCGGAAGCGAACGGGCTCGGGGGAAAACTAGGCAAAGAATATGGAGATACGTAAGGCATTTTTGTGCAGCGCAAATCCGCGCTACGCCGCTTGGCCGCCCACCCCGGTGCACCGCTCGCCGTCGACCCAGGGCGCCCAAGGCCTCGCGCTGCGATCGGCCCACGGTCGTGCCTCACTCGTGCGTGTGAGCCGCCGCCGCGCGCGTCAATGGCCGGACGGCACAGCACCACGCCGGGAAGCCCTGCTGAGCTCACCCACGCCGCTTGTCGCTCGTCGCCCGTGGCTCGCAAACCTGCCGGAGCGCGTTCCCCCCGGACGACCTCTTCGGCAGCCCCCGACCCCGGCCCCTCCCTGCGGGTCCGCGCCGAGCGCGGCATCCCCCGGGCACGCCGCCGTCATCCCCGAATCCGTGTTCTTGCGCCCCGAGGGCGGCAGCGCCGCATGGCTCGTCGCCGGCTACCGGCCACGGGGCTCCGAGGTCCGACAGGCCGACGCCCGCCGACCCCACTGACTCCCCGGGCGGGGCGCACCACGCGAACGCGATCGAGAGGGGCCTGTCGGCGTCCGGGCGACCGACGAACCGACCCACGGCCACTCGCCGCATCCGGCCCTGCAACGTGGCCGGATGCGGCACATGGACCCCCCGCAGGCATCGAGGAGCACCACGTCGTCGCACCGTGGACACTCTCCGAACCCAAGGATCTCGACGCGAGCGACGAGCCGTCCCACGCCACGTGACGGAGCAACACCTTCTGATTCAGGCACTTCAGGGACGGAGCCGACGGATACGACGTGGCACGTCCGCATGGGCCCCTTGAGGTTGTCCCGGACCAACGCGACCGGAACTTCACCGACTGGGCGCCCGACAAGGCAGGAAAATACGGCCCAGTCAGTCACCAACAACCACATTCGGTTCGGCGAGAAGATCGACGCGCTCGGCAACAAATGCTGACCGTCGGCGCGTCCGATCGGGAGTCCCCAGCGAGACGGCTCCCGCTCCCCTGCCTGAGGGTGCCCGTCAGCGGCGACGTGCGCAGGTCCAAGCCCCCATGCCCTGGATCTTGGCGAGTCTCTTCGCCGTCGCGATCTGCTCCGCCTTCGTGGCGAGGTCCGCGCGGGGTGCGTACTTGCGGCCTCCCGCCGCGTTCCAGCTCGACTGGGTGAACTGCAGTCCACCGTAATGGCCGTTGCCAGTGTTCGCCCGCCAGTTCCCGCCGGATTCACACCGTGCGATGGCGTCCCAGTCGCGGTTCGGTTTGGAGTGGACCGCAGCGGCGTCGGCCCCGGATGCGTTCAACAGGGCCACCCCCAACAAGCTTACAGAGGCAAGCAATTGGCCGATCATTCTCCGGCTTCGCCGGTCCTTGTGTTGGTGCGACATCAGTCCTCCTTCGCTGTTGGGTCGGGCCTGCCACGAACGGCGGGCGGGCCCGCGTACGACCGCCTTCGGGCCGTTTCCACAGCACAGCACGGACCGACTTGCCCTCAGCGGCACTTGCCGTCGGCGAAGGAGTGACGTCACCCGAACGGACGCTCTGCGCCCCCTCAATAGATCTCCCCGACCGTGACATGTCCAGGTGGCCGGCTTCAACCTGCGCACCCTCCAAGCCGTCGGCGAGCACGACACCCGCAAGACCACACTGCTACCCGCCGTTCCCGGTCCCACCCCACGGGCAATCACCGAACACCGGTGTGGCTGAACCGACTTGACCAGTCCGATCACCCGGCGGGCAGCGTTGCCCGGCTTCCCCACAAGGGTCCTGTGCTGCTCTTTCCCACTCACCCTGGTGGCCGCGGCCCTCGACGAGCGAAAGGCGGGTCTTCTGCATGGCGAGATCCCTTGGCCAAGGCCCACCGTCTGCCCCGACCCGGTGACACCGGCTGCCGCTAGGAACCGGGCCCCTTACTACGGCACCGCCACCCCCTTCGGAGGCCGACCCGCCCGGCCTCTCCCCCACATGACGATGCCGGTCCCGACACCCGCCCCGGGTGCCGGGGCCGGCATCGTGAAGGCTGGCGAGCGTCTGCCGGCAGGAACCCATCAGGCTGGTCTCCAGGTAGCTGACACCCAGCTCCCGGCAGTGGCTGTGGACGATGTCCTGGCCCGGCGCAGGTCGGGCTCCGCATGCTCGGGAAGAGGTGGTGCTCGATCTGGTGGTTCAGGCCGCCGAACACCACGTCGGTGAAACGGCCGTCCCTTGCGTCGCGGGAAGTCAGCACCTGACGGCGCAGGAAGTCCGGGCGGTCGGTGCCGCGCAGCACCGGCATGCCTTTGTGGTTCGGGGCAAGTTCGAGCGGGGGCAGACGCCGAAGAGGCATTGATGGACACAACGAGAACCGCGATGGCCCTGACGGGCGACAGCACCAGGAACAGTGCACCGAGAGAGGCCGCCAAGTGCGTGAAGAGCAGGACGCCTTCCCATGCACGGTGACGGTCCAGCAGCCGCGGCAGTCCCGTGGCGACCGGGCCTGGTCCTGGGCCCACACGCGGATGTCGGGAGCCGTACCCCATGCCGATGCCGAGGTTCCCAGCGATATGCCCGGACAGTTCACTGGGCTTGCGGAGCCGGAAGACCTGGCGGTGCGCGACGTCGTGCGCCAGAAGGGCCACCTGGCCGAACGCCAGGGCGAGGCATCCGGCGGACAGGAGCGTCCACCAGCTGTCGCCGATCATTGCGAAAGCCGTCCAGCCGGCGACGTAGAGGACTGTGACGGCGGTGATGCGGAGGGTGTAGTAGCCGGGGCGCCGGCTCATGAGGCCTGCCGCCTGGATCTTCATCGAGAGCCGGGCGAAGTCGCTGCCCGGCTCCACCGGTGCGGGCGGGGGACGCACCGTCTGCGAGGAATTCATGATCATAAGCGGCCTGCCGGCGCTAACGTGGCGCCGCGTACTCATCGCCGCCACCGCCGCCCCCCGCGACTCGGCGCCTGACCTGGTCCTCCTGGGCGAGACGCCGCAGCAGCTCGAACACCGGGGCGCAGATCGCGAGGACGACGACCGCCCGCTCGGCCAGGGACACCGGGTCGTCGATGCCGGCCGCGCGCTCCAGGTCCAGCAGGGCCACCTGCTCTGCCAGCCGGGCGTAGGCGGCGAGCTCCTCCGGGGCGTACTGCGCGTCCAGCCTCCGCAACTCCTTCAGCGCCGCCGTCAGCGCCTTCACGTGCGGTGACGTACCCGGCGCCTGCCAGTCCAGGGCTGCGAGCAGCTCCGCCACCTCGGCCCCGGCGGCCGCCTCGCCCTCGGCCTCCTCGGCGGGGTCTGCGTCATGCAGGGACGCGACCGGAACCGGGAGTGCGTAGCTGACCGCGCCGAGGGCGCCCTCGGCGCTGTGGGCCCGGTCGACGGCCCCGAGCACGTCACGGGTAGCGGCGATGGACAGGCCGCCGAGCGTGGTCAGCGCCTTGATGAGCCGCAGCCGCTGCACGTGCTCCTCCCCGTACTCGGCCGCGGTCGCGGCCGTCGCCCGCCCTGCGGGCAGCAGACCCTGCCGCAGGAAGTACTTGATGCTGGCGACCGGCACGCCGGTCCGCCGGCTGAGCTCCGAGATCTTCATGCGGCTTCCCTCCCGGTCGTACGGCCCGGTACTCGGCATCGACGATTGGACACCACAACAAGATACTGCCACTATCCAGTAGCTGGATACTTCAAGTATCCAGTTCCAGGAATGCAGCCGCACCGGAGAATCGATGCCTCAGCCCACGCCGCCCCCCTCCGTGCTCCGCCGACCTCAGCTGTGGATCGGAACGGGGCTCATCGCCGCAGTGGTCTCGATGCTGTTCGCCCTGCTCTACGTCGGCGGCAACGTCAACCCCAGGGGCAACCTGCGCGACCTGCCCGTGGCCGTGGTCAACGCCGACCGCGGCGCCGACGCGGGCGGCCGCCATGTCAACATCGGCGAGCAGGTCGTCTCCGCGATCCAGCAGGCGGCCAAGGGTGACAAGAGCATCGACTGGCAGTTCGTGAACCGCGAGGAAGCCGACAAGCGGTTGGGCAAGGGCAAGGTCTTCGGCGCCCTCGTCATCCCCGACGACTTCTCGGCCACAGTGACCGGGCTCGCCGCCCCTCAGCCCGCGCCCCAGGGCAAGGCGACCCAGCCGACCCTGACCGTGCTGACCAACCAGGCCGCCGGCAGCATCGGTTCCTCCATGGCATCGCAGGCCGCGCAGAAGGCCGCCCACGCCGCCTCCACCCAGCTCGGCCAGGAACTGCTCAAGCAGGCCGGCGCCCAGAAGACCCCCCTCCCGACGGCCGCCCAGCTCAAGCTGGCCGACCCGGTGACCGTGACCGTCGCCGACGGCCACCCCGTCGGACCCCGCAGCGCCATGGGCCTGAGCGCCTTCTACTACGCGCTGGTCCTGGTCGTCTGCGGCATGCTCGGCGCCAACGTGGTCAACTCCCAGGTCGACACCGCGCTCGGCTACCTGCACACCGACTTCGGTCCCTTCCGCAAGCGCGAACCCGTCCAGCACACCAGCCGCGTCCGCACTCTGGCCATCGGCATGGCGCTCATGCTCGGTCTGTCACTGGTCATGGGCACCCTGGTCGAGGTCGCCACGGTCGGCATCCTCGACATGGACGCCTCCCACCTGGACCAGCTGTGGCTCTACTCGGTCGCCACCATCGCGGTCGTCGGCATCGGCAGCCTGGCCCTGTTCGCCGCCTTCGGCACCCCCGGCATGCTGCTCGCCACCATCGTCTTCGTCGCGATGGCCGTCCCCTCCTCCGGCGCCACCGTGCCCGTCCAGGCACTGCCCGGGTTCTTCCGCGCCCTCGCCGAGTTCGAACCGCTGCGCCAGATCACCGAGGGGCTCCGCTCCCTGCTCTACTACGGGGCCCAGGCCGATGCGGGCCTGACCCGGGCGTGGGCCTCGATGGGCGTCGCCCTGGTCGCAGCGCTGATCTTCGGCTTCACCGTCACCCACCTCTACGACCGCAGGGGGCTGCACCGCATCCCCCATCCCGAGGCCGAGGCCGAGATTCCCGCCCGGACCCCGGAGGCCCCCGAGAGCCCTGCACCGGCCACGGCCTGAGGTGAGCTGTGTGCGGATGCTCGGGGTGTCCCCACCGAGGACCTGTCCGTGGTCGCGGAGGCGGTGGTCCGTTTCGCCGACGAGCAGCTGGGTGTCGGTCCGGGTGAGTGCTGTCGGCCGAACCAGGACCGCATCTGCTCCAGGTGCCCCGGTTGCGGCGACGCGCCGACGGGACGGCCGCGCACCCGGGGGATGAGGCAGGACGGGCTCTCGCTCCGGCAGAACTCGGCGAGTCTGCCGGAGCGAGCCGGACCGCGGCGGTTCCGGTGCGGTCGTCGGGTCGTAGGTCCTGCCCCCGACGACCGCACGACGGCACAGGACGACGCGGTCAGGAGGAGCTCGGGTCAGCGGACCTCGGTGACCCGGTGCTCCTTGCGCGCGCCACAGTTGGAGTTGTACACCTGCACGTGCACGTTGCTGATGCCCCCGCCCCAGTCGACGCAGTGGCCCTTGCCGTAGACGTAGGCCGGGCCCGCGTACGACGTGTACCGGCCGTAGTCCTCGCCCCGCTCCCAGGTTTCGGGGACTTCGATCCAGAGGGCCATGTCCACGGCCGCACCCGGATTGTTGCGGATGGTCGCGACGCAGTTCTTGCCGTTCGAGGCGTTGTACGTCAGGTAGACGGTGCCCAGCGAGCCGATGGCGGCCGAATTCACGGTCTTGTAGGCGCTTCCGCAGACCTTCTGCGGCGTGGTGTTGGGCGCGGCGGTGGCGGGCGCCGCCAGCGCGGTCGTGGCTCCCAGGGCCAGAGCGGCGAATGCGGTGGTGGTAAGGACGGAACGGGTGAATTTCATGTTTCCCCCTGGTCGTCATTGGAGTTGGTCGCTCCTGCATGGTGTGACATGAAGGACGGCGGAACGGTTGCGCATCGTCGGCAAAAGACGCGACCGCGCCACCTGATTGGCGCCTTTTCGACGCTCCCGGGACGGGGACGCTTCGAGAGGGAGCAGCCCTTTCCCCGAGACACGGCGCCATGACGGGGCCCCGGGGCGCGATGCCGTGCCCCGGGCTGAGTCCTCAGAGTCCGAGCCGCCGCAGGAGCTGCGCCTGAAGGGCCGCTCTCAGCCCCGTGGCGCTGCCCGGTTGCGGGCACGTCCGACTACCGTCACACGTCGCCGGCCACCGCCTCGTTCGGCAGCATCCAACCCCACCCCGACCGGCCGGGCCGTGCGGAGGCGGCATCCTCCGCCCCACGGCCTGGTTGCGGGCTGCGGGGTCAGGGGGCGGGGTCGTAGGTGATGCGGGCGTTGGGGCAGGTCGCCGCGTACTGCAGGAGGGCATCCCGCTCGGCCTGGTCTCCGGCGAGGCCCCAGCGGTGCTTGGTGGCGACCCACTCGCCGAGGTAGCGGCAGTGGACCTGGGCCATGGGCGTCCAGGTGGTCGGGTCCTGGTCGGACTCTGCCGGTTCGAGCGGGCTGGGACGCCGACGAGGGAGACGTCGGAGCCGAGGCCGTTGGCGTAGCAGCGGCGGCCTTCGCTGGTCCAGCCGTAGCCGCCGCTCCGCTTCCGCCTCGACCCGCTTCCCGGGCGCCCCGTGCCTCTCGAAGAAGCCCGCCTGGCGGCCGTCGCCCTGGCGCGCAGGCAGGCGCCGCCCTGGACACGGCCGGCCTGTCCCACCAGGGGTCTGCGCCAAGGACGCGGAGGAGGGCACCCTCTGCGCCCTGGTCGTCGCCGCCAAGGAAGCCGTCATCGCGGACAACTCCACGGCCGCGCACCTGGTCAAGCCGCAGGACGTCCCCGCCGACGCCGTCACCTCCTCCGGCTCCGGCCTCGACCCGAACATCTCCCCCGCGTACGCCACGCTCCAGGTCCACCGGGTCGCCGAGCAGAACAATCTCGACGTCAAGCAGGTCGAGAAGCTCGTGGCCGACCACACCACCGGCCGCACCCTCGGCTTCATGGGCGAACCGCGCGTCAACGTCCTCGAACTCAACATCGCCCTGAAGGCGCTCTCCAAGGGCTGATGTTCCACAACGCACGTCTCCGGGAGCCGGCGGGGCGCGCCGCTCCCCCGGCCTCGGCCGGGGGCCGGCAACGCCCCGTCGGCTCCCGCCGTGCCCGTACCGAAGGAAAGGCTGCACACCGATGACCCGGGTGCTGGTGGTGGAGGACGACCCTCAGCTCGTCCGCGCACTGAGGATCAATCTTCAGGCGCGCACGTTCGAGGTGGAGGAGGCCGGCGACGGCGGATCGGCCCTCCGGCTCGCGGCGGCCCGCAAGCCGGACGTCATAGTGCTGGACCTCGGCCTGCCCGACATGGACGGCATCGACGTCATCAAGGGCGTCCGCGGCTGGAGCAAGGTCCCCATCCTGGTCCTCTCCGCACGCCACACCTCCGAGGACAAGATCCGGGCCCTGGACGCCGGCGCCGACGACTACGTGACGAAACCGTTCAGCATGGACGAGCTGCTGGCCCGCCTCCGGGCAGCCACCCGTAGACAGGAGGCCCCGGCGGCCTCGCAGGCGACCGAGGTCTCCGTCGTCACGACCGACGAATTCACGATCGACCTGGTCGCGAAGAAGGTGTGGCGGGGCGAGCGCAGCGTACGGCTCACCCCGACCGAATGGCACCTGCTGGAGATCCTGATCACTCACCCCGGTCGTCTGATCACGCAGAGCAGGCTGCTGCTGGAGGTGTGGGGGCCGACGTACGGGGAGAACACCAACTACCTGCGCGTCTACATGGCCCAGCTCCGGCGCAAACTGGAAGCGGACCCCTCCCACCCCCGTTATCTGATCACCGAACCCGGTATGGGATACCGCTTCGAACCCTGATCGCCCCCACTCCCCAGCAAGAAGAAGAGACGGAACATGGGACGCGGCAAGCTCCGCATCTACCTGGGCGCGGCGCCGGGCGTCGGCAAGACGTACGCCATGCTGTCCGAGGCGCATCGCCGGATCGAGCGGGGCACCTACTGCGTCGTCGGCTTCGTCGAGCACCACTCCAGGCCGCGCACCGAGGTGATGCTGCACGGCCTGGAACTCATCGAGCGGCGCGAGATCGGGTACCGGGGCTCCACCTTCACCGAGATGGACGTGGACGCGATCCTCTCGCGGCGCCCCGCAGTGGCGCTGGTGGACGAGCTCGCCCACACCAACGTTCCCGGCTCCCGCAACGCCAAACGGTGGCAGGACGTGGAGGAGCTCCTCCAGGCGGGCATCGACGTCGTCTCGACCGTCAACATCCAGCACCTGGAGTCGCTGGGTGATGTGGTCGAGACGATCACGGGTGTCCGTCAGCGGGAGACGGTCCCCGACGAGGTCGCGCGGCGCGCCGACCAGATCGAGCTGGTCGACATGTCCCCGCAGGCGTTGCGCCGCCGCATGGCCCACGGCAATGTCCACAAGCCCGACAAGGTCGACGCGGCCCTCTCCAACTATTTCCGCCCCGGCAACCTGACCGCCCTGCGCGAGCTCGCGCTGCTCTGGGTCGCCGACCGAGTGGACGAGTACCTGCAGGAGTACCGGGGCGAGCACAACATCCGCTCCACCTGGCAGGCCCGCGAGCGCATCGTCGTCGGCCTCACCGGCGGTCCGGAGGGCCGTACGCTCATCCGCCGCGCGGCCCGCTTGGCCGAGAAGGGCGCGGGCGGCGAGGTCCTCGCCGTCTACATCGCCGCCAGCGACGGCCTCACCTCCGCCTCCCCCAAGGAACTCGCCGTCCAGCGGACCCTGGTCGAGGACCTCGGCGGCACCTTCCACCACGTCATAGGCGACAGCATCCCCCGACGCGCTCCTGGAGTTCGCCCGCGGCTGCAACGCCACCCAGATCGTGCTCGGCGTCAGCCGCAGACGGTCGTGGCAGTCCGTCTCAGTCCCGGTGTCAGCGCCACGGTTGCCCGCGAATCTGGCCCGGACCTCGACGTCCACATCGTCACCCACGACGAGGCGGCCAAGGGCCGCCGCAGCCTGCCGGTGGCCCGGAGCGCGCGCCTCGGCCGGTCCCGCATCATCTGGGGATGGCTCACCGGCATGGCCGGCCCCGCGCTGCTCGCCGTCCTGCTCAACCTGGTCGTGCCCGACCTGGGCCTTGCCAACGACATGCTGCTCTTCCTGACCTGCACGGTGGCAGCGGCCCTGCTCGGCGGGCTGCTCCCCGCGCTGGCCTCGGCGGCGTTCGGCTCGCTCCTACTGAACTACTTCTTCACCCCGCCGTTGCACGAGTTCACCATCTCCGACCCGAAGAACATCGTCGCCATCGCGATCTTCGTCGGTGTGGCGGTGTCCGTCGCCTCGGTGGTCGACCTGGCCGCCCGGCGCACCCACCAGGCCGCCCGGTTGCGCGCCGAGTCCGAGATCCTCTCCTTCCTCGCCGGTAGCGTCCTGCGCGGCGAGAACTCCCTCGACGCCCTCCTGGAGCGCCTGCGCGAGACCTTCGCCATGCAGTCGGTCGCCCTCCTGGAGCGCACCAGCGAAGTCGACCCCTGGACCACTGCGGCTTCCGTCGGCACCAGCCCGGTAGGACGTCCGGAGGACGCGGACGTGGACCTGCCCATGGGCGACAACATGGCTCTCGCCCTCACCGGCCGGGTGCTGCCCGCCGAGGACCGCCGTGTCCTCGGCGCCTTCGCCGCGCAGGCGGCCGTGGCCCTCGACCGCCAGCGCCTCGTCAACGAGGCCGAGAAGTCACGGGCGCTCGCCGAGGCCAACCGCATCCGCACCGCGCTGCTCGCCGCCGTCAGCCACGACCTGCGGACCCCGCTCGCCGGCATCAAGGCCTCCGTCACCTCCCTGCGCTCCGCCGACGTCGAATGGTCCGAGGAAGACAAGGCCGAGCTCCTCGAAGGCATCGAGGACGGCGCCGACCGCCTCGCCGCCCTCATCGGGAACCTGCTCGACGTGTCCCGTCTCAACACCGGGGCCGTCGTGCCGCTCATCCGGGAGACCGACCTCGACGAGGTCGTCCCGATGGCCCTCGGCGGCGTACCGGAGGACAGCGTCGACTTGAGGATCACGGCTCATGGCGGCTGCGATCCTCTCGGGCGGCGTCCGACGAGGCACGCCCACCGTGCACGAGCTCGTCAGCACCCGTCGCCGAGGTTGATCCCCGCCGCCGCGGCCGAGTAGACGACGTACAGCTGGATCAGTTCCATCGGGATCGCCAGAACGTTGAACCAGACGGTGGTACCGGCGACGAGGCCCGGCCAGCTCTCCCCGAGCCGGCGGCCGTACCGTCCGCGCAGCCGCCGTGCGAGCAGCACGCACACGGCCACCGCCGCCAGGCCGAGGCCCACACCGGCCCACCCCGCGACGTACTCCGCCATCGGGAAGGGCAGGTGCCGGCAGGCTTCGCGCTGCCGGTCGGCCCACCCGTGCTCGATCTCCTGCGTGTGCAGGGAGGTGGCCACACCGGCCACGGTCAGCAGCGGCACCAGCAGCGCCGCCGTCACGGTGCCCGGCGTGACGGCACGCGGGCGCGCCGTGCCGTCGCTCGCGGCGGGGGAGGGCGAGGTGGTGGCCATCAGTACCAATCCGGTTCCGGGCGGACGATGCGGATGCGCTGCTCGCCCCCGTTCCTGTTCGCGATGTGTTCCCGGCTGTCCAGACTCACGTTCTGGAACGAGCTTGTGTGCTGGGTCAGCTTGACGTCTCCGTCCGGGGTGACCGAGGTGACGACGGCGGCGTGGTGGGTCTCGCCGGGGGCGGTTTCCGTGCCGGGAGCCACCTGCTCGTAGAAGACGATGTCACCGGGCTGTGCCTCGGCCCTCGGCACCTCCTTGCTGCCGTGGTGCAGCAGGAAGTTCTGCAGACCCTCGGCCCGTGCCCATGACTCGGAGTGGTACGCGTGCTGGTCGAGCCAGTCCCACCCGGTCCCGCTCTGGCGGCCCCAGGCGTCGTCGCCCATCAGCCCCGTCCAGGGGTCGATCTTCTTCTTCATGCCGCCCGCTTCCAGGCTCGACGACACGAAATTGGTGCAGTTGCCGAGCGCCCCGTAGTCGAGGTCGTCCTTCTTGTCCCAGTGGTCGAGCGCGTACCGCACCATCTCGACCCGGTCGATCTTCCCGTCGGGTCCGCGCAGCTCGCGCCCGACCTCGGGCGGCAGGCCCTTGAGGTCGGCGAGGTCACGGGGTCGGCCCGCATGAGGTCCTTCTGCTGCTGCGGCGTCAGGCCGTCCCACCAGGTGCGGACGAGGTGCGGATCCTTCCCGACGGGGATGTCCGCCCTGAGGATGTCGAATTCGACGTGCGACGCCTCGACGAGGATCTCGTTGTGCGCCTGCGAGGTGTCGGAGACGTTGATGGTCTTCGCGAGCTTGTCCAGTTCGGCGGAGGCTTTCGCATCCGCCTGGGAGGCTTCGCGCAGGGCCTCCTCTATCAGCCCGTTGACCCCGGATATCTGGCCCAGTTCCTTGGTGTAGGCGTCGCGTACGTTCTGCGGGACGTTCGGGCCGACGGGTGCGGCCCCCGTGTACGCGCCCACGGCGCGGCCGTCCTCGATGCTCAGCCCGTGCTCGCGCGCCAGCTCGGTCGCGTGGAAGAGCGTGCGCTGGGCGAGGCCCATGGAATGGGCCAGGGCATCGACCACCATGGCCACACCCTTCATGATGTCGCCGCCGGACTCCAGACGGTTGGCGAGGTCTTCCAGGCGCCGGCCGGCCTGTTTGCCGGTGGCGTCCGCCCAGTGGTCGTCGAGTGGCTTCTTGCCCTGCGCGCGGATGTCCTCGCAGGCGGAAGAGGAACGCCGGGCGAGGTCGACCCAGTCGTCCGCCGCCTTCTGCCACTGGTCCACGCGGCAGTCGTACAGGTCGTGATAGGCGACCACGGGTCAGCTCCTCCCGAAGTCGGCGAGGCCGTGCTGAAGCCTGGCGAAGGCGTCCTTCGCCTGTGCGTCCGTGGTGTCGTAGGCGTTGGCCGTGGTGTGGAGGTTGTCGGCCATGGTGTTCATCTGCTTCCCGAGGTCGACCATGTGGTCCTCCCAGGCGGTCGCACACCGCTTGAGCGCCCCGGCCGAGGCCCAGCCGTGGTGGCCGCCGGCTGCCGTGTCGCTCGAATCGAGGGACTTGCGGAGGTTCTCCAACGCCTTCTCGGCGGCCGAGCTCGCACCTCCCGCGCTTTGCCGCACGTAGTACGTCTTAATGTCTACATCCACGAAATTCCCCCCATGATCACTTCGTCCACATCCTAAGACACCGGTTCGCCGGTGTGATCATTCGTCGAACTGGCCATGGCCGGAGCGGGGCCCGGTCGAGAAGCCGGTACCGGACGAGTTGGGAGTGGCGTTCCGGCGGGTGGTGTCGCAGGTGGAGGCCATACGGCCCGCAGGGTGGCGGCCGGCGTCGAGCGGGCGACCGCGAGGCAGCCCCACCGAGAGGGGGCGCGTCACCTCCCACCCGTTGGCGCGCACCCCTGAAGAGCCCCGCCGCAACGTCCCCCGTGCGGCGGGGCTCCCGCGGGAGGCCGAGTACCCCGTTGTGGTGGTAACGAAGGATCTCCTCGGCGGCCTTGGGCCACAGGTCCGGCCGCTCCATCAGCTCCGCGAGCTGGGCCGGGCGCCTGAGCAGGGTGATCACCCCGGTGCCTGCAGCAGACGGTCCAGCTCCGTTCCTGCCTCTTCGCATCCGGCATCGGAGATCCGTTGCAGCTCGCGCAGGTCACCGGCTGCGGCCGCCCGTCGCGTGAGCAGCAGCCCGGCGTGTCGTGATCCTTCGTCCAACAGGTCGCTCAGCTCCGCGAGGTCTCCGGCCGCGTCCGCGAGATCGGCCAGCCGGTCCAGCGCGGTCTCGTTGCCCTCGTCGGCCAGCTCGCGGAGGGTCTCCCGATCAACATTCGTGTTGTCCATGACGCCATGCTGCAGCCCTGCCCCAGGGGCAAGGTCAAGTGGGACGATGGCCGCGTGATCACCATCGGGCAGCTGGCCGGCTACATCGGAGTGTCGATCAAGACCGTCCGCGTCTACCACGACAAGGGGCTGCTCCCCGAGCCCGACCGCGATGCGTCCGGCTACCGGCGTTACGGTGCGAGCGACGCTGTCGACCTGATCAAGATCCGGACACTGGCAGAGGCCGGCGTCCCTCTGGCTCGTATCCGGGATCTGAGAGCGGCGAGCGACGAGGAATTCCGGCAGGCGCTGGGCGGCATCGACGACGAACTCAGTGCCCGCATCCGCAGCTTGCAGGAAACGCAGGGGCGCCTGCGCCGGCTCGCCGCCGGGCGGCTGGTACCGCTGCCCGGCGAAGTCGTCGCCCATCTGGAGGACCTGGCCTGTTGGGGATTCACGCCTCGGTGGGTGGACCTGCAACGCGACCTGTGGATCCTCGTGTTCGCCACCCATCCAGACCGCGCGGTCGCCCTGTTTCACGAGCAGGCCGAGATCTTGTCCGACCCGGCGCTACGGCAGCTCTTCCTCGGCTACGACCACGCGCACGACCTCGACGCCGACGACCCGCGCCTAGACGACCTCGCCCGCCGTATCGCCGAGGCGAATCGGGAGCGCTACGGGTCCGACGAACGGCCCGGGCTGGATACGGGCTCCGAGATCCCCGCCCTCATCCAGAGCAGGGTCAACGCTTCGTCCCCGGCATGGGAACGTCTCGACTCGCTCATTCGCGCACAACTGGGCACATGACGTGCTCGCCGAGACCCTACGCAGCCCGGACGACAGGGGCCCTGTGGCGGCGAAGCCCATCACGCGGGGCGACCTCCGCCATCGCCGGGGTGCTGCGGTGCGGGGTGGGCGAGGGCCCGCGGCTGTACGCGACCTCACCCACCTCTGGCTGACGGTCACGCGTCCCAGGTGACCGGGAGGCTCTTCACCCCGTGGATGTCCGCGGCCTCCGGGCGCAGGGCAACGTCCTCGGCCGGTACGGCCAGGCGCAGGGAGGGGAAACGCCCCAGCAGCGCGGTGACCGCGACTCGCATCTCGATGCGGGCCAGCTGCGCGCCCAGGCACAGGTGGATGCCGTGGCCGAAGGCCAGGTGCCCGCCGGTGTCCCTCCGGAGGTCGAGCACGTGGGGATCCGCGTAGCGCTCGGGGTCGCGGTTGGCGGTGTTGTACGACAGGACGACCGTCGTGCCGGCCTCGATGGTCTGGCCGCCCACCTCGACGTCCTCCAGCGCCGTCCGCATGAACGACTTGGCGACGCTCAGATACCGAAGCAGCTCCTCCACCGCCTGGTCGATGAGCGCGGGATCGGCGCGCAGCGCCGCCAGTTGCGCCGGGTTCTGCAGCAGCGCGAAGACCCCGAGGGACAGCATGTTGGCGGTGGTGTCGAATCCGGCCGCCAGCAGGATCAGGCTGATCCCCTGCAGCTCCTCATCGGTCAGGTCGCCGTCGGTGAGTTCGCTGAGCACGTCGTCGGTGGGGTTCGCGCGCTTGGCGGCCACCAGGTCCGCGAGGTAGTTCTGGGTCGCGGTGTAAGCCGCCATCAGGTCCTCGTCGTTCGTCTCCCCGTTCATGAACTTGTCGATCTGCTCCTGGAAGGAGTCCCGGTCCTCGTACGGCACCCCCAGCAGCTCGCAGATGACGATGGTGGGGATGGGCTTGGCGAACGCGGTCACCAGGTCCGCCGACGGTCCGGTCTTCTCCATGGCGTCCAGACAGGCGGTCGTGATCTGCTCGATGCGCTCGGTGAGCAATCGCATCCGCCGAGCGGTGAACTTGCCCACCAGCGGCTTCCGGTAGCGGATGTGCTGGGGGTCGTCCATGAGGAGGAACTCGCCGGGCGGCGCCGGAGGGATCTCGAAGTCGACCACGTTCAGGAGGTCCTTGCGCGAGCTGAACCGCGGGTCGGCCAGGACCGACCGGACCAGGTCGTGTCCGGTGATCATCCAGCCGGGCTTCCCGCCGGGGTGGGTGTAGCGGCTGATCGGACCGTGGCTGCGGGCATCGATCAGCTCTGCCGGCGGGTCGAAGGGACAGCCGGTCCGACGCTCCGCCGGCAGCGCCGTAACCGTGTGGACCGATTCATCCATGACCATTCCTCACCTCGCGATAGTGCGCGTTCACGACATCTCGAAAGCTACGTTGCATTCAGAGTGTCTGCAATCCATCGAACGGCATAAATGCAGGTGACTGGCGGCAAATTGATGCAATGACGCTGCGCTCGAATGCAACGAGACGTTGCATTGGGTGACGGCGAAGGCAATACTGGCGGCATGCCTGGAGGACGGTTGACCCAGCAGGAACGCCAGCGCATCGCGGCCGGACTCGCCGACGGACTCTCCTATGCCGAGATCGCCAGGCGGATCGACCGGCCGACCTCGACGATCAGCCGGGAGATCGCCCGCAACAGTGGCCAGGGCGGCTACCGGCCCCAGCAGGCGCACCGGGCGTCGGTCCAGCGGGCGCGGCGTGGCACACCGGTACCCCCGCGCGCGGCCGGAGCGCCGAGCGACACGATGGAAGAGGAGATCATCGAGCTGGCGGTCAGATCCGGGCTGCCGAGGATGACAGCGCGCGTGCACGTCGACCTGTTGCTGTCCGAGGACGGCAGACGCACCGCAGCCGAGCTGACCCGCAGGCTGAAGGTCAGCCCGGCGTCCGTCTCCGTAGCCGTGAACTTCCTGGTCCAGCACGGGTACGTCCGGCGTGAGCGCGATCCGCGGCGGCGCCGGGACGTCTACGTGGTCGACGACGACGCCTGGTACCACTCGATCGTGATCAGCGTGCGGCAGACGCTCGAGTCGGCGCACGCCTCAACGGCAGCGGCGCAGACGTACGGGCTCGACAGCTCCGTGGGGCAGCGGCTGGCCAAGGTGGGCGCGTTCCTGGAGCAGGTCAGCCTGGACATGCTGGAGTCGGCCGACCGATGCCGCGACCTCCTGGCGTGACGGGTCTTTGCGAAACCATCCGTTCCGCCGCAGCGGCAATGCGGTGACGTCCGACTGCCTTTCGGAACCGGGATGCAGGTGACCAGGGCCGGTGGACGAGCTCGATCACCACGGGACGCAGCGCTCGCGCCCCGTGCGGGGCCATGCCGTACCGGGGCAAGTAGCGCGGCATCAGGTTCAGCAGACCGGCCATCGCCGACGACCCGCGAGGTGGGAAGAGGGGGCGACTCCGGACGCCAGCGCCAGGTTCCGGACTCTGCGCTCGAGCGTCACCCAGCCGCAGCCTCAGCCAGTGCAGTGCGATCACCCGCCCGGGAAGCTAGATGTCGCGCGAGGTATCCAGGACGCGGCCGCGTCACGACACGCCGGCACCCGTCCAGAGGCGGCTGCCTCGACCGGGCGGACAGGGGCGCCCCTTCCGCGGCAAAACCTGAAGTCGATTTTCCTTCATCAAATGATGGAGAGTCACGTGGCGCACACGCTGGGCGATTCAACTACTTGACGGCGCGTCCAATAAAGGGCCGAGGTAGATCAAGTTTACGTAAAGTCCCACGCCGCCAGGCGGCCGTTGAACGGCCTGGGCCAAGGCTGCGGGATCACCAACTCATCAAAACAGTAGCCGAATTGACGGTCTATCAGATCTCTTCTTTGCGGTGATTGAATTCGCGACATCTTCGCGCGTAGAGCAAAGGTGTTCAGGCCCCCCGATCTCTCTGGCAGGATTCCCGGCACCCAATCCAGTCAAGGAAAGAGGTGCGGTTGTGCGTGGTCGCGGAAGGCCTGAATCTCGGCTTCACCGGCAGTGCAAGGTCGTCGATCTGCCCGAATATGACGCTCGGTCAATTGGCATCGTCCGGCTGTAGTTGTCCGGCTCCCGGTCGCCGTCCCCAGCGACTCTCGCTGGTACGGCGACGGCAACGGCGCACTCCCGCCCCTGCCGCGACGGCGTGCGCGCAGGGGGACAGTTCACCCTCGCATGCGGAACCGCAAGAACCTGGTCGGGAGCGTTCGCCGGCAGCATGAACGCGACCGCCGCCGACTGCGCCACCGTCGGTCCGTCGCCTCTGATGTCTGCCCGGTCGGTCACGGCAGCCTCATCGACAATGCGGCGCCGTCCCTGGGGCGTTGGTGGTGCGGGGTCGCGGCCTCAGCTGGTCGAGTCGCCTCCCCTGTGCCGCTGCTCCGGTGAGTCGCCACCGCCCGTTTCGAGCGCCGCTCTGGTCGGTTCTGACCGGCCTGGCCAACTGGCCATTCGCCACTTATGGGAGCCCCGCCAGGCAGGCCCGTTCCCGCATTTCAGATCAAGGAGCATGATGCACAAACGTCGCGCGTCCCGCCGCAAGAAAGCGCTGATAGCCGCGATCACCGCCGCACTCTCCGGCGGTCTGCTCTTCGGCTTCAATGCCCTCGCCCAGGCCGATGCGGTCAGCGGCACGGTCATCGGAGGGCAGGGCAACTACACGACCGTCAACCACCGGGCCAAGCCGTCACTCTCGGCACAGGTGAAGGGGTCCTCGAAGGTGGGCGCCAAGATCCAGATGTCCTGCCGGACCACCGGCGACACCGTGGAGAACAACCCGAGGTGGATCTTCACCGGCTCGTTCTACATCGCCGACGCCTTCATCAAGGAAAACACCACCTCCCTGCCGGTCTGCGGTTCAACCCCGAACCCGAAACCCACGCCCACGACCGCGAAGACACTCGGCATCGACATGCAGAAGCAGGTCAGGACCCAGTGGTGCTGGGACGCCTCCGGCGTGACCATCGCCAAGCACTGGGGCCGCTCCGTCAGCCAAGAGCAGTTCTGCCAACTCGCAGCCCAGGGAACCTGGGTGAACTGCAACAACCAGCCCGCGACGCTGGAGGACATGGCCAATGGCCTGGCCAGGCTGGGACTGAGGAACAGCGGCCGCAGCCTGTACCGCAACGCCTCGTTCGGTGAGTCCGCCGCCGAGATCGACGCAGGCCGGCCGTTCGCCGTCCGGTTCGGCTGGCGCACCGGCGGCGGTCACATGAACGTCATCTACGGCTACGACAGCGCCACCGGCATGATCGCGGTCGGCGACCCTTGGCAGACCACCCAGACCTACACCTGGTGGAACCACTCCACTTACGCAAACAACAACTCGTTCCAGTGGACCCACTCCCGCATCGGCATCCAGGGCTGAGGAGCAGACCGACCATGCAGACCATGCGACACGCCAGGCACGCTGCACTCCGGGCCGCCGTCCTCGCCACGGCCGCGCTCGCCGCCGCCCTGTGCGGAATCGTTCCCGCACAGGCTGCGGAAGGCGACGGCATCGCGGGCTACCAGTCCGCCCAGCAAGCCCTCGGGAGTGACCAACTCCGCAACACCGTCTCCCGCTTCCTGGTCTCGGCCCGGCAGCCCCGCACCGCCCCCGCCGCGGACGGCGGCACCTTCGGCACCCCCGGGAACGCACCCGCCGCGGTCGCCGCGCCGCCCGGGTTCGATCTGAACAAGGACCCGGTACCGATGTTCGAGATCAGCCCCGAGTTCGTGACCGGCAAGACCCAGGCGACCCCGCAGACCGCACTCCGGCTCTCCTACCTGGCCTCGCGGGTGACCGCCTCCGACGGCAAACACGCAGCCGTGTTGCTCGCACCCAAGGGGAACGCCGCTACGCCGGCAAGCGGTACGCAAAACGTCGGGGCCGAGGGCTGGCAGCTGGCGGGCATCCGGGACGGGGACGCCGAGGTCGGCTTTGCCGAGCGCGGCACTCCCCAGGCCCGTACCTTCACCGAGCCGCAGATCCACGCCTGGTACCGGCTCACCGCCGAAGGCATGGTCGAGCCGCTCAACGAGGAAGCGACCACCGGCCTCGGCGGAAAGCACGGAATCACCCTCGCCGCCTACCAGAAGTTGGTCACCGCCCGCTACGGCGACAAGATGCCCGGCTCGGAATACGACCGCAAGGGCCTGGCCGGCGGATACGGCGGCCTCGTGGAGGACCAGCCGGGGCAGGTCACTGCTGCATCCGGGAAACCGGCGCCCGAGTCGTCCTGGCAGCCGATCTCCGCCACTGCGGCCGCAGCCGTGGCGGCGGTCGCCGGTGCGGTGGTCTACGCGCGCCGCCGGGGAACTTTCACCACCCGCTGATCCGACTCCATGGGCCGGGCCCCTTCCAGGATCACGACACTCCGCACTGGGTCGGATCGGCATCTCCGGCGCGGGAGACGAAGGGAGAGAGCAGGTCAAAGCCTTCCTCCCAGCGGAAGCGATCCGCTCCCCCGCCCGCCTTGGGCCGGTGCGGCTCCAACCCACCGATCAAAACTCCCATCCCCCGAGCTCAGCGAGGCTTGGCCGGTATGCAGGGTGGGCGGCCAGGGCGGAGTTCACGTACGGCAGGACAGCGGTGGGGATGTCCATGCCGTACGCCTCACAGAGGATGGCCAGCGCGAGGTTGTCGGCGAAGCCCGCGGCCCACTTGTTGACCGTGTTGAAGGTGGCTGGGGCGACCACGATGGCGTCTGCCGGCGGCAGGGGCCGGTCGTCACCCGGCGCCCTCCAGCCGGAACGTATCTGGAAGCCCGTCTGCGCCTCTACCGCCGGGATGTCGAGGAAAGGCAGAGCATGCGGAGTGGCGATGACCCCGACGTCCCAGCTCCGTTCCCGGGCCGCCGTGATCAGCTTGCCGACGTCGTCGGCGATCCCGGCGGCACAGACGACGACATACAGGAACGGCTTGCGCTGCGGCTCCGTCACGCGAATCGTCCTCAGCACCAGTAGTCGGCGAGCATCGCCGCCGGCCAGCTCGGTTCGCTGACCTCGCCCCGCGGCCCCATCTCCTGGAAGTACGGCGCGACGTCATAGATCGGAGTCCCGTCGATCGCGTCGAGGTCCGCAACGTGCAGGTCCAGGCCGTCGACTTTCACCAGGCGCGGGAACGACTGAGCCAGCTGGTTCGGCCGTCGATGGTTGCGGTGGACGAACGTGCCGGTGGACGGCCAGGCCGGATTGTTGCGGGGGCTCCGCGCGTGGAGGGCGACATCGTCGGGCGATGCCTTGTGGAAATGCCAGACGACGAGAAGGTGCGAGAACTCCTCCAGGCCCTGTACGACCTCAACCGGGAAGTCCGGGTTCAAACGGATGATCGCCTGCCCTCCCCAGTAGTCGTCCGTGGGGTCTACCCGCCCCCCGACCACAGTTCCGATCGGCGTGATCTCCAGCGACTGTGTCATGCGCTTCCCCTCCGGCCTCGTCGTCCCCGGCCTCAATCTATTGGCGAGTGGGGCACTGCAGCCATCAGGACGGCGATTCCCCCATCGGTGTTCAAGGAGCGTCCAGCCTGCCTGCCATTCATGTAACGGGCCGCAATGTGGACGAGGTTGACTCACTCTTTGTTGACACATAGATCGTGCACGCGGGCCTCTCTCTGCTACGGTCGTCCGTTCGCTGAGGAGGTCGTCGTGACTGGATCCCTGCCTGTTGCTGCCCAGGTGGATCTGCACCGTCAGCTGGTGGCAGACGTGCTGGAGCGTGTGGAACAGGCGCTCCATGTGCAATTGATCGTACGGACCCGGCAACGGAACCGGTCTCAGCGGCAGGCGCGCAGCGCGACGAAGTGACGGCCTCCGGCACTGCTCCACCGCTCAACCTCGGTCCATCCCTCCAACGCTGCCTGGCGGTTCAGCGCCGCGGCGCCGACCGTGGCCCACGGGAACACCGCGCTCACGGGCCGCTGCCCGGCATGGATCCGTACCCGGCGGCGCTCGTCCACATCAGTAGAGGCGACCTCCACCAGGAGGAGGCCTTCCCGGTGTACGAGGTTCCGGACGCGGCGGAGCAGCCGTCGGGGGTCACCGCCGATGCCGATGTTCCCGTCGATCAGCAGCGCCGTCCCCCACCGGCCCTCATCGGGGAGCGGATCGAAGACGGACCTGCTCATCGCGGACCCTCCCCGGCACACCGTCGTGATCACGGCGGAGGGACAGACGTCGATGCCGAGGACCTGGCGGCGGCCCCGTCCCGTCAACGCCTCGACCAGCCGGCCGGCGCCGCATCCGATGTCCAGCACCCGGCCGGTGCACCGGCGCAGCACCGTCCGGTCGGCCTCGTCCGCCCGGGCACACCACCGCTCCAGATCCAGGGGGAAGTGCCAGCCTTCCGCATCGCGCAGGGACAGGCCGTGCTGCGGGACGTGCATCGCCTGCGCGTATGTGCCGCTGCTCCAGGCCTGGTGTTCATGAGCGGTCATCCCCCATGTCTCGCCGCACAGCCCGACCGCAGTGCGCTCCGGGCCACCGGTTCCCCCGGATGGCCTCGCATCGCGCACTACCGGAACGAGTGCGCGGCCGAGGCCGATCCGGCCTTGCGATCAAGGCATCCTTGGGCGGTGTCTTCGATATCAGTGCAGTCCCAACAGCCAGCCCCTGATGGGCGGATGGTCGTATGCGGTGACGACGGGCTGGCCCGTCGGCTGGCCTCCGAGTTGCGGGAGGTCTACAAGGAGCGGGTGACGCTCGTAGCGCCCGCCGCCCGCGACACTCGGCCCAGCGTCGGCCGCGCCTCCGGGGTACCGGGGCGCGGGCTGCTGGGGCGGGTCCCCCTGCCACGGGGACGTACCGCGAGCGGCGGGCCGCCGGCCGAGCGGGAGCTGCAGATCCTGGACGCGGCGGAGCCGGACGAGGAGGTACTGGCCGCTGCGGGGGTGGCCGGGGCCGCCGCCCTGGCACTCGTCTACGAGGACGACGACACCAACCTCCGGGCCGCCCTGGTGGCACGCCGGCTCAATCCGAGGCTGCGGCTGGTGATCCGGCTCTACAACCGCAAGCTCGGCCAGCACCTGGAGGAGCTCCTGGACCAGGCCGCGATGGTGGCGGAGCCGGGCATCGACCTGCGGGAGCCGGACTCCTCGACCACCGTGCTCTCGGACGCCGATACGGCCGCGCCCGCGCTGGCCGCCAGCGCCGTCGCGGGTACGAGCAAGGTGGTCCAGGCCGACGGTCTCTTGCTGCGCGCGGTGGAGCGTACGCCTCCGGGGCGAGGCGAGGTGGCCGACCCCGGCCTGTGCACCCTGGCGCTCCTGTCCGCGACGACCAGCGACCCGGCAGGCGCCGAGGGCGCGGAATCCAGCGGGGACCGCGGCCCGCAGCTGCTGCCGGACGACCGGGCCGTCGCCGCCGCGACGGGGCGAGGCATCCTGGCCCTCGAAACGGTCACGCACACGGACCCGACTCGGAGGAGACAAAGACTCGGCGCCGGGGCGCTCCCGGTGGCCTCCTTGTTCTCCCGGCGGCTGCGCTGGTCCATGGCCGGGATGGTCGCCGCGGTGGCAGCCCTCGCCGTTGCCTCGTGGGTGACGACCGGCGACCATCCCCTGCACGCCGCATACATCACCCTGCTCGACATCTTCGCCATCAACGACCCCGCAGTGGGAGACCCCACCCAGCGCCAGGTCCTCCAGATCCTGGCCGGGTTCGTGGGCCTGCTCCTGCTCCCGGTCCTGGTGGCCGCCGCCCTGGAGGCGCTCGGGGCTTTTCGCACGGCGACCGTCCTGCGCAGGCCACCGCGCGGGCTGTCGGGCCACGTGGTCCTGCTGGGGCTCGGCAAGATCGGCACGAGGGTGCTGGCCCGGCTCCGGGAACTGCAGATCCCGGTCGTGTGCGTGGAATCCGACCCGCAGGCACGCGGCCTCGCGCTGGCCCGCACACTGCGCGTGCCCGTGATCATCGGCGACGTGACCGACGAGGGCGTACTGGAGTCGGCCCGTGTCCACCGGGCCCACTCCCTGCTCGCCCTGACCAGCTCGGACACCACCAACCTCGAGGCCGCCCTGTACGCCCGCACCGTCAAGCCGAATCTGCGGGCCGTACTGCGCCTGTACGAGGACGACTTCGCCACCGCCGTCTACCGCACGCTGCGCGCCGCGCACCCCGCCGCCCTGACCCGCAGCCGCAGCGTGACACACCTCGCCGCCCCCGCCTTCGCCGGAGCGATGATGGGCCGGCAGATCCTCGGTGCGATCCCGGTCGAACGACGGGTCCTGCTCTTCGCCGCCGTGGACGTGGCCGGCCATCCGCACCTGGAGGGCCGCACCATCACGGAGTCGTTCCGCCCGGGCGCCTGGCGGGTCCTCGCCCTCGACACCGCCTCCCCGGAGGACCGCCGGCCCGACCTCGCCTCGGCTCCCGCCGAGGAGCCGGCGCGGCAGTCGGGCCTGGTCTGGGGCCTGCACCCCGGGTACGTCCTCAAGCCGGAGGACCGCGTCGTCCTCGCCGCCACCCGGCGCGGGCTGGCCGAACTCCTCGGACGCGGGGAAACCGTCCCCCGTCGACTTGATGGCCGGGGCGGAGACGACCTCGCTCGACCTCAAGGCTGACAGCCCCGCCCTGGGTGACGAGGTCGCAGACCAGGTGTTCACCACGAAGCTCCGCGCCCTGGGACGCGAGCGGTGGGGCGGGGTCCTGTACCCCCGCCCCACAGTATGGGAGCTTGGGGCCACCATCCGCTGCTCCCTGCCAGGAGACGGCCCATGCCCCGACCCACCTCGACGGGGCTGGTGTCACCTCTGGGCGTCTTCGGCGCGATCCTGACCGCCTCGGGTGCGTTCCTATACCTTCACCCCGGCCCCGGCCTCCAGCTGCTCGCCCTCGGCGCGCTCGCCCTGGCGTCCGCAGTGGCGGTCTGGCTCTCCTCCCGGCAGCGCTGAGCTCCCGGATCTCCCGTCGCAGCCGCACGGCACACCACTCCACTGCCCGGATGCCGCCCCCGCCATTTCCTTGGCTCGACATCCGGGCAGTGGTGTGTTCCCCCGTGCACTGATCATGCCGTTTCCCCGTCCGGCGCACACTGCCGGTGACCGGCAGTCTTTACGTGCCCCTGATGCCGGGGACGGCGGCGTCCGTGTCACATGGCACTCTGGTGCCCGCGTCAAGGAAGCGTCATGGGCGCGTCAGGACTGGGGGAAGTGCGTGACGGATCGAACGGCAACAGCGGATCATCTGGCGGGCTACACCGACATCGTCGCCGCCGCCTGCGCGACGGGCCGCCGTCTGAACCGCGACGAGCTGGAGTCCCGCCGCGCGGAGGGGGAGCGTGCCGCGGAGGCAGGACTCCCGTTGCGCGCCCTGATACGGGATCACCTTGCGGCGGCCCAGACCGTACGGCCCTCGTCCACGTCGTCCGGTCCACTGTTGGCTGTCGTCGAACAGGCCGTGGACGCCTTCGTCGAGGGGTACGAACGTGCCCAGCAGCAGGCGATCCGTCAGGAGGAGGCCGCACGCCGCGAGTTCGTCGACGACCTGCTGTACGGCGGCAGTGACCTGGGCCGCCTCGCCGAGCGGGCCGAGCGCTTCGGGCTACGCCTGTCACAGGCCCACGCAGTGGCCGTCGCCGCCGGGCCCGAGCCGTACGGCGACGGCTTCCGGGTGGCCCGGGGCATCGAGACGGCGGTACTGGCCCGCTTCCCCGGCCGGCAGATCCTTCTGGCCACGAAGGACGGCCGGCTGATCTGCGTGGCTCCGGGGGATCAGCCCGACGTCCTGGCCTTCTTCGCCAAACAGGCGTACGCGGCCACCGACGGCGGTCGGGTCGCCATCGGCCGCTCCCATCCGGGCGCGGGCGGCGTCGTCCACTCATACGAGGAGGCCCTCGGCGCGCTGGACCTCGCGGGTCGGATGGGGCTCGACGAGCCTGTACTGCACGCCGTCGACCTGCTCGTCTACCCGGTCCTGACCCGCGACCGTCAGGCGATGGCCGATCTGGTGGAGACCACCCTCGGTCCACTGCGTACGGCTCGGGGCGGCGCCCAGCCGCTCATCGATACGCTCACCGCCTACTTCGACAGCGGATGCGTGGCCACGGAGGCGGCGCGCCGCCTGTTGTTGAGCGTGCGTGCGCTGACGTACCGGCTGGAGCGCATCCGGGGCCTCACCGGGGCCGACCCGGCCGATCCGGGCAACCGCTACGCCCTCCAGACCGCTGTGATCGGCGCCCGCCTTCTCGGCTGGCCCGGAGATGACGCCTGAGCTACGCGAGGGCGAAGTAGCGCAGCCAGAGGTAGAGGGCGGAGACGGCGACGGTGACGGTGACCACGGTCACGACGAGGCCGTACTTGGTGAACTCCCAGAAGCTGATGGGGTGGCGGTTGCGTTCGGCGATGCCGAGGACGACGACGTTGGCGGAGGCGCCGATGGCGGTCGCGTTGCCGCCGAGGTCGGCGCCCAGGGCGAGGGCCCACCACATGACGTGATCGGGGTCACCGCCCATGTCGGTGACGAGTTCGCTGGTGATGGGTGCCATGGTGGCCACGTAGGGAATGTTTTCGACGATCCCGGAGAGCACGACCGAGCCGCCCAGCAGGAGCATGGAGCCGCCGAGTTCGTCCCCTCCGATCGCGTGCGCGAGCGAGTCGGCGAGCCCTCCGATGACACCGGTCTCGATGAGGGCGCCGACCATGACGAAAAGGCCTGCGAAGAAGGCGAGGGTGGGCCACTCCACCTCACCGAGGACCTCTCCGGTCTCCACCTTCGAGATCGCGATGAGCAGGCCCGCGCCCAGCAGGGCGACGACGCTCGGCTCATGGTGGAGCACCGGGTGCAGGACGAAGCCGGCGACGACCAGCGCGAGTACGCCCAGTCCTTGTACCAGGAGGCGGGGTTCGGTGATCGCCTCCCGCTCGCGCAGCTCCATGGTCTCCGCGGCCCGCTTCTCGTCGTAGACGAAGTGCTGGGCGAACATGACTCGGCAGAGCAGGACGAGGACCGCCACCAGCACGACGCACAGCGGGGCGAGGTGGACCAGGAAGTCGTTGAAGGTGAGCCCTGCCCGGCTGGCGATGATGATGTTCGGCGGATCGCCGACGAGCGTGGCCGTGCCGCCGAGGTTCGAGGCGAGCACCTCCGCGATCAGAAAGGGTACGGGGGAGAGCCGCAGCCGGTCGCAGACCAGCAGTGTCACCGGTGCGACGAGCAGCACGGTGGTGACGTTGTCGAGCAGGGCCGAGGCCATCGCCGTGATGACGACCAGCATCGCCATGACCCGGAAGGGCCGGGCCCTTGCCTTCTTCACCGACCAGATCGCCAGGTACTCGAAGAGCCCGGTCCGTCTGAGCACGCCGACGATCATCATCATGCCCATGAGCAGAAAGATGACGTTCCAGTCGATGCCCGTCTCGTCGGAGTGGAACGCGGCGCCGTCGTCGGTGGCGCCGATCGCCAGCATCAGCCCCGCTCCGCCGAGGGCTGCGGCGACGCGGTGCACCTTCTCGCTGATGATCAGGGCGTACGCGCCGGCGAAGACGGCGACGGCGGCCCAGCTCTGCCAGTCGCTCACGCCCGGCCGCCCGCCGCGAGGAAGTGCCGCATCAGGGCCGCGGCCGTCACGACCCCGACGAGGCGGACCTGATCCGCCCCGCCGCCGTGCTCGACGACGGCGACGAGCGGGACGTGCGTGCGGGCCATGACCGCGGCGATCTGGAGCACTCCCGCGTCCGGGCCGACCTAGGGGGGCTTGAAGGTCCGGTGCGGGAGCCACTCCGAGAAGGTCAGGCCCGCCAGTTCCTCGGCAAGGTCGTCCGCGTGCCGGTCGTCGATCACGGCGGCGAGCAGCGGGTCCTCCATCACGGGCTGGCATGGTGCTTCTCCTGATCGGGTGTGTCGCGTGGTACGGGGACGCGGGTCTGGTCCCGGTGGTCGTCGTCGGACGGGATGCCCGCGATGTCGTCGACATGGAAGAGCCGGGCGATGGGGACGTCGGTGCTGCTGTGGGCGATGATCGAGAAGGCGATGCAGACGGCGATGAGGGTGTACGCCTCCTCGCCCTGCGGGATGCCGGCCTGGATCACGAGGAGGCCGTAGACGACGGAGGCGAAGCCCTTGGGCCCGAACCAGGCGGCGACCAGCTTTTCGCGCTGCTCGATGTGGGCACCCAGGAGCGATACGAGCAGCGACGCCGGACGGATCAGGACGATGGCCAGCACGACCGCCGCGTAGCCGCCCGCCGAGAGGTCCCCGAAGAGGGCCGGGGTCAGCAGGGCGCCGAAGACCAGCAGCGCCGCGAACTTCGCGAGTTCCGCCACCGCTTCACCAAGCGGTTCGAAGGCCCTCTTCGACTCCGGCGAGACCGAGGCGAGCACCGCGCCGGCGGAGAACGCGGCCAGGTAGGGGTTGGCATGGGTCAGGTGGCAGGCCGCGTAGAGGATGATCCCGGCCGCCAGCGGCAGCAGCGGCTGGAGCTTCGGTTCAGCGCCGAGGAGGCGCAGACGAACCAGTCCCGCGACCGCGAGCGGCAACACGACCCCGAGGACGAGCCCCAGCGCGAGTTCGAGGGCTATCTCACCCACCGACGACCGCGCCTGCCCGGAGGTGGGGCCGGCGGCGGCGATCAGGATCAGGACGACGGGCAGGGCGAGGCCGTCGTTGATCCCGCTCTCGACATTGAGCAGCTGACGCAGCTTCGCCGGCACTTCCTTGCGCCCCACGATCGCTGAGGCGAACACGGGGTCGGTGGGGGCCAGCACCGCGCCGATCAGGAAGGAGGTCGTCCAGTCCAGCCCGACCAGGTAGTGGGTGATCAGCGCCATGCCGGCCATGGCGAGGGGCATCCCCAGACCCAGCGCCCGGGCAGGGTTCTTCCAGTTCCGGCGCAATGCGGGGAAGGCGACGTGCATGCCGTCCGTGTAGAGGACGGCGAACAGCGCCAGGTCGGCCGTCACGCCCACGATCTCGCTGTCGGAGGTGATGTGGACGATCCCGAGGAATCCGTCACTGACCAGAGCCCCGCCGAGAAGGAAGAGGAGGGAGGTCGACAGCACGGTGCGGGCGGCGAGGCCGGACAACAGCACGGCGACGAGCAGAGCGATACCGAAAACAACGACGAGCACCATGGCGTGCAGCCCCGATCTACGAAGAAAGTCGTCCCCTGTTCGCCGACCAGGCTTCCCGGCACACCGTCAGGTACTTTATGCGTTCCTTACGGCTCTTTAATGGGCCCCTGACAGCAAAGTGACCTTCGGTTGCCTGCCGGGCATCGGCAGTCTCGACGTGGCAGGCGGCGGTCCAGGGGCGGGGAGGCATCCCGGTGACGGGCCGGCGTGCGGTAGAGGGCTCGGCGCAGGACAGTGAATCCGTGACGTACGACGAAAGACTGGCCCAGCGGATCCGCGAGCGGCTCGGTGAGCGACCAGACCTCACCGAGAAGCGGATGTTCGGCGGCCTCACCTTTCTGCTGCACGGCAATATGACGGTGGGCGTGGGCGGCGACGAGCTCATCGTCCGCGTGGGCCCGGAGGGAACCGAGCGGGCACTCGCCCGCCCCGAGGCGCGTCCCATGGACTTCACCGGGCGTCCGATGCGGGGCTGGGTGACGGTGAGCGGCCCCGCTCTGGCTGAGGATGCCGTCCTGGACCAGTGGATCACGACGGCCACGGCCTTCGCCGCCACGCTTCCGCCCAAGTGAGGTCGTCGTTCAGCGGCGCGCTTCCAGCAGCGCCTTGAGGGCTGCCAGGTCCTTGCGCTGCGCGCGCCGCATGGCCGCCACCACCACCGCGGCACCGATCGAGGCGAACCCGCTGGGCTCTCCCCGGTTGCGGAGAGTCATGCGTGTGCGGTCCGCGTCCTGCCCGTACGACTCCCAGGTGTAGATCGTCTCCATGGGGAACGGGCCCTGCGCCGTACGCATCACCATCCGGCGCCCGGGCTCGTACGCGGTGATCTCGTACGTGTAGGCCAGCCGCCTGCCGAGGAAGCGGGCGACGAACGCGACCTTGGAGCCGACCGCTACCGGGGGCGGGGTCAGCCAGTCGACGGACGTGATGTTGGCGTACCACTCGGGTGCGTTCGTGGGGTCGGCCGCGTAGGCGGCGACGCGGCCGCACGGGGCGGCGATCACGGCTTCGGCCAGTACGTCGACCTTCATCGAGTCCTCCCGGACGACGAGGCCTTCCCCGCCCACTTTCGCGGTGCCAGGACGTGCTCCAGGCTATCGGCGAAGCTCCCGGCCCGCTGGCGCGGTGGTGCGTCGCGATGGGCCGGCAACCGTCCGCGTTCGCTCAGCGGAACCTCAGATCCGGATAACGATCGGATCACCGCACCTGCTGAAATACGGCAAACCGACCACCAAAGTGATGTGGATCACTAAAGATCACGTAAAGGCCGTGCTAAGAATGCGCAACTCCGCTTCCGGCCCACCCCTCACCGAGCAGCGGACTGCCGGCGCGCACCGGCTTTGCACGGCCAGGGAAGTTCACGGTTCGAGTCCACGGACCGGCACGCTGCCCTGGTTCGCCGATCGGACAACGGCGTTCGCTCCATGCCCGCCCGCACTCGCACCGTCGCACCGCACTGCGCCGGTCCTGCGCCATCGAGGTAAAAGTCTGATGTCACTCGACACCATCACCACCTCCGTAGACGAAGCCGTCAGCGGATTCTTCGAGCCCATCGCCAAGTGGCTCGGAGACATCGTCTTCTACTCGGTCCCTGTGGCCGGGACACAGCTTCCGCTGATCGTCGCCTGGCTGGTCGTGGCCGGCCTGGTCTTCTCCGGCTGGTTCGGGCTGGTGCAGATACGCAAGTTCCGCCTCGCGGTGAACGTGGTGCGCGGCAAGTACGACGAGAAGGGGTCGGCCGGCGAGGTCAACCACTTCCAGGCCCTGACCGCGGCCGTCTCCGGCACCGTCGGCCTCGGCAACATCGCGGGTGTGGCGGTGGCCGTCTCCATCGGCGGCCCGGGCGCCACCTTCTGGATGATCCTCTGCGGCCTGCTCGGCATGGCGACGAAGTTCGTCGAGGTCACCCTCGGCGTGAAGTACCGCGAGGTGCACGCCGACGGCACCGTCTCCGGCGGCCCGATGCACTACCTGCCCAAGGGCCTGGCCGACCGCTTCGGAGCCAAGGGCCTGAAGCTGGGCAAGGTGCTGGGTGTCCTCGCCTCCGCGATGATCCTCTTCTTCGGTCTCTTCGGCGGCAACCTCTTCCAGGTCAACCAGTCCTACGCCCAGCTCGTGTCCGTCACCGGCGGCGAGAGCGGCATGATGGGTTCCTCGGCCGGGGCGCTGTTCTTCGGCATCCTGATCGCCGCGATCGTCGGCGTCGTGCTCCTCGGCGGCATCCGCTCGATCGCCTCCGTGACCAGCAAGCTCGTCCCGGCGATGGCGGGCATCTACATCGCCGCCTGCCTCGTGGTCATCCTGGTCAACGTCTCCGCGGTGCCTACCGCGATCTCCTCGATCATCGAGGGCGCCTTCAACCCCGAGGGCGTCGCCGGTGGTGTCCTCGGTGCGCTGATCGTCGGCTTCAAGCGGGCCGCGTTCTCCAACGAGGCCGGTCTCGGCTCCGCGCCGATCGCGCACTCCGCGGTCAAGACCAAGCACCCCGCCAGCGAGGGCCTGGTCGCGCTGCTGGAGCCGTTCATCGACACCGTGGTCATCTGCACCATGACCGCCCTGACGATCGTCATCGCCAACCCGGCCAGCTGGGGCGAGGCCCGCAAGGGCGAGGGCGTCGGCGGCGTGACGATCACCTCGGACGCCTTCGGCACGGTCCTGCCCTGGTTCCCGTACATCCTCACCATCGCGGTGATGCTGTTCGCCATCTCCACCGTGCTGACC
This sequence comes from Streptomyces avidinii, assembly GCF_014650695.1. Lineage (GTDB taxonomy): Bacteria > Actinomycetota > Actinomycetes > Streptomycetales > Streptomycetaceae > Streptomyces > Streptomyces avidinii. Next base: position 292,425 of record NZ_BMVL01000005.1, on the reverse strand, counting down.
TGGGGCTACTACTGCATGAAGGCGTGGACGCACCTCTTCGGCCGCAGCAGGGCCAGTGAGCTGACGTTCAAGGTCTTCTACACGCTGTTCGCGGTCGCCGGTTCGCTGCTCACCCTGCAGACCCTCATCGACATGGCTGACGCGGTGCTGTTCATGCTCGCGGTCATCAACATCATCGGCCTGTACCTCCTGGCCCCCGTGGTCAAGCGGGAGCTGAACAACTTCCTCGAGTTCGTCCGCCGCCGCGACGCCGGCCTCGACACGGACACCGCAGCAGACGAGGACGAAGACCAGGAGCCGGTGAAGACCACCGTCTGACCGCCCCCGCGGCCCGGCTCCTGAGCGGGCTCGTGCACACCTCGCGCCTTGGTGTGTACGAGCCCGCTCGCATGCTTTCTTGCAGGTGAGAGCCCCTCTAGCGGGATCCGGACATCTCCCATAGGGTGTAAAGAACGCGTCAATCGGGGTGGCTGAGCCGCCGCTGGGGACGCGCGGTGTGCCGGGAAGTCTGGTCGGCGTCCAGGGGCCGTATGCCCATTTCCAGTCGACGCCCCGGAAGGCCCGTCATCATGAGCAGCCCGCGCCCCCGCATCGTCTTCGGTCTCATGCCGTGGCCCGAGCGCCAGGCCATCGCCTCCGCCCTACGCACCGAGACCGTCGGCGGGCTGGTCCTCCTCGCCGCAGCCGTGATCGCTCTGATCTGGGCCAACACTCCCTTCAGCGGCGCCTATGAGGCGATACGCGACTTCCACTTCGGCATACCCGCCCTCGGCCTGGACCTCTCCGTCGGCCACTGGACCGCCGACGGCCTCCTCGCGGTCTTCTTCCTCGTCGCGGGCATCGAGCTGAAGCGGGAACTGGTCGTCGGCGAACTGCGCACCCCCGCCACCGCCGCCCTACCGGTCATCGCCGCGGTGTGCGGCATGGCGGTACCGGCCGCCCTGTACGCGATGACCGCGGGCCTCGGCGGCGGCAGCCTCGACGGCTGGGCCGTGCCGATGGCCACCGACATCGCCTTCGCTCTGGCCGTCCTCGCCGTCATCTCCACGCACCTGCCCGCCGCGCTGCGCGCCTTCCTGCTCACCCTCGCCGTGGTCGACGACCTCGGCGCCATCCTCATCATCGCGGTCTTCTTCACCAGCGACCTGAACCTCTGGGCCCTCGGCGGAGCCTTCGCCGGACTCGCCCTCTTCTACCTCCTCCAGCGCTACCGGGTCCGCGGCTGGTGGTGGTACGTACCCCTCGGCATCGCGATCTGGGCCCTCATGTACCACGGCGGGGTCCACGCCACCGTCGCCGGCGTCGCCATGGGCCTCATCCTGCGCACCACCCGCGACAAGGGCGAGAAGACCTCCCCCGCCTCTCGCGTCTCGCACTTGCTGCACCCCTTCTCCGCCGGAATCGCGGTCCCGCTCTTCGCCCTCTTCGCCGCCGGCGTCAGCATCTCCGGGCCCGCCCTGGCGCAGGTGTTCACCAGCCCCGAACCGCTCGGCGTCGTCATCGGCCTCGTCGTCGGCAAGGTCATCGGCATCTTCCTCGGCACCTACCTGGCCGCCCGCTTCACCAAGGCGGAGCTCAACCCCGACCTGGCCTGGGCCGACGTCCTGGGCCTGTCCGTCCTCGCCGGCATCGGCTTCACCGTCGCCCTCCTCATCGGCGAACTCGCCTTCCCCGGCCAAGCAACCGGCGAACACGTCAAGGCAGCCGTCCTCATCGCCTCCGTCACCGCCGCAGTCCTGGCAGCCGTACTGCTGCGCCGCCGCAACGCCCTCTACAAGCGCCTGTACGAGGAAGAAAACGTCGACGCGGACGCCGACGGCATCCCGGACATCTACCAGCGCGGCGAGGCAGACCAACCCGCTGCTCAGCACAACTGACAGCATCGGAGGCACCATGGCGACCTGCTCAGCATCGCCATGGCGGTGGCTGCCCTCGTCATCAGGACGGCAATCGCCGAAATCCGCCGACCCGGCAGCGGACGCAGCCAGTGCGGACGGCGCAGGGTCTGCGCGCTGCCGCACGCCCCGGGAATGCGGTGCCGTCGACCGGGTAGCCACTGTGGTGGCATCTGCAGTTCTTGGTGCGGCCGCCAATGCGCTGCACTGAGCCATTGCGGCGGACGCCGCTGACGGGGCGGCTACCGGCTGGAAGGCGTCCGAAGCGGGGCCGGGTCTTCTCAGGACGTGGCGACGCACGTACGGATCGGCGGCGGCGGGGACAGCTGCGGCACGCCGTGCCGGTGCCGCTCTCCCGACCGGCTGGTTCCATGGGTCGGCAAGCCGGTTCGCCCGGTCCGAACCGTGGGATGGTGGGAGGGATGGACCAGCCTGGTTCCGTCGTATCGAGGCTTCGGCGCCCCCGCCTGCCGGACGGGCTCCCCTCGCGGCCTTCACGCGCCGGACATGTGCGCGGCGCCCGCCGCGCACCCGGACCGCGGCCCTTGCGGGTCTGCCGTTCAAGGCTGCCGCCCCCTAGGTGGGGAAGCCCCGTGACCTCCTGTCTCGCCCGGAGCCGGTTCCTGGGCACCTACGCCGTACTGACCTTGTTTCCCGCCCCCCAGGCGGGCCAGGCCGCGGACTGCCGTCTCCGGCTCGCGCGCGCCCTGGCTCTGCTCCCGCCGCGCATCGCGTGCCTTCTGCTGGATCTTGGGCACCTCCCTGCAGGCGACACCGCAGACGTCCTGCCTGTCGTGGAAGCCTGGGCCACTGGACACTCGATTTCTCTCGTCCGAATCCGGGCCGATGGCGACTCGGATCCTGCGCCCGTCCACCTCGTGAGCCTCCCGCCCACCCCTGAAGGACGTTCGCTCCCGCGCACGCTCGCGGCGCGGGTGCTCGTCCAACGCTCAACGGGGATCTGCCTCGCTCACCGGGCCGACCCCTCTCGCCACACCATCTGACCGCCTGGCGGGCAGCACTCACCCGGTCGACGGTGCAAGCGCTGTGCCCGCTGGAGGAGGATGGGGTGACGGGCTGCCACTGGAGGTGAAGCGCCGTGGATCCTGTCCACCCCGACCACGTGCCTGCCGGGGGCAGCGCTCCCCTCCCTCTTGGACGGGAAGGAGGGCAGGCTGCACAGCCTGTTCGGCGGTGCGGTCGACGGCGTGGCCGGCCACCACGCGTGCCCGCAGCCCTGTGCGGGGCCTGCGTGGACCTGATGGACGTCACCGGAGCGTCCGTGTCGCTGTCCGGCGAGGACCCCGACATCCGCACCCTGTGGTGGTCGAGCGACGAAGTGGCCGGCCGCCTCGCCGAAGCCCAGTACACCCTGGGCGACGGACCCTGCGTCACCGCGCTCACCCACCTCGCCCCTGTCCTGGCCGCCGACCTCACCCGCGGGCCGGATGCCGCCCGCTGGCCCGTCTTCTCCCAGCAGGCCGTCGAACTGGGCGTGCGGGCGGTGTTCTCGCTGCCGCTGAACCACAGCGCCGTCGCGATCGGCACCCTCGACCTCTACCGCGACGGAGCTGGCCCGCTCTCCCCCGAGGACCAGTCCGCTGCGTTCCCCGCCGCCTACGCCCGGATCACTACCGCCCTGCTCGCCCTCCAGGCCCAGGACGACTCGACCGGCCTCGGCGGATCATGGCTGGACGACGCGGAGACCGAGCGTGAGGAGGTCCACCAGGCCACTGGAATGATCATGGTGCATCTCGGGGTCGATCCCCCCGATGCGCCGGCCCGCCTGAGGGCCCACGCCTTCTCCCACGGCAAGACCGTGACCGAAGCCGCTTTCGACGTGATCGCCGGGAGAATCAGGTCCATGACGAGGCCCGCCCCCACCCGCGGGCCGGAGCGGGGAAACGGTGACACCGGCATGACCACCACCCGAGAGCAGCAGCTCACCGAGGCGTTCGTCGCGCTCAGCGACACCCTCGGCGCCAACGTCGATCCGCTCGTCCTCCTGGGACGCCTCGTCCACCACTGCGTCTCCCTGAGCTCCATCGACGCGGCCGGCGTCATGCTCGCCAACGGCCGCGGCGCCCTGCGCTCCGCGATCACGACCGAGCACGCCGTGGAACTCACCGAGATCTGGCAGTCCGAGGTCGAGCAGGGCCCGTGCATCGAGGCATTCAGCACCGGAAGCGCGGTCCACGCCCCGGAGCTTGCGTCGCAACAAGACCGCTGGCCCGACTTCGTTCCCCTGGCCCGGGCAGCCGGATACGAAAGCGCCCACGCCCTCCCCCTGCACCACAGCGGGCAGACCATCGGCGCGCTCAACCTCCTCGCCCGCCACCCCACCGCCCTGACCCCCTCGGACAGCACGCTCCTGCGCGCCCTCGCCGACGTCGCCACCACCGCCCTCCTGTCCTGGGACCGCCAACAGCTGCGACCCGAGGACGTCACCACCCGCACCCGGACCGCCCTGGCCGGAAAAGCGATCTTCGACACCGCCAGTGGCATGCTCGCCGCCACCGCCGACATCACCCCCGCCGAAGGCGCAAACCGCCTCCACGCCTACGCCGACAGACACAACCTGCGCCCCACCGACATCGCCGACCAGCTCCTACACCGCACCCTCGACCCCCACACCGTCCTGAGCGACAGCACCTGACGGCGCGGGCCTTGAAGGACAGGGCCAGGGTTCGCTCGGCTTCTGGAGGTCGGCATCTGGCAGCTCCCGCCTTGCGCGGCCGGCCGGCGGCCCGAGTTCGGGGAGGCAGATCTTCTCCGCACGGGTTGGAACTGGGTGCAGTCAGCCCGCTGCCCTGGTGTCACGGTCAGGAACAGCGGGCGGCAGCGGCCGTCCGCACTCAGGTGGCACCTGAAGTGGCTGCAGGCCACCTCCGCTCTGATGCCCGGACCCGCACCGATCCCGCCCCCACCTGCACGCCGCCGCCCGGCCTGCCACCAGCACGCGCTGTCCAGCTGGCTCCGACACCGAGAAGGCCAGCGCAGCGTTGTGGCCGTCCGGGCGGCGGCAGGCGCGGGTGTACGCCACGCCTCGCGAGGACGACGAACCGCTCCTGCGACCGCCTCGGTACGCCGGCCTGCTACAGCCGACACGATGGGCCGACCCCGCTCACGTCGACCGGTGGTTTCGCCAGGCTGGACAGCTCGGTCCAACCGGAAGGGGTGGACGAGTGCAACGTAGGCAAAGCCTTCGGCGCGGCGATGTTCGCCCTATGCAGGCACGTCCCGAAGCTGCTCCTGACCAGCCCCGTCCCGTTCCCACAGCAACGTGGACCACCCGACGCCGGACCGCTTGTTCGGCCCAACAACAGCGTTCGCCGCTTCTGATTCCTGGGCCGCCGGACCGATACCCCGGAAGACCGGCCCGAGTCGCAGGCCGGCGACCTCAGCCGTAGGTTCAGTGACGAACGCCGAGGTGACATCCATGCGGAAGGATCGGCTGTGACTGATTTCGACATCTGGGGCTACCGCCCGGACACCGGGCACCAGCAGGGCACCGACATCATCGGCTACAAGGTCGAGGCCAAGGACGGCAGCATCGGCAAGATCAGTAAGCACTCCGAGGAGGTCGGCGCCTCCTACCTCGTCGTCGACACCGGCGTGTGGATCTTCGGCAAGCATGTGCTGCTGCCCGCCGGAACGATCAGCATGATCGACACCGTCGAGGAGAAGGTCTACGTCGACCGGACGAAGGACCAGATCAAGGACGCCCCCGAGTTCGACGAGGCCAAGGAGGGCAGTGACCCGTCCTACCTTGAGCAGTTCGCCCGCTACTACAACATGCCGCACATGTAACGCAGGCGTGCACATGGCGCGGGGCCCCGCCGTCAAGCGGCCCCCGCCCGGTGCACGCACCCAGGCGCACGATCCGTACGGGCGCGGGCCGGTCAGTTGTGGGAGATCGCCTCAAGCACGTCGCCGACTTTCGCGTCGGGCAGCGCGCGGGCGATGTCGGCCAGGGCGACGATGCCAACCAGCGTGTGCCCGTGGACACGGTGACGATCACGCAGGAGCAGGTGACACAGACCCTCGCGAAGGTCTTCCCCGGCCTCACCGACACGGGGACCGAGCGATGGGCCCCGGCTCATGCGGACCTGACCTGGGCCAACGTGATGGGACCGGAGTTCTCCATCATCGAACATCGCCCCAGGGCGAGCCGCCGACTCGTCGCGACGGGCTTCTGCATCTTGAGATCCCTTGGCCAAGGCCCACCTTCTGGAGCGCCCCAGCGGTACCGTCGCGTCAGAAGCGGTCGCAGATCGGGGTGGTGGGTGTGAGCGGGTACATCGAGGAGCAAGAGCGGATCGGGCAGCGGGTCCGGCGTCAGCGGCTCTCGGTCGGGATGACTCAGGCCGACCTCGCCGCGTCGCTGGGGCGGACCCAGGGGTGGGTATCCAAGCTGGAGAAGGGCCGGATCGAGCTGGACCGGGCCGGTCTGATCAACGCCGTGGCTGCCGCGCTCCACTGCCATCCGAACACCTTGATCGAGCGCCCGTACTCGGGCGGCGGCGCCGAGACCAAGTGGCAGGTCTCTGCGGCCTCCATCATCCGAGAGCTGCGCCGCTACGACCTGGCTCCTGTCTTTGACGGCACCCCTCGGCCGTCCGAGGTGCTGTGGCACGACATGAAGCGCTTGCTCCGCCTGCGTGACGCTGCGGCGGACGCAGCCGTATTGAAGGAACTGCCGGACATGCTGCGCGAGGCCCGAGCCCTCGCTGAGGCGTCCACCGGCCACGAACGCGAAGAGGCATTCGCGATCTATGCGGTGGCCTGCAAGTTCGCCCACACTGCGGCCCATGCCCTCGGACATCCCGAGCTGGTCGCCATGGCCTGCGAACGAGCCACCTGGTCCGCGCAGCTCTCAGGTGACCCGCTGATGCCGGCAATGGCGCTGTGGATGCGCATGTGGGACACGTGGGCGTCCGCCGACTGGGACGACGCCCTCGCCCTCGGGGACAAGGCTCGCCAGCATCGAAGCCGAGTACGAGGCCGGCGACCCTCTCGCCTTGCGTATGTGGGGCGCCCTGCACCTGCGGGCCGCCATCTCGTCCGCGCGCGGCGGGAACGCTGCTGGCTCCGATGAGCGGCTCGCGCTCGCCCGTACGGCCGGCGAGCGGGTCAACTCGTACGTCGGACCCGAGATCCACGACCGGCACTCGGTCACGTTCAGTCTGGGCAACGTCGTCATCCACGGCGTCAGCGCCGCCTTGGAGATGAGTGATCAGACGAAGGCGCTCCGGCTCAACCGCGAAGCGGACCCCGCACACATCACGGTTCTACCGAACTCCCGGCTCGGACACCACCACATGGACCTTGCCCGCGCGTGGCTGTGGGACGGCAACCGCGACCAGGCCCTGACCGAACTGGAGACCGCCGAACGCATCGCTCCCCAACTGGTCCGCAATCACCCTGTCGCACGCGCGACTCTGCGGAAGATCATCTACGCCGAGCGAGCTGCTACGCGCCAGCGGCTGCGCGGCATGACCGGACGATTTTCGCTGGACTGACCTGGGACATTCCACGGATTCATATTGCTCCGTAGCGGGGCGCATACGTTCCGCTACATGACCTCGACGCGTCGCACTGACCGTGACCGCGTACGAGAGCAGACGGACGACCCTGATCCCCGCTGGCCGCTGCTCGGCGACCTCGCGTACGACACCGCAACCTCCCGCACAGGTGTGGTCATAGACGTACCCGGGGACACCGGCGCCATGGTCTACCGCCTGTGTCCCGAGGAAGGGCCCGGATCCACTACAGGATCCGGGCCCTTCTGCTGAATACGGCGCCGACGTTCTTATGCACGGGCTACACCCTTCATGCCCCCCCTACCGTCCGACCTCAGAGCCGCTCAGCCCCCTGATCCAGTCGATGCCCGTGTTCAGCCAAATCGCTTCAGCACCCGCTCCCATGCCCGTACTGTGGCGTGGGTGGTGGGCGTCCCGTGGGTGAAGCTGGCGGAAAATCCGAAGGCCTCGGAGGCTCTGGTGACCATGCTGCTCTTGAGGCTGCGGCCACGGGCGCAGGAGGTCGACGGGGCAGGCCAAGTCGTTCACCGGGCGGATGACATCGGGCCGCAGGCAACAGGTCATCCGCTCCCTGATCTCCACGGCACGACACCAGCCTGATCACTGGGATTTGCTGGTTCCTATCAGTCCGAACCCCGGCGAACTTGCCTGGTTCGAGAACCTCCGCGAAGAGTTCCCTTTCGTCCGCGACTGGCGGGGGCTGAACTGGCTGAACCAGAAGTTCGCTGCCCACCAGGATCTGATCCGCTACGCCCTCCAAGAATCCGGTGACTACATCCTCGACCGGATCGCGGAAGCCCGCGCAGAACGCGACACTCTCCTGCGTGGAATTCCCGATCTCGCCGAGCGCTACCGGGCCCTCCAGCTGAGAGCACAAGAGATCTCTCCCGACTACGCGATCCGCACAGTTCTGGGGCCTGATGGTGAGACAGCCATCCACCTCCTGCCCAACCGCGTCTTCGTGACGCCACTGCCGGTCACTGCCCCGAATAAGACGGTCCGTCCTCCACAGCCACCAAGCGCCACCGCCGGCAGCCCCGAGCAGCAACAGTCCGACCAGGTATGGCCAGATGGCCGACCAGAACGTCAGGAGCAGCGCCAGGACGACGACGCCGACCCCTGCGCCGGCCTTGAGCCGAGCCTCCCGGCGCTTCCGTGATGTTGACCGGCGCCTTTGCGTGGGTACCGACCACGTCTTCCGCCTCAACGGCGTCCGGGTGGAGGCCTTCTCCGGCCTGGCGGAAGGCCTCTTCGACCACCTCCGCGACGGCCGGGTCGAGCAGTACCGCCACGAGGCACATGCGCTCCGCGACTCCTGGGACTACTCCGACCCCTGGGACGCCAAGTGGCTCGGCCCCGTCTCCCTCCACCCCGACGGCACCGTCATGGCCCTGCGCCGCCTCCGCCTCAGCTGACCGCCAGCCTTCGGGGAGCGGGACAGCTCCCCGAAGGCCTCGGAGCGAAGTAGGACCAGGCGTGGATGACTTCCGGCCATTGTTGTCCGCACGCAGCCGAACACAGCTGGACTCAGGCGGACACAGGCGGACACAGCGAGACGGGTTCTGCGGGGTTGCGCCTGGCCGGTCTGCATCCGCCCCTCGTTTTGCCTGGGGCGAGCTGCGCAACACTTCACGGCATGCCGAGCTTTCAGCAGAGGAAGGCCGTGGGGGACGCCCACGAGCAGCGCACCGCCGAGGAACTGACCGCGCGCGGATGGGCGGTCAACCCGTGGGGGCAGGGAGTCCTCACCCACCCTGTTCAAGCCGCGCTCCGAGGGACGAACAGCTCCCTTCGGTGGACCCCTGACCTCCTTGCCGCCAAGGACGGCCATGTCGCAATGATCGACTGCAAGAGCAGCATGACCAGTCGGGCGACGCACCGCCACGCGATCGAGAGCGCCGCGGTCCGCGCACACCTCCAGCTCGTCGCGTGGACCGTGCTCCCCCTCTACTACGTGTTCGACAGCCTCGACGTCCTCACCCCGTTCGACGCTCTCGCGGCCGGGAGGCGTCACCTTCGCTCCGGCTAGCCTCAGGCCCACCGGCCCAATTTGGAAACATGCAGGTCAGCGCACCCGTCCGCGCGCCTTCAGGGGCACCGGCGGGAGTTGCGGCGCCGGAATCGGGGGACCGTCGTAGCCCTTCACTTCGCCGTACCGGGTGCCCTCCATCCAGTCCTTGCGCGCCTGTACGATCTCCTCGTTGCTCCGGCCGATCCAGTTCCAGAACATCACGATCTCCTCCTCGAACGGCTCGCCGCCCAGGAGCATCAGGCTCGCGTCCGAGGCTGCCCGCAGGGGGAGTTCCGTGCGGCCGCAGCCGAGGTAGAGCATCGAGCCCGGGAGGACCGGGACGTCGTCCACGTGGGCCTCGCCCGACATCGACAGGACCGCGTACTCGAAGTCCGGGTCCAGCGGGAGGCGGGTCTCGGTGCCCGACACGAGGGTGAGGTCCGCGCCCACGATCGGGGTGTACGCCGTGCCCGGCGAGGTCGCCGTGTCCAGGGTGCCCAGGATGACCGTCGCCGTCAGTCCCGGGGCCGTGACCCGCGGGAGGTCGGCGTGGTGCTGGAAGTGGGGTTCCACGTCCCGGTGGGCGTCCGGCAGGGCGACCCACAGCTGGGCGCCGTGCAGGAAGCGGGCGTGCGGGCGCGGGCTCTCCTCGGAGTGGCTGATGCCGCGGCCGGAGGTCATCAGGCCCAGTTCGCGGGGCCGGATCGTCTCGAGGCTGCCGACGCTGTCGCGGTGCAGCACCTCGCCCTGGTGGAGCCAGCTCACCGTCTGGAGGCCGGAGTGCGGGTGCGGTGCGACCTGCATGCCGGGCTCGTCGGCGATGTCGTCGGGGCCGTAGTGGTCCACGAAGCACCAGGCGCCCACCATGCGGCGACCCAGGTTCGGCAGGAGTCGGCGGACCTCGGTGGACTCACCGAGCTTGACCGTGCGCGGGCTGAGGAGCTCGCGCACCGGTTCGGCCACGACGAAGCCGCGGCCGCCGCAGGCGGAGAGAGCGGGCTGGCGATCGAGATTGCTCATGCGGACAACCTAGCCCCGAGACGGCGGTGCCGGAGAGCGGAATGTTCGAAGGCCAGGGTGTGTTGGAGGCAGCGGACGAACCACCTGAACGGCGGAAGGGACGCGATGAACGCGCCGACGACGTACTTCGAGCACGGGACGGCAGCCGAGCGCTGGGCGCGCGCCCAGCTCTTCTTCGACGCGAAGGAGTACGCGACGGCCGCCCGCATCCTGGACGGGCTGGCGGGCGAGGTCCCCGAGCAGCTGGCTCCCCGGCTGCTGCTGGCCCGCGCCTACTACCACTCCGCCCAGCTCTCCCGCGCCGAGCACGAGCTGCGCGCCATCCTGGAACGCTGGCCGGTGGAGGACTACGCACAGCTGATGCTCGGTCGCACCCTGGAGCGCCTGGGCCGGGCCGCCGAGGCCCGCCCCCACCTGCGGATGGCGGCCGCCATGGCGGGCGAGTTGTCCGAGTAGTGGGCCGCCCGGCCCCGCGCATGCGGGGTCGGGCCTCCGGCTCCGATAGCCTGGGTCCCATATGAACCGCCTGACCACACCCTTCGGCTCCTACGAGCTCACCCGCTTCCCCGAGGACCCGCGCGACCGGCTCCGTGCCTGGGACGCCGCCGACGAGTACCTGCTGCGCCACCTCGACTCCGGTACCGGGGAGCGGGGACCGGTGGACCTCGCCGCCGCCGCCGGCCGGATCACCGTGCTCGGGGACCGCTGGGGGACGCTGACGACGGCGCTCGCCGCGCACCGTCCCACGCAGATCACCGACTCCGCCCTGACGCGCGCCGCCACCGCCGCGAACCTGGACCGGGCCGGTATCGGGACCTCGAAGTCGACGGTGACCCTGCTGACCACGCAGGACCCGCCACCGGAGCGGATCGATGTCCTGCTGGTGCGCGTGCCCAAGAGCCTGGCGCTGCTGGAGGACCAGCTGTACCGCCTGGCCCCGCACGTGCACGCGGGTACGGTCGTGGTCGGCACCGGCATGGTCAAGGAGATCCACACCTCCACGCTGCGCCTCTTCGAGAAGATCCTCGGCCCCACGAAGACCTCGCTCGCGGAGAAGAAGGCCCGGCTGATCTTCTGCACGCCCGGCACCCCCGGGGCGACCCGCCCCACCTCCGCCGGGCCGTGGCCGCTGACGTACACGGTGGACGAGGACGCCGGCTCGGCATCCGGCCTGTCCGTGGTCAACCACGCCGGGATCTTCTGCGCCGACCGGCTCGACGTCGGCACCCGCTTCTTCCTGCAGAACCTGCCGACCAACACCGACGGCGCCCGGGTCGTGGACCTGGGCTGCGGGAACGGCGTCGTCGGCACGGCCGTCCAGGTCCACGACCCGGACGCCGAGGTCGTGTTCACCGACGAGTCCTACCAGGCGGTCGCCTCGGCGCGGGAGACCTACCGGGCGAACGTCCGCGAGGGGCGCCGGACCGCCGAGTTCCACGTCGGTGACGGGGTCGCCATGCTCTCCCCCGGCTCCGTGGACCTGGTGCTGAGCAACCCGCCCTTCCACTCCCACCAGGCCACGACGGACGCGACGGCCCTGCGGATGTTCGCGCAGTCGCGGAAGGTGCTGCGCCCGGGCGGCGAGCTGTGGATCGTCGCCAACCGGCACATGGGTTACCACACCCATCTGCGGCGGCTCTTCGGCAACAGCGAAGTCGTCGCGAGCGAGCCGAAGTTCGTGGTCCTGCGGGCGGTCAAGCAGGATCGCCCGCGGCCCATGTGACCTGCCGGTAGCTCCTACACTCTGGCCCGTGAGCAGCCAGGTGGAGGACGGAAGCGGTGGCGGGCGCTACCGCCGGGAGGACGTGGCCCGGGCGGCCGGCGTCAAGGTGCGCAACCTGCGCTACTACCAGGAGCGCGGGCTGCTGCCGCCGCCGCGCCGGGAGGGCCGGATCGCCTGGTACTCCGACGACCACCTGACCCGGCTGCGCCTGATCAGTGATCTGCTGGGCCGCGGCTACACCGTCAACGGCATCGCCGAGCTGCTGCACGCGTGGGAGGAGGGCGGCGGCCTGTCCCAACTGCTGGGTCTGGAACGGGAGATGACCCGGGACTGGGTCCAGGAGGAGCCGGTGACGCTGTCCCGGGGCGAACTGCGGGAGCTGTTCGGTCCGACGGCGACCGCCGAGGACACCCGGCGGGCGGCCGAGCTCGGCTACGTGACGATCGACGGGGACCTGGTCACGTACCCGAACCGCCGGCTGCTGGAGGCGACGCTGACACTGGTGCGGCAGGGGGTGCCGCTCGGGGAGATCCTGGATGCCGGGGAGTTCGTACAGGCGCAGGCCGCGGCGGTCGCGGACCGGTTCGTGGGGCTGTTCCGGCGCTACGTGATCGATGCGGCGGGCCCGGAGGGCCTTGAGGGCCTCGAACGGCTTTCGGCCACGCAGCTTCAGCACATCACGGCGGCGGTGGCAGCCCTGCGGCCGGTGGCCGGCGAGGTGGTGACCTCGGAGTTCGCGCGGGCGATGGCCCGGCGGGTGGATGCGGAGGTCGCCGAACTGCTGCGTACGGAGCAGTAGGAGTCGGCTCAAAGGGTGCACTCGCACAACCTTGCCAACCCCCATTGGCACTCTTACATTCAACTCGTCGGTAACAACGGTGCACAGCCGAAATAAGGGACGCTCCCATGACCGGTTCCCCCCATTTATCCGACCCCTCCGACGAACCCTCCGACGATGGCTCCGGGCGCGTCCGCTGGCGCCGGTTCGCCGTCCTGACCATCCCCGCCGTGGCTGTGACCGCCGGCCTCGGCATCGCCCTCGCGCAGGGCGTGCTCGCCGCCTCGTTCGCGGTGTCGGGACAGCAGTTCAAGGTGTCGGCGAGCAGCCTGGAGGGCGAGGGCTTCGCGCAGTACGGCAGCGTGGACGTCAACGCCCGCCAGGAACTCATCCCGGTGGCCGTCACCGCCATCAGGGAGGCCAAGCTGCACAGCCTCTGCCAGTCCGTGGTCACCTCGCTCCCGGTGATCGGGGACATCTCGCTCAACCTCACGGCCGGACGCAAGACCCCGGTCGAGGCGAGCAACCTCTTCGTCGACGCGACCCAGCTCTCGGGCGACGCCGTCTTCAGCAACATCGAGATCGGGCGCGACGCCTCCACCCTCGACAAGGGTCCGGCCGAGGCCCAGGGGATGCAGGACCTCTTCGCCCAGCAGGCCGACACGGTCAGCATCACCGATCTCCGGCAGACGGCATGGGCGACGAACGCCGGCACCTTCAAGCTCTCCGGGCTCAGCATGAACGTCAGCAAGGGCAAGAAGGAATGCTTCTGAACCTGCGGCGGCGCTGGCAGCGGTGGCGGCGCAGCAGACCCTTCTGGGGCGGGCTGTTCGCGATCCTGGCCGGGTCGTGGATCTGCGTCCTGCCGCTGGCACCGCTGAAGATCATGCTCCAGCAGGGCGTGGCGGGGATCCCGTCCGTCCTGATGGGCATCGTGATGATCGTGCTCGGACTCACCGCCTGGTTCTCTCCCCCTCAGCGTTCTCTCGCGGGTGTCCTCACCACCCTGATCGCCACCGCCGCTCTGGTCCTGTCGAACCTCGGCGGGTTCCTGATCGGCACGCTGCTCGGCATCCTCGGCGGCGGCCTGATGTTCGCCTGGCAGCCATACGCCGGCGGGCGGGCCTGGAAAGCGCAATCCGCCGCCGGGCAAGCGGAGTCCGTCGAGGCCGCACCCCCTCCCCCCACCCCGCACCACGATCCCCAAGGAGCACAGCCATGAGCCGTACGCGCACCGCGCTCGCCCTCGGGACGGCCGTCGCCGGAGCCATCGCGCTCGCCTCGGTCACCGCCTCCGCCGCACCCTTACCGCTGGCCGGGTCGACCACCGTCACCCCGGCCGGGCACGCGTTCCAGGCCACCCTCAGCGGGAAGGCCACCCTCAAGGCCGGTTCGGTCACCGTGACCTGTACGGTCTCCGTCGCCACCGGCAGCGTGCCGGGAGCCCCCGGCAACAGCAACCCGGCCGGACCCGTGTCCTCGCCGATCTCGGCGCCCACGTACAGCTCGTGCACCTCGAGCATGTGGGGAGTGACGCCCACGGTCACCACCAGCGGGGCCTGGTCGGTGTCGATGCAGAACGGTGCCCCGGTCACCGCCACCATGGGCCTGCCGGTCGGCGGCCTGGTGGTCCAGACGAGCGGGCTGGCCTCCTGTACGGTCACCGCCGCCCCCACCGCCCCGGCGAACGTCGGCGGCACCTGGGTCAACGGTGCTCCGTCGACCCTGACCTTCACGAACGCCTCCGTACCGGTCACCGTCACCGGCGGGTTCGGCTGCCCGACGAGCGCAACCACGTCCACCTTCAACGCGGTCTACAAAGTGACCGACACCACCGACCCGGCGCAGCAGATCACCGTCGGTCCCTGACCCGCTGCCTGCCGAACGAACGGGAACGAACCCGCCCGGCCCCGGATTCCTCCGGGACCGGGCGGGCCGCTGTGCACCCCGCACCGTCAGCGGTGCGCGGCGAACTCCGTCACCTGCTGGTAGGTGGGCCGGTTCTGCCAGTTGATCTGCGGGTGGCCGAGCCCGCCGACCGGGCGCTGGACGATCGAGTCTGCGCACCACTGGTGCCGGCCGCGCAGGTCCCGTCCGCCGGGTACACGGCAGCCGGGGTGGCGGCGGCCGCCTGCTTGAGCGCGGCGGCCACGGCGTCCCGGCACCCGGAGAGCGAGCCGCCCCCGCAGTGGACCCGGGGCGGCGGGTCGGCGACCGGCCGCCCGAGCACCAATGCGCAGATCCTCGTCCGCGTAGCTCCACCAGCCGCATCGGCGGCGGAGCCCGCGGCGGCTGCCGGGGCGAGCGGGGAGAACAGAGCGGCGCCGAGGGCGATCAGCCCGGCGGCGACGGCGGTTCTCATGCGTGCGGTGGGACGTCGCATACGTGCTCCTCCGTGGGGGCAGGAACCGGTCACGGGGAGGGTACTGGCGCGACTACCGATCAGTAAGATGAACGACCGTCACTTTTTCGAGGGAGGCCGAGCGGCCGGGAGGGCCGGGGAGAAAATGCGTTGCCTCCCCGGAGCGGACGGAGGAGGCTCGCGGACATGCCTGACAGCACCGACCTCCATCAGCCTTCGCAGCCCTCCACAGCACACCGACCGCAGCGGGACGTGTCCGACCTCTTCTCCGGCGGCCGCCTGCTCGCGATCCCTCGCCGGGCCGCCCGGCGCGAGCAGTTGCTCGTCCACCTCGCCGAGACCCTTTTCGCGGTGGACCGGGACTACACGGAGCCCGAGGTGAACGAAGCCCTGCGCACCGTGCACGAGGACTGCTCGGCGCTGCGGCGCTATCTGATCACCTCGGGCCTGCTCACGCGGACCCGTGACGGCCGTACCTACCGGCGGTCGACGACCACTCGGTAGTGGGTCACCGGCCGGCCGTCGTCACCGATCACGTGGAAGGCGACGGCGGGCGGTTCGTCGAGGTGGACGTGCTCGGAGGATCCGGTCGGCGCCTCCCACGGCAGCCGAAGGGTGGAGACCACCCCCGGCGCGACGAGCACCGGCCGCCCGGCGAAGGTGGTGGCCGCGGCGGTGTGGGCGTGCCCGCACAGGAACGCCGTCAGGTGCGGGTGGCGCTCGACGAGGGCCGCGAGCCGCTCCTCACCGAACTGGCGGATCTCGTCCACGTACGGGGTGTGCAGCGCGGCCGGCGGGTGGTGGAAGGCGACCAGGACCGGAGTCTCCCGCGGGGTGTCGGTCAGCAGGCCGTCCAGCCAGGCCAGGGTCGAGTCCTCCAGGAAGCCGTGGTGCGCGCCGGGAACGGACGAGTCGCACACGGCGAGGACGAAGCCCTCGCCGCGCAGCACTTGGTCGACGGGCGCGGTGGAGAGGGACGTCTCCCCCAGCAGGCCGCGGCGGAACGCGGCCCGCTCGTCGTGGTTGCCGGGGCAGACCACCACCGGGTGGCGCGAGCGCAGCAGCTCGGCGGCCTGCTCGTACTCGGCGTCCTCGCCGTGGTCGGCTACGTCCCCGCTGACGAGCACGGCGTCCAGGTCGTGGGGCAGTGCGTCGAGGTACTCCATGACGGCGCGGGTGCGGTCGGCGGCGCGCCGGTCACCGTCGAGATGGACGTCGCTGAGGGGGGCGATCACGATCACGTGCGGTGTCTCCTTCGTCTCCGGTCCAGAGAGGGGGCGACACCCATTCAACACGCCGAACCACCGCCCACCTGGGCCGGGTTGTGGCCGATCAGCCGTCTGCGCGCTGCCGTGCGCGGCGGATCAGCACCCACCCGGCCGCCGTGAGCACGACGGCGCTCCCGGCGAGGAAGGCCACGGCGACTCCGGTGGATGCCAGCGCACCACCGGTGGCGGTGGCGTTCGTACCGCCGCCGACCGTGGCCCCGATCGTGGCGCCGGCCGAGCCGCCGCCCACGGTACCGGGGGTGCCCGCGGCGCCGCCCGTACCTGCGGAACCTCCGGCGGAGTCGCCGTCGGACCCTCCTGCCGCACCCCCCGTCGAACCGGTGGAGCCGGTAGAGCCCGTGGAGCCCGTCCCGCCGGTGCCGCCCGTCCCGCCCGTGCCCCCGGTGCCGCCCGTCGTGGTGTCCGCGACGGTGACGGTGAGCGTGGCCGCGCCACTGTGGACCGTACCGGCGTCGTTGGCGAACTCGGCTCGGTAGCGGCGGCCGTTGTCGGAGACGGCCGCCGTGAAGGAATACGCCGGCGAGGTAGCACCCTCCACCGCCCGCCAGGTCCGGCCCGCGTCCGTACTGACCTGCCAGGCGACGGCGGGCCGCGGGGTCCCTTCGGCCTCTGCCGTCAGCGAGACCCGCGTACCGGCCGTGACCGCCCGGTCCGCCGGGTTCCTGGTGACCCGCGGGGACGTCGCCCGTTCCAGCCTGGTGATCTTCCCGGCGACCGGGTCCGACACGAAGACGACCGCGCCACCGGGCTCGACGGCCACGGACGCGCTTCCCGACTGGGTGTGGGCTCCCGGTAGTACGACCGGCTTCACGACCTCCTGGAGGTCGCGCGTCCGGTGGACGGTGAGCGTTCCGTTGTTGTCGCTGCCCTGCTGCGAGGAGTCGCCCGCGTCCTGCCACACCACGAACGCCTCGTGCGTGGCCGCGTCGAAACTCGCGGCGCGGGGCAGGTCTGCGCCGCCCTTGAGGATGCCCAGCCGCTTGCCGGTCGCGTCGTGGACGACGACGGAGGTGTCCAGCCCGACCCACACGGCGCCGGTCTCGGCGTCCACCTCCGTGAACCCGGCGAACCCGTCACCGGCCGGGAGTTCGACGGTCGCGGTGACCGTGAAGGTGGCCGCGTCGATCCGGTGCATGCGGCGGTTGCCGAAGTCCGTGAACCACACCGCGCCGCGCGCCGCGTCCACCGCGAAGCCGTCGCCGCCCTCCAGCGTGACGGAGCGCTTCACGGCCGCTGTCGCGATCTCCACCTCCGAGAGGACGGAGCCCTGCGCGACCAGCACCGTGGAGGGCGTGAGTCCCGCAGTGGCGTGGCTGACGGCCGCACCCGGCACCCACGCCCCCGCCGCGGCGGCGTCGCCGTCCTTGGCGGTTCCGATGCCGCGCAGCGGATAGAAGAAGACCGCCCCGTCGCCGGGCAGCGCCGCGAGGAGCTGGCGCACCGCCCGGCGGCCGAGGGTCCCGGTGGGGCCGGGGGCCTGTCCGACGGTGCTGCGCACCTTGCCGTCGACGGGGTCCAGTACGTGCAAGCCGCTCTCGTTGACGTCGGCGGTCTCGGGCAGATCGTCCGAACCGACGTACAGCTTCTTCGAGTCCGGGTGCAGCAGCAGGTCACGGGGCTTGCCCGCGGTACCGAACTGCGCCACCGACCGGTACGCGACGGTGCTCCGGGGTGCGTCGGCCCCCTCACCCCCGGCCGCCGATACGGGACTTACGGTGGCGGCCGAGGCCAGCACGAGCGCGAGCGCGGCGGAGGCGGCGCCCGCGCGACCGGGGGTGAGGGGGTGTCGGGGTGTCATGGCTTCCTCGTCGGCGGGTCGGGGGTCGGTCCCGGGCCGGGCTGGTCCCGGACCGGTCAGTTGAAGGTCACCGGGACGTGGACGTCGTACTTGCGGTTCGAGGAGTTGAAGTGGTCGGCGCGCGTGACGATGGCGCACTCGACCGTCTCTCCGCAGATCTGGCCGCCGCCCAGGTCGGCCTTGACGTGGATGGTGACGCTGAAGCTGCCGCCGGAGCCGAACTTGGAGGTGTTGGCCAGGGTCCCGCCGAAGACGTTGTTGACCCAGTGCGAGGCGCCGGTGGTGCCCGACTGGTCCGAACCGCCCAGGCAGGGGGTGGGCTTGTTCGCGCCCGGTGCGCCGCTCACGGCGCAGAGGCTCACGTATACGCCCTTGGCCGTGTTGTAACCGCTGCCGGTGACCGTGACGTTCTGGCCGGCCGCGGCGGCGGTGGAGGGCGCGGTGAGGCTGAGGTTGTAGGTGGTGGCGCCGTCGGTGACCGTACGCGTCGAGGTGGCGGCCGAGGCGGAGCCGGCCGCGCCGACGGCGATCGCCACGGCGGCGGAGGCGGCGACGGCCGCGCGGGCGGCGGTACGGGGCAGGGAGGCAGCACGCATCACTGGAACACCTTTCAGGCACAGGAAGTCGCAAAAACTGAGGTAAGGCTAACCTAATATCGATCAAGGTTGTATGCCTGCTTCACGCCATCCCCGGCTCTGTGACGGCCGGTCAACTCCGTTTCCGTACACGCCGATCCAGGGCGGCGGGCAACGAAAGGGCCCGGCTGCGCCGTGCGGCGCAGCCGGGCCATGTCCTTGTCGCACCCGAGGGGCGGTTCACCCCCGGTAGGTCTCCAGCAGCCGCAGCCAGATCTCGCTGATGGTCGGGAAGGCCGGTACCGCATGCCACAGGCGCTGGATCGGGACCTCTCCCGCGACGGCGATGGTCGCCGCGTGGATCAGCTCGGCGGCGCCCGGACCGACGAAGGTGGCCCCGAGGAGGACCTCGCGGTCGAGGTCGACGACCATCCGCGCCCGGCCGCGGTAGCCGTCGGCGTACAGCCCGGCACCCGAGACCTTGGACATGTCGTAGTCGACCGCCCGCACCCGGTGCCCGGCCCGTTCGGCCTCGGCCACGGTCAGACCCACGGCCGCAGCCTCCGGATCGGTGAAGACCGCCTGCGGGAGGGCGCGGACGTCGGCAGTCGGGGTGTGCGCGCCCCAGGGCTCGGTGTCCAGCGGGGCGCCCGCCGCACGGGCGGCGATCACGGCTCCGACGATGCGCGCCTGGTACTTGCCCTGGTGGGTGAGGAGCGCCCGGTGGTTGACGTCCCCGACGGCGTACAGCCAGTCGTGCCCGGGCACCCGGCAGGTGTCGTCGACGTCGATCCACTTCCCGGCCGGGAGCCCGACGGTGTCCAGTCCGATGTCCTCGGTCCGCGGGGTGCGGCCCGTGGCCATCAGCAGCTCGTCACCCTCCAGCGTCTCGCCGCCCTCCAGGACCACGCTGACGGGCCCGGTCGGGCCGTCCCGTACGACCGCCTCGACGGACACTCCGATACGGACCTCCGCCCCGGCCTCGCGCAGCGCGTCGGCCACCAGCTCCCCCGCGAAGGGCTCCATCCGCGGCAGCAGCCCGGAGCCGCGTGCCAGGACGGTGACCTGCGAGCCGAGGGCCTGCCAGGCCGTGGCCATCTCGACGGCCACCACCGAGCCGCCCACGATCAGCAGCCGCCCGGGGGCCTCCTTCGCCGAGGTCGCCTCCCGGCTGGTCCAGGGGCGGGCCCCGGCGATGCCGGGCAGGTCGGGGACCACGGCCCGGGTGCCCGTGGCCACGACCACCGCGTGCCGGGCGGACAGGATGTGGTGCTCGCCCTCGGGGCTGGTGACGGCGACCTTGCGGACGCCGTAGAGCCGGCCGTGACCCCGGTACACGTGGGCCCCGATCGAATCGATCCAGTCGATCTGGCCCTGGTCCTTCCAGTCACCGGTCCAGTAGTCGCGGTGCGCGAACACCGCCGCCGTGTCCAGGGGGCCCTGGACCGCCCCGGCCAGCCCCGGTACCCGGCGGGCGTCGGCCCGGGCCAGGGCCGGGCGCAGCAGCGCCTTGCTCGGGACGCAGGCCCAGTACGAGCACTCGCCGCCCACCAGTTCGCTCTCGACGAGCGCCGTGCTCAATCCGGCGGCACGGGTCCGGTCGACGATGTTCTCGCCGGCCGGGCCCCCGCCGAGGACCACTACGTCGTACTCCACCGCTTCAGTCATACGGACCAGTGTCTCCGCCGGCCCGCCCGGGCGGCGGACCCTCAGGCCTGCGGCGTGCCGGGTTCCTCCGTACCGCCGCCCCCGGCGCCCTTCTGCTCCGCGGCGATCTTGGCGCGAACCTCGTCCATGTCGAGGTCACGGGCCTGCCGGATGAGGTCCGTGAGCGCCGCCTCCGGCAGTGCGCCGGGCTGCGCGAAGATGGCCACCTGGTCCCGGACGATCATCAGGGTCGGGATCGAGGTGATCTGGAAGGCCCCGGCCAGCTCCTGCTGCGCCTCGGTGTCCACCTTGGCGAAGAGGAGGTCCGGGTGCGCCTCGGAAGCCCGCTCGTAGACCGGGGCGAACTGCAGGCACGGCCGGCACCAGCCCGCCCAGAAGTCGATCAGCACGAACGGATTCTCGCTGACCGTCTGGTCGAAGTTTTCCTTGGTGAGCTCGACTGTAGCCACGGTTTCCAGACCTCCTGATTGAGCCGTCTGCTCCTTGAACGAACGACCTGTCCCGTGCATTCCGCCCCGAACGGGGGCTGCCTAGAACGGGTGCCCGGCGGGGGTGCTGCGGGCCGTGGTCCAGCGCAGCTCGGTGAAGGCGTCCAGGTTCGCCTCGCCGCCGAAGCGGGCGCCCGTGCCGGAGGCGCCGACTCCGCCGAACGGGGCGACGGCCTCGTCGTTGACCGTCTGGTCGTTGACGTGCGCGATTCCGGTCGGGATCCGCTCGGCCAGGTCGAGCCCGCGCGCCGCGTCCCGGGTCACGATCCCGAGGGAGAGGCCGTACGGGCCCGCCGAGGCCAGGGCCACCGCCTCCTCCTCCGTCGCGAAGGACCGTACGGGCGCCACGGGCCCGAAGACCTCCTCGGCGTACGCGGGGGTGTCGTCGGCGACGCCCGCCAGGACGGTCGGCCGGTAGAAGAGGTCCCGGTACGTGCCGCCGGCGACGAGCTTGGCGCCCCGCTCGGTGCTGGCCTCCACCAGGGCGTGCACGCGCTCCAGCTGGGCCCGGTCGATCAGCGGGCCCAGGTGGACCTGCTCGCGGTACGGGTCCCCCACCGCGAGCTCCTCCGCCCGCGCGGCGAGCCGCTCGACGTACTCGTCGTAGAGCGAGGCGTGGACGAGGTGGCGCCCGGCCGTCATGCAGATCTGGCCCTGGTGGAAGAAGGAGCCCCAGGAGGCCTGGGCCACGGCGGACTCGATGTCGGCGTCGCGGAGCACGACGAGGGCGGAGTTGCCACCCAACTCCAGGTGCACACGCTTGAGGTGACGTCCCGCCAGTTCCCCGACGGAGCGGCCGGCAGCGGTGGATCCGGTGAAGGACACCACCCGGACCCGCGGGTCGGCGACCACGGCCGCGCCCGTCCCGGCGCCGCCCGGCAGGACCTGCAGCAGCCCGCACGGCAGTCCGGCCGCCGCCAGGACGGCGGCGGGGGCCAGGCCACCGCAGACGGCGGTGCGCCGGTCCGGCTTGAGCAGCACCGCGTTGCCGAGGGCCAGCGCGGGCGCGACCGAGCGGATGGACAGGATCAGCGGGGCGTTGAAGGGGGCCACGACCCCGACCACGCCGGCCGGCACCCGGCGGGTGAAGGACAGCCGGGGCGCTTCGCTCGGAAGCACCTGCCCGGTGGGGCGGGAGGCCAGCGCGGCGGCCTCGTAGCACTCCTGGGCGGCGACGTGCAGCTCGAAGTCGGCCTTGCCGGGGATCGAACCGGACTCGCGGACCAGCCATTCCCGCAGCTCGTCGGCGTGGGCGGTGAACAGGTCACCGGCGCGGCGCAGCACGGCCGCCCGCTCCGGGTGGGTGGCGCGCGCCCAGTCCCCCTGCGCCGCGCGGGCCCGTACGGCGGCCTCCGCGACATCGGCGGGCGCGGCGAGGTCGATGGTGGCGAGGGTGCGGCCGGTGGCGGGTTCGACGACCGGGGCGGCGCCGCCGGTGAGGGTGGGTCCGTCCTGCCAGAGCGTCGGGTCGAGGAGCGGCATGGCGCGGGGCCTCCGGGTGGGGATGGGCGGGCGGCGGGGGGCGGCAGCACGCGCCATCGTGCCAGACCGGAGGCTCCACTTCTGTTCAGTTATTGGGCAGTTGAGGAGTGCCGCTGACCGGAAACGATCGACGCCCAGGTGGGGCGGGGGTCACGGCGGGGCCACGGCGGGCGTCAGCGCTCCAGGACGAGCGCGATGCCCTGCCCGACCCCGATGCACAGCGCCGCCATACCGGTGCCGGAACCCGCCGCCGCCAACTGGTGCGCGACCGAGCCGGCCAGCCGGGCACCGGAGGCACCGAGCGGATGGCCGATGGCGATGGCGCCGCCGCGCGGGTTGACCACGGCAGGGTCGAGCTCGGGCCAGGCAGCGAGACATCCCAACGCCTGCGCCGCGAAAGCCTCGTTGAGCTCGAAGGCGGCGAGATCGGCGAGCCCGCGGCCGGACTTGGCGAGCGCCCGTTGCACGGCGTCCACCGGTCCGAGGCCGAAGAGCTGGGGCTCGATCCCGGTGACGGCCGAGGCGCTGATCCGGGCGAGCGGCTCCCGGCCGGTGGCCGCCAGCCCCGCCTCGTCGGTCAGCAGCAGGGCGGCGGCCCCGTCGTTGAGCGGGGAGGCGTTGCCGGCCGTGACCGTGCCGGTGCCGTCCGAGCGGAAGGCCGGCTTGAGCCGGGCCATCGCCTCGGGCGTGGAACCCTCCCGGATGCATTCGTCGCGCACCAGGTCGACGCCGGCGTACGGGACGACCTCGTTGTCGTACAGCCCGGCGGACCAGGCGGCCGCCGCCTTGCGGTGGCTCTCCAGGGCGAAGGCGTCCTGCGCCTCCCGGGTGATGCCGTGCTTGTCCGCGACGAGTTCGGCGCCCTCGCCGAGCGAGCCGGTCCACTCCTCGGGCATCCGCGGGTTGGTCATCCGCCAGCCCAGGGTGGTGGACCACATCTGCTGGTGCCCGGCCGGGAAGGCCCGTTCCGGCTTCTGCACGACCCAGGGGGCGCGGCTCATCGACTCGACCCCGCCCGCGATGGCCACGGAGGCGTCGCCCAGCGCGATGGCGCGGGCGGCCTGGATCACGGCTTCGAGACCGGATCCGCACAGCCGGTTGACGGTGACCCCGGGGACACTCACGGGCAGCCCCGCCAGCAGCACCGCCATGCGGGCCACGTCCCGGTTGTCCTCGCCCGCGCCGTTGGCGTCACCGAAGACGACGTCGTCGATACGGGCCGGATCGAGGTCGGGCGTACGGTCCACGAGCGCGCGCACGACGTGCGCTGCCAGGTCGTCCGGCCTGACCCCGGCGAGGGCGCCGCCGAACTTGCCGATCGGTGTGCGGACGGCGTCGACGACGTAGACGTCGCGGACGGTGCGGATGCTCATGGGGGCTCTCCTGGGCGGATCCGTACGGGCGGCGGCGCGGCGGTGCCGGTGTGGGCACCGGGGCACGCCGCCGGGCACGCCCGGTGGGGCGCGCCCGCAGTCTCCGTCCGCACGTCACCGCCTGTCAACGGCCCCCCGGTGCGACCCGGGCCGGCCGGCTCCCGACACGCACGGCCCGGACTGCGCGGACGGCCCGCACGGCCCGCAGGGGGGCACCGTCAGGTCGACTCCCGGGGAATGGCGGCGGCCGCCATCAGGTCGTGCCGCTCGGTGACCTCCGACGGCTCGCGCACCGCGTGGTCCACCAGCGAGGCCAGATGGGCGCCGGTCGGCATCTCCAGTCGTACCGTGCTCAGCCGCGGCCGCAGCAGCCGCCCGATGAGCAGATCGTCGGCGCCGATGACGGCCACGTCCTCGGGAACGCGGAGCCCCTCGTCCTGGAGGGCCCGCATCAGGAGCATCGCGTACTCGTCGTTGTACGCGAAGGCGGCGTCCAGCCCGAGCCCGCGCCAGCGGGCCGCGAGGGCCGCGGCCGACTCCTCGGAGTAGGCCATCGGGAGGGCCGAGACCTCGGCGCCCTCCACCGACCGGGCGCCCGTCAGCCGGGGCACGGAGAACAGCTCCAGGCCCTCCTCCTCCGGGACCACCACACCGATCCGCCCGCGTCCGCGCTCGACGAGGTGGGCGGCTGCCCGGACGCCGACCTCCTGCTGGTCCATGACCAGCGCGTGCGCCCCCGGTACCCCGACCGGCCCCATCGTGATCACCGCGCGGGCCCCGGCCCGCTTGAGGGTGGCGACGTTGCGCGCGGAGAGGGAGATCTCGCCGAGGGAGATGACGGCCACCGGGCGCAGTTCCGCCCAGGCCCGCACGGCTTCGTCACCGCTGAGTCCGAGGCTCCCGTACTGCACCACGGTGTAGTCGAGGCGGCGCAGCGCCCACTGGAGCTCGTTGAGGAAGGTGCTGTAGAGCGGCCCGATCGGCACGTGGGAGGTGGGCAGCAGGACGATCCTGGTGTGTCCGGCGCGCAGGCTGCGGGCTGCCGCGTGCGGGACGTAGCCGAGTTCCTCGGCGGCCTCACGAACCTTGCGCCGGGTCGGCTCGCTGATGCGTACGGCTTCCGCGTTGTTCAGGACGTACGAGACCGTCGCGCGCGAGACGCCGGCGAGGCGGGCGACATCGGCGCTCGTCGGAACAGGGGGCGGCGGGGCCGTCGATCCGGAGGCCGATCCCGAGGCGGATGCGGCGGCCGATCCGGAGGCCGGCGTCGGCGGCTTCGGCGATTTCGATGACTGAGACATTGCCGTGGCATCTTTCCAGACCGATTGCGCCCGGGGGCTGGCGGATGGCCGGAAACGAATGCTACACAGTGGTTACACGAGTCATTGACACGTGTAACCACGGCGTCGCATCCCCCTTCGGTCGATGTGCCGATGCCGTGCCCCGCCGTGCCGCCGCCCTGTCGCGCTCCGTCGCACCCCCGCCGTCGTGACGGGGCGGCGCGCACCCTCGCCCCACCCCGCCCCGGCCCGCCTTCGAGCCACTCCACATCGCCTCCACCAGCCCGTACCTCCCCTCGTCCACCCTCATCTGCCCAGGAGGGCACCGTGGCCCTTTTCCCCTCCGACACCGGATCCGACACCGGATCCGACACCGGCTCCGCCGCCACCACCGCCGACGCGTCCCCCGGGCCCGGCGCCGGTCCCGGCCTCGCGCGGCGCGGCCTGCTGCCCCTGCTGCTCGTCGGCAACAGCGCCATGTACGCGCTCTACATCGGGGTGGCCGGCGTCCTGCTCGCGCTCCAGGTCGAGGAGATCGACCCGGCGGACAAGGTCGCGAACTTCGGCCTGATCGCGGGGGTCTCGGCGATCTTCGCCACGGTCTTCAACCCCGTCGCGGGCGCCCTGTCCGACCGCAGCGGACGCCGCAACCCCTGGATCCTCGGTGGTGGACTCGCCGCCGTACCGGCGATGTTCCTGCTCGGCCTCGCCGACACGATCCTGCTGATCACGATCGCCTGGTGCCTCGGGCAGGCCGTCATGAACGTCTACCAGGCGGCCATCACCTCCGTGGTCCCCGACCGGGTGCCCCTGGACGCCCGGGGCAAGGCCTCCGCGGCCGTGGGTCTCGGCCTGCCCTTCGGCTCCACCCTCGGCGCCCTGATCGGCGCCGCCTTCTCCGAGGACTACCGCACCGGGTACCTCGTCTTCGGCGCGCTGGTGGCGGGCGCGGCCGTCCTGTTCACCGCCTGCGGCCGCGAGGGGCGGCTCCCTGCCCGCGCCCCGATGCCCGTCAGGGCCCAGCTCGCCGCCTTCACGAGCGCGCTGCGCGACCACGACTTCCGCTGGGCCTTCATCGGCCGGGCGCTGCTCGTCCTCGGGTACTTCGCCGTGAGCGGCTACCAGCTCTACATCCTGCAGGACCACACCGTGCTGCCCGACGGTATGAAGCCGGAGGCCGCGGTGGCCGTGCTGATGCCGCTGACCAGCGTGGCGATGGTCGTCTCCACGGTGCTCGGCGGCTACCTGTCCGACCGGTTCGACCGCCGCAAGCTCTTCGTCGGCGCCTCCGCGCTGCTGTCCGCCGTCGCGCTCGTCATCCCTGCCGTGTCGACCAGCTGGACCGCGATGCTGTCCTTCGCCGCGGTCAACGGGCTGGCGTTCGGCTGCTACATGGCGGTGGACACGGCGCTGGTGACGATGGTGCTGCCCAAGGCGGAGGACGCCGCCCGGGACATGGGCGTGCTCAACATCGCCAACGCCGGCCCGCAGATCATCGCGCCCTTCATCGCCTCGGTGATCGTCTCGATCAGCGGCGGGTACACCGCGCTGTTCGTCGTTGCGGCCGTGCTCGCCGTGGCGGGGGCCCTGGCCGTGAAGCCGATCCGCAGCGTGCGCTGACGCGCCGTGCGCGCCGTGCGCGCCGACGCGTGGCGCACGCCGACGCGCACCGCACTTCCCTGGTCCGTACCTTCGACCGAAATTCGCCGTCAAGATCCGTCGAGATCCGTCTAGAGAGGCAACACCACCGTGCAACTGCACACCCAGACCTGGGGCGAGGGCGACCGCGTCGCCCTCCTGATCCACGGCCTGATGGCCGACCACCGGACCTGGCGCCGGGTCGGCCCCGCCCTCGCCGACCGCGGTTACCGCGTCATCGCCGTCGACCTGCGGGGCCACGGCGCCAGCGGTCGCGGCGAGTACGGCCCCGCGCTCTACGCCGACGACGTGGTCGAGTCCCTCCCGGTCGGCGCCGAGCTCGCCATCGGCCACTCCCTCGGCGGCCTGACCCTGTCGCTGGCGGTGGACCGGCTGCGCCCGGCCAGGGCGGTGTTCTCCGACCCGGCGTGGCACCTGGCCGCCCCCGCCGAGGGCTTCGGTCCGGAACTGTTCGCGCAGTTCAAATCGGCGACCAGGGAGCAGATACGGGCGATGAGCCCGCGCTGGGAGGAGGTGGACGTCGACATCGAACTGGCCACCCTGG
Organism: Streptomyces avidinii; assembly: GCF_014650695.1. Lineage (GTDB taxonomy): Bacteria > Actinomycetota > Actinomycetes > Streptomycetales > Streptomycetaceae > Streptomyces > Streptomyces avidinii. The sequence goes on along the minus strand of NZ_BMVL01000005.1, from coordinate 264,937 downwards.
CGGTCTGGGACGAGCAGACCGCACTGAGCCTCGCCCCGCTGGTCGGCACCGACCTGATGCCGGCCGCGCCGGTGGTCCCCTCGCTCGTGCAGCTCGCCGACCCGAGCGCCCTGATCAGCGAGGAGCGGGCGCAGGTACTGGAGAGCCGTGGTTTCGAGGTGCGGTCGGTCCCCGGGGCCGGACACACCATCCACCGGGACGACTTCGACGGGTTCATGGCCTCCCTGGAGGGCTGGCTCTAGAACTGCGCGACCACTCCCCACTACGGTCTCCCTACCGATCGGTAATGGGGAGTGGTTCGCGATGTCGGATACAGCGGTCCCGACGGCCTACGGCCTGGTGGACATGGTCGGTGCGCTCGCCGAAGGGACGCTCTCGTCCCGGCAGTTGACCGAGGAGACACTGCGCCGGATCGCCGCGTCCCAGCCGGAGCTCAACGCCTTCCGGAGCGTGCGCGCCGACGCCGCGCTCGCCGAGGCGGACGCGGCGGACCGGCGGCTGGCCGCGGGCGAGCGGCTGCCGCTGCTGGGGGTACCGCTGGCGGTCAAGGACGACATGGACGTGACCGGGGAGCCGACCGCCTTCGGCTGCGCGGGGGCCTTCGCCCCGAAGACCGCCGACAGCGAGGCGGTACGAAGGCTGCGCGCGGCCGGCTCGGTGATCGTCGGCAAGACCCAGACACCGGAGTTGGGGCAGTGGCCCTTCACCGAGGGCGGAGCTTTCGGCGAGACCCGCAATCCGTGGAACCGGGCCTACACGCCCGGCGGCTCCTCGGGCGGCTCGGCGGCGGCCGTGGCGGCGGGGCTGGTCCCGGCCGCCCTGGGCTCCGACGGGGCCGGATCGGTCCGGATCCCCGCGGCCTGGACCCACCTGGTGGGGGTGAAACCCCAGCGCGGGCGCATATCCACCTGGCCGGAGCCGGAGTCCTTCCACGGCCTCACGGTCAACGGCGTCCTGGCCCGCACCGTGGCCGACGCGGCGCTCCTGCTGGACGCGGCGAGCGGCCCGCATCCCGAGGACCTGCACCGCCCGGCACGTATCCGCGCCGTGGAGGCGGCCCGCCGCACGCCCCGCCGGCTGCGGATCGCCCTCTCCTTCGGCATGGCCTTCACGGCGACGCCCAAGTCATTGGATCCGGAGGTCCGTTCGGCGGTGGAGCGGCTGGCCGCGCGACTGGAGTCGCTGGGCCACGAGGTGATTCCGGAGGACCCCCGCTACGGCCCGATCGGGCTGACCTTCGTACCCCGCGCGACCAGTGGCGTACGGGACTGGGTGGCGCGGGTGCCGGATCCGGCGCTGCTGGATCCGCGCACGCACGAGGCCGTACGGACCGCCCGTGTCCTGGGCGGGCTCGGGCTGCGGGTGTCCCGCCGGGCGGAGACGGTGCTGCGGCGGCGGGTCGGCGAGATCTTCGGCCGCTTCGACGTGGTGCTGACCCCGACGACGGCCACGCCGCCGCTACGGATCGGCGCGCTGGCCGGGCTGGGAGCCCTGGCCACGGACCGGGCGATGATCGCCGCGTGCCCGTACGCCTGGACGTGGAACGTCCTCGGCTGGCCCGGGGTGAACATTCCGGCGGGCCTCACGGACGACGGACTGCCCATGGGGGCCCAACTGCTGGGCCCGGCCCACTCGGAGCCGCTGCTGCTGGGGCTGGCCGCGCAGGTGGAGGCGGCGGAGGACTGGGCCGCACTGCGGCCGGGCCGGTAGGAGCGCCAGGGGCCCGCCGGGGAGGCCCCTCACTTCAACGCACTGCTGAAACCTCTTCACTCATGTACGTTCCCAGTGGGAACTGATAAGCGCCTCCTCACCGGAAAGAGCGAACCATGGTGCAGCAGACGTGGACGGCCGTCGACGACTACTTCGACGGTCTCCTGGTCGAAGAGGACAAGGCCCTGGTCGCCGCGGCCGCCGATTCCGAGGCCGCCGGCCTGCCCGCCCACCAAGTGGCCCCCAACCAGGGCAAGCTGCTGAACCTCCTCGCCCGCATCCGCGGCGCCCGCCGCATCCTGGAGATCGGCACCCTGGGCGGCTACAGCACCATCTGGCTGGCCCGCGCGCTCCCGGCCGGCGGCCGGCTGGTGACACTGGAGGTCGACGAGCGGTGCGCCGACGTCGCGGCCGCGAACATCGCCCGGGCCGGCCTGGACGCCGTCGTCGAGGTCCGGCGCGGACACGCCCTGGACCTGCTGCCCGGCCTCGCCGGGGAAGCTCCGTTCGACCTGGTCTTCATCGATGCCGACAAGCCCTCCAACCCCGCGTACCTTCGGTGGGCGATCGAGCTGACCCGGCCCGGCAGCATCATCATCGGCGACAACGTCGTCCGCGACGGCGCCGTGGTCGAGGTGGACAGTCCCGACCCTCGCGTCCAGGGCGTCCGCCGGTTCACGGAACTCATCGCCGAGCACCCCCGGTTGACGGCCACCGCCCTGCAGACCGTCGGCGGCAAGGGCTACGACGGCCTCATCTTGGCCCTGGTCACCGACTGACCCGCGGCACGGGCGGCGCGCCCGCCTCCTCCACCGCAGGCACCGCAGGCACCGCAGGCACCGCAGGCACCGCAACCAGTAGCCTCACCCGGATGACGGCACTCTCCCACCACAGCAACGGCCGAGCCGACCAGCCCGGGCAGGGCGGCGACACCGCGACCACGGAAGCCGACCCGCGCGCCATCGGCCGGGTCCGGACGGAGTACGCCCCGGACCCCGACGGCGACCCCGACCCCGGCGAGATCGTCTGGACCTGGGTCCCCTTCGAGGAGAACGACGGCCGCGGCAAGGACCGCCCCGTGCTGGTCGTGGCCCGGGAGGCGGGCGGACGCACGCTGCTGGCCGTACAGCTGTCGAGCAAGCGGCACGACCACGACCGTGAGTGGGTGCCGATCGGGACGGGCCCGTGGGACAGCGCCGGGCGCGAGTCCTGGGTGGACGTGGACCGGGTGCTGCGGGTGCACGAGTCGGGGATGCGCCGCGAGGCCTGCGCGCTCGACCGCGGCCGCTTCGACCTGGTGGTGACCTGCCTGCGCGAACGCTACGACTGGCAGTGACGTCCACCGGGCCGGGCGGGCCTGTCACGCCCGCCCGCCCGCCCGCCACCGGCCGGGGCACCGACAGCGCCCGGCCTGCTCTGCCCCGGCCCTCAGCGTCCGCGAGCGGTCCGGTGGTCTTCTAGGGTGAGGCCCGTAGACGGACACAGGGAGTAGCGGGCATGCGGATAGAACGACACCGGGTGAGCGAGGCCGCCCTGGCAGCGGTGCGCGATGACTTCGCGAACCGGATGATCTCGGACGTGTACTCCAGGTCCAGGGCCGGCCTGATCGACGCCTACGACTGGTGGCAGATCACGCTGGGGTTCCTCGATGGTCTCGGCGCGCTGTCGGCGGCGCCCCGCGGCCTCGACACCCCGGAGGCGAAGGCCATCCTGAGCGACGCGGCCGAAGCGGCCGCCGGCGCCGTGTCGTTCGCCGCCTACTACCCGAAGGTGTCGTTCCACGTTTTCCTCACCTACGTCGACTACGGACGCGACTACGACTCCGGATCGGGGGGCGACCCGCAACCGGTCAGCGCGGCCCGCTGGATCGACGCGTTCTGTGTGGCGATCCTCGCCGACAAGGCCGAACGGCACGGCGAGGCCTTCCACTTCGCCCGTCTGACACCCCAGCGGACCGGCGGGCCCGGCCTCCCGTCGGTGGAGCTGATCAACGGCCTGCTGGCGTATGTCAGCGGGGATCTGGGGGTCGAGGACCAGACGTTCCCGCCCTCCCCGCAGGAGAAGCTCGCCGCCCTGGACGCCGCACTGGCCCGGGTCGCCGGGCGACGGGCCGGAGCCCGGGCCGCGGCCCATGAGCCCGAGGCCGCCGATACGGCCGAATCGGCCGACCCCGCCACCGGCGCGCTCCGCGCACTGCGTGCGTTGGCCGCCCGGGACCGGGAGAGGTTCGGCGCCGAGCTGGCCGCGCTGCTGCTCCCGTACTCCCACCTGGAGGACCGCCGGGCCGAGCCGCGCACCCTGCTGCCGCTGCTGCCGCTGGCGCTGGCCGCGCTCGGGTACCGCCGCGAGGGCTGGCAGCCGCCCGTCGACTCGGACTACCTGCCGCAGGCGCTGGTCACCGGTTTCGAGGCTCCTCCGCCGCGGGTGGGGCCGTACGGGCGCGAGCGGCGCGCGGACGCCGTCGCGGCGCTGGCCGCGGGTCCCCTGGTCGTCGAGCGCCCGGAGCTGCCGCGGTGCACTGCGGCAGCCGACGCCCTGGTGCACGAGCTGCACGAGGCCACGCGCGCAGGGGCCGCGGCCGGGGGCGCCACCCACCGGGACAGCCCGCTCGACCCGGGTTCGTGGGGCGCGGCCCTGAACCGGGCGCTGATCACCGGCAGCCGCGCCGACCTCGCCCCGCTCGTCATCAGCGGGCCCACCGCCCGGCAGGAGGATCGTTCCGCGTACGCCTCCTACCGGCGGGCCCTGCACAACTACCTGCGGGGTGAGGATCCGGAGCCCGCCACCGACCGGGCCGTCGCCGACGTCGCGCGGTCCCGCGACTGGGGCTTCCTGCCGGCGCCCGCCGTGGCCTTCTCCCAGCTGGTGGAGGGTGACGAGGAAAGCTTCAACCTGGCCCTGGCCGATGCCCTGGAAGCCCATCGCGACCACTACTCGGTGTCCGACCGGGCGGTCGGGGCCGCCGCCGCGGTCAATCTCGACGTCCTGGCCCTGGCCTGCCACGCCCGCCGCCGCGGCTGGCGGATCCGCGTCTCGTCGCCCTACCTCCCGGAGAGCCTGCTGGGGGCGGCGCAACCGTTCTGAGCACCGCGGACCCCGCACACCTGGACCTCAGGCCGGAAATGCCCGGGCGAAGGCTTCGCGGGTGGCGGGGGCGGGGTCCAGGATGCCGAACACGACCCGGTCGAAGGCTCCGGCGAAACGGCCGGCCAGCAGGCCCCGGAAGGCCTCGGCCACCTGCTCCGGGTCGTTGCGGAACACCCCGCAGCCCCAGGCGCCCAGCACCAGCCGCCGGTAGCCGTGCACGGCCGCGACCTCCAGTACGAGCTCCGCGCGCCGTGCCAGCGCCCCCGGGATCTCGGCGACCCGCTCCGGTTCCTGCCGCCGGATCGTGCCCGCGTTCGGCGCCGGAGAGGTGAGGAAGCCGACCCGGAAGGCGGCTTCCAGCAGCCCGCCCCGGTCGTCGCGGAAAACGGGGACCCCGGGCGAGTGAATCACCCGGTCGGTGTAGAAGGTACTGCGCTCCGCGCGGTGGACCTCGTAGTACTCCGGAGCTTCGAGCAGGGTCTCGTACAGCGCCGACGCGCGGCACAGCGCTTCCTCCTGGGCCTTGGCCCCGCGGACGTAACCGCCCCCGGGATTACGGGCCGAGGCGAAGTTCAGGACCGCCACGGCAGCGGGATCCGGGTCGGCCGGAGTGGCGGTCGCGAGCCTGCGGGCGGCGACCGTGCTGCTCTCCCCGGTGACCTCGACGACCGTCACGCTGCCGCCGGAAACGGGTTGCCCATCTGGAATGACCCGGTTTGGTCCATATATCCTGGTTCCTGCCTTGGCTTCCGCCAGGGCGGCGGCCAGCTCGACCTGCCGTCCCGACCGCGTTCGGTACCCCCCGGCCGCCAGGATCTGCGCGTTCTCCCGCGCGATTTCGCGCAATCTGCTGCTCACGCCGTCATGCTCCACCGTTCGATTCCCGGCGGCAAAGGAATTTGTGCCGCGAGGAGGGGTAGGCACGGGTGATGTCACAGCCGACGACAGGAGACGAGGACCCGGTCATGTCCCAGGACTCAACCGCTCCCCCACCCGCGCCCGACCCGAGCCCGCCACCCTCGATCAGCGAGACGCAGGCCGAGGACCTGCTCCACGGCATCTGCTTCAAGACCGGCCCGCCGCGCCTGATAGGCGCCGAGCTGGAATGGCTGGTCCTGGACGCAGAGCGCCCGGAGCAGCCGCTGCCTCCCGAACGGCTGCGCGCCGCCCACACCGCGGCCCGCGCGCTGCCCCTGAACTCCCGGCTGACCGTCGAACCGGGCGGCCAGCTCGAACTCAGCTCGGCCCCCGCCACCTCCCTCACCGGCTGCGTGGACGGCCTGCAGGCCGACCTCACCGCCGTGCGCGCCGCCCTGCTGACCCAGGGCCTGGTCCTGCGCGGCCTCGGCCGCGATCCCCGCCGCCCCTACCACCGGCTGCTGAGCAGTCCGCGGTACGACGCGATGGAGGCCTACTTCGACCGCACCGGCCCGGCCGGGCGCGCCATGATGTGCGCCTCTGCCTCCGTGCAGGTCTGCGTGGACGCCGGATACGAGGAACCGGGCGTACTCGGCCACGGCCGGCGCTGGCGGCTGGCGCACCTGCTGGGCGCGGTCATGGTGGCCGCGTTCGCCAACTCCCCCGCGCACGAGGGCCCGTACGCCGGGTGGCGCTGTGCCCGCCAGGGCATCTGGAGCGACCTGGACAGCCGGCGCGCGCTCGCCCCGCCCCTCGACGTGGATCCCCGGGCCGCGTGGACGCGGCAGGCGCTGGACACCGAGGTCATGTGCGTCCGGTCCTACGACGGCGACCCGTGGGAGATCCCGCGCGGCACGACCTTCCGCGACTGGCTGCGCTCGGGCGGAGGCCCCGCGCTGCGGGCGCCCACGTTCGAGGACCTGGACTACCACCTGACCACGCTGTTCCCGCCCGTCCGGCCGCGCGGCCACCTGGAACTGCGGATGATCGACGCGCAGCCCGGTGACGACGGCTGGCTGGTCCCGGTGGCGGTCGTGCACGCGCTGTTCGACGACCCGGAGGCCGCCGAGACCGCGTACCGGGTGGCCAAGGGGCTGGCCGACACCTACGGCACCCGGCCGGCGCCGCGCAATCCGCTCTGGCGGTCGGCGGCCCGGCACGGTCTGGCCGATCCCGAGCTCCGGGCCTCCGCGAAGGCCTGCTTCCGGGCCGCCGCCGAGGCCCTGCCCCGACTGGGCGCGAGCAGGCACGTCCAGGAGGTGGTCGGCGCCTTCACCGAACGCTACGCACTGCGCGGCCGATGTCCGGCCGACGACGAGTCCACCGAGGTGCTCACCGGGAAAGAGGTCCGCCGATGACCACCGCACCCACCGGACACACCGCACCCACCGGACACACCGGGACCCGCGCCGACTCCGACCTGCGGGAGCGGGCGGCAGCCGCCCTGACCGCTGCGCGCGTCAGGACGGCCGGGCTCACCGACGCGGTGACCGACGAGGACCTCACCGCCCAGCACTCCCCGCTGATGTCCCCGCTGGTCTGGGACCTGGCGCACATCGGGAACCAGGAGGAGCTCTGGCTGCTCCGCCGGGTCGCCGGACGCGAGTCGATGCGCCCCGAGATCAACCCGCTCTACGACGCCTTCGAGCACCCGCGCGCCGAGCGGCCCAAGCTGCCGCTGCTCGGGCCCGCCGAGGCACGCAGGTACGCGGCCGAAGTGCGCGGCCGGGTCTTCGACCTCCTGGAGAAGACCCCACTGGAGGGCAGCACGCTCCTCGACGACGGCTTCGCCTTCGGAATGATCGCCCAGCACGAACAGCAGCACGACGAGACCATGCTGATCACGCATCAGCTGCGGGCCGGAACCCCCGTGCTGACCGCGCCGGAACCGGACGCCCCCTTCGACCCGCCGGTCGCCGCCGAAGTCCTCGTCCCCGGGGGCCCGTTCACCATGGGCACCTCGGCCGAGCCGTGGTCCCTGGACAACGAGCGGCCGGCGCACGTCCGGGACACCGCGCCCTTCTGGATCGACACAGCGCCGGTGACGAACGCCGCGTACCTGGCGTTCATCGCGGACGGCGGCTACCGCGACCCCCGCTGGTGGGCGGCGCCGGGCTGGGAGCAGATCCGCGCGCACTCCATCGAGGCCCCGCTGTTCTGGCACCAGGAGGCCGGCCAGTGGCTGCGCCGCCGCTTCGGGGTGGTCGAACCGGTGCCGGACGAGGAGCCCGTGCTGCACGTCAGCTGGTACGAGGCGGACGCCTACGCCCGCTGGGCGGGGCGGCGGCTGCCCACGGAGACGGAGTGGGAGAAGGCCGCCCGGCACGACCCGGGGACCGGCCGTTCCACGCGCTATCCGTGGGGCGACGCCGACCCGACTCCCGCACACGCCAACCTCGGCCAGCGCCACCTGCGCCCGGCGCGGGCGGGCAGCTACCCGGCAGGCGCCTCCCCGCTCGGGGTGCACCAGCTCATCGGCGACGTGTGGGAGTGGACGTCCTCCGATTTCCTGCCGTACCCCGGATTCCGCGCCTTCCCGTACAAGGAGTACTCGCAGGTGTTCTTCGGTCCGGAGCACAAGGTGCTGCGCGGTGGCTCCTTCGCGGTGGACCCGGTGGCCTGCCGGGGCACCTTCCGCAACTGGGACCTTCCGGTGCGGCGGCAGATCTTCTCCGGCTTCCGGACCGCGAGGGATGTCTGATGTGCCGTCATCTGGCCTACCTGGGGCCGGTGGTGGCGCTCGAGGAGCTTCTCAGTGAGCCGGAGCACTCGCTGGTGCGCCAGTCGTGGGAGCCGCGCCGGCAGCGGTCCGGGACGGTCAACGCCGACGGCTTCGGCATCGGCTGGTACGCGCCGGACGACCCGGTGCCCGCCCGCTACCGGCGGTCCGGGCCGATCTGGGGCGACCTGACCTTCACCGACCTGGCCCGCGTGGTCCGGACCGGGGCGGTGCTGGCCGCCGTGCGGGACGCCACGAACCCCGGGGCGGACGGGGAGGCGGCGGCCGCGCCGTTCTCGGACGGGCCGTGGCTGTTCAGCCACAACGGCGCGGTGCGGAACTGGCCGGACTCCGCCGCCCCGCTCGCGGCCGCGCTGTCGCCCGCGGAGCTGCTCCGGCTGGCCGCTCGCACGGACTCGGCGCTGATCTGGGCCCTGGTCCTGCACCGGCTGCGGGCCGGGGACGACCTGGGCACGGCGCTGGCCGAGCCGGTCCGGGAACTGGCCACGGCCGCGCCGGGCTCCCGGCTGAACCTGCTGCTCACGGACGGCGCCACGATCGCCGCGACGGCCTGGGGCGATTCGCTCTGGTACCTGGCCGACGCGGAGCAGCGGCGCACCGTGGTGGCCTCCGAGCCGCACGACGACGACACCCGGTGGCGCGAAGTGCCCGACCGGACCCTGCTGACCGCCACCCGTACGCGGGTCGAACTGACCCCGCTCAAGGAGAACTCCCCGTGAACGACTTTCAGTTGACCCGGACACTCGACGAGCGCACCGCGGAGACGGCGCTGCGGACGGACGTGCTGCACGGGCTGACCCACACCCCGAAGGTGCTGCCGCCCAAGTGGTTCTACGACGCGCGGGGCAGTGAGCTCTTCGAGGAGATCACCCGGTTGTCGGAGTACTATCCGACGCGCGCGGAGCGGGAGATCCTGCTGGAGCGGGCGCGGGAGATCGCCACCGAGAGCGGCGCCCGCACCCTGGTGGAGCTGGGCTCCGGGTCCTCGGAGAAGACCCGGCACCTCATCGAGGCGATGCCTGCGCTGGACACGTACGTCCCGGTGGACGTCAGCGAGAGCGCGCTGCGCGGTGCTGCCGAGTCGCTGCTCGCGGATCATCCGGGGCTGCGGGTGCACGCCCTGCTGGCCGACTTCACCCGCGCGCTGCGGCTGCCGGACTCGCCCGGGCCCCGGCTGGTGGTGTTCCTGGGCGGGACGATCGGAAATCTGCTGCCGCCGGAGCGGGCGGTGTTCCTGGCGTCCGTACGGGCGATGCTGTCGCCCGGGGACGCGCTGCTGATGGGGACGGACCTGGTGAAGGACGAGGCCGTGCTGGTGGCGGCGTACGACGATGCGCGGGGGGTGACGGCCGAGTTCAACAAGAACGTGCTGGCGGTCATCAACCGGGAGTTGGGGGCGGACTTCCACACGGCCGACTTCTCGCACGTGGCGGTGTGGAACGAGGAGCAGGAGTGGATCGAAATGCGGCTGCGGGCCCGGTCGGACCTGGTGGTGAAGATCCGGGCGCTGGATCTGGTGGTGCCGTTCGCGGCGGGTGAGGAGATCCTGACGGAGGTCTCCGCGAAGTTCCGTCAGGAGGGCGTGCGCAAGGAGCTGGCCGCGGCCGGGCTGGAGCTGACCCAGTGGTGGACGGACGCGGCCGGCCGGTTCGCGCTGTCCTTGTCGGTGGCCGACGGGGTGGCCGGCTGAGCGGGGATGCCCGGTAGCGGGTTCGGGTCGGTGGGGCGCGTACAGGTGCCGACGACCGCCCGCTGAGCCGCTGCCGCGAGGTCCCGCCGGTGCGCGTACCGGCCCGGCGGGATCCGCGGCAGCAGCCTGACCTCGGCCCGCACCCCGCGGGCCCGGGCGATCCGCCACAGCGAGGCGGTCAGCGGGTCGTCCCCGACGAAGGCGGGCGCCCCGGCCGGGTTCCCGTCGCACCGCAGGTACGTGAGCCGCAGGGGTTGTACGGGGACCTGCGCGTCCAGGGCCGACTGGAAGGCGGCCCTGCGGAAGGTGCCCTGGGCGCGCCCGCACCAGGTGGAGCCCTCGGGGAAGACGGTGACCCGGTCGCCGGCCAGCAGTGCGCCGGTGATGGTCTCGACGGTGGCGGGCAGGGCGCGGATCCGGTCGCGCTCGATGAACAGGGTGCCGGCCCGGCTCGCGAGGCGGCCGAGGACCGGCCAGGCCCGGATGTCGCTCTTGGCCAGCATCCGGCAGGGCAGGGCGGCGGCCACGAGCGGGATGTCCAGCCAGGAGATGTGGTTGGCGACCAGGAGCCGGCCGCCGCCGGGGCCCGGGCTGCCGTGCACGGTGATCCGTATGCCGAAGGCCCGTACGAGCGCGGTGGACCAGGCCCGTACCACCCGGTGCCGGGGGCCGGCCGGCAGCAGCCGGACCGGCGGGGCGCCCAGGATCCCCAGCACGATCAGCGCGACAGCGGCGGCGAGTCTGAGCACCGCGTGCGGGAGGCTCGCGCTGTCCCCCTCGTGGCCGGCGCAGGCCTCGGGGGTGCAGGGCGAGGTGGGCAGCCAGACGCTCATGCGCCCGGGACGAGCGAGCGGAAGTGCTTCAGGTAGCGCGGGTTGGTCCGGCGCAGGGAGAGCAGGACGTACAGGTCGGCGCAGCCGAACTCGGCGTCGAGAGCGGGCTCGCCGCACACCCAGGCACCGAGGCGGAGGTAGCCGCGCAGCAGCGGGGGCAGCTCCATGCGGTCGGGGAAGGTGATGCCCTCGGGGCTCCAGGGGAGGTGGGGGGTGACCCGGTACTCCTCGGGGGCGAGGCTGCGGGTCAGGGCGGTCTCCCGGGTGGCGGCGGCCAGGACCCCGCCGTCGGCGAGCGGTATCGAGCAGCAGCCGGCGAGCCAGTTGTGCCCGGTGCGGTCCATGTAGTGGGCGAGGCCGGCCCAGATGAGGGCGATGACGGCGCCGTTGCGGTGGTCGGGGTGGACGCAGGAGCGGCCGACCTCGACGAGGTCGGGGCGGATGGGGGCGAGGGCCGAGAGGTCGAATTCGCCCTCGGAGTACAGGCGGCCCGCGACAGCGGCGCGCTCCGGGGGCAGCAGCCGGTAGGTGCCGACGACCTGCTCGGCCTCCTCGTCGATGACGAGGAGGTGGTCGCAGTACGCGTCGAAGGCGTCGGCGTCGAGGCCGGGCTCGGGGCCGTCCAGGCGGGCGCCGAGCTCGCCGGCGAAGACCTGGTGGCGCAGCCGCTGGGCGGCGCGGACCTCGTCCTCGTCGCGGGCGAGGCGCACGGCGTAGCGCGGTCCTTGGGACGGCGCGCCGGGCGCCGGGCGCCGGGTCCCGGCGGGGGCGAGGCGGGTGGAGGGTGCGGCCGAGGGGGACAGCTGCGGGGCGGTGAGGGGGGACGGGGACAGGGGTGCGATGGTCATGGCGGCTCCTGATCCGGGCACGGAGGGCCGGGCCCGCAGGTGCGTGGCCCGGCTCCTTTACTTCTTCCGTGACCGGCTGGATTCGACATGACCGCTCAGCGGCCCTCGGATGTGCGGACGCTGAACTCGGCGGTACCCCCGTCCCGGGAGGTGCCGCCGGGTCGGGCGCCGTCCCCGGGTCGGGCGCCGTCCCCGGGTCGGGCGGCCCCGTCTCGGGCGGCGCCCCCGGATCAGCGGTCGGAGCTGAGTACCTTGCCGATCTCCTCCGAGGCGGCCCGGGCGGCCTGCTTGGGATCCCGGCCGGTGAGCACTGCCGTCATGAAGGGCTTGATCGGGTTCTTCGCCTCGACCTCGGCCCAACGGGCGGAGGTGGGGGTGGCGCGGCCCTGGGCGGCGCCGGGGGCCATGTTGGCGGCGCCCTCATTGCCCTCGACGACGTGCGCGAGGGTGGTCTTGTTGGGCACGTAGCTCATCGTGCGGGCGAGTTCGGTCTGCCACCTCTCACTGACGAGGGCCGTGATCACGTCCACCGCCTCCTTCCGCCGCTTCGTCCGCTCCGGGATGATCAGGTCGGAACCGCCGGTGAAGACGGCGCCGACCTTGTCGGAGGTCTTGCCGGGTATCGGGAAGAAGCCGAGTTTGCCCTTGAGGGCGGGATTGGCCGCCTCGATCTCGGCGGCCTGGCCGGGCGGGGCGATGATCTGGGCGACCCCGCCGCCGGCGAAAACCTGCGACTGCGGGGGCGTCTCCTCGTCGGCGCCCTTGGGGCCGTCGCCGAGGGCCTGGAGCTGCTTGTAGAAGTCCATGCCGGCCAGTGCCTTGTCGTCGTCGAGGGCGCCGACCCACTTGCCGCCGGTCTCGACGGCGAGTTCGCCGCCCTCGTCCCAGATGAAGCCGGCGAGGACGTACCAGTTCTGGCCCGCGAGGTAGATGCCCTGCTGGTCGCCCTTGTCGAGCTTCTGCGTGGCCTGGATCCACTCCTGGCGGTTCTTGGGCGGGGTCTTGATCCCGGCGTTCGCGAAGAGGTCCTTGTGGTAGATGACCACCCGGTTGGCGGCGTACCAGGGCACTCCGTACTGGGCGCCGTTGATGGTCGCGGGGTCGGCGAGGCCCTTGAGCCAGTCCTTGCTGCCCCACTCGCGCAGGCCTTCGAGGGTGAGCTCTTCGAGGCCGCCGGTCTCGACGTATGTGGCGACCTGGGTGTTGCCGACCTCGATGACGTCGGCGCTCTCCTTGCTCGTGCCGTCGAGGACGGCGTTGACCTTGTCGCCGATGCCCGTCCACTCCTGGATCCTGACGTCCAGGTCGATCCCGGGGTGTTCCTGCTCGAACGCCGCGGTGAACTCGGTGATGAAGTCGTCCGAGGCGCTGCCCTTCATCAGCCAGAGCGTGACCTTTTGCGACCCTCCGGCCGAGTCGGCCGACTGGCTGCATCCCGTGAGGGCGGCAGCGGCCGCGAGGGCGGTGCACACGGCGAGGAAGCGCATCTTCAAGAGGGTCACCTTCTGGGCTCGATCTCAGATGGCTCGAAATTGGCATAGACCAATAGGCCGGTCAAGAGCCTTTCGCTCGGGATTGTTCGCCCAAAGTTCGCGCAGTCGGACTTACTGGGGCACCGTAGAACCAGGCAAAAGCCACCCACTGTCGGGAGACTTCCATGTCCAATCACACGTACCGGGTGACCGAGATCGTCGGCACCTCCCACGAGGGCATCGATCAGGCCATCAGCAACGGGATCGCCCGGGCGGGCCAGACCGTGCGGAATCTGGACTGGTTCGAGGTGGTTCAGGTACGCGGCCACATCGAGAACGGGGAGATCGCCCACTACCAGGTGGGGCTCAAGGTCGGCTTCCGTCTCGACGGCGAGGACTGAGGAGGGCCGCGGGCTTTCGCATCCCCGGAGCCCGAGTCCCGATCACGTCCGGCCGTCGACCTCCTGGGCGGTCTCCAGCTCCGGCGCGTCCGCCGCCCAGTCGGCCAGGACCACCCGGAACCCGGCGGCGCGCGCGGCCCGGCAGACGAGCTCGTCGTCGTCGACGAGCATCCGCACCTCGCGGCCACGGGAGATCCGCCGCAGCACCTCGATCTTGGTCGTGCGCGCCGGCCGGCGGTCCTGGTTCCCGCGCATGAACAGCCGCCCCTCGGGCAGATCGTGCCGGGCGAGCCAGTCGAGCGTGGCCGCACGACACCGTTCCGGCCGCCCGGTCAGGTACACGACCTCGCAGTCGGCCGCGCTCTCCACGGCCAGCGCGACCCCGCGCCCGAGCGGCGGATCGGCCGGGGCCGCCGCGAAGAAGCCCGTCCAGTCCCTGGGCCGGCTCTCCAGGAAGTGCTGGCGATGACCGGTGTCCGCCAGGGTGTTGTCGAGGTCGAAGACGGCCAGCGGCCGGGTGGTGTGCTCGCTCATCCCGCCAGCGTAGGAGAGCCGAACGGGAATCCTCACGGCCGGCCGGCGTTGAGTCCTGTGTGATCCGAAAACTCTCGATACTCGACCGGTCGCGCACCCGCCGGGGCCACCCGGCCCCGCAGGCCCTGCGCGACACCGTGGAGCTGGCCCGGACGGCCGAACAGCTCGGCTACCACCGCTTCTGGGTGTCGGAACACCACAGCGTGCCCGGTGTCGCCGGCTCGGCGCCGACCGTGCTGGCCGCGGCTGTCGCCGGAGCGACCGACCGGATCCGGGTCGGCACGGGCGGGGTCATGCTGCCCAACCACCAGCCGCTGGTGGTCGCCGAGCAGTTCGGGGTCCTGGAGTCCCTGTTCCCCGGCCGGATCGACATGGGGCTCGGCCGCTCGGTCGGCTTCACGGGCGGCATCCGGCGCGCGCTGGGACGCGACACCGGCGACGCCGACCGCTTCGAGGAACAGCTGACCGAACTGCTGGGCTGGCTCGACGGCACCCAGCGGGCCCACCCCGAGGTGCACGCCCGCCCCGCCGAGGGACTGCACATCCCCGCCTACGTCCTGGCCACCGGCGAAGGGGCCGGGATCGCCGCCCGGGCGGGGCTGCCGCTGGTCGTGGGCGACCTCCGGGCCCGCGACCGGGTGAGCGAGATCGCCCGGGCGTACCGCAAGGAGTTCCGGCCGTCCGCCCACGGCGCGGAGCCGTACGTCGTGGTCTCGGGCACGGTGGCGGTCGCGGCCACCGAGGAGGAGGCCCGCCGCATCCTGGTCCCGGAGGCCTGGTCCCTCGCGCACTCCCGCACCCGGGGCAGCTTCCCACCGCTGCGCCCGGCCGAGGAGATCGAATCCCTGGAGATGGCCCCGAAGGAGCACGAGCTCTACGAGGGCGCCCTCACCGGCCACATCCACGGCACGGAGGACCGGGTGGCGGCCGAGCTGACCGAGGTGGCGGAGCGGACCGGAGCGGACGAACTACTGGTCACCACCTCCACGTTCGACCGCACGGCACTCCTGGACTCCTACGCACGACTGGCCCGGATCGCCGGCCTCCGGGACCCGGCGCACTGACGTCCATGGCGTCGCGGTCCTCCCGACGGGCACGCCGGTCCCGGTGCCGGCCGGGGTGGCGGATCGGCCCGCGATCGACATCGCCCGCCGCCCCCGGGGCCGGGCCCCCACCGGCAGGGCCCTAAACTGGGACGAATGCACCAGCCCACTGCACCTACGGCCCATGGCGACCGCTACGTACGGGTCCGGGGCGCCCGGGAGCACAATCTGCGCGGCGTCGACGTGGACATCCCGCGCGACGCGCTGACCGTGTTCACCGGGGTCTCCGGGTCCGGGAAGAGCTCGCTCGCCTTCGGCACGCTCTACGCCGAGGCCCAGCGCCGGTACTTCGAGTCCGTGGCCCCGTACGCCCGCCGTCTCATCCACCAGATCGGCGCGCCGAAGGTGGATTCCGTCACCGGGCTGCCCCCGGCCGTCTCGTTGGAGCAGCGGCGCTCCTCCCCCGGCTCCCGCTCCTCGGTCGGGACGGTGACCCTGCTGTCCAACTCCCTGCGGATGCTGTACTCGCGGGCCGGGACCTATCCGCCGGGGGCGGAGCGGCTCGACTCCGACGCCTTCTCGCCCAACACCGCTGCCGGTGCCTGCCCTTCCTGCCACGGGCTGGGCCGGATCCACCGCACCAGTGAGGAACTCCTCGTCCCCGATCCGGGACTGTCGATCCGTCAGGGTGCCATCGCCGCCTGGCCGGGTGCCTGGCAGGGCAAGAACCTGCGGGACATCCTGGAGACCCTCGGCCACGACGTGGACCGGCCCTGGCGTGAGCTGCCGGCGGAGGATCGCGAGTGGATCCTGTTCACCGAGGATCAGCCGGTGGTGACCGTGCACCCGGTGCGGGAGGCCGACCGGATCCAACGGCCGTACCAGGGCACGTACATGAGCGCCCACCGCTATGTCATGCGGACCTTCGCCGACAGCAGGAGCGCCACCCTGCGGGCCCGTGCGGAGAAGTTCCTCGCCGATTCCCCGTGCCCGGCCTGCGAGGGGCGGCGGCTGCGGCCGGAGGCCCTCGCCGTCACCTTCGCGGGGCGGACCATCGCGGAGCTCGCGGCACTGGCTCTGACCGACCTGGACGCCGTACTGGCCTCCGCGTCCCTCGACGGGGAGGCCGCGCGGGTGCTCGCCGAGGACCTGCGCTCCCGGATCGGACCCGTCACCGAGCTCGGGCTGGGCTACCTGAGCCTGGACCGGACCGCACCCACCCTGTCCGCGGGCGAGCTGCAGCGGCTGCGGCTGGCCACGCAGCTGCGGTCGGGGCTGTTCGGCGTGGTGTACGTACTGGACGAACCCTCGGCGGGGCTGCACCCGGCCGATACCGAGGCGCTGCTCGGCGTACTGGACCGGCTGAAGGAGGCCGGCAACACGGTCTTCGTCGTGGAGCACCACCTCGACGTGGTCCGGCACGCGGACTGGCTGGTGGACGTGGGGCCGCTGGCCGGAGAACACGGCGGCCGGGTGCTGCACAGCGGGCCGCCGCAGGCCCTGGCCGCTGTGGCGGAGTCGGCGACGGCCCGGCACCTGTTCGCGGCGCGGGAGGCGGCCGGTGCGCCGCGGGCGGTGCGCCCCGCGACCGGGACGGTGCGGCTGACCGGGGTGGACCGGCACAATCTGCGGGACCTGGAGGCGCAGTTCCCGCTGGGGGTGTTCACGGCCGTCACCGGAGTATCGGGGTCGGGCAAGTCCACACTGGTGGGACAGGTACTGGCCCGGGAGGTCGGCGAGCGGCTCACGGACACGGACTTCCCCGTACGGCGGCTGGTGGAGGTGGACCAGAAGCCGATCGGCCGGACCCCTCGGTCCAACCTGGCCACGTACACCGGACTGTTCGACGTCGTGCGCAAGCTGTTCACGGCGGCACCCGAGGCGCGGGCGCGCGGCTGGAAGGCCGGCCGGTTCTCCTTCAACGTGCCGGGCGGACGGTGCGAGACCTGCCAGGGCGAGGGCTTCGTCTCGGTGGAGCTGCTGTTCCTGCCGAGTACGTACGCCCCGTGCCCCGAGTGCGCGGGAGCCCGGTACAACGCCGAGACGCTGGAGGTCCGGTACGCGGGGCTGAACATCGCGGAGGTACTGGGCCTGACGGTGGAGTCGGCGGCCGGCTTCTTCGCGGAGGTTCCGGCGGCGGCGCGGAGCCTGCGGGCGCTGGAGGAGATCGGGCTCGGCTACCTGCGGCTGGGGCAGCCGGCCACCGAGCTGTCGGGCGGCGAGGCGCAGCGGATCAAGCTGGCGACGGAGCTGCAACGGCTGCGCCGGGACCACACCCTGTACCTGCTGGACGAGCCGACGACCGGGCTGCATCCGGCCGACGTACGGGTGCTGCTGCGGCAGTTGCACGGGTTGGTGGACGCCGGGCACTCGGTCGTGGTCGTGGAGCACGACATGGAGGTGGTGGCGGGCGCGGACTGGGTGATCGACCTGGGACCGGGCGGCGGCGCGGCGGGCGGCCGGGTGGTCGCCGCCGGCACTCCGTCGGAGGTGGCCCGGGCGGTGGACAGCCGTACCGCTCCGTACCTGGCGCGCGCCCTCGGGGCCGGCCGGGAGGGGGAGGCCGGGCGCGCGTAGGCGGTTCAGGCGTCGCCGGGGAGCAGGTGCTGCGGCAGTTCGCGGAAGCTCCACCGACCCCGGCGGCGGGTGAACATCCAGACGAGGTCGTGGCGGTCGGGCCAGGTGGCCGGGACGCCGGGGACGCCGCCGGCGCCGAGGGCGCTGACCAGGCGCGGGATCCCGGTGTGCTCCCAGCAGACGAGTACGGGCATGGGCGCGGCCGACGCGGCCTGCGCGAGGGCGGCTTCGGCGCCGACGGCGAACTCGGTACGGACGGGGGTGCGCAGCGCGGCGGCCAGCGCCGTCACGGTCTGCCGGCACCGCGCGGGGGCGCCCCGTTCACCGCCGGCCGCGAACACCGCCGCGGGGCGGGGCAGCGAGGAGCTGCGGGCCGGCGGGAAGAGGCGCGGGAGCTCCTCGGCGCGGCGCCAGCCCCGGCCGGCCAGCGAGCCGGGATCGTCCTCGCCCTCCGCGTCCCGGCCGACGTCACCGGCGTACGGTTTCTCCGCGTGCCGGATCACCATGATCAGGGCGTCCTTGGGCCCGGCCTGCGCGCCGGGCGCCGGGGTGCGGGGGGCTTCCCCGCCGGAGCACCCGGACCCGGCCAGCGGGGTGAGGGCGGCGGCCAGTACGGCTCGGCGGCGGGGTCCGGACCCGGCGGGGGCTTCTGGCATGGGGTCACTGTCCCCCATGGCCCCGGTGGCGGCGGGGTCCGGCGCGGCGCGGGCCGCACCGGTCAGCCGATCGGCGCACGGGCGGGATGCGGCGGCCGGGTACAGCGGCCGGGGGGCCGAACAGCCGGGTGCAGCGGCCGGGGCCCGACCGGCAGGACACCCCGCTCAGGCCCGGACGACGCGGGTCAGCGGGGGCCCTTGCGCACGGCCCGCAGCCACTCCTTGTTCATCGCGGCGATTGAGGGCAGCGGGATCCCCTTCGGGCAGGCCGTGGCGCACTCGCCGGTCAGGGTGCAGCCGCCGAAGCCCTCCTCGTCCATCCGGGCCACCATGTCCAGCACCCGGGTCTCGCGCTCCGGCGAGCCCTGCGGCAGCACGTTCAGGTGGTTCACCTTGGCGGAGGTGAAGAGCATCGCGGAGCCGTTCGGGCAGGCCGCCACGCACGCACCGCAGCCGATGCACTCGGCGTGCTCGAAGGCGAAGTCGGCGTCGGCCTTGGGCACGGCGGTGGCGTGCGCCTCGGGGGCGGCGCCGGTGGGTGCGGTGATGTAGCCGCCGGCCTGGATGATCCGGTCGAAGGAGCCGCGGTCGACGACCAGGTCCTTGACCACCGGGAAGGCGGCCGCCCGCCACGGCTCGACGTCGATGGTGTCGCCGTCGTCGAAGGACCGCATGTGGAGCTGGCAGGTGGTGGTGCGTTCCGGGCCGTGGGCGTCGCCGTTGATGACGAGGCTGCAGGCGCCGCAGATGCCCTCGCGGCAGTCGTGGTCGAAGGCGACCGGGTCCTCGCCGCGCAGGATCAGGTCCTCGTTGAGGGTGTCGAGCATCTCCAGGAAGGACATGTCCTCCGAGATGCCGTCGACCTCGTAGGACGCCATGTGGCCGGGGGCGTCGGCGCCGCGCTGGCGCCAGACGCGCAGGGTGAGCTTCATGCGTAGCTCCGCTGGGTGGGGTGGACGTACTCGAAGACGAGGTCTTCCTTGTGCAGGACGGGGGCGGCGCCTGTGCCCTGGTACTCCCAGGCGGCCGCGTAACCGAACTCCTCGTCGCGGCGGGCTGCTTCGCCGTCGGGGGTCTGGGACTCCTCGCGGAAGTGGCCGCCGCAGGATTCGGCGCGGTGGAGCGCGTCGAGGCACATCAGCTCGGCCAGTTCGAGGTAGTCCACGATGCGGTTGGCCTTCTCCAGTGACTGGTTGAACTCCTCGCCGCGGCCGGGGACCTTGATGCGGCGCCAGAACTCCTCGCGGATCTCGGGGATGCGGTCGAGCGCCTTGCGCAGGCCCTCCTCGCTGCGGGCCATGCCGCAGTACTCCCACATCAGTTCGCCGATCTCCCGGTGGAAGGAGTCGGGGGTGCGGTCGCCGTCGACGGCGAGGAGTTTCGCCAGGCAGTCGCGGGTCTCGCGGATCGCCGCCGCGGCCTCGGGGTGGCTGTCGTCCACGGTGTCCCGGTGCGGGTGGCGGGCCAGGTAGTCGTTGATCGTGGAGGGCAGTACGAAGTACCCGTCGGCGAGGCCCTGCATCAGGGCGGAGGCGCCGAGGCGGTTGGCGCCGTGGTCGGAGAAGTTGGCCTCGCCGATGGCGAAGAGGCCGGGCAGGGTGGTCTGGAGGTCGTAGTCGACCCACAGGCCGCCCATCGTGTAGTGGACGGCGGGGTAGATCCGCATCGGGACCTCGTACGGGTTCTCCGCGGTGATCCGCTCGTACATCTCGAAGAGGTTCCCGTACTTCTCGGCGACCTTGTCACGGCCCATGCGGCGGATGGCGTCCGCGAAGTCGAGGTAGACGCCCTGGCCGCCGGGGCCCACTCCGCGGCCCTCGTCGCAGACGTTCTTCGCGGCGCGGGAGGCGATGTCGCGGGGCACGAGGTTGCCGAAGGAGGGATAGATCCGCTCCAGGTAGTAGTCGCGCTCCGGCTCGGGGATGTCGGCCGCGGCGCGGGTGTCGCCCTTGGCCTTGGGCACCCAGATACGGCCGTCGTTGCGCAGGGACTCGCTCATCAGGGTGAGCTTGGACTGGTGGTCACCGGTGCGCGGGATACAGGTGGGGTGGATCTGGGTGAAGCAGGGGTTGGCGAAATGGGCGCCGCGCCGGTGCGCCCGCCAGACGGCGGTCGCGTTGGAGTTCATGGCGTTGGTGGAGAGGTAGAAGACGTTGCCGTAGCCGCCACTGGCCAGCACCACCGCGTCGGCGTAGTGGGCGGAGATCTCACCGGTGATCAGGTCGCGGGCGACGATGCCGCGTGCCACGCCGTCGACGACGATCAGGTCGAGCATCTCGGTGCGGGCGTGCATCTCGACATTGCCCGCGGCGATCTGCCGGGAGAGTGCCTGGTAGGCGCCGAGGAGCAGCTGCTGGCCGGTCTGGCCGCGGGCGTAGAAGGTGCGGGACACCTGGACGCCGCCGAAGGAGCGGGTGTCGAGGAGGCCGCCGTACTCGCGGGCGAAGGGGACGCCCTGGGCCACGCACTGGTCGATGATCTCGACCGAGATCTGGGCGAGGCGGTGGACGTTGGACTCGCGGGCGCGGAAGTCGCCGCCCTTGACCGTGTCGTAGAAGAGGCGGTGCACCGAGTCGCCGTCGTTGCGGTAGTTCTTGGCTGCGTTGATGCCGCCCTGGGCGGCGATGGAGTGGGCGCGGCGCGGCGAGTCGGAGAAGCAGAACTGGACCACGTGGTAGCCCTGTTCGGCGAGGGTCGCGCCGGCTGCGCCGCCCGCCAGACCGGTGCCGACGACGATGACGGTGTGCTTGCGGCGGTTGGCCGGGTTGACGAGCTTCGCCTCGAAGCGGCGGCGGTCCCAACGGTCGGCGATCGGGCCCTCGGGGGCCTTGGTGTCGGCGACGGGCTCACCGGTGGTGTAGTCGGCGAAAGCGGGGTGACGCCTGTGGTCGTGCTGCGGGTCGCTCATGGTCAGTTCACCACTCCGGTCATGACGGCTACGGGGACGGACACGAAACCGGCGAAGAGGACGAGGGCCAGCCCGTTGGCCAGGAACTTCAGCGTCCGGTCGCGTCGAGCGCTGCCCGCGCCGAGGGTCTGCGCCGCGCTCCAGAAGCCGTGCCGGACGTGCAGGCCGAGGGCGGCCATCGCCACGATGTAGATCGTGTTCCCGTACCAGGTGGAGAAGGTGGACAGGACGTTCTCGTACGGGTGGCCGGCCCAGGCACGTTCGTTGACGGTGAGCGTGGTCAGGTCGAGCAGGTGCCAGACGATGAACAGGCCGAGGATGACCCCGCCCCACCGCATGGTGCGGGTGGCGTAGCTCGCGCGGCGGCGCTTGTGGGCGTACTTCACCGGGCGCGCCCTGATGTCGCGGCGGCTGAGCTGGTACGCGGACACCGCGTGGGCGACGACGGCGGCGAGCAGTCCCACGCGGACGATCCACAGGGCCCACTCGTGGTGCAGGAAGGGCGAGCCGAGCGTGCGCAGCCAGTGGGCGTAGCCGTTGAACTCGTCCGCCCCGAAGAAGATCTTGAGGTTGCCGAGCATGTGCACGACGAGGTAGCCGAGCATCACCAGGCCGGAGACGGCCATCACGGACTTCTTGCCGACGGAGGAGTCCCAGATCGTGCGCGTGGTGGACGGCCGTCGATCCGTCCGGGTTGCCAGAGCCATGTCCTCGACGGTACGGACGGAGGCGCCGAAAGGTCCAAGACATGATGGAGCTGATATCGATAGAGGATGGCTATCGGGGCGTACCCTGGGCCGATGCAGTTCCAGCAGCTCCTGTACTTCGTGGCGGTCGCCGAGACCCGGCATTTCACCCGGGCCGCGGAGCGGGTGCACGTGGCCCAGCCCTCGCTCTCCCAGCAGATCAAGGCGCTCGAACGGGAACTCGGGGCCGAGCTGTTCAGCCGGGCGCGGGGCAACATCACGCTCACCGACGCGGGCGAGACGCTACTGCCGCTGGCCCGGCGGATCCTGGCGGACGCGGATACCGCGCGGCTGGAGGTGCAGGAACTGGCGCAGCTGCGCCGGGGCCGCGTCCGGCTGGGCGTCACACCCAGCATCTGCACGGGCATGCTGCCGGACGTGCTGCGCGCCTTCCACGACGCGCACCCGGGGATCGAGCTGCTGATCGAGGAGAGCGGCTCGCTCGACCTCGTACGGGAGCTCGCGCGCGGGGCCCTGGACCTGGCCCTGATCGCGCTGCCGCTCCCCCCTTCGGCCCCGGCCCTGACCACGGTCGAGCTACTGACGGAAGACCTCGTGGTGGTCTCGTCGGCGGACCGTCCGGCGCCCGGCGGGGGCGGCGAGCTGACCATCCGGGGGCTGCGGGACGAGCCGATGGTGATGTTCCGGCACGGCTACGACCTGCGTGAGCTCACGGTGGCGGCCTGCCGCGCGGAGGGGTTCGAGCCGGTCTTCACCGTGGAGGGCGGGGAGATGGACGCGGTCCTGGGCTTCGCCCGGGCGGGCCTCGGTATCGCAGTGGTCCCGGCGATGGTGGTGGACCGGGCCGGACCCGGCCTGCGGGTGACCCCGCTGGCCGGCTCCCCGCTGCGCCGCACGATCGCCCTGGCCCACCGCACCGACGTGGCTCCCCCGCGCGCGGCTCGCGAGCTGCAGCGCATACTGACCGGCTGATTCCGCCGCGGCGGGGGCACCGGCCGCCCCCGGGGGGAACTTGCGGTCACTCCGGGGCGGAAGCCGTGGCCGGGGCGGAAGCCGGGGCTGTCGGCAGGGTTCTGTCGAGCCCCTCGGCGAGCATCCCGAAGACCTGATCGGCCTCGGCCACCGCGGCCGCGTGAGCCTCGTCGGCGCTCTGCCCAGATGCGATCCGCCGCCAGTTCTCCCGGCCCAGCTCGCGGCGAACCGCCACCAGATGCATGGCCGCCAGGCGGGCGGCGAGCGGCGGGACGGCTTCCGCCTCCAGCACGAGGGCGAGCAACTCCACCTCGCGGTCGGTGTAGCTCCTCAGCCGGGTCTGCAGGCTGGCGGTGCTGTAGACCAGCTGCTGGAAGGCCATCACGTTCGGGTGGTCGCACAGCCCGGTGATCGGGTCCCGCTCGGCCAGCGCCGACAGGAAGTGCGCGTGCACCGCACCCACCGGCGTGCAGCCGGCGGGCCGTTCGCGCACGATGCGCGCCGCCTCGTCCTGATGGTCGGCGAACCGGTCGAGCAGCAGGTCCTCCTTGCTCGGGAAGTACCGGAAGAGGGTGGGCTTGGAGACCTCGGCCGCCGCGGCGACGTCCGCCACCGACACCGCATCGAAGCCACGCTCCAGGAAGAGCTCCAGCGCCGTGGCCGCCAGGCGGTGACGCGTTCGGAGCTTCTTGTTCTCGCGCAGACCCGTCGTGTTCTCCATGCGCACAGCGTAGCATGGATTCGTGACCGAGTTACTTTTGTAACCGGGTTGCTTTTTCTGTCGGGAGCCGCTTTCCTTGAGACATCGACGAGGAGAGGACAACCCATGACCGACGTACTGATCACCGGTTCCGGCCCCACCGGACTGACGCTCGCCTGCGACCTGGCGCTGCGCGGCTTCGCCGTGCGTGTCATCGACCGGCGCACCGAGCCGCACCACGAATCCCGCGGCAAGGGGCTGCTGCCGGGCAGCCTCGATGTCTTCCGGCGGCTCGGCGTGCTCGAGGCCCTCGAAGCCACCGGCAACAAGAAGGTGGTCCTGCGCAAGTACTTCGACGGCGAGCACATCAACGACACCCCCACCGAAGCCGGTCTGTTGCTCGGGCAGTGGCAGATCGAGGCGGCCCTGCGCGACCGGCTCGCCGGGCTGGGGGTGCGGGTCGAGTACGGATCGGAGCTCGCCGGCATCAGCCAGGACGAGTCCGGTGTGCACACGGAGCTGGCGGACGGCACCGTGATCGGAGCCCGCTATGTCGCCGGGTGCGACGGCGGGCGCAGCACCACCCGCAAGCTGCTCGGCATCCCCTTCGAGGGGAACGGCCAGGAGGAGCCCGCGATGGTCATCGGGGACGTCCGGGCACCCGGGCTCGGCCGGGACGCCTGGCACCAGTGGTTCACCTCGGACGGCGGCGGCATGCTGCTCTGCCCGATGCCGGGGACGGACAGCTTCCAGCTGCAGGCCTCGCCCGAGCGGGGCGAGCGGGGCGAGCCGGTCCCGCCCTCCCTGGAGAGCTTCCAGCGGCTCTTCGACCGCCATGCCCGAGTACCCGGGATCCGGCTCGTCGATGCCACTTGGATCTCGGCCTGGCGGGTCAATGTCCGGATGGCCACGCGGATGCGGGAGGGCCGGGTCTTCCTCGCCGGGGACGCCGCGCACGTGCAGCCCATAGCCGGCGGGCTCGGTATGAACACCGGTATCCAGGACGCGGCCGCCCTCGGCCGGACGCTGGCCGCCGCGCTGAGCGGGCCCGGCGGTGAGGAGGTGCTCGACGCGTACGAGGCGGAGCGGCTGCCGGTGGTCGCCGACGTCCTGGCCGACACGGCGGAGCGGTACGAGCGGGTCGTGGAGGCCGTCCGGACCCCCGGCCAGGGGACGGAGGTCGGCATGAACCGGGCGCAGCCGCCCGCCGGGGCCTGAAGCGGCCCCGGCCGGCCCCCGCCCCGGCATCCCCGCCCCGGCATCCCGGCCCCGGGGTTCCCGCCCCGGGGTTCCCGGTCTTGGAGCCTGGCCCCCGGCGGGGCGGGCATCGTCAGGAGGGTGTGGGCACGGCGTCCGAGAGGGAGAGGGTGTGGATGCGGTCGGGGGCGCCGGGCCGGGCGTAGTACCAGCCCTGCGCAGTGTCGCAGCCGAGGGCGCGCAGCTGGGCGGCCTGGGCTCCGGTCTCCACACCCTCGACGGTCACGGCGAGTTCGAGGCTGTGGGCCAGGGCGACGATCCCTTCCACGATCTTGACGTCGACCGGGTTGGCCGGCTGCTGCTGCATCCCCTGGGTGAAGGAGCGATCGAGCTTGAGGACGCTGACGGGCAGCCGCCGGAGGTTGGCCAGGTTCGAGTAGCCGGTGCCGAAGTCGTCGAGCGCGATGTCCACGCCGAGGGCGGCGAGCCGGCGCAGCGGTTCCAGGAGCTCGTCGTCGGCTCCTATCAGCGCCGACTCGGTGACCTCCAGGCACAATGCGCCCGGGGCGAGGCCGGACTTCTCCAGCACCGCCACGGTGTCGGCGACCAGGCCCGGGTGGTGCAGCTGGGTCGGGGAGAGGTTGACGTTGATCCGCAGGGCGGAGCCTCCGTGCTGGCGCTGCCAGATGCGGGCCTGGCGGACGGCCTCCTCCAGCACCCAGCGGCCGAGCGGCACGATCAGCCCGGTCCGTTCGGCGAGCGGGATGAAGCGGTCCGGTCCGAGTACCCCGTACTGCGGGTGCGACCAGCGCACCAGGGCCTCGGCTCCGTGCACGCTGCCGTCGCGCATGTGGACCAGCGGCTGGTACTCGATGAAGAACTCGCCGCGTTCCAGCGCCGCCGGCAGGGCGTTGGTGAGGCCGTGGCGGGTGATCGCGCGGGCGTCGGCCTCGGCGTCGGCGAATTCGAAGCGGTTGCCGCCGGCCGCCTTGGCCCGGTACATCGTGATGTCGGCGCTGCGCAGGACCTCCGCCGGGGTGCGTTCCTTGGCCCGGCCCTCGACGATGCCGATGCTGCCCCGGACCGTCAGTTCCCGGCCCTCCAGCCGGATCGGGGTGGACAGGGCGGTCAGGATGCGGATCGCGAGATCGGTGACCTTCTGCTCGGTGTCCGAGCCGGTGGTCAGGGCGACGAACTCGTCGCCGCCGAGCCGGGCCACCACCTCGCCGGGGCCGGTGGCGCAGCTCTGGAGCCGGTCGGCGACCTCGACCAGCAGCCGGTCCCCCGCCGAGTGCCCGAGGCTGTCGTTGACCGCCTTGAAGCCGTCGAGGTCCAGGTAGCACAGCCCGTAGCGGTCGCCCCCGGCGCCGCCGAGGGCCTTCTCCAGCCGCTCGAAGAACAGCGTCCGGTTGGGCAGGCCGGTGAGGGCGTCGTGAGTGGCCTCGTAGCGCAGGCGCAGGTTCAGCAGCCGGCGTTCGGTGGTGTCCTCCATCAGCGCCAGCTGGTACTGCGGCGTCCCGTCGGCGTCACGCAGCAGCGACACCGTCAGATTGGTCCAGAGCACGGTCCCGTCGTGCCGGTAGTACGGCTTCTCCACGCGGTAGCTCTCGCGCTCGCCGCGCACCAGCTCGCCGTACATCCGCCACACGTGCGGGGTGTCGTCGGGGTGCCCCCACTCGCTGACGTTGCGGCTGCGGACGTGCCCTTCCAGGCCGCCGAACATCTGCAGCAGGGTGTCGTTGACCTCCAGGACGTTCCCGTCGAGGTCGGCGATGCCGATGCCGACGGCCGCGCCCTCGAAGACCGCCCGGAAGCGCTCCTCGCTCGCGTGCAGGGCCTGCTGCGCGTCGGTGCGGGCGGTCAGCGCCGAGCGCGCGATGGCCTCCTGCTCCCTGAGGGTGCGCTCGCGCAGGGCCCGGGCGTATCCCGCCGCGATGGCGTGCTGGAGCCGGGCGCAGCGGGAGCGGTACTCCTCGGTGCCCTCCACGCCGGAGCCCTCGGGCCCGTCCGGGCCGCAGTAGAGCACCAGGTACGACTCGATCACGCCGAGGGTGCCGGCCAGGGCCTCGGGGTCGGTGCAGTGCACGGCGACGAGTTCCGCCCCCACCTGCTGGGCGACCGAGGCGTCGAACGGCCGGGCGTGCAGGGCCTCGGTGAGCCTGCGGGTGAGCGGCAGGAGGTGCCGTTCGAACTCGGTGCGGGTCAGCGAGGTCGCCGTGACCGGGAAGATCGCCCGCCCCCAGATCGTCGCGAAGCGGGCGATCCGGTCCTCGATGCCGCCGTGCGGGGCCGCCGACGCCCCGGTGACCGGTGCCGCGGTGGGCGCCGCGGCGGCCTTCGGCGCGCCCGCCGTCTGTGCCGGAAGTCTCACGCCTTGCGTCCCACGCCGCCGAAGCCCGAGAAGGCGTAGGGGTCTTCCGGCGACTCCGCGTCCGCGCCGTCCTCGGCCCGGTCCGGCCGCCAGTCGGGCATGGACACGAGGCCGGGCTCCAGCAACTCGAACCCGTCGAAGAAGCCGCGGATCTGCTCGCCGGTGCGCATGACGAGGGGGTTGCGGATGTCCCGGTAGACGCTCACGGTGCCGCCGGCGACCTCCTCGGGGAGCGGGATGCCCTCGTACGAGGCGTGCGTGAGGATCAGCAGGCTGCCGGGGGCCAGGGCGTCGCGCAGCTCGGCGACGGCGGCGTACGGGTCGTCCGTGTCCTCCAGGAAGTGCAGGACGGCGACGAGCAGCAGGGCGACGGGGCGGCCGAGGTCGAGCAGCCGGCCGACCTCGGGGGCGGCCAGGATCTCCTTGGGCCTGCGCAGGTCGGCGGCGACGATGTCGGTGTGCTCGTCCCCCGTGAGGACGGCGCGGCTGTGCGCGACGGCCACGGGGTCGTGGTCGACGTAGACGACACGCGCCTGCGGCGTGGCGGCCCGGGCGATCTCGTGGACATTGCCGAAGGTGGGGATGCCGGAGCCGATGTCGAGGAACTGGGTCACGCCCTCGGCGACGGCATGCCTGACGGCGCGGCGCATGAATGCCCGGTTGGCCTGCATGATCTTGGGCAGTCCCGGCATGAATTCCATGGCGCGGCGAGCCGTCTGGCGGTCGACCTCGAAATTGTGGGACCCGCCCAGGTAGTAATCATAGATGCGGGACACGCTCGGCACCGATATGTCGATGCCTGGCGGGGCCCAGGCGGGGCGCTCCATCGGGGTCTCCAAGCGTTGGTCCTGCGGTCGTCCGTGTGAGGTCGGACTCCTGTCCGAGCCGAATGTACTGATCATTTCCCAACAGGGCGAGCAAAAGCGGAAATTGGCGATCCGTTCTTCGTCACACACCAAAGGCGCCACCGCGCCGGGTGAGGGAATGACCGATACCGACAAGTCCCTTATGGGAATTGGCCGGCGGACGATCGGACCGACGACAGGAGCGACCCAGGACTGGCTCAAACCTTTCTGGTCGCCGGTCCACCCGTTCAGGCGAACCGGGGCTGAGCCTCGCGTGCCCGGGCGCGCGCGGCCCCATGCTCCCGGGGTGAACAGAGCCTGTGCCAGGCGCCTGCTGGCAGTCCCGGTCCTGCTGTGGGCGGCCTTGTCCGTCACGCCGGCCGTGGCTGATAGCCGCGCCTACGCGACGACCGACTCCGGCGACGGCCCGGCCGCCACCGTAGTGGCCGCGGCGGCCGGCGGCAGCGACAGGGGACGCGGCCCGCGTGGCGGACATCACGGTGACGACCAGGGCTCCGACCACGGGAAACGCCGTGGGGGCGGTCATGGCGGGGGCCGTCACGGCCACCCGCACTGCCCACCGCCGCCGCCCCCGCCGCCCTGCCCGCCGAAGCCGCCGCCGAAGCCCACGCCACCACCGAAGCCGACTCCCCCGCCCGAGCCCACGCCGCCCCCGAAGCCCACCCCTCCGCCGCCACCGCCGCCGCCGAAGCCGCTACCGAAGCCCGCGCCGAAGCCGGTCCTGCCCGCGCCTCCCCCGCCGAAGCCCGCTCCCGCTCCGCCGCGCGTGGTCAGGGCTCCCGCACCGCCACCACCCGCCCCACTCGCCCCACCGCCCCCACCCGCCCCGGAGGTGAAACCCGCACCGCCGAAACCGGTGGCCCGACCCGCCTATCACGCCGCGGCCCGCAAACCCGTCGAGCACCACATCTCGCCGGTGACTTTCACCCTGATGACCGCCGCTCCCGCGGTGCTCGCGATCGTCGCCCTGCGCTCCCGCTAGCGCTTCTTCCGCCCCACCAGTAACCGATATGGGAGTCATCTTGTCGGAATGGCTCGTCCTGTCCCTCGCGATGGCCGCGGCGTGTGCCGTGGTGCTGTCCATCGCCTTCTTCAACCACCGCAGGATCGGCGAGGACGACGATCCGAACGAGACCCCGGACGTCATCGAGTACATGACGATGATGATCGGGGTGATCTACGCGATCGTGCTGGGCCTGGCGATCGCGGGCGTCTGGGAGGGCCGCGGGGCCGCCCAGGAGTACGTGCGCCAGGAGGCGCAGGCCCTGCACGAGATCAGTGTCCGCTCCGAGGTCTACCCGGCCGAGGTGCGCAAGAGGATCCGCGCCGACGTCGACGCGTACGTGACCCACGTCGTGGACACGGAGTGGCAGCGGATGGCCGACCACGGCGAGCTCACCGAGCGCGGCGGGGAGCTGCTGGAACGTATCCGCCGCGACGTCACCGACTACGAGCCGCAGACCGACCACGAGGGGCAGGCGTACCAGCCGCTGGTCGACCAGGTCGCGGTGGCCGACGACGCCCGCAGCGCCCGCGGCTCCAGCGCCGGGGCGACCATGCCGGGGGTGGTGTGGTTCGGGCTGATCGTCGGCGCCCTGGTGACGGTCGGGCTGATCTTCACCCTGCAGATCAGGCGGTCGTTCCGGGAGATGCTGCTGGCGGGCCTGTTCAGCGCCCTCATCGCCTTCCTGCTCTTCCTCATCTGGGACTTCGACGCGCCGTTCGGGCGGGGCATCTCCGCCACCGCCGAACCGTTCCTCGCCCAGTTCCCCCACCTCGACCTCGTCGGCTGAGGGCCGCCCGCAAACCGGGGACGGGCCTCCCGTCCCCGGTTCGGCCTACGGCTGTGCCCCATTCGCCCGTTCCTGATCGCGGGTCACCGCACCCGGACCTAGCGTGTCGGACATCGAGGCGCACGACCCCCCACGTGCGGAAACCGTTCCGCGGCTGCTCCTCGGGGATCCGGAGAACCAACCATGGGTGCGATACCTACCTCCGCCACCGCCCTGCTCAGCGCCGGTGCCACGGGCGCCGTACTCGCGCTCGGCGCCCTCGGCGCGCCCGCCGCGACCGCGGCCGAGGACCGGCCCACGATCACCTCGTTCGGCTTCACCCTCACACCGTCGACCGTCGCCCCCGGGGGGCAGACGGCCCTCGCGGTCAGTCGCTGCAACGCCGCCTACGCCACCGCCTCCTCCGGGGTCTTCGACACCGTGAGCATCGCGCGGGGCCAGACCGTACGGGTCACCGTGGACCGCGACGCGCGGCGCGGAGCCGTCTACTCCGTCTCCTTCACCTGCAACGGCGAGACCGGCTCGGCCGACCTGACGATCGCCGGCGGCACCACGACACCGACCACGAGCTCCACCCGGACCGCCACCGGCGCGGCCGCCCTCCCGACCCCGTCCTCCGCCCTCGGCGTCCGCGGCGGTCTGGGCGGCAGCGTGGCGGGCATGGACCCCGTGGAGTTCGGCGCCGGCGCCGGCCTGTTCCTCGCCGCCGCGGGCGGCGCCGTGTTCGCACTGCGCCGCAGGGGGTCGGACCGTAGTCACTGAACCCGCCGGACATCCCCCGCTACCGCCGGTCGCCCCGAGTCCTGGTCAGGACTCGGGGCGACCGGCGGTAGCGGGGGACCTGCGTCCGGGGAGGCCGATCAGGCCCGGCTGCGGAGCGGACGGCGACGGCGCAGCACGTGGGCACCCGCACCGAGCGCCGCGGCGCCGACGAGGCCCGCGCCGATGGCGGTCTCGGCGGTGGACGGGCCGATGGACCCGCCGATGCCGCCCTGCGAGGGGTTGCCCTCCAAGATCGTGAAGCGGTGCGTGGCGACCAGGTTGCTGTCGTTGCACTTGACCGACAGCGTGTGGTGGCCCGGAGAGGCGTGGTTGAAGATCCGGACGGTCGCGAAGCCGATCGAGCCCGCGGAGAGGTTGGCCGGCGGAAAGTTTCCGTGCGAGGTGACGGTACCGCCGTGGCCGCAGCCCGCGGCGCTCACCTGCATCGTGGATCCCTGGTGCACGGAGTACGGGTTGACGGAGATGTTGCTGGGGCCGTTCCCACCCCCGTTCCCACCCCGGCCCCCGGGGTCCTGGTTCGCGGAGGCGAGTGGGGCACTGAGGCCGATCACGGCGCAGGCTGCCGCCGTCACGGTAAGAGCGCGCAAGACACGCATGGTGGAACCTCCAGCGGAAAGCGCCCCGGAGCGTCGGCCCCGGATGATCGACGAGAACGCCTCCCACGTCGAACCCTCGGGCGGACCCGCAACCTCCGCATTTCCGGCTTTGGGCCGCCCGGTTGAGCGACACGCCGAAGCACGGGAAATGCAACTGACGGATCCGCAGGTCACGACCCGTCAGCCATTTATGTGACGATTACCTGGATGGCCGCACCCCGTCCGGCTCCCTCCGGGTGGCGGCCACCCGTTCGCCCCCTCCCCCCTCGCCGTCCTGCCGACTCAGCCTTAGCGTGCGTGAAGTAGGGCGTACGGGGGCGGGACAGGAACGCGGGTCGGGACCCCCGCGTCGGGAAGGGAGAACGATGGGCGAGGACGAGACCGGGCAGTCACGCAAACGCTCACCGTGGGGCGTACTCGCCCTGGTCATGCTCACCGGCCTCGCCATGGTGCGAAACGGTGTGGCCGTCGGCGACGGACCGCCCCAGCCCACCGCGGCCTCGGCCGTCGCGGTGACGGCGGACCAGTTGCCGGCGAATCCACCGACGCCGCCGGCGGACATGGAGGTGCTGGAGCACTCGTCGGTGCAGCGCGTCCGGATTCCCACGATCAACGTGGACGCGCCGGTGATGACGGTCGGGCTGGACGCGGAGGGCTGGATCGACGCCCCGCCCCCGCAGGACCGCAATCTCGCCGGCTGGTACCTCAACGGCATCTCACCGGGCCAGCGGGGCTCGGCGGTGATCGTGGGTCACGTGGACAACGCGCAGGGCCCCGCGGTCTTCTACGGCCTGGGCTCGGTCAAACCGGGCAACCAGATCGAGGTGGAGCGGTACGACGGCCGCACGGCGGTGTTCGAGGTCTACGGCGTGGAGGTGTTCTCCAAGGAGGCCTTCCCCGGAGCCCGGGTGTACGGGGACACCGGGCACCCCGAACTCCGGGTGATCACCTGCGGCGGCGGATACTCGAAGGCCCGCGGCTACGACGGCAACGTGGTCGTCTTCGCCCGCATGGTGGCCACCCGCTGAGCGGGTGAGCATCCGCCGGGCGGCTCCGGCTCAGCGGGGCGGCAGCGTCGGGAGGGTCATCCGGTAGCCCCGCGCGAGCAGTTGGGGCAGGTACGAGGAGATCGCCTGGACGCTCTGCGAACGGTTGCCGCCCGCGTCGTGCGAGAGGACGATCACGCCGGGGGCGGCGCCGCCCAGGACCCTGGAGATGATCGTCGGGGTGCCCGGCTCCTTCCAGTCCAGGGTGTCCACGGTCCAGGCGAGCGGCTCCATGCCCAGCTCGGACCCGATCTCGAAGGCGGCCCGGTTCCAGGCCCCATAGGGCGCCCGGAACCACAGCGGCGCCTCGCCGATGGCCTGCAGCACGACCTCGCTCGTGCGGCCGATCTCGGAGGCGAGGGCGGGCCGGCTGAGCTTGGGGATGAGCGGGTGGGTCCAGGTGTGGTTGCCGATGACGTGGCCCTCGGCGACCATCCGGCGCAGCAGGTCCCGGTTCTCGGTGGCCATCTCGCCGCAGACGAAGAACATGGCACGTACGCCGTACCGGGCGAGGGTGTCGAGGATGGCAGGGGTGTAGCGGGGGTCCGGCCCGTCGTCGAAGGTGAGCACCATGCCCCCCGACGCGGCGGCTTCGGCGGGGAGTTCCAGGATGGGCCGGGTCCGTACGGCCGGCTTGACGGCGGCCGGCCGCATCGGCTCCTCGGCGGTCATGGGTCGCAGCCGGTACGACTTCTCGGGCAGTGCCTGCGCCCGCAGCCCCGGTGCACCGGCCGCGGGCCGCGCCCCGGGGCCGGCCTGCGGCCCGGTCCCGCCGCCCGCTCCGGGTCCGGGTCCGGGTCCGGGAGCGCCGTCCTCACCACCCACGCTGAGCAGTCCGGAGGCGGCGGCGACTCCGAGGAAGACGGCGGTACGCAGGACCGCGCGCCGCCCTACTGTCGGCTCGTCATTTTTCATTATTACTACGTATCAACGACGTGGCCGAAGTTGTCGAGAGGCGCGGAAGCACCCTCTGCCCCTCACCCGGTCGGCCCACGCGGCACAATCCGCCGGCGCCCCGGGCGCCGGCGCCGCGGCCGGGGCGCCCCCGGCCTCGGCGCCGGCTCAGCCGCGGCGGACCAGGGGGAAGGGGAGCGTTTCGCGGATCGTCAGGCCCGTCAGGAACATGACGAGGCGGTCCACGCCGATACCGAGGCCGCCGGTGGGGGGCATCGCGTACTCCAGGGCGTCCAGGAAGTCGTTGTCGAGCTCCATGGCCTCCGGGTCGCCGCCTGCCGCGAGCAGGGACTGGGCGGTGAGGCGGCGGCGCTGTTCGACCGGGTCGGTCAGCTCCGAGTAGGCGGTGCCCAGTTCGGTACCGAAGGCCACCAGGTCCCAGCGCTCGGCGAGCCGGGGGTCCCGGCGGTGCTGGCGGGTGAGCGGGGAGACGTCGGTGGGGAAGTCCTTGTAGAAGGTGGGCAGCTTGGTGCGCTCCTCGACGAGGCGCTCGTACATCTCCAGCACGACGTCGCCGCGGGTGTCCTCGGGGGCGTGCGGGACGGACGCGCGGTCGCACAGCCTGCGCAGGACGTGTTCCTCGGTGTCGGCGTCCACCTCCTCCCCGAGTGCCTCGCCGATGGCCCCGTACATGGTCTTGACCGGCCAGGTTCCGGAGATGTCGTGGACGACGAGCTTCCCGTCCGGCCCCGCCTTGTGCGCGATGGGCGAGCCGAAGGCGGCGGTCGCGGCGCCCTGGATCAGCTCGCGGGTGAGGTCGAGCATCACGTCGTAGTCGGCGAAGGCCTGATAGGCCTCCAGCATCGTGAACTCGGGGTTGTGCTTGTAGGAGACGCCCTCGTTGCGGAAGGTGCGGCCCATCTCGAAGACCTTCTCCATGCCGCCGACGCAGAGCCGCTTGAGGTAGAGCTCGGGCGCGATGCGCAGGTACAGGTCGAGGTCGTAGGCGTTGATGTGGGTGCGGAAGGGCCGGGCGTTGGCGCCGCCGTGGATCTGCTGGAGCATCGGGGTCTCGACCTCCAGGTAGCCGCGGTCGAGGAGTCCCTGGCGCAGGGCCTGGACCGCGCTGGAGCGGGCCCGTACGACGTCGCGCGCCTCGGGGCTCGCGACGAGGTCGAGGTAGCGGCGCCGGACCCGGGCCTCCGGGTCGGCGAGACCCTTGCGCTTGTCGGGGAGGGGGCGCAGGCACTTGCCGGTGAGCTGCCAGGAGCGGACCACGAGGGACAGTTCACCGGCCTTGCTGGCGCCGACCTCACCGCTGACGAGCACGTGGTCGCCGAAGTCGACCTGGGAGGTGAACGAGTCCAGTACGCCGGCGCCGGCCTCGTCCCGGGTCAGCATCAGCTGGATGTCGCCGGACCAGTCGCGCAGGACGGCGAAGACCACTCCGCCGAGGTCGCGTACGAGCATCACGCGCCCGGCGAGCGTGGCCTCTGCACCGGTACGGGCGCCGGGCGGGTGGCCGGGGTGGGCCGCCTTCAGCTCCAGGACGGTGTGCGTCCGCGGGCGGATGCCCACCGGGTAGGGGTCGGTGCCCGTGGCCCGGATGCGGTCCAGTTTGGCGTGGCGGACGCGGACCTGCTCGGGCAGCCGCTCGGCCGGGGCACCCGCGGTCTCCTGCTCCACCGCGTCCAGGCCGAGGGATTCGATCGAGGGCAGTCCCTCGGTGGAGGCGATGGCGGTGAGGCCCTTGGGATGGCCGTTGCCCCACAGGGTGCGCAGGCTGGGTACGGAGACGAAGCCCTCGGCGATACCGGAGGCGAGGCTGACCCGGGCGAGCGAGCCGGCGTCCTGGTAGCAGAGGAACCGCGGGTACCACTCGGGGTTGTACTTGACGTTCGAGCGGTACAACGCCTCCAGCTGCCACCAGCGCGAGAAGAACAGCAGGAGCCTGCGCCACAGCTTCAGCACGGGCCCGGCGCCGATCCGGCCGCCCTCCTCGAAGGCGGAGCGGAAGACGGCGAAGTTCAGGGAGATCCGGTGCACGCCGAGGCCCGGGGCCGCGGCGCAGAGCTGGGCCACCATGAACTCCATGACCCCGTTGGGGGCGGTGCGGTCGCGGCGCATCAGGTCGAGGGAGATCCCGTCGTTGCCCCAGGGGACGAAGGAGAGCAGGGCGATCAGCTCTCCCTTGTCGTCGAAGGCCTCGACCAGCAGGCAGTCCCCGTCGGCGCGGTCGCCGAGCCGGTCCAGGGCCATGGAGAAGCCGCGTTCGGTCTCGGTGTCGCGCCATTTGTCGGCGCTCTCCACGATCATCTGCATCTCGTCCTCGGAGAGGGCGGAGTGGCGGCGGATGACGGTGGTGGCCCCGGTGCGCCTGACCCGGTTGACGGCCTGGCGGGTGACGCGCATGTCGCGGCCGTCGAGGTCGAAGTGGGCCACGTGCAGGATGGCCTCGTCGCCGAGTTGCAGGGCGCCGAGTCCGGAGCGGGCGTAGGCGGTGGCGCCGTCCTCGGAGGCGCCCATGACGGCGGGCTGCCAGCCGTAGCGGCGGGCCACGGCCAGCCAGGCGTCGATGGCGGCGGTCCAGGCGGCGGGGTCGCCCACCGGGTCCCCGCTGGCGAGGCAGACGCCGGCCTCGACGCGATAGGTGACGCCGGCCTTGCCGTTGGGGGCGAAGACGACGGCCTTGTCGCGCCGGGTGGCGAAGTAGCCCAGGGAGTCGTTGCGTCCGTAGGCGCCGAGGAGGGCGCGGATCCGGGGTTCCTCGTCCCCGTGCAGGGCGGCGGTCAGGCGCTGGGAGCGGAAGAGGGTCATGGCCGCGTTCAGCAGGGCGGCGGCGCCGAAGAGGCCGAGGAGGAAGGAGAGCGGGCGGGGTGGGCGGCCGTCGAACTCCCGTGCGGAGAAGAGACCGCCGAAGACCTCCTTGGCTGCCCAGTCCAGCCACTGGCCCTTGGGGAGGGTCCCGGGGAAGAGGGCGACGAGCGCCCAGCCCGCGAGGACGGCGGCGAGCAGGCCGAGGCCGAGGACGAACAGGGCGTGCCACAGGGCCCCGGGCCGGGAGGCGGCGTAGAACTCGTCGCGGGCGGCGATCAGCACGGCCAGCGCGGCAACCGCGATGATCATGGAGGGGACGCCGATCCAGTACTCGCCGACGGCCATTTCCAGCACGTCGTCGACGATCAGCAGGGCCAGATAGGTGATGACGATCCACCAGGCGACCTTCTTGCGGGTGCCGAGGGCGGCGGCCAGGAGGAAGAGGAAGACCGCGTAGGCGAGGTTCGCGCTGACCGGGACGACGATCAGGTCGAGGAAGCGCACGATGTGCCGCAGGAGGCGGCGCAGCGTGGGCGAGAGTGCGAGCAGGGCGCACAGCAGGCCGAGCGCGCCGAAGAACGCGCCGAATCCGTCGGGCACCCGGTTCAGGAAGCGGTTCCGGGTCCCGTGCTTCTCCTCCACGGTGGCACTGATGGCACTCATGGTTCGCACTGTAGGGAGGGCGGCGTCGGCGCGCGCGGCGAGCCGCCTATCCTCGGCAGGGTGACGGAGCACGTGAACGCTGCATTCGAACGCGGTACGGACGGCCCCAAGGTGATCCTGGCCGGGGTGGACGGGTCGGAGTCCTCACTGCGGGCCGCGGCCTACGCGGCGGGGCTGGCCCGGCGGCAGAACACCCTGCTGGCGCTGGTGTACGTCCAGCCGGTGATCGCGGCCGGGGCCGCGATGGGCGCGCCGGTCACGGACGCCACCGGGGAGATCGCGGAGGGCCTGGTGGCCGAGATCCGCGCGTCGGCGGAGCGGCTCAGGGGCATCTACGAGGTGCGCTGGCAGTTCCACACCTTCCGCGGCGACCCGTACGCCGGTCTGGTGAGCGCGGCGGACGAACTGATGGCGGACGCGGTCGTGGTCGGCGCCTCCGAGCAGGCGGGCCACCGCATCGTGGGGTCGGTGGCGATCCGCCTGGTCAAGGCGGGCCGCTGGCCCGTCACCGTGGTTCCGTAGCCTCCCGGGTCCCCAGAGCCTCCCCGGCCCCTCTCCGGCCCCTCCCCCGTCGTTTCCCGCTCCTTCCCCGGTCCTACTTGCCCATGGTCAGGCCGTCCTTGGCGGCGCCGCGGCTGAGCACGGCCTCGCTGATGGCGTCCCGGGCGCTCTCGTAGTCCTCGCGGCCGGGGCCCTTGGCGAGGGCGTCGGGCAGGTGGACGACCCGGCCCGCGGACAGGTCCATCATCTGCGGCACGAACTCGGCCTTGGTGACCTGCCAGCGCTGCCCGGCGGTGGCCGGCGGGGCGAAGGTGAAGCGGCCGATCGACCCGTAGTTGCCCCGCATGTCGCGCGCGCCGGTGTAGTTGAACATCTCGCCCGCGACCTGGTCGCCCATGCCGTAGACGATCCAGGTCCCGTTGACCTTCTCGTAGGGCTGCGGGATGTGCGCGTGGGTGCCGAGGATCATGTCGATGTCGGGGCGGCCGCCGCTCTGCGAGGCGGTCAGCGCCCTGCCGAGCGAGAGCTGGGTCTCGTCCGGTGCGGTCTCCCACTCCGTGCCCCAGTGCACGCTCACCAGGACCACGTCCGCGCCCGCCTTCCGGGCGGCCCGCGCATCCGCGACGATCTTGTCCTGCTTCATCGGGTTGACCGCCCACGGCTGGCCCTCGGGCAGCGGATAGCCGTTGGTGTCGTAGGTATAGGCGAGGTGCGCGACCTTGGCGGAGCCCGCGCCGTACAGGGTGACCGCGGCCGCCTCGGCGGCCGTGCGGGCCGAACCGGCGTGCTTCAGGCCGACCTTGTCGAAGCGGTCGAGCGTGCGGCGCAGGCCCGCGGCGCCGTCGTCGAGCGTGTGGTTCGAGGCCGTGGAGCAGCCGTCGTACCCGGCGTCCTTCAGCCCGTCGGCGACCTCCGGCGGGGATTTGAAGGCCGGGTAGCCGGAGAAGGGCCCGCCCTCCTCGCCGTAGATGGTCTCCATGTGGCAGAGCGCGAGGTCGGCACCGGAGACCACGGCCTTGACGCCGGAGAACATCGGCCTGAAGTCGTATCCGTCGCCCTCCGCGTCGTTCGCCGCGCGCTGGATGACGGAGGTGTGCGGCAGTACGTCCCCGCTCGCGACCAGGGTGAAGCCCTTGGCGGAGGGCGATCCGGCGGCGCTGGAGGGGGTGGCCGGTGCGCCGGATTCCCCGAGGCGGGCCGGTGCGGAGCTGCCGCCGGCCGAGCATCCGGCGGCGGCGGACAGCAGCACGGTCGTCAGGAGGGCGAGCACCTGCGGCCGGATTCGCGTGGTCATGTGCCCCACTCCCATTAATACGATTACCTGACGTGTGATCACAAGTAATCCATATAACTACACGCCGTAAGTCAAGGACCGGATCCGCAGCACAGGAGCGGACCCACCCGAACGGCGGACACGACCGGGTGGGGGCAGAGGGCAGGCGGCGGGGGCAGCAGGCAGCTGCGGTGACGATCCCTGCCGTTCGCCGCGCCGTTCGACCGTTCACCGACCCGCACGGCCGCCCGGCGGCCGACCCGGGTGCTTGGGCGCAACGCCGGGACCGGACGGTTCCGGGTCGGCTCCGTGCAGGTCAGGGTGGACGGGACACCGCCTCCATGCCGCCCCGCGGCCCCCCACGCACCCCGGAAGGAGCCCCTCGTGCCGCTCTCCCCCACCCTCCCGCGTACGGATCCCGAGGCACTGGCCGAACTCCAGCGCGACCACGGGCGGGCCCTGTTCGGATTTCTGGTCGGCCTCACGGCCGGGGACGCCCAGCGCGCGGAGGACCTCGTGCAGGAGACCCTCGTACGGGTCTGGCAACACCCGGAGGCCCTGGCCAGCGGGCACGACTCCATGCGGCCCTGGCTGTTCACAGTGGCCCGGCGGCTCGCGATCGACGCCCGGCGCGCGCGGCTGTCACGCCCGCTGGAGGTGGACCCGGAGGGGCTGGAGCAGGCGCCCGAGCCCCAGGACGCGGTGGCCGGCTCGGTCACGGCGATCGACGTCCGGCGGGCCGTGGGGTCCCTGGGACCGGAGCACCGCGAGGTGCTGATGCAGGTCTACTTCCGCGACCGGTCGGTGGCCGAGGCCGCCGCGGAGCTCGGCATCCCGGCAGGCACCGTCAAGTCCCGTACGTACTACGCCCTCCGCGCCCTGCGGAAGGGCCTCCACGGGTACGGCTACGACCTCGGCGCCTGACCTCGCCGCCCGCACGGAAGGTCGGACAACGCCGTGAATGGATGCGGATCGGACATAAAACGCGTCGTTTTCGGCATGAGAGCGTGCAAGTTGAGTAAACATCCCCCGCTCCGCGAGCCGCTCGGTGAAGGCTCAGGGTTGACGACGGGACGCTCGACGCGCGGGAGAAGGTGGAACGGTGCAGCCCGAGGGTAGTAACGGCACCAGTGACGGCGGGCTCGCGGTGCCCATGGCCTGGCTGTACGCCGAGTACATCGCGGACGAACTGCTGCGCACGGGCCGGCTGATCCCGGTCAGCACCCTGGAGTTCCGGGCCGGACGGGACACGCTCGCCCTGACGATCTACCTCTCGGACGCGGCCGGCGAGCTCTCCGGGATCCGGGTGGTCTCGCAGCTCGACGAGTGGCTGTCGCTCACGGCGTACGGACACCCCTGGCGCGACTGGGTGCACACCCGGTTCCTCGCGCTCGGCGAGGAGGCCCGGGAACGCGGCGACGGCGGGGACCCCGACCTGGAACTGGCCCGGGCGGCGTGGCGGTGGCTGGACGGCACCGAGCTGTTCGCCACCAACCTCGACCCCGGCAGGCCCGACCACGCCGACCTCCCGCCCGGCCTGGACGAGAACGCGCGCGTATGGACCCCTGCCTGGCAACTCGGTCTTCCGCTGGGCCACTTGGCGATGCACCTGTTCTGACCGGGGCGCACCCGGGCGCCGCCGCCCGGACCGAGGAGGCTGAACTCACACCTGCCCCATGGTCGAATCCCGCCCCTGTCGCGTAAGGTTCACATTGGATGAGGACCTATTACCACCCAAGGGGCGGGCGGCGATGTCGGACAGCAGGATCAGTGGGCTCGTGCGGATGTGGATCGACGGCTGGACCGTCTCCCGCGGCAGCTCGGACCCGATCGACGAGCCGTGGGGGTGGACGATCGACGTCGGGCAGTCCAGGCACGTCGCCCGGCACGTGCTGCCTGAACCCTCCGAGGGCGATGTGCGCAAGATCGTCGCAGCGACGAGCGCGCCCGGGACATGGCTGAAGCTGTTCGCCGAGGACGAGACGGTCCTGCCCTGGGTCGGGCCGGGCTGGCAGCTCGACAGGCCCGGGTTTCTGATGACCTGCCCCCTGGTACCGGAGCGACCCGAGGTGCCGGACGGTTACACGCTCACCCGTTGGACCCGGGGCGGCGTCAGCCGGGTGCTGGTCCGCACGCACGCCGGTCACTTCGCCGCCCGCGGACAGATCGCCCGGGCGGGCGCCCATGTCGTGGTCGACCAGGTCGAGACCGCCGCCGAGCAGCGGCGCAAGGGCCTCGGCGGCCTGGTGATGCGCACGTTGCAGAACACCGCGTACGAGGCCGGTGCGAGGACGGGCCTCCTGGTCGGCACGCCCGAGGGGCGGGCGCTCTACTCCTCCCTGGGCTGGACCGTGCACGCTCCGATGGCCAGCCTCTGGTACGAGCCGTCGGACGCCGCACGGTGAGCTGGAAGGACACCTCCGGCCCCACCCCGTGATCCGGGCTCAGGCCCGGTCGGCCGGGTCCATCACCAGGCCGGTGAAGGCGGCCTCGTTGCGTTCCGCACGGGTGACGTACCACCGCGCGACGATCCACATCACCGGGTAGACCAGTAGGCCGAGCGCCAGCCAGATCAGCGGCCCCGACGCGTCGTGCGACAGGGCGAACACCAGCGGCAGGGTCCCCACCAACGACACGAGTGCGGCCAGTGCCCAGAGCGCCGCGCGCAGTTGGCTGCGCATGAGGGCCCGTACGTAGGTGGCCCCGAGGGTGGTCTGCTCGGAGATTTCCGAGCGGGCGGGGGTGTGCGCCGG
Source organism: Streptomyces avidinii (assembly GCF_014650695.1). Lineage (GTDB taxonomy): Bacteria > Actinomycetota > Actinomycetes > Streptomycetales > Streptomycetaceae > Streptomyces > Streptomyces avidinii. The sequence continues at coordinate 223,588 of NZ_BMVL01000005.1, read as the reverse complement.
CGCCCGGCGGCGGGTTCCCCGGGGGACGCCGGTGACGATCTCGCGCCGGAGCGGCGATTGTTGCTGCTCCTGGGCCATGGTGCGGAAGTCTACGCGGCACCCGCCTATTTGAGGAGGCGCGAGAGCCTCCGGTCGGCGAGCGGCTTGCCGCCGGTCTGGCAGGTGGGGCAGTACTGGAGCGAGGAGTCGGCGAAGGAGACCGAGCGGACGGTGTCCCCGCACACCGGACACGCCTCCCCGGCCCGGCCGTGCACCCGCAGTCCGCTCTTCTTCTCCGCCTTCAGCTTTCCCGCGGCCACCCCGTGGGCCCGGCCGACCGCATCGCGCAAGGTGCCCTGTACGGCGTCGTAGAGCTGGGTGAGCTGCTCCTCGGTGAAGGACGCGGCGAGCTTGAACGGCGAGACCCTTGCCGCGTGCAGGATCTCGTCGCTGTAGGCGTTGCCGATGCCCGCGATCACGCTCTGGTCCCGCAGCACGCCCTTGATCTGGCGCCGCTCGCCCGCGAGCAGCGCGGCGAAGGCGTCCCGGTCGAAGCCCTCGGCGAGCGGATCCGGGCCGAGGCCGGCGATGCCGGGCACCTCCTGCGGGTCGTGGACCACGTACACGGCGAGGCGTTTTTGCGTACCGGCCTCGGTGAGGTCGAAGCCCCCGCCGTCGACGAGGGAGACACGCAGGGCGAGCGGGCCCTTGCCGGGGCGCGGCGGCTGCGCGGGCAGGGCGTCCTGCCACCGCAGCCAGCCGGCCCGGGCCAGGTGCGTGACGAGGTGGAGCTCGCCGACCGGCACGGCCAGGAACTTGCCGTACCGGGCGGTGGTGCCGGCCGGCTGCCCCTCGAGGGCGGTGAGCGGCGGGTCGTAGGTCTTGAGCACGCTCACGGCGAGCGGGAGGACGCGCTCGACCACCCGCCCGGTGAGGTGCTCGTCGAGGTACTCCCGCAGGGCCTCGACCTCGGGCAGCTCCGGCATGGTCCCAGACTGCCGCCGCCTCAGGCGAAGCGCGAGCTGGGCACCGGGCCGGGTGAGGCGACGCGGTCGCGCGGTGCCGTGAGCCAGTCGGTGGCGACGGCGGCCACGAAGGCCCGGAAGTCCTCGTCCGGGTCGGGCGGGGTGGCGCCGTCGCCCTCGTCCGCGCCGGCGGCGGCCGCGGCGATGTCCAGGGCGATCTCCTCCTCGGGCCGCCGGTCGTCCTTCCAGGGCGGGGAGACGAACTGGCACAGCAGTGCGCTGAAGTCCGCGCTCACCGCGGGCGGATCGGTCCAGCAGGTGGCGTGCTCGGACAGGATCTGGCCGTCGACGCGCGCGTGCAGGGTGCGTACGAGGTCCGGATCGGCCGCGTTCAGGTCGTACGCGACGACGAGCGTGTCCGTACGGGCGGGCTCGTACGGTACGGCGGGCAGCTCCAGCACCCGGGCCGCGGCAAGGCCGAGGATCCGGTCGGACCGGCCCGGCAGCAGCGAGACCGTGCCGGGTCGGCGTCCGGCGGCCTCCAGGGCGAGCGCCAGCCGGGCCAGGCCGTGGCGGCACTGCTCGTGGGTGTCCCCGAGGTAGGCGTACCGGCCTGTCATCCCGGCGTCCCAGCCGTACGGGGAGAGGGTGCCCAGGAGGCCGCCGGTCAGGCCGTAGTGCCAGCCGCGCAGGTCGGTGCGGCCGAGCGGAACGGCATGGCCGGCCGCACTCCGGGCCCGGCGGGCCCGGCCGGTGCGGGCGAGTCGGCGGATCTGGCGGTCGTGGGCACCCGACCACTGCGGGTCCTCGGGGGCGGGCAGACCGTGGCCGACGCGCTCGGCGGTGTCCAGGTCCCCGGCCAGCAGGGTGTGGTGCACGAGGAGGTACGTCTCGGGCCAGGCGGGCAGTGCCCCGCCCCGGCCGGAGAGCAGCGCGGCGGCCTCCGTGTGCCGGTTCTCGTCCTCCAGAGCGGACACCAGCTCGGCGAGGAGCGGCCGCGAGTCGGGGAGCAGCCGGAGCGCCTCGCGCAGCGGTGCGACGGCGAGGAAGGCGACGCCGCGCTCGACGCAGGCGTAGCCGAAGTCGTAGAGGGCCTGGGGCTCGCCGGGCCGCTCGGCTGCGACTCCGGCGGCGCCGGCCAGGTCCTTGAACCCGGCGGCGTCGGCCAGGGCCCGGGCCGCCTTGGCGAGTTCGGGGATCGGCGCCGACCCGGCGTGCGGCCGCAGGGACCGTACCGCTCCGGGAAGGTCGTCCTTCTTCAGGAACCGGCGTACTTCATCTATGGCGTTGGTCATCGCCCCCGATCCTCACGGACCCCCGCCGCGCCCGCAACGGACTTTCCGGCGCGGCGGGGCTTCGTGGTGGGGTCAGCCGGTGAAGACCCAGCCGAGCTGGCCGCCGGAGGTCTGGCCCTCGCAATTCGTCGCGTTGGACTCGAAGAACTCCCGCTGCTTGCCGACCATGCAGCGCATCAGCGGCGCGCTGCCCACGCCTGCCGGCTGGCCCGGGTAGAACCAGCCGAGCCGGGAGACGTAGGTCTGGCCCTCGCAGTTCACGTCGCCGGAGAGGAAGTTGTCCTTGCGGACGACGCAGTGGTAGAGCGGCACCGTCCCCTCGCGGGGGCTCGTGTAGAGCTGGCCGAGGCTGCCCTCGACGCGGTAGCCCGGGGGGACGTTCCAGACGGTGCTGATGTGCTCGCCGTTCGGCCCGATCAGGCGGTTGAGGGTGCGGGTCGGGGTGCTCACCGCGGGATCGCCGCTGCAGGTGGCCTTGATCATGGCGTTGTAGTAGTCGCCGGTCACGTGCTGGAAGATCGGCCCCTCCGTCACCCGGCACTGGGAGCCGGCGAAGCCGAGCTCGGCGGCCTGCCGGGCGAGGTGGTCCTGGGCCGCGGCCGCGGCGATGTTCTGGGGGCCGCCCCCCATGCCGGTCAGGTAGACCACGACGGGTCCGACGTTGGCGGCGGATGCCGGCGCGGCGACCGTCATGGCGGCGGCCAGCGCGGCGGCGAGGGAGAGGAGGGAGGTGCGGAGGCGAGAGGTGCGGTGCAAGTCCTGACTCCTGGTCGTCGGCCGCGGCGCCGGTGGGCGCCCGCGGGGTGAGCGACGGTGCGTAGCGCCCTGTCGGGCGGCGCACCGCCATTCCACCCGGCGGTTGCGTGTAGCGGCCAGCGGTTCTTCGGCCGATCGGGGACGAAAAGCCGCCACGGGGGTCAGGTACGGGCAATCAGCGCGTACCGCTCGCCGGTGGCGGGTCCCGCCTCGGCGTCCAAGCCGAGCGGTCCGCTGTGCGGAGGGGACCTCCGGGGGCGATCCGTGCGCCCCCTTGCACAGGGCGGGCGCGTCAGGCGCCGACGGAGCACGACGCCGCGAGTTTCGCCCGGGCCCGCTCCACCATCCGGGCAGCCGGATGGTGGAGCGGGCCCGGCACCCCGCAGCGGACGTCGCCCCCGCCGGGAAGCCGCGATTCTCCAACCCGGGTCCGCCCCGTCACGGACCGGTGCCGCAGGCCGGGCCCGGCCGGGCCGCAGGCACGGGGTGGGGTCAGCCCATGATGAATTCGCACCAGACGCATTTGCCGCCGCCCCGCGGCTCAACGCCCCAGACGTCCGCCAGGCGGTCCACCAGCATCAGGCCGCGGCCCGAGACGCCCGACTCGCCCGCCTCGCGGCGGCGCGGCAGGGCGCTGGAGCGGTCCTCGACCTCCACCCGGAGTCTGCGCTGGGGGCCCGCCAGGACCCGTAGGGTCACGATCGCCGGGCCGTCGGTGTGCATCAGGGCGTTCACGATCAGTTCGTCCGCGACCAGTTCGATCTCGTCGGCCCGTTCCCGCGCGCCCCACGCGCGCACCGCCGCACCGATCATGTGCCGGGCGGCCACCAGAGCCTCCGGGTCGCCCGGTGCCACGTGCTGCTGGAGGCGGCCGCCGCCCTCCGGGGCGGCCACCACATGGCGGCGCAGCAGGAGCAGCGCCATGTCGTCGTCCCCGCCGCGTTCGTCGGCGAGCTCGACCAGCCGGTCCGCCAGGAGTTGCGGGTCCGCCGGTCCGCCACGGACGTGGGAGCCGAGGAGCTGGATCCCGTCGTCGAGGTCGGCGCCGGGCTGTTCCACCAGGCCGTCCGTGCACAGCAGGAGCGTTTCGCCCGGGTCCAGTTCCACCGTGGTCACCGGGTACTCCAGGCGGCCGAACTCCGCCGAGAGGCCGAGCGGCATCCCGCCGCTCACCGGCAGCCGGTGGCAGTCCCCGTCGCGGGTGCGCAGCAGCGGGTCGATGTGGCCCGCCCGCACCAGCTGGAGCACGCCCGTCGAGAGGTCGGCCTCCACGTACGTGCACGTCGCGAACCGGTCGGTGTCCAGCTCGTGCAGGAAGACGGAGGCCCGGGCCATGACCGTGCCGGGCGAGTGCCCCTCGGCGGCGTACGCGCGCAGCACGATCCGCAGCTGGCCCATGACCGCCGCCGCGTGCGTGTCGTGGCCCTGGACGTCGCCGATGACCGCGCCGACCCGGCCGCCGGGCAGCGGGATGACGTCGTACCAGTCGCCGCCGATGTCCCGGCCCATCCGGGCGGAGCGGTAGCGTACGGCGATCTCCCCACCGGACACCGACGGGATCCGCCGCGGCAGCATGGCCTGCTGCAGGCTCTCGGCCAGGTCGTGCTCCTGCTCCAGCAGCATCGCCCGCTGGAGACTCTGCGCGATGCTGCTGCCCAGGGCGACGAGCAGGTTGCGTTCCTCCTGGGTGAAGCCGTCCTTGTCCTGGTAGAGCAGTCCGATCGCGCCGATCGGGCGGGCCTGCGCGATGAGCGGGAGATAGGCGGCCGCCGAGATCCGCATGTACGAGATCTTCTCCCAGAGCCCGGGGTAGTCCCGGGCGAACTCCTGCGCCGAATTCAGGAAGCGCGGCTCCAGCGAGCGGACGACCTCGCTCATCGGGTACTGCTCGTCGATGCGGGTGTAGCGGGTGCCGGGGACGAAGCTGTCCTCCGGCCCCTCGGCGACCAGGTGGATCCGGCCGGCCTCGACGAGGCCCATCACCATGCCCATCGAGCCGAGCCGTTCCAGGCCGTGGGCGTCGCCGATGACGTCGATGACGTCCCGCACGGTGCGGGCGTGCGCGAGGGCGGCGGTGGTGGACTCGACCACCGATGTCTGGCGGCGCCGTTCCTCGTCCAGGCCGAGCCGCTCCGCCGAGTGGCTGAGCTCGTCGGTGGCGTCCCGGACGATGCCGATGATCCGGTACGGGCGTCCGTCCCGGCCGCGCATGACGCGGCCCTGGGTGTGCGTCCAGCGCAGCCGCCCGTCGTGGCAGCGGATGCGGAAGTAGGCGCCGTAGCTGTCCTCGCCGCTCTTGAGGGCGGAGGCGACGAGGGCGTCGAGGCGGTGCCCCTCCGTGGAAGGGACGCGCGGGCTGAGGGATGCCGGCCGGCCGTCGTACTCGCCGGGGGTCGTGTCGAAGACGTCGAGGGCGGCTTCGTCCATGTGCATGAGACCGGTGACCAGGTCCCAGTCGAAACTGCCCATGCGGTTCAGCGACAGCGACCGGTCCGGGTGTGCGGGCCAGTCGTCCGGCAGCGATACGGTGGTCGGCACCGATCCACCATGACACACGGGCCGGTCAGGCGCTCTCCAGCGCGGTCCCCTCGTCCGAGGGCCGCGGCTGCAGGTCCGGGTCCACGGACGGGTCCACGGACGGGTCGGACGGCAGGTCCGGATTGTAGGGATCTACGGAATCGTTCGGCAGCGGGGCCGATCCGTCGGACTCCATCGGGTACCCGGGCTCGCCCGGGTCCAGCGGCGGCATGCCCGACTGGGGGTCCGCGGGGAGGATGTCCGACGGCGAGGTGTCGGACGGCGGCTGCTGCTGCGGCCCGGTGCCAGGGTTCGAGGGCGCTTCCGGGTTCTGCGGCCGGGTCTGGCCGGGTGGGTTCGGCGGGGCCTGCGGATCCGCCGGGCAGTCCGTCTCTCCCGGGACCGGCCCCGCTGCCGCGTTCGGCGAGGCGGGTGCGGCCTGGCTCCGGCACGGGTCGCCGGTCGTGGTTCCGGGCGGGGTGAGGGGCCCGTCGGGGATGCCGGCGGCCGGGTCGAAGGCGGGCAGGGCCTTCGGCGGCCGGTCCTGGGCGCCGTCGTCCCCCCGTTTGCGCTCGATCCAGGTGTTGTCGGCGATGTTGACGATGACCAGGTTGTTGATCACGTGCGTGGTGGGTTCGATGACGACGACCTGGTTGGCCTGGTAGCCGCTCCACGGGTCGCCCTTGTGCACCGGGGACCCCTTGGCGGCGCGCGGGGAGGCCAGCGGGTTTCCGCAGCCGCAGCGCACCCTGGGCATGCCGTGCTCGTCCACGAGGACTGCGGTGCCGGCCTGGAGGACGGACTGGAAGTCGTCGGCGCCTCCGTCGCGGAAGGCGTGGTTGGTGACCCGGGTGTCGGCGCGCAGGACGACGGGGGTGAGACCGCGCAGGAAGTCGGGGATCTTGGCCGCTTCGATGTTCGAGGCCTCGGCGAAGGCCCGGGCCTTGGCGTCGTCGGCAGTCAGGAAGCGCACCTGCTGTTCCACGTCGCAGCTGCCGAGCCGCTGGGTGCCGCCGTACAGGCCGGGGGTGGCCGCGTTGACGGTGCGGATGCCCTGACCGGTCGCGTTGGGGAGCGGGGGTTGCACAGGGGCCGACTCGGCGGTGGCCGAGGAGGGGGTGAAGGGGTCCGGTCCGGCGGAGGCGACCGGCTGGAGGTAGACCTCCTGGCTCTCGGCTCCGGCGGCACCCTTCGGCTCCTCCGGGCTGCCGCAGGCCGCGGCGAGCAGGCCGAGGAGGGCGAAGAGGGCGGCGCCTGCGGGTGCATGACGACGCGACGCCTGACGCGGTGTCGGAAGTGACGGTCCGTTCACTTGATTCTCCCTTTTCGCCCCGATTGCTCCCTCCTGTCTGCCCCATCCACGCGGGAGGCGCAACCGGAGAGCATCTTGAACATGTTCAAGGAACCCCGTAGGCTCACCACCGGGAGTTGAACGCGTTCAAGGCTTTGACCGCAGGGCATCGGGGGAGTTCAGGGTGACGGTACTGGTGAACGTGATCGTCACCCTGGGCATGCTCTACGTCGTCCCGGCCGGCCTGCGGCTCATCGACCCGGACCGGCTCCTGCGTACGGCCCGGCTCTGGCCGCTCGCGGCCGCCCCCGGAGCCCTGTGCCTGTGGCTGCCGCGCGGAACGCCCGCCACCGCGCTCGCCTCGCTGTACGCGGCGGCCTGCCTGGTGCTCGCGGCCCGCGCGCCGGTCCGGCGGCTGCGGGTCCGGCCCCTCGCCCCGCCCACGATCGCCGTCACCACCGCCCTGGTCTCGCCCGCGGTCGCCGCCACCGCCCTGGTCGCCGAGCGCGCGGGGTACCGGCTCTTCGGCTTCGACCTCGACATCCTGGCGCTGACCGTGCCCCACTTCCACTTCGCCGGATTCACCGCCGCCCTGGTCGCCGGGCTGGTGTGCCGCACCCTCGGCGGCCGCGCCGGGACCGACCGGCTCGCCCGCGGGGCGGCGTACAGCGTTCCGGCGGGCACCCTGCTCGTCCTCCTCGGCTACTTCGTCGACGACTGGGCCGAACTGCTGGGTGCAGTGGTCCTGACCGGCGGGATGTGGGCCGTGGCCCTGCTGACCTGGCAGGAGATCCGGCCCGCGACCGGGGACCGCACCACGCGGATCCTGCTCGCCACCTCGGCCGTCGTGCTCGTGGCCACCATGCTGCTCGCCCTGTGGTGGGCGGTCGGCGAGGCCACCGGGATCCCGCACCCCACCCTGACCTGGATGGCCGCCACCCACGGCCTCGGGAACGCACTCGGGTTCGCCCTGTGCGCGCTGCTCGCCTGGCGCCGGCTGGCCTCCGACGCCCGTACCACCGGGCCCCGCACCGCCCCCGACCGCACCAGCACCAGCATCCCTGCACACACCACCGCGCGCACCACCGCCGACCGACTGGAGACCTCGCCATGACCCGCCTCATCAGCGCCGGCCGGGACACCGTCAACTACCCCGACCGGGGCGCGACGGCCCACCGGCCGCTGCCCGCCGGATACAACCACCTGCGCCACCGCACCCGCCTCGGGCACGGCCGGGCCGTGTTCGAGGGGGCCGGGACCGCCGTCACCACCTTCCACGCCCACCGGACCTCGGGAATGCGCGTACAGGCCGACGTCGGCGCGGTCCGGCCCGGCAGCCGGGTGGTCGTCGGGATCGGCCTCGGGCCGCTGCGGATCGACGCCCCGTGCCAGGTGATCTGGACCGCGTACGAGCCCGCCCGCATCGGTTTCGCCTACGGAACGCTGGCCGGGCACCCCGAGTGCGGGGAGGAGTCCTTCATCGTGGACATGGACCCGGACGGCACGGTGTGGTTCACGGTCACCGCCTTCAGCCGCCCGAACACCTGGTACACCCGCCTCGCCGGCCCGGTCGTCCCCTTCCTCCAGCTCCGCTACGCCCGCCGGCTGGGCCACCACCTGCGCAGGCTGGCCACCACCGGCTGACCGGTCCGATACTGGAGGCGATGGACTGGTTCACGGCGCCCGGATACTGGCTCGCCCGGCTGATCTTCCAGCGGGCCCTGGCCGGTGTCTACCTCGTCGCCTTCGTCGGGGCCGCCCTGCAGTTCCGGGCCCTGATCGGGGCGCACGGCATGCTGCCCGTGCCGCGCTACGTACGGTACGTGCCCTTCCGGCACGCCCCGAGCCTGTTCCAACTGCGCTATTCCGACCGGCTCTTCGCCGGCTGCGCCTGGGGCGGGGCCGCGCTGGCGGCGGCGCTGGCCGCCGGGGCAGGGGACGAGGTGCCGCTGGCTGCGGCCATGGCCATGTGGGCCGCGCTATGGGTGCTCTACCTCTCGATCGTGAACGTGGGGCAGACCTGGTACTCCTTCGGCTGGGAGTCGCTGCTGCTGGAGGTGGGTTTCCTCGCCGTGTTCCTCGGCAACGCACGGGCCGGACCTCCCGTACTGGTGCTGTGGCTGCTGCGCTGGGTGCTCTTCCGCGTGGAATTCGGGGCCGGACTGATCAAGCTGCGCGGGGACTCCTGCTGGCGCAAGCTGACCTGCCTGTACTTCCATCACGAGACCCAGCCGATGGCGGGGCCGCTGAGCTGGTTCTTCCACCACCTGCCGAAGCCGCTGCACCGGGTGGAGTGCGCGGCCAACCACGTGACCCAACTGGTCGTCCCGGTGCTGCTGTTCACCCCGCAGCCGGTGGCCTCGTACGCTGCCGGGATCATCATCGCGACCCAGCTGTGGCTGGTGCTGTCGGGCAACTTCGCCTGGCTGAACTGGCTGACGATCACCCTGGCCGTCTCGGCCGTCGACTTCACCGGGATCGCCGGCCCTCCCCCGGCAGCCGCCTCGCGCACGTCTCCGGTGTGGTTCGTGGTCCTGGTGTGCGCGGTGACGGCCCTCGTACTGTTCCTCAGCCGCCACCCCGTGCTCAACATGGTCTCGCGCCGCCAGGTGATGAACCGCTCCTTCGACGCGCTCCACCTGGTGAACACCTACGGGGCCTTCGGCTCGGTCGGCCGGGTCCGGATGGAGGTGGTGGTGGAGGGCACCGCGGACCGGGTGCCGCGCGCGGACGGGGACTGGCGCGCGTACGGCTTCAAGGGCAAACCGGGTGACATTTATCGGATCCCGCGCCAGTTCGCCCCGTACCACCTGCGGCTGGACTGGCTGATGTGGTTCGCGGCGATCTCCCCCGACTACGCGCGGGACTGGTTCGGGCCTTTCGTGGAGCGGCTGCTGGCGGGCGACCGGGACACGCTGCGGCTGCTGCGCGACAACCCGTTCCCGGACGCACCGCCCGTCCACGTCCGGGCCCTGCTGTACCGCTACCGGTTCACGACGTGGCGGGAGCTGCGCGAGACGGGGGCCTGGTGGCACCGCACGCTGGTGCGCGAGTACCTCCCGCCGACCCGCCTCGCGGACGCACGAGCGTCAGAGCCCGAGTAGGGCCGCCTCGCGCTCCGGGGACAGGCCCGGGGCCGGCCGGTCGGGCCGCTGCGGGGCGATGCCGCCGAGCGTGCGCAGCCAGGCCCAGGTATCGGCCACGGTCTCCTCGACCGGCCGGCACTTCAGGCCGGCGGCCAGCGCCCTGGAGACGTCCCCGCGGTGCATGTGGTCGTAGGCCTCCCCCTCGGGCACCCAGATCGGGAGCTCGGTCCAGGGCTCCACGCCCGCCTCCAGGATCCGGGCCGGGTCGGTCCAGCGCAGGTCGGCGCCGCTCCCGGTGGTGGCGGCGCAGGCGTCGAGGAGAGTGCCCGTCGTGGCGTGCCCGGCCGGGGAGACCAGGTTGTACGCGCCCCCGAGCCCGGCCGCGGCAGCGTCCAGGGTCCAGCCCGCGAGGTCGCGTACGTCGATGTACTGGAGCGGGAGTCCGCGCGGTCCGGGGGCGACCACGGGACCGCCGCGGGCGGTGCGGTTCAGCCACCACGGCAGCCGGCCGACGTTCTCGTACGGGCCCAGGATCAACCCGGCCCGCACCAGCAGGGCGCGGTCGGCGAAGGCGTCCACGGCGGCGAGTTCGGCGCCCCGCTTGTCCTCGGCGTAGGCGGTCGACCCGGCGTCCGGCGAGCCCCCGACGAGGAGGCCGTCCTCGGCGAGGCCGGCGGGGGCGGGGTACGCGTACACGGAGCGGCTGGAGATGTACGCGTAGTGTCCGACCCGGTCGCGCAGCAGGCGGCCGCTGTCGCGTACCGCAGTGGGGGCACCGCCCCAGGTGTCGACGACGAGGTCCCACTCCCCCGCGGCGAGGGCGGCCAGGCCGCCGGGGGCGGTGCGGTCCCCGTGCAGGGCGGAGGTGCCCGGCGGGGGCGCGTGGTTACCACGGTGGAAGACGGTCACCTCCCAGCCCCGGGCCAGGGCGTCCTCGGTGATCGCGCGTCCGACGAATTCGGTACCACCCAGCATCAGCAGTTTCATGCACGTCAGCCTGCCGGGGCGGGTGGGGCGGGGGAAGCGGTGATCGCCCTCGGCGATGACGCTCAGGGCGTAGCCGGTCCGGGAACCCGGCCGGACCGGGGCTTCGGACACGCTCCGACGGGCAGAGCAGCGCCCCCGGTGCACGTGGGCACGAGGGGGCGCCGGGTACCGCTCTGCGGGCTAGTCGATGCCGGGCAGGATGTGCGCTTCCGCCAGGTCGTCCTCGTAGCCGGCCAGCCGGATCGGGGCGGATCGGGCCCAGACCTCAAGACTTCCGAGTTCGTCGGTCCGGGGCTTCGCCCGGGTTGCCGTCCGCTCCATGACCGTCGGTTCGGGCTTGGTCTTCTCAGTCACCGCGCACTCCTTTGCGTCGCGCAACCCGGCAAGCGACCGCGAGCCGGGCAAGGGATAAAGGGTTTCCGGACGCGGTGGCGCCTTAGTGGAGCGCGGCCCGGATGGGGGCCGTCTTGATGCCCCAGAGTACACATATGAGCGGACCTCCGCTCTATCGGAAGGCAAAATCCGCTGCGCCCTCTTACTTTCGCCCCTAGTTCAGCAAGTCGTGGGGCTGCGGGTACGTGACGGGTGATCTGCTCGACCCCGGACGCGCAGGGCGTGACGGAGGGGGTCGGCGGTGGCGAAGTCCGGGGTGCCCGAAGCTCAAGTGCCGTACGTCGCAAGCGTGCTGGAGCTGATGGAGCTCCTGCACGGCGGTCCCGACGACCAGGGTCTGCGGACCGCGGCCCTGCTGCGGCGCTCGCACCCCTTCGACAAGGAACTGCAGCTCGCGGGCTTGCTCCACGACATCGGGCGGCTGCTCCGTCTGAGTGACGGGACGGTTACCGTCGGAGTGGCGGCGGAGGCGATCCGCCCCCTGCTGGGCCGGCGGGTGGCCCGGCTGGTACGGCTGTCGGGCGCCCCGGGCGAAGAGGGCGCCCACGGCGAGGAGGGCGCGCCCGGCGCGCGCCACGACGCCGAACCCGACGCAGACACAGACGCGGACGCCGCGGCCGAGGCCGACTCCGAGGCGGTGGCCACCCTGCGCCACGCCCGGGACTCGGCCGCCGCGGCGGACCTGGACGCGGGCGTGCTGGAGGACTGGCGGCCGCTGCTGGACCTGGTCGCCGCGGGGGCCCGCCGGGGCGGGCCCGCCCGGAACGCACTCGACCCCCTCGGTGCGCCGAGGGGGTCGAGGAGGCCGGTCAGGGGCCGCCCCTGAAGGGCAGGCGGCTCCGGGGCTACCAGTTCGCCGGGGCGTAGTCCTTGAGGAAGACGCCGAACAGGTCCTCGCCGGCCTCGCCGCGGACGATCGGGTCGTAGACCCGGGCGGCGCCGTCGACGAGGTCGAGCGGGGCGTGGAAGCCCTCCTCGGCGAGGCGCAGCTTGTCGAAGTGCGGGCGCTCGTCGGTGATCCAGCCGGTGTCGACCGAGGTCATCAGGATGCGGTCGGTCTGGAACATCTCCTGGCCGCTGGTCCGCGTCACCATGTTCATCGCGGCCTTGGCGGCATTGGTGTTCGGATGCCCCGCGCCCTTGTAGCCGCGGCCGAAGACGCCCTCCATCGCCGATACGTTGACGATGTACGCCCGCCCGTTGGCCGCCTTCCGGGCGGCCTCCGCCATGGCCGGCCGCAGTGCGCTGATCAGGATGAACGGCGACGTGTAGTTGCACAGCTGGGTCTCGAGCAGCTCCACCGGGGAGATCTGGTCGATGGTCTGCACCCAGGTGTTGCTCTCGACGACATCGGGCAGCAGGCCGCCCGCGTCGATGGCGGTGCCGGCGAGGTGCCGCTCCAGGCTGGCGTTGCCCGCGACCAGGGCGAGGTCGGCGACCTTCTGCGCCTCAAGCCCGCTCACTCCGACCGGCAGCGCCGCCAGGCCGTCGACCGCGCCGGAGTTGAAGGCGCCGATGACGTGGTGCGCGGGAAGCTCGCCGGCGGGGAGCGGGGCGCCCTCGCCCTCGACGAGCGCCGCGTAGGCGCTGGGCAGGCGGCGCACGGTCTGCGTCGCGTTGTTGATCAGGATGTCGAGGGGACCGGACCCGGCAACCTGGTCCGCGAGGGCCACGGCCTGGGCCGGGTCGCGCAGGTCGATGCCGACGACCTCCAGGCGGTGCATCCAGTCCGCGGAGTCCTCCATCGCCTTGAAGCGGCGGATGGCGTCCTTGGGGAAGCGCGTGGTGATCGTGGTGTGGGCGCCGTCGCGGAGCAGCCGCAGTGCGATGTACATGCCGATCTTGGCCCGGCCGCCGGTGAGCAGCGCGCGCTTGCCGGTCAGGTCGGCCCGGGCCTCCCGCCTGGTCCGGTTCTCGACGGCGCACGGCTGGCAGAGCTGGTGGTAGAAGTAGTCGACCTCGACGTACCGCGTCTTGCAGACGTAGCAGGAGCGCGGGCGCTGGAGTATCCCGGCGATCCGGCCGGCCTCCGTGACCGAGGAGGGCAGGATGCCCTCGGTCTCGTCGTCGATGCGCTCGGCGGAGCCGGTGGCGGTGGCCTCGGTGACGGCCTTGTCGTTGGCGGTCTTGGCGGCGCGGCGCTCCTGGCGGCGGCGCTGCTTGACCGTGCGGTAGAGGCCGGCGGTGGCACGGCGTACGGTGATCGCGTCGGGGTGGTCGACATCGAGCTTGTCCAGCTCGTCGAGCACGCTGAGGCAGAGTGCCAGCCGGTCGGGGTCGATACCGGGCCCGTAGGCGTGCCCGTAGTCCTGGCTGTCTTCGGTCACCGTCATTGCCGCTGCCGTTCCTTGATCACTCGTCCGCATCCGCCTGCTGCGGAAGTCCTCAAAAGGGCAACTGTACGGATCGCGCGCGCCCGGAGCCAAACCCGATCCCGGCACCCTCACCCACCGCACGCGGAGCGTCACCGTACGCGGTGCCGCGGTGACTCCGGGGCACCGTAGAGGTCGCTTTCCGCTGCCGCCAGAGCCACGCTGCGTACTCCCGTACTACGCCGGGAGTATGACTGATCACCACCTGTGGACGGAGGAATAGCGCAGATGGGTCGGGCATTGTGGACCTTATGAGTGCACTGGCGCTGTCGGTCCTGCTGTGCCTCGTGTCCGCCTTGGCGTACGCGGGCGGCGCGATCGTCCAGGAACGGGTCGCGGCGAGCACGCCGGACCGCCGGTACGCGCCGCTGCGCCGGGGTGTCTGGTGGGTGGCGGTGGGGCTGAACGGCCTCGGCGCGCTGCTGCACGTGGTGGCCCTCGCGTACGGACCGCTGAGCCTGGTGCAGCCGCTCGGCGCGCTCACCATCGTCTTCGCCCTGCCGATGGCCGCCGTGTTCGTACGGCGCCGGGCGGGCGCGGCCGCCTGGCGCGGGGCGGTGCTGGCCACGGTCGGCCTGGCCGGGCTGCTCGCGCTGACCGGGGGGAGCGGACGGGCGCAGCAGGCGCTGGCGGGCGCCGAGCGCGGCGTGCTGCTCGTGGTGACCGCAGGGGTGGTGCTGGTGCTGTTCCTTGCGGCGCACCGGATGCGCCGCGCGGTGGTGCACAGCGTGCTGCTGGCCGCGGCCGCCGGTACGGCCTTCGGCATGGCCTCGGTGTTCACCAAGTCGGTGGCCGAGGCTTTCGGGCCGGGCGCACTGCCCGGCCTGCGGCCCGATCTCGCGGCGATCGCGGTCCTGGCGGCCGGCGGGCTGCTGCTGTCGCAGGCGGCCTACCGCGGCGCGGGGCTGACCGCGCCGCTGGCCACCGTGACGGTGGTCAACCCGGTGGTGGCGGCGACGGTCGGCATCACGCTGTTCGACGAGGGCTTCCGGTACGGGACCGCGGGCGCGACGGCGGCCGTGGCCAGCGCCGCCCTCGCGGCGGCCGGCCTTGTCCTGCTCACCGTCGTGCCCTCGCACGTGCGCGGGTCAGATGCGGACCCCGTTGCTGCGGAGGTACTTCAGCGGGTCGATGTCGGAGCCGTAGCCGGGTCCCGTGCGCATCTCGAAGTGCAGGTGCGGGCCGGTGGTGTTGCCGGTCGAGCCGGAGCGGCCGATGCGCTGGCCGCCGGAGACCTGCTGGCCGGCCTTGACCCCGAGGGCGGAGAGGTGCGCGTACTGGGAGTACCGGCCGTCGGTGTGCCGGATGACGACCTGGTAGCCGTACGCCCCGGCCCAGCCGGCGGAGACGATCTGGCCGGGTCCGACCGACTTGACGGTGGTACCGGTCGCCACCGGGAAGTCGACGCCCGTGTGGTAGCCGCTGGACCAGGAGGATCCCGAGACGCGGTAGGCGGTGCCGAGAGCGGCGTCGACGGGGGCGGAGAAGCCGCCCGCATCCGGCTTCTGCTGCGCTGAGGCGGGCTGCGACGCGGGCTTCTCGGCCGGCTTCGGTGCAGGCTTCTCGACCGGTTTCGGTGCGGGCTTCTCGGCGGGCTTCTCTGCGGCCGGCTCCACGGGCTTCACCGGGTCGGCGGTGCGCGGCGGCTTCTCCGGGTCCTGGCGGGGCGGCGGCGGTGTGGCCGGCGCCGTGGTGACGCGCAGGGTGAGCCGCTGGCCCGGGAAGATCAGGTTCGGGTTGTCCCCGACGGTGGATCGGTTGGTCTCGTACAGCGCCTGCCAGCCGCCCTCGACGCGCTGGTCGGTGGCGATCGCGGAGAGCGAGTCGCCCGGCGCCACGACGTACGGGTTCGGCAGGACGGAGGTGCCCGTCGGCCGGGGCCCGGTCCCCTGCGCCGGTACCTGCACCTGACGCTGGGTCTGGGGCTGGGCCTGGGCCTCGGGCCGGGCCTGCGCCGTGGGCCGGGACGGGGCCGGGGCCTGCGGGGTGACGGCCGGCGCCGGTCCGCTGCGCGTGAGCCCGGCCTGCTTCCCGCACTGGGGCCAGGCGCCGGGCCCCTGCCCCCCGAGCACCTTCTCCGCCACCGCTATCTGCTGGTCCTTGGTGGCCAGGTCGGCGCGCGGGGCGTAGGCGGTGCCGCCGAAGGCCCGCCAGGTGCTCTGGCTGAACTGGAGGCCGCCGTAGTAGCCGTTGCCGGTGTTGATGCGCCAGTTGTTCGTCGACTCGCAGGCCGCGACCTTGTTCCAGGTGTCGACGGAGGCCGCGTGGGCGACGCCGGCGCCCATGAGCGGGAGCGCGATTCCTGCGCCGCCGGCGGTGACGGCCAGCGAGGCCCGGTTGATGCTGCTCGGCTGATACCGGCGGTGCCGGCCCCGTACACCCATGGGAGCCCCCATCGAAGACATCAGGAACCGCACAACTTAACGTCGCGATCAGGGCATGACAAGAGGCGCAACGGGGCGCATGCCAAGGGAACTTGACCGTGTCTCGACGGCCAGGAGATCCGTTCCGGTCCGGGTCGGGGTAGCGTCGGTGCTCCCCGCCCACCGAAGGCACACCGAAGCACGCAGGAGCGCAACGATGAGCACCAGCACAGCCCAGATCGGCGTCACCGGACTCGCGGTGATGGGCAGCAACCTCGCACGCAACTTCGCCCGCAACGGATTCACCGTGGCCGTCCACAACCGCACCGCCACCAAGACCACGGCGTTGGTGGAGGAATTCGGGCACGAGGGCACCTTCGTGACGGCCGAGTCGGCGAAGGAGTTCGTCGACGCGCTGGAGCGCCCCCGCCGCATCGTCATCATGGTGAAGGCCGGCGAGCCGACCGATGCCGTGATCCGCGAGTTCGCCCCGCTCCTGGAGGAGGGCGACGTCATCATCGACGGCGGCAACGCGCACTTCGAGGACACCCGGCGCCGGGAGCGGGAACTGCGCGAGCAGGGCATTCACTTCGTGGGGGTGGGCATCTCCGGGGGCGAGGAGGGCGCGCTGCTCGGCCCCAGCATCATGCCGGGCGGCTCGACGGAGTCGTACGCCTCCCTCGGCCCGCTGTTGGAGAAGATCGCGGCGAAGGCCGCCGACGGGACGCCGTGCACCTCGCACATCGGTCCCGACGGCGCCGGACACTTCGTCAAGATGGTGCACAACGGCATCGAGTACGCCGACATGCAGCTCATCGCCGAGGCCTACCACCTGCTGCGCGAGGTCGCGGGCTACTCCCCCGCGAAGATCGCGGAGACCTTCCGGGAGTGGAACCGCGGGCGCCTGGACTCGTACCTGATCGAGATCACGGCGGAGGTGCTGGCGCACACGGACGCCGAGACCGGGCAGGCGTTCGTCGACATCGTGGCCGACGCCGCCGAGCAGAAGGGCACCGGCCGCTGGACCGTGCAGATCGCCCTCGACCTCGGTGTACCGGTGTCGGGGATCGCCGAGGCGGTCTTCGCCCGCGCCGTCTCCGGCCACGCGGACCTGCGCAAGGCCGCGCGCGGGCTCGCGGGGCCGACGGCCGCCGCGCTCGCGCCGGAGGCGGCGGAGGCCTTCGCCGCGCAGGTGGAGCAGGCGCTGTACGCGTCGAAGATCGTCTCGTACACCCAGGGCTTCCACCAGATCCGGGCCGGCAGCGAGGAGTACGGCTGGAACGTGGACCTGGGCGCGGTGGCCTCGTTGTGGCGGGGCGGCTGCATCATCCGGGCCGCGTTCCTTGACCGGATCCGGGCGGCCTACGACGCCCGGCCCGAGCTGCCGAGCCTGCTGGCGGACGAGCGGTTCGCCGAGGAGATCGCGGCGGATCAGGAGGGCTGGCGGTCCGTCCTGGTGGAGGCGGTGCGCCAGGGCGTCCCGGTCCCGGCGTTCTCGGCCTCACTGGCCTACTACGACGCGCTGCGCGCGGAACGGCTCCCCGCGGCCCTCACCCAGGGGCAGCGGGACTTCTTCGGGGCGCACACCTACCGGCGGACCGACCGCGAGGGCTCGTTCCACACCCTCTGGAGCGGCGACCGCTCCGAAGTCAGCTCGTAGGGTCGGGTCGGCTCAGGGGCCCGGGCTGGGGGATCGGCGCGGGCCCCGGCGGCGGCGGGATCGGGTCCGGCTCGGGCACCGGGCCGGGCACGGGCGGCACGGGCCGCGGCATGGGCTCGGGGTCGGGGAACGGGCTGGGATCCGGGACGGGGTCGGGGCCCGGGACGGGCGGCTGCGTCTCTTCTGCGTCTTGCTTTCGCACCATAGGGCCCACTTTCCCGCGATTGCGGCGGGTATGCCTGCCCTACGGGGCCGAACGCATCGCCAGGCCCGCGGCCAGGCCCGGAGCCGGGCTGGAGAGGACCGGGACCGTGCCCGTGACCAGGTCCGCGGCTCCGGCCATAGAGGCCTGGGCCAGCACGATGACGTCCGCTTCGGTGACGGAGCCGGCGACCTCGGCCACGCGGGCGAGGTACCCGGCCGTGTCACCCGCCTCGAAGCGCTCCCAGGCCCCGGCGACCAGGTGCGTACGGATGGACACGGGCCGCTCACCGGCCTCCTCGACCAGCAGCTCCCCGGTGGGGGAGAGCGTCGATTCCACGGCGGCCAGTACGGCGATCCGCGCGCCCGCGCGCACTGCGGCGGCCGCCATCGGCCGGTCCACCCGCAGCACCGGGACGCCGAGCGCTGGAGCCAGGGACTCCGCGGTCGCCCCGATGGTGGAACACGTCACCAGCACAGCGCCTGCCCCGGCGCCTGCTTCGGCGAGCAGCCCCCGCAGGGCCGGAGCCACCGACTCCGGCCCTTCCGTGCGGGCCCGCTCCAGCAGCTCCGGCGCGACCAGGTGCCGCAGCACGGCCCCCGGATGGTTCCGGTCGCGCAGGGCGTCGAAGACCGGGACGTGCACGGGTGAGGTGTGCAGCAGCAGCAGGTCGGTCACCCGAGGCGGGTGTCCGAGGCCAACTGCACCTTGGCCGCCAGCACGACCTCGGCGGCCGGCTCGGGCGCCTCGTCGGGATGCTTGGCGGCCCAGCTCGCCGCGTACGGGCAGAGCGGCACCACGGGCACCCCTTCGGCGGCGGCGATCCCGTAGAAGGTCTTCACCAGCCCGCCCGCGATGCCGCGGCCCTCGTGGCCCTGCTCGACGACGGTGTGCACCGCGACCAGGGCGTGCGGCGCTTCGGCGAGCACGAAGTACGCGATGTGGCCGACCACCGCCCCGTCCTCGACGGCGAGCAGCCGTCCCGCTTCACGGTCGTCCCCGTACTCGATCGACATGATCCCCTGCTCCCCTCAGACGGCCACGGCGTGCGGGCTGCGCTGCTGATCCGTACCCGGTACCGGGGCGGAGGCGTCCGCACCCAGCTCGACGATCCGGTTGTCACCGTCCACGTGCACGACGCGGGGCTTGAGCACCCGCGCCTCGGCGTCCTCGACCTGCGCATAGCTGATGAGGATGACCAGGTCCCCGGGGTGCACCAGGTGCGCGGCGGCGCCGTTGATCCCGATGACCCCGGACCCGCGCTCCCCCTCGATGACGTAGGTCTCCAGCCGCGCCCCGTTGGTGATGTCCACGATGTGGACGAGCTCCCCGGGCAGCAGGTCGGCCGCGTCCAGCAGATCGGCGTCGACGGTCACGGAGCCGACGTAGTGCAGGTCGGCCTGGGTGACGGTGGCCCGGTGGATCTTGGACTTGAACATGGTGCGCAGCATTGTGAACTCCTAGAAGACGGCTCCCTGCCAGCTTTCTGCAGGTCAAGGGCGTTCTGCACTGTACATCGGCACGCGTCAGATCGAAGAGTATTAGGAACATCGAACCCCACTGACGAGAAGGCTCCTTGCCTGCACTTGCATGCGAACCAGGCTCTCGTGACGCCGCCAACCAGGCGTCCAATCGGTCAGCCACTTTGGACGCTTGGGGACTGATGCTGATCATATGCCGACCTACCTGATGGCCCGTCAGAGGCATGGGGGGCACAGGACGACCCGCTCCCCCCTGGGCCGGAGCGTCCGTGTAGTCGTGTTGGGCAGCCCCCGGGAATGTGACCCCTGGCCGTGAATCGGAAGCGGATTCAGGGGCAGCGGCAAAAAGCGGGAACCGGGGCGCAAGAAATAACGATCGGAGCAAGGAGACCATCATGGCGAAGCCCAGCCCCATAGGCCTGCAGAAGGCCCTCAAGGGCGCCGGATATCCCGCCAAGCGCCGAAGACCCCGCCTCTCTGGCGAACATCCCGACGACGTGCAGAAGGCGGTCTTCGGAAGGGGCGCTCGGCGCACGTGCCTCGATCGGTGGGCGTGATCAGCAACGTGCACCCGGATCGGCTCCACGTCGCTCACCACCACCGCCGCGATCACGGGCTTGTGCGCGATGCGCGACAGCAGCAGCTTTTTGCGGGCTTCCGCGTCGAGAAGAACGCCTTCTCCGCACCCACGGCGTCTGCCGTCGGATCCTGGGCCTGGCTCAGTACGCCCTCCGACTGCCGCCGGTCGTCCAGCCCGTTGAGTGTCAGCACGTCCGCCCGGAAAACGTCGGGGTCCCACAACGTCGGCAACTCTGGGGTCCACGCCGCGCCCCTGCTCGTGACCGGCGGGCCATACGCGATGTCGCCTCGGCGCCGGAAGTCCTCCCGAGCCTCCAGTACTGGTGCATGAGAGTGGTCCATGACAACTCCGATGAGGTCCATTCGTGGCCCGAGCAGCCGCCCCCTGGCGGGGCGGTATGAGCTGCGTCTGCCCGGCTCACCGTCTCCAATGCGCTCGGCACTCGCAGATCGGCCCTGTGCGTCCTGCCGTGAACAGGTCGCGGACGTGGCCGACCGCCCGATCCCGGGGGAGGCCACAAAGAGCAAGCGCCCGACACGCTGAGTGGAGCGGAACCGCGCTCTGTGCTCGTCGCGCGATTCACTGGGGTGGCCAGCACACCCTCGCAGAGAAAGGCGCTCCCCATGGGACACGGCGGTGACGTGATCGCGGAATTGATGACCGACCACGAGGAGGTCGAGGAACTTTTCGCGAACATCGAGGAGACCCCCTCCGGTGACGCTCGCAGGAAGATGTACGCCGACCAGGCCACCATGGAACTCGTCCGGCATTCGGTAGCCGAAGAGGCGTACCTGTATCCCGCCGTGCGAAAGCACGTTCCGAACGGCGACGGCATCGCCGACAAGGAACTGGAAGATCACGCCGCGGCGGAACGCATCATGAAGGAACTCGAGGGATGCGACGCCGATCACCCCCGGTTCGACGAACTCATCACGAAGCTGATGACGCAGATCCGCAGCCACGTGAACGACGAAGAGAACAATCTGTTCCCTCGTCTCAAGGAGGCGTGTTCCAAGGAAATTTTGGAGAACCTCGGTGACAAGGTGCGCCAGGCCAAGAAGACGGCGCCCACGCGTCCGCACCCGTCCGCCCCGGACACGCCGCCGGCCAACAAGCTCCTGGCCCCGGGGGTCGGGCTCGTCGACCGACTCCGCGACGCGATGAGCGGACGGGGCAAAGAACCTTCCTGAGCGGGCCGGCGCCTCCCCCTTCGCCGGACCGTCGGCACCTGCGGGAGAGCCGCCGCCTACCCCGGCGCCCACGGCTGTTTCGCCTGCCCTTTCGCGGGCAGCCGCCCCCGGAAGTCATCGAGACAGGAGGGCAGCGAGATGACCGAGCACACACCGGACGCCGAGCGGCAGAACGCGTACGAGCGCGCCCGGAACAGCGAGGAACCGGGAGCCCACTCCGGCTCGGAGAGCCAGGCGCGGGAGCGCACCGTGCCCGGTACGGCAAGCGCCCGGGAGGGTCACCACCAGGCCGGCACCGGCAGCGGGGAGCCCCTGGCCGGTGTGGAAGCCGCATCCGAGGAAGAGGCCGAGAACGACTCGGAAACCGACTCCGGCTCCGGGAGCCGGTGAGAGGGAGGCCGCGGCAGTCACACGCGCACAGGTCCGCGCCCTCCTCGATCAAGCGGGCGAGAACCACTCGCTCGTGGTGTTGCAGGGCTGTACGGAGGACGTCCCGTCGGACCGGCTGGCATCGGAGGCGAGGCGTACTCCGGGGCCGACGAAACGTCTCCGGCCCTGATCTGGCCGCGACGCTGCCGTCCGGCCCACCGACCGAGCGGACCTCCACGCCTTGGCGTCGCCGCTGGACACCGCGATCACGCACCTCGGCGCGCGATCCCCGCAGCCCCTCCCCCGGGCGTCCGACAGTCATGGCGAAAGGAACGCCTGATGAGTGAGAACCAGATGGCGGACGACGCCTACCAACCGACAGGCACCAATGAGGAGCAGGAGGACGCGGCGCCCTTGGACCTCCAGAACGCCGTGGACGAGCGCACCTACGACGACATGTTGGACGAGGGCTACTCCCCTCCCGAGAAGCCGTTGGGCGTCACCAAATACGGCACGACGGCGGAGGAGCAGAATGCCGGCGAAACCCTGGACGAAAGGCTGTCCCAGGAGGTCCCGGACGTGGCGGAGCCCGAAGGGGACGGTCTGGGAGACCTGCCCGGCGGGCAGGGAGAACTGATCGACACCGAGGTGGGGACGGACCGCGCCGGGCGACTGAGGGCACCGGACGAGGGCGCCCGTACCGACACCACCAAGGAGCTGATCGCCTGGGACGAGGGCACCGACGGGGGCGCGGAGAGCGCAGAGGAGGCCGCCATGCACATCGTCGAGGGCGAGGAACCGGACTCGGCCATCTGACCGGCGGCCGCTCCGATCCCCGGCGCCTGACCGCCCTGACCGGCATTTCTCCGTACGGACCCCACGGAGCCCCGTGACCGACCCGACCGGGCCTCCCGTGGGCCTCGCGCATCATCCCGTCGACCCCACTCGAGGTGGCCCGGCCGTGAACCCCGATCCCCGCACCACCGTTGTCGTCATCACCCACAACCGCCGCGACCAGCTGCTGCACACCCTCGACCGGCTGGCAACGCTTCCCGAGCGGCCCCCTGTGATCGTCGTCGACAACGCGTCGACCGACGGGACCCCGGAAGCCGTCGCGCGGCTACGGCCGGAGGTCACCGTTCTGGCGCCCGGCCGCAACCTCGGCGCTCCGGGCCGGAATCTGGGTGTACGCCACGCCCGTACGCCGTACGTGGCGTTCAGCGACGACGATTCCTGGTGGGAGGCGGGATCCCTGGCGCGCGCGGCGGACCTGCTGGACCGGCATGCGCGCCTCGGACTGCTCGCCGCCTCCATCCGCGTTGGTCCCGATGGCGACCCCGATCCACTGAACGGCCTGCTCGCCGCCTCCCCGCTCGTCCACGCCGTCGATCTGCCCGGGCCACAGGTGCTCGGATTCCTCGCCTGCGCTGCCGTCGCGCGACGGGACGCCTACCGCCAAGCCGGCGGCTACCACCCCATCCTGTTCCTCGGAGGCGAGGAGACCCTGCTCGCATACGACCTGACCGCGTACGGATGGGGCGTGTGCCACGTTCCGGACGTGGTGGCCGTGCACCGGCCGATCGGTGGGGTGAGACCCGGCCGGGCCGCGGTCCAGCGCCGCAACGCCGCCCTCACCGCCTGGCTGCGCCGCCCGGTGGGCGTCGCGGTGGAGCACACCCGCCGACTCGCGGCCGAGGCCCCGCGCGACCCGGAAGCCCGCCAGGCGCTGCTGGGAATGCTCAAGCGGCTTCCGGCGGCGCTGCGCTCCCGGCGTCCACTGCCCCCGACCGTCGAGGCGGCGGCCCGCCTCCTGGACGCGGACGAAGTGCGGGCTTGAGCGGTGATCGGCGTGACCCACGGGCCGGTAGGGGTGCGCCTCTTCTTCCGCCGGAAGATTCGTAACCGGCCGATAGTGATGACTGCGGTCCGCGAGCGAGCTCGGCGGAATACGTCGGTCCGGACCGGCCGCCCCGGCGATACGGCACAACGTGGCGGGATCCGACACGGTCGCCGTCGCCCAAGCCCTCGGCAGTCGCCGATCAGCCTTCCTTGCGCCGGCCCGTGAGCACGTCGTGGACGCGGTCCACCTGCACTCAGCGTCCGCCTCGCCCGTCTGCGCTACGACGTACCGCCACAGAATCTGCCACGTGTCGGCTCGGGCCGAAAGCGGGAGTGCTGCTGTGAACGACCAGGACCGCGACACTCGGGGGCAGCGCATGCTGGCCGGTCTGCTCTCGGCGAGCCACCTGATGCCGCTGGAGCGTTTGCCGGCCGAGACGGCCAAGAACGCGGCGGATCTACAGGGCGACGTCATGCGCCTGCTGTCCGCAGAGGACACCGACCCGGATCCCGTGGCCCTCGGTGAGGAAACCGAGCTGAAGGTCGAGGGCACCATGGCGGGGCGTGCGTTCCCGTGCGGACAGGTCATCGCCGGCGGGGACCAGGACCAGGGTGAGGGCTGTGCAGCCCGGCCCGATCTCCGGGGGGCAACCATGCAGTCGCGACCGAAGCCGGGTAGCAGCATCTTTGAATTGCAGAAATATGCAATTTCATAGATGCTGTGATGGCTGTGTCCGTAGGTAGCCGCGGGCACAGGACCAGGCGTGTTGCCCCGCTCGGGGTGGTGAAGAAGGGTGCGAGACCGTGCCGGTTCCGCTGTACCAGGCCAAGGCCGAGTTCTTCAGGATGCTCGGACACCCGGTGCGCATAAGGGTCCTGGAGCTGCTGCAGGACGGTCCGATGCCGGTACGGGACCTGCTGTGCGCGATCGAGGTCGAGCCGTCCGCCCTGTCCCAGCAGCTCGCGGTCCTGCGCCGCTCCGGGATCGTCACCTCGACCCGTAACGGCGCGACGGTCGTCTACGAGCTGGCGGGCGGGGACGTCGCCCAGCTGATGCTGGCGGCGCGGCGGATCCTGTCCCAGGTCCTGACGGGGCAGAGCGTGCTGCTGGAGGAACTGCGCGAGTCCGAGGCCCCGGCCCCGTGACCGTGGATACTGCGCTGACGGCAGTGCTGGGCCGGGTCCGCTCAGTCCTGCCCGCAAGGGCCGACTACGCGGTCATGGCCAGAAGCCCCCGCCGGAACCTGCTGGCCGGCCTCACCGTGGCCATCGTCGCCCTTCCCCTCGCCCTCGGATTCGGGGTCTCCTCGGGCCTGGGCGCGGAGGCGGGGCTGGCCACCGCCGTGGTCGCAGGTGCGCTCGCCGCCTTGTTCGGCGGTTCGAATCTCCAGGTGTCCGGTCCGACCGGGGCGATGACCGTGGTCCTGGTGCCGATCGTCGCGCAGTACGGACCCGGCGGCGTCCTCACCGTGGCCTTGATGGCCGGTGTCCTCCTGGTCGGCCTCGCCCTGCTGCGGGCCGGGCAGTACATGCGGTACGTGCCGGCGCCGGTCGTGGAGGGCTTCACCCTGGGGATCGCGTGCGTGATTGGCCTCCAGCAGATACCCAATGCGCTCGGGGTCGACAAGCCGGAGGGCGAGAAGGTCCTGCTCGTGGCAGGGCGGGCCGTTGTGGAGTTCGTTGCCTTCCCGAACTGGACGGCGATCGGCCTGTCCGTGGGTGTGGCGGCGGTGATGCTGGCCGGTGCCCGGTGGAAGCCGACGGTCCCGTTCTCGATCGCCGCGGTCATCGCCACAACCGTGATGGCCCAGCTCTTCCACCTCAACGCTGCAGCCCCGATCGGCGACCTGCCTCCCGGGCTGCCCGCGCCCTCCCTCGCCTTCCTCGACGTCTCCGCGTTCGGCTCGCTGCTG
The DNA here is from genome assembly GCF_014650695.1 of Streptomyces avidinii. Classification (GTDB taxonomy): domain Bacteria; phylum Actinomycetota; class Actinomycetes; order Streptomycetales; family Streptomycetaceae; genus Streptomyces; species Streptomyces avidinii. The sequence goes on along the minus strand of NZ_BMVL01000005.1, from coordinate 198,350 downwards.
GCTCCGGCGGTCGCGGTCGCGGCGCTCGCCGCGCTGGAGTCCCTGCTGTCGGCGACCGTGGCGGACGGGATGACGGTGGGGCAGCAACACGACCCGGACAAGGAGCTGTTCGGACAGGGCATCGCCAACCTGGTGGCCCCGATGTTCGGCGGCGTCCCGGCCACCGCCGCGATTGCCCGCACTGCAGTCAACGTCCGTACGGGAGCCTCCTCCCGGCTGGCCGCGCTCACCCACGCCGCAGTGCTGGCGGTGATCGTGTTCGCCGCCGCCCCGCTGGTCTCGAAGATCCCCCTCGCGGCGCTCGCAGGGGTGCTGCTGGCGACGGCGATCCGCATGGTGGAGGTCGGCTCGCTGCGTGCGATGGCGAAGGCGACCCGCTCGGATGCGGTCGTCCTCGTCCTGACCGCCGCTGCCACCCTGGTTCTCGACCTCGTGTACGCGGTGATCATCGGCCTCGTCGTCGCTGGCGCACTCGCGTTGAAGGCGGTGGCGAGTCAGGCCCGGATGGAGCAGGTCGACTTTCGCCCGGATGTACCCGGCGAGCACAGCGACGAAGAACACGCCCTGCTGGCGGAGCACATCGTGGCCTACCGCATCGACGGCCCCCTCTTCTTCGCCGGCGCCCACCGCTTCCTCCTGGAACTCTCCGAGGTCGCCGACGTGAAGGTGGTCATCCTGCGCATGGCGAGAGTGACCACCCTGGACGCCACCGGCGCCCTCGTCCTGAAGGACGCCGTCGAGAAGCTGAACCGGCGTGGCATCGCAGTGATGACCTCCGGTATCCGGCCCGGCCAGCGCCAGGCCCTGGACGCCGTGGGAGCCCTGGAGCTGCTGCGTCTGGAGGGCCGCGAGTACACAACCACCCCGGAGGCGATCGCCGGAGCCCGCAAGCACCTGGAGCAGGCGGGTCTGCTACCGCTCAAGCACCGACCGCACCGTATTCGGAAGGCTGCACGATGAACGTCCCCGCCGACCTCCGCATGATCGAGGTCTCCGGCACTGAGTCCCTGTGGCTCCTCGAAGGCCCCGCCCAGGGCCGACTCGTCTACATCCAGCGGGAGGTGGCCATCGTCCGCCCCGCCGCACACGTGATGGAGTACGGACGCCTCGTCGTCCGGGCCCCCGTGCAGGCCGCCGCCATCCCCGGCAGGGCGCTGCTGACCTATCAGGTGGATGAGATCCACAGCCCAGCCGGTACTGGCTGGACCGTCAGCGCCCACGGCCCGGCCGACGTCATCGCCAACCCGGACGAGGCCGCCCACTACCGGCGCACCCTGCCCGGCTGGACCCACGGCCCCCACGACACCTTGCTGCGCCTGCACCCGCATTCGGTGTCCGGGTTCCGTCTGGCCCGCACAGTAACGGGGGCGGGCCAGTGAGGGTCCAAGCCCCGGCGATGCCCTACCGGCACGTGCTGGACGTGCCGGCCATGGGCTCGGCCGTCCGCATCGCCCGGGAGACCACCGAGCTCGTCCTCGTCGAGTGCGGGGTGGGCCTTCGCCATCCGAGCGTCGGGCCGGCCCTGCTGATCGTGGCCGAGCTGGTCACCAACGCCGTCCGCCACGCCGCCGCGTCCTCCCCGATGATCACCGTGACCTACGCCCACGGGCCGGAGGCGTTCGCCTTCGCCGTCCACGACCGCCACCCCTACCAGCCCGCCCTGTTCGGGGCGCTCGCCACCGCCCCGGGCAGCGGCCTGGCCATGGTGGTGGAAATGGCGATGGAGCTCGGCGGCACCGCTGTCGTACGGGCGGATGCGGACGGTCGTGGCAAGGCCATCTGGATCACCTTTCCCCTGTGAAACCGAGGAGCTGACAATGACGATCGAATGGCGCTACACGACCCGTCTGGACCTGGGGGTGCTGTCCCTGGCCGGGTATCTCGGTGCGGACGCGACCGACCGGTTCGCCGGCGCGATCGGCTGGGCGCTCGCGCGGGGTGCCGGACCAGTCATCCTCGACCTGACCGGGCTGTTGGGCTGGTCGGCCGGCGGGCAGATCGCGGTGGCGCAGGCCGCCCGTCGCCTCGGCGAGAGCGGGCGCCAACTCGAGCTCGCCGCGATACCCGCGGACGGCTCGCTCGTCCCCGACGCGACTTGTCCGCCCGTCCCGGTCCACTGCGACCTCGCCGCCGCCCTGGCTGCCCACGGCGCCCACGGCGCGGTCAAGCAGTGGACCACCGGTGGCTGGCTCACGCCGCAGTCCCCTGAGGAACCCGCCCACACCTGAGACCGGCACCACCGTCCACGAGAACGACGAAGGACACCTGCACCATGAGCGACATCGTCTTCAAGGACTCCAACGGCACCGCCCTGGAGGACGGGGACTCGGTCAGCTTGATCAAGGACCTGAAGGTCAAGGGCACCTCCGAGACCCTCAAGCGCGGCACCCTGGTCAAGAACATCCGCCTCACCTCCCGGCCGGGCGAGGTCGAGTGCAACACCAAGAAGGTCAAGGGTCTGGTCCTGAAGACCGAGTTCCTCAAGAAGGCCTGACCGGCGAAGGACCCACGCTCTTGGGGTCCGAACGTCACAAAGGTGCCCCGCCGGGTCCCGCGAGTTGCAGGGATCTGCAATTGTGGAGGTCACAAGGTGCGAAGAGGGGCGAGCGGAGCCCCTACGAACGAAACGGTTCCGGGTGGATGACATGGGCAGTCACAGCAGGGGTACCCAAGTGCGCACACCGCTGTACCAGCTGAAGGCGGAGTTCTTCAAGACTCTGGGACACCCCGTGCGCATCCGCGTCCTGGAGCTCCTGTCCGTACGCGAGCACGCGGTAGCCGAGATGCTGCCGGAGGTCGGGGTGGAGGCCGCGAGTCTCTCCCAGCAGCTGGCCGTCCTACGCAAGGCCAACCTGGTGGTCACCCGCCGGGAGGGCTCGAACGTGTACTACACACTCACCCACCCCGAGATCGCCGAGCTCATGCGGGTCGCCCGCGGCATCCTCTCCGACGTCCTGGAGGGCCAGGCCGAAATCCTGGCGGACCTCCGAGCCGGCCGCCACACCTAAGCCGGCACATCACGGCGCGACCGCACCCGGCCCGCGCCCCACATACGGCGGCCGTCCTCCCTCAGTGCGGGTTCAACGCGCTTCTGACCCCGGGAGACGGCCGCGCCCTGCTTCTCGGACGCCTGGAGTTCGGCATCGGCGTTGATGATCCTGGCACCGCGTTCACGGTCGGCCTCGGCCTGCCGCGCCACCGACCGCTTCATTGCCTCCGGGAGGGAGACGTCCTTGATCTCCACCCGGTCGATGGTCAGGCCCCACTCGACGGCCGGGCTGTCCATCATCAGTTCCAGGCCCTGATTCAGCTTCTCCCGGTTGGAGAGCAGCTCGTCGAGATCGCTGTTGCATGCGTGTGGGGGCCCGCGGCGCTCTCGTGGCGCGGGGGGCTCACTTCTGGGCGTGTTGGCCCAGGTAGAACAGCAGCCAGATGAATCCGGCGAATACATGCGTGCCGAAGATGTAGAAGAAGGCACGCATTGCGACGCCCTTCTCCTTCCACTTCTCGTGAGCCGCCGCCGACTCGGCGGAGGTGTCATCCGTCATGGCGTGCCTCTGTCTCGGATTGATCGTGCGGGCGGGTGTAGGGGCGGACCAGGACCTGCATGCCGTGCTCGTCGGCGTGCTCGACGACGGCCGCGACCTCCCCGGCCTCGACCGTACGGACAGCCGGGTCAGGGCCGGTGCCGAGATAGGTGATCTCATACAGGCGCCCGGCCCCTTGGTCGCTGCTGGTCACGGTGTCCCTTCCGGCAGGACGAAGCGGACGACGACCGTCTTGCCGAGGCCACCGAAGGCGGGCTCGATCCGGACGTCTCCGCCGAAGGTACGAGCCAGGTCGGCAACCGTGCGCAACCCCTGCCCCGGAGTCCGGGCAGCGTCGGCCGGCGTGACAGGGCGCGGGTCCAGGTCCGCGACGGCGACCGCGAGCATGTGGTCGCTCATGTGGAGAGTGACCTCGGCGTCCGGGGAGCGCTGGGCGTGGCGGACAGCGTTGGTCACGAGCTCGCTGACCACGAGCAGCACTGCCCCGAACAGAGCGGAGGTACTCTCCGGGCCGAAGCGGACCAGGGAGCGCTCGGTGCGCTCGCGTGCAGCTCGAACCGAGCCCGGAACCAGCGGTACCGTCCAGGTGTGCTCGCGCACCTGGACGGCCGGCTGCCCGCTGGGGTGCCGGGCCATCACGGACGCCTCGGACACGCCGCTGGCACCGTCCGGTTCACCGGCTGCCTTCGTCGCCGGCGGCCACGCCGTGATCGTTGGCCACGCGCAGCGCGTCCTCCAGCTCCTCCGCGGCCTGCGCCTCCTCGAAGGCATCGTCAGCCGCCTGTGCAGCCTGGAGCCGAGACCGCGCCATGCGGACCCGTTCCAGCGCCGCTTCCTCGAACCCGGCCACGCTGCGACCCCCGTCCACCGAATCCAGAACTAGTAAATTGCATATCTCTGCAAGTCTAGCCGGTGCGGCTTGCCGAGAGCCTCACGGCGAAGCCGGTGGACCCGCTCCTCCGGCAGCAGCCCCGCAGGCGCAGGGCACCCCTCTCCCACTGGTCCCCGCACCAGGGGCGCGGCCGAACCCGCACAGCTGGTTCACCGCCCACGCCGTCGAAAATGACGTCGCAGGGGGCGCCCAGTCGGCAGCTTGTACGGGACAACCTCGTCGGCGCCCAGCCCTCTCACGAAGTCGGCCTTGTCGGCGCTGCTGACGGCCGCGGTGTGTTCCGCCCCGCCGGCGCTGGTAGGAAACTGCCACGAGTGCCGGAAAAGACGCATGCTCCCGGCAGCACCGTCCGACAAGGGACTCGAACGCTCCCGGGGCAACCTGACCTGCAAGATCCACCTCGCGGTGAGGGCGGACGCCGTCCCCTGGCCTTGCTTATCACTCCCGGGCCGTGGCCACGAGGTTCGACGAGCGCGGCTACGTCTCGGCAGCCTCACCGTCGCCTCGATCCGACTCTGCCCCGCCCCGGATCTCCGCCGGACCGCACGTCCTCGCCGACAGACCGGCTGGACACCGTCCGCGACCCTGCCCCGCCCGCGCACGCGCGCACACCCGGAAGGGTCCAACAACCAGTGCGGTCGGGTACGAGGCTTCGCAGTCCCGGTGCTCTGCCAGGCACTCCCCAAGCACCCCTCCGCATGAAAGATGCCCCGACCAGCGGGGGCTGCTGACGGGGCATGCGGGAGGATCAACATGATCGACATGGTCGAGGAGAAGGGCTACGTCGACCGGACGAAGGAAGACCTCGCCGCCCTCGCCCTCCGCGGCCAAGCGGTAGACGCACCCGGTGGCCCGCATCACCAAGCCAGTGGCCGGGCTCCGCAAGCAAGAATTCCGTCACCCCAGCTCTCCACATTGCGTCGGTGAGCCCGGTCCCCCTTCGCTGATGGCGTGCCCCCTTGCCCTACTTGGATGCCGGGCCTGGGGTGCAGTTCACGCCCGGCCCTGACCATCCCCCTGGTGACGCGGTGACTTGGAGAGCCGACCCGCCGGGCAGTACGCGTACGAGCCTTGAGCCAGCTTCGCCTCCTGCGGGGTGGCCGGCTCCGGCGCGGCTACTTGGGGCCTGGTCAGGTGTGCAGGACGCCGCCGAGCCCGAGCCGCGCCTCGGTGATGCCGAACGCGGGGCCGCCGGGGCTCCGGACACAAGAGCACCCAGGCAAACCCAGAGGCGGATCCTTGCGGGCCGGACCGTCACAGTGCGGGCGGACCCGTTTGCACGGAGGCGTCGGTGTGCCGGAGTTCGGCGAGCAGCTCGCTCTGTCCGGCTATCAGTGAGGTGAGGATGCGCCGTGCGGCGCGCAGGAGTTCTGCCACGTCGCCGCCGGCGAGAGCGTAGCTGACGGTGGAGCCTTCACGAATGGAGACCACAATGCCGGAGCGGCGCAGTACTGCGAGCTGCTGGGAGAGGTTGGACGGTTCGATCTCGATCTCGTTCAGGAGTGCGCGTACAGGTACAGGGCCGTTCTGGAGCAGTTCCAGTACTCGAATCCGGACGGGGTGTCCGAGCATGCGGAAGAACTCCGCCTTGGCCTGGTACAGCGGTACCTGCACGACAACACTCCCACCCGGGTTCGACCGTTCCGAGGCCCGTCGGCCCAAACTGCCGGATCTTCGATCCGCTGCTCCCGCCATCCTCCCGCCTCCCGGCTCCGGCCTGCCCTTGGCTGGTCACATTCAAATGTGCCGAGTTGAAGATTCTTTCAACTTCTGGGCATACGAGAGCCGGGAAACAGGATGCCCTTACAGCTCCAGTTCCGCCTCGATACGCCTGAGCTGGTGCCGGGCCATCGCGAGGTTAGCCCGGCCCTTGTCCAGCACGATGTACAGGAACAGGCCGTTGCCCCCGCGGCCCCTGATCAGCCGGAGGAGGTGGTACTGGCTGCCGAGGGTGATCAGCACATCCTCGATGTCGTCCTTGAGGCCCAGCATCTCCATCGTGCGGACCTTCGCCCGGATCACGTCGGTGTTCCCCGCCGCCGCCACCGTCAGATCGAGGTCCTTGCCCCCACCCAGCGTTCCCAGCGCCATGCCACTCGTGTAGTCGACCAGTGCGGCCGCCACGCTCCCCTCGATCGAGGTCATCGCCTCCTTCAGAGACGTCTCAACAGTCAGCATTAGTGCTCGCTCCCTCTGTTCTCGACGACCCCGGCCGCCTTCATGCTCCGGCCGAGTGATGACCGCAGACGCTACCCACCCGCCGCCAGGAGTGCGGGAGCATCGGGAATCCCCTCCGGAATCGATCCGCCGCCCTCTAAGATTCAGCCCTTCGAAGTGAGGGCTGCAAGGCACAGAGCACGGTGACTGAGGCGCAGGGACGCCCGCGCCCGGCGGCAGGCACACGAGTGGACGGCCGCTCGGACCGTGGACCGCAGGATGTCGGCGCACACGCACCCCCCGTCCTCGGGGAGTCCGAGCACACGCGGTGGGCAGACGCCTGGCGCTCCTGCAGATCGAACTCCTGGACCTTCGGTAGGCGGTCGCGGTCGACCCTCGGCGGAGCGTACATCCGCGGTTCGACCACGAGTCGACGATGAGCCCGTACGCGGGCGACGGGGCGCCGTGGCCCGGTGTGGTCGACACAGTCCCGGAGGTGTTCCGGTCATGCGTCGAGGATCCGGCCTTTCGGCTGGAGAAGGTCCCGCACATCACCGTGTGCCTGTGGCGGGAGACCGCTGACGAGCAGTGGCGGACAGGAGAGGTCGATCTCGACGGCGGCCGTTCCGTTCCGGACGGATCCGACTGGCTTTTTCGCCGCCTGGTCGAGGGAACGCTGGAGAACTACCCGGCATGGGCCCGGAGTTACTACGGCAGGCCGGTGGACCTGGAACAGTCGATGTGTACCAGCTGTGGCCTCTCACGCCGGATGCGGTGGCTGCCCTGAACCCCGCCGTGACACTGCGCAGCTCGGTGACACCATCGCGTCGATCGGCTACCCGACCTGAGCGCGGCTCTCAGCAGCCGCCCCCGCACGTCTCCCGCTACCGGAACCACTCCACGGGTGTGCGCCTGCCGGCCCGGAAGTCGATCAGGGCGGCGCCGAGGTCGAGCGCGGAGCCGAAGAAGAGCACCGACCGGTCGGCCGCCACGAGGACTTCGGATGACCTCCCGGACCGTCAAACTCTTGGCCGATGCAGCCACCCCGGAGGACCTATTCCACGGGCAGTGGCAGGGCCGGCCGTCCAAGCTCGACGCCTTCAGGCCCTACCTGGATGACCGCTGGAACCAGGGCTGCACGAACGCCTGGACGGTGTGAGAGGAGATCGTGCCGCTCGGCCATCAGGGCAGCTACCAGCGGGTTCGCTCCCAATTCCGGGAGAAGCGGCTCTCGCCGGGCCCCGTCACAGCTCGGCCACCGTCACCCCGCGTCGTCGCCGGATGGATCCTTCGCCGGCCGGAGACCCTCAATGAGACGGAGCACCTTCGGCTCAAAGCGGTTCTGGTCCACTGCCCTGAACTGGACGCCCTCACCGGCCACGTCCGCTCCTTCGGCCAGATGCTCAGCGAGCGCCAGGGCGAACGGCTGCCACAGTGGCTCGATGCGGTCCGGCGAGACGACCTCCCCAGCCTCCACACACTCGCCGCGGGTATCGATCGTGACCGCGATGCGGTCATCGCCGGCCTCACCCTGCCCTGGAGCTCAGGCGTCGTCGAAGGGCACGTCAACCGAATCAAGATGCTCAAACGTCACATGTTCGGCCGGGCACAGAACCCGAGAACGGGAGGCACCTTGTGGACCCTTCCGTCGGCAAGTGGAGGTCGACGTCGGTCGGGCGGCGCGCCGGCGTCAGCACGTCCCCGTAGGGTGGTCTGATGTTCGATCGTCTAGAGATCAGGGTGTTGCCGCCGGGGCCACGGTTTCCTGCCCAATTGCGGTTCTGGGTCAATGGTGAGGATGTGGTCGAAGACGCCGTCGGCGAAGGCGGCCGAGGACCTTACGCGGCCGTTGCGCTGCCGTCCGGCCGGCCCAGCCCTCTCCAGGCGACCGGTGAGGCGCGCCGCCTGGAGCTGGGGGAACCGGAGTGCACCGGTGGATGCTGCGGCTTCCTGACCGTGGCCGTGCAGCGCTTCGGGGAGATCGTGCAGTGGTCGGACTGGAAAGTTCCGTGGGAAGTGGGCCACAGCGCCATGCCCTACCCGCCGCCTGAGCTCCACTTCGACGCGAGCCAGTACGACGCCGAAGTGGCTCGTGCTGAGGCGGACCGCTGGTGGCAGGTGTACTCGTAGCCCAGCACCGCGCGACTCCGCTCCACTAAGGCCGAGGTGCTGTCGAAACTGTCGAGGCGGTTACGGCCGCGTTCGGCACAGTCGAGGTGATGGCGAGAGACCGCGCGCGCAGAGCGTGAAGACCTCGACACAACCCACCTCCCCTGCTGCGGCAGGGAACCAGGTTGATCATTGTCCTTCTGGCTGTTGAGCCATCCGCGGATCCGGCACTCGCTCGCCAGAGCGCTTTCGCAGGTCGGCAGCGAGGGCAACCCGTGCCAGGGGTGAACGTCGACGCACGGAGGAGCCGGGCAGCTACCCGCCAGCTACTCGCCCCCTGGTGTCCGAGGTAGGAGTCCGGGGCCGAGATGCAGACGCAGCCGACCACGCCGTCGGCCTCGGTGGCCTACCGGTACTGCATCCTGGGATCGCGCCACGCCCCCGCCGCCGGACCCCGCCGCCGCCACCAGGTTTACGGGTGACACGGAGGGCAGTGTTGAACGTGTTCAATGCCTCTGACAGTATGGCTTCCGGTAAACCTGCCGGAGCAGCGGAGTCGGATCCGCCTGCCCTCGCGACGGGTCGCTACGAGACCGGAGGTGGGCGCGACATGGGCCTGATCCTGCTACTCCTCGCCCTGATGGTCGCCGTCGCCGTCGCCCTTGTGGCTCTGGCCGTGATCCTCACGGCGAGCGTGGGCCTGGGCCTCGCGACCGCCGCGGTGAGCCGCAGGCTGCCGCTCTGGGCCAGGATCACGCTGCTGCTGACCCTTGCCGCCGCTCCGGCGGCGGCGCTGGTGAGCACCCTGGACGTCGCGGCCGTCTGGCAACTGGCCGCTTGGGCGCTCCCGTTCCTCACTACGGTCGCCTCAGGAGCCGCCTGGCTCGCCTTCGAAGCCCACAGGCGCCGCGCGCCCGGGCTCCCGAAGCCGGCGTGGCCGGTCCGCCACGCACCGGCCGCCGGTCGCTGAGCACGGGTGCTGCACCTGCGCGAGGCGGTCGAGTTCGTGTCATGGCGCGAGAAGGGCGCCCTCAGGCTTACGCCTTCGGTCAGGGTGTCTGGGTAAGGGCTTTGTGGCCCGAACGGAGTTCGGCCAAAAGGCGGCCGATGTCCGTGAGGAGGGTTCCCTGGAGGGTGTGCACTGTCGGTGTGGCTTCGGCAGCCGCTCGCTCCTGCTGCTCGACGCGGTCGAGCTCTGCCGTGGCGTCGTCGATCAGGACGTCCAGGTGTCCGGAATCGGTGCGGGAAGTCTGGCCGATCTCCTGCATCGTGGTGGCCGCTCTTCGCAGCAGCGAGCTGGAGGCAGTCCGGAAGCATGGGGGAAGGTTCTGGATCTCTCCGCTGTCCAGGGCATAGTCCAGGGTGCGGGTCAGGGACCGGAGGTGGTCCATGGTGCGTTCGGCGACGGTGGCGGCGCCGCGGGCGCGGGACAGCGCCGTGTCGGCGCTGGTGATGCCGTGGCGGGGGTGGAGGCGGCTGTTTTCGATCTCCGTATCGATGGCGTCTTGGATGCGTTCGCATTCGGCGGCGAGCTTGCGCCAGTCGCGGCGCCAGTGCCGGACGCATTCAGTGTCGGAGTCGTTTCCCTCGAGGATCTCGGCCAGGTCGTCGAGGCGTCGGCTCATCGCCGCGTACAGGTCCGCGACGGCCTGCTGCCGGTGGTGGACGTGACGGGCCGGTGCGAGGACAAGGTGGGCGCTGAGGCCGCACAGCGCGCCGACGGTCACTGAGGCGGCCAGGTAGCCGATGTAGTCGATGCGTCCCTGCCCGGAGGAGAACGCGAAGAAGCCGATAATGGCGATCTGGGTGCCCTGCCGGCCGAACCGTTCGATCCTTCCCAGGCAGAGCGCGATCAGAGTGAGGAGCCCGAATGTCCACCCGTGGATCCCCACCGCCGCGGCCAGGGAGGCTGCGAGTGCGGCTCCCGCGGCCATCGCCACCAGGTACTGGACGCAGTCGCGCACCGAGCGATACACCGTGGCCTGCAGGGCGACCAGCGCGGTGAACGGTGCGAACGTGGAAACGGTCGGCGGCAGCAGATAGCGGGCGATCACCCACGCGGCCATCGCCGCGACCACCGATTTGGCGACCAGGGTCAGATCGTCCCGCTCACTTCCAGAGCCACGAGCCGCACGCCGTACGTACTCGATTCTCCCGGTAACGGCCGCCCACACCCGATCGCATGCTTTGCCCCGTCTCGGCATAGTCGATCACCTCGCAAGCCCGTGTTCCCCGTCGACCGGCAACAAACACCGGGGGCACGCGTGACCGGATGGTCAGAGCCTGCTCGAGTACGTCGCCGCTGCTGTTTCCCTGTCGTCCGGGGTGACCCCGGGCTGAATGAGGGGTGGGGACAGTGGAGAAGACCTGGTTCGCGGAGGTTTTCCGCAGGAGACCGCATCCGGTGCTGCGTCTGCTGGCAACCTGGCGCTCTGTGCGGCCCAGCTGGTCTTCGCATTAGCCGTGATCACGCACTTCCATACTGGGTGGCGGTGGCTTGTTGTCCCAGGTGGGGCTCGCTGGCTGACCGCCTCGGCCACACCCGTAGAGGGAGAACCCCGAGCCAGCCGGTGATTACTGACGCGCTGAACGCCCAACGAAGTACATGACCGGCCGGCGCCCTCGACATGAGCGCCACTCGGTGGCCGCCGAGCAGGCCGGACGTGTGCCGCAAGCTTTGGAGTTCGTCGTAGCCGCCCGGAGCAGCCGCCTCACCGGGCTCCACGCGGCACCAGCAGGGCCGGTATGTACGCACTTCGGCCGGGTGCAGGGCCATGAAGGTGACCTCCCTTGGCGTGTCCGTCCCTCGCCGAGCGCCGCCGGATGGAGGATGGCCCGCGACGATCCGCCCCTGCCGCGAGGAGACTCCGTGCTGGAACGCAGACAGCTCAAGGACCGCACCCAGGTCACCTTCATCCTGCCCGCCGATACGCCTCCCGGCCCGGTCAGCGTGGTCGGTGACTTCAACGACTGGCAGCCCGGCACCCACACCCTGGTGCCCCGCGAAGACGGTACCCGCGCGGTCACCGTAGCCCTGCCCGGCAAGAGCGTGCACTCCTTCCGCTACCTGGCCGCCGGCGACTACTGGTTCGACGAGGACCAGGCCGACGGCCACGACGGCGCCAACAGCCGTCTGCGCACCTGAGTCGAACCCCTGGTGGGCGGGCGGCCGAGCAGTGCCCGCCCACCTGCCTTTGCAAGGGCAAGAGCACGCAGGACGACACCTACCGAGAGGAGCGGCCGGATGACCACGGCTCGCGAGATCATGACAGAGGGCGCGGAGTGCATCGGCGCCGAGGAGACGGTCCTTGAGGCCGCGAAGAAGATGACGCAGATGGGCGTCGGAGCACTGCCGATCTGCGGCACCGACGACAAGCTCAAGGGCATGCTGACCGACCGCGACATCGTCGTGAAGGTCCTCGGAGCCGGCAAGGACCCCGCCGTGTGCAAGGCCGGAGAACTCGCCCAAGGCGAAGCGGTCACCATCGGAGCCGACGACGACGCTTCCGAGATCATGCGCACCATGGCCGACCACCAGGTACGGCGCCTGCCCGTCATCGACGGCCACCGACTCGTGGGCATCGTCGCCCAGGCCGACGTCGCCCGTGCCCTGCCCGACCCCCAGGTCGGCGACCTCCTTCAGGCCCTTTCCGTCGACTGACCCTCATCGAGGACTCACCGGGGTGGCCAGGGAGGCGCGTCGTCACGGAGGCCTGGCGTCGCGAACGCCACAGTCGTGACCCGGCGCCATGCGTACGGGTCGCTGGAGCCGCGCACACCACCCGGGCCGCCCCGCCGCCCCGTTCCGTCAGCGGGTCGCGGGCGTGTCGAGGCGCCGGGGTGGAGGCGCGTTCACCCATGAGGTGTCGGAAGCCGGCCAGCACGTAGCGGTTTCCCGTGGGAAGGCCCTGTCCCCGGGATGCCGGCGATCTGTGCCATGAGCTGCTGCGGTTGGCGCTGCCAGCCGACCCAGCACCCGCAGGCCGAGGCATTCTCACCAACAACGCCGCGATTCGGTACGAGGCTCGCGGGACACTCGGCGAGAGCGGGCCGGCTCGGGAAGCACCAGCCACATGCTTGGTCCATGTCCATGCCCGGAACATGTTCGCTCGATTCGCGGCCAGGCCCCGGCGTGCCAGCCACGAGCGCGGCCGCCTCCCGTGGGCGAGGTGCCCGCGGGCGCCATACCGTGGCGAGACCAGGTTCGCGCAGCACCTGCGGTGCCGCCCCGCGCGCACCACGATCAGCCGTGCCGCTTGACTCGCGGTGTCATGCGGTAGCCGCCCCGGCGCCGGCTTCGGAGTGTGCATCCATAAGCGGGGTATGCGCGCGTCGTGCATCACACCGTGCGTATGCCGACGATCCGGTCGCTCGACGAAATGGCCGGTCTCATCGCCCGGGGAACGGGCTTCGATACCGCTGCCCGGCTCAGTGGTGAGACGGCTGCGTTGGCCCATTTGGGCGACATCGGCCCGACTACGCGGCAAAGATCGGTCGCTCAGGGTAGGGAAACCTGGGCGTTTGTCCCGTAATCCACATACCGGGAGGATATCCATGGACGCGATCGTGCTTCTGCGTGACGACCACAAGACCGTCGAGAAGCTGTTCAAGCAGTTCGAGAAGACCGGGGACGAGGACACGGACGAACGCCGGAGGATCGCCGACCAGGTCGTAGAGGAGCTGACCGTCCACGCCTGGATCGAGGAGCAGATCTTCTACCCCGCCGCCCGCGAGGCCGCGCCGGACACCACCGACCACATTCTGGAGAGCATCGAGGAGCACCACGCGGTCGTGTGGATGCTGTCCGAGCTCAAGGGCATGGACGCGGCCGACGAACGGTTCAAGGCGAAGATGAGCGTCCTGATGGAGAACGTCCGCCACCACGTCGAGGAAGAAGAGAAGGAATGGTTCCCCGACGTCCGCAAGGCCATGGGACGAAACCGGCTCACCGAACTCGGTGAGCGACTGGAAGCCGAGAAGCCGAAGGCACCACGGGATCCGCTGGCCACTCCCAGCGCCGGCAGCCGATGACACCAACAGCCGGCTCCCGCGATGCGGCTTTGAAAGCGGCCGGTGCCGTGGCCCTGGCAGGGATGCTCGCAGTGTTCCTGACGGGCTGCGGGGCGTCCGGGGCGCGCGTGGACGGTGCCCGGGATGCCGGCCGCGCCTTCGAGCAGGCGCTCGCCTCCCGGAACTACGGGACGGCGTGCGACCTGCTGGCGCCTGAGACCCGCGCGCAGTTGGAGGAGGACGAGAAGCAAGCGTGCGCGAAGGCGCTGGAGGGGCAGGAGCTGCCGGTGTCGGGAGCGGTGAACGGCGCCGAGGTCTACGGGCGGCAGGCTCTGGTCCGCGCCGACGGCGAGACGCTGTTCCTGTCGCAGTTCACCGGTGGATGGCGGGTCGTGGCGGCAGGCTGCACCCCGCTGGAGGACAAGCCCTACCGGTGCGTCGTGAAGGGCGGATGAGCATGCGAGGACTCTTCGTTGCCTGCCTGGTCGTGATCGTGGGCGGGCTGGGCTACTTCATCGCGATCGGAGCGATGCACCGATGAGCGGAAGTCGACAGGGGGGCCAGGAGCACGGGAGCTTCTGGCGGGACAACAGCCTGACTCTCGCCTTTGGTACGGCGTTCCTGCTGGTTCTGCTCGGGCAGGCGCTGGCCGGGCACGCCGACTTCAACGCTCAGCTCACCGACGACGGCCTCCAGCGGATCAGCCTGGGCGAGTACATGACGTCCTCGGACTTCGCCGTGGACGTCACGGAGAACTGGCAGTCGGAGTTCCTGCAGTTCTTCCTGTTCATCTTCGGCACCGTCTGGCTCGTCCAGCGGGGCTCACCGGAATCGAAGGAGCTCCACAAGATCGGTTCCGAGTCCGATCACGAGCAGCGCATGGGCGATCACGCCGGGAAGGACTCACCGCGCTGGGCCGGCACGAAGGACTGGCGGCAACTGGTGTACTCCCGCTCGCTGGGCCTCGTCATGGGCGGCCTGTTCGTCCTCTCCTGGCTGGCCCAGTCCATCACGGGCGTGGCCGCCTATGACGAGCAGCAACTACGACAACTCCAGGACCCCATCGGCTGGGGCGCCTACCTGGCCTCACCGGACTTCTGGAACAGGACACTGCAGAACTGGCAATCGGAACTCCTGGCCGTGGCCGCCATGGTCATCCTGTCCGTCTACCTGCGCCAGCGAGGATCGCCGGAGTCCAAGCCGGTAGGCACCGCCCACACCTCCACCGGCGTCGAAGGCTGAGGCGGTGAATGGGTCACGGGGGCCGGCCTCGGCCGGCCCGACCCGCGAGCGCTCGGCCGGTCCGAGGACGTCCCACAGGTGACTGCGGGCCAGTACCCGCATGGAAGCGGAGCCCGCGAGAAGGTCTCCGGGCACGGATGAGCGGCCGGCGCGGCGGACACCCGCCCCGATGGCCGCGGGAGGCAGCATGGGCAACTGGGTGGACCGGATCGCGGAGCCTTGGGGCGGCCGTACGCCATACGGACGGCACCAGCCGTGGCCCGCGCGCCTGGACACGTACCTGGCCGAGGGTGTGGGTCCGGACGACGTCGAACGATGGGTGCAGACCGCGTCGATCCTGCACTCGGACGGTGACGCCATGGACATCGCCGTGCGGGACGGCGCCATGGTCGGCGTACGCGGCCGGGTGGTGGACCGGGTCAACCGCGGCCGGCTCGGCCCGAAGGACGCGTTCGGCTGGCAAGCCAACGCCTCCCCCGACCGGCTCACCAGACCACTGGTGCGTCAGGGCGGGCGGCTGGTCGAGACGGACTGGGACACCGCGATGGACTTGGTCGTCTCCCGCTCCCGCGCACTGCTGCAGGAACGCGGTCCCGGCTCGATCGGCTTCTACACCAGCGGCCAGCTCTTCCTGGAGGAGTACTACACGCTCGCCGTTCTGGCCCGGGCCGGCATCGGTACCAATCACCTGGACGGCAACACGCGCCTGTGCACCTCAACGGCGGCGGAGGCCCTCAAGGAGTCCTTCGGCTGTGACGGACAGCCCGGCAGTTACGACGACATCGACCACGCCGACGTCATTGCCCTGTTCGGCCACAACATCGCCGAAACGCAGCCCGTGCAGTGGATGCGCATCCTCGACCGGCTCGACGGCTCCGATCCGCCATGCCTGATCTGTGTGGACCCCCGCCCGACCCAGGTTGCCCGCCGGGCCGCCGTGCACCTGGCACCGCGCGGCGGAACGAACGTAGCCCTGCTCAATGCGCTCCTGCACGAGATCATCCGCACCGGCCGCGTGGACCACGAATACGTCGAGGCCCGGACCGTGGGGTTCGAGGAGCTCGCGAAGACGGTCGCACCCTGCACACCCGAGTGGGCGGCCGACATCTGCGACGTGCCCGCGGCGAAGATCAGGGAGGCGGCCGAGCTGCTCGGCACGGCCGACAAGTTCCTGTCCACGGCCCTCCAAGGCGTCTACCAGTCCCACCAGGCCACCGCCGCCGCCGTGCAGATCAACAACCTGCACCTCGTCCGGGGCATGCTGGGCCGGCCGGGCGCCGGCGTGCTTCAGATGAACGGTCAGCCGACCGCCCAGAACACCCGTGAATGCGGCGCCAACGGCGATCTGCCCGGCTTTCGCAACTGGGAGAACGAGGCCCACGTGGCCGACTTGGCGAAGGTGTGGAACGTCGATCCGAAGTCGATCCCGCACTACGCCCCGCCCACCCACGCCATGCAGATGTTCCGCTACGCCGAGCAGGGTTCCTTGCGGATGCTCTGGATCAGCGGCACCAATCCCGCCGTATCCCTCCCGGAGCTGTCCCGCATCCGCTCCATCCTGGGCCAGGAACGGCTCTTCACCGTCGTGCAGGACCTGTTCCTCACCGAGACCGCGCAGCTCGCCGACGTCGTCCTGCCCGGGGCGACCTGGGGCGAGAAGACCGGCACCTTCACCAACGCCGACCGCACCGTCCATCTGTCGGACCGGGCCGTGGAGCCGCCGGGCGAGGCGAAACCGGACCTCGACATCTTCCTCGACTACGCCCGCCGCATGGACTTTCGCGACAAGGACGGTGGACCGCTGGTCACCTGGCGAGACCCGGAGTCGGCTTTCGAGGCGTGGAAACGTTGCAGCGCCGGCCGGCCCTGCGACTACACCGGCCTGGCCTACGGAAAGCTGCGCGGTGCCAGCGGCATCCAGTGGCCGTGCAACGCGCAGGCCCCGGAGGGCACCGACCGGTTGTACGGCGACGGCATCGCCTGGGCCCACCCCGATGCCTGCGAGACGTACGGCAAGGACCTCGTCACCGGTGCCTCCGTCTCGGTGGCCGAATACCGGTCCCTCAACCCGGACGGCAAGGCCGTGCTCAAGGCCGCCGAGTACCTGCCGCCGCACGAGGAGCCCGGCGGCGACCACCCGTTCCAGCTGACGACCGGCCGCACCCTGTACCACTTCCACACCCGCACCAAGACAGGGCGCACACCGCAGCTCAACGCCGCGGCACCCGATGTATGGGTGGAGATCTCCGCCGCCGATGCGGCCGCCGAAGGACTGGGCGAAGGTGACTTGGTCGACGTCACCACCCCGCGCGGCTCCCTGAGAGGACGACTGCGCGTCACGGGCATCCGGCCCGGGCTGCTGTTCGTCCCCTTCCACTACGGCTACTGGGACGCCCCCTCCGGCTGCGGCCCGGACGCCTCCACACCGGGCCGGGCGGCCAACGAGACCACGATCACCGACTGGGACCCGGTATCGAAGCAACCCCTGTTCAAGACCGCTGCCGCAGCCATCGCCCTCGTGGAACGGGCGGACGGCAGGCCTTCTGCCGCACCCACCACCACCGCATCCGCGCCCGTGCCAGCGCTCGCGGTGCCCGCCACCGAGGGCGGCCCCGCCGCCCATGTCCTCGAAGTCCGCGAACCGGACGCCGACAACAGCCCGGGAAGCGCACGATGAACGGCATCACCCTCACGCTCCGCGCCCTGCACCACGGCGAGCGCAGCCTGGCGAAGCAACTGTCCACCGCGGCAGAACGCCACCACACCGAGCACGAGGTCCACCACGTGGCCCAAGACCTCGTCCTGTGGTCGAACGACCACTGCCGGCGGGTGGCCGAGACGGGCCGCCACTACGAACTGGACCTCGACGGTCCGCCGGAGAAGTCCGCTCCCGGTCTCGTGTCGACGCTCCGTGAAAAGTCGGCCGAGGCCGTCGGCCGTCGGCCGGAACCCGGCCTGCTCCTGCTGCACGACCTACGGGAGTTGCACCTGGCCGCCGCCGGAAACTCGCTGTACTGGGAGATGCTGGCCCAGGCCGGGCAGGCTGCGAAGGACGACCGGCTGGTCGAGCTGGCCTCCTTCTGCCACCCGCGCACGCTACGGCAGATGCGGTGGACCAACACCTTGATCAAAACCCTGTCACCGCAAATCCTGACGAGCGTGTGACCACAGCACCACCCGGGGGGGCCGGGTCTGAACGCCGGAGGGGTCGGTCCAGGGGCGCAGCCGTCGGGGAGGGGGCGGGCCATCGCGTGGTGTGCCAGACCCGTGTCGCCGGCCGGGACACAGCGCGCACCGGCCACCACTGCGCAGAGCTCGTGGAAGGGCACGTCACGGGAGCCGCCGACCACTGCCCCCGGTGGCAGTCCGGCGTCGCTCGTCTCGCGCCGCGCCGGCGCCCCCTCGCCCGCGCCCGCCGTGACGACCACGCGCCTGGCCCGCTCGGCGCAGGGCACGTACCACCGCTGCGAACCGTTCCGGGCCACCGGCGCGAGCCGGAGTCCGCGCCGGCGTCACGCCTTCTGGCGGGTTGGCGTGTCGCCGGTTGACAGTTCGTCGAGGAACTGGGCCAGCGTGCTGACTCCGAGGCGAAGCGCCTGGATCTCGACCCGTTCGTCCGGGCCGTGCCAGCGGTCTGCGGGAAGTCCCGTCCCGAAGAACAGCACGGGCGCGTTAAAGGCACTGGCGAGCTGCGCGCCGGGAGCCGCACCTCCATTGCCGATGTGCCGGGCCGGAGCTCCGTAGGCATCACTGACGGCTCGGGTGAGAGCCGCGAGCGCCGGGGCGTCCGGGGGCGTCCGGTAGGGGTCCGAGATGGTGGAGGAGATTTCCAGTTCGTAGGTGAAACCCGGCCTCCGGTGCCGGGCCAGCCAGGCGCGCAGCTGGTCGGCGACCTGGTCGGCCCGCTGGTCGGGTACGAGCCGGAAGAGCAGGTCGGCACTGGCTTCCGCCGGTATGAGGCCGAGTGCGGGCGCGTCGGTGCGGCCGGCCGCAAGGCGGGCGACCTCGGCGGAAGGGCGGGTCCACAGGCGCTCGGGGACCGTGAACCCCGCTTCTCCGGGGGCGCCGAACGTACCGGTCTCAGCCTGCCAGCTCGGCAGGTCGAAAGGGACGGAGCCGACGCCGGCGCGCAGGTTGGGGCCTGGGGTGGCCACCGCGTCGTAGAAATCGGGCAGGGCCACGCGGCCCGTGGCGTCACCGAGCAGGTCCACCAGGCGGCACATTTCGACCGCGGCGTTACCAGCGGCGCCGGATACGGCGCCGCTGTGGAGGTCGCGCTCGGCGCCGCGGATGGTGAGGGTGGCGGTGACCGACCCGCGCACCGCGGCGCACACGGTGGGATCGTCCAAGGACCAGAGCATCGAGTCGGACACCATCACGACGTCGGCGTTCAGGTCATCGGCGCGCTCCGACAACAGTTCGGCCAGGTGCACCGAGCCGACTTCCTCCTCGCCTTCGATGAGGTACTTCACCGTCACGGCCGGGGCGGTGCGCTGCGCAAGGTGCGTGCGCAGGGCCCACAAGTGGCTCATGACCTGACCCTTTGCGTCGGACGCCCCGCGCCCGTGGAGTCGACCGTCCCGCAGGAGCGGGGAAAACGGCTCGGTGACCTGCCATTCGGAAGGATCGACGGCGTGCACGTCATGGTGGCTGTAGACGAGCAGGACCGGCGCACCGGGATCGGCCGCCGGCCAGGAGGCACAGACGGCCGGCAGGCCTTCCGTTTCCCAGACTTCGGCGCGCGGGAAGCCGGTGCGGCGCAGTGCCTCGACGAGCCAGCGGGCGGACCGGCGTACGTCTTGGGCCCTATCCGGGTCGGAGGAGACGGATGCGATACGCACCCACTCCGCCAGTTCGGCCAGAGCGTCGTCTCCGGGCACGGCGCCCGGCGCAGTGATGGTCACTGGGAGCTCATGGCCGGCGGCCGCCGCGGTGATCCGGGAGCCGGCTCTCGTCCGTTGGCTCCGTTGGCCCGCTGACCGCCGGCGAGCTGCTCGCCGCGAGGCTCCCGGGCTGTCTCCGCTCCATTGCGGCCACCGTTCCTCATCCAGCGCTGCCGTGTCCCCTACCCGCTTCCGCAGTCGGGCGGCTCAGCAGGCACCTTCCCCGATACCGATGCTTCATGCGGGGTGCTCCCTGGCGACCCGGGAGCCGTACAGTGCGGGGGCCGACACGTCGGCCAGGACGGCACGCCGGGCCGGCACCCCTTCGCCCGCGGCGGTGCGTACGCCGGCCGCGGCGTCTTCACCCGTGCCGGGGGTGAACGCCTCGCCGGTGACGATGAGCAGTACGCCCGGCTGGAGGCCTGGACCGAGCAGCACTTCCCCGAGGTGAGGATCTCCCATCGGTGGGCGGCGCAGGACAACAGCTCCACAGACACCGTGCCGCTGGTGGGCAGACTTCCTACGGGCGGCGAGAACGTGTACGTCGCGACCGGCTTCGCCGGCTGGGGGATGACCGGCGGGGTCATGGCCGGGGCGCTCCTCGCCTCCCTCGTCCGCGGCACGCCCCAACGGTGGGCCGGCCTCTACGATCCCGGGCGTTTCGGCTCCGCCGTGCAGTCCGCACCTACGTTCCTCAAGGCTCAGTGGGACACCGGGAAACACTTCGTCAAGGACCGCCTCGACACTTTCGCCGATGGGACGATGGGCCCCGTCCGGGACTTGCGGCCGGGTGAGGGAACCGTGGTCCGGGCAGGTGGCAAACCGTGCGCCGTGCACCGCGACGACCAGGGCGAACTGCATGCCGTGTCCGCGGTCTGCACCCACCTTGGATGCGTCTTGGCCTTCAACAACGCCGAACGCACGTGGGAGTGCCCGTGCCACGGCTCTCGCTTCGGCGTTGACGGTGAAGTCGTGCAAGGCCCGGCACTGCGCCCTCTGGAACGGCAGGATCCCGGAGAGCTGTGACGGTCGCCGGGGCACTCCGTTGAACGCTTGATCGGCCTTCGGTTGCGGGCCGCTCGGTATGCCGATCGCCTGTGTGGCCAGGTTCGCAATGACACCACCCACCAGCGCAGGAGAAAGCGTCATGGACACGCTTTCCCGGACTTGGGGCCCCCGGCCACGATCGCGCTCTTACGGCGCGCGACGAGCAGTGGGCCCGGCCCTCCGTGTGCGGCCTGAGCGGGAAGATCCGGTTCGACGGACGAAGACCGCACCTCGCCGCGTCGCCCGGATGACGGACGCGATGGAGGAACGAGTGCGGACCGCGCAGGCCCATGACCGACCCGTCAGTGGGCACCACGGCCGTGCTCCTGAAGGCATACGGCTTATGGGGCAGCGCCTTCGTCGATGGTGGCACACCTCACGGGCCGCATCGTTCTGGGCGGGCACCGGCTCGGCGTGCAACCGCCGTACGGACGCAGGACAGCGCCCGTCTGCGCTTCGCTTCGTCCCTGGCCGCCCTTCTTGCGGGCGGCGGAGTGGGACACGTCCATCGACCCCGTGGCGCTGCACCCACAGCTCAGCTGGCACGGCACCGTTCCCCGCCGTTCGTGCCACGCGTCCGGGTTCGCACTCTCGGGGGCGAGGCATGAGCGCATGCGTGGGGGGAATCAGCCCCATATGGACGGATTTATGCTACCGATTGCGCGCCCTGTGAACTGCTGCTCCTCCGAGTACCTGCTCGCGGTAGCCGCCGAACTCGGACGCGACCTGGGGTGCTGGGAAGCGCGCCTGGAGGACGGGGGCGCGCACGGGCCACAGCCCAGGTACGTGCCCCTGTTCGCGGATGACCGTTTCACCGCCTGGGCCATCGCCTGGAACGACGACAGCTATGACACGGGATTTCGAGCTCACCGCCAGCCCGAGGGCGTTTACGTCGCCCGAGGCAGGATCCGTCACACATGGTTGGCCGACGAACCGATGGAGCAGTGCGTGGTTGCGGGACAGGGCTTCTCCCCGGACGTGAGGGGCCTGCACCGTATCCGCCGCGATCCGGGGTCGCAGCTCACCGTGACCGTCCACGCCTACGCGCAGGACCCCGATCGCACACCGTACGGCGCGCTCACCGACAAATCCGCTCACGGCGTACTGTCCGGGCCGGAGGGTCGCTTCCCATGCGAGGGGCGTCAGGCAGGCCCGCCCGACCGGGGTACTTAATAGATATTCGGGACTGCGTAGTACACCTGAGTCCGGCATGCACAGCGGCGCGCACTGTCCCTCCGAGGTCGCGGCCGGCGCCGGCATCCGCCTGGCCGCAGCGATCATGGTCCGGGCAACTCCCCGCCGCGGCCGCGGCGAGGAAGGGGCCCGGCGCCGACGGCTCGGCGGCCTCGTTCATGCACCCTCCATCGCTTGCCATCCTCCAGATGACATCTGGTTGTCATCGTTTGGATGACATGCACCAACGCAAGCACGTTGAAGCGCATGGGCAGTTTCTGCCTGAACCATGCCGCTAACTCGCCGGGAGTTGGGTAGCTGCCCTCACATGAACGGGGTTCGGGACTGGTCGATTGCGGTCATCGGGTCGCTGGACGAACCGACGGAGCACCTCGCCCGCCGGCGAGTACGTGCGCTGGTCCACGGGCCCGCAGCTCGATCTCTCGCGGGAGCCGTCGAGCCGGGACGAGCTCACCGGCGTCGAAATGCCGGGCCGTCGTCGAACCCCATGGACGTCGAGGACTGGTGGGGACAGCGGCCGCTGCGCACGTGGGCCGCACGACGCCTCTACGACTACTCCCACCTGCCGAGGGTCAAGGACGCCCGGGTCAGGCCCTGGCTGCCGGTCGGCACCGAGGCCGGGCGGGGCCCCGACAACGAACCTCTGGTACGGGACGTGGAACCCCTCGGGTGGGTCGATCAGTAGGCGATCACGGAAGCGGAGGAGGAGATCCATCAGCAGCAGGGCGCATGGGGGCCACTCAACCGTAGGTGAGAGCCCCGCTGGGCACTCCGAAAGGACCGGGATCATGGGCGATGCACAACAGCCGGAGGCACGGCGCAGCGGCAAGGGCGCCGCGACCCCGCAGGAAAGCAGGCACCTCAAGGCGGCTCAGCCGAAGAGCCCGAAGAAGGCGGGCGGGGATCAGGAAAGCCGGTCCCAGACGGGTGGCCCCACCCCCCGCGAGCAGCGGCCCGACCACCCGTGACGGCAGGCAGCCCCAAGGGGGCCGGCTGCTCCGGCGGCAGCCGTCGGAGCAGCCGGAGACCACTGGGCAGGCCAAGGCGGGAGCACAGCCACGAGTCGCATTACAGGCCCGGCTTCCGCCTGGTCGGATTCGAAGTCGAGGCCAGCGACAGGGGGGGTCCTGCTGCCCGCCGGGCCGTCGCGCGCGTCGACATGGAGCAGGAGAGGATCCTGCTCGGTTTGGACCGGGACCGGGTCAAGGACGCCCCCGAATACGACAAGCGCGAACATCGCGGGGACGCCGCCTACCGCGAGCGGCTCGGCCGGTACTACGAACGCAACCGGCTCTGAGCACCGGCCCGCGCCGCAGGTGCCTGCCGGTCGGCCCCGCCGCTCACGGAGGCGGCAGGGCCGGCCGTCGCATGAGTACCGTCCCGGGCTCCGTAACGCTCGCACCGTGCCGCTTCCGCGGCGACCACAGGTGACGCGGCGCTGCTCCGTTCAGGTGCGCAGGCGGCTGTTGGGGCCGTCCTGATCGTCGGCGGCTTCGTCGTTGAACCAGTAGTCGCCGGCGGCCAGATAGCGGAAGGTGTGAGCCCCTTCCCTGGGCAGGGTGACCGTCACGGCCCGCTTTCCGTCCTCACGCGGCTGCAGGGTGTGGATGCCGGGCTGCCAGTCGTTGAAGTCACCCACCACGCTGACCGGCCCCGGGGGCGTGTCCGCGGGAAGGACGAAGGTGACCTCGGCACGGTCCTCGTGAGGTGTGTGCTCCAGCATGGCGCTCGGCTCCTGACAGTGCTGGGGACGGAAACGGCAGTGTGTGCCCATCTTCCGCACCCGGGCGCCAGCGCGCACCCGCACGTACCCACCCGTGCATCGTCCCGCTCCCACGTGCCGCCGCCTCTGGCCCGGGCGCACCATGAAAAGAGCGAGGAGGCTCCGTCGCGGAGACGGCCGAAGCCGTGACCCAGATCCCGGTTGCACGGCTCGTCAGTGAGTTGAGCAGGGCTTCGGCGAGGCCTACCGTCGAATGAGGGCAACGCATGAACCAGGAACCGTCGTGGGCGTGCAAGGCGATCGGATTCCGCGGAACACCGGCGGGGGACATACCGCTCCTGGTGTTCACACGTGAGGGCCGCGACGACCGGTCGGTCCACGAGCAGCTCACCAAAATGGGACTCGCGCCCTTCACCGGCGTCGTCGAGGACCTTCTACGGCCGGTCCCGTCCTGGTCGGCGGACGTGGAGAACAGCGTTGTGGTCGTCATCTACCGCGGAGCCGAATTCTACCGATCCCCTCCCGGTCTCGTGCCGGACTCGTGGACCACGATGGCGCACGCGACCGGCCGCGTCGTCCTGGTCTGGCTTCCCGGGCCGCACCGGCCTGATGAGCAGCAGGTTCTCCTCCTACTGCGTCAGGGAGCCGGCCTGTGGGGAACGGCTGCTCTGCTCGGGCCCTGATATACGGCTACCGGTCGCCGGGGCGGCTCGCTGCGCGGGCGGGTACGCGCGCTGGGTGACCCCGGGCAGGCGCGAGAGCGCCACGCCCGCAGTCCCGGGTTGGCACCTGCCGCTTCCCGCTCAGGGCCTCGTCGGTACACGCCGAAGCCGGAGAGGGGAGGGGAGGGGCCTACTCGGCACGTGCCCATGTTTCGGAGTGGTCCGGCCGAGGGTCTGTTGCGCGAAGCGGAAGGTGTGCTCCAGGTCGAAGCGGCGGAGAAATGCCTGCCAGAAACGGTCCACGTCGTCCGGAGTGACGCCGGTCTTGGAAGACCATAACCACACCGGCGGGGCATCACGGTCCTTCGACAGACGCTCGACCTTCAACCCGACAACGTACCCTCCACCAAGGGAAGTTCACCATCACGGTCGAGCCATGAGGAGCGGTGGGTGAACCTTGGGTGGACCCGGTCCCATGCCTGCGTCTCGGCCTTGCCGTAATTGGTAGCTGCGGTGACCGTGGTGATCGCGGGCTGAACGGTGTGTACCGCTGCCGCCGTCCTGCTTTCGTCGCGACGGCCCGGATTCTGGAAGTCGCTCAAGGCTCCTCCTGGTGAATTCGATCGAATCAACCGTTCACCTGGCGCTTGTTCACCTTTCGGCCGGTCACCCGCGGCCGAGGGGCCGGGTTACGCCGCACGACAGCGGATGGCATCGCCCACTCAAACCGCCCTGCTGCCGAGCGGGCCAACGTTCACTTGACGCCCCTTGCGGGGACGGGTCGGGTACCGGAGCGGGCGACCAGAGCGTTCACCGCTCCGAGCCGAACGTGACGCAGCGCGGCCCCCGGGAAGGTGCCTTCCGGGCGGGCACTGGCCGCAGGTCGGCAAGGCTTGCACCAGGTCGGTCCTGTCGGGGAGGAGGAGGGTCCCGGCCCCGTACCGCCCTTCTTCGATGCCACGCCGGCGCAGGACGTCACCCACACTCACCGCTTCCTCCGTGACCCCGGCGAGCAGTTCCGTCCCACCGATGCGACCGGTGCGGCAGTTGTCGGCCGTAGCGGACGAATTCTCCGGGGCTGGATTGAACGGACCCGTCTCCGTACTGTTCCAGGGAGAGGAATGGGGGTGAAGGAGCCGTCCTTCTCGTCGTACGACTTCGCCCTGCCGGGAACGTCCACTGCCGGGGACAAGGTCATGCGCAGGTGCAGTGCCATCGTTCCTCCCGGTCACTTCGGGGTGATCGTGAACGGTTCCCACCTGAGCCCCGCCACGCAGTCGGTGTCGGGAGCGGTCGGGCGGGTGAGGAAGGACGCCAGCACCTTCTGGGCGCAGGGCGACTGCGGGACCACCCAGTGCCCGATCCCGGGCACCTCCACGGTGGTCGAGTGGGACAGCGTACGGGCCGTCCTGGGCGCCCAGCTGGCCCCGGTCTTCATGTCGAACGTCCCGTTGAAGAAGAGCGTCGGCACCGAGCTGACGGTGGGTACCCGTTGGACGGCAGTGCGGTCCGGGACGTTCCAGATACGGCACACCGGGGCTTGGAATGCCAGTTGAGGCGCCTGGGCCTGGACCGCCTCCGGCCATTCGGGGAACGCTTCGCGGCCCGCCTTCAGCACGTCGGACGGCGAGTGATCCGGCACCCATTCGCTGCACACCACCGACTGCGTCAGGCCGTGGGCGGTCTGACCCACCACCTGGACCGAACCGGCGGCGCGGGCCTTGGCGAAGCGGTCGGGGTTTCCGCGGCCGAGTTCGTCGATCGCTGCCGGGACGTCGGCGAACGGGATCGCCTTGGCGACCAGCAGGTTCACCAGCGCGCCGCCGTCGAGGACGACCTTCACCGGGTCTCCGCCCTGCGGCGGCCGGACGTTCAGCGTCAGTGGCTGCGCCTCCAGCTTGCGCACCTGCTCGTTCAGGGTGCGCTCGAGGTGCGGGTACCGGCTCTGGCAGCGGGGCTCGGCCGCGCAGCCCTTGTAGAGGCTGTCGAGGCCCTCCCGGGCGTTGGCCCAGGCGAACGGCAGGGAGACGTACTGTGCGGGGGCGGCCGAGTCGAGCGCCACCGACCGGATCCCCTGGGGGTGCAGGCGCAGGTAGGTCAGGGCCAGGTTACTGCCGTAGGAGTGGCCGTAGACGTTCCACTGCTTGAAGCCCAGTGCGGTGCGC
The DNA here is from genome assembly GCF_014650695.1 of Streptomyces avidinii. GTDB lineage: Bacteria > Actinomycetota > Actinomycetes > Streptomycetales > Streptomycetaceae > Streptomyces > Streptomyces avidinii. Next base: position 171,718 of record NZ_BMVL01000005.1, on the reverse strand, counting down.
AGGTCGGCGAAGTCGGCTGCGTTCTCGGTGCTGTTGTAGGCGCTCAGGTCGGTCCCGCCCGCTGTCAGGCGGTCCCGGCACTGCTTCACCGCGTCGAGCATGAGCTTTTCCGTCTGCGGTGCGTAGGAGGGGAGCCCCACGGACCGGGCGTAGAAGCGGTCCAGCTCGGGGCAGGCGAGGTTGGGCTCGTCGTAGAGATTGCCGCGCTGGGCCATGACGATCAGTTCGCGATCCCGGTTCAGGCCGGAGGAGACCAGGAACGGGATGTCGTCGAACGTCTCGCCACCGGGGCCGCCCGACATGAACACCACGGGGTCCGGGGCGGGCGTCGCCGAGACGGGCGGGATGATCGCCACGGCCAGCCTGATGGTCCGGCCGCCGGGGCGGGCACGGTTCTCGGGGACCTCCAGGACACCGCACCGGGCGGTAGCCAGCGCATCGATCGGTTCAGGTGGCTCGGGGCACGGACCCGGCACGAAGCGTGACGCGGCGGCCGTGCCGGGCCCGGTGATACCCATGGGGTCGGTAGGCGGCGGTGCGGCGACCGCCGACGGCTGACCGAGGGCGGCAAGGAGGGCCAGGGCGACCCCTGCAACCGGCACACCGACATGGAAGCTCTGCTCTGCCATGTGATCCCGTTCCTCTGCCGATCGACGGCTTCCCCGCCGGGCGATGCGACGGCGGTGCGGTCGGAACGCACGTAATCACGCTACCGGGTGGTCCGAGGACGCGCACAACGACGGAAGGCGGCCATTGGTGCTCGCGGCCGCCGGGGAGGAGGGTGCGGGGCCGGACGGCGCCGGCCTCGTCGGCCACCGCCGCAGAAGCGACCTCGTCACTTGGGTCCGACGAGCACCGCGGTCACTGCCCCGGCCGGACGAGCTCCTTGCCCCGTCTCGGCGAGCGGCAGGTGATCGACACGGTGCACACGTCCCTCATCACCCGGACTCCACGCGGAAACGCGGCGGCGCACGTACAGTTGGCGCGTGACGTGGGGGAGCTGGAGCTCGCCGCGTTCGCCGCACAGCAGCATGTGGATGACCGGACGGGCCGGACGGACAACTGCGGTCGGGGGCACATCAGCCGTGCAGGCCTTCAGGGGGAGAGTGGCACATGGCCAGCATCAGTGGCCGTTTCGAGTTTCCTGATGGGCTGACTCCTGGTCAGTCGAAGGACGGCGGCCTTCACCAGAACCTGTACGACGACCAAGGGCGCCTCGTCGACCATGCCACGTTCATTCCTGACGACGATGACGATGCAGATCCACCGGTGGACCCCCCGCCCCTCTCTTTCGATACGAACGAGCGTGCGCGCGAGTCGGATCCCCGAGCGCGAGGGCGCTTGGATCCCGAGGAGGTGATCGAGGCCCTGATCATCCTCATCAAGGTCGCGGACAGTGCTGCGCCACACATCAAGAGATGGTGGAACGATCAGGCTCTCCCACTGATGAAGTCGACGCGCAGCAGATTCGCCCGGAATCGCAAGAATGCCGGCCGGGACAAGCCCACCGAGTCGACCGTCCCCCTGGTTGAACCCGTACCTTCAATGCCTTCGCGAGAAGAAATTGACGAACTCGAAAAAGAGCATGTACGGATGAGCAGCGAAGAAGCATCGGCCCGCCTTGCCGCAGCCCTGACCGCCAAACTGTTCAGCGATGAGCAGATGCGGATTCTGCGGAGCGCTCGGATCGACAACGAGAACGATGCTTCAGAGTCGAGCCAACTCGGATCGGTCCTCCCTGGGCAGATCGCGGACCACGTAAGGCTGGCACTCGAAACAAATCCTTCGCTACTCACAGAAGATCCTTTGGCCTTCCTCGGGAAGATTCTCGCGAGCATTCAAGCCGAGGACGCGGTGCATGCAATCGAGCGATGATCGGACCGAAGAGGTGACGCCGCCCGAGCCTGCGGCACGGTAGGACCCGCTGCTCGGGCGGCCCGGGGCCGTTCCGAGGTCGCGCCGGCGTGCCGGTGCCGGCCGGTCGCCGAGGCCCCGGCCCGGCTCCTGGCCCGATTCCCGGCCCGTCACCCGAGCACAGCACGAACGAGGACGGCAGGCCGTCGGCGGAAGGGCGGGCCAGGATCCGGACCGATGCCGATCACTTGCCGACCCGGGCTCCGGCAGCACGGCGCTGACCTGCGGAAACGTCCAGATGTCAGGCGTGGGGCCTGCCGTATGCCGGGGCAGTGTTCTCCAGGCCTTTCGAGGCGCGCGCATGCCGGGTGGGCGGCGGCCGTCGCTCCCTGCTGCCGACAACCCGTAGAGGTTAGAAAATGGAGTATGAGCAACCTCCTTGGATATTTCCGGCAACGGCTGCTCAGCTCCACCGCGGGCTCTTCCACTCCCCCCGGGCAGCCGCGCTCGGGACACCACCAGGAGCATCAGGAGCATGCCCGGTCCCCCGAGGGAAAGGGGGCGCGGCGGCCGCAGCGTCTGTCCTCCCTGCTGAGCGTGCGCAGCGTGGCCGGCGAGGTGTTCCTCCTGCAGCTGGCCGTCGTGGTGCTGCTCGTCGCCGCCGCGGTGGTCGCGCTCGTGGTGCAGTCCCAGAGCGCCGCCATGCTGGACGCCCGGCACCGTACGCTCGCCGCCGCCGGAACCTTCGCGGAGTCCCCGGGAATCGTCCCGGCCCTGCGCAGCGCTCATCCGAGTGCGGTGCTCCAGCCGAGCGCCGAGGCGGCCCGGAAGATCGCCGGCGTCGACGGCATCAACGTGTACACGCTCGACGGGCTCACCCTCACCCACAGCGACCCGCGTCAGATCGGGAAGCACGTCGTCGGCCCCTTCTCCAAGGCGGCGGCCGGCAACTCCTTCACCGAGACGTTCGAAGGGTCCCTGGGGCGGTCCGTGGTCTCGGTGGTCCCCGTCAAGGACCCCGACGGCCGCGTCATCGCCATCGTCTCCTCCCCGGTCACGGTCGAGAACGTCCAGGGCATGGTGAACCGGCAGCTGCCGGTCGTCCTCGGCACCGCGGCCCTGGTGCTCGCACTGTCCGCGGGCGGGACGGCTCTGGTGAGCCGCCGGCTGCTGCGCCGGACCCACGGCCTGGGACCGGCCGAGATGACGAGGATGTACGAGCACCACGACGCGGTGCTGCACGCGGTGCGGGAGGGCGTACTGATCATCGGCGGCGGCGGCCGGCTGCTGCTGGCCAATGACGAGGCGCGGCGGCTGCTGAACCTGCCGGTGGACGCCGAAGGGCTCCCCGTCACCGAGCTGGGTCTGGAGGAAGGGATCGCCGACCAGATCGCCTCGGGGCGTTCCGCGACCGACGAGCTGCACATGGCCGCCGACCGGCTCCTTGCGGTGAACATCCGGCCCACCGCTCCCTACGGGCAGGCCGGGACCGTCGTCACGCTGCGGGACACCACCGAGCTGCGGGCACTCTCCGGCAGGGCCGAGGTGGCCCGCGAGCGGCTGAGGTTGCTCTACGACGCGGGTGTGCAGGTCGGTACGACGCTGAACGTGGAGCGCACCGCCGAGGAGCTCGCGGAGGTGGCGGTCCCGCGCTTCGCCGACGTGGTCACCGTGGACCTGCTGGACCCGGTGCTGCGCGGCGAGGAGCCGCCCGAAGCGATCACCGAGATGCGCCGGACCGCCGTCGTCGGCCTTCATGGCGACCACCCGCTCTCCCCCGTCGGCGAGCTGATCCGGTTCGCTCCCACCGGCCCCGTGGCCGCCGGGCTGGCGGGCGGCCGCGCGGTCCTGGAGGCGGACCTGGGCACCACCCACCGCTGGCGGGCCCAGAACCAGGCCAACGCCGCGCAGATCCTGGACCGCGGCATCCACTCCCTGATCGTCGTGCCCCTGCGGGCCCGGGGTGTGGTGCTGGGGATGACCGGCTACTGGCGGGGGCAGGACTCCCCGCCGTTCGACGAGGAGGACGTGTCCTTCGCCGAGGAGCTGACCGCCCGGGCGGCGCTGTCCGTCGACAATGCCCGCCGCTACACCCGCGAGCACAACATGGCCGTCACCCTGCAGCGCAGCCTGCTGCCCCGTGGGGTACCGGAGCAGTCCGCCGTGGAGGTGGCGCACCGCTACCTGGCCGCCCAGGCCGGGGTGGGCGGCGACTGGTTCGATGTCATCCCGCTGCCCGGCGCCCGGGTGGCCCTGGTGGTCGGCGACGTCGTCGGCCACGGTCTGCACGCCGCGGCCACGATGGGCCGCCTGCGCACCGCCGTGTACAACTTCTCCACCCTCGACCTGCCTCCGGACGAACTCCTCAGTCACCTGGACGAGCTGGTCGCCCACATCGACACCGACGAGCAGGAGTGGCAGGGGATCACCGGAGCCACCTGCCTGTGCGCCATCTACGATCCCGTCTCGGGACAGGTGACCGCCGCCACCGCCGGACATCCGGGCCCCGCTCTGATCCGCCCCGACGGAACCGTGTCCTTCCCCGAGGTGCCGGTCTCCCCGCCGCTCGGCCTGGGTGCGGGACTGCCCATGGAGACCGTGACGGTCACCCTGCCCGAAGGCTCCCGGCTGGCGCTCTTCACCGACGGGCTGATCGAGAGCCGCGACCGCGATCCGGACGCGGGCCTGGCGGCGCTGCGCGCCGCCCTGGCCGGGCCCGCCCGCACCCCGGAGGAGACCTGCACCGCGGTGATCGACGCGATGCTGCCCGCCAGGCCCAGCGACGATGTCGCGCTGCTGGTGGCCCGCACCCGCCGGCTGGACCCCGAGCGGATCGCCGAGTGGGACGTGTCCCCCGACCCGGCGGCCGTGTCCCCGGTGCGCAACGCCTGCGCCCGCCGTCTGGCGGAGTGGGGGCTGGAGGACATCGCCTTCACCACGGAACTCATCCTCAGCGAGCTGATAACCAATGCCATCCGGTACGGCACCGAGCCCATCCGGGTGAGGCTGCTGTACGACCGCAGCCTGGTCTGCGAGGTCTCCGACGGGTCCAGCACCTCCCCGCACCTGCGCCGGGCCGAGACCACCGACGAGGGCGGCCGCGGCCTGTTCCTCGTCGCGCAGTTCGCCGAGCGCTGGGGCACCCGCTACACCGCCCGCGGCAAGATCATCTGGAGTGAGCAGGCGCTCCATGCAGGGGCCGCAGCGCCGACGATGGATCTCGGGGAGGCGCTCCTGGCCGGGTGGGACGACGAGGGGTTCTGAGAGCGCGCCGGTACGGCAGTCGCGGGGAAGACGGCGGACACCACCGTCGGGGACTGCGTTGCCGAGGCCGCCGAACGTACGCTGGCCTCGATCAGTACGCGACCGCCCGTTATGGAGCCTTTGTGCCCGTACCTCGCCTCCGGACAGCCTCCGCCGCCGCCTTCCTGGCCCTCGCTGCGGCGCCCCTGGGCGCCTGCGGGGACAAGCCCCCCGCCGCTCCACGAGCGCCGGCGGTGGCCACCTCCGCCGCGGACGCCGGCGGTATGGCGGCACTGACAACGGCGGCGAAGAAGGAGGGCTCGCTCAACACGATCGCGCTCCCCCCCGACTGGGCCAACTACGGCGCGCTGATCGACGGCTTCGAGAAGAAGTACGGGATCAAGGTCAAGGTGGAGAACCCGGAAGGCACCAGCCAGGACGAGGTCAACGCTCTGAAGGAACACAGGGGCGACGGCAGCGCCCCCGACGTGATCGACGTGGGCGGATCCTTCGCGGAGTCCGCGGCCCGGCAGGGTCTGCTCGCCCCGTACGAGGTCGCCGAATTCGACGAGATCCCCGAGGAACAGAAGGACCCGCACGCCCGCTGGTACAACAACTACGGTGGCTACATCTCGATCGGCTGCGACGCCGAGCGCGTCAAGACCTGCCCCTCGACCTTCGCCGATCTGCGCAAGCCCGAGTACAAGGGCCAGGTCTCGCTCAACGGCGACCCCACCAAGTCCGGCTCCGCCTTCGCCGGCGTGTACGCGGCGGCCCTGGCGAACGGGGGTTCCTTCGACAACATCCAGCCCGGTATCGACTTCTTCGCCGAGCTCAGCAAGAACGGCAATTTCATCCCGGTCGAATCCACCCCGACCACGATCGCCGAGGGCCGGACCCCGATCAGTATCGACTGGGACTTCCTCAACCTCGGATACGCCGAGGAATTCCGCAAGAAGGGCGTGGACGTCGACTGGCGGACCGCCATCCCCTTCGACGGCAGCTTCGCCGAGTACTACTCGAACGGAGTGAACAAGGACGCCCCGCACCCGGCGGCGGCCCGCCTGTGGCAGGAGTACGTCTTCAGCCCCGAGGGCCAGAACCTCCGGCTCGGCGCCTTCGCACGCCCCGTCCTCATGGAGGCCATGAAGGAGAACGGCACCCTCGACAAGGCCGCCGCGGACAAACTACCGACCGTCGAGGGCACGCCGACGTTTCCGACCGAGGCGCAGACGGAGAAGGCGCGAGAGACCGTCAACCGCAACTGGGCCAAAGACGTTCGGGCCGAGCGGTAGCCACCGGACCCGACCGGGACGGGCGCACGGCGCGAAGGGTGGCGGTTTCCCACCGCCGCGCCCCGGCGGGCCGGTCACGGGAATGCGGTACCGGGGACTTCCCCGAGCGGATCGGGCCTCGTCAAGAGGCGTATTAGTGGGACTTTCGAGACGGTCCGGCCGTCGCGGACAGTGGCCTCACGTCGTCGTTGATCGACCGATCCGACTGAGGAGACTGACCACCGCATGGCCACTCACGACCGCGGGCCGCTGCCCCTGACCCCGCCGCAGAACGGCGTCTGGTTCGCGCAGCAGCTCGACCCCACCCGCCTCGACTACACCATCGGCGAGTACCTGGAGATCCGCGGGGCGGTGGATCCGGAGCTGCTCGCCGAGGCGGTGCGCACGATGGTGGCCGGAACCGAGTCGCTGTGCGTGCGCTTCGCCGAGGTGGACGGAGCGGTGTGCCAGATACCCGCCGGACCTCCGCCGCTGCGGCTGCGGACCGTCGATGTCAGCGGCCACCCAGACCCGGACGGCGAGTCCGAGCGGTTGATGCGGGCCGAGCTGGCCCGGCCGACGGACCTGACGACCGGGGACGTGTGCCGCTTCCTCCTGGTACGGACCGGTCCGGTGACGTACCGCTGGATGCAGGGCTACCACCACCTCGTCGCCGACGGGGTCACCGGCCCGATGCTCGCGCGGCGGACCGCCGAGGTGTACTCGGCACTGGTCGCGGGAGAGCCCGTACCGGCCCCCGAGAGCGCGCCGTGGGAGCCGATCGTGGCCGAGGAGGAGGAGTACGCCGGCTCCGAACGGTGCGTGCAGGACCGGGAGTTCTGGCTGGCCCGGCTGGACGGCGCCCCCGACCCCGTCTCCTTCACCGGAAGCGCCCCGGCGCCCGCGTCCGGTACGGCCGTGCGGGTGAGCGGCGAGCTCGACCCCGCCGACGCCCGTACGCTGCGCGAGGCCGCGCGCCGGCACGGGACGCGCTGGTCGGCGCTGGTGATGGCCGCGGCCGCCGCCCACCTGCACCGCGCGGGCACCACCGAGGACGTGGTCCTCGGCCTCCCGGTGACGGGTCGCACCACCCAGGACGCCCGCCGGACGCCCGGCATGTTCTCCAAGGTCCTGCCGCTGCGGCTGACGGTGACCGGGGACACCACGGTCGGCGAACTGGTACGGAGCACCTCCGCCGGCATCAAGGAGGCCCTGCGCCACCAGCGGTACCGGATCGAGGAGTACACCGGGACCGGGCCGCGGCTGTGGGACGCCGCGGTCAACCTCATGTCCTTCGACTACGAGCTGTCCTTCGCCGGCGCTCCCGCCTCGGCGCACAACCTCGCGGTCGGCCCCGTGGAGCACGTCTCCCTCAACGTCTACGACCGGGGCGGCGACAGCCCGCTGACCGTGCAGGCAGAGGGCGACGCCGCCGACATCGGCCCGGCCGAACTCGACGCGCTGCGCGTGCGGTTCACCCGCTTCCTGCTCGCGCTCGCCGCGGCCGACGACGGGGCCCCGGTCTGCTCGCTGCCCTTCCTGACCGCCGAGGACGCGGAGCGCCTCGGCGCCCTCGCCGAGGGCGGTGGCGACTGCGCTCCCCGCGGCGGGCTGCTGCACGCGCTCTTCGAGGAGGTGGCGGCGCGCGCCCCCGAGTCGGTCGCCGTGGTCTGCGCCGGCGAGGAGGTCACCTACCGCGAACTCGACTCCTGGGCCCAGGACATCGCGGACCGGCTGCGACCGGCCGTGGAGCCGGGCACCCCGGTCGGCGTGTGCGTGGAACGCTCCCCCGCGATGGTCGCGGCCCTGCTCGGGGTCCTGAAGGCGGGCGGCTGCTACGTACCCCTCGACCCCGGCCTGCCGCCGGAACGGATCGCCTACGTCGTGCGCGATGCGGGGCTGCGCACGGTGGTCGCCGGGCCCGGCAGCCGCAACCGGCTGCCGCACGACCTGCCGTCCGTGGTCTTCGCGGGAGCGGTGACCGACGCGGTCCACGGCGGCCGGGCGGGCGCGGTGGTGCCGTCGGCCTCCGCCGCGTACCTCCTGTACACCTCGGGCAGTACGGGCGAGCCGAAGGGCGTCGTCGTCCCGCACGCGGCGGCCGTGGACTTCGTACGCGGCCACCTCGCGCTGTGCGGGGCGGGCGACACCGCCGGATCCGGATCCGGGCGCACGGAGCGGTTCCTCGGCTTCGCCTCGCTGTCCTTCGACGTGTCGGTCCTGGACGTCTTCGGCTCCCTGCTGAGCGGCTCCACCCTGGTGCTCGCCACCGACGCCGAGCGGGTCGATGTCGACCGGCTCCAGGCGCTGCTCGCCGAGCACGCGGTGACGGTCGCCGACCTGCCTCCGGCGCTGCTGCCGCTGCTGGACCCGGCCGCCCTGCCCGAGCTGCGGTTCCTGTCCACGGGCGGCGAGGCCCCGTCCGGGGACGCCGTCGACCGCTGGGCGGTGGACGGCCGCGAGGTCTGGAACGCCTACGGGCCCACCGAGGCCGCCGTGTCCGTCACCATGCACCGGGTGGTTCCGCCCTCGCACGGCCGGATCCCGCCGATCGGGCGCCCGATGGCCAACCACCGCGCGTACGTGGTGGACCGGGACCTGCGGCTGCTGCCGCCGGGGGCGACCGGCGAGTTGTGCGTGGCCGGTGCGGGGCTCGCGCAGGGGTACGCGGGGCGCGCGGCCATGACGGCCGACCGTTTCGTGCCCGACCCGTTCTCCGACGTTCCCGGTGCGCGGATGTACCGGACCGGCGACCTCGTGCGCTGGTCGGCCCGCGGCGAACTGGAGTTCCTCGGCCGGGTCGACCGGCAGGTCAAGATCAACGGCCATCGGATCGAGCTGGGTGAGATCGAGGCCGTGCTCGGTCGGCAGTCCTCGGTGGGGCAGGCCGCGGTGATCGTGCACGCACCGGCCGGCGGCACCCGGCGGCTCGTCGCCTTCGTGGCGCCCCCGCAGGACGGCCCGGCGCCCGACCCGGAGTCGCTGACGGCGGAGTTGGGCCGGGTGCTGCCCGGCTACATGGTGCCCCGCACCATCGTGGCGGTGGACCGGCTGCCGCTCACCCCGGGCGGCAAGGTGGACCGCGCGCGGCTGCGCGTACCGGAGGCCGCGGCGCGTCCGGAGCACGCCGAGCGGCCGTACGGCGCCGTCGAGCTGGCCCTCGCGGCGCTGTTCTCCGAGGCCCTCGGCGTCACCGCCGCTCCCGACGACAACTTCTTCGAGCTCGGCGGTGACAGCATCACCGCTCTCACCCTGACCAGCCGGGCGCGGGCGCACGGCTTCTCCTTCACGCTGCGCGACGTGTTCGCGCACAAGACGGCGGCCGCCCTCGCCGCGGCCGTCGGCGAGCCGGGTACCGGCACGCCCCGGGCCGCCGCGCCGGCCCTCGACGCGTGCGGCCCGCTGCCCGCGACGCCCGTCATGCGCTGGCTGCTGGACGGACCCGGCCCCGTAGGGCGCTTCAGCCAGTCCATGGTGCTGGCCCTGCCCGAGGGCGCGGACGACGCGACCTTGGTACGGGTCCTCCAGTCGGTCGTGGACCGGCACGGGGCGCTGCGCCTCGGCGTGGCCGCCGGCCCCGAGGGCCCGCTGTGCACGGTCGGCGAGCCCGGCTCGGTCGACGTGTCCCGGCTCTACCGCACCGTCGACGTGACGGGGCCGGACGAGTCCGCCCGCGCCGCAACCGTGGCGGAGGCGGCGCGGGAGGCGGCCGGGCAACTGGACCCCGCGGCCTCGGTGATGCTGCGGGCGGTCCACTTCGACGCCGGCGGGGCGTCCCCGGACCGGCTGCTGCTGTGCGTGCACCACCTGGCCGTGGACGGGGTGTCCTGGCGGATCCTGACGGCCGACCTGGCCGCGGCCTGGGAGGCCGCCGTCGCCGGGCGTCCGCTTCCGGCCGCCGACGGGGAGGTGTCGTTCCGCGCCTGGGCCCACCACCTCGAACAGCAGGCGCATGCTCCGGAGGTGCTCGCCGAACTCCCCTTCTGGCGCTCGGCGCTGGAGACCGCCGGGACGGCGCCGGACCCGCAGGCCCCGTGGCACCGGGTCCCCGACCCGGCACGGGACACCGCGGGCACCACCCGCACGCTGACGCTCGGCCTGCCCTCCGAGGTGGCGGGCCCGCTGCTGGCCCGGGTGCCCGGCGCGTTGCGCACCGGGCCGACCGAGGTGCTGCTCGCGGGGCTGGTCCTCGCGGCCCACCGCCTCCGCTCCCCCGCTGCCGCCGTCGGACCGCTGCTGGTCGACCTGGAGGGCCACGGCCGCGCCGACCGCACGGGCCGGCACGACCTGGCGCGCACCGTGGGCTGGTTCACCACCCAGTACCCGGTCCGCTTCGACCTGGACGGCCTCGACCTGGACGCGGCGGCCCGGGGCGGCGACGCGCTCGCCGAGCTGGTCGCCCGGATCCACACGGTGGTCGCCTCCGTACCGGACCACGGCACGGGCTTCGGCCTGCTGAGCCGCCTCAATCCGCAGACCGCCGCGGAACTGTCCGCACTGCCGCGCCCCCGGATCCTGTTCAACTACCTGGGCCGTTTCTCCGGCGGGGACGAGGCGCCCTGGAGCCCTGCCCCCGAGGCGGGCGGGCTGCGGGCCGACGTGGACCCGGCGATGCCCGTGGAGCACGTCCTGCAGATCGACGCCATGGCCGTGGACGGCGCCGACGGTCCCTCCTTCACCGCGGTCGTCACCCATCCGCAGGCCCTGCTGACCGACGCCGAGACGGACGAACTGGTGGCGGCCTGGGACGAGGCCCTGCGTCTGCTGGCCACCTGGACGGGCGCCGCCCGGCCGCGCCGCCTCACCCCCCGCGACCTGCCGCTGGTCCGGCTGACGCAGGCGGAGACGGACGCCCTGTCGGCACGCCACGCCGGACTCGTGGACGTACTGCCGCTCTCGCCGCTCCAGGAGGGCCTCTTCTTCCACTCCGCCTTCGACACGGGCGCGATGGACGCCTACACCGGCCAGCTCGTCCTCACCCTGGACGGTCCTGTGGACGAACGCGCCCTGCGCACGGCCTGCGACCGGCTGCTGCGCCGCCACAGCGCACTGCGCTCCGCCTTCACCGACCAGGGGCTGGACCGCCCGGTCCAGGTCGTCCTCGAATCCGTCGAGGCTCCCTGGGAGACGGTGGACCTCGGCGGTCTCGGGACCGCGGAGGGGCAGCGGGAGTGGGAACGGCTGCTGGCGGCCGACCGGGCTCGCCGCTTCGACCTGGAGCGGCCCCCGCTGGTGCGCTTCACCCTGGTCCGGTTCGGCGGCGACGTCCACCGGCTGGTCATGACGAACCACCACATCCTGTGGGACGGCTGGTCCTCGGCGGTACTGCTGCGCGAACTGCTCACCGGATACGCCGAGCACTCCGCATGCGGCGCGTCCGGCAACCCGGGCGGGACCGGTCCGATCGCGGAAGGGGTCCCGTACCGCGCGCACCTGGACTGGCTGGCCCGCCAGGACCACGGCGCCGCCGAGGCCGCGTGGAGCGGTGCGCTGGCCGGGCTGGAGGAGCCGACCCTGCTGGGCGCGGCCGACCCCAACCGGATCGACGACCTGCCCGAGCGGGCCTCGGTGGAACTGTCCGCCGAGCTGACGGCGCGGCTCACCGCACGGGCCCGTACCGCGGGCGTCACCCTCAACAGCGTCGTCCAGGGCCTCTGGGCGGTGCTGCTGGGCCGGGTGACCGGGCGGGACGACGTGGTGTTCGGCGGGACCGTCTCCGGGCGCACCGCGGACGTCGCGGGCATCGAGGACATGGTCGGGCTGCTGATCAACACGCTGCCCGTGCGGTTCCGGATCCGCGAGGACGAGCCGCTGCTGGCCGCGCTCGCCCGGTTCCAGGACGAGCAGGCGGACCTGATGGACCACCAGCACGTCGGCCTCGCCGGCATCCAGCGGGCGGCCGGGCTCGGCACCCTCTTCGACACCACGGTCGTCGTCGAGAACTATCCGCTCGACCTGGAGTCGATGCGGGACCTGGCCGGCGGGCCGCGGCTGACCGGGGTGGAGGGCTCGGACGCCACCCACTACACCGTCAACCTCATCGTGCTGCCCGGGGAGCGGCTGCGTCTGCACCTCGACCACCGTACGGACGTCCTCGACGCGCGGACGGCGCGCAGTCTGGGCGAGGCGCTGGAGCGGCTGCTGACGGCCGTCGCCGACGCCCCGGCCACCCCGGTCGGGGAGGTGGACCTGCTCTCCGAGGAGCAGCACCGGCTGATCCGGGAGTGGAACGGCACGGCGGTGCCCGTGCCCGGCACCACGCTGGTGGAGCTGTTCGCGCAGCAGGTGGCCCGGACGCCGGGAGCCCCGGCGACCGTCTTCCGGGACGAGCGCCTGTCGTACGCCGAACTCGACGCCCGCGCCGAGCGGCTGGCCCGGGAGCTGCGCGCCCGGGGCGCCGGTCCGGAGCGGATCGTCGCGGTCGCCCTGCACCGCTCCACCGAGATGGTGGTCTCGCTGCTGGCCGTGCTGAAGTCGGGAGCGGCCTACCTTCCGGTGGACCCCTCGCTCCCGGCGGACCGGATCGCGTACCTGCTGTCGGACGCCGAGCCCGTCCTGCTGCTCGCCGACGACGGCGTGGCGGCCGCGCTGCCGGCCGTCGCGGACCTGCCGCGGCTGGATCCGGGGGCGGCCGTCCACGGCGGGAGCGGCGGTGCTGCGGGGCAGGCGCCGCTGCCCTCGCACCCCGCGTACGTGATCTACACCTCCGGGTCGACGGGTCGGCCCAAGGCCGTCGTCGTCGAGCACGCGGCCATCGTCAACCGGCTGCTGTGGATGCAGGACCGCTACCGGCTGGGCGCGGACGACCGGGTGCTCCAGAAGACCCCGTTCGGCTTCGACGTGTCGGTGTGGGAGTTCTTCTGGCCGCTGCTGACCGGTGCGGCCCTGGTCGTCGCCGAGCCCGGCGGGCACAAGGACCCCTCCTACCTGACGCGGGTGATCCAGGAGGAGTCGATCACCACCGTCCACTTCGTCCCGTCCATGCTGGCGGCGTTCGTGGAGGACCCGCAGGCGGGCCGCTGCCGGTCGCTGCGGCGGGTCGTGTGCAGTGGTGAGGCCCTGCCCGAGGAGCTGAAGAACCGCTTCCTCGATGTGCTCGACGTGCCCCTGCACAACCTGTACGGGCCCACGGAGGCGGCCGTGGACGTCACGCACTGGGACTGCCGCCGCGAGGAGACCGGGCCCGTGCCGATCGGCCGGCCGATCTGGAACACCTCGCTGTACGTGCTCGACCCGCGGGGGCGGCCCGTCCCGGTGGGCGTGGCGGGCGAGCTGTTCCTCGCGGGCGCCGGCCTGGCCCGCGGGTACCTGCGCCGCCCGGCGCTGACCGCGGAGCGCTTCCCGCTGGACCCGTTCGGCCCGCCGGGCTCGCGCATGTACCGCACCGGTGACCTGGCCCGCCACCGGGCGGACGGCTCCGTGGAGTACCTCGGCCGCACCGACGACCAGGTCAAGATCCACGGCTTCCGGATCGAACTCGGCGAGATCGAGACGGCGCTGGGCCGCCTTCCCGGTGTGGGACGGGCCGCGGTCGTCGTCCGCGAGGACGTCCCGGGCGAGCGAAGGCTCGTCGGGTACCTCGTCCCGGAGGCCGGGACGGACGGCTCGGCCCTGCCCCCGGACCCGGAGCCCATGCGCGCCGAACTGGCCCGCTCCCTCCCGGAGTACATGGTGCCGGTGCTGGTCTTCGTGGACGGGCTGCCCGTCACGGCGAACGGCAAGCTCGACCGCAGGGCGCTGCCGGCGCCCGCCGCGACGGCGGCCGCCACCGGGTACGAGCCGCCCGCCGGGGAGACCGAGGAACTGGTCGCCATGGTGTGGGCCTCCGTACTGGACGCACCGCGGATCGGCCGCCACGACGACTTCTTCGCCCTCGGGGGGCACTCGCTGAGCGCCACCCGGGTGGCGGCCCGGCTGCGCCAGGCCCTCGGCCTGGACCTGCCCCTGCACACCCTCTTCGAACAGCGGACCGTCGCCGCCCTCGCCGTCGCCGTCGAGACGGTGCTGCTGGCCGAACTGGAGGCCGAGGCGGCCCCGTTCGACGCACACACCGGGATCGGAGCCGGAATCGGAGCCGAGACCGCCACCGCCACCGCCACCGCCACCGCCACCGACGGCGCCACCGACGGCGTTCCTTCACTCGTACTTCAGGGAGAGACCTCGTGACCACCCAGGAGAGCCTGCCCGCCGGCGTGGACAGCCGACTGGCCGCCGCCCGTGAGCTGCTGCGCCGCCGCGTGCGCGCCGCGCTGGACGACTCGGCGGCCGGTCCGGCCGCCCCGACGGACCCGGCCGCGGCCACCGCGGCCGTCGACGGCCTCGACCCCGCCCCCGTCGCCTCGTTCGCCCAGGAGCGGATGTGGCTGGTGGACCGGATGATGGACGGCACCCCCGGCTATGCGATCCCCGAGGTCGTGCGGCTGCGCGGCCCCGTCCGGCCGGACCTGCTGTGCCGGAGCCTGACGGCCGTCGTGGCCCGCCACGCCCCGCTGCGCACCGTCTTCGCGGAGCGCGACGGCGCCCCGCACCCGGTGGTCCTGCCCGCACCGGCGGCCGTCCCGCTGCCGGTGCTGGACCTGGGTGGCGCCCCCCTCGCGGAGCTGGAGGAGCGGGCCCACGCCCTGGCCCTGGAGGAGGTCCGCAGACCCTTCGACCTCGCGGCGGGCCCGCTGCTGCGCGCCCTGCTGATCCGGCTCGGCGCGGAGGACCACCTGCTGGTGCTGGTGGTCCACCACATCGCGACCGACGGCTGGTCCATGGGGCTGCTCTGGCAGGAGCTCTCCGAGGGCTACGCGGCCCTGCTCGCGGACCGGCCCCCCGTACGGGCAGCGCTGCCCCTGGACTACCAGGCGTACGCCCGCACCCAGCGCGACCGGTTCGCCTCGGGTGGGATGAACGGGCAGCTGCGCTGGTGGGAGAAGTCCCTCGCGGGGCTGGAACCCCTGGAACTGCCGGCGGACCGGCCCCGGCCCACCCGTCGCAGCGGTGACGGCGCGAGCCTGGACTTCACCCTCGACGCCCGGCTCACCGCACGGCTGCGCGGGATCGCCGAGAGCGGCGGCGCCACCCTGTTCATGACCCTGCTGGCCGGCTTCCAGGCCGCCCTGGGCCGCTACGCCGGCCGCACCGATATCGCCGTGGGCACTCCGGTGGCCGGGCGCGACCGGGTGGAACTGGAGCCCCTGGTCGGGTTCTTCGTCAACACCGTGGTGCTGCGCGCCGACCTGTCGGGCGAGGTGGGGTTCCGCGAGCTGCTCGGCCGGGTCCGCCGGGCGACGGTGGACGCGTACGACCACCAGGAGGTGCCCTTCGACCGGCTGGTGGAGCACCTGAGCCCCGAGCGCGTCGGCGACCGCAACCCGCTCGTGCAGGTGATGTTCGCGTCGGCACAGGACGAGACGGCCGGGCTGCGGCTGCCGGGCCTGGACGCGCAAGCCGTGCGGACCGACTTCGGCGGCTCCCTCTTCGACCTGAGCGTCTTCGTCTCCGAGGGCGCCGACACCTGCTCCGGCTCGCTCGTCTTCGACACCGACCTGTTCGACCGGGCCACCGCAGAACTCGTCCTCGGCCACTACCTGGAGCTGCTGGCCTCCGCCGCCGAGGAGCCCGACCGGCCCCTGGCCGAGCTGCTGCCCTCCGCCCCGACCGCGGCCCGGCTCGCAGCCGAGGGCCACGGCGCGGACCGCCCGGACCTCGCCCCGGCCTCCCTGGTGGAGCTGTTCGCCGAGCAGGCCCGGCGCACCCCCGGCGCCGAGGCCGTGGTCTGCGGCACCGACCGCCTGACCTTCGCCGAACTCGACCACCGCTCCGACCTGCTGGCGGCCCGGCTGACCGCCGCCGGGGTGGTGCGCGAATCGCCGGTGGCCCTGTTGATGGAGCGCTCGGTCCACCTCCCGGTGGCGATCCTGGCCGTCCTGAAGGCCGGCGGGGCCTACGTCCCGCTCGGCGAGGGGTTCCCCGTCACCCGGCTGCACTGGATGCTGGAGCGGACCGGCGCCCGCCTGCTGCTCGCCGACCCGGCGACGGCCGGCCACGAGGCGGTCCGTACCTCGCCCGTGCCGGTGCTCGACGCGACGGCCCCGGTGGAGGCCGCCCCCGCGGCCGGGGCCCCGGCCGCCGCACCGGGTCCGTACCCGCCGTGCTCGCCGGACCAGCTGGCGTACGTGATGTACACCTCCGGTTCCACGGGCGAGCCGAAGGGCATCGGTGTCACGCACGCCAATGTCGCGGCGCTCGCCCGGGACGCCTCCTTCGGCGCCGCGCACCGCCGGGTGCTGGCGCACTCCCCGCTGTCGTTCGACGCCTCGACGTACGAGCTGTGGGTGCCGCTGCTGTCCGGCGGCCAGGTGGTCATGGCACCGCCCGGCCGGGTGGACACCGCGGCCCTGACCCGGCTGGTGGCGGAGCACCGGATCACGTCGCTGTTCCTCACGGCCGCCCTCTTCAACCTGGTGGTCGAGGAGTGCGTGGAGCTCCTGACGCACCTGCGGGAGGTGTGGACGGGCGGCGAGGCAGCGTCCCCGCACTCCTTCGCCCGGGCCCTGGAGCAGGCCCCGGACACCGTCCTGGTCAACGTCTACGGGCCCACCGAGGCGACCACCTTCGCCACGCGGCACCGGCTGGACCCCCGCGCCGGAGCCGTCGTGGACGGCCGGATCCCCATCGGCACCGCCCTGGACGACACCCGCCTCTACGTCCTGGACGAGCGCGGCCGCCCCGTGCCGCAGGGCGCCGTCGGTGAGCTGTGCATCGGCGGAACCGGCGTGGCCCGCGGCTACCTGGGCCGGCCCGGCCCGACCGCGCGGCAGTTCACCCCCGACCCGTACGGCGCCCCGGGCGCCCGGATGTACCGGACGGGCGACCTCGCCCGCCGGCGCCCCGACGGCGCCGTCGACTACCTCGGCCGGAACGACCAGCAGGTCAAGATCCGCGGTCACCGGATCGAGCCGGGCGAGATCGAGGCCGAGCTGGCCCGCTGCCCGCAGGTCGGGCACGCCGCGGTGGTGGTCCGCGAGGACAGCCCCGGCGAGCAGCGCCTCGTCGCCTACGTGGTGCCGTCGCAGGGGAAGGTCGCCGACCCGGCCGGGCTGCAACGCACCCTCGCCGCACGGCTGCCCGCGTACATGCTGCCCTCGGCGATCGTGCCGCTCGACGCGCTGCCGATCACCCCGAACGGCAAGCTGGACCGGCGCGCCCTGCCCGCTCCGCCCGAGGAGGGGGTGCACCGCGCCGAGTTCGCCGCACCGGTGACGCCGACGGAGGAACTCGCCGCGTCCGTGTGGAGCGAGGTGCTGGGCACCGGGCGGATCGGACGCCACGACGACTTCTTCGCGCTCGGCGGCCACTCCCTGCGGGCCACCCGCGCCGTGTCGCGGCTCGGCGCCCGCCTGGGCACCGGGGTGCCGCTGCGGCTCCTCTTCGAGCACCCCACGCTGGAACGGTTCGCCGCGGCGCTGGACGCCCTGCGCGCGGACGCGGCCGGCACGGCCGAGGCCGCGACCGCCGTCTCGGAGATCGGCCCCCGGCCGGCCGGGGAGCCCGCGCCGCTGTCCTTCGCCCAGCAGCGCCTGTGGTTCCTGGACCAGCTCCAGCCCGGCCGCCCGGACTACAACATCCCCGTCGCGGCCCGGCTGCAGGGCCCGCTCGACGCCGACGCGCTGGCCGCCGCACTGAGCACGGTGGTGACCCGGCACGAGGTGCTGCGCTCGCGGATCACCGAGGGCCCGCGGGGCCCCGTACAGACCGTGGAGGCGCCGGAGGTCTTCGCCCCGGTCCGCACGGACCTGGGTGAGCTGCCCAGGCAGGAGGCCCGCTCGCGGGCGCTCGGCCTCGCCCACGCGGACGCCGCCGCCCCCTTCGACCTGGGCGCCGCTCCCCTGCTGCGGGCCCGTGTGGTGCGGGTCGCGGACGACGAGCACCTGCTCGTCCTGGTCCTGCACCACACCGTCGGCGACGGCTGGTCGATGCCGGTGCTGTGGCGGGAGCTGTCCGGTGCCTACGCTGCGCTGCGCCGCGGCGAGCGTCCCGCGCCGGCGGAACTGAGCGTCCAGTACGGGGACTTCGCGTACTGGCAGCAGAACCGCCTGGCGAACGGCGAGGCGGACGCGGGCATCGCCCACTGGCGGGAGGCCCTGGGCGGGCTCCCGGCCCTGGAGCTGCCCACCGACCGGCCGCGGCCGCAGGTGCGCTCCGGCGCGGGCGACGCCTTCGTCTTCGAGGTCCCGGCCGCACTCGCCGAGCGGCTCGGCGGGCTGGCCCGTGAGCGCGGAGCCACCCTGTTCATGGTGCTGCTCGCCGGCTTCCAGGCGCTGCTGGCCCGCTACACGGGACAGACCGACATCGCGGTGGGCTCGCCCATCGCGGGCCGCGACCGCACCGAACTGGAGCCGCTCATCGGCTTCTTCGTCAACACCCTGGTGCTGCGCACCGACCTGTCCGGCGATCCCGGCTTCGGCGAACTGCTGGGCCGGGTGCGCCGCACCGCGCTCGCCGCGTACGAGCACCAGGACGTGCCGTTCGACCGGCTCGTGGAGGAGCTGCGGCCGGAACGCGACCTCAGCCGCAACCCGCTGTTCGACGTGCTGTTCCAACTGCATCCCGAGCAGCTCGCCGCCCTGCCGCTGGACGGGGTGGAGGTGGAGAGCCTCGACACGTCCAACGGGACGGCCAAGTTCGACCTCAGCCTCGCGATGACGGAGCACCCGGGCGGTCTGACCGGCACGGTGCAGTACGCGACGGACCTCTTCGACCGGGCCACGGTCGAGCGGTTCGGTGCCCACTACCTGCGGCTGCTGGCCGGTGCGGCCGAGGACCCCGACGCGCCGCTGTCCCGGCTGGACGTACTGTCCCCGCAGGAGCACGCCGCCCTGCTCGGGGAGGAGTCCGGGCCGCGGGCGGACCGTCCGGCGGCCCGCACCCTGCACGCGCTGGTGGCGGAGCAGGCCCGGCTGCGGCCGGACGCCCCCGCCGTGACCTGTGCGGGCCGCACCACCGGCTACGCGGAGCTCGACGCGGCCGCCAACCGGCTGGCCCACCGGCTGCGGCAGCTCGGGACCGGCCCGGAGACCACGGTGGCCGTGCTGGCCGGCCGCGACCTGCGCATGCTGGTCTGCGTCCTCGCGGTACTGAAGGCCGGCGGCGCCTATGTGCCCCTCGACGCGGGGCACCCGGCCGAGCGGGTCCGCACGGTCCTCGCCGACAGCGGCGCCCGGCTGCTGCTGACGGCGGGCCTGCCCGGCGGGCTGCCCGCGGACCTGGTCGGCGCCGTACCGGTCCTGGACCTGGACCTGGAGGCCGAGCAGCACCGGGTGGACGCCCTGCCCGCCACGGAGCCGCCCGCCCTCGCCTCCCCCGCGCACCTCGCCTACCTGCTGTACACCTCCGGATCCACCGGCCGCCCCAAGGGCGTGGCCGTCACGCACGCCGCGATCACCGGCTACCTGGCGGCGCTGTCCTCCACCTTCGGGCTCGGTCCCGACGACGCGGTGCTCGCCCGTACGGCGCTGACCTTCGACCCGTCGGTACGCGACCTGTTCGCCCCGCTGACGACCGGCGGCCGGATCGTCCTGGCCTCCCAGGACGAGGCCGGGGATCCGGACGCGCTGGCCCGGCTGCTGCACGCCGAGGAGGTGACGGCGCTGCTGTCGATCGTCCCCTCGATGCTGGAGCCGCTGGTCACCGCCGTGGCCGCCGACGGCGGGCCGTCCCCGGCCCTGCGGCTGGTGATGACCACCGGTGAGGCACTGACGCCCGGTCTGGCCCGCGCCGCGCACACCCTGGGCACGCCCGGCCGACTGCGGCTGGTCAACCAGTACGGTCCGACGGAGTGCACCAACACCACCACGTACCACGAGGTGACGGACGCGGACATCGAGGCGGGCCGCATCCCCATCGGGCGGCCGCTGCCCGGCGCTCGCGTGCTCGTGCTCGGTGAACACCTCGAACCGCTGCCCCGGGGCGCGATCGGTGAACTCTTCATCGCCGGACGCGGGGTGGCCCGCGGCTACCTCGGCGATCCGGCCCGCACCGCCGAGGCATACCCGCCGGACCCGTACGGGCCGCCCGGCGCGCGCATGTACCGCACCGGTGACCTGGCGCGCCTGCGCTCCGACGGGGTGCTGGAGTTCCACGGCCGCCGGGACAACCAGGTCAAGGTCCGGGGCCACCGGATCGAACTCGGCGAGGTCGAGGCCGCGTTGCTGCGCCACCCGGACGTCGCCCGGGCGGTGGCCGCCGCGCACGGCGAGGGCGCCGACCGGCTGCTCGCCGCGTACGTGGTCTGGCGGGACGGCAGCGGCGATCCGGCCGCCGTACTGGACTTCGTGCGCGCGGCCCTGCCGGCCGCGATGGTGCCGTCCGCGCTGGTGGTGCTGGACGCGCTGCCGCTGACCCCGAACGGGAAGACCGACCGCAGGGCCCTGCCCGCGCCGGAGCCGGGCGCGGCCGGCGGGCACCGCACGCACGTCGCTCCGCGCACCCCTCTGGAGCGGACGGTCGTCGAGGTCTGGGAGGAGGTGCTCGGCCAGGGCCCGATCGGGGTCCGCGACCACTTCTTCGAGCGCGGCGGGCACTCCCTGCGCGCCACCCGGGTCATCTCCCGGCTGCGCGCCCTGCTGGAGCTGGACATTCCCATGCAGCTGCTCTTCCGGCACCCGGTGGCCGAGGACCTGGCCCGCGCGCTGGCTTCGCCGGGTGCGGCGGACGCCTCGGAACCGGTGATCCCCGCCCTGCCCGCGGGGCCGGGCCCGCTGTCCTTCGGACAGCAGCGGCTGTGGCTGCTGGACCGGCTCCAGCCGGGCCGGCCCGACTACAACATGCCCGGCGCCGTGCGGCTGACCGGGGAGCTCGATCCCGCCGCCGCGCTCGGCGCCCTGGGAGACGTCGTCGCCCGGCACGAGGTGCTGCGCTCGCGGATCGAGGAGACCGCTGCGACCGGCGAGGACGGCGCCGAGGGT
This sequence comes from Streptomyces avidinii, assembly GCF_014650695.1. GTDB lineage: Bacteria > Actinomycetota > Actinomycetes > Streptomycetales > Streptomycetaceae > Streptomyces > Streptomyces avidinii. Next base: position 150,393 of record NZ_BMVL01000005.1, on the reverse strand, counting down.
GCCTTCGCGGCCCGTGTCGTGCCCGGTCCGGCCTCGATGTTCACCCCGCTGTTCACCGACCTGTCGGACCTGGGTGCCGCGGCGGCCGGGGAGCGGGCGCGGGAGCTGGCGGCGCAGGATGCCGCCCTGCCCTTCGACCTGGCTGCCGCGGGCCCGCTGCGGGCCCGGCTGGTGCGGATCGCCCCGCAGGAGCACCTGCTGGTGATCGTCGCCCACCACATCGCCTTCGACGGCTGGTCGGTGGGGGTGTTCTGGCGGGAGTTCTTCGCCGCCTACCGTTCCCGCACCCTCGAAGGAGTCGCACCGCTGCCGGAACTCGCCGTCTCCTACCGCGACTTCGCGTCCTGGCAGCGCGAACGGCTGGACGGTGACGCCCTCGCGGGCACCCTGGACTACTGGCGTGGGCGGCTCGACGGGCTCGCCCCGCTGGACCTGCCCACGGACCGGCCCCGGCCGGCCACCCCGTCCGGGCGCGGCGAACAGTTCTCCTTCGAGCTGCCCGAGCCGCTGCTGCGCGGGCTGCGCGACCTGGGCCGCCGGCACGACGCGACCCTGTTCATGGTGCTGCTGGCCGGCTTCCAGGCCCTCCTGGCCCGCTGGTCGGGCGGCGAGGACGTGGCGGTGGGCTCCCCGATCGCCGGCCGCGACCGCACCGAGCTGGAGCCGCTGATCGGCTTCTTCGTCAACAGCCTGGTGCTGCGCACCGACCTGTCCGGCGATCCGGGCTTCGGCGAGCTGCTGGGCCGGGCCCGCGAGACGGCCCTCGGCGCGTACGCCCACCAGGAGGTGCCCTTCGAGCGCCTGGTGGAGGAGGTGCGGCCGGAGCGCGATCCGAGCCGCAACCCGCTGTTCCAGGTGATGCTGGTGCTCGACGAGGAGACCTCGAAGCCGCCCGCGCTGCCCGGGCTGGCCGTCGAACCGCTCTCGCTGGCCAGCGGCGCCTCGAAGTTCGACCTGTCCCTGTACTTCGTCGAGGAGGAGGGCGCGCTGCGCGGCGAGGCCGTGTTCGCCACCGACCTCTTCGACCGGGCGAGCGTCGAGCGGATGACCTCGGCGCTGACCGAACTGCTCACGGCGGCGGTGGCCGATCCCACCACCCCGTTGGCCGCCCTGCCCCTGATGGGCGCGGCCGAGGAGCGCCGGATCCTGGACGCGGCCTGCGGGGTCGCCGAGGAGGCAGCCGAGGGGGCCGCCGGTCGGACGCTTCCCGGGCTCGTCGGCGATCAGGTCACCCGTACACCGGGCGCCGTCGCCGTGGACGACGGTGAACGAAGCCTGACGTACGCCGGATTGTGGGAGGTCTCGGGCCGGCTGGCCCGGGAGCTGGCCCGCCTGGGTGTGGGTCCGGAGACGGCGGTGGCCGTCTGCGCGGAGCGTTCCGTGCTGCTGCCGGCGGCGCTGCTGGGCGTGCTGCGCTCGGGCGGCCTCTACGTGCCCGTGGACCCCGGGTACCCGGCCGACCGGATCGGCTACATGCTCGCGGACAGCGGGGCCCGGGTGCTGGTGGTGTCGGGTGTGCCCGACGCGGCCGGGGCGCCGGACGGGGTCGCGGTGGTGGACCTCGACGCTCTGACCGAGGACGCGGCCCCGGGCGCGGCCCCGGGCGCGGCCCCGGGCGCGGCCCCGGGCGCGGCCCCGGGCGCGGCCCCGGGCGCGGCCCCGGGCGCGGATCCGGGCGCGGATCCGGCGTCCGTGCTGCCGGAGCCCGAGCCGGAGCAGCTGGCGTACGCCCTGTACACCTCGGGCTCCACGGGACGCCCGAAGGGCGTCACCGTCCCGCACCGGGCGCTGGCCAACTTCACCCGGGACATGGTGCGCAGGCTGGAGCTGACGGCCGGTGACACGGTCGCGGCCGTCACCACGGCCTCCTTCGACATCGCCGTGCTGGAGCTGCTCGTCCCGCTCGTGTGCGGAGCGACGGTGCGGGTCGTCGACCGGGAGACCGCCCGGGACGGCACCCTGCTCGCGAAGGAGCTGGACGCGGCGCCGGTCACGGTCGTCCAGGCCACGCCGGCCACCTGGCACCAGCTGATGGAGTCCGGCTGGCAGGCGCCCCGCGTACGGGCGCTGTGCGGCGGCGAGGCGCTGCCGTCGGCCCTGGCCGAGCGGATGCGTACGGCGCTGGGCACGGTGTGGAACGTGTACGGGCCGACGGAGACCACCGTCTGGTCCACGGCCCACCGGCTGTCCGGTCCGGTCGGCGACGGACCGGTGCCCATCGGCTCGGCGCTCGCCAACACCCGGCTGCACGTACTGGACGCGGGCCTGCGGCCGGTGCCGGTCGGGGTGTTCGGCGAGCTCTACATCGGCGGCGACGGGGTGGCCCGCGGCTACCACGGGCGGGCGGCGCTGACCGCGGAGCGGTTCGTTCCCGATCCGTACGCGGCGGGCGAACGCCTGTACCGCACCGGTGACCTCGTACGGCGCCTCGCGGACGGCGGCCTGGAGTACCGCGGCCGGGCCGACGGCCAGGTGAAGGTGCGCGGCCACCGGATGGAGCTCGGCGAGATCGAGTCCGCGCTCGCCCGCCACCCGCGGGTGCTGGCGGCGGCCGTGGCCGTCCACGGCACGGGGGTGGACGCCGTGCTGGCCGGCTACGTGACCTGGCGGGACGAGGAGGGCGAGGTGCGCGAGCTCGCCGACTTCCTGCGCCAGGACCTCCCCGAGTACATGGTGCCGGCCGTCCTCACCGCGCTGGAGCGGCTCCCGCTCACCCCGAACGGCAAGCTCGACCGCAAGGCGCTGCCCGCTCCGTCGGCGGACGCGGTACGCGGCGACGGCGCGGGGCGGATCGCTCCGCGCGACACCACGGAGCTGCGGATGGCACGGCTGTGGGAGCAGACCCTCGGTACGGCCCCGATCGGGGTGCGCGACGACTTCTTCGCCCTCGGTGGGCACTCGCTCAAGGCCTTCTCCCTGATGGCGGCCGTGCGCCGGGAGTTCGGGGTGGAACTGCCGCTGAACATGGTGTTCCGCCGGCGCACCGTCGAGCTGCTGTGCGAAGCGCTGCCGGACGCGGGGGCGGCCGCGGCCAGGCTGCTGGTCCCGCTCGCCGACGGGGACGCGTCCGGGCCGCCGCTGGTCCTGGTCCACCCGCGGGGCGGCGACGTCGTCTGCTACCGGGACCTGGTGCGGGACCTGTCCGCCCGTCCCGGGGGCGACCGGCGCGTCCTGGGCCTGGAGTCGGTGGGTTACAACACCGGCGAGACCCCGCTGGAGCGGGTACCGGAGATGGCCGAGCGCTACCTGGCCGCGCTCCGCGAGGAGCAGCCGCAGGGCCCGTACCTCCTCGCCGGCTGGTCGTTCGGCGGGACGGTGGCCTACGAAATGGCCGCCCGGCTGGAGGCCGCCGGTGAGGAGGTGGCCTTCCTCGGGCTGATCGACGCGGCCGCGCCGGGTACCGCTGCCGGCAGCCGGTCCGGTACGGCCGGGCCGGGCGATCCGGACCTGCTGCGGTACGGCATCGCGGCGGGTCTCGACGCCGGCTCGGCGCGCGAACTGGACGAGGAGGAACTGCTCGACGTCCTGGTGCGCCGGGGCCGCGAGGAGGGCACCCTCCCCCGTACGTCGCCCACGGAGGCCCTGCGCAGGCTGCTGCGGGTCGCCGAGGCGAACGGCGCGGCCTCCGCCGCCTACCGCACCGACGCCGTGGTCGGGGTCGACCTGCACCTGTTCACGGTCGACGAGCGGCATCCCGAGCTCGCGACCCCGCTGGTGGACCCGGCGGCCTGGCGGCCGCGCACCGCGGGCGCCGTCCTGCGGGCCGCGGTCCCCGGCAACCACCACGACCTGGTGGACCCCCCGCACTGCGCCGCGCTGGCGCAGCTGCTCGCCGAGGCCCTGCCCCGCTGACCCACCACACCCCGACAGCCCTTCCGCATCACCGATCCGTCCTGGAGAACACCGTGAACGACGCGTCCCCGCAGCAGTACCTGGTCGTGGCCAACGACGAGGAGCAGTACTCCCTCTGGGAGGCCGGCCGGCCCGTCCCGCTGGGCTGGCACGACCAGGGCGTGCGCGGCACCAAGGAGGCGTGCCTGGAGCACGTCGAGCGGGTCTGGACCGATATGCGCCCGCTCAGCCTGCGCCTGAACACGGCCGGCTGACCCCACGATCCCCGGGCACCACGCCGCCCGGCCGTCCGCACCGCGGGCTGCCGGGCGGCGCGGCGGTGCCGGAAGGAACCCCCTATGACCGGCTCGTACGCGGGCGGCTCCGCATCCTCGCGCCGCCTCACCCCGCTGGCCGCCCTGGTGGCGGCCGGCGGGATCTCCTCGCTCGGCATGGCGGCGACCCTGGTCGCCGTGCCCTGGTTCGTCCTGCACAGCACCGGCAGCGGCACCCGGACGGGGCTCGTCGCCACCGCCGAGGTGCTGGGCCTGCTGTGTTCCGCCGTGCTCGCGGGTCCGGTGGTCGACCGGCTGCCCGTACGCGCGACGAGCATCGCGGCGGACCTGCTGACGGCCGTGGCGATCAGCCTGATCCCGCTCCTGTACGCATGGGACGCCCTGCCCCTGCCCGTCCTGATCGCCCTGGTCTTCCTGGTGGGGGCCGCCCGGGGGCCCTCCGACACCTCCAAGCAACTGCTGCTGCCCGGTGCGATGGAACGCGCCGGGGTGACGGCGGAGCGGGCCACCGGATGCGTCGAGGGAGCCCGCCGGATCGGCATGATGGCGGGGGCGCCGCTGGCCGGTCTGCTCATCGCGACCGTCGGCCCGGTGCGCACCCTGTACGCGGACATGGCGGCGATGGCGCTGTGCGCCCTGCTGGTGGCGACCCTCGTCCCGGTGGTACCGCGCGCCCGCCCGGCCGGCGGGGCGCCGCACGGCTCGTACGCCGAGGAACTGCGTTTCGGGATGGTCCAGTTGCGCCGGGACCGGCTCCTGGGGGCGATGGTGGGCGTCCTGATGCTGACCAACGCCCTGGACGGGGCGCTGAACGGGGTCCTCTACCCGGCCTACGGAACGCAGGTGCTGCGCAGCAGCGCCCTGTTCGGGGCGATGATCACCGCCATGGGTGCGGGCGCCCTGCTCGGGGCGGCCCTGTACGGCTGGGCGGGTCACCGGCTGCCGCGACGTGCGGTCTTCGTCGGGGCCTTCGTCCTGGTCGGGGCGGTGCGGTGTGCCGCACTGGCCGCCGAGCCGCGGGCGGCGGTGCTGCTGGCGGTGCTGGCCCTGTCCGGCGTCGGTTCGGGGGTGGTGGGACCGCTGATGATGTCGGTGGCCTACGAGCGGGTGCCCGCGGAGGTGCGCGGGCGGGTGTTCGGCCTGCTGCTGGCCGCAGCGCTGGCGGCGACCCCGCTGGGGATGCTCGGTGCGGGGCTGGTCCTCGACGTCGCGGGGTTGGTGGCGGCGCTGCTGGGTACGGGGACGCTGTACCTCGCGGTCACCCTGGCGCCGCTGGTCTTCCCGGTGTGGCGGGAGCTCGACGACCGCGGCTCCGCGGGGACTTCGGGGATCGCGGAGACGTCCGCGCGGGAGCCGGCCGAGCGCGAGCAGGGCTCTAAGGCCGCCTCAGGGGCCGGGATCCTGACCGAACAGCGATAGTTGGTCCGCTTTTGCGGCCCCTCACCATCGGGCCAGGCAGCTTGATGAGCTGTCGGATCCACCTCCGGAGCACCCGGGGCACGGCAAGGTTGGTCCTGCACCGACCGGCGCGGACGGCCCACGAAGCAGTTCGCGCCCCACCAGACCGCTCGTCATCCTGGGGATCCCATGCTCAAGCGCTTTGCCCTCGCCCTGTCCGTGACCGCGACCGCCCTGCTGCTGCCCGCGGCCGGCGTCGCGCAGGCCGCCGACGACACCTCGGCCGCGGCCACCGCGACCACCGCGACCACCACCACCGGCGACCAGGGCGGCACCACGGCGCAGACCCCGCGCCGGATCGTGACGGCCAACGGCACGGTGGTCACGGTGGGCACCGGCACGCTCGGCCACCGGAACCGCGACACGGCCGACAGCTCCTGGGGCGGCTGACCCGGCCGGCCCGTGAGGGCCTGCCGAAAGGGGGGAGGGAGGATCGCACCGCGATCCTCCCTCCCCCCTTTTTCTTTCTGCTGCCCGCCGCTGCGGTCGGGCCGTCGTCAGCCACCCTGCGAACCGAGGCAGACGACGGCGTACTGCGCCCCCTGCGCGTCGATGTACCGGCGCGACCATCCGGCCGGTACGTACAGCAACTCGCCGGGCAGCAGTCGGCACTGGAAGGACTCCGGCCGGCCGCTCTCACCGGTCCCGGTCAGCTGCCAGGTCACGGCGCCGGCGATCTGATGGACCAGCAGGTGCTCCCGGCCCTCGGGCTGCGCGGTCCAGGCCGCGTCCAGCCCCCCGCCCGGGGCGGAGCCCGGCGTCTCCACCCGGTCCAGCCGGACGGACAGGCCCGTCAGGGCACCCAGTTCGGCGGTGAACCGGTCCGCCTGGGCCGGCCGTACGCCGCCACCCGCCGGAAGGGCGCCCGCGTCATCGGCGTCGCCGAACGCCGGATTGTCGTACTCGGGCCACAGAACACCCGGTGCCCGGTCCAGGTGGACCGAGAGGAACAGGACGATCTCCCGCAGGTGCGGGGTCCCCCGCTCGCAACCTGCGTCCGGCATGTCCATTACGTGCCCCTCTTGTTCGGCGACTCGACAACTCCCATCCCAGCAGCATGCGACACGCCCGCCACCTGCGACAGCCACGAGAACGCGTGACACCGAGGTCAGGAGGGCGCTACCGTGCCGTCCGCCCCCGCCTCGACCTCGGCCGCGTCCTCGTCGGCCCCCCGGTCCAGCAGCCCGCGCGCGGCGGCGGCCACACCCGCCTGGAAGCGACTGCCGGCGCCGAGCTCCTGCATGATGTCGGCGATGTGGCGCCGGGCCGTGCGCAGCGACATGCCCAGGCGCCGGGCTATGGCCTCGTCCTTCAGCCCGGCCGCGAGCAGCCGGATGATCGTCTCGTGGATCTCCCGGGCCACCTCTTCGAGCCCCTGTCCCGCCGCGGCCGAGAAGGGCGAGGCCAGGTCCCAGGTCTGGTCGAAGATGTTGCACAGGTAGGCGACGGTCGACGGCTCGCGGATCACCACGGCGCCCCAGCTGCCGTCGGCGACGGGGATGAAGGCCAGTTCCCGGTCGAAGGCGATGAGCCGGCCGAACAGTTCGTGCGCCGTGCGGTACTGCGCCCCCAGGACGGAGGTGGCCGCGACGTAGGCCTGGCTCGGTCCGTTGAACCGGGCCGTGTGGTGGTAGAGGGTGCGGATCGAGATGCCCCGCTGGAGCATCGTCTCGTCCCGCCGCAGTGCCTCCTGCATCGCCTCCGGCACCCTGCTGCCGCCCCCCGGCTGCGAGCTGAGCATCTCGGTGGTGCAGTTGAGCGAGGCCCGGTTGAGCGCCCCGCGCACGTCCTCCAGGCTCTCCAGGACCTCCAGCGACTCCCCCGTGGAGCGGCGGCCCAGGTAGTGCGGCAGGAAACGCCCCAGGTCCTCGCGGATCCCGCTGATCTCCCGCTGCTGGTCGCGGATCCGCGCCTCCAGGGGCGCGACGAGCTGCTCGGCGGCGGTATCGGGGGCCACCGCGAAGGCGACCGACGGGTCCACCGGGCTCACGTGCAGCAGACGTGACGCGCGTAGACGCGCCACGCTGCGGCGGACCTCGTCCGGGTCGCGCCCCGTACCGGCGGCCACCGCGTCCACGTCCACCGTGCGGTGTTCGAGCACCCAGCCGTAGACATCGATGTCACCATCGGCGTTCTTCGGATCCGGCTCCACATCAGATATTTGCATTGCCCCACTTTGCACTTTTCACCCCGGGTCGCTTTGCTGCCAGGCACCTTGGTGAGGTGCCCGCCCCCTGGCGCCAGGATATGCAGCAGGCAAGGCTGTACGGGACGAACAGCGGCAGGCATCCGGCCACTTCAGGACCCGGGACGACCGAAACGGTGCGATCACGCTCAGCGTGATCGCACCGTCGCCCGGGGTGGCCCCCTGCCGCTCCCCTTCACCATCGATCCGGAATCCGGAGCCCCACATGCTGGACACCACACTCACCGCCCCCGCACCGGAACTGCCCGCCCTGACCCCCCGCGAGCAGGAGGTCCTCGCCTACCTCGCGCAGGGGCACACGTACCGGATGATCGCCTGCCGGATGGGGCTCAGCCCGCACACGGTCGACACCTACCTGCGGCGGCTGCGCAGCAAGACCGGTGCGGTGAACCGGACCCAGCTCACCCACATCGCCTTCCGGCTGGGCTACTGAGCCGGTCGCCCGGCCGGGGCCCCGGGCCCCGGGGCCCCGTCCTCGAACTCGCGCATCCGGCGCAGCGGGGAGCACAGCAGGACCAGCGGGGCCACCGACAGGGCGGCGGCGCACACCCACAGCGCATCCCGCACGCCCAGCAGTTCACCGAGGAGCCCCGCCAGCAGGCCGCTCAGCGGCAGCACGCCCCACACCAGGAAGCGCATGGTGGCGGTCATCCGGCCGAGCAGGTGCGGCGGGCAGACGGTCTGCCGGTAGGTGACCTGGCAGATGTTGTACAGGGTGACGCCGCCCGACTGGACGAACGAGCCCAGGACGAACAGGCCGATCCGCCAGTCCTTGTCGGCGAGCGGGAGCAGCAGCCCGAAGGGCATGGTCACCAGCAGGGAGAGCCAGGTCAACCGGGCCGCGCCGACGGCCCGCGTCACCCGGTCCGCCACCGTGGCGGCGAGCACCGAGCCGATCGTGGCCGTCGTCAGCACCCAGCCGACGGCCGCGGGCGGCAGACCCACGGTCCGGGTCAGGAAGAGCACCTCGATGGCCATCACCGCACTGAGGAACAGGTTGACGGCAGCGGTGTTGAGGGCGATGAGCCGCAGGATCCGGTGGCTCAGGACGTAGCCCAGCCCCTCACGGATGTCACGCAGCAGGTGGCGGCGCGGGGCGGGCTCCGGCTTCTCCTCGCGGGCGCCGATCCGCCCCAGCAGCACCACGGAGACCAGCGAGGTGACCGCCTGGCCGGCCAGCGTCCCGGCGGCGCCGAGCAGTTGCACCAGGAAGCCGGCGATGCCGGGACCGGCGAACTCCGCGCCGGAGCGCACCGTCTCCAGCTTCGAGTTGCCCGCGATCAGGGTGTCCTTGCCGATGAGCATCGGCAGGTAGCTCTGGTCGGCCACGTCACCGAACAGCCGGGCGCAGCCGAGCAGCAGGGCGACCGCGTACAGCAGCGGCATCGAGTGCAGGTCGAGCAGGTAGGCCACCGGCAGCGCCGTCAGCAGGACGGCGCGCGCCAGGTCGGCGGCCATCATCACCCGGCGCCTGCGCATCCGGTCGACCCACGCTCCGGCGGGCAGGCCCAGCACCAGGAACGCCGCGTGTTCCGCGGCGGCCAGCAGGCCCGCCTGCATCGCAGAGGCGTCCAGGGTGAGCACCGCCATCAGCGGCAGGGCGACGTACGTGATGCTGCTGCCCAGCTCGTTGCAGATGTGCGAGGACATGAAGAGACGGAAGTCCCTGCGCTGCCGGCGCTCCACGGCCTGGACGGAATCGATGGACTCGTCGGTGGTGACGGACACGGGTGCGTTCCTTGTCTGGGCGCGGACGGGGTCCGCGGGTCGCTGGTTCATCGGGGTGCGGGCGCGGGCAGCGCCCTGGGGTCGAGCTTGCCGCCGGGGGTCCGCGGCAGCCGCTCCATCAGTGTCACGGCGGCCGGTACGAGGTACCCGGGCACTTTGGCCAGAAGGTGGCGGCGCAGGGCGTCCGGGGTCAGGGGGCTGCCGGGGGTGACGGCGGCCCAGGCGGCCAGCTGCGGTCCGCCGGGCGCCGCGACGGCGCGGGCGACCACGTCGACCACGTCCGGGTGGGCGGCCACGGCCGCCTCCACCTCCTTGAGTTCGACGCGGTGGCCGCGGATCTTGACCTGGTCGTCGGCGCGCCCGAGGAAGACGAGCGGGCCGCCGGGTGCGCGGGTGACCCGGTCGCCCGTGCGGTACATGCGCTCGCCCGGGGCGCCGGCGAACGGGTCGGCGACGAACCGCTCGGAGGTCAGCGCCGGCCGGCCGTGGTAGCCGCGGGCCAGGCAGGAGCCCGCCAGGTACAGCTCGCCCGGGACGCCGGGGGGCGCCTCGCGCAGCTCCTCGTCGAGGACGTAGGCGCGTACGCCCGCCAGCGGTTCGCCGAGCGGGATCAGCTCGTCGCCCGCGAAGGCGGCCAGTTCCGCCGGTCCGGGCTCGTAGGAGGCGGCGGTGATCGTGGACTCGGTGAGGCCGTAGCAGCTCACCACCGGGGGGTGGCCGGCGACCGCCCAGTTCACCAGGTCCGCGGTCCGGCCCGCGTCGCTGCCGATCACCACGCGGCGCAGGGCGTCCGGCAGGGGCCGCGGGGCGCGCTCCAGGTCCTTGGCCCACTGCGTCCAGTACGGGGTGGGCAGGTTGACGACGCTGATCCGCTGCTCGGCGAGGAACGGCTCCAGCTCGGCGGGCGAGAGGACGTTGTCGGCGACGAAGACGGCCGTGCCGCCCGTGCACCAGGTGGGCAGGGCCTCCTCCAGGCAGACGTCGAAGGCGGGGGCCGCGAACTGCAGCACCGCGTCCCCGGCGGTCAGCCCGTAGCGCTCGGCCAGGGTGCGGACCTGGGCGGCGAGTCCGGCGTGGCCGACCGCGACGGGCTTGGGCATCCCGGTGGAGCCGGAGGTGAAGAGCACGTAGGCGAGGGAGCCCGGGGCGATGTCGGCGGGCGGCTGCGCCGCCGCCGTGGGGGCTGCGGTGGTCGTGGAGGCCCAGAACAGCTCTCTCCCGGTGCGCCGTTGCAGGATCGCGGCCGCGTAGGTGTCCGGGGCGACCGCGTGCCGGGTGCCGGCGGCCTCCAGCAGGGTGCGCAGCCGCTCGTCGGGGGCGTCGAGGTCCACGAGGAGGGGAGCCGCGCCCGCGTACCAGATGCCCAGCAGCCCCACCGCCCAGTGGATGCCCCGCCGCACCCCCAGGAGCACGGTGTCCTCCGGCCCGGCGCCGGCGGCGCGCAGCTCCTCGGCCACCGCGCGGGCCCGCCGGTCGAACTGGCGGTACGTGAGTTCCCCGTCGGCCGCGCGGACCGCGGTGGCCTCGGGTGCGATCCCGGCCCGGTGCGCGATGCGCAGGGGCACGGGGGTGGTCTCGGTGGGGCTCATGGTGGTGGTGTCTCCTGGGGTGCGGGCGGGCTCTTCGCGGGGCGGGCACGGCGCGGTCGGGGCGCGGACGGGCCCGGTCAGGCGCGGTCGGGCCTCGTCACGGGCGGGGGCGGGGGCGCAGGGCGGGGCGGGCGGGAGCGGCGGCGGCCTCGGCCAGGCGGGCGGAGATGCCCGCCGGGGTGGGCGTCTCGAAGAGGTCGCGGATGCCCAGGCGTACCCCGAGCTCGGTGCCGATGCGTCCGGTCAGCCGCGTGGCGAGCAGGGAGTGGCCGCCGTGTGCGAAGAAGTCGTCGTCCATGCCCGCCTCCTGGAGGCCGAGGACGGACGCGAAGATCTCGCAGACCGTCCTCTCCTCGGGGGTCGAGGGCAGCCGGCCGACCGGGCGGTGCACGGTGGCCGGGTCGGGAAGCGCCTTGCGGTCGAGCTTGCCGTTGACGGTCAGGGGGAAGTGCGGCAGGTGCAGGAAGAGCGACGGGACCATGTAGTTGGGCAGGTTCCGGCCCAGTTCCGTGCGGACCTCCTCGGCCGTGGGCGTTCCGGTGAAGTAGCAGATGAGCCGCTGCTGGCCGGCGTGGTCCCGGTCGACGGCGACGACGGCCTCGCCCACGCCGGGCACGGCGCGCAGCGCGGTCTCCACCTCGCCGAGTTCGATGCGGTTGCCGCGGACCTTGACCTGGTGGTCCTGGCGGCCGAGGAAGTCGAGCTGGCCGTCGGCCCGCATTCGGGCGAGGTCGCCGGTGCGGTACATGCGGCTGCCCGGCTCGGCGCGGAAGGGGTCGGGGACGTAGCGCTCACTGGTGCGCCGGGGGTCGCGCAGGTATCCGGGGCCCACGCCGGTGCCGCCGATGAAGAGCTCGCCGGGCACGCCGGGCGGTACGGGCGCGAGCGCGGCGTCCAGCAGGTAGAGGGTGTTGTTGCGCAGCGGACGGCCGACGGGGAGCCGGCCGTGCTCCAGCTGGGCGTGCACGTCGGGGCCGATGAAGGCGTGGGTGTTGTCGTCGGAGCACTCGGTGAGGCCGTAGGCGTTGACGATCGCGGCCTGCGGGTGGCGCGCGTACCAGCGCGTGCACAGTTCGGGCGGCAGCACCTCGCCGTTGACGATGAACCGGCGCAGCGCGGGCAGGGCCGGCGGCAGCACCCCGGTGTCCCACAGGTCTACGGCGGCGCGGACGAAGGAGGGCACGGTCTCCAGGACGGTGATCCCTCGGTGGGCGGCGTCTGCGAAGAGGGCGGCGGGGTCGCGGGCCGTGTCCCGGGAGACGAGGTGGACCCGGCCGCCCGTGATCAGCGGGGCGAGCATCTGCCACACGGAGATGTCGAAGGTGAGCGGGGCGTTCATCACCACGCGGTCGCCCTCGCCGAGGCCGAGGTCCTCGACCTTGGCCAGGAGGTGGTTGTTCATGCCCCGGCGGTGGACCATGGCGCCCTTGGGCCTGCCGGTGGAGCCGGAGGTGAAGCAGACGTAGGCGAGGGCGTCGGGTCCGCCGGCCGGAGCCGGGCGCTCGCCGGACGCGGCCGTGTCGTCGATGGAGTCGATCACGAGGACGGGCAGGCCGCCGGGGACGGCGGCGGCGATCTCCTCGGCGCGGGCCCGCTGTTCGGGGGCGGCCAGCAGCCGGGCGATCCCCCCGCTCGCGAGGAGGTCGGCGGTACGGGTGACGGGGCCCTCGGGGTCGAGGGGGACGTAGGCCGCTCCGGCCCCCAGGATGCCGAGCATCGCGACGGGGACGCGGGCGGTGGGCTCGCTGAGTACGGCGACCAGGTCTCCGGGACGCACCCCGTCGGCGAGCAGGGCCAGGGCGAGGGCGTCGGCGCGGGCGACCAGGGCGGCGTAGCCGATTTCGCGACCCGTGTCGTCGGTGGTGGCGACGGCGTCCGGGCGGCGCTCGGCCTGCTGCCGAACGCGCTCGACGACCTCCGCGTACTGCTCGTCGCGCGCGGTGTCGTTCCATTCGACCAGGACGCGGTGGCGTTCGGCCGGGGAGAGCAGGTCCACGGTGTCCACCGGGCACGAGGGGTCCTCGGCGACGGCCTCCAGGAGCCGGGCCAGGCGCTCCAGCAGGGCCTGGGCGGTGTCCCGTTCGAAGACGTCCGGCCGGTAGTCGATCTGCAGGCGCAGCCGGTCGCCGGGGATGGCGGTCAGCGAGAGCGGGTAGTGGGCGGCGTCGTACGGGTCCACTCCGGTGACGCGGAGCCCGCCCGCGCCGAGCGCGGCGAGGCCGGCCGCGTCGACCGGGTAGTTCTGGAAGGCGACGCAGGAGTCGAAGAGCTCCCCCGCTCCCGCGAGCCGCTGGATCTCCACCAGTCCCAGGTGGTGGTGGTCGATCAGCCGTGCCTGCTCGTCCTGGAGCCGCTCGAACAGCGCGACGAGGGACTCGGCGGGGTCGATGCGGACGCGGACCGGCACGGTGTTGATGCACAGGCCCACGATGTCGGCGACGCCGGGCAGTTCGGGGTCGCGGCCGCTGACGATGGCGCCGAAGACCACGTCCTCGGAGCGGATCTGGCGGCCGAGCAGCAGCGCCCAGGCGCCCTGGAGCAGGGTGCCGGAGGTGATCCGGTGGCCGCGCGCGAGGGCGCCCAGCCGTTCGGTCAGGGACGCGGGGAGGAACGTCTCGACGCGGTCGGGCAGGACCGAGCCGGGCGGCGGGGACACGGGCGCGGTGCGGGTTCCGCCCTCCAGGCCGTCGAGCGCGCGGGTCCAGGCGTCCTGGGCGGCGGCCGTGTCGCGGCTGTGGAGCCGACCCAGGAAGGAGGAGTACGGGGTGACGGGGCCGAGCGGCGCGTCGTCGGCGTGGTGCAGGGCGAGGAGTTCGCGCACCAGGACCGGCCAGGACCAGCCGTCCATCAGGATGTGGTGGTAGGTCAGCAGCAGCCGGTGGGACAGCGGTCCGGTGCGGATGAGGGTGAAGCGCAGCAGCGGCGGCCGGGCCAGGTCGAAGCGCGTGGCCCGGTCCTCGGCGAGGAGGGTGTCGACTGCGGCGGCGCGGTCGCTCGCGCCGAGCCCGGTCAGGTCCACCTCCTGCCAGGGCGCCCGTACGCCGCGCTGGACGACCTGGGCGGGTTCGCCGGTGGCGCGGCGCAGGAAGCCGGCGCGGAGGTTGGCGTGCCGTTGCAGAACGGTGTCGGCGGCGGAGCGCAGCCGGTCCGCGTCCAGGGGGCCGTCGAGGTCGAGGAGCAACTGGGCCACGTAGACGTCGTGTTCGTCCTCGTCGAAGAGGGCGTGGAAGAGGATGCCGTCCTGGAGCGGGGAGAGCGGCAGGACGTCCTCGACCAGGGAGCGGGTGGCAGCGGGAGCGGAGGTGGGTGCGCCGGCGGGGGTGGGCGCGGCGGCGGGGGTGGGCGCGGCGGCGGACGGCGGGTGGTTCATGGTGGTGTTCCTTCTGTGGTCAGGCGGTCTGGGTGCGGCGGGCCCGGCGGACGATCGGCGGGTCCTCGGCGCCGGCGCCGGCTGCCGTGGCGGCGGGCAGGGCCGCGGCGAGTTCGGCGACGGTGGGGCCGGTGAAGAACTGGCGGATGCCGATGGCGGCTGCGAACCGCGCCCTGACCTCGGCGAGCAGCTGGGTGGCGAGCAGGGAGTGCCCGCCCAGGTCGAAGAAGCTGTCGTGGACGCCGATGGGCCCGACGCCCAGGACCCGCTCCCAGATCGCGCACAGGGCGCGCTCGTCGTCGGTGCGCGGCTCCTGGCGGGCCGCTGCGGCGCCGGCCGCCGCCGGGTCCGGCGCGGGCAGGGCGGCCAGGTCGGTCTTTCCGTTGGCCGTCACCGGGAAGGCGCCCAGCAGGGTCAAGGTGGTGGGCACCATGTAGTCGGGCAGCCGGGCGCGCAGGTGTTCGCGCAGTTCCTGCGGGGTGGGGGCGGGGGCTCCCTCGGCGGGGACCGCGTAGCCAGCGAGCGCGCGGCCGGCGGCCGTGTCCACGACGGTGACGGCGGCCTGGCCCACGGCCGGGTGCGCGGCCAGGGCGTGCTCGATCTCCCCGGGTTCGATGCGCAGCCCGCGGATCTTGACCTGCCGGTCGGCGCGACCGAGGTACTCGACCTGGCCGTCGGTGTTCCAGCGGGCGAGGTCGCCGGTGCGGTACATGCGGGCGCCCGGGGGGCCGTAGGGGCAGGCGACGAAGCGTTCGGCGGTCAGCGCGGCCCGGCCCAGGTAGCCCTGTGCCAGTCCGGCGCCCGCGATGTACAGCTCGCCGATGACGCCGGGCGCGGCGAGGCCGAGCCGGTCGTCCAGGACGTGGAGCTGCGTACCGTCGAGCGGTCGGCCGATCGGGACCTGCCCGTCGGGGGCGTCCTGGCCCGGGCCCACGGCGAAGGTCGCGGCGAAGGTGGTGGTCTCGGTGGGGCCGTAGGCGTTGGTGACGGTGGTGCGGGGGCAGGCCTCGCGGACCCGGCGGACCATGGACGGGGAGGCGGCCTCGCCGCCGGTCATCACCTCGTGCAGGTCGGCGAGTGCGGGCAGGCAGCGGTCGGCGAGGACGTTGAAGAGGGTGGCGGTGAGGAAGGTCCCGGTGACCTTCTCCTCGGTCATCAGCCGGGCCAGCCCGTCGACGTCCAGGTCTCCGGGGGGCGCCACGACGACGAGGCCGCCGTTCAGCAGCGGCACCCACAGCTCGTAGGTGGAGGCGTCGAAGGCGTGCGGGGAGCGGAACAGCACCCGCTCGTGCGCGCCGCCGCGCCAGCGCCGGTCGGTGGCGAGGGCGACGACCTCGCGGTGGGAGACGGCCACGCCCTTGGGGGTGCCGGTGGAGCCGGAGGTGTACATCAGGTAGGCGAGCGCGTCGGGATGCCCGGCCGGTCCGGTCGTCGCGGCTTCCGCGGCCCTGTCGGCGGGGACGGCGTCCGGGCGCAGGACGTGGCGCGGGCCCGTCGGCAGCGGCTCGCCCTCCGGGACGTCGGTGACGAGGACGGCGGCCCCGGACGCGGCGATCACGGCCTCGGTACGGGCGCCGGGGGCCCGTGCGTCCAGGGGCAGGTAGGCGGCCCCGGCCTTGAGGATGCCCAGGCAGGCGGCCACCAGGTCGGCCGAGCGGTCCATGAGGACGGCGACGGCCTCGCCGGGGCGGACGCCGAGGGTGCGCAGACTCCCGGCGAACAGCTCGGCCCGCGCTTCGAGTTCGGCGTACGTGGTCCCGCGGCCCGCGCAGAGCACGGCGGGCCGGTCCGGATGGGCGGCGGCCCGCTCCTCGAAGGCACCGTGGACGGTGCGGGCGTCGGGGGCGACGGACGCCCCCTGCCAGTGCTCCAGGAGGTCGGCCTTCTCCCCCGGCAGCAGCACGTCGAGTGCGGAGACCGGGACGTCCGGATCACTGACGACGGCGCCGATCAGGTGGACGAGCCGGTCCAGGAGGCGCCGGGCCGTCCCCTCGTCGAACAGGTCGCTCGCGTACTCCAGGCCGAGGGCCAGGCCGCCGGGTTCTCCCGTGGCCGGGTCGTGGAGTTCCTCGACCTCCAGGGTGAGGTCGAACTTGGCGGTGTCGGTGCGCACCGCCTCCACCTGCGCGGCCAGGCCCGCGAAGGCGGGGATCTGCGGCTCGGTGCGCTGGGCGGAGACGGCGACCTGGAAGAGCGGGTGCCGGGCGGGCGAGCGGGCCGGGTTGAGTCGTCCGACCAGCGATTCGAAGGGCAGTTCCTGGTGTGCGTACGTCGCCAGGGCGGCGGCGCGCACCCGGGCGAGCACCTCCGTGAAGGTGGGGTCGCCGGAGGTGTCGGCGCGCACGATCAGGGTGTTGACGAAGAGGCCGACGAGGTCGGTGAGGGCTTCGTCGTCACGGCCGTCGACGGGGCAGCCGAGCGGCAGGTCGGTGCCGGCGCCGAGGCGGGTGAGCAGGACCGCGAAGGCTGCCTGGACGGCCATGAACGGTGTGGCGCGGCCCGCCCGGGCCAGTGCGGCCAGGCCCGCGTGGGCCGTGACACCGGTCCGCGCCTCCACCACCGCGCCCCGGTGGCCGGCCACGGCCGGGCGCGGCCGGTCGGCGGGCAGCGGCAGTTCGTCGGGCAGGCCGTCGAGGACCTCCGCCCAGTGGGTGAGCAGCCGGGCGTGCAGGGAGGAGGGGTCGTGCGCCGGACCGAGGAGTTCACGCTGCCACAGGGCGTAGTCCGGGTACTGGACCGGCAGTTCGGGCCACTCGGGCGACCGGCCGGCGGTCCGCGCGGTGTAGGCGGCGGCGAGGTCGCGGACGAGGACGTTGACGGAATGACCGTCGCCCGCGATGTGGTGCAGGACCAGGAGCAGGTAGTGGTCCTCGTCCCCGTCGGTGAAGAGGTCGGCGCGCAGGGGCGGTTCGGTCCGCAGGTCGAAGGGCCGGGACGACGCCCGCGCGGCCGGCCCGGCGCACTCGGCGGGCGGGCAGTCGGTGACGCTGAGCACCGGGGCGGCATCCGCGGGGTCCAGGACCCGCTGGTGGGGGCGGCCCGCCTCGTCGGGGAAGACGGTGCGCAACGCTTCGTGGCGGGCGCTCACATCCGCGAGGGCCGCGCGGAGTGCGGCGCGGTCCAGGGCGCCGCTCAGCCGGAGCCCGACGGGGATGTGGTAGAGCGCGCCGTCGGCGCCGTCGCGGGCATGGAACCACAGCCGCTGCTGGGCGTGGGACAGAGGGATCACAGCAGGGCTCCGAGCTGGGATTCGAAGGTGTCGAGGTCGGCCTGGCTGACCCGGGCGAGGGACACGTCGGAGGGGGTCAGACCGCCGGCGTCCGGGCGGGCGGCGTGGGTGACGACCGCGCGCAGCATGGTGAACCACTCCTGGGCGAGGTCGTGGACCCATGGCCCCGGGAGGGCGTTGCCCGCCCAGGTCCAGCTGGCGCTGAGGGTGAGGCCGTCCGGGCCCTCGTGGGCGGCGGCGTTCACCTCCACGGCGTGCGCCATCGGAAGTCCGTCGTCGGCGTCGTCGAGGGCGAAGGCGTGCCCGGGTGCGGCGTCCCAGGGCGCGTCGCCGCCCATCGGGAACCGGCCCAGGTAGTTGAAGCCGATCTGGGGTACGCCGCGCGCGGCAAGGTCCCCTCCGGTACGGGAGTTGAGGTGGCGCAGCAGGCCGAAGCCGATGCCCTTGTCCGGGACGGCGCGCAGTTCCTCCTTGACGAGGCGCAGCGCGGCCCCGATCGCCGGTCCGCCGGCCCGGGCCTCGTCGAGGTCGGGGCGGCCGAGGGCGAGGCGGACGGGGAACACGGTGGTGAACCATCCGACGGTGCGGGACAGGTCCGTGCCGTCGGCGATGTCCTCCCGGCCGTGCCCCTCGACGTCGACGAGAACGGCGCCCTCCTGGTCTCCCGCCCCGTCGCCCGCCTCGTCGCCCGCTTCCTCGCCGTCGGCACTCCGCCGGCCGAGCACGGCCAGCGCGAGTGCGGTCAGCAGTACGTCGTTGACGGTGCCGTTGACGAGGCCGGGCGCGGTGGTGAGCAGGGGGCCCGTGACGTCCGGGCCGAGGGTGAGGGTGAAGGTGTGTTCCGGGCTCTCGGGGTCGAGGCCGCCGGGCGCGCGGACCCCGGCGAGGGCCTGCGGGGCCTCGCGCAGGGCGGCGGCCCAGCGGTCGGCCTCGGTGGTCCGGCGGCCGGAGGTGGCCTCGGCGCGCAGGAGGTCGGCCCAGTGCGCGAAGGGGGTGTGCGCCGGTTCCAGGGCGGGCTCGCGGCCCTCGGCGAGGGCCGCCGCGCAGGTCCGCAGGTCGTCCTGGAGGATGCGCCAGGAGACGCCGTCGACGACCAGGTGGTGGACGACGAGCGCGAGGCGTCCCTGCTGCCCGGCCCCGCGGTCCAGGAGTACGGCGCGCAGCATGCGGCCGTCACGGGGTGAGAGCAGCCGCCGTGCGGCCCGCATCCGCTCCCGGGTCAGGGCGGGCAGTTCCCCGTCGGTCCTCCCCCGGGCATCGATGTGGTCCAGCAGGTCCGCCGCGGCGACGGAGCCCGCGGGGGGTACGACCGGTTCGGCGCCGGCCGCAGCGATCCCGTCGGGCAGCCGCAGCCGGAGCATCTCGTGGGTGTCGAGGAGGGCCTGGACGGTGCGTTCGGCGTCGGCCGCCCCGAAGCCCGGCGGGGTGCGCAGCACGAGCGACTGGTTGTACGTGTCGACCGGGCCGCCGAGTTCGGCGAGCCAGCCCATGATGGGGGTGGGGGTCAGCGGGCCCAGCCGGCGCGGGGGCACGGCCGGGCCGGCGCTCTCCCGTACCCGGCCGTGGGCGCGCGCGGTGGCGGCGAGCGCGTCCACGCTCTCGGCGCGGAGCACGTCGCGGGTGGTGACGACGAGGCCGGCCGCGCGGGCGCGGCTGACGACCTGGATCGCCTGGATGCTGTCCCCGCCCAGCCCGGTGAAGCTGTGGTCCGCGTCGACCTCGCCGCGGCCGAGGACCTCGGCGAAGAGGCTGCGCAGGATCCGTACGGGGTCGGCCGCGGCCGGCTGCTCGGTGCGGTGGGCGGGCTCAGCCACGGGGCGTGTTCCCGGCGAGGGCGGCCACCAGGGAGGCGGGGCGCATGTCGGTCCACACGCGCTCCACGTGGTCCAGGCAGGCCTGGCGGCCGTCGGGGCCGTGCACCACGCTCCAGCCGGCCGGGACGGGGTTGGCGGCGGGCCACAGCGAGTGCTGGAGCTCGTCGTTGCGGACCACGACGTAGGCGGCGTTGTCGTTCTCGAAGGGGTTGCTCATGGCGGTTCGCCTTTCGGGTCGGGTGCGGTCGTACGGGTCGTACGGCGCGTCGCGATAGGAGGGTTGACGGTGGATCAGGAACGGGGTGCGGCCTCGATGTCGAGGCGGATCAGGGCGCGCGCCGTGTCGAGGGCGGTGTGCACGCCCTCGGGCTCCGGGTGGCGGGCGATCACGTGCCCGAGCCGGTCGGAGGCACTGCGGGGCCTGCGTACGGGCGTGCCGGGGGCGGCGGTGACCAGCACCGACTCGACCCCGTCGACGGCTGCGGCGGCCCGGGCGCCGTGGGCCGCGGTGAGCGTGCCGTCGGTGTCGGCGAGGAGGAACTGGATGCCGGCGTGGCCCGAATCCTCGGACTTCAGGTGCGGGGGCAGGCCGAGAGCGGCGCGGAGCTGCTCCCCGAGGAGGTCGACCCCGGTGGCGAGCCGGATCAGTTCGGGGATCATGCCGCCGGCCGGGCGGGGGTTGATCTCGATCAGGGCGGGCCCGTCGGCGGTCAGCTTGACCTCGGTGTGGGTGGCTCCCAGCCGGATCCCGGCCGCGTCCAGGGCCGCCGTCACCGTCTCGGTGATCTGCTGCGCGGTGGCGGCGGGCAGCGGGGCGGGGAAGAGGTGGCGGTGCTCGACGAAGTGCGGGGTGGCGGTCACGGACTTGGCGGTGATGCCGACGCAGACGGCCTGTCCGTCCTGGCTGAACATCTCGACGCTGTACTCCGGCGCCTCCAGGTACTCCTCGACGAGAACGGTGCGGGCGGTGGGCATGCCCCGCACATTGGTGTCGATGGCGAGGATCCGCTCGATCTGGGCACGGACCTCCGCCTCGTCGGCGCAGAGCAGGACGTTGGTGGAACCCGAGTCGTCGGCCGGCTTGACCACGCAGGGCAGTCCGGTGCGGGCGACTGCGGCCGCGGCCCCGTCCGGCTCGCGGACCAGGGCGTACCGGGGCTGGCGGACGCCCGCGGTCCGCAGCCGCTCGCGCAGGGCGGACTTGTCGCGGCAGACGGCCACCGCTTCGGGCGGATTGCCGGGCAGGCCGAGCCACTGCGCCGTCCGGGCGGCGGCCGGTACGTAGAAGTCGCTGGTGGTGGTGACGCCGGCGATCTCCTCGCGGCGGAAGCGTTCCTGTACGGCGGCGCGCAGGGCGGCGTCGGAGTTGGTGTCGCAGCGGACCACCTCGGCGCCGGTGTCCGCGAGTCCCCGGTAGCGGTCGGGGTCGCCGGTCAGCAGGACGGGTACGGTGCCCAGTTCGCGCGCCCGCTCCATGGCCAGCATGCCGGTGCCGGTGGTGTTGGACTCGACGAACAGCAGGTGCCGGCGGATCCCGGCGGGCGGGCTGTAGGCGAGGGTGGACCAGGTGCGGGCGGTCCCGTCGGGGCCGAGGGCGGCCGGGGCGGTGGCGGTGGGCACCTCGCGCAGCCGGTTCGCGTCCCAGTGCTCGTCGCTGTAGACGGTGTCGGCGTAGCGGTCGCCGCGGTCGGGCAGGATGCCGACGATCCGGGTGCCGGGTTCGGCGCGCTCGGCGAGGCCGGTGAGGACCCGGTAGACGGAACCCGAGGTGTTGCCGCCGAAGATCTGCTGCTCGCGGGCGAGGTCCCAGGTCGCGGCGAAGGCCTCGTGGTCGTTGAGCCAGTGCACCTCGTCGACGAGGGTCCGGTCCAGGTTCTTGGGCAGCAGGCTGTTGCCCAGCCCGCTCTGCAGGCGCTGCGGTACGTCGGGCTGGCCGAAGAGGGCGCTGCCCACGCAGTCGACGCCGACGACGTGCAGGGCGGGCAGGGCGGCGCGCAGGGCCCGGGCGGTGCCGCAGAGGGAGCCGCCGCTGCCGACGGCGCCGACGAGGGTGTCGAACCGGCCCAGGTCTTCGAGGAGCTCGCCGGCGAGGGTGCGGTAGGCACCGGGGTTGTCGGGGTTGGTGTACTGCTGCGGCCAGAAGGCGCCGGGGAGTTCGCCCCGCAGCTCCGCAAGCCGCTCCAGGCGGGCGCTCTGCCAGCCGTGGCTGGTCATGGCCTCGACGATGTGCACCCGGCAGCCCAGGGCGCGGAGTTTGGCGAGGGTGACGGGGTCGATGCGCGGGTCGGTGACGATGTGCACCTCGTGGCCCAGGGAGCGGCCGACGAGGGCGACGCCGAGGGCCATGGTCCCCGAGGAGCTCTCGATGACGGGGTCACCCGGCTTCAGGGTGCCCAGCCGCCGGGCCTCCAGCAGGATGTTGCGGGCGACGCGGTCCTTCATCGCGAAGAGGTTCTGCAGTTCCAGCTTGGCGTAGACCTCCACGCCGCGGGTCTCGCCCAGGCGCAGCCGGACCAGCGGGGTCGCGCCGATCGCGTCCGTCACGGTGTCGAACAGCATGCTCAGATCTCCAGCTCGGTGGGGTGGGCGGGCGCGGCCTGCGGGCTCCAGCTGTCGTCGGCGCCGAGGGAGCGGTGTACGGACACCTCTCCGCCGAGGGCTGCGCAGCCGGCCCGGATGTGCTCGGTCTTGCCGGCGAGGGCCGGGTCGCCGGCCTCCAGGAGGACGCCGAGCATGGTGCCGCTGTGGGCGAGCACCAGGCCCAGGCCGTCGACCTCGCTGCACAGGGCGTGCAGTTCCGCGAACCCGGCGCGCCGGCGGCGGTGGGCGTTCATCTCGGCGCTGCGGGTGGCGACGGCGCCGACCTCCTGGAGGTCGCCGACGGCCACGGCGGCGGTGAGCCGGTCCAGGAGGACCGCGTACTCCTCGCGGTCCGCCGCGTCGATGGCCCGGGCGACCCGGTTGTGCGCGACGGTGTCCACCTGGCCGCCCTCGTCGTGGGCGACGACGGTGAGCGGGGGGAGCACGCCGAGGCGGCGGCCGAGGCGCACCTCACGGTGGTGGAAGGCGACGATCTCGTCGTACATGACCCCGTCGGCCGGTTCGATGCCGCGCAGGAAGTCCTCCGTCTCGGCCGGGGTGAAGGCGCGGCCGTGGGCCGCGCCGACGGCCCGTACGGTGGCGACGAGGTCGGCGGAGGAGCTGGCGAGGCCCTTCCCCTCGGGCAGGTCCCCGGCCACCTCCAGCAGGCCGCCGTCCGTGGTGCCGAGGGCGGCCAGCACGGCTTCGGCGACCCGGCGGGACTTCGCCTTGTGCGCGGGCCGCACCTGGACGTCGCTCCGGCCGGGCCTGGGGTGGAAGACGGCGGTGGCCCAGCGCGCCAGGGGGAAGGTGACCAGGAAGTCGCCCTGCGGGTGGGGCAGGGCGCCCTGGAGCAGTTCGCCGAAGGTGCCGAAGGCACTGCCGGATCCGGCGGGGGCGGCAGGGGCGGTGAACAGCCCTCCGGCGGTGTCAGTGCGCGTGCCGTACGCGGGTGCGGGTGCCATCGCCTTCCTCCTCCTCGGTCTCGGTGTCCGTCGCGGTGGCCGTCGCGGTGCCGGTCGCGCCGTACAGGGCGCGGTCGCCCTCCTCTGCGCCCGCGCGGATCGCGGCGGCGCGCAGTTCCCAGTCGGCAGCGAGCCGTTCGTACGCCTCCTGCTGGGTGCGCAGTACCGCGCGCACGGCCTCGGGGCGGGCCGAACCGGCGGACACCATGCGCTCCAGGCCCCGGTCGACGTCGAAGGCCTCGACGAGGAGCCGGGCGGGGTCCGTGAGGGAGATGCCGTGTCCGGCGGCCGCCTCGGCCAGCAGGGCGGGTTCGCCCGGGGCGGGGGCTGCGCCAGCCGTCGCGGCGAGCACGACGTACTTCCCGGCGACGACCTGGGCGGTGCGCCAGGGCACCCCCTCGGTGAGGCAGAGGGCGTTGGCGAGGCTGAAGCCGCCGAGGAACTCGCGCTCGCACACCTGGCGCATGCGGTCGGCGCGGAAGGTGAGCCTGCGCAGCACCTCGGTGAGGAGGCGGACGGTGCCGTGGGCCGAGTCGAAGGCGTTCAGCAGGTGGGTGCCGGCCTCCTTGGACACCTCGACGAGGTTGCAGAAGGGGGTGTTGCGCTGGCCCAGGAGCACATCGAAGTGGAAGGCGGTCAGGTGGGCGGTGCGCCCGCGGATCCGCTCCAGGACCGGGTAGTTCTTCTTCTGCGGCATGGCGGAGGAGATGCCGGAGAGTTCGTCGGGCAGGTCGATGAAGCCGTACTCGCTGCCGCCCCAGGTGAGCAGGTCGGTGGTGAAGCGGCTCAGGGCGGTGCCCAGCAGGCTCAGTTCCGCGGTCAGTTCGGCGCTCCAGCGGCGCGAGGCCACGGCGGTCAGGGCGTGCGGCTGCGGCCGGGAGAAGCCGAGCAGCCGTGCCATCCGGTCGCGGTCCCAGGGCAGTTCCTGCCCGGCCATCGCGCCGGCGCCGAGCGGGGAGGCGTCGATGCCGTCGTAGGCGTTCAGCAGCCGGGCGTGGGTGTGCAGCAGGTGCTCGGAGAGCGCGGCGAGGTGGAAGCCGGGAGTGATGATCTGGGCGGCCTGGAAGTGGGTGTAGCCCGGCATGGGCAGGTCGCAGGTCTCCTCGGCCAGCCGGTGGACGGCGGAGCCGAGTTCGAGGAGCGCCGCGGCGAACCGGGCGAGCTGGTCACGGCCGTACATCACCTGGGCGCAGGCCTGGAGGTCGTTGCGGCTGCGGTCGGCGTGCCAGTGCACGACCGGGCGGGGCAGGCCCGCCTCGACGTGCCGTTCGAGGGCGAAGGCGATGTCCGACATGTTGGCGCCGGGCTGTGCGCTGAGGGTGTCGGGCCCGACGGAGTCCAGCAGGGCGGCGATCCGGTGGGCCTCCTCGGCGGTGATCAGCTCCATGCGGACGTACTCGGCGGCCAGGGTCTTCTCGATGGCGACGTAGTGGCGCAGTAGGTGGCGGGACTCGAAGCCGAACTGCGGGGCGAGCACTTCGTCGTGGAGGAGTTCGCCGGGGCCGCCGCGGATGCGGCCGCTCAGCTCGGGGGCGGGCCCCGGGGTATCGCTCGTCACGTGGTGTTCCGTTCCTGTTCTGGTGCGGGGCCAAGGGCGCGGGGCGCGTCGGCGCATGCCTCGTCGGCGCGCGGCGCGCGAGGGGCTGGTACGGGGCGGGGCGGAGTCGGACGGGTGGGCCTGCGGGGCCCGTTCAGCGGTGGTCGGCCGCGGCGAGGGCGGCGCGCAGCAGGGCGGCGGCCC
This sequence comes from Streptomyces avidinii, assembly GCF_014650695.1. Lineage (GTDB taxonomy): Bacteria > Actinomycetota > Actinomycetes > Streptomycetales > Streptomycetaceae > Streptomyces > Streptomyces avidinii. The sequence continues at coordinate 125,586 of NZ_BMVL01000005.1, read as the reverse complement.
GGGTGCTGTGCGGCGGCCGCATCAGCCCGTAGTGGTCGGTGGCGATGTCGTGGCGGGTGAAGCCGGCCACGGCCCGCCCGGCCCACCGCTCGGCGGCGTGCTCCCGGGCCCCGGTCCCGCTCTGGAGGAACAGGACCGGGCAGGGGGCGGCCGGCGGCTCGTACGCGGCGGCGGCGCGGATCCCCTGGCGGAACACCGCGTAGTGCCGGGCGAGGTCCCGCGGGTCCAGTCCGGGCGCGAAGCCTTCGCGTTCCACCTGCTCGGCGAGGACGGCGAGCCGGGCCGTGGTGTCGGCGACGCTCCGCAGCGCACTGCGCAGGGCGGACACGCCCTCGTCGGACGGGTCGAAGCCGGCGGAGCGGGCCAGGTCCTCGTGGAACCACTCCAGCAGGTCGCTCTCGTCGGTCGGGGCGTGACCGGGCTCCGGGTAGCCGGTGTCCAGCAGCGTGAGGGTCGCCACCTCCTGCCCGGCGGAGCGCAGTTGGACGGCCGCCTCGTGGGCGAGGAGCCCTCCGAAGGACCAGCCGGCCAGGTGGTAGGGGCCTTCGGGACGGACCCGGCGCAGGGCCTCCACATGAGCGGCGGCCAGCTCCTCGACGGTGGCGTCGGGCACCGGGCCGGGGGCGGTCAGTCCGGGCGCCGTCAGCCCGAACACCGGCCGGTCGGCGTCCAGTTCGGCCGCCAGGGGCCGGTAGCAGAAGACGTTCCCGCCGATCGGGTGCACGAGGAAGACCGGGTCGAGCGTGCCCTCGGGCCGGATGCGGACCACCGGGTCCGGTGCCGGATCGACGTGCCGGCCGCGCAGCAGCGCGGCCTGCCGGGCCACGGTCGGATGTTCCATGACGGCCGAGACGGCGAGCCGTTCACCGAAGGCCTGGTTGATCCGGCCGATCAGGCGCAGGGCGTCGATGGAGTGCCCGCCGGACTCGAAGAAGTCGTCGTGGACGCCGACCGGTCCGGCGGCCAGGAGCCGCTCCCAGATCCCGGCGAGGCGGGATTCGAGTGCGTCGCGGGGCGGGGTCGGTGCGACCCCGCCGCGCAGGTCGGCGGGGTCCGGGTCGGGCAGGGCGGCCCGGTCCAGTTTGCCGTTGGCGGTCAGCGGGAGGTCGTCCAGGCACACCCAGGCGGAGGGAACCATGTACTCGGGGAGCCGTTCCCGGGCGTGCCGGGCCAGGTCGCCCGGTTCGGGGGCGGGGGCCGGGGCCCCGTCCGGGCCGGTGGCACCCGCGACGAGGTAGGCGACGAGGCGGTCGCCGCGGGGCAGGACCGCGCAGTCGCGGACGCCCGGGTGGTCGGCGAGGACCGCTTCGATCTCCCCCGGCTCGACGCGGAAGCCGCGGATCTTGAGCTGGTGGTCGGTGCGGCCGGCGTATTCCAGGGCCCCGTCGGGACGGTGCCGGGCGAGGTCGCCGGTCCGGTAGAGGCGGCGGGTGGTGCCGTCGGGGCCGGTGTGCTCGATGAACCGCTCGGCCGTCAGGTCCGGTCGTCCGTGGTAGCCGTCGGCGAGGCCGACGCCTTCGAGGAAGAGCTCCCCGGTGACGCCGAGGGGGACCTCGGCGAGGCGCCTGTCGAGGACGTGGGTGCGCATGTTGGCGACGGGGCGGCCGATGGGGACGGTGTCGCCGCCGTCGGGCCGGCACTGCCAGTACGTGACGTCGACGGCCGCCTCGGTGGGCCCGTAGAGGTTGTGCAGTTCGACGCCGGGCAGCCGCTCGAAGAACCTGCGCTGCACCTCGTACGGCAGGGCCTCACCACTGCACACCACCCGGGTGAGGCCGGCCGCGTCGGTCACGGCCGCGGGATCGTCGAGGAAGACACTGAGCATCGAGGGGACGAAGTGCACCGTGCTGACGCCCTCGTCCGCCATCAGACCGGCGAGGTAGCCGGGGTCGCGCTGGCCGCCGGGGCGGGCGAGGACCAGGGTGGCGCCGGTCAGCAGCGGCCAGAAGAGCTCCCACACGGAGACGTCGAAGGTGTACGGGGTCTTGTGGAGCACCCGCTCCCCCGGTGTCAGGCCGTACTCGTCCTGCATCCAGAGCAGTCGGTTGGCGATGGCGCGGTGGGACACCACGACGCCCTTGGGCTTGCCGGTGGATCCGGAGGTGAAGATCATGTACGCCGGGTCGGCGGGCTCGGGGCCCGAGACGGGGCCCGCGGCGTCCACGGCGTTCGCGGCATCCACCGCATCCACCGCATCCACCGCATCCACCGCATCCACCGCATCCACCGCATCCACGGCGCCGGTCGCGGCGTCGTCCGGCCGTAGCACGGTGACCCCGGAGCCCTCCAGCCGGTCCGCCCACGCTCCTTCGGTGACCACCAGGCCGATGCCGGACTCGGTGAGCAGGGACCGCACGCGCGGCGCCGGGTGCTCCGGGTCGAGCGGGACGTAGGCGGCGCCGGACTTCAGGACGGCGAGCAGGACGACGGGCAGGGCGAGGGAGCGTTCCAGCAGCAGGCCGACGAAGGCGCCCGGGCCGGCGCCCCGTTCGCGCAGGGCCGCGCACAGCCGCTCGGCCTCGACGTCGAGGGCGGAGTAGGTCAGCTCCGCACCCTCGAAGCGGACGGCGGCGGCCCCGGGGGTCCGGTCCCGCTGGGCCTCGATCAGCCGGGTCAGGACGTGCGGCTGCGGGTAGTGGACGGCGGTCCGGTTCCACTCGGCGTAGCGGCGGTGCTCGGCCTCCGGGAGCAGGTCTGCGGCCGTGCAGTCGCGGTCCGGGGCCTCGGACAGATCGCGCAGCGCGGCCCGGTAGGAGGCGTGCGCGCTCTCCATCTGCTCCTCGGAGAACTGGGCGGCGTCGAAGCGCAGACCGAGTTCGAGCAGGGAGCCGTCGGGGCTGCGGGAGAACTCCGCGCCGAAGGCGAAGTCGGTGCCCGCCTCACCGGTCTCCTCCAGCACGGTGAACGCGCCGCCGGCGGACCCGTCCTGCTCCACGTGGAAGTGCGTGTAGTTGAAGAAGGTCTCGAAGAGCGGGCCGCCCCCGGACAGGCGCTGGATCTCCGCGAGCGGGAAGCGCCGGTACGCGTGCTGCTCGGCCTCCAGCTCGGCGACGTGCGCGACGAGGCCGCGCCAGCCGAGCCCGGTGATGGCGGCGCTCAGCGGCAGGGTGTTGAGGAAGGCGCCGACGACCTTGTCGCCGTCGGTCTCCTCGGCCCGCCCGTTGTGGACCACTCCGGTGGTGACCTTGTCGCCGCCGCCCAGCAGGGCCATGACCCGCAGGTGGGCGGCGAGCAGGACGGTGCGCAGCGGTACGCCGCACTCGGCGGCCAGGGCGGCCAGCCGGGCGTGCAGCCCCTCCGGGAGCGGCGCGAGGTACCAGGACATGCGGGCCGGTCCGCCGGTCGCCGCCGGGCGCGGCAGCCGGGTCGCGGGGGCGTCGGCGGTCCGGGCGGTCCAGAACGCGCGCTGTCCGGCGTCGGCCAGGGCGGCCCGTTCGAGGGCGACGAAGGTGGCGAACCGGGAGCGGGGGCCCGCGTCCGGGGAGGGTCCGGCCTTCTCCGGTCCGGCCTTCTCCGGTCCGGCCTTCTCCGGTCCGGCGGCGCGCAGGGCGGTGAGCGCCTCGGTGTAGCAGGAGGCCAGTTCGGTGAGCAGCGACCGTTCGCTCCAGCCGTCCAGGACGGCGTGATGCTCGGCGACGAACAGGCGGAGCCGGGTGTCGGAGAGCCGCTGTACGTGGAAGCGGATCAGCGGGGGGCGGTCCCAGGCGAACGGCCGGTCGCGCTCGGCGGCGTAGCGGGCGGCGACGGCGGCGTCCTGTGCCTCGGGATCGAGTCCGTACAGGTCCTCGAAGGTGATCTCCGGGCGGGCGCCGCGGTGGACGAGTTGGAGGGGCTCGGTGAAGCCGTGCGGGTCGAAGGAGGTGCGCAGCATCTCGTGCCGGGCCGCGAGGACCTCGACGGTGGTCCGCCAGGCGGCTTCCGAGAAGGGCGCCTCGACCAGATAGGAGGCCACGTTGTGGTAGACGCGTCCGCCGGCCGACGGCAGGTCGCTGTGGTAGAGCATGCCGGCCTGGAGCCGGGTCATCGGGTAGGCGTCCTCCAGCCCCTCGGGGAGGGCGGCGCGGTCCTCGGGGGTGAGCTGCGCGAACGGCTCGTACGGGGTCTCGCCGCCGGCCGCCGCGGCCCGCCGGGTGACGACGGGGGCGAGGGCGCGGGCCGACTGGCGGCGCATGAGGTCGGCGACGGTGAGGTCGAGGCCGCGTTCCCGGATCCGGGCGAGCACCTGGAGGGAGCGGATGGAGTCCCCGCCGAGGGCGAACCAGTTGTCCAGGGCGCCGACCCGTTCGTGCCCGAGGACCTGCGCGAAGACCTCGGTGAGCGCGGTCTCGACCGGCCCGCGGGGTGCCTCGTAGGCGGCGGTGGGGGTCCGGGCGACCGAGCCGGGGGCGGGCAGTCGGCGGCGGTCGGTCTTGCCGTTGGCGGTCAGCGGGAAGGCGGGCAGGGTGACGAATGCGCCGGGGATCATGTAGCCGGGCAGCCGCCGCGCGAGGTGGGTGCGCAGCTCCTCGACGGTCGGCCCCGCGCCGTTCTCGGCCCCGGTCACGGCCAGGTAGCCGACGAGGACGTCGGTTCCCGCGGGATCCGGTGCGACGAGTGCGACCGCGGCGTCGACGCGGGGGTGGGCGGCCAGGGCCGCCTCGACCTCGCCGAGTTCTATCCGGAAGCCGCGCAGTTTGACCTGGTGGTCGATGCGGCCGAGGTACTCCAGGTCCCCGTCGGGCAGGGCGCGCGCCAGGTCGCCGGTGCGGTACAGCCGCTCGCCGGCCGAGAGCCCGGTGGGTGCGTCGGCGACGCGGCCTGCGAGGCCGTCCCCGAGGCCGGTGGGGAAGCGCTCGGCGGTGAGTTCGGGCCGGCGCAGGTAACCGCGGGCAAGGCCGGCGCCGGCGACGTACAGCTCGCCGACGGCTCCGCGCGGGACGGTCCGGCCGCGGGCGTCGAGCAGGTGCAGGCGCAGGTCGGGGATGGGCACGCCGATGACGCTGCCGCGGCCCTCCTCGGCGTCGCGGGCAGTCAGCGGCCGGTAGGTGACGTGCACGGTGGTCTCGGTGATGCCGTACATGTTGACCAGGCGGGGTGCGGTGTCGCCGTGCCGGGCGAACCAGCCGGCGAGGGCGGCGACGTCGAGGGCCTCCCCGCCGAAGACGACGTGGCGCAGACTCAGCCCGGACCCGGACCCGGAGTCGGGCCCGGACCCGGACCCGGACCCGGACCCGGAGCCGGAGTCGCCCGCACCGGCCGTGCGGTGGTGCTCCTCGTCGGCGCGGGCCAACTGGTAGAAGGCGGAGGGGGTCTGGTTGAGGACGGTGACGCGTTCCGCGCGCAGCAGCCGGTGGAACTCCTCGGGCGAGCGGCTCGTCCCGTACGGGACCACGACGAGGCGGCCGCCGTGGGCGAGGGCTCCCCAGAGCTCCCAGACGGAGAAGTCGAAGGCGATGGAATGGAAGAGGGTCCACACGTCCTCGGCGCCGAAGCCGAACCAGTGGTCGGTGGCGGAGAACAGCCGGGTGACGTTGACGTGGGGCACGAGGGTGCCCTTGGGGAGCCCGGTGGAGCCGGAGGTGTAGATGACGTAGGCCAGGTGGTCCGGGGTCACGCCGGTCTCGGGGGCGGTGTCCGGTTCGGTGGCCAGGAGCGGGGCATCGGCCAGCAGGTCGACGGTGTGCAGTGCGGGGGCGTGCGGGTCGGCGGCCGAGGCGGGCGCGTCCCACAGGTCCCGGGTGGCGGTGGTGCCGACGACGTGCTCCAGGCGGGCGTCGCCGACGATGTGGCGCAGCCGCTCGGGCGGGTTGTCCGGGTCGAGCGGCAGATAGGCGCCGCCTGCCTTGAGGATGCCGAGCAGACCGACGACGAGGTCGGCGGAGCGGGGCAGGCACAGCCCGACGAGGGTGTCGGGTCCCACGCCGAGGGCGCGCAGCCGGTGGGCGAGCCGGTTGGCCCGGGTGTCGAGCTCGCGGTAGCTGAGGGACGTGCCCTCGTGGACGAGGGCGACGGCCTCGGGGGTGCGGGCGGCATGGGCCGCGAAGATCTCGTGGACGCAGCGGGACTCGGCCGGAGCGTGCGGGAGGGCGTCCTCGGGCGGGAGGGCGCCGTCGGGCGGGAGGGCGCCGTCGGGCGACAGCGGGGCATCGGCCGGGAGCGGGGATCCGATGCCGCTGCGCTCCTCGCCCGACAGCATCGGCAGGGCGTCGACCGGCAGGTCGGGGTGGTCGGTGGCGGCGTCGAGGAGGCGGGCGAAGTGCCGGCCGAACTGCTCGATCGTCGCGGCCTCGAACAGGTCGGCGCGGTACTCCAGCCGGCAGCCCAGCCCCCCGCCGCTGCGTACGACGTCGAAGGTGAGGTCGAACTTGGCCGTTCCGGCGGGTCCTTCGAGCATCCTGGCCCGCGGTCCGGGAAGGCCTTCGGTCATGCCGTCCTCGTCGTGCAGGCCGAACATGACGTGGAACAGGGGCGCGTCCTCGCCGGTGCGGCCCGGGCCGAGCCGGTCGACGATCCGCTCGAAGGGCAGGTCCTGGTGGTCCTGGGCGTCGAGCACGGTGTCCCGTACGCGCTCCAGATGGACCCGGAACGCGGGGCGGTCGGACAGGTCCGCGCGGATCACCAGCGTGTTGACGAACAGGCCGACGGTGTCCTGGAACTCCTTGCGGTTGCGGCCCGCCACCGGCGTCCCGACCAGCACGTCGTCGGTACCCGTGTACCGGCCCAGCACGATCTGGAAGGCCGCCAGCATCAGCATGTAGGGCGTGCTGTGCGTGTCGCGGCACAGCCGTTCCATCCGGGCGAGCACCGGGGCGGGCACGTCGAAGGAGTGCAGCGCCGCCGCGCCACGGGCCGTTCCGGCACCGGGCCGGCCGTCCCGGGGCAGGGGCGCGTCGGGCAGTTCCCCGCCCAACTGCTCCTCCCAGTGGGCGAGCTGGCGCCGGGCGGTCTCGCCCCGGAGCCATTCCTCCTGCCAGTCGGAGAAATCGGCGTACTGGTACTCCGGGGCCTCCTCGGCCGGTCCCGGCCGCGGACCGTCGGCGTACCGGGCGTACGCGGCGAGGAGTTCCCGGGCGAGGATCCCGACGGACCAGCCGTCGGCGACGATGTGGTGCATGGACAGCGCGAGGACGGCGCCGCCGGAGGTGTGCAGCAGGGCCGCCCGGAACAGCGGTCCGGCCTCCAGGTCGAAGGGCCGGTGGTGTTCGGCGGCCATCCACTGCTCGACGTCCGGGCCCTCGACGCCCCGGCCCTCGACGCCCCGGCCCTCGGCCGCCGTGGCGGAGGACCAGGCGAGCGCGGCCTCGGTGTCGATGTGCTGCCGGAGCTCGCCGTCCCGCAGGACGAAGCGGGTGCGCAGCGCCTCGTGCCGGTCGATCAGTCCCTGTGCGCAGGCGCGGAGCGCGGCCTCGTCCACCGGCCCTTCGAGGTCGTAGAAGACCGGCATGTGGTAGGTAGGCCTGCCCTCCTCCATCTGCTGGAGGAAGTACATGCGCTGCTGGGCTGCCGATGCTCGGAACGCGCTGAACGACGGCTCCGCAGGGCGTTCGATCGGATCGTGACTGGCCAAGACAACTCCCTCGACGCCGCACCGGTGCCTGGTACGCGGCGCATGCTCCGCTTGATTGCCCGCTCAGCCTAGGAACGGTACGGATTGGGGTGAAGTCGCCTCTTTACGGTCCCCGATTCACGTGACCGGGGCCGTCGGCGTACGGGGCCCCGGGCGGCCACGATCAGCCGACGACCCGCGGCAATACGGACGGAAGCCCGCCGCCGCGGGTGCCGGGGCGGCCCTCGCCGTCGGCGCGACCCTGATGCAACAGATTTGCTTTAAGCTGGTCGCATGAGCCGAAGAGCGATGGTCCGTCCCGGAGGCCGCAGCGCGCGGGTCCAGCAGGCGGTGCACACCGCTGTACGGGAGCTCCAGGCCGAGGTGGGGCGTCCGGAACTGACGGTCCCGATGGTCGCGGCGCGGGCCGGCGTCACCCCGTCGACGATCTACCGCCGCTGGGGCGACCTGCAGGAGCTGCTCTCGGACGTCGCCGTCGAGCACCTGCGCCCGGAGGCTCCGCCGGAGGACCACGGCGATCTACTGGCGGACCTGCGCGGCTGGGCCGAGCAGTTCCTGGAGGAGATGTCCTCGCCCGCGGGGCGCGCGTACATCCGCGACGCCCTGCTGGGTGATGCCGACGGCGACAACGCGGGGCGGTGTTCTGCCTACGCGGCGGAGCAGATCGCCGTCGTGCTCGCCCGGGCCGAGGAGCGCGGCGAGGAGGCCCCGGACGTCGAGACGGTGCTCGACCGGGTCGTGGCACCGATGATGTACCGCATCCTCTTCCGCCCGGCCGGCCTCACCGACGCGTACGCGGACCGGCTCGCACGGGAGGCCGTCCAGGGCTTCGGCGCACCCCGCTGACGCGCCCCGCCGTCGCTCAGGGGCCTTCGGGGAGTTCGGCCGCGGGTGCGAGCCGGTAGCCGTCCCCCTCCGCGATCACCCGGCCTGCCGTCGGGGCGGGGAAATGCGTGCCGAGTACGAGGGCGCCGGTGCCGGCGAGCCCGGCGAGCAGCGCCCGGCGGGTGGCCTCGGCCTGCACGGGGTCGATGTCGACGCAGCTGCCGATCTCCGGGTGCGCCAGCTGTACGGGGTGGTGCACTGCGTCCCCGGTGATGAGGGCCGCGGAGCCCGCACTGCTCACCCGTACGGCGACCTGTCCGGGAGTGTGCCCCGGGGCGGGCAGCAGGCGCAGCCCGTCGGCCACGTCGACGCCGTCGGCCGGTACGTCGACCAGGTCGAGCAGGCCGGCCTCCTCGACCGGCACGACGGAATCGCGGAACATGCCGCTGCGCGCCTCGTCCATGTCGTACGCGGCCCAGAACTCGTGCTCCGCCCGCGACGTGAGGTAGCGGGCGCGCGGGAAGGTCGGCACCCACGCGCCGTCGACCTCCCGGGTGTTCCAGCCGACGTGGTCGGTGTGCAGGTGGGTGAGGATCACCAGGTCGACGTTCTCGGGGGTGAATCCGATGGCCGCGAGGCGTTCGAGGTAGTCGGTGCGGAGGTTGTGCCAGGCCGGGTTGGCCCGCGTCTTGCCGTTGCCGATCCCGGTGTCGACGAGGACCCGCAGGCCGTCCACGACCAGCGCGAAGCTGTGACTGTCGAGGTGCAGGACGCCGTCCGGGCCGGCGTAGTCGGGGCGCAGCCAGGCGTGTTCGGCGACCACGTCCGGGGTGGCGGCGGGCAGCAGCCACGGTCCGGTCGCCGGCGGCAGGGGCATCTCGTCGATGCGGTGGACCGTGATCTCCCCGACGGACCAGTGGGCGGCGGCCGGGGCCGGCTCGGTGAACTGGGCGGTGCGCATGGGCGTGTTCCTTCGACTACGGGCGCCTACGGGCATCAACAGGCGTCCCCGGCGGGCGACGAGCAACAAAAGCGATTCATTCGCTTTAAGCGACCGTAGGCCCTACCGTGAGCTAACGCAAGACGTTAGCTTTAAGGCGGCGATCGCCTCGCGCCGCTCACCCTGAAGGAAGGCAGTACATGTCCGCCTCAGACCTCACCCCTCCCGAAGCCGCCCGCTGGGCGGCACGGTCCGGGCTGCCGCTCGCACCGGACCGCCACGCCGAAGTGGCGGCCACCGCCGACCACATCCACGCCGTCGTATCGCTCCTGCGGGAACTGGACTTCGGCGACGCACCGCCCGCCGCCGCCTACCGCGTCGAAGGGGAGCCGTACGATGCAGCCGTATGAGCTGACCGTGGCCGAAGCGGCCGAGGCCGTGCGCACCCGCACGGTGTCACCGGTCGAACTGGTGAATTCGGCACTGGAACGCATCGCGCGGGTCCAACCGCGCCTGCGGGCCTTCACCGCCGTGACGGCGGACCGGGCGCGCGCGACGGCCCGGCAGGCGGAGACCGAGCTCGCCGAGGGCATCCACCGCGGACCGCTGCACGGGATACCCGCCGGGCTGAAGGACCTCATCGACGTGGCCGGGCTGCCCACCACGGCAAGCTCCCGGGTCCGTAATGGGCATCGGGCGCAGACCGACAGCACGGTCGCCGCGCGGCTCGCCTCGGCCGGAACGGCCCTGGTGGGCAAGACCCACACGCACGAGTTCGCCTACGGCCTGACCACCCCTCAGACGGTCAACGCCTGGCACCCGGAGCGGGTGGCCGGCGGGTCCAGCGGCGGGTCGGCCGTCGCCGTCGCCGCCGGGGCGGCCGCCTTCGCCCTGGGAACCGACACGGGTGGGTCGATCCGGGTGCCCGCCGCCCTCAACGGGGTCGTCGGACTGAAACCGACCTACGGGCTGGTGCCCCGCCACGGCGTGACCTCGCTGGCCTGGTCGCTCGACCATGTGGGCCCCCTCACCCGCACCGTGGAGGACGCGGCGCTGGTCCTGGCCGCCCTGGTCGGGCACGAGCCGCGCGACCCGGCGTCCACCCCGGCCCCGGCCGTGGACTACCGGCCGGGTCCCGGTACGGATCTGACGGGCCTTCGGGTCGGAGTGCCGGGCAACTACTACTTCGACCACGTCGATCCCGAGGTCGAGGCCGCCGTCCGCCGGGCAATCGGGCGGCTGGAGGAGCTCGGCGCCCGGCTCGTCGACGTCGAGATCCCCATGACGCGCTACATCCGGGCGACCCAGTGGGGCCTGATGGTGCCCGAGGCCACCGCCTACCACGAGCGGACGCTGCGGGAGGTGCCCGACCTGTACGGCACCGACGTCCGCGTCCTCCTGGAGGCGGGCGAGCTGCTGAGCGCGGGGGACTACCTGCGGGCCCAGCGCGCCCGCACCCTCATGCGGCAGGCATGGCAGGACATGCTGGAGGCGGTCGACCTGATCGCCGCGCCGACCGTGCCGCTCACCGCCGTGAACGTCGGACGGACGAGCGTGACCTGGGGCGACGGCAGCGTGGAAAGCGTCCCCGAGGCGTACGTGAGGCTGTCGGCACCCGCCAACCTGACCGGCGTCCCCTCGCTGAGCGTGCCCGTCGGTCTGGACGCGGCGGGCCTGCCGATCGGCATGCAGCTCATGGGCCGGCCCTTCGGCGAGGCCGCACTGCTGCGTGCGGGACACGCCTACGAACGGACGGGCACCGCGCTCGGTCCGCCCCCGGAACCGGCCGCGTAGCCCGGGCGGGCCCGGGGCGGGAGGGCGGCGGCCGAGCCGTCGGCGCCCCGTAGTCGCACCGAACCGGCCGCGCCGGCGGTGGAGTCGAGCCAGTCGGTGCGGCTGCGGCCGGTGCGTTCTGGTGGGCATCGGAGCCCCTATGTAATGTCACATCGCATGATGCTCTTACGGCGTGCGGCGTCGGCCGCTGCCCTTCTCGCCCTCGTCCTCCCCCTGGCGGTCTCCTCGCCCGCGCACGCGGCCGACGGCTCGTCCGCCTGCCGCGCCTCCGCCCCCGTACCGCTCGACGCGGAACAGGCGCGGCTCGCCGATCCGCGCACCACCGCCCTCGTCGAGCGTGGCGGCTTCGCCGACTTCGTACGGCGGTTCCCCGCCGCGCTGTGCGCGACCCGCGGCCGCGCCGAGGCCGACCGGTTGGTCGACGACTGGGGCGAGGCGCTCTGGCAGGCCTCCGCACGACGGGCCCAGGGCCTGCGGCCCGGCGGCGACCTCGCCGCCGGGGACGACCGGCCGCTGTACTGGGCACGGCTCGGCATGACCGCCGTACTCGCCCGCTGGCAGCCGGAGTTCACCGTCGACCGGGCCGCGCTCCGCGCCCGCTTCGAGGACGCCTCCCGCGGCCTCACCGACAACGCCTTCCGCACCGCGCCCGGCGTACGGCGCGTGTTCATCAGCGGGTTCGACCCCTTCGGGCTCGACGCCGAGATACGCCGCGCCAACCCCTCCGGCTCGGCCGCCCTCCAGCTCAACGGGCGGCGCGTGACCCTCGCCGACGGCAGCCCCGCCGAGATCCGCGCCGTCGTGCTCCCCGTCCGGTACGCCGACTTCGACGCCGGCATGGTGGAGCGGGCGTTCGCCCCGCGCATGGCCGGCGGCCCGGCCCCGGCGGACATCATCACCAGCGTCAGCCAGGGCTACCCCGGCATCTTCACCCTGGAGGACTGGGCGGGACGGGCCCGGTCCGCCGACCCGTACCCCGACAACGTACGAGCCCTCTCCGGCGGCACCCGCGAACGTCCGGTGACCGCCCCGGGCCTGGGCCCCGGACCGGAGTTCATCCGGACCACGCTCCCCGCGGACGCCGTGACCGGCGCCGTGCAGACCCCGTACCCGGTCCTCCTCAACTCCGACGTGACGGAAATCCCGGCAGGCGGCACGGCTCCCGTCGACCGGACCGACGGCCCGACGCCCGGGTCGCGGGCCGTGGCGGGCGGCGGGGGCGGCTACCTGTCCAACGAGGTGGCCTACCGCTCCAACCGGCTGCGCGCCGAACTCGCCCCGCAGCTGCCCGGCGGCCACCTGCACACCCCGGTGCTCACCGGCCTGCCGGCCGACCCGCAGCTGCTGACGGGCCCCGAGTTCGAGCGCAACGAGAGCGCGATCACCGCGGAGGTCCGCGCGGTCCTCGAACACGCCGCCGTCCGCCGGTAGCGGCCGCCCCGCCTGCGGTACGTGCACCTGCCATGGGGCACGATGGCAGCCCGTTCCGGATGCGCACACGCGCCCGAACGGGGCTCCACGCACGACGAACTGACAGGTGACAAGGTGACGACACACCTCATACGACGGTCGGCAGCGTCCGTCGCCACTCCCCCGGGCCGGCGCCGCGGAAGGGTGGGCGTCCGTTGAACCGGGATCTCGTCCTGCACGACTGGCTGGTCGCCGGGATCGCTCTGGCGGCGGGCGCCGCGGCCGGACTCCTGCTCCGCGCCCTCCTGCGGTGGCTGGGCCGGCACGCCGAGCGGACCCGGTGGCGAGGTGACGACATCATCGTCGACGCGCTGCGCACCATCGCCCCCGGGGCCGCCCTCATCGCCGGCGCCGCGGTGGCCGGGACGACCCTGCCGCTCACCGCGCGGGTCTCCGGCTTCGTGAACCAGTCCCTGACCGCGCTGCTCATCCTGATCGCCACGCTCAGCGCGGCGCGGGTCGTGGCGGGCCTGGTCCAGTCCGTGGCGGGAACACGCACGGGGGTGGCCGCCTCGGCGTCCATCTTCGTCAACATCACCCGGATCGTGGTCCTGGTGATGGGCGTGCTGGTCGCCCTGGAGACCCTCGGCGTGTCCATCGCGCCGCTGGTCACCGCCCTCGGAGTGGGTGGTCTGGCGGTGGCCCTGGCCCTCCAGGACACCCTCGCCAACCTCTTCGCCGGGGTGCACATCCTCGCCTCCAAGACCGTGCAGCCCGGTGACTACATCCGGCTCACCAGCGGCGAGGAGGGGTACGTCGTCGACATCAACTGGCGCAACACCGTGGTGCGCAACCTGTCGAACAACCTGGTCATCATCCCCAACGGGCGGCTGGCGCGCACGAACATGACCAACTTCACCCAGCCGGAGGCCAAGTTCTCCATCCTGGTACAGGTGGGAGTGGGCTACGAGAGCGATCTGGAGCACGTCGAGCGGGTGACCCTCGACGTCGTCGACAGCGTGATGGCCGACATCAACGGAGCGGTCCCCGACCACGAAGCGGCCGTCCGCTTCCACACGTTCGCGGAATCCCGGATCAACTTCACGGTGATCCTGGGCGTCGGCGAGTTCAGCGACCAGTACCGGATCAAGCACGAGTTCATCAAGCGCCTGCACGAGCGGTTCCGGACGGAGGGCATCTCGATCCCCGCCCCGACCCGTACGGTCGCACTCCAACGGGACGAACCGCGGGCGCCGTCCGCACCCCACGCACCGGTCCCGCATCAGCGCGAGGCGTCTTCGCTCCTCCCGGACGCCGGCCGGTAGACCCGCGCCGCCGGCCCCCGCGTCCCCGTCGGCCGACCTCGACCGGCGGGGACGCGGAAGGGGCGGCTGCGGTGGCCGGAACCGGCCGGCGGCGCCGGGCCCGAGGGCAAAATCCGTGTGCGGTACGTCAAGACCTCGCCAGGGCGGGTGGCTCAGCCCTTCGGCGTGGGCAGTCTGCCCTCGGACATCTGGCTCTGGTCGAGATCGTCACCTCCGGACGGGAGACATCACATGCCCGGGTACCGACTCCACGACCGCGCCGCCCTGTTCGGGGCCCTGGTCGTACCCCTCCTCGTGGCGCTGGCGCTCGTTCCCTTCCGCACGCGTCTGTCCACGACGAACGAGGCGCTGGTGCTGGTCGTCGCCGTCGTTGCGATCGCCGCCTCGGGTACGCGCGCCGCCGCGACCCTGGCCGCGCTCTCCGCGGCGGCCTGGTTCGGCGTCCTCCTCCTCGCCCGGCCCTACCGGCCGTTCACCGTCGCAGACGGCGACGAGATCCAGACGGCCGTCCTGCTGCTCGTCGTCGGGCTGATCGTCTCGCAGTCGGCCGTACGCGCCCGACGGCTGCATGCGGTCGTGGTCACCGGCGCCGCGCACCTGTCCAGCCTCCAGGGCACCGCCCGGCTGGCCGAGCAGGGCGGCGCACCGGATGCGGTGGTCGAGTTCGTCCGCCGGGAGCTGATCGGCGTACTGGGTCTGCGCGGCTGCCGCTTCGAGTACGGAACCCTGATCGGGCACCGGCCCCGGCTGGAGCACGGCGGCGGTCTGTGGCTGCGGCGGGGCGGGGAGGTCACCGGGTACGCCGACTGGCCGGACGGCGAGACCGAGCTGCGGGCCGTCGGGGGCGGGCACTACTACGGCCGCTTCCTCCTCGACCCGTTCCCCGGGTGCCCGCTGCCGCCCGAGGAGGCCCGCTCGGTGGCGGTCGCCCTGGCCGCGCTGGCGGGCGCGGCGCTGGACACGGCCGGGGTGCCCCACCGGGGCTGAGCGGCAGTGTCCCCACCGGGGCCTGGTCCGGCTCACCGAGCGTCGCGGTGGACCCGGGCGAGGATCAGGACCGTGTCGTCGGTCGGCGGTTCGGGCAGCAGGCCGGCGAGGATGCGGTCCGCCGTCTCCTCCAACGACCCGCCGCCCTGGCCCAGTTCGGCGCGCAGGGCGTCCAGCCCCGCCTCGATGTCCCGCCCCCGGACCTCGATGAGGCCGTCGGTGTACAGGGCGAGGGTCGCGTTCTCGGGCAGTTCGATCTCGGTGGTGCGGAACGGGCAGCCGCCGACGCCCAGCGGGACCCCGAGGACGTCGTCGACGGTCTGCACCGTGCCGTCCGGCCGGAGCACCAGGGGCGGGGGGTGGCCGGCGCTGGCGATGCGGGCGCGGCCGGTGCGCGGGTCGTAGACGAGGTACAGGCAGGTGGCGAGCTCGATGCCGGCCTCCTGGGCGCAGGCGTCGAGTTCGCCGAGCAGGTCGGCGGGCTCGCTGTCGTGCCGGGCCAGGGCCTTGGTCGTGATGCGGAGGTGGCCCATGGCGGCGGCCGCGGACACCCCGTGCCCCATCACGTCGCCCACGACGAGCACGACCCGGCCGTCGGGCAGGTTGATCATGTCGTACCAGTCACCGCCGACCTCGGTGATCCGGCTGCCGGGCACGTACCGGTGGGCGACGTCCACGTACGGGGTGACTGCCAGCGTCGTGGGCAGCAGGGCCCGTTGCAGGGTCAGGGCGATGTCCTGGACCCGGCTGTAGAGGCGGGCGTTGTCCAGGCAGATCGCTGCACGCGAGGCGAGTTCGCCGGCCAGGCTGACGTCCTCCTCGCTGAAGGACGGACGGGCGGCGGACCGGCCGAACATGGCGATGCCCTGGACGGTGCCCCGGGCGATGAGCGGGGCGACGAGAATGCAGGCCACCCCGCTCTCGCCCATGATCTTCGTGCGTGACTCGGTGACGACGGTCCGGGCCAGGAACTCCTCGTCCACCACGGCCGAGATGGCGCGGCCGGTGCGCAGCATCTCGTGGATGACGGAGCCCGGCGGGTACCGCACCCGTTCCACCCCGCTGACGAGTTCGGTGGCCGGAGCGGGCAGCGTCGTCCCGGAGGCGATCCGGCGGGTGAACAGGGGGCGAGCCGGGTCGAAGTCCTCGGTCTCGTCCATCCATTCCACGATCTCGACCACGGAGCCGTCGCAGAAGTCCGGCATCGACGCGTCGACCAGTTCCTGGGCGGTGAGGTTGACGTCCAGGGTGGTCCCGATCCGGGTGGAGGCCCCGTCGAGGAGGGCCAGCCGGCGACGGCTGGCGGTGGCTTCCAGGATGGCCCGTTCCCGGTCCGTCACGTCGATCATCAGCCCGCCCACGCCGGAGCGGGTGCCGACGGCCCGGCTCAGCGGGAAGAAGCTGACGGACCGGACCTGGTCGCGGTCCGGATGCCCGCGCGGGCGCACGCCGACCAGTGTCCCCACGACGGGCGCTCCGCCCTGGGCGACGGCGCGGAGCATGCGCTCGTACTCACCTCCGTCGGACATGATCATGATTTCGTCCATGCGCCGCCCCAGGTGGGCCTCGATCGGCAGGCCGTCCATGTCGGCGAGCGCCTGGTTGAGGTGGATGTACCGCAGGTCCTGGTCGACCATGACCAGGCCGATGGGGCAGGTCTCGAAGAGGGCGTCGAGGAAGGCGAGGTTGGTCTTGACCCGGTCGAGCTCGTCGCTGCGGCTCGACAGGATCATCACCACCGAGGGGCCGCCGGATCCGGTCACGGAGAAGGACCGGAAGCCGCAGTCGAAGGCCGTGCCGTCACGGTGCCGGGCCGTCAGCCGGCCCCGCCAGTAGCCCTGCGTACGGCCCTGTTCCGTCAGCCGGGAGCACGATGCGGACGTGCCGCCGCGGGAGGCGTCGGCGAAGAGGACGGCGCCGGGCCGGGTGAGGACGGCGCCGGGCTCGTACCCGAAGAGGTCACGGGCGCCGGGCCCCCAGTAGCAGACGCGGTCGTGTTCGTCGATGCCGAGGACGGCCACGGGCACGCGCTCCAGCAGCGACCCCGGCTCGGACCAGATCGGGCCGTGGATCTCCTCGCCCCCCGGCGGAGCCGCTGGCACGAGACGTCCCCTTCCGCAGGCCGTTCCCTCCACATCATTATGCGGACACCCGCGATCTCGCGCGGCAGGAGCCGCGCCCGGCCCCCGCCCCCGGTCCGGGTGGGCGCCGGAACACCGGTGACACGATCCGGTCCGGGGTGGAGAATCGGACGGACTGTCGTGGGGCCGAGGGGCGGGGGCGCTGATGGGTCGGGCATTGCGCGTGGGGATCGTGGTTCTGCTGCTGGGGTTCGCGCTCTGGTACGCCTCCTACTACACGACGATCGCGGTCTGGGAGCTGCGGAAGCTCTTCGCCTGGTTCGCCCTGCCCCTGCTGGCGGTGGCGGGCACCGCGGCGGGGTGGCTGGTGGTGGGACTGCTGCGGCGGCGTGCCGGACGCGGCGCGGGCGCCGGGGACGCGGGAGTCGTCCTCGGGTGCCTGGGTGCCGTCGTCGGACTGGGCCTCACCGTCGGCTGGCTGGTGTACGGCTCGTACCTCCAGGACCGTGCGTACATGGCCACGGCGCGGGTCGTGAGCGAGCCGGTGCCCGCCCTGACGGCCCGGGTGCCGTACGTGGCCGGCAAGGCGCAGGCGGCCCCGCACCTGGGCGATGTCACCGGCGAGATCGCCGACATCACCTACCTGCCCGACTCGGACCGGTTCGCCACCCTGGTGGAGCGGCGAGGCTGGCTGGCCGGGTACGAGGTGGGCCTCGTGCAGGACGTGCCCCTGGGCGGCGAGAGCCGCAGCCAGGAGCGCTGCGCGTTCGACGTGTCCGTGGCGGACGCGCGGATCAGCGGCTGGTTCACCCACAACCTCGGCAGGAAGATATCGGCCCAGAAGCGCTGGGTCCGGTTCGAGGCCGACGACGCGTACGTGACCTGTTCGAGCGGCACTCCCGTCGTCGTCGTCCCGCTCAAGCGGCAGACCGGGATACTCGTCGTGACCGAGCGCCCCGCCGGTGTCGCGCTCTACGACGGGCGGACCGGAAAGCTCACCGTCACCACCGACACCTCCGCCGTTCCCGGTCCGTCGTATCCGATCAGCCTCGCGGCCCGGCAGCGGGAGGGCACGGCCGCGGTGGGCGGCTTCAGCGACTGGTGGTTCGAGCGCAACGGCTGGGACGCCTCCGAGGACGGCGCCAACGAGGGCAACGAGTCCGAGTTCACCCTCCGGTACCGCGAGGAGGCCGGACGCAGCGCGTACGTCACCCCGCTCACGCCGCAGGGGGAGGCCAGTTCGGTCGTGGCCGTCTCCACGGTGCCCACCCGCCACAAGGGCGGCGGGCTCGCACCGATGACCGTCCACCGCCTCGATCCGGCCTGGTCGTCCCCGAAGGCTCTGGTCGCCCTGATCAAGGCCGAGTACCGGGACGTCTGCTGCTACAACGACGACGAGGTGTTCGAGGTGGTCCCCACCGGGGGCGGGACCTGGACGGCCACCGTCGGCAGCGAGCAGAACGTCCGCTACCGGGTGGAGGGCAGGGGCCAGGTGGGCGGCCGTGAGGCGACCTGCCTGAAGGCGGCCGACGGGGCGCTCATCCGGTGCGCTCTCGCGGCGCCCGGCTCACCGGAGGAAGCCGAGCTCAAACGCCGGGAACAGGAGAAACAGCAGCAGGCGGGCGCGAAGAACCCGGGGGATCCCGGCGATCTGACGGCGTACACGAACGAGCAATTGGCCGAGCTCCAGCGCCGTATGACCGAGGAGATCGGCCGCCGCCTGAAGGCCGGCTGACCGGGCATCGAGGGCGTGGACCCTGACGGCATCAGCAAGGCCGAAGGGCATCGCCACCTGGCAGATGCATGCCTGGAGCCCGGAACCAGGAGCCGCTCCGGGCGGTTCCTGGTTGACCGGCCATGGCCACCGCCCCCTCCGGAGTGCTCGGCGGCTCTCGCAGTCGTGGAGGGACCTGGCGCAGGAAGCTCCTGCGCGCCGATCGCGGTGTTCGGCGCGCAGGGGCTCCGCCATCGGGCCGCACTCCATCGCGGCGCGGGGACGGCCGTGTTTGCGACACCCCGGCACCTGCCGGGCCCGCCGGACTCCCGCATGATCGATGCTCTGCACCGAACCTTCGATCACGGGAGTCCAGTCCTATGTCCGACATCAGCGTGCGTTCCGTGCGGGCCGGGGATTTCGCACAGTGGCGCGCCCTCTACCGCGGCTACGCCGACTTCTACCGGGTCGAGCAGACCGAGGAGGCGGCCGCCACCGTGTGGTCGTGGGTGACCGACCCCGACCACGAGGTCGGGGCCCTGGTGGCCGAGGACGCCGAGGGCCAGCTGCTGGGCCTAGCCCACTACCGTCCGTTCGCGCGTCCCCTCTCCGCGACGGTCGGCTGCTTCCTCGACGACCTGTTCGTGGCGCCCGAACACCGCGGCTCGGGCGCCGCCGACCAGCTGCTCGGCGCCCTGCGCGCGCTCGCGGCCGAGCGGGGCTGGAGCGTGGTCCGCTGGATCACCGCCGACGACAACCACCGGGCGCGGGCCAAGTACGACCAGGTGGCCACCCGCACCATGTGGGTCACCTACGACATGACCCCCTGAGGCCCCGGCCCCGCCGCCCCGCCCCCGCTGCCCCGTCCGCCACCGCCGCGGTCAGGCCGGGAGGTCCAGCAGGAGGAGGGGAGCCGTGGTGGGACGGGATGATCCGCCGGTGGGTTCGAGGGTGAGGCCGACCGCGCCGGCGTCGGCCGTGTCTCCGTCGAGGAGGACGGTGCCGTCCCGGTGGAGGAGACCGGCCGGGCGCATGGTGCCGCCCTGGTCCAGCCAGAGCTGGTAGGTCGTGCCGGGGGCGGCCGTCGGCAGTCCGCTGGCATAGAAGAGAGCCTGGTCGCGCAGGGCCGAGGTGACGATGGCGGTGGAGGCTCCGTTGCTGGTCCGGCCGTACGTCGCGCGGGCGTCGGGGGCGGACAGGACCGCGCCGACGGTGTCGAGGCGCTGCTCGATCTGCCGGGCCTGCCGTTCGTAGCGGCGGCCCTCCTCGTACTGCTGGGCGGCCAGGCCGGCGAACAGGGCGGCGACGGCCAGACTCGCGGCCGCGACGAGGACCCCGGCCCTGCGGCGCAGTGCTCCGCGCGTCGGGACCGGGATCCGGGCCACGGGGCTCCGGGGCGGGAGCTGGCGGACGCTGTCGACGGCCGCCAGGGTCCGCTGCTTCATGCCGGCGGGCGGCGGCCGGCTCACGGCGGCGGCCAGGCGTGCGGCGGTGGCCCGGAACTCGGCCACGTCCCGGCTGCACTCCTCGCACCGGTCGAGGTGCGCGGTGAACGGCTCCTGCTCGCCGGCCTCCAGCGCGTCCAGTGCGTAGGCCGCGGCGAGGGCGTGGAGGTCGGCCCGGCGCCGGTTCATGTGGTCACCCCCTGCGTCCGGTACTCACGGACGGGGCTCCGGGGCTGCAACCCCGGAACCCCGCGGTGCCGGTTTCGGCGCTACCAGGTGCTGTGGCAGTTCCAGTGGCCCGAAACCCAGTGGTTCTTCGCGTAGCTCTGGCCCCACCAGCCGTCGTGCCAGTTGCCGTGGTGCCACTTCGATTCCCAGTGCCCCTTCACCCAGGTGCACCGGTCATGGCGGTCATGACGGTCCCACCGGTCCCACCGGTCCCACCGGTTGTTGCGATGGTCGCGGTCGCGGTCCCGGTCGTGGTCACCGGTGAGCGTCGAGCTCACGGCGGCGGACGCCGTCGGTGCGGCGTTCGCGGTGCCGGAGAGGCCCAGCAGCGACCCACCGGCCAGGAGCCCGGCCGACGCGGCCCCGACGATCAGGCGCCGGGCGGTCAGTGAACCGGTCATCGCACTCACCTCCTTCCTTCCCTCGGACGGTCGGTTCGGCGGCCCCTTCTGCCTCAGGAGCCTCATCAGGGATTCGCCACCAACGGGGCGATGGATTGGAAAAGCCTCAGGGCAATACAAAATGCCTCACCGTCGCCGCGGGCGCGCCGGCGCCTATGCTGCGGGCGTGCCGTCGTACTCCCTGGGACAGGCCGCCCGACTACTGCGCGTGAGTCCCGAGATCGGGATCGTCACCGCCGTACGGCTCGACGAGGTGGAGATCCAGTCCGGCCCGCACCGCGTGGTGTCCCTGGTGACCCGGGAGTCGGTCGAGGAGCTCGGCATCACGGTCGGGTCGACCGTCACGGGGGGGTCTCGAACGGCGACGCCACATGGCCCTGCGCCTGGCCGAGGAGATCCCGCCGCGAGCTCACCACCGAAAACGACCGATGACGTACGAGATCGAGATCAACAAGCGGCGGTCGCGATGATCGCGACCGGCCCGCCGGGCGGCCACTTCGCCGACGCCGGGGTCAGCATGCTGCGGCACGGGACCTACGACATAGCCGTCGGCACGGCCGAGTTCGGCAACGGCACCACCACCGTCCACAAGCAGATCACCGCGGGCGCGCTGAACACCACCGTCGACCGATTCACGGTCCGCCAGTCGGACACCGATGTCGTCCGCCACGACACCGGCGCCTTCGGGTGCGTCCTGCTTCCGCGGGCCGTTCCGGACCGCCTGCGCGCCCGGCCCGCCGGGTCGGTCACCGCTACTGTGACCGGCATGCATTCGAATTGACGACTGCTGGGCGTTGACGGCGCACATCACGGTCACGGACACCATCGTGACGCGGTCGGGCTTCCGCAACAATCCAGGGGACCGGAACGACGACTCCCCGGTTGTTCTGGTCCTCCCCCGCCCTCAGTCCCACGGAGGGGGTATCCCATGGAGAACGAAGCCGCGATACGGGCCTGCCTGGACCTGCTGGACCAGGCACGCGACCTGCCGCTGGAGGACGAGCGGCGCCGTCTGCTGGAACAGGCCGCCAGCGACCTCGTCCGGGACGGGCGGCGCCGTCGGCGTGCCGCGAGACGGGCCGTCCGGGCGGTGGCCGACGCGAAGTTGGTGGCGGCCACCGCGACCGGAGCGCCCGACCGGATCATGGATGCAGCCCTGTCGGCCGAGGCCCCGCACCGATCGGGGCTGTCCGTGCAGGACTACGTCCAGGGACACGGCGGTCCCGGTGCGGTGACCCGCCGGCCCCCGGAGCGCGTACCGGACCACGACGGGTCCCCCGGGCTGCTGGGCCGCCCACAGCGCTGCTACGTCTGCAAGAACCACTACCGGCAGGTTCATCACTTCTACGGCCAGCTGTGCCCCGGCTGCGCGGACGAGAACTTCACCCGGCGCACCGCCCGGACCGATCTGACCGGCCGGCGTGCACTGCTGACCGGCGGGCGGGTCAAGATCGGCTTCCACATGGCGCTGATGCTGCTGCGCGACGGGGCCGAGCTCACCGTCACGACCCGCTTCCCTCAGGACGCCGCCGCCCGCTTCGCCGCGGCGCCGGGTGCCGCCGACTGGTGGCACCGACTGCGGATCGCCGCCCTGGACCTTCGCGACCCCAGGCAGGTACTCGCCCTGACCGACCACCTGCTCGGCCGGGCCGCACCCTTGGACATCCTGGTCAACAACGCGGCCCAGACACTGCACCGGTCCCCCCGGGCGTACCGTGCGCTGGTCGCGGCAGAAGCCGGCGCGGGGGCGGCCGGGGCCTCCATCACGCCGGAGATCTGGACCGCCCCCGGATTCACCGTCCCCGGATCACACGCCGCCGCACTCCCCCTGACGGCGGAACTCGCCGCGCGGCCCCGGGTGTCCCCCGCCGTGGCGCACTCCCGCAGTGCGGACGAAGGCGCCCTCGCCGCGGAACCGAAATCGGACCCGGACCCGGACCGGGACCCGCAGGAGCGCACCGACGAGGCGGGACTCCTGCAGGAGACGGGCACCAGCAACTCCTGGACGCTGCGGCTCGGCCAGGTGGAACCGGCCGAACTCCTCGAGGTCCAGCTGGTCAACGCCGTCGCACCGTTCCTGCTCGCCGACCGCCTGCTGCCCCTGCTGGAGGCGTCGCCGCACCCGAGCCGCTATCTGATCAACGTCTCCGCCGTCGAGGGCCAGTTCGCCGCCCGCAACAAGACCGCCGGCCACCCGCACACCAACATGGCCAAGGCCGCGCTCAACATGCTCACCCGCACCAGTGCGACGGACCTGGCCCGCCGGGGCATCCACACCTGCAGCGTGGACACCGGCTGGGTCACCGACGAGAAGCCACTGCCCGCCCGGGAGCGGCACGCGGCCACCGGGTGGCGTCCGCCCCTGGACGTGATCGACGGCGCCGCGCGCATCTATCACCCCATCGTGCAGGGGCAGGCCGGCAGTCCCATCCACGGCGTCCTGCTCAAGGACTACCGGCACGTCGCCTGGTGACCTGACCACGTGCCTCGACCGCTGCGGTCGTACGTCCGTCGGCGGTATGCACCCGTGCCTCGCCCTTGGCACAGGCGCCGGGGAGCCGTCCGCACCATCGACGGTGGCAGGGGGACCGTCCGGGAGTCCGGGACCCCGCCCGTGGGTCAGGTGGTGGCGAGGGAGATCTCGGTCGACTTGATCAGCGCCACGACGGAGGAACCCGCGGACAGCCCCAGCGCCTCGACGGCGTCGGCGGTCACGGCCGCGGTCAGACCGCCTCCGCTCACGTTGACCTTGACGGCGGCCATGGCCTGGCCGGCCGCGATCTCGGCCACGGTGCCCGTGATCTGGTTGCGGATGGACAGGTTCTCGACCGGGGCGGTGGCCAGGGCCACCTCGGTGGCCTTGACGAGCGCCTTCACCGCCGAGCCCGAGGTGATGCCGAGGTCCTTGACTGCCTCGGCGGTGACGGCCGCGGTGATCTCCTGGCCGCCGGCCAGCCGGACCTTGACCGTCGCCATGGCCTCGCCGACGGTGACTGCGGTGACGGTGCCCGCGAGCTGGTTGCGGATGCTCAGACTCATGACGGTTCGACCTCGTCTGTAGACGCCTCGCGCGGTCCGAAGGGGCCGCACGGGACCGACCGTAGGACCCACCCGTTCCCGCCCTCTTCGACCCTCGCGCGGCAGTGCGCCAGAACCACCCGACCGGCTGGCCCCCGTACGGGCCCGGCTGCCGGGGAGCGATTCCCGGCGGCCGGGAACTCCGGGCGCCCGGCATCCGACTACTGCCACGTGGGAGGCGGATCCTCGCCTTCCCTCGCAGCGGAGGACGATCGCCAGGAGTGTGTGATGGGCGGGCTGGATGTGCGGATGCGGGACGTCGTGTGCCGGCACGGCCGGACGGAGGCCGTCGCCGACGTCGATCTGGAGATCGCCGCGGGCGAACGCGTGGCGCTGACCGGCACCAACGGCTCGGGCAAGACGACGCTGCTGCGCGCCGTCCTCGGTCTGCACCGGCAGACCACGGGCTCGATCCTGGTCGGCGGCCGGGAGGGCCGGTCGCCCGCCGAGTGGGCCTGGCGGCGGCGCGCCTGCGCCTGGATCCCGCAGAAGCCGGCCGCCGGCCGCTTCCCGCTGCTCGGCTCCGAACTGCTGGCCGCCAGCGGCGCTCCGGCGGAGGCGACCGCGGCCGCGGAGCGGCTCGGGGTGGCTCCGCTCGTCGGGCGGCCCCTGCACACCCTCTCCGGCGGCCAGTTGCAGCGGATGTACCTGGCCCGGGCGATCGGTTGCATCGCCGCGGGGGCCGAGCTGCTCCTGGCGGACGAACCGACCGCCGCCCTCGACTTCGACGGGCAGTCGGAGGCCGCGGACGTCCTCACCTCCCTGCCGGTGACCCTCATCGTGGTGACGCACGACCGGGCCCTGGCCGACCGCTGCGACCGCGTACTGGAGATGGCCGCGGGCCGACTGCGGGAGGTTCGGTGAACGCGGCCGTGCACCTGGCCGCCGCCGACCTCGGTGAACTCCTCCGGCTGCTGCCCGTACAACGGGCCGGTGCGGCCCTGCTGCTGGCCGCCATCGGCCTGCCCGTCATCGGTGTGGTCATCGTCGGGCTCGACATCATGCCGGTGCGGTTCGCCATGATGCACGTGGCGCTGCTGGGCATCGCCGTCGGCCTGCTCACCGGGCTGGACCCGATGCTGTGCGCGCTGGTGGCCTGCGCGCTGGCCGGTGCGGGGGTGGCCCCGCTCGCCCGGACCCCGGACGGCCTGTCGGGGGCGATGGGTCTGCTGATGAGCCTGGCCATCGCCGCAGCCCTGCTGCTGCTGGCCGTGTCGGGGGTCAACGCCTCCGGCGCGTTCGCCCTGCTGTGGGGCTCGATCCTGTCCGTGGGCAGCGCCGACCTGGTCGTGCTCGGCGTACTGGCGGTCCTCGTGCCGGGCCTGTTCTGGTGGCGGCGGCGCGAGATCGGCCTGCTGCTGTACGACCGTGAACTCGCCCAGTGTTCCGGCGTGCCGGTGCGGGGCCTGACGGCCGCGCTGCTGGTGCTGGTCGCCATCGCCGTCGCCGGGGCGATCAAGCTCACCGGTGCGCTGCTCGTCGACGCCCTGACCCTGCTGCCCGCACTCGCGGCGCGCCGCCTGGGCAGCTCGCTGAAGTCGATCACCCTGTGGGCGATCGGCATCGGGGTCGTGGTGAACCTGACGGGGTTCCTGCTGGCCCTGTGGCTGGACTGGCCGCCCGGCCCGGTTCTCGTCCTGACCGCGGGGGCACTGGTCCTCGCGGTGCATTTCATACCCGAACGGAGAATCAGCTCATGGCGCGCACCCGCGTCCGTATCCCTTCCCTCCTCGCACTGAGCGCGGCGGCCCTCCTCCTGACCGCCGCCTGCGGGAACAGCGACCCCTCGACCGTGGACGCCGTACGCCCGCAGGGCGGCAAGCCGTCCGTGGTCGTCACCACCACGTGGGAGGGCGCCTTCGCGAAGGCCGCGGGGGCCGAGGACATCAAGGTCATCGTGCCGCAGTCCGTCCACCACGCCCCGGACTACGACCCCAAGCCCTCGGACCTCGCAGCCGTGGCCAAGGCCGACTTCGTGTTGTACGCGCCCTTCGAGCCGTACGCGGCGAAGATCAAGGAGGCCGCGGGCTCCAAGGCCAAGCTGGTCGAGGTGGAGCTCGACAACGATCCCACCAAGGTGTCCGCCGAGGTCGGCCGGCTGGCCGGCCTGTTCGGCACCGCGGAGGCCGCCACGCAGTGGAAGACCGGCTTCGACACCGAGTACGCGAAGCTGAACCGGGAGCTGCAGGCGGGCTGGCCCGGGGGCCGCAGCCCGTCGGTCGTGACGCAGGTGTTCACGGCGTGGTCGGCGAAGCTGGCGGGCGCGACGACGGTGGGCACGTACGGGCCCGAGGCCGTGACCCCGGCGCAGCTGGCCGAGCTGGCGGCGAAGAAGCCGGAGCTGGTGCTGGACAACGCGCACATGTCCACCGGCACGGTGCTGCCCGACTCCGGCGCCAAGCAGGTGAAGATCGTCAACTACCCGGGAGAAGACCTCGACCTGCTGGCGGTGTACCGCAACGCCGCGGCCGAGCTGAAGAAGGCCATGGGCGCCTCCTGAGCACGCGGCCCGTCCGGGCCCGCGGTACGCCGTACTGTGCTCGGCGTACCGCGGGCCCGGGCGGGCGCTCAGGCGGCCGTCCATGGAACACGGCAGGTGTGGGCGGCCGTTTCCTCGGGACACAGGGTGCTGATCACCGTCCTGCGGATCGCCCGATGCGTCCGCCGGGAACACACCAGGCACAGCCGCAGCTCGACCGGTTGCCGTGCGCCGCTGCCCTGCCCGGGATGCTCCACGGCCCACTGCTCCGCGAGGAAGTCGTACCCGTCCGCGGCCGACGGCTCGCCCCCGGGGTCGGTGCGCGCGACGGTCACGCCCACGATCCGGGTGTTCCGGGCGTTCCGGGAGCGCACCGCGTCCTCGACGAGGTTCAGGACCCGGGCCAGCCCCTGCTCGTCCGCGTACAGACCGAAGGTCAGTTTGCGCCTCCTCATCGCGTCAGACCCGCCTGGTGGTCGGCGTCGCCCCTGGCGAAGACGGCGGAGAACCAGGAGTACACGGGGGCGAGCGTCGGCGACGCGGGCCACCCGTTGACCGTGGCCAGGAGCTGCCAGTACCGCTCGGCGTGGGGGTCGGCGGTCGTCCGCAGGCGGGCGAGGAGCCATCGGCGCAGGTCGCCCTCGTCGGCGGACTCGAAGGCATGGGCGTAGAGGCCGCCCAGTGAATCGGCGAGGAACACGCCGCCGGCCGCAGCCGGTACGACGCCGGCGGACACGGCCTCGGCGATCCGCTCGCGCATCGCCCGGTTGAGAGCGTCGTGCAGTGTGCCGACATCCTGCCGGGCAGGCTCCCCCGCCTGGTCCTCGGCCGTGCGGCGCAGCGCGGCACGGAAGTCCTCGTTCTGGCACAGTTCGGCGAGTTCCACCCAGGCCTCGACCTGTTCGGGCGTCGGATCGTGGGGGAGCTCGGGGGTGACGGACCGCATCAAGGCCTCGAACTCCGGGTTGCTGTGCGGGACTTCGAAGGCTTCGTCGATGAATCCGGAGACGAGGCGGTGCCGTTCGGCCTGGGAGAGCGTGGCGAGTCGGTGCATGAGTTCCATCTCCATGGGGGTGGGGCCGCGCCTGGCGATGGCGCGGAGCAGGGCCCGGCGCAGGCGCAGGGTCCGGATCTGCACGTCCAGGGCATGGGCGTGTGCTGCTGCGACTTCCGGCAGGGACACCTCCCGGTCCAGTACCTTGCGCACGGTCGCGAGATCGAGTCCGAGATCGCGCAGGGTACGGACGAGCTCCAGGCGCGCGAGCGCGTCGGGGCCGTAGCGGCGGTAGCCCGCCGGGCTGCGCCCGGCCGGCGGGACGATGCCCTGGTCGGAGTAGAACCGGATGGTCTTCACGGTCAGACCGGTCCGGCGGGAGAGGTCTCCGATGGAACGGAGCGTGTCGCTGTCGCTGTCCATGACCCCAGCTTGGTGTCTCCCCCCACGGGAGACTCAACCAGGCCCGGGGTCTTGTGCGGAGACGCACGGCAGGGTCCCGGCGGCCGGATCGGCCGCCGGGACCGGGCGTCAGCCAGCCTGGGCGAGCGGGACCTCGGCCAGGCGTTCGCGCAGCGCCGTCCGGTCGGGTTTGCCGGCCGCTGTCAGCGGCAGTTCCGTGATCAGCAGGAGCCGCTCGGGGTGTTTGCGCCGCTCCAGCCCGTGCCTGGTGAGGTGTTCACCGAGGGAGGCGAGGGTGGGGTGCTGTCCGGCTCGGGGTACCACGCAGGCGGCCAGCCGCTCCCCCATCAGCGGGTCCGGGATGCCCACGCAGGCCACGTCCCGGATCTGGGGGTGCGCGGTGAGTGCGCGTTCCACCTCGGCCGGGCTGATGTTGGCGCCGCCGCGGATGACGATGTCCTTGAGGCGGCCGACGACGTGCAGGACGCTGTCGGAGTCGAGGTAGCCGAGGTCTCCGGTGCGCACCCAACCGTCGGGCGTCCGGTAGCGGGCGTCCAGGTCGGGGGCGCCCACGTAGCACAGCGGGGTCATCGGTCCGCGCGAGATGATCTCGCCCACGGCGCCGTCGGGCAGCGGTTCGTGCGTCTGCGGGTCGGCGATCCGGATCTCCGCGACCCGGGGGTCGGGATGCCCGGCGACGACGCCGGTCCCGTCGGTGGGGGGCACCGTACTGCCCAGCCCGGTGTGGCAGTTGACGCCGTCGGCGGAGCCGTAGAGATTGACCACCGGACAGCCGAAGGCCTCGGCCGCGGCGGCCGCGGTGGTCTCGTCGAGCGGCGCCCCGCCGAGGACCAGTGCGGTGGGCGCCGGCAGCTCCTCGCCCGTGCCGTCGAGGCGTTCGAGCATCATGCGGACCATGGTGGGCACGCCGAGGATGTGCGTCGGCCGGTGTTCGCGTACCGCCTCGATCGCCCCTTCCGGGGTGAAGTGGTCGAGCAGGACGAGCGTGCCGCCGTGCCGGGCGAGGGTGACGGCGGTGCCGTTGGACCCGAAGGCGGAAGCCAGCGGCACGAGGAAGAGGCAGCTCGGCGGGGTGCGGTCAGGGATGAGCGAGGCGAGGAAGTTGCCGCGTCCGCCGGCGAGCGCGTTGTGGGAGTACGCGATCATCTTCGGCTCGGCCTCGGAGCCCGAGGAGACGAGGATCCGGGCGGCACTGTCGGGGTCGGGCCGGGCCGGGACGAATCCGCTGGGGTCGGAGCGCAGCAGCCCCGAGAGCAGAATCGTTCCTTCGGGTGCAGGTGCGGACCCTGGGCCTGCGGCTACGACGTGGCGCAGCGCCGGCAGCGCCTTCGCGAGCCTGCTCAGGTCGGCCGCATGCCGGAACTCCCGGTGCTCGGTCGCGGCGATGACGGCGACGGCTTCGGCGCGGCGCAGCAGGCACTCGGCCTCCAGGACGCCCCGGCCGACCGGGAACGGGAGCGCCATCGCACCGAGCGCGGCCAGCGCCAGATCGGCGATGACGGCGAACCGGTTGTTGGGCAGTTGTACGCCGACCACGTCCCCCGGGCCGATCCCGAGCTCCCGCAGGCCGGTGGCCAGACATCGGACCTTGCGGTCCAGCGCGGTGTAGCAGAGCTTGCCCTTGGCGTCGATGACTGCCGTCCGGTGCAGGTCGGCGATCTGGCGTGCCCGGAAGAGGCTGTAGAGGTCGAGGTCGGGGCAGGTTCCGTCGACCACCCAGGACCGGCGCAGTTCGGCGGGCAGCAGATCGTGCAGTACGAGCCTGTCGGCGGTCATACGAAGCTCCAGGGGTCGGGGACTGCGGGGGCGCCGTGCGCGTCGCGGCTGATCGAGCCGGTGAAGCGCGGATCGTGGTGCAGGTCGGACAGCTCGGTGGTGACCGCGGTCGCGGTCAGCCCGTGCTCGTGCAGCCGGGCCAGGGCCTCGGTCGTGCTCAGACCGCTCAGGTCGTGGGCGGCCGCGGCACGGGCATCGGTGTCGGCGGGAGCGAGCCAGCCGTCCGCCGTCCGCCGCGGTACCCGGAACCCGGCCGACCGCCGGGGGTTCTCACCGCGGGCCGCCCGGCGCAGCGCCGGGGCGGTCAGCGTGTCGGCGGCGCCGAGCAGGGAGGAGTCCACCCGTACGCCGTGACCGGTGCGCTCGCGCAGCAGGAGCCCCGCGAGGACGGCCTCGGCGCCGAGCAGTCCGCCCAGCACGTCGAGCAGGGTCATCAGCGAGGGCGCCGGGGCCTCCCCCTCGGGGCGGACGGCCTCGCCGACGCCGGTACGGGCCTGGACCATGAAGTCGGTGCCCATCGGGGCGTCCTCGATCCGGTCCGCCCAGCCGCTGGTGTACGCGTGGACGAGCGCGGGATTGACCCGTGCGAGGTCATCGGAGTCGAGGCCGAGCTCGGCGGCCTTGCCCGGCGCCCAGTTGTGCAGGAAGACGTCGGCCCCCGCGGCCAGATCCCGCAGGCGTCGCCGGTCGGCCTCGCTCTTGATGTCGATCTCGACGGCCCGCTTGCCCCGGTTGAGGGCGAGCCAGCGCGCCGAGATCCCGGAACAGGTCGGGGGCATGCCGCGCAGCGGGTCGCCGCCCGGCGGTTCGATCCGGATCACATCGGCGCCGAGGCGCCCGAGCAGATGCGCCGCGAGCGGTGCCTGGATTCGGCGGCCGGCCTCCAGCACGGTGAGCCCGGCCAGCGGCCCGCCGATCGGGACGCCGGGCGAGGCGCCCGGCAGGGCGCCGGGAGCCGGCCGGTCCGGCCCGATGGCCAGGGGCCCGGTGGCGGTCGGCACCAGGGACCAGGGAGCTGCGCCGTCGTGTTCGGCGGCCCGCTGCGCGAGGGAGCGCAGGGCGCACACCTGCGCGCCGTAGGCGGCTGCGGCCCGGCGGATCCGCTCCCACGTGTGGCTGCGCGCCGTGAGGTGGAGGGCCGCCGGGAAGGGTGCACAGGCGGTGGCGTAGCGGAACTGGAAGGGCCGCCAGCCGGCCCGCAGCGCCTCCGCGGGCGCCTCCAGCGCCTTCCAGAAGGCCGCCCAGGCTTCCGGATCGAGTGTCTCCAGTTCGAAGCGGACTCCGTCGGCCGAGGTGAACGGTGGGCCTCCGGGCGCGAGTTCGGCCGCCTCGCCCTCCTCCGCCCCGGCGGCGGCGAGGTACTGGGAGACGGCGAGCAGGCCTGCCCGGTCCGCGCCGGTGGTGACCGCGCGGACGGGGCCGCCCCGGGCCTGGCCCACGAGGGCCGCGAGCAGCCCCTGCACGGCGAGGACGCCGGTGGCGGTGGCCGCGTAGTCGGCGGCGAGGCCGCGCGGGTTGCCGTCGCGGCGGCCGTGCACGGCCATGATGCCGGTGGCGGCCTGCACGGTCGCCTCGTCGACGAGCCCGCCGGTGGGGCCGGCCCAGGTGGCGGTCGCGTGCGCCGGGGCGAAACCGCCGCCGGTGACGGTGGTGGTGCCGGTGGACTCGTCCCCCGGAGCAGGGCCGTCCGTCCGCGCGCCGAGCAGCCGCAGGTGGTCGGCGACGACACTCGTGATCTGCGGGGGCCCCGAGGTGTCGAAGCGCAGTGTGTCGAGCGGCCGGACCGTCTGCGTGGTTGCTGGTGACGCCATGCCTCTCCTCTCCTGGCCCGGCGGTGGCCGGCGCCCGGGTCTTACCGAATGTGGGGAACCCGGGAGCGTCCGCACCCGACCAGTTCCACGGACAGGGAGTCGGGCGGCCGTTCCCGCCAGTTCCCGGCAATGAGGAGGAAAGAAGTGACGGATCCAGCCACGGACCACGCCTCGAATGCACAACGGGCGGTAGATGCAAGTGAGTTGAGGAACCGGGTCGACCGGTTCGTCCGCTCCCGGGTGATCCCCCGCGAGGCGGTGCTGGACGGGGGCGGCCCCGCCGCGGCCGATGCGCTGGCCGAACTGCGGGACCGGGCGCAGGAGGAGGGGCTGTGGGCGCAGCCCCTGCCCGTGGAACTGGGCGGCGGCGGGCTGGACTTCCGTACGTACGCCGGCCTGGCCGAGGTGGAGGGAGCCAGCGACCACGGTCCGGCCGCGCTGGGGTCCGCCCCGTTGCTCGACGTGACGATGCTGGCGCGACACGGTGGGACCGCGGTCCGCGAGGCGTACCTGAAACCACTGGTCGCCGGGGAACTGCGGACCTGCTACGCGATGACCGAGCCGGACGTCCCCGGCACCGACCCCTTCGGGACCGCCACGCGCGCCGAGCCCGGGCCGGACGGCAGCTGGCTCGTCACCGGCCGCAAGTGGTTCACCTCCGGCGCCGCGGGGGCCGACCTGGTGACGGTCATGGCTCGCACCGGCGGAAGCGCCGGTGACCGCGAGGGGCTGTCGCTGCTGCTCGTGCCCACCGCGTCGCCCGGCTTCCGCATCGTGCGCGAACTCCCCGTCCTCGGTGCGGGTGGCCAGTACGAGATCGAACTGGACCGGGTCCGGGTCCCGGCCGACCACCTCCTCGGTGAGCCCGGGGACGCGCTCACCATCGCCGGGGAGCGGCTGGCGCTCGGCCGCACGCTGCGCTGCCTGCGCTGGCTCGGCCAGGCCCAGCGGGCCTTCGACCTCATGTGCGAGCGGGCGGTCACCCGTAGCGGATCCCGCGGGCCCCTCGCCGAGCAGCAGTTGATCCAGAGTCACGTCTTCGACGCCCTGCTCGCCCTGCGCACCACCCGACCCCTCGTCCACGAGGCCGTGGCCCTGATCGACGCCGGGCGGGACGCGCGTACGGAGGTGGGACTCGCCAAGGTCGCCGCCGCGCGCATGCTCCAGCAGGTGGCGGACTCCGCCATCCAGGTCCACGGCGCCGCCGGGCTCGGCCCGGACACCCCGCTGCCCGCACTCCTGCGCACCGGACGCGCCGCCCGCATCCTCGACGGCCCGGACGAACTGCACATCACCTCCGTGGCCCGCCGCGCCCTGCGCGCGTACGGGCCGCGGGCCCGGCAGGATCCGGAAGGGGCGGTTCAGAGGAGCTGACACCATGCCTGGACGCGCCTGTAAGTGATCGCACAGCCCACTCGGCGATGCTCCAGCCGTTCTTGTGCGGCAGGTCCGACAGCAGCCCCAGCACCAAGTCCCGCACCCGACGTCGGCGTTCAACCCGCGCGAACCGGCCCGCTATCCGGGGCATCAGGGCCTCGAACGCCTCCTGCCGGCGGGCAGGGTCTACGCTGTGACTCGCGGCCACCGCATGATCTTCAGTCTTCACACACCGATGATCAACGGTGGCCGCGCCCGTCTTCACCGCCCCTCGGTCACGACGCACGAAGACGGGGCCGCATCCCTTCCGTGTCCCGCACGGGGCACGCAGCGTTCGCCCGCCGTCTCGTGCCAGGAGGACACATGCAACGCGGTGAAGTCTGGTGGGTCGACTTCGATGGGCGACGCCCGGTCGTGCTGCTCTCGGACGAGGAGTCATCCGGATTTCAGGCGATGCAGGTCGTTGCGCCAGCAGGCGTCGACATCAGCGGCCTGGGCGTTGAAGTGGCCGTAGGAGCCCCGGAAGGACTGGCCTTCGAAGGCGTGCTGCGGTTCGCGTTCCCGCGTCCAGGCTTTACTCCGTGCACATGGCTGACCACCGTGGCCCGGGACGACCTGATCGAGCGGGCGGGCGTGTTGTCCTCCGTGAAGCTCAGCGAGGTTGGAGAAGCCCTCCGTGCCGCTGGACAGAGGAGGGAGTGGACCCCGATGACGGCTGCCAGGATCAGCGAGATCAAAGATGCCCGCCGTCTCGAAGGACTTGAGTAGCGGACGCCTGTGCTGCCCAGCTCGATCTCGTCGACGACTGACCGCTGCCCCCTCTCCACCGCACTCCAGCAACAAGATCACGATCTACGGCTGGAGTACTAGACGCGGGTGATGTCGACGACGCCGTGCAGGGCGGCGAGGCCGAGGGCCAGGAAGAAGTCGCCCCAGACGAGTTCGTGCCGGACCGCCAGGCCCTTGTCCGCGTCGTAGCAGCCGTCCAGCAGCATCCCCGGCGGGCGGCCGGTGCCCGGGCCGCTGACGTGGCTCGCCGCGAGCCTGCCGAGGATCGCCTCGGCCCGGTACGCGCACTGCGCCACGCGGGGGCCGGGCACCCGGGCGAGTTTCAGCAGGGCGACCGCGGTGATCGCGGCGGCCGAGGTGTCGACCGGCCCGTCCGGCCGGGCGGAGTCGGCCGCCGGTACCGGGAACTCCTCCTGCGGGAGCAGGAGTTCGGCCGCCGCGTAGAGCCGGTCGGCGGCACGGGCGGGGCCGGCCGCCGCGAGATCCGGGCGCAGCAGGGCGTCGGCGACCGCCAGGAGCAGCCAGGCCCGTCCCCGGCTCCAGCCCGGTGGCGGGTCGGGGCAGGGCTGCCAGCCCGTGCCCGCGTCGAAGCGCAGGGCGGGAGTCAGTACCGCGGGCGTCGGCACCGCAGGGTTCGCTCCGAGGCAGAGGTCGAGGTGGCGGTGGAGGTGATCGGCCGCGGCGGCGAGGCCCTGCGGTCCGGCCCCGGCCAGCAGCGGTACCGTACCCGGCACGGCGTCGACGCGGGCGAGCAGTCGGGGCCCTCCGAGGGCGTCCCCCCAGGGCACGAGCCCCAGTTCACGGTCATGGGCCGACAGGACGGCCCGGGCGGCCCGGGCCCGGAGGGCGGCGGCCCCGGCATCGTCGCCGGCCGGAGCGGTCCCGTACCAGAAGATGAGGCCTCGGGTGGCGGTGTCGGCCGCCACCCAGGGTTCGAGCCGGGCCGTGCACGCGGCGGCGGCACGCCGGTCGGCCTCGTCCCCCGTGTACCGCGCCCTCAGCCAGAGCAGGCCCGCCCAGAACCCGCCGGTCCACGAACCGCGCCCGGTGGTCTGCCAACGGCCGTCGCCCGGTTCGGCGTACAGCGGGAAGCGGGGGCCCACGGCCGCCGCGGTCACCGCCACCCGTTCCATGACGGCTTCGAGGGTCCGGCCGAGCCCGGCCCCGGCCGGGCTCATGCCGCGCCCTCCCGCCGGTCCCGTACGGCCCACAGGAACGCGACGGCTCCCGCCGCGGCGAACTCCGCCGCCACCAGCAGCCAGCCCGGCCCGTACCGGCCGCTCTGCGCGAGCAGGCCGAACAGGGGCGGGCCCACGGCGAATCCGCCGAAGAACCCGGCCGCGACCAGCGCCGAGTCCTGCCCGGCCCGGCCGGGTGCGGCCCGCTGCATGACCAGGACCATCGAGACGGCGTTGCCGGAGACGGCGAACACGCCCACGGCGATCGCCCCGACCCACACCAGCGGGCCCGCCACGAGGGCGGCCGCCAGCAGTACCGCCGCTGCCAGGGCTCCGCAGGCCAGCCAGCCGGGGAGCCACTCGGCCCGCCCGGGCCGGGCCGCCTTCGACCACCCCACCCGGCCCGCGATGCCCGCCACGCCGAGCACGGCGACCAGGGCGGCCGCCGCCGTCGGGCCCATGCCCAGCCGCTGCGCGCCGAAGAGGGCGAGGTAGGTGTTGACCGACGCGATGCCGGCCCCGAGGAACAGCGAGAACACCGCCAGCCAGGCCACCATCCCGCGCGGCACGAGTGCCGTACGGGGCCCGGCGCGCGGCGGGGCGGGGTCGGCCGGCAGGACGCGCCGGGCCCACAGCCCGGCGAGCAGGGCGGCGCCGGCGCCGGTCCAGACGGCGCCCCGCCAGCCGATGCCGCCCGCGAGCAGCGCGAGCGGCAGTCCGGCCGCGAAGGCGCCCAGCTGCACACCGGACTGCTTGAGCCCGGTCACCGCTCCCCGCCGGGCGGGCGGGACGGCGCGCAGCACGGCCTTGTTGGTGGCCGGGTTGGCCAGTGCCTGGGGGACGCCGCCCAGTGCGACGGCGCCGAGCAGCAGTCCGGCGCCGGGTGCGGCGCCGATCAGGGCGAGCGCCGCCGCGGAGACCAGCAGCAGGACCACCAGCGAGCGCCGCGGGCCGATCCGGTCCACGATCCGGCCGCCCGCCGGCGAGAGCACGGCAGCCGTACCGAATCCGATCGTGGTGGTGAGCCCGAGGACCGCGGGAGACACGCCGAGTTCGGTCACCAGGCGGGGGCCCAGCGCACCCAGGAGGAACAGCTGCAGCATGGAGAACGCCATGGCGCAGGTGAGGAGCGCGGTCAACTGCCGTCCCGCCCCGCCGTCCTTCTCCATCGGCGATGCGGTCGCCGTCCCCTCCGCGGCCACGAAGTCTCCCTTCCCCGGACGTTGAACTCTTCGAGCGAGCGGGTAGGCAGTCGGATGGACCGGCGCGACGGTTCCCCCGGTCCCTTGTGCCCTGCACCACACGAGGCGGGCAACCCCGCCATGACAAGGCAGGACGCGGGAACTTGTCCGGAAGTGCGCACCCTGATGTGCGGCTCGAGCGGCCGGTGCAAGGATGAGCCCTCCATGAACCCGGTCCGCTGTTTACGCGCCGTGAGGGCTGCGATGTTCGCAGCCCTCTGTGTGCTGCTCGCGGCCACCGGCCACCTGCTCATGTCGGGTACGGCGGTGCCCTGGTGGGCTCTGGCCGTCGCCTTACCCGGCACGGCGGTGACGGCGTGGGCGCTCGCCGGGCGGGAGCGTGGACTCCTGGCCGTCACGGCGGCGGCCGTTGCCGTCCAGGCCCTGCTCCACGCCGGTTTCACCCTGGCCCAGTCCCTCGCTCCGGCCGCACCGACGGCTGGATCCGGGCAGATGTCACAGCCTCCGCCCGGCGTCGAGATGCCGGAAGCCGCTGCTCACGTGCACCATGCGATGCACGGGGCGGCGGACGCCCCTTCCGCCCTGACCGCCGCGATCGGCGCAACGGGCGTGACCGGTGGGCCGCTGCCGGGCGCGATGCACGAGGCGGCCGGCATGTCACCGACCGGCATGCTGGCCGCTCACCTGCTGGCTGCCGTGCTGTGCGGACTGTGGCTCGCCCACGGCGAGCGGGCCGCCTTCCGCGTGGTGCGGGCCGTCGCCGCCCGCCTCTGGACTCCGCTGCGCCTGCTGCTCCGTACGGCCGTACCCGCGCGCCGGCCGACCGTACGGATGCGCCGGCGGCGGGCCCGCCGCGCACCGCGGCGGCTGCTCCTCGCCCACGCCATCACCTCACGGGGCCCGCCGGCGGGGACCGCTGTCCTCTGACAGCTGGTTCCCCGAGCCGCGCCCGCGACCGCTCCCGCATCCGCACCCCCGCGCCTCGGGCATCGGCCGTGCCTTCCGGCAGGCCGCTCTCCCCACCGGCCCCGCCCGCTCGCGGGTGCCGGACACCCCTTGCCCGTAAGGACCTTGTGGCGATGACTGCTGCCCCGACGACCCCTTCCTGTACCACCGGTGGCCGGCCGGCCCGGCGCACCCCCGACAACGACGCGGAGGTGACCCTGCTGGCCCTGGACGCCCGTGACGGCGATCCCGTGAAGACGGACCGCTTCGTCCGCGCGCTCCACCGTGACGTCTGGCGCTACGTGGCCTACCTCAGCGCGGACACCCAGGCTGCCGACGACCTCACCCAGGACGTCTTCCTCCGCGCACTGGCGAGCCTGCACCGCTTCGAGGGCCGTTCCTCCGCGCGGACCTGGCTGCTGTCCATAGCCCGCCGCACGGTGGTGGACAGCCTCCGGCACGCGGCGGCCCGGCCCAGACTGTCGGACCGCTGCGACTGGCAGACGGCCGCCGAGCAGACCCAGCCGTACGACGTGCCGGGGTTCGAGGACGGCATCGCCCTGGCGGAGCTGCTCGCCCTGATCCCGTCCGAGCGCCGGGAGGCCCTGGTACTGACCCAGTTGCTGGGGCTGTCCTACGCCGAGGCGGCCACGGCCGTGGGCTGCCCGATCGGTACGGTCCGCTCCCGCGTGGCCCGTGCCCGCACCTCGCTCATCGCGCTCCTGACGGACACCCGACCGACCGATACGGCGCCGGAGCCGCCGGCCCCGCGGGCCGACCGCACCGCCCCCGGAACGCCCCGGGCGGCGGGCGAGCGCACCCTCACGGCGGCGGCCCTCGCCTGACCCTCCGGACGGGGCGGGAGGGTGGGAGGGACTGTGGAGCGCGAACGGCGCCCCACAGTCCCTCTTGCGTGTTCGGGCCCCGCTTCACCGTCCCGGCGTTGGTGCACGGGCGGAACGTGACGCACGGCCGCGGGCGCAGGCCCGGAGCCGGGAGCCGGTCGGCAGCGGCCCGTGGCCGCACGCCGGGGCCGGCCGGGCCCGACAGGCGGTCGTGCGGCCGGACATGTGCCGCGACCTGGCCTTCGACCCACTCGCGGACACGTCCGGCAGGCGCTTGCGGAGCCTGCCCGGCGGCATGGCGGCGGGGCACGCAGACATGCCGCGGCGCCGCCCGGCCGCATGGTCGGACGCGCGGCAAGATATCAGCCTTCCGCGGACTCGCCGGGATGTTTATCCGATGGTGATGTCCTCCGGCAGTGGCGCCGCGCCCGGCACTAGCGTCCCGTCACACCCCGGGAATGCGGGTGTGCACCGCACGGCCTGTGCGGCCCCTCCTGCCCCGCCACCCCCTCCCGGCCCTTGGAGCGAGGAGGCACAGTGCTGTCAATGCGGCGGAGATCCATCAGCGGCTTGTCGATGGCCACGAGATACACGATCGGAAGCGGCCTCGTCATCAGCGCCCTTGCCCTCACGCTGATCGCGTTGCTGATACCCGTGGACAGTTTCGGCAGCCGTGCCTCGGCCGCCGCCACGGGTACGGCGGCGGCCGACGACGACGGCGGTGGCACCGTGAGCACGGCCTTTGGACCACTGACGGCGGCGGACCGGGACTTCATCCGCAAGGTCCGCCTCGCCGGACTGTGGGAGCTGCCCGCCGGCCGCCAGGCCCAGCAGCGCGGGTCCCGACCCGCGATCAAGACGGCCGGCCAGCACCTCATCGACGGCCACACCGAACTGGACCGACAGGTCATCCAGGTCGGCCAGGCCCTCGGTGTCGATCTACCCAACCAGCCGACGGCACAGCAGCAGGACTGGCTGGGCCAGATGAACCGCGCACGCGGAGAGGAGTACGAGCGGCTGTTCGTCCAACTGCTGCGCAAGGCTCACGGAAAGGTGTTCTCCCTGCTGGCCGGAATTCGGGCACAGACCAAGAACTCGATGGTCCGGGCCCTCGCCACATCCGCCAACAACACGGTTCTGGACCACATCACGGTCCTCGAAGACACCGGACTCGTCGACTTCGACGCGCTTTCCGACAATGTCCAACCGACGAAGTGAAGTGATCGCATGAGTGCAAAGGGCCACAAACGCCCACGGCTGTCGAACAAGGTTCTGGGCGTGATCTCCGCGCTCGTACTGGGCGGCGGCGGAGTTGCCGTCGTCGCGGGAAACGCGTCCGCCGGCCAGGAGGGCAACCGTGCGCAAGAGATGACAGCCACCATCGACTGCCCCGACGTGGGAGAGAAGCTCACCGCGGTCCCCGACCAGGCCAAACCCGAGGTCGACAAGAACCTCGCCAAGCTGGACGACCAGGTGGCCGAGGCCTACAAGCAGCTCGCCGCCGGCAAGGTGAAGGGCGACGCCGCCCTCCTCGGCAACCTGAAGCAACAGCGCGACCAGACGATCAAGGGCGTGACCGACGCGATCGGCAACGCCGGCCAACCCCCTGCGGAACTCAAGGCTTTGAGCGCGTGCACGATGAAGCAGGCACCCGCGGCGGACGACGCCGCCGCCGCGGCCGCGAGCAAGGGCGAGCAGGGCGTGGCCGCCCAGGCCACCGGGCAGAAGGGCGGTCCGGCCAAGAACGACTTCGTCAACATCACGAAGATCCGACCGAACGTGAAGAATCCGGCGGCCCAGGCGGGCGCCTCGAAGGGATCCTTCATCTCGCAGTGCGGCCGCAACGAGAACGGCCACTTCAACCCCGACAACGTCATCGTCGCCCCCGGCGTCTCCAACGGCGCCCACCACATGCACGACTACGTGGGCAACAACTCCACCGACGCCTTCTCCACCAACGACAGCCTCGCCAAGTCCGGCACCACTTGCGGCAACGGCGACCAGTCCAGCTACTACTGGCCCGTGCTGCGGTTGCGTGACGGCAAGGTGGAGCGGGACGCGAAGGCCCCCGGCGGCGGCCAGGACGGCAACGTCGGCACCATCCTCCAGCCCAAGCAGGTGTCGATCACCTTCAAGGGCAGCCCCGTCGGCAAGGTCACGGCGATGCCCCGCTTCATGCGCATCATCACCGGTGACGCCAAGGCCTTCACCAACGGCAATGCGAACGCCAACGCCTCGTGGAGCTGCACCGGCTTCGAGAACCGCCAGCTGAAGGACAAGTACCCGGTCTGCCCGAAGGGCAGCGACGTGGTGCGCTCCTTCACCTTCCAGAGCTGCTGGGACGGCAAGAACATCGACAGCGCCAACCACCGGACGCACGTGGCCTTCCCGGACAAGAACGGCCGCTGCCAGAAGGGCTTCAAGGCCATTCCGCAGCTGGTGATGCGCCTCACCTACGGGGTGGCCCCCGGCGCCCGCTTCGCAGTCGACAGCTTCCCCGAGCAGTTGCACAAGCCGGCGACCGACCACGACGACTTCATCAACGTGATGTCCAACGGCCTGATGAACAAGGCCGTCGGCTGCATCAACGAGGGACGCACCTGCCGCTGATCCCTGCGGCAGGACTCCCCCTCCAACTCCCGGGCCGGACGCTCCCCCCTCCCTCCACCACCGCGTCCGGCCCGGGAATGGTGTTGGCCCGAAGCCGACTTCGGGCCAACACCGCACGTGCGTACGGCGCCCCGGCGTCCTGACCGCGTCCCGGCCCCGTACCCGCACAACAGTCCGGCCCGGCCCCGTAATACGGGGCCGGGCCGGACTGTTGTGCTGTGCGCTTCAGTTGTTTCGCTGTGGTTCTGTCCGGTTCTACAGGCCGTTGACGCGGGCCATACGGCCGACAAGGGGGGTGAAGTCGGCCTGGATCACACGGGCGGCCCTGCGGCCCACCCGCGAGTGCTGACGGCGCACCTGGGCCATCAGCCGGCGGCTGCGCAGGGCCATCTCGAGCTCGAAGCGGGTACGGGGGTCCCGCAGGCCGGTACCGAAGAGCTTCTCCAGCTGGCGCATCCGGTACCGCACGGTCTGGGGGTGCACACTCAGCGCCTTGGCGGCCTCGGGAGCACCGCCACCCTCCAGCCAGGCGAGCAGGGTCACCTCCAGTCGCTCGCTCTGGCGGGGGGTCAGGTCGGCCAGCGGGCGCAGCCAGCGGGCGGCGAGCGCGTGGGCCAGGGGTTCGTCCTGGAGCAGCAGCAGGGTCGAGAGGTGGTCGTCCACGAAGACGGGCCGGACCTCGACACCCGGGCGGGCGGGGGTCAGTGCGGACAGGCGCAGGGCCCAGCGCAGCGAGGAGGCCGTGTCGCGGAGCGGTACGGCGTGGCCCACGGCCGCGAACCTGCCGCGCAGCAGGTGTTCCAGTGGAGCGCGGTTGTCCGGGTCGGAGCTGGGGACGAGCAGGCACGGACGGCCCGCGAACATGCCGACGAGGGCGTGGTCCAGTACGGCAGCGAGCTGCTGGGTCTCACCGGGCGTGGCCGGCACGATGGCCCGTACGGCCGGCGGGAGGGGCCAGCCGGCCGCCTCCGCGAGCTCGCTGAGGGACATCTCGGATGCGGCCCTGTCATCGGTGAGGGTCTTGAAGAGGTCCTGCCGTGCCCGGTCGCACTCGCGGACACCTTCGAGGCGGCCTTCGTGCCGGCCGTCGTGCCGGCCGTCGTGGCGGGCTTCGAGTCGTGCCTCGCGGAGGCCGACGGGGCGGACCTCGCGAACGCCGTCGGCGCGGGGTGCCTCGCGGAGGCCCTCGTGCCGGCCCTCGTGCGTGACCTCGCACTCTTCCCGGGCCGCGAGCCCGGGGTCGATCCCGGATGCGGTCCCGCGCCGGGCCTTG
This sequence comes from Streptomyces avidinii, assembly GCF_014650695.1. GTDB lineage: Bacteria > Actinomycetota > Actinomycetes > Streptomycetales > Streptomycetaceae > Streptomyces > Streptomyces avidinii. The sequence goes on along the minus strand of NZ_BMVL01000005.1, from coordinate 84,110 downwards.
CTCTCGAACTTGTTCTCGACCTCGACCTGGTTCTCGATCTCGTCCTCGCTCTCGGCCTGTTCATCGTGCTCGTCCGGTGCTTGTTCCGGGGGTTGTTCCTGGTAGCCGAGGACGGTGAGGAGCGCCTCTTCCACCCGCTGCCGGAACAACTCGTCATCAATGGCATCGTTGTCATCGATAAGTGCGGAAAATTCCGGAATTCCATGCAGAAGCTCCTCCACTATCTCGGCGGCCAGCGCGGGGAGTTCCCTGCGCAGGACGCGCGTCCACTCGCCGCGTGGGCGGGACCAGATGCGGTTCAGAAGTTCACACATCGTTTTCCTCGTTCGTGCCGGGGTGAGGCTTGTCCGGGGAAGAGCGACAAGCCCGTCGAGGTTGCCTTCCATGCCAACACCCTTGTCTGACACGGGAGTTGCGGCCCTCGTACTCCCTCCTGGAGAGGTCCGACCACTTACGGTCCCATTCTTTTGCCGTGATTTTGCCGTCTGGGACGCGTAGGTGACGGGCGGCGCGGTGGCCTGTCGCAACCTCCGCTGGAGGGGAATCTTCCGGTGTTGTTCGATGCGCCGTAGACGCGGTGCGAGAAATTATCACGTTTCGATAAAACCTGTGGAGCTGCTGTGCAGCTCCACGATGCTGCTGCACTCCGGCTGCCCCAAGTTCCCTCGGCCGGCGCGGAGTTTCACAGCGCTGCCGGGCACGACGACAACGACCCCCGGGTGCCGAGCGCCAGGTGGAATGCTCGGAGCCCAGGCGCACAGGAGAACTGGATGCCCCTGCCCCAGCCTCACATGCCCAGCTCACACAGAGCCCGCCGCCGGAGCCGCCATGCGGCTGCGGCTCCGGCGGCCGGAAGGCGGGCCGTCCGGCGGCCCTCCCTCCTTTCCACGCCCGGAAGGCTGAGTCCCGGCGTGCTCATCGCCGTGGGCGCGGCCATCGTGGCCGTCACCGTGGCTGCCCGAGCGGGCGCCCTGACCCAGCTTTGGGACTTCCTCGACTTCGGGGCGGGCGTACTCTCGCTCGTCTCGCTCACCGCCACCGTCCTGTGGGGACTGGCCGCGACCGACCGGGTGATCCTGGGTTCGGGACACCGGCTGGTCGCCCAGGCGGCGCACCGCGGACTCGCCGTGTCGGGCCTCGGTTTCCTGGCCCTGCACATCTGGGTCAAGATCGCGGAACAACGGACGACCGCGTCCTCCGCGCTCGTCCCCTTCACGGACGCCGCCCGGCCCGTTCTGGTCGGACTCGGCAGCCTGGCCGGATATCTCTTCCTCGCGGTGGCCATCTCCGGTGCGGCGCGCAGCGTGTTCGCCACCAACCGCCGCTCGGCGTTGTGGCGCGCCCTGCACTTCGGCGCCTATCCGGCATGGGGCGCCTCACTGGTGCACGGCCTGAAATCGGGCCGCGCCGCCGACACCTGGGTCACGGCTGCCTACGGGCTGGCCCTGCTCGGTATCGTCGGCGTGCTCGTACTGCGCGTCAGGACCCGGATCCAGTACGCGGCCTCCCTGCCGCCCGTCCCCTCGCCCGTGCCGCAGACACCCGTCAAGGCCACGGTCCCCCGGCCGAGGCGTGCGACGCGGCCGGCAGCCGCGGCCGTGACCGCGAGCCCTGCCTCACCACCCCTGTCCGAACAGCCACCGCGTACCGCCGTGTACGCGCCCAGCCGGGCCGGCAGTCTCTCCGACGGCGAGGACTTCGCCACCCGAGGGCGGGGGATGTGAGCGGCGACCCGCGCCCCAGCCTCGGCTGTGTGGGCGCCCCCCGGCTGCTGGCCGGACTCGACCAGGCCGCGCGGCTCGACCGCGTGGCCCATTTGACGACGCACGGCCAAATGCCCCGCTACCGGCCGGAGGAACTCGTCGACCTCGCCGAGAACATCGACCTCCGCGGTCGCGGCGGCGCGGGCTTCCCCTTCTCCCGGAAGCTGCGCGCCGTCATGCGGTCGGCCCGCGCCGGGGACGGGCAGACCGCTGTCGTCGTCAACGGCAGTGAGGGCGAGCCGAGTTGCCTCAAGGACACCGCGCTGCTGCTGCACACCCCCCATCTGGTGCTCGACGGGGCCCTGCTGGCCGCCGCCGCGCTGAACTCCGAGGACGTCGTGGTGGGCGTCACCCGGGGGGACGTGGAGCAGTCGCTGCGGGAGGCCGTGGCCGAACGCGGCCCGGCAGGGCGCCGGGTGCAGATCACGCGGCTCCCCGAGCGCTTTGTGACCGGAGAGGGAACGGCGCACGTGAACGGTCTGAACGGCGGCCCGACGCTGCCGTCCGGACAGAAGGTGCGCACCAGTGACCGGGGCCTGAACGGGGTGCCCACCCTGTTCTCCAACACCGAGACCTTCGCCCAGATCGCCGTCGCCGCCCGGCTCGGCGCGCTGGACTACCGTACGACCGGCCTGCCCAGCGAACCGGGCACCATCCTGCTGACCGTCGCGGGCAGCACGGTCGTCGAGACGCCGAGCGGGGCCGCGCTCTCCTACATCCTGGAGCTGTGCGGCACCGATCCGGGCCAGGGCGTCCTGGTCGGCGGCTACCACGGCAAATGGCTCGACCCGGCATCGGCGCGCGCCGCCGAGATCTCACGGGAGTCCCTCGACCGGCTCGGCGCACGGCTGGGGGCGGGGGCGGTGCTGCCGCTGCCGATGGACACCTGCCCGGCCGGCGAAGTGGCTCGGGTGACCCGCTGGATGGCGAAGGAGTCGGCCGGCCAGTGCGGCCCCTGCGTACGGGGGCTGCCCGCCATGGCCGACGTACTGGAGGACGCCATTCGGGGCGGGGGCAGAGCCGCCCTCGAAATGCTGGAGCTGCGGATGAAGGCGGTACTGCGCCGCGGCGCGTGCAGCCATCCCGACGGCACCTCGGCCTTCGTCGCCTCGGCACTCAGGACCTTCCCGGACGAGTTCCGGGACCACGCCCTCGGCAGCGGCTGCGGGCGGCGGGTGCTCGGCGCCCTTCCACTGCCCGAGGACGACGAGAGTCCGGAGCGGCTGCTGGTCGACTGGACCCTCTGCAAGGGGCACGGGCTGTGCGTGGACGTCCTGCCCGACGTGGTCCGGCTCGACCTGGACGGCTTCCCGGCGGAGGCCTCCATGGCCGTACCCCGGCAGCTGCGGCAGAAGGCCTTGCGCGCGGTGCGCCGCTGCCCGGCCCTCGCGCTGCGCATCCAGGACTGAACCAATGCCACGGGTTCAATGTTGGCGCGATCTGACAAATTCCCGGGGATATTAGCTCCCGCCGGTCCGGGCCCCGTATCAATTACCGGGGGCAAGGAAACGCGAAACCGAACCTGAAGGAGAGATCGTGAAGAAAATGCGTCGCGAGATATTCGCCGTGTCGGCAGTCGCGGTACTGATGATGACGGCCGCATGCGGAAGCTCGGACAATTACGGGGGAAAGGCACCCGCGGTTCAGCCGGTGGGCGACAGCAAACAGGCCGGTACCGGCGGCGACATCTACGGCGGCGGCGCCGGAGGCGGCGCGGTCCCTGCGGGCCAGCTCGGCAAGACCGGCCCGGCCGGCCAGATGAAGGTCAGCGATATCCAGGGCCTGGGCGCCGCGGTCACCGACAGCGAGGGTTTCACGCTCTACCGGTTCGACAAGGACACGCCCAAGCCCCCCAAGTCCAACTGCGAGGGCGACTGCGCGGCGACCTGGCCCGCCGTGTCCGCGGAAGGCGCCTCGGTCAGCGCGGGCATCGATGCGGCACTCCTCGGCTCCGTCGAGCGGTCCGACGGTACGAAGCAGCTCACCGTCGCCGGGTGGCCCGTGTACCGCTACGCCAAGGATGCCAAGGCGGGCGACGCCCTCGGTGAGGGCGTCGGCGGCACCTGGCACGCGCTCGGCCCCGGCGGGAAGCCCGCGGGCAAGGGCGGCGCCGCCGAGGGCGGCGAGAAGGAGGAGAAGAAGGAGGAGGAGAAGCCGGCTGCGGAGGCGAAGGCCTCCGGACTCACCGCCGTGCAGAACCCCGAGCTCGGAACCCTCGTCGAGGACGCGGAGGGCAAGACGCTCTACCGGTTCGACAAGGACAGCGCCTGGCCGATGAAGATCGGCTGTGTGGACGCCTGCACGGACACCTGGAAGCCCGCCAAGCCCGTCGACAAGGCAAACGTAAGCGGAATCGCTCCTGAATTGATCGGGAAGGTGAAGCGCCCCGACGGCAGCGAGCAATTGACCATCGACTGCTGGCCGGTTTACACATTCACCGGCGACAAGGAGCCCGGGGACACCACCGGGCACAACAACAAGGGTCTCTGGTTCGCCATCACCGACAAGGGCAAGAAGGCGAAGGTCGTCAACTAGGGAATTCCGCGGCGCACCGGTCCTCCCCCCGAAATCGCGTGGTGCCCGGGTACCTCCCCACCCGGGCGCCACGACCCCTCCCCGATCAGCCTGAGAGGTTGCCATGCCGTCCACCGACCGCAGCACCCGCCGCGCCCGGCGGATCCTCCCGTCCCTTCCGGCTGTTGCCGCGGTGTGCGTCGCCGCGCTGCTGTGCGGTGGCTGCGCCGCGAACGCCTCGGCCCACCACACCCCGGCCGGGGCGAAGGAGACGGCCGCGGAGACGGCCAAGGGGGCCGCGGCGGCGGGGCCCGCGACCTCGATCGAGCAGATCGCCACGGCTATCGGCTGCACCGCCGAAGTGAACGTGGAGGCCGAGGAACTGCGCCAGGGCGGCTGCGAGGCCGGTCAGGTCATCTACCGCATGGTCACCTTTGCCGCCGAGCAGGGCCTGCACGCCTGGCTGACCGAGGCCCGGATGTACGGCGGCATCTATCTGGTCGGGGACCGCTGGGTCGTCACCGCGCAGACGGAGGAAGCCCTGACCACGCTGCGCGGACGGCTCGGCGGCGACCTGCAGACCGGCGAGACCCACGGCGGGACCGACGGCAAGACGGACGGCAAGACCGGTGGCGAGACCCACGGAGGCGGCCACTCCGGCGAACCCGGCCACTAGACCCCGTCCGCGCTCCTTGCACACGCCGCAGTCGGCCCCCGGTACACGACCGGGGGCCGACTGCGGCGTGTCGGCCACTTGTCCTGTTATCGGCTCGTTCGTGAGGAGCACAGAGCACGACCCTTCGGGATGATTCGGCGGCGCTCGGCGTGCAACAAGGTGGACGCGTCAGTGACTTCACCGAAAGGAACGGCTCAGTGCGCCAGAAACGACGCCTCGCACCGCTGCTCGCCGCCGCCGGACTCGTCGCCACCACCGTGCCCCTGCTGTCCGCGACCCAGGCCTCGGCCGCCCCGGCCTCGGACCACCTCCGGCAGAAACCCGCCTGGCACCGCTGCAGTCCCGAGGGGCCGGCCTCGTACGAGTGCGCGACGCTCAAGGTCCCGCTCGACTACCGGCGTCCCGACGGGCGCACGATCGACCTCGCGATATCCCGGATGAAGAGCGAGAACCCGGCCAAGCGGCACGGAGCCATGCTGCTGAACCCGGGGGGCCCGGGCGGTTCGGGGCTCGATCTGCCGCTGCTGATGAACGACGCGATGCCGAAGGACGTACGGGAGCAGTACGATCTCATCGGCTTCGACCCACGCGGGGTCGGCGCCAGCAGCCCGCTCACCTGCGGACTGACCGACGCCGAGCAGAACTTCGACCGCGCCTACCGCCCGGAGACCTTCGGCTCCGACGTGACCTGGGCGCGTACCGTCGCCGACAAGTGCCGTGAGAAGGCCGGTTCGGTGCTGCCGCACATCACCACCCGCAACACGGCCCGGGACATGGACACCATCCGCGCGGTCCTGGGCGAGCGCAAGCTCTCGTACGTGGGCTACTCGTACGGGACCTACCTCGGCGCGGTCTACTCGCAGATGTTCCCGGACCGCACGGACCGCTTCGTGCTCGACAGCGGTGTGGACCCTCAGCGGATCTGGCGCGGCATGATCCAGGTCTGGGCCACCGAGGCCGAGCCCGCCTTCGCGCGGTGGACGCAGTGGGCGGCGCAGCGGTCGGCCGAGTACGGGCTGGGCGACACCCCGAAGGCCGTGTCCGAGACCTTCTGGGGGCTGGTGGCGCGCGCCGACAAGGAGCCGATCGAGCTCGACGGCATGAAGGTCGACGGGGACATGATCCGCGCCGCGCGCGGGGTGTTCTTCTACCCGGCGCAGGCCACCCCGATGGTCGTGGCCCTGAAGGCCGCGGCCGAGGGCAAGCCGCTGCCCGCCGACGTCACCGGGACGCAGCTGAAGCGGCTGCTGGGCGGCGCGGCGGCCGAGCCCGCCTCGGACAACGGCACCGCCGTGTTCTGGGCCGTGGCGTGCGGGGACACCGGCAGCTGGCCGCGGTACACGGAGCAGTACGAGCGGGACGCCGCCAAGGACAAGGCCAAGTACCCGCTGTACGGGGACTTCGCGTCCAACATCAAGCCGTGCGCGTTCTGGGACCGGCCGGCCGAGGCGGCCACGCCGATGAACAAGAAGGCGAACGTGCTGACGGTGCAGAACGAGTGGGACTCGCAGACCCCGCTCGTCAGCGGCCAGGGCCTGCACCGCGCCCTCAAGGGCTCGCGGATGGTGCTGGCGGCGGGTGGTGAGGGCCACGGCGTGTACCTCTTCGACCCCACCTCGTGCGCCAACGCCCCGGTCAACGCGTACCTGACCACGGGTCGGCTGCCCGACCGGGACGTGACCTGCCAGAACCCGCCGGCCGCCGCCGAGCGGCGCGATGCGGCGGCGCCGTCGAAGCGGCTGCCCTTCCCGTCCGGCCCCGCCCGGTTCTGAACGGCCCGGGACCCGGCGAACGGCCGGTGGCCCGGCTCGAACCGCTGCTGACGCGCGGAATCGGGCCGGGCCGCCCGGATGCGGGCTCAGACCATGACGAGGAGCCGTGTCTTCGGCTTGAGCTTGCGGTTCACCGAACGGCTCTGCACGTACACCTCCAGCTCGGGATTGCGCCCCGCCTTCACGGAGACGGTTCCCCGGATGCCCGTGCCGAAGAGGAGGCTGCGGGCCGCGTCGCCCGTGTACGCGCGGTCGGTGTCCTTCTCGACCACGATGACCTCCTTGTCGGGCTGAACCTGCACCCGCGCGCCCAATTGGTAGTAGCAGGCGCCACGTTCGTAGGTCACGCCCGGATGCGAGTCGACGAAGGACCGGATGTCGACCTCCGCGTCGACCTTCAGCAGCCGGTACTTGTCGGCCGGGACCGGTTCGAGGTTGGCCCGTACGTCGTCGACCGAGAGGTCCTGGCCGACCGCGAACAGGTTCTTCGTGCCGCGTACGCCCTTCTCTCGGCCGCGGAGGAAGCCGGTGGCCGCGGCGCGCACGGTGCCGATCGCCTCCTCCACGCCCTCCTGGGAGTCCGCGTCCCAGATGGCGATGTTCCCGGCCGGGAAGCCGTAGTTCTGCGCGGTCCGCTTCGCCAGGGAGTTCGGGACGAGGATGGCGGACGTCCAGTGGTGCGGAAGGGCGCCCATCTTCGCCGCGATCCGGTCGAGCCAGGGGCCGAGGACGGCCATGTCGCCGTCGTGCCGCCGGTCGCCGCCGGAGGCGTTCTCCTCGCCGTCCGTCACCACGATCTGGAGGAAGCTGTGCTCGCCGTACTCCTCCCAGATGTGGCCCAGGTCCTCCAGCGACTTCAGCGAGGCCTCGATGAGGGCGGTGGCACCGTTGTTGACCTTGTACAGCCCCCGCATGGACGGCAGGTGCTTCACGTCCATGTCCCAGACCAGATTCTCCACCTTGTGGTCGAAGGAGTAGAGGCTGATCCGGGTCTCATGACCGAGGCTGTCCGACTCGGCCTTCAGCCCAGACACGAACTCGTCCACGACCCGGACGAGTTGGCTCTGGTGCTGCCGCATGGAACCCGAACAGTCCACTACCAGCGCGACGTGGTTGACCTTGTGCTGGATCTTGTTGGCGGACACGCTTCAGCTCCTTCTCCGTGGCTCCCCAGGTGATGAATCCACCCTAGGAGGAGCCACTGACAACGGAGCCTGACGGACGATCACCCCCCTGCCCACCCGGTCACGGTGGTCCGGCCGGGGGCTCGGCTACGCGGGGAGAGAGGCCTCCGCGGCCGCCTTGATCCGGCGCCCGAAGTCGGGGGCGTCCTTGCGGGCGGCGCTCAGTGCGAGGCCGACGAGCAGCTTGCCGAGGCCGTGGCCCTCGAGCGTGTTGAAGATCCGGACGCGGGTGCGGCCGCCGGGGAGGGCTTCGAGGTCGTAGCCGCCCTCCGCGGTGACGAGGTTGCGGGTCTGCTCCGTCCAGCGGATCAGCTGCGGCGGGTCGAGGCCGACGATGCGGAACTCGCGGCCGGTCTTCATCCCGGCGTCCTTGACCGTGCTGCGGAAGACCGTGCCGAGTGCCGTGGGGCCGTCCGGGGTCTTGGTGATCTCCTGGACCCGGGGGCTGAACTCGGGATCGTGCCGCCCGTCCGCCAGATAGGCGAAGACCGCCTCCACCGGTCGGTCGATCTCGACACTCGACTCGAACTGTCCGGACATGTCAGCTCCTCGGTGCGGCTACCTGTGATCCACGATCCCAGACGCGGACTCCGCACGCGCGCCGGGCGCCACGCGGCCGCCGCGCAGCGGGGTCAGCAGCCCGCCTACGAGGACCAGCAGGCACAGCACCCCGCCCGCCGTGCTGACCGCGGGTACGCCGTGGCGGGCGGCCAGCATCGTGAGCACGGCCGCGCCCACCGGGCCCGAGGCGTTGTGCACGGTCCAGAAGGCGGACGTGACACGGCCGAGCAGGTGGTCCGGGGTCACCTCCTGGCGCAGGGTCATGGTGCAGATCCCGCCCAGGGTGATCCCGAACATGAAGACGGCGGACAGCGCGGCGATCACCGGAACGCTGCCGCTGACGCCCGTCACGGTCACCCCCACGGCGATCATCGCGATGGAGGCGAGCCAGCACGTGCCGAAGCCGAGGATCCGGCGCAGCCGCCCCGCGCCGAGCGCCGCGGCGACGGAGCCGGTCCCGCCGACCGCGATCACGTAGCCGAGGGTGGCCGCGTCCCGGCCGAGGTCGTGCTGGACGCGGTAGATCAGCAGGTCGGTGGCGCCCATGGTGACAAAGGTCAGCAGGGTGAGCTGGAGGGTCAGGGGGCGCAGCAGCGGGTGGCTCCACAGGAAGCGGAAGCCGACGACGAACATCTCCCGCAGCACCCCGGCCCCGGCGGTGTCCGCGTGCTCCCCGGCGGGCCGGGCGGGCCGCGCGGTGAACCGCACCCATCCGAGGCTGGCGGCGGAGACGAGGAAGGTCGCCCCGTCCAAGGCCAGCGCCCGGTCCGCACCCGCCGCGGCCGTCAGCAGACCGGCCACCACCGGCCCGAGCAGGCTCCCGAGGGCGAAGGTGCCCATCAACCGTCCGTTGGCAGCCGTGAGGTCCTGCGTACGCACCAGGTTGGGGATGGCCGTCACGTACGCCACGTCGAACAGGGTCTTCAGTACGGCGACCAGCGCGGTCAGCACGTACAGCAGCCAGACCTGCGGCCCCGCGGCCCACCAGACCAGCGGGACCGCGCCGAGCAGCACGGCCCGTGCCAGATCGCAGGCGATCATCAGCCTGCGGCGGTCCACCCGGTCGACCACGTACCCGGCGAACACTCCCGTGCCGATGGCGGTGGCCCCTGAGATGACCGTGCCCAGGCCCATCTGCACGAGGGACCCGGTGGCGTCGAGGACGAGCAGGGGCAGCGCGAGCAGCGATACGGACCCGCCGAGGACGGACAGCGCCTGGCCGAGCCAGAAGACGTTGAAGTCCTTGTTCCGCCGCAGCGGCGGCCTCGCGCCGTGGGTTCCGGACTCCGCCGAGATGGTCCCGCCGATGGTCCCGCTCCCCCGTTCCGTGCGGCCGCCGTCGCGGTCGGTCGACGGGTGCGAGGCTAGGCGACCCGGTCCGCCGCCCGCCACCGCGTTTCGGGCCCGGCTCCCCCTGGTCCCGGGGGATATCCCCACCCGGGACGGGCCGGGTGGCATGATCGCCGCGGACGCGCGCCCCCGGAGAGGCTGGGACCGGAACACACCGCTGGATTCCCGACGTCTCCGCAGGAGTTGGCCCGTGCACGCACAGACCTGGCACACGCTTCGTTCTTCCCGTCGGCCGCAGGGCGGCCGACGCAGAGCGGCTACGGCCGCCGCCGCGGCGGCCGTCTGCGCGCTGACGATCGGCGCGCTGGCGCCGCCCGCGGCGTCCGCCGCCCGGCCGGACGCGGTCCAGCAGGGTCTGGACGCACTGGTGCGCTCCGACGGCCTGCCCGCCGCACTGGCGAGCGTCCAGGACGGCAAGGGCCGCACCCATACCTACACCGCGGGAGTGGGCGACCTGGCCACCGGTGCGAAGGTGCCGAACGACGGGCAGGTGCGGATGGGCAGCACCACCAAGACCTTCACCGCGGTGGTCGTCCTGCAACTGGTGGCCGAGGGCAAGGTCGGCCTCGGGGACAAGGTCGATACCCATCTGCCCGGCCTCGTCCGCGGTGAGGGGATCGACGGCCGCAACATCACCGTTCGCCAACTGCTCCAGCACACCAGCGGCGTTCCGGACTACGAGAAGGACGTCGACGACGCCTTGCTCCAACGCCGGTACCTGGAACCCCGCGACATCCTGGACATCGCCCTGCGGAACAAAGCCGCCTTCGCCCCCGGGGAGAAGTGGGGCTACAGCAACACCAACTACGTGCTGGCCGGCCTGATCGTCCAGAAGGTCACCGGCCGGCCGCTCGCCGAGGAGATCGACAGGCGCGTGGTCCGGGCCGCCGGACTGCGCCACACCTACTTCCCGGCCGCCGGTGACACGACCGTCCGGGAGAGGCATCCTCGCGGCTACCACCAGGAGTCGGCGGGCGCGCCGTGGCGCGACGTCACGGACATCGACCCGTCCGCGGCCTGGGCGGCGGGCCAGATGATCTCCACCGGCTCCGACCTCAACCGGTTCTTCACCGCGCTCCTGGCCGGCGACCTGCTGGCGGACGCGCAGCTCGCCGAGATGCGCACCACGGTCCCCCTCGGGGACACCGGCGCGGGTTACGGACTGGGGATCATGAGCAGGCCGCTGTCGTGCGGCGGCGTCTACTGGGGCCACGGCGGCGACATCATGGGGTACGAGACACGCGGCGGGGTCACCGACGACGGCCGCGCGGCGGCGAACGTCACGGTGACCGCCGTCCCGGCCGACCTGGCGTCCACGAGGCACGTCGAGAGCGCCGTGGACACGGCCCTGTGCGCCGCGCAGCGGAAGTAGCCCGCCGGCCTAGCCGAGCAGGGCGTACACCGTGGAGGCGGTCGCCGCCGGGTCCTGGGAGCCCTCGGGGGTCAGGGTGATGTCCGCGAAGGCCATCCGCTTGCCGAGCTTGGTCACCCGTACGTGGATCAGCACGTCGGCCCCGACCACCGGCCGCTGGAAGCTGGTGGACTGCTGGACGGTGGTCATCGGCCCGTAGGCCCCGCGGGCGGCGGAGATCGCGATGACGGTGGCCGTGTCGGCGGCCGCCATCATGGCCTGGCCCGAGAGACCGCCGCCGTCACGGGCCAGCTCGCCGGACCAGGGCAGCCGCAGTACGGCGTGCCTCTCCCCGGTCTCCTGGACGGTCAGTCCGAGGGCGAGCACCCAGGGGGCGAAGTTGTCGAGAAGGATCTTGTCTGCGTCTGCGGGTGAGATCGTCACCGGGCGATTGTGGCGGTCCGGCCGGACCGCCACAATCCCCTTTCGGTCAGAGAGCGGCGGCCAGTTCCGTGCCCTGGCGGATGGCCCGCTTGGCGTCGAGCTCGGCGGCCACGTCGGCGCCGCCGATCAGGTGGGCCGGGATGCCGGCCGCGCGCAGGGCCTCGTACAGGTCGCGGCGCGGCTCCTGGCCCGTGCACAGGACCACCGTGTCGGCGGGCACGAGGTGCTGTTCGCCGCCGACGGTGATGTGCAGGCCCTGGTCGTCGATGCGGTCGTACGTGGCCCCCGCGACGGAGACGACGCCCCGGTGCTTGAGCTCCGCGCGGTGGATCCATCCGGTGGTGGTACCGAGGTCCTTGCCGACCTTGGTGGTCTTGCGCTGGAGGAGGTGGACCTGGCGGGGCGGCGCGGGGCGCTCGGGGGCGGTGAGCCCGCCGGGGCCGGCGTACGTGGTGTCCACGCCCCAGTGGCGGAAGTAGACGTCGGGGTCCTGGGAGGCGCCCTCGCCGCTGTCGGTGAGGTACTCGGCCACGTCGAAGCCGATGCCGCCCGCGCCGACGACGGCGACGCGCTCGCCGACGGGGGCTCCGTCGCGCAGCACGTCGAGGTAGCTGACGACGCCGGCGTGGTCGACGCCCTCGATGTCGGGGGTGCGGGGGGTGACGCCGGTGGCGATGACGACCTCGTCGTAGCCCTGGAGGGTGTCCACGTCGGCGCGGGTGTTCAGGCGGACCTCCACGCCGGAGTCCACGAGCTGGGTGCCGAAGTAGCGGATGGTCTCCTCGAACTCCTCCTTGCCGGGGATGCGGCGGGCTACGTCGAGCTGGCCGCCGATGTGGCCGGAGGCCTCGAAGAGGGTGACGGCGTGGCCGCGTCCGGCGGCGGAGACGGAGCAGGCGAGGCCGGCCGGGCCGGCGCCGACGACGGCGACGCGCTTCTTCGTGCGCGTCGGGGACAGGACGAGCTCGGTCTCGTGGCAGGCGCGCGGGTTGACCAGGCAGCTGGTGATCTTGCCGCTGAAGGTGTGGTCGAGGCAGGCCTGGTTGCAGCCGATGCAGGTGTTGATCGTCTCGGAGCGGCCGGCCGCGGCCTTGGCGACGAAGTCGGCGTCGGCCAGGAAGGGGCGGGCCAGGGAGACCAGGTCGGCGCGGCCGTCGGCGAGCAGCTCCTCGGCGATCTCCGGGGTGTTGATGCGGTTGCTGGTGACGAGGGGGACGCTCACCGCGCCCATCAGCTTCTTCGTGACCCAGGTGTACGCGCCGCGCGGGACGGAGGTGGCGATGGTGGGGATGCGGGCCTCGTGCCAGCCGATGCCGGTGTTGATGATGGTGGCGCCGGCCGCCTCGATCTCCTTGGCGAGGTGGACGACCTCGTCGAGGGTGGAGCCGCCGGGGATCAGGTCGAGCATCGAGAGGCGGTAGATGACGATGAAGTCCTCGCCGACGGCCGCGCGGGTGCGCCGGACGATCTCCAGCGGGAAGCGGACGCGGTTCTCGTAGGCGCCGCCCCAGCGGTCGGTGCGCTTGTTCGTCGCGGCGGCGATGAACTCGTTGACGAGGTAGCCCTCGGAGCCCATGATCTCGACGCCGTCGTAGCCGGCGAGCTTGGCGAGGCGGGCGGCGCGGACGAAGTCCTCGACGGTGGCCTCGACCTCGGTGTCGGTGAGCTCGTTCGGGACGAAGGGGCTGATGGGGGCCTGGATGGCGCTGGGTGCGACCAGGTCCTTGTGGTAGGCGTAGCGGCCGAAGTGGAGGATCTGCATCGCGATCTTCCCGCCTTCGGCGTGCACGGCGTCGGTGATCACCCGGTGCTCGGCGGCCTCGTCCTCGGTGGTGAGGCGGGAGCCTCCCTCGAAGGGGCGGCCGGCGTCGTTCGGGGAGATGCCGCCGGTGACGATCAGGCCGACGCCGCCGCGCGCCCGCTCGGCGTAGAAGGCGGCGAGCCGCTCGAAGCCGCCCTGGTGCTCTTCGAGCCCCGTGTGCATCGAGCCCATGATCACGCGGTTCGGCAGCGTGGTGAAGCCGAGGTCCAGGGGGCTCAGCAGGTGCGGGTACCGGCTCTGGGAACTCTGCGTGCTCATCGGGGTGTGCCTCCTCGCGCGGGGGTGATGAACCTGTTCTAGCGAGCGGAGGGCGGTTTTGCAACTAAGTGCATAACCAAAGCGGACAGCCGGGAACCATCCACCCCCTCAATCCCGGGGCCGGGGCGCGGACGGCCCGGGAACCCTGTGGCGGAGTTCACGCCGCACCGACGGCGGGCCCCGGCCCCGAGCGGCCGGGCCGGGGTCCGCTGCCGCGGTCAGGGGCGGTGCAGGCGGAGGGTGACGATCTGGAACGGGCGCAGGGTGAGCGGCACGGCGCCCTCCGGGGTGACGACGCCCACCGCATGGCCCGAAAGAGGTCGTTCGAGCAGGTCGCTCTCCACGGCCGCCGCCACGGGGAAGTCCGCGGTGAGGACGGCCCGGGCGCGGCCGCCGCGGGACTCGTAGAGGCGGACGATCACATCGCCGCTGCGGTCCTCGGCCAGCTTGACCGCCTCGACCACCACCGCGTCCTCGTCGACGGCGACCAGCGGGGCGACCGGGCCCGCGCCGCGGACCGCCCGCTCGGGCAGGTTCAGCGCGTGGCCCTCGCGGACCGCGTCGCCGATGCCGGCGCCGGGCGCGAGCGAGAACCGCAGGGTGTGCGAGCCCTGGTCGGTCTCCGGGTCGGGATAGCGCGGAGCCCGCAGCAGGGAGAGCCGGACCGTGGTGGTCTGGCCGCCGTCGGCCCGGACGTCCCGGGTCACGTCGTGCCCGTACGTGGAGTCGTTCAGCAGCGCCACCCCCCAGCCGGGCTCCTCGGCGTGGATCCAGCGGTGGGCGCAGATCTCGAACTTGGCCGCCTCCCAGGAGGTGTTCGTGTGAGTCGCCCGGTGGACGTGCCCGAACTGCGTCTCGGAGGCAGTCCGTTCGGCCTTCACATCCAGCGGGAAGGCCGCCTTGAGGAACTTCTCCGTCTCGTGCCAGTCCACGTCCGTGACGATGTCGACCGTCTTGGCCCCGGCCCGCAGGGTGATCTGCTGGACCGCCTTCGACCGCCCGAAGGAACGGGTCACGCGTACGGTCGCCGCCCGCGGGCCGCCCTCGGTGACCTCCAGCCGGTCCAGCTCCACGAGGTCGGTCACCCGGTTGCGGTAGAACGCGTCGACGTCCCAGGCGTCCCACATGTTCGGGAAGTCGGGGTGGATCTGGAGCAGGTTGGCCGCGGCACCGGGGGCGACCGACTCGCGCCGCGCCTCCAGGTCGTAGACGGAGACGATCAGCCCGCGGCCGTCGACCTCCACCAGCAGGCGGCCGTTGGCCAGGACGTGCCCGCCGCCGTGCCGCTCCTCCACCGTGACCGGTTCCCGGGCCGCCACCGGGCGGCCCGCTCCGCCGGCCGGGACGCCGCGGCGGGCGTGCGGGGCGCAGTTGAAGACGAGCTCCTCGCCGCCCTGACCGGCGAGCGCCTGCTGCGCGGCCAGGGTGATGGCCAGGAGCTCCTCGCGCACCGCCGCGTACGTCTCGCGCGCCTCGCGGTGCACCCAGGCGATGGAGGAGCCCGGCAGGATGTCGTGGAACTGGTGGAGCAGCACCGTCTTCCAGATCCGCTCCAGGTTCTCGTACGGGTACGCGTACCCCGCGATCCGCACCGCGGCCGTCGCCGCCCACAACTCGGCCTCGCGCAGCAGGGATTCGCTGCGCCGGTTGCCCTGCTTGGTCTTGGCCTGGGACGTGTAGGTGCCGCGGTGCAGCTCCAGGTAGAGCTCGCCGGCCCAGACGGGAGCGTCCTCGTACTCGGCGTGGGCCTTCTCGAAGAAGGCGTCCGGGCGCTGGATCCGGACCTTCGGGGAGCCCTCCAGGTCCCGCTGGCGGCGGGCCCGGGCCAGGTGTTCGCGCGTGGGGCCGCCGCCGCCGTCGCCCCAGCCGAAGGGGGCGAGCGAGCGCGAGCCGTGGCCCTTCTCGCGGTAGTTGCGGGCGGCGTGGGCCAGTTGGGCGCCGCCGAGGTCGGAGTTGTAGGTGTCGACGGGCGGGAAGTGGGTGAAGACCCGGGTACCGTCGATGCCCTCCCACCAGAAGGTGTGGTGCGGGAACCTGTTGATCTGGGACCAGGAGATCTTCTGGGTCAGGAACCACTTGGAGCCGGAGAGCCTGACGATCTGCGGCATCGCGGCGGTGTAGCCGAAGGAATCGGGGAGCCAGACGTTCTGGGTCTCGATGCCGAACTCGTCGAGGAAGAACTTCTTGCCGTAGAGGAACTGGCGGGCCATGGCCTCGCCGCCGACCATGTTGGTGTCGGACTCCACCCACATGCCGCCGACGGGCACGAACTGCCCGTCCGCGATCTTCTTCTTGATCCGCTCGAAGAGCTCGGGCCGGTACGTCTTGATCCAGTCGAGCTGCTGGGCCTGGGACATCGCGAAGACGAACTCCGGGTGGTCGTCCATCAGGTTGACCATGTTGGAGGCGGTGCGCGCAACCTTGCGCACCGTCTCGCGCAGCGGCCACAGCCACGCGGAGTCGATGTGCGCGTGGCCGACCGCGCTGACGCGGTGCGCGGAGGCGTTGGCCGGGGCGGCGAGCACCCCGGCGAGAGCGGCGCGGGCGGCGGCCGCCGTGCCGGGTACGTCGTCGAGGTCGAGCGCGTCCAGGGCCGAGCCGATGGCCCGCAGGATCTCGTACCTGCGGGCGTCCGCGGTGTCGAGCTGGGTCATCAGGTCGTGGAGGACCTCCAGGTCCTGGACCAGTTCCCAGACCTGCGTCTCGAAGACGGTGAGGTCCATCCGGGCGAGCCGGTACAGGGGCTGGTCGCCACTGGTCGGCAGGTCCCCCTCGTACGTGACCGCGTGGTCGACCAGGACCGGGTTGGATGCGGCCTCGACGTACCACTCGACCTGCTCGCCGCCCTCGGCACGGTCGGCCACGCGCACCCAGTCGTTGTACGGGTTGAGCGCCTTGATCTCGCCGCCGTCGGCCCGGTGGACCAGGCCCTCGCACTGGAATCCGGGCATCATCCGGTCGAAGCCGAGGTCGAGGACGGCTTCCACGGTACGGCCGGCCCAGTCCGCGGGAACCGTGCCGGTGACCCTGAACCAGGTGGTGCCCCAGGCCGGGCCCCACGGCTCGCCGACGGCGCAGGGCTCGTAGCTCGCCGCCAGGCCCTCGGCGACGGGCACGGGCTCGCCGGGAGCCTCCCAGCGTTCGACGGTCAGCGGGATCGTGCGGGAGTGGACGGCTGGTTTGACCCGCTCCTTGAGAACCCGGCGGAGGCGGTGTTCGGTGATGCTGCGGTCGTCGTGCATGACGGCTGCTCCAGGGAGGGTGGTCGGTACGGACGGGCAGTGCCCGGGCGGACCCGGACGGAGCCGGGCCGACTCGGGTGGACTCGGGTGGACTCGGGTGGACTCGGGGGGACTCAGATCTTGACGGCTCCCTCGCCCACGCCCTTGAAGAAGAAACGCTGGAGGGCGAAGAAGAGGAGCATCATCGGGAGGAGCGCCGCCATCGCGCCGGCGGCGACGAGGCGCTGGTCATTGACGGTGGTGGCACCGGCCAGGGTCTTCAGGCCCAGTTGCAGGGTGTAGTTGTCGCTGTTGGTGAGGACCAGCAGGGGCCAGAGGAAGTCGTCCCACGCCCCCATGAAGCTGGTGATGCAGACGACGGCGAGGGCACCCTTGGCGGCGGGGAGGAAGACCCGGGTGAAGCGGGTCCATTCGCCGGCCCCGTCCAGGACCGCCGCCTCCTCGATCTCCTTGGGAACGGCGAGGAAGGCCGCCCGCATGACCATGATGTTGAGCACGGAGACCGCCCCGGGGAGCCAGACGCCGATGAGGGTGTCGACCAGGCCCATCTCGCGGACCGTGAGGAACATCGAGATCATGACGGACTCGAAGGGGAACATGAGGGTCGCCACGAGCACGGTGAAGACGACCCGGCGGCCCTTCCAGGCGGCCCGGGAGAGGGCGTAGCCCCCCATCGCGGCGAAGAGCATGTTCGAGGTGATCGCCAGGACGGCGACGGTGAGGGTGTTGCCGACGTACTGCAGCAGCGGGAAGGACTCGGCGACCCGGACGTAGTTGTCGAGGGTGGGCTGCGAAGGCAGCACGCCGTCGTACACGTTCTCGGTGCGGCCGCGGATCGAGGTCAGGAACTGCCAGACGATCGGGCCCAGCATGACCACGAGCATCAGCACCAGGGTGGCGTACCGCCCGGCGAGGCCGATCCGGTGGCGTCTGCGGGTGGCGGCGGTGCGCCGGGGCCGCTTCTCTCTCCCGTTCCCGCTCCGGTGCCCGCTCCGGTGCCCGCCCCCGGCGGAGGAGGAGGTGCTCATCTCTCGTCTCCCTTCGACAGACGGCGGCCCAGCAGGCTGAAGACCAGGGTCAGGAGGAACAGCAGGATGGAGATGGCGGAGGCGTAGCCGGTCTCGCCGGCGAAGCCGAGGCCGACCTGGCGGATCAGGAAGGGCAGGGTGCGGGCGCCGCCGCCGGGGCCGCCGCTCTCGCCGCCGAGGATGTAGATCTCGGTGAACACGCGCAGCGCCGAGATGGCGGAGAGGGTGCCGACCAGCAGCATCATCGGCTTCACCTGGGGGACGGTGATGCTGAAGAAGCGGCGGACGGGGCCGGCGCCGTCGAGGGCGGCCGCTTCGTACAGGGTGGCCGGGACGTTCCCGAGGGCTGCCAGGTAGAAGACCATGTAGTAGCCGAGCCCCTTCCACACGGTCACGATCATCGCGGAGACCAGCAGCATCGCGGAGTCCGTGAGGAACGGGACCGGCTCGGAGACCAGGTGCAGCCGCTGGAAGACGGTGTTGACCAGACCGTCGCTGCGCAGCACCCACTGCCAGATCAGCCCGACGACCACGGCGGAGGCGATCACGGGAGTGTAGAAGGCGGAGCGGAAGAAGCCGATGCCGGGGATCTTCGTGCGGACCAGGACCGCGAGGGCCAGCGGCAGCAGCACCAGGCAGGGGACGACGACCGCGAGGTAGAGCACGCTGTTGCCGGTCGCGACCCAGAAGTCGGGGTCGGCGAAGGCGCGCCGGTAGTTGTCGAGCCCCACGAAGCTGCCGCCGCGCAGGATCCGGGCGTCGGTGAAGGACAGGATGACGGTGTTGACGAACGGCCAGAGGCTGAAGAGCGTCACCATCGCGAGGCCCGGGGCGAGGAACAGGTACGGGGTCCACCACGTGCGGTGGACCAACCCGGTCTCCGTCTCCATGGCCCGCAGGGCACGCCGCCGCTGCGCTGCTCCGCGACGCCGCCGTGCCGCTCCGCTGCGCCGCTCGTGTGCCGTGGCGCCGCCCCGCGGCTCGCCGGCGGCGAGGCCGGTCACTTCTCGGCCGCGGCGGCGAGGAGCCTGTTCGCCGCCTCCTGGGCCTTCTGCACGGCGGTCCGGGGGTCCTGCTCGCCCTTGATGGCCTTCTGCATCTCGCGTACGACGGCGTCGCCGACCTGGTTGGTCCACTGGACGGGGGTGTTGGCGTCGAGCGCGGCGGTCTTCAGCTGGTCGGCGCCGACCGCGCGGGCGAGGGTCTCCGCGTCCTTGCCGTCACCCCTGTCGGAGAAGAACGGGTCGGCGAGGCCCTGCGCGTTGGACGGGTAGATGGTGGCCTTGCGGGAGAACTCCACCTGATTGGGTCCGTTGGTCACCCACTTGGCGAACTCGGCCGCCGCGTCGAGGTGTTCGGTGTCCTTCCTGATGCCGAGCGACTGGGCGTAGATGCCGATGTGGCCGAGCTTTCCGGTGACGGCCCCGGCCACCTGGGTCTTGGCGTAGATCTGCGGGGCGTTCTGCTTGATGTCCTTGACGAAGCCCGGGGAGCCCGGGCCGAAGACGATCTTGCCGCCGCCGTAGAGCTGGTTGATGTCGTCCGACTTGAGCAGGGACTCCTTGGGCATGGCGCCCTTGGCGTACAGGTCCTTCATCCGCTCCACCCATTCCACGGCCTTGTCCGTGTCGAAGGTGAACCGGTCCTGCTTCTCGCTGAGGATCGGGATGCCCATCTTCTGCCAGTCCCCGGGAAGTCGGCCCTTGGGGTCGGCCATGAAGGCGGAGTACCGGCCGCCGGACGCGGCGGCGATCCGCTCGGCGCAGTCGAAGAACTCCTCGACTCCCGTGGGCGGCCGGTCCGGATCCAGGCCGGCCTTCTCGAAGAGCTCTCTGTTGTACGTGAGGATCTCCGGGGTCACGTACCAGGGGTAGGCGTACACGCTGTCGCCGCGGCCGGGCAGCTTGAACTGCTCCCAGGCGCCCGGCACGTACTCCTTGGCCAGCGCTCCGTCGAGCTGGGCCACGTCGGCGAGCATGCCCCGGTCGCCGAGGAGCTGGAAGGAGTCGGTGGAGAGGTTGACCACGTCGGGGAGGGCTCCGGCCTGGGCGTCCGCCACGAGCTTCTCGTTGTAGCCGTCGCCGGGGACGTCCTCCCAGATGACCTCGGCCTCCGGGTACTGCTTCTCGAAGGCGTCGATGACGCCCTGGACGTAGGCCGTGAAGGTGGGTTTCAACTGGAGGGTCCGGAAGGTGATCCGACCGGCCACCCGGCCCGTCCTCTCGGCCTCCTTCGCGTCACCGGCGCCACCGCTCAGACCGCATCCGGAGGTCGAGAGGAGGGCGCCGGCCGCCAGCAGGGCCACAGCAATACGGGTCGGGTTCGAACGCGTCATCGTCGCCGCCTTTGCAGAAGTCCGGCCTCATTGCCGGAGGCGGTGCCCACGGTCGTCCGAAAGCAACACCTCGTCAATGAGGCGGGTGGAGGGCTGGCCGGTGGCGCGTCGGTACCGAATGGCGCAACAGGGCCGGACACGCCGTGGAAGCCTTGATCAATTCCATGTCCACCTGCACTAATGCGCTTTAGTGCAAAGCCAGTCGGAGATGGTATCGATTCGATAACGAAGGGATCCGTCCGTCGAACTTTGACTTCTTATCGACGGTTCATGCGGGCCACTACTAATGCGCTTTAGCCGGAACCGGCTCGTACAACCGCGGCCTCATGGCTACTTGGGCTTGCTGCGGTAGATGCGGCGGCCGGCCAGGTGCGCGGTGATCGTCTCGCCCCGCCACAGCTTCCGGTCGCCGTTCATCTCGTCCGGCGCGGGCCACCGGCCGCGGCTGATGTCCGACCGGATGCTGTCGGGCTGCAGACCGGACGCCTCGGCGATCTCCACGACGGTGTACCGGCGGGACGGTTCGAGCGGGGTGGCTTCGCGGGTGTGGTGCTCGCCGAAGAACCGGGCGATGGCCGCGGAGTCGAACTCAATCGTCCTGCCCCGCCTGCCGATGGCGGGCGGCCACCCCGGGTGCCGTCCCCACCGGGGATTCTCCGACAGGTAGCGGGCGCTCATGCCGTAGTGCTCGGCTATCTCGGTGTACGTGACGCCCGTGCGGCCCTCGGGAGGGACGGGTCCGCCGGCGCCGCCCTTCGCCGCGGCAGGGGTGGTGCCGGCCGGCCGGGACCGGCCCTCGGGGGCATCGGCGACCGTGAGGACGACCGTACGGCCGTCGGGATCGGTCAGCGTGTGCCGGCCCGACGGCAGGAACCCGGCGCCGTTCGGCGGTGCCGTGAGGCCGAGGCGCAGGTAACCGGTCTCCGGGCGGCCGGTGGCCGGGTAGAGCTCCAGGACACCGCCGTCGGCGAGCGCCGCCGCGTAGTGCTCCGGGCCGTTGCCGTGCCGCTCGGTGGCGAGGTCGAGACCGATCCCGCGGTAGAAGTCCCGGCAGGCGTCGAGGCGGGTCGTGTAGATCACGGCGAGTTCGAGGATCATGCTGGAGCTCCCGGTGTGTGCTGGCTGGCTGTGGTCGGACGGTCGGCTGCCGGCCCGGCTACTCGCAACAACGTCTCGGTTCAAGGGGCTTGACCCTTGCCATGGCGAGCTGCACACCGAACCCCCGGTCCTAGGTGCCCACTTCGCCCTTCTCCCGCGCGACGTGACACGCAGCGACGGGAAAGGTCATCTTGAATTCCTACCATGACTGCGTACGCTGACCCATGACCGACAGCAGCCCTGCCGCGCCCCCGCCCCCGGCACCGGCACCGGCACCGGATGACCTGCGCGGCGCGCACGCCCGCGACCACGCCGGCGCCGACGCCGACGAGCACGAGCACGTGAGTCGGCCTCAGCGTGCGGCCAGGGGCGCGCAGCGCATGCCGGTGTAGCAGCACGGGGTGCCGTCCACGAGGGTGCCGAAGACCACGGGCATCCAGTCCCCGCTGAAGGAGGAGCCGGCGCCGGAGGCCGCGAAGACCGTGTCGCTGAGCGGGACGAGGTCCATGGAGAGCGGCGGCGAGAAGTCCTGCATCCCGTCGATGAACTCGTACAGCAGGTGGGGGGCGCCGTCGGGCCGCACGCTGACGGTGATGACCACTCCTTCGCGGCGGTAGGTACCGACCAGCGGGGCCATGTCGACGAGCGGGGGCCGCGCGGGCGGTGCGAAGGCGGGCGGCATGTGGACCCCGCCGAGGTCGAGGAGGAGTTCGCGGAACAGGTCGGCGTAGAACGGCCGGGCGGCGCCCCCGTTCGTGAGCAGGACGACGACGAGATCGGCGCCGGGGACCACGCGCAGGAAGGCGTACTGGCCGATCGAGGCTCCGTCGTGGCCGTATCCCGGGATGCCGTTCCAGTCGTAGAGCGACCAGCCCAGCCCCCAGCCGTCCGCGCTCACCGTCCACTTGTCGGGGACGTCGACCGCCCAGCGCTGCATCTCCGCGACGGCCCGGGGTCCCAGGATCTGCGTGCCGTCCGGGGCGGATCCGCCGTCGAGGTGCAGCTTGGCCAGCCGGAGCACGTCGGCCGCGGTGGCCAGGACCCGCCCGTACGGGCCCGCCGAGCGGGGCATCATGTCCCAGGCCGGCGCCGGTTCCGGGTCGGGTCCGTCGCCGGGCAGGTGTCCCATCGCCGTACGGAAGGCCAGCGCCTCCTCGGGCAGGGTCATGGTGCGGGTCAGGCTCAGGGGAGCGAGGAGCCGCTCCTTGAGGGCCTGGTCCCAGGTCCGTCCGGTGAGGACCTCGACGATACGGCCCAGGACGTTGTAGCCGACGCTGCTGTAGGAGACCGCGGCACCGGGCGGACAGTCCAGCGCCACGTTGCGGGCGGCCGCCACGTATGCGGCAAGACAGTCGTCTCCCCGACCGCTGTCGTAGGTGAAATCGCAGGTCATGCCGCTCGTATGGCTCAGGAGTCGGCGGGGGGTGATCGCCTTGGTGGCATCGGGGTCGGCCACGGAGAACTCGGGCAGCACGTCGTTCACGGGGGCGTCGAGGTCCAGTTCGCCCGCGGCTGCGAGCTGCATGACCAGGGTGGCGGTGTAGAGCTTTGCGATCGACCCGAGCTGGAACACCGAGTCGGTGGTCGCCTCCACTCCGGTGCCACGGTGCAGGAGGCCGCTCGCCAACTCGTGGATCCTCCCCTCGGTGAACACCGCGAGGGTGGCTCCCGGCACGCGGTGGGTGGCGCGCAGTGCGTCGAGGCGGCTCTGCCAGTGGGCGGGGGAGAAGGTCACATCGGGTCCTTCGGCTCGGTGGGCGCGTACGGATCGCCGTGAGTTTCTTGATCCACTTGCCGCGATCAACGCCAACGTAGGCCGGTCCCGGCGGCGTTGATAAGGACCCGCACACGCCAACGAGGGGACTCCCGGCGCCACCGCCACCCTCGGTCCGGCCGTGGTCCCACCCCCGCCCGGCCCCGCCCGTGCACCCGGGCGGCTGGTAGCGTCGAGCGTCCTATGCGGTCTCCTGCCACCGACGGCACCGTCTCCGTCCACCTCGCGCGGTTCGCCGTCGACGCCTTGCGCCGATCGGGTGTGAACCCCGGGAGGGTGGCCCGGCTTCCGGACCTGGGGCCCGAGGTACTGGGCAACGATCTGGCCCGGGTCTCGACCGCGTCGGCGCCGGCCGTGTGGGAGCAACTGACCCTGGCGGGACCGGGTACGGCCATCGGGGCCTGATCACCGATGAGGCGCCGATCGGCACGTTCGGCCTGTGGGACTACCTGATCACCACCGGCCCGAGCCTGCGCGAAACCCTGAGGCAGGCGGTGAAGTACAAAGCCGTCATCGGTGACGCCGCCCAGGAGAGGTTCCTCGTGGAGGAGGACGGACGCACCTTCAGCATCCGTCATGCGACGGGCAGTTGGGGGCCCGATGTGGTGGAGGCGATCGACTTCTTCGTCCTGGGCCTGTTCCTCACCCGGTCCCGGGCCGCCACCGGGCGCCCCGTGGTCCCGCTGCGCGTGTCCGTGACGCACGGTGCGTCGGGGCGCCGCCGCCGGCTGACCGAGTTCTTCGGAACCACCCGCATCGACTTCGACGCGCCGTACAACTCGATCACGTTCCACGACAACGACGTGCGCGCGCCGCTGCCCCGCGCGCAGCCGGGCCTGGACCGCCTCCTGGTCCGGCACGCGGAGCTGACGCTCGCCTCCGCACAGCCGGCCCTGCTCTGGCAGGACCGCTTCCGGATGGCCCTGGAATCCGCCTTCCGGGAGGACACCGTCAGCCTGGAGCATGTGGCGCAGCGGCTGGCGGTGAGCCCGCGCACCCTCCAGCGACGGTTGGGAGAGCACGGTACGACCTGGCGCGAGGAGGTCGAAGCCGTGCGCCAGGAGCACACCCTGGAGCTGCTGCGCGCCACCGACCTGCCCCTGCGCTCGGTCGCGGCCCGGGTCGGTTTCAGCGACGTGCGCGCGCTGCGCCGGGCGGTGCACCGCTGGGAGGGGCGGCCGCCCCGCGACATCCGCAACGCAGCGGGCGCCGGCGAACACCCTTCTACTGCATGGGGTACTGGGTCTTCTCCGCGAGCCTGCCGTCCTTGAAGCAGAAGCGGAGCACGGTCTCCTTGCCGTTCTTGGCCTCGCCGCTGGAGATGTACCAGGCGCAGGTGCTGCCCTCGGGCTCTGCCGGTCCGCCCTCCTTGAGGGCGCTCTTGACGAAGCTCTCGCCCGAGGGGAGCCGGTCGCGGACCTCGCTCTCCGCGTCGCCGGTCTTCACGGCTTCGTAGACCGCGGGGTCGATCAGGGTCTTGTCGGCCATGTCGAGGAACTTGCCCGCACCGAGGACCAGGGCCACGACCAGGCCCACGCCCAGCACCAGCGCCACCCCGCACCCGATCAGACAACCCTTGCGCTGTGCCACGCCCGTTCCTCCAAGTCGTTCGCGTCCGGCGTCGGTCGCCCGGACACTCACACCCTCGCAAGGGGCGGCAACCGCTGGCTGTCCTCGAAAGTCGTCGACGGTCGCAACGATCGTCGTTCGAGGTCGGACCCCCTGCTCCGTGTATACAAGGAGGAGATCGACTATTCGGGCGAAGCGAGAGGAACCCACCGTGAGTGAGCGCACGATCGAGCCGCTGATCGTCGTCGGCGTGGACGGGTCGAACCATTCGAAGGAGGCCCTGCGCTGGGCGGTCGCGCAGGCCGCGATGACGGGCGGCCGGGTGCACGCCGTGATGGCCTGGGAGTGGAACCGCAATCCGTTCGCCATCGGCCCGACCGCCGCCGAGAGCGCCGACGCGGTGGCGGTGACGGCCGAGGAGGCCGCCCGCCGGAAGCTGGCGGACACGGTCGCCGCGGCCGTCGGCACCTCGCCGGGTGTGCCGGTGTTCCGGCGCGTCGAGCAGGGGTCCCCGGCGCAGGTTCTGGTCGACGCCTCCAAGGAGGCGGACCTGACGGTGGTCGGCACCCGCGGGTACGGCGGTTTCAAGGGTGCGCTGCTCGGGTCGGTGAGCCAGCAGGTCGTGCAGTACTCCGCCGGCACGGTCGTCATCGTCCGCGAGGCCCAGGACGAGGACGACTGACGGCCGGACCGGCCCGGCCCGCCTCAGGCCCCGGCGGCCCCCGAAGTGTCCGAAGTGCCCGAAGTCACCAGGTCCCGGGGGTCCGTGTTGGCCCCGCAGAGGATGACGGCGACCCTGTCGCCCAGCGGCTGCGGCGCACCGTGCAGCGCCGCCAGAGCGGTGGCCGCGGCCGCCTCGACCACGATCCGGTGATCCTCCCAGAGCGCCTGGCGGGCAGCGGTGATCTCCGCGTCCGGGACGAGGACGGACGTCACGTTCTTCTCCTGCGCGGCGGCCAGCGCGTCCGCCGAGACCCGGGTGGCGCCCAGCGAGTCGGCGGCGACCGAGTCCACCGGCACGTCCACGACCCGGCCCGCCGCCAGGGCGGCGTTCAGGGCCCGGCAGTTCTCCGGCTCGACCGCGACCACCCGTACGCCGTGCTCGCGCGCGGCGGTGGCGACGCCGGCGAACAGTCCGCCGCCGCCGACCGCGACGACCACCGTGTCCAGGCCGGGCAGGGCGGCCCGGATCTCGTCGAGGAGGGTTCCCGCCCCCGCCGCGATGAGCGGGTGGTCGTAGGCATGGCTGCTCAGGGCTCCGCTCTCGGCGGCGAACTCCTCGCAGGCGGCCAGTGCCTCGGCGTACCGGTCACCGACGAGCCGCACCTCGGCGCCGTACCCGCGCAGCCGCTCCACCTTCACGCGCGGGGCGTTGGCGGGCAGGAAGACGGTCGCGGGCACGGACAGCGCGCGGGCCGCCCAGGCGCAGGCGAGGCCGGCGTTGCCGCCGGAGGCGATGGTGACACCGGCGGCCGGGAGGGCGCCGGCCTCGTGGTGGGCGGCGAGGAAGTTTCGGGCTCCGCGCGCCTTGAAGGTGCCGGTGTACTGGAGGTGTTCCAGCGCGTACCAGACGCCTTCGGCCGCGGGTGCCACCGTGACGGGCCGCACCCCTCCCTCGATCCGGGCGGCCGCGGCGCGTACGGCCGCGTAGTCGAGCCGGTGGGACGGTGCTGCGTGCATGGGCTGTCTCCCCATCAGGTGGTGGGCCGGGCGGGCGGGTCGGTACGAGCGGGCCGGGTGGGCCGGGCGGCCTCGATCAGCTGGCGCAGGGCGACGTAGTACACCTCGTGGTCCGTCAGGGCGGGCAGTACCTCGGGCAGTCCGCCGGAGAGCACCGGGAACTCCTCGGGATCCAGTGCGGCCAGGGCCGCCCGCGAGGCGGCGGTGGCCCCGGCCGGATCCCGGTGGTCCACGAAGGCCGCACTGCCGAGGGTGAGCAGGTACATGCGCCGGTAGACGGTCATCGCCTCGGCGGCGGTCATCCCCGCGGCCACGCTGTCGGCGAGGGCGGGCTCGACGAGCCGGGCCAGCAGCTGCCGCCCGAGCCAGGGCCGGCCGCCGCGCAGCACCAGCAGTCCGGGGTGGGCGGTGAGCAGCCGGTACAGGGCACGGAACCGCTGTTCGGTGGCCTGCGCCCAGTCGGCGGCGGCGGGGATCTCCGGGAGCTGCGCCGCGAGGTGCTCGGTGCACAGGTCGAGCAGTCCGGCGAGGTCGGTGCAGCGGCGCTGGACGGTCGCGTGGGAGACGTCGAGCCGCTCGGCGAGGCTGCGGAAGCTGAGGTGGGCGGGACCCTGCTCGTCGAGGATCCGCAGGGCGGCGACGGCGATGACCTCGGGGGTCGCACGGTCCAGGGCAGCTGATCTTCGCGGCATAGATACACCGTAACATACGACGTATCTGCACTTTCGTGTGACAGTAATTGCAGCCATATTGCTGGTCATCGGCCGACAATCAGCGACTTCTGTTGACACTGGGTAATCGCCTCGCTGCACTTGGCGCACGACTGTCCCCACGTCAAGGAGACCCCGTGCCGCCTCGCCTGCGCGCAACGCTCCCCTGCCTGACCGCGGCCGCCCTGTTCGCCCTCGCGCTCTCCCCCGCCCCCGTGGCGGCCGAGCCCCGGGCGACCTCGGACACCCCGCTGGCGCTCACCCCTCCCATGGGCTGGAACAACTGGGCGCACTACATGTGCGACATCGACGAGGCGAAGGTGGTCGCCAACGCCGATGCGCTCGTGTCCACCGGGCTTGCCGCCAAGGGCTACGACACGGTGACCGTCGACGACTGCTGGATGACCAGGAGCCGCGACGCGCAGGGCGCTCTGGTCGTCGACACGGCGAAGTTCCCGCACGGCATGGCCTGGCTCGGCGAGTACCTGCACGCCAAGGGCCTCAAGTTCGGCATCTACCAGGACGCCGGCTCCCTCACCTGCGAGAAGTACCCGGGAAGCGGCGCCCCCCAGGGCGGCGGCGAGAACCACTACGCCCAGGACGCACGGCAGTTCGCCTCCTGGGAGGTGGACTACGTCAAGATGGACGGCTGCAACCTGTGGATCCCGGAGGGCATGACCAAGGAGCAGGCCTACCGCGACGCCTACAACGCCGTGGCGAAGGCCCTGCGGGAGAGCGGCCGGGACATGGTCCTGTCGGCCTCCGCTCCCGCCTACTTCCAGCAGGGTGAATGGGGCGGCTCCGACTGGCACAGGGTGCTCGGCTGGGTCGGCGAGACCGGCCAGTTGTGGCGGGAGGGCAAGGACATCAAGGTCTACAACCCGGCCGCTCCCGCGACCTCGCGGTGGAGCGCGGTCCTGGGCAACTACGGCTACAACCGCTGGCTCGGCCGGTACGCGGGGCCCGGCAACTGGAACGACCCCGACTTCCTGATCGCGGGCGCGCCCGGGCTCACCGCCGCCGAGAGCCGCAGCCAGGTCGCCCTGTGGGCCATGATGGCCTCCCCGTTCATCCTGTCCTCCGACGTCTCGAAGCTGACCCCCGCGGGCCTCACCGCGCTCGGCAACACCCGGATGATCCGGCTGGACCAGGACCCGATGGGCCGTCAGGGCGCCGTGGTCTCCTCCAACGCCACCTTCGAGATCCTGGTGCGGCCGCTGGCGAACGGCGACCGTGCGGTGGCCGTGCTCAACCGCTCCGCCACCGCCCGGGACATCAACGTGCCGCTCGATGAGATCGGCCTGACCGACTGCACCGTCGGCGCCGACGCCGAGGACTTGTGGAGCGGAACGCGCCGCGAGGTCTCCGGAGCACTGACCGGGAAGGTGGCCGGGCACGACACCGGCGTCTGGCGGCTCACCCCGCACGGCTGCGCCGAGGCCGTGCCGACCGGGCAGATCGTCGGAGACGGCGCCCGGTGCGCCGACGGCGCCAACACCACCGGCGTCGGCGCCGTGGTGATGGCCGCCTGCACCGGTGCCCCGGACCAGCGCTGGACCGTGGGCAAGGACGCACGCCTGCGGCTGGCCGGCGAGTGTCTGTCGGTCGGCGAGGACCGCGTCGTGGAGCTGGCCGACTGCTCGAACCGTCCGCAGGAGCAGCCCGGCCAGAGCTGGTCGCACCGCCGTGACGGGGCCCTCGTGGAGGAGGTCAGCGGAATGTGCCTGACGGCTCCCGCGGCCGCCGCCCCGGCCGAGCGCCTGCGGCTGACCGACTGCGGCGACCACCGGGTCGACCAGACCTGGGCCCTGCCGGTCTGACGGCCGGGTCCCGACGGATGAGGAACCCGATGCCACGCAGCGGGCGCAGGCCGATCACGCCGCGCCCGCTGGCCCTCGCCGCCCTCCCCGCGGCGCTGCTGGCGCTGATCTGCGCGGGGCCCGCGCCCGGGGCCACCGCCCCGGGCGCCGGGTCTCCCCCACGTACCGACGTCACGACGGACACGCGCCCCGCCGTACGGGCCCTCGCGCCCGGGGGGCCCGGGAGCCCCGGCCGGGCCCGTACCTTCGACGTCGCGCCCGCCCGGGCCGCCCTGGAGCGGCTCCTCCCGCGCCACTGGCGGCAGTTCACCCTGGTGCCCGACACCGGCGCCGGCGCCGACACCTTCGCCGTGTCCGGGACCGCCGGCGCGATCACCGTGCGCGGCAGCACCGGCGCCACCCTGCTCACCGGGGTCGGCTGGTACCTCCAGCACGTCGCCGGCGTCGACATCGGCTGGCCCGGGGACAGCCTCGGCATGCTGCCCGCCCGGCTGCCCGCGGTCCCCGCGCCGGTCACCCGCAGCGCGCAAGTGCCCCACCGGTACGCGCTGAACGACACCGACGACGGGTACTCCGGCCCGTACCGCACCTTCGAGGAGCACCAGCGGCAGATCGACCTCCTCGCCCTGCACGGCATCAACGAGGTGTTCGTTCAGGTGGGCGCCGAGTACCCGTACTACCGGGCGCTCCAGGGGTTCGGCTACTCCGCCGAGGAGCTGCGGCAGTGGATCCCCGGCCCCGGCCACCAGAGCTGGTGGCTGCTGCAGAACCTGAGCGGTTTCGGCGGCCCGGTCACCGAACGCCTGATGCGCGAGCGCGCCGAGCTGGGCGGGCGGATCGCCGAACAGCTGAGCGGGCTCGGCATGACCGCGGTGCTGCCCGGCTACTTCGGTACCGTGCCGCCCGGTTTCGCCGCGCGCAACCCGGGGGCGGCCACGGTGGCGCAGGGCGACTGGGCGGGATTCGACCGCCCGGACTGGCTGGACCCCGCCTCGCCCGTCTTCGCGAAGCTGGCCGCCGCGTACTACGCCGAGCAGCGCGCGGTGTTCGGGGACAGCACGATGTACCGGATGAGCCCGCTGCACGAGGGCGGGAAGACCGGCTCCGTCGACGTCGGCGCGGCCGCGGGTGCCATCCAGGGCGCGCTGCACGCGGCGCACCCCGGAGCGCTGTGGGCGGTGCTGGGCTGGCAGGACGACCCCACCGCCGAACTGCTGGCGGGGGTGGACACGTCCAGGCTGCTGATCCTGGACGGGCTCTCCGACCGGTACAACCGGCTGGACCGCGAGACCCGTTGGGGCGGAGCACCGTACGCGATGGGCACCATCTACAACTTCGGCGGGCACACCACGGTCGGCGCGAACAGCTCCGTGTGGATCGAGCGGTTCGGCCCCTGGCGGGACAAGGCGAACAGCGCGCTCGCCGGGATCGCCTACCTGCCGGAGGCCACGGGCACCAACCCGGCCGCCTTCGACCTCTTCACCGACCTGGCCTGGGAGCGCGGGCCGATCGACCAGCGCACCTGGTTCGCCGGCTTCGCGGCCCGCCGCTACGGCCGGCCCGACGCCGCGGCCGCCGCGGCCTGGGAGGAGCTCCGCAAGGGGCCGTACAGCACCTCCTCCGGCCTGTGGTCGGAGTCGCAGGACAGCCTGTTCACCGCCCGGCCGAGCCTGACCGCGGCCGGGGCGGCGTACTGGAGCCCGAAGTCCATGCGCTATCCGTCCGGTTCGGTACGCAGGGCCCTGGACCACCTGCTGAAGGTGGATCCGGCACTGCGCGGCTCCAGCGCCTACCGCTTCGACCTGGTGGACACCGCCCGGCAGGCCCTCGCCAACCATTCGAGGGTGCTGCTGCCGAAGATCAAGGCGGCCTACGAGGCCAAGGACCTGACCCGCTTCCGCGCCCTGACGGCCGAATGGCAGGACGGGATGCGGAAGTTGGACGCGGTCACCGGATCCGACCCGTCCTTCCTCCTCGGCAGCCGGCTCTCCGGGGCCCGCTCCTGGGGCGCCGACCGGGCCGAGCAGGACCGGTACGAGTACGACGCACGCTCGCTCCTGAGCGTGTGGGGCCGCCGCAGCACCAGCGAGGGCGGTTTCCTGCACGACTACGCGAACCGCGAATGGAGCGGCCTGATCTCGGAGTTGTACGCCCCCCGGTGGGCGCGGTACTTCGCTTCGCTGGACGAGGCGCTGGTGCGCGGGGCGGCGCCGCGGGATATCGACTGGCACGCCTTCGAGGCGGAGTGGGCGGAGCGCACCACCCGCCATCCGAACCGGCCGAGCGGTGACCCGTACCGGCTGGCTGCCGAGGTCGCGGCGGCCCTGCCGTCGGCAGCCGCCACCCGCTGATCCGCTCCGCGGGCCCGACCGGTGTCCGGTCGGGTCCGCGGCGGCGCGTCAAGGCCTCCGCCGCGTCCACGCCCGTGCGGCCCCGGCGGCCGCCAGACCGAGGACGGCGATCGAGGCGGCCGAGACCAGCAGGGTCTCCCGGGCTCCGAGCCCGGCCACCAGCGGGCCGCCCAGCGCGGTACCGAGCGGCACGGCGAGCACGCGGACCGCGGAGCTCGCGGCCAGGGTCTGCGGCAGCAGGTCCCGCGGGGCCGAACGCTGGAAGAGGGCGGTCGACAGCGCGGCGTACGGCGGCCAGAGCAGCCCGGCGGCGGCGAACCCGGCGACGGCGACGGCCGTCGGCGCTCCCAGCCCCACCGGCAGCATGAGGACACCGAAGGCGACGACGATGCCGGTCGTGGCCGCCCGCATCGGCAGCCGGCCCAGGTATCCGGTCAGGGCCGAGCCCAGGACGGCGCCGACACCGAAGGCGGTGTAGAAGGCGGCCAGCAGACCGGCGGGGGCGCCCAGCCCGTCCGACACGTACAGCGGCAGCGCCACGTACACGGGACCGAAGAGGCAGAAGAAGGCGAAGCTCAGGGCGAGCAGGCCCAGCAGGGCCGGGGTGCGCCGGATGACGGCGAAGCCTGCGGCGCGGGAACCGCTCTCCCCGGGTGCGGGCGCGTCGTCGTGCGGCACGCCGAAGAGGAAGGTGGCCGCCAGGACGAGGAAGGTCGCCGCGTCCACGGCGATCACGGTCGCGGCGCCGCCCCGCAGGATCAGGGCGCCGGCGAGCGGCGGGCCGAAGACGGTGGCCAGCGAGCCGATGCCGGACAGGACGGCGTTGCCGGCCAGGTGGTCGCGCTCCGGCAGCAGCCGGGCCAGCAGGGTGTAGACGCCGGCCTGGCCCCACGAGTGGAGGACGGAGGAGGTGGCGAGCAGCACCACGTAGAGCTCGATGCTCAGCATGCCGAAGGCGTGGCACACGGGGATCGCGCCGAGGGCGGTGGCGCGGAGCAGGGCGTCGCAGACGACCAGCCGGGCCGGGGAACGGTGTCGCAGGAGCCGTCCGAGGAGGACCGCGCCCACGGCGCCCGAGAGCGTGTAGGCAGCGGCCGCCAGTGCGACCCACATGCCGCGTTCCGCCGCCGGTGCGATCTCGATCGCCAGCCAGCTCACGGCGACGACGGCCATGCCGTCGCCGAGGGACGAGACGGTGAACCCCGGTAACAGACGACGCAGCGTCGAGTGGGTGATCACGGGGCGGTAGGGCGAGGTGCTGAAGGTCCGGGCGGGTTTCAGGGGCACGGTATCGGCGCTTTCGGGGAGTGACGGGGCAACATGCCGTCATCGTTGCCCCGTCCCCCACCGCAGCCTCGGTCCGTTCACTGCGGGCGTGGTCCTTTCACCCTGGGCGCAAGGCGCCGGCGCTGCCCGGCACGGTCGGGCACGGCGGCACTCCTGCGGCGCGGCACGGCGCCGCCGCGGGAGCGCCCGGGCGCGGCACACTTGCGGTGTGGAGGCAGACCCGAGCCGTTCCGCGCGGCCGCGGCGCGTGATGGGCGCCGTCAGCGGGATCCTCGCCGCCGTCGCCGGGCTGGCGTTCGCGCAGCTGGCCGCGGCGGCCGGCCGGCCCGAGGCCTCGCCCGTCACGGCCGTCGGCGGGGCCGTCGTCGACCTGACGCCCGTGGCCGTCCGGGAATGGGCCATCCGGCTGTTCGGCACCTCCGACAAGCTGGTGCTGGGCCTCGGCATCCTCGCCGCCCTGGCCGTGTTCGCCGTCGGCACCGGGCTGCTCGCCGTCCGCCACCTTCCGGCCGCGATCGCCGTCACGGGCGGTTTCGGGCTGGTGGGGGCGCTGGCCGCGCTCAGCCGGCCGGAGGCCTCCTGGCGGGACGCGTTGCCCTCGCTGGTGGGCGCGGCGGTCTCGGCCGGAGCGTTGTACCTGCTGGTCACGGCCGGGCAGCGGTCCCGCCCGGCCGGCACCTCGCAGGGCGGTCCCGCGGCGATGGACCGGCGCGGCTTCGGCCGGCTGGTGGTCGCCGTCCTGGCCGCGTCGGCCGGGGTCGGACTCGCGGCGCGGCGCCTCGGCGCGCACGGCTCGGCCGACGCCACCGCCTCCCGCGCCCGCTTCGTGCTCCCCCGCCCCACCGTGCCCGCGCCGCCGGTGCCGGCCGGGGCGGACCTGCGGGTGCCCGGACTCGGCCCCTTCCTCACCCCGAACCAGGACTTCTACCGGGTGGACACCGCGCTGGTCGTCCCGCGCGTGGACGCGGACACCTGGCGGCTGCGCATCCACGGGGAGGGGGTGACGCGGCCCCTGAGCCTCGATCTGCGGGAGCTGCTCGACCGGCCGGTGGTCGAGCACGACATCACCCTCACCTGTGTGTCCAACGAGGTCGGCGGCCCGTACGCGGGCAACGCCCGCTGGCTCGGCGTCCGCCTCGGGGACCTGCTCCGCGAGGCCGGGGTGCGGCCTCCGTCCCGGGGCGGTCCGGCCGACCAGCTGGTGGCGCGCTCGGTGGACGGCATGACCATCGGAACGCCGGTGGAGGCCGTGATGGACGGCCGGGCGGCGCTGCTGGCCGTCGGTATGAACGGCCGACCGCTCCCCTTCGCCCACGGCTTCCCCGTGCGGATGGTGGTACCGGGCCTGTACGGGTACGTCTCCGCCTGCAAGTGGCTCACCGAGCTGCGGCTGACCACCTTCGCCGCCTACGACGCCTACTGGGTGCGCCGGTCCTGGGCGCAGCAGGCCCAGGTCAAGACGCAGGCCCGCATCGACACCCCCCGTCCGTACGCCGACCTGTCACCGGGCCGGGTGGCGGTCGCCGGGGTGGCGTGGGCCCAGCACCGGGGGATCGAGCGGGTCGAGGTACGGGTGGACGGCGCCGCCTGGCAGGAGGCGCGGCTCGGGACCTCCGACGGCGTCGACACCTGGCGCCAGTGGGTGTGGCCCTGGGAGGCCACCCCCGGGCCGCACACCCTGGAGGTCCGCGCGACGGACGGCACGGGCGCCGTGCA
Source organism: Streptomyces avidinii (assembly GCF_014650695.1). GTDB lineage: Bacteria > Actinomycetota > Actinomycetes > Streptomycetales > Streptomycetaceae > Streptomyces > Streptomyces avidinii. The sequence goes on along the minus strand of NZ_BMVL01000005.1, from coordinate 49,805 downwards.
GACGGGCGCCCGCACCGGAACCGTGCCGGACGGGGCGACGGGCTGGCACACGGTGAACGTACGGGTCCGGGCGCTAGGCGGTGGCCTGCCGGCCGGGGCGGACCGGCAGTGACCGGACGTTGTTGCTGATGAAGCTGCGCTGGTACGGGAGGTCGGCCTCCGGTACCGCGAGGTCGAGGTCGGGGAAGCGGGTGAAGAGCCGCTCCAGGGCGATCGTGGCCTCCAGCCGGGCGAGCGGGGCTCCGGTGCAGTAGTGGGCGCCGTGGCCCAGGGAGAGGCTGCGGGCGGCGGTGGGGCGGGTGATGTCGAAGCGGTCGGCGTCCGGACCGTGGAAGGCCTCGTCGCGGCCCGCCGCGCTGTAGCCGGCGAGTACCGGGGTGCCCTGCGGGATGAGGGTCCCGCCGACGGTCAGGTCGCGGGTGGGGTAGCGGAAGGGGAACCAGCTGACGGGGGTGTCCCAGCGCAGGGTCTCGTCCACCACGTCCGACCAGGTGGCCTTGGCGTCCAGGACCAGGGCGAGCTGGTCGCGGTGGGCGCACAGGGCCCGGACGGCGTTGACGACGAGGTTGAGGGTGGTCTCGTGGCCCGCGACGAGCATCAACCGCATGGTGCCGATGAGTTCGGCCTGGGTGAGCCGGTCCCCGTCGTCCTCTCGGGCGGCTATCAGGGCGCTGGTGAGGTCCTCGCCGGGGTGCTCGGCGCGGGCGGCCGCGATCGTGGCGGTCAGGGCCATGAGTTCCTGGAGGGCGGCCATCTTCTCGGCCGGGGTGATGTCGGTGGCGATGACCACCGTGTTGGTCAGGTCGTGCAGCCGGTCCCGGTGCTCGGGGTCCACGCCGAGGAGCTCGCAGATCACGTTCATCGGGAGCGGGAGGGCGAAGTGCGCGTACAGGTCGGCGACCGAGTCGGGGGATCCGGCGGCGGCCCGGCCGAGGTCGTCGAGGAGTTCGGCGGTGAGCTCCTCGATGCGCGGCCGCAGCCGCTCCACCTGGCGGATCGTGAAGGCCTTGCCGACCAGCGCGCGCAGCCGGCGGTGGTCCGCGCCGTCGGCGGTGTGCATGCCCAGGGCGTTGGCGAAGACGCGCAGCGGCCAGTCGGCCGGGATGGTGCCGTCGTGCAGGGCCGGGAAGTGGCGCGCGCCCTTGGCCACATCGGGGTGGGCGAGGAACTCCCGCAGCGCGTCGTGCCCCAGGACGACCGCCCCGGGAACCCCGCCCGGGAGCACGACCTCGGCCACCGGGCCGTGCTCGGCGCGCAGCCTGGCGTTGAGTGCGTGCGGACAGCCGCCGACGGGGTCGATCACGTGCGGCGTGCCCGAGCCCTGCGGGACGGGTGGGATGAGGGAGGACAAGCCGGTTCTCCTGATCTGATGACGACGAAACTCGGTCAACAGTGCGGCCTCGGAGGCGGGTTGGACAAGCCCGTCCCCGTCCCGTCTCAGAACCAGTTGAGGGTCAGGGTGAAGGTGGCGCCGGCGGTGGCCCCGGTGGCATCGCCCGCGGTGGCGGTGACCGGGAACGCGCCGCTGCCCCAGGGCTTTCCGCTGATCCGTCCGGACGCGCTGTCGAGGGTCAGGCCCCAGGGCAGGCCGGTGGCGGCGTACCGGACGGGGGGCTTGCCGCCGGTGGTGGTGAGCTGGATGGTGCAGGACTGGTTGAACCTGCACGTCTGTGGGCCGGGGTCGGAGAACTGCAGGCCGCCGGGCGTGGGGGTCGGAGTGGGCGTCGGAGTCGGGGTGGGCGTCGGAGTAGGAGTCGGGGTGGGCGTCGGGGTGGCGTCGCAGCCCGGAGCGGCCTCCGGTGGCAGCGGGACGCGCCAGATCTGCGGGTCGTTCTCCGATCCGACGAGCAGGTTCGCGCAGTCGGCGTACGTCACCGTCTCCCCCTGCGACTGGGCCGGGAGGGCGACATCCGCAAGCTTGAGGCCGGAAGCGCCGTATATGGAGGCGGTGTTGGCGCCCAGCGGCCCGCCGCTGCGCAGGGCGTACGAGGCACCCGACGGCGAGAACGCGCCGTCGGTGGCGAACACGGGGCCGGACCGGACCGCGGTGAGGGTGTTGACCTGCCCGGTCACCGGGGGCAGCGGGGCCTGGTACAGCCGGCCGGCCGCCCCGACGAGCTTGCTGGCGACGTAGAGGCGGCCGGTCACGGGGTCGGCGAGCAAGGACTCGGCGTCGTGCCTGCCGTCGGCGTAGGAGAAGCGATGGGTCACGGGTGTGACCACGGCATCGGTGAGCCGGTCGGGCTCGGCGAACCGGTGCACGGTGATCTCCGCGCGCCCGCTGAAGTTGTCCCCCATGTCGCCGACCAGGATCGCCGGGCCGCCGGCCGCGTCCGTGCCGAGCGCCAGGCCCTCCCAGTCGGTGTTGCCCACGCCCGAAACGGTGAGCGTGGCCAGGAGCCGGCCGGTGGCACCGTTGCAGTCGACGGCGAAGACCTGATTGGTGTTGCCGCTGTCGTTGACGGCGTAGAAGACCCCGGGGTGCTTGCGGCTCATGGCGAGACCGCTGAGCTCGGCGAGCCCGCCGGGCAGGGTGCACTTCTTCTCCGGCGCCAGGGCTCCGGCGGCGGCCGACGGGACGGCGGAGGCACCAGGGAGGGTGAAGGCGGCGGAGGCGGCGGAGGTGCCGGCCATCCAGGCGAGTGCGGGCAGGATCGTCGCGAGGGCCGCGGTCGCGAGGGCGGCGGCCCGTGGGGGTGTCAGGAGGTGGGACATGCCCCCAATGTGATGGGACATCAGTTGGCGTGCCAGGGGCATTCCCCTCCCGTTCGAGCATCGTTCAATGCCGCGCGGGCATGTCCGGTCGGCCGGTCAGCGCACCGGCTCCCGGACCGGCGCCTTGTGCCCGGCCTGCGCGATGAACGCACGGGCCGCCCGACTGAGCGGCCGCCGGGCGTGGGCTATGCCCACCGGGCGCAGCAGCGGCGGAGTGAAGGAGCGGATCTCGGCCCGGCTCCCGAAGGCTCTCGACACCACGTCCCGGTACCAGATGAGGGAGCCGCGGCCGTCCGTCACGCCCGTCACCCAGGCGAGGCGTTCGTCGACCTCCAGGGTGGGGACGGGCCGCACCCCGAGGCAGCTGAACATCGCCTCCATCTCGGTACGCCGGCCGGTCCCCGGAGTGGGCAGCACCATCGGCAGCCCGTCGAGCATGCGCAGGGGCATCGGGTGGGGCAGCCGGGAGCCGGGGGGCGAGATGAGCACCACCTCGCGCTCCTGGATGAAGTGGGTGGACAGCTCCTTGTCCACGGGCAGGTCGACCAGGGCCAGCTCCGATCGTCCCTGGTTCACCTCCTCGGCCAGCGCCTCCCTGCTGCCGTGCTGCTGGAGCCGGACGTCGACGGTCGGATGCCTTGCCGTGAAGGCCGCGATGAGGTCGGTGGCCAGGTCAAGGGCGAGGGTGGGTGTGGTGGCGAGGGTCAGAACGGCCCGGGTGTCCCCGCCGTGCGGAGTCCCGATGTCGTCGATGGCCTCCACCGCGTTGAGCACGGTACGGGCCAGTCGGACGACCCGGGCCCCCTCCGGCGTGAGGTCCACCCCCCTTCCCCGGCGGGCCAGGAGTTCGACGCCGAGATCGCGCTCCATGGCCTGAACCGCTCTGGACAACGCGGACTGGGCGACGAAGACCGAGGCTGCGGCCCCGGTGATGGACCGGCAGTCGGCGACGGCGACGAGGTAGCGGAGCTGGGCGAGGGTGGGGGTCATGACCGGACGGTAACCGCGTGAGGCTGTACCTGTAAGGGCCCGTCGGGTGAACAACTGACCGGGTCCCGGGCGACGGACATGCCCGGTCGGCGACTGCGCATGCCGGTGCGGCATGCGCACGAGGGCGCGGTACGCCGGCCCGCGCAGTGGGGCGGGCCCGACCCGTTGGAAAACCCTGCAGGCCACCGGCTCGGCCGGGGGGTGTCGTGGGCCCGCCCGGGTGGGACTCCGGGTGGCACGTGTACGCCGCTGGTGCGAAGCACCGTATTCCGCATGGCTGTTGACAGTGCACGGCGGCCACCGCACGATGCAACGCGGCATTGCGGGTGTTTGACCACGGTTCAAGCCCGCCGTACCCACGGTGGGTGCCTCCGGCCGGTGCGCGTGACCACCGCACTCCCCCGTCCTCCGCCCTGCCCGCACCGCCGTTGCACGGCTCGTCGGCTCGTCGGTTCGCCTGCTCACCGCTCGCCCGTCCTTTCGCCCTGCACTCCGCAATGTCACACAACATTGGAAGAGGAGCGCCCGTGACCCCCCACCCGCAGCCCGCCGTCACCCGTGACCTGGTCGTCGCGGTCAGCCCCTTCGAGGAACCCCACCCGGCCGTCGTGACCGCCGCCGAACGCGCCGGGGCCCTCGGACTGCTCGACCTCGGCCGGGACCCCGGTGCTGCCCGGCGCGCCTTCGCGGAGCTGGGCCGACGGCTCGGCAGCGGTGCCCGGTACGGGGTGCGGGTGCCCGTCGGCTGCCCGATCGGCCCCGCGGAACTCCCCGCCGCGGTGGACACCGTGCTGCTCGCCCACCCCGACGCGCACACCCCCGAGCGGGTGGCCGCCTGGGCCGCGGCGGCCGGGCTGCCCCGAGTGTGGGCCGAGGTCACCAGTGCGGCCGAGGCCGGGACCGCCGTGGCCGCCGGGTCGGACGCGCTCGTCGCCAAGGGCCACGAGGCGGGCGGCCGGGTGGGCTCGGCCACCACCTTCGTCCTGCTCCAGCAGCTCCTCGGCGACACCGGAATCCGCGTGCCCGTACGGGCCTGCGGAGGGATCGGGCCGCACACGGCGGCAGCGGCCGTCGCGGGCGGCGCCGCCGGGGTCCTGCTCGACGTGCAACTGGCCCTGACCGCCGAGGGAGAGGCCGGGCTGCCGGAGGAAGTCGCGGCCGCACTGCGGGCGATGGACGGCTCCGAGACCCGGCTGGCCGACGGGCACCGGGTGTTCGCCCGGCCCGACCTGACCCCGCCCGAAGGGCCCGCGCACACCCTGCTCGGCGCCCGGGACCTGCGGACGCAGCTGCTGCCCGTCGGGCAGGACGGAGCCTCGGCGGCCCGACTGGCCGCGCGGTACCGGACCACGGGCGGCGTCCTGCAGGCCGTACGGGCGGCCGTCGCCGGGCACCTGGAGGCTGCCGTACGGGTCCGGCCCCTCGGGCGGCCGCTCCCCGTCGCGCAGGGCCCGATGACGCGGGTGAGCGACCAGGCGCCCTTCGCCGCTGCGGTGGCCGCCGCGGGCGGCATCCCGTACCTCGCGCTCGCGGTGATGGACGGCCCGGACGTACGCCGGCTGCTGGCGGAGACGGCCGAGCGGCTCGGAGACCTCCCCTGGGGCGTGGGCCTGCTCGGCTTCGCCCCGCCAGACCTGCGCCAGGAGCAACTGGCGGCGGTGACGGAGGCCCGTCCGCCCTACGCGATCATCGCCGGCGGCACCCCTGCGCAGGCGGCCCCGCTGGAGGCGGCCGGGATCCGGACCCACCTGCACGTGCCCTCCCCCGGCCTGCTGGAGCGCTACCTCGCCGAGGGTGCGCGGCGGTTCGTCTTCGAGGGGCTGGAGTGCGGCGGACACGTCGGGCCGCGCGCCTCCTTCCCGCTGTGGGAGGAGCAGATCGAGCGGCTGCTGACCTGCCCCGAACCGGAGGCCCTGGACGTGCTGTTCGCGGGCGGGATCCACGACGAGCGGTCCGCCGCGATGGCGGTGGCGGCCGCGGCCCCACTGGCCGCCCGGGGCTCCCGTGTCCGGGTGCTGATGGGCACCGCGTATCTGTTCACCGAGGAGGCCGTCGCGGCGGGCGCGATCCGGCCGGGCTTCCAGCGGGCGGCGGTGGAGTGCGCGGACACCGTCCTGCTGCGCACCGCGCCCGGTCACGCCACCCGGTGCGCGCCCACCCCGTACGCCGAGACCTTCGAGGCGACCCGGCACCGGCTCGCGGAGAGCGGGATCGAGCCGCGCACGATGTGGGAGGAGCTGGAGCGGCTGAATCTGGGGCGGCTGCGGATCGCCAGCAAGGGCCTGCGCAGAAGCCCCGACGGGAACGGGACGGAGCCCGTGACCGGGGAACAGCAGCATTCCGAAGGGCTGTTCATGCTGGGGCAGGCCGCCACCCTGCGCACGGGAACCACCACGATCGCGGCGCTGCACGCGCAGGTCACCGACGGGGCCACCGCGCTGCTGGAGCGGCGGGCCCGCGAACTCGCCGGCACCGGGCCGTCCGCGGAGCGGGAGCCGCAGGCTGCCGACCCGCTCGACATCGCGATCGTCGGGATGGCCTGCGCCTACCCGGGCGCCCCGGACCTCGCCGCCTACTGGGCCATGGTCCTCGCCGGGACGGACGCCGTCACGGAGGTGCCGGCCGAGCGCTGGGACCCGGCGCTCTACTACGACGCCGACCCGGCCCGGGCCGGCGAGCGCACCCCGTCCCGCTGGGGCGGCTTCCTCGGCCCGGTGCCCTTCGACGCCCTCGCGCACGGCATCCCGCCCGCCTCGCTCGCCGGGATCGAGCCGGTGCAACTGCTGGCCCTGGAGATCTCGGCACGTGCCCTCGGGGACGCGGGCTACGGCAAGGACCGCGCCTTCGACCGCTCCCGGACCTCGGTGGTCTTCGGCGCGGAGGCCGGTACGGAACTCGCCGGCGCGTACGGGCTGCGCGCCCTGCACCCCGCCTACCTGGGCGACCTCCCGGCCGAGCTGGACGAGCAACTGCCCCGGCTCACCGAGGACTCCTTCCCCGGGATCCTCGCCAACGTCATCGCCGGGCGGGTCGCCAACCGCCTCGACCTCGGTGGCGCGAACTGCACGGTCGACGCCGCCTGCGCCTCCTCGCTCGCCGCACTGGACCTCGCCTGCCGCCAACTGCGCGACCATGACAGCGACATGGTGCTGTGCGGCGGCGCCGATGTGCACAACGGCATCAACGACTACCTGATGTTCGCCTCCGTCCGGGCCCTGTCACCGGGCGGCCGCTGCCGGCCCTTCGACGCCGCCGCCGACGGGATCGCGCTCGGCGAGGGCGTGGGCGCGCTCGTCCTGAAGCGGCTCGCCGACGCGGAGCGCGACGGAGACCGCGTGTACGCCGTGATCAAGGCGGTGGGAGCCGCCAGCGACGGCCGGTCCCTGGGCCTGACCGCGCCCCGGCCGGAAGGGCAGCGGCGGGCACTGGAGCGGGCCTACGCGCGGGCCGGCATCACGGCCGGCGAGGTGGGCCTGATCGAGGCGCACGGGACCGGAACCGTCGTCGGCGACAGCACCGAACTCTCCGTCCTGAGCGAGCTGTTCACCGCGTCCGGGGCAGCGCCCGGTGCCTGCGCGCTGGGCTCCGTGAAATCACAGCTCGGGCACACCAAGTGCGCGGCAGGCCTGGCCGGGCTGATCAAGGCCGCCCGGGCCGTCCACACGGGTGTGCGGCCGCCGACCCTGCACATCGACACACCCAACCCGGCCTGGCGGGCGCAGAGCAGCCCGTTCTCCTTCGACCGCGAGGCCCGGCCCTGGGCGGTGCCCGCGGAGCGGCGGATCGCCGGGGTGAGCGCCTTCGGCTTCGGCGGCACCAACTACCACGCGGTGCTGGCCGGTTACGGCGGCTCGGCGGAGCCCCGGCACGGGCTGGAGGAGTGGCCGGCGGAGCTGTTCTGCTTCCGCGGCGAGGACCGGCGGGCGGCGGGCCGGGCGATGGCCCGGCTGGCGGCACGGCTGGAGGAGAACGACGCGGCCGGCCGCCCCTGGGCGCTGCGGGACCTCGCGGCGGAGACCGCCGCCACCGGGACCGGCGCGGTGAGGGTGGCGGTGGTGGCGGCCGATCACGACGAGCTGGCGGCCCGGCTGGAGCGGGCCCGCACCTTCACCCCGGGCGCGGGGGTGCACGTACGGGAGGAAGCGGTGGAGCCGGGCCGGGTGGCGTTCCTCTTCCCCGGACAGGGCAGCCAGCGCCCGGGCATGCTCGTCGACCTCTTCACGGCGTTCCCCGCCCTGCGCGCCCTGCTGGACTCGGCTCCGCACCGGGTGGTGTCCACGATGTTCCCGCCTGCGGCGTTCACCGCCCGGGGACGCACGGCCCAGCGGGCGGCGGTCACCGACACCCGGGTGGCGCAGCCGGCCCTCGGACTCGCCGGGGCGGCGGCGCATCTGCTGCTCGGCGAGCTCGGCGTACGGCCGGACTCCGTGGCCGGGCACTCGTACGGGGAGCTCACCGCACTGTGGGCGGCGGGGGCCTACGACACGGAGAGCCTGCTGCGGCTGAGCGCCCGCCGGGCCGATGCGATCGTGACGGCCGCGGGCGCCGATCCGGGGTCGATGGCCGCGGTGTCGGCCGCGCCGGAGGAGGTGGGGGAGATCGCCGCCCGCACCGGCTGCGTGGTGGCGAACCACAACGCCCCCCGGCAGTGCGTGATCTCGGGCCCGACGCAGGCCGTGTCCGCGGCGGTGACGGCCCTGCGCGAGGCGGGCCTCACGGCCGAACCCCTGCCCGTGGCCTGCGCCTTCCACAGCGAGGTGGTGGCAGGGGCGGCGGCATCCCTCGGTGCCGAACTGGCGACGACCCGGATGGCAACGCCCCACACCCCCGTCTGGTCGAACACGACGGCCGACCGGTATCCGGACGCGGCGGACGAGGTCCGAAGCCTTGTGGCGCGCCAGGTCGCGGAGCCGGTCCGGTTCGTCGAGCAGGTGGAGGCCATGTACGCGGCCGGTGTCCGGACGTTCGTGGAGACGGGCCCCGGCCGGGTCCTGTCCGGCCTGGTCGGCCGGATCCTGCACGACCGACCGCACACGGCGGTCCCGCTGGACGTTCCGGGCGAGCACGGCCTGGTCAGGCTGGTCACGGCGGTGGCCGAACTGATGGCGGCGGGCGTGCCGGTGGCGCCGCAGGCCCTCTTCCGCGGCCGGACCTCCCGCCTCCCGGAGCGCGCCCCGCGGCGCCCGGGCTGGCTCGTGGACGGCCACCTGGTCCGCACCGCGGACGGCGCACCCGTCCCGGGGGGCCTGCGCCCGGCGCAGCGGGTGAGGGCCGCGGCGCCGGTAGCGGCGACCGGCTCCGAACCCACGACGGAAAGGCCGAGGGACCGCCGGGAGGAGACGGTCCTGGAATACCTGCGCAGCACCCGGGAACTGGTCGAGGCCCAACGGGACGTCCTGCTCGGCTACCTGGGCGCCGCGCCGGCGGGCCCCCTGGGCCGGGCCACCGGAGCGGGCCGCGGTTCCGACGGGGTCGGGAGTGTGTCGGGGCGATCCCCGCAGGGCGCCGAACGCACTGCCGCCGCACCCTCTGACCCCTCGCCACGTTCGGCGTCCGAGGAGACGTCCCGGCGCGCGCCCGGCCCCGTCGGAACCGCCCCCACCGGCCCCGCCCCCGCACCCCCGCCCGGCCCCCGCACCGCCGAGGAGGTCATGGACCTCGTCCTGGAGATCGTCCACACCCGCACCGGCTACCCCCGCGACATGCTCGACCCCGAGCTGGACCTGGAGGCGGACCTCTCCATCGACTCCATCAAGCGGGTGGAGATCATCGGCGCCCTCGCCGACCGGATCGGCCTCCCCCAAAACCCGGGCGGAACCACCGAGTCCGCCGTCGAGGAACTCTCCCGGATCAAGACCCTGCGCGGCATCGTCGACTGGGTCACCTCCCGATCGCCCGCCGCGCCCGCCGCGCCCGCGCCCGCGCGCTCCGTATCCTCTGTGCCCGGCAACGGAACCGCACCCGTCCCTGTCCCCGTCCCCGTCCCCGTCCCCGATCCTGGCGCCGTGGCGCCCCCGGTGAGCCGCCTCCGGGTGGACCTCGTGCCCGTACCGGCGGCCGACGCCGCCCCCGAGACCCTGCGCGGCCTGCGGATCGGGCTCGTCGAGGACGGCCAGGGCATCGCACCCGCCCTCGCGTCAGCCCTGGAGTCCCTCGGCGCCGAGCCGGCGTTCCTCCCCGCGGCCGAGCCGGGCTTCGACGGCCTCGTCGACCTCTCCGCGCTGCGGACCACCGCCGGCCCCGTACTGCCCGAAGCCTTCCCGGGGCTGCGGCAGGCCCTGATGACGGGAACCCCGCGGCTGCTGCTCGTCACCGGGCCCGGCACCTCCGGCGCCGGTCTGCACGGCTTCGCCCGCAGCGCGGCCCTCGAATTCCCCGATGTGCTGCTCCGGGCCGTGGGCGTCCACCCCAAGGAGGACCCGGAGCGCATCGCGGCACAGCTGGTCGCGGAACTGAGCGACGGCGGCAGCGGCAGCGGCAGCGGCAGCATCCGAACCGGGAGCCACGAGACCGGACCCATCGCCTCCGTCGGCTACACCGGGGAGGGCACCCGCGTGGCCCGCCTCCCCGTACCCGCCCCCCTGTCGAGCACCGGCGGCGCCCCTGACGGCCCCCCGCTGCTGGACCGCAACGCGGTGGTCCTGCTCACGGGCGGCGCCCGCGGCATCACCGCGCGCACCGCCCTCGCCCTGGCCCGCTCGACCGGATGCCACGTGGAACTGATCGGGCGCACGCCCGAACCGGCCACCGGAGTCGATGAGTTCGGTCAGGCCCAGGACCGGGTCGCGTTGCGCGCCGCGCTGATCGCCGGGGGGCTGCGTACGCCTGCGGAGATCGAGGCCGCGGCCTCGCGGATCCTCACCGAGCGCGAGGTCAGGGCCACCCTCGCCGCGCTCGCCGCGACGGCCGCCTCCGTCCGCTACCACTGCGCGGACGTCACCGACGAGCGGGCCGTACGGACCGTCGTGTCCGGCGTACGCGAGCGCCACGGCCGCCTCGACGGCATCGTGCACGGCGCCGGAGTGCTGCGGGACGGGCTGCTGCGGGACAAGCAACCGGCGGACTTCGGCGCGGTGTTCACCACCAAGGTCGCCGGGGCCCGGCACCTGGCCGCGGCCGCCGCCGAGCACGGGCCCTGGCCCGCACCCCGGTTCCTGGCGCTGTTCGGCAGCGTCGCCGGGGTGTACGGCAACCGGGGGCAGTGCGACTACGCCGCGGCCAACGACGCCCTCGACGGTCTCGCGCACGCCTGGGCCGAGTCCTTCCCGGGACGGGTGCTGTCCGTCGACTGGGGCCCCTGGGCGGCGCAGGCGGGCGGGATGGTCACCCCCGAACTGGAGCGCGCCTACGCCCGGCGCGGGATCCCTCTCATCGCGCCGGACGCGGGGACCGCCGCGTTCCTCGACGAACTGACGCACGGAAGTGACGTCCAGGTGGTCCTGATGGCGGAGGGTGGCCGGGGCGATGCGTGACGCACAGCGGAGCGGCCCCCGACCGACCGATGCCGCGATCGTCGGGATGGGCGCGGTGTTCCCCGGGGCCGCCGATCTGGCCGCGTACCGGCGCAACCTCCTCGCCGGTACGGACTCCATCGGCGAGGTCCCGCCGGGGCGTTGGGACCCGGAGGTGTACTACGACCCGCAGGGCGCGCCCGGCCCGGTGGCGGCCGACCGGTTCTACTGCCGGCGCGGAGGCTTCATCGACGGGCTCGCCGCCTTCGACCCCACCCGGTTCGGGATCATGCCGGCCGCCGTGGAGGGGGCCGAGCCGGATCAGATGCTGGCCCTGCACGCGACGGCCGAGGCGATCGCCGACGCGGGCGGCGAGGCCCGGCTGCCCGCCGACCGGTCGCGGATCGGTGTGGTCCTGGGGCGCGGCGGGTTCATGGGGGTGGCGACCGCACGGCTCGACCAACGGGTGCGTACTGCACACCAGTTGGCGCAGACGCTGCGGGAGCTGGCGCCGGAGCTGAGCGAGCGGCGGATCGCGCAGGTGCGCTCCGCCTTCCAGGACGCGCTGGGTCCGGAGCGGCCGGACGCGTCGATCGGGCTGGTGCCCAGCTTCACGGCGGCCCGGACCGCGAACCGGCTGGACTTCCGCGGCCCGGCCTACACCCTGGACGCGGCCTGCGCCTCCTCCCTGCTGGCGGTGGACCAGGCGGTGGGGCTGCTGGCCGCCGGGCGCTGCGACGCGGTCGTCGCGGGCGCGGTCCACCACTGTCACATCGCGACGCTGTGGAGCGTGTTCACGCAGCTGCGGGCGCTCAGCCCGAGCGAACGGATCCGGCCCTTCGACCGCAGGGCGGACGGGACCCTGCTGTCGGAGGGCACCGGGGTGGTGCTGCTGAAACGGCTGGCGGACGCGCAGCGCGACGGCGACCGCGTGTACGCGGTGATCCGCGGCACGGGCGTGGCCGGCGACGGCCGCGCGGCAAGCCTGATGAGCCCGCTGGTGGCGGGCCAGGTACAGGCGCTGGAGCGGGCCTGGCGGGAGGCCGGACTGGATCCGCGGGCGCCGGGGGCGCTCGGCCTGCTGGAGGCGCACGGGACGGGCACCCCGGTGGGGGACGCAGCCGAACTGGACACTCTGGCGCAGGTGTTCGGACCGTCCGGGCCGGGGAGCGGAGACGGGATCGGCTTCGGCTCGGTGAAGTCGATGCTCGGGCACACCATGCAGGCCTCGGGCATGGCCGGGCTGATCAAGGCGGCGCTCGCGGTGCACGAGGGCGTGCTGCCACCGACGCTGCATCTCGAGGAGCCGCACCCGGACCTGGCCCGGACCCGGATGCGGCCGGTGGGCGCGGCGGAGCCGTGGGAGCGCGGGCCGCAGCCGCGCCGGGCCGGGGTCAATGCCTTCGGCTTCGGCGGGATCAACGCGCATGTGGTGCTGGAGGAGGCTCCGAGGATCCCGAGCCCGGCCCGCACCGCGACTCCCGCACCGGCCCCGAATCCGGTCCCCACTGCGGCACCCGCTCCGGTCCCCGGCGGCGGCCGGGTGGCTCCGGTGCGTCGTTTCCTGCCGCTGGGGGATGCGGCCGCGCCGGTGGGTCCCGCCGCGGGGGGCGACGTACTCCTGATCGGTGCGGACACTCCGGCGCAGCTCGCGACGCGGCTGGCGGCCGCCGCCCCGGTGTCGGGGGGCGACGGGCCCTGCCGGGTCGCGGTGGTCGGGCCGACACCCCAGCGGCTCGCACTGGCCGCGAAGGCGGTGGCGCGCGGCCGGCCGTGGCGGGGCCGCGGGGACGTGTGGTTCACCCCGGAGCCGCTAGGCGGCCGGATGGCGTTCCTCTTCCCGGGCCTGGAGCCGGAGTTCGCGCCCGTGGTGGACGACGTGGCCGACCGGCTCGCGCTGACGGCGCCCCGGCTCACCCGCGGCACCTCGCTCGTGGAGCGGGCTCTCGACGCGATCGCGACGGGCCGTTTCTTCGCCCGCGCCCTGCCCGAACTGGGCATCGAGGCCGATGTGCTGGTCGGCCACAGCCTGGGTGAGTGGGCGGCGATGGTGGCCGCGGGCATGTACCCGCAGGAGGCGGCCGACACCTTCCTCGGTTCACTGCAACCGGGTGACCTCCGGGTCCCGGACCTCGTGTACGCGGCGCTGGGTTGCGGCGCGCCGCGGGCGCAGGCCGCACTGCACGGCCTGGAGCGGGTGGTGGTCAGTCACGACAACTGCCCGCACCAGTCGGTGATCTGCGGCGATCCGGAGCAGGTGGCCGCCGTCGTGGCGCGGTTGCGTGCCGACGGGGTGCTCGGTCAGGAGCTGCCGTTCCGCTCGGGCTTCCACACCCCGATGTGGGAGCCGTACCTCGGGCAGGTCCGCGCCGCCTTCGACCGGCTGCCGCTGCGGCCCGGTTCCCTCCCGGTGTGGTCGGCCACGACATGTGCGCCGTTCCCGGCCGCGCCGAGGGAGGTACGGGGCTTGGTCGTCCGGCACCTGCTGGAGCCGGTCCGCTTCCGCGAGCTGACGCTGCGGCTGTACGAGGACGAGGGCGTGCGCAGCTTCGTCACGCTGGGCCCGGGCAGCCTGCCGGGCTTCGTCGAGGACAGCCTGCGCGAGCGTCCCCACCTCTCGGTGTCGACCTCCTCCCCGCGCCTGCCGGGCCTGGCGGCCCTCGGCCGCACCTGCGCCGCGCTCTGGGCCGAGGGGTACGCGCCGCGGTGGGACCTGCTGGCCGAGGCGAGGGCCGATTCCGAGGCCGATTCCGAGGCCGAGGCCAATTCCGAGGCCGAGGCGGTCGGGGCGCAGGAGCCGGCACCGGCGTCCGCACCGCGCCCGGCGCCCTCCCGCGGGCGTGGCATGCGGCTGGACCTCGGGTCCCCGCTGGTCCGGCTCGGCGAGCCGGCCCGGGCGGCCCTGGCCGGCCTCCTGGCCCCGCCGACCTCGGCCCCGACCTCGGCCCCGGCCCCGGCCCCGACGCCGACGGCACCGGCACCCGGCGGCGCCCGGCCGGTGCTGCTGTCCGCCCTGGACGCGGTGCTGGCCGACACGGAATCGGCCGCCAGGGCCGTCGCCGAGGCCTGGTCGACGGAGGTCCCGCGAACCCCGGAGGCACCAGGAGCACCCGAAGCGCCGGCCCCCGCCCGGGCGAACCACACCCTGCGGCTGTCGCTGGCCGCACTCCCCTACGTACGGGACCACTGCGTGTACCTCCAGCCCGACGGCTGGCCGGAGGACTCCGACCGGTTCCCCGTCGTGCCCATGACCACCATGCTGGAGCTGGCCGCCGATGCCGCCCGGCGGCAGGCCCCGCCCGGCCTCGCCGTCATCGGCTACGAGGACGTACGGGCCCTGCGGTGGCTCGCCGTCGAGCCGGCCGTCGACGTCGAGATCACCGTCCGCGGTGACGGCCCCGGCCGGCTGCGGGTCGGGCTCGGGGAGTACGCCTCGGTGGTCGTACTGCTCGGCGAGCGGTACGGGACGCCGCCCGCGCCCGACGACACCCCCCTGCACGAGCCCGGTCCCGCCCCGGTCAGTGCGGCGGCCCTCTACCGGGACCGGTGGATGTTCCACGGCCCGCGCTTCGCCGGGGTGCACGAGGTGCGGTCGGTCGGCGCGGACGGCATCCACGGGGTCCTGCGGGTGCTGCCCGACCCGGGCGCACTGCTCGACGCCGCCGGGCAGCTCTTCGGGCACTGGATGCAGCTGCGCCTCCCCGTGGACCGGCTGGTGTTCCCGGCCACCGTGGACCGCATCCGCTTCTACGGGCCCCCGCCCGCGCCGCGGGAGCTGGTGACCGCGACGGCCCGGATCCGCGCGGTGCAGGACGTGACCGTGCGGGGCGACATCGAGCTGCGCGGGCCGGGTGGTGGGGTGTGGGCCCGGATCGAGGGGTGGACGTACCGCCGGTTCGGTGCCGACGAGCGGGTCTGGCCGATGAAGTTCACCCCGGAGGTGTGCGGCATCGGCGAACCGCGGCCCGAGGGCTGGTGCCTGGCCCGGCGCCGCTGGAACGATCCCGCCTCGCAGGAGCTGGTGATGCGCCGCTACCTCGGCGCCGCCGAACGGGCTGCCTACGAGCGGCTCGCGCCGCGCGCCCGGGCGCCGTGGCTGCTGGGCCGGATCGCGGCCAAGGACGCGCTGCGGCAGCTGCTGTGGGACGGCGGGGCAGGACCGGTGTTCCCCGTGGAGGTGCCGATCGGCAACGATCCGGCCGGGCGGCCGCTGGCCGAGTCCCCGTCGACGCGCGGGTTCCGGCTGTCGATATCGCACAAGGAGCGGATCGCGGTGGCTCTCGCCCACCCGGCCCGACCGGTCGGGATCGATGTGGAACGGGTGACCGGCGATCCGGACGCGCTGATCCGGATCGCCCTCGCTCCGGCCGAACTGCGCCTCGCCGAACGGCTGGCCGCCCACGGGGGCACCGGCCTGCCCGCAGCGCTCACCGCCCTGTGGTGCGCCAAGGAGGCCGCGGCCAAGGCCGCCGGGGGCGGGCTCGGCGGGCGGCCGCGGGACTGGCGGGTGGCCGGGGACGCGGATTCCGGTGCACTGCTGGTGACTTCCCCCGAGGGCGGCACGTACCCGGTCCGCACCGCGCAGCTCACCGACAGCAGCCCTGCCGACCGTGCGCTCACCGGCGGCACGCTCGCCGCCGATACGGCGCCCGACCACGTCGTCGCCTGGACCGCTCACCTCGCGGCGTCCGCCCCCTGCCCCGTCCCCTTCCCCCTCACGGAGGCCCGTCATGGCAACTGAGATCCTCGCCGAGATCACCGGCATGCTCGTGGAGATCGTCGGCGACGAGTACCTGCTCGCGGAGGAGGTCACGATGAAGACGACGTTCAACGAGGACCTCGCCCTGGAGAGCATCGAGTTCGTCGCCCTCGCCGAACTGCTCCACCACCGCTACGGCGCCGAGGTCGACCTGATGGGATTCCTGGCCGAGAAGGACATGGAGGCCATCCTGGCCATGTCGGTGGGTGAACTCGTCACCCACATCGGGCGGATCACCCACACCTCCCTGGCCCGGACGGCGGCGGGGACCCCTGCCGCGTCGGCCGGCTGAGCGCCGTGGCCTTCGTCCGCGCGGGCTCCCTGCGCTTCCACGTCCAGCGGCTCCCGGCCACCGCCGGCGCCGACGCCCCCGACCGGCCCGTCGTGGTGTTCCTGCACGGGCTGGTCGTCGACAACCTCTCCTCCTTCTACTGCCCCCTGGCCGTGCCGGTGGCCCGGTCCGGCCACGAGGCCGTCCTCTACGACCTGCGCGGCCACGGCCGCACCGAGCGCCCGGGGTCCGGCTACGACACCCGCAGCGCCGTACGGGACCTCTTCGCCCTGCTCGGCGCGCTGGACCTCGGGCAGCGCCCGGTCCACCTGGTCGGCAACAGCTACGGCGGGACCCTCGCCCTGCACGCGGCGCTGGCCCGGCCCGACCTCGTCAGCGGGCTCACCCTCCTGGAACCGCCGCTCAGCGGGGCCTGGGTGGAGAACATGGTGGACACCCTGTCGGCCGCCGCGCTCAGCCTGGAGGACAGCACGGTCCCCACCGAGCTGCTCACCCTGCGGCTGCGCAAGGCCGCCAACCTGACGGCCATCGCCGACGCCCTGCTCAACCGCACCACGCTCATCGACGACATCGCGGCGAGCCGCACCTTCGCCGCCGCGGACTACGCCCGGCTGCGCTGCCCGGTCCTGATCGTCTGCGGCGAGCACTCCGAGCTGCTGCCGGGCGGGCGGGAGTTGGCGCGGCACGCGCCGCACGGGGCGCTGCGGATCCTGCCGGGCCTGGGGCACGACGTCCTGAAGGAGAGCAGCGGGGTCCTGCGGGAGAGCGTGCTCGCCCACCTCGACGCCACGGCCGCGCGGGCGCGGGTGGGAGCTCTGGTCCCGTGAAGGTGCTGTTCGCCGTGCCGCCGCTGGCGGGGCACATCAATCCGACCGTGGCCGTCGGTGCCGAACTGGCCGCCCGGGGACATGAGACCGCCTGGACGGGACCGGCCTCGGCGCTGGCCCGGCTGCTGCCGCCGCAGGCCCGGATCCTGCCCGCCGGGGAAGAGCTCGGCGGCGGGTACGCGGAGCTGCACGACCGCTGGCGCGATCTGCGCGGGGTCGGTGCGCTGCGGTTCCTGTGGGAGGAGGCGCTGGTGCCGCTGGCCCGGGCGATGGTGCCGGGGGTGACCCGGGCCGTGCATACCTTCGGGCCGGACGTGCTGGTCGCCGACCAGCAAGCCCTGGCGGGACCTCTGGTGGCCCGGCGGCTCGGCGTGCCGTGGGTGACCTCGGCCAGTACCTCGGCCGAGCTGACCCGGCCCTTCGCGGACTTCCCGAAGGTCGGGGAGTGGGTGGCCGGGCAGATCTCGGGCCTGCTGGCGGAGTTCGGCGCGGCGCGGGGTGGACCGGACGGCCGGGCGGACTGGGACCCGCGGTTCTCGGAGCGGCTGGTGCTGGTCTTCTCCACGCCCGAACTCGTGGGAGCCGGCGCGGATTTCCCGCCCCACCACGCTTTCGTGGGCCCGGCCTTCGGGGCGCGTCCGGTCACGCCCGGGTTCCCGTGGCAGCGGCTGGATCCCGGGCGGCGGCGGGTGCTGGTGTCCCTGGGCACCCTCAACCAGGCGGCCGGGGCCCGCTTCTACGGCGCCGTGCTGGGCGCCGCCGAACGACTCGCCGAGGAGGTCCAGTTCGTCCTCGCGGCACCCTCCGCCCTGATCGGGGAGGCGCCGGAGCACGTCCTGCTCCAGGAGAGCGTCCCCCAGCTGGAGCTGCTGCCCCACCTGGACGCGGTGGTCTGCCACGCGGGCCACAACACCGTGTGCGAGGCCCTCGCGCACGGGCTGCCGCTGGTCGTCGCCCCGATCCGGGACGACCAGCCGATCGTGGCCCGGCAGGTCGTCGAGGCCGGAGCGGGCGTCCGGGTGCGGTTCGGCAGGACCCGGGCCGAGGAACTGCGCGACGCGCTCACGGCCGTGCTGGACGATCCCGGCCCGCGCCGGGCCGCCCGGCGGATCCAGGCCTCATTCGCCGCGGCGGGCGGAGCCGCCGCCGCGGCCGACCGGTTGGAGAAACTGCGATGACGCCAACCCCGTTCCAGCGGGTCCCCTGGACCTCCGCCGTCCTACTGGCCGCCCTCGGCGCGGGCACCGTGCGCGCCAGGCGCCGGCTGCGGGCGATCCCGGTGCTGCCGGTGACCCCGCCCGCGGCGGCGGCCGGGGCCCCGCGCGCCGCCGGGTGGCGGCTGCTCACCGCCCGGGGGGTCGAACCGGATGCGCCCACCTTCCTCGCCGCCCGCGCGCACGCCGAGGCCGAGGGGCTGCGGGTGCTGGACCTGCTGCCCGCGGACCTGCCCGCGGAGCGGGCCCTCTCGCTGCTGCGCCTGGTCGACCCGGCCCGGTACCGGCAGGACCGGCTCGCAGCGGGGCGCGGGGCCGGGTTCGCCGTGCTCGTCACCGAGGAGGTGCTGTCCCGGGCCGGGGTGGATCCGGCCGGTCCGCGGCCGGACACGGCGGAACTGCTCGCGCTGACCCGGCGGTTGAAGGAGTACGCCGCCGATGCCACGGGCCTGGCCATCGCCCCCGGCCTGAGTTGCGGTGGGGCCGGGGAACCCGGCGGGCCGGCGCGGGCCGCCGAGCTACGGGCCCAGGGGCTGCCTCCGGGGGCGCTGGCCGCCGTGCAGCTCGGCGGGCTGGCCCTGCTCGCCGGGGTCGCCGTACGCCAGGGCCGGTGGGGCGCCGCGGCGGCCGGACTGTACTGGCTCCAGCCGTACCTGGCCCTCGGCGGACCGGGCTCCCCGCTGCGCCCCGCCGGTCTGGGCCGCGCCACGGCGGCCCGGCCGGTCCGCTCCCTCGGCGCGGGGCTGCGTACGGCCGCGGCGGCCGGCCGGGACGCCGGGCCGGACCCGGCGGCGGACGGCGCGCCGGAGGCCGCGCGGGCAGCCGCCTACCGGCAGGACCTGGCGGCGGGGGTCGGGCGCTTCCTGGAACCGCGCCGCGAGGGCTGCCCGTGGTGCGGATCCGACCGGCTCACGGTGCGGGTCCGGGTGCCCGACCTGCTCCAGGGCAAGCCCGGCCGTTTCACGCTGGAGCAGTGCGGGGACTGCGGCCACGTCTTCCAGAACCCCCGGCTGACCCCGGAAGGGCTGGATTTCTACTACCGCGACTTCTACGACGGGCGCGGCGGCGAGGGTGCGGGCACCGTCTTCGGCAGGCTGGGCGCCGCCTACCGGGGGCGCGCCGAGATGCTCCTCCCGCATGCCGATCCGGCGTCCTGGCTGGACGTCGGCACCGGGCACGGCCACTTCTGCAACGCGGCGCGCGACGTCTGGCCGCAGACCCGGTTCGACGGGCTCGACATGGGCGAGGGGGTGCGCGAGGCCGAGCGCCGCGGCTGGGTGGAGACCGGATACCTGGGCCAGTTCCCGGAGTTCGCCTCCAAACTGGCCGGCCAGTACGAGGTGGTCAGCATGTACCACTACCTGGAGCACACCCGGGAGCCGCTCGCCGAACTGGACGCGGCGGCCACCGTGCTCACGCCCGGCGGGTTCCTGGCCATCGAGCTGCCCGATCCGGAATCACGTATGGCCCGGCTCCTCGGCCCGGTCTGGCTGCCCTGGTTCCAGCCCCAGCACCAGCACCTGATGCCGGCCGCCAACCTGCGCGAGGCGCTGGCGGACCGGGGGTTGACCGTCGTCGCCGAGGAGCACGGTCCGGCCCACCAGGGCAATGACTTCTTCGGCGCGGTGGCCCTCGCGGCGACGCGGCTGGCCCCGGATCCGGACCGGCCGTGGGGCCCGGGGCCCACGCCGCGCGCACGGCTCCTCGGTCATGCCGTACGGGTGGCCTCGCTGCCGTGCTTCGCCGCCGCGGCGGCGCTCGACACGGTGCGCACGGCGGTGGCCCGGCGCACGGACGGCGGCAATGCCTACCGGATGCTGGCCCGCAAGGACGTCCCGTGACGGGCACGGCCGGCGCCGTCGGACCGCCCACGGGGGAGCCGGCGCCTTCCGCGGCAGCCCGCCGGGACGCGGCGGGAGCATCCGCCGCCGCTGTACCGCCCCGGGGGCCCGCCGCCACGGCCGGTGCCACCGTGACCGCCGACCGCGCCGGCGGCGACCTGGCGCGGCGGGCGACGGCCGATCCGCTGTACCGGCTCGTCGCCTACGCCCTGGAGGCGGCGCACGGGCGGCCCCCGGCCGCCGTGTGGAGCGCCCCGTACGCCTTCCACCTGGGCTCCCCCGGGCTGGTCGCGGCCGCCGGCTGGCCCACGGCCGCCGCGGCCGCCCCGCGCACCGACGGCCTGGTGCGGCTCAGCTCCCTCGGCCATCCCGCGGACGGCTGCGATCTGCCGCTGACCCTGTCGGGGTCGCCGCCGGCCGCCCCCGCCTGGGCCGTCCGGCCGTACGCCGTGCTGCGGGCTCTGGCCCGGGAGGGGTACGGCCTCGGCGGGACGGACCTGCACGTCCAGGGCTCGCTCACGGGGGCCGCCGGGCTGGCCACGGCGGAGCCCGCCGAGTGCGCGGTGGCGCTGGCCGTGGCCGACGTGCACACGGGGGCGGGTGAGCCGCCGGACCGCGAGCAGCTGGCCCGGCTGCTGGCCGCAGCGCTGCCGGACGGGGACGACGGTCTGCGGCGGGCCGTGCTGTTCGCGCGGTCGGGGCGGGCGCTGCTGCTGAGCGCGGAGGCCCGGCGGCGGCAGCGGTACGTGGCCTTCGACCCGGCGGGCTCGGGCGCGCGGCTGGTGCTGGTCGCCGTGCGCGGCGAGGCCGCGGACCGGCCCCGGGAGTTGGCGCGCGCAGTGGCCTGCGCGCGCCGGGCCGGGGCGCTGAGTGCCTGGCCGCCCGGGCAGCGGCCGGGTCGGAGCGTGCTGGTGCTGCTGCCCGAGGGGCGGCTGGCGGCGGTGCGAGCGGCGGTGGCGGAGGACTTCCGCGACCGGGGTCGGCCCGCACCGCGGTTCCTGAACATCGCCGTGGCCGGTGCGGCGCGGCGCGAGGAATGACCCCGTCCGGGGGCCGGCCCCGGGCGTCCCGACACTTCACCCAGGAGGAGATCACCCATGCCCACCCCACCACCACCCTCAGCGGCGGCGCGCGCGAGACGCGGGGCCCTGTGGCCCGCGCTCGTGGCCGGGCTCGGCGCACTCGGCCTACTGGGCGCCTTCACCGTGGCCAACTCCGAGGCCGCGGAGCCCGCTCCCGCGGCGGCGGCCGTCGCGCTGCCGACGTACGACCACGTGGTGGTCGTCGTGTACGAGAACAAGCAGTACGGGGAGATCATCGGCAGCGCGAACGCCCCGTACATCAACCAGCTGGCGAACGGCGGCGCGAGCCTGACCGGGATGAAGGCGCTGACCCACCCCAGCCAGCCGAACTACTTCAACCTGTTCTCCGGTGCCACGCAGGGGATCACGGGCGACGGCTGCTACACCCCGCAGTCGATGACGGCGCCCAACCTCGGTCAGGAGCTGATCGCGGCCGGCAGGAGCTTCGCGACGTACAACGAGGACCTGCCGAGCGAGGGGTCCACGGCCTGCACGAACGGCCAGTACGCGCAGAAGCACAACCCGTGGTTCGCCTTCAGGAACGTGCCGCTGAACACCGGCAAGACCTGGGCGCAGTTCCCGCAGAACAACTTCGCGGCGCTGCCGAACCTCTCCTTCGTGGTCCCCAACCAGTGCAACGACATGCACTCGTGCTCCGTCGGCACGGGAGACACCTGGACGCGCAACAACATCGACGCCTACGCGCAGTGGGCGAAGGCCAACAACAGTCTGCTGGTCCTGACCTGGGACGAGGACAACTACCTGGGCTCCAACCAGATCGCCACCGTCTTCCACGGCGCGAAGGTCAAGACGGGCAGGTACGCCACGGCCTTCAACCACCACCATCTGCTGAGGACCTTCGAGGACCTTTTCGGCACGGCGACGCACGCGGGCAACGCGGCCAACGTCCAGCCGATCACCGAGGTGTTCGACACCTCCTCGAACCCGACACCCACCCCGACCCCCACACCGACCCCAACTCCCACACCGACACCGACCCCGACTCCCACACCGACTCCGACTCCGACCGCGGGCGGTCTGCAACTGACGAGCCCGGGCCCGCAGACGTGCAGGTTCAACCAGTCCTGCACCATCCAGCTCACTGCCACCGGTGGCAGACCTCCGGTCCGCTACGCCGCCACCGGCCTGCCCTGGGGCCTGAGCGTGGACGCCGGTTCGGGGCGGATCGGCGGCAAGCCCTGGGGCAGCGGGACCGTCCAGGTCACCGCGACCGCCACCGACTCCACGGGCACCACCGTCACCGCCGCGTTCCCGCTCACCGTCAACTGGTTCTAGACCCGGCCCCGGAGGCATCCGTGTACCTGTCGACCACCCGGGCCTCGGACATCGCCGGGGACACCCCGGTCCCGAAGGGCCCCCTGCGGGCCGTCCCCGGCACGGTGTTCGCGCTCGGGTTGGTCAGCCTGGTCACGGACGTCTCCGCGGAGATGGTCACCGCCGTCCTGCCGTTGTACCTGATGGCCGGACTCGGCATGTCCCCGCTGGCCTTCGGCGCCCTGGACGGTCTGCACCAGGGCGCCACCGCGGTGCTCCGCCTCGCGGGCGGCCGGATCGCCGACCGCACCCGGCGCCGCAAGCTCGTCGCGGGCACCGGCTACGCGCTGTCCGCCGTCTGCAAGGCGGCCCTGCTCGTCGCCGCCACCCCCTGGTCGGTGGCGGCGGTGCTCGCCGCCGACCGGACGGGCAAGGGCCTGCGGACCGCCCCGCGCGATGCGTTGATCTCGCTGTCGGTGCCGCCCGGGGAGCAGGGCCGCGCCTTCGGGGTGCACCGCGCGCTGGACACGGCGGGCGCCCTGCTGGGGCCGCTGGCCGCGTTCGGGATCCTGTGGGTGGCGGTGGACGGGTACGAGGCCGTGTTCACGGTCAGCTGCTGCGTTGCCGTCCTGGGGGTGGTGCTGCTCGCGCTCTTCGTCCGCGAGGCTCCCGCTCCCCCTCCGGCACCCACCCGTCCGCCACTGCCGCCCGTACGCACCCTGCTGCGGCTGCCCGGTCTGCGGCGGCTCTGCCTGACCGCCGCGGTGCTCGGCCTGTTCACCGTCGGGGACGCCTTCCTCTACCTGCTGCTCCAACGCCGGCTCGACCTGTCGGCCGCGTACTTCCCGCTGCTGCCCGTCGGTACGGCCGCCGTGTTCCTGCTGGCCGCGCTGCCCGTGGGGCGGCTCGCCGACCGGCTGGGGCGCGGCCGGGTCTTCCTCGGCGGGCACCTCCTGCTGCTCGGGGCCTGTCTGCTGTGCCTGGCCCCGGTCACCGTTCCGGGCGGGGCGCTGCTGGTCGCCGGCGTGCTCGCGCTGCTCGGCCTGTTCTACGCCGCCACCGACGGGGTGCTGATGGCCGCCGCCGGGCCGCTGCTGCCCGCCGAGCTGCGCACGACCGGGCTCGCGGTGCTCCAGACCGCGCAGGCGCTGGCCCGGTTCGCGGGGTCCGTGATGTTCGGGGCGGCCTGGACGCTGTGGGGGCCGGGCCCCGCGCTGAGCCTGGCGGCGGCCGGGCTGCTGCTCTCCGTGACGGTGGTCGCCGTGTTCGGCGGGGCCCGGGCGGACCGGGCGTCGTAGGGTCGGGGCATGCCGGAAACACAGCGAACTCTCGAGGGCAGGGTGGCCCTCGTGGCCGGGGCGACGCGCGGCGCGGGCCGGGGCATCGCGGTCCAGCTGGGCGCGCAGGGCGCGACCGTGTACGTGTCGGGGCGCAGCACCCGGGGCAGGCGCTCGGAGTACGACCGGCCCGAGACGATCGAGGAGACCGCGGAGCTGGTCACGGCGGCGGGCGGCCGGGGCGTCCCGGTTGTCGCCGACCATCTGGTGCCGGCGGAGGTCGAGGCACTGGTCGGGCGGATCGACGGCGAGCAGGGCCGGCTGGACGTCCTGGTCAACGACGTCTGGGGCGGGGAGCTGCTCTTCGAGTGGGACAGCACGGTCTGGGAGCACGACCTCGACAAGGGCTTGCGGCTGCTGCGGCTGGCGGTGGAGACCCACGCCGTCACCAGCCATTTCGCGGTGCCGTTGCTGCTGCGCGAACCGGGCGGGCTGGTGGTGGAGATGACGGACGGCACCGCCGAGTACAACGCGGCCAACTACCGGGTGTCCTTCTTCTACGACATCGCCAAGTCCTCGGTCCTGCGCATGGCGTTCGCTCTGGGCCACGAGCTGGGACCGCGCGGGGCGACGGCGGTGGCGCTGACCCCGGGCTGGCTGCGTTCGGAGATGATGCTGGACAACTTCGGTGTGACGGAGGAGAACTGGCGGGACGCGCTGACGAAGGTCCCGCACTTCGGCATCTCGGAGACCCCTTCGTACGTGGGCCGCGCGGTCGCGGCGCTCGCCGCGGACCCGGAGGTGGCCCGCTGGAACGGTACGTCCCTCTCCAGCGGGCAGCTGGCGCAGGTGTACGGCTTCACGGACCTGGACGGCAGCCGCCCCGACTGCTGGCGCTACATGGTAGAGGTCCAGGACCCGGGCCGCCCCGCGGACACCACCGGCTACCGCTGAGCGGTCCGGGCGAACGGCAGATCCGCCGGGGCGCTCTCGCTCCTGGGCCCGGCGGCCCGGAGCACCACGTCCAGGACCCGCTCGGGGTCGCATGCGTAACCACCGCTGCACCAGGCCGGGTTGGCCTCGACGACCCCCCAGCCGCCCTCGTCCGGCAGGCCCACGTCGACCACCGCGGCCGAGGGCAGTGACCCGTCGGCCGCCGCCAGCAGGTCGGCGGCGAAGGCGCGGACCTCCGCCGCGTACGGGTCCAGGTCGAGCGGCGCCGGGTCGAGCCGGGGCCCGACCGCGTAACGGCTGCCGTCGTGCACGGCTCCGTCCAGGACGAACAGCCGGTACTCGCGGGTGAACCGGACGATGTCGCTGACCAGCACCGGCAGGTCGTCGTCGAAGGCGTCCGGGCCGGGCAGCCGCGAGCCGTCCGGGTAGATCCGGGCCGGGAAGAACTTGTCGGTCGGCGGTTTGACGAAGGCCGGCCGGCGCAGCCGCCGTGCCTCGGCCAGGGTGACCGCCTCGACCCGGCGCCCGGTCAGGGCGAGGGGCAGTCGCGCGAGCCAGTCGGCGGGCGGCTCCAGCGCGACGACGTCCAGCTCGCCCGCCACCTTGTCGGCGAGCAGCGGACCTCCGTAGAGGTGGGTCGGTCCGGCGCCCCGGACGTCCTCCGGGACGCTCCAGTCCTCGGCCGTCGTCGCACGCAGCCCGCGCCCGGTGGCCGCCCCGGTCAGGCGGCGCGCCGTGTCGGAGGGGCGGGGGGCGAGGAGCAGGACGCGATCGCAGGTCATGCGGGCCATACTGCCCCGGCCGGCAGGGGCCTGGACAGCGGATTACCCTGCCGGGCGGGAGTCGATCAGGTGGGCCAGGCCGTCCAGGACGCACTGGAGGCCGAAGGCCCAGAGCGCCTGCGGGTGGTAGCCGCCGACGGCGCTGCCGACCCGGCCGGCCAGCGGGTAGCGCTCGGGGTCCAGGGCCTGCTCCAGCAGCGGGGCGCTGACGGCCCACCACTCGTCCTGGCTCTGGTGGCTGTTGTGCGCGGCGTCGTCGGCGGCGGCCAGGGCGTTCGCATGGACGAAGCCGAGGAGGTGGGTCAGGGCCGCGTCCATCTCGATGTCGGTGAGGCCGATGCCCTCGAAGGCGGCCAGTTCGTACTCGTACTTCCCGATCACTCCGGGGCCCAGCGGCGGGCGGGTGACCGGCAGGTCCGCGATCCAGGGGTGGCGGGTGAGCAGGTCCCTGTTGTCCTCGGCCACGCGGGCGACCCTGGTCCGCCACGGCTCCCCCGCGCCGGGCGTCGGGCGTTCCATGCGCCCGTACGCCTCGTCCAGCATGAGGTCGAGCAGTTCCGCCTTGCCGGGGACGTAGGTGTACAGGGTCATCGGGGTCACGCCCAGGCGCTGGGCCAGGGCGCGCATGGTGAGCGCGGCCAGTCCGGCCTCGTCGGCGAGCTCGGTCGCCGCCCGGACCACGGCGTCCACGCTGAGGCCCTGCCGCGGGCCGCGCCGCCCGGGCCGGGCGGCGGGCTGTCCGGCCCCCCGCCACAGCAGCTCCAGCGTGCGGGCGGGGTCGCCCGCGCCGCTGCGGTCCTTCACCATGTCCGGTCCCTCCGCGCAGCCCAATAATTCACTACGTCGTACAGAGTACAGCGTATAAAGTAAGCTCGAAACACTGACACCGCGACACCGCCACCGCGAGGAGTTCCGTGCAGATCGCCGCCGACAGTCATCAGGTCATCCAGGTCCGCGGAGCGCGGGAGAACAACCTCACGGACATCTCCCTCGACATCCCCAAGCGCCGGCTCACCGTCTTCACGGGCGTGTCCGGCTCCGGCAAGTCCTCCCTCGTCTTCGGCACCATCGCCGCCGAGTCGCAGCGGATGATCAACGAGACGTACACCGCCTTCGTCCAGTCCTTCATGCCGAGCCTGGGCCGGCCCGACGTGGACGGGCTGCACAACCTGAGCGCCGCCATCGTGGTCGACCAGGAGCGGATGGGCGCGAACTCCCGCTCCACGGTCGGCACCGCCACCGACGCCTCCACGATGCTGCGGATCATCTTCTCCCGCCTCGGCGTCCCGCACGTCGGCGCCTCCACCGCTTTCAGCTTCAACGCCCCGGACGGCATGTGCCCGAACTGCGAGGGCCTCGGCCAGGTCTCCGACATCGACGTGGACCAGCTGGTGGACCGCGAACTCTCCCTCAACGAGGGCGCGATCACCGTCCCCGGCTTCGCCGTGGACACCTGGTACTGGCAGATCATGGCCAACTCCGGCTTCTACTCCCCCGACACGAAGCTCAAGGACTTCTCCGAGCGGGAGTGGGCCGACTTCCTGCACATGAGCCAGGTGAAGGTGAAGGTCGGCTCCAACAACTTCACCTACGAGGGCCTGGTCACGAAGATCCAGCGGACCTACCTGGCCAAGGACCGCGAGTCGATGCAGGCCCACATACGGGCCTTCGTCGACCGGGCCGTGGTCTTCGCCGACTGCCCCGCCTGCGGCGGCACCCGCCTCTCCGCGGCGGCGCTGTCCTCGCGCATCGAGGGGATGAACATCGCCGAGTGCTCGGCGATGCAGATCAGCGACCTGGCCGCCTTCGTCCGCCGGATCGACGACCCGGCCGTCGCCCCGCTGCTCGCCAACCTGCGGGACCTGCTCGACTCCCTCGTGGAGATCGGCCTGGGCTACCTCAGTCTGGACCGCCCCTCCGGCACCCTCTCGGGCGGCGAGGCCCAGCGGGTCAAGATGGTGCGCCACCTCGGGTCCTCCCTCACGGACGTCACGTACGTCTTCGACGAGCCGACCACCGGCCTGCACCCGCACGACATCCGGCGCATGAACGACCTCCTGCTGCGGCTGCGCGACAAGGGCAACACGGTGCTCGTCGTCGAGCACAAGCCCGAGGTCATCGCGATCGCGGACCACGTCGTCGACCTCGGCCCGGGCGCGGGGACGGCCGGCGGACGGCTCTGCTACACCGGGGACGTGGCCGGACTGCGCACGTCCGGCACCCTCACCGGACGCCACCTCGAACACCGGGCCCGGCTGAAGGAGTCGGTGCGCTCCCCGCGCGGCCACCTGTCGGTCAAGGGCGCCGACCTGCACAACCTGAAGGACGTCGGCGTGGAGGTACCGCTGGGGGTGCTCACGGTGGTGACCGGGGTCGCCGGCTCCGGCAAGAGCTCACTGGTCCACGGGTACCTGGCCGGGCGGGACGGGGTGGTGGTCGCCGACCAGTCGCCGATCCGCGGCTCGCGGCGCTCCAATCCGGCCACCTACACCGGGCTGCTGGGGCCGATCCGGACGGCCTTCGCCAAGGCCAGCGGGGTCAAGGCGGCGCTGTTCAGCGCCAATTCGGAGGGCGCCTGCCCGAAGTGCAACGGCCTCGGACTGGTCTACACGGACCTGGCCATGATGGCCGCGGTGGCCTCGGTCTGCGAGGAGTGCGAGGGCAGGCGCTTCACGCCCGAGGTACTGACGTACCGGCTGCGCGGCAAGAACATCAGCGAGGTGCTCGACATGCCGGTCACGGAGGCGCACGCGTTCTTCCCCACCGGCCAGGCGCGAGCGGTCCTCGGGCGCCTGGCCGACGTGGGCCTGTCGTACCTGCGGCTCGGGCAGCCGCTCAACACCCTGTCGGGCGGTGAGCGGCAGCGGCTCAAGCTCGCCATCAGCATGGCCGAGAAGTCCTCGACCTACATCCTGGACGAGCCCACGACCGGCCTGCACATGGCCGACGTGGACAAGCTGCTGGCCCTGCTGGACCGGCTCGTCGACGACGGGAACTCGGTGATCGTCATCGAGCACCACCAGGCGGTGATGGCACACGCCGACTGGATCGTCGACATCGGCCCCGGCGGCGGCCACTCCGGCGGCGAGGTCGTCTTCGAGGGCACGCCGACGCAGCTGGTGGCCGGGGCGGACACGCTCACCGCCCGCCACCTGCGGGAGTACGTCGGCGCGTAGCGCGGGGCCGGGCCGCTCGGCGGCGTCCCGGGCTCTCCGGGGCGCCGGGGCGCCGGGACGCCGGGACGCCGGGACGCCGGTCAGGGGAGCCGCAGTTCGCGGCCCTCCCCGAGCGGGGCGAAGAACCGCTCCACGTCCGCGCCGCTCACCTCGGCCAGGGTCGCCGGGGACCAGTGCGGGTCACGGTCCTTGTCGACGACCTGCGCCCGGATGCCCTCCACGAGGTCGGGCGACGTCAGAGCGTTGCAGGAGACCCGGAACTCCTGGCCCAGCACCTGCTCCAGCGTGCCGAGGGCGGCCGCCCGGCGCAGCGCCGCGAGGGTGACCTTGAGGGCGGTCGGCGACTTGGCGAGGATCGCCTCGGCGGCCTCCTTCGCGGCGGCTTCGCCCTGGCCGAGGAGCCGTTCCACGATCTCCTCGACGGTGTCGGCCGCGTAGCAGTGGTCGATCCAGCCGCGCCGGTCGGCGAGTTCACCGGGCGCGGGGGCGGCGGCATGGCGCGGCAGCACCTCGTGGGCGGGGGCGTCGGCGAGTGCGGCGGTCAGCTCGGGGAGCCGGTCGGCCGGT
Source organism: Streptomyces avidinii (assembly GCF_014650695.1). Taxonomy (GTDB): domain Bacteria; phylum Actinomycetota; class Actinomycetes; order Streptomycetales; family Streptomycetaceae; genus Streptomyces; species Streptomyces avidinii. The sequence goes on along the minus strand of NZ_BMVL01000005.1, from coordinate 20,603 downwards.
ACGAAGTGGTCGGCGAGCCCGCACAGCAGCGCGTCGGCGGCGCCGACGGCCGCGCCGGTGAGGGCGAGATGGGTGCCGAGTCCGCCGGGCGCGCGGCCGAGCAGGTGGGTGCCGCCGACGTCGGGGACGAAGCCGATGCCGGTCTCGGGCATCGCGACGCGGGAGCGTTCGGTGACGATGCGGACCGAGCCGTGGGCGGAGACGCCGACGCCGCCGCCCATGGTGATGCCGTCCATGAGGGCCACGTACGGCTTGGGGTAGCGGGCGATGCGGGCGTTGAGCCGGTACTCGTCGCGCCAGAAGTCCGCGGAGGCCGTCCCCCCGGCCTTGGCGTCGTCGTGGATGGCCCGGATGTCCCCGCCCGCGCACAGGCCGCGCTCACCGGCGCCGCGGATCAGGACCTGGTCGACGGCCGGATCGGCCGCCCAGGCGGCGAGGGCCGCATCGATGCGGAGCACCATGGGATGGGTGAGGGCGTTGATGGCCCGGGGGCGGTTGAGGGTGATCACCCCGGTCCGGCCGTCGGTGTGGAACAGCACGGTGTTCGCGTCTTCGGCCTTCGCGTCTTCGGTCTTCACACCGGCCAGTATCTCCGCGCTCCGTGCCGCTCCCGCCGCGGGGCGCCCCCGGGGCGTACGGTGGGCTGCCATGCGGAAGATCGTGCTGATGGCAGGGGTGTCGCTCGACGGGTTCATCGAGGGACCGGACCGGGACATCGACCGGCACCGGGACGGCTGACGGACACCCACGCCTTCGGCAACGGCATCGTGCTGCTGCGCTACGAGCGCGCGTGACGTGGCGGGGTGTGTCCGGGCTCGGTCCCGGGCTCAGTCCCGGGGGCGGGCCCGGTGCGCCCGCCAGGCGGCCAGGGCCTCGGAGCGGGCGCCGTCCGGGTGCCGGGCGTGCCAGGCGCGCAGGAACCGGTTGAACTCGAACTGCGCACCCACCTCACGGGGTTCGGCCGCCTCCGCGCGGGTGGCGTGCCAGTGGGCGACGGCCTCGGCGAGGGTGTGGCCCGCGTGCCGGGCGACGTAGTCGCGCATGAAGGCGTCGAAATGGAAGCCGGGTCCGATCTCCCGTACGAAGTACTCGCGCAGCACCTGGCTGCAGCGCTGGCCCGGCGGGATCACGCTCGCTCCGGTCACGGGGGCGGCCAGCTGCCGCCCGGCGCGGGGGCGGGCAGGACCGGCCGGTGCGGCGGGGGCCGGGAGTCCGTCGAGGGCGGCGGCGAGCCGCACGGTCAAGGCGGCCTTCCCACCTCCGACCGGGAGGCCCATCTTCCGGGCGAGCGTCGTCAGTTCGACCAGCGTCCAGTACCAGCGCAGCAGCTCGGCGCCGGTCAGAGCAGTCGTCGGCGCGGGCCGGGATCCCGCAATATTCGTACTCACGTTCCCATCTTATGCGGGGCGCCGAGACACGCACGCCCCACCGTCTTCCGAGGAGAGAACCCATGACCGACGAACCGAACCGCCTCGTCCTCGGCGAGGACACCGCCCTCGTGCTCATCGACCTCCAGAAGGGCATCCTCGGCCTGCCCACCGCGAAACCCTCCGCCGGGATCCTGGAGCAGGGGATCGCGCTCGCCGAGGCGTTCCGCGCCCACCGGCTGCCCGTGGTCCTGGTCAAGGTCGCGTGGTCCCCGGACGGCGGCGACCTGCCCACCGCGAACGTGGACCGTCCGGGCCCGGCCGCCGCGCCGCCCGCCGCCTTCTCGGAGATCCCCGCCGAGCTCGCCGCCCTCGGGGACGTGGTCGTCACCAAGCGCCACTGGGGCGCCTTCACCGGTACCGAGCTCGACCTCCAGCTGCGCCGCCGCGGCATCCACCGCATCGTGCTGGGTGGGATCTCCACCAGCGTCGGCGTCGAGTCCACGGCCCGCACGGCGTGGGAGCTCAGCTACGACCTGGTCTTCCCGGAGGACGCCACCGCCGACATCGACGCCGACTCCCACGCCCACACCTTCGGGAAGATCTTCCCGCGCATCGGCAAGGTCAGCACGACGGACGAGGTCATCGCGGCCCTGGGCTCCCGACCGACGCCGAGCGCGGTTCACCCGTAACCGAGCGGGCGCCCGCGGGTTAGCACCGAGAAGGTGGAGGAGTTCTCATGGCGCAGCGGCAGACCACGTCCCTACGGCTGCGCCTTCGCTACCGGTTCGACAATCTGGTGGCGGGCGGGACCACCGCGCTCATCGGCTGGTTCGCCCTGGCCTGCCTCACCGTCGTGGTCCCGGCGAGCACGGTGCTCGTCTGGGCCGACCGGGGCGCCCCGCCGACCCTGGCCGGCCGGCTCACCGCCGTGTGGGTCAGCGTCGGGCAGACGCTCAAGATCGGCGGTGCGGTCGGCTCGCCCCTCTACGTCCTGGCCTCCGTCGCGCTCGCCCTGGTCGCCCTGCTGTTCGTGTCCACGCTGGTCAGTCTGATCACCACCGGCATCAACCGGCGCATCATGCTGCTCCGCCGCGGCCACTCCACCGTGCTGGAGTCCGGGCACACCGTCGTGCTGGGCTGGTCCGACCAGATCTTCCCGGTGGTCGGGGAGCTGGTGGCGGCCAACTCCAACCAGCGCCGGTCGGCGGTCGCCGTCCTTGCGCCGAAGGACAAGGTGGAGATGGAGGAGGAGATCGCCACCTCCGTCGAAGACACCGGCACGACACGGATCATCTGCCGCAACGGCCGCACCACCGACCCCACGGAGCTCGCCCGGGTGAGTCCGCGGACCGCGAAGGCCGTGCTCGTGCTGCCCCCGGAGGGGGACACCGGCGACGCCCACGTGGTGAAGACCCTGCTCGCCCTCGACGCGGCGGTCCCCGAGCCCGGTGCGGCGGTGGTCGTCGCCGCCGTCCGGGACACCCGCAACCACGACACCGCCCGGCTGGCCGCCGGGCCCGGCGGGCACGTCCTGTGCGTCGACGACATCATCGCCCGGCTCCTCGTGCAGACCGCCCGCGAGCCCGGTCTGTCGCTCGTCTACCAGGACCTGCTCGACTTCGCCGGCGACGAGTTCTACACCGCCCCGGCCCGGGGCCTTGCCGGACGCACCTTCGGCGAGGCCCTGCTGGCGTTCACCACGTCCTCGGTGGTGGGCCTGCTGCACCCGGCCGGCGAGGTCGCGCTCAACCCGGACCCCGGTACGCCGATCGGCGCGGACGACCGGATCGTCCTCGTCTCCCGGGACGACGACACGGCAGTGCAGGAGGACGCGTCCTCCTGGGTCGAGGAGGACGCGATCGTCACGGCCCGCCCCGCGGAGCCCGTGGCCGCACGGCTGCTCCTCCTCGGCTGGAACCGCCGCGCTCCGCTCATCGTGGAGCAGCTCGACCAGTTCGTGGGCCCCGGGACCACGCTCGACGTGGTCTCGCTCGGCGACGAGACGACGATGCGCTGCACCTCCGGCATCTCGGGCGCGCGCAGCCGCCTCGAAGTGGACTTCCGCAGCGGGGACATCACCGATCCCCGGCTGCTGGCCAAGCTGGACGTGCCCTCGTACGACAGTGTGATCGTCATCGGTGAGACGGGCCACGAAACCGTCTCCCCGGCCCCTCTGCCGTCCGCCCGGGCGATCGACCCCACCCTTGCGCCGGAGACCGGAACGGAGACGGACGACCGGACGCTGGTCACCCTGCTGCACCTGCGGGCGATCGGGGAGGCGGCGGGGCGGGAGCTGTCGCTCACCACCGAGATGTCCGACGACGGCAACCGGCTGCTCGCCCCGGCCCGGGAGGGCGCCGACTTCATCGTCAGCGGCCGGCTGATCAGTCTGCTCATGACCCAGATCTCGGAGAACCGCCATCTCGCGGACGTCTTCGAGGAGTTGTTCCGGGCGGAGGGGAACGAGCTCCACCTCAAGCCGGCCGCGGACTATGTGCGCACCGACCGCGAGGTGGCCTTCGCCACCCTCGTCGAGTCGGCGCGCCGCCGCCGCGAGTGCGCGGTCGGCTACCGGCTGCGCGCCGAGGCCGCCGCGGGCCCCGCGTACGGTGTGCGACTCAATCCGGACAAGCGGCAGCGGGTCCGCTTCGGCGAGCACGACTGGCTGATCGTGCTCGCCGAGAGCTGAGGCGTCGACCGTTGGCTGTCGGTCGCCGGTCTCCGGTTTCCGGTCGTTCAGAGCGTCGAGTGGACCTCGAGGGCGGTCCGGACGGCGGATTCCAGGGCTCCTTCGATCCACGCCGGCTTGATGGAGGTGTGGCACCCGGCGAAGTGCAGGTTCCCCTCCGCCTTGCGGACGTGGGGGAAGAGCTCGGTGTGCTGGCCGGGCAGCAGCACGGAGGCCTCGCCGTAGGCGTACGGGTCGCGCATCCAGGACTGGGTGCGCCCCACACCCGTGTAGAACACCTCGATCCGCTGCCCGAACACCTCCTGCACCCCGGCGAGGGCGCGGGGGTAGCGCTCCTCGTCGTCCAGGGAGTCCCACTTCAGGGCGTCGTCCGACCAGCTGTAGGAGGCGAGCACGACCCCGCCCGCGCTGCCCTCGACGGGGTAGGAGGGCTGGAACATGAAGCGGTTGGGGTTGTCGGTGGCCGAGCCGCCGCCGATGACGTGGGCCGCCTCGGGCTGGTCGCGGGTGACCGCCCGGCAGGCCGCGTAGTGCGCCCGCTGCCCGCTGGAGATGCCGCGGTCGGACACGGACGAGTGCGCGCCCAGCAGTGTGCCGTCCGCCGGGGTCTGCCCGAGCTGGTACTTGCGGTAGAGGCCCGGCTGCACCGCCTCCAGCTCGCGCTTCCAGTCGGCCTCGTCGAACTCCCACCAGCGGCGGCTGAATTCCAGCAGGACCTTGGTGGCCGCGTCGTAGTGCAGCTCGGTGATCGCACGCCGCTTGCCGTACGACAGCGCGGGCGCGACCGGGATGTGGCGCAGCCCGGAGAAGGGCACGGTGATGATCGCGGTGTCGCCGGTGAACGTCTCGCGCCGCACGGCGCTGCCGCCGCGCCCCTCGGAGACGGTCTCGACGCTGACCCGGCCCTCTCCGTGGGTGATCCGCGTGGCCCGGCGGTCGAGCCGTACGAGGTCCTCGACACGGGCGTAGAGGGCGTCGGCCAGGGTGGCGGTGCCGCCGGGCAGTTCGAAGAAGGCGGTGTCCGGGCTGATCAGCGAGGCCCCGATGAAGCTGTGGACGAAGGCGAGGTGCAGTCGCGAGGTGAGGTTCTCGACGGTTCCGATCAGGTCGATCGTCCGCTCGTCGAGCTTCGCCTCCTCGGTCAGATAGCGGTACATCGACATGTGGCCGTAGCGCTGGATGACGCGCGCCCAGCCCTCGACGAGCTGCTTGTCCTTCTTGCCCTCGATCTCCTTGCGTACGGGCGCGAAGGCGTTGCGGACGATCTGCGCGGCCGGCACGCCCTCGTAGGCCGCCGGGACCCCGAAGGACTTGTTGAGGGCCTGCGGGCTGCGCGCGTAGTCGGCGCGGCGGATCCGGATGCCGTTGACGAAGATCCACGTGCGGTAGGCGGGGCGGCCGGACCCGTCGACGTCGACCAGGTGGAAGCGCCGGCGCTTCAGGCCCAGGCTGTCGATCAGCCCGGTGACCAGGGGGTGGCTGTCGGGAATGCGCATCGCGCCGGCCTCGGCGTACTGCTTGGGGTCGGCGAAGGGGGCCGCGGACTTCTCGTGGCCGCCGGCCCGGAAGGTCTTGATCCGGCCGCCCACCCGGTTGCCGTTGGCCTCGATGACGGTGACCTGGTGTCCGGCCTCGCGCAGCAGGTGGGCGGCGGTGAGTCCGGCGGGTCCGGCGCCGACGATCAGGACCTTCTTGCGGGTACGGGAGCGGGGCAGCCCGTGCTTCAGGAGGATGTCGGAGTAACGGGGCACCAGGGACTCGTCGTCCTCGTCCCGTACGAGGACGGCCCGGGCGATGGTGAGGCAGGTCTCCCAGTCGGGGCGCGCGGAGCCGGACGGCGCCTGCGGGGTCCCGGCGGACGCCGCGGCGACCGACAGGGCCCCGGCTCCCGCGACGGCGGCCGCCCCGGCGATGACGGTACGGCGGGAGGGGCGGCGGGCGGCGGCCGGGGCCGGCTCGTCCGAGGTGCCGGACGCGGGGTCGGGTGCGGAAGCGGGTTCAATGATCATGGATCAACTCTCGCGGCCCGAAAGCGCCTTGATCGCCCAAAGCCACCCGTGAGGGGAACAATCACCCGGACGTGCGGCGGGCGCCGCACGCCGCTGACGAACGGGCATTCGCACCCTGCCGGACCGTGCGGGCCGCGGCGGTTCAGTGGATCCGGCGCACCTGCTGGCTGGTGAGCTCGTACCGGGCTCCGACGATGGCCAGGTCCCCGGCCGCGACCTTGGCCGCGAGCTCCGGTTCCGCGGCCAGCCTCGCCCGCACCAGCCGTACGTTCGCGGTGATCGCGGCGTCGATCCGCGCGGCACCGCGCAGCGTGCGGTCGATCGCCGGGTGGATCTGATCGACCAGGTACTGCATGTGGCCCGGCAGCGGGGCCCCTCCCCCGGCGGCCCGGACGGCCGCGCCGACCGCCCCGCACGACTGGTGCCCGAGGACGACGACCAGCGGGATGCCCAGTTCGAGGACGCCGTACGCGATGCTCCCGAGCACGGCCTCGTCCAGCACCTCGCCCGCCGACCGTACGGTCAGCAGGTCACCGAGGCCCTGGTCGAAGACCAGCTCCGGGGGCACGCGCGAGTCGACGCAGCCGAGGACGACGGCGAAGGGGTGCTGGCCGCCGACCAGCGTCTGCCGCACGATCCGCGTCTCGTCGGGGTGCCGCTCGTGCAGGGTCCGCCAGCGCGCGTTCCCCGCCTCCAGTTCCACCAGCGCGGTCCGGGGGGTGGCGGGCCGGACCCTTCCGGGGCCTCCGGTGACGGGGGCGTCCGGGGTGCGGGGGGAGCCGGCCACCAGGCCGGCCCCCAGGGCCGCCGTGCCGGTCAGTACCACCCGGAGCAGCCGGCGCCGCCCGGGACCGACGGGACTTTCAGCATGCATGCTCATATCGGGACAAACTATGCACATCCAGTCCTGAAGGGTGGGCGCCGCTCTCGGGAAGAGCCCCTCAGCGGGGTGCCAGCAGCCGTGCGAGCACCGCGCGGAGCTCTTCGCGCACCCCTTCGTCGGTGATCACCCCGTCCGGTCCGACCGTCCCCCGGTCCACCGGGACGTTCACACAGGCCGACTCCACGATGTCCGCGCCGGTGTAGCCCAGTACCGTCCTCAACGTGGCCTCCGCGCCCCGGCCCCGGCCGGCGGCGGCCGCGTTGACCCAGGCCACGGGCTTGTCGCAGATCTCGGTACCGCCCACCGTCCAGTCCAGCAGGTTCTTGAACGAGCCCGGCAGGGTGCCCGCGTACTCCGGGGTGCAGATCAGGACCGCGGCCGCCGCGCCGATCGCCGCGCGCAGCTCCGCCACCGGGGCCGGGAGGGGGTCGGTGTCGTCGTCGGGGTTGAAGTGCGGCAGCGCGGCCGGGCCCGCGTGGAGCACGGTGCGCACGTGGGCGGGCGCCACGGCCTGCGCGGTGCGCAGCACGGACTCGTTGGAGGAACCGGTCCGCAGGCTTCCGGACAGCAGAAGGATCAGGGGCGGCGTGGACATCCGGTCACCTCACCCCCGAGCCGAACCGTTCGGTGCCGACGACCCGGAGCAGGGCGAGGCGGTCGGCCGTGTCCGAGCCGGGCGGCGGGGTGAACAGGACGAGGCGCTGGTCCTCCTCCTGGGCGAGGAGCACCTGGCAGTCGAGGTCGACGGGACCCACGAGCGGGTGGACGACCCGCATCCGGCTGCGGCGGCGTACGGCGACCTCGTGCAGCTCCCACAGGGCGGCGAACTCCTCACTGCCCTGCCGCAGGCGGTCCACCAGACGGCTGGCCGCCGGATCGGCGGCGCCCCTGCGGGCGACGGCCGCCCGCAGGTCCGCGACGTGCAGCCGGCTGTAGTGGTCGTGCTCGTCGGCCGGGTACGCCTCCCGCGCGGCCGGGTCGGCGAACCAGCGCCAGATCACGTTGCGGCCGTGCTCGGAGACGGTGCACACGCCGCCGAGCAGGGACCGCGCCAGGTCGTTCTGGGCCAGGACGTCGCCGAGGTCGCCGAGTACCTGGGCGGCGGTGCCGGGCAGTTGGTCCAACAGGTGCAGCAGGCCGGCGCCGACCCGGTCACCGCCGACCCGGCCCGCGGGCGGGCGGTGTCCGGCGAGCAGGTGGAGGTGGTCGCGTTCGTCGTCGCTGAGCCGCAGGGCGCGGGCGAGGGCGGACAGCATCTGCGGTGACGGCTGGGGGCCGCGGGCCTGCTCCAGCCGCATGTAGTAGTCGGCCGACATGCCCGCGAGCTGGGCGACCTCCTCGCGCCGCAGCCCCGGCGTGCGCCGCCGGGATCCGGCGGTGAGCCCCACGTCCGAGGGACGCACGCGGTCGCGTGAGCGGCGGAGGAAGTCGGCGAGTTCCCGGCGGTCGATCGTCATATTGATCATTCTGCCGGACAGGGCCGCGCCGCAGCCCGGGATCCCCGGTCCTAGGTTCGGGCGGTCTCTCCCGCCCACGGCCCGCCGGCGGCAGTGTGGGCGGAGCCGGAGCGAACGCCCCCGGCGCCCACCCAGCCCCAGAAGGAACATCCGCCATGCCCGCCACCGCCACCGCCACTGCCACTGCCACTGCCACTGCCACTGCCACTGCCACTGCCACTGCCACCGTGCAGGTCGCCGCCGCCCGGGTCCACTACGACCGCACCGGCTCGGGCCCCGCGCTCGTCCTGGTCCACGGCACCGGATCCGGTGGTTCTGCCGTCAACTGGGGCGGGCTGCTCCCACGTTTCACCGCCGGCCACACCGTGATCACCCCGGACCTCTCGGGCACCGAGCGCACCACGGACGACGGGGCCCCGCTGACGGTGGAGGGCCTGGCCGCGCAGGTCATCGCCGTCATCGAGGACGCGGACGCCGGCCCGGTGGACCTGCTGGGCTTCTCGATGGGCGCGCCGGTCTCCGCGGCCGTCGCCGCCCTGCGCCCCGACCTCGTACGCCGCCTGATCCTCGTCGCCGGCTGGGCCCACACCGAGAGCGACGAGTACCTGCGCAACCTGTTCACCCTGTGGAAGCAGCTCGGCACCTCCGACCCGGCCGCCTTCGGCCGCGCCGTCGCCATGACCGGCTTCAGCCGCGGATTCCTCAACGCGATCGGCCGCGAGCAGGTGGAACTCCTGATCCCCAACATGCCGCCCACCCCCGGCACCCTGCGCCACGTGGACCTCGACACCCGCATCGACATCCGCGACCTGCTGCCGCGGATCCAGGCCGAGACGCTCGTCATCGGTCACGCCCAGGACATCACCGTCCCCGTGGAGAACAGCCGCGCCCTGTACGCGGCGATCGGGAACAGCCGGTACGCCGAGATCGACGCCGGACACGTCGCGTTCTTCGAGAAGGAGGACGAATTCGTCGAGCTGGTCGACGGATTCACCCTCGCCCCGTGATCCCGTCCCCGCCGCGCCCCACCGGAGGGCGCGGCCGGCCGGGTCCGCGTTTTCAGCCGACGTCGGAGCGTGCGGCGGTGTCGTCGAGGAAGCCGCCCGACTGGTGCTGCCACAGCTTCGCGTACGCGCCGTCCGAGGCGAGCAGCTCCTGGTGCGTGCCGTGCTCGACGATGCGTCCGCGGTCGAGGACGACGAGCCGGTCCATGTTCGCGACCGTACTCAGCCGGTGCGCCACCACGAGGGCCGTCCGTCCCTCCATGAGCCGCCACAGCGCCTCCTGGACCAGGATCTCGCTCTCGGAGTCCAGGGCGCTGGTCGCCTCGTCGAGCAGCAGGATCGGCGCGTCGCGCAGGATCGCCCGGGCGAGCGCGACGCGTTGGCGCTGTCCGCCGGACAGCTTGACGCCGCGTTCGCCGACCATGGTGTCGAAGCCGTCCGGCAGGGCGTCGGTGAACTCCGTGACGTGCGCCGCCTCGGCCGCCCGGCGGATCTCGGCCTCGGTGGCGTCCGGGCGGGCGAAGGCGATGTTCTCCCGCAGGGTGCGGTGGAACATCGCCGGGTCCTGCGGGACGTAGGCGATCAGGCTGCGCAGGTCGGCCTGGCGCAGTCGGCTGATGTCCTGGCCGCCGATCAGGATCCGGCCGGCTTCGACGTCCGTCATCCGCATCAGCAGCCGGGTGAGCGTCGTCTTGCCGCCACCGGACCGGCCGACCAGGCCGATCTTCGTCCCGCCGGGCACGTCGAGGTCGAGTCCGTCGAAGAGCGGCTTCCCGCCGCCGTGGGCGAAGGTGACCTGCTCGAAGCGGACGTCCGAGGCTCCGGGCCGCAGCGGTTCGGGCGAGGCCGGGTCGAGCACGGTGGGCGGCGTCAGCAGCAGTTCGGTGAACTGCCCGGCCTCCGTCATCGAGCTCTCCAGACGGCGGTAGATCTGGTTGAACTCGAACATGATCCGCGTGGCGCTGGCGTAGTAGGTGAAGGCCACGATGACCGCCTCCACCCCGTGCTCTCCCCCGCCCAGCGTGACGGCGAGGAGCAGGCCCAGCGCATTGGTCAGTACGGACATCGGCGCGACGACCGTGTCGATGCGCAGGTTGCCGTAGTCCCAGGAGCGCAGGGTGAGCCGGCGCGACTCGGCGACGCGCGACCGGTGTTCGGCGGCCTCGCGTTCCTCGGCGGCGAACGCCCGGACCGTGTCCATGTTCATCAGGCTGTCCGCGACGTGGCCCGACACCCGGGCGATCGCCTCCTCGCGCTGGGCCACGAGGGTCTGGCGGCGCCGGATCAGCGGCGCCACACCCAGCGCGGTCACCGCGATCAGGACCAGCAGCCCGGCCACGAGCAGCGGGTCGTACTGCCACAGCACGACGGAGGCGAACAGCAGCGGTACGAAACTGCCCATGACCGAGAAGGTCAGGGTGTCGACGAACTCCTCGAAGCGGGAGGCGAAGCTCAGTACGCGTTTGGTCAGTGACCCGGCGAAGTTGTCGTGGAAGAACGCCGCGTCCTTGGCGAACAGTTCGTCCATGCCGACCACGTAGAGGTGCTCGATGCCGCGGGCGTCGAGGCGGTTGAGGCAGTGCAGCCCGACGCGCCACAGTGCTTCCGCGAGCAGCAGGACCCCGGCGAAGCCGAGGACGTAGGGCAGCATGGCGTCGACGGTGGTGCTGCCGCCGCCGGAGATGCGGCCGACGAGCTTGGCGACGATCAGCGGCGCGATGTAGTTGATGCCGATGTTGCCCAGTGCCGGGAGCAGCATCGCGGGTGCGGTCAGCCGGCGAAGGCGGACCAACTCCCGTCCGTAGTAGCGAAGTGCGAGGAGTACCGAGCCCGTGCCCGGTGAACCTTCGGCCGATCCAGGCGTTCCCATTACAACCCTGTGCTGTCGTGTGGCGGGAGGTTTGCAGGAACCGAAGTGTCCCGCGACGGCGTCCGCCCGGTCCAAGGATTTTCCCGAACGGCGGTATGTCGTCCCCGATCGTCCCGCCCGATCGCCGTGGCGCCGGAACGGGCGGAGGGCCGCTCCGGATCACTCCGGAACGGCCCCGTGGTCCTGGTGCGGTGCGGGTGTGGCCGAAGGTGCGGGGTTACGGGACGGGCTGCTGCTGGGTGACGCAGTGGATCCCGCCGCCGCCGGTGCCGAGCCGGTCGATGTTGAGCTGCTCGACGGTCCGGCCCGGGTAGAGCCGGGCCAGGGTGGCCTTCGCCGCGGTGTCGGCCCGGGTGTCGCCGAAGTGGGCGGTGATGACGGCGCCGTTGCACAGGTAGTAGTTGGCGTAGGAGGCGAGGAAGTCCGGGTTGGAGGAGCGGATCCTGTTGTAGTCGGGGCCCTGGATCTGGTCGACCGTCATGCGCGTGCCGTCGGCAGCGGTGGACGCCGACAGGATCTGGTACTGCTGGCGCGCGTCCTTGGCGTACACGTCGCTGTCCGAGGCCAGGGGCATCTGGACGGCGGCCCGGCCGGGGGCGAGGAAGCGCGAGGTCGCGTCGACGTGGTCGTCGGTGATGTCCTGGCCCTTCACCCCGTCGAACCAGATGACCTTGGAGGCGCCGTACGCGGCGAGCATCGCGGACTCGATCTGCGCCTGCGTCTTGTTGGGGTTGCGGTTCTTGTTGACCAGGCTGCTGCGGGTGGCCATCAGGGTGCCGGCGCCGTCCTGCTCGATCGCGCCGCCCTCGCCCACCAGGGCGGCGGCGGTGAACGGCACGCCGACGTAGGAGGCGATCCGTCCGGCGACCAGGTTGTCCCGGGAGTGGGCCTGCTTCTTGCCCCAGCCGTTGAAGTTGAGACCGACGGCGTCCAGACCGCCGGATCCGTTGGTGCGGAAGACGGGTCCCGTGTCGCGCATCCAGCAGTCGTCGACGGGGATGGTGCTGATGACGGTGACGGTGGAGCCGCACATCGAGCGGGCCTTGGCGGCGCTGCCGGAGTTGGCACAGATGTGGACCGGCTCGTACTTGGCGATGGTCCGTGCGATGAGCGCGATGTCCTGCTGGACGCCGCTGAGCGTGTTGCCCCAGATGGAGGTGCTGTCCGGCCAGGCCATCCAGGTACGGGTGTGCCGGACGTCCTCGATCGGCACGCGGAAGGCGCCGGCCGTCGCCGGGCGGATCGCCGCCGCGGCGCCGGCCCGCCCTTCGGCCGCCGCCAGTGCGGCCGCGGCGGCGGTGAGTCCCGCCGCTGCCAGGAACCTGCGTCTGCCCATGCCCTCGCCTGCGGGCCGATTCACTGCGTGATCGTTCATGTGGGGTTTCCTCCGATGGCTCAACTCCCCGCAGGGACAGCGGGGTTGACCGGAAAGCTAAAACTGGCCAAGCGCTCGGTCAATAGTTCGGACGAGGTGATTCCGGTGGATCACGCAAAGCCCCAGGTCGCGTGCGAAAGGCTGGTTAGAGTGACGCCATGGCAGCTGTCGCGAAGGACTCCGGAGACCGGCCCGCTCCCTCCGCACGGGCCGGCCGGCCACGGACCTCGGCGAAGGGCGAGCAGACCCGGGCACGGCTGATCGCCGCCGCGCGGACCCTGCTCGCGGGCGAGATGGGCGAGGGCTTCACCACCCGCAACGTCGCGGCGCTGTCCGGCGTTTCGCACGGGATGTGCCACTACCACTTCCAGGACCGGACCGATCTCGTCCTCGCGGTCATCGCGGACATCCGCCCCGAGTGGATCACGCCGCTGGAGGCGGCGGTGTCCGGTCCCGGCTCGTTCGCCGAGCGCGCCGAGCGGGTCGTCGAGCTGCTCGGCCGGCCCGAGGGCGCCGAACTCGCCCACCTCCATTCCGCCCTGCACTGGCAGGCGTTGAACGACGCACGGGTCCGGGAGAGCCTGGAGATCGAATACCGGCGCTGGCGCGCGTGCTTCGTCGCCCTCTTCCAGGTCCTGGCCGACGAACGCGGCGGGGACTTCGATCCGCGCCCGCTGGGGCTGGCCGTGGCCGCCGCCGTCGACGGCCTGGCGGCCATGGACTCCCTCGGCGCCGACGGCGGTACGGAGCCGGTCCTGCGCACCTTGATCCGTACCCTCGCCGCCGGGGCCTGATCCGCTCCAGGTCCCGATCCGGCTCCGCGTCCCGATCCCGCCGGCCCCGCTACAGCGCCCTGCGGGCCGCGGCGATCGCCTCCGGGTCCCACCCCGGGCGCGGCACCGACTCCAGCAGCAGCCGCGTGTACGGGTGCCGGGGCGCGGCCAGCACCTCGGGCGTGGCACCCGCCTCGACGATCCGGCCGTGCCGCATCACGACGATCTCGTCGGTCACGCACCGTACGACACCCAGGTCGTGGGTGATGAAGAGGTACGCGATGCCGGTCTGCTCCCTGATGTCCGCGAGCAGGTTGAGGATCTGCGCCTGTACGGAGACGTCGAGCGCGGCGACCGCCTCGTCGAGGACGAGGACGGACGGCTCGACCGCCAGGGCCCGGGCGATGGCGACGCGCTGGCGCTGGCCGCCGGACAGCTGACGCGGCAGGGCGTCGGCGGCCCGGGTGCCGAGCCCCACCTGGTCGAGCAACTCCCTTGTCCGCCTGGCGTGGTCGCGGCCCGGGAAGTGCAGGCGCAGCGTCTCGCGCAGGGCCGCCTCGACGCCGGTGCGCGGATCGAGGGAGAGGTACGGGTCCTGGAAGACCATCTGGACCTCACGGGCGCGGGCCAGCCGCCGGACGCGCCCGCGGCCCTCGCCTCGCGCGGTGCGGTTGCGGCCGGCCACCAGGACCTTGCCCCCGTCGGCGCGTTCCAGCCCGACGATGATCCGCGCGGTGGTGGTCTTGCCGGAGCCGGACTCCCCCACGATCCCCAGCGAACCGCCTTCGGGAAGGACGAAGGACACGTCGTCGACGGCGCGCACGGCTCCGTAGGAGCGGCGCAGCCCCGTGACCTCCAGGACGGTCTCGCGAGGTCCGGGTCCGTTATCGGGCATCGACGGTGCTCCCTTCGAGCCGGTCGCTGTGGTGGCAGGCGGCCAGGTGCCCGGGCCGGTCCGGGGCGGCCACCGGCAGCGGAACCTGCTGGTCGCAGACTTCCGTGGCGAGCGGGCAGCGGGCGGCGAAGGCGCAGCCGTGCAGTTCCTGGCGCAGGTCCGGCGGCTGACCGTCGATGGCGGCGAGCCGGCCGCGGGGGCCGTCCATCCGCGGGGTGGAGGCCAGCAGGGCGGCCGTGTACGGGTGCCGGGGCCGTTCGAAGAGGGCCTCGGCGGGCCCGCTCTCGGCGATCCGGCCGGCGTACATCACGTAGACGCGGTCGCTGATGGCCGCCGCCAGGTCGAGGTCGTGCGTGACGAACAGCAGGCCGGTGCCGAAGCGGGCGCGCAGCCCGGCGAGCAGCGCGATGACCTCGGCCTGGGAGGTGACGTCCAGGGCGGTGGTGGGCTCGTCGGCCAACAGGAGCGCGGGGTCTCCCATGAGGGCCGCCGCGATCACCACGCGCTGGAGCATGCCGCCGGAGACCTGGCCCGGGTACTTCCGCAGCACGGCGGCGTCCAGGCCCACCGCCTGCAGGAGTTCGGTGGCGCGCACGGTCGCGTCCGCCCGGCTCATGGCTCCGGTCAGTGTGGCGCTCTCGGTGAGGAAGTCCCGGATGCGGCGCAGCGGGTTGACGCTGGCGCGCGGATCCTGGAAGACCATGGCCGCGGCGGAGGCGCGTACGGTGCGCAGCTGCGCGGCGTTCATGGCGAGGACGTCCTCACCACCGACCCGTACGGTTCCTTCGACGACGGCTCCGGGCGGCAGCAGGCGCAGCGCGCTGCGCGAGGTGAGGCTCTTGCCGGAACCGGACTCGCCGACGAGGGCGACGGTCTCTCCGGTGGAGACGGTGAGGTCGACTCCGTCGAGGACGGGCCGGGCGGTACCGGGCAGGGTGATCCGCAGCCCCTGGATGTCGAGGGTGTGCGCCGGTGGCGTCGGTGGCGTGGTGGTGGTCATCTGTCTCTCCTGGCGACACGGTCGGCCCAGCGTTCGCCGACCACGTTGAAGGCGACCACGGTCAGCACGATGAAGGCGCAGGGCAGGATCGCGGACAGCGGGTAGCCGTGCTGGATGGCGGTCTGTCCGTCGAAGACCATGCGGCCCCAGTCGGGGGTGAGGGCGGGTACGCCGAGCCCGAGGAAGGACAACCCGGCCAGGTCCATCAGGGCGTAGCCGAAGTTGATGGTGGACTGGGCGAGGACGACGGGGGCGATGTTGGGCAGGATGTGGCGCAGGCAGATCTGCAGCGCCGAGTGGCCCTGGACCTGGTAGGCGCTGACGTACGGGCGGGCCCGTTCGGCCAGGACCAGGGAGCGGGTGAGGCGGCTGACGTAGGGCAGGTAGGCCACGGCGAGGGCGATGACCGGGGCGAGCAGCCCCTCTCCGTAGACCGAGATGATCAGGATGGCCAGCAGCATGCCGGGGAAGGCGAAGACGAGTTCGGTGCTGCGGGAGAGCACGGAGTCGATCCAGCCGCCCCGCCAGGCCGCCGCCGTGCCGACGGCGATGCCGGCGGCGGTGGAGAAGGCGACGACCCCGAGCGGTCCGAGCAGTGAGGTGCGGGCGCCGAGCAGCAGCCGGGAGAGGGTGTCACGGCCGGCCGCGTCCACGCCGAAGGGGTGGGCGGCGGAAGGTGCGGCGAGGGCGTTGCCGAGGTCGACGGCGTTGGGGTCGTGCGGTACGAGCCAGGGTGCGAACAGGGCTGCGAGCACGACGACGGCGACGAGGGCCAGGCAGACGAGGTGGAGCGGGGAGCCGGCGGCGCGGATCCGGGAGAGGCCGGGCCGGCGGGTCAGGACGGCGGTCATACGGCGGCGCTCCTCGATCCGAGGGTGAGCCTGGGATCGACCAGGGGCAGCAGCAGGTCCACGACCAGATTCACGATCATGAAGAGGGCGACGATGATCAGGGAGATCGCCTGAACGGTCGGGAAGTCCTTGGTGGTGGTGGACAGTTCGAGGAGCTGGCCGATGCCGCCGATACTGAAGGCCGTCTCGACCAGGATGGTGCACACCAGCAGGGTGGAGACGATCAGGCCGCCGGTGGTCAGGACGGTGCTCAGCGAGTTGCGGAAGACATGGCGCCGGATGACCTGCCGTTCGGGCACGCCCCGGCTGCGGGCGACGGTGACGTGCTCGCTGTCGAGGGCTTCGAGCATGGCGGAGCGGGTGACCCGCGCGAGCATGCCGATCAGGTACAGCGCGAGGGCGATCGAGGGGAGCGTGAGGTGCCACAGCAGGTCGCCGAGGCCACCGTCGCCCGCACCGCTGCTGGGGAACCAGCCGAGGTTGACGGCGAAGAGGCCCTGGAGCAGGACCGCAGCGACGAAGGACGGGGTTCCGACGGCGAGGGTCGTGGTGACGAGGATGGCGGAGTCGGTGGCCCCGCCGCGGACGGCGGCGATCCGGCCGAGGAACAGCCCGACGGCGACGACCACCACGAGTGACATCACGATGAGCGTCAAGGTGGTGGGCAGCCGGTCCGCCAGCAGCCGCGAGACGTCGGTGCGGTAGGTGATCGACCGACCGAAGTCGCCCTGCAGGATGTCGCCCAGCCACCGGAAGTACCGTACGAGGAAGGGGTCGTCCAGGTGGTACTGGGCGTTGATCGCGGCGAGGGCCTCCGGGGAGGCCGAGCGGCCGGCGAGCAGGAAGCTCGCCGGGTTGCCCGGTGCCAGGTACATGGCCGCGAAGACCACGAACGAGGCGGTCAGCAGGGTGGCGGCCATTTCCGCCACCCGCCGCAGCGCGAATCTGACGAAACTCACTGCGCGGCCCCCACATCGGCGGCCCACGGGTAGTACATGTACGAGATGGTGGTGGGGGCGCCGGTGATCCGCTTGTTCAGGAACAGCGCAGTGGGCCACTCGGCGACCGGGATCCACAGCAGCTGTTCCGAGGCCCGGTGCTGGAGCTTCGCCTCGATCTCCATCCGCTGCTCGGTCGGGTATACGGCGCTCGCCTGGTCGACCAGCTTGTCGTACTCGGGGTCGCTGTGGCCCGCGAAGTTCATGTACGCGCCGGTCTTGAAGTTCTGCAGCAGGTCGAGCGGGTCGGTGATCGAGTCGTAGTAGGTGAGCGGGAACATGTCGATGCCCTCGCGCGCCTGGGGGTCGGTGAACAGTGCGGTGAAGGCGTTCGGGGCGATCGTCTTCAGCTGGATGTCCAGGCCGATCCGGGTGCCGGCCGCCTGGACCGCGGTGGCGAGGAGCGAGACGTCCTGGCCTATGGAACTGGTGGCCACGGTCAGTGTCTTGCCGGTGGCGCCGGCCTCCTTGACCAGGGCCGTGGCCTTCTCGATGTCCTGGCCGGTGGGCGGCAGGCTGTCGAAGGCGGTTTTCAGGGTGCCTTCGGGGGCGGCGGCCCAGGCGGCGCGGGTGGTGAGGGAGTTGGTGACGGTTCCCGCCCCGCCGAGTCCGGCCTTGACGAACCCGGAGCGGTCCAGCGCCAGGGACAGCGCCCGGCGGACGCGGATGTCACCGAGCGGGCCCTGCATGTTGGTGACGTTGACGTTGACGGTACTGAGGCCCTCGCCGAAGTAAAGGGTGCCGGCGCCGCTGCCCCGCAGGCGGGCGTAGCTCTCGGTGGGGATCAGGTACCCGCCGTCGGCCTCGCCGCTGAGCAGGGCGTTCGTACGGGCGGAGGGGTCGGTCAGGACGCGGAAGACGGCCTTCTTCGCCTTGGCCCTGGTGCCCCGGTAGCCGTCGAAGCGCTCCAGTTCGATCGACTGACCCTTGTTCCAGGTGCCGAGCCGGAAGGGGCCGCTGCAGCCGAGGCCGCCCGTGGTGCCGTAGTCCTTGCCGGCGGCCTCGACGGCGGCCCTGGACGCGACGACTCCGGCGGCGGTGGCCATGTACTGGGGGAACTGAGAGTCGGGCTTGTTGAGTTTGACGGTGACCTGGAGCGGTCCGCTCTTCGTGATCGAGGCGACGTTCTGGAAGACCTGGGCCCAGGCGGCGGCGTTGTCGGGGTCCATCTGGCGGCCGAGGCTGAAGACCACGTCGTCTGCGGTCATCTTCTTGCCGTCGTGGAAGCGCACGCCGGGGCGCAGGTCGTATATCCAGGTGGTGGGGTCCGGGTTGGACGCCTTCTGGGCGAGGCCGGGTTCCGTGGTGAGGCCCGGGGTCCAGCGCATCAGGCTCTCGCACACGTTGGACAGCACGGTGTTCTGCGGGTAGTCGAAGGCCACCGTGTAGTCGAGGGTGGGCGGTTCGGCGTACACGGCCCAGGTGAACGAGTCGATCTCACCGCGGGCCTCGGGGGTGGAGGCCGACAGCCGGACGTCGGTGACACCGCCCGCGTCGTTCTTCGGCGGGCCGGAGCAGGCCGCGAGCAGGGAGACGGACGTCAGGGCTGCGGTCGCGGCCGCGGCAACGGAGCCGAGCCGGCCGCGCCGGCCGCGGAGGCGTCTGCCGGTGCGGGGCAGGGAGGTGGTCATCGTCGCGCTCTCTATTCCGTGAGGGTTGCGGGGGGAGGAGCGGGCGGGCCGCCGGAGCGGTCCGCCGGGAGCGGCCGGTTTCCCGGGTCGGAAGGTGGGGTCAGCCGGCGGTCCGCACGGCGGGAACCTGCTGGGTGATGCAGTGGACGCCGCCGCCGCCGAAGGCGATGGCGAGCGCCCGGACCCCGACGACCTTGCGGCCCGGGTAGGCCGTGGCGATCACGGCGAGGGCTTCCTCGTCCTGCGGCACTCCGGCCACCGGGACGACCACGCCGCCGTTGGCGACGTAGTAGTTCAGGTAGGACACCTCGATCTCGCCGTCGGCGATGTCGGCGAAGGCCGTCTGCGGCACCTCGATGATCTCCAGGCGGCGGCCGCGGGCGTCGGTGGTGGCCTCCAGCACCGCACGGTTGGCGCGCATACGGGCGTAGTCGGGGTGGTCCGGGTCGGAGGGCAGCGAGATGACGACCGTGCCCGGGGCGGCGAAGGCGCAGACGCCGTCGACGTGACCGTCGGTCTCGGTGTCGAGCAGGCCGCCGTACGGGAGCCACACCACCTTGGTGACCCCGAGCCGCGACATGAGCTCGGCCTCGATCCGGTCGCGGTTCATGCCGGGGTTGCGGTTGGGGTGCAGGAGGCACTGCTCGGTGGTGATCAGCGTGCCCTCGCCGTCCACGGTGATCGCCCCGCCTTCGAGGATCATCCCGGAGGGGATGCGGTCGACCCCGAGGTGCTCCAGCAGCAGGCCGCTGATCCGGTCGTCGGAGTCGAACGGGTGGTGCTTGCGGCCCCAGGCGTTGAACCTGAAGTCGACACCTGCGCGGTTGCCGTCGCCGTCGAGCACGAAGAGCGGGGCGGAGTCGCGGAACCAGGAGTCGTCGAGCGGCAACTCGATGACGGTGACGCCGCCCTGACCCCCGTCCCTGTCGCCGTCCCCGTCGCTGTCGCCGTCCCCGTCGGTGTCGCCGTTGCCGCACAGCGCGCGGGCGTCCTGGCCGAAGCCGGGCGGGGCCACCATCGTCACCGGCTCGAACGCGGCGATGGCGCGGGCGACGTTCGCGTACTCCTCCTTCACCTCGGCGAGCACGCTGCCCCACAGGTCTTCGCGGGTGGGCCAGGCCATCAGGCAGCCGTCGTGCTGCGACCACTCGGCGGGCATACGGAATTCGGTCATCAGGTGTCTCATTTCTTGCGTGGGTGGAATCTTCCACTCGACTGAAAATTCAGTCAAGAGCAGGGGCCTGAAGCGAGGAACGGAGAGACAAGGACTGGAGGAAGCGCCTAGAGGAAGTAGAGGCGGTTGAGGGAGACCCGTTGGGCCGGCTCGGAGCGCAGGGGGGCGCCGTCGAGCGTCACGAGCCCGGTCCGGGCGTTCACGTCGACATCGCCCAGACGGGCGTTGCCGACCATGTCCCTCGGGCCGATGCCACGCGTGCCGCGTACGGCGACGCGGCGGCGCCGGGTGGCCATGCCGCCGGAGGAGCCCGACTCGGCGGCGGCGCGACTGACGAAAGCGACCGAGAGGTCGGCGGGCGCCGCGCCGTGGGCACCGAAGAGGGGTCCGAGGACCAGGGGTTCGCAGGTGTCGGTGGCGGCGTTGGGGTCGCCGGTGACTCCGTAGGCGGGGAAGCCGGACTTCAGCACGAGCTGGGGCTTTGCGCCGAAGAACTGCGGGCGCCAGAGCACGATGTCGGCGAGTTTGCCGACCTCGATGGAGCCGATCTCGTGGGCGAGGCCGTGGGCGATCGCCGGGTTGATGGTCAGCTTGGCGATGTAGCGCAGGACGCGGGCGTTGTCG
>NZ_BMVL01000004.1:577093-640938 GCF_014650695.1 Streptomyces avidinii | reverse complement strand
ACGCGCCGTCTTCCCGAAACCCGCCAGGAACTCGTCCCCCGGCCGCTGGGCGTCGTACTCGACGCGCACGGTCAGCCCGGAATCGCCGAGCCGCACCCGGTCCCCGGCCCGCGGACCGAACACCGACGCGTACTCGTACGGATCGATATGCCGGCTGCCCGGCGCACAGTGATCACTGTGCGGGGTCTTCTTGCTCACGCCCGGTCTCCGTCCTCGTGTGCGGCGGCCACGCCCAGGTAACCGCAGGCCGCCGCCTTTTCCAGCGCGAGCGCCTTGGCTCCGGGCGCGTCCAGGGGCCCGTCCACCAACCCGGCGAAACCGACCGCGATCCGGTCGCCGCCCACGGGCACCAGGCCGACCTCGACAGTGGCGCCCGAGTCGAAGCGAGTGGACGAACCGGCGGCCACGGCCAGCCGCATGCCGTAGGCCGCGGCCCGGTCGAAGTCGAGCCGCGGGTTCGCCTCGAAGAAGTGGAAGTGCGAGGTCACGCTCACCGGCACCGCGGCGGTGTTGCGGACGCGCAGGTTCAGGACCGGCTCCGGCGCCGCGACGGTGTCCGAGGCGGGCAGCACGGCACCCGGGGCGGAGTCGTCCCGCTCCACGGGCCCGAAGGGCTCACTGATCGCGGCCAGTCGGGTGCCGTCCTCGAAGACGGCCTCGACCTGGATCTCGGTGACGATGTCGACGACCCCGGGGAGCACGTCGTCCGGACCGAGGACGCTGCGGCCCCGCTCCAGGGCATCGGCCAGGCGCAGCCCGTCGCGCGCCGCCTCGCAGACTGTGTCCGCGATCAGCGCGGTCGCCTCCGGCACGTTGAGCCGCAGGCCGCGGGCGTGCCGGGCTCGCGCCAGTTCGGCGGCCGTGAAGAGCAACAGCCGGTCACGTTCGGTGGGGGTCAGGGGCATGACGTCCCCCGGCCGTCCCGCCCGGCGTCCGGGCCGGTCGAAACCATCATGATCATTCCTTCCTCCGGAAGGCGGGCGAGGGTACGGCCGGGGCCGGGGCGTCGCCGTCCGGATGATGTGGTGCGCGAGGCGGCGGCCGAGGACCGGTGGCTCGCGGGGGACGCCTCAAGGGGTGCGTCGAGGAGTGCGGGCCGGGCACGGCCCCGTGCGGCTGCACGGGCCGGCCGGCGGTCCGAAGAGGCGGAAGGTTCGGCCCGGCCTGCTCGGAATCCTCACTCTGGCATTGACTGAAAATTCAGTCAAGAGGCTGAACGGCCCCGGGTGCGCAAGGAATCACGGAAGTCGCGTGGGAGACCTGTGAAAGACGCGCAGGGGCCGCGGAAGAGCCGGGGAAGAGTCAGGGAAGAGCCGCCCACGACGTCCGCGGCGTGCACGGACCCCGCCTCGGGCCGCTATAGGGCGGGGCCGGGCCCGCAGGTCGGTCCGTGTGGGCGGGTCGGGTCGGGCCGTGCGGTCGGCTCCGGACCACGCGGGCTCGTCAGACCTGCCCGAGCCCCGCCAGTTCGGCGTCGATGGCGCCCCGCATCAGTTCTCGGGCGTGGTCGATCTTGATGCCACCGCTCAGCCAGCGCATGCTCAGGCCCTCCAGGAGGGCGGTGAGCCGCTCGGCGGCTGCGGCGAGCGCGGAGGCCGGCACCATCGGCTGAACCTGACCCAACAGCGCGGCCACCTCCTGGACCCACACCAGGGTCGCCCGCGCCAGGTCCTCGCGCAGCACCTCGTCGAAGACGGCGCTCGCCCGCAGTTCACCCCAGGCCGAGCTGTTCTCCCGTACGTCCACGGTGTCCTGGAGTTCCAGCAGGAGGGTCTCCTCCAGCTCCTCGCGCGGGCTGAGCGGCGGGTCGTCCGGATCCCGCTCCGTGGTGTAGCGCTCGGCGCGGTCGTTGATGAACTCGAGTGTCTGGCGCAGGACGCCCGTACGGTCCTTGAAGTGGTAGTAGATCAGGGCGGTGGAGACGCCGGCCTCGGCCGCGAGTTCCTCCACGCGCAGCCCGCGTACACCGCGCCGGGCGATCACCCGGGCGGCGGCTTCGAGGATCTGAGTACTACGAGACGCCATGCTCCGCACCCTACCGGGGTGATCGGGTGCCCATGTACGCGGCCCGTCACCAGGAGTGCCGGACGGTGCGCGGGGGGCCGCCCCTGCGGGCGGGGCCGTCCGCGCCGGCCTGGGCGGCCCGGCCATCAGACGGCCGGCGGCACGGCCGGGTGCGACTGGGTGGCGCAGTGGATTCCGCCACCGCCGGAGGCGATGCCGTCGATGGAGAGCTGCTCGACCCGGTGGCCCGGATAGGCGGCCTGGAGGATGGCGTGGGCGACACCGTCGGCGTAGCCGTCGCCGAACTGCGGTGCGATCACGGCGCCGTTCGCCGTGTAGTAGTTGGTGTAGCTGGACAGGAACTCCTCGCCCCGGCCGCGGATCTCGCGCCGCTCCGGTCCGGGCAGTTCGGTGATGGCCAGGCGGCGGCCGCGGGCGTCGGTGGCACTCTGCAGGGCGCGCTTGGTCTCCTCGTAGACCGCCACCCACTTCTTGTCCGCCACGGGGCCGGGCTTGTCGAGGATGACCCGGCCCGGATCCGGTTCACCTCGTACTCGGCGACCTGGCCGGGGCGGGCCAGCACCACGACCGGCTCGTACCGCGAAATCGCGTGCGCCACCTCGGCGACGTCCCGGGTACCGCGCCGAGGCCGCTGTCCCACACCGACGAGAGCGCCGGCCAGGCCATGTGCGTACGGATGTGTCGGTCGGTCTCGGCCGGCATGCGGAGCGTGCCGATCTCCGCGGCCGAGGCAGTGCGCGCCAAGGACGCCGGGAGGGCGGCGGAGCCGAGGGCCGCGAGCGGCAGGGCTGCCGCGCCGAACCGGAGCACGCGGCGGCGCGAGGTACGGGGATGGATATATCCATGGTGACTCCCTGATGAGGAGGGGCGGGATGCACGGCATCTTTGCTTTAGGGGATGGATATATCCATGGTGACTCCCTGATGAGGAGGGGCGGGATGCACGGCATCTTTGCTTTAACTGAAAATTCAGTCGACCCTTGGTCATGTGTCGCCCGGGTGTGCGTCGACCCGGTTCCATTCGGGCGGATCAGCTCTTTCGGAAGTGGTCGACGGTGATGGTGACGGAGCCTGCGGAGGTCGCCTCGACAAGGCGTACGATCGCGACTTCCCGCTGGTCAGGGCTTCGCACGCAGAAGGGGCGCTCCTTTGTGAGCGCCTTGAACGGGAGGGTCGTCACGGGCCGCGTCTCGATCCCACGCGCACAGTCGTCCGGGGTCAGCTCTCCGCTTCCGTCGGCGACGAAGGCGTCGGACTCCTCGGACAGCAGGAACGCGTCGGAGGCGCGGGCGAGGTACCAGGCCGCCGTCTCCACGGGGACCACCTTCCCGGCCCGGAGATCGAACTCGTAACCGGAATCCGGGGCGGTGAGCTCCGTCTGCACGTATCCGGGGACGTACGCGGACGCCGTCGACGTCGGCCGGGGCGCACCGGGTACGGGTTCCCCGGCAGTGTCCGCCTCCTCGGGCGGGAAGCCGAACCAGTAGGCGGCGGCGCCGCAGGTCAGCAGGGCCGCGGCGGCCAGGACGAGGACCGGCAGCCGGCTCCGGTCGCGCCGCCGGTCACGGCGTGCGGGCTCGGCCGGGGGCGGGGTCGCGGTCGGGGTCGGGGTCGGGGTCGGGGTCGCGGCCGGGATCGGGGTGTAGGGCATGGTCCCGCCGGGTCCGGATCGGGAGCCTGGGGCGACGCCGGGGCCGAGGCCGTGGGCGGGGTACGCGGCGGCGTCCGCGGCCATGGTCGCCTGGAGGTGATCCGGTACGGGAGGGGCAGCAGAGGCGGACGGTGCCCGCCGGGCCGGCGCGTCCGGCATCTCTCTCCGCACCCCGACCTCCTCCAGCACCGGCCGGGGCAGCCAGCCTTCGGTGAACTGCGGCCGCGGACCCACGAGCGGGTGGGCCTGGACGGCGGCGATCAGATCGGCGGTCGTCGGGCGGTCCTCCGGGCGCTTGGCCAGGCACCACGACAGCAGGTCGTGCAGCTCGTGGGGGATCCGGCCGAGGTCCGGGTGCTCGTGCACCACCCGGTACAGGGCGCCGGACTCGGGCCCGGCCCCGAAGGGCGGGACCCCGCCCGCGACGAACCCGGCGAGCGCCCCGAGCGCGAAGACGTCGGTCGCGGACGTCACCGGGTGACCCAGCGCCTGCTCCGGCGCCATGAACGCGGCGGTGCCGATGCGCAGGCCCGCACCGGTGAGGGCGGTGGCGTCGGCGGCGCGCGCGATGCCGAAGTCGATCACGCGCGGCCCGTCCCCCGCGATCAGCACATTGGCGGGCTTGAGGTCCCGGTGGACGACGCCCACCCGGTGGATCTCCTGCAGGGCCTCGGCGATCCCCGCGACGAGCAGCAGCACCGTACGCACCGGCAGCGGGCCGTGCCGCTCGACGACCTGGTGCAGCGAGGGGCCCGGTACGTAGGCGGTGGCGAGCCACGGCATGCGCTCGTCCTCGCCCGAGTCGACCACCTGCGCGGTGAACAGCCCGTGGATGCGGCGGGCGCTCGCGACCTCCTGGGCGAAGCGCTCGCGGAACTCGGGATCCGCCGCGAACTCCCGCCGGACGGCCTTCAGTGCGATGGGCCGGCCGCCCGGCGTGTACGCCAGGTAGACCACCCCCATTCCGCCGGAGCCGAGCCGGGCATGGAGGCGGTAGCCACCGATCTCGTGGGGGTCGTCGGCGGACAGGGCCGTGAGGGCGGACTGTGCGCCGGGATGCTGAGCGAACATGCGGTGGCTCTTTCAACGATGCGGCTATGACCTGGGCGCATCGTGCCGCTAACTAAAGTTTCAGTCAATGTGTGACAATGCGAGACGCACACCGCCGGAAGGGAGGACCACCCAGTGTCCGATCGCAGACGGGCCATCCTGGAGGGCGCCGCCCGGGTCATCGCGCGCCGCGGAGTCCGCGGGCTGCGGGTGGGCGACCTGGCGGCCGAGGCGGGCGTGTCGACCGCCCTGATCTACTACCACTTCAAGGACCGGACCGGCGTCCTGCGCCAGGCGCTGGCCTTCATCACCGACCGGGCCGACCGCTACACCGGCGCCGCCGACGGCGCGGGGGTCCCGCCCGCCGGCACCGACCCCCGCCGGCTCCTGGAGCGGATCCTGCTGCTGGAGTTCCAGGACCTGCCCGAGGTGCGCGAGAACAGCACGGCCTGGGGAGAGCTGCGGGCCCACACGATCTTCGACCCGGAACTGCGTGACGAGCTCAGCGCCGCCGGAGCGGCCTGGGTCGAGGAGGTGGCCGGCCTGCTGGCCACCCTGTGTCCGGCCGCTCCCCCGGCTGCCGTCGACTCCGCCGCCGAGCGGCTGACCGCCCTCCTGGAGGGGCTGAGCGGCCGATGGCTGAGCGGTCTCCTACCGGTGGGACACGCCCGCGACCTGATGCGCGGGGCGATCGGAGTCGAGATCGGCCGCCTCGGCTCCTGCGAATCCTTCGAATCCTTCGAATCCTTCGAATCCTTCGAGGCAAATTGACTGAATTTCCAGTCAGTGCGACAGTGGACGACATCCGGCCGCACCACTTCCCCGTGCGTACCGGTCTTTCTCGGTACAAAGCGTGCAACCTTTGGATAGGGCCCGGCCCGCCTGCCTGTGCCACGCCTCCCGTGCCCGCCCTGGCCGGACGCCCCCTCGCTCCGCCAGCACACGATCGGAGTGTCCCCCGTGTCGTTCACACCCCCCACCCGCCGGACCGTCCTCCGTACCCTCGCCGGTATCGGCGCCGCCGTCTTCGGCGCCGCGGCCTGCGGTCCCGCCGAATCCGGCGCGCAGCCCGGCGCCGACGGCTCCGCACAGCCCGTCGCGGACGGAGAGCGACGGTTCGGCGCCGAGTGGGAGAGCCACACCCGCACCTTCATGTCCTGGCCGGCCCTCGCCTCGGTCTGGGAGCAGGACCTGCCCTACGTACGCGAGGACATCGCCCGGATCGCGCGGGCCATCGGCGGCTACGAAGCGGTGGTCATGATGGCCCGGCCCGACCAGGTGGCCGCGGCCCAGCGGGCCTGCGGCTCCCAGGTCGAGGTGATCCCGCTGGCCGTCGACGACCTGTGGGCCCGCGACACCGTCCCGGTGTTCGTCGAGGAGGGCAGCAAGGTCGTCGGGGTCGACTTCAACTTCAACGGCTGGGGCAACAAGCAGGAGCACACGAACGACGCCCAGGTGGGACGCCTGCTGCTGCAGAAGTACGGGATCCCCCGGACCCAGGCCCCGCTCGTCGCCGAGGGCGGTTCCTTCGAGACCGATGGCGAGGGCACCTTGATGGTCACGGAGAGCTCGATCGTCAACGACAACCGCAACCGGGGGAAGTCCCGGGACACCATCGAGGCCGAGCTCAAGCAGACCCTCGGCGTCCAGAAGGTCATCTGGCTGGCCGGCGTACGCGGGGAGGACATCACCGACGCCCACGTCGACAGTCTCGTACGCTTCACCGCCCCCGGTGTGGTCCTGCTGGACCGCGCCCACCCCGGCACGCCGCCCGACTCCTGGTCCCGCTCCGCCGACCAGGCGAAGTCCGTCCTGTCGAAGGCGACGGACGCCCGGGGCCGCCGCTTCGAGGTCATCGACCTGCCGCAGCCCGACCTGGACCGGATCACGGGCGAGGGCGACGACTTCGTCTCCACGTACGCCAACTTCTACGTGGCCAACGACTCGGTGTTCATGCCCCAGTTCGGGGACCGCAAGGCGGACGACCGCGCCCGCGGGATCCTGCGGGAGCACTTCCCGAAGCGGGACGTCGTCATGGTGAAGATCGACACCATCGCCTCGGGCGGCGGCGGCATCCACTGCTCCACCCACGACCAGCCCGGCAAGCCCGCCGCCTGATCCGCCCCCGCCGCCGCCCCGCACCACCGGAGCCACCGTGTCGAACTCCCACCGCCCGGCACGCCCCGCGCGCCGCGTCCCGCTGCTGCCTGGCCTGGTCCTGATCGCCATCGTGGCGGCGGTCACCGTGGGGGCGTGGCTCCAGTTCGGGGAACGCCAGGCCCTGGACACGGTGTACACGGCGGGCCGCGCCGACCGGGACCGCATCGACGTCAACGCCACGATCCAGCGCGTCGACGCCTCCGGCCGCGAGATGACCCTGCGCGTCCTGGTCACCCCCCGCGGCGCCCTGGCCGAGGCCGGCGGGGTCTCCCCCGCCGAGGACCTCACCGTCCAGACCTCGACGGCGACCCGGGGCGACCTCACGTTCAAGGCCCACCAGCGCATCTCCACGATGGACGTACCCGTCGCCCTGACGGGCGGCTCGATCACGGACTACCCGTTCGACGCCTACGGGGCGGACGTCGAGTTCGGCGCGGTGGTCGGCGGCGAGAGGGTCCCCGTCCGCGTCACGCTCTCCAACAACGACGTCCTCTTCTCGGCGACGGTCGACACCTCGACGGTGCAGGACATTGCGGTCCTCGACGTCGGGCTGGCCCGGTCCAACAGCGTGTTCATCTTCGCGATCTTCATGATGCTCGCCATGTGGGCGCTCGCCGTCTCGGTCCTGATCGGCGGCTGGTACCTGGTCACCCGCCGCAAGGGCCTCACCTGGCCCGCCCTCGGCTGGATGGCGGCGACCCTCTTCGCCCTGGCCGCCTTCCGCAACACGGCCCCCGGCGCCCCACCGATCGGCTGCCTGCTGGACTACATCGCCTTCCTCTGGGCCGAGACGGTCATCGCCTTCTGCCTCATCACGGTGGTCATCACCGGCATCCGCGCCGAACCCCGCCCCACGCCACCAACAGACTCCACCGCACCACCGTCCCCGTGATCCGCGCACGGCGTCACTCGAAGAGCGAGAGCTGTCCTTCCTCCTCGGCCTCCTCCGGTTCGTCGAACTGCACGGCCGTTTCGAGTCCCGCAGCCGCGTGCCCCGCCGGATCCGCGTCGGCAGCAGGGTCGTCCAGCGGATCGCCGGAGGCACGTGACTCGTCCGACTCGTGCGCGGCATCCCCTGCACGAGTGGGCAGAACGTACTCCTGGGCGAGGCCGGCCAGGTGCAGCGGGAGGGGGTGGGCGAGCGCCTGCGGATAGTCGGGAGGCTGGCGCAGCAGGTGGGCCGCCATCGCGAGCGCCTCGGGATCGTCCCCGTCTCCGGTGTGGCAGCCGAGTACGGCGAGCTCGACGAGGCCTGGCATCCAGGCCGGGACCCCGGTGTCCACGGTGGGCTCGCCCTTGCGCTTGCCCTGGGTGATGAGGCGTGGAGCCAGTTTGTCGGCCTGGACGGCAGAGTCCCGGAACTGCACCGGCTTGGGCGTGGTGCTGTAGAAGACGCGGCCCGAGGGTGAGTCGTCGGGAACCCACAGATGGGTTCCGATGCCGTTGGGCCCCGCTCCGGGATTGATGCCCCACCACTGGGCGGTCTCACGGCCTGTGGCTGTACGGACGCGCACCAGGCGCAGGTCGGGGTGGAGCCGCCGGGCAGGGGCCTGCCCGTCTCGGATGCGGTCGGGTTCGGTCCGGCCGTCCTGCAGCCAGGTCCAGTGCGAGCGTGCGTTGACGGCGTCGGCGAGCAGCATGGTAGGTGCGCTGTGCAGCGTGCTGCGGATGGTCTGCAGCCACTCCTCGGCTTCGCGGCGCTGCTGTTCCCGGTCCTTGTGCCAGCTTCCTCGGGGGGCCTTGGTGGTGTCGTCCTCCGCTCGCGGTGCGGGCACGAGCGGGGTGATCTCGGCGAGGCGGGTGAGCCTGATCAGCATCTGCGGGTACGGCACCCAGGCGCCGGCCCCGCCGTCGACCTGCGGGTCCCAGCCCTCTACGCGGGCGAGTCCGCTGCCCAGCCCCTTGGGTGTGACGAGGACGGCCACCGGGACATGGGCCGGCCAGCGGTTGCGCGAGGTGCGGTTCTTCCGGACCATCCAGACGGCCGCATAGCGGAGGTCCGCAGGGAGCCCCTCGGCCAGGGAATGTTCGGGGTGCACGCGGGCACCGAGCTGACGCAGTCCGTCGTCCCACGCCATCAGGGCACGATGAGACATGTTGCCCACCGAGTTGTAACCCTTGACCTTCTGGGGCGTGGCAACGAACTGGGTCACGAAACCGGCGTCCGCGCAGCCCAGACGCAGAGCGAACTTGGGGTCCGCTCCACGGCCGAAGTCCTCGGCTCGGGCGAGTTCGACCAGGGCGAGACCGGGAGCGTCACCGGTGCGGTCCGCCCTGAGCCAGTCGGCGGTCGCCGTACGACGGGCATGCACGGCCACCGTGATCTCGTCGCGGGTAGCACGGCCTCCGGCTGCCCGGAGGCCGAGATCGGCGGTCAGCGCGACCCCGGCACGCTCGTTCGTGCGCACGACAGGACGCAGGCAGCGGACCCGGACGGTGAGTTCGGGGCAGTGCCATACATGGACCACGGGCCTTCCGGGCACTGCCGCCTCGTACGCCAGCTCGTCGACGACGTTTCCACCGGTACCAGCGCCCTCCAGCCCCAGGCGGTGGCGGAGGGCTTCCAGCGCCGCGTCGCGCATGTCTGCGGTCTGCCACAGCAGGCGGGCCTCCAGGACCGGCCGTCCGAATGAGTCGGTGGGGGCGTAGGCGGAGAGTGCATGGGCAGCCGCTGACCGGCGCTCCCGGCACCGGCGCACTTCCTCGTCCTCCTTGGCCTCCTTCTTCACCGTGGCCGGAGGTGCGTTGGCGGGCCGGGGGCCGGCGAGCCGGGAGTTCTCCATCGGGCCGGCGGCGCGGAGTTCCTCGGGCAGAGCGCCCTCGGCCCACTCGGTCAGCTGCGAGCACTGGTGTGCCATGAAACCCGTCGCGACCTCATGGCGGCCCATGGCCGGGCGATGGACGATCGCTGCCCGCATGCCCTGGGTGAGCCACTGCTGGGGGTCTGTCAGCAGTGCATCCGCCTCGGGGAACACCTCGCCGATGGCGAGGCCGGCGAGCAGCCGGGCGGGGCCGCCGTTCACCCAGGTGTCGCCGAATGCACCGGTCTCCCGGTCGCGGACGCGCTTGAGTCGGGCCACCGCGTACCTCTCGCTGAGCGGTACGCCCGGCAGCACCGGCACCTTCGGCCGGAGCAGGACCGTGGTGGCCGAGCCCCAGGGGAGGCGGAGCCGAAGACCTCCGTCGTCGGTGGCCGAGCGGCGGGTGGCCCAGCGGCGGACCGTCCAGTGCAGGTGGAAGCGGGGCAACGGGTCGAACGGCACGGTCTGCAGAGCGATGTTGAGGACCACGGAGAACCAGCCGGCGCCCTTTCCGGGCTCGGGTTCGTACGGGAGGGGCTGGGAGACCAGTTCGGCGCCCTTGTCGCGGCGGCCCCGCGGCATCGCCCGGAAATGCAGGCTGCCGCCCTCGTACGGGTACGGACCGAGGTCGAGGACCCGGCGGGCGAGCCAGTCCGGGGTGAGGGTGAACTGGTCCGAATCCACGGACGCGGTGCCGCCCGGCGTCTGCTTGCGGGGCAGCAGCTCGCGGGTGACGTACTCCCACTGTGGCGGGTGGGCACGCAGTTCGGCGCGGACGTCCTTCAGCAGTGCACGGTACTCGGGATCCACGGCGAGCTCGGGGCGGATTTCGCCGAGCCAGCGGTCCACCAGCGTGCCGAGCACCGGCGGGGGCAGCGGATCGGGGGCGTCCTCGGCGGCGTACAGCCAGCGGGCGGGCTCGCCGTCCTCGCGCTGGTGGAAGGGGCGGGGCATGACCAGGACATCGGGGGCGTAGGTCTGGAGTACCTGTTCGAGGCGGTACGTGGGGGCGCTCCGCCAGGCCGTGTCCCCCGGGGCGCGGCCGGCATTGCACAGGCTCAGCACGGCGTCGCGCCATTGCTCGGGGAACGGCAGGGTCCGATAGCGGGCGGTGCGGAAGGCATCGGTGTCTGCGGGAAGCCAGGTGGCCGTGCCGATGTGGCGGTAGCTGACGGGCATAGGTCCGCTCCTTCAGGATGTGGCGTGTGAGGATTCCAGGTCAGGAGGTGGGCCTGCCATGGCTCTCGAGGCTGCTCAGGGCGTTGTGGAACGGCTGGTAGAGGAGCCGGGCGAGCTGTGCATCGGCCGGGTCCACGGCTGCGGAGCCGGTGAAGTACGGGGTGAGGATCGTGCCGAGGGCCTGAAGCAGCCCGTCCGCCGGGGGCACGGTGTGAGTGTCGGAACGAGGCGACAGCGCCTTGGCCAGCGCCGGTGCGAAGGCCGCGTCGACGAACACCACGCGCGCAGGCACGCCGCCACGCACCAGACGGCCGATGACCTGCCACATGGTGACGAGTTGGTCCCAGGCGAAGGCCCGCTTCTCCCAGTCCGCGAGGTGCGAGTAGACATACCGCCGGGACAGCAGCCGGCGCCATTCGTGCCGGCCCTCGTGTCGCAGTGACTGACCGGCCTCGTCCAGGGAAGCGGCCTTCGCAACCAGCTCGCGGAACGTGGAGGGTCCGGTGCGCCGGTCGTCGCGCGGGACGTTGCGGATGAAGCGAGTGATCCAATCGTTGACCGCGAAGATCGACAGGGACAGGTCGTCCGGCCGCGGATGGGGGCGGACCATGAACAGGACGGTGCCGAAGGCGGCCTTCGCATGGCTGTTGAGGATGTTGTGGCCCCGTTCGACCGCGAGGAGCGGGGCGACCAGTACCTCCGCGGCCGGGTCGTCGGCGAACCGGGCGAGGTCCCCGCGCCGCAGGGTGGCCTCGGCGGAGTCCTCTCCCCGCCGCTCACCGATGAGGCCGGTACCGTGCAGTGCTTCGCCAAGGTCGGCGTCGTCGGGGACCAGGACCTTGACCCGCCCGTGCCAGCGCTCCTCGCCGTCCAGGGCGTCAGCGACGGCGTAGGCCTCTCGGTAGCTTCCGACCAGCAACAGAGCCCTGCGCCGGTGGTCGTCGGCGACCTTGGCGAGCTCCTGGTCCAGTGGACTGGCCGATCCCGACAGGCCGGGGCGGCCCAGCCTGGACGCCATCGCCCTGGCCTGGGCGAGCCGGTCTTTGAGGCGCGTGCCCGACAAGCTCATGGGCCTGCCGTTGCCGTCGTACAGGAAGTGCGTACCGAACCGGGTACGGGCCACCGATTCCAGAGACTCCTCCGTCGGCTTCAGGACGGCTGCGACCGGGGCCAGGACATGGGCGCGGGTGGATTCGCCGGCCCAGCTGGTGCCGGACATCAGGATCACGTGCGGGCCTCCCCGGCCGGAAGCCGGGTCGGCCCCCAGTTCGTGCAGGCGCAGCAGGAGTTCGCGCCCCACGCCGGTGCAGCGGAAGAAGCGCAGGGTACCGCCGGTGCGGCCGATCTCGTCGCGGTCCTGGTCGTCGGGCAGGTACTGGAAGCCGAGCACGTTACCCATGGGGGACTCGGGGACGACCGGCGCGTAGTCGAGCGGAGTGCGGCGGGCCAGTTCCTTGCCCTCCGCATCGAGCCGGAGCGCGGCCTCTACCTGGGGCCACAGAAAGGTCAGCCGGTCGAGCCGCTGGTGGAGGGCGCTCAACAGGAGCATGAACCCCAGGCGGCGGCAGGTGAAGTCCCACCACTGTTCACCGACGCTCCCGTCACGGACCCGGTCCTGGGCCGGAGTACCGGACACCAGGTCCTGAGCGGCTTCGCGCAGGCGGACGTTCACGCGGGAGAGCGACTGGCTGTGCAGCAGGTCCTGAACGACCTTGACGAGTTTCCCGACGACGGGCGGGGCATCAGCGGCGGGTTCCCGGTCCCCGAACGGATCATCCCTGAAGGCGTCGAGAACGGCAGCGACGGCAGCCCTACGGGGGTCGGGGGTAGGGCTCTCCGCGGCGTCCTCGTCGGACTCGACGCCTTCGTCGTCGTAGCCCTCGTACAGGTGGGTCTCGTCCTCCTCCGCCCGCCCGGGGCCCCGGTCGCCGGAGTGCCCCGTACCGTGGTCGGTGCGGAACCACTCGTCGAGCAGCTGTTGCTGGAGGGTCCACGGGCTGAAGTACTCGAGGTCGATCCACTCCTGCAGGTCCCCCTCCTCGATCAGTTGGCGACAGAGCGGGTCAACCGCGGCGGAGACGCTTCCGAGGGCCTTGTTCCACAAGTGGACCTGCCGGTCGGTGAGCGGCAGACGGGCATTGCGGCAGAGCTCTTCGATCTTGTGGGTGTTGAGCCGGTCGAGCCAGGAGGACTCGAGGCCCGGCTGGACGAGGGTCGCGGTCGGGGCGAACAGCTGGTCGAGGCGCATCTGCACGCTGTCTGCCTCGTCCACGACGATGATGTCGCTGCGCAGGCAGGCGAGTTCGAGCTGTCGCAGTCGCTCGTCGTTGAGGTGCGAGGGGACGGGGCTCTGCACGAGGCTCGCGGGGTTCGCGACCCAGATGGGCGCGTCCACCTGCGCGCGGGCCGTGGCGTGCCGGGGGCATTCGGCCCAGACGGGGCACCCGTGCAGGGGACCGTCCGGGTCGTCGTCCAGCTGCTTCCTCGGGGGTCGGCTCGCCGTAGTGGGGTCGGGGGCATCGGCGCGCAGTGCCGCGAGGGGGTCGGAGGACGTCTGCGCGTCCTGCTCCGGCTGTCGCTCGGGTACGAGTCCGGTACAGGGCGCGTCCGAGTACCGAAGCGGCTCCGCGTGGTCGGTGCCGCGTAGACCGCTGACCAGGCACACGGTGCTCAGCTCGTCGAATCCGCGATCGTCGTGGTCCAGAAGGTTGTTCAGTCCGCGCGAGGCCAGGCGCCGGTGCAGCCTCTGCACGTGCGTCTCCCGGGTGCTCGTTCCCAGAAGGGGTACGGCCTCCAGGCCCAGGGCGGCGAAGAGGGCGCACAGGCGCAGCTGTTCGGCGACGTCGCCGACCACGAGAGTGGTGCGCAGCGGGACGGGCAGCCGGGCCGCCCATGCGGCGAGCAGCGTCATCAGGGTGCTCTTGCCGGCCCCGACCATACCGACGAGGTGGAACAGGCCTTCCACGTGCATCTCGTCGCTGTCCGTGAAGCCGCGGCCGTCGGCGTCACGGGGGGCGAGCCGCAGTTCGGCGAGGCGCCGCTCCCAGTCGCCCGGACGCTCGATCTTCTCCGCGCGCTCGGTCTCGTCCATCCAGCGTGCGGTGGCGGCCAGTTCGGCGCGCGTGACCGTGAGTGGGGCGGCGCGACCCGCCCGTTCGGTGACCAGGTCGTGTCCGCGGGGACGGGCGAAGGCCAGTTCCTCCGGGATCGTGACCGAGGAGGCCCGGCGGTGCTCCCGGAACGAGCTGCGGCCTGCGGGAGCGATCGGCAGCAGGCGTCGCACGAAGTCCGGTAGGCCGGAGAGCGCACGGTCGTAGACGTCGACGCGGCCCGACGCGACGACCGGAACCAGCGGGACCGGCGGCGTTCCCGCTCCGTTCGGCGGAACCTCGTAGGCCCGGAGGTGGGCGGGGAGCATCCGGTACGTCTCCACCGCCTGCTTCCAGGCGTGGCCGCGGCGAAGGGGCCACAGCAGGTGGCGGGCGGCGGTGATCATGGCCGCGTCGGCAGGACCGTCGGCGAGCCCCGCGGCATGGGCGAAGGGGTATCCCCCGAACAGGGTGTAGGCACCGTCGGCGGGCTGCCCCGCATCGAGCCGTTCCAGCAGCCGAAGGCCGAGCTCGACCTGGCACAGGTGTGTGGCGGTGAATCCCTTGGGGACTCCGGGATGGGCCAGGAGGGCTCCCTTGACCAGATCGCTCACCGGGCGGTGCCAACTGCGTTCATCACGCATGGCTGTTGTGCTCCTTCGAAGTCGTGGGGAGGCGCAGTGTCTGCAGCCGGCGGACGGCGCGCCGGGTGAGTTCCATGTCGGTGAGCAGGTCGGGTGCGTGCCGGAGGTCGGGGCAGGCGCTCGCGTACACCTCGCGGTAGTCGGTACGTGCTTCGACGCGGTGCTGGGGCACGACCCAGAAGGCCTCGTCGTAGGGTGGTGTCGGCGGTACGGGTGCGGCGGCCCTGCCGAGGAAGTACGGGCTGGCCCAGTCCTTGACGTCGACGGCCCAGCGCAGACCGTCGGGAAAAGTCACCAGCAGGTCGTAGGCGTCGAAGCCGGGCCACATCGTCACTTCCAGGCCTTCGGCCCGCAGCGCCTCCTCCAGTACTGCTTCCGCCCGCCCGGGACCGGTCACGAACTGCCGCAGGGGTCGCTCGAGTTGCAGCACCGTGCCGGCGTCCGTGGCGTTCAGGACCCGGCCGACGTGCGGCGGACCGGCCTTGCGGCAACGGTCGCGTTCACACCACCATTCGGAGTCGCCGAGCGGGTTCAGCAACGTGAGGCAGCGACCGCACTGGGCGAAGCCACCGTCTCTCCGGTAGGCCTGGGGTACTGGTTGGTAGACGAGCCGGATCAGTTCGTGCACCGGTTCGAGGAGCATGTCGCCGAGCACCTCGAACATCTCGGCTGCGGTCAGGACGGGCCTCCGTACGAGGAGCCCACGGAAGGAGCTGTAGGCGCCTTCCTCACCGTGCTGGCGGCACAGCGTGAGCGCGGCGTGCACGATCTGCCGGTCCCGGTGGACGAGGGCCGGGTCGGCGCCCCGCTCGGCCCACTCGTGGCACAGCTCGGTGGGCCGCCCCGAGCGGGGGTCGACGAGGAGATCGCCGGGCCCGACGGTCCCCTCCGGAAGCCTCAGGGGCCAGTCCTCCAGGGGGATCTGCTGGCAACGCGCCACCAGCTCCCCGAGCGAGGCAGGCGGGCGCTCGTCTGCGAGTAGGCAGGCGACGGCGGTCCGGTCCAGGGCATGCTGGGCGACCGCCGGGTAGGGCAGGGTGAAGCGGTCCAGTCCGGACTCGCGCTCCAGTACGCACAGGGCCTGGGCCAGGGTCCGGAGCAGCGGCTCCCCCTGGTGGGCCGACCACGAGTCGATCCGGTCCGTCCTTCCGACGGTGCCGGCGCCGTCCTGGGCCCGCTGCGCTCTCGTGCCGTTCACCGGGCCTCCTCGCTCAGGCGCGCCCGACCGGTGGCGCACCACTTGCTCGCCTCGCAGTTTCCGCAGTCGTATCCGGTACGAGGGGCTTCGGGGTAGTCGACGGCGGCGACCCAAGGGGCTGCCAGATCGCGAAGGACACGTCGGGCCTGCTCGACCGTCACCGGATCGAACGGATCCAGTTCCTCCTCGGCGGAGCCGTCCGGGCGCAGGGTCTCGAGCTCGATGCGCGAACGCCGCGGATCACCGGTCAATGTCCCGGCGGCCACGAAGAGGACGGCGAGGGCCAGCTGGGGGTAGCGCTCCATCAGTTCGCCGCTCGCGCAATAGCGGTGCGCGCCGGTCTTGGTCTCACGGATCACCACGCCACCGCGTTCGGTGTAAACGAGGTCGCAGTCGGCCAGGACCACCACGTCGGCCGCCGGGTCGTACACGGTGATGCGGTGCTGCGGACTGCAGGTGTCGTGCGTACCGATCCTGTCGAAGGGGCACCGACCCCGATGCCGTTCGAGCATGGCGAGTGCCGGGGCGAGCTCGTCACCCTGCAGGCCGGGCAGCGATTCAGGCAGCGGGGTGTATCGGCACGGCACCCGTAGAGGGTCGGCATGGCGGGCGTTGAGCCAGGCGTCCACCGCCCTGCCTCGGCGGATCGCTTCGCTCTCCACCCTGAGCTCGCGGAGCCTCAGGACCCTCGTGAGGTGGTAGCGGGAAGGACAGTCGCGATAGGCGCGCAGGTCCGAGACGGAAACAGTACGGCGTTTTCGGCCCGGCGAGCTGTGCGGAACGCCCAGCAGGCCGGGCACCCGCTTCAGCGTGGAACAGGACGCCAGCGCCTTGCAGTCGGCGCAGTCCGCGCCCGGGCGGCGACCGGTACCCGAGGTCGCCGGGGTGACTCGGTGGGCGGCCTGCCGCTGAAAGAGTTCCCGGGCCTCGTCGTCCGTCCAGTCCGCAGGGACCCCGCTCTCCTCGGCGCGGAGGACGGAGGTCTCTCCGTCACCGAGTCCGACGCCGATGATCCGCACCCGGGCGGGGGCGGCGTTGCCGGTGTGCATCGCAGTCCGCTCCGCCGTGTACCGATCCGTGTGAGAGGGCACCCCGTAGACCAGCGCACCTGCTGCCGCAGCGAGTTCGGCCAGCGGGCGGTTCGGCCGCAGCGCGCCGAGCTGGGGCAGCCACAGCTCGCGGACCGAACCGTCGGGCGTGGCGTACTGCCGCCCCCACACTTCGAGCTCGTACCTTCGAACTCCCGGCACATCTGCGACCCTGGAGGCAACCCAGCGCTCCTGGACGGGAATCGTCGGCGGGAGCCCTGCCTCCTCCTGCTCCCGAAGGAAGCGCTTTCGGGCGGCCAGGTAGGTGGCGGCCGCTTCCCGACCCCATGCCCGGTGCGCGGGGGTGACGATCGCGCTCCCCCGACGGCCGCCCGGCGTGCCGGGGAACTCCACGGCATCCACGTGGGTTTCCCATGCGCTGAACCCGAATTCCACGACGGGCGAGGTGCGCCACCCGTCCGCAGCCGACCGGAGCCGCGGACGGGCCTTCAGCGCCCGCATGAGGGAGCAGGCCCCTTCCTCCTGTCTGAGCACGGGAAGCCCGACCCGGACCAACTCACTGTCTCCGGTCACTCCCGGCGGTTTCTGCCACGTCGGCACAGCGGACTCCTCCCGTAAGGATGGACACGAGAAGAGTCTTGCATGTTGTGAACACAGTCAAGTCCCAATCTCGTGAACTCTCCCGCCACACGTCTATACTCTTGCTTCCGGACAGGCGCATCGCTCGCATGCGTCACCGCACTGGCACCGAGGAGGAGACGTGCGGCCGATGGACGTACCGGCGGATCAGTCGTCATGGCTGCTGGGCGACAGGTTCGAGATCTCCGGAGGGCCTCGGAGCGGCGGGATGGGCGAGGTCTACCGCGGCGTCGACCTGTTCGACTCGACTGTGGTGGCGGTGAAGTTCCTCTCACCGAGCGGGCAGGACGAAAGCGGCGCCACGATCCGCCGCAGGCCCAACGCGGGAGACCTCCGGCGCTTCTCCCGGGAGTGCGACATGCACCTCCGTCTGGGCGGCCGGGGCGTACCCGCCCACATCGCCCAGGAATTGACCGGCCCCCGCCCCTACCTCGTCACGGAATTCGTGGACGGCATGGACCTCTACCGGTTCCTGCGGGCCAACCGCCCGTCGTTCACCGCCTCGGTCTGCGTCCTCTTCCAGCTCGTACAGATCCTCACCCGGGTCCACGCGTGCGATGTCGTACACCGGGACGTCAAGCCGCTGAACATCCTGCTCAGCGAGAAGGGTGAGGTCTTCCTCGTCGACTTCGGCATCGCCCTCCCGCTCACGCCGGGGGCGACCCGGCACACCGAAGGCGGCCGCACGCCCGGCAGCTCCGGATACAAGGCTCCCGAGATCATCCAGGGTGAACGGAACCCCGGACCTGCTGCCGACCTGTACGGGGCGGCGTGCACCTTCTTCCAACTCGTCACCGGCCGACTGGTGTTCGAGAGCGACGGCGTCGGCTACACTCTGGAGCGGCAGCACTGCGAGGACACCGCTCCCCGGCTGTCCGACCTCGTGCCCGAGGGTGTGCCCCCGGAAGTGGACGACCTGGTGGCCCGGATGCTCGACAAGAACCCGTCCCTGCGGCCGACCGCGCACGAGGTGGCGGAGGTGCTCGCGCCCAGCCTGCCCCGGTTCGGAACGCTGCCGCCGACCCCGCTCCTGTCGCCCGATCCCACTCTGCCCTTCCGGGAGGGAGGCGCGGCCGCCGCCCTCACCGTGCCCGCCGCACAGACCCGCACATCGGCCCGGCCCTCCGTGCGAAGGCAGGCGCCCGGACAGCTGACGCGTTCCGAGTTGCGCTCCACCCTGGACGCGGCAGCGGAGGAAGTGCGCCGGGGCGAGCCCGGGGACCACACGCGCCACCTCGCAACCCTCCTCGACCGAGCCCGCCGCAAGTGGGGCGAGGACGACCTCGAGGCACTGGAGGCGGTTCTGACGTGCGCGAACGGCGCCCGCATCATCGGGGACATAATGACGGCCGGTTCCCGCTACCGCACCGTCGAGCGGCTCACGGCAACGGTCTCCCACGGGTCCCAGCTGTTCCCGACCGCCCTGGCGGCGCGTCTCGGAGCGGCGGAGTGCCGGCTCTCCGAGGAAGGACAGGGCGCCGCGGTGCTCGATGCCTGGGTCGAAGTGTGCCGCGACCTCGTCACCATGGGCCGGACCGCCCCTGCCGAACTGGTGGAACGCTGCGTCGAACTCGGCGCGGACCTCGACGAACGAGGGGACGCAGATCCGGACACGGTGACCCACTGGTCCGGCTGGCTGCGCACCCTCTGAACCCTACCGGGGGCCGGTGGGCGTCCGCGCCCGCCGGCTTCACGGAAGGCGTAGACGCCCGCCCGCCAGCAGCCCGGCGAGGGCCCCGCTCAGCCGGCCGCCCACCACGCCGAGCTCTGCGAGGCTCTTCTCGAAGGATTCCAGTCGACGGTGCACGTCGCCGAGCGTCTGCTGCTCCTCCAACGGCAGCCGCAGCACCCGCAGTCGCCGCACGTCGATGCGCGAGGAGACCGACGCGTGGGTTCCTGCCCGGCGTGCGTTGGCCGGAACCCGGAGGCACGCCGCGAGGAAGAAGGGGTTCAACAGGTCCGGCGCACCCCTCAGGCGGTACAGATGAGGACCAAGGAGACGAGGAGCGCCCGTCTCGACCCAGGCATCGAATCCGAACGGGGTAACGACCACGACCACGTCACCGAACCGCGTGAGAACAGCCTTTCCTTCACATTCCAGCCGGTACGCGGCATCCGCGTCCAACCACTCGTGGTCCCTGGCACCTTCCGCGGCCTGAGTCGGAGCGGAGAGGAGCTCCACCACCCCCTCCCGTGGCTTCAGACGCCCTCTTTGCACCTCGTCCGGCGTTGGAGCGATTCCGGGGGTGACGGCCACCGCGCCGCTTCGCTCCAGCTCCGCCACGGTCACGGACAGCGGCTCCTGTGCCGCGTCGGCTCCTGTGAGCGGGCGCAGTGACACGTCCACGTCCTTCAGCTTCGCGACCGCCGAGTCGAACTCGGTCCACATCCGGCGCAGGTCGACGGCCGAGACCTCGCGCTCGGCCGGGACCTGTCGCGCGGGCGTCAGATCGGTTTCGTCTCCAAGCAGCTCGACCAGCGGCACGCGGGCCGTCCGCTCGGCGTCGTCACCCCGCAGCGCGGCCAGGCAGCGCTCCAGAACCACATCCCAGTCGATGAGTGCCGAGCGGCCACCGGTCGAAGTGGTCCGGCAGTCCGCCGCGTCGACGAAGACCACCGGGGCATCCGTGCCCCGTGCCGGCGGAGCCGCCAGGAGCCACAGATGCAGGCCCACTCCGTAGGGGGAAGCCGCACCGACGGGCAGGGCCACGACTCCCCGCACTGCGCCGGCCCTGAGCAGGGCAGCCCTGATGCGCCGACCCGCACGGCGTGACGCCACGGCCGGAGGAAGCAGCACCACGGCCACCCCGCCCTCACCAAGGTCGGAGAGGATGTGCTGCACCCAGGCCAATTCGGACTCGGTACGCGGCGGTTGCCCGAACTGCCACCGTCGATCTGTGGCCAGCTCGCTGTGCCCCCATTCACGCTCGTTCGACGGGGGGGTGCAGAGCACCACATCGGCTGGCGCCCTCAGACGGGGCGGGCACCGCAAAGTGTCGGCAGGGACGACTTCACTACCCGGTCGGGGCAGCTCCAGAGCCAGGCGGGCCCGCGCGAGACCGGCGAGGACGGGGTCGGCCTCGACCCCGGTGAGCAGCATCCCCGGCCGCGTACCCCAACGGCGCACGGCTGCCGAGAGCAAACCACCCACACCGCAGGCCGGGTCCACGACGTGTCCCACGCCCGCGTCTCCGCGCAGCTCCGCGGCGACGGCCGCCATCGTGTCGCCGAGCCGGGACGGGGTGACCACGACCTGTCTCACATGGGTGGAGAGCCAGCGTTCCAGGAGTTCGCCGAATCCTGCTGACGACCCGTCTCGGGACGCCAGACGCAGCGCCTCCTCCACCAGTGCGCGTTCACCTGCAGTGAGACGGGAAGGGGCCACCGCATCCGGAACGTCCACCCCGGCGAGCCGCTCCCCGACCGCGGCCACGACCAGGCCCATCCGGTCCTTGTCACCCAGGTCTTCGATCCTCGGCCACAGCCGCTCCCAGCCGGCGGACGACTCGTCCACCTTGCCGTTGCGGATCAGCCATGCCTCGACGTCATCGAGAGAGAACTGCGGGCTCGCATCACTGCCTCCCACCGGAGTCGGGAAATCATCGTGCCGGCGCCGCCAGTTGCTCACGGCAGCCCGCCCCACACCCGCGAGCCGCGCAATTCCGGCCAGTGTCAACGTCACCGGTTCGTCGTGCTCGGCCATGGAACCTTCCTTGAAGATTGGATTCCGCAACGGCGGGGGCTGCCGCGCTCACAGTATTGCCTCCCTGATGACCGGCGACAACACAGCGCGATCTCCTGCTTTGACTGTGCTCACAGAGGGGGCGCCGATCGGATCAAGCCACGATGCCGTGCTCCACACGCGGTTGCCGCCGGGCCACGCAGCCCTCACCAGCGGACCTGGAAACGATGAAGGGGCTGTTTCGGATTCCTCCGAAACAGCCCCTTCGTGTACGACTCTTTCGAGTCGGGACGACAGGATTTGAACCTGCGACCCCTTGACCCCCAGTCAAGTGCGCTACCAAGCTGCGCCACGTCCCGTTGTGCCTGCGACCTGGGGTTTCCCCGTGCTCGGCGGCACATGCAGAACATTACCCCACGCAGAGGGGTGTGCATGCACCGGTAATCGACGGGAGGGAGGATGGGGTGGTGAACGCACGGGATCGGGACCTTGACGGGCGGGCGCGGAGTGCGCGGCCGCGGGACGGTTTGGGGCGGCCGCTGGCGTACGGGGCGGCCGGCGTGGAGCGGCAGCCCGAGGGGGTGGTGCGGTCGGCCGGGGAGACCGTGCGCGAGGCGCAGCGGTTGCTGGATGCCGGGATGCCGTTCCACGCGCACGAGGTGTTCGAGGACGCCTGGAAGTCCGGGCCCGCGGCGGCGGCGCCGCTCTGGAGGGGGCTCGCGCAGCTCGCCGTCGGCTTGACGCACGCCGCGCGCGGCAACGCGGTCGGCGGGGCCCGGCTGCTGCGGCGAGGGGCTGCCGCCATCGAGGGGCTGGACGGGGGTCCGTACGGGGTCGACGTGCCCGGCCTGGTGCGGTGGGCCGGGGAGCTGGCCGGCCGGGTCGAGGCCGGCGGCCCGCCGGTCGACCCCGTACGGGAGGCTCCCCGGCTAGCCCGCGGCGGGCTGTAGCAGGTCCCAGCGGTTGCCGTACAGGTCTTCGAACACGGCGACGGAGCCGTACGGCTCGTGGCGCGGCTCCTCCAGGAAGTGGACGCCCTCGGCGGTCATCCGGGCGTGGTCGCGGGCGAAGTCGTCGGTGTACAGGAAGTGGCCGACGCGGCCGCCCGTCTGGTCGCCGACCCGGGAGCGCTGGGCCTCGTCCTTGGCGCGGGCCAGCAGGAGGGCGGATTCGGTGGCGCCGGGCGGGCGGACCACGACCCAGCGGGAGCCGTCCGGGCGGGCGTTGTCCTCGGCGAGGTCGAAACCGAGGGCGCGCGTGTAGAAGTCGATGGCCTCGTCGTAGTCACGGACGAGGAGTGCCGTGAGGGCGATGTGGGATGGCATGCCCTCATTGTGTGCCCAGGAGGACCACCTCCAGGGTGCGGGGGCCGTGCACCCCCTCCACCCGGTCCAGTTCGATGTCGCTGGTGGCGGAGGGGCCCGAGATCCAGGTCAGCGGGCGGGTCGGGTCGAGGAGCGGCAGGGCCTGCGGTACGGAGTCCACCACCTGGTCCGGGACGCGGACCACGCAGATGTGGTGGTCCGGGATCAGGGTGATGCGCCGCCGGCCCTGGTCCGGGCCGCCGTCCAGGACGATCGTGCCGGTCTCGGCGACGGCCAGGGCGCAGCCGGTGAGCACGCTGTCGACCCGGTCCAGTTCGGCGGGGGTGGATCCCGCCCGGTCCGGGACGCTGGTGGGGCCGCCGGCCGGGAGCCAGTGCGGGGGCAGGCCCGGCGGGACGAGCACCGACCGGGCGCCCCGTTCGGCGAGGAGCCGCGCGATCAGCGGGGGCAGGCCCGCCTCGTCCGTGCGATGGACCACGGCGCGGTACTCGGCGAGGTGGGCGGCCAGCAGGTCCACCCGCTCCGCCGGGGTGCGGGAGCCGTGGGCGTGGAGGTAGTCGCGGGGGACCTCCACCGCGGGGGCGTCGTCGCGCAGTGCCCGGCGGATCCGGCCCAGGATGCGGTCCTTGCTGCTCATCGCGGGTCGCTCCGTTCCCGGGCCCACCAGTCGCGGAAGGACTCCGCGGCCACGGTGGGAAGTTCGCGGCTGTCGGTCCAGCCCCGCCCGGCTCCGGGGAGCGTACGGGGCGCCAGGCGCCGGGCCCGTGCCAGCAGCCGCTCCGCGGCGCGCAGGGCCCCGGGGCGGTCCAGGAGCAGCCGGGCGGCGCGCATGGCGGCCCGTTCGGCGGTGCGGCCGTCCGCGGGGCGGAGCGTGACGCGGACGCCGCCGCGGGTCACGGGGCCGCCCTGGGCCACCCGTTCGCGGAGGTGGACGAGGACCTCGGGGATGTCGATGGCGACCGGGCAGACCTCGTAGCAGGCCCCGCACAGGGTGGACGCGTAGGGCAGCGAGGCGTCGATCGCGCTACCGGTGCCGCGGAGTTGGGGGCTGAGGATCGCGCCGATCGGCCCGGGGTAGACGGAGCCGTAGGCGTGGCCGCCGGCGCGTTCGTAGACGGGGCAGACGTTGAGGCAGGCGGAGCAGCGGATGCAGCGCAGGGCCTGCCGGCCGGTCGGGTCGGCGAGGGTGTCGGTACGGCCGTTGTCGAGGAGGACGAGGTGGAAGGCGGAGGGGCCGTCGCCGTCCGTCGTGCCGGTCCACATCGTCGTGTACGGGTTCATCCGCTCGGCCGTGGAGGAGCGCGGCAGGGTCTGGAGGAAGATCTCCAGGTCGCGGAAGGTCGGGACGACCTTCTCGATGCCCACGACCGAGATCAGGGTCTCGGGCAGGGTCAGGCACATCCGGCCGTTCCCCTCGGACTCGAAGACGACCATGGTGCCGGTCTCGGCGACCATGAAGTTGGCTCCGGACACCGCGACCTTGGCGCGCAGGAACTT
Source organism: Streptomyces avidinii (assembly GCF_014650695.1). GTDB lineage: Bacteria > Actinomycetota > Actinomycetes > Streptomycetales > Streptomycetaceae > Streptomyces > Streptomyces avidinii. The sequence goes on along the minus strand of NZ_BMVL01000004.1, from coordinate 616,950 downwards.
CTCGCGCAGGTGCAGGCGCGCCGCCTCGGCCAGTTCCCGTGGATCGTCGCCGAGCGGTTCGGGCGCCGGCCGGCCCCAACCGCCCATCTCCGCACGGAAGATGTCGCGGATCTCGGCCCGGTTGCGGTGGATGGCCGGGACCAGGATGTGGGACGGCCGGTCGTGGCCGAGCTGCACGATGAGCTCGGCGAGGTCGGTCTCGTAGGCGGCGATCCCGGCTTCCTCCAGGGCCTCGTTGAGTCCGATCTCCTGCGTGGCCATGGACTTGACCTTGACGACCTCGCGCTCGCCGGTCGCGCGGACCAGGTCCGTGACGATCCGGTTGGCCTCGTCGGCGTCGGCGGCCCAGTGGACGGTGCCGCCGGCGGCGGTGACCGCCGCATCCAACTGCAGCAGGTAGCGGTCGAGATGGCGGAGGGTGTGGTCCTTGACCGCCTTGCCCGCGGCACGCAGGCGGTCCCAGTCCGCCAGCTCGGCGACGGCCCGCCGGCGTTTGTCGCGGATGGTGTGCGTGGCGTGCCGCAGGTTGGCGCGCAGCACCTCGTCCCGTACGGCCTCCCGCGCGGCGGCGGGGAAGGCGGGCGCGACGGCGGGGAAGGCGGGCATGCCCAGGTGGGTACCGGTCACGGCAGCGGTTCCTCCTCGGTCGCGGCCAGGATCTCGGCGAGGTGCAGGGTGCGCATCGGGCTGTCCGCGCGGCGCAGCAGGCCGTCGAGGTGGGCGAGGCACGAGTTGTCGGCGCCGCACAGGACCCGGGCGCCGGTGCCGGCCGCGGCCGCGATCTTGTCGGCGCCCATCGCGGTGGACACGTCCAGGTTCTTGACGGCGAAGGTGCCGCCGAAGCCGCAGCACTCCTCGGCGCCCGGCAGTTCGACCAGGTCGAGGCCCTTGACCGCGGCCAGCAGCCGCCGCGGCCGGTCCCCGAGCCCCAGCGCGCGCAGACCGTGACAGGAGGGGTGGTAGGTGACGGTGTGCGGAAAGTACGCGCCGACGTCGGTCACCCCCAGCACGTCCACCAGGAACTCGGTCAGCTCGTACACGCGCGGCGCGAGCGAGGCGGCCGCCGCGGCGAGCTCGCCGCCCCGCCCCTCCTCCGCCGCCTTCCGGCCGATGCGCGGGTAGTGCTCGCGGATCATCGCGGCGCAGGATCCGGACGGGGTGACCACGTACGGGTAGCCGTCGAAGGCCCGCGCGGTACGCCGCAGCAGCGGTTCGGTCTCGTACCGGTAGCCGGTGTTGTACTGCGGCTGCCCGCAGCAGCTCTGGGCCGCCGGGAAGTCCACGTCGACGCCGAGCCGCTCCAGGAGGCGTACGACGGCGATGCCGGTTCGCGGGTACAGCGCGTCATTGACGCAGGTGACGAACAGGGCGGCTCGCATGATGGGCACAATAGCCCGGTGAAGAAGTTCTCAGTGATCGGCATAGGCGCAGGCGACCCGGACCATCTGACCCTCCAGGCGGTCAGGGCGATCGGCGCGGCGGACGCATTCCTCATCCTGGAGAAGGGCGAGGAGAAGGCGGATCTGACCGGGCTGCGGCGCGCGATGCTCGACGCGCACGCCCGCCCCGGCCACCGGCTGGTGGAGGGCCGCGACCCGGACCGGGACCGGGCGCCCGCCGAGTACACCCCGACGGTGGACGGCTGGCGCAGCGCGCGGGCCGAGCTCTTCGAGCGGTTCATCGCGGAGGACCTGGCGGACGGCGAGACCGGGGCGTTCCTGGTCTGGGGCGATCCCTCCCTCTACGACTCCACGCTCGCGATCCTCGACGAGGTGCTGGAGCGCGGCCGGGTGCCCTTCGAGCACGAGGTCGTACCCGGCATCAGCTCCATCTCGGCGCTGCTGGCGCGGCACCGGACGAACCTGAACCGGGTCGGACGCCCCGTCCAGATCACCACCGGCCGCCGGCTGGCCGAGGGCTGGCCGGACGACGTGGACGACGTGGTGGTCATGCTGGACGCGCGGCACGCCTTCACCGCCCACCTGGACAAGGACCTCTACATCTACTGGGGAGCCTACGTCGGCACCCCGGACGAGATCCTGGTCCAGGGCAGGCTCGCGGAGGTCTCCGGCCGCATCGAGGAGCTGCGCACCGAGGCCCGGGCCCGCAAGGGCTGGATCATGGACACGTACCTGCTCAGGCGCAGCTGAGGTGCGGCGCGCCGACGGGCACGTCTAGGACCGGCCGAGGTACGACGGGAGGACGGCGGCGAGGCGTTCGTACTCCTCGGGGCGGTTGTAGATCTGGCCGCAGACGCGGATGCCGCCGCCGCCCGGCCAGGGCCAGGTCAGCACCCGGATGCCCTGCTCGGCCGCGATCCGCTCGCGCAGCTCACGGGCCCGCTCCGGGGTCTCGGCGACGCCGGCCGGCAGGCGCAGGGTGCGCATCGCGAGGCCCTCGCCGTGCGGGAGCGCGGTGAGCCCGGGAAGCTCGGCGAGCAGGGCCGCCCCGTGGGCGGCCAGCGCGCTGTTGTGGGCCCGGACCTTGGCCGCGTCGAGCCGTTCGAGCAGGTCCAGCCCGTCGGGGGCGGCGAGCCAGCCGGTGTAGTCGGCGGTGGCGCGGTTCTCGACGGAACGCGGGAATCCGTGCTGGTCCTCCCAGGACGGTACGAGCGCCCGGATCCGGCGGCGGTACTGCGGGGCCACGGCCAGGACCGCGCTGCCGGAGGGCGCGTAGCCCCACTTGTGGAGGTTGCCGAACCAGAAGTCGGCGCCGCCCGCGAGGGGGTCGGCGAGCATGCCGAGGGCGTGGGCCCCGTCGACGACGGTGGTGACCCCGCGTGCGCGCAGATCGGCGAGGAGCCGGGGGGAGGCGATGATCCGGGCGGTGGGCGAGCTGACGTGGTCGAGTACGGCCACCCGCGTACGGGGGGTCAGCGCGGCCAGCACGGTCTCCCGTACGGCGTCCTCGTCCGGCAGGTGGGGATCGAGGGCGACGGTGGTGACCGGGGCGCGGCGGGCGGCGGCCGCGACGACGGTGCCGTAGCCGTGGTCGGTGACCAGGATCTCGTCGCCGTCGGCGAGCGGGACGGCGTCGAGGGCGAGGTTGGCGCCCTCGGTGGCGTTGGCGATGAAGGCGATGCCGTCGGGGTCGGCGCCGAGGTGCCCGGCGATCCGGTTACGGGCCCCGGCGAGGCGGTCCGGGACGGCGATGAAGAAGGCGTCGGGGTCGGCGTGGACCTCGGCGCGGAGCTCGGCCTGGGCCTCCTGGACGGGGACGGGCACCGCGCCGAAGGAGCCGTGGTTCAGGTGGGCGACGCGGGGGTCCAGGCGGAACAGGGCGGGCCCGCCGGGGAACTCGTGGGCGGATCCGGCGGGACGTATCGGCTCGGTCACTGCTCCTCCGGGGATGCGGCGCGACTGTCCTCCGGATCATCCCCCGCCACCGCCGGCTCCGGTAGGGCGCCGCCGAAGGCGCGGCTCCCGTACGCGAGCAGCTCGCGCACGGCGGGGCCGTGCTCGGTGCGCCAGACCAGGCAGAGCAGGGCGGGGGCGTCGACGTCGTCGATGACGCGGGCCGTGAGCCGGTCGCGGTAGGCGTCGGCCATGGACTCGCTGAGGACGGCGACGCCCAGCCCGCGCGCGGCGAGGTCGGCCATCGCGTCCGCGGCCCCGGCCTGCAGCGCGATCGCGGGCCGCAGGTGCTGTGCGGCGCAGGCCTGGTCGAAGACAGCGCGCAGACCGGTGCCGGCGGGCATGCAGATGACCGGGTGGTCGCCCAGGTCGCGCAGGGTGACCCGGGGCCGGTGCGTCAGCGGGTGGCCGGGCGGGACGGCGACGACGAGCCGCTCGCTGACGATCGTGAGGGCCTCCAGCCCGGCGGGGGCGGCGGTCGCCGTTCCGATGAGGGCCACATCGATCGTGCCGGTGCGGACCCCCTGGACGAGCCGGTCGGAGTTCTCCTCCAACAGGGCGATCTCCACGCCGGGATGGGCCCGGTGGAAGGCGGCGAGGGCGTCGAACAGCGGGGTGACGGTGCAGCCGAGGACCATGCCGACCGTGATCCGGCCCCGGATGACGCCCGCCACGTCCCCGACCGCCTGGCCGACCGCCTCGGCGGCGGCGAGCGCGGCCCGTGCGGGGGCGAGTGCGGCGGCTCCGGCGGCGGTGAGGGTCGCGGTGCGGGCCGAGCGGTCGAACAGCTCGGCGCCCAGCTCCCGCTCCAGCCGGCGGATCTGCGCGCTGACCCCGGACTGGCTGATGTGCACCCGCTCGGCCGCCCGGGTGAAGTTCTGCTCCTCGGCGACGGCGACGAAGTATTCGAGCTGCCTCAGTTCCATGACTGGAGATTCTAGTTACCAGAAGATCCATCTGTTGGACTTCTGAATGCCGGGGGATCAGGCTGGGAGGCACGAAGCGCGACGCACACCCATGGAGGAAGTCGTGTTCGAGAAGGCGATGCGGCCCGAGGACATCACCCGCCTGTTCGTCGAGCGTTCCAACGCCGGGGACGCGGCGGGGGTCGCCGCGCTCTACGAGGAGGACGCGGTGCTGGCGTACCCGCCCGGGGAGCGGACGGTGGGCCGCAGGGCGATCCGGGCCCTGTGGGAGCAGGTGCTGGCCCACCGCCCGGTGTTCGAGCCGGAGGAGCCGCTGCCGACGCTGGTCGTCGGCGACATCGCGCTCACCTCCACCCCGCCGAAGGACGGTTCCGGGGCCCGCACGCAGGTCGTCCGGCGCCAGCCCGACGGCAGCTGGCTGCGCCTGCTCGACCAGCCGGAATTCACCCCTCCGGCCGGCTGACCGCCCCGGCGCCCGGCCGGACCCCGGCCCCGGGCCGGACCCCGGCCCCAGGCCGGACCCCTGCGCCCGGCGCGGCCCCGACCCCGACCTACGAGTCCCGTCCGCTGGTGGCCGCGTAGTACTGGAGGTCCTGCACCTCCACCTGGTGGTCCACCCGGTACGGCAGGTCCACCCGCACCCCGCCCTTCCCGCCGCGGACGACCTGCGCCGAGCTGGTGCCCGGCTTCAGCGGGAGCAGCTGCGAGTGGATCCCGGCGGGGGCCTCGTGGCTGCCCTCGGCCGTCCCGACGGTGGTGCGGACCGATCCGGGGCCGGTGAGGAAGCTCAGCACCTCCACCTTGTCCCGGGGGGCGGCGCTCCCCCTGCGGAGCGACATCACCAGCGACTGGTCGCCCGTCGGGTCGGCGTCGGCGAACTGCGTGCGCGCCGAGAGGTAGAGCGTGTCCCGGACGATCTTCGGCCAGCTGCCCGTCTTGAACCTGGACAGGTAGTACGAGGTCAGGTCCAGGTACGCGTAGCCGTTGTGCAGGGAGGGTGCGAACTGGCTGCCCTCCGAGTAGTCGTTCCAGGTGGTGAGCTGCACCCAGTCCGCGCCGTCCTCGATGGCGTGCGTCCAGGTGGAGCGCAGGGTCGCGGTGTTGCCCGCCTCGTCGTAGATGCCCTGGTTGGGGCGCGCGTCCTGGACCGACACGGGCTGCATCCAGATCTTGCCCATCCCGTGGGCCCGCTGGACGTCGCGCGTGGAGCTCTCCTGGCCGACGTAGCTGCGGCTGCCCCATTCGGAGAACCCGTGGCTGATCGGGGCGAACTCGCCGCTGTGGGCGCCGAAGTCGAGGAAGAGCGGGACGAAGGCGGTGCGGATGCCGTGCCTGGACTTCAGGAGGCCGATGACCTCGGTCCACCAGGCCACGCTCTTCTCCTCCGCCTTGAAGGGGGAGACCACGAGGCGGCCGTCGGGGAGCCGGTGCGCGGCCGAGGCGTCGGCGAGCGTGGCGAGCGCTTCGGCGAGCACCGCGGGGTCGTCGGTCTTCAGCGAGGTCATGTCCGGCATCAGCATGATCTTGAACGCCGGGTCCACGGAACGGGCCGCTGCCATCAGCAGGTTGGAGCGGTCCCAGTTCTTGCCGGAGAGGGAGAGCAGGTCGAGGGTGAAGCCGTCGATGCCCGCCGCACGGGCCGTGCGCACCTCCTGCTGGAGGTTGGCGTACTCCCAGTCCCCGCCCTTCGGGGTGACGGGCAGCGGACGGTCGCGCAGCAGGCCGCCGTACCTCCCGTGCTTTCCGCTCTCGCCGTCGGGGTCGAGGTAGTTGCGGGTGTAGTAGTCCCGGTCCGCGGCCGCGTTGTCGAGGGAGAGCGGGTACGGGGTGAAGTAGTGGGCGAACACCAGCTTCTTGCCCGCCGCGCCGGAGCGCAGGGCGGCCGGCTGGGGCATGTCGAAGGGCAGGGCGCCGGTGGGGCGTTCGGCGCCGGAGTCCACCGCGCCCTTGGGATTGCCCTTGGCGGCGGCGCCCTTGGTGGGGGCCGGGGGCGGGGTGGGTGACGCGGTGGCCGCACCGGAGGCGCCGGGGGCGGCATCGGGCCCGCTGCCCGCAGGAAGGCCGCCCGGAGCCGAAGCCCCTTCCACGGACGCTCCGCCGAGGGGGTCCCAGGCCGTTCCGGTGGCAGCCCAGACCCCGACCAGGAAGAAGGCGGAGAGCAGCACGGCGAGCAGCGGCCGGCGACCGCGGAAGGCCGGCCGACGCCGGTGCGAGACCGGCCCGCTCCCCACCCGTCGTGCCGCACGGCGCTGTGCTCGCCGGTCCGTTCGCCGGTCCGCTGTCATTCTGGTCCCTCCCGCGAATATGCCCCGAGGAGGGGCTGGACAGCAGTAGAGCCCAATACCGGCTTCCGGACAACCGTTCGCAGGAACCAGGGTCCCGGTACGTACGTCACAGGGACCACGGGAACTACGCAGGCCGTCCGGCGACGCGTGCGGAGCCCCCACCTGGGCCGCAGCGAAGCCGTTCTTCGGAATGCGACATTCCCCTAGCCTTGTGTCGTTAGTGGCGCATAATCGTCGTCACGCGGCCAGAAAAAAACACCCTCTTGCCGCACCTGGTCACGCATGCAATGGGGGCATCGTGCCGATGAGGAAATCCGGGGCCATGGGGGAAGCCGGGCCGATGAGGGAAAAGGGGTCGACCGCGATGCTGCCGGCGACGTCCGCCGAGATGTCCCGGCTGCTCACCGCCGTGCGGCGGGGGCGCGTCCTGACCGTGGCGGGAGCGTTCCGCGAGCCGCGGAGCCTGCTGGTACGGGAGATCGCGCGGCGGATCGCCTCCAACTTCTACGACGGGGTGGCCCTCGTCGCCATGGACCCGCTCCACGGCGGCTACGGCGTCCGCGAACTGACGGCCGAACTGGGCTCCGCGCCCGGCATGGCGGAACCGGCGTGCGGGAGGACCGACACCGCCTCCTGGCTGGCCGAGCGGGACATACTGCTCGTCCTGGACGGCGCGGAGCAGCTCGGCCCGGACGCCCTGGCCTGGCTGCGGAAAGTGCTGGCCGTGGCCCCGGGGCTGCGGATCCTGGCCGCCGGGCGGTCCCCGCTCGCCTTCGAGCAGGAGCGGATCCACCGGCTCTGACCGGCCCTCGTCCGTCGTGGGGCCCCGGACCCGTTACGTGCGCGGCACACCGCTGCCATGGAGCCGCCACAACCCCGCCATGGCGCTGCCACACCCCGGCTCTAGGGTCTGACCTGCGGATTTCGTCGGTGCGCGAGCTCCGCCGAGAACCCCCGTGCGTACGTTCCCTTCCCCGCAGCTCAGGAGGCCCTTCGCGAGCGGGCCCACGAGCACGCCCCCGGAACGCGCCACGGAGGCGGAGTCCTTCGGCTTCAGCTTCGTCTTCGCGGGCTTCCTCACCGCCGAACTCGCCGCCGTCTCGCCGGCGGTGGCAGGACATGTGCAACATCTGGAACGGCGACTTCCCCGTCCGCAACACCCGGGCCGACGGGTACGCGGGCACCGCGCCGGTCCGGTCGTTCCGGCCCAACGGGTACGGCCTGCACCAGACGGTCGGCAACGTGTGGGAGTGGTCAGCCGACCGCTTCTCGCCCGCCGGCCCGGAGCGGGCCATGCGCGGCGGCTCCCACATGTGCCACGGCTCGTACTGCAACCGCTACCGGGTCGCGGCCCGTACCCGCAACACCCCCGACAGCTCCGCCGGGAACATCGGCTTCCGGGTGGCCGCGGACGTGGTCCCCGGCCTCAGCCCAGCTGCCGGCTGAGCTGTCGCCACACCGGGGCGGGGCAACGTCCCTGCGGCCGGGACCTGAGGAACATCCCGTAGTCGACGCGGCGCGGCGGACGGCCGAACTCCACCCAGTGGGCGCGGCCGGAGGCCTTGTCCCAGCCGTCGTTCGGCATCCGGATGTGGTCGGTGCGCCCGTCCTTGTCCTTGGTGGTGATCTGGGCGACCTCGGCGTGGCCGGGGTGGACGGCCAGCACCACGCAGTAGTGCCGCAGCTGCCGTGCCGGGTCCTCGCGCAGCGGCACCATGGCCAGCCAGATCTCCCCCGGCGCCGGCCGGGGCGCACCGACGGTGGTGACCGGGCCGCCGCGGGAGGCGTCCCACCGGCGGACCGCGACGACGAAGGCGAGCGCCACCAGTCCGGCGGCCATGCTCTCGGCCGTGGCGCGGAGGTTCCACGCCGGGTGGTCCCCGACCTTGCTCTCCGTCCACCACAGTGCCGCGGCCACGAGTGCGAGCAGGACCGCCGCCCGGGCCGGGACCAGCCACCGGCCGCCGGCCCGGCGGCGCCCCGCGAACAGGGCCAGCAGCAGGGCCACGAGGACCGGTACGGCATAGACGATCAGGTACTGGCCGAAGCCGCGCAGCTGCTGCGGCGGCGTCTGCTCCGCCAGCAGATCGGGGAGCGTCAGCGGCACGGCCAGCAGATAGCCGACGGTGGGCAGGACGAAGAGCACGAGCAGCAGCCCGGCGCAGCCGATGCCGCCGCAGGACGTGTCGGACCGGCGTGCCACGGAACCCCCAGAGCGTCTCGGTGGACGTCCCGGCCGGCCCCTCTCGGGCGCCTGGGAGGTCACGGATCCCGAACGCTAGCGCAGTGCCCTCGCCCCGGCCAACAGCCCCGTGGCGGCCCCGGCCGGACACGGGTCCGCCCCGGCCGGGCACGGAGCCGACCGGGGCGGAGCACGTCGTCACCGACGCGCGGGTGGAGCTGTGGGCGTCAGCCCAGGAGGGCCAGCGCCTGGTTGAGGGTCGCGGACGGGCGCATGATCGCCGCGGCCTTCGTGGCGTCGGGCCGGTAGTAGCCGCCGATGTCGACCGGGGAGCCCTGCACCGCGATGAGCTCGGCGACGATGGTCTCCTCCTGCTCCGACAGCGTCTTGGCGACCGGCTCGAAGGCGGTGGCCAGCTCGGCGTCGTCGCTCTGCTTGGCCAGCTCCTGCGCCCAGTAGGTGGCGAGGTAGAAGTGGCTGCCGCGGTTGTCGATGCCGCCCAGCTTGCGGCTCGGCGACTTGTCCTCGTTGAGGAAGGTGCCGGTCGCGCGGTCCAGGGTGTCGGCCAGCACCTGAGCGCGGGCGTTGCCGGTGGTGGTCGCGAGGTGCTCGAAGCTCGCGGCCAGGGCGAAGAACTCACCCAGGCTGTCCCAGCGCAGGTAGTTCTCCTTGACCAGCTGCTGGACGTGCTTCGGGGCGGAGCCGCCGGCGCCCGTCTCGAAGAGGCCGCCGCCGTTCATCAGCGGGACGACCGACAGCATCTTGGCGCTGGTGCCCAGCTCCAGGATCGGGAAGAGGTCGGTCAGGTAGTCGCGCAGCACGTTGCCGGTCACCGAGATGGTGTCCTCGCCGCGGCGGATGCGCTCCAGGGAGAAGGCGGTGGCCTCGACCGGGGAGAGGATCTTGATGGTCAGGCCCTCGGTGTCGTGCTCGGCGAGGTAGGTCTTGACCTTGGCGATCAGCTGCGCGTCGTGGGCGCGGGTCTCGTCCAGCCAGAAGACGGCCGGGACACCGGTGGCGCGGGCGCGGGTGACGGCGAGCTTGACCCAGTCCTGGACCGGCAGGTCCTTGGTCTGGCAGGCACGGAAGATGTCGCCGGCGGCGACCTCCTGCTCCAGGACCGTGTGGCCCGCGGCGTCGACCAGGCGGACGGTGCCCGCGGTGGCGATCTCGAAGGTCTTGTCGTGGCTGCCGTACTCCTCGGCCTTCTGCGCCATGAGACCGACGTTCGGGACCGAGCCCATGGTGGACGGGTCGAAGGCGCCGTGGGCGCGGCAGTCGTCGACGACGACCTGGTAGACACCGGCGTAGCTGCTGTCCGGGAGGACGGCGAGGGTGTCGGCCTCGGCGCCGTCCGGGCCCCACATGTGGCCGGAGGTGCGGATCATGGCCGGCATCGAGGCGTCGACGATGACGTCGGACGGCACGTGCAGGTTGGTGATGCCCTTGTCGGAGTCGACCATCGCGAGGGCCGGGCCCTCGGCGATCTCGGCGTCGATGGAGGCCCTGATCGCGTCGCCGTCGGGCAGCGCGCCCAGGCCGTTCAGGATGCCGCCCAGGCCGTCGTTGGGCGACAGGCCGGCGGCGGCGAGGATCTCGCCGTAGCGGGCGAAGGTCTTCGGGAGGAAGGCGCGGACCACGTGGCCGAAGATGATCGGGTCGGAGACCTTCATCATCGTGGCCTTGAGGTGCACGGAGAACAGGACGTCCTCGGCCTTGGCACGCTCGATCTGGTCGTTGAGGAAGGTGCGCAGCGCGTCGACGTGCAGGACGGACGCGTCCACGACCTCACCGGCGAGGACCGGTACGGACTCGCGCAGCACGGTCGTGGCGCCGTCGGCGGCCACGTGCTCGATGCGCAGCGTGCCGGCCTCGGCGATGACGGTGGACTTCTCGGTGGAGCGGAAGTCGTTCTCGCCCATGGTGGCGACGTTCGTCTTCGACTCGGGGACCCAGGCACCCATGCGGTGCGGGTGCGTCTTGGCGTAGTTCTTGACCGAGCCGGGGGCGCGGCGGTCGGAGTTGCCCTCGCGCAGGACCGGGTTGACGGCGCTGCCCTTGACCTTGTCGTAGCGGGCGCGGATGTCGCGCTCCTCGTCGGTCTTCGGGTCGTCCGGGTAGTCCGGGAGGGCGTAGCCCTGGCCCTGGAGCTCGGCGACCGCGGCCTTGAGCTGCGGGATCGAGGCCGAGATGTTCGGAAGCTTGATGATGTTGGCTTCCGGGGTCTTCGCCAGCTCGCCGAGCTCGGCGAGGGCGTCGGCGATCCGCTGGCTCTCCTGGAGGTACTCCGGGAAGACGGCGATGATCCGACCGGCCAGGGAGATGTCACGGGTCTCGACATTCACACCGGCCGTCGACGCGTATGCCTGGACCACAGGCAGGAAGGAATACGTCGCGAGGGCCGGGGCCTCGTCAGTGTGCGTGTAGATGATGGTCGAGTCAGTCACCGGATGCTCCGCTCCACAGTCTGCGTCTCTCGTCTGCAACATTGCTCGACATCAAGATATCTCGTGATCGGGCCACTCAGGACAGCCCCCTGCCGCCAGTCCGGGAGACGCATGTCACGCGGGCCCCGGCAGGCCCCGGAAATGGCGAGAGCGCCGCCCCCGGCTGTTCCCGGCCGGGGCGGCGCTCAGGCATTCGGGCCTTGGTCAGGCCCGTACGTCACATCAGGCGGCGAGGACCTTGGGGTCCGGGCCGTACTGGTTCGGCTGCGGCTGACCGGCGGTGGCGGTCAGGACGAGCAGCCAGATGCCACCGATGAAGGGGACGAAGGCGATGAAGTACCAGGCGCCGGACTTGCCGAGGTCGTGCAGACGACGGACGGTGAGCGCCAGCGTCGGAACGAGGGTGCCGAGGACGTACAGGCCGACGATGATCGAGTTGGCGCCGATGACGGCGTCCAGGATCGCGAGGACGATCACGACGGCCACCTGGAAGAGGGTGAACATCCAGTACTCCTGGCGGCGCGCGCGGCCGGAGAAGACGGCGTACTTCTTCAGGACATCGGTGTAGTGGTTCATGAGGGTCCCCCCAGAGGACGGTTGGTTCGGCCCGTCCTGCTGGAGCAAGCCGGGGCAGAACTTATGCCCCCTTTACGGCGCGGTCAAGCCAGTTCACAACCCGCCGGAATGGGCACTTTCCTTCGGTTCTCTGACCAAACACACGCGTACCTGGCGTCACTTGAAACCCACCGATCGCCTTTGACCACAAGGCGTGACGAAATGGGCCGCGTTCAGGAAGGACAGCAGGCCCGCACGGGGGCGCGAGTCCCGCACCGGGCCTGCACCGTCGGCGAAATACCCCGCATTGTCCGGGCCGTTCACGGACCTGACGGGCAGGAGCCCGCCCACCCGGCTCACGGATCGTTACCTCACTGCAGCCTGGGCCGTCGCGGCCCGGGACAGAAGGGGGATTTCGGCCCCGGGCCGCAGTGGCCGATCGACCGTCAGCCGATGTGGAAGGAGTCCCCGTAGACCTTCCAGTCGAGGGGCGTATTGAGGTTCAGGTTGCCCTTCTTGAGGAAGACCCGCTGCGCGGTGTCGACCCGACTGGTGTCGCTGTGCGCCTCCTCCTGCTTCATCGCCCAGACCCGGGCGTCGAGGAAGGCGTTCAGCCAGGCCGTCTCGTTGCCGCCCTGGGACGGGGGCTTGGCCTTGGACAGGGCGCGCTTGCGGATGTTGCGGAAGCTGGTGGAGTCGGTGCCGTCACCGTGCATGACGATGGCGTCGTAGTACATGAACTGACCCAGCACACCGACGCCGTCGGCCTTGCCCTGCTGCACCGACGGGTTGAAGTAGACCCGGTCGCGCTCGCGGTCCTGGGCCTTCCTGAACTCCGCGTCCTGGGCCGCCTTGGCCCAGTCCTTGGTGAAGTTCGGATCGAGGCCGGCGTGCGAGTCGCTGCCGTCGACCCTGCGCAGGGCCGGGAGGTACTTGGCGAGGACGTTGCCCGGCTTCACCTGGGTGTAGTACTCGACGAGGTCGAGCATGTCGCCGGTGCCGGAACAGAATCCGATGATGCCGGCCGTGTAGCCGCGACCGTCGTCTATGTCCTCTATGTACTTGTACTGCGCCTTCCAGTCCAGCGAGGAGTTCTCCGCGCTGGAGACGATCTTCATGGCGATCTCCTTCTTCGCCGGATCGTCGAGCCCGACGGCCACGGCGGCCGAGGTCCGCGCCGTGGGGGCGGGGGCCGCGGTGGCATGGGCGGTGACGGGGACGGCGATCAGCGCGCTGCCGAGCAGCGCTCCGATCGCCAGCATCTTGCGGTGGGGGGTGAACACAAGGCCTCCATACGGTGGTTGAGGCGTCCCGGCTTCGTTAGGAAACTTTACTACCAGAGCTGACGGCAGCTCAATACCCGCGCGCACCCCAAGGAATGGTCCCGTCCGGTCAGAGCCAGCCGTTGCGCCGGAAGCCCCGGTGGATGACGAAGCATGCGAGCGCCATGACACCGAGGACCAGCGGGTAGCCGTAGGTCCAGTGCAGTTCGGGCATGTGGTCGAAGTTCATGCCGTAGACCCCGCACACCATGGTCGGGACGGCGACGATCGCCGCCCACGCCGTGATCTTGCGCATGTCCTCGTTCTGGGCCACGGTCACCTGCGCGAGGTGGGCCTGCAGGATGGAGTCGAGGAGGTTGTCGTAGGCGCCGATCTGCTCCGTGGCCCGGGTCAGGTGGTCGGCCACGTTGCGGAAGTAGGCGCGGCTCTCCGGCGGGATGACCGGTATCGGCTGCGTGGCCAGCTGCTGGAGCGGGCGGCTCAGGGGCGCCACCGCCCGGCGGAGCTCCAGGAGTTCACGCTTGAGCTGATAGATCCGTCCCGCGTCGCCGCGGCCGCCGTCCTCGCTGAACACCGCGGTCTCGACGGCGTCGATGTCGTTCTGCACCGCGTCCGTGACGGCCACGTAGTCGTCGACCACATGGTCGGCCATGGCGTGCAGAACCGCCGCGGGCCCGTTCGCCAGTCGCTCCGGCGCCGCTTCCAGCTCCTCGCGGACCGGGCCCAGCGTGCCGCGGCCGCCGTGCCGGATGGTGATGATGAAGTCCTGGCCGGTGAAGGCCATCAGCTCGCCGGTCTCCACCACCTCGCTGGCCGCGGTCAGCTCCTCGTGCTCCACATAGCGCACGGTCTTGAAGACGGAGAAGAGCGTGTCGTCGTAGCGCTCCACCTTCGGGCGCTGGTGCGCGTTCACCGCGTCCTCGACGGCGAGGGGGTGCAGGCCGAACAGCTCGGCCAGCCCGGCCAGCTCGGAGGTCGACGGCTCGTGCAGGCCGATCCAGACGAAGCCGTCGCCCGACTTGCGGACCCGGCGCAGCGCCTCCTCGACCTCGGCGCAGTCGTCCTGCCGGACGCCCTCGCGGTAGATCACGCAGTTGACCACCGCGCTGCCGAGCGGGGAGCGGGACGGGTGGCTGAGGTCCACGGCCCGCCGGTAGCTGCGCCGCACGACGCGACGCAGGTTGCTGAACATGGACAAGGCGTACTCCCCTTCGGCGGATCAGCGGCCAGTCTGCCATCGCCGCCGGAACGCCTGCGTCCGGGCTCACCGCCTCCCGCCGTGAAGTCGCCGGCGGCCCGCGCGTTTCAGACCCGGTCGATGAACACGCTCGTCGACTTCACCCGCGCCGTGGCCCGCGCGCCGACCTCCAGCCCGAGCTCCTCCACCGCCTCACGCGTCAGCAGCGACACGATCCGGTGCGGTCCGGCCTGGATCTCCACCTGCGCGTCGACCGTGCCCAGCTTCACCCCGGTGACGATGCCCGGGAAGGCGTTGCGGGCCGAGGTGTACGCGGCCTCCTCGCCCTCGGTGCCCTCCTGCGCCGCCTCGACGCAGAACGCGGCCAGGTCGGGACCGTCCACCATCCGTCGGGTGCCCTCGCGGTGGGTGGGGAACCGTTCGGCGTCCGCCCAGCGCCGCGCCGTGTCGACGCTGACACCGAGCAGCCGAGCCGCCTGACCGATCGTGTAGGACTCCATGCGTCGCAGCTTAGGCGGTGCCGCGCCGATCACGGCGAAGGGCTGCGCAGCGCCTCCCGGGCCGCCGCCGCGATCACGCCCGCGACCTTCGACAGGGCCGGTGAGTCGAGCTTCCACTGCTGCCAGTACAGGGGCACGTCCATCGGCCGCAGTGGTTCCAGCAGCACCAGCTTCCCCGTCCGTACCAGCGGGCTCGACTGCTGCTCCGGCACCAGCCCCCATCCCAGCCCCGCGACCACCGCGTCACGGAAGCCCTCCGACGTCGGTATGTAGTGCCGCACCGGCCCCGCACCGGCAGCCTCGTCCCCCGTCAGCGCGCGCACGAAGGCGTCCTGGAGGTCGTCCTTGCGGTCGAAGACGATCGTCGGTGCCTCCCGCAGGTCCCGCTCCGGCTCCCCCGTCAGGTACCGCGCCGCGAACGCGGGGCTCGCCACCGGCAGGTACCGGGACAGCCCCAGCATCCGCACGCTGCACCCCGCCACCGGGTCGGGCGAGGAGGTCACCGCCGCCATCACCTGTCCCTCGCGCAGCAGCGCCGTCGTGTGCGACTCGTCCTCGCGGTGGAGTTCGATGCACACCGGCGGATCCTGCGGCACCCGCGTCAGCGCGGGCAGGAACCAGGTGGCGAGGGAGTCCGCGTTCACCGCGATCGGCAGCCGCACCGGGCCCATTCCCTCGGCCATCCCCAGCCCGGCGCGCGCGTCGCGCTCCAGCCGGGCCAGCTGGCGGGCGAAGCGGACCACGACTTCCCCCGATTCGGTCGCCCGCACCGGCTTCGTCCGCATCAGCAGCACCCGCCCGGTCCGCTGCTCCAGCGCCTTGACCCGTTGGCTGACCGCGGAGGGCGTCACGTGCAGGGCGGCCGCCGCCGCGTCGAAGGTGCCCTCGTCCACCACGGCGAGCAGCGTGCGTACCTGGTCCAGCGGAAGCTCGTCCATCACGAGCGCTAATGGTACGTAAAAATCTTTAGCTGTACTGAACAGGCAGCGCTGCCTACGGTCGAGCCATGAACTACGGCATCCTCACCGCGGCCCTCGCCGGCTTCGGCACCGGACTCTCCCTCATCGTCGCCATCGGCGCACAGAACGCCTTCGTCCTGCGCCAGGGTGCGCGCCGTCACGCAGTCCTCGCCGTGGTCGCCATCTGCGCCGTCTCCGACGCACTCCTCATCGCCCTCGGCGTCGCGGGCGTCGGTGCCTTCGTCACCGCCTGGCCGGCCGCCCTGACGGTGGTCGGGCTCGCCGGGGGCGCCTTCCTGATCTGCTACGGAGTCCTCGCCGCCCGCCGGGTGCTGCGGCCCGCCCCGGGCGCGGCCCTCACCACGGAGGGGGCCACCAGCGGCTCCGCCCGCCGGGCCGTGCTGACCTGCCTGGCCATGACCTGGCTCAACCCGCACGTGTACCTGGACACCGTGCTGCTCGTCGGTTCCCTCGCCGCCGACCGCGGCGACCTGCGCTGGGCCTTCGGCATCGGGGCCGGGCTGGCCAGCCTGACCTGGTTCGCCGCTCTGGGCTACGGGGCCCGGCTGCTCAGCGGCCTGCTCGCCCGCCCCGCCGCCTGGCGGATCATGGACGGGCTGGTCGCTGCGACCATGGTCACCATGGGCGGCCTGCTGCTGGCCCGCGCCTGAGCCCCGCATGTCGGCGCCGGGCACCCGCCGCGGCCGGGGCATAGTGCTCGTGCCGCCGAACCGACCCCCAGGAGCCCCTCGTGCCCGACCGCCCCTCCCCGCTCGTGGCCGCCACCGGGGTCGTCCTGGACACGGGCGGGCGGGTCCTCGTACTGACCCCCTCGCGCGCGGCGGATCCGCAGCTGCCGGGCGGCACGGTCGAGGAGACCGAGACCCCTGAGGAGGGACTGGCCCGGGTCCTGAAGGAGGAGCTGGACCTCGCTCTGCCGGCCGGCCGGCTGCTGGCGGTGGATTCGCGGTCGCCCGGCGCGGCCGGCGTACCCGGCCGTTCCCTCGTCGTGCACGTCCACCTCGTCGGCCCGGTCCCGCCGCAACAGGCCGACGCGATCTCCCTCCCCGCCGGGTCGCTCACCGGGGCGCACTGGCTCCCGCCGGACGAAGCCTGTGCGGCCCTGCCCGCCCCGGTCGCGCCCCGGCTGCTCGCCGCGCTGGCCGCCCTGCACACCGGGTCCTTCGCCCACCTCGTCGACGGTGTGCCCCATCCCGGCTCCCCGGCCGGCCTGGACCCGGCCCGGCGCGTCGCCCTGGAGCACTCGGGCGCCCTCGACCCGGCCAGTCACCGGGCCAGCCGGCCCAAGGCGGTGACCGCGGCGAGCGTGCTGTTCACCGACCCCGACGGCCGGGTGCTGCTGGTCCAGCCGGCGTACGGCAGGTCCGACCGGTGGAACCTGCCCGGCGGCGGCATCGACAGCGACCTCGGTGAGATCCCGCGCGCCGCGGCCCGGCGGGAGGTCCACGAGGAACTCGGTCTCGACCTCGCCCCGGGCCGCCTGCTGGCCGTGAACTGGTCCCACAAGGCGGGCCGTCCGGCCCGGATCCGATTCCTCTACGACGGCGGCGTGCTCGACGCGCCCGCACTCGCCCGGATCCGGCTGGACGAGACCGAGCTGCTCCAGTGGCGCGCCGTGGCCCCCGCGGACCTCCGCGGCCTGGTCAAACCCGCCCTGCGGCGCCAGATCACCGCCTGCCTCACCGCCCTGGCCACGGGCACCGGCCCGCTGGAACTGCACGCGGGCCGCCCCTGACCGCCGCGGCCCGGCCGCCGCCGCGCCGGGCCGCGGCGGCGGGGTTACGGTCGGCGGCATGGACGGTGATCGCCGGCGGTGGCGCCAGTGCTTCCTCAGCGGGGCGGTGTTCGCCGTGTGCATGGCCGGCACCACGCTGCCGACCCCCCTCTACGGCCTCTACCAGGAGAAGTTCGGGTTCTCCGAGCTGATGGTGACCGTCGTGTACGCGGTGTACGCCTTCGGGGTGATCGGCGTACTGCTGCTGGCGGGCAACGCCTCGGACGCCGTCGGCCGCCGGCCGGTGCTGCTGGCGGGCCTGGCCTTCTCGGCGCTGAGCGCCGTCTGCTTCCTGTGCGCCACCGGACTGGGCTGGCTGTACGCGGGCCGGCTGCTGTCGGGGCTGTCCGCCGGGCTCTTCACCGGGGCCGCCACGGCCTACGTGATGGAACTGGCACCCGGCAGCGGCGCCGCCCGGGCCACGTTCGTGGCGACGGCCGCCAATATGGGCGGGCTCGGCTGCGGCCCACTGCTCGCCGGAGTGCTCGCGCAGTACGCCCCGTGGCCGCTGTACCTGCCGTTCGCCGTGCACCTCGCGCTGGTGGCGGCCTCCGCCCTGATCCTGCTGCGACTGCCGGAGACCGTGCGGGACCGGAAGCCGCTGAGCACCGTACGACCGCAGCGGCCCGGCCTGCCCCCGCAGGTGCGGTCGGTGTTCGCTCCCGCGGCGATCACCTCGTTCGTGGGCTTCGCGCTGTTCGGGGTCTTCACCTCGGTCAGCCCCGCCTTCCTCGCGCAGTCCCTGGACGTGCACAACCACGCGGTGAGCGGGGCGATCGTCGCGCTGGCCTTCTTCGCCTCGACCGCCGGGCAACTGGCGGTCGGCCGGGTCGGGGTGAGCCGCTCGCTGCCCCTGGGCTGCGCGGGGCTGCTCGCCGGGCTGGTGCTGCTGGCGGGTGCGTTGTGGTGGGACCAGCTGGCGCTGGTGGTCGCGAGCGCGCTGGTGGGCGGGGCCGGGCAGGGGCTGGCGTTCCGCGGGTCGCTGTCCGCGGTGGCGGCGGCCTCTCCGCCGGATCAGCGCGCGGCGGTGATCTCGATGCTGTTCGTCGTGGCGTACACGGGCATCTCGGTGCCGGTGATCGGGGTGGGGCTGCTGGTGGAGCCGATCGGTCTGGAGGGCGCCGGGCTGGTGTTCATCGCGTGCATGGCCGTACTGGTCGGGGCCGCGGCCGGGTACCTGCTGCGCCGTCCGGTGCGTGCGCGGGCGTGATGCGCGCGCCCCGGTCCCGCCGGGCGGCCTCCGCGGCTCACACCGGCTTCCCGCTGCCGCTCAGCCGATCCCCGAGAGGACTGCGGCGATAGAGGACCTGCCGTCCGTGGCGCGCCCGTGAGACGAGGCCGGTGGCGTACAGCACGCCCAGGTGCTGGGAGACGGCGCTCGCGGTGACCCCGAGGCGCCGGGCGAGCTCGACCGTGGGCAGCGGCTCGTCGAGCAGGCCGAGCAGCCTCGCCTTGGGCGCGCCCAGCAGGGACACCAGGGCGGCCGTGTCGGCGACGGGCTCGCGCACCCACAGGGTCGCCACACCGCGGCTCGGGTACGCCAGCGTCGGCGCCTCCTGCGGACTGACCGGCGGTGCGGGCTTGTGCGCGAACACGGACGGTACGAGGAGCAGCCCTCGGCCGGACGCCACGACGCGGTGCCGGCTGATCATCTGTCCGATGTGCAGCACGCCGCCCTGCCAGCGCAGGTTCGGGTGCATGTCGGCGAAGAGGAGGCGGGCCCCGCCCATGGCCAGTTGCCGCGCGCGGTAGGTCATGTCGGCCTCAAGCAGGAGGCGCATCCGCGGCCACATCGGCCGGACGGCGGCTTCCCAGTACTGGTGCAGGACCGCGCACAGGGCGTCGCGGAGGGCGAGGACGGGCCCGTCGCCGGGGGCGAGGGCGCCGAGCAGCGGGGCCGGGAGCGGGTCGGGGGCGTGCGCGGCCAGCAGATCGCGGCGGACCAGGTCCGGGGGCGTCCGGCGGACCGCAGCCAGTTCCTCCTCGAAGGAGGGGGCGAAGACCGCGGGCCTCGGGGTCAGGAAGTCGGGCAGGGTGCGCCGTACCGCGACCACGGACATCAGCAGTTCCGTGTCGAGCCCGTCGAGTACGCCGAGGACCGACCTGCGCCACGGGAGGTGGAGGGCGGAGAGTCCCGGCTCGCGCAGCACACGCAGGCTGAGCACCGTCTCGTACAGGGGCGACAGCGCGAAACGGGTGTCGGCAAGGTCCTCGACGCCGAGTTCGAAGCTGATCATTGAGGCATACGCTACATCGATTGGCGCGGGGGCAAATGTGCCGTGGACTCCGTCCCATGACAAGTCCCCTCGTGGCAGACACCGCCCACCGGCGGCCCGGGATGAGCCGCCGGTTGCTCCTGCTCCTGACCCTGACCTGCGCCGTCGGCGTGGGAACCGTCTACTTCCCGCAGGCGATCAGCCCCCTGGTCGTCGCGGCCCTGCACGAGTCGCCCGGTTCGGCCACGCTCGTGGTGACCGCGATCCAGATCGGCTACACGGCCGGAATCTTCCTGCTGGGGCCGCTGGGCGACCGGCTGCCGCACCGCCCGTTCCTCGTCACCCTGCTGGCCCTGACCGGCGTCGGTCTGCTGGCCGCGGGCTGCGCGCCGGGGCTGGCCCCGCTGATCGCCGCGGCGGCCGTCGTCGGCATGACCACGGTTGCCGCCCAGGTCATCGGTCCGCTGGCGGCGGGGCTGGTGGCCGCCGAGCGCAGGGGAGCGGTACTGGGCACCCTGCTGAGCGGTTCGACCGGGGGCATGCTGCTGGCCCGCACCTTCGGCGGGACGCTCGGGGAATGGCTGGGGTGGCGCGCCCCCTATCTGGTGGCCGGGGCCGTGGCCCTGATCCTCGCGGCCGTGCTGGCCCGCACCCTGCCGGTCAGCCTCCCGAGCTCGCGGCAGCGGTACCCGGCGCTGCTGGCCGAGCCGCTGCGCCTGCTGCGGACCGAACCGGAACTGCGCCGCTCCTGCCTCTACCAGGCGACGGTGTTCGGCGGGTTCTCGGCGGTCTGGACCTGCCTGGCGCTGCTGCTCACCGGCCCGGCCTACGGCCTGGGTGCCCATGCGGTGGGGATGCTCGCCCTGGTGGGCGCGGCCACCATGCTGTGCACCCCGTACGCCGGGCGCCTGGTGGACCGTACGGGAGCGGACCGGGTGAACCTCGTCTGCCTGATCGGGGTCCTCGTCTCGGCGGCGGTCCTCACGGCGGGCGCCCGGGGCGGGGCGGCCGGCACGGTCGCGCTGGCGGGCGGCACCCTGCTGCTCGACATCGCGATGCAGTCCGGCATGGTCGCCAACCAGGCCCGGGTGTACGCCCTGCGCCCCGACGCCCGGAGCCGGCTCAACACCGCCTACATGACCTGCGCCTACCTGGGCGGCAGCGCCGGGTCCTGGGTCGGCGTGCGGATCTACGGCCGGGCCGGCTGGCAGGGTGTGTGCGCGCTCGTTGCCGTGCTGGCCGGGATCGCCCTGGCCCGCCATCTCGTGGCGCTCCACGGGCGGGGGACGGACGCACGACAGGCGGGGGACCGTGGGCCGGGCGAACCGATGCCCGTCGGCATCGGTTGCCCTCCCTCTGTCCCCCGCCTGTCGAGGCAGCCGGTCGAACGGCGAGTGATCTGACGGATCCCCGAGGATCAGACCGCCGGAATCGGGTAGGTCGGGTACTCCACACCGGACACGTGCTGGACCACACGGATGACCTGGCAGGAGTAGCCGAACTCGTTGTCGTACCAGAGGTAGAGGATGGCGTTGTCGCCGTCCACCTTGGTGGCGCCCGCGTCGACGATCGAGGCGTGGCGCGAGCCGACGAAGTCCATGGAGACCGCGTCGGGCGCCGTGGTGAAGTCGATCTGGCGCTTGAGCGGCGAGTGCAGCGAGACGTCGCGGAGGTAGTCGAGGACCTCTTCGCGGGTGGTCTCACGGCCCAGGCGCAGGCTCAGGATGGCGATCGAGACGTCCGGGACGGGGACGCGGATCGAGCTGCCGGTGATCGGCGCCTTCAGGTCCGGCAGCGCCTTGGCGACGGCGGAGGCGGCACCGGTCTCGGTGATGACCATGTTGAGCGGCGCGGAGCGGCCACGACGGTCGGCCTTGTGGTAGTTGTCCAGCAGGTTCTGGTCGTTCGTGAACGAGTGGACGGTCTCCACGTGACCGCGCAGGACACCGTACTCGTCGTCCATGGCCTTCAGCGGCGGAACGATCGCGTTGGTGGTGCAGGAGGCGCAGGACAGGATCTGCTCGTCCGGCTTGATGGTGTCGTGGTTGACGCCGTGGACGATGTTCGGGACGTCGCCCTTGCCCGGAGCGGTCAGCACGACCTTGTCGATGCCGGGGCGCAGGTGCTTGGACAGGCCCTCACGGTCACGCCACTTGCCCGTGTTGTCGATGAGGATGGCGTCCTTGATGCCGTGCTCGGTGTAGTCCACCTCGGACGGGTCGTTCGCGTAGATCACCTTGATGGCGTTGCCGTTGGCGATGATCGTGCTGCTCGCCTCGTCCACGGTGATCGTGCCCTGGAACTGGCCGTGGATCGAGTCGCGGCGCAGCAGCGAGGCGCGCTTGACGATGTCCTGGTCGCCGCCCTGACGGACGACGATGGCGCGCAGGCGCAGGCCGTTGCCGGAGCCGGCCTTCTCGATCAGCAGGCGGGCGACGAGGCGGCCGATGCGGCCGAAGCCGTACAGGACGACATCGCGGCCCTCGCCGCGCTCGATCTTGTTCGTGCCGGTGGCGCCGGCGACGGCCTCGGCGGTGAACTCGGCCACCGAGAGGCCGCGGTCGTCGCTCTTGTAGTCCGCGGCGAGCATGCCGATGTCGATCTGGGACGGGCCGAGATCGAGCGTGGTGAGCACCTGCAGGAACGGCAGCGTCTCGGTGACCGAGAGCTCCTCACCGTCGATCTGCCGGGCGAATCGGTGGGTCTTGAGGATGCTGACCACCGACTTGTTCACCAGGGATCGGCTGTGGAGCAGGATCGTGACGTCCCGCTCCCGGTGCAGCTTCCCGATGATCGGGATCATCGACTCCGCGATCTCCTCGCGGTTCTTCCAGCTGGTGAACGAGTCCTCATTGACAGTCACAGGATTATCTTTCGAGCTAGGCGGTGCTCATATGCTAACCCGCCGCCATTTTGGTCACTTAAGCGGTACCCACCGTGTCGGGAACGGGCACTATGTGACATGAATTTGTACGTGTTTTCAATGGTTTCTCGCTAGAAGGCGCCCCGGTGCCGCAGCCCGCGCGGACGGCCGTCCGGGTCGACGAGCAGGTGGTGCAGCGGGGTGGCGAGCAGCCGCCGGGTCACGGCCAGGTCCGGGGACCCGTACCGGCGCAGCCGGCCCGGCGGCCGTGGACCGGGGCGGCCGCCCGCGTACCAGGCGTCCAGGGCCGCCGCGCACGCGGCGAAGGCATCGAAGGCGGACGCGGGGTCGCACAGCTCGTCCGCCGCCCCGGCCCCGGTGTGTTCGCGCATGAGCTCCAGGCGCAGCTCCCGGGCGAAGGCCCGCGCGCCGTCCCCCAGCCCTCCCGGATCGGCCGGCCGGCGCGGGTCCGGACGCTCGTCGTACACGGCGCAGCCCAGCTCGGAATCGTGCGTCCACGAACGGAGGTTGATGTTGTCGGAGCCGACCGAGGCCCAGACGTCGTCGATCACGCACACCTTGGCGTGGACGTAGACCGGTGTTCCCGCCCGGTTCTCCAGGCCGTACACCGCGACCCGGTCGCCGCCGGCCCGGCGCAGCTCGTCCAGGGCCGTGATCCGCCCGATCAGGTTCATCGGCCCGGTGAGCGGACCGTCCTGCTCCGGAACGCTGGGGACGACCGCGATCACCCGCAGCCCCGGGTGATCGCGCAGCGCCCGGGCGAAGCGCTCCACCACCCGGGGCGACCACAGGTACTGGTCCTCCAGGTAGATCATCGCCCGGGCCCGGCGCAGCGCCTTGGTGTACCCGCGGGCGATGCTGCGCTCGCCGTCCGGGGCGAAGGGGTAGCCGGACAGCAGGCGGTTCGGATACGTCCGCAGCAGTTGGACGGTGTGCGTGCCGCAGGGCGCCGGATCGGGTGACTGCGGGGGCAGCGGGTCCGCGCTGATGTCCTCGCGGTGCATCCGCTCCCGCAAGCGGACGAGCGGGCTGCGACTGAGCGGAGCCGGGTCCTGCCAGCGCTCGCGGAAGACGGCCTCGACGTCACCCACGACGGGCCCGCGCAGGGCGAGCTGGACGTCGTGCCAGGGCGGGTGCGGCCCGTAGGCACGGGCCAGCGTGAGCGATTGGCGGTCGCCCGTGTGCGAGGCGTCGTCGTTGCGGTTGTGACAGAGGTCGATCCCGCCGACGTAAGCGACGTCGAGCTCCGGACGGCCGCGGTGCCGCAGCACCACCAGTTTCTGGTGGTGGGAGCCGCCGGGCCGGGCCCGCATGTCGAGCAGGCACTCACCGCCGGCCCGTGCGAGCTCCTTGCCGAAGCGGAGGTTCTCTTCTTGGCTGAAGTGAAGACTGTCCAGGTGGGACCGCCACAGCAGCCCCTTGACGAGGACGCCTCGCTCGGCCGCCCGGCACAGCACGGCGCCGATCTCGGTGCCGGGCCCGGCGAGCCGCTCGTCCGGATCGCCGCGCCAGTCGGTGAACATCAGCAGATCGCCCGGGCCCGTAGCGCGGACGGCCGCGAGCAGTTCCGCGAAGTACACGGCGCCGTGGACCAGGGGCCGTACGTGGTTGCCCGTGGACCAGGCCGTGCCGTCCGGGCGGCGGCGGTCCAGGCGCGTCGCGGGGTTGCCGCGTTCAGCGGGGAGCAGGAGCCAGTCGGCGCGTGTCACGGTACCGGCTCCGGGGCCGCTCGCTGGCAGGATCGACGGCGGTCATGTGGTCCTCCGATCGCGCCGGTGCACCGCAGTTTCAGGCTAGCCGCACCCGGACGGCGCGGCCCGCTCAGCCCACGGGTTCGGCGGCGGCACCGCGGCCCGCCGGGGCCTGCGGCCGGGCGGGCCCGGGCGCCCCGCGGGTCCCGCGGAACACCACGTCGGCCATCCGCCGCTCGGGGCCGCCGCGGCGCAGGAAGCGGTAGCCGAGGAAGGCCGCCGGGCCGAAGAACACCTGGGCCGGGATCAGGGTCGGCGCGTGGTCGGTGACCGCCGCGACGATGTGCAGCGTGGCCACGGGCGCGACGGCGCCGAAGAGGGTGACCAGCGCGATCCCGGTCCGCAGCCCCCGGGTCCCGTACGCCTTGTAGGCGGTGGTGGTGAACAGGGCGTAGGCCAGCAGGTCGCCCATGCCGACCACGGCCCCCAGGTCCTCGCCGATGCGCAGGCCCGCGGCGGGGGCGTACGGGTATCCCTGGACGGCGTCGGACAGCTCCTGGGTCAGCGGGACGACCCAGGCGAAGAAGGCGTCGTAGGCGGTGAGCGCGAGCAGGAACCACGCGACGTTCTTCAGGCGCATGCCGCCCTGCACGTTGAGGTTCGTGGCGGAGACGACGATCAGCAGGACGACGGCGCTGTTCGCGATCCAGTACGGCGGCGCGGTCTCGCCGAAGGCCAGGTGGCAGGCGAGCACGCTCGCGATGAGTAGGGCGATCAGCGCCCACCGCAGTCGGCCGTTGCCGATCAGGGGCTGATAGCCGACCGACAGCCCACCGGCGAAGACCAGGGCGAGCACCACCGGCAGGACCGCTCCCGGCAGCGTCAGATAGATGTACGGCAGCGCCAGGACGAAGCCCATCATCATGAAGATGTCGCTGCCGTTGAAGACGCCGACGGGCGGCCTCGGGGTGCGCACGGCACGGAAGTAGGCGATCGCGCCGACGCACACGCCGAGCGCCAGGGCGATGGTGACCGCGAGCTGGAAGAAGACCGTCATGCGTGGCTCCGGGTGAAGGTGTGCTCCAACAGGTCGCAGCGGAGGGGGAAGAGGCGCGCGGCTACTTCGTCGTCCACGGGCAGGACCGTGACGCGGGCGTCGATGCCCCGGTCCCGCAGCCGTTCGGCCGCCTCCGCCTCGGTGACCTCCTTGGAGGCGACCTCCACGTGGAGCCGGCCGTCGTCCCCGACCTCGGCCCGGTGGCGCAGCGGCCACGGCAGTCCGGGGGTGCCGTCCAGCGCCTCCAGGATGTCGCGCGGGGTCACCAGGCCCTCGACGGTGCGGTGCAGCGTGCCCGACTTGCCGAGGATGTGGGAGACGGCGGGCACGGCCGCCAGCTCGCAGTCCGGTTCGCCGTCCAGCGTGCGGACCACGTCACCGGTGTTGTAGCGCAGGACCGGCATGCACTCCCGGTAGGGAAAGTAGGGCGTGACCGTCAGTTCGCCGAGCCGGCCGGGTCCGGCGGGCTCGCCGCTCGTCAGGTCGAGGACCTCGGTGTAGCCCATGTTGGGGTCGATGTGGAGGTGCCGCTTGCTGCAGGTGCGGCCGCCGACCGGCAGCAGCTCGGTCATGCCGAAGGCGTCGCCGACGGCCTTGGCCCCGAACGTCTCGCGCAGGGCGTCCGCGAGGCTCCGCGACAGCATCTCCCCGCCGGCGTAGATCGCCCGCAGTCCGAAGTCGTCGGGCCCGTAGCCGCGACGCCGCGCGGCGGTGACCATCTGGCCGAGGTAACTGGGGTTGCCCGTGAGGATGGTGGGCCGGGTGCCGCCGACTTCGGTGAGCAGGTGCTCGACGGACTCCTCCGGCGGGATCTGTCCCACGACGTGGCACGAGGCGTTCGCGAGCCGGCACACCTCGACGTCCTCCTGCACGGCGGCCGTCGCCCGCGAGCTGAGGTTGATCTGCATGCGGTCGCCCGGGCCGAGATCGCCGCGCAGCACCAGGGACAGCGCGATGAGTGCGGGCCAGAGTTCCATCTCGTAGCGGGAGAGCCAGATCTGCACCGGGCGGCCGGTGGTACCGGTCGTCTGGGTCGCCAGGTAGGGGGTGCTGCACAGGAAGTCGGCGGGCCGTTCGATGAGATCGACCTTGCGGGTCACCGGGATCCTGGTGAGCGTCTCGGCGGTCAGGCCGTCGAGGTCGATGCCGGCGAGGCGCTCCCGGTAGAAGGGGGAGTGCTTGGCCAGGCGGCGCACGGTCCGCTGGAGCGCGCGGTTCTGCAGGTCCCGGCGCTCGTCGGGATCGGCGAACGGCCCGTCGGCCAGTTCGTCCACGTCGTCGCCGAGCGAGCCGAACTCCTCCAGCGTGAGGAGGGCGTCGGCGACCAGTCGCTCGACGGCCCGGACGTTCAGCCGCCGGCCGAACACCATCGCCATGGCCACCCGTACCTGGCGGACACCGGTCTCCAGCACTCATACCTCCCTGGGGCGTGGCGAAGGGGTGGGAGCGGCACGCCGCTCCCACCCCTCACTTCTTCGTCAGCTGGCGGAACAGGTGGCGAAGAAGACCGCCGTCATGGCGCCCATGACGTACTTGAACTGCTTGGCGCTCGTCTTGATCGCGCTCATCGGATCCTCCTTGTTTCGTTCCGGGCGGACGGTCATTCGGGCTCCCCTGAGGTCGCCGTAACGTTCCGTCACTTGGACGTGAACACACTGGCGCGATCGCAACACACGGGCAATGATCTGGTCCATTCAACGGACCGGTGAACGGGGGACGGCACCACCGTTACCTCCAACGATCCGGGACGAACGGGGAGTTCTGGACCCATCCGACCGATGGGGCCAGATGTGAAAGGGGGACCGCCCATGGCCAGATCCGGTGCAGAGGGGCGGGGCGTACTCGAGGGTGCGTTCGCGTTGATGGAAGTGCTCGCGCAGGGCGAGGAAGTCGGCCTGACCCGCCTGGCGACCGACGCCGAACTGCCGAAGGCCACCGCCCACCGGCTGTTGGGGCAGCTGGTGGCCCTGGGCGCGGTGCAGAGCCGCGCCGGCCGCTACCGTCTCGGGGCCCGGACCTTCCGGCTGGGACAGGCATGGCACCCCGCGCGTGCGCTGCGCGCGGCGTCGGCCCGGCCGCTGCGCGAGCTCGCCTCGGCGAGCGGCCGGCTCAGTCTCAGCCTGTCGGTGGCCGAGGCGGGCCGGACGATCGTCGTCGGGGGGCTGCGCGGCGAGGTGGACGACGTCTTTCCGCTGAGCTCGGGCGTCGTACTGCCGCCCGGGAGCGCGGCCGAGCTGATCCTCGCGGCCTCGGCCCCGTCGGGCGAGCCGCCCGAGGGGCGCACGGCCGCCTCGTGGGCCAGGGAGGTCGCACAGGCCAGGGAGCGGGGGCTCGCCTTCGAGTACGGGCAGTGCGTGAGCTCCCTCTCGTGTGTATCGGCGCCGATACTCTCCTCGTCCGGTCAGGTGGTGGCCGCCGTGGCGGCGACCAGCCTGGAGGCCGGGCAGATCGCCCCGCTGGGCGAGTCCGTGGCCCGCGCGGCCGCGATGATCAGCGCCAATCTGTCGCGAAGGCCGGCCGCCGGGGCCCGGCCCCACCGCGAGTGGCCCGACCGGCCTCCGGGCACCCGGGCCCCGCACCCCGTCCTGGCGGGCCCGCGCTAGGAGCCCGGATCCCGACCGGACGGTGGGGGCCGTTCGCGGATTCGTCCGGAAACGGCCCCACCGTCCGGCCGGAGCGCCGACGGACGCTGTGCACCGGCAAGCACCGGGGGGCGACGCCGGCGCGAGCGCCTGACCTCGGCCGCAGCACGCCCAGGAGGGTGGAGAACGATCGAAGGGCCGATCCGGATTGCTCCGGATCGGCCCTTCGATCTACGACTCTCACGAGTCGGGACGACAGGATTTGAACCTGCGACCCCTTGACCCCCAGTCAAGTGCGCTACCAAGCTGCGCCACGTCCCGATGCGCGCTGACCTGGGCTTTCCCCTGGTTGAACGCGCAGGAGAACGATACCGCACTTCACGGGGTGGTCGCGCCCACCTTTTCCGCCGACGGTTCCGCGTCGGCCACATCCGCCGGCTCCTGCGTCTGCGTCTGCGTCTGCGCCACGATCAGCGACGCTCGCGAACGCGGCCGTGTCGCAGCCTTCAGGACGCGGCGGCCCAGGTTCTGGAAGGGCAGCTCCACCAGGCGGTAGCTCAGGTGGCTGAGGAGCAGCAGCGCGGCTGCGACGACGCCGAACTGCACGAGGCGGCCGGTCCAGCTCTCGATCGGACCGCGCCCCTCCAGCAGCCAGTTCATGCCGTGGATCACCGGGTTGTGCAGGAGATACAGCGAGTAGCTGATCGCGCCGAGCCAGCTCAGCCAGCGCGGGAAGCGACGCTTGCGCAGCAGCATGCCCGCGACGAAGACCGCCCACGCGGCCACGTACGCGAAGGACCAGGCCATCCACGACTCGCTCCACGTACGCCAGAGGGCCGGCCCGCGGTTGTACAGGTAGCCGACGAGGAAGCCGCAGGCGACGACGAAGGCGCAGGACAGCAAGGCCTGGGCGCGTTCGATCTGGCCGTGCTCCAGGCGGTACAGCACGGTGCCGGAGAACATGGTCGCGAAGATCATCATGGTCTCGAAGGCCGTGGCCCGGCTGTTGAGCGTAATCAGCAGCAGGCCGAGGCCGCCCAGGAGCACCGCTCCGGTCCGGGTCAGCGCCGGCTTGCCGGTCATGATGCACGCCATCGCCATCAGCACGATGGTCGCGCAGGCCACGACCAGGTGCCGGGTGGAGGTCAGGTTCACCGAGATCGTGCCGAGGGAGATCCAGCCGCCGAGGACCAGGGCCACCGCGGCGAAGCCGACGGCTATGGGCGCGCTCCTGCGGTGCCAGCCCATCGCGAACAGTGCCGTGACGAAGTAGTAGAAGACCATCTCGTACGTGAGGGTCCACATCACGCCGATCACGTTGGGGATGCCCATCAGGTCCTGGATCATCAGCCCGTTGCCGACCAGCGACAGCAGCGCGTGCTGGAACCCCCAGTCCGCGATCACCGTGTGCGCACGGGGCAGGATCAGCAGCGAGGCGACCACCGTGAGGATGACGACCGGGTAGATCCGGAAGACGCGGCCGACCCAGAAGGCCCGTATGTCGCCGCGCCGCTCCAGGGAAGCCGGAATGATGTATCCGCTCACCAGGAAGAACAGCAGGACCCCGAAGATCCCCGGGTCCAGGTAGTACGGGACCCGGGTGCCGTGCGGCACCCAGTAGAACGGCAGCGCCAGGTGGTACACGGCGACGGAGAGCGCTGCTATGCCGCGGAGGCTGTCCAGCCAGCCCAGCCGCGCAGCGGCGGAAGGAGTGCCGCCCTCGGCCGCGCCTCGCGCGGCACGCTGGGCAGACAAGCGTTTGGTCAGGTTCACTTCCGGAGGCTAGCCGACACCCAGTGCCACCCCGGTTCGAGGAATGCCACAGAACAGACTAATCGCCTCGGTCCTTCCTCAAACCGTGACCGTTTCGGCAGCGGATCCGTCGATTCCGCCGGCTCAGCCGGTGGCGTCGGTCAGCTCCGGATGGGCGGCGATCAGGCGCTTGGGCGCCGCCTGGAGCCAGGAGTCGATCAGGATGGAGCGCAGCTCTCCCGCGCCCTGCAGCGCCGCCAGCCGGACCCGGATCCAGGCGTAGTTGTCGTCGTGGCCGGCACGCAGGAAGAACTTCTCCGGCTCCGCCGCGATCAGCTCGGCCCGGTCCTCCTTCGGGCACTTCACCCCGATCGAGGTGTCGTCGTCGGCCAGCGAGACGAAGATCTTCCCGCCGACCCGGAAGGTCGGCATGCCCCAGGCGATCTTCTCCGTGCTGTCCGGGAGCGACAGCGCGATCAGGCGGACGTCCTGTGCGGTTGCGGCCATCCCCGAGACCCCTCTCCAGCCACCGGCGAACGCTTGTCCCGCGACCGTAGCGCCCGCCGCCGACCATCCCGCTCACCCCCGCCGGTTCTCCCCCGCCACCGCCCCGGGGACCTGCCCCCGGTCCTCCCGTTCGTGCACCAGCGCCACCAGATCCGCCGCCAGCTCCTTCACGGTGGTGAGCCCCTCGGTCCCCCACCGCCGCGGTACCACGTCCACCGCGCACACCGTGCCCAGCACGACCCCGCGCCGGTCCAGGAGCGGGGCGCCCACGTACGACCGCACCCCGCTCTCGTCCACGACCGCGTTGCCCGCGAAGCGCGCGAAGTCCCGTACGTCCTCCAGCACCAGCGCCCGCCGGCGCACCACCACGTGCGGGCAGTAGCCCTGGTCGCGGGCCAGCACGCGCGCCGGGTAGCCGCTGGCCGGCGCCCCGGCGGCGTGGTGCAGCCCGGCGAAGAACTGCCGCTCCTCGCCGATGAAGTTGACCCCCGCGTACGGTGCGCCGAGCGTGTCGGCGACGCGCCGCGCGAAAGCGTCCAGTTCGGCGTCCGTACGCTCCCCCAGGCCCAGCTCGCGCAACCGGAGGGCGCGCACCGGCGCCTCCCGGTCCACCGGCGTGAGCAGCAGGTGTCCGGTCGATTCGTAGTAGGTCATAACGGTTCCCCCGACTCCGAAGACATGCACAACAGATGACGGACGAGGGCGGCCAGCGCCCCCGTCCCGGAACTGGTCAGGCGCGCGTCGCACCGTACGACCGGCACCTCGGGCCCGATCCCGACCGCCTCGCGGACCTCGTCGGGCGCGTAACGGTGACCGCCGTCGAACTCGTTGACGGCGACGATGAAGCCGATGCCGCGCCGCTCGAAGAAGTCCACGGCGGGGAAGCAGTCGGCCAGGCGGCGGGTGTCGGCGAGCACCACCGCCCCGAGCGCCCCCCTGCACAGCTCCTCCCAGAGGAACCAGAAGCGGTGCTGTCCGGGCGTGCCGAAGAGGTAGAGCACGTGGCGCTCGTCGAGGGTGATCCGGCCGAAGTCGAGCGCGACGGTCGTCGTGGTTTTCTCCTCGACTCCGTGCAGCGGGTCGGCGCTCGCTCCGAGGCCGCCGATCAGTTCCTCCGTACAGAGCGGTTCGATCTCGCTCACCGCGCCCACGAAGGTGGTCTTGCCCGCCCCGAAACCGCCCGCGACCAGGATCTTCAGCGTCACGGGCGAGGATCCGGGGGCGGGCGCGGGGGCGGACGGGGGCACGGGAGCGGGGGCGTCACAGTCGTTTGCGCAGGCCATCGAGCACCGCCAGGAGCAGGGACCGGTCATCGGCGGCGAACGAGCCGCCGCCCGGGAACCGCGGCGCCTGAGCCATCAGGGCCCCGTGTTCCATCAGGTCGGACAGCAGCACCTTCACCACCACGGCCGGCAGCCTCAGCTGCCCGGCCACCTCGGCGACGGTGACGGTCGCGGAGCCTGCGCAGATCCGCAGCGCAAGGGTGTGCTCCGCGCCGAGCGGGACGCGCGGCCGCACCCCGGTCGCCGTCACCAGCGAGAGCAGGTCGAGCGCGACGCCCGGTCTGGTCCGCCCCCCGCTGGCGGTGTACGGGCGCATCACCCGGCCCGCAGAGTCGTCGAGCCACGGCGTGTCCCGCCCCTTCGCGTACGCCCCCGTCCCGCGGACCCTCATCGCTCCACGTCGGCGACGGGCCGGCGCGGCGGGGCCGCGAGGTACGGACGGACGCTCTTGACCAGCATCGCCATCTCGTAGCCGAGCACCCCGGCGTCGGCCTCCCGGTCGGCGAGGACCGCCAGGCAGGTCCCGGATCCGGCGGCGCAGACGAAGACGAGCGCGGTGTCCAGTTCGACCACGACCTGCCGCACGTCGGCCCCGGCCGCAAAGCGGGAGCCCGCGCTGCGGCCGAGCGAGTAGAGCCCCGACGCGAGGGCCGCCATATGGTCGGCGCTGTCGGCGTCCAGACCGTGCACGCAGGTCACGAGCCCGTCGGCGGTGAGGAGTACGGCGCTGCGCGTGTACGGCACGCGTTGCACCAGGCCGCTGAGCAGCCAGTCGAGATCCGAGAGCCGGCTGCCGGTCTTCGTCGCCACTTCGCCGCCCATGGGGGTGCGCTCCTTGCTGAGGGGATGAGGGGTCGGGGTCATGCCTGGTTCTCCGACTGGGCGAGGCCGAAGCCGCGTTGGAACGCGGCCATCAGGCCCGGGTCGTGGACGGGTTGCTCGGAGTCCGCGGCCCGCCGGGGAGCGGGGGCCTCGCGCAGCTGGGGCGCGAGGTGCTCCTGGGCGCGGCGCCGGGGCAGCAGCGGCCGGTCGCCCGTGTCGGGCCCGCCGGGTGCGGAAGGGGCCGAGGGCTCCGGGGCCGACCAGGCCACCGCCCCGGTGGCCGGACCCGGCACGGGGCCGCCCCGGGGGGCCGTGGCGGGCGCCGACCAGGCCATCGCCCCGGCACCGGGCGGCGGATCGGACGGAGGGCCGAACGCGGGATCGGCACCGGTCCGGGGGGAGGGCACGGGCCCGACCGTCGTACCGGGCCGCGGCGCGGGCGGGGACGCCGGTTCCGCGACGATCACCGGTACGGGTACGGGTGCGCGCGCGGGCCGCGGCCCGGGCCCCGGCAGGTCCATCCGGACCGGCTCCAGCGGCGCGGCCGCCGCCCCCTGCCCGGTCCCCCACGAGGTGGCCCGTGAGCCCCCCGCCGCGTCGGCCGCGGAAGGCACTTCGGCTCCCAGCAGCTCCTGCGGCAGCACCAGCACGGCGAGCACACCGCCGTAGATGTTGGACTTGAGCTCGACGGCGATCCCGTGCCGGCGGGCCAGTGCCGACACGACGAAAAGGCCGATCCGTCCGTCCGCCAGCAGGCTCCGGACGCTGACCTGGTCGGGGTCGCCCAGCAGGGAGTTCATCCGGTGCTGTTCCTCGGCCGGCATGCCGAGCCCCCGGTCCTCCACCTCGACGGCGATCCCGGCGGTGACCCGCTCGGCGCGCAGCACCACGTCCGTGTCGGGGGCGGAGAACACGGTGGCGTTCTCGACGAGCTCGGCCAGCAGGTGCACCACGTCCGCGACGGCATGCCCGCGGACGCTGCCGCCGGCCGGGGGCACGACCTTGACCCGGGTGTACTGCTCGACCTCCGCGACCGAGGAGCGGAGCACCTCGCTCAGATCGATGGGCCGGGTCCACTGGCGCCGGGAGGCGGCGCCGCCCAGTACGGCGAGGTTCTCTGCGTGGCGGCGGATGCGGGTGGCGAGGTGGTCGACGTGGAAGAGCTCCTTGAGCAGGTCCGGGTCCTCGACCGTGTCCTCCAGCTCGTCCAGCAGCGAGATCTCGCGGTGCACGAGGGACTGGAGGCGCCGCGCGAGGTTGACGAAGACCTCGACCTTGCGCTCGCTGTCGGACGGGGTGGCCGGTCCGGCCAGCCGCAGCAGGGTGGTGTGCGCCTGTTCGCGGGCACTGCGCAGCTCCTGGGAGAGCAGCCAGAACTCGTCCAGGCCGGCCGGGTCCCCGCCGGGCGCCGGGGAGCTCGGGCCACCGCGCACGGGGCGGGCCGGGGTCTCGCCCCGGTCCAGCCGATCGGCGGCCGTGCGCAGCTCGTGACGGCCGCGCACGCTGGAGCGGCGCAGCGCCTCGCACCGGTCCCGTACGGCCTTGGCGGCGCGCTGCGCCCCGAGGAGGGCGGCCGCGAGGGCGCCGATCACAAGGAGGGCGCAGCCGGTGAGCACGGGCCACAGCCGGGCGTCGCGCTCGCCCGCTCCCCCGCCGAGCTGGAGGGTGAAGATCACCGCGGCGGCGCCGCTGAGCCCGGCGGCGAGCGTGGGCAGTACGGCGGCGCGCACCAGCTGGGGGCGTATCTGCCGGCCGGGACCGGTGACGGCGAGTCTCGACGTGGCATGGCGGGCGGCGCGGAGTCCGGACATGTGGGTCCTCGGTACGTGGGGCCCGGCCCCCAGCGTTCCCGGGGCCCGGTGTTGATCACCGAATACCCACGCTAGACCCCTCCGCCACGCCCGGGAGTACCAGTTTGCGAACTTCGTGGGGGTGCTTCCCGCTCCCGGTGGAGCGCTCGTACAGCCGCCCGAATGCGCCGGTCGGGCCCTGTGGACCGCCCCGGCGCCGCCCCTCGGCAGCCGGACGGAAGCCGGTCCGGACGACGCCGGCCCCGGGCCGCCCCGATGTGCCGGGGCGGCCGCAGTCTCTGTCCGCGTGGTGCGCTACGACCCGACGGACTCCGGCTTCTCCTGACCGCCGGCTGCCGCGGACCCCACGCGCGCTGCCGTCCCCGCCACTGCCCCGGCGCCCAGCGGGGGCACGGACGACGGACCGTCGATCCGCCCGCCCGTCGCCGCCCCGGCGACGAAGGGCCGCCACCACGGCGTGTGCGGGGCGCCGGAGGCGCCGGGCTCGAACGGCTGGCCCGGGATCGGCAGCGCGACGGCCGCCCCCGCACCCTCGGCCGCGGTCAGCGTGCCCTCGCCCGGCTCGTCCCACGGGTGCAGGGCCAGGTTGAAGGTGCCCCAGTGGATCGGCAGCATCGTGCCCTGCGGGGTACCCCCCTGCAGGTCGAGGTGGGCGCGCATGCCCTCCTCGGGCGTCATGTGGATGTCGGGCCAGTACTCCGAGTAGGCGCCGATCTGGATCATCGTGGCGTCGAAGGGCCCGTGCTCGGCGCCGATCTCCTTGAATCCGGGGAAGTAGCCGGTGTCACCGCTGTGGTAGATCCGGTGCTCGTCGCCCGCGACGACCCAGGACGCCCACAGGGTGTGCTGCTGGTTGCGCAGGCCGCGGCCGCAGAAGTGTCGGGCGGGGGTCGCCGTGAGGGAGAGCCCGGCGATCTCGGTGCTCTCGTTCCAGTCCAGCTCGTGCAGCCGGTCGGCCGGTACGCCCCAGCGCTCCAGGTGCGCGCCGACACCGAGCGGAACGGCGAAGATGGTGTCCGTACCGGCCAGCTCCTTGATCGTCGGCAGGTCGAGGTGGTCGTAGTGGTCGTGCGAGATGACCACGACGTCGACCGGGCCCAGCGCGGCCAGCGGGACCGGCACCGGGTGCAGTCGCTTGGGGCCGGCGAAGGGGAAGGGGGAGCACCGCTCGCCCCAGACCGGGTCGAACAGCACCCGCCGCCCGTCGATCTCCGCGAGCACGCTGGAGTGCCCCATCCAGGTCAGCCGCAGGCCGGTCGCGGGCGGCTTCGCCAGGTCCGCGAGGGTCGTCGGATGAACCGGGATCGGCGCGGCGGGGCTGCGCCTGACCCGCTGCTCCCGCTGGAAGTAGATCTTGGCGAACTCCGTCATCGAGCCCGAGGGCCTGTTCCGGGCCCCGACCGGGTTCTGGAAGACGCCGTCGGCGAAGTTCGGCGAGCGGCGGATCCGCTCCAGCCGGGCACCGGACGGGTCCGCACCGAAGGCTTTGGGCCGCAGGGCACGCAGCCGCGGACGCAAGGGACGGGAGCCGGTCAAAGCGCCTCCAGGGAGGATGGGGTCAGGACGGTCGTCGAGCTACGACCATCCCAACGCACGCCGACCCCGAAGGATTCCGCTTGCGGCCCCCCGACCCTGCTACAGCGGCAGCAGGTCCGGCCGCTTGGCCTCCACGTGGTCCCCGGAGGACTCCCCGCGCAGCCGTCGGCCGATCCACGGCACGAGGTGGTCGCGGGCCCACTGGATGTTGTCCCGGGTCACGTCCACCGAGCCGCGCGGCCGCTGCGGGGGCCACGGCTGGTCCGGGTCGGCCGGCACCTCCAGGCCGAGCACCTGCGCGGCGCGCAGCGCGACCCGCGTGTGGCCCTCGGGCGAGAGGTGCAGCCGGTCCGTGTCCCAGGCCCGCCGGTCCTGTACGGACTTCAGCGACCAGAGGTCGAGCACCGGGCAGTCGTAGCGGTCGGCGATGGCACGGACGTGCGCGCTGTACGTCGCGACCTTCCCGCGCAAGTGCTTGAGCACCGGGACGCCGCGGGTGTCGAAGCCCGTGGTGATCATGACCTGGCCGACGGCCCCGGTGAGGTCGGCCACGGCCGCCTCGAAGCGCTCGGCCACGTCGTCCGGGTCGGTCCCGGGCCGGATGATGTCGTTGCCGCCCGCGCAGAAGGTCACGAGGTCCGGCGCGAGGGCCTTGGCCCGCGGGAGTTGGTCGCCTACGATCTGGTCGAGGAGCTTCCCCCGCACCGCCAGATTCGCATACCGGAAGTCGTGCTCTTCGCGCTGATCGGCCAGGAGCACGGCGAGCCGGTCCGCCCAGCCGAGATAAGAATCCCCGGGTCCCGGGTCCCCCACGCCTTCGGTGAAGCTGTCCCCGATCGCCGCGTACGAGCCGATGGTCTTGAGTTTCGTCGTCGTCGCTGCCACGGGAACCCATACTTCACTCCCGTAACCAACCTACGCCAACGTAATGAGGGGTTGACGGACCGTGATCTATACCACGCACGGGATAAGGAATAAGTACACGTGAGGCCGGGACCCCCCTCGGGTCCCGGCCTCACGCGCGTCGATGATCCGACGGCGGGTGCCGTCAGAGGCTCGCGCCCTTCGAGCGGAGGTACGCGATCGGGTCCAGGTCCGAGCCGTAGGACGGGCTCGTGCGGATCTCGAAGTGCAGGTGCGGACCGGTCGAATTGCCGGTGGAGCCGGAGAGGCCGATGCTCTGCCCGGCGGTGACGCTCTGGCCGGAGGAGACGGAGAGCTGGGAGAGGTGGGCGTACTGGGAGTACTTGCCGTCCGCGTGGCGGATGACGACCTCGTTGCCGTACGAGCCGCTCCAGCCGGCGGAGACCACGGTGCCCGCGCCGACGGCCTTGACGCTGGTGCCGGAGCTGGCGATGAAGTCGACGCCGGTGTGGTAGCCGGAGGACCACATGCTGCCCGCGACCTTGTACTGGGTGGAGATCCCGCCACTGACGGGGGCCACGAAGCCGGCGGCCGACTGCGGTGCGGCGGGGGCCTCGGCAGGAGCCTCGGCGGCGGCTTCCCGCTGCACCGGGGCGGCCTTACCGGCCTGCTTGCGCTCGGACTTCGGCGCGGCCTGCCGGGCCGGCTTCGCGTCGGCCTCGGGAGCAGCCGGGGCCGCAGCCGCCTCGCCCGGACCGCCGAGGTGCAGCTTCAGGCCCGGGTGGATCAGCGACGGGTTGCTGCCGACGGCCTCGCGGTTGTCGGCGTACAGCTGCTCCCAGCCGCCGGACAGGTGGCGCTCCGCGGCGATCTTGGAGAGGTAGTCGCCCGGCACCACGGTGTAGACGGCAGGAGCGGCCTGCACGGCGGCGACGGGCGCCGTCTGCGGCGCGACCGGAACCTGCGGGGCGACCGCGGGGGCCACCGCGGGAGCGGCGGCCGGAGCGCCGGCCGCGTGGGCGCCGGCGGCGCCGATCAGCGGGAGCGCGAGGGCGGCGCCACCGGTTCCGGCGACGGCGAAACCGCGCGAAAGGGAAAGGGACTTGGGACGGCGGTGCTTACCCTTTGCAGGCATGACGAATTCCTCTCCGGCGCCTGCGAGGTGAGCTGTCGGGTTCGGACTGGAGATGTCCGGCCGTACATGTACGGGACATGAACGGCTTCACCCCGAGCCGTCCCGGTGAAAAGATCGCCGGGCCGGCGGCTTACCTGGTTCCCCCGCTCCTGCCGCACGAATAGGTCGGATGCGGTTTCCGGGAGGCGGCAGGATTTGGCGTTCCGCCCGGATCGATCGCGAAGGTAATCCCTTGCGGCCGCGCGCTACAAGCCGCGAATTCCCTGACGGAATAACAGGCATGAGGGACCGGCGGAATTCCGGTCACCCTCTGTCCATTCCCGG
Source organism: Streptomyces avidinii (assembly GCF_014650695.1). Lineage (GTDB taxonomy): Bacteria > Actinomycetota > Actinomycetes > Streptomycetales > Streptomycetaceae > Streptomyces > Streptomyces avidinii. The sequence continues at coordinate 579,003 of NZ_BMVL01000004.1, read as the reverse complement.
CCGCCAACAGCCGCCCCGACTTGGCCATTCGCCTTCAGCGATCAGGCACTCACGGTCACCGTATGATCTGGCTCACGGGGACGTGCCCGATCTCGCCTCCGGATATGGCAAGTTGGCGCCAAGTAGTGTAATTCGGACACAGGGCCCAGGACGCGGCGGAGGAGTTGCTTTGACCCAGCAGATACAGGAGCCGGAGCTGACCGGAGTGCGCAATTTCCGCGATGTGGGGGGATTGCCGACTTCTGGCGGACGAACGGTCATGACGGGACGACTGTTCCGAAGCGGACATCTCGCACATGCCACCGAAAGCGATGCAGAATTCCTGGCCTCGCTCGGCCTCCACACCATCTTCGACTTCCGCAACGGCGCCGACCACGCCCTGGAGGGTCCGGACGTCGAACTGCCCGGCGTCCGGAACGTCAACATCCCGCTCTCGGACCCGGCCGACGGGCGCGAGTTCTGGCGGCTGGTCCGCGACGGCGACCTCGACCAGCTGCGCGGGATCCTGGGCGACGGCAAGGCGGCGGCCCGGATGTCGAACTCCTACCGCGGGATCATCCGGCAGCGCACCGCCGAGCACGGCCGGGTCGTGCACGCCCTCGCCGAGGACAGCGTCCCCGCGCTCATGCACTGCGCGGCCGGCAAGGACCGGGCCGGCCTGTCGATCGCCGTCACCCTGCTCGCGCTGGGCGTCGAGCGCGAGGCGATCGTGACGGACTACCTGGAGTCGAACGCCCCGCACCGCCGCTACCGCGTGCGCCGCACCGACGAGTCGGCGGGCGCCCGCTCCCCCGAGGTGATGGAGCTCCTCGCACCGCTCTTCGACGCCCGCGCCGAGTACCTGGTGGCCGCTTTCGACACCATCGACGAGATCTGGGGCGGGGTGGACCGCTACCTGGCGGAGGGCCTCGGGCTGCGGCCCGAGACCCTCGACCGGCTGCGCGACCGGCTCCTGGTCTGACGCGGCGGGACCGGTTCCCCGCCGGGACGGCAGGCCGTCAGCGCGCGGCGACGGCCTGCTTCACCAGCGTCCTGCCGAAGTCCCAGATCAGTCCGGACCCGCCGTGCGCCTCGTCCATCACCTCGCGGAAGGCGCCGACGAACCGGTCCACGTCCCGCTCGTCCACGATCAGCGGCGGGATCAGCTTGATCACCTCCAGGTGGTCCCCGGAGACCTGGGTGAGGATCCGGTGCTTCTGGAGCAGCGGCACCACGACCATCTGTGCGAAGAGTCCCTTGCGGGCCGCCTGCAGCATGGTCCACCGGCTGCGCAGGCCCAGCGAGGACGGCCGGCCGAACTCGATGCCGATCATCAGCCCGCGCCCCCGCACCTCGTGCAGCAGCTCGTACTCGTCCACCAGCGCGGCGAGCCGCCCTCGCAGCAGGTCGCCCATGGCCCGGGCGTTGGCGACGACCTCCTCGTCCTCCATGACGGACAGCACCGCCAGGCCCGCCGCCATCGCCTGGGCGTTCGAGCCGAAGCTGGCGGAGTGCACGAGGACCCGGTCCATGGACGAGTAGACCTTCTTGAAGATCCAGTCCTTGCCCAGGGTGGCGCCGACCGGCACGTAGCCTCCCGACAGCGCCTTCGCCACGCACACCAGGTCCGGCTCCACGCCCGGCTCGTGCTGGTAGGCGTAGAAGTCGCCGGTGCGCCCGAGGCCGGTCTGCACCTCGTCCGCGATCAGCAGCGCCCCCCGCCGGTGCAGCATCTCTTGCGCGGCGAGCAGGAACCCGGGCGGTGCGGTCAGCACCCCCTTGCCCTGGACGGGCTCGACGACGAAGGCGGCCACGTCCCCGCGCTTCAGCTCCCGCTCCAGCGCGGCGAGGTCACCCAGCGCGATCCTGGTGTCGGGGAGCAGCGGCGCGAAGCCGTCGCGGAAGCCGCCCTCCCCGTTCACCGAGAGGGA
>NZ_BMVL01000004.1:422042-577012 GCF_014650695.1 Streptomyces avidinii | reverse complement strand
TCTCCACGGCCTCGGTGCCGCTGTTGCCGAAGAAGACCCGGTCCAGGTGCGGGCTGTACGAGAGCAGCTTCTCGGCCAGCAGTCCGGGCAGCGGCTGGCAGTCGAAACGGGTGAGGTCGGCGAGCTGGGCGTCCAGGACGTCGTGCAGGGCGCGGCGGACGACCGGGTGGTGCCGGCCCAGGCCCATCACCCCGAACCCGGCCAGCATGTCCAGGTAGTCGTTGCCCTCGGCGTCCCAGAAGTGGGCGCCCTCGGCCCGCTCGTAGACCTTGTCGAAGCCGATGGTGTGCAGCATCCGGGGCAGCTGGTGGTTGAGGTGCTTGGCATGCAGCTCGTAGCGTTCGGCGCCGCGCTCGGCCAGCAGGGCGCCGAGGTCGAAGCCCTTGCCCCGGCCGCCCCCTTCCTCCGGTGACCGCGCGGTCATGCCGACTTGTCCCGGTTGCTGGCGATCGTCTCCCGGGCCGCGCGCAGGGACTCCTTGAGGGAGCCCATGGTGGCGAGGACGGCGGTGGGCTCGTAGCCGCAGTGCGCCATGCAGTTCGCGCAGCGCGGGTCCTTTCCGCGGCCGTACTTGTCCCAGTCGGTGTCGTTGATGAGCTCGCGGTACGTCGGCACGTAGCCGTCGCTCATCAGATAGCAGGGGCGCTGCCACCCGAAGAGGGAGTAATTCGGAATGGCCCAGGCCGTGCAGGGGAAATCGGCCTTTCCTTCCAGGAAGTCCAGGAAGAGCGGGGAGTGGTTGAGCCGCCAGCGCCGCCGGTTGCCACCCGCGAAGGCCTTCCTGAAGAGTTCCCGGGTCTGCTCGACGCCCAGGAAGTGCTCCTGGTCGGGAGCCTTTTCGTAGGCATAGGCGGGCGAGATCATCATTTCGTCGACCTGGAGGTCGTCGTTGAGGTAGTTGAGCACCTCGATGATCGTCTGCGGGGTGTCGGTGTTGAAGAAGGTGGAGTTGGTGGTCACCCGGAAACCACGCCTCTTCGCCTCCTTGATGGCGGCGACCGCCTCGTCGAAGACGCCTTCCTTGGCCACCGACTCGTCGTGGCGCTCGCGCAGCCCGTCGATGTGCACGGCGAAGGCGAAGTACGGGGAAGGGGTGAACTTCTCGATCTTCTTGCGCAGCAGCATCGCGTTGGTGCAGAGGAACACGTACTTCCGGCGCGCCACCAACTGCCGGACGATCTCGTGGATCTGCGGGTGCATCAAGGGCTCGCCGCCCGCGATGGACACCATGGGCGCACCGGACTCCAGCACGGCGCCGACCGCCTGTGCGACCGGCATGCGCTGCTTGAGCACCCCGGCCGGGTGCTGGATCTTCCCGCACCCCTCACAGGCCAGGTTGCAGGCGTAGAGCGGTTCCAGTTCGACGATCAGCGGGAACTTCTCGCGCTTGCGGAGCTTCTGTTCGAGAAGATACGTCCCGACCCTGATGGACTGGCGCAGCGGCATGGCCATCTGGCTCACCTCCTGGGGAGCAGCAACGAACGGTGCCATTCATAAAACGCGGGCAGTACGGCACGCAGGACACGGAAGGCCGATATTCCCCCGCGAACCGTGCCGATACGGACGAGCTCGTGCTCCGGAGCGTCCACGATCACCCGGACGGCCGCAACCGGGCGGCCACCGCCCCGGGTGGCGGCCCACAGGGTGGCCGCGGACTCCATGTCGACCGCGATGGCGCCGGTGGCGCGCAGCTGCGCGCGCTCCTGGCCGCGGACGACGTGGTCGGATCCGGTCAGCGCGCCGGTGTGCACGGTCCGGCCCGGGGCGGCCCGGGCCAGTGCCTCGGCGAGCAGCGCGCTGCCGGTACAGGTGACGGTTCCCTGCGGGTCCCGGGTCTGCTCGGCGACGACCAGGTCACCGGGGTGCATACCGGGGACCAGCCCGGCGCAGAACCCGGTCGCGAGGACGGCGGCCCGGTCCATCTCCGGCCGGTCCAGTGCCCGCCCGACGGCCCGCTCGGCCGCGCTCGGGCCCATCCCGGTGCGCAGCAGGGTGTGCCCGGCCGCTCCGCGGCCCGACCCGCGCCCCGATCCGCCGCCGGCGCTGCGCAGCGCGGCCTGCTCGATGCGCAGCGCGCAGGCCACCAGCAGCGGGTCGGGTCCCGGGGCCCGGTCCCCGCCCGCGGCGGACATCACGCCTCCCCGGCCGGGGCGAACGGTTCCCCGTACAGGTAGCGGCCGAGCGCGGTGAGCGGGAACACCTGCCGGTACAGGTGGTAGTTGATGGAGAAGTCCCAGGGGAATCCGGTCCCGGTGAAGTATGGCTCGTCCCAGGTGCCGTCCTCCCGCTGGGTCTCCACCAGGTGGGCGATGCCGCGTTCGACGGCCTTGCCCTCGCGCTCGCCCGCGGACAGCAGGGCCATCAGCGCCCAGGCGGTCTGCGAGGCGGTCGAGGCGCCCTTCCCGGCCCAGGACGGGTCCTTGTAGGAGCGCTGGTCCTCGCCCCACCCACCGTCCTCGTTCTGTACGGACTCCAGCCAGCGCACGGCCCGCCGGATCGCGGGGTGCCCCGGGGCGATGCCCGCCGCGACGAGGGCCGGGACCACCGACCCCGTCCCGTAGACGTAGTTGGTGCCCCAACGGCCGAACCAGCCGCCGCTCGGCTCCTGTTCGGCGAGCAGCCAGGCGATGCCGCGCCGGGTCCGCGCATCGCCCGCCCGGCCCTCGAAGGCGAGCATCTCCACCACGTGGGCGGTGACGTCGGCCGAGGGCGGGTCGATGACCTCGCCGAAGTCGCAGAAGGGCAGCTTGTTCGGGAAGGGGCTGGTGTTGTCGGCGTCGAAGGCGCCCCACGCCCCGTTCCTGGACTGCATGCCGAGGTTCCAGGACACCCCGCGGGCGATGGCCGCCTCGACCCGGGCCGGATCGGGGTGCTTGATCCGGCGCAGGGCGAGGACCACCTCGGCGGTGTCGTCGATGTCGGGGTAGGTGTCGTTGTGGAACTCGAACGCCCAGCCGCCGGGGGCGAGCCCGGGCCGGCGCACCGCCCAGTCCCCGGTGCGGACGATCTCCTCGCCGAGCATCCAGTCGGCGGCCTTGACCAGCGCGGGGTGGTCGGGGCGCAGTCCCGCGTCGGCCAGGGCGATCGCGGCGAGGCAGGTGTCCCACACCGGGGACTGGCAGGCCTCGATCATCCGGGCGCCGTCCTCGCGCCACACCGCGAACCGGTCCAGGGACTCCAGTCCGGCGCGCATCACCGGATGCCGCAGGTCGTAACCGAGCAGGTGCAGGGCGATGACCGAGTACACGGCGGGCGGCTGGATCCCGCCCCAGCAGCCGTCGTTCTCCTGGCGTTCGATGATCCAGCGGCCGGCGCCGGCCATCGCCGCCTTGCGCAGTCGGCGCGGCGCGAACCGCCGGTAGATGTGCAGGGCCTTGTCCATCCGCTGGAAGGCGCCGTCCCAGCTGGTCAGCGGGGCGAGTCTGCCGACGGGATTGGGCACCCGGGCGTCGGCGTGCAGCTCGTCCAGGGCGAAGGGGGCCGGGCGGACCGGGCGCAGCGCGGAGACCACGGTGAGCGGCACGATGGTCTGGCGGGCCCAGCAGCCGAAGTCGTAGATGTTCAGGGGCACCCAGGGCGGCAGGAAGACCAGCTCGGGCGGGAGTTCGGGGAGGTGGTCCCAGTTCCACCAGCCGAAGAGGGCCAGCCAGATCCGGGTGAAGACGCGGGCGGCGGCGATCCCGCCGTGGGCGCGGATCCAGGCCGAGGCGCGGCTCATGTGGGGAGCGTCGGGCGCGTCCCCTGCCAGGCGCAGCGCGACGTAGGCCTCGACGGTGGCGGACAGTTCGGGCGGTCCGCCGTGGAAGGTGGCCCAGGTGCCGTCCTCCCGCTGCTCGCCCCGGATGAAGAGGGCGGCGGCGCGGGTGGTGGCCTCGTCCCGGATGCCGAGGAACTGCCGCAGCAGCAGGTCCTCCGCGTCCATGGTGACGTTGGTCTCCAGGTCGCCCTTCCACCAGCCCTCGGGGTCCTGGCGCTCCAGCAGGTTCCTGGTGGCGCGCGCGGCGGCCTCGTACGCCCCCGGCCGGACGCCGTCCGGGGGCCGGCGCAGGTCGGCGCTCGCCCGCCCGGTGGTCCGGGTCGTGTCGCGGCCCGCTCCGGAGGGCGCCGGGGCGGCCGTGCGCCCGGTGGCCGGGCCCGCCCCGCGGCGCAGCGGGCGCCCCAGCAGGCCGGTCGGCCCGCCCGGTGGTCCGTACTCGCCGCGCGGTCCGCCCATGCCGGACCGGGCCGGCGCCGCCGGGGGCGGTGCCGGTGCCGGGGGCCCGGCGGCCAGGCCGGCGCTGCGGCCCGGCGGGCCGGGCGGCGGAGCGCCCGGGGTGGTTTCGCTGCCAGCGCCAGCGCCCTCGGCGCTGCCGTCGGTCGTCGCTGTCATGGCTTCCCCTTAGAACAGTGTCCTGTGCTGTGCTGGGGTCTGCCGTCGGCCGTGCGCGCCACGCTCAGGTGGCGGCGCCGGCCGGCGACTCGCGATTCATATCCGCTGTCGGGTGGCGATCACCTCTTGCGCACGACGACGAAGTCCGCGAGGGCCACGAGCTGGTCGCGCACGCGCTGCGGCATGTCGACGTCGTCCAGGGCCCGGATCGCGACGGCGTGCTGGCGGCGTGCCTCGTCGGCGGTCCACTGGCGGCCGCCGGCCGCCTCGATGAGGGCCGCGCGGGCGGCGAACTCCTCCTCCGAGAAGTTCTCGAAGTCGCTGCTCTTGGCGTCGGCGGCGAGCAGTTCGGCGAGCTGCTCGGACGCCTCGCCGCCGGCCGCGAGGGCGGCGACGACGGGCAGGGACTTCTTGCGCTGGCGCAGGTCGCTCCAGGTCTGCTTGCCGGTCGCCTCGGGGTCGCCCCAGATGCCGAGCAGGTCGTCGACGGCCTGGAAGGCGAGCCCGAGGTGGTAGCCGTACTCCTCCAGCTTGTCGGCGGTACGGTCGTCCGCGCCGCCGAGGACGGCGCCGATGGAGACCGCGCAGGCGAGCAGGGCGCCGGTCTTGTTGCCCTCCATCTCCAGGCATTCCTCGACGCTGACGCGCTCGCGGTGCTCGTAGGAGATGTCCTGGGCCTGGCCGTCGATGAGCTTGCGGCTGGCGGTGGTCAGCCTGCGGGTCGCACGGCCGGCCTCCACGGTGCCGAGCTCCAGCAGCACCTCGTTGGCGAGGGCGAACAGGGCGTCGCCGACGAGGATCGCGAGGGCCGGGCCGTGCACCTTCCACACCGTGTCGCGGTGGCGGCGCTGCTCGTCGCCGTCCATCAGGTCGTCGTGCAGCAGCGAGAAGTTGTGTACGAGCTCGACCGCGACGGCGCCGGGGATGCCGACCTCGGCCGCCGCGCCCGCGGCCTCCGCGGAGAGCAGTGCGAGCGCGGGGCGAACGGCCTTGCCGCCGTCGCCGTCCGCCACGTTGCCCTGGGCGTCGATCCAGCCGAAGTGGTAGGCGGCGACGGTGTCCATGGGCGCCGCGAGCCGGTCGACGGCGGCGCGGAGCGCGGGGGTCGACAGCGTACGGCCGCGTTCCAGGAGAGCGATCGTGTCCGCCTTCTCCACGCCCCCTCCGGCTGTGCCCACACTGGCATCCGTGTTCTCGACAGCCGGATTCCCCGGGTTCACTGGCTCTCCTCTTGTTCCTGTACGTGCTGTGCTCGTGGTGCTGGTGGTGCCGGTGCTACTGATGGTGCTCGTCATGCCGCCTCCTGCAGAGGGTGTTCGCGGTGGCGGCCGAGCGCGGCGAGTGCGGCGTGCGCCGCGCTCAGTCCGCTCCGGACGGCGCTCTCCATGGTCGCGGGCCAGCCCGTGGCAGTCCACGCACCGGCGAGGTAGAGCCCCGGCGTGTCGGTCCGCGCCCCGGGGCGCAGCCGGCCGACGCCGGGGGTGGGGGCGAAGGTGGCCGTCCGCTCCCGGGTGACGAAGAAGTCCCGTACCTTGGCGCCGCGCGCGGCGGGCAGCAGCCGCTCCAGCTCGGGCAGGTACTTGGCGCGCAGGACGGAGACGGGTTCGTCGATGTCGTCCTGGGCGACGGACTGGGAGAGCGCCAGGTACTGGCCGCCGTCGGGCAGTCCGGAGGACTCGGTGCGGTCGAAGACCCACTGCACCGGGGAGCCGAGGGCGGCGAAGAAGGGTTGCTTGAGCACCTTGCGGTCGTAGACCACGTGGACGTTGAGGATGGGCGCGGTGCCGATGTCCAGGAGCTTGTCGGGGTCGGGGAGGGCGCCGGCGGGCAGCAGTGCGTGGGCCTCGCGCTGCGGGACGGCGAGGACCACGGAACCCGCCTCCAGGCACTCTTCCTCGGTGTCGATCCGCCACGCCCCTTCGGGCATGCGGGAGATGCCGGTGACGCGGGTGCGCAGTTCGGTCCGTACGCCGGCCGCGTCGAGCGCCTTGCGGGTGAGGGTGTCGTGCAGTTCGCCCAGCGGGACCCGGGCCCAGCCGATGTCGGCGGCGCCGTTCTCGGAGAGCAGGCCGGTCTTGAAGACCATGGCGGCCAGGCCCAGCGAGGACTGCTCGGCGGTGGCGTTGAGCGTGGCGATGCCGACCAGGTCCCACAGGGCCTCGATCGTGCGGGCCGACTGGCCGTAGCGGCCGAGCCAGGTCGCGAAGTCCAGGCCGTCCAGCGCCGGGTCGGTGGGGTCCAGCCGGCGCAGCGCGAGGGCGGCGCGGCCGACGCTCAGTCGCTCGGCGATGGAGAGGTGCGGGTAGCGGGCGAGCGATCCGGCCAGGTGCAGGGGCACGGGCAGGCCGCTGCGGCGCAGCCGGCCCAGTCGCGGGCCGCCGGGGTGGGCGACGTCCAGGACGGGGACGTCGAGCCGGTCCTGCAGGGGGGCGAGGGCCGCGCCGTCGACGCGGTCGAGGAACCACCGGTAGGCGGTGCAGCAGCGCAGATAGACGTGCTGGCCGTTGTCGACGTCGAGGTCGCCGCGCTTGAAGGAGAAGGCGAGGCCGCCGAGCCGGGGGCGGCCCTCCATCAGGGTGACGCGCATCCCTGCGTCGGCGAGTTCGAGGGCGGTGGTGACCCCGGCGAGTCCGCCGCCCACGACGACCGCGTGCTGCTCGATGCCGGTCATGCGTGCTCCCCCGTGCTGCGGTGGCCCTCCGGGCCGGACGGTCGGTCGTCGGTGGGCCGGGCCGCCGGGCGTACGGCGGCCCGGCCCTCGTGGTCGCAGTCCGCCGGAAGAGACGCGCCCGCCGCCGAAGTGGTTGCCCGGGCGCCGTCCCTGCCGGGACGCCCCACCGGGCGCAGGCGCAGGTGCGTGCGCGCCGCGGCCGGACCGGCTGCGGCCGCCGGGAGCCGGGTGATCGCGGTCATCAGCCTCGCCTCCGCGTGTTCTGGCGGGAGACGGTCCGCGCATCGAGGCCGGACAGGCCGCGCACCGCGACGTACGCCTTCTCGTGCGGCGGCAGCGACACGCGGCCCCGCAGCACCGCCTCGGGCTCGCGCTCGATACGGTCCAGCAGCCGCCGGTAGATGCCGGCCATGGCGGCCACGCAGGCACCGCTGCGCCGGTCGAGCATCGGCAGCAGCCGGTAGCCCTCGGCGAACAGGGCCCGGGCACGGCGGACTTCGTGGTGGACGAGCCCGGCGAAGTCGGCGCCGGCGGGCATCCGGTCGCTGCGGAAGCCTTCCGAGCAGCCGAACTTGGCGAGGTCCTCGGCGGGCAGGTAGGTACGCCCGTTGGCCGCGTCCTCGCGAACGTCCCGCAGGATGTTGGTGAGTTGCAGGGCGAGACCGAGGGTGTCGGCGTACTCCGCGGCGCGCGCGGAGTCGGATGCCCCGAGGGCGGAGCCGTTCACCGTGCCGAACACGCCGAGCGAGAGCCGCCCGATGGCCCCGGCCACGCAGCGGCAGTAGGTCCTGAGGTCGTCCCAGGTCTCGTAGGTCTCGCCGCGGACGTCCATCAGGACCCCGTCGATGAGTTCGTCGAGGCCGCCGAGCGGGATGGGGAAGCGGCGCGCGGCATGCGCGAGGGCGACCGCGACCGGGTCGGTGTCGTCCTCGTCGATCTCCTCGGCCCGGATCCGCCCGAGCACGGCGCGGGTCTCCTCGAGCCGGGCGAACTTGGCCTCGGGGGCCAGCGTGCCGTCACCGATGTCGTCGACCCGCCGCGAGAAGGCGTACAGCGCGGACATCGCCTGCCGCTTGTCGTTCGGCAGCAGCCGGATGCCGTAGGCGAAGTTGCGTGCCTGGGAACCGGTGACGGCCTCGCAGTAGCTGTAGGCGGCCTGGACCGGTGCGGACACGTGTGTGGGGCCCTCCACGGTCGGGCTCACCCCTTTCTCGGCGCTGTGCGCAGGACGGCGGCCACCTCGCGGAGCAGGCCGCTCTTGGTGGGCTTGGGCGGGCCGGGGAGGACGTCGAAACCGGCGGCGGTGACGGCTCGCAGGGCCGCACGCCCCCCTCCCACGAAGCCCGCGAGCAGCAGCCGGAGTCTGCCGTGGACGCTACCCACGAGCGGGGTGCCTTCATTCAGCAGCTCGCGTGCGCGATCGCTTTCGAATGCGATCAGGGCGCGTACGGACGCGCCGGCGGTCGGGGCCGCGAGCTCCGCCTCGGCCACGTGGAAGCGGCGCATGTCCTCGGCGGGCAGGTAGATGCGGTCGCGGCCGAGGTCCTCGGCGACGTCCTGGATGTGCTCGACGATCTGCAGGGCCGTGCAGACGGCGTCGGAGCGGCGGATCCGTTCGGGGGTGCTGGTGCCGGTGAGGGAGAGCACGAGGCGGCCGACCGGGTTCGCGGACAACTCGCAGTAGCCGACCAGGTCCGCGTACGTCCCGTAGCGCGCGACGTGCTGGTCCTGGCGGTTGGCCTCGATGAGCCCGAGGAACGGCTCGGGGGTCAGGCCGTGGGCGCGCACGACGGGCCGGAGGGCGAGCAGCAGCGGGTGGCGGGGCGGGCCGGAGTCGGCGCCGAACACGCGCATCAGGTCGGCCTCGAGGGCGTCGAGCATGGCGAGCCGGTCGTCGACGGCGGCGGGGTCGAGACCGAGGAGGACGGCGTCGCGGCCGCCGGGGGCGAGGTCGCCGTCACCGATGTCGTCGACGAGGCGGGCGTACCCGTAGACGGCCGTCAGCCCGTCGCGCCAGGCACGGGGCAGGAAGACGGGGGCGACGGGGAAGTTCTCCGCCGTCGCCTTGTCGAGTGTGGCGTTCACGTGGACCGTGTCGGACAGGGGCCGGATGCCGTGCCCCGGGGTCACCGCCCGCCGCCCGGGGCGGGGACGGCCGTTGTGCCTGGGGGCCGGAGAATTCCCGTAGCCATTGCCGTCACATCTCCCGTTCTACACTGCCGACCCATTACATCCTATTTCGGACACGCCGCCCGGGGATTCCCCGGGCTGCCCCAGAGCCCTTCACCTGCGGGGAATCGTCCCCTCTTGCCGTGATTGAGGACCGCCTCAGCTTACGCTGTAGAACGTCGCGGAGCCCTCCCGGGTATTCGCTCCGCCACCGAATGTCGCCGCGAAATGCGAGAGCACGATTGAGGCCCCCGCCGCGCTGAGCGGCGGGGGCCTTCGGGTGAAGCGGAAAAGCGCCGGAAGAGGGCGCCGCGCGACCCGGAGGTCAGCCGTTGGTGGCCTTCTCGTATGCCGAGACGACTTCCTCGGTGGGCCCGTCCATCAGGAGCTCACCCTTCTCCAGCCACAGCACCCGGTCACAGGTGTCACGGATGGACTTGTTGTTGTGGCTCACCAGGAAGACCGTGCCGGCCTTCTGCCGCAGTTCGCGGATCCGGTCCTCGGAACGCACCTGGAAGCTGCGGTCACCGGTGGCCAGTGCCTCGTCGATCATCAGAACGTCGTGGTCCTTGGCCGCCGCGATGGAGAAGCGCAGGCGCGCCGCCATACCGGAGGAATAGGTGCGCATCGGCAGGGAGATGAAGTCGCCCTTCTCGTTGATGCCCGAGAAGTCGACGATGCTCTGGTAACGCTGCTTGATCTGCTCGCGGCTCATACCCATCGCGAGACCGCCGAGAACGATGTTCCGCTCGCCGGTGAGGTCGTTCATCAGGGCCGCGTTGACACCCAGCAGCGAGGGCTGGCCGTCGGTGTAGACCTTGCCCTCCTCGCAGGGCAGCAGGCCCGCGATGGCGCGCAGCAGGGTGGACTTGCCGGAGCCGTTGGAGCCGATGAGGCCGATGGCTTCGCCGCGGTAGGCCGTGAAGGAGACCCCGCGCACGGCGTGGACCCGCCGGACGCCCGGGGCGTCGCCCTTCTTCCGGCGCATTATCTTGCTGAGCGCGGCGGTGGCCGCGCCCTTGCCCGCGCTGCCGGTGTTGACCCGGTAGACGATGTGGACGCCGTCCGCGATCACGGTGGGGACGCGCCCCCGGTTGTTGTCAGCCACGGCCGTAACGCTCCTCAGACTTCCAGAAGTACACGAAGCCGCCGATGCCGATCACCACGGCCCAGCCCACCGCGAAGGCCCACACGTGGGGAGGCAGGTTGCTGCTGCCGTAGTCGTCGATCAGCGCGAACCGGATGAGGTCCATGTAGATCGCGACCGGGTTCCACAGCAGCACGTCGCTGATCCACTGCGGCTGGTCCTCCAGGTAGATCCCGATCGGGAACATGACGCCGGAGGCGTACATCCAGGTACGCATCACGAAGGGCATCAGCTGCGCCAGGTCGGGGGTCTTGGAACCCATCCGCGCGAAGATCATGGCGAGGCCGGTGTTGAAGACGAACTGGAGCGCCAGGGTCGGGATGACCAGCAGCCAGGCGAGCCGCGGGTAGTTGCCGAAGGCGATGGCGATCACGAAGACGACGATCATCGAGTACAGCAGCTGCTGGAGCTGCTGGAGCGAGAAGGAGACCGGCAGCGAGGCGCGCGGGAAGTGCAGCGCGCGCACCAGGCCGAGGTTCCCGGAGATCGCCCGGACGCCCGCCATCACCGAGCTCTGGGTGAAGGTGAAGACGAAGATGCCCATCATCAGGAACGGGACGTAGACGCCCTTGGGCATCTCCCGGCCCGCACCGAGGATCAGGCCGAAGATCAGCCAGTAGACGGCCGCGTTCAGCAGCGGGGTCGCCACCTGCCAGACCTGGCCGAGCTTCGCCTGGCTGTACTGCGCGACCAGCTTGGCCCTGGAGAAGGCCATGATGAAGTGGCGCCGGCCCCAGAGCTGCCGTACGTACTCGCCCAGGCGGGGCCGGGCGCCGCTGACCGAGAGTCCGTACTTCCTGGCGAGCTCCGCGGGGCTCAGCCCCGCGTCGTCGGACGGCGGCCTGCTCGTGGCGAGGGCGCCGTCGTGGGTTGTGTCACTCACAAGTTGAAACTTTCGTCTTCAAGATGCGGCCAGGTGGGCATCAGGCTGGTGGCTCGAGGCCCGTGATCGCGTCATGTTCCCAGACGCGGGCTGGTCAGATGACAGGAGGTCGGCCCAGCCGGGTCAACCGCCAGACCGTACGCCACCTCATCGGGCGGCGGGGTCCGCAGGGAGTGGTCCATCCCTCCCGGAAACCGCCGAACCAGGCCTTCAGCGCGGGCACCGACGGCCTGCGTACGAGCGTCAGCAGGAGCCAGACGCCCAGGTAGACCGGGACCAGCGGGGCGGGCAGGTTGCGGCGGGCGAGCCACACCCGGTTACGAGCCACCATACGGTGGTAGACCGCGTGCCGGGAGGGGGCAGTGGTCGGGTGCAGCAGCACCATGTCCGCCCGGTAGTCGATCAGCCACCCTGCGTCGAGTGCCCGCCAGGCCAGATCGGTCTCCTCGTGCGCGTAGAAGAACTCCCCCGGCAAGGCCCCGACCTGCTCGAACACCGTGGTGCGGACGGCGTTGGCGCCGCCCAGGAAGGTGGTCACCCGGGAGGAGCGCATCGGGTCGGAGGCGCGCAGGCGCGGCACGTGCCGGCGCTGGGTCACACCGGTGTCGGGATCGGCGATCCGGAAGCTGATGATCCCCAGCCCGGGGTCCTCGGTGAAGGCCTGCCGGCACAGCTCGGCGGTGTCGGTGCGCTCCAGCAGACCGTCGTCGTCCAGGAAGAGCAGCACGTCCACGTCGCGGCCGCCGGGGCCGAAGGCCTCGATGCCGACGTTGCGCCCGCCCGGGATGCCCAGGTTCTCGGGCAGGTCGATGCTGCGGACGCCCTCGGGCAGGCCGGTGACCTGCACGCCCTGGCCCACGACGACCACCTCGACGGGGGCGCCGTCCTGGCGGGCCACCGAGTCGAGGAGCGCCTTGAGCTCGTCGGGCCGGTTGCCCATGGTGATGATCACGGCGCCCAGCCGCAGCGGGGCGCTCACTTGAGCCTGCTGGAGGCGAGGATGGACACCAGGTGCAGCACGGTCTGGAGCATCGCGATGCCGGCCAGTACGGCGACCCCGACGCGGGACCAGTACAGGTCGCCCTGCATCTGGTCCACGACGGCCAGCACCAGGATGAGCAGCGAGGCCTCGATGCCCAGGATCAGGCGGTGGAACTTGAGCGCGGCGGCGGCGCGGCGGGCGAAGGCCATGCCCTTCGCGCGCGGCTCGGCGGCCGCGTCCTTGACCACGGGCTTGCCGGCCTGGTGGCGGGCGACGCCGACCAGGTCGGTCTCGGCCTTGATCAGGATGGCGCCGAGTGCGGCCAGGGTGCCCAGGAAGGCCCACAGCCAGTCGGCGCCCCCGGGGCCCCACAGGTCGGCGGCGCGCAGGCCGAAGCCCACGAGGACCGCGGCGTCGCACAGGTAGGCGCCGACCCGGTCCAGGTAGACCCCGGAGAGCGAGAACTGCTTCTTCCAGCGGGCGACCTCGCCGTCGACGCAGTCGAGCAGCAGGTACATCTGGACCGCGACCACGCCGAGGACGGCGCCCAGGATGCCCGGCACCAGCAGGGCCGGGAGGGCCAGGACGCCGGCGAGGGTCATCAGGTAGGTCAGCTGGTTCGGCGTGACCTTGGTGGTGACCAGGACGCGGGTGATGCGCAGGGAGATCTCGCGCATGTAGAGGCGCCCGCCCCAGTGCTCGCCGCTGACCCGGTCCTTCACGCCCGCGGGGTGGACGACCGGCCTCAGTTCAGCTACGGATGGTCTTGACATAGTCGGCGTAAGCGTCCCTGATCTCGGCGGCGGACAGGTTGAGGTGCTCCAGGATCGTGAAGCGTCCCGGGCGGGTCTGGGGGGCGTACTCGACGGCCGCGACGAACTCGTCGACGCTGAAGCCGATCTCCTCGGGCCCGACCGGCAGGCCGTGCCGGCGCAGTACCTCGACGAAGAGGCCCGACTGCTCGGCGGCCCCGCGCAGGTGCATCGCGAAGGCGGCGCCGATGCCGACCTGCTCGCCGTGGAGCGCGGAGCGTCCCGGGTGGAGCAGGTCGAAGGCGTGGCTGATCTCGTGGCAGGCGCCGGACGACGGGCGGGAGTCCCCGCTGATCGACATGGCGATGCCGGAGAGCACCAGCGCCTCGGAGAGCACGGTGAGGAACTCGTCGTCGCCGCACCCGCCGGGGTGGCGCAGTACGGACTCGCCGGCGGTACGGGCCATGGCGGCGGCCAGGCCGTCGACGGGCTCGCCGGTGATCTTGTGCGAGAGCTCCCAGTCGGCGATCGCCGAGATGTTGGAGATCGCGTCACCGATGCCGGCGCGGATGAACCGGACCGGCGCTTCCTTGATCACGTCGAGGTCGATCACCATGGCGATCGGCGTGGGCACGCCGTAGGAACCGCGGCCGTTGTCGTTGTCCAGGATGGACACGGGCGAGCAGATGCCGTCGTGCGAGAGGTTGGTGGCGACGGCCACCATGGGCAGCCCGACCCGCGCCGCGGCGTACTTGGCCACGTCGATGATCTTGCCACCGCCCAGGCCCACGACGGCGTCGTAGCGGCGGCCCTTTATGTCGTCGGCGAGCTTGACCGCGGAGTCGATGGTGCCGTCGACGACCGCGTACCAGTCCGCGTGCGGCAGAACGGGCTCCAGCTTGGCGCGCAGCGCCACGCCGGAGCCTCCACTGATCGCGATGGCCAGCTTGCCGGAGGCGGAGATCCGCTGGTCGGCCAGGAGGCCGGCCAGGTCGTCCATCGCCCCGCGACTGATGTCGACGACGACGGGCGAGGGGATGAGCCTCGTCAGTACTGGCATGCGATCGTCCGGCCCTTGGCGAGGTCGTCGTGGTTGTCGATCTCGACCCACTTGACGTCACCGATGGGGGCCACGTCGATGGTGAAGCCGTCGTTGACGAGCTGCTGGTAGCCGTCCTCGTAGTAGAGGTCGGGGTCGCGCTCGAAGGTGGTCTTCAGGGCCTCGGCCAGCTGCTCGGCGGCCTCGGGCTCGATGAGGGTGACACCGATGTACTCGCCGGTGGCGTCGGCGGGGTCCATCAGCTTGGTGATCTTCTGGACGCCCTTCCCATCGGCCGTGACGACCTTCATCTCCTCGTCGGCCAGGTTCTTGACCGTGTCGAGGGCGAGGATGATCTTCTGGCCGTTGCCGCGGGCGGCGAGCAGGGTGCGCTCGACCGAGACCGGGTGGACGGTGTCGCCGTTGGCGAGGATCACGCCCTGCTTGAGGACGTCACGCGCGCACCACAGGGAGTAGGCGTTGTTCCACTCCTCGGCCTTGTCGTTGTCGATCAGCGTGATCTTGACGCCGTACTTGGCCTCCAGGGCCTCGCGGCGGGCGTACACGGCTTCCTTGCGGTAACCGACGACGATGGCGACCTCGGTGAGGCCGACCTCGGCGAAGTTGCCCAGCGTCAGGTCGAGGACCGTCAGGCTCTCCTCGTCACCCTCGGGGCCGACCGGCACGAGCGCCTTGGGCAGGGTGTCGGTGTAGGGACGCAGACGGCGTCCGGCACCGGCAGCGAGTACAAGGCCGATCATGCTGGTTCTCCTTCGTCATGTACGGCGGGTGCTCCGGAGGAGACCCAGAATCGGATGCTCTCCACGAGCACCACGAGTGCCACGAACACGGCCATGACCGTGAGCGCGACGGGGAAGTCCGCTTCGCGCGTTACGAGGACGGCCGCCAGGGCCGTGATCAGCAGGACCCGGCCTTCGTGGCCGCCGATCGTCCGCACCAGCCAGTGCGGGGGCGCGCCGGTGCCACCGCGAATGCGGTACACCGTGTCGTAGTGATGGTAGGCGACCGCCGCGATCAGGCCGAATGCCGCCGGGAGGGCCCCGGGGACGTCCGCCTTCACGGCGAGCGCGAGGACCGTGACGTACTCGGCGGCCCGGAACAGCGGCGGGATCAGCCAGTCCAGGGCGCCCTTGAGGGGCGCGGCGACGGCGAGGCCGGCCGTCATGACATAGATCACCGCGACGGCGATCAGCCGCGGGTCGCCGAACGGCAGGAACACGGCGCCCGCGATCATCACCAGCGTGCCGAGCGCCGCCCCGTACACGGAGCCGAAGGACCCGGCGCGGCCGCGCAGCAGGCGGGCCTGGAGCTCGGCGAGCGGGCCGGAGTCGGCCAGGTCTGCCAGTGCCCGGGCCGCCCGGTCGGTGCGGGTGGCCCGGCGCGTCAGGGAGCGCAGGACCCGCCCGGCGGTGGTGTAGAGCGCGCCGAAGGCGCAGCCGACGAGCAGGGCGTAGAAGACGATCCGGGGGGTGGTGAAGGCGGTCAGGACCGCGATCATCGCCCAGCGCTCACCGATCGGAAGGATGATCATCCGGCGGAGCCACACGGTCCAGCCGACGCTGTCGAGCCGGTCGGAGAGGGCGGCCGTGGGGCTCGTGTTGGCGGTGGCGTCGTGGTTGGCCTCGTTGAAGGAGAAGTCCACGACATGCCGGCAGGTCATGAGGATCATGGAGCCGACGGCCAGGGCCCATACGTCGTCGCCGTTCCTGGCCGCGCCGAGCGCGAGGCCCGCGTAGAAGGAGTACTCCTTCGCGCGGTCGAAGGTGGCGTCGAGCCAGGCGCCCATCGTCGAGTACTGGAGCGAGTAGCGGGCGAGCTGCCCGTCGGTGCAGTCCAGTACGAAGGAGACGAGGAGCAGCACGCCGGCCGCCACGTAGCCCCAGCGTTCGCCGGTGGCCGCGCAGCCGGCCGCGATCAGCGCGGTGATCAGCGAGGCGGTGGTGACCTGGTTCGGGGTCAGGCCGCGGCGCGCGCACCAGCGGGCGATGTAGCGCGAGTACGGGCTGATGCAGAAGGTGGTGAAGAAGCCGTCGCGGGACTTCACTGCGGTCCGCAGGCGTACGGCTTCGTCGTCGACGGCGGCGACGGCGGCGGTCGCCGCGTCCCGCTCCGCCGGGCCGGCGGGGACGGCGGCGACGAGCGTGCCCAGTTCGGGGCGCTGCACGGTGGTTCCGGCGGCCTCGACCGCGGCGGCGAGCCGGTCCGGGTACGGGCCGGCGCCGCCGGGTTCCGCGACGGCGACGGCGGCGGCCTTGTCGAGGGCTTCGCGGGCGCCGGCCCGGACGGCGAGGGCGCCGGTGACGGCGCAGGCGTCGAAGCGCGGGTCGGTCAGCGCGAGGCGCAGTGCGTGCACGTGCCCGACGAAGGCGCTGTCCACGACGGCCACGCGCTGGTCGGCGGGTACGCCGGCCAGTGCGGCGGCGGCGTCCTGGGGACCGGCCGCCGGGCGGACGTCGAAGCCGAGGGAGCGCAGCTCGTCAGCGAGCGGTGATCCGGGGACCGGCAGGCCGGTGAGGATGACGGTCGGCAGACGAACTCACTCCTTGTAACGAATTCCGAACGCGCGCCTGAGGGGGCGGCGGCACGTCGGCAGAGGCTATCGGATGAATGGAAGCAGGGGTTCACCACCCGTTTACGCCCCGATAAGCCGAATATTCGGGCTCCGGGCCGGGTTCCGATCATCATTGACGATCACGGCGCGGTACCACAAACGGCCCGGATGTTACGGTGGACACGCCCCTGATCGTGTCGAGTGGAAAGAGGTGGGTTGATGACCGTCGTAGTGGTCGCGGCCATGCGCAGCGAACTCCGGTGCATCTCCCCCTCCTCCCGGGCATCCGGCCGGTCCTGACCCCACAGCTGGGCCGCGTCGGCCGGAGCCCCCGTTCCAAGGGTTCACGTTGACCGACAGCACTACTTCCGACGACCGCTTCGACGACTCCTGCGAGGATTCGGGCGGCGTCGACGATTTCACGCACGCCTTCTTCGCCCTGCACCACGGCCTGCCCCGGCAGGCTCCGGGCTCCGACGCGAGCACCCGCCACCTGCTGTCCCTGTGCGGACCGCTGCCCGAGCGGCCGCGCGTCCTCGACCTGGGCTGCGGTCCGGGCCGCAGCGCCCTGCTGCTCGCCGCCGAGGCGGGCGCGGACGGGGCCGTGGTGACCGCCGTCGACCTGCACGCCCCCTTCCTCGACGAGCTCCGGACGGCCGCCGCGGCCGGTGGTCTCGCCGACCGCGTCCGTACCGTCGAGGCGGACATGGGCGCACTCACCGGCGAGGACTTCGAGGACGGTTCCTTCGACCTCGTCTGGGCGGAGGGCTCCGCCTACGTCCTCGGCTTCGACGCCGCGCTCGCGCGGTGGAAGCGGCTGCTCGCCCCGGGCGGCACCCTCGTCCTGACCGAGTGCCAGTGGTCGGTGCCCGAGCCGTCCGCCGGCGCCCGCGCCTTCTGGGACCCGCACTACGCGCTGCGCACCACCGCCGGCAACCTCGCGGCCGCCCAGGCGGCGGGGTACCGGGTGCTCGGCCTGCACCACCTGCCCGACTCCGACTGGGCCGAGTACTACGGCCCGCTCGCCGAGCGGGTCCGCGCCCGGTCCGGGGCCGGGAGCCGCGCGATGGCCGCGGCGCTGGCCGCGACCCGCGAGGAGCTCGACGTACGGGCCCGTCACGGGCACGAGTACGGGTACACGGGATACGTGCTGCGCCCGGTGAGCGCCGGGGACGGCGAGGCCTGGCCCGCCCGCCCGGAGACCGCGGCCGACACGGCCGCGGTACGGGCGGTCAACCTGGCGGCGTTCGAGACCCCGCTGGAGGCGGACCTCGTGGACGCGCTGCGCACGGACGGCGCCTGGCTGCCCGGGCTGTCGTACGTGGCCGAGGCTCCGGACGGGTCGGTCGCGGCGCACGCCCTGCTGACCCGGTGCGAGGTCGGCGGCGCCCCGGCGCTCGCCCTCGCCCCGGTGGCGACGGACCCGGCGCTGCAGCGCTCGGGCGCGGGCAGCTCGGTCGTACGGGCCCTGCTGGCGGCGGCACGGGAGAGCGGGGAGTCGCTGGTCCTGGTCCTGGGGCACCCGGAGTACTACCCGCGCTTCGGTTTCGTACCGGCGTCGCACTTCGGGATCCGGGCGCCCTTCGAGGTACCGGACGAGGCGATGATGGCGCTGGTGCTGGACGATTCCGTTCCGGTGCCGGCGGGCACGATCGCGTACCCGGCCCCGTTCGGGGTCTGACGCCTGCGCGGCGTCAGGTGATGCCGCACACGATGTGATCCGCCCCCCGTCGCCTAGCACGCGACGGGGGGCGAACATGCGTGGATCTCCGAAGTGGGGACAAGCCGCTTTTGTACGGCAGACTGAAGGCCGAAGTCCGAAGCGAAGGATGGGTATGCCGACCACACCAGCCACCGCCGCGAGCAGCGCGTCCAACGGCACCGGTACTCAAGAACCGATCATGCTCGAACTGGTCGACGAGTCCGGCAACACCATCGGCACGGCGGAGAAGCTCTCCGCCCATCAGGCGCCCGGCCAGCTGCACCGGGCGTTCTCCGTGTTCCTCTTCGACGAGCAGGGCCGTCTGCTGCTCCAGCAGCGGGCCCTCGGGAAGTACCACTCCCCCGGCGTCTGGTCGAACACCTGTTGCGGTCACCCCTATCCGGGGGAGTCGCCGTTCGCGGCCGCGGCCCGGCGGACCCACGAGGAGCTGGGGCTGTCGCCCTCGCTGCTCGCGCAGGCGGGAACGGTGCGCTACAACCACCCGGACCCCTCATCGGGTCTCGTGGAGCAGGAGTTCAATCACCTGTTCGTGGGACTCGCGCAGGCTGCCGTGCACCCGGATCCGGAGGAGGTCGAGGCCACCGCCTTCGTCTCCGCCGAGGAGCTGGCCAAGCGGCACGCCGAAGTACCGTTCTCGGCCTGGTTCATGACCGTACTGGACGCAGCGCGGCCCGCGATCCGCGAGCTGACCGGCGACGCGGCGGGCTGGTAGCCCGTACGCCCCGGGCGCCGTCCCGCTGCGCGGCCCTGCCGCCTCGTCGACCGACCGCCGACCGCCGACCGCCGCTCAGCCTGCGGTCGGCGGGGCGGCGAGCGGGAGGGCCGCCCAGATCACCTTGCCGCCGGTCGAGGTGTGCTCGACGTCGCAGACCCCGCCGGCCTCCAGGGTGACCTCCCGGACCAGGAGCAGTCCCCGGCCGCCGGTCTGGCCGAAGTCGGCCTCCAGCGCCTTGGGGCGGTAGGGGTGGTTGTCCTCGACGGCCACCCGTACCCACTCGCGGCCGATCGCGACCTCGACCGCGACCTCCGGCGAGAGCAGGGCGGCGTGCCGGACCGAGTTCGTCACCAGTTCGGAGACGATCAGGAGCAGGGAGTACACCAGGTCCTGGTGGGCCGGCACCCCCTGGCGCCCGAGCAGGTCCCGGACCGCGCGGCGGGCCTGCGGAACGGATTCTTCAACCGCGGGCGCGGTGAACCTCCACACTCCCTCGTAGGCGAGGGGGTCGGCCGGAGCCTCCGCCTCACCCTCCTTGGCTGGCGGGATGCTCCCGCTGACGTCCATCTTCCGTCCCCCGTCTTCACGCTCGATCGTCTCCACGCGACAAGAGTGGGGAACGGGCTGGTCCGGACCGGACTGCTGACCAGAAGTCAGCGCCTATAGGACACTTTCTGACCACTGGCGTATGACAGAGTCAGTTGTTCGACTGTTCCTGATCTTCTGCCGGACGCTTCCCGGCCGTCTCACCCGGCCCGCCCGCCGCACCGCCCGCCGCTGCCGCCTCCGCCGGGGCACCGTCCTCCCTGACCAAGCCCAGGATGCGCCGGGACCCCATGCCCATGGCGACCAGGCTCAGCCCGTCGAACAGCAGGGCGAGGGAGAAGAAGGTTCCGATCACGTACAGACTGTTGCCGGGCCAGCCGGAGAGGATCAGGAACCCCAACAGGATCCCGAAGGCCCCCTGGACGACCGCGAGTGCGAAGTGGGACCCCCGCACCACCAGCGCCCCCACCAGCCGGAACACTCCACCCGTGAGGAAGAGCAGCGCGGCGAACATGGTCAGCGCCTCGGCGCTCGCCTCTGGACGGCGCAGGATCACGAAGCCCGCCGCGAGGTTCATCGCGGCGACGACGACGGCGAGCCAGAAGTAGTTGCTCCGGCGCGCCTGCACGGCCAGCAGCAGGCCCACCACACCGCCGATCAGCAGCAGCCAGCCGAAGAGGAACATCGAGGTGAGGGTGGCCAGGCCCGTGTAGACGAGGCCGACCAGGCCCGCCAGCACCAGCAGCACCCCGAGCGCCGTCATCAGCGCGAAACTGCGGCCGAGCTGCTTCTTCTCGCGCTGCGGTTCCGGACCCCCGACCCCGGCCCCGGCCCCCGTACGGTCTGCGCGGTCTGCGCGGTCTGCGCGGTCTGCGCCCATGGACGTGCCACCTCCTCGCACCCCCGACGGACTCCCTTGATCATAGGTATGACCGCCCGGGATAGCATCCGGCGCATGGACGCAGCCCAGGACGCAACCCTCCTGCACACGGTCGCCGACGGGGTGGCCACCGTCGTCATCTCGCACCCCGCGAAGCGCAACGCGATGACCGCCGCCATGTGGCGGGCGCTCCCGGAGCTGCTGGCCGGCCTGGCGGACGACCCTGCGGTACGGACGCTCGTGCTGACCGGGGCCGGAGCGACCTTCTGCGCGGGCGCCGACATCTCCTCCCTGACCAGGGGCACCGGGAACACCGGCAACGCCGGGGACTCCGGGGCCGATGACCCGCGGGAACTCGCCGTGGCGGCCGAGGAGGCCCTGGCCGCCTTCCCGAAGCCGACGCTCGCGGCGGTCCGCGGCTTCTGCGTGGGCGGCGGCAGCCAGCTGGCGGCGGCCTGCGACCTCCGCTTCGCCGAGGAGGGCGCCTCCTTCGGAGTGACCCCGTCCAGGCTGGGCATCGTCTACCCCGCGTCCTCCACCCGCCGGCTGGCGGGCCTGGTCGGCCCGGCGTGGGCCAAGTACCTCCTCTTCTCCGCCGAGCTGATCGGCGCGGAGACGGCGCTGCGCGCCGGGTTCCTGAACGAGCTGCTGCCGGCCGGCCAACTGGACAAGCGGGTCGCCGAGTTCACCCGGATCCTGGCTTCGCGCTCGCAGCTGACGCAGGCGGCGGCCAAGGAGTTCGCCGACGGCCGGACCGACCGGGACGCGTACTGGGCGGACCGGGCCGCCGGGAGCGAGGACACCGCGGAGGGGGTCGCCGCGTTCCTGGAACGCCGGGCCCCGCGCTTCACGTGGACCCCGTGACGGCCGGCCGTCAGCCGGGCGTCCCGTTCCCCCGCAGCATCTCGACGAGAGCGGCCGGGGCCTTGTCGGGCGAGCCCGCGTCGTACGGCGGCTGGGGGTCGTACTCGGTCATCAGCTGCACGGCCCGGGCGAAGTCGTCGCCTGCGATCCGGCCGAGCAGGGTGAGCCCCATGTCGATCCCGGAGGACACCCCCGCGGCGGTCACGTACTTGCCGTCGAACACCACGCGCTCGCCGGTCGGCTCGACGCCGAGCTTCGCGAGCCGGTCCAGGTACAGCCAGTGGCTGGTGGCCCGCCGGCCGTCGAGCAGCCCCGCGGCGGCCAGCAGCAGGGATCCGGTGCACACCGAGGTCGTCCAGGTGGTCGTGGCGTCGACCGTGCGCAGCCAGTCCAGGACCACGGGATTGGCCATCTCCCGCTCGGGATGCGGCCCACCGGGAACGATGACGATGTCGGGCCGGGTGACCTCGTCGAGCCCCTTGTCCGTGACGAGCGCGAGCGCCCCGTTGTCGGTCCGTACGGGCCCCGGCCGCTCGGAGACGAAGACGACCTCGGCGTCGGGCAGCCGGCCGAGGGTGTCGAAGGGCCCCACGGCGTCGAGGGCGGTGAAGTGGTCGTAGAGAAGTACGGCGATCTGCATGGCTCCTCCGGAGCGATGGTCGGAACACGGCTCCGCCCGCTGGGGGCGGTTCATTCTTCTCCTGGCGCTTCTCCTGGCGCCGGGGCCGGCCCTCAGGGGAGGGACGTGCCGAAACGGCGGCGGTACTCGGCGGGCGGCTGGCCGAGGGTCCGCACGAAGGCCCGGCGCAGCGCCTCCGGGTTCCCGTACCCGCAGGCCCGGGCGATCTGTGCGATCCCTTCCCCGCTCTCCTCCAGCAGCCGCCGCGCGTGGTCCACCCGGACCCGTTCGACGTACCTGCCGGGCGTGACCCCGGTCTCCGCCCGGAAGGCCCGGGCGAAGTGCCGCGGCGACAGCCGGGCCCGGGCGGCGAGGTGCTCGACGCCCAGGTTCTCCCCCGGGTGCTCGGTGATCCACTGCTGCACGTCCCGCAGCGGGTCCCGCCGGGCGGTCTGGGCGGCCAGTTGCGCGCTGAACTGCGCCTGGTTGCCGGGCCGGCGCAGGAACACCACCAGGTGCCGGGCGATCGTCAGGGCGACGTCCTGCCCGTGGTCCTCCTCCACCAGCGCCAGGGCGAGGTCGATCCCCGCCGTGACCCCGGCCGAGGTGGCCACCGGCCCGTCCCGTACGTAGATCGGGTCCGGCTCGACGGCGACGGCCGGGTAGTCCCGCGCCATGCGCTCGCAGGCGTACCAGTGCGTCGTCGCCCGCCGCCCGTCCAGCAGCCCCGCCTCGGCCAGCAGCAGACCTCCCGTGCACACCGAGACCAGCCGCTCCGCGCCACCCCCGTGGGTGCGGAGCCAGTCGGTCAGCCTGGGCTCGAAATCCGCCGTGAACCGTCCCCCGGGCACGAGCACCGTGGTCCCCGGTCCCGGCCGGGCGCTCTCCAGATCCCCGTCCGGCACCAGCGTCAGCCCGCTGCCGGTGCGGACGGGCGCTCCTGCGGGAGCGACCGTCCGGATCGCGTACCCGGCCCGCCCCGGAAAGCGGGCGAGCGCGGCGAAGACCTCCACCGGCCCGGTCACGTCCAGACTCTGGACCCCGTCGTAGAGGAGGACGAGCACGTTGCGCGGCGATGACCCCATGGCTTCATGGTGTTCCGCCGCCGCGGTGGCCGCAATGACGGGCTTCCCACCTATCCGGCCACGCGGGGCCCTGTCCGCGCGCGGATAGGATCGGCCCATCATGACTGCAACCCTCGTCGCCAAGAAGCTCACCGCCGCGCACGGTGAGCGCACCCTCTTCGCCGATCTCGACCTCGTCGTCGCGCCCGGCGACGTCATCGGCCTCGTCGGCGTGAACGGCGCCGGGAAGTCCACCCTGCTGCGGCTGCTCGCCGGGCTGGACGCCCCCGAGACCGGGGAGCTGCGGCTGTCCCCGCCCGGCGCCGCCGTCGGGCACCTGCCGCAGGAGCCGGAGCGCCGGCCGGACGAGTCCGTCCGGGAGTTCCTGGCCCGCCGTACGGGGGTCGCGGCCGCCCAGGCCGAGCTCGACGCGGCGACGCAGGGCCTGGTGGACGGGACGCCGGGCGCGGACGACGCGTACGCGACCGCGCTGGACCAGTGGCTGAACCTCGGCGGCGCCGACCTCGACGAGCGGGCCCAGGAGGTCGCGGACGACCTCGGTCTCGCGGTCGGGCTCGACCTGCCGATGACCGCGCTCTCCGGCGGCCAGGCGGCCCGCGCCGGCCTGGCCTCGCTCCTCCTGTCCCGCTACGACGTCTTCCTGCTCGACGAGCCCACCAACGACCTGGACCTGGACGGCCTGGAACGGCTGGAACGGTTCGTCAAGGGGCTGCGAGCCGGCACGGTCGTGATCAGCCACGACCGCGAGTTCCTCACCCGGACGGTCACCAAGGTCCTCGAACTCGACCTCGCCCAGCAGCAGATCAACCTCTACGGCGGCGGCTACGACTCCTACCTGGAGGAGCGCGAGCGCGCCCGCAACCACGCCCGCGAGGAGTTCGACGAGTACGCGGGCAAGAGGTCCGCTCTCGAAGGCCGGGCCCAGATGCAGCGCAACTGGATGGACAAGGGCGTGCGCAACGCCCGCCGCAAGGCCTCCGACAACGACAAGATCGGCAAGAACCTGCGGGGCGAGTCGAGCGAGAAGCAGGCCGCCAAGGCCCGCCAGACGCAGCGCGCGATCGAGCGGCTGGAGGTCGTGGACGAGCCCCGCAAGGAGTGGGAGCTGCGCATGGAGATCGCGGCGGCCCCGCGATCCGGCGCGGTGGTGGCCACCCTGCGCGAGGCGGCCGTCCGGCGCGGGGACTTCTCCTTCGGCCCGGCCAGCCTGCAGATCGACTGGGCGGACCGGGTGGCGATCACCGGGGCCAACGGCGCCGGCAAGTCCACCCTCCTCGCCGTGCTGCTGGGCCGGGTGACCCCGGACTCCGGCTCCGCCACCCTCGGCTCCGGCGTCCTGGTCGGCGAGGTGGACCAGGCGCGCGGCCTGTTCCTCGGCGACGAACCGCTGCTCGAAGCCTTCTGCGCGGCGGTCCCCGAGACCGAGCCGGCCGAGGTCCGCACCCTGCTGGCCAAGTTCGGCCTCAAGGCGGCCCACGTCCTGCGCCCGGCGGCCACCCTCTCCCCGGGCGAGCGCACCCGGGCCGCGCTGGCCCTGCTCCAGGGCCGCGGGGTGAACCTGCTGGTCCTGGACGAGCCCACCAACCACCTCGATCTCCCGGCGATCGAGCAGCTGGAAGCCGCACTCGACGCCTACGAGGGCACCCTCCTGCTGGTCACCCACGACCGCCGCATGCTGGACGCGGTGCATGTGACCCGCCGCCTGGAGGTCTCCGGAGGCAAGGTCACCGAGCTCTAGGGGGTGTCCTGCCGGGCCGCGGGCCGGGGACCACTCAGTCCGTCCGGTCCGCCGGGGGCCGGCGTCTGCGGGCCATCTTCCGGGCGACGAAGGTGCGCGGCAGGTGCCGGGCGGCGAGGGCGTAGGCGCGGTAGCGGCGGCCGGTGATGCTGACCGGGCGGCGCAGGGCAAGGTCCTTCAGCGCCTGCGCGACCACGGCTTCCGGTTCCAGCCACACCGCGTCGCGCAGCGCGCTGACGTCCATCCCGGCGCGCTCCTGGAACTCGGTGCGGGTGAAGCCGGGGACCACCGCCAGCACCCGGACCCCGTACGGCGCCATGTCCACCCGCAGCGACTCGCTGAAGGCGGTGATCCAGGCCTTGGCGGCCCCGTAGGTCCCGGTCGGCAGGAGTCCGGCCACCGAGGAGACGTTGAGGACGGCGCCCCGACGGCGGGTGCGCAGGCCCGGCAGCACGGCGTGGGTGAGCCGGAGCGGGGCCTTGACCAGCAGGTCGAGCATCCGCTCCTCGTCCTCGACCGGGCTGTACGGGAAGTGCGCGGGCAGCCCGAAGCCCGCGTTGTTGACCAGGATGTCCACGGGCCGGGCCGGGTCGGCGAGCCGTGCGGCGACGGCGGCGCAGTCCGCCGCGTCGAGCAGGTCGGCGGGCAGCACCTCGGACGCGGCGCCGTACTCCCGGGCCAGTTCGGCGGCGACGGCGTCGAGCCGGTCCTTGTCGCGGGCGACGAGGACCAGGTCGCAGCCCTTGGCCGCGAAGCCCCGGGCGAAGGCCGCGCCCAGTCCGGCGCTGGCCCCGGTGATCAGTACGGTGGTCGCCGCCGCGGTCGTCGGGTCCGTCGTCGGGTCTGTGGTCCGGTCTGTGGTCCGGTCGGTCGTCAAAGCGGGTTCACTTCCTTGGTGTGACGGGCGAGGCGTACGCCTGGGCGACGTCGACGAGGAATCGGGCCTCGTCCGCCAGGTCCCCGTCCTCCTGCGAGGTGTGGATCGCGGCGGGCAGTTCGAGCGCGGCGGCCTCGCCCGGCTGTCCGGGCGCCCCGTCGAGCTTCGCCTGCCGTGCCTCCCGCAGTACGCGGGCCAGCGCGGCGGCGGCGGCCCGCTGTTCGGGGATGCCGTGGCCCGCGACCTGGCCGCGGGCCCGGTCCAGGGCGCCCGGGGCCGCGTACTCGCCCAGGATCAGGATGGCGTCGCGCGTCTCGATGACCTTGCGGTACACGAGCAGGTTGCGCGGGACCGGCGGCCACAGCAGCTCCATCACCCGGTGGGCGCGCGGTTTGTTGAGCGCCACGTGCGGGACCGCCTCGACCAGGTCGCGCCACAGCGGCCACAGCCGCCAGGCGGTGGTGAGGTCGGCGCACGTGCGGCGGAGGGTGAACAGGGTGGGCACGAGGATCGCGGCGGCGCGCAGCAGGCCGTGCAGGTTCATGAGCAGCGGGAGGGCGGGCATCGCCCAGGTGCTGCCGAAGAGTGCCTTGAGCAGGTACGCCAGCCAGAACAGGCCGGCGAGCGCGGTGCCGAGGCCGAACAGGCGGAGCCCGGCGGCCAGGCCCCGGCTCTCGGTGCGGCGGCTGTAGCGCCAGCACAGGGCCACGCAGACGGTGTTGGCGACCACGTGCGCGGAGATCAGGACCAGCCAGTAGGCGAGGGAGGGCACCGGGTCGCCGACCGGCGGCATGGTGTGCGTTCCGTGGCCGGGCGCGGCCGCGTCCAGCGCGAGGAGGGTGCCGAGCCAGGCCACGGTCGCGGTGCAGGCGGCGAGTTGGAGGCGGCGGCCGCGGGTGGTGGCAGCGACGAAGTAGAGGACGGCGCCCGCCGACAGCACCCCGATCAGGTTGCGGACGAGGCCGATGGTGTGGGCGTATCCCTGGCCGCGTTCCATCGCGTACGCGACGAGGTCCGGGAGGTTGAGCGTCATGGCGGCGGCGGCGGTGGCGACGGCCAGCCACAGGCCGCGCTGCTGGGGGGAGCGCAGGGCGCCGGGGGCGCGGAGCAGGACGGCGATCCACAGGCACACCACGCTGGGGAGGGCGAGCCAGTCGCCGAAGGCGGTGAGGTCAGCTGCCATCGTTGGCCCGCTCGTACCCCATGGCGGACTCCAGCCGGGCCAGGGTGCCGCGCTCGCTGCCGGTGGAGCGGGGCCCGGTGTTGGCCGTACGGATGCGGATCATGCTGGCGAGCATCTCCGCCTCCTGCTCCTGACGGGTGGTGTAGTTGGTGCGTCCGAGGACGACCGGGGCGTTCCCGTCGGTCTCCTCCCCCTCCAGGGAGTGGTGGCCGAAGAGGATGTGGCCGAGCTCGTGGAGGACGATGTGCTCCCGGTGCAGCGGCGTCGTCTGCGCCTCGTAGAAGACGTAGTCGACGCTGGCCGTACCCACCCACAATCCGCAGACTCCGGACTCCGCCGCCTCCTTGGGGAGCGGATGGAGCCGGATGGGGCGTCCGCGCCGCTCGGCTATCCGTCGGCACAGGACGTCGAGGGAGAACGGATGGGTCAGATCCAGATGGCCGAGAATCTGCTCGCACCTTTTGCGAATGCTGAGTTGCCGGTGGGGCATGTGATCCCTCTTCGGACCCTTTCCGGGGCAACGGTGGTAGGCGTGTGTGGGCATGGGCATGACGTCCTGTGCCTTCGAGGCGGCCTCGGGGAATGCGGCCCTGAGGGGTCCCAGGGGTTCCTTGGGGGGTCCTGAGGGAAAAACGCGGAAGCCCGTCCGCCGAGTGACGAACGGGCGTTCCACCATGCCTACAGATCTTGTACGCGAGTTGGCAAGGCAAGTCCCCAGGTGGGGAAGCTATTCGGCCATCCTGTACGAAGATCTTCACGCGCCGGGTGGCTGCAACACGCCCTTGACCGCTGCTACCGCTTGCGGCGCTCCTCGGGGGCGGCGGTGAGGCCCGCACGCCGCAGGGCGTCGGCCATCGCGCTGTTGGCGGGAGCGGGGGCACTGCTGCTGCCGCCGCCCTGGCGCCGGCCCTGGCCGCCGCCCTGGCCACGGTCGTTCTGGCCCTGGCCCTGGCCCTGGCCCCGGCCCTGGTTCCGGCCCTGGTTCCGGCCGCCCTCGCGGCCGCCGGCGCCGGCGCGCTGCTGCGGAGGACGGCCGTTGCCGCCACCGCTGCCGCCGCCCCGCCGGTCCTCGCGCTGGCGGGGCGCGCCCGCGCCGCGCTCGGCCCCCGCCTCGTCCTCCAGGCGCAGGGTCAGCGAGATCCGCTTGCGCGGGATGTCCACGTCCATGACCTTCACGCGGACGATGTCGCCCGGCTTGACCACGTCCCGGGGGTCCTTGACGAAGTTCTTCGACAGCGCCGAGACGTGCGCCAGACCGTCCTGATGGACGCCGATGTCGATGAAGGCGCCGAAGGCGGCCACATTGGTGACCACTCCCTCCAGGATCATCCCGGGGGCCAGGTCGCCGATCTTCTCCACGCCCTCCTTGAAGGTGGCCGTCTTGAAGGCGGGACGCGGGTCGCGGCCCGGCTTCTCCAGCTCGCGCAGGATGTCCGTTACGGTCGGCAGACCGAAGGCCTCCGTGACGAACTGCTCCGGCCGCAGCGAGCGCAGTACGTCGCCGTTGCCGATCAGCGCCGCCACCTCGCTGCCCGCCGTCTTGGCCATGCCCCGGACCACCGGGTAGGCCTCGGGGTGCACGCTGGAGAAGTCCAGCGGGTCGTCCCCGCCGCGGATCCGCAGGAAGCCCGCGCACTGCTCGTACGCCTTCGGGCCGAGCCGGGCCACGTCCTTGAGCCCCTTGCGGCTGCGGAAGGGGCCGTTCGCGTCGCGGTGCGCCACGATGTTCTCGGCGAGGCCTCCGCTGATGCCCGACACCCGCGAGAGCAGCGGCGCGGAGGCGGTGTTCACGTCCACGCCGACGCCGTTCACGCAGTCCTCGACGACCGCGTCGAGCGAGCGCGAGAGCTTCACCTCGGACAGGTCGTGCTGGTACTGGCCGACGCCGATCGACTTCGGGTCGATCTTGACCAGTTCGGCGAGCGGATCCTGCAGGCGGCGGGCGATGGAGACCGCGCCGCGCAGCGACACGTCCATGTCCGGCAGTTCCTGCGAGGCGAAGGCGGAGGCCGAGTACACGGAGGCGCCCGCCTCGGAGACCATCACCTTGGTGAGCTTCAGCTCCGGGTGGCGCGTGATGAGGTCCCCGGCCAGCTTGTCGGTCTCGCGGGAGGCCGTGCCGTTCCCGATGGCGACCAGCTCGACGGCGTGCTCCTTCGCCAGGCGGGCGAGCTTGGCGAGGGACTCGTCCCACTTGTTGGCGGGCACGTGCGGGTAGATCACGTCCGTGGCCACGACCTTGCCGGTCGCGTCGACGACGGCGACCTTCACCCCGGTACGGAATCCCGGGTCCAGGCCGAGCGTCGCCCGGGTGCCGGCGGGCGCCGCGAGCAGCAGGTCGCGCAGGTTGGAGGCGAAGACCCGTACGGCCTCGTCCTCGGCGGCCTGGCGCAGCCGCATCCGCAGATCGATGCCGAGGTGCACCTGGATCTTCGTACGCCAGGCCCAGCGGACCGTGTCGCCCAGCCACTTGTCGCCGGGGCGGCCGCGATCGTTCACCCCGAAGCGGCGGGCGATCATGCCCTCGTACGTGGACGGGCCGGGCTCCGCGGCGTCCTCGCGGACCTCCGGCTCCAGGGTGAGGTCGAGGACGTCCTCCTTCTCGCCGCGCAGCATGGCGAGGACGCGGTGCGAGGGCAGCGCGGTGAACGGCTCGGCGAAGTCGAAGTAGTCGGCGAACTTGGCGCCCGCCTCCTCCTTGCCCTCGCGGACCTTCGCCGCGAGGCGGCCGCGGCCCCACATGCGCTCGCGCAGTTCGCCGATCAGGTCGGCGTCCTCGCCGAACCGCTCGGTGAGGATGGCCCGGGCGCCCTCCAGCGCGGCCGCCGGGTCGGCTACGCCCTTGTCGGCGTCGACGAACGCGGCCGCTGCGGCGGCCGGTTCCACCGACGGGTCGGCCAGCAGGCCCTCGGCGAGCGGCTCCAGACCGGCCTCGCGGGCGATCTGCGCCTTGGTGCGCCGCTTGGGCTTGAAGGGCAGGTAGATGTCCTCCAGCCGGGCCTTGGTGTCGGCCGCGGCGATCCGCGCCGCCAGCTCGTCGGTGAGCTTGCCCTGCTCCCGTACGGAGTCCAGGACCGCCGCGCGGCGGTCCTCCAACTCGCGCAGATACCGCAGCCGCTCCTCAAGGGTGCGCAGCTGGGCGTCGTCGAGCATCTCGGTCGCTTCCTTGCGGTAGCGCGCGATGAACGGCACGGTGGAGCCGCCGTCGAGCAGCTCGACGGCGGCCTTGACCTGCCGCTCCCGTACGCCGAGCTCCTCGGCGATCCTGCATTCGATGGACGTCGTCACGATCGGGTCCCGCCTGCCTTCGTTTGCACTGGAAGGCTGCCAATTGTGGCAGGTGGCGGTGACGGACGGCGGGAACCCTGCCCGTTGCCCGCGGTCAGGCCCGGCCGAAGAGGTCCCGCGGGAAGGCCCCGGCGCCGATCGCCTTGGTCACGAAGCCGCTGCCGAGTTCCGCGAGACGGGCCAGGCCCTGCTCGCCGAGGTGCTCGTACGGGGCAGCGTCGAGGCGGTCGGTCTCGGCCTCCAGGCGCTCGCGCACGGCCTTGCCCTCCTCGGTGAGCTCGCCGTCCGCGTCGAGGATCCCGCGCTCGCGCAGCCGGCCGGTCGCGGCGTCCAGGTCGGACTGCTCCCAACCGCGGATGGCCTTGATCCACTTCGCGGTCATGCCGCGGCCGGTGGCGGTGTGGCTGACCAGGGCCTCCACCGGGTCCAGGGCCGCGAGGAGCAGGGCGGCCAGGTGGCCGTCGCCGCGGTGCTCGCGCAGCAGGGTGGTGGCGTGCCACAGGCGCAGGTGCGGGGCCTCGGGTACCGGCAGGTCGGCGTGGGCCGCGTACAGCGTGCGGGCGTGGCGGGTACAGGCCTCGGTGGCGCGCATGGCCAGATCCGCGGCTTCGGCCAGCTCCGGCGACTCGACGGTCTCGGGCCCGAGCAGCCGGCGCAGGGTGCTGTCCGCGGCCCGCAGCCTGGCGGCGAGGACCTGCTCGGGCGTCACGGTGTCCCACACGGCCGGGAGGTGCCGGGCGAGCAGGTCGTGACGGTAGTTGTAGAAGGTGGCGGTCACCGTGCCGGGGCCGACGGCGCCCATGGCGGCGGCGCGACTGGCGAGATTGACGGCGACCGGGTCGGTGACGCCGAGGGCCGCGAGCTCCTTGGCGAGATCCGGCGAGAAGTAGATCGTCGCGTGCAGCGGGTTGATCGCAGCATGCCAACAGCGACGGGCAGCGAGCAGGGGAAGCGTCATGCACGGGAGGTTACCGACTGTTCGGTATGCCGGGTAGGGCGGCGGCCGGTGGTACGGGTCTCACCCCGGGCCCGGGCAGGTGGATCGCAGGACAACGCCGCCCCGGAGGCAGCCGGACCCGGCTCGATTCGGCCGATCCGCGCGGGCGGGTGGGGCTGCCGGCTCGGTGTTCCCCGGCTCCGGCGCATCGGGCCGCAGCGGGCCCGCCAAGGCATCCGGGGCGTCGGGCCCGGGGTTGCGCCGCAGGCCACGGGACCGGGCCCGGGCTCCCGGGCCGCCCGCGGGGGCCGCCCGGCGTCCGGTGCCACCGGCTCCGGGGCCGCGCCGGCCGTCGGCCCGTGACGGCCGAATGGCGATCGTGTGACAGCAGGGGCCATGGACATGACCTGAGCCGCCACGGGTGAATACGGTCGAGCGACAAGGCCTTGAACCACTCTGTGAACCGATCTGTCTCCCCTACCACTTGGAGCCATTCGTGCACCGCAAAGTCATCGCCCCGAGCGTCCTCGCCGCTTCCCTCCTGCTGGTGATCCCGGCGTCGGCGGCGAGTGCCGGTCCGGGCGCCCCGGGTGTCGGCGATCCCTACTACCCGGCCAGCGGCAACGGCGGTTACGACGTGTCGCACTACGACCTGCGCCTGCAGTACCAGCCGAAGACGGACCTGCTCGAAGGCACGGCCACGCTGCTGGCCACCGCCAAGCAGGACCTGTCCCGCTTCAACCTCGACTTCGGCCTCCAGGTCAGCGAGATCCGCGTCAACGGGGTCAAGGCGAAGTTCGCCACCTCCGGCTCCCACGAGCTGGAGGTCACCCCGGCGAAGGCGCTGGCGCGCAACACCCCGCTGTCCGTCGTCGTCAAGTACGCGGGCAAGCCCTCCGAGCTGAAGGTCGACGGCTGGACGGCCTGGCAGCGCACGCCCGACGGCGGGGTGGCGGCGCAGGAGCCCGACTCGGCGGTCTGGTGGTTCCCCAGCAACGACCACCCGCTGGACAAGGCCACCTTCGACGTCTCGATCAACGTGCCCGACGGCACCCAGGCGATCAGCAACGGCGTCCTGCAGTCCCAGACCTCGCGCCTCGGCTGGACCCGCTACAACTGGCGCTCCAACAAGCCCCAGGCCACCTACCTCGCCACGCTCGCCGTCGGCAAGTTCGACATCACCACCGACACGACGGCGAGCGGGCTGCCGATCCTCAACGCGTACAGCAAGGACCTCGGCGACAACGCGGGCGCGGCGCGCGCGAGCGTGGAGCGCACCGGCGAGGTCGCCGAGTGGCTGGAGGGGGTCTTCGGGCCGTACCCCTTCAACGCGCTGGGCGGCTACGTGCCGAACGTGACCGCCGGCTTCGCCCTGGAGACCCAGACGCGGCCGTTCTACGGCCCGGGCCAGTTCCGCAACGGCGCCAACGTCTCGGTGGTGGTGCACGAGCTGGCGCACCAGTGGTACGGCGACAGCGTGTCCGTCGACGGCTGGAAGGACATCTGGATCAACGAGGGCTTCGCCCGCTACAGCCAGTGGCTGTGGTCGGAGAAGGAGGGCGAGGGCACGGCGCAGGAGCTCGCCGACTGGGCCTACGCCCTGCGCCCGGCCGAGGATGCGTTCTGGCAGGTCAAGCCGGGTGACCCGGGTCCGGACAACCAGTTCCACGGGGCCGTCTACGACCGCGGCGCCATCGCCCTGCAGGCGCTGCGCAACGAGATCGGCGACGAGAAGTTCTTCCAGATCCTGAAGGGCTGGCCGACCGAGCGGGCCTACGGCAACGCCAAGGTCGGTGACTTCGTCCGGTACGCCGAGAAGGTCTCGAAGAAGCCCCTCGCCCAGCTCTTCGAGACCTGGCTCTACACCCCCGGCAAGCCGGCGGCTTCGGCGCTGAACCCTGCGGCGGCCAAGCCCACGGCCCGCTCGCTGGAGCAGTCCGCCTTGACGAAGCCGGCCGCGGAGCCCAAGTCCTGGAAGAAGATCGCGGAGACCAACACGATCCACGACACCGAGCACGGCTCAGGGCCCGGCCACCGGCACTGAGTCGGTACGGGCCCCGCGCCCCGCACACGGGCTCCCGCATCCGGCGGGGCCCGTGCGCCCCGGGGCCGTCAGTGGCCTCCGGCACGCCACGCGGCCCGCGCCCGGTAGGCGATCGGCAGGTAGCGCAGGCGCTCCGGCAGCAGCGGTACGAGGAGCCGTACGGCCGTGCTGAACCGCCGGAGCCTGCGCTCCTGGGCCGGGCTCCACTCCAGCCCGATCGCCGCGCGGGCCTCCGGCGGCATGTAGCCGACGCTGACGAAGGCCCGCAGGCGCAGGAACGCCGCCCGCAGCACCGGCCAGGTCAGCCGCAGCAGCAGGCGCACGGCGGGCGAGCCGGCCTCCGGACGGGGCAGCCGGACATCGGTGGCGACCAGCTCGCGGGCGACCGCGGTGGGCTCGATCTCCTCGGCGAGCATCCGGCCCCAGTAGGTCCAGTACTCCTCGATGCTCTGCGGCATGTCCCGGTCGTGCAGGCCCAGGATCCGGCCCACCTGGAGCCACTCCCGGTAGAGCTGCCGCTCCTGGGCGGGTGTGAAGCAGCGCAGCAGGTAGCGCCCGGCGTAGAGGTAGACCGGGAAGCCGGTGGCGTGCACCCAGGAGTAGCAGGCGGGGTCGAGGGAGTGGTAACGGCGGCCGCGGGTGTCGGTGCCCTGGATGTCCTTGTGCAGGCGGCGGACCCGGCGGCCCTCCTCCGCGGCCTCCTCCCCGCCGTACACCCAGAGCTGGACCGAGCGCAGGGACCGCTCGCCGCGACCCCAGGGGTCGGTGCGGAAGACGGAGTACTGGTCGACGCCGGCCGCGATCGCCGGGTGCGCCACCTGCATGGTGAAGGCGGCGGGCAGCATCAACAGGGCGCGGACGTCGCCGGCGATCGTCCACAGCACCCCGCCCGGCGGGGGCGGCGCGGGGTCGTTGCGGCGTGCGGCCGCAGGTCCGGCGGGGTGTGCGGAGTCCGTCTTCGTCATATGACAAGTATGCGAGCACCGGACGGCCGTCTCACGGACAGAAAGTCTCTGCACGGGTGTTACCCAGAGGTAACTGCTGCTGCTTGTATGACGGCGTCGATCATCCCCCGCAGGAATGACGGAGACCTTGATGCTGCTTTCCACGCCCCGCTCGCGCCGCGCCGCCGCCACGGCCGTCGCCGCGGTCGCCGCAGGCGCGCTGGCCGCCACCACCGCGCCTGCCGCCACGGCCGCGGAGACCGCCGCCGCCCCGCGGCTCAGCGTCCTGTCGTACAACGTGTTCCTGATGAGCAAGAACCTGTACCCGAACTGGGGCCAGGACCACCGGGCCGCCGAGATCCCCAAGGCGTCCTTCTACCAGGGCCACGACGTGGTCGTGCTCCAGGAGGCCTTCGACAACAGCGCCTCGGACGCACTGAAGGCGAATTCCGCCGCGCAGTACCCGTACCAGACCCCGGTCGTCGGCCGCAGCAAGAGCGGCTGGGACGCCACGGGCGGCGCCTACTCCTCCACCACCCCGGAGGACGGCGGTGTCACCGTCCTCAGCAAGTGGCCGATCGTCCGCAAGGAGCAGGTCGTCTACAAGGACGCCTGCGGCGCCGACTGGTGGTCCAACAAGGGCTTCGCCTACATCGTGCTGAACGTGAACGGCGCCAAGGTACACGTGGTCGGCACGCACGCCCAGTCCACCGACCCCGGCTGTGGCGCGGGCGAGGCCGCGGAGATGCGCGCCCGTCAGTTCCGGGCCGTCGACGCCTTCCTGGACGGCAAGAACATCCCGGCGAACGAGCAGGTCATCGTGGCGGGCGACCTCAACGTCGACTCGCGCACCCCCGAGTACGCGAGCCTGCTGGCCAACGCCGACCTGGCCGGCTCCGACAGCCGCACCGGGCACCCGTACTCCTTCGACACCGCGCTGAACTCGATAGCGAACTACCGCTACCCGACCGACCCGCGCGAGGACCTGGACTACGTCCTCTACCGCAAGGGCAACGTCCGCCCGGCGGGCTGGGAGAACAACGTCGTCAAGGAGCAGTCGGCGCCCTGGACGGTCTCCAGCTGGGGCACCTCCTACACCTACAACAACCTCTCCGACCACTACCCGCTGATCGGACGCTAGGCCCTGCCGGCAGAACCCCGGTGCGGTGGGCGGAGATCCCGCTCGCCGCACCGGGGCGACCCGGTTCACGCGCTCTCGCCCAGGTCCGGGTCGACTTCACAGCGCTCCTCCTGCACGCGCGTCCCGCTGTTGGCCGTCCGGGACGCGCCGGGGTACGAGACGTGGCCGAACCGCTTGCCCCCGGTCGCGGGCAGGCTCTTGCCGCGCCGGAGGCCCGGCAGGCCTAGTTCTGGTCGTCGACTTGCCGCCAGGGCCGGTCTCCGGGGTTCAGGAGCGTCTCCGGGGGCTTGCCGTCGGCCCGCCGTTGGTTGGCGGTGGCGACGCCCACGAAGAGGAGCAGCAGCCCGCCGACGAGCATGATCCAGGAATCCGACGAAGAAGCCGACGATGAGGAGGAGCACGGCGATGGCGGTCAGTCCGCGCGCCCAGTCCGGCTCTTGATGTTCTGCCATTTCAGCGCCCTTGGGAGACCGCACACGGTACGCGATCCGGCCCGGCTTCACTGCCTGAACAGCGCTGCGCCCCCTTCCGGCCCTTCGGAGTCGGGATGGAGCGCTTTTGTGCGTCCAGGCCTGGTGACTAGGCTGCCCGCATGACGATTCGCGCTGTAGTTTTCGACGTCGGCGAGTGCCTGGTGGACGAGACCCGCGAGTACGGCACGTGGGCCGACTGGCTCGGTGTCCCCCGCCACACCTTCGCTGCGATGTTCGGCGCCGTCATCGCCCAGGGCCGCGACTACCGCGAGGTGTTCCAGCCCTTCAAGCCGGGCTTCGACCTGACCGCCGAGCGCGAGGCCCGCGTCGCGGCGGGCCGGCCCGAGCACTTCGACGAGAGCGACCTCTACCCGGACGTCCGGCCCGCCCTCGCCGCACTCCGCGAGGCCGGCCTGTGGCTCGGTATCGCCGGGAACCAGACCGTGCGGGCCGGCGGGATCCTGCGGGAGCTTTTCACGAAGGACGTCGACCTCATCGGCACCTCGGACGACTGGGGTGCCTCGAAGCCTGACCCGGCCTTCTTCGAGCGGGTCGCCTCGGTCGTCCCGGCCGAGCCGTCCGAGATCCTCTACGTCGGCGACCGGGTCGACAACGACCTGCGCCCCGGAGCTGCCGCGGGGATGCACACCGCACTCATCCGTCGGGGTCCGTGGGCAACGATCCAGTGGGACACCCCCGAGGCCCGCGAGCTGCCGACGTTCCGGGTCGAGTCCCTCGCGGAGCTGCCCACCCGGATCGCCGACTTCAACGCGCGAGAGCGCTGACCACCGCTCCCCACCCGTACAGCCGGTCGTCGAGGTCGCGGACGTACTGCTCGTGCTGCCACGGCACGAGCGCGCGCCGCACCTCGCGGACCCGCTCCAGTCCGGTCGCGTACCAGTGCGCCTCCAACAGCTCCAGGGCTCGCAGCGCGTACGCCGCGGCGTCCTCCGGCCGGCCCGCGGCGGCCTCGACCGCACCGAGGTCGCCGAGGACCACGGTGCGCTGCTTGTCCGCGTCAGCGGGCAGCTCCGCGAGGACATGGAGCAGGGTTTCCCGGGCCTGCGGCAGGCGCCCGGCCGACAGCTCGGTGTTCCCCTTGAACGCGGCCAGCCGAATCGGCGAGAACCAGTCCATCCACTCGGGGTTGGGGTGCGTGCTGCCTGCCGCCAGGACGTCCTCGCCGTGCGCGATCAGGTTCAGCGCGGTCCGTTCGTTACCGCAGCGGGTCTCGCACTCGGCCTCCACCGCGTCCAGCCAGGCCAGGAACTCGGCGGACGCCGGGGCACGCCTGGCGTAGGTACGGGCCGCGACCATTCGCTCCGCGGCGGCCGGCTGGTCTCCGGCCCATCCGGGTACGAAGGCCATGTGCGCCAGGATCGCGCTGCCGAGCAGCGGGTCGTCGGCCTCGCCTGCGGCTTGCAGGGCCTGGACCCAGGTGTCTCGCGCGCGTTCGGGGGCGCGCTGGTCGAAGAACTCGATCCGCCCGCCGAGCAGGTGGCTTTCCGCGAGGGCTGCCGCGAGGGTCTGGCGGGTCTGTCCTGCCGTCCCCGGGAGCAGCGCCTCTCCGAGGCCTGCGTGCGCGGTGACGGCTGGGTGCAGTACGGCCGGGGCGACACTCCAATAGAGGTGCCGGTGGGCTCGGGTGACCGCGAAGTAGTCCGTTGTCGCTGTGGCGGGTTGCATGAGGCTCGGGGTGCGGATCGCAGTGCGTGCGGGCGGAGCGAGCTGCGTGGCGGGCGGCCCGGGTTCGACGCCCCCGGTGGGCGACTCGAAGCCGAGTTGCTCCATGGTCTGGTTCAGGAGCAGTTGGAGGACACGGCGGGCGTCGGGGTAGGGCCAGGGCGGGGTTTCGGATTCCCAGCGCTGGACCTGCTTGAGGCTGACGTGCACGCCGTTGTGGGCGAGGGCGTCGACGAGAGCTTGTTGTGACCGGTATCCGGCGGCCGCGCGGGCTGCCCGTAGGCGTGTGTTGCCGACGATACGTGGCATAGCAACCTCCTTGTGCGTAAAGGATGGTGTCACTGTCTCAGGAAGTCGCCACAGTTGCCACGATTCACCAACTCGGGTGTATAGAAGTCCTTTTCTGTGTCGTCAGAAGTCCCTGAGAAGTCCTTACCAAGAGACTTCTACGGGTCCAGTCTTGGCACATCACCCGATGACGACGGTAGGGAGCACCCCGTGACGAGCCCCACCCCGCGCGGCGTTTGGAGCCTCGATACCCCGGACAGTCCGGGCGTCGGCTTCGCCGCGGTGCACCAGCCCGGTTCCGACCTTCTCGACCGTGCGCAGGTCGGCTGGGAGCGCTTCAACGGCGCTACTGACGAGGATGCGTCCGATGGATGAGGTGTACGAGTACCAGCCTCACGGACTGCTCCGTATACGAGTTCGGGACATCGCGTCCGGCGTCGAGGGCGAGCTCATGGCCGTCATCGCCGAGGGCGTCACGGACATCGCGTACATCAGGAAGTCGGACGGCCGCGAGTTCACGACCGCCGCCGCCAACGTTCAGGCGGCCGGCCAGTGAGCGGGCCTGCCCTGTGTGGGAGCCGCGGGCGCTTCGTTCGCCACTTCCCCGAGCGGCCCTTTCGAGACTCACGACGCGATGCGCCGGTACGGGATTCCCGGGACCGTGGTGCTGGCCGACCCGGAGGGGGCGTGGGTCGTCGTCGACGCGGACGGCCAGGATGTGACGGCTCGGGTCCTCGCCCGCGTCTCGGCGATGTTCAGACTCGGCCCGGGCGGGGTTTCGTCATCGCGCGCTGAGCCCCGCTCCAGCCCCCGGTGCGCTGAGCGCGGCCCATCGCACCGGGGCCTTTCGGTTCACGCGCTCTCGTACGGCTCCTCGTACAGGCCCTCGATCAGTGCGCCGTACTTGTCGCGGACCACTCGGCGGCGGAGCTTGAGTGAGGGGGTGAGCTCCCCGGACTCCGGGCCCCACTCCTCGGTCAGCAGCCGGTACCGCTTGATCTGCTCGGTCCGGTTGAGCCGGCTGTTGGCCGCCTCGACCGCACGGGCGACCTCCTCCCGGACACCGGGGTGCGCGGCGAGGGCGGACGGGGAAGCGGCCTCGATGCCCCGGGCGGCGGCCCAGACCGGGGCCAGCTCCGGGTCCAGGACCAGCAGGGCGACGAGGTAGGAGCGGCCGTCGCCGTGCACCAGGGCCTGGCCGATCAGCGGGTGCTCCTTGACCGTGTTCTCCACCAGGGCCGGCGAGACGTTCTTGCCGTTCGAGGTGATGATCAGCTCCTTCTTGCGGTCGGTCAGCCAGAGGTACCCGTCCTCGTCGAGCCGGCCGATGTCCCCCGTCGGGAACCAGCCCTCGTCGTCGCAGGCG
Source organism: Streptomyces avidinii (assembly GCF_014650695.1). GTDB lineage: Bacteria > Actinomycetota > Actinomycetes > Streptomycetales > Streptomycetaceae > Streptomyces > Streptomyces avidinii. The sequence goes on along the minus strand of NZ_BMVL01000004.1, from coordinate 538,034 downwards.
CTCTCCAGCGAGCCGTCCGGCCGCAGGTAGCCGCCGAACACGGTCGCCCCGCGGGTGAGGATCTCGCCGTCCTCGGCCAGCCTCAGCTCCACCCCCTCGATCGCGCGGCCCACCGAGCCGAGCCGGAACCCGTCCGGGCTGTTGACCGTGCACACGCCCGAGGTCTCGGTGAGCCCCCAGGCGTCCATGATGGTGATGCCCCAGCCGGCCCAGAAGCGGACCACGTCGATCGGCATCGGTGCGGTGGCGCTGGCCGTCCACATCAGCCGGTCCATGCCCGCCAGCCGCAGCAGCGGGTCCAGCACCCGCTCCTTGACCTCGGCGTACGAGGCTTCGAGCGCGGCCGGCACCTCCTCGCCGCGCTCGCGGTGCCCGGCCCGGGCGCGGGCCAGGTCCCCCGCTGCCTCGATGGCTCCGCGCTGCGCTTCTGGCAGCTGCGCGAGGACCGCGCGCACCGAGGCGGCGAGCTTCTCCCACACCCGGGGCACGCCGAAGAACTGCACCGGGTGCAGCTCGCGGACAGCCCCCGACACGGCCGTCGGGTCGGCGCACAGGCGGACGTGCGAGGCCCGCAGCAGCGGCAGGTAGATGCCGAGGACGCGCTCCGCTATGTGCGCGAAGGGCAGGTAGCAGATGTGCTCGGCGTGCTCGGGCAGTTCCACGTGCCGGTCGAGGCGGACCGCCTGGAGCACGATGTTGCGGTGGGTCAGCCGCACGCCCTTCGGGTCGCCGGTGGTGCCGGAGGTGTAGACGACGGTCAGCGGATCCTCGGGGCGGATCTCCTGCCAGGCCTTCTCGAAGTCGTCGCCCCGGTGGAGCCGGGCCCCGCCGGAGTACAGGGAGGCGTAGGTGGAGTGCCCGCCGGCCTCGGCGGCCTCGGCGACGACCAGGCGTTCCAGGGGGACGCCGGCATCGGCCAGCAGCGGCTCCCACCGCAGGAGTTCGCGGGCGCCCTCGACGACGGCGACCCGGGCCCGGCTGTGGCGGGCGATGTGGGCGATCTGCTCGGGCGCGGAGGTCCCGTACACGGTGACGGGTACGGCGCCCAGATGGACGAGGGCGAGGTCGCTGAGCCAGTGCTCGGGGCGGTTGCCCATCATCATCAGCACGTGCTCGCCGCGCTCGACGCCGAGGGCGGCGTACCCGGCGGCGAGGACGGCGACCTTGGTGCGCACCTCGCCCCAGGTCAGCGTCGTCCAGTCGGCGGCCTCGGGGCCCGCCCGCCAGGAGAGGGCGGGGAGTTCCCCGTGCTCGGCGGCGTTGCGGGCCAGCAGGGCCGGCAGGGTGATCTCTTCGGGTCGTCCGGGCAGTCGCAGGTTCGTGGTCATGGGCAGCTCCTGGCCGTTTCACATCGTTGGTGCGACAGCAATACTGTTGAACCCAAGCTGTGGAGCAGAGAGCGAGGCGCAGACGATGGCCGACCAGGCACCCGAGCCGATGCTCACCGTCGACGAGCTGGCGGCCCGGGCGGGCGTCACCGTGCGCACCGTTCGTTTCTACAGCACCCGCGGGCTTTTGCCCCCTCCCGTGATCGGCCCTCGTCGGGTGGGGCACTACGGGCCGGAACACCTCTCCCGGCTGGCACTGATCGAGGAGCTCCAGCACCAGGGCATGACCCTGTCCGCCATCGAGCGCTACCTGGACGCGCTGCCCGACGACCTGAGCGCCCATGACCTGGCGATCCACCGGGCGATGGTGGCCAGTTGGGCGCCGGACGCGGCCCAGGAGGTGTCGCGGGAGGAGCTGGAGAAGCGGGCGGGACGGAGCCTGTCGGACACCGATGTCCGGCGGCTGACGGCGATGAACGTGCTCGCCGTCTCGGGGGACGGGTTCCGGGTGGACGTGGGGCTGCTGCGGCTGGGGGTCGCGCTGCTCGATGTACCGATCGCCCACGAGACGATCCTGGCGGCGCGCCGGGTGCTGATGGAGCACGCCCGCTCGGCGGCCCACGAGCTGACGGGATTGTTCCGCGACGAGGTGTGGGGGCCGTTCACACAGGGCGAGAGCGATCCGGAGCGGGTGGAGTCCATGAAGGCGCTGTCGGCGCACATGCAGCCGATGGTGGTCCAGGCGCTGGTGACGGCCTTCCAGCGGTCCCTGCGCGAGGAATTGCGGGCGGCGTTCGCCTCGGAATCCGGGTAGTTTCAGGGCTCATGGCAGTCATTCACCGCACCGTCCCGCTCACCTATCGCGGGGCCGCGCCGGCGGGCGCCGAGGACGGGCTGGTAGGCACCCTGATGCACGGGACGCTGGGGAGGCGCTGGGTCTACGACGGCGCCCACGACCCGGTCCTGGTCGAGCAGTTGCTCGCGCTGCTGGCGGGCCGCACCACGGCGCAGGACCAGAACGAGAGCGACACCGCCGACCCTACGGTGGAGGTCCGCGCCGGGCTGAGGGGCGTACCGGCGCCCCTGGCCGGCCCCGGGAAGGTGTCCGACACCGCCGACGCCACCGTCATCGGGGTGGGCGCGGCCGGTCAGCCGGGACCCCTCCACGGCCTCACGCTGACCCGGGTCCTGCGCCCCGGTCCCACCACCGCAGACGGTGTCCGGGGGCAGGTGCTGGCCCGGTGGACCGCCCCGGACGGCTCCGAGGAGCGCGGGGTGTTCGCGTTCCTGAGCGACCCCGGCCGCTGAGCCGGAGGCGCCCCGGGCCCGCTCGCGGCGGGCCCGGGGCGGCCGTGCTCAGTCCGTGTACGTCTCGCCGCGCTCGGCCTTCGCGATCAGCGAGGCCGGCGGGGTGAAGCGCTCCCCGTACTGGGCCGCCAGCTCGCGGGCACGGGCCACGAAGCCGGGCAGGCCTCCCTCGTAGCCGTTGATGTACTGGATCACACCACCGGTCCAGGCGGGGAAGCCGATGCCCATGATGGAGCCGATGTTGGCGTCGGCGATCGAGGTGAGCACGCCCTCGTCGAGGCAGCGGACGGTGTCCAGGGCCTCGGAGAAGAGCATCCGCTCCTTCATGTCCTCGAACGGGACGTCGACCTCCGGCTTGGTGAAGTGCTCGCGCAGGCCCGGCCAGAGGCGGGCGCGCTTGCCCGACTCGTCGTACTCGTAGAAGCCGGCGCCGCCGCTGCGGCCGGGGCGGCCGAACTCGTCGACCATCCGGTCGATGACGGTGTCGGCGGGGTGCTCGGTCCACGTCCGGCCCTCCGCCTCGAAGGCCTTGCGGCTCTCGTTGCGGATCTTTCGCGGCAGGGTCAGGGTGAGCTCGTCCATCAGGGAGAGCACCTTGGCCGGGTAACCGGCCTGGGCGGCCGCCTGCTCGATCGAGGCGGGCTCGATGCCCTCGCCGACCATCGCCACGCCCTCGTTGATGAACTGGCCGATCACGCGCGAGGTGAAGAAGCCGCGCGAGTCGTTGACCACGATCGGCGTCTTGTTGATCCGGCGGACCAGGTCGAAGGCGCGGGCGATGGCCTCGTCACCCGTCCGCTCCCCCTTGATGATCTCCACCAGGGGCATCTTGTCCACGGGAGAGAAGAAGTGCAGCCCGATGAAGTCGACCGGCCGCGAGACCCCTTCCGCCAGGCCCGTGATGGGCAGCGTGGAGGTGTTGGAGCAGAGCAGCGCGTCCGGCTCGATGACGTCCTGGATCTCCTGGAACACCTTGTGCTTGAGGGTGGTGTCCTCGAAGACGGCCTCGATGACGGCGTCGCAGCCCGCGAGGTCGGCCGCGTCGGCGGTCGGGGTGATCCGGGCGAGCAGCTCGGCCCGCTCGGCCTCGGTGGTCCGGCCCCGCGAGAGCGCCTTGTCGAGCAGCTTCTCGGAGTACGCCTTGCCCTTCGCGGCGGCCTCGGCGGTGACGTCCTTCAGCACCACCTCGATGCCCGCGCGGGCGCAGGAGTACGCGATGCCCGCGCCCATCATTCCGGCACCGAGGACGGCGACCTTGCGCACCGTGCGGGGCGTGATGCCCTGCGGTCGGCTTCGGCCCGCGTTGACGGCCTGGAGGTCGAAGAAGAACGCCTGGATCATGTTCTTGGCGGTCTGTCCGGTGACCAGCTCGGTGAAGTAGCGGGCCTCGATGGTCAGCGCGGTCTCGAAGTCCACCTGGGAGCCCTCGACGGCGCAGGCCAGGATGTTGCGCGGAGCCGGGTACGGGGCCCCGTTCAGCTGCTTCTTCAGGTTGGCCGGGAAGGCCGGGAGGTTCGCGGCGAACTTCGGGTTGGACGGCGTACCGCCCGGGATCCTGTAGCCCGGGACGTCCCAGGGCTGCTTCGACTCCGGGTTGGCGTCGATGAAGGCGTGGGCCTTGGCCAGCATCTCCTCGGGCGTGGCCGCCAGTTCGTGCACGAGGCCGTTGTCGAGGGCGCGCTGCGGGGTGTACCGGGTCCCCTGGAGCAGCACCTTGAGCAGCGCGTCGGCGATGCCCATCAGGCGCACGGTGCGGGTGACACCGCCACCGGCGGGGAGGAGGCCCAGGGTGACCTCGGGCAGGCCGATCTTGGAGCCCGGCGCGTCGAGGGCGACGCGGTGGTGGGAGGCGAGGCAGATCTCGTACCCCCCGCCGAGGGCGGCGCCGTTGATCGCGGCGACGACGGGCTTGCCGAGGGTCTCGATCCGGCGCAGGGAGCGCTTGATGTCGGTGCCGGTGTCGAAGGCGATCTGCGCGTCCGCCGGGCGGAGCCGGATCATGTCCTTGAGGTCGCCGCCCGCGAAGAAGGTCTTCTTGGCGGAGGTGAAGATGATGCCCCGGATGGAGTCCTTCTCGGCCTCGGCGCGGTCGGCGACGGCCGCGATGGAGTCCTTGAAGGCCTGGTTCATCGTGTTGGCGGACTGGTCGGGGTCGTCGAGGATCAGGGTGACGACGCCGGTCTCGTCCTGTTCCCAGCGGATCGTGGTGGACTCGCTCATGGTCACTGCTTTCGTTTCGGAAGGTCCGGTGGGCAGGGGGAACAGGGCGGATCAGAGGCGTTCGACGATGGTGGCGACGCCCATGCCGCCGCCGACGCAGAGGGTGACGAGCCCGTAGCGCTTGTCCTGGCGCTCCAGTTCGTCGACGATCGTGCCGAGGATCATCGCGCCGGTGGCGCCGAGCGGGTGGCCGAGCGCGATGGCGCCGCCGTTGACGTTGACCTTGTCGAGGGACAGGCCCATGTCCTTGACGAAGCGCAGGACGACGCCCGCGAAGGCTTCGTTGATCTCGACGAGGTCGATGTCGTCGATGGTCAGGCCGGCCTTGGCGAGGGCCTTGCGGGTGGCCGGGGCGGGGCCGGTGAGCATGATGGTGGGCTCGGAGCCGGAGACGGCCGCCGAGACGATCCGGGCGCGCGGGGTCAGTCCGTTGCGGGCGCCCGCCTCGCGGGAGCCGATCGCGACGAGCGAGGCGCCGTCGACGATGCCCGAGGAGTTGCCCGCGTGGTGGACGTGGTCGATCTTCTCGACCCAGTGGTACTTCTGCAGCGCGACCGCGTCGAAGCCGCCGAGCTCGCCGATGTCGGCGAAGGAGGGCTTCAGCTTGGCGAGGGTGTCGGCGGTCGTGCCGGGGCGGACGAACTCGTCGTGGTCCAGGACGATCAGGCCGTTGCGGTCGGTGACCGGGACCACGGACTTCGCGAAGCGGTCGTCCTTGATGGCCGCGGCGGCGCGCTCCTGCGACAGGGCCGCGTACTCGTCCACGTCGCGCCGGGAGAAGCCCTCGATGGTGGCGATCAGGTCGGCGCCGATGCCCTGCGGGACGAAGCCGGTGTCCCAGTTGGTCATGGGGTCGGCGAACCAGGCACCGCCGTCGGAGGCCATCGGGACCCGGGACATGGACTCCACGCCACCCGCGAGGACGAGGTCCTCCCAGCCGGAACGGACCTTCGCGGCCGCCATGTTGACGGCTTCCAGGCCCGAGGCGCAGAAGCGGTTCTCCTGTACGCCGGCCACGGTGTCCGGGAGCCCGGCGGCGATGGCCGCGATGCGGGCGATGTCGGAGCCCTGGTCGCCGACCGGGCCGACGACGCCGAGCACGATGTCGTCGATGGTGGCGGGGTCCAGGCCCGGGTTGCGCTCGCGCAGGGCGTCGATGAGTCCGACGACCAGGTCGATCGGCTTGGTGCCGTGCAGGGCGCCGTTGGCCTTGCCGCGGCCGCGCGGGGTGCGGATCGCGTCGTATACGTAAGCTTCGGTGCTCACTGGTCAAGCCTTTCGGAGGTTTCCGGAGGGAGGAAGGGGGGCAGGAAGAGGGAGTTCAGCCGAGCAGGGAACGGCCGATGATCTCTTTCATGATCTCGGTCGTGCCGCCGTAGATGGTCTGGATGCGGCCGTCGGTGAAGGCCCGTGCGACCCGGTACTCGCTCATGTAGCCGTAGCCGCCGTGCAGCTGGAGGCAGCGGTCCGCGACGCGCTTCTGCAGCTCGGTGGCCCACCACTTGGCCATCGAGGCGTGCACGTGGTCCAGTTCGCCGTTGGCGTGGTCGGTGATGCACCGGTCGAGGAAGCTCCGGGTGACGGCGACCTCGGTGGCCATCTCCGCGATCTCGAACCGGATGTGCTGGAGCTTGGCCAGCGGACGGCCGAAGGCCTCGCGCTCCTTCACGTACTGGGTGGTGATCTCCAGCAGGTGCTCGGCGGCGGCGATGCCGGCCATGGCGATGCCCATCCGCTCCTGCGCGAGATTGGTCATCAGGTGGACGAAGGCGCCGTTCTGCTCGCCGAGCAGGTTCTCCTTGGGGACGCGTACGTCGTTGAAGAAGAGCTCGGCGGTGTCCTGGGACTTCTGGCCGATCTTGTCGAGGTTGCGGCCGCGCTCGAAGCCCTCCGCGCCGCGCTCGACGACCAGTAGCGACAGGCCGTGCGACCCGCCCTCGGGGGTGGTCTTCGCGACCACGATCACCAGGTCGGCGAGGATCCCGTTGGAGATGAAGGTCTTGGACCCGTTGAGCACCCAGTGGTCGCCGCGGTCCTCGGCGGTGGTGCGGATCCCCTGGAGGTCGGAGCCCGCGCCCGGCTCGGTCATCGCGATGGCGGTGATGGTCTCCCCGGAGCAGAAGCCGGGCAGCCAGCGGCGCTTCTGCTCCTCGGTGGCGAGCGAGGTCAGATAGGGCCCGATGATGTCGTTGTGCAGGCCGATGGCCAGCCCCGGGGCGCCCGCGCGGGTGAACTCCTCGGCGATCACGGCGGCGTAGCGGAAGTCGGTGTTCCCGCCGCCGCCGTACTCCTCCGGGACGGCGAGGCCCAGCAGCCCCTGCCGGCCGGCGGCCCGCCAGGCCTCGCGGCTGACGATCCCGTCCTTCTCCCACTGCTCGTAGTGCGGCAGCACCTCCTTGGCGAGGAAGGTGCGTACGGTCTCGCGGAACGCCTCGTGGTCGGCGTCGAAGATGCGGCGTTGCATCGGGGCCCCTCTCAGCGGGGTCGGGGTGGGTGAAGGAGCGGTCGAGGGCGGAGTCCGGGCGTTCCCCGCCCCGCTCAGAGCCAGTTCTTGACGGTTTCGATCAGCCGGGCCGGGTCGGGGCCCACGGGGGTGACGTTGAGCATGGTGACGCCCGCCTCGCGGAAGGCCTCGACGCGCTCGCGCACGTATCCCTCGGGCCCGCAGAGCGTCATCAGCTCGCAGAACTCGTCCGGGACGGCGGCCGCGGCGTCGCGTTTGCGTCCGGAGAGGTACAGCTCCTGGATCCGGCGGGCCTCTTCCTCGTAGCCGTAGGCGACGGCGAGGTCGTTGTAGAAGTTCTTGCCGACCGCGCCCATCCCGCCGACGTACAGGGCGATCTGCGGCCGTGCCAGGTCCCGGACGGCGGCCGCGTCGTCGCCGATGGCGAGCAGGCCGCCCGCGACGGTCTGCAGCGGGCCGAGCTCCGGCGCACGCCCCGCCGTCCCCTCGGCGAGCGGGGTGCCCCACACCGAGGCGGCCTTCTCCGGGATGAAGAGGGTGGGCAACCAGCCGTCGGCGATCTCGGCGGTCATCCGCACATTGGCCGGGCCGAGCGAGGCGATGTAGACGGGGATCGCGGGGCGGACCGGGCGGGTGAGGATCTTCAGCGGCTTGCCGTGCCGGCCGCCCTTCTCCGCCGGCAGCGGCATGTCCGTGATGCCGTGGTGGTCGATCGTCTCGCGGCGCCAGATGCGCCGGCACAGCTCGACCGTCTCGCGGGTCCGGCCCAGCGGCTTGTCGTACGGCATCCCGTGCCAGCCCTCGACGACCTGCGGGCCGGAGGCGCCGAGGCCGAGCAGCGCCCGGCCGCCGGAGAGCGCGTCCAGGCCGGCGGCGGTCTGGGCGATCAGGCCGGGGGTGCGCGAGTAGACGTTGAGGATGGCCGAGCCGATCTTCAGCCGCTCGGTGCGGGCGGCGAGGTAGCCCATGATCGTCGGGGAGTCGAAGCCCCAGGCCTCGGCCACCCATACGGCGTCGAGCCCGGCGGACTCCAGTGCCGCGGCCTGGTCCGCGGCCCGGCGCGGGTCCCCCGCGTAGTCGAGCATCATGGACAGTTCCATCAGTTCTCCTCCTCCTTCCCGAGCAGGGCCGGTACGTCCCAGTCGGCCGCGACCGACTCGGCGTGCGCTCCCGGCTGCGCCGGGCCCGCGGTGACGGCGCCCGGGGTCGCCGAGAACCGCGGCGCGGGCGCGGGCTGGACGATCCCGCCGAAGTCGGTGAAGGTCCCGCGGGCGGCGAGGTGCGGGTGGTCCGGGGCCTCGCGGAGCGAGAGCACGGGGGCCACGCAGGCGTCGCTGCCCTCGAAGACGGCCGTCCACTCCGCCCGCGTACGGGTCCTGAAGCGCGCGGCGACGGCCTCCCGCAACTCGCTCCAGCGGGCGAGGTCCTTGCGGGCCGGAGCCCGGTCCTCGATGCCGAGGAGCTGCACGAAGGTGTCGTAGAACTGCTGCTCCAGCGCGCCGACGGCCATGTACCGGCCGTCGGAGGTCTCGTAGGTGCCGTAGAACGGGCAGCCGCCGTCGAGGAGGTTGGCCCCGCGGCGGTCCTGCCAGCCGCCCGCCGCCATCATTCCGTGGATCATGGCGGTGAGGTGGGCGGTGCCGTCGACGATGGCCGCGTCGACGACCTGGCCGGTGCCGGTGGCGCGGGCGTGGTGGAGGGCCGCCAGGACCCCGATCACCAGGTAGAGCGAACCGCCCGCGTAGTCCCCGACCAGATTGGCGGGGACGGCCGGCGGCTCTCCAGGGTTGCCGATCATGCCGAGGGCGCCGGTGACGGCGATGTACGCGATGTCGTGCCCGGCGGTCTCGGCGAGTGGGCCCTCCTGTCCCCAGCCGGTCATCCGCCCGTAGACCAGCCTCGGGTTGCGGGCGCGGCACTCGGCCGGTCCGACCCCGAGCCGCTCGGCGACGCCGGGCCGGAAGCCCTCCAGGAGCACGTCGGCCCGCTCGACCAGGTCCAGGACGCGGGCGGGTCCGTCGGCGGACTTCAGGTCGACCAGGACGGAGCGTTTGCCGCGGTTGGTGATGTCGTAGGCAGGATCGACCGCGAGCCCGCCACCGCCGGGCCGGTCCACCCGTACGACGTCCGCGCCCAGGTCGGCGAGGAGCATGGCGGCGAACGGCCCGGGGCCGATGCCCGCCAGTTCGACGACGCGCACTCCGGCGAGCGGGCCGGGCCCGCTCGTATCCCGGTTCCCGTTCCCTGACACTGCCATCGGGCCCCCAGCGGCTCTGGTGTGCGTGGTGTGCGTGGTGTGCGGCTATGTGACACAACTGATGTAACACCAGTGATGCTAGGAACGCGCTCCACCGAACACAAGCCCCCGGGCGGCGCTCCCCGCGGATCGCCGGACCTTGGCTCGTTCGGCCCACCGATACCGGACCGAGACCATTGACCACCCCCCTGATCAGCGGCGGCCCAGCTCTGTACTCTGAACAGGCTTTCGAACCTGATCAAGCGTTCAACCAGAAAAATGGGGGGCCGGTGCGTAACCGCCGTCTCGTAGTTTCCGTCGCCGCCATCGCGGCAGGCGTTGGCCTCATCCCGGGCGTGGCGCAGGCCGATCCGGCCAAGCCGGACGCCCGCGGCGCGTCCACTCCCGACCTGGACCTCGGCAAGGCCGCGGTTTCCCAGGCCAAGGGCCACACCTTCACCAGCCCCGCCGAGCGTACGGTCCGCAAGGCGCTGCCGTCCGCCAAGACGGGCACGGCCGACGCCCCGGCGGTGCAGTCCGCCGCCGACAACCCGAACCTCTCGGTCGGGCTGAGCGGCTACGGCACGTCCGCGCACGGCATCGAGGTGAAGTCCACCCTCACGAGCGTCAGCACCCCGCTCGAGGTCACCATCGACTGGGGCGACCAGAAGACCGACGTGGTCAACGCGTACGGCTCCCAGGTGCTCACGAACGGGCACACCTACGCCGAGGTCGGCGCCTACACCGTCACGGTCACCGTGAAGGACGCCGCGAACGGCGTCACGGCCGTCAACGTCCTCCAGGCCGTCACGCCCGGCTCCGACTTCACCCCGTACACCCCGACCCGTCTGCTGGACACCCGATTCGGGACCGGCGTGACGCAGGGCAAGGTCGGCCCGGGCAAGTCCACCCGTGTGAAGGTCGGCGGCAACGGCAAGATCCCCGTCGGGGTCACCGCGGTGGCCCTCAACGTCACCGTCACCAACACCACCGACAACGGTTTCATCACGGCCTTCCCCGAGGGCACCACCCGGCCCGACACCTCCAACGTCAACCACAAGGCCGGTCAGACGGTCCCGAACCTGGTCATCGTGCCGGTCGGCAAGAGCGGTTACGTGGAGCTGTCCAACCGAGGCCAGCAGTCGGTCGACCTGATCGCCGACGTCACCGGCTACTTCAGCCGGTCCGCCTCCAGCGGCTACACCCCCGTCGACCCGACCCGCTTCGTCGACACCCGTGAGGGCCTCGGCACCGCCAAGCGCAAGCTGGGCGGGCAGTCGACCTTCGGCACGCAGATCAGCGGCCTGCGCGGCGTGCCCCAGGGCATCAGCGCCGTGGCGCTGAACGTGACGGTCACCAACCCGCAGAGCGCCGGTCACCTGACCGTGTACCCGAGCGGCGGCGCGGTCCCGACCACGTCCAACCTGAACTTCAACGCCGGCCAGACGATCGCCAACTCGGTGATCGTGCCCGTCTCCGCCGACGGCAGGATCAGTGTGTTCAACGGCGCCTGGTCCGCCGCCGATGTCGTGGTGGACGTCGTCGGCTACTACAGCAAGGACAGCGAGAGCTCCTTCCTGCCGCTGGTTCCGGAGCGCGTCTTCGACACCCGTGACCCCCAGAGCCCGGTCTACGGGGCACTGTGGGGCGACAGCTACATCTACCTGCCGATCTCCGACGACGACCCCAGCATCACGGGCTTCGTGCTGAACTCCACGGTCACCAACACGCAGGGCAACGGGTACCTCACGGTCACCCCGGACCCGAACTCGATGGACGACTACATCAACGAGACGGAGTTCTGGCCGACCCCGCCGAACTCGTCCAACCTGAACTGGACGAAGGGCGACACCGTCCCGAACCTGGTCCAGGCGAGCACCGGCAACCACGGCATCATCGACTTCTGGAACCGCAGCTGGGACGACATCGACCTCGTCGTCGACCTCTTCGGCCTGTACCAGAAGGGCTAGTACCCGCTCGCGCCCCCGCCCGCGAGCGGGGGCGCAGGTGATCCCGGCAGCGCCCCGGGACCGGCCTTCGGGCCGGTCCCGGGGCGCTGTTCCCGTATCCCGGCCCACCGCACCCGGTCCCGGTCGGACCGACGGTCGAGGATCACGCTAGCCTCGGCCACCGGAACCCCCCTGGGAGGAGCGCTCATGAACGCAACTGTCCCGCACGACCGGCCGGAACGCGCCTACGACGTCGTACTCTTCGGCGCCACCGGATTCGTGGGCGCGCTCACCGCCGAGTACCTGGCCGCGCACGCGCCAGCCGGCTGCCGCTGGGCCCTCGCGGGCCGGGACACGGCGAAGCTGGAGCGGCTGCGCGAACGGCTGGCCTCGATCGATCCGGCCTGCGCGGGGCTGCCGCTGCTGCGGGCCGACGCCCAGGACCCGGCGGCCGTGCGCGAGCTGGCCGCGTCCACCCGGGTGCTGGCCACGACGGTGGGCCCGTACGTCTGGTACGGCGCCGAGCTCGTGGCCGCCTGCGCGGAGGCGGGCACCGACTACGTGGACCTCACCGGCGAGCCGGAGTTCGTGGACCGCATGTACGTCGAGCACGACGCGCGGGCCCGCGAGACCGGGGCGCGCATCGTGCACGCCTGCGGCTTCGACTCGATCCCGGCCGACCTCGGGGCGTACTTCACGGTCCGGCAGCTGCCGCAAGGGGTTCCGCTGACGGTCGACGGGTTCATCCGGTCCAACGCCCTCTTCTCCGGCGGCACCCTGGCCTCCGCGCTGACCGCGCTGAGCCGCGGCCCGCAGACCCTGGCCGCGGCGCGCGCCCGCCGGCTGCACGAACCCCGCCTGCTGGGCCGGCGGGCCCGCGGGCCGGTCGGGGCGCCGCGCTTCAGCCGGGAGACCGGCGCCTGGGCCATGCCGCTGCCCACGCTGGACCCGAGGATCGTGGCCCGGTCTGCGGCCGCGCTGGAGCGGTACGGCCCGGACTTCCGGTACCGCCACTACGCCTCCGTCAAGCACCTGCCCGTCGCGGTGGGCGGTACGGCGGCGCTGGGCGCGGCGGTGGCCCTGGCCCAGCTGCCGCCGGCCAGGAAATGGCTGATGGACCGCTGGGAGCCGGGCCAGGGGCCGGACGCGGAACGCCGCGCGCGCAGCTGGTTCACGGCGCGGTTCGTGGGCGAGGGCGGCGGCCGGCGCGTGTTCACCGAGGTGTCGGGCGGGGACCCGGGCTACGGCGAGACGGCGAAGATGCTGGCCGAGTCGGCGCTCTGCCTGGCCCACGACGCCCTGCCGGAGGTCTCCGGCCAGCTGACGACGGCCGTGGCGATGGGCGACGCCCTCACCGCCCGCCTCCAGAAGGCCGGAATCACCTTCCGGGTGGCCGACGCCCGCTGACGGCCGCCGGCCCAGGGCCCGGCAGGGGCGACGAGGGGACGCGGGCCCCGTCAGGAGGCCTCCCGCAGCGCCCTCCGGCACAGTGAATCGGCGTGCCGGGTGGTCTCGGGGATCCGGAATCGCGGGCTCAGGGCAAGGGCGTGGGCGCAGGCGTTGTCCAGCGAGACCCGGTGCCCGACGGAGACGTACACCGGCTTGATCCCGTCCTGCGTGCGCAGCGCCCGCCCGACCTCGGCCCCGTCGGCCGCGAGCAGGGCGGCGGCGTCGCCACGTCGCGCGCCCGGTTCCTCGTGGGTGAAGGTGAACGGGTTCTTCGCGACGCCGATCGCCGGGAGCCCGGTGACCACACCGAGGTGGCAGGCGAGACCGAAGCCGCGCGGGTGGGCGAGGCCGTAGCCGTCGCAGACGACGAGCCCGGGCGCGGACTTCAGGGAGTCGAGGGCGGCCAGTACGGTCGGCAGCTCGCGGAAGGCCAGCAGTCCGGGCACGTAGGGGAAGCTGACGTGCCCGACGGCGGTGGCCTCCTCCACGACCTCCAGGGTGGCGGCGTCGAGCACCACGGCCGCGGCGGCGACCAGGTCGCGCGCATCGTCGTAGGCGACGTCCACGCCCGTGACGAGGCCTTGGCCGGGTGGCGGACCGGGCTCCGTGAGCACGACCTGATGGCGTAGTTCGTCCTGTATCGCCCGGGCCTCGGCCTCGTCGGCGGGGGTCTTCACACTCGTCATGATGGAGCGAGAGTAGCCTGGCGATCATGTTCGTCATGGAGCTCACCTACACCGCCCCCGTGGAAGCCGTCGAAGAGCAGATGGACGCTCACATCGCGTGGCTGGACGGCTACTACGCCGCCGGCGTCTTCCTCGCCTCGGGCCGCAAGGTGCCGCGCGACGGGGGCGTGATCCTGGCCGGCGGGGTGTCCCGGGCCGAGATCGAGAGGATCGCGGCCGAGGACCCCTTCTCGGTGGCGGGCGTCTGCGCCTACACCGTCACCGAGTTCATCGCCACCAAGACCTCGGCCGACCTGGCGACGGTGCGGGAGAACCCGGTGGTGTAGCGACCGCGCCGCGTCGTCCCACCGTCCGCCCCTCCCCGCCGGAGTGTCCATGCTGCCCCGCCCGGCCGAAGCCGCCGATGTCCCCGAGCTCATACGCCTGCGTGCCGTCGCCCTCGACTCCCTCGGGGTCGACCCCGGGCCGGCCGACGCCGCCTGGCGGCAGGTCGCCCGCACCTGGTTCCTCGAACGCGTCGGCGAACGCCCCGACGTGCACTGCCTGGTCGTCGGCGGAGCGCCCGGCGAACCACTCCTCGCCACCGGCATGGCCTGGGTCACCCACCACCTGCCCGGTCCTCGGTGGACCGACGGCCGGCGCGGCTACCTCGACGGGATCGTCACCGACGCCCCCGCCCGCGGGCGGGGCCACGGCCGCAGGATCGTCGACGCGCTCGTCGCCCGGCTCGACGGCATCGGCATCCACTACGTCCAGCTGCACGCCAGCCCCGACGGCGAACCCGTCTACCGGGCCGCGGGCTTCGCCGCCGGACGCTACCCGCACATGGACCTCTTCACCACCCCGAAGCCGCCGGCTCCGCCCGCTCCCGTCGACTGATCAGCGGCGCCGTTCCAGCCGCGCCACCCGCCCCTTCTCCCCCGCGGCCCAGCAGCCCGCATCCGCCGCGCAGTCGACGGTGTCGAACGAGCCCGCCTCCAGCGACCGCCAGCTGCGGCCCCCGTCCGTGGTCACGTCCGTGCCCGTGGGTCCCACCGCGAGGGCCGTCCCCGCGCCGTACGGGAACCAGGCCGCGCCCGAGCGGTAGGCCGGCGGCGGCGTCGCGGCCCGGCGCCAGGTGCGGCCCCCGTCGGCGGAGACGGCCGCGGCCTGCGGGGAGGCCTGCCCCGTGCGGTAGTCACCGCCGACCGCGAGTCCCCTCGTACGGTCCCGGAAGGCGAGGGCGAAGACCCCGCGGGCCGGATCGCCTGCCGGCACGGTGGACTCGGCGACCTGCCAGGTCAGGCCGCGGTCCGCGGAGTGCAGGATCCGCGCCTGCGCCCCGCCGCCGGTGGCCAGCCAGACGTCGCGCGGGCCGGAGCTGACCAGGCACTGGCCGCTCGCGGCGAAGCCCGCCTCGCCGGGCAGCGCCTCGGGCATGCCCGCGTTCGGCAGCACCCGCCAGTTCCGCCCGCCGTCGTCCGTGGCCAGGATGCGGAACTTCCCGTCCACCGGATCGCTCATCGCCAGGCCGTGCCGCGCGTCGAAGAAGGTGAGGCAGTCGTAGAAGGCGCGCGGGTCGGGGTTGCGGAAGGTCTCGGTCCAAGTGGCTCCGCCGTCCTCGGTGCGCAGCACCCGGGAGGCTTCGCCCTCGCCGATGGACAGGGCCACCGCGCGCCGCGCGTCGAAGGCCTCGATGTCACGGAACTCCAGACCCTCCGCGACCGCGCCGGGCGGCGAAACGTCACGCCAGCTGCGGCCGCCGTCCACCGTGCGCAGGACCGTCCCCTTGGAGCCGGCCACCCAGGCCGTGGACCGGTTGACCGCCGCGAGCCCGCGGAAGCGCACGTCCTTCCCGGTGTCCTTCAGCGCCCAGCCGGCGCCCCGTAAGTCCCGCGCCAGCGGGGCCGGATCCGCATCGGCCCGGTCGGGGGCGGCCTGGGCGGGGGCGGCCTGGGCGGGGGCGGCCAGCACCCCCACGACCAGGGCTGCCGCGCACATGCCGATTCCGAGTTCCAGGAGTCTCATGGCGCCGGAAGCTAACGCACCCCGCAATCGCCGTCCAGAGCGCCTTCCGGCCCCCGCCCCCGTTCGCGGGGGCACCCGGTCGCAGGCTCGCGTGGCGGTGCGTCACCCCTCCGTCGAGGACGGTGAGCAGCACGGGCAGGTCTGGCAGTTCGGTGGCCCGCACGGTGAGCGGGTCGTCGGCGAGGACCGTCAGGTCGGCGCGGTGGCCGAGGGCGATCCGGCCCGCCAGGTGCTCCTCGCGCGCCGCGTGGCGGCGCCGAAGGCGTTCGGGTCCGGGCCCCAGCCGGTCAGCCAGGCGCCGGGCGCGAGGCCGCGTACACCGGCGGGCGCCCTCGCGCTCGCGGCCGGGGTCACCGCGGCCGCCGTCTGCGTCGACACCCTCTGCACCGGGCCGGTCGCCGCGGCTCTGATGCGCCGGATGCGGCTCATTGGGCCTGTGGAGTGATCGGTAATCAGCCCTTCTCCGAGGCGCCCCGGCCCCCGGCGGCGCGCGGGCCGCCTTCCGGCACATCCCTCCACCCGGTCACTCTGTGCGATCACACAGCGTGGTTCAAGCCAATCGGTGACACAGCTCACGCAACGGCCCATGCACGGATTTGCCGATTCCGGCGTCTATCGGGTTGCCGGGCCCCACCCCACTGTCCGGCAGCAGATCCGCCGCAAGGGAGTGAGCCTTGATCACTGTCATCGAGCAGGCCGCACAGGCCCGCCTGGTCGCTACCGCGCCGAAGGTCGAGACCGTGCCCGTCACCCTCTGCTACGACCGTGCGGATCCGTTCGCCGTGCGCATGGCCTTCCCCGCTCCGGCCACGCTGGAGGGTGTCGAGGTCTCGTGGACCTTCTCGCGCGAGCTGCTGGAGTCCGGGCTCGACCGCCCGTCGGGCTGTGGCGACGTACGCGTGCGCCCGTACGACGTCGACCGGACCACCATCGAGTTCCACGCGACGGAGGGCGTCGCCATCGTGCTGATGCTGACGGCCGAGCTGCACCGGTTCCTGGAACGGGCCGCGGCCGTGGTGCCGCCCGGCCTCGAACACCTCTACCTCGACATGGACCACAGCCTGGCCCAGTTGATGCGCGACACCTGCTGAGTTAATTGATTTGCGGGCGGCTGCGGCCGTCCGTAGCTTCGAAGACGGCCCATCCCCGTCGAAACGGAGCAGGACATTGCTCGTCTGAGGTTCGAGACACCGACCACCGCCCCCTACGGCTGAGCCGTCGGCTGTCTCCCCGCGTTGCACTCACCACTCACGCAACCTGGAGGCCTCCATGAGTAACGCCCCTGCTTTCATCACCTGCTCCGCGCTGTCCTTCGACTGGCCCGACGGCACGCCCGTCTTCGACGGGTTCCAACTCGCCGTCGGCCCCGGCCGAACCGGCCTGATCGGGCTCAACGGCTGCGGGAAGTCCACCCTGCTGAAGCTGATCGCCGGCGAACTGATCCCGACCGAGGGCCAGTCCTCCGTCGCCGGCTCGGTCGGCTACCTCCCGCAGAACGTCACCCTCGACACCGCGCTGCGCGTGGACGAGGCGCTCGGCATCCACACCACCCGCGCCGCCCTCCACGCCATCGAGGCGGGCGAGGCCACCGAGGCGAACTTCACCGCCGTCGGCGACGACTGGGACGTGGAGGAGCGGGCCCTGGCCACGCTCGACCAGCTCGGACTCGCCCGGATCGGCCTGGACCGCACCGTCGGCGAACTCTCGGGCGGTGAGTCCGTACTGCTGCGGCTGGCAGCCCTGCTGCTCGCGCGCCCCGACGTCCTGCTGCTGGACGAGCCCACCAACAACCTGGACCTGCGGGCCCGGGGCCGCCTGTACGCGGCGGTCGAGTCCTGGTCCGGGGTGATGCTCCTGGTCAGCCACGACCGGGAGCTCCTGGAGCGGGTCGATCAGATCGCCGATCTGCGCGACGGCGAAGTCCGCTGGTACGGAGGGAACTTCACGGACTACGAGGAGATGCTCGCGGCCGAGCAGGAGTCGGCCGAGCGGATGGTCCGGGTCGCGGAGGCCGACGTACAGCGGCAGAAGCGGGAACTGTCCGACGCGCAGGTCAAGTTGGCGCGGCGCAAGCGGTACGGACAGAAGATGTACGAGAACAAGCGCGAGCCGAAGATCGTGATGGGCGCGCGCAAGCGCGCGGCCCAGGAGTCGGCGGGCAAGCACCGGATCATGCACACGGAGAAGCTGGCACAGGCGAAGGAACGCCTGGACCAGGCCGTGGAGGCGGTGCGCGACGACGACGAGATCCGGATCCAGCTGCCCGCCACCCAGGTCCCGCCGGGGCGGCGCGTGCTGACCCTGAGCGATCTGCACCTGGCCCACGGGGCCCGTGTGCCGGGCGAGTGGGAACTGCGGGGTCCGGAGCGGATCGCCCTGGTGGGCCGCAACGGGTCGGGCAAGACCACGCTGCTGCGCACGATCGCGGGGCAGCTCGCGCCGGTGTCCGGAGCGACGGAGACACATGTGGCCACGCGGTTCCTGCCGCAGCGCCTCGACGTGCTGGACGAGAGCCGTTCGGTCGTGGAGAACGTGGCGCGGTTCGCCCCGCAGGCCACGAACAACCTGATCCGGGCCCGGCTCGCGCACTTCCTCTTCCGCGGCGGCCGGGCGGACCGCCCGGCCGGCACCCTGTCGGGCGGCGAACGCTTCCGGGCGGCGCTGGCGGCCCTGCTGCTGGCGGAGCCCGCTCCGCAGCTGCTCATGCTGGACGAGCCGACGAACAACCTCGACCTGTCGAGCGTGCGGCAGCTGACCGAGGCGCTGGAGTCGTACGAGGGCGCGCTAGTGGTGGCGAGCCACGACGTGCCGTTCCTGGAGTCGATCGGCATCACGCGCTGGCTCCTGCTGGACGGGGAGCTCCGGGCGACGTCGGCCGAGGCGGTCCGGGAGACCCTCTGGCACGAGTGAGCGAGACGGCTCGCCCGCCGCCGCTCAGCCGCTTCGCCGCCGCCGCTTCACCGCCGCCCGCGGACACCCGCACGCCACGGGCGGCGGCGAAGCGGAACCCGTTCAGGCCGTCAAAAGTAAAAGTTTCGAACCACCTGACGGCGTGATTTTGCCCCTTCATCCGCCCCTCAGAGCCGCCATAAACTGCGTAGATAACTGGATGTAACCAGACATACACCTGCCCGGGGCTTGGCTGACCTTGATGTCACGCTTAACCTACGACTCCGTAGGCTACGGAACCGTAGGTAATTCGCTTTGCACCCAGGAGTACCCGTGACGATCACCTCTCCCCACCTCGGCAGCTCGGAGGCGTGGACGGACGCCAAGCTGCTGTTCGCGCTGGAAGAGGTGGTCGAGAAGGAACTCAACCGCCATCTGAAGGTCACCAAGGACTGGATGCCCCACGAGTACGTCCCGTGGAGCGAAGGCCGGAACTTCCCCGGTTTCTTCGAGGACGGCGAGGCCTGGGACCCGCAGCAGTCCAAGGTCACCGACATCGGCAAGATCGCGCTGGTCGTGAACCTGCTGACCGAGGACAACCTCCCCAGCTACCACCACGAGATCGCCTCGCTCTTCGGCCGCAACGGCGCCTGGGGCACCTGGGTGCACCGCTGGACCGCCGAGGAGGGTCGCCACGGCATCGTGATGCGCGACTACCTGCTGGCCTCGCGCGCCGTGGACCCGGACAAGCTGGAAGCGTTCCGCATGCAGCACATGTCGGAGGGCTTCGAATCCGACAACCGCCACTCCATGCTGCACTCGGTGGCGTACGTGGCCTTCCAGGAGCTCGCGACCCGCATCTCACACCGCAACACCGGCCACCAGTCCGGTGACCCGGTCTGCGACCGGATGCTGGCCCGCATCGCGCAGGACGAGAACCTGCACATGGTCTTCTACCGCAACCTGCTGGGCGCGGCCTTCGAGCTCGCCCCGGACCTCACCATGCAGGCCGTGCGGGACGTCGTCGTCAACTTCCGGATGCCCGGACACGGCATGCCCGGCTTCGAGCGGATGGCCGCGCAGATGGCGATCGGCGGGGTCTACAACCTGCGGATCCACCACGACGACGTGCTGAGCCCGGTGATCCGCTTCCTGAAGATCATGGACATCGACGGCCTCGGCCCCGAGGGCCAGAAGGCCCAGGAGGAGCTCGGGCTGTTCATGAACGGCCTGGACTCCGAAGCCCGCAAGTTCGACGAGAAGCTCGCCGCCCGCGCCGCGCGCCTCGCCGCCCGCAAGGGCTGACCGATTTCCGCTCGCTCGGGCGAGTGACGCCGATTGCCCTGGCAGAGCCGCGCTCTGCCAGGGTTTCGCGTCATGACCTCGCTCCAGGTGGACATCGACCAGCTGACCCGTCTGACGCGCGTCCTGGACTCCTCGCTGGCCTCCCTGCGGGACGCCCGCCGCGCGCTGGACCACGTACGGCCCGACCAGCTGGGCACGGCGGACCTCGACTCGGCATGTGACGGCTTCCAGGACCGGTGGGCCCACGGCACCCGGGAGCTGACCAAACGCGTCAAGGCCGTACGGGAGGGCGTGGACCGCAGCGCCGCGGAGTACGCGGAGCTGGACCAGGCCATCCGCGCGGCCTTCCTCAGGGCGGCGGCCGCGCATGGCTGAGCACGCGGCGCTGGGCTTCGACCCGGCCCCCGGGAATCCCGCCGCGGTACTGGCCCTGGCCAAGAAACTCAGCGCCTCGGCCACCTCCCTCGGGGAAGCCTCCCGGGTGGTGAAGGATCTGGTCTCCCACAGCGCGGCGTGGCAGGGCGAGGCCGCCACCGCCTTCCGGGCCTCACTCTCGAAGGACCTCCCCCGCTACCTGGGCTCGGCCCACACCTCCCTCGCGGAGGCGGCCCGCCGGCTCACGGGGTGGCACGACACCCTGGTCTCCCACCGCGCACTGGCCACCCGGTACGAGACCCAGGCCGCGGCGGCGAAGACCGACGAGGCCCTGGCGGATGCCCGCCGCCTGGCCCGCGAACTCGCCGCCGAGCACGGAGAGGCGGCCCGCCGGGTGGCGCAGACCCTGAACGCGGCGACGGACCGCCTGGCCCCGAAGGAACCGGGCCTGCTGGCCTCCATCTGGAACAAGATCGTCGATGACCCGGCGGACGCGATGTCGAACGCGTCGGCGATGCTCGGATTCGTAGGCGCCTTGGTGGCACTCGCCTGCCCGCCGGCAGGGCTCGCGATCATGCTCGTTGGGAGCGGCCTTTCGCTGGCAGCCCTGGCCATGCACTCCTCGGACCCGAAATTCCGCAAGTCGCTGACCGACGGCTTCACGAAGGGCCAGTTCGACGCGGACTTCTGGAAGAGCAGCGTGACACTGCTCGGTGATGCTGTCGGCGCGGTACCGGGTGTTGCAGCGGTCGCCTCCGGCGCCAAGGCGGGCACGGCAGCTGCCCGGGCGGCGATGGCCGCGGCCCCCGAGAGCAGCGCCGTGGTCGGGCTGGCACCTGGTGCAACCGCGTTCAGGCAGACAGCATGGTCCACCTCCGACGAACTGCGGCAGCTGGACAGCCCCCTCACCGGATGGGCCATGCGGTCATCGACTCAAGAAGCCAGAGACCGGGTGGGGGTGGCGGTGGCAGGTACGGGTGCGCTGACTGCCGGCATGGACTACGGCTCCGACAGCGAAGCGGTCGAACACGGCTCGACGGCGTTGGACGGCACCCGAGGGGTCCTCGACGACACTCCTTCGGCCATCAGGAAATCGGGCCACGTGTGGTCGGCGATGAGGCCATGACACAGGACGGCAACATCCCGCCGGTCTGGTTCCGCCTGCCTCCGGGCTTCCATGACATCGGCCCTGGCGACGCGTCGTCCCTGGAAGCGTTCGCGGAAGCCCTGGGAAGCACCGCTGCCCAACGGGACCTGTCCCAGCTCATGGACGGCCTCGAGGATCTCAAGGGGCACGATGTCGTGCACACCGCACTCGGCTTCCATCCCGAGGAGCCGGTCGGAGTCTCCACCTCGCTGTTCTCCCTGACGATCCGGCGGGTCGAGCAACCCAACCCCCGGCTCGCCGTGGCGCGTACGGCTCTCGCCATCGCCCGCTCATCCCTGTGGACCAGCGCCGTACGCAGGTTCATCGACCTGCCTTCGACTCTTCCATGCTGTCTGGTTGCCGGGACCATTTCCGTGCCCGAAATCGAGCATCACCTGTTTCAGGCCAGGATCACGACCGTCCATCCGGATGCGCTTCACTTGTTGGTCCTCGATCTGACCAGCGCCTCCAGCCAACACGCCGGCGCCTACACGGACATCCTCGAAGCGGTGGCTCACACCCTCCAGTTCACCGACCCCGACCCGAGTGTGCCGACGGCCGCCGGGACCTCACGCATCCTGGAGGTACTCCGATGAGCGTCACGCTCACCAAGGCTGCCTGGGACCACCCGCCGACAGTGGTCGGCTACAAGCGGTTGACCCTCCGGCGCCTCGGATGGGTGCTGAGCCTCGGCGGCCCGCCGGCGACTGCCCTGACCTGCATCGGCCTCGTTCCGCACGCAGGGTTGGCCTTCGCGCTGATGACCATGCTGGCGGCGCCCCTGTTTCCCTGGGTGGTCATCGCCTACTTCCGGCGGCGCCGTGTCGCTGCAGTGCTCCAGGCATACCCGTGGCGCGAGTTGCCATGTCGGCACCAGCGCAGGCCGCCCGGAAGTCCCGCGACCGTTGCCATCCCGTTCGCGGAGAACATCACGGCCATGTTCCGGATCATCCCCCTGCCCGTACCGCTCGCGACGCTGGAAGACAACCACCCGGACCGGATCTGGTTCGCAGGTGACCCCCGCTTCGGCGGGGTCGTATCGCCCGTCGGCGGGCACTACCCCGTGCGCGTCGTACCCCACACGCCGCGCCGGGAGGAGTGCGGTGGCGAGGGGTTCGAGCTTGCGCGGCGGGTGGGGTTGGTTCGGGGCAGCGGGAAAGCGACGCGTACCTGATCAGCGGCGACGCAGGGCGAGGCGCTCGGACTCCGAGAGGCCGCCCCAGACTCCGAAACGCTCGTCATTGGACAGGGCGTACTCCAGGCACGCAGCCCGCCCCTCGCACGCGCCGCACAGCCGCTTCGCGTCGCGGAGCGAGGAACCGGGCTCCGGGAAGAAGAAGCCGGGACCCGTCTGGGCGCACAGGGCGAGCTCGTACCAAGCGGTGTCAGTGGTTGCGGTAGTGGTGTTAATCGACATGCCGGTGATACTGGCCGCCGCGGATGGACGTCCGATCAACGACTGATCAACACGCGGTCATGACCGGGCACAAGCACCGACCGTCCGAGCATCGCACCTCCCACTGACAGCGGGCCTCTCACCCACTGAGTGAACGACCGTGCGTTCGGTAAGATGGTGGCATGGCTGACGGACGCGTGGAACGCGGCAACCAGACGCGGCGGGCCGTTCTCGACCGGACGATGAGCATCGCTTCCGTGGACGGCCTGGAAGGCCTGTCGCTGGGGAAGATCGCCGCTGATCTCGGCCTGAGCAAGAGCGGGGTCTTTGCTCTCTTCGGCTCGAAGGAGGACCTCCAGCTCGCCACCGTCCGTGCCGCCGTGGACGTCTTCCTGAACGAGGTCGTGCGGCCCGTACACCGGGACCCCGACGGCCTTTCCAAGGTGTGGCGGCTGTGCGAGCGCTGGCTCGACTACTCCCGGCGCCGGGTCTTCCCCGGTGGATGCTTCTTCTACGCCGTCTCCGCGGAGTTCGACGCGCGCCCCGGGCCGGTGCGGGACGAGATCGCCAAGGTGCGCTCCGACTGGACCCGTTACGTGGAGCGCCTGCTGGACGAGGCGCGGCCGGCCGGCGGGTTCGGGAGCCCGGAGGACACCGACGCGGTACCGCAACTCGCCTTCGAGCTGATGGCCCTGATGGAGCTGGCCAACGCGCATTCCGTGCTGCACGGCGACCCATTGGCGTACGAGCGGGCCGGCCGTGGCATCCTCGGCCGGCTGCGTGCGGTGGCGGCCGCTCCGGAGGAACTCCCGGAACGACCGCCTGTGTTCAGCTCGTCCTCCTGAGCGCATCCCTCACGCGCGGCGTGCGGCGGCTGGGGCAGGCGAAGGCGCAGGCGCGGCCTCCGAGACGGCGAACTCGACCGCGCTCGCGATGACATCGGGGTCCGCGAGGATACGGCCATGGCCGAGACCGGTGGTCTCGATCAGACGGGCTTGCGGGCCGTAGGCGGCGGCGATCGCGCGGGACTGGGCGGGATCGATCACGTCGTCGTCCGTGTCGTGGACGAGCAGGATGGGTGCCCGCATGTCCGCGAAGCGACGGCGGGCGTCGAGACGCTGCCAGATGTCGGGGGCGCCGGGGAAAAGCCGGCGTTCCACATGCGTGCGCAGGGCGCGCCCCACTCCTTCGCCCAGTCAGTCCGGCGCGGAAGCGTTCCACGAGGTAGCCGAAGTCGGCCACGCCCCCGATACCGACGACGCGGTCGGCCCCCATACCGTCGTGCAGCATGGAGAAGGCGGCGAGCACGCCGAAGGAGTGGGCCACGACTGCCGAGAAGTCGCCGTGCTCGGCGTGCAGTCGGCCGATGATGGCGCGGTAGTCGCGGATCGTGGAGGCACGCCCCTCGGACTCCCCGTGCCCGGGGGCGTCGAAGGAGATCACGGTGCGCCCCTGGGCCCGTAGGGCCTCTATGAGCCCGGCGAACCGCGAGGCGCGCGAGGACCAGCCGTGCACGACGAGAACGGGGCGGGGCCCGTCGCCCCAGCGATATGTGGTCACGGCCGTGTCGTACACGATCATCCGCCCGCGCTCGGCCCGCTCCATCAGATCGACCTCCTCCGGCCGCAACCGCGCCCGCCCGAGGGGCCGGACGAACAGCACGAAGGCCCGGGGCCCTGCCAGCCCCGGGGCGAGCCGGGCCGTGACATTGAGGGTGGTGCTCAGGAGTGAAGCCATGGGATGCATGTGCGGGTTCTCCGGAATCTCCTCGAGGCAGCCAGATGCCGATGGCGAGCCGATGAGAAGATATCAGCACGATCGTTCGTGTTGTTTTTATCCTTCTCTCCGCCCCGGCCGAGCGGACGACTGTCCCCGTTGTCGTGCAATTCAGTCGTCGTGTCGTCGCAGGAGAAGGTCTTCCTGGACCTGCGCGTGCCAGGATGCCCTGGGGCCACGACCGCCAGCACGCCGACGGGGCAGGAGCCAGCCATGATCAGCGGCGCACATGTCATCCTCTACAGCCAGGACGCCGAGGCGGACCGCGCCTTTCTCCGCGACGTCCTCGGCTTTCCCGGCGTCGACGCGGGCGGCGGCTGGCTCATCTTCAAGCTGCCCCCGGCCGAGGTGGCCGTGCACCCGACCGACGGCCCGCCCCAGCACGAGTTCTTCCTGATGTGCGACGACCTCGATGCCCAGCTCGGCGAGTTCCGGGCGCAGGGCGTCGAGATCACCCGTCCGCTCAGCGAGCAGCGCTGGGGCAAACTGACTGCGATCCGGCTCCCCAGTGGGGCCGAACTCCCGCTGTACGAACCGCTGCACCCCATCGCCCACAGCCTGTGACCCCACAGCAGTCGGCTCAGAGTGACGAATCCCAGCCTGACCGCGGAGCCGCGCGTCAGTCCTCGTGCTTCGCCCGGCTGGGCTGGACGCGCTTGGGTTCGCCCGGCATCTTCGGATAGTCCGGGGGGTAGGGCATATCGCCCAGGCCGTGCTCGTGCTCGTCGCGGGCGGCGAGCTCCAGTACCGTGTCCAGGGCGAAGGCGTGCTCGTCCATGTCCGCGTGCAGGTCGCCCAGTTCGGCGAAGCGCGCCGGCATCGTCACGATGTCGAAGTCGCGCGGCTCCGCGTCGTCCACCTCGTCCCAGCGCAGCGGCGCCGACACCGGGGCGTGCGGGCGCGGGCGGACGGAGTAGGCGGAGGCGATCGTGCGGTCGCGCGCCGTCTGGTTGTAGTCGACGAAGATCCGCTCGCCGCGCTCCTCCTTCCACCAGGCCGTCGTGACCTTTCCCGGCATGCGGCGTTCCAGTTCCCGGCCCAGGGCGATGGCACACCGCCGGACCTCGGTGAAGGTCCAGCGCGGCTCGATCGGCACGAAGACGTGCAGCCCGCGGCCGCCCGAGGTCTTGGGCCAGCCGCGCAGGCCCAGCTCCTCCAGCAGGGCGCGCAGTTCGTGGGCGGCCGCCACCGCGTGGTGGTAGTCGGTGCCCGGCTGCGGGTCCAGGTCGATCCGGAGCTCGTCGGGACGGTCGGTGTCCTCGCGCCGCACCGGCCAGGGGTGGAAGGTGAGGCAGCCCAGGTTGGCCGCCCACAGGACGGCGGCCGGTTCGGTCGGGCAGATCTCGTCGGCCGTGCGGCCGCTCGGGAAGGCGATGTGGGCGGTGGGGATCCAGTCGGGAAGGTTCTTCGGTGCCCGCTTCTGGAAGAAGGACTCGCCCTCCACCCCGTCCGGAAAGCGCTCCAGCGTCGTCGGCCGGTTGCGCAGGGCACGCGTGATGCCGGGCGCCACCGCCAGGTAGTACTCGGCGACGTGCCGCTTCGTGAGGCCGCGCTCCGGGAAGTACACCTTGTCCGGGCTGGACAGCCGTACCTTCCGCCCACCCGCGTCCAGCTCGATCGCAATACCGACAGCACCCATGTGCGCCACGGTAGGCGGGCCCGGTCCTGCGCGCATACCGGGCGGGTCCGGACGTACCACCGCAGAATCGAAGGCATGGACCTGCCAGTGATGCCGCCCGTGAAGCCGATGCTCGCCAAGTCCGTCGCGAAGATCCCGCCCGGGATGCAGTACGAGGCCAAGTGGGACGGCTTCCGGGCCATCGTGCATCGCGACGGCTCGGAGGTCGAGATCGGCAGTCGCACGGGTAAGTCCCTGACCAGGTACTTTCCCGAGCTGGTGGAGGCCCTGAAGAGCAATCTGCCGAGCCGTTGCGTCGTGGACGGCGAGATCGTGATCGTCCACGGCGGACGCCTCGATTTCGACCGGCTGACCGAGCGGATCCACCCCGCGCAGTCCCGCGTCGCCCTGCTGGCCGAGACCACCCCCGCCAGCTTCGTCGCCTTCGACCTGCTCGCCCTCGGCGACGAGGCGCTCCTCGACACCCCGCTCGCCGACCGCCGTTCCGCCCTCGTCCGGTCCCTCTCCACTGCTCGGCCCCCCGTGCATCTCGCGCCCGCGACCACCGATCCCGCGCTCGCGCAGGAGTGGTTCGAGCGGTTCGAGGGCGCCGGGCTCGACGGGGTGATCGCCAAACCGCTCGATCTCCTCTACCGGCCCGATGCCCGCCTCATGTTCAAGGTCAAACACGAACGTACGGCCGACGTCGTCGTCGCGGGTTTCCGTTTCCACAAGAGCGGTCCGATTGTCGGATCGCTGCTGCTCGGCCTCTACGACGCCCACGGCACCCTGCAGCACGTGGGCGTGTGCGCCGCCTTCCCCATGAAGCGCCGCGCCGAGCTGGTGGAGGAACTCGAACCTTTGCGGATGCCCGACCCGACCGGCCATCCTTGGGCCGCCTGGGCCGAGGAGTCCGCCCACGAGAGCGCCCGGCTGCCCGGCGCGCAGAGCCGCTGGACCGGCAAGAAGGACCTCTCCTGGGTACCGTTGCGCCCCGAGCGGGTCGTCGAGGTGCGGTACGACCACATGGAGGGCGACCGCTTCCGGCACACCGCCCAGTTCCACCGCTGGCGCCCCGACCGCACACCCGAGAGCTGCACCTACGCTCAGTTGGAGGAGGTCGTCGGCTACGACCTCGCCGAGGTGCTCGGCCCGGTCGACGGCACCGGCGGTGCCGACGGTTCCGGAAGGGCCGACGGATGAGCGGCTGTCTCCCGCCTCACCCCGCCGTCAGCTTCTCCCACTCCTCCCGGTCCGGCCCCGCCGCGTTCGGTACGTAGTCCGGCCGCTCCGCCAGCCAGCGCGCCACCCGCGAGCGGATCTCCGGATCGGCGTACGCCCGCTCCGGTGGCTCCACCAGGTGCCGGACCCTCGCCCGCGCCCGCATCACCTCGGGGTCCTCCAGCGCGCAGTCGAACAGCGCGGATACCTCGCGTGCCGTCGCACCGCGCCCGGCCCGCGTCGCGAAGCGCTCCCCGATGGCCGCGTCGGCGACCACCTGGAAGTCGAACCAGGGCTTCAGGGTGCGTTCCGCCCAGGCGTGGTGCTCAGCGGCGTACTGCGGCGATCCCGGATCCCGGTGCGCCGTACGGGCCACCCTGCGCGCGGCCCACAGGGCCAGCGACGTGCCCTGCCCCAGCGTCGGGTTGGTGTGCGTGATCGAGTCGCCGACCGGCACGAGTCCGGTCACCACGGGGCCCTGTTCGTCGACGAGCGCGCTCCACCTGTTGTCCAGGCTCGCCGTGGCCAGCACGCCCGACAGCGGCTGGGCGCCCAGTGCCAGCCAGGCCGCGCCGGGCGGAAAGGCGCGCGCCGCCGCCTCGAAGACGTCGGGGTCGCGCAGCGCCGACCGGGTGGTGTCCGCGGTGTGCACGAACAGCGTGACGGCGAACACCCGGTTGTCGGCCGGGAAGACGGCGCACCCGGCGAAGGCCCCGCCGGTCACCGCCCACGGCCGGCGCGGCCCCTCGTCCACGCCCTCGGGCAGCCGGTACCAGCGGCAGAAGTACGCGAGCCCGGTGCGGTGCCGTTCCACGACGGGCGGCCGGCAGCCCACCTCGGCCAGCCTGCGCTCGGTGCCCCCGCGCCGCCCGCAGGCGTCCACCACGAGGTCCCCCGGGTAGCTCCCGGTCTCGGTGGTCACCCCCGTCACCTGGACCCCGCTGGCCCTGGCGGCCCCGGTGGCTCCGCTGGCCCCGGCGGCCCCGCTGGCCCCGGACGGTCCCGGGGCCGTGAGCAGTCCGGTGACCGGCTCCCCGTACCGGACGACGACCCCCGGTTCCGCGCGCAGCGCCGTGGCCAGCGCGCTCTCCAGCACGATGCGGCGGGCCTGCAACATCACGAGGTCCTCGTCGCCGGGCAGCGCGGGCGGGCGCACGTCGAACCAGTCCAGCTCGTGCCGTTCGCGGGCGCCCAGCCGGAGCATCTCCTCGTGGACGTCCGGCAGGTCTGCGCGCAGGACGTTGTGGGCGGCCCCGAGCAGCACGTGCGGCTGGGCCGCCTGCGGCACGGTCGGCCGCCGCCACCCGAAGAAGTCACGGTCGAGCGCGGTGCCCGGGGCCCGCACGTCGCGCTCGAAGACCTCCACCGTGTGTCCGCGACGCGCCGCGAGAAGGGCGGTGGCGGGCCCCGCGACGCCTCCGCCGATGACCAGCACATGTGCCATGGAGCGTCCCCCCGAGCCGTTGGACCGTACGACGATCACACCGCACAGAGCCTGCACGAACGGAAGCCATCCGAAACCCGCACAAATGACCGAGAGTCGCTCTGGTGCTCGGCGTTTACACGCCGACACCAGCCCGGTGGGCCCCGACAGCCCGCCGGGCCTCCTCCTCGATCAGGTCGGTGTTGATGGCCACGGCCGCCTGCGCCCCCTGCGCCGCCGCGCCCGCGACCTTCTCCATCGGTGCGGTCACATTGCCCGCGACCCAGACCCCCCGCAGCGCGGTGGCCCCGGTGGCCGGATCGGACTCGACGCAGGTGCCGATCGCTGCGCCGTCCCGCTCCATGACAACGGTCGGCAGGCCGAGGCTGCTCAGCACGCCCGAGCGGGCGGTGAACCGCGGGGCCACCACCAGGGCCCGACACCCCAGCTCGGCGCCGCCCACCAGGGTCACCCCGGTGAGCCGGTCGCCCTGGACGGCGAGGCCGGTCACCTCGCCCTCGACGACATCGACACCGAGGGCGGCCAGCAGTTCCCGGTCCTCGGCGGTGAGCCGCCAGGTGTGCGCCAGCAGGGTGGTGCGGGCACTCCATTGCCGCCAGAGCTGAGCCTGGTGCACGGCAAGGGGACCGTCGGCCAGCACCGCGATCGGCTGGTCCCGGACCTCCCAGCCGTGGCAGTACGGGCAGTGCAGCACGTCCCGCCCCCAGCGCGCCCCGAGGCCCGGCACGTCGGGCAGCTCGTCCACCAGGCCGGTGGCGACCAGCAGCCGGCCCGCCCGCACGGTGGTGCCGTCCCCGCAACGCACCAGGAAACTCCCGTCGGGCAGCCGGTCGGCGGCGAGGGCCGTGCCCGCCCGGATCTCCCCGCCGTAGCCAGTCACCTCCGCGCGCCCCCTGGCCAGCAGTGCGGCGGGGCTCTCCCCGTCCTGCCCCAGGTAACCGTGCATGTGCGCGGCCGGGGCGTTGCGCGGACTGCCGGAGTCGATCACCAGTACCGAACGGCGGGCCCGGACCAGGGTCAGAGCCCCGGCGAGCCCGGCGGCCCCACCGCCCACCACCACGACGTCGAACGAGCTGTCCCTTGCGTTGTCCATGTCTCCGAGGGTGTGCCCGATTCGGCCCGCTTGACAAATGTTCTTGCCGAAGTGGCAAATGGAGTCATGGCCACCGAGGAGCAGGACGAGGAACTCGCCGGCGTACTGACGGCCGTGGGCCCGCGGTTGCGCGCCCTGCGGCGGCAGCGCGGCACCACGCTGGCCCAGCTCAGCGACACCACCGGGATCTCGCTCTCGACCCTCTCCCGGCTGGAGTCCGGGCAGCGCAGGCCGACGCTGGAGCTACTCCTTCCGCTGGCCCGGGCGCACCGGGTGGCGCTCGACGAGCTGGTCGGCGCCCCGGAGACCGGGGATCCCCGGATCCGCCCGCGCCCCTTCGTCCGGCACGGCAGCACCTACATACCGCTGACCCGGAACTTCGGCGGGGTGCACGCCTTCAAGCAGATCCTCCCGCCCCTCGACGGCCCGCCGCCCGAGCCCGAACTGCAGGTCCACGAGGGCTACGAGTGGCTGTACGTGCTGTCCGGACGCATCCGGCTGCTGCTCGGCGAGCACGACCTGGTCCTGGGCCCCGGCGAGGCCGCCGAGTTCGACACCCGTACTCCGCACGCCTTCTTCAACGCGGGCCCGCAGCCGGCGGAGTTCCTCAGCCTCTTCGGCCCCCAGGGCGAGCGGATCCATGTCCGGGCCCGCCCCACCACCGCATCGGAAGGACGTCCATGAGCACCACCGGCGAGCGCCCCGAGCGGGCCGCACCTCAGCCCCATGCCGTCGTCGGCGTCGGGCTGGTCGTCGTGGGTCCCGACGGCCGGGTCCTCCTCGGCCAGGCGCACGACGGCCGCTGGGAGCTGCCCGGCGGCAAGGTGGACCCCGGGGAGGGCTTCGAGCAGGCCGCCGCCCGGGAACTCGCCGAGGAGACGGACCTGCGGGCGGACCCGGGGTCGATCCGGATCCTGTCCGTGCAGATCGAGGCCACGGCCGGCCTGACCCGGCTGACGGCCGCCGCCGTCACCGGCGCGGCCGAGGGCGTGCCCGCCGTCACCGAGCCGCACAAGATCGCCCGCTGGCAGTGGTTCGTGCCCGCCGAGATCCCGGCGGCCCTGTACGTCCCCTCCGCGGCCGTGCTGCGCGCATGGCGCCCGGACCTCGCCTCGCTGCCGACCGTCCCCGCCCACACGTACCCGGTCTCGGACCCGGTGCCCGGCACCTGACCACGGCCGCCGAGCCGGACGGGCGCACGGGCCCACGGGCCGGACGGGCCGAACGGGCCGGACGGGCCGGACGGGCTAGGAGGTGGCCGTCAGGACCGTCACCGCGGTCACGGCCACCATCGCGGCCTGCATGTCGCGGATCGCCAGCCGGACGCTCTCGGCCGCCCACTGGCCGGCGGCTATCTCCGCCGTCCGTGCGGTCAATCCGTCGGGCTGCCGGGCGGGGAAGGCCAGCCGGTGCAGTTTGGCCGAGTGGATCAGCGCGATCAGGCCGGCCGTGCGCTCGTCCGGCTCGGCGCCGTCCAGGACGACGCCGCGGAGCCGCTCGCGCAGGGCCCGCTCGACGGTGCCGTCGGCCTCGGGGTAGCGGCGCTGCGGGAACACTCCGAAAACCTTGTGCACCTGTGCCACCACGAGCCCGCGCTCGCTCAGGCTCTCCAGGGCGGCGCCGACCGCCTTGGGCTGGTCCTTCGTCAGCCAGTCCGTGACCCGGCGCTGACTGCGGCCCCGCAGCCAGCCCTCCATCAACCGGATCCGGCCGTCCAGCAGTTGCTCCCCGGTGGGCTCGGTGCTCCTGAGTTCCAGGTACTTGCCCGACACCGAAACCCGCTCCGCCATGACCAGTTCGAGCAGGATCGCGCCCGCCACGGCCCAGCCCGCCGACTGTCGCTGCCGCGCCGCCCCGGACTCGTCGTCGAGGGACAGCAGCATGATCTCCTCGGCCAGTGTGATCCTCACGAGCGGCCCCCGTCGTCCGTCTGCCGGTCCGGCTGCCGGTCCGCCTGCCGGTCCGGCTGTCCTACTGGTTCGTAGGGGAGGACGGGTGACGAGCCCGCCGGGTTCCCTTCCGGGCCCGGGTCTAGCGCCGCACCACCACCTTTGGCGCGAAGTTGCCGTCGCCGAGGTCCTCCGCGAGCAGCCGCTTGGCGATCGCGTCCGCCGCCACCCGCAGTTCGGCGCTCCGCGGCCGCCCCCGGTCCTTCTCCAGCTGGTCCCCCAGCCACTGGGCCCACGCCTTCGAGATGACGTCTGCCTCCCGCTGTCCGGCCGCGGTGAGGGTGAAGAAGCTGCCCTCGCGGCTGAGGAAGCCCTCGTCCGCCATCCGCTCGTACACCGGGATCAGCACCTCCGGCGGCAGGGACCGGCGACCGGCGATCAGGCCGAGGCTGGCGTGGCCGACGGTCCGGGTCATCAGGTCCACCTGCATCACCGCCCAGGCGCCGGCGATGTCCAGCCGGGTGTCGGAGCCCTCGACGATCCCCCGCGCCGTGTCCGCGCCCATGTTCCGTACGAGTTTTCCGACGGCCAGCTCCAGCAGCTTGGCCGAGTCGCCCGAGGCCGTGGCCGGTGAGCCGAAGCCGTCGCCCATGTCCGTGGACCCGGCCCGGGCGCTGTCGCGCAGCCGCACCTGCTTGAGGAAGAGCGCCACGACAAAACCGAACGCGGCGACCGGAACGGTGTACAGGAACACGGTCTGCAGGGCCTGCGCGTACGCGTCGATCACCGGGGCCGCGGCCTGCGGGTCGAGCCCGTGCACGCCTTCCGGGGTGGACGCGGCCTTGGCCAGCTGCTCCGGATCCTGCCCGGTGAGCCGCGCCGCCTCCGCGTACGCCGCCTCCAGTTCGGGCCCGAGGTGGTTCGCGTAGATCGTCCCGAAGACCGCGGTCCCGAAGGCGCTGCCGAGGGTACGGAAGAAGGTGACGCCCGAGGTGGCCGTGCCCAGGTCGGCGTAGTCGACGGTGTTCTGCACGGCGATGGTCAGCACCTGCATGGACAGGCCGATGCCCGTACCGAGCACGAACATGTACAGCGATTCCAGCAGGGTGCCGGTCCCCGGCCCCATCATCGACAGCAGGTACAGGCCGACGCCCATGACCGCGTTGCCGACGATCGGGAAGATGCGGTACTGGCCGGTCCTGCTCACGACGTTGCCGCTGAAGACGGAGGCGATCAGCAGGCCGATGACCATGGGCAGGGTCCGGACGCCCGAGATCGTGGCCGAGTCCCCGTCGACGTACTGGAGGTAGGTCGGCAGGAAGGTCATCGCGCCGAGCATCGCGAACCCGACGACGAAGCTCAGTACGGAGCACACGGAGAAGACCGGATTGCGGAAGAGCCGCATCGGCAGCATCGGTTCCGCGGCACGCGTCTCGGCCAGGCAGAACAGTGCCAGCGCGACCGCGCCGCCCGCGAACAGCCCGATGATGACCGGCGAGGTCCAGGCGTACTCGTTCCCGCCCCAGCTGGTGGCGAGGATCAGCGCGCTGGCGCCGACGGCGACCAGCGCGATGCCCAGGTAGTCGATGACCGGTTTGCCCGAGGCCCGGACCGCCGGGATCGTCCTGGCGGCCGCGATGACGACGAGGATCGCGATCGGGACGTTGACGTAGAAGCACCACCGCCAGGTCAGCTGGTCGGTGAAGAACCCGCCGAGCAGCGGGCCGATGACGGTCGCCACCCCGAAGACGGCGCCGATCATGCCCTGGTACTTGCCGCGTTCGCGCAGGGGCACCACATCGGCGATCAGCGCCATGGCGGTGACCATCAGGCCGCCGGCCCCGATGCCCTGGACCCCGCGCCACACGATGAGGAAGGTCATGTTGCTGGACAGGCCGCACAGGAAGGAGCCGCTGATGAAGACGACGGCGGAGATCTGGAAGATCAGTTTCCGGCCGAAGAGGTCTCCGAACTTGCCGACCAGGACCGTCGCCACGGTCTCGGCGAGCAGGTAGGAGGTCACCACCCACGACATGTGGTCGCCGCCGCCCAGGTCCCCCACGATCGTGGGCAGCGCGGTTCCGACGATCGTCTGGTCGAGCGCCGCCAGCAGCACGCCGAGCATGATCGTGCCGAAGATGACGTTGCGCCGCCGCCGGTCGATCACGGGGGGCGCGGCGGCCGTGGCGGGGGCAGTGGTCACCCTCGCACTGTCACAGCGCGCCCGCCGCGGCGCATGCGGCGCTGAGCCGTACGGAGGAACCGCCTGCCGGGATCAGCGCAGGTAGGACAGCCCCGGATGCTCCGCCGCGTACCCGTCGAGCAGCCTGCGGGCCACCCCCACCGAGTCGACCAGCGGGTGGAGTGCGAAAGCCTTGACGGCGTCGGCCCGCGAACCGCTCGCGGCCGCCGCCAGGATCTCCCGTTCGACCGCCTTGACGGCCGTCACCAGCCCCACCGCGTGCAGGGGCAGCTGCTCGACGCCCACCGGGTGCGCGCCGTTCGCGTCAACCAGGCAGGGCACCTCGATGACGGCGTCGGCGTCGAGGACGGACAGCGTCGATCCGTTGCGGACGTTCAGGATCAGCGTGGCCCGCTCGTCCCGGGCGATGGCCCGCATCAACGCGAGCGCGACCTTCTCGTAGCCGCCGGATTCGAGGTCGCTCCCGTCACGCTCGCCGACACCCGCCACCTCGCGGTTCTCGGCCATGTACGTGGCCTCGCGCTCGGCCCGGGTACGGTCCCAGGCGGCCAGCGCCGCCCCGGCCGGCGCCCCGTTCCGGCCGGCCTCGGCATAGAAGCCGCGCTGCTGATCGCGCAGGAAGGCCCCGCGGGTCTGCTTCGCCTCCTGGTACGCCCGTACGGTGTCACGGTTGAAGTAGTAGTAGTGCAGGTATTCGTTGGGGATCGCGCCGAGCGAGCGCAGCCATTCGGCCCCGAAGAGCCGGCCCTCCTCGAAGGACTCCAGGGCCTCGGTGTCGGCCAGCAGGCGGGGCAGCTCGTCGCGGCCGCCGATGCGCAGCCCGCGCACCCAGCCGAGGTGGTTGAGGCCGACGTAGTCGATCCAGGCGTCCTGCGGCCGGGCGCCCAGCAGCCGCGCGATGCGCCGCCCCAGGCCCACGGGGGAATCGCAGATGCCGATCACGCGCTCGCCGAGCTCCTCGGCCATCGCCTCGGTGACCAGCCCGGCCGGGTTGGTGAAGTTGATGACCCACGCCCCGGGGGCGGTACGGGCGATCCTGCGGGCGATCCCGCGCGCCACCGGCACCGTCCGCAGGCCGTACGCGACCCCGCCCGCGCCCACCGTCTCCTGGCCCAGGACTCCCTCGGCCAGGGCGATCCGCTCGTCCGAAGCACGCCCTTCCAGGCCACCGACGCGGATGGCGGAGAAGACGAAATCGGCCCCGCGCAGGGCTTCGTCGAGGTCCCCGGTGGCAGTGACGGCCGGGGCGTCCACAGCCGGGCGGCCCCCCGCCGCGTCCTGTACGGCCGCGGCTGCGGCCTGGTCCCGCAGCACCCGGGTCATGGCGGTGAGCCGCGCCGGGTCCTCGTCGTAGAGCGTCACGTGGGACACCCTGCCCTCGGCGCGGTCGCCGAGCAGGGCCCCGTAGACGAGCGGGACCCGGAAGCCGCCCCCGCCGAGGATGGTCAGCCGCACGCCCCTACCGCCTTTCGCCAGTGCAGATCCGGTGGCCGGCGCGTCCGCCGTGGTGGCCGGTGCCACGATCGGTGACACGATCGGTGACACGGATGCCGCGGCCCGCGTCCGCCGGTACCAGTCTGCCCCGGTCGGTCACTCCACCGGCGACGGCACGGCGCGCAGCCTGGCGCCCTGCTGGTGCGTGAAGCCGCCGCCCCGGACGGGACCCCTCGGTGCGCCGGTCGGCGTCGAGAGGATCAGGGTGATCCGGGTCAGCCCCATCTCGCCGAGCATCCGACTGGTTTCGGCCACCATCCGGCAGCGCACCAGGCCCCACTGCGGGTCGGGGTGGCGCACGGTGCGCACCGCCCCGTCCAGTTCGGCGGCGTCGGTACCGTGCGTGCTCAGCCAGTGCGGCACCCCGTACCGGTAGGCAGCCTCCATGAACGGGTCACGGGCCACCTCCTGGCGGATGCTGCGCAGCCCCTCGTCCTCGGGAGCCCCGGCCAGCGCGGTCGCGAACTGGGCCAGCAGCGGTACGCACCAGGCCGGTTCGTGGTCCTCCAGCACGGCCGCCGCGTCCGGGTGGAACAGCACGAAGCGCAGGAAGTTGTCGTCCGGCAGGGCCGTCGGGTGCGGTCTCACCGACTGGAAGAGCTGGTCGAAGGCCGAGTTGGTCAGGGCCACGTCCCAGCGGTGGTCCACCAGGAAGCTCGGGTACGGCACCGACTCCATCAGGGCCGCGTAGTCGCACAGGTAGTCGCGCTGCGCCGGGTCGTCGGGCAGCCTGTTCTCCTCGGCGGCGCGCCACGTGGGCGGCGGGTCACGGTCGACCATGACCCGGAACAGCCAGAAGCACTGCCGCTCGCTCATCTCCAAGGCCTCGGCCAGGGCGAGGAGTTTACGGTCCGTCCACTCCTTGACCAGGCCTCTTTCCCAGTTCCCGTACGCGCGCACGCTGATGCGCAGCCGGGCGGCGAGGTCTTCCTGACTCAGTCCCAGCTCCTCGCGGCGCTGGCGCAAAATCTCCTTGCGTCGCTCCGACCGCACGGCGCCGCGGGCAGATTCCTCGCCCGCCAGACGCTCTTCACCGGCTCGGGCGAGTCCATCGGACGGGCCCACCGCTGCGAGATGTGGCACTGAGAGCTCCCCCTCCTCCGGTCTGGATCTTCATTTCCGTGTGGCGATCCTGCTACCGACTTCATTCGAGTGTCAACTATTGTGGCAATTCCAGCCTCTTGACAGCTCATTCCCGCCACAGCTGTGGCACGTTCTAGCCCTTCCGGGCGAGAGCGGCTAGATTCCAGAAGCCGACCATGTGCCCATACCGACTTCGCGCGATCTAGGAGAACCACTGGTGACAGACGGCTTCCCGGCTCCCGTCGCGGTAGCCAACGCACCCCTGGCAGCCACCATCACGCGTGTCGCCGAACTCGCGGGCAAGATGGGACGCGACCTGAACCAGGTCTTCGACCTGCGGCGGCTCTCCGAGGCCTCCGGCGTACCCACGGACGTGGTCAGGACCCTGCTCGACGGCAGGCCGGCCGGCGAACCCGATCTGCAGACCCGGTTCCTCCAGCGTCTCGACCTGCTCCGGCGGACACGTGTCAAACCCAACGGCCGCCGCTACACGCAGCAGGAGATCGCGGACGGTGCCGGCATGTCCCGGCAGCAGGCCGGGGCACTGATCAACGGCGACCGACGCCCCACCATGGAACACTGCGACGCGATCCAGCGGTTCTTCGGAGTGCACGCCGGGTTCCTCACGGCGCACGACTCCGACGCCCTCACGGACGCCCTCCAGAGGACCGAGCAACAGTTGCTCCAGGACTTCGCGGGGCGGGCGCGGGAAACCGTACCCGCTTCGGCCGCATCGTCCGGGGATCCGCTGGCAAGACTCCTCCAGAACCACGGCGTACGGGGCATCGCCTGGCGCGCCGCCCAACTGCCCAGCGACAAGCACCGGGACAAGGTGACCGAATGGCTGGACATGCTCCTCGAAAGCGTAAAACCGAACGAATCCTGACCCAGTCGAAAGTCTGGGTCTGATCCTTGAGTCCTGATCCGGATCCGCGCCGACGGGGAGAACGGTGAGCATAGGCAGAGAGCAGCGGCGGTTGTGCGGGGAGCTGGTGGCCGGCATCCGGCTGACCGCACCCGTGGAACCCGTGGACCTCTACGCTGCCCTCTGCGAGGGCATGAGCAGACACCGCGGGCGCCGGGTGGACTTCCGGATGGCCTCGTTCCCGCCGCGGACGGCCAGCGGCCTGTGGCTCGACATGGCGGACCGCGACCTCGTGGTCATCGAGGAACGCACCGCGCCGGACCACCAGCTGGTGATCCTGGGCCACGAGCTGTGGCACATGAAGGCCGGCCACTGCAGTCACCACGTCGACGGCGCCGCCGTCGCCGCGCGGCTGCTGACGGACGAGGCCGACATCGGTGAGACGGTCCGCCGCGTCGCCGCGCGTACGCGCGCCGACGTGCAGGAGGAGACGGAGGCCGAAACCTTCGGCTTACTGCTGGGCAGCCGGTGCCGGAACTGGCTGGCCGGATCGGCGAGCCACCGGGCTCCGGTCCAGCGCGATCAACTGGCGGGCCGGATCGAGGCCTCGCTGGGCTACCGGGGGCACAGGAACGACCGTTGAACGGCGAGGACTACTACATACCGGCGGCCGCGATGGCGATCTCGCTCGCCTTCAAGCTGCCTGCCCTGCGGCACAACTGGAACGACCCGCTCCTGCGGTCGGTCGTCGCCCTGCTGACCCTGGCGGGAGCGGTGTTCGCCTTCGCCGCGCCGCCCACCATCGCGGCGGTCAACCGCTGGACCGGGATCGTCAACGTCTCGGCGCCCCTGGTGTACTGCCTGATCACCGCGTTCAGCGCATCCTGCCTGGTCCTGATGGTCAACTGGCGGGGCGGACCGCCCGAACAGACCCGGCGCGTCTCGCGCCGCTGGATCCTGGGCTACAGCGTGGTGATCGTGGCGCTGGTCGTGCTCTTCGCCCTCGGGGAGACCCCGGTGGAGCGGCTGCGCGACTTCGACACCTACTACGCGAACACGCCCTACATCGGCCACATGATCGCCCTCTACCTGCTGGCGCACCACGTGGCCGCCGTGGTGATGGTGGTCCTGTGCTGGCGCTGGTCCCTCCAGGTCCGCGGATGGCTGCGGGTCGGCCTGGTGATCATCGTCATCGGCTACATCTTCAACCTCGCCTACGACGCCACCAAGATGACCGCGGTCGTCGCCCGCTGGTCGGGGCACAACCTGGACGACCTCAGCACCCTCGCCGCCCCGCCGCTCGCCTCTCTCGGGGCGCTGATCAGCGCGATGGGCTTCGTGGTGCCCCTGGTCTGCCAGCGGCTGTCGGACCACTGGCAGACCTGGGCGACGTACCGCCAGCTCGGCCCGCTCTGGCAGGAGGTGCAGATCTCCGCGCCCGCCGGCACGCCCTCCGTACGGATCGCCTGGTGGTCGGCGGCGGAGCTGCGGGTGATCCAGCGTGAGTCGGACATCCACGACGGCTTCCTGCACCTCGGCCCGTACTTCGACAGGGGCCTGCGCGACAGCGCCTACGAGAGCGCCGTCGCCGCGGGGGCCGACGAGGAGACCGCCCGCGCCGTCGCCGACGCCGCCATGGTCGCGGCCGCCGTACGGGCCCGCTCCGCCGACCCCGAGGGCAAGATCATCGGAGAGGACGAGGAGGCCTTCCTCGACACCGCCGACGGTCCGCGCGACCTGCTGCGGATCTCCCACGCGTTGCGGCACTCGCCGGTGGTGCAGTCGCTCCGGCAGCAGGTGACCGTCTAGGCCGCCGCGCCGGCCGCCTCACAGGGGCGTCGGGCACCTCTCAGCGGGTGCCGGCCGCCACCGTGGCCGTCGCCGGGAACAGGTCCTGGAACGGCCCGGCCGAGTCGATCCCGTCCCGCCCGTAGGGCGCGTCGAAGCTCCACACCATGAACAGCAGGAACACGATCAGCGCGCTGAAGAGTCCGGCGAGCAGCAGCTCCCGCCCGGACCGGCGGATCTGCAGGGTGAAGATCAACCCCACCGTGACCACCCCGCCGACCAGCAGCCCGAACCACACCACGCCCGGCAGGGTGGACTCGGAGCTCTGCGTCCGCGAGTGGCGCGCGTCGTCCGCGGCCGCGATGTGGTCCAGCAGCGGCTGGTACGCCTGTGCCTGGAGCTCGGTGGTCGGACTCTGGTGCGTGACGTCGCTGCGCAGCTTGCCGAGCAGCGCACCGCCCTCGGCCGAGGCGCCGTCGCCGGAGGTCAGCAGCGGCCAGTCCACGGCGACGGTGTGCGAGACGTACGCATCCACCTCGCCCCGGATCCGGTCGCGGACCGGCGCCGGGTAGACGTCGGCGCGCTGGGTGACCTCGTACAGGGCCTGGGCCTCGCGGCGCACGCTGTCCTCGGCGGCGCCGCGCGCCTCCCAGACACCCGCGATGGCCAGGCCCAGCACGATCGCGTAGACCACGCCCACCATCATCGTCATGTACTCGATGACGTCGGGGGTTTCGCTGGTGTCCTCGTCGTCGGCGGCCCGGCGGTGCCGGATCGTGGTGATGGCGAGGACGAGGGCGCAGACGAGCGCCATGGCGATGGCCAGGACCAGCCATTCGGACACGTGGATTCTCCCGGTGCGGATCGGTGGATCAGTGGATCGTTCGGATCGGTGGATGGGGGTGGGGGTCGGGCTCGCGGTGGGGGTGCGGCGGGGCCGCGGCGGTCAGCTGCGGCTCTTGGAACGGGGCCGCAGGGCGGCAGCGGCGAGTACGGCCGGGGTGGTGACGACGACCATGAGCATCACGGTGGACATTCCGCCCGGGCCGCGCCGCTCCACGGCCACGGCGCGGTACGGACGCACGTGGAAGGCGCTCACCCGCGCGGCGGCGGCCCCGGCCGCGGGCGGGGCGGGTACTTCGGCCGAGGCCGGTTCGGCCTCGGGCCCCGGAACCGGCGCGGGCGCCGGCGGCTCCGACGCCCCGGCCCCCGCCTTCGCACCGGGCCCCACCGCACCCACGGCCCCCGGCGGCTCCGGCTGCCCGGGCTCCGCGGCCGGCCCGGGCCGCGCGGGCCGCTCCGCCGGGGCGACCGGTACGGCGGGCCGTCCCGGGTGGCGCACGGTCGGCCGGTCGGCGCCGGGCACGGCCACCCGCACCGAGGGCTGCCCGGAAGGCGGCCGGAAGACCGGCCTGTCCGGCTGCCCGGCCGGCACGCACAGGTCGACACGGGCCCCGCGGCCGTGACCGTCGCCCGCGACCGCCACGTGGCCGTGCAGCGGGCAGAGCGCCGCCACCAGGCCCGCCCCGGCGAAGTACTGCCAAGCGGTCACCGCACGCCTCCCGAAATCGCAGCAGATGTAAGGGTTACCGCAGAAGAAACGATCAAGACGCGGCTTCGACACGCCGCGAACGGGTGCGGATCGTCGATGCGGCATGATGTCGCCATGGGGACCGAGGGGGCGGACGCCCGCCTGATCGCAGGGCGTTACCGGCTGGACGCCAGGCTCGGACGCGGTGGCATGGGCATCGTGTGGCGCGCCACCGACCAGTTGCTCGGCCGCGGCGTCGCCGTCAAGGAGCTCGCACTCGACCCCGCGCTGTCCGCGGACGAGGCCCGGCACCGGCGTGAACGCACGCTCCGCGAGGCACGGGCCGCCGCGCAGCTCAAGCACCCCCACATCATCGTGGTGCACGACATCGTCGAGGACGGCGAACTCCCGTACATCGTCATGGAACTGGTCGAGGGCGGCTCGCTGGCCGACCGGCTCGCCCGCAGCGGCCCGGTGGACGTCGCCGAAGCCGCCCGGATCGGGATCGCTCTGATCGGCGCCCTGCGGACGGCGCACGCCGCCGGTGTGCTGCACCGGGACATCAAACCCGCGAACGTCCTGCTGGAGGCGCCCGGCGGACGGCCCGTACTCACCGACTTCGGCATCGCGCAGGTGTCGGGCGCGACGACGCTGACCACCACCGGGTCCTTCGTCGGCTCCCCCGAGTACACCGCGCCCGAGCGGATGTCGGGGCAGAGCCCGACGGGACCCGAGGCCGATCTGTGGTCGCTGGGCGCCCTGCTGTGCGCGGCCCTCAGCGGCGCCTCGCCCTTCCGGCGGGACTCGCTCGGCGGAATCCTGCATGCGGTGGTCTTCGACGAGATCCGGCCGCCCGAAGCGTGCGGCCCGCTGCTGCCCGTGGTGCGGGGGCTGCTGGAGCGCGATCCGACCGAGCGGCTCGACGCGGAAGGGGCGGAGCAACTGCTGCGGGCGTGCGCGGACACCGCGACGCGATACACCCCGGCGCAGTACAGCCCGACGCAGCGCAGCGTCACGAGGCCCGAGCCCGCGCCGGCGCCGGTGGCCGAGTCGGCGCCGGCGATGGCGCCGGAGGCCGCGCCCGAGACCGTACGCGTACCCGGGAAGCGGCGGCCGGCGGCGGCTCTGGTCGCCGCGCTGCTGGTGGCTGCGATCGCCGGGGCGGGGGTGTCGGCCGCGCTGCTCATGGACCGCGACGAACGCGGCGGGCAGGCCTCCGCGAGCGGAGCGGCCGGCCACCGGACCGCGCCCGCGGACCCGGCCGGCTCCGGGCCCTCCGCCACGCCCTCGTCCTTCCCCTCGTCCCCCTCGTCCGACGGCAAGGCCGCCGCCCCGGCCGGCTACCGCGTCGTCACCGACCCGGAGGGCTTCTCGCTGGCCGTCCCCATCGGGTTCACCCGCAGGGCGGAGGGCCCGCGCATCTTCTACATGTCACCCGGGGACACCTTCCGCATCGGCATCAAGGCGGCGGAGCCCGAATCGGGCGGTCCGATCGCCGTCCATCAGCGCGCCCACGCCAACGGGCCGTCGAGCAACCCCGGATACCGGGACGCCGAGGTCGTGACCACCTCGCACCACGGCCGGCAGGCCGCGCTCTGGCTGTTCACCTGGGACGGTTTCTCGACGGCCGAGGGTGCCCGGCACACCCGCGACCTGTGCTGGGAGGAGGACGGCCGGCTGTACGACGTGTGGGTGTCGTCGCCCGTGGGCCGGAGCGAAGAGGCCCGGGGCTACTTCGACACCGCGGTGCGCACCTTCGTACGCACCGGAGGCTGACGCACCCGCCCGGCACGCCGTCCGGTACCTCCCCCGGTTCACCCGCCGGGCGGACCCTCACCCCTGGAGGGCGTCCCGCCGCGGGGCGCGGGCCCTGATCAGCAGGGCGGCCGGCAGGGCCGCGAGCAGGAGGCCACCGACCGCGCACCACAGGGTGGTGGTGTAGGAGTCCAGCATCCGGGCGAACAGGTCGGTGTCGTCCGAGACCCGGTCCAGGTGGCTCACCAGGACGGTGCCGAGCACGGCCCCGCCGATCGACTGCCCCAGGTGGTGGGCCGCGCCGACGGCCGCCGACGCCCCGCCGGCGTGCTGCGGGGACACCCCGGCGGTCGCGAGGGCGTAGAGCGGGACGAGGGTCAGGCCCAGGCCGACGCCGGTGAGGAGCATGCCGGGCAGCACCCCGGTCGCGTAGGTGGCCGCACCCCCCACACCGGCCAGCAGGGCCAGCCCGAGGGCCGTGACCAGCAGGCCCGGCAGGATCAGGACGCGCGGTGCGAGGCGGGGCAGCAGTCGGGCGGAGACCTGGGTGGCGGTCACGAGGGCAGCGGCGACCAGGGGCAGGTGGGCCGTCCCTGACAGGGCCGGCCCCTCGCCGCGGATCTGCTGCGCGAAGAAGCCCAGGGCCGGGAGGAGGGCGACCGTGGCGACGCCGGTGAAGAGGACGACCAGGAGGGAGGCGAGGCGGTTCCGGTCGGCCAGGACGTACGCCGGGAGCAGCGGGCCGGACGTTCTGGTCTGCCACCACAGGAAGGCGGCGAGCAGCGCGATGCCGCCCACGAACAGCAGCAGGCTCCGGGCGACGGCCCAGCCGCCCGTCTCCACCTCGGCGAGGCCGTAGGTCAGGGCGGCCGATCCCGCCGCTCCGAGGAGCACCCCGGGTCCGTCGAACCGGGCGCCGGTACGGCCCGGACGGTCGGGCAGCAGGGTGAGCGCGCCGAACAGGGCGAGCACGGCGAGCGGGACGACCGACCAGAGGGCCCAGCGCCATGCCAGGGTCTCGGCGAGCCATCCGCCCGTGAACACGCCGAGCGCACTGCCGCCCGCG
Organism: Streptomyces avidinii; assembly: GCF_014650695.1. Lineage (GTDB taxonomy): Bacteria > Actinomycetota > Actinomycetes > Streptomycetales > Streptomycetaceae > Streptomyces > Streptomyces avidinii. The sequence goes on along the minus strand of NZ_BMVL01000004.1, from coordinate 494,449 downwards.
ACGACCGCCGCGTAGATCCCGAAGGCCCGGCCGCGTTCCCGCGGGTCGGTGAAACCGGTGGCCACCAGGGACAGCGCCGCCGGGACGAGCAACGCGGCGAAGCCGCCCTCCAGGGCGCGGGAGGCGATCAGCATCCCGGGGCCGGCGGCCGCGCCGGCGAGCACCGCGGCCACCGCGAACCCGATCAGGCCGGCCACCAGCATCCGCCGTGCCCCGAGCAGGTCGGCGAGGTGCCCGCCGAGCAGGAGCAATCCGCCGAGGGCGACCAGGTAGGCGGTGAAGGCCGGGCTCAGGCCGTCGGCGCTGAGGCCGAGCTCGGCATGCATCTGCGGCGCCAGCAGGTTGAACTGTGCCGCTTCGACCAGCACCAGCAACTGCGCAAGGGCCAGGACCGCGAGGCCCCACCAGCGCCTGGGGTGCGGGGGCGCGGGGGCGGACGGGCCGTCGCCGGGGACAGCGCCCGGGGGCGGGCCGAAGCCGTCCGCGGGACCGAAGTGGCCGGGGGCCGTGGGGGCGTACGCGGGCGGTGCCCCGTACGGGGAGGCGTCCGGCCGGGACTGCGCCGGCACGAGGCGGGGGTCCGGCGTCCCGGCCGGCGTCCCCCCGGTCGAGGCCGCGGCACCGGCACGGGCTCCGGCTCCGGCTCCGGCGGGAGACGCCGGGGCGTAGTCCAGCAACTGCGCCGCATGTCGTCCCAGCTGGGCCAGCACCTTTCCCGGAAGCCATTCCCCGGCGGCGTCCGCCGCCGTACGCTCCGCCACCTCCTCGGGGGTGGGCCGCCGGGCCGGATCCTTGTGCAGGCACGCGCCGACGAGGTCGGCCAGCGACTCCGGTACGCCGGTCAGGTCCGCCTCCTCCTCGGCGATCCGGAAGAGGTGGGCGTTGAGACCCGTGTCCGTGGCGCCGAAGAGCATGCGCCCCGTCGCCGCGTACACGAGGACCGCGCCGAGGCAGAAGACGTCGCTGGCGGGGGTCAGTTCGAGTCCGCGGACCTGTTCCGGAGACATGAACCCCGGTGAGCCGATCAGCATGCCGGTACGGGTGTGCAGGCTGTCCCCGGTCAGGCTGTCCATCGCCCGCGCGATGCCGAAGTCGATGACGCGGGGCCCGTCGACGGTGACGAGCACGTTGGACGGCTTCAGGTCCCGGTGGATCAGGCCCGCTTCGTGCACGGCCCGCAGCGCGAGGGCGAGCCGGTTGGCGAGGGTGCGCACCGAGTCCTCGGGCAGCGGCCCGAACTGCCGGGCGACCACGGTCTGCAGGTCGGGCCCCGGGATGTACTGGGTCGCCACCCAGGGCACTGCGGCCTCGGTGTCGGCATCGAGCACTGCCGCCGTCCAGCTGCCTCCCACCCGGCGCGCCGCGGCCACCTCGCGGGCGAACCTCCTGCGGAATTCGGGGTTCCCGGCGAACTCCGCCTGGACCACCTTCACGGCGACGGTACGGCCGCCCTCGGAGCGGCCCAGGTAGACCAGGCCCATGCCGCCCGCGCCCAGCCGGGCGATCAGGCGGTACGGTCCTATACGGCTCGGGTCTTCGGCGATCAGCTGATCCACGGACGGAAGGATAGTGCAACTATCCAATGCGCGGGGGCCGTCGGGCGAATTGCCCTCCGGCCGGCCCGGCAGGCGGCGAGCGGGGCGACGGCCATCGCCACCGCGGGCAGCGCCGTCCACTTCAGCGCGCACGCCCCGGCTCACGGCCCGGCTCACGCCCCGGCGGGCGCGCGTGAGGGGCACGACCCCATCGGGTCGCGCCCCTCACGCGGTGGTCATTCGGCCCCGAGGGGCCTGAAGGATCCTCAGGCCTCCGGGGAACCGCCGAAGCGCTCGCGGTAGGACTCCAGGTCCTCCTCGGTGACCCGGGCGAACAGCACCGGCGGCACGGTGAACGGCGTACCGGCCGGCACCGCGTCCAGGGACCGCGCCTGCTCCGGGGTGACCCACGCGGCGGTGTCGTCGGCGAGCGCGAACGAGGAGCGCATGACGCGCGCCGAGGCCGGGATGAACGGCTCGGAGACCACCGAGTAGAGGTGGATGAGGTTCATCGCGGTGCGCAGGGTGAGCGCGGCACCGTCCAGGTCGGTCTTGACCTCCGTCCAGGGGGCCTTCTCGTCGAGGTAGGCGTTTCCGGCAGACCACAGGGCGCGCAGCGCAGCCGCGGCCTTGCGGTACTGGAGGGAGTCCATGTGGCCCTCGTACTCGGCCAGCAGCTCGGCGATCTGCTCGCCGAGCTTGCCCTCGACCTCGCCGGCGGCGCTGCCCGCGGGGACCTCGTCGCCGAACTTCTTGCGGGAGAAGGTCAGTACGCGGTTGACGAAGTTGCCGAGGGTGCCGCCGAGGTCCTTGTTGACCGTGGCCTGGAAGTGCTCCCACGTGAAGGACGAGTCGTCGGACTCGGGCGCGTTGGCGATGAGGAAGTAGCGCCAGAAGTCGGCCGGGAGGATCTCCAGCGCCTGGTCGGTGAAGACGCCGCGCTTCTGCGAGGTGGAGAACTTGCCGCCGTAGTACGTCAGCCAGTTGAAGGCCTTGACGTAGTCGACCTTCTTCCAGGGCTCGCGGGTGGCCAGTTCGGTGGCGGGGAACATCACCGTGTGGAACGGGACGTTGTCCTTGGCCATGAACTGGGTGTAGCGGACGTCCTCGGCCTCGTACCACCACGACTTGTAGTCGCGGTTCGCCGGGTCCAGGTCCGACCACTCCTTGGTGGACCCGATGTACTCGATCGGGGCGTCGAACCAGACGTAGAAGACCTTGCCCTCGGCCGCCAGCTCGGGCCACGTGTCGGCCGGGACCGGGACGCCCCAGTCGAGGTCACGGGTGATGGCGCGGTCGTGCAGGCCCTCGGTCAGCCACTTGCGGGCGATGGAGGAGGCCAGCTGCGGCCACTCCTCCTCGTGCTCGGCGACCCAGGCCTCGACCTCGTGCTGGAGCTTGGACTGCAGGAGGAAGAGGTGCTTGGTCTCGCGGACCTCCAGCTCGGTGGAGCCGGAGATGGCCGAGCGGGGCTCGATCAGGTCCGTGGGGTCCAGGACGCGGGTGCAGTTCTCGCACTGGTCGCCGCGGGCCTTGTCGTAGCCGCAGTGCGGGCAGGTGCCCTCGACGTAGCGGTCCGGCAGGAAGCGGCCGTCGACCGGCGAGTACACCTGCCGGATCGCGCGCTCCTCGATGAAGCCGTTCTCCTGGAGCCTCCGCGCGAAGTGCTGGGTGATCTCGCGGTTCTGCGCGGACGAGCTGCGGCCGAAGTAGTCGAAGGACAGCTCGAAGCCGTCGTAGACCGCCTTCTGGGCGTCGTGGGCCTGCGCGCAGAACTCGGCGACCGAGATGCCGGCCTCCTTGGCGGCGAGCTCGGCGGGGGTGCCGTGCTCGTCGGTGGCGCAGATGTAGAGGACGTCGTGGCCGCGCTGGCGGAGGTACCGGGAGTACACATCCGCCGGAAGCATCGACCCGACCATGTTGCCCAGGTGCTTGATCCCGTTGATGTACGGAAGCGCGCTGGTGATCAGGTGTCGAGCCATCCTCGGATGCTCCATTTCCTATGTGCGGTACAACGTGACGTGACGGACTGTGAATGCGGTTCATCGTATCGAACCGCCGAAAGGCCACGCGCCGCATTTGTTCATGGGTGGACGTAATGCAAAAGCGAGGGCAGTGACCTCTCCGTCACGGCCCTCGCGATCAGGCTCATGTTACAGCCGGACGGCGGCGCACCGGACCGGTGTCCGAGCGGTGTCCGAGCGGTGTCCGAGCGGCGGCCGAGCCGTGGCCGAGCGGCGTCCGGGCAGTGGCCGAGCGTCCGAGCGGTGCGGGAGCGGTGCGGGAGCAGCGCCCGGACGCGGATCGATCAGCGCCCGCGCAGCGGCATCCCCGGCGGGCATATGCATACGTGCTGGCTGGAGCCGTGCATGATCGAGATCGATCACGGGTCGATCATCCCCGACGTATTGCTTCCAGGTTTCTTCTCTGCGCCCTCCGAGTGCGCCCACGCTGCTTTCCTGTTCAGCGCACAGGGGATGAGGTGGAGCGGTGAACGATGGCGGACCGGAGGAGTCCGGTGGGGCCGTGGGACTACCGAGCCGGCGCCGGCGGCCGACTCCCATGAGCCAGTGGGATCCGACGGCGCGCCTGTCGTACTGGGCCTTCCACGCCAATCGGCGGCCCGCGTACATGCGCTTCGCGTATCTGCAGCTGGGCTCGGACGGGGCGGCGGAGGAGGCGGTGGACGCCGCCTTCGACTCGATCATGGGCGAGTGGCTGCGGATGCTCCACATGGACCGCCTCGACGCCTACGCCTGGGCCGTCCTCAAGCAGTGCCTGGTCGACCGGCAGCGCCGGCGCCACCCGTGGCAGCCGCCGCCCGAGCCGATGGACATCAGCGCCTTCGAGGCCGCCCTCAAGGAGGCCCACGCCGACCGGTACGAGGTGCTGACCGACACCATCCGCTTCTACTCCGCCGTCTCCCGGCTCGTCGAGCGCCAGCGCGACGCCGTGCTCCTGCGGTACGGGCTCCAGTGCACCCCCGGCGAGGCCGCCTCCGTGATGGGCGTCGACGAGGCCACCGTCCGCTCCTACCTCGGACAGGCCCACCGACGGCTCGCCCGGCTGCTCGACACGTCCGCCGCAGCACCCGGATCAGCCGAATCATGAGGCACTACGAACGGCAGGAGCGCCAGGACCGCGACCCGATCCCCCGCTCCCTGGCCGAGCTCCTCGCCCGGGCGGGGGTCCGCGACCGCTACCGGCACTACGACCTCGGCGCCGCCGAGGCCCGGCTGCTGCGCGCCACCCCGCACGCCCCCGGGTCGGGACACCGTGCCCGGCGGCGGTCGGTGCACGGCTGGAGCGATCCCGCGCGGGACTGTCCCCTCGACGCCGAACGGGCCCGGCGCGACCTCAAGGCCGCCTGCCTGGCCTCCGCCTGCGCACCGAAGGCCGGGGCGCACCTCGACTCCTTCCTCGCGGACGGACACACCGACCTGGCCGGGGCCGTCGTCTTCGGCTGCCTGCTGCACCTGGCCGGGCTGCGCGAAGGGGCCCGTTTCTGGTGGCAGTTCGCCGCCGGGTCCGGGAGCCCGCGGACCTCGGCGGCGGCGTACTGCCTCTTCCTCGACCACTCCCGGCGCGGCGAGCACCACGACGCCCGCCACTGGGCGCGCGAGCTGGGCCGGCGCGGCTTCCGGCCGGGCGGCCGGCGGGATCTGCGCGAGGTCCGGCTGTGCGCGCAGGCGGCCGTCCTGCGCCACGTCGACCAGTTCGAGGATCCGGACCTCGGTCCGGTGCCGCTGCCCAGGCCCGGGCTGTCCGGGGTGCTGGCCTCCTTCCTGCCGCCGCCGGTCACCGTGTGGGCGGCCTCGGTCCCCCCGCCGGTGACCGCGCTGCGGCCGGCCGCCGGACCGCTGCGCCACCCCGCGCTGACGGCGGCGGCCCGCGGGACCGCCGCCCCGGGAGGGACGAGCCGCGCCCTGGCCGAGGCGCGCCGCGCCCTGGCCGTCGTACGGGTCCTGGAACGACACCCACTGGGGGTGCGGGCCGACCGGCTCGCCCGGGAGTCCGGCCTCGCCGAGGGGGAGCTGCGGCCCCTGCTGATGATGCTGTGCGAGGAGGAGTACGCGGTGCGTCCGGCCCTCGGGGTCTACGGGCGCGGCCCCGCCCTGGAACGGCTCGCCGCTCCCGGCGGCCACGGCCTGGCGGGGCAGCTCCAGCGCACCCTGGCACTGGCCCGGGACAGCGCGGGCGCCGCGGTGTACCTCAGCCGGTACGCCGAGGGCGAGGTCCGGATCACGCAGATGGCGGCCGGGCCCGCGACCCCGCCGGTGCGGGAGTGGGTCGACTTCCGGGCCGCCGCGCATGCCAGCGCGGTGGGCAAGTGCCTGCTGACCCAGCTCGACCACGACCGCCGCGCCGACCACGTGGCCCGGCACCGGCCCGCGCGACTCACCCCGCGGACGATCACCGACAGCCGGGTCCTGTTCAGCGCCCTGGACGCGGTGGCTCCGGGCGCGCCCGTGTTCGACCTGCGCGAGTACTCCCCCGGGGTCGTCTGCTCGGCGGTCCCGATCGCCACCGGGGACGCCGCCGGCAGCCTCGCGCTCTCGCTGCCCGCATCCCACGCCCACCGGCTGGGCGCGGCCACCGAGGCCCTGCGCCGCAAGGCCGTCCCGGTGCTGCTGGCGCTGCTCCTGACGGGGGCGATCCCACCGGACGCCCCGGAGGTGCCGGACGCGCAGGACATGCCGGACACCGGGGCCGCGACTCCGGCAGAGACTCCGACCGACCGGCCGCGGGCGATGCGGGCCCCGGTCACCCCGGAGACCCTGCGCCACCTGCGGCGCCTCTTCCGCACCCCGCTCACCGGTGGAACGGCCACGGCGGGCGGCCCGCACCTGGTCAGCGACACCACCGCGGCCGCTGCCTACCTCTTCGAGGCCGCCGAGGACACCGACCTGCCCCGGCTGTCGCTCCCCCACACCTTCACGTCGGTCACCCCGGGCAGCCTGACCACCCCGACGGGCCTTGTGGTCCTGGGCCCGTGACACCGAGCCCGGCGGGGGTGGGAGAACGAGAAGAGCCCCACACGATGTGTGGGGCTCTTGCTTCTTGTGTCCGAGGGGGGACTTGAACCCCCACGCCCGATAAAGGGCACTAGCACCTCAAGCTAGCGCGTCTGCCATTCCGCCACCCGGACCAGGTGGTCGGCCCCGGTTTCCCGCGGCGACATGGACAACAATAGCAAAGGATCGGCGGGGTTCCGACCACATATCCGGGCGGCGATCGTCCGCCACGCCGGGCTGACCTGCACGCATGCGTCGACGACCGTCGACGGGACGGACCGTCTCGCGGTGGGATGCCGAGTTCTGCTGGACATCGGGGGGCGCCGGGCGGTCGGATGGCTTGCGCACACATCCGGGGGGAGCCGCGCATGGAAACCGAGCACCGCGTCAGCACGCTCGAGTTGTTCTTCGACCTCGTCTTCGTCTTCACCATCACGCAGTTGACGGTGCTTCTGGCGGACGACCTGAGCCTGCGGGGCGCGGGGCAGGTGGTGCTGATCTTCACCGTGCTGTTCTGGATGTACGGGGGCTACGCGCACCTGACCAACCAGGTGCCGCCGGACCGGACGGTCCGGCGGGTGCTGCTCATGCTGGCCATGGGGGCGTTCATGGTGTGCGCCCTGGCCGTGCCCACCGCCTTCGGAGCCGGCGGCATCGCCTTCGGCCTCGGGTACCTCCTGGTCGTGCTGGTCCACAGCGCGCTGTTCACCCAGGCGCACGGGAGCGGGGTGCTGTGGTTCGCGCTGCCCAACGCCCTGTGCGCGCTGTCGGTGACGGCCGCCGGCTTCTTCGACGGGCTCCCGGCCTGGGGGCTGTGGATGCTCGCGCTGCTGCTGCAGTTCGTGACGCCGGTGGTCGTGCAGCGGGTCGCGGCGAGCGGGACCGCCGGGGACGCCGCGGGTGCCCAGGGGGCCGAGGGGGCCGAGGCGCCCGAGCAGACGGTCGGTGACCGGCTCGGCGGTATGAACGCCGCTCATCTGGTGGAGCGGCACGGACTGCTGCTGATCATCGTCTTCGGCGAGTCCGTGATCGCGATCGGCATCGGCGTGGGCACCCTGCCGCTGTCCCCCGGGATCGCGGGCGGTGCTTTCCTGGCGCTGGCGATCGCGTCCGCGATGTGGTGGATGTACTTCGTGCGGGACGAGGGCCGGGCCGAGGAGGTCTTCGCGCAGACGCCGCCGGAGCGGCGTTTCAAGCTGGCGATGGTCGCGTACTACTACGCCTTCCTGCCGATGCTCCTGGGCATCGCCGTCTTCGCGGCGGGCGTGAAGAAGACCATCGGGCACCTCGGCGAGCACCTGCATACCGGCCCGGCAGTCGCGCTGGCGGGCGGGGTCGCCCTCTATCTGGCGGGTGACCTGGCCTTCCGCGCGGCGCTGCGCATCGGGCCGGTCCGCTACCGTGCGGCGGCTCTCCTGCTCGCGCTCGCCACGGTCCCGGTGGGCACGGGCCGGTCGGGTGCCGGCCAGCTGGTGGCCCTGGCGTGCGTCCTGGTCGCCGCGCTGGTGGCCGAGGGCCGCCGCTCCCCGGCCGGGGCGGCGCGGGGAACGGCTGCGGAGCCCGTCACGGGCAGTGGATGACCTGGCCCGCGTAGGAGAGGTTGCCGCCGAAGCCGAAGAGGAGGACCGGGGCGCCGGAGGGGATCTCGCCGCGCTGCACCAGCTTCGACAGGGCCATCGGAATGCTGGCGGCCGAGGTGTTGCCGGACTCGATCACATCGCGGGCGACGATGGCGTTGACGGCGCCGATCTTCGCGGCGAGCGGCTCGATGATCCGCAGGTTCGCCTGGTGGAGGACGACCGCGGCCAGCTCCTCCGGCGTGACTCCGGCCTTCTCGCACACCTTGCGGGCGAGCGGCGGGAGCTGGCTGGTGGTCCAGCGGTAGACGGACTGGCCCTCCTGGGCGAAGACCGGCGGCGAGCCCTCGATCCGGACCGCGTTGCCCATCTCCGGGACCGATCCCCACAGCACCGGGCCGATGCCCGGCTCCTCGCAGGCCTCGACCACGGCCGCGCCCGCGCCGTCACCGGTGAGCACGCAGGTGGTGCGGTCGCTCCAGTCGGTGATCTCCGTCATCTTGTCGGCGCCGATGACCAGGGCGCGGGTGGCGGAACCGGCCCGGATGGCGTGGTCGGCGGTGGCCAGGGCGTGCGTGAAGCCCGAGCAGACGACGTTGATGTCCATGACGGCGGGGCCGCCGCCCATGCCCAGCTTGGCGGCGACGCGCGCGGCCATGTTCGGCGAGCGGTCGATCGCGGTGGACGTGGCGACCAGGACGAGGTCGATGTCGTCGGGGGTCAGGCCGGCGCCGGCCAGCGCCTTGCCCGCCGCCTGGTAGGCCAGCTCGTCCACCGGCTCCTCCGGGCCCGCCATGTGGCGGGTGCGGATGCCGACGCGGGACCGGATCCACTCGTCGGTGGTGTCGACCATGGCCGCGAGGTCCTCGTTGGTGAGCACTTTCGCGGGCTGGTAGTGCCCTAGCGCCACCACGCGTGAACCGGTCATGGGCGGGGTCCCCCTTTGTACGGAAGTCAGGATCACCCAGCTTCGCCTGCTACTGGTGGGTACGTGTGCGTGTGACCCGACAGGATTGCGGGCCCGGATTTTGGAGCTTCCCGAGGATCCACCTGCCGGGGGCGTCGCGGGAAGCGGAACCGGGACAATGGGCTTGCCGGGCACCGGCGAGAGAAGAGACACGAACAGAAGGGGTGGACTGATCACCATGGGACGGGTCACCGAGCGCCGTCGCGTCGTCCGGGTCCGCAACGGCGGGGCGGGTGTCCGGCCGGACACACTGGTGGCCGAGGAGCCGCTGGAGATACGTCTGAACGGCAAACCGCTGGCCATCACGATGCGCACCCCGGGCGACGACTTCGCCCTGGCGGTGGGCTTCCTGGTCAGCGAGGGGGTGCTCGGCGCCGCCTCGGACGTGCAGGCCGTCACCTACTGCGAGGGGGCGACGGCGGACGGTTCGAACACCTACAACGTGGTGAACGTCCAGCTGGCCGCCGGGGTCCCGGTGCCTGACATCACGCTGGAGCGGAACGTCTACACCACCTCTTCCTGCGGCCTGTGCGGCAAGGCCAGCCTGGACGCGGTCCGTACGGCGACCCGTTTCCCGGGGATCGCCGCCGATCCGGTACGGGTACCCGTGGAGGTCCTCAGCGCGATGCCGGACCGGCTGCGCGAGGCCCAGAAGGTCTTCGACCGTACGGGCGGACTGCACGCGGCCGGGCTGTTCACGGCGCAGGGCGAGCTGCTCGACCTGCGGGAGGACGTGGGCCGGCACAACGCGGTGGACAAGATCGTGGGCCGGGCCCACCAGGCGGGTCGGCTCCCGCTGACGGGCGCGGTCCTGCTGGTGTCCGGCCGGGCCTCCTTCGAGCTGGTGCAGAAGGCCGTGATGGCGGGCATCCCGGTGCTGGCGGCCGTCTCGGCGCCGTCCTCGCTGGCGGTGGACCTGGCACTGGAGTCGGGGATGACCTTGGTCGGCTTCCTGCGGGGGTCGGACATGAACATCTACGCGGGCGAGGAGCGGATCACCCTGTAGCGGTACGCCGGAACAGCTCCCTGGCGCCGCGTTCGTAGGCGAGGAACGACGCCCACACGTGGCTGCCGTCCCCAGAGGCGCCCCCCTTGCCCGTGCCGTGCAGCGTGAACCAGTTGTCGCAGACCTGTACCGCGGGCGTTCCGTCGACGGGGAACTTGATCAGGATCTGGATACCCGGGTCCTCGTCGGAGTGCCGAGCGATGGTCCAGCTGCCCTCGCCGGTGAGCACGGCTCGCTTCGGGCCTGGGGTGCATGGCCAGCCCGAGAGCTCCGCGAGGCGGATCCGGCCGTCGGCCAGCACCTCGAGCCGGCCTCCGCGGTCGCCCTGCCACGTGCCGGTGACGTCCTGCGCCGTGAGCGGCACGGAGGGTTTGCTGTCTTCCAGGTCGAGGGACAGGGCCAGCCGGATCACCAGAGCGGCCAGCAGGGCGAACAGTACGATCACCGCGCGGGCGAGGTTCTGCACCTCAGCGCGCCCGGCGGCTGCGGCGGCCGGTGTTGGCGGCCGGCTTCGGGGACGGGGGGTCGATGCGGTGCAGGTCCAGGGTGGGCGGGAGCGGGGTGGTGCCCGGGCCGCCGGATTCGGCCCAGGCGATGATCTCGTCGGTCGCGGTGTCGTCCAGCGCCCAGCCGAACCAGGTGGCGCGGGCGCCCCGGCGGCGGGCCTCGCTGGTGGGCTGGACCACGATGACGTTGGCCTGGGCGCAGGGGCCGAGGCACTCGCTCGTACGGACGGCCAGGCGGCCCCCCGAGGCGGCGGCGGCCTCGCGCAGCCGGGCGAGTTGACCGGCGTGGTCGGAGCCGGGGTTCTTGCGGGGGTCGCCGCAGCAGCAGCCGCGGCAGACGACCAGGGTGCAGGGGCGTTCGGCGTGGGCGGCGAGCGGGCGTATCCAGGTCACCACCGAACGTTACCGGGCCCGGGGCGCGGGCCGTTGGACCGCGGGCGAGACGTCCGCCACACGGTCGGCGGCGAGTTCGGGCGCCGGATCCTGGGCGCGGCGCCGGGCGATGACCGCGCAGACCATCAGCTGCATCTGGTGGAAGAGCATCAGCGGGAGCACGGCGAGGGCGGCGTGGGCCCCGAACAGCACGCTGGCCATGGGGAGTCCGGCGGCGAGGCTCTTCTTCGACCCGGCGAACTGGATGGCGATGCGGTCCGCGCGGCCGAAGCCGAGACGGGCCGCGCCGTACCAGGTGGCGAGGAGCATGACGGCAAGGAGCACGGCCTCCACCAGCATCAGGGCGGCGAGCCGCAGGAGGCTGACCCGGTGCCAGATCCCCGCGACCACGCCCGCGCTGAAGGCGGCGTAGACGACGAGCAGGATCGAGCCGCGGTCGACGCGGCCGAGGACCTGCTTGTGGCGGACGAGGAAGCCGCCGACCCGGGGGCGCAGGGCCTGCCCGAGGAGGAAGGGCAGCAGCAGCTGGAGGGTGATCTTCAAGAGGGAGTCGAAGGAGAAGCCTCCCGCGTCGCCACCGAGCAGGGCGGCGGCGAGGAGGGGGGTGAGGACGATGCCGGCCAGGCTGGAGAAGGAGCCGGCGCAGATCGCGGCGGGGACGTTGCCGCGGGCGATCGAGGTGAAGGCGATGGAGGACTGCACGGTCGAGGGGACCAGGCAGAGGAAGAGCAGGCCGCTGTAGAGAGGGGCGGTGAGCAGGCCGGGGACGAGGCCGCGGGCGGCGAGGCCGAGGAGCGGGAAGACCACGAAGGTGGCGGCCAGCACGGTCAGGTGGAGCCGCCAGTGGCGCAGGCCCTCGAGGGCTTCGCGGGTGGAGAGCCGGGCGCCGTAGAGGAAGAAGAGCAGCGCCACGGCCGCGGTGGAGGCGACGTCGGCGAGGGTGGCGGCCGGGCCGCGGGCGGGGAACAGGGCGGCGAGGCCGACGGTGGCGAGCAGGGCCAGGATGTACGGGTCCAGGGGCAGCCGGGCGGGCAGGTGCGGGCGGCGCATCGGAGGTGCTCACTTGCTGTCGGGGCGGGTGCCGGTCACTGGGTGTCGGCTACTGCGTGCTGGGTACTGCGTGCTCCTCCCATGGTCGGTGGCGCCCGGTCATCGGGAAACCCGCATACCGCACTCACTGTCATCGCGATGCGTGATGAGCGGGAGTAGCGTGGGGTTATGTACGACCCTGTCCAGCTGCGGACGTTCCTCACGGTGGCCCAGACGCTCAGCTTCACGCAGGCCGCGGGTCGGCTCGGGGTGGGGCAGTCCACGGTCAGCCAGCACGTACGGCGGCTGGAGGAGGCGACGGGGCGCCCGCTGTTCGTCCGGGACACGCACAGCGTCGGGCTCACGGAGGACGGCGAGGCGCTGCTCGGTTTCGCGCGGACGATCCTTGAGGCGAACGAGCGGGCGGCGGCCTTCTTCGCGGGGACGCGGCTGCGCGGGAGGCTGCGGTTCGGGGCGTCGGAGGACTTCGTGCTGACGCGTCTTCCGGAGATCCTCGAAGGCTTCCGGCACGAGCATCCCGAGGTGGATCTGGAGCTGTCGGTGGAGCTCTCGGGGACGCTGCACGAACGGCTGGACGCGGGGCGCCTGGACCTGGTGCTCGCGAAGCGGCGGGGTCCCGCGGACGAGCGGGGCCGGCTCGTCTGGCGGGACCGGATGGTGTGGATCGGCGCGGAGGGGCTGCGGGTGGACCCGGAGCGGCCTGTTCCGCTGATCGCCTTCCCGCCGCCGGGCATCACCCGGGCCCGGGCGCTGGAGGTGCTGGAGGGCGAGGGGCGGGCGTGGCGGATCGCGTGCACGAGCGGCAGTCTGAGCGGTCTGATCGCAGCGGCCCGGGCCGGGCTGGGCGTGATGGCGCACACCCGGGGGCTGATCCCGCCGGGCCTGGTGCGGGTCGGCGGGCTGCCGGAGCTGGGGCCGGTGGAGTTCGCGCTGCTCCGCGGGGCGCGTCCGTCGGCCGCGGCCGAGGCGCTGGCCGCGGCCGTGCTGTCCGGTGCGGACCGGCTCAGTCGCACGTCAACGGCGTGAACACCGCGATCACTGGGGAGGTCTTGTGGAGGTATCCGATGGCCGATGAACCCCTGTTGACCATGAGGTACGTTCACCGCGGCGCGCGGAGAGGAGCGGGGCCTTGCGCGAGATCACCGTCCCACCCGTCGTCACGGGCGCGCCCGTCGGCGGCCTGGCCGACATCGTCTTCCAGCACGCCCGCGAGGAGCCGGACCGGGTGGTGCTCGGCCGCAAGACCGAGGGGGTCTGGCAGGACGTGACCTCGCGGGAGCTGGCCGCCGAGGTGCTCGCGCTGGCCCGGGGGCTGCTGGCCCAGGGGGTGCGTTTCGGGGACCGGGTGGCCGTCATGTCCCGCACCCGGTACGAATGGACCCTCTTCGACTTCGCCCTGTGGGCGATCGGCGCCCAGCCCGTCCCGGTGTATCCGACGTCCTCGGCCGATCAGGTGCACTGGATCCTCTTCGACACCGACTGCACGGCCTGCGTGGTCGAGGACGAGAACCAGGCCATGACGGTGGGTTCGGTCATCGACCGGCTCCCGCACCTGCGCCGGCTGTGGCAGCTCGACGCGGGGGCCGTGGACGCGCTCGTCGCCGACGGCCGCGGGGTCGCCGAGGACGTCGTGCACCGCCATCGCGGGGCGGTGACGCCCGACGCGACCGCCACCGTCATCTACACCTCGGGGACCACCGGCCGGCCCAAGGGGTGCGTGCTCACGCACGCCAATTTCATGTACGAGACCGACACACTGGTCAACCGCTGGGAGTCGGTGTTCCAGGCCCGGCAGGGCGAGCAGCCCTCCACCTTGCTCTTCCTGCCGCTGGCGCACGTGTTCGGGCGGATGGTGGAGGTGGCCGCCGTCCGGGCGCGGGTCAAGCTCGGGCACCAGCCGGTGCTGGCGGCGGCCGAGTTGCTGCCGGATCTCACCGCCTTCCGGCCGACCTTCGTGCTGGGCGTCCCGTACGTGTTCGAGAAGGTCTTCGCGGCCGCACGCCGCAAGGCGGAGGCGGAGGGGCGTACGGGCCCCTTCGACCGGGCGGTGGAGACGGCCGTGCGGTACGCGGAGGCGCGCGAGCGCAAGGCTTTCGGCACCGGGCCGGGGCCGTCGACCGCGCTGCGGATGGAGCACCAGCTCTTCGACCGGCTGGTGTACGGGAAGGTCCGCGAAGCGATGGGCGGCCGGGTCCGGTACGCCATGTCGGGCGGGTCGGCGATGTCGCGCCGGCTGGGGCTGTTCCTCGACGGGGCGGGAATCACGGTGTTCGAGGGGTACGGGCTGACCGAGTCGTGCGCGGCGGCCACTGCGAACCCGCCGGGGGCGACCAAGTACGGCACGGTGGGGCGGCCGATCCCGGGCAGTACGGTGCACATCGCGCAGGACGGGGAGGTGTGGCTGCACGGCAGCCACATCTTCTCCGGGTACCTGAACGACCCCCGGGCCACGGAGGCGGTGCTGCGCGACGGCTGGCTGGCGACCGGGGACCTGGGCCGACTCGACGAGGACGGCTACCTCACCATCACCGGGCGCAAGAAGGACATCCTGGTGACCTCCAACGGCAAGAGCGTCGCGCCCGCCGCCCTGGAGGAGCGGGTCCGTTCGCATCCGCTGGTGTCGCAGTGCGTGCTGGTGGGCAACGACCGGCCGTACATCGCGGCGCTGCTCACGCTGGACATGGACGGGATAGCGCACTGGCTGTCGATGCGCGGCCGGCCGCAGATGCCGGCGACGGAGCTGGTGGGCGACCCGGAGCTGACGGCGGAGGTCCGCCGGGCCGTGGTGGCCGCGAACACCCTGGTGTCGCAGGCGGAGGCGATCCGTACGTTCCGGGTGCTGGGTGAGCAGTTCACCGAGGAGCGGGGGCTGCTGACGCCCTCGTTGAAGCTCAAGCGCCGGGCGATCGAGAAGGCGTACGAGAAGGAGGTCGCGGCGCTGTACTCCTCCTCCTGAGCCGGGGTGGGCCGCGGGTCGTCACGGCAGGTCCGGTCGGCGTTCCGGGCGGACGCGCCCAGAACTGACGGTTCGTCATTTCCATCCGTCGGCAATATTGACGATCCGTCAGGTCGCGCACAGAATGCGGGGATTCCAACGGAGGGGATCCCCGACATGTTGCGACCGATCCGCACCCTGGCCGCCGCGATGGCGGCCCTCGCGCTCGTCTCCGCCTGCAACTCCGCCTCCACCAACGGCAGTAGCCCGGGCAAGCCCGGTGGCGGCCCCGGCAACGCCCGCGGGGTGACGGCCGATTCGATCAAGGTCGGCGGGATCGTGTCGATGACCAGCGCCAGCGGCTACAGCAAGAAGGACACCGACCTCGGGGCCAGGGCCCGCTATCTCCGGGCCAACGCCGAGGGTGGGATCAACGGACGCAGGATCGACTACCTCGGTGCGGAGGACGACGGCCAGGATCCCGCGAAGAACCTGGCGGCCGCCCGCAAGCTCGTCCAGCAGGACAAGGTCTTCGCCGTCTCCCCCATGAGCTCGGTGACCTTCTCCGGGGCCGACTTCCTGGAGCAGGAGAAGGTTCCCACCTTCGGCTGGGGCACCCTGCCCTCCTTCTGCGGGCCCAAGCACATCTACGGCTTCAACGGCTGCCTGGTCCCCACCCCCGGCGGCACCCTCAACCAGACCTGGCCCGAGGGCATCGGCCGGATCCTCGGCGGGGCCCGGGGCAAGTCGGTCGCGATCATCGCCAACGACAGCGACGCGGGCAAGTTCGGCATCCGCACCTTCCAGCAGGGCTTCGCCAGCGCCGGGTTCACGGTGTCCTACGCCAAGGCCTCCGTGCCCGGTACGGCCGTCCCGAGCGACTGGTCCGCGTACGTGAAGGAGATCCTCTCCAGCAACGACGGCAAGGCCCCGGACGCGATCGTCTCCGTGATGCAGACCCCCAACAACATCGGGCTCTTCACCGCCCTCAAGCGCAGCGGCTACCAGGGACTGCTCTCCGACCCGACCGACTACGACCCGGGGCTGCTCGCCAAGGAGGCCACCAAGCAGGCCCTCGACGGGGTGCACGTACTGCTGCAGTTCCAGCCCTTCGAGTCCGCCGATCCGAAGATGGCGCAGTTCAAGGCCGACATCAAGGCGGCGGCGGGCGGCCAGGAAGTGCCTTTGAACATGCACATGTTGACCGGCTACATGTCGGCCGACCTCTTCGTGTCCATCGCGCAGAAGGCGGGCAAGGACCTGACCGTCGAGTCCTTCCAGAGCGCCGCGCAGGGCTTCTCCGACACCGGCACCCTCGTCGGAGACCGCGCCGAGCCCAAGGGGCAGAAGGACAGCTTCGGCTGCGGTGCGCTGGTACAGCTCAAGAACGGCGCGTACGAGGTCTCCGTGCCGTTCAAGTGCTACGAACCCATCCCCTTCAAGTAGGGCAGCGGCATGGGGGATCTGCTCGTCTTCGTGCTGAGCGGTCTGGTCTCCGGCGCCCTGTACGCACTGCTCGCCACCGGGCTGGTGCTGTCGTACTCGGCGTCCGGGCTGTTCAACTTCGCGCACGGGGCCACCGCCTACCTGTGCGCGCTCACCTTCTACGAGTTGCACTCGGGGCTCGGCTGGCCCGCCGTCCCGGCCGCCTTCCTGGTGGTGGTCGTCTTGGCCCCCGGTCTCGGCTGGGGGCTGGACCGGCTGATGTTCCGCCGGCTCGCCCGGGTCGGCGAGACGGCGCAGATCGTGGCCACCATCGGGCTGCTGGTCGCGCTGCCCGCGGCCGGGCTGTGGGCGGTGGAGCTGCTGGCGGACGCGGGCGCCCCGGTGAAACCGGCGGAGAACCAGTTCGGGCTGCCGGGGGTGGGGCCCAGCCCCGCGAAGTCCTGGCAGCTCGCGGACGGCGTCGGCATCGACTCCGACCAGCTGATCACCTGGGTGGTGACGGCTCTGGTGGCGGTGGCGCTGTGGGTGCTGATGCGGCACACGCGGCTGGGGCTGCAACTGCGGGCCGCCGTCGACAACCGCTCGCTGACCGAACTGCGCGGCATCAGCGCCGACCGGCTGTCGTCGATGGCGTGGATGATCGCATCGGGACTGGCCGGGCTGGCGGGGGTGCTGGCGACCCCGCTGCTGGGACTCTCCGCGCACGACTTCACGCTGTTCCTGTTCGTCTCGGCCACGGCGGCGGTCATCGGACGGTTCGCGTCCGTGCCGCTCGCCTTCGCGGGCGGGCTGGGGCTGGGGGTGCTGCAGAACCTGGTGGGCCGGTTACGCCTCCTTCGCCGAGTCCATCACCGGCTTCCGTACGGCGGTGCCCTTCCTGATCCTGTTCGGCGGGCTGCTGGTGCTCACGCGCAGGGCGCGCGCGGCGGGGGTCGCGGCCGCGGACGCGCCGCCGGTCGACCATCTGGCCGGGGCCCCGTGGTCGCGCCGTTGGGGGGTGTGGGCGGCGGGCGCGGTACTCCTGTGCGTGGCGTTCTACACCGTGACCACGCCGTTCTGGAGCGGGCTGCTGGCCCAGGGGCTGGCCATCGCGCTGGTGTTCATGTCGTTCACGGTGGTGACCGGGCTCGGGGCGATGGTGTCGCTGGCGCAGGGCACCTTCGTCACCGGTGCCGCGCTCGTGGCCGGGCTGCTCATGAGCCGGGGCTGGCCCTTCGCGGCGGCACTGGCGGTGGGCACGTGCGCGGCGGCGCTGCTGGGGGCGCTCGTCGCCCTGCCCGCGCTGCGGCTCGGGGGCAGGTCCCTGGCCCTGGCCACGCTCGCGCTGGCCTTCCTCGCCGATCAAGTGCTCTTCCAGCTGCGGTGGCTGCGCAACGGCGACGCCGGGTGGTCCGTCCCGCGGCCGGTGTTCGGACCGGTGGACCTCTCGGACGACCGGGCGCTCGGCGTGGCCCTGGTGGTACTGGTCGCGCTGGTGGCCGCCGGGCTGAGCGCACTGCGCAACTCCCCGTCGGGCCGGGCGATGCTGGCGGTGCGGTCGGCGCCGGCGGCGGCGGTCGCCTCGGGTGTCTCCGTCCTGCGGACGAAGCTGCTGCTGTTCACCCTGTCGGCGGGGCTGGCCGGTTTCGGGGGCGTGCTGTACGCCTCGTACAACACCCGCATCACGGCGACGGACTTCACGGCGATGACCGGGCTGGTGTGGCTGGCGGTGGTCGTGGCGGCGGGTGTGCGCAGGCCGCAGTACGCGGTGGTGGCGGGGCTGGTCTTCGCCGTCGCTCCGCGGGTGCTGTCCGACTGTGTGACGGAGTCCGCGCACCTGCCGGTGATCCTGTTCGGGCTTGCGGGGCTGGCCCTGGCCAATGACCCGGACGGGTACTGCGCGGCCGTGCCGGTGCGGCTGGCGAAGCGGCGGGCCGCGGGGCCGGCGCCCCGGATCCCTGCGCAGCCGGGGCCGGCGGGACCGCCCGCCGCCGCTTCCCGGGGCTCCGCCCCGGACCCCGCGCCTCAAACACCGGCGGGGCTGGATCCGCCCCGCGAGGCCGGGCCCGCACTGGAGCTGCGCGATGTCACCGCCGGGTACGACGGGGGGCTCGTCCTGCACGGGGTGGATCTCGTCGTCCGGCCGGGCGAGATCCTCGCCGTGCTCGGGCCCAACGGGGCCGGGAAGAGCACGGCCTGCCGGGTGGCCGCCGGGCTGCTGCCCGCCACGGCCGGGGCGGTGTACGTGGGCGGACGGGACGCGACGCGGGACGGGGCCGTGCGGCGGTCCCGGTCCGGGGTGCTGCTCGCGCCCGAAGGGCGCGGGATCTTCCCCGCGCTCACCATCGAGGAGAACCTGGCCCTGTACCTCACGGCGGCCGACGCACGGGCCGCCGTCTACGCACGCTTCCCGCGGCTCGCGGAGCGGCGCGGCATCCCCGCCGGAGCGCTCTCCGGCGGGGAGCAGCAGATGCTGGCGCTGGCTCCGCTGCTCCAGCGGCCGCCCGCGGTGCTGATCGCCGACGAACCCTCGCTCGGGCTCGCCCCGCGCGTGGTGGAGGAGGTGTACGCGCTGCTCACCGAGCTCCGCGACGCCGGGACCGCGCTGCTCCTGGTGGAGGAGAAGGCAGCCGAGGTCCTCGGGATCGCCGACACCGTGGCCTACCTCTCCCAGGGGCGGGTGTCCTGGTGCGGCCCACGGACCGAGGTGGAGGCGGACCGGCTCACCGAGGCCTACCTGGGGATGGCGACATGAGCGAGGGCGGGTACGTCCTTCAGGCGCGCGGGGTCGGCGTGCGGTTCGGCGGCGTCCGGGCCCTGGCCGGGGTGGACCTCGGGGTGCGCGCGGGAGAGGTGTGCGGGCTGATCGGGCCGAACGGCGCGGGGAAGACCACCCTGTTCGACGTCCTGTCCGGGATCCGCCGCCCCGACCGGGGGCGGATGCTGCTGGACGGGGCGGACATCACCCGCCGCTCCGCCGTCTGGCGGGCCCGGCACGGGATACGGCGAACCTTCCAGCGGCAGCAGTTGTTCGGCCAACTCAGCGTGGCCGACAACGTGCTGGTGGCGCAGGAGTGGCGGGGCGGCGGGGGCGGCCCGGCCGCCGATCTCCTCGCCCTGCCGTCCCGGCGGGCCCTGGAGCGTGAGCGCCGGGCCCGCGGTGAGCGGGTGCTGGCCGACTGCGGGATCGGCGCGCTCGGCGCCTCGTACGCCGGCGGGCTGCCCGTCGGGCAGGCCCGGATGGTGGAGGTGGCTCGCGCGGTGGCCGATCCGCCACGGGTTCTGCTGCTGGACGAGCCCGCGTCCGGCATGTCCGCTCCGGAGCGCGACCGGCTCGCGGAGGTCGTGCGGCTGCTGGCCGAGCGGGAGGGCTGCGCGGTGCTGCTGGTCGAGCACAATGTGGCCTTCGTGATGGAGCTCTGCACCCGGGTCGTCGTACTGGACCTCGGAAAGGTGCTGGCCGAGGGCACGGCGGCCGCGGTACGGGCGAACCCGCTGGTGCGGGAGGCGTATCTCGGGACCACCTGAGGAAGCGCGTACGGATGCGCGGCGGATGGCGGGAATACGTCGCACGAGAGGCCGGTTATCGCCCCTCGTACGACGCTTTTCCGCCACCGCGCCCATGCGCCCACGTGAGGGAACGACCAGACGTGAACCAGGTCCCCGCCATCAAGCTCAACGACGGCACGCTCATGCCCCAGCTCGGCTACGGCGTCTGGCAGGTGCCGGACGCCGAGGCGGAGCGCGCCGTCGGGACCGCCCTGGAGGCCGGTTACCGCAGCATCGACACGGCCGCCATCTACGGCAACGAGGCCGGCACCGGCAAGGCCGTCGCCGCCTCGGGGCTGGCGCGCGAGGAACTGTTCGTCACCACCAAGCTGTGGAACGGCCCGAAGCAGAAGTGGGGCCGGGACCAGGTGCTGCGCGCCTTCGACGACTCCCTCGCCAAGCTGCGCCTGGACCACGTCGACCTGTACCTGATCCACTGGCCGCGTCCGATGCGCGACGACTTCGTCGCCATCTGGAAGACCTTCGAGGAGATCGCGGCGAGCGGCCGCGCCAGGTCGGTCGGCGTGTCGAACTTCCGCCCGGCCGACCTGGAGCGGATCGCCGCCGAGAGCGAGCTGGTCCCGGCCGTCAACCAGGTCGAGCTGCACCCGCTCTTCCCGCAGGCCGAACTGCGCGCCGTGCACGCCGAGCGCGGCATCGCCACCGAGGCCTGGTCCCCGCTGGGCCAGGGCAAGGAGCTGCTGACCCTCCCGGCCGTGACCGCGATCGCGGACAAGCACGGCCGCAGCGCCGCCCAGGTGGTGCTGCGCTGGCACCTGCAGCACGGGAACATCGTGATCCCGAAGTCCGTGACCCCCGCGCGCATCCGGGAGAACCTGGACGTGTTCGGCTTCGAGCTGGAAGCTGGCGACATCGCGGCGCTGGACGCCCTGGGCGCGGGCGCGGCGGGCCGCCGGATCGGTCCGGACCCGGCCGCGTTCGACGTGTGACGGGGTCCGGGGCGAGACCTGTCCACGGGTCCGGCCCCGAACGGTCCCTCCCGCGGGTCAGACGCGCACGAAGCTCCGTATGCGGTACGTCGGCTCCGCGCGCGGGACGTCCTGGTCCGGCAGCAGCTCCAGCCGGGCCGCCAGCTCCTGCGCGGTGATGCCGCGCGGCACGATCCGGGAGGCGTACCGGCCCGCGAGCAGGGCCTCGGCGGAGCCGCGCGGGGTGCGGCCCTGGCCGTGGCCGGTGAAGCGGGCCTCGCCGACCGGGAGCAGGCCGGCCCGGGCCGCGTAGGCCTCGACCTCCCCGGACGCGTCCGCGGGGGTCGGGGTCAGGTGCGCGGCGAAGACGGCGTCGATGTCGCTGCCGACGTCGTGCGCCGAGTCCTTGTCCACGGTGGCGAGGAGGACCCCGCCGGGTCGCAGCACCCGCGCGGCCTCGGCGATCACGGCCGGCACCAGTCCCGGCTCCCGCAGCAGGTGCAGCAGCCACACCGCGCTCACCGCGTCCAGCGACTGCGACCGGACCGGCAGGCGGGCCGCGTCGGCCAGGGCGACGGGGACGCCGCGGCGCAGCGCCGTCGCGGCCATGCCGTGGGAGGCGTCGGCGCCCAGGACGCGCAGGGCGGGGCGCCGCAGCCGGCTGGTGACGATGCCGGTGCCGCAGCCGAGGTCGAGGAGGGTGCGCGCGTGTGCGGGGAGCAGTCCGAGGACGGCTGCGGCCGCCGCCTCCGCGCGCGGGGTGCCGCCGCGGGTGGCGTCGTAGGCCTCGGCCTCCGCGTCGTAGTCGAGCAGGGTTCTCACGGACGGTATGTGCGTGGTCATCAGCTCGCGCCGTGGGCCGGGGCGAGGGCTTCGACGCGTTCGGCGAGTGTGAAGTCGGACTCCGTCACCACGTCGCCGGCGTCGTGGCTGTTCACGGAGAGCCGGACGGTGTTGTATCCGAGCGTCAGGTCGGAGTGGTGGTTCAACTCCTGCTGGACGCTGGCGATATGGGCGACGAGGGCGCTGGCGGCGAAGTGGCTGCCCAGCCGGTAGGTGCGGAAGATCCGGTCGTCCTCGAAGGCCCAGCCGGGGAGTTCCCGCAACCGGTCCTCGATCTCCTTCTGTGACAGCGGCTCACTCGGCATGCACCGGCTCCTTTTCCCCGTGACGTGTAGTCAAGGTTCCCACAGTGGGGGCCGGAGCAATCCTTTCGCGCCATAGTGCGCTCGGGTGCTTCTACGCCTTCCGCCTCCACCCGGCCCCACCTATGCTCCTGCGCCGGACAGCTGTTACCAGCGGTAACGAGGGGGCATCCGCCATGGCGGGCACAGGGAGTTCCAGGCGTACGTTCATCGCCGGCGCGGGCGCGGCGGCCGCCACCGGAGCAGTCGTCGCCGGGGCCGGGGCGGCGCCCGCGGTGGCCGCCCCGGCAGCCGGGTCGCCCTCTGCCGGACGGCGTGTCGCGGTACTCGGCGGCGGGGTGGCCGGCCTGACCGCGGCGCACGAACTCGCCGAGCGGGGCTACGCCGTGACCGTGTACGAGCGCCGCGCGCTCGGCGGCAAGGCGCGCAGCATGGACGTGCCCGGCAGCGCCCGCGGCGGGCGCCGGCCGCTGCCCGCCGAGCACGGTTTCCGCTTCATCCCCGGCATCTACCACAATCTGCCCGACACCATGCGGCGCATCCCCTTCCCCGGGAACGCCCGCGGCGTGTGGGACAACCTCGTCGCGCCGCGCGAGATGATGTTCGCCCGGGCGGCCGGACGCGAGGACCTGCGCGCGCCGATCCCCTGGCCCGAGCACTCCCCCGCCGAGCTGACGCCCGAGGAGCTGCGGCGCGCCCTGACCGGCATCCTGCAGACGCTGGTCCGGCTCCCGCTGCACGAGACGGCGTACTTCGTCGACCGGGTGCTCGTCTTCCTCACCAGCTGCGACGAGCGCCGCACCGAGGTCTGGGAACGGACCCCCTGGTGGGACTTCGTGCGCGCGGAGCGGATGTCGAACGAGTACCGCCGCATCCTCGCCGTCGGCATCACCCGCAACATCGTGGCGACCAAGGCCGAGGAGGCCTCCACCCGTACGGTCGGCACCCTCGGCGAGGCCTTCGTCTTCAACCTGCTGGGGCGCGGGGCGGACGGCCCGCCCGACCGGATCCTCAACCTGCCGACGAACGAGGCCTGGATCGACCCCTGGGAGGCCCATCTTCGTTCCCTCGGCGTGGAGTTCAGGATCGGGTGGACGGTACGGGAGGTGCGGTACGCGGACGGCCGCGTGAGCGGGGTCGCGGTCGAGGGCCCGGACGGCGCCCCGCAGACCGTCACCGCCGACCACTACGTGAGCGCGCTGCCCGTCGAGCACGCCCGCCGCACCTGGAGCGCGGCGCTGCGGGCCGCGGATCCGATGCTGGGGCGCTGCGACCGGCTGCAGACGGACTGGATGACCGGCATCCAGTTCTACCTCACCGAACGGGCTCCGCTGGTGCACGGTCACCTCAACTGCATCGACTCCCCGTGGTCGTTGACGGCGATCCAGCAGGCCGAGCACTGGCCGTCCCGTGACTTCCCGGCCGCCTACGGCGACGGGACTGCGGTCGACTGCCTGTCGGTGGACATCTCCGAGTGGGACAAGCCCGGGATCCTGTACGGGAAGACGGCCAAGCAGTGCACCCGCGAGGAGGTGGCGCGCGAGGTGTGGGCGCAGCTGAAGGCCTCCCTCAACGACACCGGGAAGACCCTGCTGGCCGACTCCAAGCTGCACTCGTGGTTCCTGGACCCGGGCGTGGACGGACTCGGCACCCCGCACCCCACCAACCAGGACGAGCTGCTCATCCACCCGGTCGGCACCCTCCACAACCGGCCGAGCGCGGGCACCCGCATCCCGAACTTCTTCCTCAGCGGGGACTACGTGGCGGTCGACATCGACCTGGCGACGATGGAGGGAGCCAACGCCTCCGCCCGCGCGGCAGTCAACTCCCTTCTGGACCGGGACGGTTCGCCGGCGCCGCGCTGCACGGTCCGACCCATGTACCGGGCGCCTGAGCTGGAGGCCGCCAGGCGGCACGACCTGTGGCGCCACCGGCTCGGCCTGCGGAACGTCTTCGACCTGGGATGAGGCGCCTCGGCTACCGTCGGGTGCATGACGACGAGTGTGGGCACTCTGCTGCGCGCCTGGCGGGAGCGGCGCGGCATCAGCCAGCTGGAGCTGGCGGGCCGCGCCGCATCCTCCTCCCGGCACATCAGCTTCATCGAGACGGGCCGCTCCCGACCGAGCGAGGAGATGGTGCTGCGGCTCGCCGACCATCTCGACGTGCCGGTGCGGGAGCGCAACGCCCTCCTGCTGGCCGCGGGTTACGCCCCGCGCTATGCGCACACCGGGATGGACGACCCGGCGATGGGCACGCTGCGCGAGGGCATCGAACGGCTGCTGGCGGGGTACGAGCCCTATCCGGCACTGGTCGTGGACGCCACGTACGACGTGGTCGCCGCCAACCGGGGCATCGCGATGCTGCTGGACGGGCTGCCGGAGCATCTGCTCACCCCGCCGCTGAACGCCATGCGGATCACCCTGCACCCCGAGGGCCTGGCCCCGAGGATCCGCAACCTCACGGCATGGCGCGGGCACCTGCTGGCGCAGATGGAGCGGCAGATCGCGCTGGCCCGGTCCGAGCCGTTGCGCGCCCTGTACGAGGAGGTGTCGGCCTATCCGGTCGCCGAACGGGCGGACGACGGCGCACCGGAGGGACCCGCCGCGTACCTCGCCCTGCCGCTGGTGATCGAGCACGACGGGCACGTGCTGTCCTTCGTGTCGTCCATCGCGACCTTCAACACGCCGATGGACGTGACCGTCGCCGAGCTGGCCATCGAGACGATGCTCCCGGCCGACCCGGCGACGGTGAAGTACCTGCGCTCACTGGGTGACTGAGCCCGAGCGCAGGGCCAGTTGCTGGAACACGGCGAACCCGGCCACGGTGGCGGCCTGTACCGGGATCCACAGCAGGCCGGCGGTGGTGGGGTCGAACCAGAGCGCCAGGGACAGCAGACTCAGGGCGGCCCAGGCGTAGTTCGTCTCGATGACCAGCTTCACCGGGAGGGCGGGCGGCTGCCGCCGCGACGCGAGCCATCCGACCGCCGCCCCGTAGGCGACGAGCAGGATGCCGAGTTCGAGGAGGAGGCCCTGGCCGACGCCGAGCAGCCGGCCGAGCGGGGCGGAGAAGGCGACGTAGGCGAGGCCGTTGGCGGTGGTGACGGCCGAGTCGAGGGCGAGAAGGCGGCGCAGCGCGGTCTGCGGGACATGGTTGCGGGCGAAGTCGGCGTACGGGGTCGCGGACATGGGGATCAGCCTCCATCGAGGTCGAACGGCCTGGTGGGACACGGGTTCCGGGACCGAGTGCGCGGCCCCGGGACCCGATGCGTCCACTGTGCCGGGGGCTCTGCTGCGGGTCGATTACCTCGCAGGTCATGCCAACCGTTTTTGAGCTGTACGGCAGGAAACGTTGGGGTTCCCCTGGTTCGGCCCAAGGCGGGAGGCTAGGCTTCACGGAGCCCGATCAACTCGAACGCCTTGTCGACAAATGGAGAATCCGCCGGTGCGAGCCGCCGCCCGACCCGACCTCGCCGCGATCTGGCGTCGCACCCGGGCACTGTCGCAGGAGCGAGGGCAGGATCCGGCCGAGGTATTGGCGGTGGAGCGGCTGAGCCACCTCTCCGGAGTCGAACCGGGGCGCATACCGCAGGTGCTGGCGGGCACCGCGGACGAGACGCCGCTGGAGCGGCGCGTCCATCAGCGGTTCCTGCGATTGCGCGCCACCCGGCGCGACAAGCACGGCCGGGAGTGGCCGCTGGCCGCCATCGCAGAGGACTTCGCCGCCCCCGGCGCCTCCCTCGGGCCGCTCAACGCGGGCACCGGGCTGCCCCGGATGGGCCATGCGGCCGGGGTGCAGCGGTTCTTCGGTGTGTACGCCGGTTTCCTGCTGGCCGACAGCAAGAGCGCGGTGGAGCGGGCCCTCGCCCTGTCCGCGACCACCGTCTCGGACGGCCGGGACGACCTGGAACACCTGTCGTACCTGACGGGCATGACCCCGCAGGCCATCCGGCTCACCCTCGACGGCAGGCCGCCCCGGCTGCCGTTGAAGGAGCAGGTGCACCTGCGGTTCGAGCACCTGCGCCGCACCCGCGTGCGGGAGGACGGCCAGCCGCACTCGCTGGCGGCCATCGCCCGCTCCTTCGACGCGTCGGGGCAGTCGCTGACCCGCCTCGCCCAGGGCGAGGGTTTGCCGAACCTCGCCGCGGCCGCCGGGATCCAGCGTTTCTACGGCGTCGAGGGCGGCTTCCTGCTGGCCGATGACACCGAGGCCCTCTCCACCGCCCTCGCGCTGATCGAGGGCGAACTGGAGTCCACGGTGCGGGACCGGGAGAACCCGATGCTGGCGGTGCTGCGGGCGCACGACGTACGCAGCATCGTCACGCGGGCCGGCCGACTTTCGCCCCAGGGGTGGAAGTCACTGGCCGACCACTTGGACGACCTCCTCGCGCGCGAGGGGCAGCTCGGAGCTCCGGGCACGAAGGGCGGGACGCCGACCGAGGACGGCGCCGCCGAGGGAGAAACACCATGAGGACCACACGGGCCATGCGCAAGCTGGGCTCCGAACTGCTGGAGGGCGCACGCCTGACGCCGCCGGCCGATGTCGGCGAGATCATCGGGGCGTTGTGCGCCGCCTACACCCGGCGGCGCGGCGGAGACCGGAAGGTCGACTTCCAGTTTTCCTCGTTCCCGCCGGACACCGCGAGCGGGCTGTGGCTGGAGCTGGACGACGTCGACCTGATCGTCGTCGAGCAGCACACCCGGCCCGAACACCAGCTCGTCATCGCGTGCCACGAGCTGTGGCACCTGGACGAGGGGACCTGCGACAGCGTCGGTCCGGGCATGCTGGCGGCTGCCCGGCTGGCGGGACACCCCGGCCGCCTCGCCGAACTGCTGGCCTGCGGAGACGGGTTGGACGCAGTGGTCCGGCAGGCCGCCGCACGCGCCGACCAGGGGGACCCAGCGGAGATCCGGGCCGAGACCTTCGGCCTGCACCTCGGCAACCTCCTGCGCTCCTACCTGCCGTCGCCCCGGGAACAGCAGTTGCCCGAGGCGATCGAGCGCATCAAGTCCTCACTCGGCTGGGGAAGCCCCGTGCCACGCCGTGACCTGCACCAGCCAGTCGCCGCACCCCTCACGCCGATGCCCTCAGCACGGCCCTGACAGAGAGCACGCCACGATGAACCAGTCCTCCCCGCCCCGCCACGCCGTCGTCATAGGCGGCAGTCTGGCCGGCCTCCTCGCGGCCGCTGTCCTCGCCGAACACGCCACGGTCACCGTCGTCGACGCCGACCCGCTGCCCGAGGGCCCGGCCCCGCGCCGCGGGCTCCCGCAGGCCCGGCACACCCATCTCCTGTGGTCGGGCGGTGCCCGGGCCATCGAGCGGATCCTGCCCGGCATCACCGCCGACTGGACGAAGGCGGGCGCCATCCGCCGCAGCCTGCCCACCGACCTCGTCACCAAGACCGCCCAGGGTTGGATCCCGCGCTGCGGGGAGAAGCAGTTCAACATCTCCTGCAGCCGTGACCTCCTCGATTCGGTGGTGCGCGCCCGGGTGATCGCCCTCTCCGGCGTGTCCACCCTCCAGGGCCGGGTCCGGGCCCTGGAGGGCACGGCGGCCCGGGTCACCGGCGTCCTCGTCGACACCCCGGAGGAGGAGGGCAGGCTACTGACCGCCGACCTCGTGATCGACGCCAGCGGGCGCGGCTCGCGGGCCCGGACCTGGCTCCAGGCACTCGGCGTGAGCGGCATCCGGCAGGCCGAGGTCGACTCCGGTCTCGTCTATGCGACCCGGATCTTCGAGGCCCCCGCCGGCGCGCACGAGATGGGCTTCCCCATCGTCAACGTGCAGTCCGACCCCCGGGTGCCCGTGCCCGGGCAGACGGCCACGATCGTGCCGATCGAGAACGGCCAGTGGCAGGCCACCCTGTCCGGCACCCGCGGCGGCCAGCCGACCGGCGACCCCGACGCCTTCATCCCGTTCGCCAGGGCCGTCCGCGACCCGATCGTCGGCGAACTCCTGGAGGGCCGCAAGCCCCTGACCGACGTCGCCGTCACCCAGGGCACCGCCAACCGCCGGGTCTACTTCGAGAAGGCCGAGCTGCCCGACGGCTTCTTCGCCGTCGGCGATTCCGTCGCCACCTTCAACCCGCTGTACGGGCAGGGCATGACCGTCGCCGCCCAGGGGCTGCTGGCCGTACGCACCCTGCTCCGGGCGAAGGGACTGGCGCATCCCGGGATCGGCCGCGAGGCGCAGCGGGTCATCGCGCCCCAGGTCAGCACCGCCTGGGAGCTCGCCACCTCGCAGGACATCCTGTATCCGGGAGCCACCGGGATGAAGCCGCGCACCGGAACCGGCCTGCTCAACGGGTACGTCAACCGGCTCATGACGGGGGCCACCACCGACGAGGCGCTCACCGCCGCCCTGTTCAAGGTCCTCACCATGAGCACCGCGCCCACCCACTGGCTCCACCCTTCGGTGGTCTGGCACGTGCTGCGCGCCTCGGACCGGGGTGCTCTGAAGGCGCCGCCGCTCACCGCCGCCGAGCGGGCCGTCGCCGGACTCGACCCGGTACCCGGCAGAACGCCCGGTGCCGGCACGAACACGGGCACCGGCACCGGCACGGCCACGGAGGCCGCCACCGGCCCGGCAGCGGAGCAGGTCGGCCCCGCCGACCCCGTCGACCCCCTCGCACAGGCCCGATGAGCGGCAGGATCCTGCTGCTCCTGCCCGGGTCCCTGATGGTCCTGGCGCTGCTGATCAAGCTGTCGACGCTGCGCCGGGACCGGGACCGGCCGCTGAACCGCACCGCGTGCGGGCTGCTCCTCGTCGGCGCTCCCATCACCTTCCTGGCCTCGCCGCCGACGATCGCCGCGGTCAACCGCCTCACCGGCGTGGTCAACTTCTCCGCGCCCCTGGTGTTCGGCCTGCTCACCGTGTTCTCCGGACAGTGCGTCGTCCTGGTCCTGCAGTGGCGCGGCGGGCCGCCGGCGTCCGTGCGCCGGGCCACCCGGCTGACCGCGGCCGTCTTCGCCACGGCGACCGCGGCGATCGTCGTCCTGTTCGTGATCGGCGACGCGCCGGTGGAACGGCTGGAGGACCTGGACACGTACTACGCCACCACGCCGTGGATCCGCGAGATGATCGTCTGCTTCCTCGTGGCGCACACCCTGGGCACCTCGGCGCTGACCTGGCTGTGCGGCAAGTGGCTGGCGCGCGCGGACCGCGCGCTGCGCCCGCTGCGCACGGGGCTGGCCCTGATCGTGGTGGCCGGGCTGATGGACCTGTTCTACCTGGCCGCCAAGTGGGCCTCGGTGGTGGCCCGGTGGGCCGGCCGCGACTGGGTGTTCCTGTCCACGGACGTGGCGCCGCCGCTGGCCTCGGCGTCCGCGCTGCTGCTCGGCGCCGGGTTCGTCGTGCCGCTGGTGGGCGGGTCGGCGACGTGGCGGGCCTTCGGCCAGTACCGGCGGCTGCGCCCGCTGTGGAAGGCCCTGCGCGGGTTCGCCGCGGCCCAGGGCCGGACCGTCCCGCTGGCCTGGTGGTCCTCGGTCGGGATCCGGCTGCTCCACCGCGAGTCGGTCATCGACGACGGCATCCTGGCGCTGGCCGGCTGGTTCGACCCCGCCGTGCGCAGCGCCGCGTACGAGGCCGCGCGCGGCCAGGGCGTGAGCGAGGCCCGGGCCTCGGCCGTGGCCGACGCCGCCATGCTCGCCGCCGCGTGCGAGCGCCGGTCCGCCCCGGAGGCGGCCGCCCGGCCTCCGCAGCACCCCGAGCCGCCGCGGCTCTCCGACCAGCCGCTCACCGCGCTGGCGCGTGAGTTCCGTAGCTCCCCCATCGTCGCCACGGCCGCCCGTTCCGCCACCGGGGACTGAAAGCCGGGCCGGAAATCCGGGGCCGGAAACAGGAACGCCCCGGACCCTGGGGCCCGGGGCGTTCGATCCGCGGTCAGAGCTCCGCGAGGTCCAGCCCGGCCTGCGCCGCGGCCGCCAGGACGGTCTGCTCCAGCAGGACGGCGATGGTCATCGGGCCGACGCCGCCCGGAACCGGGGTGATCAGCGAGGCCCGGGCGGCGGCCGACTCGAAGTGCACGTCGCCGACGTTGCCCTCGTTGTAGCCGGCGTCCAGGACCACCGCGCCGGGCTTGATGTCCTCGCCCCGGATGAACTCGGCCTTGCCCACGGCGGCGACCAGCACGTCCGCCTGGCGCACGATCGAGGACAGGTCCCGGGTGCGCGAGTGACAGTAGGTGACGGTGGCGTTCTGCTCCAGCAGCAGCATCCCGGCCGGCTTGCCCAGGATCGCGCTGCGGCCGACGACGACGGCGTGCTTGCCGGTCAGGTCCACGTCGTAGGCGGCGAGGAGGCGCATGATGCCGCCGGGGGTGCAGGAGACGAAGCCCGGCAGCCCGAAGCCCATGGCGGCGAAGGAGTGCATGGTGACCCCGTCGACGTCCTTGCCCGGGGCGATGGCCTCGAAGGCGGCGCGCTCGTCGATGTGGTGCGGGACGGGGTGCTGGAGCAGGATGCCGCTGATCTCCGGGTCCTCGGAGAGGGCGGTGATCGCGGCGACGAGCTCCTGCGTGGTGGTCGACGCCGGCAGCTCCACGTGGCGGGAGGTGATCCCGGCCTTGGCGCAGCGGTTCTGCTTCATGCGGACGTACGTGACGGAGGCGGGGTCCTCGCCGACGAGCACGGTCGCCAGACACGGCGCGGTACCGGTGCGCTCGGTGATCTTCGCCGCGTGGACGGCGGTCTGCTCCGAGATGCGGCGGGCGACGGCGGTGCCGTCCATCAGCCGGGCCGTGGCGGTGTCGGTGGCGCCGGCAGGGGCGCCGGCAGTGGCTGAGACAGTCTGGGCAGTCGTCACGGGATCTCCTGAACGTCGCTGCGGATCGCGGTTCGCCCAGGCGCGCGGCAGTCGACGTACCGGAGTGCTCGGTACGCCGGGCCGCTCCCCGGTGGTGATCCACCCGAACGCCAGTCACGGCCCGCCGACCACTGTAGTCGACATATCCGGTGGTTGACGGGCGTCCGACCTGGGACGATCAAGGCATGACGCGTACTTTCGACCATCTTGTCGCCGAGGCCGAGTCCGTCTCCGTGGACGGCTGGGACTTCTCCTGGCTCGACGGCCGGGCCACCGAGCAGCGCCCCTCCTGGGGCTACCAGAGGCTGATGGCCGAGCGCCTGGCCCGCGCCCGGTCGGCCCTGGACATCCAGACCGGCGGCGGTGAGGTCCTGGCCGGGTCCGGTCCGCTGCCGCCGCTGATGGTGGCCACCGAGTCCTGGCCGCCCAACATCGAGAGGGCGACACGGCTGCTGCACCCGCTGGGCGCGGTGGTGGTCGCGGACTCCGACGAGCCGCCGCTGCCCTTCGGCGACGACGCCTTCGAGCTGGTGACCAGCCGGCATCCGGTGACCATCTGGTGGGAGGAGATCGCGCGGGTGCTGACACCGGGCGGAACCTACCTCTCGCAGCAGGTCGGCCCGGCGAGCGTCTTCGAGCTCGTCGAGTACTTCCTCGGCCCGCAGCCGGAGGAGGTCCGGCGGGCCCGGCACCCCGACGACGCGGTCGCGGACGCCAGCCGGGTCGGCCTCGACGTGGTCGATCTGCGCTCCGAACGACTGCGCACGGAGTTCCACGACATCGGAGCCGTGATCTACTTTCTGCGGAAGGTGATCTGGATGGTGCCCGGCTTCACGGTCGGGCAGTACCGGGACCGGTTGCGCGAGCTGCACGAACAGATCGAACGCGAAGGTCCGTTCGTCGCGCACACCGCCCGTTTCCTCGTCGAGGCCCGCAAAAAGGGCTGATGCGAAGGGCGGACGGATCTGCGCCGGATCGGTTGCGCGAACACAGCGTGGCGCAGGTCACTCAATTCAACGCGTAACGAATCGACTCGGGCATGCGATGAACCGACAGGTGTCCTCGCGCGGCCCGGAATACAGACCCCCCTCGGGTCTGTTTCCCGAGTTCGCGCGATGATGTCCCGCCCACCCTTTATCTGTTCGCAACGAGAGGCTCCTTGTGTCGCTCAGCCCGTCCCGTACGTTCCCTCCGGAGATCGCCGAATCGGAGGCCCTCGTCGCGCTCGTCGAGCGCGGCCGCGAGCAGGGTCACATCAACGGTGACGACGTGCGCCAGGCCTTCGAGGCCGGCCGCATCCCGGTGGACCAGTGGAAGCGGGTCCTGCGCAGCCTGAACCAGGTCCTGGACGAGGAGGGTGTCGCCCTTCACGTCAGCGCGGCCCCCGCCACCAAGGCTGCCGCCAAGAAGCCCCGCAAGGCTGCCGCCGCCCCGGCCCGTACCGTGGCCAAGAAGGCCACCACCGCGCCGCGCCCCATCGGTGCGCGCAAGACCGCGGCCGCCACCGCGGCCGCGCCCACCGCCACGGCGATATCCGCTCCGTCGGCCGCCGCCATCGACGAGGACGCGTCGGCCGAGGCCGCCGCCGAGCCGAAGAAGCGCACGGTCAAGAAGACCGCCGCCAAGAAGACCGCCGTGAAGAAGACCGCCGCGGCGAAGAAGACCAGTGCCAAGGACGCCGACGAGGCCGAGACCCCCGTCGTCGAGGGCGAGGACTGGGCCGCCGAGGACCTCGCCGACGAGGCGGAGGAAGAGGCGCCCAAGGCCGGCGGCACCCAGGGCTTCGTCCTGTCCGACGACGACGAGGACGACGCCCCGGCGCAGACGGTCATGGTGGCCGGTGCCACCGCCGACCCCGTCAAGGACTACCTGAAGCTGATCGGCAAGGTCCCCCTCCTCAACGCCGAGCAGGAGGTGGAGCTCGCCAAGCGCATCGAGGCGGGCCTGTTCTCCGAGTACAAGCTCGAAGAGGAGGAGGACCACAAGCCCGCCTTCAAGCGTGAGCTGGAGATCCTGGTCGAGGACGGCCGCCGCGCGAAGAACCACCTGCTGGAGGCCAACCTCCGCCTCGTGGTCTCCCTCGCCAAGCGCTACACCGGCCGCGGCATGCTCTTCCTGGACCTGATCCAGGAGGGCAACGTCGGCCTGATCCGCGCCGTGGAGAAGTTCGACTACACCAAGGGCTTCAAGTTCTCCACGTATGCGACCTGGTGGATCCGGCAGGCGATCACGCGTGCCATGGCCGACCAGTCGCGCACCATCCGCATCCCGGTGCACATGGTCGAGATCATCAACAAGCTCGCCCGCGTGCAGCGCCAGATGCTCCAGGACCTGGGCCGCGAGCCCACCCCGGAGGAGCTGGGCAAGGAACTCGACATGACCCCCGAGAAGGTCATCGAGGTCCAGAAGTACGGCCGCGAGCCGATCTCCCTGCACACCCCCCTGGGTGAGGAGGGCGACAGCGAGTTCGGTGACCTCATCGAGGACTCCGAGGCGGTCGTCCCGGCCGACGCGGTGAGCTTCACCTTCCTCCAGGAGCAGCTCCAGTCCATCCTGGGCACCCTCTCGGAGCGCGAGGCGGGCGTGGTCTCCATGCGCTACGGCCTCAACGACGGCCAGCCGAAGACCCTGGACGAGATCGGCCGCGTGTACGGGGTCACCCGTGAGCGCATCCGCCAGATCGAGTCCAAGACCATGTCCAAGCTGCGCCACCCGTCGCGTTCGCAGGTGCTGCGCGACTACCTCGACTAGGAGGTCGGGCCGGTCGGAAGACCGGCCCCTCGGGTGTGAACGGCAGGGAGGCACCCTGCGGGATCCGGAAGGCGTACGCGCGCCGGATGCGCAGGGTGCCGGTCCACCCGTCCGTGATCACCAGCGCGTCTGCGGCGCCGCGCAGACGCGTCGCCGCAGACGACGCGTGCCGCCGGCACGTCGCGGGATTGCGCGTACGGGTCAGGTTTCCAGGAGGTGCTTGAGCTTCTCCTCGCCGCGCGGCAGCTCCTTGCGGACCATGGGCCGGACCACGAGCGGCACCAGCGCCCGGCCCAGGCCGTGGCCCTCGAAGTCGACGTCCAGGGTGAGGCGGGAGCGGGTGCCGCCGTCGAGGGGTTCGACGGTGCCGCGCACATCGGGCCGTACCGGCCCGTCCACGCCGTGCACGTGCCAGCTCCTCGGCGGGTCGAGCTCCACGAACTCCATGGTCGTGGGGACCCTCCGGCGGCCGAGCTGCCGGGTGACGAGGATCTTCGAACCGATGTGGACGGGGAGATCCCCGATCGGGACGGCGGATACGGCACTGTCCTGCCACTCCGGCAGGTGCGTGGGGTCCGTCAGGTACGCGTAGACCTCCTCGGGCCTGCGGTCGATGTCGATGCTCTTCCTCATCGCGGACATGTCGATCCCTCGGCGCCCCCCTGGCCGGCCCCTTCTTCCACGCTACTCCGCGGGGGACGCGGCGGCGCGGTGCTTCCTGGCGGACATCGCGGCGTACACGAGGACGCCCGCGAAGAGGAACAGCACGCCCTGGTAGACGGCCGCGTAGCCGGAGCCGGCGACCAGCCACATCGAGAATCCGAAGGCGAGGGCGGCGAGGATGCCGTCGCGCGCCAGGCGACCGGGGTGGACCCGGTCGCGCTGCCCGGAGAGCAGGAAGTGGATCTGCGCGGCGGTGGCGAGCAGGTAGGGGACCGTCGCGGTGAAGGTGGTGATCAGCACCAGGCTCTCGAATACGCCCTCGGCGCCGGCCGTGTAGTTGTAGACGGTCAGGGCGGAGGCCAGTGCGACGGTGACGATCACGCCGACGACGGGCACGCCGCGCTTCTTCGCCCCGAAGACCTTCGGGAAGAGCCCGTCCTTGGCGGCCGCGTACGGGGTCTGCGCGCTGAGCAGGGTCCAGCCGTTGAGGGCGCCCAGCATCGAGACGACGGCGGCGCAGGCCACCACGGTGCCGCCCCAGGTACCGCCGAACATGGCATTGACGGCGTCGGTGAAGGGGGCGGTGGAGGAGACCAGCCGGTCGTGGGCGACCAGGCCGAAGACTGCGACGGTGCCGAGCAGGTACACGGTGGCGGCGCCCACGGTGCCCAGGACGGTGGCCCGGCCGACGTTGCGCGCCGGGTCGCGGACCTCGCCGGCGCTGACCGTGGCCGACTCGACGCCGAGGTAGCTGAACAGCAGGATCGCCGCGGAGGCGGAGACGGCGCCGGCCGCGCTCTGGTCGGTGGCCCGGAAGGGGCCGAGGTTGGCGGGGTCGAAGAAGAACAGCCCGCCCACGGCCACCAGGAGCAGCGGGGCGAACTTGAGCACGGTGGCGACGACCTGGACCGCGCCGACGTAACGGGTGCCCGCCAGGTTGGCGAGGGCGGGGAGCCACTGGACGGCGAGGGCGGCCAGGCACATCGACCACTTGTGCTCGCCCGCGGCGGGGAAGAGCACCGTGAGGTAGCCGACGGCGGCGACGGCGAGGGCCGCGTTCGAAACCCAGGCGGTGATCCAGTAGCTCCAGGCCGCCAGGAAGCCTGCGAAGTCGCCGAAGGCGGCGCGGGCGTAGACGTAGGGGCCGCCGGTCTGCGGGTGGCGCTCGGCGAGTCGGCCGAAGACCAGGGCGAGGGCTATCGCGCCGAGGGTGAGGACGGCGAAGGCGACCAGGCTGATGGTGCCGAAGGGGGCCACCGAGGCGGGGAGCAGGAAGATTCCGCCGCCGATGATGTTCCCCATGACCAGGCAGGTCGCGACGGGCAGGCCGAAGCGGCGCGCGTGCCGGTCCCGGCCCTGCTCGGGGGGTACGGAAGTCTCGGCGGGCAGGGTTGCGGTGCTGGTCATCGGTGGTGCGCCTCTGGATGTCTCACATGCTGGGCAGGTCAACACATGGTTGACCACCGCGCGGACGCCAACAAAATCAGCGGATTTCGTCCCGTGCGGGCACCGCTGCGGAAGGAAGGCTTCCGCTGTTTCCGCCCCGGGGCGGGGGTTCCTCCACCGGCCGCTCCGCAGGTGCCGGTGGATCAGCCGCCGACCCGCCCACCGGCGGATCCACCGGCACCTGCGGCCCGTCCGCCTCCCGCAGCCAGCGCCGCAGCACGACGTGCACCGCCTCGGCCCCGACCAGCTCCTGCTCCTGTCCGGTGGCCGGGTCCGGGGCCAGGCACAGGTCCGGGTCCGGGTCCGACAGCTCCGCGGGCCACATCAGGAACGGACGCCCCTGGTCCCCGCCCAGCCCGCCGTGTGAACCGATCTGCTCCTCGAACGCGTGCACCGCGCCGGTCGCCGGGTCGTAGGCGGAGTTCACCATGACGTCGGCCACGTGCGGGAAGGCATCGGTCCGGCGCACGGCCTCCGCCGCACCCGGACCGAAAGGGGCCAGCAGCGCCTCCGCCTCCCCCGGGACGTCCAGCCGGGCCACGGCCCCGTCCCGGCCCAGCACCACCCCGTCCACCAGCAGGAACCCCACACCCGGATGGTTCGCCAGGGTCGCCAGCAGGGCGGGGTGCGCGCGCTCGATCCGCGCCCGCGAGGCCCGGCCCGGGATGCCCGGGAAGGAGATCAGGCCGAGGTTGCCCGAGGCCAGCACCACCGGTTCGGAGCCGCGCCCCGGGTGAGCCCCCTCGCCCTCCTCGACCGGCCGGTGGAGCGCCGCGAGCACGGCTGCCCGGGCCTCGGCCCCGCTGTGGGTACGGCCGGCCCGGCGGGAG
Organism: Streptomyces avidinii; assembly: GCF_014650695.1. GTDB lineage: Bacteria > Actinomycetota > Actinomycetes > Streptomycetales > Streptomycetaceae > Streptomyces > Streptomyces avidinii. The sequence continues at coordinate 457,925 of NZ_BMVL01000004.1, read as the reverse complement.
ACCGGCAGCCCGCAGCCCGCCCGGACCAGGTCCTTCAGGGTCAGCCCGTACCGGCCGAGGAAGGTCTCCCCCGGGCTCTGGCCGTGGTCGGAGAGCAGCACGATCCGGTACCGGCGCGGCGCGTGCTCGGCGACCCGGGAGATCAGCGCGATGCTCCGGTCCAGCCGCGCCAGCACCCGGTCGGTGTCCCGGCCGTGCGGTCCCGAGTGGTGCGCGACCTCGTCGTAGGCCACCAGGTCGGCGTAGATCGCGGAGCGCCCGGCCAGCATGTCGCCGATCACCGCCGCGACGACCACGTCCCGCTCCACCACCGTCGCGAAGGCCCTGATCAGCGGATACAGCCCGCCGCGCGAGACCCTCGGCCGGTCCCCGCGGATCCGTGCCCGCAGGGACTGGCCGATCTCGCGGACCACCTCGGCGACGAAGGACACGGCCGTGCGGACGGCGTTGGCCGGATCGGAGAAGTACGCGAAGTAGCCCGAGCGGGACCGGTTGGCCCGCCCGCGCCGGGCCGAGACGGAGAGCACCAGTGCCAGTTGGTCGGCGCCGCCGCTGAACAGGTTGCCCCGGCTCGCCCCGTCCAGCGACAGCAGTCCGCCGTCACCGGTGCGCTCGATGGCCCGCCGCTGGAGCTCGGCGGCGCTGGTCGGCCGGTTGCACACCATCACCTCGCCGGTGTGCTTCTCGTACCAGCGGAAGGCGGGCACGTCGAAATTGGAGCCGTGCAGGATGCCGAGCTGGCTGGCACCCGTCTGGCTCGACCAGTCCGTACGCCAGGGCCGGGCGCGGTGGCCGTGCTCCAGCCATCCGGCCAGCGTCGGCATCAGCCCGTCGGCGCACGCGCGGCGCAGCACCTCGTACCCCACCCCGTCCAGCTGGAGCAGCAGCAGCCCCGGCGGGGACCCGGCGCCCCGGAGCGGGGCCGACCTGCCCTGCCTTCGGCGGCGCCGGTCGGCGAGCCGGTAGAGCCGGCGCCGGTACGCCTCGTCGTCGCGCACGGCGAGGGCGGTGGAGGTCGCCGACGCCACCGCGGACATCACGGCGGCGACGACCACGGCGGTCTCGGGGGCCACCTCGCTGCGCCCGTCCGGAATCAGGCCGATCGCTATCAGCAGGAGCGAGCCGTTGAGGAAGAAGACGAGCAGCCCGAGCACCAGGGCGGGCACGAGCAGCAGGGCCCGGACGAGCAGCGGCCAGACCAGTGCGCTCAGCAGGCCGAAGGCCCCGGCCGCCCAGGCGGCGGTCAGCCCGATCTGCGTGATGCTGTCGCCGTCGTCGGACTGGAGCCGGAAGTCCGGAAGGATCCCGGCCAGCACGAGCATGGTGAGGGTGGACACCGCCCAGACCAGCAGCACCCGGACCAGGGCGCTGCCCGCGGTCCGCCACCGTTCTCGCCCCACGCCGCCACCTCCGCGAGCCCCGTCCCGTCCCGCCTTCCAGGCTCGCACAGCCCGGCGCGCCCGGTCGGGCGGCGCGGAAGGCGCACAGGAGTACGGCGAGGTGACCGTCGGGGCAGGACAGACGGTGCAGGGTGAGGCGGGGCGGGGTGCGTCAGGTGCCGTCGTAGCCGGCCGTCGGCATGGACAGCCGGCGGTGCACCTCGGCCTTCATCGCGGAGGTGTACCGGGGCTCCTCGCCCCCGGCGGTCTCCAGCCGTACGCCGCGCCGCTCGCACTCGGCGGTGAACTCCTCGACCGAGCTCAGTGCGCGGGCCAGCACCCGGTGGTTGGCGGCCACGAAGAGGTCGACCTGCCCGGTGTCGATGGCGGTCCAGAGCCCGCAGTGGTCGGCGCGCAGCCCGTAGACCAGCAACTGCTTCGTCACGACGTAACCCCGGTCGGCGGCCCAGCGCGCGCACATGGCGTGCTGGCTTCGGGTGTCCACGGCGAACGGGTCGGCATCCAGGTCCTCGAGCGGGGCCAGGCTGGTGATCGCGGCCACGCGCAACTCTTCCATGCCGCCGGACCCTACTCCGATCTCCCGCCGGAGAGGAGGGGGCTGCGGGATCCGGTTCCGAGCGGCCGCAGGGGGCAGAGTCCAGGGACACACCCTAGGCTCGGGAACGAGGCGCGAGGGAGGGAGGGCCGGGTGCCGGTGGAGCTCACCTGGTGGGGTCATGCCACGTGCACCGTCGAGGACTCCGGGGTCCGGCTGCTGACGGACCCGCTGTTCGGACGACGGCTCGCGCACCTGCGGCGGCGGCGCGGCGCCGTGCCCCCTCCCGAGGCCGCGGTGGCGGACGTGGTGCTGGTCTCGCACCTGCACGCCGACCATCTCCATCTGCCGTCGCTGGCGCGGCTCGCGCCCGGCACCCGGCTGCTGGTGCCGCGCGGGGCGCGCCGGGCGGTGCCGGGGCTGGCCCGGGTCGCCGGGCTGCGCGGGCTGGCGGTGACGGAACTGGCGGCGGGAGAGGAGGTCGCCGTACGGGACGGCGTACGGGTCAGGGCGGTCCCCGCGCGGCACGACGGACGGCGGCTGCCGTTCGGTCCGCACCTGTGCCCGGCGCTCGGGTACGTGGTGCGGGGCGCGGAGCGGACCTACTTCGCCGGGGACACCGGGCTGTTCGACACGATGGCCGAGGAGGTCGGACCGGTGGACGTGGCCCTGCTGCCGGTGGGCGGCTGGGGTCCCTACCTGGGCCCGGGACACCTGGACGCGGGCCGGGCGGCGCACGCGCTGGCGCGGCTGGCGCCCGCGGCTGCGGTCCCGGTCCACTACGGGACGTACTGGCCGGTGGGAATGGACGCGGTGCGGCCGCACGAATTCCACGCGCCGGGCGAGGAGTTCGAGCGGCTTGCGCGGCAGCTGGCGCCGAAGGTGACCGTGCGGGTGCCGCGGCACGGCGAGCGGGTGCGACTGCCGTGACATGGCGCGAGCTCGCGACGGCGGCCGGCCAGGTACCACCGGAGAGCACCCAGCAGGCGGTGGGCTACCCGGCGCTGTTCCTGCTGGTGGCACTGGGCGCGTTGGTGCCCGTCATCCCCACGGGGGCGCTGGTGAGTTCGGCGGCGGTGGTGGCGTTCCACCACCAGGCGCCCTACGGGGTGTTGCTGGTGTTCGGAGTGTCGGCGCTGGCGGCCTTCACCGGGGACATGGCGCTGTACTGGCTGGGGCACCGCGGGGTGCGCTCGCGGGGCGGCTCGCGCTGGCTGGAGACGCTGCGTGGGCGGGCCACGCCGGAGCGGCTGGAGCAGGCACAGACGAGGCTGGACGAACACGGGGTGCTGGTCCTGGTCCTCTCGCGGCTGGTCCCGGCGGGCCGGATCCCGGTGATGCTGGCCTGCCTGCTGGCGCGGATGCCGCTGCGCCGCTTCGCCCGCGGCGACGCCCCGGCGTGCCTGGCCTGGGCGGCGACGTACAGCCTGATCGGGATCCTGGGCGGCACGCTCTTCTCGGAGCCCTGGAAGGGCGTGGCCATGGCGGTCGGGCTGGCCCTCGCGGTCAGCGCGGGCCCCCCGCTGTGGCGCCGCGTGCGGCCGAAGCAGTAGCCCCGCCGCCCCGTTCCGCCACCGGTCCTCTCCCCTACCGGTCCTCGCCGTGCCCCGGCCGTGCGGTGACCGGCGGGAACGAGAGGCCCGTCGGGGTGTTGAGGCCGGTGAAGGAGAGCGTGACCTGCCCGCCGCCCGTCTCCCGGACGCGCACCACCCGGTTGTTGAAGCCGTCGGCCACGTAGAGGTTGCCGGAGCCGTCGAGCGCGAGACCCAGCGGCGAGTTCAGACCGGTGGTGGGCACGGTGGTCTGCGCTCCGCCGGCCGCCGCCACCTTCACCACGCGGTTGTTGCCGCTGTCGGCGATGTAGAGGTCACCGGCGGCGTTCACGGCGAGCCCGGTCGGCTGGGAGAGGCCGGTGGTGGGCACGGTGGTCTGGCCGCTGCCGTCCACGGCCACCCGCACGACGCGGTCGTTGACGAAGTCGGAGACGTACAGGTCCCCGCCGGGCGCCCACGCGAGCCCCCAGGGGTGCAGCAATCCGGTGGTGGGGACGGTCGTCCGGGCCCCGCCGCCGGCTGCCACCCGCACGATCCGGTCGTTGAAGCTGTCGGCGATGTAGAGGTTCCCGGCCTGGTCGACGGCGAGCCCCAGCGGGCGCGACAGGTCGACCGTGGGAACGACGGACTGCTCCCCGCCGTCCGGGGGCAGCACGACCACCCGGTTGTTTCCGGTGTCGGAGACGTAGAGCCGGCCCGCGGCGTCCCATGCCATGCCGGTCGGCCGCACCAGGTCCTCGAGGGGGACGGTGATCTGCTGGCCGCCGTCCATGGGCAGGGCCACCACCCGGTTGTTGCCGTAGTCGGACACGTACAGCGGCGGGCCCGCGGGCGACCGTACGTCACCCGGCTGCGCGGCTCCCGCGGCCCCCACGGGGAGCGCGCAGAGCAGCAGCAGCCCCGCCGCGGCGGCCAGCCGCCGGGTCCACCGCCCGGCGGCGGCCGGGCGGCCGGAGCCGGCCGGGGGATGGATCGTTCGCGACTCGGCCGTCATGCGTTCCACGACTCACCCACCACAGATCTGGACGGTCGGCCCGGTGCCGTACCCCCGCCGACCCTAGGAAGAGCCGCCCGCCGGTGCGGGAGCCACGCCACCGGAGACTGCGCCGGCCACTCCAATGCCGGGCGGGGGTCAGACGGTGGGGAGGTCGAGGCCGGTGTAGATCTGGTTGAGGAGCGTGGGCAGCATGGCCTGGGCCGTGGTCCGTCCGTCGGGCGACAGCGTCAGGTTCGTCCAGACGATGAGCGTCACGTCGTTGACCGGGTCGTGGCCGATGAAGGAGTTGAAGCCCGGGAGTTCACCGCCGTGGTAGTACATGGCCGCTTTCGGGCCGAACTTCTGGTACGCGATGCCGTAGCCGTACTTATGGCCGTCGGGCGCGGCCGGGTCCTCCGCCTGCGGGCTGTCGAGCCACTGCCGCTGGGTCGCGGGGTCCAGGACCTTGCCCGTCACCAGCGCCCGGATCCAGGTGGCCAGGTCCTGCGCGGTGGAGACGGCGCCCCCTGCGGCGGTGGCGTAGGAGGGGTTCTGGTGGGTGTAGTCGATGGGCGCGAGCTTCCCCGACTCGGCCGCCTCGCGCACGGCGGCCGGGTAGGGCTTGTCGACCAGGGCGTAGGAGGTGCCGCCGTACATGTAGCCGTGGGCGTAGGGCTCGGCGAGGGACCGGTCGTGGATGCCGGGGAGCGCTGTGCCCGCGAGGCCCAGCGGGGCGTACAGCCGGTCGCGGAACTGCTGGGCCAGCGGGCGGCCGCCGGCCTTCTCGGCGACGAGGCCGAGCAGGGCGTAGTTGGTGTTGGAGTACTCGTAATCCGCGTCGGGTGCGAAGTTCGGCGGCCTGCGGAAGGCCATGGCCAGGACGTCCTGCGGGGTGTAGGCCCTGCCGGGGTCGGCGTCGAGGGCGGCGGAGAGTTCGGGTGCGGAGGTGTAGTTGTAGAGCCCGCTGCGCATCCTGAGCAGTTCGGCGACGGTGATGTTCGCGCCGTCGGGCACGTCCGCGACGTACTGGGACACCGGGTCGCTCAGGCGGAGTCTGCCGTCCTGGGCAAGGAGCATGATCAGCGCCGAGGTCATGGTCTTGGTGTTGGAGGCGATCCGGAAGTGGTCCTGCGCGTCCGGCGGCCGGGCGCCACCCCGCTCGGTGGTGCCGACGGCGGCCCGGTAGGTGCCCTGCGGCGTACGGAGCAGCACCATCGCACCGGGCACCATGAGCTTCTTTACGACGCGTTCGACGGAGGCCCGGAGGGCGGCCGGATCGATGGGCTTCAGCGCCGAGGAGTCGGGATCGGCGGCGGGGGCGCTCGCCGTCGCCGAGGGCGTGCCCGGCGGATCCGTGAGGGCCAGGGCGGGCGGGGCGGCGGGAAGGGTGCCGCCCGCGATCAGGAGCGCCACGCAGGGCGCCAGCAGGGCGGGGGTACGGCGCTTCGCCCGGGAGGTCTTCATGCGCGCATCACGACCGTTGCGCTCGGCCCCCGACACGGCTGGAACTCCCCGATTTTACCAGGGGAGGCCCCGTCCCACCCCGCGGATCCGTCCGGGTACCGGATCACCCGGCGGCTCGCAGACGACCGCGGGGACCAGGATCGCGGCGACCCGCCGGGCCCTGCCCCACGGCTGCGGGCGCGCGACGGATCAAGCCGCGGGCTGGACCTCAAGTGCGCTTGAGTCCATAGGGTCTTGCTCAGCGCACGATCCTGCACAGCGAACGGGGAGACGATCCACCATGGAGTACTCGCACGACGACGCCGAGCTGATCCGCCAGCCCATCGGCTACTGGAGCTGGGCCGCCTACGACGCGGTCGTGGCCCGCACCCGCGGCGCGCTCGCCGGGCTCGGCACCACCCAGCCCCAGTGGTGGATCCTCGCCCGGGTCGCGCTGGCCGGTGACGAGGTCCGGACCCGGGGCGAGGTGACCGAGACCCTGCGGGGCTACCTGGCGGTGGGCGAGGAGTCGCTGTCCGAGGAGATGGACTCCGTCATCGTCCAGGGCTGGATCACCCAGGACGCCGAAGGGCGCCTGGAGATGACCCACGAGGGCCGGGAGTTCTTCGACAGGGCCTCGGCCCTGCAGAAGGACCTGTGGGACGAGCGGCACGCGGGGATCTCCGACGAGGAGTACCTGATCACCCTCAAGGTGCTCCAGCGGTTCATCCACAACGTGGGCGGACAGGCCTGGCACCACTGAGCGCGGGCGGCGCCGCTCACCCCCCGGTCCCGGACGCCTCCGGGCCCAGCGTGCGGGAGCCGCCGATCGGCAGGTCCCAGAGGTGCTCGCGGGGCAGTCCGGCCCGGGACCAGGCGGCGCGGGTGCGGTGCAGCGGTTCCATGACCGGCTCGGCGGAGAGGACGAAGGTGCCCCAGTGCATGGGGGCCATCCGGCGGGCGCCGAGGTCGAGGCAGGCCCGGACGGCTTCCTCCGGGTCGGCGTGGACGTCGCGCAGCCACCACCGCGGGGCGTACGCACCGACGGGCAGCAGGGCGAGGTCGACAGCGGGGTGGCGGCGGCCGATCTCGCCGAACCAGTGCCCGTAGCCGGTGTCGCCCGCGAAGTAGACCTTCCGCGGCGCCGCGCTCCGGGTGTCGGTGAGGATCCAGCCGCCCCACAGGGACCGGCAGGTGTCGATCAGCGACCGCTTCGACCAGTGGTGGGCGGGGACGAAATCGAAGCGTACGCCGCCCAGTTCGGCCGATTCCCACCAGTCGAGGTCGGTGACCCGGGTGAAGCCGCGGCGGCGGAACCAGCCGGCCAGCCCGGCCGGTACGAACAGGGCCGTGTGCCGGGGCAGCCGCTTGAGGGTGGGAGCGTCGAGGTGGTCGTAGTGGTTGTGGCTGATCACGACCGCGTCCACCGGGGGCAGGTCCTCCCAGCGCACCCCGACGGGGGTCATCCGGGCCGGGGTGCCGAGGATCCGCCGGGACCAGACGGGGTCGGTCAGTACGGTCAGCCCGCCGGTCCGCAGGACCCAGCTGGCGTGTCCGGCCCAGGTGACGGAGACGGTCCCGGGAGCTGCGGCGGGCAGCGGGCCCGGCTCGTACGGCAGGTCGGGGATGCCGCGCAGCCCTTCGGGTCCGGGCCGGAAGGCGCCCTCGCGGGCGAGCCGGGCGAAGGCGCGGACCCCCGGGAGCGGGGTGGTCAGCCGGTCCGCGAAGGAGCGGGGCCAGCGGCGGTGTTCCCCGAGCGGGCGCGGGACACTCGGATGCTCGCGCTCCGGCTCCGGCTCCGGCTCCGGTTGCGCTTGCGGCTGCGGCTCCGGCTCCGGCTCCGGCTCCGGCTCCGGTTGCGCTTGCGCTTGCGGCTGCGGCTGCGGCTGCGGCTGCAACTCCGGGCGCGGCTCCGTCCGCCGGGCGACGCCGGACCGTACCGGCGCCGTCAGGGCGGCGGAATCGGGGGCGGATTCAGGGGCGGGGGCGTCCGGCCGGTCCCTCATCGCGAAGTCTCCGTTCACCGGGGTCGGGAGGTCAGGCCAGCCCGGCCAGGACTGATCCGAGGAGTTCCAGGGAGTCGCGTACGTGCGGGAGCTCCAGCGGATCGCGGGCGGTGAGCGCGGCCAGCCGCTCCTGCGGGGTGGCCCCCAGCAACGGCCCGGTGGACAACCTCACCCGCAGCGCGCCCAGTTCGTCGGCGAACCGCTGCCCGCCGGGCGTGGGCGCGCCGAGCCGGCCGGCGAGCCAGTCCTCCAGTTCCATGGCGTCACCGACCCCCTGCCGGGCCAGGCCGGAGCGCAGCGGCGTGAGGTCGGCGTACAGGTGTCGGCCGGCCTGCGGGGGCCGGGCCAGCGCTCCGGCCGCGAGCAGGCGGCGGTGCGCCTCGGCGGCCACCACGCCGTGCAGGGCCGCGGCGGCGCAGGCGCGGCCGGCGACGGCGTCGGGTTCGTCGAGGGCGTGCGCGGCGGCTCCCGCGACGGGGCCGGCGACCATCGCGCCGGTGGCGGTGAGGACGTCGAGGGTGCGGGCGCGCAGCCAGGTCCCGCGCGGGGTGTCGGGGAAGCGGACGACCGCGGCGGGCCAGCCGGCGGGCAGCAGCGCCCCGGACAGGTCGACGAGGGCCGCCGCCTGGTCGGGCAGCATCTCGGCGGGGCTCAGGACCAGGGTGTCGTGGGGGCGGTGGACGGTGTCGCGCCAGCTCTCGTCGCTGACGACGAAGAGTCCGGCGGATGCGGCGGCCTCGCACGCCTCGTGCAGCATCTCGGGCGGCGGCACGGTCGCGGTGGGGTCGTCCGCGACCGACAGCAGCAGTACCCGCGGGTCGCCGCCCTCGGCGCGCACCCGTCGTACGGTCTCCAGCAGGGCGTAGGGGTCCGGTACCCCGCCGCATTCGGCCGGGGTCGGCACGTGGTAGGCGCGCTGTCCCAGCAGCCGGACCTGCGGGGTCCACCAGGCGGGACAGGGCCGGGGCAGCATCACGTCTCCCCCGTACGCCCCGAGCAGGGCCAGCAGCAGTGCGGGGGCTCCGGGTCCCGCGGCCACGTTCTCCGGGGAGGTGGCGAGGCCGCGCCGCCCCCAGTGCCGGCAGGCGGCCTCCCGTACGGACTCGCCACCGCCCGGCGGCTCGGGGGCCGCGCGCCCGGCGGCTGCGGCCAGCACGGAAACCAGCTCGGGGAGCACGGGCAGGCCGGGCTGGGGGGCGGGCGGGCCGTACCGGACCGGGCCGCGGCCCTCCGCCGCCGTACGCTGCGTCCCCGCCACCGCTGTCCGCCTTCCGCGTTCGCCCTGCCACGTCTGCCGGGCCCTGCACCGCCTGCGGCCTGCCGGAGCTGCCGGTCCTGCCGGACCCGCCGGGCCCGCGTCGCCTCACCAGACCTGACCTTTATACGATTATTTATTGCGGTATGCCTGTTGTGCGGGATGCCCGGGCACCGCGCGTCAGGCCTTCCGCCCCACCATCGCGAGGAGGCGGGTCTGCGCGTCCGCTCCCGCCGGGACCTCCACCGGCTCGGCGTACGCGCCACTGGACGCGAGTCCGTCGGCGTACGGCATGATCTCCTTGATCGAGAACTCGACGAGGCTGTCGGGCAGCCGGTCACCGACGCCGAGGCCCCGGGCGAGATCCCAGGTGTGCACGACGCAGTCGGCGGTCAGCTCCGAGCAGTACGCCGACCCGAGCGCGGGCCCGTACGAGAGGCGCACGCTCCTGCCCATCGCGCCGGACGCGGCGAAGGCGGCGTGCGCGGCGGCCGAGGCCCGGTCCCAGGCCGCGACCGGGTCGTCGCCCAGCACGTCACCGGCGAAGCTTCCCGCCAGCTCCTCGACGGTGCGGCCCTCGGAGACCAGCGGCGGGATCCAGAGCTGCTCCGCGGTGACGTGGTTGACCAGCTCCCGCACGTTCCACTCCGCGCACGGGGTCGGCGCACCCCACTGGTCGCCCCGCACGTCCCGCACCCGCTCACCGAAGAGCCGAAGCGCCTCGGCGTGCCGTTCGAGCAGCGTGTCCGTCATACCCCTCACCGCCGTCCGCCCTGGGGATGTGCCCCTCGCAGCCACTCTCCTCGCACCTGCTTCTCCCTGCCACCGCCCCGACCAACACCCTTGGCGCACAAGGGTGATGTCCACATCTCAAAACGCGTGTCTCGAATGACGAACGGATCGCCTACGGTGGAACCCACGCTTCGACGACGAAACGAAGAGGGGACCGGCCATGAACGCCGCCAAGGAGACCGCCGTCTACACGCACGGCCACCACGAGTCGGTCCTGCGCTCGCACCGCTGGCGCACCGCCGAGAACTCCGCCGCGTACCTGATCGGCGAGCTGCGCCCCGGAATGCGGGTGCTGGACGTCGGCTGCGGCCCGGGCACGATCACCGCGGACCTGGCCGAGCTGGTCGCGCCAGGCGGCCGCGTCACCGCTGTCGACGCCGCCGGGGACGTCCTGGAGCAGGCCCGCGCCTACGCCGAGGAGCGCGGCCTGGGCGACGCCGTGTCCTTCGCCGCCGCGGACGTCCACGCGCTGGACTTCCCGGACGACTCCTTCGACGTGGTCCACGCCCACCAGGTGCTGCAGCACGTCGGCGATCCGGTGCAGGCACTGCGCGAGATGCGACGGGTGTGCCGGCCGGGCGGGATCGTGGCCGCGCGCGACGCCGACTACGCGGCGATGACCTGGTACCCGGCCGTGCCGGGCCTGGACGACTGGCTGGACCTGTACCGGCGGGTGGCCCGCGCCAACGGCGGCGAACCGGACGCGGGCCGCCACCTGCGGGCCTGGGCCCGCAAGGCCGGTTTCACGGACGTCACCTCCTCGGCATCGGCCTGGTGCTTCGCCACCCCGGAGGAGACCGCCTGGTGGTCGGCCCTGTGGGCGGACCGCACCCGGGCCTCCGCGTACGCGGCCATCGCCACCCGCGGCGGCCACACCACGGCCCGGGACCTGACGGCCGTCGCCGAGTCCTGGCACACCTGGGGCGCGGACCCCGACGCGTGGTTCTCGGTCCTGAACGCCGAGATCCTGTGCCGGGTCTGACCCCCTAGGCCATGTCCGGGGCCCGGTCCGGGACCTTGTCCGCGACCGTGCCCGGGATCGTGCCCGGCGGCCGCATGCGGAAGTCGTAGCGGGACGGCAGGGGGCAGTCCGTGAGGGTGGACCAGACCTCGGCCAGGGTCTCCTCGCCCTCCCGGAGGTCCGGGAGTTCGAAGCCGTCCTCGAAGACCCGCCGAGCCGCCCGCACATGGCCCTCCGCCGCGAGCAGCCGGGCCGCGAGCAGCCGGAAGCGGCCCTGTTCGCGCGACGCCGGCCGCAGGCGGTCCCAGACGGCGCGGGCCTGCGGCAGCCGGCCCGCCGCGAGGAGGGCGGCCATCGCCTCCCGGCCGAGCGCCGACTCCGCGGCCGTCCACGGTTCGCCGCCGCGGCTCTCCACGACCAGGTCCTCGAAGGCCGCCACGAATCCGTCGGCCGCCCGCTCCGCGTCACCTGCCAGGGCGTCCGCCACCGCCAGGCACCGCAGCAGCGGCCACCGCGAGGGGGCCAGCGCCAGCCCGCGCTCCCAGCTGCGTACCGCCTGGGCCACGTCCCCGGCATGCCACTGGGCCACGCCCAGGTGGTACTCGGTCAGCGGATCCGCCGGGGCCGTCTCCAGCATGTCCCGCCAGTGCGCGGCGACCAGGCTCGGCCCCGGCGGGACCACCCGGCGCGGAAGGGGCAGGACACCCGTGCGCCACAGCTGGAGCCACGGCTCCTGCTCCTCCCCGAGCGTGGACTCCTCGAAGGGGGTGCCCGGCAGTTCGATGCCCCCGCACAGCACCTCCAGTGCGCCCCAGCCCGAGCCCTGCGCCAGCCGCTCTCCCGGTTCGGTGTCGGCGCAGCCGCGCCACGCCTCGTACGCCGCGTCCACCCGCTCCCGCGGCAGTACGGCGTCCAGCGCCCCCTCGGCCGCGCCGCGGGCCGCCGCCCAGTCCGCGCCGTGCACCTGCGCCGGCTCCGCCGACAGCGCCCCGTACGCCTCCAGCCAGCTGAACTCCGCGCCGCCCTCCAGCCGTACGTGCTCCAGCTGGGTCCGGGCCAGCCCGGCCTGGATCTCGGCGTAGCCGCCCGTCCCCGGCTCGGTGAGCCACTCCTGCCAGCGCCGGCCGCCCCCGCCCGCGCCCCACACGAACAGCTTGCGCCCGCGCAGCCGCGCGGTGGAGGTCTGCACCAGCCCGCGCCCGGCGGCGTCCAGCGAGGCGATCCAGGGCCGGGCCCCGCTGCGGACCTCGTAGAAGAAGTCGGCCGGGTACTCGCCGCGCAGCGGGTACGTGCGGTCCGCGCCCTCCCACTCCGGTACCGGGATCCGGCGCAGCGCGCGCTCGTACCCGAAGTGCCAGGCCTCGTCCGCGGGGGCGAGCACCCGGGTGCCGGGGTCCTCCGGGACGGCGATGTTCGACCACCAGTACACGGGGGCGGGCCGCTCGTGCGGATTGCGCACGCGGACGCCGACGTAGAGGAACTCCGACTCCTCCGGCAGCCACAGGTCCACCTGGAAGGGCAGGTCGCGCAGGCGCTCCCACTCCCACAGCCGGACCATCACGCCCCCGTCCGGGGCCGGGACGAGTGCGGCGTGCAGCGGGGCGCAGGAGAGGGTGGTGTGCCCCGTCGCGCCGGTGTTCCACTCGATGCCGCCGGAGAACCAGGCGCCGTTGAGCGCGAAGTTGGCTGGCTGGAACACCGGGTTGCGGTACAGGAGTTCACGCCCGGTCGGCAGGTGCACGAGTGAGTGGACGCGCCCGCCGAGCCCCGGCAGCACGGTGACCCGCAGGTGGTCGTTCTCGATGACGACCGACTCGAACTCCCGCTCCGCGCGCTCCCGTCCGTACCCGTCCCGGATCCGTACGGGCAGCAGCGAGCGCAGTGGCTCGTAGCCGATCTGCCGCGCCATGTCGCGCGGCATCCCCTCGCGCGCACGCTCGTCCAGCGTGTGCACCTCGTCGGGCGCGCGCAGGGCGGGCAGCGGGTTGTCCGAGCCCAACGAGGCTGCGGGGAGGGTCAGTACGGCGCGTCGGACAGTGGTGGCCATGAGGAAATGGAACACGCCGCGGGGGCCGGTGCACAGGGGTTCCGCGGAGGACCACCGGTCAGGATTACGCAAAGCCCGCCCAGGGGGACGCGCCCTGACGAGCTCGTCAGGCGAAGGCACCGGCCACGAGATCGGCGAGGAGGGCGCCCGCACGCCCCTCCGGGTCCAGGTCCGGGTCGTAGATGGTGACGTTGATCCCGGCGCAGCGCGGCGAGCGCACCAGCACGGCGAGGAGTTCGGCCAGTTCGTCGGGGACCAGACCGCCGGGGTCGGGGCTGTCCACGGCCGGCATGACGGACGGGTCCAGCACGTCGGCGTCCAGGTGCACCCAGAACCCGGCGGTGTCCGGCGGGTGCAGCCCGTCCAGCGCCGCCCGCGCCACCGGTCCCGCGCCGCGTCGACGGATCTCCCCGACGGTGGCGACGGAGATCCCGGCCGCGTGCAGCTCGGGAAGGTCCTGGTCGCCGTCGCGCAGCCCGAAGAGACGCACGTCCTCGTCGCGCAGGTACGGCGAGAGCCCCTCCAGGTCCGACAGGTCGGCCTGGCCGCGCCCGGTGGAGAGGGCGAGCTCCTCGCCGCCGGCCGCGCCCACGGGCCCGTTCACGGCCGCGTTGCCGGGGTGGCGGAAGTCGGCGGAGCCGTCGATGGCGGCGAGTCCGTAGCGCCCCAGGCGACGCATCGCGAGGGCCGCGCCGAGCTGGATGGAGCAGTCGCCGCCGAGCACGACGGGGAACTCCCCGGCCCGCAGGTGCCGTTCGATCCGGTCGGCGAGGGTGACGGTGTACGCGGCGAGGGCCTCGGCGTGGAACACGCCGTCGCCCTCCCGCCAGTCGCCGCGGTCGTAGCGCGGCGGCACCACCACCCCGCCCTCGCGGGCACCGAGCCGGGCCAGCAGTCCCTGTTCGCGCAGGGCCCCGGCGAGCTTGTAGACACCCGGGACGGCGCCCGGCGCGGGCGGGCGCAGGCCGAGGTTGGAGGGGGCGTCGAGGAGCACGAGGGTTCGCATGCCCTCATCCTGTGCGATGCGGGCCCTCGGGGGCCGGCATTTCCGCGGTGACGGCCCACCGCTCGTGGTCGCGCCAGGCCCCGTCGACGAACAGGAAGTCCGGGGAGAGCCCTTCCAGGCGGAAGCCGCCGCCGCGCACGAGGGCGATGGAGGCGGTGTTGCCGGGCTGGATGTTGGCCTCCAGCCGGTGCAGCCCGAGACCACCGTCCGCCGCGGGGGCGAAGGCGTGCGCGCGGACGAGGCCGAGGGCCTCGCGGAAGAGCCCCCGCCCCGCGGCGTGCGCGAAGGCCCCGTAGCCCAGGGCCCCGCACCGGAAGGCCCCGTGGACGATGTTGTTGACGTTGACGAACCCGGCGATGCCTCCGGTTTCCCGCTCGCACACGAGGAACCCGACGCGCCCCTCGCCCTCGGTCAGCCGGGCCGCGTAGGGCTCGTACGCCTCGATGGTGGCGGGCGGCGACAGCCAAGGGTGGTGGAGGTCCCGGCTCTCGTGCACGCGTGCGGTGAACTCGGGGCCGTCGGCGAGCCGAAAGGGCCGCAGGCCCACGCGGTCGCCCTCCCGGAGATAGCTCGAAAAGGTCATCCCCCCAGGCTACGAACCCTCCCGCGGCCCGGCCCGCTCCGCCGCGTCACCGGCCCCCGTAGTCCTCCACCAGATCCACGATCAGCGCACTCATGGCATCGAGCCGGCACCGGTCCTCGCGCTGCTCGCGCAGGTCGTGGTCGCAATGGTAATCCGACGGTCGCATCGGCCTGATGGCCGGGCCGTTGCCCCGTGTGTGGCAGCATCAGCCGCGTGATCACGGACGAGACGGGAACGACGCTGCTCCGCCGGGCCGCGCTGAACAACGCCGCGTGGTGCGATGCGGTCTGCCGGGCGCACGGGCTGTCGCCGTGGTACGACGGCGAGCAGCTCTGGTTCAGCGCGCGGCGGACCCCGCCGATGTATCCCGATGCCGTGACCCTGGAGCCGGGCGTACCGGCCGCGCGCGTGCTCCTGGGGGTCGACACCGACTCCCCCGGATGCTCGGTGAAGGACAGCTTCGCCGATCTCGATCTGGCCGGGGCGGGCTTCGAGGTGCTGTTCGAAGCGCAGTGGATCCATCGGCCGGCCGGGGCGCCGCTCCCCGAGCCGGAGGCGGGCGAGCCGGAGTGGTCCGAGGTCTCGGGCGCCGAGGAGCTGGCGGCATGGGAGGCAGCCTTCGACGGCGGGGAAGGCATCGAGGGCGACGGGCCGTTCCGGCCCGCCCTGCTCGGCGAGGGGATCGTCTTCCTGGCCGGTCGCGCCGGCGGCCGGATCGTCGCCGGGGCCGTCGCGAGCACCGGCGGGGGCGTGGTCGGCGTGTCCAACCTGTTCGGGGCCGCCTGGGCGGGGGTCCTCGACGCGGTCGCCGCCCGGTGGCCGGAGCTCGACGTGGTCGGCTACGAGCACGGGGAGGACCTGGAGGCGGCGGTCCGGGCCGGCTTCACCCCCATCGGTCCGCTGCGGGTATGGCTTCGTTCGGAGTGATCGACTTCGGGCGAGGCCGGCGCCGCACCCGGCGGCGTGGGCGTTGCGGCGCCGAGGCCGTTCGGGCGGGGCTGCCACCCCCTCCCTCCGGTCTCGCCGCCGTCCGGCGTATGCCACCGCTCCGGCTGCCGGCCGCCGCGATGGCCGCCTGCGGGGCATCCCTCGCCGTCATCGCGGCGGTCGCGGGCATCGCCCCCTGGGCCGTCTCTTCCGGATCCTGCCGGGCCCGCAGCGCCCGGCACCGCACCTCGCTGCGTTGTCGGGCCCGCCCCGGTACGTCCAGTACAAGGACGACCCTCCGCTTTGCGATCCACGGCACCGGACACCGCGGGCTCGGCCGACAAGATCCGAAAGAGACGGCCTAACCGTTCAGTTCCAGCCGCGGGACGTCGGTGCGGTCGATGCCGAAAACCTGCGCGTACAGCGACAGTTCGGCCTCCAGCGCGCGGATCATCGTGTCGGCTCGGCGGAAGCCGTGGCCCTCGCCCTCGAAGGTCACGTACGCGTGCGGCACCGGCACCGTCCGGTCCCGCAGCGCGGCGAGCAGCCGCTCCGCCTGGGCCGGTGGGCACACCGGGTCCTCCAGCCCCTGGAGCAGGACGAAGGGGGCCGTGATCGCGTCGGCCCGGGCCACCGGGGAACGCTCGCGGCTGAGCAGCGCCAGGGTCTGCGGCGGCCCGGCCAGGCTCTCGATGTAGCGGGATTCCAGGTCGTGGGTCTCCTCGGCGAAGCCCAGCAGGTCCAGCACCGGGTAGATGATCGCGGCGCAGGCGTACAGGTCGGTGGCGGCCAGCGAGGCCGCGGCCGTCCAACCGCCCGCGCTGCCGCCGCGGATGGCGAGCCGGGCGGGGTCGGCGGTGCCTTCGGCGGCCAGTGCGCGGGCCACAGCCGCGCAGTCCTCCACGTCCACCACGCCCCACTGCTCGCGCAGCCGCTCGCGGTAGGCACGGCCGTACCCGGTGGAACCGCCGTAGTTCACCTCGACCACCCCGATGCCGCGCGAGGTGAAGTACGCGATGTGCAGGTCGAGTACGGGCGGCACGTGGTCGGTGGGTCCGCCGTGCGCCCAGACCACGTACGGGGGCAGTTCGTCGGCGGCGGCCCGGACGGCCGGGTGGTGCGGCGGGTAGACGTGCGCGTGGATCTGCCGGTTGTCGGGGCCGAGGAAGGTGCGGCTCTGCGGCTCCGGATAGTAGGCCGGGTCGACCGGGTCCGGTCGCCGGTCGCCGACCGCCCGGGCGTGCCCGGTGGCGGTGTCCAGCTCGACCACCTCGTACGCGCTGCGCGGGCTGGCGGCGACCCCGTACACCCGGGTGCCGTGCACGGCGAGGGTGGGCTGCCAGGCGGTCCACGGCCCGGCGGCGTCCACCAGGTCGCCGCTCTCCGGGTCGAGGATGCCGAGCACCGGCGAGCCCTGCCCGTGCAGGACGGCGACGAGGCCGGCCCCCGAGCCCGCGGCGTGCGGGGTGTCCCCGGGGATCGGTGCGAGCCAGCGCAGCCCCGGTTTCCACAGCGGGCCGCCGAACTCCTCCTCCCGCGGGCAGAGGTTCACCGCCCAACCGGTCCGCGGGTCCACGCCGTACGGGTTCCACCAGCCGCCGCGGTCGCTGACCGCGAGGAGGGTCTCCTCGGCCGTCCATTCGACCTGGGCGACGGCCTCGTCGGGGCCGCCGAGCACGGTCCGTACGTCGGCCAGTCGCCCGTCCCCGGTGACCTCGGCGACCCGGAGCTCCGTACCGTCCCAGGGCATCCGCGGGTGGTCCCACACCAGCCAGGCGGCACGCCGGCCGTCCGGGGAGAGCCGGGGACCGGTGGTGAAGCGGTACCGGTCGTCCGTCAGCTCCCGCACGGCGCCGCGCGCCCGCGCCGCCGAGCCGTCCAGCGGTACGGCGGCCAGTACCCGGCGCACATCGGTCGGCGCGGGCCCGGTGAACTCCTCCAGCACGCACCAGACCTCGTCGCCGCGCAGCACCGGGTCGGCCCAGCGCAGGCCCCCGCCGGTCCGGGAGACCGGGGTGAGGGGCCGCGGGGCGGGACCGCCGGGCGCGTCGGGTTCGTAGGCGTACAGCCGCTGGTCGGCGAAGTGGACGAAGACCAGCAGGGGGCCGCCGGTGGGCCGCTCCGCCCCGGCCCAGGGCAGGCCGCCGTACTCGGTGACGCGGCTGCGCACGTTCCACGGGGCGGGCAGTTCGGTGATCTCGGGCCCGGTGGCGGTGAGGCGGCGGCGGACCAGGGTGCGGCGGCCGGCCTCCTCGGGCCGGGGTTCGGTCCACCACACCTCGGGGCCGACCGTGCCCAGGTACTCGGGCCGCCCGTCGAGGGAGGCGGCGAGCCCCGCGTCGATGGGCGAGGGCCAGCTGCCGTAGGGCCGGGTCGTCGCCACCATCACCGGGCCCCGCTCACAGGGTCCGCAGCGCGTGGTCGAGGACGCGGACCCCGAAGTGCAGGGCCTCCACGGGGACCCGCTCGTCCACGCCGTGGAAGAGGGCCCAGTAGTCGAAACCGGGCGGCAGCTTGAGGGGGGAGAAGCCGTAGCCGGTGATGCCGAGGCGGGAGAACTGCTTGGCGTCGGTGCCGCCCGCCATGCAGAAGGGCACCACGTGCCCGGCCGGGTCGAACCGCTCGACCGACTCGCGCAGGATCCCGTACGTCCGCCCGTCCACGGGGGCCTGGAGGGCGACCTCCCGGTGGTGGAACTCCCAGCGCACATCGGGGCCGGTGAGGGCGTCGAGGGTGCCGGCGAACTCGGCCTCGCCGCCGGGCACGGTCCGGCCGTCGACATAGGCGGTGGCGTGCTCGGGGATCACGTTGAGCTTGTAACCTGCGCTGAGCATGGTCGGGTTGGCGCTGTTGCGGACGGTCGCCCGGACCAGGGCTCCCGCCGGGCCGAGCCGGTCGAGCAGCTCGTCGAGGTCGAAGCCGGGATCCAGGTGGCGCGGGTCCACCGACAGGCCCTGCAGCGCGGCGAGTTCGGTGATGCAGGCAGTGACGGTATCGGTGAGCCGCACCGGCCATTCGTACGCCCCGATCCGCGCGACGGCGGCGGCGAGCCGGCTGACGGCATTGGCCCGGTTGGGCTTCGAGCCGTGCCCGGCGGTGCCGTGCGCGGTCAGTTTCAGCCAGGCGGTGCCCCGCTCCCCCGCCGCGATCGGGTAGAGGGCGTGGCCGCCGGGGCCGGTGTGCACGGTGAAGGCGCCGGACTCGCTGATGCCCTCGGTGCAGCCCTCGAAGAGGTGCGGGTGCCGGTCGGCGAGGAAGCCGGAGCCGTCGACCGCGCTGTCCTCCTCGTCTGCGGTGTACGCGATCACGATGTCCCGGCGCGGCTTCACTCCCGCGCGCGCCCAGGCCCGTACGACGGCCAGCACCATCGCGTCCATGTTCTTCATGTCGACGGCGCCGCGCCCCCAGACCACGCCGTCCCGCACCTCGCCGGAGAAGGGGTCGACGCTCCAGTCGGCGGCCTCGGCGGGCACGACGTCGAGGTGGCCGTGGACGAGGAGGGCCTCGGCCGAGGGGTCGGTGCCCTCGATCCGGGCGACCACGTTGGTGCGGCCCGGGCTGCGCTCCAGCAGGAGCGGTTCCAGACCGGCGGCGGCGAGCCGCTCGGCGACGTACTCGGCGGCGGGGCGCTCGCGGCAGTCGCCGCCGCCCCGGTTGGTGGTGTCGATCCTGATGAGACCGGAGGTGAATTCCACGGCCTCGTCGAGAGCCGTCCCGTCCACCGCGTCGGCCCGGTCCGCCACGGCCACCGCGTCCAACCGGTCCGCCGCGTCGACGGCACCGGCGGGGCCCTCGGCGTTGATTGCGCACATGTCAGCCATACTGCTCCTCCACGGCCGCCGAGACGACCGTCGTGACCGCTTTGAAGGCCCGGATCCCCTCGTACATCGTGCCGGTGCTGTACGCGACCTTGCGTTCCCCGCTCCGCTCCACGCCCGGGACCACCGTCGCGGCCATCGCCAGGTGGGCGGCGTCGAACTCCAGCTCCACGGTGAAGGGGCCGCCGCGGACCGGGGCGTGGCGTACGGCGAGGGCGGTGGCCTCCTTGGCGGCGGCCCTGATGTCGGCGGCGGTGCGGGCCGGGGTCCGGCACACGGCGGCGTAGCGCGAGACGTGGTCCTTGACGGCGACGGTCGCGGCGCCCGGGGCGTATCCGGCGGCGTCGACGCAGGTGAGGTCGTCGCCGGTGACCAGGATGACGGGGACACCGTACTCGGCGACGACGTGGGCGTTGAGCAGCCCCTCGCTGGCGCGCATCCCGTTGAGCCAGACCCCGGTGATGGAGTTGGCGAGGTAGGTGTGGGCGAGGACCCCTTCGGAGCCGGCTCCGGTGTGGTAACCGATGAAGGCGACACCGTCGACGTCGCCGTGCTGGACTCCCTCGACCATGGAGAGGGTCTTGTGGCGGCCGGTGAGCATCTCGGCGCGGGCGTCGAGCTTCTCCAGCAGCAGGTTGCGCATGGTCCAGTGCGCCTCGTTGATGACGACCTGCTCGGCCCCGCCGTCGTAGAAACCGAGTACGGCGGCGTTGACGTCGGAGGTGAACATCGCGCGGCAGCGTTCCCACTGCGGGGTTCCGGGCAGCACGTCCGCGGGCCAGGTGACGCCGGTGGCGCCTTCCATGTCGGCGGAGATGAGAATCTTCATCGGGCCCCCGGGCGGTCGGTTGCGCTCAGGAGCCCACCCTAGCCGCCGGGGGCCCCGGTGACCGTGGGGCTCGCACCCCGGCGCGGCGCGCGGGCTGCCTTCCCCCGAGCGGCCGAGTTCACCCGATCCGGTGAGGCCGCTTCCCCGGCCCCACCGTCAACGCCGTTGCTCAGCGCTCCACTTCGGTGGCCAGGTTCTCCAGCACGGTGTCGTAGATCCGGCCGAGGCCCTTGGGCGCGAAGGTCCGCTCGAAGAAGCCGCCGATGCCGCCGGCGCCGTTCCACACGGTGGTGACCACGGCCTTGGACTTGCCCTCACCGGCGGGGGTGACCACCCAGGTGGTGACCATGGAGGAGTTGCGGTCCTTCTCCACCAGCTGGCCGTCGGTGGGCTCGGTGACCTCCAGCAGGCAGTCGCGTACGCGCTTGCTGGTGGCCTGGAGCTTCCAGTGCACCAGGGTGCCCTCGCCGTCGCCGCCCTCGTGCACCTCGTACTCGCTGAAGTGCTCGGGCAGCAGCTTCCCGCGGGTCCCGGTGTAGTCCGCCAGCGCGTCGAACACGGTCTCCGCGTCAGCCGCGATGATCCGCTCCGTGGTGGCCTCGACCTGCGCCATAGCTGTTCCTCCAGCAGTTGTGTCCGCTCGTCAGGCCGAAGCCAACCACCTCCGGGCCGGGCGCCCAAATCCGGCCCCGGCGGCCGCCGGCGGCCAGGACCCGCGCGCCGTACGGCTCAGTCGACCAGGCCGGCCGCCATCAGCGCCCGGTTCATCGCGAGGCTGCCGTGCGAGCGCAACGGCACGTCGGACTCTTCCTCGAGCCGGGCGACGACGTCGACGGCGTCGGCGCTCACGAGCGTCGCGTCCGGCCGGTGGAGAGGCCCCTGCTTGCCCCAGTAGCGGATCACCGGGCATCGCGCCTGCTCAGGGCCTTCCCGCACGATCATGGGAACATGTGTTCTATTCTCGCGGGTGAACCATCGAGGAGGCACCATGCGCTGGGAGAATCTGACCGGGGGCCCCGGCGGCCCCGCCGCGCTCTTCGGGGCCGACGCCGTCGTGACCCGCACCGTCGACACCCCCGAGTTCCGGGGGATCACCTTCCACGAAGTACGCGCGCGGTCGATCGTCAACCGGGTGCCCGGTGCCTCGCGCATGCCGTTCGAATGGACCGTGAACCCGTACCGCGGATGCAGTCACGCCTGCGTGTACTGCTTCGCCCGCAAGACCCACAGCTATCTCGACCTCGACACCGGCATCGACTTCGACTCGCAGATCGTCGTCAAGACGAACGCCCCCGAGCTGCTGCGCCGCGAACTCGGCTCGCCCCGCTGGTCCGGCGCGCACATCGCCATGGGCACCAACGTGGACTGCTACCAGCGCGCCGAGGGCCGCTACCGGCTGATGCCGGGGATCATCGAGGCGCTGCGCGACCACGCCAACCCCTTCTCGATCCTCACCAAGGGCACGCTGATGCTGCGCGACCTCCCCCTCCTGCGGGAGGCGGCGGGCGTCACCGAGGTCGGCATCTCGGTCTCCGTCGGCTTCACCGACCCGGGTCTCTGGCGGAGCGTCGAGCCGGGCACCCCCTCCCCCGCCGCCCGGCTGGCCGCCGTACGGGCCCTCACCGACGCCGGGATCGAGTGCGGGGTGCTGATGGCACCGGTGATCCCCTTCCTCGGGGACTCCCCGGAGCAGCTGCGGACGACCGTGCGCGCCGTGGCCGAGTCCGGCGCGACCTTCGTGACACCCCTGGTACTCCATCTGCGGCCCGGAGCGCGCGAGTGGTTCACGGCCTGGCTGGGCACCCACCACCCCCACCTGGTCCCACGGTACGAGCGGATGTACGCGGGCGGGTCGTACGCGCCCACCTGGTACCAGCGCCGGATCACCCGCCAAGTCCACGAACTGGCGGCCGAATTCGGCATCGGCCCGGCCCGTCGGGGCGCGGCGCGCAGGATCGTCACCCCGGAGCGGCCGGACGACCCGGCGCCCGCCGGAGCCACCCAGCTCAGCCTCCTGTGACATCCGGCGCCGCCTGAACGGTCATCACATCGGGCCAATCCACAGCGCAATACCGCCTTCCGGGCGTGGTTTCCGGGACGATTCCGCCCAGAACCCTCGGCTGGGAGGCCCCATGCTCCACCCCTTGAAGAAGCGCGCCGCTGTCCTGCTGTCGATCTCCAGCGTCGCCGCCACCGTCGCCGCCGCACTCGCGAGCCCGGTCACGGCCGCGCCCGCCACCGCGGCCGATCCGGCAGCCTCGGCGCCGGCGCGGGCGGCCCTGCGCTGGACGGGCTGCACGACCCCGCGGTACCCCACGCTCCAGTGCGCGTCCCTCAAGGTGCCCCTCGACCACGCGCGCCCGGGCGGCCGGCAGATCACCCTCGCCCTGACCCGGGTCCCCCACACCGGCCCCACCTCCCAGGGCCCGCTGCTGGTCAACCCCGGCGGCCCGGGCGGCAGCGGCCGCAGCCTGGCCGGGTACATCGCCTCCGCCCTCCCCAAGGAGGTGGCCGCCCAGTACGACGTGATCGGCTTCGACCCCCGGGGCGTGGGCAGGAGCGAGCCGACCCTGGACTGCGCGGCCGGCCACTTCAAGCCCGTCCGGCCGGACTCGGTGCCGCTGGACGAGGCGACCGAGCGGGCCAACCTGGACCGGGTGCGGTCCTTCGCCGAGTCCTGCGGGACCAAGCACGCGGACGTGCTGCCGTACATCGACACCGTCTCGGCCGCCCGGGACATCGAGGCGTTGCGCGGCGCCCTCGGCGCGGAGCGGATCAGCTACTTCGGCTACTCCTACGGGACCTACCTGGGCGCGGTGTACGCCAAGCTGCACCCGGGCCGGGTGCACCGCCTGGTCCTGGACTCCGTGGTCGACCCGGGCGGGGTCTGGTACGAGGACAACCTCGCCCAGGACCTCGCCTTCGACGCCCGCCACAAGGCCTTCCTGGCCTGGGTCGCCCAGTACGACGCCACGTACCACCTCGGCGCCGACCCGGCGGCGGTCGAGCGGCGCTGGTACGCGATGCGGGACGCGCTGCGCGAGACCCCGGCCGGCGGCAAGGTCGGTGCGGCGGAGCTGGAGGACACCTTCATGCCGGGCGGCTACTTCAACGGCTACTGGCCGAACCTCGCGGAGGCCTTCGCAGCGTACGCGGTGGGCAAGGACCCGAAGCCGCTGGTGGCCGCCTACGAGCGGTTCGGCGCGGTGGAGCCCTCTGCGGGCAACGGCTACAGCGTCTACACGGCGGTGCAGTGCCGGGACTCGGCCTGGCCCAAGGACTGGAACCAGTGGCGCGCGGACATGTGGCGGACCCACGCCAAGGCGCCGTTCATGACCTGGAACAACGCCTGGTACAACGCGCCGTGCGCGTTCTGGCCGACGGAGGCGCTGCGGGCGCCCGACGTGACCAACGCGGATCTCCCGCCGGCCCTGCTGCTCCAGGCGACGGAGGACGCGGCGACCCCGTTCGAAGGGGCGCTCAGCATGCGGGAGAAGCTGTCGGGTTCGGCCCTGGTGGTCGAGGAGGGCGGCGGCAACCACGGCATCGCCCTGAGCGGCAACAAGTGCCTGGACGAAAAGGTGGCGGCCTACCTGGCGACGGGCCGGGCCTCGGACGCCACCTGCCCCGCCCAGCCGGCCCCGAAGCCGGCCACGGCGACCCGTGCCGTGCCCCCGTCGGCGGGCGGCGCGGCCCTGCACGGCATGCTCGGCTTCCGCGGCTGACCTTGCTGGGCCGGGCCCGTCGGGTGATCCCGTACGGGCCCTCAGCCCAGTCGGCGGAGCGCAGCCGTCGCCGCCACCGCGAGCCGGGGGTGGGACTGGGCGCGGGTGAGGAGTTCGCGGGCGCGCGGGTCGGCGAGGGCGCCGAGCCCCTCGACGCAGGCCAGGGCCACCCGCCAGTACGGGTCGTGCGGGGACAGCAGCCGCCCGAGGGTGGCCATCAGGGCCGGTACGGACTCGGGGGCGCGCAGGGCGGTGAGCAGCCGGACGGGCTGCAGGGCGTAGGCGGTGCGCAGGCCGTTGGTGGCGAGGGCCGCCGCCGCGCGGGCGGTGCGCGGGTCGTCCAGGACGGCCAGCGCCTCCGCGGCGGCCGAGCAACGGGCCGGGTCCCGGTGATTGAGGAGCAGTACGAGGGATTCGAAGGCGCGGCGGTCGCCGGCGAGGCCCAGCCGGTAGGCGGCCAGCTCGCGGGCCCACAGCGGAAGTCCGGCCGAGGTCAGGGACGCGGCCAGGGCGTCGGGGGCGGCCGTGAGCAGCACCTCGTACTCGGGTGACGGTCCCGCCTCCGCCCTCAGGCGCTCCAGCACGTCGTTCACCCGGCCACCCTAGGGGGACACAGCGGTCGCCGCGCCGGGTTTCGGGACATCGACGACAGCCGGTTGATCGATGATCGATGATCGGTACATTTCGGCGGCACAGGTCACATCTCCCAGCTCTGGCGGACCAGTTACCGGCGAGTTACTGTCGTTGCAACACGTACGAGGGCGGCCTGGTGACGCAGCCGCCTCGTGCCGGTCGGTTCGTTCTTCACGGTGAGACCCCGGGACAGGGTTCCGCCGTTCTCGCCCCGGGGAGCTGCTCCCCGCGGGCTCCCCTTCCCGGGCTCCCTCACCACGGGCCCTTTCACCGCACGGCTCTTCCGTACGGCATCCGCGCGCGCCGTGCGCCGCGCGCCCCTCAGTCGTCACCCTCTTCCACTGGAGTCCCTCGATGGACCGTCAGTCCAGTCAGCCCACCCTCCAGACCATCGCAGTCGTCGGCCTCGGCACGATGGGCACCGGCATCGCCGAGGTCCTCGCCCGGGCCGGCCGCGAGGTCATCGGCATCGACATCAGCGAGGCCGCCGCCCACCGGGCCGCGACCGCCCTCGCCGCGGCCACCGCGCGCTCCGTCGCCCGGGAGCGGCTCACCGAGCAGGAGCGGGCGGACGTGCTCGCCCGCTTCCGTACGTTCACGGACCTGGGCGCGGCCGCCGAGGCCGATCTCGTCATCGAGGTCGTGCCCGAGTCGTACGAGATCAAGCAGCAGGTGTTCCGCGAGCTCGACGCGATCGTCCGGCCCGACACGATCCTGGCCACCGGCACCAACGCCCTGTCGGTGACGCGGCTGGCCGCCGAGTCCCTGCGTCCCGAGCGCGTGGTCGGCCTGCACTTCTTCACCCCGGTCCCGGCCATGAAGCTGGTCGAGATCGTCTCCTGCGTCCTCACCGCCCCGCCGGCCGTCCAGGCCGTCACCGAACTGGCCCGCGCGCTCGGCAAGGAGCCCGTCGCGGTCGGCGACCGGCCCGGTTTCGTCGCCGACGGCCTGCTCTTCGGCTACCTCAACCAGGCCGCCGCCATGTACGAGGCCCGGTACGCCTCCCGCGAGGACATCGACGCGGCGATGCGGCTCGGCTGCGGTCTGCCCATGGGCCCGCTCGCGCTGCTCGACCTGATCGGCGTGGACACCGCCCGTACCGTCCTGGAGGCCATGTACACCTCCTCCGGCGACCGGCTGCACGCCCCGGCCCCGATCCTGGGCCAGCTCTCCGAGGCCGGCCTGACCGGGCAGAAGTCCGGCCGCGGCTTCTACACGTACGAGGCACCGGGCAGCTCGGTGATCGTCCGCGACCTCCAGACCCCGCTCGACGGGTCCCTGGTCGGCGCGGGCCGTCCCGTCGGCTCCGTCGGCGTGGCCGGCTCGGGGACCATGGCGAGCGGGATCGCCCAGGTCTTCGCGCAGGCCGGCTACGGCGTGGTGCTCGCCGCGCGCAGCCAGGAGAAGGCGGAGGCCGCGAAGGCCGCGATCGGGAAGTCCTTGGGCCGTGCGGTGTCCAAGGGCCGCCTGACCGAGGAGGGCGCCGCGCAGACCCTGGACCGGATCACCCCGGCCGGTTCGCTGGACGCCTTCGCCGAGGTGGACCTGGCCGTGGAGGCCGTCGCCGAGGACCTCGCGGTCAAGCAGGAGCTGTTCGCGACCCTGGACAAGGTCTGCAAGCCGGGTGCGGTGCTGGCCACCACCACCTCCTCGCTGCCGGTGATCGCGATCGCCCGCGTGACCTCGCGTCCGCAGGACGTGATCGGCATGCACTTCTTCAACCCGGCCCCGGCGATGAAGCTGGTCGAGGTGGTCCGGACCGTCCTGACGGCCGACGACGTGCACGCCACGGTCCGCGAGATCTGCGTGAAGGTGCGCAAGCACCCGGTGGACTGCGGCGACCGGGCCGGCTTCATCGTGAACGCCCTGCTGTTCCCGTACCTCAACAACGCGATCAAGATGGTCGAGGAGCACTACGCCGACATCGACCGGATCGACGCGGCGATGAAGCTGGGCGGCGGCTACCCGATGGGTCCGTTCGAGCTCCTGGACGTGGTCGGCCTCGACGTCTCGCTGGCCATCGAGAAGGTCCTGCACAAGGAGTTCCGCGACCCGGGCCTGGCCCCGTCCCCGCTGCTGGAGCACCTGGTGGCGGCGGGCTGCCTGGGCCGGAAGACCGGCCGCGGTTTCCGTGAGTACGCCGCCCGCCGGTAATCGGTCGGGCCACGAGCCGGATGCGTGGGGAGGGCTGCTCGGGCCCGCCGGACCCTCACGGCGGGCCAACCCTCACGAGCCCAGTGCGGGCCCTCCCCCGCATCCACCCCTCTCCCACCCCCCGCAGGCGCGCTCCCCTGCACGAATGAAGTACTTTCGCTCTATGTCCCAGCCCGCCAAGACCTCGCCCCGCGCCGCCACGGCCTCCGACGCGCCGGAAAGCACGGCCGGCACCAAGGCGGCCGCGCAGCGGCTCAAAATGCGCCGCGAGCTTGCCGCCGCGGCCATGGAGCTCTTCGCGACCAAGGGGTACGAGGCGACGACGGTCGACGAGATCGCGGCGACCGCCGGAGTGGCGCGCCGGACCTTCTTCCGGCACTTCCGGTCCAAGGAAGAGGCGATCTTCCCGGACCACGACGACACCCTGACCCGCGCCGAGGCCGTCCTGGACGTGGCCCCGGCGCACGAGCACCCGCTCGACACGGTGTGCCGCGGGATCAAGGAAGTCATGAAGATGTACGCCGCCTCGCCTGCGGTGTCGGTGGAGCGCTACCGGCTGACCCGCGAGGTGCCGGCGCTGCGGGAGCGGGAGATCGCCTCGGTGGCCCGCTACGAGCGGCTGTTCACCCGCTACCTGCTGGCCCACTTCGACGAGCAGGACCACCACGACGGCAACGACGATCCGCTGCTGGCCGAGGTGGCCGCCTCGGCGGTGGTCACCGCCCACAACCACGTGCTGCGGCGCTGGCTGCGCGCGGGCGGCCAGGGGGACGTGGAGGCCCAGCTGGACCACGCCTTCTCGATCGTCCGGAAGACCTTCGGTTCGGGCATCGGCGCGGGCCGCACCCTGAGCACGGCCCCGGCCGCGCCGGCGGCCGTCCGCACGCAGGGCGAGGTGCTGGTGGCGGTGGCCCGTACCGATGCTCCGCTGGACGAGGTCATGCGGACCATCGAAGAGGCGCTGCGCGCCAAGTAGGAGTCACTCTCGTCACAGCGGCCGCTCCCATTCCGGGGGCGGCCGCTTTCGTTTGTCCGGCTTGCCCCTACTCGCGGGTAACTCTGATCGATCATCGCTCATCGGTGCAGGTCAATCGGCAAATGAGAGAAAGTTTTGGCACGCGGTGCCTTGCCGGGTGACACGGGGTGCCATACGTTGAAGACGTCCGGATGTCCCCGCGACCCACGCCCACACGGCACGGAACGCGCCCCGGATTGCCTGCGTCACCAGGCACCCGCACGCCTCACCACGGGCGTTCGCCCAGCACCACCGCACCAGCCGGACCGACGGCACACCACACCTGCACCACGCACCCCCGTTCACCTCAGCGCACCCTCATCAGCGCTAGCCGGAGGCTCTACCGTGAAGGACATCCTGGACGCGATTCAGTCGCAGTCCGCCACCGCCGCAGACTTCGCGGCCCTGCCGCTGCCCGACTCGTACCGCGCGATCACCGTGCACAAGGACGAGGCGGAGATGTTCGCGGGGCTGACGACACGCGAGAAGGACCCGCGCAAGTCCCTTCACCTGGACAACGTCCCGGTGCCGGAGCTGGGCCCGGGCGAGGCCCTGGTCGCCGTCATGGCCTCCTCGGTCAACTACAACTCCGTGTGGACCTCGATCTTCGAGCCCGTGTCCACCTTCAGCTTCCTGGAGCGCTACGGGCGCCTGTCGGAGCTCACCAAGCGCCACGACCTGCCGTACCACATCATCGGCTCCGACCTCGCGGGCGTCGTGCTGCGCACCGGCCCCGGCGTCAACGCCTGGAAGCCGGGCGACGAGGTCGTCGCCCACTGCCTCTCGGTCGAGCTGGAGTCCTCGGACGGCCACAACGACACGATGCTCGACCCCGAGCAGCGCATCTGGGGCTTCGAGACCAACTTCGGCGGCCTGGCGGAAATCGCCCTCGTCAAGTCCAACCAGCTGATGCCGAAGCCCGACCACCTCAGCTGGGAGGAGGCCGCCTCCCCCGGCCTGGTCAACTCCACCGCCTACCGCCAGCTGGTCTCCCGCAACGGCGCCGGCATGAAGCAGGGCGACAACGTGCTGATCTGGGGCGCCAGCGGCGGCCTCGGCTCCTACGCGACCCAGTTCGCGCTCGCCGGCGGCGCCAACCCGATCTGCGTGGTCTCCAGCCCCGAGAAGGCCGAGATCTGCCGGGCCATGGGCGCCGATGCGGTCATCGACCGCAACGCCGAGGGCTACAAGTTCTGGAAGGACGAGCACACCCAGGACCCGAAGGAGTGGAAGCGCTTCGGCAAGCGCATCCGCGAGCTGACCGGCGGCGAGGACGTGGACATCGTCTTCGAGCACCCGGGCCGCGAGACCTTCGGCGCGAGCGTCTACGTCACCCGCAAGGGCGGCACGATCGTCACCTGCGCCTCGACCTCGGGCTACAACCACGAGTACGACAACCGCTATCTGTGGATGTCCCTCAAGAGGATCGTCGGCTCGCACTTCGCGAACTACCGCGAGGCCTGGGAGGCGAACCGCCTGGTCGCCAAGGGCAAGATCCACCCCACCCTGTCGAAGGTCTACTCCCTGGAGGACACCGGACAGGCCGCCTACGACGTCCACCGCAACCTCCACCAGGGCAAGGTCGGCGTCCTCGCGCTGGCTCCCGAGGAGGGCCTGGGCGTGCGCGACCACGAACTGCGCGCGACGCACCTCGACGCGATCAACCGCTTCCGTAACGTCTGAGACCGTTCAAAGGCCTAAGGGACAGCCTGAGATGACAGAGCGCCAGAAGGACCGTCCGTGGCTCATGCGGACGTACGCCGGCCACTCCACGGCCGAGGCGTCCAACGAGCTGTACCGCCGCAACCTCGCCAAGGGCCAGACGGGTCTGTCGGTCGCCTTCGACCTGCCGACCCAGACCGGATACGACCCCGACCACATCCTCGCCCGCGGCGAGGTGGGCCGGGTCGGGGTCCCGGTCTCCCATCTGGGCGACATGCGGCGGCTGTTCCAGGACATACCCCTGGAGCAGATGAACACCTCGATGACGATCAACGCCACCGCCATGTGGCTGCTGGCGCTCTATCAGGTGGCCGCCGAGGAGCAGGGCGCGGACATCACCCAGCTCCAGGGCACCACCCAGAACGACATCGTCAAGGAGTACCTCTCGCGCGGGACGCACGTCTTCCCGCCGGGGCCGTCCCTGCGGCTGACGACGGACATGATCGCGTACACGGTCAACCACATCCCCAAGTGGAACCCGATCAACATCTGCTCGTACCACCTCCAGGAGGCCGGGGCCACCCCGGTCCAGGAGATCTCGTACGCGATGTCCACGGCGATCGCGGTCCTCGACTCGGTGCGCGACTCGGGCCAGGTGCCCGAGGAGCGCTTCGGCGAGGTCGTCGCCCGGATCTCCTTCTTCGTGAACGCGGGCGTCCGCTTCATCGAGGAGATGTGCAAGATGCGCGCCTTCGGCCGCATCTGGGACAAGGTCACCAAGGAGCGCTACGGCATCGAGAACGCGAAGCAGCGTCGCTTCCGTTACGGCGTCCAGGTCAACTCCCTGGGTCTGACCGAGGCGCAGCCCGAGAACAACGTCCAGCGCATCGTGCTGGAGATGCTCGCGGTCACCCTCTCCAAGGACGCCCGCGCCCGCGCCGTCCAGCTGCCCGCCTGGAACGAGGCGCTGGGCCTGCCCCGGCCCTGGGACCAGCAGTGGTCGCTGCGCATCCAGCAGGTCCTGGCGCACGAGAGCGACCTGCTGGAGTACGAGGACATCTTCGCCGGATCCCACGTCATCGAGGCCAAAGTCGACTCCCTGGTCGCCGACTGCCTGGCCGAGATCGACCGGATCCAGGAGATGGGCGGCGCCATGGCGGCCGTCGAGTCCGGGTACCTGAAGGGCGAGCTGGTCTCCTCGCACGCCGAACGGCGGGCGCGGATCGAGGCCGGCGAGGACAAGATCGTCGGCGTCAACTGCTACCAGCAGACCGAGGAGAACCCGCTCACGGCCGACCTCGACGGCGCCATCATGACGGTCGACAGCGCCGTCGAGGCGCTGACCGTGGAGCGCATCGGCCGCTGGCGCGCCGAGCGCCAGGAGTCCTCGGACCGCCAGGGGAACGGCGACCCGTTCGTCTTCCCCACCACCCGGCAGGCGCTGGAGCGCCTCAAGGAAGCCGCGGCGGGCACCGAGAACCTGATGGAGGCCACGCTGGAGTGCGCCCGGGCCGGTGTCACCACCGGCGAGTGGGCCGGCGCCCTGCGCGAGGTGTTCGGCGAGTTCCGCGCCCCGACCGGGGTCTCCTCGGCCCCGGTGGCCGTCACCGCCGAGCCCGGTACGCCGATGCACGAGGTCCGCGAGAAGGTGACCCGTACCGCCGACGAGCTCGGCTCGGGCCGACTGCGCCTGCTCGTCGGCAAGCCCGGCCTGGACGGGCACTCCAACGGCGCCGAGCAGATCGCCGTCCGGGCCCGCGACGCCGGGTTCGAGGTGGTCTACCAGGGCATCAGGCTGACCCCGGAGGAGATCTCCGCGGCGGCGCTGGCCGAGGACGTGCACTGCGTGGGACTGTCCATCCTGTCCGGCTCGCACAGCGCTCTGGTCCCGGACGTCCTGGAACGCCTGCGACTGGCGGGGGCGGGTGACATCCCCGTCATCGTCGGAGGCATCATTCCGAATGCTGACGCCGTGGCGCTCAAGGAAGCGGGTGTCGCCGCCGTCTTCACGCCGAAGGACTTCGGCATCACGGAGATCATCGGCCGTATCGTCGACGAGATCCGCAAGGCCAACAAGCTCGCCCCCCTCGACATCGACAACGCACTCGTTGCAAGCACGGAGGTCCCCGCATGACCACGCCCGTCCACCCGGTGAACCGTCTTCGCCCGCGTCGCTCCTGCCTCGCGGTGCCCGGCTCGAACCCGCGGTTCCTGGAGAAGGCCCAGGGCCTGCCGGCCGACCAGGTCTTCCTGGACCTGGAGGACGCCTGCGCGCCGCTCGCCAAGGAAGGCGCCCGCCACACCATCGTGGACGCGCTGAACAACGGCGACTGGACCGGCAAGACCCGCGTCGTGCGCGTCAACGACTGGACCACCCACTGGACCTACCGTGACGTCGTCACCGTGGTCGAGGGCGCCGGCCAGAACCTCGACTGCATCATGCTGCCGAAGGTCCAGGACGCCCAGCAGGTCGTGGCGCTGGACCTGCTGCTGACCCAGATCGAGAAGACCATGGGCTTCGAGGTCGGCAAGATCGGCATCGAGGCGCAGATCGAGAACGCCAAGGGCCTGGTGAACGTCGACGAGATCGCCGCCGCCTCGCCCCGGCTGGAGACCATCATCTTCGGCCCGGCCGACTTCATGGCCTCGATCAACATGAAGTCCCTGGTCGTGGGCATGCAGCCGCCCGGCTACCCGGCGGACGCGTACCACTACATCCTGATGCGGATCCTGATGGCGGCCCGCATGCACAACCTCCAGGCGATCGACGGCCCCTTCCTCCAGATCCGCGACGTGGACGCCTACCGCGAGGTGGCCGGCCGGGCCGCCGCGCTGGGCTTCGACGGCAAGTGGGTGCTGCACCCCGGCCAGGTCGACGCGGCCAACGAGGTCTTCTCCCCCTCCCAGGAGGACTACGACCACGCCGAGCTGATCCTCGACGCATACGACTGGTGCACGTCGGAGGCCGGCGGCAAGAAGGGCTCCGCGATGCTCGGCGACGAGATGATCGACGAGGCCAGCCGCAAGATGGCCCTGGTCATCGCCGGCAAGGGCCGGGCGGCGGGCATGGAGCGCACCACCAAGTTCGAGATCCCGGAGGCCTGATCCCGATGCAGTTCGGACGCACGTACGAAGAGTTCGAGATCGGGGCGGTCTACAAGCACTGGCCCGGAAAGACGGTCACCGAGTACGACGACCACCTCTTCTGTCTGCTGACCATGAATCACCACCCGCTCCACATGGACAGCAATTACGCCGAGAACACGACCGACTTCGGCAAGAACGTGGTCGTGGGCAACTACATCTACTCGCTGCTGCTCGGCATGTCCGTGCCGGACGTCTCCGGGAAGGCGATCGCCAACCTGGAGATCGAGTCCCTGCGGCACGTGGCGCCGACCTTCCACGGCGACACCATCTACGGCGAGACCACGGTCCTCGACAAGACTCCGTCGAAGTCGAAGAACGACCGCGGGATCGTCTACGTGGAGACCAAGGGCTACAAGCAGGACGGCACCCTCGTCTGCGTCTTCCGGCGCAAGGTGATGGTCCCGACCGAGACGTACATCAAGGAGCGCGGCGGCGAGCAGCCCGGCCGCCCCACGCTGAAGGAACAGGGGAAGTAGCCATGGCCCGACTCGCCCAGACCGCCGGGCTGACCGACGTCCAGCGGGAGATCCTCAAGACCGTCCGTGAGTTCGTCGACAAGGAGATCATCCCGGTCGCGACCGAGCTCGAGCACCGCGACGAGTACCCGCAGCAGATCGTCGACGGCCTCAAGGAGCTCGGCCTCTTCGGCCTGATGATTCCGGAGGAGTACGGCGGCCTGGGTGAGTCGCTCCTCACCTACGCCCTGTGCGTGGAGGAGATCGCCCGCGGCTGGATGTCCGTGTCGGGCATCATCAACACCCACTTCATCGTGGCGTACATGCTGAAGCAGCACGGCACGCAGGAGCAGAAGGACCACTTCCTTCCGCGCATGGCCCTGGGCGAGGTGCGCGGCGCGTTCTCGATGTCCGAGCCGGCGCTGGGTTCCGATGTGTCGGCCATCTCGTCCAAGGCGGTGAAGGACGGCGACGAGTACGTCCTGAACGGCCAGAAGATGTGGCTGACGAACGGCGGCAGCTCCACCCTGGTGGCCGTTCTGGTGCGAAGTGACGAAGGACACCCCGAGGGCACGGCGCCCCACAAGTCGATGACGACCTTCCTCGTGGAGAAGGAGCCGGGCTTCGGGGAGGTGCGTCCCGGCCTGACCATCCCCGGCAAGATCGACAAGATGGGCTACAAGGGCGTCGACACGACCGAGCTCATCATGGACGGACTGCGCATTCCGGCCAATCGGGTCCTCGGCGGCCAGACCGGCCGAGGGTTTTACCAAATGATGGACGGGGTCGAGGTCGGCCGCGTGAACGTGGCGGCGCGTGGCTGCGGTGTCGCTCAGCGTGCTTTCGAGCTGGGCGTCTCCTATGCCCAGCAACGTCACACTTTCGGCAAGCCGATCGCCGAGCACCAGGCGATTCAGTTCAAGCTGGCCGAGATGGCTACCAAGGTCGAAGCCGCCCATGCGATGATGGTCAATGCAGCACGCAAAAAGGACTCCGGGGAACGAAACGACCTCGAAGCAGGGATGGCGAAGTACCTCGCCTCCGAGTACTGCAAGGAGGTCGTCGAGGACGCCTTCCGTATTCACGGTGGATACGGATTCTCGAAGGAGTACGAGATCGAGCGTCTCTACCGGGAGGCCCCGATGCTGCTGATCGGTGAAGGTACCGCCGAGATCCAGAAAATGATCATCGGGCGACGCCTGCTCGAGGAGTACCGGCTGCAGGGCTGAAAGTCCCTTTTACAGCGAATCGTCCATAGGTTCGTTGCGAAAGGATCACTGGCAGTAACTGGCTGACGGTCATCGACTCGGCTTCTGGCTTGCCCAGTTGTTGCGTGCAACCGATAGCATTCCAGTAAAGCCGCCGTCCCGTCCCCCTGTTTGCGGCGCGGCAATCACCCGCTACGAAGGTCATCCATGCCCCACAGCCAAACCTCTGCACCTCGCGACAGCCTCCTTGGCGTACGCCTCGCGCGCGGAGCATCGCCGTGGCTTCTGCCGACCGTCGCCACCGCGGCGCTCAGCCTCACCCGGGCCCGCAAGTCCGGACGCTGGGCCGCGGCGGCCGTGCCCGCCACCGCGCTCGCCGCGGGCATGCTGTGGTTCTTCCGCGACCCCGAGCGTGAGATCGCTCAGGGCCGTGTCATCTCGCCCGCCGACGGTGTGGTGCAGAGCATCATGCCGTGGAAGGACGGACGGACCCGGGTCGCGATCTTCATGAGCCCGCTGAACGTCCACGTCAACCGCGCACCCCTCGCGGGCACGGTGACGTCCGTGGAGCACATCCCCGGCGGATTCGTCCCGGCGTTCAACAAGGAGAGCGAGAACAACGAGCGCGTTGTCTGGCACTTCGACACCGAACTCGGTGACATCGAGATGGTGCAGATCGCCGGCGCCGTCGCCCGTCGCATC
Source organism: Streptomyces avidinii (assembly GCF_014650695.1). Classification (GTDB taxonomy): domain Bacteria; phylum Actinomycetota; class Actinomycetes; order Streptomycetales; family Streptomycetaceae; genus Streptomyces; species Streptomyces avidinii. Next base: position 423,093 of record NZ_BMVL01000004.1, on the reverse strand, counting down.
GTCCCCTACCTGCCGGCCGGCACCAAGGTGGAGCAGGGCGAACGCATCGGTCTGATCCGCTTCGGCTCCCGCGTCGACATCTACCTCCCCGAGGGCGTCGAGGTCGCGGTCGAGGTCGGTCAGGCCACCACCGCGGGGGTGACACGAATTGACCGTGACTGACCCTGAGACTCCGGCCGCAGGCTGGGTTCCCGAACCTGCCGAGGAGGAGTCCGCCGAGGACGACATGCCGCTCTCGTTGCGGCTGTCGATAGCGGACACCCTCACCCTCGGTAACGCGACGTGCGGATTCATGGCGGTGTACTTCACCACCACCGGAATCCTCATCCCGCACCTCACCGGCAGCGGCGAATCGGGCATGGCCCGCAACAGCGCCGCGACGGCGGTGATACTGATGCTGCTCGCCGCGGTCTTCGACCTCTTCGACGGCATCGTGGCCCGCAAGCTGCGCAGCTCTCCGATGGGCGCCGAGCTCGACAACCTGTCGGACCTGATCAGCTTCGGCCTCGCTCCGGCCTACTTCGTGCTCGTCTACGGCATGGTCGCCGTCGACGCACACCAGAAGATGTCGGCGCTGGCCGCGATCGTCGTGCTGCTCGCGGTGGTGCTCAGACTCGCGAGATTCAGCTGCGTGACGATGAAGGACGGCATGTTCCAGGGCATGCCGAGCCCCTTCGGGGCGCTGACGGTCGTCTCGATCGTGCTGCTGGAGCTGCCGTTCGTCCCGACGCTGCTGGCGATCATCGGGGTGGCCTGGCTGATGGTGAGCCGGGTCGAGTACCCCAAGCCGCGGGGCGTTCTCGCGGTGGCGATGCTGTGCTGGATCATCAGCGCGATGGGGCTGCTGGCGGCCTGGGCGTTCGACGCCCCCGGTGGCCAGCTGCTACTCCAGGCCGGCTGCGCCCTGCAGATCGCGATGGCGGCGACCATTCCGCTGTTCGCGACCACCCGCAAGGCCAACACCTTCCGGCACAACCGCCGTGAGGCCCGCGCCGCGACGCTGCGCTAGCTGTACCCGAGAGGGCCCCGGATGCCAGTGGCATCCGGGGCC
>NZ_BMVL01000004.1:172851-421998 GCF_014650695.1 Streptomyces avidinii | reverse complement strand
CGGGGCCGGACCGGGGGGCCGGGGTGCGGGCTGGGCTGGGGCCGGGGTGCGGGCCGGGGTCGGCGGTGGGGCGGGGAGTGTCCGGGGTAGGCATGATTTATGGCCTCGGGGCGGGGTTCCGCAGGACGCGGGGGTGAGGGCCACAAATCACGTTTTACACCCCGGACACTCCCCGCCCCACCGCCGACCCCTCCGCAGTTCCCGGCCCCCCGTACCGGCCCCCGATCGTGGTGGTGGTGGTGGGGGGGCGGGCTCGCGGTTTCCGGGCCCCGTGACGGACGCCGGATGCCGGTGGTCCAGCGCGGTGGCGGAGGGGGTGCCGGACCTCCCGAGGGCGGGGTCGGGGCCGGTGGTGGGGCGGGGGTCGTCCGGGGTGTAAAACGTGATTTGTGGCCCAGACCGCCGGACGCCTTCCTGTTCCGCCGAGGGGCCATAAATCATGCCTACCCCGGACGGCCCCCGCCCCACCGCCGGACCCGGCCCCGCCCGGCCCGACCCACCGGCCCTCCCCCGGCCACGGCTAGGCTTGATGTCGGAAAACCGCCAGCCGTCGCGGACCGCGCCCCGGATCCTGGAGCCATGCACACCGACACCGAGCGCTGCGTAAGGGCCGTGCAGTCGAAGGACGCCCGCTTCGACGGCTGGTTCTTCACCGCCGTCCTGACCACGCGAATCTACTGCCGGCCGAGCTGCCCCGCGGTGCCGCCCAAGGTCGAGAACATGACCTTCCTGCCCAGCGCCGCCGCCTGCCAGCAGGCCGGTTTCCGGGCCTGCAAGCGGTGCCGGCCCGATACGAGTCCCGGTTCGCCCGAGTGGAACGCCCGCGCCGACGCCGTCGCGCGCGCGATGCGGCTGATCCGGGACGGCGTCGTCGACCGGGAGGGCGTGCCGGGCCTGGCCGGCCGGCTCGGCTACTCCACCCGCCAGGTGGAGCGACAGCTGAACGCCGAGCTCGGGGCCGGTCCGCTCGCCCTCGCCCGGGCCCAGCGCGCCCAGACCGCCCGGCTGCTCATCGAGACCTCCGAGCTGCCGATGGGCGACGTCGCCTTCGCGGCCGGGTTCTCCTCCATCCGCACCTTCAACGACACGGTCCGCGAGGTCTTCGCCCTCGCCCCGAGCGAGCTGCGGGAGCGCGCCGTCAAGGCCGGCCGCAGCAGGAACGCACCGCCCCGGATCCCCGGGACGATCAGCCTGCGGCTGCCGTTCCGGGCACCCCTGAACCCCGACAACCTCTTCGGGCACCTGGCCGCGACCGCCGTCCCCGGGGTCGAGGAGTGGCGGGACGGGGCCTACCGCCGCACGCTGCGCCTGCCGTACGGCACCGGCGTGGTGGCCCTTACCCCGCAGCCCGACCACATCGGCTGCCGGCTCGCCCTGACCGACCTGCGCGACCTCACCATCGCCATCAGCCGCTGCCGCTGGATGCTCGACCTGGACGCCGACCCCGAGGCCGTCGACGAGCAGCTGCGCTCCGATCCGCTGCTGGCCCCGCTCGTGGACAAGGCGCCCGGGCGCCGGGTGCCCCGTACCGTCGACGCGGCGGAGTTCGCCGTGCGGGCGGTGCTGGGCCAGCAGGTCTCCACCGCGGCGGCGCGCACCCACGCGGCCCGGCTGGTCACCGCGTACGGCGAGCCCGTCGAGGACCCGCTGGGCGGGCTGACCCACCTCTTCCCCTCCTCTCAGGCGCTCGCCGGGCTCGACCCGGAGTCGCTGGCCCTGCCGCGCAGCCGGCGCGCCACCCTCACCACACTGGTCTCCGCGCTCGCCGACGGTTCGCTGCCGCTCGGCTTCGACAGCGACTGGGAGGCGGCGCGGGCGCAGCTCGCGGCGCTGCCCGGCTTCGGCCCGTGGACCACCGAGGTGATCGCGATGCGGGCGCTCGGCGACCCGGACGCGTTCCTGCCGTCCGATCTGGGGGTCCGGCGGGCGGCGCAGGGGCTCGGGCTGCCGTCCACCCCGTCGGCGCTGACCGCCCGGGCGGCCGGCTGGCGGCCCTGGCGTGCGTACGCCGTCCAGTACCTGTGGGCCACGGACGCCCACCCCATCAACCACCTGCCCGTCTGAGGAGCACCAGCGATGCGATCCACCATGAACGTGAACACCGCCAAGCGGCACGCCGTCGTCGAGAGCCCCTACGGCCCGCTGACGCTGGTCGCCACGGACGGGGTCCTCAGCGGCCTCTACATGACCGGGCAACGGCACCGGCCCGCCGACGAGTCCTTCGGGGAGCGGGTGGCCGCCGAGGAGGCGCCCTTCCCCGAGGTGGTGCGCCAGCTCGCCGCGTACTTCGCCGGGGAGCTCACCGCCTTCGACCTGCCGCTGCGCCTGGAGGGCACCGACTTCCAGCGCAGCGTCTGGGACCAGCTGGTGCGGATCCCGTACGGCGATACGTGGTCCTACGGGGAGCTCGCGGCCAGGCTGGGCAAGCCCAACGCCTCGCGCGCGGTGGGCCTGGCCAACGGGAAGAACCCGGTCGGAATCATCGTGCCCTGCCACCGGGTGATCGGCGCGTCGGGCGGGATGACGGGCTACGGCGGCGGGGTGGACCGCAAGGTGCGGCTGCTCGCGTTCGAGGCCGGGGACCGGGACTGATCGCTCCGCGTGCGGACCTCATGAAGCGGTTGTATCAATGAGATACCGCTACATGATCGGAGTCCGGCATGGACGACTACCCGCTTCTCAACATCTTCTGGACGATGCTGTACCTGTTCCTGTGGATCATGTGGTTCTTCCTGCTCTTCAAGGTCATCACGGACATCTTCCGTGACCACACCCTCAGCGGCTGGGGAAAGGCGGGATGGCTGATCTTCGTGCTCCTGGTGCCCTTCCTGGGCGTGTTCGTCTACCTCATCGCCAGGGGTCGGAGCATGGGCGAGCGGGACCTCCAGCAGGTCCAGCAGAACGAAGCCGCCTTCAAGGAGTACGTCCAGAAGACGGCCGGCTCCGGCGGCAGCGCGGACGAACTGCACAAGCTCTCCGCGCTCAAGGACAAGGGCGACATCACGCAGGAGGAGTTCGACCGCGCCAAGGCCAAGCTGCTGGCCTGAGCCGGCCGGTCAGACGACGAGGAGCGGGACGAGCAGGGCGAAGGCGGCGCCCGCCTCCACGGCGTAGCCGTACAGCGAGGGGTGCTGGACCGGGGCGGCGAGCAGGACCACGCTCTGCTGGGTGGCGGCGGCCGCCACCCAGTCCTCGTCCGCGCCGAGGTTGCCCTGGTACCAGCCCTCGCAGGATCCGGGTCCGGTGACGGCGAGGAGGTCGTCCTCCCGGCGGTAGAAGGCCTGCCAGCCGGCGGCCGGCGCGGACCAGCCCTCGAAGTCGGTGAATCGGGCCCAGCCGCCCTCGCGTATCGCGGTGTCGAACATCCAGACCGGGGTTCCCTCCGGAGTGACTTCACCACCGGCCTGCTGGTCGGTGGTGAAGTGCACCATGGGAAGGGCGTCGGGCCCGTCGGCAGTGCTGGGCCAGGCGTACATCGTGATCATCAGCTGATTCTGTCCTGGTCGAAGTAAGCCCGGTGTTATTTACGGGGCGACCGGGCGGCGGCCGTTCTCCAGTTCCGCGGTGCCCTCGCCCGACTGCACGACCCGGTACGCCTCCTGGGTGCGCAGGCCGAGCGATCCGATCAGGTAGGCGGTGAGTTCGCCGGGGTCGACCATCCGCCAGGAGAGCAACTCCTCCTCCTGGAGCCTGATCGAGGCGAGCTGGGCCTCGTCGAGCACACCGCCGTCGTAGACGTACGCGACCAGCGGCGGGCGGTCGATGCCCAGCACCCAGTCGACGGCGAGCAGCCGGCCGAGGGGGAGGTCGAGCCCGATCTCCTCGGCGCTCTCGCGGCGAGCCGCGGTGCGCGGCGACTCGCCCTGGTCCGATTCGATGGTGCCGCCCGGCAGGGCCCATCCCTCGCGGTAGTTGGGCTCGACGAGCAGGACCCTGCCTTCGGCGTCGCGGTAGAGGGCGGCCGCGCCGGCCAGCACCCGGGGCAGGCTCGCGATGTACGTGGCGTAGTCATCCGTGGTGGTCACGCGGCCACCCTACCGAGGCGGCCCGCAGTGCCGCCGGGCCCGTCCTCGTGGTCCCGTCCCCCGGACTCCGCGGCGCGGCGCGGCCTCATGTGGCGGGCCGTCCCCTGTTCGGTGATGGCGTCGCCGACCATGGCCCGGACCGCGTCCCGCATGCCGTGCAGGGCGTGGTGGCGGACGGGCCCGGCGCCGGGGTCGGTGCGGAGTTCCTTCACCAGGGCCCAGCACAGCAGCATCATGACGATGACGAAGGGCAGCGCGACCAGGATGGTGGCGGTCTGCAGGGACTTCAGGCCGCCGGCGACGAGCAGGACGGCGGCGACGGCCGCCATCAGCACGCCCCAGGTGACGACGAGCCAGGTGGGCGGGTTGAGGGAGCCGCGGCTGGTGAGCGAACCCATCACCAGGGAGGCCGAGTCGGCGCTGGTGACGAAGTAGGTCATGACCAGGACCATCGCGACCCACGAGGTGACCGCGGAGAGCGGCAGGGCGTCCAGCATCGCGAAGAGCGAGGCCTCCGTGCCGTCCTTGATCTTGGCTGCGAAGTCGACGGCGCCGGTGGAGTCGAGGCGGATGGCGGTACCGCCCATCACGCAGAACCAGATGACGGTGGCTCCGCTGGGGACGAGCAGCACGCCGATGAGGAACTCGCGGATGGTGCGGCCGCGCGAGATGCGGGCGATGAAGGTGCCGACGAAGGGGGCCCAGGAGAGCCACCACGCCCAGTAGAAGATCGTCCACGCGCCGAGCCACTTGGAGTCGGTGAAGGCGCCGGTGCGGGTGGCCATGGGCACCAGCTCGCTGAGGTACCCGCCGATGCTGGAGGGGATCACGTCGAGGATGTAGACGGTGGGGCCGAGCACGAAGACGAAGAGCATCAGGGTGGCGGCGAGCACGAGGTTGATCGTGCTGAGCCACTTCACTCCCTTGTGCAGGCCTGAGAAGGCGGAGAGGACGAAGGCCGCCGACAGCGAGCCGATGATGATCAGCTCGACGGTGATGGAGTCCTCGATGCCGGTGGTGAGGTTCAGCCCCTTGGAGACCTGGAGCGCGCCGAGGCCGAGGCTGGTGGCGGTGCCGAAGACGGTGGCGAACACGGCCAGCAGGTCGATGGCCTTGCCGGGCCGGCCGCCCGCCCGTTCCTCGCCGATCAGGGGGACGAAGGCGGAGCTGAGGCGGTTGCCGCGGCCCTTGCGGAAGGTGGCGTAGGCCAGGGCGAGTCCGGCGATGCCGTAGATCGCCCAGGGGGTGAGGGTCCAGTGGAAGAAGGAGTACTCCATGGCCGCGAGGGCGGCGGCGCCGGTGGCGGGGGCCGCTCCGGACGCCGGGGGCGGCGCGAGGTAGTGCGTGAGCGGCTCCCCCACCCCGTAGAACATGAGGCCGATGCCCATGCCGGCGCTGAACATCATCGCGATCCACGCGAGGTTGGTGAACTCGGGCTCGGAGTCGTCGGCGCCGAGGCGGATCCGGCCGAACCGGCTGATGGCGAGTACGACGCACATGACGAGGAAGACGTCGGCGGCGATGACGAACAGCCAGGCGAAGTTGCCCAGCACCCAGGAGAGCGCGGTGCCCGACGCGGTGTCGAAGGAGTCCTTGCCCAGGGCCGCCCAGGCGACGACGGCCAGCACGGCGATCACGCCCACGGTGACGACAGCGTGGTCGGGTGCCCCGTCCGGCCGGCCCTCGGATCCCCCTCCGGGACTGTCCGGAGGGGGCTGCTCCAGTGATTCCGCGCTCATGCGGCCACACTATGCAGGCGTATATCCCTATTTAGGGGCATGGCGCGCCGGGTGTGGCCCAGGCCACTCATGGGCATAGGAGGATCCTCCGGATAAGCTCATGGCGGCGCGACTGCACTGTTCGATAGCAAGGGAATAGCAAGGTGACGGACGGAGCAGTAACTGAGGCCGCGCGCGTGCTCATCGCCGCGGACAAATTCAAGGGTTCGCTCACGGCCGTTCAGGTCGCGGAGCGGGTCACGGCCGGCCTGCGCAAGGCCGTACCGGACGTGGAGATCGAGACCCTCCCCGTCGCGGACGGCGGCGATGGAACGGTCGCGGCAGCCGTGGCAGCCGGCTTCGAACGCCGGGAAGTACGGGTCACCGGACCCCTCGGCGACCAGGTCACGGCCGCCTTCGCGCTGCGCGAGGGCACCGCGGTGGTCGAGATGGCGGAGGCCTCCGGGCTGCAGCTGCTGCCGGCGGGCACCTTCGCCGCGCTGACGGCGACCACGTACGGCTCGGGCGAGCTCCTCAAGGCCGCGCTGGACGCGGGCGCCCGCTCGATCGTCTTCGGCGTGGGCGGCAGCGCCACCACCGACGGCGGCGCCGGCATGCTCGCCGCGCTCGGCGCGGTGTTCCTGGATGCGAACGGCGAACCGGTCGGTCCGGGCGGTGGCGCGCTGGCCCGGCTGGCCTCGGCCGACCTGTCGGGGATCGACCCGCGCTTCGCCGAGGTGGACTTCGTCCTCGCGAGCGACGTGGACAACCCGCTGACCGGCCCGAAGGGCTGCGCCGCGGTCTACGGCCCGCAGAAGGGGGCCTCGCCCGAGGACGTGGCGACGCTCGACGCGGCGCTGGCGCACTTCGCAGTGGTGCTGGAGAAGTCGATCGGCGCGAAGGCCGCCGAGTGCGCGGTGCTGCCGGGCGCCGGGGGCGCGGGCGGCATCGGCTACGGGGCCCTGCTGCTCGGCGCCACCTTCCGTCCCGGCATCGAGCTGATGCTGGAGGTGCTGGGATTCGCCCCCGCGCTGGAGCGCGCCACGCTGGTCATCACCGGTGAGGGCTCGCTGGACGAGCAGACCCTGCACGGCAAGGCTCCGGCGGGTGTCGCGGCCGCGGCGCGCGCGGCGGGCAAGCCCGTGGTGGCGGTGTGCGGGCGGCTGCTGCTGACCCAGGAGGCCCTGGAGGGGGCGGGCATCCGCAAGGCGTACCCGCTCACGGACCTGGAGCCCGACCCGGCCAAGTCCATCCCGAACGCGGGTCCCCTGCTGGAGCAGGTCGCCGCCAACATCGCCGCCGACGTCCTCTGAGCTGTTGTCCGGCCTCTGAGGGCCCGGACCCCCTCACCGGGGTTCCGGGACCTCAGCCGTTCCGGCTCCGCCGGATCCGGCCTCGGCGGCGTTCGAGGCGTGGGGTCCGGGGCGGGCACGGCAAGGCTGGATGGTGCGGCCTGCGGGACTCGAGCGGCGGGGCTACGCCGCCAGGAGGTCGGCCGTGGTGACCACGCGGGCGAATCCGCCGCCCTGGAGGTTCACCGCCGTGGCGGTGGCGAGCTCGTCCGCCGTCAGGGAGAGCCCGGCCGGTCCGGCGAGGTCGAAGGTGTGGGTGGCGTCGAGCGGTACCAGCACGTCGTAGCCCAGGTTCCCCGCCATCCGGGCGGTGGTCTCGACGCACATGTTGGTCTGGATTCCGACCAGCACCAGCTGACCGATGCCCCGCTCCGTCAGCCAGTCGGCCAGGTCCGGGGTTCCGTAGAAGGCGGAGTTCACGGTCTTGGTGATCACCAGGGCCCCGTCGCGCCGCTTCTCGACCAGGTCCTTGAATGCGTGGCCCGGGTGGTCCGCGGCGAGGACGGAACCGGGCTGCACGGAGGCGTGCCGGACCAGGACCACCGGGCGGCCGGCCGCCTGCCATGCGTCCATCAGGGCCGCGATGTTGTCCTCCGCCGCCGGGTTGTTGCGGGGCCCCCAGAAGGACTCCTCGTCGAAGCCCTGCTGCACGTCGATGACCAGGAGGGCACTGTCGGGGGCGATCTCGATCGCGGTCGTTGTCATGGCTCCATGCTGTACGCCGGGCGGTGCGCCCGACAGCGGCGGCGGCGCCCCGTACCGATGGGATCCTGCCAGGCTGGCAGTCCGGCTCCCTGGCACACTGGCCGGATGCGCCGCGTCGCCATCGTCGTCCAGCCCGGTATCCGCAGCTTCGACCTCGCCGTCATCACCGAGGTCTGGGGCCCGGACCGCAGCCGCGCCGGGGTGCCGGGCTTCGAGCTGCGTCGCTGCGCCGCGGAGCCCGGTCCGATCCCGCTGCCCGGCGGGCTGACGCTGGAACCCGACCGGGGTCTCGACTGGCTGGCCACGGCGGACCTGGTCGTCGTACCGGCGCTGGCCGAGCCGGCCGACCCGACGCCCGAGCCGGTCCTCGCCGCGCTGCGCGAGGCGCACGCCCGGGGCGTGCCGGTCGCCGCCCTGTGCGCCGGGGCGTTCGTCCTGGCCGAGGCCGGCCTGCTGGAGGGCCGCCGGGCGGTCACCCACTGGTGGCTGGCCCCGCAGCTCGCCGCCCGCTACCCGGGGATCGTGGTCGAGGAGGCCCCGCTCTACGTCGAGGACGGCGGGCTGTGGACCTCCGCCGGGGTGGCCTCCGGGATCGACCTGTGCCTGCACCTGGTCCGGGAGGCGCACGGCGCCGAGGCCGCCGCCTCCGTCGCCCGCTCCATGGTGACGGGCCCCTTCCGCACCGGCGACCACGCCCAGTACCTGGACCGGCCCGTCCCGGCCGCGGACCGCACCGCCGAGGCGCTGGCCACCGTACGGGCGCGCGCCCTGCGCTCGCTGCACGAGCCGCTGTCCGTGGCCACGCTCGCGGGCTGGGCCGGGATGTCCCCGCGCTCCTTCGCCCGGCACTTCGCCGCCGCCACCGGCACCACCCCGCACCGGTGGCTGCTGCGCCACCGGCTGGACGCGGCCCGCAAGCTGCTGGAGCGCACCGACCATCCGGTGCCGGAAGTGGCCCGCCGGGCCGGTTTCGTCAGCGAGGTCACCTTCCGCCAGCACTTCACCGCGCACGTCGGGCTGGGCCCGCGGGCGTACCGTGCGGCCTCCTCCGTACCGGCAGCCCCACCTGCGGCGGCACCCACAGCCGCACCAAACACCCCGGACAGTGTTAGAAAGGGCTCATGACCGGACGTTTTGGTCGCAAGCCGACCGGGTGGGGTTCGCGCGTGTTCGCGCGCCTGTCCCGGGGGGCCCACAGCGTCGCCGGTCAGGTCTTCGCCCTCCAGGGGCTGATCGTGCTCCTGCTGATCGCCGCAGCCGTGGTGGCGCTGCTGTTCCAGGCCCGGTACGACAGCGAGCGCGACGCCCGCCACCGCTCGCTCGCGGCGGCCGAGGCCTTCGCGCACGCCCCCGGTATCTCCTCGGCGCTCATCTCCACCGACCCGACCGCCCTGCTCCAGCCGCTGGCCGAGGCCGCCCGCCGGGGCTCGGGCGTCGACTTCATCGCCGTCATGAACACCGACGGGGTCCGCTACACCGACTCGCGGCCCGAGCTGATCGGCCGCCGGGCCACCGGTGACCTCAGCCGCGCCGTCGCCGGGCACGCCTTCACCGAGACCTTCAGGGGCGAGCCGAGCGATGCCGTCCGGGCCGTCGTCCCGGTGTGGGGCCCCGACGGCGCCGTCGTCGGCCTGGTCGGCACCGGCATAGAGGTCGAGAACGTCTCCGAGGTGGTCGAGGGCCAGCTCCCGCTGCTGCTCGGCGCGGCGGCGGGCGCCCTGCTGCTCGGTACCGGCGGCGCCGCCCTGGTCAGCCGCCGGCTGCGGCGCCAGACCCGCGGGCTGGGCGCCGCCGAGATGAGCCGGATCAACGAGCACCACGAGGCCGTCCTGCACGCGGTGCGCGAGGGCGTCGTCATCATCAGCGCGGACCAGCAGCTCGTGCTGGCCAACGACGAGGCCCGCCGGCTCCTCGGCCTGCCGGACGAGGCCGACGGCCGGCACGTCGGCGACCTCGGCCTCGATCCGCGCACCGTCGAACTGCTCGCCTCGGGCGAGATCGTGACGGACCACGTGCACCTGGCGGGCGACCGGCTGCTCGCCGTCAACGTACGGCCCACCGCCCAGTACAAGGGCATGTCCACCGGCAGCGTGGTGACCCTGCGGGATTCCACCGAGCTCGCCGCGCTCTCCGGGCGGGCCGAGGTGGCCCGCGGCCGGCTCCAGCTGCTCTACGACGCCGGCGTGCGGATCGGTACGACCCTCGACGTGGTGCGGACGGCCGAGGAGCTGTCGGAGGTCGCCGTCCCGCGGTTCGCGGACTTCGTCACGGTGGAGCTGCTGGAGCCGGTGCTGAACGGTGAGGAGCCCTCGGTAGCCGGTGGCGTCTACACCGAGATGCGCCGGGCGGCCATCACCGGCGTCCGCGCCGACTCCCCGCTCCAGCCGGTCGGCGACATCATCCGCTTCGTCGTGCCGACGGCCCCGATGGCGGCGGCCCTGGACGCCGGGCACGCGGTGCTCGCGGCCGATCTGAACGCGGCCATGGGCTGGCGGGCCCAGGACTCCCAGGGCACCCGGGTGGCCCTCGACTACGGGCTGCACTCGCTGATCTCCGTACCGCTCCAGGCCCGGGGCGTGGTTCTGGGCATGGCCAACTTCTGGCGGGCCGACACCCCCGAGGCCTTCGACGAGGAGGACCGTTCCTTCGCGGCCGAACTGGGTGCGCGCGCGGCCGTATCCATCGACAACGCCCGCCGCTTCACCCGCGAGCACGCGATGGCCGTGACGCTCCAGCGCAGCCTCCTGCCCCGCGTGCTGCCCGCCCAGAACGCCGTGGACGTGGCCTTCCGCTATCTGCCCGCGAAGGCGGGTGTGGGCGGGGACTGGTTCGACGTGATCCCGCTGCCGGGCGGCCGGGTGGCGCTGGTGGTCGGCGATGTCGTGGGGCACGGGGTGCACGCCGCGGCCACCATGGGCCGGCTGCGCACCGCGGTGCACAACTTCTCCACCCTGGACCTGCCGCCCGACGAGCTGCTGGGGCACCTCGACGAGCTGATCAACCGGATCGACCAGAACGAGACGGGCGTCGGAATCGCGGGCTCCGGCGGGGAGGCGGCGGACGCGGACGCCCCCGACGGGGTGCCCGAGTCGGCCGGGGTCACCGGTGCCACCTGCCTCTACGCGGTCTACGACCCGGTCTCCGGACGCTGCCTGATGGCCAGCGCCGGTCACCCCGGGCCCGCGCTGATCCGCCCCGGCGCGGACGTCGAGTTCCCCGAGCTGCCGGCCGGGCTGCCGCTGGGCGTCGGCGGCATGCCCTTCGAGGCGGCCGAGTTCCTGCTCCCCGAGGGGAGCCGGCTGGCGCTGTTCACGGACGGCCTGGTGGAGGACCGCTACCGCGACTTCGACGCCGGGTTGCACCTGCTGGGCGAGACGCTGGCCCGGCCCGGCCGCAGCCCCGACCAGGCCTGTGCGGACGTGCTCACCGCCCTGCTGTTCCCGGTGCCGAGCGACGACATCGCCCTGCTGGTCGCCGACACCCGGCGGCTGGAGGCCGACCGGATCGCCGAGTGGGAGGTGCCCGGCGAGCCCGCGGCCGTCTCGCGGGTACGCAACGCGGGCGCGGCCCAGCTCGCCGCGTGGGGGCTGGAGGAGATCTCCTTCACCACCGAGCTGATCCTCAGCGAGCTGATCACCAATGCCATCCGGTACGGGAGCGCGCCCGTGCGGGTGCGCCTGCTGCGCGACCGCAGCCTCATCTGCGAGGTTTCCGACGGCAGCAGCACCTCGCCGCACCTGAGGTACGCGGCCACCACCGACGAGGGAGGGCGCGGGCTGTTCCTCGTCGCCCAGTACGCCGACCGGTGGGGCACCCGTTACACCGAGCGCGGCAAGGTCATCTGGGCCGAGCTGCCGCTGACCGGGGGGCCGGAGCCGCAGGCGGCGGACCCGCTCGACCTGGACGCGCTGGAGGACCTCGCCTGGTGAACCGCCGGGACCCCCGGGGCCGCCGGGCCCCCCGGGGCCGGGCGCGGGAGCCGTGTCCGGGGGTCACGTCCGGCGGGTACGGGCCAGCAGCACCGCGACGTCGTCCTGCTGGGCGGACGGGAGCAGCAGCCGCAGGATCCCCTCGCACAGTTCCTCCAGGGGCTGGTCCACCTGGCGCAGGGCTCCAGCCAGCTGCTCCATGCCCTCGTCGAGGTCCCGGTCCCGGGCCTCGATGAGGCCGTCGGTGTAGAGCACGAGCAGGCTCCCCGGGGGAAGCTGCACCTCCTCGGTGCGGAAGTCCTGCCCGCCCGCGCCGAGCGGGGTCCCGGGCGGGCCGTCGAGGAAGGTGATGCTCCCGCCGGGGGTGACCACGGCGGGCGGCGGATGGCCGGCGCGGGCGATCACGCAGACGCCGGACGCCGAGTCGTGGACGGCGTACACGCAGGTGGCCATCTCGTCCTCGCCCAGGTCGGCCACGACGGCGTCGAGGGAACGGAGCAGCTGCGCCGGCGGTACGTCGTGGCGCGCGAGGGTCCGTACGGCCGTGCGCAGCTGCCCCATGACGGCCGCCGCGTGGATCCCGTGGCCCATGACGTCCCCGATGACCAGCCCGGTCCGGCCGCCGGGCAGCGGGATGGCGTCGAACCAGTCCCCGCCGACGTCGTGGTCGCTGGCGGGCAGGTAGCGCCCGGTGAGTTCGAGGCCCGGGACCTGGGGCAGTGCGCTGTTGGTGAGGCTGCGCTGGAGGGTCAGGGCGGCCTGGCGCTGGAGGGTGTACATCCGGGCGTTGTCGATGTTGAGGGCCGCGCGGGCGACCAGCTCGTCGACGAGGACGTAGTCCTGTTCGTCGAAGGGCTCCCGCTCCCGCGTGCGCGTCACGGCGACCGCGCCGAGCACCGTGCCGCGGGCGACCAGGGGGACCAGCCGGGCCGAGCCGAGGGTGGCGAGGTAGGTGCGCAGGGCCTCGGCGCGGGGGGAGGTGATCAGTGCGGGGATGTCGTCGAGGTAGAGGTTCATGGGGCGGCCTTCGGCGATGACCTGCTCGTAGGTGGTGCCCATGGGGATCTGGAAGGTCTGGCCGGGAGCGAGTTTCGCGGTGGGGGCGTTCGGGTCGGGGAAGCGGGCCGCCAGGCGGCGCAGGACACCGCGGGTGGAGGCCGTGGGGACCGGGCCCTCGTCGGGGCCCAGGACCGCTTCGAGCAGTTGTACGTCGGCCGAGTCCGCGAGCTGCGGTACCAGGACGTCCACGATCTCCTGGGCGGTCTGGTAGAGGTCCAGGGTGGTGCCGATGCGGGTGCCCGCCTCCGCGAGCAGCGCGAACCGGTGCCGGGCCCGTTCGGCGTCTGCCTGGGCCCGCTGGCCGTCGGTGATGTCGATGAGCGAGGCGATCACGCCGAGGGCCCGGCCGGAGCCGTCCAGCAGCGGGGCGTACGAGCAGGACCAGGTGTGGTCGTTGTCCGGGTCGGCGGGGGTCCGGCCGGTGCGGCGGACGTCGACGACGGCGGTGCCCCGTTCGAGGACCTGCTGCATCGTCGCTTCCAGGGCGACGGCGTTCACCCCGGGAACGACCTCGGTGAGCCGTTTGCCGAGGTGCTCGGCGGCGGAGACGCCGTTCATCCGGGCCAGGGCGTCGTTGACCCGGAGGAAGCGCAGGTCGGTGCCGAGGGTGGCGAGTCCTATGGGCGACTGGGTGAAGAGGCTCTGGAGGGCGGCGAGCGAGTCCCGCATGTGGAGTACCTCGGAGGTCTCCACGGCGATGAGCATGGCCCCCATCCGGCCCTGCCGGTCCACGGCTGGGACGATCCACATCTCCATCGGCACCCGGTGGCCGTCGCGGTGGCGCACGGGGAGGGTGCCGACGACGGTCTCGCCGGACTGGACGCGCCGGGTCAGCTGGTCGGCGAGCTCGTGGTTGGCCTCGGGGACCAGCACGGCGCTGCCGGGCAGCCCGATGATGTCCTCGGGGCGGTGTCCGAGCAGGTCCTGGGCGGCCAGCGACCACTCCACGATGCGTCCGTCGGCGTCCTCCCGCCACAGCGCGATCGGGAGCAGCTCGCGGAGCACGCCCGCGTACCCGACTGCCGCGGCCGGCTGATCCGGCACCTCGCTCGTCGACTGGTAAGTGTCCAACGCACCGACCTCACCCCGGGGGGCCTGATTCCTACCGAATCACCCTATCCGAGCCGTGGGCGCGGGGCTCTGCGTCCGGGGGTGTGGGCCCGCCGCGCGACGGCGGCGGGCGCCGCGAGCCCGCCCTGATCGGGAGGACCCCCTACGGCAGTACGGCGGCGGGTCCGGTCTGCTGGCGCGGGAGCATACGGAGCCGGTCGGCCGTGTCGGGGCCGTCGAGGACGCCGGCGATGCCCCGGGCGAGGTCGGGGATCCGGTGGGCCGGGATGCCCGCGATGTTGATCCGCCCCGAGGTCGTCCCGTAGACGGCGTACTGCCGGCGCAGCCGGAGCATCTGCTGCGAGGACAGCGGCAGCATCGAGAACATGCCCTTCTGCCGGGCGAGCGTGCGCGCCTGTTCCGCGCAGCCGAGCGCGCTCAGGTGGGCGATCAGATCGGCCCGGTTGTCCATGATCCGGCCCCGCATGACCTCCAGCTCCGCCCGCCAGGCGGCGCGCAGCCCCTCGTCCTGCAGGATCGCGGTCACGACGGCGGCGCCGTGCTCGGGCGGCATCGAGTAGAGCGTCCGGGCGGCGTTCTGCAGGGTCGTCTCGGCGTGCCGGACGGTCCGGCCCGAGGCGCCGATCACGATGGCGCAGCCGACACGGTCGCTGTAGAGGCCGAAGTTCTTGGAGCAGCTGACCGCGATCAGCATCTCGGGGACGCGGGCCGCGAGCATCCGGGTGGCCAGCAGGTCGGCCTCCAGGCCGTCGCCGAGGCCGTGGTAGGCCAGGTCGACGAAGGGCACCCAGCCGCCGCTGACGGCCGAATCGGCGAGCGCCTCCCAGTCGTCCAGCAGCGGGTCCACGCCCGTGGGGTTGTGGCAGCAGCCCTGGAGCAGGACGACGTCGTCCCGCTGGGCGTCCTGCAGTTCGCCGAGCACGCCGGAGGTGTCGAAGCCGCCCTCGGCGTCGCGCCAGCCGTACGTGCGCACGCGCAGCCCGGCGGCCTCCAGGATGGGCCGGTGGTTGACGTAGGCCGGGTCGCTGATCCACACCGTGGTGCCGGGGCGGGTCCGGCAGATCAGGTCGGCCAGCAGCCGCAGCGCGCCGGAGCCCGCGACGGTCTGGACGGCCGCGGCCCGGTCGGCGGGCCCGCTCGGGCCCAGGACCAGCTCCAGCAGGGAGCGGTTGAAGGCGGCGTTGCCGGAGAGCCCGCGGTACTCCTTGGAGTCGGAGCGCTCCGCCAGCCGGATCTCGGCCTCGCGCACGGCGGTCATGACGGGCGTGGTGCCCGTCTGGTCCCGGTAGACGCCGAGGACGAGGTTGAGTCGTTCGGGCCGCTCGTCGCCGCCGAACTCGTAGGTCAGGTCCCACAGCGGGTCGGTGGGCGGCGGGGGAAGGAGCTCAAGCATCTGCGGGAACCTTGGGTCGTGGGCGGCGGTTGGCGAGGACGACGCCGGCGGTGATGAGGGGGACGCCGACGAGCACGGCGAGGGTCGGTGTCTCGCCGAGCAGCGGGACGGCGAGCAGGACGACGGCGACGGGGCTGAGGCTGCCGACGACGGCGCTGCGCTCGGCGCCGAGCCGGCGGATGGCGAAGGCGTACAGCAGGCCCGCGCACAGTCCGACGCCCAGCCCCTGCACGACGAGGAACAGTGCGATGTCGCTGCCCGCGGCGTGTGCGATGCCGGTCGGGAGCACCCCGGTCAGGGCGAGGGCGCCGATCACGGCGAAGGAGGGCAGGCACAGCAGGCCGATCGAGCCGACGGGGTCGAGGTCCACCTCGCGCAGTCCCACCGTGTAGAGGGCCCACAGGCCGCTGGCCACCAGGAGCGTGCCGGCGCCCGCGAGTACGTCGGTGTCGACCGGAACCACGTAGCGCCAGACGAGGGCGATCACGCCGGCCGCGATCAGCGCGAGCCCGGCCGCCTGGGTGCCGCGGGGCGTCCCGTGGCCGCGGCGGATCATGATCGCGGAGACGAACAGCGGGACCATGCCGGGCACGATGGAGCCGACGAAGGCGGCGGAGGTGAGGGCGCCGCCGTGCATCGCGGCCAGGAAGAAGGGCACCCCCGCACCGCAGATGATCTTCACTGCGGGTCCGGGCCGTACCGCGGCGATGGCGCGGCGGCGCCGCCACAGGGCGGGGAACAGGACGACGAGGGGGACGCCGAAGCGCAGCAGGGCCGCGTCGGCGGGGAGCAGGGAGGAGCCGCTGAGGGCGCGGGCGCTGAGCGCGAAGGCCGCCCAGATGGACACGGTCACCAGCAGCGCCAGCATGCCTTCGGCCTGTGGGGAGAGCCCGCGCCGGCCGGGGTGTCCGGCCCGCGGGCCCGCCGCATCGGGAGGCAGGGTCGCCCGGGTGGTGTTCGTCGCGACCAAGGAATTGCTCCAGCCTCTGGGACACGGACCGATCCGGTCCGTGCAGGGCAACGCTAGGGCTTCGGCCGGGGCAGCCGATTGCCAGTTCTGCCTCTCGGACATACGTTTGGGGCAGAATCTGCCAAGGAGTGGCCGTGGACGCAGTCGATCTGCAGATCATCAGGGAATTGCAGGCCGACGGGCGCCTGTCCAACCAGGACCTGGCGGACCGCGTCCGACTGTCCCCCTCCCCCTGTCTGCGCCGCGTGCGACGGCTGGAGGAGGCGGGTCTGATCCGCGGCTACACGGCCATGGTCGACCAGGTCGCCTTCGGGCTCCCGGTCACCGTCTTCGTGCGGATCCGGCTGGAGCGCCACACGGCGGAGGCGGTGCGGCAGTTCGAGGAGCACGTCGCGGTCATCGAGCACATCCAGGACTGCTATCTGATGGCGGGCAGCAGCGACTACCTGCTGCGGGTCGTCATCGAGGACCTCGAGGCCTACGAATCCCTGGTGCGCCACCGGATCCACGCCATCCCCGCGATCGCCTCGATCGAATCGAGCTTCGCCTTCGGCAGCGTCAAGCAGTCCCGGACCTACCCGCGGCCCGCACCGGGGGCGTCACGGCGATCGCCGCGCTGACTGAGCCGCGGACGCCTCAGCGGGAGCCGGCCACCGCCGCCTCGAAGGCTTCGAAGGCGGCCGCGTCGAAGAGCACGAACCGTACCTCCTGCACGTCGGTACGGGCGCCGCGCACCGTCTCCACCGCGATGCGCGCGCCGTCGTCCATCGGCCAGCCGTAGATACCGGTGGAGATGGCCGGGAAGGCGACCGTACGGGCCCCCAGCTCGTCGGCGACCCGCAGCGATTCGCGGTAGCAGGAGGCCAGCAGCTCGGAGCGGTCCTCCTCGCGGGACCAGACCGGGCCCACCGTGTGGATGACGTGGTCGGCGGGGAGCCGGCCGGCCGTGGTGGCGACGGCCCGGCCCGTCGCCAGGCCCTTGCCGTAGTGCGAGCGGCGCAGGTCCTCGCAGGCCGCGAGGATCTCCGGGCCACCGCGCCGGTGGATGGCCCCGTCGACCCCGCCGCCGCCGAGCAGCGAGGAGTTGGCGGCGTTGACGATCGCGTCGGCCTTCTCGGCGGTGATGTCGCCGCGGACCAGGACGATGCGGGCCATCAGGAGTCCTTTCGCAAGTGGCGCCAGACCGCCTTGGCGGCGTTGTGCCCGGACATGCCGTGCACGCCCGGGCCCGGCGGCGTCGCCGAGGAGCACAGGAAGACCGCCGGGTGGGCCGTCGTGTACGGGGTGAGGGACAGTTTGGGGCGCAGCAGGAGCTGCAGTCCCGAGGCGGCCCCGCAGGCGATGTCCCCGCCCACGTAGTTCGGGTTGCGGGCGGCGAGCTGGGGCGGACCGGCTGTGGCGCGGGCGAGGACCAGGTCGCGGAAGCCGGGGGCGAAGCGCTCCAGTTGGGTTTCGACGGCCTCGGTGAGATCGCCGTCCCAGCCGGCGGGGACGTGCCCGTACGCCCAGAAGACGTGCTTGCCCTCGGGCGCCCGGCCTGGGTCCACCAGGCTGGGCTGCGCCGTGATGAGGAAGGGAGCGCGCGGGGCCCGGCCGCCCGAGGCGAGCTGCAGGGCGGCGTCGATGTCCCGGGCGCGCGGGCCGATCTGCACGGTGCCGGCGCGGCGCGGCTCCTCGGCCGTCCACGGGACCGGGCCGTCCAGTGCGTAGTCGAGCTTGAACACGGAGGCGCCGTACCGGTAGCCGTCGTACGCACGGCCCAGGCGGGCGATCCGGGCCAGCGCGGTCGGCGAGGTGTCGAAGACGTAGGTGCGGGCCGGCGGGAGGTCGTCGAGCCGCTTGACCTCGAAGCCGGTGTGGATGGTCCCGCCGAGGTCGCGCAGGTACCCGGCGAGGGCGTCGGAGACGGACTGCGAGCCGCCGCGGGGCATGGGCCAGCCGTTCGCGTGCGCGGCCAGTGCGAAGACGAGGCCGACGGCGCTGGTGGCGATCCCGTCGAGCGGTGCAATGACGTGGGCGACCAGGCCCGCGAAGAGCGCCCGGGCCCGTTCGTCGCGGAAGCGGCTCAGGAGCCAGGTGGAGGGCGGCAGCCCGGCCAGCCCGAAGCGGGCGAGCGTGAGCGGATCCCGGGGCAGTGCGGTGCTCGGCAGTGACATGAAGTCCCGGGCCAGGGTGTCCCATTTGCCGAGGAACGGTCCGATCAGGCGCCGGTAGGCACCCGCGTCGCGCGGGCCGAGGGACGCCGCCGTCTCCGCGACCGAGCGGGACAGGACGGCGGCCGTGCCGTCGTCGAAGGGGTGCGCCATGGGCAGCGGGGCGTGCAGCCACTCCAGCCCGTACCGCTTCAGGGGCATCGTGGCGAAGACCGGCGAGCCGACTCCGAGCGGGTGCACCGCCGAGCAGGGGTCGTGCCGGAAGCCCGGGAGGGTGAGCTCCTCGGTCCGGGCGCCGCCGCCGACCGTGTCGGCGGCTTCGAACACGGCCACCGAGAAGCCGCGCCGGGCCAGTTCGACAGCGGCCGTGAGCCCGTTGGGCCCCGCCCCCACCACGACCACATCGAGAATCGACGGCACTTGCGACTCCTTCGTTTCCGGCGGCGCCTGCACCCCCAGGATATTGCGCCGTACGCGGCCGGCCGGACACCCCTCGCATCCGTCCGGGCCCGCCCGGACCGGCCCGGACCGCTCAGGCGCCCTTGAGCAGCTCGCGGATACGGACGGCGGTGGCCTCGTCGCGGCCGACGGCGAACGGCAGCGCGTTGTCCCGGTCCACCCGGAAGGGGACCCCGTCGACCGTGCTCTGCGCGCCGCCGGCCTCCGCGACCAGCAGCAGCCCGGCCGCGTGGTCCCAGGCCGAGGGCCAGGTGAAGGCCAGGCCGTCCATCTCGCCGCGGGCCACCTTCAGGTACTCCAGGCCCGCCGAACCGCACGGCCGGGCCGCGACCCCGGGCACGTCCAGCCGGGCCAGCGTGCGCTTGTTCTCGTCACTGGTGTACAGCGGGTGGGCGATGGCGACCCGCAGTGCGGCGCCCGGCTCCGGCGAACCGCTGCGGATCCGCTCGCCGTTGACGTACGCACCCTGCCCGCGCACTGCGGTCGCCAGCTCCTCCAGTGCCGGGGCGAAGGTCCAGGAGGCGAGGATCTCCCCGCGCTGTGCCAGGGCGACCAGGGTGCAGAAGGCGGGGTCCCCGTTCACGAACTGGCGGGTGCCGTCGACGGGGTCCACGATCCACACCGGGGCGTCGGCGCGCAGCGCCGCGTAGACCGCCGGGTCGGCGTGCACGGCCTCCTCGCCGACCACGGCGGAGCCGGGCAGCAGCCGGGTCAGCGCGGCCGTCAGGTGTTCCTCGGCCTTGCGGTCGGCCACGGTCACCAGGTCGTGGGGGCCGCTCTTCTCGTCGACCTCGTGCTCGGCGAGCTGTCTGAATCTCGGCATGATCTCGATCGCCGCCGCCTTGCGGACGGCTTCTTCCACATCGGGCAGGCCATGGGCCAGGAACTCATCGATCATGCCTCCAGCAAAGCACGCCCGACCGACAAACCCCACCGCCAATCCCGGACGGGAGGCCGGACACCGGGTGTCCGCGGGGTGAACCGCCCCGGGAGGCCGCGGACGGGGACCGCCGGCCGGGGCGGCAGCGGCCCCGGCGGCGGTCCGCGGTGTCAGTCGCGCAGCACCGGGATGATGTGCTGGCCGTACGCGTCGATCGTGGCCTCCCGGGCGTCGTGCATGTCGTAGACGGCGAACTGGTCCACGCCCAGGTCGCGCAGGGTCCGCAGCTTCTCGATGTGCGCCTCCACCGGGCCCAGCAGGCAGAAACGGTCGACGATCTCGTCGGGGACGAAGTCGGTGGACGGGTTCCCGGCCCGCCCGTGGTGGCTGTAGTCGTAGCCCTGGCGGGCCTTGATGTACTCGGTGAGTTCGTCGGGGACCATCGAGGAGTGCTCGCCGTACCGGGTGACCAGGTCGGCGACGTGGTTGCCGACCATCCCGCCGAACCAGCGGCACTGGTCGCGGGCGTGCGCGAGGTCCTCGCTCACGTACGCGGGCGCCGCCACGCAGATGGCGATCTCCGCCGGGTCGCGGCCGGCCGCCGCGGCGGCCTCGCGGACCGACTTGACCATCCACTCGGTGAGGTAGGGGTCGGCGAGCTGGAGGATGAACCCGTCGGCCTTCTCCCCCGCCAGGGCCAGCGCCTTGGGGCCGTACGCCGCCATCCACACGGGGAGCTTCCCGTCGCGGATCCACGGCAGGCGGACCGGGTTGCCGTCCACCAGGGCCTCGCGGCCCTCGGCCAGGTCCCGGATGACGTCGATGGCCTCGCCGAGCCGGGCCAGGGTGTTGGGCTTGCGCCCGGCGACCCGCATCGCCGAGTCGCCGCGCCCGATCCCGCAGACGGTGCGGTTGCCGTACATGTCGTTGAGGGTCGCGAAGGTGGAGGCGGTCACCTCCCAGGTGCGGGTGCCGGGGTTGGTGACCATGGGGCCGATGTGCAGCTTGCGGGTGTGTTCCAGGATCTGGCTGTAGATGACGAACGGCTCCTGCCACAGCACGGCGGAGTCGAAGGTCCAGCCGTAGCGGAAGCCGTTGCGCTCGGCGCGCTTCATGAGGCTGATGACCTGGGCGGCGGGTGGGTCGGTCTGCAGGACGAGGCCGAAGTCCATACGGGCTGCTCCTTGACGCTCTTTACAGGTACTGGCAGGTGGAGCGGGGGACGAAGGCGCCGTGGCCGGCCCGGCCGGTGAATTCGCGCTGGTCGATGACGAGTTCACCGCGCGAGAGCACGGTGTCGACGCGTCCGGTGATCCGCTTGCCCTCGTACGCCGAGTAGTCCACGTTCATGTGGTGCGTCTCGGCGGAGATGACCTGCTCGGCGTGCGGATCGTAGAGGACGATGTCGGCGTCGGAGCCCGGCGCGATGGTGCCCTTCTGCGGGTAGAGGCCGAACATCCGGGCCGGGCTCGCGCAGGCGATCTCGATCCAGCGTCGGCGGCTGATGTGCCCGTCCAGGACGGCCTGGTGGAGGAGGTCCATGCGGTTCTCCACCCCCGGCAGCCCGTTGGGGATCTTGGAGAAGTCCCCGCGGCCCAGCTCCTTCTGGCCCCGGAAGCAGAACGGGCAGTGGTCGGTGGAGACCACTTGGAGGTCGTTCGTCCGCAGGCCCCGCCACAGCGCCGCCTGGTGCTCGCGGGGGCGCAGTGGTGTGGAGCAGACGTACTTGGCGCCCTGGAAGTCGGGCTCCTCCAGGTTGTCGGTGGACAGGAACAGGTACTGCGGACAGGTCTCGCCGAAGACCGGCAGGCCCTTGTCGCGGGCGGCGGCCAGCTCGGCGACCGCTTCCTCCGCCGATACGTGGACCACGTAGAGCGGGGCGCCCGCGACCCGCGCCAGCTGGATGGCCCGGTGGGTGGCTTCGGCCTCCAGCAGTACCTTGCGGACCTCGCCGTGGTGGCGGGGGTCGGTCTCCCCGCGGGCGAGGGCCTGTTCGACGAGGACGTCGATCGCGATGCCGTTCTCGGCGTGCATCATGATCAGCCCGCCGTTGGCGGCACCGCGCTGCATGGCGCGCAGGATCTGCCCGTCGTCGCTGTAGAAGACCCCGGGATAGGCCATGAACAGCTTGAAGGAGGTGACCCCCTCGCCGACGAGGTGGTCCATCTCCTTGAGCGTTCTCTCGTTGACGTCCGAGAGGATCATGTGGAAGGCGTAGTCGACGGCGCAGTTGCCGTCGGCCTTGGCGTACCAGGTGTCGAGCCCCTCGCGCAGGGAGTGGCCCACGCTCTGCACGGCGAAGTCGACGATGGTGGTGGTTCCGCCCCAGGCGGCGGCCCGGGTGCCGGTCTCGAAGGTGTCGGAGGCGGCGGTGCCGCCGAAGGGAAGTTCCATGTGGGTGTGCGCGTCGACCCCGCCCGGGATGACGTACTTCCCGGTGGCGTCGATCGTGCGGTCGGCCGTCCAGGCCTCGGCGGCCGCCGAGGCGTGCGCGGCCAGCGCCGCCACGCGGCCGTCCTCGATCAGGACGTCCGCGTGCACTTCGTCGGCGGCGGTGATGACGAGGCCGCCGCGGATCAGGGTGCGGATGCTCATGTGATCCCCCTACTGGATACCGCTCAGCTGGTGAAGCGCCTGTTCGAGGATCTCGGCGCCCTCTTCCGCCTCGGCGACGGTGAGGGAGAGCGGCGGCGCGATGCGCAGCACGCTGGTGTTGTACCCACCTCCCTTGCCGAGCAGCAGACCGCCTTCGCGGGCCGCCTCCAGGACGGCGGCCGCCGCGTCCGGGTCGGCCTCGTCGGTGCCCGGCCTGGTCAGTTCCAGTCCGGCCATCAGTCCCCGGCCGCGGACCTCCCGTACGGCGGGCACGGTGGCGGCGATCCCGCGCAGCCGCTCCAGGAGCAGGCCGCCGACGCGCCGGGCGTTGCCCTGGAGGTCGTGCTCCAGCAGGTACGCGAGGTTGGCGACGCCGGCCGCCATCGTGATCGGGGAGCCGCCGAAGGTGGAGATGGAGTTGGAGTCCAGGCAGTTCATCACCTCGGCGCGGGCCACGACCCCGCCGATGGACATGCCGTTGCCGATGCCCTTGGCGAAGGTGAGGATGTCCGGCGGGCCGTTCTGGGCGTGCGCCTGCCAGCCCCAGAAGGTGTCGCCCGTGCGGCCCCAGCCGGTCTGCACCTCGTCGCTGATCCACAGGATGCCGTGGCGGTCGAGCACCTCGCGGAAGGCTCCGTAGAGGCCGTCGGGCGGGGAGGTGAAGCCGCCGACGCCCTGGATGGGTTCGGCGATGAGGGCGGCCACTCCCCCGCGGGCCTGACCCAGTACGTCCTCCAGGTCCGCGACGGCGGCGGCGGTGAAGGCGGTGTCGTCCAGGTGGGCGAGCGGGCCACGGGTGCGGACGGCGCCCTGGACGTAGTACGTCTGCAGCGGCGAGAGGCTGGTCGGGGACCAGACGCGGTTGCCGGTGATCGAGACGGTGGAGAAGGACCGGCCGTGGTAGCTGTTGCGCATCGCCAGGATCTGGTTGGACCGGCGGTACGTCGTCGCGAGCAGCAGGGCGGTGTCGTTGGCCTCGGTGCCGGAGGTGGTGAAGAAGACCCGGGCGTCGGGGATGCCGGAGAGCGCGGCGACCCGCTCGGCCAGCTCGATCATCGGCCGGTTGAGGTAGAGGGTGGAGGAGTGGATGATCCGCCCGGCCTGCTCGGACACGGCCTTGGTGACCTCGGGCAGGGCGTGGGCGGTCATCGTGGTGAGGATGCCGCCGAAGAAGTCGAGGTAGCGGTTGCCGTCCGCGTCCCAGACGTGGCGGCCCTCGCCGTGGGTGAGCTCGATGGGGTGCTTGTAGTACAGCGCGAGCCAGTCGGGCAGGACGGTGCGGTGGCGGCTGTGGAGCGGGGTCGGGTTGGTCACGGCTGTACGAGTCCTCCGTAGGCGTCGGGTCGGCGGTCGCGGTAGAAGGCCCACTGGTCGCGGACCTCCTTGATCAGGTCGAAGTCGAGGTCGCGGACGACGAGTTCCTCGTCCTTGTCGCTGGCGACCTCCCCGACGAACTGACCGCGCGGGTCGACGAAGTAGCTGGTGCCGTAGAAGTCGTTGTCGCCGTACTCCTCCTGGCCGACCCGGTTGATGGCGGCGATGAAGTACTCGTTGGCGACGGCGGAGGCGGGCTGCTCCAGCTGCCACAGGTATGCGGACAGGCCTCGGGAGGTGGCGGACGGGTTGTAGACCAGCTGGGCTCCGGCCAGCCCCAGTTGGCGCCACCCCTCGGGGAAGTGACGGTCGTAGCAGATGTAGACGCCGATCCGGCCGACGGCGGTGTCGAAGACGGGCCAGCCGAGGTTGCCCGGACGGAAGTAGTACTTCTCCCAGAAGCCTTTGACCTGCGGGATGTGGTGCTTGCGGTACTTGCCCAGGTAACTGCCGTCGGCGTCGATGACGGCGGCGGTGTTGTAGTAGAAGCCCTCGCTCTCCAGCTCGAAGACCGGTACGACGATCACCATGCCGGTCTCGCGGGCGAGGTCCTGCATCCGGCGGACGGTCGGTCCGTCGGGGACGGCCTCGGCCCAGCGGTAGTGCTCGGGCTCCTGGACCTGGCAGAAATAGGGGGAGTTGAAGACTTCCTGGAAGCCGATGATCTGCGCGCCTTCGGCGGCCGCCCGGCGGGCGTACTCCTCGTGCTTGGTGATCATCGATTCGGTGTCTCCGGTCCAGGTGGCCTGGACCAGCGCGGCGCGGACGACTTGGGCCATGAGCTGCTCCTCGCGACGGGAACGCCGGGTTCTACGCACGTAGACGGTGTGCGTAGGGAGTCGAACGTAGGCCTCGTCACAGCCTGGGGCAAGAGCGCCGTGCGCGGTTGGAGTAGTCGATCACGTTACGTCGCCACGCGATCGAATGCGGTCATCGGGCGGGCGGGTTAGACCGTCTCGTTCGGATCTCGGCGGCCGGGCCCGCGGCATCCGGGCCCGTGCCCGGCACGATCCGGGAGAGCCGGCCCGGCACCCCTCTACGCACTCGCGCTACGCACTCGCGATGCCCGCCACCCGCAGGGCGTGCACCAGATCGCGATGGCGGGTTCCGGGCAGCGCCCGGGCCACTTGGAGCAGCCGCGGGGCGAACCACTGCGGGTCCCGCCGGGCCAGCCCCGCCGCCTCCTCGGCGGTGCGCACCCGGACGAAGGCGCCGAGCAGGGCGTCGGCCTCGCGGATCCGGCCGGCCCCGCCGAGGGCGAGGGCCGCGTCCGCGACCTCGGCCACGGGGCGGGCGACGCCCTGGCGCAGCAGGGCGTCGCAGTCGGCCTCCCGGCCCGCGGCCCCGAGGGATGCGGCGGCCGCCGCGAGTTGCTCGGGCGGGAGCGAGGCCGCCTCCCACAGCAGGGTGGCCCAGTCGGCCGCGAGACCGGCCCGGGTCAGCTCGGCGGCGAGCCCCGGCAGCTGGTCGGCGGGCCGGGCCGCCGCCTCGCACAGCAGGGCGTGCGCCTCGCCGCTGCGGCCCTGCGCGCGCAGCGCGAGGAGGGCCACGGCGACGGCTCCGGGATCGCCCGATGAGGCCGGCGCGGGCCGGTCAACGGGGTCCTGCGCGGCCGGGTGCTGCGCGGGTCGGCGCGCGGCGTCCTGCGCGGCCGGGCCGCCGCCGTGGGCCCGGGGTTCGGGGTCCGGGCTGCCGAAGCGGGCCCCGCGCGGTGCGGGGAGCGCGGCGCCGGGACCGGTGCCCGGCGTGCCGTCCCCGCCCGGGTGGCCCGGCGGCGGGGTGAAGGCCGGGGCCGCGGGGGCCGCCGATCCCGCGTACCGGGCGCCTCCGGCGCGCCGCGCGCCGCGCAGCCACCGCCCCTCGGCGCGGCGGACCGGCACCTCGACCCGCGCGGACGCCTCGGCGTCGACCGCCGCGGTCTCCTGCCCCGCGGCGGGGGGTCCGGCGGGCGGTTCGGTCCGCGCCACCCGCTGCCGGGGCACCCCGGGCACCCACTGCACCCCTTCCGGCCGGGGCCACTGCCCGTCGGGGCCGGCCCGCAGGGCGCGCAGCCGGGCCGCCAGATCCTCGTGGCGCGCGGCGGCGCGGGCCACGTCGTCCTGGGCCCAGGCGAGTTCCCGGGTGAGGGCCTCCGTCTCCGCCCGGTCGGCGGTCCCGGCGAGCCGTACCGTCAGGCTCCGCAGGGCCGTCTGCGACTCGGCCCGCTGTTCGACCGCCGCCGCGAGCAGGGTCCGCAGCTCCTCCTCGCCGCCGGGCAGCCGGTCCCAGGCGGCGACGGCCACGGCCCGCAGCTGGGCCGCGTACACGGTCTCCCGCGCCGCGAACTCCGCGCCCCGCGCCCCGGCCAGGTCGCGCAGGAGCGATTCCACCAGGTCCCACGGGGGCATAGCCGCCCCGTCGAGACAGGCCCGCACGCCGTCCGGGTCCCGGCGCAGGAACTCCCCGTACCAGCCTGCCCCGGGGTCCAGCCTCTGCGTCAATCCCCGCAAGTATCCGGGGAGTTGACTGATCGCCAGTGAAGTCGCGGTCTCCATGGGCGCATTGGATCCCACCCGTGTTACGGGCGGGCTACGGGAGTCTCAAAGCTTGACGGCGATCGCGGTGTGGGGACGCTTGCCCCGGCGCGCCAGGGTGGCGGGAACGTCCACCAACCAGTACTGCCACGTGTACTTGCGCGACATCAGCTTCCGCACCCGCCGCAGCCCCGCCTCGTCGAGCAGCCGGGCCTCGCCCTCGTGCACCGGCGCCCCTTCCCGGACGCGCCCGCGCACGTCGCACGCGGTGACGGTGACCCGCCCGTTGTTGCGGATCCGCTTGACCTTCCACGTGTCGGTGCGCGTCCACACGTACAGCTCGCCCCCGTCGGCCACGGCCCACACCGGGGTCGCCACGGGCGTGCCGTCCTTGCGGAAGGTGGTGAGACTGACGTACCGCGCTCTGCCGAGCTCCTCGAGATCCATACCGGCACCCTAGGTGCGTCCCGTGGGCCGTGTCAGGCCGGTGGGCCTCCGCCTCCCGGACGACCTAGACGGGCACGGCCGCGCAGCGCCGCAGTACGTCGTCCAGGGAGAGGCCGAGCGCGTCCGCCAGGGCGGCGACCGTGAAGAAGGCGGGCGTGGGCGCGCGGCCGGTCTCGATCTTGCGCAGGGTCTCGGCGGAGAGCCCGGCGCCGGCCGCGACCTCGACCATGCTGCGGCTGCCTCGGGCTTCGCGCAGCAGCGCGCCCAGCCGCTCGCCGCGCTCGCGTTCTTCGGGGGTGAGAGGGGTACGGACCATGCCCTCATCCTACCCCGCACACCAATAACTATCCCGTCATTGTTATACCGGTATAGTTATTGGCATGGTGATTCTGAAGACGGAACGAGAGATCGACGAGATGCGCGCCGCGGGCCGGGTGGTCGCCCGCGCCCTGGCCGCCGTACGGGAGGCCGCCGACGTGGGGGTGTCCCCGCTGGACCTGGACCGGGTGGCGCGCGAGGTGCTCCGCGAGGCCGGCGCCACCTCGCCCTTCCTGGGCTACCGGCCGCAGTTCGCGCCGGTGCCCTTCCCCGCCGTGGTGTGCCTCTCGGTGAACGACGCGATCGTGCACGGCATCCCCGGCGACCAGCGGCTGCGGGACGGCGACCTGGTCAGCGCGGACTTCGGGGCGGAGCTCGGCGGCTGGGTCGGGGACGCGGCGGTCAGCTTCACGGTCGGCCGGGCCCGCCCCGCCGACCTCCGGCTGATCGAGACCTCCGAGGCGGCCCTCGCTGCCGGGATCGCCGCCGCCGTACCGGGGAACAGGATCGGCGACATCGCCCACGCCGTCGGCACCACCTGCCGCGCCGCCGGGTACGGCGTCCCGGACGGCTTCGGCGGCCACGGCATCGGCCGCGCCATGCACGAGGACCCGGGCGTCCCCAATGAGGGCCCGCCGGGACGCGGTACGAAGCTGCGCCCCGGCATGGTCCTCGCCATCGAGCCGATGCTGATCGCGGGCGGTACGGACGACTACAGCTGCGACCGGGACGGCTGGACCCTGCGCACCGTCGACGGCAGCCGGGCCGCGCACTCGGAACACACGGTCGCGATCACCGCCGACGGTCCGCGGATCCTCACCGTCCTCTAGGGGGCGGCTCGGGTCGTGGCACAGGTCCTGGCGCAGGTCGTGGCACGGTCGTGGCGCTACGGCCTCCCGTGCGGGTGGACCACCATGGCCGAGCCGCCGCCCCGCCGGCTGGTCTCGGCCGCCGCCAGCCACCGGCCGTCCGGCAGCCGCTGCACGCCGGTCGCCGCACCGATCTCCGGGTTCTGCCGGAAGCCCTGGCCGATCGCCTCCAGCTCCGCGCGCAGCGGGCTGTTCCACAGGCCCGGCTCCAGCTCGGTGGTGGTCTGGTTGCGCTGGCTGGCCCGCGGCGCGGCGATCGCGTCGACCAGCGGCAGGCCCCGGTCCAGGTGGCCGATCAGAGTCTGCAGCACGGTGGTGATGATGGTGGCACCGCCCGGGGAGCCCACCGCGAGCACCGGGCGGCCGTCGTCCAGCACGATGGTCGGGGCCATGGAGGATCGCGGCCGCTTGCCGGGGCCGGGCAGGTTCGGGTCCGGGACGCCGGGTGCGGCCGGGGCGAAGGAGAAGTCGGTGAGCTCGTTGTTGAGCAGGAATCCGCGGCCGGGCACGGTGATCGCGCTGCCGCCGGTGGACTCGATGGTCAGGGTGTAGGAGACCACGTTGCCCCAGCGGTCGGCGGCCGTCAGGTGCGTGGTGTTCTCCCCCTCGTACGTGGTCGGCGCGGCCCTGCCGGTGGTGGCGCAGGGCGCCGGGTCGCGCGGGTCACCGGGGGCGAGCGGACTGGTCAGCGCACGGTCCGGAGAGATCAGGCAGGCGCGCGAGTCGGCGAACCGCTGGGAGAGCAGCTCGCGCGTCGGCACCCGCACCGCCGCCGGGTCGCCGACCCAGCGGCCCCGGTCGGCGAAGGAGATCCGCGAGGCCTCGATGAAGCGGTGCAAGTACTGCGCCTCGGACAGCTTCGAGAGGTCGGTCCGCTCCAGGATGTTCAGCGCCTCGCCGACGGTGGTGCCGCCCGAGGAGGAGGGGGCCATGCTGTAGACGTCCAGGCCGCGGTAGCCCACCCGGGTCGGATCCTGCCGCTTGGTGGCGTACGCGCGCAGGTCGCCGGTGGTCAGGTCGCCGGCGCGGACCTTGCGGGTGGCGGCCGGGTCCACCGGAGGCGTGCGGACGGCCCGGACGATGTCCTCGGCGATCGGCCCCCGGTAGAGGGCGCCGGTCCCCTTGCGCCCGAGTTCGGCATAGGTGGCGGCCAGGTCCGGGTTCTTGAAGGTGGAGCCGACCACCGGCAGGGCGCCGCCCGGCAGGAAGAGCTTCGAGGTGGCCGGGAAGTCCTTGAAGCGGTCCTGGTTGAGCTCGGTCTGGGCGCGGAAGGTGCTGTCCACGGTGAAGCCGTCTCGGGCCAGTTTCTCGGCGGGCTTCAGCAGTCTGTCGAGCGGGCGGGTGCCCCAGGCGTCGAGGGCGCTCTTCCAGGTGGCGGGGGTACCGGGGACGCCGACGCCGAGTCCGCTGGTCTGGCCCTCCGCGAAGGGGATGGGCAGGCCGTTCTCCTGGAACAGGGCCTCGGTGGCCGTGGCGGGGGCGGTCTCGCGGCCGTCGATGGTGTGCACGCGGTGGGAGCGCGCGTCGTAGTAGACGAAGTAGCCGCCTCCGCCGATGCCCGCCGAGTAGGGCTCGGTCACCCCCAGCGCGGCGGCGGTGGCGATCGCCGCGTCCACGGCGTTGCCGCCGGAACGCAGGACGGCGATGCCGGCGGCCGACGCGTCGGCGTCGACACTGGCCACGGCCCCGCCGTACCCGACGGCGACCGGCACCTTGGCCGGTGGGGCGGTCGTGGGGGTGGGCGGGGCGGCGGCCCCGGTGGAGACGAGCGCTCCGGCGAGGGCGACGAGCGCTAACTGACGTGCGGCGGGACCACGCATCCGGTTCCTCCAGTCGACGGCCGGTCAGGCCTAGTTCGCGC
Organism: Streptomyces avidinii; assembly: GCF_014650695.1. Lineage (GTDB taxonomy): Bacteria > Actinomycetota > Actinomycetes > Streptomycetales > Streptomycetaceae > Streptomyces > Streptomyces avidinii. The sequence goes on along the minus strand of NZ_BMVL01000004.1, from coordinate 392,307 downwards.
AGCGTAACTTCACTGCACCCCCCGCGTCAGGAAGGCCGGGCGGCGGCTACCATCCGCCGCATGAATGACGACGTGCGCAACATCGTGCTCGGGGTGATAGCCACTGCCGTCAGCGGCGGGTTCGGCTGGTTCGCCCGGACCTATCTGTGGCGTCGTGCGCTGCGCCGCAAGCAGGTGTTCTTCGGGCTGCCGCCCGGCTCCGACTGTCTGTTCGTCGTCAACCGGCAGATGGGCGGCAAGGAATCGTCGGTGCACCGCAACGACGCCTTCGCCCTGCTGGAGATATCCGCGCTGATCAAGGACTGCGGGGCGAACGTCCAGATCGTCACGCACGACGAGGCGCGTCAGGGCTTCGGCGAGCGCGCCGAGTTCTGCGTCGGCGGCCCGACGTCCAACACCCGTACGGTGGCACACCTGGCCTCGATGCTGCCGGGGGTACGGGTGAACGTCGATACCCAGGAGCACGAGGACCGGGGCGCGATCCAGGTGGGCGGCGAGGTCTACCGGTGGGCCAAGGAGCAGGTGGAGTACGTGCTGCTGGCCAGGCTGACGGCCGCGCAGGGCGGCCGGCCCGTCTTCCTGCTGTCCGGGCAGACGGCGGTCAGCAACCAGGCCGCCGCCCGCTACCTGGCCCGCCACCACGAGCGGCTGGCCCGCAAGTACGGGAAGGAGTCCTTCTGCCTGGTGCTGAAGGTGGTCAACTCCCACGCGTACGGGCCCGATGTGACCGAGCTGGCGGCCGATGTCACCCGGGCCGCCCTGACACCCGTACCGGCAGCCGCGTGATCCCGTTGATGAAGTTCGACACCAGCCGGCGCGGCGGGCCGGCCAGTTCCGGCGCGGGCATCGCCGCGCACCACTCCTCGTAGAGGATGCGCAGCTGGAGCCGGGCGAAATGGGCGCCGAGGCAGACGTGCGGGCCGTCCCCGAAGGAGACGTGCGGGTTGGGCGTGCGGGCCAGGTCCAGGCGGCCGGGGTCGGCGAAGACGCGCTCGTCGTGGTTGGCGGAGGCGTGGAAGACCACCACCTTGTCCCCGGCGCGGATCGGCTGCCCGGCCAGTTCGGTGTCGGCGGAGGCCGTGCGGCGGAAGCTGAGCACCGGTGGGTGGACGCGCAGGAGTTCGTCGACGGCCCGGTCCATGGGGGCGGCGCCGACCGAGAGCCGGCGGTAGGCGTCCGGGTCCCCGGCCAGCGCGAGCAGGCCGCCGGGGGCCGCGCTGCGCACGGTGTCGTTGCCGGCGACGGTGAGCAGGAAGAAGAACATCTCCAGTTCGGCCGGGTCCAGTCCGGCCCCGGCGAGGGCGGTCATCACGTCGTCGCCGGGACGTGCGCGCTTGTGGGCGGCCAGTTCGCGGGCGTACGCGAACATCTCGCCGAGCAGGGCCGGCGAGCGCGGGTTGAGCGGTGTGCCGTCCGGGCCGAGGAGCGGGGCCGGGGCGTCCTCGGGGTCCTGGTAGCCGATGATCCGTACGGTCCACTCCAGCAGCAGGGCCCGGTCGGCGGCCGGGACGCCCAGCAGGTCGGTGAGGTTCAGCAGCGCGTATTCGTCGGTGACGGTGCGCACGAGGTCGGCGGCGCCGTCCTCGGCGCTCTCCCGTGCGGCGGCGAGCAGGGTGCGGGCGCGCTCGCGCACCCTCCCGGCGAAGGCGTCGACGCGGGCCGGGGTGAAGGCCCGCGATACGAGCCTTCGCAGTCTGCCGTGCTCCGGCGGGTCCTGGTTGAGCATGGTGCGGCGCAGGAAGGGCAGGTCGGCCGGGTCGGGGTCGCGGATCTGGGTGGCGCCCAGCCAGGAGGAGTAGGTGCGGTGGTCGCGCAGGACCCGGACGACGTCGGCGTGCCGGGTGACCGCCCAGAAGCCGGGGCCGGCGGGCCAGCCCCGGATCTCGGGTTCGGCCTGCCACGCCACGGGGTGCCGCTCGCGCAGCAGCCGGTAGCGCTCGTGCGGAACTCCGGCGGCGTAGATGCGGGGGTCGAAGACGTCGGGGACGTCCGCGGCGTGATCCATGGGGCCACCGTGACGGGTGCGGGGCCCACCCGCAAGAGTGCGGCCCAGGCGCGACCGGGCGGGCCGGTCAGCGGTTCAGGTCGCACTCGTCGGAGGGGAGGGTGGTGTCGGTGCCCTGGAGGATGACGGGGCTGAGGGTGTCCGCGACGGCGGAGACGCCGACGGTGCACACCAGCTGCTTGCGGGCCAGTGCCGACAGGTCGCCCACGGGGAACGGCACACGGACCGTCATCCCGCGCTCCTGCGCGTACGGGCTCACCGCCACGGCGTCCGCCGTCCCGGAGGGCAGCCGGGGCAGCGCCGTGGTGAGACCGGCCTCCCCGGCCCGGCCCGTGGGACCGTCCAGCAGCAGGCGGACGAGCGCCGCGGGCCCGAGGGTGTAGCCGTCGAACAGGGTGAACGGGGTCGGGACGAGCCGGTCGCCCTCCTTGGACACGAAGTACAGGACGGTGTTCTTGCCGGCCCCGGGGACCTTGACGGACGCGGCGTGGCCGCTCTCGATCACCCCGGTCCGTTTGATCCCGCATCCGGTGAGCAGCAGGGCGCAGCCCGTCAGCACCGCCGTGGCCGCGGCGGCCCGGGAGCTCCTCCTCCGGCGTGTCATACCCGGGCCTCCAGTGGCATGTCGAGGGTGAAGACGGCCCCTCCGGAAGGCCCGTTGCCCGCGAGGAGGGTGCCGCCGTGCAGGCGGACGTTCTCCAGCGTGATGGCGAGGCCGAGCCCGCTGCCGGCGGAGCGGGTCCGCGCCGCGTCGGCCTTGAAGAACCGGTCGAAGATGTGCGGCAGCACCTCGGGGGCGATGCCGGGTCCGCTGTCGGCGACGTCGATCAGCAGCCGTTCGCCGTCCTGGCCGCCTCGGCCCGGTGCGGTCCGTACGGTGACGCGTACGGGCGCGCCGCCGTGCCGCAGGGCGTTGCCGACGAGGTTGGCGAGGATCACGTCGAAGCGGCGCGGGTCGAGCCGGGCACGCACCCCGTCGGGCAGTTCGGTGACGACCCGGTCGTCGATCCAGTGGCGGCGCTCCAGGGTCTTGCGGACGGCTTCCGCGATGTCCACGTCGTCGAGGTTGAGCTCGGCGGCGCGGGCGTCGAAGCGGGAGATCTCCATCAGGTCCTCGACGAGGACGGCGAGTTTGCCCGTCTCGGCGCTGACCAGGCGCAGGGCCTTGGCGGTGTCGGCGTCGAGGCGCTCGGCGTCCTCGTCGAGGACCTCGGTGACGGCGAGCATCCCGGCGAGCGGGGTGCGCAGTTCGTGGGAGACGTCGGAGGCGAAGCGGCGGGCGCGGACCTCCGCCTCCTGGAGCTCGCGCACGGACTGCTCCAGCGCGCGGGCGGTCTCGTTGAAGGTGCGGGCGAGTCCGGCGAGTTCGTCGGCGCCCCGGACCTCGATGCGGGTGTCGAGGCGGCCGCGGCCGAGGTGCTGGGCGGCGCGGCGCATGTCGCGGACCGGCCGCAGCACGCTGCGGGCGGCCAGCAGCGCGGGCACGATAGCGATGGCCAGGCCCGGGACGGCGCCCTGCTTGGCGGCGTCCACCATGGCCTCGACGGTCTGCCGTTCGGCGGAGAGCGGGACGCTGGCGAAGAAGACGGCCCCGGTGGATTCCTTGAATCCGTTGTGCTCGAAGACGGCGGGGACACCGACCGTCAGCCACGGGTTGCCGCGCGCGTCCTCGACCCGCTGGAAGGCGGTGTAGTCGTGGCGGCGGACCCTCTCCCGCAGGTTGTCGGTGATCACGCCGGAGGTCGGTGTGTCGGGGTTGGTGGAGACGCGCAGGCTGCCGTACTCGCCGAAGACGATCCACGGGTGCGGTTTGCCGCGCTTGCCCAGTTCGATGACGACCCGCTGGAGCTCCGCCTGGTCCAGCGGCAGGCGTATCTCCTGCTGTTCGACCTGGTCCCGCAGCGTGCTGATGGCGGTGTCCTGGGTCTGCTTGAGGATCGCGTTGCGCGCCTGCTGGTAGGTGAGGGCGGCGGTGGTCACCGCGCTGATCGCGGCGACCAGCAGGAAGGCGGCGATCAGCCGGGTGCGCAGGCCCAGTGGCGCTATGCGTCGCACCGGGGCCTACAGGGGCCCGAAGCGGTAGCCGAAGCCCCGCACGGTCTGTATGTAGCGGGGGCTCGCGTCGGGGTCCTCGACCTTGGTGCGCAGCCGGCGGACGCAGGCGTCCACGAGCCGGGCGTCGGCGTGGTAGCTGTGGTCCCAGACGTACTCGAGGAGCTGCTGGCGGGAGAAGACCTGCTCGGGCGAGGCCGACAGGTGCAGCAGGAGCTTGATCTCGCTGGGGGCGAGCGGAACGCGTTCGCCGTTCTTGGCGACGCTCAGCCCGGCGCGGTCGATGGTCAGCTCGCCGTGGTGCTCGACCCCGGGGCGGGCGCCCACCGGGTCGCTGAGGCGGCGCAGTACGGCTTTGATGCGGGCCTCGATGACCTCGGTGCGGGCGGGTTTGACGATGTAGTCGTCGGCGCCGGCCTCCAGGCCGACGACTATGTCGAAGTCGTCGCCGCGTGCGGTGAGCATGATGATCGGCACCTGGCTGTTCTCGCGTATGCGGCGGCAGACCTGGACGCCGTTGATTCCCGGCAGCATCAGGTCGAGGAGGACGAGCTCGGGACGGAAGCCCGCCATCAGGGCGAGCCCCTCCTCCCCCGTCTCGGCGGAACTCACCTCGTGGCCGCGGCGGCGCAGGCCGAGGCCCACGCCCTCCCGGATGGAAGGGTCGTCCTCGATCAGCAGTACGCGTGGCATCCGGTCAGTATCCCAGGGTGGTGCGCGGCCTCCCCCGGCTACCGGCCGATCTTGCGCCGCAGGGAGTCCAGCAGGTCGGTGATCTCCGTCAGGCGCAGCGGCCCGGCGAGGAGTACGACGACCAGTGCGAGGGCGGCGGTTCCCGCCCCGACCGCGGCGAAGTTGCCGAAGGGGTCGGCGGCGCGGGCGGCCGCGTACCCGACGACGGCCGCCGGCGCGCAGGCGGCCAGCAGCCGGACGTGGGTCCGTACGGCACTCGCGCGCCGTTCGGTACGGGTCCCCGTGCGCGGGCCGAGCCTGCGGGCGAGGGTGTACGCGGTGACGGCGGCGCCCGCGAGGAAGGCGATGGAGGAGGCTGCGGCCATGCCGGTGACCGCCCAGCGCGGGGACAGCAGGAAGTAGGCGGCGGCGGACAGCCCGGCGTTGAGCCCGGCGATGACCAGGTTCAGGAAGAAGGGGGTCCGGGTGTCGGAGAGTGCGTAGAAGCCGCGCGAGAGGACGTACTGCGCGGAGAAGGCGATCAGGCCGGGTGCGAAGGCGATGAGCATGCCCGCCATGACCTCGATGTCGGCGGCGCCGGTGCGGCCGTACTCGAAGACGCTGCCCATCACCCAGGGCGCGAGGGCGGCGAACAGTGCGGCGGCCGGCACCACGAGGGCGGCGCTGGAGCGCAGGGCGTAGGAGACGTCGCGGCGCACGGTGGCGAGGTCGCCCTCGGCGGCGGCCGAGCTCATCCGGGGCATCAGGGCGGTCACGAGGGAGACGGTGATGATGCCCTGCGGGACGATCCACAGCATGTAGGCGTTGCTGTAGGCGGTGTAGCCGGCGCCGCCGGCGAGGCCGGCCTCGACGGCGTGCTGCCCGGTGGTGGTGGAGAGCCGGGTGACGACCCAGTAGGCGATCTGGTTGGTGAGGACGAGCATCACCAGCCAGCCCGCGTTGCGCAGCGGGCGGCCGAGGCCGCTGCCGCGCCAGTCGAAGCGGGGGCGCCAGCGGAAGCGGGCGGCGCGCAGCGAGGGGACGAGGGCGAGGGCCTGCAGGACGATGCCGGCGGTGGTGCCGAGGCCCAGGAGCCGGGTCTCGGCGGCGGTGAGGCCGCCTGCGGCGTCGTGGGAGATGGAGAGGAAGAGCCCGAAGACGCCGATGATCACGAGGTTGTTGAGGACCGGGGTCCACATCATGGCGCCGAACCGGCCGCGGGCGTTCAGCACCTGGCCGAGCAGGGTGAAGAGCCCGTAGAAGAGGATCTGCGGCAGGCAGTACCGGGCCAGGGCCACGGTGGTGCTCGCCTGGGCGCCGCTGTAGTCGGTGTACGCCGAGACGATCAGCGGTGCGGCGAGGACCGCGGCGGCGGTGAGCGCCACGAGGGCCGCGGTGCAGGCGGTGAGCAGCCGGTCGGTGTAGGCGGATCCGCCGTCCGCGTGCTCCTTGGCGGCCCGGACCAGTTCGGGTACGAAGACGGCGTTGAGCGCGCCGCCGATGAGCAGCATGTAGATGATGTTCGGGACCGTGTTGGCGACGGCGTAGCCGTCGCCGAGGAGTCCGGTGCCCAGCGCCGCGACGACGACGGCGGAGCGGATGAAGCCGGTGGCGCGGGAGACGATCGAACCGGCCGCCATGAGCACGCCGCTGCGCAGCACCGAGGTCTTCGCGGGTGCCGCGCCGCCGGTGCCCTGCGGGGCGGCCGCTCCGGTGCTGGTGTCGGTGTCGGATCCGGTGCCGCTGTCGGCGGCCGCACCCGCGCCGGTGGCCGTGCCGGTGTCGGTGGCCGTCACCGGCGGGCCAGGTAGGCCTGGAACGCCTTGTAGAGCGCCGTGTTGGCGACTCCGTCCATCGGTATCTCCCACTCTCCGAGCGTCTCGACGACCTGTCCGCCGGTGCCGAGCTTCCAGCGCAGCAGACCGTACGAACGCGCCGCGGGGTCGAGGGTGGAGGGTACCCCGCGCATGTCGTACTCCAGCGCACCGAGGGCGTGGGCGTCGGACATCATGCGCCACTGCAGGGCGTTGCTGGGCCGTACTTCGCGGCGGTGGTCCGCGGAGGCGCCGGTCTGGTACCAGACGCGCCTGCCGGCGGTGATCATCGTGTGGGCCGCGAGGATCTCCCCCTGGTGGACGCCCAGGTAGAGCCGCATGCGGCCCGGCTCCTCCTCGTTCAGCACCTTGTACTGCTGCTCGTAGTACGCGAGCGAGCGGCCGAGGCGGAAGCCGTCGCGCTCCTCGGTGATGCGCAGCAGGCGGTAGAACTCGGGCAGGTCCGCGAAGGTGCCGATGACCGTCTGCACACCGGCCTTCTCGGCCTTGCGCACGTTGCGCCGCCATTCCTGGTTGAGGCCGGCCCACACGTCGTCGAGGGAACGGCCGGCCAGTGGCACGCGGAAGACGTGGCGGGGCTGGGCGTCGCCGTCGTCCTCGCCGCCGCACCGCCTCCAGCCGCGGGTGCGCAGCCGGTCGGCGAGGGCGGCGCCCACCGGATCGACCTCGGTGGCGAGGACGTCGGATATCTGCCGGCCGGGCCCGGAGCCCGACTTGGCGGTGGCCGCGTCCCAGCGGCGGTAGGCGGGGGTGGGGCCGATGCGGGCGGCGAAGGCGCCGGAGGTGCGCAGGTGGCGCATGAGCGGGGTGAGCCAGCGGTCGATGTGCGGATCGGACCAGTCGGCGACGGGGCCCTCGGGAAGGTAGGCGAAGTATTTGCGGGTTCCGGGAAATTGCCGGTAGAGCACGAGCCCAGCACCCTGAATCTCTCCGTCCGGATAGTGCCATCCGACCCTTTCCGAGCGCCACAGGTCCTTTACGCGGGCCCAGGACGGGTACTGGAGAAAACTCGCCCCGCCGTGCCGGGAAAGGAAAGCCTGGTATTCGGCGACCGACAGGGTGCGCACGCGGAGCTCCCGGTCCTGGTCATGGTCCTGCTGGGCGGGGTTCACGAGCAGTGCACACACAGCTGCCGGCCTTCCTGTTCGTCCTGACGGGCTCTCACCGGACTGTCACAGCCGACCGTGACCGAAGTGCGCGGCGTTTGTGACGGGATGATGACCGTTTCGCTGCGGTCGACGTCACAAGAGAAAGGACGAATTTTTTCCCCGATTGCGGAACCTGAAGTCGAGTGGTTCGCATCCTCTTTTGCGGATGTTCACCTTCGCCGCTCCTGGAAAGGGCCCTTCGTTGAGCCGTATACGCCGCACCGCCATGGCGGGCACCGCACTTCTTGCCGCCTCGCTGACCGCCTGTTCGGGCGGCAGTGACGGTGGCGGTGACGACAAGGGCAAGGCCGAGCCGAAGCCGAAGGCGGCCATGGCGGTCTCGGTCAACCTCACGGGCGATCAGGTCAAGGCGGGTCAGCCGGTGATCGTGACCGTCGCCGAGGGCAAGCTGGCCCAGGTGAAGGTGACCGACGCCAAGGGCGCGGAACTGCCGGGGAAGATATCCGACGACGGAAAGACCTGGACCTCGGAGCGCAACGCCCCGCCCGGCGCGGAGTACAAGGTCGAGGCGCAGAACACGGACAGCCAGAGCGCTACCGCGCAGTTCAAGACCGGACCCGCCGACAAGGTGAACAAGGTCTCGATCAACATCTCCAAGGGCAGCTCGGTGGGCGTGGCGATGCCCGTGTCCCTCGTCTTCGACAACCCGGTGACGAACAAGGCCGAGGTCGAGAAGCAGCTCAAGGTCACCACCTCGGACAACACCGAGGGCTCCTGGGGCTGGATCAAGGATCACGACGGCAAGGACCGTGTCGACTGGCGGCCCAAGGACTACTGGAAGTCCGGCACGGACGTGAAGGTCGAGATGCACCTGAACGGCGTGGACTCCGGCAAGGGCGGCGGTCTGTTCGCCCGGGACTACAACACCGACTTCAAGATCGGCAAGGACCGCCGGATCCAGGTCAGCCTCGACACGAAGAAGATGTCGGTGACCCAGGACGGCCAGGCGCTCAGGACGATCCCGATCTCGGCCGGCACTCCCGGCGGCAAGAAGGCCTCCTGGTCCGGGAAGATGGTCATCATGACGAAGGAGGGCACCATCCGGATGGACTCCCAGACGGTGGGCCTGGACAACGCCTACGACAAGATGGTCGATTACTCGATGCGGCTGACCTGGTCCGGCATGTACGCGCACGCCGCCCCGTGGAACGAGGGCGCCTTCGGCCGCGTCAACAGCAGTTCCGGCTGCGTGGGGATGAGCGACGCCGACGCCAAGGAGTTCTTCGGGCAGTCCCAGGTCGGAGACCCCTTCGAGGTGGTCGGCGGGGGCTCGAAGGGCCAGGCCGAGATCGGCAACGGCTACGGCGAGTGGAACCTGTCGTGGGACCAGTGGAAGGCCAAGAGCGCCCTGTCCGGCGCTCCGCAGAACGGCTGAGCGCCGGACCGCAGTTGATCCACCGCAACCACCCAATCGTTACCGGCACGTAACTTACTCATGGGTTACTTTCGGTAACACGCTCCCGTTACCGTCGGGTCACTTTGACAACCCCGGCGTACGCGAGGAGCGCTAGATGCAACGCACCACCACCGCCGCGGCCGTGGCGACCCTCTTGGCGGCAGCCGCCCTGGGCCTGGCCCCCCACCAGGCCCAGGCGGCTCCCACCAGCTCCGTGACGGCCGCTGCCGACCCCTCGTCGCAGGTGCGCTTCCACGACATCCCCGGCTCCGGCGGCATCACCCTCAAGGGCAACGTCTTCACCCCGGCCGGAGCCGAGAGCGGCCGGAAGTACCCGCTGATCGTGCTGCCCACCAGTTGGGGCCTGCCGCAGATCGAATACATCGCGCAGGCCAAGAAGCTCGCCGACTCCGGCTACGTCGTGGTCAGTTACACCTCCCGCGGCTTCTGGCTCTCCGGAGGCAGCATCGAGGTGGCCGGCCCGCCCGACGTCGCCGACGTCAGCGCCGTCATCGACTGGGCCCTCGCCAACTCCCCCGCCGACGCGGACCGCATCGGCCTCGGCGGGGTCTCGTACGGCGCCGGCATCACCCTGCTCGCCTCCGCGCACGACCCGCGGGTCAAGGCCGTGGTCGCGATGAGCGGCTGGGCCGACCTCATCGAGTCCATCTACTCCGGGCGCACCCAGCACCGCCAGGCCGCCGGACTGCTCGGCGCCGCCGGATACCTCACGGGCCGTCCCGGACCCGAACTCCAGTCGCTCCTCAGCGACTTCCTCGGCTCCCGGCTGGACCGGGAACAGCAGATGATCGAGTGGGGCCGCAAGCGGTCGCCGGCCGAGCAGCTGGACCGGATCAACGCCAACGGCACCGCGGTCATGCTCGGCAACGCCTGGGGCGACACGATCTTCCCGCCCAACCAGTACGCGACGTTCTACGAGCGGCTGACCGGCCCCAAGCGGCTGGAGTTCCGGCCCGGGGACCACGCCACCGCCGAGGGCACCGGTCTGCTGGGGCTGCCCAACGACACCTGGACCAACGCGCACCGCTGGTTCGACCGCTACCTCAAGGGCGAGCGCAACGGCATCGACACCGAGGCCCCGGTCCAGATCAAGTCCCGTAGCGACGACGGGTACGAGGGTTACGCCGACTGGAAGTCCGTCGGCTCCGGCGGCACCGAGAGACTCGCGCTCTCCGACAGCGAGCACCTGTTCGCGAACGTCGACTCGGGCGCCAACGGCGGTGTCGTCCTCCTCTCCAGCGTCCTCGACCAGTTCGTCAAGGTCCCGCCGATCGCCTCCGTCCCGCTCCTGCCCCGGGCCTTCGCGGGCGTCTGGCAGTCGGAGCGCTACGACACGGCCCGCCGGGTGCGCGGCACCGTGAAGCTGCACACCACGCTCACGCCCACCAAGGCCGACGGCACCTTCATCGCGTACCTCTACGACGTCGGCCCGCTCGGCATCGGCAAGCTCGTCAGCAACGCCCCGTACACCTTCCACGGGAAGGCTCCGGGCCAGGCCTTCGGGGTGGACCTGGAACTGTTCTCCACCGCCTACGACGTTCCCGCGGGCCACCGGCTCGCCCTGGTCGTCGACACCGTCGACCCGCTCTACATCGAGCACAACCCCGCGGGTGCGCAGCTGACCTTCTCCTCGCCGCGCACCGATCCCAGTTATGTGTCGGTGCCGCTGCGCGAGCAGTGACACACGGCCGCTGCCGGGTCCGCCCGGCGGCGGTCGGCCGCGCCGTCAGTGCTTGAGGATCTTGGAGAGGAAGTCCTTGGCGCGGTCGCTCTCGGGGGCGGTGAAGAACTGCTCCGGTGTGCGGTCCTCGATGATCTGCCCGTCGGCCATGAAGACCACCCGGTTCGCGGCGGAGCGGGCGAAGCCCATCTCGTGGGTGACCACGACCATGGTCATGCCCTCGCGTGCGAGCTGCTGCATGACCTCCAGCACCTCGTTGATCATCTCCGGGTCGAGCGCGGAGGTGGGCTCGTCGAAGAGCAGCGCCTTGGGGCTCATGGCGAGGGCGCGGGCGATGGCCACGCGCTGCTGCTGGCCTCCGGAGAGCTGGGCCGGGAACTTCGGGGCCTGGTCGGCGAGGCCCACGCGCTCCAGCAGCTCCATGGAGCGCTGGTCCGCCTCGCCCTTCCGGCGCCCCCGGACCTTGACCTGCGCGAGGGAGACGTTGGCGAGGACGGTCCTGTGCGCGAACAGGTTGAAGGACTGGAAGACCATCCCCACCTCGGCCCGCAGCCGTGCCAGCTCCTTGCCCTCGGCGGGCAGCGGCTCCCCGTCGATCAGGATCGTGCCCGACTCGACGGTCTCCAGCCGGTTGATCGCCCGGCACAGGGTGGACTTCCCGGAGCCGGAGGGGCCGATCACCACCACCACCTCCCCGCGGCCGACGGTGAGGTTGATGTCCCGCAGGACGTGCAGCGCCCCGAAGTGCTTGTTGACGTCCCGCAGCTCGATCAACGGTTCGACGGCCATGTGCTGCCCTGCCCACTTGTCGGTCTCGGTGTCGGTCTCGGTGCCGGTGTGGCGGCTTCCACGCAAACTATCCAGCCCCGGAAGGGCACTTCGCCCGGGACGGGGCCTGCGACACGCCGGAACTGTCGGCCGTCAGCCCTCGGAGGCCTCCGCGTAGGCCTGGCTCAGTTCGGGGGATCCGGTCATCGCCCAGGACACCCCCGACTCGATGACGTTCAGTTCCCGGCCCGAGGCCAGCCGGATCACCGGCTGGCCGTTGGGCCACACCCGCCAGCCCGCCCCGGGGATGGTCCGGATGATCACGGTCCCGAGGTAGAAGCCGGCGTCGTTGCCGAGCCAGGGCACCGCCTCGGGGTCCCGGCGCCAGCGGGGCATCAGCTGGTCCAGCGCCTCCAACGAGGCCTGGGACTCGTCGAGTTCGAGCCCGGCCGCCCGTGCCTGGACGCGCAGCATCTCGCACTCCGAGAACAACTCGGCGACGCCCTCGGGGTCGTCCGCGAGGGCGGCGGCGAGTCCCGCACCCTGTTCCTTTTCACGTCGGTTCAGCCAGTTGTCCAGGAAAGGGATGTTCATACCGCCCAGCGTCGCACCAGGATCCGCCGCTGGCCACAGGGCGCGCCTGGATCCGCCGGCCCGGATGGCTACCCGAGATCGAGGTCCACGACGACGGGCGCGTGGTCGGAGGCACCCTTGCCCTTGCGCTCCTCGCGGTCGACGTAGGAGTCGGTGACGGCCTTGGCGAAGGCCTCGTTCCCGTAGACCAGGTCGATGCGCATCCCCTTGTTCTTGGGGAAGGCGAGCATCCGGTAGTCCCAGAAGGTGTACGGACGGTCGTACTTCAGCGCGCGCGGGAACACGTCCGAGAGGCCGGCGGCCCGTAGCGCCTCCAGCGCGGCCCGCTCGGCGGGGGTGACGTGGGTGAGGCCCGCGAAGACGGCCGGATCGTAGACGTCCTCGTCGGTCGGGGCCACATTGAAGTCGCCGAGCACCGCGAAGGGGCGCGCACCGGCCGCGTCCGCGGCGATGGCGGTGGCCAGGGCGCGGAACCAGTCCAGCTTGTAGCCGTAGTGGTCGTGCTCGACCTCGCGCCCGTTGGGCACGTACACCGACCAGACCCGCACGCCGCCGCAGGTCGCGGAGATCGCCCGGGGCTCCTGGACGCCCTCGTAGTCGGGCCCGCCGGGCAGTCCGAGGGTCACGTCCTCCAGGCCGACCTTGGAGAGCAGGGCCACGCCGTTCCAGCGGCCGGTGGCATTGACCGCCGATTCGTAGCCCAGCTCACGCAGCTCGTCGTGCGGGAACTGCTCCGCCGAGCACTTGGTCTCCTGGATGCACAGGACGTCCGTGCCGGAGCTCTCCAGCCAGGCCAGCAGGCGCGGCAGCCGGGCGGTGATGGAGTTGACGTTGTAGGTGGCGATACGCATACGTGCCAACCTACCGCCCGGCGCCGACAGTCACAGTTCGGCGGAGTCGCCCGCGGTGAGTCGCCCGTGGTCGGTGCCCCCGAGGGCGCCCAGGACGTTGTCGTAGATCGGCCGGGCGAGGTCGGAGAGGTAGGCGTCGTGGATGTCGAGGGCCCGGCGCGGCTTGACCTCGCGGAGGTAGTCGATCACCTCGGAGGCCTTGTTCCAGGGGGCGTGGACCGGGACCATCAGCGTCTCGACGGGGACCCCGGGCACGGTCAGCGCGTCCCCGGGATGGAAGAGGGAACCGTCCACGAGGTAGCCGACGTTCGTGACGCGCGGGATGTCCGGGTGGATCACCGCGTGCAGTTCCCCGTGCACCTGTACGTCGAACCCGGCCGCGGTGAAGGCGTCGCCGTGGCCGACCGTGTGCACCCGGCCCGGATAGGCGGGGGCGAGCTTCTCGGCGACGCTGCGCAGGGTCCACAGCCGGACCGCCGGATCGGCGTCGAGGGCGGCCCGCAGCCGGCCCTCGTCGAAGTGGTCGGGGTGTTCGTGCGTGACCAGCAGGGCGTCGGCCCCCAGGCCCGCGTCCGGTTCGCTGAAGGCGCCCGGGTCGATGACGAGCGTGCGCCCGTCCTTCTCCAACTGGACGCAGGAATGCAGCCGCTTGGTGAGCTTCATGATCCCAGGCTAGGCCGTTTCCCCCGGGATCGGGCCGGGGCGGTCAGGGGGTGGTGGTGGAGACCACGTAGACCCGGGGCTTCTCGGGGTCCGTGAGGTCCACCGTGATGTCCCGGCCCGGCCGCGGGTCCGCCTGTTCGAGGCTGGTCCCGTACCAGAGGGACTTCGGGCTCCAGCTCCAGCCCGCGACCTCCGAGTCGTGCGGGGAGATCGCCACCTCGCCCGGGTTCAGCGCGGCCCGGCTGGTGCCGACGGCGGTGAGGAAGGCGTCCAGGTCCTCCGGGGTCACCGCGAACTGGGTGAACAGCCGGCTGGTGCGCCAGTTGTTCGTCTCCAGGAAGCCGACCCGCCAGGCCTTCGGCGGGATCGGCACCTCGTAGATGCTGCGCTGGACCTTCGAGGGCCAGCCGGGGCGCACCTTGGACGCGCCGACCCGGGCGGCCTTGTCACGGCCGCTCTCGCGGCTCTGCTGGGTGGAGATGGCCAGGTAGCCCGCGGGCACGCCGACCAGCAGCAGAATGATGATCGCGGTGATCCAGCGGCGCTTGACGACGTGCCGGCGGTCCTCGGCGGTGGGCGGCGGCGGGCCTTCCGCGTCGGGGGCGGAGGCCTGGTGGGGCAGGGTGGGCGGGTTCACTGTTTGTCCTGGTCCTCGGGGCCGGCGGGGTCGCGCCGGCCCAGCTGCTGCGCGTAGCGCTCGTACCGCTCGTAGCGCTCGACCCGTCGGCGGGTGGCGCGGCGGAAGCGGCGGGCGACGAGCCGGGCGAGGTCGGCGGCGCCGACCATACCGGCCTCGGGCCCGAGCTGGGCCTTGGCGATACGGGCCTCGGGGCGGTAGCCGCGACCGGTGAGGTGGCGGCGGAAGGCGTCCCGGGCGGGGCCGATCAGCAGGTCGTCGGCGGCGCTCACCCCGCCGCCGATGACGAAGCAGGACGGGTCCAGGGCGGCGGCGAGGTTGGCGATGCCGACGCCCAGCCACTGGCCGATGTCCTGGAGGAGCTCGACGCACATGGCGTCGCCCTCGCGGGCCAGCTCGGTGATCAGCGGCCCGGTGATCTCGGAGACGTTGCCGCCGACCCGGGCGATGATGTTGTACGCGACCGGCGAGTCGGCGGCGGCCAGCTCGCGGGCCTCGCGGACCAGGGCGTTTCCGGAGCTGTACTGCTCCCAGCAGCCGCGGTTGCCGCAGGGGCAGCGGTGGCCGCCGGGGACGACCTGCATGTGGCCGAACTCGCCCGCGACCCCGTACCGGCCGCGCTTGACCTGGCCGCCTTCGAGGATGGCCCCGCCGATCCCGGTACCGAGCGTGATCATGACGAGGTGGTCCTCGCCGCGTCCGGCGCCGAAACGCCACTCCGCCCACGCGGCGGTGTTCGCGTCGTTGTCGACCATGACCGGGACCGCGAGCCGGGACTGCAGCGCGTCGCGCAGGGGCTCGTCGCGCCAGGCCAGGTGGGGCGCGAACAGCACGCGGGAGCGGTCGGCGTCGACCCAGCCGGCCGCGCCGATGCCGACCGCGTGCACGTCGTGCCGGTCGGAGAGGTCCAGCACCAGCTCGACGATGGTGTCCTCGACGACCTTGGGGCTCTTGGACTTGTCCGGGGTCTCGGTGCGGATCTTCTCCAGGATGATGCCGTCGGCGTCGACGACCCCGGCCATCACCTTGGTGCCGCCGATGTCGATGCCGACCGTCGGAACCCTCGGGGCCGTCAGGTGCGAGCGGCGCTCCCGGCTCCCGATGGTCCGCAGGACGGTGCTTCGCGCCGACCCCCGGTGGGTGAGCGTGAGGTCCCGGTACGTGCTCATCGAGTCGTGTCGTCCCTCTTGGGTGCGGTGGTTCGGGTGGCCGGGTCGGACGCGCCGTCCGGGTCGCTCGGACCGGCTGCGCCGTCCGTGGCGGCCGTGGTCGGTGGGGTGCCTGCCCCTGATTCTGCCACTCGCTCCAGCTCGTGGCTCAGTTCGTCCAGCTCGGAGCCGCCCGCCATCTGCCGGGTGAGCTCATCCAGCGTGATCGAGTCGCGGGTGTGGCTGCCCGCCATGGTGCCGCGCTTGAGGAGGACGAAACGGTCCCCCACCAGGTACGCGTGGTGCGGGTTGTGCGTGATCAGGACCACGCCGAGGCCCGCGTCCCGGGCGGCGGCGACGTACTTGAGGACCACCCCGGACTGCTTGACCCCGAGGGCCGCGGTCGGCTCGTCGAGTACGAGGACCTTCGCCCCGAAGTACACGGCGCGGGCGATGGCCACGCACTGGCGTTCACCGCCGGACAGGGTGCCGATGGGCTGGTCCACGTCGCGCAGGTCGATGCCCATGCGCAGCAGCTCGGCGCGGGTGGTCTCGCGCATGAGGTCCACGTCGAGACGGCGGAGGGGGCCGCGGCCTCGGGTGGGCTCGGAGCCGAGGAAGAAGTTCCGCCAGACGGGCATGAGCGGGACGACGGCGAGGTCCTGGTAGACGGTGGCGATGCCGTGGTCGAGGGCGGCGCGCGGGTTGGCGAGTACGGTCTCCTCCCCCTCGATCTCGAAGGTGCCGGCGTCGTGCCGGTGCAGCCCTGCGATGATCTTGATGAGGGTGGACTTGCCGGCGCCGTTGTCGCCGAGGACGCAGGTGATCTCGCCCGCCGAGACCTCCAGGGAGACCCCCTGGAGGGCGCGGATGTTCCCGTAGAACTTGCTGACGTCGGTCAGCTTCACCAGGGCGGGGGCCGCCCCGGGCGCGGTCGTGGTCTTCTCGGTCGCGGTCACTTGGTCGCCTCCGCCCGCTTGCGCACCCATGCGTTGAGCAGCGTGGCCAGCAGGAGCATGGCGCCGAGGAAGAACTTGAACCAGTCCGGGTTCCACTGGGCGTACACGATGCCGTTGCTGGTCATGCCGAAGATGAAGGCGCCGACCGCCGAGCCGATGGCCGAGCCGTAGCCGCCGGTCATCAGGCAGCCGCCGATGACGGCCGCGATGATGTAGAGGAACTCGTTGCCCACGCCCTCGCCCGACTGGACCACGTCGAACGAGAAGAGGATGTGCTGTCCGGAGATCCAGGCGCACAGGGCGACGCCCATGTAGAGCCCGATACGGGTCTTCACGACGGGCACACCGGTGGCGCGGGCCGCGTCGGCCCCGCCGCCCACGGCGAAGATCCAGTTGCCGGCGCGGGTGCGCAGCAGGATCCAGGTGGCGACGGCGACGATGGCGAACCACCACAGGACGGTGACCTTGAGGGTGACCGAGCCGATGGTCCACTGCGAGGCGAAGAGGGCGCGGGCGGAGGAGAAGCCCTCCATGTCGGCGATGGTCTTGGTGGAGACCGTGCCGGTGATCAGCTTGGTGAAGCCGAGGTTCAGGCCGGTCAGCATCAGGAAGGTGCCGAGCGTGATGATGAAGCTGGGCAGCTTGGTGCGGGTCAGCATGAAGCCGTTGAAGAAGCCGATGGCCAGGGTGACCAGCAGGGACACCCCGACGCCGACCCAGACGTTGGCGGTCATCTGGTAGCTGAACATCGAACTGACCAGCGCCGAGGTGGTGACCATGACCCCGGCGGAGAGGTCGAACTCGCCGCCGATCATCAGCAGGGCCACCGGGGCGGCCATGATCCCGATGGTGGAGGCCGAGTACAGGATCGTGCTGAGGCTGGAGGCCTGCAGGAAGGTGGGCGCGACGATGGAGAAGAAGACGAAGACGGCGACGGCACCGACCACCGACCCCAGTTCCGGACGGCCGAGCAGTTTGCGCAGGGTGGAGGTGGGGGCGAGCCGTTCGTCGAGCCCGTCGGCGGGCCTGGCCGTGCTCATCGGCTGCCCCGCTTGATGTACTCCTCCAGCTCGGCGGCCTGGTCGGCGGTGACGATCTGCGGGCCGGTGAGCACCGGGCGGCCGCCGCCGAGCACGTTCGCGTTGTAGCGGTAGAGCCAGAGCAGGTCGACGGCCTCGTAGCCCTGGAGGTAGGGCTGCTGGTCGACGGCGAAGCCGAGGGCTCCGGACTTCAGGTCGCGGGCCACCGATTCGTTGAGGTCGAAGGTGTCCACCTCGGCCTTGCTGCCGGCCGCGTCCTTCGCCTTGACCGCGGTCGGGGCGAAGGGCGCGCCGAGGGTGACGATGGCATCGACGGAGGGGTCGGCCTGCAGCTGGGCCTGGATCGCCGCCTGGACGGAGGGCATGTTGGTGCCCTCGACGTACAGGTTCTCCATCGTCCCGGAGAAGGTCTTCTTCGCACCGGCGCAGCGCTGCTCGTGGCCGACGTTGCCCTGCTCGTGCAGAACGCAGACGGCCTTCTTGCGGCCGCGCTTGTTCAGTTCGGTGCCGACCGCCTCGCCGGCGATCTCCTCGTCCTGGCCGATGTGGGTCAGCGCCCCGTACGCGGCGGACTGGGCGGAGCCGGAGTTGACCGTGATCACCGGGATCCCGGCCTTGGTGGCCTTGCCGAGGACGTCCTTGAGGGCCTCGGGCTTGGCCAGGCTGACGATGATCCCGTCGACCTTCTGGTCGATGGCGTTCTGCACGAACTGCGCCTGCTGCTGTGCCTGGTCGTCATGGGCGTAGACGAAGTTGATGTTGTCCTTCGCCGCGGCCTCCTTGGCGCCCTTCTGGACGATGTCCCAGAAGGTGTCGCCGTCGCCCGCGTGCGTGACCATCGCGAAGGTCCAGCGCGGGGTCGAGACGGCGGCCCGGCCCGCCGCGGCGTCCTTCGCGCGCTCCTCGGCCCGCTTGCCACCCGTACTGCTGCAGCCCGCGAGCGAGGCCCCCAGTACCGCCGCGAGCACGGCGCCCACGACGCGTACCCCTGTCCGAACCCTAGCCACGTCGCCGCGCCCTTCCCTCGTCACCAATTCGGTCCGTCGTCGAGCCGGTCACCAATCCGGTCATTCCGGCTCCATTCCGGTCCAGCCGCTCAGTATCCGCCACAGTCGACCATGAAGGGCCATCGGGGCACGCACCGGCAGGTTGACATGCGCGGGCGGATTGACAGGTTCCGCCGACGGGGCCAGGTTGAGTGCATGCGCATCGGGCTGATCGGAACGGGCCGGATCGGGTCCTTCCACGCGGCGGTACTGGCCCGCCACCGGGAAGCCGGCTCGCTCCTGCTCGCGGATGCCGATCCCGCGCGGGCGGCGCGGCTCGCCGACCGGCTCGGGGCCACCGCCGCGCCCTCCGTGGAGCAGGTCTTCACCTGGGGCGTGGACGCGGTGGTGATCGCGTCCGCGACCGAGGCGCACGCGGACCTCGTCGTACGGGCGGTGCGCGGCGGGCTGCCGGTGTTCTGCGAGAAACCGCTGGCACCGGACCTGAACCGGACCCTGGCGGCGCTGCGGGAGGTCGCGGCCGCGGGCGGTCTGCTTCAGGTGGGCTTCATGCGCCGCTTCGACGCGGGATACGCAACGGCGCGCGGGCTGGTCCGTTCTGGTGCCCTGGGGCGGCTGCACACCGTGCGGACGACGACGGCCGATCCGGCGCCGCCGGCCGCCGCGTACCTGGCGACCTCCGGCGGGCTCTACCGGGACTGCCTGGTGCACGACTTCGACATGGTCCGCTGGGTGACCGGGCGCGAGGTGGTCGAGGTGTATGCGGCCGGGTCGGACGCGGGTCCGGCGCTCTTCCGGGAGTCGGGCGACATCGACACGGCGGCCGCCGTGCTGACGCTCGACGACGGGACCCTGGTCACGGCCACCGGCACGCGGTGCAACGGCGCCGGGTACGACGTACGGATGGAGCTGGCCGGGGAGCTGGACCAGGTCTCCGTGGGGCTGGACGACCGGACGCCGATCGCCTCCACCGAACCGCACGGTCCGCCCGCGGCGAGCAAGCCGTGGACGGGCTTCCTGGAACGTTTCGCCCCGGCGTACGAGGCCGAGCTGGCGGCCTTCGTCCACCTGGTGCGGGGCGAGGGGCCCAACGCGTGCGACGGCCGGGAGGCACTGGCGGCGTTCCGGATCGCCGAGGCCTGTGAACTCTCGCGCAGGGAGCGGCGCCGGGTGCGGCTGGAGGAGCTCCCGGACCTGCCGGCTCTGTAAGGGGGGCACGGGGCCACAGTACGGCGGGTGATCACCTGTGGCTGCGGCGCTTTCCGGCCACGCTCAGGGCGTCGTCGCCGGCGTCACGGCGCGCCGTCCCCAGGCGGTGCCGGCGAGGACGAGGAGGGCTCCTGCGTAGCCGATGAGCCCCGGCTCCTCCCCTCCGATCGCGATGCCCGCGACGGCGGCCCACAGCGGCTCGGTGCCGAGCAGCAGGCTGACCCGGGAGGGCGAGGTGCGGCGTACGGCCCACATCTGCACGAAGAAGGCGAACAGGGTGCAGAAGACGGAGAGGAAGGCGAGCCCGGCCCACTCGGCGGGCCCGAAGTCGGCCGCGGCGGCCCAGGGGCTGTCGCCGGTGCCGGGCGCGGTGGCCAGCAGGGCGAAGACGAGCACCGCGGCGCCGAGCTGCACGGTGGTCAGGGACAGCGAGTCGGCGTCCTGGACGGCCTCGATGCGGGCCATCAGCAGAACGTGCAGGGTCCGGGCGAGCGCGGCGCCGAGGATGAGCAGGTCACCGGCGCTGGGCGCGGTGAACCCGGCGCCGGCGCCCTGGGTCAGCAGCACGACCCCGACGACGGAGAGGGCGGCGGCGCCCAGGAAGCCGGCGGAGGGCGCCCGCTTCCTGACGGCCGATTCGGCGAGCGGGGTGAAGACCATGGTCAGGCTGATGATCAGCCCGGCGTTGGTGGCGGAGGTGTGGACGACCCCGTAGGTCTCCAGGAGGAAGATCCCCCCGAGTACGAGGCCCAGCACCCCGGCGCCGCGCAGCTGGGCGGGACTCAGCGCGCGCAGCCGCGCCCACCCGGCGACGACCAGGACCGGCAGCACGAGCGCGAACCGCAGCACGAGCACGGCAATGACGGTGTGGGTGGTGGTGATGCCCTTGGCCGCGAGGTAGCTGCCGCCCCAGACGACGGCGACGGCCAGCACGGGCAGATCGGCGAGCCAGGCCCGGCGCGGGGCGGCTTCGAGGGGTGGCGCGGCGACGGTCACCGGAGGTCTCCAACGGGTCTTCGGGGGGTGGAGACATCGGCGGCTCGCACGGGTGCGGGGCACACCGTACCGGAGCCGATCATGCCGGGCGACCCTTTTCCGGGCCGCCGACCCCGGACCCGTAGCATCGGCGGCATGGCTGATCTCTACGCCCTGGACCTGGCGTTCGACCTGCTCGACAGCGCGCCCGCCGACGTGCTCGCGGAGGTGCGGCGCCAGCTGACGTCGCCGGACGGCCTCCTCTCGACCCGCGGCCCGGCCTGGCGCGTCGGTGGCATGCTCGTAGGCGAGTTCGCACCGACCGACCGCGGCGGCTGGGCCCTGACCGCTCGCCAGGAGATCCACGCGGAGCAGCTCTCGGAGGTGGAGGACCTCCTGCTGCTCCTGGCCCCCCACATCCGCCCACCGGGCCCGGTCGGCCGCCTCCGCTTCTACGAACACGAGTCCCCGGACCTCCTGGTCCTGCGCGAGGGCCGCGTGGTCCAACTGGCCCTGGACCCGCGGTAGGGGGTATCCGCTCAGCCGACCGTGCCGAAGGTGGCCCGTCCCGTGGGCCGGTAGGTCTGGAGTGCCGTCCCGGCCGGCGTCGTACGGGAGCCGGTCAACGCGTAGGCGGTCGGCAGCCCGCCGGTGGGGAACAGCCGCTGCCCCGCGCCAAGGACCACCGGGAAGATCAGCAGGTTGATCTCGTCCACGAGGTCCCGGGCCAGCAGCCACTGCGCGAGCTGCCCGCTGCCGTGCACCTGGAGCTCCCCGTCCAGCTCGTCCTTGGCCCGCACGATCTCGCTCTGCAGGTGCTCCCCGTCGAGCACGGTGGCCGGCCCCCAGGCCGGCTCCTCGAGGGTGGTGGAGGCCACGAACTTGGGCAGCCGGTTCAGCTTGCCCGCGATCGGGTCGGCGGGGTCGTCGTGCTCCGGCCAGTACGCGGCGAAGATCTCGTACGTCTTCCGCCCGAGCAGAAACGCCTCGGCCCGCCCGAACACCTCGGTGATGAACTCCCCCATCCCCTCATCGGCGAACGGCGCGACCCACCCCCCGTACTCGAACCCCCCGCTCGGATCCTCATCGGGCCCCCCGGGCGCCTGCATCACGCCGTCCAGCGTCACAAAGGTGGTCAGGGTCAGCTTCCCCATGGCTCTGCGCTCCTCGCTCGGTCCGTCCCTGCACGAATGCAGACTCCCGGACCCACCGGAACTCATCGCGACGCCACGCAAGCACCCACCGTTTCGCCCCCTCCTGACATCCGGAACGCCAGGTCGGATTCCTGCCAGCGGTGTTGATCCCGCGGAGATTTGATTGAAGCAGCAACCAATCGATGCGGAGGAACGGCATGGACAGCAGCAGCACCGTGGCGCTGGTGACCGGTGGGAGCAGGGGGATCGGGGCGGCCGTCGCGCTGCGGCTCGCCGAGGACGGGGTGGACGTCGCGATCACCTACGTCAGCGACGGCGAGGCGGCGGCCGAGGTCGTCGGGAAGGTCGAGGCGCTCGGGCGGCGGGCCGTCGCGCTCCGGGCCGATGCGGGGGACGCCGCTCAGGCCGCGAACGCCGTCGGGGAGACCGTACGGCGGTTCGGGCGGCTCGACGTGCTGGTCAACAACGCCGGCGTGGGACTGCTCGGGCCGCTGGAGGAGCTGGCTCCGGACGATGTGGAGCGCGTACTCGCGGTCAACGTGCGCGGGGTGTTCCACACGACGCAGGCGGCGGCCGCGCACCTCGGCCCCGGCGGGCGGATCATCACCGTCGGCAGCTGCATGACCCAGCGGGTGCCGGGGCCGGGCGGGACGCTCTACGCCATGAGCAAGTCGGCGCTGACCGGGTTGAACAGGGCGCTTGCGAGGGAGCTGGGCGGGCGCGGGATCACCGCGAACATCGTGCACCCGGGGCCGGTGGACACGGACATGAATCCGGCGGACGGACCGTACGCGGGCCCGCAGGCGGCGATGACGGTCCTCGGCCGGTTCGGCGCGCCGGGGGAGGTGGCGGGCGTGGTGTCCTTCCTCGCGGGGCCGGACGCCTCGTACGTCACGGGGGCGGAGTTCGCGGTGGACGGCGGGTACGCCGCGTAGCCCTCCGGCCGGGCGTGCGGTGCCCTCGCCGGGCGTGCGGGCGGGGATCGGGGGCGCGCCCCCGGCGGACCGGCGCGGGTCCGCTGCACGGGGCTCCGGCCCGGACCCCGCGCCTCAAACGCCGGCGAGGCTGGATGCGGGAAGCCCGCCCCGGGGGGTGTCGGCCCTCGGGGCGGGCTTCGCGCGTGGCGTGGCTAGCCGCCCAGTTCCTGGTGGCGGGCCGTCAGTGCCGCGGCGCCCGACTCCGTCAGGGAGCCGAACAGGCGCAGGCGGGAGAAGCCGCCGTCCGGGAAGATGTCGATCCGGACGTGCGTGCCGACCGCCGGGGTGTCCAGGACGAAGCGGTGGTTGGTGTCGGGCTGCAGGCGGGTGCGCGGCAGGAACTCCGTCCACTCGCCCTCCTCGCCCGTCTTGACCGACAGCGAGGCCCAGCCGGCCGAGTTGCCCTTGAGGTACGCGGTGTCGATCTCGACGGCGCGGATCTCGGACTCGGCGACGAGCTGGTAGCGGATCCAGTCGTTGCCGTTGTCACGGCGGCGCGCGGTCTCCCAGCCGTCGTCCATCTTGCGGGAGCGGCCCGGGTTGATGGTGTTGGTCGGCGGGGAGTAGAAGCGGTTGGAGGCGTCCTGGACGGAGCCGCCGTTCTCCAGGGCCGCGACGTCGAAGGAGCCGAGGGCGTCGAGCCACTTCGGGTCGGGCAGGACCTCGCCGTGGACGCGCAGGCGGGCGATGCCGCCGTCGGGGTGCTGGTTGACGCGCAGGTGGGTGAAGCGTTGCGGGGCGTCCACCTCGAAGCCGTTGGCCGCGTGGCCGCCGACCGGAGTGCGGGGGACGATGGTCGTCCACTTCACGTCGTCGCCCTGGAGCTCCTCCGGGGTCGGCGCGAGGGCGCCCGCCCAGTTGGTGGCTTCGATGGAGACGGCCTGCGGCATGTTGCCGCGGAAGTGGGCGGTGTCGACGACGATGCCGCGGATGACGCCGGGGGCGCCCAGGCGTACGAGGGCCCAGTCGTGGTCCTCGGGGGTCGGCCAGGGCTGGGTGGCGGAGATGCCGCGGCGGCGACGGGTCTCCCAGCCGTCCATGACCTTGCCCTTGTGGCCGAAGTCCTCCGGGTCGAAGTGCGCGGCCTCGGAGATCAGCAGGTTCTCGCGCTGGGCGAAGAACTCGTCGTTGGCGGCGATGACACCGGCGCCCAGCTCACGGGCGGCGAGGTTCGCGTACTGGGTGAACGGGAAGTCCGCGGTGCGGTAGTCCGCGTACGGGTCGCCGCCTCCGTACGGGTTCGCGTTGCCGGTGAAGGATTCAATCGCCACTGGTCAGTTCTGCCTTTCGAGGAGGAGGCCCGTGGGCTCGGTCGGGGTGCCGTGGTCGGCGATCTGCGTGCCGCGCAGCCAGGTGGACTTCACGACGCCGTGCAGCGTCTTGCCCGCGTACGCGGTGACCCGGTTGCGGTGGTGGAGTTCGGCCGGGTCCACGGTGAACGTTTCTTCGGGGGCGAGCACGGCGAAGTCGGCGTCGCGGCCGACCTCGATCGCGCCCTTCCGGGAGAGGCCTGCGAGCTCGGCCGGGGCCGCGGACATCCAGCGGACCACGTCCTCCAGGGTCCGGCCGCGGCGGCGCGCCTCGGTCCAGATGGCGGGCAGGCCCAGCTGGAGGGAGGAGATGCCGCCCCACGCGGTGGAGAAGTCGCTGGTCTTCAGGTCCGCGGTGGAGGGCGAGTGGTCGGAGACGATGCAGTCGATCGTGCCGTCGGCGAGCGCGTCCCACAGCAGGTCCTGGTTGGCGGCCTCGCGGATGGGCGGGCAGCACTTGAACTCGCTCGCGCCGTCCGGCACTTCCTCGGCCGTGAGGGTGAGGTAGTGCGGGCAGGACTCGACGGTGATCCGTACGCCCTCGGCCTTGGCCGCGGCGATCAGCGGCAGCGCGTCGGAGGACGACAGGTGCAGGACGTGGACACGCGCGTTCAGCCGCTTCGCCTGGGCGATCAGGTTGCCGATCGCGGTGTTCTCGGCGTCGCGCGGCCGGGAGGCGAGGAAGTCGGCGTACTTGGGGCCCGGGACGACGGGAGCGGCGTCCAGGTGGTGCGGGTCCTCGGCGTGCACGATCAGCAGGCCGCCGAAGCCGGTGATCTCGGCGAGGGAGGTGGCCAGCTGCTCCTGGTCGAGCTCGGGGAACTCGTCCACGCCCGAGGGCGACAGGAAGCACTTGAAGCCGTAGACGCCGGCGTCGTGCAGCGGCGCCAAGTCCTTGACGTTGTCCGGCAGGGCACCGCCCCAGAAGCCGACGTCCACGTGCGCCTTGGCGCGGGCGACCTCCTGCTTGACGCGCAGGTTGTCGGTCGTGGTGGTCGGCGGCAGGGAGTTCAGCGGCATGTCGAGGATCGTGGTGATGCCGCCGGCCGCCGCGGCGCGGGTGGCCGTCCAGAAGCCCTCCCACTCGGTGCGGCCCGGGTCGTTCACGTGGACGTGGGTGTCGACCAGACCGGGGAGCAGGACGTCGTCGCCGAAGTCCTCCAGCCGGGCTCCGGCCGGTACCTCGGCCTCGTACGCCAGCACGGCCGTGATCTTCCCGCCGGCGACGGCCACCGAGGCGGCGCGCGTCCCCTCGGGGGTGATGACGCGCGTCGAGCGCAGTACCAGTTCCACAGCCACGTCGGCCACCGGAACCTCCCCATCTACTTCCACAGAGCGAAATTCAACGTTCTGTTGACGGAGTCTTCCCGTCGATCCGTACCCAGTCAAGAGCGCCCGGACGGACCACTGACGCACCGGGACCGCAATTGGATGTTTCCACAGGATGGAATTAAGATTTCGCTATACAGAATGTAGCTACCACCACCGGGATGCGGGCGGATAACTTCACGAGGACGTCCGCCACCAGGACAAACCCTCTCTGACCGGCGACGACGACCCCGACCCAGCACTGGGGCCGAAGCCGACCGCCGGGTAGGCTGCTCCCTTGCCTGCCAGCACCGAAAGGACCGCGCCGTGCCGACGTCCAGCGCCAGCACCACCGACGCTTCCTCAAAGACCCCCGCCGCCAGCGGTGGCGTCCAGTCCCTTGAGCGCGCCTTCGACCTGCTCGAACGTATGGCGGACGCCGGGGGCGAGGTCGGCCTCAGCGAGCTCTCCGCCGCCAGCGGCCTGCCTCTGCCCACGATCCACCGCCTGATGCGCACGCTGGTGGCCTGCGGATACGTACGCCAGCAGCCCAACCGACGGTACTCCCTCGGCCCCCGCCTGATCCGCCTCGGCGAGTCCGCTTCGCGCCTGCTGGGCACCTGGGCGCGCCCCTATCTCGCCCGGCTGGTCGAGGAGACCGGGGAAACGGCGAACATGGCCCTCCTCGACGGGGACGAGATCGTCTACGTCGCACAGGTGCCGTCCAAGCACTCCATGCGCATGTTCACCGAGGTCGGCCGCCGGGTGCTGCCGCACTCCACCGGTGTGGGCAAGGCGCTGCTCGCCCACACCCCGGCCGACGAGGTACGGGCCCTGCTGGCCCGCACCGGGATGCCGGCGGCGACCGAGAAGACCATCACCACGCCCGAGGGCTTCCTGGAGGCGCTGGAGCAGGTCCGCAGGGCCGGATACGCGGTGGACGACAACGAGCAGGAAATAGGAGTCCGCTGCCTCGCCGTGTCGGTGCCGAACTCGCCGACCGCCGCCGCGATCTCCATCTCGGGTCCGGCGGGCCGTGTGACCGAGGCCGTGGCCGAGTCCTTCGTGCCGATCCTGCAGGGCGTGGCCGCCGAACTGTCGGTGGCCCTGTCCAACCAGAGCCCCGCGTAGGCCCCGTACCCGTACGTGTGCGAAGGCCCCGGCGGCCCCTCGGAGCGAGGGGCCGCCGGGGCCTTCGCGTACGCCGATCGGGGCGCCCGGCTCAGGGCGCCGGGGCCGGCTCCGGGGCGAGCGTCAGGCTCCCGTCCGTCATCGTCGCCGTACGGTCCATCCGCTCCAGGTGGGCGTGGTCGTGCGTGACCAGCACCGTGGCGGTGCCGCGCTCACGGGTGAGGGTGACCAGCAGGTCGAGCACGGCCGCGCCCCGCTCGTGGTCCAGTGCGCTGGTCGGCTCGTCGACCAGCAGTACGGCCGGCTCGTTCATCAGGGCGCGGGCGATGTTGACGCGCTGCCGCTGACCGCCGGAGAGCTGGTGGGGCCTCTTGTCCGCCTTGTCGGCCAGGCCCACCGCCTCCAGCAGCTCCAGCGCGCGGCGGCGCACGGCACGCGCGGGGCGGCCGGAGAGGTGCGCCATGACCTGGAGCTGTTCGGCGGCTGTCAGCGAGGCCAGCAGGTTCGGCTGCTGGAAGACGATGCCGATCTTCTCCCGGCGCAGGGCCGACTTCTCGGCGGGGCCGAGCTCCGTGGTGTCCCGGCCCGCGACGACGACCCGGCCGGAATCCGGGGTGACGAGGGTGGCGGCGACCGCCAGCAGGCTGGACTTGCCGGAGCCGGAGGGGCCTATGACCGCCGTCAGGGTGCCGGCGGGCACCTCAAGGCGGACCGCGTCGAGGGCGGTGAGCCGGCTCTCGCCGTCGGGGTAGGTGAGCGTGACGTCGTGGACGATGAGGGTCATCGGGCGCTCCCGAGGGCGGTCAGCGGGTCGACGGCGGTGATCCGCCGGATGGACAGGGCAGCGCCCAGCGCGCCGAGCAGGATCATGATCGCGGCGGGGACGAGCACCGTGGCGGCGTCGAGGACGAAGGGCACGGGGCCGCCGCTGATCAGTGCGCCGAAGCCGGCCGCGAGCGCGGTGCCCAGCCCGGTGCCGACGGCGAGCATCACGACGGCCTGGCCGAGGGCGTCCCTCAGCAGGTACGGGGTGGAGGCACCCAGTGCCTTCAGCACCGCGATGTCCCCGCTGCGCTGGATCGTCCACACCGTGAAGAAGGCTCCTATGACCAGGGCCGAGATGACGAAGAGGAAGCCGCGCATCAGCTGCAGCGAGCCGTTCTCCGCCTGGTACGAGCCTATGGCGCCGAGCGCCTCGTCGACGGTTCGGGCCCTGGTGCCGGCCGCCTCGTCCGCCGCCGCGAGGTCCACACCGCTGCCGGAGACGGCGACGACGGTGGCGAGGGTGTCGATGGAGGTGCCGGGGTTTCCGATGCGCTGCCAGTCGTTGAGGTCCATCCAGACGACCGGGGTATGACTGTAGGCGGCGGTTCCCGACACGGCGGCCACGGCCAGTTCGAGCGGGCCGATCGTGAGCTGGGCCCCGGCGGTCAGGCCCCCCAGCTCCTTCGCGGCCTTCTCGGTGAGGACCACCTGTCCCTGGGTGAGCCCGGCGCCCCGCGGTGCGAGCCCTCCCGCGGAGTCCACGCCGAAGACCGAGACCGCGGCGGTGCGCTCACCCGAGACGGCGTTGGTGGTGCGGATGCCGAGCGGCTCCGCCGACTTCACGCCGGGCTGTTCCCGCCAGGCCAGCCAGCCGGGCTCGGCCACCTGCGAGTTGGTGAAGGACACCTTCTGGTCCCCGGTGGGCGCGGCGAAGGCCAGGTGTGTGGCGGGCAGGCCGGTGATGGCCGAGATGTTCTCCCGGGCCAGGCCGGAGGTGAGCCCGGACAGCAGGCCGACCAGCAGCGTGATGAGCAGCACGACCGACCCCATGAGGGCGAAGCGG
This sequence comes from Streptomyces avidinii, assembly GCF_014650695.1. Taxonomy (GTDB): domain Bacteria; phylum Actinomycetota; class Actinomycetes; order Streptomycetales; family Streptomycetaceae; genus Streptomyces; species Streptomyces avidinii. The sequence continues at coordinate 363,917 of NZ_BMVL01000004.1, read as the reverse complement.
CCCTTGGCGAACCGTAGATCTCTCCATGCGACGAACATGTTCCCCACCTTGGTCTTCCGCGTGGACACAAGGCATCGCGCCACAGTAGTGATCCTCGTATCGAAGGGTGCGCCCGGACATCAAACTTTCGGTTGACCGGGGCGGGTCCGCCCCCACTTACGCTGGTCCGGTCATGACTTCTCCCACCCGTTCGCCCGTTTCCTCGACCACGCGCGCCCTCACCCCCGTCTCGAAGGTGCTGCGGCTGTGCCTGCACGCGCTGTTCTTCGGGCTGCTCGCGCTCGCCGCCGGGCGCGCCGTCGCCGACTCCGCGCCCCGGGCCGGCTGGGTGACGGCCGCCTGCGCGGTGCTCGCCGCCGTCTACGTGGGCGGCGTACGGGCCCCCGTCGTGCACAGCTCGCCGCGCGCCGGGGCGCTGTGGCTGACCGGGCTCGGCGCGGCCTGGGCGGCGCTGCTCGCCGTCTCCTCCGACGGGCTGTGGATCGCCTTCCCGCTGTACTTCCTGGAGCTGCACCTGCTGCGGCTGCGCTGGGGGGTCACGGCCGTCGCGGTGACCGCCTGCGCGGCCATCGGCGGGTACCTCGCGCACAGTGACGCGGTGACCCCGGGGGCCTTCCTCGGGCCGCTGCTGGGCGGGGCGGTGGCGGTGGCGACCGTACTGGGCTACCAGGCGCTGTACCGGGAGAGCGAGCGCCGCCGGGAGCTGATCGAGGAACTGATCACCACCCGGGCCGAGCTGGCCGCGGCGGAGCGCAGTGCCGGGATCCTGGCCGAGCGGGAGCGGCTGGCCCGGGAGATCCACGACACCCTCGCCCAGGGGTTGTCGTCCATCCAGCTGCTGCTGCGGGCCGCCGAGCGGGCGCTGCCGGACGGGGCTCCGGCGCTGGAGCACATCGGCCGGGCGCGGGAGGCGGCCCAGGACAACCTCGCCGAGGCGCGTCGCTTCGTCCGGGCCCTCACCCCGCCGGACCTGGAGCACGGGTCTCTCGCGGCCGCGCTGGAACGGCTGTGTTCGGGGGTTCCGGGGCCGCGGGTGCGGTTCTCGCTGAGCGGCAGCCCGCGGGTGCTGCCCACCCCCTACGAGGTGGCGCTGCTGCGGATCGCGCAGTCGGCGCTGGCCAATGTGGTGCGGCACGCGCGGGCCGGGCGCGCCGAGATCACCCTGACCTTCATGGACGCCTCGGTCACCCTCGACGTCGTCGACGACGGTCACGGCTTCGATCCATCCTCGGTCACGTCGGGATCCTCGGGCTCGGGCGACGGCGGCTTCGGGCTGCCCGCCATGCGTTCGCGCGCCGAGACCCTGGGCGGGCTGTTCACCGTGGAGTCCGCCCCCGGGCAGGGCACCGCGGTGGCCGTCACCCTGCCGCTGCCCCTGGAGCACGTGGAACACCCGGCACACGCGGCGGACACCGCGCACACCACGCACACCACGCACACCACGCACACCACACGATCGGAACATCCGGACGCAGTGGAGGCCCTGTGACCATCCGTCTCCTGCTCGCCGACGACCACCCGGTGGTCCGGGCCGGGCTCCGCGCGGTGCTGGACACCGAACCGGACTTCGCGGTGGTGGCCGAGGCCGCCACCGCCGAGCGGGCGGTGGAGCTGGCCGCCTGCGAGGCGGTGGACGTGGTGCTGATGGACCTCCAGTTCGGTCGCGGCATGCACGGTTCGGAGGCGACGGCCCTGATCACCGCCCGCCCCGGCGCGCCCCGGGTGCTGGTGCTGACCACGTACGACACGGACGCGGACATCCTGGCGGCCGTCGAGGCGGGTGCCTCGGGCTACCTGCTCAAGGACGCCCCGCCGGAGGAGCTGGCGGCGGCCGTACGGACGGCCGCGGCGGGCCAGTCGGCGCTGGCTCCGGCGGTGGCGCTGCGCCTGATGGACCGGATGCGCACCCCGGCGGAGGCGCTGACGAAGCGGGAGCTGGAGGTGCTGCAGCTGGTCGCGGACGGCCTGTCGAACCAGCAGATCTCCAAGGAGCTGTTCCTCAGCCAGGCCACGGTCAAGTCCCACCTGGTGCACGTCTACGCCAAGCTGGGTGTCGACTCCCGCACCTCGGCGGTCGCGGCGGCCGCCACCCGCCGCCTGATCCGCACGCCTTAGGCCGCGTCCAGGACGGCGACCTCCCGGCCGAAGCAGACGACGAGCCGGCCGTCGGGGTCCCGGGCCAGGTCGGAGACCGGCTGCGGAAAGGGCAGCGGGGCGCAGAGCGGCTCGCCGGAGCGCAGGTCCCAGGCCCGTACCGTCGCGTCGCCGGGAAGGGCGGCAACGACGGCCGGGCTGCCCGCCACCACCGCGGTGGTCATCGCGCTCACCCATCCGGAGCCGACCGCCGCAGCATCTGCGGCGCTGATGGCCCGACCGAGCTGCTCGCCGGTGAGCAGGTCCCAGACCCGTACCGTGCCGTCCCGGCCGCCGGTGGCGGCCACCGGCCTGCCGTCCAGTGTTCCGGGCGCCACGGCCTGCACCCAGGCGCGGTGGCCGCGGAGCGACCGGTCCAGCTCCTCGCCGCTCTCCACGTCCCAGATCCGCACGACGCAGTCGGCGCCGCCCACGAGGACGACCGGCCTGCCCGCCAGCACCGTGGTCGCCAGGGCCGCGGCCTCCTCGTGGTGCCCGGGCAGCGCCGGGCCGCGCTGCTGCCCCGTGCCCAGGTCCCGGATCCGTACGAGGCCGTCGTCGCCGCCCGTGACGGCCAGGGGCCGGCCGGCCAGGACGGCGGTGGCCACCGCCCTCACCGGTCCCTCGTGCCCCGGCAACGGCTCGGCCGCCTGCGCACCGGTGCGCAGGTTCCAGACCCGCAGGACGCCTTCGGAGTCGCCCGCGACCGCCACGGCGTCACCCTCCACAAAGGCCGCGGCCACCGCTTCCACCGCGCCGTCATGGTCCGTCAGCGGCCGTCCGCGCTGCTGCCCCGTGTCCAGGTCCCAGACCCGTACGGTGCGGTCGTCACCTCCGGTCAGGGCGACCCGGCGGCCGTCCAGCACGGCCGTGGCGACGGATGTGACCGGTCCGGCGTGACCCCTGACCGGGTCTCCCAACCGCCGGTCGGCGGCCAGGTCCCAGATGCGCACCGTGCCGTCCTCGCCGCCGGTGACGGCCACCGGCCGGTCCTCGGCCACACCGCTCGCCACCATGGTCACGGCTGCGCTGTGACCGGTGAGGCAGATGCCGGGCCGCGCACCGGTGCCGAGGTCCCAGATCCGTACCGCGCCGTCGTCACCTCCGGTGACGGCGAGGGCGGGCTCGGCCGGCGCGGTGGTGGCCACGGCACGCACCCTGCCCTCGTGCCCGGTGCGGGCCGGGCCCAGCGGCCCGCCGGATTCCAGGTCGCGGACCTCGACGGCGCCGTCGAGGTCGCCGGTCACGGTGACGGGGCGGCCGTGGACCGTCCCCATGGCGAGCGCGGTGACCCCGCCGCCGGGCGCGCCGGACGCGGGGTGGTCGCGCTGCGTGCCCGTGGGCAGGTCCCAGACCCGGAGCGTGCCGTCGCTGTTGGTGACGGCGAGCGGCCGGCCCTCCACCTGCGCGGTCGCCACCCAGCCCGTGGCCTCCACCCCGTCGTCCCAGACCGGGTTCTCCAGCGGCCGGCCGAGCCACCGGCCGGTGCGCAGGTCCCAGATCCGTACGGTGCCTGCTTCGTCGTCGCCCGTGAGAACGACGGGCCGGCCGTCGATCTCAGTGGTGGCCAGGGCCGTGACCGGGCCGCTGTGACCGGTGAGCGGGAGCCCCACCGGCTCACCGCTGCGCAGGTCCCAGATCCGTGCCGTCCCGTCGCGGCCGCCGGTGACGGCGGTCGGCCGGCCGTCGAGCACGGCCGTGGCCACCGCTTCCACGGCGCCGCCGTGGGAGTCGAGAGGCGGCCCCAGCGGGGCGCCGGTGCACAGGTCCCACCGCCGTACGGTGCCGTCCGCGTGTCCGGTGACGGCGAGCGGCCGGTGCTCGACCGCCGCTACGGCCACAGCCGTCACCGGGTCGGCGCGACCGCCGAGGAAGCCCCGCAAACAGGCGCTGACCTGGGATCCGGTGGCCCAGCCGACGCGCCACGGCAAGGCCGAGGCCGATGCCGAGGCCGGCCCTTCCCCCCGATCCGCGGCCCGATCCGCGGCCAGATCCGAGGCCAGCTGCCGGGCGCCCCAGCGGGCCGCATCCAGCGCGAGCAGCCACCGCCTGGCCTCCGGTCCGGCCTCGGCGTGCCGGTACGCGGAGGTGTACCAGACCGCCGCGGCGAGGCGGGCCGGCGCACTGCGGGCCCGGGCCAGGAGGGGCAGCAGCAGCTGCGGATCGGCGCGGACCAGGAAGTCCGCCCGGGTCAGCAGCTCATCGAGGGTGCCGGTGTCGGCGGCCTCCCGGGCGATCTCGGCCCACCGGTCCGCTTCCGGCCGCGGCGGTGGCGGCGAAGCCTGCGTGTTCACCTCGGCCTCCCGACGTGAGCCCCCGGGCCCGGGCCCGGGCCCGGGCCGAAGACCTGCGGCCATGGCACCCGACCAGGTCTTCATTATGTGACGCTCCACCGAACGGGGCGCGAGCCGGGCCGACCGGCCGGACGGCCTACGCGACCCAGTGCGGGCGCTCCACCGCCGAAGCCAGCGGGACGCCGTCGTGGAAGGCGCTCGCGAGGCGGCGGATGCCCTCGTCGAGGCGGTCGGCGGGGAGCGTGTACGGGATCCGAAGGCGGTGCTCGAAGGTTCCCGGGTCCACCCCGAAGCGCGCGCCGCGGCCGATGTGCACTCCGGCCGCGGCGGCCCGCTCGGCCAGGGCGGAGCTGACCGGTTCGCCCAGGTCGACCCAGAGCGAGAGGCCGCCCGGCGGGACCTGCCAGGACCATTCGGGGGTGTGCCGCCGGAGCGACTGCACCAGGGCCTCGCGCTGGATCCGCAGCTGCGTCAGCCGTGCGGGCAGTTCCCGGTCCATGCCGTCCAGCAGGGGGAGGGCGACGAGCTGGTCGAGGACCGATCCCGTCATGTCGGCGGAGACCCGTACGGCCGTCAGCTCCGTGATCATCTTCGCGCCGGCCCGGATCCACCCCACGCGCAGCCCGCCCCAGTGCGTCTTGCTGAGCGAACCGATGGTGATCACGTGGTCCGCGCCGCCGCGCGGGGCGAGGGAGGCCAGTGGCGCGGGCGCGGGCACGTCCAGGGCGATGTCGGCGATGGTCTCGTCGACCACCAACCAGGTCCCGGTCGCCCGGGTCGTCGCGAGCAGCCGCAGCCGCTGCTCCGGCGGCATCAGCGCACCCGTCGGGTTGTGGAAGTCGGGGATCACGTACGCCAGCCTCGGCACGGTCTGGCGCAGGGTCGACTCGGCAATCCCCATGTCCCAGCCCGCGTCGGAGACGGCGATGGATCCGGTGCGCAGCCGTGCGTGGCGCAGGGCGTCGAGGGCGTTGGCGTAGGTCGGGTTCTCGGTGACGACCCGGTCGCCGGGCCGGCAGAGCAGGCTGACGACCAGCGTGAAGGCCTGCTGGGCCCCGGCCGTGACCAGGATCTGCTCGGGGCGCGTGGGCAGGCCGCGCCGGGTGAAGCGGTCGGCCACCACGCTCCGCAGGTCGGGCAGGCCGAAGGGGTGGTAGCCGGGGGTCCGGGCGAGCCCGGGCAGCCGGGGCGCGGCCCGGGCCAGGGCGTCGGCGAGGCTGCCCTCCGGGGCGCCCATGGCGGCGATGGCGAGGTCGACGCCGGGATCGCCGTCGGCGCTGTGGCCGCCGGCGCCGAGGAGCGCATGGGCTCCGACCGGGCGGTGTCCGTCGGGGAGCTCGGTCCAGGTGCCGGAGCCGCGCCGGCTGCGTACGTAGCCGCTCTCGCGCAGCAGGTCGTAGGCGCCGGTGACGGTGGCCCGGCTCGCACCGACCGCCTCGGCGAGCTCGCGTTCGGCGGGAAGCCGGACGTGCAGGGCGACGCGGCCGTCGAGGATCAGGGTGCGGACGGCGTCGGCGAGCGCCCGGTAGCCGGGGCGGGCCAGGACGTCGGCGGGCAGCAGGGCCGCGAGCTGGCGGCTGCCCATGGTTCTGTCCGCTGTCTGGACCACTCGCCCGTTTGCCATGCCAACCTCCCCTGATTGGCTCTGACGGCCAGGCCAATCGAGGACCAGACTCGCCTTATTGGCCCCCGATTGGCAAGGAGACGCCGAGATGCTGACCGACCGTGACGAACGCGCCCTGTTGTCCGCCGCCGAGGACCGGATCGCGCGTCCGCTGCGGATCGGCGCCGCGCTGACCTCCGTACGCCGCTCCCTGGCGCGGCGGTCACGCGGGTTCGCGCAGGAGCGAGAATCGGTGGCATGTCAGCCAACGCGCACTCCGACGCACCCCTGATCGCGGGCCTGCTCCTGGCCGCCGGCGGCGGCCGCCGGCTCGGCGGGCGGCCGAAGGCCCTGCTCCCCTATCGCGACCGCCCGCTGGTCGAGAACGCCGTGCGCGTCCTGCGCGAAGCGGGCTGCGGCCCGGTGCACGTGGTGCTCGGCGCCTCGGCGGCCGAGGTCCGCGAGCGCGCCGACCTGTCCGGCTGCGTGGTCGTGGACAACCCGGACTGGGCGCAGGGGATGGGCTCCTCGCTGCGGGTCGGCCTGACCTCGCTGGCCGGTACGGGAGCCCGCGCGGCGCTGGTCTCGCTCGTGGACCAGCCGGGCATCGGCCCGGCGGCCGTGGCCCGGGTGCTCCGGGCGTACCGCTCCCCCACCAGCCTGGTGGCGGCGGCCTACGCCGGGGAGCGCGGCCATCCCGTGCTGTTCGGCGCGGACCGCTGGGCCGACATCGCAGCGACGGCGACCGGCGACAAGGGCGCGCGGGTGCACCTTGCGCGACATGCCGGGGAGCTCATGCTGGTGGAGTGTGCGGACATCGCGGAGGCCTTCGACATCGACACGCCGCCCGACCTGGCACGACTCCTCTGAGCACGGCGTGACGACCTTGGCACTGAGGGCCACCAAGAAGCGGAATCTGTCGACTCAGAGAATCTCGACATCAACAAACCATTGAACTTCCACCATGAGGAAATTACTATCCACTGGTCAGAAGCGCCCTGAACCCCCAGACGGCGCCCGCGACCGTACTCCGGAACTCTCCACACCCGACGGCACTGCGTGCCGTCTCGCGCGAGCATTCCCCCGCGGCCGCCAGGCACCGCCGCTGAAGGAGTGACAGATATGTCCGCACCAGCGCCGTCCCCGCTGGCCATCGTCGACGCCGAGCCCCTGCCCCGGCAGGACGAAGTCCTCACCGAAGCGGCACTCGCCTTCGTGGCCGAGCTGCACCGGCGGTTCGCCCCCCGCCGCACCGAGCTCCTCGCCCGTCGCGGCGAGCGCCGTGCCGAGATCGCCCGGACCTCCACCCTCGACTTCCTCCCGGACACCGCACAGGTCCGCGAGGGCGACTGGAAGGTGGCGCCGGCCCCGGCCGCGCTGAACGACCGTCGCGTGGAGATCACCGGTCCGACGGACCGCAAGATGACCATCAACGCCCTGAACTCGGGCGCCAAGGTCTGGCTCGCCGACTTCGAGGACGCCTCGGCTCCCACCTGGGAGAACGTCGTCCTCGGCCAGCTGAACCTCATCGACGCCTACGAGCGCCGCATCGACTTCACCGACCCCCGCACGGGCAAGGCGTACGCACTGAAGCCCGCCGCCGAGCTCGCGACCGTCGTCATGCGGCCGCGCGGCTGGCACCTGGAGGAGCGTCACCTGCGGTTCGAGGGCGGCCCCGCCTCCGGCTCGCTCGTGGACTTCGGGCTCTACTTCTTCCACAACGCGAAGCGCCTGATCGACCTCGGCAAGGGCCCGTACTTCTACCTGCCGAAGACGGAATCGCACCTGGAGGCGCGCCTCTGGAACGAGATCTTCGTCTTCGCCCAGGACTACGTCGGCATCCCCCAGGGCACCGTCCGCGCGACCGTCCTGATCGAGACGATCACCGCCGCGTACGAGATGGAGGAGATCCTCTACGAGCTGCGCGACCACGCGGCCGGTCTGAACGCGGGCCGCTGGGACTACCTCTTCTCCATCGTCAAGAACTTCCGTGACGGCGGCGAGAAGTTCGTCCTGCCGGACCGCAACGCGGTGACGATGACCGCTCCGTTCATGCGGGCGTACACCGAACTACTGGTCCGCACCTGCCACAAGCGCGGCGCGCACGCCATCGGCGGCATGGCGGCCTTCATCCCGTCCCGCAAGGACGCCGAGGTCAACAAGGTCGCCTTCGAGAAGGTCAAGGCCGACAAGGACCGCGAGGCGGGCGACGGCTTCGACGGCTCCTGGGTCGCCCACCCCGACCTGGTCCCGATCGCGATGGCCTCGTTCGACGCGGTGCTCGGCGAGAAGCCGAACCAGAAGGACCGCCTGCGCGAGGACGTCTCGGTGGCCCCGGGCGAGCTCATCGCGATCGACTCCCTGGACGCGCGGCCGACGTACGAGGGCCTGCGCAACGCGGTCCAGGTCGGCATCCGCTACATCGAGGCGTGGCTGCGCGGCCTCGGCGCCGTCGGCATCTTCGGCCTGATGGAGGACGCGGCCACCGCCGAGATCTCGCGCTCGCAGATCTGGCAGTGGATCAACGCGGGTGTCGTCTTCGAGAACGGCGAGACGGCCACCGCCGATCTGACCCGCAAGATCGCCGCCGAGGAACTGGCAGCCATCCGCGCCGAGGTCGGCGAGGAGGCCTTCGCGGCCGGCAAGTGGAACCAGGCCCACGACCTCCTGCTCCAAGTCTCCCTGGACGCGGACTACGCGGACTTCCTCACCCTCCCCGCATACGACCAGCTGGTCGGCTGAGACCGGGGTTCGACCGAGACGCACAGCGGTCGAAACCCGTCGGCTCCGCCCCCGTCGCCTCACGGCACGGGGGCGGAGCCGTTTGCGTTCCACAACGGGAGGGGCGGACTCCCGAACGACCGGTCGGTCGTTACTCGTTCGTAACTTGCCTGTACCTAGCGGTAACAAGCGGGCCCGTGTCACCTTTCCGATGCCACCGGCCGGCGGTACCCCCACTTCCCAGCCACGCGACGCAGTCGTCGCCGACTTCGGCGTGGCCGAACGCAGGAGTTCCGCAGTGATCGGATTCCGCAACGTCAGCAAGGACCGGGACCGCAGTCGGGTGCGACGACTGGCCGGGGCCGGCTTGGTCGTGCCGCTCGCCGCCAGCGCGCTGCTGGCCGGCGGAGCCGGAACCTCGGCCGCCAGCCCCGGGACCGGACCCACCGCCGTGGTGTCCATGGGCGACAGCTACATCTCCGGCGAGGCCGGCCGCTGGAAGGGCAACAGCCTGACCAACAGCGGGAACCGGAACGGGACCGACCGGGGCTGGGTCAGCGGCAGCACCTACGATCCCGGCAAGGTCTACGGGACCACCGCCGGCGGATGCCACCGCTCCGACTCCGCCGAGGTGCGCAGCGCCGGGGCGATCGCCGACGTCGCCGTCAACCTGGCCTGCTCGGGGGCGGTCTCGGACAACGTGTTCCGCGCCTCCAACGGCGGTGTCTCCTACAAGGGCGAGGCCCCGCAGGCCGATCAGCTGGCCGCGGTGGCCGCGAGCCACAACGTCAAGGTCATCGCCCTGTCCATCGGCGGGAACGACCTCGGCTTCGCCGACATCATCAAGGACTGCGCGCTCGACTTCGTCATCTGGAACTCGTACTGCTACGACGACCAGCAGTACGGCGTCGACCAGAAGATCGACGCGGTCATGGGCAACGTCGGCAAGTCCGTGGACGAGATCCGGGCCGTGATGCGCACTGCCGGGTACGCGGACTCCGGGTACCGGATCGTGCTGCAGTCCTACCCGTCGCCGATCCCGCGCGGCGCGGAGAACCGCTACACGCAGAGCGACTGGAGCCGGCTCAACAGCGGCGGCTGCCCCTTCTGGAACCGGGACTCGGACTGGGCGCGGGACTCGCTGGTGCCGCAGATAGCGGGCCGGATCAAGGCGGCCGCGGCGGCCAAGGGCGTGCAGTTCCTGGACCTGCGGGACATGATGCAGGGCCGCGAGGTGTGTGCGAAGGCGAGCAAGCAGGTGACTTCCGCGGTGCCGGCCTCGGCGAAGACGAGCGAGTGGGCGCGCTGGATCGACAACAACGAGACGCAGGGGCTGATCCAGGAGTCCATGCACCCGAACTACTTCGGCCAGCTGGCCGCGGGGCGCTGCCTGGCCCTGGTCGTCGCGCAGCCCGCGAGCTCCGGCTTCAGCTGCAAGAACACCGCGGGCGCGGACCAGACGGGCATGTTCTTGACCCCGGCGCCGTGACCCGGCGCCGTGACCGCGACCCTGTGACCCCGGCCCCGTAGGGCTGTCTCCGGGCGTGACGTGGGCGACCATGGGCTTACGCACCATACGTTCCGTCGCGCCGGGAGCCGTCGATGTCCGTTCGCCGTGTCGTACCCAACGTCCAGTCGAAGAGCCTGGCGCGGAGCCGGGAGTTCTACGGCCTGCTGGGCTTCGAGGAGGTCATGGACCACGGGTGGATCGTGACGCTCGCGTCCCCCTCCCGGCCGGCGGCCCAGGTCAGCGTCATGACCGGGGACAGGACGGCGCCGGTCACACCCGACATGAGCGTGGAGGTGGACGACGTCGACGCGGCCTACGCGGTCGTGCGCGCGAGCGGTGCGGAGATCGTGCACCCCCTCCAGGACGAGGAGTGGGGGGTGCGTCGGTTCTTCGTACGCGACCCCGACGGCCGGGTCGTCAACGTCCTGGGCCACCTGTGATCGACCGGCGGAGCACGACGGCCGGGCCCGGTCAGGGCCCGCCGTTGAGCACGGACAGGATGTTGCCCGCCGGGTCCTTGAACCAGGCGATGGTGGGCGTGCCCTCATCGCCGTGCACGATGCCCTTGGCGTCCGCCTCGAAGCCCTCGTAGCGTTCGAAGGTGACACCGCGGGCGGTCAGCTCGTCGACGGCCCGTTCCACGTCGTCCACGGGGAAGTTCAAGATCGTATAGACCGCGGGCCGGTGGTCCTCCTTCGGGTAGACCATGACCGTCGTGCCGCCCGCGAGGTCCAGGCGGAGCAGGCCCATCTCCTCGTCCTGCGAGACGCTCAGGCCGAGGGTCGTGCCGTAGAACTCCTTGGCCCTGTCCAGGTCGTCGACCGCGAATCCGCTGAATGCCCTGCTGTTTTCGAACATGGCCCTTCCTTCGGTCCGGGGCACCCCGCTTCCCATGCTCCCCCCGGGACGGCCCGGAGTCGATTCCGCACACCGGCGCCCGCGGAAAACGGGGTGAGCGGTGGCGCGGGATGCTGGCATCCTCGGCGCATGGCAGCCCGCACCGCACGTCCCAGCCTGTACATCTCCGTCGACATCGAGGCCGACGGACCCATTCCCGGACCGTATTCGATGATCAGCTTCGGGGCCTCGGTCGCGGGACGTCAGGACGGGTCTTCGTATACGGCCGCCGATCCGGAACAGCTCACCTTCTATCGGGAGTTGCGTCCCATCAGCGAGGAGTTCGTGCCCGAGGCGCTGGCCGTGAGCGGGTTGGACCGCGACCGGCTGGTGCGGGAAGGCACCGATCCGGCGGTGGCCATGACCGAGTTCCGGGCCTGGGTACGGGAGGTGTCCGCGGGGGCGCAGCCGGTGATGTGCGGTTATCCGGCGTCCTTCGACTGGACCTTCCTGTACTGGTACCTGATCCGCTTCGGCGCGGACAGCCCCTTCGGCCACTCCGGGTGCCTGGACATGAAGACGCTCTACGCGACGAAGGCGCGGGTGCCGCTGCGGGCCGCCGTGAAGGGCCGGATGCCGCGCGCACTGCTGTCGCGCCGCCGCCACACGCACCACGCCCTGGACGACGCGATCGAACAGGCCGAGCTGATGAGCAACTTGATGCTGTGGACTCCCCCGGTGCCGGAACCGGACGCGGAGCGGTCCCCGCGCATCACGCACCTCTCGTGGGGCCGGATCGAGGCCGAAGGGCTCGCCCCCGGCAAGGACTTCAGGCTCTACCCGGGCGGCGGCCGCCCCTGGGACTGGTTTGAGCACGGCACGCGGCACGAGCCCGGCGTCCAGCCGCAGGAGGTGCGCGAGTTCCTCGACCTGGGGGTGACGGCGGTGGTGCTGAGCCAGGGCATGGACCAGCGCCTCGGGATCGCCCGGCAGACGGTGGAGGTGCTGCGGGCGGCCGGGGTCGAGGTGCACGTGGCGGAGACGACCGCGGCGGTGGAGGTCTACAACCGGCTGGCCGCCACCGAGCGGGTCGCCGGCCTGTTCCACTCGACCTGCTGACGGGGGCGGGTCGGGCGTCAGTGCACCGGCACCGGGTCCGGAGCGGCCCCCGAGGCCGCGCCCTTCCTGGCGCCGAGGTGGTTGAAGGCCAGGTTCAGCAGGATGGCCACGACGCAGCCGGTGCTGATGCCGGAGTCGAGGACGACCAGCAGGTCCTTCGGGAAGGCGTGGTAGAACTCCGGCGCGGCGATCGGGATCAGGCCGATGCCCACGGAGGCGGCGACGATCAGGGCGTTCTCGCCCTTCTCCATGGCCGCCCCGGCCAGGGTCTGGATGCCGCTGGCCGCGACCGAGCCGAAGAGCACGATGCCGGCGCCACCGAGGACGGGCAGCGGGACCACTCCGATGACGGAGGCCGCCATCGGGCACAGGCCCAGCAGGATCAGGATGCCTCCGCCCGCGGCGACGACGAAGCGGCTGCGCACCTTGGTCATGGCGACCAGACCGATGTTCTGGGCGAAGGCGCTGCACATGAACCCGTTGAACAGCGGGCTGATCGCGCTGCCGAGGGTGTCGGCGCGCAGCCCGCCCTCGATGGTCTTCGCGTCCGCAGGACGGCCGACGATCCTGCCCAGCGCCAGGATGTCGGCGGTGGACTCGGTCATGCAGACCAGCATGACGATGCACATCGAAATGACGGCGGCGACCTGGAACTGCGGGGCGCCGAAGTGGAAGGGGCTCGGGAAGCCGACCACCGAGGCGTTCCTGACCGCGTCGAAGTCGGTCATGCCGAGCGGGAGGGCGATGAGCGTGCCCGCGACGAGGCCGAGCAGGATGGATATCTGCTGGAGGAAGCCGCGCAGGAACTTGCGCATCAGCAGGACGATGACCAGGGTGGCGGCAGCCATGCCGATGTTCCGCATGGAGCCGTAGTCGCCGGCGGTGCGGTTCCCGCCCTGCGACCAGTTGAAGGCGACGGGCAGCAGCGAGACGCCGATGAGGGTGATGACCGTACCCGTCACGACCGGTGGGAAGAAACGGACGAGTTTGCCGAAGTAGGGGGCGGCGAAGAAGCCGATGACCCCGGCGACGATGATCGCGCCGAAGATGACGGGGATGGCATCGTCCCCCTCCCCCTTGCCGATCGCGATCATCGGGGTCACACCGGCGAAGGACACGCCGTTGACGAAGGGGAGTTTGGCGCCGATCTTCCAGAACCCGAGGGTCTGGAGGAGGGTGGCGAGGCCGGCGGTGAAGAGCGAGGCGCCCATCAGGAAGGCGGTCTCGGAGGCGGAGAGTCCGACGGCGGGGCCGACGATCATGGGCGGGGCCACGACACCCGCGTACATGGCGGCCACGTGCTGGAGGCCGCTCGTGAACATCTTCAGGGGAGGCAGGGTCTCGTCGACCGGATGCTTCTCCTCCGGTACTGCGACTGCTTCTTTGCGAAACCTGGGCGGCAGGGCCACGGCTTCCTCCGGTCGGGTAACACGTCGGCAGGGACGTGGGTGTCTTGGAGGTGGTGCGAAAGCGGTGCGAGTCGAGCCTGTATGCGGTTGTGGGTGGTGCTACTGCTGGTCCCAAGGGGTGCGGAAACGATTCGCCCGATCTTCGCTTCCGCGCTGCGGTCCGGCTCCCGGCTCCGGCCGGAACCGGATCGTGAGCTGGAGGTGCCGCGGCAGTGGCGCGAGATGCGCGCCGTAGAGCTGGTGGCACGAGTCACCGCCCCCGGGGGCGCCTTCGGATCTCCTCAGGCGCTACCCGGGAACGGCTGCCACGGACCCCGCTCGGGTCCGCGGCGGCCGGCCGGGGGCCGTCCCCCCCGGCCGGACTCCGGGGGGAATCAGGCCTGCGCGGAGATCCGCGCGAGGCGCTGGGCCTCTGCCCGCGTGGACACCGCGATGGCGTCCTCGTCGGCGAAGAGGAGGCGGTTGTTCTCGACGATCTGCTTGCCGTTGACGAACGAAGCGGTGACCGGGGCCGCCGCACCGAAGACCAGGGCGGTGACCGGGTCGGCGATCGAGGAGTGCAGGAAGGTGTTCAAGTTCCACAGCACCAGGTCGGCGCACTTGCCGACCTCCAGCGAACCGATGTTGTCGGCGCGGCCGAGGACCTGGGCGCCGCCGTACGTACCGAGGCGCAGGGCCTGGCGCGCGTTCAGGGCGCGCTCGCGGTGGACCGGGTTCAGGCGGTTGATCAGCAGCGCGTTGCGCAGCTCGGTGTGCAGCTCACCGGACTCGTTGGAGGCGGTGCCGTCCACGCCGAGGCCGACCGGGACACCGGCGGCGAGCATGTCCGGGACACGGGCGATGCCGGCGGCCAGACGGGCGTTGGAGGACGGGCAGTGCGCGACACCGGTCTTGGTGCGGGCGAACGCGGCGATGTCGGAGTCGTTCATGTGGACGCTGTGCGCCATCCACACGTCCTCGCCGAGCCAGCCGGTCGACTCGAAGTAGTCGGTCGGGCCCATGCCGAACAGTTCCTTGCAGAACTGCTCTTCCTCGACGGTCTCGGAGCCGTGCGTGTGCATGCGCACGCCCAGGCGGCGGGCCAGCTCGGCGCCCTGCTTCAGCAGCTCGGTGGAGACCGAGAAGGGGGAGCACGGGGCCACGGCGACCTGGGTCATCGCGTCGAAGGAGGCGTCGTGGTACTTCTTCACGGTCGCCTCGGTGTCGGCGAGCGCGCCTTCGAGGGTCTCGACGGCGTGGTCCGGCGGCAGGCCGCCGTCCTTCTCGCTGCGGTCCATCGAGCCGCGGGCGAGGGTGAAGCGGACGCCCATCTCGGAGGCGGCGCGGATGATCGAGCCGGAGAGGTCGCCGGAGCCCTTGGGGAAGACGTAGTGGTGGTCCATCGCGGTGGTCACACCACCCTTGGCCATTGCGGCGAGGGAGCCCTGCGCGGCCGTGTACGTCATCTGCTCGTCGATGCGCGCCCAGGTCGGGTACAGCGAGACGAGCCAGTTGAAGAGGTTGTGGTCGGTGGCCAGGCCACGCGTGATCCACTGGTAGAAGTGGTGGTGCGTGTTGACCAGACCGGGGGTCACGAGGTGCCCGGTGCCGTCGATGCGGCGTACGACGTTGTCGAGGTTCTCGGGGGCCTTGCCCGCGCCGATGGACTCGATCTTGTTGCCGGCGATGACGATGTGACCCGAGGCGTACTCGGTGTCGTTCGCGTCGACGGTCGCGATCGCACAGTTCTCGATGACGATGCGCTCGACCGCGCTGTCAAGGGCTGCCGATGCTGCCATGGGACTTCCTCGTGCTTTCAGTGGCGGTGGGGGCACGGCAAGGCCCGGGGGATTTGAGTGCCGGAGCCGGGGGCCTTGACAGCTGACAGTACTGCCGCCCCGTGTGATACGTCCGGGTGCCGATTCAGGAAGCTGGGTGGGTGTCGCCGGTTCCCGGGGCCACTGCGGAGCCCCGGGACCGGGCGTGCCGTGTCAGAGGTTGGTCATGTCCACGGGGATGCGGGCGTCCACACCGTCACGCAGGACGGTGGCCTCGATCAGACCGTAGGGACGGTCCGCGGCGAAGTACACCTCGTTGTCGTTCTTGAGGCCGAAGGGCTCCAGGTCGACGAGGAAGTGGTGCTTGTTCGGGAGCGAGAAGCGGACCTCGTCGATCTCCGAACGGTGGTTGATGATGCGCGAACCCATCTGGTACAGGGTCTGCTGCAGCGACAGGGAGTAGGTCTCCGCGAAGGCCTGCAGCATGTGCTTGCGGGTCTCGGCGTAGGACTTCTCCCAGTTGGGCATCCGCTGCTCGTCGTCCGACCAGTTGAAGCGCCAGCGAGCCGACACCTGGGTGGCCAGGATCCGGTCGTAGGCCTCCTTCAGCGTCGTGTACTTGTCCTTCACGTAACCCCAGAACTCGGAGTTCGTGGAGTTCATGACGACGAGGTCCTTGAGGCCGGAGATGACCTCCCAGTTCGTGCCGTCGTACGTGATCTGGGTGACGCGGGTCTCCTGGCCCTCGCGGACGAAGGAGTGGTTCACCTCGTCGGAGCCGATGAACTTGGAGTTGGCGTCCGAGGTGGCGATCCGGGACCAGGAGTACTCCTCGATCCGGATGCGCGCCTTCTGGATCGGCTCCTGGCTGCCCACGAACCAGCGCGCCAGGTGGATGCCGAACTGCTCGGCGGACTCGATGCCGTACTCCTTGGCGAACGCGTACACCGTGTTCTTGGTGGTGTCCGTCGGCAGGACGTTGGCGTTCGAGCCGGAGTAGTGGACGTCGTCCATGTCGCCGGAGAGGGCGACCGAGACGTTCAGGTCCTTGATGTGGTGCGTGTCGCCGTCCCGCGTGATCTTGACGACGCGGTTCTCTGCTTTGCCGTACTGGTTCTGGCCCAGAATCGTGGCCATGCTAGCTCCCTCGGTAAACGGAGTAGCCGAACGGGTTGAGCAGCAGCGGTACGTGGTAATGCTCGCCCGGGTTCACCGCGAAGGTGATGATGACCTCGGGGAAGAACGCACCGCTGTCCCTTACGCGGGGGGCGTCCTGCTGCGCCTCGGCTTGCTTCTTGAAGAAGTACGTCTCGGTCTCGAAATCGAGACGCACGTGGGTGGTGCCCTCCGGCAGCGCCGGCAGGTCCTTGCAGCGCCCGTCCGCATCGGTGGCGGAGCCGCCCAGGGCCGCCCACTCGCCGCCGGGACCCGTGCGGGCCGACAGGGAGATGGCGACGCCCTCGGCGGGCTTGCCGATGCTGGTGTCCAGGATGTGCGTGGACACCGACGCGGTGGTCTCGGTGCTCATGGTTACGCTCCTTCTGCGAGTTCGACGAGACGGGTGAGGCGGATCTTGTTGATCTTGACGAGCTCGCCGCGGGCGATCTCCCGCTCCTGCTCCGGCGAGTTGTCGATCCGGACCTTGACCGCGTCACGCATGAACTCACCGGTCGCACCGGTGGCGCAGATGAGGAAGACGTGGCCGAACTTGTCCTGGTAGGCCAGGTTCAGTTCGAGGAGTTCGCTCTTGAGCTCCTCCGAGGCACCGGCCATGCCGCGCTGCTCGCGGGCGGAGGTCGGGTCTCCCGGCTTCGGCCGGCCGATCGGCGCGTGGCCTCCCATCGCTTCGCCCAGGTCGTCCGCGGTGAGCTCCGCCATGGCGGCTTCGTTCGCGGCGAACAGGGACTCTGCGGTGGCGAAGGGGCGCTGGGCGAGCATCTTGCTCCCCCACGCCGAACTGGCGCACACCTCGTGCAGCTCGGCCGTGGCCGCGCTGTCGTCCAAGGTGTTGAACCGGGTGAGACCCGGGGTCGGACTCGAAGTCACGGTAGGCCTCCGTGGCCTGTTGTTGCTTTGACGGGCTGCGCATAGCTAACGCCCTCGACAACACGGCGTCAACACTTTGTTGAAACTTCCCGTACACAAAAGCCGCCGCCCGGGTGAATTGGGCGGCGGCTCGTCACTGTGAGTCAGTCATCGTTCACTCCTGGCTGCTCTTGCCCGTCCCCTTGGGGGCGCCGGAGTCCCTGTTCAAGTAGTTGTAGACGGTGAAGCGGCTCACGCCTAGAGCGCCCGCGACCGTTTCCACACCGTGCCGCACGGAGAAGGCGCCCCGCGCCTCGAGTATGCGTACGACGTCCTGCTTGGACTTCCGGTCGAGCTGTGCCAACGGTACGCCGAACCGGCGCTCCAGGGCCGCCAGGATGTGGTCCAGCGAGTCCGAGAGCTGCGGCAGGCGCACGGCCAGCAGGTCCTGACCCTCCCAAGTGAGCACGACGTCGTCGGGCTGCGCCAGGGAGGGATCCATCAGCTCGCCGCCCATGGCGTCCACCAGCGGTTTGACCGCGGTGACGAAGGGGTGATCGCGGGGCTCGGTCATGACACCTCCTCCCCGATCACGTTGACCTGGAGCGAGACACGCGTGGCGCCGGCCTCCAGGGAGTCGCGCAGCAGCGCCTCCACCGCGGCCAGGACCCGGCCGGCCTCCCCTTCTGCGGTATTGCCGAACGGGCCGACGTCCACCGCGTCCAGCTGGGCCTTCTGGATGACCTCGCGGGCCGCCACGGCATGGGCAGGAGCCTCTTCCAGATCGAAGGGCTCGGTCGTGAACTCCACTCTCAATCGCACGCCGTCAAGCTACCGGGGCAAGCGGGGGCGGCGCGACAGCGCCCCCGCGAGGGGTGGCGGCCGGGCGACGGGCAGGGGGGATTTTTCGGGAGTCCGCACTTGACATCCGCGCGGCACCCCATGCAACCTTCCATCAGACAGAAAATAACTTCCGCAATACGGAAGGAGCGCACACCCCTCATGGGATACACGGACCAGCGCTTCGATGTGAACCTGTCGATCCTCTTCACGGAACTCCCGCTCCTGGAGCGCCCCGCGGCAGCCGCCGCGGCGGGCTTCACGGCGGTCGAGCTGTGGTGGCCCTGGATCGAGACCCCCACCCCCGCACAGGAGGAGCTCGACGCCCTCAAGAACGCTCTTGAGGACGCCGGCACCCAGCTCGTGGGCCTGAACTTCTACGCCGGCCGGCTGCCGGGCCCGGACCGCGGTGCGGTCTCGGTTCCCGGTGAGGAGTCGGAGCGCTTCAACGCCAACATCAACGTGGCTGCGGACTTCGCGGCCTCGGTCGGCTGCAAGGCGCTGAACGCCCTCTACGGCAACCGCGTCGAAGGCGTGGACCCGGCCGTTCAGGACGAGCTCGCGCTGAAGAACCTGGTCGTGGCGGCTCAGGCCGCGGACCGCGTCGGCGCGATCCTCCTGATCGAGACCCTCAACAAGCCCGAGTCGCCGCTCTACCCCCTGGTGAGCGCCCCGGCCGGCATCGATGTGGTGGACAAGGTGAACGAGGCCACCGGCCTCGGCAACGCCAAGTTCCTGCTCGACCTTTACCACCTGGCGATGAACGATGAGGACCTCTCCGAGGTCATCGAAAAGTACGCCGCCAAGACCGGGCACGTCCAGATCGCGGACAAGCCGGGACGCGGTGCCCCCGGCACCGGCGAGCTGCCCCTCGAGAAGCTGCTCGACCAGCTGAAGAAGGCCGGATACCAGGGCTACGTAGGCCTGGAGTACAAGGCCGCCGACGCCGCCGCCTCCTTCGCGTGGCTGCCGGCCGAGGCCCGCGCCGCCCAGTAGGCGGACCAAGTCCAGGCGATCAGCCAGGCACGTCACGCACTTTTCGTACAAAGCATTAAGAGAAGGACCCTCATCATGAGCAACTCCGCTGCGCTTCCGTCGATCGCCTGGGTCGGACTCGGAATCATGGGCTCCCCCATGGCCGAGAACCTCCTGAAGGCCGGTTACCCGGTCACCGGCTTCACCCTGGAGCAGGACAAGCTGGACCGCCTGGCCGCCGCCGGTGGCACCGCGGCCGGCTCGATCGCCGAGGCCGTGAAGGACGCCGACGTCATCATCACGATGGTGCCCGCCTCCCCGCAGGTCGAGGCCATCTCCTACGGTGAGAACGGCATCCTGGAGAACGCGAAGTCCGGCGCGCTGATCATCGACATGTCGTCGATCACCCCGCAGACCTCGATCGACCTCGCGAAGAACGCCGCCGAGAAGGGCATCCGCGTCATCGACGCCCCGGTGTCCGGCGGCGAGGCCGGCGCCATCGAGGCCGTCCTGTCGATCATGGTGGGTGGCGAGCAGGCCGACTTCGACGCCGCGCTGCCGATCCTCGAGGCCCTCGGCAAGGTCATCGTCCTGTGCGGTCCGCACGGCTCCGGCCAGACGGTGAAGGCTGCCAACCAGCTCATCGTCGCGGTGAACATCCAGGCGTGCGCCGAGGCCGTCGTCTTCCTCGAGAAGTCCGGCGTGAACCTCGAGGCCGCCCTGGACGTCCTCAACGGCGGTCTGGCCGGCTCCACGGTCCTGACCCGCAAGAAGGACAACTTCCTGAACCGCGACTTCAAGCCCGGCTTCCGGATCGACCTGCACCACAAGGACATGGGCATCGTCACCGACGCCGCCCGCAACGTGGGTGCCGCCCTGCCCGTCGGCGCGGTCGTCGCCCAGCTGGTCGCCTCGCTGCGCGCCCAGGGCGACGGCGGCCTCGACCACTCGGCCCTGCTCCGTGCCGTCGAGCGCCTCTCCGGCGCTCAGATCTGAGCGCTCCCCCTCCCGCAGGGGACCTGAGTTTCCGGATGGCGCCGGTGCTGACACCTGTCCTGTCGCGCCCAAGCGCCGGCGCCGTCCGGATTACCACTCACTCTTCAACTTCGTTCAACAAACTGTTGACGTTTAGTTCTCGCCGAAATTAGGCTGTTCCGCATGACGGAAGACGCTTTCCGTCAGCAGTTACCCCGTACGGAAGGTCACCATGTCGAAGCGCACGCTGACGACCGAGTCCGGCGCCCCGGTCGCCGACAATCAGAACTCCGCCACCGCCGGCGTCGGTGGCCCCCTCCTGGTCCAGGACCAGCAGCTCCTCGAGAAGCTCGCCCGCTTCAACCGCGAGCGCATCCCGGAGCGCGTGGTGCACGCCCGCGGCTCGGCGGCGTACGGCTACTTCGAGGTGACCGACGACGTCACCGCGTACACCAGCGCGGCGTTCCTGAACACGGTCGGCAAGAAGACCGAGACCTTCCTGCGGTTCTCCACCGTCGCCGACTCGCTCGGCGGCGCGGACGCGGTCCGCGACCCGCGCGGCTTCGCGCTCAAGTTCTACACCGAAGAGGGCAACTACGACCTCGTCGGCAACAACACCCCGGTGTTCTTCATCAAGGACCCGATCAAGTTCCCCGACTTCATCCACTCCCAGAAGCGCGACCCCTTCACGGGCAAGCAGGAGCCGGACAACGTCTGGGACTTCTGGGCGCACGCCCCCGAGGCCACGCACCAGATCACCTGGCTCATGGGTGACCGCGGCATCCCGGCGTCGTACCGTCACATGAACGGCTACGGCTCCCACACGTACCAGTGGACGAACGAGCAGGGCGAGGCCTTCTTCGTCAAGTACCACTTCAAGACCAACCAGGGCATCCGCTGCCTGTCGGGCGAGCAGGCCGCCGAGCTCGTCGGCAAGGACGCCAACTCGCACCAGACCGACCTGCTCCAGGCCATCGAGCGCGGTGTGAACCCCTCGTGGACCCTGTACGTGCAGATCATGCCGGCCGCCGAGGCCGTGGACTACCGCTTCAACCCGTTCGACCTCACCAAGGTGTGGCCGCACAGCGACTACCCGCTGCAGCGCGTGGGCCGTCTGGTCCTCGACCGCAACCCGGACAACGTCTTCGCCGAGGTCGAGCAGTCCGCCTTCTCCCCGAACAACTTCGTCCCGGGCATCACCGCCTCGCCGGACAAGATGCTCCAGGGCCGCCTCTTCGCGTACGCCGACGCCCAGCGCTACCGCCTGGGTGTGAACCACACCCTGCTGCCGGTCAACGCCCCGAAGGCGACGACGGCCGACAACTACGGCCGCGACGGCGTCATGGCACTGCGCAACGGCTCGCGCCACGACAAGAACTACGAGCCGAACTCGTACCAGGGCCCGGCCGAGACCGGTCTGGCACTGGGCGCCCCGAAGGCCGTCTCCGGCTACACGGGCACCCACGAGGCCCCGGCCCACACCAAGGACGACGACTTCTTCCAGGCCGGTGAGCTCTACCGCCTGATGTCGGAGGCCGAGAAGCAGCGCCTGGTGGCGAACATCGCCGGCGGCCTGTCTCAGGTCACCCTGGAGGACGTCATCGAGAAGAACCTGGCTCACTTCCACGCCGCCGACGCCGACTACGGCAAGCGCGTCGAGGAGGCCGTCCGCGCCCTGCGCGACGCCTGAGCCGATGGATGTACCGGGGGCCTGACGGGAGGTCAGGCCCCGGGTGCTCAGCCCGACCCGTGGACCCGGATGAGGGGTGGTACGCGGTGAGGGCAGGACGAGGACCGTGGCGAGCGTGCGAGCCAGTGCGGTGGTAATGGGTTCCGAGGCCCGTCTCTTGACCTGAGGGAGACGACGCCGGAGTTCTCGTCGCCCGCCCGCCACGGTCCCAGCCAATCCTCCGCGTACAGGGGCTGCGCACAGAGCCCCCTGCACGCGGAGGAACCTTCCTCCCCCCATACCCCGCCCGGCGGTGCGAACGTCCTGTCGCGCCAGCCTCGCTCCGTCGGGCGGTAACAACCCAGAGCGCCGAGTCACGGACGGTCCCGTGACTCGGCGCTCTGCTGTTCCTGTTCCCCGGCACCTTCCGGCCCTGCCCGGGGGTTGTCGAACCAGAAGTCGGTGTCCGTCGCAAGGAGCCGTACAGCCCGCTTGACCAGCGGCAGCGCAGCCCGCAGCCGCTTGTTCCAGCCCGGCTGCTTCGGCACGAAGGGGAACATCTTGCCGAGGCGGGAGTGGACGAACCGCAGCCACCTGGACTCCGAGGTGAAGCCCAGCATCGCCTGGGCGACGGCGAGGCGCACGAGCTCGGAATCGGTCAGCCGGGGAGGGCGTCCCAGCCACCGGGTGTCCGTGATCTCGTCGTCGATCTTCACATACAGTGCGGTGAGCAGGGCGTCCAGGTCATTCGTCACAGAACGATCTTGGCCGCCCTGTCTCTGTCTCTCCGGCCGCCGGCAGGGGGCTGACCGATTGCCCGGCTTCACGCTTGAGCAGGCCGACAAGACACGGGAGGCCGGACGCCACCTCATGCCCAGTACCGGACCTCCCGGTCCGCGCTGTGGCCAAGAGCGCCCAGGGCAGCGCGAAGATCTCAGATCTTCCGCCGTCTGCTGCCCGCCGTTGTCGAAGGCTGCGACAACCTGGCCGTCTGCGCGCGCCGGTCCCGGCCCGAAATTGCCCGAACCCCGTGCCGTGTTCATGCCATCGATGTCATAATCGGACGTTATGTGGACAATGCTTGCGCCGCTCATCGGCGTCCTGCTCGGCGGGCTCATGTCGATGCTGGCGCAACGCTCGGCAGGACGCGCCTTGGAACGCGGCGAGGCGCGCCGCAGTGTCCGTGAACTTGCCGAGGCGCGCCGCAACGAGCGTCTCACGCACCTCATCGCATTTCTGTCTGCGGTGCAGGAAGCAGAACGAGTCGCGGTGGATCGGTATCACCACAACCTGGCTGACGAGCAGTGGCAGACCCGGGCAAGGCAGGTCCTTGACAGGGTGTGGGTGGCGCAGAAGACGATCCACGTACTCTGCGCGTCCGAGGTCAGCGAAGCGGCACGCAGCCTCGCGTGGGCAGTACAGGAGGTGATCAGGAAGGGCCCCGAAGACCCGGGAGAGCCACAGGATGAGAAGGTCTGGGCGCACATCCATCCGAGCCGACAGGCATTCCTTGATCTCGTGCGCGACCAGCTAAGTTGAAGCCCCGGGGAGGGATTCGGCAGCTGCCGTGAGCGGCCCGGGACAAGCAGCACCAGCTCCGGCCTCCATTGTGCGGCGAGCGTCATCTACTTCGCCGGCTTCTCGAGGGACGCAAAGCCCGCTTCGGCGCAGGCAGCATGCATGTCCACGGGCCAGCAGCACGCCATCGAATGGCCCCTTGGCCCATCGGCAAGCTGAGCACGATCACTTCGGAATGGCTCGTCCAGGGCGCACAGGCCTTCCAGTGCCACCCCAACAGCGGCTGCGCCGACCAGTGGTGGCCCTCTTCGCGGTCTGATCCGACCACGCGACGACGTTGATCCGAGGGCCCGGCCCCGTCCGGCCCTCGGCCGGGGCGAGGGGAGAACGCCGAACGGCCCCCGCCCCTCCGGAAGGAGGGACGGGGGCCGTCGGGGCGTGCGGGGGGATCAGACCTGCAGGGCCTTGATCGCGGTCGGGGCGTGGCCCGGCTCCGTCGCGAGCTCCTCGAACTCGGTGACGTCGCTCATGTCGACCGTCTTGCTCATCGCGATGTTGGTGATGCGCTCCAGGATGGCCTCGACGACGACCGGGACCTGGAACTCCTGGGCCAGCTTCTTGGCCTCCTCGAAGGCCTCGCCCAGCTTGTCCGGGTCGGTGACGCGGATCGCCTTGACACCCAGGCCCTCGGCGACCTTGACGTGGTCGACGCCGTAGACGCCCAGCTCGGGGGTGTTGATGTTCTCGAACTCGAGGTTGACCTCGAAGTTGATGCCCAGGCCGCCCTGCGCCTGACGGATCAGACCGAGGTAGGCGTTGTTCACGAGGACGTGGACGTAGGGGACCTTGTGCTGGGCGGCGACCGCCAGCTCCTCGATCATGAACTGGAAGTCGTAGTCGCCCGAGAGCGCGACGATCGGGGTCTCCGGCTCCGCGGTGGCGGCACCGATGGCGGCCGGGATGGTCCAGCCGAGCGGGCCGGCCTGGCCGCAGTTGATCCAGTTGCGCGGGCGGTAGACGTGCAGGAACTGCGCGGCGGCGATCTGGGAGAGGCCGATGGTGGTGACGTAGCGGGTCTCCGGGCCGAAGGCCTTGTTCATCTCCTCGTAGACGCGCTGCGGCTTCAGGGGGATGTTGTCGAAGTGCGTACGGCGCTGCAGGGTCGCCTTGCGGTCCTGCGCGGAGGCGGCCCAGGCGGAGAAGTCCGGCAGCTTGCCCTCGGCCTTGAGCTCCTTGGCGATCTCGATGAAGAGCTCCAGTGCGGCCTTGGCGTCGGAGGCGATGCCGAAGTCCGGGGCGAAGATCTTGCCGAGCTGGGTGGGCTCGATGTCGACGTGGACGAACTTGCGGCCCTTGGTGTAGGCGTCGAGGTTGTAGCCGGTGTGACGGTTGGCCCAGCGGTTACCGATGCCGAAGACGAAGTCCGACTCGAGGAACGTGGCGTTGCCGTAGCGGTGCGCGGTCTGCACACCGACCATGCCGGCGGCCAGCTCGTGGTCGTCCGGGATGGTGCCCCAGCCCATCAGGGTGGAGATGACGGGGACGTTCACCAGCTCGGCGAACTCGACCAGCAGGTCGGAGGCGTCGGCGTTGATGATGCCGCCGCCGGCGACGATCAGCGGGCGCTCGGACTCCAGCAGGAACTGCAGGGCCTTGGCGGCCTGGGCGCGGGTGGCCTGCGGCTTGTAGACCGGCAGCGGCGCGTAGGTGGCCGGGTCGAACTCGATCTCGGTCAGCTGGACGTCGATCGGGAGGTCGATCAGGACCGGGCCCGGACGGCCGGAGCGCATCAGGTGGAAGGCCTCCTGGAACACGCCCGGGACCTGCGCGGCCTCCAGGACGGTCGTGGCCTTCTTGGTGACGGGCTTGGCGATCGAGGCGATGTCGACGGCCTGGAAGTCCTCCTTGTGGAGCTTCGAGACCGGGGCCTGACCGGTGATGCACAGGATCGGGATCGAGTCCGCGATGGCCGAGTACAGGCCGGTGATCATGTCGGTGCCGGCCGGGCCCGACGTACCGATGCAGACGCCGATGTTGCCCGCCTTGGCGCGGGTGTAGCCCTCGGCCATGTGCGACGCGCCCTCGACGTGGCGGGCCAGGGTGTGCGCGATGCCGCCCACGTTCTTGAGCTCTCGGTAGAACGGGTTGATCGCAGCACCGGGGACACCGAACGCTTGTTCGACACCCTCGAGCTTGAGGATCTCCACTGCAGCGGCGGCGGCTGTCATACGAGGCATCGAGTTCTCCTGCGGGTCTGGCGGTCAGGCTTTTCCGTAATCCGGAAGTTTTGTTCTGCTATACGGAACAAGCTAAGCGGCGGCTCCTTCGACGTCAAGGCGGTAGGGGACCCCGGAAGCCACCAAAAGCCGCATCTAGCTCGACGACTTGTACAAATCACTGATCCGCCGGCGGGAATCCCCCGGAAAAGGAGCGCACCGTCCCCCGGGCGGTCGCCGGTGGTGGAGCATGGACCTACGCACAGCGACGGAGGGGGTCCAGGTCTCATGGCGGAAGCGGTACCGGTGCGCTGCCCGGCGTGCCTGCGCGAGAACGGCTACACCGCCCCGGTCTTCCCCTGCGCCTGCGGAAGCCCGGTCCATCCCCCGCTCGATCTTTCGGCGCCGCCGGTGCAGCTGACCCACCGGACCTGGTCGGACACCTGGGTGACCGTGCGGTGCACGTCCTGCGGGCGGGAGAGCGAGTGGCCGCATCCGGAGCTGGGCTGCGGATCGTGCGGGACGGTGGTGCTGATTCCGGTCCACCCGCTGGAGCGGGTGGAGTTCGGGAGCGGCGCGGGGCCGGGGACTCCGGGTACGCAGAGCCCTGCGGGCGCGGCGGATCCGGCCGGTGCGGGCGGGCCGGCCGGCGCCCGGCCGGGGCCGGGGCAGGAACCGGGCCAGGAACCCCGGCAGGGTCCGGGTGCCGCCGGGCGCGGAGCCGCGGGCGGGCCCCCGGCGCACATCCCGCCCCCGCCGGCCACGCCGGTGCCGCGGCCCGCGTTCCGGCCGGTGACCATCCGTACCGCCCGCGACGCGGTGGCCACGGCCGCGCTGTACCTGCGCTGGCTCGGCTTCCGGGACGTACGGCAGCCCGACGGGCGTCCCATCCCCTCGGCGGCCGTGGACCTGCGGGCCCCGGGTCTGGTCGCCCAGGTGGACCCGACCACCGCTCCGGCCGGTCTGCGGGCGGTGGAGTGCGTCTGGCTGAACGGGCTCACCGCCTCCGCGACGAGCGTCTACTTCTCCCTCGCCGGGTACACGGAGGACGCCCGGGCCCGCGCGGACGAGCTCGGCATACCGCTGTTCGTCATGGACCTGACGGGCATGCCGCAACCGGTCAACGATCCGGCGGACACCCTGGTCGGCCCGGACGCGTAGGCCCTCCCGGAGCGGGTGAACCGGGCAGGAGCCCGAGCCGGTGAACCGGGCAGGACCGGGGAGCTACCCCCTAAGCTCGTAGGCATTGCCTACTTCCTGCCCAGGAGAGCCCGATGAGCCTGTACGACATCCCGCTGACCACCCTGTCCGACGAGCCCACCAGCCTCGCCGCCCACAAGGGCAAGGCGATCCTCCTGGTGAACACCGCCTCGCAGTGCGGGCTCACCCCGCAGTACTCGGGACTGGCCCGCCTGCAGTTCAAGTACGAGGAGAAGGGCTTCACGGTCATTGGCGTGCCCTGCAACCAGTTCGGCGAGCAGGAGCCGGGCAACGCCGAGGACATCCAGACCTTCTGCGCTGCCGGTTTCGGCGTCACCTTCCCGATGCTGGAGAAGTCCGAGGTCAACGGCGAGCACCGGCACCCGCTCTACCGGGAGCTGGTGAAGACCCCGGACGCGGAGGGCGAGGCCGGGGACATCCAGTGGAACTTCGAGAAGTTCCTGATCTCCCCCGCCGGTGAGGTCGTGGCGCGCTTCCGCCCGCGCACCGAGCCGGAGGCCCCCGAGGTCATCGCCGCGATCGAGGCGCAGCTGCCGGCGTAGCGGCGCAGTACGTGCGCGTCCGCCCTACGGGCTGCCGGGCCTCGACCGGCAGCCCGTAGTCGCCGGCGCGGCGCTGCGTGGCTCGCGCACGGCTCAGCCGAGGTCGGCCTCGTGGTACTCCGCCGCCGACCCGGCCGCGGTGAGCTCCCGCAGCTCCACCCGGCGGATCTTGCCGGACACGGTCTTCGGGAGCTCGCCGAACTCGATGCGGCGGATCCTCTTGTACGGGGACAGCACCGCGCGGGAGTGCTCGAACAGCAGCCGGGCGGTCTCCGGCCCGGGCTTCCAGCCGCCCGCGAGCGTGATGTACGCCTTCGGGACCGCCAGCCGCAGCTCGTCCGGGGCCGGTACGACGGCAGCCTCGGCCACCGCCTCGTGCTCCAGCAGGGCGCTCTCCAGCTCGAACGGGCTGATCTTGTAGTCCGAGGCCTTGAAGACGTCGTCGGAGCGACCGACGTAGGTGAGGTACCCGTCGGCGTCGCGCGCGGCGATGTCACCGGTGCGGTAGAGCCCGTCCGCCATGGCCTCGGCGGTGCGCTGCGGATCGTCGCGGTAGCCGGTGGTCACGCCTGCGGGCCGGGTGCGCAGGTCCACGCAGAGCTCCCCCTCGTCGGCGGACTCCTTGCCGGTGACGGGGTCGAGCAGCACGATCTCGTAGCCGGGGGCCGGGCGGCCCATGGAGCCGGGCTTGACGGGCACCCCGGGGAAGTTCCCCACCTGGAGGGTGGTCTCGGTCTGGCCGAAGCCGTCGCGGATGGTGACGCCCCAGGCCGCGCGGACCTTCTCGATGACCTCCGGGTTGAGCGGCTCCCCCGCGGCGACGGCCTCGCGCGGAGGCTTGGCCAGGGCGGTGAGGTCGGACTGGATCAGCATCCGCCACACGGTGGGCGGGGCGCAGAAGGTGGTCACGCCGTGCCGGTCCATCTCGGCCATCAGGCGCTCGGGGTCGAAGCGGGTGTAGTTGTGGACGAAGACGGTGGCTCCGGCGTTCCACGGGGCGAAGAGGTTGGACCAGGCGTGCTTGGCCCAGCCGGGCGAGGCGATGTTGAGGTGCACGTCGCCGGGGCGCAGCCCGAGCCAGTACATGGTGGAGAGGTGCCCGATGGGGTACGAGGCATGCGTGTGCTCGACGAGCTTGGGGCGGTCGGTGGTGCCGGAGGTGAAGTACAGCATCAGCGGGTCGGTGGCGAGGGTCTCGCCCTGCGGCGTGAATGCGCCGTCGGCGGCCTCCGCGTCCGCCAGCCGCAGCCAGCCGTCGGGGGCCCGGTCGTGATCGCCGGCGGCGATCCGCGTGTAGTCGCCCGGCACCCCGTCGAACTTGGCGGTGTCCTCGGCGCGCGCGATGACGTGACGGACCTGGCCGCGCTCGACCCGGTCGCGCAGGTCGGCCGGGCCGAGCAGGGGGGTGGCGGGGATGACGACGGCGCGCAGTTTCATCGCGCCGAGCATCACCTCCCACAGTTCGCGCTGGTTGCCGAGCATGACCAGGATCCGGTCGCCCGGCGCGACGCCCTGGTCGCGGAGCCAGTTGGCGGCCCGGCCGGACCGTACGGCGAGCTCCGCGAAGGTGAGGCTCTGGCTGCTTCCGTCCTCCTCGACGATGCGCAGGGCGTCGGCGCCGTTCCCGGTGGCGATGTGGTCGAACCAGTCCAGGGCCCAGTTGAAGCGTGGGGGACGGGGCCAGGTGAATCCGGTGTGTGCGGCCTCGTAGTCCCCGCGGCGTTCCACGAGGAAGTCCCGCGCTGCCAGGAACTGGGCGGTGGCGCTGTCCCGCGTACTTTCGGTCGTCATGACAGGCATCGTGCCCCGTTCGGTGTACGGACCACCAGTGCGGCGTCAGCCGCGAGTTGACCACGCGCGGGGGCCCGGCGGGCGGTTCAGCCCTTGATCGCCCCGAACCGCACACTCCCACCGGACGCACTCGCTCCGTCCGCCGCCGCTTCGCCCGCCCCTTCCCCCATCGCTTCGCCCGCCCCTTCCCCCATGCCTTCCACCATCCGCTCTCCCTCGGCGACGATCTCCTCCTTCGCGGCCTTCGTCACCCGGCCGAAGAGCTCAACGGTGAGTTCCCGCCCCTCCAGCTTCCACAGACCGGCGAGGAACCCGTCCACGAGCAGGGTGCAGTGGGCCTGGTTGCCGGTCCACGAGCGCCCCTTGACCTCGGGGGCGACCACGCGGGTCCGGTCGGCGTGCGAGAGCAGCACATTGTCGAACTCCGGCAGGAAACGCGGCGGCGCCGGGGTGTCCGCGTCGGGGCGGGGGCCGTCGGGGAGGTCGAAGAGCTCCACGCCGTTCTCGTCCTGGAAGACGGCCAGAACCGGGCGGAGTCGTTCGAAGGCCTCGCGCAGCCGGGTCAGTCCGGCCCAGGTCTGCATGTCCTTGACGGAGGCCGGCCCGAAGGCGGCGAGGTAGCGCAGGACGACCTCGTCCACGGGCTGCGCCGCGGCTGCTGCCGGCGCCCCGCCGGTGGGCTTCCCGAGCCACTTCTCCACGGTGGTGAGCCGGACCTGGCCGCTGCGGCCCCACACCCCGCGGGGTGTCACCTGGACCAGGGGCAGCCGGCAGCGCGCGGCGACGGACAGGGACTGCGGGTCGGCATCGGGCCAGTCCCGGAGCAGTTCCTCGCGGATCTCGCCCATGGTGCGCGGCTCGCTCTCGACGAAGGCGCGGGCGCGCTCCCCCAGCCGGTCCAGGTCCACTCCCGCGAGCCCCTTGCGGAAGTAGGCCACCTCCCGGTCGCGGGCGGGCTGGACGAGGGGCCGCAGCGTCAGGGCGTCGTGGGCCGTGTGCGTGTGGATCGTCGACCGCATGGTGACCATCCGGACCACCTCGCGGGACTCCATGAGCCCGGCCAGCTCGGCGGGCCGGAAGCCGGCGAGCCGGGCGTGCAGCTGGAAGTAGGGCGGCTTCACGTTCTGCGCCTGCAGCCCGAGGAGGTGCGCGACGGCGTCCCGGGCGGACATCTCGGCGCGGCTCAGCAGCAATTGGCGGGCGAGCGTGGCACGGTTCAGAGCGCGGGTGCCGAGTACGGGATGTGTCGTCCTGGAAGCCATACCGACACGCTAACGGCCCTTGCGGACAGGCCCTGTCCGCAACTCCCCACCGAGGCCGAGGCGGCCGAAAAGGAGGGAGTCCCCGACACCGGGCAGGCACAGGGCACACCGGGCACCCTTTTCCCCCGATATCCTGCCCCCTGCCCGTAAACACACGTTCGACCGGGAGCTGACCTGCGATGTCGGAGCGCCCTGACCGCCGCCACTCGCCGTCCGCCGCGAAGCGCGCGGGGTGGCGCCGCCCCGCCTCCCCGCCCGCCGAGACCCCTCCGGCGGGGCCGCCGTCCACACCGCAGCCCGCACCGGCAGCGGCCGCGGCCGCTCCCCCGAGCCACCACAGCGTGATCGACTCGGCCGTCTACCGCGACGGCCGCCGGATCGCCTCCCCGGCCACCCTGGCCGACACCTTCCGGCAGCTGCGGGAGGAGCCCGACGGGATGGCCTGGATCGGCCTGCACCGCCCGACGGAACCCGAACTCCACTCCCTGGCAGCCGAGTTCAACCTCCACCAACTTGCGGTCGAGGACGCCCTGGAAGCCCACCAGCGCCCGAAACTGGAACGCTACGGCGACACCCTCTTCGTCGTCCTGCGGGCCGCCCGCTACCTCGACGCCCAGGAAGAGGTCGACTTCGCCGAGCTGCACATCTTCGTCGGCCCGGACTTCCTGATCACGGTCCGCCACGGCGGCGCCCCGGACCTCTCCGCGGTCCGCCGCCGCATGGAGGCGAACCCGGACCTCCTCTCCCTCGGCCCGGAGGCCGCCCTGTACGCCATCCTCGACGCGGTGGTCGACGGCTACGCCCCGGTCGTCGAGGGCGTCCAGACCGACATCGACGAGATCGAGACGGAGGTCTTCCGCGGCGACCCGACGGTCTCCCGCCGCATCTACGAACTCTCCCGCGAAATGGTCGAGTTCCAGCGCGCCACCCGCCCCCTGGTCGGGATGCTCCACGGCCTGATGGCGGGCTTCGCGAAGTACGGCACGGACGAAGAACTCCAGCGCTACCTCCGCGACGTCGCCGACCACGTGACGCACACGAGCGAACGCGTCGACGTCTTCCGCCAGGCCCTGACGGACATCCTGACGGTCAACGCCACCCTGGTCTCCCAACAACAGAACGCCGAAATGCGCGCCCTGGCCGAGGCCGGCTTCGAACAGAACGAGGAAATCAAGAAGATCTCCGCCTGGGCAGCCATCCTCTTCGCCCCCACCCTGGTCGGCACCATCTACGGCATGAACTTCGAGACCATGCCCGAACTTCACTGGGCCGGCGGCTACCCCTTCGCCATCCTGCTGATGGCAGTCGTCTGCGTCAGCCTCTACGTCATCTTCAAGAAGCGCGACTGGCTGTAGACCAGGGCGCACCAGGCCCACCGGATTTCCGATGGCCGACGCATTCGAGAGGCCGCTGCAGCCCCGCGGGTGGCGCTTGCCCTGCCAGCCGCGTGTCCAAACGGTTGCGATCCTGGCCGCCGCAGGGCCGGCGTACGGCCTGGCCCGGCCAGCGGCGTCCCCGCTGCCAGGATCGCTGCCGCCTACCCGCTCAGCGCCAGGTCTGGTACGGGCTCTTCTGGCTGTGGGTTCCGCACGGGAAGGTACGGAGGTGGTGGGCCGGGCTGTCGTCCAGGCACAGGCCTGTCTGCTGGTTCTTCAACTCGACGGCCCCGTCGGGGTAGCGGTGCACGATCCAGCTCTGGTCCTTGGCCTTGTCGCACGGATAGGGCGTGACCTTGCCCCCGGGGCTGTCGGTCAAGCACCTGCCCGTCTTGATGTTCCGCAGTTCACGGGTGCCGTCGGCCCACCGGTGGACGTTCCACTTCTGGTGCTCGTTGCCCAGGCAGGTGTACGTCCGGATCCCGTGCTCGCTGTCGTCCAGGCAGGCCGACGTCGCATCGTTGCGGAAGCTCTGGACGCTGTCGAGCGCGCTCGTCGGGGCCGCGTCGGCCTCGTGGGTGGCGGTGGCCGTAGCCAGGCCCGCTGCGAGCAGCACGCACGCGACGCTTGCCCGGAGCCTCTTCGTGGTCGTCGGAACGGTGTTCATGGCTCTCCTCGGTCGATGGGGAGGGGTTCTACGGATGGCTGCGCGGGGCGGAGCACCGCCCCGCCCCGCGCGAACGGACGGATGGATGGATGGACGGACGGATCAGCCCACGATGTTGACGGGCCGGTAGGCGTGGTAGCCGTCGCGGCCGTTCACCCCGTAGGAGTGCTGCTTCCAGCGGGTACCGACCCCGCCCGCCTGCTCGTAGGACTTGTAGACGGTGTGGGCGTTGTTGGCCCAGCCGTCGAAGATGACCACGTGGCGGTTGTCGGGGTTGTTGCTGTTGGCCTTGATGACCAGGTCGCCGGGAGCCAGGTCCTTCATTGAGATCCGGCGCGTGAACCCGTCGTTCTTCAGCGAGACGGTGTTGGGGCCGGGCTTCGACAGCCCCAGCGCCATCGAGACGTAACCGGAGCAGTCCTGCCGGTATCCGTCCTTCCACCGCTTGTTCTGGCTGTAGGGGACGGGTCGGCCGTTGTTCGCGGTCAGCCAGGTCTTCGCCCGTGCCAGCACCTGGGCGCGGGTGATACGGGGAGCCGCCTGGACCGCGGGGGCCGATCCGGCCCGATCGGCCCAGGGCGCGAGGGCACCGCCCACCTCGGCGGTCGCCCACGCCGCGGACGCCGCGGATACGGAAGGAGCCGCGGGCGCGGACGGCGCAGACAAGGCGACGGACCCGGCGCACAGGACCGCTGTCAACGCTGCCACACCCCAACGGCGGGTGGTCTTCTTGGACATGTGGATTCTCCTGTTTCTGTGTTCTCGCTCGTGGCGGATGGAGGCGCCGGTCCACGCGGCCGGGCAAGGGCGTCGGGACTCCAGGCCGACACGGAAGCCGATACGGGCCGTGGCGGTGAAGGCTGCGAAGCCCTGGGGTCGGGGGGGGAGGGACGGTTCGGTCGCCCTCCGTGACACCCGTGCCGGAGATGCGAGGCCGCGATGCGGCGCTTGCACGGGCTGCGGGGCCGGACGAGAAGGAGTCTGCGGGCGGCGATGCGGCCAGGGCAAGGCTGTCCCGTTTGCTTCACCGATGTCGGGATCCCTAAGGTTCTGACCTGCTGGGACATGACCATCCCGGGACATGAAGCGGCCTGCGAAGCATCAGTGTGCGGCCGTCGGAAGGGGGCGAACGTGACGGGCCTCGACGGACCGCACGGCAGTGCGGCGCAGCAGTTGGGGAGTGCGCTCAAGGCTTTGCAGCGGCGATCCGGTCGCACGCTGCGTTCACTGGAATCCGAGGTGATGACCAGTGACTCGTCGCTGTCGCGCTACTTGCGGGGCAGCACGGTCCCGCCGTGGTCGACCGTCCACGACCTGTGCCGGGCCTTGGGCGCGGACCCCTCTGAGTACCGCGCCCTGTGGGAGGCGGCGGACCGGTGCCAGCCGAAACCGCCCGCGGGCGCGGGCCCGTCCGCCGCTACGGAGGGCCGGTGGCGCCGTTGGCGGCGTACGGCCGGCCGGTGGGTATCGCACCGCTGGGTGTGGGCCGCGGGCGGTGCGTGCGCCGGCCTGTTGTGCGGCGGCGCTCTGGCGTTGTTCGGTCCGTGGCCGTCGGGTTCAGCACCCGGGCAAGGCGCACCGGGTCGGCAGGCGGTGTCCCCCAAGGCGGTCGGAAAGGCGGGACCGCGGCTCGACGACCACAGCCGGATCTTCGTCAACCGGGTCACGGGCAACTGTCTGGACCACAGCCTCGACAAGGGCCTGCGTTCCTTCGCGCCCAACGGAATGAGCTACCAGAGGTGGACGGTCCACCCGTTTCCCGACGGCACCAGCGAACTGCGCAACCACGCCACCGGCGCCTGTTTGGACAGCGGCGACTCCGCGCTGCAGGGGGCGTCCTGCAGCAAGGCCGCCACACAGAAGTGGGTGGTCGCACCCCTGCCTGACGCATCGGTAGAGATCAGGAGCCGGACCACCGGAGCCTGTCTGGACGACAGCCAAGGGCTGCGGGCCGTGCCCTGCGACGGCTCGAATCACCAGAAGTGGGGCTGACGTTGTGGAGGGTCCGCCGCGGACCCTCCACCCGCACCAGCTGAGGCAGCCTCAGGCCACTTCCACGGAGTCGAGTTCCGCGTAGTAGTCGTCCTTGGTCAGGCGTACGGTGTTCCAGCCCCGACGCAAGGAGACAGGCACGCTCGCCTGCTGCCAGTTGTCCCATCCGGTGTACGGATAGTCCACCCGCCCGTCGGCCGGAGCCTGCCCGTTGACGGTGAGGCTGTGGGAGGCCGGTACCGGCACGTCGGCGCCGTCCCGGGAACCGTTGCCGTACCGGACCGTCAGCGTGTGCGGTCCCGCCGAGGCGGCGAAGACGGAGAACTCGACGAAGCTGTCCGGATGGTCGATCCCGCCGACCGCCCGACCGTCAAGGGCCTCTGCCGCATCACGGACGACCGCCCGGTGCACCCGTGCGCTCTCCGCCTGATGGAGTACCTTGCTGCCCCGAACGACCGGACGGCCGTCCGCGAAGCCGAGGTCCGCCGCGTACAGGAAGCGTCGCTCGGAGCCGTCATGACTCCAGCCGTGGAAGAGGATCCGGTCCTGCCCGTCCGGACCGGTCACGACATCCTGCCCTCCGGGGCCGCGGACCATGCCGCTGAAGGACTCGGTGGACATCAGCGGCGCCGTCGCCTTGACGTAGGGGCCCGTCAGCCGACTGGCCACCGCGTAGCCCGTCTTGTAGTGGTGGTCACCGTAGAAGTCGGCCGAGTAGAACAGCACGTAGCGGCCGTCACGCCGCACGAGGGTCGGGGCCTCGACAAGTTTCCCCTCCCACTCGCGGTCCTGCCCGATCAGAGCGACGGGCTCGCCCGTCGTACGGGTGCCGTCCGAGGAGACCGGCTGCAGGTAGATCCGGGTGGCCAGCTCGCAGCAGTTCCCGTCGTTCTTCCAGAGCAGGTACCGCCGGCCGTCCTCCGTATGGCTCGCGGCGTCGATGGCGCCCCCCTGCTCGGCCGGGCAGACCAGTGGTCCCTTGCCGGTGGGCAGGAACGGGCCGTCGGGTGAGGACGACAGGGCGACGCCGATGCACTGCTTGCCGCTGGCCCGGTCGCGAGCGGTGTAATGCATGGTGAATCCGTGTCCGTTGGCGAATACCTCCGGCGCCCATACGAGAGAACGCATCGGCTCCGCCCAGTCCCCGAGGCGGGGCAGGGGGTCCGTCTCGGCCGGGGACCAGTGGACCAGATCCGTGGACGTGGCGTGCTGGATGTTCGCCGCCTCACCGTTGGTCGCGTAGGCGTGGTAGGTGCGGCCCACCTTCACGACATCCGGATCGGGAAAGTTCCGGCCCATCACCGGCCCCGCCGTGTCGGCTCCGGCGGGCGGCGCAGCGAGGAGGCCTGCGGCGAGCACTCCGGTGGCCGCGACGGCTACCGACCGCCAGAACCGGCGTTCGACTGTGGGGAACACCTGTCTTCTCCTTGAGCTCGAGGAGTTGCATGCGAGGAGGCTGCGCCGTCCGTTTCGATGGACTAACGCCCTGAACATCGACCGGTTGCGGCAGCCCGGGGAGTTGACCCGCGCAGGCTGTTTTCTCAAGTCAGCGGCGTGAGGGTGACGACTTCAAGAAGATCTCCAGTTGGGCCGCCATCCTCTTTGCACCCACCCTGGTCGGCACCATCTACGGCATGAACTTCGAGGTCATGCCGGAACTCCACTGGGCTGCGGGCTACCCCTTCGCGATCCTCCTGATGGCAGTGGTCTGCACAAGCCTGTACGTCATCTTCAAGAAGCGCGACTGGCTGTAGGAGTCAGTTGACCCCTCACGCACCAACGGGGGGCACCGGCAGCGGTAGCCCGTCAGGCATACACAAGGCCATCCGCCATCACCAGCCGAACGCGGCGCAGGGCCTGGAGATCGCTCAGGGGATTACCCTCGACGACCAGGAGGTCCGCGCGGAGGCCGGGGAGCAGGCGCCCCGTGACCTTGCCCAGCCCGAGTGCCTCCGCCGCCTCGCAGGTGGCCAGGTCGACGATCTCCTGGGAGGTGCAGCCCAGATGGGCGAAGAACTCGAGACTGGACACGAAGTCATCGAAGACCGCCCGGCTCACGCCCGCGTCCGTGCCGGTGAGCAGCCGCACCCCGCGCTCGCGCATTCGGCGGATCCCGCCGAACATCTCCTCCGCGCGCTCACGTCCGAAACGCTCGGCGAAGCCGCGCCAGTCGGGGCTGGCCGCCGGACAGACCCCGATGCCCCGGGCGGCGATCTCGTCGACGACGTCGTCGAGGAGCCGGAAGCCATCCTGGTCGATCCAGGTGCAGTGCTCGATCGTGCTCACCCCGGCCTCCACCGCCGCGACGATGCCTGCGGTGCCGTGCGCATGCGCCGCCTCCTGCACGATGATCCGGAGCTCCTCGGCCGTGAACTGGGGCGCCCAGATCGGCGGCCCGCCCTTGGTGATGCCCCCGCCCGTGGCCATCACCTTGATGAGGTCCGTGCCCCGCTCCACGTTGCGGCGGACCAGCGCCCTGGCGGCGTCCTCGCCGGACACCTCTCCGCCCAGGAACCAGCAGTGTCCGCCGGGTCCCGTCACAGGAGTGCCGGCCGCCAGGACACGGGGTCCCGGCAACCGTCCCGCCCTGACGGCGTCGCGGAACTCCGTCACCAGTCCGTTCCGGTCGCCGAGGTCCCGCACTGTGGTGACGCCGGCGTTCAGGAGACCGAGTGCCCGCTCCGC
This sequence comes from Streptomyces avidinii, assembly GCF_014650695.1. Taxonomy (GTDB): domain Bacteria; phylum Actinomycetota; class Actinomycetes; order Streptomycetales; family Streptomycetaceae; genus Streptomyces; species Streptomyces avidinii. Next base: position 326,780 of record NZ_BMVL01000004.1, on the reverse strand, counting down.
AATGCCTTTGGCCACCGTCGCATCGTCCGCCTCCCGCAGCGCCGCGACCGGATCGGGCCCCGCGTCGAGAACGAGGTGGACGTGCGCGTCGACGAGCCCCGGCAACAGCGTGCCGTCGGGGTAGTCGTGACGGAGAGTGCGCGCGGGGGCACGAGACTCCACCTCGTGGCGTGGTCCGGTGTCCGCGATGACGCCGTTTCGCACCAGCACGGCGCCGTCCGCCAGGACCTGGCCGTGCGGTCCGATCACCACGCGCCGGGCCGAGATCAGGGTGTCCATCGCCACTCCTCGTTCAGAATTGCGCTGTCAGAGTTTCGGACAGCCGGATCAGTTGCCGTACATCACTCTCCAGACTGCCGTCGCCCTCGCCGGGCAGGGCGACCGGGACGGCCTGGGAGGGCGCATCCTCTCCGGAGGCGTACGCCCGCAACGCGGTCCTCAGATGGCGCGCCGCGACCTCGGGCGTGAGTGGTGCCTCGGCGTCGGCCGTGGCCGCCTCCAGCGCCAGATAGGGACTGATCCGGACGAGCCCGTCCCGGCACTCGATGACACGCCGGTAGTAGCGCCGGTGCACGCCCCGCGGACTCAGCGCGTCCCGGCGGCGACCGCCCCCGGTGCGTTCGAGTGCGTCCTCCGGGAACGCCAGGTGCAGAGCCTCCCAGAGGAGGGCCAGCCTGTGGTAGACGCGGCCGTGGTGCCACCACAGACGGATACGTCCGCGACACCCTGCTGCCCGCCATGGCGAAGGGCGCGGCCGAGTCGGGCCGCCCGGTGCCCCGCATGGTCACCGTTGTGCACGCCGCCGTCGACCGCCCGGGACGCCACGCCTACCGGCTCGCCTTCGCAGCGGCCCACGTCCACCTCGCCGGGCCGCACTACTGCGACATGCTGCGCCGCGCCGGACTGCGCGTCCACCACAGCCGCCCGGGCCTCGGCGCCCGCGCCCTCGTCGACTCCGGAGTCTTCCTCTACGGCACGCCAGGGAACATCGCCGCACAGCTGGCCGAATTCGATCGGGCGGGGGTGGACGAAGTTGTCGTCAACGTCGCGGGACTGTATTCCGAGCATGGCCGACCGGACGCCGTACGGGACCTCCAGGAGATCCTCGCGGCCTGCCGGGAAGCGACGAACTGACCCATGAACGGGTGAGAGAGGCCGGGGCACGACCGCGTGCCGCCCTCCCGCACGCGGTGAGGAGAGCAAGACGGTGCCCGACGACATCACCCGATGGCTGAACGAGCACGCCAACCCGTTGAGTACCCTGACCCCCGGCGCGCCGGTGGAGGACCTGAAACCCCTGGGCGAGGCACTGCGGGGGACACGGATCGTCGGTCTGGGGGAATCCACCCACGGCACGGGCGAGTTCTTCCGGCTGAAGCACCGCATCGTGGAGTTCCTGGTCCGTGAGGAGGGGTTCACCACCCTCGCCATGGAGGCCAGCCAGTCCGCGGCCCACGCACTCGACGCGTACGTCCGGTACGGCACGGGCTCCCCCGAACGGCTCGTCGCCAGGCTGGGCTTCTGGACCTGGCGCACCCGGGAGATGGTCGACCTCGTCGAGTGGCTGCGCGCCCACAATCGCGACCTGCCCGAAGAGCGCCGGGTCCGCTTCGTGGGAACCGACCCCCAGCTCTGCGCCGACTCGGTCGAGGCCGTCGCCGCCTTTGTGCGCCGGACGGCGCCCGATCAGGCCGGGCGCGTGGGCGCCTTGGACGTGCTGGCGCGGGCCCGCCCGGGCTCGCGTCCGGACCCGGACAAGGCCCTGTTGCGGCGCGCCGAGGAGATCGCCCGCCTCGTCGCGGGCCACGTCGAGCGGTCGGGTCCCGGAGACGACGCCGGCGAGGCTCTGGAACACGCGCGGATCCTCGTCCGCGCCGCCGACCTGGTGACCCGGCCCTTCGGTGCCTCGGCCGGCGAGGACGGCGTGCTCGCCGCGCGTGACCGCTACATGGCCGAGGCCGTCGCACGGCTCGTGGACGACGACCCCGAGGCTCGCGTCATGGTCTGGGCACACAACGGGCACATCGCGAAGGGCACGTACGGGGACCAGGTGCCGGCCCTCGGCAGCAGACTCCGCGAACGGTACGGCGACACCTACTACGCGCTGGCCCTCCTCTTCGGTAAGGGCTCCTTCCTGGCCCGCCGCGGCAACGACCTTCAGCGCCCGCCGGCCCGCCACCGCATCGGCACCGGCCTGCGCTCCCTGGAGGCCAGACTCACGCACGCCGTACCCGGCGACTACTACGCGGACTTCCGCGCCGCGGGTTCCCCCGCCGACGCCGCGCCCTGGCTGAACGCCCCGCACGCGCAGCGCAGCTTCGGCGCCAACGTCCAACGGTTCCTCTACCGCTTGAACACCGCCCCGCTCGTCCCGGCCGAGGACTATGACGGCATCGCGTTCGTAGCACGCTCGACCTGCTCCCACCTGCTGCCCCCGGCGGAGGACTGAGGTTCTCTCACGGCCACAGGTCGAGCGCGGCGTTCAGAGTGAGCTGCCACATCGGTTCGGCACCGGTGCCGAATGCCGCGGCGAGCCCGTACCCCACGGACGCGTCGTACGGGTCCCTGGCACGTTCGGACTCGCCCGCCGCCTCCCAGTCGGCCGACACACGCCCGTCGCCGCTCGATGTGAAGACGCCGAGCAGCCGCTCGTCACGCAGCAGCCGACTGGTGCCGAGGGAGTCCGGAACCAGCAGATAGCTGCACTTCCGCGCCCCTGAGACGACCTCGACGCGGTACGAGCGCCGGGTCAGGAATCCCTTGGACGGCCGCAGGGTCTCCTCTGAACCGTCGATGAGCAGAGTGAGGTGCTCGGGGTCGCGCGTCCCGATCGGCACATGGCTCTCCGGCATGGTGTGCGGGGCCCGCCGGATGTCGACCGGCGGCAGACCGTCCCCCCTCACGCCCAGCGTCCCGGCCTCGTGGTCGAGTTCGATCCGGACCGCGCCGAAGAGCGGATCGTCGGCGGGCACGTACGCGTACGGATTCATCGGGCCCCTTGCTCCTGTTCATCCTGGTGATCGTCTTCCGCCAGTCTCGTCCGGACGCGGAGGGCCGGTTCCCTTTCCGGCCAGAGGCGGGCCGGTGGGCAGGGGTGGCGCCACGGGCTGGGCGTCGGGGAGCGCAGCGATTGTTCCCCTGTGAACCGGCAGCCGTACCCGGCCAGGAGTTACCGTCCTGTGACGCCCACCGATGACCGACAGTTCCCCGCCGCGCCGGCCACGGCGTTCTGGCTGATCCGCCCGAGCCGGCCGCCGGCCGAGCAGCCCGTGGTCTTCCTCGGATCAGAGGGTGAGACCGGTGTTGTCGCGCGCGACCCGGGCGACTTCCTGTCGCTGCTGGCCGACGGCTTCGGCGGCCCCTGGGAGGCTGCCACCTCGTACGAGCCCGACTGGAACGCCCGCCCCGATCAGGAGTTGGCAGCCATCGCCGAAGGATTCGCACCGCACCAGCGCCGGACAGCCGCTGCCGTGATCGAGCTGGCGGCCGAGGAATTCCCTGACTTCGACGACATCATCATGGAACTCTGCCGCTGACCCGACACCCCCACCACTGCGGTCCCTGAGCGACCGTCGATCGGATGCGAGTTCTTCGCAAAGACCCGGGTTCGGGATGGGCAGGGGATGGGCAGGGCCTGGCCTCTTCCCAAGGCAATCCGTGATTGGCACCACCTGAAAGGCTGCAGCGGCCTACCCTCCGGCAGTAGCAGGATTGCCGTGCAAGGGAGGGGGGCGGCGTCCCTTGGTGAAGGAACCCGTTTGCGGAACGTGCGGCCAGATCGTCACGGTCATGAACGGCAGAATCGTCCCGCACTGGCGCTCAAGGGACATGCCCTACCGCTGCACGGCTTCCGGCCGGGAGGTTCCACTGGCTCTGGCCAAGGAAGAACCGCAGCTACGGTGGACGAGGCGGACTCAGGCGCCCCGGGCGACCCTCGGCAAACGGAGCCGCAACAGCAACGTCCTGTTCGGCACGAGGCATTCCTCACGGGCAGAGGACAACACGCCTGTTCCGGTACCCGAGTGGGTTCCTGCCTGGCGAGACGGGTACGTGCCCGCGCTCGCTCTGCCGGCGGGCAGCCGCACCGGTGTCTGGCTCCCCCGGCGCAGCATGTCCGAGCACCAGCGGCAGATCGGAGATCTGCTTCCCACCACACACAGTCTTGAATGGAACGGGGACAGGAAGTGCTGGACCTTCGCCAGCCAGCATTTCCTCAGCGTGGCCAGGAAGCTGTTGCGCCGCAACCAGCGGATCGTCCTCGGCCGTGAATACAACCCGAAGGAAAAATGCAACGGGGCGTGCAGGCATGCGCGCCTGTTCGAGTGCACGTGCTCGTGCCGGGCGAAATACCACGGCGGAGGACAGTGGATGAGCGGCTGGAAGCGGTTGGACGAGTTCGGCACCCGCTACCGGGGTGCGGCCTGGCACTGGATGGTCTTCACACCGGACGTCTGAGTCGCGGTGCAGCCGCGTGCCACGGGCACTGGCCGGGTTGAGGAACCGGCGCGGCGAAACCTGCTCTCGGCGCTCGGTCACGGTGAGGTGCTCCAGCCCGACAGGACGGGGGCTCCCATGAGGGCTCTCGTGATGATTCGGGTGGGGGGCGACAGGGACAGCAGGGTCATGACGAGGTGCACGACCCCGGTCAGTCCCGGGTGAGGGTGGCGGGTGTGCGGGGCATGGCGGGGCTCTCTTCCGGCGGTCCTGGGAGGGTTGTTCCCGGTGAGGAGTCTTCCGGCCGCTCGGGGTGCGCGGAAGGGCGGGCGGGTGACAGCAACCGCTCCCGGACGCTTGGTGTCAGCAGTGCGGGACCCAGGCGTGGGAGCGCAGGCGGAAGGTGCCGCTCAGGTTGGTCCTGGTGCCCACCTTCACGCAGCCCAGGAGCTCCTGCCGGGCGGGCTGCCCGTAGTAGAGGACGTCGACCTGACTCGCTCCCTCGGTGAGGTCGAACCCGTTGTTGTAGACCGAGCGGGGCGGGGTGCGGGCCGACCAGGGGCAGGGGGTGGGGCCTCCGATCCAGTCGGCGCCGCCGTCGACCCAGGAGCACATCTCGCCCCGGCCGTCCTCCTCCGAGAAGAAGCAGACCGCCCCGCGCCGGCACCGTTCGTACCCCGCCTCCCCGGCGGAGTCCCCGAACGGCAGCAGGCCCGAGCTCCATACGGCGCCCAGGCCCGCGAGGGCCGCCGCGCCGGCCGCGATCAGCGCCCGGCGGCGCCTCGGTAAGGAGTCGCGCGGGGCGGGCGCCCGGCCGGCGGCCGCGGCCCGGACCCGGCCCAGCAGCGAGGCCGCGGTGTGTTCGGCCCGGTCCTCGTGCCTGCGGGCCAGGCAGTCCTGGACGATGTCCCGCCAGTGCTCCGGCAGTTCCGGCGACAGGCGCAGCTCCTCCTCGCCCCTGGCGTAGCGCAGGGCGGCGTCCCGGCGGGCGGCGGAGGTGCCGCCGGGCAGCGGCAGCGAGCCGGTCAGGACCACGTGCGCCAGCACGCCGAAGGCCCAGATGTCGGCCGTCGGGCGGATCTTCGTCCCACGTTCGCCGACCTCCGCCCAGAACTGGTCGGGCGGGGTGTAGTCGGGCGTGGCGAAGGCCGGTGAGTAGGCGTGGGTGCCCTCCAGTTCCGCCGCCATGTTGAAGTCGCCCAGCCGCGCCGTGCCGTCGGCCATCAGCAGGACGTTCCCCGGCTTGAGGTCGCCGTGCACCCAGCCCGCCCCGTGCAGTTGGTCGAGCCCCTCGCAGACCTGGGCGAGGAGGGCCGGACCGGCCTGCGGCGCCCCGCCGCAGGCGAGCAGGGTGTCCAGGGAGCCGGCCGCCTCCTCCAGGACGAGCACGGTGGCGCCGTCGAGTTCGGGCCGGCCGGGGTCGTCGACCGTGAGGACCTCGTACAGCCGGATCAACCGGGGTGTGCGCACCCGGCGCAGTACCTCGGTCTCGCGCTCGGCGAGTTCGCTGAGGTGCCGCAGCTGGCGCGGGGTACGGGTGCCGGTCGGCAGGAACTTGAGCGCGGCGCGGGCGGGCAGCCCCCGTTCAGGTCCGGCGCGCCGGGCCGCGTACACGCTGCCGAAGGCGCCGGCCCCCAGCAGGTGCCCGACGACCCAGGGGCCGATCCGGTAGCCGGGCGGGACGGTGAGGGCGCCGGGTGCTCCGGCTCGTCCGGTCAGCGGGCGGTACCGGTCGGGGCGGCCGGGAGGGCCGCCAGGTCCTGCTCGCGGACGAGGTCGAAGCGCAGGGCGAGGGAGACCAGGGTCTCCTTCTTGCCGACCAGCCGCGGTCCCGGGTCGGCCGTGTCGGGGCCGGGCTTGAGGCGCAGCTTGACCGCGAGGTAGTCGATGTTCCACTGCACGGTGGCCCGGTTGCCCGCGGGCCATGACGGCTTCAGCCGTTCGACGACCTGCTCGACGGTGGGCAGGGGCGCGTGCGGTTCGCCGCGCAACCGCGGCTCGCAGAGCGCGGTGAGGACCAGGAAGTAGCGGCTGGAGCGGTCGAGGGGGAAGGGGAGTACGGTCGCTTCCCCGTCGCGCTCGCCGGGCTCGCCCGGCTCGTCGAGGTCGGCGTAGTCGTGGCGCGGCGCCCAGACGTCCAGGGTGAGCAGTTCGGAGCCGGCGGGCAGGACGATCCGGGCGAACTCGAAGGGGACCGGTGCGTCCAGCCTGCCGGGGGCGATCTTGATGTGCTCGCCGGCGCCCTCGGGGTTCTCGACCACGTAGGTCGCCGAGCGCGAGAAGTTGCTCAGCGACCAGTACGTGCCGGTGGCGGTGATCAGCCCCGCCGAGCGCGAGACGCCCGCGTGCGGGAGGTACAGGGTGGGCGGGCCTCCGGGGGCTCCGCCGTGTCCGCTGCCGGCGGGCTCACGGCCGAACCGGAGGGCCTGCCCCGGTGCCAGGCGGATCTGTTCGGCCGGGGACATGGTGCGCCCCGGAACCACGATGATGCTGTTCACACTGCTTCCTTCCCCCGGGATCCAGGGGAAGGCTAGTCAGTGGAATGACTCGTTCAGGCAACAAATGGGGACTCAGCACTCGCCGCGCCAGTGGAAACGGTCGATGGTCCGGCCGCCCGCGGGAAGGTTTCCGCGTCCCTCGTCCCAGCCGCGGTGCAGGCAGGCGCTGCCGCCCTCCTTGAAGTACACCTGCACGTGGTCATAACCCGGCTGCGTCGTGCCGTTGTTGAAGAAGGACCTGCGCAGCCCGCACGTGCTGCGGGGCTCGTCGCCGGCGGAGCGGCAGACGGTGCCGGTGCCGTCGGGTCCCGAGTAGAAGCAGACGTTGCCGGACGGGCAGTCCTGCCAGGCGGGGGGCGGCGTGCCGGTGCAGTTGCGGCTGGTGACGCTCGGCCATTCCTTCGCGTCGCCCGAGTACTCGACCCCGTCGAAGTGGGCCGGAACGCGGTGGCTCTCGTCGGTGAAGTCACCCGAGGCGAGGTAGCGCTGCTCGTAGTGCAGGTGGGACCAGGTGGAGGCGCCCGAGGTGCCGATGCGGCCGATCCGGGTGGCCGGCTGGACGGGGTCGCCCTTCTTGACGTACGTCGCCGGGTCGTCCTTCAGGTGGTAGTACGCCGTGAACCAGCCGTTGCCGTGGTTGATCTGGATGGTGTTGCCCGAGCCGTTGGTCCAGTACGTGGCGGCCACCGTGCCCGCGGCGGACGGCAGGACGGGCAGCGCGTCGGATCCGGTGTTGCCCTCCACCACGATGTCCAGCGCCGGATTGTGGCCCCAGGTGTTCAGCTGCCAGTTGGTCCCGCACGGGAAGGGCAGCTGGAACAGCGGCTTCGCCGCGGCCGCCGCCGCCGTCTCCCCGCGGCCGCCGGCCGAATCGGTGGTGGCGGCGGACGCGGGCGTTCCCGCCAGCACCAGTCCCGCCACGCACATCAGCACCACCGTCCGCAACCTGCTCAGATACCGCAGCACGTCTTCCCCTCCCGGCCCCTGTGGACGGCGCCCGGTCGGGCGGTCCCGGCGCCATGTTCGGGGGTGGGGGCCGGGCGCACCACCTCGCACCTACGAGGGTGGGCCCGCGGGTCTCTCCGGCTACGGCTCGATCAGCCCGACCCGGATCGCGTACCGGGTCAGTTCCAGCCGGTCGCGCATCCCCAGCTTCTGGAGGAGGTTGGCCCGGTGGCGCTCGACGGTCTTGGCGCTGATGACGAGGAGGTCGCCGATCTCCTTCGAGGAGTGGCCCTCGGCGACGAGCTTGAGGATCTCCTCCTCGCGTTCGGTGATGGCCCGGGCGGGCAGCGGATCGCCCTGGCGGGCCCGGTCGAGGTAGTTGCGGATGAGGGTGGTCTCGGCCCCGGGGTAGATGAACGGCTCGTCCCGGATCGCGGCCCGGCACGCCTCGACCAGATCGCGGTCGGCGACCGACTTGGGGACGTAGCCGGCCGCCCCCGCCTTGAGCGCCTCGAAGAAGTACTGCTCGTTGTCGTACATGGTCAGGATGAGGATGCGCAGGTCCGGTCGCAGCCGGGAGAGTTCCCGCGCGGCCTGCAGTCCCGTCATCCGCGGCATCGCCACGTCGAGGACCGCGAGGTCCACCTCGCCGGTACGGGCCAGGGCGACGGCCTCCGCCCCGTCCCCGGCCTCGGCGACCACCGTGAGGTCGGGCTCGGCGTCGAGGATGAGCCGGACCCCGCGCCGTACGAGGGCGTGGTCGTCGGCGAGCAGGACGCGGGTCGGCGGCCGTTCCGGGGCGGTCAACGGTTCCCCTCCCCGAGGTCTCCGGCGGACCCGGACCCGGACCGGGACCCGGACCCGGACCCGGCCGTCGACACGGCAGCAGCGGCAGCGGCGGCCGTGTCGACGGCGGGTACGTCCAGCCGTACCTCGGTGCCGTCCCGCGGGCCGTCCCCGATGGCCAGCTCCGCGCCGATGAGCAGGGCCCGTTCGCGCATGCCCTGGATTCCCGCGCCTTCGCCCGCCGGGCCGATCCCCCTGCCGTCGTCCCGTACCAGCAGCCGCACCGCACCGCCGGGTCGGCCCGACAGGTGCACCTCGACGGCGCTCGCGCCCGCGTGCCGGGCGGCATTGGTCAGGGCCTCCTGGGCGACCCGGTAGACGACGAGTTCGGCCGCTTCGTCCAGCCGGGGCACTCCGGGGCCGATGACGTGCCGCACGGTCAGCGAACCACTGGTGAACTCCGCGGTCAGCGCGCGCAGGGCGCTGTGCAGTCCGAGCTCCTCCAGGACCCCGGGGCGCAGCCTGCGGGCGATGCGCCGGATCTCGTCCAGGCTGGTGCGGGTCGTCTCCTGCACCTGGTGGAGCTCCTCCCGCAGCGGGGCGGGAGCGCGGTCGGCAACGTGCTTGAGCTGGAGCAGGACCGCGGTGAGGGTCTGGCCGACCTCGTCGTGGAGCTCCTGGGCGATGCGCCGGCGTTCGGCCTCCTGCGCGGACAGGGCGCGGGCGGTGCTGCCGGCCCGTTCGGCCTCCAGCCGGCCCAGCATGGCGTTGAAGGAGGTCGTCAGCCCGGCCACTTCGCCGGGGCCCTCCACCCTGGCGCGGCTGCCGGGGCGCAGCAGGTCGACCGCGCTCATCGCGCGGGTCAGCCGGCCGAGCGGCGCCAGCCCGATGCGCAGCAGGACGGCGTTGGCGATCAGCATGGCCGCCAGTCCGGCGAGCAGCACCACGGCCTCCCCGAGGACGACCGGGGTGGAGACGGTGACCGGTCCGAGCAGCAGCAGGACGGCCGTGACGAGGACGGCCGCGTTGAGCAGGAAGATCCGCCAGTACAGCGACACGGTCCTCCCTCCCCTCGCTCCGGTGTCCGCCGCCCGGGCGGACCGCTCGCTTCCACTATCCCCGCCGGCACCTCCCCGCACCTGCGGTGACCCGCCTTGACCTGCGGCGGGATCCATGTCCCCGCCCCCACCCTGCCGTCCGCCGGGGGCCTTGTCCATCCGTGCCGACACCCATATCCCGCCCCCCGCGCGAGGTGGCACCATGAGCCCCGCGCGGCCGCCGGAACCTGCCTTCCGCCAGGGCCGCGCCGCACCACGGCCGAACACGAAGCAAGGGGGGACAGAGCTGTGCCTGCTCCACGGATGAGCACCACGCCACTGCCCGGCATCGGGGTCCAGTACGACCTCACCACCCGCGAGCACCGCCACCTGTCGGTGATCGCCCACCGCGACGGGACTCGCACGGTGAACATCTACCGCGCGGACGATCCCGACGCGTGCGCCCAGTCCCTGCACCTGACCGGGGCGGAGACCGCCTCGCTGATCGACGCCCTGATGCCCGCCCACCACAGCCCCAACGTGCTGCACACCACCGACCTCGGCCTGGTCGCCGAGCGCATCGAGCTGTCCGCGCACTCGCACTGGAACGGGCGGCTGCTGGGCGAGACCCGGATGCGGACGGAGACCGGCGTCTCGATCGTGGCGGTACTGCGCCGGGCCGAGGCCCGCCCCTCCCCCGCGCCGGACTTCCGCCTCGCCGGCGGGGACACGCTCATCGTGATCGGGACCCGCGAGGGCGTCGACGCGGCCGCCTCCATACTCGGACGGGAGTGATCGCCTGTGCACTCCGCCGTCTTCCTGATCGAGTTCGGTGCGATCATCCTGGGCCTGGGTCTGCTGGGCAGGCTCGCCGGGCGGTTCCGCTTCTCTCCGATACCCCTGTACCTGCTGGCCGGTCTCGCCTTCGGCACGGGCGGACTGCTGCCCATGGGCGCGAGCGAGGAGTTCGTGGCCATCGGCGCCGAGATCGGCGTCATCCTGCTGCTGCTGATGCTGGGGCTGGAGTACACGGCCACCGACCTGGTCTCCAACCTCAGGACCCAGTACCCGGCCGGACTGGTCGACTTCACCCTCAACGCCGTACCCGGCGCGGTCGCCGCGCTGCTGATGGGCTGGGGGCCGGTGGCCGCGGTGGTCCTCGCGGGGGTCACCTGGATCTCCTCCTCCGGCGTCATCGCCAAGGTGATGGGGGACCTGGGCCGGCTCGGCAACCGTGAGACCCCGGTGGTCCTCAGCGTCCTGGTCCTGGAGGACCTGGCCATGGCCGTCTACCTGCCGATCGTCACCGCGCTGCTGGCCGGGGTCGGTCTCGCGGCGGGCAGCCTGACCCTCGCGATCGCCCTCGGAGTGGCGGGTGCGGTGCTGTTCGTCGCCGTCCGCTACGGCCGGCTCATCTCTCGGTTCGTCTCCAGCGACGACCCGGAGAAGCTGCTGCTCGTCGTCCTCGGTCTGACCCTGCTGGTCGCGGGCATCGCGCAGCAGTTGCAGGTGTCCGCCGCGGTCGGCGCGTTCCTGGTGGGCATCGCCCTGTCCGGCGAGGTGGCCGAGGGGACGCACACCCTGCTCAGCCCGCTCAGGGACCTGTTCGCCGCGGTGTTCTTCGTCTTCTTCGGCCTGCACACCGACCCGGCGAGCATTCCGCCCGTACTGCTGCCCGCGCTCGCGCTCGCACTGGTCACCGCGGGCACGAAGATCGCCACCGGGTACTGGGCCGCGAAGCGCGCCGGGGTCGGGATCAACGGCCGCTGGCGGGCCGGCGGCACCCTGGTGGCCCGCGGCGAGTTCTCGATCGTCATCGCCGGTCTCGCCGTCACCGCCGGCATCGAACCGGCCCTCGGGCCGCTGGCCACCGCCTACGTGCTCATCCTCGTGGTGATCGGCCCGCTCACCGCCCGCTACACCGAGCCGCTGGCCGCGTGGTTCAGGGAGCGCCGCGCCGTGAGCACCCCGCTGCTCGCGGCCGTACCTTCCCCCGCGAAGTCCCCGGAGGCCGCTGAGGAGCCGGCCCCCGACCAGGACCCCGCCGGGCGTCCGTAGCCGTAGCCGTAGCCGCAGCGGTGGGCGGCGGCGGGGCGGCCGGCTGTCAGGGCGGGGCCATCGGCTTCGCCCGGCGGCCGGCGCGCGGGTCCGCCGCGCCCAGGCGGTTCACCGCCAGCGCGGCCACGACCAGCCCGGCCGCCAGTACGAGCCCGTTGGGCAGGGTGGCCCCGGCCACCGCGGCCCAGATCCCGAGGGCGACGGCCAGCCAGGCGCCCGCCCGCCGGTACGCGCGGCGGTGCGGGCGCGGTTCGCCCGGGGCCCGTGCCCGCCTTCGGTTCCGGCTCCGGCTCCGGCTCCGGCTCCGTACGGGATCCCCGTACCCGGGCCGGGTACCGGGGCCGGTGGTCCTCGTGTCGTCGGATCGCGGCATGGCCCCGCTCCTTTCCGTCGGTCGGGCGACGACGCAGGAGCGGGATCACCGCCGGGGGCACCAGCCGCTCCACGTCGGCGCCGAAGGGATGCAGGGGGTGTTCCTCCCCGAGCACCACCCGTCCCGCCGGCCCCGCGCATCGGGGCCGGCACCCATCTTGCGGACCGGTCAGCAGATGCGCGGCAGTTGTTCGCCGATCGGCAGGTCGACCACGCGGGTGCCGCCGAGGCCGGTGCGGGCCACGACCAGGCCCGGGTGGGCGTCGACGGCCTCGCCGATCACCGCCGCGTGGCGGCCCAGCGGATGCGCGCGCATGGCGTCGAGGACGGCGTCGGCGTGCTCGCGGGGCACGAAGGCGACCAGCTTGCCCTCGTTGGCCACGTAGAGCGGGTCGAGTCCGAGGATCGCGCAGGCGTTCGCGACGGCCGCGGGCACCGGGACGCGGCCCTCGTGGATCACGACACCGGTGCCCGAGGCGGCGGCGATCTCGTTCAGCGACGCCGCCAGCCCGCCCCGGGTGGGGTCGCGCAGGACATGGAGGTCCGGCGTGACCGCGAGCATGGTCCGCACGAGTCCGCCCAGGGCCGCGCAGTCGCTCTGGATGTCCACCCCGAATTCGAGCCCCTCGCGGACGCTCATGATCGCCACTCCGTGGAGCCCGATCTCGCCGCTGACGATGACGACGTCACCCGGTACGACGCGCTGCGGGCGCAGGTCCACCCCGTCGGGGATGACGCCGATGCCCGCGGTGTTGATGTAGATGCCGTCCCCGTGACCCGCTTCCACGACCTTGGTGTCTCCGGTCGCCACCTCCACGCCCGCGGCGCGCGCGGCCGCGCCCATGGCCTCGGCCACGCGCGCCACGACCGACATCTCGACGCCCTCCTCCAGGATGAACCCGCAGGAGAGGTACGCCGCTTCGGCGCCGCTCATGGCCAGGTCGTTGACCGTGCCGTTGACGGCGAGGTCGCCGATGCCGCCGCCGGGGAAGAACAGCGGCCGCACCACGTAGGAGTCGGTGGAGAACGCGAGGCGGACGCCGCCGAGGGAGACGGCCGCGGAGTCCCCGAGCTGGGCGAGTACGTCACCGCCGAAGGCGGGGGCGAAGAGGTGCTGGACCAGTTCGGCGGAGAGTGCGCCTCCGCCGCCGTGGCCCATCACCACGCGGGGGCGGTCGCGCAGCGGGGCCGGGCAGGTCCAGCCCGTGATGTCGAGTGCGGTGTCAGACAACGGGGCTCGCCTCCAGCGGGGCGCTCACGGGGGTCGGGGCGGTCGCAGGGGGCGCGGTCGCCGGGCTCGCAGCGGGCGCGGCCGCGGGCACGGTCCCCAGCTCCAGCCGCCGGTAGAGGTAGTACGCGGCGCAGGCGCCCTCGCTGGAGACCATGGTGGCGCCGAGCGGGCTGCGCGGGGTGCACAGCGTGCCGAAGGCCTCGCACTCGTGCGGTTTCAGCAGCCCCTGGAGCACCTCGCCGCTGCGGCACTCGGCCGGCTCCCGGGTGTTGATGCCGGTGACCGAGAAGCGGTGTTCGGCGTCGAAGTCCCGGTAGCGGTCGGACAGCCGCCAACCGCTGTCGGGGATGACCCCGATGCCGCGCCAGGCCCGGTCGGTGACCTCGAAGACGTCCTCCAGCATGGCGAGGGCGGCCGGGTTTCCCTCGGGACGGACGGCGCGCGCGTAGGCGTTGTCGACGGTGTGCTCGCCGCGCTCCAGCTGCCGAACGGCCCGGCGTACGCCTTCCAGGATGTCCAGCGGCTCGAAGCCGGTCACCACGATGGGGACCCGGTGGCGCTCGGCCAGTTCGGGGTACTCGCCCATGCCCATCACACTGCACACGTGTCCGGCGGCGAGGAAGCCCTGGACCCGGCAGCTCGGCGACTGCATGATCGCCTCGATCGCCGGGGGCACCCGGACGTGGGAGACGAGCAGGCTGAAGTTGGGGATCCCCAGCTTCTTCGCCTGGTGGACCGTCATGGCATTGGGCGGCGCGGTGGTCTCGAAGCCGATGCCGAAGAACACCACCTGGCGCGCCGGGTTCTCCTGGGCGATCCGCAGGGCGTCGAGCGGGGAGTAGACGACGCGGACGTCGCCGCCCTCGCTGCGCACCTGGAACAGGTCACGGCCGGTCCCGGGCACCCGGAGCATGTCCCCGAAGGAACAGAAGATCACATCGGGGCGGGAGGCGATCTCCAGCGCCTTGTCGATGACCTCCAGCGGGGTGACACACACCGGGCAGCCGGGGCCGTGGATCAACTCAACCTGTTCCGGAAGCAGTTGATCGATGCCGTGCCGGATGATCGTGTGGGTCTGGCCGCCGCAGACCTCCATCAGGGCCCAGGGGCGGGTCACCGTGGCGTGGATGTCGTCGAGCAGCCGGCGGGCGAGGTCGGGGTCCTGGAACTCCTCGATGTACTTCACGGCTGGACTTCCTCCTGCGGCGCGGCGAGGACGGGCTCGGGTGCGGTTTCGGGTTCGGGTTCGTCGGCGAAGGGCCAGGGCTCGCCACCGGCCGCCGCGGCCTGCTCCCAGGGGTCTCCGAACTCCTCCTGCAGCATCCCGAGTTGAGCGAACAGTTCGAGGGTCTGCTTGGCCGACTCCTCGTCGAGGCGCTGGAGGGCGAAGCCCACGTGGACGATGGCGTACTCCCCCACCTGCAGGTCCGGCAGGTACTCCAGGCACACCTCCTTCTGCACACCGCCGAAGTCGACGGTGGCCATGCGGGTGCCGTCCTTCTCCCCGATGTCGAGCACTCTGCCGGGCACCGCCAGGCACATGGGCTTCTCCTTGCTGTGGTGAGGTCAGGGGGTGTGGTGCGCGGCGGCCACCATGAGCTGGCCCAGGGACAGCCCGCCGTCGTTCGGGGGGATCCGGCCGTGCCGCAGGACGGTGAATCCGCGGGCGCGCAGCGGCCGGGCGCACGCCGAGGAGAGCAGGGTGTTGGCGAAGACCCCGCCGGTCAGGGCGACGGTGTCCAGCCCGTGCCGCTCGCGCGCGAGCTCGCACAGCGTGGTGACGAGGGCCGCGACGGCGCCATGGAAGCGGGCGGCGATCAGCGCCGGGGCCGTGCCTGCGCGTACGTCGGCCACCGCGGCGGCCAGTACGGGCGACGGATCGGCGGTGACCGGGCCGCCGCCGGGGTCCGGCGGCACGTACAGGCCGAAGGCGTAGCCGTGGCCGCCGGCCTCACCGTCGCCGTGGCCGCCGCCGTCGCCGTGCGCTGCGTACGCCGCCCCCTCCAGCTCGATCGCGGCCTGGGCCTCGTACCCGGCCCGGTGGCAGATGCCGGCCACGGAGGAGACGGCATCGAACAGGCGGCCCATGCTGGAGGTCGGGACGCAGTTCAGGCCGCGCTCCAGCTGCCGCTCCAGCACCCGCAGTTCTCCGGGCGGGCAGGCGGCGGTGCAGGGCAGGTCCGGTGTCCACGCGATGCCCGCGGCCCGCAGGTGGGACAGCGCCATGCGGTACGGGCGGTGCACGGCCGCGTCGCCGCCCGGCAGCGGGACGTAGGCGAGGTGGGCGAACCGGGTGTACCCGGCGTAGTCGGCCAGGAGGACCTCACCGCCCCACACGGCGCCGTCGTCGCCGTAGCCGGTGCCGTCGAAGGCGACCCCGATCACCGGACGGCCCCCGCCCAGGCCGTGCTCCGCCATGGCCGAGGCGATGTGCGCGTGATGGTGCTGGACGCGCACGAGGGGCCGGGCGCCCGCGGCGCGCCGGGCCCAACCGGCGGAGCGGTAGCCGGGGTGCCGGTCGGCGGCGAGGAGCACGGGGGTGACGCCGGTGATGGACTCCAGCTGCCGCTCGGCGCGTTCGAGGGCGTGCTGGGTGGCGAGGTCGTCCATGTCGCCGATGTGGGCGGACGGCCAGGCCTTGCGTCCTTCGCCGAGGCAGAAGGCGTTCTTCAGGTCCCCGCCCGCCGCGAGGGTCGCGGGCACCGGTACCGGCAGGGTCAGCGGCAGCGGGGCGTACCCGCGCGAGCGCCGCAGGGTCAGCGTCTCGCCGTCGCAGACCCGCACCACGGAGTCGTCGCACGGCACGTGGATGGGGCGGTCGTGGGTCAGCCAGCCGTCCGCCAGGGCGGCGAGCCGGTCCAGGGCCTCGTCGTCGTCGGTGACGATGGGCTCCCCCGCGAGGTTGCCGCTGGTCATGACGAGCAGCCGGGGTCCCGGGGGGTCGCCGGGCAGGCCGAGCAGCAGGTGGTGCACCGGGGTGTACGGGAGCATCACCCCGAGGTCGGGACAGCGCGGGGCGACCCCGTCCGGGCCGTCGGTGCCCGCGCGGCGGCGCAGCAGCACGATGGGCCGTACGCCACCCGTGAGCAGCTGCCGTTCCTCGGGGCCGAGGTGCGCGAACCGCTCGACGTCGGCGAGGTCCCGGGCCATCAGCGCGAACGGCTTGTCCCCGCGCGCCTTGCGCCGGCGCAGTTCGGCCACGGCGCCCGGGTGGGTGGCGTCGCAGGCCAGGTGGTATCCGCCCAGGCCCTTGACGGCGAGGATCGCCCCGGCGGCCAGGAGCCGGCGGGCCTCGGCGACCGGGTCGGCGCCGGCGCTCTCGCGGGGCGGTCGGCCGGTGAGCAGCCTGAGGCGGGGGCCGCAGGCCGGGCAGGCGACGGGCTGGGCGTGGAAGCGGCGGTCGGCCGGGTCCTCGTACTCGCGGGCGCAGTCGGGGCACAGGGGGAAGGCGGCCATGGTGGTGTGGGCACGGTCGTACGGCAGCCCGGTGACGATGGTGAAGCGCGGCCCGCAGTGGGTGCAGGTGATGAAGGGGTGGCGGTGGCGCCGGTCGGTCGGGTCGGCCAGTTCGGCGAGGCAGTCGGCGCAGGTGGCCACGTCCGGGGAGACGAGTGTCCGGGCGGGGCCGCCGGTCCGGGAGGCGATGATGGTGAATCCGGCGCCGCCCGCGACGGGGACCTCCCAGTGGTCGACGGCGTCGACCACGGCCAGCGGGGGCGCGTCCGCCGCGAGCCGTTCGCAGAACCGCGAGACCGCGTCCGGGGCGCCCTCGACCTCGGCGACGACGCCCTCGGGGGTGTTGGTGACGTGCCCGGCCAGGCCCAGCCCGGTCGCGCGGGTGTAGACGTAGGGGCGGAAGCCCACGCCCTGGACCACGCCCCGGACGGTGACCCGGCGGCGCTGCACCGCCTCCATCAGCGGGTCTGCGCGACGGTCTGGACGTGCGGGTGCTCGTGGTCCCCGTCGTGATCGTGATCGTGGCCCTCGTCCCGGGCGTGATCGTGGTCGTCGTCGTGGTCGTGGTCGTGGCCATGTCCGTGACTGTGCCCGTGCGCGTCTGCGTGGGCGTGTCCGTGTCCGTGTCCGTGTCCGTGTGCTTCTGCGTGCTGCTGACGGGCCATCACCGGGGCGTGCGCCCCGCCGCCCGCCCCGACCGCCAGCGCCCGGTCGAGCAGGACGCCCAGTCCCTCGCCCGCCCGCGCCGAGGTGAGGACGACCTCCACACCGGGGTTGACCTGCTCGACGTTGGCGCGGAAGGCGGCCTCGTCGAACTCGACGGCCCGCGCGATGTCGGTCTTCGTGACCACCACCAGCTGGGCCAGGCCGAAGGCGGTCGGGTACTTCAGCGGCTTGTCCTCGCCCTCGGTCACCGAGGCGAGCACCACCCGCAGCGATTCCCCCAGGTCGTAGCCGGCCGGGCAGACCAGATTGCCCACGTTCTCCACGAAGAGCAGCCGGGTGTCCCCGGGCAGCCAGCCGTCCAGGTGCCGGCCGAGCATCGCGGCCTCCAAGTGGCACAGCCCGTCGGTGAGCACCTGCTTGACCGGTACGCCCGAACGGGCCAGCCGCAGCGCGTCGTTCTCGGTGGCCAGGTCCGCCGTCAGCGCGGCCACGGCCACGCCCCGCTCCCGTGCGAGGAGCAGTTCGCGCTCCAGCAGCGCCGTCTTGCCGCTGCCGGGACTGGAGAGCAGGTTGACCACCGTCGTTCCGCGGGCGGTGAGTTCGGTGCGCAGGACCTGGGCGGCTTCGTCGTTCTTGGCGAGCACCGCCTGCCGCAGATCGACCACTCGGCACATGGTTCAGGCCTCCTCGGGAATCGGTTCGCGGGTAGGGGCACCGGCGGGGCCGTCTTCCCAGCGCACGCTGAGGATCTCCAGCTCACGGCCCGACAGCAGTTCCACGTCGGTGGCCCTGCCGCATCCGGGGCAGCACAGTTCGGGGGGCATGCCCACCGCCCAGGTGCCGGGGCAGGAACCGCAGCGGGCGCGGGCCGTCACGGACTCCGTGACGAGTTCGGCTCCTTCGAGGACCGTTCCGGCGCAGGCCAGTTCGAAACAGAAGGCCAGCGCGTCGGGGACCACCCCCGCCAGCTCACCGACCTGCAGCCGTACGGAGGTAACGGCGTGCGCGCCGCCCGCCCGGGCCGCCTCTTCCACCTGGCCCACGACGGCCATGGCGATCGACATCTCGTGCATCGGACTCCGTCCTGCCGGGGCTCATTGAACCGGCGGGACGGAGTCCGTGCGGTCGGCACGCCGGTGGACGGCGCGCCCGTACGCCATTCGGGCGCCCGTATCCGCATCCGCATCGACGGCCGCGCCCCGGCGGTGTCACATCCGGCGCATGCGCAGGTAGCGTCGGAGGTCGGGGAGCATCTGCAGCAGTACGGCGGCGAGGGCGGCGGCCACGGCCCCGCCGATGACGGCCTTCTTCATGGGGTTCTCCTCAGTTCGCGGCGAGGCCGGTCGGTTTCGTCGGGGTCCCGGCCGTGGATCAGGTCCAGGGCCGTGCGTACGGCCTCCGGTACGGCGGCGGCCACCGGTGGGCTCAGTCCGATGCCCTCCTCGACCCCGGCCGGTTCGCAGCCGAGGACGAGGGTGCGCCGCGGCGGGGTGGCGCCGGTCCCGGCGCAGAGGGTGTCCAGCAGGGCGAGGACGGCGTCGGGGGACATGTGGTGGCCGTCGAGGACGGGCGGTGACGGTGCCCCGGCGCCGCCCGGTTCCGGGCCCGCGCTCCCGTCGGCCTCGATCAGGTACAGCGTGCCCGGCTCGCCGCCGCGTGCGGTGGCGTCGACCAGCAGCAGGGTGTCGTAGCCGTCGAGGAGCTGGTAGGCGAGGTGGACACCGCGGACGCCGAAGTCCACCACCTCGACGCCTTCGGGCAGCGGGTGCGCGGCCAGCGCCCGTACGGTCTCGACGCCGAAGCCGTCGTCACCGAGGAAGACGTTGCCGATGCCGGCGACCAGGACCCGGGCGTTCACGCGTCCTCCAGCGGGGTGACCTCGTCGGGCTGGAAGTAGAGGAACCTGCCCTGCTCGCGGCGGATGTCCGCGCCCGGGTCGTCCTCCACGGTGACGGCGAGGTGCACTCCCCCGTCCACGTCGTGCAGGACGGCCTCGACCAGCGCGGTACGGCCCTGGAGGAACAGGTCCTGCGCGTCGGTGCGCCGCAGTCCCGGGCGGAGCAGGACGCGGCTGCCGGGTCCCACCGAGGCGCCGTCGATCGCGATCCGGTCGCGGGCCGGGTCCGCGGTGTCCGCCCGGGCCGGGTCCCACCAGGGGGTGTCGGGCCTGAACACCACGTCCTCGGCGGGGAGTTCCGTGAGCAGCGGGGGCTGCTCCGGGCCGGTGACCTCCCGCAGGGCCCGCACGGCGCCGTGCAGTCGCTCCAGCACCTCGGGGGGCATGGAGTCGGCGAGGTCGATCACGGCGGCGGCCCGGGCGTCGGTGCCGCGGGCCTCGCGCTTCTCCTGCTCGGTCAGGGCGGCCGTGCGCAGGGCGAGGATCTCGTCGATCTCGGTGGCGTCGTACATGGCGCCCGCGCTCTCGGGGGCGATGGCCGGGTGGTCCTCCAGGATGATCGGGGAGGACAGGACCACGTCGGCGCGGCCCGGTTCGCCCGCGAGCACCGGCCAGGTGTGGCGGTTCTCGCAGGCGGCCACCGCCTGCCGGGCCCATTCGGGCGGGTCGGTCATGGACAGGAAGGATCCGGAGTCCAGGCCGAGCAGGAGGTGGGCGGCGACCAGCGAGTGCGGCAGTGCGGCCTCCCGGTCGAGGGGACCGGCTCCGGCGGGCGGGGTCCACGGGCTGGTGTTCTCCACCACGGCCCGGAGTCTGAACACCCGGTAGGCGCCGGGGAGTTCGACAGCGCGCAGGCGCAGCCGCCCCTCGATCTCCGCGGTGCGCCGCACCAGGCGGCCCACCGTGCGGCCGTCGGCATCGACCACGGGCTCGGTGTCGACACGGGCCGGGCGGCGGAACGGGAAGGTGACGCCTTCGTCGCCGAGCAGTTCGGCGACGGGCACGCTCACCTCGACCCGTTCCTCGGTGCCCTCGTCCCAGGGCATCAGGACCCGGTCGGTCAGGTGCAGCTCGGGGACGTCCGTGAAGTCCCCGTCGCCCTCGGCCTGTTGGACCGTACGCCGCTGCGCGTGCAGGAAGCGCAGTTCGAGGGCGAGGGTCGCCTCGCCCCGGGGCTCCATCAGGATCTCGGTCTGCTGGAGGACGTGCTCCTCGTGGGCGTGGCCCCACGCCGGGGGTACGAGGACGCCGAACTGCCAGCGCAGCCGGTTCTTGGCGGCCGAGGCCCGGTAGGGGTAGAGCACGTACCCCTCCAGGAGGACCGCGTCCGCCACCTGCCGGGCGACGGCGAAGCGGGAGCCCGGGGTGGTCGTCGTGGTCACGGCGCCGTCCTCTCGGTGAGGCGCGGCAGGATCGCGCCGAGCCGGACGGGACCCGGCGGGGCCGCTGGCTCCGCCGGGGCGGCCGCGTCCAACAGGGTCCGTACGGTCGCCTCCCACGAGGCGAGCGCGTGGCGGGAGCGGAAGGCCAGCAGCTCGTCCATGGTGTCGCGGGGCAGCCGGAGCCAGCCACAGCCGGGGAAGTGCTGTTCGACCATCTCGCGCCACACGGCCACGGGCATCCGGTACGAGGCTTCGCGGTCCCAGGGCACCGGCTCGACGCGGAACCCGGCGTCCCCGGTGAAGGCGGTGCCGGAGAACAGCATCAGCAGCGGCACCTCGCCCTCCGCCAGGGCCTGGAAGTACCGGGTCGCCGCGATGTCCATGTCGTAGGTGCAGGGCACGACGAGGTCGGTCTCGGTCTCGCCGGTGAAGCTCGGGACCATGACGGAGACCTGGGCGAACTGCACGGGCTGGAGGGTGTTGCCCCACCGGGAGCGCTCGCCGAACAGGTCCGCGAGGCCTTCCGCCTCGGCGGGTCCGTAGCCGCGCCGGGCCGGTTCGATGCGGATCTGGCAGCGCAGGGCGATGGCGTGCACCCGGGCGCCCCCGGCTGCGGTGATCCGCAGCCGGAAGACGAGGGTGGGGCCGGCGGCGTACGCGTCGGCGCGCACCCCGGTGCAGGTGAAGGCGAATTCCGTCATCGGACCCCGTCCTCCACCCTCGCCGCCGTCGCCGCCGGGGGCGTCGCCGGCGTCTCGGCCAGCGCCCTGGACCGCCGTTCCACCTGCTCGAAGAAGGTGTCCAGGGCTGCCCGGGCCTCCGCCCCGCCGTCGAAGCCCTGCCACAGCAGCCGCATCCGCCCCACCAGCTCGTAGCAGATGTCGATCGGCACCAGGTAGCACGCGGTGCGGCCCTCCGAGCGGCGCAGCAGCAGCGCCTCGACGTCGGGTTCGAGGAGCTCCGACAGCCGGCCGGCGCCCAGTACGGTCTGCCAGGTCTCGGGGTCCAGTTCGCTCTCGGTGGCTCCGGCCGGGCTCGGGTAGAGGGCGACCAGCCGGTCGAGGGCGGCGTTGCGGAAGAAGAACGCGACGCCGACCGGGATCTGGAGGAGTTCCCATGCGCCGTCGTCGAGCCGGTGCCCGGGGTCGGTGAGGTAGCGGTCCGGTACGGTCCGCAGGCGTCCGGTGCCCGCGCCCGGCCGGTCGAAGAGCAGGGCGCAGGCGGTGCAGGCACAGACCAGCGCGCGCTGCTCGGTCTGCACCAGGTGACGGTGGCCGTCGGGGGGCACGACGACCCCGCACAGTTCGCAGGTCTCGGGCCGGGGCGGGCGCGGACCCGCGAACCGGCGCAGCCCGCGCGGGGCGCGCGGGGCGTCGTGACGCAGACCGGGCCCGCTCACGGCACCCGTGCCGGGCTCGGGGGCCGGGTGCCGATCTGCAGCAGTGCGGGAGCCGGGGCCGGGGCGGGCTCCCGCTCCACGCCGGTCACCTCGGGGGCGAAGCAGGCGAGGCTGTCCTCCAGGGTGCGGCCGGCGCCGTCCTGGCCGCCGGATCCGCAGCCGCAGCCGGTGGGGGCGGCGGAGGGGCGCAGCCGCAGGATGCCGGTGTGCTCGTCGAAGCCGAGCAGTTCCAGCGGTTCGCCGTGGGCGGCCAGGGCGCGGCCGATGCGGGTGTGCACGTCCTCGGGGTGCAGGCCGTGCAGGGAGAGCAGGCTCGCGACGAGCTCGTCGTCGTGGACGGCCTTGAGAGGGGCCTCTCCGACCTTCTCGACGATCCGGGCGAGCCCGGCGCCGTAGAAGTCCATGAGGACGCGCACCAGTTCCTCGGCCGCCTCGCAGGCCGCCCGGTCGCCGGTGGCGGCGAGCCGGTCGAGGACCTCCTCGACCCGGCGCCCGGCCTGCGGGCCGTCGATCGCGGCCCTCATCCGCCCAGTCCGCTCAGACCGGTGGGCACGTGCATCGTCTTGACCGTCTTGCCGCCGCCCACGTACATGTGGACTCCGCAGGGCAGACAGGGGTCGAAGCTGCGGACGGCGCGCATGATGTCGATGCCCTTGAAGTTCTCCGGGGTGTTCTCCTCGAAGATCGGGGTGTTCTGCACGGCGTCCTCGTACGGTCCTGGCGTGCCGAAGGTGTCGCGGGTGCTGGCGTTCCACGGGGTCGGCGGGTAGGGGTGGTAGTTGGCGATCTTCCCGTCGCGGATCACCATGTGGTGCGACAGGACGCCGCGTACGGCCTCGGTGAAGCCGACGCCGAGCCCCTCGTCCGGGACCTCGAACTTCTCCCAGGTCTGGGTGCGCCCGGCGCGGACCTCGGCGAGGCCCTTCTCGGCGCAGTGCAGGGCGATGGCGGCCGCGTAGGCCTGGAAGTAGGTGCGCGCGCGGTTGCGTTCGAGCGCGTTGCTCCACTTCGGGATCTTCCACTCGAAGCGGGTCTCGGGCTTGGTCATCGTGCGCGGCAGGGTGATCACGACGCTGTGACCGGTGGCCTGCACGTAGTCGGTGTGGACCAGCCCCGACAGCGCGGTGGACCACAGGCGGGCGATGGGGCCGCCGCCGGTGTCCAGGGCCAGGTGGTCCTTGCCGTCGAACCAGCGGGGCGACATGACCCAGCTGTACTTGTCGTCGAAGTTCCGCTTCTGCGGGGCCGGGATGGTGTGCTGGTTCCACGGGTGGCGCGGGTCGACCGGGTTGCCGAGCGGGTCGTGCGTGACGAACTGCTCCTGCCCCTCCCAGTCGTCGTAGTACGAGCTGCCGAGCAGGATGCGGATGCCGAGGTTGATCTCGGTGAGGTCGTTGGTGACGAGCTTGCCGTCCACCACCACGCCCGGGGTGACGAACATCTTCCGTCCCCAGTCGGTCATGTTGGCGTACGTGAAGTCGCAGTACTCGGGGTCGTTGAGGGCGCCCCAGCAGCCGAGGAGGACGCGACGGCGGCCGACCTCCTCGTAGCCGGGCAGGGCCTCGTAGAAGAAGTCGAACAGGTCGTCGTGGAGCGGGACGACCTTCTTCATGAACTCGCAGTACCGCATCAGGCGGCTCATGTAGTCCGTGAAGAGCTGGACGGAGGCGATGGTGCCGACGCCGCCCGGGTAGAGGGTGGAGGGGTGCACGTGGCGGCCCTCCATCAGGCAGAACATCTCGCGCGTGTAGCGGGAGACCTGGAGCGCCTCGCGGTAGAACTCGCCCTCGATGGGGTTGAGGGAGCGCATGATGTCGGCGATGGTCCTGTAGCCGTGCTCGCCGGCGTGCGGGGCGGGGGTGCGCTCGGCGAGCTCCAGGACCCCCGGGTTGGTCTCGCGGACCATCTTCTCGCAGTAGTCGACCCCGACCAGGTTCTCCTGGAAGATGTTGTGGTCGAACATGTACTCCGCGGACTCGCCCAGGTTGATGATCCACTCGGCGAGGTGGGGCGGCTTCACCCCGTAGGCCATGTTCTGCGCGTACACCGAGCAGGTGGCGTGGTTGTCACCGCAGATGCCGCAGATGCGACTGGTGATGAAGTGCGCGTCGCGGGGGTCCTTGCCGCGCATGAAGACGCTGTAGCCGCGGAAGACCGACGAGGTGCTGTAGCACTCCGCGACCCGCTTCTGCTTGAAGTCGATCTTCGTGTGGATGCCGAGACTGCCCACGATCCGGGTGATCGGATCCCAGGCCATCTCCACCAGACCGCTGCCGTCTGCGGCCGCCTTCGTCTTCGGTGTCATCGTTTGTGCCGTGACCCTTCTTCGGTGCGGAGAGCGGGAGTTGGGGTGTGCTTCCGGGGGGCGTCACCAGGGCGGGCGGTAGCCCGTGGTCAGGGCCCGGCCGGTCTGCCGCCACTTCGGTTCCTCGTCGACCGTGTGGGCGGTGACGGACCTCAGCCGGCGGATCAGGGCGCCGTACGCGCCGCTCGCCTTCGTGGAGACCTTGGCGCCGGGAGGTTCGTCCATGAACGGCATGAACTTGTCGGGGAAGCCGGGCATGGTGCAGGCGATGCAGATGCCGCCGACGTTGGGGCAGCCGCCGATGCCGTTCATCCAGCCGCGCTTGGGCACGTTGCACTTGACGACGGGGCCCCAGCAGCCCAGCTTGACCAGGCATAGCGGGGAGTCGTAGGTCTCGGCGAACTGGCCCTGCTCGTAGTAGCCGGCCCGGTCGCAGCCCTCGTGGACGGTGGCCCCGAAGAGCCAGGTCGGACGCAGCTTGTCGTCGAGGGGGATCATCGGGGCGGAGCCGGCCGCCTGGTAGAGCAGGTAGGTCAGGGTCTCCGAGAAGTTGTCCGGCTGGATCGGGCAGCCCGGTACGCAGACGATCGGGATGCCGGCCTTTGAGGTCCAGTCCCAGCCCAGGTAGTCGGGCACGCCCATGGCGCCCGTCGGGTTGCCCTCCATCGCGTGGATACCGCCGTACGTGGCGCAGGTGCCGATGGCCACGACGGCGAGGGCCTTGGGGGCCAGCCGGTCGATCCACTCGCTGGTGGTGATGGGCTGACCGGTCTCCGGGTCGTCACCGAAGCCGCACCAGTAGCCCTCGGGCTTGATCTTCTCGTTGGGGATGGACCCCTCGACCACCAGGACGAAGGGATCGATCTCGCCCCGCTCGCCCTTGAAGAACCATTCGATGAAGGTGTCGGCGCCGCCGACCGGGCCGCATTCGAAGTCGATCAGCGGCCAGTGCACGGCGATCTTCGGAAGACCGGGCAGTACACCGGTGACGATCTCCTCGATGCTCGGCTGCATCGCTGCCGTCAGGGACACGGAGTCGCCGTCGCAGCTCAGCCCCGCGTTGATCCAGAGGATGTGGATCAGCGGATCCTCAACCTTTTCCTGCGTCGCTGTGGCCATGGGACGGCTCCTCGGGGAGGGGATCGGGAGGGGGTGGGGAGAGGCGGCCTGCCTCACCCACACCTTTCTTGCTAACAGCAGTCCGGCCCGGGTGCCGCGTCAGGTACGGCCAGTCCAGTGACACCGGGCGGACGGACGGCCGCGGTGCCGCGGGGCCTATCCCGGCCCCCGGAGGTGGGGCGGGGTGGCCGCAGGGCGTTCCTTGCGGACGAAGGCGCGGCGCAGGGCGTGGTAGGGGGCGTCCGGGTCGAAGAAGGTCCGCCGCATCAGGGCCAGCTCGGCCTCGCGGTGGGCGGCGAGCGGCCGCAGGGCCTCGTCGCGCTCGCGCGCCGCCTTCTTCCCGGCGATCCGGGAGGCGGTGGCGGGCAGCCCGGCGAGGCGCACCGCGAGGCGCTCCGTCTCGGCGGTGAACTCCCCGGGCGGGCAGGGGAGCGTACGGTCGACCAGTCCGAGCCCGTGCGCGGCGGCTGCGCTCAGCGGGAGGGCCTCGGCGGTGAGGCGTTCCGCGAGGGAGGGGCCGACGCGGCGCGGCAGGGTGTACGTCCAGTACTCGGAGCCGTGCAGCCCCATCAGGCGGTAGTGCGGGTTCAGGACGACGCCCGAGCGGCACCAGACCTCGTCGGCGGCGAGGGCGAGCATGGCCCCGCCGGCGGCGGCGTTGCCGCCCAGCGCGCTGACCACGAGCCGGTCGGTGGTGGTCAGCACCGCCTCGACCAGGTCGTTGATGGCGTTGATGTTGGCCCAGGATTCCTCGGCCGGGTCGTCCGCGGCCTCGATGACACCGAGGTGGATGCCGTTGGAGAAGAAGTCGCGGCCGCCGCCGAGGACCAGGACGGTCGTGGGGCGGGTACAGGCGGTCCGGTAGGCGTCCAGCAGACGGCGGCAGTGCGCGGTGCTCATCGCGCCGCCGGGGAAGGAGAACGACAGGAAACCGGCCTGTCCGTCCTCGTGGTAGCCGATGTCCGACCAGGTGCGGCGGTGCGGGCCGCTGTCCGGCGGCGCGGGGACCTCGGGAAGCGGTGGCAGCCGGTCCGCGAGTGCCAGCGTCGCGGGCAGCTTGGCGGCGACCGGGCCGCCCGGGAGGCGGCGGGCGCGCAGTTCCGGGATCCAGACGGCGCCGTCCGCCGTGGCCCGGCAGACGGCCCCGGTCCGGGTGGCCAGCAGCTCGCCGGGGCACCCGCGCAGCCGCTCCTCGCGGTGCCCGCCGTGCAGGAACCACTCGCCGCCGAGCAGCTCGTCCTGTACGCCGGGCTGCGAGTCCGCGGCGCGCAGCGCGCGCAGGACGTCCGCGGTGCCATCGCGCTCCCAGTCGATCCGTCGCTCCTCCTGGCGCAGCAGCGGCCGGGCCCGGCCGGCGGCCTGCGGCTGCGGGGTGTACGTACCGGAGGCGAAGCGTTCCACCGCGAGCAGGACGGCCTCCAGCGCGGCGTCGGCGATCTCGCCGCGGTAGAGGTCGCTCTTGCCGACGGGCGGTACGGGGCACTCGACGCTCGCCCAGACGTCGCCGGCGTCCATCTCCGCGTTGGCCTGGAGGACGGTCACCCCCCATCGGGGCTCGCCGTCCTGGATGGCGCGGTCGAGGGAGGAGGGACCGCGGTCGCCGACCGGTCCGGGGTGGACGACCAGGCAGGTGCGGTCGGCCCAGATCTCCTCGGGGATGGCGGTGCGGAGCATCGGGGCGATGACGAGGTCGGGGTGGTGAGCGCGTACGGCGTCGCCCAGGGGGGCGCCGGGCAGGGCGAGTTCGACCGCGACGCGGTGGCCGTGGTCGCGCAGCTCGGCGTGGACTCGCTGCGTGAGGCTGTTGAACGCGCTCGCCACGAGCAGGACGTACAAGTGATCTCCCAGCGGCGCGGCCCGGAGCCGCGTGCGCGCGGTGCCCGGCCTGGTCGGCGGCCCGTGGCCGGAACATGACCGGCCGCCTGAGATGGTCGGGGAGTTCGGGCCGCCCGTGGCCGAGGCCCGCGCGGCGGGTCACTCGAAAGCGCCCGTTCCGGGGTCCGCTCGGCCCAAGGGGGCAGGGCGCCCCCGGGGCGGCTGCGCTACTCGCCGTCCTCGATCCCGATGGCCTTGACCAGCTCCTGGTGCGCGCGGCCCGGCTCGCCGTCGAACTGCTCCAGGAGGGCGGCGGCGATCGCGTCGAGCTTGCGCTGGATCGCGTGTTCGGCCCTGCGTTCGGAGTTCTTCAGCAGGGCCAGGAGCAGCAGGGCGACGGCCGGGCGGTCACCTCGCCCGTACGGGCGCCCACAGGCTGACGCTCCACACGTCCCCGTGCCCCGCGTGGCAGCCCCGCTCCTCCTCCTCGTCGTCCACGACGAGGACCGAGACGCCGGACGCCGAAGCCCGGTACTCGAGGAAACCGCCCTGGTCACCGACCGTGAGCTCCGGGGCTCCGGGGATGCGCGCGAGTTCGTCGCGCAGGTCCCGCCAGGCGACATGGCGGGGGAACGCGATCTCCATGGTCCGGGCCCATTCCTTCGCCCTGTACCGGCCGGACGCGAGCCGGTGCAGTTCGATGGAGCCGCCGGACATCACCCACTCGTTCCCGGCGTTGAAGTAGAACTCGACGAATCCGTAGTCGCGGCGCAGCGACCGGCCGTCCTCGTCGACCACGTCGACGAAGCGGTGGCGGACGGCCCGGTCCACCTCGCCGAGGGTGGAGCCGATGCCGATCCCGTGCAGTCGTCCGGTCCTGAGGAACGAGGCGAGGAACTCGATACCGGTCACGGCCGGTTCTCCCATCTTCGTCGGGGCGCTCCCGGGCTTCTCGGGAGCGAGCGAATGGCTTGCCCGAATGGCGGGATACCCGCCAGGGAAACGATCAGTTTCGCTCAGCAAGCATCAACTACGGTCACCGGGCCCCCTTGTCGTCCGCCCCGCTCGGAGCCGCGGCACCCCCTCCCGAGCGCCGTCCGCACCGGCCGGAGGTTGGCCGAAAATTCCCTCGTCTTCTTGCATTCGCAGTCAACTTCCGGCCATTAAGCGCGAGTTGACCGAATCCAGGGGCCCGCCCTAAGGTTTGGACCAGTACTGCCCAGAACCCCTCTTCCAGCCTTTGGCTGTTTCCGTCTGTACCTCCGCCAAGCCCACCAAGTTGCAGGCGCTATCGCCCCGGCGCGATAGCCGGCGCCCCTCTCGGGGCCGCACGAACATGGAACGCGCTCGCAGAACGACCGGACGCATGCGGAATGAATCAATCCTTCTCCGCGTCCGCGCTGTGCTGCGGATCGAAACTCACCGGAAGACAAGGTTGATGTTTGCGGATCAGGATGCGATTGACGCCGGTTGCGTGACCTCGGGTCATTCGCCCCGGAGAGCAGCGCACCACCCTGTCCGCAGATCCGCGGCTCCGTACAGACCGCTGTCGCCGTGAGCCCTGGAGCTCCGGCATCCCGTGCTCCGGTATCCCCGGGAACGGGCATCTCGCGCGGAGCGCGCTCGTGGAGCCGCGCGCCGCTTTCGCCATTTGCCTGCCGGCCCGCACCCGGTGCGAGCATCCGATCGGCACTGAATGAGGCTGAGAATGCTTGACGAGTCATTCGCGCTGTCCCCCACCGCCCTGGACGAGGTCCGCTTCGAAACGGTGGTCGACGCACTGCACGCACACGCTGCGCGCATCCCGGATCACGATCTGTTCACCTTCCTGCCCGACGGCGACGAGGCCGAACCCTCACTCACCTTCTCGATGCTCGACACCCGGGCGCGGGCCGTGGCCGCAAGCCTCCGTGCGCAGGTGGAGCCCGGTTCCCGGGCCCTGCTGCTGTTCATGCCCGGCCAGGACTTCGTCGTCGCGTACTTCGGCTGCCTGTACGCCGGCGTCGTCGCCGTCCCCGCCTACCTGCCGCACCCCGCGCAGCGTGCGCGAGGGCTGCTCCGGCTGGCCGGCATCGCCGAGGACGCCCAGCCCGCGGCCATTTTGACCACCTCCGCGATACAGGCGGCCATCGAGACCACGGCGCGCTCGATTCCGGAACTCCAGGAAACCGCCTGGCTGGCGGTCGACGAGATTCCGGACGCCGGCGGAGCGGGCTGGTCCGCCCCGGCCCCCGATCCGGATTCCCTCGCGTTCCTCCAGTACACCTCCGGCTCGACCGGTCAGCCGAAGGGCGTGATGGTCACCCACCGGAACCTCGCCCACAACACCGACCTCATCCGCACATCGCTCGGACTCGACCATTCGACCGTCGTCGTGGGGTGGCTGCCGCCCTATCACGACATGGGGCTCATCTCGATGATCGTCGCGCCGGCGATGCTGGGGATCCATTCCGTTTCGATGCCCACCGTGGCATTCCTGCAGAACCCGGTGCGGTGGCTGCGCGCAATCTCGAAGTACCGCGGAACCCTGTCGGCCGCGCCCAACTTCGCGTTCGACCTGTGCACCCGAAAAGTGTCCGAAGAGGACCGCGCGACGCTGGATCTGTCGTCCTGGGCCGTCGCCACCAATGGCGCCGAACCCGTTCGCGCGGAATCGATGAAGCGCTTCTCCGCGGCCTTCGCCTCCTGCGGGTTCCGTCCGGAAACCATTATTCCGGTCTATGGTCTCGCCGAGAGCACGCTGCTGGTGAGCGGGGCGCCGATCGAACAGCCGTGGATCTTCCGGTCCTTCGACGAGAGCGAGCTCGAGGAGGGCGTCGCCCGGATCGTGCCGCAGGACAGTCCGAACGCGCGCGTCCTCGTCAGCTGCGGCATCAGCCGGACGCTGGACGTCGCCATCGTCGACCCCAAGCGGCACACCCGGTGCGCCCCGGGCGAGGTCGGCGAGATCTGGGTCGCGGGCGAGAGCGTCGCCGTGGGCTACTGGCAGCGGCCCGACCTCAGCCGGGAGGCGTTCGAGGCCACGCCGAGCGACGGCGGACAGGGCCCGTACATGCGCACGGGGGACCTCGGCTTCCGGACCGAGGACGGCCTGTTCGTCTGCGGCCGCATCAAGGACGTCATCATCGTCGGCGGACGCAACCACTACCCCCACGACATCGAGCGGACCGCCGAGAGCGCGCACTCCGCGATCCGGCCCGGCTGCGTGGCCGCCTTCGGCGTGACCACGGACGGGGAGGAGAGCGTGGTGGTCGCGGCCGAACTCCGGCCGGGGGCCGCCGCCGGCGAGGACCGCTCGGAGTCGGAGGCCGTGGCGAACGCGGTACGGCACGCCGTGGCCCAGGAACACCGGCTGACCGCACGCGACGTGGTCCTCCTTCCCGCCGGAACCCTTCCCAAGACGTCGAGCGGGAAGCTGCAGCGCGGGGAGACCCGGAAGGAGTACCTGACCGGCCGGTCTCCGTGGAACGCGCAGCGCTGACTCGAACCACAGCAGAACACAGGGGGAGCACATGTTGGACACGGAGCTGGAAACCTGGCTGCGCCGGCGCATCGCCGAGCTGGCCCGTCTCGGTTCGGGCGAGGACATCTCGGTCCACGAACCACTGGCCGCCTACGGCCTGTCCTCGATCGACGCGGTCGCGCTCGCGGGAGAGCTCGGCGCGCTCCTGGACCGCAAGGTCTCACCGACGATCGCGTACGAGTACCCGACGCTCCGGGAGATCCTGGAGCACCTGCGGGACGGGCGGCCCGAGCGGGGCGCGACCGCCGCGCCCCAGCGCGCGGCCACGGGAACGACCCCGGACGAACCGGTCGCGATCATCGGCATGGGGTGCAGGTTCCCCGGAGCGGACGGCCCGGAGGCCTTCTGGGAGCTGCTCGAACGGGGCGGGGACGCCATCGGGCGGGTACCCGACGACCGGTTCGCCCGCTGGGGCGGCGGGAACGGCGGCACGGACCGGGCCGCCCTCGGTGGCTTCCTCACCGGGATCGGCGGCCTGGACCTCGACTTCTTCGGCATCAACGAGCACGAGGCCGCCAAACTCGACCCGCAGCAGCGGCTCATGCTGGAGGTCGCCTGGGAGGCCGTCGAGGACGCAGGTCTCGATCCGTACGGCCTGGCCGGTTCGCCCACGGGCGTCTTCATCGGCATCTCCAGCTCGGACTACCGCGACGCCCTCGCGAACTCGCCCTCGGCGGACGCCTATTCGCTGCTCGGCGGAGCCTCCAGCGTCGCCGCCAACCGGCTCTCCTACCTGCTCGACCTGCGCGGGCCGAGCCTGGCCGTCGACACGGCCTGCTCCTCCTCCCTCGTCGCCGTCCACCTCGCGTGCGACGCGATCCGGCGCGGCGAGTGCGACGTCGCCATCGTCGGCGGGGTGAACGTGATCCTGTCCCCGGCGATCACCGAGGCCTTCGACAAATCCGGCGTCATGGCGCCCGACGGGCGCTGCAAGACCTTCTCGGCGCAGGCCGACGGCTACGTACGCAGCGAGGGCGCGGGCGTGGTCGTGCTGAAGCCGCTGAGCCAGGCGCTGCGCGACGGCGACCGCGTCTCCGCGGTGATCCGCGGCTCGGCGGTGACCTCCGACGGGCGGACCAACGGCCTGCTGGCGCCGAGCCGCCGGTCCCAGGAAGAGGTCGTGCGCCAGGCGCTCGGCCGGGCGGGCGCCCGGCCGCGGGAGGTCGGCTACGTCGAGGCCCACGGGACGGGCACGGCCATCGGCGACCAGATCGAGGCCGCCGCCCTGGGCGGCGTACTGAACCGGGGGCGCGCCGCCGACCGGCCGTGCGCGATCGGTTCGGTGAAGACGAACGTCGGGCACCTGGAGGCGGCGGCGGGCATCGCCGGCGTGATCAAACTGGCGCTGTGCTTCGAACACGGGGCCCTGCCGCCGTCCCTGCACTGCGACGAGCCCAACCCGGACATCGACTTCGACGGACTCGGGCTGCGCGTGCAGTCCTCGCTGCGGCGCTGGGAGTCTCCCGACGAGGTCGGCGTGGCCGGAGTGAGCTCCTTCGGCTTCGGCGGCACCAACGCCCACGCGGTGCTCGGCCCCGCCCCGGCGGCCACCGGGGCCTGCGAGGACCGGCCCGCGCGGCGCCCCGTACAGCTGCTGGCCCTGTCGGCCGCCACCGAACCGGCCCTGCACGCACAGGCCGCGGACCACGCGGCGTGGGCCGAGGGCCTGGACGAGGACGAGGTGGGCCGGGGCTCGGCCGCGGCGACACAGGTCCGGGGCCGGGGCGGCCCCCGGGGGCGGGAGGTCCGCGCGGCCTTCGCCTTCGCGGACCGCGGCGAGCTCCTCGCACGGCTGCGCGAGCCGTTCACCGGTGCGCGGCACGTGCCCGACGAGGCGGGCGTCGTCTTCGTGTTCCCCGGGCAGGGTGCCCAGTGGCTCGGAATGGGGCGGGCCCTGATCGAGTCGGAGCCCGCCTTCGACCTCGCCGTCTCCCGCTGCGAGCAGGCCTTCGCCCCGCACGTCGACTGGTCCCTGCGCGAGGTGCTGACCTCGCAGGACGCCGCTCCCCTGCTGGAGCGCATCGATGTCGTCCAGCCCGCCGTGTTCGCGATGCAGGTGGGGCTGGCGGCGCTCTTCCGGTCCTGGGGCGTCCGGCCCGCCGGGGTCATCGGCCACAGCATGG
Source organism: Streptomyces avidinii (assembly GCF_014650695.1). Taxonomy (GTDB): domain Bacteria; phylum Actinomycetota; class Actinomycetes; order Streptomycetales; family Streptomycetaceae; genus Streptomyces; species Streptomyces avidinii. The sequence goes on along the minus strand of NZ_BMVL01000004.1, from coordinate 293,734 downwards.
GAGAGGTCGCGGCCGCCCATGTCTCGGGCGCCCTGCGGTTGGAGGACGCGGCGCGGATCATCTGCCGCCGCAGCGCCCTGATGATGCGGCACCGGGGGCAGGGCGCCATGGCGCTGGTCTCCCTGCCGGTGTCGGACGTGCGCAAGGCGCTGGAGCCCTACGGGGAGCGACTGTCGCTCGCGGCGCACAACGGCCCGAGCACGACCATCGTGTCCGGCGAGACCGCGGCCGTCGACGAGTTCGTCGCCGCCATGGACGCCGAGGGCGTCTTCGGCCGACGCGTCAAGGTGGACGTGGCCTCGCACTGCGCGCTGCTGGAGGACCTCCGGGAGGACCTGGTCGCGGAACTCGCCGGGCTGTCGCCCCGTCCCGCGACGGTCGCCTTCCACTCCTCCCTCACCGGGGAGCGTTTCGACACCACCGGGCTGGACGCCGCGTACTGGTGGCGCAACCTGCGCGAGCCGGTGCTGTTCGCCGACGCGGTCCGCGGGGCCGGGGCGGCCGGTCACCGCGTGTTCCTGGAGATGAGCCCGCACCCCCTGCTGTCGGTCTCGGTGACCGAGTGCCTGGAGGACGAGGACCGGGACGTCGCCGCCGTACCGGCGATGCGCCGCGCGGACGACCGGGCCCCGTACGAGTCGGTCGCCGCGCTCTTCGAGGCCGGCTGCGAGATCGACTGGGTCGCCTTCCACGCCGGCCGGCCGCGCGCCGGCAGGCGGCTGCCCCCGTACCCCTGGCAGCGCCAGGAGCACTGGGTCGAGCCCGCGGGCCCGCGCGCGGAGGGCGTCCTGGTCACCGGCTCGCTGCCGGTCATCCGTGACCACCGGGTGCAGGAGCGGGCGATCGCGCCCGCCGCCTGGATGCTCGACGCGGCGCTGCGGGAACTCAACCCCGAGCAGGTGGGCGGATACGGGCTCAGCGACGTCCTGGTGACGAACTCCCTGGCGGTCGCCGGGGAGGAGTCCCGGCAGGTACGGGTCTCGCGGCGGCTGCGCGCGGGCGACGAGCCGTTCCTGTCCGTGGAGAGCCGGGCGGCGCACGAGCACGGCGCCGCGTGGGAGGAGCACGTCTCGGCCGGCTGGTCGGCCACCGGGCCGGCCCCGGCGCCGGCCGATCCGGCCGCGATCCTCCTGCGGTGCCCGCGGCGCGTCGAGACCGACGCCCTGTACGAGCACCTGGCGGCGTCCGGGCTCTCGTACGGGGACACCATGCGGATGGTGACCGAGATGTGGCTGGGCGACAAGGAGCTGCTCACCCGGCTCGCGCCGCCGTCCCCGCGGACGCTCGGCCGCCCGCTTCCCGCGGACGTCGCGGACGGAGCGATGCAGTCCATCGCCGGGCTGTCCGTCGACGCGGGAGCCAGCGGCACCTTCGTGGGGTTCGGCTACCGCCGGGTCGACGTGTTCGCGCCGTGGTCCGGTCCGACCCTGGCCCATGTGCGGCTGCGGAGCGAACTCGACGCGGACGCGGACACGTTCGACTGCGACGTGACGATCCTCGACCCCGAGGGGCAGGTCCTCGTGGAGTTCACGGGGGTCTCCCTCAAGCGGATGGGCAACCGGCACTCGCTGCGCTTCCTCGCGGTGGACGCCCGGCCGCAGCCGCGGCCCGCGGAGGCCGCCGGCAGGCCGGGCGAGGTCGTCCTGCTCACCGGGGACGCCGAACGCTGCGTGCCGCTGGTGGAGGAGCTGCGCAGGGGCGGGGCCACCGTCTCGGTCGCCGCCCTGCCCTGCGGCGAGGAGGACGGTCCGCGGTTCCTGGAGGGCCTGCCGGCCGCCGCTCGGCTGCTCGTCGTCGAACCGGAGCGCGAGGCCTTCCTCGCGCTGCTGCGGAGCGCCACGAAGAGCACGTCGACGGCGCGCCGGGAGCTCGCCCTGGTGACCGGTGACGTGGCACTGCCCCCGCTGCTGCGGGCGCTCGAACAGGAGACCGTGAGCTGGTCGGGGCGGGCGATCCGGGTGGAGGCCGACGCGCTCACCACCCGTGAACTCGCCCGCGACATCGCCGCGGAGCTCGCGGTACGGCCCGACGCGTTCTGCGTCCGCTACCGGCACGGCGAGCGCACGCTCCCGTCCCTGACCCCGGTGGAGGCCTCCGCGGCCCCGGCGGAGCTGAGGCCCGGTGGCGTCTACTGGATCACGGGCGGGCAGGGCGGCCTGGGATCCACGCTCGCGGTCACCCTCGCCCGCGAGGCGGGGGCACGGGTGGTGCTCACCGGCCGCCGGGCGGAGGTCGACCCGCAGCTGGAGGAGGCGGTCGACGCCGCGGGGGGACGGCTGCTCTACCTCCAGGCCGATGTGACCGACGAGGCCGCCGTGCGGCGCGCCCTGGACGAGACGCTCCGGCGCTTCGGCGCCCTGCACGGTGTGATCCACACCGCGGGCATCCTCGACGACGCGCTGATCGGGTCGACGTCGGCGGAACGCATGCACGCGATCACGGCGCCGAAGGAGCGGGGCGCCCGGATCCTGATCGACGCGGTGGCCGCGGAGGACCTGGACTTCATCGTCCTGTTCTCCTCCATGGCCAGCCTGTTCGTGACGGCGGGCCAGGGTGCGTACGCGGCGGGCAATGCCACGCTCGACGCGCTCACCGGCACCGTACGCAGCCGGCGCACGCCCGTGCGAACGATCAACTGGGGCCCGTGGGCGGAGCTGGGGATGGTCGCGGACCCCAGGTACCAGGCCCGGCTCCTGGAATCGGGCCTGCACCCGATGTCCCCCGAGGCGGGGGCCGAGGCCTTCCTGAAGGCCCTGGCCGGCACCCACCTGCAGCTGGCGGTGCTGGACGTACGGGACGAGGTCGCCGACGGGCTCGTGGCCCGGTTCAACCGCGGGGCCGGCGCGGCCGGGGAGGCCGGGGCGGCGCGGCCGCGCGCCGCGGGCGCCGCGCGCGCGGAGGACGGGGCCGGCTCCGCCGCCGAGTTCGTCCGGGCGGAGCTGGCCCGCGCGCTGCGCCGCCCGCCGGCCGAGATCGACACCTCGGTACGCTTCGACCGCCTGGGCATCGACTCGCTGCTCGCCGTCTCCCTCACCCGCCGGATCGGGGCCCACTTCGGGCTCGAACTGCCGGCGACGTTCATGTTCAACCACCGGACCGTGGACGCGGTCGGGCTCCATCTGGAGGGCCTGCTCGCGGCGGAGTCCCCGGAGCCGGACGTACGCCCCGACGCACCCGACGCACCCGCCGCGACGGGCGGGACGCCGGTGGAGAGCGCCCGGGAGATCACGCTGGACGAGGCGGAGCGCCACAGCACCGTGCGCGGTTACACCGTCGTGGCCGGGCCGTCCGGGCTCGACATGCGCCTGCAGGACGTACCCGTGCGCAGGCCCGCACCGAGCGAGGTGGTCATCGACGTGCACGCCGTCGGCGTCAACTTCATCGACGTGCTGGCGTCCACCGGCTTCCATCCGTTCCTGTCCACCCCGCCGTTCGTCCCCGGGCACGAGGTGGCCGGTGTGGTGCACGCGGTGGGTGACGCGGTCGAGCACGTCCGGCCCGGCGACGAGGTCCTCGCGCTGACCCTGCAGGGCGGTTACGCGGCCCGCGTGACGACCGAGGCGTACACGGTGGCTCCGCTGCCCGCCGGCGTCTCGTTCACGGACTCGGTGGCCATGCTGATCAGCGGACTCACCGCGATCGCCTGCCTGGAGCGCGGGGCGCGCGTGGACCCGGGCGACCGGGTGCTCATCCAGGCGGCGGCGGGCGCGACCGGGACGGCGTGCGTCCAGCTGGCGCTGCACCACGGCGCCACGGTGTTCGGCACGGCGAGTACGGAGGCCAAGCTGGAGCACCTGCGGGCGCTGGGCGTCCAGTACCCGATCAACTACGCCGAGGCCGATTTCGCCGACGCAGTAAGGGAACTGAGCCCTGATCAGGGACTGGACCTCATCGTCGACTCCCTCTCCGGCGACGCCGTGGGCCGAGGTCTGGCCCTGCTGCGCTCGGGAGGCCGCTTCGTCGAGATCGGTGCGGCGGGGGTGCTCGACCTGGCCGTGAACGGCCGGGACCTGTTCATGAGCAGCCGTTCCTTCTGCACGGTGAACGTGGGTGCCCTGGCACGTGATCCGGCCAGGCTCCGGCCCCTGATGGACCGCCTCGTCGAGCTGATCGACGCGGGCGTGTTCCGTCCCGCCGTGGGCGGGGTCTTCCCCTTCGAGGAGGCGCCACGGGCGATCACACAGCTCCGCAACCGGGCCAACATCGGCAAGTTCGTCATCACCGTTTCTTAGGATGGTCGTGGAAGAATCACGCAGTCGATCAGAGTGGAAGCAGACGTTCCGCACTTTTGCCGATGAGGTGATGGCGCCGCACGTCCGCCGTTACGACGAGGAGCGGACGTTCCCCGTCCCGATCCACGAACGGGCCGCGGCCGAGGGGATCCTCAACGCCGCCTTCCCCGAGGAGCTGGGCGGCGCCGGGCTGTCCTACACGGAGTTCGCCGAGGGCATCAGCGAGCTGTCGGCGGTCTGCCCGGGGATGACCTGGACGCTGGTGTTCAACCGCGGGGCGCTGCATCCCGTGGTCGCCGCCGGCACCGCGGAGCAGAAGGAGCTCTTCGTCACCCGGCTCCTGAAGGACAACGGGTACGCGGCCCTCGGGCTCACCGAGCCCGAGAACGGCTCGAACCTGCTGGCGGCCGGCACCCGCGCCGTGCGGACGGAGTCCGGCTGGCTGCTCAACGGCGGCAAGTGCATGTCCGGGAACGGGACCGTCGCCGACGTGTTCATCGTTCTGGCCAACACGGTGGTGGACAACCGCAAACGCGGTCTGTCGTTCTTCGCCGTTCCGCGGGACGCTGCGGGGGTGACCGTGAGCGAGGACATCGACAAGGCGGCGTTCCGCTGCCTGCCCACGCCCGCGGTGACCTTCCGGGACGTGGCCCTGGAGCCGGTCAGCCTGATCGGGCGGGCCGGCGACGGGGAGTTCCTGCTGAACGAGCTCCTCGCGACCATCCGGATCGGCGGGGCCGCCTGCGGGACGGGGATCGTGGCCGCCATGCTCCGCGACGCACTGACCTGGGTGGGCGAGCGCCGGGTGTACCCGGACGACCGCATGGACACCCTCAGCCATGTGCAGCTGACCCTCGGGCGGCTGTACGTGGAACTGTGCGCGGCGCGCAAACTGCTGGAGGAGGCGACCGGCCTGGCCGACCGGGGGCTGCCCTTCGGCAGGGAGAGCTCCATGGCCAAGTACGCGGCGACCGAGCTCGCCGTGCGTGCCTCCAACGAGATCCTGCAGTTGTACGGGTGGCGGGGCATCGCCGCCGATTACGGGGTCGAGAAGCGCTGGCGGGACGCGCGCGCCCTCACGATCTTCGAGGGGTCGAGCGAGATCCAGCTGCTCAACGTGTTCCGCGAGATGCGCAGGATGGCCACGAGTGAGGGAGGCCTGTAATTCCGTCCACCGAAGTGACCACGGAGACCGTGCGCGCCGAGGACGGCGCCACGGTCCATGTCCGGCTGCACCGCAGGCCCGAAGAGCCTTCGGCGCCGGTGCTGGTGTGCATGCCCGCCATGGGCACCAGGGCCGTCTCCTACACCCCCCTGGCGGAGGCCCTCGTGGCGGCCGGCTTCCAGGTGGCCCTCGGTGAGCTGCGGGGACAGGGCACGAGCTCGGTCCGGGTACGGCGCGGGGTGCGGTACGGCTACCACGAGATGGTGACGTACGACTACCCCGCGCTGTTCCGGGCGGTGGCGGCGGCCTTCCCCGGGGCGCCGCGCCATCTGCTGGGGCACAGCCTCGGCGGGCAGCTCGGCACGCTCTACCTAAGCCGGGAACCGCACATGGCGGCGGGCGCGATCCTGGTGGGCGCCCCGTCCTGCCACTGGCGCGGCTGGCCCTTTCCGCGGAGCCTGGGGATGCTCGCGGGGTTCCAGCTCGCGGCCCTCTTCGCCTCGGTGTACGGGTACTTCCCCGGCCGGCGCATCAAGGTGCTGGGGAACGACTCGGCGCAGATCCTGCGGGACATGGCCACCCAGGTCCGGACGGGCCGCTACGACGTGCCGTCCTCACCGGTGGATTTCGAGCCCTGGCTGGCGAAGCTGGACCTGCCGGTGCTGGCGGTGACCGTCAGGGGCGACAACATGGCCCCGCCCGGCGGGGTACGGGGGCTCAGCGACAAGCTCACGAGCGCGCGGGTGACCCACTGGGAGCTCGTACTGGGCGACGGCACGCGGGGCAGCAGGCACTACGGCTGGATCCGCGACAACGCCGGACTCGTCGAGCGGGTACGGACCTTCGTGGACCGGGCCTGACCCGGACCCACCCGGCCCGCCCCGGTCGCTCCCCCCGGTCCGCCTGCGGTGTTCAGCCCAGGCGGACCGGGGAGGAGGCCCCGGGGGCCAGCAGCCGGGGGGTGCCGCTGCCGTCGGCGGGCACGGTCCACAGGTCCGTGCTGTCGGCGGCGCCGTCGGTGGGCAGGCCGTAGGCGAGGGTGCGGTCGTCGAGCCAGGCGGCCTGGTCGTCCACGCTGCGCTTCTCCGCGAGCGCGTGCTCGCGCAGCGTCCCGAGGTCCATCACGTGCTCGCGCCAGAGCGAGGCCCCGGCCCGGACCCGCTTCTTGTACGCGATGCGCGTCTCGTCCGGGGACAGCGACGGGCATTCCACGTTCTTCGCGAGGGTGGTGACGGAGCGCCCCGAGATCGAGCCCTTGACGAGGTGGGTCTCGCCGCCGGTGGAGAGGGTGGCGTAGAAGGTGTCGTCGTCCTTGGAGAAGGTGACCCCCCAGAAGTTCACGTCCTGGGCGCGGTGCTCCCGGCCGTCCATGGTGATCGTGAACTCCTCCAGGTTCGCCTCCAGCTTCCCGGTGCGGGTGTCCACGATCGCGGTCCGGGTGGAGAAGAACGCGGCGCCGTAGGACTCCCCCGAGACGAAGACCGTCCAGGCGGCGAACCGGCCGCTGGGCGATACCCGGGCCCGGCTGGGGGTTCCCGCGAGGGGGAAGCTGCGCAGCGTGCGCAGCTCGGAGTCGACGATCAGCGCCTTGTTGTCCTGGGCGAGCGCGCCCGGTGTGGAGCGCAGGCACACGCCGGTGCCCGAAGCGGCGTAGAAGCGCCGGCAGTTGAGCTCGGAGGCGGTGCGCTCGGAGTCGGGGGCGTCGGCCGGGACGGAGGCGAGGGCTCCGCGGTGCGGGCCCTGACCGCCGTTGAGGAAGGTCAAGGTGCCCGGCCGGGTGAGGGTGACGGTCCCCGGGGCGACCGTCGGGCCGCCCGCTGAGGGCTTGTCGTCGCGGGAGGCGGCGCGCAGCACGAGCGCGGCGGCCAGACCCCCGAGCAGCAGTACCGCCACCGCGAGGACGATCAGGCGGCGTGACAACGACAGAGTCATCTGGGGGGCCTCACGGGCTTCCGGTGCGGTTCGGGTCGGGGAGGGGGACGTCCGGTGCGGCCGGACGCAGGACGAAGCCGGCGACGGCCGCGCAGCAGAGCAGGCCGGCCGCGGCGGCGGCCAGGGCCGGGCCGGCGCCCCACAGCGTCCACGCCGCGCCGAAGGCGAGCGAGCAGCCGAAGCGGGCCAGCGCCTGGCCGGTGCCGACCAGGGCCAGGCCGGTGGCGCGCAGTTCCGCGGGGACGGTGGCGGCGACGGCTGCGGGCAGCACGCCGTCGGTGGCGGCGTAGAACATGCCGTGCAGGGCGAGGACGAGGTAGGGCAGCGCCGGCTGGTCGGGGGCCCACAGCAGCAGCGCGTAGCCGGCCAGCAGGAGGGCGTGCCCGGTGAGGAACACGGTGCGCCGGCCGATCCGGTCGGCGAGGGCCCCGGCGGGCACGGCGAGCACCAGGAACACGGCGGCGGTGCCCAGCGGCAGCAGCGGGAACCACTGGTCGCCGATGCCGGTGCGGCGTTGCAGGAGCAGGTAGACGAAGGCGTCGCTGACGGTGGTCAGGCCCAGCAGGACGGCGCAGATCGCCAGGTTGCGCAGCCGGGGCAGACGCAGCAGGCCGAGGGCGTCGCGCAACCGGACGGGGGCCGGGCGGTCCGCGGCGGGGACGGCGGCAGCGGCTGCGACAGCGGCAGGTTCGGCGGCGGCGTCGACGGAATCGGCCTCGGCCGTACGGGGCACGGGCGGCCGAGGACGGGGTCGGGGCCGGGTGTCGCCGTCGCCGGACGGGACGAAGAGCATGAGCACCACGACGCCGAGGGCGGCGACACAGGCGCTGACGCCGAAGACGGCGTCGTAGCCGTCGACCGCGACGCTCAGGATGAGGAACGCGGCGAGCGGGCCGAGCAGCGCGCCGGTGGTGTCCATGGCCCGGTGCACACCGAAGGCGCGTCCTTGTAACTCGGGCGGGGTGGACAGGGAGATCAGTGCGTCGCGCGGGGCGGTGCGCAGTCCCTTGCCGGTGCGTTCCAGGGTGAGGATCACGCTGATCGGGCCCAGGCTGTGGGCGAACAGCAGCAGCGGTTTGCACAGGGCGGACAGGCCGTAGCCGATGCCGGCGATCAGCTTGTGGTTGCGAACCCGGTCGGCGAGGTGTCCGCCGGTCAGCTGCACCAGGGCGCTGACCCCGTTGTAGACGCCGTCGAGGGCCCCGAAGCCGAGGGGGCTCAGGCCCAGCCCGGCGATCAGGTACAGCGGCAGGACGGCGGTGACCATCTCGGAGGAGATGTCGGTGATCAGGCTGACCGTGCCCAGTGCGAGGACGGTCGGGGCGACCGCGGCGGCCCGGACGGGCCCCCGGTCCGGAGCGGGCTCCGCGCCCGCGGGCGCGGAGCGGTCCGCGAGGTACATGCTCTGGAGCTCCCGATGCCGACGGACTGAGTTCACTCGAACGCGCGAGGGAAACCCTAATGGTTGTACGGGCCAACAGTGGGGCGTACGAAGGGATTCGGCCGCATGCCCCGGGGCGGCCCCGGGGTCAGCCCTGCCGGCTGCTCTCGTCCCGCAGCCAGGTGGAGAAGTCCTGGTCGCGGATGGCCTTCCGGGAGCCCCGGCGGGCGGCGAGTGCGGCCACCACGAACACCACCACCCCCGGCAGCAGCGCCGGTCGGGCCCACAGCAGGGCGCGCAGATCGGCCGTTCCGGTACGCGCGGTCCGCTCGGTCCGCTCCGTCCCCGGTGGCTGCTGCGGCGCCTCGGCCTGCCGTTCCGCCCGGAAGCGCTCGTACTCGGCGGAGGAGGTCGCCGCGCGGACCCGCCGCCTGATCAGGTCGGACCAGGTGCGCGGCGGACGGACGACGACCCGGGCCTCCTCGACCACGCGCCGCTCCCCGGGCCCGAAGGCGAGGGAGGCCGCCAGGTCGTCGGCCATCAGCGGCGGCAGCGCGGCGATCCGCGCGTGCCCCGGCTCGGTCACCGCGATGACCCCCCGGCCGAACAGGCCCTCACGGACGGCGGGCAGCCGCTGCCACACCCGGTAGTACGCCCGGACCGGCCAGGCGCAGCCGGCGAGCGGAATGTCCCGGCCGGGGGCCACGGCGAGGAGTTCCGGGCTCCGGTCGAGCGCGCCCAGCAGGGCCCGTACGTCGGCCGCGCCGACGACCACGTCGGCGTCCACGTACAGCCGGGGGAAGCCCCGGGCGTGCTCGTCGCCCACCCGAAGTGCGTGGTGTTTGGAGGGAGTCGGCACCTCCACCACGCGCACCCGGTCCCCGCGTTCACCGGCCACGCGGGCGGTGTCGTCCGTACAGCCGTTGCACACCACGACGATGTCGGCCCCGGTCGCCGAGGTGTCGGCCAGGAGCGCGTCGAGGAGCCGGCCGATGACCCGGCCTTCATTGTGGGCCGGTATCACGATGCTGGTCACCCGGGCAGTATGCATGGTCGAACACCCGCGCCAGGCGATTACGCCAACTCTGCCCGGGGGTACGCCCGGTGGACTAGATTGAGCGCCGCCGACCGGAATCGGCACGCTTCGGCGGCGCCGGGATCCGGAACGGGCCGATACGGCCCGGAGCGGTGGGCGGTACGGGTTCGGCTGCTTGTGGGGAACAGGCTGCCGGGCCGGGGGGCGGGCACACGTATCACGTAGAGCATCGGTTGTGGGGGGCCATCACCGTTGAGCAGGTCACGCACGGCACGCGTAGGCGTCCGGGCTGCCCTCGACGGCATTTCCCTCCATCACACGCGTCCCGGCCATGAGTTGGCGACACGCCGTCCGGCGTGCGCGGAAGGAAGGGGAACGCCGTGAAGGACACCGCGAAGGACGCGGGGCAGGGCGCGGGCGACACCGGCAAGGGGTCCGCACCCTTAGGTGTCGCCGTCGTCGGCGCGGGCTACTGGGGCCCCAATCTCGTCCGCAACTTCCAGTCCAGTGACCAGTTCCGGCTGCGGTGGCTCTGCGATCTGAACGTGGACCGGGCCCGGCAGGTGCTCGGCGGGTACTCCACGGTCCAGGCGACCGGCGACTACGAGGCGGTCCTCGCCGACCCGGAGGTCGACGCGGTCGCCGTGGCCACCCCGGCCGGCACGCACCTGGACGTCGCCCTGGCCGCCCTGCGCGCCGGCAAGCACGTCCTCGTGGAGAAGCCGCTGGCCGCCACGTACGAGGACGGGCTGCGGCTGGTCGACGAGGCCGAGGAGCGCGGTCTCACGCTGATGTGCGACCACACGTACTGCTACACCCCTGCCGTGGGCCGGATCCGCGAGATGGTCCGCTCCGGCGAACTCGGCGACATCCACTACGTGGATTCGGTACGGATCAACCTGGGGCTCGTCCAGAAGGACATCGACGTCCTGTGGGACCTCGCCCCCCACGACCTGTCCGTCCTGGACTTCATCCTCCCGGACCACGTCCGGCCGGTCGCCGTCGCCGCGCACGGCGCCGACCCGATCGGGGCCGGCCAGTCCTGCGTGGCCTACCTGACGCTCCAGCTGAGCACCGGCGCCATCGCGCACGTGCACGTCAACTGGCTCTCCCCGACGAAGGTGCGCACCACCATGGTCGGCGGGTCCAAGCGCACCCTGGTGTGGGACGACCTCAACCCCACCCAGCGCGTCGCGGTGTTCGACCGCGGGGTGGACCTGAGCGCCCCGCAGGAGATCGGCGCGGACGAGCGCCGGGACATGCTCGTCTCCTACCGGACCGGCGACATGGTGGCGCCCGCGATCGGTGAGAAGGAGGCCCTGCGCAGCATGGTCGAGGAGTTCGCCGCGTCCATCAGGACCGGACGGGCGCCGCTGACCGACGGCCGGGCCGGACTGAAGGTGCTGGACATCCTGGAAGCCGCCTCCCGGAGCCTGGAGTTCCGCGGAGCCGTCGTCGGACTGCGCACCGGACGCTGACCGTCCCCGCAGTCCGATTCACACGCATGACCACGAACAAATCCAGTGGGGGCAGGGCGTTGAGCAGGGTACGAGGCAAGAAGATTCTGGTCACCGGCGGGGCCGGCACGATCGGCTCGCACGTGGTGGACCAACTGGTGGACGGCGGAGCGCGCGAGATCGTCGTGCTCGACAACTTCGTGCGGGGGCGGCGGGCCAACCTGGCCCGCGCCCTGCCGAGCGGGGTGGTGGAGGTCGTCGAGGGCGACATCCGTGACGCGGCCACCGTGCGCAAGGTGACCGAGGGGGCCGAGCTGGTCTTCCACCTCGCGGCCATCCGGATCACCCAGTGCGCGGAGGAGCCGCGCCTGGCCAACGAGGTCATGGTGGACGGCACGTTCAACGTGCTGGAGGCGGCCGCGGCCGCCGGAGTGGGCAAGGTGATCGCCTCTTCCTCCGCCTCGGTCTACGGCCTGGCCGAGACCTTCCCGACCACCGAGCGCCACCACCCGTACAACAACGACACCTTCTACGGGGCCGCGAAGGCCTTCAACGAGGGGATGCTGCGCAGCTTCCACTCGATGTACGGGCTGGACTACGTCGCGCTGCGCTACTTCAACGTGTACGGCCCCCGGATGGACATCCACGGGCTCTACACCGAGGTGCTCATCCGCTGGATGGAGAAGATCGCCGCGGGCGAGCCGCCGCTGATCCTCGGTGACGGCACCCAGACCATGGACTTCGTCGACGTCCGGGACATCGCGCGCGCCAACCTGCTGGCCGCGGAGTCGGACCTGACCGACGAGGTCTTCAACGTCGCGAGCGGCACCGAGACCAGCCTGCTCCAACTCGCACAGGGCCTGCTGGAAGCGATGGAGGCGGACCGCCTGGTGCCCGAGCACGGGCCGGCCCGTGCCGTGAACGGGGTGACCCGCCGGCTCGCGGACACCTCGCAGGCCGCCGGGCGCCTCGGCTTCACCCCCGGGATCGACCTGCGCAGCGGGCTGCGGGACCTGGTGGACTGGTGGCGCGCCGAGCGGGCCGCGGACACGGCCGCCGCCTCCGACACGGCCGCGGGGACGACCCGGTGAACGCCGTCCCGGACGCCGCGCCCGACGCCGCCCCGGCCCGGATCCCCGTGATGGTGCCCTGGCTCGGCGAGGAGGAGGCGCAGGCCGCCGCCGACGCGGTGCTCTCCGGCTGGGTGGCCCAGGGTCCCCGGGTCGCCGAGTTCGAGCGGGCCTTCGCGGAGCGGGTGGGTGCCGAGCACGGCATCGCGGTGAGCTCGTGCACCACCGCCCTGCACCTGGCCCTGATCGCCCTGGACCTCGGTCCCGGCGACGAGGTGATCGTCCCCTCCCTGTCGTTCATCGCCACGGCCAACGCCGTGCGCTACGTGGGTGCGCAGCCGGTGTTCGCGGACGTCGAGGAGGCCACCGGCAACCTCACCCCGGCCACCGTGGACGCGGTCCGCACGCCCAGGACGAAGGCGGTGCTCGTCGTCCACCAGGGCGGGGTGCCCGCGGACGTGCACGCGTTGCGCGCGGCGTGCGCGGACTGGGACGTGGCCCTGGTGGAGGACGCCGCCTGCGGCATCGGCGCGACGGTCGGCGGCAAGTCGGTGGGCCACGGCGCCCTGCTCGCCGCCTGGTCCTTCCACCCCCGCAAGGTGATCACCACCGGCGAGGGCGGCATGCTGACCACGGACGACGCGCACTGGGCGGAGCGGCTGCGGCGGCTGCGCGAGCACGGCATGAACGTGTCCGCCGCACAGCGCCACGCGAGCAGCAAGCCGATCGTCGAGAGCTACCTGGAGGTCGGCTACAACTACCGGATGACCGACATCCAGGCCGCGGTCGGCCTGGTGCAGCTCGGCAGGCTGGACGAGATCGTGGCCCGGCGGCGCTCGCTCGCGGCCCGGTACACGGAGCTGCTGAGCACGGCCCCGGGTCTGCGCCCGGTCGGGGACCCCGGTCACGGCCGGGGCAACTTCCAGTCGTACTGGGTGCTGTTGGCCGAGGACTTCCCGGTCGGCCGGGACGAGCTGCTCGCGGTGCTCTCCGAGGCCGGGATCTCGGCCCGGCGCGGGATCATGGCCTCGCACCTGGAGCCCGCGTACGCGGACCACGGCGCGGCTGCCCTGCCGGTCACCGAGCGGATCAGCCGCGACTCGCTGATCCTGCCGCTGTTCCACACGATGACGCGGGAGCAGCAGGACCGGGTGGTGGCGGTGCTGCGCGAGCAGGCGGGCGGATGAGCGGCCCGCAGCAGCGGACCGAGGACCTGCTGATCGTCGGCGCGGGCGGGTTCGCCCGCGAGACCGCTCAGGCGGTACGGGACGCGGGCGCCGCGGCCGCGGCGTACGGCCGTGCCCCGCGGTGGCGCCTCGCGGGTCACCTCGACGACGATCCGGCCCTGCACGGCCGGGAGGTCGACGGGGTGCCGGTGCTGGGCGGCAGTCACCTCGTGCACCAACTCCCGGACGCCCGGGTGGTGGTGTGCGTGGGCAGCCCGCGCGATTACGCGGTACGCGCCCGGCTGGTACGGCGCCTGGGCCTGTCCGGGACTCGCTACGCGACGGTGGTCCACCCCACGGCCGTGGTCTCGGGGTCCTCGCTGCTCGGCGCGGGCTCGGTCCTGCTCGCGCACAGCGTGCTGACGGCGGCCGTCCGGGTCGGGTCCCACGTGGCCGTGATGCCGCACGTGGTGCTCACCCACGACGACCGGGTCGGGGATTTCGCCACGCTCGCCTCGGGCGTCCGCCTGGGCGGCGGGGTGCGGCTGGGGCGCGGGGCGTACGTGGGCGCGGGGGCGCTGGTGCGCGAGGGCACCACGGTCGGCGCCTGGTCGCTGACCGGGATGGGAAGCACGGTCCTGGCCGATGTGCCGCCCGGTGAGGTGTGGGCCGGAAGCCCCGCCCGCCGGCTGCGCGAGGCGGGTGGTCCGGCGCTCGACGAGCTGCGGGCCGATGGCGAGGAGACCGGCCGGTGGCCGGAGACACGGATGGGGAGCACAGTCGCATGAACCAGATACCGCTGGTCGACCTGAAGGCGGCGCACGCCGAGGTCGCCGAGGAATTACGCGCAGGATTCGACCGTGTGCTCGCCGACACCGCCTTCATCGGCGGTGCAGAGGTCCGCGCGTTCGAGCGCGAGTACGCCGAGTTCGCGGGGGTCGGGCACTGCGTGGGGGTCGCCAACGGCACCGACGCCCTCGAACTGGCCCTGCGCGCGAGCGGGGTGGGCGTCGGCGACGAGGTGGTGCTGCCCGCGAACACCTTCATCGCCACCGCGGGCGCCGTCGCCCGGATCGGCGCCCGACCGGTGCTGGTCGACTGCCTGCCCGACACGCTGCTGATGGACCCGCGGGCCGCTCTGGAGGCCGTGGGCGGGGCCACCCGAGCGGTGGTCCCCGTCCACCTCTACGGGCAGTGCGCGGACACGGCGGCGCTCGCGGCGGGGCTGCCGTCGCACGTGCGGATCGTCGAGGACGCCGCGCAGAGCCAGGGCGCGACCCGCGACGGCCGCTCCCCCGGCAGCGGCGGCATCGCCGCGACCAGCTTCTACCCGGGCAAGAACCTCGGTGCGTACGGGGACGCGGGCGCGGTGGTGACCGACGACGAGGAGAGCGCGGACCTGGTCCGGGCCCTCGCGAACCACGGCGGCATCGCCAAGTACCGCCACGACGTCGCCGGGTTCAACAGCCGGCTGGACGGTCTGCAGGCCGTGGTCCTGCGGGCGAAGCTGGCCCGGCTGGCCGACGGGAACGCGGCCCGCAGGGCGGCCGCCGCCCGCTACGACGAGCTGCTGGCCGACCTCGCCGCCGCCGGGCAGGTCACCCTGCCGGTCACCGCCGCCGGCAATGTCCACGTGTGGCACCTGTACGTGGTCCGGGTCGCCGACGCGGACCGCGACGCCGTCGTGGGCAAGCTCAACGCGGAGGGCATCGGCGCGGGTGTGCACTACCCGGCCCCGGTCCACCTCACCCCGGCCTTCGGTCGTCTCGGCCACGGCCGCGGCGACTTCCCGCACGCCGAACAGGCGGCGGACCGGATGCTCTCGCTCCCCCTCTTCCCGCAGATCACCGCCGCCCAGCAGCAGCGGGTCGTGGACACCCTCCGCAACGCCCTGCGCTGACCCCCCGCGCTCACGCAAACAATGAGGTCCAGATGAACAGACGGACAAGGTTGCTCCGTTACGGTCTCTTCACCGTGATCGCGGCCTTGATGGCCACGGTCCTGCCGCCGGCCGCGCTGGCCGGCGCGGTCGATCCCTGCGGTCCCGGTACGAACGCGATCGTGTGCGAGAACTCCAAACCCGGCACACCGATGTCCGACTGGTTCGCGCCGAGCGCGTACGGCGACATCAAGGGCTTCCCGGCCCAGACGAGCGTCCAGGCCGGCGACACCGTGCAGTTCAAGGTCCAGTCGCCGACGCCGTACCGCGTCTCCGTCTACCGCCTCGGCCACTACGGGGGCGACGGCGCCCGCCTGATGTCGACCGCGGCCCAGGCGGCCCAGACGTACCCGGCGAACTTCGCGCCGGGCGGCGCCCCGCAGACCTGCGCCAAGAAGGCCGCCACCGGCCTGGTCGACTGCGGGAACTGGCCCGTCACCACGACGTGGACCGTGCCGGCCGACGCCGTGTCCGGGCTCTACGTCGTCAACTTCGACCAGGCGGACGGCAACGGGGTGATGCCCTACCCGTTCGTCGTCCGCAACGACGCCAGCCACTCCGACATCGTCGTGCAGACCAGTGACCAGACCTGGCAGGCCTACAACAACTACGGCGGCCAGGACCTGTACGACGGCGGCGGTCCCGCCCCGGACGGGCGGGCGTACGAGGTCAGCTACAACCGGCCCATGGACATCGGAGGGGACAACGGGATCTACGGGTCCGAGTTCCAGATGGTGGCGTGGCTGGAGCGCAACGGCTACGACGTGAGCTACATGTCCGGCGTCGACATGTCGGTGCGCGGCGGGACCCTGCTGCGCAACCACAAGGTCTTCCTGTCCTCCGGGCACGACGAGTACTGGACCCAGGAGCAGTTCACCAACGCGCTGAACGCGCGCCGGGCCGGGGTCCACCAGACGTACTTCAGCGGCAACGAGGTCTTCTGGAAGACCCGTCTGGCGCCGAGCATCGACGGCGCGGGCACCGCCAACCGGACCCTGGTCTCGTACAAGGAGACCAAGCTGTCCTTCCCCCAGCCGAACGGCATCCCCGACCCGAGCGGGATCTGGACGGGCACCTTCATGGACCCGGCCAGCGCCACGGGCGGTCGGCCCTACCAGCCGCAGAACCAGCTGACCGGCTCGATGTTCAGCGTCAACGGCTACCGCAGCGACGCGATCACGGTGCCCGGGACCTTCGCCAAGCAGCGGCTGTGGCGCAACACCACGGTCGCGAACCTCACTCCCTCGCAGACCGCCACGTTCCCCACCGGCACGCTCGGCTACGAGTGGGACAGCGACGTGGAGAACGCCAGCCGGCCCGCCGGGCAGATCACGATGTCCTCCACCACGGTGGACATCGAGGACGGCAAGCTCCTCAAGGACTACGGCAACACGTACGGGAACGGCACCGCCACGCACAGCCTGGTCGCCTTCCGCGACCAGACCTCGCACGCGCTGGTGTTCGGCGCGGGCACGGTGCAGTGGTCCTGGGGCCTGACCAACATGCCCACCGGCAACCCGGACGACGCGGTGGTGACCGCGGACAAGCGGATGCAGCAGGCGACGGTCAACGTCTTCGCCGACATGGGCGTCCAGCCCAAGTCGCTGCAGAGCGACCTGATCGCCTCCACCGCCTCCACGGACTCCGTGGGTCCGGGCGTGACGGTGACCACCCCGGCGGCGAACGCCACCGTACCGGCGCTGCGGCCCGTGACCATCACGGGCACGGCGGCCGACACCGGCGGCGGCGTGGTCGCCCGGGTGGAGGTGTCCACCGACGGCGGCACGACCTGGAAGGCGACCACGGGACTCGGCTCCTGGAGCTACAAGTGGACCCCGACCGTGCAGGGCGCCGCGCAGATCAAGGTGCGCGCCGTGGACGACAGCGTGAACATCGGTGCCACCACCACGGTGCCGCTGACCGTGGGGCCGCAGCAGTGCCCCTGCACCGTCTGGCCCGCCGCGGCCGTACCGGGCACCGTCAACGCCGGTGACGGCAGCGCCGTCGAGCTCGGCGTGAAGATCCGTTCCTCGGTGGCCGGTTCGATCACCGGCGTCCGCTTCTACAAGTCCCCCGCCAACACCGGCACCCACACCGGCAGCCTCTGGAGCAGCACCGGCCAGCGCCTGGCCACCGGCACCTTCACCAATGAGACGGCGTCCGGCTGGCAGCAGCTGAACTTCGCCACCCCGGTCCCGGTCAAGGCGAACACCACGTACGTCGCCTCCTACTTCGCCCCGCACGGCGGCTACTCCTTCGACACCACCTTCGCCACCGGCGACGCGGGCCTGGCCCCGCTCACCGCGCTGAAGAGCGGCACCGACGGCGGCAACGGCGTCTACCGCTACAGCGGCACGGGAGGCTTCCCGTCCACCGCCTCCTCCGGCAGCAACTACTGGGTGGACGCGGTCCTGGACACCTCCACCGCGAGCACGACCCCGCCCTCCGTCACCGCCACCTCGCCGCAGTCCGCGGCGACCGGCACCCAGATCACGGCGGCCGTCTCGGCCACCTTCAGCAACGCCATCGACGCGGACACCCTGGTGTTCTCCGTCAAGGACTCCGGCGGCGCGGCCGTTCCGGGCACCAAGGTGCTGGGCGCGTCCAACAGCGCGACCTTCACCCCGTCCTCCGAACTGGCCCTGAACTCCACCTACACGGCGTCCGTCCAGGCCTCCGACCTGTGGGGCAACGCGATGGCCGCACCGGTCACGTGGAACTTCACCACGAGCCCGAACCCGCCGGCGGTGAACTGCCCGTGCACCCTGTGGAACGGGACCACCACCCCCAGCACCGCCAACGTGGGTGACGACGCCAACTCCGTGGAGCTGGGCACCCGCTTCCAGTCCGCGGTGAACGGCTACATCACCGGTGTCACCTTCTACAAGGGCCCCGGCAACACCGGTACGCACACCGGCAGCCTGTGGTCCGCCTCCGGGACCCTGCTCGCCACCGGCACCTTCGGCAGCGAGACCCTGACCGGCTGGCAGCAGCTGCAGTTCGCCACGCCGGTGCCCATCACGGCGGGGACCACGTACGTGGCCTCCTACCACGCGCCTAACGGCAACTACTCGGTGGACGGCGGCTACTTCGCCGGCGCGCACCGCTCCTATCCCCTGGTGGCCCCCGCCGACACGGCGGGCAGTGCCAACGGCCTCTACAAGTACGGGGCGGCCACCGCCTTCCCGACGAACACCTTCGGCTCGGTGAACTACTGGGTCGGCCCGATCTTCACCACCACCGCGCCGCCCGCCCTGCAGGAGGGGCTGTCCACGGAGGTGAGCGGGCAGTGAGCACGGTCAGCGTGGTGATCCCCTGCTACAAGTACGGCCACTTCCTGGCCGACTGCGTCAAGAGCGTGCTGGACGAGCAGGAGGGCGTCGACGTTCGGGTGCTGATCATCGACGATGCCTCGCCCGACGACTCCGCGGAGGTCGCCCGCGCGCTGGCGGCCGCCGACCCGCGGATCGAGGTACGGGTCCACGAGAGCAACAAGGGCCACATCGCCACCTACAACGAGGGCCTGCTGGAGTGGGCCGACGGGGACTACGTCGCCCTGCTGTCGGCGGACGACCGGCTGGTCCCCGGGGCCCTGGTGCGCGCGGCGGCCCTGCTCGACGCGCATCCGGAGGCGGGCTTCTGCTACGGCAGGCCGCTGCGCTTCCAGCACGGCGGGCCGCTGCCCGCGGCCCGTACCCGGAGCACCGGATCGGTCGTCTACCCCGGACGGTGGTGGCTGGACCGGCGGTTCCGGGAGGGCACCGGGTGCATCACCTCACCCGAGGTGGTGGTCCGCACGAGTCTCCAGCGCAAGGTCGGGGGCTACGACCCGGAGCTGCCGCACGCCGGTGACATCGAGATGTGGATGCGGCTCGCGGCCCACGCCGACGTGGGCTACGTCCGCGGGGCCGACCAGGCCTTCTACCGGGTCCACGGCAACAACATGTCCACCACGGACTTCGGCGGTCAGCTCGACGACCTGCGCCAGCGCCTCGTCGCCTTCGACTCGGTGCTCGACAAGTGCGGCGGGCTGCTGCCGGGGTCCGACCGGCTGGCACTGGCGGCGCGCACCCGGCTGGCCCGCTACGCGCTGCGGCGCGCCTACCGGGCGTACGACCGGGGGCGCACCGCGGTGGTTCCGGTGGACGAGCTGGTGGAGTTCGCGGCCGAGTGCCTGCCCGGGGACTACACGTCGCTCGCCGAGTACCGGGCGCTCCTGCGGCGCCGGCGCATCGGCGCGCGCGCCATGCCGTACCTCCAGCCGCTCGTGCTCTCGGCCGTTGCCGACCGGGGGCGCGAGTGGCTGTGGTGGCGGTCCTGGAAGCGTCGAGGGATTTGATGATCCATCTGTCGGGTTCAGCGGGCCGCCCCCACGAGGGGCGCCCGCTCGGGCTCCTCGGCCCGCCCCACCGGACCGGCGTCGGCGGCAGTACGCCGGCGCCGGCTCCGGCGCGTCAGGAGCCGGTCGGTCCACAGGGCCGCCACCACGCCGCCGACCCCGCCCAGCAGGGCCGCCCCGGCGAGTCCCCGGCTCTTGGTGCCGGTCTGCACCACCGCGGTGGGCGGTACCAGCAGGGTGACGCTCATCCGCGCGGAGTCCGGGACGCCCTGCTGTGTCTGCAGGTCGGTGAGGTGCTTGGTGTAAATCTCGATGATCTTCCGGACGGCCGTGTCCGCGGCGACCGGTCTGTCCTGCTCCGCCTGGATCTGGAGCGAGGGGATCAGGTAGCGCGGGGTGACGCTGGTCCCGCTGTTGCGCGGTATCAGCCGGTACGTTCCGCTCACGCCCGCGGCGCGGAGCTCCGCGGCGCCGGCGGGCGATTCCAGCTGCTGCACCGCGGCGTAGGAGACGGCGGCGAGCGGCGGTTGCAGGTTCGCCAGTTGGTTGGGCTGGTTGGCCGTCACCGGGGGCTTGAGCACGACGATCGCCGTGCTCAGGTACGTCTGGGTGGGGTGCAGCACTTGGACGGCTCCGGCAGCCGTGAGCACCGCCGCCACGATCAGGACGTACCAGCGCCGGCGCAGCGCACGGACCAACTCACCAGGCGACACAAAGATTCCTTCCGTTGTGACCGATCTTTCCAGGACATGGGTAGGCCCGCCATCAATTGCGGCTTCCTCGGGGGGTGTTCATGAGTCTCGGTGAGATCGTCGCGGTGCTCCGGCGCCGCTGGTACGTGATGGTGCCGCTGACGCTCATCAGCCTGCTCGCGGGGGCCCACCTGTACCGTTCGGTGCCGGTGGCCTACCAGTCGGAGAGCTCGGTGGCGCTACTGGACTCCACGGCCGTGGCCGAACTGGCCCCCGCCTTCGGCAATCCCATCGCGAACGCCGGCGGCTCGCTGGTGGTCACCGCGGACGTGCTGATCAGGACGCTGTCGGGGACGGATGCGGCGCGGGACCTGCAGGGCATCGGGGTGACCGACCCCTACACGGTCGGCTTCGCCGCGAACACCTCGGGGCCGATGCTGACCCTGACCGTCACGGGGACCGACCGGGCGAAGGTGCTGGAGGAGACCAACAAGCTGACCGCCTTCGCCGGGGAGACGCTCAACGCGCTCCAGGCGGCGGCCAAGGTCAAGCCCGCGTACATGGTGCAGACGGCCCCCGTGGTGCTGCCGCAGACTCCGGTGCCGCAGATGAAGAGCCGCTACCAGCAGGTGCTGGGCGTCGTCATCCTGGGCACCACGACCGCCTTCACGCTCTCCTTCCTGACGGACAGCCTGCTGGCCGCGCTCCGCAGGCGGCGCGCGGCCTCGGCCGCCCCGGCGCGGGGGCGCGGCCGCCGCAAGCCGTGGGGACGGCAGCTGGACGCGACCGCCCTGCTGAGCTGCTACCTGGCCCTGGCCTTCTTCATCCCCTCGAACCTGACCCTGCCCGGGATGGGCGGGGTGGGCACCCCGGCCAACGTCTTCGCGCTGCTGTGCCTGTTCTGGTACCTGGCGGCCTGGATCACCGGCCGGATCCTGCCCGCCCCGGGCACCCGGCTGCCGCGCGTGGTGATGTGCCTGCTGGCCTTCTCCGTACTGGGCTCCTACCTCGCGAACGCGATGCGGGGCAGCTCCCACAAGGAGGTCCTCGCGGCGGACCGCGGTCTGATCGGGCTGCTCGTGTGGGTCTCGCTGGTGGTGCTGGTCTCCGCGGGGATCCAGGACCGCGACCGCCTGGACGTGCTGCTGCGCCGGGCGGTGGTGATGGGGACGGTGGTGGCGGCCATCGGCTTCTACGACTTCTTCACCGCGACGAACATCGCGGACAGCATCAGCATCCCGGGCCTGAAATCCGGCGTCGCCCAGATCACCACCCTGGACCGGGGCTCCTTCACCCGGCCGCGGTCCACCACGGCGCAGCCCCTCGAGTTCGGCGGGATGCTCGCCATCCTGCTGCCCTTCGCCGTGCAGCAGGCCTTCGATCCGGTCCGGCGGCACCTGCGTGCCTGGCGGCGCTGGGGGCCCGTGGTCCTGATGGGGGGCGCCCTGCCGCTGACGGTGTCGCGGACCTCGATCATCGGGGCGCTCATCGTGGTGCTGGTGATGGTGCTGCGCTGGAAGCCGGAGCGCCGGTGGGCCGCGATCGGTCTGCTGATGGGCTCGGTGGCCTGCTTCAAGGTGATCATTCCCGGGCTGATCGGCACCATCACCGCGCTCTTCGCCTCGTTCCTGACGAACTCCGACAGCAGCACCCAGGCCCGTACCGTGAAGTACAGCGCGATCGTGCCGTACCTCGGCGAACGGCCGCTGTTCGGCCGGGGCTCCGGGACCTTCCTGCCCGAGCTGTTCTTCTTCACCGACAACCAGTACATGCTCACCCTGGCGGAGATGGGCCTCGTGGGGCTGCTCGCGCTCCTGGTCCTCCTGTTCACCGGGATCCACCAGGGCGGTGCCATCCGCAGGCTGGCCCGCACCGAGTCCGACCGGGAGCTGGGGCAGGCCTTCTTCGCCTCGGCCCTCGTCTCCCTGGTCATCGCCGCCACGTTCGACGCCCTCAGCTTCCCGATGTTCGCCGGAGTGTTCTTCCTGACGATCGCCGCCGGAGGCAGCTACCTCGGGTTCATCCGGCGTACGGCGCCGCAGCCCGCAACCGTGGAGTCCCCATGCAGTTCAGCCAGCCAGCCGCCCGCCGCCCGGATCCGGGTACCGGCCCCGTAGCCGTCATCGTCGTCACCTGGAACAGCGCCGAGGTGCTCCCGGAGTTCCTCGCCTCGCTGCCGGAGGGCACGGCCGGGCTCGACTGGCGCCTGGTCGTCGCCGACAACGACTCGGCCGACGGCACCGTGGACCTGATCCGCTCGCTGGCCCCGGACGCGACGATCGTCCAGACCGGCCGCAACGCCGGTTATGCGGCCGGGGTGAACGCCGCCCTGGCGGCCGCCGCGGCATGGGACGGCGGCTTCGGCACGGCCCTGGTCTGCAATCCGGACGTCCGGATGCGCCGCGGCTGCGCCAAGGTGCTCGTCGACGCGCTGGGCGAGGCCCTTCCGGGGGGCGGCCGGGTCGGGATCAGCGTCCCGCTGCTGTACGAGGAGGACGGCCGTACGCTGCTGCTCTCGCTGCGCCGGGAGTCGCGCGTGACCCGGGCGCTGGGCGAGGCGGTGCTGGGCAACCGTCGGGCCGGGCGGTTCCCGCGCTGGAGTGAACTGGTCACCGACCCGGTCGCGTACGAGCGGGCCACGGTCGCGGACTGGGCGACGGGCGCGCTGATGGCCGTGTCCGGGGAGTGCCTGCAGGCCTGCGGGGCCTGGGACGAGTCCTTCTTCCTGTACTCGGAGGAGACCGAATACTGCCTGCGGGCCCGCGACCTCGGCTTCGTCACCCGGCTGGAACCCGCGGCGACGGCCACCCACCTGGGCGGGGACTCCCAGGTCTCGCCGCGGCTGTGGACCCTGCTCACGCTCAACCGGGTACGGCTCTACGGGCGCCGGCACGGGCCCGCGGCGACCACCGCGTTCCGTGCGGCCGTACTGCTGCGGGAGGGCTCGCGGGCGCTGCTCGGCCGGCCCGCGAGCCTGGCGGCGGCGAAGGCCCTGGCCAGCCCGTCTGCCCTGCGGGCCACGCCGGGGCCGTGAGACGGCGTCGGACCGGAGCACCCCCGTCCCCGTCCCCGCCTCAGCCTCAGCCTCAGCCTCAGCCTCAGCCTCAGCCGACCGTGACGCGCAGGTTGGCGAGCAGGGTGGCTCCGTCGGGGGTGGTGGCGAGGACACGGCCGGACCGGTGCCAGTGGGTGACCGCGTCGGCGTGCCGGCGAAGGCCCGGGGCCGGTGTGTCGGCCTGCGTGCCGGCCTGCGGGAAGAACACGGTCGCGGTGGGCGCGGAGCCGGCGCCCGCGCCCGTGTGAAGGAGGACTCCGGTGCCGTCGGGGCCGGGCACCGCGAGCGTCCAGTGGTCGCCGTCGACGATCGGGCCGTGCGGCGCGACGCCGTCGATGCCCGGGCCGGCGCCCGGGCGGGCGAGCGGGCTCTCGGTGGTCCAGTGCAGGACGGTCCTGTCCGGTGACCCGTCCGCCGGCTGCAGGTCGGCCGCCAGCAGGCTGCCGGCGGCGAGCGCCGCGGAGCGGCCGGGGCGGAACGCGTCGGGCCTGAGCCGGGAGCGCAACTCCCAGCCGGGCAGGTCCCAGCGCCAGAGCTCGACGGCCTGCGTGCCGTCGGGAAGCGGCGACACCACGACACCCGTGCATCCGGCCGGAGTGCGGGCGAGCCGGCCGACCAGCCGCTCGCCGCCGCCGAGTTCGCGCCAGACCACGGTGGGCCGGGGCGCGAGGGTGTCCAGGACCGCGATGCCGTCGTCGTCGGCCGTGATCAGGTGCCGGCCGTCGAAGGAGGGGACGATCTGCTCCGCGCGCAGCGTCGTCCAGCGCCGGACCGAGCGGGTGGCGAGGTCGAGCCGGGAGACTTCCCGGACCCGCCCGTAGCCCGCCACGAGCAGGGCGACGCCGCCGTGATCGGCCAGCACCAGCTGGTCGGCGGGCACGTCCCAACGGGCCTTGGTCCGACCGTCGGCGGTGAGCAGCCGGACCCCCGCCTGTCCGCAGGCGACCAGGACGGCGCCGGAGCCGAGGAACGCCGCGTCCATCACCGGCAGCGTGCCGGGTCGGTCGGCGGCGGTGTGCGCGGTGAGGTGTGCCGCGGGGGCCGCGCGGCTCGGCCGGGCCAGGTCTGCGGCGACCAGCGGGTCGGCCCGCTTCAGCAGCCGCTGGTGGCGGGCCCCCGCGTCCCGGTCGCCGAGGACGCCGCCGAAGCCGCCGTCCCGGACGACCGCCCGGGCCGCCGCGGTGGCGAGTTCACGGTCCAGGGCCGGGTCGGCGGCCGGGAGTTCCGCCAGCGCGGCGGCCAGCGCCGACCGTCCGGTGGTGGCCGGGTCCCCGTCGCTGTCGAGGACGGCCAGGGCGAGCGCCCTGGTCGCCTCTCCGGCGCCGAGCGCCAGCAGGTACGGCAGCGCCCGGCTCCGGGTCGGCCCGCCGAGCGCAACCGCGTCACGCAGGTCGGCGACAGCCGACGGGCGCAGCGACTCGTCCGCCCAGAGCACCTCGGCGGCGCCCAGACGGTCGCCGGACTCCCTGCGGTGCGCGGCCCAGGCGGCGCGCAGCTCGCGGGCGGACGCCGGGTCGTCGGAGGCGAGGCGCTCCACGGCGGAGGCGAATGCGGCCCTGCGGTACGCCGTCCGGACGGCTCGTTCGCGTTCGCCGGCCTGCCACCACAGCCGGACCACGAGGTCTGCGCCGAGGTCGCGGCCCTCCGCCAGCTCGGCCGCCTGTACGGTGCGGCCGTGCCGGACCAGCAACGCGACCGCCTCGGCCGGGGCGTCCCGCAGGTCGGCGAGGACGAATGCGGCCTCGTCGATCCTGCCCTCGCGCTCCAGGCCCTCGGCGGCCCGCTGGTAGAGCGCGGCGAGGTGCTGGTGCACGGTGGGCCCGGAGAGGGGCGAGGCGGCGCCGGAACCGCCGGCCCGGGGCGTGGGGCGCAGGGCGCCCTCGTAACGGCTGGGCAGGCCGAGGGCGAGCCAAGGTTTCTGCTCGGCCGGCCGGCCGGCCGTCAGCCGGATCGCGTCGCGCAGGGCGTCCTCCCAGCGGCGCTGCTCGAACGCGGCGGTCAGCTCACGCAGGTAGCGGGCGTGCCGGCCCTGGATCAGCGGGCCCGCCGTACGCATCGCCAGGCGGGCCAGGAGTGCGTTGAACAGGGGGCGGCGGGCGCGGCCGCGCGAGCGGCCGGGCTCCGGTCCAGAGGCGCGGGCGCCGGCCCCGGCGGCGGAGCCTTCCGGGCCCGGTACGGCGCCGCTGTTGCGCTTACGGAGGCGGGCGGCTGTCGGGCCGGCGGCGAACGCGAGCAGCAGCACGCCGACGTGGAAGGTGCCGCCCTGCGACGCGACGACGACGAGGAGGGGTAGCACCACGAGGAGGACGACCATGGCCAAGGCGAACGGGCCGGTCACGGAAGACGGCCGCGGACGCGGACGCCCCGCGAACGGCGCCCCCCGGCGACGGGCACCGGCCGGGGTGTCCTCGGTGAGCCGCCGGGCCCGCTCCGTCCGGGGTGCGATGCCGGCGGCCGCGCGCAGGTCGGGCCTTGGTTGCCGCGGCAGGGACTCCACGACGGGTTCGGCCTCGGGCTCGGTGGCGCCGACCGGTCGAGGACGGTGGAGCGTGAGCCCGGACAGGTCGAGCCACCCGGCAGGGTCCAGCTCCGCCAGTTCTGCGATCTGATGAATGACCGTCACTCCTCCTGCAGCCACCGCGAGGTGCCCGGCGACCGCTGCGGTGGCGTCGGCTCCGACGGCGGCCTGCGCGCCGCGGTCCGTCCGCACGACGGGCAGCCCGGGAGCTCGGTCGGCGCGGATCTCCACGGGCGCGGCCAGGACGAACAGCCATCGCCCGTCCGGCAGTTGCCGCAACTCGGCACCGTCCTGCCAGGAGGCGATGGCACGCTCGGCTGCCTCGGCCGGGCCGATCACGGGCACGTCGAGGACGAACCCGGTGGCCGTGACGGTGGCGCGGAACGCCGTGCCCTGGGTGGCGCTGCTCACTCGGTGTCCCCGATCGAGAAGTGGATCCTGCCGGTGTTGGCGTCGCCGACCACGATCCGGCCCGGTCGGGTCTCGGCGGCGATCAGCGGCAGGGACGAGTGCACGGCCGGCGGCCCGGAGCCGCCGGACAAGCGGGTCAGGGTCCGCACACCGTCGGCGCGCACGCCGCGCACCACGAGGCCGCTGCGGCTGACGGTGATCAGCGCGGGCGTCCCCCCGTCGTGGACGAGGCCGATCACGTCGGCGTTCTCGCGGAAGGAGATGCGGCTCTCGTCCCCCGACCTGGTCCGCACCTGCCAGGTCCGGCCGTCCTGCGACCAGGCCTGGGAGCCGCCTCCGTGCAGGAAGTGGCGGGCGTCGCGGGCCGCCCCGTGAAGGGGTTGGCTGTCGAGCAGCCTCGGCTCGCGGAACCGGTTGAAGTGCGGCCGGTCCTGCGCTCCCCGGCCGAGCGCACCGTCCTCGGCGACGCTGCCGTCCGGGCCGATCCGCCACCAGCGCCCGGCCAGCGGCAGCAGCAGGTCGGTACCGGCGCGCAGCAGCGGCAGGACCGGGCGGGCGAACAGTTCCTCCGGCACGGCATCGTCGCGGCCGACACCGAAGGCGGCGAGATCGGCGGTGTACCCGCCGCGCTCGCCGAGCGGCCGGCCACTGACGTACGGGACCAGCTCGCCGCCCCGGACGTACAGGGCGATCAGGCGCCGGCCGGTCCGGCCGGCGGCGAGCACCGGCCCGGGCAGGTCGTGGCGGCGCGCCCGGACGGTGGTGGTGATGCGGGCGTCGCCGTTCGGCAGGTTGGCCGCGAGCAGGGTGGTGGCCCGCCGGCCCCGGGCAAGCAGGGTGTGGGCGTGGGTGGTGAAGGCGGGCAGCGCCCGGCCGGCCGCTCCCCCGGGATCGGTGGCCGGCCCGCCGGCCGGGACCGGCTCGGCCCGGCGGAACTCCGCCCCGCGCAGCGCCCGTACGGCGATCCCGCCTGCGGGCAGCGGGAGTTCGACCGTCGCGCCGTCGAGCCGGACGGCGGCATGGCCGGCGCCGTCGGCGGACCAGCGGGTGGGCTCGCTCGTCAGGACCCTGGAGCGCGCCGGGAGCCGTTCGGCGAGGCGCGGCGAGGTCAGCAGCCAGGCCTGATCGGCGGTGTCCAGGCCGTCCAGCGCGTGCTGCACGTCCCAGGGCGTCGGGTCGACCGGTCGGCGTGCGGCCAGCCAGGCCGGAAGCAGCTCGGCGAGGTCGCCGGTGAGCCGGCGCCCGTACGGGTCGCCGAGGACGACGACGACCAGTTCGGTGCCGCGCGCGGCCGCCCGGCGGTGCAGGACGAGGAGCGCGGCGAGCTGGACCAACCGGCCAGCGCCGGCCTGGGTCGGGCCGGTGTCGACCAGGGCGGCGATCCTGCCGCGGACCGCCGGGGTGCGGAACTCGGGAGCCAGGTGGAGCAGTTCGCCGTCGACGAAGCGGCGCAGGAACTCGTCCGGGTACTCGTCGGCGAGCAGCCACTCGGACGGCAGCAGCCGGTCCGGCCGGCCCGAGCGGGCGAGGCCGCCGAGGCCGTCGGGGTCGCCGACCACATCGGCGACGGGCTCGCGCTCACCGACCAGGGCGTCCAGGCGTTGGAGCAACGGGCCGAATGCGACGGCGAGTTCAGGAGTGATGGCCGAGAGGGTGCCGGCCCAGGGGGCGAGTGCGGCGGGCAGGCGGGTGGTCTTCATCGGCGGGCACTCCACGGAGAGGCGGCCCGGCCGCGGGGCTGCTGGGCGGAGCCGGGAACGGATACGCGGGGCGGTACGGGCGCCGGGCCGGCGGCCCCGGCCGGGGACGGCGCGGCACACGGCTGCCCCGCGGCGGCTCGGCGGCGGGCAGGCTGCTGCGGCCGCATCATCGGGTGCCGCCCCCGGCGCCGTCCGGGTCGGCGCCCTCCGGCCGGGTGAAGGCGTCCAGCTCGTCCGGGGAAGTGACCGGCGCGGGTGGGTCGGCGACCAGCGCACGGCCCGGGACGAGCACGCAGAGCTGGCCCTCGGCCGCGCCGATGGCCCGGCGCCAGAGCGGGGCGGCCGGCGCGGGGCGGGCCGTGGTGGGGACCAGCAGGCCGGCGTCGCGGCCCAGGTAGCGGGCGCCGTCGGCCCACGGCAGGTCCGCCTCGGCGCCGAGCACGAGCAGCGCGCGGTCGGCGGCCGGCAGGCCCGGACCGTCGTCGGCGAGCACGCCGAGGCGGGCGCCGTCGCGGACCCGCTCGAGGGCCGCCGCGGCCAGGCCGGGCACCGCGTCGCCCACCGCGAGGACGGCGGCGGCCGGGAGCGGGGGCTCACGGCGCTCCCACCGGAGCGGAAAGGACGCCGGAAGGGCGGGCTCAGGGGCGGGCGGAGACGGCTGGGCGGCGGTCACGAGGGGGCGACCGCCGCGACCAGCTCGGCACGTATCCCGGCCAGCGCGGCGGGCAGGTCGGCCGGCTCGAAGCCCGCGTCGATCTCGCGCAGAGCGGCCTCCAACCGCAGCCGCGAGTCCCGTCCTTCGGGGAGGTTCCGGTGCGCTGCGAGCAGGGCCGTGCCGGTGCGGGCCAGCCGCTCGGCGCGCGCGGCGGTGCTGCGGGACAGCTCTTCGGCGGCGTGCACCAGGCTGCGGTTGGCGGCCTTCTCCACCAGGTCTGCGAGGGTGTCGCGGGCCAGCGCCTGGGTGTCGGCGGTCGGGGCGATCAGCGGCAGGACCCACAGGTCACGCGCGGATGCGGTGGTCCGGCCGTCCAGCACGGCGGCGGCCGCGACCAGCTTCTGCGAGCGCACCGCCCGGCGGTCGCCGACCGGCACCCCGGCACTGCGCAGCCGACGCAGCGCGGTACCGACCAGCGGGGTGACCTCGTCGAGGTCGCAGGCGCGGGCGGCCGCGGCGAGCCTGTCGAGGGCGGCGAGCATGCCTCCGGGGACGGCCGGCGCTGCGGACAGGGCCGCGGGGCGGCGGCCGGCCTCCAGCAGTTCCTCCAGCCGGGCGTCGGCCACCGGCTCGACGAACACGCGGGCGAGGAAGCGGTCGGCGAAGGCGGCCAGGGCGGGGTCGTCGGGCAGGTGGTTGGCGGCGCCGACGCAGACCCGCAGCGGGCTGTCGAGGACGGTGCGGCCGCGGCGGAAGACCCGTTCGTTGAGCAGTCCGAGGAGGGTGTTGAGCACGGCGGTGGATCCGAGGAACACCTCGTCCAGGAAGGCGATCTCGGCCTCGGGCAGCATCCCGGCGGTCTCGAACTCGACCCGGCCCTCACGCAGTCCGCGCAGGTCGACGGGGCCGAACAGCTCGTTCGGCTCGGTGAACCGGCCGAGCAGGTACTCGAAGTAGCGGCCGCCGAGCCGACCGGCGATCCGGCGCACGGCCTCGGACTTGGCGGTGCCCGGCGCGCCGATGACCAGGAGGTGCTCACCGGCGACCGCGCAGAGCGTGACCACCTCCGCGACCGTCTCGCGGTCGATCAGGCCCCGGCCTGCGGCGGCCACGGCAGCGCCGACCGACTCGGCGTCCGCGGCGAGCGTGGACGCGGCAGACGCGGCAGACGCGGCGGGCGCGGTGGGGACGGTGGTCGGGGCGGTGCTGATCTCGGTCACGAGCACCGGAGTCTACGGGGGCCGAATCCGCGCCCACCAGCGGGTTTCCATTCAGCCGGACGGACCGCCCGGCACCGGCGCCGTGCAGCCTGCCCGGCCGCGCAGTGCTTCGACGACAGGGCTCAGGGGCCGTCCCAGACGGTGTAGAAACTCGCCGGGTTGACCAGGTAGCGGACGGTCGGCCGGGGCAGGTGGCGGACCTCGTGACGGCGGCCGTAGCGGCGTACGAGTTCCCAGTCCTCCCTGGGCAGTACCTCGGGGGTGCGGCGCAGCCGGCTGAAGTACAGGGAGCGGTTGCGGCGCGCCACGAAGGCGTTGGTGTCGAGGAAGGCCTCGCGGGCGGCGCGGCGGCGGTCGAAGGGCACGGAGAGGACGTCGTGGTCCGTGCCGTCGGGCAGCACCCTGCGCAGCGCGGTGTAGACGGCGTCGGGTCCGCCGGGTGCCTCCAGCGCAGCCAGGGCCTGCTCCAGGTGGTCGGGCTCCCACAGGTTGTCGTCGTCCAGGAAGGCGACGTAGCGCGACCTGGTCAGCCGGATGCCGACATTGCGCACGACTCCGGCGGTCCCCGTGTTGCGGGCCAGGGACACCGCGAACAGCCGCGGGTCTGCGGGCAGTTCGGGAAGGCCGGCGCCGTCGTCGACGACGATGACCACCTGGTCGGTAACCGATTGGTCCAGGGCGGAGCGGACCGCCGCGCGCAGGGCGTCGGGGCGCCGGTGGGTGGGGATGACGGTGGCGACCAGGGCGGCCGGTGGCTCGCCCAGGTCGGCGGCGAGCCGGCGCGTCTCGGTGTCCTCCAGGCGGCGCAGCCGCAGCGCGGAGGGCGCCAGCAGGACCTTGTTCCTGGCTTCGAAGAGCACCAGCCAGCCGAAGGTCCGCTTGAGCAGTTCCCAGGGGGCCCGCGCGATCCGGCGCATCATGTGCTGTCGGTCCTCTCGGTGGTCAGGAGGCGGGTGGTGGGTCGACCGCTCTGCCGTCGGACATGCGGTTGCCCTTCCACACGTTCCCGGCGCCGCCCGCGTTCCAGGCGGTGGCCGCGCCGTAGGCGCCGCCGGCCGGGTGGTACTGCGTGGAGAAGACGTTGTTCGTGACCTGGATGCCGGTGGCGCCCGGGCCGCCGCCGTAGAGGGCATACGCTCCCCCGGCGAGCCAGTTGCCCTCGACGACGACGGAGGAGACCACTCCGGTGTCGGCGAACAGGCCCACGGCAGCGGTGGCACCCCGGTCCACCCCGGTGGGGTTGAGCAGGGTGTTGCGGCGGATGGTCAGCCGGCCCTTGTTGCCGCCTCCGCTGATCACGGCGTCGGTGTGCTGCCACTCGCCGCCCTGGTTGCGGAAGGCGACGAGGTCGTGGACGTAGTTGTCGTGCAGATCGCCCTGCCCCATGGACAGGGCGTTGCCGAACACCGAGATGTCGCACCAGCCGACCTCGATCGAGCTGCCGCCCATGTTGGAGACGGCGTAGTTGACGCCTCCGTTGTCGGGACCCTTGCCCGGCACGGCGGTGATCGTGGTGTGCAGGACCTTCAGTCCGCTGAAGCCGGGGCGCAGGTTGATGCCCCACCAGTTGGTCGAGGTGATCCTGCTGTCGATGACGGTGACGTCGTTGGCGTAGATGTCGAGGGAGCCCTGGATGTCCCAGCCCTTGATGACCGTGCCGTCCTTCTTGACGGACATGTTCCCGATGTCGTGCCGTTCCAGCCCGATCCGGGGGCCGGTGCTGTCGGCGTCGGGGAACCCGCAGGTGCCGGGCGAGGTGCAGGCCGGGGCGGGGGTGGCGGGCGGCGGTTCGCCCGTTCCCTGCGCGGCGGTCGGGGAGGGCGGGCCGGAGGTGGCCGGCGGGGCCGAGGGGACGAGTGGCGCCGTGGCGGAGGGTGTGGGGCTCCCGGTGGCGCCGGGGGCCGCCGAGTGCTCGCTCATGGCGGTGCGGTCCGCCCGGTAGAGGGTGAGGACGACGGCCAGGACCACTCCGGCGAGCAGCCACGCCGTCAGGCGCCTTCGGTGCTGGGTCACGGCGGCCTACCCCTTGAGTAATGCCCGGCCGGGCAGGATGCACAGGACGTAGCACAGGGTGCCGGCGGCTCCGGTCGCCAGGAGCGCGGGCACGCTGTCGCCCAGGTACCGCTCCAGGAGGAGGAGTACGGCTGCCATCACCGCTCCGCCGAGGAGGGGCCGGGCGCAGGCCCGGGCCACGGTGCCCAGGCGGATGCCCCCGCGGTGCAGGGCGAGGAGGAACACCGGCACCACGACGGCCCCGGCGACCAGGACGTGTCCCTGGGCCACGCCGACGATCCCGCCGGTGCGGGCGCCGATCACGAGGACCGGGATCAGGATGACCAGCCAGAGTCCCTGGACGCCGATGAGCGAGCGGCGGCGGCCGATCGCGACCAGGCAGTCGTAGGCGAGTTCGCAGCCGATGCGGACCAGGCCGAGTGCCATCAGCCAGGGCAGGGCCCGGGCGGCGGGCAGCCAGCGCTCGCCGTAGATCAGTTCCACG
This sequence comes from Streptomyces avidinii, assembly GCF_014650695.1. Lineage (GTDB taxonomy): Bacteria > Actinomycetota > Actinomycetes > Streptomycetales > Streptomycetaceae > Streptomyces > Streptomyces avidinii. The sequence continues at coordinate 261,269 of NZ_BMVL01000004.1, read as the reverse complement.
ACGGGGGCGGCGAGGGCGGCGAGCAGGACGCAGATCGGTACGGTGCCGGCCATCACGACTCCGAGGGCGCGGCTGAATCCGGCGGCCAGCGCCTTCGGTGAGTCGGCCAGCCGGGAGAAGCCCGCGAAGGAGACGCGGCGGGCGGCCTCGGAAATGATGCGCACGGGCCAGCCGGAGATGTTGAAGGCGAGCACGTAGAAGCCGAGGGCGAGGGGGTCCAGGGCCGAACCCACCACCATGGTGTCCACGTTGACCACGCCGAGGGCGAGCATGCTGGCCCCGGCGAGCGGCAGTCCGAACCGGAGCAGCGCCCGGGCCTGTTCCCGGTCCCAGCCGAACCTGAGGGTGCCGGGGGCGGCGAGGCAGCAGCCGATGAGCGCGGCCGCATTGCCCACCACGGAGCCCCAGGCGAAGCTCATCGCTCCCCAGCCCTCGACGGCGAGGAGCAGGGTCACGGCGGTGCTGAGGACGAAGTTGAGGCCGTCGACGGCCATCCGCCGGCCCTGTGCGAACTCCCGGGTGAGGAAGCCGGCGGGCACCTGGGAGAGGCCGTCGAGGACCACGCACAGGCACATCACGCGCAGGACCCCGGATGCTTCCGGTGAGCCGAGCACCCCGGCCACCGCGGGGGCGACCGCGAACAGCACCGCGTAGAGCAGGCAGCTGGAGACGGCGCTGAGGGTGAGGACGGTCGGGGCGAAGCGGCGCGGGTCGCCCTCCCAGCGCACGATCGCCAGCGAGACGCCGAGTTCGTTGGCGGAGAGGAGGACCAGCAGGACGGTCTGGGCGATGCCGTACACGCCCCAGGCCTCGGGGCCGAGGAAGAAGCGGGCCAGGACGATGCCGGTCGCGAAGTTGCCGAGGCGCATGACCACGGTGTTGATCAGGCTCCACTTGGCTGCGGAGCCGACCTTGCGCCCCAGCGAGGGCGCTGCCGGGGCGGCGCTCTCGGTGTCCGCCGCGGGGCCGGTCACGACGATCCGGACGTACGGGAGCCGGCCGCGCCGGAGCCGGCCGGGTGGGCGACGGTCATGCGCAGGGTGGCCGTCGGGTCACCGGCGTCGCGGGCGGCCTGTTCGCCGCCCTCGCCCGGGGCGGGCCGGTGCTTGCCGGCCGCTGCCCCCCGGCGCCGCCGGGCCTCCACGAAGAAGGTGGCCACCAGGCTGAGTACGAAGCCCACTGCACCCGCCATGACCAGGAACTGGAGCCTGGCCTTGGTCTGCGCCTCGGGCTTCTGGGGAGGCACGATCGTGGCCATCCGGATCATGGCGTCGGGGGTCACGGACTGCTGGTTCTGGAACTCCAGCAGCCGCTTCTCGGCGTACGTGGTGAGGATCTCGTCCGACTTCAGCACGGCGGCCGGGTCGGTCCCGACGACGCTGAGCCACATGTAGGGGCCCAGCGCGTTGTCGGCGATCTTCGCCTCGTGCACTCCGGTGACGCCCAGGGCCTTGAGGTCGGCCTTGGAGTCGTCGGAGTTGAGGTTGCGGGCCAGGCCGTCGGCCATTCCGGTGAGCGAGGCCTGGGTGCTCAGGAAGGGGTTGCCGTCGAAGGCCACCGTGGCCTTCTTCGAGTTCAGCAGGGTCACCGTGCTCTGCGACCGGTACTCCACCGGAACCAGCAGGTACACGGCAGCGGTGAGCGCCGCCGTGATCAGCAGTCCGGGCAGCAGCACGTACCAGCGCCTGCGCATGACCCGCCAGATCTCCGCGAGATCCATGGTCTTCCCCTTCGAATTGCGTTTACAGCACGTGCTGTCGATCGGTGGCCGGCCCGCGCGACACGAGGTCGGTCGGGCGCGGCCGGGAATGCGCGGGCGGCCCGTCGAGCAGGACCGCGGCGATCCGCTCGCTCGCCCGGCCGTCCCAGAGTTCGGGGCAGCGCGGCGGGGGCGGATCGTCGAGGACCCGGTTCACGGTGGCCGTGATGCGCTCCGGATCCGTGCCCGCCAGCACGTTCGTGCCCTCCTCCACCGTGATGGGGCGCTCGGTGTTCTCCCGCAGGGTCACGCAGGGCACCCCCAGCGCGGTGGTCTCCTCCTGGATGCCCCCGGAGTCGGTGAGCACCACGCGGGCGGAGTCCTGCAGGGCGATGAAGTCGAGGTACCCGGCGGCCGGTACGGTCCGGATGCCGCCGGGCACGCCCAGCTCGGCCAGCCGCTCGGCGGCCCGCGGGTGCACGGGCAGCAGCAGTGGACAGCGGTCGGCGATCTCGCCCAGGGCCTTCAGCAGGCCGCGCAGCGCCCCGGGGTCGTCGACGTTCGCCGGCCGGTGCAGGGTGACCAGGCCGTATCCGCCGCGGGTGAGCCCGTACCGGTCCAGGATGTCCGACTGCCGGGCCCGGTCCAGGTTGGCGAGGAGGGTGTCGATCATGACGTTGCCGACGACATGGATCTGGTCCTCCCGGTAGCCCTCCGCGCGCAGGTTCACGGCGGCGTCGGGCGAGGGCGCCAGCAGGTAGTCGCTGAGCCGGTCGGTGGCGACCCGGTTGACCTCCTCCGGCATGCTCCAGTCACGGCTGCGCAGCCCGGCCTCCACATGGGCCAGCAGCGGGCCGGCCTTCGCGGTGACCAGGGCGCAGGCCAGGGTGGAGTTGATGTCGCCGACCACCACGACGGCGTCCGGGGCCAGTTCGTCGAGCAGCGGCTCGAAGGCGGCCATGACCCGCCCCGTCTGCTGCGCGTGGCTGCCGGATCCGGCGCCCAGGTAGCGGTCGGGCGGCCGGATGCCGAGGTCGCGGAAGAACACGTCGTTCATGGACTCGTCGTAGTGCTGTCCGGTGTGGACGAGGATCACCTCGGCGCCGCGGCGCTCCAGTGCGTCCATCACCGGCTTGATCTTCATGTAGTTGGGCCGGGCTCCGGCCACGCAGACGATCCTGGTCACGGGGTCAGAGCACCTCCACGGTGGGTCCGGAGACCCGGTTGCGGCAGTCGAGGACGAAGGAGGCGTGCTCGGTGACCAGCTGGTAGTCGAAGGAGTCGTGGTCGGTGAGCAGGACCACCACGTCGGCCGCCGCCAGTTCCTTGCGGGTCGGCTCGACCCGCACGAGACGGGCGTCGACCTTGATGCTCTCCACCACGTGGGGGTCGGCCGCGCGGACCTTGGCGCCCATGTCGAGGAGGAGCTTCGCGATGCGGACGGCGGGCGACTCCCGGGCGTCGCCGGTGTTCTTCTTGTAGGCGAGGCCCAGCAGCAGGATCTTGGAGCCGTTGACCGAGCGGCGCTTGGCGTTGAGCGCGTCGATCACGCGCCTCGTCACGTACTCGGGCATGTGGTTGTTGATGTCGTTGGCGAGTTCCACGAAGCGGAAGTTCTGGCCGAGCTCGCGCTGCACCCGCCAGTTGAGGTACGAGGGGTCGATGGGCAGGCAGTGGCCGCCGACGCCCGGGCCGGGGGTGAACTTCATGAAGCCGAAGGGCTTGCTGGAGGCCGCCTCGATGGCCTGCCAGACGTCGATGTCCAGGTGCCGGGCGAACATGGCGATCTCGTTGACGAGGGCGATGTTCACGTGCCGGAAGGTGTTCTCCAGCAGTTTGGCCAGCTCGGCCTCCTTGGGGGAGCGCACCGGCACGGTGGTGTCGACGAGATCCCCGTAGAAGGCCTCGATGGCCTTCAGGGACCGGGCGTCGACGCCGGACACCACCTTGGGGGTCTGCTGGAAGCCCCAGACGGTGTTGCCCGGGTCGATCCGCTCGGGACTGTAGCCGAGGTGGAAGTCGGCCCCCGCGGTGAGCCCGGAGCCGTCCTCCAGGATCGGCGCGAACAGCTCCTCGGTGGTGCCCGGGTAGGTGGTGGACTCCAGGATGACGGTGGCACCCGGGCGCAGGAAGCGGGCCAGGGTGTGCGCCGACTCCTCGATGTAGCGCAGGTCGGGGGCTCCGTCCTGTAAGGGTGTCGGGACGGTGACGACGGCGACGTCGAAGCCGCCGCAGTCCCGGGCCAGTTCGCTGGGGCGGTAGGTGCCGCGCGCCAGCGCGCGGGCCAGCCGTTCGGAGGAGACGTCCTCCACGTACGACTCACCGGCGGCGAGGCTCTTGACCCGCCGGGTGTCCACGTCGTATCCGATCACCTGGTGTCCGACCTCGGCGGCCCGGATGGCCAGCGGCAGTCCGACGTATCCCTGTCCCACGACGACGACGCGCATCAGTAACTCCTGTTCGCGGAAGGGGCGGACGGTGTGCGGTGGATGAGTTCCCGGACCGTCATGACGAGGAAGGCGGCGTTGGTGGTGAGGTAGCGCTTGCCGAGACGGCGCGGCTCCTGGAGGGTGCGGTAGAACCATTCGAGTCCCATCCGCTGCCAGACCACGGGGGCTCGCTTGGTGATGCCGGCGAGGATGTCGAAGGAGCCGCCGACGCCGTGGACCACGTGGGCGCCGGTGCGCTTGCCGTAGCCGGCGGTGAAGATCTCCTTCTTGGGCGAGGTCATGCCGAGGAAGAGCAGCCGCGCCCGGCTGTCGGCAATGGCGTCGGCGATGGCCTCCTGGTCACCGTCGCCGAAGTAGCCGTTGCGGCTGCCGGCCACCCGCAGTTTCGGGAAGCGCTCGGAGATCTGCCCGAGCATCATCTCCAGGACGTCCTCCTGGGCGCCGAGCAGGTAGACGGGGATGTCCGCCACCTCGGCAGCGTCCAGCAGTCGCATGAACAGGTCGATTCCCGCCACCCGTTCGGGCAGCCGGACGCCCAGCACCCGGCCGGCCCAGACCACCGCCTGGCCGTCGGCCAGGACCAGGTCGCAGCCGGCGACCGCCTCGGCGAGCATGGGGTCGCGCCGCATGTTGACCAGCTTGGCCGCGTTGACCATGCCGATCTCGATCTGTTCTCCGCGCCGCACCGCGTCCAGGCAGCGCTGCACGGTCTCGTCCATGGTCAGGGGGTCGAGCGGGACCCCGAAGAGGGTCTGCCGTCGTGTCATCTGCGGGGCCCTCCGAGCCAGGCGAAGAGCATCCAGCCGAACTCGTACGGACGGCACTCGCGGTCCACCGCGCCCGGCCGGAAGATCCGGTCGAGCGGTGCGAGGCGGGCGTGCGGTGCCACCCGGGTGGTGAGCCCGCGGGCGGCCCGGACGGCCTTCTTGGGGTCGCCGCGGTACACCTTGCGCCAGGTCACGCCGAAGTCCTCGCGGATGATCGGCTCCCGCGGGTTCCCGGTGGGATCGGCGAGTTCGGGCACGTCGGTCATCCAGCGCAGCCCGCGCCGGATCGCCGCGCCGAAGTCCGTTCCCCCGGCCTCGGCCAGGTCGAACAGGGCGGTGGGCGCCATCGCGTGCTGGTGCACGCTGTAGACCGGGTAGCCCTCCACCACGCCGCCCTCGCGGGCGTCGTAGTGCCACCACCACTGTCCGCCGTCGCCCTGCAGCCGGCAGATGCGGGCGGCGCAGGCGTCGGCGGCCGCGAGGGCCTCCGGGTCGTCCCCGCTCGCGTGCAGCCGGGCCAGTGCCTGCAGCGGATAGGTCTGGTCGGCGAAACAGGCCACGTGGGACCGGTAGCCGGGGACCAGGCCGGGTGCGGTGGCGTGCGGGAAGAGCGGGCTGTCGCCGACCCTCGCCGCGAGCAGCCGCCCGCGGGCCACCGCGAGGCGGTCCTCCACGTCCAGCACGGCGCGGGCGGCGGTGAGGGCGGAGAGCACCCAGGCCGCCTCGACCGTGTACTGCGGACGGCCGGGTACGTCCAGCGCGGCCACCCGGTCGAGCGCGTCGGCCAGTTTGGGGTGGCCGGTCTCCGCGGCGGCCCAGGCGATGAGCGCCGCGTCGCCGAGGTTCACCACCCCCGGCAGCCGCTCCACGAGCACGCCCGTGAACTCTGCGGCGGAGCGCCCGCCGAAGAGGGCCCGCTGGCGGTCCTCGGGCAGGAAGCGGGCGCCGAGCGCGGTGATGGCCGCGTACCGGGTGCTCGTTCCCCGCTGCTCCAGGCCGCGGGTGCCGTCGGGCGAGATCACTCCCGCCCTGGTGAAGACGAAGTTCTCGGCGTCCGGCAGGTACATCGCGGGCAGCCCCGCCTCGGCCAGCGCGAGCAGCCGCTCGGCGAGGGCGTGCAACGACGCGTCCTCGTGAGCCAGTGCTTCTAATCGTGTGGTGTTCATCGGGTCCCCATCCCGAATCCCCTGGTGCTCCCCGCACCCCGTATGTCCGAGCTGTACGGCTCCAACACACCTACCCCCTCTGATCGTTCTCCTCGGACGGACCTGGCGGTCGTCGCTCCGTGGAGGGGGACTGCGCATGACGGCGTCCGTGCCCGCGGCGATGTCACGCCGATGGCACGAACCGTCCGGAGCCGGCGTCTGGATCCCCCCAGCGATGCCTCGGACCGGGACACGTGTGATCGGCAGTGTCGTCGGGCGTGGTGGATCCACGCCGGACACGGCACTGCCATCGGTGCCCGCGTCGTACACAACCCCCCACTGAACATGGCCTGTTGCCTGCTCAGATCCCGTGTGCAGGGACACGTTATGCCCGCGGATGTTCGTTGATTGTGGTTTTGAGGAAATGCCGGTGCCCTAAATCGCCGACATTCCGTCAGGTTCGCTCGATGAGCGTCCCGTCCTTCTCGTCGTGCAGCGCTCCGGTGCGCGGGCACTCCCAGGTGCCCGGCTCACCCTCGCGCTCCACCAGCCGGACCCCGGCCCGCCCCACCCAGCCGATGCGCCGGGCCGGCACGCCCGCGACGAGCGCGAAGTCCGGCACGTCCTTGGACACCACGGCCCCGGCCGCGACGAGCGCCCAGCGCCCGACGCGCACCCCGGCCACGCACACCGAACGGGCCCCCAGCGAGGCCCCCTCGGCGACCACCACCCCGGCGGCCTCCCAGTCGCCGTCGCGCTTGATCCGGCCCTCCGGGTCGACCGCACGCGGGTAGAAGTCGTTGGTGAGCACCGCCGCGGGGCCGATGAACACCCCGTCGCCCAGTTCCGCGGGCTCGTAGACGAGCGCGTAGTTCTGCAGCTTCACGTGATCGCCGATCCGCACGCCCGGCCCCACGTACGCCCCGCGTCCCACGATGCAGCCGCGGCCGAGCCGGGCCTCCTCGCGGATCTGCGCCAGATCCCAGATCGTGGTTCCCTCACCGAGTTCGGCGCTCTCGTCCACTTGGGAGGAGGGTTGGATACGGACACTCACGGCGCGGTCCCCTTACGGCTGCGAGGCATGCGGAAGCACAGCTGCACGACGTACGGATGTACGTCATGCGGGTGTACGAAGCGAGCATATGCGCCGAAGGGTCACCTCATGCGCAGATCAACCGACTGTTCACGCAACGCACTTGACGCGGGCCGGGGGCGGGCCGGTCGGAGCAGGCGGTCGGGAACGGAACGGGCGCTGCGACCTGCACCCGCTGCCCCGAGAGCCCCGGCGCGGTCCCCCCGGCGCAGTACGGCGCATTGACGGCGGAAAGTGGTGAAACCCGATCGGCAGTGGGGCGTTAGAAGGCTGGGCCGCCGTTTCGCCCGCGGCTCAGACGCGAGTACGAGGAGCACCATGAGAAACCCGAAGCCGGCCGGACGTGGCCGGATGAAGCTGGCAGCCCGATGCCGGGTGGCCACGGAGGCCCCCGCCTTCGGGATGGTCGTCTTCTGCGCGATCCTGTTCAACGCCGCGCTGATGGGGGTGGAGACGTACAGCGGGCTGGCCGGGGAGTACCGGCTCGTACTCCAGGGCGCGGAGAACTGCTGCCTGGCCCTGTTCACCCTGGAGATGATGCTGCGCGTGGGCGCCTGCGCCGATCGGCCGAAAGCATTCTTCCGCGACCCGTGGAACCTCTTCGACCTCGCGGTCGTGGCCTCCGCCTTCATCCCGCTCGTCCGCGAGAACACCACCCTGCTGCGGTTGCTGCGCCTCGCGCGCGTCCTGCGCACCGCCCGCTTCCTGCCGCACCTGCGCATCCTGCTGGTCGCCGTCGGCCGCAGCCTGCCGGGCACCGCCAGCTTCCTCTTCGTCGGCGCGCTGGTGCTGTACGTGTACGCCATGGTCGGCTGGGTCTGCTTCGCGAAGTCCGACCCCGGGCACTACGGCTCGGTGGGGCGCGCCATGCTCACTCTCTTCCTGCTGACCACGCTCGACGGGCTGACCGACGCGGTCCGCGCGGGACTGCAGATCTCCCGGCTGAGCATCATCTACTACGCCTCGTACGCGCTGCTGGCCTCCTTCGTGCTGGTGAACGTACTCATCGGGGTCGTCCTCAACTCCCTCGACGAGGCACGCGAGATGGAGGACGAGGCGAATCGCGCCGCGGCATCGGACACGGACCCCGACGTCCGGGCCCGGATCGCCACGGCCCGCCGGGCCCTGGACGAGATCGAGGCCGGTCTGCCGGTGGCCGCCGAGCGGCCGGAGCGGCATCTGGAGGCCTCGCACACCGGGGCCTGAGTTCGGTGCCGGCGCCCGGTCAGGTGTCGCCGCGAGCGATCAGCCGGATGTTCCGGGCGCCGTGCGGAAGGTGCTCGACGCTCCAGCGGTCCGGCCAGCCGGGGAGAGGGGGTTCGGGGTCCCTTTTGAAGCGCACGCCCTGGAAGTGGACCCCGCCCCGGAACATGGCGTTGCGGAAGTCGGCCGACTCCTCGAACGTGGCATCGGAGCTCATCAGTTCGCGTTCCCAGGTCGCGGAGGCGAAGGAGACGGACCCGACGAACCTGGTCCCGCTCAGCCTGACCAGGCCGCCGAAAGCGGTCCGTGAGAAGTCGGCCGTCCCGGTCACGTGCATGGCGCTCAGGTCCGCCGCGTCCTCCAGCACGGCCCGCGCGAAGGACACGTCCCCCTGGAACACGGCGTTCGTGTACGCCGCCGGGCCGCGGAAAACCGTACGACGGAACCGGCTCGCCCCGTGGAAACGGCTCCGGTCGAAGGCGCTGCCGCCCTGGAACACGGCACCGTCGAAGGAGACCGGTCCCGCGAAGGTCGCCCCCACGAATGCGGCTCGGCTGCCGAAGACGGCCCGTACGAAGGAGGCGCGGTCCCCGAACTCGACGTCCACCCGGTTCCAGCTGTCCACGAAGAACGCCCGGTCGAAGGCGGCCGCTCCCAGCCGTGCGGGCGAGCCGTACCGCTCCAGTGCCGCCAGGAGCTGCGGGAGCAGACCGTGATCGAAAGTGGTCCCGCGGAAGTCGACCGGCGCTCCCGGTGACAGCGTCCCGAGGTGGGCCCGCCGCTGCTCGTCGTCCACGTGCGCCAGGCACCGCTCGTACCCGGGCAGCCGGATCCCGATGCAGCCCCACGGGTCGGCCGGGGCGGCGCCGACTCCGCAGACCGGCCAGTCCACGGCCTGCTCCAGCAACGCGCCCGCCTCCATCAGCACCTGCCCGAGGAAGGCGGCGGGCGGATGGTCGGCGGGGCACACCCATCCCTCGTCGGCCGCGCCCAGCCGCTCCAGGGGAAGCCGGGCGGGGGACCCGAACAGACCGTCCAGATCTCCGTGCAGCCGGTGGGAGAGAGCGAGTACGAGGGCCCCGGCGGGTTCGGTCCGCCGCAGCAGCCCGACGATCGCGGGGTGCCGGGAGAGCCGGAGGGTCTCCGCCGTCCCGGTGCCCACGGCCACGCCGAGGGTGGGCTGGACGCCGTCCATCCGCCGGTACCGGTGCCGGGCCAGTGCGCCGGGCAGTTCCGACAGGAGCCGGCCCGCCTTGGCATGGGCACCCGGCGCACCCAGTTCGAGGAGAACGGGCGCATCCGCCTCGCTCTCGACCAGCCGCCCGCTGACGCCCGTGTCCGTCATGAGCTCGACGAGCATCTCCCTCAGCTCCGCCTGCGGCGAGCTCCCGATCGGGACGATGCCGTCGGCGCCGGGCTGCACCGCCAGACACACCCCGGTGGCCGTGTCGTGCGACTGCCCGGCACCCTCCAGCACCGCGCGGAAGTCCGGTTGTTCCAGCAGGGCGTCGGTCAGCAGGAACACCATGCGGTTGGGCCAGACCGTGTGCACCACGCCGGCGAGCATGCCGTTCACGGAGACCGGGCCGCCCCGGAAGTGCGTCCAGCTCTCCGGTTCCGCGGAGAGCCGGACGAGTTCGCCGTTGCGGGCGCCGTCGTGCGGGGCCGCCGCGCCCGTCAGTGCGACCGGGTCTCCCTCGTCGGTGCGGCCGTCGATCCGCAGGCGGTCCGGGCCGTGGTGGCCCTCCGCCGTCAGCAGCCGCAGCGGCTCGGCGCACACGGCGGGGTCCACCAGGTCCTCGTCGGCCTGGAGCAGCAGCATCCTGGGCGCCGCGTCGTCCGACCACACCGTGCGGCAGGGGATCTCCCGGTCGCCGGGCCGCACCCAGGCCACCGCGCCCGGCGGCGGCTGCGCGTCGGCGACCGTGAGCACGAGTCGCGGCGTCAGCAGGGTGCCGACCTCCTGCGGTTCGGGCAGCGCGTCGTAGCGGACCCGGACGACCCGGTCGGCCAGGCCCGGATCCCGCGCAGGCCGCACCGCGAACGGCAGGGCGTCCTCCGCCACCCGGCGGCTGCCCTCCCGGCCCGTGGTGACGCGGGTCGCGGAGAAGGCCGGGCCCGTGCGCCGGTTGCGGGACATGAACTCCCAGACGCGGCGCCGCACCAGCTCCCGTACGGCGGCCACGTCCCCGCGCAGCTGCGAGCCGAGCAGGGTCTCCCGTACGCCGGGCAGGAACTGGAACTCCATCTCCGAAGGGTCCTGTTCGTCCCCCCACTCCTCGAAGAGCCCGCCGAGGGCGACCTCCGCCAGGTGGCCGTGCTCCGAGTCGCGCAGCAGGGAGCGCCGGACCAGGGTCATCACGGGCAGGGTGAGGGGTACGGCGGCCAGGTGGGCGGCGAGTTGCTGGGCCGTCGGGGAAGCGTTCGCCCGGAAGTGCTCCACCACGTCCAGGGCGCTGCGCCCGCCGCCGGGGGCGGGATCCGCCGGGGTGGCCGCGGTGCCGGCCGTCGCGTCCAGGCGCAGGCAGGCCAGGCGCCGCCACCGGCCGTCCCCGGAGACCACCCGCACCAGCCGGGCCAGGCTGCCGGAGGCGACGCCGACGACCGGGACGACGGCCGCCGCGGCCCGGCGGCGGCCGGCGCGGCGGGCGACCGGGATCCGCTGCCAGGAGCGGACGGCGGCGGCCGGCCGTTCGGCGCGGAGGGCGAAGGGGACGGGCCGGACGGCGCCGCGCGTCCAGAGGCGTTCGGGCAGGACGTTGAGGACGGCCACGGCGTTGTGCGCGCACCAGCGCCGGAGCACGCCCTGTACGGGGGCCTCCCGCCAGCCGCCCGCCACGGTGTCGGAGAGTACGAGGATCAGTCGGCGGCCCGCGGGGTCGGCCAGTTCCAGGGGGGTGCGGGGCGGACCGCCGTGGCCGCGCGTGACCATCGGGGTGGCGCCGGCTGCGGTGCCGGTCAGGTGCCAGGTGCGGACGTCACGGAAGACCCCGCTGCGGGTCAGGGCCCGGCGCACCTCGTCCACGTGGTCGGACCAGAGCAGCATGGAGTGGTGGGTGTCGACGACCAGTGCCAGATCCAGCCAGCGGCTCTCGGCGGGGCGCAGGACCGGGGTGGTCACCATGCGCTCGATGCTGCGTTCCACGGTGAGCTGCTCGTCCAGTTCCTCCCCCGGCCCGCCGATGGAGCGCCGGCCGACGGGCCGCAGCGCGCGCATGAGGGCGAGCGGGTCGTCGAGGGAGGCGGCCCGGGGCAGTCGCAGGGGGGAACCCCGGCGCCCGGCGCCGTCCTCGGCCGGTTGCCCGTCCGGGTCGCGCCGGGCGGCCGGGAAGAACTGGACCGGCTCTGCCCCGGCCGGGGTGCCCGGCTCGGGCAGGGGCCCCGCGGCCCCGGGTGACGGGGTGTCGGGCAGCGGTGGCGGCCGGCCCGGCGGGCCGGCGGCGCCGGGGTCCGCGGGCGTACGGGCTCCGCCCGGATCGACCCGGGCCGCCAGCCACAGGATGTCGGCGATCTCCTCCGCGCCGAGGCCGGCGTACGGAACGCTGCCGTCGGCGCCGTCGGCGAGGGCCGCGAGCAGCTTCTCGATCACGCCGTGGGCCCGGTCAGGTGCTGCATGACGGTGTCGAGGAAGCGTTCGCGGTCCGCGGGCGCGGACCAGGCGCCGGCGAGGCGGAGCTGGATCGCGTTGAGGAGCTGGTCGGTGGCCAGGTCCCCGTCCTCGCCGCGGTCGAGGAAGGCCCGGACGAGGTCCTGGTACTCCTCGCCGGACGCTACGTCGACCCCGAGCCGACGGCGCACGATCCGGGCGAGTTTGTCCGGTCCGGGCGGCTCCAGGTGGAGGCGGACGCAGCGGCGCAGGAAGGCGGGCGGGAAGTCGCGTTCGCCGTTGCTGGTGAGGACGACGATGGGGAAGTAGCGGCACTGGACGCGGCCCTGGGTGATCCGTACGACCGCGTCGGGGTCGTCGTCGGTGCCGATGGCGACGGCGGGGTCCTCCTGGGCGAGGCGGGCAAGTTCGGGGATCAGGAAGCCGCCGTCCTCGAAGACGGTGAGGAGGTCGCCGGGGAGGTCGATGTCGCTCTTGTCGATCTCGTCGACGAGCAGCACGCGGGGCCGGTCCTGCGGCAGCAGGGCGGTGCCGAGCGGTCCGAGGCGCAGGTAGCGGGAGATCGAGGGCGCGGAGGGGGTGTCCTCCACGGGCGCCCCCGCGGCGGCCCCCGTCGCGGTCGCGGCTGCGGTCCCGGCGGCGGTCGCGGCTGCGGTCCCGGCGGCGGGCAGCCCGCCCGGCGTGCGCAGCTGCTCCATCCCGGCCTCCTGGAGGCGCCCGACGGCGTCGTACAGGTACAGCCCGTCGCGCAGTACGGTCCGGCTGGTGATCGGCCAGTGCAGGACGGGCCCCAGGTTCAGGTCGGCGGCGATGCTGTAGGCGAGGGTGGACTTGCCGACGCCCGGTTTTCCGGTGACCAGCAGCGGCCTGCGCAGGTGCAGGGCCGTGTTGACGACGTCCTTCTCCGGCTCGTCGGGTACGTATCCCTCGCCGCGCCCCGCCGTGCGCTGCCAGGCCTCTCCCGCGCACCCGGGCGGCGCGTATCCCGGGTCGAGCGCGCCGCCGAAGTCCCGCCAGGGTGGCGGGGATCCGGCCTCCAGGCGGGCGCGCCGGGCCGCGCCCTCGCCGTTCCCGTGGTACAGCCACCAGTCCTTCGCCACTGCCTCTGCCTCCATCTTCGGTTTCGCCGTCCGTCGGTGGTCGGGGGTCGGGGGTCGGGGGGTCGGGGGTCAGGCCAGGGACCGCAGGCCCGGCATGTCGTCGGGATCGTCCCACAGGAGTACCAACCGGTCTCCCCCTGCGGGTGGTTGGTGGGCGCGCGCGGCTCCCGCGGCCGCGCCGACGGCCGCCCGGCGCACCTCCCGCACGCGTGCGGGCAGGGCGAGTACGTCCAGTGCGCCGGGGTCGGGGCGGCCGTCCGGCCCGGCCGGGGCCAGCAGGTCGAGGAGGGCGGTGGCGGGTGCGCCGCCCCCGCGCCGCCACACGGCCACCGGGAGACCGCCTTCGAGTACGGCCTCCAGCAGTCCGGAGTGCGGGGCGGCCGTCGTGTGGGCGAGCACGCAGGCGGGCTCCGGCCCGGCGGCCAGTTCCATGCCGAGCGTGTCCGTGACCTCGGCGTCCGTCACGACCCGTACGGCATCGGGGTGCCGGCCGCCCCGGTCGTGGAGCCAGCGCCAGGTGGCGTGCCACTCGGCACGGGTGTCGGCCCGCTCGTCCGGGCAACGCACCACCACCTGGTGGAGCAGGCCGAGGGCGCGGCGCCGGCCGACCGGGCCGCGGGGTACCTGCCACTGGTCGAAGTCGGCGTCCAGCAGTTCGTACGGCACGTGGAACTCGACGCGGTCCACCGCCTCGTGCATCTGCTGCCCGGCCGCGGCGCCGGGTCCCGACGCGCCTCCGGCAAGGGCGAGTTGCCGGACGAGTTCCTCCCGTACCTCGTCCAGCGGTACCGGCTGACCCTCCGACTCCCATATGTGCTGCATGCGTTCGCCCCGCAGCCACATCCGGGCCAGGAACCCGGACTCGCCGCCCGGCGGCGTCTCCAGCCGAACGTGCAGGACCTTGCGGCGGGCCGGGGGCGGGGGCGGCCGCAGCACCGGCAGGGCGAGGCGTTCGCGGGTCGCGCGCACCCAGTCCGTCAGCCGGTCCGCCCAGCGCACGTCGCCCGCGGCGGCGGCCCGGTCCGCGAGGAACCGTACGAAGGGCACGGCCAGCGGCATCCCGTCGCACCCGCCCTGGCGTTCGTCCAGGTCCTGGACCACCTCCAGCAGGTCGTCCCCGGGCAGGCCGCCGCGCGCCGGGGTGGTGCAGCCGGCCGCCTTGAACGCCCAGGCGTAGGCCTCGTAGGCGCAGCGCGGCAGTTCGCGGCCCTCGAAGAGCTCGCCGAGCGCGTCCCAGGCCTCCTGGTCGAGGCGGGCCGCCCCGGCCGGTCCGGCGCCGGACAGCTCGTCGTCGAGGAAGGAGCAGGCGTCCCAGTTCCGGTCCACGATGAACTGGGGCAGCTGCCAGCCCTCGCCGCGCTCGCGCAGTTCCTGGAAGGAGCGGTGGATGCTGAGGGCGGCGCCGGGCAGGCCGCTGACACTCTCCCGGACGGACCGGCCCCCGAGTTCGCCGAGCAGGGCCTCGGTGAACCGGCCGGCTCCGCGCTCGGGATCGTTCCGGGCGACCTCGCCCTCGCGGGAGGCGTACAGCCGGAACTGCCGGCGGCCCGGGACCGTACTCCCTCCGCCGTAGTCGTTGTTGCCGAAGTTCCACCGGGCGTCGCGGGGCGCGTCGACCCGGCAGGAGTCGACGAGTGCGGCCTGGAGCGGGAAGCTGCGCTGTCCGACCAGGTCGGTGCGCCACCAGCGCAGCGCCGAGTCGAGGTTGAGGTGCCTGATCAGGCCGCTGCTGGCGTCGGCGCAGGGCAGCATCAGCTCCTGGCGCGGCCCGAGGTAGCCGTGTCCGGCCCAGAAGATCCACAGCAGGTCTCCGTCGCACTTCGGGAGCTCGTCGAGCAGCGCCGCCTTCACGTGTTGCTCGGTCGCCGGCCGGTACGCGCTGCGCAGGGCGGCCATGCCCGGGGAGTCCGGCCAGTCGAGGGCGTCGGGGTCCTCGAGCGGTGAGAGCAGCAGCCGGACGTTGCCGGGCGGCACCTCGGCCGGGCCGGTCAGCCACCGGGCGAAGCGCAGGGCGTCGCGGGCCGGACCGCGCAGGTTCCAGCGGGGGCTGATCTCGTAGCGCTCGACGCCGGCGACGAGCGCGAAGGTGCGCTGCGGGCCGAGGGCCGGGGGCAGGAAGTCGGCGGGGGTCACCCGATCTCCGCTTCGGCCACCGCCTGTTCGATGCGCGCGTAGAGGGAGTCCTGTTTCCAGTAGGCGCTGTGGCAGGCGGGGAAGGGCTGCCGGCTGCGGACCTCGTGGTCGGTGACGCGCGGGTCGCCGGGGAAGACGGGCCCGGCGAGGTAGGCGAGCACGTCGTGGCGGTCGTAGACGTTGAGCCAGCGCGGGAAGCCGTAGGGGAGCTTCGCGCCGGGTTCGAGCGCGGTGAGCGCGCCGAGCTCGTAGAGGAACGGGGCCTGCGAGCCGACGGTGACCAGCAGCTCCGCCCCGGGGACGGCCTCGCCGCGGGCTGCGGCGAGGGTGAGGAGGTCGACCAGGGCTATCCCGCCGAGGCTGTGGCCGATCAGTACGGTCGGTCCCGGCTCGGCGGTGATCCGCTCGTGCAGGAACTCCCGCAGCTCGCGGCCGCGGGACTGGTAGCGCAGGATGTCGCCGAGCACGGGGGTGGCGCCGACGGTGAGCGAGCCGCGCCGGGCGTTGAGCAGGGGCTGGGTGGTGACCCGCAGGGCGAGCCGGCCGAGGACTGCGGCCACGCGGGCGCCGGGGACGCGGCCGTCACCGCCGAGGCGGGCGGTGAGCAGTTCGACGAGCCGGTCGCGCTCGGTTCCGGTGCAGTCGGCCTCCTCCCCCGCGGCGGCGAGGGCGGCGGCGGTCACGGCCCGGGCGAGGGCGGTGGCCAGCTCGCGGGCCTGCGGTTCGTCGGCGGCGCGCTCGCCGGCCCGGGCGGCTTCGGCGGAACGGGTGGTGGAGTCCAGGGCGGCGGCGAAGTCGGCGGCGAGGCCGGTGCCGTGCAGCAGGGCGCCGAGCTCGTCGCCGGTGCGCGGCGGCTCGGGCGGCAGACCTTCGAGCAGCCCGAGCACCCGGGCCCCGGCGGACTGTACGCCGGGCATCGCGAAGGGGTCGTCCGCGCTGTCCCCGTCCGCGCCCTGCGGGCCCGCCTCGGCGAGGACGCGCAGCTCGCACAGCGGGTCGGCGAGCAGCAGCGCCCATTCGGCGGTCTCCGCGTCCGCGGGGTCGGGTGCGTCCTGAGGGCCGGGGCGCAGTCCCGGTACGGAGCGGCCGCCCGCGCCGAGGGTCGCGCCGAACCGGTCGCCCCAGTAGCAGGAGTCGACGGCAGCGTCGGGGAATCTCGCCGTCAGCCGTTCGTGGACCTGCGCGAACAGCCGGTCGTGCCGCTCGCGCCGTACCCCCGTACCGTGAACAAAGAGAAAACGCATCGCAGCCCGGCCCCCTCGCGCAGTCGTCCCCCGCCCGGCACCATAGCCCGGCACGGGCAACACGGGCCATGGAACGCGGAGTTCGGCACGCCGGCCCGGCAAGATCCGGAGGAGACGGCCTCGCCGCGCGGCACCACCGTCCCCAGGACCCGGGCCAGCGGGTACCAGTCGGCGGAGACCACCGTGGCGTGGCGGCCGGCGAGGAGCGCGAGGCGCTCGCGGGCCTGGGCCTCGGTCGGGCGGGCGGGCGGGCGGAGTCGATGGCGGGGGCGACGTTGTGGGCCGCATGCTCATCCTTCGGACTCCCGTCGATCGCGCCGTCGATCATGTCCATCCCAAGTCGCGAGGAGGGTAAGGGGGTTGGATGACCCACGGAAGGCGAGAGGGGGACGTGCACACGGCGGTGCGGCCGGCTGTGAGAACGGACACGTCCCGTTCCCGGAACCCGAGCCGCCGCTCCCCCATCGAACGAAGCGCCGGAAAGCGTCTGGGGCGGGAGAAACACATGGTCGGCAGGGTTGACGGGCGGGACCGGGAGCGCAGACGGAGCCGGGTCCCCGCACGGGGATCCATGGTCGTCGGCCTCCTGTGCACCGTGGTCCTCGCGGGCGTCGGGTACGCCGCCTGGGAGCTGCGGGGCATCGCCGCCAACCGCGCCGACGGCGATCCGGCGCAGGGGGTCTACCAGCAGGACCCGGAACGCGCCGACAGGACGGCGGCCGCCGTGCTGGACGGGATCGTCCAGGACGCCCCGGAACCGCCCACGGACGGCAAGGCCTTCGCCGACGGCGGCCCGGCGCCGGACTGGCGGTACGCCGGGTGGCAGCCCTCCGACCCCCTGGAGGCCCGGCCCGCCCCGGCCGAACCCGCCGTCGGCGCCCTGTTCTCCCCCGGCGGCGACGGCGACCCCGACCACCACTGCTCGGCCGTCGTGGTCCACTCCCCCGGCGGCGACCTGATCGCCACCGCCGCGCACTGCGTGTACGCCGGCGGCTTCCGCACCAACCTCGCCTTCGCCCCCGGCTACCGGGACAGTGTGGCTCCGTACGGCATCTGGGTGCCGACCCGGATCGACGTGGACCCGCGCTGGACGCAGGACCAGGACCCCGACCACGACGTCGCCTTCCTCCGGCTGCGCCGGCCCGGCTATCCCGGCCAGCGGCTGGAGGACGTCACGGGGGCCATGACCCTGAGCCTCGGGGCCGAGCTGCCCGCGCCGGCCCGGCTCGTGGGCTATCCGAACTTCTCCGAGCAGCCGCTGGAATGCCGGAACACCGCCGTCGCGGCCGGCCCGACACAGGTGCGGCTGGACTGCGCCGACGTGCCCAACGGCACCAGTGGCGGTCCGGTGACGACGGGCCGCAGCACCCTTATCGGGGTGATCGGCGGCCGGGACGGGGGCGGCGACGAGGAGACCTCGTACAGCGTCCGCTTCGGCGACGGCGTGCGCGCCCTGTACGAACGTTCCACCACGTCCCCCGCACCCTGACCGACCCACCCACGCCGGTGGGTGCCTCCGGAAAGGCCCTCCGGTTCGGCGGAGTTGCTAGGCTCGTCGCGCAGCGCCGGCGCACCACAGTGCGGGCAGCGCAGGACGCAGACCGACGGGACCGCACCATGTCTCCAAAGCAGCAACGCGGCGAGGCCACCGTCGACCTGCTCCTGACCACCGCGCTGCGGGTGTTCGCCGAATCCGGCCAGCAGGGCTTCACCGTGAACTCGGTCGTCTCGGCCAGCGGGGTCAGCCTCGGCAGCCTCTACCACCACTTCGGCAGCTTCGACGGCCTCGCCGCCGCCCTCTACATCCGATGCATGGACCAGCTGTGCGACGACATGGTCGCCGCCCTCACCCGGTGCCGTACCGCCCGTACGGGAGTGCACGCTTGGGTGACGGCCTACCTGACGTTCACTCAGGAGCACCGGGACGTAGCGCTGTTCCTGCACGCCTCCGCCTACTCCGGCTATCTGGTGGCGCACGCAGAGGAGATCGGCGCGGCCAAGGCGGACAAGTTCGCGGCCATCATGCAGTGGCTGGGGGTGCGCATGCAGCGCGGCGAGATCGCTCCGCTCCCGGCCCCCGTGATCGAGGTGCTGGTCATGGGCCCGCTCGCCGAAGCGGCCCGGCGCTGGCTGTCCAGCACCTACGAGATCGACCTCACCGAGGCCGCCCGCTACCTCCCCGACCACATCTGGCGTTCCCTGCGCCCCGATCCCGCCTGACCCGATCCCGCCTGACCCGATCTGGGTGGTTGTCCGGCTCGTCGTCGTTCATGCCGCAGATTCTGCTGCGCCCGAGGCGCCGCGGGGCAGGCACGGTTCGGGGCGCCCGGGGGCAACCCGGGGGCGGACGGGATCACATGGGGCGCCCCCGCAGCGACCCTCTCGGCCGGATCAGCGCGGCAGGGCGGCGTACGAGACCCCGGTCAGCTTCTCGGAGGCGGCCCACAGCAGCTCGCCGGACCGGTCGTCGAGGGTCCACCCGGCCCGCCAGAACGGCGCGGGCGCCCCGCGCCAGCCGAACCGAGGTCCGATGAACGCGTCCGGCCGGACCCCGGGCGCGGTCGCCGCGTAGAGGGTGGGCAGCGCGCCCGAGGAGGTGGGCTGGGCGAGGACCGCGTTGCCGAAGGCCGCCACCCGCGAGTTGAGGGTGGGGCCCTCCAGCTTGGACGCCCCGGAGTGCAGGTTGCTGGAGGCGTAGCCGGGGTGGGCCGCGGCGGCGGTGATGGGGGAGCCGGCAGCCGTGAAGCGGCGGGACAGCTCGTGCGTGAAGAGCAGGTTGGCGGTCTTGGAGCGGCCGTAGGCGACCCAGCGCCGGTAGCCGTGCGCGCCGCCCGGGTCGGCGAGGTCCGTCGCGGCGGGGTCGATCCGCCCCAGCACGTGGAAGCCGCTGGAGACGTTGACGATCCGGGCCCCGGGCGCGGCGGCGCGCAGGCGCGGCAGCAGCAGCCCGGTCAGGGCGAAGTGCCCGAGGTGGTTGACCCCGAACTGCGTCTCGAAGCCGTCGGCGGTCCGTCCGTACGGGAGCGCCATCACACCGGCGTTGTTGATCAGCAGGTCCAGGACGCCGTACCGGCTCCCGTAGGCGGCGGCGAACTCCCGTACGGAGGCCAGGTCCGCGAGGTCCAGCGCCATGAACTCCGCCTCGGCGCGCGGTACTTCCGCGCGCAGCCGGATCACGGCGGCCCGGCCGCGGGCCGCGCTGCGGCAGGCCAGCACGACCGAGGCGCCGCGCCGGGCGAGCTCGCGGGCGGCGATGTAGCCGATGCCGCTGTTGGCGCCGGTCACCACGGCCGTCCGGCCGCTCTGGTCGGGGATGTGCGTGGCGTTCCAGCCGGGCATGGCGACTCCCTCGTGAAGCGGTGGGTTACCGAGGGTAGTCCGAGGTGGCTCCGCGAGGGCCCGCAGGGTGCTCGGAGCGTGTTCGGAGGGTGTTCGGCGGGTGCTCCGACGGTGTTCGGAGGGTGGGCGCGGACCCCGGATCCGCAGGCCAGTAGGCTGCGGGTCCGCCCGCTTTCCCCATCCCGTCCCCGAGGAACCGCGCAGTGAGCTCCCCGCCGCCCCCCCTGCCCGTTTCGGTCGTCGGCCTCGGCGCGGACGGCTGGGCCGGGCTCTCCGGCGCCGGCCGCTCCGCGCTGTCCTCGGCCGAGGTCCTGATCGGCGGGCCGCGCCAGCTGGACCTGCTGCCGGCCGCCGAGTGCGCCGGTGAGCGGGTGGCCTGGCCGAGCCCGCTGCGGCCCGCCGTGCCGAAGCTGATGGCCGAGCACGCCGGCCGCCGCATCGCGGTACTGGCCAGCGGCGACCCCATGTTCTACGGGATCGGCCGCGCTCTCGCCGAGGAGCTCGGGCCGCGGTCCCTGCGGGTCCACCCGCATCCCTCCTCGGTCTCCTACGCCTGCGCCCGGCTGGGCTGGCCGGTGGAGGACACCGAGGTGGTCACGGTGGTCGGCCGCCCGGTGGCCCGCCTGGCGGCCGCGCTCCACGAGGGGCGCCGGGTGCTGGTGCTCAGCGCCGGAGCGGGATCCCCGAACGAGATCGCCGCCCTGCTGCGCGAGCGGGGCTTCGGCCCGAGCCGGATGCGGGTGCTGGAACAGCTCGGGTCCGAGCGCGAGGACACGTACGAGGGGCACGCCGACGGCTGGGACCACGCGCCCGGCGACCCCCTGAACGTGGTGGCGCTCGACTGCCGCCGCGACCCGGCCCACGACGCACCGCGCCTCGGCGCGACCCCCGGCCTGCCGGACACCGCGTACGAACACGACGGGCAGCTCACCAAGCGCCACGTCCGCGCCGCGACCCTGTGCGCGCTGGCCCCGGCCCCCGGCGAACTGCTGTGGGACATCGGCGGCGGCTCCGGCTCCATCGGCATCGAGTGGATGCGCACGCACCCCTCGTGCCGGGCCGTGACGGTGGAGCGCGTTCCGGAACGGGCCGGGCGCATCACCCGTAACGCGGCTGCGCTGGGCGTACCCGGCCTGCGCGTGGTCATCGGCGCCGCACCGGAGGCACTGGCCGGGCTGCTGGCCCCGGACGCCGTCTTCATCGGCGGCGGACTGACCGCCCCCGGCCTGCTGGACGCGGTCTGGGCCGCGCTGCCCCCCGGCGGCCGTCTGGTGGTCAACACCGTCACCCTGGAGTCGGAGGCGGCGCTCACCGAGCGCTACCGGCGCCACGGCGGCGAACTGGTGAAGCTCGCCGTCGCGCACGCCGTGCCGGTCGGCGGTTTCACGGGGTGGCGGCAGGCGATGCCGGTCACCCAGTGGTCAGTGACGAAGTCGGACGGCTCCATCGCCGGGTCGACCGAGGAGAAGGATCGAACATGACCGTGTACTTCATCGGTGCGGGCCCCGGCGCCGCCGATCTGATCACGGTGCGCGGCGCCCGGACCCTGGCCGCCGCCCCGGTCTGCCTGTACGCGGGCAGCCTCGTACCGCCCGAGCTGCTGGCCGAGTGCCCCGCGGACGCGCGGCTGGTCGACACCTCGCAGCTGAACCTGGACGAGATCGTCGCCGAATGCCTACGGGCCCACGCCGCGGGCCTGGACGTGGCCCGGCTGCACTCCGGCGACCCGTCGATCTTCAGCGCCGTCGCGGAGCAGATGCGGCGGCTCGACGCGGCCGGCATCCCCTACGAGGTCGTCCCGGGCGTGCCGGCCTTCGCCGCGGCGGCCGCCGCCCTCAAACGGGAGCTGACCGTCCCCACCGTCGGGCAGACGGTGATCCTGACCCGGATCGCCCAGCAGGCCACCCCGATGCCGCCCGGCGAGGACCTGGCCACGCTGGGCCGCAGCGGCGCGCTGCTGGTGCTGCACCTGGCCACCCGCTACGTGGACCGGGTCGTCGACGAGCTGCTGCCGCACTACGGGGCCGAGTGCCCGGTGGCGGTCGTGGCGATGGCCAGCCGCCCCGACGAACTGATCCTGCGCGGCACCCTGGCCGACATCGCCGAGCAGGTGAAGGCGCACGGCCTGGTGCGCACCGCGGTCATCATGGTGGGCCGCACGCTCGGCGCGGAGCAGTTCCGCGACAGCCACCTGTACTCGCCCGAACGCGACCGGCATGTCTGCTGAACCGTCCCCCCTCCCCGCCCACCACGTCCTGATCCTCGGCGGCACCACGGAGGCCCGCCGCCTCGCGGAGGCACTGGCCCCCGACCCCTCGTGCCACGTGACCACCTCGCTCGCGGGCCGCGTCGCCTCGCCCGTGCTCCCGCCGGGTGACACCCGGATCGGCGGCTTCGGCGGTATCGCGAGCCTCGCGGCCTGGATCGTCGCCCATGACGTCACCCGCGTCATCGACGCCACCCACCCCTTCGCGGAGCGGATGAGTTTCCACGCCGCCGAGGCGCAGGCGCTCACGGGAGTCCCGCTGCTGGCACTGCGGCGCCCCGGCTGGACGCCGGAACCCGGCGACGACTGGACCTTCGCGGAATCCCTCGCCGATGCGGCCGCGCTGCTGCCCGGCCTCGGCTCCCGCGCGTTCCTGACCACCGGCCGGATGGGCCTGCACACCTTCGCGCACCTCACCGACACCTGGTTCCTGGTGCGTTCGGTGGACCCCCCGGCGGCGCCGGCTCCGCCGCAGCTCGAAGTGCTGCTCGCCCGGGGCCCGTTCACCCTCGACGACGAGCGGGAGCTGATCGCCCGGCACCGGATCGACGTCCTGGTGACGAAGGACAGCGGCGGCTCGGCCACCGCCCCCAAGCTCACCGCGGCCCGCGAGGCCGGTATCCCGGTCCTCGTGGTGCGCCGCCCTGCGGTACCGCAGGGCGTACCGGAGGCGGACTCGGTCGAGGCCGTCCTCGACTGGCTGCGAGCCTAGCCCCGTTCGGGGCGGGCCGTCGGCTCCGCCTGTGGAGCGCGCCGGGCGCGGAGCGGTTCCGCCCTGGGGGAAAACGGATTGCCCGGAGGGCGGGGCTCACGTCGGGTGGGAGGCATGACCGCACTGCACACCGACCGCCTCGTCCTGCGCCCATGGCGGGACTCCGACCTCGACCCGTGGGCGGAGATGAACGCCGATCCCGAAGTGCGCCGACACCTGGGCGACCTGCTCACCCGCGGGCAGTCCGAGGCCTCCGTGGTGCGGTTCCGGGCCGCGTTCGACCGGCGGGGATACGGCCTCGCCGTGACGACGGCCGGCAACCTCCGCTCCCAGGCGGTGATGCAGCGGATCGGCATGACCCGGGACCCGGCCTGCAACTTCGACGACCCCGACGCGCCCGAAGGACCGCTGCGTCCGAACGTGCTGTTCAGGCTGGCCCGTGACGCGGCAGCGGAAGTCGGCGCGCCCGCGGCCGGCTGAGGCACCCCGAGGCGTTCGGCCCGGGTACGCGGGCAGGCCCGGTGCGGTGTTCGCCCCGGGCCTGCCTCACGTTCCGCTCCGCCTCACCCGGTCATCACGGGTAGCGGCGCGGGGTCCACGTGATCCGCGACCCGTCGGGCCGGTCGGTGAGCTGGGTCTGCGAGGAGCCGATGAGCAGGATCGTGCGCATGTCCACCTCGGACGGCTCCAGTTCGGCGAGCGTGACGACGCGCACCGACTGCGCCGGGCCGCCCACGTCGCGCGCGACGACCACCGGGGTCTCGGGCGAGCGCAGCTCCAGCAGCAGCTCACGGGCCTGGGCCACCTGCCAGGTCCGGCTGCGCGAGCCGGGGTTGTAGAGGGCCAGCACCAGGTCGGCCGCGGCGGCCGCGCGCAGCCGTTCCGCGATGACCTCCCAGGGCTTGAGCCGGTCCGAGAGGGAGATCGTGGCGTAGTCGTGGCCCAGCGGGGCGCCGGCCGCGGCGGCCGCCGCGTTGGCCGCGGTCACCCCCGGCAGGACCCGTACCGGCACGTCCTTGTACTCCGCCTGCCCGGCCACCTCCAGGACCGCCGTGGCCATGGCGAAGACACCGGGGTCGCCGCCGGAGACCACGGCCACCCGCTGCCCGCGCCGGGCGAGGTCGAGGGCGAACTCGGCGCGCTCCGACTCCACCTTGTTGTCGGAGCCGTGCCGGATCTGGCCGGGCCTGACGGGTACCCGGTCCAGGTAGGTGGTGTAGCCGACCAGCACCTCCGCGTCGGCCAGCGCGCGCCGGGTCTGCGGGGTGAGCCACAGCGGTCCCGCCGGGCCGGTGCCGACGACGACGACCTCGCCCGGGCCGGACGGCACGCTGCCCGGGTTGCCGATGCGGCTGGGGACCACGGCGACGGCGAAGTACGGCACGGACTCCGGGTCGGTGTCGGCGAGGCGGCCGGTGCGCTCGCCCGCCATGGTGGCGCGCTCGACGTACCGGGCCTCGGCGAGCCGGCCGCTGTTCTCCATCGCGCCGCGCACGGCGGGGAAGGTCCGGCCGAGCTTCATCACGACCGCCGAGTCGGTGGCGGCGAGGCGCGCGGTGAGCTCCTCCTCGGGCAGGGTGCCGGGGAGGATGGTCAGCACCTCCTCGCCCTCCACCAGCGGGGTGCCGAGCCGGGCGGCGGCTGCGCTCACCGAGGTGACGCCGGGGATGACCTCGGTCTCGTACCGGTCCGCGAGCCGCTTGTGCATGTGCATGTACGAGCTGTAGAAGAGCGGGTCGCCCTCGGCGAGGACGGCGACGGTCCGGCCGGCGTCCAGGTGGGCGGCGAGGCGGGCGGCCGCGGCCTCGTAGAACTCCTCCATCGCGCCCTGGTAGCCGCCGGGGTGATCGGTGGTCTCGGTGGTGACCGGGTAGACCAGCGGTTCCTCGACGTGGTCGGCGCGCAGGTGCTTCGCGGCGATCGAGCGGGCGATGGAACGGCCGTGGCGGGCGCTGTGGTAGGCCACGACATCGGCCTCGGCGATCACCTCGACGGCGCGCAGGGTCATCAGCGACGGGTCGCCGGGGCCGAGCCCGACCCCGTACAGCCGCCCCTTGGCCTCGGCGGCGCTCATTCGGCCACGCTCGCAATGGCGTTGACGGCGGCGGCGGCCATCGCGCTGCCGCCGCGCCGGCCGCGTACGATCAGGTGGTCGAGCCCGGAGGGGTGGGCGGCGAGTGCGTCCTTGGACTCGGCGGCGCCGATGAAGCCGACCGGGACCCCGATGACGGCGGCGGGGCGCGGGGCGCCCTCCTCGATCATCTCCAGCAGCCGGAACAGGGCGGTCGGCGCGTTGCCGACGGCGATCACCGAGCCCTCCAGCAGGCCGCGGTCGCGCCAGACCTCCAGGGCGGCGGCACTGCGCGTGGTGCCCATCTTCGCGGCGAGCTCCGGTACGGCCGGGTCGGAGAGCGTGCAGATCACGTCGTTGTCGGCGGGCAGCCGCTTACGGGTGACACCGCTGGCGACCATCTGCACGTCGCACAGGATCGGCGCGCCCGCCTCCAGCGCCGCGCGAGCGCGCAGCACGACCTCGGGGGTGTACCCGAGGTCCTGCGGGAGGTCGGTCATTCCGCAGGCGTGGATCATGCGCACCGCGACCTGGGCGACCGTGTCGGGCAGCCCGGAGAGGTCCGCCTCGGCGCGGATCGTGGCAAAGGACTGGCGGTAGATGGCCGCGCCGTCCTTCTCGTACTCAAACACGGTGTACTCGCTCATTTCTTCACTACGTCGGGGTCGTTGCGGGCGTCCGCGAGTGCCGCGGCAAGTTCGGGGGGCCGTACGTCGTGGGGTACGGGGCGGCCGGGGGCGGTGATCCGGTATCCGGCGCCGGTGGCGACCAGGTCCACCCAGGCGGTGCCGCGCGGGTGGCCGCAGCGGCGCTCGCAGCCGGACCAGTGCACGGGCAGCGGTCCGCGCGCCCGGTCGGCGACGGCCCGCGCGTCGGCGCGCACGTCCGCGAGGGATTTCGCGCAACCGGGCCGCCCCGTACAGGCCGTGACGGTCTCCCAGGGGCTGTCGGGAGCGATCACGAGCCCCGCGTCCTCGACGCGGGCGGGGGCGTCCGTCTTCACCGAGGGCAGGACGACGCTGCGCCACGGGGTGACGCGCAGCCCGCCGCCCCCCTCCTCCGCGACCGCCGCCAGCACCCGCCATTGGGCGGAGCCGACCCGGCCGAGCGGGGGCAGCACGCACAGCGTGGCGCGGTCGCGCCCGCCCGCGCCGTGCGGCCCGGGCCGGGGCGGAGCCGCGTAGGGCCAGTCCACGGCGCCGACGGCATGCGCGGCGATCCCCGCATCCTCGAGGCGCCGGACGAACTCGGCTGTTCTCAGGGCGTGTTCGGCAGGCAGTTCGGAGACCCGCCAGGCCTGCGTGCCGGCTTCGGCGGCGGCGTCGAGGAAGTACCGGGCGGCCGCCAGCGCTGCCCGGGGCGCGTCCGGCCCGGCCAGCTCCACGGCGTCGGCGGCGCGGCCGAGCCGGACGAGCGCCCGGCCGGCGGCGCGACCGAGGACGGTCACGTCCGGGCCGAGCGAGGCCACGTCCCCACGCCCGTCGTCGAAGGCGAACAGGAACCGCCCGGACAGCCCGGCCGCCCAGGGGCTCGCGCACAGCAGCCGGTCGAACTCCATGGCCAGGGCCGGCGCGTCGAGGCCGTCCGGGCCCGCCGGGCCGTCAGCACCGTCCGGGCGGTCAGCGCCGTCAGCACCGTCCAGGCCCGACATCGGCGTGGCCACGATGTTCCGTACCCGCTCGTGGCTCGGAGCGGGGAGCAGCCCGGCCCCGTCCAGCAACTCCGCGAGCCCGCCGCCGCACCCGTCGGCCAGTCCGCGCAGCTGCACGTTGCCGCGCGAGGTGAGCTCCAGGTGCCCGTCGCCGAACCGGTCGGCGGCGAGCGCCAGCACCGAGGCCTGCCGCACGGTGAGCAGCCCGCCCGGCAGCCGGACCCGCGCCAGGAACCCGTCGTCCGCCGCGTGCAGCCGCAGCGCGCCGGGGCAGGCGTCACCGCGCTCCCGTATGACGGGTTCGTCCCGCGATGCGGGGGAAGGGGGCTGGGGCATGGCCGCGAGCATACCCACGATTACGACCCCCGGACCTGTGTCCGTCACCACCCCGACCAGCGATTCCGACCCCGCCGACGCTCGAGGCGACCTCAGCCCCGCCGGCGTTTGAGGCGCGGGGTCCGGGGCAGAGCCCCGGCAACGGCGCCGCGCCCCGCACGCCACCCCGCCCACCCCGGCGGGAGCCGCCCGCCACTCGCCCCTAAGATGACCTTCCGGCGGACCATACGGCCCGCCGTCGCCGAGGACGGCGACATGGGAGGAAGCCCGGTGCGATTCCGGCGCGGTCCCGCCACTGTGAACCCCGCGGAGCGATCCCGCACCCGGGGTGAGTCAGGAACTCCCGCTGTCCTCACACTGCCCGGGGCGCGGAAACCCCGAGGAAGGCCTGCCGCCGCATGATCCTGCTGCTGTCGACGTCCGACACCGATCTGCTCAGCGCCCGCGCAGCGAACACGGCGGACGGCCCCGTCCCGTACCGGTTCGCGAACCCCTCCCGTCTCCCCCTCGACGACCTCCCCGGACTCCTCGACGGGGTCGACCTGGTCGTCGTACGCCTCCTCGGCGGCCTCCGCGCCTGGCAGGACGGCCTCGACCTGCTCCTCGCCCCCGGCCAGACCCGCCCGGTCGTGGTCCTGACCGGCGAACAGGCCCCGGACGCCCAGCTCATGGAGGCCTCCACGGTCCCCATCGGCATCGCGGCCGAGGCCCACGGCTACCTCGCGCACGGCGGCCCGGCCAACCTGGAGCAGCTGGCCCGGTTCCTTTCCGACACCGTCCTGCTGACCGGCCACGGCTTCGAGCCCCCGGCCGCCTCCCCCACCTGGGGCCCGCTGGAGCGCACGCCCGGGACCACCACGGGCCCGCGGATCGCCGTGCTCTACTACCGCGCCCACCAGATGAGCGGCAACACGTCCTTCGTGCACGCCCTGTGCGACGCGATCGAGGCCCACGACGCCCAGGCCCTGCCCCTGTTCGTGTCCTCCCTGCGCACCCCCGAGCCGGAGCTGATCGCCGCGCTGGAGTCGGCCGACGCGGTCGTCACCACCGTCCTCGCGGCCGGCGGCACCAAGCCCGCCACCGCCTCGGCGGGCGGCGACGACGAGTCCTGGGACGCGGGCGCGCTCGCCGGTCTCGGCGTGCCGATCCTGCAGGCCCTGTGCCTGACCGGCTCGCGCGCCGCCTGGGAGGAGAACGACGAGGGCCTGTCCCCGCTGGACGCCGCCACCCAGGTCGCGGTGCCCGAGTTCGACGGCCGCCTGATCACCGTCCCGTTCTCCTTCAAGGAGCTCGACGAGGACGGCCTGCCCGCCTACGTGGCCGACCCCGAGCGGGCCGCCCGGGTCGCGGGGATCGCCGTACGCCACGCCCGCCTGCGGCACATCGACCGCCGCGACAAGAGGGTCGCGCTGGTCCTCTCCGCGTACCCGACCAAGCACTCCCGCATCGGCAACGCGGTCGGCCTGGACACCCCGGCCAGCGCCGTGGAGCTGCTGCGCACGCTCATCGCGGGCGGCTACGACTTCGGACCGACCGAGGACATCCCCGGTCTGGTCTCCGGCGACGGCGACGAGCTGATCCGCGCCCTGATCGAGGCCGGCGGCCACGACCAGGACTGGCTGACCGAGGAGCAGCTGGCCCGCAACCCGGTCCGCATCCCGGCGGCCGACTACAAGCGCTGGTTCGCCGAGCTCCCGGCCGAGCTGCGCGACAGCGTCACCGAGCACTGGGGCGAGGCCCCGGGCAACATGTTCGTGGACCGCTCGGCCAACCCGGAGGGCGACATCGTGCTCGCGGCCCTGCGCCGCGGGAACCTCCTCATCCTCATCCAGCCGCCGCGCGGCTTCGGCGAGAACCCGATCGCGATCTACCACGACCCGGACCTGCCGCCCTCGCACCACTACCTGGCCGCGTACCGCTGGATCCAGGCGCGCGCGCAGGACGGCGGCTTCGGCGCCGACGCGATGATCCACCTGGGCAAGCACGGCAACCTGGAGTGGCTGCCGGGCAAGAACGCCGGCCTGTCCGCCGCCTGCGCTCCCGACGCGGCCCTCGGCGACCTCCCGCTCATCTACCCCTTCCTGGTCAACGACCCGGGCGAGGGCACCCAGGCCAAGCGCCGCGTGCACGCCACCCTGGTCGACCACCTGGTGCCGCCGATGGCGCGCGCGGAGTCGTACGGCGACATCGCGCGGCTGGAGCAGCACCTGGACGAGTACGCCCAGATCTCCGCCATGGACCCGGCGAAGCTGCCGGCCATCCGCGCCCAGATCTGGACCCTGATCCAGGCCGCGAAGCTCGACCACGACCTCGGTCTGGAGGAGCGTCCGGACGACGACGGCTTCGACGACTTCCTGCTGCACGTCGACGGCTGGCTGTGCGAGGTCAAGGACGCCCAGATCCGCGACGGCCTGCACGTCCTGGGCGGCGCGCCGACCGGTGAGGCACGGGTCAACCTGGTCCTCGCGATCCTGCGCGCCCGTCAGATCTGGGGCGGTACGACGGCCCTTCCGGGACTGCGCGAGGCGCTCGGCCTGGACGAGTCCAAGGCCACCCGTACCTCCGCGGACACGGTCGAGGAGCAGGCCCGCGCCCTGGTCCAGGCGATGGAGGACGCGAACTGGTCCCCGGGCGCCGTGTCCACGGTCGCGGCGGACCACCCGGCGGACGTCGCGGCGGTCCTGTCCTTCGCGGCCCGCGAGGTGGTCCCGCGCCTGGCCGGCACCACGGACGAGATCGCCCACGTGGTCGCCGCCCTCGACGGCCGCTTCATCCCGGCGGGCCCCTCCGGCTCCCCGCTGCGCGGCCTGGTCAACGTCCTGCCGACCGGCCGCAACTTCTACTCGGTCGACCCGAAGGCCGTCCCCTCCCGCCTCGCGTGGGAGACGGGCCAGGCCCTGGCCGAGTCCCTGCTGACCCGCTACCGCACGGACAACGGCGAGTGGCCGGCCTCCGTCGGCCTGTCCCTGTGGGGCACGAGCGCGATGCGCACCTCCGGCGACGACGTCGCCGAGGCACTCTCCCTGCTGGGCATCCGCCCGGTCTGGGACGAGGCCTCGCGCCGCGTCACGGGCCTGGAGCCGATCCCGCTCGACGAGCTGGGCCGCCCCCGCATCGACGTCACCCTCCGCATCTCGGGCTTCTTCCGCGACGCCTTCCCGCACGTCATCGGCCTGCTGGACGACGCGGTACGCCTGGCCGCGTCCCTGGACGAGCCCGCCTCGGACAACTTCATCCGGGCCCATGCCCAGGCGGACCTGGCCGAGCACGGCGACGAGCGCCGCGCGACGACCCGTATCTTCGGCTCGCGCCCGGGCACGTACGGAGCCGGCATCCTCCAGCTGATCGACTCCCGCGACTGGCGTACGGACGCCGACCTCGCGGAGGTCTACACGGTGTGGGGCGGCTACGCGTACGGCCGGGGCCTGGAAGGCCGCCCCGCCCGGGACGAGATGGAGACGGCCTACAAGCGCATCACGGTCGCGGCGAAGAACACGGACACCCGCGAGCACGACATCGCGGACTCGGACGACTACTTCCAGTACCACGGCGGCATGGTGG
Organism: Streptomyces avidinii; assembly: GCF_014650695.1. Classification (GTDB taxonomy): domain Bacteria; phylum Actinomycetota; class Actinomycetes; order Streptomycetales; family Streptomycetaceae; genus Streptomyces; species Streptomyces avidinii. The sequence goes on along the minus strand of NZ_BMVL01000004.1, from coordinate 230,892 downwards.
CCACGGTCCGCGCCCTGCGCGGCACCGCCCCTGAGGCCTACATCGGCGACTCCACCCGCCCGGAGACGGTCAAGACCCGCACCCTGGTCGAGGAGACCTCGCGCGTCTTCCGCGCCCGCGTGGTGAACCCGAAGTGGATCGAGGCGATGCGCCGCCACGGTTACAAGGGCGCCTTCGAGCTCGCGGCGACGGTGGACTACCTCTTCGGCTACGACGCCACGACGGGCGTGGTCGCGGACTGGATGTACGACAAGCTCACCGAGACGTACGTCCTGGACCCGACGAACCGCGCCTTCCTGGAGGAGGCCAACCCGTGGGCCCTGCACGGCATCGCGGAGCGCCTGCTGGAGGCCGAGTCGCGCGGCATGTGGGAGAAGCCGGACCCGCACATCCTCGAATCGCTGCGCCAGGTCTACCTGGACACGGAGGGCAACCTGGAGGGCGAGTCGGAGTAGTCCGCTCCCCCGTCACACGAGCCGTCCCCCTCACCCTGCCGAAGGGTGAGGGGGACGGCTCTTTTCATTCAGGCCCACGAACCCCGAGTACGCGGACCTTGACCACTACGCCTTGACGGTCTGGTTCAGCGCGACGAGGGCCTGCGCCCACCGGACGTACTTCAGCTGCCCGAAATCGGCGACGGTCTTGACCCCGAACGCCTCGTGCAGCAGCTTGCCGTCCTCGTCGCTGACGCCCTTGAGCGCGGCGACGGGTGCTGCGAGCACCTCGGCGAGCGGCTTGTCGGCCCACGCCTTGTCGAGCACCTTGTCCAGATCGATCGCCATGAGTGTCCCTCTCGGAATCCCGAAACGAATATCGGGGCAAACCTAACCCAATCCGACAATCACCTCACGCTCCGACACCCCGGGGCACTGGACGGAGCGCAAGCCCGACGAGCGGCGTGCATGACTTCATGCACGCCGCTCGTCGGAGGGAGAGCGCGGAACGCTCACTCAGGAAAACGCAGTGGGATGATCCCGCTCCGATCGCGCGACCTCAAAGGATCGCCGACGGCCGGCCAGGCGGGAGCCACGCTCGGCACCACGAAGGCCGGATCGACCACCACGCCTTGGAAACAACCGTACGCCCAGTCGTCACGACTGCCGGGAAGAGCTGGGGCGCCGCCGATCACGCCCCTCAGAACCCAACCCGGACCGTCGCACCCGATGTACCGAACCGTCATGCGGTCCCGGCCGCGGGTTTCACTCACGACCGGAACCACAGCCCTGAGCTCGACGCCCACCCGCTCGGACCACCGCTCGACCTCGGCACCGCGAGACCGCAGGTTCGCCTCCAGCCGATCACAGATCGTGCCCCACCCGGGTTCACCGGAGGAGGTCGGGAAGGCTTGGAGCTGCAAGCTGGCGGTCGTGCCGCGGAACAGAACCGCCGCCGCCAGTACCTCGGTATCGGAATCGAGCGAATTGAGATCCACCTTGCTCACTTCCGTGCGCGGCACCTTCAGCCCACCGAGATCGAGCAGGCCCATCGCCTCCCAATCCGTCTCGCTCACGTCCCACGGACCGACATCGGTTCCGCGGTACAGCGGCCGCGAGAGGTCCGCGGCCTGCAGGGCTTCCTCATTCAGCGCCACCGCCGACTCCAGCAGGGTGTCGACCTCCTGGTGCGTCATCGCTTCGTCAGCGATGACGCAGACCAACAGAGAAAGCACCCGTTCGAGCGTCAGCCCACCCGTGGTCCGGGCGACCGCGGCAGCCGAGAGGCTGCCGCGCAGCATTTCGATCAGGTTGTCGGATTCATTGCGCGACATGCCGGCGGGCACGTCAGGAAGCAGCTCCGGTCCCGTCCGCCCCTCTTCCCAGCGGAAGAGAACCAGGGCCTTGAGACTGAGGAGGAGAACCCATCCCGGTGCGACCCGGTCCCATGTCCCCCACTCCGCCCGCTCCAAGGAGCTCGGCGACAGTCGACCATCACGCGTGAACTCGTCCAGAACGGCACGCGCTTCACTGGCCTCGACGGCCATTGAACCATCCCCTCATGAGTTGCCAAGCCCGCCGCCCGATGAAGGGTCACCACACCACCGGACGTAATGCTGATATCCGCGAGTTCCAGCACACTACGTGCAGTTCGGCGCCCCGAGATCGCCGCCCGATCGGTGCCACCACCACGCCTGCTGCCGAGCAGGCTTCCGCAACCATACGGATCGGGTCGCCGGAAGAATCGAGGCCGGCGCGGAAGGGGCCTCTCGCCGGTTGGGCAGCTTCGCCGCACCAGGGTCCTCCGGGGCCAACCAAGGCTCACCCTGTGACGCTTGCGTTTGGCCTTGGCGCTCCCGGGTTTCTTGGTAGGCGCCTCCGGAGATCGGGCGACGAGGAACCGTCGCTGCCCCTGCCCTGAAACAGCCCAGCGGCCCCACCGGAAACAGATCCGGTGGGGCCGCTGGGGGAACGCTGACGATGCGACGTCCCTGAGCGCACCCTCAGCTCACCCGAGGTGGGGCTGGAAGCGATTGGCCCTGATGCTGGACCTGGTGGTCAAAGACGCCACGCCCACCATGCCCCAGCACCTCAGCCCGCAGGAATCGCCCGCGAAGCCGAGAGTGCTGGCGCCGCGCTTGCACACCCAAGCCGACCCGTTCGGCGTCACCGTCACCGCGGATGCCCTCCCGCAGGTCGGGCTGAGCGCCTGGCAGGACGCCAACGAAGGCCTACGCGACGCCTGGGGGATGCGGCGCATCCGGATCTCCCAGCCCAAGCCCGGGGTGATCGTCGCACGCGGGTTCCGGCGCGAACCCCTGGAAGCAGTGATCAGCTCACCCCTGCTCGGCCCCGACGGCTCCCCGGCCTGCCGCCCGGGCCAGTTCGTCTCCACGGATGACGTGCTGCTGGGGTGGGACGAGGACGGCACTCCCATCGTGCTCAACCTCGCCCTCTCCGCGCACGCCCTGGTCGCCGGCGCCACCCGCTCCGGCAAGTCGATCACCGTGAACACCCTGCTCGCCTACGCGTCCCTCATGCGAGACGTACGTCTGATCATCATCGACCCCAACCTCGCGGCGGTCGCCCCCTGGTGGCGCACCGCTTACAAGGTCTCCGACTCGATCCACCCGGACGAACCGACGGAGATCCTGCGCTGGGTGCGGGAGGAGATGCAGAGGCGGGAGCGGCTGTTCTGGTCCGGCCGTACCGACCGCATCACCAACTTCAGCCCCGAACTGCCGCTGATCGTCTTGGCGATCGACGAGGTGGCGAACTACACCCGGCACCCGAACCGCAAGGCCCGCGAGCGTTTCGAGGCCGAACTGCTGGCCATCGCCAGCCAGGGCGCCAAGTTCGGGGTCCGGCTGTGGCTCCTAACCCAGAAGCCCTCCGCCGACGTGCTGACCACCGCCGTCCGGACCAACCTGTCCGCCCGGATCTGCCACCGCGTCGACACCACGGAGGACTTCCTGCACCTCTTCCCGGACGGCCGGGAACTCGACATCACCGCCGCCGACCGGGAAATGCCGCCCGGTGTCTCGATCGCCTCCGTCGGCGACATGCGCACCCCCGTCCGGCTCCGCTCCGTCTACCTGCCCACCGAAGCCTGCTGGCAGATCAACGACCTGATGTGCGCCGACGGCCTCCAGATCCGCGAACTCCCCGACCACATCGACCTCGGCAAGGCCGCGTGACGCCCGCCGGCCATCCACCCGAACCACGAAGATCAGGACCGCCCCGGTCCCGTATCGCAGTGATCCCCGGCTGAGGCGTGTAGTCGCCAAACCCTCGCCCCTGCCGGGGCCCTTTCCCCCTTCATCCACGGCACACGCGTGTGCCGGAACGCAGAGAGGTCCTGCCAGCATGCCATCGCACGACCGCACCGCCACAATCCCCCGCCCCGAGCCGACCGCCGCCGAGCTGGCGGCGTTCACCTCTTACCGGGACCTGCCGGGCCTCGTCCGGCAGCTTCCCTCTCTCGGCGGCTGCGCCCAGCCGATCCGGCTCGAAGGCCATCTCACCGAGATCAACACCGCTACCGGCGAGATACTGCGGCACCTGGACTCCGCGAAGATGCCCGCCGGGCACCTCCTGGTCCGCTGCGGCAACCGTCGCACCACCCGCTGCCGCTCCTGCGCCGAGCTGTACCGGCAGGACACGTTCCATCTCATGGCCGCCGGTCTGCGCGGCGGGAAGAGCATCCCTGAGCAAGTCGCTGCCCATCCGCGAGTGTTCGCCACGCTCACCGCCCCGTCGTACGGTCCGGTTCACGGCCGGCGCTCCAGTTCCTCCGCGCGCTGTGGGTGCGGGCGCACCCACGCCAAGGACGACCCGGCCCTTGGCACCCCGCTCAACACCGAACGGTACGACTACAGGGGTGCGGTCCTGTGGAACGCCCACGCCTCCGCCCTGTGGGCCCGCTTCATGCTCCACTTGCGCCGCACTATCGCCGCCGTAGCCGGAATCCCTCAGCGCCTGCTCCCCAAGGTCGCCCGAGTCTCGTACGCGAAGGTCGCCGAGTACCAGCGACGCGGGCTGATCCACTTCCACGCTGTGATCCGCCTCGACGGCCCCAGAGGCGGTCACACCCCGCCACCCGCGTGGGCCACGCCCGTGATGTTGGCCGATGCCGTCCACGCTGCCGCCGCCCGCTCCCACGTCGGCGGGCCGGAGATCGACGGCCGGACCTACTCCTTCGGCTTCGGCAAGGAGCTGGACGTCAAAGTCATCCAGTCCGCCGCCTTCCAGGACGGGACCACCATCACCGAGGGCAAGGTCGCCGGGTACGTGGCGAAGTACGCCACCAAGGGCGCCGAAAGCACGGCCGGCACCCTCGACCACCGCCTGAAGCTGATCGCCGAACTCGGCCAGGAAACCATTCCCGACCACGCGGCCCGCATGATCCGCACCGCGTGGGCCCTCGGCGCCCGCCTCGACCTCGAACACCTGAAACTGCGGACCTGGGCCCACATGCTCGGCTTCCGCGGCCACTTCTCCACCAAAACCCGTACCTACTCCACCACCCTTGGCGCGCTCCGCGAGGCCCGCACCGCCTGGCATCGCCGCCACACCCCCACGCCCGAGGCGACCACGCTCGTACTCGCCCGCTGGGCCTTCGACGGCACCGGCCTCACACCCGACCTCGAACGACTCGCCCGCCTCATCGGCAGCACCCACCCCCAGGCGGTGACGGCCCGTGCGTGACGACGAACTCCTCACCGTGCCCGAAGTGATGGCCCACCTCAAGATCGGCCGATCCGCTCTCTACAACTTGATCCGCAGCCGCCGTCTCGCCTCGCTCACGGTCGGCCGCGCCCGCCGCATCCCCGTCCACGCGCTCACCGACTACATCCAGCTGCATCTGGAAGGGGCCGCCCGATGACCGCCCCGAAGGGGAAGGCCCGCGCAAACGGCGAGGGCACCATCTACCAGCGCAAGGACGGACGCTGGGAGGCCGCCGGCTACGTCCTCGCCGCCGACGGCAGCCGCAAGCGCGTCCGCGTCTACGGGACCACCCGGAAGGAAGCTGCGGACAAGCTCACCGGGAAGATCGCAGACAGCAACCGCGGTCTCCCCGTCGCAACAGCAGACAGCACTGTGGGCGAGTACCTCGCCTATTGGCTCGGCAGCGTCGCCGTCCATCAGCTCCGCGAGAACACGCACACTCGGTACGGCACCTGCATCCGTCTCTACCTCATCCCCGGGCTGGGCAGGAAGAAGCTCGCCCGACTGACCACACGGGACGTGCGGACCTTCCTTGACCGGCTCCGCACCACCTGCCAGTGCTGCGCCCAGGGGCTGGACACCGTCTGGAAGCGGTGCTGCACCATCGGCCAGTGCTGCGGCAAGGTGCTGTCGCCGCTGACCGTGACCTACGTGCACTCGGTCCTGAAGTCCGCTCTGGAACACGCCGTCCGCGAGGACGAGCTGCCCCGCAACGTCGCCCGGAACGTCAAGACCACCGCACCTCGCCCGAGACGCTTCCAGCCCCTCACAGCAGCCGAGGCCCGACAGCTCCTCCAGGCGGCGGGCGGCGACAGGCTGCACGCGCTGTACGAACTCGCCCTACGCACCGGACTCCGCAAAGGCGAACTCCTCGGCCTCCGCTGGGAAGACCTCGACCTCGACAGTGGTACGGCCAACATCAGCCGCTCACTCCAACGCACCCGCACCGCCGGTCTCACCTCGCTGCCCACCAAGACCCGAGCGTCTGAACGCCGCATCGCTCTACCGACCGAGTGCGCCCGCTCCCTGCGCAGCCACCGGGAGCAACAGGACGAAGAGAAACAAGTGGCAAGGGCGAGCTGGAAGGACTCTGGTCTCGTCTTCACGACAACAGCGGGCAGCCCCCTCGACCCCGCCAACGTCACACGTCACTTCCGCGGACTGCTCGACCGGGCCGGTCTGCGCCGCATCCGCTTCCACGACCTACGCCACTCGACCGCCACCCTGCTCCTGGAGCAAGGTGTTGACCTGGTCGTCATCAAAGAGCTCCTCGGCCACGCTCACATCGGCGTCACGGCCGGCGTCTACGCCCACGTAAGGCTTCGCCTCCAACGACAGGCCATCAACACCCTCGACCACGCCCTCAGCCCAGCCGACCACGGCCCCGACGACCCGCCCGTCGCACCTACTGTCCGCTGACGTTGCCGTCACCGTTGCCGTCAAACAGCCGCTAAGGCCCCCCGAAGGAAACTCTCCTGCGGGGGGCCTCGCGTTTCCCCGTTCATCGCAAGGGTGAATCGGATCACCTTAGCAACGCTCACATATTTCCACTAGGGAAGGTGATGCACTAAGGCGCCTCGCCTTCACCCACCTGACCGCCCGACCACCTCTCAAAGAGAGGGCCGGAGTCCTTGAATTCAACAGGGAAGAATGGGCAGTCGAGTGCCCCTTCAAGGAGACCGAGGATGACTGCCGGAGACTGTTCTTCGATCACCAAGAAGTCCAGTTGCCCAGCCTCGACAATTAAGGTCGGCCAGCGGTCCTCTGGGCCTACAGGGATCCAGAAGAGGGAATCTGCATTATCGGTGCTCCCCCACTGGATCAAATCACCTGGAGCGGCTCCAAGTCGCCCCACTGTGGACCGAATGTCGAGGATGTCCTTCCCTGAAAGGATCTCCGATGATTCGCGACTGCGCGCTCCGATGTTCGGCCAAATATCAGGGCGCGAATTTTCATAGATCCAGAGGAAATCGTTGAAACAGCCAGGACCGTAGAGCTCAAGCATGGCCGTGTGGCTTGGTGGGATGACCAGACCTGCCCCGCTGGGCAACCCTCCGGGTGATCCCGCTTGCGTCATCGGTGGTGCACACAGGCGGGTGAGTGAACTTAGCGCGCTCATGGCAAGGTCCTAGAAATTTGGAATGATCTGATCGAACGACCAGCCGAAGTCGTCTACTGCCTCGATCCGAACATGCGTTGCGCGGTACTTCGCCTCCCCATAGATGGGCGTCACGCTCATCATGATCGTGTTTCTGCTACCACGCACATGGGCTGCAATAGCGTCCTCTGCGGCCGAGATGGCGCCATTATTCTGCGCCCCACCCTGCACGATGATATTTCGCATATCACGCCCATCGCCACCAAACTGCCTGCCGATCAAGTGGCCCCGAGAGTCGCCCACGCCACTCCGGAAACCATCAGGCTTCCGCTTTCCAGGCTCACTGCCAATATGTCCGGCGCTCGCATTATCCAGAGTTTGAGGGGAGACCTCCGCGTAGGCCGCACCCCGGCGCCCATCGGCAATTTCCGAATATACGGGACCGCAGTTGTGAACGAGGACCGGCGTGGCGCCCGCCAGCACATAGTACGTGTGGAAGTCGTCGACGGTGAGGTTGTGCGTGGTGACGGCGAGCGGGTAGTTCCGGGTGGCTTTGACGGTGAGAGTGGAGCCGTCGGGCTGGCGGAGCTGCTCGCCTTCGGCGAAGTCGCCGGCGTCGAGCCACTGGCGGCGGGTTTCGCTCCAGTGGGGGTGGTGGGAGGTGGAGGTGAGGGTGACCGGCGGGCCGCGGGGGTTCGCGTCGTCGGTGAGGGTGAGGTCCGTGAACTCCTTGTCGTCGGGGGTGGTGATGGTCGCCGTGACCGTCTTGGCTTCGGTTTCACCGGTCTGCGGGTCCGTGGCCAGGACCTCGTCGCCTACCTGGACGTCCTCGATGGCCTTGCTCGTACCATCGGCCATGTGGACGCGCGCACCCGTGGGGAAGCTGTTCCTCTTGATGGGGCACGCGGCTCCGGCCTCGGAGTCGGCTGCGCGGGCTTCCGCTCCTCCGCCGCCCGTCTCGGCGTCGGCATCGCCTCTGCCGGCCTTGGATTCTGTGCCGGCGCTGTCGGTGGCTGTCTCCGTCGCCGCCTTTTCGTCCCCGGCCTTTCGTGCCTGAGCCGCTGCAGCAGATGCCTCGTCCTCGGCCTTCTTGGCCTTGGTGAAGGCCGCCATGGCCTTGGAGGCCTTACTTTCGGCGGCACTGACCGCGTCGTAGGCCTTGTTCAGTTCCTTGTAGATCTTGAAGGCTTTGATGCCGATCTTGATGGCCTTGGCCAGCTTGCCCCAGGGAACCGCGTTGAGCGCCGTGTTGATGCACGCCATGACGTCGCCCTTGGTGAAGCAGTCACGGGCGTCGTTGTAACCGATCAGATCCAGGACCAGATCGACTACGGCGTGCTTCAGTTCGTCGCGCTTCTTCTTGGCCTTGTTGAGCTCGTGGTTGGAGGAGGTCAGCTCCTTCTGCTCAGGGCTTTCGTCGCGGATGGCTCTAGGTGTCTCGCCCTCCTGCGTCGTGTTCCTTATGTAGTAGTCGACGTTTGCCTGGTCGTCGTCTATGTAGCGGAGGCCACTCGCGTCCGACTTGTTGATCGGGTCGTTGTTGGAGTAGGCGTACGCGTTCCACTGCTGCGGGTCGCCACCGTCGATGATCGGGTCCGGGCTGATGAACCGGCCCGTCGTGGGGTCGTACTCACGGGCACCCAAGAGGGTGAAGCCGGTGGACTTCTCCTTGGTGCCACCGACGAAGCCCTTGTCGCCGACCCAGGCTCCCGGCGTCGGCCGGGTGCCGCGCTCGTTGCCGAACGGGTCCGCGGGGCGGCGGACCTGGGCCAGGTCGGTCGCGTTGAACTGGACGCCGTTCGTGCCGTGGTGGTCCGAGGACTGGTAGGCGAGCGACGAGACGCCGGCCGTGGTGGTGCGGGTGATGGACAGGCCGCCGGGCGCACCGTACGTACGGACGTTGGAGACCTTGGTGGTGGCGGTGTCCAGGGTGATCTGGTCGGTGCCGAGGTTGAGCGTGGTCTTACCGGGCTCGCGGCGGATGAGCTGATTGCCGCCGGTGTCGTAGAGGTAGCTCGTGCCACCGCTCTCACCGGTACCGGTAATCTTGTCGATCTTGCCCTGGTCGTTCCAGGTCAGGGTCTTGGTGCCCGGGGTGCTGGTGATCGAGGCGGTATTACCGGTCGCGTCGTACGTGTACGAGGTGACCTTGGTGCCCGTGCTGCTGGTCTCCGTGGAGGCCATCAGCGCGTGCGGGCCGCCCGTGCCGCCGCCCGTCTTCGGGTCGGTGGACGGGGTGTTGGGGCCGGATCCGAAGGTCTGGGTGACCGTCGTGTCCTTGGCCGCGTTGCCCGTGACGTCCTTCTTCACCAGCTTGGTGCGGTTGCCGATCTTGTCGTACTCGTACTGCTGCCAGTACGGCGCCGGCCCGCCCACACTGGGCTTGCCCGTCCCGTCGACCTTGGGCCCCGTGGCGTTGGAGCAGCCGCCGATGCCGCGCACGCTCGGCTGGGGAGCCGTCGTGGTGGTCCCGGTGTCGGTCCAGGCCTGCGTCAGCCGGCCGAGGTAGTCGGTCGTGAAGCACTGCAGGTCACGGGCGGCGCCGTCCTGCGTGTTGCTGATCGAGGTCAGCTGGCCGACCCGGTTGTAGGTGTAGTCGAGGACATCGACGCTCGCCGTGGCCGCGGTCTGCTTGTCCAGGGTGGACCGGACCGGCCGGCCCGTGGCCTCGTCGTAGTCGACGGTCGAGACGATCTGTCGGCCGGTGTCACCGAGAGTGGTGCGGATGGCCCTGCCGAAGGGGTCGTAGCGCATGTCCACGACGTACGGCGTCATCACGGAGCCGATTTTGCCGTCGAGCGAGGTGAAGCTGCCGACGGAGTTCGTCCCGTAGGTCAGGGTCTCCGCGTCCAGGCCGGCCTTCGCGATGGCCGGCAGGCCCGTGGTCTTGAGCTGGCCGTACTTGTCGTAGGAGTTCTTCGTCTCGTAGGTGCCCTGCAGCTCCTTCTCGACGGCAGGGATGGTGACCTTGCTGCCGAACGGGCGGTAGCCGCTGTCGTAGCCGGTGACCTCCGTGATGTACGCGCTGCCCGATTCTCCGCCGACGAAGCGCGTGCTGGTCGACGGCTTGCCGAGCGCCTTGGTGTCGTAGGTGAAGGCACCGACCCGCTTCGCCGGGTCGACTGCCGCGCCCTCGTACGTTGCGACCGTGCGGCCGAGAAGGTCGCTGACGGCCGTGGCCTGCTTACCGCGTGCGTCCTTGACCGTGACGAGATTCTTGCTGTCGTCGTAGACAGTCTCCGCCGTGCCCGAGTCCGGGTCGGTGGTCTTCACCGTGCGGCCCAGAAGGTCGTAGGCGAACGTCCACTCGTTGCCGGCGGAGTCCTTGCGGGAGAGCTCCTTGCCCTGGGTGTTGCTGACGTACGTGGTCGCGTCGTAGTCACCCGCGGGCGTGTTGCCCTTGTACTGGCGCACCACCGACGTCAAGCCGTTGGTGATCTTAGCCGTGGCGTAGCCACCGGCCGGCGGGATGTTTCGGACCTCGTCGGCGCCCGGGTACTCCGTCTTCGAGCGCCACTGCTCGGTCCCGTAGGACTGGAACACGGAGGCGGTGGTACGGCCGAGTCCGTCGAAGATCGAGACGGTCTGGGACGGGATCTTGCTGTCGGGGTTGACCCCGCCGTTGGGCAGGAAGAGCGCCCCGCCGGGAGCCTTCTCGTCGTTGTAGTACGGCGCGCTGGTCTTGACCTGCCAGCCGTGCGAGTCGAAGAGCGCGTCGGTGACCATGCGTCCGGTGACGCCGGACGGGGTGTGCGCCTGGGTCTGGCGGACGCGGCCGAGGCCGTCGTAGATCGTGTAGCTGTTGATGTACTTGTTGTCGTTCATGAGCGCCTGGCTCAGAACGGTGGTCGGCGCGTTGGCGCCGTTCATGGCGTACGAGAACTTGCGGACCGGCGGGTCGACGGTCCGGTCCTGCCCCGGCTGCCAGATGGTGGTGACACGACCGAGGGCGTCGTAGCCGCGCTCGGCCACGTGGTTGTTCTCGTCGGTCGTCTTCATCGGCAGCGAACGGCCGGTGTCGAGGGTGGTGGTGGTCTTCCAGCCCAGCGGGTTGGTGTGGGTGACCTCGTAGGGCAGTGCGTTGGGCAGTGCCCTGTACTCGGTCTTGGTGACCGCGCCGTCCGGGTGGGCGGCGTCCTTGCGCACCTTGTTCGTGCTGGTGGTCAGACGGCCGTACAGGTCGTACGCGGCCGTCATGTTGAGCCGGTAGACCGGCTTGCCCGCGCCGTCGTACCTCTCCAGCACCTCGGTGCCGGTCTGGTCGGCCGTCGCGCCGGTCTGACCGTACGCCTTGTCGTCGTAGTAGGTGCGCGTGTCACCTACCGTGTTGGCGGCGTTCGGGGTCTGACCGCACGCACCCGAGACGATCAGGGTGCGGGAAGCGAGCTGAGAGAGTGCGCCGCCGGGGCCGGTGGCGTACTCGAAGGTGGTGCACATGCGCTGGTCGGTGCGGGAGACGTCGCCCTTGTCGTCGACCTGGAGGGGCCGCGAGAACAGGGTGTCGTCGTACGTCGACGTCCGCTCGGTGGTGCGCCAGGCGCCGCTCGCGAGCTTGGCGCGGCTGGTGACCTTGCCGGTGTTCAGCGCGCGGGCCGTGATGGCGGGCATGCCGCCGGACTGGGCGCGCGTGGCGGTGACGGCGCCGAGCCAGGGGGTGGAGACCTCGTCGCCGACGACGGTGCCGCCGTCGCGGTCGTAGGTCTCGGTCTGGCGGACGAAGCCCGACAGGACGTCCTCGTCCTTGATGGTGCCGCCCTGGCTGTCCGGGACGTTCACGCTGCGCTTGGTGCCGTTGGCGAGGACGTCGCCGTCCATGCCGCGCAGGAAGGTGGCCACCGACTTGGTGCGCGGGGCCTCGGACGCGTTGCCGCTGCCGGTACGGGTGGTGACCGTGGCGAAGCCGCGGAACTGGTCCCACGTACGGGTCTTGGGGTCGGCGAACTCGGAGTCGTTGCGGTGCCAGGCGATGCCACCGCCGTACTCGTAGTTGGTCACCGTGCTGACCTGGCCGGCGACCATGTCCTGCTGGGTGACGGACTCGACGACGACCTTGTGGAACCAGTCGTTGACCGGGTCCGGGTAGGACTGGCCGGGCAGGTACCACTTGACCGGCATGCAGGCCATGGTGTTGGTGTCGTCGGCCGCGGGCATGGTGCCCTTGACCCGCGAGCACTCCGGGGCCTTGTAGACCACGTTGATGCGGCCACCGGTCTCGGTGGTGATGGTCTGGATGCGCGGCCGGTTGTAGCGGGAGGTACTGGCCTCGGTGCCGTCGGGGCGCTTGACCACGCCGTCGACGCGGTTGGGAATCTGCAGCGGCTCGAACAGCACGGGCGGCACGGTCAGCGGGGACCGGGCGTTGGTGGCGGTGCGCTGGATGGACTCCAGCCACAGGGACGGCGAGGTCCCGTCACCCGGCGCCTCGAAGCGCTGCTTGAGCGCGTAGGAGTCGATGTTGCGGTAGCCGCCGGTGCCCAGGACCTCGGTGTCGATCTTCGTCAGCCGCTTGGTGGTGAAGAAGGTCGGCGACAGGTTCAGGCACTGGCCGGTGGCCGCGCACTCCTGGTCGACCGGGGTGTCGCCCCAGGCCGTGGCGTTGGTCTTGCGCTTCGTGGGGTCACAGGCGTCGCCCGCTTCGAAGCAGCGGTCCGCGGAGCGGAGCCAGATCTGGGCTGCGGTGTTCGCCTTGCCCTTGGCCGCGATCTGGTCGGGGAGGCGCTGGCCGTAGCCGATCCAGGTCGGGTAGGAGGCGCGCTGGTAGAGGGTGGGGGTGCCGTTGCCGTTGTTCTGGCCGCCGCCGCGCCCGTAGTGGTTGTCCTCCTGCTCGTAGCGGTAGGAGGTCAGGTTCTGGTGCGGGTCCACGACGAAGTCGAGGTTCCACTGCCAACCCAGCTGCTGGTGGGTGCCGTTGGCCGGAGTGTCGGCACCGAGGCACTTGTCCTGGCCGCTGTTGAAGTAGACCGGCACCGTGGAGACGGACTTGGCCTCCGGGTCGGTGCCGTCACCGCCCGGGAGGCGGTTGGCGCCGAAGTAGTACTGCGTGCCGTCGGTCGTGGTGACGCGGAAACCCTCGCCCTTCCAGGCGGAGTTGCGCTGGCCGGTCAGGCGCTCGATCTTCGTGCCGTCGTCGCCCTGCAGGCGGTAGACGCACGTGTTGTCGTCGCGGACGATCTGCCCGGCGTGACCCGCCATCGACAGGGAGAGGATGTCGCCGGCCCAGCACTCGTCGCCCGAGTCCTTGATGCCCGCGTCCTTGCAGCCCTTGTACGAGCGGGAGATCGAGCCGGGGTGCCAGTCCCAGCCCTCACCGATCAGGCCGGACTGGGCGTTGGTCGACGCGGTACGGCCGTCGATCGAGGAGGAGTCGTAGCCGAGCACGACGCTCGGCGCCGCGCCCGCGATCGTCGACGGGATCTCGGCCGTATAGCCGTAGGTGAAGTTCGCCGAGTTCGCGCCGGCCTGCCAGGAGGCCGACGGCAGGAGCGGCGTCGCCGAGTAGTCGCCGAGGTTGCCGGACGGGCCCGGCTCCACGGCGAGGGCCACGCCCTGGGCGGCCATGACCTGCGGGGCCGCGGAAGGCGCCGCCTGCGCGCCCTGCTGCGACTTCAGCAGCATGCTGGGAGTCGCCGCGTTCTTCGCCACCTCGACCTCGGCGACCAGGCGCCCGGAGGCGTCCCGGCGCGAGGCGACGGGCGTACGGGTGGTGCAACCGGCCGCACCCGGGGTCGTCAGGGCACACGCGGGAAGCTGCACCAGGCGGGCACGGTCGGCCCAGTTGGCGCCGGCGCCGTTGGCCCACGCCGACACGTCCAGGCCGACCTCGACCTTGCCCGTGGCGGCAACGCCCGCGGGTTCGGTGAGGGTGATCAGCGCACCGTTCACTCCGGCGGCGCGCGCCTTGGCCGCGTCCTTCACCTCAACGCTCAGGCTGCCGCTCCCGGCAGCCGAGGGCGCGTTCGCGGGCCCGGACGGCAGGGCCTTGGCCTTTGCGTCCTTCCCGGGTGCGACCCAGACGGGCAACTCGCCGGCCTGGACCGACCCCGCTCCGGCGGCAGGCTTCGACTCGGGGCGGGCGCCGACCTCGACCCGGCTGGTCCCGACCGGAGCCTTCGACTTCGGCGCGGGCTTCCAGGGCTTGGCGGCCGGCGCCTTGTCCTTCGAGGACTTGGCGTCCGACCCCTTGACCGGCTTCGCGCCGGGCAGGGCGGTCTTCGGTGGCACCCACACTTTTGGCGGTTTGTCAGCCGCCTGGACCGCGGGAAGACCCAGGCCGGAAACTAGAACGGCGAGTGCGGCAACAACCGCGACCCGTGCTCTGCCACGCGCTGAGCGCATGGCAAAGCGACTCCGATGAGACAACAGGATCCCCCCAGGAAACCGGTACAGGAAAAGGCCGGCCCGTGAGGGTCCGGACCAAGTGCACGCTATGGAACGGGCGTTGGGAAGTCTAAGGAGATATTAAGAATGTCCCGCCATGAGCAATGTCACCCATGGACAACATGGCGATTCGTGACATGAACCGGACATCGCACCTTCACAGGTTTCTCACAGACTGTTGACAGGTTTGCAGATCGGAAGGAACTGTGCCCCTGACTTCTCTTCATTTACCGCTGACAGCGAGGACCTCCGACTTGAGGCCTGCATTCCTTTCAAGCCACTCCGGCCCGGGGGTGTCCGGCAGACGCCGCTCCCCCGGCATGCTCACCATCCCCTTGGCCGGCGCCGCCGTAATCGCTCTCGGGGCCGGTCTGCTGACCGGCCCTCCTGCGTACGCCGCCGAGGAGCGCGGCCACGGCCCGGCCGACACCTCCTGGCCCACACCCCCGCCCCCGCCGTCATCCGGGGCGTCCTCGGCGATCGGTACCGCGAAGGCCCGGGCCAAGAGCGACGGCAAGCGGGTCCTCATCGACTCGCTGACGACGGCCAGTTCACAGACCTTCGCCACCCCGGGCGGGACGCTCACCACAGAGACCTCGCTCGCGCCGGAGCGGGTGAAGAACCCTTCCGGAAAATGGCAGAAAGTCGACGCAACCCTGCAGACCACCGCCGACGGCACGGTGGCCCCGCTGGCCGTCCCCTCCCGCCTCGCCTTCTCCGGCGGCGGAACGGGTCCGATGGCCACCATGACGGCCGCCGACGGCAAGAAGCTGGCCCTCAAGGCACCCTTCTCGCTGCCCAAGCCGACGCTCAACGGGGACAGCGCCCTCTACCCGTCCGTTCTGCCGGGCGTGGACCTCGAACTCACCGCCACCACCGTCGGCGGCTGGCGCCAGGTACTGATCGTCCGCACCGCCGAGGCCGCCGCCAGTCCCGCCCTCCAGAAGCTCCAGTTCCCCGTCGAGACCGACGGCCTGACGGTCAGTGCCGACGCGGCCGGCAACCTCAAGGCGGCGGACGCCCAGGGCAACGCCCGCTTCACCGCCCCGACCCCGGTCATGTGGGACTCGGCCCGCTCCGCGTCGACCGGCGGCGCCGGCGCCGGCCGCACGAAGTCGGCGGGCGCCTTCGCCAAGCAGGCCGCGCCGGCCGAGGAAACCCCCCTGGCCCCCTCGATCGCGTCGAGCTCCGACGGCCCCGGCGAGGGCGCCACGGTGAAGCCGATCGCCACCACCGTCGACGACCGCGGCATCCAACTCGTCCCTGACACCGCGCTCCTCGGTCAGGGCACCGGCCCCTGGTACATCGATCCGGGCTGGGCGCCCAGCCTGAACAACGCCAACCAGGCGTGGGCCCAGGTCCAGGAGGCGTACCCGGACACCAACGAGTTCAACGGCACGCAGTACGGGCAGGACAGGCCCGCCACCGGCTACTGCGGTTACAACGTGGGCAATCCGCCGTGCGACGGCATCGGCAGGACCCGCGCCTACTTCCAGATCGGCGTGGACACCCGGCTCTACGGCACCGAGGTCCTCAGCGCACGGTTCGAGGCGAACGTGGTCTCCTCCTCGAGCCCGAGCACCCAGACCCCGATGGGTCTGTATTCCACCAACGCCATCGGCAACCCGACCAGCTGGAACCGGCAGCCCTGCGACAAGAACTCGCACATGGGCGGCTGCGCGAAGGAAGCCGGCATCACCATGTCGGGGTCCGGTGGCATTGCCTTCGACGTCAAGAACCTCGTGAAGAGGGCGGTCCAGTACAGGTGGCCCACCATCACCGTGGGTCTCGCTCCCGACAACGAGTCCGACAAGTACTACCGCCAGCGGTTCGACAACACCCCGCGCATCGTCGTCGAGTACGACATCACGCCCACCGTGTCGTCGCCCCGCACCGGCCCGACGCCCGGTTTCGCCGACACGAACACCTACGCGGGCTGCCGCACCCCCGGAGCCGCCAACGCCTGGGACAATCCGGGCTGGGTCGGCACCAACAACAACATCACCTTCACCGCCGACACCCACTCGGCCACCGGCCTCCAGCTGTGGACGGCCTTCATCTACTGGGACGACGACAACGCCGGGAAGACCGACTTCAAGGAGAGCGGTTGGAACGGCAGCAGCGGTCCCGTCACCGTCGATGCCGGTCAGCTGATCGACGGCCACCAGTACGGCTGGCACGCCCGCAACACCGACGGCTTCCTGACCAGCGCCGACAGTGAGTGGTGCTTCTTCCGCGTCGACCGCACCCCGCCGACCGCCACCGTCGCCTCCGCGGACTTCCCCGCGTCCGGCACCATCGGGGCGCACCCGAAGCTCGTCGGCCAGGAGGGCACCTTCACGCTCAGCGGCACCGACCCCGCCCCGGCGACCGGTACCCGCACCTCCGGCCTGGCCTGCGCCCGCTGGACCACCGACCCGGTCAAGGCGGCCGCCACCGGCTGGAAGTGCACCGACCCCGGCGTGATCAAGCTGACCGGGGGCAAGGCCGACGTCAAGGTCACCCCGCCGCACTGGGGCACCAACTACGTCTACCTGCAGACCCAGGACAACGCGGGCAACATGTCCCAGCCGTTCGTCTACAGCTACTACGCGCCGTCCAACCCCGACGCGGGCAAGCCCGTGTTCGGTGACATCAACAACGACCGCAAGCCCGACGTGCTGCTTCCCGACACCGCCGGGAACCTTCGCACGATCGCGGGCGGCCAGGACCCGTACGGCGCGCCCAACGCGGTCGTCCAGGCGGCGCCCGGCGCCACCCCCAACTGGAACGGTGTCCAGATCAGCCACCGGGGCAGTCTGGGACGCAAGACCGTCGACGACCTCTTCGCCCATGAGCCCGGCAAGGCCGAGCTCTACCTCTACAGCAACGACAACAGCGGCCGCCTCGACGGGCAGGCCAACGCGCCGATCACGAAGCCGGCCACCTGCGTGACCCCGGCCGGCGCCTCGATCGACTGCGCGGCCCACGGCTACGGCGTCACCAACTGGTCCAAGGTGACCCAGATCGCGGCGTTGGGTTCCCCCACCGGGGACTCGGGTGACACGGCGGACAAGCTGCCCACCACGTCCCTGCTGTTCGTCGAGAACGGACGGCTGTGGCTGGGCACCGCGGGCTCGCTCAACGCGCTCGCCCCGCAGGCCGTCCTCCTCTCCGCCAACGACACCAAGTGGGCCGGCTACGACCTGCTCACCCCCGGCCGCGCGCAGGGCACCGACTTCCCGACCCTGTGGGCCCGTTCCAAGACCGACGGCACGCTCCACGCCTTCTCGGTCAAGGGCACGGCCCAGGCGCCCGACCTCACCGGCTTCACCAACCCGGCCGCGGGCCTCGTCTCCGGCACGATCGACCCGAAGGTCTACCCGCGGGTCGGCTCCGAGGGCGACCTGACCGGCGACGGCATCCCCGACCTGTGGGCCGTCGACACCAACCAGCAGCTCGTCGCCTTCAACGGCGTCGGCACCGCGACGCCCTTCCCGACCGCCACCGGTGTCAGCACGACCCCCGTCACCCTGGGCAACCTCAACCTGCCCAAGGCGCAGTGGAAGCTGACCGGTCGGACCGGCACGACCACCCCGAGCGCCGTCGGCAGCTTCCCCGCCACGACGACCAACGTCACCTTCCCCGCGGCCGAGAACATCGGCGGCCGCAGCTCGTCCTACGCGGCGTTCAGCAACGCGGGCGGCTCTTACGCCAGCACCACCGGCCCCGTCATCGACACCCGCAAGAGCTTCACCATCAGCACGTGGGTCAAGGCCACCGAACTCGGCGGAGTCGTCCTCAGCCAGGATCTGGGCCGCAACAGCTCGCTGCTGCTCTTCCCCAACCACAACAAGAAGGTCTGGCAGTTCTCCATCGCCAACGGCGACACGAACCCCTGGCCGTACGACGAGACCAATGAGGTCAACAGCGCCGGCACCATCACCCTGAACACCTGGCAGCAGCTGACCGCCGTCTACGACGAGAACACCGGCCTCATGCGCCTGTACGTCAACGGCACCCTTGCGGCCACCGGCCACCACAAGGCGTCCACCAGCCCGGCCCCCGTCGGCCCCTTCCACCTGGGCCGCTTCAAGGACGCCGGTGCGTACCTCGACTCCTCCCCCTTCAAGGGCGGCATCAGCAACCTCGCCGTCTACCCCTACGCCGCCCCCGTCACCGCCCCGCAGGCGACCGGGCCGATCCACCTGACCGCGCCCACGGGCTTCTGCGTGGACAACGACTTCGACCGCCTCGAGGACGGCAACAAGATCCAGCTCTGGGGCTGCACCGGCGGCGCCCCCCAGCAGTTCCAGATCTCCAACGACGGCACCATCCGCAACCAGGGCATGTGCCTCAACGCCGCCGGCGGCGGTGTCGTCAACGGCACTCTCATCGAGCTCCGCACCTGTGACGGCAGCGCCGGCAGCCAGCAGTTCCTGCCCCGGGCCGACGGTGGCATCTACCACCCCGCCTCCGGTCGCTGCCTCGACCTCGGCAACTACGACACCACTCCCGGAAGGCAGCTCTGGCTCTACGACTGCCACGCCGGCCCGGCCCAGCGCTGGACCGTCCCCACCCTCGGCACGGCGCCGCTCCCGATCCCCACGCCGTAACCGCACATCGCACATCGCACGAACGGAGGCCGCCTTCCCGCACCCGGCAAGGCGGCCTCCGCCGTTCCCTCCCCCGCCCCGTAGCCCCCGGCAGGGCCCCGCGGCGCGGAACGGGCGGTTCGTCACCTGATGAAGTGAATTCACCCTTGTCCCATGCGTACCAGGGGTAGGGCACTGCTGATCTCGTGCGGGGGACCGGGCCGACCGGGCTCCCGTACCCATGGACGAAAGGCCGAGCCCGCCGTGACGCAGCCGTTTCAACTGCCGGATTTCTATGTTCCCTATCCGGCACGACTGAACCCCCACCTGGAGGACGCGCGGACCCACACCAAGCAGTGGGCGCGCGACTTCGGGATGCTGGAGGGGTCCGGCGTCTGGGAGGAGAGCGACCTCGACTCGCACGACTACGCACTGCTCTGCTCGTACACCCACCCCGACTGCGACCGCGACGCCCTGGCGCTGGTCACCGACTGGTACGTGTGGGTGTTCTTCTTCGACGACCACTTCCTGGAGATGTACAAGCGCTCGCAGGACCGCGACGGCGCCAAGGAGTACCTCGACCGGCTCGCCGCCTTCATGCCGATGGACCTGTCCGGCGGGTTCCCCGAGGCCACCAACCCGGTGGAGGCGGGACTCGCGGACCTGTGGGCGCGGACCGTTCCCGCCATGTCCGCCGACTGGCGGGAACGGTTCTCCTTGTCGACGAAGAACCTCCTCAACGAGTCCATGTGGGAGCTCGCCAACATCAACATCGGGCGCGTCGCGAACCCGCTCGAATACATCGAGATGCGCCGCAAGGTGGGTGGCGCCCCCTGGTCGGCCGGCCTGATCGAGTACGTGTCCGCCGAGGTCCCCGCGCGCGTCGCGCACTCCCGCGCGCTCGGCGTCCTGCGCGACGCGTTCTCCGACGCCGTGCACATCAGGAACGACATCTTCTCCTACCAACGCGAGGTCGCCGACGAGGGTGAACTCTCCAACGCCATCCTGGTGTTGGAGACCTTCCTCGGCTGCACCACCCAGGAGGCCGCCGAGGCCTCCAACGACCTGCTCACCTCCCGCCTCCAGCAGTTCGAGCAGACCGCGCTCGTCGAGCTCCCCCAGCTCTTCGCCGACCACGCGCTGAACCCGGCGGAGATCGCGGCCGTCCTCGCCTACGCCAAGGGCCTGCAGGACTGGCAGTCCGGCGGCCACGAGTGGCACATGGTCTCCAGCCGGTACATGAACAAGGAGGCCCGGCCCACCGCCCCGACCACCCTGCCCTTCCTGCCGTCCGGGCTCGGCACCACCGCGCTCGACCTGCGGTCCGTGTTCACGAAGCGCTCGATGGAGCTGCGCCACCGCTCCTTCACCCACGTGCCCTTCGAACGCACCGGCCCCTCCGTCATCCCCGAGATCTACATGCCGCACCGGCTCAGCCTCAGCCCGCACCTGGCGCACGCGCGCGAGGAATCGGTGGCCTGGTCCCGGCGGATGGGCCTGCTGGACCCTCAGCCCGGCGACCCCGGCTCGGCCATCTGGACCGAGGAGCGGCTGCGCGGCTTCGACTTCGCCGTCTGCTCGGCGGGGATCGACCCCGACGCCACACCGGAGCAGCTGGTGCTCAACGCCTGCTGGCTGACCTGGGGCACGTACGGGGACGACTACTACCCGGTGGTCTTCGCCCAGAGCAGGAACCTTCCGGCCGCCAAGGCGACCACCGCCCGCCTGATCTCCATGATCCCGGTCGACCACGCCGGACAGCCCGAGCCGGTGACCGCGATGGAGCGCGCTCTCGGCGACCTGTGGGTGCGCACCAGCGCCGGCATGTCCGTCGAGCAGCGCACCGAGTTCCGGGCCACCTTGGTCAGCATGCTGGAGAGCTGGCTGTGGGAGGTGGACAACCAGGTCCAGAACCGCATCCCTGACCCGGTGGACTACGCGGAGATGCGCCGCCACACCTTCGGCAGCCACCTCACGATGTACCTGTGCCGCCTCGGGCACCAGGGCCGGGGGATCCCCGAGGAGATCTACACCTCCGGGACCATCCGCTCACTGGAG
The DNA here is from genome assembly GCF_014650695.1 of Streptomyces avidinii. GTDB lineage: Bacteria > Actinomycetota > Actinomycetes > Streptomycetales > Streptomycetaceae > Streptomyces > Streptomyces avidinii. Next base: position 209,623 of record NZ_BMVL01000004.1, on the reverse strand, counting down.
AACGCGGTCGCGGACGCCGCCTGCATGATCAACGACATCTACTCCTACCAGAAGGAGGTGGAGGTCGAGGGCGAGGTCCACAACTACGTCCTGGTCACACGGAACTTCTTCGACATCGACTACCCGCAGGCCCTGCACATCTGCCATGAGCTGATGACCCGGCGGACCGAGGAGTTCGAGCACATCGTGGCGACCCAGCTGCCGCTGCTCTACGACGACTGGAAGCTCGGCGCCGAGGCCCGGGAGGCGCTGGACGCGTACGTGGGCGAGCTGAAGGACTGGCACGCCGGCATCCTCAACTGGCACGAGAAGATCCGCCGTTACCGCCCGGAGGACCTGCACCCGCAGCCCGACCTGCTGTCCACCCGCATCCTGGGCCCAGGCTTCGGCATGTCGGCCGCCCGGATCTCACTGCCCGCCTGACCCCGAGGCCGTGCGGCGGGGGCAGGACCGGCTCGCCGGCCGACCGCCCCCGCCGCCGGACCTCAGAACTCGTCGCTCGTGTGCGGCAGTACCGGCGTGCGCAGGGCCGCGTCCAGGGCCGCCGCCGCGCCGGGGGTGTGCTCCTGGACCAGGCCGGCCAGGGCGAGCTCCTCGATCCGGGTTCCGCCGAGGTAGCACGCGGCCAGTTCCCGTACGTCCAGGGCCAGGTCTGCCGTGGCGGAGTCCGCGTGGTCGTTCTCGTACGTCGCCCCGGCCGGCCCCGCCTTGAGCCGGAACCGCCCGGCGTTGGCGGGCAGCCGTACGTCGTGCACCTCCAGCACCACCTCCACCGGCGCGGCCCAGGAGCGCGCCGTCAGGGCGGCGCGTACGTCGACCAGGCGCACCCAGAGCGCCGGGAACTGGGCGGTGACCCGTACCTGGTCCCGGTCCGCGGCGAAGTGCAGCAGCGGGTCGTCGAGCGGGCGGCCCCACGCCGAGACCTTGCCGGTGAGGTCGAGGGAAGCCACGCACTCCCACAGCGCGGCGGCGACCGCCGGGGTGTCGGCCTCCAGCTCGTCGACCCGGACCCGGCCCGGCACGCGGACGGCCGCGGCGTCGTCCTCCGGCTTGGTGCGGTAGAGCACGTATCCGGCGATCGGCTCGCCCGCTCCCCCGAGGACGATGATCCGCGGCGGGCTCAGCTCCTCGTCCTCCTCGTCCTGTTCGGCGAGCCACTCCTCGCGCCACCGCTCCGCGCTGCGGGTGGGACGGCCGGCCCGCCCGGCACGGGCGGCCTCGTGGAAGGGCCCGATCACGGCGAGGGCCTCCTCCGGGTCGAGGAGCCGCAGCGGCCGCCGGTCCGGTTCGATGCGCAGGGCCAGCGGGCGGGTGGAGTCGATCTCGATGGTGGCTCCGGTGGTGGCGCTGCCGTAGCCGAAGCGGCCGTAGATGGCGGCTTCGGAGGCCCAGAGGGCGGCGATCGGACTGCCCGCGGCGGCCGTCCGCCGCAGCATCTGCGTCATCAGTGCGGTGAGTACGCCGCGCCTGCGGTGGGTGGGGGCGACGCAGACGAAGGTGAGCCCGGGGCAGGGCAGGTCCGCCCCGGGCACCGAGAGCCGGAAGTCGTGCGCGGCCATGAAGCCGACCAAGGCGGCGCCGTCGTAGGCGCCGATCCGGTCGCAACTCGCGAGCAGCGCGTGGTGCTTGTCCCGGACCTCCTTCTCGGGCCGGTCGTGGAAGACCAGGTACGCGAGCTCCAGAGCACGGTCGATGTCGGACTCGGGTACTTCGCGGATGTCCACCATGATCGCGAGACTAATCGGTCATCGCGGACCGGTCATCCCATAAGGGCCGGAGGTCATGGATTTCAGTCGCTCCGGCGGTCGGCCGCCGGGGTGTGCCGCCCCGGTGTCTCCGAAATTCCGTCGCCTCCGTGATCATCTGTGGCTACCGTGTGCCTCCGGACGTCACGGAGTGAGGATCAGAGCTTGATCGAGGGAGAACTCGTCGCACTGCGCGCACTGCGCGCCGAGGACGCGGAGCACCACCTGCGCTGGCGCAATGACCCCGAGGTGGCCCGTTGGGCGTCCGCCGGGGACCCGTGCTTCGGCCCGGTCACACGGGAGGCGCTGACGATGCTCTTCGAGCGGATGCTGGTGCTCTCGCCCCGGGAGTCGGCGGTGTTCACGGTGGAGACCTTGCCGGACCGCCGGGTGATCGGCACCGTCGACTACCGCGACCTGGACCCCTGGGCCGGATCGGCCACGCTCGGGATCACCATCGGCGAGCGGGAGTTCTGGGGCCGGGGGCACGGCTCCGAGGCGATGCGGCTGTTGGTCGACCACCTCTTCGGCGCCTTCCCGCTCACCCGGCTCCAGCTCGACACCTGGAGCGGGAACGAGCGGGCCGTACGAGCGTTCACCCGGCTCGGCTTCCGGGAGGAGGGGCGGCGGCGGGCCGCCGTGCTGCTGGCGGGTGAGCGGTACGACGAGGTGCTGTTCGGGATGCTCCGGGAGGAGTGGCGGGCCTGACCCCGCCGACGGTGCGCCCGTCGGAGGCCGGCGGTGCCTTCGATCGCCTCGCGGAGGGCGCGGCCGACACGGCCGTGGCGACGGCCGTACGATCCAGGTCGACGTCCGGCACGGTTCGACCAGGCCGCCGCCACGTCCCGGGCGTCCGCCCGCCCGGTCCGTACCCGAGAGAGGGAGCAGCCGCCATGGCCCGACTGCACTCCTACACCACCCGCGTGACCTGGACCGGAAACCTCGGCACCGGCACCAGCCACTACCGCGCCTACTCACGGGCGCACGAGGTGGTCGCCGCAGAGCTGCCGGCGATCCTCGGCAGTGCCGACCCGACGTTCCGCGGTGACGCCTCCCGCTGGAACCCCGAGCAACTGCTGCTCGCCGCCCTGTCCCAGTGCCACATGCTCTCCTACCTGCACTTCTGCACCATCAACGGCGTGGTGGTCACCTCGTACGTCGACGAGGCGACCGGGACGATGGCCACCGCCGGGGACAGCGGGCAGTTCACGGAGGCCGTGGTGCACCCCCGGATCACCGTCGGCGACGAGTCGATGGTGGCCGCGGCGATCTCACTGCACGAGGAGGCCCACCGGGCCTGCTTCATCGCCAACTCGGTCAACTTCCCCGTCCGGCACGAGCCGACCGTGACGGTGGGCTGAGTTTCCGGGCCTGCCCCACGCCGCCGGCCTAGCGCCCGACGGGACCGGTCCAGCCCGCCGGGACATGGCCGAGCCGGACGCGCTGGGGATGGTCGCCGACGGGAACGGAGACCCGCTTGGTGCCCGTGGCGAAGTCGATGGCCGTGACCCGGTCGGCGCCGCTCTCGGAGATCACGCAGGCGCTGCCGTCGCCGTCGACCGTGGCCCAGTACGGCTTGGCGGCGGGCACGAGCGGCCCTTCGGCGAGGGTGGCCCGGTCCACGACGGTCGCGAAGTCGTCCATGGTGCCCGCGATGCAGAGCTTCGCCCCGTCGGGGCTCATGGACATGCCGTGGTGGCGGGAGTCGTTGACCCAGGTGGTGCGGTCGGGGCTGGTGGCGGGGTTCGCCGGGAGGGTCTTGAGACGGGTGATCCGGTCGGAGGGCACGTCGTATTCCAGGAAGCCGTTGAAGAAGGACACCTGGAAGTAGAGCTTCGACTCGTCGGGGCTGAAGGACACGGGGCGGACGGCGTCGGACAGGTCGCGGCGGCCGAAGGCGTCCAGCCGCTCCCGCATGTCGATCACCCGCACCGTGCGGAAGGTCTGCGCGTCGACCACGGTGATCTTGCGGTCGCCCTTCGTCCAGTCCAGCCAGGGCGCGTCCAACGCCGTGTTGACCTCGCCGATGGAGCTGTTCCACAGGAAGCGGCCGTCGCGGGTGAAGGTGTTCTCGTGCGGCTTGTCGCCGGTGCCGAAGGAGCCGACCTGGCGCCCGGTGGTGATGTCCAGGACGTGCACGGTGTTGGAGGTGGAGGCCGACACGGCGACGCGGGTCCCGTCCGGGGAGACGGCCATGTGGTCGGAGCGGTAACCGGACACCGGGAAGCGCCAGTTGATCCGGCCGGAGGTCACGTCGATGGACACGACGTCGGCGAAGCTGGGGCGGGAGACGACGACGGCGGTGCCGTCGGGGGTGGTGTACATGTCGTCGACGAACTGGTCGTGCCCCTCACCGGCGCTCTCCCGGATGCCGAGGAAGAAGGCGAGCTTCACGGGGTTGAGGTAGATCTCGCGCAGCCGCTCCGCCTTGTCGGGGACCACGTCGATCCGGCCCACCTTGGCGAGGTCGCCGGTGGAGGCGAGGACGTCGGCGGTCCCCTCCCAGTTGTTCCCTACGAAGAGCACCTCGCGCAGACCGCCGCCCGGGGCGGGAGCAGTCGGGGCCGGCGTGAATGCGGTGAGCAGGGCGGCAGCTGCCAGCAGGCCCAGGGTGCGCACGGTTCGTAACATCCGATCGACTCCGCTACGGGGAAGGGATGGAGAGGGTGCCTCCTCTTACCGGCCGGTAAGATAGGGGGGACGCCGAAAGGGCGCAACCCCTACGGGTCGCGCCCTTTTCTCATCTTCGGCGGCCGGGCGGCCGGTCAGGCAGTCAAGCCACGGAGCCGATCCGGTCGATCGTCGTTCTCGAGACGTCCGGGTGGATCGGGATGTGCGCGCCGGTCAGGGCCGCGCCGCTGCCGCCGCGGCGGTTCGCGACGATCTCGGCGGCGATGGACAGCGCGGTCTCCTCCGGGGATCGAGCCCCGAGGTCCAGGCCGATCGGGGAGCGCAGCCGGGCCAGTTCGAGCTCGGTGACGCCGACCTCGCGCAGTCGCTTGTTGCGGTCCTCGTGGGTGCGGCGGGAGCCCATGGCGCCGACGTAGGCGACGGGCAGCTTGAGCGCCAGTTCGAGGAGCGGGACGTCGAACTTGGCGTCGTGGGTGAGCACGCACAGGACGGTCCGGCCGTCGACGTCGGTGGTCTCCAGGTAGCGGTGGGGCCAGTCCACGACGATCTCGTCCGCCTCGGGGAAGCGGGTCTTCGTCGCGAAGACGGGCCGTGCGTCGCACACCGTCACCCGGTAGCCGAGGAACTTGCCGATCCGCACGAGGGCGGAGGCGAAGTCGATGGCGCCGAAGACGATCATCCGCGGGGGCGGGACGCTGGACTCGACCAGTACCTGCAGGGGCTCGCCGCAGAGCCGGCCGTCGGCGCCGATCTCCAGCACGCCGGTCCGGCCGGCGTCGAGCATGGCGCGGGCCTCCTCGGCGACGGTGCGGTCCAGCTCGGGGTGTCCGCCGAATCCGCCCTGGTGGGCGCCTTCGGTACGGACGAACACGGCGCGGCCCATCAGCTCGGCCGGACCCTGCGTTATCCGGGCCACCGCCGCGGCCTCGCCGCGGGCGGCGGCGGCCAGGCCGGCCGCGAACACCTCGCGGGCGGGAGAGCCCACACGGACCGGGGTGACCAGGATGTCGATGATTCCGCCGCAGGTCAGGCCCACGGCGAAGGCATCGTCGTCGCTGTAGCCGAAGCGCTCCCGGACGGTCTCGCCGTCCTCCAGCGCCTGCCGGCACAGCTCGTACACCGCACCCTCCACGCATCCACCGGAAACCGAACCGATGGCCGTGCCCTCGCTGTCGACGGCGAGTGCGGCACCGGGCTGCCGGGGCGCGCTCCCGCCGACCGCCACGACGGTGGCGACGGCGAAGTCACGTCCCTGCTCGACCCACCGGTTCAGCTCTTCGGCGATGTCCAGCATGGGGGGCCTCCTCGGAGAGGTTCGGTTCCAGTATCGGATACGTGGAGCGTGCGGTTCTCGAAAAGCCGATCGACCAGCAGGTCGACCGGGTCGATCGGGTCGGCCTCATCGGTGGACCGACCCGATCGGTCCGGGTCAGCCGACCCCGAGCCAGTGCTCGATCGGGTTCAGGGCGAAGAACACCAGGAAGATCCCGGTCAGCGCCCACATGAAGCCGCCGATCTCCCGGGCCTTGCCCTGAGCGATCTTGATGGCCACGTACGAGATGACACCGGCGGCGACGCCGGCCGTGATCGAGTACGTGTACGGCATGATCACGACGGTCAGGAAGACCGGGATCGAGGTCGCGCTGTCGGACCAGTCCACGTGGCGGGCGTTCTGCATCATCATCGCGCCGATGACGACCAGGGCCGCGGAGGCGACCTCACCCGGGACGATCTGCGTGATCGGGGTGAAGAAGAGGCAGGCGGCGAAGAACAGGCCGGTGACGACGGAGGCGAGACCCGTGCGGGCACCCTCGCCGACGCCGGTCGCGGACTCGACGAAGACGGTCTGACCGGAGCCGCCCGAGATACCACCGATGGCGCCACCGGCGCCGTCGATGAACAGCGCCTTGGACAGGCCCGGCATGCGGCCCTTGTCGTCGGCCAGCTTGGCCTCGGTGCCGACACCGATGATGGTGGCCATGGCGTCGAAGAAGCCGGCGAGCACCAGCGTGAAGACGATCATGCCGACCGTCATGTAGCCGACGTCGCCCCAGCCGCCGAAGGAGACGTCGCCGAAGAGCGAGAAGTCCGGCTTCGAGATTGCGGAGCCGCTGAGCTCCGGCGGGCCGCTCTTCCAGGCCTTCGGATCGATGTCCACGATGACGTTGAGGATCGCGGCCAGGACGGTGCCGCCGACGATGCCGATCAGGATGGCGCCGGGCACCTTGCGGGCCTGGAGCATGAAGATGGTGATCAGGGTGACGCAGAAGAGCATGACGGGCCAGCCGGACAGCTCACCGACCGCACCGAGCTGGACGGGGGGACCGAACTCCGGACCCCTGCCCACGAAACCGGCCTTGACGAAGCCGATCAGGGCGACGAAGAGGCCGATGCCCATGGTGATCGCGTGCTTGAGCGCGAGGGGGATCGCGTTCATGATCATCTCGCGGAGGCCGGTGACGACCAGGAGACAGATCACGACACCGTAGACCACACACATGCCCATGGCCTGCGGCCAGGTCATCTGGGGGGCCACCTGCGAGGCCAGCACGCCGGACACGGAGAGACCGGCGGCAAGGGCGAGCGGCACCTTGCCGACGAAGCCCATGAGGAGCGTCGTGACGGCTGCGGCGAACGCGGTGGCGGTGATGATCGCCGAAGCGGCCATCGTGGTACCGGCGACGTCCTTGCCCGAGAGGAGCAGGGGGTTGAGCAGAAGGATGTAAGCCATCGCCATGAAGGTCGTGATACCGCCACGAACCTCATTGCCGATGTTGGAGCCTCTGTGCGTTATGTGAAAGTACCGGTCGAGCCAGGACCTGCCGGCGGGTGGCTGAGAGCCGTCGCCGGCCTCTTCCGCGGTGGTCTTGGGCTCTACTGACGATTGGGTCATGGTGCCTAACTCCCAAGGTTCAAAGGGGCACCCGCTTGGAGATTGGAGATGCGGGATTTGGGATGCTGCGTTTGGCTGCACGACCCGGGGTGACGGCCCGAGGCGACGCGAATGTGCACTGCGTGTACTGCGGGTAGTGCGGGGGTGACCGCTGGTACTACGGGGGTTCTTGCAGGGGTACTGCCGGGTGAAGGGACCGCGAGCGGTGCGGTGCTTCGTTGGTCCTCCGGACGGTGCGCCGTGAAGTGTGACGTTCCCATGCGCACCGCCCGAAGAGTCTGAGGAGGTCCGGGGGCCTCGCGGCCCCCGGACCACGCCGTCCTAGAGGGTCCCGGTGAGGGCTTCCGGACGGATCGGCGTCTTGTTGATCTCCAGACCCGTCGCCTGCCGGATCGCCGCGATGACGGCCGGGGTGGACGAGAGGGTCGGGGCCTCGCCCATACCGCGCAGGCCGTAGGGGGCCTTCGGGTCGGCGAGCTCCAGGACGTCGACCGGAATGGTCGGGGTGTCGAGGATGGTCGGGATCAGGTAGTCCGTGAAGGAGGGGTTGCGCACCTTCGCGGTCTTCGGGTCCACGATGATCTCTTCCATGATCGCGACGCCGAGACCCTGGGTGGTACCACCCTGGATCTGGCCGACCACGGAAAGCATGTTGAGGGCCTTGCCCACGTCCTGCGCGGTCGCCAGCTCGACGACCTTGACCAGGCCGAGCTCGGTGTCCACCTCGACGACCGCGCGGTGCGCGGCGAAGGTGTACTGGACGTGGCCGTTGCCCTGGCCGGTGACCAGGTCGAAGGGCTCGGTCGCCGCGTGCCGGAACTCGAGTTCGAGGTCGATGGCCTCGTTCTCCAGGATGTCGGCGATGTCCGCGAGGACCTCGCCGCCGTCGGTGACGACCTTGCCGCCTTCGAGCAGCAGCTCGGCCGTCGCCCACGCGGGGTGGTACGAGCCGTTCTTGCGGCGGCCGATCTCCAGGAGGGCCTCGCGGACCGCCTCACAGGTGTTCTTCACGGCGCCACCGGTCATGTACGTCTGCCGGGAGGCGGACGTGGAACCGGCGGAGCCGACCTGCGTGTCGGCCGGGTGGATGGTCACCTGCGTGACGCCCAGCTCGGTACGGGCGATCTGCGTGTGGACGGTGATACCGCCCTGGCCGACCTCCGCCATGGCCGTGTGGACCATCGCGACGGGCTCGCCGTTGATGACCTCGAGCCGCACGCGGGCGGTCGAGTAGTCGTCGAAGCCCTCGGAGAAGCCGACGTTCTTGATGCCGACCGCGTAGCCGACGCCGCGGACGACGCCCTCACCGTGGGTGGTGTTCGACAGACCGCCGGGCAGCGCGCGGACGTCCGCGTTCTCGCCGGCGCTCTCCCACTGGCGCTCCGGCGGCAGCGGGCGGGCCTTGACGCGGCGCAGCAGCTCGGCGACGGGCGCCGGGGCGTCCACGACCTGGCCGGTCGGCATGACCGTGCCCATCTCCATGGCGTTCAGCTGGCGGAACTCGACCGGGTCCATGCCCAGCTTCGCCGCGAGCTTGTCCATCTGGGCCTCGTAGGCGAAGCAGGCCTGGACGGCGCCGAAGCCGCGCATCGCGCCGCAGGGCGGGTTGTTCGTGTAGAGCGCGATCGCCTCGATGTCCACGTCCTCCAGGACGTAGGGACCCACCGAGAGGGAGGACGCGTTGCCCACGACCGCCGGGGAGGCGGACGCGTACGCGCCGCCGTCCAGGACGATCTTGCACTTCATGTGCGTGAGCTTGCCGTCCTTGGTGGCGCCGTGCTCGTAGTAGAGCTTCGCCGGGTGACGGTGCACGTGACCGAAGAAGGACTCGAACCGGTTGTAGACGATCTTGACCGGCTTGTTCGTGGCCAGGGCCAGGAGGCAGGCGTGGATCTGCATCGAGATGTCCTCGCGGCCACCGAAGGCACCGCCGACGCCCGAGAGCGTCATGCGGACCTTCTCCGGCGGGAGGCCCAGGACCGGGGCGATCTGCTGGAGGTCCGAGTGCAGCCACTGGGTGGCGACGTACAGCTCGACACCGCCGTCCTCGGACGGCACGGCCAGGCCGGACTCCGGGCCGAGGAAGGCCTGGTCCTGCATGCCGAAGGTGTACTCGCCCTCGACGATGACGTCGGCGCGCTTGCGGGCCTCCTCCACGTTGCCGCGGATGATCGGCTGGCGGTGCACGATGTTCGGGTGCGGGACGTGACCGATGTGGTGGTCGTCGCGGCCCTCGTGGATCAGCGGCGCGTCGGGAGCGAGGGCGGAGGCCTCGTCGGTGACGAGCGGCAGCTCGCGGTAGTCGATCTTGATCTTGGCGGCCGCGCGGCGGGCGGTCTCCGGGTGGTCGGCCGCCACGAGGGCGACCGGCTCACCGTGGTGCCGTACCCGGCCGTGGGCGAGGACCGGGGTGTCCTGGATCTCCAGGCCGTAGTTCTTCATCTCGGCCGGCAGGTCGTCGTACGTCAGCACCGAGTACACGCCGGGCATGGCGAGCGCCTCGGAGATGTCGATGGAGACGATCTCGGCGTGGGCGACGGTGCTGCGCAGCGTCTGGCCCCACAGCATGTCCTCGTGCCACATGTCCGAGGAGTACGCGAACTCGCCGGTGACCTTGAGGGTGCCGTCCGGACGGAGGATGGACTCGCCGATGCCGCCCTTGTTGTGCTTCTGGGTGACGTTCGTCGGCGTACCTGCGGGCACGGTGCGGGTGTTCTGAGCCATGGTCAGACCGCCTCTGACTGACGGGCGGCCGCGAGGCGGACCGCGTCGAGGATCTTCTCGTAGCCCGTGCAGCGGCAGAGGTTGCCGGACAGGGCCTCACGGATGTCCTGGTCGGACGGGGAGGAGTTCTCCTCCAGCAGCGCGTCCGCCTGGATGAGCAGACCCGGGGTGCAGAAACCGCACTGCACGGCACCGGCGTCGATGAACGCCTGCTGGATGTTGGAGAGCTCCACGCCCTCGCCGGTCTGCGAGTCGCCGGCCCGCGAGCGGAGCTCGCTGTTGGGTCCGTGCGCCTGCCACTGCTTGGCCGCGTCCAGGGACACGCCCTTGCTGCCGCAGCCGCCGCCGGTGCCGCAGGCACCGCCGTGGCCGTGCTCCTCGCGCTGCTTGGAGAACTCCGCCAGACCCTCGACGGTCACGACGTCGCGACCCTCGACCTGGCCGGCGGCCACGAGGCAGGAACAGACCGGCACGCCGTCGAGGCGGACGGTGCAGGAACCGCACTCGCCCTGCTCACAGGCGTTCTTGGAACCCGGCAGGCCCAAGCGCTCGCGCAGGACGTAGAGGAGGGACTCGCCCTCCCACACGTCGTCGGCTTCCTGCTGACGGCCGTTGACAGTGAAATTGACGCGCATGATTACGCAGCCCCTTCAAGCGAGCGGCCGTTGCCGGTTCCGCGGTACTGCTCCCAGGTCCAGATGAGCTGGCGGCGAGCCATGATGCCGACCGCGTGACGGCGGTACTTCGCCGTGCCGCGGACGTCGTCGATCGGGTTGGCCGCGCCGGAGGCGAGGTCACCGAACTGCTTGGCGATCGACGGGGTGATGACCTTGCCGGACTCCCAGAAGCCGCCCTCTTCGAGAGCGGCGTTCAGGAACTCCTCGGCGGCCTTCGCACGGATCGGGGTCGGCGCGGCCGAACCGATGCCGGTGCGGACCGTGCGGGTCTCCGGGTGCAGCGCCAGACCGAACGCGCACACCGCGATGACCATCGCGTTGCGGGAGCCGACCTTGGAGTACTGCTGCGGACCGTCCGCCTTCTTGACGTGGACGGTCTTGATGAGCTCGTCGGCGGCGAGCGCGTTGCGCTTGACGCCGGTGTAGAACTCGTCGATCGGGATGAGGCGCGAGCCGCGTACGGACTCCACCTCGACCTCGGCGCCCGCTGCGAGCAGCGCGGGGTGGGAGTCGCCGGCCGGCGAGGCGCAACCGAGGTTGCCGCCGACGCCGCCGCGGTTGCGGATCTGCGGGGACGCGACCGTGTGCGAGGCGAGCGCGAGTCCCGGAAGCTCCGTACGGAGGTTTTCCATGATCTGCGTGTACGGGACGGAGGCGCCCAGACGAACCACGTCCTCGCCGACCTCCCACTCCCGCAGCAGACCGATGCGGTTCAGGTCCAGGAGGTACTCCGGCCGACGGTGGTCGAAGTTGATCTCGACCATCACGTCGGTGCCACCCGCAATCGGCACAGCTGAGGGGTACTCGGCCTTAGCGGCGAGCGCCTCCTCCCAGCTGGCGGGGCGAAGGAAGTCCATGAGCGGCTCTCTTCTTCTTCATCGTGTCGTTTACTTCGAGCCAGGAGGCCCAAGAGCCCTCGACTGGTCGTTCACGTGCTGTTAACGCGGTGTGGACCCAGTACACAAGCCGCCCGTCCCCCGGGTGCAGTCACCGAAACCATGAAGGAGTTGGCTGACGGCCTCCCTCGTCTTGTAGATTCGTATGAAAGGCGGGATGCGACGACCTGCCCGATTTCCAACGGCAACATTCGAGACAGATCGGCGGCGACATCATGCGGCTGCGCGCACTGCTGGAAACCGAGGCGCTGGGGCTGCGGCTGCTCGGCGGCGAGGGTGAACTCGACCGGACGGTCCGCGGGGTCATGACGACCGACCTGCGCGATCCCAGCCGGTACCTGTCGGGGGGCGAGCTGGTCCTTACCGGCCTGGCCTGGAGACGAAATTCAGCCGACTCCGAGCCATTCGTACGAATCCTGGCGAGTGCGGGCGTGGCCGGGCTCGCCGCGGGCGAGGCGGAGCTGGGCGCGATCCCCGATGATCTCGTTTCGGCCTGCGTGCGCAACCGGCTGCCGCTGTTCGCCGTGAACGAGGACGTTGCATTCGCCACGATCACGGAGTACGTCGTACGGCAGGTCTCGGGCGAGCGTGCCGGGGACCTCGCGGCCGTCGTGGACCGACACCGCCGGCTGATGACCTCGGGTCCGGCCGGCGGCGGCCCCGACGTGGTGCTCGATCTGCTCACCACCGACCTCGATCTCCGGGCCTGGGTGCTGTCCCCCACCGGCCGGCAGATCGCCGGGGCGGGCGAGCCGCTGGCGCCGGGCGTGTGCGCAGCACTGGCGGGCGAGCACCTTGCGGCGGTCCGGACGGGCCGCAGGGGGCCGCATCGGATCTCCATCCAGGGTATTACCTACTCGCTCTTCCCGATCAGGGGACACGGCCGCGGCCCGGCCGGTCCGGCCGCCCGTGACGTGCGCGAGACGGTGCTCTCGGACTGGCTGCTGGCCGTCGAGGCGGACGCGGGCGACTGGCCCGCCGAGCGCCTGGACCTGCTCCAGGGCGTCACCCAGCTGATCGCCGTGGAGCGGGACCGGCGCGACGCGGCCCGCACCGTGCGCCGCCGCCTCGCGCAGGAGGTGCTGGAGCTGGTCCAGACGGGTGCTCCGCCCGCCGAGATCGCCGCCCGCCTGCGGGTGGCTGCGCCGGTACTGCTGCCGGGACTGGGCGCCGCCCCGCACTGGCAGGTCGTCGTGGCCCGGGTGGACTGGGAGGGCGGGGACATCCCCGGCGGCCCGGTCGCGCAGTCCCTGCTGGAGGAGATCCTCGTCGACCCGTCGGTCTCGGGGCCCGAGCCCTCGGACCGGATCGCCGTGGCCCATGCGGGTGACGAGGCCATCGCCCTGGTGCCGCTGCCCTCGCTGTCCGGGGACGCCGGGGAGGACAAGGGCCCGGACTCGGCCCTGCACGCCGACGAGCTGCTCGCGGCCGTACGGGACCCCCTGGCGGCCGGTCTGGCCGACGACGGCCGGCTCACCCTGGGCGTCAGCGCGGCCGTGCACTCCGCGGAGGGGCTGCGCGGGGCGCTGGAGGAGGCCCGGCACGCCCGCCGGGTGGCCGCGGCGCGCCCGGGCCGGGTCTGCGCGGCGGGCCACCACGAGCTGGCCTCGCACGTGCTGCTGCTGCCGTTCGTCCCGGACGACGTCCGCCGCGCCTTCACGGCCCGGCTGCTGGACCCGCTGCGGGACTACGACCGGCGCCACCGCGCGGAGCTCATCCCGACACTGGAGGCCTTCCTGGACTGCGACGGCTCCTGGACCCGCTGCGCGACGCGCCTGCACCTGCACGTCAACACGCTGCGCTACCGCGTCGGGCGAATCGAGCAGTTGACGGGCCGGGACCTGTCGCGGCTGGAGGACAAGCTCGACTTCTTCCTCGCACTGCGGATGAGCTGAGGAGATCCGCCCCTCGGCCGCAGGGTTCGGCCACGGGGCGGCTGATGATCCGTCCGGACTTTGTGAAAGAGTTCACCCAACCCCTTGGCCGATGCCGCCGATCCGTGCTCTCATTTCGCCCCAGGGCTCAATGACGCGCTGCTTGGTTGCTTTGGGGAGGGCAATGTGGCGGACACCGCCATGTCGGGTGCCGGAACAACCGGAGGGGACGACCCCCTTCAGCGGGCGATATGGCGGCTGCGCTCGCGCGGCTGTTGGACCGATGCCGCGGCGCTGCTGACGCCGCACGTCGGCAGTGCCGGAGCGGCCGTACAGCGGACCGCGCTGCTGGTGGAGCGCTGCCTGTTCACCGGCCAGGGCTGGGCCGAGGCCGAGGACGCACTGCGGATCGCCGAGGCGGTCGCCCAGGACGACGACGACCGGGGCGCGGCCGCGTGCGAACGGGGTCAGCTGGCGTACGCGGCGACCGTGCTCGGGGTGCGCGACCGGGCCGACGAGGCCCGCTCCGCGCTGGGCAGGGCGGCCGCCCTGCTGTCCCCGGGGTCCCGGACCCGCCCGCTGCTGGACTTCCGGCGCGGGCTCGTCGCGGAGCACCTGGCGGATGCCCCGCAGTCGGCCCGTCCGGCCTACCACCGGGCCCACGCAGGGGCCGAGGCGCACGGGGACACCCTGCTGCTGTCCTTCACCTGGCGGCATCTGGCCGCACTGGCCCTGCGGGACGGGGAGGTGGCCGAGGCCCGCAAGGGCTTCGCGGAATCCCTGCGCATCCGGGAGGACCTGGGCTTCCTGATCGGCACGGCCCCGGCGCTGGCGGCGCTGGCCGAGGCCGAGCCGGAGCCGGAGGCCGCCCGGCTCCGCGCGGAGGCCCGCCGACTGTTCCACCTGCTGGGCGGCATCCCCACCTGGCTGGCGGACCAACTCCACCCGACCGAATCCAGCCCCGCCGGCGTTTGAGGCGTGGGGTCCGGGGCGGAGCCCCGATCCTGAGCCCCGCCGGCGATTGAGGCGCGGGGCCCGGGGCCCGGGACAGGGCTCCGGTCAGCCGGGCGAGCCCGCGAAGTGCTCCCGCACCAGCGATTCCACCACCGGCAGGTCCCGCGCGATCAGTGCCTCCAGCAGTGCCGAGTGCTCCGCCGCATCGGCGACGAGATCCGCCCGCCGCACCCGCGGAGCACCCGGCAGGGGCCACTGGGCGCGTCGGTGGAGCTCCTCCGCCACCTGCACCAGCTGGTCGTTGCCGGCCAGTCGCAGCACGGCCCGGTGGAAGTCCCGGTCCGTCTCCGCGTACCCCGGCAGGTCACCGGCGGCCGCCGCCTCGGCCGTGGCGGCCGCGGCCGGGCGCAGGGCCTCCCAGGCGTCCGCGGGCACGCTACGGGCCAGCCGGAGCATCACGGGGACTTCGAGCAGCGCTCGTACCTCGGCCAGCTCGGCCAGCTCCCGCGGGCTGCGGGAGAGCACCCGGAACCCCCGGTTCGGGAGGCATTCCACCGCCCCTTCCAGGGCCAGCTGCTGCATCGCCTCGCGCACGGGGGTGGCGGAGACCCCGAAGCGCTCTCCCAGGGCCGGGCCGGAGTAGATCTCACCGGGCACCAGCTCGCCGTCGATCAGGGCCGCGCGCAGCGCGTCGAGCACCTGACCGCGCACCGAATGGCGCAACACCTTCTGCCTTTGTGCCGGTACCCGGGCGTGGGCCGTTTCGTGCACTCGGTCCTCCTGCGGGTCTCGACCTGTCCTGAGAATAAGTGACGGCGTGCGCCGGGCGAGGGGGGTGCGGATCGAGCCGGATCAGGTAAGGTAAGGCTAACCTGTTAACGATCGTGTGATTCTGTGATTCGGTGGCCCGTCATGACCGTCACGACCTTCTCGGCTGTCACATCCGCCCCGCCCGGCTCTGCGGTGACGGATGCGTTCGACCGGCTGGCCGAGGCGTACGGCGGGCTGCGCGTGGTCGAGCGAGCCGCTGACGAACCCCTCCCTCGCGGTGCGGGATGGGTCGGCGCGGACGAGCTCGCGGCCGGCGGGCCGGCCCTGGACGCCTTCCTCGCCTGGGACAACGCCCAGGTCCTGCGGGACTACGGGACCCACGCGCGGCCCGATGTGATCGCGGGCTTCGGGCTGCACCGGTACGCGTGGCCGGCCTGCCTGCTGATCACCCTCCCGTGGTTCCTGCACCGGCGGGCCCCGCGGTTCCCGGTCGCGGAGGTGGCCTTCCACCGGACCCTCGGCCGGATGAGCGTGCGCGTCGGGGAATTCGCCTGCCTGCCGGACGATCCTGCGGCCGCACTCCCGGGGGCCCGTGTCGTGCCCGACGAGGAGGCGCTGCGCGAAGAGGTGCGGGCTGCGGTGGCCCATCACCTCGGACCGCTGCTGGAAGGTTTCGGCCCGCGCATGCGGCGCGGCCGTCGCGCCCTGTGGGGCATGGTGACCGACGAGGTCGTGGAGGGCCTCTGGTACATCGGCAGCCTGCTCGGCGAGGAACAGCGGGCCATGGCCGAGCTGGAGGCGCTGCTGCCCGGCTCGACGGCTCCGTACACCGGGGGCGCGGGGTTCCGTACGCTCACCGGGCCCGCCGGCGAGGAACTGCCCACCCGGGACCGGGCCGGCTGCTGCTTCTTCTACACCATCCGACCCGAGGACACCTGCGTCACCTGCCCCCGCACCTGCGACGCCGACCGTATCGCCCGCCTCGCGGCGAACGCCGCCTGAACCCACCCCGTACGGCTGACCGAATTCGAACACAACTGGGCTCGCACGGGCGCCAGTTCGAGTCACAACACCCTATCCGGCGGGCCCCGCCCCCCGATGGCGTCCACTTGCCCCGAAACCCGCGTGCGCGCCTCACCCGCTGCGCCACTATGGCGCCCGGAAAGCCGCACAGCCGCATAGCCGCATACGCGAGGCAAGGGACATCCGCATGAGACTGACCGACATATCGCTGGACTGGCTGCTGCCCGGCAGCCTGCTGATCCTGGGCGTACTTGCGGCAGTTGCGGTACTGGCCCGTGGCAAGCGCGAGAGCGAGAAGGCCGCGGCCGACGACAGCTGGGAGCGCAGCGAGGAACGAAGGCGGCGCAAGGAAGCCGTCTACGGCACCGCTTCGTACGTCCTGCTCTTCTGCTGCGCGGCGGTCGCCGCCGCGCTCTCCTTCCACGGACTGGTCGGCTTCGGCCGGCAGAACCTCAACCTCACCGGAGGCTGGGAGTACCTGGTCCCCTTCGGCCTCGACGGCGCCGCCATGTTCTGCTCGGTGCTCGCCGTGCGCGAGGCCAGCCACGGTGACGCGGCCCTCGGCTCGCGCATGCTCGTGTGGCTGTTCGCGGGCGCGGCCGCCTGGTTCAACTGGGTGCACGCCCCGCGCGGCCTGGGTCACGACGGGGCCCCGCAGTTCTTCGCGGGGATGTCGCTCTCGGCGGCCGTGCTCTTCGACCGCGCCCTCAAGCAGACGCGCCGGGCGGCGCTGCGCGAACAGGGCCTGATCCCGCGGCCGTTGCCCCAGATCCGGATGGTCCGCTGGCTGCGGGCCCCCCGGGAGACCTTCGGCGCCTGGTCGCTCATGCTGCTGGAGGGGGTACGCACGCTCGACGAAGCCGTGGACGAGGTGCGCGAGGACAAGAAGGAGAGGGAGCAGGACCGGCACCGCCGGCGCGACCAGAACCGGCTGGACCGGGCGCGCATCAAGGCGCTGGGCCGGCAGAACCGGGCGTTCGGGCGGTCGCGCGGCCGTCAGGTCGAGCTACCGGAACTGACGCAGGGAGCGGGCTCCGCGCCGGTCGGCGCGGAGCCGGCCATATCGGATCCGGGACAACTGCCTCTGCGACGCCGGCCCTCCCTGCAGGCCGTCAACCGAACCGAATCCACTGACGTGACCGGCACCCGGACGGTGGACCTCACCGCCGAGGACGACACCCAGACCATCCCCCGACTGGACTCACTGGAGCGCAAACTGAAGGACCTGGAGCAGCAGTTCGGCTGACAGATCCCGATGCCGGGGGAAACCCCCGCAGGGCCCGCCGGTCAGGCGGGCCCTGCGTCGTACGACGGGTCATGCCGTCCGTCGAGCTCGAACCACACCACCTTGCCGCTGCCCAGGGCCAGCGCGTCCACCCCCCAGTCGTCGGCGAGCGCCTGCACCAGCAGCAGTCCCCGGCCGTGCGTACCGTCGTCGGCGGTCGGTACGTACGGCCGGGGCCGGCGTGCGACGTAGTCCCGCACCTCCACCCGTAAGCGTGTCGCAGCGAGACTCGCGTGCACCTCCGCACCCCGGTCGGTGTGGACGAGCGCGTTGGTGACGAGCTCGGTGATCAGCAACTCGGCCACCTCGGCGGCATCGGTCCGGCACCGGTGGCGCATCAACTCCCTCAGTGCTCTGCGGACTTCACCCACCGCCTTCAGGTCGGCCCGGCGTACACTCCGGGTGATGCGCAGCATGTCCACCGTTCCCCCGTCCTCGCCGGCGGACGGTTCGCGCGGCACCGGCCTCCCTCTCCCCCACAGCTTTCCGGTCTTCGCCCCCACCCGCACGGCGATGTCCCTCCCGTGTCCACGCTCTCGAACAGGTCTACGGGATGCATGCCCCCCGGGCGGTTCCGCACTCCTGCGGGCTTACGGGCGGGGCACGTTACGGAGGTTGGATCGAGCCATCTGGATCATGCGGCCCACCCCGCCGTCCAACACGATCTTGCTGGCGGACAGTGCAAATCCGGTCACCATCTCGGCCCTGATCTTCGGAGGAATCGACAGGGCATTGGGGTCCGTCACCACATCCACCAGAGCGGGTCCCGGGTGCCGGAAAGCATCCTTCAAAGCCCCTGTGAGCTGCTTGGGCTTCTCCACGCGGACCCCGTAGGCGCCCGCCGCGCGCGCGACCGCCGCGAAGTCGGGGTTCTTGTTCGTCGTCCCGTAGGAGGGCAGGCCGGAAACCAGCATCTCCAACTCGACCATGCCGAGGGACGAGTTGTTGAAGAGGACCACTTTGACGGGCAGGTCGTACTGCACCAGGGTGAGGAAATCTCCCATCAGCATCGAGAAACCACCGTCGCCCGACATCGACACCACTTGACGTTTCCGGTCGGTGAACTGTGCGCCGATGGCCTGCGGAAGGGCGTTCGCCATCGAGCCGTGGCTGAAGGAGCCGATGATGCGCCGTTTGCCGTTCGGGGAAAGATAGCGCGCCGCCCACACATTGCACATGCCGGTGTCGACGGTGAACACGGCGTCCTCGTCGGCCAATTCGTCGAGCACCGAGGCCACGTACTCGGGGTGGATCGGCGTGTGCTTCGCCACGTTGCGCGTGTAGGCCTTCACCACCCCTTCCAGGGAGTCGGCGTGCTTCTTCAGCATCCGGTCCAGGAAGCGGCGGTCCGTCTTCGCCCGCACCCTCGCGTTCAGGGCGCGCAGGGTCTCCCGTACGTCCCCCCAGACGGCGAGGTCCAGCTGGGAGCGGCGGCCCAGGTGTTCCGGCCGGATGTCCACCTGGACGATCTTCACGTCGTCGGGAAGGAAGGCGTTGTACGGGAAGTCCGTGCCGAGCAGGATCAGCAGGTCGCACTCGTGGGTGGCCTCGTATGCCGCGCCGTAGCCGAGCAGCCCGCTCATACCGACGTCGTACGGGTTCTCGTACTGGATCCACTCCTTGCCGCGCAGGGCGTGCCCGACGGGCGCCTTGACGCGGCCGGCGAACTCCATCACCTCGGCGTGCGCCCCGGCCGTGCCGCTGCCGCAGAACAGCGTGACCCGGTCCGCCTCGTCGACGAGGCGGACCAGCTTCTCGATCTCGCCCTCCCCGGGCCGTACCGTCGGCCGGGCGGTGACCAGGGCATGCTGCACCGCCTTCTCGGGGGCGGGGAGGGAGGCGATGTCCCCGGGCAGCGCGACGACGCTGACCCCGCTGCGGCCGATGGCGTGCTGCACGGCGGTCTGCAGCAGCCGGGGCATCTGCTGCGGGTTGGAGATCAGCTCGCTGTAGTGGCTGCACTCGCGGAAGAGCTCGTCGGGGTGGGTCTCCTGGAAGTAGCCGAGGCCGATCTCTCCCGAGGGGATGTGCGAGGCCAGTGCCAGGACCGGGGCCATCGAGCGCTGGGCGTCGTAGAGCCCGTTGATGAGGTGCAGGTTCCCCGGGCCGCAGGAGCCGGCGCAGGCGGCGAGGCGGCCGGTGATCTGGGCCTCGGCGCCGGCCGCGAAGGCCGCCGTCTCCTCGTGGCGGACCTGCACCCAGTCGATGCCGTCCGTCCGGCGGATCGCGTCCACCACGGGGTTGAGGCTGTCGCCGACCACCCCGTACATCCGGCGGACGCCGGCCCGTACGAGGATGTCGACGAACTGCTCCGCCACGTTCTGCTTGGCCATGAGGAGGCACCCTTCCCGGTCTCGGGTCCGGCCCCGGTCCGGCTCCGGTCCGGCTCCGGCTCTGCCGCGTGTGCCTCCCATCCAGCCACGGGTGCGCCGGTTACGCCTCCCAGACCGCAGCGGCCGTGCGGTCGTCGGCGTACCCCTTGAGGCGGAGCTGGGTGTCCGCGAGGAAGGCCGCGAGACCCGGCGGCTCCTGCTCGGACCAGCGCGCGGCGAGCTCCGCCGAGAGGGCGGCCTCCTCCCGCATCGGCTCCGCCAGCCCCCCGGAGCACAGCAGCAGGGTGTCCCCCGGCCGGGCCACGGACGCGCGGAAGCGGAAACCTCCCTCGGTGTCCTCGGGCTGCCCGTCGGGCTCCAGGTCCTGCCACTCGCCCGAGCGGAGCCGGAAGAGCCCGCCCGCGCCGGCGCCGAAGCTCACCCGGGTGCGGCACTGCGGGTCCACCGGGAGCAGCAGCCCGCGCAGTCCCGCGGTGTACGCGGTCTCCGCGAGCCCCAGCTCGGCGGCGCGGGCCCGGAGCCGCCCGTAGCCCCGGTCGGTGAGGCGCTGGAGACCGGAACGCAGCGCGTCGCGGCGCCCTGCCCGGATGTCCTCGGCCAGCCGGTCCTGGCTCCGCCCGACGGCGGACGCGACGGTGCGGCACAGGTCGGCGGCGGCTTCGGCTGCCCCGGGGGCGGCCCGGTCCCCGCCGGCGAGGGCGACCAGGACCAGCGCGTCGTCGCCGCTGCCGAACCGGGCGGTGAGCAGGAAATCGCGGCGGGCCTCGCCGCGGTAGCGGGCGGAGTCCCCGCGCAGGGAGGCGGCGCGCAGGGTGTAGGTGCCGTAGCGGGCGCCCTCCAGAACGGTGTCCGGGGTCAGCCCTTCGAGGGCGGCCGGGTCGGCGGGCGGGAGGGCTCCCGGCTCCGGAGCGTAGGTGGGGGCGCGGTCGCCGAGGTGGGACACCTCGGGCCGGGCGGCCGCGGGTCCGGCCGCCACCGTTGCGCACCCGGGAGCCGGTGCCTCCTCGGGACCCGGATCCGGTGCGGCCTCCGGCGCCGCTACCGGCCGCGGATCGAACCGGGGTTCCGTGCGCGGCGACTCCGGTCGCCGGACCGGCAGCTCGGGCTCCTGCACCGGGACCGGGGGCACGGCCACACCCCCGAGCGCGTACCCGGTGGCGTCGCCCGCCCGGGGATCCCGCGGCGGCGGCAGGGTGGGCAGGGCCGGGGTCCGTGTCGGGGCGGGGGCCGGGGCGGGCCCCGGTTCCGCGTCCCCCTGCCGGGGGCCGGGCACCAGCGGCTCCGGGGCGCGCTGGGGCTCCGGGGGGCGCGCGGGCTCCGGGGGGCGCTGGGGCTCCGGGGGGCCCGGATCCGGCCCCGAGCCCTGCCCCGCACCCTGGCCCGGGCCGTGGCCCAGGGTCTGGCCCCGGTTCGGTGCCGGTTCCGTCGTCACGCCCGCCGCCGAGCGGAACCGGTTGTCCAGGGTGTCCCCCGGGTCGGGTTCCGCTCCCGCGTCCGGGCCCTCGTAGAGCTTCTGCCACCAGTCGTCCGCGCCCTGCTGACTCATGGCTCCATTCTTGGCCCCCCACGGGGGTGGAAAACGCCGAATGCGGGAAAAGGGTCCACCGGACCGCCGTCCGGTGGACCCCTCGCGCGATACCCGTACGGGTCAGCGCACGCCGTATGCCCGTACGACCGTCTGGCTGACCGTGGCGCCCTTCGCGTCGGTCAGTTCGACCTTCAGGGACACCGGCCTGCCGGAGGCGCCGGCGTGGTCCACGACCGCGGTCCAGCGGCCGCCCCGTTCACCGACCTTCGCCTGCGTCCAGTTCTCACCGTCGTAGGAGTACGACAGCTTCGCCGACTTCAGCGCACCCGGGGTGTAGCCCGCGTGCCCGGTGACGCCCAGCCCGATGCTCTGGCCGTTCGCCGCCTCCACGGTCTTCATCCCGTCGAGCGGGGCCGCGTACCGCGGGAAGAGGAGCGGCAGCCCCTGCGAGTACGCCGACGCGTCCAGCTTCGAGGTGAAGCCCCAGGTCGTCAGAACGGAGGTGGACCGCTGCCAGACCCGGGCGGGCGGGCCGATCTTCTCGATGCTCTGGGTCAGTTCGTAGCGGCCCTCCTCGGCCGGGACCTCGAAGACGCCGAACGGGTACCAGCTGTCCCCGATGACCTCGCCGCCCCGCTTGAGCTGGAGCCCGCCGATGTCACCGAAGGAGCCCGGCTGCGCGGCGTGGCCGCCGTCGCCCCACATGGCGGGGGCGAAGCCGATCAGGTTGCCCTGCCGCTCGGCGGCGAGCGTCTCCTTGCCCGAGAGGTCGCGCGGCGCGACCGGCCCGATGATCCCGTCGTACCAACTCACCTTCACCTTCTGACCCTTGGTGTAGGTGCGCTGCTCACCGACCATGAACTCGCCCCAGGGGAAGCTGCTGGAGAGCATCTGGTCCCAGGCCGTGTCCCCGGCGGAGTAGTAGTCCGTCCGCGTGCCCGGGGCCGCGACGGTCTCGATCCCGCCGAAGTACACCGCGCTGCCGATCGGCCGGTAGGCGCCGGCCAGGTCGATGAAGTCGGCGGCCACACCCATGGAGTTGTAGGAGGACTCGACCTGGCCGAGGTCGCGGTCGCGCACGCGGTACGTCCGGCTGCCCTTGACCTCCCCCGTCTCGGGGAAGGCGAGGGAGTAGGCGTACGGGCTCTTCGCCGTGGCCTTCCAGGACAGCGTGACCCTGCCGGTCTTCAGCCTGGCCAGGAGCGCCTGCCCCTCGGCGGCTTCGATGGCCATCGTGGGGAGGGCGCCGCCCGCGTAACCGGTGAAGGCGACCCAGCGGCCCGGTGCCTCGCGGTGGGCGAGCACCGCCTTGGCGCCGGCGGCCTGCGCGTTCTGCGCGACCTCGTGCAGTGCCCCGTCGACCGCCTTCACCAGGACGACCGCGCCGGCGGCGCCCGCCGCGGCGAGTTCCTCGGGGGTGCCGGAGCCCGCGTCGACGAGCGGCGCGCTGCCGGTTCCGTCGAGGTTGTCGCTGCCGGTGGAGGCGGTGAGCGGGTGCAGGACCGGTCCGCCCACGGCGTTCAGCTCGGTGATCTGCGGCGCGGCCGCCCGCCAGTAGCTGCCGAACTCGAAGTCGCCGTCCTTGGCGCGGCCTTCGACGGAGGCGTAGAAGCCGCGGATGGTCCGGCCGCCCATCGCCGTGCCCGCGTGCAGCCATGCATCACGACCCCAGCTGCGGGCGAAGCCGAGCGTGGTGTTGCGGGCCTCGACGGGCCTGTCGGCGGCGATGTTCAGGCGCCCGGCCCTGCGGGCGTCGAGCACGATCGTGGTGTCCTTCTTCACCTCGACCTGGGGGCGGCCGAGATAGGTGAGGGAGTCGATCAGTTCGGCGCCCTCCCCCGCGTCGGGGGTGCCCACGAAGGCGGCGAGGAAGTAGGCGCCCGGGGGCACCCGGTAGACCTGGTCGACGGAGCCGTCGTTGAAGCGGCGCTCGCCGGTGGCGTCGTCGGTGCCGATCACGTCCAGGGAGGACGGCCCGGCGGCCGGCCGGCCCGCGCGGTCGACGAGCTTGACGCGCAGGGTCACCGTCTCCGGCTCGACGTAGAGCGAGAAGGGAGTGGAGACGCGCACGCCGCTCGCGGTGGCGACGACGCGGCCGGTGACGTCCCCGTACTGGGAGCGCTCCAGCTTCGCGGCCGGGTCGAGTGCCAGCGGCACCTTGACGGTGGCCCCGGCCGGGACGGTGACGGTGCGCCGGTCGAGTCGGGCGACCTGGCTGCGGACGGTGGATCCGTCGTTGCCGGTGACCTTCTCGACGGCGAGGTTCAGCGTGACGGCGCTCGTGCCGGCGTTGGTGTACGGAACCTCGACGGTGGTGCGGTCGCTGCGGTCCTGCGGCCAGTGGTACGCGCCGCCCTGGACGGCGGGGGCGCCGGTGACGGTGGTGTCGATCGCGGCCTTCACGTCGAGGCGGCCGCCACCGGTCTCCCGTACGTCACCGGGGACCTTGGTGTTCGCGGATCCGACGAGGGCGGCCTTGATCTGCTGCCCGGTCCAGTCGGGGTGGCGCTGCTTGACGATGGCGGCGGCGCCCGCGACGTGCGGGGTGGCCATCGAGGTGCCGGACATGGACTGGTAGGCGTACACCCCGCGACCGCCCGCGGCGGCTGCGGAGATCCCGACGCCGGGGGCGGCGATCTCGGGCTTGAGGGTGTGCTGGAGACCGGCCGGGCCGCGGCTGGAGAAGGTGGCCGTGGTGTCGTCGCGGTCCACGGCTCCGACGGTCAGCACGGAGGCGGCGCAACCGGGCGAGGAGAGCGTGTTGTTGCCGGGGCCGGAGTTGCCGGCGGCGATGACGAACAGCGGGCCCTGCTGGGAGAGCCGTTCGGCGGCCGTGGCGAGCGGGTCGTCGCAGGCGGTCCGGGAGGGATCGCCGAGGCTCATGGAGACGACGTCGACCTTGGCCTCGACGGCCCATTCCATGCCCGCGATGATCCACGAATCCAGGCCGTAGCCCCCGTCGTTGAGGACCTTGCCGCTGAGCAGTTCGGCGCCGGGGGCGACCCCCTTCTTCGCGCCGCCGCTCTCGGCGCCGGAGCCGCCGACGGTGGAGATGGTGTGGGTGCCGTGGCCCTGCCGGTCGGCGTCGGTGTCGGAGTCGGTGAAGTTCTTCGACGCCGAGACCCGCCCCTTCAGGTCGGGGTGGTCCAGGTCCGTGCCGGTGTCGAGGACGGCGACCTTGGTGCCCTTGCCGTCGTACCCGGCGGCCCAGGCGGCGGTGGCGGCCACCTGTTTCGTGGAGCGCTCCAGGTTCGCCCGGACCTTGCCGTCCAGCCAGAGCTTCTTGAGCCCGCCCGAGACGGAGCGCGCGCGGGCGTCCGTACCGGTGACGTCGGACCAGAAGGCGGCGGCCTGCTCCTTGTCGGCGGCGAGCGCGACGGCGCCGATGGAGCCGAGGACGAGCGAGCGGTCGGCGCCGCGCGGGGCGGGCGGGGCGCTGCGCGCCACGTTCACGGAACCGTCGTACACCGCGATGAGCGGCAGCTTCTTGGTGTGCGCGTCGTCGTAGCCCTGCCGGACGAGGCCGGTGACGTTGAAGAGCTCGGGGTCGACCTTGCCGGCGGCGAGCGCCTTGACGGCGCCTTCGGGGTGGACGTAGAGGTCCTTGCCCGACTGCCGGGTCTGCACGAGCGGCTGTGAACCGTCCGCGCGCGGCATCGCGGTGGCGGCGGTGCGGCCGGCGGCGTCGGTGGACACCAGGATCCGGTCTCCGGTGACCAGGGTCACCGTGACGGGGGCGGTGGGCTGCTTTCCGGCCGCCTCGCTGCCCACGAGTGGTCTCCTTCCCGCTCCGGGCGCTCCGTCGGCGGGCTGTGCCGTGGACGGGCCGACGGCGGTGACGGCCAGGACGGCCGCGGTGGCCGCCCCGAGCGCCGTGCGCGATATCGGACGCATCGCTCTCCCCAGGTGAATTCCGGCCAACTACTGCATTGCACGGCGAAAGCGCCGCGTAAATGGCTTCTGGCCAGCGGATGTTGGTGCTGCGGTGGCGTCACCTTGGCAGAGTGGCGGGGGGTGCGGCGATGATGTCCGCGGCGGGTTTGCGCCGTGGCCGCTTCCCGCCAGGCGCGTGTCGAAAGGTGGGTGGACGGGTTGCTGGGTGCGATAGGGCTGGACGAGGGGCAGGAGTCGGCGTACCGCGCGCTGGTCGCGCTGGGGGCGGCGGAGGTACCCGACCTGGCGCACCGGCTGACCCTGCCGGTTCCGCACACCGAACGGGCCCTGCGCCACCTGGAGCGGCACGGGCTGGCGGCGCAGTCATCGGCCCGGCCCGGGCGCTGGGTGGCGGCCCCGCCGGGGGTGGCCCTCGGGGCCCTGCTGACCCAGCAGCGGCACGAGCTGGAGCAGGCCGAGCTGGCGGCGGCGCTCCTGGCCGAGGAGTACCGGGCGGAGGCGACCGAGCCCGCGGTGCACGACCTGGTCGAGGTGGTGCAGGGCGCGAGCGCGGTGGCGCACCGCTTCCACCAGATCCAGCTGGGCGCGGAGAAGGAGGTCTGCGCGCTGGTCACCGGACGGCCCCAGGTGGTGACGGGGACGGACAACGACGCGGAGGACCGGGCCTCCGGGCGCGGGGTGGACTACCGGGTGGTCATCGAGCGGGAGGTGCTGAGCCTGCCCAGCGGGATCCGGGAGGCGTCGGCGGCGCTGGCCCGGGGCGAGCAGGTCCGGGTGACGGACCGGGTCCCGACGAAGCTGGTGATCGCGGACCGGACGCTGGCCATGGTCCCGCTGACGGCCCGCGGGGCGGAGCCGGCGGCCCTGGTGGTGCACGCGTCGGGGCTGCTGGAATCGCTGACCGGCCTGTTCGAGGCGGTGTGGCGGGAGTCGCTGCCGCTGCGGCTGGGGCCGGCCGGTTCGGCGGAGGAGTCCGGGGGCAGTCCCGACGCCACGGATCTGGAGATCCTCTCGCTGCTCCTGGCGGGCATGACGGACGCGAGCGTGGCCAAGCACCTGGAGCTGGGGCTGCGGACGGTGCAGCGGCGGGTCAAGGGCCTGATGGAGCTCTCCGGGGTGACGACCCGGCTGCAGCTGGGCTGGCACGCGTTCGAGCGGGGCTGGGTGGCCCGATAGCCCCTGGTCGGTCACGCTGAGCAGATGGATCTGCCTCAGCTGCTCCTGGTGGGTCTGGTGCTGCTGCTCGGGGTGGTCGGAGTACTGATCCCGGGCGTGCCGGGCACGTGGCTGGTGTGGGCGGGGCTGCTGTGGTGGGCGCTGCACGTGCGCTCGACGCTCTCCTGGTCCCTGCTGGTCGCGGCGACGGCCCTGCTGCTGGTGGTCCAGGTGGTGAAGTGGCTGCTGCCGCCCCGGCGGGTGCGGGGGCTGGGCGTCACCCCCCGGACGGCGGTGTTCGCGGGGGCCGGCGCGGTGCTGGGCTTCGTCCTGGTCCCGGTGGTGGGGGCGGTACCGGGCTTCGTGGGCGGCATCTACCTGTGCGAGCGGCGCCGCCTGGGGACGCACGGCGAGGCCCGGGCCTCGGTGCGGGCGGTGATGCGTTCGGTGGGGACGAGCGTGCTGGTGGAGCTGTTCGCGTGCCTGCTGGTGGTCGGGGCGTGGGTGGGGGCGGTGGCGGCGCAGTAGCCGTCGCAGCGGCGGCGTACGCCCCCCGGCGTAGGGCTGCGGCCCGATGCGGCGCGGTGCGAGGGCTGCCAGGCTCACCGATATGAGGGAATTCGAGGGTTTCGGCGAGGCGGAGCTGGCGTACCTGCGCTCCCGGCATCTGGGCCGGCTGGCCACGGTGGACGCGGCCGGTCAGCCGCAGGCGAACCCGGTGGGGTTCTTCCCGCAGGGGGACGGCACGATCCTGGTGGGCGGGCTGGCGATGGGCACGACGAAGAAGTGGCGCAACCTGCAGGGGAACCCGCGGCTGTCCCTGGTCGTGGACGACCTGGTGAGCACCCGGCCGTGGAAGGTGCGCGGCATCGAGATCCGCGGCCGCGCCACGCTGGAGACGGGCCCGCACGAGCTGGGTCCCCACTTCAGTCCGGAGGTGATCCGGATCCACCCGGAGCGCGTCCATGTGTGGGGGCTCTGACCGGAGCCGACCCGGGCCGGCCTGGGCCGGCCGGCACTCACCGGCTCCCACCGCCGCCGTACTGACGCTCTGCTTAGGGGAGCAACAGCGACAGTTGGGGAGTGATGGCCTGTCACGTCGCAAGGGGGGAAGTACAGGTGCCTGTCCGAGTCGGGGGCCGTGTGGTCGTTGATGCCGTGGCCGGTGAGCGGCCTTGGCCGCAGCGGCGTTCCGTGAGCCGCCTACGTCTCACCTGCCTGTACGGCGGGGTGTTCATGATGGCCGGGACGGTGCTGCTGGCCGTGGTCCACCTGCTCGCGGTGCAGGCCGTGGACAGGGGCAATGACCCGGTCTTCGAAGTGCAGGCGGGGACCCCGGTCGTCCTTGCGCCCGCGGCGCCCGCTGCGCCCCCGGCGCCCGCTGCGCCCCCGGCGCCCGCTGCCCCTCGGCAGCAGCCCGGCGACCCGTTGATGTCGTCCGCCCTGCTGGGCCTGGCCGCGCTCGGCCCCCTGTCGGTCATCGCGGGGTACGTGACGGCCGGGTACGCCCTGTCGTCGGTCCGCCGGATCACCTGCACCGCGCAACAGGCCTTGCGGCAGCCCGGCTGACGCGTCCGTGGGCGGGGCGGCGGCGAGTCCGCCCCGCCCACGGACGTCACGTGCCTCAGGCCCGGCCGGTCCGCTTCGCGGCATAGTTGGCGCGGCCCTCCGCCGACTTCAGGCGCCAGTCACGGCGGATCTCCGACCGCAGCCGGGCGTCCGTCTTGGCGACGATGCGCTGGTTCTCCCGCAGCAGCTTGCGGTAGCTCTCCAGGCGGCGCTCCGCGAGCTCGCCGGATTCCAGCGCGGCCAGCACCGCGCACCCCGGCTCCGCCTCGTGGGCGCAGTCGTGGAAGCGGCAGCGCTCCGCGTACTCCTCGATCTCCGAGAAGACCTGGCCGACACCGGTCTCGGCGTCCCACAGCCCGACGCCGCGCAGTCCGGGCGTGTCGATGAGGACGCCGCCGCCCGGCAGGGCGAGCAGATTGCGCGTGGTGGTCGTGTGACGGCCCTTGCCGTCGACCTCGCGCGCCTCCTGGACCTCCATGACCTCGGCCCCGAGCAGTGCGTTGGCCAGGGTGGACTTGCCGGCGCCCGAGATGCCCAGCAGCACGCTGGTGCCGTCGCCGACGATCGCGGCGAGGACGTCCGTACCCTCGCCCGTGACGGAGGAGACGGTCAGGACCTGGACGCCCGGCGCGGTGGCCTCCACGTCCTGGACGAGGTGTCCGAGGGTCGCCCGGTCGGGGACCAGGTCCGCCTTGGTGAGGACGACGAGCGGCTGCGCCCCCGATTCCCAGGCCAGGGCGAGGAAGCGCTCGATGCGCCCCAGGTCCAGTTCGACGGCGAGGGAGACGGCGATGATGGCGTGGTCGACGTTGGCGGCGAGGATCTGCCCCTCGGACCGCTGCGAGGAGGTGGACCGCACGAAGGCGGTGCGCCGCGGCAGGTACGCCTTCACGTAGCGCGGGCTGCCCGCCGCCTCGACGACGGCCCAGTCCCCGGTGCAGATGACCCGGAGCGGGTCGTGCGGGGTGACGAAGGCGGTGTCGGCGCGGACGATGCCGTCCGCGGTCATGAGGTCGCACTGGCCGCGGTCGACGCGTACGACCCGGCCGGGCAGCAGGCCCTGCTCGGCGTACGGGGCGAACTCGGCCTCCCATGCGTCGTCCCAGCCGAACGGGGCGAGGGCGTGCGGGAGCGAGATCTGCGAGGTGGAGGGGAAAGCGGAGAAGGACGAGAGAGACAAGGGGAACCCTTCACAGGGTGGCCCCGGCCGCGTGCGCTCGCTCGGTGGCGGCGCGCGAAGAGGTGTGAGGTCAGCCGGAGACCACAGAAGTGACATTGATGGTCTTCTGAGTGCGGGCAGCGCCCTGCGCAATGACAGTCATCAACGAACTCACCTCCGGGTCCACACACATGCCGTCGTTCCCCACCGGTCGGCGGGAACGGACCCACCGTAACAAGCCCGCTCCCGCCGGGGCCACTTGTTTTTCCGGGCGGCCTCAGCCGAGCCGGCGGGCCAGTACCTGTCCCGGCCAGTCGTCGGACAGGAAGGGCTCGGTGCGGGTGAATCCGTTGCGCTCGTAGAAGGCGACGAGTTCGCCCCCGCCACCGGCCCAGCAGTCGACGCGCAGCAGGCCGACGCCGGCCCGCCGGGTCTCCTCGGCGGCGTGCGCCAGCAAGGCCGCGCCGATGCCCAGACCGGCGTGGCGCCGGTCGGAGACCAATAGCCGGACGTACCTCTCGGGTTCCCCGGCCGGGGCGATCGGCATCTGCGGGCTGGGGCCGGAGTCCAGCACCATGGCTCCGACGGGCACCCCGGCCGACTCGGCCACGTACGGGGTGTTCTCGGTCAGGTACCGGTCGACCCGGGCAGCCCCTCCGGGCTTTTGCGAGTACGGGGTCGTGCCCCACTGCTCGGTGTTCCCGCGGGCGTTCATCCAGGCCACCGCGGCGTCGAGCATGTCCAGGACGGCCGGGGCGTCGGCGGGGACGCCCGGCCTGATCCGCAGTTCGTGTGTCGTGTCGTTCACGGCGGAAGCCTAGGCCGCGGCTTGTGACCGGGCTCCGTCCGGGTACGCGGCCCGGGCGCGGCCGTCGGGTCGACCCTGCGGGTCGGGTGCGGTGCCGACGAGGGTGACGCGGCGCAGCACGCCGGTGGCCGGCCGCGGCCCGTACCGATGCCCTGCGGACCGACGGGACACGGCGCCGCCGGTGTCCGATTCGTTCAAGACGGGCGCCCGGTGCGCGCCTAGCCTGCTGCCATGACTCCTCGACTCGATCTGTTCGGCATGGTGGTCTCCGACATGGCCGCCTCGCTCGCCTTCTACCGCCGCCTCGGGCTGGACATCCCGGCCGAGGCGGACGGCCTGCCGCACGTGGAAGCAGTCCTGCCCGGGGGCCTGCGGATCGCGTGGGACACGGAGGACACCGTCCGGTCCTTCGACCCGTCCTGGACCCCTCCCACCGGCGACGGCCGTCGGGACCTGGCCTTCCTGTGCGACTCCCCGGCGGAGGTGGACGCGCTGTACGCGGAGCTGACGGCCGCCGGGCACACCGGGCACCTGAAGCCCTGGGACGCCTTCTGGGGCCAGCGCTACGCCGTCGTGCTCGACCCGGACGGCGGCGGGGTCTCGCTGTTCGCCCCGTCGGATCCGGCGGCGTAGGCCCGTAGCGTCGTCCCGGCCAGCGCACGCACCTCGCGGGCGAGGTGTGCCTGGTCGGCGTACCCGGCGACGCAGGCGACCTCGGCGAACGGCATGCCCGCACGGGCCAGGGCCAGGGCGCGGCGCAGCCGCAGGATGCGGCCGAGCGTCCGGGGGCCGTACCCGAAGGCGTCGAGCGAGCGCCGGTGCAGCTGGCGCTCCCCGAGGCCCACGGCCCGGGCGATCGCAGCCACCGCCTCCCCCGCGCGGAGCCGGGCGGCGACCTCGGCGGCCAGCGGGTCGGGCGGCCCGGCCGCGGCGGATCGGGTGCGGGCCAGCGCTTCGAGTCCCGCGCGCGCGTCCCCGTACCCCTCGACGTGTCCCTCGACCAGCCCGGACAGCCTGCGCACCTCGTGGGCGGGCCACAGCTCGGTCAGCTCGACGCGCCGGTCCCGCAGCAGGTGCGCCGGTACGCCGAGCAGTGCGGGCGCGGTGCCGGGCGCCAGCCGGATCCCGGCGAAGGCGCCGCCCGGGACCTCCCCGGCAGGATGCGGCCCGGTGTCGGGTCCGGCGACCAGCAGCCGGCCGTCGGCCCAGAGCAGGTCCATGCAGCCGTCGGGCAGCACCGTCCGGCCGCCGCCCGCGGCCCGCCACAGCACGGCGCCGGGGACGACCGCCGACGGAGCTTCCTCGTACACGCCTCCAGGTTACGGACCGGGCCGCTCATTCGGATCAGGCCCGGCGCGCCTCGGTGGGGCCGTCCGGCGCCGGTGGAGGATCGGTGGGGCGGCGACGCCGATGCGGGCCGCACCCGCTGCTCCCCAGCCCGTGAAGAGGTCCGGACGTGAATCTGCCCGACGACGAACCGCCGCGTCCCGACGGCGCAGCCGACGGCGGGGCCGACGGCACGCCGGCCCCGGGAACGCCCGCAGGCGGGTCGCCGGCCGGCGGACGCTACGGCGAGGCGGTGTTCCGCCCGGAGCTGGCGGGCGAGGACGACCGCATCGACCTCGGCGCCCTCGCCTACGACGATTTCACCCTGGCCCGGCTGCGCGCGCTGGGGGCCGGGCCGGGCTGGCGCTGCCTGGACGTGGGCGCGGGTACGGGCACCGTCGCCCGGCTCCTCCTGGAGCGGGCCGGGGTCTCGGAGGTGCTGGCCGTCGACCGGGACACGGCCTTCCTCCGGGCGCACCCGACGGCCGGGCTCACCCCCCTGGAGGCGGACATCACCGCCCTGGACTTCAGCCCGGGCCGCTTCCGGCTGGTGCACGCCCGGTTCGTGCTGATGCACCTGCGGAACTGGCCGCGGATGATCGGCAAGCTCGCCTCCCTGGTCGCCCCGGGCGGTGTCCTGGTCCTCGGCGACGCGGTCGACCTGACCACCCCCGCCGCGCCCACGGCCACGTACGGCCGGGTGATGCGGGCGATGTGGCAGGGGCTGCGGGAGAGCCTGGGCACGGACGTCTCGTGGGTGCCGGACTACCCCCGGCACCTGCGGGAGGCCGGTCTGCTGTCCGTGGGGGCCGAGATCCTCGTCCCGCCGCTGCTGCCGGGCAGCCCCATCAGCCGGTTCTGGGCCGGTACGTGGGACCGCGCGCGGGAGCCGATGACGGCCACCGGTCTGGTCGACGATGCGGCGATCGACGAGGCGATCCGCTACCTGGACTCACCGGACTGCGCCGCGCTCTCCCCCGGGCTGCTGACCGCCTGGGGCGTGAAGGGCCCGGCCTAGACGATGTCCTGGCCGTCCGGCCGTCCCGTCCGGGTTCCTCAGTGCTTGCGCAGCCGGGAGTGGTAGTCCTCCGGCGGCAGGAACTTCGACCACCGCTCCGGAAACTCCGACGGCATCCCGGCGTCCTCGTCGTCCTCCGACTCGCCCTCCGCCATCGCCCGCCAGGCGGCGGCCCGCGCGATCAGCTGGGCGGCCTCCGCCTCGCGGGCCCGCTCGTTCGCCTCGCGGGCCGCGGCGGTGGCCACCGACGGCCAGACCCGGTCGATCGCGGCGTTGACGGCGGCTCCGACCAGCACGGCGAAGGCCGAGATGCCGATCCACAGCAGTACGGCCACGGGCGCCGCCAGCGACCCGTAGATCGTCGGCCCTTCCACGGTGTTGGTCAGGTAGATCCGCAGCAGGAACGAGCCCAGCACCCACATGGCGAGGGCCACCAGGGCCCCCGGCACGTCCTCGATCCACGGCGAGCGCACGGGTACGGACACGTGGTAGAGCGTGGTCAGGAAGGCGATGGACAGCAGGGTCACGGTCGGCCAGTACAGGATCGCGATCACCTCGGTGCCCCAGGGCACCAGCCGGACGACCGCGTCCGGGCCCACCACCATCAGCGGCAGCACGATCGCCCCGATGAGCAGCGCAATGATGTAGAGCAGGAAGGCCAGCAGCCGGGTCTTGACGATGCCGCGCTGGCCGTCGAGCCCGTACATCACGGTGATGGTGTCGATGAAGACGTTGACGGCGCGCGATCCCGACCAGAGGGCGAAGGCGAAGCCGAGCGAGATCAGGTCGGGGCGGCCGCGGCCGGTGACGTCGT
Source organism: Streptomyces avidinii (assembly GCF_014650695.1). Lineage (GTDB taxonomy): Bacteria > Actinomycetota > Actinomycetes > Streptomycetales > Streptomycetaceae > Streptomyces > Streptomyces avidinii. The sequence continues at coordinate 176,546 of NZ_BMVL01000004.1, read as the reverse complement.
CGAGCAGGGGCCGCGCGATGTCGTTGACGCCCCGGTCGGACAGGACGGTGCCGACCGCCCGCAGGATGTTCTCCTCGATGCTTTCGACCGTCCGGGTGTCGGTCCAGCCGTCGACGTAGCCGAGCAGGCCCAGCAGGCCCAGGAAGAGCGGGGGCAGCGAGAGCAGCGTGAAGAACGCCGCCTCGGCCGCCAGCCCGAGGATCCGGTACTCGATGCACGAGTTGACGGTGTCCTTCAGCAGCAGCCAGCCCATTTTCCGCTTCGAGACGTTGCGGTAGAGGGCGCGGGCCCGGTGGAGCCGTCCTGGGATCCGCTCGGGTGTTTCTTTTGCTGGCTGCACGTCCTTACGGTATCCGCATGGCAGCCACCACCCACACAGTCAGCAACCAGGCCCCGCCCCTGGTGGGCCACGACGTCTACGGCGGCGATCGGGCCCTCACGGAGGGCGTCGAGCGTCACCTCGCATCCGCCGATCCCGAACTCCTCGGCGAGGTAAGGGAGGAGCTCACCGGCCTCGGGCGCGCGGCCGGTTCCGCGCAGGCCCAGGAATGGGGTGTGCAGTCGAACGAGAATCCGCCCAGGTTGCGGACGCACGACCGGTACGGCAACCGGATCGACGAGGTGGAGTTCCACCCGTCCTGGCACCGGCTGCTCGGGCACGCCGTGGCCTCCGGGCTGACCGACGCCTGGGGTCGTCCGGCCGGGCACCTGCGCCGGGCCGCCGGGTTCTTCGTCTGGTCGCAGGCCGAGGCGGGGCACGGCTGCCCCATCTCGATGACGCACGCCGCGGTGCCGGCGCTGCGCACCGATCCGGTGCTGGCCGCCGAATGGGAGCCGCGGCTGACCTCGCACGTGTACGAGCAGGGGTTGCGGCCGGCCGCCGAGAAGGGCGGTGTGCTCTTCGGGATGGGGATGACGGAGAAGCAGGGCGGCAGCGACGTACGGGCGAACACGACGGCTGCGGTGCCGCTGGACGCGTCCGGCGAGTACCTGCTGACCGGGCACAAGTGGTTCTGCTCGGCGCCGATGAGCGACGGCTTCCTGGTGCTGGCGCAGGCCCCGGGAGGGCTGACGTGCTTCCTGGTGCCGCGGGTGCTGCCGGACGGTACGCGCAACGTGTTCGCGATCCAGCGGCTGAAGGACAAGCTGGGCAACAAGTCGAACGCATCGAGCGAGGTGGAGTTCGACGGGACCTGGGCGCGGCGGGTCGGTGAGGAGGGCCGCGGGGTGCGAACCATCATCGAGATGGTCGCGGCGACCCGGCTGGACTGCGTCATCGGCTCGGCCTCGCTGATGCGGCAGGCCCTGACGCAGGCCGTGCACCATGCGGAGCACCGCTCTGCCTTCGGAGCGCTGCTCATAGACCAGCCGCTGATGCGCAACGTGCTCGCCGACCTCGCCCTGGAGTCGGAGGCCGCCACCACCTTGACCCTGCGCCTGGCGGCCGCCAACGACGCCGGGACCGAGCAGGAGAAGGCCTTCCTGCGCCTCGCCGTGCCCGCCGCCAAGTATTGGGTGACCAAGCGCTGTACGCCGATGGTGGCGGAGGCCCTGGAATGTCTGGGGGGCAATGGCTACGTAGAGGAGTCGGGGCTGCCCAGACTGCTGCGCGAATCCCCCCTCAACTCCATCTGGGAGGGCTCGGGCAACGTACAGGCGCTGGACGTCCTGCGCGCCCTGCAGCGGGAGCCGCAGGCACTGAACGCCTTCCTCCAGGAGGTCGGCCTGGCCCGAGGCGCCGACCACCGGCTGGATTCGGCCATCAAGAACCTGCTGACGGATCTCGCCGATCTGGACGGGATCGAGGCGCGGGCCCGCCGCGTGGTCGAGCGCATGGCGCTGGTGCTCCAGGGATCCCTGCTGGTGCGGTGGGCCCCGCCGGAGGTCGCGGACGCCTTCTGCGCCTCGCGGCTGGGCGGCGACTGGGGCGCGGCCTTCGGCACGCTGCCGCACAGCCTCGACCTGCGCGCGGTGGTGGAACGGGCACGGATCACGGGCTAGGAAGGGAGCCCCCGTCGGGCTCCGCTGCGGTCCCCAAACCGCTCCCGACCGGGATCCGGGCCCGTCGACCGGTACAGGGGTGGCGCCGCGCCGACTCGGCACCACCCCTGATCCGAAGCCCCGAGGAGGAGCCGGCACGCCGCTCTGCGGCGTCCGGACAGTTTCGGTCGGCGGACCGGGACTTGGCGAGAGTTGCATACCGTTGCAACCTTTGGGTCGGCAGCCGTCCGTCGGGGTGCCCGGGGAAGCAGTGGGCACGGACCACCCGGGCGGCTTGTGTCGTACGTCCTGTTCGCACGGGGAGGTTCCGGTGGCCGACACCACAGGCAGCACGGTCGATGCGGCTCGCATCTCGGCCATGGACGCGCGGGCGGCGGCTCGTCTGCTCAAGGGGGTGCGGGCGGCGGCGCTGGCCGGGGACCGGCCGCCGGCCGCCCCGAGACCGGAGATCGCCGAGTCCTGGCGCCGGATGCTGGCCGGCGGGGTGCACCCGGACCGGGACGCGCGCTCGCGGATGCTGTCGGCGGCAGAGACCGAGGAGCGCCGGCACGTGTCGCCGCTGCGGGAGATCCTTCCGGTGCTGCGCGAGGGGCTGCTGCCCGCCCTGGACGAGGCGCTGCACATCATGGTCGTCGCGGACGCCGACGGGCGGCTGCTGTGGCGGGAGGGCCACTCCTCGATCCTGCGCAAGGCGGACCGGCTCGGCTTCGCGGTCGGGGCGGACTGGGACGAGGCCGTCGTCGGCACGAACGGGGTGGGCACCGCCCTGGTGGCCCGGCGCCCGGTGCAGGTGTTCTCGGCCGAGCACTTCGTCTCCAGCCACCACGACTGGACCTGCGCCGGGGCGCCCGTACGGGATCCCCGCGACGGGCGGCTGCTGGGCGTGGTCGACGTCAGCGGGCCACTGGCGACCATGCACCCGGCGACCCTCGCGTGGGTCAGCTCGGTGGCGCGCCTCGCGGAGCGGGAGCTGCGGGTACGGCACCTGGAGTCGCTGGAGCGGCTGCGGACGGTGGCGGCCCCGCTGCTGGCCCGCCTGCCGGGACGGGCGCTGGCGGTGGACCCGAACGGCTGGACGGCGGCGGTGACGGGGCTGGTCCCGGCCGAGCGGATCCCGCTGCCGAAGAGTTTCGGGCCGGGCCGGGTGTGGGTGCCGCAGCTCGGGGAGTGCGTGGTGGAGCCGCTGCCGGGCGGCTGGCTGCTGCGGGTCGCGCAGGACCGTACGAGTACGGCGGTGTCGCGGATCGTGCTGGACCTCAGCCGGGCGCGCTGCTGGTCGGCGACGGTGTACGGGCCCTCGGGGAGCTGGTCGCAGGAGCTGAGTCCGCGCCACGCGGAGCTGCTGTTCCTGCTGGCGGAGAGCCCGCGCGGGCGCTCGGCGGCGGAGCTGGCCGGGGAGGTGTTCGGGGACCCGACGCGGACGGTGACGGTCCGCGCGGAGCTGTCCCGCGTACGCCGCCACCTCGCGGGGGTCCTCGCGCACCGGCCGTACCGCTTCGCGGAGGACGTGGAGGTGGAGCTGATCCGCCCCCGGGACCCGGCCGCGCTGCTCCCGCACTCGACGGCTCCGGCGGTGATCCGGGCCCGCCTGGGCCGCACGGGGCCCGGCATGGTTCCCTGAGCTGCATGAGCACCATCACACTCACCACCTGGTCGCTGGAGATGACCTCTCCGGCGGACCTCGTCGCAGCGGC
>NZ_BMVL01000004.1:96870-172767 GCF_014650695.1 Streptomyces avidinii | reverse complement strand
ACATTCACTGGACGGACCGGCTCTCGCTGACCCGCGCCCAGTGGGTGGAGCAGCTGGACCGGCCGGGCGTGGAGACGTGGGTGGCGTACGACCGGGGCACGCCGGCGGGGTACGTGGAGCTGGACCCGCAGGAGGACGGCGTGGTGGAGATCATGTACTTCGGTCTCCTGCCGGACTTCCGGGGCCGCCGCATCGGGGGGCATCTGCTGTCGGTGGGCGTCGCCCGCGCGTGGTCCCTCGCGGAGCGCTGGCCGGAGCGGGAGCCGACCCGGCGGGTGTGGGTGCACACGTGCAGCCAGGACGGTCCGACGGCGATGAGCAACTACGAGCGGCGCGGCTTCAAGGTCTTCAGGACGGAGACGGAAGAGAAGGAAGAGACCCCGACTCCCGGCCCCTGGCCCGGCGCGTAGCGCCCGCGGGAGGGCGGTCGGCCGAACCCGGAGGGTGCGGCGCCGCTGCGGGGGCGGCGCCCCCGCACCCCCGCTCCTCGAACGCCGGTGGGGCTGAAATGTCCGGCCCCACCGGGTGACCCCCGTCACATCGTCCCAACATGCGGGACGAGTTCGTCCGAATCATGGACAGTAGTGGACTCCTCCAATCGGCACATGACACGCTTCCGCCATGAATGGAGCTGGAATTGCCTTGGTGAGTCGGCGGCACGTCGACCTCGGCCGCATGTCCAGCGCCATCTGTCCGGCGCGCTGACGGAACCAGCCACGCCGCACATCGCCGTCGTCCCCGCCGCCGCGGACGCGCCGATCACCCGCCAGCCCCCTGAGGCCGTAGTACCGCTCTGCCCGCCGGCAACCCCGGCAGCGGAGCGGGAATCCGCCGCACCCGCTCGGAAACGCCGAGCCGGCCGGGGAGCGCCGCCTCCCCCTGCCCTTGCCTCGAGCCGCCGAAGAAGGACGTACCGCCATGGCCGCCACCCCCGAAACGCCTGCAGCCGCACCCGCAGCCGCCGCGCGCCGCAAGACCGGCCGTCACCGCGGTGAGGGCCAGTGGGCCGTCGGACACCACACGCCCCTCAACGGCAACGAGCAGTTCAAGAAGGACGACGACGGTCTCAACGTGCGGACACGCATTGAGACGATCTACTCCAAGCGCGGCTTCGACTCGATCGACCCCAACGACCTGCGCGGCCGTATGCGCTGGTGGGGCCTCTACACCCAGCGCAAGCCCGGGATCGACGGCGGCAAGACCGCGATCCTGGAGCCGGAGGAGCTGGACGACGAGTACTTCATGCTGCGCGTCCGCATCGACGGCGGCCGGCTGACCACCGAGCAGCTCCGCGTGATCGGCGAGATCTCCGAGGAGTTCGCGCGCGGCACCGCGGACCTCACCGACCGCCAGAACGTGCAGTACCACTGGATCCGGATCGAGGACGTCCCGGAGATCTGGCGCCGGCTGGAAGCCGTCGGCCTCTCCACCACCGAGGCCTGCGGTGATACGCCCCGCGTCATCCTCGGTTCGCCCGTCGCCGGCATCGCCCTGGACGAGATCATCGACGGCACGCCCGCCATCGACGAGATCTACCGCCGCATCGTGGGCAACAAGGACTTCTCCAACCTGCCCCGCAAGTTCAAGTCGGCGATCTCCGGCTCGCCGCTGCTGGACGTGGCGCACGAGATCAACGACATCGCGTTCGTGGGCGTGAACCACCCCGAGCACGGCCCCGGCTTCGACGTCTGGGTCGGCGGCGGCCTCTCCACCAACCCCAAGCTGGGTGTGCGCCTGGGCACCTGGGTCTCGCTCGACGAGGTCCCGGACGTCTACGAGGGCGTCATCTCGATCTTCCGCGACTACGGCTACCGCCGGCTGCGCAACCGCGCCCGTCTGAAGTTCCTCGTCGCCGACTGGGGCCCGGCCAAGTTCCGCCAGGTCCTGGAGGACGAGTACCTGAAGCGCAAGCTGACCGACGGTCCCGCGCCGGCGCAGCCGAGCGGCCAGTGGCGCGACCACGTGGGCGTCCACCAGCAGAAGGACGGCAAGTTCTACGTCGGCTTCGCGCCCCGCGTGGGCCGCGTGGACGGCGCCACCCTGACCAAGATCGCGGATGTGGCCCAGCAGCACGGCTCCGGCCGGCTGCGCACCACCGCCGAGCAGAAGATGATCGTCCTCGACATCGAGGCCGACCGCGTCGACTCGGTGGTCGAGGCGCTGGAGGCGCTGGACCTGCGGGTCAAGCCGTCCCCGTTCCGCCGCGGCACGATGGCCTGCACCGGCATCGAGTTCTGCAAGCTGGCCATCGTCGAGACCAAGGCGCGCGGCGCCTCGCTGATCGACGAGCTGGAGCGCCGTCTGCCGGACTTCGCCGAGCCGCTCACCATCAACATCAACGGCTGCCCGAACGCCTGCGCCCGTATCCAGGTGGCGGACATCGGTCTCAAGGGTCAGCTGGTCCTCGACGACGACGGCAACCAGGTGGAGGGCTATCAGGTCCACCTGGGCGGCGCCCTGGGCCTGGAAGCCGGCTTCGGCCGCAAGGTCCGCGGGCTCAAGGTCACCTCGGCCGGCCTGCCCGACTACGTCGAGCGGGTCGTCAAGCACTACGAGGAGCAGCGCGAGGACGGCGAGCGCTTCGCGGCGTGGGTCGCCCGCGCGGACGAGAAGAGCCTCTCGTGAGCGAGCGCGCCGCACCGTTCTACTGCCCGTACTGCGGCGACGAGGACCTGTTTCCGAACGAGACGGGCCACGGCGCGTGGGAATGCAGGGCCTGCAACCGAGCCTTCCAGCTGAAGTACCTCGGGCTGCTGGCCCGGGGTGTCCCGTCGGATTCGGCGGGATCAGCGGGATCAGCGGGATCAGCGGGAGGGGACGGGATATGACCACCACTCAAGACGTGCGTCTCACGGCCGAGGAACTCAAGGAGCTGGCCGAGCGGGCGGGCCGGGAACTGGAGGACGCCTCGGCGCCGGAGATCCTGCGCTGGGCGGCGGAGACCTTCGGCAAGCGGTTCGCCGTGACCTCCTCCATGGAGGACGCGGTCGTCGCCCACCTGGCCTCGCGGGTCTTCCCCGGCGTGGACGTGGTCTTCCTCGACACGGGCTACCACTTCGAGGAGACCATCGGCACCCGTGACGCGGTCGAGGCCGTGATGGACGTCAACGTCATCACCCTGACCCCGCGTCAGAGCGTCGCCGAGCAGGACGCGGAGTACGGCCCGAAGCTGCACGACCGCGACCCCGACCTGTGCTGCGCGCTGCGCAAGGTCAAGCCGCTGGAAGAGGGCCTGACCGCGTACGCCGCGTGGGCGACGGGCCTGCGCCGCGACGAGTCCCCCACCCGGGCGAACACCCCGGTGGTCGGCTGGGACGAGAAGCGGCAGAAGGTCAAGGTCTCGCCGATCGCGCGCTGGACCCAGGACGACGTGGACGCGTACGTCGCCGAGCACGGCGTGCTCACCAACCCGCTGCTGATGGACGGTTACGCCTCCGTCGGCTGCGCCCCGTGCACCCGCCGCGTCGCCGTGGGCGAGGACGCGCGGGCCGGCCGGTGGGCCGGGCGGGGCAAGACCGAGTGCGGACTGCACGGCTGATGACGACGAGCGAAGAACCTACGGAGACAGAGCAGATGAGCGTGAGCGACCAGGGCGCCACCGTGTGGCTGACCGGGCTGCCGAGCGCGGGCAAGACCACCATCGCCTACGCGCTGGCCGAGCGGCTGCGCGGCGAGGGCCACCGCGTGGAGGTGCTCGACGGGGACGAGATCCGTGAGTTCCTCTCCGCCGGCCTGGGCTTCACCCGCGAGGACCGGCACACCAACGTGCAGCGGATCGGCTTCGTCGCCGAGCTCCTCGCGAGCAACGGGGTCAAGGCGCTGGTGCCGGTGATCGCGCCGTTCGCGGACAGCCGTGAGGCCGTCCGCAAGCGGCACGCCGCCGAGGGCACCTCGTACCTGGAGGTCCACGTGGCCACCCCGGTCGAGGTCTGCTCCGAGCGCGACGTGAAGGGCCTGTACGCCAAGCAGGCGGCGGGCGAGATCTCCGGTCTGACCGGGGTCGACGACCCGTACGAGGCACCGGAGTCCCCGGACCTCCGTATCGAGTCGCACACGCAGACCGTGCAGGAGTCGGCCTCGGCCCTGCACGCGCTGCTCACCGAGAGGGGTCTGGCATGACCACGGCCGCACACCTGCACACCGATTCCGGCTCCGACGCCCCGTACGCGCTGTCGCACCTCGACGCGCTGGAGTCCGAGGCGGTGCACATCTTCCGCGAGGTGGCGGGCGAGTTCGAGAAGCCGGTGATCCTTTTCTCCGGCGGCAAGGACTCCATCGTCATGCTGCACCTGGCGCTGAAGGCGTTCGCGCCGGCGCCGGTGCCCTTCACGCTGCTGCACGTCGACACGGGCCACAACTTCCCCGAGGTGCTGGAGTACCGCGACCGGACGGTCGAGAAGCACGGCCTGCGCCTGCACGTGGCCTCCGTCCAGGAGTACATCGACGCGGGCAAGCTGCGCGAGCGCCCCGACGGCACCCGCAACCCCCTGCAGACCGTGCCGCTGACCGAGGCGATCCAGAGCCTGAAGTTCGACGCCGTCTTCGGCGGCGGCCGCCGCGACGAGGAGAAGGCCCGCGCCAAGGAGCGGGTGTTCAGCCTGCGCGACGAGTTCTCGCAGTGGGACCCGCGCCGCCAGCGCCCCGAGCTGTGGCAGCTCTACAACGGCCGCCACGCCCCCGGTGAGCACGTGCGCGTCTTCCCGCTCTCGAACTGGACCGAGCTGGACGTCTGGCAGTACATCGCCCGCGAGGGCATCGAGCTGCCGGAGATCTACTTCGCCCACGAGCGCGAGGTGTTCCAGCGCAACGGCATGTGGCTGACGGCGGGCGAGTGGGGCGGCCCGAAGGAGAACGAGACGCCCCAGACGCGTCTCATCCGCTACCGCACCGTCGGTGACATGTCCTGCACCGGCGCCGTCGACTCCGACGCCGTCTCGCTGGACGCCGTGATCGCCGAGATCGCCGTCTCCCGCCTCACCGAGCGGGGCGCGACCCGCGCCGACGACAAGATGTCCGAGGCCGCGATGGAAGACCGCAAGCGCGAAGGGTACTTCTAGACATGACCAGCACCACCGAGCAGTTCGCCGACGTGTCGGCGACCACCCTGCTGCGCTTCGCGACCGCCGGTTCCGTCGACGACGGCAAGTCCACCCTGGTGGGCCGGCTGTTGCACGACTCCAAGTCGGTCCTCACCGACCAGATGGAGGCCGTCGAGGCCGTCTCCGCGCAGCGCGGCCAGGACGCCCCGGACCTCGCGCTGCTCACCGACGGCCTGCGGGCCGAGCGGGAGCAGGGCATCACCATCGACGTCGCCTACCGGTACTTCGCCACCGCGCGCCGCCGGTTCATCCTCGCGGACACCCCGGGGCACGTGCAGTACACCCGGAACATGGTCACCGGCGCCTCCACCGCCGACCTGGCCGTGGTCCTCGTCGACGCCCGCAACGGCGTGATCGAGCAGACCCGCCGGCACGCGGCCGTCGCCGCCCTGCTGCGCGTGCCGCACGTGGTCCTGGCCGTCAACAAGATGGACCTCGTGGGCTACCAGGAGTCGGTCTTCGCCGCCATCGCCGAGGAGTTCACCGCGTACGCCTCGGACCTGGGCGTCCCGGAGATCACCGCCATCCCGATCTCGGCCCTGGCCGGGGACAACGTGGTGGAGCCCTCCGCCAACATGGACTGGTACGGCGGCCCGACGGTGCTGGAGCACCTGGAGACCGTCCCGGTCAGCCACGACCTCACGGCCTGCCCGGCGCGCTTCCCGGTGCAGTACGTGATCCGTCCGCAGTCCGCCGAGCACCCCGACTACCGCGGCTACGCGGGTCAGATCGCCTCCGGCGTGCTGCGCGTCGGCGAGGCCGTGACCGTCCTGCCGTCGGGCCGGACCTCCGTCATCGAGGGCATCGACGCGCTCGGCGAGAGCGTGGACATCGCCTGGGCCCCGCAGTCGGTGACGCTGCGCCTGCGGGACGACATCGACATCTCGCGCGGCGACCTGATCGCGCCGTCCGCGAGCGCCCCGGCCACCACCCAGGACGTCGAGGCGACGGTCTGCCACGTGGCCGACCAGCCCCTGGCCGTCGGCGCCCGGGTGCTGATCAAGCACACCACTCGCACGGTGAAGGCCATCGTCAAGGAGATCCCCTCGCGGCTGACCCTCGACGACCTGTCCCAGCACCCCGACCCCGGGCAGCTGGTCGCCAACGACATCGGCCGGGTCGTCGTCCGTACCGCCGAGCCGCTCGCGCTCGACGCGTACGCCGACTCCCGCCGCACCGGGTCCTTCCTGCTGATCGACCCGGCCGACGGAACCACCCTGGCGGCGGGCATGGCCGGCGAGTCCTTCGCCTCCAGGGCCGACACGACCGTCCAGGCCGACGAGGAAGGCTGGGACTTCTAACTCATGCTTTCCGACATCTACTCCACCTTCGCGAAGGAGGGCGGCCGCGTGGGCAGCGGCGCCCTCGGCAGCGGCCAGGGAGGGGTGGCGCGATGTGCGCGATGACGTACGCGCACCGCATGCGCGCCCACACCCCCCACGAGCCGTACCCGCCATTGCCCCGCAAACGAAGACGTGCGTCATGAGATGACGCCGTCACGAGAGGAAGCCCTCCCGTGCCTGCCACCGCCACCGCCCGCACCACCCTCCGCCGCGGCATCGTCGCCGCCGCCGCTCTGCCGCTCCTGATCGGTGCGCTCGCTTCCTGCGGCTACGGTTCCGAGGCGAAGAAGGACGAGCCGAAGGCCGCGGACGCCGCCGCCGACGCCGGCAAGAAGCTCTCGGCCGCCGAGGTCCGCATCGGGTACTTCCCGAACCTGACGCACGCCACCGCACTCGTCGGCCTCCAGGAAGGCCTGATCGAGAAGGAACTGAACGGCACCAAGGTCAAGCCGCAGTCCTTCAACGCCGGCCCGTCCGAGATCGAAGCCCTCAACGGCGGCTCTCTCGACATCGGCTTCATCGGCCCCTCCCCCTCGATCAACGGCTACGTCAAGTCCAAGGGCTCCAACCTGCGGATCATCTCCGGATCCGCCTCCGGCGGCGTCAAGCTCGTCGTGAATCCCGACAAGATCAAGACCCTGGACGACCTCAAGGGCAAGAAGATCGCCACCCCCCAGAAGGGGAACACGCAGGACGTCGCGTTCCTCAACTGGATCTCCGAGAAGGGCTGGACGGTCGACCCCGAGTCCGGCAAGGGCGACGTCTCCGTCGTCCGCACCGACAACAAGGTCACCCCCGACGCCTTCAAGCAGGGCTCCATCGACGGCGCCTGGGTCCCCGAGCCCACCGCCTCCAAGCTCGTCTCCGACGGCGGCTCCGTCCTCCTCGACGAGACCGCCCTGTGGCCCGACAAGAAGTTCGTGATCACGAACATCATCGTGTCCCAGAAGTTCCTCAAGGAGCACCCGGACGTCGTCGAAGCGGTCCTCAAGGGCACCGTGAAGACCAACGAGTGGATCAACGCCAACCCGGACAAGGCCAAGGCCTCCGCCAACGCGAAGCTCCAGGCCGACAGCGGCAAGGCCCTCGACGCCAAGGTCATCGACCCGGCCTGGCCCAGCATCGCCATCACCGACGACCCGCTGGCCGCCACCCTGAAGACCCAGTCGGAATGGGCCGTCAAGGCCAAGCTCATCGAGCAGCCCGACCTCGCCGGCATCTACGACCTGACGCTCCTGAACAAGGTGCTCAAGGCCACCGGAAAGCCCGAGGTCTCCGACGCCGGACTCGGCACCAAGTAACCCAGCAACCCCGCAATCCCAGGAGGTGACGACCATGGCCACCACGCTTGCCAAGGCTGCCGAGGGCTCCGTCGCGGAGCGCACGCACGCCGCCCGCATCGAGCACGTATCGAAGTCCTTCTCCGGCCCGGCCGGATCGCAGCTCGTCCTGGACGACATCAGCCTCGATGTCGCTCCCGGAGAGTTCGTCACCATCCTGGGTGCCTCGGGATGCGGAAAGTCCACGCTGCTGAACCTGGTCGCAGGTCTGGACAAGCCGTCCGCGGGGTCCATCGAGACCCCCGGCGGCCGTCCGGCGCTGATGTTCCAGGAGCACGCCCTCTTCCCGTGGCTGACCGCGGGCAAGAACATCGAACTCGCCCTGCGCCTGCGCGGGGTGGCCAAGGCCGAGCGCCGCCCGGAGGCCGAGCGGCTGCTGGAGCTGGTCCGCCTCGGCGGCTCGTACGGCAAGCGGGTGCACGAGCTGTCCGGCGGTATGCGCCAGCGCGTCGCCCTGGCCCGGGCACTCGCCCAGGACAGCCGGCTGCTGCTGATGGACGAGCCGTTCGCCGCCCTCGACGCCATCACCCGGGACGTACTGCACGGCGAACTCACCCGCATCTGGGCCGAGACCGGACTGTCCGTCCTCTTCGTCACCCACAACGTGCGCGAGGCCGTCCGCCTCGCCCAGCGCGTGGTCCTGCTCTCCTCCCGGCCCGGCCGGGTCGCGAAGGAATGGACCGTGGACATCCCGCAGCCGCGCCGCATCGAGGACGCGGACGTTGCGGAACTGTCCCTCGAGATCACTGAACACCTGCGTGGGGAGATCCGCCGCCATGGCCAGCACTGACACCACCACGAAGGCCACGGGCAAGAGCGACGACCTGGCCGGCCTGGAAGCGGGTCTCGACGCCCTCGACGCGGTCCAGACCCATCGCACCCCGATCCGCGAGATCCTCGTCAAGAAGGTCTTCCCGCCCGTCCTGGCCGTGAGCCTCGTGCTCATCGTCTGGCAGGTGCTCGTCGCGACGAAGGTCACCGAGGAGACCAAGCTGCCCGCGCTGTCCGCGGTGTGGGACAGCCTGTCCGACATGTGGCTCAAGGGCACGCTGCTGGAGGTCATCTGGACCAGCGTCTCCCGCGGCCTGCTCGGCTTCCTGCTGGCCCTGGCCATCGGCACCCCGCTCGGCCTGCTCGTCGCCCGGGTGAAGTTCGTCCGCGCCGCGATCGGACCGATCCTCCAGGGCCTGCAGTCGCTGCCGTCGGTGGCCTGGGTGCCGCCGGCCGTCCTGTGGTTCGGCCTGAACGACGCCATGATGTTCACGGTGATCCTGCTGGGCGCCGTCCCGTCCATCGCCAACGGCCTCGTCTCCGGCATCGACCAGATCCCGCCGCTCTACCTGCGCGCGGGCCGCACCCTGGGCGCCACCGGTCTGCGCGGAGCCCGGCACATCGTCATGCCGGCCGCGCTGCCCGGCTACCTCGCCGGCCTCAAGCAGGGCTGGGCCTTCTCCTGGCGCTCGCTGATGGCCGCCGAGATCATCGCCTCCTCACCCGACCTCGGCCTGGGCCTCGGCCAGCTGCTGGAGAACGGCCGCAACAACATCGACCTGCCGGGCGTGTTCCTCGCGATCATCCTGATCCTGGTGGTCGGCATCGCCATCGACCTGCTGATCTTCAGCCCTGTCGAGCGGTGGGTACTGCGCAGCCGCGGCCTGTTGGCGAAGAGCTGATCGCCATGTCCCCCGCACTCCTGGTCATCGCCCACGGCAGCCGCGACCCGCGGCACGCGGCGACGGTGCACGCCCTCACCGGGCGGGTACGGGCGCTGCGGCCGGGGCTGCGCGTGGAGACGGCCTTCCTCGACTTCAACACCCCGTCGGTGGGGCAGGCCCTGTCCGCGCTCTACCTCTCCGGCGTACGGGAGGTCGTGGCGCTGCCGCTGCTGCTGACCCGTGCCTTCCACGCGAAGTCCGACATCCCGGCGGCGCTCGCCGAGTCGACCTCGCGCCTGCCGGGGCTGTCGGTGCGGGTGGCGGACGTCCTCGGACCGTCCCCGCTCCTGCTGACCGCCCTCGAACGCCGGCTCTCCGAGGCCGGCCTCACCCCGGCGGACCGCGCCACCACCGCGGTGGTGCTCGCGTCCGCCGGCTCCACGGACCCGGAGGCGATCGCAGTGATCGCTGAAACCGCGCGGGAGTGGCGGCGCACCGGTTGGTGTGCCGTGCGGCCTGCGTTCGCCTCCGCCGCACTGCCCCGTACGGAGGACGCCGTACGGGCCCTGCGCGCCGAAGGCTTCGAGCGGGTGGCGGTGGCCCCGTACGTCATCGCTCCCGGCCGCCTCCCGGACCGCATCGCGGCCGGCGCCGGTGCCGCGGGTGCGGACGTCGTCGCGGACGTGCTGGGCGCGGCCCCGGAGTTGGCCCGGCTGCTGCTGCGCCGCTTCGACGCCTCGGCGGCCGCTCCCGCGAGGCTCCCGGCCCTGACGGCCTGACCCCGCCGCGGCCGAACGCCGGCGCGGCTCGAAGACCGGGGCTCCGCCCCGAACCCCGCTCCTCGAACGCCGGAGGGGCTGAAATTGCCCTGCGGGGCAATCCAGCCCTCCGGGCGGACGGCAGCAGCCACATCCAGCCTCGCCGGCGTTCGAGGCACGGGGTCCGGGGGCAGCGCTTCGGCGGCGGCGCTGCAGCCGGCGGACTACGCGCGGGCCGCGGCCTCGTCGGCCAGGGCGGTCAGGTCCTCGATCGACATCGCGCCCGGCGGCAGGCCCTCGCGGGCGAAGATGTTGGCGGCGTGCCGCAGTACGTCATTGACCGGGGTCGGAACCCCGTGCAGACGGCCCAGCAGCGAGATCTCCCCGTTGAGGTAGTCCGCCTCCACCGACCCCGTCCCCCGCGCCAGGCTCTGCCAGGACGAGCCGCCCCGTACCCCGGCCGGCTGCTCCACCTTGCCGTCGCGCGCCAGCGACTGCTCGGCGTCCGAGGCGTACGGGATGCCCGCGGCCCGGAAGGCGGCCTTGCCCTCGCGGACCGCCCGCAGGAGCAGCGCCGCCTTCGCCGGGTCCGGCTCCGGGCCGGTGGTCGCCTGGATCGCGTTGCCGAGGTTGCCCAGCAGCTTCGCGTACTTCCACCGCATCACGTCCTCGACCGCCGGCGCCCCGAAGCCGGCCTTGGCGAGGTCCGCCGCGACGGCCCGGGACAGGGCGTCCGTGCCGCCGGCCGCCCGGCCCAGGTGCAGGATGCCGGTCAGCGGCGCGCAGAGCGCCGAGACCACGCCCGGCTCCAGGAAGGTCGCGGGCAGCCAGACGCACACCCCGTACACGCGCGCGAAGCGCCGTTGCGCGAGCCGCTCGCTCTCCACGCCGTTCTGCGCGCACAGCACCGGCAGCCGCTGCGCCGCCGTACCGCCGCCGGTGACCTCCGCGTCGCCCCACGCGTCGAGCGCGGCGATGGCGTCCTGCGTCTTCACGGTCAGCAACAGCGCGTCGTCGGGGCGCAGTTCACCGAGCTCGTCCGGTCCGGTGACCACGGGCAGCCGGTGCACCCGGGTCCCGTCGGCCGTGGTGAGGCGCAGTCCGTCGGCCCGTAGGGCCTCCGCGTGCGCGCCGCGGGCGACGAGCACGACCTCGCCGCCCGCCTCCGCGAGCCGTCCGCCGATGGTGGCGCCGACCGCGCCCGCGCCGATGATGATGTAACGCATGCCACGAGCCTGGCACATCCGGCTCCCCGCGTGACCGTCGGGGGCGGGGCGAACGCACTGCCGAGCCCGATCAGGGTCGCCCGGTCGGGCCCCGGTCAGGCCCCGGTCAGCTCCACGAGTTTCGCGACGGTGTTCCAGTTGCGGGTGGTCACGTCGATGCCCTTGACGACGGCGGGCCTGGCGAGGGCCTCGGCCAGTTTGGAGCGGCCGAGGCCGTCGGGGGCGTACAGGTACAGGACCCGGTCGCCGAGCCGGTACTCCTCGGGGAGGTACGAGGCTTCGTCGAGCGCGGCGAAGCGCTCCGGGCCGGGCTGTTCGGAGCAGAAGGTGGCGTGCAGCTGCTTGCCCTCCAGTTCGGCGGCCGGGAAGGGGCAGGCCTCGGCGACGGCGCGCAGGTACGCACCGTCCAGCACCAGGCAGGCCACGCGGAAGCCGAAGCGGTCCTCGATGGCCGCCTCCAGTTCCCGGGTGAGGACCGCCGGGTCCTGCTGCGCGCTGCTGAAGACGGCGTTGCCGCTCTGCAGGTACGTCTGCACGTCGCCGTGGCCGAGCCCTTCCAGGAGCGAACGCAGCTCCGCCATCGGGACCTTCTTGTTCCCGCCGACGTTGATCCCGCGCAGCAGCGCCGCGTACTTCTTCGTCATGGCCTCTTCTTCGGGCACGGCCTTCTTCGTTGCGGCCTTCTTCGTCGTCATGGGCGCACCCTAGGACCCCGCTATGACAATTCGGCCTCGATCAGGTCGGCGGCCTGCCGCGTGCCGCCTTCGGCGGCCATCTGCGCGCGGACGGCCTCGGCGCGGGTGGCGACCTCGGGGTCGGCGACCAGGTGGAGGACCGCCTCGCGCAGGGTCGCGGCGTCCGCCTGCGCCATCGGCACGTGGCGGGCCACTCCGAGCGAGACGAGCATGTCGGCGTTGCCGAACTGGTCGACGGCCTGCGGGACGGCGACCATCGGGGTGGCGGTGGCGAGCCCCTCCTGGCTGCCGCCGGCGCCCGCGTGGGTGATGAAGGCGTCGGCCCGGCGCAGGATGTCCAGCTGGGGGACCCAGCGGTGGACCTCGACGGCGGCGGGGACCGGGCCCAGGTCGGCCTCGTCGGTGAACTTGCCGATCTGGAGGACGAGGTGCCAGTCGGACAGGTCCGCGAAGGCCTCGATGCAGGCGCGGTAGAAGGCGGGCTGCTTGGTGAAGGCGGAGCCGAGCGAGACGAGTACGACCTTCTTGCCCTCGGCGGCCGCGGGCCGTTGCCAGGTGCCCTGGGTCGCGCTGCGGTCCCCCTGGCAGGCGCCGACGAAGGTGTACACGGACCCGTCGACGCGGTCGGCGTGCGGCTGGAGCGCCCGGGGGATGAGGACGATGCTGCGTCGGGGGCGGCCCTGGAAGCGGTCGACGTCGTCGCCGAGGCCGTTCTCGGTGAGCCAGGCCGCGAAGGCGTCGTAGTAGGCCCGGCCGCGCTCGGAGGACTTCAGCCCGGCGACCATCGGCTCGCCCACCTCCTGCTCGTAGCCCTCCCAGGCGACCAGGTTCGGGGAGAGGGAGACGGCGGGGACGCCCCAGCGGTGGGCGAGCACGGGCGCGGGGTAGGAGGTGATGTCGTGGAGGACGAGGTCGGGCTCGTCGCCCTCGAAGGCGGCGGCGAGCTGCGGGAGGGCCTGGACGGCGTCCTTCAGGAAGGGCTCCAGGTTCTCGATGAGCTCGGTGCCCCAGGCCTCGGGCTCGTCGTCGGTGGGCAGCGTGGAGGTGTAGATCACGGGCGTGGCGCCGGTCTCCGCGATCTTCTCGGCGAAGGAGGCCGGGATGGCGTAGCTGACGCGGTGGCCGCGCGCCACGAGTTCGCGGATCACCTCGATGCTCGGGTTCACGTGCCCGTGGGCGGCGATGGAGAACATGGCGATGTGGGCGGGCTTCGCTGTGGTCATGATCGGACGATAGGCGAGACGAGACGTCTCGTGCAAGTTGTTTCCCGCGACTCAGGAGGGGCCGGCCGGACCGGACGGACGGGAGGCTCCCGGCGGACCCGGCGGACCCGGCGGACCCGGCGGACCGGACGAGCCGTTCGGACCCGATGGGCCGGACGGGTGACCCGCGGCCGTCATGCGCTCGACGTCGACGGTCAGCGAGTCCAGCCAGGCGAGCGCCGCGAAGAACCGCGGCGAGGAGACCCCCGGCGGCCCTCCCGCCTCGGACCCGCCGGGCAGCGGCGCGCCCTGCTGATCCGCGGCCCCGGGTGCCACCCCCACCGTCTCGGCCGCCTCCCGCATCCGCGTGGCCACCCCGGTCGCCCGGCCGTCCAGCCGGGCGGCGTTCGCCGGCCCCACCGCCGGGCCTCCCCGGACGAAAAGCCGACGCGAGCCCCACAGCACGTGATGGCCCGACATCATGGCCGCCTGCCAGTCCGTCGTGGGGTCCTCGGACGTGCGGGGTTCGTTCTGGTGCTGCGCGAACGCGGACTCCGCCATCGTCAGCGCGTGCTGGAGCGGCCGGTCGTCGGGAACGTGCCCCGGCCCGCCGTCCACCACGGCGGCCGTGGTGCGCTCGACCGTCTCGGCCTCCGTCGTCAGCAGCAGGGCGACCGCCCGGTGCAGCTCCCGCTGCGCCCCGCGCGGCCAGGCGAGCACCCCGAAGACCACGCCGATCAGGCTGCCGATGACCACGTTCAGGATTCTGACCTCGGCCAGCTGCCAGGTCACAGGGGCCAACTGGGCGAAGACGAAGGCCACCACGAGGGTGAACATGCCCTGGGCCCAGCCCACGCCCCGGACCGGCCCCACCCGGAACGCGGTCATCATCACGAACGGCAGGGCGACGGCGTAGATGTTGGTGTGACCGCCGATCAGGGCCAGCAGCAGCCCGGTGACCAGGGCGCCGAGCAGGGTGCCGGTGATCGCCACGCGTACGGTCGCCCGCGTCTGGGCGGCGGTGGTCCGGGTGAGGCTGAGGACGGCCAGCATCGCCCAGAAGCCGTGCGGCAGCGAGTCCACGCCCGCGACCGTGCGGGCGGCCGCCAGGGCGAGGCTGATCCGGACGGCGTTCTGGAAGTACACCGAGCGCGGCCCGGCGTGTCCCGCCAGCCGGTGCCACCACAGGCGCGGCGCGCGCTTGCCCGCGTACCAGAACCGGCCCGAGTCGACGTCGTCGGGGACCCGCGCGCGGCGGCCCCGTAGTGCCAGCTCGGCCGCCGTCGTCAGGGCCACGGCCGCATCGGCCACCTCCAGCAGCGCCGCCCGGCGGCGCCCCCGCGCGGCGGTCGTGGGTGCCTCCCGCGCGGCCGACGTGGCAGCCTGCTCCCGTACGCGCCGCAGGTCGGCGGCCGCTTCGGTCGTGGCGGCCCTGCCGTCCAGCAGGGCGGCGGTCTCGGTGACGGCCCGGCCGACCGCGGTCAGCACCTGGGGCTCCTGCTCCGTCGGCACCGGGCCCGGGGGCGGCGGGGGAAGGTTCACCAGGCGGGCGAGGAGCGTGCGGGCGGCCAGGCCCGCGTGGGACAGGGCGCGGTCCCGCAGGCCCGGCCCGGCGGGGCGGTCGGCCTCGTCCACCCGGAAGGGGCGCAGCGACTCGCCGGCCACCCGGGCCGTCTCCGCCGACGCGGCGGACAGCGTGTACGGGGCGCGGCCCAGTTCGGCGACGCAGCGGGCGGCGGTGTCGGCCGCGCCGGCGGCCAGCCGACGGTAGGTGGGCCCGGGCTCCTCGGGCAGCACGAAGGCCTCGGCGAGGACCAGCAGCAGGAGGCCGAAGGTGGCCCCCACGAGCCGTTCGCCCAGGGTGTCGGGGGCGTAGGGCGGGAAGCACGGCAGGATGTAGAGCAGTTGCAGCCCGGGCGCGGCGCCCGCCGCGCGGGGACCGGCCGCCGCCACGAAGGCCAGGAAGAAGCCGATCAGGAGCATGCCGGCGACGGCGCTCCAGGTCCGGATCGCGAGGTAGGTGCCGAGCGTCAGCAGCACCCAGGCCGCGGGGGCCGCCTTGACCATGACGGCCGCCCGCTGGCGTCCGGTGCCGGGGATGTGGGAGAGCGCCGCCATCGATACGGCGGCGAACAGCGCGTACGTCGCCGCCACCGGCCGGTCCAGCACGTACAGGCAGACGAAGAACGAGAGACATGCGGAGAGGGTGGTGCGCAGGGCGCGCCGCGTCACGACCGCGGGGCCGCGGTCGGCGCTTCCCTCGGGTCGGGCGCCCATGAGTACAGGATCGGGCCACTCGCCGGAAGCCACCACATACTGTCGGGCACAGGCGGATCAAGGGCGAAGGGCGGGACCGGCGGTATGGACGAGGCGCGGGCGAGGGATGTTCTGGCGGCTGCCGGCCTGACCCGGGGCGGGCCCGGGGAAGCGGCCCTCCTGGCCCTCGGCGAGAACGCGGTCTTCGCCGTCGGTGACCTGGTGGTCAAGGTGGGCCGGGAGGCGGCGCTGCTGGAGCGGGCCGAGCGGGAACTCGTGGTGTCCGGCTGGTTCGCCGCCTCCGGGGTTCCGGCGGTCCGCGCGGCCGAGCCGAGGCCGCGGCTGGTGGACGGCCACCCGCTGACCCTGTGGCACCGGCTGCCGGACCCGGTGCGGCCGGCCGGGCCCGAGGACCTCGCGGCGCTGCTGCGCCTGGTGCACGCACTGCCCGAGCCCCCGTTCACCCTGCCCGCCCGGGACCTGCTGGACGGGGTCGAGCGCTGGCTGCGGCTGGCGGGCGAGGCCGTCGACCCGGCCGACGCGGCCTACCTGCGGGCCCGCCGGGACGCCTTCGCCGGCGAGGTGGCCGCCCTGACCCCGCACCTGCCCCCGGGGCCGGTCCACGGCGACGCGCTGCCCCGCAACGTGCACGTGGGCCCGGACGGCCCGGTCCTGGTCGACCTGGAGACCGTGTCGGCGGATCTGCGCGAGCACGATCTGGTGGTGATGGCGCTGGCCCGCGACCGGTACGGCATGCCGGCCGAGGAGTACGGGGCCTTCGTGGCGGCGTACGGGTGGGACGTCCGCGACTGGGCGGGCTGCGCGGTCCTGCGCGGCGCCCGGGAGACGGCCGGCTGCGCGTGGGTCGCCCAGCACGCCCCGACCGACCCGGCGGCCCGGGCCGAATTCCGCCGCCGGGTGGCCTCCCTCAGGGACGGCGACCGGGAGGCGCGCTGGTATGCGTTCTGAGGCACGCCCGCCCCGCGCCGACCGGGCTTCCGGCCGATGCGGGGCGAGCGGCCTTGGGCGCTACGAGGTGTAGTAGCCGGCCACGTCGGCGATGAGGTGCACCGATCCGGCGTGGTTGTAGAAGCTGACCTTCCCGTTCACGACGGGGACGACCACCAGGTTCGGAATGGTCTGCCCCGCGGTGAAGTTCAGGTTCGACGCGCTGGTGCGGGTCGTCCCGTTCGGGTACACCGATACGAAACTGCCCGCGGTCGGCTCCGTGGCGGTGACGTTCAGCACCACCGCGGTGGCACCCGCGGGGATCCCCGTCGTACCCGCGACCTGCAGGGTCACCGTCCCGGCCTCGCCCACCTTGGCCTTCGGCACACCCAGACCCTCACGGGTGTCCATCAACCGCGTCGGCGTGATCGGCCTGTACCCGGAGCCCGAACCGTCGGTCGTGTAAAAGCCCGCCACGTCGGCGATCAGATCCACCGATCCGGCGTGGTTGTAGAAACTGACCTTCCCGTTCACCACCGGAACCACGACCAGGTTCGGAATGGTCTGCCCCGCCGTGAAGTTCAGGTTCGACGCACTCGTACGCGTCGTCCCGTTCGGATACACCGAAACGAAACTCCCCGCCGTCGGCTCCGTCGCCGTGACGTTCAGAACAACAGCCGTCGCACCCGCCGGAATCCCTGCCGTGCCGGCGACCTGCAGGGTCACCGTCCCGGCCTCGCCCACCTTCGCCTTCGGCACACCCAGGCCCTCACGGGTGTCCATCAACCGCGTCGGCGTGATCGGCCTGTACGTACCCAGCCCGGAGACCGGGGGCGGTGTCACCGTCAACGTGCCCTGTGCGAAGCGAAAGTTGAGCGCTGCGACGGTGATGTTCCAGTTGCCGGCCGGGGCGGTGCGCAGGTCCACGGTCGCCTTCAGCGTCCGGGCGTCGTCGGATACGGACACGGTCTTTGCCGTCAGGGGCGCGGGCCCTCCGGTCAGCTCGACGGTGGTGTTCATGCCGAGGGCCGTGCCCTGGACGGTGAGGGTCGCGACCGTACCGCTCTGTGCGGTGGTCGGTGTGACCGTCCCGACGGACACCTCCTCGGAGCCGCAGGGCGCGGTGGTGCAGACGAGCTGGGCACGGTACGCCGTACGTTCCACCCCGTCCGGCAGCGTGAGGACGAACAGGCTCTGGTCGACGCCCTGGCAGTCGTAAGGGGACGAGCGGCCCGTGCAGAGGTCGGTTCCGGCCTTGGTGTAGAGCGCGGGCCGCGGGATGTCCTGCCCGCCGTCCGTCGCAGTGATGTCGGCCCGGAACTGGTCACCCGAGACGCTCGGCAGGACCGCGCAGGCACCCGTGCGCTCCCCGGAGAGAGTGCCGGTCACCGGGCCGTATCCGTACGCGACCGATCCGGCACGGGTGCACTCGGGCGCCGCGCCGGCGGCCGTGGCGATCCGCCAGGCGTCGAGGCGGTAGGAGCCGGGCAGGGACCAGTCCTGCGGGACCTGGGTCACGACCTGGTAGCTGGTGGAACCGGTGACCGTGCACGCCCAGCTCTTCTGGTGGCAGGCGATGCCGCCGTTGCCGTCCATGATCAGCATGTGGGTGCTGTCGTGGGCGTCCCGGACGTCGACGCGCAGCCGGTCCGTGGCGGCGGCTGCGGTGATCCGGTGGCAGCGCAGGGTGCCGTTCTGGCCGGAGGCGCCGGTCGTGGCCGGGGCGCCGACGGCCGTAGCGGCGGAGGCGGTGCAGCCCGGGGCCGCGGCGGTGACGTCCCGGCGGTCCAGGGTGTGGGTGCGCGGGGCGTCCTGGCCCTGCAGGAGCAGGGTGTAGCCCTTGTCGGCGGTGAAGTAGCAGCTGGTGAGCGCGTCCGTCCGGCCGCCCGCGGGATGCGTGTAGCAGGAGGGCGGCCCGTTGCCGTCGGTGTCCACGATGCTGAGCGAGTAGCGCGGGAACAGCTCCGTGTCGTCCGGGAATCCGTAGCGGACGCGCAGGAGCTCCGAGGTGGAGTGGGCGCCGGCCGGGATGGTCAGGCAGTGCGAGAAGACGCCGTTGCCGGTGTCCAGCCGCACGGCCGCCGCGTCGTCGGCGAAGCTGCCCGCGGGCAGGACCTGACAGCCGCTCTGAAGGACGTCCGTGCGGATGAAGTGGACGCCGTAGGCGCCGGTTCCGGTGTCGTCCGCGGCGCGCACCAGCACGCGGAACGGCGCCGTGCCCGTGAGTGCGCATTCGCCCCGGGCGAGCTCGGAGGCGGTGCACTGTGCGGTGCCGTTCCGGTCGACCGCCTCGACCGTGACGCTCAGGCTCGCGCCGCCGAGCGAGGTGAGGGCGGCGATCCGGGCGCCCTTCGGGCTCGGCAGCTCCAGGCAGTGCGTCTGCCCGGCGGCGGCGAAACTGCCTGCGTACCGTCCCTCGGTGACGGCGACGCAGTCCTCGGCGGCCGGCGCGGCCTGAGCGGCGCTCACCGGCAGGAGGAGCGCGGCGAGGACGGCCAGCAGACACGTCATTACGGTGGAAAAAGGATGTCTAGCGGATGCCATTGGCGTTGGCATGAACCCCCCAGGGTGATGTGCGACGAGTGATCGTCGCACATCCGTACGGGGTGGCCCGCCTTCATTTCCCGCCGGCGGGACGGGCTCAGGCGGGGACCAGGCCGCGCAGGGGCCAGGCCTCGTCGATCACCGCGTCCGGGGTGCCCTGACGGCGCAGGTACGACTGGAAGTCCCGGGCCCAGCGCGCGTGCCAGGTGCTCTGCCGCGCGTGCAGGTCGGCCGGGGTGAGCGCGGCCACCTCCGGGTGGCGCTCGGCTATCGCGCGGGCGACCTGGACCGCGGCCAGCGCGTCCGCCCCCGCGTCGTGCGCGTCGTCGAGGGTGACCCCGTACACCCCGCAGACTGCCTCCAGGGTGCGCTTGCCCCGCCGGTAGCGGTCCACGGCCCGGTCGATGGTCAGCGGGTCCACCACCGGACCGGTCTGCGCCCCGCCCAGCCGGTCGGCCAGCGACGGCAGCCCGTGCCGGGCCAGCTCGGCCGTCAGCAGGGTCAGGTCGAAGGCCGCGTTGTACGCGACGACCACCGCGCCGGCCCGCCAGTGGCCCACCAGGGCCTCGGCGACCTCGTCCGCGACCTCCCGCACCGGGCGTCCCTCGGCGACCGCGCGCTCCGTGCTGATCCCGTGGATCGCCGACGCCCCTTCCGGGATCGGTATCCCCGGGTCCGCGAGCCAGCCGCGCCGCTCGCGCACCGCACCGCCGCGCACCTCGATCAGGGCCGCCGTCACGATCCTCGACTCCCCCGGCTCCGTGCCGGTCGTCTCCAGGTCGAATCCGATCAGCACACCGCCGTGCCAGTCCCCCATGCCGTGCCAGTCCTCCACCCCGTGCCCCTCCCCCGTACACCTTCGGTCAACGGGTTTCAGCCTGCCACGGGGTACTGACAGCCCGGCCGCCGGGGCGTGGCGCGCGCGCCCGCGCCGGTCAGGACACCGGCCGGGAGTCCTCCCACATCGACTCGAACTCCTCGCGGTACGTCGTGAACAGCCCGTGGTCCGCGTCCTTCGGCACTCCGCGCCCGCCGCCCCGCAGCACCAGGACGGGGGACTCCATGCCGCGCGCCCGTCGCAGGTAGGACTGCACCACCGCGATGCCCGAGGACTGCCCCTCCACCAGATAGGCGGTGAACCTCGGGGTCTCGTCGAAGACGTGGATCTCGAACCGGGAGGGGTCCCGCAGGCCCGCGCGGACCCGGCGGACGTGCAGGATGTTCATCTCCACCGAGCGGCTCAGCTCGCCCTTGCGCAGTCCCAGTTCCCGTTCGCGCCGCTTCACGGCGCTGCTCGCCGGGTTCAGGAACAGCAGCCGCACCCGGCAGCCGGCCTCGGTGAGCCGGACGAGTCTTCGGCCCGAGAAGTTCTGGACCAGCAGGTTGAGCCCTATGCCGATGGCGTCGAGCCGCCGCGCCCCGCCGAAGAGGTCCTCGGCCGGGAGCTGCCGCTGGAGCCGTACCCGGTCCGGGTGGACCGAGATGACGTCCGCGTACCGGTCGCCGACCAGGTCCTCGACGGCGTCGATCGGCAGCCGCTCGGCCGAGGGGCTGCCGGAGACCCCGCCCAGTACCTCCAGCAGGCGCGCCGAGGCCCGCTCCGCCTGCTCCAGCACGGGCCGGGACAGCGCGCGGTTGCGGGAGACGACGTTGCGGGTGACCTCCAGCTCGTCCAGGGCCAGCTCGATCTCGCGCCGGTCGTCGAAGTACGGCTCGAAGCACGGCCAGTGCTGGACCATCAGTTCCCGCAGCTGGGGCAGGGTCAGGAAACTCAGCACGTTGTCGTCGGCCGAGTCGAGCAGGTAGCCCTTGCGGCGGCTGACCTCGCGCACGGCGACGGCCCGCTGCACCCATTCCTGCCCGGCGGGCCCGGCGGCCGCGACGACCCAGTCGTCCACGCCGTGCACCGGTTCGTAGATCGGCTTGAGCACCGCCCCGACGACCGCACGCAGCCGCTGTTCGATGAGATTCAGCCAGATGTACGCACGGCCGGCCCGCTGTGCCCGGGTGCGGACCTCGCTCCAGGCCTCCGCGCCCCACTCCAGCTGGACGCCGGCCCCCGCGCTCCCGTCCGCCGCCGGGCCGCCCGCCAGGGAGACCGCCCCGGTCGGGAGCCCCGCCGGTGCCCCGCCCGGGACACCACCTGGGGCGTCCGCCGGGCCACCCTCGTGACTGCTGTCACCAGGGGGCAGCTCCAGACCTCCCGAGCTCACCCGTGCACCGCCTTCTGCGTCTGGACGCCCGTCTCCAGTGATCACGGAAGGGTACTCCGCGCGCGCGGCCCGGTGCAGCCAGACGGTCCTTACGGCGGCTGTCCGTTGACCCATTATCCGATGCGCAGACAGTCCGCTGACCCGCATATCGGCTCTGCGGGTCACCCGGTAGGACCCCTGCCAAGTCCGCGCTTGGGGCCCCTCTTTCGGGGAAGATCTGGCAGGGACGT
Source organism: Streptomyces avidinii (assembly GCF_014650695.1). Lineage (GTDB taxonomy): Bacteria > Actinomycetota > Actinomycetes > Streptomycetales > Streptomycetaceae > Streptomyces > Streptomyces avidinii. The sequence goes on along the minus strand of NZ_BMVL01000004.1, from coordinate 151,258 downwards.
GGTCCACGCCGGGTCAGCCGGGACATCTTCGGACAACCAGGGAAGAGTCGTTATCTATGCAGGTCTGGCCGGGACAGGCGTATCCGCTGGGTGCCACGTACGACGGCGCCGGCACCAACTTCGCGGTCTACTCGGAGGCCGCCCGACGCATCGAGCTGTGTCTTCTGCACGACGACGGGTCCGAGTCCGCCGTGGAACTGCGGGAGACGGACGCCTTCGTCCGCCACGCGTACCTGCCCGGCGTCATGCCGGGCCAGCGCTACGGGTTCCGCGTCCACGGGCCGTACGAGCCCGAGCGCGGCCGTCGCTGCAACCCGGCGAAGCTGCTGCTGGACCCGTACGCGCGGGCCATCAGCGGCCGGGTCAGCTGGAACGAGGCGGTGTACGGCTACCACTTCGGCCGGCCGGACTCGCGCAACGACCTGGACTCCGCCCCGCACACGATGAGCTCGGTGGTGGTGAACCCGTACTTCGACTGGGCCAACGACCGGCCGCCGCGCCACGAGTACCACCACACGGTGCTGTACGAGGCGCACGTCAAGGGCCTGACCATGCGTCACCCGGACCTTCCCGAGGAGCTGCGCGGCACCTACGGGGCGCTCGCGCACCCGGCGGTCATCGGCCACCTCACCAAGCTCGGGGTGACGGCGCTGGAGCTGATGCCGGTGCACCAGTTCGTCAACGACCACCGGCTGGTCAACGACGGGCTGAGCAACTACTGGGGTTACAACACCATCGGCTTCTTCGCCCCGCACAACGGCTACGCCTCGGGGGACCGCGGCCAGCAGGTGCTGGAGTTCAAGTCGGCCGTCCGGGCGCTGCACGAGGCCGGCATCGAGGTGATCCTCGACGTGGTCTACAACCACACCGCCGAGGGGAACCACCTGGGCCCGACCCTGTCCTTCCGCGGGCTGGACAACGCCTCGTACTACCGGCTGGCGGAGGATCCGCGCCACTACATGGACACCACGGGGACCGGGAACTCGCTGCTGATGCGCTCCCCGCACGTGCTCCAGCTGATCATGGACTCGCTGCGGTACTGGGTCACCGAGATGCACGTGGACGGCTTCCGCTTCGACCTGGCGGCTACGCTGGCCCGCCAGTTCCACGAGGTGGACCGGCTGTCGTCGTTCTTCGACCTGGTCCAGCAGGATCCGGTGGTCAGCCAGGTGAAGCTGATCGCGGAGCCCTGGGACCTGGGCGAGGGCGGCTACCAAGTGGGCAACTTCCCGCCGCTGTGGACCGAGTGGAACGGCAAGTACCGCGACACCGTACGGGACCTGTGGCGTGGCCAGCCCCGTACGCTCGCGGAGTTCGCGGGCCGCCTGACGGGCTCCTCGGACCTGTACCAGGACGACGGGCGGCGACCGCTCGCGTCGATCAACTTCACCACCTGCCACGACGGGTTCACCCTGCACGACCTGGTCTCGTACGACGAGAAGCACAACGAGGCCAACCGGGAGGGCAATCGGGACGGCGAGACCCACAACCGGTCCTGGAACTGCGGGGTGGAGGGACCTACCGAGGATCCGGAGATCACGGAGCTGCGCGAACGCCAGATGCGCAACTTCACGGCCACCCTGATGCTGTCGCAGGGGGTGCCGATGCTCAGCCACGGCGACGAGTTCGGCCGTACCCAGGAGGGCAACAACAACGCCTACTGCCAGGACAACGCGTTGTCCTGGGTGGGCTGGCCGGAGCCCGGAAAGCCGGGGCCGTCGCTGCTGGAGTTCACCCGCCGGATGGTGTGGCTGCGCCGGGACCACCCGGTCTTCCGGCGGCGCCGGTTCTTCCACGGGCGGCCGGTGGAGGGCACGCACGACGAGCTCTCCGACATCGCCTGGTTCACCCCGCACGGGGAGGAGATGCGGGCGCGCGACTGGCAGGCGCAGCACGCGCGGGCGCTGACGGTCTTCCTCAACGGGGAGGCGATCTCCGAGCCGGGCACCCGCGGGGAGCGGATCACCGACGACTCGTTCCTGCTGATGTTCAACGCGGGCGCGGAACCCCAGGACTTCACGATCCCGGCGGGCCACGGCGCGCAGTGGCGGCTGGTGGTGGACACGGCTCGGGCGGACGTACTGCCACCCGGTACCGGGCCGCAGTTCGCGGCAGGTGACCGGGTGGCGCTGACGGGCCGGTGCCTGGTGGTGCTTCAGCGCCCGGCGTAGGCGGCGCCGTTCTCCTGCGTCACCGACGACCCGGTCCGCGGGCCCGGAACGCTCCCCCCGGTGGGATGCGTACGGGCCGCGGGCACCCGGGTGACGAGGGAGAGGAGCAGGCAGAGCGCGGCCGCCCCGACGGCCACGGCGAAGGCCCCGGCAGGGCCGTACGCCTCGGCGAGACGTCCGCAGACGACGAGCGCCGTGGCCTGCCCGGCCACCAGGCAGCTGGCGGCGAAGGCCATCGAGGTGGAGAGCCGGGCCGGTTCCACGGCCCGCTCGGTGAGTGCGAACGCGGTGATCAGGTGGGGTGCGTAGGCGGCGCCGAGCACGGTGACGACGGCGTACAGCGGCCACAGGCCGTCGGTGACCAGCAGCGGCGCGGAGAACACCAGAGCCGCACCCGTCGCCACCCGCCAGCGCAGCCGCAGCCCGAAACGGGCGGGCAGCGCACCGAGCGAGATGCCGACGACCGCACTGACGACACCCATGGCGGAGTAGACGACGGCGGCCTGGTCGGGGACGCCGAGCCGGATGGTGAGCGCGGTGATGCCCGCCTGGCAGGCGCCGAACATGGCGCCCTGGAGGGCGAGGGAGCCGCGTACGGCGTGGACCACGGCGGGCGGCCGGACCCGGCCCCCGGTGCCCTGACCTTCGGTGCCCTGACCTCGGGCGTCCCGGCCTCCCGCGCCCCGGTCCCGCGCGGGGCGTCCTCCCCCGGGCTTCGTCCGGGGGTGCCCCCCGGTGACTGCGGCGGTCGGGTGCAGTGCGTAGACGGTGCCGAAGACGGCCACCAGGCCGGCAGCGGCGGCCAGGGCGAAGGCCGGGTGGGCGAGGAGCGCGGCGAGTCCGACGAGGGCGGGTCCGAAGACGAAGGAGACCTCGTCCAGGGTGCCTTCGAGCGCGTGGACGGCGCCGACGACGCTCTCGTCGGCGTCGGCCCGGCGGGCCAGGGCGACCGACCGGGTGCGGGCGAGCGGGCCGATCAACGGTACGGAGGCTCCGGTGAGGGCGCCGATCGCGGCGAGCGGGACGGTCGCCAGGTGGGTGAGGGCTCCGGTGACCAGCGCGGCGGTGGCCACGGCGTTGACGGCGGCCGCGGCGAGGACGACGGGACGCTGGCCGTGCCGGTCGGCGAGCCAGCCGAGGACGGGGCCGAAGAGGACCTGTCCGACGGAGAGGGCGCCGCCCACCGCGCCGGCGGTGGCGAGGGAGCCGCTGGTCTGGGCGACCAGCAGGAAGCTGCCGAACTGGGACATCGCGACGGGCAGTCGGGCGAGGAATGAGACGAGCGGGAGTAGGGGCCCGGTCAGGGCGATGACTCTTCGATAGGTGTTGACGGTTCCAACCACTTGATCAACGCTAACCCGGCGCAGTCACTCGGATGCATTGGGTAATGGCACGGAATCCGGCAGGCTGGGTACGTACGTTCTCATGAGCCAGCCGCGCGCGACCCCTGAATCGGAACCTGCCGTTCCGACACATGTCACTCCGACGTCGACCTACCGTCTCCAGCTGCGCCCGGAGTTCCCCTTCGCGGCGGCCGAAGCAGCCGTACCGCACATCGCCTCGCTCGGCGTGTCACACCTGCACCTCTCCCCCGTCCTGGAGGCGGCTCCCGGCTCGACGCACGGCTACGACGTCACCGACCACTCCCGCGTCCGGGCCGAGCTGGGCGGCGAGCCGGGCCTGCGGGCCCTGGCCGCGGCCGCCCGGGCGCACGGGCTCGGCCTGGTCCTCGACATCGTGCCCAACCACATGGCCGTGCCGACCCCGCTGCAGTTGAACCGGCCGCTGTGGGAGGTGCTGCGGGACGGCCCCGCCTCGCCGTACGCCCGCTGGTTCGACATCGACTGGGAGGCGGGCGGCGGGCAGGTGCTGCTGCCGGTGCTCGCCGGGCCGGTGGAGACCTGCGAGCTGAAGGCCGAGGGCGACGTGCTGCGCTACGGCGAGCAGCAGTTCCCGCTGCGGGAGGGCACCGCCGGGCTGGCGCTGCCCCAGCTGCTCGCCGCGCAGTGGTACCGGCCGGCTTGGTGGCGCGAGGCCCGCACTTCCCTCAACTACCGCCGGTTCTTCACGATTTCGGACCTGATCGGGGTCCGGGTGGAGGACCCGGACGTCTTCACGGCCACCCACGCGAAGGTGCTGGAGCTGGTCCGGGACGGGATCGCGGACGGGCTGCGGATCGACCACGTGGACGGCCTGGCGGACCCGGAGGAGTACCTGCGGCGGCTGCGGGCCGCGGCGGGCGACGGCTGCTGGGTCGTGGTCGAGAAGATCCTGGCCCGCGAGGAGCGACTGCCCTCCGCCTGGCCGGTGGCGGGCACCACGGGCTACGACGCCCTGCACCGGGTCGACGGGGTGTTCACCGACCCGGAGGGCGCCGCGGAGCTGGCGGCCCGGTACGGGCGGAGCACCGGGCTGCCGCAGTGGCCGGAGGCGGCCCGGGCGGCCGCACGCGAGGTGCTGACCGGCGACCTGGCAGCCGAACTGAGCACCCTGGAGCGGCAGGCCGGGCCGGAACTTGCACCGGCCGTCAGGGAGTTGCTGATCGCATTTCCCGTCTACCGGCCCTATCCCGGAGAGCCGGACCTGCCGCCCCGGGCGGTGGAGCAGGCCGCCGCGCTGGCCGGTCCGGGCCCGGTCGCCGCCGTACGGGAGCTGCTGCTGCGGGATCCGGCCTTCGCCGCCCGCTTCGCCCAGACCTCGGCGGCCCTGCGCGCCAAGTCCCTGGAGGACCGGGCCTTCTACCGGTACGCACCGCTGCTGTCGGCCACCGAGGTGGGCGGGGAGCCGGGGCGGCCGGCGGTGCCGCCCGCGGAGTTCCACGCGTACTGCTCCGCCCTCGACCGGGACTGGCCCGCGGCCGGGACCGTACTGTCCACCCACGACACCAAGCGCAGCGCGGACGTCCGGGCCCGGATCTCGGCGCTGTCCCAGGCTCCCGGGCTGATGGGCGGCCCGGCCGGGACCGACCCCCAGCTGGCCTGGGTGGCCCGGCAGACCGCGCTGGGGCTCGGCCGGGCCCCCGAGGCGGCGCCCCGGCTGGCCGACGCCCTGCTCAAGGCGGTCCGCGAGGCAGCCCTGCACACCAGCTGGACCGACCCGGACGAGGAGTACGAGGCGGGCGTGGCCGGGTACGTCCGGGAGCCGCTCGACCTCCCGGCGGAGCTGGCCGGGGCGGCCCGCGCCAACCTCCTCGGGATGACCCTCCTGCACCTGGCGATGCCCGGGGTCCCGGAGGTCTACCAGGGGGCGGAGACGGAGTACCGGGCCCTGGTGGACCCGGACAACCGGCGTCCGGCCCACTTCCCCCGCGCGGCCCTGGCCCGGCTGGACACGGGGGCCGCCCCGCGGGATGCGGCCGAGGAGAAGCTGGCCCTCACGGCCGCCCTGCTGCGGCTGCGCCGGGACCGCCCGGAGCTGTTCCGGGGCTACACGCCGGTCCCGGCCCGGGGCGCGGCCGCCGACCACCTGGTGGCCTTCACCCGGGGCCCCGGGCTGCTGGTGGCGGCCACCCGGCTGTCCCACCGGCTGGCCGGGGCGGGCGGCTGGCGGGACACCCGCCTGCCCCTGCCCCCCGGCACCTGGACCCCCCTCGGCCCCGCCTCCCCGGACCACTCGAACCCTCGTACGTCACACAGCGGTTCGACCGAGGTGGCCACCCTGCTGGCCGGCCACCCGGTGGGCATCTGGCTGCGCCGCTGACCCGGCCCGGGGCCGGGCCCCTCCGCTGCTCAGTGCTGCGGAGCGCTCGCGCCCGGAACCCGGGTGGCCGGGCGGGCGCCGATCAGGTCCGCGAAGGCGGCCGCGGCGCCGGTCAGCGGGACCCGGGAGAAGGCGGCCAGGGGCCGGTGCCACGGCGGGTCGAGGGAGAGAAGGGCGCAGTCCTCCCCGACGGCGCCCCGGACCATGTGCGCCGGGGCCATGACGATGCCCACCCCGGCGGCCGCCATCCGTACGGCCGTCGAGGTGTGTTCCGTATGCAGCACCGTGTGCGGGGTGAAACCGAGCGCTCCGCACGCCCGGTCGAGCACGAGGACACCGTCGACCAGCGGTTCCATCGCGCAGCGGATCCAGTCGTGGTGGGCGAGTTCGGTGAGCCGGACGGCCGTGCGGCCGGCCAGCGGATCGTCGAAGGGGACGACGACGACCAGTTCCTCCCGGCCGATCGCAACGAGCGGACCGGACCACCCGGCGGGCTCCGGGCCCACCGCGAGGTCGGCGACACCGCGCTCCAGCTGCTCCTCCAGGGCCTCGGTGGAGCCGTACTCCCGCAGCACCAGGGAGACCCCCGGGTACAGGGACCGCCAGCGGGCGGCGACGCCCGGGAGCAGGCCGACGGCCAGCGCGTGCACGGTGGCGATGTGCAGTTCCCCGCCGGCCACCCCGGCGGCGGCGCGGGCGGCCCGCTCGGCCTGGTGGGCGCTGCGGACGGCGAGCTGCGCGTGCGGGAGGAAGGCGCGGCCCATGGGGGTGAGCCGGACCCCGCGCGGCATGCGCTCCAGCAAGGCGCCGCCCACGGACCGCTCCAGTGCCTTGACCTGGTGGGACAGGGCGGGCTGCGTGACGTGCAGGCTGTCCGCGGCGCGGGTGAAGGAGGACTCCTCCACGACGGCGAGGAAGTACTCCATCTGGCGCAGGCTCATGACCTCGAAGCATAAACAGCCTGCATGGCACCCAGAAGATCATTTCCTTGGACTTGCCCCAACGGCCCGTGGAGGCTGGCCACATGACCAACGACAGCACGGTGGATGTGATCGTGATCGGCGGCGGTACGGGCGGCTACAGCACCGCCCTGCGCGCCTCTGCCCTGGGCCTGAGCGTCCTGCTCGCGGAACGCGACAAGGTCGGCGGGACCTGCCTGCACCGGGGGTGCATCCCCAGCAAGGCCATGCTGCACGCGGCCGAACTCGTCGACGGCGTGGCCGAGGCACGGGAGCGGTGGGGGATCCGGGCGAGCGTCGAGTCGGTCGACTGGTCGGCCCTGACCGCCACCCGGGACGACATCGTCGCCCGCAACCACAAGGGTGTCGAGGGCCACTTGGAGCATGCGGGGGTCCGGGTGGTGTGCAGCGGAGCCCGGTTGACCGGTCCCCGCTCCGTCCGGACCGAGGACGGGCGGGAGTTCACCGCCACCCGGGGGATCGTGCTGGCCACCGGGTCCCGGCCGCGGATCCTGCCCGGCCTGGAGCCCGACGGCCACACGGTGGTCACCAGCGACGACGCGCTGTTCGCGCCCGGGCTGCCGGCTTCGGTGCTGGTGCTGGGCGGCGGGGCGATCGGGGTGGAGTACGCGTCGTTCCACCGTTCCATGGGTGCCGCGGTGACCCTGGTCGAGGCCGCCGACCGGCTCGTTCCGCTGGAGGACGCGGAGGTGTCCCGGCATCTGGCGCGGGGCCTGAAGAAGCGCGGGATCGACGTGCAGACCGGGGCCCGGCTGGAGGGGGCGCAGCGGCTCGCGGCCGGGGGCGTCCGGGCCACCGTGCGCACCGCGCGCGGGGAGCTCCGGGAGATCGGGGCGGAGCGCCTGCTGGTGGCGGTCGGCCGGGTCCCCGTCACCGACGGCCTGGACCTCGCGGCGGCCGGACTGGCCACCGACGGGCGGGGGTTCGTGGCGCCGGCCGACTGGTCCCGACTGGAGAGCGCCGTCCCGGGCATCCATGTCGTGGGCGACCTGCTGCCACCGCCCTCGCTCGGGCTGGCGCACGCCTCCTTCGCGGAGGGACTGCTGGTCGCCGAGACCCTGGCCGGGGTGGCGAGCGCGCCGGTGGACTACGCGACGGTGCCGCGGGTGACCTACTCGGCCCCGCAGACCGCCGCCGTCGGGCTGACGGAGGCGCAGGCGCGCGAAGCCTCGTACGACGTGGTGGTGAACACGATGCCGCTGACCGCCGTGGCCAAGGGCATGGTGCACGGGCAGGGCGGCACGGTGAAGGTGGTCGCCGAGCGGGGCGGGCGGGTGCTCGGGGTGCACCTGGTGGGGCCGCACGTGTCGGAGATGATCGCGGAGAGCCAGCTGATCGTCGGCTGGGACGCGGAACCGGGAGATGTGGCGCGGCACGTCCACCCCCACCCGACACTGTCGGAGGCGGTCGGGGAGGTCTTCCTCAGCCTTGCGGACCGCGGCCTGCACCAGCAGTAGCCCGCCCCGCGAGGAGCCACCCCGGACCCCCGGCAGCGGCGCCGGACCCGGCCGCCGGGGCCGCGCCCCGGGCGTTGGCCAGGGGTTTCACCCAGGATTCGGTGAACTGCGGGGCCCGCGGAGCAGTAGGCGGCGGGCCCCGCGGGCATGGCATCCCTTGTGACTCTCCTCCGTGACATGCGCTACCCCACACCGCGGGAACTCGGGCTCGCCGCCCGCGCTCTGGCGGACGAACACCCCGGCGAGGTGCTGCTCCGCCGGGCCGGTACCTCCCGAGCCGGGCAACCGCTCCTGGTCCTGTCCGTCGCCGCCACGGGCGGCGCCCCGCTCGGGGCCGACCGCAACGTCCTCGTCGTCGCCGGGGCACACGCCAACGAACCCGTCGGCGGAGCCACCGTCCTCTCGCTCGCCCGGCGCCTCCTCGACGACCCTGCGCCGCGGGCGGGCTGCGGCTGGCACTTCCTGCTCTGCGCGGACCCGGACGGCGCGAACCTGCACCGCACGCCCCGGCCGTACTCCCTGCTCGACTACCACCGGGGCTTCTTCCGGCCGCCCGGCCCCGAACAGCCCGAGTGGGCGCCGTCCTTACTGCCTCCGGACCGGCTGCCGCCCGAGACCCTGGCCCTGACCGCGCTCATCGACGAACTGCGTCCGGTCCTCCAGGTCTCCCTGCACGCCACCGACCTCGGCGGTTCCTGGGTACAGCTCACCCGGGACATACCGGGCCTCGCCGAGCCGTTCGCGAAATCGGCCGCCGAGCTGCGCATCCCGGTGGAGAACGGGGCCTCGGACGCGGCCGGCTGGCCCTCCCCCGGCCCCGGGATCTTCGTGATCCCGCAGCCGGGCAGCGAGGCCGCGGGCGCCTTCCACCCGGAGGACACCCGGCTCAGCACCTGGTACCACGCCCACCGCTACGCCGGCACGACCGCCATCGTCGAAGTCCCCATGTGGGCCTCCGACCTGGTGGACGATCCGGCACCGCACCCGGACCCGCGCGGCGCCCTGCGGATGCTGGCCGAGCGGCTCACCACCGACGCCGCGCTCGTCGCCGCGGTCCGCGGCGGTGCCCGCGTACCGGAGGACCCGCCGTCGTACGGAGCTCCGGCCGCGGCCCCCCTTCTGCGGGCGGTGGACTGGACGCTCGCGCTGATCCCCCAGGTGGCGGCGGAGTGGACGGCCGGGGCCCCGGCGGAGGCCACCGCGGCGTACATCGCCAGCATCGACGCCTTCGGGCGGCGGCTGTCGCTGCGCGCCGCCGCGATGCTGCTGCGGGTCCTGCGCGCCCAGGGGCACCCGGCGGCGCCCGGGCTGGACCGGCTGGTGACCGGGTGGTGCGAGGACTTCGCCGCCCGGTTCGGGGCCCGCTGGGTCCCGGTGGCCACCCAGGTGGAGCACCAGGCCCGTACCGTCCTGGCCGCCTACGACCGGCTGGTCGCGGCCGGGCGGCCGGACGGCACGACCGTCAGTTCCCGTTCGTCCTGAGGCATGTTGCGCGGCCGGGCGGCGGCAGGGCCACCGGCCTGGCGCCGTCGTGGTCGCCCTCGGCCTCGTGGAGCGGGCGGGTGCCTTCGGCCGCGTCCGCCATCCACTGCGCCATCCGCGAGGGCCGGGCGTCCGGCCCCGTGGCGGACTCCTCGTCGGAGATCCAGGTGGTGAGGGTGAACCGGTGGTCCGCGAAGCGCCCGCTCGGGCAGGTGGACGGCACGACCTCGTGGAAGGCGCTGGAGGGGAAGAAGACGATGCTGTCGTGCTCGGGTTCGACGGTGCGACAGGACTCCGCCGGCCGCGCCCTGCCGTCGTTCACCACGGTGTCGTACAGCCGGAGTTGGCCGCCCCCGAAGCCTCGGGGCGTGCGGTGGAGGTAGTACACCGCGGACAGCGCCGTACTCACGTCGCGCACGCGGGAGGCGTCGGTGTGGATGCCGAAGTGGCCGCCTTCGCCGTGCGCCGGTGAGCAGCACTGGTCGGAGGGCGGCAGTACGCGGGGGCCGATTTCCATCGGCATGCGCGGCAGGCCTCGCCCGCCGCCGGCCCGGGCCTCCGCCGCGGGTCGGCCTCAGCCGGCCGAGAGCCGGAAGGTCATGTTCCCGAAGCTGACCTGGTCCCCCTCCCGGACCACCGCGGAGCCGGTCACCCGGCGCCCGTTGACCGTGGTGCCGTTGGTCGAGCCGAGGTCCTTGAGGACCCACACCCCGTCGCGCATGCTGAGCTCCGCGTGGGCCCGGGAGACGGTCTCGTGGCTGAGCCGCAGCCCGTTGCCGGGGTCGCGGCCGATCCGCAGGGCGGCCGCGCTCGGGTGCGGCAGCAGCAGCTTGGGCAGTCGCTCCGCGTTCCAGGCGCGCCGGACCCCGACGGAGACGGCGGAGACCCGGCCCACCCAGCCGAACAGCCGACGCGTCCACGGGCTTTCGGCCGCTTCCCGGGACTGGAGGTCGGCGGTGAGCACGGCGAGGTCCTCGGAGCGGCGCGCGACGAGGGCGAGTTCCATCCGGCGCAAGAAGGTGTCGTGGGACAGCTTGCCGAGGGCTGCGCCCTCCCTGAGCTGGCCCAGCGCCCGGTCGCGCTCGGCGTCGGACAGCCGCGGCGCGGGGAAGGCGGGAATCTCAAAACTGGACGTCACAGGGTGATTGTCGGCCCGTCGGGGCCGGAGTGTCCAGAACTCCCCCGCCGCGCCCGGAATGATGGGCAGGATACGCAGGCTGGACACCGCCGCCGACGAGGGGACCGTCCGTGCAGTTCGAGGTGTGGGCACCGCTGACAGGCCACGTCGCCATGCGGCTCGACGGGGCGACGTACGACATGACGCGCGATCCGGACCGGGACGGCTGGTGGACCGCCGAGGCCCCGGCCGCCGACGGGAGCCGCTACGGATTCCTGCTCGACGGCGAGGGTCCGCGGCCCGACCCGCGCGGGCGGCGGCTGCCCGACGGGCCGGACGGGCTGTCGGCGGTGGTCGACTTCGATGCCCTCGCCCCGCGGCGGACGCCCACGCCGGCACCGCCGCCCCGCACCGGGCTCCAGGACGCGGTGCTGTACGAGTTGCACATCGGAACCTTCACCCCCGAGGGCACCTTCGACGCGGCCGCCGCCCGGCTCGGACACCTCACCGCCCTCGGCGTCACGCACGTGGAGCTGATGCCGGTGTGCTCCTTCGCCGGCCGGCACGGCTGGGGCTACGACGGGGTCGCGCCCTGGGCGGTGCACGAGCCGTACGGCGGTCCGGCCGGCCTGGCCCGTTTCACCGCCGCCGCGCACGAGGCCGGGCTGGGCGTGGTGCTGGACGTGGTCCACAACCACCTCGGCCCGTCGGGCAACCACCTGCCCGCCTTCGGCCCGTACTTCACCGACACCCACCACACCCCGTGGGGCTCGGCGGTGAACCTGGACGCAGCCGGCTCCGACGAGGTGCGCGGCTACCTCCTGGGCAGCGCGCTGGCCTGGCTGCGCGACTACGGGATCGACGGGCTGCGGCTCGACGCCGTGCACGCGCTGGCCGACGACCGCGCGCTGACCTTCCTGGAGGAACTGTCCGCGGCCGTCGACGATCTGGCGGCGGACACCGGCCGCCCGCTGTTCCTGATCGCCGAGTCCGACCGGTGCGACCCGCGCACCACCACCCCGCGCGCCGTCGGCGGCCTGGGCCTGCACGCGCAGTGGAACGACGACTTCCACCACGCCCTGCACTGCGCGCTGACGGGCGAGTCCCACGCGTACTACGCCGACTTCGCCGCGGCCCCGCTCGCCGCCCTCGCCAAAACCATGACCCGGGCCTTCTTCCACGACGGCACCTGGTCCTCCTTCCGGGGCCGCACCCACGGCCGGCCGGTGGACCGCCGCCGGACCCCGGCGCACCGCTTCCTCGGCTACAGCCAGACCCATGACCAGATCGGCAACCGGGCGCTCGGCGACCGCCTGTCCGCCTCGCTCTCCCCCGGGCTGCTGGCGTGCGCCGCGACCGTGACCCTGACCGGGCCGTTCGTACCGATGCTGTTCATGGGCGAGGAGTGGGGGGCGCGGACCCCCTGGCAGTACTTCACGGACCACCCGGACCCGGAGCTCGCCGAGGCGGTGCGGTCCGGGCGCCGCCGGGAGTTCGCGGCGCACGGCTGGAAGGCCGAGGAGGTCCCGGACCCGCAGGACCCGGCCACCCGGGACCGCTCCCGCCTGGACTGGTCGGAGCCCGAACAGGCCGTCCACGCCCGCCTGCTGGACTGGTACCGCACCCTGATCGCGCTCCGCCGCACCCATCCGGACCTTCGCGACCCGGACCTGGCGGCGGTCCGGGTCGCCCACGACGAGGAGCGTCGCTGGCTCACCTTCCGGCGGGGCGAGGTCCGGGTGATCGTGAACCTCTCCGCGGAGCCGGTGACGATCGCGCTGGGCCGCAACGGGGTGCGGGTGCTGGCCGCCTGGGAGCCCCTCGAACACCCGGGGCCGGACGGGCGGATCCACGTACCGGGCGAGTCGGCGGCCGTCCTGGCCCCGTGACGCTCACCCCACGACGGCCAGCTCGCGCGGGGCGTTGTTGAGGCGGCGCCCGCCGTCCTCGGTGACGGTCACGATGTCCTCGATGCGGACGCCGAACCGGCCCGGGAGGTAGATGCCCGGCTCCACGGAGAAGCACATGCCGGGGACCAGCGGCTGCTCCTCGCCCTCGACCATGTACGGGGGCTCGTGGGTGGTGACGCCGATGCCGTGGCCGGTGCGGTGGATGAAGCGGTCCCCGTAGCCGAACTCGGTGATCACGGCGCGGGCGGCCCGGTCCACCTCCTGGCAGGAGACCCCGGGCCGGACCGCGGCCACGCCGGCCCGCTGGGCCTCGCGGACGATGTCGTGGACCCGCTGCTCCTCGGCGGTGGGCTCGCCGACGTGCACGGTGCGGGAGATGTCGGAGCCGTAGCCGAAGCGCAGGCCGCCGAAGTCGAGGACGACCATGTCGCCGTGGCGGATGACGCGGTCGCCGGCCTCGTGGTGCGGATTGGCCCCGTTGGGGCCGGAGCCGACGACCGTGAAGTCGACCTGGGAGTGGCCGTGTGCGCGCAGCAGGGCCGCCAGGTCCTCGGCCACGTCGAGCTCCCGGCGGTCGGCGAAGGGGAGGTGGAGGATCTGCGCGTAGGCGGCGTCGGCGGCGGCGCCCGCCGCGGCGAGGCGGTCCAGCTCCCGCTCGTCCTTGACGGCCCGGAGCATGGGCAGGCAGTCGGTGAGCGCCGCGTAGGAGGTGTTCGGCAACTCCTTCTGGAGGCCGAGGAGATGCAGGGCCCAGGTGTTGTCGCTCACTCCGAAGCGGCCGCGGAAGTCCAGCAGCGGGGCGGCGACGGCGTACGGGTCCTTCCCGTCGGCCCAGTCCCGCAGGGTCAGAGCGGTGGCGTCCGGGGCCTTCTGCGCGTCGGGGGCCTCCAGCGCGGGCACGATGAGCACCGGATCCTGCCCGGCGGCCAGCACGAGCAGGGTCAGCCGCTCGGTCTCGGCGGTGGGCCGGTAGCCGGTGAGGTGCGCGAGGTCGGGCCCGGGGGAGATCAGCAGGCCGGCGAGCCCCGCGTCGGCGGCGGTCTCGGCGGCGGCGGTCATCCGGGCGGCGTAGTCGTCGGCCGTGAAGGGTGCGGGTTCACGTGTCATACGGGTGATCCTGCCGTGCCCCGCGCGGCGGGGGCAGCGGCCGCGCCGATCCGCCGCCCGGCGGGGGAAGCCGGGTGCCGTGCGGCGCGGGCCGCGGCGCTGCCGCCCGCCTCCCGGCGAGGGAGCGCCGTGCGGGGCGGCGCGGGCGGCGCGGCCGCCGCCCACCCGGGAGCCGATATCGCGTCGCGGGAGCACCCCTCTGATCGGCTATGCTGTGCTTGCACATCGAACGGGCGGTCCGCAGCCCGTCGTGGTGGGTGTAGCTCAGTTGGTAGAGCACCTGGTTGTGGTCCAGGTGGCCGCGGGTTCAAGTCCCGTCACTCACCCTGTTGATCCCGTGGGGCACGAGGTTTCCTCGTGCCCCACGGGATTTTTCGTGTGCCCCGGGCTAGATCCGCAGGAAGGCCTCCACCTCGGTGACGAAGGCCACCGGGGTCTCGTGCGGCGGGTAGTGGCCGGAGCCCGGGACGGTCACGATCCGGCAGTCCGGATACGAGGCCTGCCACGTGGCGCGCATCACATCCGGGGTGATCGCCAGGTCGTACTCCCCGACGAGGACGAGCACCGGGACGGTGTTGCCCTTCACCGCGGAGGACAGGTCGAGGGGCTGCCAGCTGGCGAGGTACCCGGCGAAGGCCTCGGGGCGGGAGACGGCGAGGGAGTGCGCGACCATGCCGTCGAGCCAGTGCCGGCTCACCCGGTTTCCGGTGACCAGGTCGAGGATGGTCCGGCGCTTGTCGGGGTCGGCGGCGGCGCCGTGGAAGAGGGCGTGGGTCGCGTCGTCCATCGCGTAGGGCTCGGCCGGCACGGGCGCGAGGCCGATCAGCTTCTCGACCCGCTCGGGGGCGCGGACCAGGACCTGCTGGGCCGCCTTGCCGCCCATGGAGTGGCCGAGGAGGGAGAAGGTGTCCCAGCCGAGCTGGTCGGCGAGTTCGAGGACGTCGTCGGCGATCTCGGCCAGGCTGTGACGGCCGGAGACGTCGCGCCGGTCGCCGTAGCCGCGGTAGTCCAGGAAGACGTAGCTGAAGCCCTCGGGGTCCAGGTGGTCCAGTACGGAACCCCAGTTCGCGGAGGTGCCGAACCAGTCGTGCAGCACGATGACGCGGACGGGTCCGGTGCCGATCCTGCGGTGGGCGATGGCCATGCGTTCTCCCTCGGTGACCTGGCGTGGAAATCCGACGCCGAGGGTTCTGCCCACCGGACCCGCGGTCACACCGCGCGGGCGGCATCCCGCGCGGAACCTCCTGCTGCGGGCCGCCCCGCAGCAGGAGGACCGGGTCAGACGGTCTTGATCGCCGGGTCCGAGATGCCCGCGGCGCCTGTCTCCACGTGTCCGGCGAAACGCCGTAGGAAGGTGGCGTCGGCGTCGGAGACGACCTGCACGTCGTACCACTGGCCCGAGGCGGCGAGGGTGACCGTGTGGGAGACCGTCGCACCGGCCGCCACCCGGAGGGTCTGGGGCGCGCCGCCGTAGGCGTTGGTCACCGTGAGGTTGACGGCCGTCGTCCCGGAGTTGGCCAGCGTCAGGGCGAGGTTCCCGGTGGCCGCCACGTGGCGGGCCGTGACCTCCGGGCCGGCCTTCTTCGCCGGGCCCTTCCAGGTGCGCAGGAAGCCGTTCGGGCCCCAGACCGTGAGGTTGATCTGGTTGCCGGTGGAGCTGCTGGTGGACCAGGTGTCCGAGAGGGTCCTGCCCGCCTCGACCGTGTAGGGCCAGGGGCCGTCCGTACGGTTGCCCGAGGTGCTGTGGAAGTGGGCGCCCAGGGTCGGGCCGGAGGCGAAGGTCAGGGTGAACTTGCCGGTGGAGGTGGTGCGGGCGCCGTCCACGTAGGGGCTGTAGCCGAGCGCGCGGGTCGGCTTGGAGCCGGCTTCCTGCCGGGGCAGGGTGCCCGTCGCCGGCGGGGTGGGGTGGTAGGACGGGTGGCGGTCCTTGTCCGGCGGGACGTAGCCGGCCGTGGACGGGAGCGCGGCGGGCGCGGCGTCGGCGCGGGTGAAGTCGAAGGCCGAGGTCAGGTCGCCGCAGACGGCGCGGCGCCAGGGCGAGATGTTCGGCTCCTGCACCCCGAAGCGCTTCTCCATGAAACGGATCACCGAGGTGTGGTCGAAGGTCTCGGAGCAGACGTAGCCGCCCTTGCTCCAGGGGGAGACCACGATCATCGGGACGCGCGGGCCGAGCCCGTACGGTCCGGCCGCGTAGCCGCCACCGCCCGCGTAGAGGTCCTTCGACACGTCCGCCGTGGACAGGCCCCAGGACGCGGAGGCCGGCGGGTACGGCGGGACCACGTGGTCGAAGAAGCCGTCGTTCTCGTCGTAGGTGATGAACAGCGCGGTCCTGGCCCAGACCGCCGGGTTCGCGGTCAGCGCGTCCAGGACCTTCGAGATGTACCAGGCACCGAAGTTCGTCGGCCAGTTCGAGTGCTCGCTGAACGCCTCGGGAGCGGCGATCCACGAGACCTGGGGCAGGGCGCCGTTCACCACGTCCGCGCGCAGCCGGTCGAAGTAGCCCTCGCCCGCCTTGACGTTCGTGCCGGTGCGGGCCTTCTCGTACAGGGCGCTGCCGGGCTGGGCATTGCGGTAGCTGTTGAAGTACAGCAGGGAGTTGTCGCCGTAGTTGCCGCGGAAGGCGTCGTTGATCCAGCCCCAGGAGCCGGCGGCGTTCAGGCCGTCGCCGATGTCCTGGTAGACCTTCCACGAGACGCCGGCGGACTCCAGCCGCTCGGGGTACGTCTTCCAGCCGTAGCCGGCCTCCTGGTTGCCTAGGACCGGGCCGCCGCCCGTTCCGTCATTGCCCGTGTGGCCCGTCCACAGGTAGTAGCGGTTCGGGTCGGTGGCGCCGATGAAGGAGCAGTGGTAGGCGTCGCACACCGTGAAGGCGTCGGCGAGGGCGTAGTGGAACGGTATGTCGTTCCGGGTCATGTACGACATGGTCGTGGCCGTCTTGGCCGGGACCCACTTGTCGTACTTGCCGTTGTTGTACGCCTGGTGGCCGCCGGCCCAGTCGTGGTTGAGCCCCTCCAGGAACTGCATCCCGAGGTCCTGGATCTGCGGGTTGAAGGGCAGGACGTCCTTCGTGCCGTTGGACTGGTGGAAGACGGACTTGCCGTTGTCCTGGAGGACCGGCCGCGGGTCACCGAAGCCCCGGACCCCCTTCATCGCGCCGAAGTAGTGGTCGAAGGACCGGTTCTCCTGCATGAGGACGACGATGTGCTCGATGTCCTGGATCGTTCCGGTGGTGCCCTGTGCCGAGATGGCGGCGGCCCGCGCGATGCTGTCGTTCAGCATCGTGAGGGCCGCGGTGCCACCGGCTATCTGCAGGAACCTGCGACGATTGAGTTCTGCCATGGGGTGACGACCTCTGCGGGTGAGGGGGGAGTCGAGGGGCGCCCCAAGGACAGCGGTCCCGGGGTACCGGCCGGAGATCACTTCGTGACACTGCGCCGTACACCTGGAGAACGAAAAGAGCTCCCGAACGACCTGCGTATCTGCTGAAATGACCTCCCACACACTGCACGGGGGGCGCAGAGCGATGGCCGGGACGGAGTTCGGGCATGCCATCGGGCTGTCCCGCGCGCTCTCCGGCCTGCCGTTGGCGCCGCTGCTGGGAGGTTACGGGGAACTCCTCGCCGCACAACAGGGCATCGGCCTGCGCCACTTGGGCGAACTGCTGGTTCCGCCCGGCGGCCGGTTACGGGTGCTCGACGGGATCTTCGCCGTCACCGGACCCGGTCGGCGCCGCCACGTGGGCGCCGGGGTGCTGCGGGCGCTGCGCCGGGAACAGGCCGAACCCGCCGCGGCCCGCTTGCTGGAGCGGCTGGCCGGGATCCAGGAGGCGGACCCCGCCGCCCTGCGCCGGATCCTGCTGTACCAGCTCACCCACCTGCTCCACGACCACCCCCAGGGGCATTTGCCGGCCACCGCGACCGGCTTCGGGGTCGACCCGGCCGAGGCCGCCGCCCTGGTCCACGCCGCCGCCCGGCGGGCCCGGCTGGACGGCGGGCAGCGGGCCGCCGCCGAGGCCCTGCGGGACGACCTGCTGGAGCACCGGATCCGCTCCGCCGCCCGCCGGGCCGCCCTGCTGCCGCCCGCGGACGGGGACCGGGCGCTGGGGGCCCTCCTCGCCGGACTGGCCGCACGGAACGCGGCCGCCGACGCCGAGCTCGCGGTGGCCCGGCGCCACGAGGAGCGGGGGGATCCGGAGCGGGCCTGCCTCCACTACGAGGAGGCGGTGGCGCTGGCGGGCGACTGCCCGCGCGCGGTGCGCGGGCTGGTGCGCAGCTACCGGCCTGATCCCGCGGACCCCGGCCCGCTGGAGTCCGTGCTCGTCCCCGGTGGTGTCGAACTGCACTGGCCGACCGGAGAGTTCGGGGGCGCGCGCTGGCGGGTGGTGCGGCTCACCCGCGGGGAGCCGGCCGGTGCCCCGCTCGCCGAGGTGGCGGGCCGGCCGGCCGGGGGCGTGCTCGTGGACCGCGGCGCCGGCACCGGCGTGGAGGTCCGCCATGTGGCACTTCCGCTCCGGGCCGACGGCGCCGTCGACGGACCGCCGCTGATCAGCGCCCCGCTGGCGGTCGCCCCGGCGGTGACGGAGCTGAGGGTCGGCGACGGCGACGGGTGGATCGAGGCCTCGTGGACGCCGCCGGCGGGCGCCGCCCACTGCGAGGTGACGCTGACCGGGCCCGGGGGACGCGCTCCGGTACCCCCGGTGCCACCGACCGTGCGGGCCGGCCTGCGGGAGACCGTGCGTGCGCAGGGCCTGGCCCCCGGGCTGTACGAGCTGGCGGTGCGGGTCCGGTACGCCCCGACGGGACGCGCCGGCCGCGGGGTGCTCTCCACGGCCGTGACGGCCTCGGTCACCGTGCACGTCTGGCCGGCCCCCCTACGCACCCTGACGGCGACGGCCCGGGCGGCGGGCGGGGTGGAGTTCCGGCGGACCGGCGGCGACGACGGCGAGGTCCGGCTGGTGGAGTGGCCCGGCGAGGCCCCCGCCGAGGGGGCCGAACTGGCGGCGGCCGAGCTGCCGCCGCCGCTGGACTGGGCGGGACGGGGCTGGACCGGAGGAGACCCGGCCGGAGAGGACACGGCCGGAGAGGACCCGGCGGGACCCCGATCCGGCGCGCCGGTCTCGATCGGAGCGCCGCCGCCGGGATCGCTGACCACCGTGTCCGCCGTGTCCGTCCTGGGCGGGCGGGCCCTGGCCGGGCCCTGCGTCCTGGTCGAGGCCCCGCTGCCGGTGACCGGGCTCGCGCTGCGGCGTACCGCGCCCGACCTGGTCCACGTCACCTTCGACTGGCCCGGCGCCGCGGGCACGGTCACCGCCACCGTCACCCAGGACGGCCGGAGCACCCGACACGCCGTGGCCCGGAGCGTTTTCCTGCGCGAGGGCCTCCACCTGCCGGTCACCCCGGCCGCGTTGTCCGTCGAAGCGCATGCCGCGCCGCGCAGCGCCCGGTCCGTACTCGCCGCTCCCGCGGCCGACGCCCGCGCGGAGCTGCCCGCCGACGTGGCCATCGCCTACGAACTGGTGCCCGGCCCCCGGCGCGGACTGCGCCGCGGGCCCGCCGTCCTGCGGGTGACCGTACGGGCACCGGGCGGCGGCACCGGCCCGGACCTCCCCGAGCTCCTGCTCGTGGCCCGGGGGGACGGCGGCCGCAACCCGCGGCGCCCGGGCGGCCCGGCCGGCGGCACGCCCGTGTGCCGGGTGACCGGAGCCGAACTCGCGGCCGCGGCCGCGGGCACCGGGACGGGCACCGGCACGGTGGAGCGCCCGATCGACACCACGGCCGCGCCCGGCCGCCCCTACGCCCTGCGCGGTTTCCTCCTCGGCGGCGCCGCCGCCTCCGTCCGGCTCGAAGAGCCTCCTCTCCTCTCCCTGGTGGTCCGCTGACATGACCTCCGTCGTCTGCCCCTACTGCTTCGACCGGTCCCCGGCGGCCCGGCTGCCCTACCGCTGCCAGATGTCCGCCACGGGGGTGCGCGGCGCCAGACCGTGCAGCGCCGAACTCGACACTGTGTGGGCCGAGTTCATGGGCCCGAGCGTGCCCCCCGCACTGAAGATGCGCGGCCCGGTCTTCACCGCCCCGCGCGGCCTCGGCCGGCGCCTCGCGCCGAAGGCGGGCGGCTCGCGCGCGGACTGCCCCGCCTGCGGCGGGTCCACCCCGGTGCGGGTCTGCCGGCGCTGCCACAGCGACTTCCCGAGCGACTACTGCGACCAGGACACCCGGATCATCGCCCTGCTCGGCCCCAAGGCCTCCGGCAAGAGCACCTACGTCTCGGTGTTGCTGGGCGAATTGCGCGGCAGGGTCGGCCGGGCGTACGGGGCCTCGGTGACCGCCATGGGCGGCGAGACCCAGCGGCGGGACCGGGAGCTGGCCGAGGACCTCTACGACCGGTTGCGGCTGCCGGGGGCCACCAGGCCGGCGGCCCTGGGCTTCAACGACCCGCTGCTGTACCGGCTGAGCCTGCCGCTGCGGCGCCGGCTGCGCGGGGACGGCAGCCGGCACACCGCGCTGGTGTTCTTCGACGCGGCGGGCGAGGACCTCGGCAGCGCCGAGGCCATGGACCGGTACACGCACTACCTGGCCGCCGCCGACGGGATCATCCTGCTCGTGGACCCGCTGCAGATGCGGGCGGTGCGCGACCGGCTGCCGCTGGACGACGGGCCGCCGCTGCCGGTCATCGAGACGCCGCCGCAGCAGATCGCCGCGGATCTCGCGGCCCAGCTGCGCGCCCACGGACGGGGCTCCTCGCGCGGCCGGGTCACCACCCCGGTGGCGGTGGCCGTGACCAAGACGGACTCGCTGGCGCCGCTGCTGGAGCCGCACTCGCCGCTGCTGCGCAACGCCGACCATTCCGCCGGCGCGCTGGACGAGGAGGACCGGCAGACGGTGCACGAGGAGATGCGCGCGCTGCTCGACGGCTGGGACTCGGGTGCGCTGCTGCGGCAGTTGGAGCGGGACTTCGCACAGCTGTCGCTGTTCGGGCTCTCGGCGCTCGGCTCGCCGCCGCCCGCGGACGCACCGGCCGACGCCCCGAAGTCGGGGCCGCGGCCGCTGCGCGTGGAGGACCCGCTGCTGTGGCTGCTGGGGCTGGGCGGGCTGCTGCCGCGCGCCGGCGGCGCCGCCGGCGGGGGTTCCCGTACCGGCTCGGGCACGGGTGCCCGTACCGGCTCGGAGGGGAACTCATGAATCTCGCCCAACTGCACTACACCTCGGCGCCGCCCGGTCCAGACGGTTCCGGCTTCCGGTTCACGGCCGTCAGCCCCGGGGTGCCGGCCGCCCTGCTGCGCGAGGCGGAGCAGCTGATCGGCTACGAGCCGCCCCGGGACGCGCCGCCGCGGCCGGGGCCGCACGAGCTGGCCGCCTTCCCGCAGGCCCTCAGCCTGAACGTGCTGGGCGACGGCAGTCGGCTGCTGGCGCGTTCGGTGTACACGGGCGCCGACTACAGCGGCCGGTGGGGCAACTTCCACGCCCATGCGGTGCACCTGCCGCAGCCCGCCGGTTCCGGCCCGGCCGTGGGCGAACTGCCGATCACCGCCTGGGGATCGCCCCAGTGGGCCGCCGCCACCCCGCCGGGCGGCGTGCCGGCGCTGGCCGCGGTGCCCGCGCCGGGCCGGCTGGACCGGGCCGCGCTGGCCGCCTTCGTCGCCGCCCGCGCGCCGTGGCTGGCCGCCTTCTTCGCCGATGTGCGCCGTCTCGGCGAGGACCCGGACGCCCCGCAGATCGTGCTCGTGGAGGCGGACAGCGAGGCCGTGGCCCGCTGGATCATGCTCGCGTGCAGTGTGCTGCCGCACCAGCGGGGTCAGTGGCTCACCTTCACCACCTACACCCGGCGGCCGCAGCTCGCCCGGCAGCAGATCATCGGCGTGATGCCGGAGGACGGGCTCGGCCTCGCCGGGCAGGAGCACCGCTACCGGGTGTACGACGCCTCCCGCTCCGCCGCCCCCTCCGTCGGGCCGCCGGACGTGTGGGCGGACACCGCCGCGCGGATCTGGCAGGGGCAGCGCCAGGATCTGGTCGCCGAGGTCCGGCGGCTCGCCGCCGGGCCGTACGACGCGGGCCCGCTGGCCGCGCTCGCCCTGGCCGCGGGCATCGCCCTGCCCTCCCCCGGCCGGACGGCGGCCGCCGACTGGGCGGCCGGGCACCGGGACGCGCTGGACGGCGTACGACTGCAGGCGCTGGCCCTGGCGCTGGGCGGCCCGGCCGGGGACCGGGAGCCGGCGGAGGTCGAGGCGGCCGGGCGGCTGCTCGCGGCCCTGGACGGCTGGGCACCGCCCACGGTGTGCGAGCCGCTGGTGGCCCTGACCCTGACCGAGGCGGTACGGACCGGCGCGCCGCCCGCGGCCCTGCCCACCGCGGGCGCCCTGGGCGCGGCCGTCCGGAGCCGGCTCGCGGCGGAGCTGGAGCCGGGCCTGCGGGCGGCGCTGAGCGGGCCCGCGGCCGAACCGGAGCATCCCGCGGGGCTGTTGCGGGTGGCCTCGGTGCTCGGGGTGGACGTGAGCGACCTGCTGCCCGCGGTGGCCCGGCAGCTGGCCCTCGCCCTGCTCGGCGATCCGGAGCGGGCGTACGGGGCGGGGGTGCGGGCCGCGCTGGCCGAACTGCCCGGGCTGCGCGCCCTCGTACTCGACCGGCTGGACTCGCTCGCGGCGGGCGATCCGGCCGCGGGGCGGCGGCTGTTCGCCGGGACCGCGCTGCGGCCGACCGCGGCCGACGCGCGGCCTCACCTGCGGATGTGCGCCGAATCCCCGGCGGTGGCCGCCGCGGCCGGCCAGGACCGGGTCGGCGCGCTGAACACCCTGCTGGCCCACTCGGGCGTCTCGCTGTACGCGGAGCCGCTGGTGCTGCGGACCGCGATGCGGCTGGTGTGGGACGGGGAGCCGCCCGGGGCGGACGAGGCGGGGCTGGTGCTCATGGCGACCGGGGCGCAGGTCCACCGGGAGGCCGGGACCTGGGAGTTGCTCGTACGGGCGGCGGTACGCGCGCCGGCCGGGGACGACGGGGCGCTGGAGCTGGCACCGGAGCTCCTCGGCCAGTTCCAGGAGGAGATCCCGGCCCGGCTGCGGCCGTCGCTGCTGCTGCTGGAGCTGGCCCGGAACCTGCGGACGGGCGCGGCGGGCGGTGGCTGGGTCCGCCAGGCGCTGGACCTGCGGTCACTGGATCCGGAGCCGGGTCCGCGGGAGACCGCGTACGCGGTCCTGTGCGCGCGGCTGCTGGCCGCGGACCGGCCGGACAGCGAGCTGCGGGCGCTGATCGAGAGCAACGACGCGGAACTGCTGGCCGCCTACCGGCTGGCGGCACGGAAGCCGGTGGTCCACGACCGGCTGCGGCTGGATCCCGGCTATGCGGCGGACTGCTTCACGGTGTGGTCCTCGCAGCCGCAGGCCGGCCCGCTCTGGCAGGAGGCGCGTACGGACCTGCTCGACGGGGTGCTGCGGCCGGCCGTGCGGGGCCTCGCGCCGGCGGAGCTGGCGGAGGTGGAGCAGGCGCTGGCCCGGCTGGGCGGCCGCTGGGCGGACGAGTTCCGCGGCTGGCAGCGGCCGGGCGCCTTCGGCCGCCTGCGCGAACGCTGGGGCGGGCGCCGCTCCGGCGACGGTCAGGGGTCGGGCGGGCAGGGGGCCGGTGGTCACGGTTCCGGGAGTCATCGGTCCGGCGGTCAAGGGGCCGGTGGCCATGGGGGCTGACATGGTCGATCCGGCGCTGATCGCCCGGATCCTGGGCACCCTCACCGGGGTGATCGGGGTCGCCGTGTGCCTCGGGTACGGGCTGTGGCGGTTCCTGGCGCTGGCCCTGTCGGCCGCCTGGGCCGCCTTCCGGACGAGCCCGCCGGGCAGCAGCGACCCGCGGATCGTCCCGTACCCGGGTCCCGAGCCGGCCCAGCCCGCCTACTGGGCCGGACAGATGTGGCTGGACGCGCGGTTCGCCGGACAGGCGGCGGCACTGACCGTCTGGTACCTGCTGACCCGGCACTGGCTCGGCGAAGTGGTGCGCCGCCGCCTGCTGCGCGGCCGCAACGGGCAGACCGGCGCGCTCGCCGACAACGGCTTCGGAAGGCTGCTGCTGCGCCTGCTGGCGCCCGGTACGGCGCTGGCCGCGGTGCTGTCCGCGCTGCTCGCCTCGGTCCTGCTGGCGGGCGTCGCGCTGTTCTTCGCCGTACAGCTCGCCCTGGTCCTGTTGGCCGTGCTGGCCGCCGCCCTGGCCGGGCGGACCGCGGAGCGGCTGTGGAAGCTGGTCCTGGGCATCCGGATGAAGTGCCCGTACCCCGGCTGCTACCGGCCGTTCCCGCTGGCCGTCCACCTCTGCCCGGGCTGTGGCGCCGCCCACCGCGAGCTGCGGCCGGGCGCCTTCGGAGCGCTGCGGCACGTGTGCCGCTGCGGCAGGGGGCTGCCGACCACCCTGATGACCGGGCGGCGGGGGCTCGCCGCCCGCTGCCCGCACTGCGACCGGAGCCTGCCCCCGGCCGTCGGCACCACCCGGGTCGTGCACCTGCCGCTGATCGGGGGCACCTCCGCCGGGAAGACCATGCTGCTGGCGGCCATGCTCGAAGGGCTGCGGTCCTGGTCGCACGAGTCCCGACTGACGGTCGAATACGCCTCCCCCGACGACCTGCGCGAGGCCAACACCCTCGGCCGGCAGCTGAGCAGCTCCGGGTGGACCCTCAAGACCCAGGGCGGGCAGCCGCGCGCCCTGATGCTGCTGGTCGGGTACGGCCTCCGGCGTCGGCTGCTCTACCTGTACGACCCGATGGGCGAGTCCCTCCGGGACGCGGACACCACCCGCGACCAGGGCTACCTCGCGCACTCCGACGGGGTCCTGCTGGTCACCGACGTGCTCGCCGCGCCCGTCGTACGCCGCGCCCTGCACCCGGGCGACACCGAACGGGCCGAGGCGGCCCGGCCGGCCGACCTCGGCCCGGTGGAGACGTACGCGGGTTTCACCGGCGAGCTGCAGGGGCTCGGCGGCCGTCGCGGGCGGCTGCCCGTCGCCGCGGTCGTGACCAAGCGGGACGTGCTGGACCGGCTGGACTCGCTGCCGCGGCCGACGGAGCCGGTCGAGGCGTGGCTGACCGGGATCGGGCTGGACGAGCTGGTCCGCGTCCTGGGCCACGACTTCGCAGCGGCCCGGTACTGGGTGGTCAGCGCCCGCGCCGCCACCGGGGCGGGCGCCCTGGACACCGAGCAGCGGCGGGCGGCGGAGCCGGTGCTGTGGCTGCTGTCACGGACCGGGCTGCGCGTGGGGCGGCTCACCGGGAACCGGCAGGACGCGCGGGCCGCAGGGGACCGGCCGCAGGCGCGGGTCGCTCGGGACGCGCGGCCCGCACACGGCAACGAGAGGAGCAACACCCCATGATGACACCGCAGATCGTGCGGGGCCGCCGGATGATGAGGGCCCTGTTCGTGTCGGCGGTCGTGATGACGGCGGCTGCCGCGGTGGCGGCTCTGGCACGGTACATCCCTGGGTGGACCGGAAGTTGAAGGAGAATACGCGGTGAGTGACATCCCCGGCGGGCCGATGATGAACCGGCCCGTCCACTTCATCTGGCTGATCGACTGCTCGTACTCGATGCAGGGCGAGAAGATCGGCCAGCTCAACTACGCGATCAGAGAAGCCGTTCCGGAGATGCTCTCCGTGGCGCAGGACAACCCGGCGGCCCAGCTGCTGCTGCGCACCATGACCTTCTCCACCACGGCCCGCTGGCACCACAAGGACCCGGTGCCGGTGGAGCAGTTCACCTGGCAGGACGTGCAGGTGGACGGGATGACCAACCTCGGGGAGGCCCTCCAGCTCGCGGCGCGCGAGCTGGACACCCCGCCGATGCCGCAGCGCGCGCTGAAGCCGGTGCTGGCGCTGGTCTCCGACGGGGTGCCGACGGACGACTGGAAGGCGGGGCTGCGGGCGGTGGACGCGACCCCGTGGGGCCGCAAGGCCGTCCGGGTGGCCATCGCGATCGGTGCGGACGCCGACCGCAACGTGCTCCAGGAGTTCCTGGGCAATCCCGAGCTCCAGCCGCTGGACGCGAACAGTCCCAAGCAGCTGGCGGCGGCGATCCGCTGGGCGTCCACGGCGGCGGTGAAGGCAGCCTCCCAGCCGGTGGCGGGGTTCGCGGACGTGACCGTGAAGCAGCCGCCCTACGCCCCGCCCGTGCTCGACGACGACGATGACGACGTGTGGTGAGCGAGCCCGTGCGGACCCATGGGCCGCTCCCGCTCTGGGACACGCTCCACGGCAGCGTCCAGGGCGTGAACAAGACGCGCAACCAGGACCACTACGACGTGGAGGGGCTCGGCAGCGCCGGACAGCCGCTGATCATGGCGGTGGCCGACGGCCACGGCTCGGCCGTGCACGCGCGCAGCCATCTGGGCTCCCGGTTCGCGGTGGACCTGTTCGTCCAGCAGGCCAGGCAGTTCGCGGCGCTCGCCGAGCCCCGGGGCGAGCTGCGGCCGCCGAGCCTGGCCTGGCTGATGAACTACGCCCAGTACACGCTGCCGCGGCAACTGGTGAGCGCCTGGCAGGAGAAGGCGCTCGGGCACTGGGCGCGGACCAGCTCGCACGAGGAGCCGGCGCTGTCACCTCCGGACAAGCTGGTGCTGTACGGGAGCACGCTCGTCGGCGCCGTACTGACGCCCCGGGTCTTCGCGGCCTGGCAGCTCGGCGACGGCGAGCTGACGGTGGTGACCGACGACGGGCAGGTGACCGTACCGCTCGCGCCGGACGAGGCCGATCTGGGCGACGAGACGGAGTCCCTGTGCTCCCCGCAGGCCTGGCTGCGGGTGCGTACGCACTGGGCGCCGGTGACCACCCCCGCGCGGGCGCCGCGGCTGGTCTCGCTCACCACCGACGGGCTGTCCAAGAGCTTCGCCTCGGACAGCGGCTTCCGGCAGTTCATGGCCGGCCTGGACGACCGGCTGTCGGCGGAGGGCGCGGAGTGCGTCCGGGCCGTCCTGCCGGAGTGGCTGGCCAAGGCCTCCCAGCACTCGGGGGACGACACCACCCTGGTGGCGGCCTGGCACACCGCCACGGCCCCGGCAGGACCCGCGGCCCCGGCAGGACCCGCGGCCCCGGCAGGACCCGCGGGAGCGGCAGCACCCGCGGAACCGGCAGGACCGCCGGAACCGGCCGCCCGGACACCGGAACCCGCCGACATCTCCGACATGACAGACCCGTACAGGAGTGAGTGACCAATGAGCGGCATGCTCGACAGCGGCACCCGGCTGACGGCCGACAGCGGCCTGGGCGTGGAGGTCTTCGACCTGCTCGGCGCCGGCGGCCAGGGGGAGGTCTACCGGGTCCGCACCGGGTCCGGCGACCAGGCCCTCAAGTGGTACTACCCGGCGTGCGCGACGCCGGAGCAGGAGGACATCGTCCGTCAGCTGGTGGACCGCGGCTTCGACGACGACCGCTTCCTGTGGCCGCGCGACTTCGTGGCCGACGGCCGCGGGGGCTTCGGCTACCTGATGGACATCCGCCCGGACCGGTTCAAGGGCCTGCCGCTGCTCTTCCGCCGCAAGCTGCGCACCACGATCCGTGCGCTGCTCACCGCCTGCCTCTACACGGTCGAGGCCTATCAGGCGCTGCACTCGCGCGGAATCGCCTACCGGGACATCTCCTGGGGGAACCTGCTCTTCGATCCGGTCACCGGCGAGGTGCTGGTCTGCGACAACGACAATGCGGTGGTCGAGGGCGACAGCACGGGCATCTCCGGCACCATGGCGTTCATGGCGCCCGAGCTGGTGCGCGGCGAGCCTGGGGTCTCCCCCGGCACCCAGAGCGATCTGCACTCCCTGTCGGTCCTGCTGTTCATGCTGCTGATGAACCACCATCCGCTGATGGGCAGGCGGGAGTTGGACATCCACTGCTTCGACGAGGCCGCGGAGCGCAGGCTGTACGGGAAGGACCCGCTGTTCCTGTTCGACCCGCAGGACCGCTCCAACGCCCCCGACCCCGTCGAGCACGCCACGGTACTGGCCACCTGGGCGGTGGCGCCCGCCTCCCTGCGCGACCTGTTCACCAGGAACTTCACCCGGGGCCTGCACGACCCCGCGGCCCGGGTGCGGGAGTCGCAGTGGCGGGACGCCCTCCGGGCGGTCCTCGACGCGGTGGTGGACTGCGCCCACTGCGGGAAGCAGAACATGACCGAACCCCGGGCCGCCACCGCGGGCACCTGCTGGAGCTGCGGGAACGCGCTGGTCCTGCCGCCCCGGCTGGTGCTGACCACGCCCCCGCCGCGCACCGAGCACCACATCCTGCTGCACCGGTCCTCGCGCGTGCAGGCGCACCACCTGGCGCCGGAGCCGGCCCGGCACGACTACGGCGACGGCACGCTGGTGGCGGAGCTCACCGAACACCCGCAGCGCCCGGGGAAGTTCGGGCTGGCCAACCGCTCCGGGGCCGCCTGGACGGGTACCCGCGCGGACGGCAGCACGCAGGAGATCGCTCCGGGGCAGACCGTGCCGCTGCGTTCGGGGCTGGAGCTGGACTTCGGCGGTGCGCGGGCCGTCGTACGGGCGAGGTGAGCCGGATCAGCCCAGCAGCCGGCTGATCTCCTGGGCCAGGGCGAGGCCGGTACTGCCTGCGCCCAGGCCGAGGGTGATGGTCTCCAGCGACCGCCGGATCAGGCCCGGTTCGACGGGGCGCCCCTCCTGCCCGGCCCGGTCCAGCTCCCCGCGCAGGGCCTGCGCCGCGTCGAGCCGCTCCGGTCCGGCGCCCTCCGCCCGGAGCCACTGGGCGAGCTCGGCGGCGAGGCGCAGGGTGCGGGCGGCGGTGTCCTGCTCCCCGATGTTGATGGTGCCGTGGTCCCCGATGTTGTTGGGGCCGGACACGTTCCCGTGGAAGTGGTAGGTGCTCATGAGTGCGGTGCTCCTCGTCCTCGTTCAGGGTTGCCCGGCCGGCTTCCCCAGTGCCTGGGCCTGACCGGCCTGGTTGACGGTGCCGTGGGCGCCGATGTTGCTGGAGTGGATGTCGCCCTGGAAGGTGTACGTGTGGGTGTTGATCACCTGCTGGGCCTGGTCGTAGGAGCTGGTGTCGACGTTGTGGTCCTTGAGGAACCGTTCGGTCGCTATCAGCACGCCCTGCTGGAGCCGCTGGAGGAAGTCCTGGGAGTCCGTCCGCTCGGAGAAGCCCAGCTGCTCCCAGTCGGCGACCCGCTCGCGGAGGCTGTCCACGGCTCCGTAGTCGAAGCGCAGGTGCCGCCGGTCGATCTCGCGGCGCCACTTCTCCAGCCCCCGGGCCCGCGCACGCCGGGCGGAGGCCCGCCGGGACAGTCTCCCGGGGGCGCCGACCAGCGCCGACCCGGTGGTGGCGGTGGCGAAGGTGAAGAGACTCCACCAGCGCTCCCAGCCGTCCTGAGGCAGCTGGTGCACCCGGTAGAAGCGCGACTGGAGCGGAGGGATCCCGTACGCGGCCACTTCCCAGGTCAGGCTGGGGTGCTGGAGCCTGGCCCGCAGGTGCATGGAGACGATCACGCGGCCCCCCTCGCCGGCCCGCTCCAGGCTCAGGTAGGTGCGCATGCCGGCGCCGGGCTGGACCACTCCGGCCTGCACCAGCTGCTTGGGGATCTGGGCGCGCGGCCGGCGCAGCCGGTCGGGGAGCAGGTCGGGGCCGACGTAGGAGACGTGGTCGCCTATCACGTAGAGCCGGTTGCGGGCCCGCAGTCCCTTCAGACCGGCGATGTGCTCCATCTCGCGGGCGATGAAGCTGTGCAGGTCGACGGCGTCGAAGGGCTTGATGGTCAGCTTGCCGCCGCCCGCCGGATCGTCGGCGGGGCGGCTGACGTCGATGGGCTGCCAGACCATTTCCTTGATCTTCGAGCCGCTGCCGACGAACGGGTTGGTGCGCTCGGCGCTCGCCGTGTACGGAACCACGTTGGCCCGCCTCTGCTCCAGCAGCCGGTCCTCCACCTCCGCCCCGACCCCGGGGGCAAGGTCCTTCGGCCGCTGGGCGCCGTGCTCGACGCCCAGGGCCGCCCTGCGGGCCGCGTCCTCGGCGCCGCGGACCAGCCCCCATGCGGCCGTCCAGGCGAGGACGAATGCGGCCGCGGCCGCCAGGGCGAGGGCGGGCAGGCCCACGACCAGCCCGTACAGCGCGGCCGGTACCGCCGCCCACACGCCGGCCGCGCAGAGCCCGGCGAGACGCCGGTCGCGCAGGTCGGTGCGCCGGACGGAAGCCCGCGCGTGGCGGGCCAGGGCCACCAGGTCGATGCCGAGCGAGAGTCCGGTGGCGCGCAGCCGGTCCTCGGTGAGCTCCGCGTCCACCTCGCGGGCGAAGCCCTCGTCCAGGTGCGCGCCCGCGCACAGCAGACGGGTCACCGCGTCGTCCCGGTACTGTGCCAGCACCGGTAACCGGCGTGCCGCCATGTCGCGCCCTCCCCCGTGGCCCACGATCCCCTGCCGTCTCACCCTATGTAAACGAGCCCCGCCTGTCGCGGGGTTGGCGGCGGCGGTCCGGCACCGGCCGCGTACTCAGGCGGCCCGTGCGGACCGCGGCGGCGAACTGAGCATCCGTACTCAGGCCCCGGGCCGGGCCGGATTGCCATCGTGGGGGCATGTTCATTCAGCCGTGTGATCCGCTGCCGCGCGCCGGGATAACCGCCGTCGGCAGTCTGCTGCCCGAGGAGGTGCTGTCCTCGGACGCCCTCCAGCGGGAGGTGGCGCGCCGCAGTGGCCTGACGCTGCCGCCCAGGCTGCTGACGCAGGCCACGGGGATCGTCTCCCGCCGGGTCGCGGGCGAGGGCGTCTACGCCTCCACCCTCGCGGTGGGCGCCGCCCGCCGGGCCCTGGCCGCCGCCGGACTCGGCCCGCTGGACGTGGACCTGCTGCTGTTCGCATCCGCCTCCCGCGACCTGGTCGAGCCGGCCACCGCGCACATCGTGCAGGCGGAACTGGGCTCGCGGGCCCACGCCCTGGACGTCACCAACGCCTGCAACAGCTTCGTCAACGGCATCGACCTGGCCCGCTCCATGATCCTCGCCGGTCGGGCGCGGCGGGCCCTGGTGGTCACGGGTGAGACGCCGAGCCGGGCGGTGCGCAGGGACCCGGCCGATCTCGCGGAACTGCGGGAGGGCTTCGCGGGCTACACCTTCGGCGACGCGGGGGCGGCGGTGCTCGTGGAGGCCGTGGAGCGCGGCGGGATCATCGACGTGGACACCGAGACCCACTCGGAGCACTGGGAGGTCGGTGGCATCCCGGGCGGCGGGTCGCGGCACCCGCGCGGGGACGCGTACACCTACTTCCGCGGCGACGGGCACGAACTGCGGGGCGTCTTCGAGAAGGTGGGCACGGCCGTCATCGACCGGACGCTGCACCGCACGGGGATGGACTGGGACGGCTTCGCCAGGGTGCTGGTGCACCAGGTGACCGTGCCGTACCTGGAGCGGTTCGCGGAACTGACCGGGGTGCCCGCCGGGAAGCTCGTGGTGACGGTGCCGGAGCTCGGCAATGTGGCGAGCGCGAGCATCGGGCTCCAGCTCGACCGGGTCTTCGGCGAACTCGCCCCGGGGGAACGGGTGCTGTTCGTGGGGCTCGGCGGTGGCATCAGCATCATGACGATGGTCTGGGAGAAGTCGTGACGGCCGCGGACGCCCCGATGTGGGTGATCGTGCCCGCGTACGAGGAGGAGGCCCGGCTGGCCGACACCCTGCGGGCGCTCGCCGCGCAGCGGGACCGGGACTTCACCCTGCTGGTCGTCGACAACGCCTCGGCGGACGGTACGGGGGCCGTGGCCCGCGCGTTCGCGGCCGGCGCGCCCTTCCCGGTGGAGGTGATCGAGGAGCCGGAGAAGGGCGTCGGCTCCGCGGTGGACACCGGCTTCCGGTACGCGATCGGCCGGGGCGCCGCCCTGCTGGCCCGGACGGACGCCGACTGCCTGCCCCGTCCCGGCTGGACCGGCGCCGCCCGGACCGCGCTCCGCCGCAGTCCCGGGCTGGTGTGCGGGCGGGTCGTGGCCCGTCGCGACGAGCACGGCCCGCTCGGCCGGGCCGGGTTCGGCGCACTGGTGTCCCTCGCCGCGCTCTTCGGCCGGCTGCGGCCCGAGCACGCCCGGCGGCGCGGCTACCGGGCGCCGTACCGCATGCACGCCGGGAACAACATGGCCATCACGGCCGAGCTGTACCTGACCGTCGGTGGCATGCCGCGGCGCCCCTCGCCGACCGACCGGCTCTTCCTGAACGCCGTACGCCGCCACACCGACCGGATCACGCACTGCCGGGAGATGGTCGTGGAGAACTCGACGCGGCGCCTGCGGGCCTACGGGATCGCCGGTACCGCCCGCTGGTACCTCGATCAGGGCAGCGGCACGCACGGAACGGACGACCCCCGCTGATGCTGGACCGCCTCGACCACGCACTGCGCAGCCGCCCCGAGCGGCCCGCCGTGCTCACCGCCACCCGTACCGGCGCACCCCGGGTACGCGCGACCCGCGGCGAACTCGCCGAGCTGGCCGACGCCTTCGCCGCGGCCCTGCACGCACGCGGGCTGCGCGCCGGGGACACCGTCGGGGTCGCCGTACGCCCCGGTCCGCGCGCCCTCGCCGTCCTGCTCGCGCTGTGGCGGCTCGGACTGCGCGGGGCCGTACTGGACCCGGGCGCCGGACCCGATGTGCTGCGCGCCCGCCTCGCGCTGGCCCGGCCCTCGCTGGTGCTGGCCGACGCGGCCGCGCAGGCGGTGGCGGGCTGGGCCCGGCCGCTGGCCCGCCGGGCCCGGCTCGCGCTGCCGGACCTGGCCGAGCTGGGGCCGGTGGCCACGGTCGGGCCGAGGCTGCCGGGCTGTGCGCCCGCACTGGACCCGGACGCGCCGCGCGGTGGGGTGCCCGCGCCCGGCGCCGACCTGGACGGGGACGCCGACGCGGTGATCGTGTTCACCTCCGGGACCACCTCCCGGCCACGGGCGGTCGTACACACCCGGGCGAGTCTGGCGGCCGGGATGGCCACGGTCTCCTCCCTCTTCGACGCGCAGGGGGACCGCCCGGTGCTCGGCGGCACCTTCTTCGTCCTCGTGCCCGCGCTGACGCGCGGTGCCCCCGTCGCCCTCCCGGCGGGCAACACCCGGGTGCTGGCGCGGCAACTGCACCGGTTGCGTCCGCAGGACACCTACCTGACCCCGCCCCGGCTGCGGGACGCGCTGGGCGCGGGTGCCCGCTTCCACGGCCGGGTGTGGACGGGCTCGGCCCCGGCCGGAGCCGGGCTGCTGGAACGCGTGCGCGCGGCGGGCGCGGCCGAGGCCTGGGGGGTGTACGCGCTC
Organism: Streptomyces avidinii; assembly: GCF_014650695.1. GTDB lineage: Bacteria > Actinomycetota > Actinomycetes > Streptomycetales > Streptomycetaceae > Streptomyces > Streptomyces avidinii. Next base: position 118,116 of record NZ_BMVL01000004.1, on the reverse strand, counting down.
ACCGAGCTGTTCCCGGCCGCCGCGGTCGAGTCGCGCGAGAAGTCCGCCTTCGAGGAGGCCGGGGACCTGGTCGGGGCGCCGCTGCCGGGCGTGCTCGCCAAGCCGGACGAGAGCGGGCAGCTGCTGCTGTCCGGTCCCGCGGCCCGCCACCGCTACCTCGGGGAGGAGCCCGACGCGTGGGTGCGTACGGGCGACCGGGCCCGGCTGGACGGCGCGGGCCGCATCGTCCTCGAGGGCCGGAGCAAGGACATGGTGCTGCGCCGGGCGGAGAACATCTACCCGGGGCTGTACGAGCCCGCCCTGCACGTGCCGGGGGTGGAACTGGCCGTGCTCGTCGGGATCCCGGCGGGAGACGGCGACGAACGGCTCGTCGCGGTCGTGCAGCCGCAGCGCGGCGCGGACGAACGGGCCCTGCGCGCCGCCCTGTCGGAGCCGGTCGGCCGGATGGGCACGGCCCGGCCCGACGCACTGCTCCTGGAACGGATCCCGCTGTCGGGGCGCTCGCGCAAACCCGACCGGGCGGCGACGGCGGCCCTCGCGGCCCGCCGCCTGGGCCCCGCGCGATGACGGCCCTCGCCGCCTTTGCCCGGCCCGACCTTGCCGGGCCCGCCCTTGCCCGGCCCGACCTTGCCCGCCCCGCCCTTGCCCGGCCCGCCCTTGCCCGGCCCGCCCTTGCCCGGCCCGCCGATTCCACGGAGGGACACCCCCGATGAGCTCCACGTCCCACGCCCGGGCCCGCCTCCGGGACCGCCGGGTCTACCTGCGCAGCCACCCCCTGCTGTTCGGGCTGCTCGCCGCCACCCGCGGGCGGGCGGTGCGACGGCTCGGCCGGACCCTGCTGGTGCACGGGCCGGACGCCTACCGGGAGGCCCTGACCCGGCTGCCGCTCGACCGGACGGCGGCCGGTACGACGGGCGCCGCCGCGCGCGCGGCCCTGCGCGACGGCGAGGGTGTGCTGTTCGACCAGGAGGGCGGCGGGCACCGGGCGGACCGGCGGGGCCTCGCGGGCACGCTGGGCGCGGCCGGGGTCGAGGAACTCCGGGCGCTCTGGCAGCCCTTGCTCGTACGCCGGCTCGCGCCGCTGGCGCGGGGCGGGGAGGTGGACCTCGTCGACCTCGCGCGGGAGCTCTCCGGGGCGGTGGTGTGCGCCCTGCTGGGGCCCGGCGCCGATCCGCGAGCGGTCGCCGGAGCGGCCGCCGAGGCCGCTGCCGCCTCCGTACGCAGCCACCTGCCGGGTCCGCGCCGCCCGCGGGCCGAGGCCGCCGCGGCCCGTGCCACCGACCGGCTCCGCCTGCTCCTGGGCCCTGCCGATGAGGCCCTGTCGGCGATGGTGGCGGTGGCCGCCGTCAACACCACCGTTGCCGCGCTGCCGCGGGCGGTTGCCTGGTGCGCCGACGCGGGGCTGTGGGACCAGGCGGCGGACGCGGCCCTGCGGCCCGTGCTGGCCGACGAGCTGCTGCGGGTCACCGCGGCCTCCCCGCTGCTGCCCCGGGTGGCCGCGGCGGACGGAGCCGTCGGCGGCTGCCCGGTGCGGGGCGGTGACCGGCTGCTGCTGGTCGCCCGGCACGCGGCCGCCGCGCACCGGCGCGACCCGGACCCCCGACGGCCCGCCGGCCCGGCCGTGGCCCGGCTGGTGTTCGGCGCCGGACCGCACGCGTGCCCCGGGGCCCGGCTGGCCCGGGCCCAACTGGCCGACGTCCTGGGCGCGCTGGCTCCGTACCGGCCGGTGGTCGCGCGGGCCCGGGTGGACCGGGGCGCGGCCCTGCCCGGCTGGCGCGCACTGACCGTACGGGCCGGGGCCGCCGGGGCCGCGGCATGATCGCGGTCACGGGCGCCAGTGGCTTCTGCGGCGGGCACGTCGCACGCGCCGCCGCGGCGGCCGGGGCCGAGGTGGTGTGCCTGGGCCGCGGGCCCGGCCCGGTGGGCACGCACCGGTTCTGGGACGCCGCCCGGGAGCTGCCGGACCTGACGGGCGCGGACCTGGTGGTGCACTGCGCGGCGGCCGTCGGGGATCCCGCGCCCGGCTCGCGGGCCGCGGCGCTGATGCGCGCGGTCAACGTGGAGGGTACGGAGCGGCTGCTGAGGGCGGCCGGCGGGCGGCCCGTGGTGTGGGTGAGCAGCGCCAGCGTGTACGACCCGCGGCGCGACCGCGGCCTGGTCGGCGAGGAGCACCCGCGCGCCGGGCAGTTGAACGCCTACGGGCGGACCAAGGCACAGGGCGAGGCCCTGGCCCTGGCCGCCGGGGCGGTGGTGCTGCGGCCGCGGGCCGTCTACGGGCCGGGCGACACCACGCTGCTGCCCCGGCTGCTGTCCCGGGTCCGGGCGGGCACGCTGCTGCTGCCCGGCCCGGACGTACGGCTCAGCCTCACCGCGGTGGAGAACCTGACGCGGGCCTGCCTGGCCGCGGCCTCCTGGGCGCCGGGTGCGTACAACATCGCCGACGGGGAACCGTACGGCCGCGACGCCGCGGTGCGCGCGGTGCTGCGCGCGCACCGCGTCCGGGCCCGGATCCGGCACCTCCCGCTGCCGGTGGCCGCCGCGGCGGCGCGGATCGCGGAGGCCGTGGCGACGGCGGCCGGCACCGAACCGGCCCTCAGCCGCTACGCGGTGGACCAGCTGGCGCACCCGGTGGTGCTGGACCTGACCCGGGCCCGGGCGCAGGGCTGGAGCCCGCACCGGAACCTGGCCGACCACCTGGCGTCGGTGACCGCGGCCCGGTCCGGACTCAGCCGCTGACGGCCGCCGGGGCCTGCGCCTTGGTGATGAGCAGGTCGAGCAGCGCGATGAGGGACGCGCGGACGTCCGTACGGGAGCGGGCGTCGAGCATGAGGACGGGCGTGTTCGGATCGCGCAGGTGCAGCGCGGCCGCGATCTCCTCCGCGGTGTAGGGCTGTTCGCCGTGGAAGCAGTTCGCGCCGACCACGAAGGGCAGTCCGCGGCTCTCGAAGAAGTCCACGGCCGGGAAGCTGCGGTCGAGGCGGCCGGTGTCGACCAGCACGATCGCCCCGAGCGCCCCGTTCAGCAGGTCGTCCCACATGAACCAGAAGCGTTCCTGGCCGGGCGTGCCGAACAGGTAGAGGACGACTCCGGCGTCGGTGAGGGTGAGCCGGCCGAAGTCCATCGCCACGGTGGTCACCGTCTTGGACTCGATGCCGTCGAGGTCGTCGACGCCGACACCGGCGGCGGTCAGCCGTTCCTCCGTGCGCAGCGGCTCGATCTCGGAGATCGTCTCCACCAGCGTCGTCTTCCCGACCCCGAACCCGCCGGCGACGAGGATCTTGACCGGGGCCGGTTCCCGGTGGGCGGTCGCGGTCGTGTCATATCCGGGCAAGGCTGTCCCTGATTCTCATGAGCAGGTGCACGTCGGTGGTCTCGGCGACCGCCAGGGGCGGCCGGTGGTGGATCAGCCCGCGGTCGGCGAGTTCACCGAGGAGCAGCGTCATCGGGGTGAGGCGGATGTTCATCCGCGCCGCTATCTCCGCGACCGCCCGCCCGCCCGGCGGCGCGCACATGGCGAGGATCTCCTGCCACTCGGTGGGCAGGCCGCCGTCCACGTCCGCGCCGGTCGCCGCCGTGATCGTGGTGTCCATGGTGAGGACGGTGTGCGCTGCGGCCGTACGCCCGTCGGTCAGGGCGTACAGCCGCGTCCGGCGGCGGCCGGGCTGTGGCTGTGGCTCGTCCTGCGGCATTACGCGGACGGCTGGCCGCGCTCGGGGGTGCCCAGCCACTCGCCGAGCGCCTGCGCGGTCCGTACGGCCTCGCCGCCCAGCTCGCCGAGCCGCGCCTTGCGGGAGGTCACCACGATGAGCGTGCTGCCCTCGCCGCATCCGACGATGCACAGGTACCGGTCGTCCATCTCGACGAGCTGGCGGATGACGCGGCCGCCGTCGACGTCCCGGGATATCGCCTTCATCGTGGACGCGATGCCGGAGGCCGCGGCCGCCATGCGCTCGGCCTGGGGCTCGTCCAGCAGGTAGGCGCTGAGCTTGATGCCGTCGTTGGACAGGAGCACGGCTCCCTGGACGCCGGCGATCCTGCTCAGGTTGTTGTCGAGGACGCTGTAGATCGCGTCGTTGGCTGCCGCAGTGTTCGGTGAGGTGGTCATGGCTGATCCCGTCGGAGCTCTTCTTCCACTGTCTGGGTCCCCTGTTCGTAGTCCGCCCAGGCATCGGCCACCTCTTCGGGTGTCGCGGTGTCGGGCCGGACCACGGTCTCCTGCGCGCGGGGCTCGCGCAGCTGTTCGGCGATGTGGGTCTGCGGGACGCGCTCCGGGAGGGCCGGGCGGCCCGCGCGTGCGGGTACGGGTACCAGCTCGGGGGCGGGCGCGGCCGCGGGCACGGCCGCGGGTGCCTTGGTACGGCGGCTCGGCAGCCCGGCACTCGTGTGCGCGACCGGCTCGGGTGCGGGCTCGGGCCCGCCCGCCTGGGCCGGTCCCGGCACGGAAGCGGCCGCAGTGGCCGCCGGAGCCGGGGCGGGCGCCGGGAGCAGCTCGGGAACCGGGGCCGGGGCCTCCAGAGCCCGCTGCGGCTCGGGCTCGGGGGCGCGCGGGTCCCGCTCGTCGGCGGCCACCAGCAGCTCCCCGGGCAGGATCACCACCGCCGAGGTGCCCCCGTAGACAGAACGGCGCAGGGTGACCGTGGCCCGGAGCTGCTCGGCGAGGTGCCCGACGACGAAGAGCCCGAGCCGGTGGGCGTTCTGCGCCAGGACGGAGTACGGCGGGGCCGCGTGCAGGCGCCCGTTCATCTCCTCGTAGCGCTCCGGGCTCACGCGCGGCCCGCGGTCCTCGATCTCGACGGACAGCCCGTCCGCCACCACCTCGGCGCGGATGACCACCTTGGCCCGCGGCGGGGAGAACCGGGTGGCGTTGTCCAGCAGCTCCGCGAGCAGGTGGCTGATCCGGCTGATCGCGCTCGGTTCCACACTGATCTCGTCCAGGGCCTGCCGCTCGATGCGCCGGAAGTCCTCGACCTCCGCGGCCGCTTCGCGCAGCAGGTCGGCCACGCGCATGGGCTCGGTGTGCGGGTCGGGGACCTCGCCGCCCGCGAGGATGAGGAGGTTCTCGATCTGGCGCCGCATGCCGACCGTCAGCTGGTCGGCCCGCATCAGCTCCGCGAGCAGCGCCTCGTCGTGGCCGAAGGTGTCCTGGAGGTCCTCGGTGAGGCTCAGCTGGCGGCTGACCAGGTTGCCGGTCCGCGAGGCGATGCCGGAGGCGAACAGGCCGAATCCGTGGCGCTCGGCGGCGAGCTGGCGGTGTCCGTCGACGGACACGGCGACGGCCCGGGCGAACGCGTCGCTGATGCGTCCGACCTCGTCGCGGTCCCCGCTCACGGCCGGCAGGACCCCGGGGTCCACGGTCTGTCCGCGCTGGAGCCGGGAGACGACGTCGGGCAGGGTCTCCTCCGCGACGGTCACCGTGCGTTCGTGCAGGTCGTGGAGGCGGCGGAGGACCGACCGGGTGGTGAGGACGACCACGACGACGACGGCCAGCAGCCCGCCGGCGCTGCCCGCGATCAGCCAGGCGACCTCGGTCTGCAGCTCGGCGGCCTTGGCGTCGCCGCGGGCGAGGACCGAGCGGGCCAGGTCGATGTTGAGCGTGGTCATCTGCACCGAGAAGTTGGCGTGCGCGGAGGGCCAGCCGGCGATATCGGCGGGCAGCCTGATGCCCGAGGCGATGTCCTTGTGCCCGGAGAGGACCGCGCTCTCGATGCGCGTCTTGGTCTGCCAGTCCGCGGAGCCGACGACGCGCTCGTAGAACCGCTGGTCCCTCGCCGTGAGGTGCGGCACGATCAACGCCTCGTGCAGGTACCGCTGGGCGCCCAGGGCGCTGACGAACTGGTCGTAGCCGGCGAAGGTCAGTTCCCCGGACGGTCCGGCCAGGGCCAGGACGGTGTCCTCGCGCGCCACCATCTCGGTGGCCTGGAGCATCGACACCACGGGCCGGCTCGCCTGGGCGAGTTCGGCGTCCTCGGCGTGGCTGAACTCCTGCTGGTACACCTGGATGACCTTGCCGATCACCTCGGAGTAGTAGGCCAGCGTGCTGTCGGCGGTGCCGCTGCGGGTGTCCGCCCGCTGACGGTGGTCGGCGAGCTTGTCGAGTTGCCGGGTCACTTCTCCGAAGGACCTCGACGGATCGACCGCCAGGCGGCGGAACTCGGCCGCGGCCAGGTCCGTGGCCTCGCGCCGGGCGCGGAGTTCGCCCTCGGACCCGCCGGTCTCCATCCAACGGGAGGCGGTCGCCGTCCGCTCGGCCTGCATGTCGACCATCAGCGTGTAGAGCGGGGCGCCGATCCGCTCGGCGGCCACCACGTCGGACCGCAGCTGCTCCGACTGGTCCAGCAATCGTTGTGCGGTCAGCGTCACTTGGGTGCCCATCGCGACGGTGGGGACCACGGCCAGCCAGATGAGCAGGGTGCGCAGGCGCACGGTGCGCCACCGACGGGGCGTCGACTGCCGTCGTATGCCTTCGGGTTCTGTGGGAGACATCGGTCCTCGCGAGCGGGGGACGGCGGGAGGGTGCCGATCATAACCAGACATGGCGAAGAATCGGATAGCTGTCCCCGTTGGCCGAAGCGTGCTACTTGCGGCGAATCATCGCAGGCCAGAGATCGGATCGGAATCGAACTGCGATGTACTCGACATCATTACCGGCCAGTCGGGGTCCGACCGCAGGTCCGCCGGGGCCGACGCGGCCATCGGCGGTACGAGGACGTCGACTTCGAGCCGGACCGACCTAACCGGACGGAGCGGGACGGAGCGGGCATCGGTGAGCTGTCCGAACGTCAGGAAACCGGGCCCTTCCGGCTGCTGCGGCGAAGGGAGTCCGCGGTCGACGGCGAAATCCGTTGACCCGGGGGACTCGACCTGCGGATGATCGGGGCGGCGGCGGGAAAGCTCTGCGCAGGAGCGCCCGGCCCGCTCTCCGGGTGGACGTGGGGTCCGGATCCTGCCCTCGCCGCCCTCGGACGCACGGACGGGGTGCTCGTGACCACGCAGGAGCAGGAGCAGGAGGCCGTGCACGCGGCCATGGTCGCGGCCGGTGCCGACCGCCGGGCGGGCGGCCAGCCCTGCACGTTCTCCGCACTGCTCGACGGATGGGGCCACGAGGTGGCGGGCGTGGAGGAGGGGTACGCCTGGTGCCTCGCGGAGTTCGACAGCGACATCTGGTGCCGGACCGCTCTGGCCCGCGTCTGGCCCCTGCTGCCCCCGCGCGTCCGGTCGGCCCGGCAGCCGAGGCTCCACGAGCTCGACGAGCGGTTCCGCGCGGCGACGATCGAGTGGCCGGGCCGCGGCGACGAGGAGCAGTGGTGGCTGTGGCGCGTCCCCCGGCTGCTTGTGACCGAACCCGGGGACCCCTACGACGGAGGCTGGCCCGCGGGCTGGCTGAGGATGCCCTTCCCGAAGCCGGATTCCGTCCGGGTCATCACCTGACCCCGTACCTACGGGCCCGCCGGCCCGGTGCGCCACCGTGAACCGGATGCCGGGGACGATCTCGACGCGCGGGCCCGCGCGCACTGACCGGGCGGCCCGACCGGACCGTGCTCGGCGTGCCCGGACCGTGCTCGACGTCCGGCTCGCCTGAACAAACCTCGCCTCCGGCAGCACTGACAACACAGCCCGGCTGTGGGACATCGCACTCGAAAGACCCGTTACAGACTGGTCGGACCCGACGTGGTGACTTCCGTGGCGTTCAGCCCCGACGGCGACACCGTTGAGGCCTCGCGGTCGAAGCCGGGCCGGCGGCCGCCGTGACGACCTCGCCGTTGGCGGTGGCCGATCTGGTCCGACGGCTGCGGGATGACCGCGCGGATTCCCCGGCGTCGCAGATGGGCCCGGATCGCGCGGGAGGAGTAGGCGCGGTCGGCCAGAACAGCGTTGGGCCTGGTCCGGGGCCTGCCCGGACCGGTGCGGGGAACACGGATACGGTCCATCACCGTCTCGAAGGCAGGTGCGTCACCGGCCTGGCCTGCGGTGACGGTGAACGCCAGGGGTCGGGCCCGGCCGTCGGCCGCCAGGTGGACCTTGGTGCTCAGGCCTCCGCGGGAACGTCCGAGTGCGTGATCGACCGGCTCCTGGCGTCCTGCCGCCCCTTTTTGAGTGCTCCGGCGGCGTGCTGGTGGGCCCGGACGACGGTGGAGTCGACGGAGACGGTCCAGTCGATGTCGTCGGCGGCGTCCGCGACGGCCAGGACCGAGGCCAGGATCCGTTCCCAGGGGCGAGTGCCCTGCCCGAATGGCGCCGTGTGCGGCGGAACTTCCCGGAACGCGGGCCTGGCGCGGGCGGGACGTCGTGCGCGAGGATCGCGGCCGCGCCCCGCCCTTCCGCGTCTCTTCTCCAGCACGACGCGTCCCTCACAGGAGGATGTCCATGTCCCGCCGCATACCCCGCGGTCTGAACGCCGCGGCCACCGCCACGGCCGCCGCCCTGACCCTTGTCGCCCTGACCGGACCGGCCTCGGCGTCCGGGTCCGGGTCCGCGCCGGCAGCAGCGCTGCCCCAGGCCCGCATCTTCATGGTCAACCCCGTCCAGTCCTCGGGGGATCAGACCCTGGCCGACGCCAAGGATGCCGCCGACGCCGTGCCCGCCTCGGCCTACACCACGGCCGCGCTGCGCAACCTGGATGCCAGCGGCCGGCTGTCGGGCCGGTGGGTGTACGTCAGATCGGACACCGGCGCCTCGGCGAATCCCGCGGACGCGACCGTATACAACCGCACCGACGACCAGTTCGAGCAGGTCATGGCCTACTTCTGGGTCAATGAGGCCCAGGAGTACCTGCAAGGGCTGGGCTTCGGGACCGAACTGCCCGGGGCCAACGACCGGGCCCAGCCGGTCCGCATCAACCAGTGGGGCGCGGACAATTCCTTCTTCTCGGACAAGAAGACCGAGATCCGCTTCGGCAAGGGCGGTGTCGACGACGCCGAGGACGCGGAGGTGATCGTCCACGAGTACGGCCACGCGGTGCACAACGCGCAGGTCCCCGGCTTCGGCACCTCTCCCGAGGCCGGCGCGATCGGCGAGGCCTTCGGTGACTACCTGGCCGTCGAGGTCGGCGCCCACGCGGACGCCGCGTACGGCTGGCCGAGGCGGGCCGACCTGGCCTGCGTAGCCGACTGGGACGCGGCCTCCTACAGCGACGCCCCACACTGCCTGCGCCGCATCGACGGGAACAAGGTGTACGCCGACCTGGAGGGCGAGGTCCACGCGGACGGGGAGATCTGGTCCCGCGCCCTCTTCGACATCCGCAACGCCCTGGGCGCCCGGACCGCCGACCGCATCATCGTCAACGCCCAGTTCGGCTTCGCGCCGGACACATCCTTCAAGGACGCGGCCCTGACGACGGTTTCGACCGCCCAGCGGATGTACGGCGCGAACGCCGCGGACGCCGTGCGCGCCGCGTTCAAGGCCCGGCAGATCCCCGGCATCCAGTAACCGCTGGCCCCATCCCCGGACTCGGTGCACACCGCGTCCGGGGAAGCGGAATGTTCCATTTTTGGTCGCTCAGCGAACATCGCTCCCCTCTTTCCGGACAACAGCTGGTCAAATTCTTGTTGCATACCTGCCAATCCACCGCCCCTTCCTGGCAATCTCAACCGCCTGGCCCCCCACGGCAATTGAAGGAGCACGAGTGACCCTCCCCACGTCCTCATTCCGCGCCCCCCGCACCCGAGTGCTGCGCGCCGCCGCTGTCGTCGCCTCGGCGGCGATGGTCGCCATCTCCGTCCAGAGCGGCTCCGCCAACGCCTCGGCCGAGCGCGAGGCGGGAGCCACCGCGCTCGCCCTCACCGCCGACGCGCGCGTGCAGGCGATCACTGCGGCCCAGAACACGGCGGCCGACACTGCGCGGGCCATCGGCCTGGCCCCCGAGGAGCGCCTCGTGGCCCGCGATGTGATCAAGGACGCCGACGGCACGGTGCACACCCGCTACGAGCGCACCTACTACGGGCTGCCGATCCTCGGCGGAGATCTGGTGGTCCACCAGAAGAAGGACGGCAGCCGCAGGACCACCAAGGGCATCGAGGCCCGAATAGCCCCGCCCGCCGCCCGATCCTCCCTCAAGGCCGCGCCCGCTGGTGCCCGCCAGGTCGTCTGGGCCGCGAGCGGAAACCCGGTCTTCGCCTACGAGGCCGTCGTCACCGGCACCCAGCACGACGGCACCCCCAGTGAGCGCCACGTCATCACGGACGCCGCCACCGGCGCCGAGCTGTACTCCTACGAGGCCATCGACACCGGCACCGGCACGAGCCAGTACTCCGGCTCCGTCACGCTGGACACCACGCAGAGCGGGGCGTCCTACAGCCTGACCGACAGCACCCGCGGCGGCCACAAGACCTACGACCTGAACGGCGGCACCACCGGCACCGGAAGCCTGTTCACCGATGCCGACGACAAGTGGGGCGACGGACTGCCGTCGAACCGCCAGACGGCCGCCGCCGACGCCCACTACGGCGCTGCCGTGACCTGGGACTTCTACAAGTCCGAACTCGGCCGCAACGGCATCGCCGGGGACGGCAAGGCCGCCTACTCCCGCGTCCACTACGGCAACGCCTACGTCAACGCCTTCTGGTCCGACGCCTGCTTCTGCATGACCTACGGCGACGGCGCCGCCAACCAGAAGCCGCTCACCTCCCTGGACGTCGCCGGCCACGAGATGAGCCACGGCCTGACCGCCGCCACGGCCAAGCTGAACTACAGCCGCGAGTCGGGCGGCCTCAACGAGGCCACCAGCGACATCTTCGGCACCTCGGTGGAGTTCTTCGCCAACAACTCGGCCGACGTCGGCGACTACCTCATCGGCGAGAAGATCGACATCCGCGGCAACGGCACGCCGCTGCGCTACATGGACAAGCCCAGCAAGGACGGCGCCTCGGCCGACTACTGGTCCAAGACCGTGGGCCGGCTCGACGTGCACAACTCCTCGGGCGTGGCCAACCACTTCTTCTACCTGCTCTCCGAGGGCAGCGGCGCGAAGACGGTCAACGGGGTCGCGTACAACTCGCCCACCTACGACGGTTCGACGGTGACCGGGATCGGTCGGACCAAGGCCTACAAGATCTGGTACAAGGCGCTCTCGACCTACATGACGTCGACCACCAACTACGCGGGAGCGCGCACCGCGACCCTGCAGGCGACGGCGGACCTGTACGGATCGACCAGCGCGGAGTACCAGCAGGTGGCGGCAGCCTGGAAGGCCGTCAACGTCAACGGCTGAGTCGGCTCCTGAGCGGTACCTCGCCCCGGCGGGCCTGCGGGCCCGCCGGGGCTTCCGCCACTTCCGGCGGACTGCGGGAAGCGGGCAGCCGAATTGGGAACGCCCGGCGGTCGGCCGGATCGCAGCCACCGGACAGAAGGGGTGCTCGCTCATGATGCCCAGGATCTCTGCGTCGTCGTCGGCGCCGATGGTCACGGCCTCGCCCTGGGCGAGGTCGCCCGCCTTCACCGAGCCGGGGCCCTTGCCCGCGCCCAGGCCCTTCACCACGATGTCCCGGTCGGTGAGATGCCCTTGAGCTTCTCGTCCGTGCCGCAGATGGGCAGAGCTCCGACCTTCAGCTGGGTCATGTCCCAGGGTCGGTGCCCGCGTCGGTGAAGTAGTCAGCTGCTGGCACTGCAGGCCCTGCGTTGACAGCGGCTTGGTAGCTCTCCTTGACTATATCGGCGAACGCCGCAGCTCTTCGCTGCCGCCCTCCTATGGCGCCGCGAAGCCAGTCGTGGCGGCCATATTCCCAATGCGCTCTTCCTATCTCGCCGCGAAAATGCCGCTCAAGCGTATACCTGAGCATGGAATCATCCACTTCTCCCAGTTGATACGCGGCATACCATCTACCCATGATCAGATTGGCGAAAATGATCTGCCGATACCGCTCGAATGACATTGGAGCGTTTGGCGGTTCCAGACATTCCGCCAGGGCCCGATCTCCCATCGTCAGATAGATCATCTGCCTATGGGTAGACCTGTCCCGTTCATCTCTGGCAGCCTTTGTCTGCTGCGCTTGAAACGTGAGCGAGACCACAACGCCAGTCAGGGCAATTCCGGAAATCAGCACCGACGCCGCGCTGAAGGCCTGTGCGCGGTTGTCGATGAGCCTGAACACCAAGACCAGGAGTGCTGAAAGCAGGGCCACCGCTAAGATCACAAAGGCTAGGATCCTACGAGGAATCATTGCAATAGAATCCCATACCACTGCATAGATTTCAGCCCAGTTGCCCGTGCTGCCAGGAGAAGGAGCCTCGAACAACAGGGGGATGTCCTGGAAGCCATCCCCTTTGTTCACTTGAGCGCCACCCGACTCAGGACTGTCACGATTTCTTAGCTGATCAATGCCGTGAGCTGTTGCCGCACCACCGCATCCGTCCGAAGAGCGCTCTGCTGTGCTCAGGGTGAGATCAGTCCGCCGACTGTCGGGTCCGCATCGCGTAGGCGCACCTTCTGCGACTGAGGCCGACGCTGGGGGGTGGGACGGACCTGCTCACCTGGATTGCCCACTCCCGGAACCGCTGAGCTCACCCGGCTGGGGGAGGGAGGTCGTTCCGCCGGCCGATGCCACGCCGCCGTGGCCGATGCGACGTTCAGAACATGACCAGTGATGAACGGACGATGAATGCGTTCTGGAGCGCCCGGTGGCAGCGATGGCCGCGCTGGGTGGCCAGGGCCACGGTGTGGGCGGTGCTTATGCCGGCTTCGGCCTGGCATGCGCGCTGAGCGGGACCACCTTGCCCTACCACGGCGCTGACTCAGGGACCTCCAGGCTGGGCTGGGCGGTCATGGCGGTGGGTGTGCTCTGACACCAAGGGCGCAACCGAGCTACCAAGGATGAGCGAAGCGCCGCCACACGCGCCCTTGGCTGCTCGACACGGCCCCACACGTCGAGGCTGGCAGCCCGGACCCCAGTTACCGAAGCAGCCGGGTCGGGAAGGAAGAGCAGCCCGGGGACCGCGGATGATCAAGTGGGCCCGATGGGTCTTCCTCATCCACGTGCGGGGTTCCTTCGACCGCGGCAAGGGGCGCTGATCACCCCCGCAGCGGTTACGACGCCGTGAGAACCGCCGCATCGAGGCCGCGAGCGGCGACGAGCTGGGCACTGCCGTCGGCCAGTCGGTAAGACAGTCCCACCATGGCAAGGCGGCCATCCGCCACTCGCTCAGCCAGGACGCGGGAGCGTTCCAGCAGCAGATCCACGGTGTGCTCGATGTGTTCGGCCAGGATCTCGTCGGCCGTCTCGCGGCCGGCTGCGCGGGCCGCCAGCACGCTCGGAGTCACCCGCTCGACTACGTCACGGACGAAGCCGCGCGGCGTCTGCCCGTCCTCCAGAGCGGAGCAGGCCGCGGCGACGGCGCCGCACGAGTCGTGGCCGAGGACGACGACCAGCGGCGCGTCGAGGACGCTCACGCCGAACTCTATGGAACCGAGTACTTCCGCACCGGCGACGTGCCCCGCGGTGCGGACCACGAACAGGTCACCCAGGCCGCGGTCGAAGATGATCTCTGCGGCCAGCCGGGAGTCGGAGCAGCCGAACAGCACGGCGAAGGGCTGCTGGGACGGTGCGGTCTCGGCGCGGCGGGCGGCGTCCTGATTCGGATGCTCGGAGGCGCCTGAGACGAACCGTTGGTTACCCGCCATGAGCAGCTCGAAGGCGTCGCAGGGCGTCAGAGTCTGGATCTCGGCCATGGCCGCAGCCTACGATCCCGCCCCAACCGTCGCACCACCTGGTCCCCCCGGACCGGGCCACGCTCGCGGCTGCACTCCCAGGCACCAGGAGAGAGCGCACGGCTCTCGTATGCCCAGAGCAGGGTGCGATACCCGCCTCGGGTGTCAGCCCGCGTGGCGTCCGTTGCCGATGAGGAGCTGCCGGCCGGTGCGAGTCGGTGACTGGCCCGCGGGATGACGCCTGGCTTCTACCTGTGACGGCGTTCGCCGTCGCGGTGCGGGTACAGCGAGGTGAGCTTGTTCCAGTACTGCTCGAGGTGGGCGTCGGCTTCCCGCAGGGTTGGGTCCAGGAACGAGGTGTGCAGCTCTGCCACACGCGCGGAGGCGCTGTCTGTGTTGGTGGGTTGGGACGCCGTGCGTCGCCAGGGCGCCTTGGCGGCGCTGGCGCCGTGGGTGTCGCGTTCCGCGCGGGTGGCTCGCCAGCGGGCGACCAGCAGGGCGGTGGCGAGAGCGGCGGCGGTGAGGGCGTGCAGCCCGTGGTGTGCGGCCACGGCTTCCTCCATCGTTTCTACAGGGGCCTGGCGGCGCCGGTCCTCAAGGCGAGGCCGGCGCCGCCCTTGGATGGTTCAGCCGGGCCAGGTGCCGGTCAGGCGCCGGGTGCCGGCAGCACCTGACCGGTCGACGGCGGCCTTGACGACGAAGATCGCGCCTTGCAGGGCTGCGGCGATCAGGACTTCCTGCCAGGCGCGGTGCTCGTCGGTGGCGTGAGGGGCATCGTCGCCGTGATCACTTCCACGTCTGCTTGAAGGTCGCGCCGGCGATCATGCCGCTCGCCGCGCCGAGGACCAGGCCTACCGGCTTGTAGGCGCTCTTGGATGCTTTCAACGGCACTGGCACCTGCGGCTGCGGCTGCGGCGCACGATCAGGAAGACGACGAACGCGGCAGCCGCGGCAATCAGGGGAATGCGGTTGGCCTTCGCCATGGTCGCGGCCGACTCGGCCGTCTCCCGGACCGGGTCCGGGGTTTTGTCGGCGGCGAGCTGCCCGGCCCGAGCCGCGGCGTCGCGGACCTGCGCCGCGGCTTGGGCAGCCTTGTCCAGGACCGGATCGGGCGTCTTGTCCTTGACCAGTTGGGTGGCGTGCGCCGCCTTGTCGCGGATCTGGTTGCTCACCAGGTTGGCCTTCTCGGCAGCCTGTTCCTTGATCTCGGCCGCTTTCTCCTTGGCCTGCGCCTTGACGTCGGCCTTGGCTGCCAGCGCCTCCACGGTCTGGCCGAGCTCCTCGCGGGTGTGCTCGACCTGCTCGCGCAGCTCCTCGGGAGTGGGCGCGGCGTCCTTGTCGTCCTGGGAAGGGGTGCTCATCGGTGTGCTGTCTCCTTGATCTCGGCCACGTCGGCCTTGACGCTGTCGATGGCCTGCTCCGGTGTGGGGGTGCCGGCCTTGGCGATCTGCTTTTTCCCGGCCGCGGCCATCACGGCTGCGACGGCCGCGAGCAGGGCGGCGATGATCAGGGCCGAAGCCCACACCGGGAGGAGCAGGGCCAGGGCTGCGATGACGGCGGCGACCCGGGCCTGGGCGGCCAGGGCGCTTCTGGGTCATCTCCGCCCGGGCCGGCTGCATCTCCTCGCGGACCAGCTTCGAAATCTGCGACGCCCGTGAAACGAGGTCGCCCATCGATTCCTCGGTGCTGCTGTGGTCCGGGTGCCGTCCAACGTCGGTCATCTGGGCTTCACCTTCTCCGCCTGGTTCGTCCGTTATTGCACGATGGCCGCCGTTCATATCGCCGGTGGGGTGCCGCGCCGGTCAACGGCCCCAATTGGTGCCGGTGGGGTGGGGGCGCCGGCGTGGTACTTGACGGAGTCGATGCCTGGTGCCGGACCTCGAGACGCGCAGCCATGGCAGACCCCTCCCTGGTTGATGTGCACGCTGTTGTCACGGCGCGCTTACCCCTCATGGAACCGGTCACCCGCCTGCGGGTGGTGGGCATCCCAAGTGGCGCACCAGGAGACGAGGGGCCGCCCGGACGAGGGCGGCTGCGGCCAGGCCGATGGCGGCTCCGGCTGCGACGTCGGAGGGGTAGTGCCCGCCGCTGCGGATCGGCGGCGCAGCGGACGCAGGTGGTCGTGGCGGGACGGATCTCCAGGCGTTCGGGCGGAATCGTCCCGCCGCAGTCTTCGCACTGTCCGTACAGTCCCTCTTCGAGCCGTTCGAGTGCTCGGTCCAGTTCTTCCAGGTGTTCGCGCGCCCGCGCCAGCAGGGTGGCCACGTGGGCCCGCTCGAAGGCGGTGCCGCCTCCCTTCCCTCGGGGTCGTGCTCGTCGTCGACCGCGACCAGGGCGTTCGCCGCGACGATCCCGTCGAAGTCGCGGCCAAGCGCGGCCGCCCGCGCAAGGGTGTCGGCGCGATCGGCCGCGAGGCGTGCGCGGGCGGTCGCGAAGGCCGACGGGTCTTGCTCGTCACGTCCCGCCTCGGTCATGTTCGGGACAGCGCCTTCACCAAGTCGTCGCGGGTCATGTTCGAGCGGCCGGGGACGTTGGCAGCGGCAGCCTTCTTGTAGAGGTCTGCCTTCGACAAACCGCTCAGTTCCTCCTTAGGGGCGGAGCGGATCCGCTTCTTCGCCGCCGGCTTCTTCCGAACTGCGGTGTTCCCGGAGACTGTGGCCTTCTCGCCCGTGGTCTTCGGGCTTCCGGCGCGCTCGACGCTGGCACGCAGAGCCTCCATGAGGTCGACCACCCCGGTGGGCTGCGCCGCGGGTTCGGCCTTCGCCGCGGTCTTGCCGGCCTTCTTGGCCTCGATCAGGGCCGCGACCTTCTCCTGGAACGTGTCGTGGAACTCTTCGGGATCCCAGTCCATGCTCATGGCGCCGATGAGCTGCTCGGCCATCCTCAGCTCCTTGTCCGCAGCCTTCGCCTTCCCGGGCAGGGTGTCGATCTCCTTCCCCGGGTCCCGGATCTCATCCGCCCAATGCAGCGTGTGCAGCGTGAGGAGGCCGTTCTCGGCCTTGAGGGCGACCAGGTACTCGTGCTGGCGCATCACGAAGGTGGCGATGCCCGCCTTGCCGGCCTTGGCCAGCGCCTGCTCCAGCAGGCTGTAGACCTTCCCGAACTCCTTGCCTCGGGGGCCGAGGTAGTAGGTCTTGTCGAAGAAGATCGGGTCGACCTCTGTCAGGTCGACGAACCCGGCGATGTCCAGCGACTGGGAGCGGCCCGGTGCGATGTCGTCGAGTTCCTTCGGCTCGACCAGCACGTACTCGTCGCCGGCGTCGTAGCCCTTGACGATGTCCGTCAGCTCGACCTCGTCACCCGTGCGTTCGTTCACCCGCCGGTTGCGGATCCGGTCGGAGGTGCCGCGATGGAGCTGATGGAAGGGGATGGTATGGCTGTCTGTAGCCGTGTAGAGGCCGACAGGCAGGCTGACCAGGCCGAACGACAGATTCCCGGCCCACACAGGACGCGCCACAGCCGCCACCTCGCTTCAGTCGCCCCTCTTCCAGCTCACGGCGCCCACCCGGTCTGCGCCACCCGGGCCTCGCCCCGGGCCGGACAGCAGAACGGGTCACTGAACGGAGCGCCGACTCTCATCGGGCAGTCACCGGTGTGCACCCGCTTAGAAAGCCTTGGACAATAAGCATGAGGGTGTTCCCGACAAGGCGCTGCCTGCGGTCCTTCTCTGCGGCGATATGGGTTTAGAGAGGCCACTCAGGTGAGGAGGCCGGAAGATGCTGGAGACCCTGGTAGCGCTGGCTGTGGCTGGCGGCACCGCGGTGGTGCAGGTTGCCGGTACCGATGCGTGGAACGGGTTGCGGGGCGCGGTTGCGCGTTGGTTCGGGCGGGGCGATGCCCAGCGTGAGCAAGCGGAGCTGGAGCGCCTTGACCAGACCGCTACCGCCCTGCAGGCCACCGACCCGGCCGAGGCAGAGCGGGCTCGGATCAGCCAACAGGCTGCATGGCAGGCCCGTATCGAAGCCATGCTGGAAAACCTGGACGAGGGAGACCGCAGCCAAGCCGCTGACCAGTTGCGTGCTCTGCTGAGCGAACACGCCCCACAGGGCGGAGTGACAGGCGGACTGGCGGCAGCCCACAACGTGAGCATCCATGCCGAGGACAGCTCAATCGCGGCCCAGGCCATCCAAGGGGGTGCGTACATCAGCCCCCCTCCGAGGCCGGATCCGCCCAAAGACTGAGCGGACCGGCAACCCCTGACCCGACGCCCGGCTTCGCCGGCCTACCGGGGAGTATCACCGCCAAGGATCGCAGCCTCGCCGTCGGCTATGTCGGCCCCGGCGGGCGGGTCGCCTTCCACGCTGCACCTCTTCCCCCGGTGACCTGGCCGCAGCAGGCTGGTGTACTGCCCCGCCAGGCCCACTGTTTCCAGGACCGTGCCACCGCCCAGTTGCTGGAGCACGCGTCGTACGGCGTGGACACCGTCGTACACACCCAGGTGCTGACCGGCTTCGGCGGAGTGGGCAAGTCCCAACTTGCAGCTCACCACGCCCGAACCCTGTGGCAGGCCGGGAAGCTGGACCTGCTGGTATGGGTCACAGCCGTCACCCGCGACGCAGTCGTTACCGGCTACGCCCAGGCCGCAGTCGAGATCCTCGGCGCCGACCCCACCAACCCGGAGACCGCCGCACGCACCTTCCTGGCCTGGCTGGAGCCCAAGCCCAGCACTGTGCGCCGCTGGCTGGTGGTACTCGACGACCTCGCCGACCCAGCCGACCTGCGCAACCTGTGGCCCCCCGACAGCACCCACGGCCGCACCCTGATCACCACCCGCCGCCGCGACGCCGCTCTCACCGGAAACAGCCGCCAGCTCGTACCGGTGGGCCTGTTCACCGACGACGAGGCAACCGCCTACCTCACCGCTGCTCTGGCCGCCCACGACCGCCACGAGCCCACCGACCAGCTTTCCGGCCTCGCCAACGATGTCGGCAACCTTCCGCTGGCACTGTCCCAGGCCGCCGCGTACCTCCTCGACGTCGGCCTGGACTGCGCCACTTACCGGCACCGGTTGACCGACCGAGCAAGGACCCTCACCGATGTACTGCCCGACCGTTCCGGACTCCCCGACGACCAGGCAACCAACGTCGCCGCCACCTGGTCCCTGTCCATTGAATGCGCTGACCAACTTCCCCCAGCGGGACTGGCCCGCCCCATGCTGCAGCTCGCCGCAATGCTCGACCCCAACGGCATCCCCGCCGCCGTCCTGGCCAGCCCACCAGCTCTCAACCACCTCGCCCAACACCACAACGCCGCCCCAGGACAGACCCATCCAGACGAGATCACGGATGCAGAAGCCACACAGGCGCTGCGTGCGCTGAACCGCCTGAGCCTGATCGACCACAACCCCAGCAGCCCACACCACACTGTCCGCGTCCACCAGCTCCTCCAACGCGCCGTCCGCGACCCCCTCCCCGCCGATCAGCACGGCCGACTCGCCCGTACCGCCGCCGACGCCCTGATGGCCGCCTGGCCCGAGGTCGAACGCGACACCTCCCTCGCCCAGGCCCTGCGCGCCAACACCGAAGTGCTGACCCTCCACGCCGAAGACGCCCTGTATCAGCCCGATGCCCACCTCGTCCTCGCCCGCACCGGTCGGAGTCTCGGCGAGGCTGGCCAGACCACGGCTGCCGTCCACTACTTCCAGCAGCTGGCCACCGACACCCAGCACCATCTGGGGCACGACCACCTCAACACCCTGACCGCCCGGCACCACCTCGCCTACTGGCGGGGGGACGCGGGGGATGTGGCCGGCGCGGCAGCCGCTCTGGAGGATGTGCTGGCGGACATGGACCGGATACAGGGGCCCGACCACCCCGGCACCCTCATCGCCCGGCACGAGCTCGCTGGCTTCCGGGGGGACGCGGGGGATGTGGCCGGCGCGGCAGCCGCTCTGGAGGATGTGCTGGCGGACATGGAGCGGGTACTGGGGCCCGACCACCTCAACACGCTCATCGCCCGGCACGACCTCGCTGGCTTCCGGGGGCAGGCGGGGGATGTGGCCGGCGCGGCAGCCGCCTTCGAGCAGCTGCTGGCGGACCGCAAGCGGGTACTGGGGCCCGACCACCCCGACACCCTCTACGCCCGGCACAGCCTCGCCAGCTTCCGGGGGGACGCGGGGGATGTGGCCGGCGCGGCAGCCGCTCTGGAGGATCTGCTGGCTGACATCGAGCGGGTACTGGGGCCCGACCACCTCAACACGCTCATCGCCCGGCACAGACTCGCTGGCTTCCGAGGGCAGGCGGGGGATGTGGCCGGCGCGGCAGCCGCCTTCGAGCAGCTGCTGGCGGACCGCAAGCGGGTACTGGGGCCCGACCACCCCGGCACCCTCGCCACCCGGCACAGCCTCGCCAACCTCCGGGGGGACGCGGGGGATGTGGCCGGCGCGGCAGCCGCCTTCGAGCAGCTGCTGGCGGACCGCAAGCGGGTACTGGGGCCCGACCACCCCGACACCCTCTACGCCCGGAACCGCCTTGCCCACTGGCGACGGGCAGCAGGGGATGCCTCCGTTCATCAACCACCGGATTGATGAACGGCTGCCCGTCGGCTATGCCCGACCTACAAGTGCCGGCCCCAGCTGAAGGCGGTCGCCTTGCGCTTGCCGAGGTAGCTGCCGACTCCGCACTGCCTACGCACTCGACTGAGTGGGTGAGACGCCGCTTGCGGCTGGTGACGATCCTGCTGGCTGAGCCGATTTGGCCGCCCTCGGGGACCGCTGGATCGTGTGCCGAGGCGGCCTGGCTCCCGACGCCCGGGGCGTTCACCACGCTGGCTGCTGGCTCCCGCCCGGCGGGGAAGCCGTCCTTGAACGGCGCCGAAGCCCGACATCGTCTTCCGTAACCCAACCGGCTGGATCAAGGTCGGTCTACGAGTGCGACGTGCCTTCTACGCGGAGTTGCTACTGGCCGGCCCGATCCTCCCCAAGGGCCCAAGTCCTCCGCCGGCACCTTGACCACGTCGGCCACATAGTCGACGAGGCCTGCGGGAACTCCTCCACGAACTGAGGGAACCGGCCCTCCAGCTCGAAGAACTTCAGCATCAGCACGAACCCGAGCCGGGTCGGGCCCGACTTGTTCTCAACCAGCTCCCAGTCAGGTCCTACCGGCGTCCAGCACGCCACCACGTCTTCGGGTGACCACTCCCGGCGCGTGAACGCTCCCGCCCCTCCGTCGACTACTCGTTCGGCCTAACGGAGAGGCAGGGCACAAAGCAACGGGGACGGACAGAGGGCCGACGGCTACTTTGCACCGTGGGTCAGAGATAGGACGCCGGGGCCGGATGAGGACGGTGCCCTTGCGCTGCCGCTCGCTGAGGGTGCCCTTGTCCCGTAGGTGCCAATCGCCCAAGAAACGACGGACTGGGTGAGTCCGAGGCGTTCGGCGATGTCCTGCTGCCGGATGCGGAGCAGGCCTCCGGGTTCCTGGCGGGCGGTGAGAACGTCGAAGACAGGAGTGCCCTCAGGCGCTCGGTTCGGGGCTCATCGCCACCTCGGCTCCGACCTTCCGCCTGCATCTCGCTTCAGTCGCTTCCAGAGGGCATGCCGGAGCCGGCGGGGATCAGGGCGTACCGGGAGCAGGTGCAGCCCCCGGACGCAGCAGGACGGCCGCCAC
>NZ_BMVL01000004.1:0-96841 GCF_014650695.1 Streptomyces avidinii | reverse complement strand
CGGTGGCGGCCGTCCTGTCGTGCGTTCCCGGGGCAACGGCCGCGGGCCGCGGCGTCAGCCCTCCGTCGGGGTCAGGCGCAGGGAGATGCTGTTGATGCAGTACCGCTGGTCCGTCGGGGTCGGGTAGCCCTCACCCTCGAACACGTGGCCGAGGTGGGACCCGCACTTCGCGCAGCGGACCTCCGTGCGGACCATGCCGTGCGAGGTGTCCGCGATCAGTTCGACCGCGTCGGTGTCCTTCGGGTCGAAGAAGGACGGCCAACCGCAGTGCGACTCGAACTTCTCCGACGAGCGGAACAGCTCGGACCCGCAGCCGCGGCAGGAGTAGACGCCCTCCGTCTTGGTGTCCGTGTACTCACCGCGGAAGGCCGGCTCGGTGCCCGCCAGGCGCAGTACCTGGTACTCGGACGGGGTCAGCTCCGCCTGCCACTGCTCGTCCGTCTTCTCGACCTCGTACGACATGACTCTCCCGCTCCCTGTGGCCTTCAGCTCGACAGCCGGGCGAGGATGGCCGGACCGAGGTCCGTGACGTCTCCCGCGCCCATGGTGAGAACGAGATCACCGGGCTTGGCCATTCCCGCGATGGCGTCGGCGACGGCCGCCTTGTCGTGCTCGGGGGTGACGTCGGCGCCCGCCGACCGGGCGGCCGCGATGATGAGCTCGCTGGTGACGCCGGGGATCGGGTCCTCGCGGGCCGGGTAGATGTCCAGGACCAGGGAGGCGTCGGCGAGCGCCAGCGACTGGCCCATCTCCTTGCCCAGCTCCTGGGTGCGGGAGAAGAGGTGCGGCTGGAAGACGACCAGGATCCGGGCGTCCCCGGCGGCTCCGCGGATGGCCTCCAGGTCGGCGGTCATCTCGGTGGGGTGGTGCGCGTAGGAGTCGACGACCTGGACCCCGGCGGCCTCGCCCTTGAGCTGGAGGCGGCGCTTGACGCCGGTGTACTTGCCGAGGGCGCTCGCCAGGTTGTGGGCCGGGATGCCGAGGGCCACGCCCGCGGCGAGGGCCGCCACGGCGTTGTGCGCGTAGTGGCGGCCGGGGACCGAGACGGTGAAGGTGAGCATCCGGCCGTCCAGGATCACGGTGACCTCGCTGGTCAGACCGCGCGGGGTGATCTTGGTGATGCGGACGTCGGCGCCCTCCTCCTCGCCGTACGTGACGACGGTGAGGCCCTCCTTGCCGGCGACCCGGCGGGCGATCTCGGCCGCGCCCTCCTGGCCGTGGGCGACGACGAGGGTGCCGCCCGGCACGACCTTGCCGACGAAGGTCTCGAAGGACTCGTAGATCTCCTCGATGGAGGCGTAGTTCGCGTGGTGGTCGAGCTCCGCGTTGAGGATGATCGCGACCTGCGGGGTGTACTTGTGGAAGGTGCGGTCGCTCTCGTCCGCCTCGGCGACGAAGATGTCGCCCTCGCCGTGGTGGGCGTTGGAGCCGGGGGCGTCCAGGTCGCCGCCGATGGCGTAGGAGGGGTCCAGGCCCAGGGCCGAGAGGGACACCGCCAGCATCGAGGTGGTGGTCGTCTTGCCGTGCGTGCCGGCGACGGCGATCGGACGCAGCCCGTCCATCAGGGCGGCGAGGGCATCGGAGCGGTGCACGACGGGGATGCCGAGCTCGGCGGCACGGGCCAGCTCGGGGTTGTCGGCGCGGATGGCGCTGGAGACGACCACGCAGGTGGAGTCCGCGGCGAGGTTCCCGGCCGCGTGACCGCCGTGGACGGTGGCGCCGTGGGCGCGCAGCGCCTCGGCGGTCTCGGAGTCGCCGCGGGTGTCGCTGCCCGCGACCTGCGCTCCCCGCTGGGCCAGGATCTTCGCGATGCCGGACATGCCGGCGCCGCCGATACCGATGAAGTGGGGCCGTTCCATCGCGGTCGGCAGGCCGGGCTTCATTCAGGTCGCTCCAGGATCGTGTCGTGCGGGTGCGCGTGAGGCTCTGACTGGCCCCAGCCTATTCGTTGTGGGCGAAGAGCTTGAGCACGGGAACGCCGACCTTGTGGCGGGCGCGGGAGGCCCAGTCCCGGTGGAAGAACTCCTCCACGAAGTGCGGGGCGGTCAGGACGATCACCTCGTCGGCGCCGTGCTCGTCGACGACGCTCTTCAGTTTGTCGAGCGGGTGGTCCTCGATGATCTGCCCGACGGCTTTGGCGCCCTTGGCGCGCAGCGCGTTCAGGGAGTGCGCGAGGGCCTGCGCGGCGGGGCCGAGGGCGTCGTCGCCCTCGGGTTCGTCACCCTCGTGGATGGCCTCGGGGAGCTCACCGAGCGCTACGTCGTCGATGGCGCGCAGCAGTCGGTCCTGGTCGCCCCGTGGTTGCATGAGGACGATGAAGGAGACCGCGTCGTCCCCGTGCAGGGTGGTGACGAAGTCCACGTCCACCGCCGTCAGCGGCTGCTCGATCATCAATACGCTCGTGAACACGGACGCCCTCTCCTTCATGGGCCGAGGCCGGCCGGCCGACCCCTGCGGAAACCATCCTGCCCCGCTGTCGCACGGGGCCCTGCGCAGACATACCTGCCCAGTTATGTGCCCAGCGGAAGCAAAGCGGAACGACAAATTCCGGGCCTTGTCAGATCCGACGGTAGCTCGTGAAGAGGAACCCGGCCTCTTCCAGTACGCACGCGGGCGCGAGCCGGTGCGGAACCGTGACGGAAGGGCCGCCGGCGATCCGCTGGGCCCCGCCCGCCGCGAGCATCGGGGAGATCGTCAGGCACAGCTCGTCCAGCGCGTCGGCGGCCACGAACTGGCCCAGCAGCCGGGGCCCGCCCTCGGTGAGCTGGCGGCGCAGCCCGCGCGCGGCGAGCTCCCGGACCGCCCGGGCGGTGTCCACGCCCGCGCCCTCACCGGCCACCACGACCTCGGCGCCGGCCCCGACCGCCTCGGCCACCCGGGCGGCGGGCGCGGCGGCTCCGGTGACCACCAGGGTCGGCACCAGCGGGGAGGTGAACAGGGGCAGCGAGAAGTCCAGGTCCAGGCTCGCGGTGACCACCGCGATGGCGGGCGCCGGGCCCTGCCCGGAGGCGGCCCGGCGGGCGGCGAAGGCCTCCCGGGCACGGGCGGGGCGGTAGCCCTCCTGGCGAACCGTTTCCGCGCCGACGACCACCACATCGGCCAGCGCCCGCAGGGTGCCGAAGATCCGCATGTCGGTCTCGCCGGAGATGGGCTGAGAGCGTCCGTCGTGCTGGGCCGCCCCGTCCAGGGTGGAGACCATGTTCGCCCGGAGCCAGTGGCCGTCCGCCGCGAGCTCCGGGTACGCGTACGCCTCCGCCAGCTCGTCGAGCGACCACTCCCGGTCGGCCGGATCCCGGGGCGAGGCTGATGTCTGATCGGTCACAGGGAACAGGCGTCGCATCGGTGCAGTGTGCCACGCCCCGTAGAGTTAAGAGCTGTGTCAACATCTCTCTCCACCTCCGGTTACACCTCCGGCCGGCCTCATATAGCCGACGCGGGCCCCCAGGCCCTGTGCGCGCGCGAGCCCCGGGTGCCCGCCGAGCGACTGGTGGCCGAGATGGTGCCGCCGCCGCGGTTCGACTCGGTGCGCTTCGACACCTACAACCCGGACCCGACCCAGCCGAGCCAGTCCGAGGCCGTCACCGTCCTGAGCGGCTTCGCCGCCGGTCTGGGCGGTGCGCACGCCAGTGGCTCCGGCAGGAAGCGCTGGTTCTCGAAGAAGCCGGCCGCCCCGGCCGGCCCGCGCGGGGTCTACCTCGACGGCGGCTACGGCGTCGGCAAGACCCACCTGCTCGCCTCCCTGTGGCACGCCACCCCCGCCGAGCCCGCGCTCAAGGCCTTCGGCACCTTCGTGGAGCTGACCAACCTGGTCGGCGCGCTCGGCTTCCAGCAGACCGTGCAGACCCTCGGCGGGCACCGGTTGCTGTGCATCGACGAGTTCGAGCTGGACGACCCGGGCGACACCGTCCTGGTGTCCTCGCTGCTCAGCCGCCTCGTCGAGCAGGGCGTGGCGCTCGCCGCCACCTCCAACACGCTGCCCGGCAAGCTCGGCGAGGGCCGCTTCGCCGCCGCCGACTTCCTGCGCGAGATCCAGGGACTGTCGGCGCACTTCCGGCCGCTGCGCATCGACGGCCAGGACTACCGCCACCGAGGTTTGCCCCAGGCCCCGGCTCCGTTCTCCGACGAGCAGGTCACCAAGGCCGCGTACGCGACCGAGGGCGCGAGCCTGGACGACTTCCCCGGGCTGCTCGAACACCTGGCCAGGGTCCACCCGAGCCGCTACGGCGCACTGACCGACGGCCTCACGGCCGTCTGCCTGACCGGCGTCGGCCCGGTGCCGGACCAGTCGACGGCGCTGCGGCTGGTGGTGCTGGCCGACCGGCTGTACGACCGCGAGGTCCCGGTCCTGGCCTCAGGGGTCCCCTTCGACAAGCTGTTCAGTGAGGAAATGCTGAACGGCGGCTATCGCAAGAAGTACTTCCGCGCCATATCGCGGCTCACCGCGCTGGCACGCGACGCGAAGCCCCTGGTCTCCCAGTAGGTTTGGGGACGCCGGGCCCTCTCGGGAGCCCGGCCGTTTCCCACATCTTCGAAGGGATCACCATGGCCACCACGCGTCACGCGCACACCGTCTGGGAAGGCGACCTGCTCAAGGGCAAGGGCGTCGTCACCCTCGACTCCTCGGGCCTCGGCTCGTACGACGTCTCCTGGCCCGCCCGCACCGAGGCCGCGAACGGCAAGACCAGCCCGGAGGAGCTGATCGCCGCCGCCCACTCCAGCTGCTTCTCGATGGCCCTGTCCCACGGCCTTGCCGGCGCGGGCAACCCGCCCACCCGCCTGGAGACCAAGGCCGACGTCACCTTCCAGCCCGGTGAGGGCATCACCGGCATCCACCTCACGGTGGAGGGCGAGGTCCCGGGTCTGGACAACGACGGCTTCGTCGCCGCCGCCGAGGACGCCAAGAAGAACTGCCCGGTCAGCCAGGCGCTGACCGGTACGACGATCACGCTGAGCGCCAAGCTCGCCTGATCGGCGCCGCTACGGCGACGGGGGCGCGGTCCGCACGTGGACCGCGCCCCCGCCCGCGCCCCGCCCGTGTCAGGTGGTCGCCAACTGCGGGATCAGGCGCCTCGCGTTGTCGTGGTAGATCCCCTGCAGCTGCTCCGGAGTGAAGGCCGGGTCCGCTTCGAGGGCGGGGAGCGCCAGGTCCGTGACCGTGTCGGCGGGAGCGGCCGGCCAGTCGGTGCCGAAGAGGATGTGGTCGGCCGGCACGTGCTCCAGCAGGGTCGCGGCGGGCGCCATGGGACCTGCCGTGTCGTAGTAGAAGCGGCTCAGGTGGTCGCGGACGGCGGCGGGTTCGACGCTCGGTTCGCAGAACCGCCCGAGGGCCTGCAGACGCGTCGCGATGTACGGCAGGAAGCCGCCGGCGTGGGGCAGGACGACGGAGAGGTCCGGGAAGCGGTCCAGCGTCCGCCTGCTGATCATGTTCACGGCGGCCCGCGTGGTGTCCAGCAGGAAGTCGCACATGAAGTTCGGGATGCCCGGAACCGTCGACGCACCGGGGCCACCGGCCGCGCCCGGCCCTGCGGGCGGGCCGTCCGGAAGGTTGTGCGGGTGGGTGTCCACCACGGCGGAGTAGTCGTTCAGCTCGTGGAACAGCCGGTCGTAGGCGGGATCGCCGAGGTAGACGCCCCCGTAGTTGGCCGTCACGTTCACGCCGACGGCGCCGAGCTGCCCGAGCCCGCGGCGCACCGCCCAGGACGACGCCTCGGGGTCGTCCAGGAACAGCGGCACGTAGTACGAGAACCGTCCCGGGTGCGACTGGGCGACCTCGATCATCGACTGCAGCGTGATGTTGATGGCTTCCCGCAGCTGCGCCGACGAACGGTAGCGCGCGGGCAGCATCGGCTTGAGGACGGCGGTGGTGATGCCCGCGTCGTCCATGAAGCGGATCGCCTCCCCGGTGTCGAGCCGGGTCCACGGGGGCAGCCGTTCCGGCTTGATCAGTCCGTGGTGCGCCGCCCAGTCGCGCCATTGCGGCGCGCAGAAGTGATGATGCATGTCGATCTTCGAATGGACCGCGCCGGCCACGTCCTGCGCGCCGGGCACGGAGGAGCCGTGCGCGACCCGGATGACCTCGCTGGTGCCCACCGCAGCAATGCGCAGTTCGTCCGCCGGTGTTCCCAGGAGGCGTACCGGGGAGGTACTCACGGAATCCGTCATGCCAATCCACCGCCCATCGGGTCTGGGTTGCTTTCCGGGTTACTTTCCTGAGGCCACGGAGGCCAGGGACGCCTCGCCCGGGTCTCCGTCGGGGCGCGCGGGCTCCAGGACGATCCGGAGGTGTTCGAGGCCGCGGAACGCCGGCACCGGCCCCTTGAGCCACGCCCTCCCGGTCTCCTGCGCGTCGGCGAGTTCCATGTCCGGGAACTCCCTCAGGAGGCAGCCGAGCGCGATCTCGAGTTCGAGCCGCGCCAGGGGCGCCCCCAGGCAGTAGTGGGTCCCGTGCCCGAAGCCCAGGTGCGTCCCCTGGAGGCCTTCGCGCGTCACGTCCAGCTCGTCGGGCCGGTCGAACTTCTCGGGGTCCCGGTTGGCCGAGGAGATCGCGATCTGCACGAGGGAGCCCTCGGGGATGAGCGTGCCCCGGATCTCGGCGTCCTGCGCCGCGTACCGGAAGGTCGAGGTCTCCACCGATCCCTCGAAGCGCAGCATTTCCTCGACCGCGCGCGGGACGAGCGCGGGGTCCTTGCGGAGCATCGCCGCCTGGTCGGGGCGCAGCAGCAGGTTGAGGACGGAGTTCCCGATCTGGTAGGCGGTGGTCTTGTGGCCGGCGAAGAACAGGACCCACAGCGACGCGACCAGTTCGGGGTCCTCCAGCCGTTCCTCCGCCTGGAGCAGGTCGCTGAGGAAGGAGTCCGACGGGTGGTCGCGGGTGTCCGAGATGAGCCGCTCCAACCGGTGCTGCAGGCGCTCCTCGGCGGCCTTCAGCTCCGCCCTCCTGCTGGGATCGAACCGGGAGCGGGTCACCACCGCGAACTGCTCCAGGATCTCCGGGCGGTCCTCCTGCGGGATGCCCATCAGTTCGCACAGGACCGCGACGGGCAGAGGGAAGGCGAAGGAGGCCATCAGGTCGACCGTGCCCGCCGTGCGGCATTCGCGAAGGATCTGCTCCGCGATCGCGGTGATCCGCGGGCGCATCTGCTCCACCCGCCGGGGGGTGAAGGCGCTTCGCAGGATGCGCCGCAGCCGCGTGTGCCGGGGCGGGTCCGAGAAGAGCACGTTGTCGTCGAGCGCGTCGAAGAAGCTGCCGTACACGGCGTGGTAGGTGTCGATGGCGCCGTGCATGTTCTTGCTGAACCGGGGGTCCGACAGTGCGTCGCGGGCGTCGTCGTGACGGGTGATGAGGTACGTGTCGATCCCGTGGGGAGGGGTCAGCCTGCACACCGGTGCCTGCTCGCGCAGGGCGGCGTAGAGGGGGTGGGGGCACTGCCGGTACTCCGGCGCGCCCCTGGACACGGCCGAGACGATCTCGTGCAGCTCTCCGCCGCCGTTCGGTGCCGCATCCTGCTGCGCCATGGTCCGTACCCTCCGTCGCACTCGCCTTCTGGGGACATCACCGGTTCCCCGTACGGATGCCTCGCGAAACGGCGGCCTTCCCGTTCGAGTGAGCCGGCCGCGGCGGTGGCCGGGAGGGGTCCGGTCGGCCGTCAGCCGATCGGCGGTCGTCCGTCCGGGCCGAGTGTGTGGCGGGCGCGGCGGCCCGGGGAAGGGCTGCAGGTGCCCCCCGCCAGCCCGTCACAAGGAGCCCGCGCATGGCCCGCCGTCTCGCCCCGGCCCTCACCGCAGCCGCCTCGCTCGCCCTGGCGGCCCTCGCCGCTCCCTGCGCCCCGCCCGCCGCGGCGGACCCCGGCCCCGGCCGGGCCCTGGGCGACCGGGCCCTCGTGTACGCGGCGACCGCCAGGTTCCAGGTGCACGCCAACGCGGTGGCGGCGGGCTACAAGCCCGACCAGTACTGCGTCGTCGACAAGGCGGGCACCGGCGCGCTCGGTTACCCGCACTTCAATCACAAGTACGACAACTCCGTCGACCCGGCGAAGCCCGCCGCGCTGTTCTACGAGGACGACGGACGCGGCGGCAAGCGACTCGTCGCGGTCCAGTGGCTGGTCTACGACCGCGACCAGAAGGTGACGACGGACGACGACCGCCCCACGATGTTCGGCACCGCTTTCCAGGGCCCCCGGCCCGGCAACTTCCCCGGTCAGCCGGTGCACTACGCCCTGCACATGTGGCTCTGGAAGAAGAATCCCGGCGGCCTCTTCAAGACCTTCAACCAGGCGGTGAACTGCCTCCCGGGCACCACCCGCCCCAAGCCCGCCGCCTGATGCCACCCGTGCGGCCGCCGGTGTCCGTCACCCGGCGCAGCCTGCTCGCCGCGGGCACGATCGCCTTCAGCGGGGCGCTCGGCGCGCTGTTCGCCGGTGGCGACGCCCGGGCCGCCCGTGCCACCCGCGCTCCTCGGGCCCCCCGGACCGACCGCGGGTACGGGCCGCTGGTGGCCGATCCCCGCGGGCTGCTCGACCTGCCCGCGGGGTTCACGTACCGGGTGCTCTCCCGGGCCGGCGCTCCGCTGCGCTCCGGTGAGGGCACCGTGCCCGCCAACTGCGACGGCATGGCCGCCTTCGACGCGGGCGGCGGCCGCGTGCGGCTGGTCCGCAACCACGAGAACCGCACCACCGCGGCCCTGCGCGTGCCCGCCGTCCCGCGGCTCACCTACGACCCGCAGGCCCTCGGCGGCTGCACCGCCCTGGAGCTCGACGCGGCCGGGCGGGTCACGGGCGAGCGGGTCGCCCTGGCCGGCACCGCCGTCAACTGCGCGGGCGGCCGCACCCCCTGGAACACCTGGCTGAGCTGTGAGGAGACCGAGGACCGCGCGGGCACCTCCGGCTACACCCGGGACCACGGCTACGTCTTCGAGGTGGACCCCGCCGACCCGAACCGCTCGGGGGCGGTCCCGCTCACCGCGATGGGCCGCTTCGCCCACGAGGCCGTCGCCGTGGACCCGTACCGCGGGGTGGTCTACGAGACCGAGGACGCCTTCGTCCGGCCCTTCGGGCTGTTCTACCGGTTCCTGCCGGAGCGGCCGCTCGGGGGGCTCGGCTCGCTGCGGGCGGGGGGCCGGCTGGAGGCCATGCGGGTCCCGGGGCTGGCGGACCTGTCGGTGGTGGACGAGCCGGGGGCGCGGTTCCCGGTGGAGTGGGTGCCCGTACCGGATCCCTCGGCGGCCGGAACACCGATCCGGCTCCAGGACTTCGGACCGGGCGCGATCACCCACGCCCAGAAGCTGGAGGGCTGCTACTGGGGCGACGGCGGAGTCCACTTCGTGTCGAGCTTCGCCCGGAGCTCCGAGGGGGCGGCGGCCGACCACCACGGGCAGGTGTGGTTCTACGATCCGCGGCGCTCGGTGCTGCGGCTGGACGTGGTGTTCGGCCCGGCCGCCGACATCGCGCTGCCCGGGGACTCCCCCGACAACATCTGCCTGGCCCCGGACGGCGGGCTGATGGTCTGCGAGGACGGCGGCGGGGCGCAGTACGTCTTCGGGGTGACGACGGGCGGCGAGGTCTACCCGATGGCCCGCAACGCCGAGGACATCGGGCGGCCCGGGGCCCCGGAGTGGGGGGAGTTCGCCGGGGTCACCTTCTCCCCCGACGGGCGCACGATGTACGTGAACGCCTACACGCCCGGCACCACGTTCGCGGTGACGGGGCCCTGGCACTGACCTCGCGCTCCTGTTCGGTCTGCTGGAAGATCGTACGGAACCGACGGGATTGGGGTGGTCAGCGATGGCCGGGAAGCAGAACGAGAAGCGCGACGGGAAACGGAAAGCGGCGAAGCCCGAGAAGCGGGAGAAGAAGCAGGAGGACTCCGCGAAGGGCGTGCAGGCCGGGAAGGCCGGGAAGGCCGGGAAGCGGTCCGGGGCCGACGGCGCCGGGGCCCGTCCGCTGCGCGAGCTGCTGCGCGTGACCCCGGGCGACCGGCCGGACCTGAGCCGCCTCGACCCCTCCGCCACCCCCGGCGGCCCCGGCGGCCCCGGCGGCAAGGCGGCCGGGCTGGCGGCCACCGCCCTGCTGGCGCAGCCGCTCGCCTCCCTCCAGGAGCGGCTCTACGCGGCCAGCACCGCCGGGGACCGCCGCCGGGTGCTGCTCGTCCTCCAGGGCATGGACACCAGCGGCAAGGGCGGCACGCTCAAGCACGTGATCGGCATGTTCAACCCCTCCGGCTGCCGGATCAAGGCGTTCAAGTCGCCCACGGCCGAGGAGCTGAGCCACCCCTTCCTGTGGCGGATCAAGCAGGAACTCCCCCTCCCGGGCGAGATCGGCATCTTCGACCGGTCCCACTACGAGGACGTACTCATCGCCCGGGTCCGCGAGCTGGTGCCGCGCAACCGGGTGCGCGCCCGGTACGCCCAGATCAACCGGTTCGAGAAGGCCCTCGCCGACGACGGGGTGACCGTGGTGAAGGTCTTCCTCCACATCGGCCACGAGGAACAGCGGCGGCGGCTCCTGGAGCGGCTGGACGATCCGGACAAGCACTGGAAGTTCAACGTGGGCGACATCGAGGAGCGCACCATGTGGCCCGCGTACCAGGAGGCGTACGAGGTGGCGCTGGAACGCTGCTCCACGGAGGCGGCGCCCTGGTACGTGGTGCCCGCGGACCGCAAGTGGTACCGCAACTGGGCGATCAGCACCCTGCTGCGGGAGCACCTGGAAGACCTCGATCCGCGGTATCCGAAGGGGGAATTCGACATCGAGGAGTGCCGCAAGCTGCTGCTGGCGGGGTGAGTTCCGCCCGACCGCCTGTCGTTCATTCTTCTCATCAGTTAGTCATATAGTTTGCGTACGTGACCAATTCCGTACGAAAAGTAGCTGCTGCAGCTGCCACGGCGATGCTCGGCGCCGTCCTCGCGGGATGCGGGGGCGGCGCCGGCGCGCCGGACGCCGGCCGCGAGGCCGCCCGTATGGGCACCCCCGCCGCCCCGGGCTCCGCCTCCGCGTCCACGTCTCCTTCGGCCTCCGGATCGCCCGCCGCCGCCCCGCAGGCCGGTGCGCCCGCCAAGCCCCCGACCATGGCACCGGGCCCGAACGGCCTGACCCCCGTCTTCGAACGGGCGAAGCAGCAGACGGACAAGACCGTGGCGCTGACCTTCGACGCCGATATGACCTCCGATCAGGGGCCGCGCGCCGAAGGCGGGGAGCACTTCGACAACCCCGCGCTGATCTCGACCCTGCGCACCCTGAAGGTGCCGTCGACGATCTTCATGACGGGCCGCTGGGCCGAGGAGTACCCGGACCAGGCGAAGTCGATCGGCACCGACCCGAACTTCGAGATCGCGAACCACTCGTACAGCCACCACGCCTTCACGTCCCCCTGCTACGGGCTTCCCGCGCTCGACGCCGCGGCCGCCCGCGCCGACGTGGACCGGGCCTTCGCCGCCTTCCGGCAGGCGGGCGCCGTCAACACCGTCCCGTACTTCCGCTTCCCCGGCGGTTGCTACGACGACCAGGCGCTGCGGGCCGTGTCCACGGCCAAGGTCACGGCCGTCCAGTGGGACGTGGTCAGCGGGGACGCCTTCGCCAAGGACCCGGTCGCCGTGGCCGAGCAGGTGCTCTCCGGGGTGAAGCCCGGTTCGGTGGTGGTCATGCACTGCACCCGCAGCGCCGCCCCGGTCACCGAGGAGGCCGTGCAGCGGATCGTCCCGGAGCTGCGCAAGCGCGGCTACCGCTTCGTGAAGGTCTCCGAGCTGATCGGCAAGTAGGAGCTGGAGACCGCCTAGCCGGAGCAGGCGGTGCGCTGGGCGTCCTGCCACTCGCACACCGGGCAGAGCACCACGCCCGGGGTCGCGACCCCGTACTCGGTGGGCTTGCCGCACTCCAGGCAGTCCGCGTAGGGCGGTCCCGGCACCCGTCCGGCCGGGGCGGCTGGAGCCGGGCAGTACGACGGGGTCTCGTCCGACGGGTCCATACCTGCGAGCCTACCCGCCGGGGGCGCGGAACCGCTGCCGGGAACGGCCTCGCACCACTGCCGTCCGCACACTGGTAGGAAAGTTTCCTTCCTGTTAGTGTCCCGGGCGGCGGCTCGGCGCGGTGCCCACCCCCACGGGCATGACGCGCTCAGCGAGAGAGCTCTGACCCGGCCGCCGTGGCGCCGTCCCCTGCCCGCCCGCGGGCGGGTGCGGCGCCCCGCGCCAGTGTCCAGCTCTCACCGCCCCTCAAGGCAGGGAGTTCCAGGTATGCGCCTGAACGCCTCCGCTCATCCCCCGCTGTTACGCGGCGGACTCCGCACCCTCCTCCTCACCGGCGTCGCCGCACTCGCGCTCGTCGGCGCGCTGCTCATGGCCTGGCCCGAACGGGCCGGGGCCGCCACCGATCCCCTCATATCCCGCGGCAAGCCGGCCACCGCGTCCTCCACCGAGAGCTCCTCGCTCTCCGCGAAGAACGCCTTCGACGGCGACCCGGCCACCCGCTGGGCCAGCACCGAGGGCAAGGACCCCCAGTGGATCCGGGTCGACCTCGGCTCCCTCGCCACCGTCTCGCGGGTGCGCCTCACCTGGGAGGCGGCCTACGCCCGGGCGTACCGCGTCGAGGTGTCCGCCGACGGCGCCGCCTGGACGGCGCTCGCCACCGAAGCCGCCGGCAACGGCGGCGTCGACGACTGGACCGGCCTGTCCGGCAAGGGCCGGTACCTGCGCGTCCAGGGCACCGCGCGCGGAACCTCGTACGGCTACTCGCTCTTCGAGGCCGAGGTGTACGGCGCCGTCGACGGCGGGCCGCCGCCCGGCGGCTCCTTCACGGTCGTCGCCGCCGGTGACATCGCCGCGCAGTGCACGGCGTCCGACAGCGGCTGCGCACACCCCAAAACGGCCGCGCTCGCCCAGCGGATCGACCCGAAGTTCTACCTGACGATGGGCGACAACCAGTACGACGACGCCCGGCTGTCCGACTACCGCGCCTACTACGACAAGAGCTGGGGCGCCTTCAAGGCCAGGACCCGCCCGGTCCCCGGCAACCACGAGACGTACGACCCGGCCGGCCCGCTCGCCGGGTACAAGTCGTACTTCGGGAGCATCGCCTACCCCCAGGGCAAGAGCTACTACAGCTTCGACGAGGGCAACTGGCACTTCGTCGCCCTCGACTCCAATTCCTTCGACCAGGCCGCCCAGCTCAACTGGCTGAAGGCCGACCTCGCCGCCAACACCAGGCAGTGCGTCGCGGCCTACTGGCACCACCCGCTCTACTCGTCCGGCGGACACGGCAACGATCCCGTCTCCAAGCCGGTCTGGAAGATCCTGTACGCCGCCAAGGCCGACCTGGTCCTGAACGGGCACGACCACCACTACGAGCGGTTCGCCCCGCAGAACCCCGAGGGCCGGGCGACCACCGACGGGATCGTGGAGATCGTCGGCGGGATGGGCGGCGCCGAGCCCTACCCGATCGAGGAGGTCCAGCCCAACAGCCAGAAGCGCATCAGCGGACCGTACGGCGTGGTGAAACTGGACTTCACCGACTCCGGCTACGGGTGGACCTACGTCGCCACCGACGGCCAGGTCAAGGACACGAGCCCGAAGTACAGCTGCCACTGATGTACCTGGCCGCCAACGGCCGCCCGGACGCGCCGCCCCGCACCCCAGGGGCCCGGCGGCGCGTCCCCGCCACCGTCCTCGCGCTCGGCGCGGTCAGCCTCGTCACCGACGTCTCCTCCGAGATGGTCGCGGCGGTACTGCCGCTCTACCTCGTCCTCGGCCTGGGCCTGACCCCCCTCCAGTTCGGCTTCCTGGACGGCATGTTCAACGGGGCCACCGCACTCGTACGGCTGCTCGGGGGCCGGCTCGCCGACCGCCGCGGCCACCACAAGCGGGTCGCCGGCGCCGGGTACCTGCTCTCCGCGCTCTCGCGGCTCGGGCTGCTCCTCGCCGGGAGCGCCACCGGCGCGATCGCCGCGGCGATCGCCGCCGACCGGCTCGGCAAGGGCATCCGTACCGCACCGCGCGACGCCCTGATCTCGCTCAGCGGGCCCCCGGAGACCCTCGGCCGGTCCTTCGGCGTGCACCGCGCCATGGACACCACGGGTGCCCTGCTGGGGCCGCTCGCCGCGTTCGCCGTGCTGTGGGCCACCGCCGACGCCTATGACGCGGTGTTCGCCGTCAGTTTCTGCATCGGCCTGCTCGGCGTGCTCCTGCTCGTGGTGCACGTCCCGGCCGCGCCCGGTCCGGCCGCCGCGGCGCCCCCCGCGCCCCGGGCCGCCCCACCGCGTCCCTCGGTCCTGCGCGATCCGGCCTTCCGCCGCGTGCTGTACGCCTCGGCTGTACTCGGCGCCACCACCATCGGCGATGCCTTCCTCTACCTGCTGCTCCTGCGCGGACTCGACCTGCCGCCCGCGCTGTTCACACTGCTTCCGCTCGGGGCCGCCGCCGTCTACCTGCTGCTCGCCGTCCCCGCGGGCCGCCTCGCCGACCGCACCGGCCGCCGGACGGCCTTCCTGATCGGGCACGCCGCCCTGCTCGGCGCGTACGTCCTGCTGCTCGCCCCCGTCTCCCCGCCGACCGTCGTGGGGGTGCTCGCCCTGCTGGGCGTCTTCTACGCCACCACCGACGGGGTCCTGATGGCGCTCGCCGCGCCCGCGCTGCCCGTGGCCGGCCGGGCGGGCGGGCTCGCCGTGCTGCAGACCGGCCAGGCGCTGGCCCGGCTGCTGGGCGCCGCCGGATTCGGGGCGGCCTGGACCCTCTGGGGGTCCGGGCCCGCCCTCTGGACCGCGGCCCTCGCGCTGGCCGGGGCGCTCGCGGCCGCCTCGCGCATCATGCCCGCCGACCTGCCCGCCACTTCCCCGACCGCACCGGAGGCCCCGTGAACTCCCTCTCCCGTCGGCTCCGCCTCGCCCTCACCGTCACCGCGGTCCTGCTGCTGGCGGGCGGCTCGCTGGGGTACGTACTCCACGCGCGGCACCGCGAACGGCCGCCCGGGCAGCAGGCCGACGCCTCCTTCCGGATCGAGGAACCGGGCCTCTACTTCCGGGACACGGCCGGCGGGCGGGTCGCGCGCCAACCCGGCTCGGGTCTGCCCCGCGTGACCGGCGGCCCGTCCTGCGACCGCTTCCACACCGCCGGGGACCACGCCCTGTGCCTGCGCAAGCTGCCCGGGGTCCCGGCCCGTACCGAGGCGCTCGTACTCGACCGGGGGCTGCGGGAGATCCGCAGAGTGACCGTTCCCGGCATCCCGAACCGGGCCCGCGTCTCGGCATCGGGCCGGATCCTGTCCTGGACCACCTTCACGACCGGGGACTCCTACAACACCGCCGCGTTCTCCACCCGGACGGCGATCCTGGACCTGCGCACCGGCTACCTGATCAAGTCGATCGAGCAGATCCCGCTGACCCTCGGCGGGGCCCGTCACCACGACTCCGACGTCAACTACTGGGGCGTGACCTTCGCCGCCGACGACAACCGCTTCTACGCCACCGTCTCGACCCGGGGCGCCACCCACCTGGTCGAGGGCGACCTGCGCGCCTGGTCGGCGAAGGCGCTGCGGGAGAACGCCGAGTGTCCCTCGCTGTCCCCGGACGGCGCCCGCATCGCCTTCAAGAAGAAGGTCTCCGACGACCTCCGGGCACCCTGGCGGCTGTACGTCCTGAACCTGGCGACGATGCGCGAGCAGCCACTGGCCGAACCGCACAGCGTCGACGACCAGGCCGCCTGGCTCGACGACTCGACCCTCGCCTACGCCCTGCCCGGACAGGACGGCCGCGCGAGCGACATCTGGTCGGTCCCGGCGGACGGCACCGGCCCACCCCGTCTCCTCGCCCCGGGCGGCTCTTCCCCCGCGAGCGTGCGCTAACTCCTGCGCGCGGCGGTCAGGCTGGCCGCCGCGCCTGCCGCGGCGGCCAGCAGCAGCGCACCCGCCAGGGGTGCGAGCGGCAGCGGCGCCGTTCCCGAGCGGGCCGCGGTGACCAGCGCGGACACCGCGCCGCGGGCCGGGGAGAAGGCGAGCAGCCAGGCCAGCAGGGAACCGAGGGTCCCGGCCAGGACGGCGTAGCCGCGACGCCGGACCAGCGGCCGGCTGCACAGGGCGCCCACGGCCGCGCCGGTCAGGGCGCAGGCCGCCACCGCGAGGGCTCCGGCGAGGGCGGCCGGGCCGGCGCCGGCTCCGGCCCGGTCACCGATCAGCAGGGCCACGGCAGCAGCCGCGGCTCCGGCGAGCAGCGCCCCGGCCAGGCCGGTGAGCAGGGCCGCCGCGTGCACCCGTACGGGCCCGGCCGCTGCGGCCGTGCAGTCGCGGGCCGCATCGGGTTCGCCGGTCACGGAGATCCGGACCAGCCAGGCGGTGGTCGGGACCAGGCCGGCGGCCGCGAACCCGAGGGAGTCCAGCGCCGGGTCGCCCGGGCGGATCCCGGCGGCCACGAAGGCGGCGTACGTGATCAGGGGCGCGAGCCATCGCTGCGAGCGCAGGAGCAGGGCGCCCTGGTAACGGAGCAGGGCGGTCACCGGAGTTCCTCCACGGTGCGGATGTGCCAGGGCGGCCGGGCGGTGAGCAGTTCGCGCAGGAGGGCGTCGGAGTGTTCGGCGTCCACGGTGAGCAGGACTCCCCCGCCGGGAGCGGGCGCGACGCCCGGGCCCGGGGGCAGCGGGCCGCCGGGCGGACCGACCGCGTGGATCCGTACGCGGGGTCCGGCCGTAACGGAGCCGGGGACGAGGGTCCCGCCCTCGATCCGGTGGTGGGCGTCGGCAGCGCCCGCGAGCCGCCGCGGGTCGTGGTCGACGAACACGACGGTGCCTCCGGCGGCGGTGCGCTCGGCGACGGCGCGGTCCAGTTCGGCCCGGGCGGGAGCGTCCAGGCCGGTCCACGCCTCGTCGAGGACGAGCAGCCCCGGTTCGGCGAGCAGGGCCTGGGCGACGGCCACCTTCTGGCTGCTCCCCTTGGACAGTTCGACCATCGGGGTGCGGGCGTACGCGGCGGCGCCGAACCGCTCCAGCCGGTCGGCCGCCCGGCGGGCGGCCTCGGCGCGCGGCAGTCCGTGCACCCGCCCCAGGTGGGTCAGGTAGGAGGCGGCCGTGAGCGGCAGCGCCGCCGGGAAGCGTTCGGGAACGTAGCCCGTGCGGGGCGGGCGGCCCGTGATGCGCCCCTCGGTCGGGGCGTCGATCCCCGCGAGGAGCCGCAGCAGGGTGGACTTGCCGCCGCCGTTGCCGCCCTCGATCCGTACGAGGGCGCCGCGCGGGAGTTCCAGGGTGATCCCCCGCAGCACCCAGGGCCGGCGCCGTCCGTAGCGGCGGCCCACACCGGTCAGGTTCAGTGCGCGGCCGCCGTCTCGGTGGCCTCGCTCGGGCGGACGATGACGAAGCCCTCGCCGCTCAGCTTCAGCTGGACCGCCTCGCCGGAGCCGCCGCGGATCATCGAGCCGACCGACTGGGAGCGGTGCAGGCCCGTCTCCAGCTGCGCGCTCCAGCCGACCACCGCGTCCGTGTCCACGTAGACCGGTGCCTGCGCGGTGACGGGGATGATGATCGGGTGGCCGTCGCAGACGACGGCGAGCTTGCCGGTGCCGGTGAAGAGGCTGTTGAAGAGGCCGCCTCCGGTCATCCCGGCGCCCTTCACCATCTTGATCTCGTAGGACAGGGTGGTGTCGAAGCAGAGCACGTTGCGGCCGTTGATGGTGAGGGCGTCACCCGGCTCGAAGTCGATGACGAAGCAGTTGCCGGCCCGGTGGGCGAACCAGGCCTCGCCCTGGCCGCGTACGGACATGAGCGCGAGGCCCTCGCCCGTGACGGCGCGCTTGAGCATGCCGCCTATGCCCTGTCCCTTGCGCTCGAACTGGAGGTTGCCGCGGAAGGCGACCATCGAGCCCTGGCGGGCCAGCATTTCACCGTTGACGTTGTACTTCACCGACTTGGCGTTCTGCAGGCTCATACCGGGGGCGACGGCCGCCTGGGCCAGGTTCTCGGATGCGAAAAGGTCACTCTTCATGGCTGCGATCCTCACCCGGGCCGCCCACCCGGGGCGTCATCCTGAAGGTGGAGGCTGGCATCCTTGGCGGGATGAGCAGCCAGCACACCAACGACATCTCCGACGTCCCCGCGGTCGGCGAGGACAGTCCCTTCCGGCAGGAGCACGTACGGCGCGACGAGGCCCCGCAGTTCGTGCTGCCGCTGGTGGTGCGGATCGAGAAGGCCGAGCCGCCCGCCCGGACCGACGCCCTGGAGACGGCGGCCCGCGCGGTGCTGGTCCTGCTCACCGACGAGCGGGCGCAGGGCGAGGGCGAGTGGGCGGCGGCGGTCCGCGACTGGCAGGACGCCCGGATCCGCAAGGTGGTCCGGCGGGCCCGCGGGGCGGAGTGGCGCAAGGCGGAGACCCTGCCGGGCGTCACGGTCCACGGGGCCGCCGCGCAGGTACGGGTCTTCCCGCCGGTGCCCCTCGACGGCTGGCCCAAGGAGCTGGCCAAGCTCCAGGTGTCGGGCACCGATCTGGACGACCCGGAACCGGTCGCCGCGGCCACGGAGCCGGACCTGCCCGTACTGTGGCTCAACCCGGGCCTGGACATGTCGGCCGGCAAGACCATGGCCCAGGCCGGCCACGCGGCGCAGCTGGCGTGGTGGGAGCTGACGGGGGCGGAGCGGGCCGCCTGGCAGGAGTCCGGTTTCCGGCTGGCGGTGCGGACGGCCCCGCGGGAGCGGTGGGCGGAGCTGAGCGGGAGCGGGCTCCCGGTGGTCCGCGACGCCGGGTTCACCGAGATCGCGCCGGGCAGCGCGACGGTGGTCGCCGACCATCCGGCGCTGCGGGCCCGGCTCTGACAGCTGGGCTCCGACAGCCCGGCTCCGACGGCCCGGCTCCGACGGCCGGGCTCCGCGTCGGCCGGCGGGAACCTCAAATGTTCCTCTGAACGTCCCCTCCTGCGGGTTGGCGGGACTCCGCCGGGGCCATGACATCGGCACACGGTGCGACGAGAGGGGGCGAGGGGACATGAAACCCATGGCACACCTGGGGGTGGGCATCGGCTGGCGGCCGGAGATCGCGGACGCCGTCGAGCGGCTGACCGGCCTGGACTGGGTCGAGGTGGTGGCCGAGAACGTATGCCCGGGCCACCTGCCCGAGTCCCTGCAGCGGCTGCGCGAGCGGGGCACCCGCGTGGTGCCGCACGGGGTCTCGCTCGGCCTCGGCGGGGCGGACCGCCCCGATCCCGCGAAGCTGGCGGCACTCGGCGAGCGGGCAGTGGCGCTGGGGGCGCCGCTCGTCACCGAGCACATCGCCTTCGTACGGACCTCCTCGCCGGTGCTGGAGGCCGGGCACCTGCTGCCGGTGCCGCGCACCCGCGACGCGCTGGACGTGCTGTGCGAGAACGTACGGATCGCGCAGGACGCCCTGCCCGTGCCACTGGCCCTGGAGAACATCGCCGCGCTGTTCTCCTGGCCGGGCGAGGAGCTGACCGAAGGGCAGTTCCTCACGGAGCTGGTCGAGCGGACCGGGGTCCGGCTGCTCATCGACGTGGCCAACCTGCACACCAATCGGGTCAACCGGGGCGAGGACCCGGCGGCCGTGCTGGATGCGATCCCGCTGGAGGCACTCGCGTACGTGCACGTGGCGGGCGGGATCGAACGGGGCGGCGTCTGGCACGACACCCACGCGCACCCGGTCCCGCCGGTGGTGCTCGACCTGCTGGCCGAGCTGCGCTCCCGGGTGGACCCGCCCGGCGTCCTGCTGGAGCGGGACGACGACTTCCCCGCGGAGGCGGAGCTCGCCGGAGAACTGGCCGCGATCCGCGCGGTGGTGACGGCGGGACCACCCGCCCCCGAGCGGCCGCCCACCCCCGAGCGGCCGCCCACCCCCGAGCAACCGGCCGTCGCGGTCGCCGGGTCCCGCCCTGCGCCCGCCGAGCCGCGTCCGGTCGAGGAGGCGGCCCGGACCGGGGTGGCGCTCGGGCAGGCCGCGCTGCTGTCCGCGCTGGTGGCCGGGACCCCCGTGCCCGAGGGCTTCGACCGCCGGCGGATCCGGGTGCAGGCCCGGGCGCTGGCCGCCAAGCGGGCCGACGTGGTGGCGAAGCTGGCTCCCGAGCTGCCCTCGATCCTGGGCGGCCCGGACCCGTACCGCGAGGCCTTCCTCTCCTACGCCAAGGGCCGCCCGATGACCGCCGGGTACCGCCGGGACGCGCTGGACTTCGCCGAGGACCTGCTGATCCGGGACCTGCCGGCCGATCCGGCCGCCCGGCGCAGGCTCACCGCCTGGTGGCGGGACCGGGCCGGGGCCAAACCGCCCCGCCGGATCGTGCGCTGGGCCCGGTCGCTCGCGGGGAGAGCGGCATGAACCTCCTCGCCGTGGCGATCTGGATCGCCGTCCTCACGTCCTCCCTCCTGCTGATCACCGGGCTCCGCCGGTCCCGGTCCGCGCCCGCCGGACCCGCCCCCGGCCTGCACGACCTGTCCGAGGCCGCCTTCGTGGTGGGCGGCCCCGGCACCGTCGTGGACGCCGCGCTCGTCTCGATGCTCGGGGACGGCCGGCTGGTGGTCGGCGGTCCGGGCATCGTCCAGGTGCACCCCGGGGCGCGGGCCACCGACCCCGCCGAGCGGGCCGTCCTCCAGGCCCACCGGGGGGCGCCCTCGGGATGGCTCTACCAGGTGCGCTACGCCGCCATGTGCGACCCGGCCGTGCAGGAGATCGGGGACGCACTGGCCGCCCGCGGGCTGATCACCCCGCCCGGGTCCGGGCTGCGGCGCTGGCGTCGCTGGGGGCTGATCCAGGCCCTGGTGTGCGCGCTGCTGTTCCCGGTGTCGATGGTGCTGACCTTCGTCGCGCTCGCCTTCGACTCCGGCTACGCGGTGCCGTTCATCGTGAAGGTGCTGTTCGCCCTGGTGGGCGGCATCGTCGTGGGCCTGGTCTGCGCGGCCCGCGCCAAGAGCCGGGTCACCGGGGCCGGGGCGCGGGCCCTGCGCGCGGTCCGCTCCGCCCACCTGAACGACCGGACCCCGCACGTGCAGACCGCGCTGTTCGGGCTGCGCGGCCTGCGGGACCCCTACCTGCGCCAGCAGTTGGTGCCCGCCGTGCGCGGTACCCGGCTGGCCGCGGCCCAGTCGCACACGCGCTCCCACGGCACGGCCGGCTCAACGCACTGGTCCGGGGCCGAGGTGCTGCCGATCCTCTGGTGCGCCGGGAGCGACGGCGGGGGCGGGGGCGGGTCGAGCTGCGGCAGCGGTTCGGGCTGCGGCGGCGGTTCGGGCTGCGGCTCCTCGGGAAGCGGCTGCGGCTCCTCCGGAGGCGGTTCCAGCTGCTCGAGCAGCAGCTCCAGCTGCAGCAGTTCGTCGAGCTGCAGCAGCTCGTCCGGCTCCAGCTGCGGCAGCAGCAGCTCCTGACCGCCGTGGGTACGGCAACCGGGGGCGGAAAACGCGGCAACGGGACCACCGGCGCCGACACCCGGCGATGATCCTTTACAAGTGCGGAACCCAGGCCTCTCATCGGTTCATCGGATGAGAGGAAGGGGCCGCCATGCGGACGGGACTGGGCCGTCTCTTTCGGATCTTGTCGGCCGAGCCCGCGGCGTCCGGTGCCGTGCATCGCAAGGCGGAAGGTCGTCCTTGCAAGGCGGAGGGGCGTCCTTGTACTGGACGTCCTGGGGCGGGCCCGACAACGCAGCGAGGTGCGGTGCCCGGCGCCGCGGGCCCGGCAGGATCCGGAAGAGACGGCCTGGCGGGGCGCACAGCCGCCGTGGCGGCGCTCTCCCTCCTCCTCTGCGCCCCGGCCCACCGGCCGGCCCACGCCGCACCGAGCGCCCCGCCCGGCCCCCTCGGCGGGACGGCGGCCGAGGCCGCCGGCGCCGCCCTCGTCGCCCGCCGCGCCGCGGCCCGGGGCAGTGACGGCCTCGGCTTCGGCCGGTGCCCCGAGGCCGAGGACCTCCCCGGCCCGATCCGGTGCGCCACCCTGCGCGTACCGCTCGACTACGCCCGCCCCGACGGCCCGCAGATCTCCCTCACCGTCAGCCGGATCGCCGCCACCGGCGCCCGCGACGCCGTCCGCCAGGGCGCGCTGGTCCACAACCCCGGCGGCCCGGGAGCCTCCGGCATGTACTTCCCGCTCGTCGCCGACCTGCCGGGCTGGGAGCGGATCGCCGCCGCCTACGACCTCGTCGGCTACGCCCCGCGCGGCGTGGGCCGCTCCGCCCCGCTGTCCTGCCAGGACCCCGCCACCCGGGCCGCGGGCCCCACCCGGGTACCGGCCGAGCCCTCCCCGGCGTACAAGAGGCAACGCCTCGCGGCCGCCCGGGCCTACGCCCGCGGCTGCGCGCGGCGGGCCGGCGCGGCCCTGCCGTACTACACGACGCTCAACAACGTCCGCGATCTGGACGTCCTGCGGGCCGCGCTCGGCGAGCGGAAGCTGAGCTTCACGGGTGCCTCGTACGGCACCTACCTCGGGGCCGTCTACGCGACCCTGTACCCGGGCCGGGTCCGCCGGATGGTCCTCGACTCGGCCGTCGATCCCGACCCGCGCCGCATCTGGTACCGCAACAACCTGGACCAGTCCGCCGGCTTCGAGCGCCGCTGGTACGACTTCCGCGCATGGGCGGCCCGGCACCACGACACGTACGGCCTCGGCGCCACCCCCGCGGCCGTGCAGGCGAGCTACGAACGCGTCCGGGACGCGGTGGCCCGTAAACCGGCGGGCGGGGTCGTCGGCACCGGCGAGCTCCGGGCCGCCTACCTCCAGGCCGCGTACTACGACGACGTGTGGCCGGACCGGGCGGCGGCCCTCGCGGCCCACCTGCGCGGCGATCCGGCGCCGCTCACCACCCAGGCCGCCCCCGACCCCGACCCGGAGACGGCGGCCGGGGCCGAGAACGCGACGGCGGTGTACACGGCGGTGCTGTGCAACGACGCCTCGTGGCCCGCGGACTGGGAGACCTGGGACCGCGACCACACCGAACTGGCCCGCAGGGCCCCCTTCGAGACCTGGGCCAACGCCTTCATCAACCTGCCGTGCGCCTCCTGGCCGGTGCGCGAGCGGCAGC
Organism: Streptomyces avidinii; assembly: GCF_014650695.1. GTDB lineage: Bacteria > Actinomycetota > Actinomycetes > Streptomycetales > Streptomycetaceae > Streptomyces > Streptomyces avidinii. The sequence continues at coordinate 73,870 of NZ_BMVL01000004.1, read as the reverse complement.
GGCCGGTGGCGGTCGGGGTCCAGCCGGAGCGGCTGCCGCCGACCCTGGTGGTCGCGGCGGAGCGGGACGGGGCGACCCCGTACCCGGGCGCGCTGGAACTCCAGCGGCGGCTCGGCGCCGGGGCTTCACTGGTGACGGAGGCGGGGGCCGGCTCGCACGGAGTGGTCGGCGGGCGCAATCACTGCGTGGACCGCCACGTGGAGCGGTATCTGCTGACGGGCGCCACCCCGGGGTGGCGCGTCACGTGCGCGCCGCATCCGGAGCCCGCACCGGTGTCGCTGGACGACCGGGCAGCGAGCGCCCGCAGGGCGCTGCTGCCACCAGTCGTCTGAACTTCCGGGCGGGATCTCCGGCTGCGTCGTTTCGGGGGCAGGGGCCGTCTTTCGGACCAGCCTCCCGATCCACCGGAGGAACTCACCTGACGGTGTGGTCGTCCTCCGGTCCTTCCCCCCAGGGGAGGTATCAGGCGAGCCCGGCGACCAGGTCGGCGACGGACTTGCGGCGCCCGGTGTAGAAGGGCACCTCTTCACGGACGTGCATACGCGCCTCGGAGGCCCGCAGGTGACGCATGAGGTCGACGATGCGGTACAGCTCGTCCGCCTCGAAGGCCAGCATCCACTCGTAGTCGCCCAGCGAGAAGGACGCGACGGTGTTGGCGCGCACGTCGGGGTAGCCACGCGCCATCTTGCCGTGGTCGGCGAGCATACGGCGGCGGTCCTCGTCGGGCAGCAGGTACCAGTCGTAACTGCGCACGAAGGGGTACACGCTGACGTAGTCGCGGGCGACCTCGTCGGCCAGGAAGGCCGGAATGTGCGACTTGTTGAACTCGGCCGGGCGGTGCAGGGCCATGTTCGACCACACCGGCTCCAGCGCGCGGCCCAGCCTGGTGCGGCGGAACAGGTTGTAGGCGGTCTGCAGCTCGTCAGCCGTCTCGGCGTGCCACCAGATCATGACGTCGGCGTCGGCGCGCAGGCCGGAGACGTCGTAGGTGCCGCGGACGGTGATGTCCTTGGCGCCCAGCTGGTCGAAGAGCTCCTGGACCTCGTCGGCGTAGCCGCTCCGGTCCTCGGGAAGAACGTCCTTCAGCTTGAAGACGGACCACAGGGTGTAGCGGATGACCTCGTTGAGGTCCTTCGCCTTCTTCCCCGCGTTGGGAATCTTCTCTGGTGCAGTCATGTGCCTATTGTCCCGTGCGCTGATCAGTGGTCGGTGCCAGGGGTGCCGTACGCGCACCCAGCGCGGCGATCACTGCTTCCGCGGCCCTGCCGGCGCTCGCGATGCAGGCCGGAATGCCCACGCCGTCGTAGACCGCGCCGCACACCGCGAGGCCCGGCAGGGCTGCGACGGCGCCGCGGATCCGGGCGACGCGGTCGAGGTGGCCGACCGGGTACTGGGGCAGTCCGCCGTCCCAGCGGGTGACGGTGGAGGCGACCGGCCGGGCCACCAGGCCCACGGCCGCGCCGAGGTCGGCGAGGGAGACGTCGACGAGCTCGCCGTCCTCGCGCAGCAGGTCGCTCTCGTCGGCGTACCGGCCCACCGAGGTGCGCAGCAGGAAGAGCTCCGGATCCGCTCCGGCCCAGGCCCACTTGTTGCTGGAGAAGGTGGAGGCCTTGATGGTCCGGCCGTCGACGGGCGGCACGAGGAATCCGCTGGCGCCGCCGCCGGAGACGGCCGCCGGCAGGTCCGAGCGGCGGAAGGCCATCGTGATCAGGGCCATCGAGGCGTACTCGACCCCGCGCAGCTCGGCGGCCGCGGCCGGCGCGAGCCCGTCCAGCAGGCGCGCGGCGGCCCCGGCCGGGGTGGCCAGGATCACGGCGTCGGCCTCGATGACCTCGGCATCGGCCACCACCCGCCAGCCTTCGGCGGTACGGGCGACCTCGCGGACGGGGGCGCCGGTGACGAGCCGCGCCCCGGCCGCCCGGCAGGCCTCGGCCACGGCGAGCGGGAGCCGTCCGATGCCGCCCTCGATACCGGCGAAGACGGGGCCGGCCTGCTGGGGCGCCGCCTCCGCCCGGCGCTGCAGTTCGCGTACGCCGTCGCCGAGGAGGGCGTGCGTGCGGGCGGCCTCGAAGAGCTGGGGCACGGCGGCCCGCATGGAGATCCGGTAGGCGTCGCCCGCGTAGACCCCGCCGAGCAGCGGTTCCACCAGCCGGTCGACGACCTCGCGGCCGAGGCGGGCCGCGACGTACTCGCCGACGGCGACGTCCTCGCCGATCTCGGTGGGCGGCAGCGTCCGCTCGGCCTCGATGCGGGCCAGGCCCTCGGCGGAGAGCACCCCGGAGGCGGCGAGCGGTCCCAGGTCGCCGGGGACGCCCATGACGTGGCCGCGCGGCATCGGCCGCAGCGCGCCGCGGGTCCACAGGTGGGCGGTGGCGGTGGCGGGCGCCTGCACGGCTTCGCCGAGCCCGACGGCCTCGGCGAGCGCCACCGCCTCGGGGCGGCGGGCGAGCATGGATTCGGCGCCGAGGTCCACGCGCGCGCCGGCGAGCTCACCGGCGTACAGCTTGCCGCCGAGCCTCGGTCCGGCCTCCAGCAGGGTGACGCGGACGCCTTCGCCGAGCAGCCGGTGGGCTGCCGCGAGGCCCGCGATGCCGCCCCCGATGACGACGACGTGGCCCGAGGAGTCGGTGGACCGGGGGGAGGAGCCCGGCCGATCCGTACGCATGTCCGCTTCGTGCATGGACACATCGTCTCAGATCGATCTCCGAGGCCGGACCGTGACCGCATCGGGATCGGCCCGGGACCGTGGATTCGAAACCTGCGACGGGACTCTGGACGTCGAACCGGCAACACCAGCCGATCCTCGGGGGTTTACAGCGATGCGCAGCTTCGACAGACACCGTTCCGCAGCGGCCCTGGCCGCCCTCTCGCTGGCCGGGGCGCTCGCGCTCACCGGCTGCGGCGCGAGCGGCCAGGGGTCCTCGAACGACAAGGCGGCGGTGGCGCCCGCCGCCGACGGCAAGGCTCCGGAGGGCGCGGCGGCGGCCCCTGCGCCGGCGGGTTCCGCGGGGGCCTCCGGCTCCGGCTCCGCCGACAAGAACGGCCGGCCGCCGGCCGTGGTCCGCCCGAACGTCATCCGTACGGCGACGCTCGGCATCGAGACGGAGGACGTCCAGAAGACGCTCGCCGCGGCCCGCACGGCCGCCGACGGCGCGGGCGGCTACGTCGGCAACGAGTCCACCAAGCGCGGCGAGGACGGCCGCATGACCTCGACGCTGACCCTGCGGGTGCCGGGCGAACAGTACGACGCGGTGCTCGGCGCGATGGAGGGCAGCGGGAAGCTCCTGCACCGCAAGGTCGACGCGCAGGACGTCACCGAGAAGGTCGCCGACATCGGCAGCCGCGTCTCCTCGCAGCAGGCGAGCGTGGCGCGGGTGCGGGAGATGATGGGCAAGGCCTCGGCGCTGAGCGAGGTGGTGATGCTGGAGAGCGAGCTGTCCCGCCGCCAGTCCGACCTGGAGTCGCTGCTGGCGCAGCAGACGGCGCTGAAGGACCAGACCTCGCTGGGCACGATCACGCTGGAGGTCTCCGAGCCCGCGGCGAAGCCGGAGGCGGAGAAGAAGGAGAAGAAGAAGGAGCCCACCTTCCTGGGCGCCCTGGGTGGCGGTTGGGACGTCTTCACCAAGGTCCTGCGCTACCTGACGGTGGCGGTGGGTGCGGTGCTGCCGTTCGCGCTGACGGCCGCGGTGGTGGTGCTGCTGGTCCGGCTGTACCGGCGGTGGCGTCCGGCGGCGCCGAGGACGGGCCCGGTTCCGAAGCGGGTGACGGTGCCGGCGGCCCGGACGGCTCCGGACACCGAGGCCGACGTACAGGACTGAACGCGCGTTCGGCCGTAGCGTGTTCACCATCCAATGGTGGTGAAGGGGCGGTACGGACGATGGCGACGGAAAGACTGGTGGTGGTCGGCGGTGACGCGGCGGGGATGTCCGCCGCGTCACAGGCCCGCAGGCTCAAGGGCCCGGCGGAGCTGGAGATCGTCGCCTTCGAGCGGGGGCACTTCACCTCGTACTCCGCGTGCGGGATCCCGTACTGGGTCGGCGGCCGGGTCCCCGAGCGCGACGACCTGATCGCCCGCACCCCCGAGGAGCACCGCGCCCGGGACATCGATCTGCGCACGCGGACCGAGGTCGTGGAGCTCGACCTCCCCGGATCCCGGGTGCGTGCCCGCGACCTGGGTACCGGGTCCGAATCCTGGACGGGCTACGACAAGCTCGTCCTGGCGACCGGCGCCCGCCCGGTCCGCCCCCGGCTCCCCGGGATCGGCGCGCACGGGGTCCACGGCATCCAGACCCTGGACGACGGCCAGCGCCTGATGGACACCCTGCGGCGCACCGAGGGCCGCCGGGCGGTCGTGGTCGGCGCCGGCTACATCGGCGTGGAGATGGCCGAGGCGCTGGTGGAGCGGGGCTACGAGGTCACCGTCCTGCACCGGGGCGAACAGCCGATGGCCACGCTGGACCCGGACATGGGCGGCCTGGTGCACAGCGCGATGAACCGCATGGGGATCCGTACGGTCGCCCGCGCCGAGGTGACGAAGATCCTCACCGACGAGGAGGGCCGGGCCCGTGCGGTGGCCACCTCGGCGGGCGAGGAGTACGAGGCGGACGTGGTCGTGCTCGGCATCGGCGTGGAGCCGCGCACCGCGCTCGCCCGCGCCGCCGGCCTCCCCCTCGGCCCGTCGGGCGGCATCCTCACGGACCTCTCGATGCGCGTCCGCGGCCACGAGAACATCTGGGCGGGCGGCGACTGCGTGGAGGTCCTGGACCTGGTCGCGGGCCGCACCCGGCACATCCCGCTGGGCACGCACGCCAACAAGCACGGCCAGGTCATCGGCTCGGGCGTGGGCGGCGGCTACGCGACCTTCCCCGGGGTGGTCGGTACGGCGGTCAGCAAGGTCTGCGACCTGGAGATCGCCCGTACGGGGTTGCGCGAGCGGGACGCGCTGGAGGCGGGCCTGCGGTTCGTGACGGCCACCATCACCTCCACGAACACGGCGGGCTACTACCCGGGCGCGGCGGAGATGACGGTGAAGATGCTGGCGGAACGCCGCACGGGCCGGCTCCTCGGGGTCCAGATCGTCGGTGGCGCGGGGGCCGCGAAGCGGGTGGACATCGCGGCGGTGGCCCTCACGGCGGGAATGACGGTGGACCAGGTGGTGTCCCTGGACCTGGGCTACGCCCCGCCGTTCTCCCCCGTCTGGGACCCGATCCTGGTGGCGGCCCGCCGCGCGGTGTCCGCGGTCCGCTCTGCCGGGGTGTAACCCTGCGGGCCGCCTTCCCGGGCTCTGCCCGGACCCGCGCCTCAGACGCCGGCGGGGCTGACATCGCCCTCCGGGCAGTCCGGCCCCGCCGGGTTCAGCGTTGCGTCATGCGCCGCAGGAGCTAGCGCACGGCGAGCTCGGAGCGGATGAGCTCCAGCAGGCGGCCCGTCCAGTTCCGGCCGCCGCGGGGGCCCTCGTCCCGCCAGTAGGGGGAGTCGTGGAAGCCGGTGTAGAGGATGCCCGCCTGCCCCGTGCCCAGCAGGAGTTCGGCGAGTTCGGGGTGCTGGTCGAACTTGGCCCGCAGCAGCCCGGCCATGACCGCGAGCCGCATGGCGGGCCAGTCGGCGCGGCGGACCGCCCGTCCACCCCGTTCCCGGGCCTCGTCGGCGGTCGCGGCGGCGCGGATCAGGTCGTGGTCGGCGCGGTCGGCGGCGGACAGGGCCCAGTATCCGTGGACCACCGTCGGGTAGGTCTCGCCCCGGTGGCTGAAGGGGGCCTCGTAGTCGTTGCGCAGCGCGAAGTCGCCGAGCCGGTCGGGCCATCCCCCGGGGTACATGGTCTGGGTGAGGACGACCGGCGGCTGCGGGGTGCCGGTGGGGTCGTCGGCGTGCAGGACCGCTTCGCGCTCCCGTGCCGCCGCGACGGCCGTGTCCGTACGGGCGAAGTAGTCGAGGGAGTCCTGGTGCATCCGCTCCGTCACCTCGGGCCCGTCCCCGTCGACGCGCTCGCCGAGAGCGGTCACCAGGACCCGCAGCGGCCGGTCCTGGAGATCCATGTCGCCCAGCATGAAGACCCGCAGGTGGGCGGGGACGGCGAGGTACGCGTCCCGCAGCGCGGCCCGGCGGCCCTCCGTCGGCTCGGCCCGGTAGGCCCGGATGGCGTCCCAGCAGCGGTCGGCCGCCCTCGGCCGTCCGGCCAGGCGGGCGATCTCGTCCGCCACCTCGGCGAGGAAGGTCTCGTCGGTGCAGGGTTCCGGGTAGCGCTGTTCCCACTTCGGCGGGGCGGGGGACGGCTCGGGCGCGTCCGGCCGGTCCCGGTGCAGGGCGATCTTCCCGGAGGCGAGCCACCTCCCCAGTCCGGCCAGGTCGGTCGCCTCGAACCGGTCGAGGGAGATCCTGCCGTCCGCGTAGACGAAGAGGTGCTCGGGGTACTGCTCGTCGAGCCAGTCGTGCTTGCGCCACACGAGGCACCAGGCCCCGCCGATGTTCTCTCCGTCGGATATGCGAAACGTCGGTCCGTGCCATGTCATGCGCGGCACAGTACCGACGTTTCGATCTTGCTCGGGCAGCTCAGCGCGCGGTCTTGGTGTGGACGTAGTCCACCAGGCGGGTCAGCGCGTCGGGGTCGGTCGTCGGGAGGACGCCGTGGCCCAGGTTGAAGACGTGGCCCTCCAGGCCGGCGGCGGCCGCGAGGACCTCGTCCGTCTTGGCCTCGACGGCCTCCGGGGTGGAGAAGAGCACCGCGGGGTCCAGGTTGCCCTGGAGTGCCTTGCCGGGGCCGACGCGGCGCACGGCCTCGTCCAGCGAGACCCGGTAGTCGACGCCCATGACGTCCGCGCCCGCCTCGCCCATGAGGCCGAGGAGCTCGCCGGTGCCCACACCGAAGTGGATGCGCGGGACCCCGTACGAGGCGACGGACTCCAGGACCTTCGCCGACGCCGGCATCACCGAGCGGCGGTAGTCCGCCGGGGCGAGCGCGCCGACCCAGGAGTCGAAGAGCTGGACGGCGGAGGCGCCGGCCTCGATCTGGACCTTCAGGAAGGCGGAGGTGATCTCCGCGAGGCGGTCCAGGAGGTCGGCCCACAGCTCCGGGTCCCCGTACATCAGGGCCTTGGTGTGCTCGTGGTTCTTGGAGGGTCCGCCCTCGACCAGGTAGCTCGCGAGGGTGAAAGGCGCGCCCGCGAATCCGATCAACGGCGTGGAGCCCAGTTCACCCGTGAGCATGCCGATCGCCTCGGTGACGTACGAGACGTCCTCGGGGGTGAGGTCGCGCAGCTGTGCGAGGTCCTCGCGGCGGCGGATCGGCTGGGCCACGACCGGGCCGATGCCCGGCTTGATGTCCAGGTCGACACCGATGGCCTTGAGCGGGACCACGATGTCCGAGAAGAAGATCGCCGCGTCCACCTTGTGGCGCCGCACCGGCTGCAACGTGATCTCGGTGACCAGGTCGGGCCGCATGCAGGACTCCAGCATCTGCGTGCCCTCGCGCAGCTTGCGGTACTCCGGGAGCGAGCGCCCCGCCTGCCGCATGAACCACACCGGGGTGTGCGGCACCGGCTCCCGCCGGCACGCCTTCAGGAAGGCGGAATCGTACGTCTGACTCGGCTGGCCCGTGGGGCGGGTGTTGGCGCTCACGACCCAAATCTTCGCACGTATGAAGAAGTGTCCGCCCCGGCGAGGGTGTCCCTGCGCCGCACGGGCGCTCGTTCCGCCTAGTCTTCCCCGCATGGCTGCGGCTCAGGGACGATTTTCAGATGGCGCCGAGGGTATGGACAGCGCGAAGGAGAGCTCCGTCCCGCTCCCGTTCCGGCGGGCGGTCGACGGCTTGAGGAAGTCCCGGCTGCGTCCGGGGATCGAGATCGACCCCACGAAACCGCCCCAGAGGCTGGCGCCGCACGCCTATGCGCTGGAGGCCGCGGTGGTGGACGGCGAGGACGACCTGGCGGACGGCAGGCTCATCCTGCTCCACGATCCGGCCGGGCACGACGCCTGGCAGGGGACCTTCCGGCTGGTGACGCTCGTACGCGCGGAGCTGGAGCCGGAGATGGCCGCGGATCCGCTGCTGCCCGAGGTCTGCTGGTCCTGGCTGACCGGCGCCCTGGAAGCGCGCGGGCTGGCGTACGGGGAGGCGAGCGGCACCGTGACCATGGCGGGCTCGCACTACTTCGGCGGGCTCGCGGAGCGGCGTCCGGCCACGCAGATCGAGATCAGGGCCTCGTGGACGCCGCGCGAGGGGGTGGGCGGGGTGCCGGACACTTCGGCGCACCTGGCGGCGTGGTGCGAACTGCTGTGCCAGATCGCGGGGCTGCCGCCGGTGGGTCCGACGGACACCGCGACGGGCGTGGTCTCCCTGCCACAGCGCCGCGGTCCGCACCACCCATAGCCGTGGGGCCGTACGGCCCTGCGGCGACGGCGCGCGGTGCAGAACGACTGATCGAAGACCTGGGCGGATTGTCGAAAGACGGCACCCCTTGCGGGCTTCTGATCAACCGATGATCGATCGTGCGTCCGAATTGCCCGAATTGTTACTCACCAAATCGTGATCATTCCCTAAAGCCGGGCGGGTGACGTGCCGAAGGAGTGGGTGACCATCCGCACGGTTCGCACCGGCTTCCTTCCCCGAGCCGGCCGTCCCGCCACTCCCCCAGGAGGCCTAGGTGTCCGTTCTTCTCGAGCAGCCCGCAAGCCTGGTCGCCTACCGCCCGAACAAGCCGACGGCCATGGTCGTCGTGGCCGACCCGCGCGTCCGCTCCACCGTGACCCGCCATCTGTGGGCCCTCGGAGTACGTGACGTGATCGAGGCGTCGTCCATCGCGGAGGCCCGCCCCCGCGTCGGCAGCCCGCGCGACATCTGCGTGGCCGACGTACACCTGCCCGACGGTTCCGGTCTCACCCTGCTCTCCGAGACCCGGGCCGCCGGCTGGCCCAACGGCCTGGCCCTGTCCGCCGCCGACGACATCGGCGCCGTGCGCAACGCCCTCGCGGGCGGAGTCAAGGGCTACGTCGTCACCGGTACGCGGACCAACATCGGGCTCCCCACCCGGCCCGGCGCCGCCCCCATCGGCGCTGCCGCCGCCCGTATGCACCGCCGCCCCCCGGGTGCCCCGAGCCACCCGGGCGGCTACCGCGAGCTCTCCGGCCGCGAGGTCGAGGTCCTGCGCCTCGTCGCGGAGGGCCAGTCCAACAAGGCCATCGGCGTCTCGATGGGCCTGTCCGCCCTGACCGTCAAGTCCCACCTCGCCCGGATCGCCCGCAAGCTGGGCACGGGCGACCGCGCCGGCATGGTCGCCGTGGCGCTGCGCACCGGGATCATCCACTGACCGGGGGCCGCGCCCCCCGGATACCCGCCTCCGCAGCCGCTGCCTGGAAACCTCCCGGGAGACCCCCGGAGGACGCCGGGAAAACGCCCCGCATACCGCTCGCGCCCGTCGACGGAACGTTCCGGCGACGGGCGCGTCGTATACACGGATACCCTTGACCGGTGACCGACGCCCAAGATCCCGCAGCAGACCTGCGCACCACCACCGGGGGCGGCCCCTCGGACGACGTCGTTGTTCCGCCCGGTGGGCTGCCGACTCCCTTGTTGGAGCCCCGCGAGGGCATTCCTCCGGTGGTCGCCGACGCGGACGCCCTTGCCGAAGTGGTCGCGGCCTTCGCCGCGGGCACCGGCCCCGTCGCCGTCGACGCCGAACGGGCCTCCGGGTACCGGTACGGCCAGCGCGCCTACCTGGTGCAGCTGCGCCGCGAGGGCGCGGGGTCCGCACTGATCGACCCGGTGGGCTGTCCCGACCTGTCCGCACTGGGCGACGCCCTGTCCGGTACCGAATGGATCCTGCACGCCGCCACCCAGGACCTGCCGTGCCTGCGGGAAATAGGCATGGTGCCCACCTCCCTGTTCGACACCGAGCTGGCCGGCCGCCTCGCCGGTTTCCCGCGGGTCGGGCTCGGCGCGATGGTCGAGAGCGTGCTCGGCTACGCGCTGGAGAAGGGCCACTCGGCCGTCGACTGGTCGACCCGTCCGCTCCCCGAGCCGTGGCTGCGCTACGCCGCCCTGGACGTCGAGCTGCTGGTGGACCTGCGCGACGCGCTGGAGAAGGAGCTGGACCGGCAGGGCAAGCTCGAATGGGCCCGCCAGGAATTCGACGCCATCGCCTCCGCCCCGCCCGCCCCGCCGCGCAAGGACCCGTGGCGCCGTACGTCCGGCATGCACAAGGTGCGCCGGCGCCGGCAGATGGCGGTCGTGCGCGAGCTGTGGGAGTCCCGGGACCGGATCGCGCAGCGGCGTGACGTGTCGCCGGGCAAGGTGCTGGGCGACGCCGCGATCGTCGAGGCAGCGCTCGCCCTGCCGGCCAACGTGCACACCCTCTCCGCCCTGCCGGGCTACGGGCAGCGGATGGGCCGGCGCCAGCTGGACCAGTGGATGGCCGCCGTGGACCGGGCGAAGGCCCTGCCCGAGAGCGAGCTGCCGCAGCCCGGGGCGACCCCGGCCGGTCCTCCGCCGCCGCGCTCCTGGGTGGACAAGGACCCGGCAGCCGCAGCCCGGCTCTCGGCGGCCCGTACCGCCGTCTCGGCGCTGGCGGAGAAGCTCAACCTGCCGCAGGAGAACCTGATCACCCCGGACACGGTCCGCAGGCTGTGCTGGGAGCCGCCGCAGCGGCCGGCCGCGGACGCGGTGTCGCAGGCCCTGGCGGGCTACGGCGCCCGGCCCTGGCAGATCGAACTGGTGACCCCGGCGCTGGTCACGGCCCTGGCCGCCACCGCCTGACGCACCCCCTGGGACCGGTTCGCCCGAGAGCCCCCGGCCGATCACAGCGGCCGGGGGCTCTCGCGCGTCCGCGCGCAGCGAGTGTCCCGGTTCCGCCACAACCACCCGGGGTATCTTTTGAACACGCTCAAAGCTCGCTAGTTTTTGAACATGATCAATCGCGAATACGAGGCGTGGGTACGGGACTTCGAGGCCGAGCGGGAGCGCCGCGCGACGGTGGGCGATCCCGCGTGGACCCGGGGCGCGGCGCTGGATCCCGCGCTCGTGCGGAGCCTTCAGCGGTTCCAGGTGGGTGAGGACGGGGACGGCTCCGCCCTGATCGGGAAGGCGGAGCGGGCCGGGGATCCGGTGTACGCCGCGGCGGTGCGGCTGTTCGTCGCGGAGGAGCAGAACCACGCGCGGATGCTGGCTCTGCTGCTGACGGCCGGGGGCGCGGGCACCCTGTCCGGGCACTGGAGCGACGCGGTGTTCGTGCGGCTGCGCAGGCTCCTGGGGCTGCGGGTCGAACTGCTGGTGCTGATGGTCGCGGAGGTGGTGGCCCTGCGGTACTACCGGGCGGTGCGGGACGGGGCCCCGGATCCGCTCACCGCGGAGGTGGCGGGCCGGATCCTGGCGGACGAGGAACGGCACGTGCCGTTCCACTGCCGACGGCTGCGCGAGGGGCTGTCCCCCCTCCCGGCTCCCGTCCGCCGGTGCGCGACGGCGGCCTGGCGGGCCCTGCTCGCGGGGGCGGCCGTGGTCGTCGCCGCGGACCACGGCCCGGCCCTGCGCCACCTGGGCGTCGGGCGCCGCGAGTTCACCGCGGACGTGATCCGCTCCTCCGGCCCCCTGGCCGGGGCGATGCGCACCGGTCCCGGCCGATCCCCCGCGCCCGCCCCGGACGAGTCCAGCCCCGTCGGCGCGTGAGGCCCCGGCCCCCGGGGCGCGGTCGCGGGGGGGCAGGCGCAGCCACGCCGCCCGCGCCGGGGAGTGTGACCTTCGCCGCTCCTCCGGGAGGGGGTGTGCACATTGGTTACCCGCAAGTAGCATGGTCGGGTGAGCGGGCGCTCAGCGACCTATGCCGAACGCCCCCGCGCGCAGCAGTGCACACCCGCACCTGGAGGAGAGCCAACGTGCCTCGTACCGTCAGGGACGTCGTCTTCGTCGACGGCGTCCGCACCCCGTTCGGCAAGGCGGGCCCGAAGGGCATCTACCACGAGACCCGCGCCGACGACCTCGTCGTGAAGGCGATCCGGGAGCTGCTGCGCCGCAACCCGGACCTGGACCCCAAGAAGATCGACGAGGTCGCCATCGCCGCGACCACGCAGATCGGTGACCAGGGCCTCACGCTGGGCCGTACCGCCGGCATTCTCGCGGGCCTCCCGCAGTCCGTCCCGGGCTACTCCATCGACCGCATGTGCGCCGGCGCGCTGACCGCCGTGACCGCCGTCGCGGGCGGTGTGGCCTTCGGTGCGTACGACGTCGCCCTCGCCGGCGGTGTCGAGCACATGGGCCGTCACCCCATGGGCGAGGGCGTGGACCCGAACCCGCGCTTCGTCTCCGAGAAGCTGGTCGACGAGTCCGCCCTGTTCATGGGCATGACCGCCGAGAACCTGCACGACCGGTACCCGACGATCACCAAGCTCCGCGCCGACGAGTACGCCGTGCGCTCGCAGGAGAAGGCCGCCAAGGCGTACGCCGACGGCAAGATCCAGCAGGACCTGGTACCGATCTCGGTCCGCAACACCAACGCGGAGGTCGGCGAGACGGGCTGGGGCCTGGTCACCACCGACGAGCCGATGCGCCCGGGCACCACGCTGGAGAACCTGTCCGGCCTGAAGACCCCGTTCCGTACGCACGGCCGGGTCACCGCGGGCAACGCCGCCGGTCTCAACGACGGTGCCACCGCCGCGATCATCGCGTCCGAGGACTTCGCCCGGGAGAACAACCTCCCGGTCAAGATGCGCCTCGTCTCGTACTCCTTCGCGGGAGTCGAGCCCGAGGTCATGGGCTACGGCCCGATCCCGGCCACCGAGAAGGCCCTGGCCCAGGCCGGCCTGACGATCGATGACATCGGTCTCTTCGAGGTCAACGAGGCCTTCGCGGTCCAGGTCCTCGCCTTCCTGGAGCACTACGGCATCGCCGACGACGACGCCCGCGTGAACCAGTACGGCGGCGCCATCGCCTTCGGTCACCCGCTCGCCTCCTCGGGCGTGCGCCTGATGACGCAGCTGGCCCGTCAGTTCGAGGAGCAGCCGCACGTCCGCTACGGCCTGACCACCATGTGCGTCGGCTTCGGCATGGGCGCCACGGTCATCTGGGAGAACCCGAACTTCAACGCCGAGGGAGACTCCAAGTGAGCACCACCGCTGAGCTCCTGAAGGGCGCGGCCGAGCTGTTCCCGGACGAGGTCGTCACGTCCGCGCACGTCCGCCACCTGGACCTGCCGTTCGGCGCCGGGCGCTTCGCGCTCATCACGCTGGACAACGGCTTCGACCACACCAAGCCGACCACCTTCGGTCCGCAGTCGCTCGCCAACCTGAACGCGGCGATCGACCAGGTCGAGCAGGAGGCCATCGCCGGCTCCATCGTCGGCGCGGGCATCACCGGCAAGCCGTTCATCTTCGCGGTCGGCGCCGACCTCAAGGGTGTCGAGCTGCTGAAGAAGCACGACGAGGCGCTCGCCATCGGCAAGGGCGGCCACGACGTCTTCAAGCGCCTCTCCGCGCTGGCCGTACCGACCTTCGCGTACTACAACGGCGCGGCCATGGGCGGCGGCGTCGAGGTCGGTCTGCACTGCACCTACCGCACCGTCTCGAAGGCCATCCCGGCCTTCTCGCTCCCCGAGGTCTTCCTCGGGCTGGTTCCCGGCTGGGGCGGCTGCGCCATCCTGCCGAACCTGATCGGCGCCGAGCGCGCGATCTCGGTGATCATCGAGAACTCGCTCAACCAGAACAAGCAGCTGCGCGGCAAGCAGGTCTTCGACCTGGGCATCGCCGACGCGCTGTTCGAGGGCGCGGACTTCCTGGAGCAGTCGCTCCTGTGGACCGCGAACGTCCTGAACGGCACCACCGAGGTCGTCCGCTCCGAGATCGACCGCGGCGAGGCCTGGGACGCGGCCGTCGCCAAGGGCCGCTTCATCGCGGACTCCAAGGTGCACGGCGCCGCTCCCGCCGCCTACCGCGCGCTGGACATCATCGCCGCGGCCAAGTCGGGCGACCTCCAGGCCGGCTTCGACGCCGAGGACGCGGCCCTGGCCGACCTCATCATGGGCGGCGAGCTGCGCTCGGGCATCTACGCCTTCAACCTGGTCCAGAAGCGCGCCAAGCGCCCGGCCGGTGCCCCGGACAAGTCCCTGGCCCGTCCGGTCACCAAGGTCGGCGTCGTCGGCGCGGGCCTGATGGCCTCGCAGCTGGCGCTGCTCTTCCTGCGCCGCCTGGAGGTGCCGGTGGTCCTCACCGACATCGACCAGGAGCGCGTGGACAAGGGTGTGGGCTACGTCCACGCCGAGATCCAGAAGCTCCTCGGCAAGGGCCGCATCAACCAGGACAAGGCCAACCGCCTGACCGCCCTGGTGACCGGTGTCCTGGACAAGGCCGAGGGCTTCGCGGACGCGGACTTCATCATCGAGGCCGTGTTCGAGGAGATGTCCGTCAAGCAGAAGGTGTTCGCGGAGGTCGAGGCGGTCGCCCCGGCGCACGCGATCCTCGCCACCAACACCTCCTCGCTGTCGGTGTCGGAGATGGCCTCCAAGCTCCAGCACCCGGAGCGCGTGGTCGGCTTCCACTTCTTCAACCCGGTCGCGATCCTCCCGCTGCTGGAGATCGTCCGCGGTGAGCAGACCGACGACGCCTCGCTGGCCACGGCCTTCGGTGTCGCCAGGAAGCTGAAGAAGACCGCGGTCCTCACCAAGGACGCCCCGGCGTTCGTCGTGAACCGCATCCTGACCCGCTTCATGGGCGAGATCCAGAACGTCATCGACGAGGGCACCCCGGTCGTCACGGCGGAGAAGGCCATCGAGCCGCTCGGCCTGCCGATGTCCCCGCTGGTGCTCCTGGAGCTCGTGGGACCTGCGATCGGTCTGCACGTCTCCGAGACCCTGAACCGCGCCTTCCCGGAGCGCTTCACCGTCTCCCCGAACCTGGCTGCCGTCGTCAAGGCGGGCAAGCGCGGCTTCTACGTCTACGATTCCGGCAAGCCGGAGCTGGACCCCGAGGTCGCCGCCCTCCTGGTCCAGGGCGATGTCGTCCTGACCGAGGAGCAGGTCCGCGACCGCGTCCTGGACGCGGTGGCGCAGGAGATCGGCCTGATGCTGGAGGAGGGTGTCGTGGCCGAGGCCCAGGACATCGACCTCTGCCTCATCACGGGCGCCGGCTGGCCCTTCCACCTGGGCGGCGTGACGCCGTACCTGGACCGTGAAGGCGTCTCGGAGCGCGTCAACGGCAAGAAGTTCCTCGCCCCCGGCCTCGCGAGCGTGCCGGTCTAGTACCGGTCGCAGACAGCCGTACAGCGGCTCGGCCCGCTCCCTCCGGGGGGCGGGCCGAATCCGTTCGAATACCTGTCTAAGATTCACCCTCATGACGGAAAAGCACGCGCGGCCCAAGCGCCGCCGCCGCGTTCTGCGGATCACCCTGCTGCTGGTCGCCGTGCTGATCCTGGGCACGGCCGGGGCCGGCTGGTGGGCCTACAGTCACCTGAACTCCAACATCGACAGCGTCGACCTGGACCAGGCGATCGGCGACAACCGACCCAAGAAGGTCGTCGCGAACGCCCAGAACATCCTGGTGCTCGGCTCCGACTCGCGGGCCGGGGCCAATGCCGATCTCGACCACGGCGATGTCAGCGGCGCCCGCTCGGACACCGCGATGCTGGTGCACATACCCGAGGGCCGGGCCAAGGCGACCGCGGTGAGCATCCCCCGCGACACCCTGATCACCCGGCCCGAGTGCAAGGACGGGAAGGGCAAGACCCTGCCGTCCGCCAAGCGGGTCATGTTCAACTCCGTCTACTCGCTCGCCGGTCCGGCCTGTGTGGTCAACACGGTGGAGCAGCTGTCCGGTGTCCGCGTGGACCACTTCGTCGAGGTGGACTTCGCCGGCTTCAAGGGCCTGGTCGACGCGCTGGGCGGGGTCACCGTCACCCTGGACAAGCCGATGAGCGGCGCCAAGGGCGGCCTCAAGCTGGACGCCGGCTCGCACCGGCTGAACGGCACCGACTCGCTCAAGTTCGTCCGTACCCGCTACGGCTACGGCGACGGCAGCGACCTCGGCCGCATCGGCCTGCAGCAGCAGTTCATGATGGCCATGCTGTCCGAGATCAAGAAGCAGGACGCCCTCGGCAACCCGGCGCGGCTGTACAAGCTCGCGGACGCCGGGACCAAGTCGCTGACCACCGACTCCGACCTCGCCTCGCTCACCGCGCTGTCCGACTTCGCGCAGAGCATGAAGGGCGTCGACCCGGACACGATGGAGACGATCATGCTTCCGGTCGCCTACGACAAGGTGGACCCGAACCGCGTGGTCGTGGCCGAGCCGCAGGCGACCCAGCTGTGGGAGGCCCTGCGCACCGACCAGAAGGTCCCGGCCTCGGCGAAGAACTCCCCCGCCAAGGGCTGAGCCGCCTGCCGCACCGCACGCACGACGCAGCGGGCCCGTACGGGAATCTCTTCCGTACGGGCCCGCTGCGTCGTGTGCGGCCGGCGAGCGGCGCTCAGAACTTCGCGTCCTGACCGACCTTGTGCAGGCGGCTGTTGCGGTAGCCGTAGAGGAAGTAGACGACGATGCCGATGGCCATCCAGATGCCGAAGCGCAGCCAGGTCTCGGCCGGCAGGTTGAGCATCAGCCAGAACGAGGCCGCGATCGACACGATCGGGATGAACGGCACCCACGGGGTCCGGAAGGACCGGTGCAGGTCGGGGCGGGTCTTGCGCAGGACGATCACGCCCAGCGCGACCACCACGAAGGCGAACAGGGTGCCGATGTTCACCAGTTCCGCGAGGGTCTCCAGGCTGGTGAAACCCGCGACGATCGCGATGATCCCGCCGAGCAGCAGGGTCGCCCGGTAGGGGGTGCGGTACTTCGGGTGCGTCACGGAGAAGACCCGCGGCAGCAGTCCGTCACGGCTCATCGCGAAGAACACGCGGGTCTGGCCGAGCAGCAGGATCATGCACACGGTGATCAGACCGACGGCCGCGCCGAGGCTGATGGCACCCGAGAAGAACGGCTGGTTCACCGATTTGAAGGCTTCGGCGAGCGGCGCGGTCGGGGACATCTCCGAGTACTTCTGCATGCCGGTGACCACCAGGGTCACGGCGACGTACAGCACCGTGCAGACCAGCAGCGAGCCGAGGATGCCGCGCGGCATGTCCCGCTGTGGGTTCTTGGTCTCCTCGGCCGCCGTCGCCACCACGTCGAAGCCGATGAAGGCGAAGAAGATGAGCGAGGCCGCCGTGAAGATGCCCATGACGCCGAAGTTCGTGGGCTCGTAGCCGAAGAGCAGCTGGACCAGGGGCGAGTGCCAGCCGCTGACGCCCTCGGCCTGTGGCTGGGCCGGCGGGATGAACGGCGAGTAGTTGTCGGCCTTGATGAAGAACAGGCCCGCGATGATGACCAGCAGCACGACCGTGACCTTGATGGCGACGACGACCGCGGTGATGCGGGCCGAGAGCTTCGTCCCGACGACCAGGATCGCCGTCAGCGCCAGGACCAGCAGGAACGCCAGCAGGTCGAAGTGGCCGCCGGCATCGGGGCCGGACAGGGAGGTCGGCAGGGTCCAGCCGAGGTTGGTGTCCATGAGGTGGCGTACGTACCCGGACCAGCCGACCGCGACGACGGCGGTGCCGAGTGCGAACTCCAGCACCAGGTCCCAGCCGATGATCCAGGCGGGCAGCTCACCGATCGAGGCGTACGAGAACGTGTACGCCGACCCGGCCACCGGGACGGTGGACGCGAACTCGGCGTAGCAGAGCGCCGCGAGGGCGCAGACGATGCCCGCTGCCACGAAGGCCAGGGCGGTGGCGGGACCGGCATTGTTGCGGGCGGCGATGCCCGTCAGGACGAAGATGCCGGTGCCGATGATGACGCCCACCCCGAAGACCGTGAGGTCCCAGGCGGAAAGCGACTTCCGGAGCGCGTGCTCCGGCTCCTCCGTGTCGCGGATGGACTGCTCCACCGTCTTGGTACGGAATGGGCTGTTCAGATCCTTGCTCACCGACGCCTCCGAGAGGTGACGACGCACGAACGGGCCGGGAGGCCCACTCCTCAAGAGTGATCTCCCGGCCCGTGACGTGCAACCGCGCCTCGATCTACGAACGGCGCGCGCGGCGGTTTCCGGACTAGTCGACGGCGGCGGCCGGCTCGCTGTCGTAGCGGCCGTCGAGCTTGGCGACCAGGCCGGTGACCTGCCGGGCGATGTCCGGCGCGGTCAGGCCGATCTCGGCCAGGATCTCCTTGCGGAGGGCGTGGTCGAGGAAGCGCTGCGGAATGCCGAAGTCGCGCAGCGGTACGTCGACGCCCGCGTCCCGCAGGGCCTGCGAGACGGCCGCTCCCACACCGCCGGTGCGGCCGTTGTCCTCGACGGTGACGACCACGCGGTGCCGGTCCGCGAGCGGGGCCAGGGCCTCGTCCACGGGCTTGACCCAGCGGGGGTCGACCACGGTCGTGGAGATGCCCTGCTTGTCCAGCAGATCGGCGATCTCCAGGCACATCGGGGCGAGCGCGCCGACCGAGACGAGCAGTACGTCCCCAAGGGGTCCCCCCAGGCCCGAAGGGCCGAGGGGGTGGGTGACCTCGGCGCGCGGGGCCCGCAGGACGTCCATGCCGCCGATCCGGCCGACGGCCGGGACGGCCGGGCCGACGACGCCCTTGGAGTAGCGCACGACGGTCGGGGCGTCCTTGACCGCGACGGCCTCGCGGAGCTGGGCGCGCAGCTGCTCGGCGTCGCGCGGGGCGGCGAGCCGCAGACCGGGGACGACCTGCAGGATGGACATGTCCCACATGCCGTTGTGGGAGGCGCCGTCGTCACCGGTGACACCGGCGCGGTCCAGGACGAAGGTGACCCCGCACTTGTGCAGGGCCACGTCCATCAGGACCTGGTCGAAGGCACGGTTGAGGAACGTGGCGTACACCGCGAAGACCGGGTGGACCCCGCCGGTGGCGAGGCCCGCCGCCGAGGTGGCGCCGTGCTGCTCGGCGATGCCGACGTCGTAGATCCGGTTCGGGAAGGCCTCGGCGAACTTGTTGAGGCCGACCGGGTGGAGCATCGCGGCGGTGATGCCGACGATGTCCTCGCGCTCGTGGCCGAGCTTGACCATCTCGTCGGCGAAGACGGAGGTCCAGCTGGCCGCGGCGGTCTTCACCGGCAGACCGGTGTCCGGGTGGATCACGCCGACCGCGTGGAAGCGGTCCGCCTCGTGCTCCAGGGCCGGGGTGTAGCCGCGGCCCTTCTGGGTGAGGCAGTGCACGATGACCGGGCCGCTGAAGCGCTTGGCGCGCTGCAGGGCGGACTCCAGGGCCTCGATGTCGTGGCCGTCGATGGGCCCGATGTACTTGAGCCCGAGGTCCTCGAACATGCCCTGCGGGGCGATGAAGTCCTTGAGCCCCTTCTTGGCGCCGTGCAGGGTCTCGAAGAGCGGCTTCCCGACGACCGGGGTGCGCTCCAGGATCTCCTTGCCGCGGGCCAGGAAGCGCTCGTAGCCGTCCGTGGTGCGCAGGGTGGCCAGGTGGTTGGCGAGGCCGCCGATGGTGGGGCCGTAGGAGCGCTCGTTGTCGTTGACGACGATGACGAGGGGGCGGTCCTTGGCGGCGGCGATGTTGTTCAGCGCCTCCCAGGCCATGCCACCGGTCAGCGCGCCGTCGCCGATGACGGCGGCGACGTGGTGGTCCTCGCGGCCCAGCACCTCGTTGGCCTTGGCCAGGCCGTCGGCCCAGCCGAGCACGGTGGAGGCGTGCGAGTTCTCGATCACGTCGTGGTCGGACTCGGCGCGCGAGGGATAGCCGGACAGGCCGTTCTTGGTGCGCAGGCCGGCGAAGTCCTGGCGGCCCGTGAGCAGCTTGTGGACGTAGGCCTGGTGGCCGGTGTCGAAGAGGACCTTGTCCTTGGGCGAGTCGAAGACCCGGTGCAGGGCGATCGTCAGTTCGACCACCCCGAGGTTGGGGCCGAGGTGCCCGCCGGTCTTGGAGACGGCGTCGACGAGGAAGGACCTGATCTCGGCCGCGAGCTGGTCGAGCTCCTCCTGGCTGAGCCGGTCCAGATCGCGCGGTCCCTTGATGCGGGTCAGCAGCACCCGTGCCTCCTTGCAGTTGCTAGCTGGTCTGTCGAGTCTAATGTTCCGCTCCCGGGCTCGGTCATCGGGCCGTCCCGGGGGAGTCACACCTTTGTCATACATGTACGCACGAATGCTCGGCCACACATCACATACGGGCGTATACCCGCACATGAGTACCCCGTACGTGTAAGCACGGATGCCCGGCGCCACAAGAAGTGGCGCCGGGCACTGTGACCGGTCTTACCGCCGAATGCCGCTCCGGCGGGCGATCGGACGCGCTGTCAGGCGCGTCCGGCCGTCTTCTGGGTCTTGCGCGAGACCGAGTCGATCACCACGGTGGTCAGCAGCACCGCACCGGTGATCATGTACTGGATCGGCGTCGCGATGCCTTCCAGAGCCAGACCGTACTGGATCGAGACGATGACCATGACGCCGAGGAGGGCGTTCCAGGTCCGGCCCCGGCCGCCGAAGAGGCTGGTGCCGCCGATGACGGCCGCCGCGATCACGTTCATCAGCAGGTCGCCGGCGCCGGCGCTCTGGTTGGCCGCCGCGATCTTGGAGGCCCAGAACAGGCCGCCGATGGCGGCGAAGGTGCTGGAGATCGCGAAGACCGTGATCCGGATCCGGGTGACGTTGATGCCCGCGCGGCGGGAGGCCTCGACGCTGCCGCCCAGTGCGAAAACGTTTCGCCCGAAGGTCGTGCGGCGCAGCAGGAAGTCCGTGACGACCAGGGCCAGCAGGAAGAGCACCACCGCGAGCGGCAGGCCCTTGTACTGGTTGAACAGCACGGCGGGGCCGAAGGTGCACAGCGCGAGCAGGCCGGTGCGCAGCAGGACCTCGACGAGCGGCCGGGAGGGCATCCCGGCGGCCTCGCGGCGCCTCGCGTCGAGGAAGGACGCGAGGAAGTAACCGGCCACCGCGAGCGCGGCCAGCCCGTAGGCGACGGCCACGTCCGAGAAGAAGTACGTGGTCAGCTGGCCGACCACGCCGTCGGAGTCGATGTTGATCGTGCCGTTGCTGCCGAGGATCTGCAGCATCGCGCCGAGCCAGAAGAGCAGGCCCGACAGGGTGACGGCGAAGGCCGGGGCGCCGATCTTGGCGAAGAAGAAGCCGTGGATGGAGCCGATCAGGGCCCCACCGACGATGGCCGCCAGGATCGCCAGCCATTCGTTCACGCCGTGGGTGACGGCGAGGACGGCGACGATCGCCCCCGAGACACCGCTCACCGAGCCGACCGAGAGGTCGATCTCACCGAGCAGCAGCACGAAGATGATGCCGATGGCGATCATGCCGGTGCCGGTCATCGTGATCGCGATGTTGGTGAGGTTCTCCGGGGAGAGGAAGTTCGAGTTCAGCCCCTGGAAGATGGACCAGATGACGATCAGGCCGATGACGACCGGGAGGGAACCCAGGTCGCCGGCCTTCATCTTGCGCTTGAACTCGCCCACGTATCCGGCGAGGCCCTCCTCCCTGACGAGCAGGCGGGGGTCCACGGCCGGGATCGCGTCGTGCGCGGCCGCCGGGTTGACCGGGTCGATGTGCTCCTGCTGCTCGACGGGGCCCTTGTCCAGTGGACCGGTGGCAGGGTTCTGGGTGCTCACTTGCCGGCCTCCGAGGTGCGGGCCGCCCGGCGGGTCACGGCGTTGTCCGTGGCACCGGTGATGGCGGAGATGATCTCTTCCTGCGAGGTGTCGGCGACATTGAAGACACCGTTGTTGCGGCCGAGCCGCAGAACCGCCACCTTGTCGGCGACGGCCTTCACATCGGCCATGTTGTGGCTGATGAGGATGACGGCGTGGCCGCGCTCGCGCAGCCGCTCCACCAGGTCGAGGACCTGGGCGGTCTGCTCGACGCCGAGGGCGGCGGTGGGCTCGTCGAGGATGACGAGCTGGGGCTCGCCCAGCATGGAACGCGCGATCGCCACGGTCTGGCGCTGACCGCCGGAGAGCGAGGCGATGGGGATCCGGACACTGGGGATCCGGATGGACAGGGTGGTCAGGAGCTCGCGGGCGCGCCGCTCCATCTCCACCTCGTCGAGGATGCCGAAGCTCTTGAGCTCCCGGCCGAGGAAGAGGTTGCCGACAACATCGATGTTGTCGCAGAGCGCCAGGTCCTGGTAGACCGTCGCGATGCCCAGGTTCTGGGCGTCGTGGGGCTTGCCGATGGCGACCGGGCGGCCCTCCCACTCGATGACACCTTCATCGATGGGATGCACGCCGGCGATCGTCTTGACCAGCGTGGACTTTCCGGCACCGTTGTCGCCGACGAGGGCGACCACTTCACCGGAGTGGATCTCGAGTTCTACGTCGGTGAGGGCCTGAACGGCGCCGAACCGCTTCGAGACCCCTCGCAACGCCAGCACGGGCGCAGCGGACACATGAACCATCTCCTTCGCCGCCTGACCGGCGGGGATGTCGTGCAAAAGAGCAGGAGCAGGGCGTATGGGGGAGGAACGTTTCTGCCCGGCGCCCCGCCCGGTGGCGGGGATGAGGGGGCGGGACGCCGGTCAGGCACGGGGGGCCGTCTCGCGGGGAGACGACGGGGGCCGCTACTTCAGGCCGGCGGCGGCGCAGGCCGCCGCGTACTTGTCGCTGCAGATCTCGTCGATCGAGTAGACGCCGTCCTTGACGACGGTGTCCTTGATGTTGCCCTTGGTGAGCGAGACGACCGGGATCAGCACGGACGCGACACCCTTGGTGGTCGGGCTGTCGACCGTGGAGGTGGTGACTCCCTCGAGCTTCTCGCCCTTGGCGAGGGCGACGGCCATCTTCGCCGCGGCCTCGGCCTCGGGGGCGTACGGCTTGTAGACGCTCATGAACTGCTCACCCGCGACGATGCGCTGCACACCGGCGAGTTCGGCGTCCTGGCCGGTGACCGGCGGAAGCGGGGAGACACCGGCCGCCTTGAGGGCGGTGATGATGCCGCCGGCCATGCCGTCGTTGGCGGAGTAGACGCCGACGACCTTGTCCTTGCCGAGCGCGGAGAGGGCGGCCGCCATGTTGGTGTTGGCGTTCTCCGGCTTCCACTCGACGGTGTCGTACTCCTTGCCGACGTTCACCTTGCCGTCGAGGACGGAGTGCGCACCGGACTTGAAGAGCTTGGCGTTCGGGTCGGTGACCGAACCGTTCATCATGACGATCTGGCCGTCCTTGGCCTTGTCGCCCAGCGCCTCCAGCAGCGCCTTGCCCTGGACCTTGCCGACCTCTTCGTTGTCGAAGGAGGTGTAGGCGTCGATCGGGCCCTCGGCCAGGCGGTCGTAGGCGACGACCGGGATACCGGCCTCCTTCGCCTTCTTGACCGAACCGGCGATGGCCTTGGAGTCCACCGCGTCGACGATGAGGACGTCCACCTTGTTGGTGATCATCGTGTCGACCTGCGAGTTCTGCGTGGTCGCGTCCTGCTTGGCGTTGGCGTAGACGACCTCGCCCTTGCCACCGGTGAGCTCGGCGACCTTCTTCTCGATGAGCGGCTTGTCGAACTTCTCGTAACGCGCGGTCTGGTTCTCCGGCAGGAGCAGACCGACCTTGATCGCGTCGCCCTTGGCAGCGCCGGAGGACTCCTTGGTCTTGTCGCCGGCCTCCTTGGCACTGCCACAAGCGGCGAGGGAAACGGCCATGGCGCCGGCGGCAACGGCTACAGCGGCTCTGCGCATTCGCGTGTTCATTACTTGAACCTCCCTGACGAGGCCGCTACGCCGCGGCCGAGGTGGATGTGAGTCAACCCCGGCCGCGTTTTGCCGTCAAGGAGTGAATTCTTAACGAGATGACAACGGTGCCATTCGTTATCTACCTGAAGACAAGACCGCTGGAGCGCGCACTCCACTTCCATGATCTGACAAAAGTGTCGAATCGCCCATCTCGCTGAGTACGAGCGCCAGCGCTCCCAGCACCTCGGCGCGCCCGCCCAGGTTCCCCGTCAGCACCGACAACTGCCGGGCCGCGCTGGGGATCGCGTACCTCCCCACTGATTCACGGATGGGGGCGAGGACCAGTTCACCTGCCTCCGCCAGCGAGCCGCCCAGGACCACCCGGCTGGGGTTCAGGAGGTTGCAGAGACTGGCCACTCCGCTGCCGATGTGCCGGCCCACGTCCGTGATCACGCGGCGGCAGCCGGGATCCCCCTCACGGGCCAGTTCGACCACCCGCTCCATCGTCAATTCCGGCCCGTGCGTGCCCTGGAGCAGCGGCAGGACGTACCGGGCGGCCGCGAAGGTCTCCAGGCAGCCGCGGTTGCCGCAGCGGCAGACGGGGCCCGATTCGTCCAGGGTGATGTGCCCGATCTCGCCCGCCGTGCCGCCGGGTCCGCGGTAGATCTGGCCGTTGATCACGAGGCCCGCGCCGACGCCGCTGGCCACCTTGATGTAGGCCAGGTCCTTTACTCCCCGCCCGCTCCCCCAAACGAGTTCACCGAGGGCGCCGAGGTTCGCGTCGTTGTCCACGTAGACGGGCACCCCGAGGCGCTGCGAGAGCTCCTGGCGGGGGTTGATGCCCGCCCAGCCCGGCAGGATCGCGGTCGAGCCCAGGGTCCCGGACTCCACGTCGATCGGACCGGGCACGCCGAGCCCGACGCCGATGACCTTCTCCAGCCCCACCCCGATGCCCGCGATCAGGCGGCCGACCAGGGCCTCCGCCCGGTCGAAGCCGTCCGCCCAGGAGGCGTCGACGTCGAGCGGCTCGGACTCCTCGGCCAGCACCTGGTGGGCAAGGTTCCCCACTGCCACCCGCAGGTGGGTGTGGCCGAAGTCGACACCGATGACGATCCCCGCGTCACCGCTGAGCGAGACGCTGCGGGCCCGGCGGCCGCCGGCCGAGGTGTCCGTGACCTCGACGGTCCCGCCGTCCTTCAGCTCCCGGACGATGTTGGAGACCGTGGCCGCCGACAGTCCGGTGGCGCGGGCGATCTCCGCCTGGGTCAGCGATCCCGCGAGCCGCACCGCCCGCACGACCCGTTCGAGATTCGCGCGATGCAGCGACGACTGCGATCCGGGAGTCTGCACGACTCATCCACTCCTGCCCATTAGCGACGGCAAGCCGTCGCCCCCCGGCCGGGACACGTCACGGCTTCACGCTCCGAGGCCCCGGCATCTCTCCAACTTGTGAACCTTAAGTCGATCCTTTGCGCATCCAGACGTCAAGAGGCTGACGCGGCATGAAACGGCCACTACTGACCTAAAGGGGGAGGGAAACGGCCCCCTGGATCGTGCTACGGTCGCTGAGGCGCCGATCATCTGTGGCCTTTCAGGCTGGATCGGGCGTTTTGTAATGACCGCGCTGCGCAAGGAGGTGTTCGGGATGAGTCCCGATCGAAGTCCTTGCAGCGCTCTCGTCGGCTGACCTTGTGACCGGCTGACCTTTCCTGCGTACGCACGGCAGCGGCGGACCGCTGTCCCCGCGCGCTCGCGTTGCTGCGCGTTCTTTCCTTCCACATTCCCTTCCTTCCGCATGCCCTGCCAACTCTGCCGGGCGTGCGTCATCCATGCCCATCGGCGTGCCCGCGGTCCCTTCGGACCGCTGCGCGCCGACCCATGATCACTCCACGTGACCGCTCGGCTTCGCGCTGCCCGGACACCGTGGAGGGAGGTATTCGTCATGACCATGCTCACCCCCCGTACCCCGACCAAGCTCGCACCGCCGGGCCGGTCCCGCCGCGAGCGCCGGGCCGCCGAGCTGCAGGCCCATACCCGGCTCGTCGGCGAGCGCCTCGCCGGGATCAGCGCCCGTTCCGGCGTCCAGGTCCTGCAGGAGGTGGACGCCTCGCCCGCCGGCCTCACCCACGCCGAGGCCGCCCTGCGCCTGGAGCGCCACGGCGCCAACGTCGTCGCCCACGAGCGCGCCCCCCGCTGGTACCGCCAGCTGGCGAAGGCCTTCCGGAACCCCTTCATCGCCGTCCTGGTCCTCCTCGCGGCGGTCATGTACTGGCAGGACCCCGCGGACCCGGGCGTCGTCATCCTCTCCGTGATGGTGGGGATCAGCGGGCTGCTGCGGTTCTGGCAGGAGTTCCGCTCGGGCCGCGCCGCCGACGCGCTGAAGAAGCTCGTCTCCACCACCTGCGCGGTGCAGCGCCGGGCCGGCAGCGGATCCGCGCCCACCACGTTCGAGGTGCCCATGGACCAGGTGGTCCCCGGCGACGTGGTCAAGCTGGCCGCCGGCGACCTGATCCCGGCCGACCTGCGGCTCATCACCGCCAAGGACCTCAATGTCGGCCAGGCCGCGCTCTCCGGCGAGTCCCTGCCGGTGGCCAAGGCCGACACCCGCCTGCAGGACCTCGGCAGGCCGGACGCGACCGACCCGGTGGAGGCCGACAACCTGGTCCTGATGGGGACCTCGGTCACCTCGGGCACCGCCACCGGCGTGGTCGTCGCCACCGGCGCCGACACCTACTTCGGCTCGATGGCCGGCTCGCTGGTCGGCGAGCGCCCGCAGACCAATTTCGACACCGGCGTGCGCAGGGTCAGCTTCCTGCTCATCCGCTTCATGCTGGTGATGGTCCCGGTCGTGTTCATGATCAACGGCTTCACGAAGGGCGACTGGGACGAGGCCTTCCTCTTCGGCATCGCCGTCGCCGTCGGGCTGACCCCCGAGATGCTGCCGATGGTCGTCTCCGCCAACCTGGCGCGCGGGGCGGTGGCCATGTCCCGGCACAAGGTGGTCGTCAAGCGGCTCAACGCGATCCAGAACCTGGGCGCGATGGACGTGCTCTGCACGGACAAGACCGGCACGCTCACCGAGGACCGGATCGTCCTGGACCGCTACCTGGACGTGCACGGCAACGAGGACACCGAGGTGCTGGAGTACGGCTACCTCAACTCGCACTTCCAGACCGGTCTGAAGAACCTGATGGACCAGGCCGTCATCGACCGCGTGGACGAGGCCGAGGAGGTTGTCGTCGACGCACGGTTCTCGATGGTCGACGAGATCCCCTTCGACTTCGCCCGGCGCAGGATGTCCGTGGTCCTGGGGCGCAATTGCGTGGTGGGTGACTTCGGGCGAGCCGAGCACATCATGATCACCAAGGGTGCCGTGGAGGAGGTCCTGGCCCTGTGCACCCACATGAGGGACCGCGGTGAGAGGGTCGAGCTGACCGAGCAACTGCGGTGGCACGTCACCCGGATCGCCGAGGACAACAACCGGCAGGGCCTGCGGGTCCTCGCCGTCGCCACCAGCACGATGGACACCCCCCGGGAGACCTACGCGGTCGCCGACGAGGACGGGCTGACCCTGGTCGGTTTCCTCGCCTTCCTCGACCCGCCGAAGGCCGACGCAGCCCGGGCCCTGACGGGCCTGGCCGACAAGGGCATCGCGGTGAAGGTCGTCACCGGCGACAACGAGCTCGTGGCCGCCCGGGTCTGCGCCGACGTCGGCATCGACGTCGGGCAGGTGGTGCTCGGCTCCGGGACGGACGACCTCGACGACGCGGCGCTGCGCGCGCTGGCCGCCCGTACGACGGTCTTCGCCAAGGTCAACCCGGTCCAGAAGGCCCGGATCGTACGGGCCCTGCAGGCCGACGGGCACACCGTCGGGTTCCTCGGCGACGGCATCAACGACGCGGCCGCGCTGCGGGACGCCGATGTCGGCATCTCGGTGGACACCGCTGTGGACATCGCCAAGGAGTCCGCGGACATCATCCTGCTGGAGAAGGACCTGACCGTCCTGGAGCAGGGCGTCATCCAGGGCCGGACCACCTTCGGCAACACGATCAAATACATCAAGATGACCGCGTCGTCGAACTTCGGCAACGTCTTCTCGGTCCTGGTCGCGAGCGCCTTCATCCCCTTCCAGCCGATGCTCGCGATCATGCTGCTGGTCCAGAACCTGGTCTACGACATCTCGCAGCTGGCGACCCCGTGGGACCGGATGGACGAGGAATACCTGCGCAGGCCCCGCAACTGGGACGCCAAGGGCATCGGCCGCTTCGTGGTCACCATCGGTCCGGTCAGCTCCGTCTTCGACATCTCGATGTTCCTGATCATGTGGCACGTCTTCGGGGCGAACAGCGCGGCGGAGCAGTCGCTCTTCCAGTCCGGCTGGTTCATCGAGGGCCTGCTCTCGCAGACCCTGATCGTCCACATGATCCGCACCCGGAAGATCCCCTTCATCCAGTCCCGCGCCTCCTGGCCGGTGATGGCGATGACCGTCCTCGCGGTGCTGACCGGGCTCTGGCTGCCCTTCTCGCCGCTGGCGCCCTCGCTGGGCTTCGTGGCCCTGCCGGCGAGCTACTTCCCGTGGCTGATCGGCGTACTGCTCGCGTACTGCACGCTCACCCAGCTCGTGAAGACCTGGTACATCCGCCGGTTCAACACCTGGCTGTAGCAACCGCAGCGGAAGGAGGGAGAGGCCGATGCTGCTCACCGAATGGCAGACGGGGACGGGCCTGCTCGGCGCACTCGGGCTCACCGCCGGTCTGCTGCCCGCATACGGGCCCCCGGCGATCGGGCCGAAGACCATGCCCGGCACCTGGATCGACCACACCAGCGGCACGCTGGTCTTCACCTCGGACGGCCGGGTCACGGCCTCCGGCGTCGGCCGGCACCGCCCCGGCGACCACCCCAGTGGCCCGTCGGAGCGGTGCTCGGGCTCCGGGACCTGGTCGTACGAGCCCGGCCGGGACGTCTGGACGCAGCAGGTCCGGATAGCCGTCCCCGGGTGCACCTGGCCCGCGTGGAGGGTCGGCGGCACCGCCCGGGAGCCCCGGATCCAGCAGAAGGTCGGCGACCCGGGTTCCGGAAGGCTCTACAAGCTGCGGAAAGCCTCCGGCGGCTCCTGATGCCGGAGGCCGGCCTCTACTTCAGCGTCGCCGAGGTGAGGCCCGCCTGGATCTGGCGCTGGAAGGAGAGGTAGACCACCAGCATGGGGATCATCGCGATGGTGACACCGGCGAAGAGGACCGGCAGGTCGGTCTCGTACCCCTGTTGCTGCTGGAGCTGGATCAGTCCCTGGGTGAGCAGGTAGCGCTCGGGGTCCGAGCCGGTCTGGGGCTGCATCAGCACGGAGGGCAGGATGTACTGGTTCCACTGGCCCAGGATGTTGAATATCCCGACGCTGATCAGGCCGGGCTTGGCCATGGGCACCATCACCTGGAAGAAGATCCGGGTGTCCGAGGCCCCGTCGATCACCGCCGCCTCGTGCACCGCCGTCGGCAGCGTCCGGAAGAACGAGTGCATGAAGAAGACGGTGAACGGCATCGAGTAGGCGACGTACACGAGGATCAGGCCCTGGTACGTGTTCAGCATGTCGAACCGCTTGACCATGAAGAAGAGCGGGACGAGCGCCAGGAAGACGGGGAACATCGCCCCGCTGACGAAGAAGTAGTAGACGAACCGGTTCCCCGGAAAGGGGTAGCGGGCCAGCACGTACGCCGCCATGGACCCGAGCAGCATCGTCAGCGGGACCGAGAACACCATCACGATGAGCGTGTTGGCGAAGTAGTCGCCGATGCCCTTGTCCCAGGCCCGGCCGAACGCGTCGAGGTTCCAGTTGGAGGGCCAGCTGAGCGCCGAGCCGCCGATCTGCGCGTCGGTCTTGAAGGAGCCGAGCGCCAGCCAGATCAGGGGCAGGACGATCAGTATGGCCCAGACGGCGAGGAAACCGTGGGAGAAGACGTTGAGGACCGTGCCCTCGGAGCCTTTTCCGCCCCGTTCCCCGCTCGGGCCGGCTCCCCCGGACCGCTCCGCGGCCGCTTCGCCCGGAGCCTTGATCACTGTGGTCATGAGGGTCTCCCGCTCAGAACTCGATGCGCTCGCGGCGGGTGGCGCGCAGCGTGATGACGGAAAGGATCATGGTGAGGACGAGCATGACCACGCCCATGGCGCAGGCGTAGCCGCTCTTGCCGAAGTAGAGGAAGTTCCTCATCAGCACCGTCGCCATGACCTCGCTGTGGTGGTCGGGCCCGCCGCCGAACTGGCCCGAGGTCATGGTCGACACCAGGACGAACATGTCCATCGCGGCGATGCCCAGGTAGACCGCGGAGGTCTGCACAGAGTCCCACAGCAGGGGCAGGGTGACCTTGAAGAAGGTCTGGGCGCGCCCGGCTCCGTCGAGCAGGGCGGCCTCGTAGATGTCCTTGGGGACGGACTGCATGGCCGCCGAGAACAGCACGAGGTAGAAGCCGACGCCGTGCCAGACGACCACGAGGAGCAGGCACCAGAGCACGAGCCGCGGCTCGTTCAGCCATTCGACCGGGTGCAGCCGGTCGACCAGGCCGAGGCGGATGAGGACGCCGTTGAGCAGGCCGCCCTCGTCGGTGCGGTACACGGCGCCGAAGAGCACCGCGAGAATGGCGAGGGAGAGGACCTGCGGGAAGAAGTAGACGATCTTGTAGAAGCCCGATCCCCGCACGCCCTGCACCCCGCCGGCCCCGCCCCGCCCGCCCGCGTTCACCATGAAGGCGAAGAAGAGGGCGAGCAGGATGGTGACCACCGGGACGAACACCAGAAGGAGCAGGTTGTTCCACAGGGCGCCGCGGAAGACCTCGTCCTTCATCAGGGCCGTGTAGTTGTCCACCCCGACGAAATCGAAGGTCGGCGACTGGCCCGTCCAGTTGGTGAAGGAATAGCCGAACGTCTGCACGTACGGCCAGATGACGAAGGTCAGGTACAGCGCGAGGGGTGCGAGGAGGAAGCCGGCGATGAAGCCGCCCCGTCCCCTGCCCTGGGCTACTTGGCTCATGGTGTCCGTCCCTGGAGTGCCCGGTGACCGGTGCCCGGTGGTGCGCGTGGTCAGCTGCGACGGTTGTTCTTGGCGTTCGGGTCCTGCGCCGCCTTGTTTACCGCAGCCTGGGCCCGCTTGATCCACTCCTTCGGCTGAATCCGCTTGGCCATCAGCTCATTGGACGCGTCCTGGATCGCCGTGTCCATTTCGCTGTACCAGTCGGGGTAAAGGTAGTTGAACGTGTTCGTACCCGCTGCCTTGAGGGCCGTCACCGCCGACTGGGTGCCGGGCCGCAGTTTCACGCCCGGGTCCACGCCGTCCTTGACCACGGTGAGCGAGTTCGCCTGCTGGGCGAACATGGTGGACCATTCGCGGGACAGCATCGAACGGATGAACTCCAGGCCGCCGGCCTTGTTGGCCGCCTTCTCCGGAACGATGAAGGGCTCGCCGGCGCCGGCCCGGATGGCCTCGAGGGGCAGCTTGCTGTCGGCCAGCAGCGGGACCGGCAGGAACTGCATGTCGAAGTCGTCCGGAGTCTGCTTGAGCTGCTCGTTCTCCAGCCAGGAGCCGGAGGGGATGAAGGCTGCCTTGTACTGGTTCCAGGCGGTCTGGGACTCCGTGTGGGTCAGGCCGTTGGTGCCCGGGAGCAGCAGGTCCTTCTCGACCACCTCGTAGACCGCCTCGACGGCGGCGAGGGCCGCCGCACTGCCCTCGAAGGCGTTCGGCTCCAGATTGTCGATCGCCTTCATGGCGTCCAGACCGCCCTTCTTGGCGATCAGGTCCATGATGACGACATTGATGTAGTACGGGAACTTGCCCTGGTGGGCGAGGCCGCCGATGCCGGCCTCCTTGGCCTTCGCACAGACCGCGAGGAACTCGTCCCAGGTCTTGGGCGCCGTCCAGCCCTTCTCCTTGAAGAGCTTGCCGGAGTACCAGAAGCCGAAGACCGTGTAGACGTAGTTGAGCGAGACGAACTTGCCGCCCTGCGTGCCCTGTTCGATGGTGCCGGCGATGAGCAGGTCGCGGACCTTCTTGCTCGGGTCGTCGAGGGACGGCGCGTCGAGCACCGGGGTCAGGTCGGCGAGCTGGTTGCTCTTGAAGAGCACGTCCAGCTTGATCTTCTGCGCGCCGGAGTTGTCGACGACATCCGGCGGGTTTCCGCCGTTGAAGCGCGTCTGGAGCTTTCCGGTGATCTCCTGGGTGCCCAGGTGGGAGCTGGTGGTGCCCCACTTCTTGTCGAAGGCGGCCTCCCAGGCCTTCGCGTAGTCGTCACCGAACCCGCCCTTGAAGACGACGACGTCCAGTTTGCCGCCCTTGGCGACGCCGAAGGGGTTCTCCTTGGTCACCGCCCCCTTGTCCGGCCCCTTCGTCGTGTCCTCACCGCCGGAGGCGCAGGCGGACAGGAAGCTCATCGTGGGCACCGAGATCAGTCCCAGCGCTGCGGAGCGCTTGATCAGGTCACGGCGGCCGAGGCCCTCACCAGTGGATCCCATGCTCTTGTCCTCGCCTTCGTCAGAAGTGTGAAGGAGGCCGGAAATCGCGACGGTCACCGCGCATACGGACATCACCGCAGGTCCCCGCCATCCCCCGGTCCGGCGCCGCCCAGTACCGCGGCGATCCGGACGGGCACAGGTATAGTCCACTTCCGCTCGTGTGAGCAAGATCATGCACACGGTTGCCTGTCAGCTTTTCCGAGTTGAGACCTCCCCGAAACCTGGCCCCGGCCGGAAAAGGCGGAAGGGCCGTACCCCCTTAACGGGGATACGGCCCTTTGGTGCCGCTACGGTCCTCAGCCTCGGATGAGGTTCCGCAGGACGTACTGCATGATGCCGCCGTTGCGGTAGTAGTCCGCCTCACCCGGCGTGTCGATGCGGACGACCGCGTCGAACTCCACACCGGTGTCGGTGGTCACCTTGACGGTGCGCGGGGTGGTGCCGTTGTTCAGCTCCTCCACACCGGTGAAGGCGAAGGTCTCCTCGCCGGTGAGGCCCAGGGAGGCGGCGGTGGCGCCCTCGGGGAACTGCAGGGGCAGGACGCCCATGCCGATCAGGTTGGAGCGGTGGATGCGCTCGTAGGACTCGGCGATGACGGCCTTGACGCCGAGCAGCGCGGTGCCCTTGGCCGCCCAGTCGCGGGACGAGCCGGAGCCGTACTCCTTGCCCGCCAGGATGACCAGCGGGATGCCAGCGGCCTGGTAGTTCTGCGAGGCGTCGTAGATGAAGGCGACCGGCGCGCCGTCGACGGTGAAGTCGCGGGTGAAGCCGCCCTCGGTGCCCGGCGCGATCTGGTTGCGCAGGCGGATGTTGGCGAAGGTACCGCGGATCATGACCTCGTGGTTGCCGCGGCGGGAACCGTACGAGTTGAAGTCGCGGCGCTCGACGCCGTGCTCGGTGAGGTACTTGCCGGCCGGGGTGTCGGCCTTGATCGCACCGGCCGGGGAGATGTGGTCGGTGGTGACCGAGTCGCCCAGCTTCGCCAGCACGCGGGCGCCGGCGATGTCGGAGACCGGGGTGGTCTCCATCGTCATGCCCTCGAAGTAGGGGGGCTTACGGACGTAGGTGGACTGCGGGTCCCACTCGAAGGTGTTGCCGGTCGGGATCGACAGCGCCTGCCACTGGGCGTCGCCCGCGAAGACGTCCTGGTAGGACTTGCTGAACATGTCCTCGCCGATGGCGTTCGCCACGACGTCGTTGACCTCGGCCTCGGAGGGCCAGATGTCCTTGAGGAAGACCGGGTTGCCCTCGGTGTCGACGCCGATGGCGTCGGTGGTGATGTCCACCTTCATGGAGCCCGCGATGGCGTACGCGACGACCAGCGGCGGGGAGGCCAGGTAGTTCATCTTGACGTCGGGGTTGATGCGGCCCTCGAAGTTGCGGTTGCCGGAGAGCACCGAGGTGACCGCGAGGTCGTGCTCGTTGATCGCCTTCGAGATCTCCTCGTCCAGCGGACCGGAGTTGCCGATGCAGGTGGTGCAGCCGTACCCGACGAGGTTGAAGCCCATCTTGTCGAGGTACGGGGTCAGGCCGGCCTTGTCGAAGTAGTCGGTGACGACCTTCGAGCCCGGGGCCAGGGTGGTCTTGACCCACGGCTTGCGGGTCAGGCCCTTCTCGACCGCCTTCTTGGCCACGAGCGCCGCGGCGACCATGACGTAGGGGTTCGAGGTGTTGGTGCAGGAGGTGATCGCGGCGACGGTGACGGCGCCGTGGTCGATCTCGAAGGAGGTGCCGTCGGCCAGGGTGACCAGCGTCGGGCGGGTCGGCACGCCGTCGGTGGCGGCCGGGGCGTCGGAGGCCGGGAAGGACTCCTTGCCCGCCTCGTCGTCGTCCTCGACGTAGTTGCGCACGTCCTGCGCGAACTGCTGGGAGGCGTTGGCGAGGACGATGCGGTCCTGCGGGCGCTTCGGGCCGGCGATGGAGGGGACGACCGTGGAGAGGTCGAGCTCCAGCTTCTCGGAGAAGTCCGGCTCGGCGGCCGGGTCCAGCCACAGGCCCTGCTCCTTGGCGTACGCCTCGACGAGCGCGACCTGCTGGGCGTCGCGGCCGGTCAGGCGCAGGTACTTCAGGGTCTCGTCGTCGATCGGGAAGATCGCGGCGGTGGAGCCGAACTCCGGCGACATGTTGCCGATGGTGGCGCGGTTCGCGAGGGAGGTGGCGGCGACGCCCTCACCGTAGAACTCGACGAACTTGCCGACGACACCGTGCTTGCGCAGCATCTCGGTGATGGTCAGCACCAGGTCGGTGGCGGTGGTGCCGGTCGGCAGCTCGCCGGTCAGCTTGAAGCCGACGACGCGCGGGATCAGCATGGAGACCGGCTGGCCGAGCATCGCGGCCTCGGCCTCGATGCCGCCGACGCCCCAGCCCAGCACGCCCAGGCCGTTGACCATGGTGGTGTGCGAGTCGGTGCCGACGAGGGTGTCGGGGTACGCCTGGCCACCCCGGACCATGACCGTGCGGGCCAGGTGCTCGATGTTGACCTGGTGCACGATGCCGGTGCCCGGCGGGACGACCTTGAAGTCGTCGAAGGCGGTCTGGCCCCAGCGCAGGAACTGGTAGCGCTCCTTGTTGCGGCCGTACTCCAGCTCGACGTTCTGCGCGAAGGCGTCCTTCGTGCCGAACTTGTCGGCGATGACCGAGTGGTCGATGACCATCTCGGCGGGCGAGAGCGGGTTGATCTTCGCCGGGTCGCCACCGAGGGCCTTGACGGCCTCACGCATGGTGGCGAGGTCCACGACGCAGGGGACGCCGGTGAAGTCCTGCATGATCACGCGGGCCGGCGTGAACTGGATCTCCTCGCTGGGCTGGGCCTGCGAGTCCCAGTTACCGAGCGACCGGATGTGGTCGGCGGTGATGTTCGCGCCGTCCTCGGTGCGAAGCAGGTTCTCCAGCAGGACCTTCAGGCTGTAGGGAAGGCGGGCGGAGCCCTCGACCTTGTCCAGCTTGAAGATCTCGTACGACTCGTCGCCCACCTGCAGCGTGCTGCGGGCGTCGAAGCTGTTCGCCGACACGACAGTCTCCTTCATGCATGAATTCGCGCGTATTACCGCAATCCTGCCGCCACGCCCCTTGGCCAATCCGCTAAGGTAGGGCTAAGTTAGGTAACCCTTACCAGCGGGGGCGGCTGCGGTACGCCTTTGGCAGATATCTCGATGTCGAGATAACTCTAGTACATGTCCGGGGGGAGGGACGAGGCGCGCACCCGTAGCCCCGCCGGAACCGTCCGTTGGCCAGGGGATTCCGCATGCCCGGATTCGATCAGGTTGACCAGGACAGACACCGCCGAAGCGGCGATCCGCTCCGGATTCAGGGTGACGGTGGTCACGGCGGGCTCGGCCTCGGCGTAGGCCGGATCCTCGCTGGCGCAGACGAGCAGCAGCCCGTCATGCCCCGGAATGCCGGGTGCGCCGGTCCGTGGGCCGGGTGCGCCGGGTATGCGCAGGCCATGGCGCGCGGCGGCGGCCAGTACCTGCCGGCCGCCCGGGTCGTACACGCAGTACACGGCGTCCGGCCGGTCCGGTCCGGCGAAGGCGGAGTCGAAGGCGCGCCCCGCCGTGTCCTCGGGGTCGAAGGGGACCAGGAGGGGCGCCCGGCCGCGCTCCGCGCACCATTGTTCGTAGGCCGACGTGACGGCCCCCGTGTAGAACTCCCGGCCGTAACCGGCGTGCAGCGCGATCCGCCGGGCCCCGGACGCGGCGAGGTGGTCGAGCACCTCCCGGGTGGTGGCTGTGTGGTCGTTGTCCACCCACACGTCCCCCGGCCAGGGGTCGGGCGGCCGTCCGTCGAAGACCACCGGCAGACCCCGTGCCCGCAGGGCCCGCAGCACCGGGTCGCCGGCCGGACTGTCGAGCAGGAGCATCCCGTCCACGGCGAGGGTGTGCCACAGCGGCTCGGCGCCCCGGTCGGCGGGCAGGGTGGTCAGGGCGTAGCCGTGCGCGTGCGCGGCCGAGGTCGCCGCGGTGAGCAGCCGGGAGAAGTAGGCGATCCCGACGAAGTCCCAGGCGTCCCCCGCGTACGTGGTCACCGCGACGCCGAGGCTGCGGGTGCGCGGGCCGCGGCGCGCTCCGTAGCCGAGCGCGCCCGCCACCTCGCGGACCCGTCGCCGGGTGGACTCGCCGAGGCGGCCGGTGCCGTTCAGCGCGTGCGAGACGGTCGCGGTGGAGACCTCGGCGGCGCGCGCGATGTCGGCGAGCGTCGGACCGGATGCGGGCCCGGAGGAAGGCCCGGAGGAGGACCCGGAGGAGGACCCGGGTGCGGGCGGGGGTGCGGGCACGCCGCCATCGTACGGATTTCGTCGGTGGGGACGGCTTCTGGTTAAGCCGTTAATCAAACAGTGTCCTGGCCACACCAACGTTTGGAGCGGGCATGACCTCTTCGCACCCTTCCCACGCTTCTCACCGCCTTTCCCGCCGCGGACTCCTCGCGGCCGCCGGGGTCGCCGGGGTCACCGGAGCGGCCGGCCTGCTGGGGGCCGCCCCGGCCTCGGCCGCCCCGGCACCCTCGGCCGCGGCCTCCGCCGGGCGCGGTTCGGCGGCCCTGGTCGTCCACAACGCCTCCGTGTTCACCGGGACCGGCGGCCGGGCCCCCGTCGAGGCCGTCGCCGTCGGCCGGGACGGCAGGATCCTGGCCACCGGCACGAACGCAGCGGTACGCCGGCACGTGGGCCGGGACACCGAGGTCGTCGACGCCCGCGGCAACACCGTCATGAGCGGCATCCACGACGGCCATGTGCACCCGCTCGGCGCGGGCGAACGCTCGCTGTCCCCCTCGCTGGAGGGCGCCGAGACCACCCCGGCCGAGCTCCGGGAGATCCTGACCGGCTTCCTCGCCGAGACGGGCGGCGCGGGCGCGGAACCCGACCGCTGGCTGGTGGTCGAGGACTGGAACCCGGTCGGGCTGCTCCCCGTGGGCACCCTTGCGCACCATTCGATCCTGGACGCGCTGCCGACCCGGCGGCCGATCGCCCTCGTCGGCGGCGACGGGCACAACCTGTGGGCCAATCAGCGGGCCCTGGACATCGCCGGGATCACGGCGGCCACGCCCGACCCGGTCGGCGGCAAGGTGGTGAAGGGCGCGGACGGACAGCCGACCGGCGTCCTCAAGGACGACGCCCAGGGCCTGGTGCGGCGGCACGTACCGGAGCCCACCCGGGCCGACCTGGTCGCGGCGTGCGCGAAGGTGCTCGGACTGGCGGCCGCCTCCGGGGTCACGACGATGATGGACGCGCTGGTGGGGCGGCACGAGCTGGAGCTGTACCAGGCGCTCTCGGCCGCGGGGAAGCTGCCGCAGCGGATCGTGCCGGCCATCCGGCTGGAGGCGGAGCAGACCAGGGACCCGGCGGGTTCGCTGGCCTACGCGCGGGGGCTGCGGCGGGAGTTCGAGGGGGTGCGGGGGCTCCGGTTCGGGATGATCAAGGTCTTCCTGGACGGGGTCATCGAGTACCCGGCGCAGACCGCCGCGCTGCTGAAGCCGTACCTCGACGCGAACGGCAGGCCGACCGGCAACCGGGGCGAGCTGTACACCTCGGCCGCGGACTACGGGCGGCTCACCGCCGCCTTCAACCAGGCGGGCTGGCAGATGCACGCGCACGGACTCGGCGACCGTGCGGTACGCACCGCTCTGGACGGGTATGCGTACGCCGGTCGGATGACGGGCCGGCGGGACGCCCGCAACGCCGTGGCGCACCTGCAGCTCGTGGACCCTGCGGACCTGCGGCGCTTCGCGCAGTTGGGCGTCGCCGCGTGCATGCAGCTCCAGTGGGCGGCGAAGGACACCTGGACGATGGAGGCGCTCCTCCCCTACATCGGACCCGAACGGCACCGCTGGATGTACCCGGCGCGGAGCCTGGAGAAGGCGGGGGCGCGGCTGTCGGGGGGCTCCGACTGGCCGGTGGACGCCCTTCAGGTGTGGAACCAGCTGCGGACGGCGATCGACCGCCAGGGCTCCTTCGGGGCGGGCCCGCTGTACCGCGAACTGGAGGGGCTGAGCCGGGACACGGTGCTGCGGATGCACACCTCGGGGACGGCGTGGCAGCTGCGCCAGGAGGGGCTGACGGGCACGGTGGAGCCGGGCCGGGCGGCCGACCTGGTGGTGCTGGACCGCGACGTGCGGCGGTGCCCGGTGGCCGACATCAGCGGGACGGGGGTACGGATGACCCTGGTCGGCGGCCGCGTGGTGCACGACGTGGATTCCGCGTCGGGCAGGGCGGCCTCGGCGCGGGTGGCCGGCGCGGCCGCGGCCGGCCCGCGGCCGGCCTCGTACGCGGCGGTGCACGCCGGGGGGCGGCACCACGCCTGCAAGCACTGAGCGGGCGGACGCGCGGGGGGCACGGGGGTGGGGCGCCCGGGTCGGCGGGACACGGGGCCGTGGCGGGACACGGGCAGGCACGGGCGCGGGCACCGGCGGTACGGCCGGCGCCTTCGCCCGGGGCTCAGCCTGCCGCGAGGCCGTGCCGTGACGGAGGCGCCGGGCAGCGCGGATGCCCGCACCCGGCACTACGCGGCCCTGGTCGCCCTGGAGGACTTCGGCCCGGCGGGCCGGGCCGACCTCAGCGCCCGGACCGGAATCCACCGCAGCGACCTGGTCGTCGTCATCAGCGAACTCGCCGCGCGCGAACCGGTCGAGCGGACCCCCGACCCCGGGGACCGCAGGCGCAATGTCATCACCCTCGCGCCGCCCGGCCGGCTGCAACTTCGCAAACTGGGACAGATCCTCGACGCGGCACAGGCGGAACTCCTGGCCCCCTGTCCGCCCGGGAACGGGAGCAGCTCACCCGCCTGCTGGGCCGGATCGTCGAGCATCACGCGTACAGGGACCCCGTCATGGGACCTGACGGCCGGTAAGACCGGTGCAATACACCCATTTGCCACACCCGACGCGAAGGTCATCTCATATCTGAGATAGCGTGCCCCCATGGCAGACGACTACCTCGTACGCATCGGCAAGCTCATCCGTGACGCCCGGCAGCACCGGGGCTGGACACAGAGTCAACTCGCAGACGCCCTGGGCACCAGCCAGAGCGCCGTGAACCGGATCGAGCGCGGCAACCAGAACATCAGCCTTGAGATGATCGCCCGAATCGGCGAAGCGCTCGACAGCGAGATCGTCTCCCTGGGCTACGCCGGCCCGATGCACCTGCGCGTGGTGGGCGGCCGCCGCCTGTCCGGCGCCATCGACGTCAAGACGAGCAAGAACGCGTGCGTCGCCCTGCTCTGCGCCTCCCTGCTCAACAAGGGCCGTACGGTGCTGAGGCGGGTGGCCCGCATCGAGGAGGTCTACCGCCTCCTGGAGGTCCTGAACTCGATCGGCGTCCGCACCCGCTGGATCAACGACGGCGTGGACCTGGAGCTGATCCCGCCGGCCCGCCTCGACATGGAGGCCATGGACGCGGACGCGGCCCGCCGGACCCGGAGCATCATCATGTTCCTGGGCCCGCTGCTGCACCGGATGGATTCCTTCCGACTCCCCTACGCGGGCGGCTGCGACCTGGGCACCCGCACCATCGAGCCGCACATGATCGCCCTGCGCCGCTTCGGCCTGGACATCACCGCGACCGAGGGCATCTACCACGCGAAGGTGGTGCCCGGCATCTCCCCGGACCGCCCGATCGTGCTGACCGAGCGCGGGGACACCGTCACCGAGAACGCGCTGCTGGCCGCCGCGCGGCACGACGGCGTCACCGTCATCCGCAATGCCTCCTCCAACTACATGGTCCAGGACCTGTGCTTCTTCCTGGAGGCCCTGGGCGTCCGGGTCGAGGGCGTCGGCACCACCACGCTCACCGTGCACGGCGTTCCGAGCATCGACGTGGACGTGGACTACTCGCCCTCCGAGGACCCGGTCGAGGCGATGAGCCTGCTCGCCGCCGCGGTGGTCACGGAGTCGGAGCTCACCATCCGCCGGGTGCCGATCGAGTTCATGGAGATCGAGCTCGCGGTCCTGGAGGAGATGGGCCTGGACCACGACCGCTCGGCGGAGTACAACGCGGACAACGGCCGCACCCGGCTGGTCGACCTCACGGTCCGCCCCTCGAAGCTCGAAGCCCCGATCGACAAGATCCACCCCATGCCGTTCCCCGGGCTGAACATCGACAACGTCCCCTTCTTCGCGGCCATCGCCGCCGTGGCCCAGGGCCAGACGCTGATCCACGACTGGGTGTACGACAACCGGGCCATCTACCTGACGGATCTGAACCGCCTCGGCGGCCGCCTCCAACTCCTCGACCCCCACCGCGTCCTGGTGGAGGGCCCCACCCGCTGGCGCGCGTCGGAGATGATGTGCCCGCCGGCCCTGCGCCCGGCGGTGGTCGTGCTCCTGGCGATGATGGCGGCGGAGGGCACCTCGGTGCTGCGCAACGTCTACGTCATCAACCGCGGTTACGAGGAACTGGCGGAACGCCTCAACTCGGTGGGCGCCCAGATCGAGATCTTCCGCGACATCTAAGTACGCCGCAGGTCGGGACCCCTCCCGTCCTCCTGGGCGGTCTCCGGGCCGTCGCCCGTGTCTCCGCCCCCGCGGAAGACCCCGTCGACGGCCCTTCGCGCTCCCGCCCGACGGTCGGGCGTGAGGTGCGTGCGGAGACGTCCGCAGGGTGAAGCCCGGGGTGTCGTGCCCCGACCGTCTTCACCTGCCGTACGACGTGCACGACACCCCCGAGAAGGCCGACCCCGCCTGCGCGGCCGCTTCCCCGGTGGGCAGCGGCCGATGACCCGTCGGCCCGCACCGGCCCGGATTCTCCGTCAGGGCTCGGCCGGGCCGGCCGGGCCGGGAGCGTCGGGATTCCCGAGGGACAGGCACCACGGACATTCGTGGAGGTCGCCCCCTGCCCTCGGCGGACGAGGCGAAGGCAGGGAGAAACCCGCCCGGTATTCGTCCTGGAGCACCCGGGGCGAGCATATTTCCGTCCGGGTCGAGCCGACTGTCCGGGCCGCACCCGCCCCGGCGAGGCGGCGTGTCACCCGCATCACCGCCGCCCGCACTGCCCTCGCCACCCGGACAGCCGCCGGCCGGACACGGCGCCGAGCAGCCGCCCAGGGGCCTCGATCGGATCGGTCACCGTAGGAAGCCATGCTCACGCAGCCCTTCTCGTGGTCGCACGCAGTGCGGGACGGATAGACCTTGCTGCCGGAGGGCAGCCCCGGGGAAGGGTGGCAGCCCCTTGCGAATTGCCGACCGGAGACCCCCTCAGCGATAGACGGATGATATTTCTTTTATTCTCGACAGCTCTCGCCATTTCCCCGAACAGGCAGCACAGAAGTGCATCGATCAAGAATTGGGCACGCCGTGGCAAATTTAGCGTGCCTCATATCGAAGCGAGTCAGCAATGTACGAATTGCCGGGGTTTTTATGTGGCCGGCCACGTGCGGATTGCCGGGGTTTTTGAGGAATTCAGCGAGGAGTCGGCCGGCGGCGGGGCACCGCCGTAGGGGTCTCCCGCGAAGGGCGACCGACACGACTCAGGGACGAACCGGAACGGATCCTCGCCCACTTGGGACGAGCCGCCTGCGGGCCTCCACCCCGGTTGCACCGACGCCGCGGCTTCCCGGCGGGACAGCCGGATGGCATCCACATGGCAGGACAGGACATGCCTGAAGCGCTGTTGGCGCCGCAGCTCAAGGGCGTCCACGTGCCACAGACGGCCAGTCCCTGACGACGCCAGCGCAGTGCAACCTGTGCCCAGCGCGGCGGAGATCAGCACGATCCACAGGAGGATGTCTCCCACGGGTGGTCCTTTCGAAGGTTGATGGTTCAAGGAGCCCGCACGACCAAAGCCCCGGCGATCGGTGGGCATAACGCAGGGGCATATGCAGGGTTGCGCCCTCCCTGCCGATTGCAGCCATGCGCAGCAACCGATCCAGCCTTGGCATCCCATGGTTTCAACCGATGATCGGTCGACGGCCGGGGGCGGCGACCGCATGCCAGGAGTCAGGGGCCTGCGGACCCGGGCCGGCCGCGGCCGGCGCCCATCGCCCCCTTGAGCTGCGACGCGACCGCGCGGCAGGACCTGACGGCCGAACTCTTGTTGTGTTTGCAGAACCGATAAACGGCAGGCAATACCTATTCATCCGCCACCATCACCCGGATGGCGCACACCCTGACCAAGACCGTCAGCGTTTATGGAATATGACAACAGCAAAGCTCCCCGTCCTCTTCCGCAGATCTGCGGAGGAGGACGGACAGGGAGGCGGCTTTCACGCCGGGGCCACCCGGGTCGGAAAGTGGACTTTCACCCCACGCGCAACAGGACGTGGCGAGGCCAGGAACGCCACGCTGGAACACGGGAGCCTGGAGATCGATCTCAGCTACTCGTCCTCGATCTTTGAGGACTTCCTCCATACGATGAGCGTGATCCAGGTCGAGTTCGACCGGAGGTCGGGGAGCACCGCACCGTCCTCGGCGCCCGTCGACGAGCACTCGGGCGGCAGTTCCTGTGTTTGAGCCGTACGGATACCCAGACGTCCACGGCACCCACCCTCAGCCGGACACCACCGCATTCTGGCGCCGGCAGGACCACGCGCAGCAGCATGGCCCAGGGCAACCGCTAGGGCACGGGGAGCCGGACCGGCCGTGGGATCCGGCGGAAGAGCTCGCCATCCTTCTCCAGGAGAGCGCTGCCCCAGGACAGTCGGAGCCTTTCGGCCGCGTCGGCTACGACGACGCCGGTGACACGGTGAGCACCCTCGGCCTCGTAGCGGGACTGAAGCACACGCCTGCCGCCCGGCCGCCCAAGCAGGCCTCCGGCGGGCACCGTCGAAGTCCGTCGAAGGCGCCCGTCGTGACTCTGCTGCGAACGGGCAGCCTGTTCACAGCAGTTCTGGTCGCCCTCATCGCCGCCGTGGTGAGCATCCTCAGTGGGCTGGCCATCTGTGACGCCCTGCGCCACAGCGCCGGATTGCACACGGCCCGCGCAGTGGTCGGCTGGTGGCCCCTGCTGATCTACGGCCCCTGGATGGTCGCTTCCCTGTCCATTCTCAGATCCGCGCTGCACCAGCGCCGCGCGCTGCATTCCTGGTCCATCGTGCTGCTGTTCTCCACCCTGGCCACGCTTCTGTGCGTGGCCCAGGCGCCCAGAACGATCGCGGCCGGGACGTCGTCCGCACTTCCCGCGGTCGCGGCCCTGGCCTGCTTCCAGCAGCTGGTCCGCCAGATCACTCTCACCCGGCCGCCCCGACAGGCTGCGCCACGGCACCGGACTCCGCCCGC
Source organism: Streptomyces avidinii (assembly GCF_014650695.1). Classification (GTDB taxonomy): domain Bacteria; phylum Actinomycetota; class Actinomycetes; order Streptomycetales; family Streptomycetaceae; genus Streptomyces; species Streptomyces avidinii. The sequence goes on along the minus strand of NZ_BMVL01000004.1, from coordinate 30,541 downwards.
CTCGGTGCTCGGGCAGGCGGCCACGGCCGGGCGCGGCCAGGACGGAGTCCCGGCCGGCTACTCCGCGGCGGAGCGGAAGGCCGTCCGCTCTCCGTCCGGGGGGCGTGGGTTCGGGTACGGCGCATGACGGCCGTGCGCGTGGGGCGGTGACAGCCACCGGCTTCCTTGACACCCCACTCCTTCCCCACGCCTCACAAGAGTGCTCGCCTGCACCTTTGAAACGAAGATCGAAACCGATAGTCACGGGCCGAGAACATACTCAGCCCGACGGTCTATGTCCTTGTCCCGTCGCGGTCCGCGGTCCCGGACCGGCTCCCCGCGCTGCAGGTCAGACCGCATCGTGCCGCCGGCCGTCCGGTCACTGCGGCCCATCCGAACGGCACACAGCCACCGCCGGGCCCGCCCATGCCCGGATGCGGACACCGAACCGAACCAGATCCACGACGCGCTCCGGCGCGTCACCTCCCACGCCTATCACGAGAGATCACAAGCATGGCCCACGAAATGACCCACGCCGAACGCACGAGGTACAAGCGGCACCAGGACTCCGCCTACCGAGCCGGCGAAGAGGCCGTCACCAACCTCCAGGCGGCGCTCGCGCTCGCGGACCTGACCCTTCCTTCCCTCAGCAACGACGGGCCGGTGGCCGGCCACGGCTTCGTCCGGCTCGGAGGCTGCAACGCGGCCTTCGCCAACCGGCTCGCCGAGGTCATCGCCGCGGGGGCCGACGCGCTGCAGTGTCAACGGTGAACGGGGTTACGGCAGTTGCCGTCACAAGGCGCCGATCGGCGCCCGGACGGCCATCAGGCCCGAGCGTTCGCCGGTGGGGCGGACCTTCAAGGTGGCGTGGCCGTTGGCGAAGTTGGAGAAGAGGCGGGTGGGCGGGGCCGGCAGTTCGACGTGCGGCCCGGGCCCGTGTCTCCGCCCCCGCGGAAGACCCGGCGGCGGCCCGTCGCGCCGGCGCCCGGCCGCTGAGCACCGGGGGACCGAGCCGGTAGCCGTCCTCGGCGTTCACGATGAAGCGGAACCGGTCCGCTCGACGCAGGCCGCGTGGCGCACCGGGCCCAGGAGCGTGAGCCCCGGGGCCGGAGAGACGAATTGCGGGACAACCGTCAGTGAGCATCGCCCCCTTGGGTCAGCGTGCGACGAAGCCCCCGCCGAGCCGGAGATCCGGGTCGGCGGGGGCTTCTGCCGTTCCCGGAGTCGGCCGCCGCCCGTGGTGTCACGGCGGTGGAAAGAAGGTGCCTGCGGCGCGCGACATCCCGGCGCCTCGCGTAGTCGTGAAGGGTATGCACGGGGATCACGGAACAAGAGAACAGGCGGGGGCCGAGTGAAATCAGCACAGGAGGACGAGTACCTGGAGTTCGTGGCCGCGAGGGCGAAGGCCCTGTACCGCTCGGCGTACGTACTCGCGGCCGGCGATACGCATCTTGCCGAGGACCTGGTCCAGGAAACCCTCAGCCGGGTGTACGTGCACTGGAAGCGGGTGGCCGGTGCGGACAATCCGGTGGCCTACGCGCAGACGGTTCTGGTCCGCACCTTCCTCAGCCTGCGGCGTCGGCGGAGCACCGGCGAGCGCCCCCTCGGGCAGATGCCCGACAGTGCGGTATCCGGACCGGACACCGCACTGCGGCTCGCGCTGCTGGACGCGCTCGGCCGGCTTCCGCCCCGCGACCGGGCAGTACTGCTGCTGCGCTACTGGGAGGACCGCAGCATCGAGGAGACCGCCCGGATGCTCAGGCTGAGCAGCAGCGCGGTCCGCTCCCAGGGCACCCGGGCACTCGGCAGGCTGCGTGAGTCGCTCGGAGACAGCCTGTCCGATCTGGTTCCGCACTGAGTGCCGGTGAGCCCGGGCAGAAGCCGCCGCACAGTTCCCCCCAACGACAGAAAAGGTGACGCCAGCATGCCGTTCGAAGCAGACCTCGCACATGCCCTGGACCGCACGACCGACTCCCTCGAACCCGATCTCACCGCCCTCCTGAGCGGAGCCGTCGAGCGCGGCCGGAGCCGTCGGCGGCGCCGGCGGGGCGCGGCCGTCGTCGCCGGGGTCGGCGCCTGCGGGGTGATGGCCGTAGCCGCCCTGGTGATCCCCGGTGCGCTCGCCTGGACCCGTCCCGCGGGATCCGACCTGGAGACGGTGGCGCTGGCGATGCCCCGTTCCGCGATCACCGGCACCCAGATGATCGAGGCCCTCAAGGAGACGCTCCCCGGGGGCCGGTTCAGCAGGATGACCGGACAGAGCAACAACCCCGCGGATCCGTCCGGCGGGTACGTCGCCAACGGCGGACTGATCGTCGACGACGGGCACGGAGCCGCCATGGTCGGTGTCTCGGCCGTGCGGCTCAAACTGCCGCTCGGGGACGGCGACGGGTTGAGCTGCGCACGCACGCCCGCCCGGGCCGAAGGCGACACCTGCACGCTGAGCCAGTTGCCGAGCAGTGCCGCGGTTCCCGGCGGGGCCGTGGTGATGTCGGAGCGGAACGCGGCCGAGCATCCGGTACGCGCCGACACCGCCCACCGCTGGACGGTGACGGTGACCCTGAAGTCGACCGGCGCCCAGCTTCAGATGGTGCAGTGGAACAGCACCGGCGGCGGCAGCGGAGCCGACACGCCGAAACCGACCCGTGCGGCTCCCCCGCTCTCCGAACAGCAGGTGGTGGCTGCACTCACCGGTGCCGTCTGGTCACCGATCCTCGGCGCCGTCGGCTGACCTGCTGCCGTGCCGGGAGCGGCCGGGTGCCCCGGGGCCTACGCCGCCTGGGGGGTGAAGGGGTAGAGGGAGTCCCTCCCCGGTTCGACGATGCCGTAGGTGCTCTCCGGGACCTCGTTCCAGGCGCCCGGGAGGTCGCCCAGGGGCTCGGAGACGACCAGGCGGGTGTCGTCCGAGACCTCCTGGAGGAATGCCATGTCGGGGTGGAGCTTGCGCAGCGTGTCCACGCGGCTGCTGTAGAACAGCGTCCTCGACGCACCCTGGCTGGAGTACCGGAAGGCCCACAGGCGTTCGCCGTCGCTGATGGCGAGCGTCATCTGGATCGGGTACTCCACACCGTGCTCGCGGCCGATGCGTTCCACCACGCCCGTCATCCGGGCCACCGCGGCCGGCGGGTCCTCCTCCAGGCCGAAGGTGAGCGCCAGGTGGAACATCACCTCGGAGTCCGTCGTCCCCTCGACATCGGGGTACAGCGCGGGGTCGATCAGCAGGGTGAGTTGCCGCCGCATGCGGTGGAACTCGGCGATGGCCCCGTTGTGCATGAACATCCAGCGGCCGTGCCGGAACGGGTGACAGTTCGTCTGCTGCACCGCCGTTCCGGTCGATGCCCGGATGTGGGCGAAGAACAGCGGGGAGCGGACGTGGTCGGCGATCTCGCGCAGGTTGCGGTTGTTCCAGGCGGGGCCGATCTCCCTGAGGATCGCCGGGGTGCCCGTGTTCTCCTCGGTGTACCAGCCGACGCCGAAGCCGTCGCCGTTCGTCGTCTCCACGCCCATCCTGGAGTGCAGGCTCTGGTCGATCAGGGAGTGGGCCGGTTTGTAGAGGATGGTTTCGAGCAGCAGGGGCGTTCCCGAATACGCGAGCCATCGACACATGAGCAATCACCTCGGGGAGCAACGGTGCGACGCACGGTGGCCCTATCCATTGTGGGGTCACCGCCCGGTGATCGCCACGCCGGCGGGATCCGGATCAGGCCACTGTTGGGCCTGATGGGGACCATGTCCTCGCCAGGTGCGGGGCGGGCGCGGCAGAATCGGGATCCCGTAGGACGAAGGAGCTGCCATGGCGATGGGAACGAACTCCGGCGTGGATACGGGGACGGAGGTGCCCGGGCTGACCGGGGTGCCGTTGCTCGGGTCGCTCTTCGACCTGAAGTCCGACTCCCTCGGTACCTATCTGCGGGCCCAGCACCGGCACGGTGACCTGGTCCGGATCACGGCCGGTCCGCCCGGCATGCGCGCCGAGTTGTACTGCGTCTTCTCCCCCGCGGGAGCCCAGCAGGTGCTCGCCTCCGACGCGGCCCGCTTCCGCAAGGACAACCACTTCTACCAGGAGGTACGGAACTCCTTCGGCAACGGGCTGCTGACCAGTCAGGACGAGGACTACCTGCGCCAACGCCGGCTCGTGCAGCCGCTGTTCACCCGGCGCCGGGTGGACGGCTACGCCGAGGCGGTGGCCGCCGAGACCGACGCGGTCATCACCGCCTGGGGCGAGGCCCCGGGCGGCGTCGTCGACGTCTCCGACGAGATGATGCACCTCGCCCTGCGCGCCGTCGCCCGCATCCTCTTCGGCACGGACGTCGAGGCCACCGCCGGCGTCGTGGCCGAGTGCTTTCCGGTGATCACCGACTACGTACTGCGCCGCGGCTACTCCCCCGCCAACATCCCGCGCCACTGGCCCACCCCCGGCAACCGGCGGGCGGCCGCCGCGATGGACGAGCTGTACGGGGTCTGCGACAGGATCATCGCCCGGCGTCGGCGGACGCCCGGCACGGGCACGGGCGCCGACGCCGGCGTCGAGTCCGCCGGCGAGGACCTGCTGTCGCTGCTCGCCGCCGCCAGGAGTTCGGACGACGGGGAGTTCGACGCCTCCGAGCTGCGCGACCAGGTGTTGATCTTCCTGCTCGCCGGGCACGAGACGACCGCCACGTCCCTCTGCTTCGCCCTGCACCTGCTGGCCCGCCACCCCGAGCAGCAGGACCGGGCCCGTGAGGAGATCTCCCGCGTGCTGGGCGACCGTACGCCCGGGGCCGCCGACCTGGACCGGCTCCCGTACCTCACCCAGGTGCTCAAGGAGGCGATGCGGCTCTATCCGGCCGCGCCGGTCATCGGGCGCAAGGCCGTCGCCGCCACCCGGATCGGGGAGCACACCGTCCCCGCGGGCGCGGACGTGATCCTGGCGCCGTGGGTGACGCACCGCCACCCCGCGTACTGGCCGGACCCGGACCGCTTCGACCCCGATCGCTTCACGCCCGAGGCGGAGGCGGGGCGGCCGCGCTACGCGTGGTTCCCCTTCGGCGGGGGTCCGCGGGCCTGTATCGGGCAGCACTTCTCGATGCTGGAGTCGGTGATCGCGCTGGCGATGATCCTGCGGGCCTACGCCTTCGAGGCCGTGGACACCGAGATCCCGGTCGGCGCCGGGATCACCCTGCGGACGAACGGCCCGGCGCGCTGCCGGATCCGCCGCCTGGACGGCCAGGGCATCCCTTCCGGATATTGAGATGCGGGCAGGTCGGAGCAGGTAATAGGGTCGATGCCCGTGGAACCACTCACCGAGAAACAGATCCGTGCATCCTTCGTGAACTGCACCAAGGGCGAGGCGGCGCGGCTGCGGCTGCCGCTCGACTTCACCGAACTGCCCTGGAAGGAACTGGACTTCCTCGGGTGGGTGGACCCGGGAGCGCCACTGCGTGCGCATCTCGTGCTGCCCCGGGAGGACGGCCCGCTGGGGATCTCGCTGCGCGTACCGTCCGTGGGCCGCACCAGCGTGGTGAAGTCCAGCCTGTGCCAGATCTGCCTGACGGGTCACGCCTCCTCCGGGGTCACCCTGCTCGCCGCCCCGCTCGCGGGGGCGCGCGGCCGTGAGGGCAATACGGTCGGCACCTACATCTGCGCGGACCTGGCCTGCCCCCTGTACGTACGCGGCAAGCGGCAGCCGAAACTGCGGGCCGGGCGGTACGAGGAGTCCCTGACGCTCGACGAGCGGCTCGCCCGGATGTCCGAGAACCTGGACGCCTTCGTGGCCCGCGTCACCGGGACCTGAACGACCGGCCGCGGACCCGAGCGGCCGCGGCCGGCCTACGCACGGTCGGCCGCCGGCCTGTGGTTGCCCTGGAGGCGTTCGAGGTCCGAGGGCCGGACCTGGATGACGAACAGCGCGATCAGCGCCCCGACCAGGGTGAACAGCGAGGCCACGACGAAGGCCGAGCTGATGCCCGAGGTGAGGACCTGGTCCCCCCACGGCTTCGGGAGCTGCCCGGTGCGCGCGAAGAAGGCCTTCTGTATCGGGCTTGCGGTGCTGAGGAAGGCGGGCACCTGCTCCTTGGCCTCGTTGCGGCTGGCGGTGCCGTAGACGGTCACCAGGATCGACAGGCCGAGCGAGCCGCCCACCTGCTGCATCGTGTTCAGCAGACCGGACGCGGCGCCCGACTCCCGGTCGGTGACGTTGGACAGGGCCATCAGCGTGAGCGAGACGAACTGCAGGCCCATGCCGAGGGCGAAGAGCAGCATCGGGCCCAGGATGCTGCCCAGGTACGTCGAGTGGATGTCGACCTGCGTCAGCCAGGCGAGGCCGGCCGCCGAGGACAGCGCGCCGGTGACCATGAAGGGCTTGGGCCCGAACCTCGGCAGCAGCTTCGCGGTGAGGCCGGCGCCCACCGCGATCACCGCGCTGACGGGCAGGAAGGCGAGACCGGCCTGGATCGGGCTGAAGCCCAGCACGATCTGCACGAAGAGCGTCAGGAAGAAGAACATGCCGAAGATCGCGCAGGCGAGCATGAGCATGATGCCGTAGGTCCCGGACCGGTTGCGGTCGGCGAACATGTGCAGCGGGGTGATCGGCTGCGGCGAGCGGCGCTCGTTGAGGATGAACAGGGTCAGCAGGACCACGGCCGCGCCGAAGGAGCCCAGCGTGACCGGGTCGCGCCAGCCTTCCTGGGAGGCCCGGATGAAGCCGTAGACGAGCGAGACCATGCCCAGGGTGGACAGCAGCGCGCCCGCGAAGTCGAAGTGCCCTGGATGGCGTTCGGACTCGTGCAGCACCTTGACCGCCAGCAGCGCGATCACGATGGCGATGGGGACGTTGACGAAGAGCACCCAGCGCCAGTCGAGCCACTCGACGAGGATGCCGCCCGCGAGGAGTCCGATGGCGCCGCCGGCGGCCGAGACGCCCGCGAACACGCCGAACGCCCGGTTGCGGGCCGGGCCTTCGCGGAAGGTCGTGGTGATCAGCGCCAGGGAGGTCGGCGAGGCGATCGCGCCACCGACGCCCTGGAGGGCGCGCGCGGCCATCAACTGACCCTCGTTCTGGGCCAGTCCGCCGAGGAGCGAGGCCAGTCCGAAGAGCAGGACACCGAAGATGAAGACGCGTTTGCGGCCGAGGATGTCGCCGGTGCGGCCGCCGAGGAGCAGCAGTCCGCCGAAGGCGAGGGTGTAGGCGTTGACGACCCAGGAAAGGCTCTCGGTCGAGAAGTTGAGCGCGGTCTGGATGTGCGGCAGCGCGATGTTCACGATCGTGATGTCGAGAACCACCATGAGCTGACAGGAGGCGATGACGAACAGGGCGAGTCCGTTGCCGCTCCCGTGGACCTTGCCGTCGGTCCCGTTGCTGCTCGGCGATGCGTTCGGGTGCACCCTTTCGACGCTAAGCCCGCACCCCTGGGGTCACCACTCGAACAGCCTAGTAGTTGTGACATTTCACATGTCACACTACGATCATGGATGACTTCCTCAGGCTCTCCGCGAGCACGGCCCGCTTCACCCACGGTGCCCCGCGCGCCTTCTCCTTCGGGCACGAAGGCCGCCTGCTCTGGTTCCTCCGGTCGACCGGCCCCACCGACGCCTTCGACAGCCTCTGGGTGCTCGACACCACCACCGGCGCCGAGACCCGGCTCGCCGACCCCCGCGCGCTGTGCCCCGAGCCGGGCCCCCTCCCGGTGGCCGAACGCCGACTGCGCGAGCGGACCCGGCTCGTCGCCGCCGGGATCGGCTCCTACGCCCTCTCCGGCGACGGCCTGCGCGCCGCCTTCGCGCTGTACGGACGCCTCTTCCAGGTCTCCTTCGAGGCCGCCCCGGGCGCGCCCGGGGCGGCCTCGGAGATCCCGGCCGCCGGCCCCGCGCTGGACCCGAGGCCGAACGCGGACGGCTCGCGCACCGCCTACGTCGCCGACGACGTGCTGTACGTCGCCCCGGGCGGCCGGGTCAGCCCCGACGACGGGGCCCGCTGGGGCCTCGCCGAGTTCGCCGCCGCCGAGGAGCTGGGCCGCACCCGGGGCCACTGGTGGTCCCCGGACGGAGTCACCCTGCTGGCGGCCCGGGTCGACGAATCCGCCCTCCAGCGGCGCTGGTTCACCGACCCGGCGCACCCCGAACGGCCGGCCGAGGACTTCGCGTACCCCGAGGCGGGCGGGCCCAATGCCGACGTCCAGCTGTGGGTGCTCGGCGACGGCGGGGCCCGGATACGGCTCGACTGGGACGCCGAGAGCTATCCGTACGTCTCCGACGCGGGCTGGGAGTCCGAGAGCGAGATCCTGCTCACCGTCCAGGACCGGCTCCAGCAAAACGTCCTGCTGCTCTCCGCCGACCCGGCCACCGGCCGCACCCGCGAGCTGTCCCGCACCAGCCACCCGCAGTGGGTGGACCCGCTGGTCCCCGGCACCCCGGCCCGTCTCTCCGACGGGCGGATGCTGACCGCCGCCGACACCCCGGGCGGCGCCGCCCGCGCCCTCGCGGTGGACGGCGTACTGCTCACCGGGGACGGGATCCAGGTCCGCGCCGTGGCCGGGGTGCACGAGGACGGACTGCTGATCGAGGCGGGCCTGCGCGACCCGTCCGAGCAGCAGGTGCTGCTGCTGGACCCGGTCACCGGAGAACTGACCCCGCTCGCCGACGGGCCCGGCGTGCACACCGTGTCCGCGTCGGCCGGCAGCCTGCTGCTGACCTGCGCCGACGCCGACGGGGTACGGCGCACCGTACGCACCCCCGAGGGGCGGGAGTTCACCCCCGCCGACCTGTCCGAGCCGCTGCCCTACCGGGTGGACGCGATCCTGGAGCGGGTCACCGAGCACGGCGTCCCCACCGCCCTCGTGCTGCCCCGCGACCACGTCCCCGGCCGGCGGCTGCCCGTCCTGGTCGACGGGTACGGTGGCCCCGGCGCGCAGGACATCACCGCCGATCAGCGCCGCCGCCAGCACCGCCAGTGGTGGGCCGACCAGGGCTTCGCGGTGGTGACCATCGACAACCGCGGGACCGCGTACGTCTCCCCCGCCCACACGCACGCCATGTACCGCGGCTTCTCCGAGGTCACCCTCGACGACCAGGTCGCGGCGCTCCACGCGCTCGCCGCCCGCCACACCGACCTCGACCTCGGCCGGGTCGGGGTACGCGGCTGGTCGTACGGAGGCTACCTCGCGGCCATGGCCGTGCTGCGCCGCCCGGACGTCTTCCACGCGGCGGCGGCCGGGGCCGCGCCGACCGACTTCCGGCACTACGACACGGCTTACACCGAGCGGTACCTGGGGCTCCCGCAGGACCACCCGGACGTCTACGAGCGGGACTCGCTGCTGCCCGACGCTCCCGGGTTGTCCCGCCCGCTGCTGCTGATCACGGGCCTGGCCGACGACAACGTCCACCCGTCCCACACCCTGCGCCTCTCGCAGGCCCTGACGGACGCGGGCCGCCCGCACCAGCTGCTGGCCCTGCCCGGCGTCACGCACATGACCCCGGGCGGCACCCGGGAGAAGCTGATGGCCCTGGAGCTGGAGTTCTTCCGCCGCGAACTGGCCTGACGGACAAGGGCCGGACGGTGACGGGGGGCATGTGGCCGGGGTGGGCCGCCCGCCACCGCCCGCTCGGACTCAGACCGCGGCGAAGGCGAGGACGTGGGGCGCTGCCTCGCGCAGGCTCGCGAAGTGGCGGTGCACCCCGTGCACCGGGTCCGCCGTGTTGATCCCCCACACCGTCATGCCGGCCCGCAGCCCGGACTCGACGCCGGACGGGGCGTCCTCGATGACCAGGCAGTCCTGCGGCGCGGCGCCCAGACGCTGCGCCGCCAGCAGGTAGGGGACGGGCGAGGGCTTGCCCTCGTCGACGGCGGCGGCATCCACGACCAGGTCCGGCAGGGGGAGTCCGGTCCGGGCGAACCGGCCGCGCACCCGGTGCTCGTAGTTCGAGGTCACCAGTGCCCAGCGCCCCGCGGGCAGGCCGGAGAGCAGCTCCGACGCACCGTCGAACGCGGTGTAGTCGCCGGTCCGGACGTCTTCGTCCTCCAGTGCGTGCAACGCGGTCAGACAGGCCTGCGGGTCGTGCCCCGGGGCCACCGCCGCGAAGGTCTCCATGGGGCGCGTCCGCAGCGCCACCTCGTACACGGCGTCGGAGTCGAGTCCGTAACGCGCCGCCCATGTCTCCCAGACGCGACGCTGGTTGGCCACCGCGTCGATCAGCGTCCCGTCGACATCGAAGAGGACGTACCGCGGAGAGCCCGGCCGGGCCGATCTGTTGGTCACGATGTGATCATGCCATCGGCGCATCGCCCTGCGGGCACCGGAGGGCAGGAGGCAGAGGGCGGACGGGAGTCGGGAGACGGCAGAAGGACCCGGCGTCGACGGTGTCGGCGCCGGGTCCTTCCCCTTCCTCCCCTGGCGCCCCGTCAGTCGCCGGGGAAGTGACAGGCCACCTCGCGGGCGGCGGCGGGGCGCAGGAGGGGACGCTCCGTGCGGCAGAGGGGCTGCGCCTTCGGGCAGCGCGGGTGGAAGGTGCAGCCGGGGGGTGGAGCGGCCGGGCTCGGCGGGTCGCCGAGCAGCACGATCCGCTCCCGCCGCCGTTCCGCCGCCGGGTCGGGCAGCGGTACGGCGGACAGCAGCGCCCGGGTGTACGGGTGCTGCGGGTTCTCGTAGAGGGACTTCTTGTCCCCGATCTCGACGATCCTGCCGAGGTACATGACGGCGACCCGGTCACTGACCCGCTTGACCACCGACAGGTCGTGCGCGATGAAGACGTACGCGAGGCCGAGCTCCGCGCGCAGCCGCTCCATCAGGTTGACGATCTGGGCCTGCACGGAGACGTCCAGCGCCGAGACCGGCTCGTCGGCGACGATCAGCCGGGGGCTCGTGGACAGCGAGCGGGCGATGCCGATGCGCTGGGCCTGACCGCCGGAGAACTCGTGCGGGTAGCGGTCGATGTGCTCGGGGATCAGACCGACGAGCTCCATCAGCTCGGCGGCCCGCCGCCGGGCGTCCCCCGCGCTCCAGCCCTGCACCAACAGTGGGTCGGAGATGATCCGGGCCACGGTCTGGCGGGGGTTGAGGGAGGAGTGCGGGTCCTGGAAGACCATCTGGATGCCCTTGCGCAGCGGGCGCATGGCGCCCTGGGACAGCCGGCTGATGTCCTTGCCCTCGAAGGCGACCCGGCCCGAGGTGGGCTCCAGCAGCCGCACCAGCATCCGGCCGGTGGTCGACTTCCCGCAGCCCGACTCCCCGACGAGACCGAGGGTCTGCCCGGCCGCCAGGTCGAAGGAGACCCCGTCGACGGCGCGCACGGGCGCCCCCCGGCGCCCGGTCACGGATCGTCGGCCGGGGAAGGTCATGGTGAGGTCCTGTACGGACAGCAACGGTACGGCCGTATCCGGCCCGGCTGCGGCTGCGGCTGCGGCGTTCGCGGACGGCTCGGCTCCGACGGTCATCGGGACACCCCCGGGGCGGTCGAAGGGAAGGCGGGCACGAGGCCGCCCGGTGAGGTCCCGGCGGATCCGGCGAAGTGACATGCGGCCAGCCGCCCCGGTGCACCGTACGGGCCCAGTGCGGGCCTTTCGTCCGAGCAGCGCGCCCTCTGCTCGGCCGGACCGGCGGCGGCCACGGGGCAGCGTGGGGCGAAGGCGCAGCCGGGGGCGGGTGCGAGCAGGGACGGCGGGGAGCCGGGGATGAAGGGCAGGGGGACGTCGTCGGGGGTGTCGAGGCGGGGCAGCGAGTCGAGCAGGCCCCGGGTGTAGGGGTGGGCGGGGTCGGCGAACAGTTCGTCGGCCGTCGCTTGTTCGGCGGCCCGGCCGCCGTACATGACGAGGACCTCGTGGGCGACGCGGGCGACGACACCCAGGTCGTGGGTGATCATCACGACGCCGAGGCCGCGCTCCTGCTGGAGCCGGGCGATCAGTTCCAGGATCTGCGCCTGCACGGTGACGTCCAGGGCGGTGGTGGGCTCGTCGGCGATCAGCAGGTCGGGCTCGCAGGCCAGCGCCATGGCGATCATCGCGCGCTGGCGCATGCCGCCGGAGAACTGGTGCGGGTACTCCCCCGCGCGGCGGGCCGGTTCCGGGATGCCGACCTCGCCGAGCATGTCGACCGCGCGCCTGCGGGCGGCGGCCCGGCCGGCCCTGAAGTGCACCCGGAAGTGCTCGGCGATCTGCTCGCCGATCGTGTAGTAGGGGTGCAGGCTGGAGAGCGGGTCCTGGAAGATCATGGCCATCCGGCGGCCGCGGACCTTGGACAGTTCCCGTTCCGGGAGCCCGGTCAGCTCCCGCCCGGCGAGGGCCACTGAGCCGGTGACCTCGACCGGGCCGCGGTGCAGGCCCATGACGGCGAGCGAGGTGACGGACTTGCCGGAGCCGGACTCGCCGACGATGCCGAGGGTGCGGCCGGCCTCGACGGTGAAGCCGATCGAGTCGACGGCCCGTACGGTCCCCCGCCCGGTGGGGAACGTGACGCGCAGATCGCGTACTTCGAGGAGCGGCGCGGCGGTCATCAGTACCTCACTCTCGGGTCGATGACGGCGTACAGGAGGTCGACGAGGAGGTTGGCGACGACGATGAAGAAGGCGGCGAGGAGGGTGACCCCGAGAACCACGGGCTGGTCGGAGCTGACGAGGGCGCCGTAGAACAGCCGCCCGATACCGGGGAGTCCGAAGATGGACTCGGTGATGACGGCTCCGGCGAGCAGCCCGCCGAGGTCCATGCCGAAGATGGTGAGGATCGGGGTCATCCCGGAGCGCAGCCCGTGTTTGACGACGACCGTGCGCTCGGGCATCCCCTTGGCGCGGGCGGTACGGATGTAGGGCTCGGCCATCGCCTCGATCATCGAGCCGCGGCTCTGGCGCGCGTACATGGCGGCGTAGAGCAGGGCGAGCGCGATCCACGGCAGGGCCAGGTTCGAGGCCCAGGCGAGCGGATTGTCGGTGAAGGCCCGGTAGGTGGGGTAGGGCAGCAGTCCGGCGATGCGGATGACCCCGTAGATGAGCATCACGGAGGTGAAGTACACGGGCAGTGAGGCGGCGGCTACGGCCCCGACCATCAGGGCCTTGTCGGTGGCGGTGTCCTTGCGCAGGGCGGCGGTGACCCCGGCGCCGAGGCCGAGGACCAGCCACAGCGCGGCGGCCCCGACCGCGAGGGAGGCGGAGACCGGGAGCCGGTCCATCAGCAGGTCCCACACGGGCAGCGAGTTCTCGTAGCTGTAGCCCAGGCACGGGAAGTCGCACGCGACGGCGTACTGGCCGGTGCCGAGGGTGCGGCCGGTGAAGATGCCGGTCAGGAAGTCGCCGAACTGCCGCCACAGGGGCTGGTCCAGGCCCAGGTACGCCCTTACGTCGGCCAGGCGTTCGGCGCTGCAGGTCTTGCCGCAGGCGGCCGCGGCCGGGTCGGCGGGCAGGACGTAGAAGATGAGGAAGGTGACGGCGGCGATGGCGAGGAGCACGCCGACGAGGGCGAGCAGCCGGCGGGCTAGGTAGAGGATCAACTGCGGCCGCCCCTCGGGTCGAGGATGTCGCGCAGGGCGTCGCCGAGGAGGGTGAAGGCGAGCACGGCGAGGAAGAGGAAGACGCTGGGGATGACGAAGTACATGGGGTCGGTCTCGTAGTAGGCCACGGACTCGGCGATCATCTGGCCCCAGGACGGGGTGGGCGGGCGGACGCCGACGCCGAGGTAGCTGAGGGCGGCCTCGGTGCTGATCATTCCGGGGATCAGCAGGGTGGTGTAGGCGATGACGGGCCCCGAGACGCCCGGCAGGATGTCGCGGGTCAGGATCCGCCAGGGGCCGGAGCCGCCCACGCGGGCGGCGTCGACGTACTCGCGGTGTTTGAGGGAGAGGGTCTGGCCGCGGACCACACGGGCGACGCCCGGCCAGCCGAAGACACCGATGACGGTGGTCATGAGGACGATCCGGTTGACGTCCTTGGCCACGGACAGCATCGCGATCATGAAGATCAACGAGGGGAAGGACATGGTCAGGTCCATGAGCCGGGACAGGACCGTGTCGGTGCGGCCGCCGAAGTAGCCGGCGGCGATCCCGGCGGCGGTGCCGGCGACCACCACGATGGCGGTGGCGGCGAAGGCGATCAGGAGGGAGACCTGCGCGCCGTGGATCACGCGGGCGAACAGGTCGCGGCCGGTGACGGGCTCGACTCCGAGCCAGTGCTCGGGGCTGATCCCGCCGAGGGCGCCGAGCGGCTGGCCACCGAGGTAGGGGTCGATGGCGGTCTTGTCGAACTCGTTCGGGGACCAGCCGCCGAGGGCGCCCAGCCAGGGGGCGGTCGCAGCCATCAGGACGAAGAGGAGGACGACGCAGAGGCTGACGCGGACGGCGGGGCGGCGGCGGAGCTCCCGCCGGGCGAGCTGCCAGGGACTGCTGCCGGGCGCTGCCGCGGGGCGGACCGTGGCGGCTTCGGGAGCCGGGGCCGCGCCAGGGGCCGGTGCGCTGCCGGGAGCCGGTGCGCTGCCGGGAGCCGGTGCGCTGCCGGGAGCCGGTGCGCTGCCGGGGGCCCGTGCGGCACCGGGGGCCGGGGGGCTGTCAGGTCCGAGGGGTGCCCGGTCGTCCGGGACCGGTGCGGTGGTGGTCATGGTGTCGCAGGCCTCCGGCTTTCTCAGCCCTGGCTCTTCGAGGGGTCCTTGAGGCCGACGGTCCCGTAGTCGATGGTGCCGGTCCACACGGGGTGGCCGAAGGCGCCGGCGACATTGGTGCCGACCAGGAGCGGCTTGCGCTCCAGGAGGAGCGGGACGTTCGGGGACTTGGCCATCAGGGCCGCGTCGAGTTCGATCCAGGCCCGGTTGGCCTCCTTGGCGTCGGCCATGGCGTTGATCTCGTCGATCCGCTTCATGGTCGCCTCGTCGCGGAACTGGCTGTAGTTGCCCTGGTTGCCCTTCTCCTTGATGGTGCGTCCGTCGAAGACGAACGGGATCCAGGTGGAGCCGGAGGGGTAGTCGGGGCACCAGCCGGCGAGGGTCATGTCGGGGGTGGTGGAGAGGTCGCCGATGACGTCGTAGTAGGCGCCCGGGTCGACGGTGTCGATGACGACCTCGATGCCCGCGCGGGCCAGGCCCTGCTGGATGGCCTCGGCCTTGCCCTTGTCGCCGGTGGAGACGGACAGGGACACCTTCAGGGTCTCCTTGCCGGCGGCCTTCAGGAGCTCCTTGGCCTTGGCCGGGTCGCCGGCCGGGGCGATCTTCAGGACGTCGGCCTGCTTGCCGCCGGAGAGGGACGGGGGCAGGTAGGCGGTGGCGACCTCGTTGAGGGCCGGGCCGCCGCCCGCGGTGACGACGGCCTCCTTGTCCACGGCGTACTGCATGGCCTCGCGGACCTTCGGGTCGTCGAAGGGGGCGCGGGAGTTGTTCAGGTGGAGCATCTCCGTGCAGCCCTGGGACTCGGCGAGCAGTCGGGCCTTGACCTCCGGCTCGGGCAGCACCTTGGGTGCGCTCTCGGGGCGCATGTCGGCGTACTGGACGGTGGAGGCGTCCGGGCCCTCGCCGGCGATGATCCGGTCGTCGATCTGGCCGCCCTTGAGGCCCATGACGACCACGAACCGGTCGGGGTAGGCCTTGCGAACGGTGTCGGTGCCCGGGTCCCAGTGCTCGTTGCGGACCAGGACGAGCTTCTTGTCGCGGTCGTACGACTCGATCTTGTACGGGCCGGAGGAGAACGGGCGGGCGTCGTACTGGGTGCCCTTCTCCTGGGACTGGGGCACGGGGGCGAAGGTCGGCAGGGTGGCGGTCGCGGAGAACTCGGCGACCGGGCGCTTCAGTTCGAAGACGATCGTGCGGTCGTCGGGGGTCTTGACGGAGTCGAGGTGCTGCCCCTGGAGCGGGCCCTTGTAGCCCTCGGTCCCGGCCAGGTACTGGGCGGCGTAGTCGGGGCCGCCGGTCAGGTCGGGGCTGAAGGAGCGCTCGACGTTGTACTTGACGTCCTGGGCCTTGATGGGGCTGCCGTCCTCGTACTTCACGCCCTCCTTGAGGGTGAAGGTCCAGGTGCGGCCGCCGTTGGAGGGGGTGCCGAGGTCGGTGGCGAGGTCGGCGACCAGTTCGCTGCCGGCCTTGCCGGGCTCGGCCTTGAAGGTGACGAGCGTGCGGTAGAGCAGCCGGGTGCCGAAGTCCATCGTCGGCATGGTCCAGTTGCGGGCGGGGTCGAGGTGGGCGAAGTCCTGGTTGGACAGGACGGTGAGGGTGCCGCCCTTGACCGGGGTACCGCCGAGGATCTTCCCGTCGTTGGCGGCGGCGGGGTTGGAGCCGCCCGCGGCGGACGAACCCTTCGTGGTGCCGGAGCAGCCCGAGGCGCCGAGTGCGAGAGCTGCCACCAGGGCGGTGGCGAGGGCGAGTTGGGTGCGCTTGGTCATGGTCACTCCAGTGAAGGGCCGCGCTCTAGGATGTGACCGGTAACATAGTAATGTGAAATTGCACTGACAAGGGGTTGGTGCCGCCGTTATCCAGCCGTGTCCAAAGCCCGCGGGCGGCGCGTCGGCACGACACCCCTACCCGGTGGGCGGGACCATGCCGGATGTGATCACCCAGGCCAAGGCCACCCAGCGGAGCAGGAGTTCACGGCGGCGTGAACCGGGACGGCAGGAAGCCGACCGGCAGGAAGCCGACCGGTGGGGAGGCGGCCGGTGGGGAGGCGGCCGGTGGGAAGCCGGACGGTGGGAAGCCGGACGGTGGGAAGCCGGACGGCGGGAGTTCCTCACCGCCATGGGAGCGGCGGCGACCTACGCGCTCGGGGTGCCCGCCCTTGCCGGCGCCGCCGGCCGGGACGCCGCCACCGCAGCCGAGTACGTCGACGTCCAGCTCCTCAACATCACCGACCTGCACGGCTTTCTGCAGGGGGCTCCCGGCAGCAACTCCGTCATCGTCGGCAACGGCGGCCGGAGCTACACCGTCGGCGGCGTCGCGTACATGGCCGCGCACCTCGAACGGCTCCGCGACGGGCACCCCAACTCCTTCTTCTTCACCCCGGGCGACGCCTTCTCCGGCTGGGAGTTCGACGCCGCGGCCTTCGCCGACGAGCCGACGATCGAGGCCCTCAACCGCATGGGGCTCGACTTCGCGACGGCCGGCAACCACGAGTTCGACAAGTCGCCGGCCATGCTGCAACGCCATATGGAGCAGGGCATCGCGTTCCCCGTCGAGGGCCGCGACACGTCCTTCACCGACTCCTCCGGCCTGCGCTTCCACGGAGCCGACTTCCGCTACTACAGCGCCAACCTCACCTGGGCCCGGGACGGCCGGACGGTCCTGCCCGCCTACCACGTCGAGCAGGTGCGCACCACCGACGGCCGGGAGCTGCCCATCGGGTTCATCCACCTCACGGCCCTCGGCAGCGAACGCTTCCCCGGCTCCTACCAGCCGGGCCTCGCCACCATCGACGAGGTTGCCACCGCCGACCGCTGCGCGGCACTGCTCAAGGGCCAGGGCGTGGGCGCGATCGTGCTCAGCGTGCACGACGGGGCGGTGGCGGGATCCGACTTCAACAGCGGCGCCGACCCCTCGGGGCCCGCCCTCGACCTCGCGCTGCGGGTCTCCCCGGACATCGACGCGATCGTCACCGGGCACTGGCACACCCGGTTCACCATGATGGTCCCCGACCCGGACGGCGTCCCGCGGCCGTTCGTCGAGGCCGGCTGCTACGGCCAGGTCATCAACGAGATCAATCTGCGGCTCGACCCGCTCACCGGGCGGGTGATCCGGGAACTGACCGTGTCCACCAACCACCCCAACACCCGGGACGTCGCCCCTCATCCGGAGCTGCAGGAGGTCGTCACCTACTGGGCGGGACAGGCGGCCGAGCGGGACCGGACCGCGGTCGGGCGGCAGAGCGGCTCGTTCCTGCGCGCCCGGAACACGGCGGGCGAGAGCACCATGGGGAACCTGGCCGCCGACTGGGCTCTGTGGGCGGGCGGCAGGCCCACCGATCCCGAGAACGACGCCAACATCCACCCCAACGTCCCGGCCCAGCTCGCCGTGGTCGCCGTGGCGCCCCGGGTCGGCCAGGCGATCATCGCCGGGGACCTCGTCCTGGATCGGGAGTCGGGCGGCGCCGTCACCTTCGGCGACGCCTGGCGTGCCATCGGGTTCGGCGATCCGATCGTCAGCGTGTGGGTGACCGGGCAGCAGATCCACGACGCCCTGGAGGAGCAGTGGACGACGACGGAGAGCGGCGAACTGCGCTTCGCTCCCCTCGCCGTCTCCCGCAACGTCCGCTACAGCTTCGACGCGCGGGGCCCGGTCGGGGACCGGGTGCATCCCGAGGAGGTGTTCATCGACGGCAACCCGCTCGATCCCGGCCGCGGTTACCGGCTCGCGGCCCCCTCGTACACGCTGCTCGCGAGCGACGGCTACCCGTCCCTCTCCGCGTTCCAGGAGCCCTACCGGCACCAGCGCGACTTCGAGAGTTTCGTGGCGTACGTGCGGGACACGTCGGTGCTGACCCCGCAGCCCACGGGGCGGGTCACGGCGGTGAACGCGAGCAGCACGGCGGCCGACGTGGGCGCCGTCGTGGACCCGCCGGTCCTGCTCCTGCCCGACGGCACCCCCGTACCGCGCCCGGAGGCGGCGATCATCTCGGCGGACCGGCCGCGGCAGTCCGGCGGCGGCCGTTCACCGTGTTGAGGCGGGCTGCTACTGCAGCCCCGAGCCGAGGCCACCGGGGACGCGGCCGACCGGTTCGTCGCGGCCCTGGGCCCACAGGGAGCGGACGTGGCCGAGGTGGCGGAGCATGCACTCCTGCGCCGCTTCGGCGTCGCCGCCGATCATCAGGTCGAGCAGTTCGATGTGCTCCTCGGCCGAGGAGACCAGCTTGCCGGCCTCGTCCAGGCCGGTCAGGCCGTACAGCCTGGACCGCTTGCGCAGGTCGCCGACCGTCTCCACCAGCCGGTCGTTGCCCGCGAGGGCCAGCAGGGACAGGTGGAAGCGGCGGTCGGCCTCCAGGTAGCCGATGAGGTTGTGCTCGCGCGCGCTGCTGACGATCTCCTCGGCGATGGGGCGCAGCGCCTCCAGCTGCTCGGCCGTGGCGATCTTCGTGATCCGGCCGATGGTCGGCACCTCGATCATCGTGCGCAGTTCGGTGAACTGGTCCAGGTCGCGCTCACTGACCTCGGTGATCCGGAAGCCCTTGTTGCGGACGGGCTCGACGAGCCCCTCCCGGGCCAGGTCGAGCATGGCCTCGCGCACCGGTGTGGCCGAGACGCCGAGTTCGGCCGCGAGGCCGGGTGCGGAGTAGACGCTCCCGGGGCGCAGCTCACCCGCTATCAGCGCGGCTCGGAGTGCGTGGCCGACCTGGTCGCGGAGGCGTTCCTGGGCCTTGATGAGACTGTGCTGCTTCAGGTCACCCATTGCATTTCCTCCGAGACCCCCGTACACCACCGACGAGGAGAGGAACAGCGTACAATGTCACGTTGCGCTGCTCACACTCCGGCGGCCTCGACCAGCGCGACCGCCACAGCGAGATCTTCCCAGGCCATGCCCACACTCTTGAAGAGCTGTGGACAACTCAGCGGTCCGCCCGCCGGCATCCGGCCGCCCACCAGGTCGGCGAGGGTGCCGGTGATATGACCGGGCCCGATGGCCCCCTCGGCCTCCGGGACCAGGAGGTCCCCGGCCTCGCGCAGGGCCGCCGCCCGGGACTCCACGTACACCGCCGCCCGTCGCACAAGGGCGGTGTCCGTTTCACGGGCCGTCGGCTCGTGCGAGCCGACGGCGACGACGGTGGCGCCCGGCCCGACGAGGCGCCCGTCGAAGAGGGGTTCCCGGGCCGTGGTGCAGCAGATCACCAGATCGGCATCGGCCACTTCCTTCGGAGTGCCGGTCCGGGCGGCCGGGCCCAGGGTACGCGCGTACGCGGCGAGCCCCTCCGCCCGCCCGGGGTGCCGGGCCACCACCACGACCTCGGCCAACTCCCGTACGGCGAGTACCGCTTCCAGATGCGCGTACGCCTGCGGCCCGGAGCCGAAGAGCACCAGCCGCAACGGGCGCCCGGCCGGGGCCAGGTACCGCAGCGCGAGGGCGGAGACCGCCGGGGTGCGCAGGGTGGTGAGCGCCGCGCCGTCGAGCAGGGCCAGCGGGCGCAGGGTGGGCCCGTCCAGCAGCAGGTAGGAGCCGGTGATCCGGGGCAGCCCGCGGGCCGGGTTCCCGGGCGCGACCCCGGCGATCTTCACCCCGGCGTACGCGCCGGACGCGGCCGGCATCAGCAGCAGTTCACCCCCGCCGGGCACCCCGATCGCGGAGCGCGGCGGGCAGACCTCGGGGTCGAGGCCGCCGAGCAGGGCGGAGGCCACTGCATCGGCGGCCGCGGCAGGGGTGAGCAGCGCGGCCATCCGCCCGGCGTCGAGCTGAGGGATGCCCGTCACAGCAGGAACCCGGTACCGAGCGCGTCGTGCGGGTCCACCACGAAGGCGTGTTCGCCGGTGCGGTGGGCGGTGCCGGTGACCTCGGTGACCCCGCCCTCCAGCATCCGGCCGGTGAACACGGTGCCGGTGACCGATTCGTGGAGCAGGTCCTCGCCCGGGCCGAGCCGCCCGTCCTCGGCGAGCAGCGCGAGCCGCGCCGAGGTGCCCGAACCGCAGGGCGAGCGGTCTATCTGCCCGTCGGCGAAGACGGTGACGTTGCGCTGGTGCGGCCCGAAGGGGGTGTCGGGCAGCTCCTCGTGGAGGATCACCCCGTAGACCCCGGAGAGCAGCGGACCGCCCGGGTGCCAGGTGGCCGGGTGGGTGGCCAGGGCCGCCCGGATCTCCTGCCCGGCCCGCACCAGGGCGGGCAGCGCCGCCCGGGAGACGTCGAGGCCCAGGTCCCGCGCGCGGACGGCGGCGTAACAGGCCCCGGCGTGCGCGATGTCCACCTCGGCGAGCCCGAACGAGGTGGCGACGGGCACCTTGCGGGCACCCACCAGGGCCGGGACGTTGCGGAAGGTGACCCCGGTGGTGCGGCCCGCGCCGCGGTGGACGGTGGCGGTGACCCGCCCCGACGGTACGTCGATGCGCACGGGGGCGTCCCCGTCGTCCGGGGCGGCGACCCGGCCGGTGTCCACGGCCCAGACCCCGAGGGCCATGGCCCCGTGGCCGCAGGCCGTGGAGTAGCCGTCCTTGTGCCAGAACAGCACGCCGAAGTGGGCCCCGTCGTCGTCGGCCGGGACCACGAACCCCCCGTACATCCCGGCGTGTCCGCGCGGTTCCTGCACCAGCAGGCGCCGTACGTCGTCCAGTGCGCCCCGGCGCGGCGCGGTGCCGGAGCCTCCCGGGCCGATGACGGTGGCGCAGCGCTCGGCGACGGTGTCCCCGGGGACCGGCGGCATGCCGCTCGGGGCGCAGTCGACGATCCGGAAGGGCTCGCCGGCGGTGTGGTAGTCCACCGTGCGGACGGTGATCACAGCAGGAACCCTCCGGGGAAGGGGTCGGTCGGGTCGAGGAAGTACTGGGCAGTGCCGGTGATCCAGGCCCGTCCGGTGACCGTGGGGACGACGGCCGGGAGGCCGCCGACGGTGGTCTCCCCGACCAGCCGGCCGGTGAACTCGGTGCCGATGAAGGACTCGTTGACGAAGTCCGCGCCGAGCTCCAGCAGGCCGCGGGCGTGCAGCTGGGCCATCCGCGCGCTGGTCCCCGTGCCGCAGGGCGAGCGGTCGAACCAGCCGGGGTGGATGGCCATGGCGTGCCGGGAGCGGTGGGCGTCGGAGCCGGGGGCGGCGAGGTAGACGTGCTTGACGCCTGCGATGGAGGGGTTCTCGGGGTGGACGGGCCGGTCCGGGCCGGCGTTGATCGCGTCCATCACCGCGAGCCCGGCGGCGATCAGGTCGTCCCCCCGGGCTCGGTCGAAGGGCAGGCCCAGGGCGTCGAGTTCGACGAAGGCGTAGAAGTTGCCGCCGTAGGCCAGGTCGTAGGTGATCGCGCCGAAGCCGGGGACCTCGGTCTTGAGGTCGAGGCCGACGCCGAAGGAGGGGACGTTGGTGAGGGTGACGGCGGTGGCCGCACCGTCCTCGACCCGGACGTCGACGCTCACCAGCCCGGCCGGGGTGTCGAGCCGGACGGTGGTGACCGGCTCGACGACCGGCACCATGCCGGTCTCGACGAGGACGGTGGCGACCCCGATGGTGCCGTGCCCGCACATGGGGAGCAGGCCCGACACCTCGATGTAGAGGACGCCGTAGTCGGCGTCCGGGCGGGTCGGGGGCTGGAGGATCGCGCCGCTCATCGCGGAGTGCCCGCGCGGCTCGTACATGAGCAGCGTCCGGACGTGGTCCATGTGCTCGATGAAGTGGAGCCGCTTCTCGGCCATGGTGGCGCCGGGGACCACCCCGACTCCCCCGGTGATGACGCGGGTCGGCATGCCCTCGGTGTGCGAGTCCACCGCGTGGTAGACGTGGCGCGTACGCATTCCTGTTTCCCCCGGTGACTAGTTGAGGCCCTCGGCGAGGGCCTTCTCGGTGGCGGCGCGGACGGCGGCCTCGGTCTCGCCCGTGAGCGGGAAGCGGGGCGGGCGGGTGGCGCCGCCCGGGCGCCCGGCCAGGTCCATGGAGAGCTTGATGGCCTGGACGAACTCGGTCTTGGAGTCCCAGCGCAGCAGGGAGTGCAGGGACTTGTAGAGCGGCAGGGCGGTGTCGAGGTCCCCGGCGGCGGCGGCACGGTAGAGGGTGGCGCAGGAGTTCGGGAGCGCGTTGGGGTAGCCGGCGATCCACCCGACGGCGCCCGCGAGGGCCAGTTCGAGGAGGACGTCGTCGGCGCCGATGAGCAGGTCGAGGCCGGGGGCCAGCTCGGCGATCTCGTACGCGCGGCGCACGTCACCGCTGAACTCCTTGACCGCGACGATGGAACCGTCGGCGTGCAACCGGGCGAGCAGGGCCGGGGTCAGGTCCACCTTGGTGTCGATGGGGTTGTTGTACGCGACGACGGGCAGCCCGGCGCGGGCGACCTCGGCGTAGTGGGCGCGTACGGCGTCCTCGTCGGCCCGGAAGGCGTTGGGGGGCAGCAGGAGGACGGAGCCGGCGCCCGCCTCGGCGGCCTGGTCGGCCCAGCGTCGGGCCTCGGCGCTGCCGTAGGCGGCGACGCCGGGCATGACGCGGGCGCCGTCGCCCGCCGCCTCGACGGCGGTACGCACGACGCGCGCCCGCTCCTCGTCGGTGAGGGTCTGGTACTCGCCGAGGGAACCGTTGGGAACCACGCCGTCGCAGCCGTTGGCGATCAGCCAGGCCACGTGTTCGGCGTACGCGTCGTGGTCGACGGTGAGGTCCTCGCGCAGCGGGAGCGCGGTGGCGACCATGATTCCGTGCCAGGGACGGGTGCGGGGCGCGGGGGTGTGCGCGTGGGTCATGTGAGAGCTCCCTAGAGTGGTGTGTGACATTTTACTAGTGGGTGCGGCGCGGCCACAAGGGCCCGCGCACCCCGATCAGTGCCCGGCGGGCGGAAGTTCGGCGAGATGGCGCAGCGGCACCGGGCAGGACAGCGGACGCCGGTCGGGCGCGCCTTCCTCCCCGGCCAGGGCCGCGACCGCGGGACCGCACATCCGGCCCTGGCACCAGCCCATGCCGGCCCGGGTGAGGAGTTTGACGGTACGGGCGTCCCGCGCGCCGAGGTCGTCTGCGGCTTCCCGGATCCGCCCGGCCGGCACCTCCTCGCAGCGGCAGACGACCGCGTCGTCCCGGAGCCAGCCGGTCCAGCCCTCACCGGGGCGGTGCGCGGCGGCCATCGCGTCGGCGAAGGCGCGCAGCCGCGCGCGGCTGCGGGTGAGCCGGGCCGCGGGCAGCGCGCCCGCGACGGAGTGCGCGGCCAGTTCGCCCTCGATCATGGCCAGTTGGGCTCCCCCGATACCACCGGTCTCACCCGCCGACCAGATCCCGGGGACGGAGGTCCGCTGCTCGGCGTCGAGTTCCAGGGCGACGGTCCCGTCGGGGCTTCGCCGGATGGCGCAGCCGAGGCCGGTGGCGAGTTCCAGCTGGGGCACCAGCCCGTGGCCGACGGCCAGGGCGTCGCAGGGGATCCGGCGGCCGGTGCCCGGCAGCGGACGCCAGTTCCGGTCGAGCCGGGCCACGGTGACGGCCTCGACCCGTTCGGTGCCGTGCGCCTCGGTGACGGCGTGCCGGGTGAGGAGCCGGACGTGGTGGCGGGCCAGCGCCCCGCCGTAGCCGGCGGCCTCGACGAGCTTGCCGGGGTTGCGCAGCAGGGCGGGGACCCGGCCCGCGTACGCGGTGTAGGAGGCGGCCTCCACCACGGCGGGCACGGTGGCTCCGGCGGCGGCCAGCGAGCCGGCCACGGCGAGCAGCAGCGGCCCGCTCCCGGCGACGACCACCCGCTTGCCCGGCAGCACCAGCCCGCTCTTGAGCATGGCCTGCGCCCCGCCGGCGCCGATCACCCCGGGCAGGGTCCAGCCGGGGAAGGGCAGTTGCCGCTCGTAGGCGCCGGTGGCGATGAGCACCGCCCGGGCCGTCACGGCCACGGCCCGCTCCTCGGGGGCGTGACCGGCGACGGCGTGCAGGATCCACTCGGTGGCGGGCGCGCCGTGCCCGCGGCGTGCCCCGGCCGCCCCGACCGGGACGACCGTCCAGACGTGGTGGAGCGGGAGGTACGTGATCCGGCCGGCCGACTCGTGGGCGCGCAGGGCGGCTTCGCGGGTCGCGAACTCGGCCCAGCCGTGGTGGAGCGCCTCGGGGCGGGCCGCGCCCAGGCCCGGGGCGGGGTGGCGGTAGAACTGCCCGCCCGGGCGGTCGCCCGCGTCGAGGAGGACGACCCGCAGCCCGAGCCCGGCGGCGGTGACGGCGGCGGCCAGTCCGGCCGGGCCGGCTCCGACGATGGCGAGATCGGCACGGGCCGGCGCGGCCCGGTGAGCGGACGCCACGACGGGCGCGGCAGCGGGCCCGGGATGGGCGGCAGGCCGGGGCACGGCAGCGGGCGCGGCGGTGGGCGCAGGTGTCGGCGCGGTGGCGGGACCCGACGGGCCCGCGGGATCCGCGCGGCCCGCGCGACCGGCGGGTTCAGACGGCGAGGTCGGCACGGCCGGTTCCCTCCTGGGTGGTGACGGTGTCCCCCGGTCGGGCGGGGACCAGGCAGGCCCGCTGGTTCGGGCGGCCGTTGACGGTGACCAGGCAGTCGAAGCAGCTGCCGATCCCGCAGAACGCCCCGCGCGGGGCTCCGCCCTCGCGGGTGGTGCGCCAGGCGAGGATGCCCGCGCCCCAGAGCACGGCGGCGATGCTCTGGCCGGGCAGGGCGGGCAGTTCCCGCCCGTCGAAGGTGATCTCGTGCGCGGCCACCGGCGTACCGCCGACCAGCGAGCGGGGGCTGTGCATCAGTGCTGCTCCTCGGGGTTGTCGGCGGCGGCCGGGTCCGCCGCGAAGCGGTCCGGGCGGAACGGGTGCACGGGGAGCGGTGGTGCGGCCCCCGTCAGAGCGGCGGCGACCAGCAGCCCGGTGGCGGGGGCCAGTCCGATGCCGGCGCCCTCGTGGCCGCAGGCGTGCAGCAGCCCGGGGCGCCGCGGGTCGGGGCCGATCGCCGGGAGGTGGTCGGGCAGGTAGGGGCGGAAACCGTGGTAGGTGCGCATGACCCGGACGTCGGCCAGGACGGGGAAGAGTGCCGCCGCCTGGGAGGCCAGCCGGCGCAGGGCCTCCGTGGAGAGGGTGCGGTCGAAGCCGACGCGCTCCCTGGTGGCGCCGATCAGGACCGGGCCCGACGGGGTGCCCTCGACGACCGCCGAGGACTGCAGGGCGGCGGAGCCGCTGGCGACGTCCGCGATGTAGTCGGCGGCGTAGACCTTGTGCCGGACCACCCTCGGCAGGGGTTCGGTCACCAGGACGAAGCCGCGGCGCGGGAGGACGGGCAGGGTGACCCCGGCCAGCGAGGCGATGTGCCCGCCCCAGGTGCCCGCCGCGTTCACCACGGCCGGGGCCAGGAGTTCACGGCGGGGCGTGCGCACCCCGCGTACGGCGCCCCGGTCCAGCAGGATCTGCGTCACCTCCTCGCCGAGGTGCACCTCGGCGGCCGACGCGGCCAGCAGCCGGGCCGCCGCCTGCGCGGGCTGGACCTGGGCGTCCTGCGGGTAGTGGAACCCGCCCGCCATGCCCGGTGCCAGGTGCGGCTCCAGCTCGTGCAGGACGTCCGCCGCGACCTCGACCGCGTCGACCCCGGCCGCGCGCTGGCCCTCGGCGAAGGTCCGCAGGGCCTTGACGGTGGTCTCGTCGGGGGCCACGACGAGCCCGCCCTTGGGCTCGTACTCGATCTCCCGCGGGAGGACCGCGGCGAGTTCGGTCCACAGGCGGGTGGACAGCAGTGCCAGGTCGAGTTCGGGGCCGGCCTCCTTGTCGGAGACGAGCAGGTTGCCTTCGCCGGCGCCGGTGGTGCCGCCCGCGACGGGGCCCCGGTCGACCACGGCCACGGAGAGTCCGGCGCGGGCCGCGTAGTACGCGCAGGCCGCCCCGACGACGCCGGCGCCGATGATCACGACGTCCAGGGAGTGTCTCTTGAGCACGGCAGTAATATGTCACATTCTCTAGGGCCTGCCCAGACGCCCGGACCGGTCCCGCACCCCCCTCGGATGCGGGACCGGTCCGGCGCCGGGCCGGGGTCGGCGGCGGACCGGTGCCGGTCAGCCGCGGAGCGGACCCTCACAGCTGTAACCGGAGGTGCCCGCCACCTTGTTCGTCCAGATCTCCACCGGGCCGAAGGAGCAGTTCATGTCGGCCAGGTTGTTGGAGGCCGCACCCGCCCGGTCGAGGATGAAGTAGTCGACCGTCTCCGACATGTCCTTGAAGTTCTGGTCGTCGCTCCGCCAGTTCTTCAGGTTCGCGGTGATCCGGCCGGTGCAGGTGAAGCGGCGCTTGCCGGGGTCACCGTTCTCCACGCAGTCCGGGGTGTTGTAGGTGGCCGCCGCGAAGGAGGACTTCACCGAGGCGAGCGCCGAGTCGCGCAGCCGGTCGTTCGGGGTGAAGGCGGTGTTCGGCACGAAGAGCTGGTCGACCTTGGCGATCTGCGCGTCCAGGAAGCGGTCGTAGTCGCGCTGGAGGTAGGTGTCGGCGCCCATCCGGTGGCGCCAGGCGTCGTAGGCCACCACGTCGTTGGCCCGCAGGTGCGTGTACATCTCGCGCAGCAGCGCGGGCTTCTCGGTCCACAGGAACTCGAAGAAGGTGCCGGCGTAGCTGTAGAAGCGGAAGCCGTCGCCGTCGTAGGTGGCGTTCAGCAGCTGCTCGACGCTCATGCGCGGGCCGCCGCCGGCCGTGTCGCTGATGATGCCCTTGACCAGGGACTTGCGGACGGCGATGCCGTTGTCGCGGGTGGCGCCGTCGAAGAACTCGGCCGTGCCCTCGTCCATGGCGGTCGTCCGGTCGCCCTCGTACCATTCGCCCTCGCCGAAGAAGCCGGGGACCGCGAAGCGGCCGTTGAGGTAGTGCGTGTACTCGTGGCGGAAGAGCTCCTCGAGGGTGAGGGAGGAGTCCTGCGGGACGCGGCGCTGGTAGGTGTAGAAGGTGGCGCCGTTCTCGATGTAGATGCCGCCGTTGTTGGTGTCGTAGCCGGTCAGGATCGGGTGGTAGTTGACGTAGTCGGCGCGGGAGGCGTACAGCACGATGTTCAGCGTGGAGTTGGGGTCGCCCGCGAGCGGCTGGTCGGTGCCGAGCACGCGGTGGTACTGGGCCTTCACCTGCTTGCTCGCGTAGTACAGCTGGTCGACCGTGGCGCGGTCCAGGGCGGTGCGGACCTTGATGGCGCCGTTGTCGTAGGTGTAGGTGTAGGGGAACAGCTGCTTCTCGATGTCCTCCTTGCACACCCCGTACGGCTTGCAGGCCTCGTAGACGTTGAGCCAGGAGACGATCTTGGCCCACGGCTCGCTGCCGTCGCCGAAGGCGGCGCGGACGGGCCCGAGCATCGCGCCGAGGTCGGCGACGACCCGGTCGCGCAGGCCCTCGACCTGGCCGAAGCGGGCGTACTCGCTCAGCGCGTCGCGCACCACCCAGGCGTTGCCGGTGCCCTTGAGGTGCGTGTAGGTGGAGAAGGCCTTGAAGGTGTCGCGGTAGGAGGCGTCGGCGGCCACGGCGGCGTGGAAGGCGGTGTCCTGGTTGCCCGGGTAGACACCCAGGTAGGAGACGGACAGGGCGGCCAGCGCGGCGCCGCCCCAGCCGGCGTCGAGGTGGGTGGCCGGGTGGGCCGGGTCCATGGTGGCCAGGACCTTCTTGATGAGGCCCAGCTGGTGCTGGCGCAGGCCGGGCGCGCTGCCGGCGTAGAGGGCCTCGCGCAGGGTGCGGGCGTTGCTCGGCGTCACGTCGAAGGTGTGCGCGGCGCCCGCGAAGTCGGCGATGGCCCGGCGCATGGCGTCGACGGTGGGGGCGTCGGTGACGTCGATCTCGGTGCGCGAGTAGTCGTGGTAGGCGACCGCGTGCAGGTACGTGAACATCTCCTCCAGGTGCGAGGAGTTACGGCCGTCGTGGGCGGCGGCCAGGCTGGATATCCGGCGGGAGACGGCCTGGACGTGCGCGTCCGACATGACCGGGGTCAGGCGGGCGTCCCAGGTCCAGATCAGCCCGCGCAGACAGCCGTCGGCGAGGACGGCCTGGTCTCCGAGGAAGTCGGCGAACTGCTCCGGGGTGAGGCCGGTGATCCCGTCGAGGGTGCAGGGGACGCCCGCGGCGACGCTCTTCGCGGTGGGGGCGGCCTTGGGCGCCTTGCCGCGCTTCTGCAGGTCGTCGGCGGGGGCGGCGGCCGTCGCCGCGCCGGGGACCTGCCCGGTGATGTTCTGCCCGCCCGGGGCCGGGGCGGGCGCCGGGGTGTTGTCCTTCGGGTTGGCCAGGCGGTCGACCTCGTCGAAGGGGTTTCCCGTCGGGCCGGGGGCGGGGGCGGGGGCGGCCGGGGCGGCCTGTGCGCCGGTGAAGGGGGCCGGGGCCGCGGATTCGGCGGCCTGCGTGGTGGCCTGCCCCGCGGTGGCGAGGAGGGTCACGGCAACGGCGGAGGCAAGAAGGGAAGAGCGCACAGCTCTGTGCTTGAGCACCGAGGACTCCTGATGTGGAGAGAGGTGAGGTGGGGGGTGGTGCGTGAACTGCCCTGCGTCACACGGCGTTTGACGGGGATTAACGTGCCGCGGTGTGAGCTGTAACATAGTAATGTGAAATTGCACTGACAAGACCTGTGCGCCCACCAGTTCGCATCTTCTTGAGGGAGTCCTCGTGACCGACGCCCCCGCCGACGCCTCCTCCGACCCCGTTCCCGGCACCCCCGCCCGGCTCAACACGGGCAGCCACGACCGCCCTGTATCCTTCGAGTTGTCCCGTTTCATGGCGGGTAACTGGGCTGCGAGCCCGCTGCCCGATTCCGCCCGCGTCCCCGGCCACGCCGTCACCCCGGCCCGCCGGGCCCGGCTCTCGGCCCGCTTCCCGGGCGAGCGGCTGATCGTCCCCGCCGGCGAGCTGAAGGTCCGCTCGAACGACTGCGACCACCGGTTCCGCCCGCACAGCGCGTACGCCTGGCTGACCGGCCTCACCGGCGAGGACCAGGCGGGCCACGTCCTCGTCCTGGAGCCCTCGGGCCCGCACGCCCACGAGGCCGTGCTGTACCTGCGGCCGCGCTCGCCGCGGGCGGACGGGGACGGGGAGTTCTACCGGGACCGGCGGTACGGCGAGTTCTGGGTGGGCCGCCGGCCGGACCTGGCGGAGGCCGAACGCCTCACCGGCATCCGCTGCGCCCACCTGGACGGACTCGGCTCACCGGCCGGCCGCAACGCGGCCACCGACCCCGAACTCGCCTCCGCGCTCTCGGAGCTGCGCCTGGTGAAGGACGCGTGGGAGGTCGAGCAGCTCCAGCTGGCCGTCGACCACACGACGGCGGGCTTCGAGGACGTCGTACGGGCCCTGCCGCGCGCGCTGGCGCATCCGCGGGGGGAGCGGTGGATCGAGGGGGTCTTCGGCCTGCGCGCCCGGGCCGAGGGCAACGGCACCGGGTACGAGACGATCGCCGCGTCCGGCGCCCACGCCTGCACCCTGCACTGGATCCGCAACGACGGCCGGCTGAACGGGGCCGAACTGCTACTCCTGGACGCGGGCGTGGAGACGGACACCCTCTACACGGCGGACATCACCCGCACCCTGCCGCTGTCGGGCCGCTTCTCCCCCGTCCAGCGCCAGGTGTACGAGCTGGTCCTGGCCGCCCAGGAGGCGGGCATCGCGGCGCTCCGCCCGGGGGCGAGCTTCGGGGACTTCCACCGGGCCGGCATGCGGGTGATCGCGGAGGGCCTGGCCGAGTGGGGCGTCCTGAAGGACGCGGAGGGCGACCTGCACCGGCGGTACACGCTGTGCAGCAGCGGCCACATGCTGGGGCTGGACGTGCACGACTGTGCGAAGGCGCGGGCGGAGACCTACCTGGACGGTGTCCTGGAGGAGGGCCAGGTCCTGACGGTGGAACCGGGCCTGTACCTCCAGCCCGACGACGAGACGCTCCCGGTGGAACTGCGGGGCATCGGCGTGCGCATCGAGGACGACCTGGTCATCACCTCGGACGGTGCGCGCCTGATGTCGGGCGCGCTGCCGCGCACGGTCACCGGCATCGAGGAGTGGATGGGGCACCTGCTGGAGGGCTAGGTGTATTGACCTGCAGCGTTGTTGACACGGCTGATCGGTGGCTGGCCGTCGAGTGCGGTGTG
>NZ_BMVL01000003.1:621196-663611 GCF_014650695.1 Streptomyces avidinii | reverse complement strand
ACCAGGTTTCTGCCTCGTTGGGGCGGCCGGTGTCCTCCAGCAGGAATCCGAGGCCGTGCATTGAGCCGCTGTTTCCGGCGTCGGCGGCTTTCTGGTACCAGGTTTCTGCCTCGTTGGGGCGGCCGGTGTTGGCCAGCAGGAGTCCGAGGTTGTTCATTGCGACGCTGTCTCCGGCGTCGGCGACCTTCCGGTACCAGGTTTCCGCCTCGTGGGTGCGGCCGGTGTCCTCCAGCAGGAATCCGAGGCCGTGCATGGCGTCGGTGTTTCCGGCGTCGGCGGCTTTCCGATACCAGGTTTCCGCTTCGTCGATGCGGTCAGCCTCTGTCAGCAACAGCGCGAGGCTGAACATGGCGTCGGAGTCTCCGGCTTCGGCGGCCCGTTGGTGGCGCTCCTCGTCGGTTTCCGGAGCTTCCGCAGCAGGGCCGTTGGTTGGCCCGGGTGCGAGGTGTGCCGAGCGCAGGCGTGCGCCGACCTCCTTGGCGGTGAGGGGACGGTCGGCGGGGTCTTTGGCAAGGAGGGAGGTGATGAGGGTGTCGATGCCGGGCGGGATGGCGGGCTGGTGGGTGCTGGGCGGTTCGGGAGTGGTGGACAGGTGCATGGCGATGACGGCGTACGCGGAGTCCGCGGTGAACGGGGGGCGCCCGGTGAGGAGCTCGTACAGGCTGGCACCCAGGGCGTACAGGTCGGCCGAGTGCGTCGGTGTCTGGCCTCTGAGCTGCTCGGGAGCCATGTAGAGAGGGCTGCCGAGCAGCGCTCCGGCCGTGGTCAGGCCGAGCGTGCCGTCCTGGATCTGGACGATTCCGAAGTCGCAGATCTTGATGGTGCCGTCGTCGAGGAGCATGAGGTTGGCCGGCTTGATGTCGCGGTGCACGATGTTCCGCGCGTGGGCGGCGGCCAGCCCGTCGCACACCTGGGCGCCGTACTCCAGCACCTTCTCCGGGGGAAGCCCGCCGGGGTGGTCCTCGTGCAGGACCGTCGCGAGATCACGCCCTTCCAGGAACTCCATGACGAGGAACGGGGAGACTTCCACCTGCCCGTCGGCGCCCGTCTCCTGGTGTTCGCCCAGGTCGTGGACGATGGCGATGTTGCGGTGGTTCAGCCGGGCGGCCGCCTCGCCTTCACGGCGGAAGCGGGCCAGGACCTGGGCGGCCAGGCGGTCGTCACGCAGATGTGAGGCGAGCACCATCTTGATCGCGACGGTGCGGCGCAGCCTCAGATCGGACGCCGCCCACACCTCGCCCATACCGCCGTGCCCCAACCGGCTGTCGAGGCGGTAGCGGCCCGCCAACTCCATCCCCCTGTACATGCAGGTCACCGTATGCGACCCGCCCGCGATGGGACAATTCACCAGCAGCCTGTGATGTGGAGCGGGATCGGCGCTGCTGGACATCGCGGCCGGCTGCGGCGGCACCGACGTGGAGTTCATCCCGGCCTCGTAGCCGGGATGACGGGGGTCTGCCGCGGGCGCGGACGGCGGACCCCGACGGGGATACGGCGGTTCCCGGTGTGCCGGTTGGAACGGGCTCTGAGCGGGCTACGGGCGAGGCCGGGACCGTGCGAAGCATCCGGTCTCCCAGCTCACCCCGGCGGTGTCTGTACCCTCACGCCGTCTCGCGGGTGAGCTTGTGCTTTAACCATCACGCTCGAACGTCGCCTCGAACATGATCACCCGGATGGGGATTCGCCGGACGTGAGGGCGGCCTCCGTCCGATCCTGTGCTCCGACCAAGGTGCACGTGATCTCGACGAAGGCCGTGAGGGTGAGTCTGCTGTCTGATGCTGTCCGCAGGGAGGCGTTCGCGGAGGCGTCACGCTTCCGGGGTGACTTCTACGCATGTCTGACCGGTCGCCGCGACGTGTTGTTCGAACTGGCCGACGCGTTGTTGTGCGCGGACGGGCCGGTGACGTCGCCGGTGGACCTGACGCTGGTGGCCGAGCACCGACGCGGGCACGGCGCGCTGTACGACGCGCTCAACCGTGGCCGTCTCGACGTGGTGCGGCTGCGGCGGGCGCTGGCCGCGCTGTCCCAGCCGAAGGCTGCCGATGACCGGCTGGTCCTGGCGGTGGACGTGAGCAACTGGTTGCGTCCGGACGCGGAGTGCAGCGCGGACCGGCTGTTCTGCCACACCTTCGGCCGGGGCAGGGACCAGCATCTGATGATCCCGGGCTGGCCGTACTCATTCGTCGCCGCTCTCGAATCGGGTCGCACGTCCTGGTGCCAGCTGCTGGACGCAGTGCGGTTCGGTCCCGAGGACGACGTCGCCGAGGTCACCGCGGTCCAGGTGCGCCGTGTGGTCGAGGACCTGGTCGCCGGCGGAAGCTGGCGGACCGGCGATCCGGACATCCTGGTGGTCTTCGACGCCGGCTACGACGCCCCGCGCATGGCCTATCTGCTCGACGGGCTGCCGGTCGAGGTCTTGGGGCGGATGCGTTCGGACCGCGTCATGCGCCGGCCGACGCCCACGCAGTTGGAGTACTCCCGGGCCTACCCTCAGGGCGGGCGGCCTCCCAAGCACGGCAAGGAGTTCCGCTTCGCGAAGCCCGAGACCTGGGGCGAGCCGCACATGGCGACCGTCCAGGTCACCGACCGCTACGGCACCGCGAAGGCGACGTCGTGGGACCGCCTCCACCCGAGGCTCACCACCCGATCCGCCTGGATCGACCACGACGGTGAACTCCCCATCATCGAGGGGACGTTGATTCGTCTTGAGGTGGACCGTCTTCCCGGCGGCGGTGACCCGCTGCCGCTGTGGTTGTGGTCCTCCGCCACCGGACTGACCGGTGCCGGCGTCGATCTGCGCTGGCAGGCGTTCCTGCGGCGCTTCGACCTGGAGCACACGTTCCGGATGATCAAGCAGACGCTCGGCTGGACCCGCCCGAAGCTCCGCACACCGAAAGCGGCGGACCGCTGGACGTGGCTGATCATCGTCGCGCACACCCAGCTCCGTCTCGCCCGGCCGCTCACCGAGGACCTCCGCCGACCCTGGGAACGACCGGTCGAACCGAACAGACTCACCCCGGCCCGGGTCCGCCGGGGGTTCAGGAACCTCCGCCCGGCCTTGCCCTGCCCGGCCCGTGCGCCGAAACCGTCGCGGCCGGGCCCCGGCAGACCGCTCGGGTCGAAGAACCAGCGACCGGCCACCCGCTACGACGTCGGCAAGACTGTCCGACGACCCGAAAGCATCGGCGAACGCGACCGGATCAGACCGTGAGGGACAAGATCAGACCACCCTCACGACATCCGACAAGGAGACGTCGATCCTGGTCGCGTCGCCGAAGATGTCCACCGTCAACTCGACACGGCCCCGGATATGGTCAACAGCTACGACAGGGCTCGTGAAGTCCGTGAACGGTCCCCCGGTAATCCGCACGTCGGTCCCGACCTGGATGTCCATCTGGTCCGTCACACCAGCCCCCTTCCAGGGGCATTGCATGTTCGAGATCGGTCCGGTTCGCCGGTCTTGTGATGTGATGTGATGTCATGTCTCGTTCTGGGGATGATTGTTCCCCGGAACGCAGTGCAGGCACGGTGCCGGTGATCATGTGGTTGTCGAGACCCATGAGAACCGAGCGAGACCGTGCCTGCCCGAACATCATCGCCCATGCCCGCCGGGCTGGGACACCTGACCCTCCAGAATCGCGCTGTCACCCGACAGGATGCCGCTGACCTGCGGCGCTTCCTGATCTGGGTGCCCGACCCACGCAGTCGGCGGGGGCGGCGGTATCCGATGCTCCCCCTGTTGTGCGCGGCAGCTTCGGCCGTGCTGGCCGGTGCCCGTTCCCTCATCGCGATCGGGGAGTGGATAACGGGCGCCCCGCAGTCGGCCCTGGAGGTCCTCGACTTCCCGGCCGAGCCGCTCACCGGTGTCCATCCCGTCCCTCACCCGGCGACCGTCCGGCGCCTGCTCCAGCGGCTGGACGGCGACGCTCTGGACGCTGCCATCGGAGCATTCCTACAGGCCAGAGGAGTACACCCGAGCGAGTCCGAGCGATCGGCGAAGCCGGTGCCGCGGGCGATCGCGGTCGACGGCAAGACGGTCCGCGGCTCGCGCACCGTCACGAGCACCGCGATCCAGTTGCTGGCCGCAATGGACCACCACGGCGTGGTCCTGGCCCAGCGGCAGGTCGCCTCCAGAAGCAACGAGATCCTCGCCTTCGCCCCGCTGCTGGACAGCATCGACCTGAGCGACACCGTGATCACCGGCGATGCCCTGCACACCCCGCACGCCCACGGCACGTACCTCCGCGAGCGCGGCGCCCACTACCTGGCCATTGTGAAAAAGAACCACCCCGGGCTGTATGCCCAGGTCAAAACGCTGCCCTGGGCGGACATCCCGCTGGACCACCGCACCCGCGACCGGGCCCACCACCGCGACGAGATCCGCCGACTCAAGACCGCCGCCTTCCACCACCTCGACTATCCCGGCACCCACCAGGCGATCCAGATCGTCCGATGGCGCCGTGACCGCTCGACCGGGAAGCTCACCATCGAACGGGTCTACCTGATCACTAGCCTGGACACCTACGACGCCACCGCCGTCCAGCTCGCCACCTGGATCAGGGGCCACTGGGGCATCGAGAACCTCCTCCACCACGTCCGAGACCGGGCCTTCCGCGAGGACGACTCCAAAGTCCGCACCGGCCACCTGCCCCGCACCATGGCCGGCCTGCGCAACCTCGCCATCGGCATCTTCCGCCAGAACGGCCACACCAACATCGCCGCTGCCCTCCGCCACACCGGCCGCGACCACACCCGACCCCTGCGAATCCTCGGCCTCACGTGATCAATCCGGACAGACCGCAACCATGCAATGCCCCTGAGATACATACGGCGTTCCCTCAGCGGCCATTCATGATCCCTAAGCTCACGCCTCGTGAAGAACATGAAGAAAACGATCGTGTTGCTCGCCTTGATAATGAGCTACTTCCCGCTGACCCCGACGGCGTTCGCGGCGGCCAAGTCGCCCGCGCAGGTAGCCGAGGACTGCGCCGACCCGAGGCCCACGCAGGCCGGGGACATCATCTACTGGGACCCCGAGTGCTACCTCACCTTCAAAAGCAGCAAGCAAGTATGGGGCGAGGCCACCATGCCCGACAAGCTCGGCAGTGGGAAGAGCCCCATCGCCTACGGCTGCACCAGTAGCGGCAGCGTGAGCGTCGCCGGAACCAAGAGCTCCTCCACCAGCTTCTCCTTCGGCCTCGACATCGGCGGGAAGAAGAAGTTCGGTGACTGGGAGGCCTCCGTCGGGCCCAAGCTCGGTTGGAGCTGGACCTGGAGCACCAGCGACACCCACACGCACACCGCCGCGGTCCCCCTGGGCAGCGTCGGCTGGATCGAGGTCAAGGAGCCGCTGATCGAGGCGGTCGTCGACATCGATGCCCGCTACGACGGCAACAAGAACGAGCTCGTCAAGAACGCGGTCGTCCGGGTGCCGGACACCAGCCGGTCCTTCGCCTGGTTGTATCAGAGCCGCAAGATGACCGACACGGAGCTGAGGGACATCTGCGGGCAGGACCCGCCGACCACCAAGACCTACGACATGTGGTCGGCCGGCGGCAAGGCTCCCTACAAGAACCTGCTGAGCGGCAAGTGCCTGGCCATCGGCCCCACCGTCCCCAACGGCGGGCTCGTGGTGCAGCGCACCTGCGACGGCAAGGCCGCGCAGAAGTGGAACGCCGTCAAGGCGAGCAACGGCTATTTCACCATCCGCAACAACAACGGCTACTGCCTCACAGTCCCCTACAACAACGGCACCCCGCCCGGCCAGAACACCCAGCTCATGTGGTGGGGCTGCGAGACCCGCTGGGACTCGGGCAACCAGCTCTGGTCGGTCAACCCGACCAAGATCAGCGGTACCTACACCTTCGCCAACCAGTGGACGGGGCTCTGTCTCGCGCCGCACTCCAATGAGATGACCAAGAACGGCGGCCGGGTGACCATCCGCAAGTGCGTGTAGCGGGATCGGTTGACCCCTCCTATGGAGTCCTCTGCGGAGTGGAGAAGACTCCGTAGGAGGGGCCCTATGGACTCTTCTGCAGGAGCGGACCGGACTCCACTGGAGTCTATTCCGATATCCACTCCCCGATCGCGATGAGGGAACGGGCACCGGCCAGCACGGCCGAAGCTGCCGCGCACAACAGGGGGAGCATCGGATACCGCCGCCCCCGCCGACTGCGTGGGTCGGGCACCCAGATCAGGAAGCGCCGCAGGTCAGCGGCATCCTGTCGGGTGACAGCGCGATTCTGGAGGGTCAGGTGTCCCAGCCCGGCGGGCATGGGCGATGATGTTCGGGCAGGCACGGTCTCGCTCGGTTCTCATGGGTCTCGACAACCACATGATCACCGGCACCGTGCCTGAACTGCGTTCCGGGGAACAATCATCCCCAGAACGAGACATGACATCACATCACATCACAAGACCGGCGAACCGGACCGATCTCGAACATGCAATGCCCCTGAGCCCCCTTCGCACCGCTCTTTGATCAGCTCTAGCTGACAGCAGGTCAACCTACTTCGGCACACCGACACCGAACGGCTCAGGCCAGGCTGGGACGTGGCCGTTGGTTAAAGCACAAGGTGAGCACCTGTTCCTGAGCCGCGCATGACAAAGCTGACCGGGGCGCGTGTCCGATGGGTCGTGGAATCGCATGGGCGTCAACGAAGCAGGCGGCGATGATGTGCGGGTGTACTACGAAGATCTCAGCGAGTACGACTACCAGGACCAGGATGAGTTCACGGACAGGGAGTCGGGCTTCTACGCGCTCTCGTACCGCCCGGCGTACACCCGTCTGAACATCGGCTGGCTGGAAGCTGGCAGGCCGTACCCGACAGGGACGGTCCCTGCGGTGTTCGTGGAGAAGCTGAGGGCTGTTCAGGAGGTCCAGTGGGTGAACGTCTACCTCGGGCTGCACGAGTGCGACCTGTGTCCCGAGGGTGAGGCTCCGGAAGGGAACGGGGAGGTGCGGATTCCGGGTGGGCCCGGCATTGCTTACGCCGCTCCGTTCCTGATCACGCACTACATCACCGCCCACGGCTACCAACCGCCGCAGGCCTTCATGGATGCCGTTCTCGCTGTCGACCTTGACATGTGGGCCGCCACACGGTGGCCCGACGTCCCGTTTCCCTGGGTTCCGGATGACGCGGAACGCATGCTGGAGTAGAGGCGAGCGAGGCTCACGTGTGCAGCCAGAGCCGGATCGAGGCGATGGTGACCTTCATGCGACCGAAGACTTCGGACTTGCTCGTCTAGTCCCGTGTGTGTTCGCGGGAGGCCGGCTGGCTGGCCCGGCGGGACTGCCGACGGGTGATTCGCCTGGTCATGAGGGTGATCGCCGCCCAGGTGATCAGCGACTCCGAATGTTGGATGAGGCGTTCGTATTCGCGGGCATGTCTGCGGGCGTGCATGACCCAGGCCAGTGACCTCTCGACCACCCAGCGGCGGGGCAGGACGACGAACCCGACCGCGTTCTTCGGCCGGCCGACGGTCTTCAACGTCAGGTTCAGGTACTTCTTCGCCCAGTCAACGAGCTGACCGGCGTAGGCGGAGTCGGCCAGACGATGGTGATCTCGGGGTGCATGAGCCTCAGCCTGAACAGGACTTCCTTCGCCGCGTCGCGGTCGGTCATGTCGGCCGGGGTGACCATGACGAACAGCGGCAGGCCTTTCGTGTCCACGACCAGGTGGCGTTTGCGGCCATTGATCTTCTTCGCCGCGTCGTAGCCGCCAGCACCTCGTCGAGCACGCCGCCACCCGGCATCGACATGCACATCGTCCGCCGCGACCCCACCACCAGGGGATTCACCGTCCTGCCACGACGCTGGACCGTCGAACGCACGCTGGGATGGCTGATGAACCACCGCCGCCTGGCCCGCGACTACGAAGCCCACCCACACCGCTCCGAAGCCATGATCCACCTCGCGATGATCAACCTCATGACCCGCAGACTCACCTCCGAATCCACCCCCACATGGCGCGGAGCGTGAACCGCATCGAACGCGGCAAACCGGGATGAAACAGCGGGATGAAACGCCCTCTCAGCCGTGGAGCGGAGCGATCATCGTCGTCCCGACTGGGGAGGCCCGGTCGAAGCCGGGCAGCAGCACTGCCGCCTCGTGGAGGCCCACGCCCCGCTCGATCAGCCGCTGCGGGGCGAGCGCTGCCACAGGAT
The DNA here is from genome assembly GCF_014650695.1 of Streptomyces avidinii. Taxonomy (GTDB): domain Bacteria; phylum Actinomycetota; class Actinomycetes; order Streptomycetales; family Streptomycetaceae; genus Streptomyces; species Streptomyces avidinii. Next base: position 655,445 of record NZ_BMVL01000003.1, on the reverse strand, counting down.
TTCGATCCGGCATGCAGCACCATGCGCAGAGCACTTCGAAGAGACGGGCTCTAGTCCTCAAAAGGGACGAACCTGGCCAGTGAAGTCCAGTCCAGGGGGCGCACGATCGCGGCCAGGTGCGCGAAGGGATCCTGTACGGCCGTTTGGAACCACATCACCGAGAGCTCCGTATGCCCGGGCTCTGGCCTGTCCTCCGGCTTCCACCATGACGTCAGTCGAGCGTGAACCGCCTCTCGCGGCAGCCACTCCTCGACCCGCCCCGCCGCATCGGCTCGGATCCTGTCGAGTTCGTGCACATACAGGTGCGGCGTCGCTGCCATCGCCTTCTCGATGCTCATCAGACGAAAGCGACGGTGGAGGTGGGGCGTCCCCTCGAGCATGCTTTCACGGTCGTCACTCACCGTCAGCTCGCGAAGGTCCGCGCGCACTCGTCCCACCTGAAAGCCACGCAACTCGTCATGCCTCGTCTCGATCATGGCCAGAGGCTAGGCGCATTCGACGACCGGACCGAACTTCCGCCCCGGCGCCTGTGGGTTTCCTCCGCCGGCCCTCCGGGGTGAAGGTGAGGGATCGGCGGAACGCTCCCTCACCAAAGCGCACCGCGAGAAGGAGCGGTTGCTCGTGCTCGGGCGGCCACGACTCGGTCCCGGGCTCGCTGCCATTCCACAGGTGAAGCCCACGACGGGCTGAGCCTGGTGGGAACCGACCCGGCAACCGGTCCCGGCCTGGGCAGTTTCAGTTTCTGGCACCAGTACGACCCCGCGCTGGTCAGGGAGCTTCCTCTGAACCCGCCCCCCGGACTCGACCAGTTGCGCGGTCCATGTCCTTGCCGGGGCGGTCGAACTCGTCGACGATGCTTTCAAGCCTCGGCCTTCCGGATCCCACCGGGCCCGGCCGGGGCAGGGGAGAACAGGGGAGACAGTGACAACGAACAGCAATCCGAAGAAGCGCCCGATGGTCGCAGCGGCAATCATCCCGCTCTTCGTGCTCGCCGGGCTGCTACTGGGGCCTGCGGCAAGCGCCTCGGCGGCCGTCCCGGCCGTCCGGCAGGCTCCTGCCGCAGCGGCGCTCCCGCAGGGCGGTCTCCTCGCCGGCGCCGGCGTGGCAAGCGGTGTCCAGGCACCGATGTCGTCGCAGGTCCGGGCCACCACCGGGAACAAGAAGGGCAAGAAGAAGAGCAAGAAGAAGGGCGGCCTGTTCACGAAGCTCCTGATCGTCCTGGTCGTCGTCATCGTGCTGCTCGTCGTCCTGTACGGGGTCCGCCGCGCTCTGCGCCGCAGGTCGTCCTAGGAACCGGCTCCGGGCCGGTGCGCCATCGGCCGGCCCGCCCGACAGGCCCCCTGGGGAAGCGCGAGCGCCCCGTCGATCCGTGCGCGGGTCTCCTCGTCCCGGAGGAACGCCCGGTAGCCGCGCCGTGCCTCACCGGACAGGAGCGGGTTCTCGCCCCACATGTGGAGCGCCTCTCGAAGGTCCCCGACCAGCCACCCCGCCCGGGAGGCCTCGTCCCGAAGGGCTTCTCGTACCGCGCGGGCACCAGTGCTGCGGCGTGTGCGCGCAGGGGCCGCAGGACGTCGGCGGCGTCCGGCTGCCGAGAGTCGCCCAGGGCATAGGCGCGCGGCCCTTCATGTCCCGTTAGGGCGCGACGCGTTGACCGAGCACCGCCAGCGGATGCGCGGCCTTCTACCGCACGTCCAGCGCCGCCCGTACCTCGGCGTCCGTGGCGGCCGTCGACTGCGCGGGCCGGTCCACCGCGTCCAGTGCCTCCCACATGTCCCCCGCCCCCCGCCTCGCTCGCCCGTGGCCGATCCCCGTCCGGGGCTTCCTGTCACCGCGGGGAAAGGAGCGGCGCGGCAAGAACTCAGGCCGGCGGCTCGTCGGCCGGGTCGGGGAGTCGTCGGAGTTCGAGCAGGGCCACCGCGATCTTCACTCCGGTGGAGATCGTCAGAGCCTGGAGGAACGGCATACCCATCAGCCACAGGGCCACCGTCATCCCCGTGAGCACCAAGAACGCCGGCAGCAGATTCGTCCGCCTGAGTACGGTCCTCAGGTGTCCGGCTCGACTCCGACGCCGGTCCACCGTTCCGATCGGGCGCGCGGCGACGCCCTCCTCCTTGGCCTGCGGCATGGTCTGCTGCCCCTTCCTCGCGCTCGGCCCCCGCACCGAGCCTCGGGTGCGCCCCGGCGGCCTGCCACTGCTGCCGCCGGCCCCGCCGCCGTCCGACGTACAGGTTCACCTCACCGGCCCCGACGGTTGCGTCGGAGGTGCGCCCACGCGTGCGAAGCCTCGCCCGACCGAAGATCAGCAGCGGGGACCGTCACAAGGACCGCCGGGAGCCGTACCGCGCCCGCAGGTGGTCGAGGTAGTCGTCCGGGTGCGGGTAGGACCGGTCCTGGGCCCCGTGGCGGTGCAGCGTCAGACGGCCGTCGGGGTGCACGGTCACGGTGGTCGTCGCCCCCCGCACCGGTCCGCCCACCGGACCGTCGGCGCGGTGGGGCGGTTGCAGGACGGGAACGGTGCCGGGAAACATGGCCAGCGCGGACGCCACCGCCTGCTCCACGTCCCGCCGCGCCCCGCGGCACACCGCGGCGACGCCCACCGCGCCTTCGGCCTCCCTCGCGACCCGGCGTACGGCTTCGAACTCCTCCCCGCACACCGCGGGGAAGCCTGCGGCGAACACCACGTGCCGGGGGCCGTCCGGGCCGAAGATCCGGCCCGTGGCGCGCGCGAGCTCCACCCGGAATCCGGGCGGCATCAGCGTCTTCGCCTGCGCGTCGTCGCGGGCCGATTCCTCCCACAGCACCACTCGCCCCGTTGCGGCCGACTCCCGCACCGCGTCCACGCACACCACGCCCCTCCGTGCCCGGGCGCCGGCCCGCCCGTGTCGGCCGCACGCCCTCAACTTGCGAACGAGCCGCCACCCCGAGGCGCACGCTCGAACAGTTGCGGCGGCTCCGCTCCCCGCACCGGTCTCACGTGTTCCGCCGCCGACCCCGTGCGCGCCGGTTGCGTACGCTGGCGGCATGCGCATGCGCCCGACCCTGAGCTGGACGCCTCCCGGGGACCTCCGGCCGGGCACCGACGATCCGGAGCCGGTCGCCGACGCGCTGCGAGGTGGCGGTGTGCTGGTGCTCAGCGGGGCGGGCCTGTCCACGGAGTCGGGCATCCCCGACTACCGGGGCAAGGGCGGAAGCCTGAGCCGGCACACTCCGATGACCTACCAGGAATTCACCGCCGGTGACGGGGCCCGGCGCCGGTACTGGGCGCGCAGTCACCTCGGCTGGCGTACGTTCGGCCGGGCGCGGCCCAACGCCGGGCACCGGGCCGTGGCCGCGTTCGGGCGGCACGGGCTGCTCGCGGGCGTCATCACCCAGAACGTCGACGGCCTGCACCAGGCCGCCGGGAGCGAGGGGGTGGTGGAACTCCACGGGAGCCTGGACCGGGTCGTCTGCCTCTCCTGCGGCGCCGTCGGCTCGCGCCGGGAACTCGCCCGGCGGCTGGAGGAGGCCAACGCCGGATTCGAGCCGGTCGCCGCCCGGCTGAACCCGGACGGTGATGCCGACCTCACCGACGGGCAGGTCGGGGACTTCCGTGTGGTGGCCTGCGCGCGGTGCGGCGGCGTCCTCAAACCGGACGTGGTGTTCTTCGGCGAATCCGTTCCGCCGCGGCGGGTCGAGCACTGCCGCGCCCTGGTCGACGGGGCGGCCTCGCTCCTGGTCCTGGGATCGTCGCTGACGGTGATGTCGGGGCTTCGGTTCGTCCGGCAGGCGGCCCGGGCGGGAAAACCCGTACTGATCGTCAACGACGATCCGACCCGTGGCGACCAGCACGCCCTCACCCGGGTCGCACTCCCCCTGGGGCCGACCCTCACCGACGTGGCCGGCCGCCTCGACATCCCGGTCGACATCCCGGTCGACAGCCGGGTCGACATCGCGGTCCACAGCCCGGTCGACGGGCCGCCGGGGCGCTGACCGGGCCGAACGGGCCCGGCGGCTCAGGCCGCCGTCGGGTCACCGGGAATCGGGTGCACTTCGACCGGGTCACTGCCGGGCTTCCCGCCCGGTCCCGGGCAGGCGGACGCCCGTGCGGCGATCTCCAGGGCCCGGTCCTCGCTCTTGACGTCGACGACCCAGTACCCGGCCAGGATGTCTCCCGCCCGGACCGGCCCGTCGGTCACCTCGGGTCGTCCGTCGCTCCCGGCCCGCACCGTCTTGACCAGCGCGGGGCCGCCGAGGCCCTGCCCGTCCACCCACTCCCCGGCAGAGGTGAGTTCGTCGTTGAGGGCGTTCATGTGGGCGAACATGGCCTGCATGTCGTCCTCGGAGTACGACGACATGATGGCGTCCCACTCGGCTGCCGGTACGTTCATCTGGATCATGTACTTCATGTTCCTCACCCTTCCGGGGCGGCTGCTCCGCTCTGCGTGCTGTCGAAGGGGTAGACCGGCGGCCGCGGCAAAACTCATCGGTGGCGGCCGATCCCGTCCGGGAATCTCAGGTCAGGCTCCACGACCAGGTCCCGTCGGCGGTGACGAGGCAGACGAGGAGCACCACGTCGGCCAGGCCCAGGCCGATGGCCAGGCGGGCCCGGCCGGGCCTGGTCGTGTGCCGCAGCAGCGCGAGGGCGCCGAGGACGACGGCAGTCGGGCCGAGGATCACGTTCATCACGAGGAGCCCCACCAGGCCGAGGACGAAGCCGGTGACGGCCATCGCGTCGGCGTCACGGGTTCGGGCCGCCGGGCTCGCGGCTTCGGTACGGGAATCCGTGCGCGGGCTCATCGGACACCTCCGCCTTCACGGTCGAGCCGTCCGGCCCGGCGGTGGCCGAAGAGGCGCTCGCGTGCGACGAAGAGGGCCAGCCAGAGAGCGATGGCGAGACCGCCGACCACGCTGACGTGCGCGGGGACATGGGCCACGACGCCGAGGACGACGCCGAGCACCAGCAACGCGCCTACGAGGAAGAGCATGAGACGTCCTCCGTTCAGGTAACAGTTGTTCACTGACTACCCAGTTCAGTTCGTCTCATGCTGGCGACGGGCAAGTGTGACGCGGTTGACTTCGTGTCATGAGCGCAGAGACCGGCCTTCGTGAGACCCAGCGCCGCCGCACCCGACGAGCCCTCCTCGACGCGGCCCTGTCGGAGTTGGCGGAGCGCAGCCTCGGCAGCCTCGGCCTCCGGGAGGTCACCCGGGCCGCCGGAGTCGCCCCCACCGCCTTCTACCGGCACTTCCGGGGCATGGACGAGCTGGGGACCGTGCTGGTCGAGGAGGCACTGGCCAGCCTGCACGGGACGGTGCGGGAGATCCTCGCCGCGACCGGCGACGCCGAGCGCCGGGGCGAGGCCGCGGTGCGGCTCATCGCCGAACTGGTGCGCAGCCGGCCCGCGCACGTCCGCTTCCTGGTCCGTGAGCGGCACGGCGGGGTGCCGGCGGTGCGCGAGGCCATCGCCGCGCAACTCGACGTCCTCGCCGACGAGACAGGCGCCGCGCTCGGGTCCGATCCGGTGAGCGCGGGCTGGGACAGGGACGATGTGACGATGCTGTCCCGACTGCTGGTGGATCACATGTTCATGACCGCCTCGGCGTTCCTGACCGCATCACTGCGGGAGGAGGACTGGTCGGCCGCCACCGGCACGGCCCTCGCCCAGCTGCGCCTGATCCATCTCGGGCGCGTGCACTGGGCGAGTTGACCGCGGGCGGCTACGCGGCGTTTCGCGTCGCGTCCGCGTCGGGGGCCACGACGAGGAAGGCGTCCCCGTCCAGGTCCATCACGACGGTCGCCCGCTGGCCCCGCTCCCGGCACCGGGCCGCGTACTCCTCGGCGGGCCAACTCCCGTACGGATCACCGGCGGGAAAGGAGTCCAGCACCTTCGTACCGCGCACCGCCACCACCTCCTGAGCCACGAACTGCCTCCCTACGCCGTGTGCCCCGGGTCCCGGGTCCCATGCCCCCCGGCGCCGAGCGCGGCGACGGCGGCGATCATCCGGTCCCAGAACGGGCCGGTCTCCAGGACCGTCGCCACGCGCGCGTTGACCGGGCGGCCGGTGGAGCGGTGCAGGTCCACCACGGTGGCGCCACGCGTGTACCGGCCGTGCAGTTCCACGGCGACATGGGCCTCCACGCAGTGCACCAGGCCGGGATCGATGACCCGGGCCACCGCGACGGGGTCGTGCAGCGGCGGGCTGGGGAACCCCCACAACGCGCGGTACGTGGACCCGAAGAAGGTCAACAGGTCCGCGCAGGTCTGCCCCAGTGGCGTGCCCAGGGCCACGAAGCGGGCCACCACCTCGGGTGTGGCCAGTGCCTGGTGCGTGACGTTGAGCCCGCACATGGTGACCGGCGCCCCCGAGCGGAAGACGATGTCGGCGGCCTCCGGATCGGTGAGGACGTTGAACTCGGCGGCCGGGGTCCGGTTGCCCCGCTCCGTCGAGCCGCCCATCAGGACGATCTCCCGGATGCGGGCGGCGTCCTGCGGGTACCGGGTCAGCAGCAGGGCGATGTTGGTCAGCGGGGCGGTCGGGACGAGGGTGACCGGCTCGGGGTGCTCGGCGAGCAGCCGGTGGATGAGGTCCACGGCGTGCTCCGGGACCACGTCCACCGTGGGAGCCGGGAACATCGGCCCGTCCAGTCCGCTCACCCCGTGCACGTCGGCCGCCACGTCGAGCGGCTGGACGAGCGGCCGGTCGCAACCGGCCGCGACGGGGACGTCCGTGATCCCGGCGACGGTGCAGACCCGGCGGGCGTTGAGCGTGGTCTTGTCGAGGGTCTGATTGCCCGCGACCGTGGTGATGGCCAGCAGGTCCACCGCCGGGTCCCCGGCGGCCAGCATGATCGCGAGGGCGTCGTCGTGGCCGGGGTCGCAGTCGATGATGATCGGGACGGGCACGTCGCTCCTGACGCTGCGGGGCGTGGAGCTCCAGTGTGCCGCCACGACGGTGCACGGACCAGAACGCCCGGGTGTGTTGTCCGGGCGGGCCGGACGCAGGCTCAGCTCGGACGGCGGCTCGGACGGCGGCTCAGCCGGCCCGGCCACCAGGCCGCGGGGCCGATGTCCAGGACCAGGGCGGGGACCAGCAGCGAGCGCACGACCAGCGTGTCCATGAGGACGCCGAAGGCCACGATGAAGGCGATCTGCACGAGGAACGCCAGCGGGATGACACCCAGCGCGGCGAACGTGGCGGCCAGGACCACCCCCGCCGAGGTGATCACCCCGCCGGTGGCCGTGAGACCCCGGATCACCCCCTCGTGGACGCCGCGGCGCAGTGACTCCTCGCGCACCCGCGACATGAGGAAGATGTTGTAGTCCACGCCCAGCGCGACGAGGAAGACGAAGCCGTACAGGGGGACGGACGCATCGGTGCCGCTGAATCCGAACACATGGCGGAACACCAGGGCGGAGACGCCCAGCGTGGCAAAGAAGTTGAGGGCCACCGTCGCCACCAGCAGCAGCGGCATCACCAGCGAGCGCAGCAGGACCACCAGGATGACGAGGATGATGGCCAGCACCACCGGGACGATGACCTCGCGGTCCCGCTCGGCCGTCTTCTGCGTGTCGTGGGCCTGGGCGGTGTACCCGCCGACGAGGGCGTGCGCGCCCGGTACGGGATGCACCGCCTCACGGAGCCTGACCACCGTCTCCTTCGCCGCCGCGCTGTCCGCCGGGTCCTTCAGGACCACGTCGATCCGTACCAGGCCGTCCTTCTCGCCCCGCACCGCGGCCGAATCCACGCCCTGCGTGCCTGCGGCGCGCTCGCGTACCTGCGTCTGCCGGTCGGCGGCGGCGATCACCACGGCCGGATTGCCCGCCCCTCCCGGGAAATGCCGGCCGAGTTCCTTCTGCCCCGTCACCGAAGGGGCCTCGTTGACGAAGATCTCGTCCAGCGGAACACCGCCCGAGTGCAGGGCGGGCGCGAAGGCGGCGCACGCGAGCAGGCCCGCCAGGGCCACGGCCCATACCCGCCGGGGCGCACCGCTCACCAGGGCGGCGATCCGGCTCCAGATACCGGCCGCGCCGCTCCCGGCGGTCACGTGCGCCGGCCAGTAGGCCTTGCGTCCCAGCAGCACCAGCGCCGCCGGCAGGAAGGTGAGGGCGCTCGCCACCGCGCAGACGATCCCGATCGCCCCGACGGGCCCCAGAGCCCGGTTGTTGGTCAGGTCGCTGAGGAACAGGGCGAGCAGGCCCAGGGCCACGGTGCCGGCGCTCGCCACGACCGGGCCCCAGGACTGCCGAAGGGCCGCGCGCATGGCCGCGTACCGGTCCTCGGTGTGCCCCAGCTCCTCGCGGAACCGAGCGGTCAGCAGGAGGGCGTAGTCGGTGGCCGCGCCGATGACGAGGATCGAGAGGATCCCCTGGACCTGCCCGTCCACCCGCACCAGACCCGCGCTCGCCAGGGCGTAGACGATCGCGCAGGCCAGGGAGAGGGCGAACACCGCCGCGATGATGATCAGCAGCGGCAGGAGGACGCTGCGGTAGACGAGCAGCAGGATCACGAGGACGGCGGCCAGTGCCACGCCCAGCAGCAACCCGTCGATTCCGGCGAAGGCCTCCGACAGGTCGGCCCGGGTGGCCGCCGGTCCCGTCACGTGGAAGGTGGTGGCCGCGACCAGGGATCCGGCCGTGCGGATCTCGGCGATCGCCGCGGGCAGTTCGTCGCCCAGTGCGGGGTCCAGGGGCACCACCGCCTGCATCGCCCGGCCGTCGCGCGACACGACGACCGGGGACGGCGGACCCGCGATCCAGGGGCGGCCCTCCAGCGCGGCCAGTGCGGCCCGCCCGGAGGCGGTCGCGGCCGGTGTCACTCCCGCGGCGCCGTCCGCCGTCCAGACCACCACGGCCGGCAGGGACTCCTCCTGTCGGAAGGCGTCCTGGGCCCGGGCGACCCGGGTGGATTCGGCGCTGCGGGGGAGGAAGGCCGCCTGGTCGTTGGTGGAGACCTCGCCGAGCTTTCCCGCGTAGGGGCCGAGGCTCCCTCCCACGCCAAGCCAGACCACGAGGAGGAGGACGGGCAGCAGCCACCGGGCCGCTCGGGGCGAGGTGCGCATGATGCTCCTGGAACGGGTGCGGGTGGACCGGGAAGGGTCCCTGGAAGGGGACCGGGGGCAGTCGGACACTCCCCCGGTACGGGGGGCCACCTTCCGGGTGCGGGCGCCCCAGGGGCAACATGCAGCGTTTCTGCATCACTTCCCGGCCCGACACGCCGCTTCGAACGCGTCGGGCCGCACCGGCCTGATCCCCCGGATCCGGGGCAGACGGCGGGGTGAGGGAGGTTCCGGATGCCTGGGATCCATGGTTGGCTCGGTCGGGTGAAGGACGGCGCCGCGGCGCTCGGTGAGCGTCGTACGCAGGTGCAGGCGCGGCACGAGGCCGAGCTGCTGGCCGAGCGGCAGCGCGTGGCGGAAGCCCGCCGGGCCCGTCCGCGCGACCCGGACCCAGCCCGGGCGGTGCCCTGGGGTGTACGGGTCGCGGCCGAGGCCGGCTGGCGGTTCCTGGTGCTCGCGGCCGCGCTGTGGGTCGTCATGCGGGTGATCGGTTCGGTCCGGCTCGTCGTCCTGGCCTTCGCGGCCGCGCTGCTGATCACGGCCCTGCTGGAACCGACGGTCGCCCGGCTGCACCGGGCGAGGCTGTCCCGGGGGCTGTCGACCGCCCTCACCGCGGTCTTCGGATTCGTCGTCCTGGGGCTGATCGGCTGGTTCGTCGTCTGGCAGGTGCTCGACAACCTCGACAACCTGTCAGGGCGGCTCCAGGAAGGCATCGAGGAGCTGAAACGATGGCTCCTCGACAGCCCCTTCCACGTGACCGAGCAGCAGATCAACGACGTCGCCGGCAGCCTGAGCGACGCCATCGGCACCAGCACCAGCGAGATCACCTCGACCGGGCTCCGGGGCGTGACCGTCCTGGTGGAGATCATCACCGGCATGCTGCTGGCGATGTTCTCAACGCTCTTCCTGCTGTATGACGGCAGGCGCATCTGGCAGTGGACGCTCAAACTGGTCCCCGCCGCCGCCCGGCCGGACGTGGCAGACGCGGGCCCGGCCGCCTGGGGCACCCTGACCGCCTACGTCCGCGGAACCTTGATCGTCGCCTTCATCGACGCCCTCTTCATCGGCCTCGGCATCTACTTCCTGGGCGTGCCGCTCGCCGTCCCCATCGCCGTGGTGATCTTCCTGGCCTCGTTCGTGCCCCTCGTGGGCGCCGTCGCGTCCGGGGCCCTCGCGGTGGTCGTCGCGCTGGTCACCCAGGGGGTGTTCACCGCGCTGATGACCCTGCTGATCGTGCTCGTCGTCCAGCAGATCGAGGGCCACGTGCTGCAGCCGTTCATCCTCGGGAGGGCCGTACGGGTCCACCCGCTGGCCGTGGTCCTGGCCGTCGCCACCGGTGGGGTGGTCGCCGGCATCGGCGGAGCGGTCGTCGCCGTCCCGCTGGTAGCCGTGGCCAACACGGTGATCGGCCACCTGCGCGCCCACGCCGGGGACGACGGTTCGGCGGAGCCGTCCCCCGTGGCGGTCGGGGAGGAGCGGGTGGATCCGCCGGCGGCGCCGGACCGGGATCCCGCGTGACATCTGCTGCCCGGTGGCCCGCCGGCCGCGAAGGGCCCTGTCAGTTCCCGCTCTCCGTGGTGGACGGAGCGGGAGCCTGCCGGTGCGAGCGGACCAGGGCGAGGTAGTCCGCCGCCAGGCGGTGGCAGTCTCCCGGCCAGCGGGCGGAGACGTAGTTGCCGTCCCGCACGGTGAATCCGCGGCCGGGGTGCGCCGCGGTGTCCCGGACCGGCAGCGGCGGGCCGGCCAGGAAGTGGCCCGGATCGGCGAGGGCCGCGGTGACCTCCGCCTGGACGGTCGCCGGGTAGGTCCGGTAGTAGCGGCCCAGCCACACCCGGGTCAGGTTCCAGGCGGTCAGTTCCAGCAGCGAGGTCAGGGCCGTGGTCCGCCGCCCGTGGAGCACCGACCGCCCGGTCGTGGGGTCCTTCGCCCGCGCGGCCAGCAGCACGCCGTGGCACACCGCACCCACCGGCAGCCCCAGCAGGAAGACCCGCGCGAACAACCGCTGCGCAACCGTGTCCTCCAGCAGCGTACGCATCCCCTGAGCGTGCCCGCCGGGCACGAACAGCCCCGCCAGGACGACCGGATCGACCTCGGCGTAGGACAGCGGGGCACGGAACCAGGGGTCCTCGGTCAGCCGCCGGTAGGCCGCCAGCTCGGCGCGCCGGGTCATCAGCCACGGGGAGAGCCAGGAGAAGCCGGTGTCCGTCAGCCGTTGGTCGGCCAGGGCGACCCGCCCGTCGGGCGTCGCGAACCGTACGTCGTACCCGGCGTCGCGCAACGCGGCCCAGGGCACGGCCGCCTCGGTCGGGTCGTAGCCGGACGAGGGCAGCAGAAAGACGATCACAAGGTGCTCCTTCGGGTGCGCATGCGGCGAACCGGCTGCGGACCGGCGTGTCTGCGGGCCGGCCTGCCGGTCCGGGCAGCCCGACCCTACGAGCCCCGCCGGGCCCGGTCATTGACCCCGGCGGCCACCTCGTTGACTTCCCGGCCCCCGCGGCCGGTTGACGGCGGCCGCGCCCCGGCATTGACTGGCCGCCGTGCCCACCATCGAGCCGTCCACCGTCGCCGCGTCCTACGCGCGCGCCGTCCTGAGCGCCACGGCGGACGGCGCCGGCGGCACGGCCGGGCCCGGTGCCTGGGCATCGCCCGCGGACCGGCTCCCCTTCACCGAGGTGCGCGCCCTCTGGGACACGGTGATCGGCACCCGCGGTGGCGACCCGTACGCCGGTCTCCGCGTCGGGGACGGGATCAAGCCGGGCAGCCTGCACGTCCTCGGTCATGTGGTGCTCACCTGCGCGAGCCTCGCGGAAGCCGCCGAAGCGGCGGTCCGCTACCACCCCCTGGTCAGCCAGGCCGGCACGGTCTCCCTGGAACGCGGCGGCGAGGCCACCCGTGTCCGTTACCGGCCGACCGTCGACCCGGCCACCATGCACCCCCAGCAGGTGGAGGCGGTCGTCACCGGCATCGTGCGGGCCGCCCGCTGGATCGCCGGGGACGACTGGGCGCCGCGGTCGGTGTCCTTCACCCACGCCCGTACCGGCTCCGCCGCACCGTATGCCCGGGTCCTCGGCTGCCCCGTCGCCTTCGGCGCCGCCGAGAACGCGATCACCGTCGCCAACCGCGACCTCGACCGGCCCCGCGCCCCGCACGACCCCGAACTCGGCGCCCTGCACCGCGCCTACGCCGACCGGCTGCTGCGGGAACTGTCGGCCTCCGTGACCCTCGCGGAGCGGGTCCGGCAGTGGCTGGACCACGCCCCGCTCGACGGCACCGGCCTCGCCGACGCGGGCCGGGGCGTCCACCTCAGCCCCCGTACCCTGCGCCGGTCCCTCCAGGAGGAGGGCACCTCCTGGCGGGCCCTCCTCGACGCCGCCAGGCACCGCCGGGCCCGTCGGCTGCTGGAGACCACGGACCTGCCGCTCGACCGGGTCGCCCCGCTCGTCGGGCTGAGCGGAGCCACGACACTGGTCCGCGCCTTCACCCGGTGGGAGGGCATCACGCCCGGCGCGTACCGGGCCCGGGGCGCAGGCTCCGGGTGAACACGGTCACGGCTGCGCTCGTCCCGTCCCGGCGGCGCAGGCGGGGCACAACCCGCGGTAGGTGACCTCGACCGCGGACACGACGAAGCCGAACCGCTCCTGCGGCGGCAGATCGGCCGGCCTGCCGGTCGCACGGACGTCGCGGACGGTGCCGCGCTCCGTGCACACCAAGTGCTGGTGCGGGTGGTGCGCGTTGGGGTCGAAGCGCTTCACCCGGCCCTGTACCGAGACCTCCGCCACCTCACCGGTCGAGACCAGCTCGCCCAGGGTGTTGTAGACGGTCGCCCGGGCGATCTCGGGCAGCCGATGCGCCGCGCGGGCGTGCACCTCGTCTGCCGTGAGGTGCACATGATCGCCGTCGAGGACCTCCACGACGACACGCCGCTGGGACGTCAACCGCCAGCCGCGCCCCCGAAGTCGCTCCAGCAGGTCACTCATATCGGCTCACCTTTTCGGCTCGGCGGGACAACAGAACGTCAGCGGCGAATTCCGAGTGTTTTCTACGCGCGCACGCTCTGCGTGTTCTCACGGCGGCGGGCCCTTTGGTGCGCGACCATACGGACGCGCCGACGCAAGCAGCCAGCAGATGGAAACATCGACACAGGAAGAAGGACGGACGTGTCCGGCAGCGACAGCGAGAACCCAGTAATCGATGCCCCGACCCCCGCGCCGACTCGCCCCAGGTCGAATCGGGACTGGTGGCCGAACCAGCTGGACCTTCAGGTTCTGCACCAGAATTCGCCCTTGGCCGATCCGATGGGCGACGGTTTCGACTATGCGAAGGAGTTCGCGACCCTGGACCTCGACGCCCTGAAACGGGACGTCTTCGAGGTGATGACGGCGTCGCAGGACTGGTGGCCCGCGGACTACGGCCACTACGGGCCGCTCTTCATCCGAATGAGTTGGCATGCCGCGGGAACGTACCGCATCGCCGACGGACGGGGTGGCGGCGGAGCGGGCGCCCAGCGGTTCGCCCCGCTCAACAGCTGGCCCGACAATGCGAGCCTGGACAAGGCGCGCCGTCTGCTCTGGCCGGTCAAGCAGAAATACGGCCGGAAGGTCTCATGGGCCGACCTTTTGGTGTTCGCCGGCAACTGCGCCATGGAATCGATGGGTTTCAAGACCTTCGGTTTCGCCTTCGGCCGGGAGGACATCTGGGAACCCGAGGAGATTTTCTGGGGACCCGAGGACACGTGGCTCGGAGATGAGCGCTACAGCGGAGACCGGGAACTCTCCGGCCCCTTCGGTGCCGTGCAGATGGGATTGATCTACGTCAATCCGGAAGGGCCCAACGGCGACCCCAACCCGGTCGCCGCCGCCCGGGACATTCGCGAGACGTTCGCGCGCATGGCCATGAACGACGAGGAGACGGTCGCGCTCATCGTCGGCGGCCACACGTTCGGCAAGTGCCACGGTGCGGTCGGTGCCGACTACATCGGGCCCGAGCCCGAGGCCTGTCCGATCGAGCAGCAGGCCCTCGGCTGGAGGAACACCTACGGCAGCGGCAGCGGCGTCGACGCGGTCACCAGCGGGCTGGAGGGCGCGTGGACCTCCGAGCCGACGAAGTGGGACAACGGGTACCTGGACAACCTGTTCCGGTACGAGTGGGAGCTGACCACGAGCCCGGCCGGTGCGCAGCAGTGGACCCCCAAGGATCCCGCGGCCCGGGACACGGTGCCGGACGCCCATGATCCGTCGAAGCGGCACGCACCGATGATGCTGACGACGGACCTCGCGCTGCGGATGGATCCGGTCTACGCGCCGATCGCGAAGGGCTTCCACGAGAATCCGGACCGGCTCGCCGAGGCGTTCGCCAAGGCCTGGTACAAGCTGCTGCACCGCGACATGGGTCCGGTCTCGCGCTACCTCGGCCCGTGGGTCCCCGAACCCCAGCTGTGGCAGGACCCCGTCCCCGCGGTCGATCACGAGCTGGTCGCGGACGCGGACGTCGTCGCCCTCAAGCGCACGATCCTCGCCGCGGGCCTGTCCGTCCCCAAGCTGGTCACCGCCGCCTGGGCGGCGGCGTCGAGCTTCCGCGGCACCGACATGCGGGGCGGGGCCAACGGGGCCCGGATCCGACTCGCGCCGCAGAAGGACTGGGAGGTCAACGCCCTGCCCGAGGTGGCCGAGGTGGTGCGGGCCCTGGAAGGGATCCAGCGGGACTTCAACCAGGCGCAGTCCGGCGGGAAGAAGGTCTCGCTGGCCGACCTGATCGTGCTGGGCGGCTGCGCGGCCGTCGAACAGGCCGCGAAGAACGCCGGGTACGACATCGGGGTGCCGTTCGCACCGGGGCGCACGGACGCCTCGCAGGAGCAGACCGACGTGGACTCCTTCGCCGTCCTCGAACCCGAGGCGGACGGGTTCCGGAACTACCTGCGGGCGGGCGAGAAGCTGTCACCGGAAACGCTTCTGCTGGACCGCGCCGGCATGCTGAACCTGACCGCCCCCGAGATGACGGTGCTCGTCGGCGGCATGCGGGCCATGAACACCGGCTTCCGGCAGTCCCCGCACGGCGTGTTCACGGACCGCCCGGAGTCGTTGACGAACGACTTCTTCGTCAACCTGCTCGACATGGGTACACAGTGGAAGGCGTCCGAGTCGGCGGAGAACGTGTTCGAGGGCCGGGACCGCGCCACGGGCGAGGTCAGGTGGACGGCGACCGCGGTGGACCTCGTCTTCGGTTCGCACGCCCAGCTCCGGGCGCTCTCCGAGGTCTACGCGTCGAAGGACGCGGGAGAGAAGTTCGTCCGTGACTTCGTCTCCGCCTGGGACAAGGTGATGAACCTCGACCGGTTCGACCTCGCCTAGGCCGTCTCTTCCGGATCTTGCCGGGCCCGACGGGCGGGCGGGCGGGCCGTCGGCCGGCCCGCCCGCCCGGTTCCGGCAGTGCGCGCTTCGTCCACAGGGGCCGGTGGAAGGGTAGAGACCCGGCGTACGGTCTGCCGACCGGCCGGGCCCGCCCGAGGGGCCCGTACCTCCTCGACGTCCTGACTCGAACGGGAGCCCGCCGATGCGCCTCTACGCACAGACCCCCGCACGTCGGAACCGCCAGGTACTCGCGGACCTGATCGCCGTGGGCCTCATGGCCGCCGCGGTGTGGTTCGCCCTGACCGTCCACGACGCGATCATGATGCTGGCCGAGCCGGGGCGGAGGGTCGAGAGCTCGGGCGACAGCCTCGCCTCCGGACTCTCCGACGCCGGCGACGCCGCCTCGAACGTGCCGTTCGTCGGCGACCTCCTGAAGAAGCCGCTCCGGTCGGCGGCCGACGCCAGTACCGGCATCGCCGATGCCGGACAGTCGATGCAGGATGCCGTCGGCCAGCTGGCCACGCTGACCGCGCTCGCCCTGATCGTCCTCCCGGTGGCCGTCGTCCTGCTGCTGTGGCTCCCCGCGCGCCTGCGCTGGATCCGGCGCAGCATCACCCTGCGGCGCCTGTTCGACGCGCCGGGCGGCGCCGACCTGCTCGCCCTGCGTGCCCTGACCGGACCGCTGGGCGACCTCGCCGCGCTCCCCACCCCTGCGGGCGGTCTCGCCGACGCCTGGCGGCGCGGGGACGAGCGCGTCATCGGCGAGCTGTCCGAGGTCGCCCTCCGGCGGGCCGGCCTGCGGCCCTGACGGCCGTCAGAGGGCGTGGAGGCGGCGGTGTTCGAGGGCCGCGGCGAGGACGTAGGCGCCGCCACCGCCGACGGCGAGGACCCAGTAGAACGCGGGGGCGGCGAGCGCGAGGGCCGCGGTGGAGGTGATGGCGAGCCAGACGCCGAGGCTGTAGTGCAGCACGTTGCGGCGTACGGCGCCTTCCGCGAGGTAGAGCAGGCCGACGACGAGTCCGGAGCCGGCGGGCCACAGGACGGACTGGAGTTCCGGATGGTCGAGCACGGAGGTCAGGCCGGTGATGGCGAGGAACAGCGCGGTGAAGGCGGTGATCCAGGCGGCACCCAGCAGCTTGCCGGAGAGGACCTCCGGTGCGGTGGCCCCGTGCTGGGCCCGCAGGGCGGCGGCGGTGGCCAGGGCGATGCCGGTCACGAGCCCGAGGCCGAGGAGGGCCGTCGGCAGCCAGCCGGGCAGGTCGAGCAGGGGTGCGGCGCCGTGGGAGGCCGCGGCCGCGCCGTGGCCGAGTACGTAGGCGAGCCCGAAGCTGACGTAGGCCGCGCGGTTGTCGACCTCGCGCGGGCGGCGGGTGGGGTGGTCCTGGACGACGGGCGGCGAGAGGGTGGTGTGGCTGGACACGGGGGAAACCTCCATCGGGGGCGGCGTGGTGGGGGCGGGGCTGACGGTCAGGCGGTCTGTTCGGCGCGTGCCTTGAGGCTGTCGAGCCAGCTCTGCAGGGAGCTCCGCAGGGCGATGGTGAGTTCGTCGACCGCGGCGTCGACGGGGTCTCCGCTCCACGACTCCTCGGTGTGGACGGTGACACCTGCACCGGCGCCGGACGCTTCGAAGGTCCACACGTGGATGCCGAGGATGCCGTCGACCGTCCCGCCCCAGACGATCCGCTGTCCGGGGACCAGTTCGAGGAGCGTGGAGGTGATTCTCAGTCCGTGGGTGAGCCAGGTGAAGCGGCTGCCGACCTCCAGCGGGCCGTCCAGCCGGGCCCGGTCGACGCCGTCGTTCCAGGCCGCCCAGTTGTCGATGTCGGTGTGCAGCTCCCAGACGGTGGCGGGAGGGGCGTCGATCGCCGTCGAGAGGCGGACGACGACGGGGGCCGTGGTGTCGATGGTGGTGTGCATGGATGTGTCCTTGTCGGTCGTCGGGTTGTCGGATCGGGTACGGGATCAGGTGGCGGAGGCGTGTTCGGCCGGCCGGTCCTGTGGGGAGGGGGTGGCAGGCGCGGCGACGCGGCGGGAGCAGCGCAGCGGGCGGGTGAGCGGCACCGCGAGGAGTGCGGTGGCGGCCAGGACCGCGGCGGAGACCGCGAAGGCGGCCCGGTAGCCCGCGGTGAGGGCTTCCAGGTGGGGCTGGTGCGTGGCGGCGCGGGCGGTGACGGAGCCGGCCAGGGTGGCGAGGGCTGCGAGACCGATCGCGCCCCCGACCTGGCGGGTGGTGTTCACCAGTCCGCCAGCCAGGCCCGTGTCCTGCCGCGGGACGCCGTCCACCGCGAGCGCGGTGAGCTGGACGAAGGCGAGGCTCAGGCCCAGGCCGACCAGGACGCTCGGGCCGAGGGCGTCGACGAGATAGCTCCCGTCCGCTCTCATCCGTGACAGCCACAGCAGCCCGGCGGCCTCGGCGAGCAGGCCCGTGGTCAGGGTCGCCGTGGTGCCGATGCGGGCGGCGATTCGGGGCGCGAGGATCGCGCCGAGCATGTTGGCCACGGCCAGCGGGAGTTGGCCGGCGCCGGTGGCCAGCGGGCTCATGCCGAGGACCTGTTGCTGGTAGAGCGGGAGGAAGAAGAACAGCGCGATCCATACGGACCCCAGCAGCGCCATCAGCAGATTGCCCGCGGCGACGCGGCCGGCCGTGAACAGCCTGGCCGGGACCAGGGCGTCCGGTCGGCGGCGTTCGACGAGGACGAAGACCATGAGCAGCACGGCGGCGCCCAGGAGGGCGGCCAGCACCCCGGCGTCGGTCCAGCCCTGGGCGCGGGCGCCGGTCAGTGCCCACACCAGGCAGGTCAGGGCGAGGGTGACGGTCGCGGTACCCAGCAGGTCGAACCGCCCGGACCCGCGGGTGCCGGCCCGGGGCACGAGCGCCGCCACGGCGATGAGGACCAGCGTCGTACCGAGCGCGACGGCGTGGAAGAGCCAGGGCCAGCCCCATGCCTGGGTGAGTACCCCGCCCAGCAGGACGCCCCCCGCTCCGCCCGCGCCGGAGACGGCGCCCCACACCCCGAGAACCCGGCCCCGTCCGGGGCCGGGCGGGAACAGGTCCATCGCCAGGGCGAGTGCGGCGGGTGCGATGGCGGCGGCGCCGATGCCCTGCACGGCCCGGGCGGCGATCAGCAGGCCCGGCGAGCCGGCCAGGCCGGCCGCCAGCGAGGCTCCCGCGAACACCGCGAGGCTGGCGATGAGCACACGGCGGCGGCCGAGCAGATCGCCTGCCCGGCCGCCGGCCAGGAGCAGCGCCCCGAACGCCAGGCCGTAGGCGTTGACCACCCAGGTGGTGCCGCCGTCCGACAGGCCCACCCCTGAACGGATCTGCGGCAGGGCCACGTTCACGATCGAGGTGGCGAGCATGACGGTGAACTGCGCTGCGGCCAGCGCCGCGAGCGCGGCTCCCTGGCGGGGTGGGGTTCCGGGTTCGTTCTTCGTGCGTCCGAGGTTCATGGCGCACAGCCTCGGGTCGGACGGCGTCCACATTCCATGCCCGACAGGGGCGGTCACTGTCCAGTCGTGTCCGCCCCTGTCCACTCGGCCATGCCGCGCGCGTCCGTCAGCGCATCGGGGTGAACTCCCGCGAGGCGATGAAGGACGGGCGCCGGACCGGGGCCGCGAAGGGCTCCGCGGGCAGGTTCTCCACGCTGTTGAACACCAGGAAGACGTTGCTGCGGGGGTAGGGCGTGATGTTGTCCCCGGAACCGTGCATCGCGTTGCAGTCGAACCAGGTGGCCGATCCGGCGGCTCCGGTGAACTGCCGGATGCCGCAGGCGGAGGCGAACCGGGTCAGGGCCTCGGGGGTGGGCGTTCCGGCGTCCTGCATCTGCAGCGACTTCTTGTAGTTGTCCTTCGGCGTCGCGCCCGCACAACCGAGGAACGTCCGGTGCGAACCCGGCATGATCATCAGGCTGCCGTTGGTCGTGTGGTTCGGCGTGAGGGCGATGGACACCGAGACGGTCCTCATGCGGGGCAGGCCGTCCTCGGCGTGCCAGGTCTCGAAGTCGGAGTGCCAGTAGAAGCCGCTCGCGCCGAAGCCGGGCTTGGCGTTGATGCGGGACTGGTGGACGTACACGTCGGAACCGAGGATCTGCCGGGCCCGGTCGGCGAGCCGCGGGTCGGCGGCGAGCCGTGCGAAGACCTCGCTGATGCGGTGGACCTCGAAGACCGAGCGGACCTCGCCCGATCCTGGTTCCACGATGGCCCGTTCGTCGGCCCGGACGGCGGGGTCGCTCACCAGCCGGTCCATCTCGGCCCGGTACTCCTCGACCTCCTCCGGGCCGATCAGCTGCTCGGCGGTGAGGAAACCGTCGCGTTCGAAGTCCTCGAGCTCGCGCGCCCAGAACGGTCCGGGGGTGCCGGGTTCGGACCACACGACGGGGTCCTTGCGGCCGATGAGGACTTCTTCGGAGCCCCGGGTGGGGTAAAGGTCGGCGAGGGTGCGTTCGGAGACAGTGGTCATGGTGGTGCTTGCCTCTCCTCTCGGTGTCGGTGGGTTGCTGCGGAGTCGGTCAGACCGGGTCCGGTTCGGTGAGCAGCGGGTACACGCCGTTCTCGTCGTGGTCCTCGCGGCCGGTGACCGGCGGGTTGAAGACGCACAGGCAGCGGAACTCGCGGACGACGCGCAGGGTGTGGCGCTCGTGGCCGTCGAGCAGGTAGACGGTGCCGGGCGTGATGGTGTGCCTCTCGCCGGTCTCCTCGTCGGTGAGTTCGGCCTCGCCCTCGACGCACACGACCGCCTCGACGTGGTTCGCGTACCACATGGACGTCTCGGTGCCGGCGTACAGGACGGTCTCGTGGAGGGAGAAGCCGACGCGTTCCTTCGCCAGGATGACGCGCTTGCTCTCCCAGGTGCCCGACGCCGCCCTGACGTGGCGGTCGGTGCCCTCGATGTCCTGGAAGGATCGGACGATCACGGTGGTGCTGCCTTTCGTGGTGCGGGGCGTTCCTGTCGGGGCCCGGTGGTGGCGGGTGGGGTGGGGGCGGCGGGTCAGCCCGTCTCGCGGACGGAGCGCGCGAGGATGTCGAGGCCCTCGTCGAGCTCGTCCGCCGACACGGTGAGCGGCGGCAGCAGCTTGACCACCTCGCTCTCGGGCCCGGAGGTCTCGACGAGCAGGCCGTGCTCGAAGGCCCGGTGGCACACCTCGGCGGCGCGCTCCTTGCGGGTGAACTCGATGCCCCACACCATGCCGCGGCCGCGGTACGAGGCGCCGTCCCGCTCGTGGTCGGCGCACAGGTCGACGAGCGCCCGCTCGATGCGGTTGCCCTGGACACGGGTGCGTTCGCGCAGGACACCGTCGCGCCAGTACGTCTGGAGTGCGGCGGTCGCCGTGACGAAGGCGGGGTTGTTGCCTCGGAACGTGCCGTTGTGCTCGCCCGGCTCCCAGATGTCGAGCTCCGGCTTGAACAGGCAGAGCGACATGGGCAGTCCGTAGCCGCTGATGGACTTCGAGACGGTGACGATGTCGGGTGTGATGCCCGCCTCCTCGAAGGAGAAGAAGTCACCCGTGCGGCCGCAGCCCATCTGGACGTCGTCGACGATCAGCAGCATGTCGCGGCGGCGGCACAGATCGGCGAGGGCACGCAGCCACTCCGCGCGCGCCACGTTGACCCCGCCCTCGCCCTGTACGGTCTCGACGATCACGGCGGCCGGGTCGTTCAGGCCGGACCCGCTGTCCTCCAGGAGCCGCTCGAACCAGAGGAAGTCCGGGATCCGGCCACCGAGGTAGTTGTCGAAGGGCATGGGCGTGCTGTGGACCAGCGGTATGCCGGCGCCCGCGCGCTTGAAGGCGTTGCCGGTGACGGCGAGCGAGCCCAGGGACATCCCGTGGAAGGCGTTGGTGAAGGAGACGACCGCCTCGCGTCCCTTGGCCTTGCGCGCCAGCTTCAGCGCCGCCTCGACAGCGTTGGTGCCGGTGGGGCCCGGGAACATCACCTTGTACGGCAGTGCGCGCGGGGCGAGGACGGTGGAGTGGAAGGTCTCCAGGAAGGCCCGCTTGGCGGTCGTCGACATGTCCAGGGCGTGCGTGATGCCGTCGCGCGCGATGTAGTCGAGCAGCGCCTGTTTGAGCACGGGGTTGTTGTGCCCGTAGTTGAGGGAGCCGGCGCCTGCGAAGAAGTCCAGGTAGGAGCGGCCGTTCTCGTCGTAGAGGCGGCTTCCTTCCGCGCGGTCGAAGACGACGGGCCAGGCGCGGCAGTAGCTGCGCACCTCCGACTCGACGGTGTCGAAGACGGTCGGCACGGGTGCTGTCGTGGTCAAGGGGGCTGCCTCTCCTCGGTGTCCGGAGACGGACGGTGGTGGACGTGGTGTTCGGCGTTCGGCGTTCGGCGTTCGGCGTTCGGCGTTCGGCGGAGCTCGCGGTGGTCAGCGGGCCAGGGGCGCGATGCGGTGGAGCACCTCGGCGTCGTGGTGTCCGGCGCCGCCGGGGAAGTGCTCCTCGGCGAAGAGGACTTCCCGGGCGAGGTGGGCGCCGTGGCGTTCGGCGTAGGACGCGAAGAGCCGCTCCGAGGCGGTGTTCCCCGGGCTGATGGTGGTCTCCAGCGCGTCGAGCACGTGCTCGGCGGCGACGCGTGCGGTGAGGTGGTCCAGGAGGTACCCGGCGATCCCCTGCCCGCGGGCGTCGGCGTCGACGGCGACCTGCCAGATCAGCAGGGTGGCCGGGGTGTCGGGCCGCAGGTACCCGGTGACGAAGCCGACGGGCCGACCGTCGCCGTCGCGGGCGACGGCGGAGGTCGCGGCGAAGTCGCGGCACCAGAGCAGGTAGCTGTAGGGCGAGTTGACGTCCAGCGTCTTCGCATCGCGGGCGATGCGCCAGAGGTCGGGGCCGTCGCACAGGTCGGGGCGGTCGGCCCGGATTCCGGGTGGGTTCGTCGTGGGGGCGGCGGTTCGGGGGCGGGTGGCCAGGTCTGCATGAGCACCGGTCATGCGGGCCGAAGCTACCGATCATCGGCTGAAAAGACATGCGCGAACGGGGTTCCGCCTGCCGTGCGTTCGTGTTATCCGGCAGCGGCGCCGAGGCGAGTCGGGCCCACCCTCCCCCACGGAGAAAACCTGCATTTATCAGGACAAGCCATCCCAAATTTTGGAAAGATAACGGAACTATAACGTCTTTGTCCTGTGCCATATTTACGGTGTGAAAGCCACGACATTCCCCTGTTCCCCCGTTTCGGATCGGAAGAACGGGAAAGGCGAGTCGCCCTTTCGGCCCGTCGGGTGTCCCGCACGGTCGGACGGTACAAAGGGGTATGAGCGAGCAACGGCGACCCGCGGATCCGTCACCCGCCGCGGACGAGGTCGACGAGGTGACGCACGCGGTCCTGGCCGCTTCCCAACTGCTCGCGTCCATCGGGTCCCGGGCCCTGGCGGCCGCCGGGTACGGGGGCCGCGACGGCCACGGGGTCACGCCCGCGCAGTTCCGCATGCTCGAGGTCCTGGTGGCCCACGGGCACGTGAAACTGGTCGCCCTCGCGGGGGCGATGGCGGTCAACCCGTCGACCGCGATGCGCATGGTCGACCGGTTGATCGCCGCGGGCCTGGCGGACCGCAGGCCCAACCGGGAGAACCGGCGGGAGACGTCGCTCACCGCCACGGACTCCGGCCTGCGGCTGGTGGCCGCGGTGACGGCCCGGCGCAGGGCGGAGACGGCCGCCGCCCTCGCGCGGCTCGGGCCCGCCGAACGCGCCGTACTGGTCGGCGCCCTCGGCGCGTTCACCGCCGCGGGTGCGCAGCCCGCCGAGGGCGGACCCCACGCCTTCCCGGACCTCCTCGGGTGCGCGGGGCCGTACGTCCTGGGCTGAGGCGGGCCGCCCCTCGGCCGCGGCCCGCCTCCGTTGCGCCTACGGCTGCGACCGGGGCTACGGCCGGCTGTCGAGCCGGCTCAGGTCATGGGCGTAGAGCACCCGCTGGCAGAAGTCCGCGCCGGCCGGATCTCCGGGGCCCGGATTCGCCCGGCAGTCGTCCGCCGAGCCCGGACGGTGTTCGGAGAGGGACCACAGGCGTCCCGTGCCGCGCTCGACGTACAGGTCCTCGGCGCCCCGGGCGGTCTTGACGGCCTGGCCGTTCTGGACGAGCCGGCCGTCACTCCATTGATAGCGCCAGAGGTTGCCCGGCTCGTCCGTGCCCTTGGACTCGTTCACGTACAGCGTTCCCTTGTACGCCGCCGCGCCCTGGGCGCCGCCGTTGGCCAGGGGCAGGTAGTTGGCCCAGCCCTGGGCGGTCACATCCGAGGAGCGCCCCTCCAGGGCCGCTACCGGGTACGAGGCGATACGGCCCGTGGAGGGGTAGCCGCTCTCCGGACGGCAGTACTCGCCCATGACGAGGCGGTCCGGGACCGTACTGCGGTCCAGGGAGATGTAGGACGCCTTCGGGGCGCCGGTGGAGACACAGGCGTAGGAACCCTTGGGGTTGCTCTGCGCCGCCTTGAACTTCCACGCCGCCACCTGCGGCATGACGTAGCGGTAGCCGAAGCTGTACCAGACGTTGTCGTGCCGGCCGACCTTCGTCTTGTCCTCGACGTCGGCGGTGGTCTTCACTCCGTCGGAGTCGGTGCCCATCGGGTCGTGCGTACTGGGGTCGTTGTCCGGGTCCAGGTCCATGATGAGGCGCATGTCGAAGACGCGCAGGCCGCCCCGCGTGTCGGCGACGTAGAGGTAGTTGCCGTACCAGACGATCCCGCCGGCGTGGACGCCCTTCTGGATCGGGTACTCGCCGGCGTGCAGGCCGTCGAACGAGACGTGGTCGGCGGAGTTCACGTAGGTCCAGCCCAGCAGGACGTGCCGGTACTTGATCTCGGGACTACCGGTGGCCGGGTTGGTCCGGCTCTGCACGAAGGTGATCCGGACGCCCTTCTGGTTGCAGGCGTCGTTGTCCTCCAGCTCGGCCGCGGTGCAGTCGCCGGCCGCCGGGTTCGGGTCGCTCTCCCGGCCCGGGTCCCAGCCGTCGTAGGAGGCGAACAGCTGGATCTTCCCGGCTGCGCCCCAGAACTCGTTGGCCTTGGCGTCGGAGACGCCGGTGAAGCCCTGCGGGACCCACTCCCGCGAGACGGAGTCGTCGTCCTTCAGGCAGTACTTGACGGCGGGGTCCGGGGCGGCGGCGAACGGGTCGCGGGAACACCCCGGCTCGATGGGGCGGTTCGCCGCGGCCAGCAGGTCCTGCACGCCCGACTCGGGCAGGACCGAGGCCAGCCGGGAGACCCGCTCGGTCGTCTCGGCGTTCATCTCGCCGGGCGACAGCGTGAAGTCGCCCGGCGAGGCGGCGCCACCGGGCACGGCAGCGGCGCGGGTACCGAAGGCCGGGAGGGCGCCCTCGGTGGCGCGGGGCTCCTGGATCCAGGAGCCCGGCTCATCGGGCGGCAGGTCCTTCGCCGTCGCCGGTCCTGCGAGACCGGTGAACGCGAGCGCTGCCGCGGCGGCGGCCGAGAGCCAGGCACGACGTATTCGACTTGAGGGCATGCGGGGGTTGCTCCGTTGCTCGTGCGACAGGTGAGTCAAGCGGAGGTTTCCAGAACAGTTGCGCGGAACGCAAGGGCGATCGGTTCGTCAACAAACCTGCTGAGCAGGACAGTTGACGGGAACCCTCAACGGCGGGGGTCGCGCCACATGGGCCAGAGGGTCGGTCCGCCCCCGGGAATCCGGATCTCGCCGGTGACGCGGAAGCCCAGCCCTTCGTAGAAGGGGACGTTGGTGTCCTTGCTGGACTCCAGGTAGACGGATTGCCCGAACCGGTCGCAGTCGGCCAGTTGCTGACGCAACAGCGCCGAACCGACTCCCATGCCCTGGAGTTCCCGGTCCGTCCCCACGGAGGGCAGGTACCAGTGCGGCGTCCGCGGATGGGCCTCGTGCATGGCGTTCTGGACCTCCCCGGCCCGCGTCATCCCCCGGAGGCCGAAGACGCCCGCGTACCGCGGGAGCGAGGCCAGGTCCTGGAGCGGGGAGGGCTTCCAGCGCCCGGGGCCCGACCACAGCGCGGCCGCCAGCAGCCGTCCCTCGCCCGTCGCGGCGACCCGCACCGCGCGGGCGCGCGGCCGCTGCCGGCGCTGGGCCAGTCGGAAGTACCGGGCGATCCTGCGCTCCCGGTCGGCGGCGGGGACCATCCATGCCAGGACGGGGTCGTCTGCGAAGGCGCGGGCCAGGAGCCCGGCGACCGCCCCGGACTCGGCGGGCCGTGCGCACCGGATCCCGTACCCGGCCAACCGCGGTGCTGGACGTGTGCTCATGGGCCCACGGTAGGCAGCCGGGCGGCACCGCCCGGACCCTGCGGCACGGACACGCCGTACGGCCACCCGCTCACCGCCGGGCCCCGGCGGGGGCCGGCCGATGACACGGATCCGTGCGTCCGGAATGCGCCCGTGCCGCCGCGCGCCCGGCGGCGCGGGGCGCCGTGGTCGGCGGCGGTCCGTCGGCCGAGGCACCCCGCGCGAGGTCAGGAGGTGCGCTTCAGGGTCCAGGTGTTGGGGTTGAAGCTGGGGACGGCGGAGTAGCGACAGCCGCTGGAGTAGTAGGTGTTGGTGATGGTCCAGCCCGCGGGCGGCCAGGTGGACGCGCAGGCGGCGACCTCGGTGCCGACCGGATAGCCTCTGAGGTCCTTGATCTGCTTGGTGTTGGGCGTGAAGCCGGAGCCGCAGCCGCCGCTGTTCCACCACTGCGCGTCCACCCAGCCGTCCGGGGTGAGCGTGCTGGAGCACATGGTGAGGGTGTCACCGGGTGCGGCCGATGCGGGGCTCGCGGAAATGGCGAGCGCGGTGACGGCCATGGTGGCCAGAGCGGCGGCGTATCGGGTGCGGATCACGGGGCGTTCCTCCTGGGCGCGCCGGTGTCGCCGCCGACCGTCGGCGGGCCGTGCGGCGCCGTGTCCATTGCTATCCGACCGGACAAGACTCCGGAAAGTCACCTTCTGGGCAGAACTCTGCGACGGTTTAGCGCCGCCGCGGCCCTCACCGGTCAGTAAGATCGAGGAATGTCTGACACGACCGAAACTACGCCCGGCTGGCTTACCAGGGACGAGCTGGACATGGCCCGGGCCCAGATGCCGATCCTGTACGTCGAGGCCGTCCCCGTACGCGTGGACGAGACCGGCGAAGTCACCTCCATCGGACTGCTGCTGCGGATCGGCACGGACGGGACGATCAGCCGGGCGCTGGTGTCCGGCCGTGTCATGCACCACGAGCGGATCCGTGACGCGCTGCTCCGCCACCTGGAGAAGGATCTGGGCCCGGTGGCCCTGCCCCACATTCCTGCTTCGCTCCAGCCCTTCACCGTCGCCGAGTACTTCCCCACGGCGGGCATCACTCCCTACCACGACCCGCGCCAGCACGCGGTGTCACTCGCCTACATCGTGCCCGTGACCGGTGACTGCCGTCCTCGGCAGGATGCCCTGGACCTGGTCTGGTTCAGCCCGGAGGAAGCCCTCTCGGCCGCCGTGCAGGGCGAGATGCCGGGCGGCCACGCGGCGCTGCTGAAGCAGGCCCTCGCGCACGTCGGGCGGACGTACTGAACTAACCCCGCGTCGCGTGACGCGCCCCGCGCCCGGCAGACCTGCGCCGGGCGCGGGGCCTTCCGCGTCCATCGGACCCACCGCGTCTGCGGGCTCTACGGGGTCTGGGTGGGGGTGAACCTCGTGAGGATCAGCAGGGTGTCGACGAGGTCCTCGGCGGGCGCGCCCGTCGCCAGGCGGCGCAACTGCTGCCCGAAGACCAGGGCGACGGCCACGCCCGCCAGGCGTTCGGGTTCCGCCACGCCGAGGTGGGTCAGGATCCGGGTGGCCAGCAGGTCGTAGGCGGCGAAGCACTCGGCCGCGGCGGCGCGCAGCCGTTCGTCGCGCCCGGCCTGGACGTACAGCTCGAACGGCGCGATGTGGCGGCTGTCGAAGGCGTTGCCGCCCGCGACCTGCGCCACCACCTCCGCCGCCTGCCCGATGTCGAACTGCTCGTCGGAGCACTCGTCGGCGAGCGTCGTGAAGTGCCGGGTCTCCTCGGCCACGAAGT
Organism: Streptomyces avidinii; assembly: GCF_014650695.1. Taxonomy (GTDB): domain Bacteria; phylum Actinomycetota; class Actinomycetes; order Streptomycetales; family Streptomycetaceae; genus Streptomyces; species Streptomyces avidinii. The sequence goes on along the minus strand of NZ_BMVL01000003.1, from coordinate 628,084 downwards.
GCAGCAGGCTCTCGCGCAGCAGCTCGTGCTGGGTCGCGAAGTGGTAGGTGACGGAACCGAGGGAGACGCCGGCCTCCTTGGCGATCCGCCGGTTGGTGACGGCGGCGATGCCGTCCTGCCCGATGATCCGCAGTACGGCGTCGATGATGCTCTGGCGGGTGTCGGAAGCATGGGGCATGGCGTAATTCTGCCCCACGCCCGACCCAACCGCCCTGGCAGGACCGGGGAGTCGATGCCGGCCGCGGTGTGGACAACGCACCACGCCGTCCCTACTGTTCGTTCGAACGAACAACTGATGGACGCCGCACGGGAGTGATCGTGGACATATCCGGATCGAACGTTCTGCTCACCGGTGCCACCGGAGGCATCGGCGCGGCCCTGGCCGCAGGCCTGACCGCGCAGGGCGCCCGGCTCACCGTCACCGGGCGGCGGGAAGAAGCCCTCAAGGCCACCGCCGACGCATGCGGAGCCCGCACCGTGGTCGCCGATCTGGCCGTACGGTCCGACGTCATACGGCTCGCCGAGAGCTGCGCCGACGCGGACATCCTCGTCGCCAACGCCGCCCTGCCCGCCAGCGGCGACCTGCTGGACTACACGGAGGACGAGCTCGACCGCGCCCTCGACGTCAATCTCCGCTCGCCCCTGCTGCTGTCCCGGCTGCTCGCCGAGCCCATGGTGGCCCGCGGCCGCGGGCACATCGTGCTGGTCGGCTCCATTTCCGGCAAGGCGGCGACCAAGTCGACCTCCCTGTACAACGCGACGAAGTTCGGGCTGCGCGGCTTCGCCCTCGCGCTCCGTCAGGAGCTCAGGGGTACGGGGGTCGGGGTGTCCCTGGTCCAGCCCGGCTTCGTCCGCGACGCCGGGATGTTCGCGGCCACCGGTGCCACCACGCCGAACGGCATCCGGACCGTCACGCCCGGCCAGGTGGCCGACGGCGTCGTACGAGCGGTGCGCCGCGACCTGTGCGAGGTCAACGTCGCGCCGCTGGAGCTGCGCCTGCTGAGCGCCATCGCCGGGCAGTTCCCCGGCTTCGCCGAGCGCGTCCAGGCCCGGTCCGGCGCTGACGGGACGGTGCGGCAGATCGTCGATGCCCAGCGCGCACGCCGCTAGGCCGGCTCTTCCGGATCCTGCCGGGCCCGCGACGCCCGGCGACGCACCGCACCGCACTGCACCGCAACGCACCGCACCGCACCGCACCGCACCGCAACGGAGTCCCGCACGCCTTCCCTTCCAGCCCACGCGAACGGAGAGCACGGCTGTGCCGAGTGAACACCTCCCGAGTGAGCACCTCCCGAGTGATGCGCCCGATCCCGGCCCGCAGTTCGAGCGCAGGTCCCTGCTCCGATTGGGGGCCCTGCTGGCCGCGGGCGGAGCCGCCGCGCTCTTACCCGCGCCGGTCGCGCACGCCACGACGCGCGGCCAGGGGACCGACACGGTGACCACCAGCTACCGGGGCCACTCCCCCCAAGGCACCGACCAGTGGGCGTACGTCGCCTTCGACGTCCCCGCCGGGGTCCAGCGGATCTCCGTCGCCACCACCCATGACGCCGCCGCCGGGATCCTGGACCTCGGCATCTTCGGCCCGTCCGGCTTCCGCGGCTGGTCGGGCGGCGCACGGTCCGGCTTCACGCTCTCCGCGGCGGACGCCACCCCCGGGTACGCGCCGGGGCCCGTCGAACCCGGCGGCTGGTCCGTCGTCCTGGGGCCCATGGTCGGCGCCGCCGGCGGTATGGCCTGGCAGGTGGACGTCACCCTGCACCACGGGGACCCGCTGCCCCGGGCCCCGTACGACATCCTGCCGACGGCGGTGGCCGGGCGGGGGCCCGGCTGGTACCGGGGCGACCTGCACCTGCACAGCGTGCACTCCGACGGGCAGCGCACGGTGGACGAGATCGTCGCGGCCGCCCGCCAGGAGGGGATGCACTTCATCGCCACGTCCGACCACAACACCAGCTCCACCGGCGTGACCTGGCGCGGCAACGTCCCGACCGACCTGCTGGTCATCAACGCCGAGGAGGTCACCACCCGGCACGGCCACTGGCTGGCCGTCGGTCTGCCGCAGGGCGAATGGGTGGACTGGCGCTACGGCCCCGCGAACCCGGGGGTGTTCGAGAGCCACGCCCGCCGCGTGCACAGCCTGGGTGGACTCACCATTGCCGCCCATCCCCTCACTCCCGCGGCGGGATCCTTCTGGGAGTTCGGCCTCGACCGGGTGGACGCGCTGGAGGTGTGGAACGGGCCCTGGACCCTGGACGACGCGGCCAACATCGCCGCCTGGCACGTCATGCTCTGCCTCGGCAAGCGGGTCGCCGCCGTCGGCAACAGCGACGCGCACAGCCCCGCGGACGCCGTCGGCCGCCCCCACAACGTGGTGCACGCCGCCAGTCTGTCGACGCCCGCCGTGCTGGACGCACTGCGCCTGGGCCGGTCCTACGCCGTCGAATCCGCGGCCGTGACCCTCGACTTCACCGCCCGGACCGGCGGGTCGGTCGCGGGACCCGGCGAGGAGCTTCCCCTGTCGTTCTTCGACGCCGTCGACGTGACCCTGAATGTGACGGGCGCCCCGGACAGCATCGCCACGCTGTACACCGAGTGGGGCATCATGGCCGCCACCTGGATCGACGGCAGCGGCCGGGGGCAACTGCGCTGGCGCGGCTGGGGCAAGGCCTCCATGTTCGTCCGCGCCGAGGTGCGCCGGCCCAAGCCCGCGTCCACCACGCTGGACCAACTGGTGGCCATCACCAACCCGGTGTGGTTCTATTCCGCGCAACTGCCCCCGTACGACGTCGAACAGCGGGTGCTCTTCCACACCGCGCGGCGCCCCGACGGCGCGTGGAGCAGCATGCGTCCGCTGCCGGGTGCCGAGGGCGCCGGATCGTTCGCGGGGGTGCAGAGCGCCGCGGCCGGCCTGCCGGACGGCTCGGTCGTGGTGCTGGGCATCGCGCCCGACAACGGTCTGTGGCTGACCACCGTACGGGGTTCGGCCACGCTCCAGCCCTGGCAGCGCGTCCCGGGGCCGGACGGCTCGACCGGGTTCACCGTCCGCGAGGCCGATATCGCGGCCTTCCCCGACGGGACCTGCCAGCTCGTGGTGACGGCCATGGACGGCACCACCTACCACCAGCTCCGGCGCGCCGACGGCGGGTTGCCCGGGTTCCGGCCCCTGCCCGGGCTCACCGCGAAGAGCCGCTGGGGCGCGACGAAGGTGTCGATCACGGCCATGCCCGACGGGTCCGCCCAGCTGCTGAGTTACGGCACGGACGGTGCCATGTACCACTGCGTGCGCGGGCGGGACGGTACGTGGACCCCCTGGGGGCGGCCGGCCGGCTACAACGGGGCCCCGACGTTCGCCGGACCGGCCCTGGCCATCACCGGAATGCCCGACGGGTCCGCCCAGGTCCTCGCGATCGGGCTCGACGGGATCGTGTACCACCAGCTGCGGCGGGCGGACGGCTCGTGGACCGGGTTCCGGCCCCCGCGGGGCGTCACCACGCCCACGATGGGGGCGAGCGCCATCGGCATCGCGGGGACGCCCGACGGCTCCGCCCAGGTGGTGGCGGTCGGGCTCGACGGACGGATCTGGCACAACGTCAGGAGGCCGGACGGCTCCTGGACGCCGTTCGCGCAGATACCCGGCCCGAACGGCAGGGACGCCTTCCCGGCGGGGCAGGTCCGCATCACCGCCCTGCGGGACGGCTCCGCTCACGTGACGGCGGTCAGCGCGGGCTAGAGGCCGTCTCCTTCGGATCTTGTCGGCCGAGCCCGCGGCGTCCGGCGGCGTGCATCGCACGGCGGAGGGTCGTCTTGTACTGGACGTACCGGGGCGGGCCCGACAACGCAGCGAGGTGCGATGCCGGGCGCCGCGGGCCCGGCAAGATCCGGAAGAGCCGGCCCAGGCCGACGCCCCGGCTCCGGTCCCTCGTTCCGGTCAGCAGTCCCCTGTCACCGGCCCTGGCCCTGGCCCTGGCCGTCCGGCGCGGGGTTGCGGAGCGGGGCGTGGACGATCACGTGCCCGGCGCAGTGGCCCTGGCTGCGCAGCACCCGTACCACGCCGTCGCCGAAGGTCCGGCCGGTGCCGTCATCCCCCGAACCAGCCGGGGCACGGCGTACGCTCCCCCGCCGCCGAGCGCACGCCGCACCCCGGACCGCCGCATCGTCACTCCTGCCGCAGGTTCGTGACCAGCTCGCGCGGCAGCCCGTGGGTGTCGTGGAGGTAGTGGAGGTCCTCCTGGGTCAGCGGTCCCCGGAACCGGGGGCGGGCGAGCACCTGTCGTCCGCGCTCCAGGAGCCGGCGGAACCGGTGCTCCTCCTCCAGCAGGATCCGGACCACGTCACCCGGCCGCATGTCCTGCCGGAAGCGGTCCAGGGTGTGCCGCACCAGCTCGTCCGGCAGGTCTCCGACGCCGCGCGAGGGGTCGTCCCGCCACAACAGGGTGAGCACCCGTCGCACCAGGCGTCGCAGGACGTAGCCCCGGCCGGTGTTGGCCGGGCGCACGCCGTCCCCAAGGACCACGACGGCCGAGCGCAGGTGGTCGCAGACCACGCGCAACGACGTTTCGTCCAGGGGCCACACGGTCGGCACGAGGCCGCGCCAGGGGTCGAAGACGTCGCATTCGAACACGGACGAATTGCCCTGGAGCAGTGAGGCGAGCCGCTCCAGGCCGAGGCCGGTGTCCACGTTGCGCCGGGGAAGGGGTACGAGGGAACCGTCGTCGAGCCGGCGGTGACTCATCGTCACGTGGTTCCACACCTCGACCCAGCGGTCGTCGCCGGTGGGTGTCGACCGGGGCGGGCCGTCACCGCTCCACAGGAAGATCTCCGAGTCGGGGCCGCACGGTCCGACGGGGCCGTTGGACCACCAGTTGTCCTCCACCGTGAGCTCGACGGGGACGCCGCGGTCCTGCCACAGCCGCAGGGAAGCGGTGTCCGGTCCGGTCCCGGTCCGTTCGTCGCCGGCGTGGACGGTGGCGTACAGCCTGCCGGGATCGATGCCCAGTCCCTCGGTGAGGAGCCCGTACCCCCAGTCGAGACTGACCGGGCCGTCGTAGTCGCCCAGTGACCAGGTGCCGAGCATCTCGAAGACCGTGAGGTGGGTGGGGTCGCCGACCTCCTCCAGGTCCGTGGTGCGCAGACAGCGCTGGACGTTGACGAGCCGCCGGCCGAGCGGGTGGGGCCGGCCCTCCAGGTACGGAGTGAGCGGGTGCATGCCGGAGGTGGTGAAGAGGACGGGGTCGCCGGGCGGTGGCAGCAGCGTCGAGCCGACGATGCGGCGGTGGCCGCGTTCCTCGAAGTACTCGACGAACGTGTCGGCCAGCTGGTCGGTATGCATGGGGGTGACTCCTTCGCAGGGGAGCGGGAGAGGCACCGGAGAACGGGACCGTCCGGTCTCCGACCGGGGCAGCAGCGCCCACGGCACAGCCGACGGACCGTTGTCCGGTCGCCGGGGAGAGGGAAGGGGTACGTCAGGCGGCGGCAACCGGCGAGCTGGTCGCTCGCGCGGTCGCGGTGCTGCGGGGGCCGTTGACGTTCATGCCGGTCACCATAACGCGGGACGGCCGCCGGGGCGCAGGCTTTTACCGGCGGCGCCCCGGGGGCGGCCCGGCTACCGGGTCCTGGTCTCCTTCACCACCCACGCCAGGTATTCCTCAGAGGCCGCGGTGGTCGGCAGCACGATCCACTGCGGCACCTCGTACGGGTGGCGCTCGTGCACCCACGTCTGCAGCTCGGCGACCTTCTCGGCGGTCGTCTTGAAGGAGAGCCGGTACTCCCGCTCGTGCTGCACGGCGTCCTTCCACCAGTAGAAGGAGGTCATCCGTGCGTCGACGTGCACACCGGCCGCCAGCCGGGCCTCCACCGCGGCCCGTGCCATCTCGTACGCCTTGTCCTCGTCGTCCACGGTCGTCTGCACGATCACGATGCTCGCCACGTCGGTCCTCCTCGATCGGTTCCGGCCACCCTACGGCCGGTGTCCCCGCCGCCCGGGCGGCGGTCGCCCGGTGAGGGCCGGCTCGCATCGTCAGGTGCGTTCGAGCATCCGGCGGCGCAGGGTGTCGTAGAGGGGTTCGCTCCCCAGACGGTTCGCGGTCACCGTCGCGGCGAAGCACGCGATCAGCAACGGCAGCAGGAGCACGCCGGCACCCGTCATCTCCACGACCAGGACGACGCCGGTGAGCGGGGCCCGTACGACGCCCGTGAACACGCCAGCGCGCCCACCCCGGCCCCGATGGCCGCCGCGCGCACGACGAGCGGCACCCGGGTGAGCCGATCGCACACCTCCAGGGTTCGTACGACCAGCGCGCTGTACGCGGCGCCCGGCGCCCCGGCCGTCACCCCCGGCAGCAGGAAGCCCGCGCCTCCGAGCGCGGTGTGCAGCATGCGGGCGTCCTCGGGCTCCAGCCGGCGGGGAGCTGGTGGTCGGTCCGTCCGCCTACGGCCCCACGCGTAGGTGCGGTCTCAGCCTGCGGAGCTGCCGGCGGCGGGGGCCGCGCGTACCGCGGCGAGCGCGAACGCGTGGCCGGCCGGATCGGCGTAGCGGCGCAGGACGGTGCGGCTGCCCGACAGACTCCCGTCGTCCTCGGCGGCCACCGGGCGGGCCCCGAGGGCCACGGCCTCGCGCTCGGCCTCGTCGAGGGACCGCTCCTCCACGAGGATGCACAGGTGGGCCTGTTGGGAGCCCTCCGGGAGCGGCCAGCTCGGCGGGACGTGGCCCGGGTCACGGCGGATTCCGACCACCACGCCGGTGCGGCCGGTGACGAGGAGGAGCTCCCCGTCGCCCGGGGCCGGTCCGGTCGTGGCTCCGAGCAGCTCGGCGTAGAACCGTGCCAGCAGCTCGGGCTCGGCGCTGTCGAGGACGAGGACGGTCGTCTTGGTTACGGTCATGCACCCCGT
>NZ_BMVL01000003.1:0-621119 GCF_014650695.1 Streptomyces avidinii | reverse complement strand
GGGGCGGGATCAGATCCGGTCGTCCTTGTCGCGCAGGGAGTCCTGGACGCCGCGGGCTCGCTTCTCGGCTTCGGTCATGGCTTCCTTCGCCTTGCCCTTCGCCTGGTCCGTCTTGCCCTCGGCCTTCATCCGGTCATTGCCGGTGACCTTGCCGACGGCCTCCTTGGCCTTGCCCTTGGCCTGGTCCATCTTTCCCTTGTCAGCCATGTGAACTCCTTGTTGAGGAAACCCTGACGGGGATAAATTAGGCGAAGTCAGACCATCTCGCACGGCGAGGCCGGCGCACGGCGGGGGCTGCGTCCGCCGTGCGGAAGCAGGAGCCCGCGAGCCCGGCCCGGTCCAGGAGACATCCCTCAGGCCGTGTCACCCCTGCTGACCGAGGCGTACACGGACCTGGCCTCCCTGCCCAGCCGCGGCCCGGCGAGCCAGGTGGACCCGAGCGGGCCTATCGACGTGTTGCTGACCAGGGCGGAGCTGCCGTCAGGACGCCGGGCGAACCAGCCGCCGCCCGAGGAGCCGCCCGTCATCGTGCACCCGATGCGGTACAGCGAGGGCCGGTCGGGGCGCAGGGACAACCGTCCGGGGCGGTCCTGGCAGGTGAACATCCGCTCCCCGTCGAAGGGGTCGGCGGCCGGGTAGCCAAAAGCCTTCATCGCCGGGATCGCGGCCGTGGGCGGGGCGTCGAACCAGACCGGCACGGCCACCCCGGCCGTCTCCTGGAGGGATGCGCGGGTGTCCTTGCGGGCCACGCGCAGCACCGCGAAGTCCCCGGACGAGCCGCCGCCGCCGGTGGTGGTGCCCTCGGCGATCCACTCCTCGGAGGTCGCGGCCCGGTCCGCCCACCAGGTGCCCAGCGGCGCGACCTCGGCCGTGCGGCGCGATGCGCCGGCCAGGCCCCGGTCGTTGTAGGAGGGCACGAAGACGATGTTGCGGTGCCAGGTGCCCCCCTTGCCGCCGTGGACGCAGTGGGCCGCCGTCCACACCAGACTGGAGCGGCCCGGCCGGGCCGGGTCCTCGACGGCGGTCCCGGAGCAGACGCTCGGACCGTCGGGCCCGTCGAAGAAGACCTTGCCCACCGCGGGAGCACTCGCCCGGTAGGGGGCCCGCTCGGGCCGGGCCGGCAAGGCCGCCGGCTCGGGGTCGGTCTCCCCCAGGTCCGCGCCGAGCCCGTCCGCGACGGAACGGCCGGACGCATCGGCGTCGGCCATGCGCTCCGGGGTCCAGAGGCCGGGGATCACGGGGTTGGTGAAGGCCGGTACGGCCCGGCCGAGCGGGGAACCGGCCTGGACGGAGCAGGCCGTCGCGCCGCCGAGGACGGCCAGGACCGTGAGCAGGACGACCAGGACGTCGGTACGTACGGCGCCCCTGGGGCGCCCGGAGTGCGCGCTCACGATGCGATCAGCCGCCGAAGCGGGCGGACTTCGGGGCCGGAAACCCGACGGCGGCCCTCGGGAGAGCGCCGGCGGTCGCACGAGCGGCGAGGGACGCGGCTCGGGTACGGGTACGGGTACGCGTACGGAACATCGGAATCCCCTTGTTGCTTCGGTATGTTCGGCCGCCCGCAGAGCTGCGGAACGAGGACACCCGCGGACACGTCCGCCGGCCCGGTCGGGTTCGGTTGTCCGGCCGTTTTGGCACTTCGTGATGAATCGGCGGGCACCCGGGACGGCGCCGACGGGCGACGGCAGGGGTGCGGTGCCAGGCTGAGGCCGTACCGGCCCCCAGAAAGGCAGCACGATGATCACCACGAATTTCGCCCCCGGCTCTCCCTGTTGGCTCGACCTCGGCACGCCCGACGTCGGCGCCGCCGCGGCCTTCTACGGAACCGTGCTCGGTTGGGAGTACGAGTCCATGGAGGGGGCTCAGGACATGGAAGGCGGCATGTTCCGCAAGGACGGCAAGGTCGTCGCCGGGCTCGGCAAGCTCACCGAGGAGGGCGCGCGTCCGGCCTGGATGATCTACTACAGCGTCACCGACGCGGACGCCACGACCCGGGCGGTGGAGAGCGCGGGCGGCACGGTTCGGGTGGCTCCCAGGGATCTCGGCGAGTGGGGCCGGATGGCGCAGTACACCGACCCGCTGGGGGGACAGTTCGCCGCCTGGCAGCCGGGCAAGGACACGGGCGTCGAGCTGGTGGACGAGCCCGGCTCACTGTCGTGGACCGAGCTGTACACGACCGCCGCGGAAGCCGCCAAGGAGTTCTACGGCGGTGTGTTCGGCTGGCAGTACAGCGACACGGCGATGCCCGGCGGCGAGGGCACGTACACGCTCATCACCCCGGCCGGGCTCCCCGAGGAACGCGTGCACGGCGGCCTCATGGAGCTGCCCGCGGAGCACCTGGCCCTCACGGACGGACGGCCGTACTGGCACCCCGTCTTCGCCGTCACCGACTGCGACGCCGCCGTCGCCAGGGTCACCGAGAACGGCGGCAGCGTGCAGATGGGGCCGGTGGACGCGGAGGGCGTGGGCCGGCTCGCCGTCTGCCTCGACCCGGCGAACGCCGACTTCGTGCTGCTCGCACCGGCCCGGGGCTGAGCGGAGACGGGACGAGCGGGGTCACGGCCCGGGCCCGGGCCGTGACCCCGCTCGTGCGGGAGCGTCGGAACGCGAAGGAGCCGCCGACCGCGGCTCAGGAGTTGCGGCTCTCGGCCTCGGCGTTGGCCATGGCTTCGGCTTCGCTTTCGAGCATGGCTATGGCGACGCCGAACGCCTGGGCGATGTGCCCGGCCGCCGACATGACGCGCGCCGTGCCCACGACGGGCGCGATCGCGACGAGTACGTCCTGGAGCTGCTCGACGGTGAAGTCGGCCTTGACCGCGGGGCTGATGTGGGCCAAGTAGGAGATGGCCGGTGCGTCCATGGCGACGAGGGCGGCGATGCGGGTGGTGATGAGTGTCTTCTCGTCCATGGTGCAGTGCTCGACGGAGTCGATGGTCATCGCGGCGAGCGTGTCGAGAACGGGAGCGTCAGACCTGGTGGCCATGGCGGAACCGCCTTTCGGTGCTGAACCGGTCCGGCCCGTCGCCCCCGACCGCGGGACCGGGGCGCGTGGGTGGGGTTGCCGTTTCAGCGTAGGCGTCACCCGGAGGCCGCGCCCGTTGGGCTGTCCGGGTGGGAGGCACCCTCCGGAGCGGCGCCGACGGCCGCTGCCGCCCGACCGGACAGCTCGCGTGCGGCGACCGCCCGGAATCCGTGCGGCGGGCGGCCGGTGAGGCGCCGGACCGTGTCGGTGGTGCGGTCCTCGGCCCCTCCGGCGATGGCCCGGTCCATCCCGGCCAGCATCGTCGCGAACTCGCGTGGGACGACCGCGGCCAGGCGCTCGCGCATGGCCTCGTAGGTCAGCCGGTGGTGGACCACCGGGCGTCCGGTGACGTCCGTGAGGACCGCGGCGATGTCGTCGTGGCTGAGCGCTTCCGGCCCGGTGAGGACCAGGTCGGCGTCGGGGGCCCGGTCGTCGGTCAGAGCCCGTACGGCGACGGCGGCGATGTCGTCGGCGTCGACGAATCCGACCCGGCCCGTCCCGGCGGCGGTCAGGATGGCTCCGTCGGTGCGGATGCTGTCGGCATGGCCATGCGTACCGGTGAAGTTCTGCATGAACCAGGAGGGGCGCAGTACCGCCCACTCGTCGAACAGACCGGGCAGGGCCGCGTGCACCTGCCCCACCGCGGGGCCGCCCTCGGCGATGGCCGAGGAACTCAGGAGTACGGCGCGGCGTACGCCCGCGGCGCGGGCCCGGTCGAGGAAGGGCAGCATGACCGCGGCCGGGTCCGGTTCGCCGATGGGCGGTACGAGGTAGACGCGATCGGCGCCGGTCACGGCGGCGTCGAAGGCGCTGGGGTCGTACCAGTCGAAGCGGACCGGTTCGGCGCCCGGGATCGGGGTGGCGCGACGGCTTGCGGCGCGGACCCGCCGGCCCTCGGCGATCAGCCGCTCGACGGTGCGGCCGCCGGTGGTGCCGGTGGCGCCGATGACCAGGGTGGTGCCGGTGGGGTCGATCGTGTTCATCGGGCGCTGCTCCTCGCGGGATCCGTGGCGAAGTCCACCCCGGGTTCCTGGACGGTCAGGGGGTTCCAGTAGTCGCGGTAGGCGGTGAACTGCCCGTCCTCGACCGTCACGACGGCGATGTAGGTCATGTCGAAGGGGCCCCCGGTCGCGACCACGCGGCCCACTCCGCGCATCTCGACCACGATGGTCCGCGGGTCGGTGGTCTCGTGGATCCGCAGGTCGGGGAAGTCGTGCAGGTCGATGTGGTCGGGATAGTCCCGCATGTAGGCGGCGACGGCCTCCCGCCCCTCCAGCCGGCCGGGCCAACCAGGCGGGGCGAAGGGGAACTCCATGGTTCCGTGCTCCGACCACAGACCGACCCAGGAGGCGATGTCCTTGTCGAGGAGCAGGCGCAGGCTGTGCCGGTACAGGTCCGGGGGTGAGGTGGTTGCGGGCATGGCGGCTCTCCGTCCACTACGATACGGACCAGTGGTCCGCTTCTCGCTCCGAAGATACGGACCGTGGGTCCGTATCGCAAATGGAGGAACAGTCCCATGACCGCCGAACGCAAGCCGCGCAAGGACGCGGTCCGCAACCGGGCGGCCGTCTTCGCCGCCGCCGACGCCCTCTTCGCCCAGTGCCGGAGCCCCGAAGAAGTGACCATGGCCGACATCGCGACGGCGGCCGGCGTGGGCAAGGCGACGCTCTTTCGCGCCTTCGGCGATCGCACCGGGCTGATCCGCGCGCTGTACGAGGCACGGCTGGCCCCGGTCAGGGCAGCGATCGAAGAGGGTCCCGAGCCACTGGGACCGGCCACACCACCACTCGAACGCGTACCGGCCCTGCTCGACGCCGTCCTCTGCTTCAAGCTCGACAACCGCCACCTCGCGCTGGCGCTGGAGGGAAGCGGCGCGGACAGCCCCTACCGGGCGGACCACTACGACCATTGGCACGCGTTGGTCCGGGACCTGCTGCGGCGCCTCCCCGGTCCGCCCGACAGCGACTTCACCGCCCACGCGCTGCTCGCGGCCACCCGGGCAGACCTGGTCGCCTACCTGGCCGGCGACAAGGGCGTACCCCGTGAGGAGCTCAGGGCCCAACTGGCGGGCTTCACCGCCGCGGTCCTCGATGCGCGGACCCGGCGGGGGACGGCCGTCGAGGGCTGACCGCCTGCGTCAGACCGCCCCGGGCGCGGGTGGGGAGGGATCCTCGGCCGCGGCACCGGCGCAGCGGCGGGCGAGGTGCGCGAAGGCCTCCCTCAGCTCGGCGGGCCGGACGCCGTGGACCTCGGCGTCGAACCGGCCGATGGTCGAGGCCAGGCCGATCCAGGACCAGGAGCCGAGGACCAGCCGGCAGCGCTCGGGGCCCAGTTCCTCGACGAATCCGTCGCGGGCGTACGGAGCGACGGAGGCCGCCGGCAGGTCGAGGATCGCCTCGCCGCGGCAGGGCCAGTCGGCCGGTCCGTCGGATCCCCGGAACCGGCCGGTGACGAAGGCGGCCACGTCGCCTCCGGGCAGCTCCCGCGGGGTGAAGCGGGGGCCGGTGGGACTGCGGGGCGCAATGCGGTCCACGCGGAAGGTGCGCCAGTCGTGGCGGTCGAGGTCCCAGGCGAGGAGGTACCAGCGCCCGCCCCGGGTGATCAGGTGATGGGGCTGCACCCGGCGCCGGTTGCCGGAGCTGTCGCCCTGGACCGGGACGGACGGGACGGACGGGACGGACGGGACGGACGGGACGGACGGGACGGACGGGACGGAGGAAGAGGACGGCACGGCGGGGGTGTGGTCGAAGCGGAGCTCCTCGCAGGCGTGGATGGCGGTGCTGATCGCCATCAGGACCTGGCTGTCGACCTGTGCCGGACCGGCCTCGGGCGGGGCGACGACCGTCACCCGGAGCAGGTCGATCCGGTGGCGCAGTCGGCTGGGCAGCACCTGGCGGAGGGTGACGAGTGCGCGCTCGGCCGCGTCGCCGATTCCGGATCCGGTCGCGGCGGCCGTCTGGAGGGCCACCGCGAGGGCGACGGCCTGGTCGTCGTCGAACAGGAGCGGGGGCAGCTGCGAACCGGCGTCGAGCCGGTAGCCGCCGTCGGGACCCTTGGAGGCCGCGATGGGGTAGCCGAGCTCGCGCAGACGGTCCACGTCGCGGCGGACGGTACGCGCACTGATGTCCAGCCGGGTCGCCAGCTCCTGCCCCGGCCAGTCGCGCCGGGTCTGCAGCAGGGACAGGAGCGCGAGCAGCCGCGCGGAGGTTTTCGGCACGGTGCACATTCTGCGCGGGGTAGCGGACAGATCCTGTCCGCTACCCGTGGGAGCGTGCTGACACAGCGGCGAACCGCTCGGTGAATCCAGGACCAGGAGCCATTCATGTCCCTCACGACCACGACCCACCTGAACTTCCGGGGTGACGCCCGCGCGGCACTCGACTTCTACGCGTCCGTCTTCGGCGGGACCGCCGCCGTGGTCACCTACCAGGACGTCGGCAACGTGCAGGACCCCGCCGAGGCGGACCGGGTGACCTGGGGCCAGGTGACCGCGGCCAACGGTTTCGCCGTCATGGCCTACGACGTGCCGTCCCGGATGCCGTGGAACCCGGGCGAGAACGCCGTCTTCGTCTCCGTGCGCGGCGACAGCGCCGACGAGATCACCGCCCTGTGGGAGAAACTGTCCGTCGGCTCGACCGTCGTGCAGCCGCTGGAGCCCGCCCAGTGGGCCCCGCTGTACGGCATGCTCAAGGACCGCTTCGGCATCGTCTGGGTCCTGGACGTCGTCGCCGCCCCGTACAACGGCTGAGGTCCGACAGCGATGACCGTCCTCGACACCCGCGCCCTCAACCGTGCCACGCTCGCCCGGCAGTTCCTGCTCGACCGCACCGGCGCCCCGGCGGCCGACGTCGTCACACACCTGTGCGGCATGCAGGCACAGGAACCGCAGGAGCCGTTCACCGGCCTGTGGGCGCGGGTGCGGGGCTTTGCACCGGTGGACCTGAACGACCTGCTCACCGGCCGGGACGTCGTACGCACCCACATGATGCGCCGCACCGTCCACCTCCTCGGCGCCGACGACGCGCTGGCCTGGCGGGCCCGGCACGACAGGATGCTGCGCGGGCGGGTCCTGGCCACCTACCGCCGCGAGCTCGCCGGAATCGATCCGGAGGAGCTGGCGGCGGCCGGCCGGGCGGTCATGGCCGACGGCCGGCCCCGCACGATGGCCGAGCTCGTCGGGGCCCTCCCCGACCGCCGGCCCGCACCGCCGCGCCGGGTACTCGGTGAACTGCTGGTCGCGGCGCTCCTCCCGATGGTCCAGTTGCCCCCGCGCGGCCTGTGGCGCACCGGGGGCGGAGTGCGCAACGCCCTCCTCACGACCTGGCTGGGACGCGACATCGCGCCCCTCGACCCGGACGCCGCCGACCCGGTCGGCCAGGCTCTGGTCCTCCGCTACCTGGCCGCCTACGGGCCCGCCGCCTCCGCCGACCTGCGCGCCTGGTGCGGTCTGGCCGGGCTGCCCGCGGCGGTCAAGGCCGTGCGCGGGGAACTCGTCGCCTTCCGTGACGAGCGGGGCCGCGAACTCCTCGACCTGCCCGACGCGCCGCGCCCGGACCCGGACACCCCGGCGCCCGTCAGGTTCCTGCCTGCCTTCGACAACGCGATCCTCGGCTACCAGGACCGCACCCGGATCATCGACGACGCGCACCGGGGCCTGTCGGTCGCCGGCGAGCGCGTCGTCCTGGTCGACGGGCGCGTGTCCGCCACATGGGCCCGGTCCGACGACGCACTCGTCGTCACCCCGCTGCGCCGCCTCTCCCCCGCCGCCCGCGACGCCGTCGAGGAGGAGGGCCGGGCCCTGGCGTCCTTCCTGACCGACCACGCCCACGACCGCGTACGCATCGGCGGCCCGCCCGCGTGAGCGCCCCGTCAGGCGATCCCAGGAGCCGAGGCCGGCACTCGAACCGGGGCCGGGACCGGGGTGCGGAGCATCGTCGCGCAGCGGTGGAGTTCCGCGGCGAGGGCGTCGCAGCGGCGCAGCAGGGCTGCGTGCGGCCCGGGGGCGCCGTGCGGCCCCGGGGCGAAGTCGGCGGGGCAGGCCGCGATCCGGGTCGGGGCCACCCAGCCTCCGAGCGCCCCGGCCACCGTACGCAGGTGTTCGCACACCACGTTCCCGGTGCGCGGCCCGGAGCCGTGGGCGAGGAGTCCGACCGCCGTGTCGGCGAGCCAGTCGCCCGGTACCTCGTCCAGCGCGAGCTTGAGCAGGCCCGAGTAACTCGCGTGGTGCACGGGGCTGGCCAGGACCACGGCGTCGTGGCTGCGCCGCGTGTCCCGGAGCCGCGGGGCCGAGGGCTCCGCCAGTTCCAGCAGGGTCACGGTGGCGCCCCGGGCGAGCAGGGCATCGCCCACCAGCGCGGCGAGCGCGCTGGTTCCGGAGCCCGCCCGGGGGCTTCCGCTGATCAGCAGGGCGTGCACGGTCGGCCGTCCTTTCCGTTGTCCGTTCCTCCCTCATGCGGCGTCGATCAATGTCCACGGCACGGTGCGGCCGAGCGCCTGCCGGGGTTTGCTGCGCGCCCAGTGCAGCACCGATGCCGCCATCACTTCGCCGGGATCGGCGACCTTGCGGGTGGGTTCGAAGGGCTCGCTCATGCTCGTGTAGCTCTGGAACATCGCGAGGAGCTTCACTGCCTCCTGCTGGACGGGAGAGAGCCATTGCGCGGCCAGCGGCAGGAAGAAGCGGTTCCAGCTGTCGGTCGACACGGTCGGCGGCTGCGCGATCGGGTCGACGCCGTGCTCGGCCCGGAAGGCGTTGAGCGTGTCGCACGTGATGCGGACCAGGTCGGACAGGCGCATGCTGTCCTGCCCCGCCGCGATCACCTCGGTGAGCGGCGCGGCGGGCGGGGCGCCGAGGGCGGCGTCCGCGATCACCTCGGCGACCTCGTCGACTGGGCTGATCTCGGCGTAGCCCTCCGGGTCCCCCACGACGACCGCCGCGAGGCCGGAGACGAGGGCCGGGAAGAGGCTGTAGGGGCCGGAGAAGCGGCCGATGCGGCCGTCGCCGCGTCGGCCCAGGACCAGCGGCGGGCGGACGATGGTCGCAGGTCCCCGGTGATCGGTGGCCACGATCTCCTCGCACACGGACTTCGACCACTCGTAGCCGTTGCGGTAGCCCTCGAACTCCTCTCCCCTGAGGTCCTCGGGAGCGCGGACTCCGCCCACGTAGGCGGTGGAGACGTGGACGACGTGGGTCTCCGGGCCGGCGAGCGCGAGCACCGCGCGCAGGGTCCGGATGTTGGCGTCGGTGGCCTCCTGACGGCTCATGGTCCACCGGGTGGAGGCCGCGGTGTGGACGATGGCGTCCCAGGGCCGCCCGGTGAGGCGGTCCGGGGCGGGTTCGGCGCCGATGTTCCAGGGCACGGGACCGGAGCCCGTGGTGGCGGTGGCGCCCGCACGGCGCGCGGTGCGGACGATGTCGGTACCGGTGCGGCCGACGGTCTCCGCCGCGAGACGCCCGGCCACTTCGGTGCCTACGACGCCGCAGGCGCCGGTGACGAGGATGCGCATGGCAGGAACTCCCGGGGTTCAGGTGGCGGGCTGCAGGACCAGGCAGACGTTCTGTCCGCCGAAGCCGAAGGAGTTGGAGAGCACCGGGGCACTGTCCACGACGCGCGGGGCTCCGGCGACCACATCGATCCGGTCGGACTCCGAGGCGGTGGTGAGGTTGGCGACGGGCGGCACGATCCGCCGCTGCGCGCAGGCCAGGGCGATCGCGGCCTCCAGGGCCCCGGAGCCGCCGATGAGGTGCCCGGTGACGCCCTTGACTGCGGTCACCGGCGGGGCCTGCCCGTTGAAGCACCGGTGGATCGCGGCTGCTTCGGCCCTGTCGTTGGCCTGGGTGGACGTGCCGTGCGCGCTGATCTGGCCGATGTCGGAGGGCAGCAGTCCGGCGTCCGAGACGGCCCCCGCCATGCAGGCGGCCGCGACGGCCCCGTCCGTGTGCGGGGCCACGATGTGGTGGGCGTCGGCGTTGGTGGCGTAGCCCGCGATCTCCCCGAGGACGGTGGCTCCGCGCATCAGTGCGGACTCGCGCAGTTCCAGTACGAGCACGGCCGCGCCCTCGCCCATGACAAAGCCGTCGCGCGCGGCGTCGAAGGGGCGGCTGGCGCTGCGGGGATCGTCGTTGCGGGTGGAGAGGGCCTGCATCCGTGAGAAGCCGCTGAGCATGAAGGCGGTCACCGCGGAGTCGAACCCGCCGGCGACGGCGACGTCGAGCTCCCCGTGCTGGATGCGGCGGGTTGCCTCGCCGATGGCCGTGGCGCCGCTGGCGCAGGCCGTGGAGTAGGTGACGCAGGAACCCTGGAAGCCGTAGTGCATCGCCACGCGGGCGGCGGCGGAGTTGGCCATGGTCCGGGGCACGGAGTGCACGGGCATGGCCGTCGGGTTCGCGTCGTTGTCCCGGACGAGCGCCTCCATGGTGGGGAGTCCGCCGATGCCGGTGCCCAGGTGGACGCCCACCCGGGAGGGCGTCAGGGTGGGCAGAGCGGCCTGGCGTACGGCGTCGGCCGCCGCGCACAGGGCCAGTTCGGTGGGCCGGTCGATCTGGCGGCGCTCGCGTCGGGTGAGGTAGGAGTCGACGTCGAAGTCGGGTACCCGGCACGCGATGTGGACGGGTGAGCCGGTCTCGATCAGGTCCTTGTGAACCTCGGCGGTGGGGCGCGCCGCGAGGACGGTGTCCATGACCTCGTCGAGGGTGAGTCCGGCCGGGGACTTCACGCCGATCCCGGTGACGACCACGCGCGGGCGCGGGTCGGGCCGGCCGGGGCCGGCGGTGGGGCGGTGCCAGATCATGAGCGGCCTGCCCGGTGCTCGGCGAGGAGGGTGACGGCCTCGCCGACGGTGTCGGCCCGCATCAGGTCCTCGACCGAGATCTGCACGCCCAGCGCGCGTTCGAGCTGCGCGCCGATCGACATCATCTCCAGGCTGTCGATGCCGTATTCGGCCCGCAGGTCCGTGCTCTCCACGATGACGTCGGGCGTGGTCCCGAGGACGTCGGCGATGGTTTCACGGACGAGGCCGAAGAGGTCGACGGGCGGTGCGGGGACGGGTTCGGTGGGGTTCATCTGCTTCCTCCGGTGAGCTGAAGGGCGTGGTCGTCGTGGTGCGGGGCGGCGGTGTCCGTCACTCGGGAAGGCCGGCCGGGGCGGCGGCCGCGGCCAGAGCGGTGTCGAGGATGTCCAGTGCCTCGTCGAGCTCCGCCTCGGTGGTGACGAGCGGGGGCAGTAGCCGCACCGTGGTCGGACGGCCCAGGCAGGGCGAGACCAGCAGTCCGTTGGCGGCGAGCGACACCACGGCCTCACCGGCCGCTCCGGGGGTGGTGAACTCGATGCCCCACAGCAGCCCTCTGCCGTGATGGGCCCCCATCACCCGGGGGTGGCGCTCCGCCAGCGCGCGCAGGCCCTGGGCGAGCCGGGCCGACACCATCCGTCCGTGCTCGGCGAGTTCCTCGATCGCCTCCAGCGCGGCGGGGAGCGCGGCGCAGCTCAGCGGGTGGCCGCCGAAGGTGGCCGAGTGCAGGAACGGGTCCTGCGCCAGCGGGGCGTAGAGCTCCGTGCTGCAGACCGCGGCGGACAGCGGCACCACTCCGCCGCCGAGCGGTTTGCCCACGAGTACGGCGTCGACCGGCAGGCCGTCCGCGAGGGCGACCGAGGGCTCCCCGCAGCGGCGCAGCCCGCACTGGATCTCGTCCGCGATGGCGAAGGCCCCGTGGGAGTGCGCGTCCTCGCACCACTGGTGCAGGACCTCGGTCCGCAGCGGGACGGCGCCGTTCTCGCCCTGGACGGGTTCGAAGATCACGGCGGCGACCGGCGCCGACTTCAGCTGCGTGCGTACGGCGTACGGGTCCTCGGGGTCGATGTGGACCACGTCGACGACGGCGCCCCGCAGCCCGGACCGGAACAGCGGGCTGTGCGTGAGGGAGAGGGCGCCCAGTGTCTTGCCGTGGTAGCCCCCGGTCACCGCGAGCACCCGGTCCCGGCCGGTGGCGAGCCGGGCGAGTTTCACCGACACCTCGACGGCGTCGGCACCGTTGAGGCCGAAGTAGACCTTCGGGAGGCGGCCGCCGAGGTACTCGGAGAGCCGGGCCGCGGCCCGGGCGGCCACCGGGTTGGCCAGGCTGCGCGTCGACGTCGGCATCACGTCGAGCTGCCGGGCCACGGCCGCCACCACGCCGGGGTGGCGGTGGCCGAGGAGGGCGACCGCGTACGAGCCGAAGTCGAGCGCCGTGCGGCCGTCGGAGAGGGTGACGCGTGAGCCGAGGGCGCCGGCCTCCACGGCTCCCCGGCCCGCGAACTTGCCGGTCAGGGCCAGCTTCGGGGACTGGTGGCGGCGGAGTTGTTCGAAGACCTCGCCCGCGGTGGGCGGGGCGGTCGTGGTCGGGGCTGCCACAGGGGACCTCCTGGAGGGGGTGGGGTGGGGGAAGGGGCGGACGCGGTGTGCCGGGCGCCTCAGCGGGCGGTGTCGCCGGTGAGTCGGCGCTCCAGGGCGTGCAGCATCTGCTCGGCGTTCTCCCGCAGGGCGGTGGCGGCGACGGGGTTGAGCATGTCGGCGAGCAGCGGGATCCCGATCTCGAACTCGACGGTCAGGCTGACGTGGCTGCCGCCGTCGTCGGACGGGCGGACCGCCCAGTGGCCCACGAAGTGGGCGAGGTCTCCGCTGACCTGGTGGAAGTCGAAGCGCCGGGCGGCGTGGTCGAGCCGCTCGGCCTCCACCCATTCCAGGACCGAGCCCTTGAGGTGGACGGACCAGGCCGTCGTGCGCTCGTCCGGGCCGGCGCGGTCGACGATCGTGACGGATTGGACGCTGTCCATGCAGGAGGCGTAGCTCTCGACGTCGATGACGGCGTTCCAGCTGTCCTCGGGGCGGGCGGCGATGGGGATCTCTACCTGGACGAGGGGCATGGGTGCGGTCTCTTTCCGGTGGTGGACGTACGGGGCTCGCGGGCAACGTTCGGGAAGCGGCGCCGTCAGGACCTGGGCGCGAGGGCCTGGGCGCGGGCCGCTTCCAGGGCCGGCGGCAGCAGCAGGCGCAGGATCGTGCGGGGCAGCCGGCCGGTGTGGTTGAGCGCGTAGGTCTGCTCGACCAGTTCGCAGCCGAACTCGCGCTTGGGCTCGTAGGCGGTCTGCGCGAACCGGATGTGCCGGCAGCCCCGGGCGATGGCCAGCTCGATCGCCGCGTAGTGGAGGTTGTGGTAGAGCCGCGCCCGGTGGGCCAGCGCGTAGTCCATGCCGATCCGGGCGCCGACGGCGCCGCGGCCGCGGAACAGGCAGTGCAGGTAGCCCACGAGGCGCTCGCCCTGGAAGCAGGCGACCAACCGTTGCTCGGCTCCGGCGCCCTCGCCCTGGCCTCCTTCGCCCCCGTCGCCGTCGCCCTTGCCTGCGGACAGGGCCCGTACGAACTCCTCGTCGAGCACGTCGAGGGTCTGGTCGGCGCGGTCCATGACCTGGCGGTACAGCCCCATCATTTCGGGGACGAGGTGGCCGAACCCGTCCAGCACCTCCATGCGCAGGTCCTCCTGCCGGCGGAACTTCCGTATCTTGTTGCGCGCGTTGCGCCGGGGCTTGGCCGGCAGCGTCGCCAGGTAGGACTCGAAGTCCGGCTGCTCCAGCAGCAGTTCGGTGTCCGGCAGTGAGGCGACGGTGAAGAATCCCTCCCGGTCGAGGCCCGGTCGCAGCGCGTCGAGGTCGTCCGGGGCGAAGTCCTTGAAGACGACGGTGCCCAGCCGGTGCCCGCGGGCGAAGTCCATGACCTCCCGCACCAGCAGCAGCGCCACCGCCGCGGGGAGCCGGCCCCGGCCCATGACGTGGCCCTGCCCGAGGAAGTTGCCGCAGAACAGCATCGGCACCCGCACGAGCCGGGGTAGGGCCCGGGCCACCGGTGCCATCAGGCGGCGTTCGCGCGGCCCCACGACCCGGTCGAGCCGCAGCCCGTGCACGGCGCTGAGCGGCAGGACCGCGAAGGGCAGCCCGTCCTCGCGCACGAGCAGGTAGGCGTAGGCGTCGGGGCCGATCTCCGCCCCCTGCATGGCGGTGAACACGTCACGGCCCCACATGGGGTCGTCGGCCGGGGCCAGTTCGTCCCACACCTGGCGGGGCAGGTCCTGGGCGCGGTCCAGCCGCTCCACCGTGTACGCCGGTTCCCGCCGGGCCCCGGCGACCGCGGCGGGTACGGCGACCGCGGCGGGTGCGGCGGGTACGGCGGGTACGGCGGGTGCGGCGGCCCCGCGGTCAGCCGACACGGAGCGGCCCGCCGTCGAGCACCGCGCACAGCTGCTCGGCCATCCGCCCCCGCGAGGGCGGGTGGAAGTTCAGGCCGGCGGCGGCGGAGGCCAGGTAGGCGCCCTCGTCGGAGCCGACGAACGACATGCCGCCGAGCGCCTCCAGGGCGGCCGTCGTGGTCCGCGCGATGGCGTCCTGGGCCGCGTAGCGCGCGGTGAGCGCGGCGACCAGCAGCGGCTCGCCCCGGTCCGGGGACTCCCCCATGGTCCGGGCCACGGCCTCGACGGCGAGCATCGACGCGTCGAGCTCGGTCACGAGCGCCGCGCGCACCGCGGCGGGGGCGCGCCCCTGCCGCAGGACGCGTTCCACCAGGGCGCTCGCCGTGCCCAGGTAGCCGGCGGTCATCAGCAGTTCGAACCAGAGGAAGCCCGCCACGTTGAGGGAGTCCAGCACCGAATCGGCGGTGACCTCGGTGAGCACGACCATCTGCGGGTCGAGCACGACGTTCTCGAGGACGACCTCCTCGCTCTCCGCGCCGGCCAGTACCGTGCTGCGCCAGAAGGGCCGAACGGACACCCCCGGGGTGTCGGCGGGGACGATGGCGACGCCGAGCCGTTCGGTTCCGGCCTCGTCGGTCATCACCACCGATGCCGTCAGCAGGTCCATCGAACGGGCCAGGCTGCACGGCTTCTTGCTGCCGTTGAGCACCACCTCGCCACCTCGGCGCACGGCCCGGATGCCGGGCCGCAGGATGGACTGACCGGTGTGGCCCTCCGAGAATCCGGAGGCGAGCAGCATCCGCTTGCCGACGATGGCCTCCAGGAGCATCCACTCGAACCCGGCGCCGTTCTTGGCGGCCTCCACCAGGCTCGCCACGGAGAAGTGGTGCATGGTCGTGGCGACGGCCAGGGACGGGCAGCGTGCGCCCACCGCACGTTGCAGGCGCACCGCCTGGAGGGGGTCGGCGCCGATGCCGGTGTTCTGCCGCGGAACCAGCAGGGCCGCGCCGCCCGCCTCCCGGAAGGCCGCGACGGCCGGGCTGCCGGTCCGTTCCAGGTCGGCCAGCCGGTGACGGGCCAGCTCGGCGTCGAGGCCGGGGAGCAGCGCGTCGAGCACCGCGCGTTCGGTGTCCAGGAAGCCCATGGTCAGTCCTTCGCCGTTGTCGTTGCGCCGGCCGCGGCCCGGGTACGGGGCGCCCGGGATCCGGCGGTCGTGGTCAGGGGGAGTTCCTCGTACATGCGCAGGCTGAAGGACTCGCGCCGCACGGGCGGCCCCGCCAGGGCGAGGTCGGGGAAGCGCGAGAAGAGGCGGCGGACGGCGATGGCGCCCTCCAGCCGGGCCAGCGCCGCGCCGAGGCAGTAGTGCGGGCCGGCGCTGAAGCTCAGCACCCTGCTCGCCGTGCGGTGCACGTCGAACCGGTGCGGGTCGGGGAACTGCGCCGGGTCGCGGTTGGCGGCGGCGAGCACGGTGGTGACGTTGGCCCCGGCCGGTACGGTGACGCCGCGGATCTCGGTCGCCGCGGAGGCGATGCGCTCGGTCATCCGGACGGGCGTGTCCCAGCGGAGGGCCTCGTCGACCGCTTGCGGCGCGAGTGCGGGATCGGCGCTCAGGGCGGCCCGTTGGTGGGGGTGGGTCAGCAGTGCGTGGGTGGCGATCCCCAGCATGGCGGCGGTGGTCTCGAAGCCGGCGACGAAGGTGAGCAGCAGGGTGTCGACGACCTCCTTGCGGGTGAGCCGCTCCTGTCCCTCCCCGGTCTCCAGCAGCACGGTGGCGAGGTCCTCGCGGGGCTCGACCAGGCGGAGCAGCAGCAAGTCCTCGAAGTAGGCGCGCAGTTCGGTCACGGCGGAGTCGGCGCGGGCCCAGTCCTCCTCGGTGCGGACCGGTTCCAGCAGCCGGCCGGCGTCGCCGCCCAGCCGCTGGAAGCGCAGGCGGTCCTCGGCGGGGACGCCGATCAACTCGCCGACGACCGCCACGGGCAGTGGATAGCCGACCAGTTCCTGGAAGTTGGCGGCGGCGCCGTCCGCGGTGGCTTCGGCGAAGCTGTCGAGCAGGGAGTCGGTGAGCTGCTCGACCGCCTCGCTGAGGGCGGCGACCCGGCGGGGGGTGAAGCCCGCGCCGACGAGCCGCCGCAGCCGGGTGTGGGCGGGCTGGTTCGCGCGGAGCATCGAGGCGTAGAAGAAGTCTGCGGCGGGGTGTTCGCGCCAGTCCGGCAGGTTGTCCTCGCACCAGCTCAGGTCGGGGGTGCGGAAGGAGGTGTCGGTCAGCACCGCCTGGCAATCGGCGTAGGTCGTCAGGAAGTAGGTGTCGAGGTCTTTGTCGTAGTAGACCGGTACGTTCTCGCGGAGCGCCTCCAGCGCCGGGAAGGGGTTCTCCCGGCCCTCCGGCGTGAACAGCGAGAAGAGCAGAGCCTGGGGGTCCAAAGGGAGTCCTCAGCAGTTCGGCGTGCGGTCCCGGGGTACCGCTGGGTGCCCGGGCCGCCCCCGGCAGGAGGTCGATGGGGGAAAGGACGTCCGTGCCGGGGGGCGGTGGCAGGAGCCTGTCACCGCCGTGCTCGCGCGGCCTCAACAGCGCATCAACGGCACGTCAACCGGCGCCGAGGCGTGCCTCGGCGTCCGCCGCCTCCGGCATGCGCAGCTCGCGGAACATCTGGAGTGCCTGCCGGTGGTAGTACGCCGCCTGGCCCGGCCGGCCCAGTGCGCCGACCGCGTCGCCCAGCTGGATGAGCGCCCGCCCGATCAGGTAGGTGTCGCCGTGCAGGGTCGCCACGTCCCGGGCCTCGGTGGCGTGGGCCACCGCTTCCTCGTGCCGGCCCAGCAGGTTGAAGGCCTCGGCGAGTCCGCCGAGCACCAGCGCTTCTCGGAAGGCCGAGCCGGTCGTGCGCCACAGCCGCAGGCTGGTGCGCAGGCAGGCCAGGGCTTCCTGGCGCGCTCCCGTGTACAGCAGGATCTGCCCGAGGGCGCGCAGCGCGTTGGCCTCGCCGGGGCCGTCGCCGCAGGACCGGGCCAGGGCGACGGCGGCGCGGCCCGACCGTACGGCCTCCTCGGCGCGTCCGCCGGCCAGTTGGGCCAGGCCCAGGAAGCCGAGGGTGGCGGCCTCGCAGGCCGGGCTGTACGGCTCCCGGCTGAGCGGCAGGGCCTCGGTGAGGTGGCGCAGGGCGGTGGGGAAGTCGCGGTGGGCGAGGGCGCAGCCGCCGAGGGCGTTCAGGGCGTGCGCGAGCAGCGGCCCCCGCTCCTCGCGGCGGAAGACGTCGGCCGCCGTGCGCAGGTGGGGCAGGGCCCGGGCCATGTCGAAGCGGATGGCGAAGGAGCCGCCGAGCAGCAGGCGGGCGATGCCGCCGGCCACCGCGTCGTCCGTGCGCTTCGCCGCGGTCCGTACGGCGCGGGCGGCTCGTTCCAGGTTCCGGGTGCCGGTGCTGTCGCGCCCCAGCGGGTCGCTGGCCAGCAGCAGGCGCGCGCAGACGGACGCCGGGACCTCGGGGAAGCCGGCCGCCTGCTCGACGAGCGCGAGCAGGTGCAGCCGTTCGTCGTAGAGCCAGGTGGTGGCCTCCGCCGGGGAGGCGAACCGGCGGACGGGGTACGGGCCGGGGGCGGGGGTGGGGCGGACCGCCGACGCATCCACCTCCGCCTCCGTCCCCGCCCGCGGGGTCGGCAGGTCGTCGGCGGGGAACGGGTCCCCCGCGGTCGAGGCGCGGTAGGCCTCGCGGGCGACGTCGGTGAAGGCGGTCAGCAACCGCAGCAGCGCGGCCCCGCATTCGGCCGCGGGCAGCTCCTCGGCCCCGGACGACCGGGCGAACAGCCGCAGCAGGTCGTGGTAGCGGTAGCGGCCCGGCGCCGGGGACCGGAGCAGACCGACGTCGACGAGGTCCTCGCACAGGGCCTGTGCCCGGTCCCGGGGCCGGTCCAGGAGAGCGGCGGCGCTCAGCCCGCCCAGCTCCGGTATGTCGGGCAGGGCGAGCAGCCGGAACGCGCGCAGCTGTTCCGGGGCGAGCTGCGCGGTCCCCAGCCGGAAGGTGGCGTCCACGGCCGCGCTGTCCCCGCTGAGTTCCGCCAGCCGGCGCCGCTCGTCCGCGAGCCGCCGGGCGGTCTCCGCGACCGGCAGCGCCGGGCGGGCGGCCATCCGGGCGGCGATGACGCGGATGGCGAGCGGGAGCCGGCCGCAGTCGGCGACCAGCGCCCGGGAGGCCGCCTCCTCCGCGCGCACGCGCTGCTCCCCGACGAGCCGAACCAACAGGTCCAGCGCGACCGCGTCCGGGAGTTCCTCCAGGTGCACCAGGGTCGCGCCGCCCAGGCCGCCGAGCCCGGTGAGCCAGGTGCGGCTGGTGACGAGGAGGCCGCAGCCGGGCGCCGTCGGCAGCAGGTCGCGTACCTGGCGCAGGTCGCGGGCGTTGTCGAGGACGAGGAGCACGCGCCGGTCGGCAAGGAGCGAGCGGTGCAGCGCGACGCGCTCGGCGGTCTCGGCGGGCAGCTGCGCCGGCGTCACCCCGAGGGCGCGCAGGAGGTCGCCCAGGACCTGGTGGGGATCGGCCGGGCGGGCGTCCATCCCGCGGAGGTCGGCGAAGAACACCCCGTCGGGGAAGCTCGCGGCGACCTCGTGCGCGACGCGCACGGCCACGGCCGTCTTGCCGACGCCGCCCATCCCGCTGATCGCGCCCAGCGCCGCGACCGGGCCGTTCTCCAGGGCCTGCCGCAGCCGTGCGATCTCCGCGTCGCGACCCACGAGGTCCGCCGTGTCGGGCGGCAGGCTCAGCGTCGGCGACACCAGGGCGGTGGGCGCGGGTACGGACACCGGTGCGGCTGCCGCCGCCGGGGCGGGTACGGGCGCGGCAGGACGGCCGCCGCGCGAAC
Organism: Streptomyces avidinii; assembly: GCF_014650695.1. Classification (GTDB taxonomy): domain Bacteria; phylum Actinomycetota; class Actinomycetes; order Streptomycetales; family Streptomycetaceae; genus Streptomyces; species Streptomyces avidinii. The sequence goes on along the minus strand of NZ_BMVL01000003.1, from coordinate 602,040 downwards.
GGGACTGCCGTGGGCGGGTGTTGTCGGGGACCGGCGGCGGGGGCCCGGCGTTCGCCGGGCCGCTCACCGGGCCGGGACGGCCGTCCTCGCCCGTACCCGTACCCGTACCCGTACGTACTCCTGTACCCGCATCCGGACCGGCCAGGATGAGCCGGCGTATCCGGTCGAGTTCGGCGCCGGGTCCCGAACCGCCCGGACCGCCCGAACCGCCCGGACCGCGCAGGGCCTCACGGGCCCGCGCGTGAACCTCCAGGGCCTCGGTCTGACGTCCCGTCTCGTACAGGGCGGACATCAGGAGTTCCTGGAGCCGTACGCGCTGCGGGTGGGACCGGGCCAGCACCCGCAGCTCCTCCACGGCCCGCGCATGGCCTCCGAGCAGCAGCGCGACCTCCCATCTGGCTTCCAGCGCTGCGAGCCGCTGCTCGACCAGTGCGCCCCGCTGGGCGGCGGCGAACGGGCCCGGTACGCCGGCCAGGGGGACTCCGTCCCAGAGCGCCAGCGCGGAGTCGTACAGCGCGAGCGCCTCGCCGGGCCTCCCGGCGAGCACGGCACGCGCGGCGCTGCCCGCCCGGCGGTCGAAGACGGTCAGGTCCAGGGCGTCCGGCAGCAGGTGCAGGGCGTAGCCGTTCGGACGGGAGACCAGCACCCGCGCCGGGGTGCGCGGCGCCCGTCCGGGTTCGATCACACGGCGCAGCCCGGCCACGTGGCCGCGCAGGGCTCCGGCTGCCGCGGCGGGCGCGGCGTCGCCCCAGACGGCGTCGATGAGGGCCTGGGTGCTGCCCCTCCGGCCGTGGCGCAGCAGCAGGGTGGTGAGCAGGGCGGCGGCCAGGGGCGGGCGGACGTCCGTCTCCCCCGCTTCGGAACGTACGCGTACGGGTCCGAGCACCCGGAAGGAGAGGGCGGGCGGCGGGGCGGCGGGGGCGCGGTGGGCGGCGGGCACGGAGACTCTCCAACTGGGGTACGGGAGGGAACACCGACGGCACGACCGTCGCGGGGGTGCGGGCCCCGCGGGCACGGTCGTGCTGTCGGGTACGGGTACGGGTACGGCTGCGGCCTGTCGTCGGAGGCCGGGGAACGGAGCGTCGGCCGGTCAGGAGGCCAGGCCCTCCCGCGTGCCGCGCGGGGGCCGCAACGACCGGCTGCTGCCCAGGCTGGGATCCGCCCCTTCGGGGGCGAAGAGCACCGCCGCGGACCGCTCCCCGTCCGCCCGCCCCGTGCCGTCCTGTCCGTCCTGCTGGACCGCTACGGCGAACTCGCGCAGCAGGCCGTGCACGTGGTAGCGGCCGGGTCGGGCGGATTCGAGCCAGCTGCGGTCCACGAGTTCCTCGCACAGGGCGCGGGCCTCGCCCGACGGCACTCCGAGGGCCAGTGCCACGGCGGTCGGCCCGAACTGTCCGTCCGGCTCCCGCAGCAGCGCCACCCGGGCGAACACCGGCCGCAGCGCCGCGGGCAGCCGCCCGTACTCCCGCCGGAACGCCTCGCGCACGGAGAGGTCCGCGATGCCGAGCGCGGTCAGCCGCTGCCGGCCGCGGAGGGCCGCCACCACGGAGGCAACCGCCCAGGACGGCCGGGTGGCGAGCCGCATCGCCACGATCCGCAGCGCCAGGGGCAGTCCGCCGCACCGCTCGGTCAGCTCGACGCAGGCCTCGGGTTCCGCCGCGACACGCTCCGCGCCGAGGGCCGTCTCCAGCCAGGTCAGCGCCTCGGCCCGGGAGAGCACGCCCAGATGGGTGTGCCTGGCTCCGGCGAGACCGGAGAGTCGTGCCGTGCTGGTGATGAGTGCGGCGCAGCCCGGCCCGCCCGGCAGCAGCGCATCGACGGCGGCCGGGTCGCCGACGTTGTCGAGGACCACCAGGACGCGAGCCTCGGCCAGCTCCGACCGGTAGAGCGCGGCCCGGTCGGTCTGCTGCTCGGGAACGGGCCGGTCGGGGCCCCTGAGCGCACGGAGGAAGGACTCCAGGACCACCGCCGGATGCACCGCGGTACCGTCCGGGGCGCGCAGGTCGGCGTAGAGCTGGCCGTCGGGGAACCGGCCGCGCACCCGGTGGGCGGCGTGCACGGCGAGCGCGCTCTTGCCCACGCCCGTCGAGCCGGACACGACGACGACCGGTGCCGGACGGACCCCGGCCGCTCCACCGGCCTGTCCACCGGTCAGTTGGCCCGTCAGCTCCGCGAGCGCCTGCTCCCGGCCGGTGAAGTCGGCCAGATCGCGGGGCATCTGGGCCGGGCGCCGGAAACCGTCCGGAACGGGTTCCGGCCCGGTCGGCCCGCCCTGCCCGGGCAGGGCGGCCCGCGCGGTCCCGGCGGCCTGCGGCTCGCGCGGGGCCTCGTGCGCCGGCTCCCCTGCCGCGGGGTCGCTCCCCGTGACGCCGATGCCGCCACCGCTCGTGATGCCCTCGGCGATCGCGGCCATCTCGCGCCCGGGGTCGATCCCGAACTCAGCCGCCAGCAGCCGCCTGGTCCGCTCGTGCACGGCCAGTGCCTCCCCGTCCTGGCCGCTCAGCACGTACGCCCGCATGAGGAGGGCACTCAACCGCTCCCGCAGCGGATGACGCTCCGCCAGTTCCCGTAACTCCCCCAGAGCCCGGATGTGTTCGCCGAGTTCCACGTCCAGGGCGAGGCGCATCTCCAGAGCGGCGAGCCGCTGCCCCTCCAGCCTGCTCCGCTCCGCCTCGACGCCGGGCCCGCCCAGCCCCGCCAGAGGTTCCTCCCCCCACAGGGCGAGGGCGGTGCGCAACAGGATCCGCGCCTCCTCGGGGCGGCGCGCCGCACGGGCCAGGTCGGCGGCGGCCACGTCCCGGCCGAAGAGCCCGAGGTCCACCGCCTCCGCCGGCACCCGCAGGGCGTAGGCGCCGTGCTCGGAGACCAGCACCCGCGGGCCGTCCCCTGCACCGTCCGGTATCTCGAGCGCCTTGCGCAGCCGCGAGACGTACGTGCGCAGCGACCCCACGGCGCGGGCCGGCGGCCGGTCGCCCCAGATGTCGGCCACCAGCGCGTCGACGGGCGCGGGCCGGCCCTGCCGCACCAGCAGCAGCGCCAGCAGGGTCCGCTGCTGGCGCGAACCCAGATCCAGCTCCTGTGGACCGCGCCAGGCCCGCAGTGGGCCGAGCAGGGTGAATCTCGGCGTTGTCGCCCCGGTGGTCATGTCGTGCCCCCATGCCTCGTACGTTCCGGCGAACACCCGGGGAGCTGTGCCGTGTCCGGCCGACGCGCCCGCCCCCACCGCGCAAAGCCCCCTGAACAGCAAGTTTCTCCCATGACAGGGATACGGACGCGTGAGTTCGGCCATCGGCGCGTCGCGTGCGGGTACCGGTGCGCGGGGACGGCCGCGCCTTCCGCCCCTGATGCACGGCCGCGGCGACCGTACCCGCGCCGGGCCCGCCGGCCCGCCCCGCCGCGCCGCCGGGAGGTGGAGGCTGGCCGGATCCTTGCCCCACCTGCCTTCGTTACCGGGGGTACACCCTCCCGGGGGCTGCCGGGCAGCAGCGGGCCCGCGCCGGTCAGGCCGGCTTCGCGTCCTGCTGCCGGCGCACCATCTCCGAGATCCAGACGGGCGCGAACGGGGACGTGCAGCCCGGAGAGGTCGGGTAGTCCTTGAGCACCTCCAGGCGCTCGCCGATGCCGATCGCCCGTGCGCGGTACTCGGCGTGCTCGATCCCGATCTGAGCCAGGCAGTGGTTCATCGCCCACTGCAGACGGTCCGGCGCGTCCTTCATCTCCGCCTCGATGACGTCGAGCAGTCCCACGAGGTCGAGGCCCTCGGGCCTCTTCGCGACGCGTTCGGTGGTCAGCGCCCAGCCGGCACTCGCGACCACCGGGTCCAGATCGGACGTCCACGCCGGCCGCAGCTCCTCGGAGTGCGGGTTCTTCTTCACCACGTAGTTCACGAGCCAGTCGTGCACCTTGCGGGTGCGCGAGTCGCGCAGCATGCCGTCCAGCTCGTCGCGCCCGAACGCCTTCGGGCGACAGATCAGGAGCGCCAGCAGCCGCGCCGCGCTGTCGCCCGTCTCCCAGAGCCCGCGCGCGAGGTCCTGCTGCGTCTTGAGGCGCTTCGCGATCGCGCGCAGCTTGCCGAGGTTCACACCGTGATCGTCACCGTGCTTCTCGTTCACCGCGCGCGCCTTCGGGTCCTCCAGCGCGGCCAGCTCGGCCATCACCTCGGCCACCATCGTTTCGGCCACCTCAGCCTCCCGTCCGTCACGTGCGGGATTCAGCCTATGACGGACGGCGGCCTGCGCCCTATCCCAGCAGTCTGCGCTTCTGCTCGGCGAACTCCGCCTCCGTCAGCACACCCTGTTCCTTGAGAGTGCTGAGCTGCTTCAGCTGCTCGATCTTGGTGGTCATGTCGTCCGCGGGGGGCGCGGCGGCCGGCGCCGGGGGCGGTGCTGCCGCCGCCTGCTGTTGCTGCTGTTCCTGCTGCTGTTGCTGTTCCTGCTGCGCCCATCGGCCGCCCTGGCGGCGTGACACGCGGTTGGACACCGCGGTGGCGGTGCCCGCGACGACGGCGGTGCGGGCGACCCCGCGAAGAAGTCCGGGCATGATGCTCATCTCCAGGCTCTGTGGGCTTCACTCTCCGGCGGGCGGGTCCTCCAGGGCGTCCAGCGACGCCAGCAGGGCCTGCACGGGAATCCGCCCGGCGGCCACGAGCTGCGCTCCGCCGCGGCGCAGGGCACGGGCGAAGGGCGCCGCCCAGGTGTTCTCGTACACAATGATCCCGGCGGCGTTCCCGGGTTCCAGGGCGCCGGCGGCGTCCTGGATGTCGCTGTGGTCGAGCAGGCCGGACGAAGCGCCCTTGAAGACGGAGAGGTCGACCTCGCTGCCGAGGTCCTCGAGCTCCACCGCCGTGACCGTGCCGTCCTCGTCCTTGCGGATGAAGACGAAGTCGAAGATGTGGATGATTCCCCGGTCGACGAGATCGACGAGGATCGGGAGGCCTTCGCCCGTCATCCGGTTGCCCGGGAACTCGACCACGATGTAGTCGACGGGCCCCAGTTCCTCGATGTCGCCCAGATCGGCTAGCGCCTCGGTCTCGCTGCTCATGGCAGCTCCTGTCGGAGAGGGGAAAGTCATTTCATTCCAGCACGCCGCCCGCACCCTCGCACGTCTGGCCGCGGACCGCGGACCACGAATCACCCCGCCGCCTCACCCGGTCAGCTCGTAGATGCTCTGCGCGGTCAGCCACATGCCGAGCAGCAGGCAGACGAACACGATGGCCTCGTCCTTGTGTCCCTCCATCCACGTCCGCATCCGCAGCAGCCGGTCCTGGGCGGCCTCCGGCGCGAAGACCATGTACAGCTCCGCCGCCAGCAGGCCGGAGCTGGCCAGCAGGCAGAAGCCGAGCAGCGCGAGGTAGGTGGTGCTGTGCGAGGTGTCCGCCTGGATCACCGTCGTCGCGCCCGCCGCGACCATGCCCCACGGCTGGAGCAGCACGGCCAGGCCCGCCGCGGCCCATGGCGAGCCGACCTCCATGCGGGAGGGCTTCGACGTGGTGTCCCGGACGGCTCTCACCTTCAGGCGGCGGTAGCGGCGCACTCCGTAGGCCACCAGCCACACCCCGATGGCCAGCTTGGCCGCGAGCGCCGCCACACCGGGCGGGGAGCGCGGCGACGGAGGTTCGCCACCGGTCAGCGCCAGCACGATCGCGATCACCACGACGAGGTTGGCCAGCCAGGCCAGGATGAAGGCCAGCCCCTTCCACACGCCTCCCGGCGAGGACACGACGAGGATGAACGCCATCATGGGCAGCGGGTAGAGGGCGATCGCCAGTGCGATGAGCATGAGGTCGAGGACCATGGCGCCCCAATCGTGCGACGACATTCGACACTACGCACCCCACCGGGCACTCGACACCTTTTGCCCATCGAGATGCCGCCTCCGGCTGCGTCCACCAACCTGGACGCACACGAAGGAGACCGCCATGACGACGACCCGGCATCCGCTGCCCGTGCCGCATGCCGTCGCGAGCCTCTGATGGCGTCCGAGCGCAGAGCGAGGTGGCGCGGCCGTTCCCGGGAAGTGGCCGCGTCCGCCAAGCGACTCCAGGAGCGGGCCGAGACCCGCTTCCCGGTGATCACCAACGTCACCGAGCGCATGGTCGTGGTGAACATCTTCGACTCCGCCACCCGGCTGGCCGCCCAGTGCTTCCTGACCGCCGTGCCGCTGTTCTTCGTCATCGCCTCGTTCGCCCCGGCGACCGTACGGGACCAGATGGTCTCGTCCGTCCGCACCATGTTCGGGCTCACCGGTCAGGCGGACGCCCAGCTGGAGGACGTGTTCGACGGCTCCGGCGAGGACGACGTCCGCAACGCGGTGGGTGTGGTCGGCGCCGTGATCGTGCTCCTCTCGGCCACGGCCGTGAGCCGGGCCATGCAGCGGCTGTGCCGCCGGGCCTGGCAGGTCCCGCGGGCCGGGACCCGGATCGCGATCTGGCGCTGGTTCGTCTGGATCGCCGCCTGGATGGGCCTGCTGATCGTCCAGGGACCGGTGCGCGAGGGGTTCGGCCTCGGCCTGTGGCTCGGGATCCCCCTCACGCTGCTGTTCCAGACCGGGGCGTGGTGGTGGAGCCAGCACCTGCTGCTGGACGGGATGATCCGGTGGCCCCCGCTGCTGCCGGGGGCCCTGCTCACGGCCGCCGCGATCACCGCGCTGTCGCTGGGCGCGCGCGTCTACATGCCGATCGCCCTCAACCGGTCGCTCGCCGCGTACGGGTCCACCGGCTCGGTGTTCGTCATCCTCTCGTGGCTGATCGTGCTGTGCGTGGCGGTCGCCATCGGCATCACCACGGGCGCCACCCTGGCGCAGGAGCCGTACCTGGCCCGGCGACTGGGCAGTCCCGCGCCGAGCGGGCGGCGCGAGGAGCGCCCCTAGGGGGCGAGTGCCATCCTGAGAGACGGGGCCCTGGTCGCCTGGAGGCTGACAGCGATGACGAAGCGCGACACGACCACGACCAAAGCCCCGAAGAACGAGGGGCCCGGCCCGTCGGTGGCGGAGCGGGCCGCGAACGGCCGGGCCGCCCGGGCGCGGACGCCACGGTCCGCCCACGGGGAATTCGAGCCGTCCTCCCACCGGGCGGATCCGGTGGACATCATCGAGCGGCAGTCCGCCACCCGGATCCAGGAGCTGGTGCCGATCCGCTACGGCCGGATGGCCGAGGCACCGTTCCGCTTCTACCGGGGTGCCGCCGCGATCATGGCGAGCGACCTGGCCGACACACCCGACTCGGGCATCCGGGTCCAGTTGTGCGGGGACGCGCACATGCTGAACTTCCGGCTGCTCGGCTCGCCGGAGCGCAACCTTCTCTTCGACATCAACGACTTCGACGAGACGCTGCCCGGGCCGTGGGAATGGGACGTCAAGCGGCTCGCGACGAGCCTGGTCATCGCCGGCCGGGAGAACGGCTACTCCGACCGCGAGCGCGCGGACATCGTACGGTCGGGGGTGAGCTCCTACCGGCAGCAGATGCGTCGCTTCGCCAAGATGCGCAATCTCGAGGTCTGGTACGCGAGGGTGGACGAGACCCATCTCCAGGCGGTGGCGGAGGAGGCCCTGCACACGCGCGGCCGCCGGACCGTATCGGAGGCGGTGAGCAAGGCGCGCGGGCGCGACAGCCTGCAGGCGTTCGAGAAGCTCACCGAAGTGGTCGACGGCCGGCGCCGCTTCGCCGCCGTGCCGCAGCTGATCACACCGCTGTCCGAACTGCTGCCGGACCAGAAGCCGGAGGCCCTCGAAAGCCAGATCCGGAACCTGGTCGGACGGTACGGCGACAGCCTCCAGAGCGACCGGCGACACCTGCTGGAGCAGTTCACCATCGTCGACATGGCACGCAAGGTGGTGGGCGTCGGCAGTGTCGGCACGCGCTGCTGGATCGTGCTGCTGCTGGGACGCGACGGCGAGGACCCGCTGATCCTCCAGGCCAAGGAGGCCGGTGAATCGGTGCTCGCCGAGTTCGCCGGTGCCAGCGAGTACGCCAACGAGGGCGAGCGGGTCGTCGCGGGCCAACGGCTGATGCAGGCCGCCAGCGACATCTTCCTCGGCTGGCAGCAGACACACGGGATCGACGGCCGCGAACGCGACTTCTACGTACGCCAGCTGCGCGACTGGAAGGGCATCGCCGAACCCGCCCGGATGGTGCCGCGCGGGATGCGGGCCTTCGCGGGCCTGTGCGGCATCACCCTGGCGCGGGCGCACGCCCGGTCCGGCGACCGCGTCGCGATCGCTGCGTACCTGGGCCGCAGCGACGTCTTCGACCGGGCGCTGGTGCGGTTCGCGGAGAGCTACGCGGACCTGAACGAGCGCGACCACCAGCAGCTGGTGGACGCCATCGCGTCCGGCCAGGTGACCGCCGCCGCGGCCTGAGCCGGACCCCGCCACCACGGCCTGCGCCGGAACGGGCCGCCGCTACCGCCAGTCGGCTGACCCGGCGGGCGAGGTGCCCGGCCGACCAGCCCGGCCGTGGCACGCTGCGCCCATGACAGCGTCGAAGGCGGGCCCGGCCGGGACGGCGGGGAATGCGGGGAACACGAAACCCATCCTGCTGACGCTCGCTGCCGGGCAGTTCCTGATGGCTTTGGACAGCTCGGTGATGAACGTCTCGATCGCCACGGTGGCCGAGGACATCGGCACCACCGTGAGTGGGATGCAGGGCGCGATCACGGCCTACACCCTGGTCATGGCGATGCTCATGATCAGCGGTGGCAAGGTGGGCGCGCTCATCGGCCGCAAACGGGCGTTCATGATCGGCTGCGTCATCTACGGACTCGGGTCCTTCACCACCGCGATCGCCCCGAACCTGCCGGTCCTGCTGCTGGGCTGGTCGTTCCTGGAGGGTGTGGGAGCGGCACTGATCCTGCCGGCGATCGTGGCGCTCGTCGCGTCCAACTTCGACAAGGAGCAACGGCCCGCCGCGTACGGTCTCGTCGCGGCGGCGGCCGCGGTGGCGATCGCGGTCGGACCGCTCATCGGCGGCGCGGCGACCACCTTCTTCTCCTGGCGCTGGGTGTTCGCGGGCGAGGTCGTGGTCGTACTCGTCATCCTGCTGCTGGCCCGCCGGATCGCCGACGCGCCTCCGGACCACCGGCCGCGGATCGACGTACCGGGCGCGATCCTGTCCGCCGCGGGCATCGGGCTGTTCGTGTTCGGCGTGCTCCGGACGAGCGAATGGGGCTGGTTCCGGCCCAAGCCGCAGGGCCCCTCCTGGTTCCACCTCTCGCCCGTCGTCTGGCTGGTACTGGCCGGGCTGCTGCTGGTCTGGCTGTTCTTCCGCTGGGAGGCACGCCTGGTGGCGCGGGGCGTCGAACCGCTGGTCGACCCGGAGCTGTTGCGGAACAAGCAGCTCTCCGGCGGGCTGACGATGTTCCTCTTCCAGTACCTCGTGCAGATGGGCGTGTTCTTCGTCGTCCCGCTCTACCTGTCCGTGGCCCTCGGTCTGTCGGCCCTCCACACGGGCGCGCTGATCCTGCCGCTCTCCGTCACCCTGCTCGCCGCCGCGATCGGGATCCCCAAGTTCCGCCCGAACGCCTCGCCCCGGCGCGTCGTGCGGTTCGGCATCCTGGCGATGTTCGCCGGGGCCGTCATCCTGATGGCCGCCCTGACCCCCGATTCCGGCCCGGAGGTCGTCACCGTACCCATGCTGCTCATCGGGCTGGGGATCGGGGCGCTCGCCTCGCAGCTCGGGGCCGTCACCGTGTCGGCCGTACCGGACGAGCAGACCGCCGAGGTCGGGGGCATCCAGAACACCGTCACCAACCTCGGGGCCTCGATCGGCACCGCCGTCGCCGGATCGATCATGATCGCGGTGCTGACGGGGTCGTTCCTCGCCACCATCGACGAGAACCCGGCGATCCCGGCCGAGGTCAAGAGCCAGGCGCACACCGCACTGGCCGGGACCGCCCCCTTCCTGTCGGACGCACAGCTCACCACGGCGCTCGAAGAGGCGGGAACGGACCCGGCGGTGGCACAGGCGGCGCTGGACGCGAACGAGGAGGCGCGGATCGACGGGCTGCGAGCCTCGCTCGGCATCCTCGCTCTCGCCGCGCTGGTCGCGCTCTTCTTCACCCAGCGCATCCCGGCGGCCCAGCCGGGCGCTGCACGCGACCCGGCGGGCGCCACGTCATGACGGGTGCGGGCTCGGGGACTTCTCGTCCGTCCCGTCTACGGGGGCGGAGGTGTCCTCGGCGAGGAAGTCCGTGACGGCCAGGGCGAAGAGCAGGGCGAGGGCGAGGCCCACGACCACCCAGCCGGTCGGGTAGGACCACAGGATGTAGACGATGACGGCGATCGCGACCAGGCCCCAGGTGAACCAGGCTCGGTGGCGCCGGATGAACGGGCCGACCGGTCCGGTGCGCAGGCCCAGCCTGTCGGCCGTGGCGCGGGTCGCGACGATGCCGGAGTGCCAGATCTGGCGGGCGGCGGTGGCGTACTTGCCCGGGCCGGACAGCCAGGCGGCAAGGGCGATCACGATGCCGAGGACCACGACCATGCGGATCGTCGTGCGCAGCAGGCGGATCATCGCGTCGTAGACGGAGCCGGCCGCGGCCTGGGAGACGGTGTCCGGGAGGGCGTTGAGGTAGACGGTTCGGAAGACGGTCAGCCCGAGGCCGAGGACGGCGACGGAGAACGCCACCGCGAGGGCCGCGGTGACCAGGATGCGGCGCCTGTGGGCGGAGAGCAGGACCCCCGCTGCGACGAGCAGCACGGCGATGATCGGCAGCCACAGGCCGAGGATCTCGAGGAGCCGGAAGCCGGTCTTGACCCGGCCGATGTCGTTGGACTGCACGACGGTGAAGTCGGTGTGGATCTCGGGGATCCTGGCCGCGACGCCCATCCCGGCGTCCACGAGCCGCTGTTTGACCTGTTCGATGACCGGCGCGAGGTCGATGGTCACCGCATCGTTCTTGATCTCCACCGCGCCGTCGCCGCTGCCGGTCAGGGCTTTGACCAGCGAGGTGTGGATCGTGCGGTTGGCGTTGGTCCAGATCGTCTCGAACTGGTCCGAGGCGATGACGTCCTGCGCCTTCTCCTTCACGAAGCTGCTGACCGCGCTCTCCAGCGAGCCGCCGAGCTTGCCCAGTGCCTTCTGGAGCAGCGGCCGTTGCTCGGGGGCCGCGTCCTCCAGCAGCGTGGCGAGGTCGAGGTGCTCCATGAGGGCGGCCGTGACGCGGTTCGCGGCGGCCGCCTGCACATCGGGGTCGGAGGCCAGCGGGGCGACCGTGGAGACGTAGCGGTCCGTGTTCCCCACGATGCTGGACGTCCACGACGCCACGATGCCCAGCGGGGCCAGCACACAGCCGATGATGATCAGCAGCGCGGACAGCAGGGACTTCATCCGGTGTTTCGGCGGGGTCCGCTGCGCGGCCTCGGACTCCAGGGCGGCGACCCTGGCTCGCAGTGCCGCGAGTTCGCCCGCGTTCTCGTCACCCTGCATGGCTGACCTCCTACGGGGTCGGGAGCCGTGGATCCCGAAGGATCGGTGGATGACGCTGAAGGTGCGCCGGGGCAGGCGGTGGTGGCGGCTCTCCTTGCCCCCACAGCCTGCCCCGGCCCGCGCCGGGCGGCATCCGGTGCTCGGCCGGACGGATGAACGGGGTCGGGTGCGGGGTTCGCCGGAAGGGGAAAGCCGGGGAGCGCCGGGCAGGCCGGTGCGCGCAGCGTGGTGCGACTCGGCGAGAAGATCGGTACGGAGGACGTCCGAACGGAGCGGACCCTCAGGGGAAAGGGGGAGAACCCACCTCTTTCCACTCTCAACTTATAGCGCACAGGGGGGCTTGCGGCAAGGCCCCGGTCGTACCGCAGAATCGCTCCTCGAAGCCAGGACCTGCGAAAACGGGAGATCCACAGAGTGCGTGCCGCTGATATGAACTCGCTGACCACCAGTGCGTTCGACCTTCCCGACCGCCTCTCCGCCAAGGCCGGCCCGGCCCTGGTCGGGGGCGACGAGAAGCACTTCGCAGCCCTTGGGGAGAGCCTTGAGCAGGCGATCACCGAGCTGTCCGACCGTCTCGGCGAGCTGCGCCGGGCGCCCGGCGGGCTGGGCCGCGAGGCGATGGACCGGGACGTGGAGATCCACCGCCTGACGGGCCGTCTGCGGGCCCTGCGCCGCTTCGGCCTGGACCTGTGCCTCGGACGCATCGTCCGTGCGGACGACCCGGAGCCCGTGTACATCGGGCGGCTCGGCCTCACCGACGGCTCGGGGGGCCGGCTGCTGATCGACTGGCGTTCGCCCGCGGCCGAACCGTTCTTCGCCGCGACCCACGCCCACCCGATGGGGCTGGCGAGCCGCCGCAGGTACCGCTGGACCCGCGGCCGGATCGGCGACTACTAGGACGAGGTGTTCACCGCCGACGGGTTCGAGGGGCACGCAGCGCTCGACGACCAGTCCGCCTTCATCGCGAGTCTGGGCAGCAGCCGGTCGCCCCGGATGCGTGACGTGCTCGGCACCATCCAGTCGGACCAGGACGCCATCATCCGCGCCAGTTCCCGGGGCGCGCTGGTCGTCGACGGCGGTCCCGGTACGGGCAAGACCGTGGTGGCGCTGCACCGCTCCGCCCACCTGCTCTATTCCGACCCCCGCCTCGGTCACCGTCGGGGCGGCGTCCTGTTCGTCGGCCCGCACCAGCCCTACCTGGCCTATGTCGCCGACGTCCTGCCGAGTCTCGGTGAGGAGGGCGTGCAGACCTGCACGGTGCGGGATCTCGTCGCCGAGGGTGCGGGGGCGGCGGCGGAGGCCGATCCGCGGGTGGCGCTGCTGAAGTCGTCCGCGGACATGGTGAAGGCGATCGAGAAGGCCGTCAGGATCTACGAGGAGCCGCCGACCGGGGAGATGACGGTCACGACCCCCTGGTCCGACGTCCCGCTGGGCCCGGAGGACTGGGCCGAGGCCTTCCGGGCGGCAGCCGGTACCCCGCACAACGAGGCGCGCGAGCAGATCTGGGAGGAGCTGCTGACGATCCTGTTCGACAAACTGGACGACGAGGACCTGTCGGCCGACGTGCTGCGGAGGGCGCTGCGGCACGACGAGGAGCTGATCGGGACGCTCGACCGCGCGTGGCCGACGATCGATGCGGCCGATCTCGTCGGCGACCTGTGGTCCGTACCGTCCTACCTGCGGATGTGCGCCCCCTGGCTCAGCCGCGAGGACGTCTCGGCCTTGCAGCGCGCGGACGCCCAGGCCTGGACGGTGTCCGACCTGCCGCTCCTGGACGCGGCCCGGCAGCGGCTCGGCGATCCCGAGGCTGCTCGGAGGCTGCGGCGGCACAACGCCGCGGTGGCCGCCGAACGCGAGCGCATGGCCGGCGTCATCGACGACATCCTCGCGGCCGACGACGACGGCGAGGGCGCGGTGACGATGCTGCGCGGCAAGGACCTCCAGGACAGCCTGATCGATGAGAGCGCGCTGCCGAGCGTGGATCCGGACCGGCTCGCGGGACCGTTCGCGCACATCGTCGTGGACGAGGCCCAGGAACTGACCGACGCGGAGTGGCAGATGCTGCTGCTCCGCTGCCCGTCCCGGAGCTTCACCATCGTCGGGGACCGTGCCCAGGCCAGGCACGGGTTCACCCGGTCGTGGCAGGAACGCCTGGAGCAGATCGGTTTCGACCGGATCAGCGTGGCCTCCCTGAGCATCAACTACCGGACGCCCGAGGAGGTCATGGCGGAGGCCGAGCCGGCCATCCGGGAAGCGCTCCCCGACGCGAACGTGCCGACCTCCGTCCGCAGCAGCGGTGTTCCCGTCGTCCACGGATCCGTCTCGGATCTGGACTCGGTCCTCGACGGCTGGCTCGAAGCCCACGCCGACGGAGTGGCCTGCGTCATCGGCGCGCACGCCGGCGAGGCGGGCGCCTTCCGGGCGAGGCCGCGGGTCCGTTCGCTGACCCCTGCGCTGTCGAAGGGCCTGGAGTTCGACCTGGTCGTCCTCATCGACCCGGATACCTTCGGCACCGGCATCGAGGGAGCTGTCGACCGCTACGTCGCGATGACCCGCGCGACGCAGCAACTCGTCGTCCTCACGAGTTCCTGACGCAGAACCGGGAGGCCGCGGTCGGGTCGCTGTGGTCGGCGCGCTGCGGGCGGGGCGCCGCGCTCAGCCCTGCCGGACCCGGTCGTAGACGAAGGCGATCTCGCCCAGCTCCCCGGTCTCCTGGCGGGCCACCCGCCACTGCGAGCCGGGCAGACCGTCCTCGAACAGCCGCTGCCCGCCCCCGGCTATCTCGGGGCAGATCAGGAGGTACAACCGGTCGATCAAGTCCGCGGCGAGCAGCGGCTTGATGACGCTCGGGCTGCTGTTGACGAGGATCTCGCCCTCACCGGTGGCCTTGAGCTCGGCGACGACATCGGCGGCCGGGGCGTTCACCACGCGGGTGCGGTCCCACGGCGCCTCCGACAGGGTGGTCGACAGGACCACCTTGTCCGTGTCGACCAGCCACTTCGCGTATCCCCGATCGCGCGGATCGGCGTTCTCGTCCTGGGCGACCGTCGGCCAGTAGCCGAGGAAACCCTCGGCGTTGAGCCGGCCGAGGAGGGCCGTGGTCGCGCCCTCCCGGATACGGGTGAGGTGGTCCCGTGCGACCTCGGTGGTCGCGTAGCGGACGATGGCGCCCAGATCGCCGGGCCCGCCGGGCCCGTTGTAGCGCCCGTCGAGGGTGAGTGCGATGTTCGCGGTCACCTTGCGTCCGGGGGGGGGTCGGTCATGGCTGTACTTCCTTCCGAGTGGCGTGCCGAGAGGCGCCGAGGGCATCGGCGAGGTGGTCGAGGCTCTGGCCGAAGCCGATCTCGATGCCCGCGACGAAGTCGGCGGAGCCGATCGTGCTGTCGGTGATCCGGTAACGGATGTCGAGGTCCGTGCCGGCGCCTGTACCGCTACCGGTTTCGGCACCGGTGGGCCGGAGGTCGAAGTCGACGTGCGCGGTGAAGGCGATGCTGCCGTCGGGCAGCCGGGGGGAGAGCCGGTAGGCGAGGTGCTCGCCGGGGCGTGCGTCGTCGACGACGCCCTCCCCGTGCCCGGCGACCTGGTCGGAGCCGTCGGTGTCCTCGGCGTCCCGGTACTCCAGGACGATGCGCCCGCCGGGCCACGCCTCGAAGACGAGCTCGCCGACGCGCAGGTCGTCGGGTGTCCACCAGCGGGCGAGCAGGTCGGGCTCGGTCAGGTGGCGCCAGACCAGGTCGGGACCCCCGGTCAGCGACCGGTGGAACGCGAAGGAGCGGCCGTCCGCCCACCCCGGCTCCTGCGCGGCCAGCCGCTCGGTGTCGACGCCGGTCCCGTAGCGGTCGAAGGTCTCGCGCGGTCCACCGGCCCGCTCGGCGGTATCGGCGAGCCGGCCGAGCGCGGCCGCCAGGTCCCGCAGGGGGTCGGGTTGCAGTGCGTAGATGCGGCGCCGGCCGGTGCGCCGGGAGGTGACGACGCCGGCGCGTTCGAGCGTCTGGAGGTGTTTGGTCGTCTGCGGCTGGCGGGCCTCGGCGAGCTGGGCGAGGACCCCGACCGGGCGGGGTCGCTCGGCCAGCAGACCGACGAGCCGCCAGCGGGCCGGGTCGGCCAGTGCCGCGAGGAGTGCGTCCATGAGTCCAAGTATTCTCCACGGCACATATTCGCGTCAAGGAATATTTCTGGACCGTGTGCAGCTCGTACGGTGCCGCCACCGGACCGCGGAGGCGATGAGGACCAGGAGCACCGCGGCGCCGTACACGGTCGCGCTCAGTGCCGACCGGTGGCCGAAGACGGGTGCGAGGAGGTAGACGGCCGCCCCCGCCACGGCAACGCCCAGCCACTCCCAGCGCCCGTCCAGGCCCACCAGGGCGATCAGGAGCAGGGCGTACCAGGAGTAGCCGGGAGTGAGGAGCGCGAAGGCCCAGCCGGTGACGAGGAGCGACCCGCTCCACGGACGGCGCGGGTCGCCGCGCCACATCACGTAGAGGGACACCCCCGCCATCGCGACGAGCAGCACCGGCAACGCCCGGTCGTCCGGCAGGACGAGGCGGAGCAGGGCGTAACGGGAGCCCGCCGAGGGGTCGTCGTAGCCCTCCTCGTCCACGTAACCGCCCAGGTAACCGAGGACGGAGTCGTGCGAGAGGAACACGTAGGGCAGGTAGGCGAGCAGGACGAAGACGGCGGCGGGAACCAGGACGGCGGCCGCGTCGCGGACCCGCCGCACCCCGGACAGCGCCCCGGGCATCACGACGGCGGGCATCAGCTTGGTGGCCACGGCGGCACCCAGGACCAGGCCCCCGGCCGCCCGGCGGCCGGTGCCCCGCGCCGCGACGAGGCCGAGGCCGATCACGGCGAGCAGCACGCCCAGTACGTCCACGTGCGCGTTGTTGACGGCCTCGACCGGTACCGCCGGACACCAGGCCCAGTAGGCGGCCCGGCGCAGGTCCCGGCCCCGGCCCCGGCGGCGCAGGATCAGCAGCAGCGCACCGGTCACGCCGAGGGAGAGCAGACCGGCTCCGATCTGGAGCGGCTTGTGCCGGGCGCCCTCCGGGGAGAGCCGGTCGACCGCAAGGAAGTACGCCTCGGCGACGGGCGGATAGATGGTGTGCACGGCGGGCCGGTTGATCCGGGTGCAGTGCCGGACGGGGCCACCGGGGATGCGGGCCCGGTCCGGTCCTGCGCAGGCGGCTCCGGTCGGGAAGAGCCAGGGGTCGCGCAGCGGGGCCACTGCCGGATCCTGCGGGGCGTGGTCGTAGGGGGAGATGCCGGCCGACTGGACCCGGCCGTCCCAGGCATAGCGGTAGGAATCGGTGCTGGTCCGCGGCGCTGCCACCAGCCCGGTCACGGTGACGGCGACGGCCCCCGCGAGCAGCAGCGGCAGGACGCGGGCGACCGGAACCCTGCGCAGCGCGAGGAGGGCGAGGGCGAACAGCGCCCAGCAGGCCGCGTACCGGCCGAACAGCCCGGCGGGGTCGGTGAAGTAGCCGTCGTGGCGGACGGTGAGGACGAGGACGGCCGTGAGGGCGGCGAGCACCGCGGCGGTGACGACGGTGGCGGCGGCGGAGCCTGCCGTCGCGACGCGACCGGCGGCGGGGGCGGTGGCGGGGGCGGTACGCGGTTTCACGCCCGCAGCGTTCCAGCAACCGCCCCGGAAGTGGGGCCCGCAGCCCCGCATGTCCGCATTCCGTAAGGTGTTCCGACCGCCCGCCGGAGCCCTGCCGGGGGTGTCATGGGCGCATGCCCTTCACTCCACCCCACGGCCCGCCCGTCACCTTCGGGGCGCGGCTGCACGACGCCCGGACGGCGACGGTCATCGGCCGTCTGCTCGGCCTCGCCGTCCTCGTCTGTTTCGCCACCGGCGTGCTCAGCCACTACCTCCAGCACCCGCCGCCCTGGCTCGCCGACCGGCTCCCGAGCCGCCCGTACTGGGGCTACCGGCTCACGCAGGGCCTGCACGTGGCCTCCGGCATCGCCGCGATCCCGCTGCTCCTGGCCAAGCTGTGGACCGTCTACCCGCGGCTCTTCGCCCGGCCCCCGGTGCGGTCCGTACGGCATGCCCTGGAGCGCCTCTCGGTGGCCGTGCTCGTCGCCGCCGGGATCTTCGAGCTGTTCACCGGGCTGCTGAACACCTTTCAGTGGTACCCCTGGCCGTTCTCCTTCGTGCCCGTGCACTACGCCGTCGCCTGGCTCCTGCTCGGGGCGATGCTGCTGCACGTCGCCGTGCAATGGCCGCGGATCCGCGAGCACTTCACGCGCCGCTCCCCCGGCACCCTGGCCCTGCCCGAGGCCGACGGGCCGGACCGGCGGCAGCTGCTGGCAGCCGTCGCGGCCGGGGTCGGCGCGGTCACGCTGGCCACCGTCGGACAGTCCGTCACCGTGCTCGGCCCGGCGGCCCTGTTCGCACCGCGCAGCCCGGCCCACGGGCCCCAGGGGCTTCCGGTGAACCGTACGGCGGCCGCCGCGCGGGTCACCGAAGCCTCGCTGGCCGACTGGCGGCTGACCCTGGCCGGGCCGCGTCCGTACAGCCTCACCCTGGCCGAACTGCGCGCGCTCCCGCAGCACGAGGTGACCCTGCCCATCGCGTGTGTGGAGGGCTGGAGCAAGTCCGCCCGGTGGACGGGCGTGCGGGTACGGGACCTGCTGGAGCGTGCCGGAGCGGGACCGGATGCGCGCTGCCGGGTGGTGTCGATGGAAGCGGCGGGGGCGTACCGGGTGATGGAAATGGGCCGCCTGTACGCGCAGGACCCGCTCACCCTGCTGGCGCTGCGCCTCAATGGAGAGGTGCTGTCGCTGGACCACGGATACCCGGCGCGGATCATCGCTCCGAACCGGCCGGGCGTGCTCCAGACCAAATGGGTCGGCCGGCTGGAGGTCGTGTGATGGCGTTCCGGTACGCGGTCGGCGGCTTCGGTCTCGTCGTGATGGCCTTCGGCGGGTTCCTGCTGGTGCGGGAGCCCGAGCCCTGGCGGATCGCCGGGTGGCTCGCGGGCGGCGTCCTCGTGCACGACGCACTGGTCGCTCCGCTGGTGATCGCGGTCGCGGCGCTCGCCGCGGCCGCGGGTCTGCGGCTGCGCGGGGCGGCGCGCGCCGCGCTGATCGTCGCCGGTTCGCTGACGGTGATCGCCCTGCCGCCGCTCCTGCGGCCCGGCGGCGTGGCCAACGCGACGGTGCTGCCGCTGGACTATCCGCGCAACTGGTTGCTGGCGATGGCGGTCCTCGCCGTGCTCGCGGCCGGGTACGCCGGTGCGCGCGCCTGCGTACGGCGGGTGGCGCGGCGACGCGCTGCGAAACCACAGGGCTGACGCCGGCCCACGGCGTCTGCCGGTCGACGCAGCAGGGGGGTGACGTGGTCGCCACGTCACCCCCCTTCCCGTACGTCGGTCAGCGCTGCAGGGCCACGAAGGCGCGCCCCGCGGCCTGCCAGGGCACGGACCGGGTCCAGCCGGCGTCCGGGGCCGCGGCGCACAGGGCGCGGGCGCCGAGCCGGGCCCACCGGAAGGGGGCTCCGTGGCCGCCGCGGCCGTCGTCGACGTGCACATCGACGCGTTCGTCCATGTCTGCGGTGGCCACCTCGACGAGCAGGGAGCCACCCGGTGCGGCGAGCCGGGCGGAGCGGCGGAGCAGGGCGGCCGGGTCGCCGCCGATGCCGATGTTGCCGTCGATGAGCAGGACCGTGCCCCAGCGGCCCTCGCCGGGCAGCGGATCGAAGACGGACCGGCACAGGGCGCTGCCGCCCGCCTGTGTCGTACGGGCCACCGCCTCCGGGGTGACGTCCACACCCAGCGCCCGGTGCCCGCGTGCGGCAAGGGTGGCGACGAGGCGCCCGGGGCCGCAGCCGATGTCCAGGACCGGTCCGCGGCAGCGGGCGAGGACGCCCTCGTCCGCCTCGTCGGGCTCGGCGCACCAGCGCTCCACGTCCAGCGGGAGCAGCCAGCCGTCGGAGCGTCGCAGGTAGAGCGGGCCCCGGCCGGAGCGGAGCGCGTCGGCGTAGGGGTCGGCCTGCCAGGTGAGGACGGATTCGGTGGCGGCGGGTTCGGTGCCGCCTGATTGTGTGCGGCCTGATTCGGTGCGACCGGATGCGGTGCGACCGGATGCGGTGCGGGCCGGTTCGGTGAGCTGGGCGGTCATCGGGTCACCGCGCGGAGGCCGGAGTGCAGGGCGGCGAAGCGGGTACCGGGGACGGCGGCGGCGACCCGCGCCGCGTCGGCCGGCGTGTCCACGTCGCACAGCTCGGGCAGGTCCCGTACCGCGCGCCCCGAGGCGGTCAGCCGGCCGCGCTGCAGCTCGCCCGTGGTCGGCAGGGACATGGGGACGCCGAGGAGCAGGGCCGGGTCGGGCTCGGCCAGGCCGAGCGCCCAGAACCCGCCGTCGTCGGCGGGGCCGAACCAGGCGTCCGCCTCGCTGAAGTCGAGTCCCCGCGCGAGGAGTTCCGGGGTGACCTGCGGGGTGTCCATGCCGACGAGCAGGGTCGGCCCGTCGGCCCCGGCGAAGGCCGCGGCCAGCCGGGCGTCGAGATCGCCCGCACACTGCGGGACGACCTCGATGCCGGGGGGCAGCCAGGGCCCGGGCGCTCCGTCGAGCACCAGGACGCGCCGCCGGGCCGGGGTGGCCAGTACCGCGGCCAGCGTGTCCCGGAGCGCGGCACGGGCCAGGTCTGCGGCCTGCTCGGGGGTGAAGTGCGGGGTGAGGCGGGTCTTGACCCGGCCTGCGACGGGGGCCTTGGCGATGACGAGGAGGGTGCTCATGCGGAAACCCCTTCGGTGGGTGCGGAGCGGGTGCCCGGCGGCTCGGCGAGCACCTTGCGCATGTCGCGCACCGCCTGCCACGTGCCTCGCCAGGTACCGGTGACCTTGGACTTCCCGGAGCGGGGCAGGTAGGGGACGTCGGTCTCGGCGACGCGCCAACCGGCGTCCGCGGCCCGGACGACCATCTGGAGCGGGTAGCCGCTGCGCCGGTCGGTCAGTTGCAGGCCGAGCAGCGCCTCGCGGCGCGCGACCCGCATCGGTCCGAGGTCGTGCAGCCGCAGCCCGGTGCGGCGGCGCAGCATCCGCGCCAGCGCCAGGTTCCCGGCACGCGCGTGCACGGGCCATGCGCCGCGCCCCTGCGGGCGGCGGCGGCCGAGCAGCAGGTCGGCCTCACCGGCGGCGACCCGCACCGCCATGGCGGCGAGCAGCCCGGGGTCCATGGAGCCGTCGCAGTCGCAGAAGCAGACGAGGTCGGCGCGGGACGCGAGGAGCCCCGCGTGGCAGGCGGCGCCGAATCCGCGCCGGCTCTCGTGCACGACGGTGGCGCCCAGGCTGCGGGCGATCTCCGCCGAGCCGTCGGTCGATCCGTTGTCGACGACGATGGGCCGCCACCCGGCCGGCACCCGCGCCAGCACCCAGGGAAGCGCCTGCGCCTCGTCGAGACACGGCAGTACGAGGTCCGCGCGGGGCGGAGAACTGGCTGATGAAGTCACCCTCCACACCGTAGGAATCGCGACGGCGGAAAAGGGGCCCGTAGACCTTACGAAACGCGGACGCCGTCCCGCCCGAGGGGGTCCGCGCCACACGAGGGGCCCGGTGGATGACAGCCTGGAGCCATGGCAGTGAGCAATGTGGACCGTGCGAACGAGCAGCCCCGCGCCGACGGGACCGACACCGAGCGGGGCGGCGCCCTGGGCAGCGTTCTGGTCGTGGACGACGATCCGACCGTCTCGGAGGTCGTGGCCGGGTACCTGGAGCGGGCCGGTTTCACGGTGCGCCTGGCCGCGGACGGCCCGGCCGGCCTGCGCGCCGCCGAGGAGCACCGTCCCGACCTGATGGTCCTCGACCTGATGCTCCCCGGGATGGACGGGCTGGAGGTCTGCCGACGGCTGCGCGCCCGCGAGAGCGGCGGCCGGGAGAACGGCGGCCGGCCCGTCCCGGTCATCATGCTCACCGCGCGCGGCGACGAGGACGACCGGATCCTGGGCCTGGAGGTGGGCGCGGACGACTACGTGACCAAGCCGTTCAGTCCGCGGGAGCTCGTCCTGCGGGTCCGGTCGGTCCTGCGCCGGGCGCAGGCCGGCGGCCCGTCCGGTGCTCCGGAGGGCGGTCCGCGCCTCGCGGTGGCGGGACTGACGCTGGACCCGGCGGCCCGCCGGGTCCACAAGGAGGGCAGGGAACTCGCGCTCACCCTGCGGGAGTTCGATCTCCTCGCCTACTTCCTGCGGCACCCCGGTCAGGTGTGCGACCGGGAGCGGCTGATGCGCGAGGTCTGGGGCTGGGACTTCGGCGACCTGTCGACGGTCACCGTGCACGTGCGGCGGCTCCGCGGGAAGATCGAGGACGATCCGGGCAGTCCGCAGTTGATCCGGACCGTGTGGGGCGCCGGCTACCGCTTCGAGGCGGCCCCGGAGGCCGGCACCGCGCCGGCGGTCGGGGCGGAGGACGGCCATGCGTGATCTGCTGCTGATCGCCCTGTACGCCCTCCTCGGCGCGGGCGCCGCCGGCCTGCTCGGGGCCGTGGCCCTGCGCATACTGCGCCGACGCAGCGTTGCCGTCTCCCTCGCGATCGTCGCCGCGGTCGCCGTGACCGCGATGCTCGCCGGGACGCTGACGGTGGCCTGGGCGATGTTCCTGTCCTCCCACGACCTGTTCGTGGTGACCATGGTCGTCGCGACGGCCGCCGCCGTCTCGATGGCCACCGCACTGCTGCTGGGCCGCCAGGTGGTCCGGCGCTGCCGGGAACTCGTCGCCGCGGCGCGGGTCTTCGGGGAGGAGGGCACCTTCGCGGCGCCGGTGATACCCGCCCCCGCGGAGCTGACGGCACTGAGCCGCGAGCTGTCCCTCACCAGCGAGCGGCTGGCCGCCTCCCGGGAACGCGAGCGGGCCCTGGAGGCCTCGCGGCGCGAGCTGGTGGCCTGGATCTCGCACGATCTGCGCACCCCGCTGGCCGGGCTGCGCGCCATGTCGGAGGCGCTGGAGGACGGCATGGCCGCCGACCCCGCCCGCTACCACCGGCAGATGCGTACGGAGGTGGACCGCCTCAACTCCATGGTCGGCGACCTGTTCGAGCTCTCCCGCATCCATGCGGGCGCGCTGTCCCTCACCCTCACCCGGATGTCCCTGCACGACCTGGTGGGCGACGCCCTGGCCGGCACGGACGCGCTGGCCCGCGAGCACGGCGTACGGCTGGTCGGCGACGGGGTGGCCTCGCTGCCGGTGGAGGTGGACGGCAAGGAGATGACCCGGGTCCTGTCGAACCTCCTGGTCAACGCCATCCGCCACACCCCGGCCGACGGTACGGTCGCGATCGCCGCCGAACGCCGGGCGGACTCCGTGGTGCTCTCGGTCACCGACGCCTGCGGCGGTATCCCCGAGGAGGACCTCCCGCGCGTCTTCGACACCGGCTGGCGCGGCACTCCGGCCCGCACCCCGCCCTCGGGCGCGGGCCTGGGCCTCGCGATCGTCCGGGGCATCGTCGAGGCCCACGCGGGCCACGCGCACGTCCGCAACGTCTCGGGCGGCTGCCGCTTCGAACTGACCCTGCCCGCGGCCGCGGGCTAGGCAGTCCCTTTCCGTACCCTGTCTGCGGCCCAGGCAGGGCTCGGGGCGTCCGCGGCCGCGGCGAGTTCGGCCATGCCCGTGGTGAAGGGGATCGCGGGGCGCCAGCCCAGGTCGTGGCGCAGGCGCGCCGAGTCGGCGGTGATGTGGCGGACGTCGCCGAGGCGGTACTCACCGGTGACGACCGGGGCCGGGCCTCCGCAGGCGGCCGCAAGCGCCTCGGCCATGTCGCCGACGGTCCTCGGGTCCCCGCTGCCGACGTTGTAGGCGGCGAATCCCGCGGGCCCGCCGGCCGCGTCCGCCCCGGTCAGGGCCTCTAGGGCCACCGCGTTGGCCGCTGCCACGTCCCGCACGTGGACGAAGTCCCGCCGCTGGCCGCCGTCCTCGAAGACCCGCGGCGCCTCGCCCCGCGCGAGCGAGGACCGGAAGAGCGCGGCCACCCCCGCGTACGGGGTGTCGCGGGGCATCCCGGGCCCGTAGACGTTGTGGTAGCGCAGCGAGACGACGCGTCCGCCGGTCGCCCTGGCCCAGGAGGACGCGAGGTGTTCCTGGGCGAGTTTGGTCGTGGCGTAGACGTTCCGCGGGTCCATCGGGGCGTCCTCCGCGACCAGCCCCGGCGCCAGGTCGGCGCCGCAGACCGGGCAGCGCGGCTCGAACCGCCCCGCCCTCAGGTCGGCTTCGTCACGCGGCCCGGGCCGGACCGTGCCGTGGGTGGGGCACTCGTAGCGTCCCTCGCCGTAGACGACCATCGATCCGGCGAGCAGCAGTCTCGGAACCCGCGCCCGCGCCATCTCGGCCAGCAGCACCGCGGTGCCCAGGTCGTTGGCCGACACGTAGCCGGGGGCGTCCCCGAAGTCCTTCCCCAGTCCCACCCTGGCCGCCTGGTGGCAGACCGCCTGCACGCCCGCCAGCGCCTCGGCCACCGCCTCCGGGTCCCGTACGTCCCGCCCGTCGTCCGCCAGGTCGAAGACCGCCGGCTCGTGCCCACGGGCGATCAGCTCGGCGACGATGTGCGAGCCGATGAAGCCCGCGCCTCCAGTCACAAGTACACGCATGCCCCGACGCTATGCCGGGTACGGCCCCGCGACGGGCTCGCCGGACCGCACGTCACGGTTCCGTAAGAACAGCGCCGCCGTCCGTCCGTCCGCTCCCCCGGGGCGGGCGGACGGACGGCGGCGCACCTGGCCGCCCGCTCAGCGAACGGGACCCGACAGCGGTCCGGGGAGCGCGGGCATGGTCGGGGGCAGTGCGCGCGGAGCGGCCGGGGCGGCCTCGGCCGACGGGGCCGGGACCGGGACCGGGACCGGCGGGGTGCCGGCGGAGCGGTCCTTCCCGGCCGGGTCGGGGGTCCGCGGCGCGGTGGTGCCGCACAGCGACCGGTCGCGGTAGTCCCTCAGGGCGGCGTCGGCCGGGTGCGGGTCGAAGGCGGTGCCGCTCTCGTTGATGCGCTGGTACTTCATCAGGTTGCAGCCGATGGCGAACTGGCGGCGGCCGTCCGGGCTGGACAGGGCCCAGGTGCCGGCGCCGAAGACTCCCCCGTCGTGGCCCCAGGCCGGGCCGCACGGCGTGTCCATGGTGTAGATGCCGAGGCCGTAGCGCATGGCCACGGCCCCCGTCTCGTCCTTGACGTCGACGGTGGTGCGCATCTGGTCCAGCTGGCGGCGGGGCAGGAGGTCGCCGCCCAGCAGGGCACGGTAGAAGGTGTTGAGGTCCTGCGTGGTGGAGACGAGGGCGCCGGCGGTACCGGCCCAGGTCATGTTGTAGTCGCTGTAGTCGCGCGGCGGGTCGATGATCCCGTAGAAGCTCTCGTACATGCGGGCGTGGGCGCCGCGGATGCGCGGGTCGGTACCCGGGAAGTAGGTGTCGCGCAGGCCCGCACGGCGGATCACGTCCTGGGTGATCAGCCGCTCCGGGTCCTGGCCGGTCACCTTGCGGAGCACCTCGCCCAGCAGCACGTAGTTGGTGTTGGAGTAGGACCAGTCGGTGCCGGGTTCGAACAGCTGCGGCCGGGCCACCCCGTACCCGATCAGCTCGGCGGGCGCGATCGTGCGGTACCGGTGGTCGTCCAGGCTCTCCGTGGTCCCCTTCAGGAGGGAGGGGAAGGCGTCGGCGACGTAGTCGTGGATGCCGCTGGTGTGGTTGAGCAGCATGCGTACGGTCACCTTGCGGCCGCGCTCGCCCGGCAGCAGCTCGGGCACGTAGTCGCCGACCGGCCGGTCGAGGTCCACCCGCCCCTTGGCGGACTGCTGGAGCACGGCGACGGCGGTGAACGTCTTGGTGACGCTGCCGACCCGGTGCCGGAGGTCCGGGCGGACCTTGCGCCCGGTGGACACGTCGGCGAGGCCGGCGGCGCCGTCGAAGCGCTCGCGGCCGTCGCGGACGGCGGAGTAGACGCCGTACACGCCCGCCTCATGGATCGCGTTCAGCCCCGTCTGCAGCCGGGTCCGGTCGAGGTGCCGGCCGGCGGCCGGACCGTAGGCGCTCGGCGCCTCCTGACTCGCGGCGCTCGCGACCGGGGCGAGGCCCGCGAGCAGGGCTATGGCGACGGCTGTGGCCGAGGCGGCTCGACGCAGTCGTGGTGCGGGTCGGTCGGCAGGACGGGTGTGGGGCACGGCGGCTCCTCGTCGATGGCCCGGTGGGGCCCGGCGATCTTGGTCACTCCCATTTTTCGTGCCGCCCCGTGGTCCGGCCTCGTCCGCCAGGACGAACCGGGCATCAACCTCCAGACCGATGAGCACCTTGACAGGCCATTACATTTGTCACGTCGCCCCGCCCGGCCGCAGTCGCGCGCGCAGTCGCCCGCCCGGCGCTGTGACTCCGCCCACCCTCCCTTGACCAGGGAAGGAAGGGTTGCCTAACTTCGATGGCATGGCCCCCCACGATCCCACCCCTCCCTCCGACGCCTCCGGTGCCCCCGACGCGTCCGAGCTGGTCGATTTCAGCGTCGACCTCACCTCCCAGGAGGTGCTCCGGCGCGCCCAGGTGATGGCGGCCCTCGGCCCGGACTGGGATCCGGTCGAGGTGCTCCTCGGCGAGGACGCCGCGTACGACCTGCTGTACTCCGGGCTCGACGCCGATCAGCAGCGCGTCTACGACGAGCTGGTCGCGGCCGGTGTGCTGCCCGCTCGCGGAGACGGCCGTGCTGCCGCTTGACCCGCAGGCCGATCCCGGGCGCCGCGCCTGGGTGGCCTGCCCGAAGTGCGCGGACGCCCGCGGCTGCGAGCCCTGCGAGCAGCGGCGCACCTGCTCCACGCACTGGCGCTACCTGCTCACCAACACCGGCAGCCTGCTCCACCTGCAATGCCCCGGGTGCACCCACGTCTGGGTGCACGAGAGCGGTTTCGGGGCCACCCGCTCCCTGTGGGACCGGGTCTCGGGCACCCGGCCCGACTTCTGAGGGCTTCTGAGCGGCACCGCGCCGATCCGGCCTAGGCGGCGGTCCAGCCGCCGTCCAGGGGGATCGAGGCGCCCGTGACGTACCCGGTGTGCGGGCCGCACAGCCACAGCACGGTGGCGGCGACCTCCTCCGGTTCGATCAGCCGCTTGACCGCGGAGCGTCCCAGCAGGACCTCGGACACCACCTGACCGGCGTCGATGCCGTGTGCGGCGGCCTGGGCCTCGACCTGCCGCTCGACGAGCGGGGTGCGGACGTAGCCGGGGTTCACGCAGTTGCTGGTGACTCCGTGCGGGGCGCCCTCGACTGCGGTCACCTTGCTCAGTCCTTCGAGACCGTGCTTCGCGGTCACGTAGCCGGCCTTGAACGCGCTGGCGCGCAGCCCGTGCACGCTGGAGATGTTGACGACGCGGCCCCAGCCCCGTGCGCACATGTACGGCAGGGTCCGGCGGATCAGCAGGAACGGCGCCTGGACCATCACGCGCTGCATCAGTGCGAAGCGGTCCGGAGGGAACTCGGTCAGCGGGGCGACGTGCTGGAGTCCGGCGTTGTTGACCAGGATGTCGATGTCGGCGGGGAGCTCCCCGACGGCCTCGGCCCGGGCCAGGTCCACCACGTGCGCCCGCCCGCCGATCGCCGCCGCCACGGACTTCGCCGCGGCGGCGTCCATGTCCACCACGTGTACGAGGGCTCCGGCCTCGGCGAGCGCCGAGGCGCAGGCCCGCCCGATGCCGCTGCCGGCGCCCGTCACCAGGGCGGTACGGCCCGCCGGGTCGAGGCCCGCGGCGGCTGCTGTCCCGTGGGGCACGGGAGGGAATCCACTGGTCATGCCCGGAATCATCCGGGACGGCCGTGGGCCGCTCCCATGTGCGCGGCCACCACAGTCGGGCCGCAGGGCGTGTCGGCCGCCACCAGGGCCCCGGACGGGCACCCCCTCAGTGCGTGTCCGGCGACACCGCGCGCAGCGAGTACAGGACGGGCAGGTGGGAGTCCCCGAACGGCAGCCGGTACCGGCCGTCGTCGCCCTGGACCAGGATGCCGCGGGGGTCGAACTCGGCGGCGACGTGTTCGCCGAGGTGCTTGATCGTGAGGCCCGCGGTCGCGGCCGCGGTGACGATCTCGCCGATCGAGTACGGGTACTGCACGGATTCCCGGGGCGGCAGGCGCAGCCCCGGATCGGCGTAGGTGCCGGTGACCGTTTCCCGGTGGGGCGCGCCCCCGCCGTAGGGCCAGTCGACCACGAGCGGATCAAGGGTGGCGACCGCCTGGCAGGCCGGATGCAGATCCACCAGGACCAGGCTTCCGCCGGGCCGCAGGGCCCTCGCCGCGCCGCGCATCCAGGCGCCGGGGTCGGCGATCCAGCACAGCACCCCGTACGTGGCGACGACCACGTCGAAGCCGCCGGCCAGGGTCGCGGGCAGGCGCTGGGTGTCGGCCTCGACGAAGGTCGCGGGCAGACCCGTCCGCGCGGCCAGCAGGCGGGCCCGTTCGATCGCGGTCGGCGAGAAGTCGACGCCGGTGACCCGGGCCCCGAGTCGGGCCCAGTTCAGTGTGTCCATGCCGAAGTGGCATTGGAGGTGCAGCAGGTCCAGGCCGTTCACGTCCCCGACGAGCTCGCGTTCGAGCGCGTACAGGGTCTGGTGTCCGGCGACGAACGCCTCGACGTCGTAGAACAGGTCGGTGGACGTCGAGCCGTGGACGCGGGCGCGCACGTCCCACAGGGCGCGGTTGAGCGCGAGTCCGTCGTCCGTGCCGGGCCTGGTTGCGGTCATGAGCCCGAGGATGGCACACCGTGCGAGCACCGATCGGTGTTCCCGGCGAGCCGGGGCCGCAGGCTCAGGGTCCTTCGTCCGGCGGCAGGTTGGGCACGTCGGCACGGAAGAGGCTGACCAGCAGCCCGTACGGCTCGCCGTGCGCGAGGTCCGTCGGATGCGGCTCGGCGGCCATCGCGCGCAGCCGGGCCTCCAGCGCGTGCGCCTCGGCGTCGGTCAGCCACAGGTGGCGCAGTGCGGTGTGGGAGGCCTGGCCGGGCCGGCTGGGCAGCATCTCACCGAGGGCGGCGTTGATCAGGAACTCCTGCCCGACCGCCGCATCCTCGTGCAGCTTGAAGCCATGGCTGACCAGGGCGAAGTACTGCTCGGTACCGCCGCGCACCTGGCGGGTCTCGGACAGCCGGACCAGGCCCGCCTCGCGCAGCACGCGCACGTGGTAGCCGATGGTGCCCTTGCTCATCCCGAGCACCTCGGCGAGCTGGCGCAGCGTCGCCGGGCGCTGGCGCAACACGTTGACCATGCGGTGGCGCACCGGGTGCCCGAGGGCCTTGAACTGCTCGGGCGAGCGCAGCACGAGGTGGCCCTGCTCGTCGTGGAGTTGCTCGTCCCGATGGACATTGCTCCCGTTCGCGGGGCTTTCGTTCGCCGGCGGCTGGTCTTCTGCCATGAGCCGAAGTGTCCACGAACCTAAACGCTTTTGACAACTTCCTCCCGCCGACCCCAGAATCCTCCCTCAAGGAAGTGGCGAGGATTCTCGTCACTTGATCCGAGAGACCCAAGGAGCCCGATGCCCCTCGCCACAGCTCGTGTCGTCACCACCCGCCCCGCCCGCTACATCAAGCAGCTCGTCTCGCACATGGGCCAGAAGGCCGCCACCGCTCTCACCCCGGACGGTCGCGGGGTCATCACGCTCACCGCCGGGAGCTGCAGCCTCACTCCCACCCTGGACCGGCTGGAGCTGACCGCCACCGCGGTCGACGCCGAGTCGCTGGCCGGGGTCCAGGACGTCATCACCCGCCATCTGGTGCGCTTCGCCACCCGGGAGGAACTCACCGTCGAGTGGACCGCCGCGATCGACGGGGGCGAGCTGGAGGCCGTCCACCCCGTCGTCGGTGAGTACCTGCTCGGCCACCACACACCGGCGGACGGCATCCTCGGCGAGCTTGCCGCGGCCACCCGCGAGGCCACCGCCGGCGCCGCGCACATGCAGGTCTCCTCCGACGAGGGCGCCCTGCTCACGATGCTGACCCGATTGACCGGTGGCCGCTTCGCGGTCGAGGTCGGCGTCTTCACCGGCTACTCGACCCTCTGCATCGCCCGCGGCCTGGCTGCCGGCGGCCGCCTGCTCGCCTGCGACGTCAGCGAGGAGTGGACCGCGATCGGCCGGCCCCACTGGGAGCGTGCGGGCGTCGCCGACCGGATCGACCTGCGCATCGCGCCCGCGCTGGACACCCTGCGCGCGCTCGACGACGAGCCGGTCATCGACATCGCCTTCGTCGACGCCGACAAGCACAACTACCCCGCGTACTACGAGGAGATCGTGCGCCGACTGCGACCCGGTGGGCTCGTGGTGCTGGACAACGTGTTCCTCGGCGGCCGCGTCCTCGATCCCGCATACCAGGAGGAGCACCACCTGGCGATGCGCCGCCTGAACGAACTGATCACGCTCGACGAGCGGGTGGACTCGGTGATGCTCCCGGTGCGCGACGGGGTCACCATCGCCCGGCGGCGCTGACCCGGCGGCCGCCGCCCCGTATGGCCCCGCCCCGCCCGGCGGGTACGCGCGCTACGCCGGGCCGAGCAGGTCCAGGAGCGGGGACAGGCCGGCGGGCCGGCGGTCGGCCGGGAGGTGGTCGACGAAGTGCACCGGGCAACCGAGCGCCCGCGCGCCGCCGTCCGCGCGCCGGTCGTCCCCGACCATCAGCACCTCGGCGGGGGCGAGGCCGAGCCGTTCGCAAGCGGCCCGGAAGATCACCGGATCGGGCTTCTGGGTACCCAGCTCGAAGGAGAGCACATAGGCGTCGACCAGGTCGTCGAGGCCGTGCGTGCGGAAGACGGGCCGCAGGTCCCAGCCGATGTTGCTGACCACCGCCACCGGGAGCCCCCGTCGGCGCAGTTCGCGCAGGGTCGGTGCGGTGTCCGGGTACGGGCGCCAGGCGGCGGGGGCCATGTGACGGGTGTAGAGGGCCTCCGCCAGCTCCGGCTGCGTGATGCCCGCCGCCCGGATCAGCCCGCCGTACGCCGCCCGGTGCTGCTCGGCACTGATGTCCCGCTGGTCCCACAGGGCTTCGAGGTGCGCGGGGATGTGCCGGGGCGACGGCCCGCCGGGCAGCGCGCCGTACTCGGTGAGCCGCCGGACCGTCTCGGCGTGCTCCTCCGCCTCCGCCGGCGCGATGCCGGTCTCGGCGAGGGCGGCGCCGAGCCACTCCTCGGTCGGCTCGACGCGCAACAGCGTGCCGGAGAAGTCGAACATCACTCCTTTGATCATGTGGTGATCGTAGGGCAGGCCCGGTCGGGTCGGCTCCGGTGATCGGGTCAGGTGGTCGGGTGCAGCCTGGACGGGGTACTCGGTGAACTCGCCGGGCTCCCGTCGATGTTGGCGAGGGCGCTGCCGGCCAGCCAGGTCCGCCAGTCCACGTTCCAGTCGCCGAAACCGTTGTCGAAGGGAGCCATCTTCTCCCCGCCGCTGTTGACCACCTCCACGATGTCGCCCTCGCGGACCGTCTCGAAGAACCAGGCGGCGTCCTCGGTGCTCATGCCCGTGCAGCCGTGGCTGACGTTCTCCTCGCCCTGCGCCTCGACCGACCAGGGTGCGGCGTGGATGTACTCGCCGCTCCAGGTCACGCGGGTCGCGTAGGAGACGGGCAGGTCGTAGAACTCGCTGGTGCCGCGCTTGATGCCGACGGTGTCGCCGCGCATCCGCACCTTGGGCTCCTTGCCCAGCACGACCTTGATGCCACTGCGCGTCCTGAACCCCTCCTTGCCTGTGGTGACCGGGATCGTCCTGATGACCCGTCCGTTGCGGCGTACGGTCATCCGGTGGGTGGCGGAGTCGGTGACGGCCTCGATCCGGTCCGCGATGGTGAACTGCACCTCGTCGGAGGGGCCGCCGTAGTCGTGGTCCCCGACCTCGACCCCGTCGAGACCGCTGCGCACGCGGACGACGGTGTGGGCGGGCCAGTACGTACGCGGACGGAAGTGCAGGGTCGATTCGTCGACCCAGTGCCAGGCGCCCTCGACATGGGGCTCCGAGGTCACCTGCAGGGCCCGCTCCAGTCGGGCCCGGGCCGGGAGGTCACCGGCGGGCACCGGGCGGCTGAGGCCGGCCGTCACGATCTCGCCCGCGCCGTAGGTGCCCGGGCGCGGCCCGAACTCGACCGTCAGCCTGCCCCCGTCGACGGGCGGCGCGGTCCGGAACGCCATGGTCACACCGACCGGGGCGCCCGCCGCGTCCTGGGCACCGACCCGCACGGTGTAGGTCTCCCCCGCCCGCAGCGGCTCGCTGTTGATCCAGCGCCCGTTGTCCGGGCCGAGGGCGCCGGCCAGATGGCGGCCGCGCCCGTCGCGCACGGTCACGTCCGTGAGGCGACCCGCGTCCGCGACGGTGATCTGGAGCGGCCCGCCGGAGTCCGTCGGGAGCACCTCCACGCGCGCGGCCTGCACCGTGTCACCGAGGGCGGGTTCCTTCAGTACGGCTCCCATCCCGCGCGCGGTGGCCCGCACCCGCTGCTCCTGCCAGCCGCTGCACAGCCCGGGCCGGAACATGCGCACCGCACAGGGCCCGTCGCCGGACTCGCGGCCCTCGTCCAGCACCCTCCCGACCAGCAGGGTGACCGCGGCCTCGCGGGACGCACCCGCGAGAGTCCCCTCCGAGGTGTCCGCATCGGGCGCCCGGTCCGGCGCTGCGGCGACGACCAGCATGGCCCCCGTCACCGCAGCCACGGCGCCCCACGCCTTGGTCGGTCTTCTCCGTCGCATTCGTGGCATAGCCGTATCAAACCGACGTGGCGCCAAAATGATGATCATGCCTGCGGCGCTGCGGCCGAACGGGCACCGAAGAGAACTCGGACGGAGCACAGAAGCCGCCCCCGGCGAGCGGGGACCGGACGCGTGCCCGATACTCGGGTGCCTTCGGGCGGGGCTCCCGCGACAATGCGGCCATGGCTATCCGCACCGTACGGCCGGACGAACTGACCCTCCTCCAGGACATCGAGAGGGCCGCCGGGCGCTGCTTCCGGGACATCGGCATGCCCGAGATCGCCGACGACGAACCGCTGACACTCGACGAGCTCGCCGCCTACCGACGGGCCGGGCTGGCCTGGGTGTCGGTCGACGCAGCCGACACCCCCGGCGCCTATCTGATCGCCGAGCCGGTGGACGGGAACCTGCACGTCGAGCAGGTGTCCGTCCATCCGGACCGGGCGCGCCGCGGGCTCGGCCGGGGCCTGCTGGAGCACCTGGCGGAGTTCGCGGAGCGCGGGGGCGTACCGGCCCTGACCCTCACCACCTTCACCGAGGTCCCTTGGAACGCCCCGTACTACGCGCGCTGCGGCTTCCGGGTCCTGGACGACGCCGGGCTCACCCCCGCTCTGCGGGAGATCCGCGACCGCGAGGCGGCACACGGCCTGGACCGGTGGCCGCGTGCCTGCATGCGCCGGGACCTGTGACGGCCGATGCCATGACCGTGATCGACCGGTGGTGGGCGGCCGCGGACACCACGCGTCCCGCCTCCGCGCAGCGGCGTGCAACCTCTCCGCCGAGCGCCTCTCCGCCGAGCGCGAACGGGCATGCGGACGTGCGCGCGGTGTGCTGGGGTGGCCGCATGGATGTTCTTGTACTGGGCGGGACCGCATGGTTGGGGCGTGAGATCACGCGGCAGGCGCTGGACCGGGGCCACGCGGTGACCTGCCTGGCGCGCGGCGAGAGCGGCGGGGTCGTCCCCGGAGCGCGGCTGATTGCGGCGGACCGGAACCACGACTCCGCCTACGCGGAGCTCCCCGGCCGCGACTGGGACGCCGTGCTGGAGGTGTCCTGGCAGCCGGCCTTCGTCCGCGGCGCGCTCGCGGCCCTCGCGGGGCGGGCCCGGCACTGGACCTACGTCTCCTCGGTCAGCGCGTACGCCGACCACAGCGTGGTCGGCGCCGACGAGTCGGCCGCGCTACTGGCGCCCGCGCAGGGGCAGTACGTGGGGCGGGAGGAGTACGGGGAGGCCAAGGTCACCTGCGAGGAGGCCACGCGCGCCGCGGCGGCGGACCGGCTCGTCGTCGCCCGGGCGGGCCTGATCGGCGGGCCGGGCGACGGCAGCGGGCGGTCGGGGTACTGGGTGGCACGGTCCGCCCGGGAGGTGGAGCAGCCCCTCCTCGTTCCCCGCTCCCCCGGCCTGCCGACCCAGGTTGTCGACGTACGCGATCTGGCGGGCTGGCTGCTGGACCTCGCGCAGGACGGCACCACCGGGACCTTCGACGCCGTCGGGCCCGTCGTCCCCTTCGACGAATGGGTCGGCCTGTCCCGGCAGGTGGCCGGGCACACCGGTCCGGTGGCGGTGGCGGACCCCCAGTGGCTCTTCGACCAGGGAGTCGAGCCCTTCATGGGCCCCGAGTCGATGGCCATGTGGATGCCGGATCCCGAGTGGGCCGGCTTCTCCGCCCGCAGCGGGGCCGCGGCGCGCGCGGCCGGGCTGCGCCACCGTCCGCGCGCCGAGGTGCTTGAGGACCTCCTGCGGTGGGAACGCGCCGAGGGGCTGGAACGCCCCCGCCGGGCCGGCCTGAGCAGCGCCCGCGAGCGCGAGCTGCTCACCGCCCTGCGCGAGGCGCCGGTATCCTGACGGACGATCGGCTGGCTCGATTTCCCTGTTCCGCATGGCTGGATCCTGCGGGTGCGCTTAACTGGGCGCCCGCTCCTCTTCCATGTCCATGGCAGGAGACCCGTGTACCCGCAACCACACCCTCCGCAGCCTCCCCGACCTCCGCAGCCCTTCCTCCCGGTCGCGCCACCGAATCCGCGCTGGCAGCCGGCGTTGGCCGTCCCGGCGGTCGTCGTCGCCACGGTCATCGTGCCCCCGGTGGGCGCCGCGCTGGCCTTCCTCGCCCGCTGGGGCAGGACCGGCAGGGTCGTGACGGTCGCGCTCGCCTCGATCTGGTTCTTCGTCCTGGTCGCCGCCTCCTCGGACCCCAAGGCCCGGCCCGCGGCCGCCGAGCCGCGGCCCGCACCGACGGTCACCGTCACCGTGACGGCCACCGCCCCGGCCGCGGTGGCCGCCTCGCCGAGCCCCAGCCCCTCCCCGACCGCCCCGGCCACCGGTCCCGCACCCGCACCCGCACCTTCCCCCACGCCCGCCGTCCGGCCGGAAGCCGGCCCGGCACCGGCAAGCAGCCCCCCGAGCGAGGATCCCGACGACTCCCCGTCGTCCGGCGGGGGCGGCAGCAGCAGCGCCTATTACAAGAACTGCGCGGCGGCGAGGGCTGCCGGCGCGGCACCGGTGCGGCGCGGAGACCCCGGTTACGGCCGCCACCTGGACCGCGACGGCGACGGCGTCGCCTGCGAGTAGCGTCACGGAACCCGGCGGCGGCTCATTCCAGTCCGTACCGCCGGGCCGATTCCTCCTCCTGGGCCAGCCGGTGCAGCGCGTTCAGCACCGGCCGGAACAGTATGGTCGCCGCCACCGCCGTCTCGACCTGCTCCGCCTCCGAGGGGTGGGTCTCCACGAAGTCCAGATCCCGCACCGCCACTTGGTGCATCAGCTGCGCGTACGGGGCCATGAGTGCGGCATCCCACGGATAGCCGAGCCGCATCAGTGTGGCCACCGCCGCCACCAACGAGCGGTGGACCGGCGAGAGTTCGCCCACCTCTCGGGCGGTTGACCAGCCCAGGGCCCGGAGCAGCGAGTCCACCTCGGCACGTGCGGCGGCCATGGCCTCGTCCTCGGCTCCGCCGTCGCCGTCCCCGTCGGCCGGTTCGGGCTCCCGGGGCAGTGCCCACAGGGCCGCACCCAGGCGGATCGTCCGGCCCAGGGACTCGTCGTCGACGTGCCCGAGCACCTTCCGGACGTTCGCCACCGGCACCTGCCCGACCTGGATCATCGCGCGCACCAGCCGCAGCCTGCGCAGATGACCCTCGTCGTAGTCGGCGGTCGTCGCGCTGACGCGGCGGCCGGGCGGCAACAGCCCTTCGCGCAGGTAGTACTTGATCGTGGCGATGGCCACACCGCTCCGCTCACTCAGTTCTGCGAGCCGCACTCTCTTGAACCTTCCGTTGGCGAGTGCCACTATCCAATCATGTGACGGTTGGACAGCGGAGCTATCCAACAAGGCGATCGGGAGGCCGGCGTGTTCGCGAAACCCTTACCGGGCCGTACCACCGCAGCTGCCGAGGGGGACGTCGTCGTCCTCCTCATCGGCATGCGCATCAACCACTTCTGGGCCGTCCACCACTGGGTGCCGGTGGTCCTGGCCATGCCCCGCATGCTCCGGGAGCTCGCCAAGCACCCCACGCGGGGGCTGCTCGGCCACGTCCTGCTGACCGCCTCGCCCCGTACCTACTACGTGGTCCAGTACTGGGAGTCCAAGGAGAAGCTCCACGCGTACGCGTCGGCTCCGGACATGCTCCACCACAAGGCATGGACGATCATCAACCGCAAGGACCGCGCCGGGAAGCTGCGCCGCCACGTGGGCCTGTGGCACGAGTCGTACATCGTCCCCGAAGGCTCCTACGAGGCCATCTACTTCGACATGCCGCCCTTCGGGCTGGCGGCGGCGACCGGGGTGCTGCCCCTGGCGAGCCGCGGCCGGCGCGCGGCCGACCGCTTCGCGCACCGCCCTCCCGCGGCTGAGGCCTCGGCAGAGACCGGGGCCCGGGCCGGGGCCGACGCCGGAGCCGGGGCCGCGGCCGACCGGTGAGCCGGGGGCCCGGTCAGCGTCGCGGCCTCGTCGCGACGGCGGCCGTGACGGTCACGCTCCGGACGTAGGTACCGCCGGGGTCGTGGGCCAGCAGGGCGCTGCGCAGCTCGGACTCGAACGCGTCCTTCCGGTCGCCGAACCGGGCCGGGCAGGAGCAGGCACGGGAGAACTGCAGGCCGACCAACTGGTCGAGGGTGCAGCGCGTGGACTGCTCCCACGTGGTGATCCCGACACGGGAGAACACCGACTTCGCAAGACGGTCCGTCAAGTCCTGTACCGCATCATCCGGTTCGTCCACGGGGCGCGCCGGCCGGTGGTCCGGTCCGAGGAACCGTGCGCACACCTCGTCGACGACGGCCGGCCAGGAAGGGCCCTGGCCGGACCGCCCGGACCCCGCCGACGAGGTGGTGACCACGGCGACCCCGCCGCGCGGGGCGAGCATGCCGTCCAGGTCGGCCAGGACACGTACGCGGTCCATCAGGTGGAAGGCGCCGCCGATCACGCACAGGTCGAGCCGGGGCAGGCACAGCCGGCCGATGCCTGCGGCGTCGCCGCGCAGCCAGGAGGTGTTGGTACGCCCCTGCTCCTCGGCGAGCCTGGACCCTTCGGCGAGCATGGCCGGTTCCGGATCGACGGCGTAGACGTGCTCGGCGAGCGGCGCCAGCGGCAGGGAGAGCGTGCCCGGTCCGGCGCCGAGGTCCAGTACGGTCTGGGACCCGTCGAGCGCGAACCGGTCCGCGAGGAGCGCGTAGCACTCCGCCGGGTACGGGGGCCGGTAGCGGGCGTAGTACGGAGCGGCGGACGCGATCGGGGTGCTCATGGGGTCCTCCCGGGCCGGGGTTGCATCCGCCGATGGTGCGGCACAACCCGACGTTCGGCAGCGGCTGGAGCCCGCAAATCCCCCGTACGGATGCTCCGGTCCCCCCGGAACCGGCCCCGCGGAGGCCGACCGCATGGTCGCCGCCCGGGGGCCGGTCCCCTGCCCGGCGCGCTGCGCCGGGCGAGTGGCGCGTCGTCCCAGGATCACGTCTGCGGGGTCAGCCGCTCCCACAGGAAGGTGTGCACCAGAGCCTCGTTGAAGGCGGTCTGCCGGTGGTCGGTGGCGCCCGCGTGGCCGCCCCCGAGGTGCTCGTGGAACAGGACGGGATGCCCGTGCTCGCGCAGCCGGGCGGCCATCTTGCGGGCATGACCCGGGTGCACCCGGTCGTCGCGGGTCGAGGTCAGCAGGAGCAGCGGCGGGTACGCGGGGCCGTCCGCCCGGACCTGGTGGTACGGGGAGATCCGCTCCAGGTGGGGCCGGTCGGCCGGGCTGTCGGGATCCCCGTACTCGGCGATCCAGCTGGCCCCCGCCAGCAGCTTGTGGAAGCGCAGCATGTCCAGCAGCGGCACGTGCGCGACCACCGCGCCGAACAGTTCCGGGTCGCGGGTGAGCATGGCGCCCATGAGCAGCCCGCCGTTGCTGCCGCCCTCGATGCCCAGCTGGGCGGGGGTGGTGATGTCCCGGGCGGTGAGGTCCCGGGCGACCGCGGCGAAGTCCTCGTACGCCCGGACCCGGTTCGCGCCGAGGGCGGCCTTGTGCCAGCGGGGCCCGTACTCGTGCCCGCCGCGGATGCCCGCGACGACGTACGTGCCGCCGCGCGCGAGCCAGGCGCGTCCGGTGACCGCGCTGTACTGCGGGACCATGGAGATCTCGAAGCCGCCGTACCCGTAGAGCAGGGTGGGGCCGGGGCCCGGGCGGTCCTCAGGGCCGACGACGAAGTACGGCACCCTCGTACCGTCCGCCGAGGTCGCGAAGTACTGGCGCACGGCGAGGCCGACGGTGTCGAAGAGCGCCGGGCTCTGCTTGAGGCTCTCGCTCTCGTTGTCGGTCTCGTTGTCGCTCCCGCTCCCGCTCCCGCCGGTGCCGCCGGCCGTGCCGCGGTAGAGCGTGGCGGGCTGGAGGAAGCCGGAGACCTGGTGGAAGTACTCGTCGCTCACGTCCGGGTCCGTGCCGGTCACCGAGGTGGTGGACAGCGGCGGCAGCCCCGGCAGCGGTGCGCGTCGCCAGCCGCCGGCGCCCGGGCCCTCGCCCGGGGTGAGCAGCTCCATCCGGGAGGAGACGTCGGCACGCGTGCTGAGGATGAGGTGGTTGCGGGTCCAGCTGTACCCGGCGAGCGCGGTGCGCTCGTCCGGGGTGAACAGCACTTCGGCCTCGCGCTCCCCCGCCCGGAAGGCGTCGAAGTCGAAGGCGAGCAGGCTGCCCGCGGGGTGGCCGAGCCACGGCGACTTGAGGGTGACGGTCAGCCACCGGCGGTGGACGGAGGCGCCCGCGTCGTCCGGGACCTCGATCTTCAGCGGCGGGGCGGCCGCGTCCTCCGGCAGCAGGAAGAGCTCCTGGTTCCAGAAGTCGATCTGCCGGTGGACGAAGTCCCGCTCGAAGCCCGGCGTGTCGTCGTGCCATCCGGAGGCGGACAGGTCCGTCGGCCGGCCCTCGTAGACCAGCTGCGCGTCCGCGAGGGGCGTGCCGCGGTGCCAGCGGCGTACCTGGAGCGGGTAGCCGGACGGGGACATCGAGCCGGCGCCGAAGTCCGTACCGATCCAGACGCGTTCGTGGTCGATCCAGCCGATCCGGGTCTTGGCCTCGGCGACCGTGAACCCGTCCTCGACGAATTCCAGGGTCTCCAGGTCGAACTCGCGCACCACACAGGCGTCCGCGCCGTCCCGCGACAGCAGGACGAGGGCGTGCCGGTACTCGGGGGCCAGGACCCGGCTCCCCGCCCAGGCCCATTTCTCCTCCTCGGCCCCGGCGAGTGCGTCGAGGTCCAGGAGCACCTCCCAGGCCGGCCGGTCCGTCCGGTACTCCTCCAGCGTGGTGCGCCGCCACACACCGCGTACGTGGTCGGCGTCCTGCCAGAAGTTGTAGAGGTGTTGGCCGCGGCGGACCACGTAGGGGATCCGGCCGTCGTCGTCCAGTACCTCGCGCATCTCCTGTTCGAGCACCTTGAACCCGGGCAACCCGGTCAGCGCATCCACGGTCTCGGCGTTGCGCTCCCGGACCCAGGCGAGGGCCGCGTCGCCGGATACGTCTTCCAGCCACAGGTAGGGGTCTTCATCACTCATCAGGCGATTGTGCAGGAAGCGGCCGGCGGGCGTCGCGCAGCGCCGTGTGCACCGACCAGGTCACCGAGACGAGCGGAACCGCGACCACCGCGCCGACCACCCCGGCGGCGATGGCCCCCGCCACCACCGAGATCGCCACCACCAGCGGGTGCAGCCGGACCGCCCGGCTCATCACCAGCGGATGCAGCAGATGGCCCTCGATCTGGCCGATGATCACGATCAGCGCGACCACCACGCCCGCGACGAGCGGCCCCTTCGCGGCCAGTGCGACCACCGCGGCGACCGCCAGCGCGACCGGCGATCCGATGAGCGGGATGAAGGCCGCGAAGAACTCCAGCAGGGCCAGCGGCACGGCGAGCGGGACCCCGAGGAGGTAGAGCGCCACTCCCACCAGGACCGCGTTCGTCGCCGCGACGAGGACGATCCCGCGGGTGTAGCCGGTGAACGTACGCCAGGCCGCGTCGCCGGCGATGCCCACGCGGGCGCGCATCGACGGGGGCAGCTGGGCACAGAACCACGCCCACTGCCGGTCGCCGCCGTGCAGGAAGAAGAACGAACAGAAGGCCCCGAGGGCGAGCACGGTCAGGACGTGCACCAGGCGCCCGGCTCCGCTGAGCGCCTGACTGAGCACGGCGGACCGGTGGCTCGACAGGTAGTCGCCGAGGCGGGACTGGAGGTCGGAGAGCGCGTGCGGGTTCAGCCGGAAGGGCGGTCGCTCCAGGTACTCCTCGATGCTGTCGATTCCCTCGTGGAACTCCCGGGCCAAGGTGGTGCTCTCCCCGGCCACCGCCGTGCCGACCAGGGTCAGCACGCCCAGCAGGAGCAGCACGCTGCCGAGGAGGGTGACCGCGACCGCGACCGAGCGGGGCAGGGTGCGTGCGAGGCGCCGGGTGGGCCACCACAGCAGGGCGGCGACGACGAGGCCGAGGAAGACGGCCACGGCGATCTCGTGGAACCGGCCGAGCACGGCGAAGACGGCGTAGACGGCGGCGCCGACCACCAGCAGGCGCCAGGCGTACGACGCTGCGGTACGCAGGAACGCTGACACCGGCGGCATGACCCATGAGTGCCACCGCGGAAGCTCGATGCCACGGGCGGTGCGCCGGATTCGCCCGTCCGTGATCGGTACGGGCGCCGGTGCGCAGAAAATGCGTTGCCCCGGGCAGGACGTCCACGGACGATGGCATCTCGTGAGTACTTCCCGTTGGGCCGCCGTACTGCCCGATTTCTCCCCGTTCCGTTCCAGCCGCGACTTCCGGCTGCTGTTCTACCAGGGGACGGTGACGTACTTCGGCTCGTTCATGGCGATGATCGCGCTGCCGCTGCAGATCAAGCACCTGACGGACTCTCCGCTGGCGGTCGGCGCGATGGGCGCGGTGGAGCTGGTGCCACTGGTGGTCTTCGGGCTGTACGGGGGCGCCCTGGCGGACGCCGTGGACCGGCGGCGGATGATCCTGCTGACCGAGGCCGG
Source organism: Streptomyces avidinii (assembly GCF_014650695.1). Taxonomy (GTDB): domain Bacteria; phylum Actinomycetota; class Actinomycetes; order Streptomycetales; family Streptomycetaceae; genus Streptomyces; species Streptomyces avidinii. Next base: position 561,465 of record NZ_BMVL01000003.1, on the reverse strand, counting down.
TCTCGGGGTGCTCGCTCTGGCGCTGCTGGTGAACGCGCTGCTGCCGGATCCGCTGCTGTGGCCGCTGTACGTGGTCGCGGCGGGTGTGTCGGCGCTGGCCGGGCTCCAGCGGCCGGCCCTGGACTCGCTGATGGCCCGGATCGTGCCGCACGACCAGCTGACGGCCGCCGCCGCGCTGAACGGGCTGCGCTACCAGGTCGGCGCGATCGCCGGTCCCGCGGTGGCCGGCCTGGTCGTCGCGTACGCCGGTCACGCCGCCGCCTACTGCGTCACCGTCCTCGGGTTCCTCACCTCGGTGCTGCTGTGCCTGCGGCTCACTCCGGCGCCGCCCGCGAAGGGCGCCGACCGTCCGTCGCTGCGCGGGATCGCCGAGGGCGCGCGCTACGCGTGGAGCCGGCCCGTGCTGCTGGGGACGTACGCCGTCGACCTGGCGGCGATGTTCTTCGCCTTCCCGAACGCGATCTACCCCTTCCTCGCGGACGAGCTCGACGCCGTTTGGGCGCTGGGTCTGATGTACGCGGCGGGGGCGGTGGGCTCGCTGCTGCTCGGCATGACCAGTGGCTGGATGTCCGGGATGCGCCGGCACGGGCTGCTGGTGGTGTTCGGGGCCACGGTCTGGGGCCTCGCGATCGCGGGGGCCGGGGCGTCCGCGAACATCTGGCTCGTGCTGGTGTGCCTCGCGGTGGCGGGCGCGGGGGACATGGTGAGCGGACTGGGCCGGGCGACCATCTGGAACCAGACGATCCCCGAGCAGCTGCGCGGTCGGCTGGCGGGCATCGAGGTGCTCTCGTACAGCGTCGGGCCTCAGCTCGGCCAGGTCCGGGCGGGCACCATGGCCGGCTGGACCGGTACCCGTTCGGCGTTCTGGGGCGGCGGCCTGGCCTGTGTGGCGTCGGTGGCGGTGCTGTCCGCGCTGCTGCCGAAGCTGATCTCCTACGATGCCGACACCGACGAGGACGCGCTGCGGCGCCGGGCTGCCCAGGAAGCGCAGGCCGGCGGTGTGCCCGCCTGAGGCCGGGCGGGTTCGGCCGCCGCTGCGGTCAGACGCCGCCGGTGGCGGTGAGCCTCCCGTCGGCGACGGCGGCGGTCAGCAGGGCGTGATCGGCGCGGGTCCGGTCCGCGTAGCGGAGCGCGAAGCCCGCGACGGCGCGGTCGAAGGTGTCGCCGCCCCCGAGGTAGCCCGCAATGGCGATGCGGTCGCCGGAGCGGGCATGGGCGCGGGCGAGGGCCCGGCCGCAGAGCGCGGCGTACTGGCCGAGCATGCCCGGGCTCATGGTGTCGACTTCGGCCGACCCCTTCATGTCGCGCAGCTGGCGGCCGTAGAAGTGCCGCCCGGCGGGTCCGGTGGTCCAGCCTAGGAAGATGTCGCCGGCGGCCTGCATGAGCCGCTGGCCGGCGACCACCCGGTGCCCTTGGTGATCGTGCCCGTCGGACGGCAGGTGGGTCTGCAGGACGGACGGAACGGCTTCCTTGATCTGCAGGAAGAGCGGGTCGTCGGCGTCGCGGCCGAGCAGCAGAACGACGAAGCAGCGGGTCCCCACGCTCCCCACGCCGACCACCTTGCGTGCCGCGTCGGCGAACCGGAAGCGGTCGAGGAGGATGCGGCGCTCCTCGGGGAGGGTGCTGCGGTACTTGCCGAAGATCTCGCCCACGTCCCGTGAGTCGGCCCGTGCCAGCGGCTCCAGCAGCGGCGGATCGTCGATGATCCGCCGGCGCCCGTCGCGGACCTCGGTGAGCCTGCCGAGCGCGCGCAGGCTGGTCCGGCGGCGGGCGCGGGCCAGATTGGCCTCCACCCGGTCGCGCAGTTCGGGTCGGCGGATGAGGTGCAGCAGTTCGGCGGTGTCGGTCCGGTGGTACCAGACGTCCAGCTCGGGCAGGCCGGCGAGCTCCCGGATCGTCCGGCGGTAGGCGCGGGCCGCCGCGAGGGCCGCCTTCCCGGCCCGGTCGTCGCCGTGCCCGTTGTCGCGGGCGGCCACCGCGATGCTCGCGGCGAGTCGTTTGACGTCCCACTCGAAGGGGCCGGGGTAGGTCTCGTCGAAATCGTTGAGGTCGAAGAGCAGGGCGCGTTCGGGCGAGGCGAACATGCCGAAGTTCATCAGGTGTGCGTCGCCGCACAGCTGGACGGTCAGGCCGGTCTGGGGCTGGGTGGCCAGGTCGGCGGCCATGACCGCGGCCGCTCCGCGCAGGAAGGCGAGCGGCGATGCCGCCATCCGGCCGTAGCGGATGGGCAGCAGTTCCGGGACCCGGTCGGTGGCCTGTCGCTGCAGCACCCCGATGGGGTCGGGACGGTCCGGCGTGGCGGTCCACCGCCCGTGCGAGGCACGACCGGTGATCTTGCGCACGGCCCGTCCGCGCCGGACCCGTTCAGCTGGGCTGGTCATGCGCCGCTCCTCGTCGCCGGTCCTCCTCATCCTGGCCGCACGGCAGCTGTCGCGCATGTCGCCGCCTCCGGTCCGGTCCGGTCGGTCCGGTCGGTCCGGTCGGTCCGGTCGGTCCGGTCGGTCCGGTCGGTCCGGTCGGTCCGGTCGGTCCGGAAGTGGTCCGGGGTGGGCGTCGGGATCAGCTCTCGTTCTCGGCGAGGATCCGGTCGGCGGCGTAGTGCGGGCAGTTGAGCACGTGCCAGGTCACCGACAGTGACCCCGCCCCGGTCCGCAGGGTCCGTACCACGCCGTTGGCGGCGGTGGCCTTGCAGAAGGGACACACGACGGTCTCCGGGCGCAGTAGATCGAACATGCCGTGTCCTTCCCGCAGCTTTCTCACACCGGACCAGTCCAGAACTATCAAATCCGGCGCCATTCGGCCGCAGTACCCACAAGTACGGATGAGGATTGGGGCCCTTGTCCCGGTCGGACGGCCCATGGGACCGGGAGCCGGAGGCGCCCTCGGGCGGCGGCCGGGCCGGTGAGGACCCTTGCGGCGGCCCGGATTTCGGCCGCGCACCGGTGGGGAGCGGCGGCGGCGGCCGTCACCCCGGCGAGGCGCGTGACGTCGTACGGGTTGCGCGATACCGGGGCGATGACAGGGCCTCCGGCCGGGAGTCCTTGCCGGGAGGTTACTCGCGAGGAAACACGACCTTTGGCTATGGTGAGCGCCCTCCGGTCGGATCCCTTCGGATTCCAAGATCAAATGCGAATTCGTCATGCCGATCGAAGGGAGTCCTGCCTATCCGGGACATGAGTACACAGTGCAGAGCGACGCGATGTCGGCAACACCGCCCGGCGTCGGCTCGGTACGAGCCGACCTGCCCTCGCCCTGCCACCCGGGGCTGGAGGGCGGCGGCCCTCTCATTCACCTACCTCGCGAAGGCAAGGCAGAGATGGCAAGAATGCCCCGTCAGTCCTCCCCCCGGGCCTCCTCCCGGACCTCCCGAACGCAGACGCACCCGGTCGACGAACTGCTCCCCCTCCCCCGGCTCGCCCTCTACGGCTTCGCCGGACGGCCTGCGGGCGGTGCTCGACAGCGGGATCACGCTGGGCGCCCTGACGGCCATCGCGCTGAACCTGCTCTTCAACGTCTTCACCAGCCGCGGCACCATGGAGATCGACTGGGACGACATCGGCGAAGAGGGGCCGGCCGCACCGCATTTCGGCGCAGCCGCCCACTGAGGCCGACCGGGAACGCATGGGGCGGCCCCGGCCGGCCGGCCTCAGTGCGTTCCCCGGGGCAAACGGCGGCGCCTCGCCCGCCTCACCGATCAACTCCCAGAAGTGGTCGACGAGTCGGCGCAGGTAGGCGGCCCGCTCCGCCGCGATCTCCTTGAGGCGGGCGTCGTCATTGCGGGCGACCAGGTGTCCCATGTACCGCTCCGAGAAGGCGGCGAACTCCGCGTGCATCGCGCGCAGTGCATCGCCCACCGCGGTCGCGTCGACCACCACGATCTCCGACACCGGTTCCACGTGCGGCTTCCAGCGGCCGTCGACGGCCGAGCGCAGGTGCTGCGCCAGTTCGTCCACCCGGCCCATGATCCCGATCAGCGCGCTCAGCGACAGCCCGAGGGCCTCCACGAGGGCCCTCGTCTGCCGGGCGTCCCCGTTCCGGTGCTGCGCCGACTCGGCCGCGCGGTACTCGGCCGGGTCCATGCCCATCCGGTACGCGAGCCGCTCGACGGTGAGCCGGCGAGCCAGCCGGTGCTCGGCGAGGGTGCGCGGTTCGATGCCCATCAGTGCGGTGGCGTCGCACCACAGGACGTCGGCGAGGGCGAAGAGTTGCCGGTCGGACGGCACCTGGACGCCCTGCTCCCAGGCCAGGACCGACTGGGGGTGGACGGGGGCGCCGCAGGCCGCCATGGAGTGGGCGACCTGCGCCTCGGTCAGGCCCATACGGGCTCGCGCGGATCTGGCCCCGGCCGGGGAGAAGGGAGTGCTGTGCACGTAAGAGACACCTCGCAGCCCCCTCGGACGCGTACGAATCCAAGGGCCGATGTGGCGGCGTGGCGGGGTCAGTTCGGGCACTCCGTGTCCCGCGACGGACGGCGGCCGCTCGTGAGGAACTCGGTGACGACGCGGTTGCCGCACGCGTTGCCGTTGCCGAGGTACAGCCCGTGACCGCCCTGTTCCACGGTGACCAGGCGGGCGCGGTCGCCCAGGGCCTCGCGCATTCTCAGGCCGCCGGAGAGCGGGGTGGCCGGGTCCCGGCGGCTCTGGAGCATGAGGATGTTGGACGGTCCGTCGTCGGTGATGCGGGTCGGCTTCTGCGTGGGAGTGGTCCAGAAGGAGCAGGGCAGTACGTTCACCGGCATGCCGGCCGTGAGCGGGTGCCGGGTGCGGTCCTCCTCGACCGCGCGCCGGTAGGCGGCCATGGAAGTGTCCGGCCACGCCACGTCGTTGCAGATGACGCCGACCATGAGCGCGGCGTCCTCGTTCCGGATGGGCTCTGCGAGCTCCCTCGGGAGTACCGGGGTGCCCGCCGGGTCCTGGGCCACCTTGACCAGACCGGCGAAGGAGGCGAAGGCGGAGTCGCTGTAGAGGGCGTTCTGCAGGGCCTGGCGCAGGCCGTTGCCGGTCAGCGGCACACCGGGGGTCGTGGATGTGCGCGGCTCGCGGTCCAGGCGGGCGGCCAGCGCCACGACGAGCGGCTCGACGTCCTGCGGATCCGCGGCCAGGCGCAGGCCGTCCGCGTCCCGGTCGGGGTGGGCCGCCCAGGCGGCGAAGTCGGGGAAGCGGTCCGTCGCGCCCTGCGACATGTTCGCCAGCCAGCCGCGGGCCACCCGCTTCGGGTCGGGGTCGCCGCTGCTGTCGAGGACCCAGCGGTCGGTGCGCCGCGGGTACTTCTGCGCGTACACGGCCCCCACGTACGTGCCGTACGAGGTGCCCCAGGCGGAGAGCTTGCGCTCGCCGAGCGCCTCGCGGAAGCGGTCCATGTCGCGGACCTGGTTGGCGGTGGTGAAACTGCGCAGCTCGGGACCGCCGCCCAGGGCGCAGGCCTCGGCGATGCGCCGGGAGCGCTCGACGTTCTCGGTGATCTCGCCGTTCGGGCCCGGCCAGGAGCGCAGGCTGGTCAGGTAGCGGTCCTCGGGGGCGAGGTTGCAGCTCGCGGTGGTGCTGGCGCCCACGCCGCGCGGATCGAAGGCGACGAGGTCGTAGGCCCCGGCCAGCTCGCGCCGCAGGGCGTCGCCCTTCTGCGTCAGGCGCTGTACACCGGATCCGCCCGGGCCCCCGGGGATCACGACGAGCGTGCCGCGCCGGGCCTCGGGACGGTCGCTGCGGATGCGGGAGACGGCGATGGTGATCTGCCGCCCGTCGGGGTCGTCGTAGTCGAGCGGGACCGGCAGTTCGGCGCACTCCTGGACGGTGGGGGCTCCCTGGTGCGTGCAGCGGTGCCAGTCGAGCCGCGGGCCGGCCGGTGCGGCCCCGGCCACGGCCGGTGCGGCGGTCGCGGTCAGGCCGGCCGCCAGCGTGGCCGTGGCGAGGAGCAGTGCCCTTTTCCTGTAGGTCGTCATGGGGCAAGCCTTGTCGACCGCGTCCGGCGGTCCCATCCAGCAGACCGGTCGGCCTCGGGTGGGGCTAACCCCCCTCCCTCCGGCGCCGGTTGGCTGACGGCCTAGGGCAGCGGCACCCCGCGGGCCGTGATCCAGAGCTCGTACCACTCCTCGTGCGTGAGCTCGGGCTCCCGCAGGGCCGCGTCGCGGCAGGCGCGGATCCGTTCGGGGCGGGCGCTGCCGATGACCGGGGCGATGGCGGCCGGGTGCCGCATCAGCCACCACAGCAGGACCGACTCGGGCGTGGTGTCCTTCTGCCGGGCCAGCTCGGCGAGCAGCGCCGCGGTGGCCCGTTCGGCCGGCGTCTGCTCGCGGCCGGTGAAGCGGCCCTGTGCCAGCGCGCCCCAGGCCTGGAGGCGGACGCCGTGGTCGCGGCAGTGCTCCAGGGTTCCGAAGGGGAACCCGTTGTTCGCGGATTCCGGCGTGTTGAGCAGCACTCCGGCCTCGACCCAGTCGCGGCTGTGCAGGCTCATCTCCAGCTGGTTCGCCACCAGCGGTACGTCGAGACGGGCCTGGAGGTGGGCGATCTGCGCGGCGCCCATGTTGGACACGCCGAAGTCCCGTACGAGGCCCTGACGGTGCAGTGAGGCCAGCGCCGAGGCGACCGAGTCGACGTCCGCGAGCGGGTCGGGGCGGTGCAGCAGGAGCACGTCGATGACATCGGTCCGCAGCCGGGTCAGGCTCTCCTCGACGCGCCGGACGATGGTCTCGCCGCGCAGGTCGTAGATCCCCGGACGGTTCTTGTCGCCGAGCCGGATCCCGCACTTGGTCTGGAGGGTGATGCGCTCGCGCAGCCCGGGCGTGCGCGCGAGCACCTCGCCGAAGACGGCCTCGGCCTTCCCGTGCCGGTAGATGTCGGCGTGGTCGAAGGCGGTGATCCCGCTGTCGAGGGCCGCGGCGACGGCGGCCTCGGCGGCATCGATGTCGGCGGGCCCGTACGGGTCGGGGTCCCAGCTCCCGCCCAGGCCCATGCACCCGTACAGCACCCGGTCACCGCTCATGCTCGTACTCGCGTTCGTCACCGGGCCAGCCTAGGGGGTGGCGGACGTGCGTCGCACGGCGCCCGAGCGGGTTCCGGAACCGGTTGTGCCGGGCCCGATGCACGCTCTGACCGGCTCATACTCAATGATGTCCGAATGCAGAGACACATGGAGACCGAGCGGTGGCCGCGGCAGGGATCGCTCCGCCGCCGCCTCGGCCGCACGGCCACGACCCTGAGCCTGTTGAGCGCGGTGGCGTGCACGTCCGCGCAGACTCCGGCTTCGGTCGCGGGCGTGGGGTCGGGCGGCGCCACGGCGCACGAGGTCTCCATAGCCACCTGGAACATGTGCGGGGTGCGGCAGTGGAGCTGCGAGAAGACCGGGAGCCCGAAGGAGAAGTTCCAGCAACTGCGCAAGCTGATCGACGACTCCGACGTCCACGTCCTGCTGCTGCAGGAGGTGTGCTCGGAGGACCTGGTCTCCTCGGCCCGCAGCCTCGGCCCCCAGTGGCACTCCGCCTTCGAGCCGTACGCCGAGGTGGACGCGGCGGGGCGCAGGTCCCCCGTCGACTGCACCGGGCAGGGGCGCGGGCAGGCCGGCTACGGCCTGCTGGCGGGGTCCGCGCTCACCGATGTGGAGCTGATACCGAGCGAGCAGCCGACGGTGGGACTGCACCGCGGCATCCTGTGCGCCCGGGTCCCGGCCCAGGAGCTGCGGGTGTGCAACGCGCACCTCTCGCTGAGGGAGAGCGATGCCGAGCATCCGGAGTGGGACTTCCGCGACGACCAGCTGAGCTCGCTGGTCGCCGCCGCGTCCACGGACGCCCGTACCGTCTTCGGCGGCGACTTCAACTCCCCGCCACCGGTGGGCGACCGCAACACGTCCGCCTGGATCTGGCCGTCGGAGACCTACACCACGTACCGCGAGTGCGACCAGAAGGGCGGCTCCCGCTCGGGGCGCGCCACCCTCAAGGACGGCACGAAGATCGACTACCTGTTCACCCGGCTGCCCCGCACCGACTGCAAGGTGGTGGACACCAAGGCGTCCGACCACCGGCCGCTGGTGATGCGGGTGAGCCGCCCCGAGACCCCCTCGGGGGTCAGTACCGCGCGTTGAAGTAGGCGCCCTGGGCAGGGACGGTGTAGGCGTTCATCAGGGTGAAGGGCACGGCCGTCCAGGGGGACGCGTTGCCGACGGCGTCCACGGCGATGGCCTCGACGAAGTGGTCTCCCGGGTTCCAGGCCCAGCCGGGCTCCCAGACCCAGCTGCCGTCGGCCCGCACCTCGCACGTTCCCAGGGCCGCTCCGCCCTCCTGGAAGTCCACCCGGACGGCGCCGGGGGCGAAGCCGGCGAAGCCGACGGCGGGGCCCGGAACCTGCTGGTGGGCGGCGGGGGCGGACACCGACAGTACGAGTCGCTGCGCCGGCCTCGGCAGCGGCGGGGGCGCCGGCTCGTACTCGGGCAGGGGCGCGGACGCGTTCTCGACGGCCGTGAAGACCGCTTCGGTGCGCTCGGTCTGGTAGTTGTTCGCATCCGCGGCGAACAGCCGTACGACGTGCCTGCCCTTGGGCCAGGGGGTGCTGCGTTCCCAGACCCACGTGCCGTCCGCGGCGACGGGCGCGGAACCCTTGTGCTTGCCGTCCTGCCAGAAACTGACCCGCACGGCGCCGGGGGCCGTCCCGGTGAAGCGGACGGTGTTCGCCGGGACCCGCTCCTCCGCCGTCGGCGTGTGCACCACCGGCTTGGGGAAGGAGTCGCTGCCCTGCACCAGGGAGGTCTGCGTCAGGTACGCGTCGATGGCCGACGTGTCGCGCTGCGGCTCCTCGTAGCCGTTGCGGACCATGCCGAACCGGGGGGTGACGCCGTCGACGAGCAGGTTCAGCAGCCCCATCAGAGTGGGAAGGTTGCGCAGCGTGACCTTCCCGTGGTCGGTGATGAGGGGCGAGTCGTTGTAGACGAAGTTGAAGTTCTCGTGGCCCTGGAACAGCCTGACGAACGGCTCCACCTGGCTCGCGTACTGCTCGTCCTGGGGAGAGGTGACCAGGTAGATGTTGGCCGAGCGGTTCGCGCCGCTGTGCACCAGGTCGGGGAGGACCGAGTCGAGGATGCGGACGTTCTGCTCGGTCGCCTCGCCCATCATCACCCGGACCGCTTCGGGGTTGCCCTCCTTGACGCGGGTGCCGATCCGGAACTGGGGCACGCTGGCCACGATGTTCCTGAAGCCGTACTTCAGGCCGTAGAAGAGGGCCGCGCTGCCGCCCTTGGAGCTGCCGAACATGGTGACCTGGTCCGGCGAGAGGGACAGGGCGTTCATGACACGCGAGATGAGCCCGGCGACCGACTGCTCCAGGGAGAAGTCCATCCCCTTGCAGAGGTAGTAGGTGTTCGCACCGTCGAACAGGTCGCGGACCCACAGGATGTTGGACCGGAGCAGGTCGAGCTTCCCGTTGGCCCACCCGTACTCGTTGGTCGCGTAGCGGTTCGCGAAGACGACGACCAGGTGGCGGTTGCCGTTGCGCGCGTGGGAGAACCTGTACTCGATGGGCACGGCCCCGGAGGAGTCCACGCCGGTGAAGACGCGGCGCGTGCTCTGGGCTGTCTTAGACATGCTCGGAATCCATTCTTCTCACCGGCTGGCGCGGCACCTGACCGAGGGTGCCTCCGTTCCAGGGACCTGCGTGACCTGCCTGGCCCTGACCTGCCTGTCCCGCAGGACCCGGCGCGCTGCCGCCGGCCGCGCCGACGGCGGGGGCCTGGGCCCGCGCGGGGTCGAGGTCCCCTCCGGCGATCAGGATGCGGTCGGTCAGCCGGGCCGAGGCGTAACCGTCGTCGAGGTCGCAGAACTCCTGCTGGAACCAGCGGTAGCGGGCGGCGTAGCCGTGCTGGATGCGGTCGATGTTGCGGATCGCCCCGATCAGCTCCGGGGAGGTGTACACGAGCGGGCCGGGGGCGGACTGCTCGAAGTCGAAGTAGAAGCCGCGCAGGGTGTCCCGGTAGTGGTCCAGGTCGTACGTGAAGAACAGGATCGGCCGCCCGGTGTTGACGAAGTCGAACATCAGGGAGGAGTAGTCCGTGATCATCACGTCTGCGATGAGTGAGAGGTCCGCCATGTCCGGGTAGTCGGACACGTCGAAGACGAATCCGTCGCCGGCGCCCGGTACGGGGTCCACCACGTTGGGGTGGCGCCGCACGAGCAGGACGTGGTCGTGGCCGAGCTGCGCCTTGGCCTCGTCGAGGTCGATGCGGAAGTCGAGCTTGTACTTGCCGGGTGCGTAGAACTGGTCGTCGCGCCAGGTCGGCGCGTACATGATGGCCTTCTTGCCCGGCGGCAGGCCGATCCGGCGGCGAACTTCCGCCGCCCGGCGTCCGTCCGCGCGGCGCAGGATGTCGTTGCGCGGATAGCCGCTCTCGACCATCTCGCCGGGGAACTGGAAGGCCCGCTTGAGGATCGGGGTGCTGAAACTGTTCGGGGACACCAGCATGTCCCAGTTCTGCACCTCCTTCTCGACGCGCTCCAGGTACCGCTTGTCCGCGAAGTGCACGGCTTCGATGTCGTGGCCGATGCGCTTGAGCGGGGTTCCGTGCCAGGTCTGCACGACGACCTGTCCCTCACGCTTCTCGAACCAGTCCGGCAGGTGGTTGTTGGCCACGATGTACTTGGACCGGGCCATGGCCTCGTACCAGTCGGGGGACCACATGCGGACGGGGCGTGCGGTGGGGGGAACGTCCACCTGGTCGTCGCGCACCACCCACAGGTGCTCGACGTCCACGCCCCGGCGGACCATCTCCTCGTGCAGCGCGCGCGGGCTGTCGGAGTACTGGGTTCCCTTGAACGCGTCGAAGAGCACGGCCCGGGTCACGGGCCGGCGGCGGGCCGCCGGGTAGGTCTTGGTCCGCATCAGCTTCTGCCGGTACGGGCCGCGGGCCTCGTCCGGCATGGCGGAGTGGACCAGGAGCGAGAGCCGGTCGTACGCCTCCGACTGGAGCTCGTAGCGGCGCTCGTTGCTGGTCATCTCGCTCGGCAGGGTGGGGATCAGATCCTGCGTCATCTTGACCATCAGGTCGTTGGCGCGGTTCTCCGGGGTGACGGCGGAGGGGTCGTGGCGGCGGAGGAAGAAGTCCCACCGGCCGGAGGCCAGCGGAATGTCGCCGGCCAGCGTCCGCATCGCGGCAGGAGAGACGACGAAGCGGAACTCGTCGCCGTACCAGGTGATCGGCGCCACGCGCTCCGCACCGTGGGCTCGGGAACGTACGACGACGTGGGCCGCCGCGTACTCGGACGCGTCGAGCATGTCCTGCGCGGCGTAGCCGACGGTGATCTCCAGCGAACCGTCCTCGCGCCATGTGGCGGACTTCGCCAGCGGCAGGGTGTCCCGCTCGAAGAGGACCACGTAGCCGGATCCGTTGCGGTGCACGAAGACCTCGCGGTCGCCGGCTTCGGTCTGGAGTCCGGCCGGCATCCGGTAGTGGCCGTCGGTGGCGTCCTCCGCCATGACGGGGTAGATGGCGGCCTTGCGCCCCTCGACGTGGAAGGTGGTCTTCCAGCCGTTGGCGCCGGTGTTCCAGGACTCCGGGACCCCGTCCGAGGAGTTCGTGCGGTGTCCGGGGACGAGCGCCTTGACCGGGATGCGGGTGACGAAGAGGTACCAGCCCTCGCCGCCGGGCGTGAAGTGGACCCACGAGTCGTGTCGGCCGGCGCCGCTCATGCTGGTCACCCGGAACTTGCCCCACTCCGGGAGCTTGGCACCCAGGTAGACGCCGCCCAGTTCGATGTGGTCACCGACCATCCGGTGCCGGGTGATGCGGCAGCGGACCGTCTCGACACGGAGCTTGAGCTTTCCCTGCAGGAAGAGGGGAACCACGCGGATGTTCTTGTCCACGTAGCGGTAGGGCGGGTTGGCGGCGCTGCCCGCGCCACCCCTGGCTATGCCCTTGTAGCGGAACAGGCCGCGGCTCAGCACGCCGGCCGCCACGTCCCAAGTGCCCTCGACCCACTCGCCCTTGCGCTTGAGGCGGCTGGTGTCGAAGCTGACCTGGAAGCCGGACCAGTCGTAGCAATAGCGGTTCTGCTGCGAGTACTCGGTGGCCTGCGGGTAGTAGGTGGTCTTCGCCTTGGCGACGACCACACGGCCCTGCTTCTTGTTGCGCAGCGCGATCGCCTTCATCGACATGTGCCGCTTGTGCACGTTGATGAAGCGGACGTACGCGGATCCCTCGAGGGTCAGGTGGTCGGAGTCGTCCCACTCGGCCCGGATCAGCGAGCCGTGCAGGGAGAGTTCCTTGTCGAGCCGGTAGGCACTCTTGTCGAGGCCTATCGAACGGTCGCCGAGGTAGGGGTAGTTGAGGTAGCGGTGGAAGCGGCGCTGAACGGGCAGCGGCCCGCCCTTGCGCTCGAACTCGACGACGTCGAGCAGTTCCTTCAGGCGCCCCTCGCGCACCAGGAGCCACTTGACCCGGGCATCCGCGGGAAGGTCGTGGATGATGTCCGCGTCGGCCTCGTCCAGGAACTCGTTCGCCCACTGCATGAAGGCGTCCTGGTATTCCTCGTCGGCGTCCGGCAGCACCTTCAGGTGCAGCATCAGGTCCGACTTCAGGCAGGCCAGGTCGTACTTGCGCTTGTGGTCCGAATAGGACCGCGCGCGGTGTCCGGCGAGGAAGCGGCTGACCGACTGGACGGCGGAGACGCGGTCCTGGAGGTTGCTGAACTCCGTGTGCCGCTGGGTGATGGAGGGGGCCGCGCCGCCCTCGCGCCGACGCCAGAAGTAGACGATGTCCGTGAGGATGTCGACCTTGGCGGCCCGGAAGTGGGCGAACATGTTGACCCAGGAGTCCTCGTACATCACGCCCTCGGGGAACGCGATGTAGTGGTAGTCCCAGAAGGAGCGCCGGAAGAGCTTGTTCCACACCGTGCGGTCGTAGATGAGGTCCGGCACCTTGGTGATGTGCGTGCCGCGCCTGCTCTTCTGCATGGGCGCCTTGTGCAGGGGGGACTGCCACCTCTTGGTGGAGTTCATCATCTGCACGTTGCCCGAGACGAAGTCGGAGCCGGAGGCTTCGAGGGTCTGCACGAGCAGCTCGTAGGCGTACTCGGGTATGACGTCGTCGCCGTCGACGAACGCGAGGAACTCGGCCTGTGGATGGGCGGCGCGAATGCCGACGTTACGGGCATGTCCCGGCCCCATCGGCTCCTGGCGCAGGAGCTTGAACCTGGGATCGCGGCGGGCGAAGTCGGCCGCGATCGCCGTCGAGGAGTCGGTCGAACCGTCGTCGACCATGATCACTTCAAGCGCGGAGAACGTCTGCCTGGCTATCGATTCCAGACATTCCTGGAGGTATATCTCAACATCCTGGAAGGGCACGACAACACTCAGGCGGGGCATACCTGCCACTCAGAAAGCTCCTCGATAGACACACTCGTCACGACGCACCGGGAGTTGCCGCGGCACGCCGCCAGACCCGCCCCTGAATCTGGTCACCCACCGCTCCCCGAACACTCGACCCGCCCCACCGCCCTCGGCCGCACACTTATACGACCTTGACAGCGCCTGCGCAGCGTAGGGCAATCACTTAATGGCGAGCAAGTATTCACGGGCGCTTCACGCGCTCAAAGCTTCACACATGCGAATGAATGGCGGACTTCCACGGATACGGCGCAGGCCAACTCCCCGCCGTCCCGGGGCGACGGGCGCGGAAGCCGCCCTTCGTTCGCGATGAAACCCGCATCCTGGTGAGGTGGATCACCCCACGCGACACCAAGGGCCGAACGCCAGACCGGGGTCCGTCAGATCCTGCCGGGCGATCAGTAGCCCGCCGTCCATGTCGATCATCGCGATCGTGACCGAGCCGCGCGCGTCGAGCGCGATCGCCGGCAGCCCCGCGCACCGGTCCCCCACGGGGGCCCACCAAGTGCCGTACTGCTCGCCCTCCGTCGGGTAGGCGGCGATCTCCGGACAGCCGTCGGCCCCCCGCTGGAGGAGCACGGTGCAGTCGTAACCGTTGATGTGGGTGCGGGTGACGGCCACCGGGCCTGCGCCGCCGGCGCCTCCCAGCGGCAGGAGCGCGGGCACCGAACCGGCGGGAGCCTGCGGGCGGTAGGCGATGACGCCGCCGTCCGCCGGGTGGCGCCAGAAGTAGGTACCGGTGCCTGCGCCCGTCTCGTAGGAGCTGTACGTCCCCTCGACGGCATCGGCCTTCATGCGCCCGAGCCACCTGAAGTCACTGCCCGGCCTGTCCTGGCCCCAGTACGAGGCACCGCCCTTGAAGGGAGCCAGGAATTCGGCCCGCCCCTGGGCAGTCACCAGAGGAACGACAGCCCCTCGTACCCATTTGCCCTGATAGTCGGCCCAATTGCCCCATTTGCCGTCGGCACCCCGGGTCCGGCCGCGTACTCCCACGCCGAACCGGGTGGCGAGGATGTGGAGCGAACCGGCGCCGTCGGGGACCACCATGGTGTCTCCGGGCGGGGGCAGGGGCTGCTCCTGCTGCTCTCGCGGCTCTCCCTGCCCGCCGTCCGCCTGCCTGCGCTCCGGGAACGCGTTGCCCACCGCGCGCCAGTCACCGAGCGGGCGGCCGGTCTGGTACTGGGTGGCGATGACCGTCTCACGGCCGCCCGGCGCCCCGTCCCGGTAGCGGGTACCGGCGAACCAGACGAAGCCGTTGGAGTCCTGGGCCAGGGTGAACCGGCCGGTCCAGCCCTCCACGGGGAACAGTTCGGGGCCCTGCCAGAGGTCGGAGCCGGGCGCGGACTCGGTCCAGCGCACCAGGCCCTCGGCGCAGCTCGCGTAGGCGGTGAGGCGGCCGTCCCGTCCCAGCCGGAGCCAGCCCCGGGCCGCGCTCCCGCCGTCGGCCGCGGCGGCTATCTCGGAGCCCAGGACCGCGGGCGCGGCGGAGGTGGCACCTCGGTCCGCTTCCGCACGTCCGCGTCGCACCATGACCTGCCCACTCCTGCCCCAACTCGTCCCTTTTGCCCGGCCTTACCGGGCGGGCCGTGGGACAATTTACGGCAGTGCGGCGGTCGGTCGGCGCCGGGGGCCGATCTGCCTACGCCCTCCGGTTCCGTGCAACCTAGCCTGATCGGTCCGCCTCCACCACCAGGTGCCGGCCGGACCCCGCGACCGCTGGGACCGCGGTCCGGCGGGGCGAAAAGTCGGGTACGGGTACTACGTGGGGAGTACGCCTGAAACGCTACGCCGGGGTGACGCGGGTGACGGGGGACGCGGTCTAGCGTGGCTGTATGGAAGAGCTGCGCGAGCGCCCGGGTCCCCCGTGGCGGCGATGGGTGGAGCGGACCGGGCGGGGCCCGGCCTGGCGCTCGGCCCTGCTCGTCGCCGTCTTCGCGCAGATCGGCGCAGGGTGGGCGGCGCACGCCCAGAGCGGGCGGGTGCCGCTGGACGGCTTCGCCCGGCTCCTGCTGCTGCTCGGGCCCGCTCTGCTGGTCGTGCGGCACCGTTATCCGGTGGCCGTGGCGTACGGGGTCAGCATCGTCACCCTGGTCTATGTGGGTGCCGGCTATCCGTACGGCCCGGTGTTCCTCAGCCTGGCCCTGGCCTGCTTCGCCGCCGTTGTCGCCGGACACCGCCGGGCCGCGTGGGGCGCCGTCGGCCTGCTCTGGGCCGGGCACCTGCTCATCGGGCACTGGCTCTACCGGTGGCTCCCGCCCGCCGGGGACGGTCCGACGCCGTGGGCACAGGAGCTGGGCATCACCGCATGGGTGCTCGCGGTGCTCGCCGTCGCGGAGCTGGTCCGGGTACGCCGGGAGCAGTGGGCCCGGGAGCGGGCCGGGCGGGCGGCGGCCGAGAGACGCCGGGTGGACGAGGAGCGGCTGCGGATCGCGCGTGAACTGCACGACGTCCTCGCCCACAGCATCTCGCTGATCAACGTCCAGGCGGGGGTCGGGCTGGCCCTGCTCGACTCCGACCCCGAGCAGGCCCGCACGGCGCTCGCCACCATCAAGGCCGCGAGCAAGGAGGCGCTGGGCGAGGTCCGGCAGGTGCTCGACACCCTGCGCTCCCCCGGCGAGGCACCGCGCTCCCCCGCGCCCGGTCTCGGCCGCCTCCCGGAGCTGGTGGAACAGGCGGCGGCGGCCGGGCTGACCGTGACCGTCTCGGCCGGGGGCGAGGCCCGCTCGCTGGCGCCCGGCGTGGACCTCGCCGCCTTCCGCATCCTGCAGGAGGCGCTGACCAATGTGATGCGCCACTCCGGCTCGCGCACCGCCCGGATCCGCCTCACCTGGCAGCCGCACGCCCTGGAGCTGCGGGTGGATGACGACGGTCCGGCCACGGGCGGCGCGTCGGACGGCAGCGGCAACGGTCTCGTCGGGATGCGTGAGCGGGCGACGGCCCTGGGCGGCACCGTCGAAGCGGGCCCGCGACCGGACGGCGGCTTCCGGGTGGTCGCGCGGCTCCCGCTGAGGACCGACGGCTTCGACGGCCACGACGGCTTCAAGGAGACCCTGTGATCCGCGTAGTGCTCGCCGACGACCAACTGCTCGTCCGGGCCGGGTTCCGGGCACTGCTCGACGCCCAGCCCGACATCGGGGTGGTGGGCGAGGCCGCCGACGGCGAGGAGGCGGTACGTCTGGTGCGCGAGCTCCGCCCCGACGTCGTCCTCATGGACATCCGCATGCCGGTCCTGGACGGGCTGACCGCGACCCGCCGGATCGGCGAGGACGATGCACTGGCCGACGTACGGGTGGTCATGCTCACCACCTTCGAGCTCGACGAGTACGTCTTCGAGGCGATCCGTTCGGGTGCCTCCGGCTTCCTGGTCAAGGACACCGAGCCGGAGGAACTCCTGCGCGCGGTGCGGGCGGTGGTCGCGGGTGACGCCCTGCTGTCCCCGGGGGTGACCCGCCGCCTGATCGCCGAGTTCGCAGCCCGCTCGAAGCAGCCCGCGGCGGCGGCCGGACTGGGCCGGCTCACCGACCGGGAACGGGAGGTGATGGCGCTGGTGGGCATGGGCCTGTCCAACGAGGAGATCGCCCGCCGCCTGGTCGTCAGCCCCCTCACCGCCAAAACGCACGTCAGCCGAACCATGGTCAAACTCGGGGCCCGCGACCGCGCCCAGTTGGTCGTCCTGGCCTACGAATCCGGCCTGGTCCGCCCCGGTTGGCTGAGCTGAGGGGTGCCGCGCCCGACGGCGGACGGGGCCCGGTGAGGACGGCCTCGACGACCTCACCGGTCAGTTCGACGATGACGGCACCAGCGCCTCACCGCCGTCGACGGACGTGTAGATCACCGGACTCCGGCCCACGACACCCCTCCCTGACACCCCTGACACCCCGACGCCCCGGTCCGCCGCTACTCCCGCGGGCGTACGCCGAGGGCCGCCGGGCGTACGACGACGTGCGAGGCCCTGCGGAGGAGGCTCGGGGTGAGACGAAAAGTCCGCGCTTCCAAGGAGATGAACCGCGATGGACACCTTCACCACCCTCGCATTCGACGGGCCCGGCCCGTGGATCCTTTTCCTTCCGCTGATCTGGGCGGCGGTCGTCATCGGTGTCGTCACCGTGCTGCGCCGTACCGTCTGGCGCGGTCGCCGCGGGGCGGTCACCCATGGTGAGCGGTCGCCGATCGCGATCCTCGGGCGGCGTTTCGCCGCCGGGGAGATCGACGAGGACGAGTACTGGCGGCGGCTGTCCGTACTGGACGAGCAGTTCGGCCGGTCCCTCAAGGACGGGGCTCCGTGACCGCGCCGATGCCGGCCGCCAGCCGGTCCAGGGTCGTGCGCATCCCGGCGCGGTTGACCGCGATGCGCCGGTCCGAGCCGGTTCCGGCGAACACCGTGCCGAGCAGCACGGTCAGGCGGGAGCCGCGCCCGGTACGCAGGTCCTGCCAGGTCTCCGTGACGCGCGTGCGCTCGCCCTCCGGCTCGAACCGGTAGCCCCAGCGCGCGATCGGCAGACCGAGGATGCCGATGTCGAAGGTGAACTCACCGGAGCCGTCCGGCGCCTGCTCCGGTGCCCTCAGGGACTTGATCCGGCCCGTCGTGAACCAGACGAACGATCCTCTCCGGTTGAGCCCGACGAACCGACTGCCGGGGCGGGCCGGCGGCCGGGGCACCCACACACGGCGGCATTCCGGGCTCCAACGCCCCATGTTCCGCAGGTCGGACACCATCCGGTGGACCTCCGCCGGAGCGGCGTCCACCACGATGTGCTCCTCCAGACTCCACGCTCGCTCGCTCATGGTTCCCCTCCCTGTGATCGTCCCCGCTCCACGCCGGGAGTGTAGGCAACGAGAAGGGACTCGGCGACGGAGGTGCGGGCGTAGAGAACGGAGCGGCCGGCCCGGTGGGCGGTGACCAGGCCGGCCTCGCGCAGGGCGGTGAGGTACTGGGACACACCGGGGGCGGAGAGCCCCGTACGCCGGGCCAGTTCGGTGGTGGAGGCCGGGGTTTCCAGCTCGGTGAGCAGCCGGGTCCGGGAGCGGCCGAGTACGGCGGCCAGGGCCTCGGCCCGGGCGCCGGACCGCGGCTCCCACAGCGAGCCGGTGCCGCGCGCGGGGTAGGCGAGCTGCGGCGGCTCCGGGGGTGTCACGCGGGTGAACGGGACGGGCCAGGCGAAGACCGAGGGGATCAGCAGCAGCCCGGAGCCCGCTGTCCCGCGGGACAGGGGGCGGTGCCGGTGGGCGAGCCGGAGCGCGCTGTCGCCCCAGCTCACCGAGGGGTGGAGGTCGTTGAAGAGACGACCCGCGCCGTGCTCGGCGGCCTGCCGGGCCCGGTGGAAGACGTCGGCGTCGAGTACGGCGCGGATCCTTGCCCAGTAGGGGGCCAGGGCCAACTCCCAGTAGGTCTCGATCTCTTCGGTGACCCTGACCAGGCGTGCCTGCGGCTCGGCGTACAGGGTGCGTGCGCGCGGTCCCAGCCCTCCCTGCTCCTGCCCCAGACGGTCGAGGTCCTGGCGGATCCGGGCGGCGGGCGTGGCGCGGATGCCGGCCAGTTCCTCGGCCAGGGAGGGAGCCGGCCCGGCGGGCGCCGGGTTGAGGAAATCGGGTACGTACCCCGAGGGCGGGATCAGCTCGGCGAGCCAGCCCCGGTCGAGGCCGGCCGCCGTCAGCCGTGGCCGCACCTGCTCGACCCAGGGCCGGTGCACGAGGGGCGTGGAGCCGGAGGCCAGTAGCCGGTAGCTGGGCCCGACCTCCCACATCGGGGCGACGGCGAAACGCATCTGCGCCAGGTCGGTCACGGAAAACGCCAGCTCCGCCAGCACAGCCACCCCGAGGATTCAGTCATGCCTTAATCAATGGCCTGGCAGCCTATCCGGTGGGGATCATCCGGGCATGACCTCACAGACGATGTCCGCGGCAGCGGCGGGCACTTGGAACCTCGGCGACCTGAAGATCAACCGGATCGGCTTCGGCACGATGCGCCTGCCCCAGACCGGTGCGGCGTTCGCGGACGACGCCGTACCGAGGGACCGCGACCGGGCGATCGGCGTACTGCGCCGGGCGATCGAGCTCGGGGTGAACCACATCGACACCGCGGCCTTCTACTTCTCGCCGCTGCGCTCCGCCAACGAACTGGTCAACGCGGCGCTCCGCCCCTACCCTGAGGACCTCGTGATCACCACGAAGGTCGGACCGGGCCGCGACCCGTCCGGGGTGTGGAGCCACGCCACCCCCGGGCAACTGCGCGGCCAGGTCGAGGAGAACCTGCGCCAGCTCGGCCGGGACCACCTCGACGTGGTGAACCTGCGCATCGTCGGAACCGATTCCATCGCCGAGCGGTTCGGCGCGCTGGCCGAGCTCCGCGAAGCCGGACTCATCCGCCACCTGGGCATCTCCAACGTCACCCCCGAGCACCTCGCCGAGGCCCGCGCCATCGCACCGGTGGTCTGCGTGCAGAACATGTACGGAATCGGGGTGCGGCCCGAGCAGGACGCCTTCGTGCGCGCCTGCGGCGAGCAGGGAGTCGCGTTCGTGCCCTTCTACTCCATCGCCGGCGCCCGGCGGGAGGGCGGCGCGGACGGTGCCGAGAGCGCGGAGGTGCGTGCCGTCGCCCGGGAGCACGGGGCGAGCCCGGCGCAGGTACGGCTGGCGTGGACGCTCCAGCGGGGGCCGCACGTGCTGGCCATTCCCGGCACGGGCGATCCGGAGCACCTGGAGGCGAACGTGGCCGCCGGCGCCCTGCGCCTGTCCGAGAAGGACCTGGCCGTCCTGGAGGGCCTGCACCACGGCTGACCGGCCCGGTCGGCCCCCGGCCCCGGGCACTCGCGCGCAGGCGGTCAGGCGGTCAGGCGGTCAGGGAAGGTCCTCGGTCGGCAGATCGGCCTCGTACACGTGGGGGGTGTCCCCTTCCCAGTCCACCAGCAGCTCGGTGCCACCGAGGACCACGTCGTCGGGGTCCGGCATGCCGGCTCTGCGCAGGAACTCGATGACGTCCTCGTCGGATCGGGCGAGGCCCAGCGACTCCTCTCCGTTCGAGGTCCGCAGGGTCACCTGCCGGCCTCCCGAGGGGAAGATCCGGTGCACGACGACGGGTGCATGATGCATACCCCCAGCCTCGCCCCCTCGGACCGGCCCGGCACCCCGGGCGACGCCGGTCGGGCCCGTTCGGCGCGTCGCGCCCCCGGGCCTCAGGGCGTACGGGCGGCCTTGGCGGGGCGGTCGGCCCGCTTGGGGATGCGGAACGAGGCGGGGTCGGGGTAGGTCGCCTTCTCCGCCCGCACGACGTCCTCGATCGCCGCCTTGAAGGCGGGCTCGAAGTAGTCGACGGCCAGCAGCAGCCGCAGTCCCTCCAGGGTCGGATCGAGCAGCGGGCGGGCCATCCGGGCGCCGCCGCCCGCGATGCCCGGGAACCCGGCCCGGGCGGTCTCGGGTCTCTCTCCCGCGCGCTCCTGGAGGCCTGCGGCCGCGTAGCCGGCGACGGTCGCCAGTTCGGCGAGGTACTTGCGGGCTCCGAGGGCCATCTCCTCGGCTCCCTGGAGGGTCTGGACCGAGCCGCCTGCCACCTTGAAGTCGTCGCTGATCCTCTTGAGGCCGCGCGCCTCGTACACGGCGCGCGCCTCCTCGAAGAGCCGCCCCGCCTCGTCGACCGCCTTCATCGCCGTCACCAGCTGGTCGATGTCGATCTCGCGCTTCACGTTGCCTCCTGGTCCCGAACTGTGCTGCACCGACCGTAGGAGGCAAAGCCACCGGGGCGGAACACCCTTGCGGAGGTCGGATCCGGGAGTCCTGTGCCCGCCCCGGGACCCCTCTCCCGGGCATGGCGCCAACTGGCCATGCACCCTTGCGACTTGGAGCTGGGCTCCCAACAATGCGCATGACAACCGGAGGACCTCCGGTCGCATGTCATTCAGAGGGGAACCCCCACATGAAGAAACCTCTCGTCGGCGCGTTACTCTCCCTGCTCCTGCTGGGAGCGGCGGCCACCCCCGCCGTGGCCGCGCCCACCGCGCCCTCCGCACCCACGGCGACCGCTCCCGGCGCCACCGCCGTCGCGGTCACCTACGCGGGCACCGTGGCACTCAGCAACTGTTCCGGCTCCGTCGTCCGCGCGCCCGCGTCCCAGCCCGGCGACCTCGCGCTCGTCCTGTCGAACGGGCACTGCCTGGAGTCGGGCTTCCCGGCAGCCGGAGAGGTCATCGCGGACCGCCCGTCCACCCGCTCGTTCTCCCTGCTCAATGCCGCGGGATCGAAGGTCGGGACGCTCCGCGCCAGCAGGATCGCGTACGCGACGATGACCGACACCGACATCTCGATCTACCGGCTGACGCGGACCTACGCGCAGATCCAGAGCCAGTACGGCATCACCGCGCTCACCCTGGGCGACGTCCGCCCGGCCCAGGGCTCGGCGATCAAGGTGGTCTCCGGCTACTGGAAGCGCACCTACAGCTGCTCCGTGGACGGCTTCGCCTACCGCCTCAAGGAGGGCGACTGGACCTGGAAGGACTCGGTCCGCTACACCTCGGCCTGCAACACCATCGGCGGCACCTCCGGTTCGCCGGTGATCGACACGACGACCGGCAAGGTCGTCGCCGTCAACAACACGGGCAACGAGGACGGCGGCCGCTGCACGGTGAACAACCCGTGCGAGGTCGACCAGAACGGCAACGTGACGGTCCGCCAGGGCATCAACTACGCGCAGCAGACGTACATCGTCGTCCCGTGCATAGCCCCCGGCAACACGATCGATCTGAACCGCCCCGGCTGCACGCTGCCCAAGCCGTAACCCCGAGAGGCGTCCCCGCCCGACCCGAAACGCCCCACGGCCGGGCCTCGGGCGGGGATACTCGGACGCGTGGAACTGCACATCGATCACCGCTGGCTGCTGGAGCGGCAGGAGGCACTGTTCAAGGACGTGGCGGTGGCCGACCACTCCGCCCTGGTCGCCGCCGTGGCCCGGCACCGGGTGAACACGCCGAGCCTGGAAGTGGACGACCCGGACGCCTACTGGCGCGCGGCCGCGCTGCTCGACGCCATCGTACTGCTCCGGCCGCTGCCCGACTCGAACGAGTACTTCGCCTACGGGGTGGCCGTCGCGTACATCGAGGCCTCGGGCGAGGCCGTGGACGCCACCTACGAGCAGTGGCGCGACCTGATCACCGACATCCGCACGCTGCGTGCCACCGTCTTCGAGGTGGCGGCCCGGCTGCGCTCCTGGCAGCCCACGCAGAGCGCCCGCTAGCGAGCCCCCGCTCCCGTACCGAGGACTCCCGACCCGAGGACGGGGTCGCTGCTCCCGGTCAGCGCCTGCGCTGGGCGGGGGTGCCGACGAGCAGGGCGTCGGACACGAGGCGCGCACCGCGGGCCAGCCGGCCCAGCTGCTCCAGCTCCACCGCGTACATCCGGATGGAGTTCTCGATGACCGACTCGGCGATGCCCATCATGGGCAACTCGGCGCGGCTGGTCTGGAGGGCCGCCCGCACCGCGCGCATCTCGTGCTGCAGCTGGAGCTGGACGTGCCGGGCCAGGAGTGCGTGGTGACGGGTGAGCGTCAGGTAGCCGCCGTAGCGGGCCGGGAGCAGGTCCCGCAGCCAGCGGGTGGCCGTGCGCTCCCAGTCGTGCGTCCCTGGCGCCTTGACCTGCATGGGCCAGTCGGGGCTGAGGGTAAACGTGGCCGTCTGAGGCATTCTCGTCACTTCCGAGTGGGTGTCGAACTCTGATCGAGACGTTCTGAGGGGCGGCCTCGGCCCAGGGGTTGACCGAGGCCGCCATGGGCGCTCTGCGGGATCCAAAGCCTGGACCCGACGCGCGGTCGCGACGTGAGGAGGTTCGTCGTGCCGCGCGTGTGTTCGGGAGGACTGGGGGTCCCCCTTGGCATCTGGTGGATCCGGAGCGCCGTCGCCAGTAAACATATATACCGTCGAGTAGGCAAGCGTATGAAAAATTTCATGCACTTCGAGGGCTGAATATCGCCTGGTGAACCAGATCGGAAGGGGCTAAAGGAAGAAGCCGTGCTGATCGGCCACGTGCTCGTAGCCCTCCAGACGTGCCTGGGTCCGCTCCGGATCCGCATCGGCCATGGCCTGCAGCAGGGCCGCGGACAGCATCCCGGGCGCCGCGTACGAATCGAAAACCAGCCGGGACCCCGTCCCCGCCGTCAGCGCCACGTCCGCCTCGTCCACCAGCGGCCCCAGGGTGGGGTCCGTGATCAGCACCACGCGCAGCCCCGTACTGCGGGCGGCACGGATGGCGGCCAGCGTCTCCTTCGCGTGCCGCGGCATGGCGAAGGCCAGCACCCAGGTCCCGCCGGCCGCCCGGGACTGGAGCAGCGCGTCGAAGGCGACGCTGCCGCCGCGCGTCACCAGGCGTACGTCGGGGTGGATGCGCCGGGCCGCGTACGCGAAGTACTCCGCGAGGGAGACCGAGATGCGCAGGCCCAGAACGGTCAGCGGCACCGAGGCCGCCAGCTCGCGGCCGATGTTCAGCACCTGGTCGGTGTCGGCGAGCAGCCTGCGGACGTTCTCCAGGTTCTCGATCTCGGCGTCGACGGCTTCCTGCAGCTCATTGCGGCGGATCTGCTCGCGGGTGTCCGGGGCGCCGGCGACCGCGCTGAGCGCGATCGGCTGCAGCACGTCGCGCAGGGCGGGGTAGCCGCTGAAGCCGAGGGACGCGGCGAAGCGGGTCACGGAGGGCTGGCTCACGCCCACCCGCTCGGCGAGCTCGGTGATCGAGAGGAACGCCGCCTCGGTGAGGTGGTCGATCAGGTACTGGGCGATGCGGCGCTGGCCGGGGGAAAGCCGGCGGCCGTCGAAGAGCGCGAGGAGCCGGTCGGCCGGGGGGCGAACCTCCTCGGACGACTGACCCCCTGGTGTGATCGCAGCCGCTTGTGCGCGTGCCTGCTGCCCCGATGACACTCGAGGGCCTCCCTAACTCATGTCACTCGCGCTCAAACATAGCTCACCCCTTGTGGCCGATGATGATCAGTCCTGGGCGCGGGAGGTGACCGGTGCGTCGGTGCGGTCGCCGAGGAACTCGTACCAGCGGCGCTGCAGGCACAGGTAGCGGGTGTCGGCCTCGGCGAGGTCGAGGAAGGAGCCGATCGTCGTGGTGAGTCGCTCGCCGAGGCCCGGGTCGGTGAGGGCGCCGTCGCCCGTGAATGCCTGGTGCGCGCCCGCCAGGCTGAACATGTCGGGGTAGACGCGCGCGCCGAGGTGCTCCAGCGGGATGCGCAGGGCCCACAGTCCGCGGTTGCCGCCGACCATCGAGGGCGAGGCCGAGACCAGCAGCGTCTGCTTGTCCTTGAAGGGCTGCGGACGGTAGCGGGAGACCCAGTCGATGGCGTTCTTCAGGACTCCGGGGACGGAGGCGTTGTACTCGGGCGAGGCGATGATCAGCGCCTGCGCGGCCGCGATCCGCTCGCACAGGGCGAGTGCCCCCGGCGGCAGTCCCTCGTCGGCCTCCGCGTCACCGTCGTACGGCGGCATCGGGAAGTCGCCGAGCGTGGCGGCCTCGGCGGTGGCGCCGGCCCGGGTCACCAGTGCCGCGACCAGGGAGCCGAGGCGGGTGTTGACGGACCCGGTGCGCAAGGATCCGGACAGGACGAGGACGTGCAGGGACTCGCGGGCTGCGGCGCCGTCGTGCGGACGGGCCGGATCCGCCGGGAAGTGGTCGCGGTCGGTCGGGTTCATTCCGTCTCCTCCTGCTCTCTGCTCCACTCGGCAAGGCTTCGCTCGGTGGGCCACCGCCCGGCCGGCTCCGGACCGGCGGCACGCATCCGCCGCAGCCGGGCTTCCGGACCGGCCACGCGCGGCGGGACCCGCACACTCCGGTGTGCGGGTCCCGTCCGGGCCGCGGGTCACTTCGCGTCGGGGTTCTCCCAGCGGTAGAACTCGTGGGCCATGGCGTCCTTCGGACTGCGCCACGTGTCCGGGTTGTGCGGACTGATGTAGGCGGTCAGCCGGTCGCTGAGGTCCCGGAACTCGGGGTGCTCGGTGACCTTCGCGATGGCCGGGCCGGGCGGCCGGTCCGACTCGATCAGGTGCAGGTAGACGTCGCCGAACTGGAACAGGCTGCGGCGCGTGACCCCTACCAGGTGCGGGAGTTCACCCGCGTCGGAGCCCGCGAAGAGGTCGGCGATGTCCGGTGCCGATCCCGGTGCCATCCGGGCGACGATGAGGGCGCGGTGCGGCTGGTTCATCCCGGTGCCTGCCTTTCGTCTCAGACTCGGCTGACGGCGGGGGCGTGGCCCTCGCGCTGGCGCTTCTCGATCTTGTCCCGGATGAGCGCCATCTGGATCGGCGAGTTGCGGTTGATGTTGTCGGTCATCCACGCGTCGTCCACCGGGGCGTCGGGCTTCATCGCGAAGTCCTGGGTCCACTTCATCCGGGTGCCGCCCGGCACCTTGAAGTACTGCCAGTGGATGTCCATGTGCGCGAACGGGCCGGTCTCCACCCGCCGGGCACGGACGGTGAGGCCCTTGCGGTCGACGGTCCGCTCCGAGACCCAGCTCCACACCTTGCCGTTCTCGTCGGGGTGCATGGTCAGGCGGAAGCGGGTGGTGTCGCCCTTCTCCTCGAGGATCTCCAGGGAGGCGTACTCGCTGAACAGGTGCGGCCAGCTCGGGAGGTCGTTGGTCATCTCCCATACGACGTCCACGGGCGCGTTGACGGTGATCTCGTTCTCGGTGTGTCCAGGCATCTCAGGCTCCGGTCATCAGACTGTGGTTGACGAGGTCGAGGAATTCCCCGGGGGTCTTGCAGCGGTCGGCGTGGGTGGGCAGGGCCCGCCCGCGCCGGTTCTCCAGTTCGCCGACGATCCCGAGCAGGCCCAGCGAATCGAGGCCGTACTCGTCGAAGGCGGAATGCGGACGACTCGCCAGCTCGGTGGGGTCGACGGTGATACCGGCCTTCTTCATCAGGGCGGCCAGTTCCTCCAGGGTCAGCCGGTCGGACATCCCTGTTCTCCCTTCTTGCTACGCGCCCTTGCGGACGACGAGCGCGGCGTTCGACCCCATCCGGCCCCGGCTCAGCACCAGCGCGGTGCGCAGCTCCGCGGCGCGGGCGCTGCCCGTCACCACGTCGAGGTCGTGGCACACGTCGTAGACGTTCGGGGTCGGCGGGACGACGCCGTGCTCCAGGGCCAGGACCGCGGCCGCCGTGTCCAGCGCGGGAGCCGCGCAGTAGGCCCTGCCGGTACCGGACTTGGGCGCCGTGACCGGCACCTTCCGCCCGTACGCGCCGAGGGCGTCGGCGATGGCCGCCGCCTCGGCGGCATCGGCCTCCGGGGTCCCGATGGCGTCGGCGAAGACGACGTCGATCTCCTCGGGAGCGCAGTCGGCCTCCCGGAGGGCGCCCCGGATGGCGTGGGCCAGCCCCTCGCCGGACACGTCCCGTCGCCGGGTGCCGGTGAAGGTCGCTGCGTGGCCGGCCAGGACGGCCCGTACGGTGGCGCCGCGGCGGCGGGCCTCGTCCTCGTCCTCGACGACGAACATCGCGCCGCCCTCGGCGGGGACGAACCCGCAGGCCTTGTCGGTGAACGGCCGGTAGGCCCGCTCCGGGTCCTCCCCGGTGCTCAGCCCCTCGTACTCCAGCTGGCAGACGATGGAGTACGGCGCCAGCGGTGCCTCCGTCGCCCCGACGAGCATGGCCCGGCTGCCCTGGCGGATCGCCCGGGCGGCGTGCGCGAAGGCGTCCAGTCCGCCCGCCTCGTCGCTGGCCACGACCCCGCACGGGCCCTTCAGCCCGCGCCGGATGGAGATCTGGCCGGTGCTCGCGGCGTAGAACCAGGCGATCGACTGGTACGGGCCCACGAAGCGCGGCCCCTGCTCCCAGAGGTGCTGCAGCTCGCGCTGCCCGAACTCACCGCCGCCGGATCCGGCGGCGGTGACGACGCCCACGGAGAAGGGGTCGCCCTCGTAGTCGGCCCGGCCGAGCCGGGCGTCCTCCAGGGCGAGGTCCGCCGCGGCGAGGGCGTGGTGGGTGAAGCGGTCGGTCTGGACGAGGAAGCGGTCCTCGACCATGGCGCCGGGGTCGAAGCCCCGGACCTCGCCCGCGACGCGCAGCGGCAGGTGCTCGCAGCCCGCCCTGGTGACCCGGTCCAGCACGCTGAGACCGGACTGGGTCGCCTTCCAGAAGGCGTCGGCGCCCACGCCGTTCGGCGCGACGACCCCGATGCCCGTGATGACCGTACGGCTGGTCACGAGACCATCTCCTTCGGCCGGGTCATGACCACGGCGGACTGGAAGCCACCGAATCCGCTGCCCACCGACAGGACGCTGCTCAGCTTCCGGGCGCGGGCGACGCGGGGTACGTAGTCCAGGTCGCACTCGGGGTCGGGCGTCTCGTAGTTCGCCGTCGGCGGTACCACCTGATGGGTCATGGCGAGTACGCAGGCCGCGAGTTCGATCGCGCCGATCGCGCCGAGGGAGTGCCCCACCATGGATTTGATGGAGGTCATCGGCGTCTTGTAGGCGTGGTCGCCCAGGACCCGCTTGACCGCCGCGGTCTCGTGGCGGTCGTTCTGCTTGGTGCCGGAGCCGTGCGCGTTGACGTAGTCGATCTCGTCGGCGGCGACGCCGGCCTGGGCGAGGGCGGTTTCGATGGCCCGGGCCATCTCCAGGCCCTCGGCGGTCAGCCCGGTCATGTGGTGGGCGTTGCCGAAGGTGGCGTAGCCGCCGATCTCGCAGTAGACGGTCGCACCGCGGGCGCGGGCGTGTTCCAGCTCTTCGAGTACGAGGACGGCGCCGCCCTCGCCGAGGACGAACCCGTCCCGGTCGGCGTCGAACGGCCGGGAGGCGTGGGCCGGGTCGTCGTTGTTCGGCGAGGTCGCCTTGATGGCGTCGAAGCAGGCCACCGTGATCGGCGATATGGGTGAGTCGGACGCGCCGGCGATGCACACGTCCATCCGGCCCTCCGCGATGGAGTGGACGGCGTACCCGATGGCGTCGAGTCCCGACGTGCAGCCGGTGGAGACCGTCTGCACCGGGCCCCGCGCACCGGTCTGCTCCGCGACGGCGGAGGCGAGGGTGGCGGGGGTGAACGCCCGGTGCAGGAACGGGCCGGCCCGCTTGTGGTCCACGTCCCACCAGGAGCCGGACTGGCTCACGGCGACGTAGTCGTGCTCCAGACGGGTGGTGCCGCCGACGGCGGTGCCGAGGGAGACTCCGGTCCGCCAGGCCTCGTCCGTGGTGAGGTCGAGTCCCGCGTCCTTCACCGCCTCCCGGGCGGCGACCAGGGCGAACTGGATGTAGCGGTCCGCCCGGTCCGCCTCGCCCGGTTCGAGGCCGTGCGCGGCCGGGTCGAAGTCGACCTCGGCGGCTATCCGGGAGCGGAACCCGGTCGGGTCGAAGAGGGTGATGCCACGCGTCGCCGTACGGCCGTTGGAGAGCAGGTCCCAGAAGTCACGGACCCCGATCCCGCCGGGTGCGACGACACCGACTCCGGTGACGGCCACCCGCCGGGGGGTCACGAGACCGCTCCCGTGCGGTCCGGGGGCTGCTCCCACGCGGTGCCC
Source organism: Streptomyces avidinii (assembly GCF_014650695.1). Taxonomy (GTDB): domain Bacteria; phylum Actinomycetota; class Actinomycetes; order Streptomycetales; family Streptomycetaceae; genus Streptomyces; species Streptomyces avidinii. The sequence continues at coordinate 532,615 of NZ_BMVL01000003.1, read as the reverse complement.
TCCGGGTGCGGAGCCTGTTCGGTGTCCACGTGCCCGAGCTCGGGCCGCGGGGCCAGCGGCCCGAGGTGGAAGACCATGCGGGCCTCGGTGTCTCCGACGTTGCGGAACCGGTGGCGCACGTTCAGCGGGACCAGCAGGCCCTGGTCGGTGCGCAGCGGGTGGGCCTCGCCGTCGAGGTCGACCTCCAGGCGGCCGCTGACCACGTACACGAACTCCTCGGAGTACGGGTGGTAGTGCTCGGCGATCGACTCCCCGGGGGCCATGATCGCCAGGCCCATGAACCCACTGGTGGAACCCACGGAGGTCGGGGTGAGCACCGCCCGCAGGTCACCGCCGCGGCGGCGGTTGGGGGGCGTCTCGGTGAGGTCCACGATGCGTGGGGGCTGTTTGGTCATGGCGGGTTCCTCCTGCGTGTGGGGAGAGCCTGGCTGCGGATGAGGTGGATGGGGGGCGGGTGGCACTGGGGGCCGGGCGGCCGGACCGGGGAGGTTCAGGACTCCGCGGCTGCCCGCCGGTCGGTGATCAGCTTCATCGTGTGGTCCGCCGGGCGGGCCCGCTTGCCGGCCCGGACCGTCAGGCGTTCGAGCACCGCCGCCTTGCGCGGTCCCGAGATACCGAAGGTGGTCTCGGGCTCGGCGTCGAGCGGGCCGCGGACGTCGATGAGGCGGACGACGATGTCGTCGCGCTGGAAGATGCTGCTGCTCCGAACGGGGCTGGCCGGGTGGCGCGCGGCCGCCTCGTCCTGCCGGGCCAGGAACTTGGCCAGTGCCGCGCCGCAGCCGGGCTTGGCCGGGTAGAAGAGCGCGTGCCGCTGCACCTCGGCAGTCTCGGGCTCGGGGGCGGCGATGTGGTGGACCGCCGGGAGTGCGGCGCGCATGAAGAACATGCGGGCGGACTCCGGATCGTTGAGGTTCCGGTCCTTCTCGAGGTAGGGGTTGATGGCCTCCTCCACAGCACGAACCTCGGGCTGCTCGGAGACGTGCCGCAGGGCGGCCATCAGGTCGCCCTGGACCTCCACCGTCCGCACGACCCGGTTGCCGTGCATGAACAGCGAGGTGCGGCAGAGCCGGGTGTGGTCGTCGACCCGGGCGGCCGGGGAGGCGTAGCTGGAAAGGATGGCCGCGACGTCCTTCTCGCTGCCCGGCTTGACGGTGAAGGTGAGGGCGTGGCGCACGATGCCCGCACCCAGCCGGGGGGTGTCCTGCAGCCGGGCCGAGGCCGGGCGGGCCGCCTGGTCGTAGCCGCGGCCGGTCTCCCGCAGGACGGTGAACTTGAGCGGCCGCATGGCGCGGGCGCACGCGCCGAGCGGCTTCACCTGCTCGGCATGGTGCTCGCTGTTGACCCATGCGAGGTACTGCGGGGCGCTTTCCCACTCGCTGGTGATGAGCCATTGGGAGGGATTCTCGAAGGACTGGCACAGCTGATCGCTGATGTGGCCCGGAACCGACGCGATGTCGTGGCGGAGCTGTTCGTACGCCTCGAAGAACTGCTGCTGGGTCCCCTCGTGGAGATCCATCAGCAGGACGACCCGGAGCATGGAGCCGTCGAAGGCTGACTGCGACACCCGTTCGGACAGGGTGGTTGTCATCTACTCACTCCTTCATGAGGGGGTGGAGATCCATCGCGTACGGACCCCTCGTCCGTCACCGGTGGCGTCCGCCCGGGCCGGCGGCCGCCTGGATGGGGAACGGCAGGCCGGCGCGTCTCAGGGGGAGCCGCTGTCGCTCATCGTCGTCCGGGTGGGGACGTACCGCTACATGTCAGGATCAAGCGGGTGACAACCGACGAATCAACTGGGCCTTATCCCGGATCGGGGGCATAAAGACTCCACTCCCCCACACAGAAAACAGGAGCCCGCAGCTGATGGAAGACAACGCCGATGTTCGCGTACCGGTTCTCGTCGTGGGCGGCTCCCTCGTGGGCCTGTCCACCTCGCTTTTCCTGAGCCGCCACGGAGTGAGGCACCTGCTGGTCGAGAAGCACTCCGGTACCTCCGCGCACCCGCGGGGCCGCGGCATCAACGCCCGGACGATGGAGCTTTTCCGCACGGCAGGGGCGGAGCGCGCGATCCGCCGGGCGGCGTCCGTACTGGAGGGAACCCAGGGCATTCTGCAGGCGCGGTCGCTGACCGACGGCGACCACAACTGGCTGATCAAGTCGATCGATCCGGCCGGGGCGCTGGCCCGCTTCAGTCCGACCGGCTGGTGCCTGTGCAGCCAGAACAACATCGAGCCGGTACTGGCCGAACAGAGCCGCGAGCTGGGCGCCGACGTCCGCTTCGCCACCGAGCTGATGAGCTTCGACCAGGACGCCACGGGGGTGAACGCCGTGGTCAAGGACCGGGAGACGGGCGAGCACATCACCGTGCGCGCCGACTTCCTGATCGCCGCCGACGGCCCGCGCTCTCCCGTCCGGGAGCAGCTGAGGATCCCCCAGACGGGCAACGGCGAGCTGTTCCACAACGTGAGCGTCACCTTCCGCTCGGAGAAGCTCGTCGAGGTCCTGGGTGACCTGCGGTTCATCGTCTGCTACCTGATGCGCCCCGGTGCGGACGGGGCGCTGCTGCCGGTGGACAACAAGACCCACTGGGTCTTCCACGCGCCGTGGCACCCGGAGCAGGGCGAGACCCTGGAGGACTTCACCGACGAGCGGTGCGTGGACCAGATCCGCGACGCGATCGGCGTACCCGACCTGGACGTGGAGATCGGTGGCAAGGCCCCCTGGCACGCGGCCGAACGGGTGGCACTGCGCTATTCGTCCGGACGGGTGTTCCTGGCCGGCGACGCGGCCCACGAGATGTCCCCCACCGGGGCGTTCGGCTCCAACACGGGCATCCAGGACGCGCACAACCTGGCGTGGAAGATCGCCGCGGTACTGGACGGCTCGGCCGGCATCGAACTGCTCGACACCTACGAGGCCGAGCGGCTGCCGGTGGCCAAAGCCACCAGTGAGCGGGCGTCCGCCCGTTCGGCGGAGCACAGCCACCCGGGGTACGCGCCGCCGCCCACCATGGGCGGCGGGCCGGGCAGCGGGGTCCTCACCACGGCCATGGGCTACTGCTACCCGTCGGGCGCGCTCGTCGGCGGGGATCCCGGACGGCCCGTCATCCCGGAGAACCTCCGGCTGGTCGGCGACACCGGGACCCGGGCCCCGCACATGTGGGTGGTCAGGGCGGGTGAGCGGATCTCCACCCTGGACCTCTACGAGCGCTCGTTCGTGCTGCTCAGCGGTGCGGGCACGCCGTGGAAGGCGGCCGCGAAGCAGGTGGCCGAGCAGCTGCCGGTGCGGCTGGAGGCCTACACGATCGGCGCCGGACCGGATGTGGACCTCGTCCAGGACGGACGCTCCGACTGGACGGAGGCCCACGCGATGAGCGCCCAGGGCGCCGTGCTCGTACGCCCGGACGGGTTCGTGGCCTGGCGTTCCGAGGGCGCGGTGGCCGACGCTCCGGCGACGCTGCGCGAGGTCCTCTCTACGGTGCTGCGCCGGGCGTGACCACCTCGCTCCCGCTTTCGCCGGCCGTGCGTGCGGCCGGCGGAAGGGGTTCAGCGGCAGGCCCAGCAACCTGCCCAGCAGCCGGCGGCTGCCAGTGCCGTACGCCGGCGGCCGCGCCCGGCCCCGTCGGCCGTTTCCCGGCCGGCGGGACTCCGCCCGGCGTAACACGCGACGACGACCGCGATCGCGGCCAGTTCCTCGGGGGCGGCGACGCCCCGCTCCACACGCAGCAGGCTCGCTATCGGGACATCCTTCGACATCGGCACGGCCTCTCTCACGGGGGCTGCGCGTGCGCCCGGTCGCGTCGCGAGGGGCGGACCGGCTCGGCACCGACGCGGGCGGCACACGGGTGGCTCGGCGCGCTGACGGGACGTGTTCCGCGGACGCGAACCGGCCGGTGGACTCCGGTCGGATCACCGGGAGTCCTGTCGCGACCGACGCTACAAGAGCGTGCCGCGGGCGGCACGCCGGACCGGCCGTGATGACCGGTCACCGGCCGCTGCTGTGCCGGGGCTGCGCCGGAAACCTGTACGCCGTCTGCACCATGGACCACGCGGGCAAGAACAAGGTCGGGCAGTGGGAGGTCGACCACGAGATGCCCGTACCGTGCCCGCTGGCCGGTCTGCTGCCGCTCACCGGGACGGCGGCCTCGGTGCACGACCTGCCCGGAGCGGAAGAGGTGATCGGTCCGCCGCCGTGAGGTACGGCGGATTGGTCCGGACGGGTGAGCGCCGTGCCGCTGCGGCCGCCGGCGGGTGGGGGGGACCGACCGGCGGGTGGGGACCGACCTGCGGGTGCGGGCGGCGGCCACGCACCGACGGGCACCTACCGGCGGGCGGCGCGGTACGGGCCCCGGTCGGCGGCATCACCGTCGACCAGGGCTCCTCGCGTTCACTGGTTGAACTCCCCCGCCCTGCAAGTGCTTTGCCGGTTCAATCTCTTGACGGCCCGTGAGCGCGCGGAGGACAGTGTCCAGCGGCGCCGTTCTGAGAGCGCTCTCAAGACGGCCGACCCGCTGACCCTTCCCCCCGCACCGCGCCTCGGCGCGCTTCAGAGAGGGCACGCATGCACGAGATATCCGGCAGGAAGCGACCGACGGTCCGGCGGGCCGTCGCAGCCGCGCTCAGCACGATCGCCGTGGTCGCCACAGCGGCCGCGGCCGTCGCCGTCGCCCTGCCCGCGAGCGCCGCGGCTCCCGCCCCGCCCACCGGCTGGTCCCGGGTGTTCCTGGACGACTTCGACGGGCCCGCGGGCTCCGGGGTGAACACCGCCGACTGGCAGTACACCACCGGCACTTCCTACCCCGGCGGACCCGCCAACTTCGGCACCGGCGAGATCGAGACGATGACCGCCGCCCCCTCCAACGTCTCCCTCGACGGCGCGGGCAACCTGCGCATCACCCCGCGCCGGGACGCCGCCGGCAACTGGACCTCGGGCCGCGTCGAGACGCGGCGGGCCGACTTCGAGCCCCCGGCGGGCGGCAAGCTCCGCTCGGAGGCCCGTATCCAGATGCCGAACGTGACGGGCCCCGCCGCCAAGGGCTACTGGCCGGCGTTCTGGATGCTCGGCGCCCCCTACCGGGGCAACTGGTGGAACTGGCCGGGCATCGGCGAGATCGACATCATGGAGAACGTCCAGGGCCTCAACAACGTCTGGGCGACCCTGCATTGCGGCACGACCCCGGGCGGCCCCTGCAACGAGACCTCCGGAATCGGCGGTCAGCGCGTCTGCCCCGGGGCTACCTGCCAGGCGGGCTTCCACACGTACGCCGTCGAGTGGGACCGGTCGACGGCGGTCGAGGAGATGCGCTTCTACGTCGACGAGTTCAACTTCCATACGGTGCGCGCCAATCAGGTGGACGCGACGACCTGGACCAACGCCACGAACCACGGCTACTTCATCATCCTGAACGTCGCCATGGGCGGCGGCTTCCCGGACGCCTTCGGCGGCGGCCCCGACGCGGGCACCCAGCCGGGGCACGCCATGGTCGTCGACTACGTGTCCGTCCTGCGCTCCACCGGCGGCAGTACCCCGCCCACCACTCCGCCCACGACGCCGCCGACCACCCCGCCCGGGCACCGCGACGCTTACACCGCGATCCAGGCCGAGTCGTACGACGGCCAGTCGGGCGTGTCCAGGGAGACCACCGCGGACAGCGGCGGCGGCCAGAACCTCGCGGCGATCGGCAATGGCGACTGGGCGCTGTTCCGGGGGGTCGACTTCGGTTCCGCCCCGGCCCGGCAGTTCCACGGGCGCGTGGCCAGTGGCGCGGCCGGCGGGGTGAGCGGGCTGGTCGAGGTACGGCTCGACAACCCGGCCTCGGCGCCGATCGGCAGCTTCTCGGTCGCGTCCACCGGTGGCTGGCAGAGCTGGCGCACGGTGCCGGCCAACATCACCGCGGTCACGGGCGTGCATGACGTGTACCTGACCTTCACGAGTGGCCAGCCCGCCGACTTCGTGAACGTCAACTGGTTCGACTTCGGTCACTGACCGCCCCCTCCCGGGCCCGGCGTCGTCCACGCACCCGTCCGCGTGGACGACGCCGCGCGTCCGGTGGACGGCCCGGGCGGGGCGGGACAGGCTGGGGACCGACCGCAGCGGGAGGCCGCAGCAGGAAGCCGCAGCAGGAGGACACGCGATGCCCGACGAAGAACCCCGCGCCGAGCTGGACGCGCGCTACAGCGACGAGCAGGCGACGGCCGTGCCGTGGCGGGACGCCGTCAGCCGGCTGGCCACGGCGGAGCTGTACTGGCTGACGACCGTTCGCCCCGACGCGCGGCCGCACGTCACCCCGCTCATCGGCGTCTGGGCGGACGGCGCGCTGCACTTCTGCACCGGGCCCGAGGAACGCAAGGCCAAGAACCTCCGCGGTAACGCGCACGTGGTCCTCACCACCGGCACCAACACCCTGCACGAGGGGTTCGACCTGGTCGTCGAGGGCAGGGCGGACCGGGTCAGGGATCCCGAACGGCTGCGCCGGCTCGCTGCCGCCTGGGAGGCGAAGTACGGCTCCGAGTGGCATTTCGACGTCGGCGACGGTGTGTTCGTGAACCCCGACGCGGGCGAGGCGGTGGTCTTCGCGGTGCGCCCGAGCACGGCCTTCGGCTTCGGCAAGGGCGGGTACAGCCAGACGCGCTGGCTCTTCTCCTGACCGCCGCCTCCGCGACCGCGACCACGGCCGCGACCACGGCCGCCCCGGCCACCCCGGTCGCCACGGGGCAGCCCGCCCCGCGGGAACCGCGACGTCGGTGGGGTTAGGCTCGGAGCAGATCGCGAAGGGGATGGTGCGCATGTGTCGGTGGCTCGCCTACTCGGGTTCGCCCATGCTCCTCGACACCGTGCTGTACCGCCCGGAGCACTCGCTGATCAACCAGAGCCTCCGCTCGCGGATGGGCGCGGAACCGACCAATGGCGACGGGTTCGGCATCGGCTGGTACAGCGCGGACGGAGACGGCACACCGGCGGTCTTCCGGGACGTCGGCCCGGCGTGGAACAGCCGTAACCTGCAGGAACTCGCCGCGCACGTCCGCTCGCCGCTGTTCTTCGCACATGTCCGCGCCTCGACGGGTTCGGCGATCCAGCAGTCCAACTGCCACCCGTTCCGCCACGGCCGCTGGCTGTGGATGCACAACGGGGCGATCGCGGAGTTCCACCGGCTGCAGCGCGACCTCTGCATGGCCGTCGATCCGGCGCTCTTCCCGTGCATCGAGGGGTCCACGGACTCCGAGGTGATGTTCTACCTGGCGGTCACCTTCGGCCTCGACCAGGACGTCCCCGGTGCGGTGGCCAGGATGGCGGGCCTGGTGGAGCGCCTCGGCAAGGAGCACGGCGTGCCGGAGCCGCTCCAGATGACGGTGGCGGTGAGCGACGGCGAGCGCGTCTGGGCCTTCCGCTACTCCAGCCAGGGAAAGTCCCGGACGCTGTACTACAGCAGCAGGGCCGAGACCGTCCGCCACCTCCATCCCGAGCTGCCCTATCTCAGGGAGGTCTCGGACGAGACCCGTCTCGTGGTCTCCGAGCCGCTCGGGGACCTGCCCGGCGTGTGGAACGAGCTCCCCGAGAGCAGCTACGCCGTGATCCCCTCCGGTCCCGACGCCGACTACCTGCCCTTCCTCCCCGAGCTCTGACCCGTGCGGGCCGAAGGGGGAGCCGAAGGCAGGGCCCGACCCGGCTCCGGCTTGGCGGGCGAAGGGACGGGTATCCGCCGTACGGAGACATGCCGGGCGTCACCCTCCGTATCCGTCCCGGCACGGTCGAGCAGAACCGCACCCGCAGCGGCACACGGAAGGCAGGTCCTGGCGTGAGTTATGTGCAGCGTGGCGCCGCCTACGCACGCGACAGCCGGTACATCACCACTCGGATCACCGCCGATGGACGTGACGGCTTCGTCGTCGAACCGGGCCGCTACCGGCTGGTGGTCAGCCGGGCGTGCCCCTGGGCCGGCCGCGCGGTGATCGTACGGCGGCTCCTCGGACTGGAGAAGGCGCTGCCGATGGCCGTGGCGGGCCCGACGCACGACGGGCGGAGCTGGCGGTTCGACCTCGATCCCGGCGGCCGCGACCCCGTGCTCGGCATCGAGCGGCTCCAGGAGGCCTACCTGGCCCGCGATCCCGGCTACGACCGGGGCATCACGGTTCCGGCGATCGTCGACGTGCCGACGGGCAAGGTGGTGACCAACGACTTCGCGCAGATCACGATCGACATGTCCCTGGAGTGGGCGGCGTACCACCGCGAGGGCGCCCCGGCGCTCTACCCGCCCGCGCTGCGGGCGGAGATCGACGCCGTGAACGAGGCCGTTTACGAAGAGGTGAACAACGGCGTCTACCGCGCCGGTTTCGCCGGGACCCAGGAGGCCTACTCCTCGGCGTACGGGCGGCTGTTCGCCCATCTCGACCGGCTCACCGAGCGGCTCTCGGCCTCCCGGTACCTGGTCGGCGACACCATTACCGAGGCGGACGTACGGCTGTTCACCACTCTTGTGCGCTTCGACGCCGTGTATCACGGCCACTTCAAGTGCAACCGGCAGAAGCTGGCGGAGATGCCGGTGCTGTGGGCCTACGCGCGCGACCTGTTCCAGACCCCCGGGTTCGGCGACACCGTGGACTTCGATCACATCAAGCGGCACTACTACCTGGTCCACGAGGACATCAACCCGAGCGGCATCGTGCCCTGCGGACCGGACCTGTCGGGCTGGCTCGATCCGCACGGCCGGGCGGCGCTGGGCGGACGTCCCTTCGGTGACGGCACACCACCCGGACCGGTCGCTCCCGAGGAAGCCGTCCCGTCGGGTTCGAGCCCGCTCTCGCCCTGACCCCACCCCCAGGGGCGATCACCGGTTACGCTGCTGTCCGGCGTGGGGCGGCACCGTGCGACCGCCCGTCCGTGGACCCGTGGAGGAGCATCCGTGACCGAGCCGCGTCCCGACAGCCGTCCCACCCTGGAGGCCGTCGCGGCGCACGCCGGGGTCTCCCGGGCCACCGCGTCCCGTGTGGTCAACGGCGGTGACGGGGTCCGTACGCACCTGGCGGACCGGGTGCGTACGGCGATCCGCGAGCTGGGCTACATCCCCAACCACGCGGCGCGCACCCTGGTCACCCGGCGCACCGGGGCCGTTGCGGTGATCATTCCTGAGCCGGAGATCCGGATCTTCTCGGACCCGTTCTTCTCGCGTCAGGTCCGCGGCATCGCGAAGGAGCTGACCGCGCACGACACCCAGCTGGTCCTGCTGCTGGTGGAGGACCGCGGGGACTACGACCGGATCGAGCGCTACCTGGCGGGCGGCCACGTCGACGGAGCCCTCGCCTTCTCCCTGCACGCCGACGATCCGCTGCCCGCCATCATCCGCCGCATCGGCATGTCCACGGTCTTCGGCGGCCGCCCCGGCTGGACCATCGGGCCCGCGGAGCACGACGGCGTGACCTACGTGGACGCCGACAACCGCGGGGGCGCGCGGGAGGCCGTGCGCCACCTGCTGGCGCAGGGCCGGCGGCGGATCGCGCACATCGCCGGGCCGCTCGACCAGACCTCGGCGGCCGACCGGCTGAGCGGCTACCGGGACGCACTCGCGGCGGGCCGCCCCGAGCTGTTCGCCGAAGGGGACTTCACCCCGGCGGGCGGGGCCCGTGCGATGGCGGAACTACTGGACCGGGACCCCGGGATCGACGCCGTCTTCGCCGGGAACGACCTGATGGCGACCGGCGCGCTGCGCGTGCTGCGGGAGAGCGGCCGCACGGTTCCCGGGGACGTGGCGCTGGTGGGCTTCGACGACGCCGAAGCGGTGGCGGAGAGCGCCGACCCGCCGCTGACGACCGTACGTCAGGACATCGAGGGCATGGGCCGGCTGATGGCACGGCTGCTGATGGACACCCTGAACGTCGGTCCGGACGAGCGGACCGCGCCCCGTCCGGTGATCACCGCCACGGAACTGGTGCGGCGCGCGTCGGCCTGACGTGCCGCAGGGGCCCGCGCGGCGGCGAGCCCCTGCGGGTGGGCAGGGCGAGGACCGGGGCCCGGGGCCCGTCCCGGGTCAGCGCCGCACGGGGCACTGCTTCCAGCTGAAGTGGTACACGCTGTTGATGCTGCCGTCCGTCGAGTCGAGGGCCATGAAGCTGGTCTGCGACGGGTCCGAGGTGCCCACTTCCGCGCGCAGTTCGGTGTTGATGTTGAAGTTGCGCTGCTCACCGCAGGGGGCGAAGACCAGGGCCTCGATGCCCGTGGTGTCGGTCGCCTGCCAGTTGTCGTCGAGCGCGCCGTTGAACTTGTGGGTCCGGTAGGCGGTCTGGCTCATGCCCTGGAAGTAGTAGCTGGCCTTCTGCGTGCCGACGGCGCCGGGCTGCAGGCTGCCGAAGCCGCGGTAGTCGACCTTGGCCACGGCGTACGTGTACCCCTGCGGGACGTGGACGTCGAGGGAGAGGAGGCAGTTCTTGCGGCCTTCGACGGCGGGGGCGCCGCCGCCGGCCTGGGCCAGGTACTCGCTGTAGGTGACGGTGAAGGCCGAGTTGTCCGGCGACACGGCGACGGTGGCACTGCCTGGCCGGCAGCCCGATCCGTTCACGGTGGCGACGTCCACGCTCACCTGGTCTTCGGGGGCCGAGGGGGCCGAGGGCGAGGCCCCGGCGGCGGGCGTGAGCGCGAGAAGCGTTGCGGTCACGGCGGCTGCGGTGAATCCGGTACGGAGCGACTTGATCACAACGCCATGGATAGCCGCCCGTGGCGGACCCGTCCGGTCGACGGGCACGCGGTCTCACCTCGATGGCCGAAGAGCATCACCGCAGAAACGATAAACCAACCCAAAACACCCCACCGAATGGCCCCAGGCGGCCCGGCGCATCGAGTCGCACCGATCACCCGCTCCTGTTTGTCCTAATATCGGCGAGATCCTTCAGGCAACCAGCGGGGTCCGGAGCCGGCCGGGGCGCCGGACCCTCCTGCGGTGAGGAGTCCCATGTCCCGCCCACCACGCTCCGCCCTCCTGTCGGTGCTGGCGCTCGCCGTCGCTCTGGCCGCCACTCTGTCCGGCGCCCCGGCCGGACCCGCTCCGGCGTTCGCCGCGGCCCACCACACCGGCGACGAGGGCGCAGTGCTCGGCGAGGAGCACGCCCGCGCGCACGCGCGGCTGCGCGACGCGGCCAGGGGAACCCAGAGCTATCCGCAGTCCAGGCGCACGTCGAGCCTGATCTCGCTGCAGGAGTCCCAGCGCACGGCCAACGCGAAGTTCGCCGCGGCCCGGTTCGGCCGGTTCACCGAGTACTTCCCCTCGCCCGACTTCGGCGTCCACGTGGCCCAGCTGCCGACGGGCAAGGTCCTGCTGTTCTCCTTCGAACGCGTGGAGGCCGACCCCACCAAGGAGACCGGTCCCACCAACACGGTGGGCCGGACGAACGCGGGCCGCGCCTACCTCTGGGACCCCGCCAAGGGGACCGGGGCCAGGGCCTTCAAGAACGTGCCGCCGCCGGTGGTGCTGATGCCCGACGGCAGCTACGCCCCGCGCCCGGCGCCGTTCTTCTGCGCCGGCCACTCGTACCTCCCCAACGGAATGGTGGGGGTGTTCGGCGGCAACGTCGGCGGGAAGGGCGGCAGCGGCGCCAAGTTGTCCTTCGTCTTCGACCCGTGGACCGAGAAGTGGTTCCGCAACCGCGACATGTCCGTGGGGCGCTGGTACCCCTCGGTCGTGACCGGGCCGGACGGCCGGCAGATCATCATGTCCGGCCAGTCCGAGCGCGGTACGGGCACACCGACTCCGGTGGTGGAGCGCTTCCCCGCGCTGGGGCGTCCCGTGCCCTGGCGTTCGTACGACATCCCGGCGAACGTCCCCTCCGAGCGGCTCCGCTCCGACGCGCCGTTCCGGAACGACTATCCGCACCTCTTCTCGCTGCGGGACGGAAAGATCTACGGACTGGGCCGCGACGCCGACCAGCAGTGGCTGTTCGACCCGGTCGAGGAGACCCGCACCGACCTGCCGCGGCGGCCCGCGGACTTCCGCGGCTACGGTTCGGCGGTGCCGCTGCCGGCCGGCTTCCGCGGCCCCGACTCCGTCCTGGTGCTCGGCGGCGACCCGCGCGATCCGCTCACCTACCGGCTGTCCGGGGGCCGCTGGAGCATCGAGGAGCCGAGGGCCTTCGGCCGCACCCAGGACGGGACCCTGATCCTTCCGGACGGAACGCTGCTCACCGTGAACGGCGCCCTGGACACCCGGAACTACGGCAACGGGCCCTTCAACCCGAAGGCGGACCTGAAGTACCGGCAGATCGAACTGCGCGACGCCCGCGGCCGCTGGACGCTGGGGCCGGCCCAGCGGCTGCCCCGCGGCTACCACTCCAACGCCCTGGTCCTGCCGGACGGCCGGATGATGGTCACCGGCGACGAGCTCCAGCAGATCGCCAACGACCCCGACATCAAGGACGGGATGGACGGCAGCATCGAGCTCTACGAGCCCGCCTACCTGCACCGGGGGCCCCGCCCGGCGCTCGACCGGGCCCCGGCGGGCGACCTGCGCCACGGCGCGACCTTCCAGGTCTCCAGCTCGACGGCGAAGGACGTCGCGCGCGCGGTGCTGCTGGCTCCGACGACCGTCACCCATTCGGTGAACACCAGCCAGCGCCACCTGGACCTGCGGATCACCGGCGTGCACGGCTCCACCGTCGGACTCCGTACGCCGCCGAGCGCCGCCGATGCCCCGCCCGGGTACTACATGCTCTTCCTGCTCAACGCCAAGGGGGTGCCCAGCACCGCGAAGTGGGTGAAGCTCGGCATCCGCTAGCGGGCCGGGCCGAGGAGGACGACCGCCGCGCGCCCGTCCGTACGGACCGGGCAGTCGAGCGGTCCCGTCACCAGGGCCGCGTCGTACGGGAGGAGTTCCACGAGGCCACCCGGCCGTTCGAGCACGGCCGGCCCCTCCAGGGCGACCACCAGCAGCGTCTCGCCCGGCGCGACCGTCCGGGCCGACCGGCCCCGTACGACGGCGGTCCGCGCCTCCACCGCGCCCCGGCGGTACATCACGTTGAAGTTCACCACGGGGCCGGAGAGCAGCCGGCAGTGGGTCGGCTCGTCCCCGGGGAAGTCCTGTGGCGCGTACCGCTCGTCCACGAGCCGGCGTACGCCCCCCACGGTGAGGTCCATGCCCGCGCCCTCGGCGAGGGTGAGGGTCCGCCCGATGCCGGGGAAGGCGGAGAACGGCCCGTCGGCGGCGACCTCGGCCAGGCTCACGCGCCAGCCGAAGTCGTCCATGCCGGAGTCCTCGGGCCAGGCCGCGATCTCCCGGGTGACTCCCCCGCCGTTCTTCCACACGGTGGCCGTGCGGTCGGCCGCCCGCAGGATGCGGATCCCGCCGCCGCTCGGTGTCCCCATGGCGATCAGGCCTTCTCCATCGAGGGGCGCAGGCGGCCCAGCAGGGCGTAGAGCGTCGCGCTCTCGGTCTCGTCGAGGGTGTCCAGCGCACCGTGCATCGCCTGCATCTCCTCCCGAACGCGGCGGATCACCTCACGCCCCGCGTCGGTGGCGACGACGTTCTTGACGCGCCGGTCGGCGCGGTCGGGTTCCCGGCGCACCAGCTCGCGGGCCTCCAGGCGGTCGACGATGCCGGTCACGTTCGAGGCGTCGCAGACCAGCAGGGTGGCAAGGCCCCGCATCGGCACGGGGCCGTCGAGCTGGGCGAGGACCCTGGCCTGGGTGGAGGTGAGGCCGTGCTGGGCCGCGGCGGCCGCGAACTCGCGCCACTGGGCGGTGCCGATCGCGGCGAGCAGCTCCAGCAGCTGGAGCTTGGTGGGGGTCTGCGTGGCGGTGTCGCTCATACCTGGAGCGTACTCAGGATGCTTCACATTATCAATTGTTTACTTGACCACCTGAACTATCGACGTCTACCGTCGTTCGAGTTACTTGATGAAGTCAAACATCTGCGTTCCGAAGCTCTTCAGCTCCGAAACACGAAGAAGGTCACCCCCAGCCATGAGCACCCCCTCCCCCGCCACCCCGGCCGCCGGGCACCGGAACGAGACGGTCATCGTCTTCGCCCTGAGCCTGGCCGCCATGGTCGTCTCGATGATGCAGACCCTGCCGGTCCCGATCCTGGGCCTGATCCGCCAGGACCTCGGCACCACGACGGCCAACGTGAGCTGGGTGACCACTGCCACCCTCCTGTCGGCCGCCGTCTTCACCCCGCTGCTGGGCCGCTTCGGTGACCAGCACGGCAAGAAGCCCACGCTGGTCGCCGTGCTCGGCGTCATGGTCGCCGGCTCCGTCATCGCCGCCCTTGCGTCCTCGCTCCCGCTGCTGATCCTGGGCCGGGTGCTCCAGGGCGCCGCCACCGCGATCTTCCCGCTGGCCCTCTCGGTCCTGCGCGAAGAGGTCCGGCCGCAGAAGCTGCCGGGAGCGATGGCCCTGGTCAGCGGCACGCTCGCGTTCGGCAGCGGGCTCGCGCTCGTCGCGACCGGGCTGCTCACCTCCGGGTCCGGCGCGGACTACCGCAACGCCTTCTGGATGGCGACCGGCTTCGCACTCCTCGCCCTGCTCGCGGTCGTCCTCCTGGTCCCCGCGACCCGGCACAAGACCGGCGGGCGCACCGACTTCCTCGGCGCCCTGACCCTCGGCATCGCCCTGCTGCTGCTCCTGCTGCCGATCTCCCAGGGCCACGAGTGGGGCTGGGGCTCCGCCCGCACGCTGGGCAGCTTCGCCGGCGCCGCCGTCATGGCCGCCGTCTGGGTGCTCGTCGAGCGCAGGGTGAGCGAGCCCCTCGTCGACATGAAGATGTTCGTCCACCGCCCGGTGCTCATGGCCAACCTGGCCGGCGTCCTCGTCGGCTTCGGCATGTTCGCGAACTTCCTGGGCGTCTCGTACCTCGTCCAGATGCCCGAGGCGCTCACCGGATACGGCTTCGACGCGTCCATCCTGCGCGCCTCCGTGCAGTTCCTGCTGCCCGGCGCGATCGTCTCGCTGCTCGCCTCGCCGGTGGGCGGCCAGATCGTGCGGCACCGCGGTCCGCGCACCGCGCTGGGTCTGGCCGCCGCGCTCGGCACGGTCGGCTTCGCCTGGCTCGTCCTGGACCACGGGCACAGCCTGTCGGTGATCGGTGCCGGACTCGTCGTCGGCGCGGCCGTGAGCTTCGGCTACGCCGCCATGCCCGCCGTGATCATGTCCAGCGTTCCGCACCACCAGAGCGGCATCGCCAACGGCATCAACTCGATCTCCCGCTCCACGGGCAGCGCGATCGGCAGCGCCGTCGTCACCACGATCCTGGCCTCCAGGACCATCGAGCACCTGCCGGCCGGTGTCCCGCCGCTGCCCGCCGAGTCCGGTTTCACCCTGACCTTCGGGATCGGGGCCGTGGCCTTCGCACTGGTCGCGGTGATCGGCTGGATCGGCCTGCGGAACGGTCACGGCATCCGGGCTGCGGCCTCCGGACCGTCCGCCTCGGCCGAGCCGGCCCCGGCGCCCGAGCAGGCCGTGACGGCCGGGGCGGCGGAGAAGGCGGACGCCACCGGCTGACCCCGCGTGTCGCTCGCGGCGGCCGGGGCCCCCGGCCTTGCATGGTGGGTGCATGAAGGCTACGGAGGTCATCGCCGACGGGTTCGGACGGATCCGGGAGATCGTGCACGAGGTCGTGGAAGGGGTCCCGGCGGAGCTGCTCAACGCCCGCGTGGACCCGGCGGCGAACTCGATCACCTGGCTGATCTGGCATCTGACCCGCGTCCAGGACGACCACCTCGCGGACGCTGCCGACACCGAGCAGGTGTGGGACTCCGAGAGGTGGTCGGACCGGTTCGCGCTGCCGCTGCCCGCCGGGGCGACCGGGTACGGGCACTCACCGCGGGACGTCTACACCGTCCGGGTCGACTCGGGCGAGCTCCTGCTGGGGTACTTCGACGCGGTGCACGAGCGGACCGCGCGGTTCGTCCGGGGGCTCGCCGCCACCGACCTGGAACGGGTGGTCGACGAGCGCTGGGACCCGCCGGTCACCCTCGGGGTGCGCCTGGTCAGCGTACTGACGGACGACCTCCAGCATGCCGGGCAGGCGGCCTTCGTACGGGGCGTGCTGGAGCGGGACCGGGGCGTCTGAGGCGGCTCCCCGTCCCCTTGCCCGGACGGCGCCGACGCCGAGCGCACCAAATCGTGCAGAGGGCCGGGACCCCGTCGGGGTCCCGGCCCTCGCGACACTATGCTCCGCTGGCGTCGAGCATGCCCTCGCGCTCGACGATCTTCACGCGCTCGCGGCCCTGGGGCTCACCGAGGGCCTTCTCGGCCGCGTCCAGCTTGTACCAGCCCTCCCACGTCGTGTAGCGGACGCTGCGCTCGGCGAGGAAGGCCTCGACGGCCTCCGGCGCGGGCGCGGCCGGCTCGCTGAGGCGGCCCTCGGCGTGGTCGGCCAGCAGGTTCGCGACGGTCTCGTTCGCGTCGCCCTTGGTGTGGCCGATCAGGCCGACCGGACCGCGCCGGATCCATCCGGTGACGTACGTCGACTGCAGGTGGCCGCCGGCCTCGATCACGCGGCCGCCCTCGTCCGGGACGGTGCCGGACTCGACGTCCCAGGGAAGCTTGGGCAGCTCGTCGGAGAGGTAGCCCACGGCCCGGTAGACGGACTGGATGTCCCAGTCGGTGAAGTTGCCGGTGCCCTTGACGTTGCCGGTGCCGTCGAGCTCGGTGCGCTCGGTGCGCAGCCCGACGACCTTGCCGTCCTCGCCCAGGATCTCGGCGGGCGATTCGAAGAAGTGCAGGAACAGCTTGTGCGGGCGCTCGCCGATGTCGCGGATCGCCCAGTTCTCCAGGGTCTTGGCGACCATGTCGGCCTGCTTGTTGGCGCGGCGCGTGGCTATGGAGCCCTCGTCGTAGTCGATGTCCTCGGGGTTGACGATGACCTCGATGGTGGGCGAGTGGTCCAGCTCGCGCAGCTCCATGGGGCTGAACTTGGCCTGGGCCGGTCCGCGGCGGCCGAAGACGTGCACCTCGAGGGCCTTGTTGGCCTTGAGCCCGTCGTAGACGTTCGCGGGGATCTCGGTCGGCAGCAGCTCGTCCGCCGTCTTGGCCAGGATGCGCGCGACGTCCAGGGCCACGTTGCCGACGCCGAGCACGGCGACCTTCTCGGCCTCCAGCGGCCAGGTGCGCGGGACGTCCGGGTGGCCGTCGTACCAGGAGACGAAGTCGGCGGCGCCGTAGGAGCCGTCGAGCTCGACGCCCGGGATGGTCAGGGCACGGTCGGCCGTGGCACCGGTGGAGAAGATCACGGCGTCGTAGAAGGACTGCAGCTCGTCGAGGCCGATGTCGTTCGGGTAGTCGACATTGCCGAAGAGACGGACCTGCGGCTTGTCGAGCACCTGGTGCAGGGCGGTGATGATGCCCTTGATCCGGGGGTGGTCGGGGGCGACGCCGTACCGGATCAGGCCGAAGGGGGCGGGCATCCGCTCGAAGAGGTCGATGGACACGCCGGGCTCGACGGCCGCCTCGGACTTCAGCAGCGCGTCGGCGGCGTAGATACCGGCGGGGCCGGCACCGACGATTGCTACCCGCAGAGGGCGAGGCATGGCAGAGGTTCCCTTCGACTGACGGCAAGGTGGATCAAGGGGAACCCTAAACGAAGGTAAGCCTAACTCAGCACCCGGTATCTCTTTATGACCCCATAATCAAAACTTATGACCTCCCCAAGCGATGCTTGGAGCATAGGGGAACTCGCTGGTCAGCGGGGGCGTCACCTGACAGACTGAAACGGCTTGATCACCCCAGGAGGACAAAATGGCTGACGAAACCGACACCCCGCAGGACGAGTCCCCCGCCGACGCGGCCAAGCGCAAGTTCCGGGAGGCCCTGGACCGCAACGCCGCGAACGCCCAGTCCCAGCAGGCGCACCAGAGCCGGGCCAAGGTCCAGGGCGCCAGCAGCGGCCCCGGCGGGAAGAACAAGAAGGTCCGCCGCAAGACCGGCTGACCCTCGGACACGAGGAGCTCGCCCCCGCCGTCGCGGCCGGGGGTGGCTCAACCCGGCATTGGGCCACCCGGGTGAGTGGGGATAACCCCGAGCACTGTCGACAGTTGATCAGCACGTCCCGCCGAGGGCAGCTATCTCATGCGACAGTGCGACAGAAGGATCCCCACATGCTCAAGAAGTTCATGGCCACCGCAGCCGCCACCGCCGCCGTGCTCGGCGCGGGTGCCGCAGTCGCCTCCCCGGCGATGGCGATCGGCAACGACAACGGCATCAACACCGTGAACGGCAACGGCGCGGCCCAGCTGTACGGCAACCAGGAGACCCACGGCAAGATGAGCCCGCAGCTCGGCGCCATCCAGGGCTCGCTCAACAAGCTCTGCGTCGGCCTGCCGGCCAAGGTCAACGCCCAGTCCCTGGTCGCGATCCTCGCCAACATCGGCGTCCAGGACGTCAACGTCCTGTCGAACCCGCAGAACCAGCAGTGCGCCGAGAACTCCACCCAGGCCAAGGGTGACGAGGCCCTCTCGCACATCGCCAGCAACATCCCGGTCCTCTCCGGGAACCTCTCCTCGGGCAGCTGATCGGTTCGATTTCGCGCCGGTGTCACGCGTCACGCGTGATCCCGGCGCGTTTCATTTGGTCTAGACCTTGACAGGTTCAGACCATTCTCGCTTCAGTGGGCACTGTTGTCCCCCACGGCAATTCCCCCCACTGAAGGAGCAGTTACGTGATCCGTGCGCTTCGCCGCCGCGCCCTCTCCCTGGCCGCCGCCGCAGCCGTCACCGTCGGCCTCGCCATCGCCCTCCCCTCCTCCCCCGCCGCCGCGGCACCCGCCTGTGCCGGTGCCTGGGCCTCTTCGGCCGTCTACACGGGCGGCATGAGCGCCTCCCACGGCGGCCACAACTGGCAGGCGAAGTGGTGGACCCAGGGCGAAACGCCCGGCACCACCGGCCAGTGGGGCGTCTGGTCGGACCAGGGCGTCTGCGGCGGTGGTGGTGGCCAGGACCCGGACCCGGGCAACCCCACCGGATTCGTGGTCTCCGAGGCCCAGTTCAACCAGATGTTCCCGAACCGGAACCCCTTCTACACCTACAACGGCCTGGTCGCGGCGCTCTCCGCCTACCCCGGCTTCGCCAACACCGGCGACGACACCGTGAAGCGGCGCGAGGCCGCGGCCTTCCTGGCCAACGTCTCCCACGAGACGGGCGGACTCGTGCACATCGTGGAGCAGAACACCGCCAACTACCCCCACTACTGCGACGCGACCCAGCCCTACGGCTGTCCCGCCGGGCAGGCCGCCTACTACGGCCGCGGGCCCATCCAGCTCAGCTGGAACTTCAACTACAAGGCGGCCGGTGACGCCCTCGGCATCAACCTCCTCGCCAACCCGTACCTCGTGGAGCAGGACCCGGCCGTCGCCATGAAGACGGCGCTCTGGTACTGGAACACCCAGAACGGCCCGGGCACGATGACCGCCCACGCCGCCATGGTGAACGGCGCGGGCTTCGGGGAGACCATCCGCTCGATCAACGGCTCCCTGGAGTGCAACGGCGGCAATCCCGCCCAGGTCCAGAGCCGGATCTCGAAGTACCAGAGCTTCACGCAGCTGCTCGGCGTGACGCCCGGGAACAACCTCGGCTGCTGAGCGGCGCTACCACCGGTGGTGCGGTCACCGCGTGCGCAGCGCGGTGACCAGCTGGGCCCGGGACCGTACGTCGAGCTTCTGGTAGATACGGGTCAACCGCGCCTCCACCGTCTTGACGCTGAGGAACAGCTTCGCCGCGGCCTCCTGATTGCTGGCGCCCTGGCTGACCAGCAGCGCGAGCCGGGTCTCGGCATCGGTCAGGGTCGCGGCCGCCGGTAGCTGCGCGCCGGCGATCTCACCGGGGGCCGGCTCCCCGGCGAGCTCCGTCCAGGGAGTGGCCCCGGCCCGGTCGAACACCTCGGCCGCCGCCCGCAGCGCGGCGCGGGCCGGGGCCCGGCGGCGTCGGCGGCGCTCGACCCGGGCGAGGGCGAGCAGCGTCCGGCCACGCTCCAGCGGTAGCTGGAGGGCGTCGAACCGCTGGGCCGTGGTCTCCAGCAGGTGCACGGCCGCGTCGGCATCGCCCTGCGCGGACAGGCACAGGCCCCGGGCCCGGTCGAGGGCCGCGACGACCCCGGTCCGGCCGAGGCCGACCGCGACGGTACGGACGGAGGCGAGCAGCCGGGCCGCTTCGTCGGGTGCGTCGGCGGCGATCAGGGCCTCGGCGAGCTCTCCGTGCCAGCGCAGGATCGAGGGGTCCACCACCTGTTGGGCGGCCTCCAGTTCGGCGACCCGGCGCAGGGTGGCGACGGCCTTCGCCGCCTCTCCCGTGGCGAGTTCGACGAGGCCGAGCGCGTGCAGGCTGCGGGAGAGGAAGACCTGGTCGTGCTCCTCCTGCGAGGCCTGGATGCCGCGCCGGGCGTAGCCCTCGGCCCGGGCGAAGCTGCCGCCCATCGCCTCGGCCATCGCGGCGACGTACCAGGCGGGGCCGGGTGAGAGGCCCGCGTCGATCGTGAGGTCCAGGGCCCGGCGGGCGTGGGCGGAGGCGGCCTCGCAGCGGCCGCTGCGCAGTTCCACCTCGGTGAGGCTGCGCAGCACCTCGAAGACGTCCTCGGCGGAGCCGGTGCGCTGGACGGCCGGCAACAGGACCATCAGCTGGCGGCGGGCGTCGTCGAGGCCGTCGTCGAAGAGGGCGTGCCGGACGGCGAGGTACTGGGGGGCGTTGCGCATGCCGAGCGGCACCTCGGGGGCGGGCAGGGCGAGGGCCTCGGCCAGGATCGCCTCGGCGCCCGGGTCGCCGAGGATGCGGCCCATACGGGCCCGTACGGTCAGGGCCATGGCCTCGGCGACCTGGTCGCCGCCGAGCGCGGCCAGCGCCCCGGCGCGGGCGGCGGCGTCGCGGGAGCGGACGGGGTCGCCGTCGCTGAGATTGTGCTTCCAGGCGATCCGCAGTTGGACGGCGGCCTGGAGCGAGGGGTCCCCGGCCGCCTCGTCCATGGCGTGGGCGAAGGTCTCGTCGAGGGCGCCGAGGGCCTGCTGCCCGGCAGCGTCGATCACGGCGAGCCGGGCGCGTACCCGGTCGGCGGGCGAGGCGTCGCGGGCCAGGACGGCCCGGGTGGCGCGGCGGGCGAGGTCGGCGCGGCCGGCCCAGCCGGCGTCCTCGGCGGCCGTGACCAGGCGGGCCAGCTCCTCGCCGGCCAGCCAGGACGGGGTGCGTTCGGCGGCGAGCAGGCCCAGTTCGGCGGCGAGGGCGCGCTGGCCGCGGCGGCGGCAGGCCGCGGCGGCTTCGGTGATCTCCGTGGCGAGCCACTGGTCGGGGGTGTCCACGGCGAGCGCGCGGTGGCGTACGGCCTGGACGGGGTCGTCGACGGCGGCGGCCAGGGCCGCGTGCCCGGCTGCGCGTTCGGGCCAGCCGGCGTCGGCGGCGAGGGCGGTGGGCAGGGCTCCGGCGGTGAACTCCACCGTGCCGTCCTCCCCCACCCTGACCAGCGCGGCCCGTTCCGCCTCGGCCAGCTCCGTCTCGGCGTCGGGGCGGCCGGCCCGGCGCAGCAGGGAGATGGTGGGGCGGGTGGCGAGGGCGGCGAGCAGCAGGGTGCGGCGGGCCGGTGCGGGGGCCGCGGCGAGAAGCCGGCGGGCCACCTCGCGGGCCTGCCCGGACACGGGCAGGGTGTCGGCGTGGTGGGCGCTGCTGTCCCGGGCCTCGGCGGCTTCGGCGAGGGAGTGGCCGAGGGCCAGGGCCAGGCGCGGGTTTCCGCCGCTGGCCTGGTGGATGCGACCGGCGAGGCGGGCCGGGAGGCCGTGCTGAAGGAGGAGTTCGGCGACCTCGTCGGCGCCCAGCGGGGGGACGCGGATGGCGAGGACGCCGGGGCCGCAGAGGGGTTCGCCCACCGGGACCCCGCCCTGGACGCATTCGGCGACCAGGACCCGGACGCGGGGCGGGGTGAGGCGCAGTGCGAAACGGAGCAGGTCGGTGCTCTCGGCGTCGAGCCACTGGGCGTTGTCGAGGACGAGCAGGACGGGTTGGCGGGCGGCGAGCGTCCGCAGTACCTCGACGACGGCGAGACGCAGGGCGATGTGGTCGCGGCCGGCTCTGGGGGCGTCGGCCTCGCGGCGCAGGAGGGCGATGGCGGTGCGCTGGGGTCCGGAGAGCTGTTCCAGGGCGCCGCAGGGCACGGAGGCGAGGAGGGCGGCGGCGGACGCCTCGGGTATCCATTGGTCGGCCGCCTCGGGGGCGAGGCAGAGCACGGTCTCACGGCGTTTTTCGGCCGCGGCCGCGACGGCCCGCACCACCTCGGTCTTGCCCGCGCCGGCCGGTCCGGTCAGGAGCGCCCGGCCGTGCGTGGTCAGCGCGCGGTCGACCGCCTTGATCAGTTCTCCGTGTCCGACACTTGTGTCAGCGTGCCCCGTCGCCGCCACCACGCACAGCCACCAGCCTCTCGATCCCCAGTTCCTGTGCCTTTCCTGTGAGAGGCGACAATACGAGGTCGAGTGGTGGGTGGACACGGATTGTGACGCAGAAATCAGTCACGTGCCGGGAAAACCTGTCGGACCTGCCGATACGAGGTGTATCGGCAGGTCCGCGGGTGTGCCTTGGTCCGTACTATCTCGGCGTCAGGCCGAGTTGGCGCCTGATCAGAAGGTCAGGTTCCAGGAGTCGATCTTGCCGGTGTCGCCGCCGGCGTTGTCGTTGACCCGCAG
Organism: Streptomyces avidinii; assembly: GCF_014650695.1. Classification (GTDB taxonomy): domain Bacteria; phylum Actinomycetota; class Actinomycetes; order Streptomycetales; family Streptomycetaceae; genus Streptomyces; species Streptomyces avidinii. The sequence goes on along the minus strand of NZ_BMVL01000003.1, from coordinate 509,991 downwards.
CTTCCAGGTGCCGTTCGCGACCTCGGAGGAGGCGTTCACGGTGTAGACCTGGTTGATGTTGTCGGTGCCGCTGCCGGAGCGGTTGTGCAGGTTGTAGACGCTGCCGTCCGGGGCGATCAGGTCGACCTTGAGGTCACCGATGTAGGTGTGAACGATGTTCACGCCCACCTTGAGGGTGGCCGGGGCGTTGCCGGTGACACCGGTGACGGTGATCGGGCTCTCCACGGTGCTGTTGTCCGCGATGGTGTAGTCCGTGGTGTTCTCGCGGCCCGAGGTGGGCGGGGTCGAGGTCACCGCGGCGACGGTCGCGGCGGCGTCGGCGAGACCGGCGCCGCAGCCCCCGGTGCAGGTGCCGGGCAGCGGACGGGAGTTGGCCTTGATGGCCGTCTCGATCTGGGCCGGGGTCAGCGAGGTGTTCGCCGACTTCAGCAGGGCGGCGAGGCCCGCGACGTGCGGGGCGGCCATGCTGGTGCCCTGGTAGGGCTTGTAGATCTCGGCGCCGGGGGTGGTGGTGCCCGCGTTCAGCGTGGAGAGGATCGCGTTCTCGGGGGTGGTGACGGTGCCGGGCGTGTCGGTGGCGCGGCGGGTCTCACCGCCCGGGGCGGCGATGTCGATGATCGTGCCGTAGTTGGAGTAGTACGAGCGCTCGCCGGCACGGTTGGTCGACGCCACGTTGATCACGTTGTTGCAGCTGGCGGGCGAGTAGCCGGACGCGTTGGCGTTGCTGTTGCCGGCGGCGACCACGACGGTCGTGCCGCGGGCGACGGCGGAGTTGATGGCGTTCTGGTAGCTGGTGCCGCAGGCACCCGGGCCGCCGAGGCTCATGTTGATGACCTTGGCGGGGGTGGCGTTGGCCGGGACGCCCGCGACGGAGCCGCCGGAGGCCCAGGTGATGGCGTCGACGATGTCCGAGGTCGAGCCGCCGCACTTGCCGAGCACGCGGACGGGCTGGATCTTCGCGCCGTAGGCGATTCCGGCGACGCCCTTGGAGTTGTTGGTGGCCGCGGCGATGGTGCCCGCCACGTGGGTGCCGTGCCAGGAGGAGGTGCTGGCCTTGGAGCCGACCCCGCACTCGCCGTCGGTGGCGTTCCAGTCGCCCTCGTCGGCCGGGTTGCTGTCGCGGCCGCTGCCGTCGCGGGCCTCGGAGGCGGTGGAGATGAAGTCGTAGCCGGAGACGATGTTCGGGGCGACGTCCGAGTGGGCGACGTAGCCGGTGTCGATCACGGCCACGGTGACGCCGGAGCCCGTGGTCTTGTCCCAGGCACCGGGGACGTTCATGCCGGCGGTGGGCTCGAAGAGGTCCCACTGCTTGGCGTACTCGGTGTCGTTCGGGGTGACGGCCTGGGCGTAGGCGCGGGTGTCCGGCTCCACGTAGGCGACGTCCGGGTCGGCACGGAACTGGGCCATCACGTCGGCCGCGGCGGCCGGGGCCACGGTCCCCCCGAGGTTGACGAGCGCGGCTCCGGTGCCGAGGCGACGGTCGAACTTCGCCTTCTTGCCGGCCTTCTTGCCCTTCGCGGCGGCGTCGTCGGCCGCGGCGGTGTTGGAGCTTGCCTCGGTGGCCGAGGACTTGTATCCGACGATGAGGTTCTCGACCGGCGCGGTCGGGGCAACCGTGGCTGCGGGGGCCGCGGCGGGGTTCTCGGTGGCCAGGGCCACGGAGGCGGTCGCGGAGCCGGCGAGCAGGGTGACGGACATGGCCACCACGGATATGAGCCTACGTCTGGATGCGTGCACGAGTTCCCTTTCGCGGGCCGTTTCCGGGCAGGCCGGAGCGGCCGGTCGGTGCAGTGTGGGAGGTTCCGGCGGCCGCGGGGCCGGGAGCGAGGTGGTCGAACTCGCCCCGGCCGCCGCGCGCCACGTTGCCGAGCCGCAACGGCGGGGCAGGGCAACGGCAGTCCCGGCTCTCCCCCCGACGGTGCGGCCTTCACGCCATGTGGGGTTGGCGTGTGTGCCGTAGGTCGGGGGAAGATCGCCGGTGGGCAGACAGTAGGCAACACGGGGATGAACTCGATACGGGGAAAACCCTTGTCCACCCCCTGCCGCACCCCCCGGAGGCCCCTCGGCAGGGCGCTGACCAGGGAACTACTGCGGTGGGAAGAGCCTGCGGAAGTACGTCCAGCTGGTCTCGTTCGGCTCGCTCCACTTCTCGGGTGCGTGGGCGAATTCGGGGTGCCGCTCGGCGATGTACGCCCGGGTGCGCTCCGGTACCTGCGCGTACGAGTCCAGCTTTCGGCCGCGGCAGTGGAAGGTGAGGCCGCCGGGGCGCTGCCCCTGTTCCATCCACGGCAGCCACGGGGACATCCGCGTCCAGGACATCGTGGCGGGGACGCTCGCGGCGTCGGCGGTCAGGGCGGTCGCGGGCGCGAAGAACTGGAAGAGCTCCAGGGCGCGGTAGGTGTCGTCGGCCGAGTGGGCGGGGTACTCCGCGACGGGCAGGGGCGAGGGGTAGGCCAGCGGGATCTCCAGGCTGAAGCAGACCTGGTCGCCGAGTTCCGTGACGGGGACCGGGAACGGCCGCCACTTCTGGTTGGCCGGATCGTTCCAGACGTGGACCACCGGCTTGTCCTGCCAGGTCTCCAGGATCTCCCGGGTCCCGGGGTCCAGGTAGAACGCCGCCTCCCTGGAGAGGAGCTGGTAGCCACCGGTCTCCTCGTCCGCCACGAGGCGCGCCACGTTGAGCCCTTCGAAGCCGAAGAGGCGCCGGTAGGGCTCGCCGGGCGCCCAGGAGTGCACGTCCCCGGTCCACCAGTAGGTGACCTCGGCGCCGTCGAGCGAGGCGCGGGTGCGGGCGAATGCGTGCAGGAGCTCGGCGGGTGTCAGCGCTGATGTCATACGGCCCACTGTGTCCGGCCGCCGCCCGACCGGACAAGCGGCCCCACGGTCAACCTGGGCCCCTCGCTGCGGCGGTGGCCCGGAGGGTGCCGATCCGCCGACAGCCCGAAGCAGCCACCGACGGTCCGCCGCGATCGGCCCGGCCCGTGGCCGGGGAAAACGGCTGGCGGTAGGTCCGGTGCGCGGGGTAGGAAGGGGGCCATGAGCATCTCAGCGCCCCGGACCGGCTCCCGGATCCCTGCCGAGGGGCGGGCCTTCGTCCGCAGCACGCTCGACCTGGGCGATGTGCTGTTGCGCCCGTGGGGTCGGGAGGCCGCCGAGTCGGGCACGGTGCTGAACGACCTGGTCGCCGCCGCGGTGGACCCGCTGGTCGCCCTCTGGAACCCTTTCCCGGCAACCGACCGCAGCGAGGCCCTGGCCTGGCTGGACTCCCGCGAGCAGGGCTGGGACCGGGGCTCCGGGGCCTCCTTCGCCGTGCTGACCGCTACCGACGGCGTCCTGCTGGGCAGCGTCACCCTGCGCTGGGTCGACCGCGCGGACGGCCTCGCGATGATCGGCTACTGGATCCATCCGGCGGCGCGCGGGCGGGGCGTGGCGACCCGGGCCACGACGGCAGTCACCGACTGGGCCTTCCGGACGGCCGACGCCCGGCGGATCGAGATCGCCCACGCGGTCGGCAACGCGGCCTCCTGCCGGGTGGCCCACCGCTGCGGCTACCTTCCCGAAGGCACCCTGCGCGACTCTCATCGCTTCGGCGACGGGGCGTACCACGACGAGCACCTGCACGCCCGGCTGGCCACCGACCCGCAACCGGCCGTCACAGTGCACGAGAACATGCCCGGGTCCTGACCCGTCCGCTCGGCGTTACCGGGAGCCGTACCGTTCGAAGAGGGCCTGCAGGTATCCCTCCAGCCTCTCCGTCAGCACGCCTGCCGTCAGGTCCACGCGACCCAGTTCGCGCCAGGGGACGGCGACCTTCTCCGCGTCCGGGGCGAAGCCCAGCGCGTCCAGCAGCCGCCAGTGGAGATGGGCGGCGGGGTCCTCGGCCAGGGTTCCTCCTGCGGCGACGTAGCGGTCGGCGAAGGCCATGCCGGCGGATACGCCGTGCAGGAGGGCCAGGGCCGTCGAGCAGTGGGCCACGTCCAGGTCGGCCGGCCCCCAGGAGGTCTCCACCCAGTCGACGACGCCGCTGATCCGCAGGTCCGCGCCGGTGCCCGCGAAGAGGACGTTCCCGGGGTGGAAGTCCCGGTGCAGGAAACACCCCTGATGGGCCGGGGCATCGCGGCGGATGGCGTCGACCGCCCGCCTCCAGAGCTCGGGCCGCTCGGTGGCCGCGGGCGGGGTCACCCGCTCGGGAGAGGCCCAGGCCTGGTAGGTGCGGGGGCGTCGATGCGCGGGTACCGGCAGCCGGTGGATACCCAGGAGTTGCCGGGCCAGCAATTCGGCGCGGTCCTCGGCGCCCCGGTCGTCCAGGCGCACGGCGCCCGGAAGCAGGGACATCAGCAGGGAGGGGTGGTCGCAGTACTGCGCCGTCGCATCCACCGCCACGAGCGTGGCCGCGGGCACGTCCGTGTCGCCGAGCAGGCGCAGGATCGTCGCCTCCCGGGTCAGCAGGCCCTCCGCGTGCCGGAGGTAGAAGGGCTTGACGAAGGACCGCAGGACGAGTGAGCGCCGACCGCCGGGACCACCGTCGAGGTCCAGACGCCGCATCTGCGAGGTCCATCCACCGCGCAGCCGCACCGCCCTGTCGATGCGCTCCGCCCCGGGCAGCCCCTTCTCCACCCAGGATCGGGTGTCCCCCCAGCCCTCCTGGTCAAACCCTGCGCCCATGCCCGCGACCCCCTTCACCCGAACCTCTCCAGGCACACTAGCCGCCCTCCGGCGACCGCCATTCGGATGCCAGGTTGACGACGGGGGCGCCACCGGCGACCGTGACCGCCATGGGGAACGAACACCGGCTGCTCACGCTCGTCATCTGCCTGGTCCTGGGCGGCGGGCTGATCGCAGCGGTCCTGGGAGTGTCGCGGGCGGCCGGGCCGCACGCCGGGGCGGCGGCCGGGCGGCCCGCGTCGTCCGACTATGTCGACATACGTGACGTTCCGCGCGTCCCGGCCGCCGCACCCGCCCCGGGGCCCGAGGGGTCGGCCGGCACCATGGTGGTGGAGTGCGGCCGCAACGAACAGGGCCACTACAACGAGGACAACCTGGTGGTCTCGCCCGGCCTGCTGGGCGGCGCCCACCACACGCACGCCTACGTCGGGAACCTCTCCACGAACGCGCTGTCGACCGTGGCGTCCCTGGACGCCGCCGCCACGAGCTGCACGGGCGGCGACCGGTCCACGTACTACTGGCCCGTCCTGCGGCGCCCCGACCGCCCGGGCGGGCGCCCGCACGAGGGTTCGGCGGGGCACGGCAACGTCGGCGAGATCCTGCCGGAGGCCTCGGTCGTGGTGGAGTACCGCGGCAATCCGGTGAGCAAGGTCGTGCCGATGCCGCGCTTCCTGCGCGGCATCACGGGCGACGCCGTCGCGTACACGGCGGCCGACGAGGCCGACGTCCGGGCCCGCTGGGGGTGTTCGGGCTCCCCGGACCGGGCCACCACGCGCTACCCGCGCTGTCCCGCGGGCGACCGGGTGACCCGCACCCTGGTCTTCCCGAGCTGCTGGAACGGGCTCGACACCGTCGGCGCCACGCACCGTTCGCACCTGCGCTTCCCCGCCGCGAACGGGGTCTGCCCGAAGGACACCTTCCCGGTGCCCGAACTGCGCCTCTCCCTCGCCTACAACGTCCCCCCGGGGGTGAACGTGGCACTCGACTCCTTCCCGGAGCAGCGGCACAGCCCGAAGACCGATCACGCGATGTTCGTGAACGCGATGACCGACCGGCAGATGGCCGCGGTCGTCGGCTGCCTCAACCAGGGCCGCGCCTGCCGGACCTGAGTGACGCAGGTCACGTGAACCGGATGGGGCCCTGTGGCGTGTTCCGACCGCACCACATATGCGAGGAAGACGGAGAGGGTGAGATGGCCGGACCACTGTGGCCCCGCACTCGGCGGGGCTCGACCGATGAGGCACTGATCAAGTCGGTGTACGAGGAGCACGGCCACGCCCTGCTCGCGTACGCCACCCGGCTCACCGGAGACCGGGCCGCCGCCGAAGACGTCGTCCAGGAGACGCTCATCCGGGCCTGGCGGCACTCCGAGGTGCTGGTCAACGGAAAGGGCTCGGTGCGCGGCTGGCTGCTCACGGTGGCCCGCAACATCATCACCGACCGCTACCGGGCCAAGGCCGCCCGGCCCGCGGAGGTATCCGGAGCCTCGTCCGCTCCCCCGGTGGAGGCGGACCACGCCGATTCGGTGGTGGACAGCATGACGGTCCTGGGGGCCCTCGACCAGCTGTCGCCGGAACACCGCGACGTACTGAAGGAGTTGTACTACCGGCAGCTCAGCGTCGCCGAGGCGGCCGACAGCCTCGGCATCCCGGCGGGCACGGTCAAATCGCGTTCGCACTACGCCCTCAAGGCGCTGCGCGACGTCTTCAAGAGCGACGGCTTCAGGGACATCGGTTCCAGAGAAGGAAAACGATCGGGCAGGCCGCCCCAGCAGCCCGCCGGACTGCGTGAGGTGGTGGCATGAACCGGCAGCGGCACGAGGAGGAACTGCTCGGCCCCTACGTACTCGGCGTCCTGGACGCCGAGGAGATCCGCCGGATCGAGGAACACACGAGCGGGTGCGTGCAGTGCCGGGAGGAGGTGGCCGCGTTGCGCGAGATGGAGGCGGCACTGGGGGAGGTGCCCGACGAGGCGTTCCTCGACGGTCCTCCGCAGGGCGGGGACCTGCTGCTCCAGCGCACCCTGCGGCAGATGCGCGGTGAGCGGGCGGGCGACCGACGCCGGCGCGCGGGACTGACGGGGCTGGCCGTGGCGGCCTCGCTGGCCGCCGTGTTCTGGGCCGGCACCCAGCTGGGTACGGGTGATTCGGGGGCCGTCGCACTGCCGGTGCCGCCCTCCCCGACGGCCACGGCGGACCCTTCGCCGCCGCCCGCCGGGACCAAGGTGCTCTCCGCGACCGACAAGGTCACGGGTGCGCGGATGACCGTGCAGATGACGCCCGCCACCAAGTGGGTGCGGGTGCACGCGGCGGTCACCGGCGTGCCGCCGGGCGAGCGGTGCCGGCTGGTCGTTCTCTCCAAGAACGGTACGCGCACCACCGCCGCCGGCTGGGTCACGGGCAGCCAGAACGGCGAGGCCAAGGGCGCGGCACTGGACGGATCGGCGGCCGTGGACCCTGCGGACGTCAGGGCGATCCTGGTCGAGAACGAGGCGGGCAGGACGTTCGTGTCCGTACCGGTGCCCGCCTGACCGGAACCGGTCCGACCGGAACGTGACGGAGCCCGGGAGCATATCCAGCTCCCGGGCTCCTGCTTGCCACCCAATTGCGCACACCGGCACGTTTAAGAGTCGCGGATCATTCTTAGATCGACGTGTTCTGCCTTTGAACTACCGCGCCACGAGAAGAGGCGCAGAGGGGACTTGAACCCCCATCCATCGATGATCGTCCACGCTCGGTCGATCCGGCGTTCGGCGGCGAATACTGAGACTGGAGCGAGAATCTGAGATTGAGGGGCCGCCTCTACCGGCTTGGGCCACCCCGGCACGTAATGCCGGGGGAGGGATTCGAACCCCCAACTGACACCCCTGTTCAGCTTCAACATCAGTTTCAGCTTGCGCTCTCGCGCACCCCCTGCAGACATGCAGAGGGAGTCTTCGGGGCTACCTGAACAGGTAGCCGAACACCGCGTCGCCGACCCGCTGGTCGGTGACCTCGGCGCTGTTGGCCTCCTCGCGGGCGAACTTCACGGCCTGCTGCAGCTTCTCCACGCGGTCGAGCAGCTCGTTGACCCGCCGGGCGGGGAGCGCACCGGAGAACTTCACGGTCGTCCAGTAGCCGACCGGAACGTCCTCGTAGTACACCTCGACCTGCGCCGGGTGCTTCTCGGTGGCCTCGGCCTTCACGTGGTTGCGCGGCACCTTCTTGGTGCGGATGGTGCGCACCGGGTCCGTCTTCCAGGAGTCCGTGGACGGGTCCAGGTTCCAGGACTCGGAGGCGTCCAGCACCGGCAGCTTCCGTACGAAGGTGTGCATGTCCGTGAGCTGCTTCTCGAGGAAGAGCAGGTACGGCACGGGCACCTGCGCCAGCAGGACCGTCCCCTCCACGACGACATCGGCGGCCGCGGTTCGGTTGGCCCAGTCCTTGGTCGCCGTGACGTCGAACAGCCGCGTGAGGGTTCCGGCCGTCGCCCGCAGCACGTCCTCGGCCTTGATCTGTACCCGGGTGGACTCGGGCGGCAGTTGCTCGCCCTCCTCGTCCTTGGGCTGGTAGGTCCGGGAGATGCCGGCCAGCAGGGCGGGCTTCTGGACGTCGTGGTGAGCCTGCGTGAGCTCCTGGAGGGACTTGGACTTGACGCCCTTTTCCACTGCGATGATCTGATTCAGCTTCGGCACGCGGTCAACGTAGCAGCCGATTGTCTGATGATTCATCGGATTTTCCGGCACCTGCGCTCGGCCTCGGTAGTGTCACGGGGCATGAGTGTCGCTCTTGAAGGCTGGTGGAGCTGTGGTTGAGCTGCGCGCGTTCACCCTCGCGGACGCCGCTGTGATCAGGCCGTGGACATCCGGGCCGGTCGAGCTGTTGACGTGGGCCGGCCCCGGTTTCACCTGACCGTTGGACGATCCGCAACTCACCGCCGATGCGGTGGATCCGGGGCTCCGAACCCGGATGGGAGTCGGTCCGGACCGCTCCGCGGGCGCCCGGCTCAGTGGTCGGGTCGGCGACACCCCCTCGACCGGGGCCGGTGAGGAGGGGCCTCTTCCGTCCGGGCCGAAGCCCGTTCGCGTCCGCAGGCCCGGGCACCCGCTCCCCACCCACACACGGACCGATCATCACATTGCGGTCCATGACATCCTGTGACGTCACAACTCGCCGGACGGTATCGGCGGACGTCCGGGGAATATGGGGAAGGTCCATGAGGCTCTGCTTCCTGGTGGAGGAGCACTACCGCCACGACGGCATGCCGAACGAGGTGATCGGGCAGCTGACCGCGTGGGGCCACCAGGTGGACGTGGTGCGGCCCGGTGGCTCGTTGCTGCGCATGACCGAGGTGGTGGACGCGGGTGCGCACGACGCCTGGGTGCTCAAGACGGTGTCCGGCGGTCCGGGTCTGACGCTGCTGGAGGCGGCGGCCGCGGCCGGGATGACCACCGTCAATGACGCCCGGTCGATCCGGGGCGTACGGGACAAGGCGCTGGCCGCCGCCATCGGGCGCGGCCGGGGGCTCCCGCTGCCGCCGACGTACGCGGTGGCCCTCCCCGAGCTGCTCCGGGAGATCCCGGCGGCGGAGTACCCGCTCGTCGTCAAGCCCGCCGACGGCAGCTCCGGGCGGGCCGTGCACCTGGTGCAGTCGCCCGAGCGGCTGGAGTCCCTGTTGCCCGTGCTCGCGGGCGAGGGCCTGCTCATCGCCCAGCCCTACGTCCCCAATTCGGGTACGGACATCAAGGTGTACGGGGTCGGCGGGGAGCTGTTCGCGACCGAGCGGTGCTCCCCGCTGCACCCGGACCCCTCGGTGCGGGAGCGCCGCGTGCCGCTGTCGGCCGAGGTGGCGGCGATCGCCGCCCAGGTGGGGACGGTGTACGGGCTGGACCTGTACGGCGTGGACGTGCTGCTGGGCCCGGACGGACCGGTGGTCGTCGACGTGAACGACTTCCCCAGCTTCCGTCAGGTGCCGGACGCGGCGGCGCGGGTGGCCCGTGCGGTCCTGGGGTTGGCGCGGGCCGGCGGTTCGGCGCAGCCGCCGGCGGCCACGACCGCGACGGTGCCCTCGCCCGCTCCGCCGCCGTACGCGGCACTGCCCCTGTCGATCCCGGCGCAGGTCTCGGCCGTGGGGGGCGACGGCGCGTGAGGATCGGCCTGATCACCCCGGAGCCCGGGCATCCGCTGCTGGCGGACACCACGGCGCTGCTCGCCCCGGAGCACACGGTCGAAGCCGTCGACCCGGCCGCGCCCGGGGCGGTGCCGCTGCCGCTCGCCGCGGTGTACCTGCTGAAGTCGCGGACACCGCAGGCGCTGGAGCTCGCGCGGGACCTGGAGCGGCGCGGGGCGGCCGTGGTGAACTCCGCCGCGGCCACCGAGCTGTGCCAGGACCGTACGGAGATGGCGGAGCTCGCGCTGCGGGCCGGCCTGCCCTTCGCCGCCACCCGCACCCCCGGGTCCCTCTCGGCGTGGGCGGCCGGAGCCCGGCTCGACGGGCCCGTGGTCGTCAAGAGCCGGCGCAGCCGCCGGGGCGACCTGGTGGCCCGCGTCGACGACATGACGCGCCTGCGGGAACTGGCGCGGGATTGGCCGCACGAGCCGGTGGTGGTGCAGGAGTACGCGCCCAACAGCGGCTGGGACCACAAACTGTGGGCGATAGGGGACAAGGTCTTCTCGGCCCTGCGCCGCTCCGAGCTCTCCCCCGGGGGCCGCGGCCCGACCCGGTCCCTGGCCGTGGCCGAGCTGCCCTCCGGATGGGCCGGTCTGGTGCGCGAGGTGGGCGCGGTGTTCGCACTGGACATCTACGGTGTGGACATCATCGACACCGGGGGTGGAACACCGCTGATCGTGGACGTCAACGCCTTCCCCGGAATCCGGGGCCAGGCCGGCGCCCCCGAGGCCCTCGCGGCGCTCGCGCTGCGCCGTGCAGGTCCGGACGGGGGAATGCGCGGGGCGTGAGAGCGGCGGCCCGGTGTCGCGGCGCGGACGCGGGGCGGGCCCCGTGAGGATCGGGGCATGGGCGTCGTCCTGCCGGTCCTCTTCGCGTTGTTCGCGGCGTTCAGCAACGCGCTCGCCACGGTGCTCCAGAGACGGGCCGCGCTCACCGTGCCGCAGAGCGACGGCTTCCGCTTCGGGCTGGTGCTCGATCTGCTGCGGCGCCCGCTGTGGATCGGCGGCATCCTGGCCGTCATCGCGGCCGGGGTCGGGCAGGCCGTGGCCCTGGCAACGGGCGCGCTGGCCCTCGTACAGCCGCTGTTCGTGCTGGAGCTGCCGCTCGCGCTGCTGATCGCCTCGCTGGTGACGCGGCAGCGGCTGCCGGGGGCGCTGTGGCTGGCCGTGGCGGGGGTGGTGGCGGGGCTCGGGATCGCCCTGGTGGCCGCCTCGCCCGCGGGCAACCGTACAGACGTGCCGGCCGAGCGGTGGGTGGTGGCGCTGGCCGCCTGCGCGGTGGTCGTCGCCCTGCTCGCCTTCGCAGGTCTGCGCCGTGCGCCCGGCCGCTCACGGGCCGTCTGCCTCGGGGCCGCCACGGCCGTCTGCTACGCGCTGACGGCCGCCCTGATGAAGTCGGCGGTGCACGTCCTCGACGACAGCGGCTTCGTCGCCTTCCTGACCACCTGGGAGACGTACGCCTTCGGGGCGAGCGGCATCTGCGCCCTGCTGCTGCTGGAACACGCCATGCAGGGCGGGCCGCTGGTCGCCTCGCAGCCCGCGCTGACGCTCGGCGACGCGAGCATCAGCATCGCGCTGGGTGTGATCCTCTACGAGGAACACCTGCGGTCGGGCTGGTGGCTGTTCCCCCAGCTGCTGGGCATGGCCCTGATCTGCGCCGGAGTACTGGCCCTCGCGCGGGCCGGGGACGGCGCGCCCTGACCCCGGGTAGCGTGCCGGTCAGTCGAGCGGAGGGTGGGAACCGTGCGGGCGGTGGTCTTCGAACGGTACGGCGAGCGGGCCGAGGTCAGGGAGGTGGCGGAGCCGGCTCCGCCGGTGGGCGGAGTGGTGGTGCGGGTGGAGGCCACCGGGCTGTGCCGCAGCGACTGGCACGGCTGGATGGGGCACGACCCCGACATCGTGCTGCCGCACGTCCCCGGGCACGAACTCGCGGGCGTGGTCGAGGCCGTCGGGGCCGGTGTCGCGAACTGGCGGGTCGGTGACCGGGTCACGGCGCCGTTCGTGTGCGCCTGCGGCAGCTGCGCCGACTGCGCGGCCGGCGACCACCAGGTGTGCGCCCGGCAGACCCAGCCCGGATTCACGCACTGGGGGTCCTTCGCCGAGTACGTGGCCCTGGACCACGCCGACGTGAACCTGGTGGCCGTGCCCGAGGAGCTCTCGTACGCGACGGCGGCCGGTCTCGGCTGCCGCTTCGCGACGGCGTTCCGGGCGGTGGTGGCGCGGGGCAGGGCGGTGGCGGGCGAATGGGTGTCCGTGTACGGCTGCGGTGGGGTGGGGCTGTCCGCCGTGATGATCGCGGCGGCGGCCGGGGCCCGGGTGGTCGCCGTGGACACGGCGCCCGAAGCACTCGAACTGGCGCGGAAGTTCGGCGCGGTGCACGGCGTGGACGCCCGGGACGGCGCCGACACCGCCCGGGCCGTGCGGGAGTTGACCGGCGGGGGCGCGCACCTCTCGCTCGACGCACTGGGGTCACCGGCGACGGCGGCGGCCTCGGTGGCCGGGCTGCGCCGGCGGGGGCGGCACGTGCAGGTGGGGCTGCTGCCGGCGGCGGCCGGCGCGGCGGCCTGGCCGATGGACCGGGTGATCGGCTGGGAGCTGGAGATCCTCGGGAGCCACGGGATGGCGGCGCACGCGTACCCACCCATGATGGAACTGGTGCGGGGCGGCGTGCTGCGGCCGGACCTGCTGGTCACCTCGACCATCCCGCTCGACGCCGCCCCGGCGGCGCTGGCCGCGATGGGCACCTCGCCGGGGCGCGGGGTCACGGTCATCCTGCCGGGAGCGGCCACGCGCGGTTGAGCTACGATCGCCCGACCCGAATGGACGGGCTGTGCGGGAAGGGCGGTCGGGCGGTGGGCATGCGTTCCGGAAACCGAGTGGCGGGCGCCGTGACCGCGGCGCTGGCGGGCGCCCTGATGCTGGTCGGCTGCTCCGGCGGCGCGGACGGACCGGACGCCGGGAAGCCGGGCGCTCCGGCCCCGGCCTCCACCCCGGCGACCGCCCCGCCGGCTCCCTCCCCCTCGGAGCCGGCGACCGCGCTGCCGTCCGCCCCGGAAGGGGCGCCGACCACGGAGCCGAGGCCTTCGGCCACCGGCGGACCGGCGCCGGGGCGGAGCCCTGCGGGCCCGTCGGAGATTCCGCAGAACCCGAACCGGGGCCCCAACCCGCCGCCGGCGAGCTGGAAGCCGACGCCCTTCGACCCGAAGGACCCGTCGATCCCGAACTACACGGTGCCGCCGCCCATGCGGTAGCCGCCGCCGTCCCGCAGCTGCCCGGGCAGGGGTGTCCGTGCGTACGCGCCCGACAGCAGGTGGCCCGCGCCCGGGGCCACCGCGTCCAGGTCCAGGGCACGGAGCATCTGGTGGGCGGTGCAGACCGCCGCCGACACCACCGGCTTGCCGAGGAGTTGCTCTGCCTCCTCGATGGCGCCCAGGGAGGGCATCTGCACGCAGGCCGAGAGCACGACCGCGTCCGCGTCGGCGTAGTCCAGGGCCCGCGCGAGGCCCGGCAGCCGGGCCGGGTCGTGGGCGGCGACGTCGAGGTTGTCGGGGATCTCGAGGGCCTGGTGGTCGAGGACCTCGATGCCCTCGTGGGTGAGGTAGTCCACGACGGTCCGGGTGAGCGGGCGCATGTAGGGGGCCAGCAGCACGATCTTCCTGGCGCCGATGGTGTGCAGCCCGTGGACGAGGGCGCCGGCGCTGGTGACGACGGGGGCGGGCGCGCCGTTCTCGGCGGTCCGGGTGTGCAGCCGTTGCTCCGAGGTGCGGTGGTAGCCGAGGCCCATGCTCATGATGGCGACCAGGCAGGCGTAGCCCAGGACGTCGACCCGGGCGTCGGAGAGCTCCACCGCGCAGCGGTCGGAGTCGGCGTCCATGGCCTTGAGCTGTTCCGGGGTCACGTGGGTCATGCGCATCCGGCTGGAGTGGAAGGTGAAGCGCTCGTCGGGCACGACGGCCCGGCGGGCCCGGAGGACCGCCGGGACCTCGGTCTCCATGGTGACGTTGGAGCTCGGCACGATCTGGCCGATGCGGTAGGTGCGGGGTGACACGGGTACTCCTCTTTGCCGGTGCGGGGTCAGCGGGCGTCGACGACGGGGTTGCTCAGGGTGCCGATGCCTTCGACCGTGGCTTCGACGGTGTCACCGGGGCGCAGGAACTCGGGCGGGACCATGCCGGCGCCGACGCCCGACGGTGATCCCGTCGCGATCACGTCCCCGGGTTCCAGGGTCATGCCGGAGCTGATGTCGGCGATGAGGCGGGCGATGGGGAAGAGCATGTGCCGGGTGTTCGACTTCTGCTTGGTGATGCCGTTGACGCGCAGCGAGAGGTCGAGGGCCATCGGGTCGCGGATCGCGTCGCGGGTCACGACCACCGGGCCGAAGGGGGCGTAGGAGTCCTGGCCCTTGGAGAAGAACCACTGGCCGGAGCGGCGCTGGTCGCGGGCGCTGATGTCGTTGACGATGCTGAAGCCGAAGACGTGCTCGTACGCCTCCTCCTCGCTCACCCGGAAGGCGGTGCGGCCGATGACGACGGCGAGCTCGCACTCCCAGTCCAGCTGGGTGGTCAGGTCGGCGTTGTGCAGGATCGGCGCTCCGGGGCCGGTGACGGCGGTGGCGGGCTTGCCGAAGAGGACCGGGCGCGGCGGCAGGTCCTTGTCGGTGTCGAGGCTGCGGCTGGACTCCTCGACGTGCTCGATGTAGTTGAGGCCGACTCCGATGATCTTGCCCGGGCGCAGGGGTGCGCACAGGGTCACGGCATCGAGGCGGTGGACGGCCTCGGCCGGGCGGCCGGCGGGGTCCGCGGCGAGCAGGCTCCGGGCCGCCTCCAGGGCGGCGGGACCGGCCTGGACGAACGACAGCAGGTCGTGCGGGAGTCGTACGCCGGCGCGGTCGGCGAGGACCGCGAGGTCGAGGACGAGGCCGTCGGTCTCGACGCCGAGGCGTTCGGTGGTGTCGTCGGGGCTGTGGGTGAAGGTCAGCAGGCGCATGCGGGGGCTCCTCGTGGGTCAGGCGGCGGTGACGGGCTGGTGGCCGCCGTTGTCGGGGTACGCCTCTTCCCGGTGGAATCCGAGCGAGCGCATGACGGGGAAGTCGTTGAAGGAGAAGAGGCAGGCGTCCTCGGCCGGGTCGAGGTTGTGGTGCTCGTGCCAGGCCCAGGAGGGGACGCAGAAGATGTCGCCCTGCTGCCACTCGAAGCGCCGGCCGGCGATCACCGAGACCCCGCGGCCCTTTGCCGCCGTGTAGATCACCGAGCCGGTGTGGCGGTGCGCGAGGGTGGCCTGGCCGGGGCGCAGCAGCTGCATGTGGGCGCCCATGGTGGGCATGACGGAGCCGCCCGTCACCGGGTTGGTGTACTCCGCGATGATCCCGTCGTACGGGGAGCCCTCGGTCGCCTTCGCGAGGCCGCGCAGGGCCTCGTACGTGGGCTCCCAGGGGTAGGCGAGCAGCGGCGAGTACGGCCGGGTCCACTTGTCCGCGCCGTACGGCAGGAGGTTCGCCGCGTAGGTCAGTACCGAGGAGTTGATGACCTTTCCGGGGGTCTGGTACAGCTCGGGATGGACCTCGTAGAACCCGGCGTCCAGGGCATTGACCAGGGGGATGTCGAGTCCGTCCTGCCAGATGACGGGGGCGTCGTCGGCGTCGTTGCCGTGCTCGTGCCAGGTCCCGTTGGGGGTAATCGCGAAGTCGCGCGGGCCGACCTTCAGCTTCTGGCCGTCGACGATCGTCCA
The DNA here is from genome assembly GCF_014650695.1 of Streptomyces avidinii. Lineage (GTDB taxonomy): Bacteria > Actinomycetota > Actinomycetes > Streptomycetales > Streptomycetaceae > Streptomyces > Streptomyces avidinii. Next base: position 494,453 of record NZ_BMVL01000003.1, on the reverse strand, counting down.
GGCTCCGGTGCCCTCGTGGACGAAGCGCAGGGCAGCGGCCTGGTGGCGGTGGGCGGTCATGGCCTCGCCGGGGCCCATGATCTGGAGTCCGGTGTAGAGGAGTCCGGCGGCGGCGCTGACCTCCCTTCGGCCCGGGTTGACGAGCATGACGACCCGGCGGCCGGCATCGTCGCCGGCGACGAGACCGAGGGCCTTGTGGACCAGGGGGCGCAGGTCGGCGTAGCGCCACAGCACGGGTACGGACCGCGGCTGCGGGTACCAGGGTTCGATGTCGTTGGCGACGGTCCACAGCGCGCCCGCGTCGAGCGTGGCGAGTTCCTCGTAGTAGCGGGTGAGTTCCGGGGTGTCGGACACGCGGGCGCGGCCGAGCATGGTGTCGTCCTGCTCGATGGTCATACGTCCTCCTCGGAAGGGTCGGGGGTGGCGGGAGCGATCGGCGCCGCGCCGGACGCGGTGGGCGCGGTGGGCGCGGTGAAGGTGACCGGCGTACGGGGGCGGTTGTCCACTTCGAGGCGGAAGACGTCGAAGCGGTTGTAGTGGCCGACGATGTCGTGCATCTGCTTGGGCTGGATGCACCGGGCGAGGTCGATCTCGCCGTAGACGATGCCCTCCTCGTCGACGAGGGGTTCGGTGACCGGGCGGCCGTCGGGGCCGAAGATCCCGGACAGGGCGCTGCGGGGGCGGGTGAACCGTTTCCGTAGTTCCTCGTCGTCCCCGGCGAGGGCGTCCACGATCTCCGGGGAGATCGTGGAGCAGGCCACGACGGAGAACACCTTGCCCTCGAAGCTGTGGGCGGCGGTACGGACGGCGATCGCGTCGGCCATGTCGTAGTCGGCGGGGGCCACGGGCAGGGCGATGTAGCAGGAGGCGTGGACGAGTTCACCCTGCGCGAGGAGGGCGAAGCGGGCCAGGGTGTTGGTGTTCTCGCCGCAGGCCAGCGCGCCCAGCGGGCCGACGGGGGTGTCGTGGACGACGAGGGAGCTGCCGTCGCCGCCGGTCCACGTGAGCTTCTCGGCCCAGGTCGGCACCAGCTTGCGGTGCACACCGAGGAGTTCGCCGTCGGGGCCGATGGTGAGCAGGGTGTTGTAGAGGACGCCGAGGCTGTGCGGGGCGCGCTCGTTGACCCCGATGACGAGGACGACTCCGTGCCGGCGGGCCGCCGCGCGCAGCCGGTCGACGTGCGGGCCGGGGATGTCGACGGAGGCGCGCTGGAGCCGCTCGAACCAGGGGGAGCCCTGGACCGGGTTCATCGTCCAGTTCCAGTAGGGGTAACCGGGGACGAACACCTCGGGGAAGACGACCAGTTCGGCGCCGCCCGCCGCGGCCTCCGCGATCAGGGCCACGGCCTTGTCGACGGTTGCGGCGGGGTCGAGGTAGACGGGCGAGGCCTGGACGGCCGCCGCCGTGAAGCGGGGCAGGTGATCCCTGTCCATGTGCGTGGGCACCTCCGGCTTATCGGTGGGCGGGTACCGCTGCGCGGGGCAGCCAGCGGCGGTGGACGGATTCGGCGGGCTGCCGCAGGAGTTCGAGGCGCGGCGGGATCCGGTCGGTGCGGGCGGACGGGGGCCGCCCGCTGCCCGCCCGCCAGGCGCGCGCCCAGGGCGCGGCCGGGCCCTGGTAGCCCTGGGCGGCCGCGGCGTGCAGGGTCCACAGGGGGTCGTGCAGCTGGGCGCGGCCGACGCCGCACAGGTCGGCCCGGCCGGCCAGGACGATCGAGTTCACGTCGTCGTACGTGGAGATCGCACCGACGGCGATGGTGGGGACCCCGGTGGCGTTGCGGATGAGGTCGGCGTAGGGGGTCTGGTAGCTGCGGCCGTAGCGGGGCCGCTCGTGGGCGACGACCTCGCCGGTGGAAACGTCGATGGCGTCGGCGCCCGCCTCGGCGAGCGCGCCCGCGATCCGGACCGCGTCGACCTCGGTGGTCCCGCCGTCGGCCCAGTCCGCGGCGGAGATCCGCACGAGCAGCGCCTTGCCGGCCGGCCACACCTCCCGTACGGCGCGCAGCACTTCGAGCGGCAGCCGGAGCCGGTCGTCCAGATCGCCGCCGTACTCGTCGGTGCGCAGGTTGGTCAGCGGGGACAGGAAGCCCGAGAGGAGGTGCCCGTGCCCGTACTGGAGTTCCAGCGCGTCGAAGCCGGCCCGGTCGGCCCGCCGGGCCGCGCTCACGAAGTCCCGTACCAGCGCGTCCATGTCGGCCCGGTCGGCCTCTCGCGGTACCGGGCTCCACTCGTCCCAGGGCAGTGCCGAGGCGGCGATCGGCCGGCCGTCGCGGGCGGCCGCGCGGCGACCGGCGTGCGTGAGCTGGATGCCGAGGCAGGTGTCGGACTGGCCGTGGACGAAGTCGGTGATGCGCCGCCAGGCCGCCTCCTGTTCGTCGTTCCACAGGCCGGGGCAGCCGGGGGTGGCCCGGCCGTCTGCGGTGACGGCCGTCATGCCGGCGAGGACCAGCCCCGCGCCGCCGATGGCCTGCGTGCTGAGGTGGACGAGGTCGAAGTCGCCGGGTATCCCTTCCCGCGCGGTGTGCAGGGCGGTGGGCGGTACGACGACCCGGTTGCGCAGCAGCAGTCCGCCGAGCGGGTACGGGCGGAACATCGGCGGCACGGTCGAGGAGCGGTTGACCGCGGTGGTGAACCCTTCGTCGCGCACGCGCAGGTTGTCGTAGGTGACGCGGCGGCTGCGCGTGAGGAGGTTGAAGGCGAACTGGTGCGGGTCCTGGTCCGTGTAGCGGTCGATGTGCTCGAACCACTCCAGGCTGGCCTGCGCGGCGCGCTGGGTGGACTCCACCACCGGCCTGCGCTCCTCCTCGTAGGCGGCGAGAGCGGACGGCACGTCGGGGTGCTCGTGCAGGCTGGCCGCGAGGACGAGGGCGTCCTCCATGGCGAGTTTGGTGCCGGAGCCGATGGAGAAGTGCGCGGTGTGGGCGGCGTCGCCGAGGAGGACGACGTTCTCGTGGCGCCAGGTGCGGTTGCGGACCGTGGTGAAGCGCAGCCACTTGGAGTTGTTGGGGATGAGCCGGTGCCCGTCGAGGTGGTCCGCGAGGAGTTCCTCGCAGTGCCGGATGCTGTCCTCGTCGCTGGTACCGGGAGGATGGTCGCGGTCGGCGAACTCCTCGAAGCCGGCGCGCCGCCACGCGTCCTCCGCCATCTCCACGATGAAGGTGGAGCGGGTGGCGTCGTAGGGGTAGGCGTGCACCTGGAGGGTGCCGAAGTCCTGCTCCTCGACGATGAAGGTGAAGGCTTCGAAGACCTTGTCGGTGCCGAGCCACATGTAGCGGCCGGAGCGCTCGTCCAGGTCGGTGCCGAAGGTGTCGGCGAAGGCGGCGCGGGTGGCCGACCGTACGCCGTCGCACGCGACCACCAGGTCGTACGTGGCGGCGAGTTCGGCCGCGGGCGGGGCCTGGGTGCGGTAGCGGACGTCCACCTCCAGGGCGGCGCAGCGCTGCTGGAGGATCCGCAGGAGGTGCTGCCGGCCGAGGGCGGCGAAGCCGTGGCCGCCCGAGGTCAGGGTGCTGCCCCGGTGGCGGACGTCGATGTCGGCCCAGCGGGCGAACTCGGCCGACATGGCCTGGTGGATCTCGCGGTCGGCCTGGGCGATGCCGTCGAGCGTCTCGTCGGAGAAGACGACCCCGAAGCCGAAGGTGTCGTCGGGGGCGTTGCGCTCCCAGACGGTGACCTCCCAGTGCGGGGAGAGCTGCTTGGTGAGGGCCGCGAAGTACAGTCCGCCGGGCCCTCCTCCTATGACTGCGACGCGCACGGCGTGCCTCCTGGTGATGGTGCGGTGGTGAGCAGTTCCGGTTGCTGGGGCCCCGCCGTGCCCAGCAGTTCCCTTACCTCTGCGGGCCAGGGGGTCGACCCGGTCGCGTGGGCGGCCGAGTGGGCGATGACCATGCGGCCGGTGGCCGCCTCGCCGCCCTGGGCGCCGCGTACGGTGAAGGCGTAGTGCAGCGAGGCGGTGCCGACCTTGGTGACCTTCAGTTCGGTGCGCACGGTCTCCCCGAACCAGAGCCGGGCCCGGTAGTCGGCCTCGAAGTGCACCCGGGGCGTGCTGCCGAACAGGTGCGACAGGCCCAGGCGGTGGAGCAGGACGGCCTCGGCCGCCTCGACCCAGCGCACCACGGTGGAGTGGTGGTAGTGACCGGCGGCGTCGGTGTCGGTCCACTCGACGCGGCGTTCGACGACGACACCGGTCGGCTCGGCGGGCGCGGGCGCGGGTACGGAGCCGGGTACGGGTACGGGTACGGGTTCGGGTGCGGCGTCGGCCCGGGCACGGTCGCGCAGTTCGCCGCGCCGGAGCTTGCCGGTGCCGGTGCGCGGGAGGGCGCTGACGAACTCGACGGCGCGCGGGTACTTGTACGGGGCGATGGTCTGCTTGACGTGGGACTGGAGTTCGCGGACCGTCGAGCCGTCCGCCGGGACACCGCCGCCCAGGACGACGTACGCCTTGACGAGCATGCCGCGCCGGGCGTCCGGGGCCCCGACGACCGCGCACTCCGCGACGTACGGGTGGGTGGCGAGGGCCTTCTCGACCTCGGGGCCCGCGATGTTGTAGCCGGAGGAGACGATCATGTCGTCGCTGCGGGCGACGTACCAGAAGTACCCCTCCGCGTCGCGGATGTAGGTGTCGCCGGTGACGTTCCAGCCGTTCCTGACGTACGAGGCCTGGCGCGGGTCGTCCAGATAGCGGCACCCGGTGGGACCGGTGACCGCGAGCAGGCCGGGCTGCCCGTCGGGGACGGGGTCGCCGTGCTCGTCGACCACGGCGGCGCGGTAGCCGGGAACGGGACGGCCCGTGGCACCGGGCCGGATGTCCTCGTCGGCCGCGGAGATGAAGACGTGCAGCATCTCGGTCGCGCCGATGCCGTCGATGATGCGCAGGCCCGTGGCAGCGTGGAACTCGTGCCACACGGCGGCCGGCAGCGGTTCGCCGGCGGACACGCAGCGGCGCAGTCCGGCCAGCCGGTCGACCGCCCCGGCCTCCATGATCGCGCGGTAGGCGGTGGGGGCGGTGAACAGCACGGTCACGCCGTGCTCCGCCACCAGGTCGGCCAGTTGCAGCGGGGCCGCCTGCTCGATCAGCAGGGTCGCGGCCCCGACGTGGAGCGGGAAGACCACCAGCCCGCCGAGCCCGAAGGTGAAGGCGAGCGGTGGTGTGCCGGTGAACACGTCGTCCGGGCCGGGCTTGAGGACGTGCCGGGAGAAGGTGTCCGCGTTGGCGAGCACGTCGCGGTGGAAGTGCAGGGTGGCCTTCGGGCGCCCGGTGGTTCCGGAGGTGAAGGCGATCAGCGCCACGTCGTCCGCGGCCGTGACCACGGTGGCGAACCGGCCGTCCTTGGTCGCGCAGCGCGCGGCCAGGTCAGCGGGTCCGGGGCCTCCGTAGGTGAGGACCGGCAGATCCGGCAGCCCGGGACGGTGGCTCGCGTCGAGCTCCTCGGCGTAGCGGTGGTCGCACAGGGCCAGGGACGGCCGGCTGATGTCGGTGAGCTCGGCGAGCTCTCCGGCGCGCAGCAGCGGCATGGTGGTGACCGCGACCCCGCCCGCCTTCAGGACGCCGAACCACGCGGCGACGAGCCAGGGGTTGTTGGGGCCGCGCAGCAGGACGCGGTTGCCGGGCAGGAGGCCGAAGTCCTCGGTGAGCACCTGGGCTACCTGGTTGGCGCGCTGCTGCAGTTCGCCGTAGGTCCAGCGCTCGGTCGGGGTGAGCAGGCAGGGGCGGTCGGGGCCGTGCCGCTCGACGGCGTCGTCGAGGAGGCGCCGGGCGCAGTTGAGTCGGTCCGGGTACTCCAACTCCGGTAGATCGAAGTGGAGTTCGGGCCAGAGGGTGGAGGGCGGAAGCCGATCACGACAGAACGGGTCGGCATACGCGGAAGGGGAGAGCTCCATGGGGCGGCACCTCAATCAGGGAGCAGCGGGGAGACGAGTGCAAGGTATGTCGAATATTTGGCGTCCGTCAACATCTCGCGATATCGCGCTCCATCCGATGCCCCCGCCGACCCCGTCCCGGACGGATCGGGACACCTGCGGGCACCCCTCAGGGCGCGGGGACGCGCACCCGGACGCACTTACCCGACTCGCGTGCGACGACGGAGAGTTCACCGCCGAGCTCGGCCGTCAGCAGCTGCACCATCAGCAGCCCGCGCCCGCATTCGGACTCCGGGTCGACCTCCGCACGGGGAGCGGGCAGTCGCGGCAACCCGGCCCCCTGATCGGCGACCTCCAGCCGTAGCCAGCCGCCGCCGGCCACGACGGCGACCCGCAGCCGCCCGGCACCGCCGCCCGCATGCCGGACGGCGTTGCCGACGAGCTCGCTGACGGCCAGCAGCAGGGCATCCACCACCTCGACCGGGACCCGCCAGCCGTCGAGGGTGGCGCGCACCCGGGACCTGACCTGCGGAACGCTCGCGGCGTCGGGGTCGGGGACCCAGTGGACCCAGCTTCGGAGCGCGGGAACCGCAGCGGTATCGGCGGTCTCGGCGGTCTCGGCGGTGGTGAGCATGACGTGCTCCCGGAGGGGGGAAGGCGGCGCCGCTGGGGAAGCTCGTGCAACCGCTCCGGAATCCGGACCGTTCATGGGCTTGTGGTCAGCGGAAACGCGTCGCTAGAGTCCGTGATTACACGTGTAACACGCTACGCCTCCCCCGATGGCTCGCGCAAGCATTTCGGACAAACGGCGCGAAGCCTGCGCCGGCCCCACCCTCCACCGGCCGCAGGGACGCCCCACCCCCTGAACCGCCGAGCCGCCTGCTGAACCACCGAACCGCCGAACCGCCGGGCCATCGCCGAACATTTCTGGAAGGGCAGCAATGACGCAATCTCCTCCCGCCGAGATCGACATCGCCGACATGACCTGGCCACCGCCGCCGTACCGGTCCCCCGTACCGCCCGTGACGGGCACGGACGGCGTACGCCGTTTCGACGGGATCACCTACGCGACCACGCCCGGCTACCGCCCGCGGCTGCTCGACGTGCAGGTTCCCGCCGGCGAGGGCCCGTTCCCCGCGGTCGTCTGGATCCACGGCGGCGGCTGGCTGGACGGCGACCGCCGCTACCCGCCGCCGACCGTGCCCGCAGCCCTGCTGCACGGAGCCGTACTGGCGGCCGGGCTCGCGCTCGTCTCCATCGACTACCGGCACAGTCTGGAGGCACCCTTCCCGGCCCAGCTGCACGACGTGAAGGCCGCGATCCGCTACGTCCGCACCTTCGCCGACACCCTCGGCATCGACCCGGACCGGATCGGCGTCTGGGGCGAGTCCGCGGGCGGTCACCTGGCCGCGCTCGCCGGGCTCGTCGGCCCCGACAGTCCGCAGGGCGCGGAGCTGGAGGGCGCGCAGGGCGTCGGCTCCGGCGTGACCGGGGTCCGCGCGGTCGTCGACTGGTACGGCGTCTCCGACCTCGTGACCCTGGCCGAGCACCCCATGCCGGCCATGCCCACCGGTGGGGATTTCCCCGACCCCTACGAGGCCCTGCTCGGCGCCACCGTCGCCGAGCGGCCGGACCTGGCGCGGGCCGCGAGCCCGGTGACGTACGCGGAGGGCCCGACACCGCCGCCGTTCCTGCTGGTCCACGGGACGCACGACGGCCTGGTCCCGTACAGCCAGAGCGAGGCCCTCGCCGCGGCCCTGACGCGCGCCGGGGGCGAGGTCACCCTGCAGCCCGTGGAGGGCGCCGACCACATCTTCCTCGGCTCCTGCGACATCCCCGCCATCGTCGAGGGGGGCGTGGCCTTCCTGGCCCGTCACCTCGGCGCGCGGGTCTGACGGCGCCGGTCCCCGCGCCCCTGTTCCACCACGGGGGCGCGGCCCCGGCGGCCGCGCCCCCGCCCTCCCTTCACAGCACCCCCGGCCGCGGGCCCCCGCCGCGGCCACGAAAGGCAGCCATGTCCGCCAACCCGACCACCGCCCGCGACGACAGACGGCACAGACCCCACCGGGCCGGCGGGACCGACCGTCGCGCCGAGTCCGACGCGCCGCGCAGCCGCGGCCTCCTCATAGCCGGCCTCCTGCTGCTGGGAGCGGCCGTACTGCCGGCTCTCGTCGTCCGCTCGGACGTCGCGGATCCTCCGTTCCAGGGGCTGGACGACCGCTGGCTGATCTGGATGGGCGGTCCCCACGAGGGGATCTACCGGGCCGCGGCCACGGGCTTGGACCTGTTCGGCGGGCCGGTCGGCGCCCTGCTCCCGCTGTCGCTGCTGATCCTGCTGCTCGTGCGCAGGCGCTGGGTCTCGGCCGGCTTCCTGCTCGCCGCGAACCTGGGCGGCAACATGCTCGTCATCCAGGGCCTCAAGCACCTCGTGGACCGGCCGCGCCCGGCCCACCCGCTGGTCCGCGTCGACCACGGCTCCTTCCCGTCCGGCCACGCGGCGACGGCGGCGCTCCTGGTCGTCCTCCTCGGAGTGATCCTGGTCCCGGCCGCCCGGCGGCGGGCGTGGTGGATCGGGGGCACGGTCTTCACGCTGGCCATGATGTGGAGCCGCACCTGGCTGCACGCGCACTGGCTCAGCGACACGGTGGCCGGAGCCGCGGCGGGCGCCGCGGTCGGGCTGCTGGCGTGGTGGCTCTTCCACCCGGCACTCGCCCGCGAACGTGCCCGTGCCCGTGCCCACGACCGCCGGGGGGCGGCCGCGGGCGCGGGCACGACCTGACCGGGCGGGCACGATTGAATGCTCGGGTGACGGACCGGGAACTCATGTACGACAGCCACGGGGACACCGCCCGCGTCCCCGAGCTCCTCGACCGGGTCGAGCGCGACCACGACTCGGCGGCATGGCACGAGCTGGAGCGCCGGCTGACCGTCGGGGCTCCACTCACGTTCCCCGCGAGCTTTGCGGCGTTGCCCCGTCTGGTGCGCCTCGCGGGCTCGAGCAGCCGGGCACTGGGGCTCGCGGGGAGGATCGTGCGGTACGCGGCGGCCACCGACGGCTGCGACGATCTGCTGGAAAACTGCACGGCCTCCATCGTCGAACTCGGCAGCTTGCTGGACGAGGAGCTGCGGGCGCGACCGGACCACTACCTCGATCTCTTCCGCTACCTGCTCGCCACCCGGCAGCAGTACCACTGGGCCGCCGTCCTGCAGGACTCTCCGGATGCCGCCTACCGCGTCGGCTGCCCGCACTGTCCCGTCGACGTGACGATGGTCATCGGCAGCCGCGCGCAGTACTCGACGATCCGCACCGAGCAGCTGAACGACGTGGGCGGCGCACCCTGCGGCCGGCGTCCCCCGAGCAGCTCTCCGGCACGGGGCGATGGATGTACGAGACGGCCGTCCGCGACGGCCGGTACCCACTGGCCGAGGCGATCGTCCACCTCTTCGGTCGAGCGGAATGCCCCCGCTGCGCCGCCCTGTTCACCTTCGCCGACGAGTACACGGCAGCCAACCGCCCCCTCGTGTGAACGGCGTCGGTCCGGGAAGTCGGCAGGGCCGGCAGGTCAGGACGTCCGGCGCTGGATCAGGACCGGGTTCACGGCCGGCACCGGCTTCGCCGTTCCGGTCTCGACGAGCTCGTGCACGGCGTCCGCGATCTGCGCGGGCGTCGGCATGTCCAGCCGGACCGTGCTGAGCGCGGGCTGCTGGAGCGTGGCGAGGACGAGGTCGTCACAGCCGACGAGGGCGACCTCGTCCGGGACGACGATGCCCTCGGCCTGGAGCGCGTGCAGCAGCAGGGCGGCGTACTCGTCGTTGTAGGTGAAGGCGGCGTCCAGGCCGAGGCCGCGCCAGCGCCGGGCGAGGGCGCTCGCGGATTCCCGGGTGTAGGACAGTTCCACCGGAGTGACCGTGGCCATGTGCCGGGCCGCGACCGACTCGGCGCCCGCCAGGCGCGGTGCGGCAAGGGTGCCGAGGCCGCGCTCCTGGGGCATGACCACGCCGATCCGGCTCCGGCCGCGCGCGATGAGGTGTTCGGCCGCGGTGGCGCCGATCCGGGTGTGGTCGAAGCCGACGGTGTGCACCCCTTCCACGGGGTGGGAGGCGAAGGCCAGCAGGCCGCGGACCCCCGCACGGGTCAGTACCTCGGCCGCCCGGGGGGTGAAGCGGTCCCCGTCCAGTGCCACGACGGCCGCGGGGCGCAGTTCGGCCCAGGCCCGGGCGGCGTCGAGGGGGTCGGCGAAGCGGCCCGCGTGCAGCACGGCCGTGTAGCCGTAGCGGTCGAGCTCGCTGTGCAGGTCGTCGACCCAGTCGCTGACGAGCCGCCCGACCGCGGAGATCGACGCGGGCATCAGGACGAGGTTGCTGCGGCCGGCGCGCAGGGACCTGGCGGCGGCGTGCGGTACGTAGCCGAGCTGCTTGGCCGCGTCGAGCACCCGGGCACGGGTGCTCGCGCTGACCCGGTGACCCTGGGTGTCGTTGAGGACGAAGGAGACGGTGGCACGCGAGACCCCGGCGAGGCGGGCCACGTCGGCACTGGTGATCGATGCCGGGACGTGGGTGTCTTTGGCCATGACGTCCCTCGACGCTCCTTCTGCACGGTTCCGCTCGGGTTGCTCCTTCCTTACTAGGTTACACGAGTCAAATGAAGGGAGCGGGGTGTCGGGAGGGTATCGGGACAGGAGATGCCAGGGGCCTCAGGGGGTGACGGGCCGGTGCAGGACCCTGGAGGCTCCCGCGAGATCGTCGAGGGCGGTCACGACCGAGTCGAAGCGCATCGTGGTGCGCGACCCCGTGTCGTACGGCTGCCAGTGCGGCAGGTCCGGGTGGTTCGGGTCGCCGGTGCGGACGAAGGCGATCCAGGCCCGGTGCATGGCGTACGCGAGGCCGTCGCGGACGGCCGGCGCGAGGCCCGCCAGGAAGGGCGCGTGCGACCACTGGTCGAAGTTGTCGAAAACGAAGGGGAGTTCGAGGCAGTGCGCGGCACCGAGCCGGCCCTCGTACGCGGGAGCGGGGAGGTCGAACTGGTAGGCCCACACGGGGCGGCCCGACGCGGCGCGCGCCTCGGCCAGCCGCACCGCCGGCACCCGGAAGAGTTCGTCCGTGATGAGGTCCATGAGGACGTCGGCAGGACGGGCGCCGGGCCGGGCCCGCTCGTACGCCGCGTACACGTCCTCGGCGGCTTCGCTCCCGAAGGTGTCGGCGATCCGATCGGTCACCTGCTCGCGCGTGGCGGCGGCGTACCCCTCGTCCAGGGCGAAGCCGAAGTTGGCCTCCTCCCGGGTCCAGCCGATCATCACGTCGATCCCGGCCGCCGTCGCGCCCAGCAGGGCCTGCGCGGGGTGGCGGGTGAGGGTGACTCCGTCGATCACGGGCAGGAAGGGCGTCGGCCAGTACCCCCACCGCACGGTCTGCGCGAACAGTCCGCCGCCCGCTGCGATCAGCTCGGGCCAGGGCAGTGCGCGCAGCTCCGCCACGTCCTTGGCGCCGGCCAGCTCCAGGTAGGCGGCGGTGCGCTCCAGGTACGCGGCCGGGCCGGGGAGGTCCAGCCCGAAGGGCGGGCTCTGCAGGATCACCCGCCGGATCAGGCCCTCGGTCCGCGGGTGGCCGGCGAGTGCGGCGGTGGATACCGCGCCGCCGGACTGCCCCGCGACCGTGATGCAGTCCGGGTCGCCGCCGAAGAAGGCGATGTTCTCCTTCACCCAGCACAGGGCGGCGAGTTGGTCGGTGAGCCAGAAGTTGCCGCCCGCCCCACCGCCGCCCTCACTGCCTTGGCCTTCGCCTTCACCTTCACCTTCACCTTCACCTTCGCCCGGATAGAGGTAACCCAGCGGCCCGATGCGGTAGTTGATGCTCACGACGACCAGGTCGCCGTCGCGCGCGAAGGTCTCGCCCGAGTAGCCGGGCAGCGAACCGGAGCCGGACACGAAGCCGCCGCCGTGGATCCAGACCAGTACGGGACGCCGGGCGTCGTCGACGGCGGGCGTCCAGACGTTCAGCGTCAGGCAGTCCTCGTCGAAGGGGGGCGACCCGTGCCCGCCGAGCACCGGGTCACCACCCTCCACGTACATCTGCGGCGCGCTCGGACCGTCGGCGGTGGCGTCCCGCGTGCCGATCCAGCCGGCATGCGGCTGCGCGGGCCTCCAGCGCAGGTCACCGACCGGCGGGGCGGCATACGGGACGGCACGGAAAACCGTGACCCCGCCCTCGTTCGCGCCGCGCAGGCTACCTGCGGGCAGGTCCACCACCGTGCGGTCCCGGCCTGGGGGGTGAGGCATGAGCCGTTCCTTCCTCGCTGCCGCGCGCGGGGTGCACGCCGCCGATCGAGAATATGGCGTGAATTTGTCGAACGTCAATGCTGCTCAATAATCTGAGCTCCGGGGGCGCGGGGCCTCACAACCACAGGCTGTTCGAGGCCATCCGCTCCGATTCCGTCTCCAGCAGCGGAGCGAAGGCCCGCCACAGGACGAGGCAGGTGCCGGCGCCGACCAGGACACCGGCGAAGGTGTCGCTGAGCCACTGGGCGTGGAGCCAGGTCCGGCTGCCCATCATGGCGAGGACGTACGAGGCTCCGAACGCCCACCACCAGCGTCGCGCACGCGGCGGGAACACCACCACCGCAACGGAAACCACCAGCGTCACCGCGCTGAACACCTGCCCGGACGGGTACGAGCCGTCGCTGACCAGGACCCACGGGTGCGGCGGACGCGGCCGGTCGGCCAACTGCTTGAGGGGCAGCAGCACGACGAGGTTGGCGATGACGGTGACGGTGAAGACGAAGAGCCCCGAGCGCCAGCGCCCGTAGACGCACAGACAACCGATCACCAGCAGCGGCACGACCATGCCGAGCGGGCCACCGAGCCGGTCCAGGACGGTGGCGAAGCCGCCGAGGCCGTCACCGCCGGCGGCTCCCGCGGTGGCGGGGTCGTTCACCGCGGCCGCCCAGCGGTCGTCGAGGCCCTGGAAGAACGGCCGTCCGGCCAGCCGGAGCAGCAGCCCGGCCAGCAGCGCGAGGGCCAGGAGGGCGATCCCGAGGCCGAGCGCATGACGCGGCGGGGCCGCCGGAAGGTGATGGCGGGGCGGCAGGACCGGCCGGTGCGGCCGCGGCGGCCGGGACGGCGGCACGGAGGAGGTCGAGGGGAACATGGCGGGCCTTTCACGGTCGTCTCCCCAAGCGGTGGGGGCACGCGGAGAGCAGGCACGGGAGTGTCGTGCGCTGGAAAGCGCACAGGAGCGGGAGCGGGGCGCGGCATGCGGCGGAGCCGGGCAGCCGGAAACCGCGGGAACCGGCGGAGGTACACGACCCACGTCACCCGGCATCCGATGACGCCGGGACGAACGGGCGAACGGGCGAACGGGCGAGGGCCCCGCCGGCGACAGGATCGTCGCGGTGCGGCACGGAGTATTGCCCATGCGTCACGACCGGCACAAGGGCAAGAGGGTTTCTCGACACATCCTCCGTGCACGATGGCCGCCAGAGGGTGGTTACACGTCATCGCACAGCGGCTCCTCGTCGACTCCCCTGTCGGTCACGATCTGCACAACGTCGCACCGCAGGATCTGGCGGAGCCCGGAAATGGGTGCTACACAGTGTCCACCGCACCTGGTGACACGTGTAACAACATCACGTTACGAAACGACGTCCGCCACCGCATCCTCCCGGCGACGACGCCGTCCGGCGCCCGCCCGCGGGCCGCCCCCTCTTCCCCGCACGCCACCTCCCCGCTCCGTCCCCCGAGGAGTCGTCATGGCCACGCCCGAAGTCGTCGAACCGTCCGTCCCCCCGACCGGGGAGCCCACCCCCCGGCGCGCCCTCCTGCCCCTCCTGTTGGTCGCCAACTCCGCGATGATGGCGCTCTACATGGGCGTCGGCTCCGTCCTGCTGCCCACCCAGATCGCCGCGATCGCCCCCGACGACAAGGTCGCCGTACTCGGCCTCATCGGCGGCATCAGCGCGGTCTTCGCCACCGCCTTCAACCCCATAGCCGGCGCCCTCTCCGACCGCAGCGGGCGCCGCAACCCGTGGATCGTGGGCGGCGGCCTGGCCTCCCTCGCCCTCCTCGCCGCCCTCGGCAGCGCCACCACGGCGCTGCTCGTCGGCATCGGCTGGTGTCTCATCCAGGCGACCATGAACGTCTTCCAGGCGGCGGTCACCGCGATCGTGCCCGACCGGATTCCCGCTGCCCGCCGGGGCACCGCGTCCGCGCTGGTCGGGCTCGGCCTGCCCATCGGCGGTACGGTCGGCGTGCTCGTCGCCTCCCAGACCGCCGACCAGTTGCGCACCGGCTACCTCGTCCTCGGCGCGATCGTCGCCGGGTCCGCCCTGCTGCTGAGCACCTTCTGCAGGGACGTCGCGCGCACCGAGCCCGCCGCCCCCGCGCCCGCCAAGGCCCGGGGCGCCCAACTGGCCGCCTTCCTCTCGGCCCTGGCCAACCACGACTTCCGGTGGGCCTTCATCGGCCGGGCCCTGATGGTCCTCGGATACTTCTCCGTCGTCGGCTACCAGCTGTACATCCTCGACGACCACATCACGCTGCCCGGCGGTCTCACCCCGCCCGCCGCAATGGCCGTACTGACCCCCGTGTCGATGGTCGCGATGGCCGTCTCCACCGTGGTGGGCGGCCTGCTGTCGGACCGCTGGAATCGCCGCAAGGTGTTCGTCGGCGTGTCGGCCGCCCTCGCCGGGCTCGTCATGGTGGTCCCCGTGATCAGCCCGACCTGGACCGGCATGCTCGTCTTCAGCGCGCTCAACGGACTCGCCTTCGGCTGCTTCATGGCCGTCGACACCGCGCTCGTGACCCTGGTCCTGCCGCGGGCCGAGGACGCCGCCCGCGACATGGGCGTGCTGAACATCGCGAACGCGGGGCCGCAGATCATCGCCCCCTTCGTCGCCTCGGCCGTCGTCACCGGTCTCGGCGGCTACACACCGCTCTTCCTCGTCGGCGGGGCCCTCTCCCTGGTCGGCGCGCTCGCCATCCTCCCGATCCGCAGCGTGCGCTGACCCCTGACCGGGCCGTCCACAGCTCCGGCGGGCGCATGCCGAGGGTCGTGCGCCCGCCGGTACCCACCCCTGCTCACCCTCATCTCCCTTCCTCCCAAGGAGCACCCTGTGAGACGCAAGCGAGTTCTGCCGCTGGCCGCCCTGCTGCTGTGCACTCCGGCCCTGGCCGGCACGGCACCGGCGGCCGCCGCGCCGCAGACCGCACCGCAGACCGGGCCCGCCGGGCCGCTGCGGATCCTGCTCACCAACGACGACGGCTACAACGCACCGGGCATCCGCAAGGCCTTCGAGCGCCTGACCGCCGCCGGACACGACGTCACGATCGTCGCACCGCTCACCAACCAGAGCGGTGCCGGCACGAGGATGTCGAACGCCCCGACGATCACGGTCAAGCACCCCGAGCCGAAGGTCTGGGCCGTCGACGGCACCCCGGGCGACTCCGTCTCGTTCGGGCTGGCCGAGGTCTTCGCCGGGGACGCCCCCGACCTGGTCGTCTCGGGCACCAACTTCGGCCCGAACGTGGCCGGTCTCGCCACCCACTCCGGTACGGTCGGCGGCGCCGTCGCCGCGCTGGAGCACGGCGTACCGGCCATCGCGCTGAGCACCGGCGGCGTCACCGTCCCCGACCCGGTCACCACCGTCAACGCGATGGGCCCGACGCTCGACTTCGCGGTCAAGCTGATCGACCGGCTGCGGGCGCGGGCCCGTTCCGGGCCGCTGCTGCCCCAGGGCGTCGGCCTGAACGTCAACCACCCCGTGGTCGGCGCGGACGGCAGGGGAACGGCCGCGGGTGTGGCCGCGACCTTCCAGGATCCGCAGACCCTGCTCGAACCGGACTTCACCGACGCGGGCGACGGCACCTGGAAGGTGGCCGTGAAGGTGGACCTGCGGCCCGCCGCCCGGGGCGGTGACCTGGAGGCCGTCACAGCCAACCGGATCGCCGTGAGTCCCATGAATCCCGACTGGAACACCGGCCCCGTCGACCAGGCCGTCACCTCCGCGCTGATCGCCGGGCTCCGCCCCTGACGAGCCCCGGCCGGGGCGGAGCCCGCGCCCCGCTCCGCCCCGGCCGGACAGAGCCCGGCGCCCGCCGCGACCCCGACCCCGCCCCGGCCCCGGGCCCACCCCCGGCACGCACCCGCACGCACCCGCACGCACCCGGCACGACGTCGTCACGCACCGGCACGCTCCAGGAGGAGACGGATGAAGAGGCCCGGAAAACGGCTGCCCCCGGCAAGGTCCCTGCTCGGTACCGCACTCGCCCTGGTGGCCCTGCTCGCCTCGGCCCCACCCGCGGCGGCATCCCTGTCGCCCTCCCCGTCCGGCGGGTCACCGCGCCCGGTGGTCACCGTCGCTCAGGGCGCCCTGCGCGGCCAGTCCCGTGACGGCGCACAGGAGTTCCTCGGTGTCCCCTACGCCGCTCCCCCGGTCGGGGACGCCCGGCTGCGGGCGCCCGCGCCCCCGGCCCGGTGGCCCGGGGTGCGGGAGGCCGCCCGGCAGGCTCCCGCGTGCCTGCAGTTCTCTCCCTTGGGCCTGAGCGATCCGGCGGCCGTCAGCGAGGACTGCCTGTACCTGGACGTGTACCGGCCCCGGACCGCCCGCCCCGGAGCCCGGCTCCCGGTGATCGTCTGGATGCACGGGGGTGCGTACAGCCAGGGCACGGGAACCCAGTTCGGTGGACGGACGATGGCGGAGCTCACCCAGAGCGTGGTGGTCAGCATCAACTACCGCCTGGGACAGCTCGGTTATCTCGCGCTGCCCGAGCTCGGCCGCCAGGACGCCCTGCGCTCCGGGTCCTTCGGGCTGATGGACCAGCTCGCGGCGCTGCGCTGGACCCGGGAGAACATCGGCGCGTTCGGCGGGAACCCGGGGAGCGTCACGATCTCCGGGCAGTCCGCGGGCAGCGGTTCCGTCTGCGCGCTGCTGGCCGCCCCGTCGGCCGCCGGCCTGTTCCACCGGGCCGTGCTGCAGAGCGGTCCGTGCACCCTGCTGGGTACGCCGGACAGCGCCGAGGCCGAGGGGCAGGCGCGGGCCTTCGCCTCGCGGGCCGGGTGCTCGGCGTCCGCCGAGCAGGCGGCCTGTCTGCGCGCCGCCTCCGGAGCCGCCCTGGTGGAGGCGGCCCGTACGCTGCCCACCCGCGGACCGGCCTCCGGTGACGGTCTGCTGCCGGTCGCCCCCGCGCAGGCCATCGGGAGCGGTGCCTGGAACAAGGTGCCGGTGCTGATCGGGAGCACCCGTTCCGAGGCCCGCTTCTTCGTCGCACTCACCCAGCCGCAGCTGACCGCCGAGCAGTACGCGGCGCAGGTCCTGGCGGGTTACGGGGCCGCGGGACCCGAGGTGCTCGCGCGCTATCCGGTCGCGGCGTACGGATCGCCGTACCTGGCGCTGTCGGCCGTGATGACGGACTCGACCTTCGCGTGCCACACGCAGTGGACGGCGCAGCTCTTCGCCTCCCAGGTGCCGACGTACGTCTACGAGTTCGACGACCCGCGGTCGCCGACGCTCGCCGGTGCGCAGGTGCCGGGTCTGGACGAGTCGAACGCGCACAGCGCGGAGCTGGCCTATCTGCACGACTTCACGATGGGCGAGCGTCCGCTGACTCCGGTCCAGGTGGCGCTGGGGAACCGGATGAAGCGCTACTGGGCGGCCTTCGCCCGCTTCGGCGCGCCCGTGGTGCCGGGGCAGACCGGGTGGCCGCCGACCGGCCCCGGAGTCGGCGGGGTGCTCACCCTCGACCCGTCGGCGACGCGGACGAGCACCTCGTTCGGGACGGACCATCAGTGCGCCTTCTGGCGGACCCAGCCTCCCCGCCCGCTGTGAACCCCGCGACGTAGTATTCGATCATCGGGAGAGGGGCCGGATGGACCGGTGTCGAAGCCGGACGAGACCCTGGTCCCGTAGCTCGACCGTGGCCTGATCGTCCCGGGACGGGCCCTGGACCTGGGCTGCGAGCCGGGCCGGGGCGCAACGCGCTGTGCCTCGCCTCCCTGGGGTCGAACTGCGCCGGATGCGGGACGAGCCCACCGAGTCCCCGCTGTTCGGCGAGTCCGTCCTCCGGACGGTCCTGCTCCGCCGCCCGGCCGGATCGCAACCCGGCCGGGCGGTGGGCAGCCGCGTTGCTCAGCGCTCGAAGAAGCCCGCGTCTCCCGGCTCGGTCTCCATCGCCTCACGGTTGAATTTCAGGAGGCAGAGGAAGGCGAGTCCGCCGGCGAGGAGCAGGCCGGCCACGATCACCACGGAGACGAGCGCCTCCTCGGGTGCCACCAGCGTCTGCCCCACCCCGGCGATGATCGACGCACCGGGAGCCGGGCCTGCCGGGTGACCCCGCCCGGTCAGGCCTCCGCCCCGGCAGGCCGCGGCCGGCGGCCCCGGATCCGGAGCGCGGCGACGGCCGACGCCGTGAGCGCCGCCGCGGCGGCCCCCACCGTCAGCAGCCAGGCCGGGACGCCGCCCACCGTGAGCAGCTCGTCGTGGTACACCACCCGGCGGTACGGGGTGTCCGCGGCGGTGGCGCGCAGTTCGTGGTCGGCGTCGATGCGCTCCGGAACCGGGAACCGCTGGTCCATCGCGGTGAGGAACACCGGCTCGGCGCCCGCCAGTTCGGCGAGCGGGCCGGTCTCGGGGTGGACGGTCCCCGCGAAGGTCACCTCGGGTGCGGAACCGCCGATCGCGGAGGCGGGCTCCATGCGGTGGTCGGCCAGCACGTACAGGCCGAGGGACTGCGGTGTCCTCGCCATCCGGGAGAGCCGCATCGGGTAGACCAGCCGGTCGCTCTCGAAGCGGATCCGCAGCGGGTCCAGGTCGCCGCGCAGCGGCTCGCTCCCGTCGCGGGGGGCGAGCCGGACCGCCACGTACTCCCACTTCTGGTCGACGTACGGCTTGACCTCGGTGGCGAGGCGGTCGGGGAGCTTGAAGCCGTTGCTCTCCAGCCAGTTCCGCAGGGCGTCCGGGTCGGTGGCGGTCAGCCGGGCGACGTCGAAGTCTCCGAGCTGTTCCCGGCCGACGACGCCGACGGGCGGGGCCGCGCTGCCGGGCGCCGGGGCTCCGGCCGTGTCCCCCGTGGTCGGGTCGAAGGGCCAGTCGCGCTCACGCGGCCAGAAGTAGCCGCGGTTCCTGTGTTCGGGCCGGGTCAGTCGGACCAGCTCGTCGAACATCCGGCTGTCGCCCAGTTCCACCGTGGCCCGGCCCGGTACCGGCATGATCCAGGCGGCCCGGTGGGCGTCCCCGCCGACGGAGAAGCGCATGACGATCTGCTCCGTACGGCCGTCCCAGCGCACGACGGAGGTCTCCCGGTCGACGCCGATCCGGGACTGCCCGTCGGGAATCATGGCCCCGCACCCGCACGCGTAGGCGGGGTTGACCAGTGCGCCCAGCTGGGTCGCGAGCAGGGCGAACAGCAGTGCCGGAATTCTTCGTTTCATCCACACGGGGTCTCAGACGACGGCCCCCGGAATCCGGTTCCGACCCCCCTCGCCGAGGGCTCCGACCTGGCCTCATACTGTGCCCCATGACGGGGAGCGAGAAGCGGCAGCAGGCTCTGCTGCGCCGGGCCGCGGGGCTGCACAGCCCGCTGGTTCCGGATTCTGTGGTGGCGGAGATCGCGCGGCACGACTGGGAGGCCATCGGGTGCGGCTGCGGCCGGTCCGCGGGCCATCTCGTGGACGCCGTGCGGGATGCCGCCGAGGGGCATCCCGCCGCGTTCCACGCGCTGGAGGGGCATGTGTTCTTCGCGGAGCACCTGAAACCGCCCGCGCCGGCGGTGTGCGCCGTGCTGATGGCCGTATGGTCCGCCCGGCCGCCCCGGCGGGCGACGCGCGAGGCCCTGCTGTGGACCCTGCTCGCCCTGTTGTGCACGGTGGACGACGGCGGGACCCACGAGGCCGGGCTGCACGGGCAGTGCGCCGCCTTCATCAGGACGGGCGTCGACGGCTTCCGCCGGGAGATCGCCACCGCCCCGGGCTCCGGGACGGCCGCCTACGCGGAAGGCATCCTGGACATCCTCGGCCTGCCCGCCTGAGCCCGGGGCCGGTCCGGGGGTCAGGCCACCGCCGTCAGGCAGCGCCTCAGCCGTGCCACGGTGACGTCCTCCAGGGACTCGGCGAAGGTCCGCGGCGGTGACGCCGGGACCACCAGCAGGGACGGGACCACCAGGACCGCGCAGCCGGCGGCCTCGGCGGAGGCGGCGCCGTCCGGCGAGTCCTCCACCGCGACACAGGCCCGCGGTGCGAGGCCGAGGCGTTCGGCGGCCGCCCGGTAGGGGTCCGGGTGCGGCTTGGTGCGGGTGGTGTCGTCGGCGGACAGGGTGAAGGCGAAGGGGACATGGGCCAGGGAGCTCCCGACCACCGAGTCGACGACGACCCGCGGTGATGCGCTGACCAGGGCGAAGGGCACTCCTTGCGCCTCCAGTTCGGTCAGCAGCCGCTGGGCGCCGGGACGCATGGGCGCCCCGGCCTCCACCCCGCGGAAGAAGCTCTCGGTGAGCGCCGCAACCACCTCGTACGGGTCTCCCCCTCCCGAGACCCGTACGAGGTGGGCGGCGGTGTCCTCCACCGCCCGGCCGACGACCTCCGGCGCGTCCGCGTCGGTGAGCCGGTGGCCGAGGCCGTCGGCTATCTCCTCGGTGGTCCGCCACCACAGCACCTCGGTGTCGACGAGGGTGCCGTCCATGTCGAACAGGACCGCGGCGAGGGCGCTCACGCGGACCCGGCCACGACGAGCACGGGCCGTTCGGCCAGTCCGACGGTGGCGCGGGCGCCCGGTACCAGGGCTCCCGCTTCCCGCGAGGGCAGGTCGGCCTTGACGGTCACCCCGTCGGGCAGGTCCAGGTGGAGCCGGGTCACGGAGCCGAAGAAGGAGGCCGAGACCACGGTGGCCGCGCCCTCGGCGTCGGCGGTGACGGTGACGTTCTCCGGGCGTACGAGGACCTGCACCTGCGGAGTCGTGGGGGCCGGGCCGTCGACGGGCAGCCGGGCTCCCGCCACCTCGACCAGGCCGGAGCCGGCGAGCCGGCCGGGCAGCCGGTTCATCGTGCCGACGAATTCGGCGACGAAGGGGGTGGCCGGGCGGTCGTACAGCTCGGCCGGGGCGGCGCACTGCTCCAGCTTGCCGGCGTTCAGGACGGCGACCCGGTCGGCCATCGACAGCGCCTCCTCCTGGTCGTGGGTGACGAAGACGGTGGTGATGCCGAGGGAGAGCTGGAGGCGGCGGATCTCCTCGCGCAGGTTCGCCCGTACCTTGGCGTCCAGAGCGGAGAGCGGCTCGTCGAGCAGGAGCACGCGCGGGCGCAGGGCGAGGGCGCGGGCGAGTGCGACGCGCTGCTGCTGGCCGCCGGACATCTGGTGCGGGTAGCGGTCGCCGTGGTCCGGGAGGCCCACCAGGTCGAGGAGCTCGGCGGCGCGCTCGCGGCGCTCGGCCGCGCCGACCTTGCGCACGCGCAGGCCGAAGGCCACGTTGTCGCGGGCACTGAGGTTCGGAAAGAGGCTGTACGACTGGAAGACCATGCCGGCGTCGCGGCGGTTGGCCGGGACCCGGGTGATGTCCTGTCCGTCGACGAGGACCTCGCCGGAATCGGGCTGTTCGAATCCGGCGACGACGCGCAGGGCGGTGGTCTTGCCGCAGCCGGACGGCCCGAGCAGGGCGAGGAGTTCACCGGGTTCGACGGTGAGGTCGAGCCCGTCGAGGGCGACGGTGGATCCGAACGCCCGGCGCAGGCCGCGGAATTCGACGCGCGCGCCCGCGGGCCGGTCGGTATCGGCCGGCTTCCTGGCCGCGGGCAGGGTGGTGGGCGTGGTGGACATGGACTCAGGACTCCTTGCGGGAGGTGGTGGCGGGTGCGGCCGCGGCGGTGGAGGGGGTGGTCCCGGCCCGGGAGAGGGCGATCAGCAGCAACCAGGTGATCAGGAGGCTGAGGATGGAGACGGCCACCGACATCCGGGCCTGCGCCCCGGAGATCGAGACGATCCACACGGCGAAGGGCTGGAACCCGAGGAGGGAGGCGATGGTGAACTCGCCGAGCACGAGGGCCAGGGTGAGGAAGGCGGCGCCGGCGAGCGAGGCCCGCAGGTTCGGCAGCAGCACGCGCAGGACGACGTACGGCCAGCTCGCGCCGCAGCTGCGGGCGGCCTCGACCAGGGTCGGTACGTCGACGGCGCGCAGGCCCGCGTCGAGCGAGCGGTAGACGAAGGGCAGCGCCAGGACCGTGTACGCGAGGACCAGGACGACGGGGAACTTCTCGTTCTGGACGGCGATGAAGGTCTGGTAGAGCGGGGTCCGCGACAGGTGTTCCGGTCCCCAGCGCAGCACGGTGGTGATGCCGGTGACCAGGGCGATCGGCGGCACGACCAGCGGCAGCATGCACATCACCTCGACGACCGGGCGCAGCCGTGGGGAGCCGATGCGTACGGCCACCAGGGCGGGCACGGCCAGCAGCAGTGACAGCGCGATGGTCGCGGCGGCGAGGCCGAGGGAGAGGAGCAGGCTCTCGGTGAAGCCGTCGGCGGAGAGCAGCTGGGTGTAGGCCTCGAAGGTGACGCCCTGGCCGGGCACGTGCACGGTGAAGACGAACGAGGCGACGAGCGGGACGATGAAGTAGGCGCCGGCCAGGGTGAGGACGGCTCCGCGCCAGATCCTGGGGCGGGGCCGCCGGGCCGCCGTCCGCGCCGGGGCCCCGGCGCCCGCGCCCTTGGCGCCCTGGGCATCCTCGGAGCCCTGGGGGCTCTGGACGCCGTCGGTGTACCGGGAGGTCGGGGTCATCGCAGCCATCGGGCGCTCCGTCGCTGGAGGGGCAGGTAGACCGCCATGACCAGGCCGGCGATCAGGATCATGTCGAGGCCGAGGGCGAGCGCCACGTTCTCCTGGCCGGTGAGTACGTTCCCGGACAGCGCGTCCGCGATCTTGAGCGTGACGAGGGGGACGGAGCCTCCGACGAGGGCCGCGGCCGTGGCGTGGGCGGCGAAGGCGGTGCCGAAGAGCAGGACGAACCCGCCGAGCAGGGAGGGGGCGAGCACCGGCAGGCCGACATGGCGCCAGAACTGCCATCCGGTGGCTCCGCTGCTCTGGGCGGCCTCGCGCCACTGCGGGCGCAGTCCGTCCAGCGCCGGGGCGATCACCAGCACCATGAGCGGGATCAGGAAGTACAGGTAGACCACGGTGAGGCCGGTGAAGGAGTACAGGTTCCAGCCGAGGGCGGTCAGGTCGGCGAGCTGGGTGACGACTCCGGAGATCCCCACGGTGGCGATGAAGGCGAACGCGAGGGGTACGCCGCCGAAGTTGGCGAGTACGCCGGAGGCGGTCAGCGCCGCGCTGCGCAGGCCCGCCGAACGGGAGGTGACCACGGCCTGCGCGATCACCACGCCCAGGACGCCGCCGACGAGTGCGGTGAGGGCGGAGAGTTGGAGGCTGCCGATGAGGGAGCCCAGGTAGGGGCCCTGGAGGGAGCGGGCGAGGTGCTCACCGGTCACCTGGGTGACGCCGCTCGCGAGGTCGGTGCGGGTGACCGCGCCGTAGGCCATGGCTCCGAGCGGGATGCCGAAGCAGAGGCCGGTGAAGGCGAGCAGCGGGAGGGTCGCGAGCCAGGTGCGCGGGCCGCGCCACCGGCGGCGGGTGCCGCCGGCGGCGCGGGAGTCGGTGGTGGAGGACATCAGGAGAGTGCCTTGTCCCACTTCTCGGCGAGGGTGGCCTTGGCCCTGTCGAGCTCCTCGGAGGCGGGGAAGGCCGGGGTGCCCTGGACCTGCGGGAGCTTGGCGACGGCGGCCTTGTCGGCGGTGCCGTCCTGGCTCATGCCGGGGAGCAGGACCGGGCGGGCGTATCCCTTGAGCCAGAGGTTCTGGCCCTCGGCGCTGTAGAGGAACTCCAGCCACAGCCGGGCGGCCGCCGGGTTCGGGGCTTCCTTGTTGATGGCCTGCGAGTAGTACTGGGCGTAGACGCCGTCGGTGGGGACGGCGACCTTCCAGTCGACGCCCTTGCCCTTGAACTGGTCGGCGTAGCCGGCGTTCAGGTAGTCCCAGTCGATGGAGATGGGCGTCTCGCCCTTCTCCACGGTGGCCGGGGTGGACTCGACCGGGATGAAGTTCCCGCTCTTCTTCAGCTGACCGAAGAAGTCGATGCCGGGCTGGATGTCCGCGAAGGAGCCCTTGTTGGCGAGGGCTGCCGCGTAGACGCCGCCGAAGGCCGAGCCGGACTTGGTGGGGTTGCCGTTGAGGGCGACCTTGCCCTTGTACTCGGGCTTGAGGAGATCGGCGAAGGTCTGCGGGCAGGTGGGGATGCGGGCGGCGTCGCAGCCGATGGAGACGTAGCCGCCGTAGTCGTTGGTCCAGCGGCCGTCGGCGTCCTTCTGGGCGGCGGGGATCTTGTCCCAGGCGGTGACCTTGTACGGGGCGAAGAGGTTCTCCGCGGCGCCGCTGCGGGCGAAGGCGATACCGAGGTCGAGGACGTCGGGGGCGCGCTTCTGGCCCTTGCGGGACTTGACGGCGGCGATCTCGTCGGCGCTGGAGGCGTCCGGGTTCTCGCTGTTCACCTTGATCTTGTACTTGGCCTCGAAGGCCTTGATGATCTCGCCGTAGTTCGCCCAGTCCGGCGGCAGCGCAATCACATTGAGCTCGCCCTCCTTCTGCGCGGCGGCGGCGAGGGCCTCCAAGGAACCGAAGTCGGCGACCGAGGTCGCGGCGCCCGGCTGCACGCCGTTCTTGGCGCCGTCGGCGCCGGCGGACTCCTGGTCGGGTGCGGCACCACACGCGGTGAGCGTGGTGAGTACGGCGGCGCTGAGCAGTACGGCCGCACCGCGACGGGCGGAGGAACTGAGCACGGTCTCTCCCGGAGACGAGGGTGGGTTCACTTGTCTGAACAAGTTGGCTCCAGTTCGCCCGGGCCCGCTGTACGGACGGTGAACGGCGCCCGTCTCGTGGAGCACGACTCGACGAAGAGATGAGAATGACCGGAAGAAGCCGTGACAGAACCTGTTGGAATGATCATGGGAGACCGGTGCACAGCGATTCCGGCACGGCACCGCCGGCACACGGCGATCAGGGGGCGAGCGGCATGAGCACGAACGCGGGCACGGTCAGGTACCTGGAGATCGCCGAGGCACTGCGCCGGGAGATCCTCTCGGGCGAGCTCCCGGTGGGGGCGCACCTGCCCTCGGAAAGCGATCTGGCGGCGCGCTGGTCCGCATCGCGCGGGACGGTCCGCCAGGCGGTGGCCACCCTCGCCGCGGAGGGACTGATCGGCTCCCGCCAGGGCGCGCGCCGCATCGTCCTGCGCCGGGAACGCCGGCACAGCTTCGGCGAGCTCAACAGCTTCGCCCAGTGGGCCGAGGGGCTCGGGCACCGGGCCGCCAGCCGCTTCCTGTCCCGCACCCGCAGGCCCGCGACGGCCGAGGAGGCGGACCGGCTCGCGCTGGCCCCCGGTACGGAGATCCTGGCCGTGCTGCGGCTGCGCCTGCTCGACGGGGAGCCCACCATGGTGGAGCGGACCGCCTACGCCGACTGGGTCGCGGCGGCCGTGGAGGCGATGCCCGTGGACTGCCGCTCCGTCATGGACAGCCTGTCCGAGGGCTCGGGGGTCGTCGCCCACTACGGCGAGCACCTCATCGACGCCCTTCCGGCCGGCAGCGAGGACGCCCGGCTGCTGGAAATCCGCCGCGGCAGCCCGCTGCTGCGCCAGCGGCACGTCTCCGCGACGGCCACCGGCCGCCCGATCGAATGGTCCGACGACCGCTACCGGGCCGGAAGCGTCACCTTCAGTGTGAGCAACTCGTCGGTAGCAACTCCCTTGGAGCGGCGCGTCGGAGACCAGTGACCGGTCAGTGCGCGGCGCGCCGGGTCACGGTGGCCCCGGCGGTCTCGGCGATCGCCCCCGGCAGCCAGTCCGCGACCCGGCCGAAGCGGAACCCCAGGGCCGAGGCCCGGCCGTTGTCCATGGCGTAGGCGCGGTCGAAGGAGAACGGCGAGGCGGCGGCGCCCGGCCCGACCACCCGGTACCGCGGTCTGCGCCCGACCTGCTCCGCGACCGCCTCGCAGAGCGCGATGGCGTCGAGCGCGCCGTGCGAGGCAGCGTTGACGGTCCCGGTGAAGGTCTGCTCCGCCGCCCAGTACAGGAATTCGGCCATTTCGCGGTGGTGGATGAACGAGGTGGCGTACGGGGCCTCGTGTACGGCGACCGGGGTGCCGGCGCCGATCCGGTCCGCGTAGTGCGCGAGCCGCCCGGTGAACTCCGCGGGGCCGCCGCCGAGGACGTGCGCCGCGCGCACGCCGACGTACGGGAAGGCCGGCTCGCGCAGGAAGACGGCCTCCGCCCGCCGCTTCCCCTCGGCATAGGCGTACGCGGGCCCGGGCGCGCGGCCCGGCGCCGCCGGTACGAGCGGCAGGCGCGCGGGGTCGAGCGACGACTCGGTGACGGGGGCGGTAGCGGCGGCGGCGGTGGTGGCGGCAGTGGCGGGGAAGCGCGGCCCGGCGGGAAGCGTGGCCGGGTCGTACACCTCCATCGTCGAGGTCATGACGTAGCGCCCGGTCCGCCCGGCGAACACCCGGCGGGCGACGGCGGCCTGGAGCGGCGTGTAGCAGACCTGGTCCACGACCACGTCGAAGCCGCGGGAGCCCAGCGCCGCCCGCAGCCCCTCCTCGTCCTCGCGGTCGGCGACGAGGCGACCGACGCCGGGGGGCGGCGCGGCGGAGCCGCGGTTGAGGACGGTGACCCGGGCGCCCGCGTCGCGCGCCCGGGTGACCAGGGTCTTTCCGAAGTACCGGCTGCCGCCGATGACGAGAATCCGCTTCATGCGTTCGACTCTGCCGCTGTATCGTCCCCAGCGGAACCGACGGGTCGCTGAACGGGTCGTAAGGAAAGCTGATGATCGATGTGCAGCGGCTGCGTGTCCTGCGGGCGGTGGCGGAGCACGGAAGCTTCAACCGGGCTGCCGGAGCCCTGCTGTTGACCCCGTCGGCCGTCTCCCAGCAGATCTCCGCGCTGGAGCGCTCGGTCGGCCACCCGGTCGCGGTGCGCAGCACGCGCGGGGTCACCCTCACCGAGCCCGGCCGGCTGCTGGTGGAAGCGGCCGAGTCGATATCCGACGAGCTGGACCGGGTCCGGCACGCGATCGACCGGCTCACGGCGAAGCGGCCGCGGCTCACCGTCGCCACCTTCACCAGCGGTGGCCGGCACCTGCTGCCCTCGGCACTGTCCCGGTTCGTGGACACGCATCCGGAGGTGGAGCTGACGGTGCTGGAGAGCGAGCCGGAGGACGCCGTGCCGATGGTGCGCGGCGGCGCGGCCGATCTGGCGCTGGCGTACCACTTCGACGGGCCTGCGCCGGTGCGTCCGGACGAGCGCCCGGGGCTGGACTGGGTACCGCTGATGGAGGATCCGCTGTGGCTGGTGCTGCCGCGCGGCCACCGCCTCGCGCAGCGGCCGTCGGTGGCCCTGGCCGAACTGCACGCCGATCGCTGGGTGCTCGGCTGCCTCAAGACGGAGGCCTATCTGCGCCGGTACGCGGAGCTCGCCGGTTTCGACCTCCGAGTGGCGGCCTCCACCACCGACTACTTCTTCGCGCAGACCCTGGTCGCGGCGGGAGTCGGGGTCTCTCTGGTCCCTCACGTCTCGCTCGCACGGGCCCGGGAGTCGGCCGTGGTCCGCGTCGAACCACCGCGCCCCGCACGGCACATCGGGGTGATCCTTCCCCGGCGGCGGCGCCCTCAGCCGTACGCCGAGGACCTGGCCGCCGCGCTGATCACCGCTGCCGCCACCGCCGGGGCGCCGGCCGCGGCACCCACCGGGGAGCGCCCGTGAACCATCTGCTGTGCGGGCTCGCCGTCAATCCGGCGCTGCCGCCCGAGCTGGTCGATCGCCTGATGGCCCGCGCGATGAAGGAGGCCGGGGACGAGCCCGAGTTCGCCGACGACCTGGCCTACTCCCTGGCCGACCGCACCGACCTGCGGCGCGAACAGGTGCTGGCGCTCGCCGGAAAGGCGCATCACACCGCGATGTTCCTCGCCTACAGCGGGAAGCTCGACGCGGCCGACGTGGATCCCGCGGCCGAGCCCTACGTGGCCGTCGCCCTGCTCGACGAGGGCCGCGGCCGCCCCGAGTGGGCCCGCCTCCTGGCGGCGCACCCGGACTCCGGGGTCCGCTGGAAGCTGGCCTCCTGCCCGGGCCTGCCGACCGACGTCACGGACCGGCTCGCCGCCGACCCCGACTCCGAGGTGGTGGCGGAGCTCGCCCTCTGGACGCGCAGTCGCGTGACCGCCCGTCTCGCGCTCCACCCCGATCCCCGGGTCCGCCTCGCGGTCGCGGCCAACCCGGCCACGCCGCGCGAGTCGGTGCTCGCCCTGGCCGAGGACCCCGAACTCAGCCTGAACTGGGCACTCTCCGAGCGCACCGATCTGCCGCAGTCGCTCTACGCCCGGCTGACCGCCGACCCGCTGCCCGGGGTCCGTGCCACGTACGCGCGCAACCCCGGGGTCGGGCCGGAGCTGATCCGCGTCCTGGCCGCCGACCCGGAGGAGGAAGTACGGCGCGCCCTCGCCGCGCATCCTCAGGTACCGCTCGACCTGCTGGCCGAGCTGGTCGTCGAGCACCGCACCGGGTCGGACCTGCTGCCGCGGATCGCCGCCGCCACGCCCGCCGAGCTCGCGGAGCTGGCCGCGTCCCCGCTCGCCGTCATACGGATGCTCGTGGCGCGGCGGCACGATCTGCCCTCGCAGGTGCGGGACGCGCTGGCGGGCGATCCGGATGCGGCCGTGGTGCAGGCCGTCGCACCGCACCCGGGCCTGTCCGAGGCCGCGCTGCGCGCGATGGTCGAACGGTACGGCGTGCAGGTCCTCGCCCGGGTGGCCGCCAACCCGGACGCCACCGGCGCTCTGCTGGAGGATCTGACACGGCATCGACCGGGCGTGCGGCGGGCGCTGAAGGAGGTCGCCCGGCATCCCAACGCGACGGGTCCGGCGCTGCTCGCCTGCCTGGCGGACCGGACGGCCCGGCGCCTCGCCGCCGCCCACCCCGCGCTCCCGCCCGAGGCCGTCACCGAGCTGCTCGGCGACGAGGACCGCAGCGTGGCGGAGGCCGCGGCGGGCAACCCCTCGCTGCCGCGCGCTGCGATGGCACGACTGCTCGGGACGGCCGACGGCCGGGGCCGGCCCGGATGACGACCGCGGCGGCCCTGCGCACCGAATAGGACACCGCCCGGAGGGATTTCGTCACCTCACCGGGCCGGGGGTCGTTAGGGCCTGGGGGTTGACTCGGGGGCGAAGGGATGACGGTATGCGGCAGTTTCCTCTGGAGATGCACCACATGGCACCGGGCCGGGTGGTGGAGTGGCGGCTCACGTCCGCGGCGGCGGAGGCCGCCGGCCCGGGTGACCCGGCGGGCAGGAAGGCGTCCTTCAACCAGGACAAGCACTTCACCGTCGCCGAGGAGAGCAGGGCTGCCGACGACCCCGTCGCGTCCTGGGTGGCGGTGACCTTCGAGGTGACCGGCCCGCTGGAGGAGCAGGCCCTGGCGCAGTCCCTGCTCTCCTTCGTGCAGCGCCACGAGGTCCTGCGGTGCGCGTTCCGCCGGCTCGCGGGCGAGGTGGCCTGCGAGCCGTTCGATCCCGCCGGGCTGTCCCTCGATGCCCGGCAGGTGGGTGAGTTCGGGACCTCCGAGCAGCTGGGCGAGTTCCTCGTCGAGCGGTTCAAGCGGAGCATCGACACCCTCTCCTGGCCGCTGTTCATCATGGGTGCGGTGGTGCGCGAGGAGTCCTCGACGGTCTACCTCGCCTTCGACCACATCGTCTGCGACGGCATGTCGATGCCGATCGTGGCCCGCGAGGTGTCGACCGGCTACGAGGCTTTGTGCCGCGGCGAGGTCGTCGAGCTGCCGCCGGCCCCCAGCTACCTCGACTTCGCCGAGGAGCAGCGCCGCCGCTACCTGTCCATCGACGCCCGCGACGAACGCCTTGACTACTGGAAGGCGTTCATGGGGCCGGCCGGGGAGTTCTTCCCCCGGTTCCCCCTCGACCTCGGTGTCGAGCCGGGCCGGATGTACTCGATCGTCAACGAGGCCTCCACCCTCCTGGACGCCGCCGAGGCCGAGGTGTTCGAGAAGACGTGCCTGGCGGTCGACGGCAAGCCGTTCATGGGGGTGCTCGCCTCGGTCGCCGTCTGCCTGCGCGAGGCCGGCGGCCCGGGCGTCTACCGCGGCCTCATGCCGGTCAGTGAGCGCGGCCGGGAGACCTGGGCGCATTCGGTGGGGTGGTTCGTCAACACCCTGCCCATCGAGTTCGACGCCTCGCCCGGCCGGGACTTCGCCCAGGTCATGGCCTCCGTCCGGGCGGGCTTCAGCGAGATGATGAGCCATCTCGACGTGCCGTTCGTGCGGGCCTGGGAGTTGCTGGCGCCCGAGGAGTTCGCCGCCCGCTCCTGGCCGCACCCGGTGAACTTCTTCTCGTACATCGACATGCGCAAGTGCCCCGGGGCCGAGCGCCACGACGAGTGGCGGCCCACGACCCATGTGTGGTCGGCGCGTGCCAACGGGGCCTGTTCGTGGTTCCAGCGGGACGCGGACGGGATGCACATGAACTCCCTCTACGTCGACACCCCGGCGGCCCGCCGGACCATGGGCGACTTCCAGGGGGCGCTGCGCCTCACCGTCCAGGAGATCGCCCGGTCCGGCGGCTTCCGCCGCCCGATCGCGCTGACCGCCCCGCGCCGCCCCGTCCGGACCCCGCTGGACGTGGCCGCTTTCGCCCGCCGCGGCTGAGCGGCCGCCGCGGACCCGGAGTCGGCAGCGGGCCGGTCAGGCCGCTCGGGTCGCTTCCCGCAGTCCGGCCCGCGAGGTGCGCCGAAGCAGGGCGATGCCGACGGCGCAGGCTCAGGAGAGGAGCAGGGCGGCCGTCGGTGCCGTGTTGCCCCGGCCCACGGCGCTGTGGAGGCGGGCGGCGTGCTCGTCGAGGATCCGGCGCTGGGTTCAGAGCCGGGACGCGCGTCCCAGCAGCAGGGTGCGTTCCCGGGCGTTGTGGGTCAGCGCGGCCGCCCGCTCGAACTCCGCCCGGGCCTCCTCCGGCCGGCCCAGCCGCTCCAGCAGGTCTCCCCGTACGCTCGGCAGCAAGTGGTAGGCGTTCAGGGCTGGTTCGGCGGCCAGGGCGTCGACCAGCGGCAGGGCGGCCGCGGGGCCCTCGGCCATGGAGACGGCGACGGCCCGGTTGAGTTCCACCACCGGGGACGGGATCAGCTGGACGAGCCGCCCGTACAGCGCGGCGATCCTCGGCCAGTCGGTTTCCTCGTAGCGGACCGCCGCCGCGTGGCAGCCCGCGATGGCGGCCTGGACCGAGTACGGGCCGTTCCCGGCACGGCCGAGCGCCCGGGCGCCCCGGTGGATGAGCATGCGGTTCCACCGGGCCCGGTTCTGGTCGGCGAGCAGCACCGGTTCCCCGTCGGGGCCGGTGCGTGCGGCGATCCGGGATGCCTGGAACTCCAGCAGTGCGGCCAGGCCGTGCACCTCGGGCTCCTTCGGCATCAGGGCGCCCAGTACGCGGGCCAGACGCAGGGCGTCCTCGCACAGGGCGGGGCGGACCAGGTCGTCCCCGGCGGTCGCCGAGTACCCCTCGTTGAAGACGAGGTAGATGACCTCCAGGACCGAGGAGAGGCGCGCCTCGCGATCGGCGCCGTACGGAACCTCGAAGGGCACTCCGGCCTTGGCCAGGGCCCGCTTCGCCCGGACGATGCGCTGGGCGACGGTCGCCTCGGAGGTGAGGAAGGCGCGGGCGATCTCCTGGGTGGTCAGCCCGCCCATCAGGCGCAGGGTGAGCGCGATCCGGGCCTCGGTGGCGAGGACGGGGTGGCAGGAGGTGAAGATCAGGCGGAGCAGGTCGTCGTCGATGTCCTCGGGGTCGGCCGGTGCGGCGGGCGGCGGTACGTCCTCCAGGCTCCGGCCGACCTCCGCGAGCTTGCGCGCGTACGTCTCCTTGCGGCGGACGAGGTCGATCGCGCGGTGCTTGGCGGTGGTCATGAGCCAGGCGCCCGGCCGGTCGGGGATGCCCGCCTGCGGCCACTGCTCCAGCGCCGCGACGAGGGCGTCCTGGGCGATCTCCTCGGCGATGCCGACGTCCCGCACGATCCGGGCGACACCCGCGATGAGTCGCGCGGACTCGATCCTGAACACCGCTTCGACCGCTTGGGCCGCACTCACTGCCGTCACGGCCACCCATCAGAGCAGCCGTGACGAGGCAGGGCAAACGCGGCGCGGGAGTACGGGGCTCACATCTCCTGGATCTCCCGGACCTCCGCGCTGACCTTCCATTCCACCGGGTGGATCTCCAGGAAGCGCCGGGTCCACTCGATGGCCTCGGCCTTGTCCTTGCACTGGCTGAGGGAGTAGCCGCCGACGACCTCCTTGGTCTCGGTGAAGGGGCCGTCGGTGTAGCTGATCTTCCCGCCGGACCAGCTGAGCCGGGTCGCCTCGGAGGTGGGGAGCAGCCCGGCGGTGTCGAGCATGACGCCGGCCTTGGTGATCTCCTCCAGGAGAGCGCCCATGCGCTGCTCGAACTCGGGCGGGAAGGCGGTGTCGGAGGGCAGGTCCTGCTCGTTGATGCGGATCATCGTCAGGAAGCGCGGCATGGTGACTCCTCGGTCGGGAGGGCGGGGCCGTTCCCCGCCTCTCACCCCTGCGTCGAACGGGAGACGCCCGGATCGACAGCTCCGGGAAAATTCTTCGAGGAATTTTCCGGGGCGGCCACCGGATCCCCCCATCCGGCCCCACCCCGGCTACTCGCGAGTAGGATCGCGGGCCCAGGCTTCTCCGAGAGGATCCCCCATGGCGCGCATCTCCTCCCCCATGCTGCTCGCCGGCCTGCTGGCCGGAGCAGCGGTCGCCCACGCGGCGGCGCCGGGGCAGTTCGATGCGACCGTGCCCCGTTCGCTGCCGGGCAGCCCGCGGGGGTGGACCTACGCCAGCGGAGTGGCCGAGCTCGCCCTCGCCGCCGGCGTCGCCCATCCGCGCACCCGCAGGGCGGCCGCGCTGGCCACGGCGGCGTTCTTCGTCGGAGTGTTCCCGGCCAACGTGAAGATGGCCGCCGACGCCCGCCACCGCTCCCCCGCCGTCCGGGCCGTGACGCTCGCCCGGCTGCCGCTCCAGGTGCCGCTCGTGCTCTGGGCCCGCCGAGTGAGCCGGGGCGCCGGGGGCCGCTGAGCCGGCCTCCGGGTCCCGGTCGGCCCGCCCTCCCCGCGCCGCCCCGCGCCGCCCCCGCACTGCCCGCCGTCAGCGGCTGTCGCCCGTCCAGTCCCAGTGGCCGGGATCCCCCGCGCGGCGGCGGTAATGGGCGCGGCCGCCCGCTCCGTAGCGCCCTATCTCCGTGGGGAGCCCGGCCTCTTCGGCGAGCCGGTGCGCACTCCAGCCCGTGATGTCCAGGAGGAGGCCGTCGAGCGGCCCGCCGACCAGCTCGCCGTAGCTGCGGCCGGGGCGCGGCCCGGGGTCGGGGTCCTCGTGGTCGGCGCCGTAGACCCGGCGCCGGAGCATCCTGTCGTCCATACCGATCAGCTTCACAGCCGCCACTGACAACGGCCGTGGCGACCCCGGACCGCTGCTGCGGCGATGATGGGGGCCGCCCTCCCGATCCCCGGGAGGCGCACGAGCGAGGAGCGACACGCATGGCACGTCGGGTGCACCAGCCACTGGAGGACCAGGAGTTCGACTTCGTCCTCTCGATGACGACCGGGCCCGTCCTCGCGTACTTCTGCGGCTCCTGGCCCAAGGCCGTCGAGGCCTGCCGTGCGATGGACGCCGTCGTCGGCGAACTGACCGAGGAGTACGGGACGCGCTTCACCGCCGTCCGCACCGACATGAGCCGCTGCCCCGGGCCCACCAGGCGGTACGGAGTGACGGCCGCGCCGACGGCCGTGCTCATCAAGGACGGCGAGGCGGTCGCGAGCCAGGCCGGGCCGATGGCGCTCCAGGAGTTCCGGGCGTTCCTGGACGCCCACCTCTGACCCGAGGTTCAGAGCAGGGCGACCGCCCGGCGCTCCAGGGCGAGGGCGCCCTCCACCAGAGCGGCGAACGCGTCGAGGCGGGCGCGCCGTTGCGGGGCGTCCGTGTCCGGGTCGGCGCCGCGCGCCAGTTCCGCGAGCCGGGACCAGTGGCCGGCGGATTCGCGCAGCAGCACTGCTGCTTCCGGCCCGGGGATGTTCCGGACGAGATGGCCGGCGCCGGCCGGACGAGGGAGCTCTCGCGGTGGCGCCCGGTGCCGAAGTCCTCGTAGAGGAGTCCGGTGGGCTTCGGCCGGGGTGACTGCTCGGTCATCGGGCCAGCGTAGCCGTGGGGTCCGACAACCAACTTCCTGTACAGTTGTCCAGGAAGTGTCGGCCCGGATGCCGACCACCGACCCTGAGAAATGGAGGCGACCATGCACACGGTCGCGTCGATCCTGATCGGCCTCGTGGCCGCGCTGCACGCGTACTTCATGGTCCTGGAGATGTTCCTGTGGCAGCGGCCCCCCGGCCGCGCACTCTCCGGCTTCGACGCGGACACCGCCCGCCTCACCGCACCGCTCGCCGCCAACCAGGGCCTCTACAACGGCTTCCTCGCCGCCGGCCTGGTCTGGTCGCTCGTCATCGACTCGCTCGCCACGCAGATCTTCTTCCTCGTCTGCGTGATCGTCGCCGGGGTGTACGGCGCCGCGACCGCCAATCGCCGGATCCTCGTCGCCCAGGCCCTGCCCGGCGCCCTCGCCCTCGGCGCGGCGCTGCTGGCCGCGTGAGCCCGCAGGACCCGCGCCCGGAAGACCCGCGTACGGCCCGGACCAAGGGGCGGCTGCGCGAGAGCCTGCTCGCCGAATGCGCCGACCGGCCGCTCGCCGAGGTCAGCGTCTCGGCGGTGGTCCGCCGGGCCGGCGTCGGCCGCGCCACCTTCTACCTGCACTACGAGGACCTGACCTCGCTCGCCGTGGACGCCTGCGCGGGCGTGGTGCACGCGGCGGTCGATGCCCTGCACGCCTGGCAGACCGGCCCCTCGCCCCGGCCCCCGGCCCGGCCCCCCGCGGCACTGGCCGCGTTCCTGGCGGAGACCGCCGAGCGGGCGCCGCTCTACCGGACCCTGCTCCTCGCGGGCGGCGGCGGACCGCTCGGCGACCGCCTCCACCGGGAGCTGCGCGCCCGGGCCCGCGCCGAGCGCGCGGCGGTGGGCGCCCCCCAACCGGAGCTCGTGGCATCGGCGGTCGCCGCCGCGTTCACGGGGGTCCTCGCGGACTGGCTGCACGGGGAGGTCCCGGCGGATCCGCAGGCTCTGGCGAACCACCTGTGGCGGCTGCTCATGGCCCTGCACGCGGCGATCGGACCCGGTCAGACGTAGGAGCGGACCTCGAACACCTGGGTCACGCCCCATCTCGGCATGCTCAGGAGGTCCTTGCGGACGAGGACACCGCCGCCATCAGCGTCGCCGCCGCTGCCGCCGTCGGACACGACAGCGGCGGCAGCGAGGCCGGGGCGCGGCGCCACCGGGGCGGAGAGCGCGTCGACGGAGAGCGCACCGGTGGAGAGCGCAACTCCTGCGGTCACCAGGGCGGTCGCGGTGGCGAGAAGGACGGGACGCCGGATCCGGGTGCGGGCCATGGGAGTACTCCTCGTGCAGGAGCCCCGTCGGGGCTGTCGCGGACACTGGGGAGGTCCACCCCGCGGGCACGGACCCCTGTCCCCATTGGGCCCGACCGGGCCCACCGCGTCATGCCGCTGCATCCCGTGACTTGACAGCCGGGCCGGCCGGCCCGCCCGGGGCGCCTCCGGGTGCGACCGCCCCCGGCCCATCGCATCCCGGAACGCACGAAGCCCCGCCGGGCGGACCGGCGGGGCTTCTCGTCACGGGCTCGGCCCGTGAAGTGGACTAGCCGAGGGGAATCACCTTCTCAGCCTGCGGACCCTTGGGGCCCTGGGAGACGGAGTACTCGACGCGCGCGTTCTCCTCCAGCGACTTGAACCCGGTGGTCTCGATCGCGGAGAAGTGCACGAACACGTCGGGGCCGCCATCGTCCTGCTGGATGAAGCCGAACCCCTTCTCCGAGTTGAACCACTTCACGATGCCTGTTGCCATCTGGCTGATCCTTCACAACGTTCCACTGCGGGCCGCACACGCGGCCGTCTCGATCCTGCCCAAGGGTGTCCCGGAGCACACGCCGAACGCGGCCAACCGGGGCGCGGCGCACGTTCGAACTTCTGACCGTCTTGTCCATGAAGAGAGGGAGCGACACCGTGCCGGTGAGGCCGTCGAAGGCCTCACCGGCACGGTCACGCGCCGCCGTCGGCAGCGGGCAGCGAGGCGGCGGATCGGGGCCGGGGGGCCGCCGCGACAGCTCGCCGGGGTCCGCCGGCACGACAGCCCAGGCACTCCGTGTGCCCCGCACGGGCCCCCGTGTCCCGCTTGCGCCAGTCCCACTCGGCCTCCGGCCGGGGTCCGCTCGGCTTGCCCCACCCGGCGAGGTGGAGCAGCCAGGTGACGATCCCGGCCGCGGCGACGGCCCCGAGGCCGATCCAGATCCCGGGGGTCCAGGCCGCGCACACGGCGGCACCCGCCCCCGCGAAGCCCAGCAGGGCCAGGGTGGTACCGGTCCAGCCGGCCACCGTGTGGCCGAGGTCTACGTGACCGTGCGCGCTCATGGTTCTCCCTGGTCGGACCTACGGCAGTAGGCTCGGAAGCAGGATGCTTATTACACGAGGTAAGCATCTCACTGACTAAGTAACTTAGACTCTAAGGAGTATCTGGGTGCAGGGCAAGACCCGCCCCCCGGCGACGGCCGGTGAGGCCATTTCCCGCATGGACCAGTACGTCGCCCTGGGCATCGTCGGCCAGCAGGAGGTGGCGCAACTGCTCGGGCTCAACGTCACCGACCTGACCTGCCTGGGCCACATCCTGGGCGCCGGGGAGACCCCGCTCGCCGCCGGCGACCTCGCCGGACTGCTGGACCTCACCACCGGAGCCGTCACCGGCGTTCTCAACCGGCTCGAGCGCGCCGGGTACGCGCGCCGCGTCCCCGACCCCGCCGACCGGCGCCGGGTCAGGGTGGTGGCCGACCCCACGGCCGCCGCGCGGGTGGTCGCCGTGTACCAGCCGATGTACGACCGGCTGGCCACCCTCTTCGCCGACTACACCCCCGACGAGATCGCCGTGATCGCCGACTGGTTCGGCCGCGCGGCGGTCGAGATCCGCGCCCACTGCGCGCTGGTGCGGTCCGGGGAACTGACCGCCGGGGAGGATTAGCCCCCGCTGGTACCATGGGCGGTTGACCATCTTCTTTCTTCCTGTTTCGAAAGGTTCTGCATGAGGAACCCGTCAGCTCATGGGCGCTTCGGTGTGAAGGGCGGTGCCAAGGGCGGTACGCGGACCCCCGCCAAGGCTCCCCGGACCCTCGGCCCGCAGGGTGAGTTCACGATGCACGCGCCGAAGGAGCCGGCGCTGGCGCCGGTGGCGTCCTTCGCCGAGCTCGACCTGCCCCTTGAGCTGGCGCAGACCATGGCCACGCTGGGCGTCACCGAGCCGTTCCCGATCCAGGCCGCGACGCTCCCGAACGCACTGGCCGGTCGGGACGTCCTCGGCCGCGGGCGGACCGGCTCCGGCAAGACCCTCGCCTTCGGTCTGGCACTGCTGGCCCGCACGGCGGGGCAGCAGGCGGACCCGAAGCGCCCGCTGGCACTGGTCCTCGTACCGACGCGCGAGCTGGCACAACAGGTGACCGAGGCGCTGGAACCGTACGCCGCGGCGCTGAAGCTGCGGATGGCCACCGTGGTGGGCGGGCTGTCCATCGGCCGCCAGGTCAGCTCCCTGCGCACCGGCGCCGAGGTCGTGGTGGCCACCCCCGGGCGGCTCAGCGACCTGGTCGGGCGCCGGGACGTACACCTGGAGCGCGTACGGATCACCGTGCTCGACGAGGCCGACCAGATGTGCGACATGGGCTTCATGCCGCAGGTCACCGAGATCCTGGACCAGGTCCACCACGCGGGGCAGCGGATGCTGTTCTCGGCGACCCTGGACCGCAACGTGGACCAGCTCGTCCGGAAGTACCTGAAGGACCCGGTCTCGCACTCCGTCGACCCGCAGGCGGGCGCGGTGGCCACGATGGACCACCACGTGCTGCACATCCACGCGGCCGACAAGATCTCGGCGGCGACCGAGATCGCGGCCCGGGACAACCGGGTGCTGATGTTCCTCGACACCAAGCACGGGGTCGACCAGTTCGTGAAGCACCTGCGGGCGATGGGCGTACGGGCGGAGGGGCTGCACAGCGGAAAGTCGCAGCCGCAGCGGACCCGGACCCTGGCGCAGTTCAAGAGCGGGGCGGTGACCGTCCTGGTCGCGACGAACGTCGCGGCGCGCGGCATCCACATCGACGACCTCGACCTCGTGGTCAACGTCGACCCGCCCGCCGACCACAAGGACTACCTGCACCGCGGCGGCCGCACCGCCCGGGCCGGCGAGTCCGGCCGGGTCGTCACCCTCGTCACCCCGAACCAGCGCCGGGACATGGTCCGGCTGCTCTCCGACGCCCGGATCCGGCCGACGATCACGCAGGTGCGGTCCGGCGAGGCGGCGCTCAGCCGCATCACCGGCGCGAAGGCCCCCTCCGGGGTGCCGCTGGCGGGCTCCGCGCCGACCGACGCCAAGGGAAAGCCCTCGGGATCCGACCTCGCGTTCCGCGGCATGGGCACCCGCCCGGGCCGGGGCAAGGAGTCCCGCAAGACGATCGAGGCCCGCCAGCAGGCCGAGGCCCGGCGCGCGGCCCGGGTCCGCCGGGGCGTCTAGGCCGTCTGTTCCGGATCTTGCCGGGGCCCGCGGCGCCCGGCACCGCACCTCGCTGCGTTGTCGGGCGCCGCGGGCCCGACAGGATGGGGAAGGGACGGCCTAGGAGCCGTCCGGGCCGTCCTCGTGGTCGGCGGCCCGGTAGTGGTAGGCGTCCACCCACCCCCACCATTCGTCCTCGTCCTCGTCCTCGTCGTCGTCCTCGCTCTCATCCTCGCCCTCGCCCTCGTCCTCGTCGGGGACGAACCCGTCGACGCCGCGCCACCGGTCGCGGTCACCGGCGCTCGTGAGGACGTGCAACCGCTGCCGCTCGTCCAGCGCCGCCATCGCCGGATGCGTCTCGGCTGCTTCGTGTACCGCAGTCCGGAGCCGGTCCCCCAGCGCGTCCCCGCACTCCGTACGCGCGCGGACCGCCCGGCCGCCGGCGGGGGCGAACCACAGCGCCGCCAGGCCGGCCGCGGCCACGACGGCGGCGGACCATTCCCGGAGGCCGTGCGGGGGCACGATCACCAGCATCTCGGCCACCAGGAGCCAGAAACACACGAGCAGGACGAACCCCACACAGCCGCAGCAGGCCCACGGCTGGCGGATCCACCCGATCGACACCGGCTCCGGATCGTGCCGGCGCACCGCCTCCAACAGGGCGGCGGGCGCCGCTTCGACGGGGATCCGGCCGGCTTCCCGACCGGCCTCGGTCAGCCGTGCGGCCCCTTCCCCGTCGATCTCGAGGTACCCGCCGAGCATCAGCTCGGCGGCCGCGGCCTCGGTCTTCTCCTGCTTCAACGCTGCGGCGTGGTACGGCTCCAGGTCCAGCGCGGCGACCCGCGCGAGGATCCCGCGCCGCAGCCGCGCCCGCCACCACCACCGGAGGCCGAGACCCCCGTACACGGCGACGGCCACGACGACCACGGATACGGCAAGGACGAGTTGGAGCACGTCCCGAGGCTACGTCCGTGAACACCGGTGCCGACACGCCATTTTCGTCACACCGCTCCTGCTCCGCAGCGCTCCGGGCGCGGGTGGGACGATGACGTCGTGGTGACGGACGCGGAGTGGGCGACGATCCGACAGGGCCTCGTCTTCGGGCAGGTCTTCAAGGGCACGCTCGTGAAGGTGCCCCGGCCCGGCCCGGTGCGATCGGGATCTTCGGACACAACTACCCTTCTGCCGCACGGTGTTGCGAACCGTCGCAGTGACGGCCCGACCTGCCGGGACGGGCGTCAGACCGCGGAGCGGCGGCGCAGGCGGTCGGCGGCCGCGTTGCGGACGCGGCGGGTACGGGCGGCCGTGGCGAGCAGGCTCAGCGCCTCGTACGAGGCCAGCAGCCGGACGGCGGTGCGTTGGCACCAGTCGGAGGCGGCGGTGAGCTCCTCGGCGGACCAGGGTTCGTCGCGGGTGACGGCCGTGAGCAGGCTCCACTCCCGCAGTCGGCGCTCGGGGAAGGGCCGCCCGGCGAGGGCGGCGGCCATGTCCCCGGCCCAGGCGGGGAACCGATCGTCGTCGAGCAGTTGTGCGGCGCGCCGGTCGAGGTGCGTGACCACCGCGCTCTCGGCCATCACCCGGTCGGGGTCGCGCAGCACGGCGGCGACCACCTCCACCTCGGCCTCGGCGCCGCGGTCCGGCGCCACGGCGAGTTCCTCCAAGTGGCGGGCGTAGCGCCAGTGCTCCGGGGGCGTGTCGTCGTCGGGGCCGTTCATCGGGCCGCTCCGTCGCGCACGGCGCCTTCGCGGGCAGGCCCGACCGCTCCCCGCGCCGGTATGCCCCGTGCGGGCCGCTGCTGGTTGTTTCCTCTCGCCATGGCACCCATTCCACACGACCGCCGTGAGCGGTCGGTGGTCAGGGTGCCGTCGGGCGTGCTCAGCCGGCCGGAGCCAGCATCAGGGCCTCCGCACCGACCGGCCGGTAGCCCGCGGCCTGGAAGGCGCGGATGCTGCGTGCGTTGCCGGTGGCCTGCTGGGACCAGACCGGCTGCCCGCCGGGGACGAGGTGGCGGGCCGCGCGGGCCAGTTCCCGGCCCAGCCCGTGGTGGCGGGCCCCCTCGTCCACCTCGATCGCCGCCTCCCAGCGGCCCGCGACGCCGCGGCCGAGGACGAGGACTCCGCCGTCCGCCGACCAGACCCGTATGCCGTCACGGCGGCGCAGGGCCCGGCGTACCCGGGGGTGGTCGGCGTCGGTCGCCTCCACGAGCTTCAGCGCCGGGTCGCCGGGCAGCGGCCCGGCGACGGTGAGCAGGTCGATCGTGTCGGTGCCGCGTCCCGTGCGGTCGAGCAGTGCGGCCAGGAACCGGGGGTTCATGGTGGCGGCGAGCGCGTCGCAGTCGAGGGCCGCGAGGGTGGCGTGCACCCACTCCGGGTCCTCGTCGGTGAACACCACGGAGTGCGCGGTGAAGGCGATGACGCCCGCGTCCCGTCGGTGTTCCTGCGGGACCACGGTGGTGCCGCCGTCGGGCGGCGGGAACCGACCGGCGGCCGCGGCGCCGAGGATCTCCGTCAGTGTCCGTCCCACGACCGTCAGACCTGCTCGAAGTGAAAGGACTTGATGAAGCAGTCGCGGGGCTGGCCGATCGCGAAGAAGATGCAGTCGACCAGCGACTGGGCGGTGAGCGGGTCCTTCGCGGTGCGCGGGGCGCCCTCCCAGGATTCCGACAGCGGGTCGTGGTTGTCGAAGTCCGGCGGGTAGAGGGAGATGACGCGGACGCCCTGGTCGCGCAGCCTGCGGGAGAGGATCTCGGTGAAACCGGCCTGGGCGCTCTTGGCGGCGTAGAAGGCCGCGTGCGCGTCGGACCGATGGTGGCCGGCATCCCCGCAGCCGGAGACCATGGTGACGATGTCCGGGCCGGCCGACTTCAGGAGCAGGGGGAGGAAGGCCTTGGTGACCAGGACCGTACCGGTGGCGCCCGAGGCGAGGGTGTCGGTCACGTCCTCGTCGGAGGCGGACAGCAGGTCGGTGCCGTGCTGGTAGCGGGAGCCGTTGTTGACGAGTACGTCGATGCGGTCGGTGCGGGCGGCCACCGCGGCGGCGAACTCCCGTACGGAGGCGGGATCGGTGAGGTCGCAGGCATGGGCGTGGACGCGGTCGGCGTCGT
The DNA here is from genome assembly GCF_014650695.1 of Streptomyces avidinii. Taxonomy (GTDB): domain Bacteria; phylum Actinomycetota; class Actinomycetes; order Streptomycetales; family Streptomycetaceae; genus Streptomyces; species Streptomyces avidinii. Next base: position 452,770 of record NZ_BMVL01000003.1, on the reverse strand, counting down.
GGCCCTGGGCGAGGATCTCCTCGCGGACGCGCTCGGCGGCTTCGAGGGTGCGGGCGGAGAGGTGGACCTCGGCGCCCCTGCTCGCGAAGCGCAGGGCGAGGGTGCGCCCGAAGTCGCGGCCGGCGGCGGTGATGACGACGCGGTGGTGCTCGAGTGTCATGTCTGCGCTCCTGATTCGTGGTCTATACACATGATCTCAGGTGCGGTACGGGGCACGGCGGTTGGGGCGCCGCGGTGGGCCCGGGGAACCGCGGAGAGCCGGGCCGTCCGGGGGCGCGGGTGGTTGCGTACCGGCTCTCCGCGCCGCGGGTCAGTCCTCGCCCGGCCCGGGCTCGGCCTCGGGCAGCGGAGCCCCTGTCTCCAGCAGCGTCTTGAGGCTCGACGCGAGCATCGGCCAGGCCCGCCCGCACATGCCGATCAGGGTGCCGCCGGGCTCGAAGCCCTCGTGCAGGATGGTCAGCCGGGCCAGTGTGTCGCCGACGGGCTCGATCTCGTACGTGACCTTCGTGCGGCGCTCCTTGGCCAGTTCGGCCCGCAGCTCCTCGCCGATACCGACCGAGGCCGCCCACTGCGGGGTGAAGGTGTGCCAGGTGTAGGAGAGCAGGCGGTCGGGGACGCAGTCGAGGACCACCTGCTCGGGGTCGCTGGTACGGGCCCCCCGCTCGACCCAGTCCATCGGCGAGCCCACGGCCCAGTCGGTCTCGAAGCTCAGGCCCCAGTACCGGCGGGTGAAGGCGGGCTCGGTGAGGGCCTGCCAGACCCGGTCGGGGTCGGCCTGGATGTACAGGGTGTAGGTGATCGCACTGTCGCTCATGGGCCCATGCTGCGGGACCGCGGACCGCGGACGCCGGATTTCCCGATCATGGCGGTGGTCGGCGACGTCCGGCACCTCACCAGCGGGCGCCCCCCTCGGGGAGCTCCGTGGGCGGGGTGCGGGTGGGGGTGGGGAGGCCGAGGCGGGTGCGGGCCGTGTGGACCGCCGCGAGTTCGTCGTGGCCCGCCGGGCCCCAGTCGCTCAGCTCGCGGACCTGTTCGGGGGTGGCCAGCAGGCGGGCGTACTCCGGGTCGGCGGCCGGGGCCAGGGCGGTGAGCCGGGCGGCTGAGCGGGCGTGGGCGCCCCGCTCGGCGTGCCGGTAGCCGAGCGGGGCGGCGTCGGCGGAGGCGGCCGTCGGGGGCGGCAGGTGGGCGGCTCCGGTGGCCCGGGAGACCAGGAGCAGGACCCGGCCGTCGGGGGCGAACAGCCAGGACCTCAGGTCCCGTACGGGCAGCCGCTCCGGGACCGGGCCCGGGTGCCAGGCCTCGTGCTCCGGGATCCGCCGCGTGCGCAGGACGCCCAGCCGGTCGAGGGCGGTGGGGGCGGTGGGGTGACCGTCCTCCAGCAGGGCGGTGCCGCAGCCGTTGATGCGGGCGCGCAGGGCGGACAGTGCGCGGCGGGCGTCGCCCGGGTCCATGAGGGCGGGCAGGTCGGCCGGTTCGGCGAAGTGGATGCCGGTGATCTCCTGGGGCGGGAGGCGCACCGCCTCGATCCGGTCGGGGGTCCAGGTGCCACCGTCGTAGACGTGCAGGATCTCGCCGGGGAAGCGCATCTCGGGCGGGAAGCCGGGGGTGTCGGCGGGGATCCAGTCCACGACGAGGCCGCGCGGGTAGCGGCCGTCGACTCCGAGTTCCTCGCGCAGCTCGCGCGCGGCCGCCGCGGACGGCGCCTCGCCGGCGTCCACGGCCCCGCCGGGGAGCAGCCGGTCGGCGCGGTAGTCGACGCTCTGGACGAGGATCCGGCCGCGGGCGTCGGTGACGAGGACGACGGCCGCGGTCCACACGGCGGCCCGCGAGGCCCCGTACTCCGCCGGGGTCATCCAGGTTCCCGGCCGCTCCCGCTCGTGTTCGTCGATCGCGCCCTGGTCGGTCAGCTGCGGCATCGGACTCCGTTCACCGTGGGTGGACCCGCCGGCCTGTGCAACAGCGGGCGCGGCCCCCGGGTTACGGCGCCGCGCCCGCCCGGACCGACACCCCACTTCTTTGCCACCCCTATACCTCCTTATTACTTGGTTATGTACTTCCTGGTACGTTCCGGATGCGGACTGGCGGCATGAAAACCGCCGGTCCGACCACTTTCCCGCCCCACGCACCGCACGCACCGCACGCACCGCCGACCGCACGCGACCGCACCTAGGAGAGACCCACACATGCGACGCGCCTCCCCCACGGGCACCGGTACCCCGGCGGACCCCGGAAGGAGGTGGACCGCGAAGGGAATCGCCGGTGCGGCCGCGGGCGCCGCGGCCGTCGGCTTCGGCGGGCTGTACGCCGCCGGGCTGCTCCTGGCCGGCGAGGACGTTCCCGAGGGGACGAAGGTGCGCGGCGTCTCCATAGGCGGGATGAGCCGGGACGAGGCCCGGCGGACCCTGGACCGGGAACTCGGCCCGGCCGCCGCGGCCCCGGTCGCGCTGCGGATCGGCGAGCGCACCGAGCAGGCCGATCCGGGGGCGCTCGGCCTGTCCGTGGACAGCGCCGCCACCGCCGACCGGGCCGCGCGCACCGGCTCCGGCCCGCTCACCGTGATCGGCCGGCTCTTCGCCTCCGGCGATCCCGGGCTCGCCCCGGTGGTCCGCCTCGACGAGAAGACCGCCCGGGGCGCGCTGGAAGACCTGGGGAGGAAGACCGGGGTCGAGGCCAAGGAGGGTTCCGTCTCCTTCGAGAAGGGCCGGGCCAAGGCGGTCGCGCCGGTCACGGGAATCACCCTCGACGTGGACGCCTCGCTGGACACCCTGCTCGACGGATACCCGCGGACCGGAACCGACCCGCTCGCCCTGCCCGTTCGGCGGACCGAGCCGAAGGTGGGGCAGCAGGAGACCGACCGGGCCCTGAAGGAATTCGCCGAACCCGCGATGTCCGCCCCCGTCACCCTCGCGGTCGCCGGGCGGAACATATCCCTCTCCCCCACCGTCCTCTCCAGGCACCTGAGGCTGGGGGACGGCGGCGGGGGTCGTCTCACCCCGGGCCTCGACACCAAGGCCCTGCTCGCCGACCCGGCCCTCGCGGGCCCGCTGCGGCAGGCCGCCCCGGGCCCCGCCGAGGCACGGCTGCGCCTCGATGCCGCGGGCCGGGTCACGGTCGCCCAGGAGGGCAGGGCGGGTCGGCAGGTCACCGAACAGGCCCTGGGCGCAGCGGTGCTGCCGCTGCTGACCGGGGCGGACCCGGCCGCCCGGACCGGCGAGGTCGCCACCGAGGCCGCCGCTCCCCGGCTCTCCAAGGACACCGTCGACCAGCTCGGGCTCAAGGAGAAGGTGTCCTCCTTCACGGTCCGGTTCGAGCCGGCCGCGTACCGCACGACCAACATCGGGCGGGCCGCCGAGCTGATCAACGGCTCGCTGGTGCTCCCCGACGAGACCTGGAGTTTCAACCGGACGGTCGGCGAACGCACCAAGGAGAACGGCTTCGTCGACGGCCTGATCATCAACAACGGCCAGTACGAGAAGGCCGCCGGCGGCGGTGTCTCGGCCGTCGCGACCACCGTCTTCAACGCGATGTTCTTCGCGGGCGTCAAGCCCGTCGAGTACGGCGCGCACTCCTTCTACATCGAGCGGTACCCCGAGGGCCGCGAGGCGACCGTGGCCTGGGGCAGCCTGGACCTGCGCTTCGTCAACGACTCGGGCAAGGCCCTCTACCTCCAGGCCGAGGCCACGGACACCTCCATCACCATCACCTTCCTCGGCACGAAGAAGTACGAGGAGATACGGGCGAACCAGGGTCCGCGGACCAACATCAAGCAGCCGGCCACCCGCACCGGCAGCGGACCGAAGTGCGAGCCCCAGACCCCGCTGGAGGGCTTCGACGTGGCGGTCGACCGCGTCTTCGTGCAGGGCGGCAAAGAAGTCAAACGGGAGACGATGAAGACCCGTTACACGCCGCGCGACCACGTGAAGTGCGGCGCGTGACGGGCGGCGCCGCGGGGGCCCCTGCCGGCGGGTCCGGCCGGCTCGCCGGGGTCGATGCCGTACGCGGCCTGGCCGTTCTCGGCATGTTCGCCGTGCACGTCGGCCCCGGCCCGGAGCCCGAGGGCGCCGGCTACCTCCTGGTCGCGGCCGACGGGCGCGCCCCGGCCCTCTTCACCCTGCTCGCCGGCTTCTCGCTGGTCCTGGCCCAGCGGGGGCAGGACCCGTCGCAACGGCCCGAGGGCTGGGCGGGCCGCTGGCGTCCCCTGCTGATCCGCTGCGCGGTACTGGCCGTACTCGGCGTGTGGCTGGCCTCGTTGTGGCCCGGGATCCTGGTCATCCTGGCCTTCTTCGCCGTGTACTTCCTGGCGGCCGAGCCCTTCACCCGGCTGTCCACCCCGGTCCTCACCGCGGTGGCGGGCATCTCGGTGGTGGCGGGCCCGCTGCTGTCGTTCCTGCTGGGCCCGGTGTTCGGGTACGAGGCCTCCGGGCGCGGACTGGTCCCCGAGGCCGGCGATCTGACGAGCTGGCCGGGCCTGGGCGCGGTGGTGCTGGAACTGCTGCTCACCGGGGCGTACCCGCTGGCCACCTACTTCCCGTACGTGCTGGCCGGGATGGCCCTCGCCCGGCTGTGCGACGTGCGGGGACGGGCGGTGGCCCTGCGGATGGCGGTGTGGGGCACGGCAGCCGCCTTCGCCGGGTACGGCTCCGCCTGGCTGGCGAGCCATGTGTTCGGCGCCCGGCAGCGGCTGCTGGAGGCGATCGCCGTCCACCACCCGGAGGCCATGGCCGCGGCCGATCCCGTCCGCGAGGTGCTGCAGGGTCAGTACGGCGCCGTGCCCAGCACCTCCTGGGACTGGCTGCTGGTGGCCGACCCCTACAGCCAGACCCCGCTGGAGACCCTGGGCAACACGGGTGTGGGCTGCGCCCTCATCGGCCTGTGCGCGCTCGCCGCGCGGTACGGGACGGGCGCCCGTCTGCTGCGGCCGCTCACGGTGCTCGGGGCGATGGCTCTGAGCGCGTACGTCGTCCACGCGCTGGTGCTGGCCGGTCCGGCGCACGGCGCCGCGTCCTGGTCCGCCTGGATCGCCTTCAGTTGCACGGCACTTGCCCTGACCTGGGCCTGGCAGCGGATCTGGGCCCACAGCCCGCTGCGCCGCGGGCCGGTGGAACACGTGCTCAGACTGGCCGCGCAGGGGCGGATCCGCGCCTGAGAGCGCCCTGTCACCCATCTGTGTGACCGGTTCGGCCCGTGCGGCGCCGGTGCGGCAGGGTGGGCGGATGCAGCTGCTGCGCCGGGACCTGCCCCTGACCCTTGCCGCGTTCGTGATGGCCACCGGGTGTGTGACGGTGCGTCCGGCCGCTCCGCCGGACGCACCGCGGCCGGCGTCCGTCGCGGACCGTACGCCGGAACGGCAACCGACTCCCCTGGCGCTCCCGTTGGGCACGCTTCCGGAGTCGGCCGGGCCGGCGGAGCCGATGGCGACGGAGCCGCCGGCGGAGTCCGTGCCCGTGCCCGCGTCGGTACCGGCGGCCGAGCGGCCGGAGCGGCCGCGCCGGGTCGAGGCGAAGCCGCCGCGACCCCGCCGGCCCGCGAAACGGGTGAAGCCCGCGGCCCCGGCCAAGCCCCGCAAGCGACCCCCGGCCGCGGTCGCGCCGAGGCCCGCACCGCAGGGTTCGTTCGACATGGCCGCCCTGTGCGCGGCGGCCGAGGGCACCGTGTCCCCGGAGATCGTCGCCCTCTGCCGCTGAACGGGTCACCCGGGGATACCCTCGGAGCCGCAGAGCGGACGAGACGGGGAGCCACGTACATGTACGACGCGGGGCCGCAGGCGGCGGAAGCCGTGCGGGCGCTGAGGGAGCTGGCGCAGGAGCGGCCGGACGAGCTGGAGCTGTTCGAGGGCTTCACGGACGCGGAGTTGGACGGCTGGTCCGTCGCGGTGCCGGAGGAGGTCCGGGTCGTCCTGCGGGAGATCGGCGGGCTGGAGACCGAGGACCACGAGTACCGCTTCGGGCCGCGCGGCCGGGAGAGGTTCATGGACGGCTGCTGGACCCTGGGGGAAACGGACTTCGGCGAGGGCTCCCTGATCGTCGGAGTCGGCGGCGCCCGCTGGGGGCCGGTCGTGGCCGTCAACCCCTGGGGCGCGGACCCGGACGTCACCGTCGAGGCCCCGGACTTCACCGCGTGGCTGGCCGGGTTCGCCGAGCGGTTCGCCGACGGGGTGCCGGACCGGCCGCGAGGGAGGTTCTCCGTACCGGCCACCGCCACCGTCGAACTGGCCGAACGGGCCGCACTCGCCCGGGGCGACGACCCACTCGCCGCGCTCGTCGGCCGCGGCGACTCGCTGACCGATCTCGTCGACCTGCACGACCTGCCGGGCTATCCGTGCGCCGTGGACTGGGAGCCGTACTTCTCCACCTTCCACAACACCGCCGACACCGGAAGCAGCGAGGTCCAGTTCCAGATCGTCGGCGACGGCCGGGCCCTGCTGCTGCGCAGCGTGGTCAGCGGGGACTTCCTCGGACGGGCGGTGCGCCGCCACCGGGTGCCGGCCGACGCCGCCCGCCGCGCGGTGGCCGAACTGCGTTCGCTGGCCGCAGGGTTCCCCGGCCTCATCGTCCTCGAAGCGGGTTGCGCCGACTCCGTCATGGACGGCTGGGCGGTGCCGGTCCCGGAGGAGGTGCGGGCCGTGCTCCGGGAGATCGGCGGGGTGGCGATCGCGGGACTGCCGGAGCTGCGGCTGCTGCCCGGGGCGCCCGAGCACGCGGTGGACCCGGAACTACACCGCATGCTGGGCGGGGACGGCGCGCGCTGATGCACGCCCACGGGGACGCCCTGGACTTCCTGCGGACCGTGCCGGTGGAGGAGGTCCGCTGGACCTGCCTGAGCCCGGCCGCGCAGATCGCGCCGGGCGAGCGCACGGGCACGTACCGGCTGGGGCTCGACGGGCTGGTCGTCGACGAGGAGGGCCGCAGCCGGATCTCGACGGAGGACTTCGCGGTCGCCCTGGTCGACGAGATCGAGCGGGACGCGCACGCGGGCCGACGGTTCACCGTCGCCCACTGAGCGGCGGGAAGCCGTCCGTCCGGGAAGGTCTCCGGGAAGGTCACCGGGAAGCCCTGCGAAGTCGTTCGTGAAGTGGTTCGGGGCGTTATTGGGTGGATGCGTCCGGTCGGGTTACCTACAGTGACGAGGCACCCGATGTCGAGCAGGAGCGGATCATGCGCATCCACTATCCCCGTACCCCGCACCTGCCCTGGTCACCCGGGGCGGCGGCGGACGACGTCCGGGCCGTCGGACTGGCGGGGCTGGTCGGCCGCGAGGTCGTGGTGACCGAGAAGCTCGACGGGGAGAACACCACCCTGTACGCGGACGGCCTGCACGCGCGGTCGCTCGACTCCGCGCACCACCCCTCACGGGCGTGGGTCAAGGGCCTCCAGGGCCGGATCGGCGCCGGGATCCCGGCCGGTCGGCGGGTGTGCGGCGAGAACATGTACGCCCGGCACTCGATCCCGTACGAGGATCTGGACAGCTGGTTCTACGGGTTCTCGGTGTGGGACGGGGAGCACTGCCTCGACTGGGACCGGACCGTACGGTTCCTGCGGGGCCTCGGGGTACCCACCCCGCGCGTACTGTGGCGCGGCACCTTCGACGAGCGGGCTCTGCGCAGGCTGAAGCTCGACACGGCGCGGCAGGAGGGGTACGTCGTACGGACGGCGGACGGCTTCACGCGCGAGGAGTTCGCGCGGTGCGTGGCCAAGTGGGTACGGGGCGGTCACGTGCAGACGGGTACGCACTGGATGTTCGCGCAGGTCGTGCCGAACGGGCTGGGGACTGCTGCCCCGTTGTGGGCGGTGCGCTCGGGGGCGGAGGCCGATGCGGTGGGGCTGGCCGCCGCCGTCGGTGCCGATGACACCGAGGCCCCCGATGCCGCCGCCCCGCTTTCGACCGCGGAGGAGGTCGCCGAGGTCGCGGCCCGGATCGATGCGTCCGGGCGGACCGGGGAGGACCGGCTGGCCGGTGTCCTGGCCGCCCTGCTGCACCGTCGGCCGCGGCCGCGGACCGCGGCGCGGCTCGCGGCGGGCCCGGTGGGGATGGGTCTCGCGCGGCGGGTCGCCGACCTGGTGGGTCTGTATCCGTACCTGCAGCGGCCGTTCCCCGATGGCGACCGGCGGGTCGGGCTGGTCCGGATGGCCGCGGCGGTCGATCTCGGGGTGCTGCACGCGCTCGCCGGGGCGCTCGCGGACGGCCCGGAGGCTCGGGAGTGCGTGGAATGGTCCGCGCTGTGCGCCGAGGAGGCGGGGCTGCTGGGCCCCGATCCGCTGGAGCCTCTGCGGGCCGGGCTGCGCGAGGCCCTCGCCGGGCTGGAGACGGACGCGGCCGACCGCTGCTGGGCGGAGGCCCGGCGCGCGTTCGGGCAGGGCAGGATCTCCGGATCCGCGGTGGAGGAGGCGGTGGCGGCGACCTGGCAGTGGCGTGAGGGAACGTTTCCCCGGCTGGTGCAGCTGTGCGGGCCCTCGGGCAGCGGGAAGAGCACCTTCGGCCGCGAACTGCCCGGCGTGGACACGTACATCAGTCTTGACGAACTGCGCGAGGCCCGGGGTTCCCGTGCCGACCAGCGGTCCAACGCCGAGGTGCTGAGCAAGGGACTGGACCGCCTCGACGCGGCGCTCGTCCGCGGCGGAACGGTGGTGTGGGACGCCACCTCGCTCACCGACCAGCAGCGCGGGCTGGCCGGCTCGGTCGCGCGGCGCCGCGACGCGCTGGTCACCCATGGCGTGGTGCTGGTGGAGGAGGCGGAGCTGGTCCGGCGCAACGGCGTGCGCCCGCATCCGGTGCCGGCGCCGGTGCTGGCCTCGCAGCTGCACCGGTTCAGCCCGCCGCACGCCGGACAGGCGCACCGCACCTGGTACATCGGTGCGGCCGGGCACGTCGAGGACACGGCCGGCGGCCTCGCGGCCGGACCCGCGGGCGGGCTCACGGACGGATTCACGGACGAGGGACGGGGGCGGTACTGATGCGTACCAGTGAGGAGCTCTACCACCAGGTCCGCTGGGACTCCCGGTTCGATCCGGCGCGGTTCGTGCTCGGACTGCTCCAGCGCGGCGCCGCACCGAAGCGGGTCCCGCTGCCCTCGTTCGTGCCCGGCGGCGACATCCCCTGGCACCGGGTGCTGTTCGTCGAAGCCGACGGCGAGCTGGTGTGGGACCGCGCCACGGGCGTGGACCGCATCGATGCCTCCACGGCGGGCCGGGTCCGTGATCCGCGGCTGTTGCGGGCCCCGTTCTTCAGCGCGCGGACCCCGTACGCGTGGGACCCCGCGGACGGCGGTGCCTGGCGGCCTGCCGGGCCGGTGCCCGCGGGTCCGGCGGCGGCCGCCGCCACCACGGTGCGGCTGCTGACCTGGAACACCCTCTGGGACCGGTACGACGCCCCCCGCATCGCCACCGCCCGGCGCAGGCCCATGCTGCTGGCCGATCTCGCCGCGGCCGACGCCGACGTCATCGCACTGCAGGAGGTCGAACCGGCGCTGCTCCGCATGCTGCTGGCGGAGCCGTGGGTGCGGGCCGGGTACACCCTCGGTACGGACCCGGACGGCCGGGACGTCGACGAGTGCGGGCTGCTGGTGCTGAGCCGGATGCCGGTGCGGGAGGCGGGCCTGCACCTGCTCCGCCCGCACAAGGCGGTGACCGCGGTGACCGTGGACACCGCGGCCGGACCGCTGGTCGTCGCCGCGACCCATCTGAGCAGCGACCACAGCCAGGACGGGAGCGGCCGACGGGAGGCCGAACTGGCCCGGCTCGCGGAGGGTCTCGGCGGGGTCGAAGCCGCCGTGGCGCTGCTCGGCGACTTCAACGACCGGCGCCACGGGGCCGAGGGACCCGCGGCCGCCCTCGGAATGCGGGACGCCTGGAGCGACGTGCACGGGCCGGCGGACGATACGCCGACCTTCGACCCGGTGGTCAATCCCCTGGCCGCGGTGGCCTCGCTGTCGGGGCGGGCGGCCCGGCTGGACCGGATCCTGCTGCGGTCCGCGACGGCGCGGGTGACCGCGGCCGCGCTGCGCGGTGACGCACCGGCAGCGGGGGCGGACGGGCTGTTCGTCTCCGACCACTTCGGGGTGGAGGCGACGGTGGAGTTCGGCGCGCGGGACGGCGGGCGGGCGCGGCTCGACGTACCGGCGACGGCCCGGACGGCCGTGGCATGGCTGCCGCCGCGCCTGCCGGAGGCCGTGGAGGATCTGCGCCGCGCACACGACCCGCAGGCCGGGCGCTGGCCCGCGCACGTGAACCTGCTCTTCGGCTTCGTGCCGGAGTCCTCCTTCGCCGAGGCCCTGCCGCTCGTGGCGCAGGCGGCTGCCGGGACCGGGCCGTTCGACGCCCGGCTGGAGGGCGTGCACAGCTTCGGGCACCGCGAGGACGCCACCGTCTGGCTGGACCCGGCGGCGGCCGGTGAGGCGCCGTGGCAGGAGCTCCGGCGCGCGCTGGCGGAACGCTTCCCGGGCTGCCGGGGCCGTACGGGTGAACACGACGGCTACACCCCGCATCTGACGCTGGGGCGCAGCCGGGACCCGCAGCGCGCGGTCGCCGCCTTCGCGGCGCGGCTCGGCGGCCCGGTGACCGCACCGGTCGGGGAGCTGGCCGTGCTCTCGCGGCGCGGGGACGGGCCGATGCGGGTCCGGGCGACGGTGGAGCTGGGAACGGGCGAGATCCGCTGGAAGCCGGAGACTGCGGACCTGGACGCACTCGCACCGGTGCCTGCGCCTGCGCCTTCGCCTTCGATCCGGGAGGAGACCGCCGAGTCGGTCACCGCTCGCATCAGGGCCGCCCTCGGCGACGCGCAGGTGCACCTGGCCGGGTCCCGCCGCATGGGCTGCGCGCTGCCGGAGTCCGATCTGGACCTGGTGGCGGCCCTGCCGGGCCAGGCCGATGTCGCCCTCGTACGGGACCGGGTGGCGGCGGCGCTGCCCGAGGCGGTGCGGTTGCGCGAGGTGAGGGGGGCGCGGGTGCCGGGGCTGCGGTTCCGCGTCGGTGCGCTGTCGGTGGATCTGGTGGCGGTGGCCACCGGCGGGCTGGATCCGGCACAGGCGGTGGCCCGGCGGGCGGAGCTGGGCGAGGTGGCCGCGCCGGCGCTGAGCGCGGTCACCGACGCCGATGCCGTACGGGCACGGGTGGGCGGGGAGCGGCAGGCCGCGTTCGCCGGGCTGGCGCGGGGGGTGAAGGCGTGGGCGCGGGCCCGGGGCCTGGACTCGGCGCCGTTCGGCGGGCTGCCCGGGCTGGCCTGGGCGGTCCTCGCGGCGCGTACGGTGCAGGAGGCCGGGGCGCTGCCGCCCGATGCACTGCTGCGCGAGTTCTTCGGCAGGTGGGCGGCCTGGGACTGGCGGGAGCCGGTGTCCCTGGCACCGGGGGCGCCCGTGGCAGCGCCCGCCCCGGGCACGACGGGGGACGGACCGGCCCCCGTCACGGTCCTCACCCCCTCGGATCCGGTGCGCAGTTGCACCGCCCAGGTGGGGCCGGGCCTGCGCGACCTGCTGGTCCAGGAGTTGTACGCGGCCTGGGAGCTGCTGGAGTCGGGTCCGGCGGAGGGCCGCCCGGCCCCGGGGCGTCCGCCGCTGCACCGCCGGCACGCCGCCTGGGCGGTGGTGACCGTACGGACGGCCGCGGAGGGGGAGTTCGAGGAGGTGCTGGGCCGGGTGCGCGGTCGGCTGCGGGCGCTGCTCGGTGCGCTGGACGAGGCCGGTGTGACGGACGTGCACGCCTGGCCCCGCCCGTTCGCGTCCGGCCCGGCGCTCGCCCGCTACGCGATCGGGCTCGGCGCCGCCCCGCCGGACGCGTCGCGCCTGGCCGCGCTGACCGGCCCCTGGCGGTCGGGCCTGCCGGGGGTCGAGGTGGCGTGGGCGGCCGGCGGTGAGGTTCCGGACCTGGTGTGACGCGTCAGGGCTCGTGCGTCACGCGGGTCCGACCTCGATGATGATCTTTCCTGCGGTGTGCCCGCCCTGGCTCAGTTCGAAGGCGGCCGCCAGCTCGCCCAGCGGGAAGGTCCGGGCGACCGGGACCTTCAGCCGGCCGCTGTCGGCGAGCCGGCCCAGTTCGGCCAGGTCGCTGCCGACCGGGCGGACCCACATCCACTCGCCGCCCGCTCCGAGGACGCTGGGGTCGGCGATGGAGGCGTGCCGGCCGTCGTCGTGGAGCACCTCCCGGGTGACGGCGCCGACGCCACCGACGAAGTCCGCGACGACCGTGGGGCCGTCGGGGACGAGGGCGCGGACGCGCTCGGCCAGCCCGTCCCCGTACTCGATGGGTTCGGCGCCGAGTTCGCGCACCCGGTCGTGGTTGCGCGCGGAGGCCGTGCCGATGACCCGGGCGCCGAGGGCGCGGGCGATCTGCACGCCGAAGGAGCCGACGCCGCCCGCCGCACCGTGGATGAGGACGGTGTCGTCCTTGCCGGTGCCGAGGCGGGTGAGCAGCTGGTAGGCGGTGAGTCCGGCGAGCGGGAGTCCGGCGGCCTCGGCCCAGTCGAGGGAGACGGGCTTGTGCGCGAGGGCGCGTACGGGCACGGTGACGAACTCCGCGAAGGTGCCGCCGTGCACGTAGTCCTTGCGGGCGTACGCGATGACCTCGTCGCCCTCGGCGTATTCGGGGGTGTCGATGCCGACCCGCTCGACGGTGCCGGACACGTCCCAGCCGGGCACCACCGGGTAGAGGACGTCCATCAGGGGGTCGAGCCCGCCCGCCATGATCTTCCAGTCGACGGGGTTGACTGCGGCGCACCTGACCCTGACGAGGACCTCGCCGGGTCCGACCTTGGGCATCGGCAGCCGCGTCTCGGAGAGCACCTCCGTCCCGCCGTACGTCTCGTACGCCATCGCCCGCATGGTTACCTGGCTGCTGCCGCCCGACTGGGACATGTGCCCGACCTCTCCGTGTGCTGGTGGAACCCGCCCCCGGCCCATCCCACCATGCACGAAGCGCCCGCCCCACGAGGCGGGGCGGGCGTGGCGCGGCGTGGCGCGGCACCGCGCAGGACCGTGCGAGGGCGCGCAGGACCGCACGGTGCGGTGGTCACTCGTACTCGGTGCCGCCCTTGCGGGTCAGGTACGCCGGGCTGACCGCCTTGGCGATGGCCCGGCCGCCCGTGACCGGGCTGTACCGCTCGGTCGACGGCCGGATGACGACGCCCTCGCGCAGGTGCACGGCCTTCCCGGAGACCGTCTCGCGGCCGCTCGCCTGCTCCAGCACCGTGTCGAGGTCGTACGGGCCCTCGTACAGCCGCGGTACCTGCGGGAGCTCACCGTCCGTCAGAACGGCGGCCGGGTCCAGCCAGCGCACCTGCCCGTCGATCTCGGCGGACACGTCGAAGACGGCGTATCCGGGTGGCGCGTCGGCGGTGCGCACGTCGGTCCCGTAGGAGAGGTCCTGGACGCCCTTGCCGAACACCTCGCCGAAGATCCCGACCCGGGTCGCGCCGAGGCGCTCGGCCAGGGCCGCGGCGACGGCCGGTACGTCGTGGCCGCGTACGGCCCGCCAGTACACGTTGCGCTCGTCCTCCTTGAGCGCCAGCCCCTTCGAGCCGAACCCCTTGGAGGAGACGAAGGACCGCTCGCCCTCGGCGACGTACGTGAACAGGCAGGCGGTGCCGTGCAGTTTCTCGGTGAGGACGACGGGCTCGCCGGACTCGAAGATGTGCGGGTAGCGCTGGAGGTTCTCGATGTCGACCCACGGCAGCAGGTCGGCGGCGGCTTCGACGTCGCCGTTCATGGTCGTGGGGATGGGCGGGGCCCATTTGGTGATGCCGAGCAGCTCGGCGAAGTCCGTTTCCTCCTCGGCGGCTCGGGCCAGGTCGACATCGGCGAGCGCGCGCGGCCTGCACACGAGTCCCTGCGAGAGTTCGCCCCGCAGCCGGACCGCCTTGACCCGGTCGGCGGAGCTTCCGGCGAGGCGCCCGGTGAGGCCGAGCTCCTCGATCAGATCGGCCGGCAGGACGGCCTGTTCGGGTATGTAGATCGCGAACTCGCCCGTGCGGTAGGCGCCCTTGGCGATCACCGCGCGGTACAGGCCCACTTGGGCCAGTTCCAGCGCGTCGGCGTTCGGGTGCTCGTGGACGGTCAGCTCTTCGGCGGTGACTCGCAGGGTCGACATGGGGCGGCTCCGGCATCGTTCAGGGACGTGACGACGACGCGCGGTGCTGCGGCGCGTCGGTGACGACCACTCTCCTTCCCGCCATTTCCGCTGGTCCAGCGAATATCACGGTGTTAGCCTGCCCGCCCCACCTCGCTCCGCCCCGCGCCGCCCGCCCCACCCCGCTCCCGCGCACCCAGGAGGCCCCATGTCACCTCGTCCCGTCACCGTCGTCACCGGCGGCAGCAGGGGTATCGGTGCGGCGGCCTGTCTGCGGCTGGCCGCCGACGGACATGACCTGGCGCTGGGTTACACCCGCGACACGACGGCGGCCGAGGCGGTGGCCGCGCAGGTGCGGGCCACCGGTGCCCGCTGCGTGACCGTACGGGGTGACATCTCGCAGGAGTGCGCCGTCGAGCGGCTCTTCGACATCGCCGGCGCCGAACTCGGCCGGGTGACCGGGCTGGTCAACAACGCCGGGGTGACCGGTCCGCTGGGCCGGCTCGCCGATGCCCGGACCGAGGATCTGAGGCGGGTCCTGGAGGTCAACCTCCTCGGATACCTGCTGTGCTGCCGCCGGGCCGCCCGGGACATGGCGGACGGCGGGGGCGGGGCGATCGTGAACGTCTCCTCGGCGGCCGCCACCCTCGGCAGCCCCGGGGAGTACGTGCACTACGCGGCGACCAAGGCGGCCACCGACGCGCTGACCGTGGGGCTCGCGAAGGAACTCGGCCCGGACGGGATCCGGGTCAACGCCGTGGCCCCGGGCATCATCGAGACGGACATGCACGCGGCGATGGGCGACCCCGACCGACCGGCCCGGGTCGCGCCCTCGGTCCCCCTCGGCCGCCCCGGCCGGCCGGAGGAGATCGCCGGGGCGATCGCCTGGCTCCTCTCGCCGGACGCCTCGTACACGACGGGCACCGTCCTCCGCATCTCCGGCGGCCGCTGATCCCGGGAGCGCGGCCGGGGCCGCTCCCGGACGGCCGTCGGGGCTCCCCTCCGGGATACAGCGCACCGGCGGCCGTGCCGGATCGACGGGGCGATAGCCTCCGTGGGTGACGTATCGCAGCAGCCGGGCCATGGATCCGTACTCCGCCGAGCTGCCTCGCCATCAGACGCTCCTGCAGGGCACGGACTGGGCATCGCTCGCCACCCCGTGCGGCACGGGCGCATCCCTGCCGGTGGCTCTGGCACGTCTCATCGACCCCGACCCGCTCGTCAGGGAAGCCGCGGTCAAGGACGCGCTGGGCCAAGTGACCCATCAGAACAGCATCTACGAGGCCACGATGCCCGTGGCGCTGTACGCGGCGGCGATCCTCGACCATCCGGCCCTCGCCGTGGACGGTTCCCGCCACGACGATGCAACGTCGATGGGCCGCCCCACCCTCGTGGCCGTGCTCGACTGGCTCGGAGAGACGGCCCGTGACGCCGACGACGCGTGCGTTGCCGCCGACGAAGACTCATGCGGCGAGGGCTCTCCCGTCGAGGGGATGCGCGCGTTCCGAGAGCTGCGCCCGGCGCTCTTCACCGCTGTCCGTGCCTTCCTCGGTCACGACAACCCGGCGGTACGGAACACAGCGCTCGTCGCCGCCGTCCCCCTCGTCGAACACCCCGCTCTCGTCACGCACCGGAGCGACCTGACCGGTCACGCCCACCGGCTGCTGGCCACCAGCACCGACCGCCGCCACCGGGACCGTGTCCTGGGCGCTCTGAAGGCGTGGGGTCACGACATCACCGACCTGGAGAACGAGGCCGACATCGCGGCCCGCGAGCGGTACGCCGTCCTCAGAGCCGCACGCGCGTCCTGGCAGAACGACTGGGCGATCGGCGGCGGCTACAGCGAGGACCCGCCGTTCTGACGGAAGGCCCCGCGGCACCGGTCCGCGTGACGGCCGTCCGGGCCGGGCCGGTGGTCACTGCATGGCCGCCCGGGTGGCCGGGCCGTAGACGCCGTTCGGGTCGCCCTTGATGGAGCGGTCGCGCTGGAGCTGGCTGACGCCGCGCTTGGTCTGGGCGTCGAAGACCCCGGTGACGGAGACGTACGTGAACCCCTGGCCGTGGAGCAGCTCCTGCAGGGAACGCACCTCGGGGCCGGTGTCCCCCATGCGCAGCGTTCCGGAGGAGCCCGGCGGGCCGGAGGCCGGGGTGCTCGGCGCGGTCGGCGGTTCCGGGGTGCGGCCGGTGGCCGTGGGCGGCGACGAGGGCGCGGCGGGCCGCACGGACGCGGTCGGCGCGGGTGTCCGGGGATCGGCGGCGGAGTCCGGGCTGCGCGCCGGGAGCACCGGAACGGACAGCTCGGCGGGCACCCCGGCCCGGGGCGGACGCGGGTCGGGGCCGCTCAGCAGGAGCACCAGGGCGCCTGCGGCGGCGAGCGCCAGCAGGGTGATCACGGCGAACGGGAGACGGCTCCGGGCGGCAGCACGCACGGGAGGGGGAACGGAGGCGCGAACGGGAACCGGGGCCGCGGCTCCGGGGGCCGGGACGCGCGCCGGGCCGGGGAAGGCGAGGGGGCCGGTCTGCGGCCAGGCGGGAGCGGGCGCGGGGTCCGCCGGCCGGGGCGGTCGGCCGGAGGGCGCGACGTACGGGCGCACGAGCAGGTGGTCGTCGGGGACGAGCCGGCTCTCATCAGGGTCCTGGGGCATGGTGGTCTCCCGGCTGGGACGGGGGCCGGCGCGGCGGTGCGGTGCCGGCCCCCACCCGGTCGGTCAGGCTCCGCGCCGCCGGGCGGCGGGAGCCGGGGCCGCGCCGGCGGCGAGGGCGCCGGGCGTGGATATGGACATCTGGTGCATCTCCGAAGTGCGACTCAAGCAGCGATCCTTGATCGGCGCACTCTTGCCCTCCGGCAGGGTCCAGGTCAAGCCGGATGTCCGATCCGCTCCCGTCCATCCGTTCTGTCGGTCAGGTGAGCGTGGCGGGCCCTTCTCCGGGCATCCCGGGCGGACCGGACTCGGGGGACGGCGCGGGGTTGTTGCCGGACGCGGCGGCTGAGGTCATGGATCGGTTCTCCGTACGGGCGATCGGCGGGCAGGACACCACGGCACGGGGAGCCGGGGGTCGCGCCTCCCCCTTCACCCGTACGGTCGTTCCAATTCCCCGTACGCCCCCGGCATTCCCGCCCGGCCGGTGTCACCCGCAGGCATGAGAGCGGGACCTGGCCGGCCCTGCCGTACGGCAAGGTGGTCGGATGCAGTTACGTCGGGCCGTGCCCCTCTCCCTCGTCGTGCTCCTCGCGAGCACCGGCTGTGTCTCCGTCGGACCGCAGGACACGGCCTCGTCGCCCGCACGGGGGGCCGTACCGCCCGCCGAGGCGCCCGAGACCCCGACGCCGCTCGCCCTGCCGCTGGGGCCCCTGCCCCCGGCCGCCACGCCCGGTCCGGACGCGTCCCCGGGCCCGAAGCCGGCCACCGGGTCGGATCCGGAGCCGGAGCCCGCGCGCGGGCGTGCCCCCGCGAAGGCGGCGCCGCCTCCCCGGCGGGGGCGGGTGCCGGGTCCGGCGCCGGCCCACCCGCGGCGGCGGCCGGCCCCGCCGCCCCGCATGGACCAGTTGTGCGCGGCCGCGGAGGGCACGGTGCCGCCGTCCATCGTCGACCTGTGTCTGCGGCAGTACGGCCGCTGACCACCGGGTCCGGACCGGGTGCGACGCTTGACCCTCTCCCTGTGTCAGACCTTGTAGTGGAGCGCGTCATGTTCACCATCGGAGACTTCGCCAAGCACGGCCGGGTGTCGGTCCGCATGCTGCGTCACTACGACGCTCTCGGACTGCTGCGCCCGGCGCGTGTCGACCCGTTCACCGGCTACCGCTTCTACGAGGCCGGGCAGCTCGCCCGCCTCAACCGTGTCATCGCGCTCAAGGAACTCGGCTTCAGCCTCGACGAGGTGGGGACGATCCTCGGCGAGCGGGTGGGCGCGGAGGAACTGCGCGGCATGCTGCGGCTGCGGCAGGCCGAGCTGGAGGCGGCCATGGCCGCCGCGGCGGCCCGGCTGGTCCAGGTCGAGGCGAGGCTCCGGACCATTGAGAACGAGGGAACCATGCCTGCCGACGACATCGTCGTGAAGAGCCTTCCGCCCGTCCGGCTCGCCGAGCTGACCGGGACGGCCGCGAGTTACGAACCGCAGGACATCGGGCCGGTCATCGGGCCGCTCTACGACGAGCTGTGCCGCCGCGTCGAGGAGGCCGGGGTCGTCCCGACCGGCCCCGGCACCGCCTACTACGAGGACGCGGCCGCGACCGGGCCCGCGGGTGCCGTCCTCGTCCACGCCGGGCTGCCGGTGGCCGCCTCGGTGCGGGCCGAGGACCTCGGGGGTGCGGTACGGATCGTCACGCTGCCCGCGGTGGAGCGGGCCGCAACCGTCGTGCACCGCGGGTCGATGGACGGGATCCTGCCGACGGCGCAGGCCCTGGCGCGCTGGATCGATGCGCACGGGCACCGCTCGGCCGGGTACGCGCGCGAGCTGACCCTGGCCTGCCCGCAGGACCGGGAGCAGTGGGTCACCGAGCTCCAGGAGCCGTTGGCCGCCACCTCCTGACCCCGGAGCCCTCAGGGGCGGCGTCCGCAGGCGCGGGCGCACCGCCGGGCCGTGTCCCGCCGGGCGGTGCGCAGCCTGCGCACGGTGTTGTGGCTGCGCCGCTTCCACTCGCCCCGCGGCAGTGCCGCCCGCTGGCCGCCGCCCGCGATCAGGGCGTTGACCGGGGTCATCGGGTCGGCGGCCAGCGCCTTGGCGAACAGGACGCCGACCACGAGCGGGACCAGGGCCACGGCCAGGGCGGAGCCCGCGGTGGTCACCTGCTGCATGCGCGGTCGGGCGGTCGTCGCGCTGCCCCGGTCCTGTGAAGTCATGTCCCCATTCCAGCAGCGGAGCGGCGTCGGGGAATCGGGGTGGATACTCAGGCCGTTGGGTGTGAGGTACTCAGACGGACGGGGCGGTGGTGGGTGATGGCGGTACCCGGGCAGGGTTTCGAGCCCGCGACCGGCGACGGCCCTCCCGCGGCGCCCGGCGGGCGGCGCGAGGCGGAGCTGCGCACCGCGTACGAGGGGCTGCTGCAGATCCGCCGCGTGGTGGGCGGCCCGGCGGGCGCGGGGGTTCCCGCGCCCTGGGAGGTACGGCAGCTGCCGCGCGCGGTGGCCCTCGTACTGGAGGCGGCCGGGATCGTGCCGTCGGCACTGGACGCGCAGGGGCGGCGTACCCGTAACGGCTACCGCGTGGCGGCCGGCGCGGGGCCCGGGCGGGCCGAGGTGACCTGGCTCGGCCCGCCGGGCGGCGGCGCGGCCGGTGAGGAGCAGGAGCGGCTGGCGGCCTGCGCGGCCGTACTGGAACGGCTGGGCTGGGTGTGCCTGTTGTACCGGGGCCCCCGGGGGCGCCGCTTCCTGGAGGTGGAGCCCCCGGGCGGGCCGGGCGGGCGCGTGCCCGGATCGGGGTGAGCCCGCCCGGCCCTCAGGCGTAGCGCGCGGCGAGCGCGGTCACCGTCTCGGCGAGGGCGCGGCGCAGTTCGGGCGGGCCGAGCACCTCGGCCTCCGCGCCCAGCCGGAGCAGGTCTCCGACGGCGACGGCCTGGGACTCGACGCTCAGGCGCAGCCGGACCCAGCCGTCGGCGTCGGCCGGGCCGGCGTCGGCGAGCGCCCGGGTGCCCGCCGCCCCGAACTGCATCGGCAGCAGCCGCTGGCCGTCGGGGGACAGGCGCAGTTCGGCGGTCTGCTGGTGCAGTACGGCGTCCAGGCGGCTGGTGGACTCCTGCCAGTGGGCGGCGAGTTCGAATCCGGCGGGCCGTTCGAAGCGCTCCTGCGCCGTGTCCACCGCGAGGAACCGGGAGACGCGGTAGGTCCGTACGGCGCCCTCGACGGCGGCGACGAGGTACCAGATGCCGCCCTTCAGGACGAGGCCGAGCGGGTGCAGATCGCGCCGGACCTCGCCGCGCCAGCGGCGGTAGTGGGTGCGCAGGACGTGCTGGTCCCAGACCGCCTGGGCGATCTGCGCGAGGTGCGGGACGGGGTCGGCCTCCCGGAACCAGGCCGGGGCGTCGAGGTGGAATCGGTCCTGGATCCTGCGGGCGCGTTCGGCGAGTGCGGCCGGGAGCGCGGCCTGCAGTTTGAGCTGGGCGGCGGCCAGATCGGCGCCGAGGCCGAGTTCCCGCGCGGCTCCGGGGGCGCCGGCGAGGAAGAGGGAGTCGGCCTGGGTGTCGGTGAGGCCGGTGAGGCGCGTGCGGTAGCCCTCGGCCAGCCGGTAGCCGCCGGCCGGGCCGCGGTCGGCGAGGACGGGCACGCCGGATGCGCCGAGAGCCTCGATGTCGCGATGGATCGTGCGCACGGACACCTCCAGCTCGGCGGCGAGCCGGGGGGCGGTCATCCGGCCGCGGTTCTGCAGCAGCAGGAGCAGGGAGAGAAGCCGGTCGGCGCGCATGGCGCCATTGTCACCCGTACCTGACAGAAGGTGTCAGGTACGGGTGACAGCCTGAAGGCACGCAGCGGCGCGGCCCAGCACCGCGCTGCACCACCTGATCAACCGCCGGACGCGGAAATCCGTCCGGCCGGCCGAGAGGACCGTCATGCCCACGCCCGTAGAGACCGGTGGCCGCTTCACCTTCGCCGACTGGGAGGAGAGCCCCGTCGGCGCCGCGGACGCCGTCCCGCGGCTCGCCCACGCCCATGTCACCAACGCTTTCACCGGAGGGATCGAGGCTCCCGGGACCGCCTGCGACTACACGATCGCCTACATCGGGGAGAACCTCGGCTCCTACAGCGGCATGGAGCTGGTCACCGGCGGCCTGGACGGCCGCAAGGGCAGCTTCGTGCTGGAGGAGCGCGGCACCTTCGACGCTGGCGGCACCGTCTGTCGCTTCGAGGTGGTCGCCGGTTCCGGCACGGGGGACCTCGCCGGGCTGACGGGCTCCGGAGGCTTCACCTACCGCCACGGCGACACCTCCGTCGAGTACCGCTTCACCTACGACCTGGGCCTGGGTTCGGACGGGTAACGGGCGCCCCCTCGGCCGGAAAACTTGTTGAATACGAGCGCATTGGCCGGGAATATTTGGCCAATTTGGTGATTAGTGGACTGATGTTTCATCATCGTGACTGCACGTCAGTTCTCGGCGTGCGTCAGAGGGAGGCGGGGGCTCCGGGGGGTCCCCCGTTCACACCGGCCCGATCCCGCAGGCGAGTTCCAGCTCCAGCCGCGCCCCGCCGTGACTCCCGTCCCCGTTCCCGTCACCCAGGCAAAGGCTCATGTCCGCCCAGCAGCTCTCGGACCTCATACGTTTCGCCCGCCACAACTCGCCCTACTACCGGGACCTCTACGCGTCCCTGCCACCGCACGTCGACCGCCTCACCGACCTGCCGGTGGTCGACCAGCAGGACTTCTGGGCGGCCAACGCCCTGCACGACAGCCGCGTACTGACCGGCCCGCTCAGCGAGGCCACGGTCTACAAGACCGGCGGCACCACCGGATCTCCCAAGTTCTCCGTCTACACCCGCGACGAGTGGCGCACCTTCGTCACCGCCTTCGGCCAGGGGCTCGTGGACACCGGTCTGCGCCCGGGGCACCGCGTCGCCGACCTCTTCTACGCCGGGGAGCTGTACGCCAGCTTCCTCTTCGTCCTCGACTCGCTCGCCCACGCGCCCGTGGACAACGTCCGCCTGCCCGTCGGCGGCGCCGCGCCGCCGGAGTCGACGATCCCCACGCTGCGCGATCTCGCCGCCCAGGTACTGACCGGCACGCCCACCACCCTGTGCCGACTCGCCGAGCAGGTCGTCGCGTCCGGTGTCCGGCTCGATGCGGTGGAGTTGCTCCTCTTCGGCGGCGAGGCCCTCTTCGACGACCAACGGCGGCTGCTGGCCGCCGCGTTCCCCCGTGCCGAGGTCCGTTCCGTCGGATACGCCAGCGTCGACGCGGGCCTGCTCGGCCGCCCGGTGTCCGGCCCCGACGCCCGGGTGCACCGGGCCTTCACCCCGTACGCGGTCGTCGAGATCCTCGACGACTCCAGCGACGAACCCATCACGGAACCGGGGCGCCCCGGCCGGGTCGTCGTCACCAGCCTCTTCCGCCGCCTCATGCCGATCATCCGCTACCCCGCCGGCGACCGGGCCGAATGGACCGGCACCGGGCCCGGCCACTTCAGGATCCTCGGGCGCGCCGAGGAAGGCGTGCGCGTGGGCCCCGTCTCCCTCTACACGCAGGACGCCCAGGACGCCGTGGCCGCGGCGGACACAGAAGGCCGCGTGGTCGGCATGCAGCTCGTGGTCCGCCGCTGGGACGGCCGCGACGGGCTCGTCCTGCGGCTGGCGACGGCCCCCGGTGACGACACCGGCGGCCGTATCGCGGGCGGTCGTGAGGCGCTGGCCGAGGCCGTCGTCACACAGCTGGAGACCGTACGGCCGCTGTATCCGGACAGTGTGCGTGCCGGATTCGTGCACCCGCTGTCCGTGGAGTGGGCACGTCACCGGGACCTCGCCGTCAACCCGCGCTCGGGCAAGCTCGTCCGCGTCCTCGACGAGAGGCCGACCGCATGACCTCCTCCCCCGCGGCTTCATCCGCCGCCTCGCCCCCGGCCTCACCGGTCGCCGCACCCGGAACGAGCACCGGGACCGGTACGGCTAGCGGAGCCCCCGCCGGTGCCGACGCCCGGCGCCGTCCCCTGGTCCTGCGCAACCGGGCCTTCGGCGCGGTGTGGCTCGGCCAGATCCTCACCCAGGCCGCCGTGCGCATGTTCCAGGTCGGCGTGGCCTGGTGGATCGTCGCGCACGCCGTGCCCGAGGCTCCCGGGCTGGCCTCCGGGCTGTTCCTCGCGGCCTGCACGCTGCCCGCCGTGGCGCTCGCGCCCGCCGTGGCCGCGACCATCGCCCGGTTCGCCCACCGCTCCGTGCTGCGGAACGCCGCCGCCCTGGCGGGGGCCGCCTCCGGCGCCCTCGCGCTCTGGGCCCACGGTGGGGGCCTGCCGCTGGCCGGCGTGTACGGGGCGGCCCTCGCCCTGGCGACCTGCCAGGCGTTCTTCGATCCCTGCCTGACCACCTCGGTTCCCGAACTCGTCGACGACGCCGACATCGAGACGGCCACGGGCTTCGAACTGTCCACCCAGTCCCTCGCCGGCCTCGCGGGAGCCCTGCTCGGCGCCCTGACCGTCGACCGGACGGGCGTGTCCGGGCTCGCCGTCGGCTGCGCGGCCGCCTACCTCGGCGCCGCCGCCCTCGTCGCGAGCGCCCGTTTCCGTACCGCCGACCCGGCCGACGCGGACGGGACGGACGGCCCGGCGGGTCCCTCCCCGCGGCGCCCGCTCCTGCGCATCCTGGCCGAAATGCCCTCCGTACGGCGGATCCTGATCTGCTTCACCGCGGCGAACCTGTTCACCGCCGCCGTGTTCGTCGTCATCCCGCTCTACACCCGCTCGGTCCTCTTCGGCGGAGGCGAAACCGTGGCCCTGCTGGAGGCCGCCCTGGGCACCGGTGCGCTCGTCGGCGCCTTCACCGGCACCCGCGTACCCGGTCGGCCCACGGTCGCCGGTGCCTGGTGCCTGGGTCTGATGGCCCTCGCCCTGGCGCTGCCCGGACTGTTCGCGCAGCGCCCGGTCGTCGCCGGCTGCCTGGCCGTGGCCGGCTGGTGTGCCGGGGCCGTCAGCGTCCGCTTCGTCGCCCTGTTCCAGCGGATGGTGCCGACGGCGGACAAGCCCGGGTTCTTCGCCGTGATGCAGGCCGTCCTCGGTGCCTCCCTGCCGGTGGCGTCCCTGGTGTTCGGCTCCGCCGGTGACTTCCTCTCCCCGCAGACGCTCTGCCTCGTGCAAGGCATCGGCCTGCTTCCCGCGGCCTGCACGCTGGCCCTGCTGGGGTCCCGTACGCCCGAGCCCACCGTGGCGGAACCCGCCGGAGGCGAGCGATGAGCCCCGTGATCGCCCCGGCCGTCCTCGCGGACATCGCCGAACTGCGCCAGCTCTACTACGCCGTCTACGGTCCGCACTACCCCGTGGCCCTCGGCACCGACCCGGCCGAGATGGCCCGGCTCATCTCGGACCCGCACTCCCTGTGGCTGGTCACCCGCTGCCCCGACACCGGGTCGCTGACCGCGTCCGCCGCCATCCGCGGCGAGTCGGGCAGCCGGACCGGCCGCCTGGAGGGCATCGCGGTCCACCCGGAGCACCGCTCGGCGGGCCTGGCCGCCGCCCTCACCGAGGCCCTGTGCGCCGGGATGCTGGACACCGGCCGCCTGGACTCGGTGTACGCGACCGTGCGCACCGTCAGCGCCGGCCCGCAGCGCGTCGTGGCCCGCAACGGCTTCCGCCCCCTGGGCATCCTGCCCAACGCCGTGGATCTCAGCAGCCGCGAGACCCTTGCGCTCTACGCGCGTCACGCCGCCGGGGTGCTCGACCGCCGGATCCCGGTCACCGAAGTACCGGCCGCACTCCTGCCGTTGCTGCGCACCGCCGAATCCGCGCTCGGCATCGGCTACCCGGGGGTCGGCGCCGCCGCCCGCCCGCTGCCGGCACCCGCACCGCACGCGGCGGTCGAACGGCTGGAGGTCATCGAGGCACCGGCCTTTGTCCGCCGCCGCTTCCGCGAGCAGTTCCCGGGCGCCGAGGGCTGGTTCTATCCGCTGCACACGCCGAACGTGCTGCTCACTCCCGAAGACGGCCGGTTCGAGGTCTACGCCTACCTCAACCGGGCCGGCGGGTACGGCTCCCTGCTGACGGCCCACCCCGACCCGGCCGCCGCGGCGGCCCACCTCGAACCCGTCACCCGGGCCCTCGCCCGTGCGGGCGCCGGCTACGTCGAGGCACTGGTACCGCTCGCGCACCACGAGGCCCTCTCGGCCTTCCTCGCCCAGGGGTTCGTCGCCGGGGCCGTCTATCCGGCCATGCGCGCGGACGGCGACGGCTTCCACGACTACGCCGTCCTGTCGCGTTCCGGCGAGCGGATCGACTTCCGCGGCGTCGCCGTCGAACCGCCCCTCCAGCCGTATCTGGACTGCTACGTGTCGGCCTGGGCGTCGACACACCTGCCCACATCATCCGAGGTTGCCTCATGAGCCCCATGAACCCCCATCTCGCGCCGGTCGCCGTACCCGACCCGGCCCTGCTGCCGCACGTACAAGAGCTGTGCGACCTGACCGACCCGTACGCCTTCGGACCCGCGCAGGACGAACTGTTCGCCGCGGCCATGGCGGAGAGCAACGCGTGGCACACCGAGCGCTCCGCGTTCTTCCGCTCCCTGTACGAGGCCACTCCCCCGGCCGAGCCGTACCGCACGCCGCTCGTCCACGCGAACTTCTTCAAGCGGCACGAGGTGCTCTCCGTCCCCCCGGAGGACGTCGAGCTGCACCTGACCTCCTCCGGCACCACCGGCCAGAAGTCGCAGATGTTCTTCGACCACTGGACCATCCGTTCCGCCCAGCGCATGGTCGCCCGGATCTTCGAGCGCAACGGCTGGATCACCCCCGACCAGGAGGTCAACTACCTCCTGTACAGCTACGAGCCGGCCCCGTCCCTGAACCTGGGGACCGCCTTCACGGACAACTACCTGTGCGACTTCGCCCCCGCGCGCAGCGTCGCGTACGCACTGCGCAACACCGGCGGCGAGCACGAGTTCGACCCCTTCGGCTGCATCGCCGCCCTGCGGCGTTTCGAGCGGGAGGACGCCCCGGTCCGCATCCTCGGCTTCCCGGCCTTCCTCTTCTTCACCCTGGAGCGGATGCGGGCCATGGGGCTGCCTCCGCTGCGCCTTCCCGAGGGCTCCCTCGTCGTCCTCGGCGGCGGCTGGAAGGGGCACGCCGACCGGCGCATCGGGAAGGAGGAGCTGTACTCCCGGGTCACCGAGCAGCTCGGCGTTCCGGGTGAGCGGATCCGGGACACCTTCGGGTCGGTGGAGCACTGCATCCCGTACATCGAGTGCGACCACCACCGGCTGCACGCCCCCGTCTGGTCGCGGGTGACGATCCGCTCCACCCGGACGCTCGAACCCCTCCCGTACGGGGAGCGGGGCTACCTGCACCTCGTGTCGCCGTACATCACCTCGGTGCCGGCGCAGAGCGTGGTCATGGGCGACCTCGCCTCCCTCCTGCCGGGCGACGCCTGCGGGTGCGAGCTGGAAACCCCCTGGTTCACCGTCCACGGCCGTGCCGGGGTGAGCCGCAACCGCAGCTGCGCGGTGGCCGCAGCGGAACTGATGAAGGGAATGGCGTGACCGTGAGCGTGCACCACCACTACTGGCAGGGCGAGTTCATCGGCGACGAGGAGGCCGGTCGCCGGCTCACCGGCCTGCCGGCCGCCGTCGAGGCCGCGCTCGCGGAGACCCTGGAGACCGAGACCGTCCTGGCCGCGTGCGACGCCCTCGGTGCCGCACTGTGCGACCCCGGCCACCCCGTACGCGCCCGGCTCGCCGCGCACCTGCCCGAGGGTGAGGACCCGGCCGTCCTGACCGAGCTGGGCGGCCTCCTCGGCCGACGGGAGCTGACCCGCAAACTGCGCCGGGAACTCGGCGGCGCGGCTCCCGGCCGGCTGAACCGGGCGGACCCGCGCGAGACGGTCTTCGAGGCGTGGGTGCCCGTCGGCCTGGTGGCCCACATCGCGCCGGGCAATGCCGCGACGGTCGCGCCGCTGAGCATCGTCGAGGGGCTGCTGGCGGGGAACGTCAACATCCTGCGGACCAGCAGCGCCGACACGCTCCTGACCCAGCACCTGATGGCGGAGCTCGCGGCCCTGGACCCGAGCGGCGCACTGGCCGCGCGGATCGTCGTCCTGCGCTTCCCCTCCTCCCGGCAGGAGTGGCTGCGCCTGATGTGCGCGCCCGCGGACGCCGTCGCCGTATGGGGTGGGGAAGCCGCCGTCGAGGGGGTGGCGGCCCATGTGCCGGCCGGCTGCCGGCTGGTGGAGTGGGGGCACCGGATCTCCTTCGCGTACCTGACGGCCGATGCCTGGTCGGACGCCGGCACGCTCGATGCCCTGGCGGACGACGTCTGCCTGCACGAGCAGGAGGCGTGTTCCAGCCCGCAGGTGGTCTACCTCGACACCGAGGACGAGGACGAGGTCTTCGCTTTCGCCGAGCGTTTCGCCGCGGTCCTCGCGGCCCGGACGCCGGCCGCGGCCGGTGCTCCGGCGGGCGAGCCGGATCCGGCGGAGGCCGCCGAGCTGACCACCACCGAGCTGGTGGCCCGGCTGGAGGAACACCTGGGCCTGACCCGGGTGTTCGCCGCTGCCGACGGCTCGTGGCGGGTCATGGCCGACACCCGGTCCCCGCTGACCGCCTCACCGCTGCACCGCAGCGTGTGGGTCAAGCCGCTGCCCCGCAAGCAGCTGATCGCCACCCTGCGGCCGATGCGCCGCTACCTTCAGACGGCGGGTCTGGCGGGCAGCCCGACGGACATCGCCGAGCTGTCGCGCACCGTCCTGGCGGCGGGCGTCACCCGCGTCACACCGGTCGGCGCCATGCTGGAGAGCTACGCGGGTGAACCGCACGACGGCGTCTACGCGCTGCAGCGCTACAGCCGCCGCGTCGCGGTCCAGGCCGATCCGGTCCGGTTCGCCACCACCGCCTGCCTGGACGACCTGGTCCGGCCCGTGGTGCTGCCGCGGCCGGCGGGCCCGCTGCAGGGCAAGGAGGACGTGCAGGAGCCGGCCCGCCGGCTGACGCGGGCCGATGCCGAGCTGTACTTCCGCAGCGGCGGCAGTACCGGCGCACCGGCGCTGTCGGTCTTCAGCTACGACGACTACGACACGCAGATGCACGCCGCCGCCCGTGGCCTGCTGGCAGCCGGGTACGACCCGGCATCGGACCGCACCGCCAACCTGTTCTACTGCGGTGCCATGTACGGCAGCTTCATCAGCTTCTTCTCCGTGCTGGAACGGCTCGGCGGGGTGCAGTTGCCGCTGTCCGCGGGCCCCGACCACGCGGCAACGGTCCGCGCCATCGTGGACCACGGGGCCGACACCCTCTTCGGCATGCCCTCCTACCTGTGGCAGCTGCTGCACGCGGAGGCGGACGCGCTGCGCGCCTACGGCGGCCTGCGCAAGGTGTTCTACGGCGGCGAGCACTTCACCGAGGAACAGCAGCGCACCCTGAAGGACACCTTCGGGATCGAGGTCGTCCGCTCGATCACCTACGGAAGCACCGACCTCGGCCCGCTGGGCTACCAGTGCACCGAGAGCTCCGGCGGCGTGCACCACCTGCACGCCGACCTCCACACCATGGAGATCCTGGACCTGGCCGAGGACCGCCCGGTGGTCCCGGGCGAGACGGGCCGGCTGGTCTTCACCACGCACGCGCGACGCGGCCAGCAGCTGGGCCGGTACGTGATAGGGGACCTCGGCCGGGAGGTCCCGGGCCGCTGCCCGTGCGGACGGCACGCCCCCCGCTTCGAACTGCGGGGGCGCACCGGCGACGTGATGCGGGTGGCGACGTATTTCTTCAACCACCGGCGCTTCCTGGACCTGGCCGAGGAAAACGGCGGCCACCGCGGCGAGTTGCAGATCCGGCTCGACACCACCGAGGCGCGCGAGCGGCTGACGGTACGGGTGGAGCGGACCGGGACGACGGATCCGGAGCGGCTGCGGGACGTCTTCCTGGCCGGCTACCCGGAGCTGCGCTCGGCGGTGGCGGAGAAGCTGCTGGAGCTGGCGGTCGAGGCGGTGGACGGCGCGGCGCTGGACCGCAGCCCGACCAGCGGCAAACTCCTCGCCGTGGTGGACGCGCGCGGCTGAGACGAACGGGGGCGCGGGACGGCCCGATGGCTGTCCCGCGCCCCTTGTTCCTGGGCCCTTCAGGTCACGGCGCGCCGAAGGTGAGCGTCAGCTGCGGTGTCCCTTCGGCCGCCTGCGCCTCCGAGGACCACAGCCACAGGGCGTCCGTCCCGGTGCTGCTCAGCGCCAGGTCGTAGCCGGTGCCGAGCGCCGCCGCGAGGCTCGCGGTGGTCAGCGCGGTGGTGTGCACCGCCGAACCGTCCGGGATCCCGGCGAAGGAGCCGAGCGCGGGAGCACCCAGCGCGGGGCGGCTGTTGTACGTGGTCCCGCCCTCGCTCCACGAGCCGGTGACCGGGAGGACCGAGACGGTGTCCGTGGTGCCGGCGCCGCTCTGCGTGCTCGTCTTCACGCTGAGCGCGGCCGACTTCAGCACCGTGCCCGCGGGCGCGGCGGGCAGGTCGAACCGCAGGTAGCTCGCGTAGAACGAGGTGCCGCGCACCGCGAGCGACCCCGAGGTGCCGTAGTTGGTGGCGGGCGCACCCGCGTTGGCGTAGGTGTCCTCCGCGGCGGCCACCAGGACCACCGAGTCGGCCGGGGCGGTGGCGAGGGCGTAGTGGTTCTGGACCTGCGCGGCGCTCAGGACCGTCGGATAGACGGCGGTTTCGTCGAGCTGGCCCGCCCAGTACTCGCTCGTCGGGCGGTCGGGCCAGCCGCCGAGGCTGTCGCCGCCGGCGTGCCAGTAGCCCGAGAAGTTCTCGTGGGTGGTGACGTTCAGGGTGCCCTTCTGGGCGCCGTCCACGTAGAGGGTCATCCCGCCGGGGCCCTGGGTCGCGACGACGTGGTGCCACTGGTTGTCGTTGTAGGCGGCCGGGGTGGTGATGGTGCGGGTGGCGCCGGTGTAGACGCCGTACACCAGCCGTCCGTCATTGGTCATGTAGATGTGCTTGTCGTACTGATTGCTGCCGCGCGCCTGGTTGCTTCCGAAGCCGACGAGCTTGCCGCCCCGGGTGGTGTTCGTCCTGAACCACGTCTCCACGGTGTAGGTGCTGCCGACCGTCTGCCGGGTGTCCCCGTACACCTGGGTGTCCGTGCCGTTGAAGCCGATCGCCGTGCTCCCTCCGGAGACGGCGCCGGGGCTCTGGCGCAGGGCGGGGGCGTTCAGGTGCACGCCGCTCTGGTTGCCGCCGGCGGAGGAATCGGCGACGAAGGGCACGGCCGCTTCGTCGTAGCGCCAGTACTGCTGGGCTCCGTCGGAGCGGACCTGGTTCGGATAGCCGTCCACCTGGGTCGGTACGGTCACGCTCGCGGTCGCGGACAGGGCGCTGGTGTTGCCGGCCGCGTCGGTGGCCGTCACCCGGTAGGTGTACGACTGGCCGGCCGCCGCGGTGGTGTCGGTCCAGGAGGCCTGCGGGCGCTTGAAGAACAGCGAGTCGGCGGTGACCGTGGCGAGGGGAGTGGCCGCGCCGTTGCGGTAGATCCGGTAGGTCAGCGCGCTGTCGTCCAGGTCGACGCCGGTGCGCCAGCGGACCTGGACCTCGCCGGGCCTGAAACTGACCGCGCTCGCGACGGGCACGGTGGGCGCGCCGGTGTCCCCGGTGGAGGCGAAGCGCGTCAGGCTCTGCTGCGCGGCGCCGTTGACGGTGGTGAACTCCCCGCCGACCCAGAGGTACTGGACGCCGCCCTTGGACCCGACGGTCATCACGCGCGGCCCGATGCCCTCGCCGATTCCGTCGTTGGTGTCGGGGGCCCAGCCGAGCTTGCCGGTGCCGCTGGTGGGCTGAGCGAGCAGGTGGTGGCGCTGGCCGTCGGGAAACTCGCCGACGCTGGAGCAGTCGTGGGCGTGCGAGGCGCTGTAGAGCACGTTCTGGTAGGGCAGTACGGCCTGGGTGGCGCCGAGGCAGGTGTCGCGCCAGCGCTGACCGAAGTCGCTCAGGTTGAGCGCGATCCGGCCGTCGAAGACGCCGCCGCCGGTGCCCTCGTTGGCGGTGTAGAAGCCGCTCGCGTCGGTCGCGACGTCCTTGACGACGGAGTTGGTCTCGATGAAGCCCGCGTACGACTTGGTCAGTGCGCCGCTCGTCGCGTCGACGACGGCCAGTGCGTGCGTGTTCGCACCGTTGACGGTGAAGAAGTCGCCGCCGAGGACGACGTTCCGGCCGTCCGGAGTGACCTCGACGGCGCGCCCGGGCTCGTCGGCGTCGGCGGTGAAGGGCTTCAGGGCGCCGTCGGTCGCGCCGACGGCGGCGAAGCGCTCGCGCGGCTGGCCGGCGACGCTGAGGAAGTCGCCACCGGCGTAGACGGTGTCGCCGGTGACGGCGAGGGCGCGGACGGTGGCCGCGAAGGCGGGGCGGAAGCCCTGCTTCACCGTGCAGCTCGCCACGTCGACGGCGGCGAGGCTGGAGACGGCGGTTCCGTTGACGGCGCCGAAGTAGCCGCCGACGTACAGGGTCGCCTTGTCCGGCGAGAGGGCGAGCGCGCGGACCGTGGCGGTGCCGGAGCCGACGGTGAAGGACAGTTTGCAGGAGGTCGGGGCGCCGGTCGCGGCGTCGAGCGCCACGAAGTTCACGGCCGACTGCTCGCTTCCGGAGCCTCCGGCCGGCGGGCGCACCGTGGAGAAGGTGCCGCCGGCGAAGACCTGGCCGCCCGCCTCGGCGAGCGCCCAGACCACGCCGTTGGGCTGCCAGGTGGCCAGCGCGTCGGCGGTGAACGCGACGGGCGGGGTGAGCGCCACCGCCTGCGGGACGAGGCCGAGGCCCACCCCTGCACCGGTGCCGGCCAGGGACAGGGCGAGAGCGGCCGCCAGCCCTCGGGATCTACGCATGAATCCCCCAGTTCGGTATGCGGTACGGCCGTACGGTGCGGCCGTACGAGACATGGCCGAAAATCGCCGAACAGAAGTCCGTAAACCATGCCTACGGGCGCACCCTAGAGCGATTCGAGGCCTGATTCATCCCACTTGACACATCGGATGCAAAATCGGGCCGGGCTCCGCACGCGCCCCGCCGTCACCCGCGGGGCTTCGCCCGGACGTGCATGCGCTCCCCCTGCCGCCCGAAAAGGCTGAGGATCTCCACCGGCCGCCCGTCCGCGCTGGAGAACCAGTGGGGCACCCGGGTGTCGAACTCGGCGACCTCGCCCGGGCCGAGGACCAGATCGTGCTCGGCGAGGACGAGGCGCAGCCGTCCCTCCAGCACGTACAGCCACTCGTAGCCCTCGTGCGTCCGCAGATCCGGCTCGCCGCCCCGGTCGGCGATGAGCATCTTGTACGCCTGGAGGGGGCCCGGGCCCCGGGTCAGCGGGACGGCCGTACCGCCGTTCGGCAGGGCTCGGGGGGTCAGCCGTACCCGGGGGTCCCCCACCTCGGGAGCGCCCACCAGGTCGTCCAGGGGAACCTGGTAGGCGGCCGCGAGCGGCAGCAGGAGTTCCAGGCTGGGGCGGCGCTGCCCGGACTCCAGTCGGGACAGGGTGCTCTTCGAGATGCCGGTCGTCTCGGAGAGCGCGGCCAGGGTGAGGCCGCGCCGGGCGCGCAGCCGTCTGAGCCGGGGGGCCACCTCGTCGAGGACCGCCCGATGGGGAGACGGCTGCGGAGCCGGCGTGTCGTTCATACGGCCATTCCACTCGGCCGTCCCGGAAACGGCAACAAGGTTTGCCGGTCGTGCTCGGGTGACCGCACCCTCGCGGCATGAACCCACTCGGCCCACGGCGGCCACCCAGCGATTCCGTAAAGGCGACAGCAGACGCAGGGTGCCGCACCGGTGGCGACGGGAGCGCAGGCGCCCACCGGCCCACCGTCCCGTGGGCGCTCGCCGGCCTCTCCCTCTCCGTGCTGCTGTCCTCGCTCGGCACGGGCATCGCCCACGTCGGCCTGCCGACCCTGACGCAGGTCTTCTCCGCCTCCTTCCAGCAGGTGCAATGGGTCGTCCTCGCCTATCTCCTCGCCATCACCACCCTGGTCGTCGGGGTCGGCCGGCTCGGTGACCTCGTCGGCCGGCGGCGGCTGCTCCTGGCCGGGATCTCCCTGTTCACCGCGGCCTCGGTGCTCTGCGCCGCCGCGCCGGCGCTCTGGCTGCTGATCGGCGCCCGGGCCGCCCAGGGCCTGGGCGCGGCCGTCATGATGGCCCTCACCATGGCGTTCGTCGGTGAGACCGTCCCGAAGGAACGCACGGGCAGCGCCATGGGGCTGCTCGGCACCATGTCCGCGGTGGGCACCCCTCTCGGTCCGTCGCTCGGCGGCGCCCTGCTCGCCGGGTTCGGCTGGCGGGCGCTCTTCCTCGTCAACGTTCCGCTGGGGCTCATCGCGTTCCTGCTCGCCCACCGCCACCTGCCCGCCGACCGGCAGGGGTTCGGGGCCGACCGGGCTCGCTTCGACCACGTGGGTACGCTGCTGCTCGCACTGACGCTCGCGGCCTACGCACTCGCCATGACCCTCGGTCGCGGCCGTTTCGGTGCACTCAACACGGCGCTGCTGCTGGCCGCCGCCTGCGGCGCCGCCCTCTTCGTGCGCGCCGAGGCGAGGGCAGCGACGCCCCTGGTCCAACGGGCGCTGCTGCGCGATCCGGTGATCGGCGCCGGCCTCGTCTCGGGCGCGCTCGTGTCGACGGTGATGATGGCGACGCTGGTGGTCGGGCCCTTCTACCTCTCCCGCACGCTCGGTCTCGACGAGGCCCCGGTCGGACTCGTCCTGTCGGTCGGACCGCTGGTCGCCGCAGTGACCGGGGTGCCGGCGGGCCGGCTCGCCGACCGGTTCGGCCCGCAGCGCATGACCCTCCTCGGGCTCCTCGTGATGGCGGCCGGGGCCCTCGCCCTGTCCATGACGCCGCCGTCCCTCGGCGTCCTCGGGTACGTCCTCCCGCTCGCGGTCGTGACCGCCGGCTACGCGGTGTTCCAGACGGCCAACAACACCGCGGTCATGGCGGACGTCGGCCCGGACCGGCGGGGCGTGGTCTCCGGCATGCTCAACCTGTCGCGCAACCTCGGACTCGTCACCGGCGCGTCCGTCATGGGCGCCGTGTTCGCGCACGCGTCGGCGACCACCGACATCGCCTCGGCGCCGGCCGCGGCCGTGGCCACCGGGGCGCGGTTCACCTTCCTGGTGGCGGCGGTGCTGATCCTGGCCGCGCTCGCCGTCTGCGCCGCCGTCACCCTCGTACGCCGTCCTGAAGGGCGTCCGGCCCCGGCAGCGGACGGCACAGCAGGGCGGCCGGCGAAGGGCGGGTGGCGGCGCGGGTGGTGAAGGCGATGCCCGCCGCGTACTCGGTGGGCAGGCACTGGCCCTTGTAGTTCCCGTAACCGAAGTCGCCGCCCGGGCCGCCCGGCGGGCGGTTGTCGCCCCGGTCGAACCAGAGCGTCCGGCCACCCCCGGGCAGGGCCGTACGGGCCGGGGCGCAGAGCGCCGCCGAGACCCGCTCGCCGCGCAGGCTGTAGCCGATCAGGAACTGGCCGCCCGGGCACTGGAACTTCGTGTACCCGGTGGCCCAGTCGCCGCCCGCCGGGACGTACCTCTCGTCGCGGACCACGGTGTGGCCGCCCGTCGGGGCCCGCAGGTCGGAGGTGGTGCACAGGCCGCGGCCGCCGGTGTGGGCGAGCCCGGCGAGTCGGGCGCCGTCGGGGCAGACCGCCTTGCGTGCCCCGCTGTCCCAGTCGCCCGTGGCCCGGGTGCTCAGCGAGGCGTTGTGATCGCGGTGGTCGGTGGTCAGCTGGTACCAGGCGGGGGTGGCGGGGACCGGACCGGTGCGGCCGGGGGTGGTGGCGAGCGGGGACCAGCGGGCGGTGCGCCAGTCCCCCGGGTCCAGGACGCCGGAGCGGCGGCCGGCCGCGTCGTAGCGCAGCAGCGCCCAGCTGTCGCCGCCCGGGTTGCCCTGGGCGTCGGTGCTCCAGCCGGCGAGGGGCCAGTACGCGAAGTCGGCGTCGGAGCGCGTCAGGTACCCGGTGAGGCGGTCGAACCAGGTGCGCGGGGCGGCCCCGGTCTCGTCGGCCCCGATGCCGAACTCGCTGATCCAGACGGGGGCGGTGAAGTGTGCGCCGGTCTCGGCGGACACGAAGAAGGCCTGGTCGTAGAGGGTCTGTTCGAGCTCCGCCGCGGTCATGTCCTGGTAGCGGAGGTCGCTGGTCTCGCCGATGCCGGTCGCACCGCTGTGCCGGGGGCCGGTGTACCCGTAGAAGTGGGCGGAGTAGACCAGCTTGTTCGAGGCGACCAGCGTGTGGGAGAGCGTGCGCACGGGGGTGAGGGTGGGGCGGCCGTGCGGGAAGCCGTCCACGGGCAGGCCGAACCAGTTGATGCCCTCGACGACGATCAGCAGGTTCGGGTTGGCCTCGGTGAGGATGCGGTCGGCGGCCTCCTGGGCGGCGGCGTGCCAGTCGTGGTTGTCCCCGAGGCCCCAGTTGGGGTCGTCGAAGACGTCGCGGCGGACCTCGTTGTAGAGGTCGGCGCCGACCACGCGCGGGTTGTCCCGGTAGCGGCGGGCGAGGAGGACCCAGTCGTCGGCCCACTGGGCGGTGGAACGGCCGCTGTTCCAGCGTTCGTTGCCGTCGAGGCCGCAGCACCAGCGGGTGGTGACGGTGTGGTTGTTGAGGATGACGGCGAAGCCCGCGCCCGTGAGGGCGGCGACCACGGCGTCGTACACCTGGAGGGGGGTGCGGCCGCGCAGGGCCGGATTGGCGGCGACGGCCGCGTCCGGGACGGCGGCGCTGTCGCGCAGCATCTCGTTGGAGAAGGGCAGCCGGATGCTGTTGAGCCCCAGGGCCCGAAAGTCGGCGACCAGGGTGGGCAGGGGGACGCGGTCCAGGCCGATCGGGATGCCGTGGGCGTTCTGCCCGCTGTGGTGCGTGGCGGGATCATTGCGGTCCCCTGAGCCGTTCCAGGAACCCTGGGCTCCGTCCCAGTTCCCCGAGCTCAGGCGGAAGCGGTTGCCCTGCGCGTCGACGATGTACCGGCCGCGGGTGGACAGGGGCGGGGTCCAGGTCTCGGCGCCGCCGCCCGCACCGGGCGCGGGCGCGGTCACCTGGGCGGCGAGGGCGGGCCCTGCGAACGGCGCCGACACCGCGCCGGCCACCAGCAGAAGGGCGCAGAACACCGCGCGTAAGAGGCTCTTCATCTCGCTCCTGCCAGGATCCGGCCGTCCCGGCGGGCGGCTGCCGCCGCGCAGGTTACCGGCGGGTCGCCTCCGAGGGAAGTCGAACGCACGCCCGCTTTCGGGCACGTCCGGCCGGCACCGGTCCGCCCGGGCGGCACCCGGACGACTCCCGGGCGGCGTCGGTCACGCACGGTCACCCTGCGGAAACCGCCCCGCGACCGGCTGCGCCCCTCTACCGTGCCCTGAGGTGATTCGGGCACGGCACCGGAGGGCGGGGCGGATGGACGAGCAAGAAGACATGCGGCTGGCGGGAATGACGCCGGAGATCTCCCGCCGCACCCTCGCCCTGCTGCGCGGCCTCGCGGGCCTGGAACCGCCCGAGCAGGTCCCCGAGGAAGCCATGATCGTCGCCGACGCCGTACTGGCCGAGCACGGCACCGACGGGCTGCGGGTGCTGGTGATGACGCTGGCGGCCTGGGCCACGGCCCAGATCGAGAACGTCGCCGAGCTGAGCGGGCGCAGCCACGAAGCGGTCCTGGACGCGATGGAGCTGGCCTGCATGGAGGCGAACGCCGAGGACACTCCCTAGCCGGCCGCCCGGGCGGCGCAAGGGCGCGGAGCCCGCTACCCGCATCGGGCGCGGAAGAAACCGCCTCCGATCGGGCCGCGATCCGCCGGGTGTCGGCGACACTGGGAGAGCAGGAGCGTCGTGGGGGGTCGTGATCGGAGGCCGTCGTGAGCACACCTTCCCCCATCCGGATCGCCGCCGTCCTGTCCACCGAGCACCGTGGACGGCTGATGTCCCAGGCCCGCGAGGTGAATTTCCCCGAGGGTGCGCGCATCTTCGACGAGGGCACGAGGGCGGATTCCTTCTGGATCGTGCGTTCCGGCACGGTGACCCTGGAGATCCCCGTGGCCGGCCGACGGCCCGCACCCGTGGAGAGCCTCGGCCCCGGCGAGCTGGTGGGCTGGTCCTGGCTGTTCCCGCCGTACGTGTGGCAGCTGGGTGCGGAGGCGATGACACCGGTGCGGGCGTACGAGTTCGACGCCGCGACCGTCCGGATGCTGATGGACGCCGACCCCACCTTCGGCTCCGCCGTCGGGCACTGGGTCGGCCGCGTCCTCGCGATGCGCCTCCAACAGACCCGCACCCGCCTGCTGGACCTGTACGCACCCCGCCTGACCGCCACGGGCTAGGTGTCGCCCCGGGACAGCACACCTGGGCCCGGGCCGTCTCTTCCGGATCTTGCCGGGCCCTCGGAGCACCGCAAGATCCGGAAGAGACGGCCTAGTCCCGCACGCCCGCCGACTCGACCGCACGGCGCCGCAGGCACACCGCGGCCGGGGCGACCGCGGACAGCACCGCCAGGGCCGCGCAGGCGGCGGACGTCGCCCCGAGGGCGCCCCACGGGACCACCAGGGCGCTCCTGACGTTCAGGAGCCCCAGTGCCGCCCGGACACCGGCCAGGTTCAGGGCGGCGACGAGGGTTCCGGAGACCGCACCGACGAGCACGACGAGCAGGGACTCTCCCGCCACCAACCGCAGGACCTGCCACCGGGTGGCGCCCGCGAGGCGCAGCATCGCGAGTTCGCGGGCCCGGTCGGAGGTGGCCATGACGAGGGTGTTGGCGAGCGCGATACCGGTGTAGAGCAGGGCGATGCCGAGCACCAGCACGAAGCCCGTCCGCGTGGTGCGCCTGGTCCCGGGGTGGTTCTCGGCCAGCCATCGGCCCATGGTGAGGACCCGGCCCCCCGATCCCCGGGTGGCTTCGGCCAGCGCGGCACGGACCGCCGCGCCGTCCGCGCCCGGGAGCAGGCGTACGTCGATCCGGTCCACGGTGGCTCCGGGGGCGTTGGCCGGGGGTGACGTACGCCCCGTTGTTGCCCGTGCCGACGCTCATCACGGCGGCGATCCGCAGGGTCCTGCGGGTGCCGTCGCCCAGCCACACCTCGACGGCCGATCCGACGGTGTGCCGCTCCCATTCCTCGGTGACGATGACGGAGTCGTCGTCGAGATCGGTGACCCGGCCCGCCGTGAGGGGCAGTTCGGTGGTCCGGGCCAGCCCGCGGGGGTCGGCGGCGCGGGCTTCGGAGCGGATCAGGGCCGCTCCTTCCTCGCGGCGGTGGACGGAGGTCGCCGCGGTGGCGGAGACCTCCGTCCCGGGTACGGCCCGTACCCGTTCGACGGCGACCCCGTCGAACCCGCCCGCACCACCGGTGATCACGTAGTCGGCGGTGGTCCGCTGCCCGGTCTCGTGGGTGACCATGACCACCGTCTGGCCTTCGGTGTCGACCATGGACCGGAGCAGGGTGAGCACCTCGCGGCCGGTCCGCGAGTCCAGCGCCCCGGTGGGTTCGTCGCCGAAGAGCACCTCGGGCCGGGTGATCAGGGCGCGGGCCAGGGCCACGCGCTGCTGCTGGCCGCCGGACAGCTGCGCGGGCCGGTGCCGGGCGCGGTCGCCGAGGCCCATCCGGGCCAGGACCTCGCGGACCTCGGCCCCGGCGGGGCGGCGGCCGGCCAGCCGCAGCGGCAGGGCGACGTTCTGCTCGGCGGTCAGGGCGGGCAGCAGGTTGAAGGCCTGGAACACGAAACCGATGCGATCCCGGCGCAGCAGGGTCAGGTGCGTCTCGCCGAGCCCGGCGAGTTCGGTGCCGCCCACGCGCACGCTGCCGGACGTCGGCCGGTCGAGCCCGGCCGCGCACTGCAGCAAGGTGGACTTGCCGGAGCCCGAGGGGCCCATGACCGCGGTGAAGGTGCCCCGCGGGAAGGCGAGGGAGACCTGGTCGAGGGCGGTGACCGCCCGGTCGCCCGAGCCGAAGACCCGGGTGACGTCCCTGAGTTGGATCGCGTCGTGTTCCATGCCCCCAGCCAACCGGTGCGGGCGGCGCGGCACAGCGGGCCCAGACCGTGTCCCAGGGGTAGGGCCAGCCCTACCCCCGGAGGGGTTCCGGAGCCCGGTCCGGGGCCCGTTCCGGCAGATCACGGCCGGGCGCGGCAGGTTTCGGGGAGGTCTCCCGGGTGGTGTTCGGCCGATTCGGCGGCCCGCTCCCCCACAGGTCAGCCCTCCGGTACGGCTGCGGTCTGCACTCATTCGTACACGATCGGTGACGGAAAATGGGGGTGCGAACGGGCGTTCACCGCTCAGGTCGGCAAGACTCTGTCCGCTATCCGAAACACCGACTCTCAAAGGGAGTGTTCGAAATGCGGTCCATCGCAAAGGGTCTCGGGCTCGGTTCCGCCGCCATGGCGCTCACCGCGCTCACCGCACTGGCCTGGCCGGGTACGGCCGGCGCCGCGCCGGCCGGTACGGCGAGCCTGTACGCGCCGTCCGCGCTGGTGCTCAGTGTGACGGCCGGACCCGATGCCGACACGGGCACGGTGCTGCGTGCGGTCACGCTCGTCTGCGCGCCGACGCCCGGCGGGACGCACCCGAGCCCCGCCGCCGCGTGCGGCGAGTTACGCGCGAACGGCGCGCAGCTCGACCCGCTCGCCGCACCGGCCGCCGACGCCGTGTGTACCAGGGAATGGAACCCGATGACGGTGACGGCCGTCGGCGTGTGGCAGGGCCGTCGGCTCCACTACACGTACACCTTCGCCAACCCGTGCGGCCTGCGGAACACCACCGGCACGCTGTTCGCCTTCTGACCCCGCCTGATGCGGCGGGCCGGGCGGCGCCGTGCGACCGCCGTCCGGCCCGCCGGCCGTCAGCCCAGTTCGAGGCTGGTCACGCCGAACAGTTCGGTCAGGGCGAGGTCCGGGGTCGGACCGGTGTACATCCGGGCGGTCTCGAAGGCCGGCGCCAGGCCGAGGCCCTCGAACAGTGCGGCGGCCGCCGGGTTGGCGTCCGGTGCGTCCACGGACACCGTCCCGTCGGCTGCGTGCCGGGCGAGCCGGCGCAGCAGGGCCGCCGCCACCGCCGGGGTGGCCGCGTACAGGGGACCGATCCGGTGGGCGGCGCTGGACGGGCGGATCACGCCGAGGCCCTCGATGCGGCCGTCCCGGACGGCGGCCAGCGCCGTCCGGCCGGGCAGCCCGGTCCAGGCGGACAGGAAGGCGTCCCGCGCGGCGGGGAAGAAGCGCCGGTCGTAGGCGGCGAGCAGGCCGAAGGGGAGCGTGCCGGCGTCGACGATCTCCAACCCCGCGTCCCCTTCCTCCGCTCCCCCGCCCTGCGGCGCACCCTCGTAGCGGAAGTTGTTCCAGGCGGAGCGGAAGCCGGACTTACGGTAGTTGTCCTGCTGGTCGACGACCCCGTCCAGGCCGACCAGCCGTCCGTCGAGCCGCTCCATCCCGGCGTGCCACAGGCGGATTCCGTAGCCCCGGCCACGGACGGCCGGCCGGGCGATGTAGAAGCCGATGAAGCCGAAGCCGGCGCCGTACCGCACGGCGGAGATGCAGGCCACCGGTTCGCCGTCGAGGCGTCCGACCAGGAACCCCGCCGGATCGGCGACCGCGAAGGCGTACCGGTCCGAGTCCCCGGGGTTCCAGCCCTCCTCGTCCGCCCAGTCACGCATCAGCAACATGTCGGCGGCGCTCGCCCCGGTGATCTCGAATCCCGTCATGCCGGTGTTGTACCAGACGGGGACGGTGTGCACAGCAGGGCCTGATCGGCCGTCAGAAAGCCGACGAACGCGGCGCGATCCGCCTCCCGGTGGAGGTCGCTGACCTGCCCGTCCCCCACTTCGACGACGCGCCAGACCCCGTCCGCGCGCAGGGCGAGGTCGGTGGTCACGAAGGGGCAGTCCAACGCCTCGACGGCCGCCCGGACCGGTTCGAGGTCCGGTGCAGGGACCTCGGCGACCGGGCTGTCGGGGTGGGCGGTGAGCATCCGGGGCGTCCCGTCCCGCCACCACACCCGCACCTCGGCGGCCGCCTCCTGCGCCGCGACGAAGTCCTCGAAGGCCCGCAGCACCACCCCGCCCGTCAGGAACTCGCCCTGCAGTTCCACGAAGCGGGCGACGACGCGGTGCAGCGCGGCCGGGTCGGCGAGGTCGGGCACGTAGCAGGCCTCGTCCCACTCGTGCTTGCGGGACTTCACGTAGTCCTTGACGACGGCGGCTCCCGGCGGCAGGCCCGCCGCGAGGGCCGCCAGACCCTCCCGGTCCGGCGCCACCCCCTGCCCCGTCGGCAGCCAGCCGCTGACCGGGGTGAGGCCCGCGAAGGTCTCGTACCAGCCGGGGAGTTCGTGGGCCCGGCGGTAGGCCTCCGGGGTGACGGCGAGCTCGCCGCCGCGGCCGCGCAGGGCCGCGTCCAGTTCGGCGTACCGGTCCGCGGGAATCATCCACCCCCGGTACCAGAGGGCTCCGGCGCCCTCGGGCACGCGCGCCACCGCCCGCCCGGCGTCCCCGGCGAGCAGCGCGTCGTGGTCGATGAGCAGGGCCGTGCCCCCGGCGGCACGCAACTGCCGGGCCTCCGCCGCGAAATGGGCGTCGGCCCGGCGCTCGTGCAACGGGTCGGAGCAGTAGAGGACGGTGGTGGTCGCGGTTGTCGTAGCCATGCGCCCACCCTATGAACGGCCCCGTGGATCACCGTACGGATTTCAGCCCGCGCAGATCACGTCGTCGAGCCGGATGGGGTTGGAGTCGAGGCGGACGTACGCGGTGAAGGTGTCCGTGTCGCCGGAACCCCAATGCGTGGTCACGGTGGCCCAGCCCACCGAGGCGGTCTTCGCGACGGTGACGGGGCCGATGCTGATGTCCCGCGGTTCGTCGTGGGCGCAGAGCAGGACGTCGACCTCCTCATTGACCTGCTGTCTCTCCTTGAGGATCTGCGATACGCGGGTCTCCCGGTCCTGCGCGGACGGACCGTGCTCACCGTAGAAGCCGATCAGGAAATCGCCGATCTGGGCGGCGGTGTGTCCCCTCCCGGTGGGCGCGGCGGGCGCGCCCGGCGTGAGGGCGAGGGCGGGGACGGACAGCATGACCGGCAGCGCAAGCAGGGTCAGCAGCAGGGCACCGAGACGGTACGGCTTGAGCATCATGTCCGGTCTTGTACCCCCCGGGCCGGTGGATCGGGAGGGCGTGGCCCGGATCTCACTCCTGCGGGGGGAGGGATTCACCGCAGAAACGACTCTCCGGCCGGTGCGCGGAAATGGGCTCGCGGGCGGCCCGCACCCGTACGTAGGGTCGCTGCATGGGGAAGCCACTTGTCGCAGTGTTCAGCGGAGCCGGAATGTCCACCGACTCCGGGATTCCGGACTACCGGGGGCCGCAGGGCCTGTGGCGGCGGGATCCCGACGCCGAGAAGCTGGTGACGTACTCGTACTACATGGCCGATCCGGAGATCCGGCGCCGCTCCTGGCTGATGCGTGCCGAGATCGGCGCGCTAGGAGCACGGCCGAACGCCGCGCACCTGGCCGTGGCGGAACTGGAGCGCAGCGGCACC
The DNA here is from genome assembly GCF_014650695.1 of Streptomyces avidinii. Taxonomy (GTDB): domain Bacteria; phylum Actinomycetota; class Actinomycetes; order Streptomycetales; family Streptomycetaceae; genus Streptomyces; species Streptomyces avidinii. The sequence continues at coordinate 410,614 of NZ_BMVL01000003.1, read as the reverse complement.
CCGGTGCGGGTGATCACCCAGAACGTGGACGGCCTCCACCAGCTCGCGGGAATGCCCGACCGCAAGGTGTTCGAGCTGCACGGCAGTGCCCGCTCGGTGGTGTGCACGGCCTGCCATGCCCGGTCGGACATGGACGAGGCACTGGCCCGGGTGGCCGCCGGGGAGCCGGATCCCGCCTGCCTGGCGTGCGGCGGGATCCTCAAGTCGGCAACGGTGATGTTCGGCCAGCGGCTCGACCCCGAGGTGATGGGACAGGCGATCGCGGTGGCCAAGGGGTGTCGGGTCTTCATCGCCGTCGGGTCGACCCTGCAGGTGCAGCCCGCCGCGTCGCTCGCCGGAATGGCCGCCGAGTCCGGGGCCCGCCTGATCATCGTGAACGCGGAGGAGACCCCGTACGACGCCCTGGCGGACAAGATCGTCCGCGAGCCGATCGGTACCGCCCTGCCGGCCCTGCTGGCCGGGATCGCCGCGCCCTGACCCACCTCGGTCCCGCGCCCGGGGCGCCCCTAGCCCGCATCGGCCGCCCTGCGCATCTCCGCCACGTCCAGCTTCTTCATCTGCATCATGGCGGCGGTGGCCCGGGAGGCCCGCCCCGGGTCCGGGTCGGCGATCAGGTCGATGGCGCCGGCCGGGATGACCTGCCAGGAGACGCCGAACTTGTCCTTGACCCAGCCGCAGACGCCCTCCTCGCCACCGTCCCTGGTCAGCGCGGACCAGTAGTAGTCCGCCTCGGCCTCGTCGGCGCAGTGGATCTGGAAGGAGATCGCCTCGCTGAAGGTGAACTGCGGACCGCCGTTGAGGCCGATGAACTTCTGGCCGTTGATCTCGAACTCCACGACCATCACCGAGTCGGCCTGACCGGGGCCGGCCTCGGTGTAGCGGCCGATCCGGCCGAGCCTGCCGTCCTTGAAGACGGACAGGTAGTAGTCGGCGGCCGCTTCCGCGTTGCCGTCGAACCACAGACACGTGGTGAATCCATTGCCGTTGCCGCTCATATCTGCCTCCGGGCCGGGGTGAGGGACGGTGGGCACCGTCCCTCACATACAGACCGGCCCCGGACCCGAAATTCATCGGTGGGTCCGGGGCCGGTCCGTCATTCAGCCCGAAATTCGCCCGTACGGCCTACTTCGCGGGAGCCGCACCCATCGCGAGCATCCGCTCGACGACGCGCTCGGCGGCGTTGCCCTCGTCCAGGTCGCAGAACTCGGCGCGGAACGCCGCCCGCGCCTCGGCGTACTCCGCCCCGACCGCGTCCGCGTTGCGCACGGCTTCGATCAGGCTCGCCGAGTCCGCCAGCAGCGGCCCCGGGGCCTTCTCGGCCAGGTCGAAGTTGAAGCCGCGCAGCGTGCCGCGGTAGTGGTCCAGGTCGTAGGTGAAGAGCAGGATCGGCCGGTCGGTGTGCGCGAAGTCGAAGATCGCGGAGGAGTAGTCCGAGATCAGCACGTCGGCGACCAGCAGCAGGTCGGCCGCGTCGGGCCAGCGGGACACGTCGACGACGAATCCGTCGCGGACGCCGTCGCGGACCTGCTCCGTCACGTGGTGGTGGCCGCGGATCAGCAGGACGTGGTCCTCGCCCAGCTCACGGCGGGCCCGGTCCAGGTCGATCCGCAGGTCGAGCTTGTAGCCGCCCGACCAGCCCTCGTTGTTCTCGCGCCACGTGGGCATGTAGAGGACGACCTTCTTGCCCTCGGGCAGGCCGAGCCGGCGCCGGACCTCTGCGATCCGCTGCGCGTCGGGTCGCACCAGCGCGTCCGTGCGCGGGCTGCCCGCCTCGATGACCTCGCCGTCGTAGCCGAGGGCGCGCTTGAGGAGGGGCGTGGCGTAGGAGCTCGGGGAGGCGAGCAGGGACCACTGGGCGCTGTCGTGCTCCAGTCCCTCCAGGATGTCCGGGCTCGTGTAGTAGTCGTGCACGAAGTCGTGGCCGATCTGCTTGATCGGCGTGCCGTGCCACGTCTGTACGACGACCTGGCCGGAGCGGCGCTGGAAACGCCGCGGCACGTTGTCGTTGGTCACGTAGTAGCGGGCGCGGGCCAGCACCTCCCACGACTCCACGCTGTTGTACTGGACGGCGCGGGCGGTCTTCGGGACCTCGGTGTGGCCGTCGCGTACCAGCCAGATGTGCTCCAGCTTCTCCCCGCGGCGCACCAGCTCCTCGTGGATGGCGCGCGGCGAGTCGCCGGAGCTCTGCCCCTGGAAGGTGTCGTAGACGACGATGTCCTTGACCGGCAGGGCGCGCTGCGCCGGGTAGGTCTCGAACCGGGCGACGCGCTGGGCGTAGTTGGAGCGGTCGTGCGGGCTGATCAGCGGGTCGGCGACCAGCACCATGCGGTCGTGGAAGCGGGTCTCCACCCGCATCCGGCGGCCCTGGACGGTGAAGGGGTGCGGCCCGGTGAAGAGGAGCCCGGGGCTCATCTGCACGGGGGCCCCGCGGTCGACGCCGAGCAGTCCGGCGGTGGTTCCGCCCTGGGCAACGGGACGCATCGTGGGCCACCAGCGGCCCTCGGGGAGCGTGGTGCGGCCGGCGTACGCCTCGGGGAGCACGGGCCGGAAGGTGGCCTCGAAGCTGTCCCCGGCGCGGGTCACCGGGTAGGTGTACTCCACGCCGTGCGCGTTGTGCACGACGAACTCGTACGGCTCGTCGGTCGGGGCGACGAAGCGGCCGCGCAGGGTGAGGGTGCCGTCCTCGGCCGAGACCTCGTCGACCAGCGGCGGGGAAGGCTGCACGGAGAGGGTGAGGTGCCCGGTGTTGCCGCGCTTGGCGAAGAGGGAGCGGCCCGCGTCCTCGCCGGGCAGGCGCAGGACCAGACCGTCGAACCCGCCGCGCTCGTCGTGGACGAGGCGGTGCTCGGTGCCGTCGGGGCCGATGACGGAGAGGCTCCAGGGCTCGGGGGTCCACTCGCCGGGCTCGCAGGGGGCGTCCGCTACGGCGGCCAGCTCGGCCAGCGGGACCCGGGCGGTGAAGGCGGTGCGGCCGGCGCCGGACGCGGCGCTGTCCAGCGGGAAGGTGAGAACGGTGCCGGTGGTGACGTGAACGGCCCGCAGGGTGGTGGCTCCGACGGCCTCGGCGGAGAGTTCGCCGGTGATCTCGACGGCGTCGTCACCGACGGGGCGGACGTCCAGGGCGCGGGCGCGGGCGATCTCCACCTGGATGGTGAGCGCGCCGGAGACGGCCGGGACGATCCGGACGTCGGGGGCCACCCAGTACGGCGGCGGGCTCTGACCGGTGTCGTGCTCCCCGCCCCGCAGGCGGGCGCGGTGCAGGCCCCCGGCCCCGGTGACGGCGATGGACGTGGTCCATATCCCCTGGTTCCACTTACCGCCCGACTGGAAGATCGAGGGGTCGACGACTGCGGTGAAACCGGCCCAGTCGGCGTGCCGCAGAGCGAGGTGCGGGGCCTTCACCGTGGCCATCGGGGAGGCGACGGTGCGGGCGCTGACGACGGAGCGGCGGCGCTTGCCGCCCTCGCGGAAGACCAGCATCTTGCGGGAGCCGAGGCGGCTCTCCGCCCCGAGGTGGCCGGGGAGGGCGTAGCCGCGCAGCAGCAGCTTGCCGTCGACCCAGCTCGCCTGCTCCAGACGGCTGACGACTCGGCGCTCGCGCGGACCGAGGGTGAGGATCTTGGCCGGCACCGGCGGACGGCCGTGCAGGAAGGGGTAGTCGGCCTGCGGGCGGGCGAGGCCCTTGACCGGCACGCTGTAGCTGTAGTCGCGCTGGTGGTCCTGGAGCGCGATGAAGTCCTCGACACGGCCTTCGCCGGCCAGGTACGCCTTGAGCCGGTCGGCGACGGTCAGGTCGGACCAGGGGCCGGTGCCGATCTCGCGGACGAGCCCGCCGACCTCCTTGACGAACGCGGCGCGGAAGTCGGGGCCGCCCTCGCCGACGTACTTGTAGATGAGGGGGAGTTCCTCGCTCAGCACGTTGTAGTCGTAGTCCCGCAGGTAGCGGACGTACTTGGCGCCCTGCTTGGCCTTGAGGGACTCACGGACCAGGCGCACGGACTTCACGCGGTCGATGAGGGAGATCGGGTCGGTGGAGCGCTGGGTGATGGAGCGCTCGCCGGTCTCGCGGACGCGCCAGTGGTAGACGCAGTCGCTGATGATGTCGACGCTGGAGGCGAAGTAGTGCGCGGGGATGCTGACCGGGGCGTCCTCGTAGAGGATGCCCTCCGGGTACTGGAAGCCGTGCTTGTCCCAGAAGCTGCGCCGGTAGACCTTGTTCCACGCGGTGCGGTCGGTGACCAGCGCCGGGAACTTGGAGATGTGGGTCTTCAGCTGGGTCCGGGCGAAGGCGGCCCGGTGGCCCCAGGACTGCTGCATGCCGACGGAACGGAACCGCTTGACGTTGCCGCCCGCGAAGTCCGAGCCCGTCTCGTCGAGCGCCTCGATGAGACGCTGGTAGGCGTAGTCGGGCATCGTGTCGTCACTGTCGACGAACGCCAGGTACTCGGCGTCCTTGTCGGCGTGGCGTGCGCCCACGTTACGGGCGGCACCGAGGCCTGCGTTGTCCTGCATCACGACGCGGAAGCGCTTGTCCCTGGCGGCGAACGCCTTGGCAATGACGGCGCTGGTGTCCGTGGACCCGTCGTCCACGAGGATGACCTCGAAGTCGGCAAAGGTCTGGGATGCGATCGATTCCAGGCACTCGTCGAGATAGAGCTCGACGTTGTAGACGGGGACGACGATGCTCAGGCGCGGGGGCATGGGTGGCGGTTTCTCCAGCGTTTTATGCTTTATCGATGATCAGCTGCTCACAGCATCTTACTCTGTAACAGAGTCATAAACTCCACCCATATGGGGCATACGCAGCCGATCGCCGAGGCGGACGGCAAAGAATTCAGCCGTCCGCCACTCAGACGACGCGGTTCGACCCGGCCCGACCGTGCCCGGAGGGCCGGTCAGACCTCCAGTTCTGCCTCGATCTTCTTCAGCTGATGGCGGGCCATCGCGAGGTTGGCCCGCCCCTTGTCGAGGGCCAGGTAGAGGAAGAAGCCCGTGGAACCGCGGCCCTTCATCAGCCGGATCAGGTGGTACTGGCCGCCGAGGGTGATGAGGATGTCCTCGATCTCGTCCTTGATGCCGAGCATCTCCATCGTGCGGACCTTGGCGCGCACCACGTCCGTGTTGCCCGCCGCCGCGACCGCGAGGTCGAGGTCCTTGCCGCCGCCGATCGTACCGAGGGCCATGCCGCTGCCGTAGTCCACGAGGGCGGCACCGATCGCGCCTTCGATGGTGGTGGTGGCTTCCTTGAGTGCGGTCTCCACATTGACCATGAGAGGTTCCTCTTTCTCGTTTCACTTGACTGGGATGTGATTGAGGTGTGACTGGAATGTGACTGGCGGTAGCAGGGGTGGCACGCGCGGGACCCTCGGGTCCTGCTGCGCACCGGCGCGCACATCACCCCGGCGGGGCTCCGGGACCCCGTCGCCCGAGGTCGCGGTCGATCAGTTCGGCTATCCGGAGACTGGAACGCCGGGCCTCCAGGTGGAGGCGCCCGACGTTGACGCGCGGCTCGGCAGTCAGGGTGAGGACGGCCGCCAGGCCCGCCGCGTAGGTCGCGACGTATCCGTCCTCGCCCCGCACGAGCAGTTCGCGGAAGGCACCCTGGCCGGTGCAGTCGCTGAGCCGCTGGGCCACCCCGAGGGCGGCGGCGGTGAGCGCGGCGACGGACTCGGCCTCCGCGGCGGCACTGTCCTGGGCGAGGACGAAGCCGTCGGCGCTCGCGGCGAGGGCGCCGGTGAGCTGGGGTACCCGGGCCCGCAGCCTGCGGAGCTCGGCGAGTATCTCGGCCTCCGTCTCGGGGGGCACCGTACTCATGTCGGCCTTTCTCCTTTCGGGCTGCCTACGCTCGGAGCGGTCGGCGCGGAGGGCCGGTCGCAGCGGGAGCCTCACAGACTTGCCTCCAGTGCGTCGCGTAACCGGCGGAGCAGCGCCACGTCCGGGGATTGGGCCTCGGTCATCCAGTCGGGCAGGGGCGCCACGGCCGGCGGCGGGGCCGGGGTGTGGGGGGTCTCGACCAGTCCGGCCGCCGCGAGGCGCCGTACGTCGAGCAGGGTGTGGAAGGCGGGCCGGCCCAGGACCCACGCCAGGTCGGCCGGGGTGCGCAGGCCGTCGGCCTGGCCGAGCAGGGTCCGCTGCCGGACGGTGATCGTCTGACCGGGCGCGGCCGCCCGGGGTACCACCGGCGAGGTGTCGAGCAGGGGGTACGGCCAGACCGCGTCGAGCAGGTCCCGGCGGCGGCGGGTCTCCCGCTCGACGGCGGCGGCTGGAACGGAGCGGACGGAGCCGATCCAGTGGGTGGCCCCCCGGCGGAACCGGGAGGGGCCGCTGCCCGGGGAGAGCGCGAAGAAGGCGGCGTCGAATATGGCGGCGAGGTGGCATATCTCCAGCTCCCCGCCGGCGAGCCCGCCGCTGTCCACGAGGAAGCGGGCGACCTGGCGGCGGGCACCGGCCCGGTCCACCGCCTCCCGCCACCGCTCGGGGGCGAGGCCGCCGCCGGTGGTGAGCAGTACGTCGAGGCCGGGGGTGGCCGGGCTCTCCGCGTGCACGATGCGGCCGTCCTCCAGGAAGAGGGTGCCGCGATCGCGGAGCAGGGCCCCGGTGGCTCGCTCCGCGGCGAGTCGGGTGAGTAGGGGGGAGACAGCGGCGAAGGCGTTCGCGTTCGCGTTCACGGCCGCGACCTGGGTGGTCATCTGAGCACCAGTCCCTCGGCCAGGGCGCGGAGCCTGTGGCGCGCGAGGGCGAGGTTGCCGTCCGCGCGGTCGAGCCACAGGTGCAGGAATACGCTGCTGTCGAAGCTCGTCTCGACGAAGCGCAGTACGTGGTATCCAGTGCGGGTGGTGACGATCAGATCCTCGACGGGCGGGCCGGCCGGTAAGCCGGCGGACGAACCGGCGGAGGGTACGGCTCCGCCTCCGTGTGCCGGGTCGGTCTCCGCGGGGGCGAAGGACTCGTACTCGGCGGCCGCCCGGGCCAGTTCGGCGGTCTCGGCGGCGGTGGTCTCGTGGTCACCCACGGGTGATTCCCCGGCGGTGCCGAGGGCCAGTCCGCTGCTCCAGTCGACCAGCGCGGCCCCCCGCGCACCAGGCAGGGCCATGGCTTCGAGCAGGCATTCGTCGATCCCGGGCACGCGGGCTCCCCTCCCGGCCGGACGTGCTGTGTGCACGGTCGTGCGGCGCGACAGGAGGGAACTTACTCAAGTTCCACAGTACGAAAGGGCGTTCTGGCATTTTCCGCTGGAACATGCCAGGAAGCGTGTGAGAGCTTGGCCGGAACGCGTCGGAATCTGATCACGAAGCGAGCGGAAGATCGTCCGCGAGGCGGAACGACCCTCCCTCGCGCAGCACATAGCCCTCGTGGCTGAGGGTCCGCAGCAGGTGGTAGACCGTGGGCAGCGGGATCCCGGTGAGCCGGGCCAGCCGTTTGGCCGTCGCACCGCCCTCCGCGGACATCGCTTCCAGGAGGCGCAGCGCGCGCTGCACGGAACCGATCAGGGTGGGTGTGCTGTCCTTCTGACTGTGGTCGGCGCCCATGGCTGGTCCCCCTGCTCCGGTACGAGGCCTGGCGAACCCATCAAAGTCGCTCACCGGGCGCAAAACCAGCGGGACTCGCGTAAACCTGAGCATAAGATCACCGCATCCTGGAGCCCGGGCGGGCCGTGAACGGGCCTCGCGCGCCCCCTAGCTCGTGCAGGTCACGTACGCCGGGAGCGGGGCGTCCGCGATCAGATGCCGCGGCAGGGACAGCCCGAAGCGGCGTTCCAGGACCGCGAGGGTGCACCGGTCCCGGTCCCCGTCCGCTTCGTCGGCCGGCCGGGCGCACGCGCCCTCCGGGGTGAGGATTCCGGCCGCGATCAGCTCCGGGAGCAGGAAGTCCGGCCGGTGGCCGCCGCGCCAGACTTCCTCGCCCAGGCCGAAGCAGCACACCAGTTCGCCGTCCCGGGCGTACGCGAACTGCTTGGGCGGATGGTCGGGCTGGGGATCGAGGTGGACGGCCTCGACACCGCCCCGGGAGACCTCGGCCAGGCGTTCCGCCCCGGCCGGCAGGCCGTGTTCGACGGCGAAGGACCAGCCGCCCCACCTGCCGACCCGGGCCACGCCGTCACCGTCCACGGTCTCGCCGACCATGCTCCAGGCGGCCGGTGCGGCCAGCGGCCCCGGCCGCACCCCCGGCAGCGCACCGAGCCGCGCGGCGAGTTCGTCGGGGTCTATGCCCCGGGCGAAGGTCAGACCGGCGAACCACTGGTCCCAGTCGGCCAGCCACCGGATCCCGGCAGCCGCACCTTCCACGACAGGCGCAATACCCCTTATGCCCGCAATGTCCGCCATATCCGCACTCTCCACGGTTTCCCCACCCCGCCGGTGCTTGTTCACCGGCACGATAGTCAGTCCGCGGGCTTCTCCGGGAGGAGGCGCTCGACCATCGTCCGAATGAGCCCCTGCACCGAGTGCGCCTCCAGCATCGCGGGGGCGGTCAGGTCGTCCACGATCAGTCCGAGCATCGCCAGGTACATCAGGACCACGCCCTGCCGGTCCCCGGGCAGGCCCGCGTCCAGGTGCCAGGTGATGTTGGCCTCCAGCTCCAAGCCCTGGAAGGCGGCGAGCTCCGCCTGGAGTTCGGGGCGCCGGGTGCCCTCCAGCCGCAGCTCCAGCATCGCGATGTGCACACTGCGCTCCCGCCGCATCCGCTCCAGGAGCCCGGCCAGCAGGACTTCGGTGTCCGGCGCGCCGGCGAGGTCCGCCGGATCCGGCACCAGCCGCTCCCGAGTGCGGTGCAGGATCTGGACGAGCAGCTGGGACCGGTTGGCGAAGTAGTTCGAGGCGGTGCCGGTGGGCACGCCCGCCTCCGCGTCCACGGCACGCAGGGTCAGCCCCCGCGAGCCCTCGCGCGCCAGGACTTCGATGGCGGCGTCGAGCAGCGCGGCGCGGCGCTGCGGGTTCTGGCGCATGAGCGGGTCCCTGGGGGTGGAGGGGGCAGTTCCGGTGAGCACTGCAAGTGCAGTGCTTCGCTCACGGTAGCGGACGCGGCCGGTCCGGGCCCTCCCCACCGCCCCCCGACCCGTGTCAGGCTGCGCGTCATGGAGCGGATCATCGAGGAGATACGCGAGGACCTGTCCCGCCGGATCGCCGTGGCGGCGGACCGGCTCGCCGACCGGACGCTGACCGAAGACCCCGCCTACGCCGCCCTGCTGGGCCGGGCCGAACTGCGCGAGCGGATCCACCACCACCTCCGCGCCGCCGTGGAGGGTCTGATGCGCAGCTCGCGCGGCCTGCCGGTGGAGCTCGCCGAGGCCAGGGCCATCGGCGCGCTCCGTGCCGAACAGGGCCTGCCCCTCGCCTCCCTGCTGCACACCTATCGCCGCGGCGGCCGGCTGCTCTGGCAGAGCCTGACCGAGGCGGTGGCCGCCCACGACCGGGCGGCCCTGCCCCGGCTGCTGCCCGGAGCGGCGGCACTGTGGGACGTACTGGACCAGATGACGGACGCCGCGACCGAGTCGTACCACCTCACCCGGGCCGCGCAGGGCGACCGGGACCGGGAGCGCCGGGCCGCCCTGCTGGACGTCCTGCTCGACGGCGCCGACGGGCCCTCGGCCGCTGCCGATGCGGAAGCCGCCGCCGCCCAGCTGGGGTTGCCCGAGCGGGGCCGCTTCGCCGTGGTCGTCCTGGCCTCCGAGGGCTCAGCGGGCCACACCGCCCCCACCGGGAGCGCGTCCGCGCCGCGGGTGCTGTGGCGGGTCCGCGCCGACGGAGAGATCGGCCTGGTGGAACTCGGCCACCATCCGCTGGAGTCCGTACGGGACCTCCTCGCGCCCCTCGGGGTGCGCGCGGGGGTGGGCCCGGTCGTCGGGGCGCCGGCCGAACTGGCCCGGGCGCACCGGCTGGCCGCCCTCGCCCTGTGCACCGCCCCCGAGTCCGAGGGCCCGCGCACGGCACTGCTGGACGAACGGCTGCCGGCCGCACTGGTCGCGGGCCAGGCCGAACTCGCGGGGCGGCTGCGCCATGTGGTGCTGGGTCCGGTGCTCGCGCTGCCCGTGGAGGACCGGCGGACGCTGCTGACCACCCTGGGCACCTGGCTGGCCTGCCAGGGTTCGACCACGTACGCCGCGCAGCGGCTGTACTGCCACCGCAACACGGTCTCCAACCGGCTTCGCCGGCTGGAGCAGCTGACCGGCCGTTCGCTCTCCGACCCGCGGCACGTGGTGGAGTTGGCGCTCGCGCACTCGGCGGTGCTGCAGCGCGTCGCCGCGGAGCCGGCTACCCGTCCCGGCGTACCGGAGCAGCGGGTTTCGCCGACTCCAGGAGGTACGGCACGTCGATCACCGCGACGCCCGGGGTGAACAGCAGCCGCGCCTTGAGCCGCAGGGCGTTCTGGTTGTGCAGGGGTTGCTCCCACCAATGGCCCACCACGTACTCGGGGATCACCACGGACAGCACGTCCGTGGCGCTGTCTGCCGCCAGTTCCTGGACGTGGGCCAGGATCGGGCCCACCACCTCCCGGTAGGGCGAGTGCAGGATCTTCAGCGGAAGGCCGGTGTCGTGCTCGGCCCACGCCTCGCGCAGCCGCGCCGCCTCCCCCTCGTCCGCCGCGACGGTGACGGCCGTCAGGGTGTCGGGGCGCAGCCCCTGCGCGTAACCGATGGCCTTGAGCGTCGGGGCGTGCACGGCGGCGACCAGGACCAGGACGTGGTGGCGGGCGGGTCTGCGCACGGTGGCGTCGGGGGCGACGGCGACCTGCCGGGCGACCTGGTCGTAGTGGCGGCGGACGCCCTTCATGCCGAGGAACAGCAGCGGCATGGCGATGACGACCAGCCAGGCGCCGTGGGTGAACTTGGTGAGCAGGACGATGACCAGGACCAGGGCCGTCAGGGCGGCGCCGACCGCGTTGATGGCTCGCCTGCGGTGGATGTGGATGCGCTCCTCGCGCCGGGTGGCGGGTGAGGCGAGCACCTTCCGCCAGTGCCGGACCATGCCCGCCTGGGAGAGGGTGAAGGAGACGAAGACGCCGATGATGTAGAGCTGGATGAGGCGGGTCAGTTCGGCGTCGAAGGCCACAATGAGGGTGATGGCGGCGAGGGCGAGCAGGACGACGCCGTTGGAGTAGACGAGCCGGTCGCCGCGGTTGCGGAGCTGGCGGGGCGCGTACCGGTCCCTGGCCAGGATCGAGGCGAGCATCGGGAAGCCGTTGAAGGCGGTGTTCGCGGCGAGGATCAGCACGCCCGCGGTGACGGCCTGGAGCAGGTAGAAGAGGAAGTGCCAGCTGCCGAAGGTGGCGCGGCCGATCTGGGCGAGGGCGGTGGAGGTGGGGGTACCCGGGGGCAGGCCCAGCTCGGTGGGGTCGGCCGCCACGTGCACCTGGTAGGACATGGCCAGGGCGGTGATGCCGACGAACATCGTCACGGAGAGCACGCCCATCGCGGCGAGCGTGGTCGCCGCGTTCCTGGCCTTGGGCTTGCGGAAGGCGGGTACGCCGTTGCTGATCGCCTCGACGCCCGTCAGGGCGGTGCACCCGGAGGCGAAGGCGCGCATCGTGAGGAACACCAGGGCCAGTCCGGTGTAGGTGTCGACCGGGGTGATCGGGAGGTCTGCCGACTCGGCGCGGATGGTGTCGCCGGTGCCGAGGCGGACCGCGGCGACGGCGAACATGAGGTAGATGACGAGGACGAAGCCGTAGGTGGGGATGGCGAAGAGGCGACCCGACTCCCGCACGCCGCGCAGGTTCATCAGGACCAGCAGCACCACGAAGGCCACGGACAGGACCACTTCGTGGTCGTTCAGTGCGGGGATGGCCGAGGTGATGGCCGAGACCCCGGAGACGACCGAGACTGCGACGGTCATCACGTAGTCGACGAGCAGGGCGCTGGCGGCGGTGAGCGCGGCGGTCTGCCCGAGGTTCTCGTAGCTCACGACGTAGGCGCCGCCCCCGCCGGGATAGGCGTGGCAGGTCTGCCGGTAGGACGCGACGACGACGATGAGCAGGAAGACGATGGCGGCGGCCGCGTACCAGGTGAGGTGCAGCAGTGCGACGCCGCCGAGGGCGAGGACCAGCAGGATCTCCTCGGTGGCGTAGGCCACGGAGGAGAGCGGATCGCTGCAGAAGATCGGCAGGGCGAGCCGCTTGGGCAGCAGGGTCTCCCCCAGGCGGGCCGTGTCGAGGGGTTCGCCGACCAGCATGCGTTTCGCATTGATACGCCTCATTCGGGCATGATCGTGCATCTGTGTCGCCTGTCAGCCCTTCTGGGGCTTGTGTCACCCGGCGAGCTCCTCCGACCGGTGCGCGAGCCACAGGTCGTACCGGGCACTGGGGGACTGCAGCAGGGAACGCTCCAACAGCGCCTCGATCCGGGCCAGCCGCTTGCGCGCCCCGGGGACGGAGACGCCCAGCGCCGCGGCCGCCGGGACGAGTTGGGCGTCGTGCGCCAGCCAGGCGCGGACCGTGGCACGGGCTCCTGGTGGGGCGTCCGGCCCGCTCAGTCCGCTCAGATGGGTACGGGCCCAGTCGGTCAGGCGCGGATCGCGCAGCACATCGTCGAGATCGGGGGCTGCGGCCCCGAGGGCGCCGCCGCTCTCCGCTCCTGCTCGCGCCCCTGCTCCCGAGGTCAGCCGCAGTGCCAGGGAGAGTGCCGACTGGTCCGCGAGGCGTGCGAGGTTCAGGCCGAGCAGCGCCTCGATCAGGCGCAGCCGGGCCGCCAGGGTGTTGCGGTGGATCTTCAGCAGCCGGGTGGCGTGCGAGGTGAAGTTCAGCCAGGCGTGGGCGGTGGCGCGCAGCTCCTGCCCGCCGGGGTCCTGGGGGCGCCGGGGCGCGTACGTGTGCAGGGGCGCGAGCAGGGCCTCGGCCCAGCCGGCTCCCGCCCCGTGCGCGGCGAGCGCCAGTTCGGGGCCGGGCCCGAACCGGGCGTGCCGATCGTCGCTCCCCCGGGCGACGGCCAGAGCGTGGAAGGCCTGGGTGTAGGCGGTCGGGGCCTCGCTCAGGCCCATCTCCCCGCTGACACCGACCGCGCAGTCCGGCGCCCCCTCCACCAGTGCTTCGGCCAGGGGGTCGCCGGTGGCCGGCCCCGTGGCGGTGGCCGGCGGGGCGAGCACGATGAGGTGGCGCACGTAGACCGGGCAGCGCACGATCCAGGCCCGGCCGTCCGTCAGTTCCCGGCAGAGCCGCATGACTTCGGCGCGCCGTCCGATCGGGCATTCGACGACGTACATCCGCATCGGGTCGGGCAGGGCGGGGCCCAGCGTGACGGAGATCTGGTGGGCGGTGGAGAGCCGGCCGTTCATCAGCAGGTGGAGGACTGCCTCGCGGACCTGCGCCTCGGCGCGCCGGACCCGTTCCTCCCGCCGGCCGGCCTCCTCGGCCCGCAGGACGAGGTCCAGCGGTACGGCCGCGTCCGCGAGGAGTGCGGGCGCGTCGGGGTGGTGCGGCTGCTCCAGTACGGCGGCCAGCGCGCGCCGGCCGTCCAGTGCGAACAGCAGGGTCGCGGAGTGGGCGCCGTGCAGGACCGCCGACCGAACGCCGCGGGCGGCCAGCTCGGCGGCGCCGCGCACGGCGGCCTCGGGAGCCGGGCCGTGCTCCGCTCGGGCCTCCACCACCCCGACCCATCCACCGAGGTGGGAGGTGAGCCATTCCAGCAGTGCGGCCGATCCCCCGGCGTGGGCGAGCCGGTGAACCTTGAGAATGTCGTCGGACCGGGACACGGCCGCATTCAACCACCCGCCGCACACTGTGCGCTGTGATACCCGTCTCGCGCGCTCACTGGGCAGGACGAACCCTGCGCATGTCCCGGCCCGCACCTAGGCTGGGAGACGAGCGGCAGGATCCCGGCGGCTTCGATTGAATCGGACACGGGGGAAGCCACGGGATCCCGCCGCCACTCACATCCGGCGCGCCGCGCTGCGGATGGCCTCCCGGATGCGGAAGTAGGTACCGCAGCGGCAGATGTTGGCGATGGCGTCGATGTCCTCGTCCGTGGGATCTGCGGTCCGCTTCAGCAGGGCGACGGCGGCCATGATCTGTCCCGGCTGGCAGAAACCGCACTGGGCGACGTCCTGTTCGAGCCACGCCTCCTGCACGGGGTGCAGGTCGTCCCCGTCCGCCAGGCCCTCGATGGTGGTGACCGACCTGCCGGCGCAGGCGGAGACGGGCACCACGCAGGGGCGGATGTCGGTGCCGTCCAGGTGGCTGGTGCAGGCCTTGCAGACGTCCACCCCGCAGCCGTACTTGGGGCCGCGGATGCCCAGCATGTCGCGAAGCACCCACAGCAGGGGCAGGTCGTCGGGCGCGTCCACGGTGACGCTGCGCCCGTTGACGGTGAAGGTGTGCGAGGGCACGGCGGTACTCCTGGCTCGGGCTATCGGGGGTAGGGGGTGAAGTCGACGTCGAAGTCGAGGGGAAAGCTGCGCGGCTCGGAACCGGTGGCCCTGGCCCAGGCGTTGGCGATCGCGCCGACCGCGGCGGGCACCCCGAGTTCGCCCGCACCGCCCGGCTCGTCGCCCGTGGCCGGCAGGACGAAGACCCGCACGTCGCGCGGGGTGTCGCGCTGCTTGGCCCAGTGGAACTGGCTGTAGCTGCCCTCCAGCGGAAGCCCCTTGTCCAGGTGCAGCCCGGCGCGCAGGGTGGTGGAGATCGCGTCGGTGAGACCGCCGATCATCTGAGCCTCCAGTCCGCGCGGGTTGACGGGCAGGCCCACGTCCACGGCGATGACGGCCCTGGTGACGCGGACGTGGTCCGGGTCGCGGGTGTCGATCTCGACGAGGCACGCGGTGCGGGACTTGTACTCCTCGTGGAAGGCGATGCCCTGCGCGCACCCGGCCTCCATCGGCCGCCCCCAGTTCCCTTCCTTCGCGGCCTTGTCGAGGACGGCGCGCTGGGCGTCGGTCTTCAGGAAGCTGCGCCGGAAGGCGTACGGGTCCCGGCCCGTCCGGGCGGCGAGCTCGTCGACCACGATCTCCTCGGCTCCGCGCGTGTTGGCGGAGTAGACCGAGCGCCACGAGGCCGTGGGGATACCGGTGGGCACCTCGGTGAGCGCCTGGGTGGTGAGACCGAAGTGGTACGGGGACTTCACCGTGGTCAGGAAGAGGGTCTGAGCGAGGGTGGCGTTGCCGATGCCGAGCGGCAGGTGCGCCGCGGTGGCGGTGATGATCTCGCCGAGGCCGTGCCGGAAGTCGGTCTCCGCGGCGGCGACCCGGTGTTCAAAGCTGAGCACCTCGCCCAGGAGGTGGGTGGCGCGGATCCGGTGGTGGGTCGCCGGGCGCATCCGGCCGTGCCGGGTGTCGTCCACGCGGGTCCACATCAGCCGGACGGGGCGGCGGCAGGCCTTGGAGATGCGGGCGGCCTCCAGGGCCGCGTCGAAGAAGAGCCGGCGACCGAAGGATCCGCCGGCCTGGACCACGTGCACCTGCACCTTGGACAGGGGCAGGCCGAGGTCGGCGGCGATCGTCTCGCGGGCCACGATCGGGGACTTGAGGCCGGACCAGATCTCGGCCCGGTCCTCGCGCACGTCGGCGATGGCGGAGTTGGTCTCCATCGGGGCGTGACTGACGAAGGCGAAGTCGAACTCGGCGTCCACGTACGGGGTCAGCAGGGGCGGCACCAGCAGCGGCGGGGTGGCGGCGCGCAGCTTGGCGCGGATCTCGGTGTCGGACAGCCGGTCGGCGGGGCCGGGGCCCCAGGTGACCTGGAGGGCGGACTTGGCGTCGATGGCCTGCCCGAAGGTCTCGGCGACGACGGCGACGCCGGTCGCAACGGTCACCACGTGCAGGACACCGGGCATGGCCCGGACGGCGGCCAGGTTGGTCACGGTGCGGACCGTGCCGCCGAGGGTGGGCGGGCGGCGCACCACGCAGGGCTTGGCGCCGGGCACGTCCAGGTCGAGGGTGTACTGCAGGGCCCCCGTGACCATGGCGCGGGCGTCGACGCGGCCGGTCGGCTGCCCCACCAGGGTGTGCCCGGCCCGCTTCTTGGGGCTGGCACCGAGGACGACCAGGCCGGGGTCGGCGGCGGCCGCGGCGAGGTCGCCGTAGTCGGCGGTGCGCCCGTCCGTGGCGCGGACGGCGCCGTTCGCGGTGGTCAGTGACGTCGGTGAGACGCCCCAGCGGTGGGCGGCGGCCGCGACGAGGCGGGCCCGGGCGGTGGCGGCGCACTGGCGCACCGGTCCGTAGAGGGAGCGCACGGAGTTGGAGGATCCGGTGAGCTGGTTGAAGAGCAGCTCGGGCCGGGCGTCGTCCAACTCCACGCGTACGTGGGCCAGCGGCGCGTCGAGTTCCTCCGCGACGAGCATGGCCACCGCGGTGGTGAGGCCCTGGCCGACCTCCTCGCGCGGCAGCCGGAAGCGGATGGTGCCGTCCGTCTCGACGGCGAGCGCCAGCAGGGCTGAGGTGGGGGCGCCGGCCAGGATGAACAGGTCACCGAGGTCGATCACGTCGGCGATGGCCGGCAGGGAGGGCACGACGGCGTGGGCGGGCTGTGCGGCCAGTGCGTCGGCGGTGGCGCGGGTGACGAGGGCCAGGGTCGGCGCGGCCACGAGGTGGGTGAGGAAGGAACGCCGGCTCGGTCCCGTGCCGCGGGGCGTGCCGCGGTCGGCGTCGCCGTTCGCCTCGGCGTCGTTCGCGTCGTCGTTCGCGGCGCGGTCCGTGCTCTCGTTCGTGGCGTGGTGGCGGCCGGCCATGTCGTCGTGTGTCCCCAACGCTGCGCGGGCCCGCCCGCGCAGACCTCCCCCGTTATTACCGGCACGTAGAGTAGCGGCCCGACCGCGTCCTGAGAAGCCCCGATTCCGCCGTGTCACCAAGGGCGACATCACTCGTTCGGGGGTATCTCCCCGGGTCGCCTTGATCCATTCCTTACGCGTTTTCCTCGAACGGCGGGCTCGTACACATCGGCCGTACGATCGAGCGGCGGTCGCCGGATGGCCTGATTCCGGCCGCGGTTGCCGCCGTGCCGGCCCCGCCACCGGGAGGTGCTGCTCCGTCACCGCGGAGAGTGCCTGACCGGATTCGTTCGTACGCGGCGGACGCCCCGCCAGGCCTACGGCATATACCAGAAGCAAGAACGTAGCGGATGTTGCCAAACGCCTTACACGTCGTCGCGCCCTGTGCAACAGTCGTTACCGGTCCTTCCTTCAGACTTGGCCGTGCCGCGCCTGTATCGGAGTTCTCATGCCGTCCCACCTGTTCGCGGACCGTCCCGCGCAACCGCCCGAGCCAGGGTCGGTGGACGCGCTGATCTCGCAGACCCGGCGGCTGCGGGGAGAAGTGGACGCGGTCCGCCGCGACACCGTCGTGGACGACGACGACGCCCAGGGCCGCTGGCAGCGTGCACTGTGCGACCTCGCCGTCCACCACCTCGACGACCTCCGCGAGCACCTCGGGCAGCTCAAGGAGGGCCTGCCGCCGGCGCCCGAGACCGTCGAGTACCCGCAGCCGGCGCCCGAGGCCGGGCCCGAGGCACAGACCCGCGTCGGCAGTGCCGAGTGGAACCTGCTGACCGACGAGGTCAATTGGTCCGACGAGCTGTTCCAGATCTTCGGCCGCTCGCCCGAGTCCGGCGCGCTCCCCCTCGACGAACTGGGCTCGACCCTCTTCTCCGAGGACCAGCCGTTACTCACCGCATGGGTCACCGACTGCCTCGTGGACGGCAAACCGATCGACGGCGAGTTCCGCATCGTCCGGGCCGACGGCCGGGTCCGGACCCTGCACATGAGGGGCGAGCCGGTACTCGACTCCGACGGCTGTACGGCCTCGATGTGGGCCGTCCTGCGGGACGTGAGTGAACTGCGCCGGAGCCAGCGCGCGGTGCGCGAGTCCCGTGACTCGCTGCAGCGCCAGCGGGAGATCGCGCAGACCGAGCACCGGCTGGCGGTCGAGCTGCAGGAAGCCGTGCTCCCCCCGTGGCGCGGCTCCCTGCGGTTCCCGTACGGCAGCTCCGGCACCCTGGACGTGGCCGCGCACTACCTGCCCTCCGCGACCAGCGCGCTGATCGGTGGCGACTGGTACGACGCCCTCGAACTCCCCGACGGCCGCTCCATGCTGACGGTCGGCGATCTGACCGGACACGGAGTGACCGCCACCTCCGGAATGGCGATGATGCTCGGCGCGCTGCGCGGCATGGCCATGGCGGGCATCGAGCCGGGCCCGCTGATGGGCTGGCTCAACCAGCTCCTGGAGACCTCGGTGCAGCCCGCCCTCGGCTCGGCCGTTTGCTGCCGCTACGATCCCGCGCGCCAGGTGCTGTCCTGGGCGCAGGCGGGCCACCCGGCTCCCCTGCTGTTCCGCAGGGGCTCGGGCCGCTCCCTGCTGCCGCCGGAGGGCGTCCTGCTGGGCGCGACCTCCGGAGCCACCTACGGGCAGGCCGAGGAACGACTCGAAGTGGGCGACCTGCTGATCCTGCACACGGACGGACTCACGTCGCGCAGCATCGAGTTCAGCCGGGCGGACGGGACCGAGCGGCTGCTGGCGCTGGCGCCCCGGTTCGCGGCGGCGCGCTCGGCGCAGGACTGCGTGCGGATCGTGATCGAGGAGTTCGGCGAGAGCGAGCGGGAGGACGACGCCTGCGTGCTCGTCGCCCGGGTCGGCGGGTAACGGGCGCCGGACGTACGGGCTTCGGGGCCGCGCCGGAAGGCGCGGCCTTTCTCGTCTCCGTACCAGGCGTATCAGACGTACAGGGCTTCGGGCCAGGACCGTACGGGCCCGTGCGGGAGCCGGCGTGGGACTACACCCCCGTGGCGCGCGGCGCCGGGTTGTCGGGGAGGGCCAGCTTGATCTCCTGGCGCAGGTCCTCGATGCGCGCGTACCCGGAGTACTGGGCGGTGAGCCGGTACATCTCGCGCAGCCGGTCCCAGGTCCGGTGCGAGGAGGTCTCGTTCATCGACACCAGGGCGAGGCGCGCGTACCGGTCGGCCTGCTCCGGCTCGTCGGCGATGAAGCACGCCGAGGCCATGGAGATGTAGTCGAAGATCTGCGAGCGCTGGTAACCCTCGCCGCGCAGCCGCAGGGCCTCCCTGGCGTGGCGCGCGGCGACGGGCGCCGCCGCGGCGTCGTGGTCCGCCAGGGTGCGGTAGGCGAGGGCCTGCATACCGTGCAGGTCCGCCTCGTCGAAGTGCTGCATCCAACTCGGCGGCGGCACGTCGCCCTTGTCGGAGACGAACAGTTCCTCGGCCTCGCCCAGGGTGCGGCGCATGGCCTGGCCCTTGCCCATGGCGGCCTGCGCCCAGGCCTCGATGGTGTGCAGCATGGCGCGCGTGCGCGGCAGGGTCTGCTCGCCCGAGCCCGACTGGGCGAGCTTCATCAGGTCCAGGGCCTCGTTCGGCTTGCCGAGGTGGACCATCTGCCGGGCCGCACGGGACAGCGCCTCGCCGGCGCGCGGCCGGTCGCCCCCTTCGCGGGCCGCGTGCGCGGCGATGACGAAGTACTTCTGCGCCGTGGGTTCCAGGCCCACGTCGTGGGACATCCAGCCCGCGAGGACCGCCAGGTTGGCCGCCACCCCCCAGAGCCGCCGCTGGAGGTGGTCGGGGTGGTGGTAGGCGAGCATGCCGCCCACCTCGTTGAGCTGGCCGACGACGGCCTTTCGTTGGAGTCCGCCGCCTCGGGAGGCGTCCCAGGCGCGGAACACCTCGACGGAACGCTCCAGGGCCTCGATCTCCTGGGAGCCGATCGGGGCGGCCTCGTAGCGGTCGTAACCCGCTGGGTCGGCCTGGAAGGATTCCCCGAAGTTCCGGGCCTCCTCGGCCCGGGCGGGGTCGGTGTGCAGCCAGTCGTACATGGCGTTGCTGAGGGCGGAGCCGGCGGTGAGCACCGCTCCCGCGCCCATCAGACCGCGACGGTTGAGCATGAGGTCCATTCCCGTGAATTCGGTGAGGACCGCGGCTGTGCGTTCGGGCGCCCACGGCATCCCGTCGGGGTTCTCACGAGCCCCGTCCGGCTGCCGTCTGGAGGTGCGCCGCTGCCGTACGAACCCGAGGTCCTCGATGGTCACGACACGACCGAGCCGCTCGGTGAACAGTGCTGCCAGTACCGTGGGCACCGGTTCGCGGGGGGCTTCCCCCATGTCGATCCAGCGCCGCACCCGCGAGGTGTCGGTGGCCAACTGGGGGTGGCCCATGGCCGCCGCCTGCCGGTTCACCATCCTCGCCAGTTCGCCCTTCGACCAGCCGGCCAGGCCGAACAGGTCGTTCAAGCGGGTGTTTGGACCTTTGCTCACGTCAAGCCCCCAGGTTCTCGGCTGAGTTGACAGTAGCCCGCCGTCAGATGCCCAGCGACTATTCGCCAGGCTTCGCCAGGGCACGCCCGATGGTTCGCCACCTTGCGCCGGGTGTCAGGTAGGAATGCGCCTCCCCGACCCGGTTCACCGGCGGAACTCCCCAGGGTGAAGTACGGGATCCGGCGGGGCGGCGTACGCAACTCGTCGGCGCACGAAGGGATCCGTATCACCATGTACGCAGCAACGTCCTCCGTGTCCGCACCGGTCCGGCCGCACCGCACGCTTCCGGCGGGCGGCGGCCCCTACCTGGAACCCGGCCGCCCGTCGGCTGCGGCGCAGGGCGTCGTCCGGGCGCGGCGGATGCCGGGTACCGGATCACAGCCCGTCAGCGGCAGAATCGATCTCTCGGGGCCGCAGGGGGCGCAGCTGCGCACCGCGCTCGCGTCGGTGCAGCGGATCTGTCCGGAGTTCGCCCCGGTGCAGGTCCTCCGGCGCAGCGGCCGCTCCGTCCTCCTGGTGGGTACCACCGGACGGATGACCGCTGTCGCAAAGGTATTACTGGACCACTCGCCGGAATGGCGTGAGCGCTACCGGCACGAAATAGCGGCATACCGGGCCTTCGTCCGGCACCGCCCGCCGGTCCGGGTGCCGCGGCTGATCGCCGCCGACCCCGAGAACTGCACGCTGGTGGTGGAGCGGATGGCGGGCCGGGTCGCGGCGCTGCAGCGGCACCCGGTGGAGCCGCCGCCGCGGGTGGACCTCCGGGCGGCCCTGGGCGCGGTGTGCCGGGTCAACCAGTGGCGGCCGCCGGCGGAGCTGTTCGGTACCCCGATGAACTACGCGCGGCGGATCGCCCGCGACTACGAGTTGGGGCTGCTGACCGACCGGGACCTCGGTGACCTGCAGAAGCTGCTGCACGGTGTGAAGCTGTCGGGCACGGCCCTGCAGTTCAACCACGGGGACGCCCTGCTGTCGAACCTGCTGCTGTCGCCGGCCGGTCCCGTCCTGCTCGACTGGGAGCACGCGGGCTGGTACCTGCCGGGATACGACCTCGCCACGCTGTGGACGGTACTGGGCGACGCCCCGGCCGCCCGTGCCCAGATCAGCCGGCTCGCGCAGTCGGCGGGTCCGGCCGCCCGGGACGCCTTCCTGGTCAACCTGATGCTGGTGCTGACCCGGGAGATCCGGATGTCCGAGACGGCGGTCCAGCGCTCGATGCTGGCGACCGCCCCGTCGCAGCCGCCGGCGGTGGGCGCCCTGTCCTCCGGTGAGGAGCAGCGACTGCTGCTCCGCCGCCTGCACGACGATGCAGGGATGGCGCGCCGAGCGGTGCGCGCGGCGGTCGGCACGCGCTGACCGTCCCCCGTACGCGAAGCCCCGTGGCCCCCACCGCCACGGGGCTTCGCCCGTTCCGGGCCCGGGCGGGACGCGTACACGGGCGCGCGGCACGGGGCGCGGGGCTGTGCGGCCCCCGGCGCGTCGGAGGCGGCGGTGCCGGATGCCTTGACATCACATGATCCCCCGAACACCTTTTCTGACTCAGCATCAGAAATGCTGGAGGCACTTCCCCTCCTCCCCGACTCCGCTGGAGCCTGCCCATGTCCGCAAGCGCTTCACGCACCTCCCCCGCCGCCCTTCCGTCCAGACGTACGGTCCTCGCCGGCACCGGGGCCGGGGTGCTCGGCGCCACCGTGCTGCCGCCCGCCGCGGCCCGGGCCGACAGCGCCCAGGACGGTCCCCCGCTCGGCGAGTACGACGTCGTCGTGGTCGGATCCGGGGCCGCCGGGATGACCGCCGCCCTCACCGCCGCCCAGCGGGGGCTGAGCGTGCTCGTGGTCGAGAAGGCCCCGACCTTCGGCGGATCGGCCGCACGCTCGGGCGCCGGCATCTGGCTGCCCAACAACTCGGTGATCCTGGGCGCGGGGGTGCCGGACACCCCGCAGAAGGCGGCGACCTACCTCGCGGCCGTGGTCGGGCCCGAGGTACCGGCCGACCGGCAGGCCGCGTTCCTCGCCAACGGGCCCCGGATGCTGGACTTCGTGATGGCCAGCAGCCCGCTGCGGTTCCGCTTCATGGAGGGGTACAGCGACTACTACCCCAACCTGCCGGGCGGGCTGCCGAACGGCCGTTCCATCGAGCCGGACCAGATCGACGGGAACATCCTGGGCGCCGAACTGGCCCGGCTGAACCCCGCGTACCTGCCGGTCCCGGCCGGGATGGTGGTCTTCAGCCAAGATTACAAGTGGCTGAACCTGGCGGCGGTGAGCGCCAAGGGGCTCGCCGTGTCGACCGAGTGCCTGGCGCGCGGCACGAAGGCGGCGCTGCGCGGCGAGAAGCCGCTGACGATGGGCCAGGCCCTGGCCGCCGGGCTGCGCGCCGGACTCCAGCGGGCCGGCGTTCCGGTGTGGCTGAACAGCCCCCTGGTGGACCTGGTCCAGGAGGGCGGCGCGGTCACCGGCGTGGTGGTGGAGAAGCAGGGCGTACGGGGCACCGTACGGGCCCGTCGCGGGGTGGTCATCGGCTCGGGCGGTTTCGAGCACCATGCGCAGATGCGGGCGCAGTATCAGCAGCAGCCGATCGGCACCCAGTGGTCGGTGGGGGCGAAGGAGAACACCGGCGACGGGATCCGGGCCGGTCAGCGGGCCGGGGCCGCACTGGCGCTGATGGACGACGCGTGGTGGGGGCCGTCGATCCCGCTGCCCGGGGAGCCGTACTTCTGCCTGGCCGAACGGACCCTGCCGGGCGGGCTGATCGTGAACGCGAACGGTGCGCGGTTCGTCAACGAGGCGGCGCCGTACAGCGATGTGGTGCACGTGATGTACGAGAAGGACCGGGGTGCGGTCGGCTCGCACATCCCGGCGTGGCTGATCGTCGATCAGAACTACCGCAACAAGTACCTGTTCAAGGACATCCTGCCGACGCTGCCCTTCCCGGACGCGTGGTACCAGTCGGGCGCGGCGAAGAAGGCGTGGACCTGGGACGCGCTGGCCGGCCAGATCGGGGTCCCGGCGGGCGCGCTGCGGGCGACGCTGGGCCGGTTCAACGCGCAGGCGTGGAGCGGCGACGACGCCGACTTCCACCGGGGCGACACGGCGTACGACCACTACTACACGGACCCGAACGTGCACCCGAACTCGTGCCTGGCACCCGTCTGGGTCCCGCCGTTCTACGCGTTCAGGATCGTGCCGGGCGATCTCGGTACGAAGGGCGGCATCGTCACGGACGCCCGGGCCCGGGCCCTGCGCCCGGACGGCTCGGTGATCCCGGGCCTGTACGCGGCGGGCAACGCGAGCGCGGCGGTGATGGGCCACAGCTACGCGGGCGCCGGATCGACGATCGGCCCCGCGATGACGTTCGGCTACGTGGCGGCGAACGCCATCGCGGACGCGTGACGCCCGCGCCCGGAGCTACGGAGGACGGTCAGCCCTGCTGGAAGAGCTCGGCGGGGAGCGGCTTCAGGAGGGCGTAGAGGTCATCGGTGATCGGGCGGTCCCAGCTGGCGATGGTGACCAGCACGTTGTCGCTGCGGTCGAACTGGACGCAGGAGATGCGGGACTCCGACAACTTGATCTTCCGGACGATGAGGAGGTTGTCGCCCTGCATGACGGGGCAGTCCTCGACGCCGGTGACCTCGACGTCCTCGTCGTTCTCCAGAGCGTCGAGGAGCTGGGCCACCTCGAAGGGGATCTGGCTGTCGGTGAGGTCCCGGGCCGGGGAGCCCTCGGGGAGGTTTCCGATGATCATCGCGGGGCCGCGTCCGCCGAACAGGTCGTAGCGGAGGAAGACACCCTGGCAGCTGCCGTCGGGCGCGGGCAGCAGCCCGGCCCCGAGATTGCCCGGCCAGTCCCCCGGGTCCATGGCCAGGACGTCGAAGTCCGGGCCGGCGGGTGTGGCGGCGCGGTGGCGGCGGAGGAAGGACATGCCGCCATGGTACGTGGCCGCGCGAGTTTTCCGGCCCGGGGGCCCTCATCCGGGGAGCTGCCCGGGCCCGGCCCGCCGGCCCGGGTCGTCAGACCGGGGGGGACCAGGGTGAACCAGTGCGGGAGCAGGTCGGCGTCGCCCGTGACGCGCAGGGCGGTGGCCGGGAGGCGGCCCCAGAGGAACAGGGCGAGGTCGCAGGCGCTGCCCGCGGCCTCGACGTCGGCCGGGCCGGTGGGAACGGTCTCCAGCAGGACCCGGTCACCCGAGAGGACGACCGTCCACGTTTCCGGACCGTCGGTACGCCGGAAGCGGTACCTCTCGCCCGCGCCCGGCGGTGCCTGCCGCCAGCCGCGGCGGGCCGGGGCCATCACCTCGATCGTCTGGGTCACGGCGTCCGCAGCGACGTCCGGGGCGAGGCGGCCGGGGGTGCCGGTCGCGGATTCGGCGTCCCAGCGGTGCACGGCCAACTCGATCAGCTGCATCCGCAGCCAGAATCCCGAGGTCTGCTCCACCGACCAGGTCCAGAGCTCAGTGTCCGGACCCAGCTCGTGGAAGAGCTCCGCCAGCTCGCGGGCGCCCTGTGCGAACCAGTCGGTCAGTGCGTCCGGGTCGTCCGGGACCTCGGGGAGGGCGAGGCCGGCGGGGTCGGGCGGGGCCGCGAGCCGCTCGCGCAGGACGTACGCGAGGTAGCGGTGCACTCCGCCCAGGTGCGTGACGAGGTCGGTGACCGTCCAGCCGGGGCACGCGGGGACCGCCGGCACCGGCTCGTCGAGGTCGAACGCCCGGCGCACCGCCTTCTCGAACACCGTCGCCTCGGTCCGGAAGGCGGCGAGTCTCTCGACGTGATCCATGGGGTCCACCCTTCCCGGCGGGCGGCCGGTTCGATCACATTGAGCTACGGGCGAACGCCTCCAGTGCGTCCCTGAGCCCGGGCCGGTCGGTGCCCAGCTTGCGACAGGCCGCCGACAGTGCCCAGTCCGGCGAGGGCAGCACCACCGTCTCCGTGACGGGCTCCTTCCCGGCCCGCACGGCGAGGTCGGCGGCCCGGATCTCCTCCTCCGTGAGCCCGTCCTCCCAGGCCAGCCCGCACGGCAGCGTGCCGCCGAGCCCCAGCAGGGTCTCTGCCGTCCGCGCGGCCAGCCCGTCCGCACCGCATTCCCGCGCCGTCACGACGGCCTGCATCAGCACGTCGGGATCCCTCAGCTCGGTGCCGAGCGCGGCCAGGGCGCGGGCCAGTTCGTAGCCCGCCGGTGAGGCCGAGAGCAGGGTGACCGCCTCCCTGAGGAGCGGAGCCCGGTCCTCGCGTTCCGCCACCTGCGCCGCCACCCGCAGGGCCTGGCCGATGGCCGAGGCGGCGCCGAAGGCGCGGGCCCGCCGGACGGCGTCGTCGGCCAGGGCGCGGGCCCGCTGCGGATCGTCCGAGGCCACCGCCCGGGCCAGGTGCAGCTGCCACGGGCACCAGGCCGGATTCTGGATGCCGCGCGGGGTCAGCCGCCGGTCGACCGCCTCCAGTTCGACGATCGCGGCCTGCGCCTCACCCCGGGACAGGAGCAGTTCGGCGTACACGGTCTGGGAGTCGGGGAAGACCACGGCCGCCGGGAAGGGGGCGCCGTACTCGTGCTCCCGGGCCAGTTCCCAGGCCTCCTCGGGCCGGCCCCGTGCGAGCAGGGTCGTGAGGAGGATGGCTATGGCGTACCAGTGCACGGGGGTGCGGCGGCCCACGCGCTCGGCGAGCCGCAGCCCGGCCCGCGCCAGTTCCTCGGCCTCCACGAGCCGCCCGCGCCGGTAGCGGACGTAGGCCCGCAGGCTGTAGGCGAAGGAGAGGTGCGCCCCGCGCCAGCCGTGCCGCTCGAACTCGGCGGTGCCCGCTTCGAACAGCTCCTCGGCACGTCCGGGCCGGTCGGCGTACATGTGGACCATCGCGGCCAGGACCGGGACCTCGAAGCCGCGGTCCTCGTGGGCCCAGCTGAAAGGCTGCTCCAGGACCCGTCCGGCGTGGTGCAGCACCAGGTCGACGGGCTCTCCGCGCAGGCAGGCGTCCCAGGCGCGCAGCCCGATGATGTACCGCTCGGTGAGGTCGCGCCCGGTCAGCCGGTCGGCGAGGCGGGCGAGCCGCCGGGAGCGGGCCGGGGAGTCGGTCTCGGCGGCGTTGAAGGCGTCCCACATGAACTGCTCGGACTGCAGGCGCAGTCGGGCGCGTACGTCCTGGGTGTACGGGATCTCCCGCGCGAGCGATTCCGAGGCCTCGGCGAGCCGGTCGCTGTGCGCGAGGACCTGGGCGAGCCGGATGACGATGCCCTGGCGCAGGGCCGGGTCGTCGGAGGGCTCGGCGAGCGCGGCCCGCAGGTGGTTGACGGTGTTGGCGGGCTCGGTGAGCAGGGAGGCGCAGCCCAGTTCGTAGAGGACTGCGGCGCGTTCGTCGAAGTCCGGGGGTTCCAGCAGGGCGCGGGAGAGCTGGCGGCGGGCGGCCTCGGGGGCGCCGGCCCGGAGGTTCTCGCCGGCGGCCTCGCGCAGGGTGCGCACCACCCAGGGGTCGCTCTCGGGGTGGGTCTCCAGCAGGTGCCGGGCGGCCGCGGAGGAGCCGAGTCCGGCATCGACGACGGCCGCCGCCGCCTTGCCGTGCAGGGCGACGCGGAGCGCGTCGGGGATGGCGCGGTAGATGGCGGTGGCGATGAGCGGGTGGACGAACTCCAGCCCGGCTTCGGCGTCGGGTTCCTCGGCGGTGGCGGCCGACAGGATGCGGGCGTCGCGCAGCCGGCGGGTGGCGTCCACGGCCTCCTCGGCGCCGAGGGCGGCCACCCGGGCGGCGAGTCCCTGCGGGATGGCGGTGCCGAGGACGGCGCAGGCCCAGGCGAAACGGACGGTGGAGGGACCGAGCCGTTCGAGGCGGGCGACGAGGCCGCTGCCGCGCTGGGCGGCGGCCAGGTCGCGCAGTTGGGGGGCGTTCGCCTCGACCGGCGTCAGGCCCTTGCCGCGGACCTTGGCGGTGAGTTCGACGGCTTCGAAGGGGTTACCGGTGGTGACGGCCCAGGCCTCCTGGCAGAAGGCGTCGTCGGCGTGGGCGCCGACGGCTTCGCGGACCAGGGTGGCGACGGCGGCCGGGGTGAGCGGTGCCAGCGGCAGCGGGCGCTGTCCCGCCCGGCCGGGCAGCGTGCGGAAGGCGTCCGCGTGCTCGGGCAGTTCGTCGGGTCGGTAGGCGACGACGAGGAGCAGCGGGAGGTGTTCGGCGCGCGGGGCGAAGGCGGCGAGCCAGCCGAGGGACTCGGGGTCGGCCCAGTGGGCGTCGTCGAGGACGAGGGCGACGGGGGCGCGCTTGACGACGAGGTGGGTGAGGACCCAATCGAGTCCGTCGCGCAGGCCCTGGGGGTCGGGCGGGACCCCTTGTTCGGGGGCGCAGAGTCCGAGGGCCGGGCCGACGATGGAGTACCAGCCCCCGAGGGCGGCGCGCAGCTCCTGCTCGGAGGTGCCGGCGAGCTGCGGCTGGATGAGCTGGCGGGCGACGTGGAAGGGCTGGCTCTGCTCCTGTTCGCCGCCCCGGGCGGCGAGGACGGTGCAGTTGCGTGCGTGGGCGCGGCGGCGCAGTTCGGCGAGCAGGGTGGTCTTGCCGAGGCCCGCGGGGCCGGAGAAGGCGAGCAGCGCGCCGCCCGCGTCCGGCGCGGGACCGGTGAGCTCGTCCAGGGCCTCGTCGACGATGGCGAGTTCGGCATCGCGTTCGACCATTGTGCGCCGTGTGCGGGTCCGGCGGTCCGTCATGGCTGGTACCCCCCAGGCCTGTTCGGGGGTTCAGCGTACGCCCGGCGCATGGCGCAAGGGATGCCACTGCGGAAAAGAATCCGATCTTCTTTTCCGGGGGTTGTCAGTCCTGTGCGGAGCGGGTGGCGAGGCCTTGCAGGACGGCCACGGCCTCGGCGGCCCGGTCGGCGTCCACGAAGAGGTGGTCGTGGTGGTAACCGGCGATGACGTTGCAGCTCAGACCGTGTGCGCCGAGCTCGGCGGCGAAGGCGGCGGTGAGCCCGACGGCATCGAGCGCGGAGTGGATCCGCAGGGTGATCCAGCCGGCGGTGCAGTCGTAGGCGAGCCCGGCCGCGTCGGCGTCCTCCTGGCGCAGCACCAGGGTGAGGCCCTCGGCCTCCAGGACGGTGGCGACGGGGGCGGTCCCGGCGGGGACGGTGCTGCCGGCGACGGTACAGAAGACGTACCGGCCCTCATTCAGCTCGGGCCGCATCCCGCTCAGGAGTTTCCGCAGGTCATGCTCTCCACTCATACGGCCACCCTACCGATCGCCCCGGCTGTTCCCGGTCCGCGGCCGTGGGGGTCGGGGCTCCGGTTCATGGGTAGTCCTCGGAGTAGTGCACGGAGCGGCCCCCTACCTCGGCGAGCTCCTGTCGGTCACCGGACGCCAGGTGCGCCGCGAGGCGGTCCGCCACCGCCGCCGGGTCCCCGTCGCCGACGTCCAGGGTCACCCCGAGCTGCAGCCACGGCCGACCGTCCCGGTCGGCACGCAGATCCGGGTGGATCAGGACCAGTTGCAGGCGCTCCGGTTCGTTCCGGCCGGTCCACACCGCGGCCGGCTCGCACTCCCACCGCCGCGACCGGTCCGCGTCCGCCCGGAGCCGCTCCGCCAGCAGCCCCGCCACCGTCCGGGCCTGCCACTCCCAGGCTCGGTCCAGATCCGCCCGGCGGACCTCGGCCTCGTACCGCGCGGCGTCGAACCGGAACTCCGGCAGGTGTCACTCGTACGCGTAGAGCCGCCGGTGCCACCACGGGCGCGGGCTCCCCGACCGGTCCGTGGTGGCGGCGTCCCGGTCGAACACGGTCCGCCTGCGAAACTCCGCGTCGAGGAGCCGCAGTACGCGGCCCAGTGCGTACCGGGCCTCGGGCGGCAGGGCCCGGTACGCGTCGGCGAGCTCGTCCCGGACCACGGCGACGTCGTCGAGCGCGCACAGCGGGGCCGGGCAGACGGCGCGGGTCGGCCGCAGGCCGGAGCCGGGGCTCCGCAGGAAGGCGCGGTAGCGCCGCAACAGATCCCCGAGCGGGTGGTGGCGGCCGGGGGCCGTCCACTGGACCTCGGCGCTCACGGAGGTCGACAGCCGGTCCACGGGCGGCAGTTCGCGCGCCCAGGCGGGTGGCCGCCGACCGGCGTGGGTTCCTCGTGCGGCGCGCAGCGCGCCGGGCCGTCTACGCGGCATCGCCCTTTCGGCGGTTGATCGTCACGGACCCATCCTGCCGGGGCGCCCCCTGGGGCGCAACGGGATTCGGCGGCCCACCGGGGCGGCGGCTCCGCGCCCGGTGGTGCGCCGGTGGTGCGCCCGGTGCGGGATACCCGTGGATCCCTGGGCCGTCTCTTTCGGTTCCTGTCGGCCGAGCCCGCGGCGTCCGGTGCCGTACATCGCAAGGCGGAGGGTCGTCCTTGTACCGGACGTACTGGCGCGGGCCCGGCAACGCAGCGAGGTGCGGTGCCGGGCGCCGCGGGCCCGGCAGGATCCGGAAGAGACGGCCTAGGTCAGGTCGAACTCACCGCCCCGCGCGTTCAGTACGAACTTGTGCCACTCGTCCGGCGAGAAGATCAGCGAAGGGCTCTCGGGGCGCTCGCTGTTGCGCATCGCGATGAAACCCTCGACGAAGGCGATCTGGACGTCGCCCGCTCCCCGGCTGCTCGACTGCCACTCGGCCTCGGTGAGATCGAGGTCCGGCTTCCCCCAGCCAGCGAGGGGCTGTGAAGTCATGCTCTCGGCCACGTGCGTGCTCCTCCCGGTACGTCGTCCGGGGGCAAGGTTAACCACCGCAGCGGGTGCCGGACAGGCCACGGTGCGTCACCCGTGGCCGGTCCGGCTCCCCGGCCGGCCCCTCCGTCGTCGGCCGGGCCCTTGTTCAGGAGGTCGGCTCCTGTGCCCCCACCAGCCACATCGCGAAGAACTGCGAGCCGCCGCCGTACGCGTGCCCCATCGCCCGGCGGGCGCCCGGAACTTGATGTTCGCCGGCCTGACCGCGGACCTGGAGGGCCGCCTCCGCGAAGCGGATCATGCCGGAGGCACCGATCGGGTTGGTGGACAGCACACCGCCCGAGGGGTTGACCGGGAGGTCCCCGTCGAGTTCGGTGACCCCGGCCTCGGTGAGCTTCCAGCCCTCGCCCTCCGCCGCGAAACCGAGGTTCTCCAGCCACATCGGCTCGTACCAGGAGAACGGCACGTACATCTCCACCGCGTCGATCTCCCGGCGCGGGTCGGTGATGCCGGCCTGGCGGTACACGTCGGCCGCGCAGTCCTTGCCGGCCTGCGGGGAGACGAAGTCCTTGCCCGCGAAGAGGGTGGGCTCGCTGCGCATCGCCCCGCCGTGCACCCAGGCCGCCGGCTTCGGCGAACGGGCGGCGCCCGCCCGGTCGGTGAGGATCATCGCGCACGCGCCGTCCGAGGAGGGGCAGGTCTCCGAGTAGCGGATCGGGTCCCACAGCATCGGCGACGCCTGGACCTTCTCCAGGGTGAGGTCGTGTTCGTGCAGGTGCGCGTACGGGTTCTTCAGCGCGTTGCGGCGGTCCTTGTACGCCACCAGCGAGCCCACCGTGTCCGGTGCACCGGTACGCCGCATGTAGGCGCGCACGTGCGGGGCGAAGAATCCGCCGGCGCCCGCGAGCAGCGGCTGCTGGAACGGGACGGGGAGCGACAGGCCCCACATGGCATTGGATTCGGACTGCTTCTCGAAGGCGAGGGTGAGGACGGTGCGGTGGACGCGGGCGGCCACCAGGTTGGAGGCGACCAGGGCGGTCGACCCGCCGACCGAACCGGCCGTGTGCACGCGCAGCATCGGCTTGCCGACGGCGCCGAGGGCGTCCGCCAGGTACAGCTCGGGCATCATCACCCCCTCGAAGAAGTCGGGGGCCTTGCCGATGACGACCGCGTCGATGTCCGCCCAGGTCAGCTCGGCGTCCGCGAGGGCGCGTGCGGCCGCCTCGCGGACCAGTCCGGCGATGGACACGTCGTGGCGGGCCGCCACGTGCTTGGTCTGGCCGATTCCGACTACGGCCACGGGCTCTTTGCTCACCTCGGGTCCCCTTCCAGGACAGCGACCAGGTTCTGCTGGAGGCAGGGGCCGGACGTGGCGTGGGCGACGGCCCGTTGTGATGCGCCGCGGTGGATCCGGGCGGCCGCCTCGCCGATGCGGATCAGACCGGCGGCCATCATCGGGTTGGCGGCGAGCGCTCCCCCGGAGGGGTTGACGGCCACGCCGTCGGTGATCCCGAGCGCCTTGCGGAGCACGACCTCCTGGGAGGAGAAGGGCGCGTGCAGTTCGGCCGTGTCCACCGGAGCCTCGAAGACCCCCGCGCGTTCGGCGGCGAGCCGGGTGGACGGGGAGTCGGTGAGGTCGCGCAGACCCAGGCTGTGGGCCTCGATGCGGTGGTCGATGCCGGTGATCCAGGCGGGGCGTTCGCACAGCTGCCGCGCGAGGTCGCCCGCGGCCAGGACGACGGCGGCGGCGCCGTCGCCGACGGGCGGGCAGTCCCCGGTGCGCAGCGGCCGGACCTGGTAGTCGCCCTGCGGGACGGGGCCGCGGAGCTGGGCGTGCGGGTTGGCCTCGGCGTCGGCCCGGCTGCGCGCGCCGACGGCGGCCAGGGCGCTCTCGTCGGTCTCGCCCGCGTCGATCAGGGCCTGGGCCTGGAGGGCGGCCAGGGCCACCGAGTCGGGCCAGAGCGGAGCGACGTAGTACGGGTCGAGCTGGCGGGTGAGGACGTCGCGCACGGAACCGGGCGAGGACTTCCCGTACGAGTAGACCAGCGCGGTGTCCGCCTCGCCCGTCTGGATCTTGACCCAGGCCTCGTAGAGGGCCCAGGCGCCGTCCATCTCGACGTGCGACTCGGAGATCGGCGGCCAGGCCCCGACCCCGTCGAGGGTCATGGTGAAGGAGAAGGCGCGTCCGGCGAGGTAGTCGCTGGAGCCGGAACAGGTGAAGCCGATCTCGCCGGCCTTCAGGCCGGTCGCGGCCAGCACGCGGTGGAGGACGGGCATGACCATCTCCACCTCGCTGAGCTCGTCGGTGCGGCGCAGGTGGTCGCTCTGCGCGAAGGCGACCACGGCGACCTCGCGGGCGTATCGGGCCATCAGATGAGCTCCTTGTACGCGTCGTAGTCCGCGTCCGGTTCGCCGGTGGGGCGGTAGTGGTCGGGGTGGCGGCCGCCCTCGGTCCAGACGGGCTCGACGCGCAGGCCCATGCGGACCTGGTCGTAGGGGATGCCGCCGATCCGGCCGTGGAGGGCGAGGCCGGCGCCGTCGAGGGCGATGTGGGCGTAGACGTAGGGCACTTCGATGTCGAGGTTCTTGGCCTTGATGTTGACGATGCAGTAGGTGGTGACCGTGCCGGCCGGGCCGACCTCGACCTGGTCGGTGGTGGCGACCCCGCAGGTGGGGCAGGCACCGCGCGGCGGGACGTACACCTTGTGGCAGGAGGGGCAGCGCTCGCCGACGGTCCGCCGCTCGGAGAGGGCGTTGATGTACGCGGTCTGGGCGCGGCCGGGGCTGTAGACGTAGTCGAGGCGGGCCTCGGCGACGATGCCGGTGACGGCATCGGCGAAGCCCCCGTCGTGCGGCACGGGCCCCCCGCCCCCGGGCCCCCCGTACGGTTCGAAGCAGGCGATGTCGGTGATGGCGCCGGTGCGTTCGGCGGCCCAGCGGACGCGTACGCGCATGCCGGTGCGGACGGCGTCGGGGCCGGGTGCGTCGAGGGCGTGCAGGAGGGCGGTGTCCGCTCCGTCGAGCTTGACCAGCACCCAGGCGAAGGGGGTGTCCAGGGGCTGCTGGGGGCGGGGCCGGTCGTTCCACGCCCAGGTGGTGACGGTGCCGGTGGCGCCGACCTCGACGAGCTCGCGGATCTCCTCTGCGGTGACGGGGTCGTACTCGACGGGCGGGACCATCACCTTGCCGTCGGAGGTCTTCACCCCGAGGACGACGCCCTCGCGCAGCCCGGTGAGGAAGGCGCTCTGGACGGGCCCGAGGGACCGGGTGAAGGGGAACTCGACGACGAGGGGCGCGCGGAGCACCTCCGGTGGGGAGGCAGCTGTCATGGCGATTCTCCGATGCGATCGATTCCGATGTTTTCAGCCCCGGGCGGCGCCCTTCCGGCCCGGCCGACGCTCGCTCAGCCCGCCGACGCCCTTTCAGCCGGGCCGGCACCATCTCAGCCCCACCGGCGTTTGAGGCGCCATCTCAGCCCCGCCGGCGTTTGAGGCGCGGGGGTCCGGGGGCGGCGCCCCCGGCAACGGCGCCGCACCCGGGCACGGGCGCAGCCACGGGCACGGGCAGGCGCGCGGCCCGAACTACTCGCGCCGATACACCGCGGGCCGCTTCTCCGCGAAGGCCCGCGCCCCCTCCTTCGCATCGGCCGTGTCGAAGATCGGCCACCCCCGCAGGAGTTCCGACGCCAGCCCCTCCCGCTCCGTCAGCTCCGCGGTCTCGTAGACCGACGCCTTGACGGCCTCCACCGCCAGCGGCCCGCACGCGTTGATCCGCTCCGCGACCTCCAGGGCGGCCGCCAGCGCCGTACCGTCCGGCACCACCCGCCCGACCAGCCCGATCCGTTCGGCCTCCGCCGCGGAGTAGGGACGTCCGGTCAGCAGCATCTCCAGGGCGTGCGTCCGCGGGATCTGCCGCGGCAGCCGCACCGTGGAGCCGCCGATCGGGAAGAGCCCGCGCTTGACCTCGAACAGCCCGAAGGTGGCGCCCTCGGCGGCGACCCGGATGTCCGTGCCCTGGAGGATCTCCGTACCGCCCGCCACGCAGTACCCCTCCACCGCCGCGATGACCGGCTTGCGCGGGCGGTGGTGGCGCAGCATCGCCTTCCAGTGCAGGTCGGGGTCGGCCTTCAGGCGGTCCCGGTACTGGTCGCCCCCCATTCCCTTGCCGGCCAGGGCCTTGAGGTCCATTCCGGCGCAGAAGTCCCCGCCGGCGCCGGTCAGGACGATGGAACGGATCCCGTCGTCGGCGTCCGCCTCCAGCCAGCCGTCGTACAGCCCCACCAGCAGCGGCAGCGAGAGCGCGTTCTTCGCCTCGGGCCTGTTCATGGTGAGCACCAGCGTGGCGCCGTGCCGATCCACGGTCAGGTGTTCTGTCCCACCCATTGCCGTCCTCCCGTCTCAAGACCTAGAACAGGTTGCAGTAGGGGAGGGTGCAGTTCAATAGTTTTCTGACACCCAGTCAGATTTCTTGAGCGGTGCCCTTCCCAGTTGCCGTCTCCGACGCTCTAATGACCGCCGGAGCAGACCAGTCACGGGGTCAGGAGGAACGGTGGAGTACAACCTTGCCGACCTGTTCGAGTCGGTCGTGGACGTGGTCCCGGACCGCGAGGCCCTGGTGTACGTGGACCACCCCGGGACCGGCGCCGAGCGCCGCCTGACGTACGCGGAGCTCGACACGGCGGCGAACCGGATTGCGCACCACCTGCTGGACAGCGGGCTGAAGGCCGGAGAGCACCTGGGCCTCCACCTCTACAACGGGATCGAGTACCTGCAGACCGTATTGGCCTGCCTGAAAGCCCGACTGGTCCCGGTGAACGTCAACTACCGTTATGTGGAGGAGGAGCTGGTCTACCTCTACAACGACGCCGATCTCGCCGCCCTGGTCTTCGAGGGCGAGTTCACCGAACGGGTCGCGGCCGCGCTGCCGCAGACGACGGGGCTCCGGCACCTGATCCGGGTCGGCCGGGCCCCCGAGGGCGCCCCGGAGCCGGCGATCGCGCCGGTCCCGTACGCGGAGGCCGAGGCGGCCGGCTCACCCGACCGCGGGTTCCCGCTGCGCAGCCCCGACGACCTGTTCATCATCTACACCGGTGGCACGACGGGCATGCCCAAGGGCGTGATGTGGCGGGCCGAGGACCTCTTCTTCGCCGGGCTCTTCGGCGGCGAACCGTCGGGCGAGCCGGTGAAGCGGCCGGAGGAGCTGGCCGAGCGGGTCCGGGCGCGCGGCGCCGGGCTCACCTTCTTCCCGGCCCCGCCGCTGATGCACGGCACGTCGACACTCACCTCGTTCATCGCCTTCAACTACGGCCAGCGGGTGGTCATCCACCGCAAGTACGCGCCCGAGGAGGTACTCCGCACCATCGAGAAGGAGAAGGTCTCCAGCGTGTCGCTGGTCGGCGACGCGATGCTGCGGCCGCTGATCGACGCCCTGAACGGGCCGCTCAAGGGCGCGGACCTGTCTTCGCTGTTCAGCGTCTCCTCATCCGGGGCGATCATGTCGGAGACGGTGCGCGCGGAGTTCCAGCGGCTGGTGCCGAACGTGCTGCTCCTGAACAACTTCGGATCGTCCGAGTCCGGGTCCAACGGGCGCGCCACGGACGACTCCGGCCCGGAGAAGGGCTTCCGGCTGGAGGTCAACGACCGTACGCAGGTGGTGGATCCGGTGACGCACGAGCCGGTGGGGGTGGGAGTACCGGGACGCCTCGCCCAGCGCGGGCACGTACCGCTCGGCTACTACAACGACGCGGCGAAGACCGCCGAGACCTTCTTCCAGAAGGGCACGGAGCGCTGGGTGCTCCTCGGCGACATGGCGACCGTGGACGAGCAGGGCATCGTCACGGTGCTCGGACGCGGCTCGCAGTGCATCAACACGGGCGGCGAGAAGGTGTACCCGGAAGAGGTGGAGCAGGCGCTGAAGTCCCACCCCGACGTGTACGACGCCCTGGTCGCGGGAGTCGCGGACCCGACCTGGGGCAGCCACGTGGCCGCGGTGGTGCAGGTCCGGGAGGGCGCCCCGGCGCCGTCCCTGGACCAGATCCAGAGCCACTGCCGCACCAGGCTCGCGGGGTACAAGATCCCGCGCCAGCTGGTGATCGCGCCCGAGATCCAGCGCTCCCCGAGCGGCAAGGCGGACTACCGCTGGGCGAAGGCGGTGGCGACGGAGGCGGACACGGCTTAGCCGGGCTCCGTCCGGGCGATGTTCGCGTGCCCCGGCGCTCGCTCAGGTCGACGCCGGCGCGGGTACCGCGGTCGGGGCAGAGGGCGCCGTGGGGGCGGTGGTGGTGTCGCCGCCGTCCACGCACGTCAGCGACACGATGACCGGCGCCTGCCCACCCGGTGGCACGTCAGCTGCGAAGCCCGCACTGACCGTCCAGTTGCCCTTCGTCAGGGTCAGCCGCTCAAAGCCCGTATCGGGGCCGGTCTGCCAGCCGTGCTCGGAACGGGCCCGCGCGACGGCCGCCTTCAGGGCGGCTTCCACCGTCTCCGGCGCATGACGTCCCGAGAGGCGTTCCCAGCACTTGCCCAGAACCCCGGAGGGCTCCCTCTCCACGGTGATGCCCTCTGCCGCCAGAACCGATGTCACCTCCGCCACCACCGTGTCGGCAGGCAGCGGGGGACCCGAGAACCGCGGGGGCAGCGGGCCGAGGTCCTGCAAGGGAAACGCGCAGGCGGTCGCCGTCGTAGCCGTCAATGCGGTCAGGGCCAAGGACGCCAGGGCTGTGCGCGCCCGTCTCCGTCGCACGATGATGTCGGTCCTCCCGGTTCGCGGTACGGCCGGCAGTCTGCCATCCCGCTGATCTTGACGATCCACCGGCCGACACAAAGGGCGATCACTCGTTCGAGTCATTGCTTTCACCTGCCGATTCCTGGCAATCTACCGAATGATCGGTCGGTTCTCATGGTGAGGTGACGGCAATGGCGGCGTACACGGATCTCCACGACGAGGGCGAGCGGCTGGGCCGTGACGAGCTGGCGGCCCTCCAGCTCACCCGGCTGCGCGCCACCCTGCACCGCGCCTACGAGAAGGTGCCCTTCTACCGGCAGGCCTTCGACAAGGCGGGGGTGCATCCCGACGACTGCCGGTCGCTCGCCGACCTCTCCCTGTTCCCCCTGACCACCAAGGCCGACCTGCGCGACCAGTACCCCTTCGGGATGTTCGCCGTGCCGCGCTCGCAGGTGCGCCGCATCCACGCCTCCAGCGGCACCACCGGGCGACCGACCGTCGTCGGGTACACCGACGGGGACCTCGCCACGTGGGCGGATGTCGTCGCCCGGTCGATACGCGCGGCGGGCGGACGTCCCGGCCAGATCATCCACATCGCCTACGGGTACGGGCTGTTCACGGGCGGCCTGGGCGCGCACTACGGCGCCGAGCGCCTGGGCTGTACGGTCGTGCCCGCCTCGGGCGGGATGACGGACCGCCAGGTCCGGCTCATCGAGGACTTCCGGCCGGAGGTCATCATGGTGACCCCCTCCTACATGCTGACCCTGCTGGACGAGATGGAGCGCCAGGGCATCGACCCGCGCGCCACCTCGCTGCGGACGGGGATCTTCGGCGCGGAGCCGTGGACCGAGGAGATGCGCCGGGAGATCGAGGAGCGGCTCGACATCGACGCGGTGGACATTTACGGCCTGTCCGAGGTCATCGGGCCGGGGGTGGCGCAGGAGTTCGCCGAGACCAAGGACGGCCTGCACATCTGGGAGGACCACTTCTATCCCGAGGTGGTCGATCCGCTGACCGGCGCGGTGCTCCCGGACGGCGAGCCCGGCGAGCTGGTGTTCACCTCCCTCACCAAGGAGGCCATGCCCGTCATCCGCTACCGCACGCGGGATCTGACGCGGCTGCTGCCCGGTACGGCCCGGCCGGCCTTCCGCCGGATGGAGAAGATCACGGGCCGCAGCGACGACATGATCATCCTGCGTGGGGTGAACATGTATCCGACCCAGATCGAGGAGATCCTGCTGCGGACGCCCGGCCTGGCGCCCCACTTCCAGCTGCGGCTGACCCGGGAGGGGCGGATGGACTCCCTGACGGTACGGGTGGAGGCGCGCCGGGAGGCCGACGCCGGCCGGCGGCAGGCCGCGGCCGCCGCCGTGGTCCGCGCCGTCAAGGAGGGGATCGGGGTCTCCGTCCGGGTCGAGGTGGTCGACCCCGAGACGCTGGAGCGCTCGGTGGGGAAGATCAAGAGACTGGTCGACCTCCGCGGCACCGGGTAGGCCCTGTCCGGGCGGCCGAAACCACCCCTTCGGGCCTATTTCGGGGTGGCTGCCGGGAGCGTATCGGCGCTCGCGGGTAGGGCATGGGGTGTGATCTCCACCCTTCGGCAGCTCCACGACCGGCTCCAGGGCTCCCAGGCGGGGCTGGCCTGGAGCCGTGGCCGGGAGATGGAGCTCATGCACCGGGCGATGGGCTTCGCGGCCCTCGGGTTCCTCACCCTGGTGCCGCTGCTGGTGGTGGTCGCGGCAGCAGCGCCCGGGAGCGGCTCGGGCTTCGGCCGGTGGCTGGGCCAGGCCCTCGGGGTGACGGAGGCCTCGCGGGTCCGGGTCGAGATGCTGTTCGGTGCGGCGGACCTGGCGCTGGAGCGGACCACCGCCTTCGGTCTGGCCGCCCTCGCGGTGTTCGGCCTGACCTTCGGGTCGGCCGTCCAGACCGGGTACGAGAAGGTCTGGGACCTGCCGACGATGCGCTGGCACACCATGTGGCGGCACGTCGTCTGGCTCGCCCTGCTGGTCTGCTACCTCGGCCTGCTCGTGGGGATCCCCACGCCCTCGCACAGCGCCATCGGCACGGTCCTCGGCGCGCTGGGCGACCTCGTCGGCACCTGCCTGTTCTTCGTCGGCTCGCAGCGCCTGCTGCTCGGCGGCCGGGTCCGCTGGCGTGCCCTGGTACCGGGAGCCGTGGCGACCAGCCTCGGGCTGCTGGGGCTGCGGATCTTCTCGCAGCTGGTGTTCTCCCCGCTCATCGCGTCCAACGCGGTGATCTACGGCCCCTTCGGCACCCTGCTCGTCGTCCAGTCCTGGCTGGTCGGCGTCGGCTTCGTGGTCTACGGCGGCGCGCTCGTCGGCCGGCTCGTGCACGAGCACCTCACCCTGCGGCGGCTTCGGCTCAGTGGGGTCTACCCTCCCGAGGACCCCGCCGCCCACCACCCGTGACCGGCCGGCGAGGCACGCCACCGGCCGGCGGCTCCCCGGCCGGACGGCGGCGCCGGAACTCAGCGGCCGGGCGGCGCGAAGCGGTCGCGGAGTTCCCGCTTGAGGATCTTGCCACTGGCGTTGCGCGGGAGGGAGTCCACGAAGAGCACCCGCTTCGGGGCCTTGAAGTGGGCGAGCTTCTCCCGCGCATGGACCATCAGCTCCGCCTCCGTCACCTCCCCGCGCGGTACCACCACCGCCGTGACCGCCTCGATCCAGCGCTCGTCGGGCAGCCCCACCACTGCTGCCTCGGCCACGCCCGGGTGGGTGTACAGCACGTCCTCCACCTGCCGTGAGGCCACCAGCACCCCACCCGAGTTGATGACGTCCTTCACCCGGTCCACGACCGTGAAGTACCCCTGCGCATCGCGCACCGCCAGGTCCCCCGAGCGGAACCAGCCGTCCCGGAAGGCCTTCTCGGTGGCCACCGGGTCGTCCCAGTACCCCAGGCAGAGCTGCGGCGAGCGGTAGACCACCTCGCCCGCCGTTCCGTCCGGCACGTCCTTGCCGTCCTCGTCGACGACCTTCGCCTCGACGTGGCGCACCGGCCGCCCGCAGGAGTCCATCCGCCCCTCGTGCTCCAGCGGCCCCAGCACCGTGGCGAGCGGGCCGATCTCGCTCTGGCCGAAGCAGTTGTAGAAGCCGAGCCCCGGCAGCCGTTCGCGCAGCCTTTCCAGGACCGGCACCGGCATGATCGAGGCCCCGTAGTACGCCTTCCGCAGCCCGTCCAGCTCACGCGTCGCGAACTCCGGGTGATTGGCCAGGCCGATCCACACCGTCGGCGGGGCGAAGACGCTGTTGGCCTCCCCGGCCTCGACGAGGTCGAAGATCCGCTCCGCGACCGGCGCGTCCACGATGGTGTTCCGCGCTCCCACCGCCAGGTACGGCAGCAGGAAGACGTGCATCTGCGCCGAGTGGTACAGCGGCAGCGAGTGCACGGGCCGGTCGCCCCCGTCCAGGTCCAGGGCCTCGATCGCGCTCTCGTACTCGTGCACGAGCGCCCGATGGGTCATCATCGCGCCCTTGGGCAGGGCGGTGGTCCCCGAGGTGTAGAGGAGCTGCGCCAGCGCGCCCGGGTCCCGGCCGGCCTCAAAGGGCAGTGGCTCGGCCAGCTCCGCCAGGAAGGAGCCCGGGGCGTCGCGCAGGGCCCGTACGCGGTACCGGTCGGGGATCCGCCCGGCCAGGTCCGGGTCGGCGAGGACCAGGGCGCTCGCGGAGTTGTCCAGGATGTACGCGAGGTCCTCGCCGGTGAGGTTCTGATTGACCGGGACGTGGGTGAGCCCGGCCCGGGCGCAGGCGAGGTAGGCGATGAGGTAGGCGTCGCTGTTGTGGGCGAAGGTGGCGACCCGGTCCCCGACGGCCAGCCCGTACCTCTCGCCCAGCACGGCGGCGCCGGTGCTGACGGCCGCGTCGAGCTCCGCGTACGTCCAGGTCCGCTCGCGGTAGCGGACGGCGGGGCGGTCGGGCACCCGCCGCGCGCTGTCGTGCACCAGTCCGTCGACCGTGTTGTCCCGCACCGCTCGCACTGCCCGCACCGCCCGGTCTGCCGTCATGGCGCGATCCTCGTCCTCCCGCATGCCCAAGGTCAATAACCGGATACCAAACGGAATGTTGACAGATCATCGGACCGCCTGCATGAGTGTGAGGGCACGGACGCACCGCCTGTCCAACGGGCAACCACGCCCACCCACAGGTCACTTGGGAGGACTGTTGCACCTCAGCACTCGTCCGATACTCCGCCGCGCCGCCCTCGCCGGCGCCGCTCTGCTCGCTGCGACGGCCGCGATGCCGCAGGCCGCGGCTGCGGCTGCGGCCGACGACCGGATACCGGTCGGCGGCGGCGGACTGTCCGCCGTCATCCGGTACACCGAGAACGGCATCCCGCACATCCTCGCCCGCGACTACGCGCAGCTCGGCTTCGGCACCGGCTGGGCCCAGGCCGCCGACCAGGTCTGTGTCCTCGCGGACGGGTTCCTGACCGTCGCCGGTGAGCGTTCGCGCTGGTTCGGCGCCGACGCGGCGCCCGACTTCTCGCTCTCCTCTGCCACGAAGAACCTCTCCAGCGACCTCTACTTCAAGGGGGTTCGGGAATCCGGCACGGTGGAGAAGCTGCTGGCGACCCCCGCCCCGGCCGGGCCGACCAAGGACCTCAAGGAACTGATGCGCGGCTGGGCCGCCGGGTACAACGCCTGGCTGGCCCAGAACACGGTCACCGATCCGGCGTGCAAGGGCGCCGGCTGGGTCCGCCCGGTCACCACGGCCGATGTGGCCGCCCGCGGGTTCGCGGTCTCCGTCCTCGGCGGCCAGGGCCGCGGCGTCGACGGCATCACGGCCGCCCGGCCCCCGGGCGCGGCGGGTGCGCCCGGCGCGGAGAGCGCTACCGCCGTCCCCGAGGGCGCCGATCCGGCGACCGCCGCCGAGGCCGCGCGCGAGTTCTTCGACACCGGCCGGTACGACATGGGCTCCAACGCGGTGGCCTTCGCCGGCTCCACCACGGCGAGCGGCCGCGGCCTGCTGCTCGGCAATCCGCACTACCCGTGGCAGGGCGGACGCCGTTTCTGGCAGTTCCAGCAGACCATCCCGGGCGAGCTGAACGTCTCGGGCGCCTCCCTCCTCGGCACCGCCGTGGTCAACATCGGCTTCAACGAGAAGGTGGCCTGGAGCCACACGGTGGCCACCGGCACCCCGCTCAACCTGCACCAGCTCGTCCTGGACCCGGCCGATCCGACCGCCTACCTGGTCGACGGCAAGCCGGAGAGGATGACCCGGCGGACCGTCACCGTCCCGGTGGCGGGCGGCGACCCGGTCACCCGCACCCAGTGGTGGACCCGCTTCGGGCCGGTGGTCTCCGACCTCGGCGCGGGCCTGCCCCTGCCCTGGACCGCGCAGACGGCGTACGCGCTGAACGACCCGAACGCGGCGAATCTGCGCGGCTCGGACACCGCCCTCGCGATGGGCAGGGCGCGTTCGGTGGCCGGGATCCAGGAGGCGCTGAAGCGCACCCAGGGCCTGCCGTGGGTGAACACCGTGGCCGCCGACTCCGCCGGCGGCACCCTCTTCACCCAGACCCAGGTGCTCCCCCGCATCACCGACGAGCTGGCGGGCCGCTGCTCCACGCCGCTGGGCCGGGCCACCTACCCGGCCTCGGGACTGGCGGTGCTGGACGGTTCGCGCGGCGACTGCGCGATCGGCTCGGATCCGGACGCGGTGCAGCCGGGGGTCTTCGGCCCGGGGAAGGCACCGGCTCTGCAGGGCGCCCCGTACGCCGAGAACTCCAACGACAGCGCCTGGCTGGCCAATGCCGACCGGCCGCTGACCGGCTACGAGCGGATCTGGGGCACGGTCGCCACCCCGCGCTCGCTGCGGACCCGTGGCGCGGTCGAGGACGTGTCCGCGATGGCCGCGAAGGGCCGGCTGACCGTGGCGGACCTGCAGAAGCAGCAGTTCGCGAACCGGGCTCCGGCCGGTGATCTGGCTGCCGCGGACGCGGCGAAGGTCTGTGCCGCCCTGCCCGGCGGCACGGCGACGGCGAGCGACGGCGGTGCGGTGGACGTCTCGGCGGCCTGCGGGGTGCTGGCGGGCTGGGACCGCACGACGGACAGCGCCAGCCGCGGCGCGCTGCTCTTCGACCGGTTCTGGCGCAGGCTGACGGCGTCGACCCCGGCCAGGGACCTGTGGCTGGTGCCGTTCTCGGCGGCCGATCCCGTACGCACCCCCCGTACGCTCAACCCGGCGGCGCCCGGCATCGGGCGGGCGCTCGCGGACGCGGTGGCGGAGCTGAAGGCGGCCGGCATCGCGCTGGACGCCCCGCTGGGTGAGCACCAGTTCGTGGCCAGGGGCGGCCGCAAGCTGCCGGTGGGCGGCGGCACCGAGGCACTCGGCGTCTGGAACAAGATCGAGGCGCCCTGGAACGCGGCGGCAGGCGGTTACCCGGAGGTCGTGCACGGATCCAGCCACATCCAGGCGGTCGGCTGGGACGGCGGCCGCTGTCCGGTGGCGCGCACCCTGCTGACGTACAGCCAGTCCTCGAACCCGCTCTCGCCGTACTACGCCGACCAGACCCGGCTGTACTCCGAGGAGCGCTGGGTCACGGCACGCTTCTGCGAGCGGGACATCCTCACCTCGCCGAAGTTGAAGGTGGTGCCGGTGCGCGAACGGCGGTGATCACTTCCCCGCGTTCCTCTTCCCGGCCCCGGCCCCTCACGGGCTGACGGCCAGGAAGAGGTACGCGGCCAGCAGCACGATGTGCACGCCGCCCTGGAGCAGCGTGGCCCGCCCCGGGACGATGGTGAGGGCGCTGACCATGACGGTGAGGGTGAGCAGCACCATGTGGATCGGGCCGAGGCCGAGCAGGAGCGGGCCGGAGAGCCAGATCGAGGCGAGGGCGATCGCCGGGATGGTCAGGCCGATGCTGGCGATGGCGGATCCGTAGGCGAGGTTGAGGCTGGTCTGCACGCGGTCGCGGCGGGCGGCACGAACGGCGGCGAGGGTCTCGGGCGCCAGGACGAGCAGCGCGATGATCACACCGACGACCGCCTGGGGCAGGCCGGCGGCCGCGACGGCCCGCTCGATGGTCGGGGAGACGGCCTTGGCGTCGCCGACCACGGCGACGAGCGCGATCAGCAGCAGGCCGAGGCTGATGAGGGCGGCGCGGGCGGTGGGGGGCTCCGCATGGTCCTCGCCTCCGCCGGGACCCTGCTCGGTGTCCACGGGCAGGAAGTAGCTGCGGTGACGGACCGTCTGGACGGCGACGAAGAGCCCGTACAGGGCGAGCGAGGCGACGGCGGCGAAGGTGAGCTGCGCGGTGGAGAACTCCGGGCCCGGCTTGCTGGTGGTGAAGGTCGGCAGCACCAGGCTGAGGGTGGCCAGGGTCGCGACGGTGGCGAGGGCCGCACCGGATCCTTCGGGGTTGAACACGGCGACCCGGTTGCGCAGGGCGCCGACTAGCAGGGACAGGCCGACGATGCCGTTGCACGTGATCATGACGGCGGCGAAGACCGTGTCCCGCGCCAGCGAGGCCGTCTTGTCACCGCCGTCGGCCATCAGGGTGACGATGAGCGCCACCTCGATCACGGTGACCGCCACGGCGAGGACGAGGGAGCCGAAGGGTTCACCGACCCGGTGCGCGACGACCTCGGCGTGGTGGACGGCGGCGAGGACCGCGCCCGCCAGGCAGAGGGCGACGAGCGCCACCGCGAAGCCGGGTAGGTCGCGCCCCCAGCTGAGGACGAGCGCGACCAGCGCCACCAC
Source organism: Streptomyces avidinii (assembly GCF_014650695.1). Taxonomy (GTDB): domain Bacteria; phylum Actinomycetota; class Actinomycetes; order Streptomycetales; family Streptomycetaceae; genus Streptomyces; species Streptomyces avidinii. The sequence continues at coordinate 366,351 of NZ_BMVL01000003.1, read as the reverse complement.
GGGGACCACCACGGTCCAGTCGGTCAGGGGAGACTTGCGCGCAGTCGTACTCATATCAGCCAAGTTGCCAGAAGTATCCCGCCCGTGCGGCGGAAGGCGCGCCTCCGGGGCCCTGACGTGGCTCTTCTCACGGCATCGCCCGGCGTGGCGGGCAGCGGTCCCGTGCACGCGGCGGCGGAACACGACCCGCCGCCGCGTCCGCGGCCGGCGTCAGAGCGGCCGGTCGCGGCCCTCCCAGTAGGGGTCGCGCAGCCGGCGCTTGTAGAGCTTGCCGTTCGGGTCGCGCGGCATGGTCTCGATGAAGTCGACCGTCTTGGGGCGCTTGTACCCGGCGAGCTGCCGCTCGCAGTGGTGCAGGATCTCCGCGGCCAGGGCGTCGCCCGCGGCGAAGCCCTCGGCCGGTTCGACGACCGCCTTGACCTCCTCGCCCCAGTCGGCGTGCGGAATGCCGAAGGCGGCGGCGTCCGCGACGGCCGGGTGGGTGAGCAGGGCGGACTCGATCTCGGCCGGGTAGATGTTCACCCCGCCCGAGATGATCATGTCGATCTTGCGGTCGCGGAGGAAGAGATAGCCCTCCTCGTCCATCAGCCCCAGGTCGCCGACGGTGAAGAAGTCGCCGATCCGGTTCTTCTTCGTCTTGCCCTCGTCCTTGTGGTAGCTGAAGCCGCCGGTGTTCATCTTCAGGTAGACGGTGCCCAGTTCCCCGGCGGGCAGCCGGTTGCCGTCGTAGTCGAAGATGGCGAGTTCGCTGATCGGCCAGGCCCTGCCGACGGTTCCCGGCTTCTTCAGCCAGTCCTCGGCCGTCGCGAAGGCGCCGCCGCCCTCGCTGGCCGCGTAGTACTCCTCCACACAGCGGCCCCACCACTCGATCATGGCCCGTTTGACGTGGTCGGGGCACGGCGCGGCCCCGTGGATGGCGTGCCGCATCGAGGAGACGTCGTACGCGTCCTTCGTCTCCTGCGGGAGGGCGAGGAGCCTGTGGAACTGGGTCGGCACCATGTGGGTGTGTGTGCAGGCGTGGCCGTCGATCAGGCGCAGCATCTCCTGCGGGGTCCACTTGTCCATCAGGACGAGCGGGTGCCCGATGTGCAGGGCGGAGCCCGCGAATTGGAGGACGGCCGTGTGGTAGAGCGGCGAGCAGACCAGGTGGACGTTTCCGTCGAACGGCCGGATGCCGAAGATGCCGAGGAAGCCGCCCAGGTACGTCTCCTCCGGGAGCTTGCCGGGCAGGGGGCGGCGGATGCCGCGCGGCCGTCCGGTGGTGCCGGAGGTGTAGTTCATGACCCAGCCCAGGGTGCGGTCCTCGGGGGCGGTCGCGGGCTGTCCGTCGAGGAGCTCCGCGTACGGCCGGAAGCCCGCGACCGGTCCGACGGCGTAGCGGTGGCTCGCGGGCAGGGCCGCCTCGTCGGCCGCGGCGGTGGCTGCGTCGGCGAAGCGCTCGTGGGCGATGAGGACCTTGGCCCCGCAGTCGGAGACGATCCAGGCGATCTCGGGGCCGACGAGGTGGTGGTTGACGGGCACGAGGTAGAAGCCCGCCTGGGAGGCTGCCAGGTACGCGGTGAGGAACTCGACCCCGTTGGGGAGGACCACGGCGAAGACGTCGCCCTTCTCCAGTCCGGCGGCGCGCAGGCCGTGGACGAGGCGGTTGACGTCGGTGTGCAGTCGGCCGGCGCTCCATTCCTCTCCCTCGGGGGTCACCAGCACGGTGCGCCCGGGGTCGGCGGCGGCCTGCGCCCAGAAGCCGTTGGGCGGCTGCTGATCGGTGGCGGGGGTCGTGGACGTCGTGGCGGTCATGTCGGTCACGCCTCTCGGACTCGGCCGGCGATGCGGTTGATGCGGTCGATCGCCCTCTCGAACCCGCCGGTGAGGTCGTCGAAGACGGCCTGGACGCTGCGTTCCTCCGTCATCCGGCCGACGATCTGCCCGACGGGGGTGCCGAGCAGGGGCTGGATCTCGTACTTCTGGATCCGGGAGACGGCCTCGGCGACGAGCAGGCCCTGGAGCGGCATGGGCAGCGCGCCCGGCCCCTCGGGGTCGTCCCAGGCGTCGGTCCACTCGGTGCGCAGCTGGCGGGCGGGCTTGCCGGTGAGGGCGCGCGAGCGGACCGTGTCGCCGGATCCCGCGGCGAGCAGTTTCTCGGTGAGGGCGCGCGAGTGGAGGTCGGCCTCGGTGGTGGTGAGCCAGAGGGAGCCGAGCCAGGCGCCCTCGGCGCCGAGGGCGAGGCCGGCGGCGATCTGCTCGCCGCTGCCGATGCCGCCGGCGGCGAGGACCGGGAGGGGGGCGACGGCCTCGACGATCTCGGGGACCAGGACCATGGTGGCGATGTCGCCGGTGTGGCCGCCGGCCTCGTAGCCCTGGGCGACGACGATGTCGATGCCGGCTTCGGCGTGCCGGCGGGCGTGTTTGGCACTACCGGCGAGGGCGGCGACGAGGACGTCGTGGTCGTGGGCACGTGCGATGACGTCGGCGGGCGGGGAACCGAGGGCGTTCGCCAGGAGTTTGATGGGGTAGTCGAAGGCGACGTCGAGCTGGCGCCGGGCGACCTGCTCCATCCAGCCGGTGATCCGCCAGCCGGATGCCTCGCCCTCGGCGAGCTCGGGCACGTGGTGCTTGGCGAGGGTGTCGCGGACGAAGTCGCGGTGCCCGGCCGGGATCATCGCCTCGATGTCGGCTTCGCCGATGCCGTCGACGGCCTTCTTGGCGGGCATGACGACGTCGAGGCCGTAAGGCTTGCCGTCGGTGTGCGCCTGCATCCAGTCGAGGTCGCGAGCCAGCTCCTCGGGGGCGGTGTAGCGGACCGCGCCGAGTACGCCGAAACCGCCGGCGCGGGTGATGGCAGCGGCGACCGCCGGGAAGGGCGTGAAGCCGAAGATGGCGTGCTCGACTCCCAGTTTCTTGCTCAGCTCCGTCTCCATGGGCGGCAGGATGCCGCAGCCCGGCAGTCGAGGGAAGAGATTTTCTGATGCAGTGTCAGATTCTTTACGGGCCGGTCGGTGCGGACGGTACCCGACGGGCGGGCAGATACCCACTAGCGTGCGGTGGCGCCTGCGGCGCGCTCGGCGGATCCGGGGCCCTGACGGCCCCCGGGCCGCGCCCCGGGCGGTGACGCCCACGGGCGGTCGGCGGGGCGGTCCAGCCCGGCGGCGCGTGAGGCGCGGACCCGGGGCGGAGCGCCGGGAGAAGGCACCGCCGGCGGTTGAGGCGCGGGGTTCGGGGCGGAGCCCCGGGAGACGACGCCGCAGGTGGACAGCGGACAGGAGGGCGGACATGACAGTACGCACGGGGGCTTTCGGCGCGGCGAGCGGAGAAGCGCGGCCCGCACGGGCCGCAACGGGCGGGCCCGAGCAGACCGGCGACGGGCGCGAGCAGACCAGCGGCGGGCCCGCGGCAGCCGGTGGCGGGTTGACGCGGCGACGGCTCGGGGCGCGGCTGCTCGCGCTCGGCGGGGTCCTCGTCCTGCACGCGGCGCTCCCCGGTTCCGCAGGCGCCGCCGGCGCCGCGGGCAGCCCGGCCGAGCGGCGCGCCCTCCAGGGGCTGCGGCTGCGGTACGGGTCGGCGCGCCAGGCCGGCCTGCTGGAGAAACACCTGGAGGGGGTCGCGGACGAGGCCCGGCGCTTCCTGGGCCCCTCCCCCGAACACCCCTACTACGCCGGGGCGGTGGTCCTCGCCGGCCGGGGCCGCACCATCGCCCTGCACCGCGCCATGGGCCACGCGGTCCGGTACGCGGACTACGACGGGCGGACCGACCGGGTCCGGGAGTTCCCGGAGGCCGAGCGGATCGCGATGGCCGAGGACACCGTCTTCGACCTGGCCTCGCTGACCAAGCTGTTCACCTCCATCCTCGCCGTGCAGCAGATCGAGCGCGGGCGCATGGAACTGGAGGCCCCGGTGTGCCGGTACATGCCGGAGTTCACCGGGGGCGGCAAGGAGATCATCACGGTCCGTCAGCTGCTCACGCACACCTCGGGTTTGCGTTCCTGGGCGCCCTTCTACCAGGAGTCCACGCGCGAGGGGCAGCTGAGGCTGCTGTGGTCGGTACGGCCGCAGGAGACCCCCGGGACCGTCTACCGGTATTCCGATCTCAACCTCATCTCGCTGCAGCTGCTCCTGGAACGGATCACCGGTCGCACTCTGGATGCCCTGCTCCGCGACGAGATCACCGCTCCGCTCGGGATGCACCGCACTCGGTACAACCCACCGTTCTCCTGGCGCCGCGTCACCGCCGCCACCGAGGTGCAGCGCCCGCCCTGGTCCGGTCTGGACCGCGGACTGGTGTGGGGTGAGGTCCACGACGAGAACGCGTACGCGCTCGGCGGTGTCGCGGGCCATGCAGGGGTCTTCGGCACCGCCTGGGACCTGGCCGTCCTCGCCCGCGCCCTCCTCGACGGCGGGGTCTACGCGGGCCGCCGCATCCTGCGCCCCGCCTCCGTCGAGCTGCTCTTCACCGACTACAACACGGCGTTCCCCGGTGACGACCACGGCCTCGGCTTCGAGCTCTACCAGCACTGGTACATGGGGGCCATGGCCACCCCGCACTCCGCCGGGCACACCGGCTTCACCGGCACCTCCCTCGTCCTCGACCCCTCCACCGACTCGTTCCTGATCCTGCTGGGCAACTCCGTCCACCCCGTGCGCACCTGGCGGGCCGGCAGCGCGCCACGGGTCGCCGTCGGCAACCTGTTCGCCCGCGCCGTCCCGGTCCGCACCCGGCACGGCGGCGCGGCCTGGTTCTCCGGCATCCGGCCGGGCGCCTCGGGCACCCTCACGTTGCCGCCGCTCCGCCCGGCCACGGCCGCCGCCCGGCTGCGCTGCGCCGTGTGGTGGGACACCGTGCCCGGCGAGGGCGCCCTGCACCTGGAGGCCTCGGCCGACGGGGAGCACTGGGAGCCGCTGCCCTTCAGCACGGTGCGGTCCACCGGCGGCGCCCCCGAGCAGTGGCCGCGGGGCTCCGTGAGCGGCTGGTCGGGCCGTGTCTGGCACCGCCTCGAAGCCCCCCTCACGTCCGCGTGGACGGGCCGCGAGGTACGGCTGCGGCTGCGCCACGCCGCGACCGGCCGCTACGTGGGCCGCGGGGTCTACGTGGACGTCGTACGCGTCGCGGAACCGGGCCGGCTGCTCTTCGCCGAGGACCGCCCCGTCGACGCCGACCGCGTGGAGGCGGTCGGCTGGACCCGGTCGGCGGACTGACCGCCGCCCACCCCGCGGTCCGGCACCGTCGACGTACGCCGATTCCTCGGATCGTCCACGGCGGCCGCCCCGCCGGAAGTCGGCGCCTCGTGCGCGGGGGCCGACTCAGATGCGGTGGACGGTATGGAGGCCTCCGCGAAGACCGTGTCGGCTCCCGGCGCGAGGCAGGACATGCCGGTGAGCTCCGCGGCCGGGTGGCGGGCGAGCAGCGCGAACAGCGCCTGCGCGACCGGCGCGACGCTCGCCCCCGTGAGGTTCACGTGGCCGGTCACCGCGATGGTCGCCATGGCAGTGCTGCTCCGCCCGGAAGGATCGGAGTCGTCGCCGGGCGGCGACGACTCCCCCCATCATGCGAAGTCGCGGCGGCCCCGGCCAGGGATTTCGCGTCCTGCCGGGACCGCGGCGCGGCCCGGGCCGTCCGTCAGCGGCGGCTCTTCCGTCAGCGGACCCCGAGCGTCGTCCGGAGCCAGTCGAAGACGACCTCGCAGTGCAGCTGCGGGGCCATCGGGGAGCAGTGCAACTGCGCGCCCTGGGCGGCCGTCAGCCTCAGGTAGTCCTTGGGTGAGGTGAGGGCGTCGTACATGCGGCGCGGCTGGCCGGGGTAGAACTGCTCGCCCTCGTAGTCCAGCACCAGGGTGGGGGCCTTGATCCGGCCGACGACATCGGTGATGGACAACGCCCGGATCCGGGTGGCGGGGGTGTAGAAGTCGGTGAACAGCTTGCCCTGCCGGGCTTCGAGCATGGCGGGGACGGAGAACGGCTCGAAGCGCTTCTTCATCACGGCGGCCGCGTCCGGCGGCAGTTCGGGGACGACCTCCTTGTTCCAGATGTCGTTCGTCTCCTGCTTGTCGGGGGTGAGGATCTGCCGGATCTCGGGCGGGAAGCCCAGCCACGGCTCCAGGCAGCCCGGCATGGCCACCAGCGCGGCGATCCGGGTCTCGAAGGCCGCCGCCCTCGGGGCGAGGTCCCCCGCCATGCTCAGACCCGTCAGGGCGATCCTGCCGGGGTCCACGTCGGGGCGAGCCGACAGCCAGTCGACGAGGGGCGTGACGACCTTCTCCCAGGTGGGCGTGAACACCACCTGGTCCACGAAGAGCAGCTGTCCCTGGCCCGGCCCGTCGTAGACGAGCGCGTTCCAGCCCCGGTCCAGCGCGGCAGGAACCCCGTAGGTCCACATGTCCACGTTCTGCCCGTCGCTCCCGTTCGTCAGGATCACCGTCGGGCGAGGGGTGTCGGAGCCGTCGGGGCGGAAGAACCACACCGGCAGCGGTGTGGTGCCGTAGGGCACGTTCGCCTTCACCGGGGCGGGCTCGCACAGGTCGCAGAAGGCGTCCCAGGCCCCGCGCCCCGCCTTGTAGAGCTGTTCCTCGCTGCCGGGGTCGTCCGAGCCGAGGACGAAGAAGAGCGCCTGTCCGTAGTACTGGGCGGCGCGCAGCGCCCGGAACCGCTTGCTCTGGCCGTCGGCCGGCGCACCCGGAGGTGCCTTCAGCAGCTGGTCGCCGAGCGTGCGGAAGGTCTGCGTGTACGTCTGGGCGGTCAGGCCGGAGCCGTTGATCGCGTTCACGGCCGTGAGGACCTCGCCGACCTCGGCGGCGCCGGCGCCCGAGGCGCCGAGCGCGAGGAGTCCGTTGAAGTTGTATGCCGGGTCCTTGAACAGCGTCATCACGCCCGGGGTGAGACCGCCGGCGGCCGCGGTGGGGGTGGCGGGGCCGCTGGACGCTGCCGCCGGAGCGCCGGGGGCGCCGCCGCGCGCGCAACCCGCCGCGAGGGCTGCGCCGGCCCCGGCGGTGAGCAGGGCGCGGCGGGTGGGCCCGGGGTGCCGATCACCAGATATGCGCTTCATGCCTCCGGAACGTAGCGCCGGCACGGCGCGCCGGCCTCCCGTCCCGTCCCGCGCGGTCCGCTCCGGGCACGGGCCACCGCGCCGGCCGTGGCCCGAACCGGCAGGTGGCGGGCTGTGCCCCGACGGGGGCGGTGCGGGCTTCCGGACGCCGCCGGTCTTGCGCCGTCCGGGGGATGCCTGCCCAGGTTTTCGGGCCCCGACCGGCCAGGGGGGGGAGAGGCCGATCGGGGCGGGCCCGGGCCGACCGGGGGGGGTGGCCGGCCTGGGCGTCTGCGGGTGAGCACGCGCGGGCGAAAGCCGCCCGTACCCACATATGGAACAACAGCGAACGACCCGGGGAAGTTCCCCGTGCGACGCCGGAGGCCGGACAACCACCGCTGCGGGGTCAGGCCTCGGCGAGGGCCGCGTCGATCATCCGCCGGGTGATGGAAGTCAGTTCGGCGAGGTCCGGGGCCGGGCGGGAGCGGGCGAGGGCGCCGGCCAGCCGGTCGTAGAGCAGTCCGTCGGTCCAGGCGACCAGCAGTTCGGCGGCCTCCTCGGGGCGCTGCGCCCCGATAGCGGCGAGTACGCCCGAGGCGCGGACCCGGGCGCCGTGGCCCGCGCGGTGGAAGTCCGCCTCCAGCTCGGGGTTGCGGGCCGCTTCGAGGCTGAGTTCGAAGCGGGCCAGCTGGCGCTCGCGCCCCACCGTCAGCCAGCGGTGCAGGAGCCCGGCCAGCGCGGCCACTGCGGTCTCCCGGCCCGCCACCGGGGGCACGGGCGGACTCGCACCACTGGGATCCCCACTGGGATCCCCACCGGGATCCCCACCGAGGTCGCCTCCGAGGTCGCCTCCGAGGTCGCCGACGTCACCGAGGTCCAGCTCCGCCAAGCGCGCGTAGCAGGCCCCGATGAGCGCCGTCCTCGTACGGAAGTAGTAGGAGGTGCTCCCGGCCGGCAGCCCCGCCGCGCCGTCGACCGCGCGGTGGGTCAGCCCGCGCAGCCCGGCGGCGGCCACGAGGTCGATCGCTGTGTCGGCGATCAGCGTTCTGCGATCCGCGGTGGTGGACATCCGTCCACTCTACAGCTGTAGAGTGAGAACGTCGGACTCTACAGATGTAGAGGATCCGGCGACTCGACTGCGGAAGAAGCAGTGGAAGAAGCGGCAGAGGAGGACTCGTCATGTCGGCAGTTCAGCGTCACGCGGTCGTGGCGGGAGCGGGGATCGGCGGACTCACGGCGGCCCTGGCCCTGCACCGGCGGGGCTGGCGGGTCACCGTGTGCGAGCGGGCGCCCGGGCCGACCGCCGTCGGCGCCGGTATCGTGCTGGCCCCCAACGCCCTGCGCGCCTTCGCCGCCATCGGCTTCGACCCCACCCGCGCGGCGGGTCGTACCGTCCCTGCCGCGATGGGCCTGCGCCGCCCGGACGGCCGCTGGCTCAGCCGCGCCGACGGCGCCGCACTGGCCGCCCGTTACGGCGGTCCGCCGCTCGCTCTGCACCGCTCGGCGCTCACCGGCGCCCTGACCGCCGCCCTCCCCGCCGGAACCGTCCGCTACGGCGCCGCGGTCTCCTCGGTGGACGACGCCGACGGCTCCCCGGTGGTCCGCACCGGCGCCGGCGACCTCGCGGGCGCCGACCTCGTCGTGGCCGCCGACGGCATCCACAGCCCGCTGCGCCGTCAGTACTTCCCGGACCACCCGGGCCTGCGCCACAGCGGGGAGACCGCCTGGCGCACGGTCCTGCCCGCCCCCGCGAGCCGCGCCGGCACGGAGACCGCCGAGACCTGGGGGCGCGGCGAGCGCTTCGGTGTCGTCCCGCTCGCCGACGGCCGGATCTACCTCTACGCCACCGCCGTCGCCCCCGCCGGGCACCGCCCCGCCGACCTCCGCAGCGAACTCCTGCGCCGCTACGGCACGTGGCACGACCCCATCCCCGCCCTGCTGGAGCGGATCGACCCGGGGGCCGTCCTCCAGCACGACCTGTACGACCTGGCCGCCCCGCTCCCCCGCTTCCACCACGGGCGCCTGGCCTGGCTCGGCGACGCCGCCCACGCCATGACCCCCAACCTCGGGCAGGGCGGCTGCCAGGCCGTCGAGGACGCCGTGGTCCTCGGCCATCTGCTGGCCGACACCGGCCCGGCGGACGTCCCGGCCGCGCTCGCCGCCTACAGCGCGGCCCGGTGCGCACGCACCGACGCCATCCGCGTCCGCGCCCGCCGGGCGGGCCGGATCGCCGCTCTCACCCACCCCCTCGCCGTGGCCGTCCGCGACCTCGCCGTCCGGGCCACGCCGGCCGGCGCCGCGTACCGGGCAATGGATGCGCTGTTCGACGGATTCGCGCTCCCGGACGGAATGCACACCGTGCCCGCGGGCGTTGGGACTCGTTGGTGAGGTTCGTTGACTGTTTCAACGCAAAGGCAGGCAGATCCCCATGACGACCGACATCGATTGGGACGACCCGACCGACCCCAGGGAGGGCACCTGGCAGTTGGACCACGTGAAGCTGTACGTGGGTTCGGGCGGCTCCGAGGGCCAGTACTGGAACGGAACCCAGACCCTCCTGCTCACCACCCTCGGCCGGGTGTCGGGCAAGCCGGTCCGTACCCCGCTCATCTACGGCGAGGCCGACGGCAGTTACCTGGTCGTCGCATCCAAGGGCGGTGATCCCGCGCACCCGCTCTGGTACCGGAACCTGTCCGAGCACCCGACGGTCCGCATCCAGGTCGGCCCGAAGGTCATGCAGGGCACGGCCCGTACCGCCACGCCCGAGGAGCGCGCCGCGTACTGGCCGGTGATGGTCAAGCACTGGCCCGCGTACGACGAGTACCAGGCGAAGACGGACCGCGAGATCCCGATCGTCGTCATCGAGCCGGTCGCGTAGACCCTGCCGGCCGGGCCCGGCCGAACGACGCCGCACCCGGGCAGGGCCCTTCCCCGCCCGGATGGCGCGGTCCTCGGTGAAGCGCAAGAACGTGCGCGGCAGCCGACCCCACTTCTCCGGCAGCCCGCGGGCATCGGCGGCCCCGATCGCCGCGGACTCGTCCGGCTCCAGGGTGTTGAGCAGCGCCCGCGCCTCGGCGTCCGGCAGGTCGCCGCCCAGCGCCTCCTTCGCCGCCGCGAAGAAATCGGGGTCGCCCGAGCGCCAGTTGACCCGGTTGACGGCGCGCACCCTGTCACTCATTTCGCTGCCACCACTCAAGTTACTCCCGAGTAGGACTTTAGGCGTGAGGGCGGCCCACCCCGGCTGATTTCGGCCATCCGCCCCACCGGGCTGCACCGCGGCGACGGACGCCGCGGGCCCGGCAGGATCCGAAAGGGACGGCCCTAGTGCCCGAGAACGGCCATCGCCGCGTTGTGGCCGGGGACGCCGCTGACTCCACCGCCGCGGACCGCGCCCGCCCCGCACAGCAGGACGTTGCGGTGTGCGGTTTCCACGCCCCAGCGGCCACTGCCCCCGTCGGCGTACGGCCAGGACAGGTCGCGGTGGAAGATGTGGCCGCCCGGCAGCCGCAGTTCGCGCTCCAGGTCCAGGGGGGTCTTCGCCTCGATGCACGGGCGGCCGTCCGCGTCGAAGGCGAGGCAGTCCGTGAGCGGTTCGTCCAGATGCGCGTCGAGCTGCGCGAGGGTGGCCGTCAGCAGGACCTCGCGGGCCTGCTGGTTGTCGTGTCCGAACAGCCGGGCCGGGGCGTGCAGTCCGAAGAGGGTGAGCGTCTGGTAGCCCTGTTCCACCAGCTCCGGCCCGAGGATCGTCGGGTCGGTCAGCGAGTGGCAGTAGATCTCCGAGGGCGGTACGGAGGGCAGTTCGCCGGAGGCTGCCTCCGCGTGGGCCCGGGCCAGTTCGGCGTAGCCCTCGGCGATGTGGAAGGTGCCGCCGAAGGCCTCGCGGGGGTCCACGCCGGTGTCCCGGAGCCGGGGCAGTCGGCGCAGCAGCATGTTGACCTTGAGCTGGGCGCCCTCGGGAGCCGCACCCGGGCCCTCGGGCGGGGTCTCGCCGAGGAGTTCGGCGAGGGCCCGCGGCGAGGCGTTCACCAGCACGGTCCGGCCGACGACGCGGCCCTCCCCCGTCGCCGTGCGGAACACCACCTCGGCCGGGGCGGTGCCGTCCGTGTCGATCCGCAGCACCTCGTGGCCGGTGGCGATCTGCGCCCCGGCCGCCCGGGCGGCGGCAGCGAGCGCGTCCGTCAGAGCGCCCATCCCGCCGACCGGCACGTCCCAGTCCCCGGTGCCGCCGCCGATGACGTGGTAGAGGAAGCATCGGTTCTGCGCGAGGGAGGGGTCGTTCGCGTCGGCGAACGTACCGATGAGCCCGTCCGTGAGGACCACCCCGCGGACCAGGTCGTCGGCGAAGTACCGCTCCACGGCCTGCCCGAGCGGTTCCTCGAAGAGCATCCGCCACGCGGCCTCGTCGTCGATCCGGGCCCGCAGCTCCGCCCGGGTGGGCAGGGGCTCGGTCAGGCTCGGGAAGACCTTCCCGGCGACCCGCCCCGTGGTCCCGTAGAAGTCGCGCCAGCTCTCGTACTCCCGCTCCGAACCGGTCAGCCGCGCGAAGGACTCCCGGGTGCGCTGCTCGCCGCCGCCGACGAGCAGTCCGCCGGGCCGCCCGCCGCGCTCGGTGGGCGTGTACGAGGAGATCGTGCGCCGGCGTACGGCGAACTTCAGGCCGAGGTCGCGCACGATCTTCGCGGGGAGCAGGGAGACGAGGTACGAGTAGCGCGAGAGTCTGGCGTCGACGCCCACGAAGGGGCGGCTGGAGATCGCCGCCCCGCCCGTGGCGGCGAGCCGCTCCAGGACCAGCACCGAGCGGCCCGCCCGGGCCAGGTACGCGGCGGCCACCAGGCCGTTGTGCCCACCGCCCACGATCACGTCGTCGTACACGTCCCGCCCGAAGGTCGTCATGGCTCTTGGTAGCACACCTGGCCGAGCCGCTCCAGACAGTGAGCCTCGTCGGCGTGGGCCAGGACCGTGTCGGGATGGTCGTCGCCGAGGGCCCGTTCGCGGATGCCGGAGAGGTCCCGGTAGAGGGGCAGCGCCTCGTCCCAGCGGCCCAGCCGGCCCAGCCCTCCGGCCAGTTCCCGGCGGCTGACCAGGGTGTCCGGATGCTCGGGGCCGAGCACCTCGGCGCGCAGGGCGCCCACCTGGCGGGCCTCGGCCACCGCTTCCTCCCATCGCTCCAGCCGGCCCAGGTTGACGCCGAGGACGTGCCGGGCGCGGAGTGTCTCCGGGTCGGTGACCCCGTAGGCGCGGGTGCGGTCGCGGACCAGGGCCCGGAACAGGTCGAGGGCCCGGGCGCTGTTCCCGGTGCGGCCGAGCGCGATGCCGACCTCGTAGCGGGCGGCCAGGGTGTCGGGGTGGTCGCGGCCGAGCACCCGGTCCCGTACGGCGGCGACCTCGCGGAAGGCCGCCAGGGCCTCCTGCCAGCGCTCCAGGCGGCCGAGGGCGTACGCCGCCTCGTACCGGGTCAGCAGGGTGTCCGCGTGCTCGGCGCCCAGGACGGCCGCCCGGTCGGCGGCTACCGCGGCGGCGGTGGCATGGGCGTCCGCGAACCGGCCCAGCGCGCCCAGCGAGCAGGCCAGGTTGTGCCGGCAGCGCAGGGTGTCGGGGTGGAGCGCGCCCATGGTGCGCTCACGGGCGACGAGGACCGCGCGGTACACGTCGTGCGCCTCCTGGTGACGGCCGAGCCGGCCCAGTTCGTACGCCGTCTCCTGGCGCGCGGCGAGGGTGTCGGCGTGGTCCGCGCCGAGTACCCGGGCACGTCCCTCGGCCACGGCCGTGTACCCGGCGAGCGCCTCTTCGGGGCGGCCGGCGCGGCTGAGGGCGTACGCCCGGGCGTGACCGGCGGCGAGCGCGTCGGGACCGCTGTCGCGGGGGCCGGCGGGGCGCGGGAAACCGTACGCCGCGGTGAGCCGGGGGTCCTCGGCGGGCGCGGGGCGCACGATGGTGGCGCCGGGACGGCCCGCGGGGCGCGCGGCCGTCCAGGCACCGGTGAGCACGGCCCATTCGCCGCTGGCGGGTCGGGCGTCGATCCCGGCCTTGCGTCCGGCGGTCATCCCGCGGGCCCAGGCCGGCAGCGGGGCCTGGGCGCCGGGCAGCCCGCCCGGTCCGACCCGTGCCTCGACGAGCCGGCGGTGCACGTGGCGGGCGTCGCCCGGCCGGTCCTCGGGGCGCTTGGCGAGCAGGTCCAGGACCACCTGATCGAAGTAGCCGGGGAGCTCGGGGCGGTGCTCGCGCAGCGGCACGGGCGTGTTGTCGCGGTGGCCGACCAGCACCGACCAGGAGTCGCCGAGGTCGAAGGGCGGGGCGCCGGTGGCGATCTCGTAGAGCACGCAGCCGAGGGAGTAGAGGTCGCTGCGGTGGTCGACCTCGCCGCCCGCGATCTGCTCGGGCGACATGTAGTGCGGGGTGCCCATGGCCATGCCGCCGCCGGTGAGCTTGGCGGTGAAGCCGATGTCGTGGGCGAGGCGGGCGATGCCGAAGTCGCAGATCTTCACGGTGCCGTCGGTGAGCCGCATGATGTTGGCGGGCTTCAGGTCGCGGTGGACGACGCCCTGGTCGTGGGTGTAGCCGAGGGCGGCGGCCATCTGCTCGGCGATGTCGACGACGACGTCCACGGGGAGCGGCCGGGCGTCGTTGTCCTCCAGGAGCTGGCTGAGGTTGCGGCCTTCGAGGAGTTCCATGACGAGGTAGAGGGGGCCGCCCGCGGCACTGTCGTCACCGAAGTCGTGGACGACGGTGACCCCGCGGTGCTGGAGGGACGCGGCCACGCGGGCCTCGCGCCGGAACCGCTCGCGGAGCACCTGCGTGAAGTGGGCGTCCTGCTCGGCGCCGATCGGCTTGAGGCACTTCACGGCGACCTGCCGGCCCAGCGATTCGTCGCGGGCGCGCCACACCTCGCCCATCCCGCCGCGCCCGATCAGATCGAGCGACCGGTACCGGCCCTGGATCAGTCTGGACTCCGCCATGTCTTGAAGCCGCCCCCGTTGTCGTGCTACGCCCTCCCCGGCCGGTCCAGTATGGCCGCTGATGTACGCAGTGTGTACGGCGAGGGGCGACTCCCGGGGCCCATGCGACGCATCGCTTTCAAGATGTGACCTGGAGGCAGCTGCCAGCGTAGACCTGCGGGAATGCTGCGCAGCACGAGGCCGGTGAGGCGCAGGCGCCGGGTGACGCTGCGCGGGTCCGGTGCGGGCCGACCGTACAGCCGGTGTGCCCAGCCGGGGAGGGAACCGTATGCCAGACCCGCGACGTGTGGCCACAGCAGGTTTCGGCCACGCACGAGGAGGGGGTGCACGGGCGGGCCGCGCAGGAAGTCGTCGACGGCGAGGGCGTCGGGGCCGGCCGCGAGTTCGGGGCGGATCCGGTCGAAGTAGGCGGCGAGTCCGGCGGTGTCGGCGGGTACGTCGGCCGGGTCGAGTCCGACCAGGCGGGCATTGACCCGGTTCTCGTCGACGTAGCGGTCGGCCTGGGCGGGGGTGAGGGGGACGCCGGATCGGCGCAGGACGTGCAGGAAGCTGTCGATCTGCGCGCAGTGGATCCACAGCAGCAGCGCGGGGTCGTCGACCGGGAAGCGTTCGCCGGTGTCCGGGTCGGTGGCGGACAGTTTGCGGTGGATCGTCCGGACGCGGAGGCCGGCGCGTTCGGCGGCCTCGGTGGTGCCGTAGGTGAGGGTGCCGACGAAGTCGGCGGTGCGCAGCAGGCGCCCCCAGGCGTCGCCCCCGCCGTTGCCGTGCCGGTCGAAAGCGGCCGAATTCTCCATGACCCCGCGGACGGCGCGGGGGTGGAGGGCCTGGAGGTAGAGCGCCCGGATGCCCGCGATCCACATCATCGGGTCGCCGTGGCACTGCCAGGTGACGGAGGACGGGCCGTACAGTCCGGGGTCGGCCCCGCCGCGTGGGCGCGGGGCCGTCGGCTCGATCGGGCCGGTCGGCTCGGCCGGGCCGGTCGCGGTGTTCCCCATCCGTACCTCCACTGCGTGCCTCCACGTCGCGGGCGCCCGGCGGTGCCAGCCTACCGATCCGGGGCCGCTGCGGCGGGCATAGAGTTGCGGCGTGCAGCTCTACACGATCGGCGAAGCCGCTCAACTCCTCCGCGTCAGCACCGACACCGCCCGCCGCTGGGCGGACGCGGGCCGCTTCCCGACCCTGCGGGACGGCAACAGGCGGATGGTCGAGGGCGTGCATCTGGCGGCCTTCTGCGTGGCGCTCGCCCAGGAGGCGACCGAGGGCGACGGCGAGTCCACCACCTCGGTCCGCAACGCACTGCCCGGGATCGTGACGGCGGTGCGGCTCGGCGACGTCGCCGCCCAGGTCGAGATCCAGTCCGGCCCGCACCGGGTGGTCTCCCTGCTGACCCGCGAGGCGGTCGAGGAACTCGGGCTCGCGGTCGGCGTCCGGGCCGTCGCCCGTGTGAAGTCCACCAGCGTCCACGTCGACCTCGACTGAACACACGGCCGGCAGGCCCGCCCGGGCCGGCCGGCAGCCCCGTCCCCGGGCCCGGTCATGGTCCGGTCCCGGCCGTGACAGGGTGAGGGCATGACGACGAAGCACCGCGCGCCGACATCCCCTGCCCATCCCGCACCGTGGACGGACACCGTCGCGGTCCACGCGGACCTCGCAGCGGCGAAGGCGCTCGTCTACGACCCCTGCGGATTCACCTGCTCGCAACCGGTCCCCGAGGCCGAGAGCGCGGAGTACGCCGCCCACACCTTCACCCTGGACGGCCGCTCCGTCCGGTTCCGCGCGGCGCGGACGACGCCCACCAAGGTCGGCCAGTTCGTCACCGTCTGGAAGCGGTCCGCGGGCGGGCCCATCCAGCCCTTCGACGCCGCGGACCCCGTGGACCTCTTCGTCATCGGCACCCGCGACGGAGACCGCGCCGGGCAGTTCGTGCTCCCGAGGGAGGCGCTGCAGCGGCACGGGGTGGTGTCGACGGACGGTTCCGGCGGAAAGCGCGCCTTCCGCGTCTACCCGCCGTGGGTGACCACCACCAACCGCCAGGCGGCCAGTGCCCAGGCATGGCAGCTCGACCACTTCCTGCAGCTGCCCCAGAACGGGCCGGTGGACCTCGACCGCGCCCGGGAGCTCTACGGATGAGCCGGCCGGTCAGCGGCACGCTGCACCACGTCGAACTCTGGGTGCCGGATCTCGACCGCGCGATCGCCTCCCTCGGCTGGCTCCTGGAGGCGCTGGGCCACTCCCCCTTCCAGCATTGGGAGAACGGCCGCAGCTGGCGGCTCGGACCGACGTACCTGGTCGTCGAAGAGTCCCCGGCCCTCACCGCCGACCGGCACGACCGCTGCCGGCCGGGCCTGAACCACCTGGCCTTCCACGTCGAGGACCCCGCCGCGGTCGAGCGCCTGTCCGGGGAGGCGACCCGGCACGGCTGGCGCCTGATGTTCCCCGACCGCCACCCGTACGCGGGCGGCCCCCGGCACTGCGCCGCCTACCTGGAGAACGAGGACGGCTTCGAGGTCGAACTCGTCGCTCTGCCGCCCTCCGGCTGACCTCCGGCCGGCCTCCGCACCGAAATCGCAGTGCCGGGGCGCGGGCGGCTTGTGATACTGCTCCGATGATCGATCTGCCTGCCGCCGCACTGGACTCGCTGTCCGGACTCGCCTTCGGAGATGCCTTCGGTGACCGCTGGTTCGGCATCCTGCGCCGCGAGGGCCCGGCAGCCCTGGAGGCGCGGATCCCGCCGCCGGAGCCGCTGTGGCGGTGGAGCGACGACACCGCTCAGGCGCTCGTGCTCGTCCGGGAACTCGCCGAGGGCGGCGGCGCCGTGGACCAGGACCGTCTCGCCCTGCGCCTCGCCGAGGCCTACGCCGAGGACGCGCACCGCGGCTACGGTGCCTCGATGCACGACGTGCTCCGCCGGATCGGCGCGGGCGAACCGTGGCGAGAGGTGGTCGCCGGACAGTTCGGCGGCCAGGGCTCCTGGGGCAACGGCGCGGCCATGCGCGTCGCCCCGCTCGGCGCCTGGCACGCCGCCGACCTCGATGCCGTGGCCGAGCAGGCGGCCGGGCAGAGCGCGGTCTCGCACCACCACCCGGAGGCCGTCTCCGGGGCGGTGGCGGTCGCCCTGGCCGCGGCGCTGGCCACCCGCAGCCGGGGCGGCCCTGCCCCGGCGCGGCCGGCCTTCCTCCGGGCCGTCGCCGAACGGCTCCCCGTCGGCGACGTCCGGTCCGGGGTGCGGATCGCGGCGCGCATGCCGGAGCACACCTCCGTCCGGCACGCCGCGGAGGTCCTGGGCTCCGGCTACCGGATGTCCGGGCCCGACACCGTCCCGTACGCCCTCTGGTGCGCGGCGGGCCACCTCGACGACCTGCACGAGGGCCTGTGGTCCACCGTCGGCGGGCGCGGCGACATCGACACCACGTGCGCCATCGCGGGCGGGGTCATCGCCGCCCGCACGGGCGTCGCCGCACTCCCGCCCGCCTGGCACACGGCCCGCGAACCGCTGCCCGCGGCCGTGCCGAGGTGACCCAGGGACCCAAGTGACACACCCTGTGACCAGCGGTTGAGTCGAGTGGTGAATCGTGCGTACGGGGCAGGTCTCCGCCCCGCAGACAAGGTACTGATGGTGCATCAATTCCGCTGCTGGACGAGAAGGCGTGGGCGGTCTCACGCAACGCCACCCTGCTCAACCGACCGCCTGGGCAACGGCACTTCTGTCATCGCCGGCCGTTACGGTGGCCCGCATGAACGAGAACACCTACTGGACCTCTGCGCCGGACCGGATCGTGCGCGGCTCGATGAGTCTGTGCCACTTGACAGCGTTCGAGGCGCCATTCAATGTCGACGCCCGCAACCTGCCCCCCAATGACCCCGAACGCGCACGCGCGTTCGTCGAGTCCTTCGAGGGCATCGAGGCCGTCCTGGAGGACCTCGGGCCGCGCTCCGCACAGACCCCGCTCCCCTCGGCAGCACGGTCTGATCTGGACATCGTGCACGCTGCCGCGTGGGGCGGCATGTTGAGCATCGCGACTCCCGCGTTCGCGACCGACGGCAACGACGAGCCGCTCCGGTCGGCCGCGAAGGAGTTACGGGAGCGGTTCCCGGATGCGCGGATCGTGGGACGGGTCTCCTACCACGGGGGGATGGAGCACACCGAGAACATCGTGTGGTTGCCGGACGGAGCGATGTTCCACGCATCGGGATGGCCGGATGACGAGCCGTTCGTCATGTCGGGCGATCCGGGTGCGGTGATCGCGTCCCTGGATCTCAGAGGGTGGATGGTGGACAACGCGGGCGTCGACCTGGACGCGCCCGCGAACGAGGTCTACTGGGCCGGCCTGGGGGGCCTGGCGCTCGGGCACTCGGATCCGTGGGGGTGGGAGGAGATGGAGACGACGGCGTTCCGTGTGCGGCACTCCGAAGCCGCGGTGAGGGACATGGAGGGCTTGTACTTCGTCTAGGCGCAAGCCGGCGGGTGCCCCTGGGGCTGAGGGCGACGTGTGAACTGGCTGCCTCCACAGTGGTGTTGGCGCTTCGTCGACACGCCTTAACTCGTCTTTACTTGTGACTGGTGAGGGCTATGGTGGTCGAGGTGGCGCGTACACGTCACGGGGGCCCACGCGCCGCCCGCACCCCCTCAAGGCCCCACCGGAGAGGGAAAGACGAGCTCTTGAACTTACACATTCGCATACCGTCCAAGTGGCGGTTCGCGGCCAGGTTCACGGCCGCTGTCGGCCTGACGGCCGCGATCGTCACAACCGGACTCCAGGCCGTCGAGGCCGCACCACCGAAGTTACCGCCGGTCTCGGCGAAGATGAAGGCGGGATCCGGGAAGCGCTGCGACACCCGCAACGGCCTCCCGACCGCCCCGACGACACCGCCGGACTCCGGGTTCCCCGACAACCCGACCGGGAACCTGTACAAGGACACTGCCCTCCCCAGGAACTTCGACTTCGACCTTCCGGGACAGGCGTACGACGGCCTTCAGACACCGACAGCTGCCCAGAAGACCGAGGCCCTGTCGAAGGTCCCCGGGGACCTGGACAAGAACGTCGAGGCATGGAAGAAGATCGCCAACGCGTCGGGGAAGCCTGCGGACCGGGCGATGGAGATTTACGCCCGGTACTTCGCGAACAAGGAGAACCTGGGGTTCAAGCACTGGTTCGACAAGCGGTACATCCGCAACCAGATCAACAACCACAAGGGCTCGGGCTTCGAACGGCAGCTCGTCAAGGACTACAAGCTGATCGGCCCGGACTGGCTGTGCGAGGTCACCGTCGAGCTGTTCGACAAGAACGGCGACAAGGTCGGCGAGCGCCGGTACGACGCCTACAACCAGAAGAACAAAGAGTTCAACGAGTTCAAGTCGAACTCGAAGCTGACGGCGCAGCAGCTTGCGAATGACCGGGTCGTCGCCAAGTCGCTGCCCGACCACAAGTTCCGCTTCACCGGCGCGAAGCCCTTCACCAAGGGCCAGGCCAAGCTCATCGACGACCTGGAGCGCGACGTCCGCAACATGCGGAACGGGAAGACCGGGCAGGTGCGCGGAAACCAGCGCATGTACAACCCGGTGCCCAAGACCACCCCGATCAAGGGGTATTCGGACCATCAGCGGTGGTTCGCGCCCGCCTGCCAGACCGGAACAACGCAGCTCTCGGCGGTCGGCGCCAACACGTGCGGCACCCGCGGCCCCGCCAACGACCGGGCCCTGTCCTCCGGGAAGACCCTGGAAGAGGCGAAGCGCTACCAGCGGGACGCCAACCGCCTCGACCCGAGGGGCACCCTCCCCCGGGGCGGCCCGGGCGGCGTCGACTTCACCACCATGGAACTCCGGTACGTCGGCGGTCTCGAAAAGGGCAAGGGCATGAGCTACTCCATGCGCGCCGACCAGATGCCCGACCCGGACAACAACCCCGGCTTCGGCGGCGAAGCCAGGATGCAGCTCTCCTCCGACGCCCTGTTCACCTGGCTCGCCCTGACCCCCGAAAAGTTCTGGGTCAACCTGAACCCGGACCAGCCGGACAAGGTCATGGACGCCAAGTTCGGCAAGACCGACGCCGGCCGCGTCCTCCTCGACGCCGACCTGGTCATGAAGCACGACTTCTCCGAGGCCCTGAACCCCGACAAGCATCCCGGGGGCAGGCTGTACTGGGACACCGCGCCGCGCCGCAACGGCATCCCCTGCTTCCCCGGTACCCGCTTCTGGATCGAGCCCGACGAGGCCAAGGTCCGCGAGCAGGACGGCGGGATCTACATCCTCGAATCGCCGATGGACGTCTCCGCCCAGTGGCTGGACGTCGACTACACCGTCCCCGGCTCCACCGAATGCACCGACCTCTCGGACGCCGAGAAGAAGGCCATCGAACGGTCGGTCAACGCCAACATCGTCCCGGTCATCCAGGAGCGGGTGAACAAGGACCCCAAGTACGCCGAGCTGCGCGCCGTCTACAACGCCCGCGTCGCCGCCGAGTACATCCGTCAGCAGGATGCCAAGTCCCCGACGGACTTCCACGACATCATCAACTCCAACGACGTCTCGGCCTGGCCGATCCGCGCTCCGCATGAGGACTGGACCCGTGAAAAGGTCTGGGACACGTACATGCAGTCCATCAAGGAGGGCATCGAATGGTTCGAGCTGGAGTACGGCGGCAAGCTGTACAAGCAGGGCGTCGGCGGCGTCGACTTCTCCAAGCAGCCCAAGCAGAACATCCCCAAGGCCCAGTTCGACACCGAGAACCGTGACCTGGACAACACCACCGTCAACTCCGGCAAGTCCGATGACGCCTCCTACCGGGACCTCGACACCCTGTACCTCGGCGCAGGCCCGGCCACGGACGGCAGCGGCGAGGACCCGGGCGGCGAAGATCCCGGTGACGACCCCACCCCGACACCGACCCCGTCGGGCACCGGCAAGCCGACCAACCCCCCGACGACCCCGGCCCCGGACCCCACGAACCCCGGCGGCGGTGACAACACGCCACCCACACCGGAGGACCCCGACGGCGACCTCGCCGACACCGGCTCCAACACACCGGTGGGCCTGATCGCCGGTGTCGCCGCTGCACTGGCAACGGCCGGCGTCACCCTGACGTGGTGGATGCGGCGCCGGCGCACCGCGCAGGAGTAGCCCGACCACGCAGTCACGTCTCACAGTGAAGGGCTCCACCCGTAAGTACGCGCCGGGTGGAGCCCTTCGCCATGCCCCCCCAGGATCCAGACGGCTCGCGCATTGACCGATGGCGCGTCTGACGCAGGTGCGGGGTCGCCGACGGAGAGGCCGGGACTGCCCGGAAGGTCAGCGCGCGCGGTCGTCGGCCGGCATGGGGGAAGGAGCCTCGGTGGCCCAGGCCAGCAGCATCCGCAGGGCGTCGTGCGAGGGGCTGCCCGGCTCGGCGCCATACGTGATCAAGGCCTGATCCGGGTCGTCCGTCGGGCGCAGGGTCTCGTAGGCGAGTTGCAGATCGCCGACCACCGGATGGTGGAATCGCTTGGTACCCGAGGTCTTGTCCTGCACTGGATGCTCGGCCCACCAGCGGCGGAAGTCCTCGCTCTTCATCGACAGTTCGCCGATCAAGCTCGCCAAACGGGGGTCCTCGGGGTGCCGCCCTGCGTCCATGTGGAGGTAGGCCACGTTCTCGCGGGCGCAGGAGTCCCAGTCCGCATACAGCTCCCGGGACGTCTCGTCGAGGAAGGTGATGCGGGCGATGTTGCGTTCGGCTGGGTCCAGATCCGCGTAGTCGCCGAAGAGGGCGACCGCTGCCGTATTCCAGGCCAGTATGTCCATGCGTCGGCCCATCACCATCGCTGGCATGTCCACCAGATCGTCCAGCAACCGCTGGAGCATGGGGCGTACGCCTTGCGGCCGCGCCTGGCTCTGGGGAACGTGCCGGGCGGCGGGCTGCGGTCGGACGAGGCGGTGCAAGTGCCGGGTGGCATCCCCGTCCAGCCGCAGGGCGCGGGCGAGGGCGTCGAGTACCGCGCCCGAGGGGTTGGGCACGCGGCCCTGTTCCATCCGGGTGTAGTAGTCGACGCTCACTCCGGCGAGTGTCCTGGGCGGTGATGTAGGACGACCGCGGGGAAAGGAGGAAGGCGACGGTCTCGGCGATGTCCTGGGCCTGGCCGAGCCGCCTCAGCGGCACCTGGGCGCGGATGGCATCGTGCGAGGCAGGGTCCGGGTTGGCGGCATCGAACATCTCGGTGACGATGTAGCCCGGGCTGATCGAGTTGACCCGGATGCCGCGCCCGGCGAGATCACTGCCCAGTGTGCGGGCCAGATTGTGGACGGCGGCCTTCGTGGCCGCATACACCGGTGCGACGGCCAGGCCCCGGTGCAGGGTCCACGAGGCGTTGAGCACGATCGATCCGCCGCCCGCCGCCTCGAGCAGCGGCAGCACCTTCTGGACGGTGAAGAACACCCCCTTGAAGTTGACGTCGACGCTGAGATCGAAGTCCCGCTCGGTGACCTCGCCACTGCGCTGGAACACGCCGACCCCGGCATTGGCGAACACCCCGTCCAGACGTCCGTGTCGTTCACGGATCAGGGCGGCCAGGCGGTCGAGATCGGTGAGGCTGGCGGAGTCTGCCCGGACCGTGAACAGACGGGCACCCTGGTCGGACGCCTTGTCCAATTGTTCGGCTGCACGGTCGAGGCGGGCATCGTCGCGGCCGGTGATGACGATATGGGCGCCGGCTTCAAGGAGCAGACGCGCGGTTGCCAGGCCCATTCCGCTGGTTCCGCCGGTGATCAGGACGACACGGTCGTGGAAGCCGGTCACATCACTGTTGCTGTCGGTCATGACCACAGCTTCGCCACCAGTCGTCGGGCCGGCCAGGGCCGGATCAACCCGGGTCTCCCGGAGCCCCCCTCCTGCGGACAGCCGAGCCGGCCTCCACCACACGGCCCTGGACGTCCAACGATGCGATACGCGCCGCCTGTCGTCATCACCTGGCCGTACGAGAACGGCATGGTCAAAGGCGGCCCCGACCGAGTCATCTACGACGAGCTGATGGCCGCCCCCGAACACGAGCGGTGCTGGACGAACTCGGGGCCCGGGGGCACCCTCAGCGGCGCACGCGGGGCATGCCCAGGCCGATCCAGGAGATGATCTCGCGCTGGATCTCGTTGTTGCCCCCGCCGAAGGTGAAGATCACGGCGCTGCGGTAGCCGCGTTCGAGTTCGCCGTGGAGGACCGCGCCCGCGGAGCCGTCCTTGAGGGAGCCCGCCGCGCCGACGATCTCCATCAGCCAGGCGTAGGCGTCGCGGCGCGCCTCCGAGCCGTACACCTTGACCGCCGAGGCATCCTGCGGGGTGAGGGTGCCGGCCTGGACGGCGCCCACCATCTGCCAGTTGAGAAGTTTCATCGCGTCGAGCCGGGCGTGGGTGCGCGCGAGGCGGCCGCGGACCCAGGAGAGGTCGATGACCCGGCGCCCGTCGGCGAGTTTCGTCGCCGCCGCCCAGCGCTGGACGTCGTGGAGGGCCCGGATGGCCATGGTGCCGTGTGCGGCCAGGGTGACCCGTTCATGGTTGAGCTGGTTGGTGATCAGGCGCCAGCCCTTGTTCTCCTGGCCGACGCGGCGGTTCGCCGGGACACGGATGTTCTCGTAGTAGCTGGCCGTGGTGTCGTGCGAGGCGAGGGTGTTGATGAGGGTGCAGGAGTAGCCGGGGTCCGAGGTCGGGACGAGGAGCATGGTGATGCCCTTGTGGGCGGGGGCGTCCGGGTCGGTGCGCACGGCGAGCCAGACCCAGTCGGCGGTGTCCCCGTTGGTGGTCCAGATCTTCTGCCCGTTGACGACGTAGGTGCCGGTCTCCTCGTCGCCCTCGCGGACGGCCTTGCAGCGGAGCGCGGCGAGGTCGGTACCGGCGTCGGGCTCGCTGTACCCGATGGCGAAGTCGATCTCCCCGGCGAGGATCTTCGGCAGGAAGTAGGCCTTCTGCTCGTCGGTGCCGAACTGCATGATGGTCGGCCCGACCGTGTTGAGCGCCATCAGGGGCAGCGGTACGACGGCCTGTGCGGCTTCGTCGAAGAAGATGAACTGGTCCATCGGCGTCATCCCGCGACCGCCGTACTCCTTGGGCCAGCCCACCCCGAGCCAACCGTCCGCGCCGAGCCGGCGGATGGTGTCGCGGTAGAAGCGCTTCTGGGCGGCCGGGTCCTCGTAGCGGGCGTAGACGTCCTGCGGCACGAGCTCGGCGAAGTAGGCGCGCAGCTCGGTGCGCAACTGCTGCTGCTCAGGCGTGTATTCGAGGTGCACGGCCCCTCCGGGAGTCTCGCGGTCCAGCCGGTCGCTGTGGTGGCGGCGGTCAGACTAGAACCTGTTACAAGAATTCGGAAGGACCCGCGAGTCGGCTGTTCGGGCACGCCGTTCATACTCTCGACCATGACGAGCCCACGCAGCAGAGCGGAATTCTTCGTCGAACCCGAGCGGGACGGCCGCTTCAGCGGCCCCGCGACCGGGGACGAACGGCGGATGCTGGCCGACGTCGAGCGCCGCTGGTTCCGGCAGGTCCTGGCGGGCGAGGACGCGCCGCCGCTGTTCTCCTCGGCGGACGATCCCGACGGGGACTTCGACGGAGCGCTGTCCACCGATCCCGCAGCGGTCGGGGCGGCCTGGGAGGCGTGGCGCACCGAGGTGGCCTTCGCCGAACGTTTCGTCGCCGAGGCGCCCGACCTGGAGGTCGAGGCCGTCGACGCCTGGCGCGGGACGGTGTCGCTGCGCTGGGTTTTGATCCACATGGTCGAGGAGTACGCGCGGCACAACGGGCACGCCGACCTGTTGCGCGAACGCATCGACGGGGCCATCGGCATCTGAGACCGCCCCGCCCCTCAACTCCCGCAAACGTCGGTGCGGTTGGACTTCCTGCCGCACAATGGGCGGACATGGACATCGACGCATGGCGCCGCGAGGACCCCGAGTTCACGCGGGCGGTGACGCAGATCCACGAGCCGGGCGGGCTTCCCGTCGACTCCGGGGTCCCGGCCCGGCACGCGTACTGGGAGCTGCTTCCGGGGGACGTACGGGCACGGCTGCTGGAGAAGGCCGGCCGGTGCCTGACCTGGTGGGCCGGGCCGAATTCCGACGGGCGCCCCTCCGCAGTGGTCGTCGGGGACCGCGGGCTGTGCCGGGTCGGCCAGGTGCAGCAGGGCGAGGTGGCCGAGTTCCGCGGGCAGCGGGCCCGCGTCGAGCCCGGTTCGCTGCACAGCCGGACCTTCGACGGGCGGCCCGCGCCGGACGGCCGGGCCACCGCCCCGGGGTTGCCGGGAGCTCCGGTGCTGCGGCTGGACCTCGTCCCGGAGGCGCAGGGCGTCCTCGGCCATTTCCCGCCGGCCGTACAGGACTTCCTGCAGCGCCCCTTCCTCGGTGGGGACGCCCGCGTCACCGCCGACTGGTACTACGACGAGACCGTCGAACCCGAGCGGACCACCTGGTTCGTCGTCCTCGTGCTGTCCACCGACGGCGCCCTGGCGCTCGCCGAGGGCACCCGGACCCTGGACCGGGGCGCCCGCCCGGGCCGGGCCGAGTGGCACGGGATCCAGTGCCACCGGGCCCGCCTCACACCGCGCTGATCCCCCGGCGACGCCCGCCGTCAGGTGTAGAGGTACATGATGTCGAACTGGACGAGGTCGCCGGCCGTGTCGAAGAGGTACCGGCCCGAGGGATTGCCCTCCGCTCCCGTTTCGTTCGCGTAGGCGTCGAAGCCCGGGCTGTGCTGCCAGGCCGCGGCGGGAACGTACTGCTTCAACGGGTCGGGCAGCTCGGACGGCGTGGCGGGGGCGAAGGCGTGCTCGGGCCTGCCGGTGATCGCGGCCGCACCGCCGGCCGACAGGTGGGCGACGCCGACCAGGCGGACCCGGGAGTCGGGGCCCGGGATGCTCCGGTCACCGCCGCCTGACTCGTCGATGTCGTAGCCCATCCAGTGCGCGTCGGTCAACTCGCCGAGGAACAGCAGGAGCCGCCGGTTCAGCGGCTCCGTGTCGGTACGGACCTCGGGCCCGGACGGCCGGGTCGGCCCCGGCCACAGGAGGTACGTCAGGCCCGCGCCCGCCGTCAGCAGCGGGAGGCCGGCGATCAGCAGGAACCGGCGGCGGTCCGTGTGGCCCCGCTGGTGTTCCGGCTGCACGCTCATGATCGCCGCCTTCCGTGGTCCGTCAGTTCAGCGCGCCGATCATAGCCGTGGCCGTCACCGTCATCGCCGTACGGGCGGCCGTCAGGTACGGCCGGGGGTCCGCCGGGGTCAGGTGGGTGCGGATGGCTTCGGTCATGGCCACATTGAGCGCGGTGCCGATGTTGACCTTGCGGATGCCGCCCGCGACGGCCGCCGCGAGTTCGGCGTCCGGCAGTCCGGAGGAGCCGTGCAGGACGAGCGGCACGTCCACGGTCTTGGCCAGCCGGGCCAGCAGCACGTGGTCCAGGGCCGCGGTCCGGCTGGTCATCGCGTGGCTGCTGCCGATGGCGACGGCGAGGGCGTCGACCCCGGAGTCGGCGACGAACCGCCGGGCCTCGTCGGGGTCGGTACGGGCACCGGGCGCGTGCGGGTCCAGCGGTGCGGCGCCGTTCTTGCCGCCGACCTCTCCCAGCTCGGCCTCGATCCACAGCCCGTTGGCGTGCGCCCAGTCGGCGGCGGACCGGGTGGCCTCCAGGTTCTCGGCGTACGGGAGCTGCGCGGCGTCGTACATCACCGAGCTGTACCCCGCGTCGCACGCCCGCCGGAGCAGTTCGGGGCTCTTGACGTGGTCGAGGTGCAGGCCGACGGGGACCGCGGCGGCCTCCGCGCAGGCGGCGGCGGCCCGGGAGATGGGCAGCAGCTGACCGCCGCGGAACTTCACGGCGTTCTCGCTGAGTTGGAGGATGACCGGCAGGCCGGCCGCTTCGGCCCCGGCGACCACGGCTTCGGCGTGCTCCAGGGTGATGATGTTGAAGGCGGCGACGGCCCGGCCGGCCGTGGCCGCCTCCAGGACGAGGTCGCCCGCGGCGACGAGGCTCATCGGACCGCCTCCTCGCCGGTGGTGAGGATCACCGACCGGGTGAGGTGGCGCGGCGCGTCCGGATCCAGCTGCCGGTGGGCGGCGACGGCGAGGGCGAGGCGGTGGACGCGGACCAGCTCGGCGAGCGGGTCGAGCCGCCCGGGCACCCACTGGGCGCCGGTGGCGCGCACCTGTTCGGCGAGCCCGTCGGGATCCTCGTCGAGCGACCAGGTGACGGTGCCGGGTCCGGAGACGCTGATCGGCCCGTGCCGGTACTCCATCGCCGGGTAGGACTCGGCCCAGGACAGCGCGGCCTCGCGCATCTTCAGCGCGGCCTCGTCGGCGAGCCCGACGCTCCAGCCGCGGCCGAGGAAGGTGAACTGCCCGCGGCCGGCGATCCCGTCGGGGAGCGGCTCGACGAGGGCGCTGCGGGCGTCGGCGACGACGGTGGCGGTGTGCAGCCCGACGTGGGCGCGCAGCAGGGTGAGGGCGGTGGTCGCGAACCGGGTCTGCACGACGGACTGTTCGTCGGCGAAGTCGAGGACGACGAGCTCGTCCGCGGCCGTCATCACCGGGGTCGCCGGATCGCCGACGACGGCGGTCGTGGGCACGCCCGCGTCCCGGAGCCCGGCCAGCAGGTCCAGTACCTCGGTGGTGGTACCGGACCGGGTCAGGGCCACGACCCGGTCGTAGCGCCGGTGGCGCGGGAACTCCGAGGCGGGGAAGGCGTCGGTCTCGCCCTGCCCGGCCTCCTCGCGCAGCACGGCGGCCGCGCGGGCCATGTAGTACGAGGTCCCGCACCCGACGATCGCGGTACGCTCCCCCGGCTGCGGGAGCACCGCCCGCCGGGCCGGGGCCAGTTCGGCGGCCCGCTCCCAGCATGCGGGCTGCGTGCCCAACTCGTACGCGACGTGACTCATACAGGCTCCCTCGTGCGACAGACGGGTCTGGATGGTGAATACGTGACTGCGTGACTGCGTGACTGCGTGACCGTAAGAATGCGTTTTCCTGCAAGATATCGGGCTGTTTCACGCAACTTCAAGCATCAACGGGTCGATCGGCTGAGTTAGTGTCGCCGGGTGGGCCGATGGCGGCCGTCGAAAACGCCGTGGAACGAATGTCGCAGAACACCGAAGGGGGCGGCCGATGACCCGCAAGGAGCGCTGGCAGGCACTGCTGGACCTGCTCGTGGAGCGGGGCGAGCTGGAGGTGGAACCGGCTGCCGAGGCCCTCGGCGTGTCCGCCGCGACCATCCGCCGCGACCTCGACCAGCTCGCCGAACAGCAGCTGCTGGTCCGCACGCGCGGCGGAGCGGTGCTGCACGGGGTCTCGTACGAACTCCCGCTGCGTTACCGCACGTCGCGCCGCGCCGCCGAGAAGCGCCGGATCAGCGAGGCGGTGGCGGCCCTGATCGCGCCGGGCGAGGTGATCGGCCTGACGGGCGGGACGACGACCACCGAGGTGGCGCGGGCCCTGGCGGGACGCCCCGACCTGGCCCAGGGCTCCCCGGCGCTCACCGTGGTGACCAATGCCCTCAACATCGCGGGCGAGCTGGTGATCCGCCCGCAGTTCAAGATCGTCCTGACCGGCGGCGTGGCCCGCCCCCAGTCCTACGAGCTGACGGGACCGCTCGCCGAACAGGTCCTCGGGCAGCTCGCGGTGGACACGGCGGTCCTGGGCGTGGACGGCTTCGACCCCGCGGACGGCGCGGCCACCCGCCACGAGGACGAGGCCTCGGTCAACCGCCTGCTGTGCGAACGCGCCCGCCGGGTCGTCATCGCGGCCGACTCCAGCAAACTGGGCGTCCGCGCCTTCGCCCGTATCTGCGCGACCTCACAGGTGGACGTCCTGGTGACGGACACGGGCCTGACCCCGGCGGTGGCCGGGGCGTTCGGGGCCCGGGGGGTGGAGGTGCTACGGGTGTGAGGGCCCTCGGGGCCCGCGGGCCGTGGCGGGAGCCTCGATCGGCCCCGCGGTCGGACGATGGCCGCGCGGCGCGGGTCGGCGCGGGTGAGCAGTACGGGGTCCGCCGCCTCAGTGCGCGGGCAGGCGCTCCGACTCTCGGACCAGGGCGGCCAGGACCGGGGCGATGAGCGGGTGGGTCTCGGCGCCTCGGCGGGTGGCCGCGAAGACGCGCCGGGTTGCCGCCGGGCCCGTGACCGGGCGGACCTGGACCTCCTTGAGGTCCATGCCCCGCAGGGCCGAGCGCGGTACGAGGGCCACTCCGGCCCCCGCGCCCACCAGGGCCGTCACCGCACGGAAGTCGTCCGAGGAGTGCACGAACCGGGGTGCGAAGCCCGCCAGTTCGCAGGCGAGCAGGGTCACGTCGTGGCACGGGTTGCCCGGGTACTGGCCCACCCAGTCCGCGTCGGAGAGGTTCGCCAGCGCCACGGCGGGCAGGTCGGCCAGCGGATGCCCCGAGGGCAGGACCGCGTCGAAGGGTTCCGCGTACAGGGGGAGCACGGAGAGCCGTGCATCGTCGGCGCCCGGGCCGCCCCGGTACTCGACCGCCAGCGCGAGGTCCGCCTCGCCGTCGAGCAGCAGCGGCAGGCTCTGGTCGCCCTCCGCGTCCCGTACCCGCA
This sequence comes from Streptomyces avidinii, assembly GCF_014650695.1. Lineage (GTDB taxonomy): Bacteria > Actinomycetota > Actinomycetes > Streptomycetales > Streptomycetaceae > Streptomyces > Streptomyces avidinii. Next base: position 336,851 of record NZ_BMVL01000003.1, on the reverse strand, counting down.
GCCGGATCCCCGGCTGTTCGAGCGCGAGCCGGGCGATGGCCGGGGCCAGTACCTCCGCGATGCCCGTGGCGAAGGCGGCGACGGTGACCTCGCCCGCCGAACCGCCCGCGTACGCGGCGAGTTCCGCCTCCGCCCGCTCCAGCTGCGCGAGCACCTCGTGGGCGTGGCCGAGCAGGATCTCACCGGCCGCGGTGAGTCGTACGCCGCGCCCGCTGCGGGTGAGCAGCACGTGGCCCGTCTCCTGTTCCAGCGCCGCGAGCTGCTGGGAGACGGCGGACGGGGTGAGGTACAGGGCTGCGGCCGCGGCGGTCACCGTACGGTGGTCCGCCACGGCCCGCAGGATGCGCAGCCGGCGGGGGTCGATCACCCCACCATTGTCTCAGGGCGCACAGGTCCCTCAGACCTCTCGGCCCCCTCAGACCCCGGAGGCCTCAAGGGCGGCACGGGCGTCGATGAAGGCGGCCACCGCGCGCTCGACGTCGGCCGTCGAGTGGGCCGCGGAGAGCTGGACGCGAATGCGCGCCGCGCCCATCGGGACGACCGGGTAGGAGAAGCCGATGACGTACACGCCGCGCTCCAGGAGCAGCTCCGCCATCCTGGCCGCCTCCGCAGCGTCACCGATCATGACCGGGGCGATGGCGTGGTCGCCGGGCAGGACCTCGAAGCCGGCCTCGGTCATCTTCGTGCGGAAGAGCGCGGTGTTGTCGGCGAGGTGTTCACGCAGGTCACCGGCCGACTCCAGCAGGTCGAGGACCTTGAGGGAGGCCGCCGCGATGACCGGGGCGAGGGAGTTGGAGAAGAGGTACGGGCGCGAGCGCTGGCGCAGCAGTTCCACGATCTCGGCGCGGGCGGCGACGTAGCCGCCGGAGGCGCCGCCGAGGGCCTTGCCGAGGGTACCGGTGATGATGTCGACGCGGTCCATGACGCCGTGCAGCTCGGGGGTGCCGCGGCCGCCGGGGCCGACGAAGCCGACCGCGTGGGAGTCGTCGACCATGACCATGGCGTCGTAGCGGTCGGCGAGGTCGCAGATCTCCGCGAGCGGGGCGACGTAGCCGTCCATGGAGAAGACACCGTCGGTGACGATCAGCTTGCGGCGGGCGCCGCCCTCGGTGGCTTCCTTCAGGCGGGCTTCGAGCTCGGCCAGGTCGCGGTTGGCGTAGCGGAAGCGGCGGGCCTTGGAGAGGCGGATGCCGTCGATGATCGAGGCGTGGTTGAGGGCGTCGGAGATGACCGCGTCCTCGGCGCCGAGCAGGGTCTCGAAGACACCGCCGTTGGCGTCGAAGCAGGAGGAGTAGAGGATCGTGTCCTCCTGGCCGAGGAAGGCGGAGAGGCGTGCCTCCAGCTCCTTGTGCACCTCCTGGGTACCGCAGATGAAGCGGACGGAGGCCATTCCGTAGCCCCAGCGGTCCAGGGCTTCCTTCGCGGCGGCGACGACCTCGGGGTGGTCGGCCAGGCCCAGGTAGTTGTTCGCGCAGAAGTTGAGCACCTCACCGGCCGCGCCGCCCGAGGTGACGGCGACGGCCGCGTTCTGCGGGGTGCCGATGACGCGCTCGGGCTTGTGCAGGCCGGCGGCGCGGATCTCGTCGAGGGTGGAGCGCAGGTCCTCGCGGACGGTGTCGAACATGTGCGGTTCTCCTTGTGCGGCGGCGGAGGGCGACGAGGGAGGGGGCCGGGCCCCGCGGAGGGGGGAGGGTGTGCGGGGCCCGGCCCGGAGGGAGATGGTTCGGTGGGTGGCGGGAGCGGCGGTTACGCCGTCCAGTCCAGGATGATCTTGCCGCTGCGGGCGGTCGACGCCTCGTCGAAGGCGGCCTCGAAGTCGCGGTGCGAGTAGCGGCCGGTGATGACCGGGCTGAGGTCGAGCCCGCCCTCCAGCAGCACGGTCATCGCGTACCAGGTCTCGAACATCTCGCGGCCGTAGATGCCCTTGATCGTGATCATCGAGGTGACGACCTTCGCCCAGTCCACCGGGAACTCCTGGGCGGGCAGGCCCAGCATGGCGATGCGGCCGCCGTGCGTCATGTTGTCGATCATGTCGCGCATGGCCTCGGCGCGGCCGGACATCTCCAGGCCGACGTCGAAGCCCTCGCGCAGGCCGAGCTTGGTCTGCGCCTCGGCGATCGAGGACTCGGCGACGTTGACGGCGAGGGTGGCGCCCGCCTTGCGGGCGATCTCCAGCCGCTCGGGGCTGACGTCGGTGATGACCACGTTGCGCGCGCCGGCGTGCTTGGCCACGGCCGCCGCCATGATCCCGATCGGGCCGGCGCCGGTGATCAGCACGTCCTCGCCGACCATCGGGAAGGACAGGGCCGTGTGCACGGCGTTGCCGAAGGGGTCGAAGATCGCGGCGACGTCCAGGTCGACGGCGGTCCGGTGCACCCACACGTTCTGGGCCGGCAGGACCACGTACTCGGCGAAGGCGCCGTCGCGGCCGACCCCGAGGCCGATCGTGCTGCGGCACAGGTGGCGGCGGCCGGCCAGGCAGTTGCGGCACTTGCCGCACACCAGGTGGCCCTCGCCGCTGACCAGCGCGCCGATCTCGATGTCCTGGACGTCCGCGCCCAGCGCCGCGACCTCGCCGACGAACTCGTGGCCGAGGACGAGGGGGGTCCTGACCGCGCCCTGCGCCCAGCCGTCCCAGGCCCGGATGTGCAGATCGGTCCCGCAGATGCCGGTGCGCAGCACCTTGATCAGCACGTCGCCGGGGCCGTACTCGGGCTCGGGGACGTCCATGAGCCACAGGCCGGGTTCTGCCTTGTGCTTGACGAGTGCCTTCATGGGGTGGCTCCAGGCATGCGGAAGGGGACGCCGTGGGCGGATGGACCCGAACGGCGGCGGTGACGTGCACCAATCTGCCGATCGGCGCGGTGATCAGTCCATCGAGACTTTCTTAAGCGGGTCGACAGCGCAGCTTCACGCCTATGCTCCTCCCGTAATGCGGAAGGGGCTCGCGCCGGCGACGGCGCGGGGCAAAAGGGGAGGTGAGGGGCGTGCCGAGTCTGCGCAGCAGGGCGCTGTCGGCGGCGCTGATCGCGGCGGGACGGCGAAGACGGTTCGCGAGCGCGGAGGCGGTCCGGGCCCGGGTGGCGGAATCCGCCCGCCGGCCGGCCTCCCATCTGCCGCCGAGGTCGCTGGGGCGGGTGGCCGACATCTCGCGGACCTTCGTCGGGGCCTGGCCCGTGTACGACGTCTCCCCGCTCGGGGCGGAGCCCGCGGCCCACGTGCTGTACGTGCACGGCGGCGGCTACATCCACGAGCTGGTGCGCCCGCACTGGGCGCTGATCCGGACCCTGGTCACCCGCGCCCGGGCGCGGGTCGTCGTACCCGCGTACATCCTCGCTCCGCGCGGTACCGCCGACCGGACCGTCCCGGTCGCCGCCGACCTGCTGAGCGGTCTGATCGCGAGCGGCGGCTCCGCCGGAACGGTGCTCATCGGGGACTCGGCGGGGGCCGGGCTGGCGTTGGCGGCCGCCCAGCGGCTGCGCGACCGCACGGGGGACCAGCCGTCCCGGATCGTGCTGATCTCGCCCTGGCTGGACGTGACCATGAGCCATCCGGACCAGGCGGCCATCGAGGCGGACGATCCGCTGCTGGCGCGCCCGGGGCTGCTGGAGGCCGGACGGCTGTACGCCGGGACCCTGGCCGCCGACGACCCCCGGGTGAGCCCGCTGCACGGGGGATTCGCCGGGCTGGCTCCGATGACGGTGTTCACCGGGACCCGGGACGTGCTGTCCACGGACAGCCGGGAGCTGCTGCTCCGGGCCCGCGCGGACGGGGCCGAGGTGGAGTTCCACGAGGAGGCGGGGTTGCCGCACGGGTACCCGCTGCTGCCCCTGCCGGAGGGGCGGGCGGCGCGCGAGCGGATCGTCGAGCTGATCAGGTCGACGGCGGCGCTGTGAGGGCACGGCGGTGACCGCGGGGGCGGCTATGCCGTGCAGGTCATCAGGGAGCTGATCGGCCAGGCACGGTACGCCGTCCAGTACGCCTCGTCCCGTACGGCGTCGGCGGGCGGTGTCCGGTTGGGCTGCCAGCCGACGGTGACGAAGCCCGCGTCGACGGCGGCCTCGGCGAGGTCTGCGTGAGCCCATTCGCGGATCTCGAAGGGCACCGGCGGCTCGGTCAGGAAGTGCGCCTTGAGCAGCGGCGCGTCGCCGTCCGGGACCCGGTCGAGGATCCGCACCCCGTAGGGGGACCAGTCCACGCGCGGGAACGCCCCCGCGTTGGGCACGATGGCGAGCAGCCGCCCGCCCGCGCGCAGGTTGGCGCGGACGGACCGGAACATCGCGTGCAGGGACCTGCGGTCGGGCGCGTAACTGAAGACGTACGCGGCGGTCGCGAGGTCGAAGGGGCCGAGGTGGGGCAGGCCGGTGGCGTCGGCGACGTGGTACTCGACGTCCGGCCGGTCCTTCGTCGCCTCGTGCTCGCGGGCCAGGCGGATCATCTCTTCCGAGACGTCGACGCCGACGGTCCGCCGGGCCCCGCCGCGGGCCAGTAGCCGGGTGTTGTATCCGTATCCGCAGGCCAGGTCGAGGGCGTCGAGTCCGCGCACGCCGCCGAGGGCGTCGAGGGCTCCGTGCAGGGTGTAGGTGTCGGCCGCGGAGAAGGCCGCCGTGCTGGTCGACTCCGCGTAGCGCTCGCCGATGGTGTCGTACTGGAACCGCATGTTCTGCCTTCCGGGGGCCTGCCGGGGGTGGGACGCCTGCGTATCGTGCCCCGGGGCGCGTCCGGGGGGCGGTCCGCACACCCGTGCGTCCCCCGGATGAGGGAAACGGTCGGCCGATCGGCCGGGACCGGGGCCGGATACCGCGGGACCGGCCGGGATGCAGGGGTCGCCGCCGAGGGCGCATCCTGGCTGTGTGATGGCGAGAGCGGACAGCGCCGGCGCCGCGCCCGACACCACGGATGCCCCTGATGCGACGGCCCGGGTGCTCGCACGGGCCGCCGTGAACGCGATGGAGGCCGTCGGTGGGTACGCGGCCGGCGTCTACCTGCGCTCCCCCACCACCGGGCTGCTCCTGATGGCCGTGTTCACCGGGCTGCCGCTCCAGCTGTTCCGGCCCTGGTGGCGGATGCAGGTCAACCGTCCGTTCCCGGTCGCCGAGGCCTACCGCTCCGGGCAGGCGGTGCTGCTGCCCGACGCCGAGTCCACCATGAGCCGCTTCCCGCAGCTGATGGCCGGGCTGCCGTTCCCCTTCGCGTCGCTGTACGAGCCGGTGACCGACGGGACCGAACGGTTCGGCGTGCTGGTGGTGCTGCGCGAGGCGACCCCGGGCATCCCGGTGGGAACCGCGGACCGTGAGCGGCTCCGACTGGCCGCGGAGCGGCTGGCCGCCGAACTCGCCGCACTCACGGCGGCGGGGGCGCGTGTGGTGTGGGAGGGCGACCCGGTGGGCGGGCCTGCGCCGCCGCCCGAGGCCGGGGCCGAGGGGGCGCGCAGGGCCGCCGACCGCCTCGCGCAGGCGGTCCTCTCCCTGGACCGGCAGGGCCGGATCGGCTACGTGAACACGGCGGCCGAGCACCTGCTCGGCATCGGCGGGCCGCAGCTGCAGGGGAAGCTGCTGTGGCAGGCGCTGCCGTGGCTCGGGCATCCGGCCTACGAGGACCACTTCCGGGCCGGCTTCATGTCCGGGGAGCCGGTGCACTTCGCCGCCCGGCGCGGTCGGCACCCCCCCGGGCAGTGGCTGTCGGTGGACCTGTACCCGTCGGTCGACGGGGTGACCCTGACCCTGGGCACCTCCGCGAAACCCGCCTACGCGCCGACGTCCCGGGCCGGCCGGGACCCGGACGCCGACCCGGCCGTGGCCGCGGATGCGGACGTGGACGTGGATGCGGACGTGGACCTCGACGCGTCCGCGGACGAGGCCTCGGCGCTGTACCGGCCGGTGGCCCTCGCCATCGCACTGACGGAGGCCGTCACGGCCCGGCAGGTGTCGGCGGTGGTCACCGAGGAGCTGCTGCCGGCCTTCGGCGGCCGCCAACTGGCGATCTACCTGCTGGACGAGCGGCACCTGTATCTGGCCTGGGAGACCGGTTTCCCGATGGGCTTCCTCAACCGGTTCGACGGGGTCTCGCTCGACGTCCGGCTGCCGGGGGTCGAGACGCTGACCACCGGCCGCCCGATGTTCTTCGAGTCGATGCAGCACCTGGCCGCCGCCTATCCGGGCATTCCGCTGGACGCCGATGTTGGCGCCCGTGCCTTCCTTCCGCTGATCGCCTCCGGCCGGCCGGTCGGCTCGTGCATCCTCGGCTTCGACGCGCCCCGCGGCTTCAGCGCCGAGGAGCGTACGGCGCTCACCGCGCTCGCCGGGCTGATCGCACAGGCCCTGGCGCGGGCCCGGCGGTACGACAGCGAGGCGGCGCTCGCCCGCGGTCTGCAGTCGGCCCTGCTGCCGCACCGGCTGCCGGTGCGCGAGCACGTGGCCACGGTCGGCCGCTACCTCCCCGGCACCCAGGGCATGGAAGTCGGCGGCGACTGGTACGACGTCGTCGAGACGGGCACCGGCCTGCTGGCCCTGGTCATCGGGGACGTCCAGGGCCACGGAGTGGCGGCCGCGGCGACCATGGGTCAACTGCGCAGCGCGGTACGGGCCTTCGCACTCAGCGGCAGCACGCCGGAGCAGGTGGTCAGCGGCACCAACCAGCTGCTCATCGACCTGGATCCGGGCCAGTTCGCCAGCTGCTGCTACATGTTGCTCGACCCGGAGTCGGGCTCCGTCATGGCCGCCCGGGCCGGGCACCCGCAGCCGCTGCTGCGCCACCCCGACGGCCGGACCGAGGTGCTGGACCTGGCCGGCGGGGTGGTGCTCGGCATCGACCCGGAGGCCTCGTACCCGGTCACGGAGCTGCGGCTGACGACGGACTCGGTGCTCGCCCTCTACACGGACGGGCTGGTGGAGAAGCCGGGCACCGACATCGACGTCGGGGTGGAGCGGTTGCGGGCGGCCCTGGCCGCGGCCCGGCCCGCCCCGCTGGCCGAGACCGCCGACCGGCTGATCAGCGAGGCGGGCAACGCCGCGGACCGGCCGGACGACATCGCCCTGCTGCTGGCCTCCCGTACGGACTAGGCCCGGCCGGCGTCGGCGCCGGTGTCGGCGTCGGCGTCGGCGTCGGCGTCGGCGTCGGAGCCGGCCAGGGTGAGCGCGGTGTTCACCAGGCCGACGTGGCTGAACGCCTGCGGGAAGTTGCCGAGTTGGCGTCCGGCGAGGGGGTCGTACTCCTCGGCGAGCAGGCCCACGTCGTTGCGTACCGCCAGCAGTCGCTCGAACAGGGCGCGGGCCTCCTCCCGCCGGCCCGTCATGTGCAGGGCGTCGGTCAGCCAGAACGAGCAGGCCAGGAAGGCGCCTTCGTCGCCGGGCAGGCCGTCGACGGTGGAGACCGCGGTGCTGTAGCGGCGGACCAGGCCGCTGCTGCCGAGCTCGGCGCGCACCGCGTCGACCGTGCCGATGACCCGCGGGTCGTCGGGCGGCAGGAAGCCGACCCGCGGGATGAGCAGCGTCGCCGCGTCGAGCTCCTCGGAGCCGTAGTACTGGGTGAAGGTGCCCCGCTCGGGGTCGTAGCCCTTGGCGCACACCTCGCGGTGGACCTCGTCGCGCATGGCGCGCCAGCGGTCGAGCTCACCGGGGATGGAGGGGTCGCTCTCCAGGGTCCGTACGGCGCGGTCGGCCGCGACCCAGGCCATCACCTTGGAGTGGACGAAGTGGCGGCGGGGGCCGCGGACCTCCCACAGCCCCTCGTCGGGTCGGCGCCAGTTGCGTTCCAGGAAGTCGAGGAGCGCGAGCTGGATCCGCCAGGCGTGGCGCTCGGCGGGCAGCCCGGCGGACCTGGCCAGGTGGAGGGAGTCGATGACCTCCCCGTAGACGTCCAACTGGAGCTGGTCGACGGCGGCGTTCCCGACGCGGACGGGGGCGGAGGCGGCATAGCCGTGCAGCCACGGCAGTTCGACCTCGGGGATCCGCCGCTCGCCGGCGATCCCGTACATGATCTGGAGGTCGGCGGGGTCGCCCGCGACCGCGCGCAGCAGCCATTCGCGCCAGGCCCGGGCCTCGTCGAGGAAGCCGGTGGACAGGAGCGAGCCGAGGGTGAGGGTGGCGTCCCGCAGCCAGCAGTATCGGTAGTCCCAGTTGCGGATTCCGCCGAGTTCCTCGGGCAGGGAGGTGGTCGCCGCGGCGACGATGCCGCCGGTCGGGGCGTAGGTGAGCGCCTTGAGGGTGATCAGGGAGCGGGTGACCGCTTCCTCGTACGGGCCTTCGTAGCGGCATTGGGAGGTCCACTCCCGCCAGTCGGCGAGGCTCTGCTCCAGCGCGGAGAAGGGGTCGCAGGGTTCGGGGCGCGGCCGGTGCGAGGGGTGCCAGGTCAGGACGAAGGCGACGCGTCGGCCGGCGGTGACCGGGAACTGGGAGAGGGTGCTGTTCTCCTCGCCCCAGGTGCGGACGGGGGGTTCGCTGCGGAACCAGGCGGAGTCGGGTCCGGCGATGGCCACCCGGTCGCCGTTGCTGCGGCGCACCCAGGGGACGACGTGGCCGTAGTCGAAGCGCAGGCGCAGGGTGCTGCGCATCCTGACCGTGCCGCTGATGCCCTCGAGGATGCGGATGACGTCGGGGGCGGCGCCCTCGCGCTGGGGCATGAAGTCGGTGACCCTGACGGTGCCGGTTTCGGTCTCCCAGTACGATTCCAGGATCAGTGAGCCGTCGACGTAGGCGCGGCGGGTGCAGGGTTCGCCGGGGGCTGCGTCGAGGGGTGCGATGCGCCAGTGGCCGTTCTCCTCGTCGCCGAGGAGCTTGGCGAAGCAGGCCGCCGAGTCGAATCGCGGCAGGCACAGCCAGTCGATGGACCCGTCGCGGCCGACCAGCGCGCTGGTCATCAGGTCGCCGATGAGTGCGTAGTCTTCGATGGGTTGTGTCATTTGTGCGCTATTCCCCTGATTGTCCGGGGCCAATCAGCTCAGGCCCCGGACATCGCTCAAGGGGTCAGGAGATGGTGACGAACCGGCCGATGCTCGGCACCTCCTGGGCGTCGAGGGCGAAGAGCAGGTAGGTCCCCGGCAGGACCACGCCGGTGTCGGCCGGTACGGACACCGTGTACGAGCCGCTTCCCGCCGCCGTGGAGACCAGGGGTACGCGGCGCTGGTCGTTGTCGGTGGAGTGGGTCGCTGCGGCGGACCGCATCAGGACGAAGGAAGCCACCGGACGGTCGGTGCTGACCGTGAGCGAGGTGCCGGGGGCGGCCCTGGGGGGCACGCCCGCGGTGATGGCGGGACGCGGCTTCGGCGATCCGTCCGCGTTGAGCAGGTACGGCGGGGTGAAGATCGCCCCGTCGGCGTGGTTGGTCGCGCAGTCGCCGCACAGTCCGCCGCCGCCGGAGAAGATCCGCCCGTCGGGCAGCAGGTTGGCCACGCTGTGGTAGTTGCGCGGAACGGCCATGCTGGCGAGCGGGGTGAAGCTGCCGGTCGCGGGGTCCCAGAGCTCGGGGGTCAGGACGGAGGTGGCGTCGCTGAACGGCACCGGATAGGCCTGGCCACCGAAGACGGCCACCTTGCCGTCGGGCAGGACCACGCTGTTGCTGAAGGCGCGGGCGTGCTCCATGTCGCCCGTCCGGGCGGCCCGGACCTGGCTGCCCTCGATACCCACCGTGTAGGCGCGCTGGGTGGCGGGGGTCTTCTCGTAGGCGGGAGAGCCGCCCAGGGTGAGCAGCTTGCCGATGTCGTAGGCGACGGCGTTGCCGGTCATCGCGTCCTGACTGTCGGCCCGGGCGCCGGCGGAGGTGATGCTTCCGCGGCCGCTGGTGGTGATCCAGTTCATCTGCTTGCTCGGGCCCAGCTGCAGCACCTTGCCGCCCGAAGTGGCGTGCAGCCACATGTGGTTGTCGGCGCGGTAGGGTCCGGCCGGGTCGGCCGTCAGCGCCGGGGCGGCAAGGACGCCGGGCAGGCTGCGCCAGGTGCGCGTGTCCGGCGACCAGACCTCGCCGGCCTTGTCGGTGCCCGCGGTTCCGCTCCAGGATCCGCCCAGGACGAAGGCCTCGCCGGTGGAGAGCAGGGTCATGGCCTGGTAGCCGCGGGCGATGTTCATGCTCGTGGTGGCGGACCAGACGTCGGTGGCGGGGTCGTAGATGCTCGCCTTCTCCGCGTTGCTGCCGCCGGTGACCAGCACCCGGCCGTCGGCGAGCATGGCGATGCCCGGGCAGAACATGTCGTGCCCGGTGTTGTCGATGCGGCGCTGGGTGACCTTGCCCGTCTTCAGGTCCAGGATCGCGGTCTGGGTGTAGCCGTTGCTGCCGCCGAAGCGGTCGACGGCGTACGCGGACCAGGCCAGCAGCTTGTCACCGGGCAGGGCGGCGGTGGCCACCGGCACCAGCGGGAAGCCGGTGACCCGGCCCCAGGAACCGTGCACGGCCGGGCTGGCCGGCCCGCTCAGGCGTATTTCGCCGGCCGAGGTCCAGGGGCCGCGGCCGCCGGCCTCGCTCGTCACGGTCAGCCGTATGTAGCGGGCGTTCTCGGTGCGCAGGAAGGTGGCGGTCTTGACGGAGTCGTCGTCCCGCCAGGTGCCTGCGGCCACCGGCGCCCCGAAGGTGGAGCCGTCGGTGCTGGTGGCGATGGAGTAGGCGCCCGCGCGCCCGTTGGGCCCGTCGGGGCGGGGGTGGTAGACGAGGGCGGAGACGGCCGCGGTGCGGTGCATGTCGATGGTGATGCTGTGCGGCAGCGGGGTGGGGGCCGGGGCCCACTTGCTGTGCCAGAGGGTGTTGTCGTTGCCGTCGAGCACGTTGGCCGCGCGGCCGTTCTCGCTGCCGGTCTCCTCGTCGCTCGCCGTGGCCGTCCATCCGGTCCGGGACAGGTCGACGGTGGCCGCCGGGGTGCCGGGGTCGCCCAGCAGGTCGATCTCGGCGGCGGAGGACCAGGGTCCGCGGCCGCCGGCCTCGGTGAGTGCGGTCAGCCGGACGAACCGGGCCCCCTGCGGGGCGAAGCCGAGGGTCTTGGCGCCCGCGTCGTCGGCGAGCGTGCCGGTGGCCACCGGGCTCGCCCAGTTCTGCCCGTCGGTGCTGAGGCTGATGCCGTACTCACCCACGCGCCCGTTGGGGCTGTTGGTACGGGGCCGGTAGACGAGCGCCGAGACGACCGCCGTGCGGTGCATGTCGACGGTGATCACGTGCGGCAGCGGGGCGGGAGTGCCGGTCCACTTGCTGTGCCAGAGGGTGTTGACGTTGCCGTCGAGCACGTTGGCCGCGCGGCCGTTCTCGCCGGAGGTCTCCTCGTCGCTCGCACTGGCCGTCCACCCGGTCCGGTCGAGGACCGGAGCCGTCGGCTCCATCGCGTTCGCCGGGGCGATGCCGTGGTGCGGCGACTGGGTCGCCGTCTGCTGGTCGACGGGTACGGGTGCGGGTGCGGGTCGGGGCGCCGGCGCGCGGCCGGCCGCCGCCGTGCTCGTGACCCCGAGCCACGGGATCAGGCCGATCAGCAGCGAACCGAGGCCGAAGGCTATGAGCAGGTGGGAACGGCGTAACGCGCGGTGCAGGGCGAGGAAGCGCCTGGACTGCAATCTGACCTCCCGGGGCGGGCTGATGTGCCCCGTAGAACATAGGTCAGCGCCATAACAACTCACCTGAAATCAAAAAGAGTTGGCGCAAATCCGCATGGCCGGTCCGGCTATGCCGACGCCGCCGCCCAGCGGTCCGCGATCAGCGCGGCCTGCTCCCTGAGTGCCTCGATCAGTTCCTGGGCCGCGCCGGCCGAGGTGGACCGGAGTACGGCGACGCTGATCTCCCGGGCGAGGTCGGTTCTGGTCGGGGGGCGTACCGCCAGGTCGGAGCGGTGCGGGCCGAGGGCGAGCCGCGGGACGAGGGCCACGCCCGTCCCCGCGGCCACCAGGCCCTGGACGACCGCGTAGTCGTCCGTGCGCATCACGTGCAGAAGCTCGTACCCCTCCTGGCCGCACGCCCGTGCCAGCAGGCGGTCGCAGGGATCGTGCGGGTCGGCGGCGCCCACCCATGCCGTGTCCCGCAGGTCGCCGAGGGAGACCTGGTCCAGCGATGCGCAGGGGTGGTCCTCCGGCATGACCAGCAGCAGCGGATCGGACAGCAGCGGATGGACCTCGAAGTCCTCGTCGAGGTCGAGGCTGTCGCCCGGCTGCGAGAAGACGAGGGCGGCGTCGAGCTCCCTGGCCCGCAACCCGCGCAGCGGCAGCGGCAGTTCGCCCTCGGTGAGCGAGATGTGCACCCCTTGCTGGTGGAGCCGCTTGACCGCGGGTGCCAGCAGTAGGGCGCCCCGCGGTGGGAAACGTACCGATGTGGAGGGTGCGGGTGCCGCGCTCGGCGAGCTCGCGCACCTCCAGCTCGGCGTGGCGCAGGCGCTCCAGTATGGCCTCGGCGTGCGGCAGCAGGGCTTCGCCGAGCTCGGTCAGCGCGGCGCCGCGCGGTCCGCGCTGGACGAGTCGCCATTCCTCGATGACCCGATGGCTGTCACGCTCCGGGGGTGAACATCAGAACGACCGGTCACCGCGCCCCCTCGCCCACGCCCTCGCCCACGCCCTCGCCCTCGCGTCCCGGGATCGGCCAGCTGCGTGCCCCGTACGCCGAGGCGGTGCTGAGCCATGCGGGACGCGACTGGCTTCGGCTCAACGTCCCCGGCCATGCCGCGGCCCCCGGATCGGATCTCGCCCGCTTCTTCGGCTCGCGGATCACGCCCTCGACTTCCCGCCGCTGCTCGACGGCATCGACCTCGGACCGGACACCCCGTTGGACACGGCGCTGGCGCTGGCGGCCGAGGCCTGGGGCGCACGGCGCACGTGGTTCCTGACGAACGGCGCTTCGCAGGGCAATCAGATCGCCTCGATGGTCGCTCCCGCGCTGGGACGCACACTCGTCGTGCAGCGAAGCGTGCACTCCAGCGTGATCGACGGGCTGGTGCTGTCGGGCCTGGACGCCGTCTTCGTCCAGCCGTCCGTCGACCCGGGGCAGGGCATCGCCCACGGTGTGACCGCCGCGGACGTGGCGGCGGCGCTCGACCGGACACCGGACGCGGCCGCGGTGTACATCGTGTCCCCGAGCTACTTCGGCGCGGTGGCCGACGTACGCGCCATCGCGGACACCGCTCACGCCGCGGGAGTGCCGCTGATCGTCGACGAGGCGTGGGGGTCGCACTTCGGCTTCCACCCCGGCCTTCCCGCGAATGCCCTCTCCGAGGGCGCGGACCTGGTGACCTCCAGCACGCACAAGCTGGCGGGCAGCCTGACGCAGTCGGCGATGCTCCACCTGGCGGAGGGCCCCTTCGCGGACCGGCTCGAGCCCCTCGTGGACCGGGCGTTCCGGCTCGTGCAGTCCACCAGCGCGAGTGCGCTGCTGACCGCGTCGCTCGATCTCGCCCGTAGGGGTCTGGTCACCGACGCCGATGCGACGGGCCGTTCGGTCGAGGCCGCGGACCCGGTACGCGGCGCCGTCCGCGCCCTGGGCCGCTTCACGGTGGTGAGCGACGGGTTCCGGGCCTTCCCCGACATCGTCCGGGCCGATCCGCTGCGCATCGCGATCGACACCCGCGCCGGCGGCATCCCGGGCCACGAGGCACGACGTCGGCTCTTCCTGGACCACCGGGTCATGGTCGAAGTGGCGACCGACGCGGCGGTCGTCGCCGCGATCGGCGCGGGGTCCGTCCCCGACACCGACCGGTTCGTCGAGGCCCTGCACGCCCTGCCTTCCCCACTCACCACCGGCTCGGCCGCAGGCGGTGGCGGCGTCATGCTGCGGCTGCCCGCTCCCGGCGCCGCGTAGCTCACCGCCCGCGAGGCGTTCCTGAGCCCGGCCCTGGTCGTGTCCGCGCGGGAGGCCGTCGGGCGGATCTCCGCGGACACCCTGGCGGCGTACCCACCGGGTATCCCCAACGTTCTGCCGGGTGAAGTCATCACCGCCGAGGCCGTCCGGTTCCTTCGGCGGACCGCGGCCGCGCCGAACGGCCATGTCCGCGGCGCACTCGACCTGGGCGTGACGCGCCTGCGCGTCGTCGCCTGAGCCGCCGGCCCCGCCCGGCGTTCCGCCCACCGGCGCCCCCGCCGCTCCCCCTCCTCCATGAGAAGACTCCGGCTAGTCGCGGACGAGGAGCAGCACCGCGGCGAGGATCACGCCGAGGGCGACGGCGAGGGCGCCGTGCGCGAGGCGGTGGCTGCGCACCACGGGCAGGAAGCGGTCGACGGCGTACCGTCCGGGGCCGGTGAGGGCGAGGGCGGCGGCGCCCGCGGTCAGCAGCAGCTCGTACTCGATGCCCTTCGGGGCGAAGAAGGCTCCGGCTCCGTGGACGGCGATCGCGTTGATCAGGGTGCCGACGATGGCGGCGCCGGCGAGCGGGGTGAGCAGCCCGAGGACGAGGCCGAGCCCGCCGAGGGTCTCGGTGAGGCCGGCGAGGACGGCCATGGCGTCCCCCGCGGGGTAGCCGCTGGCGGTGAAGAACTGGCCGGTGCCGCTGATGCCGCCGCCCCCGAACCAGCCGAAGAGCTTCTGCGAGCCGTGCGCGGCCATGGTCGGACCGAGGACGAGACGCAGGAGCAGCAGGCCGGTGTCGTGGCCCGGGGTGGAGAGGGTGGCGGGCCGGGGGCGTGCGGCCGGGGCGGCGGCCTGCGGCTTCGTCGCGGTGACGGAGGGGCTGGTCATCGGTGGTCCTTCCGGTCGGGCGGCCCGTGGGGGGCAGGGAGTTGTTCAAATTCGAACCGCCGACCCCGACCCTAACCATTGATTCAAATTGGAACAACTCATGTAGTCTGACGCCATGGCTGAACCGAGATGGCTGGACGACCGCGAGATGCGGGCCTGGAACGGATTCCTCGCCGCTTCGGCCCTGGTGAACCGCCGCCTCGACCAGCAGCTCAAGGACGATGCCGGGCTCTCCCACCCCCAGTACGAGATCCTCGTACGGCTCGCCGCGGCGCCCGGGCGCGAGCTGCGCATGACCGAGCTGGCCAATGGCCTGATCAACTCCAAGAGCGGGCTGACCTACCAGGTCACACAGATGGAGAAGGCCGGGCTGGTCCGTCGCCGCAGCTGCCCCTCCGACGTCCGCGGCGTGTTCGCCGTCCTCACCGACGCCGGCAGCGCCAAGCTGGAGGAGGCCGCGCCCGGGCACGTGGCGACGGTGCGGGAGATCCTCGTCGACGTCCTGACCCCCGGGCAGCTCGACGCGCTCGCCGACGGGCTGGGCGAGGTCGGCCGCCGGCTGCGCGGAGAGGGCGCCTGAAGGGATCCGGGCGCGAACCGGGTAACGCGGCCCGAAATCGGGGTATAGGGCCGCCATGGACGGAAAGGTCTGGCTCACCCTGGGCGTGATCATCGCGGTAGGGCTCGCGATCACCGCGGCCGTGCTGCTCGCACGGGTCTTCGCGGCCCGGCGACTGCTGCTCGACGCGGGAATCCCGCTGCAGGACAAGGCGCTGTTCTGGGTCGCAGTCGCCTACACCGTCTCGCCGGTGGACCTGATTCCGGACCCGGTGTACCTGGACGACATCGGCGTCCTGCTGGTGGCGCTGCGCGCGCTGCACTCGGCGGCCGGGGCCGTCCGCCCCACGAAGGGACCCGGCGCCACCGTCTGAGCGACCGGCCGGGTCAGAGGTGCTGGTCGAAAAGGACCGGGTTGCCGTCCGGGTCGACGACGAGGAAGCTGCCCGGGCCCGCTCCCGATTCGTCGACCTCCGTCAGGAACTCCACGCCCCGCGCTTTCAGCTGCCGCTGCACGTCACGGATGTCGGTGAACGTGTCGAGGGCGGCCGCACTGCTGTCCCACCCCGGATTGAAGGTCAGCATGTTCCTGTCGAACATGCCGACGAACAGCCCGATGACGACGTCGGCGTTCTTGAGGATCAGCCAGCCCTGCTCGGGGTTCCCTCCGAAGGCGGCGAACCCGAGCTTCTCGTAGAACGCCCGGGAGGCGGCGAGGTCGCGCACGGTGAGGCTCACGGAGAAGGCGCCGAGATCCATGCGCACCAGCCTGGGCGCCTCCGGGCGGCGCCGCAACCGCGACCGCGGGAGGCCGAGGTCAGCGGACGCCGCGGGGCCGGAACTGGATGCTGATGCGGGGGCCGACCGCCCTGGTCGACTTGGGCACGGCGTGCTCCATGGTCCGCTGGCAGGAGCCGCCCATGACGACGAGGTCGCCGTGCCCCAGGGGCAGCCGCAGCAGGGTGGCCCCGCCGTCGCGGGGGCGGAGGGCGAGATCCCGAGGATCGCCGACCGAGACGATGGCCACCATGGTGTCCTCGGTCGACGAGCGGCCGGTCCGGTCCCCGTGCCAGGCGACGCTGTCCCGGCCGTCGCGGTACAGGCACAGGCCGGCGGTGGTGAACGACTCACCGAGCTCGGCGGCGTAGTGACCGCTCAGCGCCTCGCGGGCGGCCGTGAGCGAGTCGTGGGGCAGGGGCTCGCCCTCGCCGTAGAAGGCGAGCAACCGGGGCACCTCCACCTCGCGCTCGTACATCTGACGCCGCTCGGCGCGCCAGGGCACGTCGGCGGCCAGCCGCTCGAACAGCGCGTCGGCGCCGCTCAGCCAGCCGGGCAGGTGGTCGACCCAGGCCCCGGCGCCGAGCCGGGTGCGCCGCAGGCCACCGAGGGGGCCCAGCCGGATCTCGTCGCCCTGATCGAAGAGGGAACCCTGAAGGCCCTGGACTGCGTGCATACCCCCAGCCTAACCCCAATAACCGAACATGTGCACGAATTACAGGGAGGCGCGCGGACCCGTTCGGGGGCCCGCCGCGCCCGGCTCCGTACGGCGGGAGGGCCCGCAGAGCAGGGTGACGGCCACGGACACCCCGGCGGCGACGGCGATCGCGGCGCCCGGGGCGAGGTACTGGGCCAGACCGCCGACGAGCGCGGCACCGAGGCCCTGCCAGGTCATCCGGCCGGCCGACTCGACTCCCTGGACCTGGCCGCGGATCGGGGCGGGGGTCTGTTCGAGGAGCTGCTCCTGCAGGGGCAGCGTGGCCGCGAAGCCGGCGCCGGCGAGGAACACCGCGACCGCCAGGACCGGGACGGGCGGATGGAGGGCGAACAGCAGGAAGGGGGCAGCCAACAGCAGCCGCAGGGCGAAGGCGTAACGGCGGCGCCGGTCGGCGGTGAGCAGCCGGCCGACGATCAGGTCCCCCAGGAGCATGCCCGCCGATCCGGCGGCCAGGAAGGTGCCCGCGTGGCCGGGGTCGTAGGAGAGGAAGAGGGCCTCGCAGCCGACGATCAGACCGTTGGGCACCCACAGGTTCAGCAGCAGCGTCCGGCGGCCCGGGTGGGAGAACAGTTCGGCGTTCGTGGCCCAGGTCCGGCGCAGTCCGGGGCGGCGGGTGAGCCGGATCGAGTGCTCGCGCACGGTGGCCGCCACCACGGCCACCCCGAGGCCGGTCAGCGCCGCCGCCGTGACGAAGACCCCCTGTGGACTCAGGTGGCGCAGCAGTACGGCGCCGAGGGCGTAGCCGACGATCGCCGTGCCGCCCGAGGTGATGTTCATCAGCGAACGGGCGGGCGCGTAGGCGGAGGTGGGTACGACCTCGGCGAGCAGCTCGAGCCGGGTGCCGGTGCCGAGGGACTGGAAGAAGCCGAGCGTCAGCAGCAGGGCGAACCGGACCGCGAGCGGCAGCGTGGGGATCGCCTGGGCGGCGACACCGGCCAGCGAGGCGAGTTGGAGCAGAACCAGGGTCCGGCGGGGCCGCTTCCCGTCGGCGACCGACATCAGCGTCAGCGCGCCGAGCACCGTCGCGAAGGTGGCGCCGTACATGCTCACGGCCGTCAGGAACGGGGAACGGGTCTGCTCGTTGACCAGTGTGCCGAGTGCGAAGCCGGACGAAGTGCCCGCCGCGGTGGTGAGGGTGAAGCTGATGTACAGACCGCTGAACTCCCTGTTGCGGAGCAGGTCTCGGTAGCCGGTGGTGGCCGGAGCGGGGGGCATGACGGGAGGTGTGGCGGGGGTGGCGAACCGGTGTGAAGGCATGAAAAAAGCCTCCGGACACATGCACGGGGCACGCACGCCGAAGGCCAACGCGGTCATTCTAGCAGCGCTGCCGTCCAGTTGGTGGACACTTCGGGTCCACCGGATCCCACGGAATGCGTATTACCGCAGCGTAGGCGTGTGATCAGAGACTCACGGTCTTGGCCGCAGGCCCGGCGCACGGTAGCGTCACGGCGACATTTCCACATAGCGACGACGGCGAGACGGAAGCCCGGTGTGAATCCGGCATGGTCGCGCCACTGTGTGCTGCGGCGACACCCCTGGGGTGGCGGCGCGGCGAGTCAGACCCGAGGACCGTCGTCCTGCACCACCGTATGGGACGCGTTGTTCCCCGAGGAGGTTCCATCATGGCCGAGGCTCTCGCTTCCGCTGCCGTATCCACCCCCGCCGGCTCCCTGTCGGCTCCGCTGCCCGTGCGCGCGGTGCTGCCCTGGGCGCTCTTCGTCGGCCTTCTGATGCTCGTCGCCCTGTACTTCGTCGGCGCCGAGCAGGGCGCCACGGCCGTGTTCGCCGGTGAGGGCGTGCACGAGTGGGTGCACGACGGTCGTCACCTGCTCGGCTTCCCCTGCCACTGAGAGGCCACGCACATGTACGCCTCTACTGTCAGAGGACTGCTGGTCCGCGGCATGCTCGCGGGCCTGATAGCCGGGCTGTTCGCCTTCGCCGTCGCCTATGTGGTGGGTGAGCCGCCGGTACGGGGTTCCATCGCCGTGGAGGAGGCGCAGGCCGCCAAGGACGCCGCGAGCGCCCCGAGCGCTCACGCCGGGCACGGCGGTGACGCCGCGTCGGGTGCAGCCGAGGAGGAGGAAGAGCTGGTCAGCCGACCGGTTCAGTCGACGGCCGGGTTGGCCACCGGCGTCCTCGTCTACGGGGTCGCGCTGGGCGGCATCGCCTCGCTGGCGTTCTCCTTCGCCCTCGGACGGGTGGGCGGGTTCAGCCCGCGGGCCACTGCGGCGCTCACCGCGGCGGGCGCCTTCGCCACGGTCTACCTGGTGCCGTTCCTGAAGTACCCGGCCACCCCGCCGGCGGTCGGCAACCCGGACACGATCGGGCAGCGCACCACGCTGTTCTTCCTGATGATCCTGCTCAGCGTGCTGCTCGGCGTGGGCGCGATCATCCTCGGGCGACGGCTGGCACCGCGCCTGGGCAACTGGAACGCGACGCTGGCCGCGGGCGGCGGCTTCGTCGTCGCCGCTGCCCTGGCATTCGTGTTCCTGCCGGACAACAGCGACGCGGTCCAGCCCGGTTTCCCCGCCGCCCTGCTGTGGGAGTTCCGGGTCGCCTCGCTGGCCGTCCAGCTGGTGCTGTGGACGGTGTTCGCCATCGTCTTCGGTGTCCTCGCCCAGCGGCTCCTGGCCGCGCGCACCGAGGGCGCGGAGGCTACGGCTCCGGCTCAGCAGGAGGCACCCGCGCTCGGCTGACGCCGACCGCCACGCCGGTGCGAGGGCCCCGCCGACCCCCTGTGGGACGGCGGGGCCCTCGCATGTGCGAGCACGGGCGTGCGGAGGGCGTCCGGCGCGGACTGCGACCCGCCTTACGATGTGGGCATGAGTGCAGGCACGCACCCGGCAGGTGCACAGGGTGCGCGGGCGGAGCAGCACCGGGGGGACCGGAGCGGCCGGGGCGACCGGCTGGAGGTCGCTGCGTCCGTACTCGCCCTGCTCGCCGACCGCACCCGCCTGTCGCTCGTGGAACGCCTCGGCCGGGGCGAGGCCGATGTCACCACCCTCACCGAGGCCTGCGGAGCCGCCCGCCCCTCGGTCAGCCAGCACCTCGCCAAGCTCCGCCTGGCCGGGCTGGTCACCACCCGCAAGGACGGCCGCCGGGTCGTCTACGCCCTGGGGCACGGGCATTTGCGGCGGCTGGTGGACGAGGCCCTCAACGTCGCCGACCACGAGCTCCGTTCCCTCCCGCCGCACGACTGACGCCGACGGGCCGAGCCGGGCGTGCGGCCGGGCCGGCCGCCATCGCCCGGCTCGTGGGTCCGGGCCCGGCGTCGCCATGCTGCCGTCCGCCTCCGCGCCCCGGCTCGCCGGCGTCGTGACCGTCGGGGTGACCGACGCCCCGGCCCGCGTCGCGTACGCCGTCCGGCCGCACCGGTCGCACGGCCGCGGCGACCGTCTTCCCGGCCGGGCTCGACCTCGATGCATGGGACGGGCACGACTCCTGACCCCGCCTCACCCCTAAAAGGTGCACAGGTACGCACATGTTGACTACGCTGAATCCGACATGCTGTCATCGATCCGCCGACCGGGACGGGGACCGTGCTGTCCGTACTGCGCAACGGCACCTATCGCCGTCTGTTCACCGCCCAGGTCGTCGCCCTCGTCGGGACCGGCCTCGCCACCGTCGCGCTGAGCCTGCTCGCCTACGACCTCGCGGGCGACGACGCCTCCGCGGTACTGGGCACCGCCCTCGCGATCAAGATGATCGCCTATGTCACCATCGCCCCGGTGATCGGTGCGCTGGCCGACCGGATTCCCCGCCGCAGCCTCATGACGGCCATGGACCTCACCCGCGCCGGTGCGGCCGCGGTCCTGCCCTTCGTCACCGAGATCTGGCAGATCCACGTCATGGTCTTCCTGCTCCAAGCAGCGTCGGCGGCCTTCACCCCGACCTTCCAGGCCACCGTCCCCGCGATCCTGCCCGCCGAACGCGACTACACCCGGGCCCTGTCGATGACCCGGCTCGCCTACGACCTGGAGAGCCTGTTCAGCCCGGTCCTGGCCGCCGCGCTGCTCAGCCTGGTCTCCCACGACTGGCTGTTCGCCGGCACCACCGCCGGCTTCCTCGCCTCCGCAGCGCTCGTCGTCGCCACGGCGCTGCCCGCGCCCGCCCCGGTCGAGCGGACAGGCGGGCTCCGCACCAGGGCCGCCTTCGGCACCCGCCTCCTGTGGGCCACGCCCCGGCTGCGCGCCCTGCTCGCGCTCGACCTCGCGGTCGCCGCGGCCGGAGCCGTCGTCTTCGTCAACACCGTCTCCCTGGTACGCGACCACCTCGACCGCCCGGGCGGCGCCGTCCCGCTCGCCCTCGGTGCGTACGGCGCCGGATCCATGCTGACCGCGCTCCTCCTGCCCCGCCTCCTGCAACGCTCCACCGACCGGGCGGTGATGCTCCGCGCCGGCTTCGCGCTGCCCGTGGCCCTGGCGGCCGGGGCGGCGCTCACCGCGACCGGCCCGCGCGCATGGTCCTGGCCCGCGCTCCTGGCGCTCTGGGCCGCCATCGGGGCCGCCTGCTCCGCGGCCCTGACCCCGGGAGGCCGGGTGATCCGGCGCTCCACCGCCGAGGCGGACCTGCCCGCGGCGTTCGCCGCCCGGTTCTCCCTCTCCCACGGCTGCTGGCTGCTCACCTACCCACTGGCCGGATGGCTCGCGGCGGGGATGGGGACGACTCCGACCGTCATGGTCCTGGGGGCCGTCGCCCTGGGGGCCGCCACGGCCGCTGCGATGATCTGGCCGGCCCGTGACCCGTACCGGCTGGAGCACCTGCATCCGGACCTGCCGCCCGGTCACCCGCACCTCGCCGACGCCCACCCGGCCACCGGCGGCCGGCAGCACGGGCACCACTACGTCATCGACCGGCACCACCACCGGTGGCCCCGAAAAACCCCTGGCCGGTCGGCGTGAGGGTCGATACGATCACCACGATGACGACTTCTCCTGCTCACAGATCGGGGGTCCCGTCCACGCAAGGTGAGTGCTGATGCTCACTCGAACCGTGCACGAGGATTCCCGCCTTTCCCTCTGGCTCCGCGTACGCCGGTACGCCGTGCCTCCGTCCATGATCGAGACCGCCACCGTCCGCCGCTCCGCCGGGGACTGGGCCGGGGCCTGCGCCGCAGCGGGCGTCGACGTCGATTTCGATCTGCGATTCCTGGCGCGCTCGCGCGGCCATGACCTCACGGCCCGGATCCGGGCCGACCTCCGCCATCTCGCGCCCGACCTGTTGCGCTGGCACATGCCGCGCATCGCTCCCGACGGACTGCTGCGCCCCGGACTGACCGTCCCCCTGGCCCGGTACGACACGGGCGAGCCCTACGACGCGGACGTGCGGGACGGCACTGCCGTGCGGGACGACCCGCGCACCCGCCCCGTGTACCTCGTGGCCCGGACCCCACCCGCATGGGCGGACGGCGGTCAGCGGATCAGCCTCGCCCTGTGGGACGGCTCCCGCCCCGCGGACGGCTCCTGGGGTGATCCGCGTCGCGGGGCCCGTCCCGACCGGCAGTTCCGCCTCGACCTGCACCGCCACCTGTGGGACGCCCGCCGGGCCGGCGAACTCGGGGTCCGTTCCGGGGCCGGCCGACGGCCCGCCGACTGCTCTCCCGCGCCGGACCCCGAGCCCCTCGCGGCGCTCCCGCAGGGGCACCGGTGCGCCGTCGACCGGTGGGCCGCCGAGACCGCGATCCTGCTCCGCGCCGAGGGCCGGGCCAGCGGCACCGTCACCGTACGGCCGGGAGCCGGGCGGCGGCTGCTGCTGGACCTGGTGGCGGACGGACCGGGGCCGCCCGTCCTGCGGGCCGCAGCCGCGCCCGCCGGCCGCGCCGCCGCACTGCCGGTCCTGCCCGACGCAGCGGTGTGGACCCTGCCCGACCTGGAACTGGTCCGCACCGGATCGATCGAGGTCGAGCGCCTCCACCCGCTGGTCGCCTCGGCGTTGGCGACGGGCCGGGCGCCCGACCGGGCGCCGGGAGGCCCGCCAGGGACCGCGGACCGCGCGGGAGAACCCCGCCTCGTCGAGTGCCGGGGCGCGCGGCACCGCATCGGCCTCGTGGACGGGGTGCTGGCCGCACTGGACCACGATCCGGCCGAGATCCGCCGGGAGGAACTGCTCGCCGCGCTGACCGGTACGCCGCTGCCCTGCCTGCAGGCCATCGACACGGCGCACCGCCGGCCGGACTGCCTCACGGGGGTCCGCGAACGCCTGGACCACGGCGACATCGCCGGTGCGCTGGCCGTGGTCGAAGGACTGCTCGGCCCCGGCGCCCTGCTCCGCGCCGGGGCGCTGCGGGACGAACTGGAAGCCGCCGCACAGCGGCGGATCACCTACGGGCTCTTCCGGTCGGGCCTGGCCGGGCCCGGACCCGGCCGGATCCGGCCGGGAGAACTCCGCCCCCGGGGCCACCGCCCCCACCCGCGCCAGGCACACGCCCGCTGACCCGGGGGACCCCTGTCCCCCGGGCCCGCCCCGCCCCTGCCCCGCCCGTTCCCTGCCCCCGGCCCGCCGGCCGACTTCCTCACGAACCCACAGGTGATGCCACATGCCCTCGTACACCCCGCCCGCCACCACCACCGACACCCGTACCGGCACCCGGACCGAGCAGGTGCACGGCCGTCCCTCCCGGCTCGCCGTCGCCGACGCCCTGCTGACGCTGCTGCGCGACACCACCACCGAACTGCGCCCCGACGACCAGTTGGAGGCCCTCACCCTGTCCGTGGCCGCCGACCTGCCCGTGCTCCTGTGGGGTGAGCCCGGCATCGGCAAGACCGCGGCCCTGACCCAGCTCGCCGAAGCCCTGGACCTGCCCCTGACCACGGTGATCGCCAGCGTGCACGAGCCGTCCGACTTCTCCGGTCTGCCCGTCGTCGGGGACGACCCCGCCGAACAGGGCGTCCCGATGGCCCCGCCGGACTGGGCGGTGCGACTCGTACGCGCCGGGCGGGGACTGCTGTTCCTGGACGAGCTCTCCACCGCGCCGCCGGCCGTCCAGGCCGCCCTGCTCAGGCTCGTACTGGAACGGCGGATCGGTTCCCTGCAACTGCCGCCCGGGGTGCGGATCGTGGCCGCCGCCAACCCGCGGGGATCGGCGGCCGACGGGTGGGAGCTGAGCCCGCCCCTGGCCAACCGGTTCGTCCACCTCCAGTGGACCCACGACCACGACGTCGTGGTCCGCGGGCTCGGCGGGACCTGGCCCCGGGCCACACTGCCGCACCTGGACGCCGCGAAGCTGCCGACGGCGGTGGAGCACGCCCGCCGCGCCGTGTGCGGACTCCTCACCACCCGCCCGGCGCTCGTCCACCGCCTGCCCAGCAGCGAGGCCCGCCGGGGAGGCGCGTGGCCGTCGCCCCGCAGCTGGGACATGGCGGTGCGTCTGCTCGCCTTCGCACACGCGGCCGGCTCCTCCCGGGAGGTGCTCTCCATGCTGGTCAGGGGCACGGTCGGGGACGGTCCGGGGCTGGAACTGCTGGCCGTCCTGGACCGGATGGACCTCCCGGACCCCGAAGACCTGCTCGCCGACCCGACCAACGCCGACCTGCCCGAGCGGGGAGACCGGCGCCAGGCCGCGCTCGACGGTGTCGTGGCGGCGGTCCGCAAGCGCCCGGACAGGGCCCGCTGGGACGCGGCGTGGGCACTCCTGGTCCGGGCGCTGGAGACCGGAGCCCCGGACCTGGTCGTCGTTCCCGCGACCACGCTCGCCGCGCTGCGCCAGGAGGACTGGGACGTTCCGGAGTCGATCGAGCGGCTCGCCGGAGTGGTGACCCTGTCCCGGCGGGCGGACCGGTCGGTGGCGCGGGCGGCGGCCCGGACCGGGGACCCCGTCGGAGCCGGCCGATGAACGCGGGGGCGGCCGGGACGCCCGGGACGTCGGAACTCGACCTCGACAAGCTCTTCGCGGCCCGGCTGCACGCCGCCCGGGTCCGGCCCTATCTGGCGACCGCGCTGTTCGCCCTGCACACCGTGGAATCGCGGCGCGTTCCGACCATGGCCGTCGACCGGCACTGGCGGTGCTACGTCTCGCCCGGGTTCGTGGACCGCACACCGGTGGAGGAGCTCGCCGGGGTCTGGGTCCACGAGGTGTCCCACCTGCTGCGCGACCACCACGGACGCGGTGACCGGGTGGCCCGTGCGCGCGGGCTGACCGGTCCGGGGGAACGGCTGCGGATGAACATCGCGGCGGACTGCGAGATCAACGACGACGTGTACGGCGAGGGACTGGTGGCGCCCGAAGGGGTACTGACGCCGCAGTCGCTGGGACTGGACCCCGGCGAACTCATGGAGGACTACCTGCGGCAGTTCCGGCTCGGACCGCTCACTCAGGAACTGGTCTGGCTGGACTGCGGCAGCGGCTCCGACGGACTGGAACGCGAGTGGGACCTCGGGCCGGACGGCGCGCACGGCCTGAGCGCGCAGGAACAGGACGCGGTGCGGTTCCGGGTCGCCCGGGGGATCAACGGCCGTCCCGGCAGCGCACCGGCCGGGTGGCGGCGCTGGGCGGAGGAGGCCTTCCACCCACCGCAGCCCTGGCGGGAGTTGCTGGGAGCGGCGGTCCGGTCGGCGGCGTCCGGCGCGGGTGCGGGCGAGGACTACAGCTACGCCCGGCCCTCGCGGCGCTCGGCCGCGGTGCCCGGCGCCGTCCTGCCGAGCCTTCGGCGCAGGCCGCCGCGGGTCTGTGTGGTCATCGACACCTCCGGTTCGGTCAGCGACGCCGAACTGGGCGCTGCGCTGCTGGAGGTCGCCGCGATCGCCCGCGCCGTGGGCGGACGCAGCGACATGGTCAGCGTGGTGCCGTGCGACGCGGCGGCCCGGATCGTGCACCCGCTGTGCAGCGGCGAGGGCATCCCGCTGCTGGGCGGCGGGGGGACGGACCTGCGCACGGGGTTCGCGAAGGCCCTGGGCACGGGGCCCCGGCCGGACGTGATCGTGGTCCTGACCGACGGCCAGACGGCATGGCCGGCCGTGCGACCGCCGTGCCGGACGGTGGTGGGCCTCTTCCCCCGCCGGGGGTCGGGGCGGTGGAGCGAGAACGATCCCGACTACGTGCCGGACTCGCCTCCGGCGTGGGCCCGCGTGGTGACCATCGGCTCCGGCGCCCGGTGACCCGTAGGCGCGGGGCCCGCGGAGCGGAAGGTGACGGAAGGTGCCCCGACAGGATACGAAGACCCTCGTGAGTGAAAAGACCCAGGCGGCGACCGTCCGCGTGTTCATAGCGCTGGCCCCACCCGACGACGCGAAGGAAGAGCTGGAGGAGCGGCTGCAGCCTGCCTACGCCGCGTACCCGCGCATGCGCTGGAACCGCATCGAGGACTGGCACATCACCCTGGCCTTCCTCGGCGAGCTCCCGGTCACCGCCGTCGACCTCCTGCGACCGCCGCTCGCGGAGCTGGCCGTGACCCGGCGGCCGCTGCGGCTCGCACTGCGCGGCGGCGGGCACTTCGACGAGCGGGTCCTGTGGACGGGGATCGACGGAGACCTCGAAGGACTGCACCTCCTCGCCGCCGACGTGCGCGCCGCCGTCACCGACTGCGGCATCCCCTTCCACGGCCGGCCGCTGCGCCCCCATCTGACGCTGGCGCGCTCCCGCCGCCACGACACCACCAGCGCGGTGGAGGCGGCCGCCGGACTCGCGGCCTTCACCGGCCGCCCGTGGCAGACCCGGCGTCTCCACCTGGTCGGGAGCAACACCGGCCGCGGCCCCGGGCCCATCCACTACCGCGACATCCAGGCCTGGCCCCTGGGCGGCGAGGGCTGAGCGAGCCGCGTCGCCGCTACGCTGACAGGTCCCGCGGGCAGCGAGGGAGCGATGCGGTGGGGGCTGGATCATCGGAAACCGAGGAGCCCCATGGTCGACGTGCCCCGACCCGGTCAGCAACCGGGTGAGAAACCCGTCGAGTTGCCCTACGAGGAGATCACCGCCCCCGAGTACACGGCGCTCGCGGCCGCGCTCTTCACCCTGGAGGAGGGCGGACCGGACGGGACGGTGCTGCGCGGCAGCTGCCCGAGATGCGGGGCGGTCCTGGTGGTCCGCACGGCCGGGGACGCGCTGCGGGGCCTGCGCCTGCGCTCCTTCCCGGATGCCGTCCGGCTCATGCCGGCGGCTCCCCCGGCCGGTGAGCGCGCCGAACCGATGCACTGCACCTGCGAGGACGCGCATCCGGGGCGCCCGGAGGGACGGGTCGGGTGCGGAGCGTCCTGGACGCTGCTGCTCACCGACGAGCCCGGGTGACCGGCGTGCAGGCGCGGCTGCGGCCACGGCCACGGCTTGCTCCGCCTCCTCCGCACGGGTCGCCCGGGCTCGTATCGTGGCGACCGGACCGCCGCGAGGGTGCGTCTGTGGTCCAGCCCGAGCCGAACGCCCGTCGAACGACCGGATGGAGTGGCATGAGGATGCTGATCAACAGTGCGCAGAGCGTGGTTGCCGACGCCCTGCGGGGGATGGCGGCCGCCCATCCCGACCTGGACGTCGACGTGGAGCGGCGCGTCGTCGTACGGCGGGACGCGCGGGACGGCGGGCGGGTCGGGGTGGTGTCCGGGGGCGGGTCCGGGCACGAGCCGCTGCACGCCGGGTTCGTCGGGTACGGGATGCTGTCGGCCGCCTGCCCGGGTGAGGTGTTCACTTCGCCGGTGCCCGACCAGATGGTGCGGGCGGCCGGAGCCGTGGACGCCGGCCAGGGGGTGCTGTTCGTCGTCAAGAACTACACCGGGGACGTGCTGAACTTCGAGATGGCGGCCGAGCTCGCCGAGGAGGACGGCCTGCGCATCGAGTGCGTCCTCGTGGACGACGACGTCGCGGTGACCGACAGCCTGTACACCGCAGGGCGGCGCGGCACGGGGGCCACCCTCTTCGTCGAGAAGATCGCCGGGGCGGCCGCCGAGGAAGGGGCTCCGCTGGATCGGGTCGCCTCGCTCGCCCGGCAGGTCAACGAGTCCTCGCGGAGCTTCGGGGTCGCGCTGAGCGCGTGCACCACGCCTGCGAAGGGCAGTCCGACCTTCGACCTGCCCGACGGGGAACTGGAGTTGGGCATCGGCATCCACGGCGAACCGGGCCGGGAGAGGCGGCCGATGATGTCGGCGCGGGAGATCGCCGAGGTCGCGGTGGGGGCCGTACTGGAGGAGCTGGCGCAGATCGGTCCGGCCGACGGGCCGGTGCTGGCGCTGGTCAACGGGATGGGGGCGACGCCGCTGCTGGAGCTGTACGGGTTCCACGCGGAGGTGGCGCGGATCCTGGCCGAACGCGGTGTGCCGGTGGCGCGGACGCTCGTCGGAAACTACGTCACATCGCTGGACATGGCCGGTTGTTCGGTGACGCTGTGTCGGGCGGACGAGGAATTGCTGCGGCTGTGGGACGCGCCCGTGCAGACTGCGGCGCTGCGCTGGGGCCGCTGAACGTATGGTGTCGGTGGGACCGTCCGGACAGGTGCGAGGCGAGGAGAACCAGTGCGTGACGCAGACTTCTTCCGACACTGGATGGCGGCCGTCGCGGCCTCGGTGGAGCGCGAGGCGGACCGGCTGACCGAGCTCGACTCGCCCATCGGGGACGCCGACCACGGGAGCAATCTGCTGCGCGGCTTCACGGCCGTGGTCGCCGCCCTGGGGGCTCAGCCCCCGACGGCGGCCCCGGGCGAGGTGCTCCAGCTGGCCGGGAGGACGCTGATCTCCACGGTCGGCGGGGCGTCGGGTCCGCTGTACGGGACACTGCTGCGGCGCACGGGCAAGGCGCTCGGCGAGTCCGATGAGGTATCCGACGCGGAGTTGCGCGCGGCGCTGGCCGCGGGGGTCGACGCGGTGGCGCAACTGGGCGGCGCGGCGCCGGGGGACAAGACGATGCTGGACGCGCTGGAGCCGGGGGTGGCCGCCCTGGGTACCTCGTACCGGGCGGCCCGTGTCGCGGCGGAGAACGGGGCGCTCGCGACGGTGCCGATGCGGGCCCGCAAGGGACGGGCCAGCTATCTGGGCGAACGGAGCATCGGCCACCAGGATCCGGGGGCGACCTCGTCGGCGCTGTTGCTGGGCGCGCTGGCGGACGTGGCGGAGCCGGAGGGCGCGCGATGACGGCCGGACAGGAGGGCCCCGACTCCGGCAACGCCCTGGTGGGCATCGTGCTGGTGTCGCACAGCGCGCCGGTCGCGGAGTCGGTGGCCGAGCTGGCCCGCGAGCTGGCGGCCGGCGGACCCGTGGCCCCGGTGGCCGCGGCGGGCGGTACGGCCCTCGGCGGGCTCGGCACCAGCTCGGAGCGGATCGTCGCGGCCGCCAGGGAGGTGGACCGGGGCGCCGGAGTGGCCCTGCTGGCCGACCTGGGGAGCTCGGTGCTGACGGTGAAGGCCCTGCTGATGGAGGACGAACTCCCGCCGGGATCCGCGCTGCTGGACGCACCGTTCGTCGAGGGCGCGGTGGCGGCGGTGGTGACCGCCTCCGCGGGAGCCCCCCTGGCGGCGGTCGCGGCGGCCGCCGCCGAGGCGTACGCCTACCGCAAGGCCTGACCCCGCGGGGCCGCAGCCCTGCGGGGCCGCAGCCCTGCGGGGCCGCAGCCCTGCGGGGCCGCAGCCCTGCGGGGCCGCAGCGCCGCCTACGGGCGGCCGCGGAGGGATTCGATCTCGCGGCGTTCGCGCTTCGTCGGGCGGCCCGCGCCCCGGTCGCGGATGCCGACGACGGCAGCCTCCACGGGGGTCGGCGGCGGCGGGCTGTTGTCGATCAGGCATTCGGCGGCCACGGGGGCGCCCACCCGCTTGGACACGGGCCGCTTGACGACGACGATCCGCTCGCGCCCCGCGTGGAAGAGCCGTACCTCGTCGCCCGCGCGCACCGCCTGCGCGGGCTTGGCGCGCTCCCCGTTGACCTTCACGTGACCCGCCCGGCAGGCGGTCGCCGCGATCGAGCGGGTCTTGGTCAGGCGCACGGACCACATCCATGCGTCCACCCGCACGGTGCCCGTTTCCGTTACCTCTTCAGCCATGCCCCGACTCTATCGAGGCGGTCACCCGGGAGCGGAACGAGTTTTGGCAGATGCACCAAGGGATGCGGCATCTGCCATGGAGATCAGCCCAAGAGAATTGCAAATGCGCCACTTCTGGCCCTACGTTGTCGCCCATGCAGTCCTACACCATCGGACAGGCAGCGCGTCTGCTGGGCGTCAGCCCGGACACGGCGCGCCGCTGGGCCGACGCCGGCCGGGTCGTGACCCATCGCGACGAAGGCGGCCGACGCCTGATCAACGGACGCGACCTGGCCGTCTTCTCCGTCGAAGTGGGCCAGGGCGCCCACCTCGAGGACGGGGAGCCCTGCACCTCGGCACGCAATGCCTTCCCCGGCATCGTCACCGCCGTCAAGCTGGGCGACGTGGCCGCCCAGGTCGAGATCCAGGCAGGTCCCCACCGCCTGGTCTCCCTCCTCACCCGTGAGGCCGTCGAGGAGCTCGGGCTGGAGGTCGGCATGCAGGCCACCGCCCACGTGAAGTCCACCGGCGTGCACATCGACCGCACCTGATCCGGACGGCGCGGCCCGCCGTCCCCGCGGTCCCCGCACCACCCCGCTCAGCGTCACCGAACGTCCCCACCCGCTCCGCCCGTCACCGGCGCGGGTCACCACCACGCGTCCGGCACCAGCCCGGCCGCCGACCCGACCGAGGAGCACCTGCTCATGTCTGCGACCAGGATCCGTCGCCGTACCGCCACCGTCGCGCTGACCGCCCTGCTCGTGCCGCTGGCCGCCTGCGGCAAGGGCGACGACAAGCCCGCCGCCGACGCCGCTCCCACCCCGAAGGCCGTGAACCTCACGGTCCTCGCGGCCTCCTCCCTCACCGACGTCTTCAAGACCGCGGGTGCGGAGTACGAGAAGACGCACCCCGGCACGAAGATCACCTTCTCCTTCGCCGGGTCGCAGGAGCTGGCGGCCCAGGTCAAGCAGGGCGCCCCGGCCGACGCGCTGGTCACCGCGGACACCAAGACGATGGACGGACTGAAGGCCGAGACCGGCGACGCCACGGTCATCGCCAAGAACCGCCTGGTCATCGCGGCCGGCAAGGCCAACCCGTTCAAGATCGACGAGCTCAAGGACCTCGCCGACACCGAGATCAAGGTCGTGCTCGCCGCGCCCGAGGTCCCGGTCGGCCGCTACAGCAAGCAGATCCTCGACGCCCAGAAGATCGAGGTGAAGCCGGTCTCCCAGGAGCCCAACGTCCGTGCCGTGCTGAGCAAGGTCGAGCTGGGCGAGGCCGACGCCGGCCTCGTCTACAAGACCGACTCCGCCAAGTCCGGCGACAAGGTCGTCACGGTGGACATCCCGGACGACCAGAACGCCGTGGCCTCCTACCCGGCGGCCACCCTGAAGGCGTCCAAGAACGCCGAGGCCGCGGCCGCGTTCGTCACCTGGCTGAGCACCCCCGAGGCGCAGAAGATCCTCCAGTACGCGGGCTTCCAGAAGGCGTAACCGCCACCACCGGCCGCGGCCGGACGCGCTCGGGGCTGCCTGAACCGGGGGGACAGGCAGCCCCTCCGCGCGTTTTCGCGCACGCGCACCCGGATCCTGCGACCGCCGCATACGCTTCCCCGCAGCCGACACCCCCAGCCAGGAACCTCATGAGCACACTCCGCACCCGGCCCGGCAAGCGCACGCGCACGCGCCCCGGCACCGGCACCAGCACCCAACCCCCGCTGGCCCTGGCGCTCCCCGCGCTGCTCGCCGTCGCGTTCCTGCTGCTGCCCCTCATCGGCATCCTCGTCCGCACCCAGTGGGGCGAACTCGGCGCCCACCTCAGCAGCCCCGGCGTGGTCGAGGCCCTGAAGCTCTCGCTGTTCGTCTCCCTGTGGGCCCTCGTGCTCTCCCTGCTCCTCGGCGTACCGCTCGCCTGGCTGCTGGCCCGCGTCGAGTTCAAGGGCAAGGCCCTGGTCCGCTCGCTCGTCCTGCTCCCGATGGTGCTGCCGCCGACCGTCGGCGGTGTCGCCCTGCTGCTCGGCTTCGGCCGGCGCGGACTGCTCGGGCCCTGGCTGGAGGCCACCTTCGGGATCACCCTGCCGTTCCACACCTCGGGCGCGGTCGTCGCAGCCACGTTCGTCGCCATGCCGTTCCTGGTGATCAGCCTCGAAGGCGCCCTCGGCGGGCTCAGGCAGAGCTACGAGGAGACCGCCGCCTCGCTCGGCGCCTCGCCCGTCCGGGTGTTCTTCACCGTGACCCTGCCCATGGTGGCCCCCGGCCTGGTCGCCGGTGCGGCGCTGACCTGGGCCCGCGCGCTGGGCGAGTTCGGCGCGACCATCACCTTCGCCGGGAACCTGCCCGGCACCACCCAGACCCTGCCGCTCCAGGTGTACCTGCTGCTCCAGGACAAGCCCGAGGCCGCCACCTCCGTCTCGCTGCTGCTCCTGGCGATCGCCATGGGCGTACTGATCGCCCTGCGCGGACGCTGGACGGGCACGCCGGTGGTCCGGGAGGCCTCGGTGGCGCCGCCGGTCCCGGAGGAGCCGACCGCCCCGGATCCCGGCCCTGCCGCCGGCGCCGACGGCACCGCCCGGCCGGAGGGCGGCGGCCACTGGCCCCTGCACGCCGTCGTCACCGGCTTCAACGAGCTCACCCTCGACGCCGCACCCGGCACCACCATCGCCGTCGTCGGCGAGAACGGCGCCGGCAAGACCACCCTGCTGCGCGCCCTCCTCGGCCTCACCCCGCGCGCCCACGCCGAACTGCGGCTCGGCGATATCGACGTCACCGCCCTGCCCCCGCACAAGCGGCAGGTGGCCTGGGTCCCGCAGGACGGGGCGCTGTTCCCGCACCTGACCGCCGTCGCCAACACCGCGTACGGGCTGCGCGCCCGCGGGGTGCCGCGCGGCGAGGCCCGCCGCGAGGCCCGGGCCTGGCTGAACCGGCTCGGCGTGCTGCACCTCGCCGGCCGCCGACCCGCCCAGCTCTCCGGTGGCCAGGCCCAGCGGGTGGCCCTCGCCCGGGCGCTGGCCGCCCGCCCCCGCCTGCTGCTGCTGGACGAGCCGCTGGCCGCGCTCGACCAGACCACCCGGGCCCGGGTCCGCCACACCCTGCGCACGCACCTGGCCGGCTTCGGCGGAGTGTGCCTGATCGTCACCCACGACCCCGTCGAGGCCGTGTCACTGGCCGACCGGGTCCTCGTACTGGCCGACGGGCGCGCCCTGCAGGACGCGCCGCCCGCCGAGGTGACCCGGCATCCGCGTTCCCCGTGGGTGGCCCGCATGCTGGGACGCAACGCCTGGCCGGGCATCGCGTCCGCCGACGGGCTCGCCCTCTCGACCGGAGGCCGGCTGGTGGCCGCCGAGGCCCTGCCCGAGGGGGCGCCGGCACTGGCGATCATCGCTCCGGAGGCGGTGTCGGTGCACCGGGACCGCCCGGGGGGCAGCCCCCGCAACGTCTGGCCCGGCACCGTGCGGGAGATCACCGCGGTCGGCAGCCGGCTGCGCGTACTGATCGCCTCGGACGAGGCCCCCGACCTGGTCGCCGAGATCACCCCCGAGGCCGCGGCCGAGCTGGGCATCGTGGACGGCGCCCGGGTGTGGACGAGCGTGAAGGCCACCGAGGTCACCCTCGTACGCCTCTGAGCGGCCCGGGGGCCGGGGGCCGGGAGACCGGGTCCCGGGCCCCCGGGCCGCTCCGGCCGGCCGGTCCTCAGCCGTCGCCCTCCGGAGCGGCCAGGACGAACTCGCACCACACGCACTTCCCGCCGCCCCGGGGCTCCACGCCCCACTCGTCCGAGAGCCGCTCCACCAGCATCAGCCCGCGCCCCGACACCGCCCAGTCACCGGCCTCGCGCCGCCTCGGCAGGGCACTGCTGGTGTCCTCGACCTCGACCCGGATCCGCCCCTGCGCCGTGAGCCTCATGCGGACGTGTCCACCGCCTTCCGTGTGGACCAGGGCGTTGGTCATCAGCTCGTCCGCCGCCAGTTCGATCTCGTCGGCCCGGTGCCGCGCCCCCCAGGCGGAGACGGCCGCCCGGATCAGGTGCCGGGCCAGCGCCGGGGCCGTGGCGTCGCCCGGTTCCAGGCGATGGTTCAGCGGGCCGCCACCGCGCGCGACGGGTGTGCCGCGGCGGCGCAGTACGAGCAGGGCCATGTCGTCCCCGCCGCCCGAGTCCCCGACCAGGTCGCACAGCACGTCGGCGAGTTCCTCCACGTCGATCGGGCCGCTGTGGACCGCCGCCATGAGTTCCCGCATGCCGGAGTCCCGTTCCGCACCGGGGCGTTCGATCAGGCCGTCGGTGCACAGCAGCAGGGTGTCCCCGGGGTGCAGTTCGAGGCTGGTGACGGGATAGCCGGAGCCGGTGCCGGCCTGTTCACGGGGCGGCAGGCCGAGCGGCAGCCCGCCGGCCACCTGGACCCGGTGGACGCTGCCGTCACCGCGCCGCACGACCGGGTCGAGATGCCCGGCGCGGACCATCCGGGCCATCCCGGTGGTCAGGTCCACCTCGGCGTAGGTGCAGGTGGCGAACCGTTCCGTCTCCAGTTCGCGCAGGAAGGCGGAGGCCCGTGCCATCGCCGCCCCGGGGGTGTGGCCCTCCACGATGTAGGCACGCATCACGATGCGCAGCTGCCCCATGACGGCCGCCGCGTCCGTGTCGTGGCCCTCGACGTCGCCGATCATCACCCCGACCCGGCCGTCGCCGAGCGGGACCACGTCGTACCAGTCGCCGCCGATGTCCCGCCCCATCCGGGCGGAGCGGTACCGCACGGCGATCAGGGCCCCCGGCACCTCCGGGATCCTGCGGGGCAGCATGGCCCGCTGGAGTCCCTCGGCAAGGTCGTGCTCCTGTTCGAAGAGCATGGCGCGCTGGAGGCTCTGCGCGACACCGCTGCCGAGTGCCATCAGCAGGTTCCGCTCCTCGGCGGTGAAATCGCCGTCCCGCGTGTAGAGGAGCCCGAGCGCCCCGACGGGCCGCCCCTGGGCGATCAGCGGCAGGTAGACGCCGCTGCGGACGGACAGGGGCTCGATGTACGGCCACAGCTCCGGGTAGCGCCGCTGGAACTCCCCGCGCGACACGAGGAAGACCGGCTGCATGGTGCGTACGGCCTCGCTCATGGGCAGTCGCGCATCGATCCGGGTGTACTCGATCTCCGGCACGTACGAGCCCAGCTGCCCCTCCGCGACCAGGTGGATGCGCCCGCCGTCGACGACGCCCAGCATCACGCTGACCGCGCCGAGGTGCCCGAGGGCCTGCGGGTCCTTGAGGATGTCGGTCACGTCGTTCACGGTGCGGGCGTGGGCGAGGATGGCGGTGGTCCGCTCGACGACGTTGGTCATCCGGCGGCGCCCCTCGATCTGCTCCCCGGCGGCGCCGGGCTCGCCGGGGTCGTGGGCGGCGTCGCGGAGGATCCCGATCACGCGGTACGGGCGACCGCCCGGGTCCCGCAGGATGTGCCCCTGGATGTGGGTCCAGGCTGCCGAGCCGTCGCGCCGGCGGCTGCGGACGTAGGCCCCGTAGTGGCTCCGGCCGTCCTTGATCGCCTGCGCGACCCGGGTGTCGAGCCGTGCCTCCTCACCGGGCACGAAGCATCGCCGGAGCCCGGAGGGCGTGCCGTCGAACTCGTCCGGGGGCAGGTCCAGGACCTCCAGGGCGGTGGGATCGAGATACATCCGCCCGTTGTCGAGGTCCCAGTCGAATGTGCCCATGCGGTTGAGCGCGAGGCTGGTGTCCGGCCGCGCCGGCCAGTCGACGGCGGGGTCCTCCGCCCTACGGCCCATGCAGACAGGGTCTCACTCTCCCCCGCCGGTGTCCCTGCGGAGCGCCCCCGGCGGCCCGCCCACGACGCGCCCCGTCACCCGGCCGGCCGTCGGGCCGGACGCCTGCGCCCGCCGCGGCCACGCCCGGCCGGCCTGCTCTTCGCTCGTCCCCGCACGCGCGGGCGCCGGACCTGCGCGCATAGGGGGACTATGCCGTTCCGTTCTCCGGGAGGCTCGCGTCGTGGACCAACAGGGCGATCTGGACCCGGTTGTTGAGGTCGAGCCGGGTCAGGATCCGGGACACGTGGGTCTTCACCGTGGGCAGGGCCAGGTGGAGCTCCCGTCCGATCTCCGCATTGGACAGGCCCCGCCCGACCGCCAGGGCCACGTCCCGCTCGCGTCCGGCCAGCAGCGCGAGGCGCGCACGGGCCGCGGCCCGGCGGGCCTCCTGTCCCGTGTCGCCCGCCACCCGGTCGATGAGCCGGCGGGTGACGGCCGGGGACAGCACCGGGTCCCCCGCGGTCACCGTCCGGATGGCCGCCACGATCTCCTGCGGCGGGGTGTCCTTGAGGAGGAAACCGGCCGCTCCGGCGCGCAGCGCCCGCAGGACATGGGCGTCGGTGTGGAAGGTGGTCAGGACCAGCACCTCCGGGGCGTCCGGCCGCTCCCGCAGCCGCTCGGTGGCGGCCAGCCCGTCGACTCCGGGCATCCGGATGTCCATCAGCACCAGGTCGGGCCCGTGCGCGGCGACCAGCTCGGGGACCTCGGCCCCGTCCGCGGCCTCCGCGACCAGCTCGATGTCCGGGGCGCCGCCCAGCATCAGGCGCAGCCCGGCCCGGACGATCGCGTCGTCGTCGACCAGCAGTACCCGGATCACCTGCGCCTCTCCCCTCATCCCGCTTCCCTTGCCCCCTCGGCCGGCTCAGCTCTGCCAGGGTAGCCAGGCGTGCACCCGGAAGCCGCCGCCGGCGGGGAGGGCCGTCAGCTCCCCGCCCGCCAGCCGGGCACGTTCGGCGAGCCCGATCAGCCCCTGCCCGCCGCCGCCCCCGGCCGGTTCCGGGACCGTCGGGCGGGCCGGATCCGGTTGGGCCGGCCCGGTGTTGCGCACTTCGACCGTCAGCCCGTCCCCCGGGCCCCCGGTCACCCGTACGTCGACATCCGCGCCGGGCGCGTGCTTGCGTACGTTGGTCAGCGCCTCCTGCACGATCCGGTACGCCGTACGTCCCACCAGAGGCGGCGGCGCGGCCCCCGCGGGTGGTCCGGCCAGCTCGATCCGGCCGCCGGCCGCCCTCGCCTCGGCCACCAGCCGGGGCAGGTCCGCCAGTTCCGGCTGCGGGCGCTCGCCGTCCGCGGGCCCGTCGCCCGACCCCGTCCGCAGTACGCCGATCACCGCGCGCAGGTCGTGCAGTGCCAGGTGGGCGCTCTCCCGCATGACACCGGCGGCCCGCTCGATCTCCGCCCGCGGGGCACCCGGATTGAACTCCAGGGCGCCCGCGTGCACGCTGAGCAGGGACAGCCGGTGGCCGAGCACGTCGTGCATCTCTCGGGCGATCTCCTCCCGGGCCTCCATCCGGGCGCGCTCGGCCCGCGACTCGGCGTCCGCCTCGGCCAGCTCGGCACGCTCGCGCAACGAGGCGATCAGCTGCTGCCGGGACCGTCGGAACAGCCCCCAGCCGATGGACCCGGCGATCAGGGCGAAGTACGTCACCGCCGGACCGGCCCGCTCCTCGGACATCTCCGGCAACTGCCACAGGAAGACGGGCAGCGGGGCGAAGGCCAGCGCCGCGACCCATGCCGTCGCCTTCCACGGCCGGGTCGCGGCCACGGTGAACACCGCCACCATCGCGGGTCCGGTCAGATAGTGGGCCACGCTGCCGGCCAGGAGCAGCACCACGGCCAGCTGGACCGGCCAGCGCCGTCGCAGCAGCACCGCCGCGCACCCCAGCCCGCCGACCAGCCGGTCGGCGGCCCGCCACCCCGCACCCAGGCTCTCCGGCACCGGGATGGACTGCGAACTGACGGCGGCGAAGCACGCGGCGAAGAGGAACAGGCCCAGGTCTGCGGCCCAGTCCCGGCGGGTGCGGTGGATACGGCGCATGTCCCGGGAATCTACGCGGGCCCGCCGGGGCCCGGGGATCCGCGCCTCGCTCCGCATACTTAAGTACGACAGCCGGACGCCCTACGGCCGATCCCGGGCCCTCGGCCCGCCGCCTAGCGTCGGAGCATGACCTCCAGCAATCAAAAACCCCCGGTGGCCACCCTCGCGGGTGTGCTCTCCTTCGTGCTCGTCGTCGGCGGCGCGAGCGGCCTGCTGCACGAGTGGCTCGGCTGGATCCACTTCATGGGCTTCGTCCGCTTCCTCGCCCCTGACGGCTACGAGGTCTACAGCTACGTCGTGATGACCGCCCTCGGCCTCGTGGTGGCCGTGGCGGGCGACGCGCTCTCCCGCCACGGCCGGGTCTGACCCACGCCGGCCGAGCTCCCTCCCCGGCAGGGGGAGGGAGCTCGGTCATGGACGGGAGCGGTCAGCTCGCGTCGGGGGCCTCGGGCTCCTCAGGAGCCGGGGCCGTCTGGGCCGGTTCCGGCGCGACCGGCGGCGGAGGCGACGGCGGCTGGGGAGCGGCCGGGGTCGTCCGGACCGGCGGCGGAGGCACCGCAGACGCGGGCGGCGGAGACACGCTCTTCGGCGCCGGTGACTGTGCCGGCGTCTCGGCCGGAGCCTTCGAAGGAGTCTGCGCGGGCGACTTGTTGTCGGAGGGTGACGCGGAGGGCGCCTTCGACGGTGACGCGGACTTCGGCGCCGACGGTGACGGGTTCGGTGACGCCGACGCCGACGGGGTCGGTGACGCGGAGGGTGACTTCTTCGGTGACTCCGAGGGCGTCTCGGAAGGCGACTTCGACGGCGTCTCGGACGGCTTCGGGGTCGTCGGCGAGGGGGTCGGCGTCGTGACCGACGGAGTCGGGGACGTGCCCGAGGGCTTCGGGGACGTGCCGGACGGCGTGGGGGTCGGAGAGGTGCCGGAAGGCTTCGGCGAGGTGCCGGACGGCGTCGGGGTGGGAGAGGTACCCGAAGGCTTCGGCGAGGTGCCGGACGGCCTCGGGGTCGGGGACGTGCCGGAAGGCTTCGGCGAGGTGCCGGACGGCCTCGGGGTCGTCACGGACGGGGTCGGCGTGAACGGCGGCGTCGGGAGCGGCGGCGGCGGTATCGGCTTGTCGGGCCGCGGCTTGCCCTGGTGGCCGCCCTTCGGGCGCTCGTACCAGCTGTCGTTGTGGGGGTCGTAGATCACGATCTTGTTGATGACGGTCACCGACGGAGCGACGGCCACCACCTTCGCCGGCTGGTAGGAGGGCCACGTCTGGCCGAACCGCTTCGGGTTGGCCTTCAGCGGCACCGGCGGACCCAGCGGGTTGCCGCACGCACAGCGCACGCGCGGTACGCCCCGGTCGTCCACCAGCACGGCCGTCCCGGCCTGGAGCACGGCCTGATAGGGCACGAGCTTGCCGTCACGGTAGCTGTGGTTGGTCACCCGGGTGTCCATCCGCAGCTGCACGGACGTGAGCGAGCGGAGGTAGCCGGGAACCGCGGCCGGCTGGAGGCCGAAGGCCGAGCCGAAGGCCGCGTTCTTGGCGGGGTCCGCGTTCAGCGATCCGATCAGCTTCTCGACGTCGCAGCTGACCGTGTCCCTGGTGCCCGTGTACACGCCCGGCGCGGAGCCGCTGACGCTCTTGGTGCCCACCTGCGCGGTCGGGCTGACGCTCGGGCTGACCTGCGCGGTCCCGGTGCCCTGGGGAGAGGGCGGCCGGCTCTCCGGCGTCGGGCTCTGGGGCGGCGGCGTCTCCTTCACTGCCACGGAATCGGTGAAGGGGTCGGGGCCGGAAGCGGCCACCGGCTGGAGGAACACCTCGCCGCCGGCGTTGTTGGACGTCCCGGTGGGGCGGGTGAGGACCACGGCCAGGGCCACGACCGCCACCACCGCGACGAGCGCGGTGACGAGCCGTGGCACCGATCGCCACCAGGGCCCCTTGGCCGGGCCCTGGCCCTGGCCCTGGCCTCCGGGCCCACCCGGAGGCGCGGGCGGCGGAGGAGGCGGGGGGCCCTGCTGCCCGCCCGAGAGCGGGCCGGAAGGCGGTCCGGTGGGGCGTTCCGAAGACGGCGGGCGGCCGGATGGTTGTGTGGTCACGGGCTCTTCTTCCCAGGAGGACGGAGTTCCCTGGGGACCATTGTGTGCGCCGTCCGGGTGGTGGCCGCAAGCCGAGGGTGTCACGGTGGCAGGGTGAGTCAGACGCCGGTTACGTCATCGTCGGGGGGCTCCGCGAGGGCATGGCGGGACGCCCTCGTCGCCGTCGTCGCGGGCTTCGTGGTCATGGCAGTGGTCGCCGCCGCCGGGCTGCTGTGCGCCGGCGCGGGCGATCTACCGGGAGGCGCGTTCCCGCACGTGGTCGCGGCGGTCGTGGTGATGGCGTCCGGCGGCGTGCTGGAGGTGTCGGGCGGCGCCGGTTCGCTGGCGGGGGCCGAAGCGAGCCTGTCGGTGGTCCCCCTCTCGGTGAGCCTGGCCGGCGCCCTGACGACCGGCTACCTCTTCCTGCGGCCCCTGCACAACCGGGCGGTGGCCCGGCCCCGCGAACTCATCGGCCGGGCGGTCCCGTTGGTCCTGTTGTGGCTCCTCGCGCTCACGGGTGTCACCTTCCTGGCCCGCGCGACCTTCGGCCTCTCCACCGAGGACTCCCCCATCGGGACGATCACCGAACTCCTGGACTCCGCGCCGACGGTGGGCTTCCGGGCCGATCTGCCCGGCACCCTCCTGTACGGGCTGCCGTGGATCCTGGGCCTGTTGCTCATCGCCCTGCTGGTCTCGCGCCGCGCCCCGCTCCCGGCCCGGCTGGTCCGCTTCCACTCTGCTCTGCGCCCGGCCGCCTTCGCCACGATGCTGCTGCTGCTCGCCTACGTCGTCCTCGGCATCGGGGTCGGCGTGGTCGTGGCCGCCACCCAGGGCCACGCCGGCCGGACCTTCGCCGTGATCCTGCTCGGGCTGCCGAACCTGGTCTGGCTCGCGCTCACCCTCGGCTTCGGCGGCGCCTGGGAGGGCAACGTCGAGGGGCCCTTCGGACTGCCGATGCCACAGCTTCTGGACGGGGTCCTGCGCGGCTCCGACCCGTCCCGGTTCGATGTGGCCTCGCTCGCCGAACAGGACTCCCGGGCGTGGTGGCTGGTGGTGGTGGCCGCCGTGCTGCTGCTCGGCACGGGCGTGCTGGCCGCCGTACGCTCCCCCGCCCATGTCCGCGCCTGGCAGCACGCGCTCCACCTGGGCGTGGCCCTGGCCCTGGCGACGCTGACGGTTTGCCTGCTGGGCCGGATCCAGGCTCAGTTCGGGCTCTCCCTGCTCGGCATCGGCGAGGTCGACGGACTCGGCGGCCAGGTCCGACTGGAGCCCGTAATGTGGCGCAACGTCGGGCTCGGCCTGCTGTGGGGCGCGGCGGCGGGCTTCCTGGGCGCCCTCCTGGCCCGTCCGCTGCACCGGCGCGGCCGCGTCGACGAGCCCGAGCCGGCCGCGGCGACCCGCACCGACCCCGAGCAGTAGGGGTACGAGCGGGCTCCTCGGCACGGGCAGGCTGCTCAGCACGGGCAGGCTGCTCAGCCCGCCGCCCCGCCCCACCCCGGGAGCCCGGTGCCCGGCAACCTGAACACCGGAAGCGCCCATCGCGGCACCGGCGGCGGGGCGGGCAACGCGTCCCGTGCGTCCCCGGCCGCCCGTGCATCCTCTTCGGCCGACCCCTTCACCGGTGGTTCGGCGCCCGCCCCCGGCCCGGCTCCCGCGCCCGCCCGCCGCAGGGCGCCGGTGAACTCCAGACAGCTGTTCCACCGGTCGTCCGGCGACTTGGCCAGCGCCTTCGCGAGGACCTCGTCCACGGCCTGCGGCAGCTCGGGCCGCCGCGCGCTCGGAGCCGGCGGCGGGTCGTACTGGTGGGCCCAGAGCAGTGCGATGTCGTCGTCCCGCTGGAACGGCGGTTCCCCCACGAGGGCCTCGTAGACCACGCACCCGAGGCTGTAGACGTCGCACCGGCCGTCCACGGGCTTGCCCGAGATCTGTTCCGGCGCCACGTAGGTCACGGTCCCGACGAACTGCCCGTCGGTCGTGAACCCGGTCAGTGACAGCGACTTCTTCGTCAGGCCGAAGTCCGTGAGGTAGGCGTGTTCCGGGTGGTCCCGGTCCGTGCCCGCGGCGATCAGGATGTTGCCCGGTTTCACGTCCCGGTGGACCAGGTCGTGGGCGTGCGCCGCGTCCAGCGCGGACGCCACCTGGCCGGCGATCCGTGCGACGGTCTCCACGGGCAGCGGGCCCGTCCGGTCCAGCATCACCCGCAGGTCCGGCCCCTCGACGAGGCGCATGGCGATGTAGAGGAGCCCGTCCGCCTCCCCCGCCTCGAACACGGGCACGATGTGCGGGTGCTCGATGGTCGCGGCCACCTTCGACTCATGGGCGAACCGCTGCCTGAAGGTGTCGTTCCGGGCCAGTTCGGGGGCCAGCAGCTTCAGCGCCACCCTGCGGTCCAGCCGCAGGTCCCGCGCCTCGTAGACGACGGCCATCCCGCCGCGCCCGATCTCGCTCTCCACCAGGTACCCGGCGATCTGCTTCCCGCGCAGGTCGGTGGGGGACCCGTCGGCGGGCTCCGCCCGCTCCCCGGCCACCGTCAGCCGCCTCCGGGGTCGCGGGTGTCGACGATCCGCGTCGGGTCATGGGCCGCCGCCCGGTCGGACCTGTCCCGCGCCCCCTCGCGCGGGATCCCGACCGCGTCGGTCGGTGTCGGCTCCCTGCGTACGGGGGCCCGGCCGGCCGGATCCGTGTCCGCGGGCGGCGGTGGTGCCGGTGCGGCTGCGGGTGCCGCGGGGCTGCCCGGCCCGGCGACGACCGCGAAGGTCGACATCCGGTCCCCGTCGTCGTAGAGCCACCGGCCCGACTTCTCGTCGTAGAGCCACACCGACTCGCCGTCGATGACCACGCCGGCCCGCAGGCCGCGTACCGAACGGCGGAAGGCATCGATGTCGATCCGTCCCGAGGCGAGCTCGTCCACGGCCT
The DNA here is from genome assembly GCF_014650695.1 of Streptomyces avidinii. Lineage (GTDB taxonomy): Bacteria > Actinomycetota > Actinomycetes > Streptomycetales > Streptomycetaceae > Streptomyces > Streptomyces avidinii. The sequence continues at coordinate 294,437 of NZ_BMVL01000003.1, read as the reverse complement.
GCCGGTAGCGTTCCAGGGTCTCGGCACCGCGCGTGAGCAGCGGCCTCGGGTCCTCGGCGCGGACCGGGGGCTTTCCCCCGGCCGTCGGTGGTGGGCGTGGCACGGCGACCAGCAGCCGCCCGTCCACCCACGCGGACCAGCCGTTGGCGCACAGGACCTCCCCCCACTCCCCGCGGCGGGACAGCAGCTGCACGGGCAGGAAGGCGTCGAGGGGCACCGTCGGCCGGCTGACGTCGGGCCCCTCCCAGGCGGACAGGCCCTCCTGCGGCACCACGTGGGTGGGTGTGAAGTCCTGCACCTCGCCTCCTGGGCGTCCCATCGAGCTGCTCATGAAGTCTACTTCCGCATGATGGTCGGCTCGTGGCGGCGCAGCAGCCGGGAGACCAGCAGACCGAACAGCACGGCCAGGGCGACGAGCAGGCCCATCTCGATCAGCCACAGGTGGGCCTCGTGATTGAACAGCGGGTCCTCCGTGATGGTGCCGGGCATGATCGCGCCGAGGTCGATGGTGGCCGCCATCGCGGCCATGGCCCACCGGGCCGGCACGAACCAGGCCAGCTGCTCGATGACGGGAACGCCGGTGAGTTTCAGCAGGGAGCCGCAGAAGACCACCTGGACGATGGTGAGGAGGACCAGCAGCGGCATGGTGACCTCCTCCTTGGTCACCAGGGCGGAGATCAGCAGGCCGAGCAGCATCGCGGTGAGGGACAGCAGGGCGACGGCGAGGGTGATCTCGATCAGGGGCGGCATGAAGAGGCCCCGGCCGTTGGGGGCGTTGGTCTTGACGCCGGCGAGGCCGACCACGGTGAGGACCACGGCCTGCACGACGGTGACCACGCCGAGGACCACCACCTTGGACATCAGGTAGGCCGAGCGGGACAGGCCCACGGATCTCTCGCGCTGGTAGATGACGCGTTCCTTGACGAGTTCGCGCACCGCGTTCGCGGCGCCCATCAGGACTCCGCCCACGCACAGGATGAACAGGGCGTTCAGCGCGGTGTCGAGGGTGAGGGCGCTGCCGGACAGCGCCCGGGTCATGACTCCCATCACGAAGGGCAGCCCGATCATGATGACCAGGAAGGTCCGGTCGGATCTGAGCACGGCGGCGTAGCGGCGGATCAGCGTGGAGAGCTGGGAGCCCCAGCTCTGGGCCTTGTGGGCCGGCTGCGGCGGCACGTCGGCGGCCCGCTCGGCCTGCGCCGTGAGAGGCGGCCGGCCTGCGGTGACCTCGACGTTGCGGCGGTACAGGGGTGAGTCCCGGTACTCCCCGGCCCAGTCGCGTGCGCGGTCGTTCTCGAAGGCTTCGAAGGCTTCGGGCCACTGCTCGAAGCCGAAGAACGCGAGGGCCTCCCCGGGAGCGCCGTAGTAGGCGATGCGCCCGCCGGGCGCGAGGACCAGGAGGCGGTCGCATCCTTCGAGGTTGAGCACGCTGTGGGTGACGACGATGACCGTCCGGCCGTCGTCGGCGAGGTCGCGCAGCATGTTCATCACCGAGCGGTCCATGCCGGGGTCGAGGCCGGAGGTGGGCTCGTCCAGGAAGAGCAGGGAGGGCTTGGTGAGCAGCTCCAGGGCGACGGAAACGCGTTTGCGCTGTCCGCCGGAGAGGCTGTGGATGGGCTGGTCGGCGCGTTGTTCGAGGCCCAGTTCACCGATCACCTCGTCGACCCGGGCCTGGCGTTCGGCATCGGCGGTGTCCTGCGGGAAGCGCAGTTCGGCGGCGTAGGTGAGGGCCCGCCGGACGGTGAGCTGGGTGTGCAGGATGTCGTCCTGGGGGACGAGCCCGATGCGGCTGCGCAGTTCGGCGTAGTCGCGGTAGAGGTCGCGCCCGTCGTACAGGACGGTGCCCCGGTCGGCGGGGCGCAGGCCGGTCAGTGCGCCGAGCAGGGTCGATTTGCCGGCTCCGCTGGGGCCCACGACGGCGAGCAGGCATTTCACGCCGACCGGGAAGGAGATCCCGTCGAGGAGGGTCTTGCGCCCCTTGTCGACGGTGACGGTGAGGTCCTGGACGTCGAGGGAGACCTCTCCCGTGTCGACGAACTCCTGGAGCTGGTCCCCGACGAGGCAGAAGACCGAGTGGCCGATGCCGACGATGTCGCCCTCGGTGACGGGTGCGGCCCCGCGCACGGCGGTGCCGTTGAGGTAGGTGCCGTTGTGGCTGCCGAGGTCGACGATCCGGTAGCTGCCGTCGGCGAGAGCATGCAGTTCCGCGTGCCGGCGGGAGACGGTGAGGTCGTCGACGACGAGGTCGCTGTCGGGGGACCGGCCGATGCGGACGGCGGTGCGGACGGGCAGCGGGCGTACGGTCGTGGGCTGCCGGAAGGTGCCGGTCATCGCCGCGTTCGAGATCCGCGACGGGCGGCCGCCGTCCGGTTCGGGGGGCGGTGCGGGCGGCGTGGGGCCGACGACCGCGGCGCGCGGTCCGTCGTCGACGCTGCCGAACCGCAGTTCGGTGCCGACGCCGACGCTCCACTCGTGGACGCGGTGGCCGTCGGCCCAGGTGCCGTTGGTGCTGCCCTCGTCCTCCAGCGTCCAGTGGTCGCCGTCGGGCCGCAGGATCGCGTGGTGCCAGGACACGCGGGCATCTTCGAAACAGATTTCGCAGAGGGGGTCCCGACCGACGTGGTAGATCCGGTCGGGGGCCATCTCAGTGGCGCCCCAGTCGGTCACCAGGACGAGCTGGGGCGCGGTCGGCACTCCGGGGCGCTGGACCATGACCAGATTTTCCCACGATCGGGAAGGTCCGGCACCGGTCGGACATCACCGCAGGTCAGAGGCCTCTTATGGGTAATGACAACGGTCCCCGTTGCAGCCTTTGCCGATCTCGCCGGGGTGCGCTTCACTTCACGCGACGGCACCGAACGCACGACTGCCGCGACGAGACGGGGGACGCCATGAGTGGGCACGACCACGCGCACGACGGGCACGGGGGCGACGGGCACGGGCACGGACCCGGAGGGCACAGCCACGGCGTGTCCGCCGACGCCGACCGCCGCTGGCTGGCGATCGCGCTCGCCCTGATCGGCGGGTTCATGGCCGTCGAGGTCGTCGTCGGCGTCATGGCCAACTCACTGGCCCTGATCTCGGACGCGGCCCACATGCTGACCGACGCCGTCTCGATCGTCCTGGCGCTGATCGCCATGCGGCTGGCAGCGCGGCCCGCCCGCGGCGGCTTCACGTACGGCCTCAAGCGGGCGGAGATACTCTCCGCCCAGGCCAACGGCCTGACGCTGATCCTGCTGGGGCTGTGGCTGGCGTACGAGGCGGTGCGGCGGCTGATGGACCCGCCGCCGGTGGAGGGCGGTCTGGTGGTGGTGACGGCGCTCGCCGGCATCGCCGTCAACGTGGCCGCGGCCTGGTGCATCTCCCGGGCCAACCGTTCCGCGCTCGTCGTCGAGGGCGCCTACCAGCACATCCTGAACGACCTCTTCGCCTTCATCGGGACCGCCGTCGCCGGCGTGATCGTACTGACCACCGGTTTCCGGCAGGCGGACGCGATCGCCACGCTGGTCGTGGTGGTGCTGATGCTCAAGGCGGGCTACGGCCTGATCCGCGAGTCCGGCCGGATACTCCTGGAGGCCGCGCCCGCCCATGTGGACCCGGACGCGGTCGGCGACCGCCTCGTCGGGCACCCGCCCGTCACCGAGGTGCACGACCTGCACATCTGGACGATCACCTCGGGCCAGGCCGCGCTCTCCGCACACGTCCTGGTGGAGCCGGCGGGCGACTGCCACGCCGTACGCCGGGACCTGGAGCGGCTGCTCGAGAAGGAGTACGGGATCACCCACACCACCCTCCAGGTGGACCATGCGCAGGAATCCCTCCTCACGGTCGGCCGCGCGGGCGGGAGCCCGCCCGACGCGCACTGCGCGGACGCGCACGGTCCGGTCCACCGGCAGGGCCCGCACGACCACTGACGCGCCGCACGTGCACCGCGGATCACTGGCCCGGGTCCGTACGGGGCATGGATGTACCCATGACGCACAAACGCAGTGCCGGACTGCTCCTGTTCCGGCGGACCGGCCCGGACCCGGCGCCCGGTGTCGAGGTCCTGCTCGGCCACATGGGTGGCCCGATCTGGTCCGGCAAGGAAGCGGGGGGATGGGCCATCCCCAAGGGTGAATACGGGCCGGAGGAGACTCCGCGGGACGCGGCCCGCCGGGAGTTCACCGAGGAGATCGGCCTGCCGCCGCCGGAGGGCGAGTACCTGCCGCTGGGCGAGGTACGGCTGACCAGCGGAAAGCTGGTGACCATCTGGGCGGTGGAGGCGGATCTCGACCCCGCGCTGATGGTTCCCGGGACCTTCACGATGGAGTGGCCGCCGCATTCCGGGAACGTCCAGGAGTTCCCGGAGCTGGACCGGGTGGCCTGGTTTGCTCCACCGCTGGCGGAAAACATGCTGATTCCTTCCCAACTCCCATTCCTGGAGAGGCTGTTGGTGCTCCTGAAGGTTTGACCCACACTTGCACTTGCCAACACCCTTACCTGCATGGACATTGCACACATGACGAACGTCGTGCTGGTGGGGACCTTGGACACCAAGGGTGTGGAGTACGGCTGGCTGCGCGAGAGGCTGCTGCGCGCCGGCGTCGAAGTGGTACTGGTCGACACAGGAATCATGGGCGAGCCCCGGGTGCCCGCCGATGTCCCGCGGGACGAGGTGGCCCGGGCCGCGGGAACGGAACTGTCCCGGCTGCGCACGGCCGCCGACCGGGGTGCGGCCGTGACCACCATGGCACGGGGCGCGGAGGCGACCCTGTTGCGCCTGCACGCCGAGGGCCGGCTGCACGGGGTGCTGGCCATCGGCGGCAGCGGCGGCACCTCCATCGCCACCCGGGCGATGCGCGCCCTGCCGCTGGGCGTACCGAAACTGATGGTCTCGTCCATGGCGTCCGGAGACGTCCGCCCCTACGTGGGCTCCTCGGACATCACGATGATGTACAGCGTGGTGGACATCGCGGGGATCAACAGCATCTCCGCACCGGTCCTGGCGAACGCCGTGGAGGCGATCGCCGGGATGGCCCGGGCCTACGGACGCACCTCCCCCCGGGGCCGCCCGCCCCGGCTGGGCGCCGGCGGCCGCCCGCTGGTCGCGGCGAGCATGGCGGGCGTGACCACGGCCGGTGTGGACGCGGCCCGCGAACGGCTCACCGAACTCGGCTACGAGGTGTTGGTCTTCCACGTCAGCGGCACCGGCGGCCGCACCCTGGAGACGCTGGCCGGGCAGGGGGTCTTCGCGGGCGTCCTCGACCTCACCCTGAGCGAGCTCGCCGACGAGCTGTGCGGGGGCATCCTCACCGCCGGCCCCGACCGGCTCAGCGCGGCCGGGCGGGCGGGAATCCCGCAGGTGGTGAGCCTGGGGGCGCTGGACATGGTGAAATTCGGCCCGCTGGAGAGCCTTCCCCGGCAGATCCGCGACCGGGGGGTCCACGTCCACAACCCGTCCATCACCGTGACCCGGACGACCGTGGCCGAGTGCGCGGAGCTCGGCCGCCGGGTCGCCGCGAAACTGCGCGCCGCGAACGGCCCCACGGCCGTCTGCGTCCCGCTCCGTGGACTGTCCACGCTGGGCGCGCCGGGTGGCCCGTACCATGACCCCGGCGCGGACCGGGCCCTGTTCGCGGCACTGCGCGAAGGGTTGCGGGGCAGCGCCGCCCGGCTCTACGACTACGACACGCACATCAACGATCCGGCATTCGGGCGGGCGGCGGCCGACCGGCTGCACACCATGATCGGCGCGATGTCGGCCGCGGCCTGAGACAGCCTCCGTGGTCGGGAACCGGCCACGGCGGAAACCACGTCCCATGTGGCGTCCGGTCCGGGGAGGGCCGGTGGACGGCCGGTCCCGGACCGGTCGTCCGAGCGGAGCGGCGGCGCCACACGGCAGGCAGGGGGCAGGAACGATGAACGACACGCGGGCGGCATGGTCGGTCCCCGGCTACACCGAGGTCCGGGAGCTCGGTTCGGGCGGCAGCGGCCGCGTGGTGCTCGCCGTCCACGACGGGACGGGCACGCCGGTCGCGGTGAAGTACCTCAGCGACCGGCTGCGCCAGGACCCGGCGTTCGTCGGCGAGTTCCGGGCCGAGGCCCGCCTCCTGGGCGGGCTGGAGACCCCGTACGTGGTCAGGCTGTACGAGTACGTCGAGGCGTCCGGCGGCGCGGCCATCGTCATGGAGCTGGTGGACGGCATCTCCCTGCGCGCGCTGCTGAAGCAGTCCGGGCGGGCCGACGCCGAGGCCGCGCTGGTGGTCCTCAAGGGGTCCCTGCTCGGGCTGGCGGCGGCGCACCGGGCGGGCGTGGTCCACCGGGACTACAAGCCGGAGAACGTGCTGGTCGCACCGGACGGCTCGTCGAAGCTGGTGGACTTCGGGATCGCGGCGAACCGGGGCAGCACGCCCGGCGTGGCCGGGACCCCCGCCTACATGGCTCCCGAGCAGTGGCAGGGCCGGCCGGCCTCGCCCGCGGCCGACGTGTACGCGGCGACGGCGACCTTCTTCGAGTGCCTCACCGGGCGCAAGCCGTACGACGGGGAGAACTTCGCGGAGCTCGCCGTCCAGCACATCGAGGCGCCGGTGCCGGAGACCGAGGCACCGGAGCCCGTACGTCCGCTGATCCGGCGCGGCCTCGCGAAGGCACCGGAGCAGCGGCCGGAGAACGCCGAGGCGTTCGTCGCGGAGCTGGAGGGCGTGGCGCTGGCGGCGTACGGGCCCGAATGGGAGGAGCGCGGGCAGCGCAAGCTGGCGGCGCTGGCCGCCCTGCTGCCGCTGCTGTTCCCCTCGGCGGGCGGCGCGGCGGCGGGTACCACGGCGGTGGCCACGACCACGGTGCCGAGCGGTTCGGGGTGGGCTCCGGGCCGCCGGGGCTGGCTCGCGGCGGGCGTGGCGCTGGTGACCGGGGCCGTACTGGTCCTGACGACGGACGCGATCGGCGCGTCCCCGGGCGGGGCCTCGGCGCTGAGCGCCTTGGCCACGACGAGCGCGGCGCCTCCCGGCTCGGCCTCCCCGAGCCCGAACCCGAACCCGACGGACTCCGCCTCCCCTTCGCCGAGTCCGAGCCCTTCGGCGTCCCCGAGCCCCTCCCCGTCCGGATCGACGTCACCGTCCGCGTCACCGTCGTGGTCGACGAGCCCCACACCGACGCCGACGGGGAGCCGGCCTCCCACCCCGACTCCGACACCGACGCCCACACCGACGCCGACACCGAAGGTCTCGAACGTCGCCGTGTCGCTCAGGACGGGGGTCTACCGCGGCGACGCGACGATCTCGGTCACCAGCCAGGGCACCGGATCGGTGACCGTGGTGGTGGAGTGGTTCCTGGGCGGTGCGCAGGGCTCCTACTCCGTCCCCGACGGCACCGACTCGTTCGTGGTGCAGGCCGGCTCGACCGCCCCGGTGGTCAGGTCGCACACCTACACCCGCGACCGCGGCTGCTACGGCGGTGTCCGGGTCACCACCAAGCCCACGGCCGGAAACAAGTCCGCGTCGGCCTCGCAGTACCTGCTGCGCTGCCAGGAGGTTCCCCGATGAGCGGTTCCGGCGCCCCCGAGGGCGACGACTACAGCGCCACCGTCCTCGGCAGCCACTGGTTCAGCGGCCCCCCGGCCACGACCAAGAGGATGCCTCCCGAGCCGGTGGCTCCCGACCGGGTCGAGGGCTCCGTGCTCCGGTTCGGGCCCGGGGTCACCGCGGCCATGCCCGCGCCGTTCCCCGTCGAGGCGGCGGTGGTCGGCGCGCAGCCGCCCCGGCGGCGCCGGTGGGCCGGGCTGCGGCGGTACACCCTCGCGGCGGTCGTGCTGGCCGCGGTCCTCGTGTACCTCGGGTGGCAGCGGCTCGGGCCCGGCATCGAGGTCCGGGACGTGGCCGTGAGCACCGATCCCAAGGGCCCGGCCTGTGATGCGGCGGCCGATGTGGTGGCCGTCGTGGCGACCAACGGGCGCCCGGGCACCCTCACCTACCGGTGGGTGCGTAGCGACGGCACGCAGTCCGAGCAGCTGACCGAGCGGGTGCCGCGCGGGCAGCGGGAGGCGCGGCTGCACCTGCTGTGGACCTTCCGGGGCACGGGGAACTACCCGGCGAGGGCGGAGCTCCGGTTGGTGTCGCCCGGACAGCGCACGGCCTCGGTGGACTTCACGTACCGCTGTTCCGCCTAGCGGACGCGGCGCCGGGCAGCCGGACGACGGCGAGCCCGCCGTCGAGATCGACCCGGGTGCGCGGCGGCGCGCCGTCCTCCTCGTCGTCGCGCATGACGAGGGCGCTCTGCCGCTCCTTGAGCTCGTTCTGCTTGCCCGGCGAGAAACTGGCGTGCAGCTGCTCGAATCCGGTGGCCGATATCTGCCCCTGCCGGCCGTTCCATCGCCAGGGCAGCAGCCCGGCCCGTCCGGCGCGGACCAGTGCCAGGTCGAGGAAGGCCACGGCGGTGAGCACCAGAGCCAGACCGGGGAGGGTCATGAAGATGACGAAGCCCATGGGCCGACGGTAGCCGACTGAGGCCCTCGGCCGTTCGGCCGAGGTGGATCCGACGGAATCCGGCCGTCCGGCCGAAGCCGGGCGTCAGGGGCCCCGCCAGGGTCAGAAGCGGGCGTGCGCGGTGATGTCCGCCTCGAACTCTCCCGTCATCGCAGGGGTCACCGTCGGCCGGCACTGCCGGACCGCCGCCAGGTAGTCCTCCGTGGTCGCGCCCAGCTGCGCGGCCGCCGCGCCGCGCGCGCCCACCGCCTCCAGGTCACGCTCGAAGGACACCTGCGCCGCGATCCGCGCCGCGTGCTCGATGTCGGCCGGCGTGAACAGCTCGGTGGCCGCCACCAGGGCGCTCACGTCCACGTCCACGCGTCCCGCCGTGTAGCGGGACCAGATCGCGGCGCGGGCGCCGGCGTCCGGGGTGCCGATCGGGATGAGGTAGTCGAAGCGGCCGGGCCGCAGGAAGGCCGGGTCGAGAGACCGGATGGAGTTGGTGGCGCAGACCAGCAGCCGCTCGTCGCCCTCCCGGAATCCGGGTATCAGCTTCAGCAGCTCGTTCGTCACGCCGTGGATCCCGCCGGGCTGCGCGGGCTCGGTGCGCACCGGCGCGATCTCCTCGACCTCGTCGATGAAGACGAGGACGCGCTCCAGCTCCGCGATCCGGGCGAAGGCGTCGCGCAGTGCGGCCGCAAGGTTGCCCTCGTCGGCGAGGCGGGAGGGCAGCAGTTCCACGAAGGGCCAGCCGAGCCGGGAGGCGATGGCCCGCGCGAAGGTGGTCTTTCCGGTGCCGGGCGGGCCGAAGAGGGTGATGGCGCGCGGCGGCCGCACTCCGTGCGAGGCGGCCCGCTCCGGCTCGGCGAGCGGCAGCACCACGCGCCGCTCGATGAGGTCCTTCTCCTTCTCCATGCCGGCGACCTTGGTCCACAGGTCATTGGGCAGGAAGCGGCCGCCGAGGTCGTCGAGGAGCCCCGCGGCCGGTCCGTGCAGCGGCTCGGTCTTCTCGAAGTAGGCGACGGCCGGCTGCCGGGTGTACCCGGCGTTGAGGAGACCCTCGCCGAGCAGGTCCTCCTCGGGCAGGACGTACGCGATACGGCCGACGCGTGCCGCGATCAGCCGGCGCTCCAGCTCGACGAGCAGCGCGCTGGCCAGGCCGCGGCCGCGCCAGCCGGCGGCGATCGCGATGCGCATGACCCAGGCCCGTTCCCCGGTGACGCACGCGAGCGCCGCGCCGATCGGGACGCCCTGGTGGACGGCGACCACACAGGGCTGGCGGTCGGTCAGCGCGCCGATGCACTCGGCGAGCGAGAAGACGGACTCCTGACCGAGTTCGGCCGTGGTGTCGATCAGATGGACCACCGCTGCGAGATCGCTCTCGCGGTAGTCGTGGATGAGCCAGTTCACCGGGTACCGCCCCTCGTTCGTGCTCCTGCGGCGAGGCTAGGGGCCGGTGGGCCGGACGCTCACGCTCCGTGGTGCACAACAGCCGGTCCGGAAACCGTCCGTGGCGTCCATAGACTGGTGCTTTCCGCCGACGCCCCGCACCGAGGATCCGCGCACCTTCATGCCTTCCGACATACCCGCCGGCATACCGGCCGCGTCCGATGCCTCCGCCCCGTCCGATTCCCGGCGCCGACGCGTACTCGTGTGGCTGGTCCCCTTCCTGTGGACGCTGGGGCTGGGGCTGTGGGGGCTCTCGCGGCAGGACAGCGTGTGGCGGGACGAGGCGGCGACCTGGCAGGTGGCCGGGCGGTCGGCGGGTGAGATATGGGCGATGCTCGCGAACGTCGACGCCGTGCACGGCCTCTACTACCTGCTGATGCACGGCCTCTTCGAGGTCTTCGGGGCGAGCACGGCGACCCTGCGACTGCCGTCCGTGCTGGCCGTCTCGGCCGCCGCGGCGTGCGTGGCACTGATCGGGCGGCGCCTGGCCGGCTTCTGGGCGGGGCTCGGGGGCGGGCTGGCCCTCGGACTGCTGCCGTCGGTCCAGTTCTACCTCCAGGAGGGCCGGCCCTACGCGCTGGTGGCGGCGGGAGCCGGGCTCTCCACCCTGCTGCTGGTCTCGCTCCTGGAGAGCGGTCCCGGGCGGCGGACCTGGCCGCGCTGGGCGGCGTACGGGACCGCCGTGCTGGTGTGCGCCCTGCTGAACTGGCTGTCCCTGCTGGCCCTCCCGGCGCACGCGGCGACCCTGGGGTGGGTCCGGGCCGGGCGGGCGGTGTGGCTGCGCTGGGCGGCGTTCGGCTCGGTGGCGGTGGCGGGGGCGCTGCCGTTGATCCTGTTCAGCCGGGGCCAGTCCGACCAGGTGTCGTGGATACCGCCGCTGACCTGGCACATGCTGATCGGGCCGGGGATCCTGCTGGCGATCGGCGGCCTGGGGGCGTGGGCGGACCGGGCGGACCGCAGGGCGCTCTCGGTGGCCGCGGTCGGCCTCCCGCTGCTGGCTCTGCCGCAGCTCGGGCTGATCGGACTGTCCCTGGTGCAGCCGCTGTTCCAGGACCGGTACGTGCTGTTCAGCATGGTGGGGCTGGCGCTGCTGATCGGCGCCGCCCTGGCCACCGCGGTACGGTCCTGCGCGCCCCGGCACCCGAGGGCGGCGCGTCTGGTGGTGCCGGGCGTGGTCGGGGTCTCGGTGCTGGCCCTGCTGCCGGTGGAGCTGGGCAAGCGGGCCCCGGCGAGCCGGGTCGACGACGTCCTGGCGGTGGCCGGTGAGGTGGCCGTGCTGAAGCGGGACGGGGACGCGGTGCTGTTCGTCCCGGCCGCGCGGCGGGACACGGCACTGGTGTCGCCGAGCGCCTTCGGCGGCCTGGCCGACGTGGCGCTGGCCGCGTCCCCGGTCGCCTCGGCCACCCTGAAGGGCGAGGAGGCGGAGCCGGCGCGGATCCGGGAGGCGCTCCTCGGGCAGCAGCGGGTACTGCTGGTGACGGACGCGGCGAAGGTGGCGAAGGCTCCGTCGGCGGAACGGGACAAGGCCAAGGCGGCGGTCCTGCGCGAGCACTTCGAGGTGGTGGAGGACCGGCAGGTGCGGGGGCGCCGGGTGACGGTGTACGAGCGCCGCGCCTAGGTCGTCTCCTTCGGATCTTGTCGGTCGGGCCCGCGGCGTCCGGTGCCGTGCCCGGCGAGGCACAGGGGCGCCCGTGTCCCGGGCGCACTCGGGCGCGCGCGTGGGGCCGCACCCCGCCGTTCTAGAGTGAGGGCACCGAACGGAGGGGTGGGCCATGACGAACCGTCACGCCGTGGTGGTCGGAGCCGGGATCGGCGGTCTCACGGCGGCCGTCGCACTGCACCGCCGGGGCTGGCACGTCACCGTCTGCGAACGCGCTCCGGAACCTCCTGCCACCGGCGCCGGCATCGGCCTCGCCCCCAATGCCCTGCACGCGCTCGACGCCATCGGCATCGATGTCGCCCGCGCGGTCGGCAGCGCCGTACCCGCGACGATGGGCGTGCGCCGCCCCGACGGCCGGTGGCTCACCCGGGTCGGTACCGCGCACATGGCGACCCGCTACGGCGTGGCGCCCCTCGCCGTCCCGCGCCCGGCTCTGACGGCCACGCTGGCTGCCGCTCTGCCGCCGGCGGCCCTTCGCTACGGCACGGAGGTGGCCGGCGTGGACGATGCCGAGGGCCGTGCGACCGTCCGTACGGCGGCGGGTCCGGACCTTCTTTGCGATCTGGTCGTCGCCGCCGACGGGATCCACAGTCCGCTGCGCCGTGCGTACTTCCCCGCCCACCCCGGACTGCACTACATCGGCGAGACGGCCTGGCGGGCCCTGGTGGACGCCCCGGACCTCCGGATACCGGCCATGAGCGAGACGTGGGGGCGGGGGGAACGGTTCGGGGTGACCCCGCTCGCGGACGGCCGCTACTACCTCTACGCCACCGCGGTCGTCCCGCCGGGCACCCGCTTCGCCGACCCGCGCACCGAACTGCGGCAGCGCTTCGGCACCTGGCACGAACCCATTCCCGCCCTGCTGGACCGCGTCGCGCGCCTCGACCCGGCCGATGTCCTGCGCAACGACCTCTACGACCTCGCCGCCCCGCTGCCGCGCCTGCACCACGGCCGGATCGCCTGGCTGGGCGACGCGGCCCATGCCATGGCCCCCAACCTCGGCCAGGGCGGCTGCCAGGCCGTCGAGGACGCCGTGGTCCTCGCTCATCTGCTTCCCGCCGGGGAGGGCGGGTACGGCAGGAACGCGGCCGACCCGGCCGACCCGGCCGACCCGGCCGTCGCGGACGCCCTCGCCGCCTACACCGCCGCCCGGCGGGACCGCACGGACGCCGTGCGCCTGCGTGCCCGCCGCGTCGGTCGGATCGGCGCCCTGCGCAATCCGGTCGTCGCGGCCGTCCGCGACCTCGCGGTCCGCGCCGCCCCGGCCCGTCTGGCCCTGCGCGGCATGGACGACCTCTTCAACGGCTTCCGCCTCCCCTCGCGTCAGGGCCCGGGGAGCGGGACCCCGCGCTACGGGGTGGTGCGGGCCGGGAAGGCGAAGCGGTAGCCCTGCTGGGCGAGCCACGGCAGGTACTTCTTCAGCGCCGCGACCGTCTCGCTGCGGTCGCCGCCACCGTCATGGAAGAGGACCGTCGGCTGCTGGGGGAGCTTGCCCTGCACGGTCGAGAGGATGGCCTCCAGGCCCGGGCGGCTCCAGTCCTTGGGGTCGACGCTCCAGCCCAGCGGCCGCATGCCGCTCTCGGCGGCGATGGCGCGGCTGTCGGGAGTGAAGGCCCCGCCCGGCGCGCGGTAGTAGGTGACGGCAACCCCGGGCACGGCCTTCTCGATCATGGCCTTGCCGTCGAGTATCTGCTGCCGCTGGTAGGCGACGGGCTTGTGGTCCATCGTGACGTCGTGGTCGACGGAGTGGTCGCACAGCTGGTGTCCGTCGGCGGCGACCGCGCGCACCAGCTCCGGGTACTTCTGCGCCTTGGTGCCGATCATGCAGAAGGTGGCCTTGACGTGGTTCTCCCGCAGCGTCTGAAGGACCTGGGGCGTCCAGCGGGGGTCCGGGCCGTCGTCGATGGTGATCGCGACGTGGCGGCCCGCACCCTGCGCCAGCCGGGAGATCTCCAGCGGGACCTTGGAGGCGGCGCCCTGGGCGGAGCCTACGGTTCCGCCCGGCACGGAACGGCCGGCGGGGGGCGCGTCCTGGGCGCGGTCCACCGAGCCGTCCGTGGCCGCGTACGCAGGAGTGCCGACTGCCGCCAGGAGGCCGAGGGCGGCGGCCGCAAGGGCGGATCCCGCCCGTCGACGACGTGCGGAAGTGGTGGTGATGCGCATGGACGTGCTCTTCCCTTGCCCTCGGCCCCCGGATCTCGCGTGATCGGTCCAGGCTAGGTCATCCGTCCGGAGCCCCTCCTCGGCCGAATGGCCCGTTTTGTGTGGTTCGGTACACGCGAGGCTCCGGCCCGGTGCCCACAACGCCGAAATGCCAACGGCTGTGGTGGATCCGGGCTGCCCCGACGCGTGTGAGCAGTGTCACGGCCGCACGGCACGCGAGCGGCTCCGATGGGGCCCCGGCCCAAGGCGCCGTCACCGCCCCCAGTGCTTCCTGATGAGCGCGTACGAGGCGATGCGGTCGCCGAGGTCGTGGACGGGCGTGGTCAGCATCAGCTCGTCCGCGCCGGTCTCGGCGACCAGTTGCGCGAGCCGCTGCACGACCGTCCCGGGCGTGCCGACGGCCTGCTGGGCGCGGAAGCCCGCCAGCGCCCGGCGTTCCTGCTCCGTGAAGGGGTGGGCGGCCGCCTGCGCAGGGGTGGGAAAGGGAATCCGGCTCTCTCCCTTCAGCAGACCGGCCTTGACGACGTTCATCGGCCCCGCACGCCGGACGGCTTCCTCCTCCGTCTGCGCGCACACCGCCTCCACGCACAGCAGTACGCGGGGCCGCTCGCACCAGCGGGACGGAGTGAAGGCCGACCGGTATCGCTCCAGCACCGCACGGGTGCTGTCCGGCCGGATGTGGTGCGCGACGGCGACCGGCAGGCCGAGTTTCGCGGCGAGCGCGCCCCCCGCGGGGCTGGAGGCCAGCAGCCACGGCTCCGGCAGCGGACCCAGGGCGACCTCGTCCACCAGGAACGACAGGATCGCGGCCACGTCCTCCCGGTACTCGGCGTCCGTCGCCGGGCCGGCGCCGCGGCGCAGCGCCCGCGCGGTGGCCTCGTCGAACGTGCCGGGACCGCGGCCGATGCCCAGGTCGATGCGGTCCTCGTGCAGGGCGGCCAGCGTGCCGAACTGCTCCGCGAGCGTGATGGGGGCGTGGTTGGGGGCCAGTACCCCACCCGAACCGAGGCGGATGGCCGAGGTCGAGGCGGCCGCGTGCGCCGTCAGTACGACCGGTGGGAACGCGCCGATCGCCGGGGAATGGTGGTGCTCCGCGTACCAGATGCGGTGGTAGCCGAGGTGTTCCAGTCCTTGGGCGAAGGCCGCGGTGTCCCGCAGGGTGTCCGCGGCTCGGGTGCCCGTTTGCACCATCGCGACTTCCAGCGCTGAAAGAGGTATGTCGAGCATGGCGTCAGCATAGGGAGCGCGGGTGGCGGCGCGGGCGAGCATGATCGTTTTCGCGCCACACCGCCACACCGCCACACCGGCCACGCCGTCACGCCGTCACGCCGTCACGCCGCCGGATGAGCCGCGGCGGTGGCTCAGTGCTCCTTGAGCAGGGCGCAGACGAAGTCCTCCTGCACGGTGCGCAGTCGGGCCAGCAGCGCGGGCTTGTTGCTCTTGCTGGTCTGGGTGTTGATCGAGAAGGTCAGCGACCGGGTGCCGTCGGGTGTGGTGGCGGCGAGCTGGGTGTAGCCGGGGAAGTTGCCGGTGTGGCCGTAGAGCACTCCGCAGCGGGTGGTGTACTGGAAGATCGCCAGCCCGGCGGCGTTGGTGCCGGGTCCGGCCGGCTCGGAGGAGTCGCCGGGGCGGAAGGTCAGCTGCTCCTTGCGGGTCTGCGCCGACAGCAGGGCGGGGCCGCCGTAGGCGCGGATGAAGGTGCCCAGTTCCCTGGGGGTGGAGACGATGCCGCCGGAGGCCCAGACGCCGGAAGCGCCCAGTGCCTCGCTGATGTCCTCCGGTTCGGCCGGCGGCTCGACGTCGTAGCCGTGCAGGTACGGCTGCGGGAGCCGGTAGCCCAGGGGCAGGCTGGTGCGGCGCAGCCCCAGCGGGCGGTACACGAGCTCCTTGAGGAGGTCCTCGTAGCGGCGGTCGGTGACGGCCTCGGCCATGAGCGCGACGGCGATGTTGTCCGAGTTGGAGTACTCGTACAGGGAGCCGGGGGCGAAGAGCAGCGGCTCGTCGGCCACGAAGTCGAGGAGGGTGCGCGGGTCGAACACGTGGCGCGGGTCCGCCCGGAGAATCTCCACGAACCCGGGGGCGGTCGTGTAGTCCGGCAGGCCGCTCGTGTGCTGGAGGAGCTGGCGCAGCGTCACCGCGTGCCAGGCCTCGGGCTGGTCGGGCAGGCGCTCGCCGATGGTGTCGTCGAGGGAGAGCAGGCCCTGGTCGACGAGCCGGAGGGCCACGGCCCCGCTGAACGCCTTGGCGATGCTGGCGATGCGCATGTGGTCGTCGGGGTGCGGTGGGCGGCCGGTCGCGATGTCGCCGACACCGGCCGTGTACACCTGCGTACGGTCGCCCCGGGTGAGCACGGCGATGACCCCGGGCGGGCCGTCGTCCTGGGCGACGAGCCCGTCGAGCTGCCGCTGGAGAACCTTGTCGTGGTGCGGGCGGCCGTCGCCCGGGCCCGGGTCGCCGGCCGCCTGCGCGGGCTGCAGCAGCCCTCCGAGCGCGGCGGCGGTCAGAACGGTGGCGAACAGTCCGGTGCGGAGGCGGCCTCGGCGGGCGCGGACACGGGTCGGCATGTGCGTGGCTCCTGGTGTGCGCTGGGACGGCGGGGGCGGGCGGCGCCCGGCCGGTCCCAGCAGTAGCAGCCCGAGCGGCACACCGGTCTGCGGCGCGCGCCGCCACCCCCCGGTTGGCTGCGTCGGTCGGTGGTGGGAGCCCCCGAGGCGTGCAGCAATGTCCGGCGGACGGGGGGCTGCCGAAAGCCGACAAAGAGGGGCCTGTCCGGGCATGCCCCGGCTTTCACAGCGGGTTCACGAGATTCACAGCGGATTCATACGGAACACCAGCCTCCGGACATAGGTTCGGCGGGCAGGGTGGAAACATGATCCAGTCCACGCTCCCCCGAACGGCCCGGCGCACCCGTGCGCGGCGGGCGTCCCGGATCCTGCTCGCGCTGGCCGCGATGCCCGCGCTGCTCGGCGTCGACCTGCCCGACGCGGCGGCCGCATCGCCGCTCGGCGTCACCGCGCAGGCACGGCCCGGCGCCACGGCGGACCGGGTGGGCGCGCTCTTCGCGGGCGGACTCGACGGCGGGCACTTCTGCACCGCCGCCGTGGTGCACAGCGAGGGCCGCGATGTGATCGCCACCGCCGCGCACTGTCTGGAGGACCCGGACACCACCGTCTTCGCACCGGGCTACCGCGACGGCGAAGCCCCGTACGGGGTCTGG
The DNA here is from genome assembly GCF_014650695.1 of Streptomyces avidinii. Taxonomy (GTDB): domain Bacteria; phylum Actinomycetota; class Actinomycetes; order Streptomycetales; family Streptomycetaceae; genus Streptomyces; species Streptomyces avidinii. The sequence continues at coordinate 277,504 of NZ_BMVL01000003.1, read as the reverse complement.
AAGCTCACCGGCGTGTACATCGCGGCGGGCTGGACGGACGGCCGGGACCCGGACGACGACATCGCCTTCGCGACGGTCGCCCCGGCGGACGGCGCGCCGGGCGGGGCCGTGGAGGACCTGGTCGGCGGCTTCCCGGTCGCCGTCGAGCAGCCGGACGACGCCAGGGTGACGGTCATCGGCTACCCGCGCACCCAGGAGACCCCGCTGCGCTGCGCGAACACCACCACTCTGCTCACCGGGACGCAGCGCCGCATCGACTGCCCGGACCTCACCGGCGGCACCAGCGGCAGCCCCTGGCTGGTGGGCGGCGCGCTGGCGGGGGTGCTCGGCGGGTACGAGGGCGGCGGGAGCGTGCCGGAGGTCTCCTACAGCGCGGTGCTGGGCGACGAGGCGGTCGAGCTGTACCGGCAGGCCCGGTCCTGAGGTCCGCCCGAGCGGGTCACAGGGGCGGGAGCCGCCTGCGCAGGAGGCAGAACTCGTTGCCCTCCGGATCGGCCAGGACGTGCCAGCCCTCGGCGCCGGTCTGCCCGACGTCGGCGGGCCTGGCGCCGAGCGCGAGCAGCCGCTCCAGCTCGGCGTCCTGGTCACGGTCGGTGGCGTTGACGTCGATGTGGAGCCGGAGCTTCCCGGACCGGGGGACGCTGCTGGGACTGAGGACGAGGGTGGGCTGCGGCCCGCCGAACCCGGCGTCGGGCGGCCCGATCTCGATGCTTCCGTCGTCGTCCCTGCCCAGTTCCGCGTAGCCGAGCACCTCGCTCCAGAACGCGGCGAGCCGCTCGGGGTCGGCGCAGTCGATGACCAGCTCACTGATTCGGCATGCCATGCCCGTCAGTGTAGGGACGCGCCCTGCCTGCCGGCCGGGACGTGTTGCGCGTCGGGCGCCGGGGCCGGTGCGGGAGGCCGGTCCGCCCCGGCTCCCCGCGGGGTGGCCGAGCGGATGTCCTGCACCCCGCGGCGCAGGCGGTCCCGCAGCAGCCGGCCGAGGGGACGCTCCACGAGCCGGTGGATGAGCCAGGCGAGCAGCAGCATCGTGGCGGTCACCCCGAGGACCAGGGGCACGGGCGCCACGTCCCGGCGGAAGCGGTGGATGAGGGTCAGCCCGGCCATCATGTGGATCAGGTAGAGCGGGTACGTGATCGCTCCGGCGTGCGGGAGCCAGCGCCACTGGACGCCGTCCAGGGCTCCGAGGGCCAGGGCCGCCATCAGGGCGAAACCCAGCACGATGATCACGTGGGCGGGCCAGGCGGGCGTCTGCCGGGTGGCCTCCCGGCCCAGGCTGGAGATCATGCGGGCGTGCACGTGGTGCTGCGCGAGGAGGAACTGGACGCCGACGACGGCCCACAGGACGGCGTTCGGCCGGAAGCGGCGCATCAGGTAGAAGCCGATCCCGGCGATGAAGTACGGGGAGGAGGCCGGGGCCGCGAAGAAGGACAGTACGCCGCTGTCGGAGGTGGGGGCGACGACGCCGGCGAGGGTCCAGGCGGCACAGAACAGGACGCAGTTGCGGTAGGTCACGCCGCGCATGACCACGAGCGCGAACAGCACGTAGAACTTGAGCTCGACGAACAGGGTCCAGTAGGCGTCGTCGACGTTCGGGACCCCGATGCCGCCCTGGAGCATGGACAGGTTCACCACGACGTCGCTGAACGCCTTGAGCTGCCTGATCTCGGGCGAGGCGAACAGCACGAGGGAGGTGAAGACCACGGCGGCCCAGTAGGCGGGGAAGAGCCGGGAGACCCGGGACACCGCGAAATCGCCCACGGTGCGTCCCCAGGCGCTCATGCATATGACGAACCCACTGACCATGAAGAAGATCTCGACGCCGAGCCAGCCGTAGACGGCGAACCGGTGGGCGGTCGGAAAGATGCTCTCCGGGGGCTCGTCCCAGGCGCTCGGGAGGGCGAAGTAGTGGTAGAAGAGCACGCCGAGTGCGGCAAGGACGCGTACCCCGTCGAGGACCGCCAGGCGCCCGCCGGGGGCCGCCCCGGCAAGCGGGCGGCCAGGGCTGCATGCCTGGGACTCTCCGGCCGAACCGCGCGAGATCATGCTCCGACCGCCCTCCCTGAATGTCCGACTGTCCGATGACCGCCCTGGGTCAGCGGCACCCTACAGCGCACGTACGAGCAGCTCACAGCCGCTGATCGGCAGGGGCCTCGAACCAGGTCGGCTCCTCGCGCAGGGCCCGCTGGATCCGGTCCAGGCCGAAGGGATCCAGCGGCGGCAGTGCGTCCACCTCGAACCACGCCACCTCGAGGGACTCGTGATCGTTGGCCCGCGCCTCGCCGCCCGTCGCACGGCAGCGGAAGGTGATGTCCTGGAACTGGCAGATGTCACCGTTGGGGTAGGTCATCCGCTCCGTCATCTGGACGAGCACCACGCGCTCGACGACGCAGCGCACCGCCGTCTCCTCGTACACCTCGCGCACCGCGGTCTCGGCGGGCTGCTCCCCCGGCTCGGCGATTCCACCGACCACTGCCCAATGCCCCGTGTCCGAGCGCCGGCCGAGCAGCACCCGGCCGAGGTCGTCGAAGACGATGGCCGTCACCCCGGGCAGCAGGAGCAGCTGGTGTCCGGCGGAGGCGCGGATCTTGCGGATGAATTCGGGTGTGGTCATGACCCGACCCTACGAGGCCGCGCCCCCCGGTCCCGCTTCAGGCGGCGCGGCGCGAACCGATCCGGCGGGCCAGGAGCCGGCCGAAGCCACCGGCCGCGAGCAGCAGCAGCGCGTACTCCGGCAGCGGTCCGAGGACCGTGGCCGGGGTGTGGCCGGAGCGCAGCGGGATCTCGGCGACCAGCGCGTCCGCGGTGAACATCTTCGTCTGCGAGACCACCCTGCCGTCGGGGCGGATGACGGCGCTGACCCCGCTGGTCACGGGGACGAGCACGGTCCGGCTGTGCTCGACGGCACGGATCCGGTCCATGGCCAGCTGCTGGTAGGTCATCTGGGTCCGGCCGAAGGTGGCGTTGTTGCTCGGTACGGCGATCACCTGCGCGCCGTCCTGGACGGTGGAGCGGACGGCGTCGTCGAAGGCGGCCTCGAAGCAGGTGACCATGCCGACGCCGCTGCCGGCCATGTCGAAGACGCCGGGGTCCTTGCCGGGACCGAAGTCGCGGCGCACCCGGTCCACGTCGGAGCTGAAGAGCCGCACGACGGAGCGCATCGGGATGCGCTCGCCGAAGGGCTGGATCTTGCGCTTGTCGTAGGTGACGGTGGGGCCCTTGACCGGGTCCCACAGGATCATCGTGTTGCGCAGCGGGCCCGTCTCCGGGGCCACCACCGCGCCGATGGCGACCGGCACGCCGATGGCCTTGACCGCCCGGTCGATGACGTCGTGGGCGTCGGGCTCGGCGTAGGGGTCGAGGTCGGAGGAGTTCTCCGGCCAGACGACGAAGTCGGGCTTCGGGGCGCGCCCGGCCCTGACGTCCTCGGCGAGCTGCACGGTGCGCTTGGCGTGGTTGTCGAGGACGGCCCGGCGCTGGGAGTTGAAGTCGAGGCCGAGGCGGGGCACGTTGCCCTGGATGACGGCGGCCACTACGGTGCCGTCCTCGGCCGCGTCGGAGACCAGCGGGCGGGCGGCGAGGCCCGCGCCGATCGGGGCGGCGATGGTGAGGGCGGTCAGCGCGGCGGTGGTGCGGCCGGGGTGGTTGCGGGCGATGCGCAGGGCTTCGTAGAGGCCGAATCCGCAGAGGGCGACGCCGAAGGAGAGCAGCGGCGTGCCGCCGAGGGCGACGAGCGGGGTGAAGACGCCGTCGGCCTGTCCGAAGGCGAGCTTGCCCCAGGGGAAGCCGCCGAAGGGCGCCCGGGCCCGCAGTGCCTCCCCGGCCACCCAGACGGCGGCCGCGAACAGCGGCCAGGCCGGGAGCCGGCTGACGAGGGCGATACCGAGGCCGGTGAGGCCGATGAGGACCGCTTCGAGGGTGCTCAGCGCCAGCCAGGGCACCGGGCCGACCTCCTCGCCGGTCCAGGAGAGGAGCGGCAGAAGGAAGCCGAGACCGGAGAGGAGCCCGAGGCCGAAGCCCGCCCGGGCGCGGCGGCCGTGCAGGCAGCCGGCGAGCAGGGCCAGGGCGAAGGGCGCCAGCCACCACAGGGGGCGGGGTGGGAAGCTGAGGTAGAGCAGCACGCCGGAGAGGGCGGCGAGCCCCGCGCGCAGCAGCCCATATCCCCTCCGCTGCGCGGCGGGCGCGGTGGTGGCGGGGGAATCGGCCGCCTCGGCCCGGGGCCCGTCGGCGGACTGCGGGGGCTCGTTCCCGGTGGCGCGGGTGACACTGCTGCTCATCTGGCGGAGTGTACGTCCCCGAGCCTCGCGGGCCGGTAAGGCCCCGGCCCGACCCACGGAGCGCACGGCCGGACGGCCGGACGGATGGCGGATGGACGGCCGGCGGGCCGTCTAGCGCGCGAGGGCGCGCAGGTGGGTACGGATGACGCGGACGGCGTTCTCGGCGTCGTCGACGGTGACGGTGAAGCGCTTGCCGTCGCCCAGGGTGAGGGCCACGCCCTCGCCGCGCCGCACGATGATCGCGGTGCCCTTCTCGGGGCGCCAGCGGTGGCCCCAGCCTCCCCACTGCTGCGGCGTGATGCTGGGGACGAACTCGGCGGAGGTGACCTCGGTGAGCCGGATCCTGCGGCGCGGCACCCCTATGTGGCCGCAGCGCACCTCCATGGCCTCGGCGTCGACGGTGACGGCGACGTGCACGAAGGCCAGGGTGCCGTAGAGGATGAGCAGCCCGACGGCGAGGCAGCCGATGACGGACATGAGGAGGGGGACGATGCCGGCGGTCCAGGCGTAGTCGACGGCCAGTTCGATGCCGAGCGCCAGACAGGCCGCACCGACGGCTGCGAGCAGCCACTGCGCACGGTTGGAGGCGCGGCCCGCCCAGAGCGGACCCGGAGGGTGACCCGTCATGTGTAGCAGCGTACTCACGTTCCGCTTGCCCGCCACTGTCTCGCGCCCAACCGGTTCGGCGCCCCCCTGCGGCTCGCCGTCCCGCCCGCCGTTCCGCCCGCCGTGGAGCCCTGCCTCCGGCCCGGCCTAGTTCTTCGGCAGCAGGCGGACGAGCGCGTCCCGCAGGGCGGGGCGGCGGCCGGTCATGAAGCGGTGCAGGTTCCGGGAGCCGAAGGCGACGCGCTGGGCGCTGCGGCGGCGCTCGGTGTCGTACGCGCGCAGGGCGCCCGGCAGCCCGGCCGAGCCGGCCGAGCCGGCCGCGGAAACGGCCCGGGTCAGGGCTTCGGCGTCCAGGAGGGCGGTGCAGGCGCCCTGGCCGAGGTTGGGCGTCATGGCGTGGGCGGCGTCCCCGACGAGGGCGATCCGGCCGTCGGCGACGAAGGTGGGGAGCGCGGGGTACAGGTGGCGCATCTCGTACCGGATCCAGGTCGCGGGGTCGGTCTCGGCCAGCACGCGCGGGATGGGGTCGTGCCAGTTCGCGAAGGCCTCCCGTACCTCTTGGGCGGTGGTGGCCTCGGGGACGGTGGCGTACCAGTTGGTGCGGCCGGCCTCGACCGGGGTCATGCCGAAGAAGCGGCCCGCGCCCCAGGTCTCGCCGTACAGGCCGGTCTCGAATCCGGCGATGCCGATCCAGGCGACCGTACCGATCGGGCGCGGACCGCTCTCGCCGCCGAAGCGTGCGCCGCGCACCACGCTGTTGATGCCGTCGGCGCCGACGACCAGGTCGGCGTCGAGTGCGGCCGGGTCGGCGAGCTGCTGCCCGTAGGCGATCCGCACGCCGCCGAGCCGGTCGAGCCCGGCGAGCAGCGCGTCGATCAGGTGGGGCCGGGAGACGAGCAGTTCCGGGCGGCCGGCCCGGCGCTCGATCCGTTCGAGGGGAAGGGCGGCCAGCACCCTGCCGTCGGGGCGGCGGATCCGGGCCCCCCGGTACGGGACCGCCCGTGCCCGCAGCGCGTCGCCGAGGCCGAGCCGGTCGAGCGCGCCCTGGGCGGAGGGGTGGATGCCGAAGGCGGTTCCGTACCGTTCGGGCGCGGTCCGCCGTTCGAGGACGGTCACCTCCCAGCCGGCGCGGCGCAGGCCGACGGCGGTGGCGAGTCCGCCGACTCCCGCGCCGACGACCACGGCCGTGCCGGCCCCGCGCCCCTGCCCGGTCCGTGCTCCGTTTCCGCCTTCGGATTCGGTTCCGGTTTGGCCTTCGGATTCGGTTCCGGTTTCGCTCATGGCCGTCCCCTTCCTCGTACCGCGACACCCGACGTACCGCGACACCCGACCATGACCACCACAGCCGTGGTACTCCATCCGTAGTACCACGGCTGTGGTTATGCTGACAAGGTGAACCAGGACCGGAGGGACCGGCTGCGGGACGCGGCCGTCGCCGTACTGGCGGAAACGGGCGGGCGCGGGCTGACGCACCGGGCCGTCGACGCGGCCGCCGCGGTGCCGACGGGCACCGCCAAGAACTACTTCCCGACCCGCGACGCCCTGCTCAGGGGTGCCGCCGAACGCTGCGCGGAGCAGTACCGGGCGCTGGCCGCGGCCCTCGCCGGGGCGGCACCGGGTCCCGCCGACGCGGCGCAGCTCGCGGCCCTGCTCGCAGGGCTGCTGCGCGATGTGGCCGGGCCCGGACGCCCCCGCGTGCTGGCCTATCTGGAGCTCCGGGCCGAGGCGGCGCGGCGGCCCTGGCTGGCCGCACTGCTGGACCCGGTCGCGGAGTCCGACTTCGCGGCATACGCGCATCTGCTGGGCGCGGCCGGACTGCCCGCCGGGCCCGGACGGGCCAGCACCCTGACCCTCGCCCTGCACGGCGCGATCCCCCACCTGCTGACCGGCGCGCCGGCCACCCTGGCGGCGGCGGGCCTGGACGACCTGGACCGTTTCGCGCGCGACCTGCTGGCGAACGTGTGCGCGGAGGCGAACCGGTGATCACCTCACTGGACCGGGCCGTGGGAGCCGTCGTCGGCTCGGCGGCGGGCGACGCGCTGGGCGCGCCCTACGAGTTCGGCCCCGCGGGGGAACTGACCGCGCGTGGCGCGGAGATGGCCGGGGGCGGCGGTTGGGACCCGGGCGAGGCGACGGACGACACGCAGATGGCCGTCCTGGTCGCCGAATCCCTGCTGGAGTGCGGCGGTCTCGAACTCCCCGACATCTTCGGCCGGTTCCGCCGCTGGGCGGCGGGGCAGCCCAAGGACATCGGGCTGCAGACCGAGGACGTGCTGACCAACGGCGAGCCCTGGGAGCTCGCCGCGGCCCTGCACTTCCAGGTCAACGCGCGGGCCGCGGGCAACGGTTCCCTGATGCGGGCCGCCACCTCGGCGGTCTACTTCGCTCCCGCCGGACAGCGGGCGACCATGGACGCCGCCCGGCAGATCGCGGCGCTGACGCACGGCGACCGGGCCGCCTGGGAGGGGACCGCGATCCTGCACGAGCTCGTCCGCGTCGCCCTGCAGGGGGCCGATCCACTGGCCGCCCTCCCCGCAGCGCTCGCCGCGGTGCACCCGGACCACCGCGAGCGGTACGGACGCGTACTCGCCCCGGACTGGCATCCGGATCGGGCCACCGAGTTCAACGGGGCGGTGTGGCCCTGCCTGGGCTCGGCGGTGTGGGCGCTGCGGACCACCACCACCTTCGCGGGGGCGGTACGGGCCGCCGTGGACCTGGGCGGGGACACCGACACGGTGGCCGCGGTGACCGGAGCCCTGGCCGGGGCCCGGTACGGCCGGCAGGCGGTCCCGGAGCACTGGACGGCGACGCTCCACGTGCCGCTGCCGGGCTTCGGTGGCCGGGTCCTGGACGCGGACGACCTCGCCGCGCTGGCTCAGCGGCTCGCGGCGGCCGGCTCGCGCTGAAGCTCCAGACGCCGCCCCGGGAAGGCCGCGCGCAGCCGCCGGTCGTGCGTGACCAGGATCAGGGTGCCGCCGAAATGCGCGAGGGCCGCCTCCAGTTCCTCCACCACGGCCGGGGCCAGGTGGTTCGTGGGCTCGTCCAGCAGGAGCAGGTCGAGCGGCCGCTCCACCAGCCGGGCCAGCTCCAGCTTGCGGCGCTGACCGGCCGAGAGCTCGCGCACCGGCCGGGCGAGGTCCGCCGGTGCGAGCAGGCCGTACCCGGCCACCCGGTCGGCGTACTCCGGTCCGAACACCTCGACGACGGAGCGGAGTTCGCGTTGCCACGGGTCGTCCTGCCGGAGCAGCCCCACCCGCGCAGGGGTGCGTACGCTGCCCTGCGCGGGCTTCAGTTCACCCGCGAGCAGGTGCAACAGGGTGGACTTCCCGGCGCCGTTGGCTCCGGTCACCAGGAGCCGCTCCCCCGGCGCCAGGGTGAGCGAGACGGGCGGGAGCCGGCCCGGCAGGGCCGCCCCCGCGATCTCCACGGCCCCCGCCGCGCCCTCGGTGAACCGGCCGGTGAAGACGAGCGGGCGCGGGGGCGGCGGGACCGGGTGCTCGGTCAGCCGGTGCAGTCGTTCGCGGGCGGTGCGGATGCGGCTCGCGGCGCCGTGGGTGCGCGACCGGGCGCGGAAGGCGCCGGCCCCGCTGAAGCCGCGCGGCAGCTTGCGCGGGATCGCGGCGAACCGCCCGATGTTGGTGTCGGCGAGCCGCTCGGCGCTGTGGACCTCCTCCCGCCACTGCTCGTACTCCCGCTCCCGGCGGGCCCGTTCGGCGGCGCGGGCCGTGCGGTGGCCCGCGTAGCCGTTGCCGTACCGGTGCACCGTCCGGCGGTCCTGGTCGACCTCGAGGATGGCGGTGGTGACGCGGTCGAGGAACAGCCGGTCGTGGGTGACGGCGACGACGGTGCCGCGGTGGGCGAGCAGGTGCTCCTCCAGCCAGGCGACCGCCTCGTCGTCGAGGTCGTTGGTGGGTTCGTCGAGCAGCAGCAGCTCCGGCTCGGCGGCCAGGACCACGGCGAGCGCGAGCCGGGAGCGCTGGCCACCGGACAGCGTTCCGAGTCGGCGGTCCGGGTCGGGAGCGCCGCGTTCGCCGAGGCGGTACAGGGTGGTCCTGACGCGCCGTTCGGCATCGCCGCCGCCACGGGCATCGTAGGCGGCCAGGAGGTCTCCGTAGGCGACGAGTTCCTCGGGGCCGGCCCGGTGGAGCCGGGTTTCGGCGGCGCGGATCCGGCACTCCAGGGCGCGCAGGTCCGCGAGGGCGAGGTCGATCGCCTCGCCGACGCGCGCGGTGGGTGGGAGGTCGAGGGTCTGCGCGAGGTGTCCGAGTCCGCCGGGGGCGGTGACGGTGACCTCGCCGTGGTCGGGTCGCTCCCGTCCGGCGAGGAGCCCGAGGAGAGTGGACTTGCCGGAGCCGTTGTCGCCGACGACGCCGACCCGCTCGCCGGGCCGGACCGTACAGCTGACGCGCTCCAGGACGACGCGGGTGTCGTAGCTCTTGGTGACCTCGGACAGGACGATCCGGGTGGTGGCGAGTGGAGCGCGCAAGGGCGGTTCCTTCCAGGGGTGAGCGACACGCCGAGACGAACCGTACCGTCTCGTTTTGTTGTCAACCGTAGTGCAGGTCCGGATCGGGGGCAAGACGATTCGTCTCGCGGGAGGAGTGGTCGGGCGCCGCGCGTCGGGCGCGGTCAGCCGACGGGCGCGCCCTGGCCCGCGAGCAGTCGACCCTCGGCGTACGCGAGCGCGGCTGCGGGCAAGGTCCCCACGCGCCCGCTGCGCAGCACGGTCAGGCTGCCCGTGCGCGGCAGTTCGGGCTCGGGCCGCAGGCCCAGACGGCGCAGCGCCTGGACCGCGACGGGCTCGGCGGAACCGTGGTAGACGAGCTCCGTTCCGCGGGTCCGCGCGGCGAGGGCGGCCCGGATGGCGCCGTCGACGAGCTCGTAGTGCGTGCAGCCGAGCACCACGTCGGTGACGTCGGCCGGAGTCAGCGCGGCGGCCGCGGCCACGGCGGCCGTCACGGCGGCGTCGTCGGCCGCTTCCACCGCGTCGGCGAGCCCGGGGCAGGGCACCTCGGTGACCCGGGCCCCGGCGGCGAAGTCGCGGATGAGCCCGCGCTGATAGGTACTGCCGGTGGTGGCGGGGGTGGCCCAGATGGCCACCCGGCCGCCGGCAGCCGCGGCGGGCTTGATCGCCGGCACGGTCCCGATGACCGGGATCGCCGGCTCCAACTCCGCCCGCAAGGTGTCCAGGGCGTGCACGCTCGCGGTGTTGCAGGCGACGATCAGCGCGTCCGGGCGGTGCGCGGCGGCGGCCCGGGCGACGGCGAGCGCCCGCTCGGTGAGGTCGGCGGGGGTCCGCGGACCCCAGGGCATTCCGTCCGGGTCGGAGGACACGACCAGGTCGGCGTCCGGCCGCAGCCGCCGCACCGCCGCGGCCGCCGCGAGGAGGCCGATTCCGGAGTCCATGAGCGCGATCTTCACCCGGCCACCTTAGTCGACACCCACCCCGCCGCGGCCCCAACCCCGCAACCCGGACCCCCACCCGACGATCCCCCGCCGCGATGCAAACCACGCCCGGAGCCGAGGGGGGCCGCCCACACCGGACCGGGCGCGGCCGCACCAGGGATCAGGACGCCACCACGCCCGGGCCGGGACCGCTCCTGTGGCCGCACCACGGATCGGCCGCGCAGCCCAGCCCGCCCGGCCGCGAGGTCACGGCACCGGCCGGCGAGGACACCACGCGGGGCCGGGAGGTCGTCGCGGCCCCGGCCGGGAGGCCCACCGCGCCCGGGGTGGGCGGGTGCGGGACAGGCCCGGTCGGGCGCGGGACACTGCCGCCATGGGCCTCCTCACCGCCGCCTGCGCGGCATACGCCTCCCTCGCCGCCTGGCTCTGGCTCACCCTCGCCCAGGGCATGTTCTGGCGGACCGACGTCCGCCTCCCGCACCGCACCGCACCCACCCGCTGGCCGTCCGTCGCGATCATCGTCCCCGCCAGGGACGAGGCCGAGGTGCTGCCGCGGAGCCTGCCCTCGCTGATCGCCCAGGACTATCCCGGCGAGGCCGAGGTAGTCCTCGTCGACGACGGGAGCACGGACGGCACCGGCGAGCTCGCACGCCGGCTCGCCGCGGAGCACCCCGGACTCCCCCTCACCGTCGCCTCCCCCGGCGACCCCGCCCCCGGCTGGACCGGCAAGCTGTGGGCGCTCCGGCACGGCATCGCGATCGCCCGTACCGCGCACGCCGCCGAGCCCGAGTTCCTCCTCCTCACCGATGCCGACATCGCACACGAACCCGACAGTCTGCGCGAATTGGTCGCCGCCGCGACCTCCGCCGACCTCGACCTCGTCTCCCAGATGGCCCGCCTGCGGGTGGCCGGTCTCTGGGAGCGGCTCGTCGTACCGGCCTTCGTGTACTTCTTCGCCCAGCTCTACCCCTTCCGCCGGATCAACCGGCCCTCCGCACGGACCGCGGCGGCCGCCGGCGGCTGCGTCCTGCTGCGCACCGACACCGCCGTGCGGGCCGGCGTCCCCGACTCCATCCGCCAGGCGGTCATCGACGACGTATCGCTCGCCCGCGCGGTGCAGCGCTCCGGCGGGCGGATCTGGCTGGGGCTGGCGGAGCGGGTCGACAGCGTGCGTCCGTACCCCGCACTCGCGGACCTGTGGCGGATGGTCGCGCGCAGCGCCTACGCCCAACTGCGCCACCAGCCCCTTCTGCTGGCCGGCACGGTCGCCGGGCTGGCGCTCGTCTACCTCGTGCCCCCGGCCGCCCTGCTGACCGGTCTCGCGACCGGGCATCCGGCCCTGGCCTGGCCGGGCGGCCTGGCGTGGCTGCTGATGGCGGGCACCTACCTGCCGATGCTCCGGTACTACCGCCAGCCCGCCGCGCTCGCGCCGCTGCTTCCGTTCACCGCGCTGCTGTACCTCCTGATGACCGTCGACTCGGCCGTGCAGCACTACCGGGGCCGCGGGGCATCCTGGAAGGGCCGCACCTATGCCCGTCCCAGCGACGCCTGAAACGGCAAACCACTGCCACGCACAACATCATCCGAGGTCACCGCGTTGTGACACCGCGTCAGCGCGAAGTCGGTGCAACACCCAACCGGTGAGTACGAGTAGGAACAAGGTGGGATGGAAGTGGCGAATCGTGCACGTGAACGTCAAGTGAAAGGTGAGGCCCTGACCTGCGAATATGCAGGTCAGGGCGGTGTTGACGACACCTCGCTATGGACCCGGTGAAGTCGTGGGCTTAACTTAGGTCCCATGACCTCCCCCCGCTCCACTTATGGCGGCGGTTACTACTCCGCGCCCTCCTTCCCGGACACCCCCATCTACGACTCCCTCGTCGCCGAACGCGGCACCCCGCAGATCGCCCCGATCCGCGTCCCGGCCGCCTACGAGTCCCCGAGTGCCGGATACTCGAGCGGCGGTTACCTGCCGGCCCTCGCCTCGTCGTTGCCCGCGCTGCCCCCGGCCCAGCCCCAGCAGCAGACTTCGGGGTACGGATACCCGTACCAGCAGCAGTCGGCCCCCCAGCCGATGCCGCTGCAGCAGGCGCCGGCCCCGTACATCCCGCAGCAGCAGCCGATGGCGGCCCGCGGCGGGTACATGCCGCAGCCCCAGCCGCAGCAGCCCCGCCCGGCCGCCATGGCCACCGGGTACGAGGCCATGCGCCCGGCCGCACCGCGTCCGATGCAGGTGCCCGCACCGGTGCCGGCCGCCTCGTACGAGGATCCGTACGGCCGCCCCTACCAGGGACGCGGCTACTGACGGGCCTCTGAGACGCGGGGCAGCGGAGGGGCTGGCAGGATGCCCCCATGTCGAACTTGCACGTGCAGGCGCTCCATGTCCATCCCGTCAAATCGGTAGCGGGGACCGCTCCCGACGAGGTGGCCGTGGAGCCCTGGGGTCTGTCCGAGGACCGGCGTTGGGCACTGATCGATCCCGAGGGCACGGTCATCACCCAGCGCCGGCATCCGCGCCTCGCCCTGGCCGCGGCCCGTCCCACGGGCGGCGGCCCGATCGCCGTGACCGCGCCCGGTATGGCGGAGCTGTTCGTGGAGGTGCCCGAGCCGGGTCCGCTGGAGCCGGCCGTGCTGTTCGGGAAGAAGGTCGAGACCGTGGTCGCGGCGAGCGCAGCGGCCGACTGGTTCAGCGCGTACCTCGGGGAGCCGGTACGCCTGGTGCACATGGATGATCCCGCCGTACGCCGTCCTGTGGATCCGGACTACGCACTGCCGGGCGAGACGGTGAGTCTGGCGGACGGCTATCCCCTGCTGATCACCACGCTCGCCTCGCTGGACGCCCTCAACTCGCTGATCTCGCAGGGGGACCACCCCGAGGAGGGCCCGCTGCCGATGAACCGTTTCCGCCCCAATGTGGTGGTTTCCGGGGCCGAGGCCTGGGCGGAGGACGGCTGGCAGCGCATCGCGATCGGCGACGCCGTCTTCCGCGGGGTACGGGAATGCGGGCGGTGTGTCGTCACCACCACCGACCAGGCGACGGCGGAGCGCGGCAAGGAACCGCTGAAGACCCTGGCCCGGCACCGGCGGATCGGCCGGTCGCTCGCCTTCGGGCGGCTCCTGGTGCCGGTGCGGCTGGGTACGGTGCGGGTCGGCGACGAGGTCCGCGTCCTCGTATGACGCGACCGGGATCGCCCCGGTCCGGGCGGAACGGGTGTACGGGGCGGGCGGTCGCGGACCGGCGACCGGCCGACCGGATTGACACCTTCGAGGGGCTCGGCGCCCGGGCTGGAACCAACCGGCATGACCAGGCCGTTGGATCAGTCAGGACAGGGGCGCAGACAGGCGGACACTGGCACAGGTTGGGGGAGCCGGACCGTGCGGACAGCAATGGGCGTGTGGCGTTGGCGGCGCAATCCGCTGCGCCGGCCGACCGATCTCTTCGAGGCGTGGGTGGCGTTCGCCGCGCTGGTGTGTGTCCTGCTGGTGGCTCCGGCCGTCGGCTGGGTCGCCGGCCGGCAGGTGGACGGCACGCTGCAGCAGGCCGCGCACGAGCAGCAGCAGGAGCGTCACCTCGTACCGGCGGTGGTGGTCCGGCCGGCCGCGGAGTCGGAGCAGGCCTCGGGTTCGGCCGCCGACCCGTCGGCGCAGCGGACGGCCCCGCACCGTACGCAGATCGTGGCCGTGTGGACCGCACCGGACGGCAGCAGCCACCAGGGCACGGTGCCGGCCGCGGAGGAACCGTCGCACCCCGGCGACCGGTTCCGGATCTGGACCGATGCGCGCGGCCGGCTCGTGGGGCAGCCGCTCGACCCGTCCTCGGCCGTGTTCCACGCGGGGATGGCGGGCCTGGCCGCCGCGATCTGCGTGGCCGCGCTGGGCGAGACGGTCAGGCGGCTGGTCGTACGACGGCTCATGCATCGGCGGTACATACGTCTGGACCGGGCCTGGGCCGCCACCGGACCGGACTGGGGTCGAGCGGGTGCGGGCAGTTGACCTGGCGGCTCATCGGCTCCGCGCGCGCTACGGTGGAGCCGCCGGATCGGTCTCTCCAGTTACTTCGGTGACTTCAGACTTCAGTGGCTTCGGTCGTATCGGCAGCGCGAGCACGAGGGTGGGGGCACGACAGCACCATGGTTCAGGGCACGGTCCAGGTGACGCACGGCGGGTCTTCGCGGTGGCGGCGCCGCTCCGGTGAGTATCCGACACTGACCGCCGCGCTCGCCGTGGCGGGCGACGGGGACGTACTGTCCATCGCCCCCGGCACCTACCGCGAGAACCTGGTGCTGCACCATGCCGTCACCCTCCGCGGACCCGAGGGCGGGGCCGGATCGGTACGGATCGCCCCGCTCGACGGGGTCGCGCTGACCGTGCGGGCCTCGGCCGTGATCCAGGACCTGTACCTGGAGGGCCAGGACCGGGCGGCGCCCGCCCTGCTGGTGGAGGACGGCTGCCCCGAACTGACCGACCTGCGCGTGAGCACCCACTCCGCCGCGGGCATCGAGGTGCGCGGCGCCGGGGCCCGGCCCCTGGTGCGGCGCTGCACGGTGGAGAATCCGGCCGGCGTCGGCATCGCCGTACTGGACGGCGGCGGCGGGGTGTTCGAGGAGTGCGAGGTCGTGGCCGCCGGGCAGAACGGCGTCTCGGTGCGCGGCGGGGGCCGCCCCCGGCTGGAGCGCTGCCGGATCCACCACGCCACGGGCGCGGGCATCGGGGTCACCGGGGAAGGGTCCGGGCTGGAGGCACTGGGCTGCGAGGTGTACGAGGTCAAGGGCGCCGGGGTGCAGATCGCCGCGCGCGCCACGGCACGGCTCACCGACTGCTCGGTGCACCGCACCTCGGCCGACGGGGTCACGCTCGACACCGACGCGGTGCTCACCCTGGCCGGCTGCGACATCCACGACATCCCGGAGAACGCGGTCGATCTGCGGTCCCGTTCGGTGCTCACCCTCAGTCGCACCACGGTGCGCCGGTTCGGCCGCAACGGGCTGTCCGTGTGGGACCCGGGCACCCGGGTGGACGCCGAGTCCTGCGAGATCCACGACAGTACGGGCGACTATCCGGCGGTGTGGATCAGTGACGGGGCCACCGTCTCCCTCGACTCCTGCCGGGTGCACGACGTGCCGGACGCCCTGTTCGTCCTGGACCGCGGGTCGCGCGTCGACGTGGTCGACAGCGATCTGTCCCAGGTGCGCAACACCGCCGTCTCGGTGAGCGACGGGGCCACCGCCCAGCTCGACGACTGCCGGATCCGTGAGGCGGCGACCGGGGCCTGGTTCCGCGACCACGGCAGTGGCGGCACGCTCGCCGGTTGCACCATCGACGCCGTACAGACCGGTGTCATCGTCACCAAGGGGGCCGACCCTGCCCTGGAGCGGTGCACCGTCACCTCCGCGGCCGAGGCCGGTTTCTATGTGTCGGCAGGCGGCCGGGGCACTTTCACGGCCTGCCGGGTGTCGGACAGTTCCGGCTTCGGCTTCCACGTCATGGACGGCTGCCGCACCACGCTGACGCGCTGCCACACCGAGCGCTGCGCCCGCGGGGGCTACGAGTTCGCGGAGGACGGGCCGACCGCGCAGGACTGCACCGGCGACGCGTCCGGCACGCGGGCGGCGGCCCGGTCCGGCGCGGGCGGGGTTCCCGCCGGGGGCGAACGGTCGGGCATCCGTACGGTCACCGGAGTGCAGAGCCCCGCGGTGCCTGCGGCGCAGCAGCCGCCGCCACCGTCCGTGCCGCGGCCCGCGGACGGGTCGCAGGCCGCCCCGGGCACCGCCCCGCGGGAGTCCGGCGAGATGCTGGGCCAGCTCGACGCGCTGGTGGGTCTGGACAGCGTCAAGCGTGAGGTTCGGGCACTCACCGACATGATCGAGGTGGGCCGCCGCCGGCAGCTGGCGGGCCTCAAGGCCGCCTCGGTGCGCCGGCACCTGGTCTTCACCGGCTCCCCCGGCACCGGCAAGACCACGGTGGCCCGGCTGTACGGGGAGATCCTGGCCTCGCTCGGGGTGCTGGAGCGCGGGCACCTGGTCGAGGTGTCCCGGGTGGATCTGGTCGGTGAGCACATCGGCTCCACGGCGATCCGTACGCAGGAGGCCTTCGACCGGGCGCGCGGCGGGGTTCTGTTCATCGACGAGGCGTACGCGCTGGCCCCGGAGGACTCGGGCCGGGACTTCGGGCGCGAGGCGATCGACACACTGGTGAAGCTGATGGAGGACCACCGGGACGCGGTGGTGGTGATCGTCGCCGGGTACACGGCGGAGATGGAGCGCTTCCTGACCGTGAATCCTGGGGTGGCCTCGCGGTTCTCCCGGACCATCACCTTCGGCGACTACGGGCCCGAGGAGCTGCTGCGGATCGTGGAGCAGCAGGCCGAGGAGCACGAGTACCGGCTCGGGGAGGGTACCTCGCAGGCGTTGCTGACGTACTTCACCAAGCTGCCCAAGGGCCCGGCCTTCGGTAACGGCCGTACGGCCCGCCAGACCTTCGAGTCGATGGTGGAGCGGCACGCGGGACGGGTGGCCCAGCTCTCGGAGCCCAGTACGGACGAGCTCACCCTGCTGTTCCCGGCGGATCTGCCGACGCTGCCGGCGCTGCCCGCTCCTTGCTGACCACGACAACCCGCTGTCCCGGGACGTCGGCGCGTGCGGCGGTGTCCAACCGGGTGAGCAGGGCGTCGCGTTCGGTGGCGAAGGTCGGGTCGGCCTGGTAGTCGGAGTGGCCCAGCAGCGGGGCGGGCAGCGGGTGGCGGGCGCTGCGGCCGTAGGCGATCGGGTCGGCGAGCGGGCCACGGTCGACGTCCTGGCCCGCGCCGGGCAGTGCCGGCCCGCCGATGGGGTCGGTGGCCCGCCAGAGGTTGCGCCAGCAGTCGACCTCGCGGTGCAGGGCGGTGAGCGGTCCGGGGCCGAAGTAGGCGGGGAACCAGCGTCCGTAGAGGCGGGCGAGCGGGGATCCGTAGGTGAGCAGGGCGACCCGGCGGCGGGCGGCCGGCGGCAGTTGCCACACGGCCGCGGCGGCGAGCACGCTCCCCTGGGAGTGGCCGGAGATGACGAGGCGGCCGCCCGTGCGGCCGGTCCAGCCGGCCATCCGCCAGGTCAGGTCGGGGACGGCCCGCTCGGCGTAGCAGGGCGGTGCGAAGGGGTGCGCGGCGCGCGGCCAGAAGGTACCGACGTCCCACAGAATCCCTATGGTCCGGCGGGCGGCGGGATCCCGGTAGGCGCGCCGGCCCCAGGCGACGAAGGCGGCGATGCCGATGCCGATGAGCCAGGACCCGGCGTCCTGGGCGGCGCGGGCGGCGGCTTCGAGCAGCGGCGCGGTCCCGCGGGCGGCCTCGCCCGGAACCTCTCCGCTGAGCCAGGCCCCGGCCAGCGCGCCCGCGCCGAGCACCAGGGTGATCCCGGAGACGGCCGCCACGAACCAGGGCGCGGAGTCGGTGAGCGCCGCCGCGGTCCTTGCCCCGGCGATCCGGCGGCTGCGGGCGCGGTCCGGTGTCTCGCCCGGGTACTCGGCGGCCACGGTGGCGGCGAGGCGGCTCCGTTCGCGCGCTCCGCGCACCGCGAACCAGCCCGCGAGCAGCGCCAGTACGAGGAGCAGCGGGGGCAGTACCGCGGCCTGCCAGGACAGCAGTACGGGCGGCCCGGGCAGCGCGGCGCCCGGCATCCCGGGGGTGGCTCCCCCGTCCAGCCAGTCGGCGACGCGCTGCGCGACGCCACCGGACATCACCCCGCCGAGCGCGCAGCCGAGCATGGCGACGGCGGGCCCGCCGAGGCCGTGCAGGGCGGTGGCCGGGTCGGGGGCCCTGCGGTACAGGTAGCGGGCGACGGCGGCGAGGGCCAGCACGCAGAGCCCCTGGCCCAGCATGAGCACACCGAAGGTCAGGTCACCGGGGAGCCGTCCGGTGGCGGTCCAGCCGGGGCGCGGCCAACAGGCGTGCAGCACAACGGCGGCGAGCAGGGCGAGGGCGGCCCCGGGCAGCAGGGTGACGGCCGCCCGGTCGAGCCGGTGGTCGGGCCGGGCCTCGGTGCGGCCGCGCCGGCACACGACCCAGGCCACGGTGACGGCCCCGGCGGCGAGCAGGACCTGCGTCACCGTGCCGAGGGCCGCGAGGACGGGAGCCCCGGCCCGGCGGTCGTGGCGGGCGGTCGGTACGGAGACGGCCACCGCCACGGTGAGCAGCCCGGCGGCGGTGTGCGCGGCGCGCAGCCGGGCCACGAGCCGGCGGCCGTACCAGAATCCGGGGCGCCCGAGCGCGGGCGCGGTGTCCGAGGCGGTGTCCGGGTCGGCGGCGCCCGCGGGGGGCGGCTGGGACTCGTAGGCGCTCCAGGTGCGGTTCGACAGGTACCAGAGCAGCCCGGTCAATGCGGTGGGGACCAGCGCACCGAGGGCGAGGCGCCGGCCGGGCTGGGCCCACCAGCCGCCGCCGGGCCCGAGGAATCCGAGCCAGGAGCGGGAGCCGGCGCAGGTCCCGGAGCCCGCGCACTGCCAGGCGAGGAGGTCGAGGGCGACCTCGCAGGAGGCGGCGATGAGCAGCACGGTCAGGCTGAGGGCGAGGACCCGTACGAGGACCCCGTACGTGCGCACGGCGCGCGGGTCGGGGTCGGCGGTGGACGTGGCGGGCCGGGCCCAGTGGGCGAGGTTGGCCACCATGAAGGGCAGGAGCAGCAGCCACAGGGCGCGGGCGCCGTTGCCGGAGGTGAGCCGGGACCAGCAGTAGGCCTCGGGGACGGGCCGCCCGGCGTACCGCTCGGGGTGGGCCTCGGCGTCGGCGTCCTCGGTGCGGCGGAAGACGGCGGCGGTGGAGTCGCCGGTGACGCGGACGGTCCGCGGATCGCCGAGCAGCTCGGCGGGGGCGGCGCCGGCGACTCCGTGGACCAGGAGTTCGAGGGCGAGTGGGGTCTCGGGCCGGGGGGTGTCGGGCCGAGAAGCGTCGGGCTGGGCGCGGTCGGGCACGGCTGCCTCCGCTCGCGGGGCGGGACGGGCGCGGCTCCAGCATCCCGCGGGACGGGGCCGCTGCCCAGGCCCCGCGCGGGGATCGACAGAGATCATCAGAGATCGACACCGAACGGCCGGGGGCACCCCGGAATCGGTCAGGACCGGCGGCGATTCGGAAGGAGATCGCTACGGACTTCTGGCCGACGCGGGGCTATGGTGGCGCGCACACGCGTTCAGATCACCGTCCCAGGGGGTACTGCCATGGCTCGCCGACTCCGTCCGGTGGGACTGGACTTCATCGAGGACGCGCCGGTACGGCTGGTCTTCGACACCGGGACCGCGGCGCCTCCCGAGGCCGTGTACCACGCGCTCGCCGAGGAGGTGACGGGCTGGCCCGCCTGGTTCGGTGCGGTGACCCTGGCCCGCCCCACGCAGGGGGGCGCGGGCCGCGAGATCAGGCTGCGGGGCGGGGTGCGCTTCGAGGAGACCGTCATGGCGGCCGATCCCGATCAGCGGTACGCGTACCGGGTCGACACCACCAACGCCCCTGGCGTGCGGGCCCTGTTGGAGGAGTGGCGGCTGACGCCGGCCGGTTCCGGGACGCACGTGCGCTGGACCTTCGCCGCGGACGGGCCGACCGCGTTCCGCCTCGGCCTCGCCGCCGCCCGCCCGGGCCTGGGCCACTCCTTCCGCACGGCGGTCCGAGCGCTGGACCGGCAGCTCACCGCCCGGCGCGGGGCCGGTCAGTAGCCGGGTCCACCGTCGCCCCGGACACCCGGTACACCTCGGCCAGTTCTCCGTAGCCGCCCGCACTCCAGACGGCCCTGCGGAATTCCTGCAGCGTCATCCCCGGCCCGGCGGCGAAGTGGACCACCGCGCAGCGCGCGCAGCACCAGCCACGGGACCAAACGTCCTCGGCAGCGATCCGGCCGGCCGCCACCCGGGCCCGGAACGCCCGCTGCGTCCGGGCGGCCGTCACGATCAGCAGGACCGCCCCCAGCAGGGCGAACGCCGAGATCCAGCCCAGGAACAGGAGTTCGGCCCCGGGGGCCGACGGGCCGGGCGCGGTGCCGGCTCCCCAGGTCCCGGCCGACCACTCGGCCTGCTCGCCCCCGGGCGCGTCGGCGAACCACTTCCCGCCCAGCGAACCGCCGATGAACGTACCGATCGACACCAGGACGAGCAGCACGCCCAGCGCGGTGCGCCCCGAAGTCTCCGGCGGCGGCGGGGCCGGAGCCAGCGCGTCGGCCAGCCGCGGGACGATCTCGCGGACGTCGGTGCGCCGTTCTCCGTCGCCGGTCTCCTCGTGGAACCGGCGCTGCCCGCCGAGACGGACGGCCGGGACGGCGCGGACCTCGTCGGAGCGGCGGCAGCTCGGGCACTCCAGACGGGATCCCCCGCTGTCGGCCCGGCCCTCGGCCCTGCTGTCGGCCGGGCTTTCGATCCTGATCTCGGCCCTGCTCTCGCCCGCGGGCCGGTCGTCCGGGCCGGTCGTCCGGG
The DNA here is from genome assembly GCF_014650695.1 of Streptomyces avidinii. Taxonomy (GTDB): domain Bacteria; phylum Actinomycetota; class Actinomycetes; order Streptomycetales; family Streptomycetaceae; genus Streptomyces; species Streptomyces avidinii. The sequence continues at coordinate 256,793 of NZ_BMVL01000003.1, read as the reverse complement.
CCCGTGCACGCGCGTCCCGCTCAGGTCTGCTGTACTCGATGCCCGCCATGCTTCCCCCCGGCCGCCCGTGATCCGATTTCGCCGAGCGTAGCCAGGCAACCCCCGTGCCACCAGGGCGCTTTCGTCACGGGCCCGGCACGGCGGCGCGACATGCGGACCCCGCCCCGGGCGGGCCTGCCGCCGCGACGGGGTGTCAGGCGGTGGGCTCGCGCCAGACACCCGTCGTCAGCAGCGTGTCGAGGGTCTTCGTGTAGGGGGCGATGTCGAGCCGCTGCGCCGCCAGCCACTCGTCGGAGTAGTACTTGTCCAGGTAGCGGTCGCCCGGGTCGCACAGCAGGGTGACGACGCTGCCCGTGCGGCCCTGCGCCACCATCTCCGAGATGATCTTCAGGGCGCTCCACACGCCGGTGCCGGTCGAGCCGCCCGCCTTGCGCCCTATCGCCGTCTCCAGGGCGCGGCAGGCGGCGACGCTCGCCGCGTCCGGAACCTTCATCATCCGGTCGATGGCCCCGGGCACGAAGCTCGGCTCCATCCGCGGCCGGCCGATGCCCTCGATGCGGGAGCCGCAATCGCTGCTCGCCCCGGGGTCGTTGTTGGTCCAGCCGTCGAAGAAACAGGAGTTCTCCGGGTCCGGGACGCAGATGCGGGTGTCGTGCTGCATGTAGTGCACGTAACGCGCGATGGTCGCCGAGGTGCCGCCGGTGCCGGCGGTCGCCACGATCCAGGCGGGCTCGGGGTACCGCTCCAGGCGCAGCTGCTGGTACATCGATTCGGCGATGTTGTTGTTGCCGCGCCAGTCGGTGGCGCGCTCCGCGTACGTGAACTGGTCCATGTAGTGCCCGCCCGTCCGGGCGGCGAGCTCGGCGGACTCCTCGTACATCTTCATCGAGTCGTCCACGAAGTGGCATTCCCCGCCGTGGAATTCGATGAGGCGGCACTTCTCCGGGCTGGTCGTGCGCGGCATGACGGCGATGAAGGGGACGCCGATCAGCTTGGCGAAGTACGCCTCCGAGACGGCGGTGGAGCCGGAGGAGGCCTCGATGACCGGGCGGCCGGGACGGATCCAGCCGTTGCAGAGCGCGTACAGGAAGAGCGAGCGCGCGAGGCGGTGCTTGAGGGAGCCCGTCGGGTGCGTGGACTCGTCCTTGAGGTACAGGTCGATCCCCCACTCCTCGGGGAGCGGGAAGCGCAGCAGGTGGGTGTCGGCGGAGCGGTTGGCATCGGCCTGGACCTTGCGGACGGCCTCCTTCAGCCAGGCGCGGTAGTCCCCGTCGCTGCGATCGACGTCGACGGTCGTGGCAGTCGTACCGGTGGTACCGGTGGTTCTGGTAGTGCCGGTGGTGCTCATGTGCCGCGCTCCTTCGTGGGTGAACTTCGCCCCCCTTCTTCGCAATGTACCTCTCCCACCTGCACAAACGTTCGCTTTGGGGATCCATGCGAATCCCTTTCGATCGCGTTCGGTTGCACTGTGCGGCACCGTGGGTGACCCTGGTGGAGCATTACCGAGGGTGCAGCACCCGTAACACTCATGTCGGGGAGTCGCAGCCGTGATAACTCATTCCCGCAGGCACTGCGTCGTCGAACTGCAGGCCTTGCCGTCGCGGATCGGCCAAATCCGCAGAATCGTTTCTGCACAACTGCGCCACTGGGAGCTCGACCCGCTCATAGACCGGGCCGCGCTCGGCGTGACGGAACTGCTCAGCAACGTCCACCGCCACGCGCAGCCGGACAAGACCTGCACCGTGGAGATCGAACTCCGGCTCGGGCGACTGACGGTCTCGGTCATCGACAGCGATCCACGGCTGCCGGTCGTCCACGAGACGCGGGCGGAGGCGCTGGAGACCTGCGGGCGCGGGCTCGCCCTCGTGGAGGCGCTCAGCGAGGCCTGGGGGGCACGCGAGCGGCCCGACGGGCCCGGCAAGGCGGTGTGGTTCTCGCTCACGACGACCGCGGCCCCGGCGGAACCGGCCCGGCCGGTCCCGATCAGGACCACCCCCGTACGAGAACCCGCGCGTGCGGTGCTCCTGGCCGTCGACCCGGGGCCCGCGGCAGCAGGTCTCCCGGTGGCATCGCCGGTCGGTGCCCGGCCCGGATGACCGACCGCCTGCCCACCGGGCCCGGCCTGACCGGTCCGGGCCGCTCCGGTGCGATCCGGTGCGGTCCGGTGCGATCCGCTCCGGTGCGATCCGGTGCGATCCGCTCCGGTGCGATCCGGTGCGATCCGCTCCGGTGCGATCCGCTCCGGTGCGGTGCGGTGCGGTGCGGTCCGGTGGTGCGGTCTGGTCCGACCCGTCCGGTCCGGCCGGTTCCGGACGAGGCGGTCTAGGCCAGGGCTCCCAGCGGGTCGTCGAGCACCGGCTGCCACGCCAGCTCCGCCGCACCGACCAGGCTGTTGTGGTCGAGGGTGCACGGCAGGATGGGCACCCCGCCGCTGCGCCCCCACAGGCTGCGGTCCGCGACCACCGCGCGCAGCCGCTCCGGATCGGCGTGCAGCAGCTCCCGGTGCAGCCCGCCCAGGATGATCCGGTCCGGGTTGAGGATGTTCACGAGGCCCGCGAGGCCGAGGCCGAGCCGGTCGATCAGCTCCTGAGTGGCCGCCCGTACCGCCGGTTCCGCGGGTTCGTCGCGCAGCAGGTCACGGGCCTGCTGGAGCAGCGACACCTCGGGGCCGGGGCTGCGGCCCGCCGCGGTGAGGAAGGCCAGCGGGTCGGCCTCCACGTCCAGGCAGCCCCGGCTGCCGCAATGGCAGGCCCGCCCCTCGGGGTTCACGGTGAGGTGGCCGACCTCCAGCGCCAGGCCCGAACTCCCGCTGTGCAGGCGGCCGTCCAGCACCAGCGCGCCGCCGACCCCGCGGTGTCCGGTGGCCACGCACAGCAGGTGCTGGGCGCTGCGCCCCGCGCCGTGCCGGTGCTCGGCCAGGGCCGCGAGGTTGACGTCGTTGCCGGTGAGGGCAGGACCGTCGATCCCGGCCGCCTTCACGCACTCGGCGAAGATCGCCCGTACCGGGGAGCCGGCCGGCCATGCCAGGTGCAGCGGGTTCAGCGCCGTACCGTCCGGTTCGGCGACCGCCGAGGGGACCGCGAGCCCCGCGCCGACGCAGAGGCGGCCGCTCTGTTCGAGCAGCGCCGCGCCCGCCTCCACCACCGCGCCGAGCACCTGTGCCGGGTCGGCGGAGACGGTGACCTTGCCGGGAGCGGTGGCCACGATCCGGCCGCCGAGGCCGACCAGGGCGGCGCGGAAGCCGTCCGAGTGCACCTGGGCGGCCAGCGCCACCGGGCCGTCCTCGGCCACCGAGAGCCGGTGCGAGGGCCGGCCCTGGGCACCTCCGGTCCCTCCGGCACCGCCGGGGCGGGAATCGACGCGGATCAGACCGAGCGCCTCCAGCTCCGCGGCGACCGCTCCGGCGGTGGCGCGGGTGACCCCGAGCTCGGCCGTCAGGACCGCGCGGGTCGGGGCCCGGCCGGTGTGCACGAGCTCCAGCGCCGGCCCGAGCGCTCCGCGCCCCCGCTCCAGCCTGGTCCGCGCAGCCGCACCGGACGCGGATGTCGTGGTCACATCCCCCACCCGCGGCGGGGCCCCGTTGCCGTTCATGGCATCGATCCTCGCATGATCGGGGCACGCCGGACGCCGCCCTTCAGCCCAGCCCGCCCACCCGGAGTGTGATGTTCAACCGGCCGGTCAGCCCGAGCTCGCGCGGGCCCGTGCCCGGCAGGACCTTCGGTACGCCGTGGTAGGCCGGCCGGCTCGGCCCCCCGAAGACGAAGAGGTCGCCGCTGCACAGCTCTACGTCTTGGTACGGACGTCCGCGCGAGGCCGTGTTCCCGAAGCGGAACACGCAGGTGTCGCCGAGACTGAGCGAGACCACCGGCGCGGTGGACCGCTCCTCGGCATCGCGGTGCATGCCCATGCGGGAGTCGCCGTCGTAGAAGTTGATCAGCGCGATGTCGTAGGCCGTATCCGGTCCGGGCTCCGGCGGGGCGCCGTAAGCGGCGGCCACCGCCTCCCGCCCGAGTTCGGCGAGCCACGGCGGCATCGGCTTGACCGGCTCCCCGTCGCCGTCGACTGCGGTGCGCGCGTACCCGTACGCGTACCAGTGCAGTCCGAGGCACACCTGGCGGGCGGTCATCACCCCACCGCCCGGGGTGCGTACGGTGCGCAGGCCGGCGGGCGGGCGAGCCCACGCGCGGCAGGCCGCCAGCAACTCGCGCTGCCGGGCGGCCCCGAGCCAGTCGGGCACGTGCACGGCGCCGGGGGCGATCACGGCCCGCTCGCGCGGGAAGAGTTCCCCGTCCATGCTCTCCATTGTCGCGGGCCGGCTGATAAGACTCACGGTATGGAGATCACCGAACTTGTGAAGGCACTCGCGCGCGAAGGCGAACTGCTCGCCGAGGTCGCCGAACGCGCCGGTACGGACGCCGCTGTTCCCACCTGTCCGGGCTGGCGCGTCACCGATCTGTTGCGGCACACCGGCTCGGTGCACCGCTGGGCGACCGCGTACGTCGCGGAGCGGCGGCTGGAGCCGGTGGGCTTCCCGGACGCGCCCGAACTGGTCGACGGCGAACTGCTGGAATGGTTCCGGGAGGGCCACGCCGACCTGGTGCGCACCCTGACCGAGGCCCCGGCCGACGTGCAGTGCTGGACCTTCCTTCCGACGGCCCCGCCCTCGCCGGTGGCGTTCTGGGCCCGGCGACAGGCCCATGAGACCGCGGTGCACCGGATGGACGCGGAGTCCGCGCTCGGCGTGGTGTTCTCTCCGGTGGAGCCGGAGTTCGCGGAGGACGGGGTGGACGAGCTGCTGACCGGCTTCCACGCCCGGCCGCGGAGCCGGGTGCGGACCCCCGAGCCGAAGGTGGTGCGGGTGCGGGCCGCCGACACGGGCGCGGTGTGGACCGTCCACCTGTCGGCGGCGCCGGCCCGTACGGTGCAGGGCGACACGGGCGAGCCGGCGGACTGCGAGCTGACCGGCGAGGCGGCCTGGCTGTACGAGGCCCTGTGGAACCGGGTTCCGCTGGCCGGTCCGGGGGTGACCGGCGACCAGGCGCTGGCGCGGCTGTGGACGGAGACGGCCGGAATCTGATCGGGGCGGGGACCGGCCTGGGCGGGTCCGGGTGCCGGTGCGGGCGGGTCCGGGTGCGGGCAGGTGCGGGGGCGGGGGCGGGCAGGTGCGGGGGCGGGCGGGCAGGTGCGGGTGCGGGCGGGCAGCTCCGGAGGCAGGCAGGTCCGGGTGCGGGCGGGTGCGGCAGGGCTCTTGTGACGGACAGTGCGCGCTGTGACACTGCACGCATGGAGCGACGTACGCAGGCGGACCGGGACGCGATCACCATCGAGATCGGCTACGCCTTCGTCAGCGCCTGTTTCGCGGCCGCCCTCGCCTTCGGCGCGGTGTACGGGCCCGTGCTCGCGTTCTCCCTGTCCCCGTCGACGGGGCGGATCCTGGCCGTGGCGGGCGGTGTCCTGGCAGCGGTGGTGTTCCTGCTCCGGGTCGTCCACGTGCTGCTCGGGTTCGCCCGGCGCCCGGAGAACGACGGCAGGTGACCATGAGCATGGCGAGGAACGGCCGCCACGGCGTAGGGTCGATCCTTGGCGATCACAGGGGTGGATGATGTTGTTCGGTTCCACGGTGCGCGGCGCGACGGCCCTCGCGCTGGCGCTTGCGGGGTTCGCGGTTTCCTGCGACGCGGAGCCGGCTGCGCCGCCCGCCGCGTCCGCCCCGGCGGACCGCGGCGCGCTGGGCCCGTCGGATCCGAGCCCGTCGGGGCCCTCGCCGACCGGTGCGCCGACGCTCCCCGACGCCCGGCCCGAACTGGTCCGGGACGCCTTCGCGGGGCTCCAGGCGACGCTCGACGACTCCTGCACGCCGGGCAACTGCGCCTACGTCCTCGGCCGGCTCGACACAGAGCTCCACCGCATGGACCGCGCGATGAAGGCCGACCCGAAGGGTCCGGGCCACTTCCCCGAGCCGATCGCCCTGATCGCGAAGCTCGACAAGGAACTGGGCGGCGACCGCAGCACCCCGAACCTGGAGAAGCACAAGGCCCTGCTGATCGACACCCGCGACGGGATCAACACGTGGATGCAGGGTCACCCCGACGACTACCGCTGACCCGGACCCGGACCCCCGGGACCGGGGGCCCACAGTGCGGATGCGGGTCACACCCGCTCCTGTCACATCCGGCCGCGCCGTTCTGTCCTGTCTGTGTAACCACCGACAACGACGGAGGAGCGGACCATGACCGCACGACTGGACACCTTCGGCAACGCGACCGCAGGCAGGTTCCTGAAGCACCTCGTCTCGGCGAACCACGGGCTCGCCGGCTCGACGCTGCCGCCCACGACCCAGGAACTGGTCAAGATCCGCGCGAGCCAGATCAACGGGTGCGGCTTCTGCATCGACATGCACACCAAGGACGCCGAGGCCGCCGGGGAGTCCTCGGTGCGCCTCCACCTGGTCGCCGGGTGGCGGGAGGCCACGGTCTTCACCGATGCCGAGCGTGCCGCGCTGGAACTGACGGAGCAGGGCACCCGCATCGCGGACGCGGCGGGCGGGGTCACGGACGAGGCCTGGGCGAACGCCGCCGTGCACTACGACGAGGAGCAGCTCGGCGCGCTGGTGTCCCTGATCGCCCTCATCAACACCTTCAACCGGATGAACGTGATCGTCCGGCAGCCCGCGGGGAACTACCGGCCGGGGCAGTTCGGTTGACCGGACCCGACCTCAGCTCGGGCTCGGGCTCGGGCCTCGGCCTGCGCCTGCACCTGCGCCTGCGCCTGCGCCTGCGCCTGCGCCTCAGCCGAGGGTGGCCGCGTACGTGGTCTGGGTGCGGTACTTCCATGTCGGGCCCGCGTTCCAGGGGTTGGGCATGACCGTGCTGGTCGCGTACGCGTAACCCGCGCCGCGGCCGAAGGCCGTGCGCAGGGTGGCGCGCATCGCTCCGGCATCGGGGACGTCGTGCACCAGGTGCCAGAACGCGGTACCGCTCGGGTCGAGTTCGGTGCCGGCGCGGTAGCCGGAGAGGTGGTCGAAGACGTTGCCTCCGAGCCAGCCGCTGCCGGTGTACGCGGCGTAGGTGTCCTCGAACGTGACGAAGATGTCCGCGGTGCGGTGGCCCGGCTCCAGGTAGCAGTCGGCTATGGCGGTGCCGGGGTTGTTCACGACGAGGTCGGGGGCGGCCGGGTCGATGTCGTCCATGAGCTCCTGGACATAGCGGCGCAGCTCCGCGTAGTAGTCGCGGGTGGTGTTGGCGGGGCCGCAGTCGCGGCTGACGACGTCGAAGAAGATGCCGTCGACGTGGAGGCGGCCGTCGGGGGTCTTGAGGTAGTTGTCGACGGAGGCCTTGGCCGCGGCGATGTCGCGGTTGCCGTGGTCGGTGTGGACGTAGCCCAGCACCCGGGTCTTCTCACCGGTGGAGGTGGTGCGGGCGCGCAGCGCGTCGGCGCGGGACCGCCAGGGGCCGTCGAACGGGGAGTCGCCGTTCCCCGGGTTCAGCACGACCACCGAGGGCGCCGGGGCCGTGGCGGTGAGGTCGGTCAGCATGGGGTCGTTCGCCCAGACGTACGCGGGGACGCCGATCTCCAGGCCCCGTACGCCCGGCAGCCGGGGGGTCGGCGGCGGGGTGGGCTCCGGGGCGGCCGCCGGGGGCGCGTCACGCGCCGCGGCGATGATGGCCGGCGCCGACGCGACCAGTAAGGCGGTGACCAGGGCGGCGTACAAGGCCTTCACGGCGCGGGGCATGAACGTTCCTCCGGCGGCGGCGAGGGGGCGACCCGAGGAACACTAGACGGGCGGCCCGTCGTTCAAGGCTGAACGGCCCGCATTCGTATGAGGAACAGAAGAGCGAGCCGTCGCCTCATCATGTGAATCTTCCGGATCCCCCGGAGGATCGGCACCCCCGTCCGGTCCGCAGATGGCCGGCGCACTGCCGTCATACCGCGGGCAGTCCGACCCCGTGCGCCAGTTGGTCGGCGGCGTGCGCGAAGAAGGCGGCGCGGTCCTCGACGACCCGGTTGAACTGGCCGAACAACTCGGCGGAGACCAGTCCGACCAACTGGGCCCAGGCGGCGACCAGGGCCGCCGTGACCGCCGGGGGCAGACCCTCGGCGAAGTCGGCGGTCATCCGGTCGGCCTCGGCGCGCAGGGCGGGCGGCAGCGGCGGGAGGGCGAGACCGGGGCCCTCGTAGGCGGCGCGGAGGATGCCGATGAAGGCGTTGCCGACGCGGGAGGCGGGACCCACGGTGTCGATGGGGGCGATGTAGCCGGGAACCGGGGACCCGTAGATGAGGGCGTACTCGTGCGGGTGCTCCAGCGCCCAGGCACGGACGGCCTCGCAGACCGCGGTCCAACGGGCGCGGGGCGAGGCCCCGGCGGCGCGGGCGTGGGCGTCGGCCTCCTCGGCCGCCGCGCCGACGCTGTCGTACGCGTCGATGATGAGGGCGGTCAGCAGGTCGTCCCGACTGGGGAAGTACCGGTAGAGGGCGGAGGACACCATGCCCAGCTCGCGGGCGACGGCACGCAGGGAGAGCTTGGCGGCGCCCTCGGCGGCGAGCATGCGGCGCGCTTCGTCCTTGATGGCGGCGGTGACCTCGATGCGGGCCCGCTCCCTGGCCCCTCGCACGGTGTTCATGCGGGCCAGTCTGCCACGCGATCGGAGCACTGCCCGGGAAGTGGACTACCGCTCTGTTTCGAGAGCAGTGCTCTTGCTTTGGCGCACCGATCCGTGCACACTCATCTCAAACGAGAGCAGCGCTCTCTCAGTGCAGAAGGCGGCCTGGAGGTCACCATGAACGCGCCCACCCCGTACTACGTCCAGGCCAGCCCCTTCGCGACCCGCTTCAACGCGCTCTTCGGCAAGCTGGCCCGCTTCGGCATCAGCCTGGCGGGCACCGCCGAGCTGTCGGTCCGCGGCCGCAAGTCCGGTGAGATGCAGCGGATCCCGGTCAACCCGCACACCTTCGAGGGCGCCCAGTACCTGGTCTCGGCCCGCGGCCACTCCCAGTGGGTGCGCAACATGCGCGTGGCGGGCGGCGGCGAGCTGCGCGTGGGGCGCAAGGTGCGCGCGTTCACGGTCACCGAGATCACCGACCCCGAGCAGAAGGCCCGGATCCTGCGCGCCTACCTGGAGAAGTGGGGCTGGGAGGTCAACCGGTTCTTCCAGGGGGTCACGGCCAGGTCCTCCGACGCCGAGCTCCGGGCGGCCGCCGGCGACCACCCGGTCTTCCGGATCGCGGTCTCCCGCTGACCCCGGGTCTTCCGGCGACCACCGGTCGACCGGGCCGACCGGGGCGACCGGGCGACCGGGCCGACCTGGCCGACCGAGCGGCCATGGCAGCCGGGCCCGCGGCCGTTCGCCGCGGGCCCGGGACGATCCGAAGGAGACCGCCTAGCTCCGCCCGCCGTCGCGGGCCGCCGCCTGCCTGGCGTCCAGGATGTGCAGCGCCCTGCGGGCCAGCGGGTTCGTCCGTACCAGGTCCGCCAGCGTCGTCGAGCCCCGCGTGATCCGGGCGAACGCCCGCCACGCCGGACCGAAGCCGGTGATCACCGCGTGCAGCATCCGCGGCCGGGCCTCGAAGAGGGTCAGCATCCGCTTGCCGACCCCCATCTCCACGCCCACCCCGGCCTTCACCGCGAAGGCGTAGTTGAGCGCCTGGCGGCGCGCGTCCACGGCGTCCTGCGCCTCGGACACCTTCACCGCCCACTCCCCCGCCAGCCGCCCCGAGCGCAGCGCGAAGGAGATGCCCTCCCGGGTCCACGGCTCCAGCAGTCCGGCCGCGTCGCCCGCCACCAGCACCCGGCCGCGCGAGAGCGGCGAATCGGGCTTGCGGCAGCGGGTCAGGTGCCCGGAGGAGACGGCCGGCTCGAAGCCGGCGAGCCCCAGCCGGGCAATGAAGTCGTCCAGGTAGCGCTTGGTCGCCGCGCCCTCGCCCTTGGCCGAGATGACCCCGACGGTGAGCGTGTCCCCCTTGGGGAAGACCCAGCCGTAACTGCCGGGCAGCGGACCCCAGTCGATCAGGACCCGTCCCTTCCAGTCCTCCGCGACCGTCTCGGGAACGGGGATCTCCGCCTCCAGGCCGAGGTCCACCTGGTCCATCTCCACCCCGACGTGTGCGCCGATCCGGCTCGCGCTGCCGTCGGCGCCGACCACCGCGCGGGCCAGCACGGTCTCCCCGTCGGCGAGCACCACGGCGACGGTGCGCCGGTCGGGCACGGCCGCCCCGTGCTGTTCGACGCGGGTCACGGCCGTACCCGTGCGGACGGTCGCGCCGGCCTTCTCCGCCTCGGCGACCAGGCCGGCGTCGAACTCCGGGCGGTTGATGAGCCCGAAGAGCATGTGCTTCGAGCGCCGGGTGCGGGTCAGCTTCCCGTCCATCGAAAAGGTGACCGCGTGAATGCGGTCCTTGAGGGGCAGCACGAAGCCCGGGGGCAGGGCGTCGCGCGAGGGGCCGATGATGCCGCCGCCGCAGGTCTTGTAGCGGGGCAGTTCGGCCTTCTCCAGCAGCAGGACGCGCCGCCCTGCCGTCGCCGCCGCGTATGCGGCCGAGGACCCGGCCGGTCCGGCTCCGACCACGACCACGTCCCACACTTCGCCGGTCTCCCCGGCCACCTCGTCGCCCGCCCCCTGCGCGTCCTGCCCCGTGCCCGTGCCCACACCTGCGTCCGCGTCTGCGTCCGCCTCTGCGTCCACGCCTGCCTCCACGCCTGCGTCTGCACCCGCGTCTGCACCTGCGTCGCGTACGTCGTCGTCGCTGCTCACGATGTGTTGCTGCTCCTGATCACCCGGTTGCTCCGATGCCGGGGAAATCCTACGGCGATACACCGCCCCGACCCGCTGTGCGAGGATCAAGGCTGTCTTTCGCCACGCCCGGCATACGCACACCCCGCGGATGCGGGCGGCGTACACGGAGAACAACGTCGCACCCAAAAGGAGCGTGCCCATGTCCCAGAATCCGATCGCCGAGACCATCGCCTCGCTGATGCCCCGCGCCAAGCAGGAGCTGACCGAGCTGGTGGCCTTCCAGTCGGTGGCGGACTGGGCGCAGTTCCCCAAGAGCGAGAGCGAGGCCGCCGCCAACTGGGTGGCCGACGCCCTGCGCGTCGAGGGTTTCCAGGACGTGGCGCTGCTCGACACCCCCGACGGCACGCAGTCGGTCTACGGCTTCCTGCCCGGCCCCGAGGGCGCGCCGACCGTACTGCTCTACGCGCACTACGACGTCCAGCCGCCGCTCGACGACGCCGCCTGGATCTCCCCCGCCTTCGAGCTGACCGAGCGCGACGGCCGCTGGTACGGGCGCGGCTCGGCCGACTGCAAGGGCGGGTTCATCATGCACCTGCTGGCGCTGCGCGCGCTGAAGGCCAACGGCGGCGTCCCGGTGAGCGTCAAGGTGATCGTCGAGGGCTCGGAGGAGCAGGGCACCGGCGGCCTCCAGCAGTACGCCGAGGCGCACCCGCAGCTGCTGACCGCCGACACCATCGTCATCGGTGACGCGGGGAACTTCCGGCTCGGCCTGCCGACGGTGACGGCCACCCTGCGCGGCATGTGCCTGCTCAAGGTGAAGATCGACACGCTGGGCGGCAACCTGCACTCGGGCATGTTCGGCGGCGCCGCGCCCGATGCGCTGGCCGCGCTGATCCGCGTACTCGACTCACTGCGCGCGGCGGACGGTTCGACGACCGTGGACGGGCTGGCCTCGGACGCGGTGTGGGAGGGGCTCCAGTACCCGGAGGCGGACTTCCGCGCCGACGCGAAGGTCCTGGACGGTGTCGGGCTCATCGGTGAGGGCACGATCGCCGACCGGCTGTGGGCCCGTCCGGCGGTCACGGTGCTCGGCATCGACTGCCCGCCGGTGGTCGGAGCGACGCCGTCGGTGCACGCGAGCGCCGGCGCGCTGATCAGCCTGCGGGTGCCGCCGGGTGTGGACACCGCCGAGGCGATCAAGCTGCTGCAGGCCCACCTGGAGGCACATACCCCGTGGCAGGCGCGCCTCGAACTCGAGGTCGTGGGCCAGGGCCAGCCGTTCCAGGCGGACACCGACAGCCCGGCGTACGCGTCGATGCGCACGGCCCTGGAGGCCGCCTACCCCGGCCAGGAGATGCAGATCAGCGGCATGGGCGGGTCGATCCCGCTGTGCAACACGCTGACGTCCCTCTACCCGGAGGCGGAGATGCTGCTGATCGGTCTGAGCGAGCCGGAGGCGCAGATCCACGCGGTCAACGAGAGCGTGTCGCCGCAGGAGCTGGAGCGCCTGTCGGTGGCGGAGGCCCTCTTCCTCGTCAACTACGCGGAGTCCAAGCGCGCCTGACCCCCGCGAGGGTGGCGGCCCGCATCGTGTACGCCCAGGGCGCAGTGCGCCCTGGGCGTACTGCGCTCCCGGTGAACCCGGCGGCGCGCGCGGCCCGGCCGTCCGTACGTTGACCGTATGGATCTCGTCGAAGTACTCCCGAACCGGCTCCACATGCTCCGCTTCCCCATCGGCCAGGCCTACCTCTGGCAGGACGGGCCAGCCCTCACACTGATCGACGCGGGCCATGCCGGGTCCGCCGCCGAGATCGAACGGGCGATACGTTCCCTCGGGGCGGCGCCCGAGCGGCTGGAGCGGATCGTCCTCACCCACTGCCACCGCGACCACGTCGGCGCGGCCGCCGAACTCGCCGCCCGCTGGGGCGCGCAGGTCCTGGCGCACCGCCTGGACGCGCCGGTGATCCGGGGCGAGCTGCCCGTGTCCGAGCCGGTGCTGCTGGACTGGGAGGTTCCGCTGTACGAGCAGGGCCTGACCGTGCCGGAGGCACCGCCCACCCGGGTCGACCGCGAGCTGGAGGACGGGGACGCGCTGGGCTTCGGGGACGGGGCGTACGTCGTGCACGCCCCGGGCCACACGGACGGCAGCATCGGTATCCACCTCCCGCGCCACGGCGTGCTGTTCGCCGGCGACTGCGTGGCGGCCGTCGGCCCGGTGATGCTGGGCGTCTTCAACGTCGACCGCGTCCGGGCGATCACCGCCTTCCGGCGCCTGGCCGCCCTCGCCCCGTCGATCGCGTGCTTCGGCCACGGTGCCTCCCTGACGGAGAACACGGCGGAGGCCCTCGCGAAGGCGGCGCACGAGGCGGCCGCTTCCGGCTGAGGGCCGGCTCCCGGTGGGGCGGGGCGATCAGCCGGTCGGGACGCCCGCCTCCAGGTAGAGGGGGCGACCGCGTTCCCGGGCGCGCAGGGCCCAGCGCAGGCGTTCGTAGCGGTGCTGCGGGAGCAGGCCGGCGGCCTCGGCCTCCGTCACGAAGCGCCAGGCCCGCAGTTCCGGGCCGGGGAGCCGGAGCCGGGCCGTCGCCTCCGCCGAGAGGCGGCCGCCGTCGAAGAGCAGGCGCAGACCGCCGTACCCGGGCGGCTGGGGCGGCTCCCAGTCGACCACCAGCAGGCCGGGCACCCGGTCGAGTACGACGCCCAGTTCCTCCGCGACCTCCCGTACGCCGGCGCACGCGGGCGCCTCGCCCGCTTCGACGACGCCGCCCGGGAACTCCCAGCCCGCCTTGTACGTGGGATCCACCAGCAGCACCCGGTCCTGCTCGTCGAAGAGCAGCACCCCGGCCGCCACCGTCTCGCGGGTGGGCTCCGGGGTCTGCACGATGTCGCAGACCGGGGCCGTCTCCGAGCGGACGGCCTCGGCGATGCGCTCGGCGGTCTCGCGCGGGGTCAGCACCCCGTTGTCGATGACGTGCGCGTCGCCCGTCAGCCAGTCGAGGGCCTGCTGGTAGACGGGGATGTGGTCGTACGCCCACTGCCGGACCCGCAGGTCCACCTCCGCGGGCTCGCCGGGCTCCTTCCGGGTGGCGATGCGCTCCCGCAGGATCGTTTCCGCAGGAGCGAGCAGCACATGGCGCACCGCGATCCGCCGCGCTGCGAGCCCGCCGAAGATCTCGTCCCGGTACTCCTGGCGCAGCAGGGTCATCGGTACGACGAGCACCCCGCCCAGCTCGGCGAGCATCGCCGCGGCCGTGTCCACGACCAACCGCCGCCAGCTCGGCAGGTCCTGGTAGTCGCTCACCTCGGCCAGTCGTTTGGGCGGCAGCAGCACGCGCAGCGCGTCTGCGACGAACTCCGGGTCGAACAGGGTGCTGTCCGGCAGGATTCCGGTCAGTTCGCGGGCCGTGCTGGTCTTTCCGGCGCTGAATGTGCCGTTGATCCAGACAATCACGTCTACCCCTCTCCCCATGGCTCGTCCGGAGCCCCCAGTGGCTTGCCCGCACCACCCTGCCACGGAAACCTCACTATCGGCCGAGTGCTTATCCTCAAGGTCACAGCCCTGCTCGTGAGCCCCGGAGGATTTGCCACCGTGCCCCACAACCGCCACCCGTCCGAGCCCCGCTACGGCAACCGGCCGACCATGAAGGACGTGGCGTCCCAGGCGGGCGTCGGCCTGAAAACGGTGTCGCGCGTGGTCAACGGCGAGCCCGGGGTCACCCCCGAGACCGAGAGACGGGTGCAGGAGGCCATCGAGGCCCTCGGTTTCCGCCGCAACGACAGCGCCCGCGTGCTGCGCAAGGGCCGCACCGCCACCGTTGGCCTGGTCCTGGAGGATCTCGCCGACCCCTTCTACGGCCCGCTGAACCGGGCGGTGGAGGAGGTGGCCCGCGCGCACGGGGCGCTGCTCATCAACGGCTCCAGCGCCGAGGACCCGGACCGGGAGCGGGAGTTGGCGCTCGCGCTGTGCGCCCGCCGGGTGGACGGGCTGATCGTGATCCCGGCCGGGGACGACCACCGCTATCTGGAGCCGGAGATGCGGGCCGGCGTGTCCACGGTGTTCGTGGACCGCCCGGCGGGCCGGATCGAGGCCGACGTCGTCCTCTCGGACAGCTTCGGCGGTGCCCGGGGCGGGGTGGCCCACCTGATCGCGGGCGGGCACCGCCGGATCGGTTTCATCGGCGACCAGCCACACATCCACACGGTGGCGGAGCGGCTGCGCGGCTACCGCGAGGCGATGGCGGACGCGGGTCTGCCGGTGGCCGAATCCTGGGTCTCCCTCGGATCCACGACCCCCGAACGGGTCGCCGCGGCGGCCCGGGCGATGCTCACGGGCCCGGAGCCGGTGACCGCCGTCTTCGCCGGGAACAACCGGGTGACGGTCACCGTCGTGCGGATCCTCGCGGCGCACGAGCGGCCGGTGGCGCTGGTCGGCTTCGACGACTTCGAGCTGGCCGATCTGCTCCGCCCCGGCGTGACGGTGGTCGCCCAGGACCCGGCGGCCCTGGGCAGGGTGGCCACGGACCGCCTCTTCCAGCGCCTCGCGGGAGCCGACCTGACCCCGTCGCGCATCGAACTCCCGACCCGCCTGATCCCCCGCGGCTCGGGCGAGATCCCCCCTGCGAACTGATATTCGGCCACGGCGAGAGGCGCCTCCGGGGCACGGACCGGCCGCGCACCACACGCACGCAGCACGTTCGCACCATGGCAACCCGCGCCGGACCGGCCGGGACGGAGTACGCGGATCGATCACCCGTTCGCCTTGCCCGGCAAGGGATTTGACGCTCCGCCAGGGCTCTGCCAGCCTCGCGACCCCGGGAACAACGGGGAACAACCGGAGGCACCGATGAGCCCGCAGTACACCGCCCAGAAGAGCCGGAACCAAGGGCGTGAGGGGTGGTCCGTCATCTTCCGCCACCCGGTGCGGCTGGACCCCTCCACGGGCCGGCCGGGCAGACGGGTGCGGCGCGGACTGGGCACGTCGGTGGACGCCGAGGCGGACGTACTGGTCGAGCAGCTCAATGAAATCCTGCGCACGCAGTCCCTCTGGGATCCGCACTCCCGTCAACAGGCCGCGGGGCTCTTCGACGGTCGCATCGTGGACGTGTTCTACGAGGACCTCGAGGCCGCCAGGACCGACTTCCGGAAGATCCGGGACGACCTCCTCGCGCTGCCCGGCGCCGCCGAGGGCTACAAGCACGTCCTCCTGGTCGGCACGACCGGCGCCGGCAAGACGACGGTGGTACGGCAGCTGCTCGGCACGGACCCGGAGACCGAACGGTTCCCGTCCACGTCGACCGCCAAGACCACCGTGGCCGACACCGAGATCGTTCTGACCGAGGCCGGGCCGTACCGGGCTGCCGTGACCTTCGCCGGCCGCGACGAAGTCATGGACCACCTCGCGGAGAACGTCTCGGCCGCCGCACTCGCCCTGTTCCAGGGCAAGTCCGAAGAGGACGCCCTACGGCGTCTCGTGGATCACGTGAACCAGCGTTTCCGCTTCAGCTACGTCCTGGGGCGGCCTGAGCTCCCGGCGGACGACGACCTCGACGACGAGGACGAGGACGACGACGAGGAGAAGGAAGGCGCCGCCGAGGACGTGCTCGGCCTCGCCGACCTGGACGTCATCGACCCGTCCGCCACGGTGGCCATGCTCGTCCAGACCGTGCCCCGGCTGCGCTCCATGGTCGAGAAGTACGCCGTCGAGGCGCGCGAGGAGCTGCGGGCCACGGACGATGACGCCCGCGTCGTCGAGGAGATCGTGGAGGAGACCCTCGACACCGACCTTCGCTCGCTGGAGGAGTTCCACGCCGTCGTCGACGGCCTGCTGCACGAGATCGAGCTCAGGTTCTCCCTGCTGGGGGAGGGCGAGCTGCGTCGTACCCGGCAGGGCTGGCCGCTCAGCTGGACGCTGGAGACCGAGGACCGTGCCGTGTTCCTCAAGACCGTGATGCGGTTCTCCAGCAACTACGCGCCCCTCTTCGGCCGGTTGCTGACACCGCTGGTGAACGGGATCCGGGTCGCCGGCCCGTTCGTGCCGACCTGGGCCGAAGCGAGCGACCGCCTCGTCCTGATCGACGTCGAAGGCCTCGGTCACACCCCGAAGTCGGCGGCCTCCGTCTCCACGGACCTGGCGAAGCGGATCGACGAGGTGGACGCGATCCTCGTCGTCGACAACGCGACCGCGCCCATGCAGGCGGCGCCGGTCGCCGCGCTCAAGGCCGTTGCGGTGTCGGGCAACTCCGGGAAACTGCACTTCCTCTTCACGCACTTCGACCATATGAAGGCCGACAACCTTCCGCGCTTCTCGGACCGCGAGCGCCACGTCCTGGCCTCGGTCGAGAACGTCCTGAACGCCATGGGGAAGGAACTCGGCCCCGTCGGCGAGCGCGCTGTCCGCACCCGGCTCGAACGGCACTGCTACTTCGTCGGCGGAATGCACAAGTCGCTGAGTGCCGGCGGGAAGGAGGGGAAGCGGACAGCCGATCACATGCGCCGCCTCAGTGCTGACCTCTCCACCGACGAGGCGGCACCGGACACCGGCCCGGCCCGGCCGGTCTTCGATCGCATGGCCCTCCCCCTCGCGGTCAGCGAGGCCGCCCGCAGCTTCCACGCCCGGTGGCGCGGTCTGCTGGGCCTGGAGTACAACCCGGACGCACCCAAGCAGCACTGGACGCGGGTGAAGGCGCTCGCGCGCAGGCTGGGCGAGGGCTGGAGCGACGAGTACGACTCCCTGAAGCCGGTCGCCGACCTGCGCACGGAACTCCAGGTGCAGATCTTCCTCATGCTCCAGCGCCCGGTCCGCTGGGAGGGGGGCGAGCCGACCGAGGAGGAACAACGGGCGGTGATCAACGAGATTTCCAGCGCCGTGACCGGGAGGCTGTACACGCTGACCGAGCGGTGTCTCAAGGACGACGTCCAGAACGCGTGGCTCGACGCCTACCGGCAGCGCGGAGCGAAGTCGACCTTCGCCCGGGCCCGCATCATCGACGCCGATGTGTTCGGCCGCGGCGCCCCCGTCCCGACCGTCGCACCCTCCCCCGACAAGAACAGCTTCCTGAAGGCCGTGGCGGACATCCTGACCGAAGTGGCGGACGAAACCAGGTTCGTCCTCGACTGAGGACGAGAGACCGCGAGGCCCGTCCGGGGCAACCCCGGACGGGCCTCGGTGGGCCGTCGGCCGTGGTCAGTTGGTGGCCGTCAGGGTGGCCGAGCGGCGGGGGATCGCGAAGGCGTCCAGTTCCGCGCGGGTCAGGCCGGTGAGGGCGGTGACCTCGTCGGCGCCGACCGCGCCGCAGTCGAGGCCGCGGACCAGGTAGCCGGCCAGGGCCTTGGCGGTGGCCGGCTCGTCCATCACGTCGCCCTCGATCTTGGCCACGTACGCCTTCAGGCGCGCGGCGGCGGTCTCCAGGCCCTCGCGGTAGAAGGTGAAGACGGCCGCGTAGCGGGTCGGCAGGTGTGCCGGGTGCATGTCCCAGCCCTGGTAGTAGGCACGGGCCAGGGCGCGGCGGGTCAGGCCGTAGTGGAGCTTCCAGGCCTCGTGGACGTGCTCGGTGGTGCCGATCGGCAGCACGTTGGTCGAGCCGTCGGAGACGCGTACGCCGGTGCCGGCGGCCGCGACCTGCATGATCGCCTTCGCGTGGTCCGCGGCGGGGTGGTCGCTCGACTGGTACGCGGCGGACACGCCGACGCAGGCGCTGTAGTCGAAGGTGCCGTAGTGCAGGCCGGTGGCGCGGCCCTGGGAGGCCTCGATCATCCGGGCGACGGTCGCGGTGCCGTCGGAGGCCAGGATCGACTGGCTCGTCTCGATCTGGATCTCGAAGCCGATGCGGCCCGGTCGCAGGCCGCGGGCGGTCTCGAAGGCTTCCAGCAGCTTGACGAAGGCGGTGACCTGCTCGGCGTAGGTGACCTTGGGGAGGGTCAGGACCAGGTTCTCCGGCAGGCCTCCGTGCGCGAGCAGGCCGGAGAGGAAGATGTCCGTGGTGCGGATGCCGCGGTCGCGGACGTTGGACTCCATGCACTTCATGCGGATGCCCATGTAGGGGGCATTGGTGCCGTTGGAGTACGCCTCGGAGATCAGCCGGGCGGCGCGGGCCGCGGCCTGGTCCTCCTCCTCGTCGGAGCGGACGCCGAAGCCGTCCTCGAAGTCGACGCGGAGGTCCTCGATCGGCTCGCTCGCCAGCTTGGCGCGCACCCGGTCGTAGACGGGTACGGCCAGCTCGTCGGAGATGCCGAGCACCTTGGCGAAGGTGGCGGCGTCCGGGGCGTGCTCGTCGAGGGCCGCGAGGGCCTGGTCGCCCCAGGAGCGGACGGTGTCCGCGGCGAAGACGTCACCGGGGACGTAGACGGTGTGGATGGGCTGCCGGGTGCCGGGGTCGCCCGGGTAGTGGCGCGCGAGCTCCGCGTCCACCGGCGCGAGGGAAGCGCTGATGCCCTCGCTGACCGCGCCTGCGAGGCTCGTCGCCACCTTCTCCTGCTGACCCATCGTGCACTCTCCTCTTTTCCGCTTCACGGAAGCTTAGATCCGCATGGCAGAATTTAGTCACGGGGTTCCGCTCCGTCAATGGTCCCCCGGCCCTCCTGGACAAACGACTCGGGGCCGCGCGGTGACAATCACCACACGGCCCCGGATTCGAGAGTACGCAGGTCAGCAGCGCCGGGACCGGATCAGGCCGGGGCGTTCGCCTCCCGCATGCGGGGAACACAGAGGGCCGTGACGACGGCAGCGGCCGGCCACATCGCCAGCCCCCAGCCCACCGCCGCGAAGACGGCCCGGCCGTCGGCCGCCAGGATGCCGGCGAACACCACCCCGTTGAACAGCCCGGCCTCGGTGCCGAGCCAGGCCACCCAGGGGTCCCTCCGGGCCACCGCGCCCACCAGCCCCTGGACGAAGTGGGACAGGAACAGCAGCGCGAACCCCGACGGGATCAGGACCAGCGACCCCACCCACCACGGGGCGGGCGGCCAGAACAGCAGCAGGACGCCGATGAGGACACCGGCCGTGAGCGTCGCGGCGGCCCCCCGGCCGGACTCTTCGGTCACGTCGGCGGAATTCCTGGAGACGAGGAACGCCACGACGCAGGCGAGCAGTGCGGCACCGAGCGTTCCGAGGGCCAGCGAACCCCATCCGCCCAGTACGACGAGCTGGGTGTACACCCCGGCGGCACCGAGCAGGGAGCCCCACAGGAGACGGGGCCGGGTGCCGGGTACCGACGAGGCCGGCACCGGGTGGCGGGACCCGGTGCGGACGTCGGGTGCCGGCGCGAGCGCGTCGGCCTCCAGGACGGTCGCGCTCTCGCGTCCCGCCGTCGGATCGGCCGCGGCCGCGGAACGGAGTCCGGCACGCGCCGCGCCCTTGCGCAGTCGGTCGATCACCTGTTGCGCGTCGGCCGGTCGCGCCGCGGGCTCCTTGGCCAGCAGCTCCAGCACCAGCCGTTCCAGCTCCTCGGGTACCGCGGGCCGCAGGTCCCTGATCGGAGCGGGTTCACTGGTGAGGTGCTGCGAGAGCACCGACAGCCCGGAGCCGGTGAACGGCGGCCTGCCGGACAGCAGCTCGTACAGCATGCAGCCGAGGGAGTACAGATCGCTGCGGCCGTCGATGCGACGGTCGCCGCGCGCCTGTTCCGGGGACATGTAGGTCGGCGTACCGATGGCCGCACCGGTGGCCGTCAGACCGGTCCCGGTCTCCTCGGCGAGGCGGGCGATACCGAAGTCGCAGATGGTGACGTCGGCCTCGGCGGGCCCGTGGACCATGATGTTGGCCGGCTTGATGTCCCGGTGCACCACACCGGCCCGATGTGCGGCGGCCAGGCCCTCGCAGATCTGAACCGCCCACCGGACCACGGTGCCCGGGTCCGCGCCCGAGCGGTGGTCGTGCAGCACGGCGGTCAGGGGCCGCCCCCGCACCAGCTCCATCACGAGGAAGAGCACCGGGCTGCCGTTGACCTCGACCTCGCCGTGGTCGTGAACGGTCACGATCCGAGGGTGGGTCAGGCCTGCGGCCATGCGGGCCTCCTTACGGAACCGCTCCTCGAGGAGGTGGTCACCGGCCACGCCCCTGGAGATCACCTTGACCGCGACCTCCCGGTCGAGTCGCAGGTCCCGGGCCTGCCACACCTCGCCCATGCCACCCGCCCCGAGCCTGCGCTCCAGCCGGTATCGCCCCTCCAGTAACGCGCCCCGCATCGGAAGAACTCCTTCCCCGTTCTCGTGCCCTCCCCGGGCTGAGCGCAGCCTACGCCCCTCCCGCAACAGCACGAGAGGGGTTCGAGGAGCGGCCGGCCCCGGGGACGACGCGCCGCACCGGACGGGGGCCGCACACGACGAGGGCCTCCCGGGTCCGGTGAGGACGTCGCCGTCCGCACCGGCCCCGGAAGGCCCTCACTCGTTCGTGCACCCGGTACGCGTCTGGTCGCCGTCCCGGGGTCGGGGCGACTAGCCCTTGCGCGCCTTGATCTCGCCGGTCAGCTGCGGGACGACCGCGAAGAGGTCGCCGACCACGCCGTAGTCGACCAGGTCGAAGATCGGGGCCTCGGCGTCCTTGTTGATGGCCACGATGGTCTTCGAGGTCTGCATGCCGGCCCGGTGCTGGATCGCGCCCGAGATGCCGGAGGCGATGTACAGCTGCGGGGAGACCGACTTGCCGGTCTGGCCGACCTGGTTGGAGTGCGGGTACCAGCCGGCGTCGACGGCGGCGCGCGAGGCGCCGACGGCCGCACCGAGGGAGTCCGCGAGCTCCTCGATGATGTGGAAGTTCTCGGCACCGTTGACGCCGCGGCCGCCGGAGACCACGATCGCGGCCTCGGTCAGCTCGGGGCGGCCGGTCGACTCGCGCGGGGTGCGAGCGGTGACCTTGGTGCCGGTGGCCAGGGCGCCGAAGGTGACGGCGAGCGCCTCGACGGCGCCGGCGGCCGGAGCGGCCTCGACCGGGGCCGAGTTCGGCTTCACGGTGATGACCGGAGTGCCCTTGGAGACGCGGGACTTGGTGGTGAACGACGCGGCGAAGGCGGACTGCGTCGCGACCGGACCCTCGTCACCCGCCTCCAGGTCGATGGCGTCGGTGATGATGCCCGAGCCGATGCGGACGGCCAGGCGCGCGGCGATCTCCTTGCCCTCGGCGGAGGACGGGACGAGCACGGCGGCCGGGGAGACGGCCTCGTAGGCGGCCTGGAGCGCGTCCACCTTCGGTACGACGAGGTACTCGGTGAACTCGGGGGCGTCGGCGGTGAGCACCTTGACCGCACCGTGCTCGGCGAGCACGGCGGCGGTGGCGTCGGCACCGGCGCCCAGGGCGACGGCGACGGGCTCGCCGATGCGGCGGGCCAGCGTCAGCAGCTCGAGGGTGGGCTTGCGGACGGCGCCGTCCACGTGGTCGACGTAGACGAGAACTTCAGCCATGGGACTGCTCTCCTGCGATTGCGAAGTGTCTGGGGTCTGAGAGGGGTGGCCGAGGTTCTTAGATGAACTTCTGGCCGGCCAGGAACTCGGCCAGCTGCTTGCCGCCCTCGCCCTCGTCCTTGACGATCGTGCCGGCGGTACGGGCCGGGCGCTGCGCCGCGGAGTCGACCGCGGTCCAGGAGCCCTCGAGGCCGACCTCGTCGGACTCCAGGTCCAGGTCGGACAGGTCCCAGGACTCCACCGGCTTCTTCTTGGCGGCCATGATGCCCTTGAAGGACGGGTAGCGGGCCTCGCCCGACTGGTCCGTCACCGAGACGAGCGCGGGGAGGGAGGCCTCCAGCTGCTCGCTCGCGGTGTCGCCGTCACGGCGGCCGGTCACGGTGCCGTCCTCGACCTTGACCTCGGAAAGCAGGGTGACCTGCGGGACGCCCAGGCGCTCGGCCAGGATCGCCGGCAGCACACCCATGGTGCCGTCGGTCGACGCCATACCCGTGATGACCAGGTCGTAGCCGGCCTTCTCGATCGCCTTGGCGAGCACCAGCGACGTGCCCATGACATCGCTGCCGTGCAGGTCGTCGTCCTCGACGTGGATGGCCTTGTCGGCACCCATCGACAGCGCCTTGCGCAGCGCGTCCTTGGCGTCCTCGGGGCCCACCGTCAGGACGGTGATCTCGGCATCGTCGGCCTCGTCGGCGATCTGCAGCGCCTGCTCGACGGCGTACTCGTCGAGTTCCGACAGCAGGCCGTCGACGTCGTCACGGTTGACGGTCAAGTCCTCGGTGAACTGCCGGTCGCCCGTGGCGTCGGGCACGTACTTCACACAGACAACGATCCTCAGGCTCACGCCGGCTCTCCTACCGCATCGTCTTTTCTGGTACCGCCTTATGCAGGCAGCATAGGCGCCTTGTCGGGCGGATCCCGGTCGGGGCGGCCCGCGCTCCGATGGGAATGTTACTCGTCAGTACATCGTGGGTCCCACCAAGTCGCAAGGCTGCCGAGCTGTGATCTGCCCAACGCCGTCCGACCCGGCCGAGCAGGGACGATTCAGTCGCGCAACGCGTTGAAGCGCCCCTGGTGGTAGAGCAGGGGGCGGCCTTCCCCGGCGGGATCCCCCACGACCGCCTCAGCGATGATCACACGATGCTCGCCGGCGGGCACGCGCGCGACCACCCGGCAGACGAGCCACGCCAGTACGCCGTCCAGTACCGGCACCCCGTGCGGGCCGGCGGCCCAGCCGGTCGACGAGCCGAAGCGGTCGGCCCCGCTCCGGGCGAACAGCCCTGCGAGCTCCCGTTGGTGCTCGCCGAGTATGTGGACACCGAGGTACTCGCTGTCGCGCACCGCGGGCCAGGTGGAGGCCCCGGTGCCGATCGTGAAGGACAGCAGCGGCGGGTCGGCGGACACGGAGTTGAGCGAGGTGGCGGTGAAACCCACCGGGCGGCCGCCGTCCTGGGCGGTGATCACGGCGACCCCGGCCGCGTGCTGCCGGAAGACCGACCGCAGTAGGTCGGGCGAGCCGGGACGGGCTGTTTCGGTGCCCGCACCCGCGCCTGCGCCCGCGCCGGAGAGGTGGGCGCGGGGGGACGGAGCCTTGGAGAACGTCGGGACGGTAGGGACTGTGGGAGCAGTCATCAGGGTTCTGCCTTCTGCCGCGGAACACGCGGGCACTGTCGGGGATCGGGGGCCTGGGCTTTCAGTGATCCCAACAGCGCGCGCTCGCGTGGCGGACGAGGTCCACATGGACCCGTCCATAGAGCAGGAGTTCATACCGCATGCCGCCAGCCTGGCGATCTCCCGTGGACACAGTCAAGCGGGATCGGGCAGATGTCAGGCGCGTCACGCTGCGTGCGGGCGTGCGCACCGGCGCTCCCGGCCCCGCTCCCCGGGTCCGCCTCCCGGCCGGGCCGCCCGTCATACGGCGGCCCCGAGGGCGGCGATCACGTCCACCTTGCGCGGCATCCCGGCCGCCCTCCGCACGATCCGGCCCGCCGCGTCCAGGACCAGCACCGTCGGGGTCTTCTCGATCCCGAGGGTCCGCACCAGGTCGAGCCGCTCCTCGGCGTCGATCTCGATGTGCGCCACCCCGTCGACCATCGCCGCGACCTCGGCGAGGATCCGCCGCGTGGCCCGGCAGGGCTGGCAGAACGCGCTGGAGAACTGCACCAGGCTGGCCCGCGCGCCCGGTTCCGCGCCCAGTTCGGCCGCGCCCAGCCGGGTCCGCGCCTCTTCCTGCCCGAGCACCCGCGCTCCCGTCGCCGTATTCGTGTGCGTACGTCGTCCTCGTACGCTCGTCCGTGGATCGCAGCACCCCGAAGGCCCGCGACATTCCCGGCGTGACGAGAATCTCGCCGGGTAGGGTCTTCTGGACTGGCCAGCGGCCCGCGTATGGGGCACGATCCCCATGGTCGCGTACCTACGCTTCCGTAACTTCCGGCCGGGAGCACCTCCCCAGGCAGAAAGCGGGGTCTCCCCACCATGGCTGAGCTCGTCTACCCTCCCGTGATCGGCGCCGCGCACGGACTCTTCCGCGCGCTGGACATCCGTATCGACATGAAGGGCACCGAGAACATCCCCCGCAAGGGCGGTGCGGTCCTGGTGTCGAACCACATCGGATACCTCGACTTCATCTTCGCCGGCCTGACGGCGCGGCCGCAGAAGCGCCTGGTCCGTTTCATGGCGAAGGAGTCGGTGTTCCGGCACAAGGTGTCCGGTCCGCTGATGCGCGCGATGAAGCACATCCCCGTCGACCGCACACAGGGTGAGTCCGCCTACCAGCACGCCCTGGACTCGCTGCGGGCCGGCGAGATCATCGGCGTCTTCCCGGAGGCGACGATCTCCCAGTCCTTCACGCTCAAGAGCTTCAAGTCGGGTGCGGCGCGCATGGCGCAGGAGGCCGGGGTCCCGCTGATCCCGGTGGCGCTGTGGGGCACCCAGCGGCTGTGGACCAAGGGCCGCCCGAAGAACCTCAAGCGCAGCCACGTCCCGGTGACGATGCGCGTGGGCGAGCCCGTGGAGGCCCCGGCCGACCAGTACGCCGGCGCGATCACCCGCCGGCTGCGCGAGCGCGTGCAGGAGCTGCTGGACGCCGCGCAGCGCGCCTACCCGGACAAGCCGAAGGGCGCCGACGACTCGTGGTGGCTGCCGGCCCACCTGGGCGGCACCGCGCCGACGGCGGCCGAGGTCCGCGAGGCCGGCTGATCCCTCCGCTCATGACGTAGGCCTCCCGGACCCTGTCGGGGTCCGGTAGGCCGAGGTCGCAGCCTCCGGGTACTCGGCGCTCAGTGCCGGGCACCGCCGGGGGGCTCGCACGGAGCGACGACGCACACCCACTGCGGCTTCCCGTCCCGGATCCTGCCGGGCGGGTGCTCGCCCCACTTGCCGGGACGGTCCCACTTGTCATGGTCCCGCTTGTCGTGGCCCCACCTGTCGTGGTCCCCCTTGTCGGCGGCGCCGCCGGGCGGGTCGCACGGGGCGGCGAAACACTGCCACTGCTGCCCACCGTCCGGGACGCGCACCCCATCGTCGGTGACGTCCGCCACGACCGTGTGGGGCGTCGCCGGGGTGGCGGCGAAGGCGGTCGTGGGGATGAGCACGCCTCCCGCGGCTATCGCGGTCGAGACGGCGAACAGAGTGATGCGTCGGGTCCGGAAGGGGCGGGTCATGGCGCTTCTCCTCGTGGTGGAAGGACGGAACGGTCCCTCCAGTACGCCCCGCCCCGCGCGACGCGTCACGCCCCTGCATCTCGGGGCTTGACGGATCGCGGGGCCGCTGACCTCAGTTCGGGTTGTCGGCGTGGATGAGGGTCTCCCAGGCCTCGAAGTGGTTCTCGGTGCCCGCCGGGCGGCGGCCCTCGGTGAGCCGGCGGGTGTTCTCCAGGGTGACGCCCAGCCGTGTGTGCAGGGCGTTGTAGCCGACCTCGGTGGCCGGGCCGAGGCCCTTGGTCAGCTTCCCGCCGCACAGCCAGGAGGGCACGGTCTCGCCGAGTTCGTACCGGGCGTGGAAGCCCAGTGCGTGCCGGAACCGGTCCGTGAACTGCGGGCAGAGGTCCCGGCCCTGGATCCGTGAGGTCTCGGCGAGGTGCATGGCCGCGGCGATCCCCATGCCGGTGTGGCCGAAGTCGCGGCAGGTCTCCTGCGCGAGTCCGTCCACGAAGGTGCTCTGGCCGTGCCAGTAGTCGACCAGCTCGGCGCGGGTGTCGATGGACGAGCACGGCGGGTATGCGGGCTGCGACCCGCCCTCCTCCTCGCCCCTCCCCCCTCCCTACTGCTCCCCCTCCCGTTTCCGGCGGCGGTGGGCGGCGACCCGGGCCCGCGTGGCACAACCGCCGGAGCAGTAACGACGCACGCTCCCCGGCCCGGTGGCGAGGAAGAACCGCCCGCAGCCCGCGGCGGCGCAGGCCCCCCAGGCGATCCGCCCGTATGCGGTGAGCAGCTGGGCGAGCGCGAGGGCGCCCGAGGCCAGGAACCAGTCGCCCCAGCCGGCCCCCTCGCCCCGGTCCACGTGCAGGTGCCAGGGGTGGCCGTCGTGCCGGGTCAGCCGGGGCCGGGTGCCGCACTCCTCGAACAGCGCGTTGAGGGCCTCGGCGGCACGGTCCTCGTCGACCTCCCCCAGTACGGCCGCCATCCGCCGTGCCGCGGTGCGCAGTTCGGCGGCGCCCGCCTCGGGAAACGCCTCCTCGGTGAGGTCGCCGGGGCGCTCCCCGTGCCCGGCGAGCAGTTCCGCCAGCTCCGCGCGCGGCAGGTCCGGGGTCGCGCGGACCGCCTCGGCAACGTCGACCAGCCGCCGGGCCGCCGAGAAGCCGCCTCGGAGATCCCCCATCCTCATGTCCTTTCGCCGTACACCCGGATGACGTAACGTCTTGGGCGACTATCGCGTTACATCCTAACGGGGAATCAGGGGAGGGGTCGCATGGGCGGTTTCGGGCGGTACCTGGCCGCGGCGCTGGCCGCACGGATCGCCTCGGAGGGCATGGGCATGGCCGTGGTGCTGCTCGCGCTGGAGCGCACCGGGAGCGCGGCGTACGGGGCGTTCGTGCTGACGGCCTGGCTGGCCCCGCATGTCCTGGCGGCTCCGCTCGCGGGCGCCGCGGCGGCCCGCAGCCGCCGGCCGCGACTGTTCCACGTCTGCACCCTGGCGGGCTTCGCGGCGGCGGTGGCGGGGCTGACCGCCCTGCTCGGGCGGGCCCCCGTACCGCTGGTGCTGGCGGTGGCGGTGCTCGGTGGCTCCTGCGGGCCGATGGTGACGGGCGGGCTGTCCAGCCTGGTCACCGGCCTCGTCCCGGCCGGACCCGGGCGCGACCGGGCGTACGGCTGGGACGCCGCGACCTACAACGCCGCCGCGGTCACCGCTCCAGCGGCCGTCGGTCTGGTGGCGGCTCTGGGCTCGGCCGGGCCCGCGATGGCCGTCCTAGCGGCGTCCGGAGCGCTCGCCGCGGTGCTGGCGGCCACCCTCCCGTACGGGGACCAGGGCGCGGGCCCGGCCCCGGACGCTCCCCGGGCCGGTCTGGGGGCGGGGCTCGCGGCCCTGTGGCGGGTCCGCGAACTGCGGGCCGTCACCTCGGCCACGACGCTGGCCTTCGTCGGTATCGGCTCGCTCACCACCGTCTCGGTGCTGCTGGCGGCCGAGCTCGGCAGCCCGGGAGGCGGGGGCGTGCTGATGACGGCCTTCGCTGTGGGCGCGCTCGGCGGCTCGCTGACGCTGGGGCGGATCACGTCCGTCGATCCCGGCCGGCTGGTGCGGTGGGCGCTCGCCGGGACCGGGGCGGCCCTCGCGGCGGCCGTCCTCGCCCCCTCCCTGGCCGCGACGGCGGCGCTCTTCGCGGTGGCCGGGGTGTGCGACGGGCCGCTGCTCACGGCCACGCTGCGGATCCGCTCGGAGTACGCACCGGACGGGGTGCGGACGCAGGTGTTCACCCTGGGGGCGGGTCTGAAGCTGACGGCCGCGTCGGCCGGGGCCGCCCTGGTGGGCATCGCGGCCGAGGCTCCGGCGGCGGCGCTGCTCACCGGGATCGCCGCACTGCTGCTCGCGGCGGCACTGCTGCACGCCCTGGCGGTGCCACGCGGGCCCGGACGTCCCGCCGCCCGCACCGGATCCACCGCGCCCGCAGGACCTGCAGGACCTACAGGGCCGTCGGAAGGTTCTGCCACAACTGCGGCCGGTCGGCGGACTCCCGAAGGGCCTTGAGCACGGCCGGGTGCGGGTGGGCGTGGAGCTCCGGGTAGTCGATCTCGCCGAGTTCCGGGCGCACGGGGAAGGCCAGCCGCTCGCGGTCGAGGTCGAAGCGGGCGTCCACGCCGGGTTTGTTGCCCCGCGGGTCGAGGCGGGACCAGCGCGCACCGCCGGGCAGGCGCAGGGCGATCAGCCCGTGCACGAGGGGGACCGTCCCGTCGTCCTCGGTGAGGCGCTGGTAGCACAGGGCGGCCGGGATGCCCTGGGCGCGCAGCAGGGCGATGAGGGCGTGGGACTTGGCGTGACAGATGCCGTTGCGCGTCGCGAGCACGTCGGACGCACGCCAGGCGACGCGGAGGTCGCCGGAATCGGCCGAGTGCGGGATGGTATCGCGGACGAACTCGAAGGCAGCCTCGGCGTATGAGTATGCGTCGCCGGTGGTGGACCAGAGGGCGTCGGCGGTCTCCTGCACGAGCGGATGCCAATGGTCGATCGCCTCGTCGGACACCAAGTACGCGTGAATATCGGGGTTCTGCTGGGTCAGCTGCATGACCGGAGCATAGTTATACCTCCGACCGAAAATCCATAGATTTCCGGTCGGAGGTATAACTATGCAGATCTATGCGGTGCTGCTCCACCCGCTAGCGGGCCAGCTCCTCCTTCAGCGCCTGGAGGAAGCCGTCCACGTCCTCCTCCTGGGTGTCGAAGCCGCACATCCAGCGGACGTCGCCCGCAGCCTCGTCCCAGAAGTAGAAGCGGAAACGCTTCTGCAGCCGCCGGGAGACCTCATGGGGCAGCCGTGCGAACACCGCGTTCGCCTGCACCGGGTAGAGGATCTCCACGCCGTCCGTCTCGCGCACGCCGGCGGCGAGCCGCTGCGCCATCGCGTTGGCGTGCCGGGCGTTGCGCAGCCACAGGTCCTTGGCCAGCAGGGCCTCCAGCTGCACCGACACGAACCGCATCTTGGACGCGAGCTGCATCGACATCTTGCGGATGTGCTTCATCTGCCGGACCGCGTCCGGGTTGAGCACCACCACCGCCTCGCCGAACATCATGCCGTTCTTGGTGCCGCCGTAGGACAGCACGTCCACGCCGACCGCGTTCGTGAAGGCGCGCATCGGCACGTCGAGCGAGGCCGCGGCGTTGGCTATCCGGGCACCGTCCAGGTGGACCTTCATGCCGAGCCGGTGGGCGTGCTCGCAGATCGCCCGGATCTCGTCCGGCATGTAGACCGTGCCCAGCTCGGTGTTCTGGGTGATCGACACGACCTGCGGCATCGCCCGGTGCTCGTCCTCGAAGCCCCAGGCCTCCTGGTCGATGAGCTCGGGGGTGAGCTTGCCGTCCGGGGTCGGGACGGCGAGCAGCTTGAGGCCCGCCATCCGCTCCGGCGCGCCGCCCTCGTCCACGTTGATGTGGGCGCTCTTGGCGCAGATCACCGCACCCCAGCGGTCCGTCATCGCCTGGAGGGCGGTGACGTTCGCGCCGGTGCCGTTGAAGACCGGGAAGGCCTCCGCGTACGGCCCGAAGTGGCTGCGTATCACCTTCTGCAGGTGCTCGGTGTAGTCGTCCTCGCCGTAGGCGACCTGGTGGCCGCCGTTGGCGAGCGCGATGGCAGCCAGGACCTCCGGGTGCACCCCCGCGTAGTTGTCGCTCGCGAAACCTCGCACCGCCGGGTCGTGGTGGCGCCGGGCGTCGGTCTTGCCTGCCTCGGTTCTCACGGTTGCGGAGTGAGCCACAGACGCTGTCCGTTCACATCGATGGCGGGCCGCTCCCAGACGCCGGCGATGGCCTCGGCCAGCTCCTGCACGTCGGTGAAGCCCGCGAACTTCGCATTGGGACGCTCGGCGCGCATCGCGTCGTGCACCAGTGCCTTGATGACCAGGATCGCAGCTGCCGCGCCGGGGCCCTCGTCACCCCCCGCCTTGCGGAAGGAGTCCGCCATCGCCAGGGTCCAGGCCTCGGCGGCCGCCTTGCCCGCGTTGTACGCGGCGTTGTTGGCGACCGGCTTGTGCGCTCCGGACTGACTGATCAGCACGTAGCGGCCGCGGTCGCTGCGCAGCAGCCCGTCGTGGAAGGCGAGCGAGGTGTGCTGGACGGTGCGGATCAGGAGCTTCTCCAGGAAGGTCCAGTCCGCGAGGTCGGCGTCGGTGAAGGTTTTGCTGCCGCGCCAGCCGCCGACGAGGTGAACCAGGCCGTCGATCCGGCCGAACTCCTTCTCGGTCTGCTCCGCCCAGGCCTTGGTGGCACCCAGGTCGAGCAGGTCCACGGTGTCACCGGTGATGGTGGCGCCACCGTGGGCGTAGCGGGCCGAGTCCACGGCCTCCGCGAGCCGCGCCGGATCGGCGTCGGACGCGACGACCACCGCTCCCGCCTCGGCGAGGCGGAGCAGGGTGGCACGGCCGGCGGGGCCGCCGGCCCCGGCCACCGCCACCACCGCTCCGTGCAGCTTTCCGTTGCCGTTCCCGGAGCCGTTCATCTGTCCAGCCTCCTGTGGGCGAGCGCTCACGCGGCGACTCGCTCGGCCTGCTCGGCATTCAGGGCGGTGATGCCCTTCGTGGAGGCGATCACTCCCTTGAGCTTCTTGGCGAGCGCCTCAAAGAACATGCTGAGCGGAAACTCGTCCGGAAGCACGTCGTCGACGAGCTTGCGCGGGGGCTGCGTCATGTCCAGGGCGTCGGGACCCTTGGCCCACTTGGAGCCCGGGTGCGGGGCGAGGTAGGTGGAGACCAGCTCGTACGCCTTGAACCAGTGGACGAGCTTCGGGCGGTCGATGCCGGCCCGGTAGAGGTCCTCGATCTCGGCGCACAGCTGGTTGGTGACCTGCGGGGCGCGCATCCAGTCGATCTTCAGCTTGTTGTCCGTCCAGCGCACGACGTCGTGCTTGTGGAGGTAGGCGAAGAGCAGCTGGCCGCCGAGGCCGTCGTAGTTGCGGTTGCGGTCGCCGGAGACCGGGAAGCGGAACATCCGGTCGAAGAGGACGGCGTACTGCACGTCGCGGCCGTGCTCGTTGCCCTCGGACTCCAGCTTCACGGCCTCCTTGAAGGCGGTGAGGTCACAGCGCAGCTCCTCCAGTCCGTACATCCAGAAGGGCTGGCGCTGCTTGATCATGAAGGGGTCGAACGGCAGGTCGCCGTGGCTGTGGGTGCGGTCGTGGACCATGTCCCACAGGACGAAGGCCTTCTCGCAGCGCTCCTGGTCCTCGACCATGCGGGCGATGTCCTCGGGCAGGTCGATGCCCAGGATGTCGACGGCGGCCTCGGTCACCTTGCGGTAGCGGGCGGCCTCGCGGTCGCAGAAGATGCCGCCCCAGGTGAAGCGCTCGGGGGCCTCGCGCACGGCGATGGTCTCCGGGAAGAGCACGGCGGAGTGGGTGTCGTAGCCCGGCGTGAAGTCCTCGAAGGTGATGCCGAGGAAGAGCGGGTTGTCGTACCGGGTGCGCTCCAGCTCGGCGAGCCACTCGGGCCACACCATCTTGAGCACGACGGCTTCCAGGTTGCGGTCCAGGTTGCCGTTCTGGGTGTACATGGGGAAGACGACGAGGTGCTGGAGCCCGTCGGCGCGCTCGGCGGCCGGGTGGAAGGCCAGCAGGGAGTCGAGGAAGTCCGGGACCTTGAAGTCGTCCGCGGCCCACTTGCGCAGGTCGGCGATGAGCGCGCGGTGGTACGCGGCTCCGTGCGGGAGCAGCGGGGACAGCGTCTGGACGGCCTCGATCACGCGGTCCACGGCGGCGAGGACGGTGGCACGCCCGTGAGCGCCCTCGACCTCGAAGTCGATGGAGCCGTCCTTGGCCTGCCAGGGCCGGATCTCCTCCACGGCGGCCTTGAGCTCGGGCCATGCGGGGTGGTCGACCACCCGCGCTCCGGCGGTTATCACGGCGCCGCCGGTTCCGGGCACAAGAGTTTCCGTCATGTCACTTCCTCCACAGGAGAACCTCACGTATGGGCAGCGTATGCGCGCGAGGCTCTTCCGCTCAAGAGGAGAGTCGGGAAATTATCCTGCGTCACCCCCTCCTTCACCGGAAGTCTTCCCGTTCGTCGGCGCGGAATCGACCACTCCGCCCAATCGCGCCATGGCCTCCCCGGCCGGCGGCCGCCACCGCGGCCGGATCGGGGCGGGCGGGGCGCCGGGGGCGACAGAGGCGCACATCACACGCTCCGGAAGTACGGAATAACCTTCTCGCCCCATTGGTGCAGGGTCTCCAGGCATGCCTCCTGCTCCACCGTGCCCATCTGGATCAGGCACATGACCTCGTCGGCGCCGGCCTCCCGCAGCCGCTCCACGTACGCGATGGCGTCGTCGGCGGTCCCGTAGGCGTGGTCGGCGTTGAAGGTGGCCGTCGAGGTCGGCCGGACCGGGATGTCCAGCTCGTGCAGCCGGGCCACCACCTGCTCGGCGGCCCGGCGCATCTCCGCGGCCTCGTCGGCGCCCGCGACCACGGCCTCGTCCGGGATGCCCGCCCCGCCGTACCAGTGGCCGATGGACTGGGCGAAGAACCGCTGGCCGCGGGTGCCGATGCGGCGCGCCCGGGCCCGGTCGTCGAGCACGATGGTCGGGCAGAGCACGGAGAAGTGGTCGTTGACCACGGTGGACACGAAGCGGCTCCCGTCGCGCCCGGCGATGGCGGCGTCGTAGACGGACCGCATCTGCGCGATGGACTCCGGGCCGGCGAAGCCCATCACCAGCGCCCCGATCCCCAGCTCGGCCGCCTGGACCAGCGTCTCGCCCCGGCTGCACGCCAGGAACAGCGGCGGGTGCGGGGTCTGCCGCGGCCGCGGCAGGATCGGGTGCGGATCGATGTCCATCAGCGCGCCGTGGTACTCCAGCTCCTCCTCCTGCCAGGCCCGGCCGATGATCCGCAGGGCCTCCTCCACCTCGGCGGTGGTGCGGTCCCGGTCCACCCCGCACAGCGAGGTCTCCTGCTCCGTGCCCCCGCGCCCGGCCCCGAGGTCGAGGCGCCCGCCCGAGAGCAGGTCGAGCATGGCGGCCCGCTCGGCGACCCGCACCGGGTGGTTGAAGTTCAAGGGCATGCACACGACGCCGTGCCCGATGCGTATGGTGCTGGTCCTGGCGGCGACCCAGGTCAGGAAGACCTCCGGGGCGGACATGTGCGCGTACCACTTCAGGGAGTGGTGCTCGACCGCCCAGATCCGGTCGAATCCCATGCGTTCGGCCAGTACGGCCTGCTCGACGCAGTCGCGGATGACCTGGTGCTCCCGCTCCACCGTCGGGTCGGCAAGTTGGGCTTCGAAGATCACGGAGAATTTCACTGTGCCTCCAGGGTTGCGTCGCGTACCCGGTCTCACTTCAATTCGGAATATGACTAGTAGTCAGAACTCGAAGAAGCAAGAACTTCCGCCGACCGCGTGGGCCGTGCTGGGTCTGCTCTCCTTCCCCGGCGAGCGGACCGGCTACGAGCTGAAGAAGTGGGCGGACTCCTCCCTGCGCTTCTTCTACTGGTCGCCGGCCATCAGCCAGATCTACGCGGAGCTGCGCCGTCTGGAGGAACTCGGCTACGCGGCCTCCGCGCGCTCGGGACCCGAGGAGACGCGGGCCAAGCGGCGCTACGCGATCACCGACGCCGGGCGCGAGGCGCTGGCCGGCTGGGCCGCCGACACCGCCGAGGCCGGGCCGCCCGTACTCAAGCACGGACTGCTGCTGCGGATCTGGCTCGGCCACCTGGCCGAGCCGGAGCGACTGCGCGCGATGGTCGGCGAGCACCTGGAACGCACCCGGGGCGAACTGGCCGCCGTACGGGAGGCCGTGGAGCACGCGGACGGCGTACCTCAATGGAGCTTCCCCACCCTCGCGCTGCGCTGGAGCGAGCGGCAGCACCTGGCCGAACTGGAGCTCGCCGAAGCCCTGCTCACCGACCTGGACGGGCTCGCGCAGAACCGGCAGAGCCCCGGTCGTCAAGCCGATGGGGACGCGCCCACGCCCGGGTGACGCGGCAGGCCCGCCGCCGGCGCCGGCGGGGCGCACGACCCTGGCGGGAAGCGGCCCGCACGCTCCTGCGGGGCCGTGCACGCCCGGTCCCTTCGGACCCGCGGCGCACTAGCATGCGTCCTCATCGCGCGCGGCCGGTCGGGACACCGCAGCCGCGCGGGGAGCCGCCGTCGACGGAAGCGAGAGAACCTTGACTTTCCTCACCATCGGTCACCGCGGGGTCATGGGTGTCGAACCGGAGAACACCCTGCGGTCGTACCTCCGAGCGGAACGTTGCGGCATGGACGTCATCGCTCTGGATCTGCGCCTCAGCAAGGACGGAGCGCTCGTCGCCGTGCACGACCCCGAGGTGGACCGGACCACCGACGGCTCGGGGGCCGTCGCCGATCTGACCCTGGCCGAACTGCGCGAGCTGGACGCCGGCCGGGGCGAGCACGTTCCGGTCCTCGAAGAGGTCCTGGATGCGGTCCGGGTACCGCTCCAGGCCTTCGTCGGCGACCTCGCCGCCGCCCCGGTGCTCGCGGAGCTGTTCCTGCGCCGCGACCTGACCTCCCGGGTGGAGGTGGCCTCCGACCGGGAGGCGGTGCTCGTCGAGACGGCCCGGCTGGTGCCGGGCGTGCGGACCGTCCTGTGCTCGGACTCCCCCGCCGCGGAGGCCGGGTCCCTGGTGGACCGGGCGCTGGCCGCGGGTGCCGCGACGATCGCCGTGGACATCCACCGGCTCAGTCTGGAGGCGGTCGAGTCCGCGCACGCGGCGGGCCTGCGCGTGACGGGGCGGGCGGTCAACACCCTGGACCTGCTGCGGCTCGCGCGGGCACTGGGACTGGACGGCGCCGCCACGGACTTCCCGGAGATCCGCAGCACCGGCCGCTTCACCGCCTGACGGCGTCCGGGCTCCGACCCGGGGCGGCCTGCGCTCAGAGCGACTTGACCAGCAGCTCGAAGGCGAGGTCGTCGCGGAGCGGGACGCCGAAGCGCTCGTCACCGTAGGGGAAGGGGCTCAGCTCGCCGGTGCGCCGGTAGCCGCGGCGCACGTAGTACTCGATGAGCTCCTCCCGTACGTTCACCACCGTCATCCGCATCTCCTTGGCACCCCAGGCCTCGCGGGCGCGGCGCTCGGCCTCGGCGAGGATCTCCTTGCCGAGGCCGCCGCCCTGGAGCCCGGGGCGGACGGCGAACATCCCGAAGTAGACGTGGTCGTCCCGGTGTTCGAGCTGGCAGCAGGCGACGAGCTCGCCCGCGCGCTCGACGACGAGCAGGACCCCGTCCGGGGCTGCGATGACGGCGCGGACCCCGTCCGGGTCCGTGCGCTGCCCGTCCAGGTAGTCGGCCTCGGTGGTCCAGCCGGCCCGGCTCGCGTCCCCGCGGTAGGCGGACTCGACGAGTTCCACCAGTTCCGGTACGTCCGTCTCGACGGCGCTGCGGAAACTGAGGGCGGCGGGCTGGGCGGTAGTCATCGGGCGCTCCGTTCAGTGCGGCGGCATATGACATGCCGGGAAGGCAGGGAGAGCGTATCCCGGAGCCGCGTGAGGGCGATGTGAGAGGGGCATCTCTCCCCGTGACGCCGACGAACCGGGAGGTTCCGCCGTGCACGGTTCCACCTCTTCCCTCGCCACCTCCGTCTCCTCCTGGCTGCTGGTGCTGCTGTGCGCGGTGAGCGGTGCGTACTGCCTGCGGCAGGTGCGCGGTTCGGGCGGGGCCGCCGGGGAGGCCGTGATGGGCTTCGGGATGGCCCTGATGGCGCTGCCCCTCGGAGACGGTGACGGGTGGCGGATCCCCGTCCTGGCCGTGGTCTTCTGCGGCGCCTCCCTGCACGCCCTGTGGCTGCTGCGGGGCGGGGCGCACCACGCCCACCATCTGGTGGGATCGCTGACGATGGTCTACATGACCCTGACGGCGGCGACCGGAGCCGGGGGTGGTCAGGGACACGGGCCGGGACACGCGGCCGGGGCCGGGCCGCCGCTGCTGACCGGGGCGCTGCTCCTCTATTTCGCCGGGTACGTGGTGCTCGGCGGAACCAGGCTGATCACCGCGGGCGGCGGGGCGGCCGCACCGTCGGACGCAGGGCGGGGCGGACCCACCGAACTGATCCGAGCGTGCCGACTCGCCATGGGAATGGGGATGTTGGCCATGCTGCTCGCGATGTGACGGCTTCGGCGGACGTGTCCTGCGTCACCAAAGCCCCGGGGACGTACCCGCAGGTAGTCCCGCGCTCATAGGCTGGCGACCATGATGGTCCCCGCCGCCCTCCTGCTGCTCGGCGCCCTGACCGCGGTGCTCGCTCCCCGCCTGCTGGCCCGGGCCCGATGGCCCGAGCGTGAGCCGGTCGTCGCCCTGTGGGTGTGGCAGTGCGTGGTCGGCGCGGTGCTCCTGTGCTTCGGGCTGTCGATGCTGCTGAGCGCGGCAGCGGCCTGGCAGGCGGTCCGGGGCCGGCTCTTCGCCGCCGCCCCGCACGGGGTGGTCGACGCCTACGCGCTGGGCGCTTCCGGCGGGCCCTGGGCGGCCGTCACCGCCCTCGCTCTGGCGGGCGGCGGGCTGTGGACCGGGGCGATGCTGATCGGTGAGGTGCTGCGGGCGCGGGCCCGGCGGCGCGCCCAGGGCAGCGAGTTGCTGGAACGGGCCCCGCTGCTGCCCGGGGAGGACCCGGCCGGCGCGCGGCTCGTCGTACTGGAGGGGACCCGGCCGGATGCCTGGTGGCTGCCGGGCGCGGCCCCGCAGCTGGTGGTCACGACGGCGGCGCTGGGCCGGCTGAAGGGCAGCCAGCTGGATGCCGTACTGGCGCA
Source organism: Streptomyces avidinii (assembly GCF_014650695.1). Taxonomy (GTDB): domain Bacteria; phylum Actinomycetota; class Actinomycetes; order Streptomycetales; family Streptomycetaceae; genus Streptomyces; species Streptomyces avidinii. The sequence goes on along the minus strand of NZ_BMVL01000003.1, from coordinate 219,778 downwards.
CGAGCAGGGGCACGCGGCAGCCAGGCACGACTGGCTGCTGCACTGTTCGCGGGCCCTGGCCCGGGGGTTCCCGCAGGTGCCGGTCTTCGCTGCGTTCGAGGCGGAGATGCACCGGCTGGTGGAGATGGCCGCCGACGACGTGGCCTCGCGACGGTTCGGACGGCTGACGATCGCGCTGGCGCTGGTCGGACTCAACGAGGACCGGGGGGTGTTCGGAGCCTCCTCGACCGAGCACGCGCACGTCCCTCAGCGGGTGCGCAGGCTGCTGTCGGCGACGCCCCGGTTGTCCCCCGGGCGGCGGCTGCGGCTGACCGCGCTGGCCACGCTGGTCCCGGCGATCCCCCTGGTCGTGGCCTTCGTACCGGGGCTGAGCGCCCTCGCGTAGTACGGGCGCGCCCGGCGCTGTCGCACCGCCGCCCGGCGGTCCGCGGTGCGAGGATCTCCGCATGCGCAAAGATCCCTTGTGGTGGACGGGCATCGGCTGTGCGCTGCTCGCGGCGGTCCTGACGGCACTGGTGGTGGCGGGGTGGCAACCGCTGCTCGCGTACGACGAACGGGTAGCGCGGGATCTGCACGCCCACGCCGTGACCCATCCCGCGGTCACGCAGTTCATGCGGGTGCTCAGCGACTGGGTGTGGGACCCCTGGACGATGCGGGCGCTGGCGGCCGTCGCCTGCGTCCTGTTGTGGTGGCGGGGCGACCGGGGTCGTGCGCTGCTGGTGGCCCTGGTGACGCTGGCGGCCTCGGTGGTGCAGCAGGGACTGAAGTTTTTGGTGGGGCGGGAGCGGCCGGTCTGGTCGGATCCGGTGGACTCGGCGCAGTACGCGGCCTACCCGTCCGGACACGCCATGACGGCGACGGTGGTGTGCGGACTGCTCCTGTGGCTGCTCCCCCGCCCGGGCCCGGCGCGGTCGGCGGCCACGCGGGCGCCGGTCGTGGGGGCGCCGGTCGTGGGGACGCCGGTCGCATGGGCGGTGACCGCCTGGGCGGTGGCCGCGGTCTCGGTGCTCGGGGTCGGTTTCACCCGCATGTACCTCGGGGTGCACTGGCCGTCGGACGTGCTGGCGGGCTGGCTCCTGGGAGTGGCCCTGGTGGCTCTCGCGACGTCCGTGCCGGTGCGCGCACGCGGCTGCGACCCGGTGGAGCGGTGAGGGTACGGCGTGCCTGCCCTGGATGATCCCCCGTGTCACCCAGAGCAGGCGACCCCGTGCGCTGAGTATATTGGCTCACAGCCAGTCAACGCAGGAGTAAGCATGTCCCCGCGCAGCGCATCGGTCAATGAAGAATTGCGCAGACGTTCCCGGGAGCGGCTGCTGCAGTCCGCGGTCGAACTCGTCGCCGAGCGCGGCTACGAGGCCACGACCCTCGGCGACATCGCCGACCGGGCGGGCGCGGCACGCGGCCTGGTCTCGTACTACTTCCCGGGCAAACGGCAGTTGCTGCAGTCGGCGGTGCACCGGCTGATGTACCTCACCCTGTACGCCGCGCTGGAGCGGGAGCCCCGCAGCGACTGCGGACGCGAGAGGCTGGCGCGCGCGATCGACGCGATCCTGGGGCTCCTCCGGGACGAACCGCTGCTGATGCGCACCCACATGGCGGGCATACTCACCGCCGAGGGCTTCGTGCAGTGCCCCGAGCAGCAGCGGCTGGCGGAACTGCTGCGGGACGCGCTGGTCCGGTACGGCTCGGCGGACCCGAACGCGGACTACCCGCTGCTGCGGGCCCATTTGATGGGCGCGGCGGTGGCGATCCTGCTGCCCGGCGCCCCGATGCCGGCAAGCCGACTGCGGGCCGAGCTCTTCCAGCGCTACGGGCTGGACTGGGAGCTCGGCGTTCCGCCGGACGGCGGGCCGCCCGGCGGAACGATTCCTTCATCTCCGTCGCACCCCTGAGGTCAGTGGTACTCGGGCTGGGTCTGCACGTTGAGCCGGTCCGTCCACACCCACTTGGCGCTCTCGGTGCGCCAGTCGTCGAGCCGCAGCACGTCGAGGCCCTTGGTGATGTCGTTCGAGTAGATGTGCCCGTTGTAGTAGTACGCCGACCAGGATCCGCCGAGCCCGAGCTGATCCGTCGTCAGCGGTCCGCGCTCGAAGTAGGCGATCTCCTTGGGCCGGGCCGAGTCGGTGAAGTCCCATACGGAGACGCCGCCCTGGTACCAGGCCTGGACCATGATGTCGCGGCCGCCGCCGACCGGGACCAGCGAGCCGTTGTGGGCCACGCAGTTCTCGGTGTCCGCCTGGTGGCGCGGGATCTTGAAGTAGCTGCGGAAGGCGAGCTTGCGCTGGTCCCCGCGACCGGTGATCTCGTAGATCCCGTCGGCGCCCCGGTTCGGACCGGTGGCCTCGTTGCAGGTGGCGCCGCCACCGCCGCCCAGCTCGTCGGTGAACACCACCTTGTTCGCCCGCTCGTTGAAGGTGGCCGAGTGCCAGAACGCGAAGTTCACGTTGTCCTGGACCCGGTCGATGACCCGCGGCTGCTCGGGCCTGCTGATGTCGAAGAGGATGCCGTCGCCCATGCAGGCGCCGGCGGCCAGGTTCTTCGACGGGAGCACGGTGATGTCGTGGCAGCCGGTGGTCTTGGAGACGCCGGGGTTGGTGGGCGCGCCCGGGTTGCCGCCGTCCGGGAAGAGGACCGGGAAGCCGACGACGGCGGCCTCGGTCGGCGCCTTCTTCGGGACCTTCACGATCGAGATGCCGTCGTGCGGCGGCTTGCAGTCGGGGAAGGCCTCGTTCGGGGAGTACGAGGCGACGTAGAGGTAGAGGTCGCGGTCGCCCGGCACCAGGGTGTGGGTGTGTGAACCGCAGGCGGTCTCGACGGACTTGATGTACCTGGGGTTCTTCTTGTCCTTGATGTCGAAGATCTTGATGCCCTCCCACGAGGACTTCTCGGTGGCCGGCTGCGAGACGCTGTTGCAGGAGTCGTCGCTGCGCGAGGAGTCGGTGGAGAGGAAGAGCAGGTCGCCGTGGACCGAGATGTCGTTCTGGCCGCCGGGGCAGAGCACCTGGCTGACGGTTTTCGGGGCCTTCGGGTTGGCGATGTCGTAAATGGTGAAGCCGTTGTAGTTGCCCGCGTAGGCGTACCTGCCCTGGAAGGCCAGGTCGGAGTTGATCACCGTGGGATCGGTGCTGGGGATGTTGGCCAGGGGCTTGATGTTCCGGCTGTGCACGATCTCGTCCTGGCCGGGGATGTCGCCCGGGGCGAGCTCCCTGCCCTCGGCGAGGCCCGTGCTCTGCCGGTTCGCGCTGCCGGGTGTTAAGTCACCCGGGTCGGGGGTGGCGGCCGCCGGTCCGGCTGCCAGGAGCGTGGTGAGGAGCCCGGCCGCGGCGACGGCCACCCCCACCCTCCTGTTTCGCACCCGCCTGGTGTGTAGCGAGGTCACTGTGCCTCCCATGGAAGCCCGAGAGGTTCCGCCCACACGGGAACGGAACCAGGACCCCGGCAGTATCTTCCCTTTCATGGACATGGCAAAAGCCCTCAGGGGCCGGACCGTCTTACAAGCGCGCTTCGGCCGATTCTCGCTGGCGGCGGTGGCCGCCGGCCTCCTGCTCACGCTCTCCGGCTGCCAGGGGGACGACGGATCGGACCGGGCCGACGACGACCGGGCCACGATCGTCGCCCCGGGGAAGCCCGGCGAGAAGGCCCGTCACCTGACCCCCGAGCAGGCCGCGAAGGCGAAGCCCGACGACACCCCGAACGCCGCGGACCACGCCTATGTGTCCCGCATGATCGAACACCACCGGCAGGCGCTGACGATGAGCGCGCTGGCCCCGGAGCGGGCCGCGACGGACGGGGTCAAGCGGCTGGCGGAGCGGATCACGGCGGCCCAGAAACCCGAAATCGGCGCGATGGAGAAGTGGTTGGCGCGCCACCCGGCCCCGGCGCCGGCCCCGTCGACGGGCTCCGGCGGACACGCGCAGGGGCACGACCACGGCGCGATGCCCGGCATGGCCACGGAGCCGCAGATCAAGGAACTGACCGAGGCCGGCGGAGCCGACTTCGACCGGCTCTTCCTCACCCTGATGACCGCCCACCACGAGGGCGCCGTGAAGATGGCCGGCGAGGCGCTGGCCGGCGGGAACAACGTGGCGGTGGAGGAGATGGCCACCGAGGTGGTGGCTACGCAGAGCGCCGAGATCCACCGGATGCGCGCGATGGGCTGACTCCGCGGGGGGCCGGTGTCATGCTGGGACCACCTGCGGGAGGAGCTCCGCCGTGCTTCGTGTCGCCGTCGTCGGATCGGGCCCCAGCGGGGTGTACGCGGCCCAGACGCTGGTGCAGCAGCGCGAGGTGCCCGGGGTCCGGGTGGACGTGCTGGACCGGCTCCCCGCCCCCTACGGGCTCGTCCGGTACGGGGTGGCCCCGGACCACGAGAAGATCAAATCGCTCCAGGGCAGCCTGCGCACCGTACTGGAGGACGAGCGGATCCGCTTCCTCGGGAACGTCGAGGTCGGCGGGGAGCGGCTGTCCACGGGCCGGCTGCTGGAGCTCTACCACGCGGTGGTGTACTGCGTGGGCGCGGCCCGTGACCGGATGCTGGGGATCCCCGGCGAAGAACTGATCGGGGTGCACTCCGCCACGGCCTTCGTGTCCTGGTACAGCGGGCATCCGGATGCCGCCGCCGAGGTGTTCGACCTGCCCGGGGTGGACAGCGCCGTCGTGGTCGGAGCAGGCAACGTCGCGGTGGACGTGACGCGGATCCTGGCCCGGGGCACGGCCGAACTGGCGCCGACGGACATGCCGCAGCCGGCGCTCGGCGCGCTCGCCGACAGCGGGGTGCGACGGGTGGCGATGGTGGCCCGGCGCGGACCCTCGCAGGGCAGGTTCACCACCAAGGAGCTGCGGGAACTGGGCACGCTGCCGGGTGTGGACGTCGGTACGGACCCGGCCGAGCTGGCCCTCGACCCCGTGTACGCCGACCCGGTGGCGGCCGCCGCCCTGCCGGCGGTGGCCCGGCGGAACCTGGAGGTGCTGCGCGGCTGGGCCGGGCCGGGCCCGGGCGACGCACCACGCCGGATCGCGCTGCGGTTCTACCTGCGCCCGATGGAGATCCTGGGCGGGCCGGACGGCCGGGTCACCGGGATGCGTTTCGAGCGCACCGCCCCGGACGGCAGCGGCGGGGTGACCGGGACCGGCGTTCACGAGGACATCGACGCGCAGTTGGTGCTGCGCTCCGTGGGGTACCGGGGTGTTCCGCTCGCCGGGCTGCCCTTCGACTCCGGGAGGGGCACGGTTCCGCACGCGGCGGGCCGGGTGCTGCGCGCCGGCCGGGCCTCGGTCGGCGAGTACGTGGCGGGCTGGATCAAGCGCGGCCCGACCGGGGTGATCGGCACGAACCGGCCCTGCGCCAAGGAGACCGTGTCCTCACTGCTCCAGGACGCGGGGGCACTGGCCCGCCGGGACCTCCCCGGGGACCCGCTGGACGCCCTGCGGGCGGCGGGCCTGCGGCCGGTCCGGTGGCCCGGCTGGCTGGCCATCGAGGCCGCCGAGGCCGATCTGGGGCGTTCCCTGGGCCGCCGCTCGGTGAAGATCCCCGACTGGCAGGGCCTGTTGGGCGCGGCCGGACCGCTCTGAGCGCGGTCCTCAGGAACCCAGGCGCGCTTCCTCGGCCGCGGCAGCCTTGAGGACGCTGTCGAGGAGGCCGGGGAACAGCTCCTCCAGTTCGTCCCGGCGCAGGGCGTTGAGCTTGGTGGTGCCGCGGTAGGTCTGGCGTACGACACCGCTCTCGCGCAGGACGCGGAAGTGGTGGGTGGTCGTGGATTTGGTGACGGGCAGGACGAAGTACGAGCAGGCCAGGTCCTCGGCCGAGGCGGCCAGGTCCAGGACGATGGACAGCCGGACCGGGTCGGAGAGCGCGTGCAGCACGCCTTCGAGTCGGATCTCGCCCGCCTCGGGGTGGGCAAGGATGCGGGAGGTGTCCCGTTCCGTCATGTCCCTGCTCCACTCACTCGGTTCGCTGCATTCCGGTTCCTGCGGGCCCCCATCGTACGAGAGCCGTCGAAGAAGGCGGGCATCTCACGGAAATCGGCGGAAAGCAGTGGAACGGCTCCGGCGCCACCCCGGGGGCACCGGAGCCGTCCACGTCACCAGGACCGGTGGTACGGGGCGGGTGCAGGGATCTCCGCGCCCAGCTCGGCCGCCGCACGGCGGGCCCAGTACGGGTCGCGCAGCAGCTCCCGGCCCAGCAGGACGGCGTCGGCCTCCCCGTTGGCGAGGATCTTCTCGGCCTGCTCCGGTTCGGTGATCAGACCGACGGCGGCCACCGGCAGCGCGGTCTCGGCCTTGACCCGGGCCGCGAAGGGGACCTGGTAGCCGGGGCCGACGGGGATCGTCACGTGGGGGGCGAGCCCGCCGGTCGAGACGTCGAGCAGGTCCACCCCGTGCGCCGACAGCAACTGCGCGAACCGGACCGTTTCGTCGGCGGTCCAGCCGTCCTCCTCCAGCCAGTCGGTGGCGGAGATCCGGAAGAACAGCGGGAGCTCCTCGGGCCACACCGCCCTTACGGCGTCCACGACTTCGAGGGCGAAGCGGGTGCGATTCGCGAAGGAGCCGCCGTACGCGTCGGTGCGCCGGTTGCTGTGCGGGGAGAGGAACTCGCCGATGAGGTAGCCGTGGGCGCCGTGGATCTCGACGACCTCGTAGCCCGCGGCCAGCGCGCGCTCGGCGGCGGCCGCGAACTGCCCGGCGATCTCGTGGATCCCGTCGACCGTCAGCTCGTGCGGCACCGGGTGGCCCTCGGAGAAGGCCAGGGAGCTCGGGGCGAGCGGCTGCCAGCCGTGCGCCTCGGGCCCGACCGGCCCCCCGCCCTTCCAGGTGCGGTCGGTGGAGGCCTTGCGGCCGGCGTGCGCGATCTGGATGCCGGGAACGGTGCCCCGGGCCTTGAGGAAGGAGGTGATCCGGCGCAGCGCCTCGACCTGGGTGTCGTTCCAGATGCCGAGGTCGTAGGGGGAGATCCGGCCTTCCGGGGAGACTGCGGTGGCCTCCTGGATGATCAGGCCGGTACCGCCGGTGGCACGTGCGGCGTAGTGGGCGAAGTGCCAGTCGTCGGCCACGCCCGCGTTCGGCCCGAACGCCTCGGCGCTGTACTGGCACATCGGGGCCATCCACACGCGATTGGGGATGGTGACGGAGCGAAGCGTCCAGGGCGCGAACAGGGCGGCGAAAGCGGCGGGTGCAGCACTCATCAGGCTCTCCAGATACGACCGGACATGCCGGGGATCGACCAAGTACGAGAGTCACCGTACTACGAATTTCCTCGTACTACGAGACCTCTCGTACAAGCGTGTCGAGTTCCGCGCGCAGCGCCCCGGCGAGAGCCGCCAGGTCCGGGACGGCCGCCGCGTCGGCCACCAGTCCGTAGTGGACGGTCCCCCGGTACGTGGAGACCGCGACGGCCAGTGACTGGCCGCGGGCCAGCGGGGCGAGCGGATAGACCTCGCGGACCGGGCTGCCGCCGAGGGTGAAGCTGAAGCCCGGCAGCGGGACGCTGGTGACCAGGATGTCGAAGAGCAGCCGGGCCGCCTGGGCCACCAGCGGCCCGCCGAGTCGGTGGCCGAGCGGGTGGACGTGGTCGGCGAGCAGGGCGACGGCCCCCGCGCCGCGGGCGGGTCCGGCGTCCTTGTTGCGGTCCATGGCCGCGCGCACCCGGTTCAGCCGGCACAGCGGGTCGGCCTCGGCGAGCGGCAACCGGAGCAGGTAGCCGGAGAGCCGGTTTCCGGCGCCCCCGGCCCCGCCGGGCCCGCGGCGACGGGACACGGGGATCAGGGCGCGCGGTCCGGCGCCCCAGGGTTCCGGGTCGCCCCGCTCCGCCAGCCAGCGCCGCAGCGCGCCGGCGACCAGGGCGATCAGCACGTCGTTGACGGTGCCGCCGGCACCCTTGCGGACCAGGTTGACCTCGTCCAGGTCGAGCGCGAGGCAGGCGACCTCACGGGCACCGGCTCCGGTGGAGTCCGCGGTGAGCGCCGTCGGTACGCCGAGCGGCAGCCCGGCTCGGGCCACGGCGGCGCCGATCTCCAGGGCCTGGCCGACGTCCTGGACCCGTGCCGCCAGCGCACCGGGGAGCCGGCGCAGGAGGGAGCCGGCCCGCTGCTCGGGGACCGGCCGCACGGGCGGCCGCGGGGCCGTCCCCTCGTCGAACAGGGTGGCCGCGAGGGCGAGGGCGCCCAGCCCGTCGGCGAGGGCGTGGTGGAATTTGAAGAGCACCGCGAAGGAGTCCGGGTCGGGCCCGGCCAGGACGTGCGCCTCCCAGGGCGGCAGTGCCCGGTCCAGCGGCCGGGCCATCAGGGGCCCGGCGGCGGCGTGCGGCACTTCCTCGTCGGTACGGACGAGGAAGACGTGCCGCGCCGGGTCGAAGCCGGGGTCCGGCGACCAGGCGGCCGCACCGACCGGAAGGAGCACGTCGCGGATCCGGCGGCGCAGGCGCGGGACGGCGGTGCAGCGGACGGTCAGCAGCTCGGCGGCCCGCTCGGCGGCGCCGGGGCCGGCGGCGCGGAAGACGGCGAGCGCGCCCAGGTGCATGGGGTGGTCGGCGGATTCGATCCGCCAGAAGGCGAGGTCGAGCGGAGACAGGTGCTCGGTGGCCACATACGTCCTCTCGCGTGCGGCGGCAGTGACCTGAAGTCAATCCATTACGGACACCCACATGCAAGCAGCAATCATTTCCGCGCGGTAAATGATCGGTATTGATCTGGTACTCAGGGGCTCCGTGTCGCCCGCCGGGCCACTGTCACCGGGCGGGTGCAGACTGGTCCGCGAAGACGCTCCACAAGGAACGCCCGCCCAGGACGACGAGGTCCGGAGGTGCCGGCCATGGCCGACGCGGTACTGCTCGTGGGAACCCGCAAGGGACTCTTCATCGGACGTCGCCGGGGCGACGGGCCGTGGGAGTTCGACGGGCCCCATTTCAACGCCCAGGCGGTCTACGCGGTCGCCGTCGACCGGCGCGGGCCGGTGCCCCGGCTGCTGGTCGGCGGGGACAGCTCGCACTGGGGGCCGTCCGTCTTCACCTCCGACGACCTCGGGGCGACCTGGCGGGAGCCCACCGCGCCCGCGGTGAAGTTCCCCAAGGACACCGGCGCCTCCCTGGAGCGGGTCTGGCAGCTGCATCCGGCCGGCCCCGAGGCGCCCGGCGTGGTGTACGCCGGGACGGAGCCGGCGGCGCTCTTCCGCTCCACCGACCGCGGCGAGTCCTTCGAGCTGGTCCGCCCGCTGTGGGAGCACCCGAGCCGCGGCAAGTGGGTGCCGGGCGGTGGCGGCGAGGGGCTGCACACGGTGATCACCGATCCTCGCGACGCGGACGCGGTGACCGTCGCCGTGTCCACCGCGGGGGTCTTCCGGACCAGGGACGGCGGGGCCAGCTGGACCCCCTCCAACCAGGGGGTCTCGGCGGTGTTCCTGCCGGACCCGAACCCCGAGTTCGGCCAGTGCGTGCACAAGATCGCCCAGGATGCCGGGGACACGGACCGGCTCTACCTGCAGAACCACTGGGGCGTCTACCGGAGCGACGACGCGGGCGGCCGGTGGACCGACATCGGCGGCGGGCTGCCCTCCGACTTCGGCTTCGCGGTCGCGGCCCATCCGCACCGGCCGGACACCGCCTACGTCTTCCCGCTCAACGCCGACTCCGACCGGGTCCCGGCCGAGCACCGGTGCCGGGTCTTCCGCACCCGGGACGCGGGCGCCACCTGGGAGCCGCTGACCCGCGGCCTGCCGGCCGGGGACCACTACGGCACGGTGCTCCGGGACGCCCTGTGCACGGACGACGCGGACCCTGCGGGCATCTACTTCGGCAACCGCAACGGCGAGGTGTACGCGAGCCACGACGACGGCGAGAGCTGGCAACTGCTCGCCGAGCACCTGCCGGACGTGATGTGTGTACGGGCGGCCACGTTCGGCCAGTAGAGTGATCCACCGTGGCAGCACGACCGTTGAACGAGATCGTCGAGCCGGGCTGGGCCCGGGCTCTTGAGCCGGTGGCGGGGCAGATCGCCGCGATGGGCGACTTCCTGCGCGCCGAGATCGCGGCGGGGAGGACGTACGTACCGGCCGGGGCCAATGTGCTGCGCGCCTTCCAACAGCCCTTCGACGAGGTCAAGGTACTGATCGTCGGACAGGACCCCTACCCCACGCCGGGGCACGCGGTCGGCCTGTCCTTCTCGGTCGCCCCCGACGTACGGCCGGTACCGCCGAGCCTCGACAACATCTTCCTGGAGATGCACCGGGACATCGGCACCGGCCGCCCGGCGAGCGGCGACCTCACCCCGTGGACCCGGCAGGGCGTCCTGCTGCTCAACAGGTCGCTCACGACCGCGCCCCGGCGCTCCAACGCGCACCAGGGCAAGGGCTGGGAGGCCGTCACCGACCAGGCCATCCGGGCCCTGGCCGCGCGCGGCAAACCGCTGGTGTCCATCCTCTGGGGGCGGGCCGCCCGCAACCTGCGGCCGCTGCTCGGTGAACTGCCCGTCGTGGAGTCCTCGCACCCCTCCCCCAAGTCCGCCGACTACGGCTTCTTCGGCTCCCGGCCGTTCAGCCGGACGAACGAGCTGCTGGTGGGCCAGGGTTCACAGCCTGTGGACTGGCGCTTGCCGTCCGTCAGTTGAACGTATCTGATATTCACCGGATAAATACGGACAGATGCCTCGCGAGAAGGCCCTGCCCGAACACCTTGTTCCGATAAGCCAGTAGCATGCGGCGCCATGAGCTCCCCCACTGGGCCCGCAAATGGCCTGCCCGTACGAATGCCGCGACCCCGCCAGACCGGACGGCACCGCCGGCCCGAGCCCGCGGTGGCGCCCGAGGGCGCGCCCGCGCTGGTGCTCGCCGTGCCCGGTGCCCCCTCGGCCGCCTCGCGTGGGCTCGCGGAAGAGATCATCAGCATCGGCCGCTCCGAGCTGCCGGGCCTCGACGCCCGGATCGGCTTCCTCGAGGGTGACGACGCCTCCGCGTTCCCGTCCCTGTCCGGCGTGCTGAGCGCCGTCGCGGGCGAGCGTGTCGCGCGCGCGGAGTTCGCCCGCGCGGCCGGCCACGAGGTGCCCGCGCCGACCGGCCCGGACGCCGTGGTGGTACCGCTGCTGGCGGGCCCGGACGCCGATCTGCTCCGCCGGATCCGCCAGGCCCTGATGGACTCCTCCGCCGCCGCCGAGCTGGCCGACGTACTCGGCCCGCACCCGCTGCTCGCCGAGGGCCTGCACGTGCGCCTGTCCGAGGCGGGCCTGGCCCGCGCCGACCGCGCCCGGCTCTTCACCGTGACCACTGCCGCCGACGGCATCGTGCTGGCCACCACCGGTGGCGAGGAGGCCGTGCAGGCCGCCGGGATCACCGGCATGCTGCTGGCCGCCCGGCTCGCCGTGCCCGTCAAGGCCGCCGCCCTCGACCAGGAGGGCTCGGTGGCCGCGGTCGCCGAGCAGCTGCGCCGCGAGGGCTCCACGCTCCTCGCGCTCGCCCCGTACCTGATCGGCCCGGAGGCCGCCGACGGACTGCTCGACACCGCCTGCAAGGAGGCCGACTGCGCCACCGCCGAGGTGCTCGGTGCCTACGGCGCGCTCGGCAAGCTGGCCGTCGCGCAGTACGCCGCCGCGCTGGGGATCAGCCAGGACGCCGCCGCACACTGACCCGCCCGTACGACGGAAAGGGCCCCCGCCGGTCACGGGCTCCCGTGACCGGCGGGGGCCCTTTCCGTGCCCGGTGCGCAGGCGCGTCAGCCGAGCACGACGCAGGTGGCCGCGGGCACGGCCAACGAGCCGGCCCGGTGCGGCTGCCCGGTCAGCGGGTCCACGTCGAACCATGTGACGTCCCCCGAGCGTTCGTTGGCCGCGTACAGCCGGCTCCCCGAGGGGTCGAAGGCGAGGTCGCGCGGCCAGGCGCCGCCGCAGGCCACCGTTCCTGTGAGCCGCGGAGCGCCGGGCCCGTCGGCGAGGGAGAGCGTGACGATCGCGTCGGCCCCGCGGACGGCCGCCCAGACGAACCGCCCGTCGGGCGAGGCGACGATCGCCGAGGGGTAGGCCCGTACGGGCCCTGAGGCACCCGCGGAGGCCACCGGAACCTCCCCGACCGGTTCCAGTTGCCCGGACGCCCCGTTCCAGCGGCAGACGGTCACCTGCGGCTCCAGCTCATGCAGTACGTACGCCACCGCGCCCTCCGGATGGAAGGCGAGGTGGCGGGGACCGGTCCCGGCGCGCAGCTCCATCTCGGTGTGCACCGACAGCGCCCCGGTGGCCGGGTCGTGCGCGCAGACCCGTACCGAGTCGGTGCCGAGGTCCACGCTGAGCACCCAGCGGCCGGTCGGGTCGGGCAGCACCTGGTGGGCGTGCGGGCCCTCCTGCCGGGCGGTGTCGGGGCCGGAGCCCCGGTGCGACAGGACGCGGGAGGACCCGTCCGGGGTGCCGTCGGCGGCGAGCGGGAGGCTGCTCACACTGCCGGAGGTGTAGTTGGCGGTGAGCAGCCTTCGCCCGGCCAGGCTGAGGTGGGTGGGGCCGGAGCCCCCGACGCGGACGGGCGGGCCGAGGGGGGCGAGGCCCCCGGTGGTGGTCCGGAAGGCGGCGACCGTGCCCCGCTCCGTCTCGTTCACCGCGTAGAGCACGCCGGTCGACGGGGCGAGGGCGAGGTAGGAGGGGTCCTCGGTGGCGGTGACCGAGAGCGGGGTGAGCGCTCCGGTCTTCGGATCGACGGCCGCGGTGGTGACACCGCGGCCTCCCGCCGCGGTGAACGAGCCGATGTAGGCCCGGCGTTCGCCGCTCCGGTCCGTGCTGTCCGCGCCGCTCACTGGAAGCCCCTCTCGCTGCCGTCGGATCCGTCCGGAGCCGACGGTAACAGAAGGTCTAGACCAAATCCCGCCCCTGGGCCCGCTCCTGCGCGCCGAGGTGGTGGACGTAGGCGGTACTGCTGCTGCGGTCCTCGTAGGTGCGGTGGAAGACCGGGGTCGCGGAGCCGGAGATCGGCGGCACGATCCAGGACCAGTCCGCGCCCACCTCGCGCCCTTTGCGCTCCTCCCGTTCCATGTGGGACAGGAAGCGCCGGGACTCGGTGTGGTGGTCGGCGATGGTGACCCCGGCGCGGTCGAAGGAGTGCAGAACGGCCCGGTTCAGTTCGACGAGGGCGCGGTCCTTCCAGAGCGAGCGGTCGCTGGAGGTGTCCAGACCGAGGCGGCGGGCGACGGCGGGCAGGAGGTTGTACCGGTCGGTGTCGGCGAGGTTGCGCGCGCCGATCTCGGTGCCCATGTACCAACCGTTGAACGGCGCGGCCGGGTAGTGGATGCCGCCGATCTCCAGGCACATGTTGGAGATGGCGGGTACGGCGTGCCAGCGCAGTCCCCAGTCCGCCCAGCCGTCGCCCTCGGGATGGTCGATCGGCACTTCCAGTACGGCGTCCGCGGGCGTGTCGAACCAGCGGGGTTTGTCGTCGACGCCCTGCACCACAAGCGGCAGGAGGTCGAAGGGGGTGCCAGCGCCACCGGACCAGCCGAGCTGGAGCAGGGCTTCGGTGAGCGGGGCGTTGCGGGCGTCCCCGACGGTTATGGAGGGGTGGTCGCCGTATCCCGCGTACCGGATGAGCTGCTCGCTCCAGATCAGCGGGCCGGGACGGTCCGGGGTGTCCGGGGCGAAGACCGTGATCGTGGGCCTGACCCTGCCTCCGTTCGTCGCCTCGCGCAGGTGCTCGAAGCACTCGGCGGCGATGTCGTCGGCGTCGGTGAGTCCGCGGCGGTCGCGGACCCGCAACGAGTTCCAGTAGAGGCGGCCTATGCAGCGGTTGCTGTTGCGCCAGGCCACCCGGGCCCCGTGGACCAGCTCCGCGGGGGTGTGCACATAGCTGCCGGTGTCGGCGAGCTCGGCGCGCACGGCGGCGAGCCGGGCGCGCGGATCTCCGGCGTCCGCGTTCTCCCTGTGGAAGAGTCGGATGAACTCCTCGGCCGCTTCCCACACCTGAGCGGTGGTGGAGCGCTGTTGAAGAATTTCCATTCCGGGCCGGTACCCCCTGTCCGAGCAGATCCACCCTGTACATGCCGCATGAATGTGCAATAAACAATTACCCGTTGTACATGTCGCAGGTCAGGATGGGGTGGCCGGCGGTGACGGAGCACTCCTCCGGGTGATCTCTCACGGTTCGGGCTGCGGCAGGCCCCGCGAGGGCGTACGATCCGGCGCGATCCGGGAGTTGGCCGTGCGCCGGGTCAGTGGCAGGGGCGGCTCATGTAGAGCGCCCGTTCGCCCGCCGCGGGCGTGCCGCCGTACAGCGCGGTGTCGAGGCCGCAGAAGGTGAACCCCATGCGCCGATAGGCGTGCACCGCCGGGGCGTTGACCGAGCTGACCTCCAACCACAGGTGCTCCGCGCCCCGTTCACGGGCGAACCGGTCCGCACACTCCATCAGCGCGCGGCCGATGCCCCGACCCCGGTGACCGGGTGCGACCTCGATGTCCTCGATGGTCAGTCGCCGGTTCCACGCGGCGTACCCGACGGCGGCGAACCCGCACAGCAGGTCGCCGTCGAGGGCGACGAAGGTCCGCGCGTCGGCCTCGGAGTCCTTCCCGCCGCCGAAGACCTGCTCGTCGTGCTCCTCCGGCGGGAACGCCTTGTGCATGGGCGGGTCCACCGGGACCTCGCGCAGCAGGAAGCCGAAGCCGGCGCCGGCGTCCGGGCCGGGGTCGCTCACCTCGAAGACGGTGGCAGTGGTGAAGGAGCTGTCCAGGGCCTCGATGGCAGCCGCGTCCTGGGGACGGGCGGGGCGGTAGACGATTCCGTCGGCGCGGGCCGGGCCGTGTGCGGTGGTCATGAGATCCACCGTACGCAAAAAATCCCCCGGCCGAATTGGCTACCGAGGGACGAGAGAGCGTATATTCAATGATTCGCGACTTCGCCGAAAACGGAGCCGTAAAGAAGCTTACGAGGACACTGTACCGCGGCAGGAGTGCAATTGTCAACCGAGGAATTCCGGAAAGAGCAGCAATTCGTCACCGACCTCTATACGCGCCTGGACGACCTGCGTGACCAGGCCGAACGTGCGGTCGAAGGTGCGCTGCGCGATGTCGGGACCGGGTTTCAGGCCCGGCTGGAGCGGGATGTCCTGGTCGCCGAGCAATCCGGCCTGCTTTCCGCTCTGAATGCGGGCGAGAACGGTCTCTGTTTCGGCCGTCTGGAGTTCTCCGACGGCCGCGACCACCACATCGGCCGGCTCGGAATCCGGGCCGACGACGCGGACCGCACGCCGCTGGTCCTGGACTGGCGCGCCGAGGTGGCCCGCCCCTTCTACCTCGCCACCGGCCACACCCCCATGGGGCTGCGCCGCCGTCGGCACATCAGCAGCCGCGGGCGCCTGGTCACCGCCCTGCACGACGAGATCCTCGACCTGACCGACGCGGAGCGCACCGGACACGAGGGCGCGGACGCGGACGCCGTGCTGCTCGCCGCGCTCGACGCCGCCCGGACCGGCCGGATGCACGACATCGTGCGGACAATCCAGGCCGAGCAGGACCGGATCATCCGCTCCACGCACCGCGGGGTGCTGGTCGTCGAGGGCGGTCCCGGTACCGGCAAGACCGCCGTCGCGCTGCACCGCGCCGCCTACCTGCTGTACGCCCACCGGGAGCTGCTGGCCAAGCGCGGGGTGCTGATCGTCGGACCGGGCCCGGCCTTCCTCGGCTACATCGGCGGGGTGCTCCCGGCCCTCGGCGAGACGGGCGTGCTGCTGGCCACCCCGGGGGAGCTCTTCCCCGGGGTGCAGGCCACCGGCACCGACCGCCCCGGGGCCGCCGCGGTGAAGGGCCGGGCCTCGATGGCGGAGGTCCTCGCCCGGGTGGTGGCGGACCGCCAGTGCCTGCCGGAGTCCGTACCGGCGGACACCGGCGAGGAGTACGACACGGTGCCCGAGCCCGCACTGGAGATCGACCACGAGGAGTACGGGACCCTGCTGCTGGACCGCACGATGGCCCACGAGGCGCGGGACCGGGCCCGGGCCACCGGCCTGCCGCACAACCAGGCGCGTCCCTCCTTCGCCTTCCCGATCATCGACGCGCTCACCGCGCAGCTCGCCGACCGGCTGGGCGCCGATCCGTACGGGGGTCCGAACCTGCTGGGCTCGGACGACATCGCCCAGCTCGGCAAGGAGATCGCGACGAGCGCCGCCGTGCACGCGGCGATCGACTCGCTGTGGCCCTCCCTCACCCCCGAGCAGCTGGTCGCCGACTTCCTGGCGGACCCGACGCACCTGCCCGCGCACGAGGCCGCCCTGATCCGCCGGGCGCCCTCGGCCCGGCCGGACTGGACCCCGGCCGACGTGCCGCTGCTCGACGAGGCGGCCGAGCTGCTGGGTGAGGACGACAGTGCCCGGCGAGCCGCCGAGGAGCGGGACCGGCAGCGGCGCATCGCCTACGCGCAGGGCGTGCTGGACCTGTCCGAGGGCTCGCAGTCGTACGAGTTCGAGGACGAGGAGAACGAGTTCCTCGCGGCCCACGACATCATCGACGCGGAGCGGATGGCCGAGCGCCACGAGGAGGCCGACCACCGCAGCACCGCCGAGCGGGCCGCGGCCGACCGCACCTGGGCCTTCGGCCACGTCATCGTGGACGAGGCGCAGGAGCTGTCGGCGATGGCCTGGCGGCTGCTGATGCGGCGCTGCCCGACCCGGTCGATGACGCTGGTCGGCGATCCGGCGCAGACGGCCGACGAGGCGGGCTGCGGCTCGTGGGAAGGCGTCCTCGCGCCGTATGTGGGCGAGCGCTGGGAGCTGGTCCGGCTGGGGGTCAACTACCGCACCCCGGCCGAGATCATGGAGGTGGCGGCGGCCGTGCTGCGGATGCGCGATCCCGGCTTCGAGCCGCCGCGCTCGGTACGGTCCACCGGGGTGCGGCCGTGGGCCCTGGCGACCGACGATCCGACGGGGGCGACCCGGGAGGCCGTGGAGCGGGAGCTGCCGGCCGAGGGGCGGCTCGCGGTCATCGCGCCGCGGGCGCGGCACGCGGCCCTGGCCGCCGTACTGCCGGGGGTCCGGGAGGGTGCGGAGCCGGACCTGACGCGGGAGGTGGTCCTGCTGGACCCGCGCCAGGCCAAGGGGCTGGAGTTCGACACGGTGATCGTGGTGGAACCGGAGGAGCTGCGGCCGAGCGACCTGTACGTGGCGCTGACGAGGGCCACCCAGACCCTCGGCGTCGTGCACACCGTCGGCCGGCTGCCGGCGGGGCTGGCGGACGCCCGGGGCGGGCTGCTCAGGCGCTGATGACGAGCGGCGCCCGGGGGTCGCTGCGCAGCGGCGTGGCGAGGGCCACCAGGGTGTGCTCCAGGCCGTGGAGGTGGGCGAGGGCCGGTTCCGCGGCGGCGGGCCGGGGGTGCGCCACGGTGGCGGGTCCGGGAGTGCCGTGCGGGGCGGTCAGGGCCTCCACCGCGGCCTCCACGCGCCAGCAGGCGGCGGCCAGCCGGGCGTCGTGGGAGGCCTGCGGGTCGGCGGCGACGACGACCAGCCCGCGCACGTCCCGGGCGCAGTCGTCGAGCAGGGCGAGCACCTGCCGGGCGCGGGCCTTGCGGGCGCGCAGCGGGCTCAGGGGGTGGACGAGCGGTGCGAGGGCCATCCGGACCCGGCCCAGCAGCAGCTCCAGTTCGGCGGCGTGCGGGGCGGGGTCGGCGTCGGGGTCGCCGGCGAGGCGGTCCAGGGCGGCCGCGGTGGAGGCCCGTACGCAGTGCAGGGCGCGCTGGATCCAGGCGTCGTTGGCGGCGTGGGTGGTGACCGGGAGGATGAGCACGACGGCGAGGGCGGCGCCGAGCGCGCCGATCGCGGTCTCCTGGAAGCGCAGGAGCAGCAGGCCGGGGTGCAGGACGCCGAGCAGGCCGTAGAGCAGACCGGCCATGACGGTGACGAAGAACATCATCCACGAGTACGAGGGTGCGGCCGTGTAGAAGATCCCGAAGACGCATACGGCGACCAGTGCGGCGGTGGGCACCGGCGCTCCGTGCAGCGGTACGGCGATCAGCAGGCCGGCGGCGATGCCGACGACGGTGCCGAGGACGCGGCGGAAGCCCCGTACGAGGGTCTCGCCCCGGGAGGCGGTGTTCACGAAGATCCACCAGGAGGTGCCGACGGCCCAGTACCAGCGGTCGTCGGAGAGCGCCTGGCCGATGCCGAGCGCGAAGGCGCAGGCGGCGGTGGCCTGGAAGGCCTGCCGGGTGGTGGGCCGGGCGAGCCCGGTTCCGGGCAGGCCGGGCGGGGCGGCGGGGGGCGGGGTGCGCCGCTCGATCGGCCACAGCAGGAAGCGCACGGCTCCGGAGGCGACGAGCGCGAGCCCGACCGCGGCGTACAGCTCGGGCAGTTGCCCGGGCACGGCGTGCAGGAACTGGGTGACGAAGAACATCATGAAGCCGAAGATCCCGAGGGCGTGTCCGCGCGGGCCGAAGCGGCGGGCGTACACCCCGGCGAACACGACGGCGAGGAAGGCGGCGTCGCGGGCGAGCGGGATCCCGTGCAGGGTGGTGGCGAGGGCCAGGACGGGGAATCCGGCGACGGGCAGCAGGGCGGTGGTCAGACGCTGGGCGCGGACGTGTCCGTCGAGCACGGTGAAGAGGGCGAGCAGGGCTGCCAGTCCCCCGGTGATGGAGGCGGTCAGGGAGAGACCGCACACCTCGGCCAGGGCCACGGCGGCGACGACGCCGACCACGGCGCGGGCCGAGTTCCTGAGTCTCATACGCCCCGGATCCGGAGCCACGAACATCCTCTTCACGGCGGTGTGCCGCCCCCCTTGCAGTGCTGCGCGCCGGCCCGGCTCCGCCCGGGGGTGGTGGGCGGCGGACGGGCACGGCGAAGGCGCCGCGCTCCGGAACCGGCCTCGTTGCCGTCCGGCGCTGCGCGGCGCCGTAAGTACATGGATACGCCACAGATAACCACCTGGGGGCCCGGTGGCTCAACCGGACCCTTTCGCACTGTGCCATTGGCCCAGCGCCGGGGCGGACATCTCGGCCACGAGCCGACCAACGGACCACCGTTGTCGGGAGCGGCGCACCGACCGGGTTCGACCGGGTGGCGCCGCCCCGGCCGACTCTCGTCGACGTGACCACGCGCTGTTATCGTGCAGCGACTCGCGGAGCGTACGGAAGGGGACCGACGTTGACGCGCAAGGGGGAGTCCGGGGAGGCCGAGTCCTTCAGCCGCGCGGCCGTGGCGGTCTTCCGGCTGAACGGGCGGTTCACCGCGACCCTCGACCGGCTCGCGCTCGCGTTCGGCCTCAGCGCCGCTCGATGGCAGATACTGAGCACGGTGACCGGGGAGTCACTTTCCGTGTCGGAGGTGGCCCGGCGGGTGGGGACCACCCGGCAGAGCGTGCAGCGCATAGCGGACCTCCTGGTGCGGCAGGGACTCGCGGTCTACCTGGACAATCCGGCGCACCGGCGGGCGAAGCTGCTCACCGCCACCGAGCAGGGCATCGCCGCGAAACGGGAGATCGACTCCTGTCTCGCCGCGCTGGCCCGGCAGCTGTGCGAGCGCCTCGGCGGCGAGGACGAGGTGCACCGCACGGCCGAGGTGCTGCGGGGCCTGTCCGGCGCGTTGTCGTCGATCGGATCCGACAACTCTGTGTGAGGCCCTTGCACGTGTCCGCCGCTATACGGACAAGCTGGCCTGAAACTGACCGTGTTTTTCCCAAGAGTTGACTGCACCGAGGAATGCTGTTTGCGGTACCGTTCGCGCCTGACGCGGGGTTTCAAGGCCGGGGGACCTTTTGAATCGGTTTGTCTTCAGAGTGCTGGGGCCGCTGGTCGTCCAGACCGATGACGGTCCGCTGCGTATCAACGGCCGACGCCAGGCCACGGTCCTCTCGATGCTGGTCCTCTACGCCGACCGGATCGTTTCGGTCGACACCCTGGTGGACGCCGTCTGGCCGGAATCTCCCCCGGCGACGGCGCGCAACCAGATCGCCATCTGCGTGGCCACCCTGCGCAAGACCTTCAAGCAGGCCGGGGTGACCGATCTGTTGATCACCTCTCCCCCGGGCTATCTGCTGGCCAAGGGCGAGCACCGGATCGACGTCCAGGAATTCATGGAGCGGGCCGAGCAGGGGCGGGACGCCGCCCGGCACGGACGGACCGAAGAGGCGTGCACGCACTTCGAGGAGGCGCTGAGCATCTGGCGGGGCTCCGCTCTGGACGAGCCGTCCGGCTCCCGGCTGGAGGCGGAGACCACCCGGCTGGAGCAGATGCGGCTGGCCCTGATGGAGGAACGCGCCGGGCTGATGCTCCAGTTGGGCCGGCACCGCGCGCTCACCGGTGAACTCGCCGAGCTGGTGGCCCGGCACCCGCTGCGCGAGCAGTGCCGCGAACACCTCATGCTGGCCCTGTACCGGTCGGGGCAGCGGGCCGAGGCCCTCGAAGTCTTCCTGCAGGGCCGCCGGTTACTCACCGAGCAGCTCGGGATCGAACCGGGTCCCGGCCTGCGGCAGCTGCACGACCTGATCCTGCGCGACTCCCCCGAACTGACCCGGCCCCCCGCCGTGGCGGCCCCCGCGCCCGCGGCCCTGAACACCATCCCGGCGCAACTGCCCGCCGATGTCATGGCGTTCACCGGCCGGCAGCGGGAGATGACCTCCCTGGACCGGCTCCTGAAGGAGCCCTACAACCCCCACACCCCGGCGCTGGCCACCATCGTCGGCGTGGGCGGCGTGGGCAAGACCGCCCTCGCGGTGCACTGGGCGAGCCAGGTCGCCGACCAGTTCCCGGACGGCCAGCTCTTCGCCGACCTGCGCGGATACGACGAGGAGCACGCGCCGGTGTCCCCCGCCGCCGTGCTCGACCGGTTCCTGCGCGCGCTCGGCATCGGCGCGCCCCAGATCCCGCCGGACGCCGACGAGCGGGCCTCGCTGTTCCGGAGCCTGCTCAGTACCCGCAAGACACTGATCGTCCTGGACAACGTACGCTCCTTCCACCAGCTCAGACCCCTGCTCCCGGGTGGCGGGCGCAGCGTGGTGTTGGCCACCAGCCGGGAGAGCCTGGGCGACCTGACCGGGGACTACACGGCCCTGACCATCCGGCTGCGGATGCTGGAGCCGACCGAGGCGACGGCCCTGCTCATCAAGCTCGCCGGGGCGGACCGGTTCGGCAGCGACCCGGTGGCCGTGGAACAGCTCGGCGCGCTGTGCGACTGCCTGCCGCTCGCGCTGCGGATCGCCGGTGCGCGGCTGGCGGCCAAACCGGGGCTGAGCGTACGGAGCCTGGTGGCGCGGCTGCGCGACCACCGGTCCCGGCTCGATGTGCTGAGCCCGGGCGAGGGCGGGGTGCGGGCCGGGTTCCGCCTCACCTATCGGGACCTGGCCCCCGAGGCGGCCCGGATGTACCGCAGGCTCGGGCTGCTGCGCACGGCGGACTTCGCCGCCTGGGCGGGGGCGGCCGTACTGGACACCGACGTGTGGCACGCGGAGGAGCTGATCGACCAGCTGGTCGACGCGCAGCTGCTGGAGGTCGCCGACGCGGAGCCGGGGCGAGCCGCCCGCTACCGGTTCCAGGACCTGCTGCGGCTGTTCGCTCGCGAACGGGCGGAGTCGGACGAGCCGGAGGGGGAGGCGGACGCGGCGCTGGGCCGGGCCTTCGCGGCCTGGCTCTGGCTGGCCGAGGAGGCGCACCGGCGGATCGACGGGCGGGAGTTCCCGGTGGGCCGGACGCCCGAACCCGCTCCCCGTTTCCTGCCGGAGCTGGCCGACGAGCTGCTGGCCGTGCCGATGGACTGGTTCGAGTCGGAGCGCACGGCCGTGGCGGACCTGGTCAGCCACGCGGCGGAGACGGGGCGGGCCCGGTACGCGTGGACGCTGACCGAGAGCGCGGTCCCGCACTTCGAGACGAAGAACTACCTGGAGGACTGGCAGCGCTGCGCCGAGCTGGCGCTGGCCTCGGCCCGGCGCACCGGCGACCAGCCGGGCGAGGCGACGATGCTGCGACTGCTGGGCTCGCTGGCGATCTACCAGCGGCGGTACGAGCAGGCCGAGGGCTGGAACATGGCCGCGCTGCGGCTGCTGCGCAACACCGGTGACCTGGGCGGGGCGGCGCTCGCGCAGCGGAACCTGGCCATGTGCGCGCGGTTCCAGGGCGACTGGGAGCGGGCCCTGGAGTTCTGCGAGGCGGCGCTCGCCGGGTTCCACGCGTCGGGGGACATCGGAAACGAAGCCCATCTGCTGGGCTTCCAGGCGCAGATCGAGCTGGACCGGGGCAACATGGGCGGCGCGCTGCCCCTCGCGGAGGAGGCGGTGGCGCTGAGCCGGCGTACCGGATCGGTCCGGGCCGAGGCGCAGAGCGTGTACCGGCTCGCCGAGGTGCGGCTGCGGGCGGGGGACCTGGGCGAGGCCGCGGAGGCCTTCGACGCGGTGCTCAGGCTGACCCGGGGCGAGGGCGACCGGGTCGGGGAGGCGCACGCGCTGCGGGGACTGGGCCAGACGCAGTGGAGCCAGGGCCTGCTGTCAGCGGCGGGGGGAACGCTGCAGCAGGCCCTGGAGATCACGGAGGAGCTGGCGGATCGTTTCCTGTACGCCCGCGTGGAGACCGATCTCGGATGTGTGGAGGCGATCGGCGGCGGCCTGACGCAGGCGGCGGAGAGGTTCCGGCGGGCGCGGGCCGCATTCGGGGAGGTCGGCGCGCAACCCTGGCGGGCACAGGCGGCCAGGCTGCTGGCCGCGGTCCAGAACGCGGCGGGCGAGCCGGGTGGCGGGGGCAGGCCGGTCGCCGCGGGCTCCGGTGAGCCGCCGCATCGTTCCTTCACCGCGGCGGAGTTGACCGTGCTGCTGACGCGTCCGGAGGACTAGGCCGGGCCGGGCACCCCTGGGGCGCGCCGCGTCGGGCGGTAGCCGGGAGGGTCAGCCCCAGGGCATGTCACCGTTCGTACCTGCGGTGCCGGGGTGCGGGGGGACCACCGGCGTGACGATGCCCCAGGGCATGTCGTCCGCCTGCGTGGTCACCCTCGTGTCCGTCATCACGGCCGACGTTCCCCCCGTACCCACGAACACTCCGGCAAGAACGACCAGGCAGGCCGCCGCCGTCTTCGTGTTCGCCGTCTTCGCCGTCCGCGTGCTGCGCATCTGGGAATCCCCTCTCGGTGGATCATCACTGCCGCTCGCTGCGGCATGAATGGAACAGTAGGGACGCCTCCTTTTTCTTCTGTGTTCCATCGATTTCGTGACCCCGGCCGCCCTCGAAATCGCCACGATATCGAGGAGACAACGCACTCCACTAGCTTCGTTCAGAGATTCTTCTCCATGAATCACGGATGGGGCGGTACATGGAATTCCGAGTGCTCGGGCCAGTCGAGGTACGGCGGGACGGCCGCCGGGTCGCGTTCTCCGGGGCGAAGCTGCACACCGTGCTCGCGGCGCTCCTCGTGGCACGTGAAGAGGTGATCTCCGACGAACGGCTGTGCCGGCTGCTGTGGGGCTGGGCTCCGCCGGCCACCGTCAGCGCACAGCTCTACACCTATGTTTCCCGCTTGCGCAAGATTCTCGGCGACGATGTTCTGATCGATCGCCGGCCGCCCGGATATGCCATGAGCATCGGTAATGCGACCCTCGACCTGACGGAATTCGAGAAGCTGGCGCTCAGCGGCCGTGAGGCATTGATCGCGGAGGACTTCGAAAAGGCCGGTGAGCTGCTGCGCGGCGCCCTGGCCCGATGGAACGGGCTGCCCTTCGCCAACGCCACGGAATACCTCGCCGACGCCGAGGCACCACGGCTGACCGAGGCCCGTGCGGTCACCCTGGAGCACCGCATCGCCGCGGACCTCGCTCTGGGCCGGCACGAGCAGCTCACCGGTGAACTCACGGGCCTCGTCGCCGAGTTCCCGCTGCGCGAGCGGATCCGGTGCCAGCTGATGACCGCCCTGTGCCGGTCCGGGCGGCAGGCGGACGCCATCCACCTCTACCACCACGGCCGTGCGGTGCTCGCCGACGAGCTGGGCGTGAACCCCGGCGAGGAGCTCCAGGCCACCTACCGGGCACTGCTGGAGGGCACGCTCGACCGGCAGCCGCGCACCGCCGCCGTGGTGGCCGGCACCCGGCGGGAGGCCCCGGACCGGGCGACCGGCGCCCCGGCCATGCTGCCGCCCGACACGGTGGACTTCACCGGCCGGGAGCCCGAACTGGAGCTGCTGTGCCGTGCGCTGGCTCCCGACGGGCAGGGCTCCGGGCGGCCCCGCCGGGTCCTGGTCACCGGAATGGCCGGGCTCGGCAAGACGGCCCTCGCCGTGCACGCCGCCCACCGCTGCCAGCGCCACTTCCCCGACGGGCAGTTGTACGCCGACCTGCGCGCTCCCGACGGAACTCCCCGGCACCCCACCCGCGTGCTGCGCCGGCTGCTGCGCGCGCTCGGACCGGCGGACGAGGTACCGGCCACCGAGGACCAGGACCAGCTGGTGCGGCTCTACCGGGAGCGGACCCGGGGCCGGCAGCTGCTGATCGTGCTGGACAACGCCTCCGGGGCCGCCCAACTGGGTCCGCTGCTGCCCAACACCCCGGAGCCGGCGGTCCTGGTCACCGGGCGGACGGCGCTGCCCACCGTGGCGGGGGCGCACACCGTGGCCCTCGCACCCCTCGCGCCCCGGGACTCGCTGGAGCTGCTCTCGGCCGCGGCCGGTCCCGCCCGGGTGGCCGCGGCGCCCGGTGCGGCGTCGGCGATCGTCGAGCACTGTGCCGGTCTGCCGCTGGCCCTGCGGATCGTCGGGACCCGGATCGCCGCCCGGCCGCACTCCACCCCGGACCGGCTCGCCCGAAGACTGGCCGATCCCCTCACCCGGCTGCGGGAGCTGCACTCGGGGGACCTGGACGTGCACACCTCGCTGCTGCCGTCCTGGCGGGCGCTCGACCCCGAAGTGCGGGCGGTGTTCCCGGCGCTGGCCGCGCTCGGCCCGCAGCCGTTCCCGGCGGCGGACGCGGCGATGTCGCTGAGCCTGCCGGAGGCCGAGGCGGAGCGACTGCTGGAGGCGCTGGCCGACGCGGCCCTGCTGGAGGTCAGCGGCGCGGACGAATGGGGCCAGCCCTGCTACCTGTTCCACCCGCTCGTACGGCTCTTCGCGCTCTCCCTGGCCGAGGGGGCCGCACCCGACTGCGGACCCCCCGCCCGGACGGAACGTAACCGGCGGCTAACTCACCGCCCCTAGCCTCGCCCTGCCCCGCAGCAGGGCGCTCCGGCCCGTATCGACCCCGGGCAAGCACACGCCAACGGCCCGTAACACCGAATGGAGTTGGACCATGACCGAGCTCCTGCCCGCTCGCGCGGACAGTGCCGCGTCCTTCCCGATGACCGAGACGCAGCAGGCACTGATGATCGGGCGAGGTGAAGCAGTCGAACTGGGCGGCATCGGCTGCTACGGATACTTCGAATGGGAGCGCGCCGGCCTCGACCCCGAACGTTTCGCCGCCGCCTGGCGCAAGGTGGTCGCCCGTCACGACATGCTCCGCGCGATCGGCCGTACGGACGGCACCCAGTGGGTGCCCGCCGACCCGCTGCCCTTCTCGATACCGGTCGAGGACCTGCGCGGCCTGTCCGAGGACGCCGCGCGGGAGCGGCTCGCCGCGCTGCGGGACGAGATGAGCCACGTGGTCTTCCCGGTGGGCAGCTGGCCGCTGTTCGACCTGCGGATCCTGCGGCTGGGCGGTCCGCAGGACATCGGCCGGGTCCACCTCGGGATCGACCTCCAGGTGCTGGACGCCTCCAGTGCCTTCCAGGTGCTCTTCCCCGAGCTGGTCGACCTCTACGAGAACCCGGACGCCGAACTCCCGGAGCCCGGCATCAGCTTCGCCGAGTACGCCCACTGGCGCGCCGACGCCCTGCCGCACACCGAGGCCTTCCGCACCGCCCGCGACTACTGGGTCGAGCGGGTGCCCACCCTGCCGCCGGCCCCTTCGCTGCCCACGGGCGGCTCCGGCGACGGCGGGCGCGAGGTGCGCTTCGACCGGCGGGAGCACCGCCTGGCCCCCGCGGACTGGCAGCTCTTCTCGGCCCGGGCGCACGAAGCGGGGCTGACGCCGTCGGTGCTGCTCACCGCCGCCTTCGCCGAGGTGGTCAGGTGCTGGGCGGAGGAGTCGGACTTCACCATCAACTACCCGATCTTCCAGCGTCCGGCGGTGCACCCGGACATCACCGGTGTGCTCGGTGACTTCACCAACGCCGTGATGCTCGCCGCCGACGGTTCGGGCGCGACCTTCCTGGACCGGGCACACGCCCTGCGCGACCAGCTCGCCCGCGACGCGGAGCACGGCGCCTTCAACGGCGTGCGGGTGCTGCGCGAGTTGACCCGGCTGCACGGCGTGGGCGCTCAGGCCGGCATGCCGGTCGTCGTCACCAGCCTGCTCGACTACCCGGTGCGCCGGCCCGTCACCGACCTGGGCCGGGAGGTGTACTCGATCTCGCAGACCCCGCAGGTCTCGCTCGACGTGCAGTTGCGCGAGCTGGCCGGTGAGCTGCGCGTCATCTGGGACTTCGTCGACGGGGCGTTCGCGCCCGGCTTCGTCGACGCCGCCTTCGGCGTGTACGTGGACCTGCTGGAGCGGCTCACGCGGGACCCGGAGTCCCTGCACACCCGGCGCTTCGACCTGGTCCCGGCGGCCGAGCGGACGCTGCGCCGCAAGGTCAACGACACCGCCGGGCAGATCCCCTACACCACCCTGCACGAGCTGTTCGCCCGGCAGGCCGAGGCCACGCCCGACGCCGAGGCCGTGGTGGACGCCGCCGGGCGGCGCCTGAGCTACGCCGAACTGGCCTCGTACGCCTGGCGGATCGGCCACACGCTGCGGGACCACGGGGCGGCTCCGGGTGAGCTGGTAGCCGTCGTGATGGAGAAGGGCTGGGAGCAGTACGCCGCGGTGTACGGGATCCTCGCCTCCGGCGCCGCGTACCTGCCGCTGGACCCGTCCGTGCCGGCGGAGCGGCTGCGCCGGCTGCTCACCGAGGCCAAGGTGGACCGGATCCTCACCCAGTCCTGGCTGGACCCGCGGATCAGCTGGCCCCCCACGGCCCGCCGCTACCGGGTGGACAAGGACTTCGAGTCCGGCCCCGACACGCGGCCCGACACCGCGCAGACCCCCGCGGACCTCGCGTACACGATCTTCACTTCGGGTTCGACGGGTGAGCCGAAGGGCGTGATGGTCGACCACATCGGTGTGGTCAACCTGATCCGTGACGTCGCCGAGCGTTTCGAGGTCGGCGCCCGGGACCGGCTGCTGGCCATCTCCGGGCTGCACTTCGACGCCTCGATCTACGACGTGTTCGGGGTGCTGACGCAGGGCGGGACCGTGGTGCTGCCGCCGCCCTTCGCGCACGCCGAGCCCGATGTGTGGGCCGATCTGGTGCAGGCGGAGCAGGTCACCCTGTGGAACTCCGTGCCCGTCCTGATGGAACTGCTCGTCGGCGAGGCCGAGGTGCGCGAGCGCCGCGGCGGCGGCCGACCGTTGGAGTCCCTGCGGTTGTCCGTGCTCTCCGGCGACTGGATCCCGCTGACGCTGCCGGACCGGCTGCGGGCGCAGAGCCCGCGGATCCAGGTGGTGGGTTCGGGCGGTCCGACCGAGACGATCTGCTGGTCGCTGTTCCAGCCGATCGGCGAGGTCGATCCGTCCTGGACGAGCATCCCGTACGGCAAGCCGATCACCAACCAGCGCTACTACATCGTCGACCCGGCCGGCTACGAGCGCCCGCTCGGGGTGGTCGGCGAGATGGCCGTGGCCAGCGACGTCGGGCTCGCCCTGGGGTACTGGAACGACCCGGAGCGCACCGCGAACCGCTTCGTGCACCTCCCGGAGAACGGCGAACGCGCCTATCTGACCGGTGACCTGGGGCGGTACCTGCCCGACGGCAGCATCGAGATCCTCGGCCGGGACGACTTCCAGGTGAAGATCCAGGGCCACCGGATCGAGCTGGGCGAGATCGAGGCCGTGCTGCGCCAGGACGCCGAGGTCGAGGCGGCCGTGGTGGTGGCCCCGGCCAGTGCCCACGGGGTGCGCCGGCTGCACGCCTTCGTCGTGGCCGCCGCCGACGCGGCCGGGCCGGTCCTGGAGCGGCTCGCCGCGCAGCTCCCCGGCTACATGGTGCCGGCCGCGCTGACCGTGCTGGAGGAGCTCCCGTTGACCCGCAACGGCAAGGTCGACCGGCTGCTGCTGGCCTCCTCCGCGGGACGCCAGCAGTCCGCCGACGAGGAGGCCGTGCGGGACGCCGGGGAGGGGCCGGGCAGCGCTCTGGAGCTGGTGCTGTGCGCGGCGGTCGCCGACATCCTCGGACTGGACGCGGTGGCGCCCGGCGACAACTTCTTCAGCCTGGGCGGCGATTCGCTCAGCGGCACCCGGCTGGCCGGCCTGCTCAAGGAGCTGCTGGGAGTGCCGGTACCCGTCAAGACCGTGTTCCAGAACCCGCTGCTCTCCGAGCTGGCCGACAAGATCGCCGCGGACGAGCAGCACGGCGCGGAGGCGGTCGCCGCCGCGGAGGCCTTCGGCGAGCTGGAGGCCGACGGGACGCAGGAGCCGGGCGCGCCGGACGCCGAGGCGGTGCTCAGCAGCAAGGTCAGCACGGACGATTCCGAGAGGGGACAGTCATGAGTCTCACCCTGCCCGCGCCCGTCACCGAGCCGGAGCTGCCCGCGGCACCCGGCACCGGTCCCGCGCCCGACCCCGACCTGGTCGATTTCGCCGGGCACGCCGCCACGCGGCTCAGAGAGCGCGACGGCGCCCTGTACTCGTTGCTCGCCCGGGAGTCGGCGCGCCAGCGCGACACCCTGATGATGGTCGCGGCGTCCAGCGTCGCGGACCCCTCCGTGCTGGCCTGCGAGGGCAGCACGCTCGGCAACCTGACCGCCGAGGGCTTCCCCGGGAACCGCTACCACGCGGGCTGCGGGGTCGCCGACGAGATCGAACGCCTTGCGATCGACCGGGCGTGCGCGGCGTTCGGGGCCGTGGACGCGATCGTGCAGCCGCACTCCGGGTCCTCGGCGAACCTCGCCGTGATCACGGCACTGCTGAGCCCGGGCGACAGCCTGCTCGGGCTGGACCTGGACTGCGGCGGCCACCTCACCCACGGCTCCCCCGCCTCGGTGACCGGCCGGTACTACCGCGCCCACGGCTACCGGGTGACTCCGGAGGGGCTGCTCGACTACGACCAGATCCGCGAGCTGGCCCTGGAGCACCGGCCGAAGCTGATCGTCTGCGGGGCGAGCGCCTACCCCCGCAGCATCGACTTCGCCCGCTTCCGGGAGATCGCGGACGAGGCCAACGCCTACCTGCTGGCGGACATCTCGCACATCGCGGGGCTGGTCGCGGCCGGCCTCCACCAGAGCCCCGTCGACCACGCCCACGTGACCACCACCAGCACCTACAAGCAGCTGTACGGCCCGCGCGGCGGGCTGATCCTGCTCGGCCGCGAGGCCCGCAGGGCCGGACCGGAGCGCGGCACCCTGGCCGCGACCCTGCGCCGCGCCGTGTTCCCCTTCACCCAGGGCACCCCCGATCTGGCATCGGTGGCGGCCAAGGCGCGCGCCCTGGACTTCGTGGCCAGCCCCGACTTCGCCGAGCTCGCCAAGCGGCTCGCCGACGGCGCGCAGGCGATCGCCGAGCGCCTTTCCGACCGGGGCTTCCGGCTGGTCACCGGCGGTACGGACACCCACATGGTGCTGCTCGACCTGCGCGGCACCGGTGTCACCGGGGACGTCGCGGAGCAGGCCCTGGAGTCCTGCGGGATCGTCGTCAACCGCAACCGGGTCCCGGGCGACACCACGCCGGTCCGGGTGACGGGCGGGCTGCGGCTCGGCACCAACACGCTGGCCGCGCGCGGGATGGACCACGCGGTGGCCGCCGAGTGCGCCGACCTGGTCGCCGACGTCCTCATGGCGCTGCGCGCGCAGGGCGGCGTACTGCCGGACGCGCTGCGCGACCGGGTGCGCACCCGGGTCTCCGAACTGTGCGCCGCCCACCCCCTGCCGGGGTACCTGCCGTGACCTTCAGCGGCTTCCCGCCCTCGGCGCTGCGCCTGTACGAGGACCTCGCGGCCGACAACAGCAAGGAGGCGTGGCGACTGCGCCACCGCGAGCGGTACGAGCGTGACGTACGTGCGCCGATGGACGAGCTGGCCGCTGAACTGAGCGCGTACTTCCGGGAGTCGACCGGATCGGGAGAGGTGCAGGTGCTCGGCCCGGTCCGGGACACCCGGATGTCGCACGACAAGTCGCCCTACAAGACCTATCAGGGCGCCTATCTGGATCTGCTGCCCTGCCTGGGCCTGTGGGTGCACCTGGACCGGCACGGGCTGTACGCCTCCGGCCGCTGGTACCCGTACGCCGGGGCGGAAGTCGCCCGGTACCGCGCCGCCGTCGGGCAGGAGGACGACGGCGCGGAGCTGGCCGCGATCGCGGGCCGGCTGGAGGAGCAGGGGTTCGTCCTGGGCGGCGACCGGCTCCGGTCCCGGCCGCGGGGGGTCCCGGCGGACCACCCGCGGCTGGGGCTGCTGCGTCACCGCAAGATCGACGCGGGTCGCCGCTACGGGCCGGACGCGGGCCTGCACACGGCGCGCGCCGGGGAACTGGTGCGGGAGACCTGGCAGTCGGTACGCCCCCTGCTGGACTGGATGGCGGCCCGCGCACTCACCCCACAGCCCCGCGAGCGAGGAGTTGACCTACCGTCATGACCATCGGGAATTTCGAGACCGCCGACCTGCGCAGCGACACGGTGACCCGGCCGGGTCCCGGGATGCGGGCGGCGATGGCCGCGGCGGAGGTCGGTGACGACCTGTTCGGGGAGGATCCGACCGTCCGCGCGCTGGAGGACCGGCTCGCCGGGCTCTTCGGCTTCTCCGGCGCCCTGTTCACCCCGTCCGGGGTGATGGCCAACCAGATCGCCCTCCAGCTCCTCGTCGGCCCCGGCGAGGAGCTGGTGTGCGATGCCGAGGCGCACGTGCTGGCGCACGAGGAGGCCTCGCCGGCCCGCTACGGCGGGATCCAGACGCGCACGGTGTCGGCCGAGCGGGGGGTGATCACCGCGGAGCTGCTGGCCGGGGTGGTCCGGCGGGGGAACCCGTACACGCTCGGCACCCGTGCGGTGGAGGTGGAGCAGACCCACACCAGGGCCGGCGGTACGGTCCACCCCCTCGAGACGCTGCGCGCCGTACGGGAGCTGACGGCCGGCGCGGGACTGGCCGTACACATGGACGGCGCCCGGATCTGGAACGCGATGGCCGCGACGGGAACATCGGCGCGGGAGTACGGGGAGACGGCCGACTCGCTGTCCGTGTGCCTGTCGAAGGGGCTGGGCGCGCCCGTCGGGTCGGTGCTCCTGCTGCCGGTCGAACAGCTCTCGCGGGCCCGGAAGTTGCGGCACGGCCTGGGCGGCGGCATGCGGCAGTCGGGCATTCTGGCGGCTGCGGGACTGTACGCGCTGGACCACCACGTGGAGCGGATCGCCGAGGACCACGCCCATGCCGAAATGCTGGCGGCGGGCCTCACGGACGCGGGTTTCACCGTGCGCCCGCCGGAGACCAACATCGTCATCGTCGAGGTCGCCCGCGCGGACGAGGTCGTCGCACGGGCCGTGCAGGAAGGAGTACTGGTGACCGCGCCGGGTCCGGAGACGGTCCGGCTGGTCACTCATCTGGACGCAGGGCAGAAGGCGTGCCGGCGCGCCCTCGACGTGCTGGCCGCCGTGATGACCGATGTCGTCACCGGGGTGCGGAACACCGCGCCCGCGGGACACCTGTAAGCAGCGGAAGAGAGCGAAGTAGCAGCATGAGCTTAGAAGTACGGCCCGCCACGGCGGATCTTTGGGACGACATCCAGCAGGTGCTCCAGCCCAGGAAGAGTGCGCACACGTGCTGGTGCATGGCGTGGCGGCTGTCCACGGGCGACTACGGGCGGCTCACTGCCGACGAGCGCGGCGAGCACCTGCGCGGCCTCATGGAGAAGGCCGATCCGCCGCCCGGGGTCCTCGGCTTCCTGGACGGCGAGGTGGCGGGCTGGTGCAACGTGGCGCCGCGCCGCCAGCTCGACCGGCTCACCTCCTCGAAGACGATCACACCGGTGGACGATCTGCCCGTGTGGTCGGTGACCTGTTTCGTCGTGCGCAAGGAGTACCGCGGCAAGGGGGTCGCCTCGGGCCTGCTGGAGGGGGCCGTCGAGCACGCGCGGTCCCACGGTGCGCCCGCCGTCGAGGGGTATCCGGTGGACCCGGAGGGCGGCCGGGTCAACCCGACGCTCGCCTATGTCGGGACGATGGACATGTTCGAGCGGGCCGGCTTCCGCCGGGTCCACCGCACCGAGGCCAAGAGCGACAAGCGCCACCGCTGGGTCATGCGCCGCGACCTGGTCTGACGGTCCCGGCCGGAACACAGAAGGGGCTCCCGCGGTGCGGGAGCCCCTTCCCTCGTGCGGCGCCGGTCAGGGCGTGTGCGCCGCGGTGTCCCACAGCTGGGCCGGACGCCCGCAGCGCATGGCCTCCCAGGCCGCGCGCCGGTAGCAGCCCGCCACCAGGGCGTCCCGGACCAGACCCGAGGCGCCGTGCAGATGGACCGCGTCACGTGTCACGTCGAGGGTGGTCTCCGCCGTGAGGGCGATCAGTCCGGCGGCCTCCCCCACGGTGAGCCGGTCCTCGTCGAGGTCCCGGGCGGCATCGCCCACCGCCCAGCGCACGGCGTCGAGGCGGGCCAGCAGGCCGGCCACGCGCAGCCGGGGGCCCTGGTGTTTGACCAGGGCCTGGCCGAACTGCTGACGGCCGCGGATCCGGGAGACGACCGCGGTCAGGGCGGCCGCCGTGATCCCGGCCAGCAGCGAGGCCTGGTGGACAGCGGCGCGCAGCCCCACCCGGGCGAGGGCCCGTTCGGCGGCGAGGCCGCGCAGCAGCACCGCCTCGGCCGGCAGCCGCACCTCGTCGAAGACGGCGCCGGCGACGGCTCCGCCGCCGTGGTCGCGCAGCGGGCGTACCTCCACTCCCTCCGTGGGCAGACCCACGAGTGCCACGCACGGGCCGTCGGGTCCGCCGGCCAGGACCAGCAGGGCGCCCGGCCCGATGCCGGCGGCGAAGGGGCCGCCGGTGCCGGTGAGGACGACCGCGCCGGTGTCCCCGTCCGGTTTCCAGGTGATGCCGGGCGGTACGGTGCCGCGCGGATCGGGCAGACGGCCCGGCACGGCGATCTCCAGCTCCCCGGTCCGTACCCGGTCCAGGAGGTGGTCGGTGGACTCGGCGGCGAGGGGACCGAGGCCGGAGACCAGGTCCAGGGCGAGGAGGGTGTCGGTGAGCGGGACGGGCTGCATGGCGTTGCCCGCCTCCTCGCAGACCATGGCGATGACGGCCTGGCCGAGGTCGAGGCCGTCCTTGCCGATGGGGAGGGCGAACTCCCAGGCGCCCACCTGGGTCAGCGCCTCCCAGGAGCCGGCGGGGGTGTCCCCGTCGACCTCCAGGCCCTGGCGGACGGTGAGCCGGAGCTGCCGGAACAGCGAGTCCTCGTCCTCCCGCTCCCGCCACCGCTCGGGCACCGCCGGGGCGCTCCGGCCACCCGTGCCGTTCTCGTTGACCGCCTGTGATGTCACGGCCGTACCTCCGCACCTGAGTCGAGACGCAGCCGGGCCAGCGTCTCCAGCATCATTTCGGCGGTGCCGCCCGATATCCGCATCCCCGGGGCTTCGCGCAACGCCGCATCCAGTGGGTGTGCCACCCCGTCGACCTCGGGGTCGTCGAGGGTCATGCTGCGGTCGCCGTCGAGTTCCGCGGCCCACCAGGCCACCTCGGCGGCGAGCTCGGTGGTGTACCACTTCGCGGCGGCCGCCTCGTCCTCGTTGAGTTCGCCCCGGTCGAGGCGGGTGAGGACGCGGCGGACCAGCGTGCCGGCCGCGAGCAGCCGGGCGTTGAGCTTGGCCAGGCCGATCTGGTCGTGCTGGCCCGCCTCCAGCCGGTCGGTGTGGACCTCCAGCCGTTCCACGGCCGCCCGGTACCAGCGCAGCGCCTTGACGTAGTAGTCGAGTCCGGTGCGCTCGAAGGCGAGGGTCTTGACGACGATCGCCCAGCCCTGGCCGGTCTCGCCGACCACGTCCTCGGCGGTCACGGCCACTCCGTCGAGGGTGACCTCGTGGAAGGCGTCGTCGCCCATGCCCGGGATCTGCCGGATGGTGACGCCCGGCTGGGCCAGGGGGACGAGGAACAGGCTGAAGGCATCGTCCTCGCCGCGGGCCAGGCACAGCCCGTAGTCGGCGAGCCGGGCGAAGAGGGAGTGGACCTTGGTGCCGTACAGCTTGTAGCCGCCCTTGCCGTCGGAAACGGCGCGGGTGGAGAGGATGTTGAGGTCGGAGCCGGCCTGGGGTTCGCTGAACAGGACGCAGCCGAAGGCCGTGCCGGCCGCGAAGCCCGGCAGGTGCCGGGCCTTCATCGCCGGGCTCGCGACATTGAGCAGGGTGGATCCGACGATCTGCACGGTGAGGGTGTGCAGCAGGTCGGGCACGTCGTGCATGGCCAGTTCCTCGACCAGGACGGCAGCCGCGACCTGGCTGATGCCGCGCCCTCCGTACTCCTCGGGCCACTGGGGCGCCAGCAGGCCCTGTTCGCCCAGGGCCCGGTGGATGGGGCGGGGATCGCGGGTGCGCCGGGCCTCGGCGACGGGGGCGGAGACCAGGATGTCGTGGATGTCCTCGCGCAGGGCCCGCATGGGGGTGCGGGGCACGTCGGCTCCGCTCCGTACGAGCCCGCAGTCCGCGGGCGCACGGTAGAACTCGGTGGTGAGCACGGGCAACTCCCTAGGTGGTGAGCGGGGATGCGGGCGCGGCGGTGGCCCGGTCCAGCACGTCCTCGATTCCGGTGAGCAGCCCTCGCACGTCCTCGGGCGTGGCCGCGTGGCGGTTGTACTCGGCGGTGCCGCCGATCTCGCCGTCCCGTTCCACGAGGCCGATGCAGGCGAGGGCGGCGGCCGGGTCGGGGCTGTAGAGCTCCAGGTGCCGGGCGGGCGGCCCGGGCAGCTGGCCGACCTCGATGCCCGGGAGGTCCAGGGGGACCGCCGGGTAGTTGTGGAGGGCGAACAGGACGTTGTACGGCGGGGGCGTCCCCTCCCCGAACAGGACGTCGACGGGCAGCCGCTGGTGGGCCAGCGCGTCGGCCACCGCGGCCCGGGTGCGGTGCAGCAGCTCCCGGAAGGTCGGGCCGCCCGCCAGGTCGAGCCGGATCGGCACCACCGTGGTGAACTGTCCGACGGCGCCTTCGAGGGGGCCGGCGAAGCGGCCGGCCGCCGGGGTGCCGATCACCAGGGAGGTACGGCCCTGCCTGCGGGCCAGTACGACGGCCAGCGCGGTCAGCAGCGTCATGAAGGGGGTGGCCCCCTCGGCCGCGCCCAGCTCCAGCCCGGCGTCGACCGGCCCGCGGGCCAGCCGTACGGGCACGTGGCCGCGTTCGAACCCGCCGGGCGCCCGGGGCGCGGGTGGGTCGGCGGCGAACACGGCTCGCCGGCGCGCGAGTTCGGCGGATCCGTCGGGCCCGGCGAGCCACCGGTGCTGCCAGTCGGCGTAGTCGGGGAATTGCAGTTCGGGCGGGTCCGCGGCCGATCCGCCGGGACCCGTCGGGCCCTCGCGGTAGCCGGCGGCCAGGTCCGTGAGGAAGACCCCGGAGGACCAGCCGTCGAAGACCGCGAGGTGGGAGGCGAGGATCAGGACGTGCTCGTCGGGGGCGAGCCGCAGCAGCCGGAACGCGCTGGTGCGGCCGCTCTCCAGGTCGAGGACGGTGGAGGCGCTCTCGGTGCTCTGCACGGCCACGCGTTCGGCCGCGGCCTGCGGGGTGAAGCCCGAGAGGTCGGCCCGGGTGAGCCGCAGAACCGGTTCCTCGTCCACGTGCAGACGCGGCTGGCCACTGGTGGAGACGGTGAGCCGGGTGCGCAGCGCCTCGTGGCGGCGCAGCACCCCGGTGAGGGCCGCCACGAGCCGCTGCGGGTCGAGCGGGCCGGTCAGCCGCAGGGCGTGCGAACCGGTGGCGACGGCCGGGTGGGTGCGCTCCCGGCGCCACAGCCGGCACTGGAGCGCGGTGGGCGGGACCGGCCCCGCGCCGGAGCGCGGGGCCGGGTGGGCGGGTACGGGCTGCCGGGCGGCCAGCATCAGGCGGGCGAGTTCGCGCTTCGCCTCGGGGAGCGCGGCGAGCGCCCCCTCGAACCCGGCCGGGTCGGCCATCAGGGACCGTCCGGGCGCTGGAGGGAGCCGAGGAGCGCGGCGGCCTCGTCGTCGCTCATGTTCTCGATCTGCTCGAAGACCGCGAGCAGCCGGTCCTGTTCGCCGGCGGCCTCGGCCTTGGCGGTGCGGACCAGTTCGGCGAGTCCGGAGACGGTCGGGCGGCCGAAGAAGTCGGCGAGGGCGATGTCGATGCCGAAGAGGGCGCGGACCCGGGAGACCACGATGGTGGCCTGCAGGGAGCTGCCGCCGAGGGCGAAGAAGTCGCCCTCCACGTCCGGGTTCTGCCATTCCAGCAGCGGGGTGAGGATGTCCCGGCAGATCTGCTCCTCGATGGCGTCGCGGGGCGCGGTGCCGCCCTCGGCCGACAGCTCGGTGGGCCGGGGCAGTGCGGCGGTGTCGACCTTGCCGTGCGGGGTGAGGGGCAGCTCGTCCAGGACGACGACGACCGGCACCATGTAGCCGGGCAACCGGCCGGCCGCGTAGGCGCGCAGGCCCTCGGCGTCGGCGACCTCGGAGGCGTACGAGCCCACCTGCTCGACGGTGACGTAGGCGGCCAGCATGCGCTCGCCGCCCGCGGCGGGCTGGGCCACCACCACGGCCTGCTGCACCGACGGGTGGCCGGTGAGCACGGACTCGACCTCGCCGGGCTCGATGCGGTGGCCGCGCACCTTGAGCTGGCGGTCGGTGCGGCCGAGGAAGTCCAGGTTGCCGCCGGGCAGCCAGCGGACCAGGTCGCCGGTGCGGTACAGGCGCTCGGTCTCGGGGCCGTCCGCGTAGGGGTTGTCGGCGAAGCGCTCGGCGGTGAGGTCGGGGCGTCCGAGGTAGCCGCGGGCCACGCCGGGTCCGGCGACGCACAGTTCACCGGGCACGCCGGGCGGGACCGGGCGCAGCCGCTCGTCGAGGACGAAGGCCTGGTGGCCGGGCATGGGGCGGCCGATCGGCGGGTTGCGGTCGTAGCTGCCGGTGCAGTCCATCAGGGTGACGGCGACCGTCGCCTCGGTGGGGCCGTACCCGTTGACGAACCTGCGCTCTCCCGCGGTCCATTCCGCGACGAGCCGGCCGGGGAAGGCCTCGCCGCCCACCGAGACCAGCCGCAGGTCGGGCAGGGCGGCCTGGTCGAGCAACGGCAGGAGCGCGGGCGGGAGTTCCGCGACGGTGACCGCGTCCTCGCGCATCCGGGCCTGGAGCAGGGCCGGGTCACGGCGCTCGTCGTCGGTGGCGATGACGAGCGAGCCGCCGGCGAGCAGCGTGGTGAAGACCTCGAAGACGGAGACGTCGAAGGTGAGCGGGGCGAACTGCAGGACCCGGTCCCCGGCCGTGATCTCGTAGGCCTTGGCGATGGTGCGGGAGAAGTGGGTGACCGAGCGGTGCTCGATCATGACCCCCTTGGGGGTTCCGCTGCTGCCCGAGGTGTAGAGCACGTAGGCCAGGTCGCCGGGGTGGGAGGTCGGCGCGAGGGAGGGGACCTCCCGGACGGGGGCCGCGGTTCCGGTGGTCACCAGCTCCAGCGGGACGGGCAGCTGCGCGGATTCGTCGACGAGGGCGTGCCTGACCCTGGCGTCGGACAGGACCGTACGGGTCCGCTCGGCCGGGGCGGCCGGGTCGACCGGGATGTAGTGGGCACCCGCCTTGAGCACGCCGAGGACCCCGGCGACCGCGGCCGGGCCGCGGGACACGCACACGGCGACGGGATCGCCGTGCCGCACCCCGCGGTCGCGCAGCCGGTGGGCGATCGCCTCGGACCAGCGGTCGAGCGCGGCGTAGTCCAGGCGGGTGGCGCCGTGGTGGACGGCAACGGCGTCGGGGTGGATCGTGGCCCGCTCGCGGAACGCGCGGTCCAGGGTGGTGGTCCAGGCGGCCTCGTCGACCGGGCCGCCGCGGGACAGCTCGCGGGCGTGCCGGGAGGCGGCCGGCTCCTCGACGAGGCTGATGTCGCCGACCTGGAGGTCTGGGTTCTCGGCGACCTGCTCCAGCACCTGGCGGAAGGCGGCGAGCAGGGCGCTGGCCGTGCCGTGGCGGTAGAGGGAGGTGTTGTACTCGAGGGAGAGTTCCAGGCCGTCGTTCTCACCGACGAGGAAGCTCATGTCGAACTTCGCGGCGCCGTCGTGCAGCTGGTCCATGGTGAACTCGACGTCCGCGGCCTGTGCCCGGTGGGTGCCCCAGCGGCCGAGCGAGGTGAACTCGATCTGGAAGAGCGGGTGGCGCAGGGGGTCGCGCACCGGGCGGACGGCCTCGACCACCTGCTCGAAGGGCAGCTCGCTGTTGGTGAAGGAGTCCATGACGGAGGCAGCGGTACGGCTGACCAGCTCGCGGAAGGTGAGCCGGTCGGTGACCTCGGTCCGCAGGGTGATCATCTGGACGAAGCAGCCGATGACCTGCTCCAGGTCGGGGTGCGGCCGGGAGGCACTGGCCGTGCCGACGACGACGTCCTCGGTACGGGTCCAGTGCCGCAGCAGCGCGTTGAAGGCGGCGAGCAGGGTGGTGAAGACGGTGGTGTTGTTGGCGTCGGCGAGTTCGGTGAGGCGGTCGAGGAGTTTCTGGTCGAGGGTCAGTTTCAGACCGCGGCCGTCTCCGCGGGTCTCCGGGCCGCGCGGGTGGTCGGGCAGCACTTCGGTGGCCACGGCGCCGGCCAGGATCTGGCGCCACTTGGTCGCCAGCGCCCGGCCGTGCTCGTCGTTCTCCAGCTTGGCGCGCTGCCAGGCCGCGAAGTCGGCGTACTCGACGGCGAGCCGGGAGGCCTCGGGGCGCTTGCCCGCGGCGGCCGCCGCGTAGCTGGAGGTCAGCTCCTCGGTGAAGATCCGGGTCGAGCCGGGGTCCCAGGCGATGTGGTGGACGACCCAGAGCAGGACGTGCCGGTCGGCGGCGAGCCGTACCAGGTGGGCGCGGACGGGCGGGGCGGCGGCCAGGTCGAAGGGGGCGGCGGCGCAGGTGGCGGTGAGCTCCGCGAGCTCGCGGTCCGCGTCCTCGCTGCCGGACAGGTCGGTGCTCTGGACGCCGAGCACGAAGGAGGGGACGGGCTCCTGCCAGGGGACTCCGTCGATCTCGACGAGTTTGCTGTGCAGCACCTGGTGGCGGGCGACGACGGCGTTGAGCGCCTCGTGCAGGGCGGCCCGGTCGAGGGGGCCGCCCAGGCCTATGGCCAGGGCTATGTTGTTGCGGGCCTTGCCGGCGCCGAGCTTGTCGACGAACCACATCTGCTCCTGCTGGAAGGAGGAGCGGGAGCGCGGTCCGTGGTCGGCGCGCGTGAGCTCGATGCGGCGGCCCACGCCGGCCGTCATCTGGTTGCGCATCCGCCCCAGCAGCCGGGAGCGCTGTCCCTGGGGCAGACGGCCGAGCCGTTCGGCGAGATCAGACATGGGTTCCTCCGTTGCGGTGCAGGTCGGCGAGGAGAGCGGCGAGCCGGTCGGGCAGGTGCTTGGCGAAGTAGTGGCGGCCACCGGGGATCACGGCGAGGCGCACGTCGGCCGCGTACCGGCCCCAGGCGCGGTAGCCGTTCTCGTAGCCCTCGGTCGCGTCGTCGGCGTCGCCGATGATGCAGGTGAGGGGGGTGGTCAGGGGCCGGTCGTAGCCGCCCGGGGTACGGGCGAAGAAGCGGGCGGCCTCGGTCATGTCGTGGCGGACCATCCGCAGGACCGCGGTGAGGTCGCTGTCGTCGAGGACGCCGTCGAAGCCGTCCATGGTGGTCAGGTACGCGACGAGGTCGTCGTCGCCGGAGACGCGTTCCATCTCCAGGGCGTACTCGGGGTCCTCCTCCGGGAGGGCCGCGGCCAGGTCCAGGGCGATCGGGCGCTGCCCCAGCCGTTCCAGTACGTGGGTGGTCTCCAGCGCGGTGACGACTCCGGCGCAGTGGCCGTAGACCGCGTACGGTCCCCGCACGGTGCGGGCGATCTCCTCGGCCGCGAGTTCCGCGAACTCGGGCACCGGCAGCATCGGGCCGGGGCGCAGCGGGTCGTGTCCGGGCGGGGAGACGGCGAGGAGCTCGATGTGCGGCGGGAGCTGGGCCGCGAGCGGCTGGTAGGCGATGGCGTCGCCGCCGCCGTGCGGGAAGCAGACGAGGGTCAGCGAGGTGGTGCCGGCGGGGCGTTCGGGGGTGAGCCGGTGCAGCAGCCCGTGGGGCTGCGCCCCCTCGCCCGTTCCTCCCGTTCCCGTTCCCGCGAGTTCGGCGGTCCGGGCGGCCAGCCCGGCCGGGGTCGGGTTGCTGAAGAGGTCGACGACGCGCAGGGCGGCGGCTGCGCCGTCCGGGAGGGCGGTGGCGACGGCGCGGACCGCGCGCACGGCGGCGAAGGAGTCCCCGCCGAGGGCGAAGAAGTCGTCGTCGGGCGCGACGTCCGCCGCGCCGAGCACCTCGGCCCAGACGGCGGCGATCCGCAGGGCGACGGGGTCCCCGGCTTCGGGCGCGGCGGTGGTCCGGTGGGGCGCGGGTGCGGGGGCGGTGGGGCGCGGGTCGGGCAGGGCGCCCCGGTCCACCTTGCCGTTGGGGCTCAGCGGCAGCCGCTCCAGCAGGACCAGTTCGGCGGGGACGCAGTGCGGTGGCAGGACGGTGGCGAGGGCGGTGCGCAGGGCCGCGGGGTCGAGGCCGGCGCCCTCCTCGGGCACCACGTAGCCGACGAGCCGGTCGGAGCCTGCGGTGCGGCGGGCGGCGACGACGGCCTCGCGGACCCCGGGGCGCTCGCGGAGCGCGCTCTCGACCTCGCCGGGCTCGATGCGGAGGCCGTTGAGCTTGATCCGGAAGTCGGTGCGGCCGAGGAGTTCGATGGTGCCGTCGACGCCGTAGCGGGCCAGGTCGCCGGTGCGGTAGAGGCGTTCGGTTCGGCCGGGCTCCAGTTCGACGTGGACGAACCTCTCCTCGGTGAGCTCGGGCCGGTTCAGGTAGCCGCGGGCGAGTCCGACGCCGCCGAGGTGGAGTTCGCCGGGTACGCCGACGGGGACGAGGCGGTCGTTCGGGTCGAGGATGTAGGTGAACTGGTTGGCCATGGGCCGCCCGTACGGGAGCTTCGTCCACCGCGGATCGACCCGGCCCACGGGGAACTCCACCGAGTGGATGGAGGCCTCGGTCGCCCCACCGAGCGCGACGAAGGACAGGCCGGGCGCGAAGGCGCGGATCCGGTCGGGCTGGGTGACGGGGATCCAGTCGCCGCCGAGGAACGCGGTGCGCAGCTTGGGCAGTCGGGGCCCGCCGGCGTGTTCGAGCTGGTCGGCGAGGAGGCCGAGGAGGGCGGGGGCGGAGTTCCATACGGTGACGCCGTGCCGGTCGACCAGGTCGGCCCAGTGGGCCGGGTCCTTGGCGGCGGCCGGGTCGGGCAGGACGAGCGTGCCGCCCGCGGCCAGGATGCCGAGGGTTTCGTAGACGCTCATGTCGAAGCTGGGCGAGGACAGGGCGAGGACCGAGTCGCCGGGCCCGATGCCGTAGGAGCGGTTGAGGTCGAGGATGTTGTTGACCACGCCGCGGTGTTCCAGGGCGATGCCCTTGGGGGTGCCGGTGGAGCCCGAGGTGAAGATGACGTAGGCCAGGTCCCGGGAGGTGACGGGGACGGCCGGCCGGGTCGCGGGCAGTTCGGCGAGCGCCGCCCGGTCGGTGTCCAGGAGCACCCGGTCGGTGCCGGCGGGGACGGGCAGCCGGCCGATCAGCTCCGCGTCGGAGACGACGATGGGCGGCGCGGAGTCCCGCAGCAGCACCGCCAGGCGCTCGGCCGGGTAGTCCGGGTCGAGGGGGACGTAGGCCCCGCCGGCCTTGAGGACGGCGAGGATCGCGGTGACCAGTGCGGGACCCCGGCGCAGGCACAGGGCCACGGTCCGGTCGGGGCCGGCGCCGGCCAGGGCGAGTCGGTGCGCGAGCCGGTTGGCGCGCTCCTCCAGCTCCCGGTAGGTGATGTTCCAGCCGCCGAGTCCGCCCAGGATCACGGCGGGCGCGTCGGGGCGCCGGTCGGCGTGCTGCTCGAACAGTTCGTGCAGGCAGGCGTCCTGGGGGAAGGGTGCGCGGGTGGCGTTCCAGTGGTCCAGGGCGGCCCGGCGCTCGCCCTCGGTGAGCAGCGGCAGGGCGGACAGCGGGGCGTCCGGGCGGTCGACGGCCCCTTCCAGGGTGGTGAGGAAGTGGCCGAGGAGCCGGTCCACGGTCGCGGCGTCGAACAGGGCGGTGGGGTACTCCACGAGGGCGCGGACCGCGGTGCCGGTGTCGTGGACGCTGATCATCAGGTCGTACTTGGTGGCGTGCGAGGAGAAGTCGATGGGCTCGGTGGCGAGGCCCGCGAGGCCCGGTGCGGTGTCCGGGGTCTCGTCGAGGAGGAACATCACGGAGGTGAGCGGCGGCCGGCTGGGGTCGCGGGGCAGTCCGAGGGCGTCGACGATCAGGTCGAAGGGCAGTTCCTGGTGCGCGTACGCCTGGAGCGTCGTGTGGCGCGTGGCGCGGACCAGTTCGGCGAAGCCGGGGTCGCCGCCGGTTCTGATGCGCAGCGGCAGGGTGTTGACGAAGAAGCCGATGAGCTCGCTGAAGGCCGGGTGGTCGCGGCCGGAGACCGAGGTGCCGACGACGATGTCCTCCTGGCCGGTCCAGCGGCGCAGGGTGGCGGCGAAGCCGGCCAGCATCGTCATGTAGAGGGTGGCGCCCTCGGACTTGCCGAACTCCCGCAGCCGGGCGATGAGCCGGGGCGGGAGGTCGATGTAGCGGGAGGCGCCCGCGTGGCCGAAGACGGGTGGTCTGGGCCGGTCGGTGGGCAGGTCCACGGGGGTGGCGCCGCCCAGCTCCTCCTGCCAGAAGGCGGTGAGGCTCTCCAGCCGGTCCCCGCTGACGCGGCGGCGCTGCCAGGTGGCGAAGTCGGCGTACTGGAGGGCGAGCGGGGGCGCCGCCCCGTCGGGTGCACCGGTGCGGGCGGCGTAGGCGCGCTCCAGTTCGGTGTAGAGGACGCGCATGGACCAGCCGTCGGTGACGATGTGGTGCAGGTTGAGGACGAGGACGTGGTCCTCGGCGCCGATCCGGCCGAGCCGGGCCCGCAGCGGGACGGCGCCGGCCAGGTCGAAGGGGGCGCCCGCGTCGGCGTCGTAGAACGGCCGGGCCGCCGCCTCGTCGGGGAGTTCGGTCAGCGGCAGGGGCAGCCGGTAGCCGTCCACCACGCGGGGCACGGCCTCGGTGGCGCCCTCCTGGTAGGTGTAGACGGTCCGCAGCACCTCGTGGCGGTCCACGATGTCCTGGAGGGCCGCGTGCAGGGCGGGGACGTCGAGCGGGCCGCGGATGCGGGTGGCCACGGGCACGTTGTAGGCGGGGCTGCCGGGCTGCAGCTGGTCGATGAACCAGAGCCGGCGCTGTGCGAAGGAGAGCACGGGCGGGTCGGCGGGGTCACGGGGTGCCGGCTCGGGGTCCTCCCGTACGGCGGCGCGCCCGCCGCCCCGGCCGGTCAGGGCCTGGAACAGTGCCCGGCGGGATTTCGGCAGTGCGGCTATGCGTTCGGCGAGGGACTCGCTCACCTTGAGCCTCCGTGCGTCTTCGGGAGTCGGGAGAGGGATACGGCGAGGTGGCGCCGCGGGGTGCGCGGCGCTGGGCGTTCGGGTGGTACGGGAGCGCGTGCGGGTACGGCTGCGCACCCGGATGCGGGTGCGGGT
Organism: Streptomyces avidinii; assembly: GCF_014650695.1. Lineage (GTDB taxonomy): Bacteria > Actinomycetota > Actinomycetes > Streptomycetales > Streptomycetaceae > Streptomyces > Streptomyces avidinii. The sequence goes on along the minus strand of NZ_BMVL01000003.1, from coordinate 176,091 downwards.
GCGGGTGCGGACGTACGGGGTGGGGGCGCGGGGCGCGGTGCGGAGTGGGCGCCGTTCGCAGGCACCCACTCCCGCTCCCCCTGGTGTGCCGGTCAGGCAGTGATCCTGGCCTCGTCCGCGGCCGGGGCCTGGTCGCCGGCGCTGTCGCCGACGGGCATTTCCTTGATCTTGGACACCGGGCCGCCCAGCAGGGTCAGGCCGCCGACGATGGTGACGGCGCCGGCCACCGCGAGGCCGCCGGTCAGACCGATGCCCTCGCCGAGCGCCCCGCCGGCGAAGTAGCCGAGGGACAGGGCGCCGTAGACCGCGGAGAGCGCGGTGCCGCTGACGCGGCCCATCTGCTCGTTCGGGGTGACCCCCTGGACGAGGCTGAGGACGTGGATGTCGAACATCGGCGAGACGAAGCCGATGACGGCCTGGACCACGATCAGTCCGACGAAGCCGCCGACCGCGCCGCCCGTCGGGATCAGGATGTAGCCGGCGCCGAGGACGACCGCGGTGATCACCAGGAGGCGGCCCACGGAGAGGCTCTTGGAGACCACCTCGGAGAGCACGGCGCCGACGATGACGAAGACCGACATGACGGCGAAGGCGATGCCGACCTGGCCGGGGCTGAGGTCCAGCACCTTGTAGGCGTAGACGATCAGGAGGGCGTCACCCATCGCGGCACCGAGGTTGACCACGACGTTGGCGGTGAACAGGCCGCGCAGGACCGGGTTGCCGAAGAGGGTCTTCATGCCCTCCTTCATCTCCGCCTTGGCGGAGGCCTTCCGCTCCTCGGTCCGCTCGCGCACGTCCCGGTGACGGATGACGAGGAGGGCGAGCAGCGAGATGAGGAAGGTGAATGCGTCGGCGGTGATGGCACGGGCGGCGCCGAGGAGCTGGATGAGTGCGCCACCGGCGCCGGCCCCGACTGCCTCCGCAACACTGCGGCTGATCTGGAGTTTCGTATTGCCTTCGATGAGGTTCTCGGTGCCGATGAGCTGGGGCAGCCAGGACTGGTAGGAGACCTCGAAGAAGGTGGTGAGGATACCGGTGAGGGCGGCCACGATGTAGACGTGGGTCATGCTGACGGAATCGAGGGCGAATGCCAGCGGAATCGTGCCGAGGGCCAGGAAGCGGCCCAGGTCGGCGACGATCATGACGGTGCGCCGCGAGACCCGGTCGGCCACGAGCCCCGCGAACGGGGCGAGCAGCAGGAACGGGAGGAAGCGCAGCGCGCCGAGCACGCCGACCTCCAAGGCTCCGCCGTCCAGCACCACGACCGCGAGGGTCGGCAGTGCGAGAAGGGAGATCTTGTCGCCGAAGTTGCTGACGGTCTGCCCGAACCACAGGCGATTGAAATCGGAATGCCGACCGAGTGCCATGTCGACGCCCTTTTCTGATTGGGTACGGAATTGTCGGACGGCACTCAAGCTAGGGACCCGGAGTTAGGGGCCGGTTATGAATTCCGGGACTATAGACCGCTTGTAGACAGGCGATGAGTTCCACTGGAGAACCGTGCGATGTCGGCGCTCTCGCGGGCGATTCCGGCGGCCACGGCGGGGCTGTGGGGCTCGGTCCCGGGGAAGGGCTCGACCGTCACCGGCGTCCCGCGGCGGCCGCCCGACCAGGTGCCGACGGCCAGGCCGTCGACCAGCACGGTGGCCCGGATCTGCCCGCCGCCGGGCCACACCCGGCGTTCGTGTTCGGCGGGCACGGACAGGTCCCGGCTGCGGTAGCCGACGAGGTAGTTGTCGTAGGCCGGCAGCAGGCGTACGTCGGGTTCCGCGGGGCTGGGCACCGGCTCGGGCCCGGTGTCCCGTACGGCGGCCCACGCGTTCTTGCCCGTGGTGGCCTTCAGCCCCGACCAGTGGACGAAGTCCAGGGCGTCGGAGGGGCCGTACGCGGTGCGGTAGCGGCGCGCGAGTTCGCGTTCGGCGGCGGCTCCGGCGAAGGGCACCGGGCCGGTGGCGGGCAGCCAGTCGTCGAGGAGGACGAAGGTGGCATCGCCGCCCCGCTGCGGTCCGTGGCAGATGCGGCCGGCCAGTGCGGCGCGGCGGATCAGGTGGAAGGCGGACTGCCCCTTGGGTTCCACCCCGAGGGTGGTGAGCCGGTCGGTGAGCTGGCCGCGCGTCAACGGCCCCTCACCGTCGATCGCTTCGGTGATGAGCCGCTCGGAACGCGTGCACAGGGATGCATCGAGGCCTAGTTCGCGCAGCCGCCGGGCGGCGAGCGCGAGGTAGACCGGGCCGAAGAGGGCGAGCAGCCACCGGGCGTCGGCGGCCGGCACCAGCTGGAGGGTGCCGCGCATGAACCAGCCGCGCACGGCGGTGCGTTCGATGTCGGTGGCCCGGCGCACCGCGTCCTGGGTCAGTCCGCGGGCCCGCGCCCGGAGTCCGAGCTCCGCCGCGGGCAGGTCCTGGGCCTGCACGGCCAGCACCCGGTCGAGGACGGCGGCGACCGATTCCTCCCGGACCTCGCCCCCGATCGCCTGTGCGCGCGCCCTGAGCAGTCGGTCGGTCGTACGTCGTTCCACGTGTCCAGTCTTTCAGCCGAGCAGCCGCAGCCGCATCTCCTCGCGGGCCGCCACGCATCCGACGGCCCGCTCACCGCCCCAGTCCAGCAGTCGCCAGCCGCGCCAGCGGGGCGGCTCCTGCCCGTACACAGGAAGGTCGAGGCCGGCCGCCGCGTCGAGCGTGGCCGCCCCGACCTTGACCAGGGACTCCTTTCGTACCCACTGGCGCAGGAAGGCGCGCTGCGGGTCGTCGTCCGCCCGTAGGGCGGCCAGTTCCTTCTCGCTGCAGACGGCCTCGGCCACCCGCTGGTCCAGCGGGTGGCCGTCGAGCGTCTCCACATCCACGCCGACGGGGCCGTGGGCCGCGGCGGCTGCGACCCAGCCCCGGGCGTGGGCGAGGCTGACGCCGGTACCGGGCGCCTCGACGAGCCGCGGCCTGCCGTGCGGCCGGTCGCAGCTCCCACAGCTCTGAACGACGGTGAGGCTCTGCGCCGGGCGGCCCAGGAGCCGCCCGGCGCAGAGCCGGACCAGTGCGTGCGCGGCCAGGAAGTCGTCCCGGTCGCCGGCCGACCGGAGGGCGCCGGCCCGGTCCAGTTCGGTACGGGTCAGCAGCTCCCGTACGTCCCCGGCCTCGGCCAGCACCGCTCCGGTCGGCCCGGCCAGCGCGAGACCGGCCGGTGCGGTACCCGCCATCAGCGCCTGCGGCGCAGCACCGCGTAGTAGCCGGGCAGCCGCAGGGCGTCGGAGTCCGACTGGGGGTCGATCGCGTGCAGTTCTATCGCCTCGTCCTCCACGACCTCCCAGTCGTCCGCGCCGAACGCCTCGGCCAGTTCGGGCCGGGTGAAGCGGTGCGAGTGCCGGACACCGGCCGCCTCCAGCGGGCCCACGAGGTCCTCGGCGCGGCCGCGCTTGCCGCCGACGAAGCCGAGGTAGCCGAAGGAGTTGCTGGAGTAGTCGGGCTCGTGGACGATCAGCGTGCCCTCGCTGCCGAGCAGGCGGTCCGCGACGGCGGCGAGTCGGGCCCGGGCCTCGCTGTCCAGGACGTGGAAGACACCGCGGACGAAGATGTTGTACGGCCCCTCCCCCAGGACGGCGGCCTGCTCGGCGTCGGTCATGTCGATGGCCAGGTAGTCCACGTTCGGCACGCCCTCGGCCTCGCGCCTGGCGTGCTCGATGGCGCTGGCCGATACGTCGACGCCCACGACCGAGGGGTAGTGCGGGGCGAGTTCGCGGCTGTAGCGGCCGTTGCCGCAGCCCAGGTCGATGACCGGCAGGCCGCTGCGGAAGTGGCGCTGCGCCTGGCCCAGGAGCCAGTGGAACTCCTCGCCGCTGTCGGCGTCCCAGATGACGTCGCCGCCACGGCCCGTGCGCCGGATCCCGGCCCAGTACCGCTCCCAGGCGTCACCGGTGTCGCGCTCCTCCGCCTTTCCGGGGGCGGCGCTCTCTTCGCCGGGCGGCGGGGAGTGGCGCTCCCAGACCTCGTCCTCGCCGAGGGCCTCCAGCAGGCCGGTGAACTCCTCGAACATGGCGTCGATGAGCCCGTCGGGGTAGACGGCGGGCAGGAAGTCCCAGTTGAAGGTGAGGCCGTCGGGCTTCTCGAAGACCTGGAAGTCGAGGGAGACCTGCGGGGTCTGGGAGATGCCGTAGACGGGCGCGCCCAGTTCGGTCTCCTCGTACTGCGGCGGGTGGCCGGCCAGGCTGGTCATCACCACGGGCATGGCCGGGGCGAGGGAGCCGCGCAGCTTGGTCAGCTCGCGCAGCACCTGCACACCGCTGAAGTAGCGGTGCTCCAGGTCGGCCCAGAGCCGGCGCTGGACGGCCTGGGCCCGGCCCGCGAAGGTGCTGTCCGTCTGTTCGACGGCGAGCAGCAGGGTGGTCGTGGTGTCCGCGAGCAGGGCGTTGACCTGCGGGTGCAGCGGAAGGCGGTTGAACAGCGGGAAGTTGATGGTGAACCGGGCCTGTCCGGCGGCCCTGCCGAGGACCTCGGCGTAGGCGGCGGCCAGCACCCCGGACGGGGTGACCTCGCGGGCGTGCGCCCGCTCCTGGATCCGGGTCCACAGCTCCGGGGCGACGACGTGGCTGCGGCGCTCGAAGCGGACCGGAAGCTCGGGGGCGTCGGCCGGGCGCTCCGGCAGCTCGGGGGCGGGCGGGAGGGTGGCCAGGCGGTCGCGCCAGTACCACTCGGAGCGGCGGTAGAGCTCGCTGTCGCGCAGCGAGTTCCCGACGGCGAGGACGTAGTCGCGGAAGGTCAGCTCCAGCGGGGCGAGTTCCGCGCCGGGTTCCACGTAGTAGGTGACCAGGTCCGGGATGAGGACCTGGAAGTAGCTCCAGGCGTCGGCGACGAGGAAGTCCAGGCAGAGGTGGATCCTGGCCCGGCCGCCGCCGAGGAGGCTGATCCGTACGTCGAACAGCGGCCAGCTGTCGGCGTCGAGGACCTGGTGGGACAGCCGCTCGCGCAGCGCGGCCAGCTCGGTCGCCCGGGTCTCCTCGTCGAGGCCGCCGAAGTCGGTGACGGGGATCTCGTAGGCCGGGATCTCCTCGAACACCTGCTGCGTGCCGTCGGGCAGCACGCGGGTGCGCAGCGCGTCGTGGCGTTCGACGAGCCGGCGCCAGGCGCCCTCGAAGCGGGCCACGTCGAGCTGCTCGCTCTCCCACTCGAAGTAGCCGTGGCAGCCGACGTTGCCGAGTTCGACGAGCCCGCCGCGGCCGATCCACAGCGCCTGCTGGCTCTCGGTGAGCGGGAAGGGCTCGAACCGGGCGGCGGGGTCGGGCACGATCGCGGGGAGACCGCCGAAGGAGCCGCGGCCGCCGGTGCGTTCGGTGGTGACGAGGGTGGCGAGTTCGGCGACCGTGGGGCAGGTGGAGAGGTCGGACAGGCTGAGCTCGACGCTGTAGCGGCGGCGGATCTCGTCGATCAGCTGGAAGGCCAGCAGCGAATGCCCGCCCAGCTCGAAGAAGTTGTCGTGGATGCCGACGCCGTCGGTGCGGAACGCCTCGGCCCACAGCCGGCTCAGGCCGTCCTCGACCTCGTTGCGGGGGGCCTCGTAGCCGGCGCCGACCGCGTCGCGGCCCTCGGGGGGCTCGGGCAGGCTGCGCCGGTCGACCTTGCCGTTGGGCAGCCGCGGGAGCACGGGCAGCACGACGACGGTGGCGGGGACCATGTAGTAGGGCAGGGTGCGGGCCACGTCGGCGCGTACCGCGGCGGAGTCCGGTTCGGCCGCGCCGGCCGGCGACACGTAGGCGATGAGCCGCTTGTCGCCCGGGCCGCGCTCCTGGGTGACGACGACGGCCTCGGCGATGTCGTCGAGCCGTGCGATGTGGGTCTCCACCTCGCCGAGCTCCACGCGGAAGCCGCGGATCTTCACCTGGGAGTCGGAGCGGCCGAGGAGTTCCACGGCGCCGTCCTCGCGGCGGCGGGCGAGGTCGCCGGTGTCGTAGAGCACCGGGTGCGGGTCGTCGGCGACGAAGTTGGGGTGGAACTTCGCGGCAGTGAGCTCGGGGCGGCCGTGGTAGCCGGCCGCGACACCGGCGCCGGAGACGTGCAGCCGGCCCACCTCGCCCTCGGGCACCGGGCTGCCGTCCTCGTCCAGGAGGTGGACGCGCAGGTTGGCGATGGGCACACCGACCGGGACCTGGCGGGTGGCGCGGACCTCGTCGGAGGTGGCCTGGCTGGTGAAGTCGATGCCGGCGCCGAGGTCGAGGCAGGACAGGACGTTGGTGGTCTCGGTGGTGCCGTAGGTCATCACGACGCGGAACGGGGTGTCGACGGGCGGCCAGCTGTGGACGCGCTCGGCCGTGGTCACCAGGATCCGCAGCGCGGTGTCCGCGGGCCAGTCCAGGCCCCACGCGGGCTCGGCCAGGGCCGCCACCAGCATGGTGTGGGTGATGCCCTCGCCGACCAGCCAGTCGCGGATCTGCTCCGGGGTCTGCGCCTGTCCGGCCTCGGGGATGTGGATCGCGGCCCCGGCGGGCAGATAGGCGAGCCACTCCATGATCTGGACGGCGAAGCCGGGGGTGGACATCCAGGAGGCGCGGTCGCCGGGCCGGACCCCGTAGGCACGGGTGGTCCAGTGCACGAGGTTGGTGAGCGCGCCGTGCCGCTCCAGTACGGCCTTGGGGGTACCGGTGGAGCCGGAGGTGTAGATGAGGTGGCTGACGGTGTCGGGTCCGGTGACGGTCGCGGGCGCGGTGTCCGGCTGCCCCTGCCCGGCCGTGGCGACCTCGGCCCGGGGGACGTCCTCGGGTATCCGGCGGCCGAGGTCGGCGGGGGTGAGGACGAGCAGCGGGGCGGCGTCGGCGATCATCGCCGCGAGCCGGTCGTCGGGGTTGACCGGGTCGAGGGCGACGATCGCGGCGCCCGTCTTGAGGACGGCGAGGGAGCCGATGACGTATTCGGCGCTGCGCGGGTAGCAGAGGCCCACGCGGGTGCCGGCGGCGGCTCCGCGGGCGATCAGCGCGTGCGCCAGCCGGTTGGTGGCGGCCTCCAGTTCGGCGTAGGTCCAGCTGCGGTCGCCCTGTGCGAGGGCGGTGGCCCGGGGGGTGCGGGCGGCCTGTTCGGCGAGGAGCTCCGGATACCCCGTGGCGGGAAACGCGGCGTCCGAACGGTTGAAGTCGACGAGTGCGGTGGTCACAGTGCGGGCCCTTTCTTACTTCGCGAAGGCTCGGCTGCGCAGCAGCCGCACGGGGAGACTGTTGATCCCCCAGGTGAAGTTGGAGGAGTTGAAGGTGACGGGTCCGGTCAGTTCGAAGCCGTCGAGCACGCCGAGCATCTCGGTGAGCAGGGCGCCCAGTTCGAACCGGGCCAGACGCGCGCCGAGGCACAGGTGGCGGCCGTGCCCGAAGGCGACGTGCCGGTTGGGGCGGCGGTCGACCCGGAAGGAGTGCGGGTCTGCGAAGACGTCCTCGTCGCGGTTGGCCGAGACGTTCCACAGGGTCACCCGGGCGCCCTGGGCCACCGGGATCCCGTTGATCTCGGTGTCGCGGACGGCGGTGCGCAGGGCGTGCACCCCGGGGGTGGTCCAGCGCAGGATCTCCTCAACCGCCGGGGCGATGCCGTCCGGGCCGAGGCCGCGCAGCAGCCGCCACTGGTCGGGGTGTTCGGCGAACATGTGGACCGCGCCGGCCGCCGAGTAGCGGGTGGTCTCGTTGGCCCCGGAGAGCACCCCGTTGAGGTTGAAGACGATCTCGTGGTCGCTGAGCGGCCGTTCGACGCCGTCGCCCTCGTCCACGAGGGTGTCGTGGGCGATCTGGCTGACCAGGTCGTCGCCGGGGCGGGCCCGGCGCTCGGCGAGCAGCTCGATGAAGTAGAGGAAGATCTCCGAGTGCGCGTTGGTGCGTACCTCGTCGTCCGGGGAGTCGAAGGCGTCGGTGGTCAGGGCCCCGATCCAGGCCCAGTCGGCGCGCGGGATGCCCATCATGGCGCAGACGACCCGGTTGGGGAGCTGCTTGGCGAGGTCGATGAAGTCCAGTTCGTCGTCTTCGGCGGCCTCGGTCACCAGCTCGCCGACCACCTTCTCGACCATCGCCTCCAGCCGCGGCATCTGCTGCGGTCCGAAGGCCTGGTGGAGGGCTCGCTTGAGGCGGGTGTGGTGGGGGACGTCGGAGACGATGAGCATGCGCTGGGCGACGGCTGCGACAGCCGCCGGGTCGCTGCCGAGGCGCATCCCGCGGGCCGAGCTGAAGGTGTCGCTGTCGGCGTAGACCTCTTTGATGTCGTGGTGCCGGCTCAGCACCCAGAAGCCGCCGTCGTCGCTGCCGGGCTCGGGGTGCCAGTGGACGGGCGCGTTGGCGCGCAGCCAGGTGAAGGTGGGCCAGAAGTCGTTGCGACCGAAGGGGCCCGGGTCGAGCAGGTCGATCTCCATCTCAGGCTCCTCGCAGGCTGAGCGGGCGGGTGTCGGGCCATTGGGCGTCCACGAAGCCGGCGCACTCGTCCTCGGTGCCGTCGAACCCGGCCGGCGTCCAGCCGTCGGGGGTCTCGCGTGTGGCGGGGTACAGCGCGTACTGCCCCTCGTGGTTCACGAGAACCTGGTGGGTGGTGGGCACGGTGTCCTCCGGACTCGGGCGGGTGTGGGCGGTCGGACGGGCGGCGGGACGGGCGGTCGGGTCGTCGGGCGGTCAGGCGGTCAGGCGGTCGGGCGGTCAGGCGGTCGGGCGGTCAGGCGCCGGTCGTGGTGGGGTCGGGAGCTGCGGGGGAATCCGCGCCCGCAACCCGCAGCAGGGCGGTCAGCTGGTCCAGTACGGGCTGCGGGCGGCGCAGTACGGCGTGGTGGCCGCCCGTGGTGGTGTGCCGGGTGAAGGCGGCGGTGGTGACCGCGGCCCAGCCGTCCAGTTCCCGGGAGCTGACGGTCTCGTCGCCGTCGGCCCCCCAGGCGTGGACGGGCATGCCGAGGCGGACGCCCGGCTTGTGGACGTAGCTCAGGGACAGTTGGGCGTCCTTGCGGAGCATCGCGACCATCAGGGCGCGGGTGTCCTCGTCGAGGAGCCGGGGGTCGAGGTCGGCCGTGTCGAAGAGCTTGTCCAGTTCCTCGCCGTTGTCGACGATGCCGCGGCCGGCGCCGTCCCAGTGGCCGGGGGCCCGGCAGCCGCTGACCACCAGGGCCCGCGGGGGGACCCGGCGGGAGACCTCGTAGCCGAGGAGGCCGCCGAAGCTGTGGCCGAAGACGATCAGCGGCCGGCCGTCGGCGACGATCTCCCGCAGCTGCGCGGCGATGGCTTCGACGGCCTCGTCGAAGGTCTCCGGCATCGGCTCCCGCCAGCGGTTCTCGCGGCCCGGCAGCTGTACGCCGTACACCTGGGCGGTGCCCGCCAGCGCGGGCTGCCAGGAGCGGAACTGCTGGCAGCCGGCCCCGGCGGGCGGCAGGCAGAGCAGGACGGGCAGGGCCCGTTCCGCGGGGTCGTTCGTCCAGGTGGAGATCCAGGCGCCCATGGCTCAGGCCCCTTCGGCGGCGTCTTCGGCCGGGTCGGCGGCGGACGCCTCCCGCTCGGCGGCGAGCCGGTCGAGTTCGGCGGCGACGTGCGCGGCCGTCGGCTCGGCGAGCAGTGCGCCGAGGCCGACGCGCAGGCCGGTGACGCGGCGCAGCTCCGACACCGCGCGGGCCGCGGCCAGGGAGTGGCCGCCGAGGTCGAAGAAGTCCGCGTCGGGTCCGGGGATCTCGGTGGCGAGCACATCGGCCCAGACGGCCATCACGATGCGCTCGCTGGTGGTCGCCCCGGCGCCCGGGGCCACCGCCTGCGGGGTGGGGGCCGTTTCGGGCGCCGCCAGGGCCTTGGCCAGCGCCTCGCGGTCGGCCTTTCCGGTGCTCAGGGTCGGGATCCGGTCGAGCACCCGGACCGTACCGGGCACGGCGGCCGCGGGCAGCTGCTTGCGGCAGCGTTCCACGACCCGGGCGGCAAGGCCCGCCGGGTCGGCACCGGGGGCCGCGACCACGGCGAGGCCGAGGGTCTGCCCGGAGGCGAGCGGGCAGCAGGCCGCGGCGACGACCTCGGGGAGTTCGGCGGCGATCCGCTCCACCTCCCCCAGTTCGATGCGGTGGCCGCGGATCTTCACCTGATCATCGCGGCGGCCCCGGTACTCCAGTTCGCCGCTCGGGCGTCGGACGACCACGTCTCCGGTGCGGTACATGCGCGTGCCGCCGCCCTGGAACGGATCGGGCAGGAAGCGGCTCGCGGTGAGTCCGGGACGGCCCCGGTAGCCGCGGGCGACGGCGGGGCCGCCGAGGTAGAGCTCGCCCTCGGCACCGGCGGGCACCGGGCGGAGCTCCTCGTCCAGCACATAGGCCCGGTAGCCGGGCAGCGGTCGTCCGATGGTGGTCACGTCGTCCCCTCGTCGGCTGTCGGCCCAGGTCGCGGCGATGGTCACCTCGGTCGGCCCGTAGACGTTGAGCAGCCGGCGGCCACGGGAGAACCGTTCGGCGAGTGCGGCCGGGCACGCCTCCCCGGCGACCACGACCACCTCGGCGGTGTCGATGCCGCCGCCGTGGGCCGCGAGCAGCGAGGGGGTGAGGGACACGGTGCGCAGGCCGGCGGGCAGGAGCTCGCGGCCCTCGGCGGCGGCCTGGCGCAGCCCGTCCAGGGAGAGGTCGGCGAGGGCCACGCCCTGGCCGTGCGTCAGGTAGAGCAGGGTGCACCAGAGCCAGCCGTCGAAGGCGGGAGAGACGGCGTTGAGGCCGAGCCCGCCGGGTGGCAGGCCGAGACCGCCGAGGGCGTCGACGAAGGTGTCCAGGCCCCGGTAGGTGACCTCGACCCCCTTGGGGCGGCCGGTGGTTCCGGAGGTGTAGATGAGGTACGCACAGCTGTCGGGGGCGGGTACGGACACCGCGAGCGCGCCGGGGGCGCTGCGGCGGATGTCGGCGGGGGCCAGCAGGGTGATCCCGCCGGGTTCCAGCCCGGTGGGCACTGCGGGGGCGACCAGGACGGCGGTCCCGGCGTCGCGCAGGACGCGGCCGAGGCGCTCGACGGGGTGCGCGGGGTCCAGGGGGACGGCGGTCGCGCCGAGGCTCCAGACGGCGAGCAGGGCGGGCACGCTCTCCCGGGACCGGCCGAGCAGCAGCCCGACGGAGGTCTCGGGGCCGACTCCGGCTCCGGCGAGTGCGGTGGCGTACCGGGCGGTGCGGGCGGTGAGCGCCGCGTAGGTGAGGGTGCCGTCGAGGGCCTTGACTGCGGTCTCGTTCGGCTGTTCGCGGGTCCACCGTTCCAGGCGGGCGAACAGCGGCGGGAGTGCGCCGTCCGCCGGGCCGGCGGGGGCGGGTTCCGCCCGGGCCGCGCGGGGCGGTGCGTCGTCGGCCGGTACGCGCGGGGCGGTGGCCCCGGCGGACTCGGCGTGCCGGTCGGTCATCCGTCGTTCCTCTCGGTGTCCGCGGGGCGGGCGGCCGCGGTGGCCCGCAGCCGCGGGCCGACCACCTGGCCCCCCGCGCCCTGCGGGAGCTGCATCGACTTGGTCTCCAGGAAGGCCTCCAGTCCGGCGGCGCCGCACTCGCGGCCGATCCCGGACTGCTTGAACCCGCCGAAGGGGGCGGCCGGGTTGAACTGGCCGCCGTTCACGTCCACCAGGCCGGAGCGGAAGCGCCGGGCGACCCGCTCCGCGCGGGCGCCGTCGCCGGACCAGACCGCGCCGTGCAGCCCGTAGCGGGTGCCGTTGACGATCCGGACCGCCTGGTCCTCGTCGTCGTAGGGGATGACGGAGAGCACCGGGCCGAAGATCTCCTCCTGGCCGATCGTGCTCAGCGGGTCCACGTCGGCGAAGATCGTCGGCTGGACGTAGTAGCCGGTGTCCAGGCCGGCCGGCCGGTCGGGGCCGCCGCGGACCAGCCGGCCGGCGCCCTCGTCGATGCCGCGCCGGATGTGGCCGGTGACGCGGGCGTGCGCGGCGGCGGACACCAGCGGGCCGAGGTCGGTGGCGGGGTCGCGCGGGTCCCCCGTCACGTACCCGGACATGGCCTCGTCGGCGAGCCGCACGGCCTCGTCCTGCCGGTCCCGGGGCACCAGCAGACGGCTCCACTGCAGGCAGGTCTGGCCGGTGTTGAAGAGCATCTGGTCGACGGTGGCGGCCACGGACGCGGCGAGGTCGGCGTCGTCGAGGACGAGGCTGGCGTTCTTCCCGCCGAGTTCGAGGTGGACGCGCTTGACCCCGTCCGCGCCGAGTGCGGAGACCTCCCGGCCGGCCCGGGTGGAACCGGTCAGGGAGACCACGTCGACCAGTGGGTGGGTGACGAGCGCCGTGCCGACGGCGGCGCCGGTGCCGACCACCATGTTGAAGACGCCGGGCGGCAGATCGGCCTCGGCGACGGCCTCGGCGAGCAACCGGGCGTGCAGCGGGGTGATCTCGCTCGGCTTGTGCACGACGGTGCAGCCGGCGGCGAGCGCGGGGAGGATCTTCTGCACGGTGAGCAGCAGGGGGGTGTTCCACGGGGTGATGCACGCGGCCACTCCGGCGGCCTCGCGCACGACGAGCGAATGGCCGACGCGCTCCTCGAAGGTGTGGGAGGCGGCTGTCTCGACGCAGTGCGCCGCCATGCCGAGGGAGAGCCCCACATGGGTCTGGCGGGCCATCCCGGCGGGTGCCCCGACCTCGGCGGTGATGATCGCGGCGAAACGGTCGGCCCGGACCTCCATGGCCTCGACGACCCGGCGCAGCAGTGCGGTGCGCTCGCGCAGCGGGGTGGCGGCCCAGCGCGGGAACGCGGCGGCGGCGGCGCGCGCGGCGAGGTCGGCGTCCCGGGCGGTGCCCGCGGGCACGGTGGCCAGGGCGCGCTCGGTGGCGGGGTCGGTGACGACCAGGCGGCCGTCGGCGTCGGAGGCGACCCAGGCGCCGCCGATCCACTGGTCGGTGTAACGGGGCGGCAGGGCCGCCGCATCGGGCTCGACCCCGGTCGGTCTGGAGTCCTGTGGCTCGGTCGGCACGGTCAGCACGGTCACGATGGGGTCCTCACTCGGTCACGGAATCACGGGCTCGCTGAACAGCTGGGTCGGTGTCACGCGGTCGCCTGGTCGGCCGCGCGGGCCAGGGCGGCCGCGGCCCGGTTGTCGGGCCTGGCCCGCCGTACGGGGCGTGCCAGGACGGTCGTACGGGCGTCCGGGATCCAGGCGGGGGTCCCGGCCCGGCGGGCCGCGGGCCGCAGCGCACGGACGGTGGCGGGCGCGGCTCCGGTCACGGCGGAGCCGGTGGGAGCGGCGGCGCGGGCGGCGGCGGCCGGGAGCAGGGTGGCGAGCAGGCGCTGGGTCTCCGGTTCGGGGGCTACGGCGAGCTCGTCGCGCATCCGGCGGGCGCAGAGCTCGTACCAACGGCGTACGCAGGCGAGTTCACCGCGTCGGCCGTGCGCGGCCATCAGTGCGCGGTAGGTCTCCTCGTGGTGGCGGTCGATCTCCAGCGTGCGCCTGCAGACCTCGATGAGCTCGACGAAGTCCTCGCGGGCCTCGGCGTCGGCGCGCAGCGCACCCAGGGCCCGCAGGGCGAGCGCCCTGAGGTACTCGCGCTGTTCGACGACCCAGTCGGCGCTCTCGCCGCGCAGGAACTCGCCGCCGTAGAGGGCGAGCGCCGCGCGCAGCCGGGTGCGGGCGAGCGGGGCGTCGCCGGCCGCGGCGGCCCGCAGCCCGGTGTGCACCAGTTCCTGGAAGCGGTCGAGGTCGGACCAGAGCCCGGTGATGTGCAGGACGTAGCCGAAGTCTCGGTAGACCAGCCGGATCCCGGAGTCGCCGGGGCGGTCGGGGTGGGCGTCGAGCACCCGGCGCAGTGCGTGGGCGGCCACCTTGAGGGAGCTGCCCGCGGCGGCGTCGGCGCCGGGCCACAGGGAGGCGTAGAGCCGGTCGCGGGTGAGCATCTGGCCGCGGTGGACGACGAGGTACTGGAACAGGCCACGGGCCTTGCCGGCCCGCCAGCGCTGGACGGGGGTGCCGTTGACGGTCAGCTCGAAGTCGCCCAGGAAGCGGACCCGTACCGCCGGCCCCGCCGTCCCGTTCGCTGCGGTGGTCATCGCGTCCTCCCGGTGGTTTTCAGCCTGCCGCTCTGCCTGCGAGGAGTGTGTCCGGGGGGTCTACGACGGCCCTACAACGGCCGGATCGCATCGGTGTAGAGCGGTGATAGGGCGGCTTTCGACACTGATGAGCACGACCACCCGAACCGCCGAATCCGAAATGAGGGCTGTTTCATGACCAGCAGCGACACCCGGCTTCAGAAGGTCGTCATCCTGGGCGGCGGCACGGCCGGCTGGATGACGGCCGCATACCTCGGAAAGGCGCTGCAGGGAACGGTCGACATCACCGTGCTCGAAGCGCCGTCGATCCCGCGCATCGGTGTCGGCGAGGCCACCGTGCCCAATCTGCAGCGCTCCTTCTTCGACTACCTGGGCATCGCCGAGGACGAGTGGATGCGGGAGTGCAACGCGAGCTTCAAGATGGCCGTGCGCTTCGTCAACTGGAGGACCGACGGGCAGGGCGAGTCGACGGCGCGCGAGCTGCCGGGTGGCGGCCCCGACCACTTCTACCACCCCTTCGGGCTGCTCCCCGACTACGACCAGACCCCGCTGTCGCACTACTGGTTCAAGCGCAAGTACGAGGGCCGCACCACCGAGCCGTTCGACTACGCCTGCTTCCGCGAGCCCCCCGTGATGGACGCCATGAAGGCCCCGCGCTGGCTCGACGGCCGTCCGGCCACCCGGTACGCCTGGCACTTCGACGCCCAGTTGGTCGCCGACTTCCTGCGCCGGTTCAGCACCGAGAAGCAGGGCGTGAACCACGTTCAGGACGAGATGGTGCGCGTCGAGCAGGACGACCGCGGCTACGTGACCACGCTGCACACCAAGGGCGGACTGGCCCTGGACGCCGATCTGTTCGTGGACTGCTCGGGCTTCCGCGGCCTGCTGATCAACCAGGCGATGGAGGAGCCCTTCATCGACATGAGCGACCACCTGCTGTGCGACAGCGCGGTGGCGACGGCGGTCCCGCACGACGACGAGGCGAACGGTGTGGAGCCGTACACCTCGGCGATCGCCATGTCGTCCGGCTGGGCGTGGAAGATCCCCATGCTGGGGCGCTTCGGCACCGGCTACGTGTACTCCAGCAAGTTCACCGACCAGGACACCGCCACCCGCGAGTTCGCGGACATGTGGGGCCTGGACGTGGAGGAGACGAAGTTCAACCACATTCGCTTCCGCGTGGGCCGCAACCGCCGGGCGTGGGTGAAGAATGTCGTGAGCATCGGCCTGTCCTCCTGCTTCCTGGAGCCGCTGGAGTCGACTGGCATCTACTTCATCACCGCCGCCATCTACCAGCTGGCCAAGCACTTCCCGGACAAGACCTTCAACGAGGGCCTGGTCAACAGCTTCAACCGCGAGATCGAGGTGATGTTCGACGACACCCGCGACTTCATCCAGGCGCACTTCTTCTACGCGCCGCGCAACGACACGCCGTTCTGGCAGGCCAACAAGAAGCTGACCCTCCCCGACAACATCCAGCAGAAGATCTCCGCCTACAAGGCCGGCCTGCCCATCAACTCGCCGATCACCGACGAGTCGACGTACTACGGCAACTTCGAGGCCGAGTTCCGCAACTTCTGGACCAACGGCAGCTACTACTGCATCTTCGCGGGCCTCGGCCTGGAGCCGGACGCCCCGCTGCCCTCCCTGGCGCACCGCCCGGACTCGGTGGCCGGTGCCGAACCCCTCTTCGACACGGTCAAGCGCCAGCAGCAGAATCTGCTGGAGACCCTGCCCAGTGCCTACGACTACCTGCGCCAACTGCACGGCGCGTAAGGCCCACCGCTCGGGCGGCCCGGCAGCACGGCACTTTCGCCGGCTGCCGGGCCGCAGTTGCTTCAGCCACCTCAGGGAGTCAGACATGCCCCATCGCTCCGTGCCCCACCCCGCCGCACCGGACGAGTCGGCCGGGGGCCGGCCTGCGGACCTCCGTCCCTTCATGGCCGCCTTCCCGACCGGGGTGTCCGTCGTCACCACCCTCGATTCCGATTCCGTGCCGCACGGCCTGACCTGCACCTCCCTCGCGAGCGTCGCCCTCGAACCGGCGACGCTCGTGGTGTGCATACGGGCCGCGAGCCCGACCCTCGCGGTGCTGCTCGCCGAGGGGCACTTCGCGCTCAACCTGCTGCACGAGCGGGCCCGCGGCACCTCGGACCTGTTCGCCTCCGGGGCGCCGGACCGCTTCGACCGCGTCGAGTGGCGGCTTCCGCTGGGGGCGGGCGGACCGCACCTGACGGCGGCCGCCCACGCCGTCGCGGACTGCGCCGTGGTCAGAACCGTCGGCTTCGGGGACCACACGGCCGTCTTCGCCGAGGTCGGGCGGGTGACCGTGCGCGACGACCGCCAGCCGCTGCTCTACGGGCTGCGCCGCTACGCCCCCTGGTCCGCGGCGGCCACGGCTCCCCAGCCGGCGGCGCAGCCGGCCCCGCACCGCGACCTGCCGACCGCCCTGCGACCCGCCGCGCCCGAAGGAGGTACCCGTGTCGTCCGTTGACCCGCTGCCCGCCCTGCTGGTCGCCGTTCCGGTGGTGATCCTGGCGAGCCAGGTGGGGGCCGCCGTCTGCCGCCGGTTCGGACAGCCCCCGGTGGTGGGCGAGATCGCCACCGGCATCCTGCTGGGCCCCTCGCTGCTGGGCTGGCTCTGGCCGCAGGCCCAGCACGCGCTCTTCCCGCCGTCCGTACTGCCGTACACCTCGGTGCTCGGGCAGCTCGGGCTGCTCGCCTTCATGTTCCTGGTCGGGCTGGAGCTGGACCTGGGGAGCCTGCGCGGTCACACCCGGGTCGCGGTGGCGGTGAGCCAGGCGGGCATGCTGCTGCCGCTGGTCCTGGGCGCGCTGCTCGCCCTCGCGCTGTACGACGGGTTCGCCCCCGAGGGGGTGGGCCGGATGCCGTTCACCCTGTTCATGGCGGTGGCCATGAGCATCACCGCGTTCCCGGTGCTCGCCCGGATCCTCATCGACCGGGGCCTGTACGGGACCCCGCTCGGCGCCCTCGCCATGGCCTGCGCGGCCGTGGACGATGTCGTCGCGTGGTGCCTGCTGGCGCTGGTGGTGGCGCTCTCGACGGCCGGGTCCCCGATGGAGGCGGCCACCACGGCCGGGCTCGCCGTGGCCTTCACCCTGGTGATGCTGTACGCGGTGCGACCGCTCCTGGCCCGCTGGGCGGGCCGCGTGGACCGCGGCGGGGACGCGGCGGTCCTCGTGGCGATCTTCAGCGGGCTGAGCCTGTCCGCGCTGGCCACGGACCTGATCGGCGTGCACGCGCTGTTCGGGGCGTTCCTGTTCGGGGTGATCACCCCGCGTACCGGGCAGCGCATCGAGGCCTCGGCGGCCCGGCTGCGCGCGTTCACGGTGCCCGTGCTGCTGCCCCTGTTCTTCGTGCACACGGGGCTGCGTACGGACATCGGGGGCCTGACGTCCTCGCCGGAACTGTGGCTGTGGACGGCCGCCATCCTCTTCGTCGCCTTCCTCGGCAAATGGGGCGGCGCGACGGGTGCGGCGCGCGCCTGTGGAAGACCGTGGCGCGAGGCCCTGTCGATCGGCGCCCTCATGAACTGCCGGGGGCTGACCGAGCTGGTGGTGCTCAACGTCGGGCTGGAACTCGGTGTCATCGGGCCGCAGCTGTTCACCATGCTGGTGCTGATGGCCCTGGTGACGACGGCGATCACCAGCCCGGCCCTGACCCGGCTGCGCGCGGGGAAGGAGGTGGACCGCGGGGCCCCGGTGAAGGCCGAGCCCGAGAACGCCCTCTCCGGTCCCTGACGGGCGGCCGACGACCGGTACCGGGCCGGGGGCGTCGTCCGACGCGGCCGCACCACGGCTGTTCGGACGTTCAGGCGCCCTCCGGCCCGGTCGGTACGCACAGGACCGGGATCGGCGACAGGTGCAGGAGCTTGTGCGGGGTGGAGCCGAGCAGGGCTCCGCGCATCGGGCTGTCGCCCCAGCTGCCGACGATGATGACCCGGGCGCGGTGGCGCTCGGCGGCGTCCAGCAGCGCCTGGGCGGGCTTTGCGTCGGCCACTTCGACCGCCGTCGGCACGCCGGCCGCGTCGGCCTCCTCGACGGCGTGCGCCAGAGCGCTGCGGCCGGCCTGGCGTACGGCCTCGCGGTGGGCCCGGTACTCCTCGCCCGTGGGCCCCGGAGCGGCCGCGCCGTACACGAGGACGAGGGGCTCGCCGAAGGCTGTGGCCACCTCCAGGGCCACCTGCAGGGCCCGTTCGGCGCCCGGTGACTCGTCGTACCCGAGGACCACGGACATCAGGAAACCCCCTCGCCCTTCCCGGCGTGGACGAGGGCCGGGTCGACGACCGAGCGCCGCTCCTGCCAGAACCTGCCGTCCTGTACCCGCCAGAAGCACATGACGGCCACGCCCACGAGCGCGATGGCGATGCCGATGACCAGGGGCGGGCCGAGCCCGAACCAGGAGGCGCCACTGGCCGAGTTCTCCGGGTTGGACATGTCGCCGATCGACTCCACCAGCAGCCAGGCCAGCAGGCCGGCGCCGAGCACCGGACCGACTCCGATCAGCAGGAAGTTGTGCACGTTCTCCAGCAGGTGGCGGCGGTAGTAGATGGCGCAGGCCAGGCCGGTGAGTGCGTAGTAGAAGGCGATGAGCAGGGAGAGCGCGGTGAGCGAGTCCAGGAGCGCGTTCTCGCTGATCTGGTTGACGACCAGGTACCAGCCGATGGCGATGCCGGCCACCCACCACGTGCTCACGTCCGGGGTCCGGAACCGCGGGTGGATCTGCGCCAGCCCGTGCGGCAGCGCGTGCCGGCGGGCCATGGACAGGGCGGTACGGGAAGCGGGGATGATCGTGGTCTGGGTGGAGGCGAGCGCGGACGTGGAGACCGCGAGGAGCACCACCCAGTCCCAGCCGCCCATGACCTCGTGGGCGAGCACCGCGAAGATCGCCTCCTCCTCGCCCGCGTTCTCGGCGAGGTAGGCGGTTCCGGCGTAGGCGACGACCGCGAAGCCCACGGACAGGTAGGTGACCAGGAGGATCACCGTCGACCAGATGCCTGCCTTGCCGGGCGCGGTGGCGGAGTTCTCGACCTCCTCGGTGAGGTTGACCGCGGATTCCCATCCCCAGTAGATGAACACGCCGAGCAGCAGCCCTCCGGTGAGGGCGGCGCCGCCGGCGCCGAAGGGGTTGAGCCAGGAGAGGGAGGGCTCGATCTCCTCCAGGGTGCTGGTGCCGGCGTAGACGCGGTAGATGGCGACCACGGCGAAGGCCAGCAGGAAGAAGACCTGGGCGAGGATGAGGATGTCCTGGAGGTGGGCCGAGAGCTCGGTGCCGATGACGCAGATCCCGGTCATGACCAGGATCACCACGACGGTGAGGATCTGCCGGATCCATGCGTTCGCGGCCCAGCTGTCGAGTCCGACGGCGAGCAGGCCGAAGTGCACCGCGACGTCCGCGAGCGAGCCGATGACCAGGACACCGGTCATGGCGATGGCCCAGCCGCCGAGCCAGCCCGCCCAGGGGCCCATGGCCCGGGTGACCCACGAGAAGGTCGTCCCGCAGTCCTGGTCGACCTTGTTGAGGTAGTAGAAGGCCGCGGCGATGAGCAGCATCGGGACGAAGGAGGCCAGCATCACACCCGGTGCGTAGATCCCCACCAGCGCCACGATCGGGCCGAGGACGGCCGCCAGGGAGTAGGCGGGCGAGGTCGAGTTCAGGCCGATGACGAGCGCGTCGAGGAATCCGATCGCGTTGGCCTTGAGCCCCGGTTCCTGCCGGCCCTCCTGCTCCGGCCCGGCACCCGCACCGCCCCGGTCCATGTACGAGTCGTGACCCATGTACGAATGGTCACGCAGACGGCACCGCCGCGCGAGGCGAGGCGAACGGGGTCAGGGGCGGGTGTTCCAGCCCGCGATCACCGGGAGGGCGTGCTCCGTGGAGAGCACGCTGACGGTTCCGGTGCGCAGCAGGAAGAGCCGGCCGTGCTCGGGCTCCAGGCGCAGGTAGCGGGCGGTGAGGACGCGCAGGAAGTGGCCGTGGGCCACCAGGACCACGTCGCCGCCGTCCGCGCCGAGCACGGGGGCGACGCGGGCCAGGGCGCGGTCGGCCCGGGCCCCCACCTGGGCGGCGCTCTCGCCGGGGTGCTCGGCGTCACCGGGCGGAACGCCGTGGGTCCACAGGGACCAGTCCGGGGTCGTCCGCCGGATCTCCGCGGTGGTGATCCCCTCGTAGCCGCCGTAGTCCCACTCGTACAGGTCGGGGTCGGGCTCGCCGCCGGTGAGCCCCGCGAGCTGCGCGGTGGCGACGGCCCGCCGCAGCGGGCTGGTCAGCACCAGTGCGGGCTGCCGGTCCCGGAAGAAGGGGGCCAGTGAGATGGCCTCCTCGACTCCGCGCGCGGTCAGCGGGATGTCGGTGCGTCCCGTGTGCCGCCCGTTCGCGCTCCAGGCGGTCTCGCCGTGCCTCACCAGCAACAGGTCACTCATCCTCCGGACCCTATGCGTTCCGGCATGTCGGCGCGGGGGGACCCGGGTGGGCGTGTCACTGTCGGGCGTCATGGACGAGAGCCGTGAAACCGGGGCCGCGGGGGGTGCGCGCCGGGCCGGGCCGGCGTTGCCGACGCTGATGCTCGTACTGACGGTGGTGACCGGGCTGGTGGAGGCCGTGAGCCTGCTCGCGCTCGGGCCCGTGTTCACGGCGATGCAGACGGGAAATGTGCTGTTCCTGGCCTTCGGGACCGCACGGGCGGGCGAGCTGCCGGCCCTGCCGTCCGCGGTCTCGCTGGTCGCCTTCGTCGTGGGGGTGGCGTGCGGGGCCCGGATGGAGCTGACGGAGGAGGTCCGCGGGCGGCGGTGGTTCGTCTACGGCCTCGCCGTGGAAGCCGGGCTGATCCTGCTCGCGGCGGGCCTCGGATGGGGTCTCGCACCGCACTACGGGTCCCCGACCCACCGGCATTTGATCGTCACGGCGGTCCTCTCGCTGGCGATGGGGATGCGGACCCTCACCATCATGCGATCGAAGGTCCCGGGGGTGCCGACCACCCTCGTCACCCGGTCGATGACGGCCTTCCTCGGCGGCTCCACCCTGGGGCCGGGCGACGCCGCGTACGGATCGGCCACCTGGGTGCGGCGCGGTCTCTCCATCGTGGCGATGTTCCTCGGCGGCCTGGTCGGGGCCCTGCTGGTGGGGGCCGGCTGGACCGTGGGATGGCTGCTGCTGCCACCTGCCGTGATCGTGGTGGCGGTGGGCCTGACGGCGTATCTGGGGCATGTCGCCCTGCACACGCTGCCGCCGTCGGCCCCTGGCCGGGAACGACCGGGGTGAACGGGGCCATTGGTACAGTCGGGGCGTGGCGGTGGACGAGCTCGACACCAGAATCCTGCGCCTGCTGATCGAGCAGCCGCGCACCAGCGTCCGCGAGTACGCCCGCATCCTCGGCGTCGCGCGCGGCACCCTGCAGGCGCGGCTGGACCGGCTGGAGCGCACGGGCGTGATCACCGGCACCGGACCGGTGCTCTCCCCCGCGGCGCTGGGCCACCCGGTGCTGGCGTTCGTGCACATCGAGGTCACCCAGGGCCATCTGGACGACGTGGGTGACGCGCTGGCCGCCGTGCCGGAGATCATCGAGGCCTTCTCGATCACCGGCGGCGGGGACCTGCTGACCCGCGTCGCGGCCCGGGACAACGGGCACCTGGAGGATGTGATCCAGCAGCTGATCCAGCTCCCGGGCGTGGTCCGCACCCGGACGGAGGTGGCCCTGCGCGAGCGGGTGGCGCACCGGCTGCTGCCGCTGGTCGAATCCGTCGGCAGGAGTGCCGGCAAAAGCTGACAGGATGGGCCGACAGGACGCAACAGTCAGGGCGGGCGCAACGGATGATTTCCGTCATATTCGATCTCGACGGCACCCTCGTGGACAGCGAGCCGAACTACTACGAGTCCGGCCGCCGCACCCTGGAGCGGCACGGGGTCCCCGATTTCACGTGGGAGCAGCACTCCCGCTTCATCGGCATCGGCACGAGGGAGACCCTGGAGATCCTGCGGGAGCGGTACGGGATCCCGGCGCCGGTCGACCGGCTGCTCGCCGAGCAGAACGCCGCCTACCTGGAGCTGGCCCGCACCCGGACCGAGGTCTTCCCGCAGATGCGGGGGCTCGTCGAGCGGCTGCGCACGGAGGGCGTGCCGATGGCGGTGGCCTCCGGCTCCTCCCTCGAGGCGATCGACGCCGTCCTGGCCGGCACCGGGCTGGACGCACTGCTGACCACGGTGGTCTCCGCCGAGGAGGTCGCGCACGGCAAGCCCGCTCCGGACGTGTTCCTGGAAGCGGCCCGCAGGCTGGGCGCCGAGCCCGCCGACTGCGTGGTCGTCGAGGACGCGGCGCCCGGGGTGCGGGCCGCCCGGGCCGCGGGCATGGCCTGCATGGCGGTCCCGTACGCGCCGGACATCGCGGATGACCCCGCCTTCGCGTCCGCCGGGCTCCTCTTCCCGGGCGGGCAGCCGGAGTTCACCGCGGACGCGGCGTACGGCTGGCTGACCGCGCGCCACGGCGGCTGAGCCCGGTCGAGTTCTCCACCCCCCGGTGACACCCGGGCGCGTTCGCGACCGGGGCGTCAGGCCTCGGGACGGGCCAAGCGGCCGAGCAGGGCCACCGCGTCACCCACGGGCACCGGCCGGAAGAACTCCGCGTCGACGCGCTCGACGGCGGCGATCGCCCGTGGCGCCAGGTCGGCGCCGGCGCCGGTGACGCGCAGCCGTTTGGCGCGGGTGTCGGCCGGGTCGACCTCACGCTCGACGAGCCCCTTGTGTTCCAGGGTGCGCAGGACCTGGGAGGTCATCTTGACGTCGGTGCCGGCCTGGCGGGCGAGTGCCTGCTGATTGGGCTGCTCACCCTGGCCGTTGAGCCACCAGGTGCAGGCGAGCAGCACGAACTGCACATGGGTGAGATCGAGCGGGGCCAAGGCCGCGGCGATGTCGCGCTGCCAGCGCAGGGTGGCGTGCCACAGCAGGAATCCGGGGCTTTCGCCGGGGCTCAGGGGCATCAGCGAAGCGCCAGCCCGGCCAGCGCGGCCATCGTGTCGGGCCAGTCGGCGGTGATGCCCGGGCCGATCTGCGGGCCGACCTCGTCGGCGCCGTTGCCGGTGATCTCCATCCGGTACACCACCCGGATCCGGTCCGGGTCGATCCGGTCGATCCGGTGGATGGTCCGCAGCAGCAGGCCGTCGAAGCGCGCCTCGTCGACGAACAGTTCCCCTTCGACCGCCTCGGCGATGCGCAGCACGATCGGGTCGTCCCCCGGCGGTGTCATCGTGATCCGCGCTCCGGCCGTGAACGGGCCGCTGATCTCGATCTTCTGGATCTCGGCGTTCCAGGCACCCCAGTTCTCCACGTCCGCCCAGAGCCGCCAGATCGCCTCGGGGGTGGCGCCGGTCTCGATGCTGTGCTCGTACTCCCACATGGCGGGTCTCCCTGAGTAGACGATCTGCCCGGAGATTATCTGCGCGCCGACTATCTGTCAACGATGCAGAGACCCGCCGAGGAGACCCGGTCCGCTCTCTGGCGCCCTGCGGGGGGCGGCTGTCACCATGCCTGCGTGACCGCGACCTTGACCCCGGGCGCCCGCAGCGGCGGACCGCGCCGATGGCCGCTGCTCGGCAACCTGCCCGCATTCGCCCGCGATCCGCTGGCCTTCTTCGAGTCTCTGCGCGACGGCTACGGGGACTGGGTGCCCTGGGCGCTCGGCCCGCAGCGCAACATCCTCGTCTCCCGGCCCGAGCACGCCGGCGAACTGCTCGGAGCAGTCGAGTCCACCTTCCGCCCGACCGAACTGGGCTGGGCCTTTCGCCAGTTGCTCGGCAACGGGGTGGTCGTCGCCACCGGGGACGACTGGCGGCGCAAGCGGGCCCTGGTGCAGCCCGCCGTCCGGCCCCGCCAGGTGCGCTCGTACGCCGCCACGATGGTGGAGTGCGCGGACGCCCTGGCGAGCGGCTGGCGAGCGGGCGAACGGATAGACGTACACCGGGAGATGGCCGGACTCACCCAGCGGATCGCGGTGCGCACGCTGTTCGGGAGCGACGCCGCCGGCCGGGAGGCGCCCATCAGCGCGGCCATGGCCACGGCGCAGCGCGAACTGGGGGCCGAGTTCCGGGGGCTGACGCTGTTCCTGCCGCCGTGGGTGCGCACGCCCGGGCGACGCCGGATGCGGGAGGCCGTGGCGGTGCTCGACCGGGAGATCGAGCACGTCATACGGGAGCACGAGGCGGCATCGAACGCCGGCGCGGAGCGGGACGACCTGCTGAGCCGACTGCTCGCGGCCCGCGACGAACACGGCGGACCGCTCTCCCGCACGGAGCTGCGGGACGAGTCGATCACCCTCTACATCGGCGGCCACGAAACCACCTCGACCACCCTGACCTGGGCCTGGCAGCTCCTGTCGGGGGCGCCCCGGGCGCGGGCCCGGCTGACGGAGGAGCTGCACCGGGTGCTCGGCGGACGGCTGCCGACCTACGACGACTACGCGCGGCTGCCCTGGACCCAGCAGGTGGTCAAGGAGGCCCTGCGGATCTATCCGCCGATCTGGCTGATCTCGGCGGTGGCCACGGAGGGGGCCACCCTCGGCGGGCGCGCGGTGCCGGCCGGGACCTCGGTGTGGACCAGCCCCTGGTCGGTGCACCGGGACGCCCGATGGTTCCCGGACCCGGAGGCCTTCCTTCCGGAGCGGTGGGACGCGGACGCTCCGCATCCGGTGCCCGAACACGCCTGGTTTCCCTTCGGCGGCGGCCCGCGGGCCTGCCTGGGAGCGCGGTTCGCGCTGGTGGAGGCCGCGCTCGTACTGGCCGTGCTGGCGCAGCGGTTCCACCTGGACAGCGGAAGCGAACGGGTCGGGGTCTTCCCGGGGCTCACCCTGCAGCCGACCGGTCCGGTCCTGGCGACGCTGCGCCGCAGCGGTACCGACATTGAGACCGGCACCGGCACCGGTTGACGCGAACTGGATCCGCTCGCTGGCCGAGGAGCGGGGGCGGACGGTCCGGTTCGGCATCCGGCTGCACACCATCTCCCGCGACTCGGCGAAGGAGGCCTGGGGCGCGGCGGACCGACTGCTCGGGGACCTGTCCGACGCGGACATCACCCGCGCGCAGTCCCTGCTGGGCGCGAGCGAGTCGGTGGGGCAGCAGCGCATGCTGGCCCTGCACGGCGGCTCCCGGGACGGGCTGGAGATCTCGCCGAACCTGTGGGCGGGCGTCGGCCTGGTCCGCGGCGGCGCCGGGACGGCCCTGGTCGGCAGCCACGGGGACGTGGCGGACCGGATCGAGGAGTACCACGCGCTCGGGATCGAGAACTTCGTCCTGTCGGGCCATCCGCATCTGGAGGAGGCCTACTGGTTCGGCGAGGGGGTGACCCCGGAGCTGGCGGCCCGCGGGCTGCTCGCGCCGTAGCCCGGGAAGATCCGGCGCCCGCCGCAAGTTGGTAGAACCGTGAACGAAATGGTGCGGTACGCGGCGGAGCCGGGAGAACCGGCGGAAGCGGTCCGATCCGGGGCTGTCGACGTGGTGGTCATCGGCGCCGGGCAGGCCGGGCTGTCCGGCGCCCACCACCTGGCGCGGGCGGGCATCGACCACGTGGTCCTGGACCACGCGCCCCGGCCGGGCGGCGCCTGGCAGTTCCGCTGGCCCTCGCTCACCTACGGCAAGGTCCACGGCATGCACGCACTGCCCGGCATGGAGCTGACGGACGCCGACCCGCTGCGGCCGTCGTCCGAGGTGATCGGGGAGTACTTCGCCGCCTACGAGGACCGCTTCGACCTGCGCGTACGCCGCCCCGTGGACGTGTCCGCCGTACGCGAGGGGGACGCGGGGCGGCTCCGGGTGGAGACCTCGGCCGGGGTCTGGTCGCCGCGCGCCCTGATCAACGCCACGGGAACCTGGGACCGCCCGTTCTGGCCGCGCTACCCGGGTCAGGAGACCTTCCGCGGCCGCCAGCTGCACACCGCGAACTATCCGGGGCCGCAGGAGTTCGCCGGAGCCAGGGTGATCGTCGTGGGCGGTGGCACCTCGGCGGTGCAGCACCTGCTGGAGATCGCCGAGGTCGCGGCGGGGACCACATGGGTGACCCGGCGGCCGCCGGTCTTCCGCGACGGAAGCTTCGGCGAGGCCGAGGGCCGGGCCGCGGTGGCCCTGGTGGACGAACGGGTACGCCGGGGTCTGCCGCCGCAGAGCGTGGTGAGCGTGACCGGGCTCCCGCTGAACGAAGCCGTCCGGGCCGGCCTGGACTCGGGCGTCCTCGCCCGGCGGCCCGTCTTCGACCGGATCACCGCCACCGGTGTCGCCTGGGCGGACGGGACCCGGGTCGACGCGGACGTCATCCTGTGGGCCACCGGATTCCGCGCGGCCGTCGACCACCTCGCCCCGCTGCACCTGCGCGAACCGGGCGGCGGCATCCGGGTCGAGGGGACCCGGGCCGTCCGCGACGAACGGATCCACCTGGTGGGGTACGGTCCGTCGGCGTCGACCATCGGCGCCAACCGCGCGGGCGGCGCGGCGGTCCGCGAGATCCGCCGGTTCCTGGCCCGCGAGGGGGCGGCGATGCCGGCAGCGCGGTGATCTGCGGCCTGGTTCCCCGGCGACCCGGTGGGTCACCTGCACCCATTTGAGGGAAAAAGCCACTGAAAGCCTGCTCATCGCGCCTCGGCTCGGGCCATGGTCTCTCCGGAGAGAGTGCTCGACGGCCTGACGGCTCGACGAAAAGGAATGAGACCGTGCACCTGAGGCGTACCGGAACGGTCCTGGGCGCAGCCGCGCTGACCCTGCTGGCGATCCCGGCCCCGGCGCACGCCGCGGCGGTCGCGTGCGGCGGGGGCACGTCGACGGGCCGGGTGGCCGTCAACGGCTGCATCAGTGCCCAGCGGGGATCGGCGGGCAGGTTCCCCACGCGGGACATCACCGCGCACATCAGGGCGCGCAACACCGGGACCAAGGGACTCAACGTCTCCTACGAGGCGTTCTTCCGCGTGGTCGACGGCGGTCACTGGGAGAAGATCGGCAGCGGGCGCACCTACGTCGGGGCCGGCCAGACCGTCGGCCCGCTCGAGGTGGGCAGCACCACCCGGGTCTGCGGCCCCGTGAAGGTGGAGATCCGGGTCCACGCCCGGGCCGACGGCGCCGCCTGGAGCGGCTGGTCCCCCGCGGCAACGAAGCAGTGCCAGACCTGAGAGCCGGGATCCGCGGGGCCCGGGCGGGCCCGCCCACGTCACGGGGACGCCGGCGGCTTCCAGCCCGGGTCACGTCCGCTCAGCCCGACGGCCCGATCCAGCAGCGGGGCGTCGTCCGGGACGGGCACGACGGGGCCGAAGATGCCCCCGCCGCGGTCGTTCTCCGCGGCGGCAGCCAGCAGGAACGCGTGCGAGGCGGTCAGCGCGGCCGGGTCGGGGGCGTACTCCTGGCCGGTGGCCCGGGCCAGGTCCCATCCGTGCACCACCAGTTCGTCGGCGGCCACCGCGCCCGCGACGTCACCGGGCAGGTCCACGCCGCCGGCGCGGGTCATACCGGTCCAGGCGGCCGGATCCGTCCATGCCTCGGCCAGTTCGCCGAGGACGGCGGGCAGTTCCTCGCGCCAGTGCACGGGCAGTGCGGGAGCAGCCGAGCCGGGGTCCGTGTCCGTCGTGGAGCCCAGGTCCTTGCGGGCGGCGTCGCGGAAGGCGACGGCGAGTCCCGTGAGGTGACCCAGGAGGTCGCCGACCGTGTACGCCGGGCAGGGCGTCCGGTCTGCGAGCGCGGCGTCCGGGACGGCCGCCGCCAAACGGGCGACGATCCGGGTCTGGGGCCCCAGGTCGAAAGTTCTCATATCGGTCATCTGCCGTTCCTCCCGGGCAATGGGTCTGCAGGGTAGACCGGCCACGCGGCCCGTACTCATCGCAACACGGCCCGAAGATTCGGCCCGGCGCGCGTCCCGGTGCCCCGCTCGACGGGCGCACGGCCACCACGGAGAATGGGGCACTGTGATGACGGTGCTGGTGGTCGGCGTACCGGAGGGCGCGGAGCTGGAGCTCCTGCGGTCGCGGATTCAGCGCAACCCGCACTTCCGCGTCATCTCCCACGCCCACACGCCCGGCATCGCCCTGGCGCACGCCCGGATCCTGCTTCCCGACATCACGGTGCTCACCCTGTCCGGCAGCTTCGGCGACGATCCGGCCGCGCTGGGCGTGTTCCAGGGGGTACGCGCGCTCGATCCGCCGAGCGGAGTGGTGCTCCGCACGAGGGCCGAACGGGCCCCCGGCGACCTCGATGTCGTCGCCGTCGACGGGGCCGTGCACCTCGTCCGCGCGGGCGACGAGGAGGGGCTGATGCGGGCTCTGCGCACGATCGGCCTGCGCCGCGCGACGTGCGACCCGGACGAAATGCCCTGACCGCTCGGGCCGACCTCCCGGCCGGAGCAGTCAGGCGGCTCGGCAGAGCTCCGCGGGACGGACCGCGGTCGTGGGGACGGGCCGGGTGGTGCGGACGCCGGCCGCCGCCTGTGCACGGCCGCGGGCGAAGACGACGAGGCGGAGCACCGCGAACCGTGCGACACCGGCGAGTGCGGAGGCCGACAGGTAGACGACCTGAGTGAGCGCCGCCCCGGGCGCCGCCACCAGTTGCTGGAGGACGAGCATCGCCACGCAGGTCACCCCGTACGCCGCCACCGCGGACCCGGCCGACTGCACGTGCTGGCGCCGGGTCGCGCGCCCACCCGCACCGAAGGTGAAACGGGCGTGCAGCTCGGTGGCGAGGAGCGTGGAGACCGCGGTGATCAGGGCATTGGCCAGGACCCAGGGAACCCAGGAGGCGAGGGCGGCCACGGCGAAGCCGGCGGCGAGCCCCACCCCTCCGCCGCAGAACACGAACCGGGCGAAGGCCGTGAACGTGCCGGGCGCCGCCTGCCGCCGGCTCCGCACTGCTGTCTCCATGGTCCGACCCCCTTGATGACCCACCCCGCGCAACGCGCCCCACGGCCTGCGAGGCCGACGAGCGCGTCACTCATGGCGCCATGATGGCGCATACATGGCGCCATTGCGAGCCATTTGGCGCCACGGACGGGAGCAGGGATCCAGCGCGCCGCGAAATGAGCAGGTCAGATGCGGTTCTGCGCCGGCACCGGGGCTGGCCGGATTCCCGAACCCCTGCTGATCGCAAGGGACCCGGCCCGTCGCGAGGTCCTGTTCGGGGGCCTTGCGGAGTGCGGAGCAGCACCCCGACGCGAGACGGCCGGCCGCCGCCGCTCATTTCGCCGCCGGACCCGCCTGCCCCGTCCGGGCGCCCGCGCTCGCGCGGAGCCGGTTGAACTCGGCGACGTGCCGCTTGTGCTCCTCATAGGTCGCCGAGAACCGGGTGTCTCCCGGCTTCACGGTGACGAAGTACAGCCAGTCCCCGGGGGTGGGAGCGACCGCGGCCGCCATCGCCTCGAGCCCGGGACTGTCGATCGGTGTGGGCGGCAGACCCTGGCGTTCATAGGTGTTGAAGGGGCTGTCGATCCGCGTGTCGCTCAGCTTGGTGTCCACAGTGCTGCGGTTCAGCGCGTAGTTGATCGTGGAGTCCATCTGGAGGGGCATCGACTTCGCCAGCCGGTTGTGCACGACCCGGGCGACCTTGCCCATGTCGGCGCGGTCCTCCGCCTCCGCCTCGATGACGCTGGCCAGAGTGGCCGTCTGGTACGGGGTCATCCCGTGGGCCTTGCCGCCGTCGGCGACTGCCCTGGTGGCCAGCTTCTCGTTCGCCGTCCGCACCATGTGCGTCAGGAGCGCGGCCGGGGTGGACTTCGAGGTCACCGGGTACGTCGCCGGGAAGAGGTACCCCTCCGGGTTCCCCTTGGCCTCCGCGGGAAGGGCCAGCCCGGCGGTGGCCACCGCCGCCTTCGTGGAGCCCGGCGGGAGCTTCAGCTCGCGGTCGACCGCGGCGTACACCTGCGGGGCCCGCCATCCCTCGGGGATCAGCAGCCGGCGTGGCGTTTCCGGCACTTCGCCACCGCGCAGTATGGGGATCAGGACGGCCGCACCGATCGCCAGCAGCGTGCCGAGGAAGAGCGCCAGCCGGCCCCGGCGGGTCAGCCGGGATCGGCGCTGCGGCGGCAGATACTCATGACGCATGCGGGAACGCTAACCCGCGATACGCCACATTTCCGGCATCCCACCCGTGCGCCGGTCATACGGTCACACATTCACCGGAGCCAGCTGGAGCCCCTCGGGCGGCTCGGGCGCCAGCGCGGCGTCGCGGTCCCGGCGGACCAGGGCCGCATACCGGCCGTCCGCCTTCAGCAGCTCCTCATGGGTGCCGCGTTCGGCGATGCGCCCGGCGTCCAGGACCACTATCTGGTCGGCGTCGCGGACGGTGGAGAGGCGGTGCGCGATGGTGATGGTGGTGCGGCCCGCCGAGAGGTTGTCGATGGCCTGCTGGACGGCGTGCTCGGTGCGCGTGTCCAGGGCACTGGTGGCCTCGTCCAGGATCAGCACCGGCGGGTCCCGCAGGATGGTGCGGGCGATGGCCAGGCGCTGCTTCTCGCCCCCGGAGAACCGGTAGCCGCGCTCGCCGACGAGGGTGTCGTACCCGTCGGGCAGGGAGACGATGTGGTCGTGGATCTGGGCCGCCCGGGCCGCCTCGGCGATCTCTTCGTCGGTGGCGTCCGGCTTGGCGAAGCGCAGGTTGTCGGCGACCGAGGCGTGGAAGAGGTAGGTCTCCTGGGACACCACGCCGATCGAGCGGGCCAGCGAGTCGAAGTCGAGGTCGCGCACGTCCACCCCGTCGAGGGCGACCCGGCCGCCGGTGACGTCGTAGAGCCGGGGCACCAGATAGCTGAGCGTGCTCTTGCCCGACCCGGTCGGACCGACCACGGCGAGGGAGCCGCCGGCCGGAACGGTGATGTCGATCCCGGAGAGAGTCGGACCGTTCTTCGCGTCGTAGGTGAAGTGCACGTCCTCCAGGGCGACCTCGCCCTTGGCCCGGTCCAGCCGCACCGGGTCCGCGCGCTCGGTGATGTCCACCGGCAGGTCGAGGTACTCGAAGATGCGGGCGAACAGGGCGAGCGAGGTCTGTATCTGCACCCCGGTCGACAGCAGGCTCACGGCGGGCCGGAAGAGGCCCTGCTGGAGGGTGACGAACGCGACGAGGGTGCCGACGGAGAGTGAGGGATTGCCCGTCTGGAGGGCTATGCCGGCCGCCCAGTAGATGAGGGCGGGCATCGCTGCCATGACGATGCCGATGGTGGACATCCGCCAGCGCCCGGCCATGTTGGAGCGCACCTCAAGGCCGACGAGCTTCTCCGACTCCGCGGAGAAGGCCGAGGTCAGGGACTCGGATCGGCCCATGGTTCGGCCGAGCAGGATGCCGCTCACCGAGAGCGACTCGGTGACCGTCGCGGCCATGGCGGCCATCTGCTTCTGCCGCTTCGTGGTGATCCTCTTGCGCTCGCGGCCGACCCGCCGACTGATCCACACGAAGACGGGGAGCAGCAGCAGCGAGACCAGGGTGAGCCGCCAGTCGAGCGCGAGCATGGCGACCACGGAGGCGATGACGGCCGTCAGGTTCGAGACGAGCGAGGTCGCGGTGGAGGTGACGGTGGCCTGCATGCCGCCGATGTCATTGGCGATGCGGGACTGCACCTCTCCGGTGCGGGTCCGGGTGAAGAAGGCCAGCGGCATCCGCTGGAGCTGCGCGTAGACGGCGGTGCGCAGGTCGTGCATGACGCGCTGGCCGACGGTGGTGGAGATGAAGGTCTGGAGCACGCCGAAGACGCTGGTGACGACGGCGGTCAGGATCATGCCGAGCGCCAGCAGGCTGAGCAGCCCGGTGCGACCCTGCGGGATCGCGACGTCGAGTATCTCGCGGAGCATGAACGGCGAGGCGACGCCGACCAGCGAGGAGGCGCCGACCAGCAGTCCGACGACGGCGAGCCTGCCGCGGTAGGGCCGGAAGAGCCCCACGATGCGGCGCAGCTCCCGCGGCTGCTCGGCCGGGGCGGGGCGGGTGGGGTCGAGGGGGTCTTTCGATGGGATCCACTTCGGTTCGTCGCGCATGGGCACCCTCTCGGGGGTCGGGAGTCAGAGGTCAGGTATCAGTCGTCGGAGGTCGGGCATCTGGTCGGCCTGTGTCTGCACTGAGGTCCCCTTCGGCAAGGCGGGGCCATTGGAGCATAGGTCATTGTTACCTATGCTCACAATGAACCGCATCCTGATATTGTTCCCGCATGAGCTCCGCCTCCGACAGCGATCGCCTCCTCGCCGAACAGCTTCTGCGCCTGACGCGCAGGCTCCACCGGATCCAGAAGCGCCACATGGTGCCGCTCGGAATCACTCCCGCCCAGAGTCGTTTGCTGCGCCTCGTCTCGCACTACGAGGGCGAGCAGGCACCCCGGATGGCGGATCTGGCCACCCGCCTCGAAGTCGTCCCCCGGGCAGTGACCACCCTCGTGGACGGCCTGGAGGCGGCCGGGTGCGTACGGCGCGCGCCCGACCCCGCGAACCGCCGCGTGATCCGGATCGAGCTCACCGACACCGGCCGCGCCACGCTGCGCCGTCTGCGCAACGCGCGGACCGACGCCGCGGAGGAGATCCTGGCTCCGTTGACCCCCGACCAGCGCGAGGTGCTCGGCGGTCTGCTGAACGCCCTGTCGGACGCCCCGGCGGAGCACGCCTGCTGAAACGGTCCGCCCGTGGGCCGGGACGACGCGAGGGGCCGCACATGCCGCTGCTGGAACCGGAGCCGGGCGCCCTGCGCCCCCGCACCATCGGCGGCCCCGCCCCCGACCGGGTCCCGGGGCACCGGGCCGCCGGCACGCCGGAGCCGCTGCGCACCGAGCTGGCCGAGCTGCTCGGCCCCCAGAAGGTGCTGTGGAAGGTCTCCGACCTGGTCCGCTACGCCTCCGACGCCTCCCCCTACCGCTTCGTGCCCCAGGTCGTGGTGATCGCCGAGGACCTCGACGACGTCTCCGCGGTGCTCTCGTACGCCCACGGCCGACAGCGCGAGGTCGTCTTCCGGGCCGCCGGGACCTCCCTCAACGGCCAGGCCCAGGGCGAGGACATCCTGGTCGACGTACGCCGCCACTGGGCCGGGATCGAGGTGCTGGAGGAGGGCCGGCGGGCCCGGATCAGGCCCGGTACCACCGTGGCCCGGGCCAATGCCGCCCTCGCCCGCCACGGCCGGATCCTCGGCCCCGACCCGGCGAGCGCCCTCGCCTGCACGCTCGGCGGGGTCGTCGCCAACAACGCGTCCGGGATGACGGCCGGCACCACCCGGAACTCCTACCGCACGCTCTCCTCCCTCACCTTCGTGCTGCCCGGCGGCACCGTCGTGGACACCGCCGACCCGCTCGCCGACGAGGAGCTGGCGCGCGCCGAACCGGCCCTGTGCCACGGGCTGATGGAGATCAAGCGGGAGATCGAGGCGGATCCGGCGCTGGTCGCCCGGATCCGGGCCAAGTACGAGATCAAGAACACCACCGGCTACCGCCTCGACGCCTACCTGGACGGCAACACCCCCGTCGAGATCCTGCGGGGGCTCATGGTCGGCTCGGAAGGCACCCTCGGCTTCATCTCCGAGGTCGTCTTCGACACCCTTGCGCTGGACCGCGAACTCTGCACCGCCCTGCTGTTCTTCCCCTCGCTGCCCGCGGCGGCCGCCGCGGTGCCCCTGTTCAACGCGGCGGGAGCCGTCGCCGTCGAGCTGATGGACGGCAACACCCTGCGCGCCTCGGTCAGCGTCCCGGGGGTGCCCGCCGACTGGGCGGACCTGCCCCGGCCGACCACGGCCCTGCTCGTGGAGTTCCGGGCGCCGGACCCGGCCGGCCGGGACGCCTGCGCGGAACGGGCCGCCCGGGTCCTCGGCGGGCTCGACCTGGTCGCCCCGGTGCCTTCGGTCACCAACGCCTTCACCAGCGACCCGAGGACCGTCGGGGGATACTGGCGGGCCCGCAAGGCCTTCGTCACCGCCGTCGGCGGCGCCCGCGCCCGGGGCACCACCCTGATCACCGAGGACTTCGCAGTGCCGCCGTCCCGGCTGGCCGAGGCCTGCGAGGCGCTCCTCGCACTCCAGGCGGAGCACGGCTTCGACGCGGCCGTCGCCGGTCACGCGGCCCACGGCAACCTGCATTTCATGCTCGCCTTCGACGCCGCAGACCCGGCCGACGTCGAGCGGTACGGGGCCTTCATGGAGGCCTTCTGCCGGCTCACCGTGGAGCGGTTCGACGGCTCCCTGAAGGCCGAGCACTCCACGGGCCGGAACATGGCCCCCTTCCTGGAACTGGAATGGGGGCCCGTCGCCACCGGGCTGATGTGGCGGACCAAGCGGCTCGTCGACCCGGAGGGGGTACTCGCCCCGCGTGTGCTCCTCGACCGCGACCCACGGGCCCATCTGCGCGGGCTGAAGACGATTCCCCAGGTGGAGGCGGTGGTCGACCCCTGCATCGAGTGCGGCTTCTGCGAACCGACCTGCCCCAGTGAGGACCTGACGACCACTCCGCGCCAGCGGATCGTGCTGCGCCGCGAGATGCTGCGTCAGCAGCCCGGATCCGCCGTACTGGACGGACTGCTCGCCGCCTACGGCTACGACGCGGTGGACACCTGCGCGGCCGACTCCACCTGCCGGCTCGCCTGCCCCGTCGGCATCGACACCGGGGCGCTGATGGAGGACTTCCGCCACCGTCGGCACGGCCCGCGCGAGGAGGCCGCCGCCGCGCTGGCCGCGCGGCGGTTCGGGGCCGCCGCGTCCGCCGCCCGCCTCGCCGTGGCCGCCGCCGACCGGATCCCGTTCCGGGTCGGCGACCGGCTGCTGGCGGCGGTGACCGGGGCCGCGCGCAGGGCCGTACGTCCCGACCTGGTTCCGCAGTGGCCGGCGCGCCTCCCGGGCGCCGCCGCGCGGCACCTGCCGGCGACCCGGAGGGTGGGCGCCGCGGCCGTCTACTACCCGGCCTGCGTCAACCGGATCTTCGGCGGTCCCGAGGGCCGGTCCGGGCCCTCCCTGCCGGAGGCCGTGGTGGCCGTGTCGGAGCGGGCCGGGCGGCCCGTCTGGATCCCCGGCGACCTCGGCGGCACCTGCTGCGCGACGATCTGGCACTCCAAGGGCTACGAGGCCGGCGCCCGGGTGATGGCCAACCGGATCGTCGAGGCGGCCTGGGGCTGGACGGCCGGCGGGCGGCTGCCGCTGGTCGTCGACGCCTCCTCCTGCACGCTGGGCATCGCGCGCGAGGTCGTCCCGTACCTGACCGCGGAGAACCGGGCCCTCCACGGGGAGCTGCGGGTCCTCGACTCGATCGTGTGGGCCGCCGAGGAGCTGCTGCCGCACCTGGAGGTCCGGCGAACGGTGGGGTCGGCCGTGCTCCACCCCACCTGTTCGATGCGGCACCTGGGCGACGAGGACCGGCTGCGCGCGGTCGCCGAGGCGTGCGCCGATGAGGTGGTGGTCCCCGAGGACGCGGGCTGCTGCGCCTTCGCGGGCGACCGGGGGATGCTGCACCCGGAGCTGACGGCCTCGGCGACGGAGCGCGAGGCTGCGGAGGTGACCGCGCGGCCCTTCGACGCGCACCTGTCGGCGAACCGGATGTGCGAGGTCGGCATGGACCGGGCGACGGGCCGCAGTTACTATTCGGCCCTGCTCGAACTGGAGCACGCCACCCGTCCGTGAGCGCCGGGGCGTGCAACCCCCGCGACCTGGGACCACGTTGTCGCACCGCGCCGCAAACCTGCTGGCCGCAATACTCGGTCCCCGGAAAATCGATTGCCCGGCACGGGTCCGGAAGGCGAACCTTGCACGGTTTGGACCACTCGACCAGTCATGGGGCGTCATGCAGATCAGCGATCTTCCGTATCCGGATCCAGGGGTACCCGACGCTCGTTCCGGCCCCCGGTTCCTGCTGTGGCTGGGGCGCGGTCAACTCGGCGGACAGCTCAAGAGCCTGTGCTGGGGG
Organism: Streptomyces avidinii; assembly: GCF_014650695.1. Lineage (GTDB taxonomy): Bacteria > Actinomycetota > Actinomycetes > Streptomycetales > Streptomycetaceae > Streptomyces > Streptomyces avidinii. The sequence continues at coordinate 140,250 of NZ_BMVL01000003.1, read as the reverse complement.
ATGCTGCACTTCTCCGGCATCGCCGGACTGCCCTACGCCGTGGGCCTCGGGGTCGACGCGGTCGTCGACCGCGAGCCGAACCGGCTGCTGCTCGTCGGCGCACTGCTCCTGGTCATCGGCGTCGCCATCTCGGTCGGCGACGCCATGCTCCACCGCACGGCCGTCACCAACTGGATCACCGCCGCGGCGCGCGTGCAGCAGCTCCTCGCGCGCAAGACGGCGGAGCTGGGCTCCGCGCTCACCCGGCGGGTCGCGGCGGGCGAAGTGGTCGCGGTGTCCACGGGAGACGTGGAGAAGATCGGATGGTTCGTCGAGGCGGTTTCGCGTTTCCTCGCGGCCGTGTTCTCCGTCGTCCTGGTCTGCGTGGGCCTGCTGTTCTTCGCCCCCGACCTCGGGGTGGTCGTGGCCGTCGGCGTCCCGCTGATCGCTCTGGCCTCGCTGCCGCTGCTGCCGCGTGCGACCAAGCGCGCCGACATTCAGCGGGAGAAGGCGGGCAAAGCCACGGAGCTGGCCTCCGACACCGTCGCGGGCCTGCGCGTGCTGCGCGGCATCGGCGGTGAGGAGCTGTTCCTCGGGCGCTACCGCGAGGCTTCGCAGGAGGTCCGCAAAGCTGCCGTGCGCAGCGCGCGGATGTGGGCGCTGATCTCAGCGATCCAGGTGGTGCTCCCGGGCGCGCTGATGATCACGGTGGTCTGGTACGGCGCCACGCTCGTCTCCGAGGGACGCATCGCGGTGGGTGAACTCGTCGCCGCGTTCAGCGCGGTGGCCACCCTGCTCTATCCCCTACGGCACTTCGAGGAGATCGCCATGGCGTACTCCTTCTCTCGGCCCTCCGCCAAGCGCGCCGCCCGGGTGCTGTCGCTGACCCGGACGGACGCCGCCGAGCATCCTGCGCGGTGCGAACCGGTGAAGGCACCGGCCCCGGGCGGGGACCTGTACGACCCGCAGACCGGACTGCTGGCCCCCGCGGGCCGGTTCACCGCCGTCGTGTGCGGGGACCCGGACCTGGCGGGGCGGCTCGCCGAACGACTCGGCGGCCACCCGATGGACGTGGCCCCGGCGGCGGACGCCGGGACGGGGGACGCCGGGACGGGGGACGAAGCCGGAGCCGAGGCGGAAGCGGCGGCGGGAGCTGCGGCGGGAGCGGGGTCCGACCCGGCTCCGGCCCCGTCCGTGCTCCTCGGCGGGGTCGCACTGGACGAGCTCGAACTGGACACCGCGCGCACCCTGGTGCTCGTACAGGACAAGGATCCGGTCCTGCTGTCCGGGACCCTGCGGGAGCTGTTCGACGTACCGGCCTCCGCAGCGGTCGACCCGACCGCCGCGTTGGGCGCAGCTCAGTGCGCGGACGTTCTGGACGCGCTGCTGCAGTCGGCGCCGGACGGGACCGAGGACCCGATGGACGCCCGGATCACCGAACGCGGCCGGTCCCTGTCGGGCGGCCAGCGCCAGCGTCTGGCGCTGGCCCGGTCGCTGGTCACCGACCCGGAGGTGCTGGTGCTCGACGAACCGACCTCCGCGGTCGACTCGCACACCGAGGCACGGATCGCGGACGGCATCGCGGCCCTGCGTGCCGGACGGACCACGGTGGTACTGGCGTCCTCGCCGCTGCTGCTGGACCGGGCGGACCGGGTCGTGCTCATCGACGGGGACACAGTGGCGGCGGTCGGTACCCACCGGGAGCTGCTCCACGGCGAACCGCGCTACCGGGCCGTGGTCACCCGCGAGACCGACGAGGAGCAGCGGCTCGGCGGGCTGGAACTGACAGAGCTGGCAGAAGCACTCACAGAGATCGAGGAATCCGCATGATCGGCGTGGCGCCGCCGAAATACGATCCGGCGGCCCCCGAGTCGGCCGCGACCCTGCCCGTGGGCACGTCGGCGACCGTACGGGGCTATGTGCGCGGCCTGTTCCGGCGCCACCGGCGGGCCTTCGTGGTGCTGGTGAGTGTGAACGCGGCCGCGGTGATCGCCTCCATGGTCGGCCCCTACCTGCTGGGCCGGATCGTGGACGATCTCTCGGCGGGGGCGCGCGAGCTGCATTTGGGGCGCGTGGCACTGCTCTTCGCGCTGGCGCTGGCCGTCCAGACGTTCTTCGTCCGGCTGGTCCGGCTGCGCGGGGCGATGCTGGGCGAGGAGATGCTGGCCGATCTGCGCGAGGACTTCCTGGTGCGGTCGGTCGGCCTGCCGCCGGGCGTGCTGGAGCGGGCCGGTACCGGTGATCTGCTGTCGCGGATCACCACCGACATCGACCGGCTGGCGAACGCCATGCGCCAGGCCGTGCCGCAGCTGGCCATCGGCGTGGTGTGGGCGGGCCTGCTGTTCGGGGCGCTCGCGGTGACCGCGCCGCCGCTGGCGCTGGCCGCGCTGGTGGCGCTGCCGGTACTGGTGATCGGCTGCCGCTGGTACTTCCGGCGGGCGCCGTCGGCGTACCGCTCGGAGGCGGCCGGCTATGCGGCGGTCGCGGCCGTGCTCACCGAGACGGTGGACGCGGGACGCACGGTCGAGGCGCACCGCCTCGGGCCGGAGCGGATCGCGCTGTCGGAGCGGCGCATCTCGCAGTGGGTCGCGTGGGAGCGGTACACGCTCTTCCTGCGGACGGTGCTCTTCCCCGTCATCAACGTCACCTTCGTGACGATCCTCGGCTCGGTGCTGCTCATCGGCGGCTTCTGCGTGCTGCAGGACTGGATGTCGGTCGGGCAGCTGACCACGGGTGCGCTGCTGGCTCAGATGCTGGTCGACCCGATCGGTCTGATCCTGCGCTGGTACGACGAACTGCAGGTCGCCCAGGTCTCGCTGGGGCGCCTGGTGGGCGTGCGGGAAATCGAACCGGACGCGGGGGACGCGAAGGTGGCGCCCGAGGGTCGGGACGTGCGGGCGCAGGAGGTCCACTTCGGCTACCGGGAGGGCGTGGACGTCCTGCACCAGGTGTCGATGTCCGTGCCGCCGGGCACCCGGATGGCTCTGGTCGGGCCTTCGGGGGCGGGCAAGTCCACCCTGGGACGGCTGCTCGCGGGGATCTACGCCCCGCGGACCGGCGAGGTCACCCTCGGTGGGGCGCGGCTGTCGCGGATGCCCGCGGAGCGGGTGCGCGAACACGTGGCCCTGGTCAACCAGGAGCACCACGTTTTCGTGGGCACGCTGCGGGACAACCTCCGCCTCGCGCGGACGGGCGCCGGCGACGCCGAGCTGTGGGCGGCGCTGGGCGCGGTGGACGCCGACGGCTGGGCCCGGGCCATGGGTGCCGGGCTGGACACGGAGGTCGGTTCCGGCGGCACGGCCCTGACCCCGGCGCAGGCCCAGCAGATCGCGCTGGCCCGGCTGGTGCTGGCGGACCCGCACACGCTGGTGCTCGACGAGGCCACCTCGCTGCTGGACCCGCGCGCGGCTCGCCACCTGGAGCGCTCGCTGGCCCGGGTGCTGGACGGCCGTACCGTCATCGCCATCGCCCACCGTCTGCACACCGCGCACGACGCGGATGTGATCGCGGTGGTCGAGGGCGGCCGGATCAGCGAACTCGGCTCGCACGACGAGCTGGTCGCGGCCGACGGGGCGTACGCGGCCCTGTGGCGGTCCTGGCACGGCTGAGCCGGGCGCGCGTGATCGGAGAGCGCCGAGCGAAGGGCGGCGGGTGGGACCTGGTCCCGCCCGCCGCGTCCTGCGCGGCGCCCGGGTGCCCAGGTGCCCCGGTGGCAGGGGGCGACCCGGCTGTGTCTCAGATGAAGCCGAGGGCCGAGGCGCCCCCGAAGCCTCCCAGCAGGATGAAGACCGGCATCAGGACCTTGAGCTCCACCCAGCTGCCGGCGCGGAAACGCATCGCCTTCGGCGGGCCGATCGGGTACCAGCGCTTGCCGGCGATCGGCAGCGGCCACAGGACCGGGCAGCCGGATACGGTGAGGGCGTCGCCGATGTCGTGGACCAGGGCCCCGAGCACGATCGGCAGGCCGAGCCAGAGGTATTCCTGGCCCGCTCCGGTGAACAGCCAGTTCGCACCGTTGCCGGGCTGGTCCAGCACCCCGGCCAGGATCCACGCGCTGGTCGCGCCGAGCAGCCAGACCAGGACGTCGCTGGACATCCGGGCCGCCCGCCACAGCAGGCCCTCCACCGCCAGCACCAGGTGCACGAAGAGCAGCGCGAGCACGCCCCAGCGCTCGGCGGTGACGGCGAGCACGGAGGCGCCGCCGCCGATCAGGACGGCCCAGAGCCAGGTGTGCGTCAGGGTGCGGTGGCCGCCGGTACGGCGGGCGTCCTTCTTGGAGCGGGTCCCCTTGTATACGGCGTAGGAGATCTTGTCGACCACCTCGCACAGCCCCTTGGAGAGGGGGCCGAAGGCGCGGGAGATCGTCGCCGACTTGTGGTCCAGGTCGGGGGCGAGGGCCGCCCCGGCGCAGATCAGCGCGCCGACGACGAGGACGGGCCAGGGCATGGGGTGTCCGGCGGCCGCGGTGGCCGCGCCCACCCCCAGCCAGGCCGTTGCCCCGGACAGTGAGTGCGCCGGACCCATCATGGTCGTTTCCCGCCCCGCTGGTGTGTGTTCGGGCCCGGTCGACTGTTTCGTTCGGGCCGCATCGACGGCACAGCGTACCGTCGGTGATCTTCATTCCGTCCGCCGGTTCCCTGATCCGGGGGGAAGCCAGGCAAGATGGGGGGTGTGACCCTCATTGATCAGCTCCCGCCGAACGCCGACCCCGACGCCCTCTTCGAGGCTTTCTCCTCGTGGGCGGAGGACCAGGGCATCACCCTGTACCCGGCTCAGGAGGAGGCGCTGATCGAGGTCGTCTCCGGGGCGAACGTGATCCTTTCCACCCCGACCGGCTCCGGCAAGAGCCTGGTCGCGGCCGGCGCGCACTTCACCGCCCTGGCCCAGGACAAGGTCACCTTCTACACCGCCCCGATCAAGGCGCTGGTGTCGGAGAAGTTCTTCGACCTGTGCAAGCTCTTCGGCACCGAGAACGTCGGGATGCTGACCGGTGACGCCTCCGTGAACGCGGACGCCCCGGTGATCTGCTGCACCGCCGAGGTGCTGGCCTCCATCGCCCTGCGCGACGGCAGGCACGCCGACATCGGCCAGGTCGTGATGGACGAGTTCCACTTCTATGCCGAGCCGGACCGCGGCTGGGCCTGGCAGATCCCGCTGCTGGAGCTGCCGCAGGCACAGTTCATCCTGATGTCGGCGACCCTCGGCGACATGAAGCGGTTCGAGGAGGACCTGACCCGGCGCACCGGGCGGCCCACCTCGGTGGTCCGTTCCGCGACCCGGCCCGTCCCGCTCTCGTACGAGTACGTCACGACGCCGATCACCGACACGATCACCGAGCTGCTTGAGACCCGGCAGGCCCCCGTCTACATCGTGCACTTCACGCAGGCCCAGGCGGTCGAGCGGGCACAGTCGCTGATGAGCATCAACATGTGCACGCGCGAGGAGAAGGACAAGATCGCCGACCTCATCGGCAACTTCCGCTTCACCACCAAGTTCGGCCAGAACCTCTCCCGCTACGTCCGGCACGGCATCGGTGTGCACCACGCCGGCATGCTGCCCAAGTACCGCCGCCTGGTCGAGAAGCTCGCGCAGGCCGGCCTGCTGAAGGTCATCTGCGGTACGGACACCCTCGGGGTCGGCGTCAACGTCCCGATCCGCACGGTGCTGTTCACCGCCCTCACCAAGTACGACGGCAACCGGGTGCGCACGCTGCGCGCCCGCGAGTTCCACCAGATCGCCGGACGCGCCGGCCGGGCCGGCTTCGACACCGCGGGGTACGTGGTCGCGCAGGCACCCGAGCACGTCATCGAGAACGAGAAGGCCCTCGCGAAGGCGGGCGACGACCCGAAGAAGCGCCGCAAGGTGGTGCGCAAGAAGGCCCCCGAGGGCTTCGTGGCCTGGTCGGACACCACCTTCGAGAAGCTCATCGCCGCCGACCCGGAGGCGCTGACCTCGCGCTTCAAGGTCACCAACATCATGCTGCTGTCGGTGATCGCCCGGCCGGGCGACGCCTTCAAGGCGATGCGCCACCTCCTGGAGGACAACCACGAGCCCCGCAAGGCCCAGCTGCGGCACATCCGCCGGGCCATCGCGATCTACCGCTCGCTGCTGGACGGCGGTGTGGTCGAGAAGCTCGACACCCCGGACGCGGAGGGCCGCACCATCCGGCTCACCGTCGACCTCCAGCAGGACTTCGCGCTCAACCAGCCGCTCTCCACCTTCGCCCTGGCCTCCTTCGACCTGCTGGACCCGGAGTCCCCCTCCTACGCGCTGGACATGGTGTCCGTCGTGGAGTCCACGCTCGACGACCCGCGCCAGATCCTGGCCGCCCAGCAGAACAAGGAACGCGGTATCCAGGTCGGCCAGATGAAGGCCGACGGGATCGAGTACGAGGAGCGGATGGAGCGGCTCCAGGACGTCACCTATCCCAAGCCGCTCGAAGAGCTGCTCTTCCACGCCTACGACGTGTACGCCAAGAGCCACCCGTGGGTGCGCGACCACCCGGTCTCCCCGAAGTCGATCATCCGCGACATGTACGAACGCGCGATGACCTTCACCGAGTTCACCTCCTTCTACGAGCTGGCCCGTACCGAGGGCATCGTGCTGCGCTACCTGGCCGGCGCGTTCAAGGCGCTGGACCACACCATCCCCGACGACCTCAAGTCCGAGGACCTCCAGGACCTGATCGCCTGGCTCGGCGAACTGGTCCGCCAGGTCGACTCCAGCCTGCTCGACGAGTGGGAGCAGCTGGCGAACCCGGAGGTGGAGACGGCGGAGCAGGCCCAGGAGAAGGCCGACCAGGTCAAGCCGGTCACCGCGAACGCCCGCGCCTTCCGGGTCCTGGTCCGCAACGCCATGTTCCGCCGGGTCGAGCTGGCCGCCCTGGACCACGTCAACGTGCTGGGCGAGCTGGACTCCGAGTCCGGCTGGGACGCGGACGCCTGGGGCGAGGCCATGGACGGGTACTGGGACGAGTACGACGACCTGGGCACGGGCCCCGACGCGCGCGGCCCCAAGCTGCTGCAGATCGAGGAGGACCCGGCGCACGGCCTGTGGCGCGTCCGGCAGACCTTCGCCGACCCCAACGGGGACCATGGCTGGGGCATCAGCGCCGAGGTGGACCTGGCCGCCTCCGACGAGGAGGGCCGGGCGGTCATCCGCGTCACCTCGGTCGGCGAGCTCGGGGCGCTCTGACCAGCTGCCGCCGCCCGCCGTACCCGCCCCCCGCCCTGCCCGAATCGCCGGACCCGCCCGACCCGCCGGACCCGACAGTGGAGATCCTCTGATGACGAACCCCGCCGAGAGACTGGTCGATCTGCTCGATCTGGAGCAGATCGAGGTCAACATCTTCCGTGGTGCCAGCCCGCAGGAGTCCCTCCAGCGCGTCTTCGGCGGCCAGGTCGCCGGCCAGGCGCTGGTGGCCGCGGGGCGCACCGTCGAGAGCGACCGCCCGGTCCACTCGCTGCACGCGTACTTCCTGCGCCCCGGCATCCCCGGGGTGCCGATCGTGTACCAGGTGGAGCGGGTGCGCGACGGGCGGTCCTTCACCACGCGCCGGGTCACCGCGGTCCAGCAGGGCAAGACGATCTTCAATCTCACCGCCTCCTTCCATCATCCGGAGGAGGGCGGCATCGAGCACCAGCTGCCTCCTCACCACGTCCCTCACCCGGACACGCTCCCCAAGCTCGCGGACGAGATCCGCGAGCACCTCGGGGCGCTGCCGGAGGCACTGGAGCGGATGGCCCGCCGCCAGCCCTTCGACATCCGGTACGTCAACCGGCTCCGCTGGACTCCCGAGGAGCTCAAGGGATCCGATCCCCGCAGCGCGGTGTGGATGCGTGCCGTCGGCCCGCTGGGCGACGACCCGCTCATCCACACCTGCGCCCTCACCTACGCCAGTGACATGACCCTCCTCGACGCCGTGCGCATCCCGGTGGAACCCCTGTGGGGCATGCGCGGTTTCGACATGGCCTCGCTGGACCACGCCATGTGGTTCCACCGGCCCTTCCGGGCGGACGAGTGGTTCCTGTACGACCAGGAGTCGCCCATCGCGCACGGCGGCCGGGGGCTGGCCCGGGGCCGTATCTACGACGTGGAGGGCAGGCTGCTGGTGTCCGTGGTCCAGGAGGGGCTCTTCCGTCCGTACCCCGCCAAGCCGTCCCGGTCGGCCCAGCCGGCCCGGCAGTCCGAGCCCACTCCGGAGAACTGAGCACACCCATGCCCACCCCTGCCCTCCCCTGCCCCTGCGGGCTGCCCGCCGCCTACCCGGACTGCTGCGGCCGCTTCCACTCCGGTGCCGGGTCGGCCCCCACCGCCGAGCTGCTGATGCGCTCCCGGTTCAGCGCGTTCGCCGTGGGCGACACCGCCTACCTGCTGCGCTCCTGGCACTCCTCCACCCGTCCGGCCCGCCTCGATCTGGATCCCGAACAGCGCTGGGAGCGGCTGGAGATCCTCACCACCGAGCGCGGCGGCATGTTCGAGACCGAGGGCTCGGTGGAGTTCCGCGCCCACTACCGCGAGGGTCGGCACACCGGCTCGCTGCAGGAGCACAGCAGCTTCTCCCGCGAGGCCGGGGCCTGGGTCTACGTCGGCCCCCTCTCCCCCGTCGACTTCGACTGATCCCGCGCCCCCGTGAGGGCGAAGTCCAGGCTGGTGCGGTACCAGTGGATCTCGTCCGGGGGCCCGGCCTCCAGCAGCCGCAGTGCCACCGCCGCGGCCGCCGGAACCTGCGGATGCCCGTACGGCGGGGGCGGGGCGAGGGCGGCCAGCACGATCCGCTCGGCCGGGTCGGGCACGGCCTCGCGCAGCTCGTCCTCGGGAAGCACGGAGGCCAGTACGGCGGCGCGCTCCCAGGGGTCTGCCGTTCGTCTCAGCAGCAGCCCGACGTGCCGCCCGCGCCACTTGCGCGGGCGCAGGTCCGCCCCGGCCGCCATCAGCTCGCGGTCCTCCGGGGGCGCGACCCCGCGCAGCATCCCCGGCTCCCGCGCGGCGAAGCCCCGTAGCTCCGCGGTCAGATAGAGCCACACCACCGCCCGGTACCGGTTGATCCGGTAGCCGACCGGCGTCACGTGGCCGCAGCGCGCGAGCCGTGTGAAGCGGCTCGGGCCGACCCCCACCACCTCGGCCGCGGCCTGCGCCCCGGCCACCGTCTCGACCCGCTCGCGCAACGCCTCCGGCGGACCCGCCGCCGACCTGACGCGGTCCAGCTCGGCCCGTTCGTAGCGCGCGGCCCCGCCGAGTGCCCGCGGACCGGCCCGCACGATCCCCAGTTGGACGGCCCTGGCGAACTCGCTTCGACTCAGACCCAGTTCACCAGCGGCCTGCACGCCGCCCACCAGCACGTCCGCAGCCGCCTCGGCCACACCGTCCCGCAGCACGGTCCCCGTCTGCATCGTCATCACGGTCCTCCCCCACGAGCAGCAATTACTCTGTGTGAAGACCGTAACCGTGCGCGACGACACCTCGCGAGGCCTGTGGACAACCTCGCCGGAACGTCGCCCGGATCAGCCGCCGGTGATGCGGCGCTCCGCCACTCCCAGGTGCTCGCCCACCCGGTTGACCAGCAGCGTCATCTCGTACGCAACCTGACCGATGTCCGCCTCGGCGGCGCTCAGGACGCACAGGCTGCTGCCCGCGCCCGCCGCCATGACGAACAGCACTCCCTCGTCGTACTCGACCATCGTCTGGCGCACCTCACCGGCCCTGAAGTGCCGGCCCGAACCCTTCGCGAGGCTCTGCAGGCCGGCCGCGACGGCCGCCAGGTGTTCCGCGTCCTCCCGCGCCAGCCCCGCGCTCGCCCCCGTGACCAGGCCGTCGTTGGACAGCACCACCGCGTGCCGCACCTGCTGGACCCTGCGCGTCAGGTCGTCCAGCAGCCAGTCCAGTTGCTTGTCCAGTGCCATTCCCAGCCCCTCCCCGTTGACGCCGGCCGGTCGGCCATCGCGCCCCACCCCGCGTACTCGTGCCGCAAGCCTTCCCCACCAGCGCCTTTCGGGCAAGGAGGATGTCCCCATGGCGAAGAAGATGACTCAAGAGGAATGGCGGGCTTTCGTCTCCCACTTCACCCGCACCGGAAAGCTCTCCACCGTGTCCGCGGACGGGAGCCCGCACATCGCTCCCGTCTGGTTCCTGCTCGATGGCGATTCCTTCGTTTTCAACACCGGAAAGGACACCGTCAAGGGGCGCAACCTCGCCCGCGACGGCCGGGTCGCACTCTGCGTGGACGACGACCGGCCGCCCTTCTCCTTCGTCGTCCTCCAGGGCCGCGCCGAGATCAGCGGGTACAGCGACGACGCGGACGAAATGCTCACCTGGGCCACCCGGATCGGCACCCGCTACATGGGCGAGGAGCACGGCGAAGCCTTCGGCCGCCGCAACGCCGTCCCGACCGAGCTCCTCGTCAGGGTCCCGATCGACAAGGTGATCGCGCTCGCCGACCTCGCCGACTGACACCCACCCCCGCCGCACCGGGCCGGTTCACACGGAATCGGCCTGCGGCTCCACCGAGTCCAAGAGCCGGGCGGTGTGCACCCGCCCGGCGTACTCGACCAGTCTGATGAGCACTTCCTTCCCCGAGTCCCGGTCCCTCGCGTCACACAGCACCACGGGTGTCCCCTGCTCCAGGTCCAGTGCCCGCGACACGTCGTGCGCCCCGTACCGCCGCGCGTCCGTGAAGCAGTTGACGGCCACGACGAACGGGATGCGCCGGTGCTCGAAGTAGTCCACCGCCGGAAAGCAGTCCTCCAGCCGCCGTGTGTCGGCGAGCACCACCGCGCCCAGCGCGCCCTGCGACAGCTCGTCCCACAGGAACCAGAACCGGTCCTGCCCCGGGGTGCCGAACAGGTACAGCGACAGACCGGACCGGATGGTGATCCGGCCGAAGTCCATGGCCACGGTGGTGGTCGTCTTCTGGTCCACGCCGCCCGTGTCGTCGACCAGTTCGCCGGCCTCGCTCAGCGCCTCCTCCGTCCGCAGCGGCCGGATCTCGCTGACCGCGCCCACCAGCGTGGTCTTGCCCACCCCGAACCCGCCCGCCACCAGGATCTTCAGCGCGAGCGCGGCCAGTTCGGGGTCCTCCCCGGGACCGGGATCCACATCCGGCGCAGCTCCGGCAGTTCGGTCGTCATGCTGTCCCATCAAAGCGCTCGCAATCCCTCGATGACTTCACGCAGAATCCGCACGTCCGGCAGTTGTGCGGGCGGTACGGGCCGGCTGACCATCACGTGTCCGCCCTCCAGCAGGTCGCCGAGCAGCACCCGCACGACCCCCACGGGCAGGTCGGCGTCCGCGGCGAGTTCGGCCACCGACTGGGTCTCGGACCGGCAGAGCCCGAGCAGGGCCCGGTGCTCGGGGCCCATCAGGGACTCGGCCGCCGCGTCCGCGCCCTCCGGGTCGACCGCGACCAGCGCGATCAGGTCGAAGCGGACCCCGTGGGGTCCCGGCTTCGTACGGCCGCCGGTCACGGCGTACGGCCGGACGAGCGGGCCCGCGTCGGCGTCGTACCACTGGCCATTCATGTGCCGGACCGCCGCGCTCAGCCAGCAGCCGGCGGCCGCGCCGCGAACCGGGGCGGGGTGTAGAGGTGCTCGCCGACCCGCTTCACCAGCCGGGCCATCTCGTAGGCGATCAGGCCGATGTCGGCGCTGGCGGCGCTGAGCACGGCCAGACAGGAGCCGTCGCCGGCGGCCGCGACGAAGAGGAAGCCCTCGTCCATCTCGACCATCGTCTGGCGCACGCCCCCGGCGTGGAAGTGCCGGCCCGCGCCCTTGGCCAGGCTGTGGAAGCCCGAGGCCACCGCCGCCAGGTGCTCGGCGTCCTCCCGGCTGAGCGCGCTGGAGGCGCCCACCGCCAGGCCGTCGTTGGAGAGCACCACGGCGTGCCGGACCTCGCGGACCCGGTGCACCAGGTCGTCGAGCAGCCAGTCCAGTTCACCGGACCTGCGGCCGCCGTCGAGGTCGATTCTCTGGTGTTCGATCATCACACTTCTCCTTCGCTGCCTGCGTGAGGGGAGTTCTCCTGCGCGCCGCGGACCCAGCCGGCGCGGTAGGCCGCCATCCGGTCCCGGGCCTGCTCCGGGCTGCGGCCCGGCGGCTCCTCGGGGAGGCGGGAAGTGGCCGGGTCCTTGCCGGCGGGCGCCTCCCGGAGCTGCGGGACGAGGCTGGCCTGACGCACCCGGCGCGGCAGTTCCGTCACCGACGCCGGGGGCGCCGCAGCGGCCTGGGGACGACCCGCCGCACCACCGGCGGCACGCGGCCGCAGCGGGGCCACCGGGGCCGGGCGCGGCTCCTCGCGTACGGGGTCCGGTGCCTGGGTCGCGGTCGGTACGGGGGCGTGCGCGTCCTCCCGTACGACGGTCATGGCCGGTGGCTGTTCGGCCATGATGACCACCTTCGGTGCTGCCTTCGGTGCTGCCTTCGGGGCCGCCTTCGGTGCTGCGGCCGGGGCCGCGACGGGCGTCTCCGGCACGGGTGCCGCCCCGGGTTCGCAAGCGGTCGCGGAGGCGGCGGCTCGGGCGGACCCGGACCCCGGGGCGGCGTGGGCGGACCGCCCGGGGGCGGCGCCGGCCGTGATCGCGCCCTGGAGCACGGAGTTCGGCAGGAGCACCACCGCGGTGGTGCCTCCGTAGGGCGAGGTGCGCAGGTGCACCTTCACCCCGTGGCGGGCAGAGAGCCGGCTGACCACGAAGAGCCCGAGCCGGTCGCTGTCGAAGAGGTCGAGGGACTCGGACTGCTCGATGCGCCGGTTGGCCTCGCTCAGGGATTCGCGGCCCATGCCGAGTCCGCGGTCCTCGACCTCCAGGACGTAACCGGTCCCGACGGGTTCGCCGCTGACCCGGACCTTGGTGTGCGGCGGGGAGAACTGCGCCGCGTTTTCGATGAGTTCGGCAAGCAGGTGGGTGAGGTCGGCCACGGCGCCCCCGACCACGGCGCCCTCGGCGAGCTGGCGGACCTCGATCCGCGGGTAGTCCTCGATCTCGGAGACCGCGGCCCGCACGACGTTCGTGAGCGGGACCGGCATCCGCCAGGCCCGACCGGGAGTGGCGCCCGACAGGATGATCAGGCTTTCCGCGTGCCGGCGCATGCGCGTGGTCAGGTGGTCGAGGCGGAAGAGGTCGCCGAGCTCGTTCGGGTCGTCGGCGCGCCGTTCCATCGAGTCGAGCAGGGTGAGCTGCTTGTGCACGAGGACCTGGCTGCGGCGGGCGAGGTTGACGAAGACGCCGGAGATCCCGCTGGCGAGCTCCGCGCGCTCGACGGCGGCGCTGAGCGCGGCCCGGTGGACGGTGCCGAGCGCCTCGCCGACCTGGGTGATCTCGTCCTCGGCCGGCGGCCCGGGCGGGGTCTCGGCGGCGACGTCGATCTCCTGGCCCGCACGCAGCCGTTCCATCGCCTGCGGCAGTTTGCGGTGGGCGATCTCCAGGGCGGTGTTGCGCAGCGAGACGAGTTCGACGACCAGGACCCGGCCGATCCGCACCGAGATGACGAGGGAGGCGGCGACGGCCACCAGACCCAGCAGTACCGCGGCCCCCGCCGGGGTGAGCGCGCCCTCGGCGAACGGGTCGCCCCGGTCGGCGGCCGCGGCGTGCGCGGTCTCCTCGATCTCGCGCATCGAGGAGGCGATGGCGTTGTGGGCGCCCTCCCATCCGGCGGGCGCCCCGCGGCTCTCCTTGGAGGTGCCGGCGGCCAGCGCCCGGTCCTCGGCGCCGGTGAGGTCGGCGTAGGCGGCGCTCTTGGCGGCGGACTCCCAGGCGGCCTGCTGGGCTGCGGGAAGGTCACGGGCCGCGGCGTCGGTGAGCGCGCGGCGGGACTCGACGGCGCCGGTCAGCTGCCGAAGCGTTTCGGCCGTACGCGGGCCCGGGGAGGCGAGCAGCGCGTCCTCGCGGGACAGCAGTTCCGTGGCGCGGGAGAATTCGAGCAGCACGCGGGCGTCGGGGCCGAGTTCGGCGTCCTCCCCGCCGGTCAGGGCGCCGCCGACGGCGAAGGCGGAGTCGACGACGCGCGTGTAGATCGCGTAGGCCGCCTCGGGGGTGGCGCGGCGGTCGGTGATGTCCTTGCGCGAGGATCCCAGTCCTTCGGCGGCGACGACGAACTCCTCCAGCCGGACCACGATGTCGGAGCGGTAGTCGCCGGAGTCGGCGACGGTGTGGCGGTCGCCGAGCCGCAGCCGCTGGACGGCGGCGTCGGTGCGGCGGGCCTGCTGGTCCAGGGCGGCCGGGTCTGCCGCGGGGTCGGCCAGAAGGCGGACGGCGGTACGCCGTTCGGCCTGCAACTCGGTTACGGCGGCGGCGACGGGGGTGCGTATCTCGGCATCGACCTGCTGGACACGGCTGAGCCGGGCCATGTCCTGGGCGGTGTTGACGGTGGCGAAGGCCCAGAGGGCGAGGAGCGAGACGACCGGGACCATCAGCAGCGAGACGATCTTGGCGCGGACGGTGGCGGGGCGCAGCCGCAGTCGTACCCGGCGCCCGCTCTCGCGCGCGGCGGCCGGCTGGGGCTGGTGGGACCGGAGTTCCGCCGGTTCCTCGGCCGGCGGCCCGGCGTGGGCCCGGCGGCCGCGGGCCGGGGGCGCGGGCTGCCGCGGCGCCGCTGCTTCCGGTTTTCTGCGGGGTGTTCGCATGGGCTCCTCGTTCCGGGGCGGTGCCTACGGGTGCGGTATACGGCGGTGATGTGGGGGCGGTGGTGCGGGGGCGCTGGGGGCTGGGCGGGGGGTGCGTGGAAGCGGGGGCGCGGAGGCGGGGGGCACGGAGGCGGGGGCGCGGCGGTGCGGCGCCGCGGACCGGCCCGCTCAGTGGGCGGTCGCGGTGGGCTCCCGCAGGTGCCGGGCAGAGTCGGAGGCCTCGCGCTCGCCGACCGTCGGGGAGAGCGCGACGAAGGCGGCGGTGATGAAGAGGTAGGAGCCCAGCCCGACGGCGAGCGGGAAGATGAACTGCATGGCCGTGGCGCCGGGGAGGGCCGTGTCCGCGGGACTGACGCTGACGGCGACGGCCATCATCCCCGTGTAGTGCATGCTGCTGACGGCAGCCCCCATGACGAGCGAGGCCACGGCGACCGCCACCGGCGACTTGATGTTGAGCGCGGCCCACAGGGCGGCGGTCGCCGCGATCACGGCGATCGCCACGGAGAGAGCGACGGCGAGCGGATCGTAGGAGATCTCGCCGTGCAACCGCAGGGCCGCCATCCCCAGGTAGTGCATGCTGGCGACGCCGAGCCCGGTGGTGAGGCCGCCCAGTACGAGGGACCGCCTGCGGTCCTTGCCGTAGCCGACGGCGAAGACTCCGGCGCCGACGACCAGCACGGCGACGAGCAGGCTGAGGATCGTGAGCGGCACGTTGTAGTGGATCTCGGTGCCCGTGACCTCGAAGCCGAGCATCGCGACGAAGTGCATGGTCCAGATGCCGGTGCCGATGGTGGAGGCCGCGGCGAGGAGCCAGTTGCGGCGGGAGGCTCCGGTCGCGGCGAGGGCGCGGACGGTGCAGCGCAGCCCGAGGGCGGCGCCGATCGATGCCATCACGTATGACAGCGCGGGTGTCAGCCACCCATAGGCGGCGTGGTCCAGATGTCCCAGGTGTCCCATGGCCACGGGACGCTAGTCCGGGTGAGGGCGCGAACAGGGGGCGCATTTCGAAAGCAGCTGGAACTGCTGGAATATGACAGAGCTACGTTCATCTCCGATCACACCACGCACCAGGTTGCGCACCGTCCGCAGCCACACCGCAGGCCGCCCGTGGGGGATCATGGGCGCATGAGCGAAGACCAGACACACGTGCAGGAGTTCTTCGGGGCGCGCGCGGCGGACTGGGACCGCAAGTTCCCCGGGGACGGTCCCGCCTTCGCCACCGCCGTGGCCGAGTTCGGACTGCGGCCCGGGGACCGCGTGCTCGACGCGGGCTGCGGCACCGGACGTGCCATGACCGCACTGCGGGCAGCCGTCGGACCGACCGGGACGGTACTCGGCGCGGACCTCACCCCTCAGATGCTGACCGCCGCCCGGCGGGCCGGGCGGGACGCCGAGGGCGCCCTGCTGCTCACCGACGTGGCCCGGCTGCCGCTGCGCGACGAGGTGCTCGACGCGGTGTTCGCCGCCGGGCTCATCGCCCACCTGCCCGACCCCGGAGCGAACCTGCGCGAACTCGCCCGGGTCGTCCGCCCCGGCGGCCGGCTCGCGCTGTTCCACCCGATCGGGCGAGCGGCCCTCGCCGCCCGCCACGGACGTGAGCTGACAGCGGACGACATGCGGGCCGAGCACAACCTCGGCCCGCTGCTGTCCGGTTCGGGCTGGCACATGACCTCGTACGCCGACCAGGACGACCGTTTCCTGGCGCTGGCCGAACGCCCCCGCCATCCGTGACACACGCCTGTACGTCGGCCCCGCGCCCGGGGTCCGCGGAGGCGCCCGGGATCAGGTCGGAGGCTGGGCCTCGGCTCCGGCGGGCCGGCGCGGATGCGGAACGGGGCAGCCGCCCGAGCCGGGCACCGGGAACGTGCCGAGCTCACCCACGTCGTAGCCACGGGGGTAGCCCTTGATCTCCGGGTTCTGCCGGGCGTAGTGCGGGGCCCGGCGCGGCGGCAGGAGCCGTACCGCGCGACCGCGCAGCCACAGGGCGCCCTGGACCAGCCTGCGGACCGGCGCCCGCGGGGGCTCGTACCGGAAGGTGCTCAGCAGCGATTCGTCGAGGAGGGCGAGACTCGCGCGCCGCACGGCGGGGGCGACGGGCGCCGGGTACCAGGAGGCCATGAGGTCGAGGGTGGAGTCGGCGACCCTGCGCGCACCCTCGTGCCAACCGAATTGGGCCTCCTCGTAGGCGTTCATCGCGGTTTCGAACTCCTCGTAGGAGCCCGGGATGTCCGTGATGCCCAGGTGGCGGCCGAGGGTGGCGTAGTAGTTCGCGCAGGCCCGGCGCTCGTGGTGGGTCAGCGGACGCCAGCCGTAGGCATCCAGCCAGCGTGCCGGAATCACCA
Organism: Streptomyces avidinii; assembly: GCF_014650695.1. Taxonomy (GTDB): domain Bacteria; phylum Actinomycetota; class Actinomycetes; order Streptomycetales; family Streptomycetaceae; genus Streptomyces; species Streptomyces avidinii. Next base: position 123,316 of record NZ_BMVL01000003.1, on the reverse strand, counting down.
CGAACGTGCACAGCACGTAGCGCATGTCCTCGTTCGAGATGTCGTAGCTGCGGTGCATCTGGTTGACGCGGCGGATCGCGGTGCGTGCGGTGTCGTTCTCGAAGCCGTGCTCGACGACCGCGTCCAGGAGCAGCGCCGTGTCGTCGTAGCGCTTCTGGGCCCGGTCGGTGAACTCGGCCGTCTCGGCCAGCAGGCCACCGATGCTCGGGACGGCATAGGTCCGGAACAGGGCGAGTTCCAGGGCCCGGGTGAAGTCCCAGGGGAACTCGTAGGTGGCGGTGAGCCGGTAGATGGCGAGGAAATCCTTGTCGGGGTCGAGACGGAGGATCTCCCTCAGCCGGTCGTAACGCTGCACCGGGTGTCCCTTTCTGTGGCGGGTTCCCAACTCTACGTGCAGGTAGCAGCCTTGGAAATCGTCCCCCGCCAGCTCTCGACGTGCGGGTTACCCGCTGGTTAAGGTGCGCCGACGAGAGAGCTACCAGGAGGCCAGGTGTCCGACGACGAGGGTGGCGGCTCGCTGTATGTGCTGACCGCTGTGCTGCTGACCCCGGCACAGTTCCCCAGCATCCTGGGTGACGACTTCCCCGAGGCCTGCTCCCTGCTGGGAGTGGCTCCGGGCGGGGAGGGCTACGGGCTGGTGCTCGGCCAGGACGAGGAGGGCGCGCGCTGGACGGTCGTCGTGGACGACGTCTCGCTCGTCGCCGCTGCCATCGCCTCCTGGGACTGCGGGATGGAGTACGACCTGTCCCCCGACGAGCGGACCATCGTGGTCTCGCTGGCGGGCTGGCCGCTGGAGCTGTCCGTCGCCGCGTCCGGGATCCCCGAGCCGCACGATCCCGAGCAGGGCGCCGACGGGACGGGGCGCGTCCCGCTCGCCCCGCCCTCGGCGGAGGCGTGGGGCCCGGTGCAGCGGCGGATGGGTGCGGACCAGATCGCACGGGAGTGGGCCGACTGGCGCGAGCGCGAGGCCACGGACGGTGGAGCGGCGGCCGCCGCGCACCCCGGGCTCGCGCGGGCACTGGAGGAGGCCGTGGGGTACACGAAGACCCCGCCGCCGCCGGGCCGGGTACGGTCCTCGTTCGCCGGCGAGGGGGCCCGGACGCTTCGGGTGGACGGTCCAGGCTGGTCGCTGGTGGCCCGGACCGGCGAGGCCGCCTTCGTACTGCTGGACGAGGAACCGGGCGAGGTGCTCACGGTCCCCCATGAGGGGGATCCGGACCTGCCGCACCTGCTGGCGGAACTGGACCGCATCGCGGTCCGTCCGTCGTGAGTGCGGTCGCGACGAAGGGGGATGCAGTGGTGGAGTGCGAGCCGGTGGGCGTGGTCGTGGGAGGCCGCACCGAAGTGGCCGATGACGACTGGGGGCGGGAGACGGCGGTGATCCGGCTCGACGACCGCCTGTTCGGCCCGGAGGCGCTGTTCGGGCTGGAGGACTTCTCGCACGTCGAGGTCGTCTACCACTTCGACCGGGTGCCGGTGGAGAAGGTCGAGACGGGCGCGCGGCGGCCCCGCGGCAACCCGGACTGGCCGCTGGTCGGCATCTTCGCCCAGCGCGGCAAGAACCGGCCCAACCGGCTGGGCGTCTCCCGCTGCCGGGTGGTCAAGGTGGACGGCCTGGACGTGCACGTGGAGGGCCTCGACGCCGTCGACGGCACGCCGGTGCTCGATCTGAAGCCGTACATGGACGAGTTCGGACCTCGGGGCGAACGGCGGCAGCCGGAGTGGGCGACGGCCCTGATGCGCGACTACTACTGATCGGTCCGACGGCGCCCGGTCTCCGGGCGCCGTGCGGTGCCGACCCTCATGAACGAAAAGAACCGGCCCATCAGGCTGGAAATCGCTCTGGATCCCCTTCCTCCGGAATGATCGAATCGGCCAGTCACGCGGCTCAAAGGTGCGCACCTCGCCCCGGCGGCCCATTCCACGACGGAGGCCATTCTTGAATTCCATGTCCTACCTGGACCTGCACCGGGAAGTTGCGCAGGACATCGACGCGGAGATCGAAACCGCGCTGGAGCGGCTCGGCCCCCTGGCGCGTACGACCCGGAGCTCGGTGGCCAAACTTTTGGACCACCGCAAACTGAGACATCCCCTCTCAGTACTGCCGCTGCTCGCCCACGCCATAGAGACCGGAAACCCAAGGCCGGCCATTCCGCTTTCCGCCGTCCACCTGCTGTGGTGGACCTCGGCCTGCTACCTCGACGACCTGGCGGACGCCAACGGCGCCTCCATCTCCGGTGAGCTCACCGAGAACGAAGCACTGCTCGCATCCGTCATCACGGGAAACGCACTCCCCATTCAGATCCTCCTGGAGCAGGATCTCCCGTCGCAGGCACGCAGCGCGCTCATTACCGAGATCCTGAACGGCTGGATCATCGGCGTCGACGGCCAGATCGACGACATGCGCGGAGACGTCCGCAGCGCTTCGCGGAAATCGGTGATCGAGACCTATCGCGGCAAATCCGGCGCGCCCTTCGGAATGATCACCGCAATGGCCGCGATATTCTCGGGCACGACGGCCGAGAAGGTGGAGCTGTGGCGTGAATTCGGCTTCGTCTTCGGCATCCTGTGGCAGATCTTCAACGACCAGGAAGACATTCTGTCCGGCCGCGACGAGGACCTGCTCAACGGCACTGTCACGTACCTTCTGGCCTCGGTGATCGAGGACGCATCGCCCGCTTCCAGGGAGCACATCCTGAGTCTGTGCACCGCCGCAGGGCGATCACATCACGCCAGATCGGAACTCGCGGGCCTGCTGCGGACGCCCACCGCCCTCGACCGGTACCGGGCGGAGATCGACGCGTTCCGTGCCGAGGGGTACCGCATCCTGGACGAACTGGGGGGCGACGAGACCTACTTGCCGGTGCTCCGGCACCTCGTGGAGCACGCGTCCCAGATGCTGCTGGAACCGGACCTCGCCCCCGACCTGTCCCCGGCCGTCGTGAGCGGCGCCGCCTGACCCGGCCGCCCGGGCGGGCCCGCACTCCCGCGGTGCCACCGCCAGCCGGCGGCCGCGCCCGACCTGCCTCGCGGCCATGCCTGCCGGGCTCCGCATCGAAGCCGGAGCCCGGACAGGATCTACGCCCGGGCCGCGGTCAGCGGCCGATCTGCTTCCTGGACATACCCCGCAGGCGACGCCGCTGGGAGGAGTCCAGCAGGAGGTAGGCAGCGGCCGGCACGCCGATCAGGACCAGCAGCCCCGCCCAGAACCCCACCGCCCAGAACAACACGATGGCTGCCACGACTCCGGCAACCGCGACTTTTCCGCTCGTGGACATCTGCGGACACCTCCTCCTGCCGTCGACCACTATCCCCTCAACGCGCCGCCGAGACCGCGCGTTCCCCGGCGCCCGAACGGTCTTGAAAGTGACCCGGGTCACGGCCGCGCCCTCGCCGTCGGGCGCCCTCGGTGGGGTACTCTCGGCCGCCCGTACCCGGTAGTCAAGTTTGAGGAATGCGTGCTCTCCGAGATCTCCGGCCTCATCCACCACGGCGCCGTCTTTCTTCCCGCCGACCCGGCCCGCAGCGGCCGGATCGCCCTGTGGCAGTCAGACGGCAAGGCAGCCCGCACCGACACCGGTACCGGCGTCGGTGCCGGTACCGGTACCGGCACCGACGCCGTGGACCCCAAATCGCCTGTCGGAAAAGGCCGTTACGAAGAGCTCACGATCATCACCCCCGACCTGCGCCGGGCCACCGTGGTCGCGCTCGTGCTCTCCGTGGACGAGGCCCTGCCCCTGCTCACCCGCGCCCGCTCCGCCGAGGCGGACGCCGAGGCCGCGGCCGGATCCGGCGCCGGAAACGAGGCCAGCGGTGGCAGCGGCACGGCGTTCTGGGGCGCCGCCGCACTGCTCGCCCTGCGCTTCGCCGCCCGCGGGCAGCTCCTGCCCGGGCTGAGCCCCGCCGGGCACGACGCCTGGCGGATCGGCCCGCTGGAGGGCTCCGACCTCGCCGAGGTCCGGGAACTGGCCGCCGCGATGCCGCCCGCCGCGCACTGCGTACCGCTGGCCCCCGACGGGCCGGCCCGGCTGCCCGCACCGGAGCCGCTGCTGCGGGCCTTCCTCGACGCCGTCGCCGACACCCTCCCGCGCTCCCCCGCCGCTCCCGCGGCCGCCGGCGGGCCGGCCTACGCCGCCCGCCCCCCGCGCCTCCACCCCGAGCTGCGCGGATGGGCCGCGGAGGTGGCCGCCGGCCATGACGCCGGCGTACGGATCTCCGTGCGGATCGAGCTCGACCGGGACCCCGATAACGAGCCCGGAGCCGACTGCGACCGCGGGGCCGGGGCCGACCCCGAGCCCGCTCCCGCCTTCCGGGCCGTCCTCCAGATGCACAGCCCGGCCGACGCCGCCCTCGTCGCCGACGCCGCCGATGTGTGGGCCGGATCCGGAGCCGCCGCGGCCGCTTTCCCGCCCGGCGCCCGGATGGACGCCCTCCGCGCACTGCGCCGTGCCGCCCGGCTGTGGTCCCCGCTCGCCCCGCTGCTGGGCGCGGCCGTCCCGGACTCCGTCGAGCTCGCCGACGAGGAGGTCACGGAGCTGCTCGATGAAGCCGCCGCCGCCCTGGCCGCCGACGGCGTCCAGGTGCATTGGCCGCGCGGCCTCCTGCGCGACCTGAGCGCCCGCGCCGTCCTCGGCTCCCCCGACGTCACCGCCGCGAGCGCCCGGCCCTCCGGCCTGCTGTCCCCCGGCGCCCTGCTCTCCTTCAGCTGGCGCCACGCCCTCGGCGACCAGGGCGATCTGACCCGCGCCGAGCTCGACCGCCTCGCCGAGGCCAAGCGCCCCCTGGTCCGGTTGCGAGACCGGTGGGTCCTGGTCGATCCGGCCGAGGCCCGCCGGGCCCGGGCCCGCCAGGACCGTAGGATCGCGGCCGCGGACGCGCTGGCCGCCGTACTCACCGGGTCGGCGGAGATCGACGGCAAGCGGGTCGACGTGGAGGCCACCGGTCCGCTGGAAGGACTGCGTGCCCGCCTGGCCGCCGACCCGCAGGACGAGGCCGACGCCCTCGGCGCGCCGCCGGAACTGCACGCCACCCTGCGCGACTACCAGCTGCGCGGCCTGCGCTGGCTGGCCCGGATGACCTCGCTCGGCCTCGGCGCCTGCCTCGCCGACGACATGGGACTCGGCAAGACCGTCACCCTCATCGCACTCCACCTGCACCGCAACCGACCGGAAGGCACAGGCACAGGCACAGGCACCGATCCCGAAGCCGAAGCCGAAGCCGAAGCCGAAGCCGAAGCTGACACCAGCACCGATCCCGACACCGCCGGGCCCACCCTGGTGGTGTGCCCGGCCTCGCTGCTGGGCAACTGGCAGCGGGAGATCGAGAGGTTCGCGCCGGGCACGCCCGTACGCCGCTTCCACGGTCCGGGCCGCAGCCTCGCCGGCCTCACCGGAGGGTTCGTCCTCACCACCTACGGCACCATGCGCCTGGACGCGCCCGAACTCGCCGCCGTCCGCTGGGGCATGGTCGTGGCCGACGAGGCCCAGCACGTCAAGAACCCGCGTTCCTCCACCGCCAAGGCCCTGCGCACCATCCCGGCCCCGGCCCGCGTGGCCCTGACCGGCACACCCGTCGAGAACGACCTCTCCGAACTGTGGGCCGTTCTCGACTGGACCACACCCGGGATCCTGGGCCGCCTCGGCACCTTCCGCTCCCGCTTCGCCGACCCGGTCGAGAGCGGCCGCGACCCGCAGGCCGCCGCCCGACTGTCCGCACTCGTACGGCCGTTCCTGCTGCGGCGCAAGAAGTCCGACCCGGGGATCGCGCCCGAGCTGCCACCCAAGACCGAGACCGACCACGCGGTCGCCCTCAGCCCCGAACAGACCTCCCTCTACGAGGCCGTCGTACGCGAGACCCTCGCCGAGATCTCGGAGGCGGACGGGATGGAGCGGCGCGGTCTGGTGGTCAAGCTGCTGACCTCCCTCAAACAGATCTGCAACCACCCGGCCCACTACCTGCGGGAACACGGCCCGTCGGAACGCGGCGCCAAGGACGCCGGAAGCAGTGGCGGCGGCGCCGCCCGCTCCGGAAAGCTGGAGCTTCTCGACGAACTCCTGGACACGATCCTGGCGGAAGGCGGCTCCGCCCTCGTGTTCACCCAGTACGTGGCGATGGCCAGGATCCTGGAGAAGCACCTCGCCGGGCGCGGGATCGCTTCGCAGCTGCTGCACGGCGGGACGCCGGTGCCGCGCCGGGAGGAGCTGGTCGACCGCTTCCAGGCGGGCGAGGTCCCCGTGTTCCTGCTGTCCCTGAAGGCGGCGGGCACCGGGCTGAACCTCACCCGGGCCGGACACGTCATCCACTTCGACCGCTGGTGGAACCCGGCCGTCGAGGAACAGGCCACCGACCGCGCCTACCGCATCGGCCAGACCCAGCCCGTTCAGGTCCACCGGATCATCGCCGAGGGCACCGTCGAGGACCGCATCGCCCAGATGCTGGAGCGCAAGCGCGCCCTCGCCGACGCCGTCCTCGCAGGCGGCGAGAGCGCATTGACCGAACTGACCGATGCCGAACTGGCCGAGCTCGTGGCATTGCGCCCGACGCGCGCGGGGAGTCAGCGATGAACACCCGGGACCGGGACCGAGACCCGTACGAGAAGACCTTCCCCGCCCTGCCGCCGGCCCCCGGCGGCCGCGGCTTCGCCCGCACCTGGTGGGGCCATGCCTGGCTGCGCGCCCTGGAGGACAGCGCGCTCGACGGGACGCAGGTCAAGCAGGGTCGCCGGTACGCGCGCTCCGGCGCGGTCGGCGCGGTCTCGGTACGCCCCGGCGGGCTCACCGCGGTGGTGCGCGACCCGGACGGGACGGCGCACCGGACGGACGTGCTGGTGCAGGAGTTCACGGAGGCGCAGTGGGACCGGCTGCTGGGCCTGGCGGCCGCCGAGGCGGGGTACATCGCGGCGCTCCTGGACCGGGAGGTGCCGCCGGAGCTGGCCGAGGACGCGGCGGCCGCCGGGGTGGAGCTGCTGCCGGGCATCGGGGACCTCGATCCGCGCTGCGACTGCGGCGAGTGGGACCACTGCCCGCACACGGCCGCGCTCTGCTACCAGGTGGCCCGCCTGCTGGACCAGGACCCCTTCGTGCTGCTCCTGCTGCGGGGCCGCGGCGAGCGGGAGCTGGTGGACGAGCTGGAGGAGCGGAGCACGGCTGAAGCGCAGGCCCCGCAGTCACCCGCCGACGAAGGGATCCCGGCGGCGGAGGCCTTCGCGGCGGGGGGTGTCCGGCCCGCGCTGCCGCCGCTCCCGGGGCTGCCGGCGGTGCCGGGCCAGCCGCCGACGCTGGACACCGAGGGCGAACCGGAACCGGACCTCGACGTGGACGCGGTGGAGTTCCTGGCGCAGGCGGCCGCGACCGAAGCCCATCGGCGGCTCGCGGAGGCACTGGCTCCGGGCCACGCCGATCGTGCCCCGGCGGCCCCGCTCACGCTCTTTGAAGACGCCGTACGACTCACAGCCGAGGCCGGTGGCTTCCGGGTCAGGTCCCGCCTGGCGGCGGCTACCGGGCGCAGCCGGGCTGATATGGAACTGGCCGTACGCGCCTGGGGCTTCGGCGCGGGCCCGGGCCTCGCGGCGCTGGAGGACGACTGGACGCCGGACCGGAGCACACTGGCCCGCGCCCGTGCGGCCCTGGTCGAGGCGTGGGCGGACGGGGAGGCGCCGGTGCTCCGCCGGGTCCGCGCCCGCTGGACGGAGGCGGGCACCGACCGCCAGCTCCGGCTGGGCCGGGAGGGACGCTGGTGGCCGTACCACCGCGAAGCCGGGCGGTGGATCCCGTCGGGCCCCTCCGCCCCGGACCCGGGATCGGCTCTGGAGGCCGATCCCGCCCGGTGAGGCGACCTGTGCGGTTTCGGCCCGCGCGGGCCGACATGCCGCCGGCGGCCTGGCCGACGTAGCGCCCGCGTCCTGGCCGACGTACCGCTTGCCGGGACCCGGTGCCGGGACGACGATGGGGACGCTCCGGTACCGCGGCACCACGGGAGGGTGACATGGGCGATCCGTCGGTGGCGCTGCCGGGCGGGGCCGATCCGGCCGCGCGCACGCGCGAACTACGGCGGGCCCATGCCGCTTTCACCCGGGACGGGCGGGTCGAGGACCCGGTCCGGGCGGTGATCGCGCGGTCCTGGCGCCGGTGCGCGCGGGCCCGGCTGAGCCCGGAGTGCGCGCCCCGGGTGGAGCTTGCGGAGGCGGAGCTGCGCTCGTACCGCGAGGAGCATCCGCTGTCCCGGGTGATGCCGCTGTTCCGGGATCTGGTCGGGGCGTTCGCCGCGCACGGGGCGCACCTGCTGGCGGTGTGCGACGCGCGGGGCAGCCTGCTGTGGGTGGAGGGCGAACCGGGCACCCTACGGCGGGCCGAGGGCCTCGGCTTCGTCCCGGGTGCGCGCTGGGCGGAGACGGCGATGGGCACCAACGCCCCCGGCACCGCGGTCGCGACGGGCGAACCGGTGCAGGTGTTCGGGGCCGAGCACTTCAGCCGCCGGGTTCACCCGTGGACCTGCGCGGCGGCTCCCGTGCGGGATCCGCGGACCGGCAGGGTACTGGGTGCGGTGGACCTCACCGGCGGCGACGGCCTCGCACACCCCCAATCCCTCGCCTTCGTGCAGGCGGTGGCGCGGGCGGCGGAGGACCGGTTGGCGCTCCTCGCACCCGAGCCGCCGACCGCCGGGGACACCCTGGCCGCGCTCGGCCGGGACGAGGCACTGCTGGTCACCACCGGTCGTACGGTCCGGCTGGGGCGTCGGCACAGCGAGATCATGGCGCTGCTCGCGCACCACGCCGAGGGGCTCTCGGGCGAGGAGCTGGCGGTCGCCCTGTACGAGGACGAGTCGGTGTCACCGGTGACGCTGCGCGCCGAGATCTCGCGGCTGCGCACCCTGCTGGGACCGTCGGCGCCGCTCTCCCGCCCGTACCGCACGGCCGCTCCGCTGGACGCCGATTTCACGGCCCTGACCCGGCAGTTGGCCACCGGGGCCGTGTCCGCCGCCCTCCGCCGCTACCCCGGCCCGCTGCTGCCGGCCTCCACCGCGCCCGGCATCGTCCGGTTGCGGCGCCGGATCGAGGACCAGGCGCGGGCGGCCGTGATCGCGCGGGCCGATGCCGGACTGCTGACCGAGTGGGTGTGCAGCCCGTGGGGCGCGGACGACCCGGAGGCGTGGCGGGCGCTGGCGGCGGCGCTGCCGCCGGAGCGCAGGCCGGCCGCGCTGGCCCGCGTACGCGCTCTGGACCGTGAACTCGGCGCGCGTCCGGAGCCCCGCAGTCGGCGGCGTGCAACGTATCCGCAACCTGCCCGCTCCTAGCCTCCACCCGAGCGCTGTCCGACGGCGGCCGGCGCCCGGCAAGGGGAGGACTCCATGGCCCGATACGCTGCGCCCGGTACCGAGGGGGCGCTCATGTCGTACGCGCCCCGCTACGACCACTTCATCGGCGGCGCGTACGCCCCGCCCGCCCGCGGCCGGTACTTCGAGAACCCCTCGCCCGTCGACGGCCGGGTCTTCACGGAGGTCGCGCGGGGCACCGCCGAGGACGTGGAGCGGGCGCTGGACGCGGCCCACGCGGCGGCGCCCGCATGGGGGCGTACCTCGGTCACCGAGCGGTCGTCGGTCCTGCTGCGCATCGCGGACCGCATGGAGCAGAACCTGGAGGCCCTCGCCGTCGCGGAGACCTGGGAGAACGGCAAGCCGGTACGGGAGACCCTGGCGGCCGATCTGCCTCTGGCCATCGACCAGTTCCGGTACTTCGCGGGGGCGCTGCGCGCGCAGGAGGGCACACTGAGCCAGCTCGACGACGACACCGTCGCGTACCACTTCCACGAACCGCTGGGCGTGATCGGGCAGATCATCCCCTGGAACTTCCCGATCCTGATGGCGGTGTGGAAGCTCGCCCCGGCGCTGGCGGCCGGTAACACGGTGGTGCTGAAGCCCGCCGAGCAGACCCCGGTGTCGGTGCACTACTGGCTGAGCCTGGTGGCGGACCTGCTTCCGCCCGGCGTGGTCAACATCGTCAACGGCTTCGGGGAGGAGGCGGGCAAGCCGCTCGCGTCCAGCCCGCGGGTGGCGAAGATCGCCTTCACCGGGGAGACCGCAACCGGCCGACTGATCATGCAGTACGCGGCCGAGCACCTGAAGCCGGTCACCCTGGAACTCGGCGGCAAGAGCCCGAACCTCTTCTTCGACGACATCTGGGCCACGGACGACGACCTGCGCGACAAGGCGCTGGAGGGCTTCACGATGTTCGCCCTCAACCAGGGCGAGGTGTGCACGAGCCCGTCGCGCGCCCTGATCGAGCGGGGCCGCTACGGGGACTTCCTCGACGCGGCCGTGGCCCGCACCGAACTGATCGTCCCGGGGCACCCGTTGGACACGGACACCATGATCGGGGCGCAGGCTTCCGAGGAGCAGCTGAAGAAGGTCCTGGCTTACGTGGAGATCGGCCGGCGGGAGGGCGCGAAGGTGCTCACGGGCGGCGAGCGCCAGGAACTGGAGGGCGACCTCGCGGGCGGCTTCTACGTCCAGCCGACCATCTTCGAGGGCGACAACCGGATGCGGATCTTCCAGGAGGAGATCTTCGGCCCGGTGGTGTCCGTGACCTCCTTCCAGGACTTCGAGGACGCCGTCCGGATCGCGAACGACACGGCGTACGGCCTGGGGGCGGGCGTCTGGACCCGGGACATCAACACCGCGTACCGCGCGGGCCGCGCGATCCAGGCGGGCCGGGTCTGGACGAACTGCTACCACGCCTACCCGGCCCACGCCGCCTTCGGCGGCTACAAGCAGTCGGGCATCGGCCGTGAGACCCACAAGATGATGCTGGAGCACTACCAGCAGACGAAGAATCTCCTGGTGTCCTACTCACCGAAGAAGCTGGGCTTCTTCTAAGCCCATAAAAGAAGGCGCCTGACCTGGGCTTTTGCCCGGCAGGCGCCTTCTTCGATCCCTAGAGCGCACCGTCCACGGCAGCGCTGGAAATGTACTGCTCCTCCCAGTTCCTCCCACCCGTATCCCACCCCTGACCAGCTGTCCCGGGCCATACACGGGCCAGATTCGGGATCAGTCCGCAACCTCCGCGCTGCGTCGATTCCACCCGGTTGGCGGCCTGGTCCTTCTTCTCCGGGATGACTGCCTTGATGTGGCGTTTGCGCAGGTAGGCGCGGTTGCCGCGCGACGAGTAGGCCTTGTCCCCGGCGACTGCGCCGGGCCGGGTGCGGGGACGGCCAACGGGCCCGCGGACCCGTACCTTCTTGAGCACGGGGATGACCTGCGGGCTGTCCGCGACCTGCCCTGCGGTCAGGATCACGGCCAGGGGCCGGCACCTACGGTCGGCAGCCAGGTAGATCTTGCTGGTCTGTCCGCCTCGTGAGCGCCCGAGCAGAGCTGCTTTCAAGCGGAGCTTGCGCCGTCGCCGGACGCGCCGCCGTGCGGCCCGGCCGGGATCACCGACGTCGCCGTGTCCGTCTTGTTCCGCCGCGCCGCCCCCTTTTGCCGGGCCGCCTCCGCCTCGATGGCGGCCTTTTCCAGAGCGTCCAAAACGTCCTCCTCCAGGCGCATGCCGGCCGCGTCGTGATGGGCACGGACCGTCGTGGAGTCCACACTTACCAGCGACATGTCCCACCCTGTCCCGCCCGGCCGCCTCGGCCATCAGCCCCTCCAGCAGTGCCTCGAAAACTCCGGCGTCCCGCCACTGCCTGAACCTGTTGTGCACGGTGGACCAGGCGCCGAACCGGTCCGGCATCTCCCGCCACTGCGCTCCCGTACGGAACTTCCAGATCACACCCTCGAACTGCTGCCGCAGCCGCTCTGGATACGGGCCGTATTCACCAACCGGCAGATACGGCTCGACGAACCCCCACTCGTCGTCAGTCAGTTGCTCACACGTCATGTGTACCGGACTACCGGATCCGCCTCACAGCGAAGGCAGATCCGACAAACCGATCACAACTCAATACAGGCCCTAGTGTCCTGGTTTGGAGATCCTGTCGCAGTAGCGGCAGATGCGGTCGAGGATCTGGTCGGCGGTCTTGGTCCATTTGAAGGGCCGGGCCTCATCGTTCCAGACCTTGATCCAGTCTTCGAGCGCGGCTTTGAGGTCGTCGAGTGAGCAGAACACACCGCGTTCGAGGCAGCGTCGTTCCAGCTCGGCGAACCACCGCTCGACCTGGTTGATCCACGACGAATACGTGGGAGTGAAGTGGAGCTGGAACCGGGGATGCGCCAGCAGCCACTTGCGCACGACCGGTGCTTTGTGGGCGGAGAGGTTGTCGCAGATCACGTGGACCGCCAGGCCCTTGTCGGTCTGGCGGTCGATCTCGTCGAGGAAGTCCCGGAAGTCCACGGCCCGGTGCTGCGCGGACAGTTTCGTGATCACCTTGCCGGTCGCGGTGTTCAACGCGGCGAACAGGTCGACGGTGCCGTGGCGGACGTAGTCGAAACTCCGCCGCTCGGGCACCCCGGGCAGCATCGGCAGCACCGGCGTGGTCCGCTCCAGGGCCTGGGTGAGTCGGCGGCGGGAGTTTCACCCGCCGCCGCTCTCAGAACCGTGCGTAAACCTCTCGGCTTACACGGCTCCCATCGTCCAGTCATTCCCGGTCACGGCTTGACGAACTTCCAGTGAGCGAAGAGCCCTGGGAACCGTCTGGCGTGACGGTTCAGGGCCTCTCGCGCCCGTGCTCGCTTCCGTTTGAACCGCTTGTACTTGCGGACGAGCCACCGCACCAGATAGTCGTTGATGCGGTTGAGGGTGGAGAGCAACGCCGACGGGTGAAACCGTCCGAAGTAGTTGATCCAGCCCCGCACGACCGGGTTGATCTCCCGGGCGAGCTCCTCCAGGGTCGTGTCACTGCGCAAGTGCAGCCGCCACCGGCGGACCTGCACCCGGATCTGCTTAGCGGCCTCGTCGCTGACAGCCGGGTTGAAGCCGAAGAAGAAGTCTCCGCGCTTCGTTCGGAGTTTCCGCACACGAAACCCGTACCCCAGGAACGTGAACGAGGTGTGCTCGGCCGAGCCACGCCTGTTCCTGTCCCGGCAATACACAATGCGGGTCTTCTGGGGATGCAACTCCAGACCCCCGCACTCGGCCAGCCGCCCGGCGATGGCCCCACGCACCTGATGTGCCTGAACCTCGTTGCGGCAGTGGACCACCACGTCGTCGCAGTACCGCTCGAACTGGATGCCGGGGTACTCCCGGGCCATCCAGGCGTCGAACGCGTAGTGCATGAACAGGTTGGACAACACGGGTGAGACCGCCGAGCCCTGCGGGCTGCCGCGGTCCCGGGCTTGCAGGCTGCCGTCCGGCCGCTGGAGCGGGGCCTTGAGCCACCGCTCCACATACAGCCAGACCCACCGCTGGTCGGTGTGGTGCGCGACCGCCTTGAGGACGAGATCATGATCGAGGTTGTCGAAGAAGCCCCGGATGTCCATATCGATCACCCAGTCTGTCTTCCAGCACCTCTCCCGGCATGCTGCGACCGCGTCCAGCGCACTGCGGCGGGGCCGGTAGCCGTAGGAGTCCGGGTGGAACACAGGCTCCACCAGTGGCTCCAGCACCATGGCCACCACCGTCTGTGCGATTCTGTCCGCGACCGTGGGCACGCCGAGGATCCTGACCCCGCGTCCTCCCGGCTTGTCGATCTCCACCATCTTGACCGGCGGCGGGAAGTAGCAGCCCGACGACATGCGATTCCACAGCTTGTAGAGGTTGCCCTTCAGGTCCGCCTCGAACTGCTCGATCGACTCGCCGTCGACGCCCGCCGCGCCCTTGTTGGCCGTGACCCTCAAGTACGCCTCGAACACTAGGTGTTTCGAGATCTGAAACGACTTCGATCCGCTCGTCTGGTTCATCCCGGGCACTCCGGTTGGCCACCAAGCAGACCCGGACGATCCGTCCCCTTCGCTCCGCCCGCATTACCGGGCCTCGTCGCTACTACGAGACGGTCCGCCCCCGTGCCCCGCTTCGGTACTCGGCCCCTCGCGGTTTTGTCCGCTTGGAGCGCTCCCTCTCGCCGCCGCCCCGATCGGGCGGCGACAGTATCGGGGCGACAGGTTCCCACGTTCCGTGCAAGAGCCCGGGTCAGGCTCGCGCCGCCTCCATGCCGGACGCCGTCCGGGCAGTCGGCAGGCTCCCCCCGGACTTGTCCCGGAGCCCAGATCATGCCCCGGTTTCGACGCCATTGAAGAAAGTTACGACACGTCATCAGCGGTTCGCTCACGCTCGCCTTCCTGACCCATACCTGACGCGATCACTGCCGCGCCTTTTCCGCAGCGCTCACCACGACCGGCACTTAACCGACGCAGCCTGCGGTGGTTTGGAGCCTCCCCCTGCAGGGCGACTCCGGAGGACCTACCTCCATCTCCTGCACAGCACCGCTTCCAGAAGCAGTTACATCAACGCCTCCTTCAGCGTTCGTGGCACACGATCTGCGGTTTCTCATCCACCGCGAACACGACGGCGTTCGCCGGCGGCACCAGGTAGAGGCCCACGACGTCACGGACCTTGTCGATCAGGAAGGGGTCCGGGGAGATCTTGAACGTCTCGGTCCGCCATGGCTGCAGACCGAACGCATGCCAGATCCTCAGCACACTCGCAGGCGAGATCCCCACGACCTTGGCCAGCTCCCGCTTCGACCAGTGCGTCCCACCCGCAGGTGTCTCCTCAAGGGTGCGGACCACCACCTCTTCCACCTGGGCGTCGGTGATGGTCCTCGGCACCCCGGGCCGCGGTTCGTCTGCCAGGCCCTCCAGCCGGTCCCGCAGGAACCGGGTCCGCCATCTGGCCACCGTCTTGCGCTCCGTGTCCAGCCGCGCAGCGACCATCGTGTTGTTCCACCCACGCGCGCACGCCAACACGATCCGCGCGCGCTGGGCCAGACCCTGCGCCGTTGAACGCCGCTTGGCCCAGCTCTCCAGCGTCAGTCGTTCAGCCTCCGACAGCACCACTGGCGGGAGCCTGTTATCGCCCATCCCACCAGGACACCGGACCGATCCGGGCCCCGTCAGGCAGAACCCAAGATCTGAAACAGAACACACCTCATGGGGCGAGCCCAGACCTCAAAACCAGATCACTAGTGTGATGCGCCAGAAATCTCACGGCTAAGTCTGCTGCTGGTTGTTTGTGGTGGGTGGGCCGCCCGCACGGCGACGGCGATCGCATCCACGAGCTCGTCCGGATCCTCAGGCATGCGGAAAGTCTTCACCGCTACACGAGCATCCATCCATGCCCTGGCCAACAGACCGTTCCGGCCGTCACGCCCATCGCTCCAGGGCCAGCACCCGCCCACTCCCCCGGTCGCCTCCCACCCCGCGCCGTGGGCAAGCGAGGCCACTCTGCCAGGGGCGACTTCGCCTGGACCGGGCTTGCGATGGGTGTACTGCCCGCTGGAGCAGGCTCTAGCCAAGGCGGGCAGGGCTGGCTTTGCCACACGTGCGGCGGCTCGGCGTCGACGCCGAACGTCAGATCGTCGACGACGCGGCCGGGTTTCCGTCGGCTGGAACAACAGTCAGTCGCGATACAGGAAGCCACCCGAATTCTGTTCGATTTCCTGCATCTGGCCATCCGCCGGCATCGGCTGGGAGACTGACTCCACAAGGCTTCGGGGCCTTGGGACGGGGGAGAGTACGTGCTGGTCGACGAGTTCCTGCAGAAGACCGACAGTGAACTGTATGCGCTCCTGGGCTCTTCACTGCTCGGCGAAACCATTGGCGCCGCGCCCAGCGATCCCGATCGCCCACGTCGGTTCGGCCGGGAATGGTTTAACGGTCAGCTGGGAGCTCTGCGCACCAGGATCTGCGGACACGAGCGCCTCAAGGGAGTGGCTGGCACCAGCGTCTCGGACCGGGCGATCGACGCCCACCTGCTCTTCGAGATCCTGGGCGACTTCGGAGGCAACCCAGCCAACACCGCACTGATCGCCGTCTTGGCCGCTCGGATCGGCGTCGGTACGTTGTGCAGCGGGTACACCTCCCAGCATGACGGGTGAATCCATGGCGCAAGCCGCCACGCGTGGCTATCTCCCTGTCGGCGACGAAGACTATGTCGAGGACCTGAACAGGAACGCGGCTGAAGGGGCGGGGAGCAACGGCCGAAGGTGGCGGCAAGCGTTCCCCGAGCTCTTCGGCCGCTCTCTACCGCTGGTGGTCGGCAAAGCAGCAGCTGAACTCACCGTCGCCTTCACGGCACTGGGAAAAGCAGACCGCCTCCCTCAGTTGGTGGTCTTTCCTACACGGAGCCATGAGGTTTCAGCCCACTACGAGCCCAAGTCCGACAACACCGGCCTCGTGGTGCTGTCCGACTCGCTGTTTACCCTCTGCAGCATCTACTGCCGACAGCTCGGACAAGCAACGTTCGACATCTCCAATACCACGTCGTTTGTGAAACTCGGGCTCAGAATGATCATTGCCCAGATGAAGGGCACCATGGGGGGTGATCCCGCACGCCTGGCGGTGCTGCTGCGCCACCACCACATCAACAGGCGGGCACACGGCATGGCTACCGCGGTCGCCACCCGGCGCGACGTCCGTGATCGGGACTCCCTCTCGCACCAGGACTTCAGCGACCTCCATCTGATGCCGGCAATCCGCTTCTTCCTCGGCCACGAGATGGCACACCACGTCCTCGGCCACCAGACCGAATGCGCGCATTCACCAGAGCAGGAGACCCAAGCCGACCTCTTGGCACTCCAGGCCGGAGCCCTCGCCTATGCCAGTGATGTAAAGACATCCATTACTCCCGACCGGTACGTGCGGGAGCAATGGTTGGACGACGCCGGGGAGTTCTACGCTCTGGTGGCATCGGTCATCGCGATGCTGGCAGTTCAGTCACTGGAGGACGCCCTGATGATCCGGCGCGGCCGAACCCATCTGCCCGCGCGGGATCGGGCCAGCAGCCTCATCGACTTGCTCCTGGGCGACGACCGGATCCGCAAGCATGAGAGCGCTATAGGCCGACGTGACCAGAGCTTCCGCAAGCGGATCGACTCGGAGCGAGTGGGTCTCGAAGCGCTGACGCGCAGCCTGATGGTGGCCACGGAGAAGGCGGCAGACTTCGGCGAAAGTCCGTACGGATTCAACTGGACGGGGCTCCCCGCCGCTGAGGTGGTCATGTCGGGTGGGATGGATCTGACAGAGTCATCTCGCTTGGACCGACTGCTGAGCCAGCCCAGTGAGGAACTCGCGGCGGCTCTGGTCCATAGCCCGCTGTCTGTGGGCGCCCTGCACGCGCGCCTGGGAGACACCCGTCGGGCGATGCGTGAATGGGGAATTCCGGAGACGGTCATCGACAACGCGCATAACAGAAATGTCGGGCTGGCGTACTACACCATCGTCGATTACCTGCGCGGTGCCAGCCACGAGCAGGGCCGAGCAGGGGTTGAGCTCAGTGACCACCCGCTCATCGCAGCAACCTTGACGGCCCGCCAACTACCGGGTTCGTAAGCATGGGCCGCTCGAGGAACCGTTCTGCCTGACACTCTCCGGCGAGGCCGTGCATACCTTCACCCACCTCGCCCGAGGGCCAGCTCGCCGAGCTAGCAGCGACGTGCCGGCCACGCCGGGCGCGTGCTTCCCCTTCCGATCGGGCACAGGCACGGCACCAGATACGGCCCCATCTCGTATCGCGCCTTCCGGCAGCAGGGCAGGCGTCACATTGCGACGGCCCCTGAACGTGACCGGCGGCGCCACGCCCTCACCCTGCACCTCGGCGAGCAGTACCGGCTGTCCGACCGCTTGCGCGGGCCGAAAGGTGTGTCACCGCAGTACCAGGCCCCACCGCACTCACGGCACTCGAACCGCGGCCAAGGGTGGGGACTGCTATCGAGCGGGGCCCGCATCGTGCATGGCCTCGCGGGCTCGCAACTGCCGCCAGGCTCTGGTGCGGTGCTGTACGCAAGCTCAGGCGCTGGCACCAGGAACGTTGCCAGATGCGCGCCGAGGTTCTGGTCCTGCCCTCACCACGCCATCGCTACAGCGAAGCGGCCCACATCCGGGCCAGAGAGGACAACGGACCCGACATCGTCGAGAACCTGCTGCGCCTCTGCCCGACCTGCCACATCCTCTTCGACGCGGGGGCACGTGTCCTGACCGACGACCTCACGATCGTCGACACCGTGACGGGCCAGCCCGGGAAAAGGATCGAGCTCCACCGGTGGCACTTCATCGACTCCCGGTACGTTCGCCACCACCGCCAGCGCTGGGCTGGCATCGACCTGCCGCTGCTCGCAAGCGCGTCGTCGGCGCACCCCAAGCTCTGAGGCCCTCCATCGACGCCCATCCTTTGGGGCCCTGGCCCGGAACAACAGGGCGACCTCACTCCCCCACGACCAAGATCCGGGCCAGTTGCGGGCCAGCACCGGCCCGCCGAAGGCAGATACCTTCATTTTGCCTGGTCAGGAGCGATGCGGCGCGTGTACCACCAGCACTCGAAGAACATTCTCTGCAGCTACTCCCCCAAGAAGTTGGGCTTCTTCTAGAGCGCCAAGTCGAGTTCCTGTAAGGGAAATTGTCCTCCCGGAGGCAATTCCGAAACGTCGCCCATCGACACAGACCATCACACTCAGTATGGAAAGGAGCCACTCAGTCGCGCCTCCCGGACCAGTCACGGACCAGGCCCCCGTCCCGGGGGCGAGGCGGGCGACAACCCTCTGACCCGCGTGGTGGCACGGCTCAGCGGGACGGCCCAGGCTCTGGAACGCGCTCTGCGGGCGTGGGCACGCGCTTCGTACCCCACCTCGTCGCCGAGCAACTGCTCGCACGCGCCTCCCACGACATGCCGGTCCAGCACCTGGCTCCCGACGGCAGCGCGCTGCCCGCAGAGGCGTCTGCCCCAGCGCGACGGGCGTCGCCCGTTCCGGACCAGGCCCCGCCAAAGAGCAGTGCCAACTGTCGTTATTGCTGCTCAGCGTGGGCGCAACTGCTGTACGGCCAAAAGACGAAAGGCCTTCCGGTGAGCTTCTAGATCCTCACGTTGCGCTCCTGGAAGGGCAGTTGCCCTCCAAGAGCCGTTTTCGACCCGCCGCCGGACCAGGTCCCGGCCGTAACTCACGGGGCGAGGGCAATGGAGCTCGGAGGCGTTCAGGCGGGAGAAGAGGGCGGTGGAGGCCGGCACCCCGGCAGGGTGCCGGCTCCCGTCCCGGCCGGGTGCCCACCGCCCCTTGCTCTTCTCCTGGTCAGAGTCGGTTGATGTAGAGGCCGGTGTCGATGGTGTGGTCGACGGTGCCGGGTGCGCCTGTGGTCACTTCGGCAGCGGCGTACTGGCCGGTGATCAGCAGACCAAGAACATGCCGGTCAGCTGCTCCCCGAAGAAGCTCGGCTTCTTCCAGGCCCACGAGAAGGCGCCTGAGGCGAGGCACGGTGGTACCCCATGTGGAGCTCCATGGAGGCCCGGTCGGCGTGTGATGGAGGCTGCCCTCGGCCTCAGGACCGTCCTCGCGGGCTCAGACGACCGCCCCCGTCCCCCTCTCCTTCTTGCTCCGCGCCTCCAACGGGCTGTGCCCGTCAGGGACTTCCTTCGCGGCGCGACGGTCCCGTGCCGGTGGGGGTGTCGGGTTGCGGTGTTCCAGGGCGATCGCGATCGGGACCGCGGTGAAGATGGTCGAGGCGATGCCGACCAGGACGCCCGCGATCAGCGCCACGGAGAAGTCCGCCAGCGAGTCGCCGCCCAGTACCGCCAGTGCGGTCAGGATGAACAGGGCTCCCATACCCGTGTTCACCGTGCGCGGGAGTGTCTGGACCACCGCGTGGTTGGCCGTTTCCTCCAGGTCGCCTCGGGGGTCTCGGCGGCGCGCTTCGCGGACGCGGTCGAAGACGACCACCGTGTCGTTCACGGAGTAGCCGATCACCGTGAGCAGCGCCGCCAGGAAGACGCTGTCCACCGGCCTGCCCAGCCAGGCGAACAGGCCCACCACGAGGAGGACGTCGTGGACCATCGCAGAGACTGCCGCTGCCGCCAGGGTCCAGCGGAACCGCACGCTGAGGTAGATCAGCTGGGCGGCCACCGCGATGCCCAGGGCCAGGAGCGCCTTGTGGCGCAGTTCGCTGCCGAGGCTCGGGCCGATCTGTTCGTCACGCTCCACCGTGACGGTTCCGCCGGGCTCCTCCAAGGCCGCCTTGACGCGCTGCTGTTCGGCGTCGGTGAGCTTCTCCGTGCGTACGGTGATGTCGCCGTCGCCGGACTCCTGCACCACCGCGCGCGGGAACCCCGCGTCGGACACGGCGTTCCGGGCCGTGTCCGCGTCGACGGACCTGCTGGTGCTGTACTCGACGAGGCGGCCGCCGGTGAACTCCACGCCGAAGTCCAGACCGCGGATGAGGATTCCTGCGACGGCCACCGCCACCAGGAGTGCGCTCGCGCCGAGCCAGCGGCGACGGTGGCGGACCAGGTTCGGGTTGCGGCGGGACAGCCATGTGCGGACCCGGCCCGTCGAGGCGATGCCCGTCAGACCGGGGCGCTTGCGTACGAAGCTGCGGGCGACGGCGAAGTCCGCGAGCGCGCGGGTGATCACGAGCGCCGTGAGCATCGATGCCAGGACGCCGATGCACAGGGTGACCCCGAAGCCCTTGACCGGGCCCGTGGCGAAGAAGAACAGCAATCCCGCGGCGAGCAGCGTCGTCACGTTCGAGTCGATCACCGCGCTCCACGCCTTCGCGAAGCCGGTCTTCACCGGCTTCGCCAAGTCCTTGGAACGGACGCCCTGGTACTCCTCCCTGGCCCGTTCGAAGACCAGGACGTTCGCGTCCACCGCCATGCCGATCGCCAGGACGAACCCGGCGAGCCCCGGCAGCGTGAGCGTCGCGCCGAGCACCACCAGAGCGGCGTACGAGATGAGGCCGTACAGCGCGAGGGCCAAGGCGGCGAGCGCGCCAAGGAGCCGGTAGACGACGGTGATGAACAGTGCGGTCAGGGCGATGCCGATGAGCGCGGCCCTGGTGCTGGCCTCGATTGCGTCGGCGCCGAGCGTCGGGCCGACCGTGCGCTGCTCCACGACGTCGAGGGGCACCGGCAGCGCGCCGCCCTTCACGAGCGCCGCCAGCTCCCGCGCCTCGGCCCGGCCGAAGCCGCCGCTGATCTGCGTGGAGCCGCCGGTGATACCGGTCCCGCACACCACGTCCGCGGTGACGCCGGGCGCCGAGATGATCTTGTTGTCGAGGGTGATGACGACGCGCCGTTCCGGAGCGCCCTGAGGCGCGCAGGCCGCGTCCGAGGTGATCTTCGCCCAGGTGTCGCCCGCGCCCTTGCGGAAGTCGAGGGAGACCGTCCAGCCGCTGAGCGACTGCTGGTCCAGGACCGCCTCGGCGTCCTCGACCCCCTCGCCGGTGAGGGCGGTGGGGCCCAGCTTCAGGTGGTTGCCCGGCCGGTCCGGGTCGGGCAGGGTGCGCGATCCGTCGGCCTCGGGCTGCGCCGAGCCCTGGTCGGCCGTCGCCCCCGTCACCGGGTGGACCGTGAGCTGTGCGGTGCGGCCGATGACCTCGGCGGCCTTGCGTGGGTCCTGCACTCCGGGCAGTTCGACGATGATCCGTTTCTCGCCGGAGCGGGCGATGCCGGGTTCGGAGACGCCGAGGGCGTCGACGCGCTGCCTGAGGACCTCCAGAGCGCGGTCGGTGGATGCGGCGTCGGCCTTGACGGTGGATGAGTCCCGGGTCTCCAGGACGATCTGGGTACCGCCGCGCAGATCGAGGCCGAGGCGGGCGGATTGGGTGAGGGCGATGTAGAGGGACAGCGCGACGGCTGCCAGCGCGACGATCGCCCTCCACAAGGGTGGGCGGGACAAGGGTGCGCGAGACATGCGTACTCCACGATGAGGGCAGGACGGAGGGACGCGTGACCGGCCCCGCGCGGTGTGCGCCGGGTCAGAAGGGTCAGGCGTCGATGACGGTCAGCGTGCTCATCGGTGGGGCGGGCCGCGCGGGGCGGCGGACTCGGCCGGCCTGCGCGGCGGCGCGAGTGCGGTGGCGGGGCCCGTGTCGGGCCCGCCCAGGGCGCGGCGCGGGGCCGTGTCGACGGCCGTACGCGCGGGGCCCGCAGGCTGCGGGCCCGGGATGTGGGCGTCAGGTCGGTGCGTGACCGCGACATGCCGCGCCGGGACGTCGTCCGGTTCTGCACCTTGTCCGGCGTGCCCCGCCACCGTGTGGTGGGCGAGCGGCCTGTCGGCGGGCATGGGCATGCCCTGCGCCCCGGCCACCGGGACGAACAGCGCGAGGACGGTGACGACGAGGGTCAGTGCGGACGCGGCCAGGCGCGCGGAGCGGCTCTGTTGCGGCACGCGTCCCCCCATCCCTTCGGTGCTCGTCGGGTGCGCACGGCGCGGCCCCGCCCTGCTCAACGTATGGGGCGCCCCGGTCCGTTCCGCGTTCCGCGGCAGTTCTTCGGCCCGGTGTGCGCGGGCGGGCTCGTCGGCGGACGGTGAGGCTGGCTGCTGCGGCAGGCCCGGCGGGTCCCGCCCCACTTGCGCCGCCCCCTCCTCCTGATGGCGCGCGGCTGCCGGCCGGTCCTGGGGAGACGGCAGCACCGTAGACAGGGTCTGGGCTCCGGGCTCGGGTCGGCCGGAGGAACCGGCCGCAGTCGAACCGAGCCCCCTTCGGTGCGGCGAGCACCGGGCCGATCATCAGGGTGTCAGATGGAGGTGCGGGCGGTCTTGTTCGTCGTGGTGCCGTCTTCGTCCTGGGCCTCCGACGCGGCACGCTGTTGCGGAGCGGGCGGGGTGCGGATCAGCAACGCGACCAGCACGGCCAGGGCGCCGAGCACGGCGCCGATGCCGAAGCCCCACCGGATGCCCGTGGCGAGTGCGCCGGTGGGGTCGGCGCCCTCGGCTGCTGCCGTGGCGGCGTGTCCCGACATGACACTGATGACCAGGGCGGTGCCGGCGGCGGCCGCGACCTGTTGCAGCGAGCCCAGGATGGCGGAGCCGTGGGGGTAGAGGTGCGGCGGCAGTACGGACAGACCGCAGGTGAAGACGGGGGTGAAGACGAACGCCATGCCCGTGCTCAGGGCCACGTGAAGGGTGAGCACCAGCCACGGCGAGGTGTGTTCGCCCGTGAGGGCGAACAGCGCGAGGCAGAGCGCTGTGAGTACGGCTCCGGGTACGACCAGGCGTGGGGCGCCGAACCGGTCGTAGAGCTTGCCGACCTGCGGTCCGAGCAGGCCCATGGTCAGGCCGCCGGGGATGAGGAGCAGCCCGGTCTGCAGTGAGGTCAGGCCGCACACCTCCTGCAGGTAGATCGGCAGCAGGATGAACGTACCCATGAGGGCCATGAACGACAGGCACATCAGGCCGAGTGCCACGGAGAAGTGACGAAACGTCAGGGTACGCAGGTCCAGCAGCGGCGTGGAGGAGCGCTGGAGTGCCAATTGCCGCCATACGAACAGCCCTACGAGAACGGCTCCGGTCAGGGTGATGGCCTCCGGGGGCACGGGGGCCTGGGCCGCGTTCTCGGCACCGAGCCCGCTCAGGCCGTAGACCAGGGCGCCGAAGCCCGCTGCCGCCAGGGGGACGGACATCCAGTCGAGGGGGGCGGCCTGCGGCTCGCCGATGTTCACCAGCTTGCGCCGACCGAACACGGCCATGGCTCCGGCGATGGGAAGCACGGCCAGGAACAGCAGGCGCCATGACCCCAGCTGCAGCAGCACACCCGAGACGGCGGGGCCGAAGGCAGGTGCGACGGAGATGACGAGGGTGATGTTGCCCATGACCCGGCCGCGGTCGTGCGGGGGCACGAGGGTCATCAGCGTCGTCATGAGCAGGGGCATCATGACGGCGGTGCCGCTGGCCTGGATGACGCGGGCTGCCAGCAGTACGGGGAAGGCGGGCGCGGCCGCGGCCAGAGCCGTGCCGGCGAGGAACAGTGCCATGGCGAGGCCGAAGGCGGTTCGGGTCGTCACGCGTTGGAGGAACCACCCCGTCACCGGGATGACGACGGCCATGGTGAGCATGAAGGCCGTGGACAGCCACCCGGCGGCGGCTGCGGTGACCTCGAAATCGCGCATGAGCCGCGGGATCGCGTTGACCATGATCGTCTCGTTGAGGAGGACGACGAACGTGGACAGCACGAGAATCCGCAGCACGGCGGTGACGCGGGCGGGCGAGAGGGTGGGCGTGGCGTGTGGTGCGGGCATGGTGCCTTCCGTCATGTGAGCGTCCTCCGTACGTGGCAGGTCACACTGACAGACCGCGGCGGCGTGAAGAACTCATCGGTCTTCCCCGATCCTGCCGGTGCCGCCGCCCGGACTCAAACCATTTGTCCGATCCGGAACGGCCAAGACATGGCTTCTGCAGCAGAGGCCGGCGCCGAGCTCCAGGACGAATGGCGGCTCCTCCTTCCCGGCGTCTTCTGCCCTGCCCGGACTGGTCACCACCAACCGCTGAAGGCTTCATCGGGACCGAGGCGCACGGCTGCAGGCGGTACGGCCGGGGGCGTGCGCCGTCGTCGACGCACAGCGACGAGAAGTTCGGCACCTGGTTCCCCGCCGGGCGGGGAACCACGCTCATCCGTCGTTCAGTCGCAGCAGTCGCAGCAGCACTTGCACGGATTGCAGCAGCCACCGCCGCCGCAGCCGTCACCCGAGCCTCCGCCGGAACCACCGGGGCCACCGGGGCCACCGGGGCCACCGGACTCATGACCGCCGCCCGAACCGCCGGAGGAGCCACCCGAGCTGCCGCCGCCCTGGCCGCCGAACCAGCCGTCACTCCCGGAACCGTCCCTGCCGGAACCATCCCGGTTCGAGCCCGCGTTGCGGTTGCCGTCGCCGAACTGAAAGGGCTCTCCGTCGTCCTGGCCGGCGTCGTCGTTGCAACGGCAGCATGTGGAGCACAACCTGCAATCGACGCACAACCGGCGCCACTCGCGACATCGCCGGCACTGTCCCTCCGACGGCCGGCCCGACGCCATCACCCCGCCCTCCGGGGCCGCGCCCGCGAGCTCCCCTACGCCGCAGGCGGGGCCCGTGCCGGTCACCGGGGGCGCTTCCGCCTCCGCACGGCGTCCCAGCCAGGGCAGCATGCGCAGGCCCCGCACGTGGCCGCGGGGCTGATGGTGACGATGCCGAGGGTCGAAGACTCGGTCGACGGCACGCTCCAACTCGGCGCCCAGAAGCACCTGCACCAGTCGCCGGTCGACGAACACGACTTCGGACAGGGCGAGCCGGATTCCATGCACGGCGTCGTCGCAGAGCCGGCGCACCTCGGCACGGTCCGCGCCGGTCACGGCGATCGGATTCCACGCGCCGGACGCCTCGTCCGCGTCCAGGTCCTCCACCGCGTCCAGCAGATGCGCCAGCCGACCGAACAGACGGCCGGCTTCCGCCAGCGGTTCGGCGTTGCCCGGGCGGTCTGTGAGCACTGCGGTGTACGCGAAGGCGGCTGCGGTCGCCGTCTCCGCGGGCTCCGTGACCGTCAGCAGCGAGCCACCGGGGCCGGTCGACCGCTCGACGTCCGGCTGTCGCTCGACCGCCGCGAGCAGCAGCGCGGTGTCGAAGCCGAGCCGTTCGCCCCCTGCAACACCCGCACGGTCCCAATTGTGGGCGATCCGGCGTGCGGCCAGCGCCACCGGGCGGCGCCCCACCAGGCCGTCGCCATCCGCCACATGGTCACGCATCTTCGCTGCGGCCAGCACCAGCGACACCGTCGCCGCCAGCCGCGCACCCTCACCCTGCACCACGTCCGCCGACCGCATCCCGCGCAGCGGGCACGGACCGGCACCCCGCCGCCAGTCCCCGGTACGCTCCGACTGCGCTTCGGTCAGCACCGAGACGATCAGGCCGTCGTAGTTGGTGGCCACCCTCGCGAACTGCCCGTACTCGCTGCGCAAAGCCAGGCACAGCCCGCACAGATGCGCCATCCACTCGGTACGCAAGCCCTCGCCCAGGCGATGACGGCATGGTCTGATGATTCCGAACACCGAAGTTCTCCCCCGTAGGAACAGCTGCCCGGACGTATCCGGTCGGACGGCTCACGGACGCAAGACTGCACGTGAGGCACGACCCGGCGTGACGTCAACCGCATGTGACATCAACGCGCGGCCGACATCTTAGATGGTCCTTCCAGGGGCTCCCGGGGCAGCCGGGGGTGTCCCGGGCGAGCAGCCATGACACCGGCGCTGGGATTCCGTGTGCTCCGGGGATCGGCATTCTCGGTAACTTGGCCCCTGACTGCATGCAGTGCCCATGTGTCCGGCTGGTCCGTGCAGGGGCGTTCGACGGAGAGTGACGAGGCTGCAATGAGCGAACTGACGAAGCCCGAGGTGGACGTTCCGGAGGGCGATGCTCCTACCGAGCTGACCATCCGGGACCTGGTCGTCGGGGACGGGGCCGAGGTGAAGCCGGGCATGGTGGTCAGGGTCCACTATGTCGGGGTGACCTTCGAGTCCGGGAAGGAATTCGATGCCTCCTGGGACCGGGGCGAGCCGTTCAAGTTCGCCCTGGGCAGCGGGAAGGTCATCAAGGGCTGGGACCGGGGGGTGAGAGGGATGAAGGTCGGCGGTCGGCGCGAGATCATCGTTCCCCCACGCCTCGGCTACGGAAATCAGTCGCCCTCGCCGTTGATCCCGGCAGGCTCGACCCTGGTCTTCGTGGTGGACCTGCTCGACTCGTTCTCCAGCACGGCCGGGTGGAGCAAGGCCCGGTGACCCTGGCCCCGCCTCCCCCTCCGACGCTCGGCGTCGTCCGGGAACGGCCGGGCGTGGACGGGTACTACGCGAACCCGCCCCACACCGCGGCTGCGCTCTGCGTGGCGCCGGCAGCGGCGTCGATCCGGTACCTGTCGTCCTTGGCATCGCGTCCGCCGGCAGCGTGGTCGTACTGGCCGGCGAAGACGTGCTCGCCGGACGGGACGGTCCTGCCGGGTTTGAGGGTCCACCGGTAGACGAGGAAGCCACCTTCCTGGCGGGCGGAGAGGTCGAAGTCCTCCGCGGGGCGGGTCCGCCAGCTGCCGGTGTCCTTCACCCCGTCGGTGAGGGCGATGCGTAGCTCCCGCCCGGGACCCCGGGCAGGCCGGTACACCGCGACGACGCCGATGTGTTCGTCGTCCAGACCGCCGGTACCAAGACGTGGCACCTCTACGACGCCCCGGGCGACGGCCGGTGGGGTCCCGGTGCCGTCGACCTCCCCGGCCGTCCGGAGTTCACCACACGACTGGAACCGGGGCAGGTGCTCTACGTCCCGCGCGGGCAGGCACACAGCGCGGTCGCCGCGGACTCCGGGGTGTGCGCGCACCTGTCGTTCACCGTCCGCGAGGCGGGCGGCGCCCATCTGCGGGCCGCCCTGGCAGCGCTGCTCGCCGAGACCGATCTGCCCGCCCGCCCGCTGGGTGACAACGACGTGCTGGCAGCCGCCGAGCACCTGTTGGCGCAGTCACGCGCAGCCCTCGCCACGCTGACCGCCGAAGACCTCGTCCACCGGGCCCGCACGGGCATGCGCGCGGTCCCCTCCCCACCCGGTCCGGCGGGACGGCCGTAGAGCGCCGGTCCGGAGGAGGGCGGGGCGGATCCTCGCGCCGTTTATTCGCTGGTGTGAGGGCAGTCGGCCTGCTTGAGTGTCATCGCGGCCGCGCCCCCGATGCGCCCGGCGGCGGCTACTTCCTTCTGACAACCAAGTGACGCCGCCGCCCCTTTTGATCTCGGGTGGCGCGGCCGACCTCGCCCGTCAGCCTTCTCGGCCGGGCCGTCCGCTCTTCGGATCCGGGGGGATTCACTGCCTCGCTACACCCAGCGCGTTTCCAAGATCTGGTCCGAGATGCTCGTGGCCCCGCATGTCTCGGCGGCCGCCGCCCGCACCGCGCACGCACCCGCAGTCCATCACTGGCGCGCCGGGCAGGCCATGCGCACCCACGAAGGCGGGCCGGGCTTCGTCCGGGAGCCCCGGGAGGAGCTCTTCCTCCTGGCCGTCGGCAACTTCGTCTCCCAGCAGACCTTCTACGAGAGCGGCCAGGAGCGCGACGACCGCTACGCCCGCCTCGTGGGTCGACTCGCCGTCGAGGACCCCGTATGGACGGCAGGTCTGCTGCGCTGGCTGCGCAGCGAGGGCAACATGCGCACCGCGTCCTTGGTGGGCGCCGCCGCGTATGTGCGGGCTCGCCTCGGGGCCGGGGCGACCGGCGGGCCGTCCAACAGGTCTGTGATCGACTCGGTGCTCCAACGCGCCGACGAGCCCGGAGAATTGCTCGCTCACTGGACTTCGCGGTACGGGCGGAACGTGCCGCAGCCCGTGAAGCGGGGCATCGCCGACGCCGTGCGTCGGCTGTACTCCTCTCGGTCCCTGCTGAAGTACGACACCGCCTCCAAGGCCTTCCGCTTCGGGGATGTGCTCAACCTGGTGCACGCGGGCCCCGACCCGGGCAAGCCCTGGCAGGGTGCCCTCTTCCGGCACGCCCTGGACCGCCGTCACCACCCGGATCAGGCATCCGTGCCGGCCACCGATCGGCTGCTGACCGCGCACCGGGCCCTGATGGAGCTGCCGCCGGACGAGCGGCGGGCCGTGGTGACCGGGCCGGACGGCGCCGAGAGGCTGGCTGCGGCGGGCATGACCTGGGAGGCCCTGGCGGGCTGGCTCCAAGGGCCGTTGGACGCCGCTGTCTGGGAGGCCGTGATTCCTTCGATGGGCCCGATGGCACTCCTGCGGAACCTGCGGAACTTCGACGGAGCGGGGGTCTCGGACGAGGCGGCGGCCCGGGTCGCGACACGCATCTCGGATGCCGCCGAGGTCGCCCGGTCCCGGCAGTTCCCCTTCCGGTACCTGGCCGCACACCGGCACGCGCCGTCGCCGCGCTGGGCAGAACCGCTTGAACGGGCACTGAGCCACTCCCTGGCCAACGTACCGGCCCTTCCCGGCCGGACGCTGATCCTGGTGGACCGGTCCGATTCCATGTTCTGGGACACCGTCTCCGAGCGGTCCACGCTCAACCGCGCGGATGCGGCGGCCGTGTTCGGGACCGCTTTGGCGATGCGCGCCCAGCAGGCCGACCTGGTCGAGTTCGGCTGGTCCAGCGCTCCGGTGCCGTACGCGAAGGAGGAACCGGTACTCGAGGTGCTGAAACGGTTCCACAGTCTCGGGGGCACCCGGACCACGGCGGCGCTGCTCGCCCACTACCGGGAGCACGACCGCGTACTGATCGTCACCGACGAGCAGGCCGCGCACCACGGCCCCGGCCGGCCGGCCGAACCGGTACCGTCCGGGATCCCCGTGTACACCTGGAACTTGGCGGGGTACCAGCCCGCCCACATTTCCGCAGGCCCCCACCGGCACACCTTCGGCGGGCTCACGGACGCCGCGTTCCGGATGGTCGGTCTCATCGAGGCCGGCCGCCACGCCACGTGGCCGTGGACTGCCGACCCGGTGTAGTACCGGGGTTCTCAGGCGGTTGGACTGTCGGATTCGGTCGGGCGGTTGCGCCACTGGTAACTCCAGTAGGCGAGAATGCGGTGGTCCTCTTGCTGCGGGCCGATCCTGCCGAAGGCCGGGGGGAGCTCGCCGACGTGTCTCCAGGCCTGCTCGGTGCGGGGATCGTCGCGGCGGGCAAGGGCGTACACGATCTCCAGACAGAGGAGCTGGTCGGCCTCGTCCAACAGGGAAACGAGGGCGTCCGTGACGGCAGCCGTCCGGTCCTCCGTGGCGCCCAGCCTGATGGCCGCCTCAGCCCGGACGTCGCAGTCGGAATCCCGGAGGAGGGTCAGCAGAGCTTCTCGGAACCCGGGAGTGGAGTGGGCGGCCAAGTCCGTGACGGTGGAACGCCGAACGCCGGGGTCGGGGTCGCGTGACAGGGCGAGCAGGGTGGTGGCGGCAGTCTCGGTGGGCGGATCTCCTCGCAGAATCAGGCCGGAGACCTGGCTGCGTACGCGCGGGTCAGGATGGTCGGCGTATCCGAGACCGATCAGCTCCTGGTCGGCGTGCTCCACGTCGGCGTAGACCTCCAGGACCCGGGCGAGCACCATGGGGTCCGGTTCGTCGACAGCCCACGCGGCGAGGAGCTCGGCCTCCTGCGCGGTGGCTTGAAGTTGATGCGTCCACGTCATGGCGTTCCGGCTCCACACCACGTCGGCCAGGAGCCTGCGGTGGACGGTGTCGGGATGGTGCTGCAGGGCCTTCAGGTCCGACCAGTCCTGCGGGCTCAGCCGCTGGGCGAGGACGTATCCGGCCGTCGACCAGTTGACATGGGTCTCGTCCGGGATCCAGTACGGGACGGCACGTGCCACCAGCTCCGCCACCGGCGGCAGGATGCCGAACCGCCCTTCGAGCGAGGTGAGGATGGCGGCGTGGCCTGCCCGGACGGTGAGCCCTCCGAGCGAGACCTCCTCGACGCGCGTGTACCGGTCGTCGTCGACGGGGCGGCGGACGGCCGGGCCCACTGCGCCCGTTCGTCGGCGCAGTTCCTCCTCCTCGCCCGTCTCGAACCAGTACCGCGCGAGTTCGAGCAGCCGTTTCCGGGCGCCCTCGGCCAGCCGCTGCTGAGGATCGTTGCCGATCACGGCGTCGACCAGCGCGTCCGAGCCGAGGTCGACGGCGCGCAGGAGCGGGGTCGTGCCGTCCTGCAGCTCGCGGTCGGGGTCGGCGCCGGCGGCCGTCAGGACTTCGGCGGTCTCGTGGTCGAACCCGGCCACAGCGGCGCAGAGCAACGGGAGACCGTCGGGACCCCGGGTGTCCGGGTCGGCGCCTTCTTCGAGCAGAGCCTTGACCGTGTCGGCGTCCTTGGCGGATACGGCTGCCACGATCCGGTCCGTCAGCTCGTGTCGCGATGCCTGCATCTGCCCCCCAGGTGATCCTCGACCGGCACGATATCCGAGCTGGGGGTCCGTGCTCCCGGAATAACGGTGCTGCCCTTGATGACGGTGGCCCACGTAATGCGACACATCCAGGAACGGCCGCAGGTTGCGTTCCCGGAGCATCGGCGTTCTTTGGCCCTCCCTCCTCACCGGCACCCGACGGCGTCCGAACGGGTGCGCCCGGCCATGAAGCAGTCGCCGCCTGCGCGGTGTGCTGCACGGACCCGCTCGTTCATTCGACGTGGGGCTCCGTACGCTGCCAGAACGCTCGGGAGAACACTCTCTGGTGATGCTTGAAGCGTTCCTTGCGCAAGGCATCGGTGAAGCTCCGGCCCTTACTTGCGGTGGCTGCCGAAACCAGCGCGGCCGCATTGCCGGAGAGGCCGGCCGCCTCCAGCGCCAACACCAGTACAACCTGATATGGCACCTCCCTGGCCGCCGCAGTCGTGGTCATGATGTGGTTGCCCACTGCCTCGCGCTCCGCGCCGGTGGCGCCACCGAGCCGTTCCAGCTGCTTCAGGAGAAGCACGATCTCCTCCGCGTCCCGGTACGCCAGCGCCTGCAGCAGACAGGTCAGCTCCTCGTGCAGCCCTGCAGCTCCGAGGGCGAGCAGAAGCGGCGCCATTCCTGCGGGCGCACCGCTCTGCGCCTGCGCCACGAGGAAGGGGCTGCCGGTGAACGCGGACCCGGCCTGGTTCAGGTGGATCAGGAACCAGGCTGCATGGCCGGTGGGCCTGCCACGCACGGTGCACGTGAAGACAGTCCGTGCGTGCTCCGCCAGCCCGTTCCTCTCCAGACCGGCGACCACTGCTGCGGCTTCCTTGTAGCCGGCGGTCCGGGCTGCCCTTTCCAGGAGGACCGTCGCGCCGGGGTGGGCGCGGTCCAAGCCGTCCAAGAGCTGCGAGAGGTCCGCGGGAGGCGCGCTCTGCAAGGCGGTGATCAGTGCTTCCGAAGCCTGCTGGTGACGGCCCATGGCGTGCATGTCCGTGATCAGCACCTGGGTGTCGGCTGTTGGGCGGGAGACGATGGCATGGTTGACGACGGCGGTCGCAACGTGATGTTTGTCCATGGCCTGCAGGGCCGAGACGAGAGCCAGCAGATGCTCGATCGTCTGGTTCTGCGTCGCGCTGAACACACTCTCGGCATCGCGGTGCAACCCTGCACGTGAGAGGGCCTCAGCCAGTGCGGCGACGTCGTACGCGGACCGACGAGTCGCCGCCGCAGTGTGCAGCGCACTCTTGACGGGGTGCATACCCGCCTCGGTCAGGGAGCAGCTCAGGGTCACGATGTCGTGCACCGTGCGTTCAACGGCGACCGCGTCTATGGCCGAGGCGACCGTCCCGTCCAGCCCTGTGCCGGCCAGCCAGGTGAGCATGGGCACCACGTCCGGTAGCGGCCGGGTCGCACAGGCGGCGCCGAGGAGCGTCACGGCCTGCTCGCGCAAGCCGCTCGCGTGCAGGCTACGGACAAGTACGGCTATGTCGCGCGGGGTGTGCAGCTGCACCGAGGCACGAAGTAACTGGACCAGGTGTTCGTCCAGGCCCGCGTGGTACAGGTTCACGATCAGCGCGCAGGTCTCCTCCACCGAACGCGTCATGACCAGCGCGGGCAAGGCAGCCTCGGCATGTGCGTGCAAGCCTGCGTTCTGCAGGCCCGCCAGTAGCACGGCGACCTCCTGGACCTCCCGGGAACGGCTGACCGAGGCCACCAGTTCGCTCGCCATCGCCCGCTGGGTCCGTGACTCGAGATCGGCGACGACCGTGATCAACTCTGCTACCGAGGCGCTGCGGTCGGTCTCTTCCAGTACGGCCATCAACGAGATCCGGCCGACGGGCGCCGTCTCCAGATCCTGTGCCTGCTCCAGCTGGGCCTCCAGGTGATGGCACTGCTCCTCGGCCGCGATCAATTCCGCGCGGGCGACGGCCAGTGCCTCCCGGAGGTAGCCCACCTGCTGCTCGAGGTCGCGACACTCGTTCTCGAGCTCGTCGAACTCTCCCTGCCACAGCTGGAGGTCACTCCGGCGGGCGATCCGCTGGCCTTCAAGGTCCACTTGGAGCTGTCGACAGCGCCCGTGGGCCTCGGCCAGGCGCTGGGTGCGGTCCATCAGCGCTTCTTCCAAGGCACGCTGGCGGGTGCGTATGCGGCGGGTCTCTTCATCCGCCTCGGCCAGCCGATCCTGCAGAGTCTGCTTCTCGCTGTCGCTCCGGTGACACTTCAGCGCCTCCCGGTGCAGGGAGCGCAGACCCGTCTCGGCTTCGAACGTGACCGGCGAGTCCGCCTCGCGCAGGTCGGCAAGCACCCCGGCAACGAAGTCCCACGGGGGAACGCGCTCTCCGCCCAGATAGCGGGTAACCGTGCTGGGGTCCATGTGCCGGCGTGCCGCATAGCGGCGGACGCTGACACCCAGCGCGAGGAACACGCCGCGGAGGTCCTCGGCAAAGACCCGCTTCTCAGGCGGAAGGCCTTCCTTCAGAGGTGACAGACGAGCGGTTTGTGCCGTGCGCTCCATGTTTCAACAACCTCGCCACAGATGCTGCCGATCTGATCGAACGTCCAGTATCCCGGCTGGGACCCGAGCGCGGCCGCTGCACGTGTTGCCGCCGCAGACGGCAACACCCGGCCCCTGGCGAAGCGGTGCCATCTGCAGCGGCAACAGCCGACCCCGCCGTCCGAAGTCCTGGCTCACCCAAGATGAGACGAGCGGCTCGAAGCACTACCCAGGCAGGAGACACAGACACATGGAACTGCTCGACGACGGCGCCGGGGAGCGAAAGGCACCACAACCCGTCTCACGGAACCGCCCGCACCGACGGCAACGGTTCAACCGGCTTTTGCACCGACTGCTGCTCCATGCGCTGCTGGGCGCCGCCGGTGCCGCGGGCGCCACCCTGATCACCTGGCTGCTCACCTGGCTCCAGTCGCTCTGACGCAGGCACAGGGCTTCCCCGCCACCTCCACCCCACGGAGCCTGAGCCAGTCCCCCCATCCGCCCCGCGACCCCGGTCCGACGGTGTCGGGTCCTGTGCCCGGCCTGCGATGATGACGGTGTGCCAGAGCCAGGGACCACTGCCGTCGTCATTGTTT
Organism: Streptomyces avidinii; assembly: GCF_014650695.1. Lineage (GTDB taxonomy): Bacteria > Actinomycetota > Actinomycetes > Streptomycetales > Streptomycetaceae > Streptomyces > Streptomyces avidinii. Next base: position 89,509 of record NZ_BMVL01000003.1, on the reverse strand, counting down.
CTGCCTGATGCTGCCCCGCTCCTCGATGCGGCATGGCGTATCGACCCGGCCCTGGTGCGCCATGGGGTACCGGCGCACGTTTCGCTCCTCTACCCGTTCGTGCCGGAATCGGCGCTGACGGGTCAGGACGAGGTGCGGACGACCCGACAGTCTCTGCCCACGTCCGCACGGCGGTCGGCCGCCTGCTGCCTCTGCGCACCCGCGCGGCCGCGGTCCAGCTCGTCGTGCTGACGGAGGACGGCTGGCGGCCGCGCTTAACGGCCCCGCTCGGCGACCAAGCCCCCATGGCTGGTGAGTTCTCGACCTGACCCGGCGCGTAGGGGAGGGCTGAGCCGGTCGGCCCCGAGGGTGAGGCACCGCGGATGGTGATCGAGGCTGTCCGCGCTGCGGTCCGGCCAGGCGTGCTACGCGACAGTACTGCCCTGCGAGGCTTCGATCGGACCCCCTGGCGTGCCGTTTTCACCTTCGGTGTCCGGCGCAGCAGATGCGGTTGCGTCGGCGGGGGTGACCTGGGCAGTCCATGCCCAGAGCTCCTGGGGCGGATCCCGGCCCACGTCGACCTCGGTGTCGTGGAAGTCGCGCGCGAGCTGCGCACCCCGCTCAGCACCATCCGCAGGAGACCCTGCTGCGTCCGCAGGCTCGTCCAGGCCCACGGCGGGAGCGTGTCGGCGGCCGGGAACTCCGGCGGCGGCGCCGTCTGCCCTCCGCCCGCCCGCGTGCGCCCACCCGCCGCGGGGGCCCCGGCCGGGCGGCTTGACTTCCGCTTCGGCACCGCCCTCGTGCAGCGGCCGCCGGTCGTCGAGCATGCTCCCGACGGTCGGGTACTCGGCTACCCGCGCCGACCGCACCCGCACGCGGGGCCCGGCGCTCACGTCACCAGGTGCAGCGAGGTTCCCGCGATGCCCAGCCGTACGCTCTGGCCCCAGGTCAGCTCCAGGGCGTCGCTCTCCATTCCGTCGCCGAAGACCACGATCCGGTCCGACTCCACGGTCAGCTGCAGCCTCTGCCCCCTTCCCAGCTCACCGGCGACCTTCGTCGTGCCGGTCGTGGGCGAGGGCCAGGCCTCGCGCACGAACCACACGAGCCGCCGGTCGCAGGGTGCGGGGAGCCCCGCGCGGCTGCCGCGCTCCAGCCACACGGAACGCAGCCAGCCGGTGGCGCCCGTGCCGGTGCCCACCAGCACCCCGGAGGATGCCTGGGCCTCGCCCGGGCCCTCCTCGCCGTCGGAACCCAGGCGGTAGCGGGCGGTCTGGTGACCGGGCGAGCCCAAGTAGATCTCGTTCAGCGCGAGAAGGCGCTGGGTGTCGTCGGCGACGGCCTCGACCATGGTCAGCTCCTCCGCCCGGCCCCCCGCGGCGGTCGCCGCACGCAGCAGGGCGGCCGTGTCGGCGCAGCGGTGACGGACCAGGACCCCCGGGTTGCGCCCCGGATCGGTGTCGATGCCCACCACCGGCTGTCCGCTCAGATACTTCGCGGTGTTGGCGACCAGGCCGTCCTGGCCGACCACGACCACCACGTCCTCCGGGGCGAACAGGAAGCGGTCCAGGTCCGCCCGCTCCACCCGGGAGCTGCGCCAGGTGAGCGGCACCGCCGCCGCCACCTCCCGCAGCGCCTGCCGCGTGCGGTCGTGGCGGCGGACCACCTCGTCGATCGACCGGCCCCGGCTGGAGAGGAAGAACGCGGCCTGCCCGTGCGTCCCGTGCCGGGCGAGCAGTTCTTCGTACTCGGTCCTGCGGTGCACGAGCACGGCCCGCGGGGCCAGGCTCACGCGCCCGCGCCTCCTTCCGGACGTCCGAGCCTGGTGAGGAGCCCGGTAAGGACGTCGGGAGAGAGAGTGACGCTCTCGATCCGCGGCAGGTTCTCCGCCAGCCGGGTCGCCGCCAGGGCGTGCAGTGTGCCCGGGGCGGCTTCGTCGTGCACGCGCAGCCAGGCGGCCTGGACCTCGGCGCGCGCCGCGCCCGTCTCGCGCGCCGCCTCGGCGTCGGCGCGGGCCAGGCGGACCTTGCGGGCCGCCTCGGTCTCGGTCCGTATGCCGTCCGCCGCCGCCTTCTCCTCGGCCTCGCGGCGGGCGTTGGTACCGCGCTGGTCGATCAGCTGCTCCTCGCGCCTGGCCAGTTCGATCTGACTGGCCAGCTCGTTCTCGGCGATGGCACGCTCACGCTCGACGGCGACGGCCCGCCGTTCGTAGGTGGCACGGTCCGCCTCCTGCTGGATCTGCTCGCGGGCCGGGGTGCGCAGGGCGCGCTCCACCTCGGCCTCGGGGCGGATCGCCACGACCCGCACGGTCACCACATCGATGCCGGTGGCCGGGAGCCTGGGTTCGGCGGCGAGACCGGCGGCGACGCTCCCCCGCACGGAGGCGACGCCGTCCACCAGGGCGACGGCCAGCGGAGTCCGGGCCAGGACGTCCAGGGTGTGCTGCTGTGCGGTCTCGGTGAGGAGAGTGGCGATCTGTTCGAGGGGGGCGCCGCGCCAGCTCCCGGTGTCCGGGTCGACGGAGAAGTCGAGTCGGTCGGCGGCTTCGGCCGGGTTGCTGATCCGGTAGGTGACGGTGGCCTGCACGGCGACGTCCTGGAAGTCGGACGTACGGGCGTGGAACGCCATGGCCAGCTCCCGGTCGTCGACCGGCACTTCGGAGAGCGCCGCCGACAGCGACCGGTACCAGAAACTGAGCCCCCGACCGTCGTGAACGAGTCGGCCGCGGTTGTGGTGGCGGATGTGGGCGGTGGGCGCGGAGCGCAGATGACGCCAGCCGAAGCGCCGGGTGATGTCGGCCATGGCGGAACCCCCTTCATTTCGTCAATGCGACGATAACGAGCTGCACCCATATCGTCAAGAGGACGAAAAGAGGCTTTCGCCGCTGCCAGGAGCCGGACTCGGTCAGCCGTGCACCGCCAGGCGGTAGAGACGCGCGAGCGCGTCGTCGGCGGGGTGGGGCTGCGGCTCGCCGGAGGGGTCGAGCCTGTTCCTCTCCTTCGCCGGACCCCCGGAACGCCTTCTCGGACCCGACCGGTCCTGACCCTCAGGAGTCGCCGGCGAGCGGCCCGCACGGGCAGGGGGCGCGGCGACGGCGGTCGCGGTAGCGGTAGCGGTGGTGTCGCTGCTCATCGCTGCGTCCGGCGGGTGAGGCGGGCGCGGCGGGCGGCGGCGAGGTCGAGCACGTCGTGGAGGGCGGTCCGGGGCGGGCTGCCGAGGTTGACGGCGTGTGTACGCAGCAACGAAACCAGGTACCGGCCGGCCGACGGGGCTTCGGCGGGGATGCCTCGGTCGAGCGCGGCGGCGAGCATGTCGGCGAGTTCGCGGGTGTGGTGGGCGAGGGCGTCGGCAGCGTGCCGGGCGGCCTCGGCGGGGCGGTGGCGGCGGGTGAGCTGCTGGGCGAGGGTGGCGAACGCTTCCCCGGGCAGGGCGGCGAGGACCTCCTCGGCGTCGAGCTCGTCGGCGAGGCGGCGCAGCATGGTGGCGGCGGTGGCGCGCGGGAGGTTCGAGCGGACGTCGGCGGGGCCCTGGTTCGGAAGGGTGACGATCAGACGGTGCGTGTCGAGGGAAGCGAGGGTCACAACGTCGGGGGTGTCGACGTCGGGTGTGCGGGTCACAGGGGCAGGACTCCTTGTCCGGGGTCGAGGTACTGCTCACGCATGCGGCCATGGTGAGGTGCTGGAATGGCACCTGTGAGTTGTCGTGCGGGGCCCATGGGTCGTGCGCGGGATGGATGCGACGGGGAACGCGGTGACTTCGGCGCCTCGGGGTGAACCCGGGGGTCGGGGTCGTCGACCAGGTTGCCGAGGACGGTCACCAGGGTCTCGCCCACGACGATGGATGGGGCCCGTTCCTGACAGATTCGCCCGGACGGCGGACGGATGCTCGATGCTTGGAGGGGTTCGAGGTCCCGGGTCGCCACGGTCTCGGCCGACTTCCGGTCACCCGTGCTTGAAGGCACGCTCCTGGTCCGCGGGCCTGAGGGGCCGCCCGGCGCCGAGGCTGGTGGGCAGGGGGTCGGAGAGGTAGTGCCGGAGGGTGGGGGCGAGGAGGTCGGCGACGGCGTCGGCGGGGAGCGTGGTGATGATGCCCACCTGCCAGATGTAGCGGTTCATGACCATGCCGACGATCTGGGTGGCGATGAGGCTGGCCCGCAGGTTGCGTTCGGTGTCGGGCAGGCTGTGGGAGACGCCGGACAGTACGAGTTCGGAGAACAACTGCCGCAAGCGTTGCAGGGCGACCGGTTCCTGGGCGGCGGTGAGGACGATGGAGCGCAGGATCTCGGCCGGAATGGGGTCCTCCCACAGGCTCAGGGTGGCCTGCACGAAGGCGTGCCCACGCCGCTCCATGGGCTGTTCGGCGGCGGCCACGGCTGCGCCGAACGCCCCGTGTCCCATCCCACCAACGAGGTCGCTCCGCCTGCTGCCGGAGCCCGGGCTGACCCGGCCGGCTTTGCCGAGCGATTCCGGGCCGGGCGGGGAGTGAGTGCGTGAGCGGGACAGGGTTCTTGGGGGAAGGGATCCCTTCAGGGGGATTCGCCTGACGAAGGAGTGTGCCGTGGCCCTGTCCCGTACCGAACGTGAGCAGTTCCTCGCCGAGCCCCACGTCGCCGCGTTCGCGGTGAACGCGGGAGCGGAAGGTGACCGTGCGCCGCTCGCGGTCCCCATCTGGTACCAGTACGCACCCGGCGGCGGCATCTGGATCATGACCGGACGGGACTCCCGCAAGGCCGATCTGATCCGGGCAGCAGGCCGGTTCACCCTGATGGTGGACCGTCTGGAGCCCACGATCCGGTACGTGTCGGTCGAGGGACCGGTCATCTCCACCGTGCCCGCCACGCGCGAGCAGCTGGTGGAGCTCTCCGCCCGATACCTGCCGGCGGAGAAGGTCGAGGGCTACGTCGACTTCGCCTGGAAGGAGCACGGGGAGCAGGTCGTGATCCACATGCGCCCGCAGCGGTGGGTGAGTTCGGACCTCGGCAACCTCTGAGAACACCCCGTCCCACGGGCTGCTCGGACGTCGCGGCTCCCCACCGGGCCGCGGAGGCACGGTGCGGTGCGGGAGACGTCCGCTGCCCACGCAGGAGGAGGAAGGGCCCCGCCCGGCCCCGAGGGGCCGGGCGGGGCGGTCACGTTCCCGGATCAGGCCGGGCTCGCGGCGAACGGGCCGTCCGCGGCGAAGGCGTGGGCCGCGAAGCGTTCGCCCATACGGCGGTGCGTGGCCGCGTCCGGGTGGAGGGCGTCGGGCAGCGGCAGCTCCGCCGCGTCCCGCTCGCCGTAGAGGGCGCGGCCGTCGAGGAGGTGCAGGTTCGGGTCGTCGGCCGCGCGCTGCCGCACGATCCGGGCCAGCTCCTCGCGGATGACGCCCAGGGTCAGCTTGCCGAAGGCCCGTTCGGCGGGGTCGCCCTCCGCCCGGAACCGCAGCCGCCCCTCGCCGAGCGTGCTGAAATCCGGCGCGCTGGGGCCGGGGGTGTCCTCGTGGATGGGGCACAGGACGGGCGAGACGACGAGCAGCGGGGCGGCGGGGTGGCCCTCGCGCACGGTGTCGAGGAAGCCGTGCACCGCGGGGCCGAAGGCCCGCAGGCGCATCAGGTCGAGGTTGACGAGGTTGATGCCGATCTTGAGGCTGATCAGGTCGGCGGGGGTGTCGCGCAGCGCGCGGGCCGTGAACGGGTCGAGCAGCGCGCTGCCGCTGAGGCCCATATTGGTCAGCTCCACGCCGCCGAGGCGGGCCGCCAGGGCGGGCCAGGTGGTGCTGGGGCTCGCGGCGTCGGAGCCCTGGCTGATCGAGCTGCCGTGGTGCAGCCACCTGCGGCGGCCCGCGTCCGGCAGCGGTTCGACGGGGGCGTCGGTGCGCAGGGCGACCAGCTGGGTCACCTCGTTGTGCGGCAGCCAGATCTCGACGTCCTTGGAACGGCCGGGCAGGCCGCTGAAGCATACGGTGCCGGGCGGACCGGGCCGGTTCGTCGTGGTGCCGGTGGTCATGTCCACCTGGATGACGTTGCCACCGCCGACGGCGGCCTGCCCGGCCGGCAGGCCGTCGATCAGCAGGTCGTACAGGCCGTCGGGGCGGGGCGGGGCGCCGTCGTAGGCCATCTTCGTGCGGAGTGCGTCCAGCTCGATGACTGTGGCCCTGGTACGGAACGCCAGCCGCACGCCGGAGGGCTGGGACTCGGCCATGGCCAGCTGCCCGTCGGAGCACTGGGCCCGGGCACGGGCGGGCAGCCGGTGCGGCAGCAGCCCGTGCTCGGTGCGCTCCAGGTCCTGGGCGCCGCGCAGGAGGTCCGGAGTGAGGGGGGTGGTGATCCGGTCGGATGGATGGCTCATGCACCCACCCTGCCGACCGGATCCGCGGTCCGCCACGCCATTACGGGCCGTACGGCATCGCTTCCCCTGGTCAGCCGTCCTGGCGGCGCCCGAGCAAACGGCCCTGCTCCTGCTTCAGGCCCGTGAACCCGTGCCGCGCGTATGCGGCGATCTCCTCGCTGGGGAAGGGCACCACGGACAGGTGCTGGTCATAGCTCCCCTGCTCCCACCGGGCGGCCGTGACCTCGTAGCCGGAGACGTGGGCGCACAGCTGAAGCAGAATCGGCGGCATCTCCGGTTCGCTCAAGAGGTCGGCGTGCTTGATGACGAGGTCGCGCATCGCCTGGATGTTCGGGAGGAAGACGGCCCTGACCCACAACCGCCACTCGGCGAGCTCCTCGTCGGAGGGCGGTATCTCGTGCACGAAGGGCGACCTGCCGTCAGGACGGGCGTTGCGCTCCATGAAAGCGCCGAAGATGCGGCCGTTGGCTTCCGTGAGGGCGAACAGCGGTCCGTAGAAATCGCCGAGCTGCCGGTTCAAGCGAGCGAGGCGTTCTTGGCGCTGCGCCAGGCGCAAGCCGTTCAGGTAGGTGGCTCCATAGCCGACGAACGCCAGGGCGATGGTGACGACTGCTGTGATCATGGGATGGGATGCTAGTGAGCATCCCCTCCCGAGGTCAGCCTGCGGCAGTGGATCACGGTCGCTGCGATCCCGGCGAAGGCGGACGTGGCCGGGTTGGAAGCGGGCCGGGCCGAGCGGGGAGCGGGAGTGGGAGTGGGCGATCCTGCGGCGTGGGCGCGTGCGCCGTGCATTTCGCACCGTCAGTCGGGAACGTCGCAGCACCTGTTCGGGACGGTCAGGTCAGCCGGCATGTGTGGAACCGGTTGGAATGGATGTTCCCGAACGACGCGGGGATCCGGGCGATGCCCTGGTCCGGGCGGATCGTCCGACTCCGGCCCCGGTACTCGGCGCTGTTGTACACGGTGACGCACCGGCCCCAGAGCCGGCCGTTCCGGCTCCACGTCCTGGCACTGTTCCACACCGACTCACCGCCGTTGAATCCCACGTACGCGGTCGTCTCCGGATATCGCGGCATGTCCTGCGAGACGAAACTCGCCACGCCCGTGTAGTCGGGACCCGTCCAGCCGCACACCCAGCCGGACGTGCACGGCTCGGCCGGGACGGGGACGACGGTCTGCGCGGGAGTGGCGGCGGGGGCGAGGGTGAAGGCGACGCAGGCCGCACCGCTGACGACGGCGGTGGCCAGGGCGCGTACGTTCACGGGGATCACCGGCGCTCTCCGGGAGACCGCAGGCCGCGCGACGGCCTGCGGGGGCTGTTCCATCACACCTCCGCACCGCCTTGATCGCATCACCGGGTGCCGTGCCCGGTGCCGGTCGTGGCCGCCCAGGACCGGCGCCGCACTCCCCCCGGTCGTGGCGCCCGGCTCTCGGGGTCTGGTGTTGCCATGCTGAGCGCGATCCGGATTCTTCGGATTTCGGCGGTCCGAAGATGTCGAGAACGTGCCACCGGCTCCGTCCCGGGGACATCAGCGGTCGGCACCGGCCGCACGAGGAAGAAGGAGAAATCAGCATGGCGATTCAGCGGATGGACAACGTCGGCATCGTCGTCGAGGACTTGGATGCCGCCGTCGCGTTCTTCGTGGAACTCGGTATGGAGCTGGAGGGCAGGGCGGGGGTCGAGGGCCTCGTCGCCGACCGGTGCACCGGACTCGACGGCGTCCGCTGTGACATCGCGATGCTCCGGACCCCGGACGGTCACAGCCGGCTCGAGCTGGCGAAGTACCGCAGTCCCGCGGTGATCAGCGACGGGCCGCGCAACCGGCCGCACAACATTCTGGGCACGCACCGCGTCATGTTCGCCGTCGACGACATCGAGGACACCGTTGCCCGCCTGCGCCCTCACGGCGCCGAACTCGTCGGCGAGATCGCCCGGTTCGAGGACAGCTATCTGCTCTGCTACCTCCGCGGCCCGGACGGCATCATCGTCGGACTGGCCGAGCAACTGCGCTGAGCAGGAGAAACCGAACCAAGCAGCCGAACGAGACCGGCCGCAGCTGCCGGCCCGTGCCATGCCCCCGCTTCCGCTCGGTCAACGGGAGCAGGAGGCCGTCAACGCGTTGATGAGGCGGGCGAACTCGGTGCGTTGCCGGTCGGTCAGTGCGGCGTAGAGCGGCGCCTGCATCTCGTCCGTGAGCCGCTCGGCACGCTGCCGCCGGGGGACCTGTGTCGCGGCGACGGGATGCGGCTCTTGCCACCCGTAGTGGATTGCCCGTTCGACGCCGAGGTTGATGACCATGGCCTCTCGAGCGCTCAGCCCACACAGGCGCACCGCCGCCAGATGGCAGGCGCCACGGTGTTCCCGCAGGACGTGTACGCGTTGCATGGCCGCGCCGACCGGGTCGTCTTCGGGACAGGGTTGCGCGCGCCAGCCGGCGAACAGAGGCAGCGCGTCCGCGTCGGCCGCGTCGATCAGCTGCTGCGCCAGGTGGTTGAAGTGCTCCACGTCCACGTCGGTGGGAATGTGGGCGCCTCCCCATGTCCGGACGGCTTGTGCGTAGCAGGCGGCAGCTTCTTCCGCCGGCATCACGGCCCGGCCCGCCAGCCAGCCCGTCGTGACCAGACGGGGGCCGAGGAAGCCCTGTGCCGCTTGGACCACCGGGGCCGGTGCCTCGCCGAGCACGCCGAACCGTCCGCGACAGTAGAAGCCGCGCCCCGGGGCGAACCCGGCGCGCAGACCGATGGCGGCGGTCGCTTCGTCGGACATGAACTCGTCGCCGAAATCGTGGATGGGCCGGGCAACCGCGGTGATGCAGTCGAGGATTTCCATGCACTGACGGTCGCTCACCACGACTCAATAGGTCAAGAAGATGATTCCTGACGGGACCCTTTAGGTAATCTATCGAGTCATGCTGGATATCCGCCGTCTGCACATGCTCCGGACCGTCGCCGCCCGCGGCTCCATCACCGCGGCCGCCCAGTCACTGGGACTGTCCGCGGGAGCCGTTTCCCAGCAGCTGTCCGCACTGCGGCAGGACGTGGGAGTCGATCTGCTGCGCCCCGACGGACGAACCGTCGCCCTCACGGAGGAGGGCCGCGTCCTCCTCGAACACGCCGACCGGATCCTCGCCGCCATGGAGGAAGCCGAGAGCGCCATCGCAGCGGTCAGGGGCACGGTCGGCGCCAACGCCACGCTCGCCGCGTTGCCGTCGACCGTCGCCAGGATCGTGGCTCCCGCGCTGACCGCTCTGGACGCACACCACCCGCAGCTCACCATGACCTGTCTGGTCACCGACCGGGCGCAGCTACGGGAACTCACGCTCGGCACCGTCGATGTGGTGCTGGGACAGCGCTATCACCACCTGCCCGAAGCAACGCCCCGCGGCGTCGAGGTCTCACCGCTGCTCGACGATCCACTGCTCGTCGTCACGGCGGCCGACCGGGCCGTCGGACGGCCCGTCGCCCTGCGGGAACTGGCCACGCACACCCTGGCCGCGCCGCCGGCAACCACGGAGTGCGGCCAGGCCATCCTGCATGCCTGCCATCAAGCCGGCTTCGCACCCACAACGCGCTACGTCACCGCCGACATCGCCGCCCAACTCACCCTCGCGCGGGCCGGTCTCGCCACCGCGCTCGTCCCCCGTACGGCCATCGATCCCACCGCACCCGGAATCCGCACGTCGCCCCTCGAGGGCGACCCGATCCTGCGCCTCCTGTTCGCCGCGACCCGCCGCACCGAGACCGCGAACCCGACGACCGCGGCCGTCGTCGCAGCGCTGCGCACAGCCGCGCGACAGCACAGCACCACGCAGCTCCCGATGACCTAGGTCAGGGAAGCGCATCGACGGTCAGCCGGTCGCGCAGGCCGTCCGATCGGCTCGCCCGCAGACCGGGCGCATGCCGGCGGCCGTCATGACGTGCTGCGAGGCCGTGTTCTCCCGGTCGGTGTCGCCCGGCACCGAGACCACCCGTGAGCACGGGCGTGCTCCAGCCGGGCCCGCAGGGCCTCGGCGGCGCGGGCCCGACCCTCCCACCCCGCGTGCCCCGATCCCTCCATGGCTCATGCGGTCGCACGACGGCCGCCCGGCCTTGAAGCGGGTTGCCCGTCGGGCCGGCATCCTGCGCCGAGTGGGTGGGACTCGCAATGCCAGCGGGTGATGGTTGCGGACAAGGGTCGATTGCGTCCGAAATTCGGCTAATAACACCGAGTCCTGTGCACCGAGTGAAGAGGTTGTACCAACCGTGTTGAAGACTGCACTTCGGATCGCCTCCGCCACCGTCCTGGCCACCGTCTCACTGGGATTCGGCTCACCGGCCGGCGCCGCGGCGGATCCGTACCCAGGTACCCCGCAGCAGATCCGTGACACCGGCCCCTGCGGCCCGACCGGCGCCTACCGCGCGTCGGAGTGGACGCAGACCACCACCGACCCCGGGATCCAACCGGAGGTGGACCTCGCCGCGGTACGGGAGGCCTGGTACTGGCGGCACGACGTGAACACGCTGTGGCGGGGCGACACGCGGGACCCCCAAACGATCTTCGCCAGCGGCTTCGCCCCGCGGGGCACGGACCTCACCCCGCTGGCGCAGTGGATCATCGGGGGCGCCGGGCAGCAGAACGCCGCACACGTGAGCACCAGTTGCGAGCGGTGGGTGGCGCAGGAGTTCGCCACGGGGGGCGGTAACGACGGCTGGGTCTACGCGATCCAGGCCCCCGGCGGGATCGACGTCAACGCCACCGCGCGGCAGACCGGCATCCAGTCGCAGTACCTGTGGAACAAGGAGATCGACTTCCCCGGCGGCATCGAAGGCAGGTTCATCGAGGGGGCCTGCCAGTACCACTTCGTCGGCCGCGACCCGCAGACGAACGAAAGGATCTACCAGAACCTCGGCTGCGTGACGAACAGCAACTTCCACCCGGCCCCGAACAAGCACAAGGAAAAGGAACCGGCCGGCGCACCGCACTGATCTGATCGTCGGCGGGAGCGGGTGCCGCTCCCGGCCGTTCGCGTGACGCGCAGCGCCAGGTGGTCACGGGGTGCAGACCCTCGACCGCCTGGCGCTGCGCATCGTGCCGGGCAGCGGCCGCACTTGGGCCGCGCGGCCCTTCACCGGACCGACGCCGGGGCGGTCCGCGACCGACGGCAGCAGCAACAGCAGGCACGCCTGACGAAACGTCATTTCGTGCCAACGCGTTACCACGGCGGAGGCCGGGTGGACCGAGCGGAGCCGGCGATGTTCTTCGGCGGGGCCCAACGGCACTGCGGCGAGCGGGAGTTGCGAACCATTGGCCCGGGAGGATCTGTCAGGGCTGCGCGGCATCCCTCTAGACTTCAGGTCAACGTTTCGCAAAGCCATGTACGGCGCGGGTTCCCGGAGGGCCTTACGGGCCGATCTCAAATTCGGGTGCCTCGAGGGTCTTCAGGCATTCGGTGTTCGGGGCGGTCGGGGTGTCGAAGAACGAAGCCGTGATGTCCTGGGCGCACTTCGAGGTGGCGAAGACCACGTGCGGCTCGTACGGGACCGTGACGGCCTTGGCCCTGCTCAGCGTACTGGCGACGTACGGTCCGTTGTCCGCGCCGGTCTGGGAGTCGAAGCCGCCCGACAGGGCGAGGGTGGGGATGTCGCCGCGGGTGACGTCCCGGATGGAGGGGTCGGCCGCGGGGATGTTCCAGGCGTCGCAGTCCGGGCGGAGGAAGGTCAGCTGCGGTGCCTGGGCCTGGACCGAGCGGGGGAAGGTCGGGAAGGCTTCCTGGCCGCCCTTGAGCGCCTGCGCCTGGGTTTCGTACGGGGTCCACTCGCTGCAGAAGACTCCGTAGGCGAGACCGTGCGCGACCCTTCCGATGGCCTGCGGGCTGAGTTTGCCGCCCGCCCACTGCTGCGCGATCCGCTGCGGCTTGCCGTGGGCCAGCTCGTCGAGGGCGAGGGGTACCTGCGGTGCGACGTGGGTGGCCGAGGTCATCCAGTTCACCAGGGCCCCGCCGTCCAGCACGACCTTGACCGGTTTGTCGCTGCCGGGGAGGGTGACGGTGGTGGTGACCGGCTTGGCTTCGAGGTCACGGACGAGCTTGTCGAAGGTGGCGGGCAGATTCGGATAGCGCTTGTTGCATGCCGGCTGCTGCGCGCAGGCCTTGAACAGGCCGTCGAAGCCCTGCCGGGCGCTGCTCCAGGTCGCGGCCGACCCGGCCCTGGACGGCGGCAGGATGCCGTCGATGCCCACCGCGCGCAGCCCCTCGGGGTGCAGGCGCATGTAGGCCAGTGCGAGGTGGGTGCCGTAGGAGATCCCGAACAGGTTCCACTGCTTGATGCCCAGGGCGGCGCGCAGGCCCTCGTAGTCGGCGGCGCTCTCGATGTCGTTGTACGCGCCGAGGTCGATCCCGCGGGCCGCCAACCCGTCGCGGCAGGCCTTCGTGGCCTCGACGTGCAGGCGTTCGGTGGACGGGGCGTCGTAGACGAGGCCGACCGAGCGTGCATTGAACTCGTCGATGTTCGGGCACAGGAGGTTCGGGGCGGCCGAGTACGTGCCGCGCTGGGACAGGAAGATCACGTCCCGGTCGCGGTTCAGGCCGCCGTCGATCGCCATCTGCGCCTCGCCGACCGCGTCGTCACCGGGGCCGCCCGCGAGCCACACGATGGGGTCGGACTTCGGCTTGTCGGTCGCGGCGGGCACGATCGCGACACCGAGTCTGATCGTCCGGTTGTTCGGTCCGGCGCGGTTCTCGGGGACGGTGAGCGTTCCGCAGCGGGCGTCCTTGAGCGCCTCGATCGGTTCCGGCGTCCTCGGGCAGGGGCCCGGTTCGAAGCGGGCGTCGCCCACCGTCCGCGCGACCGTGCCGGTCGGTGCTTCGGGGCTGGGACCGGTGTCGGTGCGGGACTGTGCCCCGGCGGGCGCGGCGAGCAGCCCCGTGACGAGGAGGCCGGTCGCCAGGCCGGCCGACGTGGCCCGCAGCCTTCGCACGGGGCGGGGGCGGCGACGGGTCGGTTGCCTGCGTGTCATCTGGCCTCCCGGTCATTTCGGGATGATCGTGAACGGTCCGGGTTCGAGGCCGTCCACGCATGCGGTGTCGGGTGCGGTCGGGGTGGCGAGGAACGAGGCCAGTACGTGCTGCGCGCACGGCGACTGCGGGACCACCCAGTGACCGATTCCGGGGATCTGCACGGCGGTCGAACGGGACAGGTCGCGGGCCACGTCCTTCGCCCAGCTGGCCCCCGTCTTCACGTCGAACGTGCCGGAGATGAGCAGCGCCGGTACCGAGCCGACCGTGGCCGGACACCGCTGGACGGCCGCACGGTCGGGGACGTTCCAGACCCGGCACACCGGGTACTGGAAGGGAAGTTGCGGCACCTGGGCCAGGACCGTGTCCGGCCAGCCGGGGAAGGCCCTGCGTCCCGCCTGCAGCACGTCGGCCTCCGAATATCCCGGCGCCCACTCGCTGCACGCCACCGAGTTCGTCAGGCCGTGCGCGAACTCGCCCACGGGCTGGACCGAACCGGCCGCGCGGGCCTGTGCGAAGCGTTGCGGGTTTCCCCGGCCGAGTTCGTCGAGCGCCGCCGGGAGGTCCTTGGGCCGGGGGGTGAAGGCGACGATCAGGTTGAGCAGCGCACCCCCGTCGAGGACGGTCCTGACCGGCTTCCCGCCGCCCGGCGGCGGGACGTTCAACGTCAGTGGCTGTGCCTCCAGTTTGCGCACCTGCTCCGTCAGCGTGCGGCGGAGGGCCGGGTACCGGCTCTTGCAGGCGGGCTGTGCGGCGCACGCGTCGAAGATGTTGTCGATCCCCTCGGCGGCGCTCCGCCACCCCCACGGCAGGGTCGCGCTCTGGGGAGGGGTGACCGAGTCGAGCGCCACGGCGCGGATTCCCTCGGGATGCAGGCGCAGGTAGGTGAGGGCCAGGTCGCTGCCGTAGGAGTAGCCGTAGACGTTCCACCGGGGGATCTTCAGCGCGCTGCGCAGGTCGGCGAAGTCGGCGGCGTTCTCCGTGGTGTTGTAGGCGCCGAGGTCGACGCCGTCGGCCGTCAGCCGGTCCCGGCACTCCTTGACCGCCTTCAGCATGAGCTGCTCCGCCTGCTCGGCGTCGTAGCCCAGGCCGACGGCCTGCTCGTTGAAGCGGTCGATCTCCGGGCAGGCGAGGTTCGGCCGGTCGTAGAGGTTGCCGCGCTGGGCCATGACGATCAGTTCGCGGTCCTTGTTCAGGCCGGACTCGACGAGGAAGGGGATGTCGTCGAACGTGTCGCCACCGGGGCCGCCCGCCATGAACACCAGGGGGTCCTGTGCCGGCTTCGCCGGATGGGCGGCAGGGATGACCGCCACGGCCAGCTCGATGGTCCGGCTGCCGGGGCGGGAGCGGTTCTCCGGGACTTCGAGGACGCCGCAGCGGGCGGTGCTCAGTGCTTCGATCGGCTCGGGCGTTTGCGGGCAGGGACCGGGCACGAACCGGGACGGCGCCGGCGTACCCGGCTGACCGGCGGGCCGGGTGGGTGGAGCGGCGGCGCTGCTCGGTGCGGTGGCGATGGCTGCCAGGCATACCAGAGCGGCCGCGGCGGTCACCGCGTGGGATCTGTGCTGTGGCATGGGGTCTCGTGCCTCCGCCGATATCGGCGGCGGCCCCGCCGGGCCCTGCCGCAACGGTGTGGACGGAACGCTCGCTCTCGACGCTACTCGGCGGAGCGTACGCGCGCACGCGGAGCGGAGGTACCTGCCCGCCGGAGGCCGGTGCCCGGAGGCACGTGCCCGCCGGAGGCCGATGCCCGAAGGCCGGTGCCCGGAGGGGGTCGTCCCTCCGGGCACCCTCACCCGGCGTGGCCGGGCGGCTCCCGCGTCAGGACGGGAGCCACGACCGCCAGGTGGTCTCGTTCTCCTTCACCCAGCGGCCCGCGGCCTCCTGGGGGGACAGCTTCTGGTCCGCAATCATCAGGGCGACGTCGTTCTGCATCTCGGTCGTCCACCGGAACTTCTTGAGGAAGGCGGCGGCGTCGCCCCCGCCGTCCGCGAAGCGGGTGTTGAGGAACTTCTGCAGCGGGGTGTGCGGGTAGGCGCAGGCCACCTTCTGCGGGTCGGCGTCGCAGCCCTCCTTGTATTCGGGCAGCTTCACCTCCGTCATCGGAACCTTCTCGAAGAGCCACTGGGGCTTGTACCAGTAGCTCAGGAACGGCTTCTTCTCCTTGGCGAACTGCCTGATCTGCGTGATCTGCGCCGCCTCGGAGCCCGCGAACACGACCTGGTAGTCCAGGTCCAGGTTGTTCACGAGGGCCTTGTCGTTCGTCACGTAGGACGGGGAGCCGTCCAGCAGCTGGCCCTTGCCGCCGCTCTCCGCGGTGCGGAACTGGTCGGCGTACTTGTTCAGGTTCTTCCAGTCGGTGACGTCCGGGTGTTCCTCGGCGAAGTACGTCGGCACGAACCAGCCGATGTGGCCGGTCACCCCGAGGTCGCCGCCCCTCTCGATGGTCCCCTTGCCGTCGATGTACCGCTTCTCCTGCTCCCGGTGGCCCCAGTCCTCCAGGATCGCGTCCACCCGGCCCTGGCTGAGCGCGTCCCAGGCGGGGACCTCGTCGATCTGGACGGTGTCCACCCGGTAGCCGAGCTCGTGCTCCAGCAGGTACTGGGCGACGGCGACGTTGGCCTGCGCGCCCACCCACGACTGCACGGAAAGCGTCACCGTGCGCGAGCCCTTCGCGTCGGCGTACGGGGAGGCCTGGCGGGTCATGTCGGCGGCGCCGCAGCCCGTGATTGCCGTCAGGGCGAGGGCCGCGGCCGCCGCGAGTGCGGCGGAGCGTGTGGTGCGAGCCATGTCAGGCCCCCTTTCCGGCGGGGTCGCGGCGCTGTGTGGGCTGGGTGACGCGGTCGAGCATCAGGCCGAGGCAGACGATCGCGGCGCCGGCCACCAGACCGGTCGCGAGGTCGCCCTGGGCGAGTCCGAAGACCGCGTCGTAGCCGAGCGCGCCGCCGCCCACGAGGCCGCCGATGACGACCACGGCGAGGACCAGCACCACGCCCTGGTTGACGGCCAGCAGCAGCGAGGGCCGGGCCAGCGGCAGCTGGACCTGGAAGAGCTGCTGGCGCCCGGTGGCGCCCAGCGAGCGCGCGGACTCCAGGGCAGCGGGGTCCACGGCGCGCACGCCCTGGGCCGTGATCCGTACGACCGCGGGCAGCGCGTAGACCACGGCGGCCGCGGCGGCCGGGGCGCGGCCCACGCCGAAGAGCGCCACGACCGGGATGAGGTACACGAACTGCGGCATCGTCTGGAAGACGTCGAGGACCGGGCGCAGGGCGCGTCCCAGGCGGCTGCTGCGGGCCGCGGCGACGCCGAGGGCGAAGCCGATCAGCAGGGTCACGGCGACGGCGGCCAGGACCTGGGACAGCGTGTCGAGCGCCGGGTCCCAGACTCCGAGGACTCCGATCGCGGCCATCGCGAGGACGGCGGTGGCGGCGGTGCGCCAGGTGCCGATGAGCAGGGCGAGGGCGCCGACGGCCAGCAGGACCGTCCACCAGGGCAGCCATTGGAGGCCGTCGCGCAGGGGGCCGAGGACCCATGTGGTGAAGTGGCCGGCCCAGTCGGCGGTGCCGCCGACGAGCGGTACGCCGGAGTACAGGTGCGCGGTCATCCAGTCGACCGCACGGTTGACGGGCTCGGCGATGTCCAGGGTCCACCCGGCGGGCCAGGAGAGCCCGTCGACCAGGCGGCCGCCGACGACGACCGCGGCGGTCAGCAGGGCGGCGACGTTCCGGACGAGCGCGCTCCGGTGGGCCGCAGGGGCGCCGATGCGCTCACCTGCCGCAGCGGTGACCCGGTCGAGGACGACGGCCAGCAGCACGATCGGTACTCCGGCGGCGAGCGCGGCGCCGACGTCGACGGAGGCCAGTGCCTGGTAGACGCGGTCGCCGAGGCCGCCCGCACCGATGACGGAGGCGATCACGGCCATCCCCAGCGCCATCATGATCGACTGGTTGACGCCGAGCAGCAGTTCCTTGCGGGCCAGCGGCAGCCGGGCGGTCAGCAGCCGCTGCCGGCCGGTGGCGCCGAGGGAGGTGGCGGCCTCCACGACGCCGGCGTCCGCGTCGCGCAGGCCGAGCGCGGTGAGGCGGGCCATGGGGGGAGCCGCGTAGACGACGGTCGCGAGGACGGCCGCGGGCACGCCGATGCCGAAGACGAGGACGACGGGCAGCAGGTACGCGAAGGCCGGCAGCACCTGCATGGTGTCCAGCACCGGACGCAGGATCCGGTGCATCCGGTCCGACAGGCCGGCGGCGAGTCCGAGGAGGCCTCCGAGCAGTACGGACGCGGCGACGGCGACCACCATCAGGGCGAGCGTCTGCATGGTGGGCACCCACATGCCGAGCAGTCCGCACGCGGCGAAGGCGGCGACGGAGGTCAGCGCGAGCCGGACTCCCGCGACGCGCCAGGCCAGCAGGCCGGCGGCGGCGGTGACGCCGGCCCAGCCGAGGGCGAGCAGCACCAGGTACACGGCGCGGACGGATACGACCACGATGTTGCTGACGTGCCCGAGGAAGTAGAGGAACAGCGGGTGGCTGTCGCGGTTGTCGATGATCCAGTCGCTGGTCCGGTCGAGCGGTCCCGACAGGTCGACGGCGAGCGACGTCGGCCAGCCTCCGCCGCCCAGGAGTACGGCGCCGAGGACGAGGGCGAGGGCCGTACAGACACCGATCAGCCGGCCGCGGTGACGCGCGAGCGCGCGCAGCGCACCGGGTCCGGCGTCGGTGGAGGCCGGGGCGGGCGTGGTGGTCGTAGCGGCCCCGGCGCTCGCGGAGGTCACGGAAGTCGCGGAGTCCGCAGGGGTCTTGGAGTTCACGGGCGTCTTGGAGGCATCGGAGCCCGTGGACTCCGGGGGAACAGGGGTGACGGTGGCGGTCATCGGCCCCACCGCCCGGCGCCGGCGCCGATCGTGCCGCACGGCGGCGGCCAGGTCGTATGGTCGTACATCAGGCCACCGCCTTCCCCGTCGCGGCCGGGACCCCGGCGACGACACCGAGCAGTCCCGCGTGGTCGACCACACCGAGGCACCGGCCGTCCTCGACGACCCGCGCGTTCTCGCCCGTCCGGGCGACGGCCTCGATGGCCTCGTGGACGGTGGCGCTCGGGGCGAGCGCGGGGCCGGCCTCGGACTCGCCGATGAGAGCGGGGCGCATGGCCGAGCGCACGGTCAGCACCTGCTCGCGCGGCACGTCGCGGACGAAGTCCCTGACGTAGTCGTCGGCGGGGGCGCCGACGATCTCCTCCGGCGTGCCGAGCTGCACGATCCGGCCGTCGCGCATCAGCGCGATGCGGTCGCCGAGCTTCAGCGCCTCGTTCAGGTCGTGCGTGATGAAGACCATCGTGCGGCCCTCCTCCCGGTGGAGGCGTACGACCTCCTCCTGCATGTCGCGCCGGATGAGCGGGTCCAGCGCGCTGAACGGCTCGTCGAAGAGAAGGACTTCGGGGTCCACGGCGAGTGCGCGGGCAAGGCCCACGCGCTGCTGCTGGCCGCCGGACAACTGGCTCGGCCTGCGGTGCTCCATGCCGTCCAGGCCGACCTTGGTGACGAACTCGGCCGCCCGGTCCCGGCGTTCTCCGCGTCCCACGCCCTGGATCTCCAGCCCGTAGGCGATGTTGTCGAGCACCGTCCGGTGCGGCAGCAGGCCGAAGTGCTGGAAGACCATCGCCGCCCGGTGCCGGCGCAGCTCGCGGAGCCGGCCGGTGTCCATGGACAGCACGTCCTCGCCGTCGATGGAGATCGTGCCCGAGGTCGGTTCGATGAGCCGGGTGAGGCAGCGCACGAGCGTCGACTTGCCCGAGCCGGACAGGCCCATGACGACGAAGACCTCGCCCTTGCGGACGTCGAAGGAGACGTCGCGGACGGCGGCGGTGCAGCCGGTGCGCTCGCGCAGCTCGGCGGCGTCGAGGGCGGCGAGTTCCTGGTCGGCGGGCACGCGGTCGGCCTTCGGGCCGAAGACCTTCCACAGGTCGCGCACGGAGAAGACGGACTCCCCGGATGCCTGCGGCGGGGTCGCGGTGTGCGGGCTCGCGGTGTGCGGCGGGGTGTTCATCGGGTGGTACCTCCCAGCAGGTCGGCGCATTTCTCGCCGACCATGAGCACGCCGATCATGGGGTTCACGGCGGTCATGGTGGGGAAAACGGACGCGTCGGCGATCCGGATGCCGGTCAGGCCCCGGATCGTCAGATCGGGTGCGACGACCGCGAGTTCGTCGTCGACGGCTCCCATCCGGCAGGTGCCGGCCGGGTGGTAGACGGTGTGGGCGACCTGGCGGGCGTACGCGCTGAGTTCCTCGTCGGAGGTCAGCTCGGGCCCGGGGCACACCTCGCGCTTGAGCCATCCGGCCAGCGGTTCGCTCGACGCGATCTGCCGGGCGATGCGGATGCCGTCCACGAGGGTCCGGCCGTCGTAGTCGTCCTCGTCGGTGAAGTAGCGGAAGTCGAGCGCGGGCTTGACCTCGGGGTCGGCGCTCGTCAGGTAGAGCCGGCCACGGCTGCGCGGCTTGGGGATGTTCGGTGTCATCGACACGCCGTGCGCGGGGCGTTCGTACCCCAGGCGCTCCGGATTGTCGGTGAAGGGGATCTGGTAGAAGTGGAACATCAGGTCCGGGCCCTCGGCCGCCGGGTCCCTGCGGACGAACAGGCCGGCGTCGGAGTCCATCGCGGAGTTCTCCGGGATCGGACCGTGCGTCTCCCACACGATGACCGACTCGGGGTGGTCGAGCAGGTTCTCCCCGACGCCCGGCAGGTCGTGCACGACGGGGATGCCGAGCTTCTCCAGGTCGGCGCGCGGCCCGATGCCCGAGTGCAGCAGCAGGCGCGGGGTGTCCACTGCACCGGCGCACACCAGGACCTCGCGCCGGGCGCGTACGACGTGCTCCGCGCCCTCCTTGGTACGGATGTGTACGCCGGTGGCGCGGGTGCCCTCCAGCTCCAGCCGGAACGCCCAGGTCTCCAGGGCGATGTGCAGGTTCGGCCGGTCCAGGAACGGGTGCAGGTAGGCGACCGAGGCGGACGACCGCTTGTTGGTCTCCGGGTGGTAGGCGAGGTCGAAGAAGCCGGCGCCCTCGTGGAAGGGGGCCTTGTTGAAGCCCTCGACGTGCGGCACACCGAGCGCGCTCTGTGCCGCGTCGACGAAGTCCCGGGCGATGGCGTTCCGGTCCGCCTCACCGACGGGGACGACGTTGTTGCGCAGCCGGGCGAAGTAGGGGTCCATCGCTGCCGCGTCCCACCCCTCGGCGCCGGCCTGCGCCCACTCGTCCCAGTCGGAGGGGAGCGGCTTGAACGCGATGAGGGTGTTGTGCGAGGAACAGCCGCCGAGCACCCGCGCACGGCTGTGGCGGATGTGCGAGTTGCCCCGGGGCTGCTCGGTGGTGGGGTAGTCGTAGTCCAGCTCGCCGCCGAGGAGGCCCATCCAGCGGCGCAGGGTGAGGACATCGTCGCGGCCGACGTCGCTGGGGCCGCCCTCGATGACGGCGACGCTGACGTCGGGGTCCTCGGTCAGCCGGGAGGCGATCACGGAACCCGCGGTGCCGCCGCCGACGACGACGTAGTCGTACACGTGCCGGTCGTTCCCGGCGTTCTGGTCGTTCCGGTCGTTCCGGTCGTTCATGCCTGGCCCTTCGCCGTCGCGCCCGCGAACCAGCGCACGGGGCGCGGGGCGAGGTTCTGGTAGATGTGCTTGGCCTCGCGGTATTCGGCGAGACCGCCGGGGCCCAGTTCGCGGCCGATGCCGGACTTCCCGAAGCCGCCCCATTCCGCCTGCGGCAGGTAGGGGTGGAAGTCGTTGATCCAGACGGTGCCGTGGCGCATCAGGGCGGCGACCCGCCGGGCGCGGTGTTCGTCGGAGGTCCACACCGCTCCGGCGAGGCCGTACTCGGTGTCGTTGGCGAGGGCGACGGCCTCCTCCTCGGTGCGGAAGGTCTCCACGGTGAGGACGGGACCGAAGACCTCCTCGCGGACGACCCGCATGCCGCGGTGGCACCGGTCCAGGACCGTGGGCCGGAAGAAGTAGCCGGGACCGGCGGGCTTCCCGCCGCCCGCACGCAGCTGTGCGCCCTCGGCGAGGGCGGAGGCCACGTACGCCTCGGTCCGCGCCAGCTGTGCCGCGGAGACGAGCGGGCCGCACTCGACGCCCTCGTCGGTGCCGCGTCCCAGCCGGATCAGTTCGGCCCGGCGGGCGAGCTCGGCGACGAAACGATCGCGCAGCGGTTCCTCGATGATGAGGCGGGAGCCGGCGGAGCAGACCTGACCGCTGTGGATGAAGGCGGCGTTGAGTGCCTGGTCGACGGCGGTGTCGAAGCCCTCGGGCGTCGAACACGCGTCGTCGAACACGACGTTGGGGTTCTTGCCGCCCAGTTCGAGGGCGACCTTCTTGACGCTGTCGACGGCCGCCCTGGCGACCTTGGTACCGCTGACGAGGCCGCCCGTGAACGAGACGAGGTCGACGTGCGGGTGCTCGGCGAGCCGGGCGCCGACCGTGTCGCCGGGACCGGTCACGATGTTGGCCGCACCGAGCGGGAGTCCGGCCTCCAGCAGCAACTCGATCAGCACGACGGTGGTCAGCGGGGTGAGCTCACTGGGTTTGATCACGAAGGTGTTGCCGGCGGCGAGGGCGGGCGCGATCTTCCAGCTGGCCTGGAGCAGCGGGTAGTTCCACGGCGTGATCAGGGCGCAGACCCCGACCGGCTCATGCACGACGACGCTGCGGATCTCGTCCGAACCGGCGTCGACGATCCGCCCGCCGTCCTCCTTCTCCACGAGGTCGGCGAAGTAGAGGAAGGCGTCGCGGACGCAGTCGACGTCGACGCGGCCCTCTTCCAGCGTCTTGCCCGCGTCCTGGCTCTCCAGGGCGCCGATCCGCTCGCGGTCGCGCTCCAGCAGGTCGGCGACCCGCCGCAGCAGGGCGGCCCGCTCGGCGACAGGCGTGCGCGGCCAGGCACCGGCGTCGAAGGCGGCCCGCGCCGCGGCGACCGCGTCGTCGGTGTCCTGCACGCCGCCCTCCGCCACGACCGCGAACGGGCTCGCGTCGACGGGGTCGATGATCTCGCGCGTGGCCCCGGACAGGGCTTCGCGCCACTCTCCGCCCACGTGGATGGTCTGCTGTGCTGCCGTCACGTTGCGTATTGCCTTTCGTTCCTTTGGGTCCCCCTGTCGGTCAGACCGACTTGATCCGGCCGCCTGCCCCGACTCCCGGGATCCATGCGCAATGCATTGCGGAGAGTGGCCTGCTTCACTCACCAAGGCAGCCCAAATAAGGACATAAGGAACGGAGGGGTGTACGGCCGGGCAGCGCTGAGCGGCAAGGGGACGCGGGCGCGTCGAGTGCCACCCGAAGGCCGCCCTTCCGGGCCGGAACTACGACTGCGACGAACCGTCGCACAGAGTGAGAATCGCCGTCACCGGCGTTTCGCGGTGGCCGGTAGTTCGGCGGTCAGTGAAGCGGCGAGGAGTCGCGTTCGAGGGTGCGCGTCCCGGTGCACCGGGTGCCGCGGGCGATGACGAGGGCCGCCTGCAGGCCCCGGACGACGACGGTGCCGGCAGCCCGGCCCACGAGGCCGCCGACGAGGGCGCCGACGAGGGCGCCGACCACCTGACAACGCGGCCGGGTGCGGTGCGGGGCGTCGCGGGGCGCGGCAAGATGTCGCGGACCCGGCAAGATCCGAAAGAGACGGGTCTAGCCACCCGCCCGTCGGCCACCCGCCACGACCAGCCGGACCGCACGCAACGCGGCGACATCGGCGAGCGGATCGCCGTCCACGACGAGCAGGTCGGCCCGGAGCCCGGCCACCAGCCGACCGGTGTCCCCGCCGATCCCCAGGGCCCGCGCCGCGCCCGAGGTGGCCAGGTCCACGATCTCGGCCGGGGCCAGCCCGATGTGCGCGAAGAACTCCAGGCTGGAGACGAACCCGTCGAAGACGGCGTGCGGGACGCCCGCGTCGGTTCCGGGCAGCAGGCGTACGCCGCGCGCCGCGATGGCGTCGACCAGGTCCGCCCGTACGTCGGAGCCCGCGCGCCCCATCCACGTGCAGTGCTCGATGGTGTCCACGCCGGCAGCAACGGCGGCCGCGATGCCCTCGGTCCCGTGGGCGTGCGCGGCCACCGGCAACCCGAAGCTCCGCGCCTCCGCCGCTCAGCTCCTCCGGGGTGAACTGCGCCTGCCAGATGGCCGGTCCGCCCGCCACGGAGCCCCGTCAGCACGATCCACCGGCGGGAACCCCTTCCGAGGCCATCCTCCCCCGGACCCCCCCGGAACGCTCTAAACTAAGGCTCACCTAACTACCGCCGCCACTGGGAGACTTCATGCCCCTGGAGACCGACTTCGCCGCATACGGACTGCCCGGCGAGCCGGGGTCCGCGGAGTTCTGGGCGGCGGCCGCAGGGCCCGGGTCGGTGCCTGCCGGGGGCGGCGGCTGGACGACCCTGTTCCTGTGGCGCGGCTCCGCGGCCGGCCTCGCCTTCGAGAGCTGGTCGGACGACGTGCCGCTGCGCCGCTGGCACGACACGGACTGCTGGTACGCCGAAGTACGGATGCCCGCGCGGCTGCGGGTGACGTACCAGTTCCTCGTGGACGGCACGGCGTACGCCGACCCGTTCAACCCGGTCGGCGCGGGCGGCGACCGGTCCGTCGCCGCCACCCCGGACGCCCCGGCCCAGCCGCACTGGCCGCTCTTCGGCTCCGACGACGTGCTGCCCGTCCCCCGGACCAGGGTCCGCTGGGCCGGCGATCGGCTCGGCGGGCGCCGGACCGTACGGGTCCACCCGGCGGGCGGCGGCGGACCGGTGGTGCTGCTGCTCGACGGGGACGACTGGCTGTACCTGCACCCGGCCATGACCGCCTTCGACTCCGCCGTCGCCGGCGGCGAGCTGCCCCCCGTCACCCTGGTCTTCCTGCCGACCAGGGACCGGGAGGCCGAGTTCGGGTGCCGGCCGGAGCTGTGGCAGGCGGTGCGGGACGAACTGCTGCCGCTGGTCGCGGACTCCGGCGTGCCCGCGGACGTGGACCGCCTGGTGGTCGCCGGGCAGAGCCTCGGCGGGCTGAGCGCGGTGTACGCGGCCCTGGAGTTCCCCGATCTGGTGTCCCGGGTCGCCTGCCAGTCGGGGTCGCTGTGGTGGACACCCGGCGCCGCGAAGTCGGCGGACCCGCTCGGCGGCCCGGTCGGCGGCGCGATCGCCGCACGGCTGCGGGACCGGCCCGACCTGTCCGGCCTGCGGATCGCCTTCGACGTGGGCGAGCACGAGACCCGGATGCTGCCGCACTGCGCACTGGTCGAGACCCTGGCCGAGCAGGCGGGCGCAACCGTGCGGGTCTCCCGGTCGCCGTCGGGGCACGACCGCGCGGGCTGGCGCCATGCCCTGCTCCGGGACGTGGGCTGGGCGCTCGCCTAGGCCGTCTCTTCGAGCGCATTCAACGGGCCACCGCCAGGCAGTAGTTCTCGTCGCCGGCGAGGAGGTTGCGGTGGGTGTCCTCCGCTGTGATCACGCCGTCGTCCAGGACCAGCACCCGGTCGGCGGCGTCCAGCAGGGCCGGGCTGCTGGTGATCACGACGGTGGTGCGGCCCCGCCGCAGCTCGGCGATGTTGCGCGCGACGATCTGCTCGGTGACCGCGTCCACGGCGGTGGTCGGATCGTGCAGGACGAGGATGTCCGTGTCCGCGGCCAGGGCCCGCGCCAGAGACAGCCGCTGGCGCTGTCCGCCGGAGAGGTTCGCACCGCGGTCGCGGACGCCGTGGTCGAGGCCCTCGCGGTGGAGGGCGACGACGTCGGTCAGCATGGAGGCCTCGACGGCTGCGTCGACCGTCCGGCTGGTGCCCGACGGGTCGATGTTCGTACGGAGGGTGCCCGCGAAGATCTCCCCGTCGTACGGGTTCACCAGCATGTGCTCGCGGACCGCCTCGATCGACAGCGCGGCGAGTTCCTCCCCGCTGATCCGCACCGCTCCCTCGTAGGCGTGCGGCGGCACGCGCACGGACAGGATCGCGGCGAGGTCGGCCGCGGCGCGCGGCTGGTAGACGGCGATCGCCACGAACTCGCCCGCGGGCACCTGGAACTTCAGGTCGCGCAGGGACCCGTACCGGACGCAGTCGATCTCCAGGTCCCCACCGGCCGCCGGGCGCTCTGCCCCGGGCGTCGCCACCGGTGGCGCGGTCAGCACGAGTGCCATCCGCTCGGCCGACGCGCGCGCCATCATCACGTACTTGGGCATGTCCGAGAACAGCTTCAGCGGTTCCATGATGAACTGCGCGAGCCCCACGGCCATGACGAGCTCCCCGACGGTGATCCGGCCCTCGAAGGCCAGCCAGCCGGCGGTCAGGGTCACACCGGCGGCGAGGGCCGCGTTCAGGGCCATCGCGGTGCCCGCGTACGCGCCGTTCACCCCGGCCACGGTGATCGCCTGGTGCTTGGCCTCCGTGCTGACCTTCCGGTAGGACCGGAAGGCGGCGTGGTTCCCGCCGAAGCCGTGCAGCGGGCGCAGGCCGGTGATCAGGTCGGCGACCTTGGCACCCGCCCGGGCCACCCGGGCCTGCTGTTCGCGGGTGCTGGATCCGATCCGCTTGGACATCACGCTCAGGACGGACAGGATCAGGGCGGTACCCACGATCACGAGCAGGCCGAGCCGGATGTCGGCCAGCCCCAGGGCGACCGCCGCGACCAGCACCGCGACCAGTGAGCTGATCAGCAGGGGCACCACCTCGATGATGTCGGCCGTCTGGTCGGCGTCCTCGGTGGCGATGGTCAGCACCTCGCCGGACTTGAGGCCGGCGTCCCGGGCGACGGGCTGGAGCCCGCAGTCCGCGACCCGCACCCGCCAGCGGTGCGCCTCGGTCGTGTTGGCCTTCTGCAGGATGCGCATGCCGAACCGCCACGACAGGGACACGGTCGTGATGATCACGGCCAGTACGCCGATCGAGAGGGCGAGCGCACCGGGGCTGCGGTCCTGCATCGTGTGCTCGACGATCAGGCCGAGCGCGATCGGGAAGGCGGTCTCACCGGCCTGGTACAGGCCCATGAGGACGGTGCCCCGGGCCATGGCGCCGATGTTGCGGCGCAGGGCGGTCTTCAGGATGTCGGACCCCGGTCGGGGCCGCTGCGCGTCAGGAGTTTTCATCGAGGTGGCGGGCAATCATTTCCGGGGTTCGCAGGGTGAACAGGTCACGGACCGTGATCACAGGACCGTACTCGCGGCGGAGCAGGCCGATCAGCCGCACCGCCAGCATGGAGTGCCCTCCGAGGGACACGAAATCGCTCAACGCGCTCACCTCGTCCTCGTCCAGGTCGAGTGCTTCGGCGAAGAACTCGCACACCACGCTCTCGGTCCCGGTCCGCGGTCCGCGCTCCCCCGCCGTGGTCAGGGTGCCGAGCGGCCGGGCCTCCGGCAACGCCTTGGTGTCCGCCTTCCCGTTGACGGTCAGCGGAATCCGGTCGACCCGCGCGTAGTGCGTGGGGCGCAGGAAGTCCGGCAGGGCGGCGCCCACCTCGGCGGCGACCGTCGCGAGGTCGGAGCCGTCCACGACGAGGTAGGCGGCGAGCCGGTGGGCGCCGTCGACCTGCGGGTCGGGCTGGGCGACCGCGGCGGCGAACCGGACCGCCGGGTGCGCGGCGAACGAGGCCTCGACCTCGCCGAGTTCGACGCGGTGTCCGCGGATCTTGACCTGCTGGTCGGTGCGGCCCAGGTACATGAGGTTCCCGTCGGGCCGCCGGACCACCAGGTCCCCGGTCCGGTACATGCGTGCGCCGGGTGCGCCGAACGGGCAGGCCACGAACCGGTCCGCGGTCTGGGCGGGCTGCCCGAGGTAGCCGCGCGCGATGCCGATGCCCGCCACGTAGAGCTCGCCGGGGACCCCGTCCGGCAGGGGCCGCAGCCATGGGTCCAGGACGTACACGTCCGTGTTGTCGATGGCCACGCCGACCACCGGGTCCTGGCATTCGAAGGTGCCGACGCCCAGGGTGTTGATGGTGTACTCGGTGGGTCCGTACAGGTTGTAGCCGACGGTCCCCTCGGTCTCGGCGAGCCGCTGCCACAGGGTCGGGGTGACCGCCTCGCCGCCCAGCAGGACCAGCGCCGGCCGCCGCCCGGGATCGTCGAGCAGGCCCTCCGCCACCAGCTGCTGGGCGTAGGTCGGCGTCACGTTGATGACGTCGATGCCGTGCTCCAGGCAGTACTCGACCAACCGGGGTGCGTCGCGGCGCAGTTCCTCGTCGCAGATGTGCACCTCGTGGCCGTCGGCGAGCCAGAGCAGTTCCTCCCACGACATGTCGAAGGCGAAGGACACGGTGTGGGCGATGCGGAAGACCCGGTGGTCGTGCTCGGCCAGCACCGGCTCGAAGATCCGGCGTTGGTGGTTGACGAGCATGTTGGTGAGCCCGGCGTATTCGGTCACCACGCCCTTCGGCCGCCCGGTCGATCCGGAGGTGTAGATCGTGTACGCGGGGTGGCGCAGGCGGTGCGGGTCGTCGGGGGCGAAGGTCACGTACGGTTCGGCCTCGGGCAGGGGCCGGTCCAGCTCGATCAGGTCGCCGGTCAGCCGGGGCGACACCGCGCTGACGGTGAGGGTCACGTCCGGGCGGGCGTCGGCCACGATGGCGGCGATCCGGTCGTCGGGGTGGTCCAGCTCCAGCGGTACGTACGCGGCGCCCGCACGCAGTACGGCGAACAGCGCGACGATCGAGTCGAGGGAGCGCGGGATCGCGAGGGCCACCGTCGCCCCGGGTCCGACGCCGCGCGCGGCGAGCACGCCCGCCAGCGCCCGGCTGCGGTCCCGGAGCCGGCCGAAGGTCATGGTCCGGCCGTGGGCGACGAGCGCGACCCGCTGCGGGTCCCGGTCGGCCGCCCGGTCGAACCGGTCGACGACGGTGTCCGTCCCGATGTCCGTGCGGGCGCCGGCCTCGGGCTCCGGCCCCGGGCCCGGCAGTGCGCCCACCGGCCCGGTCCACGTGGTCAGGTCCCCGAGCACGGTCAGGTAGCCGTCGAGCAGTCGCCGGGCGGCCGCGGTGTCGTGGTCGCGGTACTCCAGCTTGACGGTGAGCCGGTCGCCGGGGGTGACGACCCAGGTGAACGGGTAGTGCGTGGAGTCGTCGGCCCGTACGGCGGTGATGCCGTGCCGGGCGTTCATCTCGGCGAACGCGTCCATGTCCAGGAAGTTCTGGAGCACGAACAGGTTGTCGAAGAGGGTGTCGTGTCCGCCGGCCCGCTGGATCTCGCCGAGCCCGAGGTGCTCGTGCTCCATCGCCTCGACGCGGGCCGTCTGTACGGCCGTCAGGTAGTCCCGGACCGTGTCGTACGGCCGGGCCCGCGTCCACATCGGCACCGTGTTGAGCAGCACGCCGACGACTTCGGCGAGGTCCGCGCCCTCGCGGCCGGAGACGGTGACGCCGAAGACGGCGTCGGAGCGGCCCGTGTGCGCACCCAGCAGCAGGCCGAACGCGCCGGTCAGTACCGAGTTCAGGGTGACGCCGTGGGCCCGGGCCACCTCCCGCAGGCGCTCGGAGTGTTCGGCGGAGAGCCGGTGCACGAGCGTCCGCGGCAGGCCGTCGACCAGGGCCGGGGTCGGCCCGGCGAGCAGTGTGGGGCCGGGGAGGCCGGTCAGGTGCTGCGCCCAGAAGCGTTCCGAGACGGCCGGGTCCCTGGCGTCGAGTGCCCGGGCGTGGTCCTCGAAGCTCGGCGTGGCCGGGGCCGGGGGTGTCAGCGTGCCCGCGACGGCGGCCTCGTAGGCGTCGAACAGGTCCCGGAGCACGATTTCGCGGGACCAGCCGTCCCACAGCAGCAGGTGGTAGCTCAGCAGCAGGCCGTCGCGGCCGTCGGGCAGCCGCACCACGGTCAGGCGGATCAGCGGCGGCTCACCCGGGTCGAATCCGGTGTCGCGGTCCCGGGCGAGCAGGTCGTCGACCTCCTCGTCCGTCGCGAGGTCGATCGTCCGGACGCCGACCCGCCGGCCCGCGCCGAGGACCTGGACGGCCCTGCCGTCGTCGTCGGTGGTGAAGCCGGCGCCGACGACCGGGTGGCGGGCGATCACCCAGGCCATCGCCTCGGCGAGCGCGTCGGTGTCCAGGCGCCGGTCGAAGGTGAACCAGCTCTGCGCGACGTAGTGTCCGGCCGGGCCCGCCAGTTGCGCCTGGAAGAACAGGCCGCGCTGGAGCGGGGTGACGGGCGCCGTGCGCTCGGCCGTGGCGGCGGCGTCCGCGATGTGTTGCAGTGCGGCGCGCCAGTGCGCGGTGATCTCGTCGGGTATGTCCTCGGCGAGGGTGAAGACCGCGTGCAGGCTTCCGGTGGCGGCGTCCGTCCACGCGTTGACCTCGACGGCGTACGGGCTGCTCCGGTCGGCGCCGGAGACGTGCAGCGCCTGTGACTCGCCGCCCCGGCCCAGGTAGTTGAACAGCACCTGGGGCCGGGCGGTGAGCAGCGGGGCCGTCTGCGGGTTGAGGTGGCGGAGCCGGCCGTACGCGATGTGCGCGTGCTCGTCGGGCTGGCGTTCGGCGACCTCGCGGGCCGCCGCGACAGGGTCGGTGTGCGCCGTGAGCCGCACGGGGGCGATGGAGGTGAACCAGCCGACCGTGCGGGTGTAGTCGTGGTGGGGCAGCGCCGGGACCCGGCCGTGCCGCTCCAGCTCGATCGCGAGGTCGGTGGGCGAGGTCTGGACGTGGGTCAGCGCGGTGCGCAGGGCGCCGCACAGCAGCTCGGTGAGGCCGACGCCGAGTGCGACGGGCGCGGTGCGCGTCACCTGGTCGCTGACCGCGGGCGGGAGCACGACCGTGATGTCCCTCGGCTCCTGGGCCGCGGGCAGCAGCGGGGGTGCCTGGAGGGTGGTGATCCAGTGGCCGAGGCCGTCGATCCCGTGGGCAGATTGGTGGGCCAGTGCCTGCGCGTATGCGGCGTAGGAGGTGGTGGGCGGCGGGAGCGGTGCCCCGCGCAGGGCGGCGGTGATGTCGTCCAGCAGGACCAGCCAGGACACGGCGTCGACGGCGAGGTGGTGCACGGTGACCACGAGGGTCCGGCTCGCTTCCAGCCAGGAGAAGGCGATGACGTCGCCGGCCTCGGGGTCGAGCCGGCCGGCGGCCTCGTCGGCGGCGGTCCCCGCGTCGGGCGCCTCGCTCCGTACGACGGTGACGGGGCGGGCGGGTTCGGTGCGAAGGGCCCATACCCCGTGCTCGACGAGCAGGCGCAGTCGCAGGGCCGGGTGCGCGGCGACGACGGCCTCCGCGGCGCGCGCGGCGTCCGCGAAGCGGGTGCCCTCGGCCGTGACCAGGGCCCTGGCCTGGGCGAACCGGGCCAGCGAGCCGCCGAGTTCGCGCTGGCGCAGGATGATCGGGGTCGGCGTCAGGGGGCCGTCCTCGGCGGGTTCGAGTGCGGGTGCGGCGGGCGCCGCGGCCTGTGGGGTGCCGGTCGCCAGGTGCGCGGCGAGCGCGCGCGGTGTCCTGAGCAGGAACACGTCCCGCGGGGCGATCGCGAGGCCCAGCGCCCGGGCCCGGTTGACGACGGCGATGGCGAGGATGCTGTCGCCGCCGGCCCTGAAGAAGTCGCTGTCGGCGTCCACGGCGGTGCCGGGGAGGGTCTGGGTGAAGATGCCGACCAGTGCGGTGATTGCGGATCCGGCCGGGGCGGCCGGTGGAGCCTGGGGCGTGTCGAGCGGTGCGTCGTGGGATGCGGCGCGCTCGGTGAGGGCCTTGCGGTCCAGTTTGCCGTTGACGGTCAGCGGCAGGGCGTCGATCGGCAGGACCAGACCGGGGACCATGTGCACGGGCAGCTTCGGGGCGAGCAGGCCGGCGAGGTCGGCGGGCACCCGCCCGACGACGTGCGCGACGAGGTGGTCGCCGCTCGCGGCCACGGTGACGGCCGCGTCGACCACGCCGTCGAGTTCTCTGATCGCGGACTCCACCTCGCCGGGCTCGATGCGGAAGCCCTTGAGCTGCACCTGGTCGTCGGCGCGGCCGGTGAACTCCAGCTCGCCGTCGAGCGTCCGGCGGGCCAGGTCGCCCGTGTGGTACATGCGGGAGCCGTCGCCCGCGAACGGGTCCGCGACGAAGCGGCCCGCGGTGAGGGCCGGCCGGCCCAGGTAGCCGAGGGAGACCTGGTCCCCGGCGACGTAGATGGCGCCGACCCGGCCGGGCGGGACGGGGCGGAGCCGGTCGTCGAGCAGGTGGGTGACCAGGCCGGGGATCGGGCCTCCGATCGGGCTGACGTCGGCTCCGTGGCGGAAGTCCTCCTCGGTCAGGATCCGGTGGGTGACGTGCACGGTGGTCTCGGTGATCCCGTACATGTTGACCAGCTCGGGCGAGGCGGCGCCGTACCGCTCGACCCAGGCGCGCAGCCGCCCGAGGTCCAGCGGCTCGCCGCCGAAGATGACGCGGCGCAGGGCGGTCACCGGCTCGCCCGCGTGCCGGTCGGCCTCGATGAACCGGTAGAAGGCCGACGGGGTCTGGTTGAGGACGGTCACCCCGCGCTCGCGCACCAGGCGGTGGAAGTCGACCGGGGAGCGGGTCAGGCCGTACTCGGGGACGAGCAGTTCGCCGCCGTGCGCGAGGGCGCCCCACAGTTCCCACACGGCGAAGTCGAAGGAGTAGGAGTGGAACTGGACCCACACGTCGTGGGGGCCGAACTCCATGTCGGGCCGGGTGTTCACGAGCAGGGTCACGACGCTGGAGTGCGGGACCACGACGCCCTTGGGCCGGCCGGTCGAGCCCGACGTGTAGATCACGTACGCGGGATCGTGCGGGCCCGCCTCGGGCGGGGCGGCGTCACGGGCCTCGTGCGGCGCCGTCTCCTCGCCCTGTACGAGCACCCGGGCCGGTACGCCCGCCCGGGCCAGCAGCCGCGTGAAGCGGTCCCGGTGCTCCCGGTCCACGAGTACGACCTGCGGGGCCGCGTCGGCGAGGACGTATTCCAGCCGTCCGTCCGGGTAGGCCGGGTCCAGGGGTACGTAGGCCCCGCCCGCGGTGACGATCGCGACGAGGGCGACGACCTGTTCGAGGGAGCGCGGGACGGCGACGGCGACCCGTTCGCCCGGCCGGACTCCGGCGGTGCGCAGGGTGGAGGCCAGCTCGTCCTTCGCGGCGGCCAACTCGCCGTAGGTCAGGGAACGGGCGCTGCCGTCGAGGGCGCACTGGGTAACGGCGGTGGCGGCCGGATCGCGGCGGGCGGCGGCGTCGAAGAGTGCGCCCAGGGTCGTCGGGGCGGTCTGCGCGGGGGGCCGGGTGCCGGTCGGCGCGAGGTCGTCGACGAGGGCGTCGGGCCGGGTCAGCAGGCCGTCCAGGGTGCGGGTGAAGGTGTGCAGGATCCGCCGGGCGGTCGTCTCGCGCAGCAGCGCGCCGTCGTGGATCAGGTTGAAGCGCGGGCGGCCGTCGGGCGCGCGCTCCACCACGAGGGTCAGCGGGTAGTGCGGGGCGCCCTCGTTCACGATGTCGGTGATGGCGAGCGTGTCCTCGGGCCGGCGCAGACCTGCCACGTCGGTCGCCACGTCGAACACCACCAGGGTGTCGAAGAGGGGGCCGGCGCCGCTTCGGCGGCTGATGCGTGCCAGGGAGACGTGCTGGTGCGCCAGCACCGCGCTCTGGTGTTCGCGCACCGAACCGAGCAGTTCGCGTGCGGTGGTGGTGGCGGCCCACCGGGCGCGCACGGGGATGGTGTTGATGAACAGACCCACCATGTCCCCGATGCCGGGGACGTCCGCGTCGCGCCCGGAGACCGTGGAGCCGAAGACGACGTCCCGGGAGGGCAGGAGGCCGCCCAGGGTCACCGCCCAGGCGCTGTGCACGGCCACGCTGAGCGGTACGCCGGCGGACCGGGCGGCCGCGTCGATGTCGCCCTCCGGTGGTGCGGAGGTGTCGTCGAACCGGTCGGACGGGGTGTGCCCCTCGGCGACCAGCGAAGGGCCGGGGAGTCCGGCCAGTTCCTCGTGCCAGACCCGGTCGCTCTCGTCCTCGTCCCGCTCGGCGAGCCGGCGCACGTAGTCGGTGAAGCCGCCGAGCGGGTGCACGGTCCCGGGTGCGTGGTACTCGGCCAGCAGCGCGCGGAGCATCGGCGGTACGGACCAGCCGTCGGCGATGATGTGGTGCACGGTCTGCACCAGGACGCTGCGGCCGGAGCCCGTACGCAAGAGGGTGTACCGCATCAGCGGACCGGTGGCCAGGTCGAACCCGGCGCGGCGGTCCCGCTCGGCGTGCTCGCCGATCTCCTCGTCGGAGATGCCGGGCCGCTCCAGGACGGTGAACGGGGCCGCCACCCCGGCCTCCAGTACGGAGACCACCCGGCCGTCGGCGAGGGCCACGAACCGCGCGGCCAGGTTGGGGAACAGGGTGAGCAGCCGGGTGGCCGCCGCGGCGAGCCGGTCGGCGTCCACCTCCCCCTCCAGGGTCAGCAGCTGCTGTTCGACGTAGCTGCCCGCGGAGTCGTCGTCGAAGACCGAGTGGAAGTACAGGCCTTCCTGGAGCGGGGTCAGCGGCAGGACGTCCCGCAGCGCCGGGCCGTCCAGTTCGTCGACGTCGGCCTGGGTGAGCGCCGAGAGGGCGAAGTCGCTGGGCGAGTGGCCGCCGGTGTCGAGCGCGGTCAGCCCGGCCAGCCCGGTCAGGGCCTCCCGGAAGTACCGGCCGATGGCCTCGACGTCCCCGTCGGTGAGCAGCCCGTCGGGCCAGGAGAGGGTGGTGACCAGTTCGTACCCGCCGCCGGCCGGGGCGGGTTCGGCGATGGCGTTGAACTCCAGGACGCGGGGCAGGCGCATCCTCGGGTCGCGCTTCTCACCCAACTGGCCGGTGGTGTGCGCGAGTTCCCAGTCGCCGGACGAGCCCGCGTCGAAGCGTCCCAGGTAGTTGAACAGCACCTGCGGGGCGGGGGCCTCGAAGCGGGTGTCGGCCAGGTGGCGCAGGGCGCCGTAGGAGACGCCGTTGCTCGGTACCCGGGCCAGGTCCTCCTTGACCGCCTTGAGGGCGGCGGCCAGGTATCCGGGATCGGTGGGATCGGCGGCCGCGCCGGGGTCGACGGTCACCGGGTACAGGGTGGTGAACCAGCCCACGGTCCGTGACAGTTCCGGCTCGAAGCCGGCGGACTCCGCCACGTACCGGCCTTCGCGGCCGTGGCCCTCCAGCTCGATGTGCGCGAACGTCTGGTCCTGGCCGAGGTCGCGGCGCCACCGGGCGAGCGTGACGGCGAGCGCGGTCAGCAGCACGTCGTTGACGCCCGCGTGGAACCTGGCGGGGATCTCGCCCAGCAGCGCGGCCGTGGTGTCGGGGCCGACCGAGAGGGTCGTCGTCCGCTCCCGGGCGACGGTGTCGGCCGCGGACAGCGCGCGCCGGCCGAGCGGCTCGTCCGGCCCGGGCAGGGGGCGGCGGAAGTACTCGCGGTCGGCGTCGAAGCCCGCGCGCGCCAGCAGCTGGGTCCAGCGGCGGAACGATGTGCCCACCGGCGGCAGGTCGATCGGTGCGCCCGAGACGAACCAGCGCCACGCCGTGGAGAGGTCCTCCATCAGGATCCGCCAGGACACGCCGTCGATGACCACGTGGTGCGCGACCAGGACCAGCTGGCGCGCCTCGCGGCGCCAGACGGCGCGCAGCATCACGCCGCCGTCCGGGTCCAGTGCGTCGGTGGCGAGTGCGACGCACTCGTCGAGCGGCAGGTCGTTCTCCTGCCATCGCGCCGCGGCCGTCCGGTCCGCCTCCGGTATCTCGAAGCCCCAGCGCTCGCCGCGCACCAGTTCGGCGCGCAGCATGTCGTGCCGTGCGACCACGGCGGTGAGG
Source organism: Streptomyces avidinii (assembly GCF_014650695.1). Classification (GTDB taxonomy): domain Bacteria; phylum Actinomycetota; class Actinomycetes; order Streptomycetales; family Streptomycetaceae; genus Streptomyces; species Streptomyces avidinii. The sequence goes on along the minus strand of NZ_BMVL01000003.1, from coordinate 54,501 downwards.
ACCGCGTCGAGGCCCTCGGCCGTCAGGTCCGCCGGGGTGTTCAGGACCACCGACTGGACGAAGCCGTCGACGGCGTCGGTGGTCTCGCCGAGCCACTGCACGATGGGCGGGCCGACAACGGTGCCGGTGGCGACGTCGCAGTGGTCCGCGGCCGCGGCCTCGCGGTCCGCGACCGCAGCCAGCGCGCCGAGGACGCTGTGGGTGAAGATCTGGCGGGCCGTGACGTGGAGGCCCGCTTCGCGCAGGGCGCTCAGCAGCGAGATCGCCAGGATGCTGTCCCCGCCGAGCCGGAAGAAGTCCTGGTCGACACCGACCGCGTCGCGTCGCAGGACCGCCGCGACCGCGGCGCACACCGTCCGCTCGTTCTCGGTGACGGGCGGGGCGAGCACGCCTGCTCCGGTCTCCGGCTCGGGCAGCGCGCCCCGGTCGAGCTTGCCGTTCGCGGTGAGCGGGAACTCCTTCATCACGACGATGTGGGCGGGCACCATGTACTCGACCATGTGCCCGGTGGCCCATTGCCTGACCTCGTCCGCGCGCAGGTCCTCGCTTCCGGCGGCCGGGATCACGTACCCCACGAGGTAGGTGCCGCCGGCCGTGTTCTTCTTCGCGACGACGCAGGTGTGCCGTACTGCGGGGTGCTCGGCGAGGCCGACCTCGACGTCCTCGATCTCCAGCCGCATGCCGCGGATCTTGATCTGGTTGTCGGCGCGCCCGAGGAAGTCCAGCGAACCGTCCGGGGCGAAACGAGCGAGGTCACCGGTCCGGTACAGCCGGGACCCGTCCGCGGCGAAGGGGTTCGCGACGAACCGGGCGGCCGTCAGGCCGGGTGCGCCCACGTACCCGCGGCCGAGCAGGAACCCTCCCACGTACAGCTCGCCGCCGACCCCGACCGGGACCGGGCGCAGTTCGTCGTCCAGCACGTACAGCTGGGTGTTGGGGTTGGGCCTGCCGATCGAGGTCGACAGGCGTTCGGCGGCGCCGCGGTAGACGACGTGCGAGACGCCGATCGTCGTTTCGGCGGGGCCGTAGCCGTGGTACATGGGTATGTCGAGCCAGTTGCGGAAGCGTTCGTACAGCTCCGGGGTCAGTACCTCGCCGCCGCACCAGACGTGGCGCAGGCTGTCCAGTCGTCCGGAGTCGCCGGCGATCTCCAGCAGCACGTCCAGCATGGACGACACCAGGTAGGTGAAGGTGACGCGCTGCTCGGCGATCACACTGAGCAGGTGGTGCGGGTCGCGTTCGCCGCCGGGCCGCAGGACGACCAGCCGGCCTCCGCACACCAGTGGCAGGAAGATCTCGTTGATGGAGATGTCGAACGACAGCGGAGCCTTGAAGAGCGAGGCGTCGTCCTGGCCGAAGCCCAGGATCTCGTCGACCTGCCAGAGCAGGCGCTCGCTGATCGCCTCGTGCCGGATCATCGCGCCCTTGGGCCGGCCGGTCGAGCCGGACGTGAAGATCACATAGGCGAGGGCGTCGCCGGCGACGGTCACGCCGGTGTCCTGACCGGGGTACGCCCCGAACTGCCAGTCCCCGAGGTCGACGGGCACGGCTTCCGGCTCGTCCGGGGCGTGCTCGCCCGAGGCGGCCAGCTGCAGGACGACGCGGGCGTCGTCGATGACGGCGGACCGGCGCGCGGCCGGCCAGCCGGGGTCGAGCGGTACGAACGCGGCTCCCGCCCGGAGCACGCCGAGCAGGCCGATGACCATGGCGGCGGAGCGGTCCAGCGAGATGGCGACGACCTGTTCGGCGGTGACGCCGCGTTCGAGCAGGTGGTGTGCCAGCTGGCCGGAGAGTTCGGCGGCTTGACGGTAGGTCAGCGAGCGGTGCTCGTCGACGACGGCGACGGCGTCCGGCCGCAGGCGTGCCTGCTCGCGGAACATCTCCATGATGGTCGGGCGGACCCGGTCCGCCCCGGTGTCGTTCCACCGGGCGAGGGTCGCGAGCCTCGCCTCGATGCTGGAGGGGCCGATGGTGGAGACGGGCCGGTCCGGAAAGTCGGCCAGGTCGTCCAGTGCGAGCCGGGCGTCGGCGAGTAGGACGCCTTCCGGGACGGTGATGCTCCGGCCGCCCGTGGGGTCCACGCCGACCTCCCAGCCGGCCGGCCCGGCGCCGCCGCTGTCCGCCCAGCCGAGGACGTCCGCGAACAGCGTGCCCGGGGTGAGTTCCAGGCCGTCGGGGCTGCGGCCCGTCGCCCAGTACGCCAGCCCGATCGCGCACGCCCGGGCGACGGTCGTGTCGCAGTAGTCGCCGGAGCGCCGGCGCACGTCGGCCAGGCGGGCGGGAGAAAGCAGCACGAGGCGAGCGGTCGATTCCGTCATCGAAGGCTCAACGTCCCTTCCAGATCGATAAGTTGATCCAACCGAAAAGAGCCGGCCGGCTAGCTGCCTTCCCGCCAGGCCCGCCACAGTCGTGCGTAGCGGCCGCCGAGGGCCACCAGCTCCTCGTGCGTGCCCTGCTCCACGACGCGCCCCGCGTCCAGTACGGCGATCCGGTCCGCCGCCATCGCCTGGGTGAGCCGGTGTGCCACGAACAGCGTGGTCCGGCCCGCACAGGCGGCCAGGACGGCCCGCTCCAGCTCGGCCGCGCCCTCGCTGCCCGCCTCCGCCGTGGACTCGTCGAGTACCACCACCGGTGTCCGGCCCAGCACCAGCCGGGCCAGCGCGACGTGCGCGACCTTGGTGACGTCGAGGCGTTCACCGCCCTCGCCGACTAGGGTGTTCACCCCTTCGGGCAGCGCGTCGACCCATCCGTCGGCCCCGACCGTCCGCAGGGCGTGCCGCAGCTCGGCATCGCTCGCCTCCGGAGCGGCCAGCCGCAGGTCGTCCGCGAGCGGGCCGGAGAACACGTGCGTCTCCTGCGTCAGGATGCTCACCAGGGCCCGTGCCCCGGCCTCGTCCAGACCGGCGAGGTCGGTGGACCCTATGCGCACCGACCCGGTCAGCGGAGTGCCGATGCCCGCGATCAGGGCCGCCAGGGTCGACTTGCCCGCGCCCGTCGCCCCGACCAGCGCGAGCGAACCGCCCGCCGGGATCGTGAGGTCGACGTCCCGTACGACCGGCTCCTCGGAGTCGGGATAGCGGAACGTCAGCCCGCGCACCGTCACGGGCACCGGGTCCGGCAGGTCCGCGGCCCGTGCCGCGGCCAGTGCGCCCACCAGCCGGTCCTCCGCGTCCTCCTCCAGCACTCCGACGAGGCGGGTCAGGCTCGCGCCGGACTTCTGGGCCTCGTCGAAGGTGAACATGATGGAGCCGAGCGGGGTGAAGAGCCGGTGGAACAGCAGCGGGGCCGCGGACACCTCGCCGAGGGTCGCGGCGTCGGCCTCCAGCAGGGCGTAGCCCACCACGATGATGAGGGTCAGCCCGATGAACTCGGCGCGGTTCTCCCGGCCGACGAAGCGGCCGAAGAGCCGGAACACCTCGATGCCGAGCTCGCGCACCCGCCACGACTCCCGGGTGACCTTCTCGCGGACGGCACCTTCGAGGCGGTAGGCCCGGACCGTGTCGATCCCGTTCAGTCCGCTGATCAGGGCCTGTGCACGGTCGGCCTGAGCCGCCCGCTGCTTCCGGTAGAGGGGGGCGGAGCGGGGCAGGTACCAGCGCAGGGCCAGCCCGTACGCGGGCAGGGCGCAGGCGCCGGCCAGTCCGAGCCGCCAGTCGAGGCCGAACATGCCGAGCGTGGCGATGACGACCAGCACGCCCGCCGAGAACACGGTGGGCACGGCCGTTCTGATGCCCTTGGACAGGACGGCCACGTCGTCACCGACCCGCGAGAGCACGTCTCCCCGGCCCACCTGCTCGATCCGTGCGCTCGGCATGCCGAGCACCGCCCGGACGGCGCCTTCGCGCAGCCGGGCGAGCAGGTCCGCGCCGAGGCGCCCGATGAGGTACGTCGACAGGGCGGTGGCCGCCGCGCCGAGGAGCGCGGCGGCCACCATCAACACCCCGGTCGTCGCCAGGATCGAGCGCGGTCCGCCGGCGACCACCCCGTCGACGACCCGGCCGAGCAGGAGCAGCGGGAGCACCTGGAGCGCCGCCCCGGCCACCGTGGTGAACACGGTGGCGAAGGTCAGCCACGGCACCTCGCGACAGTGCGTCACGACCCAGCGGGTGGCCTCGCGTCCGGTCGTCGTGCGCAGGGTCGACGGGGCGACGCGCGTGGCGGTGGTGCTCACATCTGACCGACCGACTTGACGAGTTCGTCGATCGCGTACGGCAGGGAGAGCAGGGTGCCCTGGGACATGGCCGCGCCGACGGCCGGGCCCTCGCTGTCGAGGAGGTAGGAGACCTTGCCGTTCTTGACCGCGTTCAGGTTGGTGAACAGCTGGAACTTCTTCAGTGCTTCCTGGTCCGCCTTGTCGGCGATGACGAAGAGGCGGTCGACGTCGACGAGGTCCATGCGCTCGGGGGAGAGCGTCGTGTAGAACTTGCCGTCCGCGATCTTGTCGATTTCGGTCTGGCCCTTGTAGCCGATGCCGGTCACCAGCCGTCCGCGCACGTCGGTGGTGGTGAACGGGGCCACGGAGTCCTTGTACCAGGACAGCGGGACGGCCGTCTGGTTCGCGAACTCGGGGTGGGCCTTCTTGGCCGCGTCGAGCTTGTCCTGAATGCCCTTCACCAGCTCGGTGCCCCGGGTCTCCTGGCCGAGCGCCTTGGCGATGTGGACGGCGTTGTCCTGCCAGGGAGCGCTGAACGGCTCCTTCTCGGCCTTGGTGCGGCCCACCGTGGGTGCGATCTTGGAGAGCTTGTCGTAACCCGCCTGGTCGATCTCGGAGTACACCGCGATGATCAGGTCCGGCCGCAGGGCCGCGATCTTCTCGTAGTTCGGCCCGGTGTCACCGTTGTTCATGATGACCTCGGGGCGGGTGTCGCCCCACTTGTCCTTCACCCAGGGCCACTGGGTGTTGATGTCGGGGGACGTGCCCGGCGGGTTCGGGTACTGGTCGACCATGCCGACCGGCTTGATGCCGAGCGCCAGGATGGCCTGGTCGTCGGTGTATCCGACCGAGACGACCCGCTGGGCCTTCTCGACCTTCGTGGATCCGAACGCGTGCTCCACGGTGACCGGGAACGTGCCGCCGGCGGCGGGCGCGTTGTCGCTCTTCTTGTCCGCCTTGTCCGCGGAGTCCGAACCGCATCCGGCAAGGAGTCCCACGCCGAGGGTCGCGGTGGACAGTACCGCCGCCCACCTCCGCCAGGGCCTCGTACGTGTTGTTGGCTTGAGAAGCATCCGAATCCCTTGCTTTCGTGCCGTCCGTTGCGGTCCCGCCCCCGAGGGCAGCCAAACCCTACCGCGCTCAAGTGAGGCTAGCCTAGCCTTACTTGCGCCGTAACTTTGTTTGATCTAGAGGGTGCTCTGTTCATCGAGCCGCACATGGGTGCGCCCGATGGGAACGATGAGGGGCCGGTCCCCCACCGGGTCGTCGATCACCTTGGCGCGCAGCCCGAACGCCTCGTACAACAGCTCGGCGGTGATCACGTCACGGGGATGCCCCTGCGCGAGGATCGAACCGGCCTTCATCACGATGAGGTTGTCGCTGTAGCGCGTGGCCAGATTGAGGTCGTGCAGCACCAGCACCACGGTGCAGCCCGACTCGTGCAGGTCGTCCACCAGGTCGAGTACGTCGATCGCGTGCGCCAGGTCCAGATAGGTGGTCGGCTCGTCCAGCAGCAGCAGGTCCGTGCCCTGAGCCAGCGTCATCGAGATCCAGACGCGCTGGCGCTGCCCGCCGGACAGCGCGTCGACGGGGCGGTCGGCCAGATCGGAGACCCCGGTCATCGCCAGGGCGCGTGCCACGACGTCGGCGTCGTCCGAGGACCACTGGCGCAGCCAACTCTGGTGCGGATGGCGGCCCCTGGCGACGAGGTCGGCCACCGTGAGCCCTTCCGGAGCGACCGGCGCCTGCGGCAGCAGGCCGAGCTTCTTCGCCACCTCGCGGGTCCTGAGCCTGCCGATGTCCTCGCCGTCCAGTACGACCGTTCCGCTGGTCGGCCTGAGCAGCCGCGACAGGGTCCGCAGGAGCGTCGACTTCCCGCATCCGTTGGAGCCGATGATCGTCGTGATCACCCGCGGCGGGATCGACACGTGGAGATCGTCGATGACGGCCCTGCCGCCGTACCCGACCGTGACCCCTCTGGCCGCCAGCCGCGAGGTCCCCGCTCCCCCGGACTCGATCCCGGCGATCTGCTGTACGGCCACAACTCCCCCTGAAGTAGGCATGTCTGAAGAGGTATCGAGAGGCATTGAGAGGTATCGGCTAGCGGAGGTTGGCCCGCACCAGCAGATGGATGAGGAAGGGGCCGCCGATCGCGGCCGTCACCACGCCCACCGGGAGGGTGATCGGCAGTGCCGTACGGGCGATCAGGTCCGCGCCGATCAGCAGCAGGGCTCCCACCAACCCGGAGGCGGCCATCGGTGGCGTCGGGCACTTCGCCAGGCGCATCGCCACCTGCGGCGCCACCAGCGCGACGAACGGGACCGGGCCGGCCGCGCTCACCGCCACGCCGGCCAGCAGGACAGCGCACAGCAGCAGCACCGCCCGCACCCTCGTGCAGCGGACGCCGAGGCCCGCCGCCACGTCGTCGCCGAGGTGCAGCGGCTTGAACTGGAAGGCGACGCCCGTCACGACGACCAGCAGGGCCAGGGTGCCCCACAGCGCGACGCCCACGTCGTCCCACGACCGGTTGTCCAGCGAGCCGATCAGCCAGGCCTGGGCCCGGGCCACGTCCCTGATGTCGGCCGTGACCAGCAGCCAGGTCGTAATGGCCTCCATGACGGCGCTCACCGAGATGCCGATGAGGATGAGCCGGAAACCGTCGATCCCGCGCCGCCACGCCAGGAAGTACACGAGGAGGCCCGTGCCGAGGCCGCCCGCGAGCGCCGCCCCGGACAGGCCCACGGAGCTGACGACCGCCGCGGCGGTTCCGCCCGACACCGTCACCAGGAACACCGCGACCGCGCCGGCGCCCCCGGTGACCCCCAGGATGTCCGGGCTGGCCAGCGGGTTGCGCGCGATGGACTGGGTGATCGCTCCGGACACCCCCAGCGCCACCCCCACGACCAGCCCGGCCAGGGCGCGCGGCATCCGCAGGTCCATGATCACGAATTTGTCGACCTGTTCACCCCCGCCGAGGATCGTGGCGATCACCCGGGACAGGCCGATGGGGAAGTCCCCGACGCCGATGGACAGGCAGAACACGAGGAAGGCGGCCGCCGCGAGCAACAGCGTCACGCACAGCACCCACGGCCGCCACACGAAAGAGACCCGGCCGAGCCGCACGCCCGGCGTCACCGAGGCCTTCACGTCGGTCCCGGTCATGCGCTCTTGAACTTTCCGCGCCACACCAGAACCGCGAAGAACGGGGCTCCGAGGAGGGCCACGACCACACCCGCGTCCAGTTCCCCCGGTCGCACCAGCAGCCTCCCCGCCATGTCGCACACCAACAGGACGATGGCGCCGAGGAGACCCGCGCAGGGCACCAGCCACCGGTAGTCCGGCCCGGTCAGGTACCGGGCCAGGTGGGCCACCATCAGGCCGAGGAAGGCGATGGGGCCGCACGCCGCCGTCGCCGCCCCCGCCAGCAGGGTGATGGCGACGATGCCGACGGTCCGGCTCAGTGCGATGTTCACCCCCAGCCCCCGTGCGACGTCGTCGCCGAGGTTGAGCAGGTTCAGGGCCGGCAGCGTGATCAGGGCCAGCACCAGACCGACGGCGACGAAGGCGGCCACCGGCCGGATGATGCCGAATCCGACGCCGGCCACGGAGCCCGCGTTCCAGAAGCGCAGGGCGTTCAGGGAGGCCTTGTCCGACAGCGCGACCGCCGTCGTCATCGCGGCCAGGAACACCGTGACCCCCTGCCCGGCCAGTGCGAGGGTCAACGGATTGCCGGCGCCCCGGCCGATGCTCGCCAGCCCGAAGACGATGACACCGGCGACCGCGGCGCCCAGGAAGGCGAACCAGACGTACTGGAAGGGGTCGGCGAAGCCGAAGAGGGCGATCACCAGCACCACGGCGAACGAGGCGCCGGAGTTGACCCCCAGCAGGCCGGTGTCGGCGATCGGGTTGCGCGTGTACCCCTGGATCAGCGCCCCGCCGACCCCCAGGGCCGTGCCCGCCACGACCGCGAGCACCGTGCGGGGCACCCGTACGGTACGCACGATGAGCCGTATCTCGGTCAGCCGCTGATCGGGATCCGGCGGTGCCACCAGCCCGCGCCACACCTCGCCGGGGGTCAGCGCACGCGCGCCGACGGCCAGCGAGAGCACCATGGCGACCAGGAGGACCAGAACCAGGATGACCGAACCGGCAACCCGCCGCCGACGGGCCTCCGTTACGCCCCTGGGCACGGGGCGTTCCACTGCGATCGTGCCCATGTTGCTCTACGTCATCCCTTCGAGCCGCCGGGGCGAAGCATGGTGTCAGCGGGCCGTAACTTAGGCAAAGCTAAGCTGATTCCATGGCGGGCTGTCGATAGACAAATCGGGCAGTCAGGAGCCGGAGGCCGTCAACTCGCCCCCAAATATGCACTGCTGAACGATTAGCTTAGCCTAACCTTACCTTGACGTTGCGGCGCATGCGTCACCCGGGGCACGGCAGCAGCGCGCCCCGGCCGCCGCCCCGGCTGCGGGGTCGACGACCGGGGCGCGCCCGGCCCTCGGGGAGTGAAGGCCCTCAGGTGTGCAGACGGCTGTTGGGGCCGTCCTGGTCCCCGGCGCTCTCGTCGTTGAACCAGTAGTCCCCGGCGGCCAGATACCGGAACGAGTGCGTGCTCCTGCTGGGCAGTTCGACGGTCACGGCGCGCTTGCCGTCCTTCCGGCGGGCCAGGGTGTGGACACCGGGCTGCCAGTCGTTGAAGTCGCCCACCACGCTGACCGGCCCCGGCGGGGTGTCCACGGGCAGGATGAAGGTGACCTCGGTGCGGTCCTTGCGCAGCTTGCGCTCCAGCATGGTGAGCTCCTGACAACGGCAGTGGGGGTGGTACGCCGCCATAGTCGGCGGCGGACGCACCGGACGCACCCCGGCGCCGCCACTCCCGTCGCGGACCCACCACATCGAGTGACCCGTCGGCACGGCTTGTCACCCTGCGTGTCGGCGGGCGGTCCCGGACACCGCAGCCCCCGCTCCTGTCAAGGCACGTATGGCCGGGGCTACGGCCCCGTCCCGCCCGCGGGCACGGTGGATAGCGACCTTCCTGCGCGAGAGCAGGAACGCATCGCGTCCGCCATCGGAGGCATCCATGTTCCGCCGCGCAGGGGCTTTCGTGACCCGTAGCCCCCGACTCGTCCTCGCCGCCGCGCTCCTGTTCCTCGTCGTGTCCGTCCTGTTCGGTACGGACGCCACCGGCCGGCTGAAGACCCAGGGCTACGACGATCCGCGCTCCGGATCCAGCCGCGCGGCGGTCGCACTCGCCACACTGCTGGTGTTCCCGCCGTACTTCCTGCGCTCCTTCGCCTACGCGGGCATCGCCGTGGTGGTGATCGCGGCGGTGAGCGCCGTGACCGTCCTGCCCGCCCTGCCCGCCCTGCTCGCGCTGCTCGGCAAGCGGGTCAACGCCTGGGCCGTGCCGTGGCGCCGCCGGGTCCGCTCCGGGTCCCGGTCCGGCTTCTGGGAGGAGCTGGCGCGGATCGTCGTACGCCGCCCGCTGATCGCGGCGCTGCCCGTGACGGGCCTGCTGGTGCTGCTCGCGGCGCCCTTCGCGCAGCCGACTTCGCCACCCCCGACGACCGGGCGCTGCCCGTGAGCGCGTCGAGTCGCCAGACCGGTGACCTGGTGCGCGACCGGTTCGACATGGCGGGCTCCAGTGCGCTGACGGTCGTCACCACCGCCGACGCCTCCCCGCAGGCGCGCGAGGACCACGCCCGCAGGCTGTCCGCCCTCCCGCAGGTCGCCCAGGTCACGGGCCCCGACGGCGTGTTCCGCGGCGGAGCGCGGGCAGTGGTCCCCGGCCCCGCCGGATCGCAGGCCCGGCCGCCCGCCGGTGACGGCCCGGTCCAGCTCTCCGTGGTGCCGCGGGTCGACCCCCGGTCGCACGCCGCCCAGCAGCTCGTCCGCGAGATCCGCGCGATCGCCGCCCCGGCGGGCACCGAGGCCCTGGTCGGCGGACCGAGCGCGGTCCTGGTCGACGCCAAGGCCACCGTGGGCGACCGGTTCCCGCTGGCACTCGCCCTGATCACCGTCACCACCTTCGCGCTGCTGCTCGGCTTCACGCGCAGCCTGCTCCTGCCGCTGAAGGCCATCGCACTGAACGGGCTGAGCCTCGCGGCCGTCCTCGGCGCCATGGTGTGGGTCTTCCAGTCGGGTCACCTGCACGAACTGCTCGGCTTCACCCCGGGACCCCTCAGCACGACCATGCCGGTCCTGCTGTTCTGCATCGTGTTCGGGCTCTCGGTGGACTACGAGGTGTTCGTCCTCGCCCGCATCAAGGAGGCGCACGACGCCGGGCAGGACAACGCCCGCTCGATCGTCTCGGGCATGGCCCGCACGGGCGGCATCGTGACCACCGCGGGCGCCCTGCTCGCCTTCACCCTCCTGAGCTTCGGCACCTCGCAGGTCTTCCTCCTGCAGTTCTTCGGGATCGGTGCGGGCCTCGGCGTCCTCCTCGACGCCACGCTCGTCCGGGGCGTCCCCGTCCCGGCGCTCATGCGCCTGGCGGGCGGCCTGAACTGGTGGGCCCCACCTCCCCTGCGGCCCGCGGGACCGAGCCCGGCGCCCCGTCCTCCCCCGGCCCCCGTCCGGAGGTGTCCCACGGCCCGGCCCGCCCTCCGCAACCCCGCCCGCGCGCGCCACTGACCAGCGGCGCGCCCCCCGCCCCGCTCCCCGCCTCACGACAAGGAAGACCTCCCATGACCGACATCGCCATCACCGGACTCGGCTGCCGCTTCCCCGGCGCACCCGACATCAGCGCCTACTGGAAGCTCCTGCTGAGCGGGGAACGTCAGTTCGCCGCCGTCCCGAAGGAGCGCTGGAACCACGAGGCCTTCCACGAACCCGGCGATCCTTCGGCCCCCCACGCCGCGTACACCGACCAGGTCGCCTTCCTCGACGACGTGGACCGCTTCGACGCGTCGCACTACGGCGTACCGCCCGCGCGCGCCCGGGCCATGGACCCGCAGCACCGCCTGCTGCTCGACGTCACCCGCGAGGCCCTGGACGACGCGGGGCTGGGCCGGGGCGACTTCGACCGGGAGAACACCGGGGTCTTCTGCGGACTGTCGGTGTCCGACTACAAGGACCTCATGTCGGCCCCCATCCGGGCCATCGCCCTGGCCGACGACGCAGGGCAGGCGACGGCGGAGCACCGCGGTGTCCTCGACGCCGTCCGGGAGCACGCGGAGGCACTCGGCAGCGTCCAGGCGTTCAGCCTGCCGGGCAGCCTGCTCAACATGGCTCCCGGCACCGTCAGCCGGCACTTCGACCTCGGCGGGCCCAGCTTCGCCGTCGACGCCGCCTGTTCCGGCTCGCTGGTCGCCCTGGACCAGGCCGTGGCGCAACTGCGCCAGGGCGGCTGCCGGATCGCCGTCGTCGGCGGCGTGTACCTCAACCTCACGCCCGACGGCCTGATCGGTTTCTCCACGCTCCGGGCGCTGTCCGCCACCGGGGTCTGCCGCCCCTTCGACGAGGGTGCCGACGGATTCGTCCTCGGCGAGGGCGCCGGCGCCGTCGTCGTACGGCCGCTCGACGACGCGCTCGCCGCGGGCGACCGGGTCTACGCGGTGATCAGGGGCATCGGCTCCGCCAATGACGGCGCGTCCCCCGGACCGCTCGCACCCGCTCCCGAGGGCCAGCTGCGTGCCATGCGCCGGGCCTACGAAGACGCCGGCCTCGCCCCGTCCACCGTGGGCTTCCTGGAGGCCCACGGCACCGGTACCGTCACCGGCGACCTCGTGGAGGTGGAGGCGCTGCGCCGGCTGCGCACCGAGTACCCCGACGACGACCCCTCGCTGTGCTACCTCGGCGCCGGCAAGGCCCTCATCGGGCACTCCCTGTCCGCGGCCGGCATCGCCGGGCTGATCAAGACGGCCCTGGTGGTCCACCACCGCACGATCGTTCCGCAGCCGAGGACCGTCGCCCGTCCGGACCTGGACATCGACACCTCGGGCCTGCGCCTCGCCGACGGCCCTCGGCCCTTTCCGACCTCCGGCGCTCCGCGCCGGGCCGCCGTCAGTTCGTTCGGATTCGGCGGGACGAACGTCCACGTGGTTCTGGAGGAGCGGCCCGCCCCCGCCCGAGCCACCGCCCCCGCCCCCGCCCCCGACGGCCCTGCGGAACCCGGCGGGGCCGCCGGACCGCAGCTCGTCCTGCTCTCGGCCGGCGACCCCGGGCTGCTGGACCAGCACATCGGCGACGTTCTCGACGCACTCGACACGGCGGACTCCGCCCCGCTGGCGGCCGTGGCCCACACCCTCGGCTCCCGCCGGCCGCTGACGGCCCGGCTCGCGATCGTGGCCGACGACACGGAGGCGTTCGTCCGGCGGCTGCGCCGCGCGCGCCGGCAGCTCGCCGCCGGGGACCGCGGCGACCTCGGCGACGGCGCCTTCGCCGCCGACGCTCCACTGCCGGCCGACCGGCGCCGCCTCGCCCTCCTCTTCCCCGGCCAGGGCAGCCAGCGGCCGAACATGATGCGGGACCTCTACGAGAGGTTCCCGGGCTTCCGGGCGACCGTCGACGCCCTCGGCGCCGCGGCCCGCCGGGACAGCGGCTTCGACCTGGTCGACCTGTTGTACGGCGGGACGCCCGGCACCGACGGCGACACCGGGTCCGAGGCCGTGTCCGGAGCCGGGGGCGGGGGCGGGGGCGGGAGCGGGGCTGCGGCCGTGGTCGGCGCCGGGGACGGGGAGCTCGGGCACCGCCTCGCCTCGACCGAGGTGTGCCAGCCGCTGCTCGGTACCGTCCAGATCGCCGCCACCCGGCTCCTCGCCGACCTCGGAGTCCGGCCCGACCTGGTCCTCGGCCACAGCGTCGGGGAGTTCGCGGCGGCCGCGGCGGCCGGCGCCCTCACCGCGGAGGACACCGTGCGACTGCTGGTCCACCGGGGTGCGACCCTGCGGGAGACCGAGAGCGGGCTGCGCGGCGGGATGCTCGCCGTGCAGACCAACAAGGAGACCTGCCGCCGGCTGGTGACCGGCATCGACGACGTGTGGCTCGCCTGCTTCAACCAGCCGCGGCAGGTCGTCGTCAGCGGTACGCCGCACGGGCTCGCCGCGATGCGGCAGGCCTGCGCCGAGGCGGGCGTCGTCACGGTGGCGCTCGACGTGTCGAACGCCTTCCACTCGCCGCGGCTCGCCGCCGCCGACGAGAGGATGCGCGCGGACCTCGCCGGCCGCCCCGTGAGCAGCCCGGTCCTGCCGTTCGTGTCGTCCGTGAGCGCAGACCTGTGCACCGATCCCGGGCGGCTGCGCGAGCTGTGGGCCCGCCACGCGTCCGCGCCGGTCCGGTTCGACGATGCCGTGCGTACCGCCTACCGCCAGGGGGGCCGGATATTCCTCCAGGTGACCGGCGGCAACTCATTGCTGACCTCGGTGCGGCGCAGCCTCGCCGACCGCGGCGACACACACGTCGTCGCCGTCACCGGGGAGGCTCCGGACGGCGCCCGCAGCCTCGTACGGGCCCTCGCCCGGCTCGCGGTCCTGGGCGTGGCCGTCGACCCGCGCGCCCTGGTTCCCCGGGAGGAGCGCCGCCTGCTCGACCTGCCGGTGGCGAGGCTCGCCACCCGGTCCTACTGGGTGCCTCGCGGGCGCTCCCGGAAGACGGACGAGTCGACGCACCGCCCGATGGACGAACTGCTGCGGCTGGTGCAACAGCAGACGGCGCTGCTGGCCCGCCTCGCCGGCGCGCTCCCGGAGCGGAGCCCCGCCGCGCCGGCGGCCGCTCCGGCCGCACCCCCGTCCGCCGCTCCCGTCGGCGTTCCTCTTGACGTTCCCGTGGACGAGGATCCGGCACCGCCCGGGGAGCTCACCGGGATCAGGGAGACCGTGCTCGCACACGTGGCCCGGGTCAGTGCCTTCCCGGTGGCTCATCTGCACGACGACCAGCTGCTGGTCGACGACCTCGGCTTCGACTCGCTGATGCTGACCGACCTGTTCACCACCCTCGGACAGCAGTGGCCGCAGTGGACCTACGACGAGACGGTCACCGACCGGCCGACCGTCGGAGCGATCGCCGCGATGATCGCGGCCGGATGCCCGGACGCCGTACCGACTGCCCTCCCCGAGCAGCGCTCCGGAGACGGCGAGGGCCAGGCGCCCGATCCTGCCCACGAACCCGCCCCGGACCGGGCGCCGGATCCGGATCCGGATCGGGCGCCGGCTCCGGCTCCGGCTCCGGCTCCGGCTCCGGCAGCCACCGCGCCGCCCGAGGAGCACACGCGGATCGAGTGCTTCCCCGAGGTCGTCGCCCACAGCGAGCGCATCGCCGCCCTGTCCGGGCTGGGGCTGCCCAATCCGTACTTCCTCGTCCACCAGGGCGGCATGACGGACACGACCGTCGTCGACGGCCGGGAGCTCCTCTCCTTCTCCAGCTACAACTACCTGGGCCTGGCGACCCACCCGCAGGTGAGCGCGGCGGCCCGGGAGGCAACGGAGCGCTTCGGGACCTCGGTGTCGGCCAGCCGGCTCCTGTCCGGCAGCCGCCCGCTCCACCTGGAACTGGAGAACGAGCTCGCCGACCTGCTCGGATGCGAGGCGGCGATCACCCTGGCCAACGGTCACGCCACCAACGTCACCGTGATCGGGCACCTCGTCGGACCCGGGGACCTCGTCGTCCACGACGCCCTCGCCCACGACAGCATCCTGCAGGGGTGCAGGCTCTCCGGCGCGACCCGGCGGCCCTTCCCCCACAACGACGCGGCCGCCCTCGACGCCCTGCTGACGCAGGTCCGCGGCGAGTACCGACGGGTCCTCGTCGTCGTCGAGGGCGTGTACAGCATGGACGGGGACATCGCCGACCTGCCCGCCCTGGTCGAGGTCAAGCACCGGCACGGCTGCCTGCTGATGATCGACGAGGCGCACAGCATCGGGACCATCGGCCGGACGGGGCGCGGCATCGGCGAGCACTTCGACATCGACCGCACGGCCGTCGACCTGTGGTCGGGCACCCTGTCCAAGGCCCTGGCGAGCTGCGGCGGCTACGTCGCGGGGAGCCGCCCGGTCGTGGAGTACCTTCGCTACACCGTCCCCGGCTTCGTCTACAGCGCCGGAATGACCCCGGCCGACACCGCGGCGTCCCTGAGCGCCCTGCGCATGCTGCGTACCGAGCCGGAGCGCGTGGCGCGTCTCGCGGAGAACGCGGCGCTGTTCGTCCACCTCGCGCGCGAGGCGGGCATCGACACCGGCGACAGCCACCGCACGCCGGTCGTCCCGTGCATCGTGGGGGACTCGCTGAAGACCCTGCGCCTCGCGGAGGCCCTGTTCCAGAAGGGCATCAGCGTCAACCCCATCCTCCATCCGGCGGTACCGGAGGAACTGGCCCGGCTGCGCTTCTTCGTCACGTACGACCACACGCCCGGCCGGATCAGGGAGGCCGTCGCCGCGCTGGCACGCGAGCTGCTGCTCCTCGACACGGCCACGGCCGCGTGACCACCGCCGTGCACACCGTCCTCCGGCCGTCCGCACAGGCCGTGTCCTGCGTTGGTGCTCCTTGCCCCGCTGGATCATCCTGGTCACAGGAGCGCCTGGCCGTGCGGGTCCCGTGGGACGGCGGCAGCGGAACGAGCGAGGGCGAGATGAGTGGCGATGGAGCGAGTTCCCACCTCTCCTGGTGAGCGGCCCGAGGAGACGGGCGCCTTCGAGTCGGCGTACACGGCCGCGGCCACGATCAACGAGGAGGGCATCGTCACCGAGTGGAGCGAGGGAGCCACCCGTCTGCTCGGCTACGTGCCGTCCGAGGTCGTGGGGCTGCCCGCCGCCCACCGGCTCGCCGATGTCCTCAGTGACGCGGCGAGCCGGGTTCCGTCCGGGCAGGAGCGGTGGAGCGGCACGGTGGCGTTGCGGCACCGGGACGGCCACCGGATCGAGGTGGCGTTGCTCGCGCACCGCTGGATGTCCAGCGGTGGGATCACCAAGTGGTTCGTGGTGTCCGCCGTCGGCGGCACGGGCCCCTCGCCCTGGGAGGAGCCGCTGAAGGAATGGGCCTTCACCCAGTCACCCTGCTTCCTGGCGATCTTCGATGCCGATCTGCGGCTGGTACGGGCGAATTCCGGCATGGAGCGCACCCTCTCCCTCACGGAGGCAGAGATGCGCGGGCTGCGGCTGCCGGAGATCGCGCCGGATCCGGTGAGCGACGAGACCGAGCGCAGGATGCGCCTGGCCCTGGAATCCGGTGAGCCGCAGTACATGGAGTCCTTCGTCCATCCGACGGGCGGCGGCGCGGATCACGGCTGGGCGACCTCGGTGGCGCCGTTGCGGGATCCGGACGGCCGGGTGCACGCCGTGTGCCTGGCCGCGCACGACCGGAGCGGGGTGGAGAGCGTCCAGCACCAGATGCTCCTGACGGACGAGATCGACAGCGAGGCCGCGCCCATCGGGACCACCCTGGACAGCGTGCGCACCGCACACGAACTGGCCGACGCCGCCGTCCCCCGGTTCGCCGACTTCGCGGTCGTCGACCTGCTGGAACCCCTTCCGCGCGGCGACGAGCCGTCCTCGGTCCCGGTGGACGGGCCGGTCACCGTGTGCCGCGCCGCGGCACGGTCGGTCCTCGACGGAACCCCGGAGTCCCAGGTCGCCGTCGGGGACACGACGAGCTATCCGCCGCTGTCCCCGCCCGTCGAGGCGCTGATCGCGGGCCGCGGCGCCGTGTACGGGGCGGCGGACCCGGCCCTCGCCCGGTGGGCCGCCGAGGACCCCGGGGCCGCCTGGATCGGCGAGTACGGGGCCCACTCGCTCATGGTGGTGCCGATGCGGGCCGGAGGGGGCTCGCTCGGTGTGGCCGTCTTCAGCCGCCACCGGCGGCGGGAGCCCTTCCGGCCGGAGGACCTGCGGGTGGCCGGGGAGCTCACGGCCCGGGCGGCCGCCGGCATCCGCAACGCGTACCGGTCCGGCCGCGAGCACACCACCACCATGACCCTGCAGCGCAGCCTGCTGCCGCACACGCTGCCCGATCAGGCAGCGCTGGAGATCGCCTCGCGCTACCTGCCCGCCGGCGGCGAGGCCGGGGTGGGCGGCGACTGGTTCGACGTGATCCCGCTGTCCGGTGCCCGGGTGGCGCTGGTCGTGGGTGATGTCGTGGGCCACGGCATCCGGGCCACCGCCACCATGGGCCGGCTGCGCACCGCGGTACGCACCCTCGCAGACGTGGACCTGGGCCCCGACGAGTTGCTCACCCACCTCGACGACCTCGTCATCCACCTGTCCGCCGACGAGGGCGACCAGGAGACCGGCGGGGAGACGGCCGGGGGCATCGGCACCACCTGCCTCTACGTGGTCTACGACCCGGTCATCCGCCGGTGCACGGTGGCCCGGGCCGGGCACCCGCCGCCCGCGGTGGTCTCCCCGGAGGGCTCCGTGTACCTGCTCGACGTCCCGGCCGGTCCGCCGCTGGGCCTGGGCGGCCTGCCCTTCGAGACGATCGAGGTCGAGCTGCCCGAGGGCAGCATCCTCGCCCTGTACACGGACGGTCTGCTACAGCCCCGCGACCACGACATCGACGAGGCGCTGGACAGCATGTTCGCGGCCCTCGTGCGGCCGGCGGACACCCTGGAGGCGGTCTGCGACCGGGTACTGACGACCATGCTGACGCACCGCCCGGACGACGACGTGGCCCTGCTCGTGGCCCGGACCCGGGGCCTGCACGCCGACCAGGTCGTCGTCTGGGACCTGCCCTCCGACCCTTCCGTCGTCGCCACGGCCCGGCGCCGGGCCACCGACCAGCTGACGGCCTGGGGACTGGACGAGGCCGCCTTCGTCACCGAGCTCCTGGTGAGTGAGCTGGTCACCAATGCCATCCGGTACGGCCAGCCGCCCATCCAGCTGCGGCTGATCCACGAGAAGAACAGCACCCTGATCTGCGAGGTCTCGGACGCGAGCAGTACCGCCCCGCACATGCGACGGGCCCGGACCTTCGACGAGGGCGGGCGGGGTCTGCTGCTGGTGGCCCAGCTCGCCCAGCGCTGGGGCACCCGGCACGCGGCCATCGGCAAGACCATCTGGGCCGAGCAGTCCCTCACCGGGTTCTGAGGACGCGTACAGGGCGGGGCGGTATGCACTGAAATGTTCCCTGTGACGCGCCTGTGACAGTTGACGGACACCTCCATGAAGTCGCGCCCACAAGCTCTTTAACAGGGACAAACACCGACATTCAGGTACGAGTCCCCTGCTTCCGAGGACGTGAGCAGTGATGACCAGACCGACCTGTCGGAGGAAATCATGACTCTCACCCTCACCGCCCCGCAGACCGAGACGCAGACCGAGGCCACCGTCCCCACGCTCGCCCCGCGCGAGCAGGAGGCCCTGCGACACATCGCCGCCGGCTGCACCTACCTGCAGGCCGCCCGTCAGATGGGGCTCTCGAAGCACACGGTCGACGCGTACCTGCGCCGCATCCGCGCCAAGCTGAACATCAACACCACGGCCGAGATGACCCGTCTGGCCATCTCCATGGGGCTGTGACGCACGCAGGCAACGAAGCGCCCGTAGCGGGCGGGGCGGCCTACCGGCCGCCGGGCAGGCCGTAGAAGACGGGCCGGGCCCAGACCGGGGGCTCCTTCGGGGGCGCGGAGTTCCCCGGAGCACCGGGGGTACGGGAATTCTCCCGCGCAGGCGGATCGGCCGTACGGCCGGTGCCGCCTCCCGTGGCGACGCGCAACGCGGCCACGAATTCGAGACAGGACCCGTAGCGGTCCTCGGGGATCTTCGACAGGGCCTTGGTCAGCACGTCGGCGGCGGCGGGAGCGATTCCCGGCCGCCTTTCCGTGATCGGGGGCGGGGGGTCGTACTGGTGCGCCCACAGCAGCGCCGCGTCCTCCTCGCGCTGGAAGGGCGGCCCGCCGGCGAGGGTCTCGTAGACGACGCACGCCAGGCTGTAGAGGTCGCACCTGCCGTCCACCGGCCTGCCGGAGATCTGTTCCGGCGCCATGTAGTCGAGCGTGCCGACGAACTCCCCGTCCGTGGTGAACCCGGTGAGCGCCAGCGACTTCTTCGTCAGCCCGAAGTCCGTGAGGTAGATGTGCTCGGGGTGCTCGCTGTCGGTGCCCGCGGCCACCAGGATGTTGCCGGGTTTGACGTCCCGGTGCACCAGGTCGTGGTCGTGGGCCGCGTCGAGCGCGGACGCCACCTGGGCGGCGATGCGCAGCGCGGTCGCGACGGGCAGCGGACCCTCCCGGTCCAGCAGTGCGCGCAGGTCCAGGCCGGAGACGTAGCGCATGGCGATGTAGAGCACGCCGTCGGTCTCACCGGCTTCGAAGATGGGCACGATGTGCGGGTGGTCGATCGACGCGGCCACCCGCGATTCGTGGGTGAAGCGGCGTCGGAAGGTCTCGTCGCGGGCGCGTTCCGGGGCGATGAGCTTGAGCGCGACCGTACGGTCCAGGCGCAGGTCCTTCGCGCAGTAGACGACGGCCATGCCGCCGCGGCCGATCATGCGCTCCACCCGGTAGCCCGCGATCCGCTTCCCGATGAGACCCGAGGCGCGACCCGCGTACACGCTGAGGTTGGAGACCTCGCTCATCGGACGCCCCACTCACCTGGCCGTACGACGCCGCCGGACGCGGCGGGCCGCTCTTCCTATCTGGAAGTCTATCGATGGGTCCACGCGAATGCCCGGTCCGACCGGATCGGCACACGCATCCCGGGCGCATCCCCCGCACATACGCATCGCGCACGGTGACCGGCCCCGTCGGGGCCGGTCACCGTGCGCGATGCGGTCGGTCGTGGTCGTCGTGGTGGCCGCTCGGGTCAGTCCTCGTCGAAGCCGCCGGCGCCGCCGGCCCCGCCGAAGCCGCCGGTGACCCCGCAGCCGATGCCGAGGCAGAGGCCGCCCTCGCCGCCGGTGCCACCCTTGCCGCCGTCACCGCCGGGCAGCGCGTTCCCGCCGGTGCCACCGGTCCCGCCGTTGGCGCTCCCCTTGCAGGAGCCGGCGCAGATGCCGCCCTTCCCGCCGGTACCGCCCGTGCCGCCCGGCACGCCGGTGGAGCCGGTGCCGCCGTTGGCGCTCCCGTTGCAGAGCCCGGCGCAGATGCCGCCCTTGCCACTCGTGGAGCCGTTCACCGTTCCGTTGCACTTGCCCGCACAGATCCGGTCGCCGACGCGGACGCTGCCCTTGTCCACCTTGATGCTGTCGAGCACCGCCCTGCCGTCGAACCGGCCCCCGCCGGGATGGGAGTCACCGGCGGCGAACGCGGGAGCCACCTGACCGGTTGTCGCCGCCGGCGCTGCCGTGGCGACCGGTGCCATGGCACCCGCACCGATCAGCGTGGCCGAAATGACGAGACCGAGACGAAACTTCGTGGACCGCATACGCATGAGATTCTCCCTTGCCTAAGAATTGCTTTCCGTATCGAGTGGCCCGATCCCTGTCCGGCCGGCTGTTCCCCGAGATTCGTCGGCGCCCCGGCCTTCTGCAGGCCGGGGCGCCGCGGCGGTGCGCCTGCGTTCTTCGTCAGGGGCGGCTGTCCGCCATGAGCGCGAACCAGTCGCCCTCGACGTAGTACTTCTTCCAGGTGTCGATCTGCTTGTCCGAGATCTTGTACTTGTCGGCGATCTTCTTCGTCATCTCGTCCGGCTCGTCGGCCGCCAGCACGATGAGTGCGATGCGCACCTTGTCCACCACGGTCAGGTCCGCCTTCGACTTGTCGGGCAGGTCCTCGAACTTGAGGCAGCCCACTCCGCCGGGCTGGCCGGGCTCACCCGGCTGACCGGGCTCGCCGCCCCGGCCGCCCTTGCCGCCCTCGCCGCCCTTGCCGCCCTTGCCGCCGGCGCCGAAACCGATGCAGTGCTCGGGCTGGTCGGCCGGGGCCGAGGCGCTGAGGCCGGTGGGGGTGTGGGACTGCTGCGACGCCTGCGCGGCGCACGCCGTACCGGTGACGAGGGCCAGAGAGGCCGTGACCAGGATGATCGGACGCTGCCAGGACTTCGTGAACATGGCGTGGTTCTCCGTTTCCGCAAATACCGAGGTGGGGGGATCAGACAGGGTGAGAGGGGGGGGTGGGGAGGGTGGAGGCCCGAAGGCCTCCACCCGTTGAGCCGGGTACTGCGGTGTGTGCGGTGTGTGCGGTGTGTGCGGTGTGTGCGGTTTAGAAGATGCTTCCGCCACCGGCGCCACCGTTGCCGCCCAGGCCACCGATCAGGCCACCGAGGCCGCCGTCTCCGGCCTTGCCACCGTTGCCGCCGTTGAAGATGCCGAAGCCGCCGTTACCGCCGTTACCGCCCTTACCGCCCTTGAGGAAGCCGTCGCCGCCCCCGCCGCCGCCACCGGCGTTGCCGCCCTGGAGGACGCCGAAGCCGCCGTTGCCGCCGTTACCACCGGCTCCACCGATGCGGCCCTCGCCGCCACCGCCGCCGCCGCCACCGGCGCCGCCGAGCAGGAAGCCGTCCCCACCGGTACCGCCGTTACCGCCCTTGCCGCCGGTGCCCGTGACGCTGCCGCCACCGGAGCCACCTGCGCCACCGGCGCCACCGACGAGCCCGCCGGTACCGCCCTTGCCACCGTCACCTCCGGCGCCTCCGGCGTTCGGGAGGACCGTTGCCACGTGGGAGGCCACGGGGGCCGCGGAGGCCATGGACGCCGGGAGCAGGACACCACCGGTGACGACAGCAGCCGCGGCGGCCAGGGTCGCAATGCGGAAGCCGCGACGGGTCGGACGGACAGTGCTGTTGGTGTGCATCTTGCGGTTCATGACTTTCTCCTACCGAATGAAGGGGGATATGTGACCGTCCCGGATTTCCGGGGCGGTGCGGATATGAAGGAGAGAAGTGATCCTCGGGGAGGATTTCGGTCTCTTCCGTCTGCCTCGTTTTGTTTCCGGTGAGGCCCGCACCACAAGTAAGCCCCGGGGGCCACATCCGGGTCATGTTCCGGAATCTCGGGGCTTGACACGCTCATAAACACCGACTAAAAGCGCCCGGCGGCGTCATCAGCGCAGCCGGCCCTCCAGGGCGCGAGCCTCCGGGACCGGGCCTCCGGGGCGCGGGCCTGCGCGAGGCCCGGGGCGTACAGCCGGGGGATCTCGGCCGCGACCATTCAGGAGGCCGACGGCTGCCGGCGGTGGCGCCGGTGCCGCCGGGCGCAGCAGCGCGACGGACTCCTCGGTCACCTTCAGGGCCTCGGCGCGCGGTCCCGGCCGGGACAGCACCACGCCGAGCGGGATGAGGGCGCTGCCGAGCGGCGCGCGGTGGGAGGGTTCGCGCGGGCGGGCCTGCGGTACAGGGCCACCGGCTCGCGGGTCGTGGTGAGCGCCGGCTTCGACAGCGCCTCGCAGCGGAGCAGCGGGACCTGGGCGAGCAGGGCGGCGAAGCCCCGGCCGCCGGGCCCGCCGGTCCGCCCCCGAACCGGCCCCGGCCCTGGGTACGGGCAGGGGCGCGGGCGGGGGCGGGGGCGGGGGCGGGTGGGTCAGCGGGGTTGGACGAAGGTGCGGCCCTGGTGGGCCGCGGCGGTGCAGGATCGCTTCTCCGCGGCGGTCATCTTGCGGGTCTTCACCACCACCGCGTTGCTCTTGCCGTCCGTGCCGTTCTTGGCCGGGCTGGTGATCGTGTCCTGGAAGAACCAGTAGTAGTGACCCCACTTGGGGCTGTCGTAGTGGGTCTGCCAGGTGCCGGAGACCCGCTGCATCACCTGGGCGCGCGAGATCCAGCCCACCTCGCCCGGCTTCACCGTCATATTGAGCGAGCTGCTCTCGGAGTGACTGCTCGACCAACTGTGGCTGTAACTCGCCGTTACGCTCAGGTCGACGATGCCCGCTATCTTGCCTCCCGCCGTGACGGAGACTCCCAGGGAGTCGGTGGAGCCCACCGTGTCGTCCCACGTCATCGACTGGGTGGAGTCGGACGTGCTGCAGTTGAACAGCGAGTTCGACACCTGGCGGAGCTCACCCAGGTACGCCTCCCCGAGCCGGGGCGAGTTGAACGTGCACTTGCCTTCGCCCGAGGCGCAGTCGGCCATGAGCAGCTGTCGTGTCGGCTGGTCGGAGGCGGACGCCGGAAGGGCGGTCGCCGCCGCGACGGCGCAGGCCGCCACCGTCATGGTCAACGCGCGGGCCGCATGGCGCCTGACGCGGTGTGTGGTCATCGTGGAACCTCTCACGTGCTGGGGGGATCGGTGAACCGCCGTACGACGGGCGCGAATTCACTCGCCGCCCGCCGCGCGTTGGATCACCGCCTGTTGCTCCTGAGATTCTCCCGACCGACCGGAGGGGTACGGTCCGATTGAGTCAACCTGCCGCCGGACGCAGCAGCGCCACCTCCGGGCCGAAGCCGGCCATGAGCCGGCCGCCCGGGGCGGCCGCCAGCGCACCCACGGCGAGCGGCAGCACGTACTCGTTCCCGGCTTCGCTCCCCGTGACCAGGTCCCAGCTCCGCACGGTCTGTCCCTGACCGATGGCCACCACGGGCCGCCGGGCGTCACCGGCGGCCCCGGCGCCCCCGCCGGTGACGGCCATCGGCCCGTTCGGATCCGCGTGACCGGTCCGCACCCCGCCGATCTGCCGCATGGCCGCCAGGTCCCACAGGCACACCGTCTTGTCCCGGCTCCGGCTGACCGCGGCGGGCCGCCCGTCCACCAGCACGGTGGCCACCGAGGTCACCCAGTCGGTGTGGCCGGTCAGGGGTTCACCGATCTGCCGGCCGGTGCCGAGGTCCCACACCCGTACGGTCTTGTCCCAGCTGCCGGTGACCGCGACGGGCCGCCCCGCCAGCTCCGCGGTCGCGACGGCGGTCACCCGGCTGGAGTGGCCGGTGAGCGGCTCGCCGACCGCCCGGCGAGTGGCGGGGTCCCAGACGCCGACGGTGCGGTCGGCACCCGCGGTGACGAGGACCGGCCGGCCGGCCAGGACCGCGGTGGCCAGGGCCAGCACCCGGCCGTGATGGGTGGTGACTGTCTCGTGCGGGTGTCCCCCGCCCACCGGATCCAGCAGGTGCAGCGCGTCGCCGGAACCTGCGGTGGCGACCAGCAGCCGCCCGTCGACCACCGTCGTGACCATGGCGGTCACCTGGCCCTCCAGGCCCGTCACGGGGGCCGTGACCTGCTGCCCGGTGGCCAGGTCCCAGACCCGCACGGCGCGGTCGGCGCCTGCTGTGACGGCCACCGGACTCCCGTCGAGGACGGCCGTGGTGATCGCGCAGACCGTTCCGGTGTGCCCGGTGCGGGGCGGGCCGTCGCCGTGGACATGGGTGAGGTCCCAGGTCCGGAGCGTGTGGTCGGCGCCCGCGGTGACGGCCACCGGCCTGCCGTCCAGCACCGTGGTGGCCACGTCGTGGACCGTGCCGGTGTGGCCGGTCAGGGGCGGGCCGACGGGCTTCCCGGTGGCGCGGTCCCGTACCGCCACCGTGCCGTCCTGCTCCACGGTGAGGGCGATCCGATCGCCGCTGCCGCCGCCGACGGGACCGTTGACGCTGACATTGACGTTGCCGTTGCCGTTGCCGGTCCCTCGGCCGGAGACGCGGTGCCACAGGTCTGCGGCCTGCTCCTGACCGGGCGGGAAGGCGGGGACCGCCTCGCCCGCACCGGTGCTCCGCATCACGCGCATGCCGTTCACGCGCTGCCGGTCGTCCGTCAGGTCCCAGATGCGCAGGGTCCCGCCCGCGGCCGAGTCGGTGGTGAGGGCGACCGTACGTCCGTCCAGCAGCGCGGTCTCCCGGGCCCGGTGCCGTACCAGAGCGCCGTTCTGGCGGGCCAGCGCCAGCGGGCCGATGAACCCGGGCTCCTCGACATCCGACCCGACGGCGACGACGCGTCCGTGCACCACCGTCACGGTGGTCACTCCGGGGACCTCCGTCCCGTCGGACAGGGCCGCGGCGGCCGAGGGGGTCGGGGCCGGCTCTCCCGTGGCCAGGTCCCACAGCCGGCGCTCCTCCCCTGCCTCCCCGGCGGTGGCGGCGAGCACCCGCCCGTCGAGGGTGACGGTCCGCTCCACCGTCAGCGACCGGGCCAGCTGCTCGCCGGTGCCCAGGTCCCACACCCGTACCTTCCGGTCCACGTCGATGTCGTCGACCGTGAGGACGACACGGCGGCCCTCCAGCACCGCGAGGCCGGCCGCCGACGGGAAGGCGCCGACGCGGCCGCCCGTGAGCAGGTCCCACGCACCCAGGGTCCCGTCGGCCCCGAGGGTGAGCAGTACCCGGCGCCCGTCCAGGACGGTGCTCTCCACCAGCCTGACGAATTCCCCTGCCGCACGGCCCGTGGCGAGGTCCCACACGAGGACCGAGTCGTCGCCGTGCAGGGTGAGCGCCACCGGCCTCCCGTCGGCCTCCGCCGTGGCCACGGACAGGACCTCGGCCGTCACCGAGGACACCGGGTCGGTGCGGCCGGTCACCGGATCGTGGAGCTGCTCGCCCGTCGCCAGGTCCCAGACGCGCACCGTGTTGTCCCGGCTGCCCGAGACCACGACCGGTCTGCCGTCGACGATCGCCGTGGCCACCGACCGGACCGGACCGGTGTGGCCGCCCAGGGAGCGCAGCCGCCGGTGGTCCGGCACGGGCCCGTCGGCCCACTGCACCGTCCACCGCTGGTCGGGCAGCGGGGCGTTCACGTCGTCGGGCGCACCCGCGGAGGTCTCAGACATACCGCCGAGGCTAGCCACCCGGTCTGACAACGCCCGTCGCTACCACACCGCGGCCGCCGGCCGGAGCGTGCGGACCACCACCATTGTGCCCGGTGCGGGACGGCCCTCCGGTGGGGGGCGCGGGCGGAGATTATGCGGGGCCACCGCCCATGTGCGGGTGGAGCGGATGGCGTTGAGTCGGAACTGCCGATCGGCCGGCAAGGAATCGACAACAGCGCGCGACCCGCGCACTCGACCTTCGAGGAGGTGATCCGGATGAGCGTCCTCAAGCTCCAGAACATGGAGGCCCGCACCACGCAGAGTGCCGCCGCCACCGTCAGCCTGACGAGCAGCAGCAGCGACTGCTGCAAGTCCCCGCACCAGCCGCACGACCCGAACTGACCCGGCGGTCCGTGCGTGGGCTCGGCGCGCCCCCGCACGGACCCACCGTTCCCGACGGCCGCTGCCGCAGCCGCTGCTGCCGGCGGCCCCCGGACGATCACAGAGGCTGACATGCGCAACGAACGCTGGGTCTACCGCTTCCTCTTCGCGTGGAACGACACACTGTTCTTCGACCCGCTCGACGTCTCCTACGAACCGAACGCGGACCACTTCCTCGCCGCGTTCGACGAGCGGGTGCGGGCCCGGTTCGTCCGCAGCGGCATCTGGTGGAGCCACCGGCACAACCAGAACCTGCCGGCGCAGGGCTGGAAGATCCACATCTCGTCGAGCCACCGCCACGTACGCGAGGTCGCCACCTCGGTGATCGGCCACCTGACGGAACGCGAGATCGATTTCAAGATCGCTCTCGACCTCAATGTCTTCGAGATGCTCAACTCCAAGGCCATCTCCCGGGGCAGCGGCGGCAAGCTCGTCACCGTCTACCCGCGCGACGACGACGAGTTCCGGACGTGCCTGGCCGACCTGGCCCGGCTCCTGAAGGGCATCGAGGGTGCCTACGTCCTGTCGGACCTGCGGTACCGGGACAGCAAGGCCCTCTACTTCCGCTACGGCCAGTTCCTCGACACCCACGCCGTCGACGTCCTCGGCCGCAGGCTGCCGCGGATCCTCGGTCCGGACGGACCCGTCCCCGACGACCGGCGCCCGGGCCATGCGCAGCCCTCCTGGGTGCCCTGGCCGTTCGACGACTGGCAGCCCGCCGGCGAGGAGGAGGGGGACGACGGCCTCCTCGGGGGCCGCTTCCGGGTGACCGGCGCGATCCAGTTCTCCAACAGCGGCGGCGTGTACACGGCCGAGGACACCGAGGACGACGACCGCCCGGTGGTGCTCAAGGAGGCCCGCCCGCACACCAACGTCAACCCCCGTCAGGACCACGACGCCGTCGACATCCTGGGCCGCGAGTGGATGTTCCTGAACCGGCTGGCCGACGTCGGTGCGTACCCGGCGCCGATCGCGCGGTTCCGGCACTGGGAACACCACTACATCGCCGAGGAGTTCGTCGACAGCTCCGACATGCGCTCCGTGCTGCTCGAACGCAATCCGCTCGCGCGACCGGGGTTCGACATCGAGCAGTCGCGGGAGTACCTGCGGATCTTCCTCGCCGTCTTCCGCGGGCTGGCGCACGCGATCCGGGCGGCCCACGAACGCGGCGTGATCCTGGCCGACTTCACCGCCGCGAACCTGCTCATCGACCCGGACACCCACGAGGTGACCATCGTCGACCTGGAGGCCTGCCGGCTGGCCGGGTCCGCCGGCGAGAGCGGGCGGAGCGGCGGCAGGAGCCCCGGCGAGGGGGCCGAAGCCGCGCTGGAGAAGCCGGTCGAGCTCTACACCCCGGGCTTCAGCCTCTCCCGCAACCGCTTCAAGGCGTACGGGCCGGAGGGCGACCGGTACGCCCTCGCCTCCACCATGGCGTACTTCGTCTTCCCGATCGCCGCCATGTCGTACCTGCGCGAGGACGTCCTCGACCTGTACCGCATCTTCATCACCGAGGGACTCGGCTGGCCGGCGCGGGTCCACGAGCTGATCACCGACCTGGCCCGAGACCGGATCGACCTCGACGGCGTACTGAAGGCCCTGGAGGACGAGGCCGACCTGCTCGACCGGGTCGAGACCGCGCCCGAGCGCCCCGTCGTCGAGGAACGCCTCGCCCTGGCGGAGGCGGAGGCGGCAGTGGGCTCGTTCGTCCTGGCCACCGCCGACACCGGCCGCGCCACCCTCTTCCCCGTGGACCCCTTCGCCCACGTCACCAACCCGCTGAGCCTGGGCTTCGGGGCCACCGGGGTGCTGTGGGCCCTGAATGCGAGCGGTATCCCGGTCCGGCCCGAATGGCGCGCCTGGCTGAGCCGCAAGCTGGCGGGCATCGATCCGGCCCGGTACCCGGACGGCCTGATGAACGGCCTGTCCGGCATCGCCTGGGCGGCCGACACCCTCGGGCTCGGCATCCAGGCGCGGGAGCTGCTGGCGCAGGCCAACCGGCGCGCGGTGGAGAAGGGCGACCACACCTTCTACTACGGCCTCTCCGGGGTCGGCATGACGAACCTGCGCTTCTTCCTGCGCAGCCACGACCCCCGCGACCTCGCCGCGGCGCAGGAGTGCGCGCAGGCCCTGTGCGAGACGGTGCAGCGCGACGGCGGGCGCGCCCACTGGCTGAACGAATTCTCCACGAAGGGGCCGCTGACCGGGCTGGGCTTCGGGCAGGCCGGTGTCGCGATGTTCCTGCTGCGCATGCACCAGGTGACGGGAGAGGCCCGGTACCTGCGGCTCGGTCGGGAGGCCCTCGCCTGGGAGATGGCCCACGCCCGGCCGATCGACGACGACGGCGGCCCGGTCATGTTCGAGCACGAGGGAACCATGGAGCCGTACGTCGAGGTCGGTTCCGCGGGCGTGCTGAAGGTGCTGCTGCGCTACGGGGACCTGGACGCGGCCCGCACCGTCCTGCGCGGGCTGGACGTCCGGTACTCGGTGATGCCGGGGTACGCCTTCGGCATGGCCGGGGTCGCCGACGCGCTGCTGGACGCGGCACGGTTCACCGGCCACCGGTCGTACCGCGATACGGCGCTGCGCCAGCTCGACTTCGTCCGGAGGGTCTTCCTCTTCGAGCCCGCCGAACGCTTCGGGCTGCCGCGCACCGACGACCGGCCGCCCCTGCTGGCCCTCCCCGGTGACGGACTGCTGCGCTGCTCCACCGACTACCTGACCGGCTCGGCGGGCGTGCTGCGGGTGCTCCACCGGGTGAACCGGGGCGGTCCGGCCGACTTCCTGCTGGACGAGGTCGGGCGGTGAGGCAGCTCTGGCGCACGCTGCGGGGGCACCGGCTCCCGTTCGTGGTGATCCTCGCCGCCGAGGTCACCACGAGCGGGCTGGAGGCCCTGCTGCACCCGCTGCTGCTGAAGGCCCTGTTCGACGAGGCGATCCTGACCGCGGACCTGCGGCGCTTCCTGGTCCTCGGCCTCACCTACCTCGCCCTCGGGCTGACCCTCAACACGACGGGGTACTGGATCGCGTGCCGGCGCAAGCGGTTCGAGAACGCGTTCACACTGGTGCTGGAGACGGAGCTGCTGGGCCGCGCGCTCGGCCTGGACGGCCGGAAGGTGTCGCGGGAGGGCAACGCCTCCTTCGTCAGCCGCATCCACAACGACGTCGCGCAGGGGGTCCTGCCGGCCGTCGACGTGGCCCTGCGCATCGCGCGGCAGGCGGTCACCTCGGCCGTCTTCCTCGGGGTGCTGCTGTACCTGTCCTGGCAGGCGAGCCTGATCCTGCTGGTGATCGTGCCGCCGCTGGTGTTCGTCAGCAACCGGCTCGGCAGGCGGATCGAGGCGAACACCGGCCCCGAACGCGAGGCGGAGGCCCGGTACGTCAACACGCTGACCCGCACGCTGGAGGCGTTCTCCGCCCTGCGCGGTCTGCCGTCGCTGCTGCCGGGCACCCGCGCCGCGAACCGGGACGCCCTGAGCGCCTTCCTCGGCCTCACCTTCGTCAACTTCCGGCTGGCACAGCGCCAGCGGACCCTCAGCGACCTGGTGATGAACCTGTCGGACACCGCTTCGATGATCGTCGGGGCCTTCTTCGTCTTCTCGGGCCGGATGTCCTTCGGCAGTTTCCTCGCCTTCGTCAACTCGCTGTGGCGGGCGGTGAACGGGATGTTCGACCTCATCAACATGATTCCGCAGGCCCGCCGGAGCACCGCCGTCCTCGAACGGATCGAGTCCCTGCGGAAGTCCCGGGAGACCCCCTACCACGACGAAGGGGCCCTGGTACGGGTCCACGGGGCCCGCGTCGTGTACGGCGGGGCGACCGGGCCGGCCGGGGCGGAGACCGGGTCCGGTGGGAGCGATGTGGCCGGGGTGTCGATCGAGGCGTTCGAGCTGCGCGCCGGCGAGCACGTGTTGCTGCGCGGCCCCAACGGCTGCGGGAAGACGACCCTGCTGCACATCATCTCCGGGACGCTCGCCCCCGACGCCGGCTCGGTCACCCTGCCGCCCCGGGTGGCGAGCCTGACCGCCCCGGTGGACCTGCCTCCGCTGCTGGTGCGCGACCTCGTCCCCGACGAGGGGCTGCGCGCGGTGCTGGGCCTGGCGGCGCAGTCCGGCCAGCTGCCCTCGGAGCTGTCCTCCGGCCAGCGCCAGCGCGTCGCAGTGGCTGCCCTCCTGTGCGAGGACGCCGACGCCTACCTCGCCGACGAGCCCTTCGCGAACCTCGACGACCGCGGCAGGGAGCTGGTGTTCGGGCTGCTGCGCGAGCGGACCGCGGGGCGCGCCCTGCTGGTGGTGCACCACGGGGACGAGGACCTCGACGGCCGCTTCGACCGGGTGGTGACCCTGGCGGCCCGGCACCCGCTGGCCCGTCTCTCGTAGGGGTGCCCCGCCGGCCGGGCCGGCCGTCATGCGACCAGGTCGCGGGCGGCGGTGGCGAAGGCCGTCCGGTTCGGGTGGCCGGTCTTCTGCAGGAGGTTCGCCACGTGCTTCTCGACGGTGCGCAGCGAGATGTGCAGCCGGCCGGCGATGTCCTTGTTGCTGATCCGTTCGGCGACCAGCCGGGCCACCTCGAACTCCCGGACGGTGATCCCGCACCGGCGCAGGTCCGGCGGGACCCGCTCGGTGCCCGTACGGCGTTGCCGGACCGACGCGCCCATGCCGCGCAGCAGGGCCCGGCTGGCTCCGGCGACCGCCTGGAGGCCTGCGTCGTGGAAGTACTCCTCCGCCTCGCGCAGCCATTCGACGGGTGTGCCCCAGCCGTCCTCGTACGCCGACTGCGCGATCAGGCGCAGGGACAGCCGGCGTGCCACCGGGAAGAGTCCGGCCGCCTCCAGTGCCTTGCCCGCGGCGGCCGTCGCCTCGTCCGGGCGGCCCTCGCGGCCGAGCAGCACGGCGTCCGCGAGGCCGGTGAACTGGTGGTTCCAGCGGGTCCCGCTTGCGCTCGCCCGCGCGACCTCGGTGTGGTGGCGCCGCCCCATGCGTCCGTCGAGCACGCCGAGCAGCAGGATGATGCCGTGCTTGCCGAACCCGCCGATCGCGGGGTTCTCCGCGTCGTAGGCGAGTGCCTGCGCGAACTCCTGCCCGGCCGCCTCGTGCCGCTCCTCCAGCAGCGAGCAGATGGCCCGGGCCAGCCCGTACGACATCGCGCGCACGCCCGGCGCGGCGTCCAGCAGCGGGGCCAGTCGCTCCAGCGCCCCGCGCATCTCGGCGCGGCGGCCCTGGTGCGCGTACCGTACGGCGTCGGCGAGCCTCAGCATGGCCAGTGGGCGGCCGAGGCCCAGCCGTGAGGCGTCGGCCGCGGCCTCGCGGATCCGGTCGCGGGCCTCGTCGAACCGGCCGTGCTGGATGCGGTCCAGTGCGAGGACGAAGCCCGTCTCGTGGGCCAGCGGCAGCAGGCCCATGCGCAGGGCCTCCTGCCGGGCCTGTTCGATCCGGGTGGGGTGGCCGTCGTGGCTCGCCGCCACCATGGCCAGGTGGACGTCGGCGGCCATCCGCGGTACGGGGAGCCGGCGTGCGAGGGCGATGGCGCGGGCCCGCCGGAAGTGGGCCGCGGCCGTCGGCTCGTCCTCTTCCGCGGCCAGCCGGCCGAGCAGCAGCAGCGCCCGGCACGCCGCGTCGGGCAGGTCGACGCGCTGGGCGGCCTCCAGTGCCCGGTGGGCGTAGCGGGTGGCGGTGCGCAGCCGGTCGGGGGCGAGCCGGCTGAGTTCCACCTGCACGGCGCAGAGGTCCACGAGGGTGGCGTACTGGTCGGCGGGGTGGCTGCCGAGCAGCGAGCGGGCGATGTCGAGGTGCCACAGGGCTTCCGCGGGGCGGCCCGTCAGGGTGGCGATGTCGCTCAGCCGGGCGTGCAGTGCGGCCCTCCGTTGGGCGGGGATGTCATGTTCGCCGCCGTCGCCGCCGAGGGTGTCCAGGAGGGCGGCGGGCGCGGGCAGCCGGTCGAACCGCGCCGAGCGGGCGACGGCGTCGAGCAGCCGCTCCAGCACCGTGGCGTGCAGTTCGGGCGCGGTGCCGGGTTCGACGAGCAGGTGGGCCCGGGTGAGCAGTTCCACCGCCCGGTCCGCGGTGCCCTCGCCGGTTGCGCGCCCGGCCGCCTCGCAGTACAGGCGGATGGCCTCCGGGGTGTCGCCGGCGTGCTCGTGCAGCAGGGCGGCGTGCTCGCACCAGGCTCCGGGCAGTGCGGGGTGGAGGTCGGTGAGCGCGCGCGCCGCCCGCCGCAGGTACCCGGCCCGCTCCCCCGGTCCGAGATCGTCCAGCAGGGCTTCGGCCGCCAGCCGGTGGCGGAAGGCGTACCACTGCGTACCGGGCCCCTCCGGCGTGATCAGGTACGAGGCGACCGCGGCCCGGAGCACCGCGGACAGCTCGGCGTGGTCACGGCCGATCGCGCGCTCCAGCACGGGCAGCGGGAAGCGGGGCCCGAACAGGGCTGCCATGCCCAGCAGTTCCACACCGAGCGGGCCGAGCCGCTCGGTGCGGCGTCGGACGTCGTCCGCGACGGTGGGCGGTACGGAGGGGGGCCGCGACCCGTGGTGGGCGGGGCGGCCGCCGAGGTCGTGCACGAGTTCCTTGACGACGAAGGGGATTCCGGCACAGCCGTCCACCGCCCGGTGGACCAGGTCGGGGCAGACCTCGGCCGGGGGGACGCGCAGTTCGGCGGCGATGAGCAGGTGCACGTCGGGGCGGCTGAGGGGGCCGAGTTCGAGCACGGCGGCGGCTCCGCGCAAGCGGGCCCGGGTGGTCAGCTCGGCCGCCTCGCAGGGTGCACGCCCGGTGACGAGGAGCAGGACGGCCGGTTGCTGCGCGAGGTTGTCGAGGAGGTACTCGACGACCGCCAGGGTTCCGGGGTCGGCGTCGTGCAGGTCGTCGAGGACGAGCAGGCAGCCGCGGTGTTCCCCGACGACGTCGAGCAGGCGCAGCATCGTCTCGGCGACCATGAGGTGCGAGGCCGCGTCGGCGTCGGCGGCCCGGGCGCCGCCGAGCAGCCGGGCCAGGACCGGTCCGTAGCGGCCGAGTTCGTCCGGCTCGGGCAGCAGGCCGGCGCGGGAGAGCAGGAGCAGGGCCTCGACCAGTGGCCGGTAGGGGACGGGCGGGCCGACCGCGCTGGCCCGGCCCCGTACCGTGACCATGCCCGTCTCGGCGGCCATGGCGAGGGCCTCGGCGGCGAGCCGGGTCTTGCCGACCCCGGGCTCGCCGGTGACGAAGAGCGCGGCGCCGCGGCCGGACCGGGCGGCGGCCAGCGCGATCATGATCTGCCCCATCTCCGGTCCGCGCCCGATGAGTTCGCCCCGTCTGGGGTGCGGACTGCCGTTCGGACCCGCGGCAGTACAGTCCTCCGGCAGCGCCGGCCAGAAAATGGACACCGGCTCGTCCCCTTTCCGGCGGGCCGTCCGAGGCGCCGCCGGGGGTGACAGTAGGCGCGGTGCGCGTGCCCCTTGTAGCCGTCCGTTTGGGGGGCTTGTGCGGGGGGTCAGCCCGCGTCGAGACTGTCCTCCCGTACTCGCCTGGCCAGATCGAGCTTGGTGTGGGTGGGGCGGCCCGCCTGCTGGTACTTGGCCTTGACCCGGTCCAGGTAGTCCTTGGCGGTGTGGACCGTGATGCCGGCGCGCCGGGCGGCGGACTTCAGGGTGAGTCCGGAGGCGTAGTCGAGCAGGATCTGCCGTTCCCGGGGCGAGAGCCGGGGGCGGGCGGGGCTGTCGTCGTGGGCGCAGGCGAAGGCGAGCTCCGTGGAGAGGGCACCGCGGCCCGATGCCAGGTCCTTGATGGCGGCGACCAGGGTCGGCAGGTCGTGGTCCTTGGTCAGGTAGCCGTCGGCGCCGGCCCGGACGGCCTCGATGATCCGGGAGCGGTCCGGCACGGTGCTGATCATCAGGACGCGGCTCCCGGTGCGCAGCAGGCGGCGGATGTTGTCGGTGGGGGCGGAGCCGTCGCGCAGGACGAGGTCGAGGAGGACGATGTCGGGAGGGGCGTACCCGGCCCGGCCGAAGCCGTAGGGGAGTTGGGCTTCCGGTGCGCCGAGGAGTTCCCCGACGGTGGCCGCGGTCGCCACCAGCCGCAGTTCCGGCACGCCGGCCAGCCAGGTCCGCAGTCCGTCGAGGAGCATCCGGTCGTCGTCGACCACCGAGACGGTGATCACCCGGGCCATCTCAGCTCCACCCGTACGCCCTCGCCGGGAGCGGTGTCCACGGTCGCCCGGCCTCCCACCTCCGCCATCCGGCCGTGGACCGAGCCGCGCAGGCCGAGGCCGGGCACGCACCGCTCGGGGTCGAAGCCGGGCCCCCGGTCGACCACGGTGACGAGGGCGCCGCCGCGTGCGTCCGGGTCCCTGGTGGCGGTGAGGTAGGCGTGTCCGGTGCCCGCGTGGCGCCGTACGTTGTTCAGGGCCTCGCGTACGGCGTCGCCGAGCGCGGCGGCGACCTCGGGCGGCACCTGCGGCAGGTCGTGGTACTGGGCGGTGACGCGCAGTTGGAGGCTCTCGACGGAGCCGACCGCGTCCTCCAGGGCCGCGCCGATCTCCCGGTGGTGGACCTCTGCGGCGGTCTGCTGGATCAGTCTGCGCAGGTACGCGGCTTCGCGCGCGCAGCGCCGGCGCACCTCGGGGGCGTTGGCGTCGACGGCCCCCGACGCCAGGGTGGTCAGGGTGGCGAGGACGGTGTCGTGCAGCGCGCGGTGGTGTTCCAGCCGCTCGGCGTAGCGCGCCTTGTGGGCCTCGGCGGCGACGGCGCGGGCGTTGGCCTCGTCGAGGAGGCGGCCCTGGCGGAGCAGGTACCACCGGAACAGCCAGGTCATCACGGCGGAGGAGACGATGGAGTTGAGATGGCCGAGAATCACGGCGGGGCTCGCGCCGACCGCCTGGTAGCCGATGAAGTGCGTGACCAGGAGCAGGGCGATGACGGTGAGGGCGTGGAGTCGTTCGAGGGAGATGGCGGCGACGGCGCTCGCCGACCCTCCGAGCAGCATGGCCCAGGCGATCGCGGGCGGTTCGCGCACGCCGCCCCAGGCGCAGAGGGCCAGGGGAAGCACGCAGCCGATGACCAGGGCGTCCGCCCAGATGTGCCGCCGGTCGAACCAGCCGCGCCGCAGGGCGGTGCCGTAGGTCAGTGCGCTCAGCCCCAGGGCCACCGCGAATCCCGCGTATTGGAGGGGGAGTTCCGAGCGGCGTTGGGCGACGGCGAGGGCGCCCACCGTCAGATGGCTCGCCCGGTACAGCAGGGTGGCCACGACCATGAAGGACTGGGCGCGTTGCAGGCCCGATCCGACCCCGCTCGTCCCCCGTAGTGCCCGTATGCGCCGTACCGGTAAGGACAGCAACGCCAAGACCACACCTTCCCGCACCGTTTTGCCCGTGACATCTGCCATTTTGCCCTAGCAGGTGCACGTCAAATAGGCGCGTATCGGCCTGGTCGCGGCTTGGCCGACGTAGCACCACAGGTCGGCCGGAAAGGTGTCGGTGTCCTGCCGCGGCCGTCGCCGCCCGGGAGGCGACCGCGACGCCGGACCGCGACGCAGCCGTCGGGCGGTCAGTCCCGCGTGACCAGGCCGGTGACGAGTGCCGCGGTGCGCCGGTGCCAGGCGCCCGCGCCCCGGAGCATCGCGTGGCCGCCCGTGGGCATCGGGATGGCGGTGGCGTCGGCGCCCGCGAGCCGGGAGCGGCGGACGAACTCCCAGGATCCGGCGGCCGAGGTGACCCGGTCCTGCTCGTCGTGCAGCAGGTAGAGCCTGCGGCCCGCGAGGTGGCCCACCGGCTCGTCCGGCGGACACCAGGGGGCCAGTGCCACCACGCCGTGGACGAGGGGTGCGCCAGCGGCACGCAGCGCGGCCCGGCCGCCCATCGAGTGGCCGACGAGGACCACCGGCACGTCCCCGGCGATCCCGCGCAGCCGGTCGAGCGCGGCCTCCGCGTCGCGCGCCGCGTCGCAGCGGGGGCCGTTCCACCCGCGATGGCGGTAGCGCACCTCGGCCACCAGGACGCCGCGTCCTCGGGTGGCGCGGGCGACGGCGGCCGCGAAGGGACGCATCCGCAGTGCGGGCAGGTTCAGCCGGGGAGGCGGCTCCGGCCCGTCCTCGCGGCCCCCGTGCAGCAGCAGGACCGCGGCGGTGGGTATCTCCGGGGCCGTACGGACCACCAGCTCCGGGCCCTCGCCGGCTCTCGCCGCGCCGCGCTCCGTGCCGGCCGTCACCGCGCCTCCCCGGGCGTACGGCGCGGTGGGCGCGGGAAGAACCCGCTGGTGCGGGCCGCGTAGGCGGCGTACCCGGGACGGTCCGCCATGTGGGCCTCCAACAGTCTCTTGCCGCTGCCCCAGATCAGCAGCGCGCTCATCACCAGCGGTGAGACCAGCGTGAGTGCCGCAGTCTGCCAGGTGGCGCAGGCCAGCAGGTACAGACCCCACCAGACGAGGAAGTCACCGAAGTAGTTGGGGTGCCGCGTCCAGCTCCACAGACCGCGGTCCATGATCGTGCCCCGGTGCTCGGGGCGTTCCCTGAAGCGGGCGAGCTGGAGGTCGCCGACCGCCTCGAAGAGCAGTCCGGTGGCCCACAGCAGCAGGCCCGCCGCGGCGAGCGGCCCGAGCGGCACGGACACGTACGAGGCGACCTGCACAGGCAGGGAGACGAGCCAGACCAACGCGCCCTGGAGGAGGTAGACCTTGCGCAGGGCGTAGAGCCGGGGGCTGCCGGGCGCCCGGGCGAGCATGCGGGCGTAGCGCGGGTCCTCGCCGTGGCCCCGGCCGCGGGCGGCGATGTGGAGGGCGAGGCGCAGCCCCCACACGACCGTCGCGGCGGCGACCGCGAGCCGCCGGCCGTCGTCGCCGTACCCCGCCGAGAGCAGCCAGCTGGTGAGCGCCACCGCGGCGAAGGCGACGCCCCAGGCGATGTCGACGATCCGGTGCAGGCCCCGGACCGCGGCGACGGCGAAGGTGACCAGCATGACGGCGAGCGCGGCGCCGGCCGCGACGGCCAGGTTGAGGGACAGCGCACTCCCGTCGAGGGTCATCGGGGCTCCCGCGGCTCGTGGTCGGCGGTGAGCAGCAGTTGGCGTACGTCCAGGTAGTGCGAGCGGAATCCGGCCTCGGAGTAGCCGAGGTAGAGCTCCCACATGCGCCGGAAGGTGCGGTCGAAGCCGAGGGACTCGACCGAGTCGGACCGGCGGTCGAACTCCTCGCGCCACAGCCGCAGCGTTTCCGCGTAGTGGTCGCCGAAGCCGGTGTCCGACTCGGTGCGCAGTCCGGCGGCGGCGCTCTCGCGGGCGATCGCCTCGCGGGAGGGGATGAGCCCGCCGGGGAAGACGTACTTGCTGATCCAGGTGTGGGTGCGGGCGGTAAGGAGCATCCGCTCGTGCGGCATGGTGATGGCCTGGAGGGCGATGCGGCCACCGGGTGCGAGGAGCCGGCGCAGCGCGGCGAAGTAGACGGACCAGTACTCGGCGCCGACCGCTTCGATCATCTCCACGCTGACGACGGCGTCGAAGGAGCCCTCGACCTGCCGGTAGTCGCGCAGTTCGACGGTGACGCGGTCGCCGAGGCCGGCCGCCGCGATGCGCTCCCGGGCCAGGTCGCGCTGCTCGGCGGAGAGCGTGACGGTCAGCACCCGGGCGCCCCGGGAGGCGGCCCGGATCGCCAGCTCGCCCCAGCCGGTGCCGATCTCCAGCAGCCGGGTGCCCGGTCCGACGTCCGCGAGGTCGAGGAGCCGGTCGATCTTGCGGTGCTGGGCGGCGGTGAAGGTCGCCGGCGAGGCGGGGAAGGCGGCGAAGACCGCCGAGGAGTAGCTCATGCTCCGGTCCAGGAAGAGCGTGAAGAGCTCGTTGGACAGATCGTAGTGGCGGTGGATGTTCTCGCGGGCGCCCTCGGGGGTGTTGCGCTGCTGCTCGGGTCGCCTGTGCACCCACGCGTCGCGCAGCCGGCGCAGCGGCGCCGGTACCAGGTCGTCGACGTGGGCGGCGAGTACGGTCAGGGCGCCGACCAGGTCGTCGCTGTCCCATTCCCCGGCCATGTACGACTCCCCGAAGCCGATCAGGCCGTCCGCGCCGATGCGGCGGTGGAAGGACTCGGGGTCGTGGAGGATCAGGGTGGGCAGCGCTCCGGCCTGCCGGGGCACCCCGTGCACGGGCCGCTCCCCGCTCCCGTGCCGTACCCGCAGCGGGAGCCGGGCCAGCGCGCGGCCGATGATCCGCTCGGCGACGGCGGTACGCAGCGCCGAGGCGCGGGGCGGCCGGGCCACGTCGGGCCAGCGGGCCGGGTCGACGGGTGCGAGCAGGTCCTCGCGGGCCGGGGGGGACGAGACGGTCACAGGGTGCCTTCCTGCGGGGGGTGGAGGGGACGGGGGCGGACCGGGAGTCCGCGGAGGTAGAGGCGGACGCCGTGGAACCGGATGCCCGCGGAGACCCGGGCGGTGGACCAGGGGTGACGCAGGGCGGCGCCGAGCAGGGCGCGGGCGGCGGCCGGACGGTGGCGGCCCCGTACGGTCGCGGTGAAGGGGCGGGTCCCGTCGTCGAGGCACAGCTGCACGGTCAGGTCGAGGCGGTCGCCGGGGACGGGCAGCCGCATCCGGTAGAAGCCCTCGACCGCGAAGAAGGGCGAGACGTAGAAGTCCTTGGGGACGTCCGCCAGTCCGTCGGTGCCGGGGCGCAGCAGGTAGCAGTGGCGCTCTCCGTAGGTGTTGTGGACCTCGGCGACGACACAGACCGGGGTACCGGCGCGGTCGTGGCACCAGTAGAGGGTCAGCGGGTTGAAGACGTGCCCGAGAACCCGGGCGTGGGCGAGCATCAGGACCCGTCCGTCCGCGTTCTCCACGCCGTGGGCGGACAGCTGGGCCTGCAGGCCCGCGCGCAGGGTGGGTGCCCGGCCTCCGAAGTGGTCGCGGGGGTCGAACCGGGCCAGCGGGCGCAGCGCCCGGGGTATGCGCGGAGGGTCGTCGATGTCGATGAGCCACAGGTAGGTGCGCTGGCGGAAGGCGTGGCGGACCGGCGAGGTGCGGGCGTGGGCCACCGTGCACTCGTACAGGGCCGGTACACGGGGCAGGGCCGGCCCCGCGGGGGTGTCGTTCACCAGTGCACCCCCAGGGCCTCGGCGGCGGCGACGCCGGAGCGGCAGCCGTCCTCGTGGAAGCCCCAGCCGTGGTAGGCGCCGGCGAAGGCGGTCACGGACGTGTTGAGCCGGGGCAGTTCCTGCTGCGCGGCGACGGACCGCGGTGTGTAGACGGGGTGTTCGTACACCATGCGGGCGATCACGTCGAAGGGGTCGACGCGGCCGCGGGCGTTGAGGGTGACGATGTGCGGCTCGGCGGTCGGCAGCCGCTGGAGCCGGTTCATGTCGTAGCTGACCTGGACGCTCTCGGGCCGGGACGAGCAGGACGGGAGCCAGTAGTTCCACGAGGCGCGGGCGTGCGGTGAGCGCGGCAGCAGCGAGGCGTCGCGGTGCAGCACGGTGGGGTTGCGGGAGTAGGTGAACGATCCGAGGATCCGGACCTCGTCCTCGGTCGGATCGGCCAGCAGTCGCAGTGCCTGGTCGGGGTGGACGGCGATGACCACGGCCGCGTACGGGGTCGAGTCGCCGTCGGGGGTGAGCACGCGCGCGTGGTCGGCGGCGCGCGTGACGGCACGGACCGGGGTGCCGGTGCGGACGGAGGTGAGGTTCTTGGCCACCCGGGCCACGTAGCTCGCCGAACCGCCCGTGACGGTACGCCACGTGGGGGACCCCTTGACGGTCAGCAGCCCGTGGTGGGCTAGGAAGCGGAAGAGGTAGCGGGCGGGGTACTGGAGGGCCGTGTCCGGGGCGCAGGACCACACGGCCGCGACGAGCGGGATGGCGAAGTGGCCGACGAAGTACGGGGAGAAGCGGTGCCGGTCGAGGAACTCCCCCAGGGTCTGCCCGTCGTCCTCGGAGTCGAGCAGGCGCCGGGCGGCGCGGTGGAAGCGCGGCACGTCGGCCAGCATGCGCAGGTGGCGGCCGCGCAGCAGGTTGCCGCCGCCGATCAGGCCGGCCGCGCCGCGGGCGCCCGCGTACTCCAGTCCGCAGCCGTCGCACCGGACGGACATGCTCATCTCGGATTCCTGGGTGGTGACGCCGAGTTCGCGGAAGAGCCGCAGCAGGTGCGGGTAGGTGCGCTCGTTGTGCACGATGAACCCGCTGTCCACGTGGACGGTGCCCGCGTCCCCGGTGGGCAGTTCATGGGTGTGGGCGTGGCCGCCCAGGCGGTCGTCCGCCTCGTACAGCACCACGTCGTAAGCGCGTTGCAGCACATGGGCGGCCGTCAGTCCCGCCACTCCCCCGCCCACCACAGCGATTCTCTGCCGGTCCACGTCGCTCAACCCCTCGCGCTCGGCTGCCCCGCACGGCCGGTGCCGGGCGTTTCACGGGTACTTCGGTGCCGGACGGCCCGCGGATGGGAATCTTGTTCGCCGGCCGTCCCGCCGCCGAGGCAGTGGCGCATCCGGTGCAGTCCCCGGCGGGCGTGGCTCTTGAC
Source organism: Streptomyces avidinii (assembly GCF_014650695.1). Classification (GTDB taxonomy): domain Bacteria; phylum Actinomycetota; class Actinomycetes; order Streptomycetales; family Streptomycetaceae; genus Streptomyces; species Streptomyces avidinii. The sequence continues at coordinate 13,928 of NZ_BMVL01000003.1, read as the reverse complement.
CGTGCCGAGCGGCAGGCCGGTGCGCTCGGCGATCTGGGCCTGGGTGAGGTCCGCGTAGAAGGCCATGGCCAGGACCTCCCGCTGTGCGCGGGGCAGTTTCGCCAGCTCGCCGGTGACGAGCAGCCGGTCCAAGACGGTTTCGGGGCCGGCCGACGGCTCGCCGGCGGGAGGCAGGGCGGCGCCGGCCGCGGCAACCAGGTCGAGCCGCCGAGTCCGGGCCGTGAGCGCGTCGGCGATCTTCCGCCGGGTGATTCCGACCAGCCAGCCGGGGAAGGGGCCGCGCTCCGGCCGGTATCCGGCGCGACCCACCCAGGCGGCCAGGAAGACCTGCTGGCGGATGTCCTCGGCCTCCCGGGAGTCGCCGAGGGTGCGGGCCGCCAGGGTGTGGACGAGCCCGCCCCACCGGCGGTAGGCGGCGCTCAGGCACCGTTCGTCGCCGCGGACGAAACCCTCGGCCAGCTCGCGGTCGGGCAGCTGCTCCCCGGCCGCGGGCGACGGCCGGACGGTGACGCTCTGTGCGGTCATGACCACTGCTCCTCGGGGCGGGACCGGTACGCGTCCAGATTCCGGCCCGCCCGTGCATCGATTCCACTCGCGTCGGTTGTGCGTCGCATGATGGATCCATGGACGAGTCCGCAGAGCAGCCCGCCGAAGCCGTGCACGGCATCACCACCGGGGCCGTCGCCCGCAGGCTGGGGGTCGCTCCCACGACCCTGCGCTCCTGGGACCGGCGGTACGGGATCGGGCCGGCCGCCCGCGAGGACGGCAGGCACCGGCGGTGGACCCCCGGGGACATCGCCGTCCTGCAGGAGATGTGCCGGCTGACCTCATCGGGGGTCCCGCCCGCGGAGGCGGCGCGCGCCGCCCGCGCCGGATCAGGGCCCGCGGCGCCCACGGCGCCGGTCGCGCCGGTCGTCCCCACCGCGCCGGCCCGTCAGCCGGGTTCGGGCAACGGCCTGCCGTTCGGAGATGTGCGCCAGGAGTGCCGGGGGCTGGGCCGGGCGGCCGTCCGCCTCGACTCGCCCACCATGGACGAGATGCTGGGCTCCCTGATCAGCGAGTACGGCCTGGTCACCACCTGGGAGGAGGTGATGGTGCCGACCCTGCACGCCGTGGGGCGCAAGTGGGAGACCTCGGGCGACCAGTACGTCGAGGTGGAGCACCTGCTGTCCTGGCACGTCTCGACCGCGCTGCGCCGTGTGGGCATCGGGGCGGGGTCCGCGTCCCGGGCGAACGCCCCCGCGATCCTGCTCGCATGCGTTCCCGGCGAGCAGCACACGCTCCCGCTGGAGGCACTCGCCGCGGGGCTCGCCGAACTGGGCCTGCCCGCCCGGATGTTCGGCGCTGCCGTGCCGCCCGAGGCGCTCGTCCAGGCCGTACGCCGGACCGGCCCGTCGGCGGTCGTGCTGTGGGCCCAGGCCCGCTCCACCGCGCACCACGCACTGGCCCGGCACATCGCGGACACCGCCTGGGGGGTCAAGGGCGCGCGGGCCCGCACCACGGTCCTGCTGGCGGGACCCGGCTGGGCGGGACCCGCACCCGCCCCGGGCATGCTGCGCCCCGGCGGCCTCCGGGAAGCCCTCGCCCTGCTTCGCGGGCTGTGCGAGAGCGCCGCGGCGGCAGCGGGAGCGCCCGCTCAGCGCTCCTGACCGGCGCGGGACCGCTCGACCACGTCGCGCACGGCGTCCACGACGCGCCGCGGCTGTTCGACGGCGATGCCGTGGCCGCTGTCGGTGTCGGTGACGTGCCGGGCGTGCAGGTCCTCGGCCAGGCGCTGCTGGGCGGCCAGCCAGGCCGGCCAGGTCGATCGGCCGCCCAGCCCGAGATCCCACGGGTGGTCGGAGGTGAGCACGACGGCGGGCAGGCCGGCCGGCAGGGCCGGGGCGGCGCGGACCTCCCGCACCGCGGCGGGGTAGTCCGGCGCTTCGAGGCCCTGCCCCTGGTCCATGGCCCGGATCCGGTCCGTCCACGCCGACCACTGGGCGGGGGTGAGGGTCTCCTTGAGGAACGGTGAGGCGCCGTCCACGGTCACGATCCCGGCGGTCAGCGCCGGTTCGGTCCGCGCGAACAGCGAGGCGATCATCGCCCCCCAGGAGGCGCCGACCAGCACGTACGGCGGGCGCTCACCGGCGGCGGCGAGCACCGCCCGCAGGTCCTCGGCGCCCGCGGTGGCCGTGGTCGGTCGGTGGACCGGTGTCGAGCGGTTCGGCCTGCCGTCGAGGCGGGTCGTGCCGGGGCGGTCGTAGGCGCACACCCGGGTGGACCGGGCGAGCGTCGTCAGCACCGCCGACGGGTCCGGCTTCAGGCCGGCCCCGGGACGTGCGGCGTCCGCGACGTGCGTCCACTCGTCCGACGCACCGCCGGTCCCGGACACGAGCACGACCGTGGGGGACCCCGACCCGCGGCAGTCCAGCAGCACGCGGCGACCGCCGCCGACGTCCACCAGGCGGCCGGAGTCGCCGCCGTCCGAGGCCTCCGCCCGCCCCGCCCCCGCGAGCAGGGCGAGCGACACGGCGAGGGTGACGGCCGCGGCGGACACGCGACGGGCCCGGACCGGGCTTCTTGCGAACACTTGTCCAGTCTGGCACCCGGTGGTGACCGGCGACGGCGGATGGTGTCACGGCGCGTCCTTTCCGCGGGCCCGCCGGAAGCGGGCCAATCCCTCCGGGAGGCCGACCAGGGGGTCCGGATAGTCGTACCGGGCCCGTTCCAGGCCGGGCAGTTTCCACGGCTCGTGGACCGAGGGGCCCGGCAGTTCGGCGAGTTCGGGCACCCAGCGCCGTACGTACGCGCCGTCGGGGTCGTACCGTCTGCCCTGGATCACCGGGTTGAGCACCCGGTTGGGCCGGCTGTCCGTGCCGGTCCCGGCCACCCACTGCCAGTTGAGCTGGTTGTTGGCCACGTCGCCGTCGACCAGCAGGTCGAGGAAGTGGCGGGCTCCGGCGCGCCAGTCGATGTACAGCGTCTTGGTCAGGAAGGACGCGGCGAGCAGCCGGCCCCGGCCCGGCATCCAGCCCTCGTGGGCGAGTTGCCGCATGGCCGCGTCCACGACGGGATATCCGGTGCGGCCCTCTTTCCAGGCCAGCAGGTCCGCCTGGGCCGCCTTGCCGCGCCGCCACCGGTCGGAGCGGGGCCGGTAGTCCTCGACCGCGGCGCCGGGGCGGGCGGCGAGGAGCTGGTACTGGAAGTCGCGCCAGCACAGCTGCCGTACGAAGGCCTCGGCGCCGGCTCCGCCCCGCGACCGCGCCCGGTGCACCGCCTCGGCCGCCGAGACCGCGCCGAAGTGGATGTACGGGGAGAGCCGGGACGTGGCGTCGCCCGGTAGGTCGTCGTGCCCCTCCTCGTACCCGTCGGCGTCCTCCTTCAGCCAGTCCGCGAGCCGCTGCCGGCCCTCCCGCTCGCCGCCGGTGGCCAGGCCCTCGGAGACGGAGGCCACGGCTTTCCGCGAGGGGAGGGGATCGGAGCGGATCGCCCCGGGCACGCGGACCTCCCGCGGCGGGGCCAGCGGCTCGCGCAGCCGCTCCCCCGACCAGCGTCTGAAGTACGGAGTGAAGACGGCGAAGTGGTCGGATCCGCTCGGTGTCACGGCTCCGGCCGGCAGGGCGGTGACGACGGCGTCGTGGACGTACAGGCGCCGCCCGTCGGCCTCCAGCGCGCTGCGCAGCCGCTGCTCGCGGTGCAGGGCGAAGGCGCTGCAGCCGGCCGCCATGTGCACCTCGTCGGCGTCGGCCTCCCGTACGACGGCGCACACCTCGGCGACGGGGTCGCCCGAGCGCACCACGAGCCGGCCGCCGCGCTCGCGCAGCCCGGAGTCGAGACCGGCCAGGCAGTCCGCGAGGAAGGCGAGACGGTTGGGCGCCGCGAAGCCCGCGCGGTCCACGGCAGGGTCCCGGACGAAGAGCGGAACGGTCTCGTTGCCCGGGCCCAGCGCGGCGCGCAGCGGCGGATGGTCGTGGACGCGGAGGTCCGAGGTGAACAGGACGACCGAGACGTTCATGGTGCTGCTCCTGGCATCGGGCCACCGGACGGGCTCTCGATGCGCCGCGCGGTGGTCGCTGGGCTGGCCTTGCCCGTCATTCGGCGCGGACGGCCGCGGCGGATGCAGCCGGGCTGCGCTCGCCGTCCGCCTCCGCCGTGCGGGCGATCTTGCGGGCCATGCCGCCGAAGACCAGTGCGTGGAACGGGGAGACGCTCCACCAATAGAGGTGGCCGGACAGGCCGCGCGGGTGGAAGAGCGCCCGCTGCCGGTAGTGGGTGCGCCCCTCGTCGTCGCGCTCCGCGTACATCTCCAGCCAGGCGAGGCCGGGCAGCCGCATCTCGGCGCGGAGCCGGAGCAGCCGGCCGCGTTCGATCTCCTCGACCCGCCAGAAGTCGAGGGAGTCCCCGACCCGCAGGTGTGCGGCGTCCCGGCGGCCGCGGCGCAGTCCGACGCCCCCGACGAGCCGGTCGAGCCAGCCGCGGACGGCCCAGGCGAGCGGGAAGGAGTACCAGCCGTTCTCCCCGCCGATCCCCTCCACCACCCGCCACAGGGCCTGCGGCGAGGCTTCGACGGTCCGCTCGCGCACGTCGGAGTACAGGCTGCCGCCGGCCCAGTCGGGGTCGGTGGGCAGCGGGTCGCTCGGCGCGCCGGGTACGGAGGCCGAGGACCAGCGGGTGATGACCTGGGCGTCGCGGACCTTCTGGAGGGCGTAGGCGAGGGCCGTGTCGAAGGGGAGGGGGGTGCCGGGCGGGTCGGGCACCCAGGTGGCGATGTCGTGCTCGTCGCAGACGACCTCGTACTTGAGGGATTCCGCGAGGGGCCGGGCGATGGAGCGGGGCACCGGGGTGACCAGGCCCACCCAGTGGCTGGAGAGCCTCGGGGTGAGGACCGGCACGGGGAGGATGAGCCGTCGGGGCAGCCCGTCGACTTCGGCGTAGCGGCGCATCATGTCGAGGTAGGTGAGGACGTCGGGACCGCCGATGTCGAAGGCTCGGCTGACGGTGGCGGGCATGCGGGCGCTGCCGACCAGGTAGCGCAGTACGTCGCGGACGGCGATGGGCTGGATACGGGTGCGCACCCAGCTCGGGGTGACCATCACGGGCAGCCGCTCGGTCAGGTAGCGGAGCATCTCGAAGGAGGCCGAGCCGGAGCCGATGATCACGGCGGCGCGGAGCACGGTGGTGGGGACACCGGAGTCCAGGAGGATGCGCCCGACCTCGGCGCGGGAACGCAGATGCGGTGAGAGGTCCTGGTCGGGGACGCCGCGCGGGGTGAGCCCGCCCAGGTAGACGATGCGGCGGACGCCGGCGGCGTGGGCCTGCTCGGCGAAGTTCCGCGCGGCCTGCCGGTCGGTGCGCTCGAAGTCGCGGCCGGTACCCAGGGCGTGTACGAGGTAATAGGCGACGTCGACGTCCCGCAGGGCGGGGGCGAGCGAGGCGGCGTCGGTCACGTCGCCGCGGACGATCTCCGCCTGACCGGCCCAGGGGTGGTCGCGCAGCTTCTCCGGGGTGCGCGCGAGGCAGCGCACCCGGTGGCCCGCGGCAATGAGCTCGGGGACGAGCCGGCCGCCGATGTAGCCGGTGGCCCCGGTCACCAGGCAGCGCGTGCCGGGGGCCGAGGGTCCTTGTGCGTCCGTCATGGAGTCGCTCCGATCCGCCGTCACGGGTGTTTCCCCCGGAACACTTCCGGGGGCGCGGTCCGGCCGGATGCACGGACCGTCGCCCACGAGTCGATCGTGCGGGACCGTGGCTACTTCGGCATGAGGACCGCGTCGACGATGTAGACGGTGGCATTGGCGGTGGGAACGTTGCCGCAGACCACCTTGGAGGAGTTGTTGACCTTGTAGTCCGTGCCCGCTCCCGTGCTGGTGACCATGCCCTTCTGGAGGGTCTGGAAGGAACCGCTCCCCAGCTGGTCGGGGGTGAGCCGCTCGCCGACCACGTGGTACGTGAGGATCTTGGTCAGGGTCTCCTTGTCGGCCAGGACCTTGTCCAGGTCGGCCTTCGGGATCTTCGCGAAGGCGTCATTGGTCGGCGCGAACACGGTGATGTCCTGGGCGTTGTTCAACGTGTCCACCAGGCCGGCCTTCTTCACGGCCGCGACCAGGGTGGACAGCGCCGGGTTGTTCGAGGCGGCGGTGGCCACCGGGTCCTGGGCCATGCCGTCGAAGGAGCCCGCTCCGGTCTTGGGGACCGAGGCGCACGCCGGGCCGAACGGGCCGCCCGCGGCAGCCCCGGTGTCGCCGACCGGCCGGGGCGAGGAAACGGCATCGGGAGCGCCGGCCCCCTGCTTGCTCGTACTCTCCTCCGAACAGGCGGACAGTGCCAGTGGAAGCAGTACGGCGGCGGTCACGGCGAGGGTGGCACGACGGAAGGTGTGAATGCTCATGGTCTCTCCTGAGTCTGCGGGGCTCACCCTTTGGTGAAGCACGCCGTCTGTTCGGCGCCCGCCGCCGTCCGGATGGCCGGCTCACCCGAACGGATGTCGACTCGAACACGCCTCCGGGCCGCTGCCTGCGGCTGCCGAAAATCAATGTCCGCCGCGACCAATCCGGCCGGTCCGCGGCTCCGAATGAGCTGTGCAACCGAGAACTCCTGGAGGACCTCCCCGGTGAGAGAGAACGTGCGCATCGGTCGACACCCGTCGACCGCTCCTGACCTGCCGGAGCTGATGGGCCGGGTGGCCCGCGGTGATCAGCAGGCGTTCACGGCCGTCTTCGAGGCCGTGTCCGGCCCCGTCCTCGGCCTCGTACGCTCCGTGCTGCGCGACCCCGCCCAGTCGGAGGAGGTCGCCCAGGAAGTACTGGTCGAGCTCTGGCGGACCGCCGCCCGCTACCAGCCCTCGCGGGGCTCGGTGATGAACTGGGTCCTGACGCTCGCCCACCGGCGGGCCGTCGACCGGGTGCGCTCCGCGCAGGCGGCGTCCAACCGCGAGAAGCGGGCGGCCCTGCTGGAACACACCACGGCCTACGACGAGGTGGTGGAGCAGGTGGAGAGCCGGCTGGAGCGCGAACAGGTGCGGCGCTGTCTGGGCGGTCTCACCGAACTGCAGCGCCAGGCGATCACTCTGGCGTACTACCGCGGCCTGACCTACCGGGAGGTCGCGGAGTTGCTGGCCATGCCGTTGGGTACCGTCAAGACACGGCTGCGCGACGGCCTCATCCGGCTCCGTGACTGCCTGGGGGTGGGCGTGTGAACTCCGTGGATCTGCACACGTTGACGGGCGCGTACGTGCTCGACGCCCTGGAGCCGGCCGAACGGGCCGCCGTCGAGCGGCACCTCGCCGACTGTGCCTCCTGCGCGCAGGAGGTCCGGGAGCTCTCCGAGACCGTCACGCGCCTCGGCCTCGCCGTCGCCGCGCAGCCCGGCCCGGCGCTGCGGGACGAGGTGATGCGTCGGATCGGCACGGTCCGCCAGGAGGCGCCGACGACGGTACGGTCCGCCCGCGGCGGGCACGTACGGCCCCGCTGGCGGTGGGCGCCGAACTGGGCCCTGGCGGCCTGTTTCGCGGCGGCCGTGGCACTCGGCGGCGTCGCGGTGTCTCAGTACGAGCAGGCCCGGGAGGCCCGGGAGCAGGCGTTGCAGGCCCGTATCGCGAACGATGCGGTCGGCGCGGTCCTCGCGTCGGCCGACGCCCGGGTGTCCACCGCGCCCCTGCGGGGCGGCGCCGTGGGCACGGTGGTCGTCTCGCCCTCCCGCAACCAGGCCGTCTTCGCGGCCTCCGGCATGCCGGCGCCGCCCAGCGGGAAGGTGTACCAGCTCTGGTACAACGACGGCGGCGGCAGGATGCGTTCGGCGGGCCTGATGGACAGCGGCACCCCGGCGGCGGCCACCCTGATGCACGGGCCGGTCGACGCGGCGTCGGGGATGGGCATCACCGTCGAACCGGCCGGCGGCTCGCCGCGGCCGACCTCGACGCCGGTGGCGCTGCTGGCCTTCCCCACGGCCTGAGCCCGGCGAACCGTCAGGTCGCCGGGCCGTCGGGTCGTCAGGCCGTCAGGCCGTTCGGAGGGAGGTCGAACGGAAGCGGCTGCGGTACTCCGTCGGCGTCGTGTCGAGCTTGCGCCGGAAGGCGCGGACGAGGGTGTCGGTCGTGTTGAAGCCGCATACGGTGGCGACGCGTTCGAGTGTGTCGTCCGTGGACTCCAGCCGGTTGCGCGCCACTTCGACGCGGGCCGATTCGATGTAGGCGGCCGGGGTCATGCCCAGCTCCGTCTTGAAGATCCGGGTGAGCTGCCGTTCGCCGACATGGGCCTGCTCGGCCAGGTCGGCGACGGTCAGCTGCTCGGCGATGTTCCGCGTGATGTAGTGGCGCAGGTCCTCGATGCGCCGCGTGGTCGAGAGGGGTTCGAGCGGGACGCTGAACTGGCTCTGCCCGCTGGGTCGTTTCAGGTACATCACCAGCTGCCGGGCGACGCGCAGGGCGACGGCCTCGCCGAAGTCGTCGGCGACGAGGGCGAGCGAGAGGTCGAGGCACGCGCTGATGCCGGCGCCGGTCCACACCTCCTGGTCCCGGATGAAGATCGGATCCGCGTCGACCTCGATCGAGGGGTGCTCGTCTGCGAGTTGCTGCGCGGTCGACCAGTGGGTGGTGGCCCGCTTGCCGTCCAGCAGCCCTGCGTCCGCGAGGATGTGCGCGCCCACGCAGACGGACGTCACCCGCCGGGTCGTTGCGGCGAGGGTCCGCACCCGGTCGACCACGACGGGGTCGGCGAGGGCGCGGACGCGACCCCGCCCGTCGACCTCGACCGAGCCGGGCACCAGCAGGGTGTCGATGCTCCGCCCCGCCACTTCCCCGAAGGTGAGGTCGGGCAGGATCCGGACCCCGGCGGAGGTGGTGACGGGATCCATGGTCTCGGCGGCCAGGGCCACGCGGTAGCCCGTCGCGTCGCCCACCTCGCGCCGGAGCAGGGCGAACACCTCGGGCGGTCCGGTGACGTCCAGCAGGTCGACGCCGTCGAAGAGGACGACGACGACGAACCGTTCGACGGTGCTCACAGGGTCTCTCCGTTCGGTGGCGGCAGCGGCCGGGGCCGTGGCGGTGGCAGTGGCCGTCTCACGGCCCACCGTATGTCGGTTTCTGCGGGTTGGATGACATTGCCGACATGAAGGAGTGGGTCATAGCGTTCTGAACACGGCCGCCGCTCCGCGGCCGGCACCGCGACACGACACCCCCAGGAGGGCATTTCCATGTCCAGGACGACCTTGCGCGATCTGAGCGGCCTCGACGGGACCCCGGCCTCGCCGGCGGACGCCACGCTGATCCTCGTCGACTACCAGAACACCTACACCCGGGGCGTGATGGAGCTGACGGGATGGGAGCCCGCGCTCGACGCCGCCGCCGCGCTGCTGGCCCGGGCCCGCGAGGCGGGCGCGAAGGTCGTCCACGTGGTGAACGACGGCGGCGCGGGGACCCCGTACGACATCCGGGCCGAGATAGGCGCGATCCACCCCAGGGTGGCTCCCGCCCCGGGCGAGCCGGTGGTCGTCAAGACGGTCCCCAACGCGTTCGTCGACACCGACCTGGGGGAACACGTCGACGCCGCCGGCCACAAGGACGTCATCGTCGCCGGGTTCATGACCCACATGTGCGTCACCTTCACCGCGGAGGGCGCCTTCCTGCGGGGCAACCGGCCCACGGTCGTCGCGGACGCCTGCGCGACCCGGCCGCTGCGCACGGAGGTGGCCGACGTGTCCGCCGAGCAGCTCCACCACGGCGCGCTGGCGACGATCGCCGATCTCTACGGGGTGGTCGTCCCGTCCGTCTCCTCCCTCGGCTGACCCGCCCCGCCGTTCGGTCCCGCCGTTCGGTGCCGCCGTTCAGCGGGCCGTCGCGACGAGGCGGCGCAGTGCGGAGGAGCGCGGTCGGCGGGCGCACCCGGCACCCAGGTGGCGACGGTCCAGGGGCGCGGAAACCGTTCCGAGGGCTCACCGAGGCGCTGCGGTACGGGAACCGGTAACGGAGGGCCAGGGGCGAGCGCGGGCAGCCAGGCGTACTCCTTGCGCAGCAGGGCGTCCGCGGACCGCGTCGCCCAGGGCAGCCGGACGGCCAGGTCGTCGCCGAGCCGCCACAGTTGGTTGTCCCAGCCGCGCGCGCCGAGCCGCACGGGGCGGTCGGCCAGGTCGGGGTGCTGGTCGCGCAGCAGGTCCCGGACCAGCTCCGCGGTCATCCCGGTTTCGGTGTGGGTCATGCGGATCAACCGTAGTCGCCCGGGCGGGGCTTCGGGTTCGTGCGCCGTCACAGTGCCTCACCGAGCGGCAGCCGGTGGATACCCGGCACGCGTCGAGCTCCCCCGGCGTGAACCGGGACATGCCGACCACGTGCCAGAACTCACCGGCCACATCGCCCTCGTACTTGTACCCGCCGGCCGGTGTCAGCGCCGCCCAGCCGTCCGCCATCCCCATCAGCGTCCCGCGCAGGGCCGGCGGCTCCCCAGCACCCAGGCGACGAAGCGTTCCAGGCGTCCAACGTGCGCTGCCATGAACGCACCCCCCTCCCACCCGTGTTCCGATGGTAGGAGATGCGCCGGTGGCGCCACCAGAGCGACTTCACGTCGCGCGGCTGCCGTCGCCGGTCAGCAGGCGGGCGCGCAACCGCTCCACGGTCGACTCGGTGAGCCCGACCCGGTCCTTGAGGTAGCCCTCCACCGATCCGTACCGGGCCTCCAGATCCGTGAACACCAGCTCCATGACCACGGCGGGGGCGCGGCCGTAGCTCGGCCACTTCATGACCCGGCCCGGGTTGGCCGCCCGCCAGTCCGCGGCGAGCCGCTCGGTGGCCAGCTCGGTGAGCGCGAAGTCGGCCAGCACGTCGGCCCGTTCCACCCCGATCAGGGTCAGTACGAACGCCCCGATCAGCCCGGTCCGGTCCTTGCCCGAGGTGCAGTGGAAGACGACGGGCCCGGGCGCGTGCGCGATCGCCTCCAGCGCCTGCCGGATCTCCTCGACCCCGTCCTCGGTCACCTCGGCGAAGCGGTCCGCGAGGTAGCGCCAGGGGTCGAGGTCCGGGTCGATCTCGGCCTGGTCGTAGGGGCGGTGCTCGATGCTCAGGTTGACGTAGCGGAACCGCTCCGCCTCGGGCACCCGCCCCTTGGCCTCGATCTCCCACGGATACCGCAGGTCGATGACCGTCCCGATCCCCAGCCCCAGGAACCGCTCCCAGTCGGCGCCCCGCAGCTTGCCGAGCGAGTCGGCGCGGTAGACCGTCCCCCACCGAACGGTCCGCCCGTCGGCGGACCGGTAGCCGCCCAGGTCCCGGAAGTTGTGCAGCCGCTCGAACTCGACATGCCGCTTCATCGGCTCTCCCCCTCGTCATCGGACTCTTCAGCGACGACCATGCCCCACCCCGGCCGCCGAACTCCAGTCCGAACCGCCGAGGTCGGGGCGGAGGGGCGAGGGTTACGCGCTGCCCACCGTTGCGGGCTCCGGGTGGCGTGCCGGGAGGGCGAAGGCCTCGGCGAGGAGTTCGTACGAGCGTCGGCGGTCGGACGGGTCGCAGGTCAGGGTGTTGATGATCAGTTCGTCCACGCCGTGGCTCCCGGCCAGGGCCGTCAGCACCGCGGAGACCTGCTCCGGTGCCCCGGAGACGAGGGCCGTGCGGTGCACCTTGGCGCGCTCCAGCTCCGCGCCCGTCCAGCGGTGGCGGCGCGTGGTCTCGTACGACGGCAGCGGGCCGTCCTGGCCGAGGTCCTTGCGGGCGCGCCACAGCAGCATGCTCTGGGCCAGTTCCTCGGCGCGGCCGGCGCTGTCCGCGGTCACCACGCGGACGGCGAGCGCGCCGCCCGCCCGCCCGCCGGTGGCGGTACGGAACCGGGCGCGGTAGTCCTCGAACGCCTCCCGGCCGCCGACCGGGGAGAAGAAGTGCCCGAACGCGAACTCCGTGCCCAGCAGTCCGGCCAGCCGCGCCGATTCGCGACCCGCTCCCAGGAGCCACATCTGCGGCGGGACCGGTGCCTGCGGCACGACCCCGCCCTCGGCGAGCAGTGCGTGCAGTTCCGCGAGGCGCTGCGGGAAGTCGCGGGCGGGGCCGCCGGCCCGGCCGATCCCGAGGTCGACGCGCCCCGGGTGGAGGGAGGCCAGTACACCGAACACCTCGGCCACCTTCGCCGGGTCGTAGCGCGGCAGCAGCACGCCGCCGGTCCCGATCCGCATCCGCGAGGTGCGGGCGAGCAGCGCGCCCGCGAGGATCTCCGGCGCGCTGCTCGCGAAGCCCGGAGAGTCGTGGTGTTCGGCGACCCAGTAGCGGGTGTAGCCGAGGCCCTCCGCGACGCGGGCGAGGTCCACGGAAGCGCGCAGCGCCCGGTCCGGGGTGTGGTCCTCACCGACCGGGGTCTGGTCCAGTACGGACAGTCGCAGCTTGGTCATGACGGGCCGCCTTTCAGTGCTGGTGGGCGGGGAGACCGGTGGCGCCCGCCATGGTCGCGGGCACGATCCTGAAGTCGCGTTCGAAGACCAGGTTGTGGAGGTCCGCGGCGGCGATCGCGCGCAGGGTGGGCAGTTCGGCGGCGGCCTGTGCGTCGTCGAAGACGTTCAGGGGCCATTCGGAGACCGTCGCCCCGCGCAGGTGCGGGTGGTGGAAGGAGGCTCCGTAGTGCGCGTAGAGCGTGACGGGCGGGATGTCTGCGGCCGACTGCTCGTCCCACCACAGGGTCCAGGCGTGGAAGAGGCTTCCGTCGTCGGCGCGTTGTACCTCGCTGGCGTCGATCACGCCCTGCCCGAGGAGGAGTTCGTCATTGAGCTCGCCGAGCGCCTGGCGGGCGTACGGGTCCAGCAGGCGGGCGGCGGTACGGAAGTGCTCCTCCTTGTCGGGCCGGGAGACGGCGCCGCCGTGGATGCCGTCGCGCAGATCGGCGAAGTGGCGCAGCAGGGCGTCGAGGTGGGGGACGTCGGCGGTGGTCATGTCAGCTCCTTGAAGGGGGAACGAGGGAGGAAGGGGCGTAAGGCCCGGCCCAGCCAGCCGCGCATCGACACGGTCGGCTGCCCGCCCGGGCCGCCGCGGCCGGGGTGGAGGAACGCCCCGTGACCCGTCTGCCGGAACTCGCGCAGGGTGACCTCCACGCCGGCCGCCCGCAGCAGACGCCCGTAGTGGTGCACGTCGTCGCTGACGGGATCGAGGTCACCGGTGGCCAGGACGGCCGGTGCGAGTCCGCTCAGGTCGGCGGCTTCGAAGGGGGTGCTGTGGAGCCGCGTACCGTCCGCGGCGACCGGCCGGCCGGGAAGGCGGTAGTCCTGCCAGGCCGCCGCCAGGTAGGAGGCAGTGGGGAACAGGTCGGGGAAGCGGTGGTACGAGCCCGCCGCGCACTCGGGGTCCAGCGGCGGGTAGGCCAGGACCTGCGCGGCCAGCGGCACCCCGCGGTCGCGGCAGACGAGGGCGGCGCAGGCGGCGAGGGTGCCGCCGGCACTGTCCCCGCCGACGGCCAGGACGGGCCGGGCGGGCGCGGACCCGTCGTGGTGCTGCTCCGGCTCCTGCTGCCCGGCCCAGGCCAGGGCGGACAGGATGTCCTCGACCATGGCCGGGTGGCGCACGTCGGGGGCGAGCCGGTAGTCCACGCTCAGCACGCCGAAGCCGGAGCACTGGGCGAGTTCGGCGGTGGCGCCGTGCCAGTCCTGGGCGGATCCGGCGCGCCAGCTGCCGCCGTGGGCCCACACCAGCCAGCCCTGCGGTGACCCGGTGCCCGGCCGGTACGCGCGGGCGGGAAGGGGCCCGGACGCGGTGGGCACGGACACCTGCTCCCAGCTGACGACGGTGGGTGTGGCCATCGGGGTTCCTTTCCATCGGTAGCCGGCGCTCGCGCCGGGCCCGGGGCCAACGTTCGCGGCCGGGACACGGCTGTCACAAGGCGGAGTTGCCTTAGTGGAGACGCGCACTTCGTCAGCGGGACTGCTCGGTGCGGAGGAAGAGGGCGGTGGTGAGGGTGCCGACCACGACGATCGCGGTGTTCACGATGACC
>NZ_BMVL01000002.1:701415-840996 GCF_014650695.1 Streptomyces avidinii | reverse complement strand
ACCAAGTGGGCCGCCGGGGATTTCAACGGCGACGGGAAGAGCGACATCGCCGCATCCTGGGCCAACGGCGACCCCAATCCGCCGGCGCCCTCGGAGGAGCAGCGGTTCCTCGACCTGATCAACAGTGAGCGTCAGAAGTTCGGGTGCGTCCCGCTGAAGGCCGATCCGAAACTCACGGAAACCGCGCGCGCCCACAGCAAGGACCTGGCCGGCAACCCGAACCTCACGGCCGCGAACACCGAGAATCGCGGCCACGTGGGCAGTGACGGCTCGCTGCCCTGGGACACGAACGGCGGTGCGACTACGGGGCGCATCCACAGGGACCTGGGCGCATCGGCTGCCCAAGCCCAGGGCGAGAACGTCCACTGGGGCAAGGGAGACACCTTCGACAAGGCGATGGACGACTGGATGAACCACGACGAGGCGTCCAAGTGGGGCCACAAGTACAACATCATGGGCTGCGACCCCGATGACCCGAAGAACCCGTACTCCAACGGTGACATCGCGCGCTACAACCCCCCGCCCACCGTCAACTACAAGCTGGTCGGAGTCGGCATAGACCAAGCCGCTGACGGCACCGTCTACATCACGCAGGACTTCGCAGGCTGACTCCCCCGGGCGGGCATGCATCCGCCACGCCCCCGCACCAAAGCCCCCGGCCCCGGCGTCGAGACAGACGCCGGGGCCGGTGGTGCGTACGCGTGCGGGGGCGCCGCTCGGGCGCGGGGCCGGGCCGCGATCTGACACATTCGCAACCGGCTCCGACGCGGCAGCCATGGCGGACGCCCGCCGGCCTTCGACAAGCAGGTCTACAGGCGGCGCAACGTCGTCGAGCGGTGCTTCAACCGCCTCAAGCAGTGGCGCGGCATCGCCACCGCTACGACAAGACCGCCGAGTCGTACCAAGCAGCCGTCACCCTCGCATCACTGCTGATGTGAGCGTGACATTTGACGACAACTCCTAGGCCCGCTAGGCCCGCCCGGACCGGAGCTCGGGCCGCTCCATTGGATCCGGGGCCCGGCGGACGGCCTGCGCGAGCAGGTCGTGGATCAGGAACTCCCCGGGCAGACGGTTCTCCTTGAGGCGGTCGAGGCCGTCCGGCCCGAACCAGCCGAAGGCGCAGTGCTTGGACCGTTCCAGCGCGGGACGGTCCAGGTCGCCCTCGACCTCGACGAGGTAGTCGGCCTCGTGACGGAGTCCGGCGCCGTCGTCCCCGGTCCAGGTGGTGGTGCCGAGGGATCGCCGCACGTGGCGCAGGCGCCAGCCGGTCTCTTCCTCGACCTCGCGCGCGAGCGCCTCCAGGAGCGTCTCCCCGGCCTCGACGTGGCCGCCGACGATGTCCCAGGAGCCCGGGAAGAGACGGCGGTTCGGGCTGCGCTTCTGTGCGAACGCCTCGCCGTCGTCGTTGAGGATGACGGCGCCGACGGTCCAGACCTCGCCGGGTGCGGGAACGGGCGGCACGATGGCGGGGTCCACGCTGAACGACGGCTGACGGGTCGGCATGCTCGACAGCCTAGTGCGGGGGTCTCCGGCCGGCGCCGGTGGTGGACGGCCGGGTTTCGAGTGCCCAGGTGTGGTGCCGGACGGTGTCGGGCGCCGCGCGGCCGGCGAGGATGTCGCAGAGCAGTTCCGCGCAGGCCCGCCCGTACGCCGCGGGGCGCAGGTCGACCGCTGTCACGGGCGGGTTCGCGCCCCGGTTCGCGACACCGTCGACGCACGACGCGACCAGCAGGTCGACGCCGGCCGTGCGGCCGAGGGCCGCCGCGGCGCGCAGGGCTCCGGGGGCCGCCCCGTCGGGCGCGCACAGCACCGCGTCGATCCCGGGGTCGGAGGCGAGCAGCCCGCGGGTGGCGGCCTCCGCGTCGGCCGCGGTCGCGGCGAACGGCACCGTGCGCAGGGCGACTTCGGTCCCGTACGAGGCACCCCAGGCGGCAGCCGTCCCGCGCAGGGCCGCCGCCCAGGCGGAGGCGCCGGCGGGGGCCAGGAGGGCGGGGCGGCGGGCGCCGCGGTCGCGCACGTGGTCCAGGAGGGCGGTCAGCGAGGCGGCGTTGTCGCAGACGACCGCGCCGGCGGGGGTGGGGGAGGGGCCGAGGTAGCGCTCACCGGTGACCACCGGGACGCCCGCGTCGAGCAGCCCGGGGACCGCGCTGTCGCCGACCTCGGGGTCGATCACGAGCAGCCCGTCGACGCGCGAGGCGAGCGGTCCGGAGGCGGCGCCGGCGGGGGCGAGCAGGACCACGTCCAGGCCCCCCTCCTGGGCACGCTCGACGGCCCCGAAGGCCAGGTTCATGTAGTAGTCCAGCCGGGTCGCGGTCTGCGGCAGGTGCAGGCCGATGGCTCCGGTGCTGGCGCGGCGCAGCCGGCGGGCGGCGCTGTTGGGCCGGTAGCCCAGCTCCTCCGCGATCCCGCGGACCCGGTCCCGGGTCGCTTCCGCGACGCGCCCGGATCCCTGGAGTGCGTCGGAGACGGTGCTCTTGGAGACGCCGGCGGCGCGGGCGACATCGAGCAGGGTCACGGGAGGTGGGGTCACGCGCCGCATTCTAGACGTTCGCTCGACCTTGCCGGAACGTTCCGGCAGGGTCTACATTCATGCGATGCCGGAACGTTCCGGCAAGCTCCTCTTGACTGATCCTTTCGATATCCCGCATGCTGACTGAAAATTCAGTCAGAAGATGGGGTGGGTGCGGCGCCGAACCACCCGCGCCCTTTGTCCGCCCGCGCCCTCCCGCGCCCTCCCGCGCCCTCCTGGGCCCCTCCGACTCCCGAAAGCGACCCGCCCGTGACCTCGTACGCGATCCTCACCTCCTTCGGATCACCGCTCGGCTCCCCCGGCCGCACCCAGCCCGGCGAGCGCGAACCGCTGCGCGTCGGCCTCGTCCAGATGCGCTGGTACGCCGACGCCGCCGAGCACGACAACCGGCTCCGCGAGGGCGTGGCCCTCGCCGCCGGGCAGGGCGCCACGGTCGTCTGCCTCCCCGAGCTCAGCCGCAGCCCCTACTTCTGCAACACCGACGACCCCATGGCCGACGGCGCCGCCCGCCACCTGGAGGACGTGGAGACCGGCCCCACCGTCGCTCTCGCGGCCGAACTCGCCACCGAGCTCGGCATCACCGTCCACGCCTCGCTCTACGAACGCGCCGAGGACGGCGGCCTCGGCTACAACACCGCCGTGTGCGTCGACTCCGACGGCAAGCTCATCGCCCGGACCCGCAAGAACCACATTCCCGCCTTCCCCGGCTACCGCGAGGACCTGTGCTTCCGGCCCGGCGACAGCGGATTCCCTGTCGTCGCCCACGAGGGGGCCCGCTTCGGCTTCCCCACCTGCTGGGACGAGTGGTTCCCCGAGCTGGCCCGCGCCTACGCGCTGGCCGGCGCCGAGATCCTCGTCCACCCCACCGCCATCGGCTCCGAGGTGGACCTGCCGGACTTCGACACCAGGCCCATGTGGGAGCACGCCATCAGCGCCAACGGGCTGGCCAGTGCCCTCTTCATGATCGTGCCCAACCGGGTAGGCACGGAGGGCCGTTCCACCTTCTACGGGTCCTCCTTCATCTCCGACCCCTACGGCCGCGTCGTGCTGCGCGCCCCGCGCGACCGCGAGGCCGTCCTCGTCGCCGACCTCGACCTCGACCAGCGCCGCGACTGGCTGGAGTTCGGCCTCATGCGCACCCGCCGCCCCGAGCTGTACGGCCGCCTCACCGAACGCCTGGACGGCTCCCAGGGCGGGTAGCGAAAGTCGATCTTGGTCGTGGAATGATCACGCGCTGTGCAGGGTGGAGATCTGACGGACGAGCAGTGGGCCGGACCGGCGCCGTTGTCAGCTCGGCTCCGGCGGCGGTCGGCCTCCGAAGCTCGACAAACCCTTTGCCGAGCACCCGATGGACCAGCTAGGTTCACCCGGCCGTCCATGTTGATCCGGACCGGCGCTGTCGAGGAGGAGGTGTGGAGCACATGCGCAGGAGTGCCCAGCAGGTGAGCCCGCGTACTGACCTTTGCCACCTCCTCACGACGGAGACACCTTGTCGCTTCGCATCACCCCACTGACCGACCACGCTCACGGGGCGCACAGTCGACGCCTTGCATGGCTGGCGTCCGACGCCGATTCCATCCCCGTCGGAACGGCCTTTCTGCGCCTGTTCGATGGCGGACAACAGCACCTGGCCGAACTGACCCTCCACGTCCACCCCGTGGAGCGCCGCAAGGGCGTCGGCTCCCAGCTCCTCGACACCGCCGTGGCCGCCGCCCGGGACAACGCCCGACGCTGCGTCAGCGCACAGGCCGAGGCCGGATCGCCCGGCGATCACTTCCTGCCGGCCCACGGCTTCCGCAAGGTGCTCACCCTGAGGTTCGCCCGCCTGTCACTGGCCGGCGTGGACGCCGTCGCCCTCGCCGAGATCATCGAGCGTCCGCATCCCGGCTACCGGCTGGCGTCATGGCAGGGAACCGTCCCTGACGACCTCGCCCGGACGTTTGCCGCCTCACGCCGGGCCATGGACGACATGCCCATGGACGACACCGACCACGGCATCGTGATCTGGGACGTGGACCGGGTCCGGGCCGCGGCGAAGGCCGTTGAAGATCGCGGCGACCAGCTGCACACGGTCGTCGCCATCGACACCTCCGACGACTCGATCGCCGGGTTCACGGAACTCGTCGTCCCCGGCAGCGGCACGGGTGACGGCCAGCACTACGGCACCGGCGTGCTGCCCGAACACCGCGGACACGGCCTCGGCCGATGGATGAAGGCCGAGTCGATCCGACAGGCCCACGGGCGCTATCCAGAGCTCGGCGGCCTCCTGACCGACACCGCCGACAGCAACACACACATGAGACACATCAGCGACGGCCTCGGCTACGTGCCCACGCACACGACACTCCAGTACCAGCTCGACCTGTAGAGACGGGCGGACGGGCCGGACCTCGACATCACCTCGTCCGGCCCGTCGGCACGTGGCCCAGTCCCCAGTACCCCCCTGGCTCCGCACACGACCCGGAGTCGAACCGAAGACGACCCGAAGGCGCCCCGAAAGGCCCTCCCCGAGCGCGGGGCGTGGGCCTTCGGGCCTCGTTGGAGTGTCGGAGTGTTGGAGTGATCACCGCGTTCGACCGCGAACTCCGCCTCGCATACCGCCCGTGCCCCGTCCGACGGGTATCACTGCGGTGCGACCGCTCCCGAGTCCGGGGACTGCTGGAGTCCGGATGCGTCGACCGCCTCGAAGTCCGAGCCCTTGAAGTTCTTGAGCCCGTCGAGTTGGGCGTTGTCCCAACGGGGGCTCTCCTCGCCGGTGATGTACCAGGGCGATCCGTTGTCCGCGACGATGGCCCCGTACTTCTTGAGCGCCTCGGCCACCGCCTTGGCCTGCGGGGCCAGCTGTGAGGTGTCCACCGAGCTCTTGAGGCGCAGTCGCAGCCCCATCGGGGGCAGCGAGCTGTCCGCCGCCGCGCCCGCCTGGTGCCGCGCGGGCCACAGGTAGTTCTGGTCGGAGCGGGGGACGGTGATGCGGATCGCGTGGTCGATCCGCCCGCCGGCGGCCTCGTCGTAGCGCACCAGGCCGGGGAGGATGGCCAGGCCCGCGGCGTCGGCGGACGTCCACCCGTCGGGCCGCAGGGCGTTCGACCGCAGGTCGAAGATCGCACCCGAGCCGGCGTGCCAGGCGTTGCCGCCCTGCCGCTCGGCGTCGAAGAGCTCGTAGGACATGCACCGGTCCCGGTCCCAGACGAGGACATGACGGTCGCCGTCGCTCGCCGGGCCGTTCTCGACCCTGGCGTTCGGCGGGATCCGGTACCCGGTCGGGTCGCTCTCCTCGGGGTAGTCGAAGGTCACCTCGGATTCCGGCACCGTCGTGTCCGAGACCGTGATGGGGATGCCGAAGGGACGGCCTTCCACGAGCCCCGATCCGAAGTCCGGGTGGAGCGGCTCCGCCGCACCGATCGAGGCGACGTACCGGTCGGAGCCCGGGTGTACGGGGAGGCCGTCCACCGGCGCGTGCCAGAAGCTGTCCGACGGCGCAGTGGGGCACGAAGCCGCCTGCCTGCCCGGATCCGCGGCCCCGGACAGCAGGCATGCGGCCGCCGCGGCAGCGGTGATCGCGGGGATTGCGTGGCGCGAGCGCGAGGCCCTGGTGCGCTGCATCGGCATCGATCGTCCTCACACCGGTCGAGCGACTCGGTCCGCCCGAGCGGATGTGGAGAATTCATCCATTCGGGCTGTTTTGACCATGCTACGACTGCGGCGGTCGGCCTGCCCGGCGGTGGTGTCCGCCGAGGAGTCGGCCCCCTGTCGAACGCCGTGCTCGGCGCCGCCGGTTCGCACCGCGTGCGAGGAGCGGGGCGGCGGCGCCAGTGCGGGGGGCATCGGCGCGCACGCTCCGGGCCGGTCGAGGGTGCCGACGTCGCCGCGGGCGATGTGCGATGCGCCACTTGCGGGGGCGGTGGCGCGACCGGCGGACGGGCGCGCCGGCCCGCCGGCGTCGGGCAAACCGGCTGGTGGCCAGCGCAAACGCCGATTCCGGCCGGATTGGCGGGCGTATCCCTCAAAGCCGACAAATCGGGCAATCACTCTGTATTTCCAGCACAACTGGCTTTCCAGTCAAATACGACTTGATGGTGTGTCAGCCACAAACGTGCGGGACATAATCGGCCCCGGTCGTCTCCGGAAGCACTGGAGCCATCGGGGCACCGACTGACCTCCCCGGCGGAATTCCCGCACCGGACCGACCACCCCTGAGGCGCCGTACATGTCCCTGGCCAGCCGCACCCGACTCGCGGCCCTGCTTGCCGTGTTCTCCGTCGGCGTCGCCGGCGTGACGACCTGGGCCCACGGACAGGGGACCGGGACCGAGCGGCAGGCGGCGGCCCCCGAGGTGGTGCTCAGCCCGAGTGTGACCGAGGGCTCCGCCCTGCAGGTCGTCGCCCACCCCGACGACGACCTCTTCTTCATGAACCCCGACCTGAGCCGTTCCATAGCGACGGGCATCAAGGTCACCACCGTCTACCTGACCTCCGGAGAGTCCGACGGCAGGAACGAGGCCCACAGCCCGCACCTGCAGGACGCCGCCGGACCCGCGGACCGCGCCGCCTACGCGGAGGCCCGGCAGAACGGCATACGCGCCGCCTACGCGCAGATGGCCACCGGGGACCGCACGAGCGCCTGGCAGCGGAAGTCCGTACCCACCGCCGGGGGCGGCAGCGCCGAAGTGGACGTCCTGGTCTCCCGGCCCCAGGTCAACCTGGTCTGGATGGAGCTGCGCGAGGCCCGCAGCATCTCCGGGGACAACCCGGACAGCCTGCGCGGCCTGTGGGACGGCCGCATACCCGCTCTGGGCGCCCAGCTGACCTCCGGAACCCCGGTCAAGGACCCGTTCGCGTACACCAAGGACCAGGCCGTGGCGGCCATCGCGGGCGTGTTCGAGGCGTACCGGCCGACGACGATACGCACGCAGGACCCGACCCCCGGCCGGGTCGACGGCGGCGGCGCCTTCCTCGACCACCAGGACCACATGTACGGCGCCCGCTTCGTGCAGGCCGCCGCCGAGCGCTACGCGAAGACCGCGGACCGGCCGCACTTCTCTGTCCAGAACTACGTGAGCTACCCGAACAGCTCGCTCCCCCCGACCCTCGACCCGCAGACGGCCGAGGAGAAGCTCGGCTACCTCAAGACTTACGCCTGGACGGACCACCAGGACTGGTGCGGCAGCCCCGCCGGCTGCGGGGACCGCAAGACCGCGACGCGGCCCGCCGGGGCCGGCTGGAGCCAGACCATCCGGTACAGCCGCGGCGACGGCACCACCTGGATGGCCGAGGGAGTCTCCGGGCGGCTGTGGGCCTTCGCCGCCCTCGACGGCCGGATGGCGTACTGGTCGCGCAGCGGCCCGCAGGCCCCCTGGCAGGGCCCCGAGTTCCTGACCGGCGACGGCATCGACTCCGGCGCCTCGGCCGTCCGGCTCTGGGACGGCAGGATCGCGGTGTTCGCCACCCGCACCACCCTGGGAGCGACGCCCCAGGAGTACGGCCGGGAGATCGTGTACGCCGTCCAGGGCGAGGTCGACGGCGGATTCGGCCCGTGGCAGACGCTGGGCACCCCGGACACCGGGGACCGGTCCGGCACCTCGGCGATCAGCGGGCCGTCCGTCGCCGTGGATCCGGAGGGCCGGATGACGGTGTACGTACGCGACTCGCGTCGTACGCTCCGCGCCCGCGAGCAGACGACCCCGGGCGGCGCGTTCGGAGCGTGGCAGGCCCTGGGCGGCGCGGGCCTCCAGGGCGACCCGGTCACCGCGACCGACGCGTCGGGCCGGCGCCACGTGTACGCGACCACGGCCGGATCCGTGCTGGCCTGGGTCCGCCCGGCGCCGGGCGCCCCGTACGGCGGCCCCTTCGCGACCGGACTGCCCCAGACCACGGGATCGCTCTCGGTGCGGTCCGAGGGTGACGGCGTCCGGGTGTTCTTCCGCCGGCCCGGCCTCGGAACGGTCGCCACGAGCCTGACCCGCGTGGACGGGGCGGCCGCGCCGGAGACCTCCCCGGTCGCCGAGGCCGGCGGCCTCGGCGGGTACGGCGCGGTGGGCATCGCGGGCGACCTGCTCGCGGGCCGCGCGGGCGCCGGAACGGTCGGCGTGGCGGGCATCGGCGGTCCGCAGGCCTGGCAGGAGTCCCAGATGCTGTACACGGGCGCCCCGGCGGGCGTCGCCGAAGGGGCCGGTACGGCCGTCGCGGCGGCCCTCGGCCTGGACGCCGATCTGCACGTCATCACGACCCTTCCGGCGGGCGGCTCCGGGCCCCTCGGCAGCCGGACCCCCGACCCGTGGCACCGGGCGGTCCAGCCCTGGACGCTCGCCCAGGCCGGACGCCCCGGCTCCGCCACCGCCGGGGGCCAGCCCCCGCGGTGACCTGCGCCGCCCGGTGGCAGGGCGGATCCGGGTGGGTGAGGATGACGGTCGGACCACCTCGCGGATCGGGGCCGTACGCACCCGGGCCGACGGACGATCGGGCTTCCATGACCCTTCTTCGCCTTCCGTGCCGCTGCGTGCGCGGGAGATCCACAAGGAACCGTTCAGCGGCCGCCCTGACCTGCATAGCCGCCCTCGGCGCGCTGACGGCCGGGTGCAGGAACGACACGGCGCCCGCCTGGGAGTATCCGGAGCTCGGAACGGCTCTGAGCTCGCTCTCCCGTGATCTCGACGAGCGCTGCGGTCCGACGGCGACCCCCGCGGGCTGCGCGAAGCATCTCGACGGACTGACCGCGCCGACGGAGCGCGCCTTCGCCGAGGTCCTGGACCACAAGCTGCTCGATGTCCGCACCGTCGCCGCGATGAACGACCTGGACCGGGCGAGGGCGGAGCGCTTCACCGCCGGGCGTGCGGCCCGGGCCCGCCAGGAGCCGCACTACCTCCCCTTCCGGCGCGCCGTAGCGGCGGAGGAGCTCGCGTACCGGCGCATGCTCTCCGAGCTGGAGCGCCTGCGCACCGCCCCGCCGCCCGGCGACGGAACGGATCCGGTCTGACCCGCAGGAGACACCCCGCTACGGCCTCGACGGCGGAGTGGGAAGCGGCGTGCCGTCGAGCGCCACCAGCGACAGGACGACGATCGAGCCCGTCCAGGCCAGCGGTGCGACCGACGAGGGCAGACCGGACCTGTTCACCTTCTCGGGCAGCTCCCCGAGGGAGTTCCGCTTGGAGAGGACCCAGTCCAGCACCCGCCCCGCCTTCGCCGGCTGCCCGGTGCCGGCCCACGCGAGGGCGAAGAACGCGGTGCTGGGCGTCCAGGCGTACGCACCCCAGGGCGCCGTCGGATCGTTGCCGGGGGTGAGGCCGCCGCTCGGCAGGAGCAAGGCCCGGTACGTGCTGTCCAGCGCCCGGGGCAGGTCGGCCGGGGCCGAGTTGAAGGGCGGAGCCATGAAGGCCACCGCACTGTCCCGCCCGTGCTTCCCGTCGACGGTGCGCTGATAGCCCAGCGGGGCGAACCTCCGGGCGATCCCGGCCGAGAGACGACCGGCGGCGCGGCTCCAGCGGGCCGCGTCCCCCGGCCGGTTCAGCTCGCCGGCGAGGTCCGCGGCGGCGTTGAGCCCGGCCAGCAGGGGCGCGGCCGTACCGATGTTCGCGGTGGTCGTCATGACCTCCCAGTAGTCCGGGGAGGCCGGGGGCAGACCGTCCGCCCCCAGCGAGGCCGCGGCGCGGTCGGCCGCCTTGCGGATCATCGGGTAGAGGCCGGTCAGCCGGGCACCGCGGGTGGGGACGGGCGCCGTCCGGTACCACTGCCAGGCCGCCCAGGGGACCCAGCCGTTGGCGTCGAGCTGCCACCTCCTGGCGTCCGGCGGGCCCGATCCGTCGAGCTTCGTCCGCGCCTCCCAGGTGCCGTCCTTGCGCTGGGTCGCGGCGCTGTAGCGCAGGATCCGGTAGGCCTCGGCGTCGTGCCCGGTGTGCGCGAACGCCGCGGAGGCGAAGCTGGCGTCGCGCGGCCAGGAGTACATCCAGCCCTGGGACCAGCCCGCCGCCATCGCCCCGTTCGGCCGGAGCAGTCCGCGCATGGCCAGCAGGGCCCGCTCGGCCGCCGCGCGCTGCCCGGGCGAGCTGCCCGGCACCCGGCCGGCGGCCAGCCAGGCGCGGCTCTCCGCGATCTGCAGCCGGGCCGTCGGGTCCTCCGGCGCCACCACCGCGGACGCCGTCCGGCCGGCGGGGAGGTACTTCCACCGGCCGGAGAGCAGCCGCAGTACGTGGCTCCGCTCGACGTACTGGGCCCCCTCGGCGACGGCCGGCGGGACCCCCTCGGCGGCGGTGGCGTTGGCCAGGAGGCCGACGGTGGGGGCGAGCATCGACAGCGGCGCGTAGTTCCCCTCGGCGTCGCCATGGCTCTGGTGCCCGACGGGCCGGACGAAGAACACCGGCCGCCCCTCGCCCCCGTGGCGGCCGACCGGGCTGCCCGCGACGCACACCGGGAGGGCGACGCTCGCGAAGGACGCGGTGACGGCCGCCCACCGCACGAGCCGGGCAGCAGGCATCGCCACTCCTTCAGTCGGGCTCGCGCGCACGGCCCCCGGGGCTCCCATCGTGGGACAGCGGAGCGGAGCCCGCCACGACACACCCGCCGCCCGGGTGACCGCGGGGCCGACGGGTCGAGGAGCGGTGGCGCGCCCCCGGTTCTCGCACGGAGCAGTGGAGCAACGGTCCCGGCGGGGGCGAACACCCCCGTGACACGGGGAGAGAGACGCCGGAGCACCCGCGCGGCGGGCTGCCCGCGGATGCCGACGGACGGCGGGCCGTGCACATTGGGGTGACCGGAACCGCCGCGCGTCGCTGCGAAGGACGGGTGAATGAGCACTGCTTCGACCGAGGGCAACCGCCGGTTCGGCCGCCGGCTCCTGCCGGTCGCGGGCGGCTGCCTCGCGGCGGCGGCCGGGGCGCTGATCGCCGTCGGCTGCTTCCTCGGCCTCTACGTACGGCCCACCTCGGACGACTGGTGCGCCGCCTGGAAGTCCCGCGACCTGGGAGTCCTCGGCATCACGCACGACTTCTACACGACCCAGAACGGCCGGATCACCAACGCCTTCCTGAGCGGCATCGTCTACGGAGACGGACTCACCGGCGTGAAGATCCTGCCGACCGTCATCGTCGTCGCCCTGACCGCCGGCCTGGTCCTGCTCGGGATCCAGCTCTTCCGGCAACTCGGTCACCCACCCCGCGTGCTGCTCCTGATCGCCGGCTCCCTGGCCGTGCAGGCGCCGGTCTACTTCGGCGGAACGCGCACCTACCAGGTGCTGCTCTGGGCGCCGGCCACGATCTCCCACACCCTGCCGAGCGTCATCGGAGTGTGGGCACTCCTGCTGGCCGTCTGGACCGTCCGCCAACCGCGGGCCGGCATACGCGCGGGCGGTTTCGCCGCGGCGTTCCTCATCGGGTTCGCGATCGGCACCCTGAGCGAGTCCTTCGCCCTCGTCAGCGGTCTCCTCGCGGGCGCGCTCGCCCTGCTGACCCTGCCCCCCTTCAAGCTGGCGCGGACCTGGCACCCGTTCACCTGGTGCCTGCTGTGGTGTGCCGGGCTCGTCTGCGGTCTGACCGTGCTCTACACGTCACCCGGCGCCCGGTGGCGCCGGGCCCAGCAGCCGGCCCGGGAGTCCGTGCTCTCCGCGGGCGAACTCCGCGGCACCTACGAGGACTGGCTGCACATGTGGGACTCCGTCACCGGGCAGTGGGCCTACCTCGGAGCCGCCGCCCTCGGGGTCCTGCTGGGCCTCGCGGCGGGGATCGGTGCGTCCACGTCCGCGCCCGGGAAGCGGGAGCCGGGCCGCGCCGTCCCGCGGCGGTCCGCGCCGCAGCGATCCGTCCCGCGGGGGATGCTCGTCGCCCTGCTGCTGCTCCCGGTGCCCGTGGTCGTGCTGGGGTCGTTCGCGGTGGTGCTCGGCCTGCGCAGCGGATACGGACCGACCGGGTGGACGTACGCCCGTACCTGGACGAACTACCTCGTACCGATGGAACTCGCGCTGTGCGTCTACGGCGTGCTGCTGGGCGCGTGGGCCCGCCGGTTCCTGGCTCGACGGGGCAGTGCGGCCGTGGCGATGGCGGCGGGCGTCGCGGTCGCGACCGGACTGGCGCTGGCCTCGCTCGCCGTGCTCGTCCCGAACGTCAAGCAGCTCACCACGGCCACGGTCACCCGGGCGGTGGCCTGGGACGCCCAGAACTCCCGCATCCGGACCGAGGCCGCGGCCGGTGCCACCGACCTCGGCTACCGGCCCATGTACATCGGAAGCCTGGCCGAGCCCTTCTACACCTCCGACTACACGAGGGACTGGGTCGCGGCCTGCATCTCCGACTGGTACGGCATCGACCGGATACACCGCCTCTGAACCGGAGGCGTGGGGTCAGCTCCGTGGCACCGCGCGGGCCAGGAAGTGACCCGCGGCGTCCTCGTACTCCGCCAGGCACCAGCCCGCGGCCTCCAGCGCACGGCGCAGGTTCCCCTCGGCGAACACGTCGTCGGGGTCGAGGGGTCGTCCGTGCCGGGCGGCGCGCTCCGCTCGTCCGGCCGGCGGTCCGAGGCGTAGGCTCCTCGACCTCGCCCGGTGCCCCCGCATGCGCTCAGTACACGTCGCGGCCGTACCGCTTCGCCGCGGAGAGCTGCTTCAGGCAGGCGGCGGCCTCGTCCGCGTCGAGGCCGCCGTGCGCCATCGCGATCTCCCGCAGCGCCTGATCCACGTCCTTCGCCATCCGGCTCGCGTCACCGCACACGTAGAAGTGGGCGCCGTCCTGGAGCCAGGACCACAGCTGGGCGCCGTGCTCGCGCATGCGGTCCTGGACGTAGACCTTGGCGCGCTGGTCCCGGGAGAAGGCCAGGTCGAGCCGGGTGAGCGTGCCGTGCCGGTGGAGTTCCTCCAGCTCCTGACGGTAGTAGAAGTCGGTGGCGCGGCGCTGTTCGCCGAAGAACAGCCAGTTGCCGCCCCGGTGGCCGAGTGCCCGGCGGTGTTCCAGGAAGGCCATGAACGGGGCGATGCCGGTCCCCGGGCCGATCATGACCGCCGGGGTGTCCGCGCCCGCGGGCGGGCGGAAGTGCGCCGAGCTCTGGACGAACAGCGGTACCGGCGTGCCCGGTTCGGCGTCCGCGAGGAAAGTGGAGGCCACGCCCTTTCGGAGGTGGCCGCCCGGCCCCTCGTAGCGCAGGACCGAGACGGTCAGGCTGACCTCCTGCGGGTCGACGAGCGGGCTGGAGGAGATGGAGTAGAGCCGCGGCCGGAGGCGTCGCAGTCGCTCGGCCCACTCCTGGGCACTCAGCCGGACCGGGTACTCGGCCAGCACGTCGACGGGCCCGCGGCCCCAGGTCCACCGGGCGAGGCCGTCCTTGTTGTCGGGGCGCGTCAGCTGCTTGAGCCTGCGGTCGCCGGTGTGCTCGGTGATGAAGCGCAGCAGGTCGGGGGTGAGACGGGTGATGTCCAGGTGCCGGTGGAGCGCCTCGGTGAAGGGCATGGGGTCGCGGCCCGGTACGACGACCTCCGCGTGCGGGGACAGACCGGTGGCGGCCAGCCATTCGGTCACCAGGCCGGGGCAGTTGACCGGCTGGACCCCGAGCGCGTCGCCCGGCTCGTACGCGGGGCCGTCCTCGCCCAGGTCGAAGGTGAACCGGCGAATCTCCTTGGTGGCGCCGGGCAGACCGAGCAGCCGGTTGCCGGACAGGCGTGCGGTGTACGGGGAATTCCGGTCCGCCGCGCGTCGTGACCGCTCGGCCGCCGCCGGGGCCGGGGCGGCCGCGAGCGCCTCGCGCACCTGTACCAGCCACCGGCCCGCGGGCTCCTCGTAGTCGGGCTCGCAGTCCGCCCGGGGCAGGAGGCGATGGGCTCCGAGCTCTTCGAGGCGCTGGTCGAGCCGTCGGCCGTGGCCGCAGAAGGCGTCGTAGGAGGAGTCGCCGAGCGCGAGGACCGCGTACCGGACGTCCTGGAGGCGGGGCGCGTCGACTGCGCCCAGCAACTCCCAGAACGCGGCGCCGTTGTCCGGTGCGTCACCGTCGCCGAAGGTGCTGGTGACGACCAGCAGGTCCGTGCCGGGGGTCAGGGCGGCGGGCATGCGGTCGGCCATGCCGTGCACGACCGCCGGGGTGCCGCCCTCGGTCAGGGCCGCCGCGACGGTGGCGGCGAGGTCCTCGGCGTTGCCCGTCTGGGAGGCCCACAGGACCACGGTCTGCCGGGTCGGCGGGTCCTGGGCCGCGGGGACCTCCGCCGGGGCGGAGAGGGGAGCGGCGGCCGGGGGAGCGGCGGCCAGAGCGGTCGCCCTACGCGAGTACGTGCCGGCGAGGACCCCGTCGACCCACAGGGCGTGCCCGGCCTCGAACGGGGCGCCGGCGGGAAGCGACGGGACGCCGGTGCCGGGCGGGGCGGAGGCGAGTCCGGCGAGGAAGCCGGCGAGGTACTGGCGCTCCCGGTCGGACAGGGTGGGCGGCGTGCGGTCGTCCAGCCCGAACAGGGAGCCGAGTGCGGCGGTTGCCGGGGCGGCCGCCGCCGGGCGGGTCGGCGTCGTGCCGTCCCCTTCCGGCAGGGCCGGGGCGGGCACGGCGGCAACGGGCAGGGCCGGGGCGGGGGCCGCGACCGGGGCGGGAGCCGCGACCGGAGTGGTCGGGGGCGGCACCGGAGCCAGCGTCCTCGTCAGCGTCACCGCGCACATCTTGAAGCCGGGCTGGAAGGAGATCGGGTCGACGGCGTCGTCGGTGACGGCATTGACGCTCAGGTACTCGCCGAACAGGTCGTTCCAGTGGAAGGGGGCGAAGCAGTTCCCGGGCCGTACCCGGTCGGTGACGACAGCGGGCAGCACGGCCCGCCCGCGCCGGGAGGCCACCTCCACCCCGTCGCCCTCCGCGATCCCGAGGGCGGCCGCGTCCTGCGGGTGTACCTCCACGAACGGTCCGGGATTGAGCCTGGCCAGCTTGGCGACCTTGCCGGTCTTGGTCAGAGTGTGCCACTGGTGCTGCACGCGGCCCGTGTTGAGCACGAACGGATAGTCCTCGTCCGGGAGTTCACCGTCCGGCAGATGGGGGCGGGCGAAGAACACCGCCCGTCCCGTCGCCGTCGGGAAGACCAGCCGGGGACGGCTGCCGTCCGCGCGCTCGACCAGGGTCCTGCTGACGCCGTCATTGAGGTAGCGGACCGGATTGCGGTCCGGCCCGCCCGGGCCGGCCGGCCACTGCACCGGACCCGAGCGCAGCCGCTCGTACGTGACCCCGCGCAGGTCCCAGCCGGTCTCCGGGTTCCAGGCCTGCCGCAGTTCCTCGAAGACCTCCTCGGCGCACGTGTACGTGAAGGCCTCGGCGAACCCCATCGCGCAGGCGACATCGGCGATCAGCCGCCAGTCGGGGAGGGCCTCGCCGGGCGGGTCGGCCGCCCCCTGCACCAGGGTGAGGTTGCGCTCCGAGTTGATCATCACTCCGTCCGCCTCGGCCCAGAGGGTGGCAGGCAGGGCGATGTCGGCGTAGGCGTTGGTCTCGGTCTCCGCGAACACGTCCTGGGTGATGACCAGTTCGGCGGTCTCCAGCGCCTTGATGACGGTGCTGCGGTTGGCGACGGAGGCCACCGGATTGGTGCAGATGATCCAGCACGCCTTGATCTCACCGGCGGCCATCTTCTCGAACATCTCGATGGTGCCGCGCCCGACGTCGGTGCGCAGCGTCCCCTTCGGTATGCCCCACAGCTCCTCGACGCGCTCGCGGTCCTCCGCCACCAGGACCGAGCGCTGGCCGGGCAGCCCCGGCCCCATGTAGCCCATCTCCCGTCCGCCCATCGCGTTGGGCTGGCCGGTGAGGGAGAAGGGGCCGCTGCCCGGGCGGCAGATGGCGCCGGTGGCGAGGTGCAGGTTGACCAGGGCGTTGGTGTTCCAGGTGCCGTGGACGGACTGGTTGAGGCCCATGGTCCAGCAGCTCATCCATTCGCCCGCCTCCCCGATCCAGCGGGCGGCCAGCCGGATGTCGTCCTCCGGGATGCCGGTGATCGCGGCGACGCGTGCGGGCGCGTAGTCCTGCAGGAAGGCCGGCATGTCCTGCCAGCCCTCGGTGTGCTCGGCGATGAACTCGGGGTCGGTCCAGCCGCCCTCGACGAGCAGGCGCAGCAGACCGTTGAGCAGGGCCAGGTCGGTGCCCGGGCGGATCTGCAGGAACAGGTCGGCCTTCTCGGCGGTGGCGTTGCGCCGCGGGTCGACCACGATGAGTCGGGCGCCGGCGGTCTTGATGCGGTCCATCATCCGCAGGAAGAGGACGGGATGGCAGTCGGCCATGTTGGAGCCGATGACGAAGAAGGCGTCCGCCCGCTCGAAGTCCTCGTAGGAGCCGGGGGGCCCGTCGGCGCCGAGCGAGAGCTTGTAGCCGCTGCCGGCGCTCGCCATGCACAACCGTGAGTTGGATTCGATCCGGTTGGTCCGCAGGAAGCCCTTGGCGAGCTTGTTCGCCACGTACTGGGCCTCCAGCGACATCTGGCCGGAGACGTAGAGCGCCAGCGCGTCGGGGCCGTGCTCGTCAAGGATCCCCCGCAGGCGCGAGGCCGCCTCGGCGACGGCCGCCTTCACCGGGGCGGCCGCGGGCTCGGCGCCCCGCTCGCCGCGGACCAGCGCCGTCTCCAGCCGGCCGGGGGCAGCCAGCATGTCGGCGTGCGTGGCGCCCTTGGTGCACAGGCGCCCGGCGTTCGCGGGGTGCCGCTTGTCGCCGACCGCCCTGGACACCCTACGGCGCCCGTCGGCGCCCGTGGCGATGTCCAGGACGATCCCGCAGCCGACGCCGCAGTAGGAGCAGACCGTACGCACCTGCTGTCCCGTCGCGGCCTTTGTCTCCGCCACAGCAGACCCCCTCGCGCCACCGGCCGACACCGCTCCGCTCCGGGCCGCCGCGGCCGTGTGCAGGTCGATCCCGTTGCGGACCAACGTAGGAAGTGCCTGTTGCGCGCATGTGACGGGCGGTGCCACCGGGGGGTTACAAGCGGCTGCGCCAAGATCGCGCCGGACGGTGAGGGGCGATGGCTCAGCTCGCTGACGTCGGCGAGGGTGCTGCCGGGGGTCGCCAGGTTGAACATCCGGCGCCGGACCTCGTCAAACGGCCGGCGGGCTGCACGACGGCCGCCGGCACCCCGGCGGCCGTCCTGGCGGAGCATCCGCGCCCGTCAGTACAGCCGACCCGGTGCGACCCCCGCCTCCGCGCCCACCAGGCGGACCTGACCGGCACTGAGCCGGCTGAGCTCCTTGAGGAGAACGGCCGCGTCGGGCCCGGCGGAGTGCCGGACCGGGACCGGATCGCTCAGCCGGAGACCGCCCTCCGCGACGGGCCCGGCCATGGCGGTCAGGTCGGCGACCGGAATCCCCAGCACGATCGCGAAGTCGGCCAGCAGGTGGTGCGTGAGTTCCACGGTGCCGTGCCCGACGCCACCGATCGTGGACGGGCTCACGTACAGGCCGGCCAGCGTGTGCAAGACCCGGACGGAACCGTTCCAGTCCAGGTTCCGGTTGGCGAGCATCCGCAGGAGCACGCCGCCGAAACCCGGCGGGTACTGCTCGTACGGTCGGGGGTCCGGAACGGGTCCGGTGCGTTCCTCCTGCGGCAACGACCGTACGAAGCAGAGCACTTCGCGCCTGGCCTCCGGCGGCAACAGCACGAACTGGCGTATCAGGTAGGGGAGTGATCGCCCCGCCGTGGCGTCCAGCGGCGCGAGATCCTCCGGCACCGGTGCTCCGGCAAGGACGAAGAGGTCCGCGGCATGGACCCCGAGCGCGGGCGCGAGCCGCCGCAGCAGGTCCGGTTCCCGGGTCGCGCCCCGCAATACGGCGCGCAGCTCGTACTCCTCGACCTCCGCCCGCCGGGCGAGCCCGCCGGGGTCGATCTCTCGGTGCGCGGCCAACCGTCCCATCGGCCCGCAGGCGTCCGTATGCGTGGTCATGAGGGGAACGGTAACTCCCGTCCGTCCGGGCGGCTTCGGGTCATCGGATCCACTCGTCGCAGTACTCGATGCGGATCTCGCGCGCCTTGCCGAGGACACCGGCGTTGGAGTGGATCGTGGTGCAGAAGCGGGGGTGCCGCGGGTGGACCGGTACGTGGCCCGGGCCGTTGCGGGCGACCTCGACGAAGTGCCGGGCGGTGTCCCGGAACACCTGCGCGCTGCCCGTCATGAACAGGGTCTCGGCGTGCACGTGCTCGTGGAACAGGTCCCGGTTCTCCCGGTAGTGCCGTGACTCCAGGTGGATCAAGGGGGCGTCGGTGAGAACCGGAGCGGGCAGCGTCACCGTCTGCCGGCGCCCCGGGTCGAGCCGGGCGCGGACGTCCTTCCAGCGGGACGGGGCGAACTGCAGCGAGTGGTGCAGCAGCACGAGGTCCAGCTGCCGTGTGCCGGCTTCCGGCGGTTCGTGCGCGGGGGCGGGGTTACCGCGCATCGGCAGGTGGACCAGCGAGCGAGGGGAGGAGGCGGCGAGCGTCCACAGGCCGCCGAACAGCTTCGCGGCCTGCTGGTCGAGATAGGCGTCCAAGTGGCTGTCGTGATCGACGAGTACGGCGGCGAGCAGCGGCCGGGCCGGCCGGATGACCTTGTATTCCACTGGGCCGAACCGGGCCCGGTGGATGGTGACCGGAAGCTTCACGCGCTACGCCGCGTCTTCGCATCGGCGCCGGCCCGGATGACGCCGTCGACGGCCAGGCAGATCCCGAAGACCCGGTCGTGGCCGGTCCAGCCGTTCACCCGGCCCCGGTTGTTGCTGATCCGGACCCGCTTCCTCACCGGGTCCACGGCGGACACCAGGTGCAGGTACACCGTCCCGGCGACACGGGCGAGCACGATGTCCCCCACCTCCAGCTTCGACGGGTCGGCCGGAGCGACCACCACCTGCTGGCGACTGCGTATCAGCGGAACCATGGAGGAGCCGGTGGGCCGGAACTCCACGGTGGCTCCGCCGGCCACCCTGCCGGCCACTGCGTTCATTGCACCCATTCGAGGATGCTGGCAGACCGGGCCGCAGGGGCCCATCGATTTTTCTCCCGGTCCGGGTACGGCTGCCGCCCGGTGTGTCTGCGGCGGTCCCCTCCGGGCGGCGGGTATGGATGGTGGGAACGGTGTCGGGGACGAGAGTGGGGAGTGGCGCGTGGCGGCCATGGTGGGACTGTTCTGGGTCACTCCGGACGCGGTGTACGTGGGCTCGCCGCCGAACGGAATCGGGGTCGGCGTCCGGCTGACCGCCGACGGGCTGGAGGCCCTGGACCCCGACGGTCCCCGGGCGTGGACGTGGGAAGGGCTGCGTTCCGCGGTGATCGAGGGCGTGCCCAGCGAGACCCCTGCGGGCCGCACGTCGAAGCTCCTCGGGTCGGTGGTCTCGGCCGCGATCGGCACCTTCCTCGGCGAGGGACCGCCGGAGATGACGCTGCGGTTGGCGACGGGCGACGGTTCGCAGGAGGTCACGGTGTACTCGGCGGCGGCCGGAGGCTACCTCGCCGAGGAGGCCCGGCTCTCCCAGGATCTGCTCGACCGCTTCGTGGCGGGCACCGCCGACCTGCGGGCCGTCGAGACGTGGGGCCGGGAGCACGCCCTGGAGGGCACCCCGGAGCCGAGCGCCCGGCAGGCCCTGCTGCGCACCTGGGCCCAGGTGTAGCCGGGACGGGTCTCGGGGCACCCCGAAGCGCGTGCGTCAGGGTGCCGACGACTCCTGCAGATAGGCGGCGATCAGAGCCAGGTCGTTGGCGATGGACAGGACCTCGGTGGGGTCGGCGCCCGGCGTGGAGGCGCCGTTGACGCCCGCGTAGAAGGTGTCGAAGCGGCCGTCGCCCTTGTCCAGGTAGCCCGCGATCGTGATGGCGCCGACGGCCAGCCGGTCGTTGAGGGCGTCCCCGCCGACGGCCGCGCCGGTCTTCGCGAACACCTTCCCCCGGGCCGGACAATTGCGGCAGTTCTCGGCCAGCAGGCCGTCGACACCCAGGACGGGCAGGGCCTCCCGGAACATCCGCGCATCGGGGCCGTGCTGCCAGTACGTCAGCATCTGCACCAGCACCTGCGGCGTGGCCCGGTCGGCGGGGTTGCCGCCCCGGCCGTCCATGAGCTGCGCCTGCTCACGGTCGACGCCCGCCCGGTCGAGGAAGCCGGCGAGCACCGGGAAGCCGGCCGGGCACTGGTTGCTGTCCGCCGTGACGGCCAGCAGACAGATGCCGAGGTTGGCGCCCAGGTTGTGGCTGACCTTCAGGATCAGCTTCGCGTACTGGGCGTACGGCGGGGAGGTGTACGCGGCCACCCGCGGCCGCCCGTCGTAGTCGCGCGGCAGCCGCGCGACCGGGTTGGGGCCCGACGGGTCCGCCGTGACGTGCACTCCGGCACGTTCGAGCGCCTCGATCAGTGCGACGCGTCCGAAGGCGGCCGGGTCGCCGATGGGAGAGGTGCGCAGCAGCGGCTCGGCGTCCGCGGCGATCGTCCCCGTCAGCCGGATCCGGGTGCCGCCGTCGGTGGCCGTCACCGTGACCGCGGTGGGCTTCCCGGCCGCCACGGTCTTCACCGTCGAGCTGACCCGGTACGGAGCCACCTTCGGCCGCCAGTCCAGCTCGGCGTCCGCGCCGGCCCGGTCCCCGGGCGTGGTCATCAGGTCGATCAGGTTGTCGTTGATGATCAGGGGCGTCGGCGTGGGGACGAGCTCCGGGTCGGGGAGGAACAGTCGGCTGTCGACGATCACGTCGCCGTCGACGCGGGTGATGCCGGCGTCGCGCACCTGCCGGGCCAGCCGGTCGATCCCGGCGAGGGGGTTCTCCGGGGTGAGGGTGGCGCCGGGGAAGTCGTTGGCGTAGGTGTGGTCGAGATCGGTGTACGCAACCGTGCCGTCGGGGCGCGTCCGGCCGCCCATGGTGAGGTCGCCCTGGGCCACCAGGTCGAGGTCGCCGGTCAGCGTGGCGCCGTCGCGCTCGCCGACCGCGTAGACGGGGGTCACGAAGCGGTGGCCGGCGCCGAGCGTCTGCCACGGGCCCGAGACGCTGAGCAGTTTGGCCGTCGATCCGGGGATGAAGAACTGCTCGGGGAAGAGGCTGTGCACCACGCGGCCGGTGTCCGGATCGGTCTGCAACAGCCCCCACTGGGCATTGCGGTACTCCGGCTTCCGCATGATCGCCGTGATGCGCGGGTCGAGCCCGCCGAGGCCCTTGTCGCCGGATGCGGAGGACGAGGGCGGCGCCGTCGGTGAGGACGGTGGCGTCGTCGGTGTGGGCGGGTCCGTGCCGGCCGCCGTCCCTTGGGCGAGCGCCACGAACAGCAGGGCGGCGCAGGCTGCGGCCCCGGCGCGCCGCAGCCGTGCGGGGTGGATCGGTCCGCTCACAGCGCGCTCCGTTCGTCGCGGCTGTCTCCTCCCGAGGCCAAGCAACAGGGTGGCACGGCCGGGGCGCCGGGGCGCGTCGGGCGGGGTTCATTCCTCGGTGGGCAGCCAGCAGCCGTGCAGACCGAGCGGGACACGGACGGGGATGCGGGCGCGGGCCACCGGGCCGGAGGCGGGGTCCTCGGCGGGTACGACCAGGAACCAGCTGGACCCGTCGGTACGGTCGGTGGCGAAGGTCAGCCAGTGGCCGCGTTCCTCGGCGCCGGAGGGGTCGGTGGAGCCGGGGGAGCCGCCGGGCTCGGGGGCGAAGACCGGCTCGCCGACCGAGAGGTTCCCGGCCGACCAGACGCGGGAGGTGCCCGTCTCGCTGTCGTACCAGCGCACGGCGTCGTACTCGCCCGGCAGCAGGTCGGTCCGCCCGGTCTCGGTGGCCAGCGCGGTGTACCGGTGGCGTCGGCCGATGCGCCGGTCGTCGACCCGCGGGAACTCCACCCGGGAGTCGTCCAGCAGGGTGCGGGCCATGCTCCCCGCGACCGGGTCGATGCGCGCCCGTACCAGACCACCGCTGACCGGATCGTTGTCGTCCTCCGCACCGCCGAGCATCAGCCGGCTCCACTGCACGTAGTCGAGGACCACCGGGGCGTCCGCGCCGGGGCCGTCGTCGTACGCGTTGACCGTGTGCCACACCCAGAACGCCTCGTCGGACGCCCAGCGCAGCGGCCCGCCGTCGCGCGGGATCAGTGCCACGCGGGTGCCGCGCTCGGGGCGCCAGGACAGGAAGGAACCGCCCGCCATCGCCGCGGCCAGGTCGAAGAAGGCCGGGGCGAGGACGAGGACGGCGTAGCGGTCGGTCAGCGCCATGTCGTGGATCATCATCGGCTCGTCCACCCCGTCGACGGGGGTGGGCCCGCGGCCGACCGCGCCATGGCGGTCTATCACGGACCAGGTCAGATAGGGCGGCTCCAGGCCGTAGCAGAAGACCACCATCTCGCCCGTGACCGGGTCGATCTTGGGGTGGGCGGTGATACCCGCGGGCAGGGCCCCGCCGAAGGACTCGCGACCGAGCGTCGCCAGCTCGCTGTCCACGCGGAAGGGGCAGGCCGATTCGGCGAGGGCCAACAGGCGGCCGGCGTGCCGGACCACGTTGATGTCGGGCAGGTCCCGGAAGGTGCCGGCGAGCTCCGGTCCCACCTGGTCGGAGTCCGGCATGATCATCGATTCGAGCCCGCCCCACAGGGCGCGGCCGGCCCGTTCCTCGGCCAGCAGCGCGGGGGTGCGTACGAAGCGGTTGCGGTAACGGGCCCGCCCACCGGAGAGCCACACGCCGTGCAGCATGCCGTCCCCGTCGA
Organism: Streptomyces avidinii; assembly: GCF_014650695.1. Taxonomy (GTDB): domain Bacteria; phylum Actinomycetota; class Actinomycetes; order Streptomycetales; family Streptomycetaceae; genus Streptomyces; species Streptomyces avidinii. The sequence continues at coordinate 817,871 of NZ_BMVL01000002.1, read as the reverse complement.
TGGGATACAGGTACGAGCCGATCGGCGTGAAGCGCGGGTTGGGGCCGTTGCGCAGGTACAGGCCGTCCAGGGTGTCCGGCAGCTCGCCCGTCACCTCCAGGTCCGCGACGTCGACCTCCTCGGACACGGGCGCGAAGGTCCCGAGGAGGTGGGGAACGCGGGTGGGGTCGAAGCGGGGTCGCACGTGCGTGTTCACGGGGCCTCCCGGGGTCCGCGGTCCGTACGCCGGAGTACTTGTACGCCACTTTCCAGTGAAACGCGCGTCGAGCGGGCCTGCCAGACGGTCCGGAATGCGGCCGGCCGCGGGCGCTCGCAGGATGGGGAACGAGGCGGGTACCGGCGCCGGCACACCGGTGCCCCGTTCCGTACCGTGTGGAGGCCCGATGGCTGCTGCGGACCGTACCGATGGCAAGGCCCCGAGCGCCGGCCGCTCCGGCATCTTCCTGGGGTTCGCGCCGTGGATCATCTTCGACGTGGTGGCGGGCCCCAGTACCTGGAAACTGGCCGCGCTCACCGCGCTGATCGCCTCACTGGTGCTGAACCTGCCCGACATGCGGCGGGGCAGCCTCAAGGTGCTGGAGGTCACCGGCATGGTGTTCTTCGCCACCATCTCGATCCTGGCGCTGATGCTCGACCGGCAGGACCTGCTCTGGCTGGAGACGTACGCCCAGACCCTGGCGAGCGCGGTGATCGCCGCCGTGGCGCTCGGATCGCTGGCCTTCACGCCCTTCACCGAGCAGTACGCGCGCGAGCAGGTGCCGCGCGAGCACTGGGACTCGCCGCTGTTCCGCCGGACGAACCGGGTACTGACCGCCGTGTGGGGCGGGGTGTTCGTGCTCATCGCGGTCTTCGGCCTGCTCGCCGTGCGGGCCGGGCACCACGGGGACTGGCTGAACTGGGTCGTCCCCGTCGTCCTGCTGGTACTCGCCGTGAAGTTCACCGCGTGGTACCCGGACCACGTCCGCGCGGGCGCGCGGGACACGGGACGGGTGGCCTGAACCTCAGGTGGAGGTGAAGAGTTCCGCGTGCGCGCCGTCGAGGAGGAACCCGTTGTCGAAGCGGACGCGGACGCTCACGCGCAGCTTCTGCGCCTGGTGGGCGATCCACGCGGGTTCCAGCGAGGCGACGTTCTCCTGAAGTCGCTTCCTGCTCGCTTCCGGCATCTGGTGCCCGAAGGACTCGAGGAGCGACGTGAGCCGCTCGTACTCCACGACGTCCTTGCCGCTGTGCCGCTCGTGCTCGTCCACCCGCTCGACGGTGCCCTCGGTGCCGGCCGCGAGGGCCAGGAAGCCGGCGACGGTCTCCCCCTCCGGCGTGACCGGACCGGTCGACAGCCTGAGGTCGGCGGCCAGCCGCACCCGGATGCCCACCCTGAGGCCTTCGTTCAACGTCATCGATCCTTCATCTCCCCGGTCGGGGCACGAGCCTATCGGTGGCCCCGCCCGCCGCCCCGGCCGGCACCGCTCGGCCCGGCCGGGGCGGGGGCGAGCCGCGGCACCTCGTCCTCGGTGGTGCGCAGCGCGGGCCGTACGGTCGTCAGCCGCGGGCCGCAAGGTGGTCGGCGACGGCCTCGTGGGTCAGGTGGAGGCCCGATCGCAGCACGGCGTCGTGCCGGGTGGGGTGGGCCGTGCGGTGGGCGAGGTCCAGGCCGCGGGCGCGGTCGAGGTCCGCGGCCACCGCGGCACTGTCCTCGCCGCGCAGGGCGGCGTCCACGGTCCGGGCGGTGGCCCGGACCAGAGGGGCGAGGTCGCGCAGGGCGGCGTCCGGCCCGGGAGACGATGCGGTGTCCGGCGCGGGAGGCGGAGCGGGGCCGTCGGTCCGGGCGCGCTCCCGGAGTTCCTGGGTGAAGTACTGGAGGGTGAGCGCGGTCCGGGCGGCGAGCCTGAGCCGCTCCTCCAGCCCGTCCGGCGGCCGGGCGGGCGTACGGAGGTACAGCCGGGGGAGCCGGGTGCGTCGAGCGGCCCGCTCACAGGCCGCGAGGCCGTTCCGCGGCCTCAGCCACAGCTGTGCATCCTCGGGGGTGCCTCGGGCGGTGGGAGGTCCGCCGGCGCCGAGCCGGGCGGCGACCGTACCGAGGAGGCCGTCGAGGCCGCCCCGGTACGTGTCGAGGCCGGCCGCGGCCGACCGGTAGGGGTCCGGTGGCCACAGCAGCGGCCCCAGCAGGACGACGGCGGCGATGCCGACGGCGCTCTCCGCCAGGCGGGCGAGGGCGTAGCCGGGGACGGCGGTCGCGTAGATCACCAGCGCGGTGATCAGGACCTGCTGGTTGGGGGCACCGCCCCGGTACATCAGGTACATGCCCGCGCAGCCGCAGGCCAGTACGGCGAGGAAGGACACCGAGGCCGCCCAGGACACCGAGGTCACCGAGGAGCCCGTGGGCGGCGGCAGCCAGTGCAGCACGAACGTGGTCAGCGCCACGCCCACGACGACGCCCACGAGCCGGTCCCGCCCCCTGCGCGGGGCGTCGTACACGTCCTCGCGGAGGATCAGTACGGCCGGCAGGGCGGCCGGCACCGGAACCGTGCTCGTGCCCCACCACAGACAGAGGAACCAGGGCACGGCGGCGCAGACGGCCAGGCGGGCGGCGGAGCGCAGGCGTGCGCGGGGCGGCGGGTCGAGCGGGACGGAGACCGTACCGGGCATGGCGGACATCGTAGGCCGTGCGGCCGACCGCGACGCCATCGACGGGACGGCCGGGCCCACCTATGATTCCGACGCGCCACGCACCTCGAACACTCATACCCACAACGGGTGATGGCGGCCTCCGGACCCGTACCGGGACGCCGCCCCCGCCCGACGAGTTCGGAGGTCCTGTTGAGCACATCCACCCGCACCCCGCGCACCTCGCGCAGACTGGCGGCACTGGCCGTCGGCCTGACCGCCGTCCTGGCAGCGTCGGTCGGTCCGTCCTTCGCCGCGCCGCACCCGTCCACCGGCCCGGCGGTGACGCGCGCGGCGGCTGCCGCCGCCCCGTCCGTGGTCAACCCGGGCAACCAGGTGTCCCTCCAGTACGACCACGCGTACTTACCGATGACCGCCACCGGCGGCGCGGCCCCCTACACCTGGTCGGCGGTCAACCTGCCCACCGGTGCCTCGATCAACTCCTCGACCGGCCTGATCTCGGGCCTCCTGCGCGGCAGCGGCGTCCGTACGGTGACCGTCACGGCCAAGGACACCACCGGCGCGGCCGCCTCCACCACCTTCACCTGGCGCGTGATCCGCGACGCCTGCCCCCGCTGCTGACCCGCCGCCCGGCGCCCTCCCGATCGCGGGCAGGGGCGCCGGGCCGTACTCCTCGGGCAGGATGGGCGGATGCGTACGACGGAACCGGTGACGAGGGCGGAGGCGCTGGCCGCCGCGGGCGAGCGGCGCATCCTGGGCATCGCCGGGCCCCCGGGAGCCGGAAAGTCGGCACTGGCCGCCCGGATCGCGGACGCGCTCGGGCCGGATCGGGCCGTGGTGGTCCCGATGGACGGCTTCCATCTCGCCGGGGCCGAGTTGGACCGGCTGGGCCGCGCCGGCCGCAAGGGCGCCCCGGACACCTTCGACGCCGCCGGCTACGTCGCCCTGCTGCGGCGGCTGCGGGCACCGCAGGGGCCCACGGTGTACGCGCCCGCCTTCGACCGCTCGCTGGAGGAGCCGATCGCCGGCAGCATCCCCGTCGCCCCGGACGTACCCCTGGTGATCACCGAGGGGAACTACCTGCTGCACGACGCGGGGGAGTGGGCCTCGGTACGGCCACTGCTGGACGAGGCCTGGTACCTCGCCCCCGCCGAGGACCTGCGCCTGGACCGGCTGATCGACCGTCACGTGCGGCACGGCAAGGACCCCGCGCACGCGCGTGCGTGGGTGGCCCGCTCGGACGAACCCAACGCCCGGCTCGTCGGCCTGGGCCGCCACCGCGCCGACCTCGTCCTCGACGCCGGCTGACGGCGCCCGGCCGAGCGCGCGCGGCCGAGCGCGCCCGGCGACGGGCGCGGTGATCGGGCCCGTCCGCTCTCGTGCCAACACCCGTGCACCATAAGGAAAGTCGGGCAGCCCGGGCGTACGCGGTGACGACCGGCGCGGCTTCGGCCGCTCCGACCAGAACGAGGTCCTCACGCCCTCGACCTGCGCGACGCCGCCCTGGAAGCGGGCCTCAGGGGCCGCGCCAGATATTGGCGAACGCCGCGTTCTCGATGGTCCGCCGCTGGCGGACGGCCTCCAGTTCCATCACCGCGTCGCTGACGACGGCCAGCACGGTCGTCACGGCCTCGTCGCCCGGGCGCGGTTCGGCCTCGGGATCGTCGCTGCGGATGCCCACGACCGAGGCGAGGGCGGCGAGGACGGGCTCGTCCTCCTCCTGGCGGCCCAGCGCCCGGCGGCGGGCGGGCGTATCGGCCACCTCCATGCGGTCGTTCCCGAAGGGCAGCAGGCCGCGCCGTCCCCGCGTCAGCTCACCGGCTTCCTCCAGAGCGGCCTGGTACGCCGCGGACAGGTCACGGCCACGGCGCCACAGCCACTCGTCGACCCGCTCGTAGGGCGTCCGGCGGGTGAGCGCCGACGCGGCCTCGTCCAGCAGGGGGTCGTGCAGTTCCGGCTGTGCGCCCGGCACGATGCGGTCGCCGTCCAGGGAGGCGGCCTGCGCGTCGAGGAGATCGATCAGCTCGGCTCCCGCGAGGGCGAGCGACAGGTCGCCCTGCCCGACGGAACGGTCCGGCGGCGGGTCCATCGCGATGATGAACAGGTCTTTCGCCGTGCTCATGAACGGCTCCCCTCGGAGTCATCGGAAGGCGCGGATACCGGCGGGGGCCAGCCGACCGGTGGGACCGGCTGATCACCTTCCTATGGTCGCACCAACGCCCGCGACGCCCTTCCGGTTCCCGGATCCACCCGGTAGGCCCACTCGTCCAGCAGCGGCTGGCCGACACAGCCGCCGGGCGGTCGAGGAGCGGGAGCGGGTGAGCCGCGTCTCACCTGAGCACTGCCGCTTGTCTATGCAACGAGTTGCATAGAAAGATCGTGGCATGGCGCTCGACCACGCGATCCTCGTCTCCCTGCTGGAGAAGCCGGGCTCCGGCTACGAGCTGGCCCGCCGGTTCGACCGGTCCATCGGCTACTTCTGGACCGCCACCCACCAGCAGATCTACCGCGTCCTGGCGCGCATGGAGGGCGACGGGCTGCTCGCCGTCCGCGAGGTGCCGCAGCAGGGCCGGCCGGACAAGAAGGAGTACTCCGTGGCCGGCCCCGGCCGCTCCGCCCTCGCCGGGTGGCTGCACGAGCCGATCGAACCCGAGAGCCTGCGCCACGACCTCGCGGTCAAGATCCGCGGCGTGGCCTTCGACGACCCGGCAGCGCTCGTCCAGGAGGTCGAGCGGCACCACCGGGCGCACAGCGACCGGCTGGCCCGCTACCTCGCCGGTGAACTGCGCGACTTCACCGGGCCGGACGCCCCCGCACCGCTCGACGCCGGTCAGGAGCTCCAGCACGTCGTACTGCGCGGCGGCATCGCGTACGAGCGGATGACGATCGCCTGGCTCGACGACGTCCTCGCCACCCTGCACCGGCTCGGCGGGACCGCGCCGACCGCCACCGCCTGAACCGCACGGCCGCACCGCCGCACCCGCCGCATCGCCCCTCCACGCGCCCGACCCCAACCCCTCGGAAGGTGAACCTCCATGGCAGACGCCCTGCTCTTCAACCCGCACACCTACGACCCGGCGCACTTCGACCCCGAGACCCGCAGGCTGCTGCGCGCCACCGTCGACTGGTTCGAGAGCCGCGGCAAGCGCCGGCTGATCGAGGACTACCGCTCCCGCGCGTGGCTGGCGGACTTCCTCGCGTTCTCCGCGAAGGAGGGCCTCTTCGCGACCTTCCTCACCCCGGCCACCGCCGCCGGCGAGGGGGAGTCCGACAAGCGCTGGGACACCGCCCGGATCGCGGCCCTGAACGAGATCTTCGGCTTCTACGGCCTCGACTACTGGTACGCCTGGCAGGTCACCATCCTCGGCCTCGGTCCGGTCTGGCAGAGCGACAACGCCGAGGCCCGCGAGCGCGCCGCGCAGCTCCTCTCCGAGGGCGAGGTGTTCGCCTTCGGCCTGTCCGAGAAGACCCACGGCGCCGACATCTACTCCACCGACATGCTGCTGCAGCCGTACGTCGACGAAGACGGTGCCGGCGGATTCCGCGCCACCGGCTCCAAGTACTACATCGGCAACGGCAACGCCGCCGGCCTCGTCTCGGTCTTCGGCCGCCGCACCGACATCGAGGGCCCCGACGGCTACGTCTTCTTCGCCGCCGACAGCCGTCACGCGGCCTACCACCTGGTGAAGAACGTCGTCGACTCCTCCAAGTACGTCAGCGAGTTCCGCCTCGACGACTACCCGGTCCGTGCCGAGGACGTCCTGCACACCGGCCGGGCCGCCTTCGACGCCGCCCTGAACACCGTCAACGTCGGCAAGTTCAACCTCTGCACCGCCTCCATCGGCATCTGCGAGCACGCGATGTACGAGGCCGTCACCCACGCGCACAACCGCGTCCTCTACGGCCGCCCCGTCACCGCCTTCCCGCACGTCCGCCGGGAGCTGGCCGACGCGTACGTCCGCCTGGTCGGGATGAAGCTCTTCAGCGACCGCGCCGTCGACTACTTCCGTACCGCCGGCCCGGACGACCGCCGGTACCTGCTCTTCAACCCGATGACGAAGATGAAGGTGACCACGGAGGGCGAGAAGGTCATCGACCTGATGTGGGACGTCATCGCCGCCAAGGGCTTCGAGAAGGACAACTACTTCGCGCAGGCGGCCATCGAGATCCGGGGCCTGCCCAAGCTGGAGGGCACGGTCCACGTCAACCTCGCCCTGATCCTGAAGTTCATGCACAACCACCTGCTCAACCCGGTCGAGTACCCCGAGGTGCCGACCCGTCTCGACGCGGCCGACGACGCCTTCCTGTTCCAGCAGGGACCGGCCCGCGGCCTGGGCTCCGTACGCTTCCACGACTGGCGGACCGCCTACGACGCGTACGCCGCCGTGCCGAACGTGGCCCGGTTCCGCGAGCAGGCCGACGCCCTCTGCGCGTTCGTGGCCACCGTCGCGCCGGACGAGGAGCAGAGCCGTGACCTCGACTTCCTGCTCTCCGTGGGCCAGCTGTTCGCGCTGGTCGTCTACGGACAGCTGGTCCTGGAGCAGGCCCGCCTGACGGACCTGGACGAGTCCGTGCTCGACGAGCTGTTCTCCGTGCTCGTCCGCGACTTCTCCGGCCACGCCGTCGAGCTGTACGGCAAGGACTCCGCCACCGCGGCCCAGCAGGACTGGGCGCTCGCCGCGGTCCGGCGTCCGGTCGTCGACGAGGCGCGCGCGGCGCGCGTCTGGGCACGGGTCGAGGCGCTGTCCGGCACGTACGAGATGGCCCCGTAGGGAAGCGGTTCCGGGGGACCGGCGCCGGCGGGCTCGCGCCGGCCGGAGCCGGTCCCCCTGCCGTCAGGCCTGCGCGGTGGGACGTACGACGATGTCGCCCACGTCGACACCGTCCGGCTGCTCGATGGCGAAGGCGATGGCGCGGGCCACCGCGTCCGGCGACAGGGCGGTCTCCATCATCCGGTCGATCCGCTCCCGGGCCTCCGGGTCCATGCGCTCCGTGAAGTCCGTACGGACGGCGCCGGGCGATACGACGGTCACGCGCAGGCTGTCCCCGGCCTCCTGTCGCAGGCCCTCGGAGATCGTGCGCACGGCGTTCTTGGTGCCCGCGTACACCGACTGGAGCGGTACGACGCGCAGTCCGGCGGTGGACACGGTGTTCACGAAGTGGCCGGCCCCCTGCTCCCGGAAGACGGGGAGGGCCGCCGCGATCCCGTAGAGGACGCCCTTCAGGTTGACGTCGATCATCTCCTCCCAGTCGTCGACGCGCAGGTCGTCGAGCGGGGAGATCAGCCCGACGCCGGCGTTGCTGACGAGCACGTCGAGCCTGCCGTAGCGCTGCCGTGCCAGGTCGACGAGGCCCGCCAGGTCGGTGCGCCGCGTCACGTCCGTACGGATCCAGGCGGCCTGACCGCCGGCCTGCTCGATCCGGGCGGCCAGAGCCTCCAGGCGTTCCGTGCGGCGTGCGCCGAGGACCACCTTCGCGCCCCGCTCGGCGAGCAGGAGGGCGGTGGCCTCGCCGATGCCGCTGCCCGCGCCGGTGACGGCCACGATTTTGCCTTCGATTCCCGACATGGCGGGAGTCCCTTCGGAAGAGGACGGGCAGGCCGATGCATGCCCTAGAGTGAAAGTGGAGGCGCCGCCACTTCAACTCAGACTAAGCGGAGGCTCCTCCACTTAACAAGCGGGGCAAGTCGGAAGGAGGGGAGAGCTGTTGATGGCCGCAGAGGCAGAACGCCCGCTGAGGGCCGACGCGCAGCGCAACCGGGACAAGATCCTGGCTGCCGCGGTGCGCGTGTTCACCGAACAGGGCCTGGAGGCGCACTTCGAGCGCATCGCCAAGGAGGCCGGTGTGGGCACGGGCACCCTCTACCGCAACTTCCCCACCCGGGAGGCCCTGATCGAGGCGGCCTACCGCAACGAGGTCGCCCGCCTGTGCGACGCCGTCCCCACCCTCCTGGAGACCATGCCGCCGGACCGGGCCCTGCACGCCTGGACGCGCCGCTTCATCGACTACGCCACGGCCAAGATGGGCATGGCCGACGCGATGCGGGCCGTTCTCGTGGCGGGAACCAACCCCTATGCCGACAGCCGCCGGTTGATCCAGGACGCCCTCACCTCTCTGATGGAGGCCTGTACCGCCGCAAACGCGATCAGGTCCGACATCACCTCGACCGACATGTTCGCCGCCCTCGCCGGCATCGCCCTCACCTCGGCCGGCCCCGAACAACGCGCCCAGGCCGAACGCCTCCTCGACCTCACCCTGGACGGCCTCCGAGCCCGACGGGAGTAACCCGGTTGCGGTTGCCCCGGTCGCCTCGACGAAGATGCCCGTATGAGCAGAGAGACCGACGAGGTGGGCGCAGCGATCGCGGGTGAGTTGCGTCTGATGGACCCCGGCGTGCGCATGTCGCAGTCGCTGGTCCGGCAACTCCTCGACCCGCACTTCGTAGAGGTGGGCGCCTCGGGCCGGCGGTGGACGTATGAGGAAATGCTCGCAGTGCTGCCCGATATGGACGGTTCGGCGGAAGGCGGCCCGCGCTATGAGCCCTCGGAGATGACCGGTGTCCTGCTGGCACCCGGGCTGGTGCACCTCACCTACGAAACCGTGATCGACGGACATCGGGCACGGCGGAGTTCGCTCTGGCGCCGGCAGGGTGCGGGAGCCGAGTGGCAGATGTACTACCACCAGGCCACCCCCTGTCCGAGGCCGTAGGCGGGGCCCTCCGAGGCCGACCGGCGTCGGCCGACGTCGGGCCGGTGGCGGGTTCAGCGCCGGCGGGCTCGGCCGGCGCGGTGGGCCGCGCGGTCGCGCCAGTGGCAGAACGTCGCCGCCGGGTCGGTCCAGTACTTCCACGGGAGCGCGTTCACGTAGCCGTCGACCAGACGGAACTGCTCCAGGGCCGCGTCGTACCGCTTCTGGCGGGTCAGGAAGTAGGCGAGCAGGTGGCGTACTTCGGCCGTGTTCGGATGGTTCGAGGGCGCCGCGGCGACGTCGGCCAGAGCGGCATCGACCAGGGCCACCAGGTGGGGTGACCGGAAGGCGGCGGAACGCGCGTCCGTGTCACGGTGTTCGTACCAGGCGATCAGGGGCAGCGCGGTGAGCAGGCTGCCGAGCGGTGCGTCGGCCGCTGCCCGCTGGGCGAAGGACACGGCGCGCTCCTCCGAGCCGCGCCACTTCGCGCACCAGTACTGGAGCGCCGCGTAGTGCGCGTCGTAGTGGTGCGGGTCGCGGGTGGTGATCTCCTTCCAGATCCGTTGCATGCCCTCCTCGTCGTAGCCGAGGCCGAGCCCCGCCCATATCTCGTTCACGTAGGGCGTGGGGTCCTCCGGGTTCAACTCGGCCGCGCGTGCGTTCTCCTGCGGCACCCGGGCCAGGGTGGCGTGGAATCCGGCGAACTGCTCGGCGCTGGTGTTCTTCGCCCAGCCGCCGCCACGCCGGTGCCAGGCCAGGTTGACCATCGCCTTCGCCCGCACCAGCGCGAGGTCGGCGTCGTCCGGCCCGGCCGCGGCCTCCCACGCGTGCAGCCAGCTGTCGGGGCGCGCGGCTCGGTGGGAGCCGAGGGTGGCGGCGTAGGAGGAGCGGCGTGCCCAGTCGGCGCGTTCCCTGGTCCCGGCCATCAACCGGGCGGCCGGCTCCCAACTGCCCCGGGCGGCTGCGGCAGCCGCCCGCTCCAGCTCGGGGTCGGGCGCCGCCCGGCCGGTGTGCTGCCTGGACTGCGGAAGAAGCCCCGACCTACGGGCGGCACGGGACGACGTCCCGCCCGGCTCATCGACGGTGGTGCGGCGGTAGAAGAGGACCGCCACGGCGACGACGATCCCCTTCGGTCGTCGCCTTCCGTAGCAGAGACCGAACGGACCTGCCGGATGTGACAACCGCGCCGACCCGGCAGGATCCTGAAGCGTTCGAGCGGCCTGCGGATCAGGCCCGGCGTCAGACGAGCGTGTCCGCCAGCAGCTTCGCGGTGCGGGCGATCAGCGTGTTGTCGCGCGGCGCCGTCGGTTCGGGCCGGGTCGACATGATGGCCAGGACCACCGGAGGGCGTTCCGGCGGCCAGGCGATGCCCACGTTGTTGTTCGTCCCGTACGACCCGGCGCCCGTCTTGTCCGCGACGGCCCAGTCCTTCGGCAGGCCGGCCCGCAGGCGGTCGCCACTGGTGGTGTTGGACAGCAGCCACCGGTTCAGCTGTTCCCGGTCCCCGGAGTCCAGCGCGTCGCCGAGCGCGAGCCGTGCGTACGTCCGTCCGATCGCGCGAGGGCTGCTGGTGTCCGTCACCCGCGACGGCTCCGCCGAGTTCAGCTCGGGCTCCCACCGGTCGAGGCGGGTGGTGCGGTCGCCCAGCGAGCGGCAGAAGCGGGTGACCGCGGTGGGGCCGCCCAGCTCGCGCAGCAGCAGATTGCCGGCCGCGTTGTCGCTCTGGGCGATGGCGGCGGAGCAGAGTTCCGCCACGGTCAGGCCGCCCGCGATGTTCTCGGGCCGTTCCGTGATCGATCCGCCGCCCGCGTCGGTGACGTCCTGGAGCGTGTAGTGGATGCGCTTCGCGAGGTGGGCGCCGTCGTGGTCGAGGTCCCGGAGCACGGCGGCCGCGGCGACCGTCTTGAACAGGGAGCACATGGGGAACAGTTCGTCGGCCCGGTGGACCACGGTGCGTCCGGTGGCCGTGTCCCGTGCGTACACCCCCAGCCGCGCCCCGTACTCACGTTCCAGTTCGCGCAGTCGCGCCACGACCTCTCCCTCGCCGTGCCGGGACGCGGCACGGGCCGCCCCCACCGGCAGGGCGGCGGCCAGCGCCGCCCCCGCTCCCACGGTCAGCAGTGCGCGGCGGGACGGTGATGCGCCCTGGGTCTTCACGTCAGGTTCTCCTCTTCCTGGCCGGCCATGTGCGACCGAAGACGCAAACGTGATCATTTCGGTTCCCCGGCAGAGTAATCGTCCGCGCACCCCGAGGCGCACACTCCCTACCTCGCGAGCAGGTGCAAGTGGCCCGAGGGGCCGTTCGCCGCACCGCTTTTCGGCCGTGTTCGTGAGCAAGGCCGAATATCGTCCATAACCCCGGCAAACCACCTGCCGGACAAGATCACCGCATCGAGGTAACGCCAACGGTTTTCAGGCTCAAGTGGGCGTACCGGCCGTTACTGTTCCCACGGATCTGGACGGATTCCCGGATATTCGCCCCTCTTTTTCCTCGTTCTCCGGTGACGCGCGCACGCGCCGATCACCACCCTTACGAAGGAGAGCTCGACCGATGACCGTTGACACCAGCCCGGAAGCGCAGCTGGAGCCGCCGCGGCAGTCCAGCCTGAGCACGGCGGCCGCCCGCAACCTTGCCAGTACGACCAAGTCCGCCCCGCAGATGCAGGAGATCACCTCCCGCTGGCTGGTGCGGATGCTCCCCTGGGTGGAGACCAAGGGCGGCACCTACCGGGTCAACCGCCGACTGACGTACACCGTGGGCGACGGGACCATCGAGTTCGTCCAGGACGGCGCGAACGTCCGCGTGATCCCGCGCGAACTCGGAGAACTGGCCCTGCTGCGCGGCTTCGAGGACGACGAGGTGCTGACCGCTCTCGCCGGCCGTTGCGTCCAGCGCGACTTCCGCGCCGGTGAAGTGATCGTCGAGCGCGGTACCCCCGCCGACCAGATCCATCTGATCGCCCACGGCCGGATCAGCCAGACCTCCGTCGGCAAGTACGGTGACGACGTCGCCGTCGCCGTGCTCGCGGACGGCGACCGGTTCGGCGAGAACGCCCTGCTGGACGCCGACGCCACCTGGGACTACACGGCCACCGCCGAGACCCCCGGCATCCTGCTCACCCTCTCCCGCGGCGACTTCGCCTCCGTGCTCGCCGCGGCGCCGCAACTCCAGGCCCACATCGACCGGTTCAGCATGCTCCCGCAGCAGCGCCAGAACCGGCACGGCGAGGCCGAGATCGCGATGTCCGCCGGCCACACCGGTGAGGCGGACCTGCCCGGCGCCTTCGTCGACTACGAACTCAAGCCGCGCGAGTACGAGCTCTCCATCGCACAGACCGTGCTGCGCATTCACACGAGGGTCGCCGACCTCTACAACGGGCCGCACAACCAGACCGAGGAGCAGCTCAGGCTGACCATCGAGGCGCTGCGCGAGCGCCAGGAGCACGAGCTGATCAACAACCGGGACTTCGGTCTGCTCCACAACGCCGCCTTCAAGCAGCGGATCCAGACCCACTCGGGCCCGCCCACCCCGGACGACCTCGACGAGCTCCTCTGCCGCCGCCGCGGCTCCAAGTTCTTCCTCGCCCACCCCAGGACGATCGCCGCGATCGGGCGCGAGTTCAACGCCCGCGGGCTCTACCCGGACCACGTCGACGTCGGCGGGCAGCAGGTCCCGGCCTGGCGCGGGGTCCCGATCCTGCCCTGCAACAAGATCCCGATCAGCAAGGAGAACACCAGCTCGGTGCTCGTCATGCGAACGGGCGAGGACAACCAGGGCGTCATCGGTCTGCGTCAGACCGGAATCCCGGAGGAGTACGAGCCGGGTCTGTCGGTCCGTTTCATGGGGATCAGCGAACAGGCGATCATCTCCTACCTGGTCACCACCTACTTCTCCGCCGCCATCCTGGTGCCCGACGCGCTCGGTGTGCTGGAGAACGTGCAGATCGCCCGCAGGCGGGACTAAGAGGACCAGCCCGACGGCCACGACAGCCAGGACCCGGCCTGTCCTGGCCCGCCGAGCATGCCCGGGATCCGGGACAACCCACTTACGTCACCTAGGAGTTACGGATGCCCGATCCTGGGCCTTCCCCCCTGCAGTCGAGTCTTCCTGCCGCGGCGGCCTCCTTCGGGGCCCACATCCTCGCCAACGCCCTGGCCGCCGGTGTCGAACCCGCCGCCGGCGCCGGGCCCGTCGAGCCCTCGCCACCGTCCCCGCCCGCCCTGCCCACGGGGCCGCCCGTACTGACGCCCGCAATCGCGCACGCACCCGTACCGGTCCCCGTACCCGTACCCGACGGGAGTGCGGCCGCTGTGGACGCACCGCAGCCGAGCGCCGCCGCCCTGGAACGGATCCTGCGCGGGCCCAGCGGACTGGGGACGGAGAGCCTGCACTGGGCCCGTAGCGAGGCCGCGGCCGCCGCGGGCTCCGCGCCGGCCGGGCCCGACGCGTCGGGCCCGGCCGCGGGCCGTCCGATCCCCGGCCTCTACCACCACCCGGTGCCGGACCCCGATCCGGTACGGGTGGAGGAGCTCAGCCGCAGGATCAAGGCCTGGGCGCTGGACGAGGTCTCCTTGTACCCGGAGGACTGGGAGGACCAGTTCGACGGCTTCTCCGTCGGGCGCTACATGGTCGCCTGCCACCCGGACGCCCCCAGCATCGACCACCTGATGCTCGCCACCCGGCTGATGGTCGCCGAGAACGCGGTCGACGACTGCTACTGCGAGGACCACGGCGGGTCGCCCATCGGCCTCGGCGGGCGCCTGCTGCTGGCCCACACAGCCCTCGACCCGCTGCACACGACGAAGGAGTACGCGCCGCAGTGGGAGGCGTCGCTGCTCTCGGACGCCCCCAGGCGTGCCTACCGCTCCGCCATGGAGTACTTCGTCCAGGCGAGCACCCCCTCCCAGGCCGACCGGTACCGGCACGACATGGCCCGACTGCACATGGGCTACCTGGCCGAAGGGGCCTGGGCGCAGACGGAGTACGTCCCGGAGGTGTGGGAGTACCTGGCGATGCGGCAGTTCAACAACTTCCGCCCCTGTCCCACCATCACCGACACGGTCGGCGGCTACGAACTGCCGGCGGACCTCCACGCGCAGCCCGCCATGCAGCGGGTCATCGCGCTCGCCGGCAACGCCACCACCATCGTCAACGACCTGTATTCGTACACCAAGGAACTGGCCGGCCCCGGAAGGCATTTGAACCTTCCCGTGGTGATCGCCGAGCGCGAGAAGTGCTCCGACCAGGACGCCTACCTGAAGGCGGTGGAGGTCCACAACGACCTCATGCGCGACTTCGAGGCCGCGGCCGCCGAGCTGGCCCTCGCCTGCCCCGTCCCGAGCGTGCAGCGCTTCCTGCGGGGGGTGGCCGTATGGGTCGACGGCAACCACTACTGGCACCAGACCAACACCTATCGCTACAGCCTGCCCGATTTCTGGTAAAGATGGGAATTGTCCATGACTAGCACCGATCTCACCACCGCTGCCGGTACCTCCTCCGTGTTCATCCCCGGCCCGGCGACCCCCTACCAGGGGGATATCGCCCGTTACTGGGACCACGAAGCCAGGCCCGTGAACCTCCGCCTCGGCGACGTCGACGGCCTTTACCACCACCACTACGGCATCGGCGACATCGACCACGCCGCTCTCGGCGACACCGCCGACAGCGCCTATGAGAAGAAGCTGATCGCCGAGCTCCACCGCCTGGAGTCGGCGCAGGCCGAACTGCTCCTTCAGCACCTCGGCCACATCGAGCGCGACGACACCCTCGTCGACGCCGGCTGCGGCCGCGGCGGTTCGATGGTCATGGCCCACCAGCGCTTCGGGTGCAAGGTGGAGGGTGTGACCCTGTCGGCCAAGCAGGCCGACTTCGCCAACCGGCGCGCCGAGGAACTCGGCATCGGGGACCACGTCCGGGCCCGCGTCTGCAACATGCTCAGCACGCCCTTCGAGACCGGGCAGGCCGCGGGCTCCTGGAACAACGAGTCGAGCATGTACGTCGACCTGCAGGACCTGTTCGCCGAGCACTCCCGAGTCCTCGCGGTCGGCGGCCGTTACGTGACCATCACCGGCTGCTGGAACCCGCGGTACGGCCAGCCCTCGAAGTGGGTCTCCCAGATCAACGCGCACTTCGAGTGCAACATCCACTCCCGCCGCGAGTACCTGCGCGCGATGGCCGACAACCGTCTCGTACCGCAGGCCGTCATCGACCTGACCCCCGAGACCCTGCCGTACTGGGAGCTGCGGGCCACGTCCTCCCTGGTGACCGGCATCGAGGAGGCGTTCATCGAGTCCTACAAGGACGGCTCCTTCCAGTACGTCCTGATCGCGGCCGACCGCGTCTGAGCGGACGCCCACCGAACTCCGGCCGAAGGGGCCGGGGCCGTCGCCCGACGGTCCCGGCCCCTTCGGGGTGTCCGGGCGCCCGGCCCCGATCAGTCCACGAGCACCCCGGGGTTGAGGATGCCCCGCGGATCGAGCGCCCCCTTCGCGGCCCGCAGGGCGAGTGCGAAGGGCTCGGGGCGCTGGCGGTCGTAGCCCGGGCGGTGGTCCCGGCCGACCGCGTGGTGGTGGGTGATGGTGGCCCGGTGGCGGTGCAGCACCTCACTCGCGACGGCTTTGAGTTCGTCCCAGACGGCCACCTCGTCACCGGCCCGGCCGGCCGCGAGGACGGTGAAGTAGGGCGCCGCACCATCCGGATACACGTGCGTCAGACGGCAGTTGACGGTCGCGGGATGTCCGGTTGCCTTGACCGCCGCCGCACCGACCTCCCTGCGTACCTCGTCGATCAGCCCGGGGATCCGGTCCCAGGTGGCCGCCGTCTCGAAGGTCTCCACCACCGCGCCCATCCTGGCCAGACCGTCGCGGAGGTAGGGCATCCGCAGGAAGGCCGAGCGCCACGCGCTCACGGCCCCCTCGCCGTCCGGGGCCCCGTCCCGGTCGCCGACGGCTCCGTCCGCTCCGCCGTACCGGCCGCCGTGCGAGCGGGCCAGCGCGACGGCCCGTTCGAGCCGGGCGGCCACCGGTTCGTCGGCCGACTCGAACCCGAGCACCAGTACGGAGCTGCCGTCGTGCGCCGCACCCGAGAGCGCGGCTTCACCGGAGTCCAGCAGACGGCAGTTGGCGGGGGAGAGGTCGGACTGCGCAAGGGCGCGCACCGCCCGGAGCGCGCCCTGGAAGTCCGCGAAGGCGACCGCGGCGGAGGCCTTGTGGCGCGGGCGTTCCTGCAGCCGGACCCAGGCTTCGGTGATGACGCCGAGGGCTCCTTCGGAGCCCAGGAACAGGCGGTCGGGGGAGGGGCCGGCCCCGGAGGCGGGCAGCCGCCACGAGCTGCTGGTGCCGGCCGGGGTGACGACGCGCAGCGACTGTACGAAGTCGTCGATGTGGGTCCGGCCGGTGGCGTAGTGACCGCCGGCCCGGGTGGCGAGCCAGCCGCCGAGGGTGGAGAACTCGAAGCTCTGCGGGAAGTGCCGCAGGGTGAGGCCGTGCGGTCGCAGCTGGTCCTCCAGGCTCGGCCCGAGGGTGCCGGCCTGGATGCGGGCCGCCCGGCCCTCGGTGTCGACCTCCAGGACGCGGCCCATGGCCGTCAGGTCGAGGGACATCACGGCCCGGTGGGCGTCGCCGCGGTACTCGACGCCCCCGGTGACCGAGGACCCGCCGCCGTACGGGACGACGGCGACCTGCCGTTCACCGGCCCAGTCCAGCAGATCGGCCACGTCCCGGTCGTCCGTGGGGCGGGCGACGAGGTCGGGGACACGGCCGGGGCGGCCGCGCAGGGCGCGCGCCACGTCCCGGTACGCCTTGCCCATGGAGTGGGCGGCGCGGTCCTCGCGATCGGTGCTCACCAGGTGGGCGAGGCTGGGCGGGGGTTCGACGGCGGGACCGGCGATCTCCAGGTCGCTCACGCGGGGCACGGGGAGCGGGCGGCCGAGGGTGCCGGGGAGCAGGGCGCCCATCGCGGTGCATTCCGCGTCGTCGGGATGGGCGTCCGTCCAGCCCCAGCCCCACCAGGAGCGGGTGCGGGACGTGGGCTGCGAGGTGGTGCCGGCCATGGCGGCGCTCCAGGGGTCGAGGTAATTTACCTAGCGGTAAATTACCTACTGATAATATTGGCCCATGGCAACCCCTTCCTCGAAAGCCGGCACCAAGGGAGTCCCGCGGGAGCGCCGTCGCCGGCAGATGCTGGAGGCGGCCACGGAGGAGTTCGGCAGGCATGGCTACGCCGCCGCCTCGCTCCCCGCGATCGCCGCACGCGTGGGCGTCACCAAAACGCTGCTGCACCAGTACCTCGGCAGCAAGGAGGACCTGTACGTCGCCTGCCTGGTCCCGGTGGGGGACCGGCTGCTGGGCGCCGTCCGCGAGGCGATGGGTGAGGGCGGGACCGCGCCGCACACGCCGCTGCGCGTCCTCCACGGCATCTTCACCGCGCTGGAGGGCCGGCGGGAGGCGTGGTTCGTGCTCTACGACACCACCCTGCCGCCCGGTGGTGAGGCGGCCCGCAGGGCCTCGGAGTACTGGGCAGCCATCGACCGGCTGGCCGCGGGCGGCACGGCGGAACTGCTGAGCGCGGCCGGCTCCACCGATCCGCTGGACGCGGACGCGCTCAAGTACGTCTGGCGGGACCTGGTCGCCACCCTCGTCCGCTGGTGGGTCAAGCACCCGGAGCAGACGCCGGAGGCCATGACGCAGCGCTGCGCCCGTCTCTTCGCGGCAGCCGCCACCCTCACCCCCGAGGGTCGATCCGCCTGACGGGGGCCCGTGGCGGGCGGACGGGGTCTACCGGGTGCGCTCCTGCTCGGCCTGGGCGGCCTTCGCGGCCTTGAGCTTGCGCCACACGGTGCCCAGCGCCTCCAGGTCCTGCTCGTCGAGGAGCTCGGTGAAGACCGGGGCGAGGGCCTCCCGCCGAGTGGTGTCGGCCTCGGCGAACACCGTACGTCCCGCCTCCGTGAGCGAGACCTCCACCGATCGTGCGTCGCGCGCCGAGGGTGTGCGGGTGACCAGGCCGCGGGTCTGCAGGGCGTCCACGACGCGGGAGACCTGGCTGCGGCTGAGCAGGGTGCTGTTGCCGAGGACGGAAGCGGGCACCGGCTCGGGGCTGGAGGCCAGCCACAGCATGACCTCGAACCAGGACACGGGAAGGTCGTGGGCCTTCACCAGGGCCCGGTCGACGCGATCGGTCATCACGGTGCCGGCCCACACCAGCCCGTAGAAGGCGTAGTCGGCCGTCGGCATCTCGGCTTCGGTGAGCTTCTTCGGCATGTCGGCAGTCTAGAGCTTGCGTGCGCACGCACATAATTTTATGGTGTGTGTGCACGCACATAAATCACCCGTAGTGAAAGGCCCCGTCATGTCGACCCTCCCCGCCACCCCCGGCACCTCCACCCGCACCGTCCTGATCACCGGCACCTCCTCCGGCATCGGCCTGGCCGCCGCGATCGCCGCCGCCCGGGCCGGCTGGAGGACGGTCGCCACCCTGCGTGACACCGGCCGCGCCGACGCCCTGCGCAAGGCCGCCGTCGACGCGGGCGTCGCACTCGACATCCGGCAGCTCGACGTCGTCGACGAGGCCTCCGTCGCCGCCGCCGTGGAAGGCGTGATCGCCGACTACGGCCGACTGGACGCCGTCGTGAACAACGCCGGCGCCGGGCACGTGGGCACCCTGGAGCTCGAAACCGTCGCCGACGTCCGTGAGGTCATGGAGGTCAACTTCTTCGGCGTGCTGAACGTCTCCAAGGCCGCCCTGCCGCACCTGCGGGCCACCGGCGGCCGTCTGATCACGGTCACCAGCGTCGGCGGCGTCGTGGGCCAGCCCTTCAATGAGGCCTACTGCGCCGCCAAGTTCGCCGTCGAGGGGTACATGGAGAGCCTGGCCCCCGTCGCGGGTGCCGTCGGGGTGGGCGTCACCGTGATCGAGCCGGGCGCCGTGGCGACCGAGTTCGTGAACAACATCGACCTCGACCTCGAAGCCCGCATCGCCGCGGCCGGTCCCTACTCCGACGCGCTGCGCCACTACGTCGAGCGCACGGTCGGCCAGTTCCTGAACGGTGCGCAGACCCCGGCCGGCGCGGCCGAGTCCGTCATGGAGGCGCTGACGGCCGAGCGGCCCGCGTTCCGCATCCAGACCTCCGAGTGGGCCCGTGATTTCACCGGGAACAAGCTGGTCGACCAGGACGGCTCGGCGGTCGTGGGCATGACCGCGACCTGGGTCGCCTGAGGGGGCCGCCCCGCCGACCTGTGCCGCGTGCGGAACCGGGTCATCATGGCCGGAGGCGGACGAGTTCCCCGTGCGGCCCCGGACCGGGACCGCACGGCGGGCCCGGGTCCGCCCGAGCCGGGAGGTGACTCGTACGCATGGACGAATCGCGCAAGGCCTGGACCATGATCGGCGCCGTCGTCGCCGTCATCCTCCTCGACCTCATGGCCATCATCCTGATGAACGTCCTCTGGTGATGACCGTGTGACGCCCCGCCGCCGCTCCCGGTTGCGCCCGGGGCGGCGGCGGCGTTCGCCCGTACGCCTGCCCGAGCTGCTCGCTCATATCTGACATTCTGTCAATTTCCCTTGCGTACAAGGTATTTCCGGCCTTCGGTCGCGCAAGGGACCAAGTCTGCCCGGCCTCTTGCCGCGCCACACCGGTTCGCGAATGATGCTCCCGGCGTGTCGGTCGACGGCGTTCCGTCGCGATGCGTCCGCCACCCCTCGCACCCGGTCGGCCAGGAGGCCCGTTTTGCGGACGAACCGTCACATACGGAGATCATTAGTGGTTCTCGGCGCCGCCCTCACGGTGGTCGTCGCCGTCCCCCAGGTGGCCTTCGCGGCGCCGCCCCCGGCGCTCCCCGGCAAGGCCGAAGCCATCGAGCTGACCTACCAGCCGGCCTACGACTACGACACCGACGGCTGCTATCCGACACCCGCCATAGGGCCGACCGGAGTGCTGAACGGCGGACTCAAGCCCACCGGTGCCCTCAACGGCAACTGCCGGGACGCCTCGGACCTCGCCAACACCAACGGCTACTCCCGCTGGACCTGCAACAACGGCTGGTGCGCCGTCGTCTACGCGCTGTACTTCGAGAAGGACCAGGCCCTGCCCGGCATCGAGCTCGGCGGCCACCGCCACGACTGGGAGCACGTGGTCGTGTGGATCCAGGGCAACGAGGCCAAGTACGTGGCGACCTCCGCCCACGGGGACTTCAACATCCACTCGCGCGACCAGATCCGCTGGGACGGCAACCACCCCAAGATCGTCTACCACAAGGACGGCATCGGCACGCACTGCTTCCGCGCGGCGAACACGAATGACGAGCCGCCCGAGAACCACCGCGGCACCTGGCAGTTCCCCACGCTCGTCGGGTGGTCGGGCTATCCGGCGACCCTGCGGGACAAGCTGACCCAGGCCGATTTCGGCAGCGCGCACTTCGGCCTGAAGGACGGCTCCTTCGCCTCCCACCTGGCGGAGGCCAAGCCGGCGGGCATCCCCTTCGACCCCTACCTGTAACAGCAGCCACGACCCGGCCCCGGCCCCGCACCGCGCGGGGCCGGGGCCCGGTCTGCCGTGCCGTCAGCCGGCCCAGATCCTGCGGTACGCCTCGCGGTAACCGGACGGGTCCCAGGACGTGGCGCCGTCGCTGTTCTCGGAGGTGGCGATGTGCACGGGGGCCACGTAACCGCTGGCGGGCTGCCCGGCGAAGGCGCGGTTGAACTCGTCGATGATCTGCCAGCCCTGCTGGTTGAGCGGCTCGGGAACGGTGGCGGCCTGGAACTGCTTGCTGTTGATCCGCTGGAAGGCGGAGGGGTCGCCGTCCCCCGCGCCGATGTTGAAGGGCGGCCCCGCACCCGGTTCGCCGGCCGCCCGCAGGGCCGGGGCCGCGTCGGCGAAGTAGAGGTCGTTGATGGCGACCGAGTACGTCCACTCGTCCTGGAAGCGCGAGAGCAGCGAGGAGACCGCCTGCGGGGTGCGGCTCGCGGCGTCCGGGATGGGGATGTTCTCGTACGAGAGCAGCCGTACGCCGGGGCAGGTGGCGAGCTCCTTGCGAATGAGCTCCGACTTGTTCCGGGCGAACGGGATCGAGTCGTCGGTGAAGAGGACGACACCGGCTCCGCCCTTCGACCGGGCGATGATCCAGTCCGCGCTGATCCTCGCCACGTCCTCCACCTTCGTGGTGACGTTGGTGAACAGCCTGGGGTGCTCGCTCGGGCCGGGGGAGCCCACCGCGTGCCAGCCGATGACCGGAATCCGCGCCGCCTCGGCCCGGGCCATCTGCTGCGAGGTCAGCTGGGGATCGAAGCCGCCGATGACGATGCCCGAGGGCGCCAGGGTGATGGCCTGGCTGAGCGCCGCCTGGATCCCGGCGGGGGTGCCGTCCCCGTCGATCACCCGGACCCGCCAGCCGATGGCCTTTGCGGCCTCCTGGATGCCCTTCGCGACGCCCGCGACGCCGGGGTTGGTCATGGTCTGCGCGACGTAGACGATCGACTTGCCGGGCACCGCCGCGGGGCCGGTGGTCGGGCCGTGCCAGGAGGTGTCGGCCTTCTCGGCCTGCGCCACGGCCGCGCCGGCGGCGGCGAGGACGCCGGGGCAGCCCGCCTTCGGGGGCGCGGCGCCGGTGGACGGGCCGCCGCCCCCGCAGCCGGCGACGAGGGCGGCGGCCGCGGTCAGCAGGGCGGCGGTCCGGAGGATGGTCCTGCGGTGCGGGTCCTTGGGGTACACGGTGCTCCTGACGCGGTGCGCGTACGGACTTTTCTAGGGGGTGCGCAGCCGGCGGCGGGCGGAGTAGCCGGCCAGGCCGACGGCGATGAGCAGGGTGGCGCCGTTGAACAGTGGTGTGGCCCAGAAGTCGGCGCCGAGCTGGCCGATGCCGGCCAGACCGATGGCGAGGACGGCGACGGCCACGACGGTGCCGAGGGCGTTGACGCGGCCGGGTTTGATCGTGGTGGACCCGAGGAGGGCGCCGACGAAGGCGGGCAGCAGGTAGTCCAGCCCCACGCTCGGGTTGCCGGTCTGCTGCTGGGCGGCGAGGAGGACCCCGGCGAGGCCGGTGACCAGGCCCGATCCGGCGAAGGCGTAGACGGAGTACCGGTGGCTGGGGATGCCGATGATGTCGGCGGTGCGCCGGCTGGAGCCGATGACGTACAGGTAGCGGCCGAGCGGCAGCCGCTCCAGGACCACCCAGAGCCCGGCCGCCAGGGCGATGACGTAGTAGGCGGGGAGGGGCAGGCCGAGGAACCGGGAGTCGTAGAGGCCGGTGAAGGAGGCGGGCAGGCCGTCCGGGCCGGGGACGATCCGGGAACCGTCGGTGATCCAGCCGGTGGCGGCGTACATCATGCTGCCGGTGCCGAGCGTGGCGATGAAGGAGTCGATCCGCACGTACTCGACGATGACGCCGTTGAGGACGCCGACCAGTGCCCCGCCGAGTACGACGGTGAGGCAGGCCGCCGGCCAGGGCCAGCCCGTGTTGACGATCAGCTGGAGCACCATCACGTGGGCCAGGCCCAGGCCGTAGCCCATGGACAGGTCGAACTTGCCGGTGGCGATGGGGATCGTCGCGCCGAGCGCGAGGATGGCGGGGATGGACTGGTTGGAGAGGATCGAGGAGACGTTGTCCCGGGTGGGGAACGTGTCCGGAAGGACGACGGAGAAGACCAGGAACAGCAGGACGGCGAGGATCAGCAGGCCGTAGGTGCCGATGTGGTGGCCACGCAGGTGGTCCAGTAGGGACCGCGGTGAAGACGAGGGCGAGGGCGGAGGCGGGGGCGAGGTCGTCATCGGTCCGTCGTGGTCCCGGTGATCGCGGGCATCGCCGAGGCGGTGCGGGTGAGTTCGGCAACGGTGAGGGACGCACCGCTCAGCTCGGCGCTCACGCTCCCGCGGACGAACACCAGCGCGCGATGGCACACGTCCGCGACCTCCTCGAAGTCGGTGGAGATGAGCAGGACGCCCAGGCCGGAGCCGAGCGCGTCGTCGAGCAGCCGGTGGATGGTGGCCTTGGCACCGACGTCCACCCCGGCGGTCGGCTCCTCGAGGACGATCAGGCGCAGGTGCCCCCGGAGCCACCGGCCCACCATCACCTTCTGCTGGTTCCCGCCGGACAGGGTGGCGATCGGCACCTCGCTCCTGCGGGGGTGGACCGAGAACCGGTCGATGAGGGCGAGGGCCTCGGCGCGCTCACGACGGGGGTTGATCCAGTGCGCGGTCGGCGTGCCGGACGCCCGGGGGTTCGCCAGGAAGTTCTCCCGCACGGTCAGTTCGGCGGCGCAGCCCTCCTCCTGACGGTTGGCCGCCACGAAGCCGACACCGGCGTCGAGAGCGGCGTGGACCGAACGCGGGTGATACGGGCGCCCGTCCAACAGCACCCGCCCTTCCAGGATCGGCCGGGCGCCGGCCAGGGCGCGGCCCAGCTCCATGTGCCCGGCGCCGGTCAGGCCCACCATGCCGAGGATCTCACCGGCCCGCAGGTCCAGGCCGACCCGCCCGGTGGACGCGGTCCGCACCCCGTCGAGGCGCAGCAGGGGCGTGCCGGCGACGGGTGGTGCGCCGGGCACCCGGCCGACCGGTGCGGGCCCGGCGGGTACGTGGCCCACGATCGCCCGCACCAGACGTTCCGGGCTGTGACCGGCGAGCGGACCCCGGTCGACCAGCCGGCCGTCGCGCAGCACGGCAAAGGTGTCGGCGACCTCGTACACCTCGTCGAGCCGGTGGCTGACGTAGAGGATGCCGTGCCCGCGGTCGCGCAGGGCGTGCAGGACGTCGAAGAGCCGCGCGCAGTCGGCGGCGGGGAGGGTGGCGGTCGGCTCGTCGAGCACGATGAGCCCGGCCCGGGTGGCGAGGGCGCGGGCGATGGCGACGAGCGAGCGTTCGGCGGGTCCGAGGCCGGAGATCCGGGCGTCGGGGTCCAGATGGCCGGCGACGATGCGAAGGGCCTCGTCGCAGCGCTGCCGGGTCCGCCGCCAGGAGATCAGTCCGCTGCGGCGGGGGTAGCCGGTGCCCAGGGCGATGTTCTCGGCCACCGTCATCCACGGGACGAGACCGAGGTCCTGGTGGATGAAGGACATGCTCCGGGTCGCGGCGTGGCTGCCGAGCGGGTGCCCGGCCACCGTGACCTGGCCCTCGTCGGCGTGGTGGACCCCGGCGAGCACTTTGATGAGGGTGGACTTCCCGGCCCCGTTGGGGCCGAGCAGGGCGAGGACACTGCCGCGGTGGATGTCGAGGTCGACCGAGGCCAGCGCGAGCGTGCCGCCGAACCGCTTGCTCAGGCCGCGCATCCGGACGAGTGGTGCGGCACCGGAGCGCGGGGGTGGGCCCGCCCAGGTGTCGGGAGCGTCATGCACAGACTTCTCCGGGGGTCGGCCTCCGAGTTCTTCCCGACGGTACGGGGCACTCTACGGGGACCTGACGGTCCGTCCCCGGCATGGCGCCGCACCCTGTGACCCCAATGGCGCAGCGGCCGGGGATCATGCCGCCGCCAGGGAGCACTCGGCCCAGATGACCTTGCCGTCGGCGGTGTAGCGGGTGCCCCACGCCTGGGCGAGCTGCGCGACGAGGAACAGGCCGCGCCCGCCCTCGTCGGTGGTGGCCGACTGCCGCATGCGCGGGGCGCTGCTGCTGGCGTCGTGCACCTCGCAGATCAGATTGCGGTCGTGGATGAGGCGGACCCGGATGGGCGCCGTCCCGTACCGGACCGCGTTCGTGACCAGCTCGCTGAGCAGCAGTTCCGTGGCGAAGGCGGACTCCTCCAGCCCCCACCGGCTCAACTGGCTGACGCAGGCCCCGCGGATCTCGGAGACGAGGGCCGGATCCGCGGCCATGTCCCAGGTGGCGATCCGGTCCGCGGGCAGGGCGTTGGTGCGGGCGACGAGGAGTGCGATGTCGTCGGCGGGGTGCTCCGGCGCCACGGCGTCGATAACCGCCCGGCAGGTCTCCTCGGGGGCGCGGTCCGGGTGGGCCAGGGCCCGGTTCAGGGCATCGAGGGCCACGTCGATGTCGCGATGGCGGTCCTCGATCAGCCCGTCGGTGTAGAGGACGAGCTGGCTGTGCTCGGGCAGCCGGATCTCGACCGACTCGAAGGGCAGACCGCCGAGGCCGAGCGGGGGACCGGCGGGCAGGTCCAGCAGGGACACGCTGCCGTCGGGCCGGACCAGTGCGGGCGGAGGGTGGCCGGCGCGCGCCATGGTGCACTGCTGGGAGGTGGGGTCGTAGACGGCGTACAGGCAGGTGGCGCCGACGATGCCGGTGCTGGCGGAGTCGGGGCCGTCGCCGCCCTCCTCCCGGTCGAGGCGCACCATCAGGTTGTCGAGATGGGTCAGGAGCTCGTCGGGGGCGAGTTCGAGCTCGGCGAAGTTGCGGGCGGCGGTGCGCAGTCGGCCCATGGTTGCGGCGGCGTGCAGCCCATGGCCGACGACGTCGCCGACGAGGAGGGCGACCCGGGTGCCGGACAGCGGGATGACGTCGAACCAGTCGCCGCCCACTCCCGACTCGGCGGGCAGATAGCGGTGGGCCACTTCGACGGCGCTCTGCTCGGGGAGGCCGCGCGGGAGCAGGCTGCGCTGCAGGGACAGGGCGAGGGTGTGTTCGCGGGTGTAGCGGCGGGCGTTGTCGATGCAGAGGGAGGCGCGGGCGGCGAGCTCCTGGGCCAGCGAGCGGTCGTCGTCGCCGTACGGGGCGGGGTCCTGCGATCGGTAGAAGCTCGCCACGCCCAGGATGGCGCCGCGGGCGAGCAGGGGGACGGTGATGAGGGAGTGGATGTTGTGCGCGAGCAGCAGCTCGGCGTGGTCGGGATCCTGAGCGAGCCAGCCGAAGGCGGCCTTGAGATCCGGTTCCAGCACCGGCTGCCGGGTGGCGATGCAGCGCATGTGGGGCGTGGTGGGCCGCAGGCTGACCTGCTCGCCCACCGGATAGAAGGGGCAGTCCTCGCGGATGCCGTGGACCACCGTTCGGTGCATCTCGGTGGTGGGGTGGGGGGACTCCTCGCCCCGCAGCACGGCCTCGGGCAGGTCGATGGTGACGAAATCGGCCAGTCTCGGGACGGCCGTCTCGGCGAGCTCCCATGCGGTACGGCTCACGTCCAGGGTGGTGCCGATACAGTTGCTGGCCTCGGCCAGCAGCTCCAGTCGGCGCCGCGCCGCGACCGCGTACTTGCCCACTTCGGGCTCGCCCACCAGCACCAGCCCCCTGACCCCGCCGCGGGCGCCCTGATCACCGGCCGGCGCGGGGGCGGCGCGGGTACGGAGTCCGGGCGGCGTGGCGGGCGGCGCGGCGGCCGGGTGGTGGGTCGGCGCGGGGGCGTGCCGTTCCGCGTCCTCGGGGAGCAGCGCCTCGACCACGACGCCCTCCACCCCGGAGGCGCTCGTCACGGGGCGGCTGACGAGCGTGACCCACCTGCCGCGGGACAGGGGCACCTCGGCGACGGCCCGGCGGTCCGCGGACATCAGTTCGGTGGCCCTCTCCTTGAGGGTCGTCTGATCGCTCTGCTCCAGCTCGCTCTGGAGGAACTCGGCCATGCCGACGGGGTGCCCGTCGAAGCCGTACCCGCTGGTCCGGGCCAGGCTCGCGGCGTCGAGGTAGGCCTGCAGTAGACCGCGCTCGCGCGCCGAACTCTGGTCCATCAGCCGCCGTTCGATGGCTTCGGCCGCCTTGCGCACCACGGGGATCAGTGCCGGGTCCGCCTCGGTGTACGGATACCCGAGGCACAGGACGCCCTCGATGTGCCCGCTGAGCTGGTCGCGCAGGGGGATCGCGGTGCAGGCGCTCGCCTGGGACCGCTCGGCGAAGTGCTCGGCGCCGTAGACCTGGCACAGGCGTCGCTCCGCGAGGGTGAGGCCGATGCCGTTCGTCCCGGCGAACTGCTCGGCGAAGACGAACCCGGGGACGATCTGGATCGGAGGGAGCTGTCCGACCATGGACTTCTCGCCGAAGCGGCGCGCGAGCACCACGCCGTGACCGTCGGCGAGGGAGATGTTGGTCCGGCTGCCCGCGAAGATGACCTGAAGGCGGTCGAGCACCGGCCCGGCGGCGCGCAGCAGTGCGGCGTCCGGGTCGACGTCCTCCTTGAAGGGGAGCTCGGACTGGTCCGGCGACAGTCCCAGCAGGCGGCTGCGCTGCCAGGAGCTCAGGATCGGACTCCGCACGCTCCCCTCGACTGATTCACCCTGCAGGAATCGGTCACGGGAACGCACGGGGCCGATGCGGTCTCCGACGACCCCCATGTGCATCACTTCCCCTCGCCGGAGCACCCTCGGTCGCCAGATTGAGTATATTCCTCACATTTCGGCGATGAGCGGGTGAGCAGGAGGGAACCCGGCCGGCGGGCCCGGCCGTCACAGGACCGCGACGGGATTGACGGGCGAGCCCGTGCCGCCGGGAACGTTCAGCGGTGCCACGACGAGCAGGAACGCGTACCGGCCCGCTTCGGCGCAGACCGCGGACAGCGGTTCGAGGTCGAGGTTGTCCAGCAGCGGCACTCCCATCGCCGTCACCGCGAGGGTGTGGACGGGGGAGTGCACCCCCTCGACCGGCGAAGGCCGCACGTCGCTGTCCCCGTCGCCGCCGAGCAGCGCGACGGCGCGCTCGGCCAGCAGCGGCAGGGCGTCCACGTGCCAGCCCGCACTCGCCTCGTCGGGGCTCCAGGGTCCCCGTTCCCGGCGCCGGCGCAAGGCCCCGGAACGCAGCAGCACCGCGTCCCCGTCCCCCACCGTCACACCGAGCGCCTCCTCTGCGGCGAGCAGGTCCCATGCGTGCACCGCACGGCCCGGTTCGAGCCATTCGACGCCGAGGACGGCGGGCAGGTCGATCAGTACGCCCCGGGTGACCAGGGGGCCGAGCGCCGACACGGAGCCGAACCGGGCCCCTGCCGCACCGACCGTCTCACGCGCCGCCCGACCGTCGTACAGTTGCCCTCCGTAGGCCACGTGTGACAGCGCGTCGAGATGGGTCACTGCCTTGCCGTGGTAGTCCGCGCCGAGGAAGTCCTTGTGCACGGACGGTTCCGCAGCCTCCACGTCGCCGAGGTCGGACATGAAATGCAGCGCCGGTCTGGCGTTGTCCGGGCCGGGGCGGGTGTCCCAGGGCCGCGCCATCGGTACGGTCGTCCCCGAGCGCACCGTGGCGGTGGCCCTGCGGACATGGTCCGCCGTCACCCGGTTCCAGGCGCCCCGGTCGGCCGCGGCCCACCGGCCCCACGTACGGACCGACTCGAACAGCGCGTCGAACTCCCGGCGGGAGACGGCGGGCCCGTTGCCGGGAGCGCCGGTGGCGTGGATGCCCATGGGGCCAGTGTCCGGCCGATCGCGTCTCCGCGCTGGCCGGTAGGCGATCACCCGGACCTGGAGCGCCGGACGCTCGCGCTAGTGTGCGTCCGTGAGCTTTCAAGTCGTCATAGGATTTGGACCCGCGGGCGCCGCCACTGCCCGGCTCCTCGCCGAACAGGGCCATACCGTAAAGGTCATCACCAGATCGGGCCGAAGCCCGGAACCCGGAATCGAACACGTCGCGCTGGACGCGACGGACGCGGAGCGGCTGACGGCGGTCGTCCAGGGCGCGGCCGCCCTGCACGGCTGCGCCGCACCGCCCTACCACCGCTGGACGAGCGAATGGCCGCCGCTGGCAGCATCGCTCTGCGCCGCGGCGGAGGCGACCGGGGCAGTACTGGTCATGCTCGGCAACCTCTACGGCTACGGCCCGGTGGACGGCCCGCTGACCGAGGAGCTGCCGCTCGCCGCGACCGGTCCCAAGGGCCAGGTGCGCGCCGCGGTCTGGGAGCAGGCCCGGAGCCTGCACGCGCAGGGCCGGATCCGAGCCGTCGAGGTGCGCGCCTCGGACTTCTTCGGACCCGGCGTCACCGACGGCGGCCACCTGGCCGGCCGGGTCCTGCCGCCGCTGCTGCGCGGCAAGCAGGTCACCACGCTGGGGGATCCGGACGCGCCGCACAGCTGGACGTACCTTCCCGATGTGGCCCGGACGCTGGCCGAGGCCGCGGGCGACGAGCGGGCCTGGGGGCGGGCCTGGCACGTACCGACGCAAGGAGCGCTGTCCGTCAGGGAGATGGTCGACCGGCTGGCCGCCGAGGCGGGAACGGGACCGGTCGCCGTGCGCAGGCTCCCGTCGGGCGTGGTCGGCGTGGCCGCCCTCTTCTCTCCGCTGATCCGCGAACTGAAGGAAGTCCGCTACCAGTTCGACCGACCGTTCGTCGTCGATTCGAGTGCCTACGAGACTGCCTTCGCGGCGCGGCCCACCCCCGTCGACGAACAGGTCGAGGCGACCGTGGACTGGTGGCGCGAGCGACTGACGACCGACGCATGACCTTGGGCGACAGGACAGGGATGGACCACATAGAGGACCCGACGGGAACGCGGCGCGCGGACATCGCCGTCGTGGGGATGGCGTGCCGGTTCCCGGGGGCGCGCGATGTGAATCAGTACTGGCGGCTCCTGACGGCCCCGCAGGCGCAGTTCTCGAGGATCCCGGACTCGCGGTGGCGCACCGCGTCCTTCCTCAGCGACGACTTCCGTGACACTTCCTCGGCGTACACGGACACCATGGCGCTGCTGCCGGACGTGGGCCACTTCGACGCGGCGCACTACGGCATCCCGCCGCGCCGGGCCCGGGCGATGGACCCGCAGGCCCGGCTGCTGATCGACCTCGCCCGTGAGGCGATCCAGGACGCGGGGTGGGAAGCCGACGGCTTCGACCGCGAGGAGACCTCGGTGATCACGGCGCTCACCGAGGGCGGCTACCGCGAACTCAGCACCATGCAGATCCGGATGCGCCAGCTGGCCGGGGGCGAGTTCGGGGCGCGGGCCGCCCACCCCCGCCTGCTGGAGACGGTCCGGGGGGTCGACGGGCTCAACGGCACCTCGGTGGCCGGGCTGCTGCTCAACATGGGGCCGAACACGATCAGCTCGGTCTTCGACCTGCAC
The DNA here is from genome assembly GCF_014650695.1 of Streptomyces avidinii. Lineage (GTDB taxonomy): Bacteria > Actinomycetota > Actinomycetes > Streptomycetales > Streptomycetaceae > Streptomyces > Streptomyces avidinii. The sequence continues at coordinate 787,655 of NZ_BMVL01000002.1, read as the reverse complement.
GGCGAGAGCTACGCGCTGGACTCCGCCTGCTCGGGCGGACTCATGGCCGTGGCGAACGCCGTGCACGCACTGCGTGCGGGCCGCTCCCGCATCGCCCTCGCCGGCGGTGCCCAACTGGTCCTCACCCCCGACCTGCTGGTGGGGCTCTGCCGGATCGGCGCCATCTCGCGCAGCGGCCGCTGCCTGCCCTTCGGTGCGGAGGCCGACGGCTTCGTCCTCGGCGAGGGCGCCGGGGTCCTGGTGCTGCGGCCCCTGGCCGACGCGCTGGCGGCCGGCGACCGGGTCTACGCGGTGATCCGGGGCGTCGGAACGGCCAACGACGGGACCGTGCAGGGCGGGATGCACCCCCAGGCGGCCGGCCAGCTCCGTACGCTGCGCCGGGCCTACCGCGACGCGGGCCTGGCCCCGGACGCGGTGGGCTACCTGGAGGCGCACGGCACCGGGACCACGGTCGGCGACCCCGTCGAGCTCGGGGTCCTGCGCGAACTGCGCGGTGAGGCGGCCGAACCCGCCTACCTCGGCGCCGTGAAGGCGGTGGTCGGGCACTCGCTGAACTCCGCGGGGATCGCCGGGCTCATCAAATCGGTCCTGGCCGTGCAACGGGGCGTGATACCCCCGCAGCCGCAGAGCGAGGGCGGTCTGTCCGACCGCTCCGCGCTCGACGCCGCCCGCCTGACCGTCCCGACGGCGCCGACCCCGTGGCCGGAGCGCGGAGGGCCCCGCCGCGCCGGCGTGAGCGCCTTCGGCTTCGGTGGCACCGGTGTCCACCTGGTGGTCGAGGAGTGCACCACGGCCCCGGCGGCCCCCGCCGCACCCGAGGACGGGCCGCAGGTACTCCTCCTCAGCGCGCGCGACCGGACCGGACTGGCCCGCTACGCACGGGAGTTGGCGGAGACCCTCGCCGCGGACCGGCCCCGGCTGGCCGCGGTGGCCGATACGCTCGCCCGCCGCGCGCCCCTCACGGAACACCTCCGCGTCGTGGCGCGGGACACGGCCGACGCCATCGCCCGGCTGACCGCGGCGGGCCGTACCGAAGGGCTCGCGGCGCATCCCGGCACCGGCCCGGTGCCCCGGCCCGCGACGCTGCGGACGCCCCCGTGCACCCTGCCGCCGAGTCCGCTCGCACCGCGCCGCCACTGGGTCGTCGACGACTCGGCGCGCGACCTCCCCGCCCACGAGGCCGTTGCGGCACCCGCCGTGCCGCGGCCCGACGGCGCGTCCGCACCCGCCGTATCCGTAGCCCCCGTCGTGCTCGAAGAGGTCTCCCGGACCGGTGTCTTCCCGCTCTCCGAGCTGAGCGAGCAGATGCTCCTGGTGGACGACCTCGGCTTCGACTCCCTGATGCTCCAGGAGCTCGAGGTCAACATCGGCAAGCGGATACCCGGCGCCCGGGCCGGGGAACTGTTCTCCCGCGAACTCACCGTCGGCCGGCTGATCGAAGCGCTCGATCCGGACCGGCCGCGGACAGTGGCCCCCACCGAACCGGCCGTCCGCCCGCCGATCGCCGAATGGGACGCGGGGACGGCCAGTGTCGACGCGTTTCCCGAGGTGGGCGAGCTGGAGCAGCGCCTGGGCTGGATCACCGACAGCGGCGCGCAGAACCCGTACTTCCGGGTCCACGAGGGCAACATCCGCGACACGACCGTCATCGGCGGCCGCGCCTGCCTGTCCTTCGGCAGCTACAACTACCTCGGGCTCTCGGGCCATCCGGCGGTCAACGAAGCCGTCCACAGAGCGGTGGACCGATACGGAACCTCGGTCTCGGCGAGCCGGGTCCTCTCCGGCGAACGGGAGCTCACCGTCGAACTTGAGCGGGCACTGGCGCAGTTCCTCGGCGTGGGGGACTGCCTGACCCTGGTGAGCGGCCATGCCACCAACGTCACCGCGATCGGACACCTCGTCGGCGCGGGCGACCTCGTCCTGCACGACTCCCTGGCCCACGACAGCATCCTCCAGGGCTGCGCCCTGTCCGGTGCGGCCCGACGCCCCTTCGCCCACAACGACATGGGGCAGCTTGAGCACATGCTGCGGATCAACAGGTCCCGGTTCCGGCGGGTACTGATCGCCGTCGAGGGCGCCTACAGCATGGACGGCGACCTCGTCGAGCTGCCCGCCGTGATCGAGCTGAAGAAGCGCTACGGCGCCCTGCTGCTGGTCGACGAGGCGCACAGCATCGGCACCGTGGGCGAACGCGGGCGGGGCGTCGGTGAGTTCTTCGGCGTCGAGCGGTCCGACGTGGACCTGTGGATGGGCACCCTCTCCAAGGCCTTCGCCAGCTGCGGCGGCTACCTCGGTGGCTCGGCGCGGATGGTGCGCTGGCTGCGGCACACCCTGCCCGGCTTCGTCTACAGCGTCGGTCTGACCCCGGCCAACGCGGCCGCGGCGCTGGCCGCCACCGAGCTGCTCACCGCGGAGCCGCAGCGGGTGCGCGCGCTCAGGCGCAACTCCGAGCTCTTCCTCGGCCTCGCCGCCGAAGCCGGTCTCGCGACGGGCGCCAGCGCCGACACCCCGATCGTGCCCTGCATCCTCGGCGACTCGGCGAGGACCCTGCGGGTCGCGGACGCGCTGTTCGCGCGGGGAGTGATTGCCGACCCCATCTTCCACCCCGCGGTGGCGGAGGGGCTGACACGGCTGCGCTTCTTCGTCACCAGCGAGCACTGCGAGGACGACCTCCGACGGGCCGTGTCGATCCTGGCCGAGGAGGTGTCCGCCTCCTAAGAGGTCCACGTCCACGTCAGATCAGGGTCCGTTCGATGCGGCTCAGCGTGGCGCTCCGGGCGGGATTGCCGTCCTCGCCGGGCTCCGCGGCCGTCTCCGCGGGGTGCCGCTGCTCGGCGTCTCCCATCCGCTGGGACAGGAGATAGGCGATGATCTCCGCCTCCTGCTCCTGGACGTCGTCGTAGGTCGCGCGCAGGAGCATGTCGCGTACGAGTTCGGGGTCGAGGTTGGGGAAGAGCAGGCGCGCGGCCGCCTCGTCCAGCCCGCCTGCGCCGCGGTGGCAGCAGATGATGTGGCCCAGCTCGTGCAAGATGATGTGCTCCTGATGCGCGCCGGTGGTGTTGGCGTCGTAGAAGATGAGGTCCTCGTCGCGTGCGGCGACCCACATGCCGCACGGATGGGACGAGGGCATCTGCATCGGGACCAGCGTGATCGGACGGTCGCGCGCCTCACCGAGGTGGCGGCACAGCTCGGCCACGTCGGTCACCTGCGGCAGGCCGAGCTCGGCGATCCGCTGCGCGCCGGCCTTGCGGAGCTTCTTGAGCCGGCTGCGGCGGTCGTGGTCGGCCGACCGTTCCTTCCGGGCGCCCCTCATCCCGACTCGGAGGGGTCGGCGACGGGCGGCAGGCCCTGCATCTGCCGGTACTGGTCCATGATGGCCGTGATGGCCTGGAGGTTCTCCTTCTTCATCCCGGCCGCCCGCATCGCGACGGCGCGGACCCCGGACTGCCGCAACGCCTCGATGGCGGCGAGCTCCCCGAGCACGGACTCGGCGACCTTGTCGTCGAAGAAGTAGGCGACCGAGACGCCGAAGAAGCGGGCCAGGGCGGAGAGCAGGTCCGGTGACGGGTTGGCGCGCTTCCCCGTGCGCAACTGCGACAGGTACACGCCCCCGACCTTGAGCTCGGGGTTGGCGCGCTTCAGCTCGTCGGCGACCTCGGCGTTGGTCCAGTGCTTGCCCTTGGGGCGGACCGTCTTGAACAGGTCGTCGAGGCGCTTCGCGAGCAGGGGACGTTCGTCACTCCCGCTCTCGGTGCCCTTGTCGGTCCCGGTCATGGTGAACCTTCCTCCCGTCCCCTCCTCGGTTTAGCTCTCAGCTATACGCCAGTTTCACAGATTAGCGGCCAGTTGACAATTGACCAGGACTCGGCCACCGTGGGGTCCGGCCGATAGCTGGCAGCTAACTTGGCTCACGGGGGACGCCAAGTTGGTTGCCGGTGACATCGGACTGGCCCGGCCCTCGGGGGATGGGCCGGGCCAGTCCGGGCGGGAGCCACCCGTCCGGCCGCAAGCAACAACGGGGGAAACGGGGATACCCGCCCGGTTTGACGGGGGATGCAAACCGGGCGGGAGTTCTCAACTCGCCTTGCCGAGCTTACTGTAGGCGGCTGCCACTTTGGTGAGCCATGCGAGCTCTGCCGCGAAGTTGTTCGTGTCGCGGTCGTCGAAATCGCCGGCGTCCTTGTTGTCCTGGGGGACGGTGTCGGTCAGTTTTGCCTGCAAGGCCTGCTTGATCTGTGCCGCTTCGGTGAACGCCTGCCGCAGTTCCGCGCTCGCCTCCTTGTCCGGATCGCACCCCCCGTTGGTGGTGCGGTCGATGTACGGACGCAAGTCCCGCCATCCGTCCCGTATTTCGACGACCCGGCGGTGCAGCCGGTAGTCGAGGTCGGAGACCGACGCGCCGGGCGGCTCCAGGGCGATGTCCGGGGAGGATTCGTACAGGTCCCGCCAGAGCGGGTAGAGCGCCCGGTACGACCGGTACGTGCGCGCCCACTCCAGGAGCCGGGTCGCCCCGGGGCCCCACGAGGAGTTGGTCAGGCTCAGCGAGAGCATGACGATCCCCGCGGCGCTGAAGACCGAGGCGGCGACCTTCCAGGCTCCGATGTCCACCCCGCCCGCCGCCGTGAGGATGTTGACCGTCCTGGCCAGGCAGTAGAGGAAGAGGACCACCGCGGTCACCGAGAGCAGCCGCAGGGCCTGGCGCAGCGAGGCGTTGTCGGTCATCCGCGCGTACGGCCCGCACTGGAGGTAGATGGTGACGCACGGAATCGCCTGGGAGACGATGAAGGCCAGGAGATAGGTGAGGAGCAGCGGCTCGCTGGTGCCGTCGAAGTCCGAGGCCGGCCGGGCGGTGCCGTCGGCGAGGAAGAAGAGGGCCGCCAGCAGCACGTCGAGGGCGATGCCGGTGATCAGCCAGTAGCGCGTCTTGCGTACGGCCACCTCGTCCGCCGCGGCCCATCGCAGCAGGATGATCTGCGCGCTGACGCAGAAGGCGACCGCCGACAGGTGCATGAGGAGGACGGCGAGGTTGCCGACTCCCAGCAGGGGCCCGCCGCCCATGGCCAGGGCACCCATGGTGAAGGTGAGGCACTGGAGCAACAGGGTGGCTATCAGCGTGCGGTACGCGCCGTCCTTCCAGCTGCGCCGCGCCTGGCACAGCCGGTAGACGAGCGCCGCGTACGAGGAGAGCGCCGCGATGACGAAGCAGAGGGTTCTGGTGGTGTTCACGTCCTGGATTCCTGCCGGTGCCGCGTGGGGGCGGACGGTTCAGTCGGTCTTCTCGGCGAGGGGGACCTCGAGCCCGATGCTCTCGGCCGCCACGGCGATGGCGTAGTCGAAGAACGCGACCTCGTCGCGGACGCTGTCGTGGGTACGGCTGAAGACCTGGAAGACCAGCAGGCCGATCAGGTTGCTCCACAGCACGATGCCGCGCTCGATGATGTCCGAGAACGGAGCCTCGGGCACGCCGCCGAACAGGAGCGTGGCTTCCGGCAGGAGCAGCGGCGGACCGGGCACCGCCCGCCGCGGCGGGGCGAGTTCGCCGGCCTCCAGCGCCGCGCGCACGATGCCGGCGAGGACCGCGGGGGTGCGCGAGGCGGACGGCACCGTGTCCTGGGGGGCGTGGTAGTCCGGCACGGGCGAACCGTAGATCAGGGTGAACTCGGCGGTGTTGTCGAAGGACCACTGCCGCAGTGCGCGGGTGACCGCGAGGAGCCGGGCACCGCCGGACGCGCCCGCCCCGACGGCGGCCGCGTCGGCCTGCTCCATCGCCTCGGCCGACGCGTCGTAGGCGTCGATGACCAGGGCGGTCAGCAGATCGTCGCGGTGGGGGAAGACGGCTTCGACATCGGCGACGGGGATACCGCTGTCACGGGACACGGCCTCCAGGGAGAGCCCCGAGGCGCCCAGCTTCACCAGCTGGTGACGCGCGATGTCCTTGATCACCACCGCGGGCGTGATGTCCTCGTCGTCGTTCGAACTGATTGCGGAAACGTCCATGCGGGAACCGTACCCGCCGGCAACCGGGGCCGTGTGTGCGGACGCCGGAACCCCCTGGCCATGCGCAGGGATCCGGCCACCGGGCGGGTACGGAACGTTCCGGGCGAATGCGGTCGACCGGGCGGCGTCAGGTGTCGGACAGCGTGCTGGGACCGCCCGCCAGGGCGATGTGCAGCCCGTCCGGCCGGACCTCCGCAGAGGTGGCGGCCAGCCCGAGCGGGTACTCCTCCGGTGCGCCCGAGCGCGGTCCGAGGCCGCCCTCGCCGATTCCGAGACGGTCGGTGGGGACGGAGCGGCCGAACAGGGTGAGTCCGTCGACGGCGAGGGTGACCCTGCCGTCGGCGAGTACGGGGCGCAGCGCGAGGCGGCCGACGCCGCCGGGGCCGACCTCCGCGAGGACCGTGCCCTTCGCCGGGTCGGTGGTGACCGGGCCCACCGCCACGGACGGCACGGCGTCGCGGATCGCGGCGGAGAGGGACTGCGCCGGGACGGTCACCCGGACCTCGGAGCCGCCGACGGTCGTCGTGTCGCCGAGACGGACGTCGTCCAGCCGGGCCCGGACGCGGACATGGGAGAGCCGGCCGACCCGTGCCTCGTCGCTGCTGATGTCCAGTCGGTGGATGTTCTCGTGCGCGAGGTCCCACAGGGCCGAGCCGCCGGCGACACCGACCGCCACGTCGTCGCCGAGGCCCGGAGCCGCTTGCTCGACGCGGTTGCGGATGATGCCGCGGACCGTGTATTCGGCCACGCCGGTGGCGGAGAGGGCCGGCAGGAGCACGGCGGCCGCGACCGTGAGGACCGGATGCCGGCGCAGGGCGGCCACCCGGCTCTTCGGCGGGTTGCCCTTCATCGACGTTCTCCTCGGGCCTGTGCGGGGGCGAGATCCGATGCGGGGGCCGGTGCGGCAGGGGCGTCCGGCCCGGCGGCGGGTCCTTCCGCGTCGAGGTGCGGAAGCAGTCGGTCGAGCCGGCCGGGGAGCCACCAATTGGCGCGCCCGAAGAGGTACATGGAAGCCGGTACGAGCAGCAGGCGGACCACGGTGGCGTCGATGACGACGCTGACGCCGAGGCCCAGCGCGAGCATTTTCACGGCGACGTTCGTGGACAGCAGGAAGGCCAGGAAGACGCTGGTCATGATCAGCGCCGCGCAGGTGATGACGCGGGCGGTGGCGGCGAGGCCGGTGGCGACGGCCAGGTGGTTGTCCTCGTACTGCAGCCAGGTCTCGCGGATCCGGGAGAGCAGGAAGACCTCGTAGTCCATGGAGAGTCCGAAGACGATCGCGAACATCATCATCGGTACGTAGGACTCGACGGGCACCTTCTCGGTGACGCCGAACAGCGCGCCGCCCCAGCCCCATTGGAAGACGGCGACGACCACGCCGTAGGCGGCGGCGATGGAGAAGAGGTTGAGCACGGCGGCCTTGAGCGCCACCAGCAGGCTGCGGAAGACGGTGAGCAGCAGCAGGAAGGCGGCGGCCACCACCACGGCGATGATCAGGGGCAGTTCGGCCGCCAGGGTGTCGGTGAAGGTCTGCGCGGCGGCGGTCGTTCCGGTGAGGTAGCCGGTGGCTCCGGTACCCGACAGAGCCTGCGGCAGCGTCTTGTCCTGCAGGGTGTGGATCAGGTCGGCGGTGGCCCGCTCCTGCGGGCCGGTGGCGGGTATGACCGTGGTCACGAGCAGGGCGTGGTCCGGGCTGGAGACCGGGGGAGTGACGGAGGCGACGCCCGGTACGGCGGCCAGTTCCTGCCGGAGCGAGCCGGCGAGGTCCTGGCGCAGGCTCTCGCTCGCGACCCGGCTGCTGTCGAGATGGGTGACGACGGTGAGCGGGCCGTTGGCGCCGGGGCCGAAACCTTCGGTGACCAGGTCGTACGCGCGGCGGTCGGTCCTGCCGGTGGACTGGGCTCCGGCATCGACGTGGCCGAGCTGCATCGACGCGACCGGGACGGCGAGGACTCCGAGCACCAGAAGACCGCTGACCAGGAAGAGCCATGGGCGCCGGCTGACCCGGACGGCCCAGCGGTGCCAGACGTCCGCCTCGCCGGTGGGCTCGGCGACCGGCCGGCGTACGTGGAGGCGGTCGATCCGGTGGCCGAGCAGACCCAGCAGGGCGGGCGTCAGCGTCACGGACGCGGCGGCGGCCACCAGGACACCGATCCCGGCGGCGACCCCGAGGGCACCGATGAAGCCCACGCCGGAGGCGCAGAGCCCGCCCAGGGCCATGGCCACGGTGGCGGCGGCGACCAGCACGGAGCGGCCGCTGGTGGCGACGGTACGCCCGACCGCCTCGGCGGGTTCGGATCCTGCGTGCAGCAGGGCCCGGTAGCGCGTGGCCAGGAAGAGGGCGTAGTCGATGCCGACACCGAGGCCCATCATGGTGGCCAGGGTGGGGGCGGCCTGCGCGAAGTCGAAGTGCCCGGCGAGCAGCCCGAGTCCGGCGAGGCTGACGGACAGGCCGATCACCGCGGTCAGCAGCGGCAGACCGGTGGCGGCGACGCTGCCGAAGCCGATCAGCAGCACGAGTACGGCGACGGCGAGCCCGATGGCCTCCGAGGCGCGGTCGGCGGACTTGGGCGTGGCCAGCTGCCCGAGCGGGGCCCCGTACTCGACGGTGAGGTCGTCGGCGCGCAGCGGCTCGACGGCGGTGTCGACCCCGGTGAGGTAGGAGGGGTCGAAGCTCGCCGGATTGCCGTCGAAGCGGACGGTCACCTGGGCGGTCCGTCCGTCCGCGGAGAGCGCCCCGGGTGTGGTGAACGGGTCGGCGACCGACAGGACATCGGTCAGCCCGCCCAGGCCGGCGACGGTCGCGTCGACGGCCGCCCGGTGATCGGTGACCGCGCCCTCGCCGGACCTGATCACGATGGCGGAGGCCGTGCCGCCCGAGCCGGTGGTGTGGGCCGCCAGCAGGTCGGCACCGGTCTGGGTACTGGTACCGGGCAGGGAGAAGCTGTCCGCGAAGGTGCCGCCCCAGGTGTGGTTGGCCAGCCCCAGGCCGACCAGTGCCAGCACCCACAGCGCGACGACCCGCCAGGCGTGCCGGGCGCACCGGCGCCCGCTCCGGTGGAGGAGCCCCGGCCCCTCGGCCGATTCAGTGTTCATGGGGCCACTGTGGCCGGTGTGTGTAAGGGGGCCGTGGGCGCATGGTTCGGGGAATGTACGGGAGCGGCCGCACCGGAATCGGCGCGCTCACCGGGCCCGGGCAGCGGCCGCCGACGGGAGGGCGACGGTGAAGCTCGCGCCGCCCTCGGGGCCGTGCCCCTCGACGCCGATGGCGGCGCCGAGCCGAAGGGCCAGCCGGTGCGCGATGGCCAGCCCCAGGCCGCTGCCGACCGGGCGGCTGCCCCGGTAGCGCTCGTGCAGGGCGCCGTGGTCGAAGGCGATCCGTACGTCGTCGTCGGTGAGGCCGGGCCCACCGTCGCGGACCTGCAGCTCGGCCCCGCCGCCCGTGGCGGCCGCGCGGACGGCGAGGACCAGGGGCGCGCCCTCGGGCGTGACCCGTAGCGCGTTCTGCACCAGGCCGTCGATCAGCTGCCGGACCCGGAAGGCATCGGTGGCGACGACCACCGGCCCGGCGGGCCGCTCCAGCCGGAGATCGACGCCGTGGCGGGCGCACAGACCGGTCCAGAACGCCGCGGCCTCGGAGAGCACCGCGCACAGGTCGGCCGGGGCCACGTCGAGGCGGAAGTCGTCGGCCTCCAGCCGCGCGAGGTCCAGCAGATCCCCCAGGAAGCGGTCCAGTCGACGGGACTCGTCGGCCAGGATGCCGCCGACCTCGGCTACCCTGTCCGGCTCGATCAGCCCGTCCGCGAGTGCCTCTGCGTAACCCTGGAGCGCGGTCAGCGGGGTGCGCAGGTCGTGGGAGACGGACAGCAGGAACTCCCTCTGCCGGTTCTCGCTGCGGGCCAGCGCCTCGTCCAGCACATTGAGGGCGCGCCCGATGTCCGCGGTCTCCCGGGGGCCGTCGACCGGGGCCGGTACGCCGCGTTCGCCGTCGGCGAGCCGGTGTGCGATCTGCGCGGCCGTCACGAGCGGACGGGCGATGCGGCGGGCGAGGAGCGCGCCGGCCAGGGCAGCGCCGAGCATGCCGAAGACCAGTGGCGCGATCACGTTGAGGCGGATCTGGTTCGTGTTCTCGGTGACCACCGTTTTCGGCTCGGTCAGGACGACCGCGCCGCCCCGTACACCGGGCTGCCCGACCAGCAGGACGTCCCGGCCGCCCAGGATGCCGGTGGTGGAGACCGGCCTCCCCGCCAGCAGGGCGGATGTGGACGTCCGGTCGACGGCGGGGCTCGCGGTTCCGCTCACCGTGCCGTCGGCGGCGATGACCGCGAGCTGCACCCCGTCCGGACCCCCCAGGACCTGGGCGCCGTTGAAGAGCGCCTCGGACAGGACCGGCAGGCGGCTGAGGACGGTTGCCTGCCGCGTCAGTCGGTCGCGCTCGCGCTGCTCCGCGCCGTGCGCGGCGGTCTGCCAGGCGATCAGCCCGGTGAGCGCCACCGCGAGCGCCGCGACCACCGTGGTCAGCACCACGATCTTGCGCGCGAGGGAGCCGCGCCGGGCGCCGTTCACGGGCCGCAGTGCGTTCACGGGCCGGGGGCCGTCGCGCTGTACCCGACGCCGCGGACCGTACGGATCGGGCTCGCGTCGCCGAGCTTGGCGCGCACCTGCGAGACGAAGACGTCGACCATGCGGGTGTCGCGGTAGCCGGCGTACCCCCACACCTGGGCGAGCAGCCGCTCGCGGGTGAAGACCTGCCCCGCGTGCCGCAGGAGGTGGGCGAGCAGGTTGAACTCGGTGGCGGTGAGCTCGACCGGCTCGCCGTCGCGGCGCACGGTGCGGCTGACGGGGTCCACGCTGAGCCGGCCGGCGGACCCGGGCGGCGGCGGACCGGGCGGGCCGGCCGCCCGGCGCAGTACGGTCTTGACCCGGGCGACCAGCTCGCGCGGCGAGAAGGGCTTGGTCAGGTAGTCGTCCGCGCCGAGTTCGAGGCCGAGGATCCGGTCGGCCTCCTCGCCCCGCGCGGTGACCAGCAGGACGGGTGTCCAGTCGCCGGCGTCCCGCAGGGCCCGGCAGAAGGCGATGCCGTCCAGGCCGGGCAGGCCGATGTCCAGGACGATCGCCACCGGGTGCATGCGCCGCGCAGCTGCGAGCCCCGCGCTCCCGTCGGCCTCGACGTGGACACCGAAGCCGTCCCGCGACAGATAGAGCCGCTGCACGTCGGAGATGTGGCGCTCGTCCTCGACGATCAGCACGAGGCCCTTGGACTGCGTCATCACTGCCTCTCACGCGCGGTTGGCAGCACCGATGCTAACCGCGCCGCGCGGCCCTTCCGGCGGGCGCGCCGCCATCCGTACACGACCCGAACAATGCGCCGACGGCGTGCCGGGCCACAGGGATGTGCCCGAAGTGCGACCTCGACCGGTTCCCGCTCCCGCGTTCGATCACCTCATGGCGGCGGTCATCGGCCCGCCGTACCTCGTCCACCGGCCGGCCCGCGGGCGCTGCCGGGCCCTGTGCACTCCCGCCGCGGGCCGCGCTCAGGCCGGCCGCGTCAGAACCTGCGCGAGACGGTCGGCGAACTGCGTGACCGCATCGAGCAGCGGGCCGCTGCGGGCGACGCGGAATCCATGCCGACGGCCCCAGAACGCGGCCTGCACGGCGTGCAGTTGGGCCCAGCGCCGGACGCGTTCGCGATCGAGTTCCGCAGCCTCGACGAAGACGTCCAACGTGCGGTCGACCGCCCTGCCCAGGTCCTCGGCCGCAAGGAGGGACAGCGCACGCGACTTGAGCAGGGTGCCGCCGTCGTAGGCGGGGTCGCCCACGTGGCCCTTGGGGTCGACCGCGAGCCACGGTTCGCGGTCCGCCCGCAGGATGTTCCGGGCGTGGAGGTCACCATGGATCAGGACGTCCGGTTGGGTGCGGCCCAGCTCGCGTACGGTCGCCACCGCCGCGTCCACCACGTACCGGGGCAGCGCGTGCGTCAACTCCGCGGCGTCGCGCTCCAGGTGCGCCTCCCAGGCGTCGGCCTGCTCCTGCAGCCGGGGCAGACCCGCGGGCGCGGGTACCGCCAGCCGCCGGCTGAGCCGCCCCGCCACCCGCACCACCTCGTCACCGTCCTCGACCTCCGCCAGCGTCGACGTACGGACCCGCTCCAGCAGCATCGCGAAGCGCTCGTCGTCGCGCTCGTGCAGCAGGACGGCCCCGCGCCCGCCCCACGCCTCGAAGGCGTCCGGTTCGTGGACGTTGCCAGGATGCGGGAAGGACACCTTCAGCACCGCGGAGCCTTTGGCCGGCCGCATCACCGGAACGATGATCCCGACCCCGCCGTGCATGACCTCGCCGTCCGGTACGCACTCCCAGCGCGTCAGCAACTCCTCGACGATCCGCGGCAGTTCGGCGATCCACGCGGCTCCGGCCGCTCCCTCGCGCTCGACGGTGCTCCGAGTGAAAGCCTCTGGTGTCCCGATCATCCCGGTACCCTACGCCGGGCCGCATGACCCCTACCCCCGTCCGCACACGACCCGCCCCCAGGGCGACTTCGAGCCGCCGGGGCCGCTGACATGGCACCCTTCACCTACCGGCTCACCCCGGCCGGGGCCGTTCCGTACCGGCGGTGTGGCCGGACCCGACCGAGGACATCGAGGCGGTCCGCGCCGCCGTCCTGCGCGCGGAACGGCTCGCGCTGCTGGTCCAGCAGCAGCCCGACGGGAGCATCCCCGGGGCGCGCATCGCCGAGCCGTGGATGGGCCGCACCGATCACGCCTACCCGATGATCAGGGCCGGGGCGGGCCGCCGAGCCGGACTGGTCCCGCCGGCACCGGCCGATCGTCGCCCCCTGCTCGCAGGCGTACTGCCGGACGCCGACGGCATCGTACGGGCGCGCCGGCGCACCGACCGCACCCCGGCCGACGAGCGGCGGACCCTGCTCGGCTCGCCGCGGATCGGGGACGTGGTGACCGGCACGGTCGCGAGCGGGCTGCACGACGTCGGCGTCTGCGTGGACCTGGACCTGGATCCCGACCAGGGGCGCGGGGGGTCCCTGGGCTTCCTGCGCGTCCCCGAGACGTCCTGGGAGTACTTCGAGGACCTGGACGAGGTGGCCCCGATCGGCCGGCGGATCCGCGCCGAGGTGCTCGACGTCGACCGGGATCGGGAGCGGGTGGGTCGAGGCACGCGCCACCCTCCTCGACATGGGCCTCCGGCGCCGCCGCATCGGCCTCGCGCTGGACGGCCGAGCATCCGCCGGGCCCCCGCACCTCCCCCGGACCGGGTGACACGAGTGGTGATCACCACCGATCACCGGTTCAGTGGGGAGCGTGGACCGATCATCGCAGTCCGTACTCCCGCGTGAACCCCGGTGACCTCCATGGACCACCGGGCCCCCACCGGTGACCCCCTGCTCACGGCCAGGTTCACGCCCCCCGCCGTGCCCGAGCTGCTGGTCCACCGGTCCGAGCTGCTGGGGCGCCTGGCGGCCGGGGCGGGCGGACCGCTCACCCTCATCAACGGACCGGCCGGATCGGGCAAGACGGTCCTCACCGCCCACTGGGCGGCCGACCGCCGCGCGCAGCGTCCCCCGATGTGGCTCACCGTCGAGCCCGACGACGCCCCCGGAGCCTTCTGGGCGTACGTCCTGGAGGCCCTGCACCGCGGCGGGGTGACGCTGCCCTCCGAGGTGGGCAGGCCCACCCGGGCCGAAGGGGTCACCCGGTCGTTCCTGGTGCGCCTGGCGGACGGGCTGGCCGGCTCCCCGCAGCCCGCGGTTCTCGTGCTCGACCAGTTCGACACCGCCCAGCCACCCGCGACGGCCGAGGCGCTGGACTTTGTCCTCCGGCACGCGGCCGGGGGCCTGCGCATCGTGCTCACCAGCAGATCGGACCCCCTGCTGCCCCTGCACCGCTACCGCGCTGCGGGCGAGATCGTGGAGATCCGGCACGCCGACCTCAGATTCACCCACGAGGACGCCGAGGCCCTGCTGGGCGAGCACCGACTCGACATCTCACAGGCCGGAATCCGACGACTGATGGAGCGGACCGAGGGATGGGCGGCAGGGGTGCGCCTGTGCGCGCTGGCGATGCAGCGCAGCGCCGACCCGGAAACGTTCCTCCGCCAGTTCGCGGCCGACCGCACCACGATCGCCGGATATCTCCTGACCGAGGTGCTCGACGCCCAGCCGCCGCCCACCCAGGACCTGCTGCTGAGGGTCTGCGTGACCGACCGCGTCCACCCCGACCTCGCGGACGCGCTGACCGGCCGGGAGGACGGCGCACGGACCCTGGCCGGGCTGGCGCGCGACAACGCGTTCCTCGAACAGATCGACGCCTCGGCCTGGTACCGGCTGCACCCGCTGTTCGCCGAGGTCCTGCGCGCGCACCTGCGGCAGCGCTGCCCCGGTCTCGAACCCCGGCTGCACGGGCGGGCGGCGCGCTGGCTCGCCCGCACCGGGCGGCTGACGGAGGCCGTGCTGCAGGGCGCGGCCGCCGGGGACTGGCCGTTCGCGGCCGCGCAACTGGTCGACAACCTGGCCCTCGGCCGCCTCCTCACCGGCCTGGAGGCGGACCAGCTGGGCCGGGCGTTCGCCGGGATGCCGCCGGGGACGGCAGGGGCGGCGCCCGCCCTGGTCGCGGGGGCCTGCCGACTGGCCGCACAGGACCTTTCCGGGTGCGAGGCCGCGCTGCGGCGGGCGGACGCCGCCCTGACGGACTCCTGCGGTCCGGCGGCGCACCTCGGCCGCGCCTTCCTCGGCGTACTCGCCGGGCGCGCGGCCGGCGACCTGACGGCCACCGAACGGGCGGCCGGCGACGCCGACCGGCTGCTGGGGGAGCTGCCGCCGCCCCTGCTCGCCGAGCGCCCCGAGCTCCGGGCACTGCTGGCGGCGCATCTCGGCGCCGCCGAGCTCGGTGCCGGACACCTGGACCGGGCCGAGACCACGCTGACGGTGGCCGTGGCCGCCTGCGGGCCGCCGGGCGCGGAACACCCCGGAACGCAGGACGCCGGAACGCAGCACGACGGAACGGAATACCCGCTCTGCGACGCACTCGGCTCGCTGGCCCTGGTCGCACTGCTGCAGGGCCGGTTGCGGCGGGCGACCGACCACGCCCGCGCCAGCCTCGCCGTGGCCGAGCGGTCCGCCCTTCCGCCCGGTCGGAGGGCCGGTGTCGACCACCTCGTCCTGGCGGGCGTGGCCGTCGAGCAGGACGACCTGGCGGCCGCGCGCTGTCACCTCGACCTGGCGGCCGCGGCGACGGGACTGCGCCCGGATCCCGCGACCACCGCCCGGGCCGCCGTCATCGGCGCCCGGACCGCGTTGGCGGAGGGCGACGGGGACGCGGCGCTCGCCGCGCTGCGCGCGGTGGCCCCGGAGCGACTGTCCGACCGGGCGGTGGCCGAGCTGGCCGTGGCCGAGTCGGCCGTGCACCTGGCACGCGGCGATGCCGAGGCGGCCCTCCGGCTCCTGGACGCTCCGGCCGCCGACGGGCCGGAGCTCGCGGTGGCCCGCGCCCGCGCCCTGCTGGCACTGGGCCGGGGACCGGCCGCGGCGCAGGCGCTGGCGGGCGTACCGGAGGCGGGGGAGGACGGCGTCGCCGCGCCGGTACGGGCCCACGCGAGTCTGCTCCGGGCGCAGCTCGCCGAGGCGGACGGCGACCTCGCGCAGGCGCGGCGGCGGCTGGCCGAGGCGCTGGCGCTCGCCCGCCCCGAGGAGCTGCGCCGGATGTTCGTCGAGAGCGGTCCCTGGGTGCGCCGGATCCTGGACCGGGATCCGCAGTCGGCCCGCCTGAACGCGTGGCTGACCCCTGCCGCCCCGGACCGTACGGCGAGTGCCCCGCGGGCCGACGGGCAGCCACCGGTGGTGGAGCCGTTGACCGCGCGCGAGGTCGAGGTGCTGTGCAAGGCCGCGGAAATGCTGTCCACCGAGGAGATCGCGGCCGAGCTGTTCCTGTCGGCCAACACGGTCAAGACCCACCTGAAGAGCATCTACCGCAAGCTCTGCGTCACTCGGCGCAGCGACGCCGTCCACCGGGCGCAGGACCTCGGGATGCTCTGAGCCGGGTGCAAGGGCGGGCGGGGTGACCGCTCTTTCGCCCGTACCGGGCGATGCCGGGCGTCCGGCGCGCACCGACGATGGCGGGTGAAGGCCGGGAGCGGGCCGGGTCCCCTCCGCAGCCCCAGCACCCGACGCCTTCGTTCCGAGAGGAGTGAGGGCTCTCATGCGCTACGAATTCCGCATCTCGGGGGTCGTGCCGGACACACTCGCCGCCGGCTTTCCCGAGCTCGACCGGATCCCGGTACCGGAGCAGACGCTCCTGTTCGGCAGCGTGGCCGACGAGGCGCACCTGTACGGGCTCCTCACCCGCTTCCAGTCCCTCGGCCTGCGGGTGCTCGAAATGCGCCGGCTGCCCGCATGAGGCCGGCGCGGGAGCGGGAGCGGGAGCGGGAGCCGGGGCTGGAGCCGGAGCCGGAGCCGGAGCCGGACCCGGACCGGGAGACCGGTGAAGACCACCCGCTTCGGGTGATCACAGGGACCGGGCCGCCCGACGACACTGCGATGTGGGCGCCGAAGCCTGTGACCGACGAGCCGGAGCAGGACGGTCCTGCGCTGTATCGCCAACTGTGAGGTGAATTCCATGGGCCAGCCGACACCGACCGGGGGAAACTGGAACACCGGCCCTGCGCCGGGCAACACTCCGACGTTCTCGGGTGACGACAGCCAGGGCACGGGGAACGTGGGCACGATGTTCGCCGCGGTCCTCCTCCTGGTGGTCGGTTGCCTCTCGATCTTCCAGGGCATCGCGGCCATCGCCAAGGACGACGTCTACGCCCGGATCGGAAGCTACGTCTTCGAGTTCGACCTGACGGCGTGGGGATGGATCCATCTCATCGTCGGAATCATCGTCGTCCTCACCGGAGTGGGCCTGTTCGCCGGATCGAACCTGGCGCGGGGCGCGGGTATCGCACTCGCCGGGATCAGCGTGATCCTCAACTTCATGTGGCTGCCGTACCAGCCCTGGTGGTCGATCATCATCATCGCGATCGACGTCTTCATCATCTGGGCGCTGTGCACGAGCTGGACGCACTCCACCGAATGACGAGAGGGCAGCCGCGGCACCCGATCCGGCAACGGGTCGGGTGCCGCGGCATGTGCCGTGCGGGCGGGCATCACGGTGAGTGGCCGTCGGATGCGCTCGGACGGCGACCGGATGGCGGAACCGGCCCGGCCTACCGGCGGCGGAGGTTGTCCGCGATGGTCAGGAACACGAGCACGTTCGGCACCTGCTCGGCCTTGGGCGCCGCCCAGGCCTTCGTCCGGCCGGACCGCCAGACACAGACCATGCCTCCGCGCACGGCCACTTCGCTCACGTCCCGCCACGGCAGCACCTCACCGGAGGCGTTCGTGACGCCGGGGCCGGACAGCTTGTACGGGCCGAAGCCGACCGTCCCGCCCTCCCGGACCAGCTTCCACACCTTCTCCACCTGGGCGCGGGCGACGGCCTCCGCGATCAGCGGACCCCAGGTGTGCGAGCCCGCGTAGACGTCCGTGATCCGGGCCTTCGACCCGCCCGGTGCGACGAGCCGGGAGACGTGCGCGCTCCTGACCGGCGTCCGCGTGCCCTTGTAGTCGATCACCTCCTGGACGGTCTCCTGGTAGAGCACCACCCGCTCCCAGCGCGCCGCGAACAGTCCGCTGCCGCTCGTGTTCACGACCAGCCCGTGTTCGTACAGGTGCAGCCGCCTGGCCGCCAGGCGGCTGCGGAACAGCGGGCTCTGGCTCACCGCCCAGGCGGCCAGCACGCCGATCCACAGGGGGAATATCGCGACCCCCCAGTGCACCTTCACCCATAACAGGACGCCACTGACCAGCAGTGCGGCTATGCCGACCAGGGAGCCGACGATGAACCAGATCCGGTACTTCTCCTGGACCCCGACCTCGCTCTCGGGCCGGAAGGTGTGCTCCAGGTTGCCCAGGCGGTGGCGGGTGGCCAGCGCGTTCGCGGCAGGGGAGGGCGACGTCGGCACGGTCATGCGCGGCCTCGGCTTCAAGGTCACGGCGGACCCCGCAAGGCCGCCTGGGCGAACGGGAGTTCACCGGGCGACTCCTGGTCGGCGCCGGGGAACGGCTCCAGCAGCCAACACCACGATCAGCACCCGGGCAAGCCCTCCGCCACCCGGCAGGATCCGGACGGGACGGCCCGGGTCTGGATCAGGGCGTGCAGGTGCTGGTCGTGCCATCCGTCGGCGTGCAGCAGGGCACTGCGCATCGTGCCTTCCAGGGTGTATCCGGCCCGGTCCGCGACGCGGCAGGAGGCCGTGTTGGTCACCGAGTGGCACAACCGCAGCCGGTGCAGGCCGAGTTCGTCGAGGGCCCAGCGGCTGACCCGCTCGGTCGCCTCGACGGCAACGCCTGCGCCGCGGGCCGCCGGCAGCAGCCAGTAGAAGAGCTCGGCGCTGCCTCCCGCCAGATCGATGTCGCCCCAGCCGATCAGGCCCGCCGCCTCGCCGCCCGGCCGGGCGATCGCCCATATCGCGCTGAGCTCGGCCTGCCACCGCTGGTGCATGCGCTCGATCCGCTCGACCGCTTCGGCCGCGGAGTTCACCACCAGACGGTTCCACAGGCGGATCGCCGGGTCCTGGCTCGCGGCCAGCAGGGCGCCGGCGTCACCGGGCTGCCAGGGGCGCAGCTCCCACCCGCCGGGCAGCGTGAGTACGGGCTGTTCCGCCTCGGCCATGCGGCCGGCGGGAACGACGGGCGGTATGGGTGCGGAAATGATCACCTGGGCATCCTGCCACACCCCTGCCGTACCCCCGCCGCGCCCCGGCCCTACCCGTGCACCGGGAAGGACGCCTGGTAGGCGAGCCGGCCGTCGGCCCCGCCGCCGATCCGCGTGAGCAGGTCGTCGAGCGCGAGGTACGCCTCCCAGCGCTCTGCGCCCGTGGCCCGCGCCAGGCGCGAGACCACCAGGTCCTCCAGCTCCGGGACGCGTTTGTTCTTCCAGACCTTGTCGGCCGTGCTCACCAGCAGGTCTTCGAGCGTCGCACCGGGCCCCGTCCACGAGCCGTGGGTCCCGGCGAAGCGGGCCAGGTCCGGCTCGAACCCGTGGGCCAGCAGCAGCTCCCGGCCCGCTTCCTCGTGCAGGGAACCGGGCCCGGACAGTTCGGCCTTGTGCACGGTCTTGCCGATGTCGTGGGTCGCCGCACCGAAGAGCACGGCCGCACGGTCGACCGCGATCGCCGGGTGCCGCTGCTCCATCCACTCGACCAGTTGCACCGCCACGTCGTGGACGGCCCGCAGGTGGGCGGCCAGTCGCGGCGGTGCATCGAGGGAACCGAGGAGATCCGCCACCGGGGGCGGGAGCGGCCGCAGGGGTGGATCGCCGGGAGCGCGCAGGGCCCGGGACAGGGCGTTCGAGGGGGTCACCCGTTCAGGCTACCGACGTCAGGTGACCCCGGTCCCGGGGTCAGGACCAACCCAGCTCCGTGTAGCGGCGGCCGGCTCGGATGCCCTCGATCGCCACCTTGGCGTACGGCACGATCGGCCGCGGCAGTGCGTCCGTCGGCCACCAGTCCCAGCCGATGCACTTGTCCGGCTCGCGGACCTCCTCCGTTCCCTCCCATCGGTGTGCGCGGAAGACCAGTTGCATGCGCGGCCGGGAGCCCGGCGGGTCCACCACGTGCACGGTGTGCACGAGTTCGAGGTCCGCCGCCCCGATCCGCAGGCCGGCCTCCTCCCTGGCTTCGCGGATCAGGCAGTCGATCGCGGACTCACGCTCGCAGTGGCCGGCGAGGAAGTGGTGGTGCGAGGCGCCGAAGGGCGAGTCGGGATGCCGCAGCCCGAGCAGGACCCGGCCCTCGCGTTCCAGGTAGAGGTGGACCCCGATGACGTTGGGGCAGGCCCGGCCGCCGGCGACCGCGGCGGGCGCCGCCGTCCCGGCCCGGTGCAGGTCGATGACCTGCTGTGTCCACGGACACATCGTCAGGTACGCGGTCGTCGCCGCGTCGAACCAGCGGAGCATGATCCCTTCGCCGAGCGGGAGGCCGTCGGCGTCGCCGTCCCAGGCGCCCAGGTAGACCTGGATCTGCCCCTTGTCGAGGCCGTCGGGGCTGGTGCAGTCGACCACGGTGAACGGCTCCAGCGGCACCGTCAGGCCCGTCTCCTCCTTCAGTTCCCGCACGATCGCCTCGTGCGCCGTCTCGCCCCCCTCGCGCCCGCCGCCCGGGATGCTCCACGTCCCGGGGTCGCAGATCTCCGGCTTGTTGGCGTCGCGCAGGTGCAGCAGGTACTGGCCGCGCGGGTTGACCAGCAGTGCGGCCGTGCCGTTCGGTTCGGCGGAAGTGGTGGACATGGGCAGGCTCCCCCTCGTCGCGTCCTGCGTATGGGTACATCACGGGTATGCATGCCCAAATGAGCGCACCTTTCGCGACCTTGACGGCCGGGATGCGGCTTCGTAGGGTCGGCGCGACCTCACGCAGCTGCCCGCCGTCGTCACCCGCCGCCGCCGCCGCCGCCACCGCCACCGCCGCCGCCGCAATGAGGAGCACCCGGATGTCCCTTCGCCGCCCGCGGACCCTGCTCGCGATGTCCCCCGAGCTGCGGCCCCGTCTGCTGGACGCGGCCGCCGACCGCCGGCTGCGCGAAGTAGCGCTGATCGAAACGGATTCGGTGGTCGACGACTTCGGACGGCCGGGCGCGGCGGCAGCCGCCCTGGCGGAGGCGGAGATCCTGCTCACCTGCTGGGGCGCACCGGCCGTCGACGCCCGGGTGCTCGCCGCCGCGCCCCGACTGCGGGCCGTCGTACACGCGGCAGGCTCCGTCAAGCAGCTCGTCACCGCCGCCTGTTGGGACCGCGGCATCGCCGTCTCCTGCGCCGCGGCGGCCAACTCCGCGCCGGTGGCCGAGTACACCGTGGCCATGGTCCTGCTCTCCAACAAGCGCGTGATGCAGTTGCGCGAGGAGTACCGCAGCGTGCGCGGCCGTCGGCACGACTGGCACCAGCGCTACGCCCACGCAGGGAACTACCGCCGCACCGTGGGTGTCGTCGGCGCCTCCCGGATCGGCCGCCGGGTGATCGAGCTCCTGCGCCCGTACGACCTCGAACTCGTCCTGTACGACCCGTACACGAGCGCGGAGGAGGCGGCGCGCCTCGGAGTCCGCCCCGTCGGGCTCGACGAGCTCTGCCGGGTGTCCGACATCGTCAGCCTGCACGCGCCGGAACTGCCCCGGACCCGGGCGATGATCGACCGCAGGCGGCTGGGCCTGATGCGCGAGGGTGCGACGCTGATCAACACGGCCCGCGGCTCCCTCGTGGATACGGAGGCGCTCACCGACGAGTTGGCCTCCGGCCGGCTGCACGCCGTCATCGACGTCACCGAGCCGGAGGTCCTGCCCGCCGAGTCCCCGCTGTACGACCTGCCGAACGTACTGCTCACCCCGCACGTCGCGGGCTCCCTCGGCAACGAACTCCACCGCTTGGCCGACTCCGCGATCCAGGAGATCGCCCGCTACGCCGCGGGCCTGCCGTTCGCCCATCCGGTGCACCGCGAGGACCTCGACCGGACCGCCTGAACGCAGAGATCCGACTCACGGACGGGCAGGAGCGAGGCTGGATCTCCGCCGTTCCCGATCGATGCGGGAACGCGCCCCGTCGACCGGGGAATCCGGGGCGGGGGAACGCCGCGGACCGGGGAAGCGATCGGGGCTCGCCACGCGTTGCACGCCGGCGGCCGATACGTCCAAACGGAGGGCGCGGGGCCACCTCTTCGAGGGAACCGGGCGGTCCGACCCAGGCCGAGAGGCCGTCAGCTGCCGAAGGAAAGGGCGACGGCCCCGCTCGGGGCCGTGCGGTGCTCCGGCATCGCTGTGCGGTTACAAGGAGAAGTCACGTGTCGCGTGTTCTGAAGAGTGCGGGTCTCGCTCTGGTGCTGGGCCTGGCGGTCATCGGCGGTGCGTCGTCGGCGTCGGCGGACGCCACCGCGGAGGGCATCGCGGCCGGCTCGCCCGGTGTGCTTTCGGGCAACCTGATCCAGATCCCGATTCACGTTCCGATCAACGTGTGTGGCAACAGCATCAACGTGATCGGCGCGCTCAACCCGGCCGCCGGCAACACCTGCATCAACGTCTGAGACTCGTGAACAGCGGCTCGTCCCGGCCGGAAGCTCGACCGGGACGAGCCCGCACGCGTCACCGCCCTCAGGGCGGGGTGCCGTGCAGTTCGTGGTCGGCGGCGAACACGTCCGGGTCCTGCTCGGCCGCTGGTGCGGTGCTGTGGGCCGGCTGCCGGGCGGCGAGCCTTCGGGTCGCGACCCGTGCGCCCGATGCCATGCGCGCGGCCTCCGCGCCGAGCGCCGCCTCGCCGTCGTCGGTCAGGCGGTAGTAGCGGCGGAGCCGGCCCTGGTGGGCCTCCTCGCGGTCCCGCTCGATGATTCCCTCGGCCGCCAGCCGCTCCAGCACCCCGTAGAGCGTCCCGATGCGCAGCTGCACCTGCCCCTCCGACAGGGCCGCGGTCTCCCGGACGATGCCGTAGCCGTGCCGCGGGCCGTCGGCCAGCGCAGTCAGTACGTAGAAGGCCGTACGCGTCATCTCTCGCGGAGCCACGCCGACCTCCACCACGAGGCCCTCCTGTCGGCAGGACATCCGCAACAGTCAGGCGCCCTCCGTGTGGCGGGCGGCACATCACGAGCAGTCGAAGGGCCGTACAACAGCCTCCCCGCTGCCGGACCCGTACGGCCATCGGCATTTCGGCTGAACCCGACCCGCGTGCGAGGCTGACCCCGTACCCGGGAGGAGACCACACGATGCACACGCCGAGCCGGCCCGAAGACCTCGAACACCCCGAACTGCTGTGGGCCAGGGCGGTGACCATGGCCATGGTGGACACCGCGTGTTCGACCAATACCGAGTTCGCCCTCGACGGCGACGGCGTGTGGTGCCACACCACCGGCGCCGGCGGCTGGTGGCGCCTGACCGTACTCGACGGGGGACGCGCGGTGTTCTGCGGGCAGGACCCCGACGGCAGCCACACCCACGTCGGCGGCGAGCAGATCGACTTCCTCGCGGGCGGCCCCGACTGGCTGCCCTGGGAACTCCTGCGGGACGATGCCGCCGGCAACCTCTTCGGCTTCGTCTACTGGTGGGAGGACGGCGCCTGGCACCGGATCCCCTACCCGGACCAGGTGCGGGAGGACGGACTGGAGGGCGCCGCGGCCTGGGTCGGCGCCGACGAGGCGGAGTACCTCGGACTGACCGTGTCCTCGTTCGACGTTCCGAGCGCGATGGAACGCGGCCTGACCGAGGCCATCGCCCGGTTCGGGGCGCTCGCGCGGGAACGCAAGGCCGACGCGGCCGCCGTGGCGGCCCTGCTGGCGGCGGCCCACACCGAAGGCCGGCCGGCCCCGCGCCTCGACGCGGCCATCGACTTCGCCACGCGCGCGGGCATCCTCGCGTAGGGACCACGCCGGGCTGCTGCCGTCGGGACCCGTTGCCCGGGGACGGCGGTACGAGCGCCGGCGCCGAGGGCCTGCCCGGCGTCCCCCGGTCCCCGGCCGGGGAGGGGGCCGGGACGCGGGGTGCCGGGGTGCCGTACGGATCCGGGCGGCAGCCCGTCGTGCGGGCGAGCCTGCCGCATGACGCCTGGGGGAAGGGCGGCATGCGGCGGGACCCGCTCCGGAAGCACTCCACCGCGAGGTGTTCGCTTCCGTATCCACGCGTGTGACCCGGATGCCCTCCCGTAAACGCGTTCTCCGCCCGGAGTTCTGAGAATCTGAGAGCACGTCACGGTCCGTCGTGCATCGCGGAGGTCGGCCATTCGGTCGAGCGGCTCCTGTACCGCGGCTCCGGGAACTATTCTCGCGGACATGCTCGAACACGATGCCCTCAGTGCCACCCGCGAGGCCTACGACGCCGCTGCGCCCACCTATGCGCAGCTCTTCCGCGACACCCTGCGCGACAGTCCCCTGGACCGTGCGATGTTGGGCGTCTTCGGCGAAGCCGTTCGTTCGAGTGGCAACGGCCGGGTCGCGGATCTGGGGTGCGGGCCCGGCCATGTCACCGCCCATCTCGATGAGTTGGGGCTGACGCCGTACGGTGTCGACGTCTCGCCCACGATGATCGAGTTGGCCCGGCAGGCCTATCCGGGCCTGCGCTTCGACGTGGGCTCCATGGCCACGCTGGACATCGCGGACGCCGAGCTGGGCGGCATCCTCTCACGGTGGTCCGTCATCCACACTCCGCCGCAGGAACTCCCCGACATCCTGGCGGAGTTCCATCGTGTGCTGGCACCTGGCGGACACCTTCTGGTCGGCTTCTCGGCGAGCGATGGCCCGTCCCACCCGACGCAGGCATTCGATCACACGGTCGCGCCGGCCTATCGGTGGTCGCCCGATCACTTCGCCGCGTTGCTGCGCGGGTCCGGACTGGCGGAGGTGGCCCGGATGGTTCGCGAGCCGCAGCCCACCGACCGACGGCAGTTCCAGGAGGTTCACCTGCTCGCACGCAAAGCCCAATGATCAGGGCCCACTGCCCGCCGGGGCGTTGCGCCCGGAGCTGCGGCTTGCGGCTCGGTCGAGCAGGTTCGGGTCGGATCGGGTACCCCCGATGGCAGAAGCGCAAAGCCTGACGCGCCTCTTCCAGCTCATCGCGCTCGGCCTCGGACACCGCGTTGGAGAGCCGATCAATGCCGTGTTGCCGGGACTACAGCTCACCGAAACGGTCGAGGAGCTCGTGTGTCAGTGGAAGCCGACCTCGGTGAATGCGCACCCGCCCCGCTCTGCGTGAGTCAACGCCTGCCGAGATACGAGCGTCGGAGCCTGCCGGAAGTACTGGCGGTAGCCGGAGGCACGGAACTTCAAGTCGAACGCATGGCCTTCGATGTGCCAGAGCGGGAGGTCTCGCCGCCCGTCGTCCGGCACCAGTCGGTGCAGGCCGTCGATCTCCAGGTCTGGGATCGTGCCCTTGAAGCCGAGGTCACCTTCAAGGTCCCAGACGTCTTCGAAGACGAGTGTCGCCGGGGCCATCCAGAAGGAAAAGTGTGTTGCCGGCGGGACCGGGTGGACCCAACGGACGATGTAGTCGAGATCGAGGAGAAGGCGCGGCAGGATGTCCTCGGTCGGCTGTACGGACAGGCCGTGGATGGTGGCGTCGTGCCAGCCCATCTCCGTGAAGTCGGCGTCGCTCCACACGCTCTTGGAAAGACCTGACTCCTGGTGGCTGCCGTTGTCCATGCCTGTATCCAACCATTCCCCTTGCGGGGACCCCGTCATGGGTGGTGATCGACGCCAAGAGCAGGCTCGTCGCCGTCGGCCTGCCTCTGCCCGGCAACCGTAACGACTACCGGGCCTTGACCGAGTCCGGCGTCGACCGGGCCTGCCGCGACGCTCCGGTACCGGCCGACGGCAGCTACCAAGGCGCAGGGGCTCTCATGCCGCACCGCCGACGCCCGGGCCGGGAACGCCCGACGCCTCAACAGGAAGCCGGCAACGCCGTCCACCGACGGGCACGAGTCCGCGTCGAGCACGCCTTCTCCCGCGTGAAGAACTGGAAGATCCTCCGCGACTGCCGCCTGCGCGGAACCGGTGTCCACCACGCCATGCCCGGCATTGCTCCGCCTCCACAACCCGGCACTGCCCCACCCCAACCGGGGCGACCTCTAGCGCCGGCGGTCCCGGAGGACGCCGCCGGGGCCCGATGTCACCGGGCTCCGCTCGACGAGGTGGGCGTCCGTGGTGGCGTTCAGATCGGCCATGAACTGCTCGAACTGCTCCAGGAGCTGTGGCGGGTAGGGGGACATCGCGGCATCGAGGCGCCCGGCGAGCGGACCGAAGAACTCGTCCGCCCGCTCCTGGATGTGCGGGCCGCCGCGCAGGGTGACGAGGCGCCGTTCGGAGTGCTCGCGGGCGGGGCCGGACGGCGACGGCCCCGGTGACCCTCCCGAACCCCCGAACCAGGCCGGTGTCAGCCCACCCGGCCTTCACGGCCCGTGATCTCCTGCGGGTCGCGGATCATGAGGGGGAGGGTGCCGTCGTCGGCGAGGGAGGTGGCGCGATCGATGATCGACTGGTTCGAGGTGTGGAGATGGAAGCCCAGCTTCCCCCACGCGAAGACGGCCGCCGAGTGGACGTGCACCTGGTACGGGACGGGCGCGAGGCCGCGGCGGAGGAGGTCGCAGTTGAGGGCTTCCTGGCCTTCGTTCGCCGCGAACTGGCTCGTGCGGACCCAGCCGATGGGCCGGTCCGCCGGACCGGGCTGCGGGGCCGCGACCCGCAGGGCGTCCAGCTGGTCCCGGATCGAGCGGAAGTGGCGGAGCGTCACCGGTTCCGGCAGAGCAGCATCGAGACGGGTGCGGAGCTTGTCGAAATGGTCGCCCCCGAAGAGGAACACGATCGCCCGCCCTTTCTGACCGGCAGGCAGCCGGTTCAGGTGCTCGACGAGCTGCGCGATCACCGTGTCGTCGCGCTTGGAGTCGCCGGAGGCGAGGCCCGGGGTGGATTCCACCACCATGTTGGGCGCCGGCGGGATGGGGCTGATGTCCCGTTCGAGGACGAGCGTGACCTTGGGGTGCGAGGACAGCCGCCGGATGATCTCATCGCGCCGGTCGCTGTCGTAGCGCGTGTTGTGGTGGGTCTCCGTCACGAACACCACGAGCCGCTCACCGGCGGGTGCGCCGTGCAGGGCGAGCGCGCTCACGTCCTCGATGTCCACCTGGATGATCCAGTTGGTGGGGTGGTCGATCGTCTGCTGGATGGGCATGCCCCTACGCTCCTTTTCCTCGGATGCGGTGCGTCGTGCACGACGCACAGGGGCCGAGCAGCGCCGCCCGCCCCCGTTCGCGCCGCCCTCACTCTGCTCCCGCCCGGTCCGTCGGACAAGTGCGGGCGGGGCAGCAGTGGTTGCGCGGAGGGGGCGTGCGGTCACGTGCGATGGCTGCGGGAGAGGCCGGTCGGCGCTCCAGGTCGTGTATCGAAGCATCAATCGCCTCAAGAGACATCGAGCCGTGGCCACCCGGTACGACAAACTCGCGGTCCGCTACGAGGCCACCGTCCGCGTTGCCGCCATCAACGAATGGTTGTGACGTACTGGTCCGACGACAACTCGAACACCCTTACTCGCCGACCGCCGGTGGGATTGACGGTCTCACGCACCGGATGCATCCCCAGTTTGGTCATGATCCGTTCGGAGGCGTCGTTGCCCACTTGAGTGATGCTGACGATCCGCTCCAGCCCTCGCTCTTCGAACCCGAACCGTACAGCGGCCGCGGCGGCCTCGGTGGCCAAGCCCTGCCTCCAGTGGGAACGTCCGAGCCGCCAGCCGACCTCAACCGCCGGCAGTATCTCCGGCAAGAATTCGGGCACCGAAAGCCCGGTGAACCCGGCCAGCTCGCCAGTGGACCGGATCTCCACGGCGAACAGGCCGAAGCCCTGTGACTCCCACTCGCTCTCCCATGCCTGGACCCCGCCGCGAGTCTGCTGTTCGTCACGGACGCTGCCGTCACGGATCCACCGCATGACCTCGGGGTCGGCATTGATGGCAGCCATGGGCGCGACGTCTTCCTCGCGCCAGCGCCGAAGGATCAAACGGGGAGTCTCAAGCGTGACCATCCAATCATTCTGGATCACAAATGGGCTCTCCACCAGGCACTTTCGATAGACGCCCTAGGATTCCGAGCCCTGGGGAGACATCTCAGCGCGATCGGATTCGCTACGCAGGACGCAGAACTCATTGCCTTCAGGATCGGCGAGGACGGCCCAGCCCGCGCCGCCGGGCTCCCGCCGATCGGCGACCAGGGTGGCTCCGAGACTCAGCAGCCGCTCGACCTCCTCCTCGCGCGAGGTCGTCGGACGCAGGCACAAGTGGATCCGGTTCTTGACTGTCTTCGGTTCGGGCACCTGGTTGAAATACAGCAGCGGGCCGTCCGGAAGTGTCACCTGAGTCTCCCGGTCGCCCGGTCCGTCCTGGGGATGCATCGCACCACCGGTCACTTCGCTCCAGAACCGGGCCAGCTCATAGGCATCCGAACAGTCGATCGCCACGTTCTGCACTACCGAAACCATGCAGCTCAGCCTGCCCCAGTACCTCTCGTTGCACCACCGCAATTGCGTCCGGCCCCACCTGTACGTTCGGCGTCGGCTGTGGGACGCGGAACGGCGGGGACGACGCCCTCGCCGCCCCCCCCGCCCCCGCCCCCGCTCCTGCCCCGCCCCGCCCCGCCCCGTCCCGTACCGGCCGGTCGCGCGGCTACTTGAGCGCCGAGAAGGCCTTGGTGAAGGCCAGCGGCTGCTGGAGGATCGAACTGCACGTCGCGTCGGCGTGGTTGACGGCCCCGGCCGCGCACTGCTTGTCGCGCGTGGAGGACCACATGGCCAGTCGGCCGATTCCCTTCGATGCCGCGAACTCCACGAGCTGGTTCGCGTCCGCCACCGTGAAGATCTCGCTCGTGACATCGTTCACGCCGATCATCGGCGTGACGGCCACGGCCTTCCACGCCGCCGCGTCGGAGAGCCCGAGCACGCCCTTGATCTGTGCCTGCGTGGCCGTCGCGGCCTGGATGGCGTACTGGCCCATGTCCCCGCTGTACGCCGGGCCGTAGTCCATCGCCATGATGTTGACGGCGTCGACCCGTACACCGTTCTTCTTGGCGTCGGCCAGCAGTGCCACGCCCGGCTGGGTCAGGCCCTCCGGCATCACGGGCAGGGTGAAGGCGACGTCCAGGCCCGGGTGGGACTTCTGCAGCCGGGCGATGGCCTGCGCGCGGCGGGCGTTGGCCGCCGTGTCCGGCAGGGCGGCGCCCTCGATGTCGAAGTCGACCTTGGTGAGCCGGTACTG
Organism: Streptomyces avidinii; assembly: GCF_014650695.1. Lineage (GTDB taxonomy): Bacteria > Actinomycetota > Actinomycetes > Streptomycetales > Streptomycetaceae > Streptomyces > Streptomyces avidinii. Next base: position 758,851 of record NZ_BMVL01000002.1, on the reverse strand, counting down.
GTCGACGACCTTCCCGTACGCGGCGGTCAGCTCGTCCACGGTGGAGCAGTTCAGGGCCAGTTCGTGTCCGGCGGCCCCGCCGAACGACACCCGGACATCGCCGCCCTTGGCACGCAGCGCACCGATCTGGGCGGCGACCTTGTCGCTCGCGAGGTCCGTCACGCCGCCCCACAGCGGCGCGCAGCTGCCGCCGGAGGTGATGAAGGCGAGGTGGAACTCCTTCACGCCGGTCTTCGTCGCGGTGTCGAGCAGGTCGTACGCGGGGTACAGCGAGGTGTCCACGTACGGCGCGAAGCGCGCGCCGCCACCCCCGGGCGCGGGGGTGGCGGTGGGGGTGGGAACGGTCGCCGTGGGGGAGGGCGACTTGGTCCCGGTCGGTGCGGCGGACGTGACGGGCGCGGTGGGTGCCGGGCTCGCGGTGACGGTGGGCCGAGCAGTGGGGCGCCCGCTGGGCTGCGCGGTGGCACCCTGGTCGACCGAGCACTTCACCCCGTTGATCAGGCACGCCGTGGGGTCGCCGAGGGTGCCGGTACCACTCGCGACGAAACCGACGGTGACGGAGGCACCGGCGGCCAACTGCGCGTTCCAGGCTGCGGGCTTCACGGTGACGCGGCGACCGGAAACGGTGTGCGTGCCGTTCCAGAGCGAGTCGATCTTCGTGCCGGCCGGTAGGTCGAACTGGAGGGTCCAGTCCGACTGCGTCTGCCCCGTGCTGTTGGTGATCACGTACTGGCCGGTGTAACCGCCGCTCCAGGAGCTGGACTTCGTATAGACGGCGCCGACGGAGGTCGCCTGAGCGATCCCGGTGAAGGCGAAGGCCGCCCCACCGATCACCGCCGCGGCGACGATCGCGCCCGTGACCTTCGCCGTACGACTCGTCCTGCGCCGGTGCCCGACTGTGCTGCCCATCGCGTGCCTGCCTCTGTGTTACTGGGGAGTTGGGGATCCAGCAGCACGCTAGCCGCACCGAAACGGACATTCGTTCGTTTCGGTGCGGCCCCCATGACTCTTAGGTTCCACTTAAGGCAGGGGAAAGCGGGGGATCAGGAAGCGGCGTCGCGCAGCCCCTGCGTCCCGGGTTCGACTCCGTACATCCGCATGCGCCGAAGCCGGTGCCCGAAGACCCCGGCATGCTGCCCTGCGGGATGCGCTGCGTCTCCCACGCTGTAGGTGGCACCACTCCGGAGGGCATCCAGAGCAAGCGCGGCCGCCGCAAGCCGGTCCGCGGGGCACCGCGGTTCGGCTCGGCCCACCTCCGGCTGACGGCCCAGATGCTGACGCGGAGCACGTTCTGCTACCCGGACATCGAGGTCGGCAGCGGCCTGGTCCACGTCCCGACGGTCGGAGACAGGCGAAAGGGGGTGTCACCCGCATGCGGGTGACACCCCCCCCGTCGTGCGTCCTACATGGAGGAGTCGTCGAACGGGTTGTGCGTCACGGCCGAGGACTCGCAGCTCGCGATCACGCCGCTGCCGGCGCCGATCTTGCAGACCTCGAAGTAGGCGTTGTCGATCCAGCCGGCCTGCAAGTGTGTGCTCCACGAGGCGCTCGTCCGGCCGCTGGGCACGGTCCGCATCGACCAGACCTTGTGGCCGTTCTCGCCGTTGGTGATGAGGCGGATGCCGACGACGTAGCCGTCGGTCGCGCGGTCCTGGGCGGTGATCTGGATCGGGTCGAGACGGTAGGGGTTGAGCCGCCAGCCGATGGCCATCCGCCCGTAGTACGAGTTGGTCGAGACCGTTGCCTCGGTGCCGGACGCCGCGGCCGCGGGGCTGGCGATGAGCGGAGTGACGACGGTGGCCAGAGCCGCGGCGGTGGCGACGAGGCTGCTCTTGAGGCGCAAGGATCCCCCAGGGAAATGTGTTGGCTTGAAATGCCCACTCCAGCTCGAATCCGATCATGCCTGACTACGCATCAACTTGCTTCGCTCAGGGCGCCGTTCGGCCTTCCGTGGGCCTGCGCCGGTGGCCGGCGCGCAGCGTCTGCCTGCTGGGTACCGCGACCCCGCCGAACCCGGCGTCGGGCGTTTCAGCCGTGCGTGGCGTCGATGACGCAGAAGCGGTTGCCCTCGGGGTCGGCCAGCACCACGAAGTCGGGGTCCTCCGGGTAGGAGTCCCAATCGACGTGCCGCGCCCCCAGTGACACCAGCCGCGTCACCTCCGCCTCCTGCTCGGCCGCGTCCGCCGCGTACAGGTCGAGGTGGACGCGCGGGCGCTCCTGTACGGGCGTGACACTGCGGCCGAGCGCCAGCCCCGGGCCGCTCCCGTCCGCCGGGACCAGGACCGTCCAGCCCTCGTCCACCTCCCCGTCGCGGGGTACGTAGCCGAGCGCCCGGCTCCAGAAGTCCGCGGCCCGCCGTACGTCCGCGGCGCCCATGACGATCGTTCCAATGGTCAACATGATCCGATTCTGGCAAACCCGGTTCCCGTCGCACCTACGAAGTCACGGGTCGCCCGATCGCCACCATCGCCGCGTCGTCGTCCAGGGTGTTGCCGGCCGCGTGCGCGAGCAGGTCCGCGCACACCCGGTCCAGCAGCCCCTGCGGAGGCAGGCCCGACCACGCGGTCACCCGCTCCGCCAGCGGGTAGAAGGTGCCCGCACCGTCGCGTGCCTCCAGGACGCCGTCCGTGTAGAGCAGCAGGAGGTCACCCTCGGCGAACGCGAAGGTCTGCGCGGTGACGGCCGAGGCCACGAGCGCGGCGAGCCCCAGCGGCGGCGCCGGCCGGGACACCTCCAGCTGGACGGCGCCGCCCGCGCGCAGCACGAGCAGCGGCGGTGGATGGCCGCAGCTGACGAGGTGCAGCACCGGTTCGGCATCGGGGATCTCCAGGACGGCCGCGGTCACGAAGCTCTCGCCCCGGTTCCCGGCACCGTCCAGGTCCGTGGTGACCGCCGCCTCCAGGTAGTTCACCAGGTCCGGCAGTCCGGCCTCCTGGTGCGCGGAGGCCCGGAACGCGCCCAGTACGAGCGCCGCGTCCCCGACCGCCTCCAGCCCCTTGCCCCGGACATCGCCGATGATCAGCCTCGTGCCCTTGCCCGTCGCCGTACGGGCGGCGGCGTACAGGTCGCCGCCGATCTGGGCCTCGGCCGCGGCGGCCAGGTACACGGAGGCGACGCTCAGCGGCCCGATCCGGTCGGGCAGCGGCCGCAGGACCACTTCCTGGGCGGTCTCCGCCACCGAGCGGAGCTGCATCACTTCCTTCTCGTGCACCTCGCGCAGGTGGGCGAAGAAGGTCACGAACACCGAGATCATCACCAGCGCAATGATCTGGAAGGTGTGGTTCAGGTCGGTCAGGCTCGTGCGAGCCATCGCGACCACCACCTGGGCCAGCACGGCGACCAGACCGACGAAGGCCGTCATCCACGGCCCCGCGAACGAAGCGGTCACGGCCGGAGCGGCGACCAGGAACGGCCCGAGGTGCACGTCGGGGGGAGCGAGCACATCGACCACGGTCACGAGGGCGATCAACGCGAACGGGACCGCCAGCTGTGCGGGGCTCACCTTCGCGGACCGGTGACGACGTGGGTGCGACGGCCGGAGTTCCATCCCTCCTGCATACACCGCGCGGCGATCCGGGGCCCCGAAGCCAGGCCGTCAGGGCCCCGCCGGTATCGGGCGGGGCGCCGGCTACGGACGCGCGCCGGTTACGGACGGCGGCGGGGCTTGCCGCTCTGGCCGCTCTTGCCGCCCTTGGGGCCCCCGGAACCACCGCGGGGGTTCTTGCCCGCCGGCTTTCCGGACGCCGACCTGCCGGATCCCCCCTTGCCACCCGATCCCGCTTTCGCACCCGCTCCCGCTTCCGGGCGCTTGCGCTTCGCCTTGGGCTGCGGCGGGGTCGGTGCACGGCCCCGTGTGCTGTTCACGGTCCGGCCGCGGACGATCCCGATGAACTCCTCCACCAGGTCGGTGGTCTCGTCCTGCGGCCACGACAGCGCGACCCGCGAGGCGGGCGCGTCCGAGACCGGCCGGTAGGTCAGGTCCTTGCGGTGGTGCAGACGGGCGAGCGACTGGGGGACGACGAGCACGCCCACCCCGGCCGCCACCAGCTCGATCGCGTCCGCCGTCGTCGCGGGGCGCTCGATCGCGGGCTTGCCCGGCAGCTGCTCCCACTCCAGGGTGTCGTCGAGGGGATGGAACACGATCTCGTCGGCAAGATCCTCGACGGACACCTCGTCCGCCGCGGCCACCAGGTGGTCCTTGGGGATCACCACCACCGTGGTCTCGGTGTAGAGGGGGATCGCGCTGAGGTCCGTACGATCCACCGGCAGCCGCACGAATCCGGCGTCGGCACCGCTCGCCCGCAGTACGCCGAACACCTCGGTCGGGGACACCGCGACCAGGGTCAGCGGGACGTCGGGCAGCCGCTCGTTCCAGATACGCACCCACTTGCTGGGTGTCACCCCGGGGACATAAGCGAGCCGGAACGAATGGGGTACTTCCGAGCCTGTCACCCCGCAAGGTTACCGGTCGTGGTCGGAGGTAGCGCACACGCTCGATACTCTTGACACCATGACGTCGCACCAGAACACCCAGACGATGAAGCCCGCGACCGCGGCGAAGAAGCTGGGCGTGTACCTCGAGGCCACCCCCGCAGAGTTCCAGGAGGGTGTCGTCTCGCGCAGCGAATTGAGTGCGCTCCAGGCCGATCCGCCCCAGTGGCTGACGGAGCTGCGCGCCAATGGTCCGCACCCCCGACCGGTGGTGGCCGCCAAGCTCGGCGTGTCCATCGCGGGCCTCGCCCGCGGCGGGGTCACCGAGCCCCTCACCACGGAGCAGATCGAAGCGCTGAAGCAGGAAGCCCCCGAGTGGCTGCAGCGTGAGCGCGCCACTCAGGCCGAGGTCCGCAAGGAGACGGTCCGCATCAAGGAGAAGAACGCGGAGCGGGCCGAGAAGGCCCACGGCCAGAACTCCTGACCTGCGGTTCCACCTCCGCCGGGCCCGGCTTCCCCCTGGGGAGCCGGGCCTGACGCCTTCCCGGCGCCGGTACGTTCCAGCGCCGGTACGCCCGGTGCCGGGTACGCTCCCGCGCCGGTACGCCCCGCATCCCGTCGGGTCAGCCGCCGCTCCCGCCGCTCCCGCCGCTCCCGCCGTCCGCCCGGAGCAGCCGTACCGCCCGGTCGAGCCGGGCCCGCCTGGCCTCCGGGGTGAGTGCCTGGAGCAACGGCAGGATCACCAGATAGCGTCCGGTCCGGTCGAGTGCCTCGAACGCCTCCCGGGCCTCCGGGTGCGCCTCGAATGCCGCTGCGAGATCAGGTGGGACCGCCGCCGTCTTCTGCGACTCGTAGGCGTGCGTCCACCGCCCGTCCGCCTGCGCCCTGCGCACCTCGGCGAGCCCGGGCTCACGCATCCGCCCCGCGGCCGTCAGCTCCGCGACCTTGTCCACGTTCACCTGCGACCACAGGCTCCTGGGCCGGCGCGGTACGTACTTCTGCAGGTAGTACCGCTCGTCCAGGGCGCGTCGCTGGCCGGAGATCCACCCGTAGCACAGCCCGATGTCGACCAGCTCGTCATCGGTGACCGACGCGATGCCCGACTTCTTCTTTGCGAGCTTGATCCACACGCCCTCATGGCGCGTGTGGTGCTCGGCCAGCCAGCGCTCGAACGCCTCGGCGTCCGCAAAGCCGATGATCTCCACCCCGCCCAGTTCCTCCATGCACGCACGCTACCGCCCGCCCGCCTGGCGGGGCTCGGCGGACACGGCCCGGGACGCGACCCGGACTCCATCGACGTTCTCTCCAACGCATGCCCGCAGACATCGAGTTGGAGCACCACGATCACGGCTCGGCTCGCGGGTGCAAGCCCGGGGGCCGATGCCCGGACCGGGGCGGCTGAATGCTGAATACGGTCACGCCGTGGACGCATCACCGAAGACAGCGAGAACGCCCAGGCCACCCGGACGACCCGGACCGCCCCCCCGAACGACGCCGCCGAGGAGGGCGCGAAGGACGCGCAGACCGAGCGGAGTTCGCCACCGGGCACCGCCACCGGGCATCGCTGCCGGCGCCGCTGCCGGCACCCGCGGCCGCGCCCCGGGAGCGGGCGCCGCGGCGGGCGGGGCGCTGAATCGATTCCTCAGGCGGTCACGGTCTCGGGGCGGCTCTCGTCCCGGCGCCCGGGGGAGGCGGCGGAACGCGAGGGGAACAGCCCGTCCACGGCAAGGGCGCCCGGGCCGGTGAACACCAGCAGGAGAAAGGCCCAGCAGAACATCGCCGAGGCCTCGCCGCCGTTCTGGAGCGGCCACAGAGCTCCGGGCTGGTGCACGGTGAAGTACGCGTACGCCATCGAACCGGAGGCGACGAAGGCGGCCGCCCGGGTGCCGAGGCCCAGCAGGATCAGGGCGCCGGCGACGAGCTGGATCGCGGCGGCGTACCAGCCGGGCCAGGTGCCGGCCGCGACGGTGCCGCCACCGTGAGCACCGCCGAGGACACCGAAGAGGGACGCGGCCCCGTGCGAGGCGAAGAGCAGTCCGGTGACGATCCGGAACAGGCCGACGGCATAGGGCTGGGCATGGTCGAGACGTGTGTTCATGGGGGGAGGCTCCTTCGGTAGGGGACGGGTCCCGAAGTCGTGCCGAGGCCCTCGAGCTAGGGCGAGCCATAGGTTAGGTAGGCCTAATCGGGCTGACAAGTGCGCATTCAGGCCACCCACCGAGGGGTCACGACGCTACTGCGAGCCGGAAGGGCCGCGCCGATGGCGCGCGCAGCGTTCCCCTCCTCGGCGGCAGCGGGCCGCGTACGCGTCCGGGGCCCGGCCCATGTGGTTCCCGTGCCGGTCGGCCCTGTCCGCTGGCGTCCCGCGGACCGGTGGGGTCCGCTGGAGGCGTGAGCATCCTCCCCGGCCGCGACTGGTGGACCGGACTCCCGCCCGCGGCGGGAGCCGCCGTCATGGCCACCGGCATCATCTCCGTGGGCCTGTACCTGACCGGGTACGGCGCGGTGTCACTGGTCGCGCTGGTCGTCGCCGGGGTGCTGTGGCTCGTGCTCGCCGCCGACTTCACCTCCCGGCTGCTCGGCGACCGCGGGCGGTTCCGCGCCGAGGCCGACACGCCGGGCGCGCTGACGGCCGTCGCCGCCACCACCATCATCGGGACCCGGCTCGCGCAGCAGGGCTGGCGGACGGCGGCCGCCGTGCTGCTCGCGGTGGCTGCGCTGCTGTGGCCCGGCCTGCTCCTCAACGTCGTACGACACTGGCGGCGGCGCATGCCGGGGGCGGCCTTCCTCGGCTGCGTCGCCACCCAGGGGCTCTCCGTCCTCGCCGCCTCCCTCGCCGATGCCGGTCACCAGGACTGGCTGGCCCGGGCCGCGCTGGTCACCTTCTGCCTCGGGCTGCTGTGCTACGTGGCGGCCCTCTTCCGCTTCGACCTGCGGGAGGTGGTGGGCGGGGCGGGCGACCACTGGGTGGCCGGCGGTGCGCTCTCCATCTCCGCCCTGGCCGGATCCAAGCTCACGGCATCACCCGTATGGACCGGTTCGGCGCACACCGCCCTGCGTACCGTCACCCTGGCCCTGCTCGCCGTGTCCCTCGTCTGGTACGTGGTCCTCCTCGCCGCCGAACTGCGCCACCCCCGGCCGCGCTACGACATCCGGCGCTGGGCCACGGTCTTCCCGCTCGGCATGACGGCCACCGCCTGCCTCTCGGTGGCGGACCCGGCCGGGATCGCCTGGCTGCGCCCGCTGGGCGAGGTGCTGCTGTGGATCGCCGTAGGCGCCTGGTTGCTCACCTTCGCCGCACTGGTCGTCTCGCACCTCACCGCCGGGCGCGCGGCGCCGGGCCGCTGACCGCGGACGGCGCCCGTGCCCTGCGCGCCCGCGCCGTGTGGCGAGGGCTCCGGCACCTCAGTAGGGTCCCGGCATGGCGTACACATTCCAGGTGACCATCGACTCGGCCGACCCGCACACGCTCGCCGACTGGTGGGCGGACGCCCTCGGCTGGGAGGTGGAGCCGAGCGACGAGCCGTTCATCCGCGGCCTGATCGAGGCGGGCCACGCCACAGAGGACGACACCAAGACCCACCGCGGCACCCTCGTCTGGAAAGCGGGCGCCGCGATCCGCCACCCGGAGGGCCTGGAGCGCGCGCCCCGCGTCCTCTTCCAGCTGGTGCCCGAACCCAAGACGGTCAAGAACCGGGTCCACTTCGACGTCCGTACGGACTCCGACGACCCGCAGGCCCTGGTCCAGCGCCTCATCGCCAAGGGTGCCGAACACCTCCACGAGGGCCGGCAGGGCCCCAGCGTGTGGACGACACTCGCCGACCCCGAGGGCAACGAGCTCTGCGTCTCGCACTAGCGATGACCTGTCGTAGCGGCTTGAACAGGCCGGATCCGGCCCGTGGGGGTTCGCCCTTGCGGGCCGGCCGCACCAGGCGGACTCCCCACTCGGTGAGCTCGTGCTCGAAGGTGCGGGCGTAGTAGTGCCGGTCGGCGATGAGGGTCCGTCCCGGTCGGGAGGCTACGAGGTCGGGCTCGGCGTGGAGCAGGTCGAGCAGGGTCTGCATCACCGCGTAGAGCGCGGTCGCGAGGGAGTCCAGGTCCAGGTCTGGCGTCACAACCGCCCTTTGGACTCCCTCGCTTCATGTCATGCGCGCCGGCGAGCGGCATCAGCCCGGCGGGTGATGGCCGCCGTGCACATCACCAGGGCACTACGCCGGCGTCGTCGAAGAACCGTCCGGTGGGGCCGTCGTCGGGCAGGGTCGCGAGTTCGATGGCGATCGCCGCGCCCTGTTCGGGGGTGCGCACGCCGCGGAAGCCGTTGAGGTCGGTGGCGACGTAGCCGGGGCAGCCGGTGTTGATCAGGATGTTCGTGCCGCTCAGCTCCCGGGCGTATTGGAGGGTGACGGCGTTCAGGAACGTCTTCGACGGCGCGTACGCCGCGGACACCGGACCTGCCGTCTGCTCGGCGGCGGGTCCCGACTGCCGGGTGAGGGAGCCGACGCTGCTGGACATGTTCACGATCCGTGGGGCGGCGGAGCGGCGCAGCAGCGGCAGCATCGCGTTGGTGACGCGGATGACGCCGATCACGTTGGTGTCCACGACCGTGTGGATGGTGGCGGGGTCGATCCGGGTGGGCTCCTGTGGCATGTCGCCTGCGATGGCGGCGTTGTTGACGAGCACGTCGAGGCGTCCGGCCCGTTCGTCGATCAGCCGTGCGGCGGCGGTCGCGCTCGCGTCGTCGGTCACGTCCAGCGGTACGGCGAACGCGTCGATGCCAGCGGCGCGCAGTTTCTCCACCGCGGCGATTCGGCGCTGGTCGTCGCGGGCGCCGACGCCGATGCTCCAGCCGAGGGCGCCCAGGCCTGCGGCGATCTCATAGCCGATTCCCTTGTTCGCGCCGGTGACCAGCGCGATCGTCCGTTCAGTCATAGGGACGATGCTGCCTTCGGGCCTCGGCAGGGGTCCAAGACCGATCGGGTGCGAAACGATACCGTCAGGGTATTGATCCGGGATAGCGTGGCCGGATGGAGACCCGGGAACTGCGGTATTTCGTCGCTGTCGCTGAAGAGCTGCACTTCGGGCGTGCCGCGCAGCGGCTCGGGATCGCGCAGCCACCGTTGTCACGGGCGATCCAGCGGCTCGAACGCCGGCTCGGGGCAGTGCTGTTGGATCGGACCAGTCGCACTGTCACGCTGACCGAGGCCGGCTCGGTGCTGTTGGTCGAGGGCCGGGCGGCTCTCGACGCGGTCGCGGCCGCCGAGCGTCGGACCCGCCGCGCCGCCCTTTCCGGGACCGGCCGCCCCGGCCTGGTCCTGGTCACGAAGGCCAGCGCGTCCAGGGAACTGCTGGCGAGACTGCTCGACGCGTACGCCGCCGAACCGGGCGCGGTCGCCGTCGACGTCATCCTGTGCGGTCCGGCCGAGCAGGAACGACTCCTGCGCGAGGGCCGGGCCGACGTGGCGCTGCTGCACCGGCCGTTCGACTCGACGGCCGGATTCGATACCGAAGAGCTCAGCACGGAGAGTCAGGTTGTGGTCCTGCCGGCCGGGCATCCGCTCACCGCCCGGGCCCATGTGCACATGGCCGACATCACCGGGCTGCCGGGCCTGCCCCTCCCACGCTGGCCCGACCCCGACGGCACCTACCCGCCCGGCCCCGGCCCGCAGGTCCGCGACCATGCGCAGTTGTTGCAGCTCGTCGCGCTCGGCCGTGCCTGTGCGGTCTCACCGGAGTCGTGCCGAGCCCAACTGCACGGTGACCTCGCCGCCGTGCCCGTGCTGGATGCGCCGACCGTCACCACCGTGATCGCCTGGCCACCGCACAGCCGGTCCAGAGCCGTCGCCGACCTCATCCGGACTGCGACACGTCTCCAGTAGCTCCCGCACACCCGGCCGCGTCGTCGGGCACGGCGCCGCACGGCGCGGGCCGCAGCGGCCCGATCCGAAGGAAAAGACCTAGGCTGCCTCCGTGAACGTCATCCTCTTCGGTGCGACCGGCATGCTCGGCCGGGGCGTCCTGCGCGAGTGCCTGCGCGACGACTCGGTCGAGAGCGTCCTCGCCATCGGCCGGACCCCGCTCGGCGTCAGCCATCCCAAGTTGCGCGAGTGCGTCCAGGACGATCCGGCCGACCTGGTCTCCGCCGGGGTCGACCCGGCCGCGTACGACGCCTGCTTCTTCTGCCTCGGCGTGTCCTCCGTCGGCATGAAGGAAGAGGCGTACCGCCGCATCACCTACGACCTGACCCTCGCCGTCGCCCGGCCCCTGGCCGCCGCCAATCCCGGCATGACCTTCGTCTATGTGTCCGGAGAGGGCACGGACAGCACCGAGCGGGGCCGTTCCATGTGGGCCCGCGTCAAGGGAAAGACCGAGAACGACCTGCTCGAACTCCCCTTCCGCGCATACATGTTCCGACCCGGCATCGTCCAGCCGGTGCGCGGCGTGCCCTCCAAGGCCCGCCTCTCCCGGATGTTCTACGCGGTCCTCGGCCCCCTCGTTCCGCTCGTGCGGCGGGTCGCGCCGAACCTCGTCATCACCTCCGAAGCCTTCGGCCGCGCCATGATCGCCGTCGCCACCCCCGGCACCGAGGTACCCGGTCACATCCTGCGGCCCTCCGACATCAACCGCCTGGGTGCTGCCCCGACCAGGCATAATTGACTACCGGGCACACCCTCCCGCGCGTGAGAATGAGCCATCTCAAACCGGGAGGACCCCATGAGCCAGGAGACCCTGACTCTGCATGACCTGCTGCCCGCACAGGCGCTGGCGGACTCGATCGACGCCGGGTACGTGACCCGCAAGTCGCACCCCGAACTGCCGCTGTCCATCTACACCTACACACGGACGGCCCAGTACGAACGCGTCTGGAACGAGGTCACCACACGCTGCCGCGGACTCGTCGCCGACGACACCACCGGCGCGATCGTGGCACTGCCGCTGCCCAAGTTCTTCAACGTCGGCGAGCACGAGTCGGGTCAGCCGTACGCCCCCGCCCTCCCGGACGAGCCGTTCGAGGTGTACGACAAGGTCGACGGCAGCCTCGCCGTCGTCTTCCACTACGCGGGGCGCTGGCGGGTCGCGTCCAAGGGCTCCTTCATCAGCGCCCAGGCGACCTGGGCCCAGCGCCGGCTCGACGGCCGGGACACCGCGGCCCTGCACCCCGGCACCACCTACCTCGCGGAGATCCTGTACCCGCAGAACCGCATCGTCGTCGACTACGGCGAGCGCCGGGACCTCGTCCTCCTCGCCGCCTTCGGCCACGACGGCACGGAGGTCCCGCTCGCCGAGGCCGCGGCGCACTGGGAGGGGATCGGCTCCGTCGTCACGGTGTGGCCCGCCATGCCCATCGACGAGCTGATCGCGCTGACCGAGTCCAACACCCTGCCCGGCGGCGCCGCCGCGACCGGAACCCAGGCGGAGGGCTTCGTGCTGCGGTTCGCCTCCGGTGTGCGCGCGAAGGCCAAGCTGTCCGAGTACGTACGTCTCCACCGGGTGCTCACCAAGGTCACCGAGCGGGACATCTGGCGCGCCCACGGGATCCAGCGGTTCGCCGGCCTGCCCGCCAAGCAGCTCGCCCAGGGCCTCGGTTCCACGGTCGCCGAGATCGAGGCCTCGGACGGCAAGCCGCTCGACGCGCTGCTGGACCAGGTGCCCGACGAGTTCGACGCGTGGGTGCGCGAGGTGATCGACCGGATCGAGTCCGAGGCCGCGCTGCGCGAGCGCGCCATCGACGAGGCGTACGCGGGGCTCGTGCACCTGGCCGCAGACCGGGGGGCGTTCGCCCGCGCGGTGAAGGCACTGCCCGACCGGGAGGTCCGGGCCGCGATGTTCCTGCGCCTGGACGGCCGGTCCACGGAACTGGCCGTATGGCGGAACGTGCGGCCGGAGACGTCCGACCCCTTCACGAACGACGAGGAGAACTGACCCGTGTCCGAAGAGACACCCACCCCTACGGACGCCACCGCCACCGCCGCCGCGACCGCAGACGCCACCGTGCCCGCACCCGTGGACGCCGCAGCGGCCGTGGCCGCCGCCGAGGAGGCCCCGCTGCCCGTCGTCCACGTGATGACGGGCCTGCCCGCCTCCGGCAAGACCACGGCCGCGCGCGCCCTGCAGGCCGAGGCCGGAGGCCGCATGCGCCGCGTCAACCTCGACGACCTGCGTCTCATGCTCGACCTGCCGGACCCCGCGCGCGGCCGCAGCTTCGCGCACGAGCAGACGGTACTGGCCGTCCAGGACGCGGCGGTCCGCGCTGCGGTCGACGGCGGTTTCGACGTGGTCGTCGACAACACCCACCTGACCAAGCACATCCCCAAGCGGCTCAAGGCGGCCGTCGGCGGTCTCGCGACCTTCGTCGTGCACGACTTCACCGACGTCCCGCTGGAGGAGTGCCTGCGCCGGGACGCCGCCCGGGAGCGCCAGGTCGGAGAGGAGATCATCCGCATCCTGGCCGAGAAGCACCAGAAGGCGCGCAAGGGCGGCTGGCGGCTGACCACGGAGTGGATGAACGGCGGGGCGAGCGGCGTGGCCGCGCCGCCCGTGACGCAGTACGTGCCCGACCCGTCCCTGCCGGCGGCGGTGATGTGCGACATCGACGGCACGCTCGCACTGACCGGCGACCGGGGGCCGTACGACTTCTCGCGCTGCGAACTCGACCTGCTCAACGAGTCGGTACGGCACGCGCTCGACGCCTTCCGACGCGCCGACGGCGACGTGATCGTGCTGCTGTCGGGCCGCGGCGAGGAGCACCGCCCGCAGACCGAGTCCTGGCTGCGGCGCCACGAAGTGCCGTACGACGAGCTGTGGATGCGCGCGGCGGGTGACACGCGGCGCGACGACGTGGTCAAGGCGGAACTCTTCGACACGCACGTGCGCCACCGGTACGCGGTCCGGATCTCGCTCGACGACCGGGACCGGGTGGTGGCGATCTGGCGCCGGATGGGCCTGCCCACCTGGCAGGTCAACTACGGCGACTTCTGAGGGCCGGCGCCGTGACGGGGGTGCTGATCGTGGATGCCGCGAACGTCGTCGGCTCGGTGCCGGACGGCTGGTGGCGGGACCGGCGGGGCGCGGCCGTTCGGCTGCGCGACCTGCTCGCGGGCCGGGGCGGGGACGAGGAGATCATCCTCGTCGTCGAAGGCGCCGCCCGGGGCGTCGAGTCCGTCCCCGGTGTACGGGTGGACCCGGCGCCGGGGAGCGGCGACGACCGGATCGTGGAGCTGGCCGCGGCGTACGCGCAGCGCGGCTGCGTCGTGGTCACGGCCGACCGTGAACTGCGGGAACGGGTCCGGGCGTACGGCGCGCAGTGCGTGGGACCGCGTGCCGTACGCCCGGCGGACTGACCTGCTGACCTGCTGACCGGATACGGGTCAGCGGCAGTACTTCACCTCGGAGAGGTTCTTGACGTAGCGGGCGGAGATCCAGCGCTCCTTGTCGTACGCGACCTTGGGCTGGGCCTCCTGGTTCCAGTCGCTGTTCCGCTCGGCCAGGCGGTACCAGATGTTGTTGCCGTCGACCTTCTCGCCGCGCTTCTTGCACGAGATCTGGACGCGGCTGTTCGGGTACACGCGGCCGAGGGCCTGCGCGCGGGTGCTCGGCTTGCTGCGGACCGTCAGCGGACCCTTCGACACGACCCGGCCGGTGGCGCGCTCGCCGGGGTACACGACCCCCGGCTGCGACCCGCCGACGACGATCTCCCGCGGCCCCTGGGCGTCCGCCGGGCCGTCGTCCGCGACGGCGGCGCCCGCTCCGACCAGACCGAGAACCAGGCTTCCGGTGGCGAGAGCGAGGGTGGTTCTGGTGGGCTTCAGCATGAGCCGGCTCCTCTACGAAGACATCCGCCCGGCCGCGACGCGCGGCGCGGGGCTGGCAACCGGGCGGTTGCCAGGGACGACTATGGCGAGGACGGGGGCCGTAGCCCCGGTGGCGCACCGCCGTTTAACCCGATATGACCAATTTGGCCACCCGGAGTGCGCCGGAAGGGTGCCGGAAGGGCCCCCGGCCGGTGAACCGCGAACCCTCGCCGAAGGCGTCCGGCCGCGCCCGGGCCCTGGTCCCCGCACGCGAGTTCGGCCCGGCCACCCGGATGCCCTGATCGCGCGGTCCGGCGTGCGGGCGGAGGCGGCCCGCGCCAGAGTGGGTGCCATGGGTATCGATGACTACGGCGGCGGCGCCGGCGCACACGAGAGCGGCGTCCTCGTCGTGACGACCAACGACGTTCCCGGCTACCGGGTCGAGCGGGTGATCGGCGAGGTCTTCGGCCTCACCGTCCGCTCCCGCCACCTCGGCAGCCAGATCGGCGCGGGACTGAAGTCGATGATCGGCGGCGAACTGAAGGGCCTCACCAAGACCTTGGTGGAGACCCGGAACCAAGCCATGGACCGCCTCATCGAACAGGCGAAGGCGCGCGGCGGCAACGCCGTTCTCATGATGCGCTTCGACGTCACCGACGCCTCCGATGTCGGCACCGAGGTGTGCGCGTACGGCACGGCAGTGGTCCTGGTCCCCGCCTCCACCTGATCCCCACCGGCACCTCCGGTCACGTGGTCCAGGACGATGCTCCTGCGCGCCGTCGTGCACCGCCGGTACGGTGGTGGCCCGGCGAGGAAGGGGCGGCTCGATGAGTCAACGCAAGTCCGCGGCAGAGGTGTTCGACGAGATGGGCGAGCGCTACGAGGAGCTGTTCGGGCGCGTCCCCGGTCAGCTGGCCGCGCTGGACTGGCTCACCGCACGACTGCCCGCCGGGGCACGGGTGCTGGACGTGGGCAGCGGTACCGGCCGGCCCACGGCGGAGGCGCTGTCCCGGGCCGGCTGCGCCGTCACCGGCATCGACGTCTCGGCGGCCATGGTCGAACTGGCCCGTACCAGGGTGCCGCAGGCCCGTTTCGAGCAGGCCGACGTACGCACCTACACGCCGGAGCGGGCCGATTTCGACGCGGTGTGCTCCTTCTTCCCGCTGCTGGTGATGGACCAGCCGGAGGTCGCCGGGGCCCTCGACCGCATGGCGTCCTGGGTCGCGCCCGGCGGGTACTTCGTGATGGCCACGGTGCCGGGGGACATCCGGGGGCTGGACATCGAGTGGATGGGCCACGAGGTCACCGTCAGCAGCCTCTCCACTGCGGACCACCTGGCCAGACTCGCCGACCGGGGCCTGGAGGTGCTGCACCACCACACCGCGCACTTCCAGCCCGCCGACGACCGGGCGGGCCCGGAGGAACACCTCTTCTGCTACGCCCGCCGGAGCGTGTGACCGGCCGGGCCGGCCTCGTGGCCGCCCGCCGGACGATCCCGTCGGCCACGAGCACCGCGTCCGACCGCCGTACGGAGCCGGGCGACTCAAAGGGACGGGGGTGTCCGGTCGCCGCGGGGCGCCCGGTCGTCCGCCCGCGGCGTGCGGTCCGGACGCAGACCCGCGGCCAGCCCCACAACCACCACCAGCAGCCCCAGCCACACCGCCGGGCCCGGGACCCCGCCGCCCGCGAGTACCCCCGCCCCGGCCGCGGCCAGGGGCGCCACCCCGGTCAGCAGCCCGGCGCGGCCCGCGCCCACCGCGGCCACCGTGCGGTACCAGAGGAGGAAGGCCACCGCCGTCACCACGACGGCGAGGTATCCGGTGGCCGCCCACTGGCTCGCCCGCAGTGACATCACCCCGGTCGGGCTCTCGCAGACGACGGTGAGCCCCACGAGCATCAGCGCCCCCAGCCACACCGCGTGCACGGACACCCCCCACGCACCGTGCCGGCGCAGCACCGGCACCGCGAGCAGGGTGAAGCCGGCCTCGCAGCCCAGCGCGAGCGCAGCCCAGCCCACCCCGGCGGCGTCGGTCCGCCCCGTCCCCTCGACCAGTACCGCCCCCGCCACCACGACCGGTGCCGCCAGCAGCACCCGGCGACTCGGCCGCCGCCCTTCCAGGAACGGGCCGATCAGACCCAGCAGAATCGGTACGGAGGCCACCGCGACGGCGATCACGGCCGGCTCGGCATGCGCCACCCCGCGGACCACGGCCACGTTGAACAGCACCAGCCCGGTCGCCGCGATCCCCGCCAGCCACAGCCACTCCCGGCCGCGCGGCCTGTGGATCGGTACCCGGGCGGCCCGGGCCAGGGCGAACAGCAGCAGCGCGGCGGCGGCGTACCGGACGGCCTGGGTGGCGAACAGCGGGGCGTCGACGAGCGCCCGCGAGACCGTGACGCTGCTGCCGACCAGCGCCATCCCGGCGATGCCCGGCGCCAGGTCCCGTACCGAGGTGGATGGGGGACCGGGAGCGGGAGCGGGGGAGGGTACGGGAGCGGAAGAACGAGTGCGGTGTGTCTGCATGCGGTCCAGCGTGGTCGCACAATGGCCCCATGAGCAGGTCCAAACACAGCACCTCCGAGGGGTCCAAAAGCCCGAGCGGCTCGGACTTCCTCCAGCTGGACCTCGGCCGGGCCCCGCCGGGCGGCCGCACCGAGTGGCTGGCGGGTCGACTCCGCGCCGCCATCGCCGACGGCACCCTCCCCGTCGGCAGCCGCCTCCCGGCCACCCGCGCCTCGCAGCCGAACTCCGCGTCTCCCGGGGGCTCGTCACCGAGGCCTACCAGCGCCTCGCGGAGACCGGCCAGGTCAGCGGCCGGGGCCGCGCCGGCACCGTGGTCGTCGCCGCCCCGCCCCCGGCGGCCGCGCCGACACCGGCACCGGCGCGCGGCGGGCTCGTGGACGCCCTGCGCGCCGTCCCGTGCCGGATCGACCTCTCGCCCGGGGTTCCCGACCTGACCGCCTTCCCGCGTACGGCCTGGCTGCAGGCCGAGCGCCGGGTCCTGGCAGAGCTCACCCCGGCCGACTTCGGCTACGGGAACCCGCAGGGCGCGCCGGCCCTGCGGGAGGCGGTCGTCGGCTGGCTGGCGCGGAACCGGGGGATCCGCGCCGACCCCGACGAGGTGGTCGTCGTCGCGGGCGTCGCCCAGGCGCTGGCGCTGCTGGCGCACGTCCTGCGGGAGGAGGGCGTCCACCGGGTCGCGGTCGAGGACCCGGGCTCGCTCGGCGCCCGCCAGCAGCTGGAGTACGGGCGGCTGGAGACCGTGCCGGTGCGGGTGGACGAGGCCGGGCTGGACGTGGCCGGGCTCAGGGCGAGCGGGGCAGGGGCCGTTCTGCTCACCCCGGCGCACCAGTTCCCGACCGGGGTCGTCCTCGACGGCGAGCGCCGCCGGGACCTGCTCGGCTGGGCGGCCGCCGGGGGACTGGTCATCGAGGACGACTACGACGCCGAGCACCGCTACGACCGGGCCCCCGTCCCCGCACTGCGCGCCCTGCTGCCCGAGGGGGTCTGCTACGCCGGGAGCGTGTCCAAGCTCCTCGCGCCCGCGCTGCGCCTGGGGTGGCTGCTGGTACCGCCCCGGCTGCGCGACGCCGTGACCGCCGCCAAGCGCTACGCCGACCTGGGCAATCCGGTCCTCGCCCAGCTGGTCCTCGCCCGGCTGATGGACTCGGGCGAACTGGAGCGGCACCTGCGTTTCGTCCGGCGCCGCCACCGCCGCCGCCGCGATGCCATGCTCCGGGCCGTCGACGGGCTGCTGCCCGGGGCGCGGGTGCACGGCGCGGCCGCCGGACTGCACCTGATGGTCACCTTCGACGGAGCCGACTTCGAGGACACGGCCCTGGCCTCGGCGGCCCTGGCCCTGGGGGTCAAGACCCACCCCCTGTCCTGGCACCGCGTCCGGCCGGGCCCTCCCGGCCTGATCCTCGGTTATGCGGCCGGCTCCGCGGGCGAGATCGAGGACGGCATCGCCACCCTGGCCACGGCCCTGGGGAGGGTCCCGGGCGGGCCGCCGGAAACCGTTCGGAAAGTTTTTCCGCAACGGCGGCAACCTCCCGGGGGGTCGCGCGTCGTGCGGGGGTGAAGGGCGTGGTCCCGCGCCCTCGACCCGACCGTGGAGATCCACCGTGAAGAACCTGAAGCGTGTCCCCCTGGCCGCCCGCCGGACGGCCGTCACCACTGCCGCCGCCGCGGTGGCCGTCGCCCTCGCCGGTCCCGCATTCGCCGCGAACGGCGGCTCGGCCGCGCCCTCCCCGTCGGTCAGCATGCCCGCCGGTGCCTCGCCCACCGCGGGCGCGGTCAAGCCCTCCCCGTCGGTGAGCACCCCGCCGAGCGCGGGATCGGACACGAGGAGTGCGTCCCCCAGCGCCGCACCGAGCGCCGCCCCCAGTGTCCGCCCGTCGGCGCCGGGTTCGGACGCCGGGCCCAGCGCGTCCCCGTCCGAGCCGGCCGCCGCACCCGGCGCGCCGGAGCTCGCGCATACTGGCTCCTCGGCGACCACCATCGCGATGGGTGCGGGGGCCACCGGCCTGGTTCTCGCCGGCGCAGGAGCCCTGTACGCCGTGCGGCGCCGCGCGAACAGCTGAGGAATCCCGTGCTCCGACTCGCACCACCCGTCGGCCCCCTCACGCCCGGCTTCGGCCGGTCGTGGCGGGGCCTTTGGTCGTTGCTGCGCCGCGAGCGCTCGGTCCCGACCAGCTTCCCGAGGCCGCATCCCGAGCCGTACGGCTCCCCCTACGGGGCCTCGTACGGCGCCTCCTCCACGTACGACCACACGTACGACCACACGGTCCACGGCGCGGCGCGGCCGCCCACCGTCAGCGAGCTCTACCACGCGCACCGGCTGCGGATGGTCCGGCTGGCGGTGCTGCTCGTCGACGACCTGGCCACCGCCGAGGACGTGGTCCAGGACGCCTTCACGGCCCTGTACCGGCGGCACGGGGAGCAGATCACCGAGGTCGACAACGCTCTGGGCTACCTGCGCACCGCGGTGGTCAACACCTCGCGCTCCGTTCTGAGGCGCAGGCGCACCGTCCGCGCCTGGACCCCGCCCACGGCGGCCGACATCCCGTCCGCCGAGGAGCATGTGGTCCTCGACGAGGCGCACCGCGAGGTGCTCGCCGCGCTCGGCCGGCTCACGCCGCGCCGCCGCCAGGTCCTGGTGCTGCGCTACTGGGCCGATCTCAGCGAGGCGGAGATCGCGACCACCCTCGGGATCAGCCGGGGAGCGGTGAAGTCCAATGCGAGCCGCGGCCTGGACGCCCTGGAGCGGATTCTGGAGGGACGGATATGACGCGTGACGGTGAACGCCTCGCCGAGCTCGCCGAGCGCCCTGTCGAGCGGCGGCTGCGGCAGGCCCTCGACGCGCGCGCGGAGAGCATCGACGTCCGAAGGCTGAGGCCCGCGGACCCGCCGGGTCAGCAGCCGGGACGGCTGCGCATGGCCGGGCTGCGGCGCCTCGCGCTGCCGCTCGCAGGTCTGGCGGCGGCCGCCGCGGCCGCCGGGATCGGCTACCTGGTACTGGCCCCGGATCCGGCACCCGGCCCGGTGCTCCCGGCCACCCCGCCGAGGATCACGGCCCCCGGCCCGTCCTCGGAGCATCCGGCGTCGCCCACACCGCAGCCGTCCCGTTCCGGGACGGGGAGCCCGGGCGTGGACTCCTCGGGGAACCCGGCGGCTTCACCGCCCGCCGGCCGGTCGGTGAGCCCCTCGGCCCCGGTCTCGCCCGGGCCGTCGGGCACGGTGCCCCCGTCGGCGAGCCCGTCGGCGAGTCCGTCCGGGGCGCGCGGAAGCGTCGTGACCTCCTCGCCGCCGCGGTAGGCCGGAGACCGGCTGCCGGCTGCCGGGGCTCGGCGCTCAGCGTCGGAGGTTCTCCACCGCCGTGACCAGCGGGGCGAGTTCCGGATCGAGCGAGGCCTCGTCCAGGGCCCCGCGCAGGGCGGTGTCGTTCGTGGGGCGGGCCGTGGCCAGCAGGGCCAGGCCCGCCTCGCTGACGTCCGTGTAGATGCCGCGCCGGTCGGTGTCGCAGATGTAGCGGTTCAGCAGGCCGCGGTCCTCCAGCCGGCTGACCAGCCGGGTCGTCGCGCTCTGGCTGAGGACCACAGAGTCGGCGACCTGGTGCATCCGCAGGTGCCCGCCCGGTCCGCTGTGCTGGCGGCTGAGCACGTCGAGCAGCGAGTACTCGCGCACGCTGAGGCCGTGACCCGCCTGCAGCGCCCGTTCGATGTGCGCCTCGATCCGCCCGTGCAGGAGGGAGAGGGCGCACCAGCCCTGGGAGAGGGCGGTGAGCGCGCTGTCCGTGGCCGTCATGGGCTCCTCCGTCGAAGCGTCCCGGCTGGGGTGTGTGATCCCCAGGATAGTCCACACGCGCAATAGCCCGCGCTTGCAAATATCCGGCGTCTGCAATTAATGTGAACGCATGCAACCGGCGACTGCAATCAGTGGTGAGATCGGTCGTGATCAGCCCTGATCGCCCGCGCTCTCCCGCCGCCGCCCCTGCATCCGGCACCACCTCCTCCCCTGAAGGACCTCCCGCCATGCCTCTCGCACTCCTCGCCCTCGCCGTCGGGGCCTTCGGGATCGGCACCACCGAATTCGTGATCATGGGCCTGCTCCCCGAGGTCGCCGGCACCTACGGGGTCTCGATCCCCATCGCCGGATTCCTGGTCACCGGCTACGCGCTCGGCGTCGTACTCGGTGCGCCGCTCATGACCCTGCTCGGCACCCGCATTCCCCGCAAGCGCATGCTGATGCTGCTCATGGGCCTCTTCATCGCGGGCAACGTGCTCTCCGCCCTCGCCCCCGCCTTCGGGCTCATGCTCGCCGGCCGTGTCGTCGCCTCCCTCGCCCACGGGGCCTTCTTCGGGATCGGCGCGGTCGTCGCCGCCGAACTCGTCGCCCCCGAGAAGAAGGCCGGTGCGATCGCCATGATGTTCACCGGACTGACGGTGGCCAACGTGGTCGGCGTCCCGCTCGGCACCCTCGTCGGGCAGACCCTCGGCTGGCGCGTCACCTTCCTGATCGTCGCCGCGCTCGGCGTCGCGGGCCTGCTCGGCATCGCCCGGCTGGTACCCGAGCTGCCCCGCCCCGAGGGCGGCGTACGGATCCGCCGCGAGCTCGCCGCCTTCCGCAACGTCCAGGTGCTGCTCGCGATGGCGATGACCGTCCTCGGCTTCGGCGGCGTCTTCGCCGCGATCACCTACATCACCCCGATGATGACCGACGTCGCCGGCTTCGCCGACTCCTCCGTCACCTGGCTGCTCGTCCTCTTCGGCCTGGGCATGGTCGCCGGCAACCTCATCGGCGGCCGGTACGCGGACCGCGCGCTCATGCCGATGCTGTACGTAGCCCTGGGCGCCCTGGCCGTCACGCTCGCCGTCTTCACCCTCACCGCCCACACCAAGGCCGGCGCGGCCGTCACCGTCGTGCTGATCGGCGCCCTCGGCTTCGCCACCGTGCCGCCGCTCCAGAAGCGCGTCCTCGACCAGGCAGCCGGCGCGCCCACCCTGGCCTCGGCCGTCAACATCGGCGCCTTCAACCTCGGCAACGCGCTCGCCGCCTGGCTCGGCGGGGTCGTGATCGCCGCCGGCCTCGGCTGGACCGCTCCCAACTGGGTCGGCGCGGCACTGGCCGCCTCCGCCCTGGTGCTCGCCCTCGTCTCCGGTGCGCTGGAGCGCCGTACGGCGGGACGCGCGGCCCACGGAGAACGGGAGGCCGTCGTAGCCGCCGGAACGCCCGCCTCCCAGGCGGCCGTCCCCGCCCACCACTGACCCACGCGGGCGGGCTGCCCGTCCACCGCGACGGCCGCCTCATCGGCGCCGTCGGCGTCGGCGGCGGCGCCCCCGACCAGGACCACGCCTTCCCCGCGACCGCGCGGGACGCCCTCGTCTGAGCCGCCGGGTCGCGCCCCCAGGTCCCCCGTGCCACGTTGGTACGGGGGACACAGGCACATGATGACGACACCGAGGCGGCACAAGAGGCTCCACACCATCGCGACGGCCACGGTCGCCGCGCTGGTCACCCTTGCCCTCCCGGGCTGCACGGCCGCCTCGGACGAGGCGCGCGCCCCCGGCGCCGCGGACTCCGCCACCGCATCCTCGGCGACCGCGACCGCGGCCCTCCCGGCCGAGGCCGCCCCCACTCCCACTCCGCCCCCGTCCTACCCCCTGTCCACCGCCCCCCGCACCATCCCGGCGGTACGGGAGCACGAACCCGCCCGCGGCCCCGGCTGGAAGCCCGGCCCCGGCGCCCGCGTGGTCGTCGCGCCGGACGACGCCGCCGCACTGTCCGACGAGGCGAAACTGCTCGCCGGTGAACTGAGCATCGGATACGGGGAGTCGGCGGCGCCGCGCACCGGGGACGTGGAGCTCTCCCTGGACGCGGGCGCCGCCGGAGGCCGCGAGTCGTACACCCTCGACGTCAAGGACGGCCGGGTCCGCATCAACGGCCCCGACCAGGCAGGTGTCTTCTACGGCACCCGCACCCTCAAGCAGGCGGTCAAGAGCGGCGGTTCGGCCCCCGAGGGAACGGTGCGCGACGCTCCCGCCAAACCGCAGCGCGGCCTCAACCTGGACATAGCCCGCAAGCACTACACCCCGGACTGGATAGAGGCCCGGCTGCGCGAGATGGCCGACCTCAAGCTGAACCAGCTGGGCCTGCACTTCTCCGACGACCAGGCCTTCCGCATCCAGTCCGACACGCACCCCGAGATCGTCTCCACCCCGCACCTCACCAAGGCCCAGGTCCGCAAGATCAACGCGCTCGCCGCCCGGCTGCACATCACGGTGGTCCCCGAGATCGACTCGCCCGGCCACCTGGGCGCGGTCCTGCGGGCCCACCCCGACCTCCAGCTCCGCGACACACAGGGGCGGGCGGTCAAGGGAGCCGTGGACATATCGAACCCGGCGTCCGCCAAGCTCGTGGACGAGCTGCTGCGCGAGTACATTCCGCTCTTCTCCGGCGGGTCCTGGCACCTGGGCGCCGACGAGTACCAGGCGCTGGTCTACCGCGATCCGCAGGCCTCCTTCCCCCAGCTCGCGCGAGCGGCCCAGCAGCGGTACGGGCCCTCGGCGCGGGTGCAGGACCTGGCGACGGGCTGGCTGAACGACCGCGCGGACGTGGTCCGGCCGTCGGGGAAGGCGCTCAAGGCGTGGAACGACGGGTTCTTCGCGGGCGGGGTCACGAGCGCCGCCAAGGACATCCAGGTCGAGTACTGGACCGGCAAGGAGACGGGCGCCCGGCCGCCGCTGGAGTACCTGCGCGAGGGCCGCAAGGTCGTCAACCTCAACGACGAGTTCCTCTACTACGTGCTGGGACAGCCCAACCAGTTCACGTACCCCACCGGGAAGCGGATCTACGAACAGTGGACCCCGCTCGTGCTGCGCGGCACCACCCCCGTCCCGGCCTCGTACGGGCCGCAGATCCTGGGCGGGCGCCTCGCCATCTGGAGCGACCTGGCCGGCGCCCAGACCCAGGCCCAGGTGGCCGAGGGCATCCGGGCGCCGCTGGCCGCGCTCTCCCAGAAGGTGTGGGACTCCCGCGCGCCCCAGCTGCCCTGGACCGACTTCAAGGCCCTCGCCGACCGCCTCTGATCCCGTCCGGGCGATCGCCTGCGGGCGGCCCCGAGCCCGGGCTGCTTCCTGCAACTTCCTGCGGACGATCGCCTACGGGTGGCCGGTGCGGCCCGGGCGCTGCCCGCGACGCCGCAGCCACTGGACGGACAGCGGCAGCGCCAGGATCACCGCCACCGTCCAGACGGCGGCGAAGACCCAGATCAGGAGCCGGGAGACGGTGACCGACGCCGCCACGAACAGCGCCGCCGCCAGCGCACCGAGCAGCCAGGCTGCCACGATGCGCTGACGCCGGTGCGACGTGGACCGCAGGATCCGGTCGAGCGAACGATCACCCTTGAGTTCGGCCTCGATCGCGGAGAGGGCGCGCTGCTCGCGATCGGAGAGTCCGGCTCCGTCCATCACGACGTACCTCCGCCGGCTGCTGCCGTCGGGCGCGGGTCGCAGCCTCTGGCCTGGGAATACCCGGCCTGAGGCAGTCCAACCCCCGCAGCACGCGGTGATCGCGGGCCGCGGTCACCAGATGGAGTTGACCCACTCCGGGTGGTCGATGAACGGGTTGCGGTTGTGCTGGTAGACGTCGAATATCACCTGGTTGCGACGCTGCTCGAAGGCGTCCGGCGGGTCCATCTGGTTCCACTGCTTCAGCAGGCTGATCCGGCCGAAGAGAGGCGCGGAGCCGTTGTTGACCTTGTCGTTCATCTCCAGGTCCGCGAAGCCGTCACCTCCGTCGTAGCGGACGGCCATGTAGAGCAGCATCCGCGCCACGTCGCCCTTGACCGCGTCGCGCGGCTCGAAGGAGTCGCCGTCGGTCAGGCTGCCCGGCGCCTCACTGACGGGGCTGCCGCCCTTGTCGAAGTCCTTGTTGCCCCGGGTGCTGTTGACGGTGACGTCCTCGGGGCGCAGGTGGTGCAGGTCGGTGCCCGGCCCGGTGGCGGTGCCGAAGTCGCCGTGGCTCTTGGCCCAGACGTGCTCGCGGTTCCAGTCGTTGACCCCGCCGCCGTTGGTCGCCTTGGACTGGGAGCGGCCGGAGTAGACCAGGATGACGTTGTTGGGGTTGGCCGGGTCCTGGTCGGTCACCTTCAGGGCGTTCCACACGCCGTCGTAGGTCACCTTCGACTGGGTCTTGATGATGTTGTGCAGGGCCGTCTTCAGCGCGGCTCCGGTCTTGCCCTGGGCGCTCGCGTAGTAGTCCGCGTACGGGTCCACCGCGGAGGCGGCCGTCGGGCTCTCGGGTGCGGTCGTGCGCTGCTGGCCGGCGGACGCGGCCGCCGGCACGGCGAACAGGGCGGCGGCGGCGAGGGCGGCCGCCCAGGGGGTCAGGCGCGAGATTCTCATCGGGTGGGGGGTACCTCTCCATACGCACCGTCCCCGCCCGGGGAATTGGCGGAGTGTCAGTGGCAGAGCGAGGGTCACATTGTCATGTGCCGAACAGGTGAAAACCACGTGTCGGAAGTGGGGGATCTTCGTGTGTGCCGGCTGTCCGCCGCGGGCAGGGTAGCGATGGCCCCGGGCGGGGGCCGGACCGACCATGACCAGCCCTATCTGGAGCAGCCCATGGCAGTGAAGATCCTCATCGTGACCGGCGACGCGGCCGAATCCCTGGAGGTCCTGTATCCGTACCAGCGCCTGCGCGAGGAGGGGTACGAGGTCCACATCGCGGCGCCGCAGGTGAAGAAACTGCGGTTCGTGGTGCACGACTTCGAGGAGGGGTTCGACACCTACACCGAGAAGCCCGGCTACACCTGGCCCGCCGATCTGGCCTTCGTGGACGTGGTCACCGAGGACTACGCGGCCCTGGTCGTCCCGGGCGGCCGGGCGCCGGAGTATCTGCGCAACGACCCCGAGGTGCGCCGGATCCTGGCCGCCTTCGCGGAAGCCGACAAGCCGATCGCCCAGATCTGCCACGGCCCGCTGATCACCGCTGCGGCCGGCGGGCTGACCGGCCGCCGGGTGACCGCCTACCCGGCGCTCGAACTGGACATGGAGGCCGCAGGGGCCGAGTTCGAGGACGCCGAGACCGTGGTCGACGGCACGCTGGTCTCGGCCAGGGCCTGGCCCGACCACTCGAGCTGGATGCGCGAGTTCCTGACCGTGCTGCGGAGCAAGGCCCCGGTGGTCTGAGCGGCATCGCACGGGCGGCCGTGACCCCCTTCGTCAGGGGATCACGGCCGTCGGGTCGTGCGGGGTGGAGGCCCGTTTCAAGCCGCTCGCGAGACCGCCACCGCCCCGGTGGCCGTCAGCCGACGGGGGCGACCGCCGGAGCCGGCTCGTACTTGTAGTTCGAACCGAAGTTCTTCTTCACGGCCGTCTCCCAGGAGCCGTCCGCGACCATCTTCTTCAGCGCGTCGTTGATCTTGCGCTGGAGGTCCTTGTTGCCCTTCTTGACACCGATGCCGTAGTTCTCGTTGCTCAGGTTCTGGCCGAGCAGCTTGAACTTGCCCTCGTTGCCCTTGCGCGCCGCGTAGCCGGCCAGGATGGCGTTGTCCGTGGTCATGGCGTCGACCCGGCTGTCCTGAAGCGCGACGACGCAGTCCGAATAGCCGCCGAGCTCCAGCAGGCCGGCCTTGGGGGCGAGGTTCTTGCGGAGGTTCTCGGCCGAGGTGGAACCGGTGACCGAGCACAGGCTCTTGGAGTTGAGGTCCTCGGGCTTGTTGATCGACGCGTCGCCGGCGCGGGTCAGCAGGTCCTGGTGCGCGACGAAGTAGGGGCCGGCGAAATCGACCTTCTCCTTGCGCTTCTCGTTTATCGAGTAGCTCGCGACGACGAACTTGACCTCGTTGTACTGGAGCAGCAGTTCGCGGTCGTTGCTGTAGACCTGCTTGAATTCGATCTTGTTGGCCTTGTAGCCGAGCTCCTTGGCCACGTAGGTGGCGACATCCACGTCGAAGCCGGTGAAAGTGCCGTCGGTTTCCCGCATTCCGATGCCGGGCTGGTCGAACTTGATGCCGATGGCGAGGGTCCCGTCCCCCTGGTCCCCTTCGTCACCGACGCACCCGGAGGCGGTCAGGGCGATTGCGATCACTGCGGCGACCGCGCCGGCCTGGGGAACCTTCATGCTGCACTCTTTCCTGAGGGACGCGGGGCGCGTCACCGGGATCGCCGGGGGCGTGTGGAACCGCGCGAATACGGGTAACGCGGGGACGCGTGTACGAGGAAGCTAGGAAGCGGACGGGCGCAGCGTCACTACATTTGAGGAAAACTTGAGGATAACAATCCGGTTCTGCGGCGCATTCTGCGGCTGACCTGGGGCGGAGCGGGAAAAATAGGCAGCCTCACCTTTTGTCGGCACCACGCGCCTGCCCGAATTCGGTACTCCTCTATTTACACCCGGTTTGGGTGTTTTCTCCCAGAGTGGTCAATTGGGTCGAATGAGTCGGTTTCGTCGAACCGGCCAGTTCGGTCGGACTGGCCGGGAACGGGCGGTCTTCCGGAGCGGGCCGGGGGGCTCGTGGGATCATGGACGGGCAATGCCCGTGAGTGAAGGGGGAGTTCGATGACCGGTGTACGCAAGGGCCTGGCCAAGGTGGAGTTCGCGCTGCGATGGGATCCCAGCCCGGCCGGCGCGCCCGCGAACGACCTCGACATAGTCGCCGCGGTCTACGGCGCTGCGGACCTCCACGGGACGCCCGTCCAGTCCGTGCACTTCGGCAGTCGGTCGCCCGACGGCACCATCGCACTGAACCGGGACAGCCACACCGGGCAGGGCTTCGGCTTCGACGAGGTGATGACCATCGAGCTGCACCGGATGGCGCAGGAATCGAGCCGGGTGGTGGTCGGCGTGGTCATCCAGAACTCCGACGCGGGCCCCGAGGGTCGTACGAAGACCTTCGCGGACATCGCCGGCACCGGGTTCCGGATCCGCGAGGGCCACACGGACCTTGCCGAGGGGGACTTCGCGGCCGTGGCCGCCGCGACCGCTGCCACGGTCGCCGAGTTCACCCGTGATGCGTCCGGCGCCTGGTCCTTCGACCTTCGGCTGCGGGGCTCCGATGCGGACCCGGACGAATTCGCCCGGACCATGGGCGCACTCGGCTGAGGCCGACCGCCCGGGCCGACGGGGAGTCGAGCGGATCGGGGCCCAGGGGGCGGAGCGCTGCACGGACGGGGGAGCCGCACAGATCGGGCGGCGACCACTCCTGGGGTGAGTGGTCGCCGCCCGGTCCGGGCGGCGCGCTGCCGCCGTCCCCACGAGGCAGCGCGGGCAGGTCGCCGTCAGGTCATCAGGACGGCGGCCCGCCGGTTCAGGGGGCCTGACCGGCCGGGGGCCGGGCGGGGTGGGAGGGTGCGAGGCCCAGTGACGGGAGTATGACGGCGTCGACGAACCGGACCAGGTAGTCGGCGTCGGCGTACCGCCCTTCCAGCACCGGCCGGATCCGGAGCACGCCCATCAGCTGGGCGGGCAGGAACTCCACCGCCGGATGGTCCGCTGCGATCTCGCCGCGCGCCACGGCCCGCCCGACCATCTCGGCGAACGCGGCCAGCTCCGGCTCGACCAGCGCCTCGCGCAGGGCGGCCTGGAGCTCCTCGTCACTGAGCACGGCATGCCCGAGGGCCTGCGTCAGCCGGGTGTCCCTGCCCGAGGTGCCGGCCGCGATCCGGGCCGCCTCGCGCAGATCGCCCGCCAGTGAGCCGGTGTCCACGGCGACGAGAGTGCCCCGCCGCCCCGCACGCAGGGCGGCGGCGACGAGCTGGGGCTTGGTCTTCCACTGCCGGTAGAGCGTGGACTTGCTGCAGCTGGCCCGGGCGGCGACGCCCTCCATGGTCAGGGCCTCGTAGCCGTGCTCGCGCAGCTGCTCCAGTACGGCGTCGTAGAACTCCTGCTCACGCTCCGGGGTGATCTTGGAGCGGCGTGCGGGGGTCGGTGTCGACGTCATGGATGCGGCTCTCCTCGGGGGCGCCTCGGCGGCAGGTTCCACTACGGAAGTGTACGGGAACGCAACCGTATCGGTACACCAGCGTATCGATACGCCAATGTATCGATACACTGGCGTGTCGCTGTGCGCGTAAACAGGAAGAGAGACCGGGGGATGAGCTCCCACACCACACCTGCCGAGTCGGCAGCCGGACCGAGAGCCGCGCGCCGCCGCCTCATACGCGAGCTGCTGCTCGTCGCGGGCTTCTTCGCCGTCTACAAGGCGGGCCGGCTGCTCTCGACCGACCGCACCGAAGAGGCCTTCCGCAACGCGGAGCGAATATGGGACGCGGAGCGCGCCCTGCACCTGCCCGGCGAAGGCCTCCTGCAGCAGCTGCTGCTGCACGGGGACGCCCTCGTCACCACCGCCAACACCTACTACGCGGGAGTCCACTTCCCCGCGACAGCGCTCTTCCTGATCTGGCTCTACGTCCGGCGCCCCGCCCACTACCTGTGGACGCGCCGGGTCCTCGCCGCACTCACCGCAGCCGCCCTCGTCCTGCACCTGGCCTTCCCGCTCGCGCCCCCGCGCCTGCTCGACGCCACGCAGCTCATCGACACGGCGCAGGTCTACGGGCCCAGCGTCTACCGGGCGGCACCGGCCGAGGACACCCTGGCCAACCAGTTCGCCGCGATGCCCTCACTGCACTTCGGCTGGGCGCTGATGCTCGCCCTCGGCATGATCGCCGCCACCTCCTCGCGGTGGCGCCTCCTGTGGCTGCTGCACCCGCTGCTGACCCTGACCGTGATAGTCGGCACCGCCAACCACTACTGGCTTGACGCCGTCGTCGCCGCCGTCCTCCTCGGAGCGGCTCTGCTGCTGGTCCCGAGGCCGCGCGACGACGCCCCGGACGACGAGGCAGGGCCCGACCCCGAGGCGGCTCGGGAGAACGACCCCGACGGGCCCGTACGGGGCCTGCCGCGCCCGCGGAGCGCGGACGCGGCCGTAGGAGCAGGACAATGAACGACACCACCCTCGCCGTGGGGCTCTGCGTCGCCTCGGCCGTGGCCTACGCGGCCGCCGCCGTCGCCCAGGAGCGCCTCGCCCGGGCCGCCGTCGCACGCACCGCCGGGGCCCTGCTGGGCTCCGGCGCCTGGTGGTGGTCGGCCGGCCTGAACGCCGCCGCCGCGCTGCTCCACGCGGCGGCCCTGCGGTACGGCCCGCTCACCCTGGTGCAGCCGCTCGGCGCGCTCACCCTGGTGGCCGCCGTCCCCCTGGGCGCGCGCAGGTCCGGCCGCCGGGTGGCGGCCACCGAATGGCGGGGCACCCTGGCCACCGTCGCCGGGCTCGGCCTGCTGCTGCTCCCGGCCTCCGGGCCGGCCCCCGACGACACCCTCACGCTGGTCGAGGCGCTGGCCGTCTCCGGCGCGACCATCGCCGTGATCATGATGCTGACCGCGGTCAAGGACCCTCGCTCGGGGCTGCGCCACGCCACCGCGTCCGGCCTGGCCTCCGCGGCCGCCTCCGCCCTGACCCAGACCGTGGCCGTGGCGGCCGGGCGCGGCGGAGCCCTGCTCAGCGTCCGCGTCGTCTCCGTGGCCCTGCTCGTCATGGTGTTCGCGGTCGGCGGGATGCTGCTGTCGCAGCGGGCCTACCGCGGCGGACTCGGCGCCCCGCTCGCCGTGGTGAACCTGGCCAACCCGCTGGCCGCCGCCGCCATCGGCATGGTCCTGCTCGGCGAACGGCTCCAGGGCGGACCGGCAGGGCTGCTGCTGGCGGCCACCGGAGCCCTGCTCGCCGCGCGCGGAGTCATGCTGCTCACCCGGACGCCCTCCGCCGCGGCGGGTCCGGGCGTCGGCACCGCCGCGGGTTCCGTCGCGGGTGCCGAGCTCCCCGTACCGGTCGGCCGCGTGGCGGTCTGAGCCGCGGAGAACCGATTCGGCCCCGGTCGCGTCCTCCGAGGAGAACGTCCGAACGACTGAACGACCGGAAGACCGGCCGACCGAAGCGGAGTGACTGGACATGGGGATCGTCAGCTGGATCATCCTGGGGCTGCTGGCCGGAGGCATCGCCAAGGTCCTGCTGCCCGGCCGGGACCCCGGTGGCCTGATCGGCACCACCCTCATCGGTGTCGCCGGAGCCTTCATCGGTGGCTGGCTCTCGGCGAAGGTCCTGGACAAGCCGATCCAGACCGAGTTCTTCGACCTCGCCACCTGGGGCTCCGCCATCGCGGGCTCGCTGGTCCTGCTGATCGGCTACCGCATCCTGTTCGGCAACTCCCGCGACTGACCCGCTCCCCGGCGGGTCGGCGCCCGTCCCGCCCGGCCGGCCCGTCCCGCCGCCGGTACCTTGTACGTCTCCCGCCCGGCCGTAGTGTCCCGATCGTGCCCGACGGCGCGCCCGGGCCGACCACCGGGACGGGTTCCGGCCGATGTCCACCGACCGCCGCCTCCCGCTGCCGGCCGCCCTGGTCGCTACCTGCGCGCGGGTCCGGTCGCGCTCCCGGTCGGCCGTCCGGGGGCTCCGAACGACCCGCCGATTACGCCGGCCGCACCACCGCGATGGACGAGCCCCAGTTCGAGTACGAGCAGCGAGGAAACCGGTACCCGATGAGCGTCACCCCCGTCCCCACAGCCGACCTGTACGACGAGTACGGCGAGTCCCTCGCCATCTGCACCACCGGGTTCCGCCGGTTCGGCGGCCGTCGGCTCTTCGCGGGCCCCGTACGGACCGTCCGCTGCCTCGAGGACAATGCGCTGCTGCGCCCCCTCGTGCACACGCCGGGCGAGGGTGCGGTCCTCGTCGTGGACGGCGGCGGCTCGCCGCGCACCGCCCTCGTCGGCGACCTCATCGCGGGTGCGGCCGAGGCCCACGGCTGGGCCGGACTGATCATCAACGGTTCGGTCCGCGACAGCGTCGCCCTCGGCGGCCTCGACCTCGGCATCAAGGCGCTCGGCACGGTCCCCCGCAAGAGCGGCAAGACCGGCGAGGGCGCGGTCGACGAGCCCGTCACCATCGGCGACATCACCTTCCGCACGGGCGACACCGTCCACGCGGACGACGACGGCGTGGTCGTCCTGCCCCGCTGACGCACCCGGTTGACTTGCCCCGCTGCCGGCCGGCCCGGGCGGACCAGAACCGGCCAGGGCCGAAGTCCCGGCCCTGGCACGGCCGTCGCGGGCCGGGTTTCACTGCGGGTCCATGAGACGACGACACCGGATCACCGGTCTGCTCGGCGCCATCGCGCTGACCGCCGCCACCCTGGCCGCCGCGGCGCCCGCGCCCGCCGGGACCCAGCCCGCCGACCCACCGCCCGCGGAGTTCGGGACCGACTGGCACGATCCCCTCACCGCGACCCCGCCCGTCACCCGGCCCGCGACCCGGTCCTGCCAAGTGACCCTCGCGGAAGCCCGGTTCAGTGACTTCACCCCCTACCGGGGCAACTACGCACCGCCCACCGGCTGCGGCGCCGACGCCTGGGCCAAGGTGGTCCTCCGCCTCGAGGGCAAGGTCAAGGGCCGCCAGTACGACCGCCTCGGCCACCTCTCCCTCGGCGGGGTGGAGATCCTGCGCACCTCCACCCCGCAGCCCTCGCCCGACGGCATCACCTGGTCCGTCGAGAAGGACGTCACCCGATACCGCGACACCCTCGCCCGCCCGCAGCCCGTCGAGATGCTCATCGGCAACGTCGTCGACGACACCTACACCGGCGTCATCGACGTCAAGGTGACCCTGACCTTCTACGCCGCCGACGGCGGCACCCGGGCCCCCGACACCCCCGACCGCGTCCTGCCCCTCACCTCCCCGGCCGTCACCACCCCGCGCAACACGGAGCGCCTCCTCGCCGAGGTCTACGCCACCGGCTCGGGCGGCGGCTGCGAGGAGTACTGGTACATGACCACGCCCGACGCGGCCCCGTACTCCTGCAAGGCCACCGACGGCCCGCACCGCGAGGTCCGCGTCTCGGTCGACGGACAACTCGCCGGCATCGCCGCGCCCTTCCCCACGGTCTGGACCGGCGGCTGGTCCAACCCCTTCCTCTGGTACGTCACCCCGGGCCCGCGCGCCTTCGACGTCCAGCCGATCCGCTACGACCTCACCCCCTACGCCGCCCTCCTCAACGACGGCCGCCCGCACCGGATCGAGGTATCGGTCGCCGGGGTGCCAGCCGGACAGAGCGGCTGGAGCACCCCCACCAATCTGCTGCTCTGGCAGGACGAGGCCCGGGAGGTCGTCACCGGCGCCCTGACCCGGCACGAGGAGAGCGATCCGAGCGGCCACTCCCGCTGGACGCCCGCGCCCCCCGGCGCACAGCACCGCCTGGACACCGAGGGCGGGCACCGGCTGACCGTCGCCGGACACCTGAACACCTCCCGCGGCCGGGTGGCCACCACCGTCACCCGCAGCGTGCGGAGCACCTCCGTCCACCGCTGGACCGACGGCGAGAACCAGGACGGGCTCACCGCCACCTGGACCGACGAGGAGAGTGTGACGCACGGGCCGACCACCACCCGGACCGACCGCACCTACACGATGGACGGCGAGACGACCCTCGGGGAGGGCGACCGGCTGCGGACCGTCCTCGCGCTCGGGGACCGGGCGGACACCGTCACCGTGCGCGGCGGGCGCACCGTCGACAGCGTCCGGCTCGACGACCGGTACACCGGCGACGCCACCTACACCGCCAACGTCCCGCGCGACCAGCGGCACGCGGTCGCCACCACCTCCGCCCGCTACCGGTTGTACGGGTCCACAGTGCTGGGCGGGTGTTACGACCGTACGGTGGCCACCGTCCAGGGCACCCTGACGGTGGACCGCCGACGCTGCTGAGTCCGCCGCCCCCTACGATGAGCGGCCATGGATACGAGTGAGGCCGGCAGACAGCTGATCGACGGCCGTTTCGAGCTGGTCGCACCCCTGGGCAGCGGGGGCATGGGTACGGTGTGGCGCGCCCGCGACATCGCCCTGCACCGCGAGGTCGCACTCAAGGAGGTGCGCCCGCCGGACCCGGCGACCGCCGCCGCCCAGCCCGGTCTCGCCGACCAGCTGCGCGAACGGGCCGTCCGTGAGGCCCGCGCCCTCGCCCGCCTCGCCCACCCGCACGTGGTGACGATCCACCACATCGTCGAACCGCCCGACGGCGGGGACGGGCACCCGTGGATCGTCATGGAGCTGGTCCAGGGCGGCTCGCTGCACGACCGGCTGGCATCCGGTCCGATGCCGCCCGCGGACGTGCTGCGGCTCGGCCTCGACGTGCTCTCCGCGCTGCGCGCCGCGCACGCCGAAGGGGTGCTCCACCGCGATGTGAAGCCGGCCAACGTGCTGCTGCGCCCCAGCGGGTCGGCGGTGCTCACCGACTTCGGCATCGCGGCCCTGCACGGATCCACCGGGCTCACCTCGACCGGGGTGCTGATCGGCTCGCCCGAATACATCGCGCCCGAACGCGTCCGCGGGGAGGAGGGACTGGCCGCCTCCGACCTGTGGTCGCTGGGCATGCTGCTCTACGTGGCCGCCGAGGGGGTTCACCCGCTGCGCCGGGCCACCAGCCTGGCCACCGTCGTCGCCGTGCTCGACGAGCCGATCCCGGCGCCCGTGCGCTCCGGCCCGCTGGCGCCCGTACTGGAACGGCTGCTCGTACGGGACCCGGCGGCGCGGCCCGACGGGGCGCAGCTGGAACAGCTGCTCCGGGACGCGAGCGCCGCTCTCGGGTCCGGCTACGGCGCGGGCGCAGCACCGGTCGTCCCGGCACCGCCGATCGTCCCGGCACCGCTCGCCGCCGTCACGCCGGTCGGCGGCGCGCCGGCCGTCCCGGGGCAGTTCGGCCCGTACGGCGGCCCCTACGGATCACCCACCCCGCCTCCGTTCGGCGCCGGTTCCTCCCCGTACGGGTCCACGACCACGCCCGTTCCGCTGGCGTCCGCCCCGCGCCGGCGCCCGGCCCTGATCGGCGCCGCGCTCACGGTGGTGCTCGCGGCCGCCGTCGTCGGGATCGTCCAGTCGCTGCCCGACGGGAACTCCGGCGACGACGACGCCGTCGACGCCCGCGCCACCCGGCCCGTCGCCGCCACCCCGGGGGGTTCCCCCGTCCTGACCCCCCGACCGAAGGCGAGCACGTCCCAGGCCGGCACGGCCCGCGGCAGCATGCTCACCCCGCAGAACATCCGGACCGCCCTCGCGGCGCTCAAGGAGAAGACCGGGACCACGACCTTCGTGGACCTCAAGGTCTACGACGGGTACGTGCTCGCCTCGATCCCCACCGCCCCCGGCGCCGAGACCGTCGACGCGTGGCAGTACCGGGACGGGGCGGCCAAGCGCACCGGCCCCGACGGCACGGTCGAGGAGGGTGAGCCGCTGATCGACATGTCGACCGTCAACTGGGACGCGCTGCCCGGCCTGCTGGAGCAGTCCAAGAAGGAGCTGGGGGTCGAGAAGCCGACCTCGACCTATGTGATCGTCGAGCCGTGGATGATGGACCAGGTCCCGTGCATGCGCCCCTACCTCAGCGACGAGTACGGCCGCGGCGGCTATGTGCTGGCCGGCATCGACGGCAAGGTCAAGAAGGTCGTCGGCTCCTGACATCCTGTACCCGTACGCACGTACGGTCCGACAGGTCAGGGAGCACGACCACCATGCCCAGCTGGCGCACCACCCTCACGGCGGCCGGTGTGTCCGGATCCCGCCTGCGGGACGACTACACGTACGCCGCCCGCCGGGTGCTCCGCCGCGAGCCGGCCCCGTACCTGGCGCTGCGGATGCTCGCCTCGCCGCCGCTGGTGCCCTGCCTCGCCGCCGGTCTCGCCTTCATGAACCTGGTCGACGACGTCGCCGAGACCGGTACCGCGGCGCAACGGGCCGCCGGTCTCGCCGCGTTGTCCGAGCGGGTGGAGGCGGCCCTGAAGTCCGGGGACAGTCCCGACCCGCTGCTGCGGGCCTACGCGCACGCGGTGGAATCCCGCGGCCTGCCGCCGCACTGGGTCTCCCGCTTCCTGGCGGGTGCCGCCACCGCCGAGGCCGGATTCGACGGCTTCGAGGCGGAGGAGGACTTCCAGGCCTACCTCGACGCGTACGCGTGGCCGGGGGTGCTGGTCTTCACCGGGCTCCAGTACCGGGGCGGCCCCGACCCCGAACAAGCGGCGGGCTGGCGGCGCTTCGTCGACGCCGCCCAGCGCGTGGACTTCCTCGCAGACCTCTGCGGTGACCTCGCGGACGGCCGGCTCTGCATCCCCCGCGCCCGTCTCGCCGACCACGCGGTGACCCGCGCCGACCTGGAACAGGCCCGCGACACCCCGGCCGTACGAGCCCTCCTCGCCGCCGAGTGCCGGCGTGCCCGTACGGCTCTGGACGCCGCCCGCGGCATCCTCGACCTCGCCGAGCCCGGGCTGCGTCCCGTGATCGCGACCATGACGGAGCTGATGGCGCACCAGCTGACCGCCGTGGAGCGCGCGGGGGTCGCCGCCCTGCGCCGGGACACCGGGTACGGCCTGGCGGCGCCCCTGCGGATCCTCGTCCGCGCCGCCCGGCGTCGCCCGGTGTGAACCGGTGCAGGGAGTTTCCTAGTAGGGCCCGTTGACGTTGTCGATCGAGCCGTAGCGCGCGGCTGCGTAATTGCAGGCGGCGGTGATGTTGGCGACCGGGTCGTAGGAGTCCTGCGCGGTGCCGGGTACGTGGTAGGCGCGGAAGGTGGGGTCGATGACCTGGAGCAGGCCCTTGGACGGGATTCCGTTCCGGGCGTTGATGTCCCAGTTGTTGATCGCCAGCGGGTTGCCGGAGGACTCGCGCATCACGTTGCGGTGAATTCCGTTGTAGGAGCCGGGAATACCGTGCTTCGCCATGACGTCGAGGGACTCTCGGATCCACCCGTCGAGATTGTTCGGGTAGGCCGTGGCGGGCTTGACGGCGGCGGTCTTGGCCGCCGCGGCCGCCTTCGCCTGCTTGCCGATGGTCAGTTTGATGCCGGGGCGGATGACCGACGGGTTGTCACCGACGACGGTCTTGTTCGCGTCGTAGAGCTGCTGCCAGCCGCCACTGAGGGAATGCTGCGCCGCGATCTCCGAAAGGGTGTCGCCCGCGACCACGGAATAGGTCATGGGAGCGGCGGTCTCCACCGCTCCGGCGGTGGTCGCGCTGATCAGCGGGAGAGTGAGGGCCGCGCCACCGGTGCCGGCGAGAGCCAGCTTGCGGGTGATCCGGTAGTGCTTCGGCCGACGGTGCTTACCCTTTGCAGGCATGGCGGAATTCCTCACGTGGGGGGACGGGAGATCCCGGGCGGGGGCCGGATTCGGCACCTGACCACCAGGAACGAGGTGACCGTAGGCGAGCGCGCCGTGCCCGAACAAGCCCCGAATTCCACCGATAGATCGACATCTCGCTTTCGGTCGGGTAAATGACCTTGAAGGCGGCATGGCGCAATAGCCGATTCCCTTTCCGGAAAAGGGGACCGGCTATTTGCGGGAAATGATGTTGAGGTGTTCGGTGTGGCTCATATCACGGGTCGACGACCGGGCGCCCAATTCGGGCAAGTCCGCTCTCCGGGTGCCGCATTCGGGCGACCGGCCCGTAGGCGGCGAATCGCCCATTAGGGATTCTTTCCGGCGGATTGCCGGCCGTCCGGGGCTGATGCTCCGCCGCCCGCTCACCTCCGCTCGGCGGCCGGTTCACCCCTCGGGTCACACCGGCCCCTCCAGCCCCTCCAGCGCTGCCGTCACCGCCTTCACGGCTCCCTCCGAGGCCGGTAGCAGGGGCAGCCGGACGTCCGGGGTCGGGATCCGCCCCTGCGCGTGCAGGACGCCCTTGAGCACCGCCGGATTCGGCTCGGCGAAGGCCGCCGCCGACATGCGGGCCAGCGCGTGCCCCAGCGGCCGGGCCTTCGCCACGTCACCCGCCCGCCATGCCCCGGCGAGCTCCGCGAAACGGCCCGTCGCCAGATGTGCCGAGGCCAGGATCCCGCCCGCCGCACCCAGCGCCAGCAGCGGCGACAGGTACACGTCGTCACCCGCCAGCACCTCGAATCCGGCCGGCAGGTCACCGAGCAGCGCCACCGCGTCCTCGCCGATGCCGCCGCCCGCGTACTTCACCCCGACGACCCCCGGCAGCGATCCGAGCGCCCGCAGCGCGGCCGCGTCCAGCGGCTGCCCGGTGCGGTACGGGACGTGATAGACGATCAGCGGGACCGGGCTCGCACCGGCCAGCCGCGCGAAGTGCGCCAGTACACCGGCGGCCGCGGGTCGGACGAACGCCGGCACCGTCACCAGCGCCGCCCGCACCGCGGGCCACCGGGCCAGCAGGGCCAGCGAGGCCTCGGCGGCCCGGGTGCCGCTCGCCCCCGCCCCGACGATCAGCGGCGCGCCCCGCTCTCCGCAGACCCGGGCGCACACGGCGGTGACGAGGTCGCGCTCCGCCTCGTCGAGGCATGCCGCCTCCGCGGTGGTGCCCAGCGCGACGATCCCGGTGGCGCCCGCGTCGAGCACCTCGTGGGCGAGCGCCTCCAGCGCCTCGGCTGCAACCTCCCCGGCGCGGGTGAAGGGCGTGACGAGCGGTACGTGGATCCCCTGCAGGGGTCGGGCCGGAAGGGCTGTTGCTGTCGTTGCTGTCGTTGCGGTGTCTGCGGTGTCTGCGGTGTCTGCGGTGTCCTGTGCCATGTCGACGAGACTGGCCCGCGGAAAGGATCAAATCCAGTTCGCGTTTCTTACCCGAACCGTAAGCTGAGCCGATGCTCGACGTACGACGCCTGCGCCTGCTGCGCGAACTGGCCCGCCGCGGCACCATCGTCGCCGTCGCCGACGCCCTCGCCTTCAGCCCTTCGGCGGTCTCCCAACAGCTCACCGTCCTCGAACGCGAAGCCGGCCTGCCCCTGCTGGAGCGCACCGGCCGCCGGGTCCGGCTCACCCCGGCGGGCCAGAACCTGGTCCGGCACGCCGAGGCCGTCCTCGAACAGCTGGAACAGGCCGAGGCCGATCTCGCCGAGGCGCGCGGCGGGCTCGCCGGTGCCCTGCGGATCGGCACCTTCCCCACAGCGACCCGGGCCATCGTCCCGGCCGCGCTGATCGCCCTCGCCCGGCGCCACCCGGGGCTGGAGCCGATGGTCTCGGAGACCGACCCGGCCGCGGTGGCACACGCCCTGCGAGCCGGGGACCTGGACGTGGCGCTGGTGCACGAGTACGACTTCGTACCGGCCGAGCCCGAGCCGGGGCTGGCCACCGAACCGCTGTACAGCGAGGCGATGTACCTGGCCGCGCCCGCCGACCCGGCCTCCGGCCGGCCAGGGGTACCGGAACCGGACCAGGGAGCGGCCCTGCGTACCCACGCCCGGGCGCCCTGGATCACCGCCACCCCCGGCACCCTCTGCCACGCCATGACGGTCCGGGCCTGCCAGGCCGCAGGCTTCACCCCGCGCGTCCGCCACCGGGTCGACGAGTTCGCCACCGTGCTGGCCCTCGTCGCGGCGGGCCAGGGCGTGGCCGTCGTGCCCCAGCTCGGGGTCACCGGCCCGGACCGGCCTGCCGTACACCTCACGCGCCTGCTCATGCAGCGCCGTACCAACCTCGCCTTTCGCAGCGGCGCCGGCGCCCACCCCGCCGTGGCGGCCTTCGGCGCGGCACTTCGGGCCGCCGTACCACCGGATCTGGCCGGGTCGCGCGCCGTGACGTGACACAACTCCCGTACCGGGTGCCGCCCGTGTACGTTCGTTGATCCAGACCGATTCGATCAGAGCGGGGTACGACGTGACGCATCGCGTACGAGGGGTCATCGCCCGGAGCAAGGGCGCACCGGTGGAGACGACGACGATCCTCGTGCCCGACCCGGGACCCGGCGAGGCCCTCGTCCGGGTGCAGGCCTGCGGGGTCTGCCACACCGACCTGCACTACCGGGAGGGCGGCATCAACGACGAGTTCCCCTTCCTGCTCGGCCACGAGGCCGCCGGCATCGTCGAATCCGTCGGCCCGGACGTCACCTCCGTGGCGCCCGGAGACTTCGTGATCCTCAACTGGCGTGCGGTGTGCGGCACCTGTCGCGCCTGCAGGCGCGGACGCCCCTGGTACTGCTTCGCCACGCACAACGCCACCCAGCCCATGACCCTGGAGGACGGCACCCCGCTCTCCCCGGCCCTGGGGATCGGCGCCTTCGCCGAGAAGACCCTGGTCGCCGCCGGCCAGTGCACCAAGGTGGACCCGGCCGCCGCCCCGGCCGCCGCCGGCCTCCTCGGCTGCGGGGTGATGGCCGGCCTCGGCGCCGCCCTCAACACCGGCAACGTCGGGCGGGGCGACTCCGTCGCCGTCATCGGCTGCGGGGGAGTGGGCAACGCGGCCGTGGCCGGAGCCCGCCTGGCGGGCGCCTCGCGGATCATCGCCGTGGACCTCGACGACCGGAAGCTGGAATGGGCCCGGGGCCTGGGCGCCACGCACACCGTCAACGGGCGGACCGACGACGTCGTCAAGGCCATCCAGGGCCTGACCGGCGGCAACGGCGCGGACGTGGTCATCGACGCCGTGGGCCGCCCCGAGACCTACCGCCAGGCCTTCTACGCGCGCGACCTCGCCGGGACGGTGGTCCTGGTCGGCGTGCCGACCCCGGAGATGAAGCTCGAACTCCCGCTCCTCGACGTCTTCGGCCGCGGCGGCGCCCTGAAGTCCTCCTGGTACGGGGACTGCCTGCCCGAGCGCGACTTCCCCCTGCTGATCGACCTCTACCTGCAGGGCCGGCTCGACCTGGACGCCTTCGTCTCCGAGACCATCCCGCTCGACGGAGTCGAGGACGCCTTCGCCCGGATGGAACGCGGCGAGGTCCTCCGCTCGGTCGTCGAGTTCTGACGCCCCGTCCGGCAACACCGGTCCGGCACACCGCCGGCCCGTCCGGCCGAACCCGGCCCGCCTAGAATCGGGCCACCACCCCGCGCCCCCGCCGCCACCCGGCCGGGGCGCGGTCTTCATCACCTCGTACCCCTGGGGGCCGTCCGTGACCACCGCACACAGCTACCGCCAGCCCGGCACGGTCCTCACCGACCACCGGTTCTCCGTCCCCCTGGACCACGCGCGCCCGGACGGGGAGCGGATCGAGCTGTACGCCCGCGAGGTCGTCGCCGCCGGCAAGGACCCCGAGACGCTGCCGTGGCTGCTCTACCTGGAGGGCGGTCCGGGCTTCGGCGCCCGCCGTTTCATCGGCCGCCAGGCCTGGCTGGAGCGCGCCCTGACCGAGTACCGGGTACTCCTCCTCGACCAGCGCGGAACGGGCCGCTCCACCCCGGTGAACCGGCAGACCCTGCCCCTGCGCGGCACCCCCGACCGGCAGGCCGAGTACCTCAGCCACTTCCGCGCCGACTCCATCGTGCGCGACGCCGAAACCATCCGGCCCGGCCTGACCGGCGGCGCGCCCTGGACCGTGCTCGGCCAGAGCTTCGGCGGCTTCTGTGCGACCCGCTACCTCTCCACCGCGCCCGAAGGCCTCACGGCCGCGCTGATCACCGGTGGCCTGCCGTCCCTGACCGCCACCGCCGACGAGGTGTACGAGGCCGCGTACCCCCGCATCGAGCGCAAGAACCTGGCCCACTACGCCCGCTACCCGATGGACGTCGAACGCGCCCGCCGGATCGCCGCCCACCTCGCGCAAGCACCGGCCGAACTCCCCGGCGGCCACCGCCTCACCGTCGAGGGCTTCCAGTCCCTCGGCATCCTCCTCGGCGGGGGCGACGGCAGCCACCAGCTCCACTACCTGCTGGAGGACGCCTTCGTCCCGACCCCCGCGGGACCCGCCCTCTCCGACGCCTTCCTGGAGAGCGCCCGCGGCCTGCTCTCCTTCGCCGGACACCCCCTCTACGCGCTGCACCATGAGGCGATCTACGCCCAGGACCCCGCCACCCCCACCGCCTGGGCCGCCGAACGCGTGCGCGCCGGCCACCCCCGCTTCGACGCGGACAAGGCCCTCGCGGGCGACGAGCCGCTGCTCTTCACCGGCGAGACCATCCACCCCTGGCACTTCACCACCGACCCGGCCCTCGCCCCGCTGCGCGAGACCGCCGAACTCCTGGCCGCCCGCACCGGCTGGCAGCCCCTCTACGATCCGGCCCGCCTGGCCGCCAATGAGGTGCCGGTGGCCGCCGCCGTCTACCACGACGACATGTACGTGGACACCGCGCACTCGTTGGAGACGGCCCGCTCCATCCGGGGCTTGCGGACCTGGGTGACGGACGAGTTCGAGCACGACGGCGTCCGTGCCGGCGGCCCCCGTGTCCTGGACCGCCTGCTGTCCCTCGCCCGCGACGAGGCGTGAGTCGCGGTCCGCGCAGGTCAGGGGTGTGATGGGGCCCCCGATTAATCGTTCCCGCAGAAGTTGATCACACGGTTAGGGTGGGTGCTCTCACCCGAGGAACCGACCGATGTGTGGAGCGTGCATGCTGAGAAGGATGTCGAGTGCCGTCTCGCTGGCCCTGGCCGGCGGACTGGCCGTGGCCGGGGTGGCGGCGGGACCGGCGACGGCCGCCGTCGCCGCGCCGGCCGTCAGCGCCGGGGGGGCGGGGGAGACCCCCGTCGGCGCACAGGCCTGGACGCGCGTGTCCAAGAAGTACCCGAACCACTCCTACTGGAACGCCGCCGGCGACCTGCGCGTCGGCAACGAGGCCGGCACCGAGGGGCTGTCCCGCGCGTACCTCCGGCTGGACACCACCGCGCTGGCGGGCGCCACGGTATCCAAGGCGACCTTCCGGATCACCAACACGGGGGCCGCGTCCTGCACGGGCCGTCCGGTGGAGCTGTGGAGCGTCGGCGCCGTCTCGGCGAAGACCACGTGGAACAACCAGCCCGCCAAGGCCGTCCGGCTGGCGACGGTGACGGACGCCAAGGGCCGTGAGGGCTGCGCGGCCGGCGACCTCGAATTCGACGCCACCGCGTTGGTGACGGAGGCCGCGGCCAAGTCCCGGACCTCCGTCACCGTCGGTCTGTTCGCCGCGAACGAGTCCGACGCCTCGGCCTGGAAGCGCTTCGCCCCGGCGACCGCGAAGCTGGAGACCACCATCGGCCGCCCCGCGCCGCCGGTGATCAGCTCACCCGAGTTCCCCGACGCCTCGAACGGCGCCCCCGCCAACACCGGCAAGGCCCGCACCCCGGGCACGTTCACGTTCGGCACCGGTGGCGCCACCAACATCGAGAAGATCGTGTACTGGTCGGAGTTCGAGCCGCGCGAGGTCACTGTGGCGCCGGGCGCCAGCGCCGTGATCACGCCCACCGGCTCCGGTCCCCACATGCTCTACGCGTACAGCGTCGACAAGGCCGGGCGGCGCTCGGACCAGGCCGTCTACCACTTCTGGGCCCTCGGGAACGGAGGAGTCCGCGACGCCGCCGGCGACCTGAACGGCGACGGTCTGCGCGACCTGTGGACCCTGGACCCCGACGGCAGGCTCCGCTTCTCGGCCGGCCGGGCCGACGGCACCTTCGCCGCACCGGTCGACGGCGGCGCGTCCTTCGCCCCCGGCAGCCGCATCGCCGCCGGCGGGGACTGGGGCGAGGACGGATACAACGACCTGCTGGTGCTCGAGTCGGTCGAAGGGCTGGGGGCCAAGCAGCTCCGGCTCTTCCCCAACAACGGCCTCGGCAGCGTCCGTCCGCACGACGGCATCGTCCTGAGCGTCATCGAGGACGACCCGGCGCAGGGGAACGATCACTGGTCGGACGCCCAGGACATCGCCGACGCGGGTGACTTGAACGGTGACGGCGAGCCCGACCTGCTGGTCAAGCAGGGTGCGAAGCTCTGGGCGTACACGGGCAGCCGCTCCGGCTACCTCGACATGAACGGCGCCCCGGTCCTCGTCGGCGACGGCGGCTGGGACACGGTCGCGGTCCTGGTCCCGGGCGACACCGACGGTGACGGCGCCGCCGACCTGTGGGTGCGCGACGACGCCTCCGGCGACCTCTTCGCCGTGAAGGGCGCCAAGGACGCCGCCGGGCAGCTCGACCCCAGGAGCTGGGGAACGGCGCTGCGCGTGAAGATCGGCTCGGGCTTCGGCCGGGCGGCCTACCCGACGCTGGTCTCCGCGGGCGACTTCGACCGCGACGGTCTGGTCGACCTGTCCGCCGTCGGCGCCGACGGCAAGGCCGTCTGGTTCCGGGCGACGGCCACCGGGATCGACGCGACCCCGCGGCCGATCGGCTGATCCCACGTCAACCGGCCGGGCCGGCGTCCCCGCTCAGAGACGCCGGCCCGCTGTCGTCTCCGCTCAGGGGCGCCGGCCCGCTGTCGTCTCCGGGGGCGGCTCGACGAAGGCGCGGGTCAGGTGTGCGGTGGCGAGAAGTGCGCCGCGCTCCCTCGCCCGCGCCAGCAGGGCCCGGCGGGAGGCGCGGGCGGTGTCCCGGTCGCGCTCGTGGGAGTACGGCACCGCCGGGTCGCCCAGCTGAACCGCGTGCACCAGCACGTCCCCGGTGACGACCACGTCCCGCGCTCCCTCCCCCTGATCCACCAGCACCGACTGGTGCCCCGGGGTGTGCCCTGGCGTCGGCAACAGGGTGATGCCGGGCGCCAACCGGTGGGCGCCGTCGACCTCGTGCAACTGCCCGCTCGCACGCAGCGGAGCCACCGTCCAGTCCCACACCGGGTCCGCCCGGTGCAGCGCGGCCACCTCCGCGCGCTGCACGACGTACCGGGCCGCCGGGAAGAAGGGCCGCCCGTCGTCCCCCGACGACCACCCCGCGTGGTCCTCGTGAAGGTGGGTCAGCACGACGGCCTCCACATCGGCCCGAGCGATACCGGCGGCCGCGAGTGCGTCCGGCAGCCGCCCCGGCACCGGGGCCCACGCGGCGGCCGGGGACCGGGCCGGGCCGACCCCGGCGTCCACCAGCACCCAGCGCCCGCCGGGCCGGGAGATCGCGAAGTACCGGAAATCCAGTGCCCACGCCCCGTCGGGCCCGAACGCCCCCGGATCCAGCTCCGCGGCCCGGGCCCACGCGACCTCCTCCGCCCCCGGAAAGGCGGTACGGGCCGGCTCGAAGAAGATCCCCGTGGCGTCGAGCAGCGCCACCACCTGCCCATGACGGTCCATTCGCCTATTGTGCGAGACATGACCGAACAACCTGATCAGCAGCCCGCCTTGCAGCCCATGCCCACCGACTGGACGCGCGCCCTCGCGGTGGT
Source organism: Streptomyces avidinii (assembly GCF_014650695.1). Lineage (GTDB taxonomy): Bacteria > Actinomycetota > Actinomycetes > Streptomycetales > Streptomycetaceae > Streptomyces > Streptomyces avidinii. The sequence continues at coordinate 714,096 of NZ_BMVL01000002.1, read as the reverse complement.
CGCGCACCCCGACGACCTGGAGTACGGGTGCGCCGCGGCGATCGCGGACTGGACGGACGGGGGCCGGAAGGTCGTCTACCTCCTCGCCACGCGCGGCGAGGCCGGCATCGACAGCATCGCCCCCGACGAATGCGGTCCGCTGCGCGAAGCGGAGCAGCGGGCGAGCGCCGCTGTCGTCGGCGTGTCCGAGGTGGAGTTCCTGGACTACCACGACGGCGCCATCGAATACGGACTCGGCCTGCGCCGGGACATCGCCGCGGCCATCCGGCGGCACCGCCCCGAGCTGATCGTCACCCTCAACCACCGCGACACGTGGGGCGGTGCGCAGGGCGGTGGCTACTGGAACACCCCCGACCACAAGGCCGTCGGCCGGGCCGTGCTGGACGCGGCCGGTGACGCCGGCAACCGCTGGATCTTCCCCGAGCTCATCGAGCAGGGGCTGCAGCCGTGGAACGGCGTGCGCTGGGTCGCGGTGGCCGGATCCAGCACGCCCACGCACGCGGCCGACGCCGGCCCGGGGCTTGAGCGCTCGGTGAAGTCCCTGCTGGAGCACAAGGCGTACATCGAGGTGCTCACGGACCAGGACCCCGAGGAGTACGTCCGTACCTTCCTCACCGGGAACGCCCAGCAGGCGGCGGCGCGGTTCGGCGGTCGTCCGGCCGTGCCGTTCGAGGTCTTCCCCCGCTGACCGGCCACCCCTAGTCTGACGATTCGTCAGTTCGTCAGGTCGTCAGCCATCGGGCCGGGGGTGCGGGACACAGTGATCGACACCATCTCCACGGAGATCGCGGAGGGTGAGGAGCGCATCCGGCTGGAGGTCGCCGACGGTCTCGCGGTCCTCACCCTGTGCCGTCCGGACAAACTCAACGGCTGGAGCTGGGAGTCCACCCGTCAGCTCGGCCTGCTCGCGGACCGGATCCGCTTCGACGCGTCCGTGCGGGCGGTGCTGCTGCGGGCCGAGGGCCGGGCCTTCTGCGCGGGCATCGACGTGACCGCCCCGGGGGGCGCCATCACGGGCGGATCCCCGGCGGCGCGCACCCGCAACTACTACGAGGGCATCCGCTGGGTGCACGAGCGGTTCGCGGTCCTCGCCCGCCTCCCGCAGCCGGTGGTGGCCGCCGTCCAGGGCTACTGCCTCGGCTTCGGCTTCGAGCTGGCGCTGATGGCCGACGTCCGGGTGGCGGCCGAGGACGCCGTCTTCGCGCTGCCGGAGGCCGGCCTGGGGGTGGCGGTGGACGCGGGAGGTGACCTCCGCATCGCCCGCGAGGCGGGTGCGGGCTGGGCCAAGTACCTGGCCCTGACGGGCCGCCGCATCGACGCCGCGACGGCGCTGCGCCTCAACCTGGTCCAGCTGGTCGTCCCCGGCGAGGACCTGGAGTCCTCCGCGCGCGCCGTGGCACGGGAGATCGCCGCGAACGGGCCCCTCGCAGTCCAGGGCATCAAGCGCGCGATCGACGCCTACGCCGATGCCGCCCTCCCCGCGGCCCTGGACCGGGTGGCGATGACCGCGGCCCTGACTCTCACCTCGGAGGACTGCAGCGAGGGCTACACGGCCAAGGCGGCCCGTCGGCCCCCGCGCTTCAGCGGAGGCTGAGCACCGGCCGCGTCGAGAACTCCTCGTACACGCCCACGCCGTCCGGCCCGTACGTGAACTCGGCCGTGTACGGATTGCGGTTGGCGGTGGCCAGCGGCAGCCACCCGAGCAGGTCGCCGTATCCGCCGCAGACGGCTTCGCCGCCGTCACCACCGTGCACGGCGGTCGGGTCGCCGCTCAGCTCCGTGCGGTAGCTGTCGTAGGCGATGTGCAGTCCGAAGGCGTTCGATTCGTGTCGCGGGCCGCCGCTGCCCCCGTACGACGGCTGGTCCAGGGGGCACTCGTTCCCCCAGCGGAACAGGGTGCCGGCCCCGGCCCCGCACGCGTGCTCCCACTCGTCGGCGCCCGGCATGCGCAGCCCGCGCGCGGCGAGGGCCGCCGGCATGTCGTCCGGGGACTCGGTCAGGGCCTCGTCCGCCACGGCCATGAACACGGTGGCCAGCGTCGCGGTGCGCAGCGGGCTGAGCACATCGGCGAGATAGGACTTCAGGTCGGGCCGCCCGTACCCGTACCCCTCCTCCGCACTCTCCGCGTAGTCGGCGCTCTGCGCGGGCGTCGGGACGAAGGCGTCCAGGTCGAACCCCAGCCGCACCGTCCCGCCGGGTATCAGGGCGAACTCCTGCCCCTCGCGCTCGATGCGCACGCGGTGCAGGGGACCGCCCAGGTGCTCGACGACGTCGAGCAGCACCACCCGGCCGCCCACCTGCGCGGCGGCCTCGTGCGCGATGCGTCCGGCGGTGGCCAGGTCGAGCGACCGCCAGCGGTCGAGGGTCAGTTCGGGGAGAGACATACCCCGATCCTCGCACCGGCCACTGACAACGAGCGGCCCGGGGGAGGCCCGGGGGAGGCCCGGGGGAGGCGAGCCGCTCCGCGGACCCTACCGGTGCCGCTTCCGGTGCGGGTCAGGCGGCGAAGCGGCGGTTGCCCGTGAGTGACCACACGGCGGAGATCCGGCCGTCGGTGACCGCGAACATGTCGATGCCGCTCTTGACGGCGACCTCTCCGTCGCCGTCGGCGTGGCTCTCGGTCCACCGGCAGGCCATCTCGCCGCGCTCGGTGTCGACCAGCGGTGCGGATTCGGCGGCGAACGTCAGGCCGGTGAGGGCAAGGCTGTTGGCCGAGATGAAGGCCGTCAGTTCCTCCTGGCCGAAGGAGTAGGCGGAGCCGGTACCGTCGAAGTCGTCCGCGAAGTGCAGCCGGAAGCCGGGGGCGAGGATCTGCTCGGCGAGGGCGACGTCTCCGTTCCAGAGCGCCGTCCAGCCCTCCACCAGCCGGGTGCCGGCCTCCCGGGTCAGCGGTGCGGAATCGATGGCGGGGGTCGTCGTCACAGACATGGGCGCGGTGCCTTCCATGGTCGGTTCGTGGTCACCCAGCCTCCGGGCCGTCGGCGACAGCCCCCTGTCGGTGTTTGGACCTCCGGGAGGGGACTCAAGCGAAACCATAGAGTTCGTCGAGTGCGACGAAATCCTTTCCGGGGGTGTCCAGTTCGGACAGGTCCACCGGACGCGGCTCCGCCGTTTCCTCCAGTGCCCGCGCCGCATGGATGCGGTCGAGGCGGAAGTCCCGTACGGCGCATTGCAGCCGGCACCAGCCGATGAGGTACCAGTGGTCGCCCCCGAGGAAGCCCAGGGGCTCGACGGTGCTCTCGGTGACCCGTCCCTGGGCATCGGCATGACGCAGGTGCAGCAGCCGGCGGGTCGAGAGCGCCACGCGCAGGGTGTGCGGGAGCGCGGACGGCCGAACGGGGGGCGCGGCGAGCCGTACCCGGGCGGCGAGATCGCGCGCCGCGTGCCGGTCGCGCTGCGGCATGACGGCGAACACCTTGTGCAGCGCCGAGCGGGCGTCCGCGGCGAAGGGGGTACCGGACAGCCCGTGCAGGGCGACGGCCAGGGCCGCCGCCTCCGCCGGGGTGATGGTCAGGGGAGGCAGGGTGTGGTCCTTGTCCACCGCGTACCCGCCGCTGCGGCCCGGTTCGGCGTAGAGCGGCACTCCCGACTGCTGCAGAGCGCTGAGGTCGCGCTCTATGGTGCGGGTGCTGACGCCGAAGCGATCGGCGAGCCACCGGGCGCTGCGCGGCCGGGGCGAGACCGCACGTAACTCCTCCACCAGGGCGTACAGGCGCTCGGTACGGTTCACAGCCATGGACCGTAGCCGATGCCCGGCAGGATCCGGAAGGGAAGGGCCTCGGCGCCGGCCTACGAAGCGAACGGGCCGCGGCCCAGCTGGGTACGGACCGGGACCACCTCGGGGTTGACCACCGACCGGCGCTGCCAGTTCGCCCCGTCCACGACCAGCGTGTGCCCGGTGATGAACCGGGCGTACGGCGAGGCCAGGAAGGTGGCGGCCCAGCCCAGTTCGCGCGGCGCGCCGACCCGCAGCGCGGGCTGCCGGGCGTCCTTCGCGTCGGGCGCTGCGCGCTCCAGGCCGTCCCGGATGTCCTCGGTCATGTCCGCGTGCGGGACGAGCCCGGGGACGAGCCCGTTGATCTGGATGCCGTACGGACCCCACTCGACCGCGAGCGTCTCCACCAGGTTCTTCACCCCGGCCTTGGCGGCGGAGCTGTGGGCGAACCCCGGGCCGCCCGTCCAGGCGTACGAAGCGCCGATGTTCACGATCGAGCCGGGGGTGCCGGCGGTGAGGTGCCGGCGGCCGAATTCGCGGGTCATGAACCAGGTGCCGGTCAGGGTGATGTCGACCACCGCCCGCCAGGCGTTCGGGGACAGGTCCTCCGCCGGGGAGGGGAAGTTCGCGGCCGCGTTGTTGACCAGCACGTCCGGCAGACCGAAGGCCGCCTGCGCGGCGTCGAAGACCTCGGCGACCCGCTCGGGGTCCCGGATGTCGCAGACGGCGGCCGACACCCGGCCCGCGCCGGGTACGGCCGCCAGCTCCTCGCGCGCCGCCTTGAGCTGCTCGGCGCGCCGGCTCGCGATCACCACGTCGGCGCCGAGCCGGGCGAACTCGGCCGCTATGGCCTTGCCCAGCCCGGTGCCGCCGCCGGTCACGAGGACCACCTGCCCCGCGTAGGTCCCGGGGGGCAGGGCGGCGGCGCCGAGGGCGGGTGGCGCGGGCAGCCCGTGCAGAGGGTTCTCCATGCGCCCATCGATAGCGCGTGGGCGCTCAGATCGCCATGCCCGCACGGTGCCCGGCCTCCGTCCGGCCGCTACCGGGCTAACTCCCCGGGTTGTACGCCTGCCTGGTCGCGCAGGTCCAGATCACCGGCTTGAGCTTGCCCTTCGCGTTCACGGCCGCCCCGCCGACCCGGTCGGCGTCCGAGACCGCATCGGCCATGCTCGCCCCGCCCGCGGCCAGTCGCGGCAGGGCCTTGACCGGTCCGGAGCCGGCCCGCAGCAGGGCCTGGTCCGGCCGGGTCATCTCGTCCGGGTGGAACTTGGCCGTGCCGACGCTGACATTCGTCGTCGCACTGATCGCCTCGAACGTGGCGTACGGGTGCGAGCTCAGCCCACCGGGGGAGGTCGCGGGCCCGGTGAGCGGCGGCTCCCAGACCAGCGGCTGGTACTCGTGCCACGGTCCGGCCCAGTCGTAGCCGACGATCCGGCGGCTCTCGTCGAGGTCCTGCACGTAGCTGTCGTTCACGGCCGGAGCCAGCAGCCGGGCGGCGGAGCCGTCCCCCGGCCACAGCACCGGGCGGGTGCCCTCCAGGTGCGCGCCGGTCTCCGGGACCTCGTAGTCCTGCGTGGCCATGCCGAGGATGTCGCCCTGGTTGTTGATGCCGGTGACCGTCGTGATCCGGGTCCCCGGTCCGGCGTCGGCCGGTACGGGCAGGTCGCGGACCTTCTGGCCGTCCTTCCAGACGGTTCCGATCCCGCTGCCGGAGCGGGAGACCACGTACCCGGCGTCATTGATGTCGGCTTCGAGGTCGGAGCCGTCACTGTCCGGCAGCGGGGTGATTGCCGCGGCGCCCGCCCGGTACGTGAACAGGGAGGCGGCGCCGGAGTGGTGGAGGACACCGACCATCAGGCCGTGCGCGTTGACGGCGAGCACCTGCCCCGTGACGTTCGGGTCGGTCAGCGGGACCGGGTGCACGGTGGTGCCGGTCCAGTAGGCGGGCCGGTAGCCCGAGACGCCGACGGCGAGGTCGCCCGCGCCGAGGTCGAAGACCCCCTGGCTGCGCTGGACGTCGCGGGCGTACGACTCGTTCCCGATCGTGCCGAGCACCTGGATCTTCGGTGCGCACTTCGCGTCGGCCGCCACGGCCGGGCCGGCCGCGGTGATCAGGCCGGCCAGAACGATGGCGGCTCCGGCCGCGGACATGCTTCTTCTCATGTAGGTGGTCCCCCCTGGACAGGTGCTGTTCCCCGTTGAGTCATGACACGTGCACGCCACATGTTGCCTGATCTTGAGCCGGATGTGGCCTGAATGGCACGGGTTGATTCGGACCGAGGGGCTCCCCACCCCGACCGACGGTTCCCAGAGAGGCAAGCGACTGCTTAGTATGCCCGCGGAGCGTGGTTCCTCGACGGCGGCTGGAGGCCCCGGATGCAGGCATGGCGAGTACATACCCCCGGCGAACCCCGAGAGGCCCTGCGCCTCGAAGAGATTCCCGAACCGGTCCCCGGCGAGGGCGAGGTGCGGCTGCAGGTGCTCGCGGCGAACCTCAACTTCCCCGACGCGCTGCTCGTCCGCGGCCAGTACCAGATCCGTCCACCGCTGCCCTTCACCCCCGGCGTCGAGATCTGCGGCCTCACCGACGACGGCCGCCGCGTCATCGCCACCCCGAGCCTGCCCCACGGAGGTTTCGCCGAGTACGTGATCGCCTCCGAGCGGGCCCTGCTCCCGGCCCCCGAGAGCCTGAACGACGCCGAGGCCGCGGCCCTGCACATCGGCTACCAGACCGGCTGGTTCGGCCTGCACCGCCGGGCGCGTCTCCAGCCGGGCGAGACCCTCCTCGTGCACGCCGCCGCAGGCGGGGTCGGCAGCGCCGCCGTCCAGCTCGGCAAGGCCGCCGGAGCCACCGTCATCGGAGTGGTCGGAGGCAAGACCAAGGCGCGTACGGCCGAGGAACTCGGATGCGACCTGGTCATCGACCGTACGACCGAGGACGTCGTGTCCCGGGTCAAGGAGTTCACCGGCGGACGCGGGGCCGACGTGGTCTACGACCCCGTCGGCGGCGACTCGTACACCGCCTCCGCCAAGTGCGTGGCCTTCGAGGGCCGCATCGTCGTCGTCGGCTTCGCCAGCGGCGACATCCCCGCCCCCGCCCTCAACCACGCCCTCGTCAAGAACTACGCGATCCTCGGCCTCCACTGGGGCCTCTACGCGGCCAAGGACCCGGGCGCGATCCTCGCCTGCCACGCCGAACTCACCCGCCTCGCCGCCGAAGGCACCATCAAGCCCCTGATCAGCGAACTCATCGCACTCCCCGCCGTCGCCGACGCCGTGCAGCGCCTCGCCGACGGCAGCACCACCGGCCGCGTGGTCCTGGCCATGCCCCGGCAGCCCGGTGCGTCCCGATGACCGCGATCACCGCAGACCAGCTGCTCGCGCGGGTCCGGGGCCTGCTCGCCGCCCACCCGCCCGCCGACACCGACCGCACCGACTTCCTGCGCGCCCGCTTCGACGCCGGACTCGCCTGGGTCCACTATCCCGAGGGCCTCGGCGGCCTCGGCGCGCCCCGCTCCCTCCAGGCCGTCGTCGACGCCGAACTGGAGGCCGCAGGCGCGCCCGACAACGACCCGCGCCGGATCGGCATCGGCCTCGGCATGGCCGCGCCCACGATCCTCGCCTACGGCACCGAGGAGCAGAAGCACCGCTTCCTGCGCCCCCTGTGGCTCGGCGAGGAGGTCTGGTGCCAGCTCTTCAGCGAGCCCGGCGCCGGTTCCGACCTGGCCGCGCTCGGCACCCGCGCGGTCCGCGAGACCGACTCCGGCGACTGGATCGTGAACGGCCAGAAGGTGTGGACCTCCAGCGCCCACACCGCCCGCTGGGCCATCCTGATCGCCCGCACCGACCCCGCACTCCCCAAGCACCAGGGCATCACCTACTTCCTCTGCGACATGCACGCCCCCGGCGTCGAGGTCCGGCCGCTGCGCCAGATCACCGGCGAGGCCGAGTTCAACGAGGTCTTCCTCACCGGCGTCCGCATCCCCGACACCCACCGGCTGGGCGCCGTCGGCGAGGGCTGGGCCGTGGCCCGCACCACCCTGATGAACGAGCGGGTCTCCATCGGCGGCATGCGCATCCCCCGTGAGGGCGGCATGATCGCCCCCGTCGCCGCCGCCTGGCGCGACCGCCCCGAGCTCCGCACCCACGCCCTCCACCAGCGGCTGCTGGAACTGTGGGTCGAGGCCGAGGTCGCCCGCCTCACCGGCGAACGGCTGCGCCAGCAGCTGGTCGCCGGACAGCCGGGCCCCGAGGGATCGGGCATGAAGCTCACCTTCGCCCGGCTCAACCAGGAGATCAGCGGGCTGGAGGTCGAACTCCTCGCGGAGGACGGGCTCCTGTACGACGACTGGACCATGCGTCGCCCCGACGGCGTCGACTTCACCGGCCGTGAGGCCGGCTATCGCTACCTGCGTGCCAAGGGCAACAGCATCGAGGGCGGCACCAGCGAAATCCTCCTCAACATCGTCGCCGAGCGCGTCCTCGGCCTGCCCCCCGAGCCACGCGACGACAAGGACCTCGCCTGGAAGGACCTCGCCCGATGACCGCACCGACGGCACCGACGACCCCGCCCGCGCCGACGACCCCGGTGGCCCCCGCGGCGCCCACCGACCTGCTCTACTCGGAGACCGAGGAAGAGCTCCGCTCCGCCGTACGCGCGCTCCTCACCGACCGCTGCGACGCGAAGAGCGTCCTCGCCCGGGCCGAGACCGACCGGCCGCACGACCCCGAACTGTGGCGCACCCTCGCCGTCGGGATCGGGGCGGCCGGCCTCCTCGTGCCCGAGAAGCTCGGGGGGCAGGGCGCGAGCCACCGCGAGGCGGCCGTGGTCCTGGAGGAGCTGGGCCGGGCCGTGGCACCCGTCCCGTACCTGACCAGCGCCGTGCTCGCCACGGAAATCCTGCTCGGCTGCGACAACGCGGAAGCCACCTCGCTGCTGCGGGAGCTGGCCTCGGGCCGCACGGTGTGCGCACCGGCCGTGCCCCTGACCCTCGCCCCGGGTGCACCCCCGCCGACCCCCGTCCGGGACCTCGGCGACGGGAGCCTGACCGGCACGGTCACCTCCGTGGCGGACGCGGTGGCCGCCGACGTGCTGCTGGTCCTGGCCGACACCGGGCTCTACGCCGTCCTGGCCGCCTCGGCCCGGCTGACCCCGCAGGTCCCCCTCGACCTGACCCGCCCCCTCGCCACGGTCACGCTGGACGCGGCGGCGGGTACCCGCCTCGCCGACCCGGGAACGGCCCGGGCGGCCGTTGCCGGAGCCCTGCTCTCCGGGGCCGGACTGCTCGCCTCCGAGCAGCTCGGGCTCGCCGAGTGGTGCCTGACGGAAACCGTCGGCCACGTCCGCGGCCGCCACCAGTTCAACCGCCCCATCGGTTCCTTCCAGGCCCTCAAGCACCGCCTCGCCCGGCTCTGGCTCGACGTGGCCTCCGCGCGCGCGGCGGCCAGGGCCGCGGCCGACGCTCTGGCCACGGCGGCCCCCGACGCCCCGCTGACCGTCGCAGTGGCCCAGGCCTACTGCTCGGGCGTGGCGGTCCGCGCCGCCGAGGAGTGCGTACAGCTGCACGGCGGCATCGGAATGACCTGGGAACACCCGGCCCACCTGTACCTCAAACGGGCCAAGGCCGACTCCCTGGCGCTCGGCACGGCGGGCCACCACCGGGGCCTGGTGGCGGACTTCGCGGAACTCCCGGCGCCCTAGGAGGCCGGTGTGCCCGTACCGGGCAGGGCGCTCCCCTTCGGCAGCCGTTCCTGGTACGGGGGGATGCTCTGCTGGGGGCCGGCCGACAGGATCGTCGAGCGTTTGGCGGCCTTCCCGTCGTACTTCCCGCCGCGGTAGTGGATGGTCTGCTCCAGCAGTCCGCCCGTCCGGGGCTGATGATCATGCGGATGCGCGCGCTGCGGATGTCCGCTTCCACGGCGGTCCCGGTACGGCCTGTGCTGTCCTGGACCGGCCCGACCAGCCGGAGCCCCGGCATGTCCGCGAGGACCTCGTACACCGCCGCACGCTGGCGTGGTGCGAGGGGCGCGAACGTGAGCAGGCGGTTCAGGGTGGCCATGTAGGCCGAGAACGTGTCGGCCCCGCTGTCCGACCCGGGACCTCCGGGGACCGCCAGCAGGTCGTCCGCCGCGTTCGGCGCTCTTCGCGCCAGATAGCCGTGCAGGTGCGGCGACAGCCCCATGACCACCGCCTCGAAGGCGTCCGTGTCCCGGGCCGACCTGGTCAGCAGCTCGTCTTCGTCCGCGTTCACACGCGTTCCCCTCCCCGGCCGCCTGCCGTAGCGGCCTCACCCCGTACTTGTCGCCTTCCCGCGAGAGCGTTCGCGCTTCCCGTCGCACCGCCGTCGCGATCACCGCCGTGGTGGTTGCCCGGCGCTCGCCGCCCCCGCCTGCTACGGGCCCCCGGCCGATCCCTATCCTCGGCCCATGACGGCCACCATCACCGCGCTCACGGCCACCGGGCTCCGGGCCCACCGCGACGAACTCGCCTCCCTCCTGCTCGCCGTGGTCGACGGCGGCTCGTCCCTCGGCTTCCTCGCCGGCCTCGACCAGCGGGACGCCGCCGCCTGGTGGGACTCGCTGCTGCCCGCGGTCGAGGACGGCTCGCTCGCCCTGTGGGTCTCCCGCACCGGTGGCGACGGCCGCATCGACGGCACCGTCAGCTGGTACCGGGAGACCAAGGCGAACGGCCGCCACCGCGCCGAGCTGCGCAAGCTGATGGTCCACCCGTCGGCCCGCGGCCGCGGCACCGCCCGCGCCCTGCTCGCCGAGGCCGAGGCGGCCGCGGCCCGCGCCGGGGTGGTGCTGCTGTTCCTGGACACCGAGACCGGGAGCGGCGCCGAGCGGGTCTACCGCTCCGCCGGCTGGACGGAGGCCGGCACCATCCCCGACTACGCCAGCGACCCCGAGGGCCGGCTGCACCCCACGACCCTGTTCTACAAGCAGCTCCGGAGCGCGCACGGGTGACCTCGTCCGCCGCGCGGCGTTAGACCCGTAGCCGCCGGCCACCGAGTGAGGGAGACCGTATGTCCGCCGCATCGCCCGCCGCACCCCTGACCCGTCGCGCGCTTCTCCGTACGGCGTTCACCGCGGCGGTGCTCGCCGGTACGGGTGCGGCCCTGGCCCCCGTGCTGCGCGCCCGGCGCCCCCGGCAGACCCTCACCCCGGCGCCGCTCGCCGAGGAGACGTACCGCGGCCGGCACATCGCCGTCGACGTCGCCGGGGTCCGCATCGACGGGCGGCCGCTGCACGTCATGCGCCGGGCCGACGGCAGTTACCTCAGCGGGATCAACCACTTCCAGTCCTATCCGACGCCACTGGAACTGGCCCGGGCCGCCGTGGACGAACTGGGCACGACCCAGCTCGCCCTCGCGGCCCCGCACCACGGCTGACAGACCCACGGGAACGGGAGGAGCCCCGCAATTGCACACCCGGCAGAACCAGAAGAACCTCACCAGTGCCCAGAAGAAGCGCTTCACGGCGGCGGTGCTGGAGCTCAAGCGCAGCGGCGCCTACGACGCGCTGGTGCGCACCCACGACAAGTACTTCGTGCCGGACCGCGACCGCAAGCTGCGCGTCGGGCACATGTCCCCCTCCTTCTTCCCGTGGCACCGGCGCTATCTGCTGGAGTTCGAGAGGCAGTTGCAGGAGATCGACCCCGGCGTCAGCGTCCCCTACTGGGACTGGACCACCGACACCAGCCCCGTCTCCTCCCTCTGGGCCGACGACTTCCTGGGGGGCACGGGGCGGGCGAGCGACCGCAAGGTGATGACCGGGCCGTTCGCCTACGACAAGGGCAACTGGACGGTGACGGTGGGCATCACGGAGTCCGCCTTCCTCACCCGCAACCTCGGCCGGCCGCAGAACCCGATCGCCCTGCCCACCGCCGCCGAGCTCCAGTGGGCGATGGACGATCCGACCTACGACGTCTCGCCCTGGGACTCCACGGCCACCGCGGGCGGCTTCCGCAACAAGCTGGAGGGCTGGGCGGCGCCCAAGAGCGAGCGCTGGCGCAACCACAACAAGGTCCACCAGTGGATCGGCGGCCACATGACGGGTGGTACGGCGCCCAACGACCCGGCGTTCTGGCTGCACCACGCCTTCGTCGACCTGATCTGGGACCGCTGGCAGCAGCGGCACCCGGGCTCCGGCTATCTGCCCGCCGCGCCCCTGGCCGTCGGCGACCTCCAGCGCGGCCGCGTGATCGCCCGTGACGAGCCGATGCCGCCGTGGAACGTCACCCCGCGCGAGATGTCCGACCACCAGGGCCTGTACCGCTACGAATGACCCCCGCGGCCCGCGCCCACGGGAACGCACACGGGGAAGGGCCCCCGCCGTCCGGCGGGGGCCCTTCCGTCGATCAGCCGATCAGCCGATCAGTGGCCGTAGTCGCCACCCTCGGTGTGGTGGTCGCCGCCGCCCGAGGCGTTGACGCAGGTGTTGCCGAACGCCGGGTTCAGCAGAGCGATCACGTTCACGGTGTTGCCGCAGACGTTGACCGGGACGTGCACCGGAACCTGGAGCAGGTTGCCCGACAGGACACCGGGGGAGCCGACCGCCGCACCGTGCGCTCCGGCATCGGCGACAGCCAGACCCGCACCGGCGACAACGGCGCTGCCGGTGACAGCGGTGATGGCGAATGCCTTCGCGATACGCGACATCAAGATCTCCTCGTGAGATATGTGGGGCGCCACAGAAGCTGTGGCATTTGACATGGCATACAACGCGGGGGCGGCCCAGGGGTCACGGCCCCTGCGCCTACCCGGTGACGGAAAACCGGACGGAGGCGAAGTACGGCCGCACCTGGCCGACCTCCCCGGGCCGCAGGACCCGTAGGGCCCGGCCCGAGCACCGGGGGCCCTCGAAGAGCGTTGCCGAGCCCCGGGTCCCGTTGGTGACCGCCCGGGCGCCGCCGCCCTCGGCCTCGACACAGCCCTTCGGCGCGGTGAGGCCGTGGACCCGGTCGT
>NZ_BMVL01000002.1:238720-701350 GCF_014650695.1 Streptomyces avidinii | reverse complement strand
TCAGCAGGACGGGCAGGGCATGGTGGATACGCAGGAATCGCATGCCCGTCCAACCGGGACGGGCCCGGAGCCGGTCACGCCTTGTCACCCGTTGGACGGCTGTGCGACGGTGCGACCGTCGCCGTCAGCGTCAGCGTCACCGGCATATCCCGGCATCGCAGGCACCGCAGGAGGACGAGATGAGCGCAGAGGCCGCCACCGACGGCCGCCGCCCGCGGGTGAGGACCGCCGGCGGTGTCGTGGAGGGCCGGACCGGCCCCGGCGGGACGGCCGTCTTCCTGGGCATCCCGTACGCCGCCCCGCCCGTCGGCGCCCTGCGGTTCGCGGCGCCCGCGCCCCCGGCCGCCTGGGACGGCGTGCGCGACGCCGCGGCCTACGGGCCGACCGCGCCCAAGGTGCCGTACCCGGACACGTTCGCCGCCCTGCTCCCCGACCCGGTGATCCCGGGGGACGACTGCCTGAACCTGAACGTGTGGACACCCGACCCGGCCCCCGGCGCCCGGCGCCCCGTCATGGTGTGGATCCACGGCGGGGCGCACACCCGGGGCTCCTCGGCGGTTCCCGTGTACGACGGCTCCGCCTTCGCCCGCGACGGGGTCGTCCTCGTCTCCTTCAACTTCCGCCTCGGCGTCCTCGGCTACGGACTCTTCCCCGACGCCCCCGTCAACCGCGGCCTGCTGGACCAGATCGCCGCCCTCACCTGGGTCCGCGACAACATCGGGGCTTTCGGCGGCGACCCCGAACACGTCACCGTCTTCGGGGAATCCGCCGGCGCCATCAGCATCGGCTCCCTCCTGGCCGCCCCGCGCGCGGCCGGGCTGTTCGCCCGGGCCGTGTTGCAGAGCGGAGCCCCCGAGGTCCTGCCGCGCGTCAGGGTCCGCGCCATGGTCCGGCGGATGGCCTCGCTGCTCAAGGTGGACGCCACCGCCGCAGCCTTCTCAGCCACCGACCTGCCCGACCTGCTGGCCGCCCAGGCGGCCGTTCTGCGCAGATCCGGCCCGCTCCTCGGCGGACCCGCCTTCGGCCTGGTCGCCGACCCGGACACGATCCCCACCGACCCCCTCGACGCCCTCTGCGACTCCGCGGTCTCCGCCGAGGTGCCGCTGCTCCTCGGCTGGACGAGCGACGAGTACCGGCTGTGGCTCGCCCCCACGGGCGGGATGCGCCTGCTGGACCGGCTCGGCCAGCTCTCCGTATCGCTGGCCCGGGCCCGCACCGGCAAGGACCGGGCGGCCGTACGGGCGCTGCGCACCGCCCTGCCCGCCGCGAGCCCCGCCGAGCTGGCCGGGCAGCTGCTCACCGACCGGCTCCTGCGCGACCCGCTGCGCAGGCTCGCCGGGGCGCGGCGGGCGGCGCCGAGCTTCCTGTACGAGTTCGGCTGGCCCTCCGGCCTGCCGGGGCTCGGCGCCTGCCACGCCCTGGAGCTGGGCTTCGTGTTCGACACCCTTGCGGCACCGGAGGCCGCCTGGCTGGCCGGGTCCGAGCCCCCGCAGGAGCTGGCCGACGAGATGCACGCGGCCTGGGTGCGGTTCGCGGTGGAGGGCGATCCGGGCTGGGCGGCCTGGAACGGCGAAGGCCCGCCGAAGGTGTTCGGCGGGCCTTCGCTCGATGCGGAGCAGGCGTCGGTGACTACTCGACGGGTCCTTCCATGACCTTGCTGATGTACTGGATCGGCCCCTCGCCCATGTTCGGGACGTAGGTCTTGGCGTTGTGCTGGCCGCCCTTGATGACCCTCAACTCGGCATGGATCGGGCCCTTGTTGCCGTAGGTGGCGATGAACTTCTGCACGTCCGGCAGGGTCTTCTTGTTGTTCTCGCTGTCACCGACCTGGAAGGCCAGGTACACGTCCGGACCCTTGGCGTCGATGAGCTGCTTCGCCAGCAGCTCCGGGTTGTTCTCGGCCTTCTCCTTGTCGTGGCCCTTCCACAGGGAGGAGTCCGGGACGATGTCCGGGCCGGAGGCGATCACGGCCTTGAACTTGTCCGGGTGCTTCAGTACGGCCTTCAGGCCCGCGAACCCGCCGGTGGAGGAGCCCATGAAGGCCCAGCCGTCACGGGACTTGACGGTGCGGAAGTTCGCCTTGACCAGGTCCGGCACGTCCTCGGTCAGCCAGGTGCCCATCTTGGGCTGGCCCGGGATGTCGGAGCCGTCCCAGTAGATGCCCTTGTCGTCCGGCGCCGGGTTGAGCACCGGCATGGCCAGGATGAAGGGCTTGCTCTTGCCCTCGGTGTACCACTTGCCGATGCTGGTCTGGAGACCGAGGTCGGTGCCCATCCAGTAGTTGCTGGGGTAACCGGCGCCGCCCGGCAGGGCGATCATGACCGGGAAGCCGCTCTTGGCGAACTTCGGGTCGTTGTACTCCTTGGGGGCCCAGACCCAGACCTTGCCCTTGAAGCCGGACTTCTTGCCGTCGAGCGTGGTGACGGCCACGTGTGTGCCGTCGGGGAGCGTCATCGAGTTCTTGAACTCGGCGGCCGGCCCGGTCGGCATGAGCATCTTGGAGTTCGCCGGCGGGGGAGCGTCGTTCTTCTTGCCGCCTCCCGCGGGCGCCTGCCCGAACGAGACCGCGGAGCCCTTGTCGGTGAAGGGGGGTATCTCGTAGTGGTTCAGCACGAGCGCGGCCGTGCCGGCGAGCGCGAGGACGGCGGCGCCCGCTATCAGCCAGCGGCGCCCCTTCCGGCGGCGCGGCGGCTCTTCGGGGTAGAGGTCCTGCGGTCCGTACCGCGCCGTCTGTTCGTACTGGTCCTGCGGCGCGTACTGCGCCTGCTGCCCGTGCCCGCCCTGCTGCCCGTACGGCTGCTGGGGCGGCTGCTGTCCGTACGGCTGGCCGTACTGGTCGCCGTGGGGCGGCCGGGGTATCTGTCCTTCCGGCCGGTACGGCTGGTACTGCTGCCCGTCGGGTGCGTACGACATGTGCGGTGGCTCTCCGGCTGGTGCTGCCCCAGAGGGGCGGGGTGGTCTGACTGCTGAGTCCTTCCGTTCGAAGGATGAACGAAAGCATGTCAGGGTTCCGCACTTTTCCTACTCTTGGGGTCCTCTGGGGGAGGCCATTGCCCGACGCCCGTACGGCCGGTGGAGTTCACGATCCCGCCGCCGTCCATGCCTGGCCCTTGCACATGCCGCTGGGTATGGTGCCCCCGCGCCGCCCCCGGAACCCCACCCCGCCCCGGAGTCCTCCCATGACGCTCCAGCGCCGGATCCTGATCCTGGCCACCGCCGTGGCCCTGCTCGCCGCGGTCTGCGTACTCGCCGTCCTGCGGGCCTCCTCCCGGGCCGACGAGAAGGACCGGGCCCGGGCCGGCGGCCCGCAGATCACCCGGGGCGAGTTCTCGCTGGCACCGGGCGACGGCGGCCGGCGGATCGTGTTCCGCAACATGGCCTGGGGCCCGCACCGGGACGAGCTCGCCACCGTCGCGGCCGGCGCGCCGGAAGGGACCCGCACCGCGTCCGGGGTGAGCTGCCTGCGCTTCCACGCGGCCGGGGGCACCGGGATCTGCCTCCGGGCGGACCGCAGCGGGGTCCAGGAGGGCTATCGGGCGGTCGTCCTCGACGCCCGCCTGAAGGAGGTGTCCGCACACTCGCTGGGCGGGGTTCCCACCCGGGCCAGGGTCTCGCCCGGCGGGCACCTCGCCGCGTGGACCGTCTTCGTCGGCGGGGACTCGTACGCGGGTGCGGACTTCTCCACGCGGACCTCGGTGCTCGACCTGCGCACGGGCCGGCTGGAGGCCTCGCTGGAGGACTTCACGATCCTCAAGGACGGGAAGCCGTACCGCGCCGCCGACGTCAACTTCTGGGGGGTCACCTTCACCGCCGACGAGCGGGCCTTCTACGCGACGCTCGCCACCGGCGGCCGCACCCACCTGGTCCGCGGCGACCTGGCCGCGCGCACCGTGACCACGCTGCGCGAGAACGTCGAGTGCCCGTCGCTGTCGCCCGACGGGACCCGGCTGGCCTTCAAGAAGCGGGTGCCGGGCCTGCCGGCGGAGGCGCCCTGGCGGCTGCACGTGCTGGACCTGGCCTCCGGCGCCGAGACCCCGCTCGGCGAGGAGCGGAGCGTCGACGACCAGGTGGTGTGGATCGACGACAGGACCGTCGCCTACGCCCTGCCCGGGGACTTCGGAGCCGACCTGTACGCCCTGCCGGCCGACGGGAGCGGCGCCCCCGCCCGCCTCATGGACTCGGCCCTCGCCCCGGCCTTCCTCGGGTGAGGGGGCCGCGGCGGGGGCCGAGGGGCAGGACCGTTTTTCCGCTCTTCCGTCCGGCCGGCCGGGTTACGCGGGGACGAGGGTCTTGCGGCGCCGCTTGCGCTGCGCGCCCGCCGACAGCCTCAGCTCGATGATCGACCGTACGGTCGGCCATTCCTCGTCGAGGATCGAGTAGAAGGCAGTACTGCGGACGGCGCCGTCGAGCCCGCGCGAATGGGCCCGACGGACCCCCTCGCAGGTGAAGCCCAGACGTTCCATCGCGGCCCGTGACCGGCCGTTGCGCGCATCAGCACGCAGCGAGATGCGCCGCACCCCCCAGGTCTCGAAGGCATGGCGGAGCATGAGCAGCTTCGCCTCGGTATTGATGCCGGTGCCCTGGGCGCCCGGGGACAGCCAGGTATTGCCGATCTCGGCGGCATCGGGGATCGCCGTCGCCGGATCGCCGAACGGGACGCCGGGCACGGCGGGCCAGACCAGAGGCCCCTGCCAGTAGTCCAGTTCCAGGAACCGGGTCGAACCGACGACCCGCCCGTCGGTGGCTCTGACCACCGCGAACGGGAGCGATCGACCCGCAGCCTGATCGGCCAGGGCACGGTCGATGTACTCGTGGGACGCCTGCACCCCGTGGGGCACGGGAGTGAAGGCGTAAGTCGTACGATCCTCGGCCCCGGCCACGGCCAGAGCCTCGGTGTGGTGGGGGGCGAGGGGCTCGAGCCGCACGGTGCGGCCCGCGAGGTGTACGGGTACGGGCACGGAGCCTTCGGTCCTTCTGGGCGGTGGGGTGGTTGCACAGTCTGCGTCCATGACGTCGCCCCCCGTGCAAAACACGAGTGAAAGGCAACCGGCTGTCAGGTGAACGCGAGTGGCTCAATGTAGCCCCTTAAAGTCCTCTCATGAACCCCCAATTTGGCAATGGCGTGCCACTGATTTTCGATGACTTCGGTCCCCGCGAGGGAGCGCCCGTAATCCTGATCCACGGACATCCCTTCAACCGCACGATGTGGGCCCCCCAGACGGCCGCGCTGACGGCCGCCGGATACCGTGTGATCACGCCTGACCTGCGGGGATACGGGGAAAGCCCGGTGCTCCCGGGCAGGGCTATCCTGGCGGATCTCGCGGACGATCTCGCCGCCCTGCTCGCCGGCCTGGGGATCGAACATCTGGTCGTCGGTGGTGTGTCCATGGGCGGTCAGATCGCGATGGAGGTACGACTGCGCCACCCGGGTCTGGTACGGGCCCTGGTCCTCTCCGACACCTCTCCCGTTCCGGAAACCCCGGACGGCGCGAAGTTCCGCCGGGAGACCGCCGAACGGCTGATCGCCGAGGGCATGCGGCCCTACGCCGAAGAGGTGATCGACAAGATGCTGGCCGCCCACAACGTGACGGCCATGCCCGAGACCGCCGCGCGGGTGAGCGCCATGATGTGCGCGACCGATCCCGAGGGCGCGGCCGCGGCGCTGCGCGGCCGCGCCGAGCGTCCCGACTACCGTCCCGTGCTCGCCGGGGCCGCCGAGCCCTGCCTGGTGCTGGTGGGCGCCGACGACGTCTACACCCCGGTCGCGGAGGCCGAGGCCCTGCACGCGCTGCTGCCGCACTCGGTGCTCACCGTGATCGAGGGGGCCGGCCACCTGCCCGGGCTGGAGCGGCCGGAGGCCTTCAACAAGGCACTGCTGGACTTCCTCGCGGGGCTCTGAGCGGCGCGCGCAGGACCCCCGGCCCGACCCGGGCCCCGCACCGCACCGCTGAGATCATTCCCGGTATGGACGACGTACTGCGGCGACTGGCCTCCGTGGGGCCCTTCTTCACCGTCCCGTACGGGACGGAGCCGCCCGGCCCCGGCTTCCGGCCGCTGACGGCGCTCTACGGGGAGCAACTCGGGCCGTACGTGGCCGAGGTGGGCCGGCGGATCGGCAGCGGACCCGGCCGGGTCGCCGCCTCGACCGCGCAGTTCGGGATCGCCTCCCGGCTGTGGTCGCTCGCGCTCGGGTCCGCGGCATTGGCGGGCCGAGTACCGGACCTGTCCGCCGAACGGGTGTGGTGGCGGCTGCCGGATGCCGGGTCGCTCGAGCTGTGGCTGCCCGAGCCCGGCCCCGGCCTGCCGGCCGAGGAGCTCGGGGAGAACGTCCTGGCGAACCTGGCCGTGCTGGACGCGGCCCTGCGCGAGCGCTTCGGGGTGTCGGCGCAGGTCCTGCGCGGGAATGCGGCCTCCGGTCTGGTCGGGGCGCTGCGGGTGCTGATCGACCGGGTCCCGGGCGGCGTGGCAGTGGAGCCGGCCGGCGCCCTGCTGGCCGAGGACGGGGCGCTCGCGGGCACCGGCACCTTCATCCACGAGGACGGGCTCGGGGTGGCCTTCGTACGGCGCAGTTGCTGCCTCTACTACCGGGTGCCCGGCGGTGGGCTCTGCGGGGACTGCGTGCTGCGCGCCGCGCGGCCGGACCGGCGGCGGGCCTGACCGCACGCGTCGCGGCCGCACGCGGCCGTTCGCGGCCGCACGCGGCCGTTCGGAGCAAGGGAGCGCGCGCCGTGCCGCGACCCGCCACCGGCCCGGCGTACGGTCCGCTGCATGACCGCTCGTACACCGCACCAGCCCTCCGCACTCACCCGCCGCGCGGCCCTCACCGGGCTCGCCGCGGGCGCCGGGGTCCTCGCTGTCGGCGGCGCGGCGGCCCGCACCGCGGCCGCCGCGCCCGAGCCGTCCGCGAAGGCCGTCGATCCCACGCCCGGAGCGATGGAACTCTTCGACGATCCCGGCTTCAACTTCGCGGGCCTGCTCGCACTCGGCGCCGCCGGGATGCGCGCCTCCGAGGTGGGCGAGGTACTGACCGCGGTCAACGCCATCAACGCGGCCGGTCTGTCCGAGCAGACGTTCAGCGACACCTTCCGCGCCTGGGGGGACCGGCTCGCCGCGCCCCCGGCCGCCGGCCGCCACGGTCACGAGGCCCCCTCGCAGACCCGGCGCTTCCGCTCCCTGCGGGCCTCCCAGTACTACGCGCAGGCGCTGTTCTACGTGCTCGGCACCGACCACCCCGGCGACGAGGAAGCGGTCTACCTGGCCGGGCGCAAGGCCTGGGACACCTTCACCCGGCTGTGCTCACCGGCCGCCGTCCGCGCCAAGGTCCCGTACGGCAGGACGCATCTGCCGGTGTGGTTCTTCCGCCCGGACGGTCCGGCCGAGCCGCGCCCCACCGTGATCCTCACCAACGGCAGCGACGGCCAGAACCTGGACATGTGGACCTACGGCGTGTCCGCCGCCCTCGACCGGGGCTGGAACGCCCTCGTCTACGACGGACCCGGCCAGGGGCAGCTGCTGTTCGTGGAGGAGATCCCCTTCACCACCCGCTGGGAGAAGGTGGTCGGCCCGATCGTCGACTGGCTGGAGACCCGCAAGGACGTGGACAGCGGGCGGATCGCGATCACGGGCCTGAGCATGGGCGGCAACCTCGTCGCCCGCGCCGCCGCCTTCGAGCACCGGCTCGCCGCCGTCGCCTGCCAGCCGGGTTGCGTCAGCCCCTGGCTGGGCTTCGACGCGGAGCTGCGCGCCGTCGTCACCCCCGACAAGGAGGAGACCAACCGGGTCTGGAACGAGGAGGTCGTCCCGGAACTGACCCCGCAGCTCGCCTTCACGGTCAAGAAGCGCTTCGAGATCTTCGACGGGCAGGCACTGCGCCAGGCCCGTGCGGGCATCGTGCCCACGGACATCTGGACCCCGGCGCAGGTGGCCATGGGGCTCGACATCACCGAGGTGGTGGGGAGGATCAAGGCCCCGACGCTCGTCCTGGACTACGACTTCGAGCTGTTCTACCCGGGCCAGCCGCAGCAGATGTACGACCTGCTGCGCACGCGGCGCGAGTACGTGAAGATGACGGAGGCCACCGGGGCGCAGTTGCACTGCTCCCCGATGGCCCCGCAGCAGCACTGCGACGTCGTCTTCGACTGGCTCGCCGACGTCCTCCAGCGCTAGGCGTACTTCCGGAGGGACCTCTAGAAGGTCAGGTTCCAGGAGTCGATCCTGCCGGTGTCGCCGCCGGCGTTGTCGTTGACCCGCAGCTTCCAGGTGCCGTTCGCGACCTCGGAGGAGGCGTTCACGGTGTAGACCTGGTTGATGTTGTCGGCGCTGCCGCCGGCACGGTTGTGCACGGTGTAGACGGTGCCGTCCGGGGCGATCAGGTCGACCTTGAGGTCACCGATGTAGGTGTGAACGATGTTCACGCCCACCTTGAGGGTGGCCGGGGCGTTGCCGGTGACACCGCCGACGGTGATCGGGCTCTCCACGGTGGAGTTGTCGCCGATGGCGAAGTCGCCGGCGTTCTCGAAGTACTTGCCGGGCGGCGGGGTGCTGCCGACCGCCTTCAGCGCGTCGACCTGGCCCTCGCCGAAGAAGCCGTTCTTCGCCGTGGTGCCCTTGCAGCGGCTGTCCGACGGGCAGGCGACGTCATTGGCCTGGGTGGCCAGCTTGTCGCGCAGCTGCGCCGGGGTGATGCCCGGGTTGGTGCTGGCCAGCAGGGCCGCCACACCGGCGACGTGCGGGGACGCCATCGACGTACCGCTCATGCTGCCGTACTTGCCGCCCGGCAGGGTGCTGTAGATGCCGGTGGTGTCACCGCCGGGCGCCGTCACGTCGACGACGTTCAGGCCGTAGTTGGAGTACGAGGCCTTCGCGGTGGTGCCCATCGCCGAGACCGTGACCACGCCCGGGAGCTCGGTCGGGATGTCCAGGCAGGCGTTGGTGATGGTGCGGGTGACCGGCGTCGAGTCGTTCGGGCTCTCGGTGTCGGTCGTCTTGTTGGCCAGGTCGATGTTGGAGTTGCCGGCTGCAGCGACCTGCAGCGAGCCCTTGCCCTCCGCGTACTCCTGGGCGCGCTTGACGCCCTCGATGATCGCGGCCTGGTCGGCGTTGTCCGGGCAGTTGAACTGCCACGGGTCCGTGTAGTAGCTGTTGTTGGTGACCTTGAAGCCGTGGTCGCCGGCCCACATGAACCCGCAGACGGTGTTCTCGGCGAAGAAGAGCGAGGAGGTCGGCTCGGCGATGCGCACCGAGGAGATCTTCACGCCCGGCGCGACGCCGATGACGCCCTTGCCGTTCTTGGCGGCGGCGACCGTACCGGCCACGTGCGTGCCGTGGGTGCCGACGTCCCGCCAGGCGCCGGTACGGGTGTCCGGCTTGCCGTAGGCGCAGGACGCGGAGTCCGCCGCGTTGAAGTTCGGCGCCAGGTCCTGGTGCTGGTCGTCCACACCGGTGTCCAGGATGCCGACCTTGACGGAGGCGGAACCGGTGGTCACGGCCCAGGCCTGGTCGGCCTTGATCTGGGTCATGTCGGCGCGGACCGGCTCGCCCGAAGGCGTCGTGGACTGCGCCGGGTTGGCGGGCAGCGCCGGGTTGTAGGCGTCCGCCGGCACGTCCGAGGTGCGGGTCGCGCCGACCTGCTGGACCCCGCTCACACCGCGCATGGTGGTGGCGAAGGTGCCGGACGCGGAGTGGGCGATGACCACGCCGATCGCGTCGTAGTGGTTGAACACCGTGCCGCCGTTGGCGGTGACGGCGCTCCGCACCGCCGTGGTGTCACCGGGAGCGGTGATGACGAGGTAGGCACGGGTACCGGCAACCCAGGTCGCACTCTGGGAAGCCGGGGCCGCAGCCTTGGGGGCCGCCGCCGGGGCGGGGGCCGAGGAGCCGTTGGGCGAGACCGGGGCGGTGCCGGCGAGTGCGGCGGGAGCCCCGAGGACGAGTGCTGCGCCGAGCGTGGCGGCCAGCACGAGGGTACGTCGAGGTCGGCTGGATATGTGGGGTATCAATGCGTCCTCCGAAGACCCGGTGGTCAGGCCGGGTCGAACGAAACAAGTGGTGGACGCAAGATGTCATGCACACAGCCTGTTACGGAAGTACCTTTTACAGCCGGGGGGTTCGGTTATCGGTGGCCGAATACCGACTATGGGTGCAAGTGCGGAGAATGCGGCGGGCCGACCGGGCTGGGCACCGTGGGGGCGAGCCCTGCCCGGTCGGCCCGCGGAGGCGTACCGGCTAGACCGGTACCCCGTCCTTGGGGTTGATCGAGGGCAGCGGCACGGAATTCGGGGTTCCGTCGGACGCATCGGACGAGTCGGTTCCGTCGGGCCCGTGGGCTCCGGCCGCCCCGGTGGACTGCACGGGTTCGCCGTGCTGGGCCCCGTGCCCGTCGTCGACGAGCGTGCTCTCGTCGAACGGCAGTCGTCCCGCGAGGACTTCGGAGGCCCGTGCGTGGTCGAACTCCTTCGTCCAGGTCCCGATCAGCACCGTTGCGACCGCGTTGCCCGCAAAGTTCGTCAGCGCCCGGGCCTCGCTCATGAACCGGTCGATGCCCACGATCAGGCCGACGCCGTCCACCAGTTCCGGCCGGTGCGACTGCAGTCCGCCGGCCAGGGTGGCCAGGCCCGCGCCGGTCACCCCGGCCGCACCCTTGGAGGCGATGATCATGAACAGCAGGAGCGAGATCTGCTCGCCCAGGGCGAGCGGCTTGCCCATTGCCTCGGCGACGAACAGCGAGGACATCGTCAGGTAGATCGCGGTCCCGTCCAGGTTGAAGGAGTAGCCCGTCGGCACGGTGATCCCGGTGACCGGCCGCGAGACACCGAGGTGCTCCATCTTCGCGATCAGCCGCGGCAGCGCCGACTCCGAGGAGGAGGTCGAGAGGATCAGCAGGAACTCCCGGCCCAGATAGCGCAGCAGGGCGAAGACGCTGACGCCGGTGCACACCCTCAGCAGCGTGCCGAGGACCACGAACACGAACAGCAGGCAGGTCGTGTAGAAGCCGATCATGATGACGGCGAGGGACTTCAGCGCGTCGATGCCGGTGGCCCCGACCACCGCCGCGATCGCCCCGAAAGCGCCCACCGGCGCCGCCCACATGATCATCGCGAGTACCCGGAACACCAGCTTCTGGATGTGCCCGATGCCCCGCAGCACCGGCTCGCCCGCCGCACCCATGGCCTGGAGCGCGAACCCGCAGAGCAGTGCCACCAGCAGCGTCTGCAGCACCTCGCCCCCGGTGAAGGCCGACACCATCGTGGTCGGGATGATCCCGAGCAGGAACTCCGGCGTGCTCTCCGCTCCGCCCGCCTTGGCCTGCGCCTCGCCCGCGCTGCGTGCCGCCTCGGTCAGGTGCAGCCCGCTACCCGGTTCCAGGAGGTTGCCGACCAGCAGGCCGATGGCCAGGGCCACCGTGGACATGACCATGAAGTAGCCGAGGGCGAGCCCGCCCACGGCGCCCACCTTGGCGGCCTTGCGCACGGAACCGATGCCCAGCACGATCGTGCAGAAGATCACGGGCGAGATCATCATCTTGATGAGGCTGACGAAGCCGGTGCCCAGCGGTTTGAGCTCCACGGCCACGCCGGGGGCGGCGAAGCCGACGGCGATGCCGAGCAGCACCGCGCCGATCACCGCGATGTAGAGATAGTGCGTTCTGTCGCGTCTGGCGGCCACGATGCCTCCTGGTGGTGATTACGTTCGGGGAGACCATCGCCCAGGGCTGTGACCCCGGTCACCCTTGCGTTCATTGAGTTCACGACCCGGTGCACACTGAGCGCCATGTTCCGCTTCCCTCGACCCCCGCGCAGCCTCGCCGGCCAGCTCTTCGCCATGCAGGTGCTGCTGGTCGCCGTGGTCGTCGCGGGCTGCGCCGTCTTCGCGTACGCGACCGCCCGGGGCCAGGCCGAGGAGGCCGCCCGCCGCCAGGCCGGGGCCGTGGCCCTCGCGGTCGCCGACTCCCCGTCCGTCCGCGAGGCCGTCCGTGCGGCTGCGCGCGGGAGCGACCCGTCCGCCGAGCTCCAGCCCTACGCGGAGCGGGTCCGCGTGGACTCCGGGGTGAACTTCGTGACGATCATGTCCCCCGAGGGGCGGCGCTGGACCCACCCCGACCCGCGCCGGATCGGCGAGCCCTTCATGGGCAACACCGCACCGGCGCTGCGCGGCGAGACCTTCAGCGAGACGTACACCGGCACCCTCGGCCCCTCCATCCGCGTGGTCACCCCGCTCCGGGACGACGGCCGGATCGTCGGCCTGGTCAGTGCGGGGATCACCGTCCGCGCCATCAGCGACCGGCTCGCCACCCAGCTCTCCGCCCTCGCCTGGGTCGCGGGCGGCGCCCTCGCCCTCGGCGGGGTGGGCACGTACGTGGTCAACGCGAGGCTGCGCCGCCACACTCACGGCATGAACGCGGCCGAGCTCAGCCGGATGTACGACTACCACCAGGCGGCCCTGCACGGAGTGCGCGAGGGCCTGCTCATGCTCGACGGGCAGCGCCGGATCACGCTGATCAACGATGCCGGACGCGAACTGCTGGCCCTGCCGGGCGACGTTACCGGTAGCGGGGTCGCGGACCTCGGTCTGCCGGCCCCGCTCACCGGGGCCCTGCTCGCCGACCGGCCCCGCGTGGACGAGGTCCACCTGACCGCGGACCGGGTGCTGGTGGTCAACAGCTCGCCGGTCGCGGGCGGCGGCCGCCGGGGCACCGTCGTCACCCTGCGCGACCACACCGAACTCCAGGCACTGACCGGCGAGCTGGACCACGAGCGGGGATTCACCCAGGCGCTGCGCTCCCAGGCCCACGAGGCCGCGAACCGGCTGCACACCGTGGTCTCGCTCATCGAACTCGGCCGTGCGGACGAGGCGGTCGACTTCGCCACCGCCGAGCTGGAACTCGCCCAGGCCCTCACCGACGAGGTGGTCACGGCGGTGGGCGAACCGGTACTGGTGGCGCTGCTGCTCGGCAAGGCCGCCCAGGCGCACGAGCGGGGAGTCGAGCTGGTGGTCACCGCCGACAGCCGCAGCCTCGCCGAGGAGGGCGGGCTGCTGCCACCGGCCCGGGACCTGGTCACCGTGCTGGGCAACCTCATCGACAACGCGGTCGACGCGCTCACCGCCGTACCGGGTGCGCGGATCGCGGTGACGCTGCGGCCGGAGCCGGAGGAGCTGCTGCTGCGGGTCGCGGACAACGGACCCGGGCTGCCCGAGGGGGTGGACGTCTTCTGCCGGGGCTGGTCCGGCAAGGGGGAGGGACGCGGCCTCGGCCTCGCACTGGTCCGGCAGGTGGCCGAGCGCTGCGGAGGCACCGTGGTCGCCGCGCAGGGCCCGGGCGGTGGAGCGGAGTTCACGGTCCGCCTGCCGATCGCAGCCGCGCCCGGGGCGGACCCGGCCGACGTGCCGGCACCGGCGGACCTGGCCGATCCGGCGGACGCGGCGGGTTCGCGGTGAGCGCCGGCGAGGTGCGCGTGCTGGTCGTCGAGGACGATCCGGTGGCGGCCGACGCGCACGCGCTGTACGTCGGCCGAGTGCCCGGCTTCACGGCCGTCGGCGCGGTTCACTCGCTCGCCGAGGCCACCCGCTTCCTGGAGCGGACCCGCGTCGACCTGCTCCTGCTCGACCTCGGTCTGCCCGACGGGCACGGCCTGCGCTTCGCGCGCGGGCTGCGGGCGGCCGGTCATCCCGTCGACGTGATCGTGGTGACGTCCGCGCGGGATCTGGCCGTGGTCCGCGAGAGCGTCTCGCTCGGCGTGGTCCAGTACGTGCTGAAGCCGTTCGCCTTCCCCACCCTGCGCGAACGGCTCCTGCGCTACGCCGAGTTCCGCCAGGCGGCGGGAGAGGCGGCCGGGCAGGACGACGTGGACCGGGCGATGGCCGCCCTGCGCGCACCCCGCCCGGCCGAGCTCCCCAAGGGGCTGAGCGCGCCGACCCTGGACCGGGTCGCCGCCCTGCTGCGGGCGGCGCCCGAGGGACTGACGTCGGCGGGGGCGGCCGAGGCGGCGGGGATCTCCCGGATCACCGCGCGCCGGTACCTGGAGCACCTGGTGGACACCGGCCGCGCGGACCGGACCCCCCGGTACGGCCAGGTCGGCCGCCCCGAACTGCACTACCGCTGGCTGGCGGCGGCGACCGGTTCGGTGTCGAAGGTGTAGAACTTCCGGTGATCGAGCATGTCCGCCGGGGTCACGTTGTTCCACGGCCGCATGGTGTCGTTCAGGTCGACGACGTTCTGCGTGCCCGCGCCCGGCAGGTACGTGGACTGGGGGTGCTTCGCCTGCCACTCGGCCCACAGCTTGTCGATGAAGGCGTGGTGCATCCAGAACACCGGGTCGTTGGGGGAGGCCCCGGTGGACATCTGCCCGCCGACCCACACGTGCACCCGGTTGTGCAGGTTGGCGCCGCGCCAGCCCTCCAGGTGGTTGCGGAAGCCGTTGGAGGAGCTGTTCCAGGGCGCCATGTCGTAGACCGGCATGGCGAGGACGGCGTCCACCTCGGCCCTGGTCGGCAGCTGGGCGACGGAGGTGCCGAGATCGCGGCGCAGGTAGGCGCGCCCGTCCACCCGTACGTTTATGTTCCACTTGCCCGTCGCGTATGCGAACGGACCGTCCATGACCTGGCCGTCCCGGGCGCGCCCGGTGCCGCCGAGGAAGTCGGGGGCCCAGAGGGAGGAGCGGGAGGTGCGGTCCGCGGTCCAGTCCCAGTAGGGCAGCGCGAGGCTCGCGTCCACTTTCTGCAGCGCCTCCTCGAACTCCAGGAGGAAGCGCCGGTGCCACGGCAGGAAGGAGGGGGAGCGGTGGCCGACCCGGTCGCCCGAGTCGGTGTCGCTCATGATGAAGCCGTTGTGGGTGGTGACGAAACGGTCATAACTGCCGTTGCGCTTGAGTTCCTGCAGGGCCGAGGTGAAGGCGCGCTTCTCCGCGGGGGTCAGCGTGGCCTGGTTCTTGCGTACGGTCATGCCGCACCTCCGAAGGGAACGAGGGCGGCGCCCTGGAGATCGCGGACCGCGGCGCGGGCGAGGAGCTTCGGGTCGGCGAAGGTCTCGTAGTGGTTGATCACGCTGATCCACGTGCCATCGGCGTTGCGCATGATGTGCAGTTCCCTGCCGTCTATTCGGACGGTGGGCTGGCCCGGGGAGTGGTGGCCGCCGTGGTGGCCGCCCCCGCCCGGGGTGATCTGGATACGGCGGCCCTGGTAGACCTCGTCGACCGAGCCCGGGGTGGTGGGCTCGGTGGGAGTCGCGGCGGCGCTTGTGGCGCCCGCGGCAGCGGCGGTCAGACCAAGGGCGGTGAGGACACCGGCGGTTGTCCCCAAGGCCTGACGGCGAGTGATCTTCTTCATGGCACGAAGAGGTATCAGGGTGGGGGAGAGGCTTGGCCTGTATCCGGACATGGATGGATACGTTGCCGGTAGAACAAGTTGGATGATCTTCCCGTCCGGAGCGGCTCCGGGGGTCCGAACGGGAAGATCTGCGGCGCCGAGTCTACTGGACAGTAATTTCTTCGGCGGTCCTGGGGGCGTATGGGCAGGGTCACATCGCAGAGTCGGCTGGAAGCAGAGCGTCAGCAACCCTTTGCAGCCTGTTACGGACCTTCTCGCCCCGGCGGCGCGACCGCACCTCGCGTGGCCGTCAATCTCATCCCTGATCGAGGAGGTTTGTCACTTATAGTCCCGATATGGCTCTTCATGAGACGAAGGACGTACGTGCCCAGGACGCCGACACGGACGTCTTCGCGTCCACGCTGAGCGGCCAGATCCTCCCCAAGTACAAAATTCCTGAGGACCACTCACCGACCGAGGTCGTCTACGAGCTGCTCCGCAACGAGCTGCTCCTGGACGGCAACGCGGCCCAGAACCTGGCCACCTTCTGCACCACCTGGTCGGACGAGGGCGTGCACCGCCTGATGAACGTCTGCCTCGACAAGAACATGATCGACAAGGACGAGTACCCGCAGACCGCCGAGATCGAGTCCCGCTGCGTCAACATCCTGGCCGACCTGTGGAACGCCCCCGCCGGCGCCACCGGGGCCGGCTGCTCCACCACCGGCTCCAGCGAGGCCGCCATGCTCGGCGGCCTCGCGCTCAAATGGCGGTGGCGCGAGCGCCGCCGCGCCGAGGGCCTGCCCACCGACCGCCCCAACCTGGTGTGCGGCCCGGTCCAGGTCTGCTGGGAGAAGTTCGCCCGCTACTTCGACGTCGAACTGCGCCAGGTTCCGCTGGAGACCGGCGCCACCGGCCTGCAGGCCCATCAGCTCGCCCGGTACGTCGACGAGAACACCATCGGCGTCGTCGCCATCCTCGGCGTCACCTACACCTGCGACTACGAGCCCGTCGCCGAGTTCGCCGCCGAGCTCGACCGGATCCAGGCCGAGCACGGCTGGGACGTCCCCATCCACGTGGACGGCGCGAGCGGCGGTTTCGTCGCACCCTTCCTCCACCCCGATGTGGTGTGGGACTTCCGGCTGCCGCGCGTCGCCTCCATCAACACCTCCGGCCACAAGTACGGGCTCGCGCCCCTCGGAGTCGGCTGGGTCATCTGGCGCACCGCCGACCTCCTCCCGGCCGACCTCGTCTTCAACGTGGACTACCTGGGCGGCGACATGCCGACCTTCGCGCTCAACTTCTCCCGCCCCGGCGGCGAGATCATCGCGCAGTACTACCTGTTCCTGCGGCTGGGCCGGGCCGGCTACCGGCGCGTCCAGGAAGCCTGCGCCGACACCGCCCAATACCTCGCCCGGCAGATCGCCGACATGGGGCCCTTCACCCTCCTCTACGACGGCCGGGGCGCCCTGCCCGCCGTCTCCTACAAGCTCACCGACCCGGACGCCGTCGGCTTCAGCCTCTACGACCTCTCCGACCGGCTGCGCATGCGCGGCTGGCAGGTGCCCTCGTACCCGCTGCCCGCCGACCGCGACGACACGGTCATCCAACGCGTCCTCGTCCGGCACGGCGTGACCCGCGACCAGATGGCGCTGCTCGCCACCGACCTGCGCGCGGCCGTGGAACACCTGGAGGCCACGCCCCCGCCCGTCCCGGCCACCGAGCCGCGCTCCGGCTTCCACCACTAGGCCGCTCTTTCGGATCTTGCCGGGCGACAAGATCCGCAAGACGGCCCGGCTCCGGTCACCGGGAAGCCCGTGGAGAGGGGCGGCGGCATGGCAGAGGACCCGTCCGACGTGTGGGCGGAGGGGGACGCCTACGAGCGGTACATGGGCCGCTGGAGCCGACAGGTCGCCGAGGTGTTCGTGGCGCGGCTCGGCGGCCTGAGCGGTCAGCGGTGGCTGGACGTCTGCTGCGGCACGGGAGCGCTGACCGAGGTGGTCGCCGTCCGCTGCCGACCCCGCGTCGTGCTGGGACTGGACCGGTCTCCCGGCTTCCTGCGCACGGCCCGGGCCGGCGCCCCGGCGCCGGCCCGCTTCGCCGTGGCCGACGCCCTGGCGCTGCCGGCCCCCGACGCGGCGTTCGACGCAGTCGTCAGCGGGCTGGCCCTCAACTTCCTCGAACCGGCGCGGGCCACGGCCGAAGCCGCCCGGGTGGTTCGCCCGGGCGGGCTGGTCGCCTCGTACGTGTGGGACTACCCCGAGGGCATGACCTTCCTGCGCCGCTTCTGGGACGCCGCGGCCGCACTCGATCCGGCGGCCCGCGCACTGGACGAGGGCCGGCGGTTCGCGCACTGCCGCCCCGGTCCCCTGCGAGACCTCTGGACCGGGGCGGGGCTCGTCGACGTGACGGTCACCCCGATCGAGGTGCCCACCGTCTTCGCCGGTTTCGCGGACCTCTGGGAGCCCTTCCTCTCCGGCCAGGGACCGGCTCCCGGCTACGTCGCCACCCTCGCCCCGGCCGCCCGGGACCGGCTGCGCACGCGGCTCGAGGGGCTCCTCCCCGCAGGCCCGGACGGCTCGGTCGCCCTCTCCGCCCGTGCCTGGGCGGTCCGGGGCCGGCGCCCGTGACCCACCTGCGCACCGGCCCGGCCCGTGCCCGCTACCGGGCGCCGAAGTTCTGCGTCCACCAGGGGCCGCCCGAGCCCTGATGGATACCCACGCCGATGTCCTTGAAGGAGCAGTTGAGGATGTTCGCGCGGTGGCCGGGGCTCTTCATCCAGGAGTCCATGACCGACTGGGCCGTCTGCTGGCCCCGCGCGATGTTCTCCCCGTACGTCGACCAGCGGTACCCGGCCGCGGTGGTCCGGTCGCCCGGGTCCTTGCCGTCGGGGCTGGTGTGCGCGAAGAAGTCCCGGGCCGCCATGTCGTCGGAGTGCCCCTGCGCGGCTGCGCGCAGCTGCGGGTCCTCCTTGAGGGGGCCGCAGCCCGCCGCCGCCCGCTCGCTGTTGACCAGGGCCACGACCTGGCCGGCCACGCCCGACGGCGGGGCCGGCGCCGGCTTGACCGGCGAAGCCTTCGGGCTCGGGGACTTGCTCTTGGACTGCGTCGGGCTCGGACTCGCCGACGGGCTCGGCGAGGCGGAGGCCGACGGGGAGGGCGAAGGGGACGCGGAGGGCGAGGCCGACTCCGAGGGCAGCCCGGCGGACTCGGTCGCCGAGAGCGCGGCCAGCGGGGTGGCGGGCGCGGCGCCCTCCTTCGTGTCGCCCGAACCGGGCAGCCCCCCGAGGTACACGAGCCCGCCGCCCGCGACGCAGGCGGCGAGGACCGCACCGCCGACCACCCGGCGCCGGCTCTGCCGGCGCTTGCGCAGCACGCCGCGGCCGCCGCCGCCCGGGCCGCCGACGGGGGTGACCTGGGTCGCCGCATCGGTGACCGGGGTGAGCTGGGTCGCCGCGTCGGCGAAGCCCGGGTCGAAGCCGTCGGCGAAGGCAACGCTCGCGGGCGCGAAGCCGGCCGCCCCGGCCGACTTGACCCCTGCCAGGAGGGCCGCCGAAACGGGTACCAGGGCCAGACCGGCCAGCAGCCCCTCCGCCGGAACCAGTCCGCTCCACAGGCCGGAGCACCGTACGCATTCACGGGCGTGCCGTGCTATTCGCTTGCGCCACAGCGCCGAGGGCTGCCCGTCCCAGCCCGCCATCACGGTCCGCAGCTCCTGGCACGCGGGATGGGTGTCCAGCGCACGCTCCACCACGCGCGCCGACTCCAGCTGGGCCTTCATCCGCTGCACCCGGACCGCCGTGTGCTGCGGGGACAGTTCCAGGGCGCCGGCCACCTCCGCCCGGGTCAGCTCTCCGGCGCACTCCAGCCACCACAGGGACAGCAGGGCCCGGTCCTCGGGCTCCAGCCAGCGGGTGGCCCGGGCCGTCTCGCGCCGCTGGCCGGAGAGGTTGAGGCGGGCGACGGTCAGGTCGACGAAGTCGGCACCCGGGTCGGCGATATCGCTCGCCGACTCCAGCGTGCTCTCGCCGAAACCACTCTGCCGGGCCTGCCAGTGCGCCCGCACCCGGTTCATCGCGATCGCCACCAGCCAGGACCGGAAGCTCTCGTCCACCCGCAGGCCGCCCAGCCCGTCGAGCGCCCGCAGCATCGTGTCCTGCACCACGTCGTCCACGTCGCACGACCCGCCCAGGGCTCGTCCGACGATGTTGTAGACGAGCGGGAGATGGGCGCCGACGAGCTCGTCCTGCGCGTGGGGGTCACCCGCGCGGGCCGCTGCCACGAGTGCTGCGGTGTGCTGAGTAGTCATGTGATGTTCCCTGTCCGTACCGGCGGTCGATGATGCCCGATACCTGGGAGACCTGCGATCGGGGTGTCGATAACAGTTATCCCGAAGAATTTTCCCGAAGTCTGTTTTCGGACCTCCATTCGGGGGGTCACAGCAGCGGGGCAAGGGCCTCGGCGGCAGCACACAGGGCCGGTGCGTACGCCGCGATCTCCTCGCGGGAGACCAGGAACGCGACGGTGGTGACGCTGACCCCGCCGACCGGCCGTCCCGTCGGCCCGAGGACGGGCGCGCCGATGCAGCGGATGGTGGGCTCGTTCTCCTCGTCGTCCACGGCGAAGCCCCGGGCGCGGACCTCCGCCAGTTGGGCGTGCAGGGCACCCGCGGTGGTGAGCGTGTGCGGGGTCCGGCGCGGCAGCCCGGTGGCGGCGATCAGCTCCCGTACCTCGTCGGCGGTCAGGTGGGCCAGGATGCTCTTGCCGATTGCGGTCGTGTGCAGCGGCATGCGCATGCCGACGCGGGACGCCGTACGGAAGGGCTGGTCCTCGCCGCCCTCCAGCTTGCGGATGTAGGTGATGGTCTGCCCGCTGTGCAGGGCGAGATGGACCGTCTGGCCGGTGGCCCGCCGCAGTTCGCCGAGGATGCGCCCGATGGTCGCCGGCTCGCCGGCGCCGACGAGGGCGGCGAGCCCGCGCAGGCGCGGCCCCACGCCGTAGCGGCTGTCGGCCTCCTGGCGTACGAAGCCCTGGTCGATCAGCGAGGCCAGGATGCGGAACGTGCTCGACTTGGGCACCGCGGCAGCCGCCGTCAGATCGGCCAGCCGGTGCGGCCCGCCGGGCGCGGCCACCGCTTCCAGGACGCGCAGGGACTTCTCCAGGGCGGAACCGGCTGCGGAGGTCCGCCCTTTCCGCGCCGTCGGCCCGGTTCCGCCGGTTCCGCCGGTTCCGCCGGTTCCGCCGGTCCCGTCGGTTCTGTCGGTCCGGTCGGTTCCTCCGGTCCGTGCCGAACTTCCGTCCATCGCCGCTTCATCCATTGACACGGGTGCTCCTGGCGCAGGTAGGGTCTAGACCACATGGTTCCGTCATACGGTACTCCGTTCCAGTACGTGGAACGATCGGGGAGGGTTCATGCCTGATCACCTGTACGCGGTGCTCGCCGCCCAGCGCGTGCTGCCCGTGCTGCGCGACACGGACGCCGACGAGGCCGTCCGCCACACCACCGCCCTCCTCGCCGTCGGCTGTCGCGCGGTCGAACTCACCACCTCCACCCCCGGCTGGGCCGCCGCCGTCAGCCGCACCGCCCCGCTGAGCGACGTCCGCGGCCGCCCCGCCCTGATGGGTGTCGGCACGGTCACCACCACGGCGCAGGCCGAGACCGCCCTGGATGCGGGCGCTGCCTTCCTGGTCTCCCCGTACCCGGCCCCCGAGGTCCGCGCCGTCGCCGTACGCCGCGAAGCCGTCTTCATCGAGGGCGGGTTCACTCCCGGCGAGATCGCCTCCGCCGTCCGGGCCGGCGGAGCCGCCAAGGTCTTCCCGGCCCATGTGGGCGGCCCCGGCTTTCTCCGCTCCCTCAGGGCCGTCCTGCCCGAGGCGGTGATCATCCCGACCGGCGGCATCCGGCCCACCGAGGTGCCCGAGTGGCTCGCAGCAGGTGCCACGGCCGTCGGCATCGGCGGCGGCCTGCCGTCCGACCCCGGCGAACTGGCCGCCGTGTTCGGCCCGGTGGCCTTCGCGGGCCGCGCGCCCCACGGCGCCGCCGCGGAGCGCTGACCGTGCCCGGACGACCCGCCACGCACTACGACGTCCTCGTCCTCGGCGAGGTACTGGTCGAGATCCACGCAGCCACCGCCCTGCGCGAGGTCACCGACGGCACCCCGGCCCGAATCTCCTATTCGGGGGACGCCCTCAACGCGGCGGCCGCCGCGGCCGCGGCCGGAGCCCGGACCGCGCTGCTCGCCGTGGTCGGCGACGACGAGCTCGGCGTACCGCTGCTGCGCCGGGCGGCCGAGCTCGGCGTGGACGTCTCCCACGTCCGCCGCGCCCCGCACCCCAACGGCGCCTATCTGCTCTGCGCCGACACCGACGGCGACCGGGAGTTCGTCTACTGGCGCACGCGCAGCGCCGGATCCACCCTGGGACCCGGGCACATCGCATCCTGGCGGGAGCTGCTGACCGGCTGCGGGGCCCTCATCACCAGCGGCATCACCGGCGCCCTGTCGCCGAGCAGCCGCGACGCCGTACTGGCCGCGGCCCACCTCGTGCACGGGGCGGGCGGGCACGTGACGTACGACCCCAACTTCCGCGCCCGGCTGACCGGCCGGGCCGAGGCCCGGGAGCTGCTGGCCCGGATCGCGCCGCTGACCGGGCTCCTCAAGACCTCCTGCCCGGCCGACGCGCGGGCCCTCGTGGACACCGCCGACCCGTGCGCCGCCGCCGCCCGCTGCCGCGCGCTGGGCGCCCGTACGGTCGTGGTCACCTCGGGCGCCGACCGGCTGCTGCTGGACGACGGCACGGGGGCGGTGTACCTCCCGGTGCCCGTCAACCCCGAACCGGTGGACGCGACCGGTGCGGGCGACTGCTTCACCGGCACCACCACCGCCCGGCTCACCCTCGGCGACACCCTCGCGGACGCCGTGGCGTACGGCATGGCCGCCGCCTCCCTCTCGGTGTCCGGCCGCGGCGGCACCGGCCGCGTCCCGGCCTTCAGCGAGACGGCCGCGCTGGCCGCGGCCCGACAGCCGACCGGGGCGCCCCGACCGCGGTCTCCGGCTCCGTGACCCAGCCCGCGGCGAGGACCAGCCGCGAGGCCCGGTGGACGGCCAGGAAGCCGAACGGACGGTCGAAACGGACCTTCGCCCGGCGGACCCGGTGCTCCATGAGGGGCGGCCGGCCGGCGCCGGGCCGCGCCGCGGCGGCGCCGCCCACGCGTCCAGCATCTTCCCGTCGGCGTCCGGTGTCCCGGTCAGCGTGCCCCGGGCGCCCGCCGGGAGCTTCGCCGACCAGAGGGGATCCAGTGGCAGTTCCGCCTCGGTCCACAGCCCCGTCGCAGCCTTCACGCCCCGTTCCTGTGCGCAGGCCTGTGCGGCCCAATGCGTCGTGAGGCGGTTGACCGCCCGCACCGTCGGGTTCTCCATGCGGGGCAGCGTAGGTGGAGGGGCGCCGCCGGGCCGGATGGTGTTCCGCGGCCCGGCGGCGCCGGTCTCGGGTGGCCCGGGTCAGCGGCCGCGCAGGCCCCGGTCGACGGCCGTCATCAGCTCGCCGTCGGAGGTGTCGGCGTCGAGCGACCAGAACATCGCACCGCCGAGGCCGTGTGCGCGGATGTACCCGGTCTTGGCGCGCAGCACCTGCGGGTCGTCGTACGTCCACAGGGTGGTGCCGTCGAAGAGCCAGGCGTGGCCGCCGCGCTGGTCCCGGTGGATCGTGTACGTGCCGGAGTCGGCCAGCTTCTTCAGCGCCTTGTAGTCCTCGTACCCGGCGGACCAGGTGGCCGGCGCCGGGCCCGCGGCCGGCTGGCCCATGCCGTCCCCGCCACCGCTGACGCCGGTCCAGCCCTGGCCGTAGAACGGCATCCCCATCACCAGCTTGCCCGCGGGCGCGCCGCGCCGGAGCCAGGCGTCGACCGTGCCGTCGACGCTGAAGTCGCCCCGGGCGTGGAGCGCCGACTGCTGGGCGGTCTTCGGTTCGCCGGAGACGTGGAAGTCGTAGCCCTGGAGGGTCACGAAGTCCAGGTCGCGCATGATCCGGCGGACGTCGAAGCCCGCGTCGATCTTGGCGGGGGCGGTCGGGACGAAGGCCGTCAGCTCGTAGGTGGTCTTCCTCTTCTGGCTCCGTGCGTACGCGTCGAGCTGGGTGCGGAACTCCTTGACGAGCGCAGTGAAGTTCTGCTTGTCCTCGGGCCGGTACTTCGTGTCGGTGTCACCGGCGGAACCGGGCCACTCCCAGTCAAGGTCGATCCCGTCGAAGACGCCGGCGGCCGCGCCGGCTCCGCCGCGGGCGCCGTCCTGGGGAAGGTTGCCCTTGATGTAGAGGTCGATGCAGGACTCGACGAAGGCCTTGCGGGAGGCCGGGGTGAGCGCGGCGTCCGAGAAGTGGGTGGACCAGCTCCAGCCGCCCAGCGAGATCA
This sequence comes from Streptomyces avidinii, assembly GCF_014650695.1. Taxonomy (GTDB): domain Bacteria; phylum Actinomycetota; class Actinomycetes; order Streptomycetales; family Streptomycetaceae; genus Streptomyces; species Streptomyces avidinii. Next base: position 677,644 of record NZ_BMVL01000002.1, on the reverse strand, counting down.
GCACCTTGAGCCCGGGGTGCTTGGCCTTGAGCTCGCGCAGCTGGTTGAAGTTGCCGGCGAGCGGCTGCTCGCCGGTGTCGGCCACCCCGTCGACGGAGTTCGCGGCGTCGAGCGGGCGTACGTAGTCGGCCCAGGCGTCGGCTTCACCGGGCACGTTCCCCGTGAAGCACTTGCCCTGCGGACTGACGTTGCCGAAGGCGTAGTTGATGTGGGTCAGCTTTCCGGCGGAGCCGTTCGCCTCCAGGTCCTGGACCTGGAAGTCCCGTCCGTAGACGCCCCATTGGGTGAAGTAGCCGACCTTCTTGTACGGACGGTCGTGCCCACCGTCGGCCTGCGCGGCGGCGGCGGGCGCGAAGGCGGTCAGCAGGGAGAGGGAGCAGGCGGCGACGGCCAGCCTGCCGAGCATGCTGCGGCGCATGGGCTTCCTTTGCGGATGCGGGGAGCGGGGCGTGTGCGCGTGCGCTGTGCATGCCGGAAACTATTGGTCTGGACCAGAGCGGTCAAGGGGGTGGCCGAAACTGGCCGCCGGCTACCGGGCCGGCAGGCTCCACTGGCCGACGTCGTCGGCCAGTCCGCCGTTGAGGGCGAACTGGACCGCGGCGGGTTCGGCGTCGGCGGGGATCCGGAAGGTGACGAAGCCCTCCGCCGTGGCGCCGGGGTCGAGGGTGACGGCGGCGGGGAAGGCCGGTCCGGCCGCGGTGGGCAGGTCGAGCCCGGTGAACCGCTGCCCGGCGGTGTCCAGGAGATGCGTGGCCGGGGCGGGGGAGTCCTGGTAGACGGCGGTCCCGGTGTTCTCCAGGCGCAAGCGCGTCGCGACGAGCCGGTCGGGGCCGGTGGGGCCGGTGGGGCCGGTGGGGGTCGCGGGGGCCGCGCTCGCGGGGCTCGCGGGGTCGACCACCTGCGTCAACGTGACGTCGAGCCGCTCGCCGGGCAGGTTCCCGGCGAGGGAGATCGTCTCGCCCGAATCGCCGGGGGCGAAGCCCAGCAGGGCGGGGACGAGGAGGGCGAGCGCCGCGAGGAGCCGTCGACTTCGGCGCATGACGGAACCTCCCGCTCCAGGGGTCCCCCTGCCCACGATCCTCCGCACGCCGGGCTCCCGCCACCCTTCACTGCCAGTAGCTCCTGGGGCGCGGCCCGACCACGACCTCGTTCGGCCATGCCTCCCGGACCCGGTGGTACTGCCGGCGCAGCTGCTCGACCCAGCCGTCGACCACGTCCAGCCGGAGGCGGACCGATGAGGCGGACACCTCCTCGTCGGTGACCGTGACGACGGGCACGGGTGTGGAGACCCGGCGGTCGACCTCGACGCGGATCCCGTTGCCACGGCGCGGCCATCGGATGCCGCGGCCGACGGCGAGTTCACCGAGCGCCTCGGCCCAGTCGTCCAGGTCCTCGGGCGAAAGCCGCAGCCTCAGCCGCCCGTTGGCGATACCGCTGGTGACGACGATCTCGGCGTCGAGATGGTCGTTGTACACACTCCCCCCGGGCCGATGCCGCCCCAGCACCCGCAACCCGACACTGCTGTCGCCGTCGACCAGCCGGATCAGATCCGCCGTCACACCTGACCTCACCTCACCTCACCTCGCCTCATGCCTCGTCGGCGGGGAGGAGGGCGGTCTCGATGTGGGCGAGTTGGGCGGCCAGGATCTCTTCGAACGTGGCGCGGCGGTCCGCCCCGAGGGGGCGGACGTCGCGGTGACCCGTGCCGACGGAAAGCGGCAGATGGCGGTCGCGGTGAACCTGCAGAGGTGGAACAGGCTCGACCCCTCCGGCAGGCCGCAGCCCCACCCCATCGACGACGCGCTCGCGACTTTCTACCGCGTCGCGATGTACGGCTGACCGGGCCGCCGCGCGACATCGGCGGTGACGGTTAATCAGTGGAGCTCCGCGTCTCGCCGTGCCATGGTTGATCCACCGAAGGGGCGTAGCTCAGTTGGCCAGAGCACCGGTCTCCAAAACCGATGGTCGCAGGTTCGAGTCCTGCCGCCCCTGCACCGTGTGATCAGCAGTTCCCATGAAGCCCGGACGGGAGACTCCTCCCGTCCGGGCTTCGCTGCGTCCACCGCCGGACCACGGAGACCCTGTGGCCTGGCGGTTTCTGGCAGACTGGGCGCGTTACCCAGGCGGTGCAGGACAGGAAACCGGTGAGATTCCGGTGCGGTCCCGCCACTGTGACCGGTCCTTCCCCCGCGGGAGGCCGGGAGTCAGACACTGACGCACCGCCTCCCTCGCAGTTTCACGTCGACCAGGGGACGCGGATCCCCCGGAGAGGCCCCGTCATGCTGTCGCGTTCCCGCGCCGCCGCCCTGCGCGCGCTCATACCCGTCGCACTCCTGATACCCCTGGCCGCCTGCGCCGGCTCTCCCGGGGTGGCGGAGGACAAGGCCGCGGGGGACCCCGCGGCCGCGCCCGGGTTTCCGTACACCCTCACCAACTGCGGTGTGAGCAGCACCTACCAGGCCCCGCCGCAGCGTGCGGTCACCATGAACCAGCACGCCACCGAGCTACTGCTCGCCCTCGGGCTGGGCGACCGGATCGCCGGGTCCGCCTACCTCGACGACGCGGTGCTCCCCGTCTACCGGCCCGCCTACGACAAGGTCAAGGTGCTGGCCAAGGAGTACCCCTCCAAGGAGGTCCTGCTCGGCGCCGACCCCGACTTCGTCTACGGCGGGTACGCCAGCGCCTTCGACAAGGGACAGGGCCGCGACCGCGAGGGACTCGCCGCATCCGGCATCAACTCCCGCCTCAACGTGGAGTACTGCACCGAGGGCAGAGTCGGCCTCGACCAGCTGAAGACCGAGATCACCGAGGTCGCGCGGACCTTCGGCGTGCCCGAGCGCGGTGCGAAGCTCGTCGAGGAGGAGCAGCGGTGCATCGACGCCGTGACCTCCCGGGTCAAGGACCGCCCCCGGCCGGCCGTCTTCGTCTACGACTCCGGCGAGGCCTCCGCCGCGACCTCCGGCGGCAACGGCATCGGCAACGAGATCGTCTCGCTCTCCGGCGGCACGAACGTCTTCGCCGACCTCAAGGACACCTTCGGCGACGTGTCGTGGGAGCAGGTCATCGAGCGCCGGCCCGAGGTCGTCCTCATCTACGACTACGGCGGCACCACCGTCGAGGCCAAGAAGCAGCGCCTGCTGAACGACCCGGCCCTCGCCGAGGTTCCGGCCGTCAAGAACCGGCGGTTCGTGGTGCTGCCGCTCTCCTCGGCCGTCCTCGGCGTGCGCGTCGCAGACGCCGTCGAGTCCCTCGGCGGACAGCTCCACCCGACCGCCCCGTGAGGCTGCGCACCGTCGCCGTCCTCCTCGTCCTGGCCGCCGCGCTCGCCGCCTCCACGGTCGCCGGCCTCGCGCTGGGGGCGGTACGGATCGCCCCCGACCGGGTCTTCGACATCGTCGTCGGCGGGCTGTCGGGGGAGCGGCGCACCGGCGCCTTCGCCGCCATCATCTGGGACGTCCGGCTGCCGCGCGTCCTCCTCGGGGCCGTCGTCGGCGCCGGGCTCGCGGTCGCGGGCACCGTGCTGCAGGCCCTCGTGCGCAACGAGCTCGCCGACCCCTTCCTGCTCGGTGCCTCCTCCGGGGCCTCGGCCGGAGCCGTCCTCGTGATCGTCTTCGGTACGGGGGCCTTCGCGTTCGGCATGGGCCTGCCCCTCGCCGCCTTCGCCGGCTCCATGGCCGCGCTCGTCGCCGTCTACGCGATGGCCCGCCGCGGCGGAACCATGACCACCGGACGGCTCACGCTCGCCGGCGTCGCCGTCCAGTACATCCTGTCCGCCCTCACCAGCCTCGTCCTCGTGCTCTCCGCGCACCCCGACCAGATCCGCTCCGTCCTCTTCTGGACCCTCGGCGGTCTCGGCGGGGCCCGCTGGGACGAACTGGCCCTGCCCGCCACCGCGCTGCTCCTCGGCACCGGACTGCTCATCGCCCTCGCCAGGCCGCTCGACCTGCTGCTGGCCGGAGAGGAGGGAGCACGCACCCTCGGCCTCGACGCCGCGCGCTTCCGCGCCGCCGCCTTCGTCCTCACCTCGCTCGTCATCGGCGTGCTCGTCGCCTACAGCGGGGCGATCGGCTTCGTCGGGCTGATGGTTCCGCACGCCGCCCGCATGGTCGTGGGCGCCGGGCACCGGGCGCTGCTGCCGGTGGCCGCGCTGGGCGGGGCGGTGTTCCTGGTGCTGGCCGACCTGGTCGCCCGTACCGCGGCCGCGCCCGCGGAGGTGCCCGTCGGCGTGGTCACCGCGCTCGTCGGCGGGCCGTTCTTCCTGTGGATGCTGCGCCGCTCCACCCGGACCGAGGGGATCACCGGATGACCGGGAAGCGCGAAGTGGCGCCGCCGGTGGAACTCGCCGTCGAGGGCGTGCGTTACCAGATCGACGGACACCCGCTGCTGCACGGAATCGACCTCACCGCCCGCCCCGGCGAGACGGTGGGTGTGGTCGGCCCCAACGGCAGCGGCAAGACCACCCTGCTGCGCTGCGTCTATGGCGCCCTGCGCCCCACCGCGGGCCGCGTTCTGCTGGACGGCGCGGACGCGGGCGCGCTCACCGTCAAGGACCGGGCCCGGCGCGTGGCGGTCGTACCGCAGGACGCGAGCGGCACCCTCGGGCTGACCGTCCGCGAGGTCGTCGCCATGGGGCGCAGCCCGCACAAACGGTTCTGGGAACAGGACGGACCGGGCGACGCCCGGCGCGTCGCCGAGGCCCTGGAGACCGTCGGCGCAGGCCCGTTCGCCGCCCGCCGCTTCGAGGAGCTCTCCGGCGGCGAACGCCAGCGCGCCCTGGTGGCCCGCGCCCTCGTCCAGGACCCCGGCCTGCTGGCCCTCGACGAGCCGACCAACCACCTCGACATCCGCTACCAGCTGGAGATCCTGGCCCTGGTCCGCGCCCTGCCCGCCACCGGCCTGCTCGTCCTGCACGACCTCAACCTCGCCGCCGCGTACTGCGATCGGCTCTACGTCCTGTCGGGCGGCCGGGTGGCCGCCTCGGGCCCGCCGCACGAGGTGCTCACCGAGGAGCTGCTGGCCGAGGTGTACGGCGTACGGACCCGCATCGAGGTCCACCCGGACACCGGCGCGCCGAACATCGTCTACCTTCCCTTGGACGGGAACAGCCGTACGACGGCCGGATGACCGCCGTGGTGGGAGCGGGACCGGGGCCGGGGCCGGGGGGCGGAGCCACGGCTGCGCCGGGCCCGGCTCCGGGGGATCATCCACCGCTGCCCGTACCCGTCCTCGTCGCGCTGCTCGGTGACGAGCCGACGGCGGAGGCCGCGGCGCGGATCCCGGCGCCCTACTCGGCGCCGGGGTCCTGGTAGCCGTACGGACGGGTGATGATCTCCATCCCGTGCCCGCTGGGGTCCGTGAAGTAGACCCCGCGGCCCCCGTCGTTGTGGTTGATCTCGCCGGGGTGCTTGCCGTGCGGGTCGGCGAAGTAGGGGACCCCGGCCGACCGGATCTTCTCGAACGCCACGTCGAACTCCTCCTCGGAGAGGAGGAACGCGTAGTGCTGCACGGTGATGGACTCGACCGGGATCGTCGCGAAGTCCAGGGTGACGCCGTTCGCGGTGTCGACGGGGACGAACGGGCCCCACTCGGTCCCGACCTCGAGACCGAGGATGTGGGCAAGGAAGGTGGCGGATTCCCGGTTGTCACGGGAGTGGATGATCGTGTGGTTCAGCCGGACGGACATGAGTGAATGCCTCCGAAAGGCACGTCGCGGCGCCTCCATGTCTCACCCGGACGGTGACCGACACGCGATGCCGTGATCACGATCCTAAACGCCCCGTTCGGGCGAAGTCCACCTCCTTCGCCCGCACGGCAGCCGCTGCGCCTCATGAACTCCCGTACACGGACCTGACGTTGTCCTGCGCCGGATGGGTTCGGCCGGCCGGACCCGCGGCGAACACCCGCAGGAGGTTCTCGGTCACCCGCGTGGTCAGCGCCCCCGACCGCGCATCCAGACCGTGGTTGCGCCCGCTCCGCCCGTCGCCGGTCGCGTCCAGTGCCTCCACCCACCGCATCGTCCCGGTCGCGAAGACCCCCGCCCCGCTCGGCACCGTGTAGTAGGCCGTGTCCTGGTGGCTGGGCCGGCCCTCGCACACCACGGGGGAGTGGGCCAGGATCTCGATCGGCCGGGGCGTCGGGAAACCGGTGTCGACCTTGTCGTACTCGACGCCGACCAAGTGCTCGAAGCGGTCGCCCGCCTTGGCGCCGGTGCCCTCGAAGAGCCAGTGCCCCGGGTTGGTGACCACGTACGGGGCGTCCACCGGATAGCCGTCGTAGATCACTCCGAGCAGCGAGCTCTCCGGGTCGGCGCCGGGCGCCGAGCGGAAGTCCACCGTCGCCGGGTGGCCCCGCTTGAACCCCGGATCCTGCTCGTAGGAGGACTTGTAGCAGACCAGGGTGCGGTCCGGCCCCAGATCGGAGGGCTCCAGCCGGATCCGGCGGAAGCAGCAGTTCGCGCCCAGGATCGCGATATTGGTACCGGCATCGCGCGCGGCCGTGAAACGCTCCCGCTGCTCCGGCGACCAGTACTCGTCGTGCCCGAGCGAGAGCACCGCGCTCGCTCCTTCCAGGAGCTGCTTCTCCCGCGCGACGTCGGTGGTGGTCGTGTACGCGAGGGGTATGCCGAGCCGCTCGGCCAGTGCCACCAGCGGAGCCTCGTACACCAGGAACAGGCCCGCGCCGTCGTCGTAGTCGTACGGACGGTCGAAGCTCACGGCGAGGGAGCGGGAGGCGAACCCGCCATTGGGGCCGTCGTAGCTGCCGTAGCCGCCCCAGCGGTTGTACGCCTGCCAGGTGGCCACCGCGTTCACCGCGACCGTACGTCCGGCCGTCGTCGCCGAGCGGACGGTGAGCGGTACGAAGCGCTGGCCCTCGCCTCCCTGCGCGTCGAGTCGCAGCAGGTAGCAGCCCTCCGGCCAGTCCTTCGTGCCGACCGTGGCGGTACGGGTCCACCGCGTGCGGACCATCCGGGTCCCGGCATCCACCGCGTGCTCCGGCTGGCGGGTCCCGGGGAGGGCCTCGGAGCGCCACACCAGCCGCGCGCGGGCGCCGCCGTACCAGCCCATCCGGTAGGCGGAGACGGTGAACCGGGGCGCGGTCGTCGACACGTGCAGCCCGAAGGATTCGCCGGGCAGCACGCTGACCCGGTCCGCGAACCCCTCGATCGCCCGCGCCGGGCCGGCCTTGGTCACGGGCCAGTCGGAGTGGCCCGGGCGGGCGTTCTCGGCCTTGACGTCGAAGCCGTGCGCCCCTCCCGCCGACGGCTTCCCGCCCGGCGAGGCGGACTCCGACTTCGACCCGGCCCCCGCATCGGATCCGCCGCCGTGACGGTCGCCGTTGCCGTTCGCGCACCCGCTCACGGCCCCCAGACCCGCAGCCGTGGCCGCCCCCGTCGCGAGCGCGAGGAACCGCCGCCTGCCTGCGCCTTCGCCGTCCGCGGCAGCCCCGGCCATGTACTTCTGATCCATGGAGGGCACGTTATGTGACGCTTGGGCCCGGGCTTCCACCGGCCTGCTCACGCCGACCGATCCCGGGTGCGGCATGATCCGGATCATGACGCACCCACCCCTGCCGACCACCGAGTCCGCCGTCACCGCGATCCGGGCCATCGCGGCCGAGTACCGGCTGACCATGACGGTCACCGACGACATCGGCGCCGACCGGACGTCGCGCAGGACGTCCGCGGCCCTGTTCGCCGTCACCGACCCCGACGGCTCGCTGCCCCACGAGGCATTCGTCGAACTGGGCGGCAGCCCGGCGGTCACCGTGCACCTCTTCCCCGAGGACGACGCGCACATCACCGTGGACGGCGTGGAGTTCCTCGACGTCCCCCGCGACGCCGTTCCGCCGTTCCTGACGTCCGTCTACGGCCGACTGGCCTTCGTCAAGGGGCGGTTCTTCCCGCCCGGTTACTCGCTCGTCGTCCCCCTGCCCGGCGACGAGACGTACAAGGAACGCATCATCGGCCCCTCCCTCACGCCCTGGCTCGCCGGCCGCGTCCGCGACTGACCGTGCGAAATCCACGGCCGGATCCGGGAAGGACGACCTAGGCTGCCCCCTGTTGGGCCGGGCAGCGACCGACTTCGGGGGAACGCGGGATGACGTACAGCAGTGCGCACGAACCGGGCACGGTACGGAAGTTGTGGCAGTTGCTCGAACCGGTTCATGCCGTCGTCCACTTCGCGCCCGAGGCGTACGAGGAGGCCGGCGCGCTCGGATACGCCACCGACGACCGGTGGCCGATGTACTTCGCCTACCGGGCCGCACCGCTCGGACCGGCCGACGCCACGCTCGTGAACGCCCTCTTCTACAGTTTCAGCCCGCGCATGGTGGAGCACTACCTCGCGCGGGCCTGGCACACCGCCCGGCCCGCCCGGGTGCTCGCGGCCCGGGCCGTGGGTGCCGACCGCGCCCTGCACGCCCTGCTCGGCGAGCGCACCGCCTCCCCGGAGCTGGCCGAGGCCGCCCGGCTCGCCCGGCGCGCCGCCGAGGCCGTCACCACCGCCGGACGCCCGCTGGCCGCCGCCAACGCCGCCCTGCCCTGGCCCTCGGCAGCACACACCGTGCTCTGGCACGCCGCGACGATCCTGCGCGAGCACCGCGGGGACGGCCACCTCGCCGCCCTCCAGGCCCACCACCTCGACCCGGTCGAGTCCCTGGTCCTGCAGTCGGGTGTCGGAGCCGCCCCGGCGGAGTGGTTCGAGAGCCGCCAGTGGTCCGCGGGTGAATGGCAGGCGGCCCGCGGAAGGCTCGCCGCCCGGGGCCTGCTGGCCGAGGCCGGCGGCGGCGACAGCAGCGGCGACGGCGCCGCCACCGCGGCCGGTCTGGCGCTGCGCACCGAGGTCGAGAAGCTCACCGACGAACTCGCCTCGGGCCCGTGGTCGGCGCTGACCCCGCAGGAGGTGGCCCGGCTCGCGGACCTCCTGCTGCCGCCGGTCCTCGACATCGTCGGCGCCGGCATCCTCCCGACCCGGGGCACCCTGGGCATCGGGATGAAGTACGACTACGAGGGCTGATCCGCCGCTCGCGAGGAGCTTCCGTGAAGTACGCCTTCTCCACACTCGGCCTGCCCGGCGCCCCGCTCGACCGCGTCGCCGCCCTGGCGGCGACCCACGGCTTCGACGGCCTCGAACTGCGCGCCCACCCCGAGGAGCCCCTGCACACGGCCGGCGCGGCGGCCGATCGCGCCGCCGCGCTGCGGACCCTCGCCGCCTCGGGGGTCGCCGTGCTCGCCGTCGCGGGCTATGCCCGGGTGGCCGCACCGGGCCCGGACGAGCCGGTCCTCGCCGAACTGCGTGCCCTGGTGCGGCTCGCCGCCGATCTGGAGGCCCCCTACGTACGCGTCTTCCCCGGCGGCGATGACCCGCCCGGGCAGGGCGACGACGCCCGGGCCGTCCGCCGGCTGCTGGCCGCGGCGCCGTTCGCCGAGCGCCACGGGGTGCGGATCCTGCTGGAGACCCATGACTCGCACCGCACCGGCGCCGCGGTCGCCCGGGTGCTCGGCGGGGTCGCGCATCCGGGCGCCGGTGCCCTGTGGGACGTACTGCACACCTGGCTGGGCGGTGAGCCGCCGGCCGCCTCGATCCGGTCCCTGGCCGCGCACCTGGGCTACGTACAGGTCAAGGACGTGCGGTCGGCGCGGGACCTCACCCCCGTCTTGCTCGGCGCCGGGGTACTGCCCCTGGCCGAGGTGGTTGCCGCCGTGCCGCGGGACGGTTGGCTCTGCTGGGAGTACGAAAAACGCTGGCACCCCACGGCCGCCGACCTGCCCGGACTGCTCGCGCGGGGCCGCGCGTACCTGCACGGGCTGGTGGCGGACCGGCCCCGCAGCACCCGGGGTGGCCGGGGCGGATGAGGAACTCCTGCTGCGGGCACGACGACGGGCCCGTCCCCGCGGACAGCCCCGGACCACCGCCGGATGACCCGGACCATCGCTGGATGACCCGGACCACCTGCCGGGTGACCCGGACCGCCCCGGGTCACCCGGGACGCGCCCCATGTCGACGCAGCGGTCGGCGCGTCCGTACATCCGTACATCCGTACATCCTTTTCGCCGACGGGGTGCCCCTCGGCGTCCTCGACCGCAATGCTCCCGACGAAGGGATCGACCTGCCGGTCGGCGAGGCGGGCGTGGTGCTCGTCGTCCTCGTGCGGGCGCAGGGGGGGGGTCAACTACGGGCCGCTCCTCGGCGACCGCAAGGGCATCTGGCGCGGCGTCCGCCACGGATACCAGCAGCTGTTCGAGTGGGAGATCCGGCCGCTGCCGCTCACCGACCCGACCGGACTCGACTTCGCACCGCACCCCGCGCAGGCGGGCCGGCCCGCCTTCCACCGCTTCACCCACGAGCTCACGACACACGGTCCGGCCGACGCCTTCGTCGACATGTCGGGCTGGGGGACCGGCCTGGTCTGGGTGAACGGCTTCCTCCTCGGCCACTACGACACCCCGCGCGGCCGCAGCGGACGCTCTGCGCGCCCGGACCCCTCTGGCACGCCTCGACCGGCGACACCGGGACCACCACGAACGAGATCGTCGTGCTCGAACTGGAGCGCCCCGGCACCGAACTTCCCCCGCGCGACCGGCCCGACCTGGGCCGCACCACGGTCGTCACCCTGGAGTGAGAGAATTCCCCACGTGAAGCGCACGAGCACCCGCCTCGCCGACGGCCGCGAGATCCTCTACTACGACACCGGCGACGGCGCCCCCCGCGCCTTCCCCGACACCCGCCCGCTCGCCGCGTCGGCCGCCGCCACCCGCTCCGAGGTGCGGCGCGACCGGCTGCTCGGCGACCACGTCGTCATCGCCTCCCACCGGCAGGGCCGCACCTACCACCCGCCCGCCGACGCATGCCCGTTGTGCCCCTCCACCGAGGGGCGCGCGAGCGAGATCCCGGCCCCCCACTACGAGGTGGCCGTCTTCGAGAACCGGTTCCCGTCCCTCGTCGGCGACACCGGCCGCTGCGAGGTCATCTGCTTCACCCCGGACCACCTGACCTCCTTCGCCGAGCTCGACGAGGAGCGCGCCGCGCTCGTCCTCGCGGCCTGGAGCGACCGCACCGCCGAACTCTCCGCCCGCGGGGGGATCCGGCAGGTCTACTGCTTCGAGAACCGGGGAGCCGAGATCGGCGTCACCCTCGCCCATCCGCACGGACAGATCTACGCCCTCCCCTTCGTCACCCCGCGTACCACCCGCATGCTCGCCACCGTCGCCGACCACCGCGCGCGGACCGGCGGCAACCTCTTCGATGAGGTGCTGGCCGCCGAACGCGCCGAAGGCACCCGGGTCGTCCTCGAAACGGAGCAGTGGACCGCCTTCGTGCCCTACGCGGCGCGCTGGCCGTACGAGGTCCACCTCTACCCGCGCCACCGGGTCCCCGACCTCCCCGCCCTCGGCGACGCCGCCCGCGCCGAGTTCCCGCGGGTCTACCTGGAGCTGCTGCGCCGCTTCGACCGGCTCTTCGACCGGCCCGAGCCGACCCCGTACATCTCCGCCTGGCACCAGGCCCCCACGGGCGAGGGCCGCGAGGACTTCGCGCTCCACCTGGAGCTCTTCACGGTCCGCCGGACCGCGGACAAGCTCAAGTACCTGGCCGGGACAGAGTCAGGCATGGAGGCCTACATGAACGACGTGCGGCCCGAGGACGCGGCCGCCCGGCTGCGGGAGGTGGCGAGCGCGTGAGCGACACGGCACAGGATGAGTTCCGGCAGCTGTACGGGTACCCGCCCGAGGGCGTCTGGGCGGCCCCCGGCCGGGTCAACCTGATCGGCGAACACACCGACTACAACGACGGCTTCGCGCTGCCCTTCGCCCTGCCGCAGCGTACCGAGGTGGCCGCCGCCCGGCGTACCGACGGGATCCTGCGGGTCCACTCCGCCGACACCCCCTCGGGTGCCGTCACCCTCGACCTTGCGGGTCTCGACCCGGCGAGCCCTCCGCGGGGCGCCGCGGGCTGGGCGGCGTACCCGGCCGGGGTCGTGTGGGCCCTGCTGGATGCGGGACTTCCGGTCGGCGGAGCCGACCTGCACGTACGGTCCGACGTGCCGACCGGTGCCGGCCTGTCCTCCTCCGCCGCCCTGGAGGTCGCCACCGCGCTGGCCGTGACCGACCTGTACAGGATCCCGCTCACCCGGCCGGAACTGGCCGTACTCGCCCGGCGCGCGGAGAACGCGTACGTCGGCGTCCCCTGCGGGATCATGGACCAGATGGCCTCGGCGTGCTCCACCGAGGGCCACGCCCTCCACCTCGACACCCGCACCCTCGAACAGCGCGACATCCCCTTCGACTGCTCGTCGGCCGGCCTGCGCCTCCTCGTCATCGACACCCGGGTCAAGCACGCACTGGCCGACGGGGCCTACGCCCAGCGCCGGGCCTCCTGCCACCGGGCGGCCGAGACCCTCGGCCTGCCCGCCCTGCGCGACATCCCGTACGAGGGACTGGAGCGGGCGCTGGCCCGCCTCGACGACCCGGTGCAGCGCAAGCGGGTCCGGCACGTCGTGACGGAGAACGAACGGGTGCTGCGCATCGAGGAGTTGCTGCGCGCCGGCCGGCTGCGCGAAGCGGGCCCGCTGCTCACCGAAGGACACGTCTCGCTGCGCGACGACTACGAGGTGTCCTGCCCGGAGCTCGACCTCGCGGTGGCCACGGCGGACGCGGCGGGCGCGTACGGCTCCCGGATGACGGGCGGCGGCTTCGGCGGCTCCGCCCTGGCCCTGATCGAAGCGGAGTCCGAGCAAGCGGTGACGCGCGCGGTGACGGAGGCCTTCCGCCGAGCGGACTTCGCCCCACCCCGCATCACCCCGGCCGCCCCGTCCCCGGGCGCCACCCGGCTCGCCTGGACAGCGTCGTCCAACGGTTCTACGACCGACTGAAACGGCCGGACTGCCTCGGACGGAACTGGAATGCCCTCTCCGACTGTCTGGGCGACCTGCCGTGGCTGTCGGTGGACCACTGCGTACTGATCGTGGAAGCCGCGGATGAGGCACTTGCGGGCGACCCCTGCGAACAGCGGCTGCTCTTCGACACCCTGCTGTGGGCAGGACAGCGATGGTCCTGCATACAGCGGCCCGAGGGCATCGAACTCGGCAGGCTCGTGGTCGTCATGTCCTGTGACGAAGCAGCCGTGCCGTCCCTGCAGGGACGGCTGCAGTCATGCGGGGAACAGAGGGCATCGTCCTCGGCGGCGACAAGGCGTACTCCTCCACGGCACCGTCACCGTCACCGTCGCCTTGATTTGACTCTGGCTCCGCCGGGTCTAGTTGCCGGTCCGGCCGTCGAGCATCTCGCGCAGGATGTCCAGGTGGCCGTTGTGGCGGGCCGTCTCCTCGGTGAGGTGAAGGAGGATCCAGCGCAGGTCGACATGGAGACCGTCGCGGACGGCTCCCTTGGCCTGGGCGTCCAGGCTGTGCCCGGCGACCAGTTCGCGGTAGCGGGCGCTCTGTTCGGCGTATTCGTCGAGCAACTGCGTGAGCGGGAAGTCGACGGCGATGCGCATCTCGCGGTCGGGGTCCTCATCGGTCCAGGGGCCCCGGTCTTCCTCGCCGAGGAAGACCACCTGGAACCAGTGGTACTCGACCCAGCGGAGGTGGTTGATCAATCCGCTCATGGTCATCAGCGGTGAGCCCGGCAGGAGCGCCTTGCGGGCGTTCTCCGCGGAGACGCCATCGCACTTGGCCCGGGCGGTGTCACGTGTGTAGTCGAGAAACGTGGTGAGCTGGGTGCGCTCGTCCCACGCGGACGGTGTGTCGTCGATTCTGGTCATCGCGCGAAGCGTCCCCGATCACGCGACCGATGTCGAAGTATTTTTCGACGGGCCCAACCTGTTCCACCCAGCTCGTTGTCGGCGGGTCGCTACAGCGATTCAGCGCCGGTGGGCCGCCCGGCATGTTCCGCCGAGCAGGCCCTAGTCGCCCGAGAAGGCAATGCGCAGGCTGCTGTCCGAACGGCAGCGCAGGCCCCAGGCCAACAGGGCCGTCATCGCCTCGTGCCCGACGCCCTTCAACCGAGCGAGATCCGAACTCTCCAGTTCCCGCACCATCCGCTCCACTGCCTGACCGCGCAGCACGGTGTTCCCGTAAGGATCGACGTCGGCCAGGGTGGTCAGCCGGTGTCGGCCCAGCCTTTCGAGAGCCGTCCAGAACTCGTCATCGACGACTGTCCGCTCCAGCGTCCCCGCTGCCGGACGCGGCCCTGGCTTCCGTCCGGTCCGGGAGGCCAGGACTCCGCGCCGCAGTTCGATGACGAGCGTCATCCCGACTCCCTCCCTATCGATGCCTCGGCCGGAGGGTGCGCAGCCCGTCGTGGGGCGGGGACGCGGACGGGGCCGGCGGTACGACCGTCGGCCCCGTCGTTCGTCGGTAGGGATCAGCAGGTGCCGGCCGGGCGCTCCCGGACCACCAGGTCGGTGGAGCCGGTGGTCGCGTCCAGCCAGGCTACCTGGCGGCCCGCGCCGGCCGCCGGGTAGTTCTGCTCACCGCGGTTGCAGGAGACCCGCTCGCGGCGGGAGCCGTCCGTGGTCAGCTGCCACAGCTTGGAGAGCGACTCGTTGCGGTACCGCGTGTCGGGCGTCTGGGCGACGAGGGTCAGCGCGTCCTGCGAGACCGTCAGGTCGGAGGCGATGAAGGCGCCCGGCTTGTGCTCGCTGCTGACGATGAAGGCGCCGCGGCCGTCCAGGCCGGAGCTGATCACCGACGTCAGACCGCCGTCGCTCTCGTCGGTGTCGGCCAGCCAGAACACGTTCTTGCCGTTGATGCCGGTCTGGCCGAGGCTCACCGGCTCGTCGAGCTGCTCGGTCAGCACCGCCTTGCCGGTGGCGAGGTCGACGACCTCCACGCCCAGCCGGTAGGAGCCGCCCTGCGGGTACAGCTTCGCGTAGGCGATCTTGTTGTCGCTGATGGAGGGGAGGGCGGTCAGGGTGTTCCACTTCCGTCCGTCGGTGAAGACCGGGGCCTTGTCGGTGGGCCGCATGTAGCCGACGTGCCGGCCGCCGAGGATGTCGTACTCCTCGAACACGACGGTGTTCTTCTCCACCCGCAGGCCCGCGACGCCGGTCATCGAGCTGTAGAGGGTCTTGACCGGGCCGCCCGCGACGGGACGGGAGAGGACGTCGACCGAGGTCGGGCCGTACGCCGTCCACACCACGGTCTTGCCGTCGGTGGCCGGGGCGGTGTGGTAGCGGCCGTCGTTGGGGCTGATCACCTTCGGGGCGCCCTTGCCGTCCAGCCGGCCGGCGTAGACCGAGTAGGGCTCGGAACCGTCGTCGTTGGACTTGGAGGCCGTCCACCAGCCTCCGCCCGCACCCACCCCGGAGTCGATGGTGTTCAGCTTGCCGAAGAGGGTGTCGGTGTCGACGCCGAGGGCCAGCTCCCAGCCCGGGACGATGCCGTGGGCGTTGAACGACCGCTTGACCGCGTTCTGCTGGCCGGAGGTCGCGCCCAGCGCCTTGGCCGCGGCGAGGACCGCGCCCCGGGCCTCGGTGAACCCGTCGATCGGCGTCATGTACTCGGTGACGGCCTTGTACACGATCCTGTCGGCCAGTTCACCGCCCAGGTCCTCGCGCATGTCCCACAACGCGCCTGAGAAGATAGTCGAGTTGAGGTGCACCCCGCCGTTGTCGGTGGCAAACGAAACGCCCAGGAAGCTCTTCGAGGTGGTGGCCCCGTCGTTGAGGTCGCGCAGGGCGCAGTCGGCGGCCGCCTTCGTGCGGCACAGGTCCTCGCCGATCAGGCCGGCGGTCGGGGCGCTCATCGGCGTCCCGCTCGCGGTGACGTCGATCGCGTTGCCGAAGTAGTCGGCCAGGGCCTCGTTCAGGGCGCCGGACTGGCCCGCGTAGACCAGGTTCGCCGTGTGCTCGATCACCCCGTGGGTCATCTCGTGGCCGACGACGTCCGTGTCGGCCGACATCGGCTTGAACTCGGAGTCCCCGATGCCGTAGACCATCTTGGTGCCGTCCCAGAACGCGTTGGCGTAGGGCTGGCCGTAGTACGTCACGCCGACCAGGGAGTTGACGGCCCCGCCACTCCCGTCGAGGCTGTCGCGCCCGAGGTTCTTCTTGTAGAAGTCGTAGACCTGGCCCGCGTTCCAGTGGGCGTCCACGGCTCCCGAGTCCGTGGCGGCGGCGCCGAAGGCGGTGTTCGGGGAGGTGAACATCGTGAGGCCGGCGGGCCACCTGCCCGAGGTCTCCGACACGGACTTGCCACGGGCGTCCCACGTGGCCAGCAGGCTCTTGGTGGTGGCGCGCATGCGGCCCGCGTCCGCGAGGAGGTAGCTGCCGGCCGCCGGGTCGTAGGCGATGTCCAGTGAGGTCGCGGCGCCGCTGAGCCGAGCCCCGGACCCGGTCTCCGGAACCAGGTTCGCCGGCGCGGCCGGCGGGCCGTCCGCCGTCGGGCCCTCGGCGGCCTCGCCGGCCGCCCGGGCCTCCGGGGCCGCCATCGTCTTCAGTGCGCTGTACTGGAGCGCCGGGTAGCCCGAGCGGGCATCCACGTACACCTCGTCCACGACCGGGGCCCCGGTGCCGGGGGCGGTGCCGCGCACGGTGACGCGGTAGGCGAGGACGCCGGCCCCCTTGGGCAGCACGACCAGGCCCCTGGCCTCACCGGTCATGCCGGTGGCCGCCGGATCACCGGACTCGGACCGGGGCGCCTGGCTCTTGCCGAGTGCCGCTCCCAGCCGGCGGGCCGTGGCGGCCACGGCGCGGCGGACCGCCACGTCCTCGGCGACCTGGGGCGTGACGTCGGTGCTCAGGGCGGTGAAGTAGTGCCCCGAGGTGCCGGTGACCACCCGCTTGCCGTCCTGCTTCTGCATGCGCACGACGTACTGGCCGCCCAGGACGTCGACACCGCGGTGCTTCTGCTGCAGGCGCACCGTCTCGTCCTTGGAGCCGGTGGCCGTCGCCGCCAGGGGGACGAGGTCGCTGCCCGCCCGGGGGATCCGGTAGCGGCTCTTGTTCGCGGCGAGGTGCTGGCGTGCCGCGTCGGCCGGGGCGGCCTTGGCGTCCACGGGCTCCCGTATGCCCTCGACGAGCACCGGGGTCGCGGTGTCCTGGCCGGGGACGGCGTTCGAGGGGCCGGGGTCCGCGGCCCATGCCGGCGACGCTTGCAAGGTCATTGCGGCGGCCAGCAGAACCGCTATTCCTCCGGCGGAGCGGAGTTCTTTCCGCCATATCCGTCGTGCGGCAGGGGTGGGCGCCGACGAACCTGCGCTGAACTCTGACAAGGGGTCTCCTCAACCATGAGTGCCTGATGCGTTGCTGTGAGTCGCCGCCATGCAAGCGCCGCGGGCGGCTCCGGACCAGAGCCGAGCCCCCCTCAGAAGTGGCCATGCACACTTGTGGGGGCTCTGTGAAGGCGGTCAAAATCCCCGGCATGATCGAAACCGACCCGCACGACCGGACTCCCGCCCGCACGCAGGACGACAGCAGGCCGGTGATCCACACGGCCGCCGACCCGGCCGACCTGCTGCGCGTACTCATCCAGCGCCGGCAGGCCCTGCTGCACCAGGAGTCGGCGGACCTGAAGTCCCTGCGCTCCTACGCCGACCGGCTGGCCCACCGGCTTCCGCCGCAGCCCCCGAGGCCCCCCGAACCCCCGGCCGGCATCGAGATCCTCACGGGCCTCGAAGAGGTCGGGGCCCGCCTGGAGGCCATGCTCGACGCCGCCGAGACGGAGGTGCTGATACTCGACCGCACGGCGCAGGCACCGCAGGCACCGGAGGCGGCGCCCGGCGGCGAGGGTGCCGGAGAGGTGGGAGGGGCGGGAGAGGCCGGGGAGGTCGTCCGGGACCGCCTCCGCCGCCTGCTGGCGCGCGGCGTCGCCGTACGGACCGTCACCGACCGGCGCGGCACCGACTTCCCGGACCGGGCGAGGGAGCTGATCGCCCTCACCCGACTCGGCCTCCAGGCCAGGATCGGCCGGCGCCTGCCCACTGACCTGGTCCTCGTGGACCGGCGGACCTGCCTACTGCCACCGCCGCCCGGGAACGACGACGGATCCGGTGGAGCGGCCCTGGTGTTCGGCGAATCCCTGCTGCACCGGGCCGCGCTGCCGTTGTTCGAGTCGCTGTGGGCGCGCGCCACCCCCGTCGGCAGTCCCGGCAGCCCCCTCACCTCGGACGAGCGGGAACTGCTCGGGCTGCTCGCCTCCGGCCTGAAGGACGAGACCATCGCGCGCCGGCTCGGAGTGCACGTGCACACCGCCCGCCGGCGGATCACCCGCATGCTGGAGGAACTCGGCGCCGACACCCGCTTCCAGGCCGGCGTCCAGGCCGCCATTCGCGGCTGGCTGCAACCGCGCCCGGAGCCGGACGGCGAGCCCGAGGCGCGGGGAGGGCGCTTCGCGGGATCCGGCGGTCCGGACCGTCCTCGACCAGGTCTCCTTCACCGTTCGGCCGGGTGAGAAGGCCGCAGTCATCGGCGAGAACGGCTCCGGCAAGTCCACGCTGCTGCGGCTGCTCGCCGGGGCCGAGGTGCCGGACGCCGGGCAGGTCACCGTCACCTTCCCCGGCGGTACCGGCCACCTCGCCCAGACCCTCGACCTCGACCCGGACCGCACCGTCCAGGACGCGGTCGATCTCGCCCTCGCCGAACTGCGCGACATGGAACACCGGCTGCGTGCGGCGGAGCAGGGTCTCGCCGGGGCGCCGCAGGACGAACTCGACGCCTACGGCGAGCTGCTGATCGCCTACGAGGAGCGCGGCGGATACGAGGCGGATGCCCGCGTCGACGCCGCCCTGCACGGCCTCGGCCTCGCCGGGATCACCCGCGACCGCCTCCTCGGCTCGCTCTCCGGAGGCGAGCAGTCGAGGCTCGCGCTCGCCTGCGTGCTGGCCGCCGCCCCCGAGCTGCTCCTCCTCGACGAGCCGACGAACCACCTCGACGCCGCGGCGGTGCGCTGGCTGGAGGAGTACCTGCGCGCACATCGGGGCACCGTCGTCGCGGTGACCCACGACCGCGGCTTCCTGGAGCGCATCGCCACCACGATCCTGGAGGTCGACCGCGGTGCGCGCACCGTGCACCGCTACGGCGACGGCTGGCCGGGCTACCGCGCCGCAAAGGCCGCCGCCCGCCGCCGTGCGGAACAGGAGTACGCGGACTGGCTCCAGGAGCTCGCCCGCACCGAGGAACTGCTCCAGGCGGCAGCGCAACGGATGGCCACCACCGGCAAGGAACCCCGGCAGGGCTTCGGCAAGCATCGCCGCGCCCACGAGGCGAAGCTCGGAGGGCAGGTGAGGGCGGCCCGGGAGCGGCTGGCCCGGCTGCGGGGCAACCCCGTCGCGGCGCCTCCCGAGCCCCTGCGGTTCACGGCGGCCCCGCCGGCGGGCGGCGCCGGGCAGCGCGCCGATGCGCCGCTCGCCCAATTCGACGGGGTGGCGGTCGGTGAACGGCTGCGCCTGGACGGCCGGTTGGCCATCACGCCGGGACAGCGGCTGCTGGTCACGGGGGAGAACGGAGCCGGCAAGACGACGCTGCTACGCGTCATGGCGGGCGACCTCGAACCGGACAGAGGAGCGGTACGCCGGCCCGCCCGCATCGGGTACCTGGCGCAGGAACTGCCGGCGCGCTCCACGCGGCTCCCGCTGCTCGCGGCTTTCGCCGCCGGGCGGCCCGGGCTGCCGGAGGAGTACGCCGAACAGCTGTTGGCGCTGGGGCTGTTCCGCGAGGAGGACCTGGACGTTCCGGTCGCGGCGCTGTCGGCGGGACAGCAGCGGCGGCTGCAGATCGCGACCCTGGTGACCCGGCCCGCGGACCTTCTCGTACTCGACGAGCCGACGAACCACATCGCGCTCGACCTGGTCGAGGACCTGGAGGCGGCGCTCGCGGCGTACCCGGGAGCGGTGGTCGCGGTCTCGCACGACAGCGGCTTCCGCCGGCGCTTCCCGGGCGAGCACCTGGAACTGCGCGACGGCCGAACGATCCCCTGACCCGCCCGTGTCGCCAGGGCCGCGCGGGGCCCGTCGTGACAGCCGTGTAGCGGGACGAGAGGAGCAGCATGCTGGAGGCACACAGCATCTCCACAGGAATTGTCGAAAAGTGATAATTTCCCGCAGCGTGTCTCCACACATCCAACAATCCGGAAGATCTTCTTCCGACGGGTTCATGACAGGCCGCGGCGCTGCCGCCTGTCACCCCGCATTCCGACGACAGCAACGAGGCACCGCTGAGGGACGACCGCAGGGACCGAAGCTCCCACGAGGCAGAACCGAGGCATCAACCCGCCTATCCAGCAAGAGGATCGACGATTCAGATGTCCTGCGGTCGGCTTCCTGCCTTCCCATCGGACAGGCCTCACCCGCATGAACGAGGAAAACGATG
The DNA here is from genome assembly GCF_014650695.1 of Streptomyces avidinii. Lineage (GTDB taxonomy): Bacteria > Actinomycetota > Actinomycetes > Streptomycetales > Streptomycetaceae > Streptomyces > Streptomyces avidinii. The sequence goes on along the minus strand of NZ_BMVL01000002.1, from coordinate 657,341 downwards.
TGCGAACTCCTGAACCGCATCTGGTCCCGCCCCCGCGGCGAGTGGACACGCGTCCTGCGCAGGGAGCTCCCCGTGCTGGCCGACGAGATAGTGAAGGAGCTCCTGCGCGGGACTCCGGCACTCACCGCACATGTCGACGCCTACGGCACCATCGATGACGAAGCGCTCAGGCTCTCGGTGGAGAAAGCACTGTGCACCGCCCTCGGCTACCGGCAACCCGGTAGCCGGAACCCGAGCGGCGGCGACCCCCGTACAGAGGGAGCCGGCGAGGACAGAACCGAGGAGGAGCAGGAGGAAGGCCACCGGGACTGGTACGGGTCGGCCGAACCGTCCGACCGGGCACGTCAGGACCTGTTCAAGGCGCTCACCGACGCCAGGTCTGCCTCCGGGCGGTCCCTCGCCGAGCTGGCCGAAGCGGCCGGCTGGCCGCTGCCACCAGCCGTACGAGCCGTCGTACTGGCCACGCCCGGCGAGACGCAGCAGTTGGCGGCCTTGCTCGACAACCCTCTCGTCGGCGTGTTCGCGGGCCAGCCCTGTCTCTTGGTCCCGGGTTCGGACCCGGACACCCGCGCCACGCTGGAACTCCCGCTGCGCGGCCGCCTCGCAGCCGTGGGCCACGAAGTTCCCCTCACGGACACCGCGTCCTCCCTGCGGTGGGCCCTGCGCCTGCTCGCCCTGACCCCGGCCCGCCCGAGTGTGGAGACCCGGCCCGTCTTCGTCGACGACCACCTCTCGTCGCTGCTGCTCCTCCAGGACCAACCGCTGGCCCGCGCGTTGGCCGCCCACTCGCTGCGGCCCTTGGCCGGCTTGACCCCACGTCAGAGCGAGCGCCTGGAGGTGACCCTCCTCGCCTGGCTCGAAGGGGGTGGCGCCCCCGAGGCCGCGAAGGCCTTGAGCGTGCATCCCCAGACCGTGCGGTACCGCATGCGGCAGCTGGAGAAGCTCTTCGGGGCGGGGCTGCGTGACCCCCGTACCCGGTTCGAGCTGGAGATGGCGCTGCGCAGCCGCCGACTGCTGGCACAGGTTCGAATCCAGCACTCCCGGCTGGGCCGCAGGACGGGCCGAGCCATCACGACGAACTTCGCGCCGCTGGTCGTGGAGAGGATCGCCCGCGTCAACGGCCTGTGACCCGAGGAGTCCGACCCGGCCCGGTCGGCTCCGCCCTTCGCGGGGCGGGGAGGCCGGGCCGCTGCGCACCCCGCGCGGGGACGTGCCGACCACGTCGGTCTTCCGGCCCGCCGAGCGGGCGCGGCCGAGTGCCCCGGGTCCACCCGGACCGAGTGGTCCAGCCGCATGATCGGATCGGTCCGCAGCGGTCGGGTCCGGCCGGGGTCCGGCCGGGCAGGGTTGACACCGAAAGGAGGCCCCGTGATCTCGGCACTCAACCAGCTTGTCGATCTCGTCGAGGAGCACCTCGCCGAGGAGCTCGACGTCAACGGATTGGCCGGGGAGCTCGGCACGACCGAATACCACCTGCGCCGGATGTTCTCGTCGTTGGCCGGCATGCCGCTGTCGGAGTACGTGCGCCGGCGCCGCATGACCGTCGCCGCCGCCGACGTCGTTCGCGGCGAGGACGATCTGCTGAGCATCGCCGTCCGGTACGGATACGGCTCGACCGAGGCGTTCGGACGCGCGTTCCGTGCGGTCCACGGCGTCGGACCCCGTGACGTGCGACGCGACGGAGGCCCTTTGCGCACACAACCACGGCTCAGGATCCGCCTGACCGTCGAAGGGAGCATCCCCATGGACACCCGCCTCGTCGACCGACCCGCGTTCCGGCTGGTCGGACACGCCACCCGGGTTCCGCTCATCCATCAGGGCGTCAATCCGCACATCCAGCAGCACATCGCCGCACTGCCGCCGCAGGAGCATCTCCGGCTGAAGTCCCTCGGCGACGCCGACCCGGGGGGCCTGCTGCAAGTCTGCGACGACCTCGACCCCGACGGAACGGAAGGCAGCGAACTGACCTACCTGCACGGCGTCGCCGTGTCCCGGGACACGGCGGCCCCGGACGATCTCGACGCCATCGAGGTGCCGGCCGGCAGGTGGGCCGTCTTCCGCACCGCCGGACCGCATCCACAGGCACTGCAGACGACCTGGGCCGCGACCGCGACCGAGTGGTTCCCCTCCAACCCCTGGCGTCTGCGGCCCGGTCCTTCGATCGTCGCGGTCCTCGAGCGCGCGGCCGATTTCAGCACCGCGACCTGCGAACTGTGGCTGCCCGTCGAACCGGCGTAGCGGACTGCGGTGCGATCCCGGAATCAGTCCGGACTGCCCAACAGCCGTTCGGCCGGCGCCGGCGAATGTGCGCCTGAATCATATGCGCCGCCAACGGCCCGAACCGGTCGCATTCATGCTGCGACCGGTTCGGGACGCCGTCGTCAGGTGAAGGCGGCGACGCTGCCCTCGGACCGTTGGACTTCAGGCGGCTGCTGCGGACTACAGCCGTCCTCCGGTCATCCAGATACGTGACATCGCATCGGCCAGTGCGGGATATCGGGCGGCCTCGCAGAGCATTTCCGAGAGCACGAGCATTCCGTGAGCGGTGCTCCGCGGATCGCGATTCTGGTGCAGTCGGACGACCGCGTTGCTCAAGGGCCGGCGCCCGAGCAGGACCCCCGCGCGCCGGACGGCGGCGGCCGTCTCCAGGTCGGCGCGGCCTCCCCCGAACGGCAGGGCTTCCGTTCGGGGGAGGCCCGGTGGCGCGGCCGCGTCCCGCACGTGCCGTACGTAGGCTTCCGGCGGGGCCTGGCCGTTCTCGAAGATGTTCCGGAACCCGGCGAGGCGCATGCTCGTATTGCGTGGGCGGAGCTCGATGTAGAGCTCGACGAACAGACCCCGCAGTTGGATGTGGAGGGGAAGGTAGGGCATTTCGCCCTCCTTGCGCGCGGCTCCGCCGAAGAAGCCCTGGGCATCCTGCACCTTCGACCGGATGGTCGATGTCAGGGATCGATATTCGTCGGCCGAGGCCAGCGCCGGAGAAAACATTATCGGTATCAGCATGGCGGCCGGCCCTTCAGGGGAGATGCCCAGAACTCGGACGGCTCGTAAGTAATCTGACCGCATTCGAATGGATCCTGCTGCACTCACGCATGCACATCACCACCTTCGCCATCATTCCGACCGCTGACAGGTTCGGTTCGATGCGCTCCTTTCTAGTCGTCCGGGTGGCGACCAGGAGAATTGTTGACCTCTGATGCTAAGAAAACACCGCGTGAGAGAACGGAACGGGGCCCGTCAGCTCGGCTCCACCCAGCCGTGCCGGACGGCGTGACCGCCGAGCTGCATCCGGGTGCGGACTCCGGCCAAGTCCGTGAGGTGGCGCAGGCGTCGGTGCAGCGTCCGCGGTGACAGACCGAGTTGCGCCGCCGCCGTCTGGTCGGTCAGGCCGGCCAGGAGGAGCCCGAGGATCCTCCGGTCCAGGTCGGTCGGGCCCGTCGCACCGAGCTCGACGGCCTGTTCGGCTTCTGCGCCGGTGCCCGAGAGTTCGAGGGGGTGGGCGGTGCGCCATACCGTCTCGAACAGCGCGTCCAACGCGTCCAGCAGGCCGCTGCGGTGCAGCAGCACGGCGCCGGGCTCTCCGTCCCGTGTGACTGCCAGCGGGACGAGGCCGAGGTCGGCATCGGCCAGCACGAGTTTCATCGGCAGCTGGTCGGCGACACGCAACTGCACGCCCTTGCGCAGTGAATCGACCGCATCGTCGATGATGCCCGGCTCTCCCAGTACGGCCCGGTCCAGTACCGCCCGGAAGTGCACCCCACGGCCGATGGCCACGGGTTCGGCCGTGTTCTCGCCGGGCGGCAGAGCGACGAAGGGCGCGGTGATGAAGCTTCGGACCTGCGAGCGGGCCGCCTGCTGCACCTGGAGGAAGCGGTGGCGGATGGCGTCGACACCCGTCACGACCTCGATCAGATCGCTGATGCTGTTCCCCGTCATCGCCGCCCGGTGCTCCTCGGCGAACGTCACCAGCGCATGCTCGGCCATGCGCAACCCGTCCCGGCGCTCGCTGATGAGGGCGCCCAGGGCCACGGCCGGCGGTGCGGCGGTGAACTGTTCGTCCGCCGACCTGGTCACGAGGCCCCATCCGACCAGACGGGACAACGCCCTGGCGGCGCGCGCCGGCGGCAGGACGAGCTGCTCCGCCAGCAGGGACGAGGTGGTGTCCGGCTGCCCGAGCAGCGCCCGGTAGACGCGCTCGTCATCGGGTTCGAGGCCCAGAACATCCAGCATCGGCGACCGACTCTCTTCCGCTTGCCGCAGCGGGGAGAGTATGCGCCATGGCGGCAGACCGTGAATAGTGCCTGATGGGAGCGGTTCTGACGGGAAGGGCCCCGAGGAGTCGCCGCCCCGGGGCCCGACACTACGGTTCATCGCAGGCCGTACGCCCGGATGATCTCGTTCTTGACGCTGTAGCCGCTGTCCGTCGCGGCACTCGCGCGCAGCGAGACGAAGCCGCCGGGCTTCCTGTCCGCCGTGAACGAGCCCGTCCAGGAGCCGCCGGCGCCCTTGGCCAGGCTCACCTTCTGCCAGGTGGCGCCGTCGTCGTACGAGACCTCCAGCGCCACCGCGGCGACGGTGCCCGGCACGGTGCCGAGGTCCATGGACACCGGCTTCAGCGCGATCTGCTGCTTCCCACCGGCCTTGAGGTCGCCGTGCAGGTCCGACTCCAGCTCGTAGTCCAGGTTGAGCACCGAGAACGGCTCGAAGGAGTCCGAGTCGACGGTGTCGGACATGAAGGTCCACTCGGTGTGGGTGCGCGTCGACAGCCGGAACACGTCGCCGGGCCGCTCCGCGTCGAGGACGGCGCGGTAGGGCAGCTTGCCCGCCGGCACCTCCTGCCACTGCATGTCGCCGCTGACCCGGTTGTCGTGGATCAGCCTGTCACCTTGGAACATCTGCAGGCGGGAGGGCGTCTCACCCCACGGCAGGTACCCGCCCAGCCGCATTCTGTCGCTGGCGGAGGCCCACGCCTGGACGTTCCAGGTCATGTAGTTCTGCCAGCGGGAGTTGTACACGCCGAAGGACTCGCTCTGCCCGGGCCGGGTCGCCGGGGCGAACCAGTCCAGCCGGGTGGTGCTGCCCTTGGCATACGTGTTGTCGCCCGACACCATCGACCAGGGCAGGGTCCCGTCGACGCCCTGCGTGTGGAACTCCCTCCAGACCTGGCCCGGAGTCACCCACTCGGTGCGGGTGCCCGGGTGCCACTCGATCTCGGGAAGGTTGAACGACGGGCTGAGGGTGAAGTCGGACCGGTAACCCTCCGCCGCCCGGCCGCCCGCAGCGGAGTAGTAGCGGGCGTCGATCCGGGCGAGGTCGCCCTTGGACGGCCGGTAGACCAGAGCCCGGTCCGGCACCCGGCCGGGGTAGTCCCGCGTCAGGTCGTAGACGAACGGCGTGTACCGGGTCTGCTTGACGGTCAGCTTGTCCTTGCCGCTCCTGGCCATCGAGACGAGGGCCTTGCCCGCGTCACGGTGCACGGAGGCGACCGGGATGACCGACTCGCCGACGTACTCCGACAGAGACCCGACGCCGTCGTTGACCACGATCAGCGCCTTCGCCCCGGCCGCGACCGCGGCCTCGGCCCGCTCCTGCGGCGCGACCTCGTCGCTGCGGTCGACGACGACCACCTTGCCCTTGGCCTTGACCTTCCCGTACGCGGCCGCCGCGCCGTTGCCCGCGTGGACGAGGTCCAGCCTGTCCGTGGCGGTACCCAGGGCGCTGCCCGCCTGCACCAGCGCGTCCAGCCGGAGCCGGCCGTCCGGCGTGCTCAGGCCGAGCTGCGGCTCACCCTTGCGCCAACGGGTGGTCAGCATGAACTCGCCCTGCTTCATCGGCTCCGTCGGTGAGACGTAGACGTCGTCGTACATCGGCGGCAGCACGTACGCGCTGCGGTAGTCCAGGTACGGGTCGAGTCCTTTGTAGTGGACGTTGAAGTCGACCTTGCGCTGGCGGTCCTCGGTGCGTTCCGGTGCCTCGGTCTGCAGCAGGCGCGCCCTGCTCGCGTCGAGCACCACGTCGGCGGAGCCGCCCTTGAGCACTGTCTCCGGGGCGACCAGCACGGCCAGTCCCGAACGGTCCGCCTTCTCGCCGGCCACGTCGAGGTACCCCGCGACGGTGTACGTGCCCGGTGCCATGCGCATGGTGGTCGATCCGTCGACGTAGAGCGACCACGGCCAGACGTCACCGGCGAGGTTCACTCCGACCCAGCCGGCGGCCGGCCTGCCGTCCCGTCCGACCAGCTTGATGTTCAGGTCGTAGCGCTCGTCCTCTTCGAGGAGCGCCACGGAGGTGCGGGTCACCGGCTGCCCGGTCGCCGCGTCCGTGGCGCTCACGTAGCCGACGTGCCGGCCTGCCGGGGCGGCCCCCGGGTCACCGGTCACCGCGACGGCGGCGGTGCCGCTCGCCGGGACGGTCACCTTGGTCGCTCCCAGGGTGAACGGGCCGCCGCCGGACAGCGACAGGTTCAGCGTGACGTCGGTGGAGCCGGTGTTGGTGAAGGTCAGGTCCTTGGTGACGGCGACGTCGCTCGGCTCGTGCGGCCAGGTGTAGTTGCCGAAGAAGAGCGATCCGGTGCCGCGGACCGTGGCCCGCACGGCAGCGGCCACATCGAGTCGGCCCGTACCGACCTCGTAGGGCGAGTACCCGCCGTCCAGGCCCTTCGCCGTGCTCATCAGGTGTTCCTTGAGCTGTGCGCCGGTCCAGTCCGGGTGCTGCTGGGCCAGGATCGCTGCCGCGCCGGCCACGTGCGGGGTGGCCATCGAAGTGCCGCTGATGGTGCGGTAGGAACCCTCGCCGCCATCGGTCATCCGGGACGAGCGGGCCGAGGTGATGTCCACGCCGGGCGCCGCGATGTCCGGCTTCATGCCGCCGGAGTGGGTCAGCGGGCCGGTGCTGGAGAAACTCGCGAGCCGGTCCTGCTTGTCCGTGGCGGCCACGGTCAGCGCCGAGGCGGCGGCCCCCGGTGCGGAGATGCTCTCCGGTCCCGAATTGCCGGCGGCTATGACGAACAGCGTGCCGTACTGAGCGGACAGCGCGTCGACCGTCTGCGACATCGGATCGCTGCCGTCCGTCGGGTACGAGTCGCCGAGACTCATGTTGACGACGTCCGCACCGGACTCGGCGGCCCACTGCATGCCGGCCATGATCCAGGAGTCCTGGCCGTAGCCCTCCGCGCCGCCGAGCACCTTGCCGACGTACAGGTCCGCGCCGGGAGCGACGCCCTTGTTGTCGCCTCCGGAGGCGGCGCCCGAGCCGACGATCGTGCCGGCCACGTGCGTGCCGTGGCCGTTGACGTCGGTGACGGCCTCACCCGGTACGAAGCTGGCCGTGCCGTCGATCAGGCCGGCGAAGTCGGGGTGGTCGACGTCGATCCCGGTGTCGAGCACCGCGACCTTGACCCCCTTGCCGGTGTAGCCGGCCGCCCAGGCCTCGGGCGCGCCGATCAACGGCACGCTCTCCTTCAGACTGGCCTTCACCCGACCGTCGAGCCACAGCTTCGCCACACCGGCGCCCAACGCCGTGCCGCCCTGCGGAGCGAGCGAACTCCAGAAGGTACGGGCCTGCCCCTTCTCGGTGCTGAGCGCGGCACCGCCGATGTTCTTGAGACTGCGGGTCAGCCGGCTGCCCCGGGGGGCCGTCGGCTCGACGACCGCACCGGACCTCGTCCGGGCGTACGTCGCGATCAGCGGGACCGCGGCCGACTTCGCGTCGTCGTAGCCCATCTCGATCAGGTCGGTGACGTTGAACAGCCGCCGGTCCAGCCTGTCCGCGCCCAGCAGCGGCACGGCCTCGTCCGGGACGACGAACAGGTCGCCCTTGATCTGCTGGATCTTCACGCCGCCGACGGCGCTGTCCGGCCGGTCGACCTCGGCGGTCTGCTTGCCGTCGGCCATCGTGGTGACCGTGACGACGTCGCCGGTGACCAGCGTGACCTGGTGGGTCGCCGAAGGCCCGGCGGGAACGGTGGGCTTGCCCGGGGAGGCTTGCGCGGGCGCTGGCAGGACCGCGAGCCCCGACGCCAGCAGAGGCACCGCGGCGGCGGCCGCGATCAGCCGCCGGCGCCGCTGCCCGCGCCGGAAGAAGGCGGAGGACTGAGAGGAGGAGAACATGCCATGGGTCTATCGACCGGGCAGCGCCGACGTGAAGGCCGGGGAGCGGCAAGTCCTCGCCATGGCAAGCATTTGTCAGTCGCAACTCGACCGGATCCAGACAAGATTGCTCTTTGCGGGCGGGGATGCGAGGCGCCCTTGAGGGGCCGACGACAACGACGAGAACCGGCGGGGCAGCAAGGGCGGATCTGCCCGGGACCGGGGGGCAGGCCCGGGAGCCCGGGCTCGGAGGCGACGCCCAGCAGGTGTCATACGGCGTTCACACCGGGCTGCCCGGATTTTCGTTCCTCGGCCCGAGCGAGCCGCCTAGACTGGCCGTTCGTTGATCATGTACCCGTCGAGTCGGAGGAACGAAACGCATGCGCTATCTCCCCCTGGGCAGTTCAGGACTGCAGGTCTCCGCCGTCGGCCTCGGCTGCAACAACTTCGGTGGCCGACTGGATGCCCAGGCCACCCGCGCTGTCGTCGACGCCGCCCTGGACGCGGGCATCACCCTCCTGGACACCGCCGACATCTACGGTGGCGCCGGCGGCTCCGAGGTCCACCTCGGGCAGGCCCTCAAGGGCCGTCGCGACCAGGTCGTCCTCGCCACCAAGTTCGGCTACGACGGCGTGGACATGAAGTACGGGCCGGCCGCCGGCTCGCTCGGTGGCCGCGCGTACATCCGGCGGGCCGTCGAGGAGTCCCTCCGCCGCCTCGACACCGATCACATCGACCTCTTCCAGCTGCACAGCCCCGACCCGGCCACCCCGATCGCCGAGACCCTGGCCGCGCTCACCGAGCTCGTCGCCGAGGGCAAGGTCCGCTACATCGGCCACTCCAACCTCTCCGGCTGGCAGCTCGCCGAAGCCGCCCACGTCGCCCGCGAGACCGGCTCGGTCCCCTTCGTGTCCGCCCAGAACGAGTGGTCGCTGCTGGAGCGGTCGGTCGAGCGCGAGCTGGTTCCGGCTGCCCTCCACTACGGCGTCGGCGTGCTCCCGTACTTCCCGCTCGCCAACGGCCTGCTGACCGGCAAGATCCGCCGGGGTGCGGCCGTACCGGCCGGCTCCCGCCTCGAAGGCCGCGACTCGTACGTCACCGAGGCGCGCCTCGACGTCGTCGAAGCGCTGGCCGCGCTCGGCGAGAAGCACGACCGGACCGTCCTCGAACTCGCCATCGGCTGGCTCTCCGCCCAGCCCGGCTGCGCCTCCGTCATCGCGGGAGCCACCTCCCCGGAGCAGGTACGGGCCAACGCGGCCGTCGCCGACCGCCCGCTGGATGCGGAACTGCTGGCTGCGATCGACGCGATCCCGGGGGCGCAGAAGCCCGAGTGACACCTGCTGGGCCGTCTTCGGACGGGAGCACCCGTCAGGACGTCCGCCTTGCCGGTGTCCAGCGAGTACCAGGCGCCGACGACGGCCAGGGCGCCCTTCTTCACGAGGGGCGCCAGGCCTGCGTTGGCGCGCAACTCGTCGGCGGCGACCCGGATCTGCGGGTGGTTCATGGTGTCGGAAACGGGGTCGGCGCCCGGGCTCGCGACCGTCGAGTCGATGCAGGGGAGCACCACCCCGAACGGTTCTGCGCCTCGGCGACGAGCTCGCGCCGCTCGGGATCCCGGTCGGGGTGGTCCAGGTCCCCGCTCACGTGATGACCGCGATTGTTCAGCGTGCCGAGGGCGATCGGCCCCTTGCCACACTCGGGTGCGGCCGCGTTGCCACGGACGGACCACGGGAACGGCCCACGACTCCGGCTGCGCGCCGGGTCCGTGGGCCGTCCCTGTGTCCTGTGTCCCGGTGGACTCAGGACACGATGTCCTTGCGGGAGAACCCGCGGAAGGCGAGGGCGAACAGCACCAGCGCGTACGACACCGACACCACCGCCCCCTTGACCATCCCGCCCCACTCCAGCTGTGGCTGCAGGGCGTCCGCCCACGCGAACTGCCAGTGCGCCGGGAGGAACTCCCGCCACGACCCGAGGGCGGTCACCGCGTCCAGGACGTTGCCGACGATCGTCAGCCCGACCGCCCCGCCCACCGCGCCCAGCGGCGCGTCCGTCCGCGTCGACAGCCAGAACGCCAGGCCCGCCGTCACCAGCTGCGACACGAAGATGAAGGCCACCGCCAGCGCGAGCCTCGGCACCGTGTCCCCGGCCGCCAGCGCCCCGCCCGCCGGGAGCTTCAGCGGCCCCCAGCCGTACGCGGCCGTGCCCGCCGCCAGCGCCACCACCGGCAGCAGCACCATCGCCGCCAGGCTGAAGCCCAGCGCCACCACCAGCTTGCTCCACAGCAGCCGCGCCCGTGGCACCGGCGAGGCCAGCAGATAGCGCAGCGAGGACCAGCTCGCCTCGGAGGCCACGGTGTCCCCGCAGAACAGCGCCACCGGCACCACCAGCAGGAAGCCGGCAGAGACGAACAGACAGGTCGCGGCGAAGTTCGCGCCGGAGGCCGTCGCCGTGTCGATCAGGGTGATCCGGTTGTTCCCGCCGCGTCCGCCGTCCGGCCCGCCACCCACCGCGAACGCGATGATCATGATGAAGGGCAGTGCGGCCAGCACCCCGCCCATCACCAGCGTCCGCCGCCGGCGCCACTGCCGCAGCGCCTCCACGCGCAGCGGCAGCGTGCGGCTCGCCCGGTAGCCCGGGGCCACCTCCTGCACCGTCGTCGCCGTGCTCATGCCGCACCTCCGATCAGGGTGAGGAACGCGTCCTCAAGTCGCCGGTGCGGTCCCACTCCGGTCACCGGCACCTCCAGCCGTACGAGTTCGGCGATCAGCCCCGTGGCCGTCGCGCCTTCGAGCCGTACGAGCAGCCCGTCGTCGGCGACCACCACGGAACCCACTCCCTCCAGCGCCGCGACCTTCTCGACGCTCACCTCGTCCACCGGCCCCGCCAGCGTCACCAGCAGCGTGTCCCCGCCACCGGTGATCTCGGCGACCTCGCCCGCCGCCACCCGCTGCCCGCGGTCCATGACCACCAGGTGCGTGCAGGACTGCTCCACCTCCGACAGCAGGTGGCTGGAGACGATGACCGTCCGCCCGCCCGCGGCGTAGCGGATCATGACGTCCCGCATCTCCCGGATCTGCGGCGGGTCCAGGCCGTTCGTCGGTTCGTCGAGGATCAGCAGGTCCGGCATGCCGAGCATGGCCTGAGCGATGGCCAGCCGCTGCCGCATGCCCTGCGAGTACGTGCGTACCGCGCGCTCCAGCGCATCGCCGAGCCCGGCGATCTCCAGGGCCTCGGCCATGTGCGAGTCCTCGGCCGGCCGGCCGGTGGCCTGCCAGTACAGCTCCAGATTGGCGCGGCCGGTCAGGTGCGGCAGGAATCCGGCACCCTCCACGAAGGCCCCGACCCGCGACAGCACGGGCGCGCCGGCCCGTACCGGGTGTCCGAACACCCGGATCTCCCCGGCATCCGGCGAGATCAGCCCCATCAGCATCCGCAGGGTGGTGGTCTTCCCGGCCCCGTTGGGCCCGAGCAGCCCCAGCACCTGGCCCTTCTCCACGCGGAAGGACAGGTCCCGCACCGCGTACCGGTCCTGCGACTTCGCGTACCGCTTCGTCAGACCGCTGATCTCCAGCGGTACGTCGGCCAGCGCGGCGTCCGGCTGCGCCCCGCCGGACCGCGGCCCCTTGGGCCCGCGGCCGGGGCGCCGGATGCCCAGCAGCGCCGCGGCCAGTGCCAGCGCGCCCAGCGGCAGCCACCAGGTCCAGGCGGGGAACCCGGCCGCGGCGGTCCGTACCTCCGCGGCGACGGGTACGGCCAGCGGGCCCTCCACCGCGACGGTGTAGGAGGCCGGTGCCGCCGGGGTCGCGTAGCCGAGGTCGGTCGCGGCGACCACCAGCCGCAGTCGGTGCCCGGCCGGGGCGCTGTGGTCGATCGCGGGCAGCGTCAGCCGTACGGTCGTGCCCTGCTGGGCGTTCTCCACCAGCACGGGGGCGACCAGCTGGCTCGGCAGCACCTGCTGTCGGCCGTCCGGCCCCACGTCGTACACCTTGCCGAACAGGACGGCCGAACCGTCGGCAGCCGTCGACCTCACCTTCAGGGTGAGGGTCGGGGTGCCGGTGATGCGCAGGTCCTCGGTGAGCGGCGCCGTCTCGAACCGGGCGTTCTGCCCGGGGAAGTCCAGCGAGAGCCCGGCCCCGAAGGCGGCGAGCTGCCCGCCGATGCCCGGCAGCGCGGACAGGGCGGGAGGCGCGCCGCCCGCCGGATTGGCGAAGGTCTGCTCCGGTCCGGTCAGGGCGAAATCGCGCGGGCCGGACACCAGACCGGGGTAGCGCTCGCCGCTCGCGCCGCGCAGCGTGACCTCGCCGTCGGTGGAGTCGATGCCCCCGGAGCGCGTGACCCGGAACGCCGGGCCCGTGTCGGCGCCCTCGTCCCCCTTGAGGTGGCGGTCGAACCAGGAGGCCACCCGGGCCTCGACCCGGTCGGCCTCGCGCATGCCGCCGTCGTGACCGCCGGCCGCCCAGTCCACGGAGACGGGTGCGCCGTTCGCCGCGATGGCCTTGGCCATGGCATCGGCCTGGTCCAGCGGGAAGAGGGAGTCCTCCTGGCCCTGCACGATCAGGGTCGGCACCTTGATCCGGTCACCGACGGCCGACGGACTGCGCTGCTCCAGCAGGGCGCGGGCCTCGGGATCGGGCCGGCCCGACACCGCTACGCGTTCGTACATCGCGCAGAGCTCGGGCTGGAAGCGCCCGCAGCCGGGCGCGGCCGCCGGACCGGACCGCTGCCCCGGTACGGCCTGCTGCATCCCGTCGGTCGAGCCGCTGGTGAAGAAGATGCCGGACCACAGCTTCTTGAACACGCCGTTCGGGAAGAGGGCGTCCGCGAGGTTCCAGTAGGTGATCTCCGGAGCGATCGCGTCCACCCGCCGGTCGTGACCGGCGGCGAGCAGCGAGATCGCGCCACCGTACGAGGCCCCGGAGACGCCGACGCGCGGATCACCGGCCGCGTCGAGCTTCACCTCGGGCCGGGCCGCGAGCCAGTCGATGAGCCGGGAGACGTCCTTGACCTCGTGCTCGGGGTCGTTCAGGCCGATCCGGCCCTCGGAACGGCCGAAGCCGCGCGCCGACCAGGTCAGCACGGCGTACCCGTCCCGCGCGAGGCGCTCGGCCTGCTCGCGGACATCGTCCTTGCTGCCGCCGAAACCGTGCCCGAGGAGCACGGCGGGACGCTTTTCCGCACCGCCGCCCGCAGTGAAATAGGAGGTGTCGATCCCGGCACCGGGCATGGACAGGACCTGGTCCTCGCGGTGCACCGGGGGCGCGTCGCCGGACGCGGACGCGGCCGTCAACGTACCGGCGCCCGCCACGACGGCGAGCGCGGCGGCGCCCGCGAGGAGACGGTCTCGGCGGCGCCGGGGCATTCGGAGCTTCATATTGGCACCCTAAAGGGCGGGTACCCGGGGTCCGAGCACCCACAGGCGTAACCCCGGACCTTCTCAAGGACCATGAGGCGCCCCCGGTGTACCGCACCTGCGGTATGCGCGCCCGACCTGTGCACCCGACCTGTGCACCCGACCTGCGCGCCCGACCTGCGCGGTACGTCCGGGCGCGGCAGGATGGCCGCATGCTGCTGGCCGACGTCGCACGCGTGTCCCGGGAGGTCGCCGAGACCGCCGCCCGGTCCCGCAAGACCGCCCTGCTCGCCGAGCTCTTCGCCGCCGCGCCCCCCGAGGAGGCCGGCCTGGTCATCTCCTATCTCTCCGGGCGCCTCCCGCAGGGCCGCCCGGGCATCGGCTGGCGCACGCTCGGCCGGGAGATCGAACCGGCGGCCGACCCCGGCTTGACCGTCCGGGACGTCGACACCGCCGTCGGCGAACTGGTCGAGGTCGCGGGCGCGGGGTCCGTGGCGCGGCGCGGCCGGATCGTCGCCGACCTGCTGGGCCGGGCCACCGGGGCCGAGCAGGCGTTCCTGCGCAGCCTGCTGTCCTGCGAGGTGCGCCAGGGTGCGCTCGACGCGGTGGCGCTGGAGGGCGTGGCCGCGGCCGCCGGGGTACCGGCCGCCGCACTGCGCCGGGCGGTGATGCTGGACGGCTCGCTGGCCCGGGTGGCGGTCGCCGTACTGGCCGAGGGCGAGCAGGCCCTGCGGACGGTCACGCTGCGCGTGGGGCAGCCCGTACAGCCGATGCTGGCGGGCACGGCGAAGTCGGTCGCCGAGGCGCTGGCCGCGCTCGGGCCGTGCGCGGTGGAGGAGAAGCTGGACGGGATTCGCGTCCAGGTCCACCGCGAGGGCGACGACGTACGGATCTACACGCGCTCCCTGGACGAGATCACCGGGCGGCTGCCGGAGGTGGCGGAACTGGCCCGGTCACTGCCGGGGGAGCGGTTCATCCTCGACGGGGAGGTGATCGGACGGGCGGCGGACGGCCGCCCCGTCCCCTTCCAGGAGATCGCGAGCCGCGTCGGCTCCCGGGTCGACGTCGAGGCCGCCCGCCGCACCCTCCCGGTCGCCCCCTACTTCTTCGACGTCCTGGCCGTGGGCGAGGACGTCCTCCTCGACCTGCCGGTGCGCGAGCGGTACGCGGCCCTCACCACGCTCGTTCCCGAGGGCGCCCGGGTCCGCCGCCTCGCCGTCGAGGCCCCGGGCGAGCAGGGGGCCGAGGCCGAGGAGTTCTGGGCCGAGACGTTGCGCCGCGGCCACGAGGGGGTCGTCGTCAAGGCGCTGGACTCGTCCTACGCGGCCGGCCGGCGCGGCAAGCACTGGCTCAAGGTGAAGCCGGTGCACACCCTGGACCTGGTGGTCCTCGCCGCCGAATGGGGCCACGGGCGGCGCACCGGCCTGCTGTCGAACCTGCACCTGGGTGCGCGTACCGCCGACGGGGCGTACGCCATGCTCGGCAAGACCTTCAAGGGGCTCACCGACGAGATGCTGCGCTGGCAGACGCAGCGCCTGCGCGAGCTGGCGGTCGAGGACGACGGCTTCACCGTCCGGGTCCGCCCGGAACTGGTCGTCGAGATCGCCTACGACGGCCTCCAGCGCTCCTCCCGCTACCCGGCCGGAGTGGCCCTCCGCTTCGCGCGCGTCCTGCGCCACCGCCCGGACAAGTCCGCGGCCGAGTCGGACACGGTGGACACGGTCCTGGCGGCGTGGGCCGGGCAAGATCCGAAAGAGACGGCCTGAGTCCGAGGAACGGCCGCGCTACTCGTCGTCGAGGTCGCCGTCGTCCTCGCGCAGTCTGCGCCACAGGCGGGTGCGGTGGAGCACGTAGAGGGCGATGAGCAGGAAGACCACCTGCAGGCCCACGGCGAGCAGCCAGAAGACGGCCCTGCTCTCCAGCTCGTCCGTCAGGTAGGCGAAGTTCATGCCGAAGAACCCGGTCAGGAAGGTCAGCGGCAGGAAGATCGTCGATACCACCGCCAGGCGGTTGATCACGCCGTTCTGGTCGCCCGACACCAGGGAGGAGTAGCTGCCGAAGGCCCGGCGGGCGGACTCCTGAAGGGACTCGATGTCCGCGAGCACCACATTCGCGGTGCGCCGGTACTCGCGGACGAGCCGCTGACGCTCCTCCTGGAAGCCGCGGTTCATCACCCGGCGCGTGACGGTCTCCTCCGCCACCCGGTGGTAGGGGAGGAGGGTGTGGTGCAGCAGGGCCGCGGTGCGCCGCAGCCGTGCCAGACGGTAGAGCTGCTCGGGCTGGCGGCGGCGGAACATTTCGTCCTCCAGGTCCTCCACCTCCAGCAGGGCCTGGACGGCGGCCCGGCGGTATGTCTCCATCGCCTCGTCCAGCAGCAGGAACAGCATGGCCACGGAGTCCGACGGGCTTTCGAGCGGGAAGCGGGCGGTGACGTTCCCGATCAGGGGGGCCGGCCCCCGGTGCACGGTGAGGAGGTACCGCTCGGTCACCAGCGCGTGGACACGGATGACCCGGTCCGTGTCGACCGCGGGCACGACGAAGGCGCCGCCGTCCCCGAAGATCTCCGCCCGGACGGATTCCTCCTCCCGCCCCAGCCACGCCACGTCCTCGGCCTCCAGGCCGAGCAGATGGGCGATCGGCTGTTCGCCGGGTGCGCTCTCCTCGGGCAGTTCCACGTCCACGAAGAGGAAGCGGGACGTGGCGAGACGCTCGCGTGCCTCCGACACGTGGCCCCGCGTCAGGGTGCCCTCCGGCATGGACATCATCGATACGATCATCGTCCCTCGCCGTGGGTGTTCCGGTGCGGTGCCTCCCAGCCTGTACGGAGCGGGACCCCATGCAACCGTGGTGACGCATTCGCCGGGCAACGTGCCCTCGAACAGGTGAGGGCCGAGCTGCTTCGCCTGTGATTTGCCTCAGAGGCAAGGAGGTTTGCCAGGAAGGCAAGAATCTGGCTCAATCGGGGGTATGACACCCGGATCCGACACCGGCCCCGACGGCACGGCCGGTACCGACGAACCGGCGGACGAGCTGACCGCCGTGGCCCCGCAGCTGCGGGACCTGCGCCGCCGCGCCGGACTCACTCTGGAGGCCGCCGCCGCACGGGCCCGGCTCTCGCCCGCCCACCTGTCCCGGTTGGAGACCGGCCGGCGCCAGCCCTCGCTGCCGCTCCTGCTCGGACTCGCCCGCACCTACGGCACGACCGTCTCCGAGCTGCTCGGCGAGACCCCCGCCGCCGCGGATCCCATCGTACGGGCCGGCGGTCCCGGCGCCCGCGAGGCCGACGGCTGGACGTACTGGCAGGCGGGCGGCTCCGGCCGCGGTATGCAGGCGCTGCGCGTGCACGTGCCGCACGGCCGCAGCCAGGACGAGCTGGTCCGCGTACACCCCGGCGAGGAATGGCTGTACGTCCTGGACGGGCGGCTGCGGCTGCACCTGGGCGAGGCCGAGCACCTGCTGGAGCCGGGGGACAGCGCCCACTTCGACTCGCTCACACCGCACCGGATCGGTGCGGCCTCCTCGGGCGGGGCCGACCTGCTCTTCGTCCACACGCTGCTGCAGAGCAGCCTCGCCGGGCTGTGCCTCGGCGGCGCCACCACGGCGGCGCCCACCACGCCCACGCCCACGCCCACGACCACGCATCACCGATAGCGGAGGAGCCGTACCCATGTCCCAAGCCGAGAAGCCCGCGCCCACGACCGTACCCGCGCCCGCGACCGTATCCGCGCCCGCGACCATTCGGGCCCGCTTCGAATCCAAGTTCCCGCGCGGTCTGATCATCCGGCTGGTCGCCTACCTGTTCGTCGGCCACCTCTTCGCCTTCTTCGTCTACCTCCTCTTCGTCCTGGGTGGCCAGAACCAGTAACCCGCCCGGGCCGACGAGTTCGGGCCGCGCGACTCTGGCAACGTGAGGGACCTGTGGCTACCCTCCGCGCATGATTTCCACGGTTGTCTGGGGTACCGGCAACGTGGGCCGTCTGGCGATCCGTGCCGTCGAGGCCCATCCCGCGCTCCAACTCTGCGCAGTCATCGTCCACAATCCAGCCAAGGTCGGCCGCGACGCGGGCGAACTCGGCGAACTCGACCGCCTGTTGGGGGTCGAGGCCACCGACGACATCGAAGCCGTACTGGCCGCCCGCCCCCAGGCCGTGGTGTACGCCGCGTCCGGGGACGTCCGGCCCGACGAGGCCCTGGCCGACATCACCCGCGCCGTCCGGTCCGGCGCGGTCGTCGTCAGCCCCGCCCTGTACCCGCTCTACGACCACCGGAGCGCTCCGCCCGAGTTCCGTGACCCGGTGCTCGCCGCCGTCGCGGAGGGCGGCGGATCGCTCTTCGCCTCCGGTGTCGACCCGGGGTGGGGCAACGACGTCCTCCCGCTCCTGCTCAGCGGACTCGGCACCACCATCGACGTCATCCGCTGCCAGGAGATCTTCGACTACTCCACCTACGACCAGCCCGACTCCGTCCGATACCTCGTGGGCATGGGCCAGCCCATGGACTACGAGCCGATGATGCTCATGCCCTCGATCCCGACCATGGTGTGGGGCGGGCAGATACGGATGATGGCCCGCGCGCTCGGGGTCGAACTCGACGAGATCCGCGAGACGTCGGACCGACGGCCGCTCGACACCACGGTGACCACCCGGACCATGGGCGAGTTCGAGGCCGGCACCCAGGGCGCGATCCGTTTCGAGGTGCAGGGCATCGTCGAGGGCGAGCCGCGCATCGTCATCGAGCACGTCACCCGCATCCACCCCTCGTGCGCACCGGACTGGCCCGTGCCGCCCGACGGCGGCGACGGAGCCCACCGGGTGGTCATCGAGGGCCGCCCGCGCATCGAGGTCACCATCGAGGCCACCGACGAGGGCGAGAACCGCTCGGCGGGTGGCAACGCCACCGCCGTCGGCCGCCTCGTCGGCGCCATCGACTGGCTCGTCGAGGCGGAACCCGGACTCTACGACGCCCTCGACATCCCGCTGCGCCCCGCCATCGGCAGACTCGGAAGGAAACAGTCATGAGGATCGACATCCCTGAAGGCCAGCACCCGATCGAGTACGTGTGGGGCGACATGGTCCCCGGCATCGGCATGGCCGCCGCCAACTTCTCCCTGTCGGTGTACGCCCACACCACCCTGGGCCTGCGCGAGTTCGAGGCGGCCCGGCTGCGCGTCGCACAGATCAACGGGTGCGTCTTCTGCCTCGACTGGCGCACCGAGCGGGACGGGGAGAAGGTCGAGGAGGAGTTCTCCGACGCGGTCGCCGAGTGGCGTACGACCGACGCCTTCGACGAGCGGACCCGGCTGGCGGCGGAGTACGCCGAGCGGTACACCCTCGACCACCACGGGCTCGACGAGGAGTTCTGGGACAGGATGACCGCGCAGTACAGCCAGCTCGAGATCGTGGAGCTGACGATGAGCATCGGCTCCTGGCTGGCCTTCGGCCGCCTCAACCACGTGCTGGGCCTGGACAGCGTCTGCGTGCTGCCCGGGCACTGAGCCGGGAGTCGGGAGCCGGGAGCCGGGAGCCGGGAGCCGGGAGCCGGGAGCCGGGAGCCAGGAGGGGGCGCGGAGCGCGGAGCGCGCGGGGTGTGCAGAAAAAGGGGGCCGTTCGGGTGATCCGAACGGCCCCGGCCGCTGGGGGGAGGACGCGGCCCTACGGAAGGTCGGTGGCGATGATCTTCTCTATGTTGCGTTCGGCGAGTGCCGTGATGGTGACGAAGGGATTCACGCTCGCGTTGCCGGGGATGAGCGCGCCGTCGATCACGTACAGGCCGGTGTAGCCGTGCAGGCGCCCGTAGTTGTCGGTTGCCTTGTTCAGGACCGCACCACCGAGCGGGTGGTAGGTGAGGGTGTCGTTCCAGATCTTGTTGGCACCGAACAGGTCGGTCCGGTAGATCGTGCCCTCCTTCGAGTTGATCTTGTCGAAGATCGTCTTGGCCATGGAGATGGACGGCTGCTTCCAGGCGGTCTGCCAGCTCAGCTCGGCCTTGCCCGTCGCCGCGTTCCAGGTGAACTCGGCGCGGTTCGGGTTCTTGGTGATCGACAGGTAGAACGAGGCGTACGTCTCGATCCCCGTGGGGAGCGGCGCGACCTCGGCGAAGGCGCCGCCCGCGTCCCAGTTGTCGATGCCGGAGCAGGGGATGGTGGACTGGAGCTTGCCGGTCGGGTCCCACATGTGGTTGGCGCGGCCGCACATGACGTTGCCGTTCTCGCCCCAGCCCTTGCCCACCTCGCCGTTGAGGTTCGGCAGCGCCCCGGTGGCCTTCAGCTTGACCAGGAGCTTGCTGGTGCCGACGCTGCCGGCCGCGAAGAAGACCCGGTCGGCGGTGACGGTCTTGGTGGCCACGGTGTCGCCGGTGGTGTTGATCTGGTCGATGGTGACCGTGTAGCCGCCTCCCGCGGCGGGGGAGACCGAAGTGACCTTGTGCAGCGCCGAGATGGCGACCCGGCCGGTGGCCTTCGCCTGGGCGAGGTAGGTCTGCACCAGCGACTTCTTGCCGTGGTTGTTGCCGTAGAGGATCTCGCCCGCCAGGGCCGACTTGGTGGCGGTGCCGGCGGCCTCCTGCTTCATGTAGTCCCAGTCGTACACGTCGGGCACGAAGGTCCAGGCGAAGCCGGAGCGCTGGGCGTGCTTGCGGCCGACGCGGGAGAACTGGTAGCAGTCGGCGGTGTCGAACCAGGCCGGGTCGATCATGCCGACCCCGAGGCCGGCATTGGCCCTCGGGTAGTAGGTGTCGTACATCTCGTCGGCATTCACCGAGGGGAGGACTGCGGCGAAGTTCGCGCGCTTGGGCGTGACCGCCATGCCGCCGTTGACCAGCGAGCCGCCGCCGACACCGCGGCCCTGGTAGACCGTGATGCCGGCGAAGTCCTCGGCGTCCAGGATCCCGGTGTACTTCGGGACGTCCTTGTCGATGGGGAAGCCGAGGAAGTTGCTGAGCGGCGCCTTGGTCCGGGTGCGCAGCCAGAAGGAGCGGTAGTCCGGGGTGGTCACCTTCGGGAAGATCTTGCCGTCGGAGCCCGGGGTGTCCCAGGACATGCCCATCTCGATCATCTGCACGTCCACGCCCGCCTGCGCCAGCCGCAGCGCCGCGACGGATCCGCCGTAGCCGGTGCCGATGACCAGGGCCGGTACGCGGGCTCCGTCGGCGATCGGGCCGGGTGGGGCCGCCGCATGCGCCGGGGTGATGTGACCCGCCAGCGCCACCGCCCCAATAATGGAACCTGTTCTACCGAGGAAACCGCGACGGGAAAGCCCGTTGGAGCCGCTTTTGGGCAGGGATCTTTCGCTCATGTGACGTTCCTCACTCGTGGTGGAATGGGAACGAGTTCTACTGCTGCCCGCGTGTGAAGTCACTACATACGTCTAGGTAACTTTCGGTCGATCACGTGACAGGGGAAGCGGTCGGTGGGCGTCCGACCCAGCCCAGGACCAGCAGCGACGCGACCGCCGCGAAGGCGCACCAGGTGGAGGCGAATTCCAGCCGCCACAGCGCTGAGCAGGCCAGCGCCCCCGCCGCCGGCACCAGGCCGAAGGTCCGCAGCCGCCGGTCACCACCGAGCAGCAGGGAGCCCAGCGTGGCGAACAGGTAGCCCGTCAGGACCAGCGGCATCCACGGAACATTCACGCCGTACCCGATGGTGTGGCCCCGGATCTCGGCGGTCACCGGCCGGGTCGCGAGGCAGTACGTGAGCACTGCGGCGGTGGCCGGCCCGGCGGCCAGCGGCCCCCACAGGCGGCGCCGGGCCTCGGGCGCGGCCGCCAGCAGGAACCCGGCCGGCACCCAGAGCGCCAGCAGGGGCAGGGCGATCACGGCCCCAGGCGGTGGCGGCCGGGGAGCAGTCGCCGCCCGTGGGCCACACGGCGGCCTCCACCAGCTGGTGCGCGCCCAGCAGCAGCGGCAGCGCGGCGACCGGCAGGTCACGGGCCCGCCGCACCCGCGCCACGCACACGATGCCGGCGGCGGAGATCGCCGCACCCGCCAGCAGATCGGCCGTCGCGCTCCAGCACACGGGATCAGCCGGACTTCTCACGGGGTTCGAGCGGCGGGGCCGACACCGCACAGTACGTATGACACTGGGGGTGGCAGGCCTCGGGCGCGGGGGAGCGTACGGTCGCCCAGGCCAGGGCGGCCCCGGCCACGAACGCTCCGGTGCACCAGAGCATGGCCCGCCCGAAAGCGGCGTCGAACTGGGTCGCCGAGCGGTACGACTCCGGCCCCATTCCGGACAGCAGCGGCAGCGCCGCCACCGCGAGCAGCCCGGCGACGCGCGCCGCCGCGTTGTTGATCCCACTGGCCAGGCCCGCCCGGCCGGGATCCACCGAGGCGAGCACAGTCGACGTCAGCGGGGCCACCAGGGCCACGAGGCCCATGCCCATGACGACCATCGCAGGCAGTACGTCCTGTACGTACGAGGCCGCGGGCCCCACCCGCAGCATCAGCAGCGTCCCGCCCGCACACAGCAGCGGCCCCACCGTGAGCGGGACGCGCGGCCCGATCCGCTCCCCGAGCTCACCCGAGCGCGCCGACAGGAGGAGCATGAGAAGGGTCGTCGGCAGCATCGCGGCCCCGGCGGCCAGCGCCGAGTAGCCGGACACCACTTGGAGCTGGAGCACGACGAGGAAGAAGAACCCGCCGATCGCCGCGTACACGCACAGGGTCACCAGGTTGACCGCCGTGAACTGCCGGGAGGCGAAGATGTCGGGCGGCACCATCGGATCGGCCCGCCGTCGCTCCACGAGGACGAAGGCGATGCCCAGCAGGACCCCGAGCACCGCCGCGACGATCACCGCCGCCGCTCCGGACCGGGCTTCGATCAGCGCGTAGGTGATCAGCCCCAAGGAGCTCGCACCGAGTGCCGCCCCGGCCACGTCGAACCGCCCGTGCGCCTGCGGGTCCCGCGATTCCGGTACGTGCCGCAACGCGACCGGCACGCACACCGCAGCCAGCGGAACGTTCAGCAGGAACACCCACCGCCAGCCGGGCCCGTCCACCAGCCAGCCGCCGAGGAACGGTCCCACGGCCGCGCCCACGCCGCCGAGCCCCGACCACAGGCCGATCGCCCGGCCCCGGTCCTCGGCGCGGATGGACGCCTGGATCAGGGCCAGGGAGCCGGGCGCCAGCAGCGCCCCACCGATGCCCTGCAGAGCCCGTGCGGCGATCAGCACCCCGGCGTTCGGCGCGATGCCGCACAGCAGCGAGCCGACCGCGAACCACACCACGCCCAGCACGAAGATCCGGCGCCGCCCGAAGCGGTCGCTCAGTGACCCGCCGACCAGGATCAGCCCGGCCAGGGTCAGCAGATAGGCGTTCACCGTCCACTGGAGCACCGCCAGATCGGCGTCGAGATCCTCCCCGATGCGCGGCAGCGCCACGTTCACCACGGTCCCGTCCAGCATGGCCATGGTCGACCCGAGCACGGTGGTCAGCAGGATCCACCGACCACGCGCGGACGCGATCGGGACAGCGGCTCCGGACGGCTCGGCGGGCGCAGTCATGTCTTCAGGCTGGCCCGCCCGGCCGGTACGGGCCACCGGGGCGCGCCGGAGGACGGCCGAAAAGCCCCCCTTGTAATGAACATGACGCCTCGTTCACCATGACCCGCGCACGTCACGCACACCCTTCCCGCACAACCCGCACACGGCGTACGAGGAGACAACACGTGGCCCAACGCGACAACCGGTCCTCACGACCCTCAGGATCCGCGGGACCATCACGGCCTTCCCGGTCCTTACGCACGGCGCTCGCCGCCGTCACCTCGGTCCTGCTCCTGCCGATCGGCGCCGGGGTCGCCGTGGCCGCACCGGATCCGGTCCCCGGCCCGAGCGCCGCCGAGCTCAAGATCGAACCCAAGCTCCGCGCCCAGCTCGACGAGTCCGCCAAGGCCGCCTTCTGGGTCTACCTCGACAGTGCCGCCGACCTCACCGCCGCGGGGAAGCAGCAGACCCGCGCCGCCAAGGCCGAAACGGTTCTGCGGATCAAGAAGGACCATGCCGCGCGCAGTCAGGCCGAGGTCGTCAAGGCCCTGCAGGGCGCCGGCGCCGAGTACACCTCGTACTGGATCGTGAACGCCGTGCGCGTCGTCGGCAGCCAGAAGCTCGCCGGGACCCTCGCCCAGCGCCCCGAGGTCGCCCGGATCGACGCCGACGACAAGGTCGACCTCCCCAAGCCCGCCGAGGGCAAGCGGGAGAAGGCCGTCGCCGACGCCATCGAGTGGAACATCGACAGGATCAAGGCCCCGCAGGTCTGGGACCAGGTCGGAGTGCGCGGTGAGGGCATCGTCGTCGCCAACATCGACAGCGGCGTGGACTACACGCACCCGGCCGTGAACAACCAGTACCGCGGCAAGAAGGCGGACGGTTCCTACGACCACGCCTACAACTGGTTCGACCCGGCGGGCGTGTGCACCACCGCGGCCCCCTGCGACAACAACGACCACGGCACCCACACCATGGGCACCATGGTCGGCGACGACGGCGGCGCCAACAAGATCGGCGTGGCCCCCGGTGCCAAGTGGATCGCGGCCAAGGGCTGCGAGTCGAACTCCTGCTCCGAGGCCTCCCTCCTCGCCTCGGGCCAGTGGATCGTCGCCCCGACCGACCCGAGCGGCCAGAACCCGCGTCCCGACCTCGCCCCGCACATCGTCAACAACTCCTGGGGCGGGAGCGGCGGCGACACCTGGTACCAGCAGATCGTCGACACCTGGCGGGCCGCCGGCATCTTCCCGGCCTTCTCCAACGGGAACTCCGGCCCGAGCTGCAACACCAGCGGCTCGCCCGGCGACTACGCCAGCTCCTACAGCTCCGGCGCCTTCGACATCAACAACGCCATCGCGTCGTTCTCCTCGCGCGGCTCCGGCCCCGGCGGCATCGTCAAGCCGAATATCGCCGCCCCCGGCGTGAACGTGCGCTCCTCCGTCCCGGGCGGTGGGTACGAGGCCTTCTCCGGCACCTCGATGGCCTCGCCGCACACCGCGGCCGCCGTGGCCCTGCTCTGGTCCGCCGCACCCGCCCTGGAGGGTGACGTCGCGCAGACCGAGTCGCTCCTGGACGGCACCGCCCTGGACACCGACAGCAGCCAGTGCGGTGGCAACGCCGCGGACAACAACGTCTTCGGTGAGGGCCGCCTCGACATCCTCGCCGCCGTGAACGCCGCCCCGCGCGGCGCCATCGGCGCGCTCGGCGGCACCGTACGCTCCGGTGACCAGCCCGTCGCGGGAGTCAAGATCACCGCCGACGGCCCCATCGACCGTACGACCACCACCGCGGCCGACGGCAGCTACCGCTTCGCCTCCCTCTCGGTCGGCGACTACACCCTGACCGCCGCCAAGTTCGGCTACGGGCAGCAGACCGCGACGGCCACGGTGACCGAGAACGGCACCGCCACGGGCGACTTCACCCTCACCCAGGCCGCCTCCGGCAAGCTCACCGGCACGGTGTCCTCGGCAGCCGGACCCGCCGCGGGCGCCTCCGTCACCGTCGCGGACACTCCGGTGACCGCGACCGCCGACGCCCAGGGCCGCTTCGAGGTCACCCTGCCGCACGGCACGTACGACGTGAACGCCACCCACGCCTCCCGCTGCGTCACCGGCGGCACGGCGAAGGTCACCGTCGCCGGCGATGCCACCGTCGCGGTGAACCTGCCCGAACGCACCGACGGCTACGGCTACGCCTGCGCCGCCGCGGGCGACCGCCCGTACGCCGAGGGCACCCGCCAGCTCGCGCTCACCGGTGACAACACCACCGAGCGCGTCGACCTGCCCTTCCCGCTGCCCCTGTACGGCAAGACGTACGGCCAGGCCTGGATCGGCACGAACGGCACCGTCAGCTTCGGCGGGAACAACACCGGCGACATCAACGGGGACCTCCCGAGCACGGCCACGCCCAACGCGGCCCTGTACCCGTTCTGGGACGACCTGGTCGTCGGCGCCCCGGGCAGCGGCTCCGGCGTCTTCACCGCCGTCACCGGCACCGCTCCGCACCGCAGCTACGTGATCGAGTGGCGCCAGGTGTCCCACTGGTCGGCCCAGGCCGACAAGTTCTCCTTCTCGGCCGCGATCGGCGAGGACGGCACCGTCTCCTACTCCTACAAGGGGACCGGCGGCACCGGGATCAAGGGTGGCTCCACGGCCACCGTCGGTGTGGAGAACGCGACCGGTACCGACGCGTTCAAGTACTCCTTCAACACCGCCGTCATCACGGACGGCCTGTCCATCGCCTTCCGCACCACCAAGAGCGGTGTGGTCGCGGGCCGGGTGCTCGACGCGAACGACGGCAACGGCGTCCCGGGCGCCACGGTGACCGTCGGCACGGGTGACTCGGCGGTCTCCGCGACCACCGCGGCGGACGGCGGATACGTCGTCCAGAGCCCGTCGGGCTCGCTCCCCGTCTCGCTGGCGGCGCCCCAGTACGAGTCCGCCACGGCGACGGTCAACGTCAAGGCCGCCGACGTGACGGCCGTGACCCAGTCCCTGCGCACCGGAAAGGTGACGGCGTCCAAGCCGTCCGTGGAGGTCGTCCTCCCGGCGAACCAGCAGCGGACGCGGACGCTCGACCTGACCAACCCGGGCCTCGGCACGGCGTTCACGGTCTCCGAGGACGCGACCTGGCTGACCGCCACACCGGCGACCGGCAACCTCGCGACCGGCGCGAAGGTCCCGGTCACCCTTTCGGTGGACACCACCGGACTGACCCCGGGGGCGGTCCTCACCGCCGACCTGAAGATCACCTCGGCGAGCGGCCGGACCCCCGTCCTCTCCGTCCCGGTGAAGGTCGTCGTTCCGCGCTACCAGGTCGGGGTGGACGCCGGATCCGGCTACGCCACCACGGACGGCCTGGGCGACGCCTGGTCCGCGGACCGCAAGTACACGGCCGGCTCCTACGGCTACCAGGGCAACGGCACCGTCCAGTCCACCGGCCGCACCATCGCCGGTACGGACGACCAGCGGATGTTCCGCAACGCCCGTGAAGGCATGTACGAATACCGCTTCGACAACGTGCCGAACGGTACCTACACGGTGGAGCTGGGCTTCGCGGAGCTCTCCTCCACCAAGCCGAACAAGCGCGTCTTCGACGTCCTGGCCGAAGGCACACAGGTCCTGCCCTCCCTGGACATCTCCCTGGAGGCGGGCACCTACACGGCCCTGACCCGTACGTACACGGTCACGGTCACGGACGGGGTGCTCAACGTCCGCTTCGTCACGCACAGCGGATTCGGCAAGCCCCTGCTGAACACCCTGCGGGTGACGGACCGCCCGGACAAGAGCTAGTCCGGCAGCAGGCGGGGGGCGGGGTGCCGGCGGGCACCCCGCCCCTTCCTGCTGGGGGGCACGGGGGCGCGGGGGCACGGGGGGCGCGGGGGCGCGGGGGCACGGGGCATTCGGGTGGCGGGAGCGCGGACTCCGCGGCGGCCTGCCGCGAGGCCGTCGCCCGGCTCGATAACGTGGGCGACCATGACCCCCCTGTGCGACCAGGCCACCGCCGTCCGGGCCCTCGTGGAGTCCGCCGACCCCGGGGCGGTGTGGGCCGTCGGCGGACCCGAGGGACCACAGGCGGGTTCGGACGGCGGGCACCCCGCCGACACCGCCTTCGACGTGGACGCCCTCAGCGGCGTCCTCGCGCTCTGGCCGGTCATCGGCAGCCTCGTCGACGAGGGCGCCCTGCGGCTGCACACGCCGCTCGCCGCCTACGGGGACACGGCCGCCGAGGGCGTCCCCGCCGGGACCACCGCCCACCACCTCCTCACGCACCCGGGCGGGACCGCCGCCCTCACCCACCTCACCCGCCTCGCCGAGCAGCTCTCCGGCAGCCCGCTCGCCGACCTCGCGGCCACCCGGGTCTGGCACCCCCTGGGCATGACCGGCACCCGCTTCGCCGACGGCACCCTCCGCGCGCCCCTCGCCGACCTCGTCCGTTTCCTGTGCCGCCTCCTGGATCCGGTGGACCCATCGGACCCTGCGGACGCTGCGGACGCTGCGGGCATCAGCCGCGCCTGGACCACCGAGTCGCTCCGGATCCGCACCGGTGAACTCACCCCCGCCCGCGGCCTGCTCTGGGACCCCGCCCCGCACGGGGTCTGGACCCACCACGCTCCGCAGGACGGTGGCGCGGCCCTCTGGATCTCCCCCCGCCACCGCCGCTGGGCGGTCCTCCTGCCGACGCCCGGGCGAGGTACGCCGCGCACCGCCTTCCGTGAAGCGGCCTTCGCGCCGACTGCCCCTGAATGAGAGTCTGTTGTGTGAGATTCTGAAGGCCGTCCCCAGGAGCTCGCGGCCGTGTGAAGAGGACCCGACGGCGCGACCGGGACGTACCCGGACCGTCTTCCCCGTGGGACGAGATCGCACCGGGCCCGTGGAGGAGCGGCCACTACTGGACCGACCCTGCCGGCGAGCTCCGGCCCGCAGCTGTCGGGGACGAGTTCGACCTCGTCATCAGCCCCTTCACCCGGACCGGCCACGGTCCGGGACCACGCGCCGAGAACGTCGTGGCGGACATGCCGGACGCCGCGCTCACCCCCGGCCGGCTCCACACCGTCCCACGGCCTCGCCCGCACCGCGGGACCGGCCCTCGACTCGGGCCTCACCTCACTGGTCCGCTGCCACTCGGGCTACAACAGGTCCGGCCTCTCGGTCACCCAGTGCCCCGTCGACCGGGACCGGCACCCGCCGAGGCCCTCGCCCGTGTCCGCCGCGGCCGCTCGCCACGGGCCCTGCACCACGAGGCCTTCACCTCCTGCCTCACCGACGGGCCGGACATCGTGGCGCTGCTGGTCGGGCTCGCCCCCCGACGCGGTCCTCGGGGCGCGGAGTGCGCAGGTGGGACGTACGGTGATGCCGTTGTCGCCGAGCGTTGTCGCTCCCGCCGCGGAGGTACACGGATGCGTACGGTCCAAGGGGCCGCCCTCGACGGGCTCCGAGCCCGGGTGAGGGCCCTCGCCGCCCGGCGGCGTCCCGAGCGGGTCGGTCGGTCACCCCGCGGTGCGGCACCGTTCGCGGACCGCGGACCCGCCCTGCCGGAGCCCGGCGCGTCGGGCCCCGACCGGCGGACCTTCGTGAGGCCGTCGTTCCGGTACGCCGCCTCCGCCCCCGGAAGCACCGGCCGCGCCACCCTCGCCGGCCTCGGCGACCTCCTGCGCGGTCTCGCCCGGCCACGCCCCGGCGAGGTGCGTGCCTCCGCCGCCGCGCTGCGTGCCCTGCGCGCCCGCCGCGGGGACGCGCCCGCCCTCGTACGGACCAGATCCGGGCGGACCGTGCTCGTGCTCCTCGACCCGCAGGACCTGCGCCGGTTCTACGCCGAACCCGTCAGCGTCCTCGCCGCCGCCCCGCCGGGCAAGTGCCGGGGCGCGATCCCCGAGGAGAGCGCCGACTCCGGCTGCTCGCGCGGCGAACTCCGTGCGGAGCAGCGGCAGGCCAGCGCCGAGGTGCTGGCCGCGGGCCTGCCCGTGCACCCCTCCAGCGGGCCCTTCCTGGCGGCCCTCGCCGAGGAGGCCCGGCACCTGGCCGACGCCCCGGCCCTCGACCTCGCCCGCGCCCGGTACGCCGTGCACCGGGCCGCCCGGCGGATCGTGCTCGGCGACGCGGCCACCGGTGACGAGGAGCTCACCGGATGGCTCACCCAGCTGCGCGCCGAAGGCGGCAGCCCGCGCGGCGGCCGGGTCCGCGCATCCCGGTCCGTCCGCTCCGTCCAGGACAGGGCCCGTGCCCGCATCGAGGAGTACGCCGCCCACGCCGACGCGGACACCCTGGCCGGCCGGGCCGCCCACCACGCCGACCCCACCGGCAGCCTCGACCCCGTCGGCCGGGCCCAGCACTGGCTGCTGGCCATGGACGCCGTCCCGGAGACCCTGCTGCGCACCCTGCTCCTGCTCGGGGCGCACCCCGCGGAGCAGGACCTGGCCGCGGCCGAGGCGGTCGCGGCGGTCGCCGCCGGTGCGGACCGGGGCCTGCTGCCCCGGCTGCGGGCCTGCGTCCGGGAGTCCCTGCGGCTGTACCCGGTGGTGCCCGACCTGATCCGCGTCACCCGCGCCGAGACCGAATGGCGGGGAGTGCGCTACCCGGCCGGCACTTCGGTGCTGCTGCCCGCCGCGTTCCACCAGCGCGACCCCGAACGGGTTCCGGCCGCGCACGTGTTCGTGCCCGGCCGGTGGAAGAACCCGGGCGCGGACCAGGACCTGCGGATGGCGCCCTTCAGCCACGGCGGCGGCCGCTGCCCGGGCGACCAGCTCGGTCTGATGATGACGGCCACGCTCTGCGCCGAAGTGCTGCGGAGCCGCCGTATCGCGGGCACCCGTCCGGTGCTGGACCCGGTGGGACCGCTGCCCGCGACGCTCGACCCGCACGGGATCCGGCTCACCCTCACCCGCCGCTGACGAAGGACGTCGGACCGGACCCCTTGCCGTTGCCCGTCCGGTGCTGCCGGACCCGACCGCCCCGAACCTCTGCCGACCCCCACGAGGATGACATGCCCGACGCCGTGACCTCCGCGTCCACCGCCGCGGACATCGACCTGCTCGACGCCCCGTGCCGCTCACTCGCCGAGGCCGCCGACGCGGTCGGCGAGGCCGCCCGCTACGCCTCCGGCCTGGCCTTCGGTGCCCGGTTGCCCGCGGCCGCCCTCGCCCGGGGCGGCCGGACCAGGCTCGGCTGGCGCACCCTGGTGCGGACACTCACCGACCCGGCGGGCCTCGGCTGGGCACCGCGCGGCCGGGGCGTCGCCCGGGTCGGCCGGCTCGCCGGGATCCTCGCGGGCCGGGAGAGCCTCGCCATCAGCATCGCCGTCTGCGGACTGAAGGCCCGGATCAGGGCCGCGAGTGCGGGCCGCCCCGAGCTCCTCGACGATCCCGGCGCGGCCGCCGTCCTCGGCGCCGTCGGAGCGGGCCGCCAGGCGGAGGCCGTGCGGCTGTTCCGCGCCATCATGCGCGAGCGGGGCGCCGAGCACGCCTTCTCCCTGCTGGCCCCGTCCTTCGCCGACATCCTCGCCTGGAACGCACTGACCGACGCCAACCCCTTCAACGATCACGCCGGCTGGCAGGTCGCCACCGGCCGGGCCGAGACCGCCGAACCCGTCCTCGGGCTCGGCGCCGCCTTCTGGGCCTTCTGCGACCGCGGCCCGGGCCTGCCCGAACGGCCCCCGACGGGGCCCGCGCCCGCCGGCCGCACGGCCCGCCGCCGCGTCACCCAGGTCCCCACGCGTCCGGCGCCCCGACCGCCGGACGGCGGTCTGAGCGGCCGCGCCGCGGCGCTGCGCACCCATGCGTTCCGGCTGCACGGGGTGTCCGCGGCGCCGGAGTGGCACGGCCCGGAGGCCGAGGCCCTGCGCGCCGAGGTCGCCAGGCTCGCGACCCGCTGCGCGACCGCCGCGGGCGGCTTCGCCCTGGCCGCCGCCCAGTTGCAGGGCCGGGCGAAGGGCCGGGGGAAGGGCCGGGGGCCAGGCCGGCTACAGGACGAGTGACAGCAGCAGGACGAAGCCCAGGCCGACCACCGAGATGATGGTCTCCATCACCGACCAGGTCTTCAGGGTCTGACCGACGGTCATCCCGAAGTACTCCTTGACCAGCCAGAAGCCGGCGTCGCTGACGTGGCTGAAGAACAGGGAGCCGGAGCCGATGGCCAGGACCAGCAGCGCGGTCCCGGTGGTGGACATGTCCGCCGCGAGCGGGGCGACGAGCCCGGCCGCCGAGATGGTGGCCACCGTCGCCGAGCCGGTGGCCAGGCGGATCGCCACGGCGATCAGCCAGGCCAGCAACAGGGTCGGAACGGCCCAGTCCTTCGACACGTCCAGGATCATCCGACCCACACCCACGTCGATCAGCGTCTGCTTGAAACCGCCGCCCGCGCCCACGATCAGCAGGATGCCCGCGATCGGGGCCAGGGACTTCTCCACCGTGGTCGAGATGCGCGCCCGGGTGAAGCCGGCCGCCCGGCCCAGGGTGACCATGCCCACCAGCACCGCGGTGAGGAGCGCGATCATCGGGGAGCCCGCGACATCGGTCACGCGCTGCACCGGATCGGTGGGGTCGTCGACCACGATGTCGACCAGGGCCTTGAGGAGCATCAGGGCCACCGGCAGCAGCACGGTGAACACCGTGGCCCCGAACCGGGGTCGGTGCGCCGGCTCCGCCGAGGGGCGCGGCGCGATCATGTGCTCCGGCGCCGGGATGTCCACCCACCGCGCCGCGTACCGGGAGAAGAGCGGCCCGGCGATGACCACGGTCGGGAGCGCCACGAGCACACCGAGCCCGAGGGTGACCCCCAGGTCGGCGTCGAGCGCGTCGATGGCGACGAGCGGTCCGGGGTGCGGCGGGACCAGCCCGTGCATCACCGACAGTCCGGCCAGCGCCGGGATGCCGATCCGCATCAGGGAGTAGTTCCCCCGCTTGGCCACCAGCAGGACCACCGGGATCAGCAGCACGATGCCGACCTCGAAGAAGAGCGGCAGCCCGATCACCGAGGCGATGACCACCATCGCCCACGGCATGGCCCGGCCCTTGGCCCGGGCGAGGATCGTGTCCACGATCTCGTCCGCCCCGCCCGAGTCGGCCAGCAGCTTGCCGAGGATCGCGCCGAGCGCGATCAGTACACCGACGCCCGCGACCGTGGCGCCGAGTCCCGCGGTGAAACTGGCGATCGTCTTGGCGAGCGGCGCGCCCGCGAAGACCCCGAGGGCCAGTGACCCGACCGTCAGGGCCAGGAAGGCGTGCAGCTTGAGGCGGGTGATGAGCAGGACGATGACGGCTATGCCCGCCAGGACGGCTATCCCGAGCCGGGTGTTGCCGGCCGAGGTGATCGGTCCGGTGGCGGCCGCTGCCAAAGTCTCGACGCTGAGACCGGTCACGGTGACGTTCCCTCAGTTCTCGTGTATGCGGAGTCCGCGCAGCGCGGCCAGGGCCCGCTCGGTGACGTCCTCGAAGCTTCCGGACACGTCGACGACGACGCCGGGTTCGTCCTCCTGGAGCGGCTCCAGCGTGGCGAACTGCGAATCCAGCAGGGTGGTGGGCATGAAATGGCCCCTGCGGTCCGCCATGCGCTTCTCGATCAGCCCGCGCTCGCCGGTGAGGTGGACGAAGACGACCCCCGGGGCCGCGGCGCGCAGCCGGTCACGATAGGCGCGCTTGAGGGCCGAGGCGGCGATGACGCCCCCGCGCAGCTCGCCGCTGTTGCGGATCCACTCGCCGATGGCGTCCAGCCACGGCCCGCGGTCGGAATCGTCCAGCGGGGTGCCGGCCGACATCTTGGCGACGTTGGCCGCCGGGTGGAAGGCATCGCCCTCCGCGTACGGAACGCCGAGGGCCGCGGCGAGCAGCCGACCCACGGTCGTCTTGCCGGTACCGGCCACGCCCATCACCACAATGACGCGCTGGGTGCTCACGCCTACCTCGCTGTCCTCGTCGACATCGTTTCGTGTGGCATCACTGAAGCGCATTAAGTACTACGTATTCAAGTATCGGGTCGGAAACGTCACATCTTTTGTGGGTGGAGGCGTCACCGTACGCTTACGCCATGACCACCGAAGGCAGTCCTGGACAGGGGCAGGGGCTCCACACCCACGTGCTGGACACCCTCGGACTCGCGATCACGGCGGGGGAGTACCTCCCCGGCAGCGTCCTGCGCACGGACGAGATCGCCGAACGTTTCGACGCCTCCCGCACCGTCGTACGGGAGGTCGTCCGCGTCCTGGAGTCGATGCACCTCGTCGAGTCCCGCCGCCGGGTCGGCGTCACGGTGCGGCCCACGGACGAGTGGAACGTCTACGACCCGCGGGTGATCCGCTGGCGGCTGGCCGGCACCGACCGCCCCCGGCAGCTGCGTTCCCTCACCGTGCTGCGCTCCGCGATCGAACCGGTCGCGGCGGGACTCGCCGCGAGGCTGGCCACGCCGCAGCAGTGCGCCGAACTGACCGAGGCGGCCCTCGGCATGGTCCGCACCTCGCGCGGCCACCAGCTGGAGGGCTATCTGCAGCACGACATCGCCTTCCACCGCGTCGTGCTGAACGCCTCCGGGAACGAGATGTTCGCCCGCCTCGGCGACGTCGTCGCCGAGGTCCTGACGGGCCGCACCGAACACGCGGTGATGTTCCACGATCCCGACCCCGCAGCCGTCACCCTGCACGTCCAGGTGGCCGAGGCGGTACGTGAGGGCGACGCGGAGCGCGCCGAGGCACTGACCCGCCGGATCGCGGTGGGCGCGCTGGAGGAACTGGACGTGCTCGCTCCCTGAGGGTCCCTACCGCCGGTCCGGGGGCACCGGTCGGCCGGTCAGCCGCACCCGCAGCCGCCGCACCCGCCGCCGCATCCCCCTCCGCAGCCGCCCCCGGAGGAGGAGCCGGAGCCGCGCGACTCCTCCGTTCCCGCGCCCGTTCGCGCCTGCGCTCCTCGTCCCGGCGCGCCTGCTCCCGTACGGCCTCCCGGTACGAGCCGCCCGCCGGCTTCCACTCGCTGAGCCCGTGGCGCCGGCGGGGGAGCAGCGGGGCGGCCGTGACCCGCGGGACGAGGCGGACGCCCTGCTCGTATGCGGCGCTCTCCAGGACGACCTCGGCCCCCTCGTACACGGGTCCGTACAGGACGGCCTGGAAGGGCTCCCGGCCCGGGTCGACGTCGTGGTGGGTCGTGCGCAGGGTCCGTTCGGAGCCGCCGAGCAGCACCCGCTGCCCCGTGACGGTGTGCCGGACCCGTGGGAAGTGGGAGATCAGGGGCGGACCGGCGGTGGAGACGGCGTCCGGGTACACCCAGTTGTGCCCTGACGCGGCGGCCCGTACGCCGACCAGGAGCGCGGGCTGCGGCCGTGCCCGCAGGCGGCGCGCCGCCCGGCCCGACGCCAGGCCGCGGCCGAGCAGCGTGGTACCGGCGGCCAGCAGGGCCGCGTCGAGCAACCGCCCGTCGAAGGGACCGTAGGGGCGGATGAGGGCCGGGGCGGCCGCGAGGCAGCACACGGAGCCGAGCAGGATGCCCGGCAGTCCGCGGCGCAGGTGCCCGGCCGGAAGCGTGGCGGGCAGCGGGAAACGGGCGGATCCGGCTGCGGCGAGGGCCGGTTCGCGCTGGCGGCGGCGGGCGTGCAGGCGGAGCAGCACCCCGGTGGACGCCCACGCGGCGTGGGCGATGACCAGGCCGTGACCGGCCGTGCCCGCCGTGCCGGGGGCGCCGGAGAGGGTGCGGGCGGCCTCGGCCGCGAGGGCGAGCGCGGCGAGCAGGGCGGGCACCGGCAGATAGCGGAACCAGAACGGCAGTGCGGCCAGCAGGACGGTGGTCGCGAAGGTCCGCCCCTCCTCGCCCTGCCGGACCGTCAACAGGATCGAGGCGACGACCGGGCCGACGAGGAGCCGGCTGCCGGCGACGGGCGAGAACACCGCCGGGACGCCGGCCCGGAGCCAGCGCCCTGTGCTCTCGACACCCCACACCGCGACCGGGCCCTCCGGTATCGCCGCTGTGGGCAGGTGCTTGACGCAGTCGGTCACGGCGCCAGTATCCGAGCCCCGTGCCGCGGCCAGAAGGGGCGGCCGCGGCACGGAATCGCTACGGCCGCTTCGGTCCGTCGGATGCCGGATGCCGGATGCCGGGTACCGGAGTCGGCACCGGAGCCGGATGTCAGGCGTCGAGCACGGCGAGTTCGAGCGAGCCGAGACGCTCCGGTTCCGCCACGAGGTCGATTTCCGTGATCAGGCCGTCCTCGATCGTGAAACCGAGGACCAGGAACAGCCGTCCCAGCCGTGCCATGGCCAGGCCGACCGTCCCGTCGACCAGGGCCGGCGTCGTGGCCCGCGCCCGCTGCACGGCGGCCATCGCACTCGTGGCGACGGTGACGGCGCCGCGCAACAGGATCGGGGCGGGAGTGGGGACGACGGCCTTGTCGGCACGGAGCACCACATCGGGGTGGAGCAGGGCGACGAGCGCGTCGAAGTTGCCGCCGCGGGTCGCGGCGAGGAAGGCCTCCACCACGTGGCGCCGTCGGGTCAGGTCGGCCTCGGGCACCAGCGGCGCCCCCTTGACCCTGCGGCGGGCGCGGCTCGCGAGCTGACGGGTCGCCGCCGGGGTCTTGTCGACCAGCGGGGCGATCTCGTCGAAGGGCACGGCGAACAGATCGTGGAGTACGAACGCGAGCCGTTCGGCGGGCGCGAGCCGGTCGAGCACCACGAGCAGCGCGAGCCCGACCGAGTCGGCCAGCACGGCCTCCTGCTCGGGGTCGACCGTGTCCTCGCGGCTGCCGACGGGGGCGGCGGGGTACGCGGCCATCGAGTCCTCGCGCCGGGAGTCGCGCGAGCGGAGCATGTTCAGGCACACGCGCGACACGACGGTCGTCAGCCATCCGCCGAGGTTCTCCACCTCGCTGACGTCGGACCGGCTCAGGCGCAGCCAGGTCTCCTGAACCGCGTCATCGGCCTCGGCGAGGGAACCGAGCATGCGGTAGGACACCGCTCGCAGATGAGAGCGGTGCTCTTCGAAACGCTCCGTCAGCCACGCGTTCCCCTGCATGGATCCCCCCTTGTCGATTGCCCACGGTGGATCATCAAAACAGATCACGGGGCTGCTGGATAATGGGCCCCTGCACAGCAGAAGCGAGTGGAGACGCCGGGTCCACGTGATGGGTCCGGCAGGAGAGGGAGCCCCCGATGGACGTGCAGCACTTCGAGCGGATCACCGCATTCATCGAGGCGCGGCTCACCCCGCTGTTCGACGAGGCGACGGGCAGCGAACACGGCTTCGCCATGGACGACGCCTCCCGCGCACTGCGCGCACTGCGCAACTCCGTCCTCGAGGCCTCGGCCATCAAGGGCCTCATCGAGAAGCGGGAATCCGCCGAGCCGGCCATGCGCCGCGTCATCGACCAGTCGGTGGAGCACAACTGGGACGTGCTGCGCGGAATCGCCCGCCAGTGGGAGGACCACGCGGACTTCCGCCACGAGTTCAAGCACCACGCGTGGGAGCTCGACCACCACCACGCGGCCGCGGAAGCCTGAGCTCACCGAGGCGGTTCGAGGACTCCGCGCGCGGTTACGGCCGCGCGCAGGAGCCCCGCCATGCCGGCCTGCTCCTCGGGCGACGGCGACAGGACGCCGTTCTCGGTCATCAGGGCGTGGAACTGCTGCTGCTCGTACGGAACCCCGGGCGGCAGCGCCGCGATGTGCCAGTGCAGGTGGGCGTTCCCCTGCCGGCTCCCGAGCGAGTACAGGTAGGTCCGCTCGCAGTCCAGGACGTCCTCGACCGCGAGGGCGACCTCCCGGACGACGAGCATCAGCCGGGTGTAGGCCGCCGCGTCCAGATCGCGGACGGCATGCTCGATGTGCGCCCTGGGGGCCACCAGCACCTTTCCGGGGAGCGTCGGCCAGCGGTCGAGGAAGGCCACGTGGTGCTCGTCCGCGAAGACGGTCTCGTGCGCGTAGTCGGGGTGTCCGGCGAGGAAGGCGCAGACGAAGCACGGCCCGCTGCGCGTCCGTTCGACGTACGCGCCGAGATCCATGGGTTCGCGGTCCATCGGCATCGGTGTCGGCATCGACGCATCCTTTCACCGGCCCCCCGCCCTCACACGCCGAACGGGACGTCCCGGAGGCGGCCGGTCACCACCACGTTGCCGTCCGGGGTGCGCCGTGCGAGGTCGCCCGTGCGGAAGTACCCGTCGGTGGTGAAGGAGCGCGCATTGCGCTCGGGCGCCCGGTAGTAGCCGCGCGGGGTGCCTGGACCGCGGGCGAGGAGTTCGCCGGGCTCCCCGTCGGGCACGTCCCTGCCATCCGCGTCGACCACCCGGATCTCGTCCTCGGGCGAGAGCGGGCGGCCCTGAGTGGTGAGCGCGACCGTATCGGGGTCGGCGGGCCGGGTGAGGGTGAGCAGCCCCTCGGCCCGGCCGGCCACCTGCTGCAGCCGGCATCCCAGCCCGGGGCCCACGCGTGCGGCGGTCGCCCGTGGCAGCGGGGCGCCGCCGATCTGTACGAGACGCAGACTGCTCAGGTCGGCGGCGGCCCGACCCGTGGCTGCGGCGTCGAGCCAGAGCTGTGCGGCGGCGGGCGGCAGCGACGTGACGGTGACCCGCTCCCGTTCGACGACGGGCAGGCATACGGCCGGTTCCGTGTCCTCGACGAGGACCACGGTGCCGCCGACCGAGAGGGTACCGACGATGCCGGGGCAGCCGAGGGCGAAGTTGGACTCGGCGGGCAGCGCGGCCAGGTACACGTCGTTCTCGGTGAGCGACACCAGCTCTGCGGCGGCCCGCACCTGGTAGGCGTAGTCGTTGTGGGTGCGCGGTACGAGGGCGGGCTCCGCGCCCGCATTGCCGCCGAGCAGGAAGAACGCCACGTGATCGGCGCTCTGCGCGAGCGGCCGCTCGGGCGGGGAGTCGACGGACGCCAAGGGGTAGTAGTGACAGCCCGCCGCGTCGATCGTGAACCCACCGTACGGGGACGCTTCACCCGGCGCCTCCAGCGTGAACACGCGCCGCAGGAACGGCCCCCGGGCCGCGATGTCCGCCGCCATCGCCGTGAGGTCGAAACCCCGGTGGGCAGCGGGCCCGACGTGGCCGACGGCCTGGCTGACCCGCACGAGGTGGGACACCTGCTCCGCCCGGTGCGTCACCGGGCAGAGCACGGGGACCGCGCCACTGCGCATCAGCGCGAAGACGGTGATGACGAACTCGGGCACGTTCGGCAGCTGGACGACGACCCGCTGCCCGGGCCGCAGGCCGCGCAGCCGGAACCCCGCGGCCATCCGGTCCACCCGCCGGTTCAGGTTCGCGTACGTGATGCGGGTGCCGCCGTGCACGAGCGCGGCCCGCGGCCCGTGGCGCTGGGCCCAGCCGCGGAGCAGGTTGTCCAGCGTGTTGCCGCGCCAGTGGCCGGCCGCCCAGTAGCGGTCGACGAACGCCTCGGGCCAGGGCGTACAGCCGTCGAGCATGGGTGTCATTCGCTTCCTCGGGACCGGTCTCGCCGTGTTGACCTCGGCAAGCCAAGCCCTCAACACGCCACCACGCAATGCGCGTTCCGGACCATGGACGCGCCACGCCCTCGGTGGAAAGTCCAAGACGACCGCCGGGGCGGTCCGGCGGAATCCGCCGGACCGCCCCGGCTCGGCTCGGGCCGGAGAGCCTGTCAGGGATCAGGGAGCGTCCGGCGTCTTGCGCGGGGTGGTCTGCTGGACCGCCCAGCCGTTGCCGTCGGGGTCGGAGAAGTAGACGAAGGAGCCCCACGGCAGGTCCTGGATCTCCGTCACCTCCACCCCGCGGCCGCGCAGGTCCTCGTACGCCTCCTCGATGTCGGTGACGACGACCTGCATGTTGTCCAGCGACCCCGGGGTCATCCGGGTCAGCCCCTTGCCGATGGCGATCGAGCACGCCGAGCCCGGCGGGGTCAGCTGGACGAAGCGGATGTCCTCGCTGACGGTGACGTCGTGGTCGGCGTTGAAGCCGAGCTTCTCGTAGAACGCCTTGGCGCGGTCGATGTCGGTGACGGGGACGGCGACGAGTTCCAGTTTGATGTCCATCACAGCATCATGCTCCCGACACCGGTGCCTCGCCGTCCGACACCGCGAACTGCGTGCGGTACAGCTCCTCGTACCGCCCGCCCGCCGCCAGCAGCTCGGTGTGCGTGCCCCGTTCCACGATCCGGCCGTCCTCGACCACGAGGATCAGGTCCGCCGCCTGTACGGTCGACAGCCGGTGCGCGATCACCACCGCGGTCCGGCCCGCCAGGGCCTCGCCGAGCGCCTCCTGCACCGCGGCCTCCGAAGTCGAGTCCAGGTGCGCGGTGGCTTCGTCGAGGATCACCACCCGCTGCCGGG
Source organism: Streptomyces avidinii (assembly GCF_014650695.1). Lineage (GTDB taxonomy): Bacteria > Actinomycetota > Actinomycetes > Streptomycetales > Streptomycetaceae > Streptomyces > Streptomyces avidinii. Next base: position 618,149 of record NZ_BMVL01000002.1, on the reverse strand, counting down.
CCAGCAGCAGTCGGGCGATGGTCAGCCGCTGCCGCTCCCCGCCCGACAGCCGGTAACCGCGCTCCCCGACCACCGTGTCCAGCCCGTCCGGCAGCGAGGCGACGAGCCCGTCCAGCCGCGAGCGCCGCAGGGCCTCCCAGATCTCCTCCTCGGCGGCATCCGGGCGGGCCAGCAGCAGGTTGGCCCGTACCGACTCGTGGAAGAGGTGCCCGTCCTGGGTGACCATGCCGAGCGTCTCGCGGATCGAGTCGGCCGTGAGGTCCCGTACGTCGATCCCGCCGAGGCGGACCGCTCCCGCGTCGGCGTCGTACAGCCGCGGCAGCAGCTGTGCGATGGTCGACTTGCCGGCGCCGGAGGAGCCGACCAGGGCGATCATCTGGCCCGGCTCGGCCCGGAAGGACACCTCGTGCAGGACCTGCGTACCGCCCCGGGCATCGAGGGTCGCGACCTCCTCCAGGGAGGCGAGCGAGACCTTGTCGGCGGCCGGGTAGCCGAAGGAGACGCGGTCGAACTCCACGGCCACCGGCCCCTGCGGGACCCGGCGGGCGTCCGGCTTCTGCGCGATGAGCGGCTTCAGGTCGAGGATCTCGAAGACCCGCTCGAAGCTCACCAGCGCACTCATCACCTCGACGCGGGCCCCGGCGAGCGCGGTCAGCGGGGCGTACAGCCGGGTCAGGAGCAGGGCGAGGGCGACCACGGCGCCCGCGTCCAGGGAACCGCGAAGGGCGTAGAACCCGCCGAGCCCGTAGACGAGCGCGAGGGCCAGCGCGGAGACCAGGGTGAGGGCCGTGATGAAGACCGACTGGGCCATCGCCGTACGAATACCGATGTCCCGCACCCGCGCCGCCCGGGCCGCGAATTCGGCGGACTCGTCGGCGGGCCGCCCGAAGAGCTTGACCAGCGTCGCGCCGGGAGCCGAGAACCGCTCGGTCATCTGGGTGCTCATCGCCGAGTTCAGCGCGGCGGCCTCGCGTTGCATCGCGGCCATCCGCACTCCCATCCGGCGGGCCGGCAGCACGAACACCGGCAGCAGCACCAGCGCCAGCAGGGTGATCTGCCAGGAGATGCTGAGCATCACGACGAGGGTCAGCACCAGGGTGACGGTGTTGGCGACCACGCCCGACAGGGTGTTGCTGAAGGCCCGCTGGGCGCCGATCACATCGTTGTTGAGCCGGCTGACCAGGGCCCCGGTCCGGGTCCGGGTGAAGAAGGCGACCGGCATCCGCTGCACGTGGTCGAAGACCGCGGTCCGCAGATCCAGGATCAGCCCCTCGCCGAGGGTGGCGGAGAGCTTGCGGGTCAGCAGTCCGAGCCCGGCCTCCGCGACCGCGATCAGTGCGATGAGCAGCGCCAGCCGGGTGACGGCGGCGCTGTCGCGGCCGTCGACGATGGCGGTGACGACCCGGCTGGCGAGCACCGGTGTGGCCACCGCGAGCAGCGCGGTCACCACGCTCAGCAGAAGGAAGAGGGTGAGCCCGCGACGGTGCGGGCGGGCGAAGGCGGCGACGCGGCGCAGGCCGGCCCGGGAGAACGGGCGGCGGTCCTGTTCGGCGTTGATCGCGCTGTGGAGCGACATCCAGGCGGTGACTTCCATGTCCATGGCCGAAACGCTAGGACCTCAACCAAAGTCGAGGTCAAGTTCTTTTGTTCGGGACCGCCCGTGCAGGTGGCAACTCTCCTCGGAAGGGCGGATGTTCGTGACCTCCGCCCGTTGTCGGTGACCGGTGGCATCATCGGTTTATGACGCAGGGATCCGAGTCCGTACGCTTCGGCAAGCCCACCACCGACACCGTCCTGCACCGATTCGAGCAGTGGGCCCGCGACACCCCCGGTGCCCGCGCTCTCATCGCCGGCCCGGACAGCCTGACCTATGGGGAACTGGACGCGCGCGCCGACCGGTTGGCGCATCGTCTGCTCGGTAGCGACCTGCCGCCCGGCGGGCTCGTCGCCGTCGGCACCGCCCGGCAGAGCGAACTGGTCGTCGCCCTCCTCGCCGTCCTCAAGGCCGGCGGAGCCTACGCGGTCATCGACGTCGCGAACCCGCGCGCCGGGCGGCGGCAACTCACCGCCGCCGAACCGGTCGTTCTGCTCACCGACACCGCCCACCGGGCCGCCCTCGACAACGGCAGCGGCCTGCGTGTGATCCGCCTCGACGAGGAGGCCGCGATCGCCGGGCCCCGCGCCGCCGAAGCGCCGTTCGGCCCCGCCTCCGACCGGCCGTCCGACCAGCCGTCCGACCGGCCCTCCGACCGGCCGTCCGACCGGCTTCCCGGGTATGTCCCGCCCGGCCGCACCGCGGCCCTGCTCTTCACCGGGTCGACCGAGCCCCGCACGGTCCCCGTCGGCCACGGCCTGCTCCTCGCCGCCCACGAGAGCTGGGCGGAAGTGGCCCGGCCGACCCCGCAGGACCGGCACCTGATCACGGCCGGACCGGACGTGACGGCCTTCGCCGCGGGCTGGACCCGCGCCCTGTGCTCGGGCGGCGCCCTCGTGCTGTCCCCGCGGTCCCCCTGGAAGCCCGAGGACATCCGCGCGGCGGTCGAGACCGACCGCGTCACCGTTCTGCACACCGACCCGGCCGGCGCGACCCGGCTGCTGATCGAGGACGCGCAACCGGCGGCCGCCGGCCCGCCCGGCCACCGCGGTTCGGACCCCGCCTGTCGTTCGCTGCGGCTGCTCGCGGTCTCGGGCGACCGGCTCTACCTCGACGAGCAGGCGAACCTGCAGATGGGACTGCGCCCCGGCGCGCGCGTGCTCAACGTCTACGGCCCCGCCGACTGCGCCGGTGTCGGCACCTGGTTCGAACTGTCCCAGCTGCCGCACCCGTTGGATGACCCGGAAGAGGTCTCCCTGCTCGGCACCCCCTTCCCCGGCTGCCGCGTCGAGGTGCGCGGCGGCGAGATCCGCCTCACCCCGCCGGACGGCGGCGATGCCGTACCCACCGGCGACCTCGGTGTGCTGCGCGAGGACGGGCTGCTGGAGTTCGGCGGCCGGATCCGGGACCGCATCGCGCTGCCCGACGGCCGCCAGGTCGACCCGTACCCGATCGAGTCCGCCATCCGCGGCCACGCGGGCATCGGCGCCGCCATCGTCAAGGCGGTCGACGGCCCCCGCGGCCCGCGGCGGCTCGTCGCGTACGTGGCCCCGCCGCCGGGCGGGCCGAGGTGGCCCGGCGGGGTGCTGCTGCCGGACATCGAGGAACTGCGCGACCACCTGGCGGGCAAGGTGCTCAGGGAGGAGTGCCCGCGGAACGTGATCCGCCTGCGCGCCCTGCCCCGTACCCCGGCGGGCCGCGAGGACCGGGACGCCCTGCCCCTGCCCATCCTGCCCGCGGTGGCGGTGCGGCGCGCCGGCAGCAAGTCCGGCAAGTACGGGTCCGCCCCGAGTCAGGGGGAGATGCCGGCTTCCTGTACGGCGGGCTGCGGGGGAGCCCTGGGCTTCGTCGCGCTGATCATCACCAACCTCCTGTGGCCCGGATCCACCGACCTCACGGGAGTGCCGCAGCCCTGGGCGTTCCTGTTCTCCGTCCTCTACCTGTTCGAGTGCCTCGCCTTCGGCATCGGCGTGGTCTTCCTGTTCGGCGGACGCGCCCGGATGCGGCGCCAGCGCCGCAGCCCCTCCCTGACCGTGGCCGCCCATCTGGCCGTGTCCTACCTGCTGTTGGCCTGGTGGCCGCAGGACAATCTCTACCGGCTGGCAGCCAAGCAGGACTGGCCGCAGCAGGCCGCGCTCGTCTACACCTTCAACGTCCCGCTGATGATCGCGGGCGCCATCGCAGCGGCCTACGTCGTCGCCAGGCCCGCCGATCCCTTCGACTTCCACGACCCCCTCGACGACTGACCCGACTGCGGGCTGATCCGACCGCCGACCGGAGCGCCGCACGGTCACGCGCGCCCGTCGGTCACGCGCGCCCGTCGGTCGCGCGGGCCCGTCGGTCGCGCGGGCCGGCCGGTCGCGCAGGCCGGCTACGGCGGGCCGAACATCGCCCCGACGGCCAGTGCCTCGGCCCGCACCAGCACCTCGGCCGCGTCCAGCACCTCCCTGCTGCGCGCGGCCACCAGCACGCCCATCCAGGGGGCCGGTTCGAAGGCCCCGGTCGGGATCGCCGGGACGAACACCGCCCCGAGCTCCGCGCAACCCCGCACCAGGGCCGCGCACAACTCGTCCAGCTGAGCCTCGGGCAGCCGCGCCCCCAGCTCCACCCGGTCGGCGATCCGTACGAGGTGACCCGCGCCCCGCAGCACGTCGAGCCGGGCCGCCACCATGAAGGCGATCGACGGCCCGGTCAGCCGCAGGTTCGTCTCGGTCGGAGCGAGCCGTCCCTGCCCGTCGGCTACGAAGTCCACGTCGAACCAGCCCCGGTAGCCGGAATCCGCCAGCTCCCGGCCCACCGCCGCACCGAAGGCGAGAAGGGGCTTGCCCGCCCACTCGGGCACCACCCCGGGCCCCACCGTGGCGCCCCGGTAGCAGCCGTCCGTCACATCCATCACCGCCCCGCCCACCTCGTGCACGTTCCCCGCCTCGTCGACGAAGCCGTCGTACGTGAGGTCCCGCGGGCCCCGGCTTCCGGCTGTCTCCACGCCGCCGTCGGACGGGCTGCCGACGTACTCCTCCAGCAGCAGCGGCCCGCGCGGCAACCGTCGCAGCACGGCCCGCGCCCCGCCCGCCGCGCGGACCCGCGCCGGGGTGAGCACCGTGGTGCCCGAACCCCCGACACCGTGCTCCGACTTCACGACCGTGCTCTCACCCGCCCGGGTCCGCGCCGCCAGCATGCGCGCCGCCGTCCACCGCCCGTCGGCCCGCCACTGCCGGGGGAGCACGACTTCCGGATGCCCGCCGTCCGCCAGGATCCGCCCGAAGAGCCCGTGCGCCGCGGACTTCGACTCGTAGCGCAGCTCCCCGACCCGCCACGGCCGGTCCGTCAGCCGCCCGAACGGCCGGGTGCGCCCCCACGGTACGAGGGGAAGCCCGGCCCCGGTCAGCAGCGCGGCCAGCGCCGGCCGGGCCCGTACGGCATCGGACAGGCCGGGATCCCCGTCCAGCAGGCCGTCGTACACCTTGACGCCGGTCCAGCCCAGCTGGACGCAGACCAGCTCGGTCCAGCCCCGCGGTACCGCTCGCGGCAGCACCAGCGCGGCCGGGTACGGGCTGTAGAACGCGGCCAGACAGGCGTAGTGATGCGCGGGCCGCTGCTCACGGTCCAGGGTGGCGTCGGCGAACTGCGCGTTGAACTCGCCGACGTTGCCCAGGTGCACGGCCCGCCCGCCGCCGGTCCAGGCCCGCGCCCAGTCGGCGAGCGGGGCGGGCGCCACCTCGAACCGGACCAGGGCCGACCCGCCGCCGGGGCCGGTGCCGGCGCCCGGTCCGACCGGCGCGGTCGCGACCGCTCCCATCGCCCGGTAGAACCCGGTCGCGTGCGGATCGGAGTCGATCACCAGCCGGCGCACCCCCAGTTCCGCGGCCCGTCGCAGCACGTCCCGGTACAGCACGCGGCCCACGCCCCGCCCGATCGCCGACGGCTCCACGAAGAGCAGCCCGAGGACCGCCAGCGGGGGAGGCCCTTCCAGGGAGGCGACCCCGAGCACCTCTCCCCGCTCGGTTTCGGCCACGACGATGCGGCGGGCCGGGACGTCGTGGGCGCGGATCCGCAGTTCCTCCGCGCACCCGGCCAGGAAGTCGGCGTCGTACCCCCAGTGGGCCTTCGACCGCATCACCAGCCCGGTCAGGTCCTGCGCCTCGGCCGGTCGCGCTGCCCTGACCTTTACCATCTGCTGACCTCCCCATGGTCCGCGTCGAGGCCGTGCGATAGATTCGGCCTTCCCACGGCACATACTTTCCCACCCACGCGGAGACAGGCTTCTCAATGAGCGACATCATCAACGGACTTGGCCGCACGAGCGCCTACGGCGCCCTCGGCCTGGTCCTGCTGATCCTCGGCATCGTCCTCGTGGACGTGCTGACGCCCGGGAAGCTTCCCAAGCAGATCTGGGAGGAGCGCAACCGCAATGCGGCCCTCTTCCTCAGCTCCGCGCTCCTCGGCATCGGCGGCATCGTCTTCACCTCGATCTGGACGACGTACTCGGACTTCGGCAAGGGCCTGCTGTCCACGGCGGCGTTCGGCGTGCTCGGCCTGATCCTGATGGCGGTGGCCTTCCTCGTCCTCGACCTGGTGACCCCGGGCAAGCTCGGCGCCATCGTCGTGGACCCGCAGCCCCACCCGGCGGTCTGGGTCTCGGCCGCCTGCAACCTCGCCGTGGCCGCGATCGTCGCCGCTTCGATCGCCTGACGCGGAGCACCCGTACGTGACGAGAGCGCCGCTCCCCCGAGGGAGCGGCGCTCTCGCCGTATTCGGTCACCGCCCCCTCAGGCCAGGCCCAACGCGAACACCGCGAACCCCGCAGCCAGCAGTCCGGCCACGGCCCGGCGCAGCGCTCTCGCCCGGCGTCCCTCGCGCGGCGGGCCCTCGAACCGTCGGGCGTACCGGGCGATCCCCACGAACAGCGCCGCGAACACCGGCATCCAGGCCAGCCGCGCCGCGATCCAGTCCGCGCCGTCCGGCGCCGTCGTCAGCCCGGCCAGTTCACCCACGAACGAGCCGGGTACGGCCGCGGCCAGCATGGCCGTCTGGTGCCAGCACAGGATCGTCATGGCGGACAGGTTGATCATGACCACCGGAGCCCACAGGGCGGGCCGGGCCAGCAGCTTCGCCAGCCGGTCGCGCAGCAGGATCGCCGCACCCGACTGCGCCGAGGCCAGGGCCAGTACGAGGAGCGACGGCGGGTGCGAGTTGGTCCGTGCCGCACCCGGCACGCCCACCATCGACGCCGGATAGTGGAAGACCGCCAGCAGCGCCGCGAACAGCAGCGTCCCCCCGGCCAGCAGCAGCCAGGCCCCGCGCCGCCCGATCCGCCGCTCGCCCCAGGAGACGCCGAGCTGGTAGGCGAACAGCCAGCCCGGCAGGATGTTCACCAGGGAGACCCAGGAGGGTACGGAGTCGGCGAGCGGCCCGTAACGCAGGAAGTCCACGACGGCGACCGCGGCGAGCAGCGGCGCGGCGGACCAGCCACCGAGGCGCCGCGCCGCCCGCACGCAGTACGGGGTCAGCGCGGTGACCACCACGTACACCCCGACGAACCACAGCGGTTGGATCACCAGCGTCGCCCCGGTCCGCAGCGTCGCCTCCGGCACCCCGGCCGCGTACAGCACGGGCGCGGCCAGCGCCCAGACCGCGGTCACCCCCAGCACCGGCCGTCCCAGCCGCACGACGCGGCCCTTCAGCCAGGCACGCGTCGACCCGGTGCGGCGCCCGAAGGAGAGCGCCGAGGCGTGGCCGCCGACGAGGAAGAAGATGCCGAGCATCTGGAGCACCCAGCTGGCCGGTGCCAGTCCGCCGAGGGCCGCCAGCGGACTGGCGTTGTGCAGACCGCCCTCGGCGTCGAGGGTGAAGCCGCCGAGCAGCCAGTGGCCGGTGGGCACGGCCAGCAGCGCCAGGGCGCGCAGACCGTCGATCGCCCGGTCGCGGTGGGCGGGGGTCTGCCGGTCGATGCGGGCGGTGGCCTTGCGGAGCGGGGCCAGGGCCGTGGCGGAAGCGCTCATCGGGCCGTTCATCGGGCCGTCCCCTTCGCGATCGCGGCGAAGGCGGCCAGGGACTGGGTGCCGGGCGTGAAGTAGCCGGTGTGGCCCTGGACGTCGGCGGCGGGTATTTGGCGGGCACCGAAGGCCGCGGAGGTCGGGTCGGCGCCGTGGCCGATCCCGGCGAACTCGACGTTCGGGACGTCGGCTATCCAGTCGGAGGGGCCACGGGCCGCCCAGACGCGGGCGCCGGTGTGCAGGGCCGCCGCGGTGTCGGCGCGCATCCCGGGGGAGCCGAGGGCCACGATGTCGGTGGCGTCGGTGTGCCGGGCGGCGAGCCCGCACACCACCGAGCCGTAGCTGTGGCAGAACAGCACCGGGTCGGGTGCGCCCACGGCGTCGAGACCCGCGGTGAAGCGGGCGAGCCGGGACGCGCCGACCCGGGCGAGGCGTCCGTCGGCCGCGTCCAGGCCGACGCCGACCGGGGTGGTGTAGCCGACCCAGGCGACGACGGCGGTGGACCCGCCGGTGGCTCCGCGCAGCGCCCTGGCCATCCCGGCCGGTCCGGTGGCGGGCTTGCGCCGGGCGTCGTGGGTGGCCGCGTCGTTGTCGGAACCCGGCACGATCACCGAGACGTGCTGCTCGTGCTCCAGGTCCCCGAACACCTCGGCCACCTGGCCCCGGCCACGCGGGTCGAAGGCCAGGATCTGCCGGTCCGGCGCGGCGAGGGAGGCGTACCGCGCCTCACCCGTGCCGGTTACGGCGATCCGGTTGGCCTCGTACCGCAGGGGGAGCGGAGCCCCCTCCAGATTGCCCACCACCAGCGGGTGGGACCGTACGAGTTCCCGGCGCGCGGTGTCGTCCAGCCCGGCGAAGAACGCGGCCACCTCGTGCGGCGTCGCGGTCGCGGGATCGGGAAGCGACCGGCCGGCCACCGTGTCGGCCCGCCAGGCGGCGGTGCCCGGTGGCGGCCCGGTGACCGCCGCCTGACTGTTGCCGGAGGCCCAGCCGGCACTCCCTCCGACGACGGCCACCGCGAGCGCGGCGGTGACCAGCGTCCTTCCGAAGCGGCGCATGCCCCTTCTCCTCTCCTCGTGACGAGGAGGAAGGTAGGTAGGGGGTATCGGCCGGGACGTCGGACCGGGGAGCCAAGTCGGATGTCATACCCCGGTAGGGGGTGGAGGAGAAGCCCGTCAGTAGACGAGCAGATGGTCGCAGGTGTTCGTCCCGCTGGGGAGCGAACTGTCGCTGTTGAGGACGTAGAAGGACCGGGCGAATCCCATCGCCGTCATCTTCGGGACGACGATGAGGGTCTGGCCCGCCATGGCGAGCCCCAGCGGTCTCACCACGTTCTGGTTCAGCAGGACGAAGAGGTTCTGCGTGAGCGCGTCCAGTCTGAGGACCCGGTACGTGCGGTCGCCCGATCCGTCCGCTCCGGTGATGAGCGCCTGGTACTGCGGGTCCGCCCATCGCGACGGCTGAGGAGCGACGCGTCCGGCGGCTTCCAGGGCTTGCAGCCGCAGCTGCGTGCTCGGCCTGACGCCGGCCATGTGGATGTGCAGCTGCTGGTAGCGCCGGGCGCTCTGCGAGTTGATTCCCAGACCGATGTTGGGGGATGCCACGGGGACGTCACCCCCGCTCCGGCCGGTCTCCCACGCCTCGTGCCAGTAGTTCGCGACATTGGGCGACACGAGGAAGGGGCACTCGATGCCCGTGATCCGGCAACTCGGCAGGAGCAGGAAGTGCTGCGGGGACGGCGGCCTGCCGTGCAGCACCACGTAGTTGGGGGTCGTCTTGAGACAGTCCGGCGGCTGCCCGCCCGGCGGGACGATCCCCTGAGTGCAGTACTGCACCTCCTGCCACAACGGGTCGGTGTCCGAGGGCAGGCCGCACAGGGACTGCATCTGGGCGGGAGGGCACGGGTTCGGTCCCCCGGGCGGAATCGGATCCGTGGGACAGGGGCAGCACGACGGCTTTCCGGGGACGGGGTCCGGACCGGTCGCCGCGGACGCGCTGCCGCCCGCCCCGGTCAGCAGCGCCCCCGCGCCCAGGGCCCCCGAGAGTGCCACGAACTGACGCCGGGGCATGTCGCTGGTCCTGTCGATGGCATTCATCCGTGAGCTCCGATGGTCGACGACCGCTGCTTCGTCGCTGTGCTGAGCCGGGCGAGGGGCGGCGGTCCCGGCCGGTCGGGCCCTCGCTGATCCGCTCACAAATTAGGCGGTGGTCCGCTCTTTTCCCGGCAAGGAAATGCAACAGAGCGCGCTATTACCCCGGAAGGCGGGCACGTACGCCGAGCCCGTCGCGCGTGTCCTGCCGGCAGGGATGCGGCCGCGGGCGCTCGCCGCACCTCGGTTGGCGCAGGGGCCGACGGTGCCCGGCGCGTCAGGCGGAGTCGCCCGGCCGCACCAGCCCCGCCTCGTACGCGAAGATCACGGCCTGAGCCCGGTCCCGCAGGTCGAGCTTGGCCAGCACCCGACCGATGTGCGTCTTCACCGTCTGCTCCGCCAGCACCAGGTGCCCCGCGATCTCCTGGTTCGACAGCCCCCGCGCGATGAGCTCCAGCACCTCGGTCTCGCGCGGCGTGAGCCCCTTCAGCCGCAGCGCGGGATCCTTGCGCGGCGCCGGCCGCTGCTGCACGAAGTCCGCGATCAGCCGCCGCGTCACCGAGGGCGCCAACAGGGCCTCGCCCGAGGCGACGATCCGGACCGCCGCGATCAGATCGGCCGGCGGGGCGTCCTTGAGGAGGAAACCGGAAGCCCCCGCGCGCAGCGCCTCGTACACGTAGTCGTCGATGTCGAAGGTGGTCAGCATCAGCACCTTCGGCCGGTGCACCACCCCGGGCGGGGGGTCGAGGATCTCGCGGGCGGCCGTCAGTCCGTCCATCTCCGGCATCCGCACGTCCATCAGCACCACGTCGGGGTGCGTGGAGCGGGACACCTGCACCCCCTGCCGCCCGTCGGGGGCCTCGCCCACCACGTCGATGTCGGCCTGCGCCGACAGCAGCGCGGCGAAGCCGGCCCGCACCATGGCCTGGTCGTCGACGATGATCACGCGGATGGTCAACTGGGTTCCTCGGTCAGGTCGTTCAACGGCAGCCGGGCGGCGACCCGAAAGCCGCCGTCGGGCAGCGGACCGGTGTCGAGCGTCCCGCCGGTCAACCGTACGCGCTCCCGCATGCCCACCAGACCGTGGCCCGTACCCGAACTCTCCAGCTCCACCACGGCATCCCGGGCCGGGCCGTTGACCACGAGCACGAGGACCTCGTCGTCGTCCACCGTCACCGAGACCCGGGTGGGCGCGCCCGGCGCGTGCCGCACCACATTGGCCAGGGCCTCCTGCACGATCCGGTACGCCGACAGGTCCACCGCCGGGGGCGCCGCCCCGGCCGCGCCGGCCGCCAGTGACAGCTCCACCGGCTGCCCGGCCCGTACGGTCGCCTCCACCAGCTGCTGGAGCCGGTCGATCCCCGGCTGCGGGGCCCGCTCGCCGTCGACGCCGTTCGCCCCGCCTGCCCCGTCGCCCCGCAGCACGGTCAACAGCCGCCGCATCTCGCCCAGCGACTCCCGCGCGCTGGCCGCGATGGCTGCGAACTCCTCCCGTACCGGCTCCGACATCCCCGGCACCCGGTAGGGCGCCGAATCGGCCTGCACGGTGATCACCGACATGTGGTGGGCCACCACGTCGTGCAACTCGCGCGCGATCCGGGCCCGTTCCTCCAGCAGGGTCCGCCGGGCCCGCTCGGCCTCACTGATGCTCTCCTGCTCGGCGACCCGCTGCTGCGCGTCGCCGAGCCCGCGCAGCGCGCCCGTCAGCACCAGCAGGACCCCGCTGAGCACGAAGAGCAGGGCGGTGGTGTTCGTCACGCCCGCGGGCGAGGAGAAGCCCAGCACGGTACCGACGGCGCCGGTCACCAGCCACACGCCGACCAGCGGCCGGACGGACTCGCGCAGTCCCAGGCAGGCCATCAGCACCAGGTAGCCGACGATGGTCATCGGCGGCCACGGCCAGGACTGCCCGGCCACCTTGTCGGAACCGATCAGCAGCACCGCGGCGACGGTGTCGGCGGTCAGGACGGCGCCCCAGGCGGGCCACGGCCGGGTCACCGCGAGGAGCAGCGGCACGGTCTGCGCCACACCCAGCGCGCCCGCCCAGCCGCCGCCCACCCCGTAGTCGTTGGCCAGCACCGTGATCGTCACCGGCATCAGGGTGACGACGAAGACGCCGACGACGACGAACGGCAGCGCCCGCTGCCACCGCTTGGGCGACTGCGCGAACAGGGGCTGCGCCGCCCCGGCGGGCGTGCGCAGCAGCACGGCGAGTTGTGCCAGCGCGCCGGGCACGCGGGACCCGGCCGCCGAGGAGGTACGGATGCGGTCGCGGGTCCGGCCGCTCAGCCGGGTGCGGGCTCTGTCGCTCATGATCGCACCAGCCTATGCGCCGCCGGGCCGGGAGAGGGGGAGAGCTACGCTGCTTGCCTGTCGATCATGGGGGAAACGGGCATGGGGACCGCGGCCGCGTTGGAGAAACTGGTACCGGTGCTGCTGGCCTTCGGCGGCGGGGTGCTGCTCGCCCGCCGGAAGATCGTCCCGGCCGAGGCATCGAAGGTCTTCTCCGACTACGCCTTCCTCTTCGCCGTCCCCTGCTACCTGTTCGGCAACATCTACGCGAGCGACCTGGGAGCCCTGTTCAACCGGCGGGCGATCGGCGGCTACGCCGGAGCGGCGGCCCTCGCCGTTCTGGCGGTGGCCGTGGTGGCGGTCGCCCGCGGTCTGCGCGAGCCGCGCGACGTGGCGCTGCGTGTGATGGCCGGTGTCCAGGTGAACACCGCCTACTTCGCCGTCCCCGTCTTCATCACCGTGTTCGGGACGGCCGCGCCGATCTTCCCGATCCTGCTGTTCCAGGTCTGCGTGCTGTCCCTGGTCGTCATCGCCCTCATGGAGCTGGGCCGGCCCGGTCCCGCGGCCGGCGGCCCGGGCCGCCGACTCGCCCGGGCCGTCGGCGCTTCGCTCGCCACCCCGCTGGTCCTCGCCTGCAACGCGGGGATCGTGCTCAACCTGCTCTCGGTACGGGTCCCGGCCGTCGTCCTGGACGGCGCCGCGTTCGTCGGGGACAGCGCCTCCCCGGTGGCCCTGTTCGCCCTCGGCCTCCACCTGGGCGGCCTCGGCCTGGACCTCCGGGGCACCACGCGCGAGGAATTCGCCCTCATAGGATTCAAGTGCCTGGTGTTCCCGCTGCTCACCTGGGCGGTGTGCGGACTGCTCGTCGGGGTGCGGGGCGAGTGGCTGGCGTACCTCGTACTGATCGCTGCGATGCCGACCCCGCAGAATCTCTTCATCTTCGCCCAGCGCTACGACGTGGGAGTCGACCTCTCCGCGTCGATCGTGATCAAGAGCTCCCTCGTGTCCCTCCTGCTGCTGCCCCTGTGGCTGCAGACGGTCGCGCTATGACCGTCTTCACCTCGCCCTCTGCCCGTGCCCCGGCCGCCGGGTGCTCGGGCCTTCGCCACCGGAGCCCGCTTCGCGCGGGCCAGGACCGGCGGCAGGACGTAGCCCTCGTCCTCGCGCAAGACCTCCCCATGGGCCGACTCCTCCTCCCGCCACGACGCGACCGTCGACGAGGTCGATGACCTGCACATCTGCGGTCGGGGCCACGAACGCGCGGGTTTCATGGCGGATCGCCGGCAGGACCTGGCCGCCGCCGCGGATTTGCTCCGCCCAGTTCGTCCGGCCCTTCGTGGCTGCTTCACCTTCGCCCACGGCACCGACGAGATGACGGCCAGGACGCCCTCGAGCGGCTCGGCGCCCTCAGCCTGCTGGCCTGCTGGGGCACGACTGCGAGGACGCCACGGCGTAGCGCGCCCCGCCCGGGCAGAGCAGCCGCCGTACTCCCTCTGCATCTGGCGGAACCCGTGCAGCCGACGTTGTGGTCGTCTGACGTCGAGGTGATGAAGGTGAGGGCTCTCCTGGCCTGTGGACCGATGACAGGGAGGCCGAGCGTGAGCGCGTCAGCCTTGCCAGGGTTCCGAGACGGGGGAGATGGACCAGTCCCGTCGATGTCCTGCTACCGCGCCCGGCGGTAGAGCCGTTGTCGCGTTCGGGAGCCCGCGAGCGGCAGGCAGCGGAGTGGCTTTCCCGAGCTCGGGTTTTGTGTTCGGTGCAATCCGGTCAGGTTGTCCGTAGTCATTGACAACCGAAAGGCGTCGCTGTGAGCGGGTTCGATATCTGGGGGTACCACCCCAACGCGGGATACCTGCAGGGCACTGACATCGTCGGCTTCAAGGTCGAGGCCACCGACGGCAGCATCGGCAAGATCGACAAGCATTCCGAGGACGTCGGCGCCTCCTACCTGGTCGTGGACACGGGGGTGTGGATCTTCGGCAAGCATGTGCTGCTGCCTGCCGGGACCATCGAGCGCATCGACATGATCGGGGAGACGGTGTACGTCAACCGGACGAAGGAGCAGATCAAGGACGCCCCGGAGTACGACGAGGCCAAAAAGGCCGGCGAGTCCAGCTACCTGGAGCGGTTCGGCCGGTACTACGGCCGGTAGAGGGTGAAGACGGTCAGGGGCGGCCGGGGCCGGGGGCGCGGCCGCCAGGCGGCACCCGCGCATTGATCGACGGCCTGCTCGGACGCCACATGGCGCGCACGAACATGTCGTAGCCGGCCTAGCCGCGGCCCTGCGGGCCAGGGTGCTCCGACGCCGGGGGGATCGACGATGCCCTACCGATGTTTGACTCCTTCGGACTGGCCTCCCGCCGCGCACAGTCGGCCCCGTCGCTGAGGCTTTGGGGTTCGTCGTTCCTTCTCGGCCGTATGCGCCGAGGTCTCGGCGCCAGCCGGACGGAGGCTTTGGGCGGGCCGTGGTTGCGCACGGAGCTGCCCTGGGTAAGCGGTCTCGTCTCCGGTTGCCCGGTCGTCAGCGCGCTTGTGTGCGGTGGCATGGGCGTGGCGGCGGAGTAGTAGGGGTTGCGGGCCGACCGATCCGGCCTGGTACCAGACCCACACCCTCGCCTACGCCCAGAACTCGGCCACGACGTCCACCCCATCGAGGCCTACCTGCGCCGGGAGACCGGCGCCTACCTCGACCCATGGCACGACCGCCTCAAGACCGCGTACGTCGACACCCTCGCTGCCCTCGGCGTCACCGCCGATCTCACCGACGCCGACTTCCTGACAGCGATGGAGCACCACAAGAGCCGCTGATGGGCACCTTCCGCCTCGGCCCCACGCCCGGCCTGGCCAAACTGGGAGGGGTGCAGGAGATGGCGTGGTCGACCTGATGGAAGGGTCAACCCGGCCCGCCACATCAAGGGCGGCGACGCCGTCCTCGACGACGGCGAATAGAACGGCGCTATGGCCTCCGGCGACGCGCTGGAGGCCATGCCCGACAGGCCGCCCGCTGCCCGACGTCGAGGAGCTGCACCGCTGTGTGAGAGAGGACGCCATCGTCCGTGCCGACCAGGACACCTTCACCAAGGACCCGCCCAAGACCCTGAAGGGGGCAGATGAAATTCCTGCTCAAGCAGCTTGTCAGCGGTCGGTGGGCGCTACCGCAGGGGTGACCGGAAGACACCGCCCCAGCGGGTCGCGGACCGCATCGACACGGCCGTACGGGCCCGCTGGCAGCCCGTGGTCCGTGGCCGCCGCCGCAAGCAGGCGGCCGCCACCACTGGCATCACGGTCGAACCCCGCGCCCGGTTCGGCTACACCGCACCCGTCGGCACCACCGACGACGGCCGGGCGCGCCGCCTCACCGTCCACCTCCTGCGTACCCCAGCGCCTTTTCGACTCCTGAGCTCGGGGCGCCGGGGACCGAGACGACGTCTCCTTCCGAACCCCACCACCGGGCACGCCCGGCAGCGCCGCACCCGGACACGAGCGCCTGTCCGGGTGCGGCTCACATCCGCATCAGCGCGTCAACGCCGGGCGCCACCCGGGAGAGGGGTGCAATAGCGAGCGTGGGGAGCCGCCTTCGGACAGGATGCTTCCAGCCCCGTGGCGCTGTCGACCGCGGGCAGGTCCGGCAGCCGTCACACGTCGCCGGTCACCGCCCCCGGTCGGCAGCACCACCCTTTCCGGCTCTGACCGGCTGACCCTCGTGCCCTTCGAATCCTTTGAGCGGCTCCCTGCCCGAAGCGAGCAGGGAGCCGTGGCCTGGCTGGTTCAGCGCCCTGTCTCACTAGAAGGTCACTGTGTTCTGGGTGGCCTGTCCGGTGACGGGTTCGAAGTGGAGTGATCCGGTGAGTCCCTTGTAGCCCAGGGTTCGCCGGGACGATTCCGTCGATGGCCTCGGGTTCGGCTCCTGGAGGGGGCGCGGGCACCAATGCCTTGGTGCCGGTCTGGGGACCGTTTTTGAACTCGAAGAGGAAGTTCGCACTGGGACCGGTCGTACCTCGTGCCTTCTTCTGCAGGGTGCACTCCCGGGAGCCGGTGCCGATCGTGGCGGTGCCCGCGGTCCTCGGCCTGGTGCTGCCGCACGCGACTCCGACAGCGGGAAGCCCGAGGTCCGACCGGGTCGACGCTGAACGTCGGGACGATGATTGGCGAGGCTTCTTCCTTCTCCGTGTCGTCGGCCGCGGTCGTCCTGGCCAGCGAGGTCACGGCCGCCGGGGCCGCGACGGCCAGGACGGCCAGGCAGCGGCGCGAGGACATCATGCTGCGCCTGGCGGCCTCGCCGGAGCGGGCGAGGGAGCGGTCCAGGAGGTGGCCGACGGTGTGGCGGGGTGTGGGTCTCGTCTACGCGGACATGATGCCCGCCGGCGCGTGGCGGCGTCCGGCGTGTTGGCGGGTGGTTCGGTGAGGGCCGACGGGCGAGGGGGAAGCATCTCCTCGTGAGACTGATCAGTGAGGACTCTCGACTCGTCGCGCCGTCCGGCTGGAAGCGGTACGCAGCAGCGGCCGTCGATGCGGACAGCGACTGGTACCGCGGTCTGCACAAGCCCGCCTGGCAGCCGCCGTCGTGGGCGTTGGGGCTGGTGTGGACGCCGCTGTATGCCTCGATCGCCTTCGCGGCCGGCCACGCGCTGGGCCGCACTCGGGGGCGGGAGCAGGCCGCCACTGCCATTTCGTTCGGTGTAAACCTGGCGCTCAATGCCGGATGGACATGGCTGTTCTTCCGCTGCCGCAGTCCGCAGGCCGCGCTGGCCGGCACGCTGGTCCTCGACCTCAGCAACGCCGAACTCATCCGCCGTACCTCAGGGACCGACCCGGTCGCCGCCCGCACACTGCTGCCCTACGCCGCCTGGTGCGTCTTCGCCACTGTCCTGAACGCCTCCCTCACCCGCCGCAACCCCTGAGGACCTGCCTCATGGGCAGGCGGACGAGCGCAGCGCCGTCTGCTGATGGGGGCGCCGGCGGCCTGCGCACCCCGGAACTGACCGGCATGACCGAACCTGCACTGGGTGACCTCGTCGACCAGCCGTCTCAGACACTCGATGAGCTCCGTGAACACGGGCGGTCACAGCAGCGAGGAGGAGACCGCATCAGGGCTCGCGGAGCCGGCGCCATGGACACGATGACCACCGCCGACCGAGTCCTGGCCACCATTCTCTACCTGCGTAAACTCGGAACACGAGACCTGATCGCCCAGCTCTGCGGCGTCAACGGCGGCACCATTACCAGGGCCGTTCACCAAATCCAGCCCCTCCTCGCCGACCACGGCTGCACCGTTCGACCTTGACGGCCACGTTCCGCACACCTGCCGGCGTCACCGAGTTCCTCACGAACAGCAGAATCAAGTCAGCATGTTGATTCTCTGCGAGCCCTTAGACGCGGGGCAGCCAGCCATCGGCGAAGTCGGCGCGGTCCCGTGCGCGCTGCGCCTTCTCCTCGAGGAGTCGGCGGAAGCCGGCCAGGGCGTAGCGCTCTCCGGTGCCCGCCCGGGGTCCGGGGATGCCGGCCACGGTGGCCATGCACTGTTGGGGCTGGGGCTGCCAGCCGGTGACCAGCACCCGTAGGCGCATACGCTCGGCGCGGCGGTGCAGGATCAGGAGGTGGAGCAGGCCGTCGACGTCCATGGCCGCTACAGCGTGCAGGTCCACCAGGAGATCGCGTTCGTCTCTGGTCACGTGGTTCAAGGCGCGCTGGAGCACCTCTCCCGCACCCTCGTCGAGCTCCCCGGTGGCGCTGATCAGAATCGAGCTGCCGCAATGCTGAATGTCCACGTTGATCAATGTTCTGCTCCCGTCACCCGAAGGCTCCGGACCTACGGGACCCCATCCTGGCCCGGTACGGCGAAGGGCCGGTGTGCGACGCGCTGAGGCGCGCGTAGAGGCCGGGCCGAGGTTGCATCGGGAGGGGGCCGGACCGTTGCCTGGAGGGGTGCTTTCAGCGGGGGCCGTGGGTGTGACCGGAGGTGGGACCCTCGTAAATCGGACATGGTCTGTTCTCGCAGGTCAGGCGATGGACGAGCTGCCGCACGGTGACGCGTTCTTACGTCGCGATCATCGACGGCCCTCTCGCGAGCTGCTGGCCAAGTGCCGCATCGGCGACGACCTGGAGGGCTATCAGGTCTTGCTGGACCTGCTGGCTGATCACGGCGACAGCGCCGAGATGCCGATTCCGGTGGCGATCGAGACCAGCCGCGGCCTGCTGGTCGCCACACTCCGCACCGGCGCCCGGCAGATCTTCGCGTTCAACCCGATGGCGGCCTCCCGCTATCGCGACCGCCACGGCGTGAGCCGCAAGAAATCCGACCCCGGCGACGCCCTCATGCTCGCCAACATCATCCGCACGGACATGCCGATGCACCGGCCGCTGACCGCCGACACCGACCTGGCCCAGGCGGCGGCTGTCCTGGCCCGAGCACAGCAAGACGCGGTCTGGAACCGGCAGCAGGTCTGCAACCAGCTCCGCTCGTTGCTGCGGAGTACTTCCCGGCGTTCCTGGTCAGCGTTCAAGGACAAGCCGGGCGGCCTCGATCTGGAACGTCTGGGCGACGTCGACGATGATCTCCATGCCGTGCCGGCCGATCCGTCGGGGATCGGGGGGGCAACACGCAGGGCGGGGTGGGATTGCTGTCCCAGCCGGTCACCTCGACGCAGCCGTCACGGATGTCCAGGGTCAGCAGGCTGGGGCCCGGCGCGTACTTGCGCGTGTTGGTGACGAGCTCGCTCACGACCAGTTCGTCCACGCTCTGGGCGCGCTCGGAGACCGGCAGGTCGTGGACGCTCTTCACGTCCGCGAGGAATGAGCGGGCCATGCGGCGGGCCTCGGCGATCTCCTCGATGCCCTCGAACAGGACAGAGCGCGAGGGGGGACAGGGGGGCGGCGGGTGCCGGCCGATTTCCTGCGGTGCCTCGTCCATGGGCTCGGTCCGTTCTGCTTCCGGCCGTCCGGCCTCGAGCAGAGGCGGCCGCTGCCACTCCGGCCTTGACGGGACACACAGCCATTCGTGCAGGTTGTCGTCGAATGATGAGTGAGCGCGGGCGCTGCTGACGGTACTTGCCTGAGCCGCCGGCGCGGGCGGGCGGCCGCAACCGCCGTGCCCGTCTCGACGCGGAACCCCCGTCGCGATAGGGGGCATTTCCTTGTCGTGCCTGGAGCCTTCGGGGCCACGGTTCGGGCAACCCGTGCCGACACCACGGGCGGGCTCCCGGCCCCTCCGACTGCCTCGGACCGGGTGTAGGCGCTCGCCTCGCCCCGTCCCTGCCAGGAGGTCGTCGACCAGCTCGCGGTGCAGCCTCAGCTCCACTTCGGCCAGATTGCGCAGGTGTGCCCGCTCCAGGGCGAGTGACGTGGCGGCGCGTTCCAGCGCGAGTACGGTGTGTTCGTCGGCCTGGCCCCGGGCATCGACGAGGGCGAGAACGCCCAGGATCTCGCCGTGCGGGCGGACCAGGGTGATCAGCCGGTCCTTGATACGCACCGGTCCGACCTCCCGGGCAACGGTGTGCAGCATTTCGTCCTGGCGCACGGGGTCCGGTTCCGGATAGGGGTCGGGGCGGCTGGGGCCGGTCCAGGACCTCAGCCGAGCGAAGCGGTCCTCGACCGGCGCGGGGAGCCCGGTGAACTCGTGTAGTGCGCGGTGATGGCTTCCTCGCCGCCGCCCGAGGCAGCGACGTCGGCCATGAGCGCGTGAACGGCCCGGTGGAACCCCAGCTCGGCCACGACGGAGATCAGCTGCCGCTGGAGGGCTGTTCGTTCCGCCCTCAGCCGGTGCGGCTTCAACGCGTCCTCGCGTTGGCGGTGGTGTATGAAGGCGACCGACAGGGCAGCAGCAGTGTGCCGGACGAGCATGGCGAGCAGGGATCGCTCGGCGGCTGCCCGACGTAGCACCGACGAATCCCAGCCGCCTTGACGCTCGGCCGGGAGACGGCGGGCGCCCTGCGCGACGACCGTATGCCGGCCGAAGCCGTGGCCACTGCGCTGGAGCCACCGCTCCAAGGCCCAGGTCCTGCTCCTGACCGCGCATGACAGGTAGCTGCACGCACCACAGCCTCCGCGGTGTGACCGCAGTGGTCGTGGTCAGGCTTCGATGTAGGCGTCCACGACGAAGGCGCGCAGGGCGGTGACGAAGTACATGACGCGGACGTCCTCGCTCTCGTCGGCGTACTGGCGCAGCTGGCCGGGTGCCGTCGGCCGGGATGGGCTCGCCGACTGCGCGGAAGACCATCACATGGTTCCTGACCTGCGAAAGCCGCAATGGGAAGCTTCCGCTTCTGGCCCTGCTGACCGTCCTTGGGGGCATGATTGGGGCACGGACGTGTCGCCGCTATCCGGCGTCCGCCGTGAGGCCCCCCACGCGCGGCCGTTCAGTTCACCGGGATGATGTCGGGCACGCCGAGCCGGACCGCGTCGGCGGTCCGGTCATCCGGCTGCTGCTGGGCTTCGCGCTCGGCCGCCACGCGCTTGACGTAATGGTCGACCTCGCGGTCCTGGTGCGCCCGGTCCC
Organism: Streptomyces avidinii; assembly: GCF_014650695.1. GTDB lineage: Bacteria > Actinomycetota > Actinomycetes > Streptomycetales > Streptomycetaceae > Streptomyces > Streptomyces avidinii. The sequence goes on along the minus strand of NZ_BMVL01000002.1, from coordinate 597,683 downwards.
ATCCCAGGTGGGGTGCCATCAGCTGGGCAACGGTCGGCGCCGCGTCCACCCCGCGGTCCCAGGACTCGATGGAGATCCGGGTGCGCCGGGCGAGCACATCTTCCACATGGCGAGCTCCCTCGTGGGTCACCGCGTACACGGCCTCGACCCTCAGGTAGTCGTCGGAGCTCGGCAGCGCCTCGCCGAGCGCGGGGTCGGTGGCCACGAGGGCGAGCAGTTCGGGCGCGAGGGAGCCGTAGCGGTTCAGGAGGTGCTCGATACGGGCGACATGGAGCCCGGAGTGCCCGGCGAGCCGGTGCCGGGAGTTCCACAGTGCCGGGTAGCCGTCGGCGCCCAGCAGCGGAACACGGTGCGTGATGCAGCCGGGGACCTTCTCGTCCAGGGCGCGGGCAGCCTCGTCGACCGCGTCCTTGGCCATCACCCGGTAGGTGGTGTACTTGCCGCCCGCCACCACGACGAGTCCGGGTACCGGATGGGCGACGAGGTGCTCCCGGGACAGCCTGCTGGTCTCCGCCGCCTCGCCGGACAGCAGGGGGCGCAGGCCGGCGTAGACGCCCTCGACGTCCTCGGGGACCAGGGGGGTGGCCAGCACGCTGTTGACGTGTTCCAGCAGGTAGGTGACGTCCTTGGAGCTGAGGGCCGGGTGGGCTTTGTCGAGCGTCCAGTCGGTGTCGGTGGTCCCGATGATCCAGTGCCGGCCCCAGGGGATCACGAACAGCACGCTCTTCTCGGTGCGCAGGATCAGTCCGGTGCGGGAGTTGATCCGGTCACGGGGTACGAGCACGTGGACGCCCTTGGAAGCGCGCACGTGGAACTGGCCGCGGGTGCCGGCCATGGCCTGGGTGTCATCCGTCCACACCCCGGTCGCGTTGATGACCTGCTTGGCCCGCACCTCCGTCTCCTCGCCGCTCTCCAGGTCCGTGACCACGGCGCCGACCACCCGCTCGCCCTGCCGCAGGAAGCGGCTGACGCGGGTGCGGTTGGCGGTCAGCGCCCCGTACGAGGCGGCCGTACGGGCGAGGAACAGGGTGTGGCGGGCGTCATCGACCTGGGCGTCCCAGTACTGGATGGCGCCCACCAGGGCGTCGGAGCGCAGCGCGGGCGCCTCGCGCAGGGCCCGATGCCTGCTCAGGTGGCGGTGGACGGGCAGGCCGCCGGAGGTGCCGGAGGCCCTGGCCATGGCGTCGTACAGCAGGACGCCGCTGCCGACGTACGGGCGCTCCGTGACGCGGTGTTGCAGGGGGTAGAGGAAAGGCACCGGACGCACCAGGTGGGGGGCGAGGTACCGGAGCAGGAGGCCCCGCTCCTTGAGCGCTTCGGCGACGAGGCGAAAGTCGAGCATCTCCAGGTAGCGCAGGCCGCCGTGGATGAGTTTGCTGGAGCGGCTGGACGTGCCCGAGGCCCAGTCGCGGGCTTCGACGAGTCCGACGCTCAGGCCCCGGGTGGCGGCGTCCAGGGCGGCCCCGCTGCCGACGACGCCGCCGCCGACGACCAGGACGTCGAGTTCGCCCTGTCCCATACCTGCGAGGGCCTGTGTGCGGGCCTTCGGTGAGAGGGCCACCGGATGGACCACGGTCTCCTCCTCAGTGCTGCGGGCGAGCGCGGCCGAACAACCTGTTCGCCCTTATTCGATCTTGGCCCAGTCGAGCGTGCGCTCCACCGCCCGCTTCCAGCCCTCGTACCCTTCCGCGCGCCGTTCCTCCGACCACTCGGGCGCCCAGCGCTTGGACTCCTGCCAGTGGGTGCGCAGTTCGTCCGTGTCGCGCCAGAAGCCGGTGGCGAGCCCGGCCGCGTAGGCGGCGCCGAGCGCGGTCGTCTCGGCGACGACGGGACGGCTGACCGGTACGCCGAGGACGTCGGCCTGGGTCTGCATGCACAGGTCGTTGGCCGTGACTCCGCCGTCGACCTTGAGCACGTCGAGGTGGACGCCGGAGTCCTGCTCCATGGCTTCCACCACGTCGCGGGTCTGGTAGCAGATGGCCTCCAGAGTGGCCCGCGCCAGGTGACCGTTGTCGTGGTATCGGGCCAGCCCGACGATCGCGCCGCGGGCGTCGGAACGCCAGTACGGGGCGAACAGGCCGGAAAAGGCGGGGACGAAGTAGATGCCGCCGCTGTCCTCGACGGTGCGAGCCAGACGTTCGCTCTCGGCGGCGTCACCGATGATCTTCAGCTGGTCACGCAGCCATTGCACGGCGGAGCCGGTGACTGCGATGGATCCTTCGAGGGCGTAGATCGCGGGGTTGTCGCCGAACTGGTATGCCACGGTGGTCAGGAGGCCGTGCTGCGAGCGGACCAGTTCCGTCCCGGTGTTGAGCACCAGGAAGTTGCCGGTTCCGTACGTGTTCTTCGCCTCGCCGGGCGCGTAGCAGACCTGCCCGACGGTGGCCGCCTGCTGGTCGCCGAGCACACCGGTGATGGGAATGGCCTCGCGCAGCGGCCGGGAGGTGCGGGTCTGCCCGTACGCCTCCGGGTGGGAGGACGGGTTGATGGTGGGCAGCATGGCCCGGGGTACGCCGAAGAAGCCGAGCAGTTCGTCGTCCCAGTCGAGGGTTTCCAGGTTCATGAGCATGGTGCGGCTGGCGTTGGTGACGTCGGTGGCGTGGACGCCGCCGTCGGGTCCACCGGTCAGGTTCCACAGCACCCAGCAGTCGGTGTTGCCGAAGAGGGCGTGGCCCTGCTCGGCGGCCTCCCGCACGCCGTCGACGTTCTCCAGGATCCACTGGATCTTGCCGCCGGAGAAGTAGGTGGCCGGTGGCAGTCCCGCCTTACGGCGGATGACGTCGCCCTGGCCGCCGCGCTCCAGTGCGGCGGCGATGGAGTCGGTACGGGTGTCCTGCCAGACGATGGCGTTGTAGTACGGGCGGCCGGTGCGGGGGTCCCAGACGACGGTCGTCTCGCGCTGGTTGGTGATGCCGACTGCCGCCAGGTCGGAGGCGTCGAGGTTTCCGTGCCGGAGGGCGTTCTGGATCACCGAGTTGGTGCGTTCCCAGATCTCCACCGGGTCGTGTTCGACCCACCCCGAGCGCGGGAGGATCTGGGAGTGCTCCAGCTGGTGCCGCGCCACCTCGTTGCCGGCGTGGTCGAAGATCATGAAACGGGTGCTCGTGGTCCCCTGGTCCACTGCGCCGACGAAGTCAGCCATGGGGTGCGCCTCCTCTTGGACATTCCGTGTGTGGGGGCTGTCGTCCGGGACGGGCCGTGCCGGGTCGCCGGACGCCGCGGACCCGATCAGCTCTCGTCCGGTGCCGGTACGCGTCCGGGAGGCTCCGGTTCGGCGGTCGGCAGGAACCGGCCGATGAGGAGCTTGTAGATACCCGCACCCAACACACCGCCGATGAACGGGCCGATGATCGGCACCCAGAAGTACAGGTGCCCGTACTGATCTCTCCAGGCCCCTCCGTACCCGGTGAGGAAGCTGGCCAGACGCGGCCCGAGGTCACGGGCCGGGTTGATCGCGTACCCGGCGTTGGTGCCCCAGGCCATGCCGATCGCCACGACGATCAGGCCGACGATGAACGGGGCCAGGTTGGCGCCCGGGGGCGTGCCCAGCAGGTCCGTGACCGCGAAGATCAGCAGGAGGAGGATCGCGGTGCCGATGATCTGGTCGCGCAGTGCGCCCCACTCGGTCACCGGCAGGTTGGTGTTCCCGTTGGCCGGGAGCGTGGAGAAGACGCCCTGCGTCTTGATGGTGTGACCGGGGTCGGCCTTGGCCAGCGCCTCGGTGTAGTTCCAGCGGACGATCAGGGCCGCCACGAAGGCTCCGGCCAGCTGGGCCAGCGCGTAGGGGGCGACCATCTTCCACGGGAAGCCCTTGAAGGCCGCAAGGGCGAGGGTCACCGCGGGATTGAGGTGAGCACCGCTCAGCCTCGCCGCGACGTAGACGCCCAGGGTCACGCCGAGACCCCAGGCCCAGGCGATGCTGTCGTGGTTTCCGAGGCCGCCCGCGGGATCCGTCAGGGCTCCGCCGGCGACCACCTGGGCCACGACACCACAGCCGAAGAGAATGAGGATCATGGTGCCTGCGAATTCGGCCGAGAGTTCGCCGACCAGCCCATGTGCTTTGAGGCGCTCCTTCATGGGTGCCCGCTTCCCGCCGGTCCGAGGACTGGCATTCGACTGCCCCGAGCCCCCCGATTCAGGGTAAGACGGGTTGCCCGTACCGGAAAGGCGAGGGGCGAGGGGCACGGCCCCGCGGAAGCCGGTGGCCGCTTCGGATTCCTCGATCCTTCTCCGAGGCGGACGCCCCAGTTCTCGCGGATGTACGCGGCATGGCAGCACACTGTTCGTATGGATCACCGGCTCCGACCGGGAGGCACACGATGAAGATGTTGATCAACAGGCCGCAGACCGTGGTCGCAGACGCCCTCCGGGGGCTGGCCGCAGCCCACCCGGACCTGGACGTGGACGCCGAGGCCCGGGTCGTCGTACGGCGGGACGCGCGGCAGGGCGGACGGGTCGCTCTCGTCTCCGGCGGCGGCTCCGGACACGAGCCCTTGCACGCGGGCTTCGTCGGATACGGAATGCTGTCCGCCGCCTGTCCGGGCGAAGTGTTCACTTCTCCCGTGCCCGACCAGATGGTGCGGGCGGCAAAGGCCGTGGACTCCGGCCAGGGCGTGCTGTTCGTCGTCAAGAATTACACCGGGGACGTGCTGAACTTCGACATGGCCGCCGAACTCGCCGAGGAGGACGGCATCCGGGTCGAGCGGGTGCTGGTCAACGACGACGTCGCCGTGACCGACAGCCTCTACACCGCCGGGCGCCGGGGGACGGGGGCCACGCTCTTCGTCGAGAAGATCGCCGGGGCGGCGGCGGAGGAGGGCGCTCCCCTGGAGCAGGTCGCCGCCATCGCCCGGCGGGTCAACGAGGCCTCGGGCAGCTTCGGCGTGGCGCTGAGCGCCTGCACCACCCCCGCCAAGGGCACCCCCACCTTCGACCTGCCGGACGGAGAGCTGGAGCTGGGCATCGGAATCCACGGCGAGCCGGGCCGGGAGCGCCGCCCGATGATGTCGGCGGGGGAGATCGCGGAGGTCGCAGTGGGCTCCGTGCTGGACGACACGGCGAACGCGACCCCGGTCGCCGACGGGCCGGTACTGGCCTTGGTGAACGGGATGGGCGCAACGCCGCTGCTGGAGCTGTACGGCTTCCACGCGGAGGTGGCCCGGGTGCTGGCGGCACGGGGCGTACAGGTGGCTCGGGCCCTTGTGGGGAACTACGTCACCTCGCTGGACATGGCGGGGTGCTCGGTGACCCTGTGCCGGGCCGACGAGGAAATGCTGCGGCTGTGGGACGCGCCGGTGCAGACGCCGGCGCTGCGCTGGGGCCGCTGACCCCCCAGGCGGTCTTCCGCCGCGCATCCGCCGAGGGCCGGACATGGGATCCGACCGGCGTGCCGGACCTTCTGTCGAATGGCGGCGCCCGCCACGTGGGACGCGGCGCGTCTCTCCGCGCCGCCGATCAGCAGTAGCGGTGGGGTCCGCCGCCACGCGAACCCCACCGGCGGCCCGGTCACCGGCCGCCCGCCCTGTACGTGAGGAGAGCCCGCACGACTGCGGCCGTCTCCTCCCGGTTTCCGTCCCCCGAGGCGTTGGCCATCTTCCCGGCTGCTGGCGCCGGGCGGGGCTGCGGAAGTCGTCGCGCAAGTGCGCGAGGAAGGCGGGGTCGTGGAGGAAGTGTGAGCTCCGGGCCTCGGCGGACAGCTCAGCCGCCGAAGAAGCCGAGGCGGTGGACAAGATCCTTGCTCTGACTGCTCAAGTCGAGCGCAAGGCTCACCGGTATCTCGTCTTCAACGGCGACTGACGACGCCACTTTCACAACTGGCCTTATGCGAAGGAGAACCAGTTGACGTTGACGAAGTCGGAGGACTGGCCGCTGTCGAAGGTCAGATAGACGTCGTGGGTTCCGGTGGTGCGGCGGATGTCGGCGGGGACGGTGCGCCAGGCCTGCCAGCCGCCGGTGTTGGCGACGGCGAAGCCGCCGACCGGGGTGGCTGTGGGGCTGTCGAGGCGGACCTGGACCAGGCCGCTGACTCCACCGGCGGCCCCGGAAGCGACTCGGGCGTCGAAGCGGGTGGCGCCGGTGGAGCCGAAGGCCACGGCCGAGAACTTGAGCCAGTCGCCGTTGGACAGATGGCCGACGTCGGATCCGCCGCCGCCGTCGGAGCAGGCCTCGACCTGTGCTCCGGACTGGGCGTTGAATGCCTCGGCCTGGATGGTGGTGAAGGCGCTGACCCCGCCGCCCGAGGCGGTGGCGGTGGGCGTGGGGGCTGGTGCGCCGCCGCCGGCCACACCGCCGACCGTGATGGTCCAGCGGCCGGGGGTGCCGGACTGCACCTTGCCCTCAAAGTCGACTCCGGCCGGGTGAACGTCGTCGTACGGGAAGGCGTACCCGAGATGGTCGGGGGTGGTGTTGTGCAGGATGCGGGCGTAGTGGTTGGTGCGCGGCCGGGTGTAGAAGGCGGCGGGCTTCTCGGAGGTCGGCTGGTGGGGGTTGTCCAGCAGGGTGGTGCGGTTGAAGGCGGCGGCGAGCCGTGCGCTGAGATTGCCCATCAGGTCGTTGCCCGTGGTGAAGGGCGCGTCGCTGCAGGAGAAGATCGAAAGGGTGGACGGTTTGGCGAAGCTGCCGACTCCGGGGAAGGTGAGGGCGTCGCCGTTCACCCGGCCGGTGACGGTTCCCCAGGTGAACTGGGTGTCGATGCGCAGGTCGGTGGAGCGGTACTTGTTCCACACCTCGTCTACGTAGTCGTCGAAGTAACTGCGGAACAAGGCGCTGTTGCCGCGGATTGCCAGGTTGGGGCTGAGTACGCGCAAGTCGCGGCCGCCCGCGGTGACGATCAGCCGGCTCCAGTCGCTGCCGTCGGCGGCGGACTGGGCCCGCAGCGCGGCGGCGACCCGGGACAGTCCGTCGGCGGGCAGCCCGCGCACCGTCTGGGTTCCCTGCCCGGTCTCCAGTTGGAAGGCGATCGGCAGCGAGACCATGTCGACGAACGTAATGTTGGCGTACAACTGGTCGCTGTTGAAGGTGAATTCGCAGAAGTCGTGAGCGACGTTCGCGTTGGGATCGGTAGGGTTGCTCACCGATGGCAGGGCCAGACCGCCGCCGCGGTTCACCAAAAAGGTGAGCTTCGTGCCGACGGAGAAGTAGATACGGCCGCTGTCCAGGCGCGGCAGCGTCACCCTCCGCGCTCCGCCGCCGGACTCGTTGAGCGGGATGGCACAGTCGACCCCGAGCGGGGTCTGATCGTTGGCCGGAGCCGGCGGGTGGTACAGGCTGGAGCCGTTGGCCTGGATGAAGGCCCAGGTGCCGCCGGCAGCGGGGTCACGGCCGAGCACATAGGCGTACACCGTGTTGTTGCCGGTGGTGTTCACCAGGTCCAGGGGGAGCGTGGCGGTGGTGGACGCGTTGGCGCTCATCTCGAGCCAGGCTGCCGCGGCGGGCACGGCCAGGGCCAGGCCCGCTGTTACGGCGAGGAGCTTTCTACGGGGCATGGTTCGTTGGTGGCGAGCCGTCACGGTGGAGGTCCGTTCTTCGTGAGGTCGGGCGGGGGAGCGGAGCGGTCGGACGCAGGGAGGGGGTAAGAAGCGGGGGCGGCGGGGCTGGTGGGTCAGCCGACCGTCCACTTCTGGTTGGCGGCGCCGGTGCAGGTCCAGGTCTGCAACCGGGTTCCGTCGGCGGAGGAGTTGCCCTTGGCATCCAGGCACTTGCCCGCACCTGTGTTGGTGAGGTCACGAGCGGCGCTGTACGTCCACTTCTGGGCGTTGGTGCCGTTGCAGGTGTAGAGCTGGACGACGGCGCCGTCGGCGGTGGAGCCGCCCGCGACGTCCAGGCACTTGCCGAGGGCGCGGACGGTGCCGTCGGCCCCGATGGTCCACTGCTGGGCCGCGCTGCCGGTGCAGTCGTGCAGCTGGATGGGGGTGCGGTCGGCATCGGAGCCGCCGGCGACGTCGACGCACATGCCGCCTATGCCACGGATCGGGCGTGCCGCGGGGGCGCCGGCGGAGTAGGCGCGGACATAGTCGACGGTCATCGTCTGCGGGAAGGACGTGGAGGCGTCCGGGCTGCCGGGCCAGTCCCCACCGACCGCCAGGTTGAGGATGACGAAGAACGGGTGGTCGAAGACCCACTTGTTGCCGCCGGTGTCGGCCGGCGTGAGGGTCTTGTACGCGGTGCCGTCCACCGACCAGACGAGGGAGTTCGGGCTCCAGTCGACGGCGAACACGTGGAAGTCGTCGGCGAAGGCGCGGCCGCCGGGCAGGCTGTACGCGGCGCCGAGGCCGCCCGTTCCGGAGTAGCCGGGGCCGTGCACCGTACCGTGCACGGTGTTGGGTTCGCGGCCGATGTTCTCCATGATGTCGATCTCACCGCTGTTGGGCCAGCCCACGCTGCCGAGGTCGTTGCCGAGCATCCAGAAGGCGGGCCAGATGCCCTGGCCGCGCGGGATTTTGATGCGGGCCTCGAAGCGGCCGTACGCCTGGGTGAAGGTTTTTGCGGTGTTCAGCCGGGCCGAGGTGTATTGGCACTGCCCGTACCAGCAGCCGAGGCCGGCGTCGGTGTTCTTGCGCGCGGTGATGACGAGGTTGCCCTGGCCGTCGAGCGCGGCGTTCGAGGTGCTGTTGGTGTAGTACTGCAGCTCGTGGTTGCCGAAGCCCGAACCGCCGCTCTCAAGTGTCCACTTGGCGGCGTCAGGAGCGCGGCCGGCCGCACCGTCGAACTCGTCGGACCAGGTCTGCGCGACAACTGCGGCACCGGCGTGCGGGGCGACCGAACGGGTGAAGGATATGAGCACCGCCGCGACCAGGGCGGTGGTCACGAGGAGCACCACTCCGCCGAGAGAGCGGCGACGTGCGCGATGAGCAGCAGCCATGGGCATGGTTCCTTGTCTGGGTGGGGGAGGAGGGGGGCAGGCCGGGCGAGTCGTGAAGAGTGACAGGAGGGGTATGAGAGCGCTCCCACACGTGACGCAATGTCACCCGAGACAGCGAGTATTACGGAGCGGTAACCGTCATGGCAACGTCAGAGGTCACACTTCGCACGCCTCTGAGCTGCGGTTTTCTATCGTGGCCTTCGGCTTAACGATCTCTTAAGGCTGGCTTGATGCAGAGAGGTGTGCATCGGCATCCGGACCGCGTGCTCCCGGCCACGAACTCGGCCCCGGCCGACAGTTCCTCGTTCATGCGTTGATGTCCCGCGCCGCGCAGCCCGTCGATCGGTGCACCGGCGTTGGTCCGCGACACCCCGGACACGTCGACGGGCAGCGCCGCCGGCCCCGTACGGGAAGCCGGGCGACAGGTCCTTCCGGGTTCTCGTGCGCGGAAGGACCTGTCGCCGCGCCGACCTCAGGCGTGCAGGGTCAGGCGGTGTGCAGCGTCAGGCCGTAGCGGCCGAGGATTTCGTTGATCGGCTGGAACCAGGTCTGGCCGCCGGACGAGCAGTTGCCCCAGCCGCCGGAGGTGACGCCCTGGGCCTGGTCCCCGCTGAGGAACGAGCCGCCGGAGTCGCCTCCCTCGGCGCAGACGCTGGTCTTCGTCATCTGGTGGACGGGGCCCTGGCTGTAGTTGACGGTCTCGTTCTTGGCGAGGACGGTGCCGCAGTGCCAGTGCGTCGTGGACCCCGACCGGCAGATCGAGGCGCCCACGGGTGCCTCGGCGGAGCCGCGTACCAGCTGGTCCGGGATGGTGCCCCAGCCGAGCACCACCGGTACGGTCCACCAGCCGCCGTGGATGCCGACGTACGCGTAGTCGTTGCCGGGGAACGAGGATCCCTGGAAGGTGCCCATCGCGGACCCGTCCCAGCCGCGCACGGCGGCCCCAGCCTGCCCGCAGTGCCCAGCCGTCACGAAGCCGCCGTACACCGAGAAGCCGATCGAACAGCGGACGTTGCCGGTGTAGTACGGGTCGCCGCCGACGGTGCCCGCGGCGTACGTACGGGGCGCCTGCGCCGTCTCGGCGACGGTGACGGGGCCGCCGGCCCTGGCCCGGTCGACGAACGCCCGTACGGCGGGGGCTTCCCGCTCGGTACGTACGACCGTGACGACGACGCTGTTGATCCGCGGGTCGACGTGCCAGCCGGCCACCCCGGTGGGGGCGCGCAGCGTGTCCAGGCGTGCTGCGGCGCGGTCCAGCGCGGCTGCGCTGTGCCGGACGAGGCGGGTGTCGGCGCCCAGTGCCCGCGCGGCGGACTCCTTCGCGCGGTCGGTCACCGCGACGACGAGCCGGCCGGTGGAAGGCTCGTACCACGACCCGCCGTACGCACCACCCGCGGCCTGCCGTGCGGTCTTCTCCACGGCCGTGGCGGCCTTTTCTGCGCTCAGCCGTTCCTCGGCCTGGGAAGCGGTGATCCCGAGGTCCCGGCGCATCGCGTCGAGCAGTCCGGACGAGGCGGACGGCGCTGCGGAGGACGATGCTGCGGCGGGCTCCGGAAGCGGGACGGCGCTCGCCACGCCGGCATGGGCTGCGCCCAGGCCGGCGGTCAGGAGCAGGGCGGCGATGGCGGCGCGTAAGGGGGTGGTGTGTTTCACGAGACCTCCTGGTGTGGGGATTGAAGGCTTGAGAGCGCTCTCACCGAGTGTCGGGCGCTACGCTAGCCGACCCTATTTGTCAGGTCCATACCAAGTTTGGGTTCCACCGCGGCGGGGCCCCGCGCGACCACTCGGTCACCGGTCGGATCGCCGGGGTGGCGGGCCGCGTTGGCGAACTGGCGCCTCCGGCATGACGACTTCCCGGCGCAGGTGGGCGGTACGGAGACGAGCCCGGAGTCGACCGGGCCGCGGTCGTCGCCTGGCTCCTGACCCGGGAAGCGCCGTCCGCCGCTCTGGTTGTCGCCGGAGGAGAGGCGGGACGCGCCGGTTCCGGCTGGAGGACCCGCACCTGCTCCCGGCCGACGACGCCGCGGAGGAGGACCCCCTCTCCGTGGTGGTGGGGCAGGCGGCGCTGTCGGAGGTGGCGGAGGCGATGGCCTGCGGGTCGTGGGTGAGGTGGGTCGGCATGAGGTCCACGGCGGCGTTCTCGTCAGCGATCTGCTGCGTACTGCCGACGCCGGGATAACGACGAGGCCCGCTGCGCGGGGCTGCTCCTGCTCGGTGTCACACAAGTGGGTGGGGCACCGAGCCAGGCTCCGGAGGGTCGCTTCAGCCCGCGCCGATACGGCGTGCGCGGGCCGGTGCCCACCCGTTGGGGGGATGCCGCCGGGCGGACCCATCCCTATCGGTGGCGGGGTCCGTCAGCAGCGCAGCGCGCTGTCAGCGGATCCCCGCCTCGATGTCGGCCGGTCAGTTGCCGGTCAGCGTCGGCTGGGTGTGGACGTCTGCTCGCCAGTCCCGCCGTTGCCCATCACCGCGAACACCACGAACGGCGCCGGTCACCGGCATGATGACCACCGCCGTTTGCTTCCCGGGAGGAGTACGTGGCTCTGCACGTGTGGAGGAGCAGCGTTTCTACAGCCGTTCGGGAGGCATTCTGGCCGTCGGCACCGAGCTGTTGTGCACGACGACGGGTTCTGGCTCACTTTCCTGGCTCTGTCGCTGATTTGGGGGTAGCAGTCTCTTGATCATGGTGAAAGCAGGATGCGGCGTCGTAGGAGATCGAAGTTGGTGCGGCCGTACATCTGTCTCTTCAGTAGCTTGATCCTGGTGACGTTGCCCTCGACTGCGCTCGTAGAGGAGGTAGCGGGCGAGGTGGAGGTCCTCCCCCCCATGGATCCACGTCCAGCACCGCCCGGGGCGGGCAAATCGGCGCGGTACCGGCCCGCAGGGCCTCGGCCACGGCGTCGGAGAGCTCTCCGCGCCCGTCGACCAGGCGAGGTCCGCTCGCGGTCGCCGTGGTGCTGGTGGTGAAGGTCATGAGGGACACGTGTCCTCGGCCGGTCGGGCGGCGCGTTCACGGGGGCGGTGGCTGGTGTCGCGCCACGGGTAGGTTCGACTGCGACGGCAGGTGCAGATCGCGGTCCTGAACCGGTCCGAGCGGACGCAGGACCCGTCATCAAGGACGATCGCGACCGGACCTTCCACCAGAAACGGGCCCAGCGGATCCACCGACACCGACACCCTTCGTGCCCGTTCCTTGCCCGGCGCCGGGTGCTCGGCGCTGTCAGAGGTACTGGGCACGGATGACCACCAGCTCTTCGAGTTCCTCGGCTGCGGGGGTGAGGCCCTGCTGCTCCAGCCAGGCTCGGCGAGATCGCAGAACGGGCCCCCAGGGCACGAAGGTGCGAGTGGTGACGTCGGCGACCAGCCCCCTTGCGGTCAGCCGCTCGACGGTCTCCTGGGCTCCGCACAACCCGGAATGCACCAGGAGCAGGACGCCGCCCGGGCGCAGAAGGGCGGGGGCACTCGTGCAGATCCGGTCGATGACCGCGCGCCCGTCGGGGCCGGCATCCCAGGCGCGCTCCGGCCCCCGCATCGGAAGCACTGCGGCCGGGACGTAAGGCGGATTGGAAACGACCAGGTCGAACCGGCTGCTGGTGGCCGCCGAGGCGAAGTCGCCGTAGACCACCCGCAGGGGCAGCCGCTGCCGGAGGGCATTGAGCCGGGCGGTCGCCACCGCGCGCCAGGAGACGTCCACTGCGGTCACCCTCGCTCCCCGGCGCGCCGCCTGCAGGGCCAGAGCGCCCGTCCCCGTTCCGATTTCCAGAACGGCCGCCCCGGGTGTCAGGGGTTCCTGGGCAAGTGCTTCCGCCACGAGGCGGGTGTCGTCCTGTGGCCGGTAGACGCCCGGTAGGGCCATCAGCCCGTCGGGCAGGGAGCCGGCTGTCAACGCCGTACTAGCCATCGCGTACCTCCGTCATGGGTGCTACCCCGCTCGTCGTTGGGCCGACGGCCGTCGGGCCGCCTCTTGCCACTGCCCGCAACCGAGCGACTCATCCAACGCGCCGGCGATCACCCCGCCAACCGCGCCTGGGCGGCTTCCTACGAGCTTCGGACCACCACGGTCCGAGGCTCGTTGCCTTCACGCACGATCCGTCGAAGGGCAGCCGGTCTGACAACGGCTGGAGGCGGCCCGGGCAGCCGCCCCGGCAGGGGAATGGTTTCCCGGGCGATCCCACCGGCCGCTACCCCGGGTCACCGAAGGCGAACTCACCGCCGGGCTTGGGCGGCCATCCACTTTCGGGCAGATCCACGGCACCGCAACGGGCTTACGCAATACCCGGTCCGAGCGGAGCCAGCGCAGGACCTCCACGGGCAGGTCTGCCAGGAGGTGGGCGACGCGGGGAGCGCCGTAGGTTCACCGGCCACGGGCGGTGCCGCTGTCGTCGACCTCGGCGCCTCGGGCGGCCGACCGGCATGACGAGGGTCTGCTGGGTATACGCCTTTCATGAACAACGCGATGATTTGGATTTTTTTGCTGGTCGTCGGAGTGGCCGTCGTGGTGTTTCTGCTGATCGCGTTCGCCCGCGGGCGGCGTATCCAGTCCCGCGACAGCGGACCTCTCCACACGGAACGGCCGTCCCGCCCCGCCGTCCCGGAGTCCCCCCGGCAGGAAGGGGCGGCGGGCAGAGAGGCGAATCCTGTGCCGGACCCCGGCTCGGGGGAACGCCTGAAGCCCCACCAGCTGAAGGGATACGGAAACTTCGGCACCCGCCCCGCTTCCGACGACGACCGCTGAACGGCCTCCACGGATCGCAAAGGAGGGAAGTAGGAGCGCGCGACCGGCCGGCGCCGTTTCCGCCGTACCCGCACCGAAGGGCAAGTAGGTCGGTGTCCTCGAAGAAGCCCTCACGTGCGCGACGAGAGCGTCGGCGTGATGGTCTACGACCTTGCGCGGTCTGCGAGTCCTCGATGTTACGGGCCTGCACGCCCTCCAGGACCTCGCTCTGCGGCTGCACGCGCTCGGCGTCGCGTTCTTCGCCTTCGGCTGGCAGGCACAGCGCCGACGGCTCCTGGACGTCATCGACGCCGCTCTGTATGCGGCGCAGCAGGCCGGCCTCAGCCGACCGCCCTGCTGCGCCGCACACTGCGTGACGCCGCTGCATCGCAGCGTGCGGCCGGTGCGGAAGCAGCCCCGGGCGCCCGCTGTGGTCCGTGGGAGCCCGAGGTCGCGCTACCGGCGAGGCAGGGTCTCGGCGGTTGTGGTGGCGGCGATGTTCTGGGCGCATTGCGCGCGCTGGGTGATGAGGTGGCGGAAGCCAGCCAGCGCGTGTCGCCTTTCGGTGGCGGAATCGGGTCCGGTGATGCCGGCGGTCTCGGCGAGGAGTTGCCGGGGCTGGGGCTGCCAGCCGATGACGAGGACCCGCAGGCCCAGGCATTCGCCTCGCCGGTGCAGCTCGAGGAGGTGGAGCAGCCCGGCCCTGTTCATGGCTGCCACGCCGTGCAGGTCGATCATGAGGGCTTGTGCTCCGGAGACGTTGTCGTCCAGGGCTCCCTGGAGCGCGGGTGCCGCGCTTTCGTCGAGGTCTCCCGCCGCGCTGACCAGGATGGTCCGACCACGGTGCTCGGTTTCCACGCTGAGCAATGCGTTCTCCTACGGAACGGCACGGTGAAGCATCCTTGAATGGCTCTCATCCTTCCAGGCGGAACTGTTCCGCGGGACGAGGCTCGCGGGCGGCACGGCATAGAGGGGCCGTCCCGCGAGGCTTGCTGGTCGGACACGGGCCGCCTGTTGCGCCGCCTCGGAAATCTTCTGCCTCGCGTGGGCGGTGGGCATGCTTTTCGACCCCGCTCGGTCGGCCCAGTTGGTTCTGACGGCCGCGGCAGCGCCTTGACCGTCCGATTGTCGGCGTCCGGCTGTTGGGGGCCGGTGTGCTGACGCCGACCGTCGCCGCGGCCGCCGAGAGGGCGCTGGGCCGGTTCTGCGACGCCCGGGTCCGTTTCTGCGCGGCGCCGCAGGATTCCTGAGCGCGACGGGCCGTGGACGGTGCCGTCTGCGCGCTGTGCGTGTTGCCGCGAAATCTTCCCCGTGGGCGGCGGCCAAAGAGGTCCACCAGTACACGGCCTGATAGTGCGCCGACTGCCCGGGTGAGTTGGGCGGTCAGGTGCGTTCGGTGAGGACGACATGGGGGTCGAGGGTGCGGCGTACGAGCTGGTCGGCCACGTCGGTGGGGCGCAGGTGGTGATGGTCGGCGTAGGCGTGGAGTCGGACGGCACCTTGGGCGGGTGTGATGTCGGCGGTGGCGGCGAGCATGCCGCTGGCGGTGTCGAAGACGGCTTTGCCGGCCAGGGCGACCTGGGTGCGGGTCGTGATGTCCTCGGGACGCAGCGGTTGGCGGTCCCAGGACAGGACGGCCGTGGTGGCGACGTCGGCCAGGGCACGCAGGAGGAGGTTATCGGCGTCCGTGAGGGCGGTGGGCCGGTGGGCCAGGAGGTTGAGTGCGCCGATGGTCTGCCCACTGTGGTGCAGGGGGAGGGCATGGGCGCTCTCGTATCCGGCCGCTCGCGCGAGGGGAACGAAGTCGGGCCAGCGGTCCTTCTGCGACGCGAGGTCGGGGGCGTGGACCGGGGAACAGGTGGTGAAGGCGTCGATGCAGGGGCCCTGCCTGGTCTCGGCCTGCCAGATCTCGGTGAGTTCCGCGGCGTGCTCCGTGGTGATCGCCGAGCGCAGGCCTCCGCGGGAGTTGGCGAGCATGACTCCGGCCGCGTCGAGTGAGGTCAGGGCGACACTGTGGTGGACGAGGCGTCCGAGGAGGACGAGAGGGTCCACGTTCATCCCGAGGGTGTCGCTGAGCGCGACGAACGCCTCGGTGAGCTGCTGCTCTCGGGTGGTCATGCGGGTGTCACCGTTTCCCTGCTCCAGCCACACCGGTGATGGCGGGCTTAGTCATGGAACCTGATTCTCCCGGCGATCACGTCGAAAGCGGCTTCGGTCACGGTCTTGCCGTGGGAGAAGGCGTGGGCCCTCAGGCGGGCCAGCGCATCGGGGGGATCGACTCCGAGATGCACCATGATCATTCCAGTGGCCTGGTGAACCTCCTCATGATCGGTCTCTACCGGATTTCCGGGCCGCCGTAGAGGGAGACCGACGCCCCGCTGACATCCATGAGATCGACGCAGGCGCGCGCGACCGCAGCCGGCGCTTCTTCATCCGCAGGCGCAGCCCCGTGGAACAGTTCGTACAGTCGCCCGTGACACCAGGCTCCGGGCAGCGATTCCGCCGCGGAGGGCGGTTGCTCGTTCTCGGGAGGGACCGAATCCACGGTGCTCCACCTCCTGCCACAGCCCGCTCCCTTCATCTTCCTCCATCGCGGCGGCCGGAAGCACCGCCGAGCCGGGCACAGTACCGGTAGACGGGTGAAAAGTGGACCGTCGAGTATGGACGGCGGCGCACGGACGACGGAGGGTACTGCGATGAGACGCATCGCGACGATCGGCGTCTACGGCTTCACGGCCGGAGCCTTCCTCGAGATGCTCGCCAGTGGGGGTGTGGGGCTGCTGCTCGACCTTCGCCAGCGCCGCGGCGTTCGGGGCCCCGACTACTCCTGGGCGAACTCTGTGCGGCTCCAGCACGCGCTCTCCGCGGTGGACATCGGCTACCGGCACGTGAAGGAGTTGGCGCCGACGACAGAACTGCGTCATCTCCAGTACCGCGAGGACGACCGCCAGGGCGTGGGCAAGCGCAACCGCACCGCGCTGGCGCCCGAGTACGCCGAACGCTACACCCGGGAGATCCTCGACCCCTTCGACCTCGACGCGCTCGTGGCGGAGCTTCCGAGCGGCCCGGTAACCGCTCTCTTCTGCGTCGAGCGCGATCCGGAAGCATGCCACCGCTCGCTCGTGGCCGAGCGCCTGCGGGCCGAGCACGGCCTGCCAGTCACGAACCTCCGCCCGGTTCAATCCGTGCCCATCGCCGGCGGTCGTGGACCTTGAGGTAAGGCTCGGGAGTGGGCTCGTTTCTGGTGGGAGCCGGTGGCGGCGCCGAAAAGACGGATCACGGTAGGCGCGGGGCGTCGGCGATGACGCCAATGGTATGCAGGCCGTAGGCGCGCAGTTCGGCCGCGGTGGTGGGGCCGACCTGGTGGAGGGCCGCGACGGGGCGCGGCCGCAGCCACGCCGGTATGTCTCCGGCTTCGAGGGCGGTGGTGGCGCCGGGTCGCTACTGCGGAGTCCGCTGCCACCAGCAGAGGTGATGTGCTGCGCCTGGACGTGACCGTGGGGGAGGTGCCGCTCACCCTTACGGGGTGTGCACGGCGGTCGCCCCTGCCACGGCTCATGGATGACGACCATGGCACGTGACACCTCGGACCGGGTGAATTTAAGCTGTAGAGGGCGGCCGTCGCACTGAGCGGCCTTCGGCCGCCCCCCCCGTGAGCACCTGCCCCACCCTTCCCCTCCGCGCAGGTGCTCACCGAAGCCTCCAGTCGGTGGCCTGCTCGGCCCGGGATTGAACGCGCTGCTGGTGGTACATGCGGGCAGAGGGATTTCGTATGCATCGTTCTGTTTTCGGTGGGGCAGGTTGATTTACAGGACCCATGCCCCAAGGCGGCGTCTTCGAAGGGACGTGATCTTCATGAGCGCCGACGTTCTCACCCCTGGCCGCTTGCAGAAGGGGCGCACCACGCATGCGGGGACACCGCCCGAGCCGGCCCAGTCGTGGGCGGTGGGCATGCTGATGGCGACGGTGCCGACTTCCGCCCACTTGGCGCAGGAGGCCTTGCGGGCCGCAGCCGCGCACGCCGACCTGCCCGTGGCAGCGATGGCGGAGGCGATGGTCGCCGGATCGCGGGGTGTACCCGTACCCGCAGAGGTCCAGAAGGCTCTCGACGACGCGGTGCGGGCCGCCCAGCGGCGCGCCGCCCAATCACGCAGGTCAGGGCCTTTCCTCATGCCGACTCGAACCGACGCCGAGCGTGCTCTGGGCAAGTTCTTCGACGCCCGAATCCGTTTGCGCGCGGCACCGGACGACCCCGACGCGCGCCGGGCCGTCGATGACGCCATATACACGCTGTGCGTGTTGATGGGCCAGCCATCGCCCAACGCGGCGGTGCATGAAGCCCTCCAGTACACCGAAGGTTGACTTCGGGCCCAGCCTGCTGTTTCCACGGCGACATCGTGGACGCGGCGCTCGCGGGCCTGCACGCGGATCCGGTGAAGCCAGCGCTGCCTATAGAGCCGCGGCGCGCGCTACTCCGCGCTGGACGCCCACATTCACAGCCACGCGAAGACGGCCCCGAGGGGTCACCCACCACGACGTCGAGGACCGGCCGACAGCTCATCCCCCTTCCGGAACACACCCGCCGTCGCCTTCACCACCGCCGTTGCTCCCACCTGGCCGCCGGCCGTGGCTGCATGCGCCGTTCCCGCACTCAGGGGTGGGAACCGAACCGATCCGAGCGGCGCGCGCTACACCCCGACGTCGCAGCAGGCACAATCTTCGGCCTGACCTCCGCCGCCGTCGTCCGCGCGGCACCACGCCTACTGCTGCGCCGATGCCCGCGCACAGCCTCTGACCTCGGGAATCGACGCCTGCGAGCCAGATACCGTGTGTTTCAGGGCCTGGAAGCATCAGGGGCCGCCTCTGGGGCATACGAGGTCCATGTCCGGAGACCATGCACGTTCCACGAGCGCCCTCTTCCGTTCCGCCCCCCAACCCGGCGCGCCACCGTACGCCGCGAGGCAGGGGCGCCGTCGCGAAGGACTCGGCAGGCGGCTGCGCCGCAGGATCCGGGCCTACCGCGACATCGAATTCCTCTCCACCCACATCCCCGGCGATCCCAGCCCAGGGCAGGAGTGCCTGCTCCTGGTCCACGTTCGTAAGGTCGTCGGCCAGGTCCACTACCAGATCTGTACGGCCTGCGGCACCGGGGTGATCACCGGCGTCGACATCGACGAGTACTTCCTCTCCAGCGGCCTCGGCAACCGTGCCCTGGCGCATCTGCGGTCGCGTCACCCAGGCATCTCCTGGCGCAGCACCCTGAACCTGCGCACCACACGAGACCTCCTGCGACGCATGTGCATCCCCGCCGCCCCGGCCGACGTCACGTGTGTGCACACGCTGGCCGCAACGGATGCGCCGCTGGCAGCAGACTGATCGGCGCGGGCAGCTGCCACCGGCACGACAATTCAGACGGTTCGCTCGTCTGGGCGAAACAGGCGCGATGGACGACCCCTCCTCCGAGGACCGAGGCAGGCCCAACCCTCTGCGCACTCTGCCTGGGCCGTCGCCCTGCACTACAGGGGGGCACGGATGGCGCCAGGCCGGACCGGGAGCTGTGCGCGATGACGACGCACCTGGCCGGGCCAGGGCGCACAGGGCTGATACAGCTCCGCCGCGGGGACACGGCGGAAGCGGCCATCGGAACAATGATCCGACCCCGGCGTCTCCTCGGCAGGCGTGCCCCGCTGCCCCTGTGTGTCGAGGCCGCCCGCCTGGTCGGCGGCAAACTCGCCGACGCCGCCCGCGAACATCCCCGGACGGGCATGCGGTTCTCGCCTGGCGTAGCCGACAAGCCTGTCGAACCCGAACCGGTCGCGGAGATCAGCGCCGACACCGCCGTCGGTCCAGTGGCGTCTTTCGGTACCCGGTCCGCTTCAAACGGCTGCGCTCGGACGTGATCAGTGAGAAGTGCTCTCGTTCGCATCCCCGCCGATGCCCCGCCCGACATCGCTGACCGATTGGCCAGTAGGGCGCGGCCCGGGCCTTTCGAGGCGACCGTCGGCTGCAGGCCCGTGTCCGGTACGCGATGAGCGCGGCGGGGGAGTGAGCGGTCACGGGATGGGCAGGGGCTTGATGAGCAGCCGACGGGATGTGTGAGGTGAGAGGCCATGGGATCCTCGGCGCGCAGACACGCCCGCTTGCGTGCCGCCGACCGACACGCACGGCAGACCGCCACACGGTGGCGGCACGACGGTTCGGAAGCCCAGTGGGCCCGCAGTGACCTGCGCCTGCGCCGCCTTCTTTCGCTCTGGGCGGCCCCCGTATTCGTCTTCGGCAGCGCCCTCTTGTCGTTCCTCGCTTCCCGGGCGACCCCCCAGGCCGATCCGTCCCGCAGCGTGTACGTCGTGCTGGCAGCGATCTGCTTCGCGCTGGCCGTGCTTGCGATCATCGACCTGAGAGTGATCGAGCACCGTATGCGTGAACAGACCCGCTGGCACCGCCCCACCTGACCGGCAACCGGCGCCGGACCGGTGACGCACCGTCGTGCGATCCATGGACGAAAGCGGCCCGGGACCGGTGCGGTCGGGTGCGTAGGTGACGGGCTCGCGGGTGTCGTCGGGTGTCGTGGGTGACGATGACGGCTCCGGTCCTCTGGGTGGCGCCCAGGGGTCCAGTGGCGGCTGCTGCGGCAGTCGGGAATCTTGCAATCGGACACGGGCGATCACCGTGATGGTGCGTGTCCAGAAGCCCGGAAGACTGCCGTACGGGCACGGCCCCGGTAGGGGCCTGTTTCTCCCACCGGAAAGCCTGTAACCGCGAGGCCGGAACTCGGGCCGGGACGGCCGACGTGGGTGGATCGACGGAGGGGCGTGGGGCCGGCACCCGGGGCAAAGGTGGGGCGGGTCAAGCGTTGCGTTGGTCGTGGGTCGTGGCGGAGTCGGTCGGTGTGCCCGGTCATGGCGTCGATGCGGTCAGCCAGTTCAGAATCCTGGGCGCCCAGGTGGGCGCGGCGCGCGGCGTGCTGTCCGCGCGGGGACTGCGCGGCCTCGTCCAGAAGGCCGCGTACGGAGCGCAGAGCTGCGGCTGCGGCGTCGAAGGAGGGCGGCTGCTCGGTGTCCGCAGGCGAAGGCGGCTGCTCGGATGCGGCCACGGCCACCACCTCCCATCGTCATGCTCGGGACGCCATTTTTGCGTCATCACTAGGGTGACGCATTGCTTGTCATCGTTTCGATGACATGTTACAACGGAAGCACGTTGAAGCGCATTGGCAGTTCCTGCCTGAACCCACTGGAGGTGTTTCGCGATGTTGATGCGCACCGACCCGTTCCGCGAGATGGACCGGATCTTCCAGCAGCTGTCGGGTACGACCGGGACCTGGTCGAAGCCGTCCGTAATGCCGATGGACGCCTACCGCGAGGGCGACGAATACGTGATCGCCTTCGACCTGCCCGGAGTGAGCACCGAGGCGATCGACATCGACGTCGAACGGAACATGCTGACCGTCAAGGCGGAGCGCCGTCCGGCCGCCCAGGGCGAGACCGTGCAGATGGAGCTCTCCGAGCGGCCCCTCGGTGTCTTCTCCCGCCAGGTCATGCTGGCCGACACCCTGGACACCGAGCGCATCGAGGCCGACTACGACGCGGGTGTCCTGACCCTGCGGATCCCGATCGCCGAGCGCGCCAAGCCGCGGAAGATCGCCATCGGCGGCGAGTCCGACCGCAAGCAGATCACCGGCTGAACCCGCTGCCCCCGGCCGCGGAGGACGGGATTCCTCCCCTCCGGCACCCGTCCTCCGCACCCCGACCTGGAGGTGACGTAATGCCGATGCGCCAGGAGGCGTTCCTTGACCACGTACAGGAACGCGGCGAGTACGGGACACGGGAAGAGGTCGAACGGGTGGCCCGCGTCGTTCTGGCGCTGCTGGGCGCACACCTGGTGGGCACCGTGCGAGCCGCGCTCGCCGCCCGCCTGCCCGAGACGTACGCCCTGATCCTCCTCAATCCCCTGCAGGCCGCCGAGCCACTCTCCCCGGAACGATTCGTCCGCGCGACCGCGGCCTGGATCGAAGGTGCCACCGAGAAGACCGCCCTGTGGGACGTCGGCGCGGTCCTCTCCACCGTGGCCGCAGCGGCGGGAGACGCCCTCACACGTGAGGTTCTGCTCCAGCTCCCGCCCGGCTACGACCTCCTCTTCGGCCAGCCCCGCCCCATGTGACGCCGTCCGCCCTCATGGGCAGGCCTTGAGAGAAAGAAGGCCGCAGCACCATGTACGACCAGCCTCGACCGAACCCGGCCCAGCCCGCCATGACGTTCGACCAGATGCTGGAATGCGTCCGCTACGAAGGCACCTATTCCACCTGCGAACGCGCCGAGCCGCCGACGCCGTCCGCACCGTCCTCGCCGCCCTCGGCAGGCAGATCACCGGAGACGAACGCGTCGACCTCGCCCATGCCCTGCCCGTCGAGGCCGCCCTCACCCTGACTGCCCAGATCCCCGACACCGAACAACTCACCGGCTGGGGCTTCGTCAAAGACATCGCCGCGCGATCCGGTGTCACCCCCTCCACCGCCCGCCGGGACACCGGAGCCGTCCTCGCCGTCGTCACCCGCCTTGCCGGACCCGACCTCCTCGCCCGCATCCTCCGCCATCTCCCGGGCGGTTACGCCCTGCTTTTCGGCCAGGCCGAACTGTGCCGGCCCCAGCCGGCTGCCTGAGCGGCACCGTCAGCCGCAGGCCCGGCCCATGGGCCCCGGACGTCGTCCGAGCAGGGCCGTTCACTCGGCTCGTCGGCGTTCGGTACGGACCTTGTGGTGTGTAGGAGTCGCCGGTCGCGAGAGGCATGTCCAAACCACGTAGCGGCTGGCCGGCCGTCGGCTTGGAACCGAGTGGCGGGCCGGGGCCGGGGCGGGTGCCTGTGGAGGCGCCGCTCGTTCCCGCTCGTCCTCGGCATCGACGTCCCGTACCAGCGAGCGCGCGCAGACCTGCACTGAGCCGATCTCACCAGCACCCCGCCCACGGTGACGGACCGGGAAGGCTGGGGCAGCGTGCCGGCCGGCTTCGACGTCACTCCATGGGTATGCGGAGAGGTTCCCTGACCACGCGTTCAGGTGCCGGCGTGTGATCCGTCGCCGGTGCCGAGGAGGGGGACGGTGAGGCGGCGTTCGACGGCGTTGGGCAGCGTCCACAGTTCGCTGCGCCGCTTCCGGTCAAGCGCGCCCTGGCGGTCGGCGCGGCGGATCCCGGGTACGGCGAGGACCAGGACGGTCAGGGAAGCGGCCAGGCCGGAGCCGAGGAGCGCACCGGCTAGTACGGCCCCCTCCGCCAGGGCGAACGGAAGCGCGAATCCGAGGCAGAGCGTGCCGAGCCCGCCGAGGACGGCCAGCGTCCACCACACAGGGGTGAGCGGGTGCTCGTCGCGCAGGTGGTCGACCAGCTGCCGGTCGGTGGGACGCCGCCGGCGATGCCCTTGCGCGGCGGCGAACAGCTCGGCACGCCCGCGCAGCGCCCAAATGGCGCGCACCCCGACCCAGGCGACGGGCAGCACGAACAGCGTCGCCAGCACCAGGCCCGCCTGAACCGCCCGCGGCACCGGCATCCGGCCGGAAGCCTCGGCCACCACGGATGCCACGGCGGCACCCGCGAGCACGACCGCCGCCGCGTTCGCGACCATGAGCCATTGCCGGGCCCGGCGCACCCGAGCGCTGAGAGGGAACTCGACCGTCTCCAACGTGTTCTCCGTTCGATGACCGCAGGTACTCTACCCAGCCCGCCAAGGAAGCGGAGCAGCTCATCCATGCTGACGATCCGGACCGCGAGCACGCCCGTTCAACCCGATGGTCCGCCTCTGCCGGGACCGGAAGATCCGCCCGACCCCCGGGCGCCGCCGGGCCAAGGGGCCGAGCTGTACGGTTCTCCCTGGACCCGATCGTCTCCGGCCCCCTGTCCTCGACGAGGACCCGGGCCTCCCCGAGCAGCGCGAGCGCGGCGTAAGGCTGCATGGCTTGTGCTGATTGTGGGGATCCGCCGGGTATGAGTATCAACAATCCGGATCCTGACCCCCGCACCACTCCTGGCCTGGAGCAAGGAGGCTCGGTGCCGCCCGGCGAGACCCCTCCCGCCGAGGCGAGCACCGCCTCCGGCGCCGGACCGTACCGCCCGCTCAAGCGCGGCTGGTCCAAGGGGCCGCTCATGATCATCCTCACTGTCGCGGTCCTCGTGGCGCTCTTCTTCCTCGTCTACGCGATCGTTCTCTGACCCTGCGCCCGGCCGACGCAGGGACGGAGCGGCGCCTTGCGCGAGTGGGTGCCACCAGCCAGAGCAGGCTGGGGCCTCTAGGCCGTCTCTTCGGATCTTGCCGGGCCCGCGACGCCCGGCACCGCACCCGGCCGCGTCGTCGGGGCGCCCGAGTACGTCCACTACAAGGGCGCCCCTCCGCCTTGCCGGACACGGCATCGGACGCCGCGGGCTCGGCCGACAAGATCCGAAAGAGACGGCCTAGACGTCCTTGACCTTCCCGTTGGCCTGGCCCCGATGAGGCGCACGCGAACCTTCTCCGGCGCGGGTTCGAACTGCGGCGAGTCCCCGCGGTGTCCCGCCGTCACCACGGTCGAGGTGGGCGGGGACCATGCTCGACGGCACAGGTGCAGGTTGGTGGTGAACCCGCCGCGCGACCTCCCCAGCGCGTGATCAAAGGAGCTCGGTGGGGCGCTCGCGTCCACCTCCCCGGCGTGGACGTACGCTCCAGCCCCTTGTCGCTACGGCTGAGAGCGCCGCTGGTTTGGAGTGACGTATCCCAGGTAGACGTACGGTTATGCGGTACTCATTGGTGCGCCGCCCCTGGTCCATGCCCTGTGCCGCGCATCGGCCTGCGGGCAGCGCACCATCGGCCCTTCGCCGGGAAGGGAACGAGCGCTGATGGCCATCACCTTGCAGGGACGGGACGACCAAAGGGCTGGTATCCGAGAGAGCGCCCTGCCGCTGACGGGCCCCGGGTCCCTCGATCCGCTGATGGAACGGATCGGCGACGCCAGGTACGTTCTGCTCGGTGAAGCCTCCCACGGCACGGCCGAGTTCTACCGGTGGCGGGCCGCCCTGACCCGGCGGCTGATCGGCGAGAGGGGTTTCTCCCTCGTCGCGGTCGAGGGTGACTGGCCGGACTGTCAGGCCGTCCACTGCTCGGTCACCGCCGCAGCGGGCGCGCCCGAGGACCCGGCCGACGTTCTGCGGGGATTCAGCCGCTGGCCGACCTGGATGTGGGCCAACACCGACGTACTCGACTTCACCCGCTGGCTGCGAGCACAACACCGAGCTGCCACCCGAACGGCGGGTGGGGTTCTTCGGCCTGGACGTGTACTCGCTCTGGGAGTCCCTGCACGCGGTCTTCGACTATCTCGGCTCACACGCCCCGGCCGAAGTCGAGCACGCCCCGGAGGCGTACCGGTGCTTCGAGCCGTACGCCGAGGACCCGCAGCCCTACGCTCTGCCACCCGGCTGATCCCCTCGGGATGCGAACCGGAGGTGCTGGCCCTCCTGACACGGCTGCGGCACCACAGTGAGCAGGCGGCGGCCGACACCCTGGACCGGCTCGTGGAGCACCGCGGTCCCGGCGCGAAGGCGGTGGTGTGGGAACACAACACCCACATCGGCGACGCCCGGGCCACGGACATGGCCGCTGCCGGCATGGTCAACGTCGGGCAGTTGGTACGGGAACGCCACGCCGCCCAGGGCGTCGTCCTGGTGCGCTTCGGCTCCCACCACGGCACGGTGACCGCCTCCGACCACCGGCTACCGGCCGGAGAGCGAGAGGTGGGGCAACTACGTCAGCACCGTCCTCGGCGACCGGTACGACGCCTTCCTTTCATCGGCACCACAGGCGCCCTCACTCCGCTGCACGCGGCAGCACCCGACACGGCAGAGGAGGAGACCTGGCCCACCGGCATGTGAATCCCGCCGATCACGCCCCGCGCACGCACCGGCTCCCCGGGAAGAAGGGCAGGCATCAGACCATGCGTTTCCACGACCGCCGGCACGCCGGCCAGGAACTCGCCGCTCGACTGCTGGAATGGGCAGCCGCCGGCGATCTGAACGACACCCTTGTCCTGGCGCTGCCCCGCGGCGGCGTACCGGTTGCAGCACCGGTCGCTCTTGCCCTCAAGGCGCCGGTGGACGTCCTGGTCGCTCGCAAGATCGGGCTGCCCGGACGTCCGGAGGTCGGCATCGGCGCGATCGCGGGCGACGACCCGCCCCTGTTCGACGAGCAGGTACTTGAGATGCTCGGCCTGAGCGAGGACCGACTCGGCGCCGACGTAGCCCGTGAACGCCTCGAGCTGCACCGCCGTGAGGCCATCTACCGCGACGGCCGGCCCGCCCCGAGCGTCACCGGGCGGACCGTGATCCTCGTCGACGACGGACTCGCCACAGGCGTCACTGCACGTGCGGCCCTGCACCACCTGCGCCGACAGGATCCCGGCCGGCTGATCCTCGCGGTGCCCGTCGGCTCCGCCGGCACCGCCGACCTCATGCGTGAAGAAGCGGACGAGATCATCTGCCTCCACGAACCGACGGACTTCCACGCGGTGGGCCAGTGGTACGACGACTTCGACCAGGTCAGTGACGATGCCGTCATCGCGACCCTGCGCAACCTCCATGCGCGCCCGTCACCGAGCTGAGCCACCGGGCGAGCAGGCCGGTGGCACGTCGGCGAACGCTATTGGCATCCTCAGCACCTCCTTGATGGTCCGGAGCTCACTCATGATCCGATCTGTTGCCGCATCCAGGACGAGGACGGGGTCTGCGTGTACCAGAAGCGGATCTCCGTTCGAGCAGCGTCATCTGCCGCCTCGAGCCCGAGGTGCCGCGCGAGGTCGGCAAAGCCAGGGCTCGGCGCCGGTGAACCCTCGGACACGACCAGCGCCGAGAGCATCGGCCGACCGTGCTCGACCTCGTACCGGCTGACCTGTTCCAGGGCCGGAAACATGGTCCGAACGGCGGCCGGCTCATCTCGGCATCGAGACCTTCCAGGTCGATCACGAGGCCGAGCGCCTTGGGGCTCAGACATGCTTCCAGAGGCTCGGCCGGGTCGCCGGTCAGTCCTGGGAGATCGCTTCGAGCAGGTCGCCGACCTTCGTGTCCGGCAGGGCACGGGCGACATCCGCCAAGGCGACGATACCGACGAGCGTGTGCCCGTCGATGACGGGGAGTCGGCGGACCTGGTGTGCGCCCATCGTGCGCAGGATTTCCGCGGCGTCGTCGTCGGCGCCGATGGTGACGGCCTCGCCCTGGGCGAGGTCGCCCGCCTTCACCTGGCCGGGGTCCCTGTCCGCCGCGAGGACCTTCACCACGATGTCCCGGTCGGTGAGCACGCCCTTGAGCTTCTCGTCCGTACCGCAGATCGGCAACGAGCCGACCTTCAGCCGGGCCATCTTCTTCGCGGCCTCGAGCACCGTCTCGTTCGCGCCGATACACGTTGCGTCCGCCGTCATGATGTCGCGAGCCTTCGTCATCCGTCGTACTCCCTC
The DNA here is from genome assembly GCF_014650695.1 of Streptomyces avidinii. Lineage (GTDB taxonomy): Bacteria > Actinomycetota > Actinomycetes > Streptomycetales > Streptomycetaceae > Streptomyces > Streptomyces avidinii. Next base: position 570,650 of record NZ_BMVL01000002.1, on the reverse strand, counting down.
GTCTTCGTTTGCACGGGTGTGGGCCATCCCGCCGACGCGGACAGGACCCGGGCCTATCAGTGCCCCCTGCCCCCGACCGGTAACGACATTCACCCCACAACCACCCCCGTGCGGCTGTGCCGGTGACGTAGCGGTCACCGTTTCGATCCTCTCGCCGGTCTCCAGCAGCCCCGCGCACCCTCGGAGGGCGTTGCGGCGACCGCCCATCGCCAGGTTGACGGTCAGCCCGGCGGCGATGTCGTGTCCCATCGCGTCGAACAGCGACAGGTGCACCACGTGGCCGGCGGTGGCGTAGCCGTGGGCGTCACCGCTGATGCGGTACGCCGGCTCCATCGCCGGACTTCTCCAGGCCCTTTCGGTCGGGTCCGGCGGGATGCCGCGGCGATGAGCGTCGTGGCAGGGCCCCATCGCCGACAGGCCGCCACGCGGGATGCGGGGGAGGCGACCAGCGCGGCAGACAGGTACCGCCGCATCGCCACGGCGGTCACGAACTGAGCCGGGCGCGGGGACGCGGAACTGACGCCTACCGCGTCCAGCAAGCAGATCAGTGTGCAGCGGCGGGTCCGGGCGTGCCCCCATCGCCTCCACAAGATCGGTTGGCCTCGCCCGCCATGCAGAATCAGATGGGCATTGGAGCCCGATTCATGATTCATCCTGGGCGACATGGTCCGGCGAGCGATTCCCCGCTACGAGCCGGGGACTTCGTGAACCCCCAGGATCGAGACCGAATCGCCTTCCGGCCCGGTCAGCCGTGCCCTGCGCTCACTCCATCGGCCGGTGGTGTTACCCGAGGTGGGATACCGGTCGGCGCTCCGGGTAGCCGGATCACATGACCATCACCGACACGCCCCCGCGCTGTCGCGCTCGTCCGTCCCCGCTCCGCCTCGCCCGCCGCGTCCGGCTCCCAGCTGCTCGCCGAGCAGACCATGGCCGCGCTCTCCGAGCACGGCGTCAGCGGCAAGACCATCCGGATCGCCGACCACGACGTGAGGCCCGGGGTGAAGACGGACATGGGCGGGCGGGACGCCTGGCCCGAGATCCAGGCCCCGATCCTCGGCTGCGACATCCTGACCCTGTCCATCGGCCACCCTCCAGCACCGCCCAGCGCATTGCGGGAACGACTGGACGCGTAACTAGGCGGGAGCGACGAGGTCGCCGCGGTCTGTTTCGACGGCAATGAGGACGGTCGGAGAAGCCATGCAGGGCACCGACTACCAGGACCTCGACACGACCCCCGAGAAGACGCCCACCACCAGGACCCCTGCCGCCAACATCGCCCACCTCGCGTCTACCACCCGACCGGCAACGCATACAGGACTACGCAGGTAATAGAGGAGGAGATGGCCCCATGGCCCACGACCTGGCCACCGACATCATTCGCAAACTGGAAGACGCCGTGGCGGCGAACGCTCTGCCGGAGCACACCGTCGAACTGCTGCGCGTCTCCCTCGAACAGGCCCGAACGGCGAAAGCGGCGGGCCACGACCAGGAGGCCGTCACGATCGCCGGTCAGGCTCTCCAGGCGGCCGAGAGTGCTTCTGGGGGCCAGTAGTACGGTCCGTGGCTCGCAAGCCTGGGGTAACGCGGGGCCGTCGAAGGGATCAGGTCGACGGGTCGCCTTTCCTGCGTGCACGCGGAGGTGCGGGCGCCGGACCGGTTCGCCATCGTTGTCTGCGCCCGGCAGTGCGGGCGCGGGCTTGGTGAACGGCCTCTTGCTCGTCGTCGGTACCGATGGTCACCGCCTCGTCCTGCACGATCGCCGTCCTTTCACTGGGCGGGGGCCTTGCCCTTCGCCGGCACCTTCGCCACGATCTCCGGGTCGGCATGCTCTTGCTCCTGTTGTCGGATGAGCAGTGCGCCGACCTCCGGCTCCTTCATGTTTCTGCTGTTTCCAGGATGGTCTCGCCGGCGCGATGCAGTCGGCTCGCGGGCAGTAGGCAGTTTGTTTTCCTCCCGCTTCGCCTGGTTTCTGCGCTGTCGGGGGCGCGGTTACGGGGAACCGGAAGCGAGCAGTGCGGCGAGCCGATCCACGGCGAGGATGGCGTCGGCCGACGGCTGGCCCGATTCGTAGAGGCCTACGACGACGAACGGGGGCCGTCGGACGGCGATCACCCCGGAGTCCGCCTGCTTGCCGTGCAAAAGGTGCCTGTTCGCCTCCGCGGCCAGGTACCTCCGGCCCCCGACCATGATTCCCTCGCTGATCGCGTCAGCCGGCGCCTCGAACATTTGCACCAGTCGCCTGCCCTCTCGCACCGTGGTGAGGAACTGGCCCGTCGAGGTACGTGTGGAGCCGTCCATCCGCAGGATCTCGGCCTGCGCGAGACAGCTCGACTCGAGGGCCCGTCGCAGTTCTGTCGCTGCACCGTCCATCTCGGCGCTCCATCCTCATCCTCATGGCACCTTCGCACTATGCGTTTTCCCGGCTGAGGACGGCGAATGCGTGAGAGGCGAGCGCGATCCGGTCTCTACTTGCTGGACGGGCTGGGCGCGGCCACCGGATCGCGCGGAGCGTTCTTCTTCTCCGCGTCGAGCCGTTCGCCGAGCTCGGTGAGCCGGTTGCGGACGGTCACTCCTCATACCTCCAGGCTAACTCCACGTAATTCCCCGGGTGGTGGCCTCGTCAACGGTCGATCGCCCAAGGAGCGTCTGAGGGTGGGGCACCTGTTGTGAGGATGTGGCTTACGATCCCCATCGCTTCTGTGAGTGGGACGGTGGCCTCCTCGGGATACTCGTCGTGTTGTCCGTTCGCCAGGACGAAGCCGCTGCTTGAGCTGCCGGCGCCGGGGCTGAGTGCGTGCTCGCCGGCATCGGTCTCGCCATCGAGGAGCATGACCATCGCGCGGTCGGCGTTGCTGATGATGGCCAGGGAACGGCCTCGCGAGCTGGTCAGCCAGGTCCCGGTGCCCGGCTGCGATGGGGCGACACTGGCACGACTGCCCCATCGCGGTCCGACCGAGGCCCTTGCCGGGCACGTAGGCAGCGTTATGGGCGGTCTGGGTACGGACGAGCAGCCCGAACGGCCCGGCCCCGGTCCGATCGGCGCTTCCTTCCTGCTCAATGAGTGGGAGAGGCTCGCAGACGCCCGCCGCCTGGCTCACTCATTTTTTGACGAGATACAAGTTCTCCACGGTCTGGTGGTTTCTGCTCGTGTGGTCGAGGTGGTGGAGTTGATCGTCAGCGAGCTGGTCACCAATGCCCGCAAGTACGCATCCGGTCCGATTCGGCTGACCCTTGAAGTGGCCGACGGCCGCGTCGAAGTGAGCGTCTGGGACAGCAACCCCACCCCGCCTGCCATCCTGCCCCCGGACCCCTTCCGGAGCGGCCAGCACGGCCTGAACATTGTCATCGCCTCGACCGTAAGCCTCAAGGTCTACCCGGAGCTCGCCGGGAAACGGATCACCGCGGTAGCCCTGGTCGCCGATGCCCACCCCATCCACGGCCTATGGCGCAGCCGGCCGCCGCCCCGCCATGCCCTGCCAGCCGAACTACGCAGATGCCGCCACATGCCGCTCCCCGCGAGTGCGTTCGACAACGGCGGGTACGTGCCCCATGAGTACAGCTCCACTTCCGAGCGAGCCGTGCGGGGCCGATGGCCACCCGGATCGTAGGGGCCGTGACCCGACCACGCGGAAGGCGATCTCATGAGCGGCTCATCGCACTGGTCACGGATGGCGGTCATCGGGTCGTTGGATGAGCTGACAGGGTTGCTCTCCAGCCGCCGCGGGCTTTATGTGCGCTGGTCGAGAGGCCCGCAGTTCGATCTCCTCCCCGAGGCGTCGAGCAGGGACGAGCTCACCGGTGTCGAGCTGCCTGGTCTGTCGGCGAATCCTATGGACGTGGAGGACTGGTGGGGACCGCGGCCGCTGCGGACGTGGGCCGCGCGACGGCTGTACGACTACTCGCATCTGCCGCGAGTGAAGGACACCTGGGTCAGACCCTGGCTGCTCCTCGGCACCGAGGCCGGGCGCGGGCCCGACAACGAACCCGTCGTACGGGACGTGGAGCCCCTGGGGTGGGTGAATCAGAAAGTGATCGACGAAGCGGAAAGGGAGATCGAGCAGCAGCAAGGCGTATGGGGGCCGCTCAACCGCAGGTGACCCCTTCGGCACTTTGAGAGGACCGAGATCGTGGGTGATGCACAGCAGCCGGAGGCACGGCGCAGTGGTAAGGGCGCCGCGACCCCGCAGGAGAGCAGGCACCTCAAGGCAGCCCAGCCGAAGAACGCGACGAAGACGGGGGAGGACCGGGAAAGCCGTTCTCAGACGGGCGGTCCCACCCCGCCTGAGCAGCGTCCCGACCACCCGTGACGCCGTAAGATCGCCGGTAGGGCCCGGCGGTGCAGCCTTTCCCAGGCCAGAGATCGTGGCATGCCGTGATTGCGGACCTGGAAGGGGCTGTGGGCCCGCGTTCGGGGTCGGGGTCACTCAGGTATGCGGGCGGCGCCACGCTCGCGGGGCAGAGGCCGGGTAGAAAGAGCGGTATGAGCAGGGGTCCGGAGCGCGGCGCCAGCGGGGCCGACAACGATGTGGACGCGGTGCTCCAGACTGCGTTGCAGAGACTGGCGCTGCTCGCCGAGGCCACCGACGCACTCTCGAGCACGCTCGACGGCCAGGAAGCGTTGCGGCGGCTGTGCCGGGTGCTGGTGCCGCAGCTGGCCGACTGGTGCGCCGCCGATCTGCTCGACGAGCACGGAAGACCGTACAGAGCCGTGGTGGAGCACTTCGACCCCAGCCGGCCGACCGGCCACCTGCAGGGCCCGCTTCCGTCCATGACGCAGACCTGCACCGACCCCCTTGCCAGAGTGCTGCGCGGCGCCGGCCCGCTCCTGGCCGATCCCGCAGCAGTTCTCGCCGCCCGAGATGCGTCCGCGCTGCAGGCCGCACAGGTCCGCCTCTTCAGCACCCTCGGCGTCAAGTCCGCAGTGATCGCCCCGCTACGGGCCCGACGTCACGTCCTGGGCGCCCTGACCCTGGCCCGCAGCGGCGACCAGCTCGCCCTGACCGCGGACGACCTCGCGCTGATCGACGATCTGGCACAGCGCACGGCCCTCGCCGTCGATAACGCCCGCCTCTACGCCTCGGTCCAGGACACAGCCGAACACCTGCAGCGCTCCCTCCTGCCCCGCCTTTCGGACCTGACCCCGCTGAGCGTGGCCGCCCGGTACATCCCGGCCCGCTCCGCCGCCGAAGTCGGCGGGGATTGGTTCGACTGCTTCCGCCTTCCCGACGGCTCCACGGCCCTGATCATCGGCGATGTCACCGGACATGACCTCCCGGCCGCCGTGACCATGGGCCAGCTCCGCAACATGCTCCGCGCCTTGGCCTGCGACCGCAAAGACCCGCCAGGCGACATCCTGCGCCGCCTGGACATCGCCACCGACACCCTCTACGGCGGCCAGACCGCCACCGGCGTGTACTCCCGCCTGGTGGCGGCCAGCGAAGGAATGTGGACACTGGATTACGCCAACGCCGGCCACCCGCCCCCTCTGCTGATCACCCACGACGGCGACACTCGTTACCTGACCGGCGGCCACAGCATCCTCCTGGGCGTCGACCCGCACACCGCCCGTCCCAGCGCCTCAGAGCTCCTTGCCGAGGGCACCACCGTCCTGCTGTACACCGACGGCCTCGTCGAGCGCCCTCGCGAACACCTCGACACCGGTCTGGAACGGCTCCGCCAGCATGCTGCCGCCCTCGCCCGTGAGGACGTCCCCACCTTCCTCGACGAACTCCTGGCCGGCCTGGCCCAGGACAGCAGCGACGACATCGCCGTCCTCGCCCTGCGCCTGCCGCCCGCACAATGATCCCCGACCAGTGATCGATCCCCGAACAGATCATGCGGACCCGACAGGGCTGTGCTGCTGTCCGGTGTGGAACGGGGTAGCGGAGCAGCCATGCACGTGTGATGCACGTGTGACCTGAGGGCGAACCGCTGTGGCTGCGGCACAAGCCCCACATCCTGCGCTACCTGCGGATCGGGGTGGAGGCCGGCATGGTCGTGCCCCCCATGCCCGGTTCGCCGGAGGAAGTGCTTGCGGGCACTCACATGGCACGGCAAGCGGGACGTACGCGTCGACACCGTGCCCGACTTCACGATCCGCGACCGCGCCGACGGGTCCGTCAAGATCACGACCACTGGCCTCTGGCCTCCGCGGCTCGGACCTGAACCTCTACGAGGTTCTCGATGCCTTTCTCGACGCAGGCGACATCCTGGGCCACGAGCCCATGGGCATCGTGGAGGAGGTGGGACCGGACGTCACTTCTCCGAAGCCGGGGGACCGCGTGGTGATCCCCTTTGCGCCGGGCCGGCGCGGGGCGGCGGAATCCGGGCACGCGAGCAACCAGAGCCTCCACGAGCCGTACGCCGGCAGCAGCCTTCTCGAGAGTCCCATCCGTCTTGTTATCTTCGCGCTCTTCGTTGTCGCCGGCCGCCATGTGGCGGGACGCCATCTCATCGCGTCGCCCGAACGTGGGACCGGGTGCCCGGATTCAACGAGGTCCTCGCCCCCCGATGGGCTCCAGCCACTGACGCTCGGCGAGTACCTGATGTTCAGGGACTTCGCCCCTTGACGTGACCGAGAACTGGCAGCCGGAGTTCGTGTAGTTCTTCCTTGGCATCTTCGGCACCATCTGGCTCCTCCAGCGCGGCTCACCCGAGCCCCAAAACGTCGCTGGTCTCCGGACCCTGAGAGCACCACGCCTTGTTCCGCGACGGCGCCGAAGCCGTACCCCGTTCCGCAGATGCGCCCATTGGGTGGATGGGCCGGGTGGTCTGTCTGAGCCCCACGCCTGGAGGGGGACATATGGGGCGCGGAGCCACGGGAACACCGGCGAGTGCATCCGTCCGCCCTGTCGACGCGAAACAGGCGGCATACGCCACTTCACGACACGGAGGACCGAATGGAAGAAGTGTCGTCTGCGCGACATCCAACCCTCTCCGATACATCGCCCGCAAGGCTCGCCGGCGCCCTGGCCGCCACAGTCGACGAAGACGTCGTCGCAGCTGTACACCGAGAGTTGAAGAGCCGCTGCGACGAGCTCATCGCGTTCGGCCGTACCCTGGACCCCGTCTTCGCCACGGACATTGCCGAACGGCTGGCTGCCTACACCCTCAGCGGCGGCTCACGGATCCGCCCGCGCTTCCTTTGGTGGGCCCTGCGAGCATGTGGCGGATCGGACTACGAAACACCTGCGGCCCTGCGCATTGCCGCAGCTCTCGAACTCATTCAGAGCTGCGCCCTGATCCACGACGACGTCATGGACCACTCCTCGGTGCGCCGGGGCCGGCCCTCCTTCCACACACAGCTCGCTCTGCAATACCCGGCCCCCGCTCGCGAGGCTGTCACTGAGTCCTTCGCTCACTCCGCCTCCATTCTGGCGGGCGACCTCGCTCTGTCCTGGGCGGACGACCTGGTCGCCACCACTGACCTCGAACCCGCGAAACGCGCCAGTGTCCGGCATCTCTGGCGTGCCATGAGAACCGAGATGGTCGCAGGCCAGTACCTCGATCTGCACGGTCAGGCCACCTCATCCCGCTCCGCGACCCGGGCCATCCGCACCGTTTGCCTCAAGACCGCCCGCTACACGGTGGAACGGCCCCTGGCCCTCGGCGCGGTCCTGGCCGGAGCCGACGAGAGCACCTCCCGTGCCCTGGGTGCGGCGGGCCGGTGCGCTGGAATCGCCTTCCAACTACGGGATGACCTTCTCGGCGTGTTCGGCGATCCCATGGCGACCGGCAAGCCCTCCGGGGACGACATCCGCTCCGGAAAGCCCACCTACCTGATCGCGCTGGCCCACACACGCGCCCGGGCAACCAAGGACACGTCCGTCACTGACCTTCTGGACTCCTGCCGGGGGGACGCCGAACTCTCCGGCAAGGCGCTGGCCGCTGTCCGTGAGGCGTTGGTCTCCACCGGCGCTCCGGAGCGAGTCGAACGACGCATTGCGCGCCTGGGCCGTGCCGCCGAACACCACCTGCGTGCAGCACATCTGAGCGGGCCCGCCGCTGTGCACCTGACCGGGCTGCTGCGTCAGATTGCCGTACCGCCCGAGCAGCAGGCCACCGGCACAGTTGACCGCGGGAGCCTTTGATGAAGACGATCACCGGGCGTACCGACCACGTCGTCGTCGTCGGCGCCGGACTCGCGGGGCTGTCCGCAGCGCTCCATCTCCTCGGCTCCCATCGACGCGTGACCATCGTCGAACGTGACCTGCTCCCGGGCGGCCGAGCCGGGCTCATCGAAGCCGATGGCTACCGTTTCGACAGCGGTCCGACCGTGCTCACCATGCCGCACCTGCTCGAAGAAGCCTTCGCCGCCGCAGGCCAGTCCATCTCCGACCGGCTGACCCTGCACCCGTTGCACCCCGCCTACCGCGCCAGCTTCGCGGACGGCACCAGCCTGCACGTCCATACCGGGGCCGAGGCGATGGAAGCCGAGATCGAACGCTTCGCCGGAGGGCGCGAGGTCGCAGGATACCGCCGTCTGCGCCGGTGGCTGCACGACATCTACCAGGCGCAGATGGACCGATTCATCGACAGCAACTTCGACTCGCCACTGTCCCTGCTGAACCCCGACCTGGCCCGGCTCGCTGCCCTGGGCGGCTTCGGCCGCCTTCAGCCGAAGATCAGCCGTTTCCTCACCGACGAGCGACTCCAGCGCGTCTTCTCCTTCCAAGCCCTCTACGCCGGTATCCCACCCGCCCGCGCCCTGGCCGCTTACGCCGTCATCGCCTACATGGACACCATCGCCGGCGTGTACTTCCCCCAGGGCGGCATGCACGCCGTACCCACCGCTATGTCTGCGGCTGCCGCGGAGGCCGGCGCAAGCCTCCAGTACGGTCAGACCGTCACTGCCCTGGAACGCACCGGCGAGCGGATCACCGCCGTCATCACCGACCAGCAGCGCATCCCCTGCGACGCCGTGGTCCTCACCCCAGACCTTCCCGCCGCCTACCGGCTGCTCGGCGCCCGCCCGCGCCGCCCCCTCGCCCTGCGCCATTCGCCGTCGGCGGTGGTCCTGCACGCCGGGACGGACCGGACCTGGCCCGAACTGGCCCACCACACGATCTCCTTCGGCGCCGCCTGGAGGCAAACCTTCCAGGAACTCACCCGCACCGGCCACCTGATGAGCGATCCCTCCCTTCTCATTACCCGACCCACTGCGACCGACCCGAGCCTGGCTCCGTCCGGGCGACACATCCACTACGTGCTCGCACCCTGCCCCAACACCACCATCGGCCCCTCGGTCACCTCCTGGAAGGACCTGGGGTCCCGCTATCGCGACAGCCTGCTGCGCGAGCTGGAGCAGCGCGGCCTGACCGGTTTCGAGGACGCCATCAGAACCGAGGCCCTCGTTACCCCCGCCGACTGGACAGCTCAGGGCCACGCCGCCGGAACACCCTTCTCCGTCGCCCACACGTTTCCGCAGACTGGCCCCTTCCGGCCCCGCAACCTCCCCAACGGCACCAGCAACGCCGTCCTCGCCGGCTGCGGCACCACCCCCGGCGTCGGCGTGCCCACCGTCCTGATCTCCGGCCGCCTCGCCGCAGCCCGCATCACCGGCCTCGCCCGGCCTCGCCCCAAAAACCCATCCGCCCCGTCCACGGCGCCTCAAGGACACAGCGCATGACACGACGCGAACTCGATGCCGCCCGCATCACCGACCCCACCCAACGCGCAGCCTTCACCCAGTGCCGCCACCTCAACGCCCGCCACGGGAAGACATACTTCCTAGCCACCCGGCTCCTGCCACCCTCCCGCCGCCCCGCCGTCCATGCCCTCTACGGCTTCGCACGCCTCGCGGACGACATCGTCGACGACCTGAGTGCCCCCACCTCAACCGAACACCGGGCGCAGCAGCTCCAGAGGCTTTCGCAAGACGTACGTACGGCCATGGACGGTGACCCTGGCCGTCATCCAGTCGTCAACGCGGTCGCCCACACAGCGCACCGCTACCACATCCCCCGCCACTACTTCGATGACTTCCTCGCCTCGATGCGCGCCGACCTCACCGTCACCGACTACCCCACCCTTGAGGCCCTGCGGAGCTACATGCACGGCTCCGCCGCCGTCATCGGCCTCCAGATGCTTCCGGTCCTCGGCCACGTGACCTCCCGCGAAGAAGCCGCCCCGCACGCAGCCGCTCTCGGCGAGGCGTTCCAACTGACCAACTTCGTCCGCGACGTCGGTGAAGACCTCGACCGCGACCGCGTCTACCTGCCCGCCGACCTCCTCGCCGCCCATGGCGTGGACCGCGACCTGCTGCAATGGAGCAGGCGCACCGACCGGCGCGACCCCCGCATCACCCGCGCCCTCCAGGCCGCTACCGAGCTCACCAGGGGCTTCTACGCCAAGGCGGCGCCCGGCATCGAGATGCTCGACCCCGTCTCCCGGCCATGCGTGCGTACCGCCTGCGTGCTGTACGGGGAGATCCTCGACGCCGTCGCGCGTGACGGCTACGCCAGCGTCCATCACCGATCCTCCGTCCCCCTGCTCCGCCGAGGGGCCGTTGCCGCCGCGGGGCTCGCCGCGATCAGCAAAGCCCGTCTGACCGCCGCCCCTGCGGACCGGCCCGACCTCGCCGGCCAAGCGTTGGAGGAGCCTCGATGAGCGCCCGTCCCTTTCACCGTCTGCCGATCAGCCTGCGCCGGGGCCCCCTGCCCTGGCATCGGCAGCAGCCGACGTGGCGCGCCGCCTCTCCCCGGATCATCGCGGCCGCCCTCAAACGGGCGCAGACGCGCCCGGCAGGCAACTGGTACGTCCTGGGCGCCAGCACGTCCGTACCCCGTGATGCCGGCTACGGCGCGACCATTGAAGGCACCGAAATCGTGGCGTGGCGGGACGGCGCCGGGACCCTGATCGCCGGGCCCGGGGCCTGTCCGCACCTGGGTGCCGCGCTTGCCGACGCTCCGGTCCGCTGCGGAACCCTTGTCTGTCCCTGGCACGGACTGGCCCTCAACGGTGCCCCGTTCGCCGGCTGGCAGCCCTTCCCGGCCCATGACGACGGCATTCTGGCCTGGGTCCGGCTCGACGACCACGGCGGCGAGGACCCGCTGGAGGCACCCTCCATCCCGCCCCGGCCGCCCTCCGGATCTTCGCTGGCCGCCGTCTACACCGGCACGGGGTTGTGCGAGCCCCAGGACATCATCGCCAACCGACTCGATCCCTGGCACGGCGCCTGGTTTCACCCCTACTCCTTCGCCGACCTCACCGTCCTCGACGACGGGGCCACCACCGACGTCATGACCGTGAAGGTCTCCTTCAAACTGGGTGGCCGTCTCGTCGTACCCGTGACGGCGGAGTTCACCGCCCCGGACCCCCGCACCGTGGTCATGCGCATCACCGACGGCGAGGGGGTCGGATCCGTTGTCGAAACCCACGCCACACCATTGGGGCCCGCGCGCGACGGCAGCCCCCGCACCCGCGTCACCGAAGCCGTCATCGCCACATCCCACCGGACCGGCTTCACCGCCGCCCGCACCGCCGCGCCACTCCTACGCCCTCTGATCCGGCACGCCGCCGGACGTCTGTGGAAGGACGACCTCGCCTACGCCGAACGCCGCTGGCAACTGCGCAGCACTGGCCGCTACCCCGGTTGACCCCGCAAGGCTTACGAGGCCGTGGGCATCCGCGCCCCGGATCACCGGCGCCCCAGGCCCGCCAGTGCCCGGCCGGCAGCCAGACGGCCCTTGCGGGGGACCGTCCACAACGCCTCGCCGCGAGCGCCCCACCCTTCAAGCAGGGCGTTCGCGGCGAGGAAACCACTGGTCGCAGCGCGCTCCATCAGCGCGACCGGCAACCCCGTACGCACCAGATCCCCGGCCACCACCACCCGGCAATCAGCGGTACGCACCGTAGGCCGGTCCTGGTAGCCGCCCACGGTGAACAAGGGGCAGTCCGCGCGCCACTCGTGGCGGGCGTCGATGATCTTTGCGTCAACGGTTTCCGGATAGACCTCTCTCAACCGGTTCACCAGTCCCTCCTCAACCATCCGGCGTGGCAGGGCGGGATCCACGGCGTAGGCGTGCAGTTCCACCACCGAGCCGCCGCTCGCCAGCGCCCAACGGTGCGCTTCGCCCTCCCACCGGTCCAGGACGCTCACGTTGTCCAGGCCGTCGTAGCCGCTGGTGCCCAGGAACCCGGGCCGCTCCCCGGCCACCGGCTGCGACAGCCACAGCCGCGACACCAGAAACGGCGGGGCCGTCCGAAGAGCGCCGATCCGCGTCCGCCACGCAGCGCTCACCAGATCGGGCGAGGCAGCGGTTACCGACTGCAGCCCACCGGTGTCCAGAGCCAGCACCACCGCGTCGTACCCCTCGCCGCCCGCCTGCGCGACGACCGTCATCCCCTCCCGGCCGGCCGGTCGGACCTGGCCTACCGCCGTGCCTGTGCGGATCTCCACACCGAGCCCGTCCAGATGACGGGCCAGTGGCTCCCACAACGAGTGAGGGAACGGCTCACGCGGCACGTCGAACAGCAGCCCCTCACTGGACCCCAGGAAATAGATGTGGATCATCAACACCAGCTCGGCCGCCGACAGCTCCGCCGGGTCGGCGAAAAAGCTCCGCGAGAACACCTCGAATGCCAGATGATGCGCGGCGTCGGGGAAACGGATGGCCGCCAGGAAATCGGTGGCGCTCGTCCCGTCCAGCGCTTCGTACACCTGCGGCACCGCAACGTCCAGGAGCGGCAGGGCTGCCCGCGCATTCATCCGTCCCAGGTCGCGCCACGTGAAGGACGGACTCTGTGCGATGAACCCGAGAGCGTTCAGCGGCGGCGTACGCGGCACGCGCGCGAAGCTGTCCTGCCCTCCGTTCCGGTGGCGCAGCGGGTAGTCCGCGAGTCCGGTCAGGCTGTGCAGGCCCGGATCGGTCCGGCACAGCAGCGCCCGCAGGTTGTAGTACTGGCGGAAGAACGCGTGGAAGCCGCGACTCATCGTGGCCTGTGAACCGTCGGCCAGCCGCGTCTGCCACCCGGCCAGCCTCCCCCCGAGCTGCGCGTCCCGCTCGTACAAGGTGACCTGCACCCCGCGTTCGGCCAGAACGGTGGCCGCCGACAGCCCGGCGATCCCCCCGCCCACCACGGCCACCCGCCGCTCACCCCGCTCCAGGCGCGCCCGCCCACCCTGGACCTCGACCCGGTGGGCCCGCCGGTCCCGCCCCGGATACGGTTGCCCCCTCACGCCGCGACCCCGACGAATGTGTGCGTGATCCCCCTCTGCCACCCCGGCAGCGGTAGCACCCGCACCCGGGAAAACCCTGCCTCCCGCATCCTTCCCGCGAACTCAGCCGCCGTGTCGAACCCCAGCACGCTGTGCCACAAGTGCTCATACAACCGCGCGTCCCCAGCCGCCCTGCCCAGCGGGATGATCACCGACCGGCACACCGCCGTCCACAACATCCGGTCCATGCGCCTACCGCTGAGTGCGTACTCGTGCACGGCGATCCGGGCACCGGGTGCCATCACGGCGCGCACCGACTTCAGTGTTCGGTCGGTGTCGGTCACGTTGCGAAACAGGTAGGCGGCGAAGACAGCGTCGAAGGGTCCCTCGACGCCCGCAGCACCGAGCCGGTCCGCCGAGGCCTCGATCAAGCGGACACCGGGAGGCCACGGCTTCTCCGCCGCCCTTGCGAGCATGCCCGCAGAAGCGTCCACACCCGTAATGTGGGCCAGCGGCGCCGCCGACAACAGTGCAGCGGTCGATGCACCGGTGCCGCACCCCAGATCCAGGACACGGGCACCGCGCCCGGCGTCCGGCAGACCCAGCCGCCGGGCAGAGCGGCGCAGGTGCCCGTGATAGCCGGGGCTCGCCGAAACCATCCAGTCATAGCGGGCCGCGGCGTGGTCGAACGCCTCGGACAGGGAATCGTCGCGCAGCAGGGACATGGGAGCCTTTCAGCGATGCACCGGCCAAGAGGCAGACGCGGACCGAGGAACCAGGGGAAGATCCAGCAGCGAGCGCAGCATGGGAACCACAGGCGTACGCATGCCCACGCCGACGTCCTCCCACAAAGAAGTGGCTCCGTCGAGGAACCGCAGCACCCGTTCCGCCGGCACGGACGAGAAGAGCTGTGTGAAGAATCGGGCGCCGTCAACCCGGCCGGTGTCCAGGGCCCGCAGCAGCACGGCGTCCATCGTCCGCGCCCGCAGTGCGTGCGGGGCCGGCACGCGGGCCGGAGAGCGTCCTTCCCGGACGGCGCGGGCCACGTACAGACTGTGCCGCTGGATCGCGGCAAATGTGTACCCGGTTGACGGGCGGGTCGCCCCGCCCGCGACACCGATGGGGAAGACCCGGCGCGCATGGCGACGGGGCAGGCGCCCGTCGCTCATGGGAATCACGCCCTGTTCCTGCTCGCCCACCACGTACTCGCCCAACTCCAGGATGCTGCCGCAGTAGCGACTCAGGGCGCGCTGGTAAGCGACTTCGTCCAAGGTGGCGGGGGAGAACTCCGTGTACTCCACCAGAGCCTCGTGGCAGCTGGTGGGAAGGACGTACCCGAAAGCCAAGCCGCGGGCAGGCTGGGGAAGACGGAAATCCATCAGGACGGCCGCACTCGGATCGAAGACCGGCTTCGAAGTCCGGACGAACCAGCCTCGAAAATGCTGCAGCAGCGTGGTCCTGGCGGCCGGCAGCCGAGGGGGCAGCCGCGAGTCGAAGACCAGACCCGACCGAAGGCCCGATACAACCCCTGCCACATCACGGCCCCACACCACAGCTTCGTCACCGGTGTCCGTGACCCGCTCGACCGTGAGCTGCCGCACCGCAATCCCGGATGTGCGCAGCCGCTCGGACATGGCCTCCTCGAAGCGGCCCGACCTGAGCATCTTGTACCTCAGAGCCCCCAATGACCGGTCGACAACCGTCCCGTCAGGCCCGTACACGCGCAGCCGGTCCCAACTCCCTTCGAGCAGGTGGTCGTACGGCCCCCCGCCCGCCTCCCAGAAGCACCAGGTCCGGTCCGGCGAACGCAGGGGCCCCGGCGGTGCCTCCACCATCAAGACGCTCGGCCGAAACCCTGACCCGGAGGGAGGACCGGCCAGGTGAGCCGCCAGGGACAGCCCCGCTGCTCCTGCTCCGACGATGGTGACATCAGCGTTCCAGCTCAAGGCGGGCCTTCCGGCGCGACGTTCCGTATTCCGACCCGGGCGTATGGACGGATGCAGAAAACAGTGTGACCCCGCCCGTCCCGGGAAGCGGAAGGCACACGCCGGAGAGCCGGTGCGGACTGCCGAACGAGGTGCAGGCCGGCGGTGCGGGAAAGCCCGGTGGAGAGCCGGCCCGTCTCGCTCGTACGGAGCAGAGGCTGTTCGGGCGAAGTGCTCGCCCATCTTGGGGGCGGTGGGGTGTGAGCGGCGGCGCAACCGGGTGCCGGTCGCCGTGCGGAGGCTGCGGGTGTCACCTTCCCGCGAGTGCTCCTTACTGCAGTAGTTTCAGGGCTGCAGTCGCCAGTCTTTCCGCGGTGAGATGTTGTTCGTCGGCCGGCAGGATGAGATGGCTGATGGTCATGCGGACGATGACGTCCGCTGCTATTTGCAGAGAAGCTGTGTGCTGTTCCGGGTATCGCGTGGCCAGCCAGCCCTGGACGAGGGTTTGACCGGCATAGAAGATCGGGTCCGCTCGGGCGGTGAGGTAGGGCAGGAGGCTGTCGGAGCCCTTTCGGGCGGCTGTGACGACGGCCCGTATGAGGGGCTGGCTCTCGGCCTCCTCAAGTACGTAGAGGATGGCTGCCCGGAGGCAGTCATGGGAATCGGGCACCCCGGGATAGAGGGCATCGGCCACACCCGCCAGAAACTGCTGGGTTTCACGGACTACCAGCGCACGGCCCAGGCCGGCGCGGTTGCCGAACTCCTTGTACACCGACGGCCGCGACACTTCGGCGCGGGCAGCGACGGCCAAGAGGCTGACCTGGTCCCAGCCGGCTTCGCACGTGAGGTCGCGAGCGGCATCCAATACACGCTGCCTCATCTGTTTGCGCCAGGCAACGCGCGGGGGGTCGGGTACCGACCCACCTGTGAGTGTCGCCGCTTCGATCCGGTGCCTTGCCGCCGCCATAGTGGCCAGTCTGCCAGGGGCCGAGGCCCGTTCGGCGAACCGGGCTCGTGAGTGCGTGCCCGGCGGGCGCGCGGTGGTGCCGACCCTTGGAGAGGGGGCGGGGCCGGCACCACGTCATGGCGCCCCAAGTGATCCGCAGGGATCAGGAGCGCTTGCGCCGCGCCACGAAGAGGAGACCGCCGCCGAGGGCGAGAACCACCGCCGCGATACCCAGCGGGAGTACAGGGTCGGAGCCGCCTGTCTCTGCGAGCGGACCGCTTCCGCTGTGCGGCTTCAGCCCGGAGCCGCCATTGCTGCCGTCGCCGGTTTGCACGCCCGGTGATGCGGTGGGGTCACTTCCGGCGGACCGGCCGCTCCCGGCGGGGGCGTCCCCTTGCCGGCCGGGAGAGGAGGCGGCGGAGGCATTTCC
The DNA here is from genome assembly GCF_014650695.1 of Streptomyces avidinii. Classification (GTDB taxonomy): domain Bacteria; phylum Actinomycetota; class Actinomycetes; order Streptomycetales; family Streptomycetaceae; genus Streptomyces; species Streptomyces avidinii. Next base: position 554,190 of record NZ_BMVL01000002.1, on the reverse strand, counting down.
CGGGACGCCGCTGCTCTTGGCGCCCAAGCCGTAGGCGCCCCGGTCGGGCGCGCCGCCGGCCCGGCGGGCTCCGGTGAAGTCGGTGGTGACGGCGGCGAACGGCGTACCCGAGCCGGCGGCGGGGGATCCCTCGCTCAGCCGGAAGTCCGCGTCCGCGCCGGTGCCCGCCTTGGTGAGCTTCGGATCGGCGATGACATCGTTCGGGCCCTGGACCTCGGGGGCCTTACCGCCGAAGTAGACGTTGTAGTCGTAGGTGACGTCCACATTGCGGGACTTGCTGTTCGTCGCTTGCCCCGGCCGGCCGTACGCAATGTTGTTGAGCAGCCGCACGTCGGTACTGTCATGCGCGAAGATGTTCGCGTAGCTCTCCATGCGGGTGCTGCGCCCGTTCGCGTAGGCCGTGTTGTGGACGATGTCGACGTGCTGGCTCTTGTACGAGTGGATGCCGGAGCCGCCGTTGTCGTACGAGAGGTTGTTGGCGACCAGGACGCGTCCGCTGTAGGCGGGGTGATCGGCGTCGCCCTTGAGGGTGTCGATGATGATGCCGTTGCCGTCGGAGTAGCAGCCGCACTTCTCCCATTTGATCTTGGTCTCGTTGTCGTGGACGCGATTGCCGGTGACGCGGATCTTGTACGTCCCGGCGTCGCCGCCACCCACGTCGCGCGGGGTCAGGACGGAGATGCCGCTGGTTGCGTCCACCGCGTACCAGGAGGTCCCGAACACGTGGTTGCCGGAGATGGTCACGTGGTCGGAGTCGATGGCCGATATGCCGCCGTCGGCGCAGCCGTGCACCTCGTTGCCGGTCACCTCGACGTGGTGCGACAGCGCGCCCGTGGACCGGTCCTGTTCCACGGAGATGCAGTTGGTGTTGTAGGTGGGGTCGCCCTTCTTGGATTCCCGTTCTGCTCCGGCCAGGGTGAGGGCTGCGTTGTTGCCCTTGACCTCGAGGTTCTTGATGGAGATGTAGGAGGCGCCGTGGATGCTGATGCCGTTCCACGCCTGCATCGGGTGGATCACCGGATGGTGGCCGGGGTGAGCGGTGAACGTAATGGGGGCTCCGGAGAGGCCGGAGCGCTTGATGGTCACCACGTTCGACCCCGCCGAAGGCTCGGAGTACGTGCCGTTCATGATCGAGACGGTGTCGCCCGGCTCGACGCTGTCCGCGGCCTTCTGAAGGGTCCGGAAGGGAGCTCGGGTGGACGTGCCCGAGTTGCTGTCCTTGCCGCTGGGGCTGACGAAGTACGTGCGGGCCGCGGCGTGTGCTGTACCGGCTCCCATGGTGGCGAGGCCGAGGGGGGCGGATGAAGCGAGCAGTGCTGCGGTCAGGGGCGAGGGTGCTCGTGCGTTTCACTGTTGCCTGGTCTCCCAGTTTGTCCTGGCGAAGCGGCTGGTGCCCTCCGTGGGCCGTAGCCACGAGCAGAGAGCACGCAAAGGAGGCATTTCGTCCGTATCGCCGCGCCGGGGCAAGGCGCCGGGCAGTGAAGCCCGGAGGGGTAGCGCTCCGAAGTCCGCTGTGAGGGGGGTGAGTTACTCGAGTGACAGTTCCAGACTCGAAAATTGAACGCAACCCTGGACTATGTGTAAACGTTCTGACAGTTCGTCATTTCATCACTCTGTCTGTCTGTCTGTCTGTCTGGCTGACGCTGCGGAGGACCGCAGCGCGCCCGGCTTACGGGTCACAGCAGCGCGGCTCGGAATCCGGGATGGGCTGGAAGCCATCAGGTTCACCGACTCGGCCGGGCTGGACGGTGGCCGCCGGCGGGATCAGGCCGAGCGCGGCCCCCAGGCCCCCAGCACGGTCGGGGCGAGCAGGGCGGGCGTTGAAGACGATTGTGTCGACGGCCTCAGCGCAGAAGGTGGTTCATGGGCGCGGCTCCCCAACGGTCCTGCAAGAGGTGTGGGAGATCATCAAGGGGTTCGGCTCCTACGGCTTCTCCGTGTGCACGCCGCGGCCGCCGCCGTGCCCGCACTGCAGTCCGCGTGGCTCAAGGCCCACCACCCGGCCGTTTTGTACGCAGGGCTGCTGGAGCACGACCCCTGGCATGTGGCCGCGGACGTCATGGCACCCAGCAAGGGCCTGGAAAGCCCAGCTGTCGCCGATCACCCTGAACGACATCCGGCGCGCACCGACCGCTTCGACGATGACGTCAGGGTGTACTGGGTCTCGCCTCGCAAACGGCCACCGCGCTACCCGGTCCCGGAGCAGAGGCTATTCGGGGACGCAGTACGCGCCGATCGTGGGGGACGGGAGCAGATCCTCCGCATGATGTCTACTTCCGAACCGACGTGACGGGCTTCGCCCCGGCCGATCGCGCCGCCGACGGCTCCGCGCATCGACCGATCTTATCGGCCAGGCCCCGCAGGAAGCATGGCAGCGGCTCTCCTGCGGCGACGGCGCCAAAGGGCCACGCCTATACGACTGGGCCGCCGCCCGGCTTCCGATACGGGAAGAAGGCAGCCTGCGTCCCACACAGCAGGGAATCGCCCTGGTCAAGGACGTTTGGCTGCGGGGCATCGGTGTCTCCCTCATCGCGGCCGGCGTGAACGGTCACAGGTGACACGGACGGGCCCCCCTGTGCGTCGGCGTGTCCCTGTACATCTGAGGACTTCGCCGACTGGGGCGTGAGGGTGACTCGTTATGGACCGACCGCCCCCTCGCGTCGGTGGGCATCACGACAGCTCGCCCAGCACGGCCTGGGGCGTGATGCGGCGTTGGACGATGTCGGCGGCGATCTCGGTGGGGCGCTGGTGGTGACGGTCGGCGAAGGCGCTGAGGTGCCGGGCCGCCTGGGCCGGGGTGATGTCGGCGGTCGCGGCGAGCATCCCGGTGGCGGTGTCGAAGACGGCCTTCCCGGACAGAACTGCCTGGGTGGAGGTGACGATGTCCTCGGATCGGAGGCCGTCCTTCTTCCACGTCATCAGCGCGGTGGTGGCGACATCGGCGAGGGCGCGCAGCAGGTGTGTCTCGGCCTCGTCGAGGGGGGTGGGCCGCCCGACCAGGAGGTTGAGGGCGCCGATGGTCTGGCACTGGGCGATCAGGGGCACCGCGTGGGCGCTCCGATAGCCGGCGGTAAGGGCGAGGGGAACGAAATCGGGCCACCGGTCCCGGTCGGCTTCGAGGTCGTCGGCGTGCACGGGGATGCCCTGGTTGAAGGCGTCGATGCAGGGACCCTGCCGGATCTGGGCCTGCCACATCTCGGTGAGTTCCAGCGTGTGCTCGGTGGCAATGGCGGGGCGCAGGTGTCCGCGGGAATTGACGAGCATGACGCCCGCGGCGTCGATGCGGGTCAGGGCGACGCTGTGCCGGGTGAGCCGGCCGAGGAGGACGAGTGCGTCCACTTCGTCGGCGAGGGTGTCACTGAGCGCTACGAACGCTTCGGTGAGCTGTCGCTCGCGGGTGTTCATGCCGGTTTCACTGCTTCCCTCCTCAGGCCCGCGGGTGGGGGCGGGGCTAGTCACGGAACCTGATTCTTCCGGCGATGACGTCGAAAGCCGCCTCCGTCACGGTCTGTCCGTGGGAGAAGGCGTAGGCCCTCAGGCGGGCCAGTGCGTGGTGGGGGTCGACTCCCAGGTGCACCATGATCATTCCGGTGGCCTGGTGGACCTCTTCGTGGTCCGTCTCCGCCTCGTCCAGCCAGGACGCTCCGAGGCCGTCTCCGGAATCCTGCGCCTGGAGGGCGAGAAGGGCCGTCGTGATCGCGTCGGCGGCGGGGAACGCGAAGGAGCGGTCGCTCTCGGTGAGGGGGCCGGTGCGGTCGCGGTAGAGGTCGAGGGTGCCGATCGCGACGGCGCTGTGGTTCAGCGGCAGCGAGAACACCGCCCGCACGCCCAGTTCGACGGCCTGCTGGGAGAAGACGGGCCAGCGGGCGGCATCCGGCCCGCGGGTGAGGTCGGCGGCCAGGACAGGGGCGAGGTGGGTGAGCGCGGTGACGCAGGGTCCGTCGCCCAGGGTGTACTGGGCTTCGGCGAGGCGGCCGGCCACTTCGTCGCTCGACCACCACAGGGTGCGGATGTCGGGGTCCTCGCCGGACAGCGACACCGAGGCTCCGGTGACGTCCATCAGGTCCACGCAGGCCCGGCACAGGGCAGCGGGCACGTCGTGGCTGGCAACGCCGTCGACCGCACCGCTGAACACGCTGTGCAGCCTGCCCTCCTCCCCGTCCTGTGGGAGCGGACCGCCGCCCCCGGAAGGCAGGTCGTCGGGGTGGACAGGATCCACGGCGCTTCACCTCCAGTGGCAGCCCGTTACCCCATCTTCCTTCATCGGGCCCAGCACCTGCACCATTGACCGGGTGACTGTCGCCTACACCGCTGCCGGGGCGGTCAGCTGCTGCGGCACGGGGGTCCGCCCAGTGCGCGAGGCGGATTCCCGTAGCCCGTTGCACGATCACCCGCGCCGCGAGCGGGGGCCGGAGCAAGCGTTCCTCCGCGGTGCGCGGGATGTGGACGAGGCGGACGGGCGGATGCCCCGGGGCATCATCGCGCCCGATCCGTACCAGGGAAACCGAGCGCCGAGTGGCCCAGGCCCGCACGACCGGCAGGACATCGGTGGCATCGGCGGCCGAGAGGTACCCGACATCCAGGACGAGACACGTGACGCCGGGCCGGAGCAGAGCAAGAGCCGGAGTGATTCGGCTCCGGCATTCCGCGACCCGGCCGGTGCGGGGCCCGGGACACGGGGTCAGTACGGCGTAGGCGCCCAGGAATTGGATTCGGGTAAGACAGGAGGTCACGGGGCTTCCCCACCTGGGCCGTCTCTTTCGGATCTTGTCGGCCGAGCCCGCGGCGTCCGGTGCCGTGTCCGGCAAGGCGGAGAGGCGCCCTTGTAGTGGGCGTACTCGGGCGCCCCGACAACGCGGCCGGGTGCGGTGCCGGGCGTCGCGGGCCCGGCAAGATCCGGAAGAGACGGCCCACGGGGCGGCAGCCTTGAACAGCAGACCCGCAAGGGCCTCGTCCGGGTGCACGGCTGGCGCCGTGCACATGTCCGGCGCGTGAAGGCCGCGAGGGGGCGCCCGTACGGCAGGCTGGGGCGCCGAAGCCTCGATACGACGGAACCAGGCTGGTCCATCCCTCCCACCATCCCATGGCTCGGGCCGGGCGAACCGTGGCCGCCCCACGGAAATTCCGGAGCCCGCACGCGCCACGGGCACGGGCGTGCCGCAGGTACCACTGCGCGCCCCGCGGGAATCCTTCCGTAAGCGCGTCGTCACGCCGCGGACGACTCCCGCCCCGCCCCGCCCTGGAAGGGATCCCACGTGTCTCCGGCCGGTAACCGATGGAGGCGGCTCGTACGTCCGGGCGGCCGGCGGGACCGCTCGTCGGGATCCTGCCGGCCAGGACCCGGGTCGAGGAGGTTCTGACCCGGTTGCGGGGCCGCCGGGCCCGCCTCGGAGTCGCGCCCGGGGACCCCGCGGCGCTCCGCGCCATGGACGCTGCCTACACCTGTGCGTGCTCATGGGCCGGTCGACGGTGCACGAGGCCCTCCTCGCACGCCTGGAGGAGCAGGTCCGCCTGCGCGCGTCGACGGCGCGGCGGGCTGAGCCGTAGAAGTCGAAGGTGGACAAGGCCGAACTCAAGCGCGCTCTCGGCCACTGAATCCCGGCTGGACCCGAGCGCCGGACCTGAGCACGGTTCATCCGACAGCGGCGTCCGACGGCGCGCCGTACACGTACCCGAGTCCGGTCAGGCAGGCCGCCCCGACCCGGGCACGGTGGACGAGGGGCACGGACGCGAGGCCGTACCGTCAACCGGGAGCCCGCGACGAAGCCGGATCGGGCGATCGAGGCCATGGGAACGGCGCGTTCACCTGTCAGGCGCCGCGGACGTCCGTGGCTGCTGTACCGGTTGTTCCATCCGTCCGCTCCTTCGCATCGGTGTTCATGGAGTCCTGCTGTGTAACAGGCGGGGCGAGGACGTTCCCGGGTACTGCGCGGCCTCCTACGAGGATGAGCGGGTGGTGCTGCGCAGTGCCGGTGCAGCGGTCGCCAGGCTGAACAGCGGGCCTGTCGAGGCGGGTGCCGAGCAGTCTTACGACCGTCCCCGGTGGCTGGTCCACTTCAAGGTCCCCGACCTGGACGTCGCACGGGAGCGCGCCGTCGCACAGGGGGCGACACAGGTGCCTGGTCCGGCCGATGCCGACCGACGCTCGCAGGTCGCGCTGCGGGATCCGCAGGGAGCCCTGTTCACCCTGGGCCGGGCAACGGAGTGACAGCCGCGGGGCGGCGTCAGTTCTCCGGGCCGTCGGGATGCCTGGCGCACCACTGGCGTACCAGGGCCACCAGGAGACCCGACGTCATGGCGTAACTGACGGCGAACGCCGCGATCAGGGGCGGCGCCGACGTGGCAGTGGCCAGCACGAGCAGCGCCAAGGAGAGGAACACGGCGCACCACAATGCGGCAGGAAGGCTCCAGGACCCGGCCCGCCGTCGTTTCCCGTGAGCGGGGACGAGGCCGTACTCGGAAGAGAGCACGCGGAATGACGGCTCGTCGCACAGAGCGCTCTCGATGCCGGCGAGTTCCATCTTCTCCTCGTGGGAGAGCCTCCGCCCGGACATGACGAAACTCCCTTCCGACGGCTGCGGAGGGGGCCCTTCGCCCCGGGCCGGGCCCGCCCATGCCGTACGAGCGGCCGCCTGGGCCCCGACGCCGTCGCGGTCGGTTTGCGCGCCTTCCTCGGAGAGGATCGCTCCTTGCGCCTGCCCTGCCTCATGCGCATCTAACACGGACGGCCCGACCGGGCGACGCGCTTCCGGCCGGAGCACCCCCGGCCCGGTCAGTGCGTCCGGGGGAAGGGATGCCATTCGATGAGCAGGATCGTCGCGTCGTCGCGCAGGTGGTGCTGGTGGTGGCTGAGAAGGTTCTGGACGAGGCGGCGCAGTGCTTCGGGGGCGTTGTCGCCCGAGGCGGTGGAGCGGATGACGGTGTCGGCGAGGCGTTCCTCGCCGAAGAGGTCGCCCTCGGGGGAGCGCGCTTCGGTGATGCCGTCGCTGTACATCAGAACGCGGTCTCCGGGCTGGAGCCGCACGTGTTCCTGTGCCGGTGGAACCGGGGTGTGGAAGCCGAAGCCGAGGGGGAGATGGGGCGGGCGTTCGAGGGCGTTCTGCAGCACGTGGCCGTCGCGGATGAGGAGCGGCGGCGGGTGGCCGCAATTGATCCAGGTGAAGTCTCCTTGAGCGGTGTCGAGTTCGGCGATGACGGCGGTCATGAGCCGGTCCGGGATCCACTGGGCCAGCGTGCGGTCGATGGCGGAGACGATGTCGGGGAGGTCGCCGCTCGAGCGGCGGGTGGAGCGGCACGCGGCCAGAGCGGCGCCGCTGGCGCCCCCGGAAGCGAGGTCGTGACCCATAGCGTCGACCAGCGTCAGGTGAAGGACCCCGTCGATGAAGCAGTGGTCGAAGGCGTCGCCCCCGATGTCGTAGGCGGGCTCCAGCACGGCGGAGGAAGTGGCCAGGGCGGTGCCGATGGTCCGGGGCGGCAGGAACGCCCACAGCAGTTCGGCCTGGAGGGTCATGGGCCGTACTCGCTGCCCCTGGACGAGCGGGTCGTGGTGGGTGGATTTTGATACCACCAAGAGGGTGGCCAGGCTCGCCAGCGCACGGCTGGCCTCCAGCAGCCCGGAGTCGGGGCCGGAGGTGAGGGTCTGCATGACCCCGATCCGCTCGATGCCGTCGACCATGGGGAACCAGGTCGTGTCCCCGCCGCGCGTCGACTGCACTTCCTGGGTGCGGTAGGCCAGACCGGCGAGGGAGCCCTCGACGCCGAGACCTTTGCGTTCCTCCGCCGTGAGGTCGGGCCGGGGCAGCGGGAGCAAGCGCCGCTGTTGCAGGTCGGCCAGGTAAAGACGGGTCCGCGAGATCCCGAGTCGGCGGGCGGCCTCACCGATCACACCGGGCAGCTCCAGTGCGGAGGCACCGTGGGAGCGCTCGAGCACCCACGCCAGAACCGCCCCCAGGCATTGCGGCACCGCCGGGACGGTCTTTTCCGCGCTCACTGTTGCGCCGTTTCCGCAGCGTCACGAGTCATTGCACGCCTCGATTCTCCGCCGGCCCCTGCTCCATCGTCGTCCTTCCCCGCTGCGAAAGCGACCGGCGCGTATTCGATTGCGGGGGTGACTGGGCCGGGCCGCAGGGGGCAGGGGCACAACGGAGGGCGTTACACCCCGTACGCCCCTGGACTCGTCGTGGCTTTCGGAGCCGATCCATGCCCCTCCTCCCGATCCTGCACCTGGAGCTGAACGGTCCGGGTGCCGCGGGGGCTGCCAGGAGCGCAGCCCGCGGCCTCCTGGAACCGTCCGAGGCGGGCGACCGCGCGTTCACGGCCGTCGCACGCGATACGGCCCTGCTGGTGATCAGCGAGCTGGTCACCAACGCCGTCCGTCACACGTCCGGTGGCTGCGTGCTGGACATGCACAGGACACCCGACGGCGGTCTGGACGTCGACGTCAGCGACACCAGCAGTGCCGAACCCCGGCTACGGGACCCCGGTCAGCAGGGGGAAGGCGGATGGGGCTGGCACCTCGTCAACCGACTCGGCAAAGAGGTCGACGTGCGACACCTCGCAGGGCAAGGCGGCAAGACCATCCACGTCCATCTGGATCGCACTTAGGCGTTCTTGCAGATCAGCGGGCCTCGGATGTGATCCGGAGGCCGCTCCCGGTGCGTGCGAGAACCCGGACGGGGTAGACGGAAAGGTCCGGATTGCGGACCCAGATATGAGGAGGCGTGATGAAGGCCGTGACTTGGCAGGGCCGCCGCAACGTGACGGTGGAGACTGTTCCGGATCCGCAGATCGTCGATCCCACGGATGCTGTGATCAAGGTGACGACAACCGGGCTGTGCGGTTCGGACCTGCACCTTTACGAGGTGCTGGGGCCGTTCCTGGACGCGGGGGACATCCTGGGGCACGAGCCGATGGGCGTGGTCGCCGAGGTCGGGCCCGAGGTACGAGAACTGAAGGTCGGCGACCGGGTCGTCGTACCGTTCAATGTGTCCTGCGGGACCTGTTTCATGTGTGAGCGGGGGCTCCACTCGCAGTGCGAGACGACCCAGGTCCATGAACACGGCAGCGGCGCGAGCCTGTTCGGATACACCAAGCTCTACGGGCAGGTGCCCGGCGGGCAGGCCGAGTATCTGCGCGTCCCCTTCGCCGACACCCTCCCGATCCCCGCCCCCGAGGGGCCGCCCGACGACCGCTTCGTGTTCCTGTCGGACGTGCTGCCGACCGCCTGGCAGGCCGTCGCCTACGCCGAGATCCCGCCCGGCGGCAGCGTGGCCGTCCTGGGCCTAGGACCCATCGGTGACATGTGCACTCGCATCGCCGCTCACCGCGGGGCCGGCCAGGTGATCGGTATCGACCTGGTCCCCGCACGCCTCGCCCGCGCGGCCGGCCACGGCGTCCAGGTCTTCGACCTGTCCGAGTACGGAGACGAGCTCGTCGACGCGGTCCGTAGCGCCACCGGCGGCCGAGGCCCGGACGCCGTGATCGACGCCGTCGGTATGGAGGCCCACGGCAGTGCCGCCGCCAAGGCCGCGCAGACCGCGACCGGGCTGCTCCCGGACGCCATGGCCTCCGCGCTGATGAAGAAGGCGGGCGTGGACCGTCTGGGCGCCCTGCAGCTGGCCATCGAGCTCGTACGGCGCGGCGGCACCATTTCCCTGTCCGGCGTCTACGGCGGTGCCGCGGATCCGCTCCCCCTGCTCACGATGTTCGACAAGCAGATCCAACTGCGCATGGGGCAGGCCAACGTCCGCCGGTGGGTGGACGACTTGATGCCGTTGCTGACCGACGGCGACCCTCTCGGCGTGGAAGGCTTCGCCACCCATCACCTGTCGCTGGATGACGCCCCGCGGGCGTATGCGGACTTTCAGGCGAAGCGGGACAACATGGTGAAGGTCCTCTTCCGTCCCTGACGACCGAAGGCGCCCGGGATCGTGATCGGGATCGTGACTCCGATGCCACCACCAGCGGCCTGGACGACCGTACGTTCTTCGAGCGACTCGCCAGACCACCTCAGGGCTCATGAGCGAGACAGGCGGCCACCACCCACTCGGGCGCCGGGTCGGACTGGGAGCGCCGTCGAAACCGACGCCACCGCGTCGGGGTTCTGTGAGGACCCTATCGCCCGCCGGCGGGCAGCGGGCGGATGAGGCCGGGCGAACAACCCGGACCGTGCATACTCGGGAAGGAGACGGCCATGTCACCGGATGCTGGATCCCCGCCCACGTCCTCGGCCCCCGACGAGAAGACCGAGTGCCGGCTACTGCTGGTACGGCACGCGAAGGCCGTGCCGAAGGACCAACCCATCGACGACTTCGACCGTCCTCTGAGCGAGCGCGGACACGCCGACGCACCCCGGACGGGCCGCTGGCTTGCGGCCTCCACCTTCGAGCCCGATCTGGTGCTGTGCTCCCCGGCCCGCAGGACGCGGCAGACCTGGCAGCTTGCAGCCGCCGCGCTGAAGAATCCACCGCCCGTCGTGTACGACGAACGGCTCTACAACGCGGCGCCGAGCATGTTGGCCACCGTGCTGGCGGAGCGGGGATCGGGCCTGCGCTCCTTGGCGCTGGTGGGGCACAACCCAGGCATCCACGAGCTGGCCGTGGGCCTGGCCGGGAGCGGCCCTTCGGACTTGTCGGAGCGGGTGAGGGCGGGTTTCCCGACCTCGGGAGTGGTGGTGATGGAGGTGCTCGGAGGCTGGGAAGCGCTGACGCCGGGCAGCGGGACGGTGGCTGATTTCTGGTCTCCAGCCGACTGACCCCTGCCTGCCCGGTTCGTCCGTCCGTCGGCCCCGGCAGTTCCCGCCCTGCCGGGGCACCCGCCGGATATCTCCCTTCGGCCTCGCGGCGCCCCCGTGCATGTGGGCTGAGGCCTTCGTGAGTGTTGGTCCAGGCGCCCAGGTTCACGACGGACGCGGTCGATGAGCGCAGGCGTCGATCCTCCTCAAACACGAGCCTGTCGATGCGTGCGTAGGGGAGGCAAGAAGGGGCAGGGGCCGGGTAAGAGTCTTTCGACCTCCGAGACGGGAGGGCTGCGATGACTACCGCACGCGACATCATGACCCCGGAACCGGAATGTATCGATGCCGAATCCACCGTGCTGGAGGCGGCGCGGAAGCTGGCACGCCTCGATGTCGGTGCGCTGCCGATCTGCGGCACCGACCACAAGCTCAAGGGCATGCTCACCGACCGGGACATCGTCACCAAGGTCCTCGCCGTGGGCAAGGACCCGGCGACCTGTAAGGCGGGCGATCTCGCCCAGGGCGAGGCCGTGACGATCGGCGCCGACGACGACGCCTCCGAGATCCTCCGCACCATGTCCGAACACCATGTACGGCGGCTGCCGGTGATCGACGGCCACGACCTGGTCGGCATCGTCGCCCAGGCCGACGTGGCCCGCGCCCTGCCCGATCCCCAGGTGGGCGATCTCCTGGAAGCCATCTCCAGTTGACGGCCGTGCCGCGAAGGACCGGCGCCGGCTGTCCCTGGGGGATGATCCCCTTTCACAGCCCGGGGCCGTGCCGGCACGTGGCTGAACAGAGAGGCGCATTCCGTGGCTCAGCACCCCCGGTGGAGGTACGCCGTCGCCGCCGCCGCACTCACCACCGCAGGACTGCTCATCCGATGGGTCGCAATGGCCGTGGTCCGCGACGCTCACGGCGCCAGCACCGTTTGAGCACCCTGGCGCCGCGTCACCAGAGCGGCGGTCCCGCTTCGTGGCCTGTGGGGGTGGGCAGTGGCCTGATGAGCAGCGGCCAGAAGGTGTGAGGTGAGAGGTATTGGCATGGGATCCTCGGCGGGCAGGGCGGTGCGCGTGCCGCTGACCGACACGCACGGCGGCAGCCATACGGGGGCGGCGGCAGGGCGGTTCGGGCGGGTTCCCGCATTCTCGTCAGCAGCGCCCTCTCGTCGTTCCTCGCTTCCCGGGCCGCTCCAGGCCGAACCGCCCCGCACCGTCTATGGCGTGCTGGCTGCGCCGATTCGCCGTGGCCGTGGTTGCGATCATCGACCTCGGGTGATCGAGCACCGTAGGGTGAACAGGCCCGTTGACGCCGCCCCACCTGACCGGCCACCGGACCGCTTGGCGACCTTGTCACCACTCGGGGTGGACGTCACGACTGTCGTAACGGACTCCGGTGGGTGTGGTCCATGGACGGAAGCGTCCGGGGCCGGTGCGGTCGGGGGCGTAGGTGACGAGCTGGCCGGTGTCGTCCGTGACGATGACGGCGCCCGTCCTCTGGGCGGCGCGCAGGGCGTGGGTCCAGTGGCGGCCGCGGCGGCCGGTGCGGTAGTCGGGAACCTTGCAATCGGACATGGCGATCACCGCTTGGTGTGTGCTGTTCCAGAAGTTCGAAAAATTACCGGACGGTCGAAATACCCCGAATGTCAAGCTCTGAACATCCCACGCGACGCTGCGTTCCACGAGCCACGCCGGGCGGCCGGGTTCCGCCTCAGCCGCCGGCTGTTCCTCGGCGAGACTTTGGACGCCGAGGCAGGGCGAAAGCGAGGTTGCGGACATGCCGCCTCCAGCGGCCGCGATCGGAACGGGCCCGACGGTCACATGCCGGCCGTGACGGAGCTGGTCAAGGAGCTGACCGGCAATGATCCGCACAAGGGCGTCAACCCGGACGAGGTCGTCGCCGTCGGGGCCACCCTTCAGGCCGGAGCACGGCCTGCCAGAAGATCGGCACCGCCCTCTACGCCGACGCACAGAGCTCTGCGGGCGACGTTGGAGCGGCATCCGACGGCGAGCCGTCAGTAAGGACGAAGAAGTCGTCGACGCCGAGATCGTCGACGAGGAGAAGGCGAAGGGAGACACGGGATGAGCCGGCCACAGTCATTCGACGGGCCGCGAAGGTAGCCGCCCGTCGTCATCCGTGACAAGCGGCGCATCGATCCCGCCATACTCGAAGCTGAGGGCCGCCCGACGGCAGTCCTCCGCACAGGAGGCGCAGCCACGCTGGAGAGTCGGGAACCCCGGCTCTCCAGGCGCGGCCAGCTCGCCCGAGGCATGGGAGACGCAGCTCGCCGAGCGGACCGCCGACCTGCAGCGTCTGAAGTCGGAGTACGACCACTACCGCAAGCGGGTGCGGCGCGACCGCCTCGCGGTACGGGAGATCGCCGTCGCCAACGTCCTGGGAAGGCTGCTTTCGGTCCTCGACGCCATTGACCGGGCACGCGAGCACGGTGAACTCGACCCGGGCTTCCGGGCGGTCGCCGACGCGCCGGAAATGTTCTGCACCCGGCCCAGCGGCCGATGCACCGGGCACGTCCTCCGAGAGCTGTCGCCGCGGACGCGGGCGAGGCTCAGTCAGCAGCGGCCGCAGAGGCTTGCCGGCGACGCTCCGCGCCCGCTTCGAACTGCTCGGGCTGGGTGTGCGCGATGGAGCGGAGCAAAGGGGCGCCGCGCCGTTCGGGCCGGTGACGAGGCGCGTCGGTGACCTTCTCGCGCGGAGTGCCGGCCGGGCCCGGTGCTGCGGGGATGACCCTGCGCGCACGGAGGCGGCCAACCCAGTGCTGGCCGCACACCGGACACGGTGATGCGCCGGCGGGAGTGTACGGGGAGGGTACGGGAATTCCGTCCCGTGAGAAGTACTCCCAGGCGCCGTCCTCATCGCTGTACTGCTGCACGTCGTAGTCGATGCTCCAGTCATGCCAGCATCGGCCGCACGTGAATTCCACCCGCTCCAATGCCATCTCGGTGATCATTATCCCTCACCTCCCTCCGGATGACTCCGTCCTTAATCGATGTACCCCTGAGGATTGGCTTGACAACATCGCCCGCAGGTTTTGTGACGGCGAGAGAGGTTGCTTCAGATTTGGCCGGAGGTGCGAGAGATGAGCGGCCGGTGCCCGTCGCGCGACCATTACGCGGTGCTCAGGCTCCGGGTGGAGGCGTCGCCGGAGCAGATCACCAGCGCCTACCGCACACTGATCCGTGCTCTGCATCCTGACGCCCGCCCCAGCGGGCCGTAGGCCGGGCCGGAACTCGCCGAAGTCATCGAGGCCCACCGGATCCTGCATGATCCACGGCGGCGCTCCGCCTACGACACCCAACGGGCTTTACGGCATTTAGTTCCCGTAATGACTTCCGGTTTGCGTTCGGTCTCCAGCAATTTCGCGATATTGATAGATTGTGTGCACCAGTCGAGCAAAGTATCTGATCCGTCAATTTTTCCGGAAATTGACACGTGCTGCGGCTATCCGTTTCGGAAGGCGTGGTGCCGCGCGGACGAGGGCGGTGGCGGTCAGGCCGCAGACGGTGCCTGCGGTGGCGTCGGAGGGTAGTCTGCGCCGCTGTGGATCCGTTCGATTCCCACCAGGAGCCCTGGTACGGCGCGCATACGGCCGCTGCCCACGGCCAGGTGTGGGCGACGGCGGTGATGAAGGCGGCGGCGGTGTGCCCGGACGGGAACGGCGAGCTGTCGGGCCGGTCCTCGACGTCGTGGTGGGGGATCCACTCCTAGGGAGGCCGGCGTCGCACGAGGAGCTTCTTCGCAACCCCGTTACAGCACATCCGCCACCACCATGCCGGCGAGGCCGGCGGCCGCGGCCCGACGCCCCCGCCGGCCGCCCCCCACAGCCACGGCGGTGGTCGCCACGCACCACAGCTTCGCATTTCGGCCGCCTCCGCGACCGGCGGCAGCAGCTGCCGCACCAACGGGGAGCCCCAGGCAGCCTGCGCGGCGCCTCAGCCGATGATCATGATCACGCGAGGCGGCGAGGATACTCGTAGGGGCCACTTCCCCGAGCATCGCGGACCAGTGCCCCGCGAAGACGGTACCCGCGCGGTCACCGTAGCCCTGCCCGGCAAGAGCGTGCACTCCTTCCGCTACCTGGCCGCCGGCGAATACTGGTCGCGGGCAAAACCCGGCCGAGGTCAAGGCCGGGGAGCCGGCGCAGGGTGAGGCGGTCACCATCGGTGCCGATGACGACGCTGCCGAGATCATGCGCACGATGAGCCAGCACCAGGTACGCCGTCTGCCTGTCATCGACGGGCACCTGCTCGTCGGTATCGTCGCGCAGGCGGATGTTGCGCGCGCCCTGCCCGACCCGCAGGTCGGCGACCTTCTCCAGGCCCTCTCCGCCGACTGAGGCGGCTCCCGTCACCTCGCCTCGAGGCCGGGAGCCGCGGGATGTCCCGGCGATGGGAGTCCGGGCAGGGGCCCATCGCCGGGGAGAGCGCCACGCGGGATGCGGGGGATGCGGGGGAGGCGACCAGCGCGGCAGACGTGTGACGCCGCGTCGCCATGGCGGGCACGAACCGGGGCCGTTCGACGGTGACGAGGTGGCGGGCGGCCGCGCGCCGGAGCCCTGGGCACCCGGAGCGGTTCGGCTGCGGCCGGCGAGCGGGCCGTGTCCGCCGGTGCGGGCGCCGGCGGGGGTCCTTACGGTGGAACGCATGCGGCTCCTGCTGACATCGGACACCCACCTCCCCACCCGCGCCTCGTCGCTGCCGGAGGACCTCATGGCCGCCGTCGACGACGCCGACACCGTCATCCACGCCGGGGACTGGATCGATGAGGCCACGCTCGACCTACTGGAATCCAGGTCCCGCCGCCTGATCGGGGTGTACGGCAACAACGACGGTCCCGGACTGCGCCGCAGACTTCCGGAGGTCGCCTACGCCGAGCTGGAAGGAGTGCGCTTCGGGGTCGTGCACGAGACGGGTGCGGCGGATGGCCGAGAGCGGCGCTGCGCCGCACGGTTCCCGGAGCTGGACGTCCTGGTCTTCGGCCACAGCCACATTCCATGGGACACCACGTCGGGGCGACTGCGCCTGCTCAATCCGGGCTCGCCCACCGACCGGAGGCGCCAGCCCTTTTGTTCGTTCATGACGCTCACCGTTGCCGACGGGCGGCTGTACGGCGTCACGCTCCACTCTCTGCCACCACGGCGCTGACTTCGCACGGGAGCCGACGGCCGTCCCCATCTGCCCGGGGCCGCCCCCGGCCCCGACGGTCACTCGTGCACCCGGCGCGCCACCAGACGGTTGAAGACCCGCGCATCAGTGACGGCGGCACCACCGGGGTCGTTGTTGAAGTAGGCGTAGACATCCGCGTCCCGGGGCCACGCGTCCGCGATGCGGTCTGCCCAACTACGCAGAGCCTTGGGCCCGTAGCGGGGCCAGGGCCTGGCTCGGCCCTCGTGGAAGCGAACGTAGGCCCAGTCCGCTGTCCGCCACAGCGGGGTGAGGGGCCGGGAACCGCGGTCGGCCCAGCACAGGGCCGCGCCGCGGTCCGCCAGCACCGTGCGTACCTCATCGGTCCACCACGACACGTGGCGCGGCTCGACGGCGATGCGTGCGCCGGCGGGGAAGGAGGCCAGGCAGGTGTCCAGGGCGGCCGCATCGGCCCGCAGCGTCGGTGGTAGCTGGAGGAGGATCGGGCCCAGTCGGTCACCCAGGGAAGCGGCGTGTGTCATGAGCCGTCGTACCGGTTCCGCAGGCTCGCGCAGCCGTTTGACATGCGTCAGGAAGCGGCTCGCCTTGACGGCCATGACGAATCCGGGCGGAGTGCGGGCCCTCCACTGCGCGAACGTCTCGGGCGTGGGCAGCCGGTAGAAGGCGTTGTTGACCTCCACTGTGGGAAAGTGCTGCGTGTACTCCTCCAGCCAGAGCCGCTGCGGCCGGTCCGGCGGGTAGAAGACGCCCGACCAGTCCCGGTACTGCCATCCCGACGTGCCGACGAAGACGGTCATACGGTGCGCCTGCCCGGGGCCGGGCCGGCCATACCACTACCTGCGATCGAGCACCCGCGCCGAGGGGCACACCTCCGCACGGGGCCAGGTATGAGCGGGCATGCACGGGCGGGCCGGCACGAGCCAGCGGTTCCTCCGCCGTGCCTCGGTCGGCACTCCGCCCATTCCTGCCGCGGACGGGGAGGCCCGCTGCTGCCCAGCATGGCTCACCGCGGCATGGACGGTCGGTATCCGGGAAGACGCCCAGTGAGCGTGCACATGCCCCGGCCTGCCTGTGCGAGTGGCCGTCACAAGGAGGGCCGGCAGGGTCAGCAAGGAACGGTGGCACCGATGGAACCACGAGAGCCGAGAGAACCGAGGACTCGCCGCGGCGAGACGTTCGACAACCCGGAGAGTCGCGCAACGCCGTGGCAGGACCTCAGAAGGGTCCTCGATCAGATGGTCGATCTCCTCGACGCCGACGCCGACGCTGCCACGGCCGGCGGGTTCCGGGGAAACCGCGGCGGCCACGGCCCATGAGCCCCGAGCCTTCCGGCCCGCGCCGGCCCCGCGCCCGAACCGAGTCCCCGCAGCCGCCGCCCCACGCGAGGTCTGAGCGGCGGTTTCACCGGCCTTCGACGGGCAGATCGGTCCGGGCAGAACTGAAGTGCCGCCCCTGTGCGGCCGGCGGCTGCCGTCCTCCGGGCGGAGCGAGCCCTCGACGCCCCCGCTGTCTCGTCCACTGCCTCGGTGCGCGACGACATGAGCGGGCTCTCACGGTAGGTGATGCCACAGGGCCGTCGACGGGGCGGAACCCCTCCGGCTGCCGTTGCCACGGGCTCGAGAGGGGTCAGGCATGTGGTACCTCGGGCCGGGCATACGCCCCTTGTACGAGGAGGCGCGCCATGACCGGCACCAACGGGACGACGACGGCGGCGGACTTCGGCTCGGACCTTCTGGAGGCGAACCCCGATGAGACCCACGTCGTTCATGTCTGCGGGGAAATGGACCTCGATCACGTCGAGACCCTCCGGTCGGAGCTGATGGCGGCCATGGACGCGGCGCCACCCGGAGGTGTGCTGGTCGTCGACCTCCTGCGTTCGTCCTTCTGTGACTCCTCCGGTCTGGGCGTGCTTCTGGAAGTACGGCGGCGGGCCCGGGAATCGGGGCGGGTACTGCGCCTGACGGCACTCAGCCACCAGATGGTGCGTCTACTGGAGCTCTCCGGATCGGCGGACATGTTCGAAGTGGCGGCGCCTGACGTCTGTCCGCTTCCGAGGCGGTGAGTGGACATGGAGAGCGGGTCGGACACGCTGGGCGATGGACGATCGAGAGCCCCGGAGGAGTTCCTGGAGATCGCCTTCGACGTCGCACACGATTACGGGCGCTGGCGGCCGCTGCTGCTACGAGGGCACGGCGAGAGCAGTTGGATCCAGGTCTTCCGAACGGGCGACGTGGGGGTCTGGGTCCTTGCCCGGAACGTGCTGCCTCCCGGCTCCGCTTTCCTCGACCACGAACAGGTTCGAGGGGCCGTGTGCGTGGCGAGGGGCGCGCTGCACCACGAGCGGGCCCGACTCGGCAGCACGCCGCACCTGGAGGAGGTGGGCGCGGGGCGGGGCTTCTGCTTCGACGAGACGTTCTTCCACCGCTTGCAAGCGGTGCCCGAGGCCGGCCCGACCGTTTCCGTCCACGTCTTCGCACTCGCCGGTCCCGCCATGAGTTACGGGCAAATCGGCAGTCGTCCGGCGCTGAGCCTCGGCCTGCCCTGACTGCCCCGTCCGTGCCGGACGGGGAGCCGGCATCCAAGAGAACCGTGGGAGCCGCCTGGTGGCCTAACCCCGCGCGCCCAGTGCCCCCTCCCCGCCCAGAGTGAACCCACACGACGCGACGGCGCCGGCCCCTCCCCTCCCGGGGGTGGCACCGGCCCGCCGGAACCGAGGGAAGGCGAGGCACAGATGAACAGCGGGGCACAGATCGACTTGACGGGCAAGCAGGCTCTGGTCACCGGCGGGGCCCGGGGTCTGGGCGCCGCCATCGCGCGGCGGCTCGCCGCGGCCGGCGCCGCCGTCCTGGTCGCCGACGTACGCAAGGACCTCGCTCAGGAGCTCTGCGCGGACCTCGTCGTGGCGGGAGGCCGGGCCCGCTTCGTCGAAATGGACGTGTGTGACCCCGACGCGGTCGCGGCCGTCCTCGGAGATGTCGAGGCGGACGGCGGTCGGGTGGACGTACTCGTCAACAACGCGGCCGTCGACGTGTCCAAGTCCGTCGAGCACCTGACCGCGGAGGAGGTCAAGCACGTGGTGACCACCAACCTGCTCGGCCCGATGTACCTGTGCCTGCAGACATACCGGCGCATGGTGGCCGCGGGCGGGGGCCACATCGTCAACATCCTCTCCACCGCCGCCCATCGGACCTGGACCGAAGCAGGGCCCTACGCGGCGAGCAAGTCCGGTCTGCGGGCGTTCACCCACACCCTGTTCAAGGAGGCGCAGCGGGACTGCACCGGGATCGGTGTCACCGGGATCATCGCCGGCGGAATGGAAACCGCATTCATCATGGACCGGTTCCCGGAGGCCGACACCGCTCTGCTCCAGAGTCCGGAGATCGTTGCCGACACGGTCATCTACGCGCTGTCCGTGCCCGCCGGCAGCGTGGTCGGGGAATTGGTCGTGGTGCCCCGTCGCGAACCCTCCTGGCCCTGACGGGAGGCTCGACCATGATCAGTCCTCTGGACTTTTCCCCCACGACGGCGGTGGTCACCGGTTCCGACTCCGGAATCGGCCGCGCCGTCGCCGTGCATCTGGCCACGGCCGGACTGGACGTCGGCATCACCTGGCACGAGGACGAGGAGGGCGCCGAGCGCACGGCCCACGAGGTGAGGGCTCGCGGTCGGCGCGCCGTGCTCGCCCGGCTCGACCTCACCGACCTTCCCGACGCCGCCGACGTCATCGACCAGTTCGCCGAGGGACTCGGGCGCATCGACGTGCTCGTGAACAACGCGGGCACCGGAACCGCCACCCCCTTCCTGGACCTGGACCTGGCCACCGTTCGCCGGGTCCTCGACGTCGACCTCGTGGGGCCGCTGTTGTGCGGTCAACGAGCGGCCCGGCACATGATCCGACAGGGCACCGGCGGACGGATCGTCAACGTCACCTCCGTCCACGAGCACCAGCCGCGCGTCGGCGCCGGCCCCTACTGCGCCGCCAAGGGCGGATTGGGCCTCCTCACGCAAGTGATGGCACTCGAACTCGCCGCATACGGAATCACCGTGAATGCCGTGGCCCCGGGGGAGATCGCCACCCCCATGACCGGCCAGGAGGACGAGGACGTGCGCACCGAGTCCCGGCCGGGGATTCCCGCGGGCCGACCGGGTGACGCCCACGAGGTCGCCGCCGTCATCGCCTTCCTGGCCGGACCCTCGGCTTCCTACGTCACCGGCGCATCCTGGGTGGTGGACGGCGGCATGGTGCGGATGGGACCCATGGCCGGGTCGCACATGGACCACGACCGGTGGCGCCGGCCCTGAGTGCCGACCCATCCGTCGCCCTCCCCGACGATGGGCCGAGGAAGGCCAGGGAACACGGCGGGCACCGAGCGGGTGCCCGCCGACCCCGCGACCGCCCCACGTGCGCCACGGCTGTGGACGCCGTCGCGGCCGTCGGCGTGGTCTCGTCGAACCAGTGGTGGCCGTGGCCAGGTACCACGGCCGGACGGCTGAACCCGCCGCCCCCACCGGCCCGGTCGAACGGGTTCGTGGCAGCCGGCTGCTAGCTTCGCCCCGTAGCAGCGGACCGACGGCGGAAGGACCACCCGGTGGGCGGCGCGGGAAGCACTTACCAAAGCGTCGGACAGCGCGCTCACATCGGTTCGTTCGCCTCCGGCGGAGGCCAGGGCATCACCACGGCTGCCGTGGACCCCGTCACGGGGGCGCTGACCGTACTGAGCGTCGTCGACGGTCCCGGGGACGCCTCGTGCCTGGCCCTGTCCGTCGACCGACAGGTGCTCTACGCCGCCGGGGGGACCGATCACGGGCTGGCGGCCGCCTACCGGATCACCGCCGACGGTCTGGCCCCGCTCGGACGGCCCGTCCCCGTCGACGGCCTCGGGCCGGCGTACGTGAGCGTCGTCGGGAACCGGCTGCTGATCGCCAACTACACGTCGGGCACCGTGAGCGGTCTCCGTATCGCGCGCGACGGCCGGCTGGAGGGCCCCGCCGTCGTCCTCGGCCACCGCGGCAGCGGGCCCGACCCCGAACGGCAGGCCGGCCCGCACGCCCACCACGTGACGCCGGATCCGAGCGGCCGCTGGGTGCTCAGCGTGGACCTCGGCACCGACTCGGTACGCGTGTGCCTGCCCGATCCGGCCGGCGGGCCCCTCCGCGTTCGCGCCGAGACGTCGCTGCGTGCCGGGAGCGGTCCCCGGGAGGTGGTTTTCCACCCTCGCGGGGACGTGGCGTACGTGCTCCACGAGCTGGAACCGCAGTTGACCGTCTGCCGGTGGGACGCCGCCTCCGGGCACCTGTACCCCACCGGTGAGGTCGCGCTGGGCTCGGGCGACGACGCGGCGGACGCGAGGGAGTACCCGTCGGTCGCGCTCGTCCCGGGGGACGGCCGCTTCGTCTGGGCGGCGATCCGGGGCAGCAACCTCATCACCACCCTCTCACTGTCCGACGGCCCTGAGAAGCCACGGATCACGGATGTCGCGAACTGCGGCGGTCAATGGCCCCGGCATCTGGCGGCCGGCCCGTCGGCGCGCCATCTGTACGTGTCCAACGAGTGGTCAGGTGACGTCACCTGGTTCGAAACCGATCCCGAGAGCGGGCGGCTCCGCCTGGCCGGCAGGCTGGACGTCCCGGCCGCCGCCTGCGTCGTCCTCGCCTGAGCACGGCCACCGGCAGGACGGGTCCCGGAGCACCGGTGCCCGGCCGGTGTGCTGCCGCGTCTCGGCACGTGCGACCGGCTTCGCTACCGGCTTCGCTGCGGGCTTCGCGACAGGAACGTGTCAGCGACGACGGCCGCGGCCATGCCATGACATCACCCGACTGCCGCTTCCCCAATGCCGCTCTGCCGGGGCTGCGGCAGGCTGGGGGCCGTACTCGCAGGGATCCACCCGACCTGGCGGGCCCGGATATCGGCTCTTCCCGGTTCCTGCGTCCTTCGCCGTCCCTGTCGCCCGAGGAGATCGCCATGGGCTCATCGCATGCGCCGCGCTGGGAGCACGCCGTCGTCACCGGCGGCGGGGGCTTCGTCGGCTCACACCTGTGCTCCGCCCTGCTGGCCGCAGGGACCGCCGTCACCTGTGTCGACGACTTCAGCACAGGGCGGCCCGAGAACATCTCGGAACTGGTCGACCGTCCCGGATTCACTCTGCAGGAGACGAACGTCTCGCGGCCCTTCAGCGTACGAAGGGACCCGGACATCGTTCTGCACCTGGCCTCGCCCGCTTCCCCCGCCGACTACCTCCGCCTGCCCCTCCACACGTTGGAGGCCGGCAGCCTCGGCACGCGCAATGCCCTGGAACTGGCACACCGCAGTGGGGCCCGCTTCGTCCTCGCCTCCACCTCGGAGGTCTATGGCGATCCGCAGGAACACCCCCAGAACGAGCGGTACTGGGGACACGTCAATCCCGTCGGCCCTCGCAGCGTCTATGACGAGGCCAAACGCTTCGGCGAGGCGCTGACCACCGCTCACGCCTCGGCCCTCGGTACGGACGCCTGCATCGTGCGGCTGTTCAACACCTATGGTCCCCGCATGCGGGGCTATGACGGTCGCGCCGTTCCCACGTTCATCCGCCAGGCGCTCGCTGGTACCCCGTTGACCGTCACCGGCGACGGCCTGCAGACCCGTTCGCTGTGCTACGTCGAGGACACCGTCGCCGGTATCCTCGCGGCGGCCGACCACGGGATGCGGGGGCCCGTGAACCTCGGCAACCCCGACGAGCTCACCATGCTGGAGCTCGCCCGGTGGATCGTCGAACTGGCCGGTTCCTCCTCGGAGATCACCTTCATCGAGCGGCCCACCGACGACCCGACCGTGCGCTGCCCCGACATCACGCTGGCGCGGGGCAAGCTCCAGTGGGAGCCGCGTGTGGCGGCCGAGGAGGGGCTGCGCCGCACCATCGCCTGGTTCCGGGCGCACTGCCACGACTGACCCCTTCGGGCTCCCCGTACGTTCGCCGCGGGCTGCGGCCCCCTGAGCGGCCCGCCCGGCGCCCCCAGCCGAAAGGTCCCTTCCGCGATGCGCATCCTCGGAATCAACGCGCTCTTCCACGACCCTTCCGCCGCTCTCGTCATCGACGGCCGCACGGTAGCCGCCGCCGAGGAGGAGCGGTTCTCCCGCCGCAAGCACGGCAAGCGGCCGGTGCCCTTCTCCGCGTGGGAACTGCCCGAACAGGCCGCGGCCTGGTGCCTGAAGCGTGCCGGTCTGCGTCCGCAGGACCTCGACGCCGTGGCGTACTCCTACGACCCCGCTCTGGCGCGGCCGGCCGACGTCATGGGACTGGACGACCCGTGGGACCACCTCCGCCAGACGTACGCGCGCGAGGCCCCGGGGTTCCTGGCGGCCGCCCTGCCCGGTCTCGACCCCGGCCTCGTGCGCTTCGTTCCGCACCACATGGCGCATGCCGCGTCGGGCGCATTCGCGGCCGAAGGCGCGGACCGCAGTTCCGTTTTGGTCCTCGACGGACGCGGTGAACGCGCTTCGCACCTGGCGGCCCGCCGGACGGGCGACAGACTGGAGCCGCTGTACGCGCAGGACCTGCCGCACTCGCTCGGACTCGTCTACGAGGAACTCACCGCACACCTCGGATTCCTGAGGTCCTCCGACGAGTTCAAGGTGATGGCACTCGCCTCCCACGGAAGCCCGCGGATGCTGGACGAGCTGCGCCGCTACGTGTACCCCACGGGTGACGGCGGCTTCCACGCCACCGGCGTCCCCTGGAACGAGTTCTGCGCACCCCGGGGCGCGGACGAGCCGTGGACCGGGACCCACGCCGATCTCGCCGCCAGTGCGCAGGCCGTGTTGGAAGAAACGCTGCTCGACCTGGTCCGCTGGCTCCACGGCCGCACCCACGACGACGTGCTCACCCTCGCCGGGGGCGTCGCGCTGAACTGCGTGGCCAACTCCCGCATCGCGCGCGAGGGTCCGTTCTCCCGCGTGTGGGTCCAGCCCGCCGCCGGAGACGCGGGAACGGCGCTCGGATCCGCGCTGCTCCTCGCCGCCGGGGCGGGGGACACCCCGGAGCCCATGGCCCGAGCGGATCTGGGCCGCGACTGGTCGGACGCTGAACTCGGTGCCT
The DNA here is from genome assembly GCF_014650695.1 of Streptomyces avidinii. Lineage (GTDB taxonomy): Bacteria > Actinomycetota > Actinomycetes > Streptomycetales > Streptomycetaceae > Streptomyces > Streptomyces avidinii. Next base: position 530,221 of record NZ_BMVL01000002.1, on the reverse strand, counting down.
GGCTCAAGACGGCGGGAGTCCCCTTCGAGCGGCCCCCGGACATCGCGGCCACCGTCGCGCAGGCGCTCGCCGACAACGCCATCGTGGCCTGGTTCCAAGGGCGTTCGGAGTTCGGACCGCGCGCCCTGGGGCACCGTTCGCTGCTGGCCCATCCCGGGCACGCGGGGAACCTGGAGCGTCTCAACGACGTCAAGGGCCGTGAACAGTTCCGCCCCGTCGCCCCGATGGTGATCGCCGAACGGGCGTCCGAGATCTTCGACGGACCGCTGCCCAGCCCGTACATGCTCTTCGTGCACGACGTGGCTGCCGGCTGGCGCGACCGCATCCCGGCCGTGGTCCACGTCGACGGCACGGCCCGCATCCAGACCGTGGATCCGCAGCGTGAGCCCCTGGTGGCGCGCATGCTCACCGAGTTCGAACGGCGCACCGGACTGCCGGTCGTCGTCAACACCAGCCTGAACACCGCCGGCCGGCCGATGGTCGACGACCCACGGGACGCCCTGGAGTGCTTCGGCTCGTCGCCGGTGGACCTGCTGGCCATCGGGCCCTACGCCGTGCGCCGGGACGGCATCTTCCGTACCGCCGAGGAAGGCTGACCACCATGCTCCAGGCGTCCGTGACTCCGCCTCCGTACGCGATCGTCGTGCCCACCCTCGGCCGGCCCAGCCTCAGGGCCTGCCTGGACGCCGTGGCGGCCGCGACGGCCTCCGGGCGCGGCCCGGAGCGCATCGTTCTCGTACACGACCGTCCCGGCCCCGACGGAGATCCTCCTGCTCTGGACGTCCCCGCGGCGCTCCGCCCGATCACCACCGTCGTGGCCGGCCCGGCCCGGGGCCCCGCGGCCGCCCGCAACACGGGGCTGCGGGCGGCGGGTCCGGTGCCCTGGATCGTCTTCCTGGACGACGACGTGGTGCCGGGACAAGGGTGGGGAGAGGACCTGGCGCGTGATCTGGGTTCCGCTTCCCACGACACCGCGGCCGTCACGGCCCGCATCGACGTCCCCCTCGCGCACGGCCGCCGCCCCACGGACTGGGAGCGCAACACCGCGGGCCTCGCCACCGCCCGCTGGATCACCGCCGACATGGCGTTTCGCCGGGAGGCACTGGACGCCGCGGGCGGCTTCGACGAGCGCTTCCGGCGCGCCTTCCGCGAAGATGCCGAGCTGGCCTTGCGCCTGATCGACGGCGGCTGGGTCCTGACCCCTGGAAGCCGCCGTACCACTCATCCGGTCCGCCCCGCGGATCGCTGGATTTCCGTCCGGCTCCAGGCCGGCAACGCCGACGACGTACTGATGGGCCGACTGCACGGGCACGACTGGTGGGGCCGGGCAGCCGCCCCTCGCGGGCGCCTGCCGCGCCACGTCGCCGTGACCGCGGCCGCCGCCGCGGCCGTGGGCTGTGCGGTGGCAGGCAGAAGCGGCGCCGCCGCGTGGTGCGCGGTCGGCTGGGTGGCGGGCACCGTCGAGTTCGCCGCGGCCCGGATCGCACCCGGTCCCCGCACCCGGTCCGAGGTCGTCACCATGGCGGTCACGAGCGCGGTCATCCCCGCTGTGGCCGTCTGGCACTGGCTGCGGGGGACGGTCGTACACCGCCGTGTCCACCGGGCGGATCCGGCGGCGCCGCCCGGAAGTTGCTCGGCGGCTCCGCGGGAGGCTCTCCGCGAGCAGGTGGGGTCGTGAGGAACCGGCCCGTCGCAGGCCCGCCCGTCGGAGGCATGTCCGTCGGTGGACCAGGAGCCGGGGCCGTCCCCTGGCTGTGGGAGCCTCCCCGTGCGGCCCGCAACCCGCGTCGGTCCGGGACGACCGGCCGGCTGCCGGAAGCGGTCCTCTTCGACCGTGACGGCACGCTCGTCGTCGATGTCGCGTACAACGGCGACCCCGCCCGGGTCTCTCCCTTGCCCACGGCGCGGGCCGCCGTGACCGCGCTGCGCGAGCTCGGGGTTCCGGTCGGTGTCGTGAGCAACCAGTCGGGAGTCGCTCGCGGGCTCCTGACGCAGAAGCAGGTGGTGGCGGTATGCCGACGCGTGGACGAACTGTTCGGTCCGTTCGACGTGTGGGCCGTATGCCCCCACGGCCGGGCGGACGGCTGTGGCTGCCGCAAACCCGCACCGGGCCTGATCCTCGCCGCGTGTGAGCGGCTGGGCGTGGCCCCCGAACGCACGGTGGTCGTCGGAGACATCGGCTCCGACGTGCGGGCCGCCTCCGCCGCGGGTGCGCGCGGGGTGCTGGTGCCGACGCCCGTGACCCGTCCCGAAGAGGTCGCGGCCGCCGACGAGACGGCGCGCGATCTGCTCACCGCCGTCCGGCTCCTCTCCTCCCCGGCAGGCTCCGGAGCCTGCCGGGGCACGGACGTCGTGCCGTCCCGTGGACCGGTGTCGGAGCGCCCGCCCGCTGTCGGCGGTGGCGGATGAACGCCCCGCGCAGTCTCGTCGTACGCCTCGACAGCGCCGGAGACGTGCTGCTGGCCGGTCCTGCCGTGCGCGCGGTGGCGGCCGGCTCCTCCCACACCACGCTGCTCTGCGGGCCGCAGGGCATCGCCGCGGCGCGGCTGTTGCCCGGCGTGGACCAGGTGCTGGTGTACGAGGCCCCCTGGGTGGGGCTGGAGCCCGGCCGCACCTCGCGCGAGGAGTGCGGTCTGCTGGTCGACGCCCTGGCGGCCGGCCGCTTCGACCGTGGCGTGATCCTGGTGTCCCACCACCAGTCCCCGTTGCCGGCGGCCCTGCTGCTCGCGCTCGCGGGGGTGGAGCGGGTAGCGGCCGATTGCGAGGAGTACCCCGGATCCCTTCTCGCGCTGCGTCACCACCGGTTGCCGGACCGGCACGAGGCGGACGCGGCGCTCGACCTGGTACGCGACTTCGGTTTCGCGCTGCCCGACGGTGACGGCGGCGCCCTGCGTGTGCTCGCCCCGCCCGACACGACGCGGTTGACGGGTCCCGAGCCCTACGTGGTGCTGCATCCGGGAGCCGCGGTGGCGGCCCGCGCCTGGAGCCCGGCCAGAGCAACGCGGGCCGCCGCCGCGCTGCACGAGGCGGGGCACCGGGTGGTGGTCACCGGCAGCCCTGCGGAGAAGGAGCTGACCGCAGAGGTGGCCGGCCGCCACGGACTCGACCTGGGGGGCGTCACGGGCGACCTGCACGAGCTGGCCGGTGTCCTGGCCGCCGCGCGGGTCGTGGTGGCGGGCAACACGGGGCCGACCCATCTGGCCGCCGCCGTGGGCACGCCCGTGGTGTGCCTGTTCGCACCCGTGGTGCCGGCCGGCCGCTGGCGACCGTACCGGGTGCCGCACGTGCTGCTCGGCGATCAGCGGGCCTCGTGCGCGGGCAGCAGGGCGAGGGTCTGCCCCGTGGCGGGGCACCCCTGTCTGGACTCGGTGGATGACGACGAGGTGCTGGCGGCAGTCGCCGGACTCCTCACGGGCGGCCCGCCGGGCGACCGCGGACCGCGACCGCCCGAGCCGAGCGAGACCGATGGAGGAGTGACCGCATGAACATCCTGCTGTGGCACGTGCACGGTTCCTGGACGACCGCGTTCGTCCAGGGACCGCACACCTACCTCGTACCGGTCACCCCGGACCGGGGACCCGACGGGCTGGGCCGCGCCCGCACCTTCAGCTGGCCCGATTCGGTGCGGGAGGTCACGCCGGCCGAACTGGCCGATTCTCCCGTGGACCTCGTCGTGCTCCAGCGGCCCCACGAGATCGCGCTGGCCGAGCGCTGGCTGGGCCGCCGCCTCGGACGCGACGTTCCCGCCGTGTATTTGGAGCACAACGCACCGGACGGCGACGTACCGAACACGCGCCACCCCTGCGCCGACCGCCAGGACCTGACACTCGTCCACGTCACCCACTTCAACCGGCAGTTCTGGGACAACGGCGCCACCCGCACCGTGGTCATCGAGCACGGCATCGTGGACCCCGGGCACCTCTACACCGGTCTGCTCCCTCGCGCGGCGGTGGTGACGAACGACCCGATCAGGCGGTGGCGACACACCGGAACGGACCTCCTGCCCGAGCTGGCCCGGGCGGCGCCGCTGGACGTCTTCGGTATGCGCACCCACGGCATCGCCGAGCACCTGGGGCTGTCCGTGCAACGGTGCCGCGCCTACGAACTCCCCCAGGGCGAGCTGCACACGGCGATGGCGGAGCGCCGCCTCTACCTGCATCCCGTGCGCTGGACCTCGCTGGGACTGTCGCTGCTGGAAGCCATGCACCTGGGCATGCCCGTCGTGGCGCTGGCCGCCACGGAGGCCGTGGAGGCCGTCCTGCCCGGCACCGGGGTCCTGTCCACCCGGCCGGACGTGCTGGCCCGAGCGGCCGTCCACTACCTCAACGAACCCCAGGCGGCCGCTGAGGACGGCGCGCGCGCCCGGCAGGCCGCGCTCGAACGGTACGGCCTCAAACGCTTCCTGGCCGACTGGGAGCGCCTGATGACGGAGGTACGGTCATGACATCCCCCGCTGCCCGATCGATACGGTCCCCCAACCGGCTCCGGCCCCTGTCGTTGGCCCTGGTCTCCGAGCACGCCAGCCCCCTCGCGACACTCGGGGGAGTGGACGCCGGCGGCCAGAACGTGCATGTCGCCTGCCTGGCCGGAGCATTGGCCGACCGAGGTCACCGCGTCACGGTGTACACGCGGCGGGACTCCCGGGACCTGCCGACAAGCAGCCGGTTGCGACCGGGCGTGACGGTCCATCACGTTCCGGCAGGTCCGGCCGAACCGCTGCCCAAGGACGAACTGCTGCCGCACATGCGCGAGTTCGCGTACTACTTGATGCACCTCTGGCAGGAGACCGGTCCGCCCGACCTGGTTCACTCGCACTTCTGGATGTCCGGACTCGCCTCGCTGGCGGTGGTGAGGGAGCTCGGCCTGCCGATGCTGCACACCTACCACGCGCTGGGAACCGTCAAGCGGCGCCATCAGGGCGCTGCCGACACCAGCCCGCCCTCACGCATCGGATGCGAGCGGGAGGTCGGACTGGGCTGCGACCGGGTCGTGGCGACCTGCAGCGACGAGGTCACCGAGCTCGCCCGCATGGGCCTGCCCGTGGACAAGGCCGATGTCGTTCCGTGCGGCGTGGACACCGAGCGGTTCCGGCCGGACGGACCGGTCGCGGAGCGCGGAACCGCCCACCGCCACCGGCTCCTCCAGCTGGGCCGGCTGGTCCCCCGCAAGGGGGCGGCCCTGTCCATCGCCGCTCTCGCCCACCTCCCGGAGGCGGAGCTCCTGGTCGCGGGCGGCCCCCCACCCGGCGGTCTCGACCGCGACCCCGAAGTGCGGCGGTTGCGCGCCCTCGCCCGGGGGGCGGGTGTCCTGGACCGCGTGCGCTTCGTCGGCGCGGTGCCCTGCGACGCCGTGCCGGCCCTGTTGCGCAGTGCCGACGTCGTGCTGTGCCCGGCGGACTACGAGCCGTTCGGCATCGTACCGCTGGAGGCCATGGCCTGCGGCCGGCCCGTCGTGGCAAGCGCCGTCGGCGGCCAGCAGGACACCGTCGCCGACCGGGAGACCGGACGACTCGTACCGCCCGGAGACGTACCCGCGCTCGCGATGGCCACCGCCGAGCTGCTGGCCGACGACACAGCCCGCCGGGCGTACGGGGAAGCCGGACGGCGGCGCGTCCTGAGCCGTTACGGCTGGTCCCAGGTCGCCGCCGCGACGGAACGGTCCTACCGCTCGGTGCTCGCCGGGCGGCTCGTGGTCGCCGGGACGACGACGTGAGCCCCGTCTGCCGCTCGACCGTCCGTCCTGCCTCTGTCCGACGAACGCCTCTGGTCGGTCATGACCGGACCGGTCTCCGCGCAGTACCGATTGCCTGAAGGAGGTGGGGTGCGGACCGCTCCCGAGCGGCCGCTCCGACGCCATGAGCCGATCTTCCGCAACCACAGGAGCCCAACAGCACTGCCAGGCACTGGAGGACGCGCTGAGACGTCTGCGCGTCCACGGTCTGGACCAGCTCGCCCACTGGGGTCACCGGCTCGCCGCGGTGCTCCCCGCCGGAGGCCGCCTCCTCGCGGCCGGCAACGGCGGCAGCGCTGCCCAGGCACAGCACCTGACCGCTGAGCTGGTCGGCCGCTACCGCGAGGAGCGGCCGCCCTACTCGGCCATCGCCCTGCACGCCGAGACGTCCAGCGTCACCGCGATCGGCAACGACTACGGATTCGAGCAGGTCTTCGCCCGGCAGGTCGCGGCTCACGGCCGGGACGGTGACGTCCTGGTCCTGCTGTCGACGTCAGGACGCAGCGGCAACCTGCTGTCGGCCGCGATGACGGCCCGCGAGGCGGGCGTGGAGGTCTGGGCCCTGACCGGACCCGCCCCCAACCCGCTGGCGGAGGCCGCCGACCAGGCGCTGTGTATCGACACCGCCTCGACGGCGACCGTGCAGGAGGCCCACTTGGTGGCCGTGCACCTCCTGTGCGAGTCCTTCGACGCGGCCCTTGCCTCCTCCGGCACCGCCACCGTCAGGACGGCGCCCCGACGCGCCGTCGCCGCAGTCAGGAGGACCAGATGACCGGCCGAGCACCGCTCGTCGTGGTCGGCGACGTGCTGCTGGACCGGGACATCCGGGGGGTCGCCTCCCGTCTTGCTCCGGACGCCCCGGCACCCGTCGTCGACGTCACGGACGACCTCTCCCGACCCGGAGGCGCAGGACTGGCCGCTGTGCTGGCCGCGCGTTCGGGCCGGGAAGTCGTCCTGATCACGGCACTGGGCGAGGACCGTGCCAGCAACCGTGTGCGGGAGGTGCTGGACGGCCGTGTCCGGCTGGTGGAGCTGCCCCTCGAAGGCTCTCTGCCGGTCAAGACACGGGTACTGGCCGATGGCCGTCCTCTGGTCCGGATCGACCGGGGCGGCGGCCAGGTCGGCCTCCCCGATGCCGAGGTGGGCCGGGCCTTGGCCGACGCGCAGGCCGTCCTGGTCGCCGACTACGGCAGGGGCACGGCCCAGGCGCTGCGGCCCCTGCTCACCGACAGCGCTGGCCGCGTTCCGCTGGTGTGGGACCCCCACCCGCGGGGCGGCCCCCCGGTGCCCGGAGCCCGCCTGGTGACACCGAACGCGGCGGAGGCGACCGCGTTGTGCCCCGACGGGGGAGACTCCCTGGCGGCGCACGCCCGGCGAGGCGCGGAACTGGCGGAGCGCTGGGGGGCCGCTGCGGTGGCCGTGACCCTCGGCGAGCGGGGGGTTCTGCTGACCCGGCCCCTGTCCGAGGCACCGATGCTCGTACCGGCCCCCTACCGAGCCGTCGGAGATCCGTGCGGAGCGGGCGACTGCTTCGCCGCCGTGGCGGCCTCCGCACTCGCGGACGGGGGCCTGCCGGAAGAGGCGGTACAGCTGGCGGTGGCCGCTGCCGCGGCCTTCGTATCGGCGGGTGGCGCCTGCGACCGCGACCTGTGGAAAACGTCCCCCCGGAGCGCATCGGCCCGGCCCGCGGGCGGCGACGCCTTCGCGACAGCTGCGAGCGTACGGGCTCGGGGCGGAACGGTGGTCGCCACGGGCGGCTGTTTCGACCTGCTCCACGCCGGGCACGTCGGCCTGCTGGACAGCGCGCGGCGGATCGGCGACTGTCTGATCGTCTGCGTCAACTCGGATGCCTCGCTGCGGCGGCTCAAGGGGCCGGGGCGCCCCCTGAACCCGTTGGAGGACCGCGTACGGGTGCTGGCGGCGCTCGGCAGCGTCGACGCCGTCGTAGCCTTCGAGGAGGACACGCCCCAGGCGTTGTTGGGCCTCCTGCGGCCGGACGTCTGGGTCAAGGGCGGCGACTATTCGGCGGACGATCTTCCGGAGGCGCGGGCGTTGCGAGGCTGGGGCGGACAGGCCGTCGTCCTGCCCTATCTCGACGGCCGCTCCACGACCGGCATCGCGGATCGCGCTGCACGGGCCGCCTCGGGTGCGCGGTCAGCCCCCTGAGCGGGGCGGGCCGGCACGCGCTGCGTCACGGACCGGGCCGCGTGTCGGACGCGCAGTGCTCAGATCAGGCGGCGGTGCTCAGCCGGGCCTGGGCGGGCACCGCAGCCTCGTGCCCCCGGGTGAGCGCTCGGCTGCGGGGCTTGCGCCCCCGCAGCAGGTAACCAGCGACGACGAACGTGGCGATGGCCAGTCCACCAACGATCAGCGTGACCCGTACGCCGGCCAGCTCCATGAACAGTCCCAGCATCGGCGGCGCCGCCAGGCCCCACACGGTGCGGATGCTGGACCAGGCGCCGAGCATACGGCCCCTCATGTGGGCGGGCGGATCGGTCTGGAGCACCGTGGACTGGGCGGTGTCCCCGACGGATTCCGCGATCGCCATGGGCAGGACGAGGACCAGGAGCACCAGGAGGGAGGGGGTAAGCCCAGCCAGGATCTGCAGGAGGGCCCCGGCCAGGGTCAGGACAGCCACCATGCGGACGCTCGGCCTGCGCAGCCGGGCGCCCAGGACCGCCCCGACGATCCCGCCGACGGCCAGCACGGTGGAGACCTTGCTGAAGGAACCCGCGTCTCCGGCGAGGGGCCCGGTGACCAGGACCACCAGGGTGAGCGAGTAGTTGCGGCCGAACAGCGCACTGATCCCGTTCAGGGCGGCGAGGGCGACCAGTCGCGGGCGCCCCATGAAGAAGGCGAGCCCCTCCCGGGCGCTCATGTCCCGCGCCGCGACCGCTCCGAGCGCCGGCCGCCCAGCGGGTACGGGTACCACCGCGGGTGCGGGTACCACCGCCCGCGTTGCCTCTCGGGGGCCGGCCGCCTTGAGGAACGGGATCACGCAGGCCACGAACAGGAACGACAAGCCGTTGGCCGCATAGGCCGCCGCCGTGCCCAGGAAGCCGACGGCCACGCCGGCGAGCGCGGCGCCCGCGAGCCGTCCGGCGCTGTGGACGAGCGAACCCACCCCGATGGCCGACGGCACGTCCGGGGCGTGGACGAGATCGTTGCCGAGCAGCGCGCACGCAGGGCCGTCGACGGTGGCGATCAGTCCGGTCACCGCGGCCAGCGCGAGCAGCACCGGGAGGTCGAGGCCGTCCAGCGCGACCAGCAGGGCCGTCACCAGCGCCACCGCACCGAGCAGGGCCTGCGCGACGGCGGCGGTCAGCTTGCGGGGGAAGCGGTCGACGGCCGCGCCGCCCGCCAGGCCGAGGAGCAGGCCGGGCGCCATCTGGATGGACACGGACAGGCCGGTGGCGGCGGCCGATCCCGTGATCTGCAGGACCAGAAGGTTCTGCACCGTCAGCTGCATCCAGGTGCCCGCGTTGGACACGAAGTTCGCGACGGCCCACCAGCGCATGCTGCGGTAGCGGAGGGACCGCCACGGGGAGCGGTCGACGGAGCGGTCGGGCACGGGAGCGGAAGAGGACGCGGACACAGAGGCAGACACAAGCAGGACCCAGGGTGGAGCGCGAAGCGCAGGAGGCGGAAGGAACGGGCGCTCCGCACCGCCCCACGCGCACGGCGACACCCGGCAGCAGAAGGGGGAGGAACTGGCCCGCGGACCATGGTGGCAGAACCTCCCACCCACCTCGGTGACCTGGGACACCCGACGGCCCCCTGCGAGGCCCCGGCCCCTGGCCTGCCAAGGCCTACGGGGCAGCCGGTGTGTTTGCTCACAGCGGCCGTCCGGAGCCGTCACCCCCCGTGCGGCCCAGCCCGGCGTGCCTCGGAGGACCGTCCTCGCGACAGTGGAGTGCAGCAGCCGCGCGACCCGCGCTTTCCTGGGCGGAGCGGCTCGGCAGCGACCCTGGAGGGCACCGCTCAGGTACGGATCCCGGCCGGCGACAGCGGTCGGATCGGCGGCCCGTCCCCCTGCTGAGCCTCGGAAGGACCTCATGAGTGTGCACAAGCCGGCAGGTCCCGCTCCGAGAAGGCGGGTGTCGGCCGACAGCCGCCCCCAGGTACTGGTTCTGCGGGCCTTGGGCCTCGGCGATCTGCTGACGGTGGTGCCCTGCCTGCGGGCGCTGCGCAGGAGCATGCCGGATGGCGACATCGTCCTGGCCGCACCCGACCGGCTGGCCACCGTCGCCGTTGCCACCGGACTCGTGGACCGGGTCCTGCCCACGACCGCGCGAGGCCGCGGCGTCCCCACCGAATTGAGCTGGGAGGGGCCGCCGCCGGAGCTGGCCGTGGACCTGCAGGGGAACGGGCCCCCCAGCCATCTGCTCCTCCAGCGGCTGCGGCCGCGCCGGCTCCTCGCCTACCGGCACGTACGGACCCCGGACGTCCTCGGACCCGAGTGGCGCGACGACGAGCACGAGCGCGAACGCTGGTGCCGCCTGCTGCGCTGGTACGGCATCGAGGCCGACCCCACGGACCTTTCGATCGCCGCTCCTGCGTGCGTCTCACCCGCCCCGGGCGCCGTCGTCGTCCACCCCGGCGCCGACGCCGGTTCCCGCCGGTGGCCCCCCGAACGGTTCGCAGCGGTCGTACGCGCCCTCCGCCGAGCGGGCCAGGCCGTGGTCGTCACGGCGGGCGCGGGCGAGGGGGCGCTGGCCCGGCGCGTGGCGAGCGACGCGGGACTGTCACCGGAGGCGGTGGTCGGCGGCTCCAGTGACGTCCCCTTCGACCAACTGTCCGCACTCGTGGCCGGTGCGCGCTGTGTCCTGGTCGGCGACACGGGTCTGGCGCACCTCGCGACGGCCCTGGGCACCCGGTCCGTCGTCCTCTTCGGCCCCGTCGCCCCCCGCCTGTGGGGCCCGCCCGCTCACGCGAAACACCGGGTGCTGTGGTGCCCGCGCGAGGGAGAGGACCCCTTGCGGCCCGGCGACGCACACGCGTCGCTGCCCGATGCCCGGCTCCTGCGCATCTCTGTCGGCCAAGTGGTCGAGGCGGTGCTAAGCCACTGCCGTTGAGATGAGAGCGCCCATCTGCCGGGCCAGTCAGCCGGCGTTCCGCTTGCCGGGAGGGTCCTGCGGATCGATCCCGGTCACCGCCGACGCGTCCCGTGTGCCACTGGGACGGCGCGAGGCCCCCTGCGGCCCCATGTCATGCATGCCCTTGGGGCTCTTGGCCCCCTTGGTCTGCTGCTCTCCTCTGCGGCCTTCGCTCTTTCCTACATCGACGCCGGAGCCCTTGTTCTCTTCCTGGGACACCTCACGGCCGGGACCGCGAGCGGGAGCGTGCTCTTCCGCGTGGAAAGACCGCTCGGCACTCGGATTCTCCTGCTGTCGCGTCGCGTCCACGTCCGGCGACCAACCATGCTGTGGACCGGTGTGCCTGCTTGCTTCGCTTTGGTTTGGTCTCTGCTGCTTCGCCATGATCTGCCTGCTCTCTTCGGCCGCACGGGGCTGCCGCGGCGGCCGAACTGTCGGTGTCTACTGCTCCTACCCGTTCGGGCCCCGACAATCCTGCGGGCCAGGTCGAGTTCGCGAGCCGGGGCTGCGCACCTGGAGCAATCAGGCGGCACCCGGCGAGCGGGCATGGTGGGATCGGCGGGTGAAGGATCCCTTCGGCTGTGACGCGCCGGCTCTCCTGGCCTGTTCCGGGACAGTGGACTGTGCGGCGGCCCGCCGCGCTGTCGCTGCCCACGCCGTCGACCCCACAGATCTGGCGCTGATGCTGGACATGCTCGGTCTGCTGCCCGAGGCGGGCCCAGAGCCGCCACCCCCACCGGGACGCGAGGCCGACCCTCTGGGTGACACCTTCCCGGCCATGAGCGAAGTGAGGTTCTCATGAGCGGCCCGATCGCTCTGGCGGAAGACTGCCGTGAGGCCCTTCACCACCTGAGGCAGACTCGGGAGATCAATACGGTGATCCTCCGCTTCGGCGCAGGCGGTGTGCTGGTGCCGGAGCTGGAGAGCAATCTGACCCATGACGAGCTGGTTTCGGCGCTGCCCGCGGGCCAGGCGCGCCTGGTCGTCCACGAGCTGTCCTTTGCCACCCCGGAGGGCGCCCGCCGGCACGAAATGCTGTTGATCCTCTGGATGCCGGCAGACACCGAAGCCCAGGAAGAGACCTACACAGCCGGCTACACCCTCCTGAAGGAATACCTTCCGGACGTCCACGTCCACCTCACGGCCAGACGGCGCGACCAGCTGGAGTACCGAAGGCTCGTCGCCCTCGCTTCCTGATGCCGTTGTCAAACGGCTTCAGCGACTGGCGGTGTGACTTGGTAGCACCTTCGGTCACGGACAGGTCCATGAACGGGACGTGCGCCATCGTGCAGGCCACGAACTCGTGTCCGGGCCGACCGCGTGATCGACCTGGTCGAAGGCGGGACAGCTGCCGAGGTCTCCGAGGGGTGTCAGGCAGGCGGTGGTTCCATACCGCTGATCGCGATGCGGAGGGCCGGTTTCATGGCGTCTCACCTCGCCATCTCTGGAGCACCGTACGCGGGGCGCCTCGACGACATGGTCTCTCGAACGAAGTTTCGGCCTCGCTCGTACCCGGGGCAAGTGGGTGAGGCGCGAGGCCTGCGGACGGGCTTGCCGCCGCTTTCGAGGCTGAGGCAGGATCGGGGTAGGACCATTTCCCGTCCACACAGGGCAGGAGTGCATCAGAACGGCCGGTCCCGGCGAGGTGATACTCATGGAGCGCGATTTTCGGATCGTGACGCGACGTTTCGGGCCCACCGTGCACCTGGCCCCGGACGGTGAACTGGACCTCGACTCCCGCCCTGTCCTCGAGGAAGTCTTGAGCGTCCTCGACGAGAATGTCGTGGTGGTGGTGTGTGACATGACACGCCTCCGGTTCCTCGACGTCACCGGTTTGCACGCACTCCACGACCTCGCTCTGCGGCTCCACGACCGCGGCCTTGCGTTCTTCGCCTTCGGATGGCAGGCACAACCGCGGCGGCTCCTGGACATCGTCGACAGCCTCTACCCGTACTCGGAGGCCGGCTCCGAGCCCACCGCAATGCTGCGCCGCTGCCTGCGCGACGCGGCTGCGTCCCAGCGGGCGGCCGGCACGGAAGCGGCCCGCGCGAACGCCGTGGTCCACGGTACGCCGCAAGCCGGCTAGATGAGTAAGTCCGAAGTCCTGGTCAGTGGTCGTAGGCGATGAGTGACCTGGGGGTGTGGCGTTGATCCGGTTGTGCCAGATGGCGGCGGTCAGGGCCAGGATGCATTGTCCGACGCGGGCCAGGACCCCGGCTGGGGTTCTGGCTCCGTGGCGTTCGAGGTCGAGCTGGCCTGGAGGGGCAGTAGCCGTAGCCGGCCCAGCCCGCGAGGTCGGAGCGTTTCACGAGGGTGCGGATGAACCGGCTGATCAGCGAGGCCGCGGCCCGCAGGCGCTTGTTGTAGCTGGCTTGTTCGGGCAGGTAGGGGAACTCGGCGGAAAGGTGGGCGCGGGCGAACCGCAGCCATCGGGTCTCGGAGGCGAAGCCGAGGACGGCCTGCATGACGGCGAGCGTCAACAGCTCGGCATCCGTCAGCCTCGGCGGACGACCCGATCGCCGCGTTCCTGCCAGAGAGTCATCGATCCTGGGAGGAAGTGTGCCAGGGCCTCGGTGCGCTCGGGGTTGCTGGTGTAGGGCCGCAGGTAGGCCCCGTCGAAAGCGGCTTCGGTCACGGTCTTGCCGCCCGCTCACGGTCCCGTGGGAGTAGCGTCGGCTGCTTCGGGCAGGCGCCTATTGGGGCAAGCAGGGTCGGGTTCGGGCGCGACCGGCCTTTGGGCCTTCCGACTGGCAGGCCCGGCACAGCGCCCGCGCGCAGGTCGGTGCTCGTGGAGGGAGCGCGGCTGATGGGGTACGGCATCGTGTGCGGCCTCGATCAGGCTGCGGCCTGTTCCGGGAAGGTGTCCCGGTACTTCCCGGGGCTCCACCCCGTGCACACGGCCTCGACGAGTCGCTCGGCCCTCTTCCATTGCTTGTCGGACGCGGAGGGAGAGCAGGCCGCTCCAGGCCCTGAAGGCGACATCCTCCAGCACGTTGGCGCGAAGGGCAGGCACTCGGGGTGACGTTGCGACCGCCGGTGGAGCCGATGCTGGCGCAGGCCGTGGAGTCGGTGCCGGGGCCCGGTGTGCTCGGCGAGCTGGCGTTCGAGCAGAAGTTCGATGGCTACCGGGCTCTGCTGTTCACCCCCACGGGCCCCAACGGCGGCTTTCTGCTGCAGACCCGGCGCGGGTCACTGATCCAGGACCGGTTCCCGGACCTCCTCGCCGCGTCGGACAAGCTGCCCGACGGTCTGGTCCTGGACGGGGAGCTCGTCGTCTGGGACTCGAAGGCGGGCCGGCTGTCCTTCGAGGGACTGCAGCGGCGCACCGCTGCCCGCGGCCGCCGCAGCACGCGCGCTCTCGCCGCGTCGCTGCCCGCGTTCTTCATCGCCTTCGACGTTCTGCAACAGGACGGCAGTGAGGTGATCGGCTACCCCTACCGCCAACGCCGCCTCCGGCTGGAAGCCCTGTTCGCCCTCCACCGGCTTGCGCCCCCCTGGACGCTGTGCCCGATGACGACCGACCTGCTCAAGGCCCAGCAGTGGCTGGAGTCCTGGCCCGAGCTCTCCGGCGTCGAAGGCGTCGTGGTCAAAGCCATGAGCCAGCCGTACCGGCCCGGCCGGCGAGACTGGTACAAACTCCGTCGCCGGAACACCATCGAGGCGATCATCGGTGCGATCACCGGCACCGTCACCCGGCCTCAGCTCCTCTTCCTGGGCCGCCGCGACGCCTACGGCGACCTCTGCACGATCGGTCGCACGGCCCCGCTCCGTACCGAGCTGGCGCGCCTCGTCGGTGGCAACGTGATAGCCGCCGAGGCCGGACACCCCTGGGAGGGCCTGCGTTTCGCATCGGCGTGGGGCAGTCGGGACATCCTGGACGTGACGCTCGTACGTCCCGAGCTGGTCGCGGAGATCAGCGCCGACACGGCCATCGACCGAGGCGGCGTCTTCCGGCACCCGGTGCGCTTCAAACGGCTGCGCCTGGACGTGACCGCGGAGGAGGTACCGCTGTTCAGTCCCGGGCCGGCCGCCGCCACCGGCTGAAGGGTCTGGGTGAGCACCTGCACGGAGGGGGAGGTGGAGCAGGTGCTCACGGTGACGGCCCGGGGGCCGCTCAGCGCGCCAGACCGCCGTCTCCAGCGTAAATTCATCCGGCGTGCGAAGTCACATCCGATGCGTAGCGTAGCGGACCTGTGTGCCATGGGTACGAGCGGCTGCCATGCGGGAATACCGTACGTACCCAAGTGGTCGCCCTGTGGAATGAAGGGAACCTTGCATGCCTGCAGCCACTTCCGGTCCTGCGGACCCTCCCGCCCCGCCAACCCGGCCCGCCGGGCCGGGCGGATTCCTGCTCGGAGAGCCGACTGTCACCCGGGCTGCCGGGATGCTGATGGCGATGACGCCATGCACGGCACGCGACGCACACCGGATCCTGTCAGCGGCGGCCGGCCTGGCCCGCACCAGCCCGTACGAGCTGGCGGCCGCCATGGCCGCGGGCACCCGCGGCACACCGGTCCCCGTCCACCTCGAGCGTGCCGTACGTCGAGCCGTGGAGGCGGCTCGCGCCCCCGTCCCGGCAGCGAAGCTCCCCACAGCCCTCGTCCCGTCCCGGGTCCGCACCGAAGAGGTCCTGACGCATCTGCGCGCATGCCAGTCCCGGCTCTCAGCCGCTCCCGACGATCCTGACGCGCTGCGCGCGATGGACGACGCCGCATACACGCTGTGCGTGCTGATGGGACGTCGCTCCGTCCCGGAGGCGGTCCTGGTAGCACTGAACTACCTCGCGGTATCCACAGGCGGCCCGGCGGGGACCCGCGATGCTTCCCTGCCCTGTCCTCCTGGCTGAGCGGGTCCTGCCCGCCGCGGCCACGGAAACCGGTCTGTCGGTGAGCGAAGTGGCGCGGGCAAGGGTCGCCGACTCCCGTGGCGCACCTCTGCCGGTCGATGTGGAGCAGGCCTTGAACCATGCCGCGCAAGCCGCCCGCAGGAGCAGCGCGCCCCGAGTCTCACGGCCGTATCTGATGCCGAACCGCACGGATGCCGAGCGGGCCCTGGGCCGGTTCTTCGAGCCCGCCTGCGGCTGCGCGCGGCCCCCTCCGATTGCGAGGCGCGCCGCGCCGTGGACCATGCCTCTACACCTTGTGTGTTCTCATGGCGCAGCCCTCTCCGTATGCGGCCGTCAACGACGCGCTCCAGTGCACGGACGGCTGATCTAGGCATGCCGGGTTGACCGGAGGGGAACCGTCGGCCTGCTACCCATCGGCGTCGTCGGCGCCGCATGCGAACCGAGCGGCGGCCAGTCGGTCCTGCCGCCGTCGGAGCGGTAGGACCGACAACTGGCGGCCGTGCTGGGCTCGGCGGGTGCGCTCAGTGGCTGCCCGCTTCGCCGGAGGACTGGCGGCCACCAGACCCCTCACGACGCTCACGCAACATGTCCAGGGCTTCCTGGGTGCCCTCCGTCGGTTCGCGCTTCCCCGTGCCCATGACTTCCCGCGCCGCTTCCTTGACCTTCCGCGTGATGTCCTGGAGCTGTCCTTTGTCTTCGGACGGAGCCGCGCCACGCTGCCGCTCCTCCTCCGAGGACACATTGTTCTCGCCGGTCACGCGCTCCAGCGGTGACCGGCCGTCCTTCGATTCCTGGTGGTGCATGGTGACGCTCCGTTCGCCTTTCGCGTACCGGGACACTGCACCTGTCCCTTTCTCACCCTTTCAATCGTCCTGCAGCGAACAGGTGTGACCGGCCTTCGCATCGCCTACGGCCGGTTCGCCTGATATTCGGCGTTCACACTCGAGGGCGGATCACGACGGTGCACCAGGGTGGCCGCCGGCACACCCTTGGACGGGCATGCGGTTCGCCTCGTCCTGTGGGCGGCCGGCAGGTCCTGACGTTCAGTCGCATCAGCGACTTGGCCTCCGTTGCCCTGCGTGTCGCCGCACCGGCACGGGTAGGCGAAAGGTATGAACGACACAGATCAGTGGAGACCCGGCGAGATCGTGCCGCAGAGTGGTATCTACGCCTGCGACTGCGGCCAGGAACACCTGTGGAGCAAGAGCACCGATGTCCGCGGGCACCGGTTCCCGCCTCTTCCCTACGACTGCTCGGGACGGGCGTGGACCCTGCGTACCCAGGCTCACCCCGACGCGGGCTGACGGCTGCCGTGCGGCTGCGGACCAGCGACCCCCACACCGCGGGATGGCGCCGGGTACGGCACGGACGCGGCTTCCGGTACCTGGACACCCACGGGCAGCGTTTGCCGGAGGCGGACCGGGAACGGGTCCGTGCCCTCGTGATCCCCCCGGCCTGGCAGGACGTCTGGATCTGCCCGTGGTCGAACGGGCACATTCAAGCCGTGGGGACCGATGCGGCAGGCCGGCGCCAGTACCTTTACCACCCGCGCTTTCGCGAGCAGCGGGACGCCGCCAAACACGAGCACGTCCAGAGCGTGGCGCGCGCGCTGCCGCAGCTGCGGAAACAGGTGGCGCGTGACCTCGCCGGGCGCGGCCTGTCGCGCCTGCGGGTTCTGGCCTGCGTCACGCGGCTGCTCGACCTGGGTTTCCTGCGGATCGGCGGCGAACGCTACGCCCGGGACAACGGTAGCTACGGGCTCACCACGCTCCTGAGGGAGCACGCCGTGTGCCGTGGAGGCGAGATCCGTCTGCACTTCCCCGCCAAGTCGGGCCGGACGGTCACCCGCGCGCTGGTGGACGCGGAGGCCCACGCGGTGGTCCGGGCGCTCCTCCGGCGCAAAGAGTCCGGGCCTCGGCTGTTCGCGTACTGGGAGCACGGCGCGTGGCACGAGGCCCGTGCCGAGGACCTGAACGACTACCTGCGGGAACGGTCGCGGCAGAACGTGACGGCGAAGGACTTCAGGACCTGGTACGCCACCGTGCTGGCCGCTGTCGCCCTGGCGGTCTCCGAGACCACGTCCGACGCCTCCCGCGCCCGGCGCGGCCGGGTCGTGGCGCGCGCGGTGCGCGAGGTCAGCGACTACCTGGGCAACACGCCTGCCGTCTGCCGGGCTTCCTACATCGATCCTCGTGTCATCGAGCTCTACGAGGAGGGGGAGACCATCGCCGCCTCCCTCGGCGGGCTGGGCGAGGGCGGCCTCTTCGGCCGGCCGGCCACCCACGGTGTCGTTGAGCGGGCGGTCCTGGACCTTTTGCGCGCGGGCCATGCGTGAGAGGCGGTCGGGAGGCGGTGTGAGCGGCGGTACGCGACGGCCACGGGATCAGGCAAGGGTGGCGCGGCGCACCGGTACGTCGCCGACGGCCTTTCACGGCAGGCTCAGTACGAAGCTGCTGCGGGGACCGGTGGGCACGCGGCTCAGGGGGATGGTGAGGACCTGGTCGGGGACGTCTCAGTCGAGCTGTGCGAGTTCGGTCGCGAGCGTCGGAAGCACCGTCACGGCGATGTCCTCTCCGGGGCAGCGGTGACCGAAGGGGCGTCGCCGCCGCCCTGGGGGATCAGGCCGGCGAGCGGGTTGTCCGCGTCGTCCGGGCCGGTGAAGCGGTGCGGATCGAACCGGTAGGGGTGCTTGCACAGCCCAACTCCGGCACACCGTTCCACTGACTTCTCCGTTCCACGTCGGGTCAGCATCCCAGGTGTCGGACGCGGGAGCAGTACTTCGGTCGCGGTGTGGTGAAGGGCGCCGCTGAAGCCGCGAAGGTGACGTGAGAGCACGGCGGCGCGGTGGGCAGGGAGGCCGGCACCGGTGCCGGACGAACGGCGGCCCTGTCCGGGCCGCCGTGTCGTGAGGGATGGTTTCAGTTCCCCAGAGCGCTTTTGAGTTGCTGCTTGTTCATGGTCGAGCGGCCCTCGATCCCCCGCTCCTTCGCTTCCTGGTAGAGCTCGTCCTTGGTGCGCTCGGACGAGCCTCCACCGCCGCGGGACTTCTCACCACCGCGCTGCGAGGCGGACTTGCCCTGCGTGGAACTGCGACTTGCCGTCTTGCTCTCTCCCGACCGGGCACGTTCCTTGTTCACGGTGCGGGAGGCCATCTCCTTCGCGCGGTCCTCGGACATACCGCGCTGCTCACCCGACTCCTTGATGTGCTCGTACTGACGCTCGCGCTTCGGGCTGGATCCTCGGGGCATGACGAAACCTTTCATCGATGGGTGTGGCCTCATGCCATCGTGCGCGTACCCGCCTCTGCCCGCATCACACCGAGAAGCTTCCGGAGCTGCTCAAGCCTCGAAGGCCAACGCCTCGTCCGACCGGCTGAGGCGCCCTTCGGTCCGCGACGGCGGGCGGCTCGTCGATACGCGACTGCGACGGGCCGGGTCGTCTCCCGCTCCCAGGAGCTGTTGCGCGGGCACGGCCCGGGTTCGACCGGCTGATGTCCGACGCCTCGGAGAACGCGGTCGTTCTCGCGCCGGATCTCTCCACGCAGGGCGACGTGTTCCCGTCGGCCGCCGGGGACTCGGGATTGCTCCTGCTGGCCGACCTCCGGGACCTTCACCTTGCCGCAGCCCGCAACTCCTTGTACGGGGAGATGCTGGCCCAAACGGCCCGGGCCACCCGTGACGAGCGGCTCCTCGCGCTCGCCTCGGCCCGTCACCCGTGGACCCCGCGGCAGTTGCGCTGGACCAATACCATGATCAAGAAACTCTGCCCCAGGTGCAGCTCCGGCCCCTGAAAGGCGCCGGAGCTGCACCCGGCAGGGGCCCGGACGGTGTCCTGAATCTGCGCCCCGGTGCATGCCTCTTGGCATCTCGCGGCAACGAGGCGCGACCCCCGGCGTTATGTTTCCGATTCTGGGTGATCATGCGTATGGGGGGTAGTCGCCGAACGTGATCACTTTGGGCGTCGAAGAAGAGTATCTACTGGTGGATCCGGAGACCGCGCTTCCCCGGCCGTGGGTCGCCGACGTACGCAGGATCGCGGGCGTCGGACCTCTGGCCGAGGACGGTGAGGTCCAGGACGAACTCCTCCAGGCCCAGATCGAGGTCGCCACCCCGGTCTGCACGCGGCTGGAGGAAGTGGGGGGTCATCTCCTACGGCTGCGGCACGCGGTCGCCTCCGCTGCGGAGGAGCGGGGCTGCCGACTCCTCGCGTCGGCTGCCGCACCGGTCAGGGACTCCGCTCCTGTCCCTGTCACACCGAAGCCCCGCTACCGCAAAATGGAAGGGGAGGCGCGGCAGCTGGTGGACGAGCAGCTGATCTGCGGGATGCACGTCCACGTGGCCGTGCCCGATCCGGAGGTCGGCGTGGCGGTGCTGAACCGCATCCGCGTCTGGCTTCCCACACTGCTCGCGATGTCGGTGAACTCGCCGCTGTGGGACGGGAGGGACACCGGGTTCGCGAGTTGGCGGACGATCGTCTTCGGCCGCTGGCCGGTGAGCGGCCCCCCGCCTTACTTCCACGGCTACTGCGACTACGAGGAGCGGGTGGAGGCCCTGGTCTCGTCAGGGGTCATCGCCGACCGCGGACAGCTGTACTGGCAAGCCCGCCTCTCGGACCACTACCCCACCGTGGAGATCCGCTGCCTGGACGTGCAGTTGCGGGCGGACGACGCCGTCATGCTCGCGGGTATCGTGCGCGCCCTCGTCGAGGTCGCCCTCGCGGAGGAGAGTGTCGGAGCCCCTTCCGTCCCGTGCCCGTCGGAGCTGCTGCAAGCCGCGAACTGGCACGCGGCCCGCCACGGTCTGGACGGTTCCCTGGTCGACCCGCAGGGGCGCCGCCGCAGCAGTGGAGACGTCCTGTGCATGCTCCTCCGCCACATCGGTCCCGCGCTGGAGGAAAGCGGTGACGGTCGGGAAGTGAGCTCCCTCGTGCACCGCCTCCTCCAGGACGGAACGCCGTCGGCCCAGCAGCGGCGTGCGCTGGCGGAAGGCGGCATGCCCGCCCTGCGGAAGCTTCTTCTGGCCGGTGCGCCCGCGGACTGAGCGGCGAAAATGGGCAAGCCGGTCAGGTCTCCGATCGCCACGGTGTACCCGTGCTCCCACGTGGCCGAAGAGGCCTCCCGTCCGCGGCGCGGCCAAGGAGGACAGGGCCGGCGGCCCGGGCGCAACAGGCACTCGCCGGGCGCCCGGGTGGCCCTTCCGGCGGGACGTCAACCCGTTTCGTCCACGGTCGGTGCCGCGTGGCCCCGCGCCGGACCTGCCGGGAGAGTGTCCTGACGCGCCCCCCCCACACGCCGGGCCGGTGATCGCGCTGCCGGAACGCGACAGGCGTCGGCCGCGACCCGCGACGGCCGCGCGCCGAGGTCGGCCTGTGACCGCTGGGGAGCGTGCGATCCGGTCCGCCCCGGCGCGAGGAGCCGCCCCATGTGGGAGACGATGGGCACGTGCGGAACGTTTCTCCCGCCGAAGCCGATCCAGCGGGCCGGCAGCAGATGGAGAGGGCTCTGGACGGGACCGCCCGAGCCGCGGGCGCCTCCGTCGGCCTGCTCTACCTTCCCGGCTCCCACGGGCATGTCCTGTATCTCGCGACGGCGTGCGGAGTGTCGCGGGAGTTGACGGCCACGTGGTCCCGGGTCGGGTGGGAGGACCCCATCCCCGTCGCCGACGCGGTACGCGAAGACCGGCTCGTGTGGCTGGGCGGCCCTGAGGAGACCGCACGGCGTTATCCCAGGCTGGGCCTCGTTGTGCCCTACGACTTCAGCCTCGCCGCCGCCCCGATCCCTCATGAGGGCACGCGGGCGCTGGGCGGCGTCGTTCTGCTGTGGCCCGGGTCGCACCCGCCCCACCTGGCACCGCGTGAACGGCATGTGATCGAGACGGGGTGCCTACGCCTGGGGAACGTCCTGCGCCGGGCCGCGGAAGAGGGCCGACCGATCCACCCGCCTGCCCGCCCCGTGGTCCTGCGCCCTCCGCCACCACCGACCCCGGGACCCGTCGAGGCCGCCTCGGTGCTGGCCTTCGCCCGCCGGCTTCCCGGCGGAAGCTGTGCACTCGACCTGAGTGGAAGGATCACCTTCGTCACCGCCGAGGCGGCCGATCTGCTCGGCTCTTCCGTACACGACCTCCTCGGCGTCCTGCCCTGGGAGGCATTGCCGTGGATGGACACCCCCCTGGTCGAGGACCACTACCGGGCGGCGGCGATCAGCCGCCTGCCGCGCTCCTTCACCGCCCTGCGGCCTCCCGGCCACCTGCTGCGCTTCGAGCTGTACCCCGACGACTCGGGCATCAGCGTCCGCATCACCGAGGACCACGGCGCCGGCGCCGCCACCCGGCACACCGATTCGGCCGCCGACGCGCCGGGGCCGGCAGCGGGACCGAGCCGAGCCACCGCCCTCTACCACCTGATGCACCTGGCTGCCACTCTGACCGAGGCTGTGCATGCCCGGGACGTGGTCGAACGAGCCGCCGACCAGCTCGTTCCCGCTCTCGGAGCGCAGGCCATGGCCCTCCTCGTCGTGGAGGAGCAGCGGTTGCACATCGTCGGCTACCGCGGCTACACGGCCGAGTTGATGGCCCGGTTCGACGGAGCACCCACGGACTCCGACACGCCCACCACCTACGTGCTGCGGGAGGGCAGCCCCGTGTTCTTCCCCGACGCCGCCACGCTCCTGGCCGCGTATCCGTCCGCCGTTATCCAGGACGGCATGGGCGCATGGGCCTTCCTGCCCCTGATCGCTTCCGGCCGCCCCGTGGGATCGCTCGTCCTGGCCTACGGCCGACCGCGCATCTTCGCCCCCGGCGAGCGCGCCGTGCTGACATCGATCGCCGGTCTGATCGCCCAGGCCCTGGACCGGGCCCGTCTCTACGACTCCACCCACCAGCTTTCCCGCAGCCTGCAGACCGGCCTCCTGCCGCACAGCCTGCCCCGCATTCCCGGCCTCGACGTAGCCGCTCGGTACCTCCCCGCGTCCCGCGGCCTGGACATCGGGGGAGACTTCTACGACGTGATCCGCATCGACGAGACCACCGTTGCCGCCGCCATCGGCGACGTCCAGGGCCACAACGTCACCGCTGCCGCCCTCATGGGTCAAGTCCGTACCGCCGTCCACGCCAGCGCGGGTGCCCCGCCCGGCGAAGTCCTCGCCCGGACCAACCGTCTCCTCACCGACCTCGACCCGGGACTCTTCACCAGCTGCCTGTACGTCCAGATCGACCTCGCGCGCCACCAGGCGTGTCTGGCGACGGCGGGGCACCCTCCGCCCCTGCTCGGCCGCGCCGACGGCACCACCGAAGTGCTCCACCTCGACCCGGGCCTGCTCCTCGGCATCGACCGTGGAGCCACTTACCCCCTCACGGAGATCCGCTTCGACCCCGGTACCCTCCTGGCTCTCTACTCGGACGGCCTCGTCGAAACCCCCGGGACCGACCTCGGCGACGCGATCAACGCGGCCGCCGCACAGCTGTCGCGAAGCCACGGCCAGCCGTTGGCCGCGCTCGCGGACGACCTCACACGCCACGCCCAGCAGGCGGGTCCGCGCACCGACGACATCGCTCTCCTGCTGCTCCGGTACGGACACGCGGTGCGCTGACCGAACCGCCCCGCACGAGGTTCACCTACTCGTACCGACGCCGCGGGACGCCCGGGAAACTGCGCCGCCGGTGCGGCACCGCCGTTGCCATCTGCCGGTGCGGCCCGCCGAACGCCCAGGCTCATGGAATGCCGTAGCGCTGCCGGGCCGGAAGACCGGTCGGAGTGGTGTCGGGGTCGGATACGGTCGAGGACACCTTCGGCTCGTACTCGAACCTGTTACTGGCGTGCGCGTCGACCCAGCGGCGCAGCTGCGCGGCGACCTCGTCGGCGGTCTGGTCCGGGACCAGGCGCAGAAGGAGGCCGCCGACGCGACCGCCGGGATGGCCCCGCCTACAGGTTCGTGCGGCTCCCCCCAGCAGGCTGCTTGTCTGTGCCGAGGGTCGGGACCAGACGCGTTCCCGCGGCAGAATTCCGTGAGGGCATTGGGCGGCGGCTCCGGACACCGCGCGGCTGTGGATGTCGCGGTGGGCCCCTCGGATCTCCAGGTAACGTTGACGGAGCCCCGGACGGCCGTGCATACGGCGGCGTCGTCCAACCACCACAGCATCGTGTCCGATACGCCGCTCGGCGGCGTACCCCGACTCGGGTGCCGCCGCGTCGATGCGGTAGCCCTCCACCTCGCCGGACGCCGAGCGCAGGGGCGTGAGCAGGACCGCGGGTCCGGTCATCGCATCCAGGAGCCGCTGGCGGACCACACGGCGCAGGCACCGCCCGCGGCCTCGCCGCCGTGGGCCCGCTCCGGCCACTCCAGCGGGCCCGGGCACAACCGGCCGCCCGCCGAAGCAGGGCCCGGGGGTCGACGGCGAAGAGACCCTGCTTCGAACGGAGACGGCCGATGGCGCCTTCGGGGAGTGAAAGCCACCGCTCCGGCGGGTCTCCGATCAGCAGGTAGCGGCGGGCGTCCTGGGCCGGGTCCTCGAGCCACGTTTGCGAGGGCCCGCACCTCGGGTGCGGCGCCCTCGTCCAGAGGCGCGGCGTCACCCTTCACACCTTGAGCACGGCACGTGGCTCGCCCGTGCGCTGAGCTCGGTGCGCCTCGTGAGCGGCCCGCGGGCCCCGGAGAGGCAGCGGGGCCGCCGCGCGGGACCCTTGGGCCCAGACCGGCAGGTCGATGTCAAAGGCTGTGTCCACCGTTCAGTCCTTTCCCCCGCCGCCGGGGAGAAACTCCTGAACCTTCGCCTTGAACGCCTGGCGCACAACGGCGGCGCGATCGCTGTCCCCGCGGAGCACCGACTCGGCGGCGGCCTTGATCTGGTCCCAAGTGGCGTGGGGTGGAATCGGAGGTACGGCCGGATCCGTCCGGAAGTCGATGACGTACGGCCGGTCCGCGGCCAGCGCCCGGCGCCAGGCCGCCGAGACGTCGTCGGGGTTCTCCACCCGCTCGCCGCCGAGCCCGAACAGCGTCGCGACATCGGCATATCGCACGTCCGGGATGCTCTGTGAGGGTTCGAACTGCGGGGCTCCCTGGAGGGCGCGCATCTCCCAGGTCACCTGGTTGAGGTCCCCATTGTTCAGCACGGCGACGACCAGCCGGGGATCGGACCATTCGCCGTAGTACTTGGCCGCGGTGAGGAGTTCGGCCAGGCCGTTCATCTGCATGGCGCCGTCGCCGACGAGCGCGATGGCCGGGCGGTCGGGGTGAGCGAACTTCGCGCCGATCGCGTAGGGGACGCCGGGGCCCATCGTCGCGAGGGTGCCGGACAGGGAGCCGCGCATGCCATCCCGCATCCGCAGGTGCCGCGCGTACCAGTTCGCGGCGGACCCGGAGTCCGCGGTGATGACCGCGTCGTGCGGCAGCAGCTCGTCCAGCGCGTGGACCACGTACTCGGGATTGACCGGATGGGCCGGCACCTCGGCGCGCCGCTCCATGACCTTCCACCAGCGTGCCGTGCCCTGCTCGATCGCGTCGCGCCAGGCGCCGTCCGTACGGCCCTCCAGCAGTGGTGCGAGGCGGCGCAGCGTCTCGGCCGCGTCTCCGACGAGGTTGAGCTCGAACGGGTATCGCAGGCCCACGAGGGTGGGGTCGATGTCGATCTGCACCGCGCGGGCCTGGTCGAATTCCGGCAGGAACTGTGTGTAGGGGAAGCTGGAGCCGACCACGAGCAGGGTGTCGCAGTCGCGCATCATCTCGTACGAAGGGCGGGTACCGAGCAGCCCGATGGAGCCGGTCACGTACGGCAGCGTGTCGGGCAGCGCGTCCTTGCCGAGCAGGGCCTTCGCGACCCCCGCGCCGAGGAGCTCGGCGACCAGTTCGACCTCGGCGCGGGCGTGCCGGGCGCCCTGCCCGATGAGCATCGCCGGCTTCTCGCCGGAGTTCAGGATCTCCGCCGCCCGCTCGACGTCGTCGTCGGCCGGTACCGGGGCGTAGCGGGCGATGCCCAGACTGGACGGCACGTGCTTGAAGACGTGCGCGGGCGCTTCGTAATCCAGTTCCTGCACGTCAGCGGGGATGATCAGCGCCGTGGGGGCCCGGCGGGCGGCGGCGATGCGCAGGGCCCGGTCCAGAACGTTGGGCAGCTGTTCCGGAACGGTGACCATCTCGCAGAAGTCGGAGGCGACGTCTTTGAAGAGGGAAAGCAGGTCGACCTCCTGCTGGTACGCGCCGCCCATGGCGCTGCGGTCCGTCTGCCCGGCGATCGCCACGACGGGCACATGATCGAGCTTCGCGTCGTAGAGGCCGTTCAGCAGGTGGATCGCACCTGGGCCGGACGTGGCCGCGCAGATACCGGTACGGCCGGAGAACTTGGCATATCCGACGGCCTGGAAGGCGGCCATCTCCTCGTGCCTGGCCTGGACGAAACGTGGTCGGTCCTCGGCCCGGCCCCACGCGGCGAGGAGGCCGTTGATACCGTCCCCCGGGTAGGCGAAGACGTGTTCGACATCCCATTCCCGCAGGCGCTGCAACAAGTAGTCGGCGACCTTCATGGCGCTGCTCCTCACCGGTCCGATTCGGCCCCGCTTCAGTCGCCTGCCCGGCACGGCCCGACCCAATCACGCCCCCGCGGTTCCCGCACACCGTCGTGCTCCCGCGTCCTGGCAGGACCTCACCCGGATCCAGAAGCGAGAGGGGTGGCATGCGCGGCCTGCCGGCGGGTAGCCGCAGGATCATGGCTACGCGACGCCCTTTGGTCCTGGTCACCGGCGTTTCCAGCGGCAGTCTGGAGCTGGCACGCGAATGCGCGCACCACGGATACGATCTCGTGATCGCGGCCGAGGACGACCTCGTCCACGAGGCGGCGGCTCCCTGCGCGTACACGGAACCGCGGTGCACGCTGCGGGCGGGCGAGCGTCGCGTGAGTACCGCCCTCCTCAACGCGGGCATCGGCCACGCCGGCGCTTTCCGCGAGACGGATCCGGGAGACCTGGCTCGGGTGATCGACGTCAACGCCTCCTCCACGGTGCACCTGGCCAGGCGCCTGCTGGCGGACATGGCCGAGCGCGGGGATGACCGGCTGCTGATCTTCACCTCGTCGGTCGCCGC
Source organism: Streptomyces avidinii (assembly GCF_014650695.1). Classification (GTDB taxonomy): domain Bacteria; phylum Actinomycetota; class Actinomycetes; order Streptomycetales; family Streptomycetaceae; genus Streptomyces; species Streptomyces avidinii. Next base: position 503,481 of record NZ_BMVL01000002.1, on the reverse strand, counting down.
CGAGACGTCAGGGCCGTGCCACGCCGTCTACGACGCTTCCAAGGCCTTCCTGTACTCCTTCGCCCAGGCCGCCCTGCACCATGAGGTGCAGGGCACCGGTGTCACGGTCACCGCCCTGCCTCCGGTGCGACGGACACACGGTCTTCTCCGGGCCGGCTTGCTGGGCGCCCGTCCCGGCCGTTCGAAGAAGGACGACCCCGCGCTCGTAACCCGTCAGGGGTACCGCGCCCTCATGGCCGGCCGGTCCAGGACGAGTGGCCGGCTCCGTACACGCTCGGCTCAAGGAGCACTCCATCCGCGGGCTCCCGGTCGGTGCCAGAACCGCCCTGCACGCCCACTGGCGCGACCGCATGGCAGCGGCAGTCGCACAGCAGAAATCGTCGACGCCGAGGGGCGGGCGAAAGCCGCTTCCTCGAGGGGGAAGGGCGCCGGAGTCGACTCCGAAAGGTGGCAGCCATGAGGGTACGTACCGACCGCGGCGCTGACCGCGACACGTCGGCGGATACGACTGCGGACGCGGGAGCGGCATACGATGCCCGCCCCTACCTCCCACGCCGGGGCGGCCTGGCAAGCCTCAGGCGGGCAGCGGCCTCGTGTCGCGGCTGTCCGCTGTTCAAGGACGCCACACAGACGGTGTTCGGAGCCGGCCCCGCGCACGCCCGGCTGGTCCTTGTCGGGGAACAGCCGGGCGATCAGGAGGATCGCCAGGGCGAGCCCTTCGTCGGCCCGGCCGGCCGGCTGTTGCGCAAGGCCTTGGACGAGGCGGGGCTCGGCGACGAGCCCGTCTACTTCACCAATGCCGTCAAGCACTTCAAGTTCACGACCTCGGAACGCGGTAAGCGCCGCATTCACAAGGCCCCGAGCCTCCGGGAGATGACGGCCTGTCGGCCGTGGCTGGAGGAGGAGCTGCGGCTCGTCGAGCCCGAGGTGGTCGTGGTGCTCGGCGGAACGGCCGGCAAGGCGCTCCTGGGCAATGCGTTCAGGGTGAGCGAACAGAGGGGAGTGCTGCGGTCCCTGCCTGACCGGGAGAGTGCCGACGCGGGCCCCTCCCGGGCAGGCCGGCCGCAGTTTCTGGCCACGTTGCATCCATCGGCCGTGCTGCGCGCGCCTGACCGGGAGGCGGCCTATCAGGGTCTGCTCGCCGATCTGCGGGCGGTCACGGAGGCGCTGGGGTGAGCCCGCCCGCGCACCGTTGCCCCGGCGGTGCCTCCTGCCCAGGGTCCGAGCAGGGACGGCTCGGTGATAGGGGCGGCCCTTCGGGGTAGCCGAGAGTCACCTGAGCGGGTCGGCGAAGCCATGGAGGGTACCACTGCCAGGAAACTCTATGAGAGCTGGGAAACCACGGCCGGCACGACCGGGCCATGGCCGCCGATACGGCCCACCAGGCAAGCCTGATCAAGGGCGGCGCGTACCCACGGAGCCGATACACGATCTCCTGGCCGCCGGATGGACGGCCGGACCGCAGCTTGAGACAGCAGAACAGGAGAACACGGTGAGCGAGCACAAGCCCCCCGGACCACCCCGTCGCAGGCCCCAGGTGAAAGCGGTGACCCTGAAGCCCGGAAACAAGCTGAGGAAGCCGTGGTGCCGACCGGCCGGCACGGCGAAGTCGGCGACGCGCTGACCCCCAGCGCCGACGCGCAGCGCCGAACGCAGAAGGACGAGACGGCGGCCCGCAAGCAGAAGCACGGCCGCGCTGACGCGGTCGGCCATCGCCCGGCCGGCGAGGCAGATCGTCACGCCCGAGCACACAAGCCCGCATCCGCCACGCTCCTCGCCCGCGCTGGACGTCTTCGCCCCGGGTCCGCCGCGGCCAGGTACGGACCCCCGAACGCGATCGCGACCTGCTGCGAGCCCTGTCCCCTATGAGCCGCAGCGACCAGCTGCGCGCTCCCGTCCCGGCCGTCCACGGGGAACGCGACACCAACGTTCCGCCGAGAGCTTGGAATGGCGGCCGAGCAGCTGACCCTGCGTGACGAGGGCCACGAATTCCTGCGGGCGGATGCTCTCGGGCTCTACCGGCGGTCCGCCGCCGACGGGCTGGAGCGCCATCTCGGCGCGGTTCGGGCGACATAGCCCCCGGGCGCCCCGTGACACCGACGTCTGTCTACCCCAGGGCGGCGTTCTCGTTGGCCAGCAGGTCCAGGAGCGGCGCCCGGTGCAGGGCGGCGACCGGTTCGAGCAGGTCGGGGTGGCGCAGCAGCGGCGCGGCGTCGTGTTCGTGGTCGCCGGGGTGGGTGAGTCGGGTGACCTCACCCACCTGGCCACGATCGACCAAGTGGTGGGCGTCGACGGCGAGGGCGGGCGCCGCGAGGAGGCAGGCGGCCCAGCTGACGACGGTTTCGTCCACCCACGTCCGCCAGTCGGCGTCGGCATCGCCGCCGTGGTCGGCGCCGGTCAGCCAGTCCAGCCCGGCGCTCCCGCCAGGGCCGAGGAGATGCAGCAGCTGGGCGTCGAGGGGCGTCGGGTGGCGCAGCGCCGCGGCGAGGCTGACGGCCTGCCGGGCCTGTGCCTCGGCCAGGGCCTGGCTGAACGCGCCCGGGGCGGGTGGGAAGGCGGTCAGCAGCCAGCGGGTGCCGGCGGATATGACGGGTGCGAGATCGGGGGACACGGCGGCTTCCTCGGGGAACGTGCTCGCCCGGGCCCGTGGCGGGTCCGCGAGCTGCGGCGCGAAGCTGCGCCGCTCCGCTCGTGGGCGACCAGCGTAGCCCGAAGCCGTAGGCGTGCGGCATGACGCACGTCACCGTCCGTCCGAGGGCGGCGAGCCCGGACGGGCCGAGGGCCCGCCGCCCAGGGGTCAGGACGTGCCTTGGCGCTTAGATCGCGCAGTTCCTGCCCCATGCCGGTCATGGGCTGGATGTGGCTGAACATATCCTCCACCTCCCGGTGGTCGGCCATCAGCTCGTCGATGACATTCCCGCCGTGTCCCATGTCGCCTCCATAGGTGTTCGGGCCGGGCCTGTCGGGCACGATCCGATCGCTTCCCCGCCGGAGGTGCGGGCGCCGGCCGCCCGGGGCGTCTCACCCGTCTGGCGGAGGCGGCAGCCTTGCGCCGGGCCGTCGAGCGGGGCGGACGGTGAGTGGTTCACTGTCTGCCGCTCATCGTCGTCAGCAGCCGACCGAGCGACCAGGTCGTGATCAGCCGGTCCGGGCCCAGGCCGATCCGTGCCGCCCGTGCGTAACCCGTGCTCTGCCAGTGCAGCTGTTCGGGGGCGTGGGCGTCGGTGTCCACGGCGAAGCGGCATCCTTCGGCGGCGGCCTGCACGAGCAGGTCGTCCGGCGGGTCGCGCCGTTCGGGCCGGCAGTTGATCTCCACCGCGGTCCCGGCCTCGGCGCACGCCGCGAACACGGCCTCGGCGTCGAAGCGGGACTGGGGGCGCCCCCGACCGGTGATGATCCGTCCCGTGCAGTGCCCCAGCACGTCGACATGCGGGTTGCGCACCGCAGCCAGCAGGCGGGCGGTCATCGGCTCGGGCTCCGAGCGGAGCTTCGAGTGCACCGATGCCACGACGAGGTCGAGCCGGCCGAGCAAGTCTTCGTCCTGGTCGAGCGAGCCGTCGTCGAGGATGTCGCACTCGATGCCGGTCAGCAGCCGAAAGCCGGATCCCATCCTCGCATTCACGGCGGCCACGGCCTCCAGTTGGCTTTCGAGCCGCTCGGTGCTCAGTCCGTGGGCGATCGTCAGCCGCGGCGAGTGGTCGGTGAGAACGGCCCACTGGTGGCCCATTGCGCGGGCCGCGTCGGCCATGTCCTCGAGCGGGCTGCCGCCGTCCGACCAGTCGGAGTGCAGGTGGCAGTCTCCCGTGCTCGCAGTCGCGAGGTCCCAGCCGGCCCTGGCGTCCGGGTCGGCTTCGGCCATGAGGCGAGCGAGGTAGCCAGGTACCGATCCGCCCGATGCCTGGGCGATCACCTCCGCGGTGACCGGGCCCACCCCGCGCAGTCGTTCGGCCTGGGCGGCGTCCACCGGGCCCGGTGGCAGCTCGCGGGCGGCGTCGGCCGCGGTGTGGAAGGCCCGCACGCGGTACGGGGACGCCCCGCGCCATTCGAGGAGGAAGGCGATCCGACGCAGAGCTTCGTTCGGATCCATGCCTCCAGTGTCGGCCTGCTGTAGGCCCCACGCCGCACAGGCATCCCGGGCGGGCGCGGGGCAGCCGGTCAGTGCTGCGAAATGGTTCCGAGCAGGTCGCCGACCTTCGTGTCGGGCAGGGCGCGGGCGACGTCTGCCAGTGCGACGATGCCGACCAGGGTGTGTCCGTCGATGACGGGGAGGCGGCGGACCTGGTGGTCGCCCATGGTGCGCAGGATTTCCTCCGCGCTGTCGTCGGCGCCGATGGTGACGGCTTCGCCTTGGGCGAGTTCGCCCGCGGTCACCCGTTCGGGGTCCTTGCCGGCCGCGAGGACGTTCACGACGATGTCGCGGTCGGTGAGCATCCCCTTGAGCTTCTCGTCCGTGCCGCAGATCGGCAGGGAGCCGACCTTCAGCTCGGCCATCTTCTTCGCGGCGTCCAGCACCGTCTCCTGGGCGCCGATGCATGTCGCGTCCGCCGTCATGATGTCGCGTGCCTTCGTCATCCGCCGTACTCCTTCGTCCTCGTTTGCAGCATGTGGACCGGCCCCTTCACTCGAGTCGGCCGATCGAATCCACGAGTGCGCCTGCCCTTGCCCGGCGACGGCATTCACCGATGTTCGCTGCTCTTCCCGGTATCCCCGCCCCTACCGGCGATCCCACCGTCTCCGCTCGCCGCCGCCCCCACCCCTGCGGCCCGTCGGCAGTTTCCCAGTGGGATGGGGAGTCGAAGGGCCGCCGACCCTACGGCTACCGTCGGGAGCCGGCCGTAGATCAGGTGGAGTGCGCGGTGGTAGATATCCCGAGGGCCGCCAGGGCAGCCGCGTGTACGCCAGCGGCCCCTTGCTCCATCGCCGAGACAGAGGCCGGAAGGACTGGCTCCCGAGCCGGTGCTCGACCCGCCCTGCGGGGTCTCCCGCGGGGCCAACCGTTGACGCGGGCACTTCCGGCGTATGCGGGGGGCAGCATCGGGCTGGTTTCAGGTCAGGGCTTGCGCCAGCGTTCGTGTTCCAGGTGTGAACCGGCCATGGGTCCCATGCGGATGCATCATTTCCGAGACGGGGCGGGCTGGTGCAGCCCGGACGGCGCGCAGGGGGCGGCGGAAGAACTGATCGCCGGCCGTCGCTTCGGCAGCGCCCCCGGGGGCGGGGCGTCCCTCATCCCCGGACCGCGCTCGGGACCCACTGAGCCGGAAACAGAGGGATGCGGTGTGCGGTCGGAAGGGGCCGGGTCACGGTTCCGCAGGGCCCGTCATACCCGCCGCCGCCTCAATCCCCGCCACCGGCCCTCGCCCTCCTCTGGGCATCGTCCCGCATACCTCCGAGGGGCCGGCCCGTGGTCGAACTGCTGTCGCGATTTCGGTGCTCACCCAGCTCATACGTGCCATGCTCGATTCATGACGAAGGACGCCGACCGGGCGGGCGATGCCGCGTCGGAGGTACCGGCCCTGACCGGGACCGTGGACGAGCGGCGGTCCGAGGCCGGAGAGATCGCGGCCCGGGCGTCCGAGACAGCCCTGCTGGAGCGGGCCAAAGGTGTCGTGATGGCCCAAGAGCACGTCTCGGCGGCGCAGGCGTACGATCGCTTGCTCCTCCGGGCCCGAGTGCGCGGGCGATCCCTGAGGGAGGAATGCTGGTCAACGCTGGGCCGCACCGGATCAGACGAGCGGCCCAGGACGGCCGATACCGGTCCCGAGGCGACGGCGCAACAGGAGCCGCTACCTTTCCGCGCCGCTCGCTACGTCTCCCGCGACAGGACGCTCCTGCGCAACCTGGCCGCGGGGCTCAAGGCGGTACGGACCGCGGACGAGGCGGCTCAAGTCCTACGGGCCGTCTTCGCAGGCCCCATGGGCACCGACGCGGTGATGATCTATGCGAGGGCGCCGGAGGACGGCCTCGACCTGTTGGGCTCAGCAGGCGTCGACGACCGGATCGTCACGCAGTGGAGTCATACCCCGCCGCTTCCTGGGCTCGCGCCCCTCGAAGCCCTCGACGCCGGCACGGCGCTCTGGCTGGAGCACCCCGCACGGGACGCGCAGCGTCACCTCCTCATCGGCGGCGAACCGGAAAGATGGCCCTCGCGGGCCTGGCTGCCGGTACTGCGGACCGGGAACGGTTCTGCGCCCGTGGCCATCGGCCTCTTCCGCACCGTCCACGGAGAGTTCGATGCCGTCATGCGCGACACCCTGCTGCGGGCCGTACCGCCCGTCGCCGCAGCATTGGATGACCTGGCCGAGGGCCGTGCGGAGAGCACCGCGCCCGAGGACATCGCTTCCGTGCAGACGATGCTGGATGCCCTTTCCGGCCCCGCGGTGCTCCTCTCAGCCGTCCGTTCGGCGGGCGGCGACGTGGAGGACTTCCGTGTCGAGGCCGCGGCTCCCGGCTCGGTGGACGTCGCGGGGCGGCAGGGCAAGGAACTCGTGGGCAGGACGGTGCTGGAAACGTATCCAACCGTCGCGGGAACGCCCCTGTGGGAGGGCTACCTGGAGACACTGGCCACCGGGGCGGTGTACGACGGGGAACCCTTCACCTACCGCGAGACCGCCGGCGGAATACCCCACGAGTCCCTGTACTCGGTGCGTGCGGCCCGGCTGGAGGGCCGCCTCCTCGTCTCCTGGATGCGACACGACACCAGCGACCGGGAGACCCGCCGCCTCGACGACATGCAACGCCTCGGGAACCTCGGATGGGCGGACTGGGACCTGGTCAAGGACACGATCACGTGGTCCGAGCAGGTTTACGAGATCTTCCAGCGGGATCCGGAGCTCGGGCCCATGGGGCTCGACGAACTGCCCCGTCATCTGGTTCCGGAGGACATCACGCTCCTGGGCGGCACCGTCGAGCGCCTCCTGGTAGAGGGAAAGGCAGTGGATCAGGGATTCCGCATCACCACCGCCATCGGGGTGCGGCACCTGCGCATTGTCGCCGAAGCACGGCTGGACGTCGACGGCACACCCGTCGAAGTCCACGGATTCTTCCAGGACATGACCAACCTGCGCGAGGCAGAGCGTGCGCTGCGTGACAGTGAGCAGGCCGTACTCACGCACAAGAACAAGCTCCAAGCCGAGCGGAACCTCGCGGTACGCCTCCAGGAAACCCTGTTGCCGAGCCCCGAGCAGTCACTGCGCCTTCCCGGACTCGCTGTAGTAGTGGCGTACTTGCCGGCCGACAGCGGCGTCAACGTGGGCGGCGACTGGTACAGCGCGATCGAACTGCCCGACCATGACGCCCTGCTCGTCGTAGGCGACGTCGCGGGCCACGGGCTGGAAGCCGTCGCCACGATGGCGCAGCTACGCTTCACGGCCAAAGGCATGGCCATAACCGGCTCCTCCCTCCCCAACGTGCTGCACAAACTCAACACCCTCCTCCTGCACACCCGCAGAGGCTCCCGCGACGACACGGCCACCGCCACGATGGTCATGGCGCGCTATCAACTTGACCGACGGCAACTGACCTGGGCGCGCGCCGGGCACCTGCCGCCCCTGCTCATCCGTCGTGGAGCAGCAACGTTCCTGGAGCAGCCTCCTGGCACGCTGCTCGGAGCCACGGCCGGGCTGGTGTACGAAGAGGCCGCCATCACGCTCCAGCCGGATGACCAACTGCTGTTCTACACCGACGGGCTCGTAGAGAAGCCCGGAGAGGACGTCGACACCGGTCTCACCCGGCTGGCGGAGCACGCCGTGCGGCTGAGCCGCTCCTGTCAGCCCCACCTCTTGGCGCAGGCATTGGCCCGCGAGCGCGGGGAGCGCCGCGACGACATCTGCGTCATGAGCGTCCACATCACGGGCGACAGCTAGGTGTGCGTACGGGCGCTCACCGGCGCACTCGTCCATGTGGCGGCGGAACCCCGCGTCCCGCCGCACCTGCCTACGGTCGACGACCTTGCGGGGGTCCTGGCAGCAGCGTTCCGCCTGTGCGAAGTCGAACCCGTCTCGCCCCAGGAACAGGACCGGTACGACGGCCCTGACCTTGAGGAGGCGCGGGCCCACCGCTTGCGAGGCCCACGCCCCTCACCGCGTAAGCCGCGGGTACGGCTACGGACTGTGTCAATGCCGCGATCATCGGAGCGCTGTCATCACACGCGAGGCTGCTGCTCGAAGAACGGGACCAAGCACGTCGACGCGCCCGGGAACCGCAGTCGGCCGATGGTCACGGTATTGGGACGCGCCGGCGTCGCCCACTCAGGACGCGGCGGGCGACCGCGGCACACTGACCAGGCGCTGCCACAGCAACCGAGGCGGAACAGGCGGTGAGGCCGCCCGTGCCGTCAAGGCCCGGTGGGCCGGTTCGGACGAAACTTCCTGGCGTGGCAGTGCGCACGGGTCTCGAAGAAGCGGTTCTCCTGGTACACCGTTTCCACCCCGCCCCATCGGGCCCGAGGAGGCGGCATGACCAGCGCGAACCCCGAGCCGCTGAGCCAGGCAGAGGGGCCGTCGCGGCTGCCGACCGATGCGGATTCCGACCTGGCCGATGTCGTGAACCGCGCCTCCGGCGTATCCCTGGAACGCGTCGCCCGGGCAGCCGAGGCCATGGTTCAACGGTGATCGGGAGGGTAGGCGACGGCCACGATCCGGATCCGATGGCGAAAGGCAATCACCGATGTTGATGGCTCACCCGGCCGTACTCCCCGGCCTCGTCGACCGCTACTGGGCGCTCTCCGTACTCGACGCCGCGGAAGGCGAGTCGCCCGTGCGCGGGGAGATCGAGGACGTCGAGCGAGCGCTCTGCGTGTCCACCGGTACGACGGATGTGCACGCGGCCCTCATTGCCGCCCGCCACCACCTGCCTGGCACGGGTACCCTCGACGACTCCGTGCTCGTCTCCGGCTGATCGATTCAGCGTAGGCGCTGCCTGCCCTCAAGCAGGCAGAGGCGTGACCGGATGTGTGTGCCCCGCGGGCACGCTCCAGCCCGAGGGCGGTCGGTATGCTGGGACCGACCACAGGCGGTGCCCGTGGCGGCAGCTGCCCCGCGAAGCTCACCCGTTCGGACGCGAAGGGGTGCCGATGCGCTGGGTGCGGCAGAGGCTGGGCCCATGGCTGCCAAGCTGATCATCCACCCGCCCGACGAGCTGGGCTGGCGCCGTGTCCGCTATGACGGCGTCGCCATCGGAGTGGCACACCGCCCAGCCGATGTCCGAGCCTTCCTCGCCGCTGCCGGGATGGACAACGCCGAGGACGTCGACCTCACCGACCCCGACTTCGTGGAGTGGCGTGGGGCCGGCCCCGAGGCGTGGGCACTGTTTCCCTGACCTGCCTCCCCGTTCAGGTGGCGACTTCTCTTGGGGCGCCGCACCCGGCAGGGGCTGAGCGGGTGACCCCACGCTGACTGTGGACGGCCGTGCGGCGACCAGAGGAGCAGAGCGGTGACTGAGACGGGCCCGATCGTCGTGTTCGCGAACTTCCTCTCCGACTTGGCGGTGGATCTCGACGAGGGTCAGATCCTGACGACGTGGGCCCAGCAGGCGCCGCGGAAGGCGTGGCTGCTCCGGCCGGGGGACGTGTTCGTCACTCCCGTGCCGCTGAGCCGGGAGTTCTTGCGGTACGTGTACGACCTGACGGGGGTGCCCCCGGAATCGGTGGCCGTCGTCGAGGTACCACCCGCCGGCGCCGTCCCGCTGGCGCGGGCGGTGCGCGAGGCGGGCCTCGTCGAGCACGTCCGGGCTCTCGCGGGGGACCGGGGTGCGGCGCTGCTGCCGACGGCGCTCGACGCGTCGGCGATCGCGTTCGCCCGGCACATCGGCATCGCGGTGCACCCGTACCCGACGGTCGAGGCCGCCGAGGTGGCGCTGCAGATGACCATGCTGCTCAACACGAAGACCGGCTTCCGCGAGACGGCCGGGCAACTGGGCCTGCGGTTGCCCGCGGGGCGGATGTGCCGTCGCCCGGAGACCGAAGGCGTGGCCCGCGAACTCCTGCGGGACCACGAGCGTGTCGTGGTGAAGCCCGACCGTTCGGCTGGAGGGCACGGAATGCGCTTCGTGTCCCGCGACGACCTGAGGGGCGAGGCGAGCCTGCTGCTCGATACGGTCGGCGGGCCGGAGGGCCTGTGGGTGGTGGAGGAGTGCCTCGACGTGGCCGAGTCGGTCAGTATCCAGATGGAGGTGGCCGCCTCCGGGGCACACGCGCTCTTCAGCGGTGCGATGCGCACGGTTCAGGGATCCTTCACGGGATACGCCTCTCCACTGCCGCCGTCCTGCGCGCACGTGGCCGGCGAAATGGAGGAGTGGGGGACGGCCCTGGGCCGTCACCTCGCCGTCCACGGCTACGGCGGGCCCTTCGGGCTCGACGGACTGGTAGACGCGGACGGCATCGTGTACGCGAGTGAGAGCAACATCCGTCGTACGGCCACCACCACACCGCACGCCATGGTCACCCGCTTGACGGCGGGGGCGGCCGAGCCGCACCCGGCATGGTCGGTGTCGAAGGGCTGGACGCGCGGTCCCATGGACTTCGAAGGGGCCCTCTCCCGGCTGCGCGCATCCGGCCTCGCCTTCGACCAGGACCGTGGCGAGGGCGTGGTCCTCTACGCGGACGCGCCCCCTGACGGCCGTTCCTGGCGGTATGCGGTGATCGCCGAGAGCGCCCATGACGTGGAGGAACAGGAAGTCGCACTGGCGGAGGTCCTGGAATTCGAGGACGGATGACCCGCACGACGCCGGTCCCGGCACCCTCCTGGGCGCCGGGACCGGCGTCGTCGTGCGGCAAGGCGATCAGGCGGGTCGGCCGCCGAAGGGGGCGCCGGTGCCGTAGTAGGTGCCCAGTTCCCTGCGGTACCCGGCGTCGTCGAGGTGCTTGTCCCGGTGGAACTCGGGGGCGTTCTTGATCTCTTCCTTGGTGCGGTCGACGAAGACCTTCTGTTCCTCCGTGTCGATCCTGACGACCGTGCTGGCCGGCAGGAGGACCTCCTTGCCGAAGATCCATACGCCGGTGTCCACGACCAGGTAGGCGTCACCGACCTCGTCGGAGTGCTTGTCGACCCTGCCGATGCTGCCGTCGGTCGCCTCGACCTTGTAGCCGGTCAGATCGGTACCGGCCAGGTGGCCCGCGGTCGTCTGGTAGCTCCACACATGCTCAGTCACGCGAAAACAACTCCTCCGGTCAACGGGAGACGGCGGAACAGCGAACTCTCCACCGATCCTCCCTGTTCCGTACGTCGTGTTCGGCGGTTGTGCTGCATTCCGCCTGGACTTCGCCTTCCCCGCGGTTACGGCCTCACGCACCCGGATCGAAATACGGGACCGGGGCGGCCGTCGATCATTGGAGGTGAGCGGTTCCCTGCTGCGTCACGGCGACCGTCCCGGCGACCGTCACGGCTGCCCTCCGGATGCCCGCGATATGTGCGTCCATCCGATCGGGTTCGCGAAGGGAGCTGAAACTGACATGGCGGTGGCCGGTCACCCAAAGGAAGGGGTGACCGGCCACCGCCATGCAGTGTCAGAACCGCGCTGCGTCCTACGGCTACCAGCGATACCAGCGGCCACTACCGCCCTTGGGCCGGGCGACGAAACCGATCAGCCACAGGATCAGGACTGCGATAGCCACCCACCAAAGAATCTTCACCGCGAAACCCGCGCCGAAGAGGAGAAGGATCAGCAGAAGAACGAGAAGCAGGGGAACCATGGTTATCAACCTCCGAAGCACCGTGTGCCCGACCGCACCCAGGGCATGCATTCGATTCTTATCTGTTTCTTACTCTGATGGCCGGGCAGGGGATCCTGCTTGCATTCTGCGACGGTGCGACAGTGCGACGGAGCCGTGTCAGGGCCGATGCATCTGGGGAGATCTTCTACGCCGCTTGGCCCCATCCCCCCAGTGCTGAAGCGTCCTACGGGCAGAACATCCTCCATGGACAGCAATCACGAGATGGATCGGGCACACCAGGTTCCGGACGGCGTCGACGAGAAGACGGTGCGCGCTCTGGGTGCGCTTTCGAAAGCGTTGGAAACCACGGAGCGGGCCCGCGGTCACCTCTACGGGTTCCACCAGCTGACCGGGACCGCCGACTTCGAGCTCGGCGACGCTGCCCGGCTCTTGCGCGAGGCGGGGCACGAGGAGCAGGCCGATCGGGTGGAGCGCGAAATCGTGGGCCGCAATGTCATCCCGGGCCACTGGACGTTCCAGATCGTCGAGGCCTACAACTCCACCTACTACCAGCCCTTCGCCACAGTGGAACGGGACGTCGTCGACGAGGTGGCCGGTGGGCGGGGTCACCTCCTGGAGGCCCGCCTCAAAACGATTCGCCGCACTCACCACCATCCTGACCACACCGCAACGCCCCCCTCCTGAAAGAAGGCCCGCCTCGGCGGGCGCCGATGAGTCCCCGTAACTCGGCTGATACCCGGGGGCTCATCAGGCGGGACGGAGCGGTACCACAGAAGCTCCCTCATGCAGAGGCGTGCGCTCCGACTGCCTGTCGGTAGGCCACGTGGCCGCCCAGCGCGCCGCTGACGGCTACGGCAGCCATCCCGCTCAGAGCCCACAGTCGGCCCCGCGCCGAGCGGCCGCGGAGCCGCGCAGCCAGTGACGCGGTGTAGCAGGCCACTGCAGCGATGTTGGAGGCCGCGTGGACCAGGCCCACCCGGGCCTGCTCGGGCGGCAGATCCGCCCAGTCCGCCCAGCCGGCGACCGCGGCTGGTGCGACACCGGCCAGTCCGACGGCGGTCAGGGTGGTCGACGCGTGCTGCGTCCCGGGCACGCAGTCCAGTACCGAGGCCGACAGCCAGCATCCGATGGGTACCTGCACGAGCACGGGGTGCACGGGGTGGCCCAGCGGTCTGCCGCGCAGCAGATCGCGCATGGCGCCCAGGGGGAGTGAGCGGATTCCCCGCTGCAGCGCCCTGATGGCCGGATCGGCCACCGTTGTCCGTTCGAGCCGGTCCAGGGTCTTCAGCCAGCATGCCGAGGCAGTGTCAAGAGCCGCGGTCGGCCCGGCCGTGGGTGAGCTGTCGAGGGTGCGTGAGTTCATACACGACGCCTACCCGCTGTCCTGCCGTCGTCCCGTCCTGGCCTCGACTGCACCCGAACGACAGGCCCGCCAAATGGGGGAGCCGCGGTCTCCATCACCGTCCGGATCCGGCTGGTTTTCTCACCTGCTCCCGCGGACTCCCGCGTAGGGCTGCTGCTCGTGGAGCGGGTGTTGTGGCGAAGTCGGGGTAGGCGCGCCTCGACCACAGCATGCACCTCGCAACGAGGAGGGATCCGCGATGGCGGCTCGCAGCACAGTTCGGCACCAGCCTGCCCGGGACTTTCGGCCATGAGTACGACGATCGTGCGGCAGCGCCAGGTGGTGGCCGACTCGGCGGGTGCACTGGTCTCGCATGCTTTTCGGCAGACCGCCGAGTTGGTCCGTAAGGAGATGGTGCTGACCCGCGCGGAGATGACGCGGAAGGGCAAGTGCTACGGAACGGGCGGCAGTCTCTTTCCTGCGGTGGGCGTCCTCGGTCTCTTCACCGCCCAGGCCTTGCTGGCGACGTGCATTGCCGCCCTCGCCCTGGTCCTGCCGGTGGGGGTGGCAGCTTTCGCCATCACCGGCACGCTAGCGGCAGCAGGCGCGGTGACTGCGCTCGCCGGGAAGCGGCAGATCGCACTCCGATGAACGACCGACCCCGATCCGCCCCCGGCGCTCCCGCCTCCGAGGCGCCCACCCCCGCAGAGCCGAGCGAGAGCGTCGAACGCACGCGCGACGAAATCGGCCGGAACGTCGAGGCTCTGGCCGCCAAGGCCGCCAAGGCCGCCAAGGCCGCCAAGGCCGCCAAGGCCGCCAAGGCCGCCAAGGCCGCCAAGGCCGACATCAAGGACGAAACCAAGGAGAAGACCGCCGTCATGAAACAGCAGACAGCCGAGAAGGCCTCACTGATCGCCGACCAGTTCCGCGAAAAGGCGGGACGAGCTGCCCAGCTGGTACGGGACAGGACCCCCGACCCGGTCCTGGACAAGACCGCCCAGGCCGCCGCGCAGGTGTGGGACGGCGCGACCCGCGCCGGCCGGTACGCGGCGGACAAGGCCCCGGGGCCGCTCCTGGAGAAGGCCGGCCGGGCCGCCGCGGTCGCACGTGGCAACCGCACTCCGCTCCTGGTCGCCGGCGCTGTGATCATCGCGCTGGTACTGGCCCGTCGCAGCCGTGGACGTCGCCGATGAAGGCCTCCAAGCTTGCCTACAAGCCCGTCAGGCTCGCCCTGGGAGCGGCGAGCGGCATGGTCGCGGGCGCCGCGTTCAAGCAGGCCTGGAAGGTCATCGAAGGGGAGGGTGACACCCCGGAGGCCACGGACGAAGGCCGCACGTGGAAGCAGGTCCTGCTTGCTGCGGCGATCCAGGGAGCGATCTTCGCTGTGGTCAAGGCCTCGGTCGACCGATCGGGCGCCGTAGCCGTACGCCGTTTGACCGGCACCTGGCCTGGCTGAACACCAGCGGCGGTGCCGGCCTTCTTCTGGTGGCGGGCATGCACGCCCGGGGTCTGCCAGGATCTCGCGGCGCTGTGCGACAGGGTTCTGTGCGGCCGGAGGCGCCTCTGGCGCCTCCGCCTATTCGCGTACCAAAATGCACCGATCAGGAGGACAACGAGAATCACTCCTTCGCCCCCTTCTCCCGCCGACTGCCCCTCGCCGCCCCCCGAGGGCTTGCGGGTGGGCGGCGAGGGGCGGTCGTTCAGCCGGGGCATGCAAGGGCGGGGTGCGGGTCAACTCGCCGGGTAGGGGGCTGTCTTGAGGCGTCGGGCGAGGTGGGCGGAGTTGGCCGCCAAGGTGGCCGTGGCGGCGGCGGTCTTCTCGGGGGTCTTGTCGAGGTCCTGGTAGTCGGTGCCCTGCATGGCTTCGCCGACCCAGTAGGTGACGGCGTTCGGTGCGAGGGAGAAGCCGACGTCGTTGAGGCCCTGGAACAGGTCGGCGCTGACCTTGTGGGCGCCGTCCTCGTTGCCCACGACGCACACCGCGGCGACCTTGCCATAGGTGAGCATGCGGCCCTCGTCGTCGCTCTCGCCGAGCTCCGCGTCCAGGCGCTCCAGGACCCGCTGGGCGATGCTGGACGGGTGGCCGAGCCAGATGGGCGTCGAAAGGATCAGGATGTCGCATCCCAGGATGGTGTCCCGGATCTCCGGCCAGGCGTCGCCGTCGCCCATGTCGGTCTTCACACCGGGCTTCACGTCGTGGTCGGCGATCCGAATCGTCTTGCCCGTTACACCGTGCTCTGCGAGGGCGGTCATCGTCTGCTCGGCCAGCAATTGGGAGCTGGACGGAGCGGGCGAGGACGAGAGGGTGCAGACGAGCGCGACAGCACGGAGCGGAGTGTGAGTGTTGAGGTCCATGATGTCCGGCTACCCGCACCCCCCGCTTTGATGTCGTAAGCGGCTCCATCCATCCGCTTTGGCTCATTCAGCCGGGGGTCGCCCTCGGCCGCTGCGACGTCCATGGGCTCAAGACTCGAGCGCCCGTTCCAGCTGCTGCTTGTTCATGTGGGAGCGGCCTTCGATGCCCTGCGCCTTCGCTTCCCGGCGTAGTTCCTGCAGCGTGTGGTGGGAGGAGCCGCCCGCGCTACTCCGGCTGCCGTAGGGGTGGAGGACGACCTTGGTCCAGCCGTCGTCACGGTTGTCGAAGTGCTCGTACGCCGATGAGGCCTCGTCGAGGGTGAGTTCGTGGGGGACGAGGAAGCTCGGCTCGGCCCTGCCGCCGGCGATCAGGTCGCGCAGGGCCCGGTTGTAGCGCTTGACCGGCGCCTGGCCGGTGCCGATCCGCCGGCCCTTGAACCAGAGCATGCCGAAGTCCAGCGGTACCTTCCCCTGGGCTTCGAGCTCGCCCTGGGCCTCGGCGCCGCCCGGGCCCTCGGGCAGGAACACGCCGACATCGCCGATGCCACCGGTGAACCGGACCGAGTCGATGAGTCCGTTCATGGTCAGGGTCGCGTCTTCCCCGTCCGCGGTCCTTCGTACACTGCCGCTTTCATGGTTCGGTCGTCCTTGCCGACGCCACGCGCTTCGCCGGACTGTCCATGACGGGTGGTGCCATCTTCGGGGGTGTTGGCGCGGTCGGCCTTGTCGGCGACTCGACCGTTGGGCGACGCCCGGCTGCCGACGCCTGACGTCTCTCCTGTCCCGTCTACCCCGACCCTGCTGACACACCACGCCGGCCATGCTGAATCGAGGAACCTCACGTACTGGCGACGCTCTGCCAGCCCGACCGGAGATCGGCCAGGAGGCGGCCGGCATCCGTGAGCAGCGTGCCCTGTAAAGCGTGTACGGCCGGAGAGGCATCCGGGGTGGTCCCTTTTGCCGCTGCACCCGCTCGAGTTCTGCGGCTGCTTCGTCGATCTGCGTGTCGAGGAGGTCCGGGTCGGTGGGGGACTCCTGGCCGATCTTTTCCATCGCGGTGGCCACGGCGCGCAGGACAGCGCTGAAACGGGGCCGGAAAGGGGCGGGGAGATTCCCGAGTTCCCCACTGCCGAGGGCGTAGTCAAGGGTTCGGGTCATGGAGCGCAGGTGGTCCATGCCGCGTTCGGCGACGGTGATCGCTTCCCGGGCGCGGGGAAGGGCCTTGTCGGAGTCGCCGAAGGCCCGGCGGGGGTTCATGCGGCCGTTTTCGATCTCGGTATCGATGGCGTGCCGCATGCGCTCACATTCGGCGGACAGTCCGTGCCAGTCGCGTCGCCACTGGCGCAGGTGGTCCCGGGCGGGATCGCTTGCTTCGAGGGTGTCGGCGAGGTCGGTGAGGCGCTGGGCCATGGCGGTGTAGAGATCGGTGACGGCTTGTTTCCGATGGTGGGTGTGGCGGGCGGGAGCGAGAACGAGATGGGTGGCGAGGCCGCAGAGCGCGCCGATGCCCACGGCCGCGGCCAGGTGACCGATGTAGTCGATCTGCCCTTGGCCGGAGGAGAACGCGAAGAAGCCGACGACGGCGACTTGGGTGCCCTGCTGCCCGAAGCGCCGGGCTTTGCCGACACAGAGGGCGACCAGGGTGAGGATGCCGAACGTCCACCCGTGGATCCCGGCCGAGGCCGCCAGGGATGCGGCGAGCGTGGCCCCCGCTGCCATGGCCAGCACGTACTGGAGGCAGTCGCGCACCGAGGTGTCCTGGCATGACGTGGACCCGGACGCGGACCCCCGCCTGCTGTTCGGACTCACGGAGTTGAGCTTCGGGACCCCAAACGGACTGTGGCCGATCGCCAGCACCGACCGAGGCGAGACACTGTTCCTCGTAGCTGTGGACGAAACGCACCTTCGGCTCTTGGTCGAAGACGGCGAAGGCGGTTGGGCGCAGTACGACATGAGCTTCGCCGAATGGCTCTACCGCTACCTCATCGGCGAAGACATGGCCGGCCCCGACACCGCAGCCTTCTATCCCGGACCGGTACAGCTGCGCCGACTTCCGATGGCCGCCGGCGAACGGCCAGAGCCCTGGAGCGGACCGGACCGCGGCATGACCTGCGCGAGATCATGAACGCGATCCTCTACGTGGACCGTACCGGATGCCAGTGGGCGTATTCCCGCATGACTTCCCACCGCACCAGAGCGTCTACGGCTACTTCGCCAGATGGGCTGGCGAGGGCGTGTTCGCCCAGCTCAACAGCCTGCTCAGGCAGCCTTTGCGGGAGAAGGGAGGGCGGAATGCCGAGCCGTCTGCGTGCGTGATCGACGCTCGGAGCGTCAAGACCTCCACCAGCGTTCCTGCCGCCGGCCAGGGCGTCGACGCGGGCAAGAAGATCGCGGGCCGCAAACGCAGCATCGTCACCGACACCCTCGGCCTCCTCCTCGCCGTGCTGGTCACGGCGGCCAGTGTGCAGGACTCCGTGGCGCACCCGCCTCGTCGACCAGGACGCCGCCGACCACCCGTCCATCCGCAAAGGGTGGGTCGACGGCGGATACCGCCAGCACCTCGCCGAGCATGCCGCCACCCTGGGCATCGACACGTGGCCATGTGCGTCAAACGCGTTGGGCGCGGTGGAGGAGCGCGTGGAGGCCGTGTGCGCGCAGGGCGGCCCGTGCGGCGTTCGCACCGGGTGCTCCGTGGACGCCGCCGCCGGGGTGGGCGGCCGCGGAGGCGAGGTAGAGGCCCTTCACGGGGGTCTCCGGGCGGCCCGTGCCGGGAGTGGGACGGAAGATCGCCTGCTGGTGGAGGGCTGTGGTGCCGTTGTTGATGGCGCCGTTGTGGAGGTTCTCGTCCATGGCCTGGAGGGTGGTGGGAGCCAGGATTCGGCGGGCGCCGATGAGCGCGCGGAAGCCGGGTGCGAACCGTTCCACCTGTGCTTCCATGCGGTCGGCCATGGCTTCCTGTTCGCGGGCGTCCCAGCGCCCGGTGATGCGGTCGGGACCGGCGTCGGAGGTGATGTGTTGCGGGAGGTGGGTGTAGGCCCACGCCGACTCGGTGCCGGCGGGTGAGCGGCTGGGGTCCGCCGTGGTCATCTGGCCGAAGAGGGCGAACGGCTCGTCGGGGACCTGTCCCATGGCGATCTGTGCGGCGAACCGGGTCAGGCCGTCGACGCCGTCGGCCAGGTGGACCGTCCCCGCGCCGGTGGCCTGCGGCGCCGTCCACGGCACCGGGCCGGTCAGCGCCCAGTCGACCTTGAACGTCGCGAAGTCCCACTGGAAGCGTTCCAGGTCCCGCAGGAGGCGGGACGGCAGGTGCTCCTCGCCCACGAGGTCCCGGTACAGGGCCAGTGCCGACGTGTCAGCGAGCACGGCCCGCCGCGCGCCGACGGTCTCCCCGCCCGCGGTCCTGACACCGACCGCCGTGCCACCGCGCAGGACGACGGACGCGACACGCTCCCCGCAGCGCAGGACACCTCCCCGGCGCCGCAGCCGACTCACGAGCGCCGCGGTCAGGGCGCCGGCGCCGCCGACGGGTACGGGGAAGCCGTGGCTCTGGCCGAGCATCGACATCAGCCAACCGAAACCACCGCTCCCCGCAGCCTCCGGAGCCAGGTCGGCGTGCAGGGCGTTGCCCGCCAGCAGGAGCCGGCCCCCCTCCCCGGCGAACTCCTCCTCGCCCAGGCGGCGCACCGGCAGGGCCAGCTTCCGGGCCAGCCGCAGGCCCCCGGAGGTGCGAAGTCTCGCTGCCAGCCGGAGCCCGGAGCGGACCGGGGGGAACGGCGTGAACAGGGCCTGTACGAGGTCCGGCCCCACCCGGATCCACGTCCGGTACATGTCCTCCCAGGCGTGGGCGTCGGCAGCCTCGAAGCCGGCCAGGCTGGCGCAGGTGCCCTGTACCCGTCGCTCCAGCACCGCGCACCTGCCGTCCGTCAGCGGGTGGGCCAGGACGGAGGGGGCATGGCTCCAGCGCAGCCCTTCGGCGGCGAGATCGAGACGCGCGAGGACCGGCGAGGCCGCGGCCAGCGGATAGAAGGCGCTGAAGACATCCGAGACGTAGTCCGGGTGCACCCCGCGGTCACTGCGTACGGCTCCTCCGGGCTCCTCCTGCGCCTCCAGGACCTCCACACTCCACCCGGCGTCGAGCAGCAGGTTCGCGGCCACCAGTCCGTTGGGCCCGGCGCCGATCACCACCGCGTCAGGCACGAAGCACCTCGTCCCGCTGCTGCTCCACGATCCGGGCCAGCCGGGCCAGCATGCCCCGGTGCCTGAACTGGAGGGCTGTTTCGATCACGGAGTTGTGCAGGGAGCCGCCCAGGCCGCGCAGGGGGTGCTCGTCGCAGATGACGAGGGTTTCTTCGCCCCACGGCCGGAGCTGGAGGAAGATCCTTGCTGTGCCGAGGGCCTTGAACGACGCTTCCAGCTCCAGCTCCTTGCCGAGTTCCCTGTGGCGTACCGTTGTCACCCCTTCGGTCGACCAGGGGCCCACCCGCACGGTGTAGCGGAGCCGGGATCCGACCTCCGGCCAGAGCTGATCGAGCGGTGTGGACTCGGACGGACCCACCACCCACTCCCCGTACAGGGTCGGGTCGGCGAGGACGGCCCACACGCTTCGAGGGGGGCGCCGGATGAGCTGATGACGGACGGCCACAGGGACTCCTCCTGTTTCCGGAGAGGTAGGGATACGGCACACCGCGCGGTAGGACCTGAGCGAGCGGAAGGGGGTCGGGCCGGCCCCGGCCCGACACGGCGTACCGCGGTCAGTGATCGAGTGCGTTCTTGAGCTGCTGCTTGGTCATCGTGGAACGGCCCTCGATCCCGCGCTTCTTCGCCTCCTGGTAGAGGTCGTCCTTGGTGCGTTCTGAGGAGCTGCCACCGCCACGGGACTTCTCGCCGCCGCGCTGCGAGGCGGACTTGCCCTGGGTGGAACTGCGGCTCGCTGTCTTGCTCTCCCCTGATTGGGCGCGTTCCTTGTTCACCGTCCGGGAGGCCATCTCCTTCGCCCGGCCCTCCGACATACCGCGCTTCTCACCGGACTCCTTGATGTGTTCGTACTGACGCTCGCGCTTGGGGTTGGACCCTCGGGGCATGACGGAACCCTTCATCGACAGTGTGGTGTCACGGCCATGGTGCGCGTACCCCGACCGCGCCGCATCTCACGCAATTCGGACCAGGAGCTCTCGTCGCGAGGTCGGGCCGTGCCGTTCGTTGCGGCACATGGGAAGACCGGATCCGATCGTCCTACGGGATGTGTGCGGGCGCGTTGCTCCGGGGCCTCTGCCAGGCTCGCACTGTGCCCGCAGGGCAGTGCGTCGCGGCACACGCGTACTGGTTGCACTGCCGTATCGGCGGAGGACCTCGTGCAGACGTTCCTTCCGTTTCCCTCGTTCGACGCCTCGGCGGCTGTGCTGGACGTACGAAGGCTGGGCAAGCAGCGGGGCGAGGCCGTGTAGGTGCTGCGTGGCCTGGTCGCGCCGTGGCTGGACGCGCCGGACTTCCGTCGAAGCCATCAGTCCGCGCTGGTGCGCAAGGCCCCGGCCTTCTATCGGGAGACGGAGGGGGTGTCGTGAGCGGCGGGCTCTTGTGCGGGGGAGCGGAAGGGTCCCCGGCCCGGGACCGCAGTGCTCTCGTACGGCCGGTCGGGACGTGATTGTGGGCCGCGGCCCGGGCGTCAGAGGCCCGCCGCCGCCTTCTCCCGCTGGCGGGCCCAGGCCCGGGCGGCGATTCCGGCGTCGGTGAGGACGTCGGCTGCCGTGCACGCCAGGGCTTCGGCGGCCGCCAGCATCACCTCGCGGCCCCGTTCCGAGGCGGCGGCGCGCGCGAAGGCGGGGGTGTGGTCCGAGGCCTCGCCGCCCAGGATGGCGACGAACGGATGGATGGCGGGGACGCGGCTGCTGACGTCGCCGATGTCGGACGAGCCCGGGAACACCCCGCCGACGGGCTGGGTGAGTCGGATGCCGGAGCGTGCGATGTGCAGGCCGAACCGGTCCGAGAGGACGTCGTTGTCCCGGAAGTGGGCGTAGCCCCTGCCCAGGCGGGTCACCTCCACCGTGGTGCCGGTCGCGGCAGCCACCCCTTCCGCCCAGGCGCCGATTTCGGCCACCAGCGCATCGAGGGCGGCGCTCGTGGCCGCACGCAGACCGAACAGGCCTTCGGCGAAGGCCGGCACGATGTTGGTCGCGCTGCCGCCCTCGGTGACGATCCCCTGCACGTGTGAGCCGGACGGCAACCGCCTGCTCATCACGGCGGCCGTGTTGAACAGCTGGATGAGGGCGGCCAGGGCATCGATCCCGCGGGTGGGATCGCCCGTCGGATGCGCTGCCCGGCCGTGAAAGCCCACGCGCACCTGCGTCTGCGCGGTCAGCGGCGCCCATGACCAGTCGTGCACGCCGGGATGGAACATCAACGCAGCATCCACACCGTCGAACACCCCCGCCTCGGCGAGAGCGACCTTGCCGCCGCCCCGCTCCTCCGCCGGCGTCCCCACGGCGAGCACCGTGCCCTCGAACTCGTCCTCCAGGACACTGCGCAACGCCAGTGCGGCACCGAGCCCGGCCGCGGCGATCAGATTGTGTCCACATGCGTGTCCCAGGTCAGGCAGCGCGTCATACTCCAACAGCAGTGCCACGCACCGACCCCGCCCGCCTCCCGCACGAGCCACGAAAGCCGTGTCGAGTCCGGCGGTCCCCGGCTCGACGGCGAACCCCGCCCGCCGGAGTTCGTCAGTGAGCAGCCGGGCCGCGCGGTGCTCCTCGTAGGCGAGCTCGGGGTCCGCGTGCAGGGCGCGGCTGACGGCCCACAGCTCGTCCGCCCGGCGGCCGCATTCCCGCCGTAGTCGCGCGTACAGCTCATCGGATGGATCGCGCACGTCGCCCATGTCGCCTCCTCGCATCCCCGTGCCCGCTTCTGTCCAGCGGGCGGCCGATTACGCGCGTTTGCGCCCGGCCGTGAAGCCCTCGGTCTGCGGGTGACTGCTCAGCAGGCGCATCCTGGAAACAGGAGGACCGGACGACACGGTTACGGATGGGCGGTGGCGCCACGTGGGCATGCGGAGGGACAGCCGGCCCCTGCGGGGCCGCACGGTCGTGGTGACCGGAGCGGCGCGCGGGCTGGGAGCGGCCCTGGCTCGGGCGTTGGACGATCGGGGTGCGCGAGTGGCCCTCCTGGGCCTGGAAGGAGCACGCCTCCAGGAGGTGGCCAGTTGCTTGCGCAACGAATCGGCCTGCTGGGAGGTCGACGTGACCGACGATGCGGCCATGGCCGACACGGCCCGACAGGTCCGCACCCGCCTGGGACCGGCCTCCGTAGTGGTGGGCAATGCAGGCGTCGCCGAAGGGGGCCCCTTCGCCGACTCGGATCCGCAGGTCTGGCGGCGTGTCATCGAGGTCAATCTCATCGGCAGTGCGGCGACAGCACGCTGCTTCCTGCCCGACCTCCTCGACACGCACGGCTACTACATGCAAGTCGCATCCCTGGCGTCCATGGGGACGTCCCCCCTCATGAGCGCGTACTGTGCCTCCAAGGCGGGCGTCGAGTCCTTCGCGCACGCCCTGCGCGCGGAGCTCGCCCACCGAGGTGTGGCAGTCGGCATCGCCTACATCAACTGGACCGACACGGACATGGTCCGGGACGCTGACCGCTATGCCGTCCTGCGCGAACTGCGCGCCCACATGCCGGCGCCCGCGCGTAAGGTGTACCCGGCGGCCCAGGTCGCCGACCGACTGGCTACCGCCGCGGAACGACGGGCGACGTCCGTCTACGTGCCCGCCTGGCTTCGTGCCGTGCAACCGGTACGGGCCTGTCTCCCGGCCGTCGTCACTCACGTCGCCCGCACTGAACTGCCGCGCCTCGAGCGTACGCAGCCCTTCGAAGCCACCGGCCTGCTGGGCGCCGGCGGCCACGCCGACGAACGCCGCGATACCGCGTGGCGTTCGGAGCGGGGGAGTGCGGACCGACCCGGCCGGTAGACATGCGGTATGTCAGCTGAGCCGTCCGGGGCGCGGGGCCGGTCGTGAGACTCCGTACGAGTCGCCCAGATCGACCCGGCTGTGCCCGTCGGCGCGCCGGCGGATTCCGCTTCGTCGAGTCCGAGGGCCACCGCATCACGGATGAGTCGGAACCTTCCCCGCCGGCTGCCGGAGCGCGGAGGCACGCGCCGGCCGCGAGGTGAGCCGGTACCTCGCCCCGGCTGTGTGCCGTGTGCCGTGCGCCTCACGTCGACCCGCCAGTGATCGAACTCTTCGAGGACGGCGTCACGATTCGTCCCGCGCTCGACGCGCTCGACGCGAGCGCCGAGCGCGGGGCGGGGACCGTGCGACGCACGGCGCCGTGGAAGAGGCCGTACGCCGCCTCCTCACCCGGGGCAGCCTGTGAGCAGACCAGAACGGCGTCCCGATCACCCTCCGGCCCCCGAACCGGGTTCCGCCATGCCGCGGTGAGCCTGCGCCTTGACGCTGTCGGGCAGGACTCGATTGGCCAGACCTTGCGCCTTGGTCTTCCAGGAGCCGGCGACGACCTTGTCCTTCCCGGCCATCATCGCCTCGAAGCCCTGCGCGGCCACCTGGGCCGGATCGTCCTTGTCCGCCTGGCCGACCTTCGTGTCCAGCATGTCGGCCCGCTCGAAGAACTCGGTCTCGGTCGGACCGGGCATCAACGAGGTGACGGTCACCCCGGTGTCCTTCAGCTCGTTCTGCAGTGCTTGTGCGAACGACTGGAGGAACGATTTGCTCGCGTTGTACACGGCCTGGAAGGACCTCCACCATCCCTGGCAGCAGTCGTTTGGCCAGGTGGACCGTGGATGTGATGTTCAGGTCGATGATCTCCAGCTCGTCCGCCAGATCGGTCTCCAGGAAGGCGCCGCCCTGCCCGACGCCGGCGTTCAGCGCGGCCGCCGCTACCGGCCGCCGGGTGGCCGTTATGGCACGGTGCAGGCTCTCCACGCCCTCCCGGGTGGTCAGATCGGTCCGGATGGCCTCCACGCGTGTGCCCTGGGTGACCAGCGTCGCCGCGGCTGAGGCGAGGGTGTCGTCCTCGGCCGCGATGATCAGGTCGAATCCGTGTGCGGCGAATTGTCCTCGGGGAGGCGGTGTTCCAGAGCATTCCGGACGTGCCAGGGCCGAAACCGGGTATCCGCACCGCATACACGCGTGAGAGGCCGAGTCGTCAGGACGAGAAGACACCATGCGAGGGAGGCGGAGTGAGCAAGACGAAGATCCAGGCCGGGCGGCGCACCGTCGAGATCTCACGGCCGGAGAAGCTGCTGTTTCCCGCGGACGGAATATCCAAGGGGGACCTGGTGGACTACTACCGTGCCGTGGCGGCACGGATGGTGCCCCATCTGAGGGGCCGCCCGCTGATGCTGGAGCGCCACCCGGACGGGATCGAGGGGCCGGGGTTCATGCAGAAGGAAGTGCCGGACCATTTCCCGGACTGGATCGACCGTGCCGAACTGCCGAAAGAGGCGGGCACCGTCACCCACGTCCTGTGCGACGACAGGGCGAGCTTGATCTATCTGGCCAATCAAGGGTGCATCACTCCGCACCGCTGGCTCTCCAAGGCGGACCGGCCCGACCACCCGGACCGAGTCGTCTTCGATCTCGATCCGGCCGATGAGGGATTCGCACCGGTGCGGCAGGCCGCGCATTGGCTCCACGAGCTGCTCGAAGAACTGTCACTGCCCTCGCTGCCGATGACCACCGGCTCGCGCGGTATCCACATCATCGTCCCCCTGGACCGCAAGGCCCCTTTCGAGGAGGTGCGCGGATTCGCCCGCGATCTCGCCGAGAAGCTCTCCTCCCGTCACCCCGATCAGCTCACCACAGCGCCGCGCAAGGAGGCCCGTAAGGGCCGGCTCTACCTGGATGTCCAGCGCAACGGGTACGCCCAGACGGCGGTAGCGCCCTACGCGGTCCGCGCGCGGGCCGGCGCCCCCGTTGCCGCCCCCATGGAGTGGGGCGAACTCGACGATCCGGCTCTCGGCGCGCGCCGATGGACTCTCACCATGGTCGAAGATCTCCTGAAGCGCGACCCGTGGAGCAACGCCCCACGCGGTCGGTCCCTCGCGGTGGCCCGCCGTCGCCTCGCCGAAATCTGACTCCCACCGCGAGCCGGGGGCATCCTGGAGATCCCCCCGGACTGCGGCCACGTCCCGGCGGATCGTCGCTGACGCGGCTCGGTCCGCCGAGAGCCGGCCCCGACGGGGTGCCTGCGGCCGATGTGCGGAACCGTCGGCCGCCGGGCCGTAGGCACCCGACGAGGCGGGCGTACGTGGCGAACTCGAGGACGCGGCGTACACCCTCTGCATCCTGATGGAGCAACGGAACGCGCATGGTGCACTGCTGGCGGCCGAGGGGCTGATTGCCGTCAATCGCCTCGACGCCCCGGTAGGCCGTCCGCCCCAGCGTGGTCACGGGCCGCGAACGACGATCGGCCCAGGCGAGTCGGATTTTCCAGCCCGGTGGCCTTGCAGGGTCCGGTCCGGTCCGGGTCAGCGGAGAGGCGTGCCGCCGGTGGCGTTGACGACCTCTCCGGTGATGTAGCTCGCCTGGGGCGAGGCCAGGAACACGTAGGCGGGAGCCATCTCGGCGGGCTGGGCGGGCCGGCCCAGGGGTGACTGCTCGCCGAACTTCGTCGCGTCGGGCATCGTGGCGGGGATCAGCGGCGTCCACACGGGCCCGGGTGCGACACCGTTGACGCGGATGCCGCGCTCGGCGAGCATCTGGGCCAGTCCGTGGGTGAAGGAGATGATCGCCGACTTCGTCATCGCGTAGTCGAGGAGATGCGGGCTCGGCTGGTAGCCCTGCACGGAGGTGGTGTTGAGGATCGAGCCGCCACGGGGCATGTGTTCCAGGGCCTTACGGGTCAGCCAGAACATCCCGTACAGGTTGGTCTTCATCACCCGGTCGAACTGCTCCGTGGTGATGGCTTCGATGCCGTCGGGCTGAGACATCTGGTAGGCGGCGTTGTTGACGAGGAGATCGATGCGCCCGAGTTCGTGCACGGCCCGGTCGATCAGGGCCGCGCACTGCTCCTCGTCACGGATGTCACATGCGACCGGTACGGCCTTGCGGCCCGCCGCGCGGATCAGGCGCGCCGTCTCGGCAGCCTCGTCCGCCTCTTCGGGGAGGTGGGTGAAGACGATGTCCGCACCTTCGCGGGCGAACGCCAGGCAGACGGCCCTGCCGATGCCGGAATCGCCGCCGGTGACGACCGCCGCCCGGTCGAGCAGTACGTCGTGCCCCTGGTACGAGTCCTCGCCGTGGTCGGGTGGTGGCTGCATCCGCTCCGTGGAGCCGGGATGGTCCTGCTCCTGGTCCGGAAAGGGAGGGCGCGGGTGGAGTGTCACCGGGTCGGGGAGCTGGGGCTCTTCCTGGGGCATGGGATCTCCGTCGGGCCCTTCTCGGGCGGATCGGGGGTGTGACGTCACGGTCATGGTGTGCGCATCCGCATCTGCCCGCCATCTGACGGCGTCGGTCGGCCCTGCGCATTGGGCGTGGACGGCGTTCCGGAGGCGAGGGGCGTCCTACGCCGACACACCGCGGCCGCACTCAGGCATGTCGGTGAGAGTGCCGGCTTCCGATGGCCAGGCGGTAGAGGGCCAGGAGGATGATGGAGCCGATGATGGCGGCGATCCAAGTGGAGAGGTCGAAGAAGCCGTCGATGGAGTCGACGCCGAAGATGACCTTGCCGAGCCAGCCGCCGAGAAGGCCTCCCACGATGCCGATGAGCATGGTGACGATGATGCCGCCCGGGTCCTTGCCAGGCATGATCGCCTTGGCGATGAGGCCGGCAAACAGACCGATGAGAATCCACGCAACGATGCCCATGATGCGTCTCCTGCTTCTTGAGATGAGGCCAGGGTCACATAGCTTCTGCACGCGTCTCGCGCTCTCAAACGTGCGCAGCGCGCCGCGGCCCCAGAGCCGCTGGCCCGCGATCATGACGGTGGTGGGGCACCTCGTGAGCATGTCTCATCGGCTGCACCGCCCCGGATGACAGAGACTGGAATCAGCAGACCAATCGAACCTCGCGAGCCCGCGCCCACGGCGGTCCGCCGCCGACGGACGGTCACAGGCTGGATGGACGGGACGAAAGGCGGCGGCTTCCATGCCTCGCACAGCGCTCATCGTGATCGACATGATCAACACCTACGCACACGAGGACGCCGAGGCCCTGGTCCCGTCCGTCCGTCAGGCGCTGCACGGGGTCACGGCACTGTTGAAGCACGCCCGGGCCAGCGACTCGCCCGTCATCTATGTGAACGACAATTTCGGGGAGTGGCGCTCGCACCACGGCGAGATCCTTCGGGCTGCCCTCGACGGCCACCACAGCGCCCTGGTGGAGCCGGTCGCGCCCGACGAGAACTCGCTCTTCGTCGTCAAGGCGCGGCACTCGATCTTCTACGAAACCCCTCTGGCCTACCTGTTGGGCCAACTGGGGACCGAGCGCCTGGTCCTGTGCGGGCAGGTGACCGAACAGTGCGTGATGTATTCGGCTCTGGATGCCCACATCCGGCACTTCGACGTCGTCGTAGCGGCTGACGCGGTCGCCCACATCGACGCCGACCTGGCCGAGGCGGCCCTGCGGATGATGCGTTGCAACATGGCCGCAGACATCTGCGCGGTGGACGACATCACCTTCGATGCCCGGCGTGTGGAGTGAACAAGGTGGGTGACGGCGTCGCTCGCCCGTGAAGAGCCGCCGGCCGCTGTGCCGAGACCAACTGGAACCCGGTGACCGGTTGGTGTTTCACACGGACGGCATCACCGAAGCCCGCCGGGCAGGCAACGAGGAATGGGGCCTGGCCCGCTTCACCGACTGCCTCATCGGCCGCCATACGACCGGGACGACGCGTCGGTCCTGTTCTGCGAATGGCTCGGTCCCCTCCCGCAGGCGACCGGGCGGGCCGCAGCCCCGGCCGGACTTACGCCGACCGCTCCTGGCACAGGCCGAGCGACAGCGCGGCGAACCGCCGGTCAGCACTGACCCATCGGTGACCGTGCGGAAGCGGGGTTTCGCGACGACGCCTGCGGCGCATGGGAAGCCCGTTGCCGGGGCAGGCGACGCGTCGGGGGTGGCAGGCCGCCTGTGACTCCGACATGTGTGAAGGAGCGAGATCGTGATGTTGACTCACCCCGCTGTGCTGGCACGTCTCGTGGAGGAGTACGAGATGGAGTCGGAGCTCCGGGCCGCAGGTCCCCACGGACCGGTGCGGCAACAGATGGAGGACGTGGTCTACACGCTGTGCGTGTCGACCGGGACGTGTGACGTAGACGCAGCGCTGGCCGCGGCGCGAGAGCGGCTGCGTACCGCATGGTTCGATGACGCGGAGGCGGTGGCACGGGGCGGGCGGACCTTGAGCGGTGCGGCGGGATAGTTCGCCCGTTCCGTTCCGTTCGGTTCCGTTCGGTTCCGTACCGGCCCCGGTCGGGCCGGTACGGCGCCGCCGGGTCGGCGGCGGGGTGGTGGGCGTGCCGCCCAGACGGCAGTGGCCAGGACGGCGTCGATCATTTGCCGTTGGGCCTTCGTGAGGTACGCATCCTGTGCTTCCACCAGTTTGCTGTCGGGCGTTGCTGAGACCGGCGAGTCCTGGTCGGGCAGGCCGTCGCCGGGTACGTGGAGTTCAATGACCGGCTCACGGTCGACGGTCCCAGGACCGCACGGCCGATGCCGGGGGCGGTACGGGCCGGAGCCTCTACATCTTCTGCTCGTGCGGCTGGTCCAGCGGGGCTCACCTGAGTCCCAGGAACTCCACGAGATCGGTCCGAGTCGGACGGGGAACAGCAGCCGGGCGACCACGCCGAGAAGGACTCGAAGAACTGCAGGAACTCCACCTGCCAGTTCTCGGGTGACGCCCACGGCGAAGTCGGAGGTCGTCACGTGCTCACCCAGGCCGATCCGGGGGCGACGAGGAAGAGCGGCTGATTAGGGGGCGCCGGGATGGGCAGGCGCCTCATATGTCGATCGCCCGTTCGGGCCGGCCTTCCCATTGTCGGCCGAAGTGGCACGGGAGTGTAGTAATGGCGTACGTGACCAGGTGCTCCACGATGAGCGCGGCCCTGCGGGGGTGGCGCCCCCAGGGTGCCCTGCGCGTGGGGGGCTCCCCGTGTGCGGGTTGAGCGGGGAGGTGCGTTTCGATGGTCGGGGACCGGATCTCGCCGCTGTCGAACGCATGACCGACACCTTGGAGCCGCGGGGACCGGACGGCAGAGGGGCCTGGTCGCAGGACGCGGTGGCGCTCGGGCATCGGCGCCTGAAAATCATCGATCTTTCCGAATGGGGTTCCCAGCCCATGACGGATGCGCAGCTGGGACTCACCGCGGTCTTCAACGGTTGCGTCTACAACTACCGCGAACTGCGTGACCGCCTGGAAGGGCTCGGTCATCGCTTCTTCTCCCGCTCCGACACCGAGGTGGTCGTCAAGGCGTACGCCGAGTGGGGCTGGGAGTGCGTCGAGTCCCTCATCGGCATGTTCGCCTTCGCCGTCGTCGAGCACCACACCGGCCGGGTCGTACTGGGCCGCGACCGGTTGGGGATCAAGCCCCTGTACATCACGCAGGACAGCGACCGGCTGCGCTTCGCTTCCTCCCTGCCCGCACTGCTGGCGGGCGAAGGGGTCGACACGTCCCTGGACCCGGTGGCGCTGCACCAGTACCTGAGCTGGCACGGCACGGTCCCGGCGCCCCGCACGGTCCTGAAGGGCGTACGGAAGCTCCCGCCGGCCACCGTCCGCGTCGTCGAGCGGGACGGTACGCACCGTGACCACTGCTACTGGCAGCCGTCGTACACCCGGCACTCCGAGTTCGGCGAGGACCCGGTGCTCTGGCAGGAGGCGGTGCACGACGCGCTGCGCACGGCGGTGCGGCGGCGCACCGTCGCGGACGTCCCCGTGGGCGTGCTCCTGTCGGGCGGGCTGGACTCCAGCCTGATCGTGGCGCTGCTCGCCGAGGCGGGGCAGGAGGACATCCCGACCTTCGCGATGGGCTTCGAGTCGGAGAACGGGGAGGACGGAGACGAGTTCCGGTATTCGGACCTGATCGCGCGACGGTTCTCGACCGACCACCACCAGCTCATGATCCCGTCCGACCGGCTGCCGTCCGCGCTGGAAGCCGCGATCGGGGCCATGAGCGAGCCGATGGTGAGCCACGACGCCGTGGCGTTCCACATGCTGTCGGAACAGGTCTCCAAGGAGGTCAAGGTCGTGCTTTGCGGCCAGGGTGCGGACGAGGTGTTCGCCGGTTACCACTGGTACCCGCGGATCGCCTCGGCCGCCCGGCCGAATGCCGAGCGGGCGTACGCGGACGCGTACTTCGACCGGACGCACGCCGAACTCACCACCATGCTGCACCCCCGCCTCACCGCGGACCACGACGCCTCGCTGGAGTTCGTCCGGGCGCACATGGCCGCACCGGGGGCCACGACCGCACTTGACGCGACCCTCCGCATGGACGTCCACGCGCTCATGCCCGACGACCCCGTCAAACGGGTCGACAACATGACGATGGCCTGGGGCCTGGAGGCCAGGGTGCCTTTCCTGGACCACGAGCTCGTCGAGCTGGCCGCGGCCTGCCCTCCGCAGCTCAAGCTCGCACAGGGCGGCAAGGCCGTGCTCAAGGACATCGGACGCAAGATCCTTCCCCTTGAAGTCGTCGACCGGCCGAAGGGTTACTTCCCGGTCCCCGCGGTCCGGCACATGGCCGAACCCGTGCTCGCCCGTGTACGCCACGCCCTCACGGCCCCGGAGGCCCGCCGACGGGGCATCTTCGATCAGCGTCTGGTCCACGAGCTGCTTGAGGCACCCAACCGCCATCGCACCAAACGCGGGGCCAACACCCTCTGGCAGGTGGCGTCGTTGGAAATCTGGCTGCAGACGCACGGGATCAAGTGAGCGGTAGGCCTGAAGCGGAAGCCCGGGAGAGGCGGCCCATGCCCCTGGACCACACGAAACCCCTGAGGCGCGCGCACCAATCGCCCCGCGGGGCAGCCGGTCCCCCAGGTGCCGGAGGACTCCCGGCAGAAGACCCTCTGCCCGGTCCGGCCCCGGCCCCGGCGCCGGTTCGACTGCCCGGCCATCGTGGCGTCGACCCGCCGACCCTCCTGGCCGCCCACGGATGCTGGTACCCCTCGGCCGACCCGACGGGCGAGCACGTGGCGTTCATCTGCGACCGGGCCGGGGTCCCCCAGCTGTGGAGCGGGCCGGCCCGGGGGACGGAGGTGCACGTGCTGGACGGCGATCCCGACCCGGTGACCGAGGTGTCCTGGTCGCCGGACGGGCGCTGGATCGCCTACACCTCGGCGCCGGGGGGCGGCGAGCACACCCGGGTTCTGGTGGTGCGCCCGGACGGAACCGAACGCCAGGTGCTTGCGGGCGCGGAGCCGGGGAGTTCGGCCCACCTCGGATGCTGGACGCGTGACGGCACCGCCCTCGCCGTCACGGTCGCCCAGCCCTCCCCGCTGCGCTCGGAGCACGCCGGGCCGGGACACCTGCCGCCGGAAGCGGAGGGTGCGTCGGCGGCCGGCGGAAGGACACCGGGCGCGGCGTCGCCCGAACGCGACGGTCCCGCCCTCGGCCCGGCCCGGAGCGGCGGGCTGGCGGCCTATCTGGTCGACCCGGACGCAGCAACCGCACCGGTTCTGCTGTACAGCGAGGAGGGAGCTGCCTCCTTGCGCGTGTGCGACATGAGCGCGGACGGCCGCTTCGCGCTCGTCCGCCGCGGCCCGCGCGGCCGTCGGGAGGCCCTCGTACTCGACACCGCCGCGGGGCGCACCACCTTCGCCCTGCACGTCGCTGACGGGGACCCCTGGACCGGCCGGTTCTCCGCCGACGCGCGGACGCTCTGGCTGCGCAGCGACGCGGAGCGGGAGTTCGCGGCCCTGCTGAGAGTACGGCTGAACGAGGAGGGCAGGTCCCGGGGACTGTCCGTCGCCGCCGAGCGGGAGCAGTCCGCCCTCGATCTGCTGAGCGTGCCCGACCACGGCCGGTGGGCCGTGCTCGCCTGGAACGCGCACGGCGCGACCGAGCTGGAAACCGTGGGGCTCACCCTCGACCGTACGGACGGCGACATCGGACCGCGCCACCATCCCGTCCTGCCCCACGAGGTGGTGACCCGGATCGCGCCCGTGGAGCGCGGCGGGCTGTTCGCCGCCCTCTCGGGATCCCGGCGCAGGCCCGGCATCTGGGAACTGGACGAGGCCCTCGTCCCCGTGCGCACCGGCTGGTCGGCGCGGGACGAGGACGCGGTCCCGCCGGGGCGACCGCCCGTACGCCCGGTGCCCCTGCGCTGCGAGGCCCGGGACGGGCTCGTTCTCGGGGGCTGGTACTACCGGGCGCCTGAGCAGGACCCGGGCCGGCCGGCCCCGTGCGTGATCCACCTCCACGGTGGACCGGAGGAACAGGAACGGCCCGTGTTCAATCCGCTCTACCACGAACTCCTCGGCAGGGGGCTGGACGTGTTCGCCCCCGACGTCCGCGGCTCGTCCGGCTGGGGCCGGTCCTTCGTGGACGCCGACCTCGGCGCCGGCCGGTTCACGGCCATCGACGACGTCGCCGACTGCGCCGCACACGTGGTATCGCTCGGGTACGCCGACCCCCTGAGGCTCGGGGTGATGGGCCGCTCGTACGGCGGATACCTCACCATGGCTTCCCTCGTGTGGCATCCGGACCTCTTCCGGGCCGGGGTCGCGGTCTGCGGGATGTCGGACTTCGCCACCTTCTTCGCCGGTACGGAGCCGTGGATCGCGCAGTCCGCAGCCGCCAAGTACGGACACCCCCAACACGACCGGGAACTGCTGCGCTCCCTGTCCCCGATGAGCCGCATCGACCAGTTGCGCGCCCCTGTGCTGGCCGTCCACGGGGAGCACGACACCAACGTGCCGCCGACGGAGTCGGAGCAGTTCGTCCGCGCGGCGCTCGACCGCGGTGTGCGGGCACGGCAGCTGACGCTACGGAACGAGGGCCACGAATTCCTGCGGGCGGACAACCGGCGTCTCTACCGGCGGGCTGCCGCGGACTGGCTGGAGCGGCATCTCGGTCCGGCTGCGTGACGATGTCCGTTTTCGCCGGCGGTCTCGGGGCAGGCGCGAGGCATGGACCAGTCGAAAGCACCGGTACTCGATGCGTTGGTCGCCTACTACGAAAGCGGTCAGATTCCGTTCACGCCCCCGGGTCACAAACAGGGGCGGGGCACCGATCCCCGTGTCCTGGCCGTGCTCGGCGAGGCGGTGTTTCACTCCGATGTCCTCGCCACTAGCGGCCTGGACGACCGTACGTCGTCCCACGGCGTCCTGGAGGAAGCACAGGCGCTGATGGCGGACGCCGTCGGGGCGGACCACGCGTTCTTCTCCACCTGCGGCAGTTCCCTGTCGGTGAAGTCGGCCATGCTGTCCGTTGCCGGACCGCACGAGAAGCTGCTGGTCGGCCGTGACGCGCACAAATCTGTCGTGTCGGGTCTGATCCTCTCGGGCATCCGGCCCGTCTGGGTGGATCCGCAGTGGGATGCCGAGCGTCATCTCGCCCATCCGCCGTCCGCCGAGGCCTTCGAGGCGGCGTTCGCCGAGCACCCCGACGCCCGCGGCGCACTCGTGACCACTCCTACCCCCTACGGCACCTGCTCGGACCTGGCCGCCATCGCCGAGGTCTGTCACCGCCGGCACCGACCCCTGATCGTCGACGAGGCGTGGGGCGCCCACCTGCCCTTCCACCCGGACCTGCCGACCTGGGCCATGGACGCCGGCGCCGACGTGTGCGTCACCTCCGTGCACAAGATGGGCTCCGGCCTCGAACAGAGCTCCGTCTTCCACCTCCAGGGTGACCTGGTCAAACCGGAGGTGCTCAAGAGCCGTGAGGACCTGCTGGGGACCACCAGCCCGTCATCCCTCGTCTATGCAGCGCTGGACGGCTGGCGCCGCCAGATGGTCGAGCAGGGCGAGGCGCTCTACGACCACGCCCTCGCCCTCGCTCACAAGACCCGCGACCGCATCTCCCGTATCGACGGCATGCACGTGCACGGCCGCGACGACTTCTGCGGGCCGGGCCGGGCGGCGGACATGGACCCCCTCCAGATCATCATCGACATCAGCGCTTCGGGCGTCACCGGCTACCGTGCCGCCGACTGGCTGCGCAAGAGCCACCACATCAACCTCCACATCGCCGACCACCGCCGCATCAGCGCCCAACTCACCCACGCCGACGACAGCGACACCGTCGAGGTGCTTCTGACCGCCCTGACCGACCTGGCCGCCCACACCACGCAGCTCCGCACCGGACAGCCCGTGGAGGTTCCATCACCTCCCAGGCTGCGTCTGGAGCAGGCAGCGTTGCCCCGCGATGCCTTCTTCGGCCCCACCGAGCAGGTGCCCTGGCAGGAGGCGAACGGCCGGATCGCGGCCGAGATGCTGACCCCGTACCCGCCCGGCATTCCGGCAGCCCTGCCCGGCGAGCGCCTCACCGCACATGTCCTGCGCTACCTGCGGACCGGAGTGGAGGCCGGCATGGTCGTGCCGGACGCGGTCGACACGCAGGTGAAGAGCGTGCGCGTACTCCGCGGTAAGTGACCGGCGCGGAGCGGGTGACGGCGTCGCACTTCTCAGCCGGAGGCGCTCGGCGTCCAGGGCTGTCGCCTGACGGTCAGCCGCTTGCCCACGGCCTCCTGGTGAATAGGGAAGCGCTTGGTGACGGTGATGATGACCTTCCATCCGCAGGGGCGGGCGGGGCCACCGGCCTCGGGCTGCCGGCCCCCGTGGCCATCGAGCCGCTCGCCACGCCCGACCCCAGCCCTTCCCTCTCCAAGATGGGCGGAACCTGGCCGACCGACGGCCGGCTCATCGGCGTCGTCGCCGACGCGGCGGCCGATCTGCACGGCGTGCGGGCCGCCCGGCAAGCCATCCTCGACGCCGACATGGTGCCCTCGTCATCGCTCCGACCGGCCGCACCCTCGCCCCCGACGGCGACCCGATTACCATCCAGCGGACCTACGCCACCGCCCGCTCCACCGAATTCGACGCCGTCCTGCTCGCGGGCGTGCCCGCGGCAGGGGCGGACGCCTACGGGGCCCGCGATGCCAAGGTCGGCACCGCCCGGCAGCCACAAGCCGTCGACCCGCGGGTGCTTCTGCTGGTCACCGAGGCGTATCGGCACGGCAAGGCCATCGGTGGCTGGAACGGTGCAGGCGAGCTCCTCGAGACCGCCGGCATCAAGCCGATGACCCGGTTATCGCCCTGGACGAGTGCAAGGGCGATGCGGAAGTACGTTGTCTCCGCCGCCCTTACCGAGGACGACCTCGTGCGTGCTGTCGCCTCCGGCCGGCTGTGCCTGCGCGGGCCGCGCCTGTGGCGCGTGCGGCTTCCGTCGCTTCGCGCAGGGTGCGGCGCAGGAGCCGGGTGGGCGCTGCACGGCTGTCCTGGGCGCTGTCCAGGAGGAGTTCGTCGGTGAAGTCCAGGAGTTGCTGGGGCTGGCGCTGCCAGTTGTAGGCGAAGAGGGCGACGCCCTGGGAGCCGGTGTAGCGGGCGAGACCGAGCAGGTGGTGGAGGCCGACCACGTCGAGGAACGACAGACGGCGCATGTCGCACGCCACCGCGGCGACGTCATGGTCGAGAGCCGTGTGCACAGCGGCCAGGGCCCAGCCGGAGGCTGCGTCCAGCTCTCCGACGGGGGTGACGACCACCGTCGCACCGTAGCGTCTGATGTGGATATCGAGATCGCTTCGCATGGTGCCTCGTCTCGCCCAAACAGCCAGGGGATCTTTCCATCTTGGTCCCGCACCCACGCTGCCCGCAACCATCGGCGGCAGCGGGGGCCTACCCGGCGCGCCGGGTGGCTGGCAGAGCCAGAAGTACGGGGCACGTGAACGTGATCGCGGTCGGTGGCGGTCACACCCGGGAGGGGTGCGGTCCCGGGCCTCGGGCGGTTTCTGACAGGCCGGTCTCCCACCCCGCGACTCCGCGAGCACCAGCGACACGGCCAGAGCGGGTAGGGCCCGAGTCCCGCGCATGCCGTGTCGGCTTTTGTGATCGCGCGTCCGGTTGCTGCGCGTCCTTGAGGGCCCGGTCGATGGCCTCCAGCCCGCGCTCGGCGGCGCGGACTCCGGCGCGATGCCGGGCAACTCGAAAACGCGGTGCATTTTTCGGCCTGCCGTCTGGCCGATGACCGTGAGACTGGCGGATCTTTCTTTCGCGCCTCCGTCCTGGGCTGACCCGGGCGGAACGAGGGGTTCGAGGGTTCCCGCAGCGGAACCGCGAGCTTGCCGGGCATGGCCATGCCCGCCTCAGCCGGCCGTACGATCGGCAGCTCGACCGCGGGAATCCCGCCGAGCACAGCCTCGCGGCCTGCGCGTCGCACCGGGCGAGGCCGGCCGCGTGCGCCTGTGCTCCCGATGGCACGGGCTCGGCGAACGAGTCCGGCACTGGTGCGCCGAAGGAGCGGTGCGGGAACGAAGGGTCGAGACACAGGCCCAGCTCGTACTTGATCGTTCCTCGACCCTGGCCGCCAAGATCAGGGCAGCCAGCTGCGCGCGGTCGGTCGCACCGCACCGTTCTCGCGGACGAGACTCGGCAGGTCGCCGAAGTACCTCACCACCAGCCGCGCACGGGCATCCGTGGGAGGGCGTGTGCAGCGTGGGGGAGCCGCGGCCTCCTGGACACCAACCTCGTCCACCCCGCCCTGGTCGCCGAGGTCAGGTCCGACCGGGCCATGGACCACGGCGGCGTCTACCGCCACCCGCCGCGCTCCGAGCGGCGGGTGGACGTACGGTCGAGGACGTGCCGGGCTTCGGGGTGCCTACTGGTTGCGGCCATACCGGCGTCTCGCGCGGGTAGGTGCGGGGTGTGAACGACCAAGAGTCCCCACGAACAGAGGCCGAGGATCTGTTGACGGGGTTGAGCGTAGACGATCGGCGGCCGGAACAGCCTGTGCTTCTGGACTCGTCGGGTGCCCCGATCCGGACGTGGCGGGAGAATTACCCGTACGACCGCAAGATCCGTCGGGCGGAGTACGAGCGGACCAAGCGGATCCTGCAGATCGAGCTCCTGAAACTGCAGCACTGGGTCAAGGAAACCGGAGCTCGGCTGGTGGTGATCTGCGAGGGCCGGGACGCCGCAGGCAAGGGCGGCACCATCCAGCGTTTCACCGAAAGGCTCAACCCCCGCGGGGCACAGATCGTCGCTCTGGCCAAACCGACCGAGCGGGAGTCGGGACAGTGGTACTTCCAGCGGTACGTCGCCCACCTGCCCGCCGCCGGTGAGATCGTCTTCTTCGACCGCTCCTGGTACAACCGCGCCGGCGTAGAGACGGTCATGGGGTTCTGCAACCCGGAGCAGTGCGAGCTGTTCCTGCAGCAGTGCCCCTCCTTCGAGGCCATGCTCGTGGAGGACGGAATCCTGCTGGTCAAGTTCTGGTTCTCGGTCTCCCGCGCCGAACAGCGCACCCGCTTCGCGATCCGGCAGGTCGACCCTGTGCGGCAATGGAAGTTGTCACCCACCGACCTGGCCTCCCTGGACCTGTGGGACGCCTACACCACTGCGAAGGTCAAGATGTTTCGCGCGACCGACACCGAGCACGCACCGTGGACGGTGGTCAAAACCAACGACAAACGCCGCGGCCGACTCGAAGCCATGCGCAGCCTGCTGTCCCGCATCGACTACGACGGCAAGGACGAGGAGGCGGTCGGCTACCCGGACCCCCTCATTGTCGGCGCCGCCGACACCCTCCTAGAGGCCGGGGAGGAACCCACCGACCTCACCCCCACCCCCTTGGCCGGGCCGCCCCTCGGCCCCGGCCTGCACCCCCACCCACATCTCACTGCCTCAAGACACTCAGCAGGACCACCTGC
The DNA here is from genome assembly GCF_014650695.1 of Streptomyces avidinii. GTDB lineage: Bacteria > Actinomycetota > Actinomycetes > Streptomycetales > Streptomycetaceae > Streptomyces > Streptomyces avidinii. The sequence continues at coordinate 465,302 of NZ_BMVL01000002.1, read as the reverse complement.
CTGACCCCACACCAGCCCGGCATCCAGCAGACGGCGGGGGCTGAGCGCTTGACCCTGCAAGTTGGTGCTGGCTTGGCGGCGGTGAGCGTTCGGGTTGGCGATGCTCGGCACCCGGTCGGGACCATGCTGCTCCGCGACGGGTCGACACCCGCGAGACGGCGGAGCGGATCTTCGGCAACGCCGTCGTGTGCACGATCGTGGGTGGAGAACCCCACGTGCACGTCGGCGTCGGCGAGATCGTCGAAAGGGGCCCCCTCCACACGGAGCCGCCTTCCGCCGCCGGTCCGGAATGCACTCGCCAGGAAGAGGCCGCCGGCAGTGCGGCGGACCCCGGCTCGGGCGAACGGCGGAAACCCCACCAGCTCAAGGGGTACGAAACTTCGGCACCGGGTTCGCGTGAATCGTTTGGGAGCCGTTGGTGCGGACATATGCATAGCGTAAGACGTTGATGGGGATGACATGGGCACTGGTGAGAAAATTAAGGCTGAGGTAGAACGAGTTACGGGAAGGGCTGTGAAGAAAGCAGCCCATGCCATAGGCAAGGAGACGCTGGCCGCCAAAGGTGTCGCTCTGGAAGCCCGGGGCAATGCCCGGCGCGTCAAGGAGAGGGGCAAGGATGCGTTGAGTTGACGGCATGGGGTCCTTGTTCGTTGGGCGAGTGATTCGACTCAACGGCACGGGAATGGGAGTGCACGGATATTTTGTGTGACGAGACAGGAAGGAATCATGGGCATACTTGCTTGGATTCTTATCGGGCTGTTCGCAGGCATCATCGCCAAAATGCTGATGCCTGGGAAGGACCCGGGCGGAATCATCATCACCATATTGATAGGCGTCGCGGGCGGCCTGCTCGGTGGGTGGCTCGGTAAGGTAATTTTCGGGGTTGACTCCATCGACGGCTTCTTCGAGATCTCGACGTGGGTCGCCGCCATCGTCGGCTCCCTCATCCTCCTCGGCGTCTTCCGCCTCTTCAGGAGTGCTAGGCATTAGCAGGAAACGGCAACCGGACGCCGGTCCCTTTGATATCCGAAACGGCTTCCCTGCGCGAGCGGGTGAAGTCGTTTCCTGCGTCCACCGCACGGCCGACTGTGGCCGGAACCGACTGAGGTCTGCGCTGCGTAGTCTCCGCGGCGCGGGCAATAGCCCTGCACCCACGTGTGTCGAACGCCCGAGCGTGTCGCGGGTGTCTGTAACCCATGAAGGACGTGCCTCATCCTGCGTCGCAGCGCCCGCCGAGCGGCCCACACAACCACTCGCAAACCCCATCCTGTCAGTCGAAAGAGGATTCCCAGGAGAGGCCTTCGCATCCAGCGAGCGAGGACCCAACGCCGTCGCCACTTGTGTCCGTGCCGCCCCAGGGTGAATTTCATGCTTGCCTCCCGCAGGTACGGGCCGGAGTTCTCTCGTCGACAGGAACGATTCCCGAATCAATGGGAGAGCCATGTGTGCCATCTACCCGGTTTCGAACAACGAGAACGCCGCGAACCGCCGAAATCCTTGAGGTATCTCCATGGTGCGCGCGGACCAGGCCAACCAGGGGGTCGGCGAGCGCATGGCCAATGCGGCTAGGCCGTCAAGTCGCAGCGCCCTACGCGAAATCCCCGCGGATGCATGCCCGGCGGGCTACACGATGCGGGTGACGGTGACCATGACGTTGACGGGCGCTGCCCTGCCGTGCTGGTCCAGGTAGGCGGCGACGGCCGTCCGGACGTCTTCGCGGACCCGTCGGGCAAGGTCGACAACGCGGTGGTCCCCGGCCAAGATGCAGCGCACCTCCAGGTGCCAAGCGCCGGCCGAGGTGATTTCGCCGTGGACGCCGGCCGCCTCCTGGCGCCCGATGGTACCCGCGGCCACGGCTTCGTATACGCGGGAGGCTGCGAGTGCCAGCCGGTCGGCGAGCACGGGCTGGAGAGCGACTACGCCGGGAACCGCGAGGGCGGCCCGGGCCGCCGCTCGGTGGATGTTCTCGCGGTCCGAGCCGGTCATCGTTCGCTCAGTTCGGACCGGTCGTCACCCGGTACGCGGGAGCGTCCCAGCACGGCGTTGACTTCAACGTCGACGCTGGTGACGGCGAGGCCGAGGAGGTGCTCAGCTGAGTGGAGGACGGCTTGGCGTACGGCCTCGGCTCGCCCTCGCAGCGGCTGGTCGAGCGTCGCTGCCACCGTGATGACGACGACGTGGACGGCGTGGGCGCCCTTCGCCGCGGCCACGCGGCAGCTGGCGGCGCGGATGCCAGGGACGGTGTCGGCGGCCCGGCGCAGCACTTTCGCGGCTGCGCTCTCGGCGATGCGCAGGTCGTGATCGGGGTCGTCGAGCAGCAGCATGGTGCCGAGCCGTACCTCGCTGCGGACCGCGTTGATGACCCGGGTGGCGAGGCTGTGGCCGTCGGGTCGTTCCTCGGCGCGCAGAGCACGGGTGGCCCGGTCCAGGGCCGTCAGCCCTTCGACGGCCTCGCGGCAGTGGGGGCAGCGGCTGCTGTGCTCGTCTGAGGCGCCGGCCGCGCCGCGGGCCTGTTGCCAGGCGTGGCCGAGGGGACGTCCGCAGGGCAGGAGTTCCCCACCCGCCAGCAGTTCCGCGTCGGAATACATCGACGCTTCGCCCCGTACGGCGCTCAAGCCTGCGGGCTCGTCGCCGGAGGGCGGGTGCGGGTCGTCTAGCGCCATGGGCGCATCGCCTCCATCAGAGCGCGTCGTGCGCGAAAGAGTCTGCCGCGCACCGTTTGCTCACTGCTGCCCACCACGTGGGCGATCTCTTCATAGTGCAGGCCGTGCAGTTCGCGCAGCACCCAGCACACTCGGAGCTCGGGGCCCAGTGCCAGGAGCGCTTGTGTCAAAGCGACCGCCGCTGCGTCCGTCTCGGCCACCTTGGATGGTGAGCTGTTCGCATCTGCGGCAGCGGGTTCGGGGACGGTGTCCAGGGGCAAGGGACGGGGCCGGCGGCGCAGAGCGTTGAGGCAGCGGTTCGTCACGATGCGATACATCCAGGTGCTGAACGAGGCGCTGTGCCGGAATTCCGGCAGCCGCCGCCAAGCGCTGATGAAGGCGTCCTGGACCGCATCCTCTGCGTCCGCCCGGTTGCCGAGCAGGTGCTGGGCGAGGGCGAGCAGGCGGCTGCTGTGCCGGCGGACCAGGACGGCGAAGGCGTCTTCGTCCCCTTCCGAGGCTCTTATCGCCAGCACACTGTCGTCCAGTGCGCGGACAGCGTCCTGCTCCGTGGTGACGCCGACGATCGGCAGCGCTGCTGGTCGCAGGGGGAGGTCGGCGCCAGGTTGGGGGGAGGGGTCGGTCCGGTTGCGCATCCGCCGCTCGCTTCCTTCCGAAGACGCTCGTTGCGGCCTGCGTACGTACTCCTCGATGGTAGGCGGGCTGCCCCGCACGAGCCGCGTGAGGAATGTCCGCGCGAGGTGTCCTAAGCATGAGGGCGCCGCACCGGCGCCCGGACATCCACCCTGGGGAGGTCCTCATGTCGGACACCATCAACTCCACCTCAGGCGGAGACGAGTCACGTCCTGCGGGCAAGACCCTCACGGGCCCCACCGGCGCCGGAACCGCACCCGAGTCGCGGGGCAGGACGACCATCGCCGACAGCGTGGTCGAGAAGATCGCAGGAATGGCCACCCGTGAGGTGCCGGGCATCCACAGCCTCGGCTCCGGCATGGCCCGCACGCTCGGGGCGGTGACCGACAAGGTCCCCGGCGGCCGTCCCAGCGTGAGCCGCGGCGTGAAGGTCGAGGTGGGCGAACGGCAGGCCGCCCTCGATCTCGACGTCGTCGTGGAGTACGGCTTCGCCATCGTGGACATTGCCGCCGACGTCCGTACCAGCGTCATCACGGCGGTCGAACGCATGACCGGCCTTGAGGTCGTCGAGGTGAACATCGCCGTCGACGATGTCCACCTGCCCGACGAGGAGGACGACCAGGAAGGCGAGGGACGCGTGCAGTGACTCCTCGCAGCCCCCGGATTCAGCGGGCCGCGAAACTACCGACGCGAAATTCAGGTGAGTGAAATGAGCGCAGCAACCGTGGGCCTGCTTGCCGGCATGGCCCTGGGCTTCGCCGCATTCTTCGGCGGCTTCTGGGCGTTCCTGCTCGTGGCGTTCCTGGGCCTGGTGGGCCTGATCATCGGCCGTATGTTGCAGGGTGACCTGGAGCTGTCCGACTTCACGCGTTCCCGGAACCGGCAGTGACCCCGCAACCTGAGGCTGCGCCGCTCTGGGGTGCAGCAGCTTCCACCCCGCCGGTGCTACCGGCCGCCGAACGCGGGGCCACGGTGATCCCGGACAAGGTGGTCGCCCGCATCGCGGCCCGCGCCGCAAAAGAGGCACTGGCCACGCACACGGACACCGCGGGCGCTCACGCGAAACTGGCCGGTCCGCGCGCCTCGGCCACCATCGGCAGCGGCACGGCCCGGTTGGGGCTGACTCTGGACCTGCCGTACCCGGCGGACCTCGCCGGGGTCTCCCGCCGCCTGCAGGACTACGTCAGTGAGCGGGTGGCTCATTTGACCGGCATGCGCGTCACGGAAGTCACCCTTGCCATCGAGCACCTGATTCCCGCCGACGGCCTGGAGCGCCGCCGCGTGCAGTGAACCGGACCGCATTCCCACCGGGAAGGAGAGCCGGCATGGAACGCGAGCAAGATCCCCTGGCCCAGAAGGAGCCCACCGCGACGGACGAGGCCACCTCCCGCACGGTGGGGCTGCTGGACGAGCGGCCTCCGACCGGACCACGCTCGGCTGCTCGGCGCCCATGGTCCGCGCGCCGCATACCCGCCGCGCTCACAGCCCTGATCATCGCGGTCGCAACGGGAACCCTCCTGTTCGACGTCATCAGGGTCCGCGCCGGCCAGGCCGCCGCAGGCTGGCGCATACGCCTGGCCGACGAACTGGCCGCCCGCCCGCTGAATGACCCGGCGCTGCAGATCGGGGCCGCCGTCATCGCCGTTATCGGCCTCTGGCTGATCATCCTGGCCCTGAGCCCGGGCCTTCGCCACCAGCTGCCCCTGGAGACTCCTGACGCGGAGATGCGCGCCGTACTGGACCGCGAGGCCGCGGAACTGAAGCTGCGGGATGCGGCGATGCGCGTCCCCGGGGTCAGCGCTGCCAAGGTCCGGTTCTTCCGGCACCGCATCAAGGCGCGCGCGGATGTGCGATTCCGCGCCCCCGTCGACGTCAAGGCCGATCTACTGGTCGCTCTGCAGGAGGCCCTCGACCGGCTCGCCCTCGCACGCCCTCCGTCGCTCGACGTCCGGGTACGCCCACGTCACAAGTAGTCACGCCTGTGATGTCCGCCGCCGAGGAGAAGGCAGAAGGGGACCCGATGAAAAGAAGATCCGCAGTCAATCGAATTCTGCTGGCCCTGGCAGGCATCGTCCTGCTCGGCACAGGCCTCATGATCCTGGCGGGCGGCTTCGACCTGTACCGACGCTGGTCACTGCCACCACCCGACGGCTGGCCCCTGACCACTCCCCGCGATGTCCTGCTCGCCGACGTCGACCGCACCCGCTGGGCCGACGAAGGATGGTGGTGGCCCGCGGTCATCGCCGTCCTGGCCGTCGTCACCCTGCTCGCCGTGTGGTGGCTGCTGGCGCAGCTGCGCCGCACTCACCCCGGCGCCCTGTCCGTGGGCGGAGCGCACGCCGTGGACGGAGTGGAACTGCGCGAGGGTGCCCTCGGCGACGCTCTGGCCGCCGACGCCCGGCACCTGTCCGGTGTTCACCAGGCCCGCGCACGGATGGACGGCTCGTCGAGGCATCCCGAAGCCCATCTCGCGATCACCCTCACGCCCGATGCCGAGCCCGGCCCCGTCCTGCAGGCGCTGCGCGACGGGCCGCTGGAACGCGCCCGCCGGTCCATGGACCGGCCTCTGCCTGCAAGGGCGCACCTGCGGTTGACCCCGCACAAACCCCACCGTGCCGAATAGGACCCTGGCTGCGGTCGGGAGCGCGACCTGACAGCGGAGAGCGTTGGTCTCTCGCCGGACATCAGAGAAATCGGCGGGCACTGGCTAAGTGGGCCGGGGGCCGTGCAGCCGCTGCATCGTCCCCTTTTGTCCTGGATTCCACGAAATGCCTATCTGTTCGCGCGGCGGGTAGGAGCTGAGCAGGCTTGTACCGCCAAGCGCGAGTGGCCGGGAGGTGAGAAAAATGGGCGCAGGTAAGAAGGCCAAGAACGTCGCCAAGACGACCAAGGGCAAGGTGAAGGAAACCACGGGCAAGGCAGTGGGGAACGAGAGCCTGGAGGCCAAGGGGCAGAGGGAGCAGATGCTGGGTGACGCGAAGCAGGCCGCCCAGAAGGCGAAAGACACACTGAAGCACTGACACGCCGAGGTGAGCCGGTACGCGAGGTGATATGGGGGTGAGGGCCGGCGGGAGATCTCCCGCCGGCCCTCACACATGTCAATCGCTGCTGCTTCAAGGGGACGGCTTCACGCGGGCTGCCGGTGCCGGCGTCGGCGAGGCGGAGCTGGCTCGTCGTCCTCCTCTTCCTCCTCGTCCGGTTCTTCCTCAGGTTCCTCCTCAGGTTCCTCTTCTTCCTCTTCGAGTTCCTCGTCGCTGTACTGAGCGTCCTCGTCCGCGTCTCCGTCTTCGCCCTGCTCCGGGCCGTCCGCGTACTCCTCCTCGTCGTCCTCGGAGCCGTCGTCCTCGTACTCGCCTTCCTCCGGCTCTTCGGCCTGTTCTTCTTCGAGGGCTTCTTCGTGTGTCTTGACGACCTCCCCGTCCCGGATCTCGCCGCGCCAGCCTTCCGGTTCGTCGGTGGTGAGCATGGCGTGGCGCAGGAAGTTCTTCAGGTCCAGGCGCAGTCGGCGGCCCTGGGCGCGCCACAGATTGCCGGTCTTTTCGAACAGCCCGGAGGGGTAGTACTCGACGACGATGACGATGCGGGTCAGCGACGGGGCGAGTTCGTGGAAGGTGACGCAGCCGCGGGTCGTTCCCTTGGCTCCCTGTGAGGTCCACACGATGCGGTCGTCGGGTACCTGTTCCTGCACGGTTGCCTTGAAGCTTCGTGTTGAGGGACCGACCTTGACCTTCCAGTCGCTGGTGGTGTCGTCGTCGCGGGAGACGTCGCGGACGCCTTTGGTGAATCCGCTGAAGTCCTCGTACTGCGTCCAGTGGTCGTAGACCGTGCGCAACGGCAGGCCGACGTCGAGGGCCTCGACGATGTTGACGATTTTGCCGCCACTGCTCTTGCGGCCTTTGCCTTTGCCGCCACCGAAGGCTTCAGTGACCTTGTCCTTGAGGTTGCCGAGCTTCTGGCCGGCGAATGCTTTCAGGGGGGAATCGCCCTGGAGGAGGCGGCCGCCGATGCCGGCGACGTCCGAGAGGCTGCCGTTGTTGTCGGCGACGTCGTAGAGCTGGTCGGTGACGTCGGAGAGTTTGTCGGTCGCTTTGTCGGCCAGTTGGTCGGCCTGGGCGGCGAGGTATCCCGTGAGTTCCTTCAGCAGCTTGTCCATCCCGGAGGGGGACTCCGACGAGCCTGTGCGGTCTGAGGTTGCCATGGCCTACCTCCGCGTGGACGGCTTGCGCGCCGCCGTCTTCTTGGCGGCCGTCTTGCGTGCCTGGCTGCGGCCTGTGGTCTTCTTGGCGGTGGCTTTGGTGGCAGCGCTCTTGTGTGCCGGGCTTTGAGCTGCGCTCCTCTTGCGCGGCGGGGCGCTGGTCTTCTTGGTAGCCGCCCTGCGCGGGGCGCTCTTCTTGGCGGGCGCTGCCTTCTTTGCCGGCCGGGCGCCAGTGGTCTTCTTCGCTGTCGTCTTCCTGGCGGGGGAGGACTTCTTCGCCGCGGCCTTCTTCGCGGGTGCGGCCTCCCTGGAGGGCGCTGCCTTCTTCGCGGGCGTCCTCTTTGCGGGGGCGGCCTTCTTTGCGGGTGCTGACTTCTTCGCAGGTGCTGACTTCTTCGCCGGGGTGGGGCGCCGCGCGGTCCTCCGGGCGGGGGCCGCGGTCTTGCCGCTGTGTGCGCGAGCCGAGGTACGAGTCCGGCGCGGCGACGGGGGAGACTCCTCCTCCTCTTCCTCCGACTCTTCCTCCTCGGGTTCTTCCTGTTCCCCGGGTTCCTCTTCCTCTTCGGGTTCCTCTTCCTCTTCGCCCTCCGCCTCCGGTCCCTGCTCGCCCTCTTCCTCCTCGTCGCCCTCTTCCTCCTCTTCGTCTTCTTCGACCTCGCCCTCGGGCTCGCTGTAGGCGTCCTCGTCCTCTCCCGCGTCTTCCTCGGCTTCCTCGTCCTCGTCCTCGTCCTCGCCCTGCTCCTCCTCGTCCCGACCGCTGCGGGTGAGCTCGAGGGTGCGCTCGTGCAGTACGCCGGCGAGGTCGGCAAGCTTCCGATTGGCCGCGACAGCCAGCGCTTGCTTGCCGGCGTCGAGGGCTTCTCCGCGCAGCTGCTCGGCAAGTTCTTCGAACTGTGGCATCTCCTTGAGCCTGGAGGCGCCTTCCTTGAGCAGCTGTCCGGGTTCGAGCCCGAAGCGACGACCGGCGAGATAGGTCGCCACGGTGAAGGCCAGGCGGCCCTTCTTCGTGCGGCCGAGTATGTATCCGCCAGCCATAGCGGCTGCGAGCGCGATCTTGGTGGTGTCCTCCATGATCATCCCCTGCCAGGGCGCTTTCGGTCTGGGTGGTGTCGCCCGGGGCAGTGCATCGCCTCACGTACGCGCTGCCCGCCGACGAGAAGGGGGTCCGGCCGGAGGCCGTCCCTGAAAAGGCTTCTGCCCCGATATGGGGCTTATATCTTGATTTGGTGACATTCTAGTTTCTGTGAGGCCGTCTCCCCAAGGGAGGGCCATATGGCCGCAGCGGAACCTGCACGCCCCCGGCGGGCCTCTTCGCACGCCGCCGGCGACGGCGAAGGGCAGGACAGGGAAAGGCCCAGGCGCACAGCGCCCCGGCGCCGTTCCGGAAAGACGGGCGCAGCGGCGGCGATGCGTGCCGCGGCGCAGCAGCTCGCTGAACTGCTGGGCCGGCTTCCGGACTCGGTCTCCTCGCTCAAGCCGACCGAGGACGGCTGGGAGGCGCACGTAGAAGTGGTGGAGCTGGAACGCATCCCGGACACCACCAGCGTGATGGCCAGCTATCGGGTCGCGCTGGACGAGGACGGCGAGTTGATCTCCTACGAACGCACCCGCCGCTACACCCGCGGCATGATCGACCGGCCGACCTGAGCACAGGCCGACCGGCGGAAGGAGGCGCCATGACCATGGTGCCGCAGGGCGGTGGCCCCGTCGCCCGAGGGCAAGGAGGCGGCACGAGCAGCCTCTACGACGTCCTGGAACTCATCCTCGACCGCGGGCTGGTCATCGACGTCTTCGTCCGCGTCTCCCTCGTGGGCATCGAACTCATCAAGATCGACGCGCGGATCGTCGTGGCCAGCGTCGACACCTACCTCCGCTTTGCCGAGGCCTGCAACCGCCTCGACCTCGAAGCAGGCCGCAAGGCCCCCGCCCAGCTTCCCGACGTCATGGGGAACATGATGGAAGGAGGGGCCCGCGGGAAGACCAAGGGAGCCATCAGCGGAGCCGTCGATGCCGTCACCGATTCCCTGACCGGTAAGTCCTCCAAGTCCAGGGAGCCGGAAGAAGAGGAAGAGGCGGAGGAAGAGGTACCCAGGAGACGTCGCCCTGCCGCCCGGCGCCCCGTACGGCGGGAGAAGGAGTAACCGATGCCGCTCTACGTGTACTCGATCGCCGCGAAGGACCACCCCCACCGCCTGGATGGCGTGAGCGGCGTAGGCTCCGATCCCTCCCCGCTGCGCACGGTCACGGCCGGCCCCCTGTGCGCGGTGGTCAGCGACATCGCCGAGGAGATCCGGCCCAAACGCCGCGACCTGAACGTCCACCAACAGGTGCAGGAGCTGCTGATGGCCGACGGGGTGATCCTGCCGTTGCAGTTCGGCTACATTGCCACCGACGACGATGCGGTCCGCCAGGCCCTCGAGTCCAACGCGGAGAACTACCTCGGTGCGCTGGGGCGTCTGGACGGGTGCGCCGAGTACCACGTCAGGGCCTCGCAGGCTGATGAGGCACCACTGCTGCAGCAGATCCTTCAGGATCTGCCCGAGGCGAGCGACCTCAACGAACGGATCCGCGGCGGAGACCGGGACCCGAGCCTGCCGCTCGTCCTGGGCGAAATGGTGGCCCGCGAGGTGCAGGTACGCCAGGAGGCCCTGGCGGCCGGCCTGACCGAGGCGCTCGTCCCCTTTTCCCGCGAATACCTGGCCCACCCGCCATCGAGGACCGACTTCCTGAACCTCTCCCTCCTCGTGCACGACGAGCACAAGGAGGCCCTGCGTACCGCGGAAGTAGACCTGGCACGGGAGATCGGCAACGACGTCGACCTGCGCTTTTCCGGACCGCTGCCCCCCTACAGCTTCGTCCAGTAACCAATCCCACCCACGGAAGGGGAACGCTATGGGACTCCTGACCTACCTGCTGACGCTCCCCGTCGCACCGGTACGCGCTGTCACCTGGGTCGCCCAGCGCGTGGTCGACCAGGCGGAAGAGGAGTACTACGACCCCGCTCCGATCTGGCGCGGGCTGGCGGAGCTGGAGCAGCAGCTGCTGCGCGGAGAGATCGATCAGGAGACCTTCGACCGCCAGGAGGACGAGCTGATCGCCCGGCTGGAAGAGATCGCAGCGTTCCGGCAGCAGCTTCCCTGAGTCGAAGAATGAGGGGCCACCGTGACCGAACCCCTGCCCGGCCGACCCGGAAGCTTCGCCTCCCGCGCGCCGATGCCATACGGGCAGTCCTCCACCTCCAGCCTCGCCGACATCCTCGAGCGTGTCCTGGACAAGGGGATCGTCATCGCCGGCGACATCCGCATCAACCTCCTCGACATCGAGCTGTTGACCATCAAACTCCGCATCCTGATCGCCTCTGTGGACAAGGCCAAGGAAATGGGCATCGACTGGTGGGAGCACGACCCCTCCCTGTCGTCCCGGCACACGGGCAGCCCCCTGGAACAGGAGAACCGCCGACTGCGCGCCGAACTCGACGCCCTTCGCGGCCGACTCGAACCCGGCGCGTACGACGAAGAAGAGGTCCCGGGTGAGGAACAGGGTGGCCGACCGGCCGGCCGACGACGGAAGAGCCCTCCGTGAACACCCCCGGCAGCCTTACCTACGTCTACGCAGTCACCCACCGGACCGGCCCGCTGGGCGAGGCCCTCGCCGGCCTGCACGGCATCGGCCAGACGCCGCTGAGGCTTCTTCCTCTCACCGCCGAGACCGAGCCCGCCCCCAGTACCTCGCTCGCGTCGCTCGCCTTCGTGGCCAGCGACGTGCCCGAACAGGACTTCAACGAGACCGCCCTCAAGAACCACTTCGAGGACCTGGACTGGCTCGAGCACGTCGCACGCACCCATCACGATGTCGTCCAGGCCGTCGCCGCCCGGGCCCCCGTCCTGCCCCTGCGCATGGCCACCGTCTACCAGGACGACCACCGGGCCCGGCAAGCGCTCGCCGCCCAACAGGACGTCTTCAGTCAGCGACTCGACCAGCTGCGCGCCCACACCGAGTACGGGGTGAAGATTTACCTCACGCCCGAGGCCACGCAGCCCCCTGCAGCGGCCCCCGCCCCGGCCGCCAGCCCGGGCAAGGCCTATCTGCAGGCACGCAGGGCCCAGCGCCACTCCCGCGACGCCGTCTACCAGCAGGCAGAACAGGCTGCCGAGACCCTCGAGACGATCGCCTCGCGCCATGCCACCCAGCGTGTGCGCCACGCACCCCAGCGCGGCGAACTCACCGGCCCCGAGGAGAACGTCGTCAACGACGCCTATCTCATCCCCGACGACCAGGCGAGGCCGTTCCAGGCCGCCATCGCCGACGCCGCCCAGCACTACCCCGACCTGCGCATCGAGGTCACCGGCCCCTGGGCTCCCTACTCCTTCGCCATGCCGGCGGCCGGCCCGACCGACGCCCCCGAGCCGCCACCATGACTGTCAGCCAACACGGCGAGCCCTTGCCCGGCCGCCAGGTCGCCCTCGTCGACCTCCTCGACCGGCTCCTGAGCGGCGGAGTCGTCCTCACCGGCGACATCGTCCTGTCCATCGCCGACATCGACCTCGTCCGCATCTCCCTGCGTGCCCTCATCGTCTCCGTCAGCTCCGAGATCGGCCCCGCCCGGGAGCAGGAGGGCGGACGCGATGAGCCGTGAACACCTCCCGCCCCCACACCCCCGGCCCGGCCGAGTCCAAGACCTGGGCGACAGCCTCTCCCAGGCCTTCCGGCTCATCCAGGCGCCCCCCGCCCCTCATGACAAACCCGCCCGCCCTGCCCACCGCCTGACAACCGACCCGGACGCCGTCGGGGAAGACCTTCTGAAGCTCGTCCTCACCATCATCGAGCTCCTGCGCCAGCTCATCGAACGCCAAGCCCTGCGCCGCGTCGATGCCGGCGATCTCACCGACGAACAGGAGGAAGAACTCGGTGCCACCCTCCTCGCCCTCCATGACAGCCTCGCCGACCTCTGCGAGGAACACGGCTACGCCCTGGAGGACCTCAACATCGACCTCGGCCCCCTCGGCCCCCTCCTTCCGCCCCGCGGCTGATGCCTTGATGCCCCCAACCAACCGACCGACCAACCGAGCTGAACGGGCGGGCTCCGGGCGACCTCGCGCGCTCAGTGGGACGCGAGCAGGTCCAGCTCGGCCTGGTACAGCAGGGCCGGGTCGCAGTCCATTCCGGCGAAGTGACCGCTGAGTTCCAGGGAGAGCACCCCGTGCAGCCGGGTCCGAAAGGAGATGGCCAGGCGCTGCGCCGACGCCGTCTCGGCTACCGACTGCACAGGGCCATTCTCCAGTGAGGTATCGGTCGTACTGGCGGGCGCGTCGGGTACATCGGCGCAGGCATCGGTGAGTATGTCCATGATTTCCGCCGCCAATGCGGCAACGTCAGCGGGGGCGCGGTAGCCCGGCACCGGAGGTCCGTAGACGAGGAAATACCGCTGCGGGTCATCGAGCGCCCATATGCGCAGGGCCTGTCCGAGGCCTGCAAGATCCCCTTTACCCTGGGCAGCCGCATTCCTGAGTGTCCCCACCAGGCTCTGGTAGGCGTCATGAACCAATTCCGTGAGCAATTCGTCGCGGCTCGTGAAATATCGGTAGAGCCCGGTGCCGCTCAGACCCATAAGCCTGGCGATCCCGTTGAGGGAGAGCGCGGACGTTCCGGCAGCGGTAATCTGCTCCCAGGCCCGTTCTTTGATCTCTGAACGAACCTGCTGCCGGTACCGTTCACGGGGGGTAGTCGTCGAAGCTGCTTCACCCATGACAGCCTCCTCCTCGCGAGTTACACCCTATCGCTCGCGAGGGATTGCTGTGCTTTCCGACCACCATGCATCCGGCAAGGAAACAGCCCCGCCCCCCGGGGTTCTCGTCCCGTGGGGCACCACCGGTCCGACGAGCCGGACGGGACAGCAACTTGCCCCGCACGGTTATACGACATACGAGAGCCGACAGTCGCCGGATCACGGCAGTGTGACCAAAACGTGGGAAGCTGGTCTGGTCGCTCGCCATGCATGCCGACGAGGAGGAGCGGCGACCTTTCATGCGGCCGTACCTCGGCATTTCGACGATTCCGCCCCAGGGATCGGCGACGGAGAGACACGGGACCGCAAGCCCGGAGGCGCGGGAGTACGAGACATGCCGAACGACCCCGGCCTGAAGATCGGAGCGAGGCTGTACGACGCGGCCTACTACCAGGGGAACGCCATTACAGTGCGCCCTGATGGATGGGACAGGGGTGAGGGTGCCGTCGTGTACTCTCTCGCCTACCTTGGGTTGCGGCGCCTCGGCTCCCTGCAAGCCCCTGTCGAGTCCTCTGCCTCCAACAACCCGTTCCGGCAAGCCCTCGGCCGCGTCACCCACGTCACCGTGTGGGCGTACAGGCCCGACGCCTGGCCGGATCACTTGGACGAGCACGGAACGACCTGGCAGCAGTACAGCGCTGATACTGCCGACCTTGGCACCTGGGCGGCGAAAACCAACTACGTACGCGTCTGGCAGCAGGCCAATGACGGAGTATTCGACTTGGACCTGCTTACCGAGGACAGCTTCAGGGCTCCGGTCACGATCATGGAGTGACGCCGGCGCTGCTTGCGCCGCGGCACCCCTGTCCGCGAGGTCCTTCAGGGGGCGCTCGGAGGCGGCGAGGAAATCGGCGGCGGCGCGAGCCGGATCCCGGTCCCGGCCGTTGGGCGGCCTTTCGGTATGTGACCGGGACAGCAGCCGCGGGAGCACTCAGGCGACGCAGTGCCGCAGAACTCCTCGCCGGCCGTAGCGTCTCAGGCGCGCTGGTCGTAACCGCCGGTGATGGGGATCCGGCGCGGCTGGGATTCGCCCGACTTGGAGATGCGGACCGTCAGGACGCCCCTGTCGAGAGTGGCCTCGGTCTTGTCGCTGTCGATACCCCCGGACAGGCTGGCCCGGTAACAGAACCTGCCTTTGCGCTGGGTGAGCGCCCTGTCGGACCTCTTGTCGAGCTCGCCGGTGATGAACAGATCGTTGCCGTCCATCTCCACGGTGATGTTCTCGCGGGGAATGCCCGGCATCTCGGCCTTGATCACATACGCGTCTTCGGTCTCTTCCTCTTCGGTCAAGGGTGTCCACCCCTGACTGGCCTGGGCGAGGGCGGCCTGTTCCAGGAAGTGGCCCATTTGGTGCCGCATGGAGCCGAAAGGGTGCCGGGGATCCAGCCAGCCAGGGCGGGGGTGGCGCCACATGGTGTCGCCGGAACTCCGTCGAACCGAGAAGTTCATGACAGTATCCCCGTTCCCTCGTCACGTTCGGTGCATACATAACAAATGAATGGGTAACGGCATCTTCCTGAACAATACGCCTTCCTCGATCTCCAGGCGCCATGCCTACCAGAGTGAGCCGGGACGATCTGCGAGGCGGGCGGCCGTGAAACGCCGCAGCAGGGGCGCGGTATCCCCGGCGGTGGGGCTGGGTGACTGCTTGCAGGGCATCAGCGGCATTTAAGCCGGATCGTGAAAGTGTCTCGTGAGTATTTGCCCGCCGCAGCCAAAGTGCAGTGGCCGACGGCAGTTGTCGGCCCCAGTGGATGGCCTTGGTCGAGGACATCCGTCGATGTGGCCCTCGGACTTGGCCAATGCGGCGTAGCTCGCGCCGGTCGGGATCGTGGAACATCGCCGCGTGCTCGGTGCGTTCGGTCAGGACCTCCGCGACGACGTCCCCGAGCCGGGCGAACATCTCGAGTCCCCAGGCCCTCGCACGACGCGGTGGGACGCGATGTCGAAGTGGACCCGCAGCGGTCGCCCGGCTTTGAAGGAGGTGACGTGGCGCTCCTCGACCCAGGTGCGCGTGGTGAGTTCCTCGGTCAGCTGGTCTGCGATCGGCCTGCGCCGACCGCAGGCCTGCCTACCGAGTCAGGCCGTCGGGGTGTCCCGTCGGAAGGCGGCCGTCGGTCGGCGGGTCCGGGTCCACGGGGAAGAGGGGCAGGGCGCCGGTTATCTCCAGGAGGCGCTGGAACTGGTGGTTGGGGGCGGCCAGGCGGATGACGGTGTCGGTCTCCTGCGCTGCCCGTCGCGCGCTGAGGAGCGCGTTGAGGGCAGCGGAGTCGCAGAACGTGAGGTGGCTGCAGTCGACCACGACGGGCTTGTCCGACGAGGCGTGAATGAGGGCCTCGGTGAGGGCGAGCCGGAGGGAGACTGCCGTCTCGATGTCGATCTCGCCGGTGGGCCGGACCGCGACCGTGTGGCAAAGGACGTCAACGGCGACGTCGCTGTCGCCGGCCTCACGGGAGGGGTGTTCGGCCATGGTGGATCACTCCTTGGGTCGACGGGCGTGGTCCCGACGCCCGCCATCCGGTCGAGGATTCGGGGGTGCGGATCACATGCTGCGCTGGTCGTGGGTGTCCTGGCGGAGCCGGTCGGCGTGTCGGGTCAGGGCATCGATGCGTTCGGCGAGCTCGGCGTCCTGCGGCCGCAGGTGAGGACGGCTGTCGGCCAGCGGGCGCACGAGGCGGGAGACGTCGTTGTCGGCAAGGGCCAGGTTCAGGTCGTCGACGGCGGAATCGGCGCTGGCGGGGAGACCGGTGAGGGCGGTGACCTGGCCGGCGAGTCGTCGCAGGTCGGCCGCGTTGTCACGGGCCCAGCCATTCACGGTGCGGTCGGCGGCGCGGGTGTCGCGGGTGGCCTGGACACGCTGCTCGCCGGTGCTTCCGGCGGCGCCGGGGCGCAGTCGCAGGTAGCGGCGTTCGGCGGCCTGGCGGCTGGCGACCCCGAGGGGCCCGGCGAGGTCGGCCCAGCTCGCGCCCCGGCCGCGGGCGGTTTCGATCAGCCCGCTCTCCCAGCCGGCGAGCTGCTCGCGGACCTCGCGCAGCATCAGCAGCGCGGCCAGAGCCGGGTCCGGCCCTGCTTCCGTCGTGTGCGCCGCCGTGGCCGTGGGTGATGCGGGCGGGTGCTGTGCGTCCCTGACGGCCTGGGCAATGGTCTCCAGTGCCGCAGCGGCGGCAAGGAAGGGGACCTGGGTGGGCGTGGGGGCGGCTTCCTTCATGACACTCTCCGTCGGTTGTCATCCTCCAGATGACTCCTTGCTTGTCATCGTTTCGATGACATGTTACAACGGAAGCACGTTGAAGCGCATTGGCAGTTCCTGCCTGAACCAACTGGAGGTGTTTCGCGATGTTGATGCGCACTGACCCGTTCCGCGAGATGGACCGGATCGTCCAGCAGCTGTCCGGCACGTCGGGCACGTGGTCGAAGCCGTCGGTCATGCCGATGGACGCCTACCGCCAGGGTGACGTGTATGTGATCGCCTTTGACCTCCCCGGCGTGAGCACCGAGGCGATCGACATCGACGTCGAGCGGAACATGCTGACGGTGAAGGCTGAGCGCCGGCCCACGGGGAAGTCCGACGGCGTACAGATGGAACTCTCCGAGCGGCCCCTCGGTGTCTTCTCCCGCCAGGTCATGCTGGCCGACACCCTCGACACCGAGCGCATCGAGGCCGACTACGACGCGGGTGTCCTGACCCTGCGGATCCCGATCGCCGAACGCGCCAAGCCGCGGAAGATCGCCATCGGCGGCGAGTCCGGCCGCAAGGAGATCTCCGGCTGACCAGCCCCGCACCAGCGGCGGAGGACGGGGAACCCGATCCCCCCTCCGGCACCCCTGTCCTCCGCACGCCTCGTCCGCTTCCCCTTCCCCGGAGGTGACGTGATGTCGATGCGCCGGGAGTCGTTCCTGGCCCACGTCCAGGAACGGGGCCAGTACGAGACTCGGGAAGAAGCCGACCGGGCGGCCCGCGTCGTTCTGGCCCTGCTGGGCGCACACCTGGTCGGCACCGTGCGAGCCGAACTCGCAGCCCGGCTCCCCGAGACATACGCGCTGATTCTTCTGAACCCCCTGCAGGCCGCGGAACCGCTCTCCCCGGAACGATTCGTCCGAGCCAGCACGGCCTGGATCGAAGGCGCCAACGAGAAAACGGCCCTGTGGGACATCGGCGCGGTCCTCAGCACCGTGGCCGCCACCGCAGGTGACGTCCTCGTACGCGAGGTTCTGCTCCAGCTCCCACCCGGCTACGACGTCCTCTTCGGGTACCCCCAGCAAACCTGACCGCCGCCGGCCGTCCCTTGATCTTCGAAGAGAAAGGCAACCGCAGCACCATGTACGACCAGCCTCGACCGAATCCGTCCCGGACGGCCATGACGTTCGACCAGATGCTGGAACGCGTCCGCTACGAGGGCGCCTACCCCACCCGCCAACGCGCCGAAGAAGCCGTTCACAACGTCCTGGCCGCCCTCGGCCGGCAGGTCACCGGCGACGAACGCGTCGACCTCGCACAGTGCCTGCCCGTGGAGGCAGCCCTTATCCTGACCTCCCGGATTCCCGCCACCGAACAGCTCACCGGCTGGGGCTTCGTCAAGGACCTGGCCGCCCGCACCGGCGGCACGCCGGCCACCGCGCGGTGGGACACCGGCGCCGTACTCGCCGTCGCCGCCCGCCTCGCCGGACCCGACCTCCTCGCCCGCATCCTCCACCGCCTCCCGGACGGCTACGCCCTCCTTTTCGGGCAGGCCGAACTGAGGCAGCGCCAAGCCGCCTGATCCCGCCCTCGCAGCAGCGGCAGCGCCCTCGCCCTCAGCAAAGGCCGCCCGGCAGGGCTACAGCTGCGGCACCCGCCGCAATGGAGTGCCGAGACAGCGGTGCTGGAATGACGGCCCGAGTCGTGCCCCGCATGAATCGCTTGCAGCCGTCGGCGGCCATGCGGGCTGACCGGCGCACCGGTCCGTGACCCTGCTCCCGCCTGGCGGATCCGAGCGGCGCGGCACATGACAGGACCCGGCCGGGCGACTTCGCCCCGGGCGGGTCCTGCGTGCGTGGGATGCGACGACGTAGACGTTGGTGCGGATTTCTGCAGCCACACTGACACGTAAGGTCACATCGCGCACCATTTGTGTCACCGGATGTGGTGGGTGGGTGATGCCGGGACGGTGGGCGGCCGGGTCGGCGGTTGGTCGGCGGGTCTGCCCCCGACGATGGGCGGTGTACCCATCCGCTGACGCTGTCAGGAGCTGCCCCATGCTGGAACGCACGCTGAAGAAGGACCGCACCGAGGTCACCTTCATCCTCCCCGCGGACATTCCGCCGGGTCCGGTCAGCGTGGTGGGTGACTTCAACGATTGGCAGCCGGGAGTCCACACCCTCAAGGCGCGCAAGGACGGCAAGCGCGCGGTCACGGTCGCGCTGCCCATGGAGAGCGTCCACTCGTTCCGGTACCTGGCGGCCGGCGACTACTGGTTCAACGACGAGACGGCCGGGGACCAGGACGGCCTCAACAGCCGCCTGCACACCTGACCCTCAGCGACCGGGACCCGGCGCCGTGAAGGCCGGCGCCGGCGGCGCACCGCCGCCGCCCCGCCGCCCCGCCAGCCGCGCCGCCCCCCCCAGCCCCGGCCCGGTGGGGGCGGGTTTGCGGAGGGCAGTGGGGCAGCGCGACCATCGACGTGCACCGCCTGTGCAGGCGCGCATCGCTTCGGCGCCTCCTCGACAGCCTCTACCCATCCGCCGACCGCTACGGGAACAATGACGGACCCAGCCCGTGGAATGACTGTGCCCAGGCGCACGCATACTTCCACTTTATTCTTGCTCGAACGCTGTGCTCCACGGATCGGTCGGGGCCCGGGAGCACTGCCTTTACGCGTGCGGCTCCACTCCGCGCGAAAGCGGACCTGCCGCACTTGGTTCTGTCCACGCGGGCACGCTCACTCGATTGCCCGGCCCGCGGACATCGGCGCGGACGGCGCGCCGTGGGCCTACCGCCGGGCGGGGTCGTGGGCTGCCAGGGTTGGCGAGAGGCTGCGATGGGGTGGCCCGGAGTGCGTCTTGCGGGGAGGCCCATGGTGTCGGTCGAGGAGGGTGCGGCGCCTTCGGAGTCCGTTGCTCGGACGGCCGCGCCCGAGGAGGGGCACCGTAGGGCGGCCGTAGGAGCGCGTGTGCAGGAGGTGTTGTCGACCACCGACCACAAGGTGATCGGTTACATGTACCTCGTCACCGCGTTCGGGTTCTTCCTGTTCGCCGGTGTGCTGGCGCTGCTGATGAGAGCCGAACTGGCACGTCCCGGGATGCAGATCGTCTCGGCCGAGCAGTACAACCAGCTGTTCACGGTGCACGGCACGATCATGATGCTGCTGTTTGCGACCCCGACCTTCACTGGCTTCGCCAACGCCGTGATGCCCCTGCAGATCGGTGCCCCCGATGTCGCGTTCCCGCGCTTGAACGCCTTCACCTACTGGGTGTACTTGTTCGGCGGGCTCATGGTGGTCAGCGGATTCCTGACGGCGAACGGCTCCGCTGCCTTCGGCTGGTTCGCGTATGCGCCCCTCAACGGAGCGGTCTTCTCCCCGGGCGTCGGCGCGGACCTCTGGATCATGGGCCTGGCGGTGTCCGGCCTGAGCACCATCCTGGGGTCGGTCAACTTCATCACCACCATCGTGTGCCTGCGCGCACCGGGGATGACCCTCTTCCGGATGCCGATCTTCACCTGGAACGTGCTGTTCACCTCTATCCTGGCGCTGCTCGCCTTCCCCGTGCTCACGGCCGCGCTCCTGGCCCTGGAGGCCGACCGGAAGCTCGGCGCGCACGTCTTCGACGCCGCGAACGGCGGGGCGTTGCTGTGGCAGCACCTGTTCTGGTTCTTCGGCCATCCGGAGGTCTATATCGTCGCGCTGCCCTTCTTCGGGGTGGTCAGCGAAATCGTGCCGGTGTTCAGCCGGAAGCCCATCTTCGGGTACGTCGCTCTGGTCGGTGCGACGATGGCGATCACGGGGCTCTCGGCGACGGTATGGGCGCACCACATGTTCGCCACCGGCGCGGTGCTGCTGCCGTTCTTCTCGCTGCTCTCGTTCCTGATCGCCGTGCCGACCGGGGTGAAGTTCTTCAACTGGATCGGGACGATGTGGAACGGCTCGCTGTCGTTCGAGACGCCGATGCTGTGGTGCATGGGCTTCCTCGTCACGTTCCTGCTGGGCGGGCTGACCGGGGTGGTCGTCGCCTCCCCGCCGATGGACTTCCACCTCACCGACAGCTATTTCGTCGTGGCACACCTCCACTACGTGCTGTTCGGCACCATCGTCTTCGCCACGTTCGCCGGCTTCTACTTCTGGTGGCCCAAGTTCACCGGCCGGATGCTCGACGAACGCCTGGGGAAGATCCATTTCTGGACGCTGTTCGTCGGCTTCCAGCTCACCTTCCTCGTCCAGCACTGGCTGGGGGAGCAGGGAATGCCCCGGCGCTACGCCGACTACCTGGCGGCCGACGGATTCACCCTCCTGAACACGCTGTCCACGATCGGGGCGTTCCTGCTGGGGCTCTCGACGCTGCCCTTCCTCTACAACGTCTGGCGCACGGCCCGCATCGGCGTCCGTGTCACGTCGGACGACCCGTGGGGTTGGGGACGTTCCCTGGAATGGGCGACCGGCTGTCCGCCACCGCGGCACAACTTCCACGCGCTGCCCCGTATCCGCACGGACTCGCCCGCGTTCGATCTGCACCATCCGGAGGTGAGGCCGCGATGAGGGCGGAAGCCTGGCTGTTCACCGGGGTCGCGGTGTTCTTCGCGTTGACCGGAGGCATCTACGCGGCGCTGTCGGACGATCCGGCGGGCATCTCCGCGCTCATGGTCTCGCTCCTGATGTCCGCCCTCGTCGCCGCCTTCATGTGGCGGCAGTTCTCCCGCGACGGGCGGCGGCCCGAGGACGACGGGACGGCGCAGGTCGCCGGAGGCGGGGACCGCCGCTTCTTCTTCCCCGCACGCAGTTACGCCCCCGTGGTCTCGGCGGCGGGGGCCGCCCTGATCGGGCTCGGAGTGGTGCAGGGGCTGTGGCTGGCCCTGATCGGCTTCGGCGTCCTTGCGCCCGGGGTGTTCGGGTTCGTCTTCCGCCCGCGCCGTGCGGACAGCTGACCCCGGCCCTCTCAGGTCCGGTCCGCCCGCTCGCGGACGGGCTCGTCCGGTCCGGCGATCATGTCCTGTGCCCGCAGGTGGTCCTCCGTGCTGAGCGGGGACCGCAACCGGCCGGCGTAGTACCAACGGCTGAGGGCATCGCGCAGACGGGCCGGCCATGTCCCCCGCGCCGAGGCAGATCCGGCCGACTGCCGGGGCAGCGGGGTGTTCACCTCGTACACGGCATTGACGTACCGCTGCTCGGCGGGCAGCGGTACGCGCCCGGCCGAGAAGCCGCCTTCCACGCTCTCGCGCACCTCGCCGCTCTCCGCCCCGCGCACCAGCTGCTCGGCATCGCGGGCCTGGAGAGCGAGGCACAGGCGCCGGGTGAGCCAGAACGCGAGAGGTGGCAGGAGCACGACCGCGCAGCGCAGGGTCCAGGTGAGGGCCTGAACCGAAATCTCGGTGATGAAGGCGATGATGTCCTGAGCCCCGGCCAGGAGCAGCACGACGTACGAGGTGAGGACGGCGACACCCAGGGCAGTTCGGGCGGGGCGATTCCGGGGCCGGTCGCACACATGGCGTTCGCCGTGGCTGCCGGTGATCCACCGCTCGAAGAACGGGTACCCGTACAGGCCGGCGAACAGCAGACCGGGAAGCAGGACGCCGGGCACCAGCGGATTCCACATGAGCGTGTGCCCCCACAGCCGGGTCTCGACCCCGGGCATCAGGCGCAGCGCCCCCTCCAGGAAGCCGACGTACCAGTCCGGCTGCGCACCCGTGGACACCACGTCCGTCCGGTACGGGCCGTACGCCCAGACCGGGTTGATCTGGGCGAGCGCGCCGAGGGCGGCGAGGACGGCGGAGGTCAGGAAGAACAGTCCGGCGGACTTCGCCGTGTAGTGCGGGAAGAGCGGCTTGCCCACGACGTTGCGGCCGGTGCGGCCGGGACCCGCCCACTGGGTGTGTTTCAGGTGCACGACCAGCAGGAGGTGCAGGGAGACCAGCCCGACGAGCAGACCGGGCACCAGAAGGATGTGGACGGGATACAGGCGCGCGACGATGTCCTGGCCCGGGTACTCGCCGCCGAAGGCGAAGAACGACAGATACGTCCCGGCCACCGGCACGGACAGCATGATCCCCTGGGCGGTCCGCAGCCCCGTACCCGACAGCAGGTCGTCCGGCAGGGAGTAACCGGCGAAGCCCTCCACCAGGGCCAGCAACAGCATGGTCACCCCGACGACCCAGTTCGCCTCCCTCGGCCGGCGGAACGCGCCCGTGAGGAACACGCGCAGTAGGTGCGCCCCGATCGCGAACACGAACAGCAGTGCCGCCCAGTGGTGCATCTGGCGGATCAGCAGGCCGCCGCGCACCTCGAAGCTGAGGCGCAGGGTGGACGCGAACGCCTCTGAGACCTGCTGCCCGCGCAGCGGGGCGTACGGACCTGCGTAGACGGTGTCCTGCATCGACGGCTGGAAGAAGAAGGTGAGCCAGGTGCCGGTGAGGAGCAGGACGAGCAGGCTGTAGAGGGCGATCTCCCCGAGGAGGAACGACCAGTGGTCCGGGAAGGCCTTGCGCACGGTGGTCCGTGCCGCGTCGGCGAGGGGCAGGCGCTCATCCAGTCCGCGGAACGAACGGCGCGCCGCCCGGTTCGCCCCCCGCGCGGCGCGGACCCGTGTCCTCTTCAGCAGCACCGCACCCTCCGCGCATCAGGTTCCCCTTGCGTGGAGCATGGCCCGCCGGAGGGAGCCGCTGAGGGAGGCACGCGACCGGGACGCTGGAAACCACGTGATCGGCCCCTGACGTACGGGGTGAGTCCGGCGCGTCCGGGCTGCACCGCACGTGGTGCGGTCAGCTTGTACGTTTGCGGCCGTCGGGGTGGAGGACGACCTTGGTCCAGCCGTCGTCGCGGTTGTCGAAGTGCTCGTACGCCGACGGCGCCTCGTCGAGGGGGAGTTCGTGGGAGACGAGGAAGGACGGCTCGGCCCTGCCGGCGGCGATCAGGTCGCGCAGGGCCCGGTTGTAGCCCAAGGCCGAACTCAAGCGCGCCCCTCGGTCACTGACCCCGCCCTGGACCCGTGCGGCGGCTTTGAACACCGCCCGGGCCGTCGCCCGGGTGCTTGCATGCCAGAGGATGGAGACAGGCCAAGACGGGTGGAGCGCGTCCGCTGGGACCAGTGTCGCGAGATCCCCAGCACCAGAGCGTTGAGTACGGCGGCAGTGACCTTCGCGCGCCCGCTCTGACCTGACAGGGTCCGGAACGAGCTGGCCGCGACGGGACCGCGCCCCGGGCACGGAGCTTGCCGTGCCATGCCCATTCGGGATGCCGCCACTCGGGGTGGGCCGGCTGCTGCGGACACGCCGCTCGCCTCGTTCCCGGCGAGTGGTTGCCGCGGCGGAGAACGGGCAGGCGCGTGGGTGCGGGGGAGGGATGAACCGACCACCGCGGGCCACGGCCGCGGAACAGCAGTCGAACAGCAGTCGAAAGGACTTCTCCGATGTCGCAAGTGAAGGAATCGATCGAGGTTGATGTGCCGGTGACGACGGCTTACAACCAGTGGACGCAGTTCGAATCGTTCCCGGAGTTCATGGACGGGGTGCAGCGGATCGAGCAGCGTACGGACACGCTCACGCACTGGGTGACGAAGATCGCCGGGGTGGAGCGGGAGTTCGACGCGGAGATCACCGAGCAGATTCCCGATATGAAGGTCGCCTGGGTCACCGTGGGCGATGAGACCGAGCAGTCGGGGCTGGTGACGTTCCGGCCCATCGACCCGGCCCACACCGAGGTCACGCTGATGATGGACTTCGACCCGGACGGGATGGCGGAGAACATCGGCGACAAACTCGGGTTCGTCGACCGGCAGGTCAAGGGCGACCTGAGGCGCTTCAAGCACTTCATCGAAGACCGCGGCGCGGCCACCGGCCAATGGCGAGGACAGGTCTGACCGCTGCCCGCCCGCCCCCCCGCCCGGGAGTGGCTGCGGCGGACGGCGGACGGCGGACGGCGGCCGTCGAGCGGAGATCGCCGCTCGGCGGCCGCCGCTGTGTCGGGCGTCCGCTTGTGCCTGAGGCCCGGGCATGGCGCGCCGAGGCCGAGTACTCGTTGCGGACCCCAGCAGGCAGTGGCCTTGTGGTCACGGTTCGGGCAGGTCTTCTGTTGCTGCTTCGCGCGCAGTCCAGCCGCGTGTTGTTGTCCCGCCAGAACCGTTGCTGTCGGCTCATCGGTGCATCGCTCCGAACGCGATGAAGTAGCCCGGGCCGCCCACGATCACGAGCAGGCAGGTGACGAAAGGCCACGCACGTCAGCCGCCCTTCGCGAGGCATCGGTGGGGCTTGTCGCCCTGGGGCGTGCAGCCGGCGGCGACCACCTGCCAGCCTGCGGTGAACTGCGACAGAAGCAGCGCTTCTCCACCGATACGGACCAAGGCTTGTCGGCCGTATACCTCGACGCCGTCAACCACGCCCGAAACAGGAAGCGCCCGGCCTTCCAGAGCCTTCGCGCAGGACCGCTTCCAACGCTGCGCGGGTGTGCGGCGCCGACAGGACCGAACCGCGGCTGGAATCGTCCGCCTACCCGCTCCTGTAGGGACAGCAGCCGCCCATCGGCGCGGACCCGTGACCGCGGGGCTTGAGGAGCCCGGTTCCGGGCAGGGGCTTCGTGAACAGGTCCTCCCCGGAACGCGTTGCCCCCAGGCACCGGACGAGAGGCGCAGATTGCCATGCACACCCCGCATCCCCTTGCCGTGATCACCGGCGCCTCCAGCGGCATCGGTTTCGAGCTGGCCCGGGAGTTCGCCCGGCACGGGTACGACCTGGCGCTCACAGCCGATGACGGACTCCTCGACGACGCGGTGGCGCGCCTGCGGCCGTACGGCACGCACGTGCACGCGACCCGCGTCGATCTGGCGACCTCCGAAGGTGTGGAAAGCTTCCTGGCAGATCTACGCGCCCTCGGCAGGCCGGTAGGCGCGGCGGTCCTGAACGCCGGTATCGGTCGTGGGGGCGCCTTTTTGGAAACCGACCTCGCGGATCTGGCCCGCGTCATCGACGTCAATGTCTTCTCGACCGTGCACCTGACCCACCAATTGCTCAGTGACATGGTCCGTCGTGGAGACGGGCGGATACTCGTCGTGGCGTCGGTGGCCGCCGAGATCCCGGGCCCGTACCACGCGGTCTACAACGCCTCCAAGGCCTTCCTGAAATCCTTCGCCGAAGCCCTCCACAGCGAGGTGAAGGGCTCCGGAGTGTCCGTCACCGCGCTGATGCCCGGTGCCACCGACACCCGGTTCTTTGTGCGTGCGGGTCTGCTCGACACCCGTCTGGGACGTGCGAAGAAGGACGATCCCGCGCTGGTGGCGCGCCAGGGCTACCGAGCACTCATGGACCGTAGAACTCGCAAGGTCGCGGGATCTCTGCGCACCCGGGCACAGCATTCGGTGACCCGTCTCCTCCCCTCGGAGGCACGCGCTGCCCTGCACCGCCGGTGGGCGCAGCCACATGGCAGTCGAAGCCACCTCTGATCGCCCTCGCACGTCACTCCGTGCTGCCCGGGCTCTCTGTCGGGGACAACCCGGTTTCCCCGGACGGGGGCTCCTTCAGGGCCTGCGCCACTGTTCGTGATCCAGATGCGATCCGAGCACCGACCGGACGTCCTCATCTTCCTGTCCGGTCATGGGGGTGGCGATCTCGTCCGGCGCGACGGCGTTAACGGTGATGCCGTATTCAGCCAGTTCCAGAGCCATCACCTGGGTCAGCAGCCCAAGGCCGGCCTTGGCCGCGCAGTACGGAGCTGCGCCCACCTTCGGCTGGTGCTCGTGAACGGACGTGATGTTGACGATCCGACCGCCCCGGCCTTGACGGATCACCCTGCGAGCCGCGCGCTGGCCGCACAGCAGGGGACCGACCTGGTCGACGTCCCGTACCTGCCGCACGTAACCACCCTCCGGCGTCCGCAACTGCGGACCTCCTCGGCAGTGTCCCGCGCGCCCCGCGCGTCGGTGTGCCAGGTGATGCCCACGTCGATGGCGGACTCGGCAAACGACCGTACGGCCACGGCCCGGCCGATACCGGAATCGGAGCCGGTGACCACTGCGTTCGCGGCATGAAACCCGCCGGTGGTCATACTCCTCACCTCACTTCGCGGTGCTCCGGCCGCGCGGGCCGCCCCAGCCCGCGGACTCTGGCCCGGTCCTTCAGGGCCGGGTCAGGTTGACTCCTGTTGTGCCGCCCTCGAAAAACGGCAACATCCGAGCGCCGGCTGCCCGGTCAGGGAGGCGTGGGGGAGGAGCGGCGGAGCCGGTCGAGGCGGCGGATGACGGGGGTGGCGGTGGCGCCGTGCAGGAGGACGGACAGCAGCACGGTGAAGGCGACAACGGCCCACAGCTGCTCGGCGTGTGCACCGAAGTGCTCGCCGTGGCCGAGGGCGTAGGCGAGGTAGAACACCGAGCCGATGCCGCGGATCCCGAACACAGCCGTGACCAGGCGTTCGCGCCGGCCGCTACCGACGCCGAGCAGGCTCACCCATCCGGCGGCAGGCCGCACGACGAGAACCAGCAGGAGCCCTACCAGGGCCCCCCGCCAGGTGAGGGAAGGCAGTCCATAGGCGACGAGGAAGCCACCGAGCAGGAAGAGCAGGAAGGCGGTCAGGAGACGTTCGATCTGTTCGGTGAACTCGTGCAGGACCTGGTGGTAGCCGTGGCTGCGTTCGGCGGCCCGGATGGTGCAGGCGGTGACGAAGACGGCGAGGAAACCGTAGCCGTGCAGCAACTCGGCGGCCCCGTAGGCGAGGAAGGTGGCGCCCAGGGCGACGAATCCCTCCATGTGCTCGGAGAGCCGAAGTGCCGACGGCCGGGCCCTGAAGAACAACAGGCCCAGCAGCCGCCCTGCGACGAGGCCGACCGCGACTCCGACGGCGGTGCGGGCCAGGACCTCGACGAGGAACCACTGCCCGATCCAGCCTGCCGCCGTCCCGCCGCCGGGCGCCGCGGCCAGAGCGAGCGCCGCAAGCACGAAGGGGAAGGCCAGACCGTCGTTCAGCCCGGCCTCTGCTGTGAGGGAGAACCGGACCTCGTCCTCGTCGTCCTCCGCGTCGGTGGGTTCCCCCACCCGCACCTCCGCCGCCAGCACCGGATCCGTCGGCGACAGCACGGCCGCCAGTAGCAGGGCCGGCGCGAGCGGCCATTGCAGGAGCAGCGCTGTGACTGCGGCCATCGCCGCGATGGTCAGTGGCATGCTGATGCCCAGCAACCGCCAGGGACTCATCCATGATCGCAGGCCTACGGGCCGGTTGAGCGCGAGCCCTGCCCCCATCAGGGACACGATGACGCACAGTTCCGCCGCGTGCTCCACCCACAACCGGTGCCTGCCCGGTTCCACCACCGGCACCCCCACCGGAACCACGGCGATCAGCATTCCCGCAGCCAGGAACACCATCGGCATGGACAACGGACGGCGGAAGACGAGCCGGGGAAGCACGGCCGCGCCGAGCGCGCCGATTCCCATGGCCAGGTACACGGCGTCGGAGAATGTCACCTGTCCCATCCTGTCCGCACCGGGCCTCCTCACACGGCTGCATCCGCGCGTCATCGATATTGTCCCGTGCGGAGCCGACGGCCGGGGTGCGCGCAACCGTACCGGAGCGTCACCCTTTCGGCTGCGGAGAGGTGCCGAGCGGCAGGGCGGGGAAGAGGCTGGGCACATGTCCGCCAAGCTGATCGTCTACCCGCCCGACGAGCAGGGATGGCGCCGGGTGCGCTACGACGGGGTCGCCATCGGTGTCGCGCACCGCCCGGCCGACATCCGTGTCTTCCTCGCCGCCGCCGGTCTGGAGAACGCGGAGGATGTGGACCTTACCGACCCCGACTTTGTGGAGTGGCGTGGCGCGGGCCCCGGAGCGTGGGAACCTGCCCGCTGAAGCCCCCGCCGCGCCCCGGAGAGGCGGGCTTGCGCCCGGCCGTAGGGCAGAGAGAGTATCGATTCGGGCCATCCGGTGCCCGGATACGGGTGGGCGTGCATGAAGTGCGCGGGGCGTGGCGAGGTGAGACGACATGGACTTCCGGCTGATGACGAGGCGCTACGGACCGACCATGCATCTCACCCCCACTGGCGAGCTCGACCTGGAGACCAGAGCCGCTCTCGACGAGGTGCAGGCACGCCTCGAAGGCGTCGCCGCGGTGGCTTGCGACATGCGGCACCTGACCTTCATGGACGTCACCGGCCTGCACGGCTTGACAGCCTTCGCCCGTCGCCTGGGCGCGCGCGGAATCGCGTTCTTCGCCTACAACTGGCAGCCGCAGCCGCGCAACCTCATGGACCTCGTCGACAGGCTGTACCCGCCCGCCGGCCATGACCGCAACCGCCCCACCCACCTGCTGCGCCGCTCCCTGCAGGACTCCGCTGACGCAGCCCGCGCCATGGGAGCGGCCCTGGCCCAACAGGATGCTGCCCGTCGGACCGCAGATGCACCGCGGCAGCGTTAGGCCCTCTCTTCCGGATCTTGCCGGGCCCGCGACGCCCGGCACCGCACCCGACCGCGTTGTCGGGGCGCCCGAGTACGTCCACTACAAGGGCGCCCCTCCGCCTTGCCGGACACGGCACCCGACGCCGCGGGCTCGGCCGACAAGATCCGAAAGAGACGGCCCAGACGGGGGCAGCTACCCCGGCGGCGAAGTCCGCACGGTCTGAGAGCGCGGCGCCCGGTCCCCGAGGAGTCGGAGTCGGTGCAGGCAGAGGAGGCGCAGAAGTCCGTCGGCCTCCAGACTGTGATGTGACGCCGGTGGTGACACGGGACATCGGTACCCGGGCCGGTCCGCGGCCGAGTAGGCCGAGTAGGCCGAGTAGAGGGTCTGAGGTTGGGCCGGGGTGGTTGGGGGGCGAATGCCGTTACCGAGCGGGGGCAGGGGACAGCCATAGCTCCCGTGGCCGGTCGGCGTGCGCAGGCTGGCCCCACCCTGCAAACGAGGATGAACGAGTACGGCAGATGACGAAGGCCCGCGACATCAAGACGGCGGACGCAACGTGCATCGGCGCTCAGGAGACCGTGCTCGAGGCCGCGAAGCACGCGCAGGGCGGCGCGACATGCGCGGCCTCGGACTCGCCGGACTTCCTCCGGCTTTCCACAGCTCGGCTGTCGCCGGTATGGGCCGCCGAGGGCGATGCAACTGGTCTCGTACCCGACGGTAGGGCTCTCCGTCGGGAGCCGTTCCGAACCGGCCGGTGTGCGTGGAAGGTCTCTCGTCCGGGTGGCAGCTGTGGCGGTTGGCGTAGCCGCAGGCTCCGGCCGTAGCCGCAGCGGGGCAGGGATGGGGGCGGCGGCCCCCACACCGGCGGCCGGGCGACCACCCAGTCCAGAAGAGGAGATTCCCGTGACCGAGAACCTGTGGAGCTACAACCCGGAGTCGCATTACAACCCTGGGACCAACCTGGTCGGCTTCAAGGTCGAGGCCAGCGACGGGCACATCGGCAAGGTCGACGAGGCCACAGCGGAGGTCGGCTCCTCCTACCTCGTCGTCGACACCGGCCCGTGGATCTTCGGCAAGGAAGTCCTCCTGCCCGCAGGCACCGTCGTCCGCGTCGACATGAAGGAGGAAAAGGTCCA
Organism: Streptomyces avidinii; assembly: GCF_014650695.1. Classification (GTDB taxonomy): domain Bacteria; phylum Actinomycetota; class Actinomycetes; order Streptomycetales; family Streptomycetaceae; genus Streptomyces; species Streptomyces avidinii. The sequence continues at coordinate 435,332 of NZ_BMVL01000002.1, read as the reverse complement.
CGTCAACCTGACCAAGGAGCAGATCAAGAACTCCCCCGAGTACGACAAGGACAAGCACCGCGGCAACGTCGCATACCGCGAGGAGGTCGGCCAGTACTACGGCCACGAGATGGGCATCTGACCGACTGGTCCGCCGCGTGGGGCTGTACCCGAACCGTTGGGTTCGGCCCGTACGCAGTGGGGACCGACCCGGGACCGACCCCGGCGGCCCGCGCGTAGGGGCCGGGCCGGCGGGAGTCTCTGCCGACACGGCGCACGAGACGCTGCTCGCACGCGCCGACGAACGGCGCCACACCCTGATCGAGGAGTGCTGGATCACCCTGGGCCGGGTGCGCTCCCGCCAGGCGGCTCCGGCTGCCCCAGGCGTCCCCACCGCCCCAGGCAACTCCTCCACCGCCCCGGTGCCCCTCCGCTCGGCCGGAGGGTCGAGCTGTCCTGGCCCAGCAATGGCGTCACATCCCCCGCTCAGCGGCGTCGCCGCCACGAGGCGATCGCCGCGCGCCGGGCCGTGTGGCTGGAGGACCCGGACCTGGAGGGCCGCCGCTACCTGCTGATCGGCGGGGACCCGGCGGGCCAGTGGCTGACCAGGGCCTGGCTCCCCGTACCCCACGACGGACTCCCGAAGGCGGCCGTCGGGTTCCTGCGGCAGCGAGCCGGACCCTTCCCCGCCGCCACCCGCGCCCTGCTGCGCCGGGCGGTCCAGCTGTGTGCCGGCCCCTTGGGGTGGCCAGCCGTGCCCCGCTCCACCGTCTCCGGTGAGGTCGAGGCGGTCGCCGGCGTGACCCCCGTACAACACGTCCTGGACGCCATGGCCGGACCCGCGGTCCTGCTCACCCCGCTGCGCTCGGAGAACGGTGAGGTCGAGGACTACCGCATCGACGCGGCCACGCCCGAATCGGTGGACGTGGCCGGGCGGCGGGGCAGGAACTCGTGGGCCGCCTGCTCCTGGAGACGTACCCGACCATCGCGGGCACGGCCGTGTGGGACGGGTACCTGGAGACGCTCACCACGGGAACCACATACGAGGGCGAGCCCTTCACCTACCAGGAGGTGGTCGCCGGGGTCGCGCGGAAGTCCGGCCACTCGGTCCGCGCCTCCCGGCTCGACGACCACCTGATCGTGTCCTGGCTCCGGCACGACACCAGCGAACGCGAGACACGCCGCCTCAGCGACATGCAGAGGCTCGGCAACCTCGGATGGGCGAGCTGGAACCTGGTCACGGACACCGTCACCTGGCCCGACCAGGTCTACGCCGTCTTCGACCGCGACCCGGCCGACGGGCCGATGGCCCTGGAGGAGCTGCCCGACACCTGGTCACCGAAGAACCTTCCCGCACTGGCCTCCGCCGTCGAACGGCTGCTGGGGACGGGCAGGCGATCGACCAGGCATTCCGGATCGTCGGCTCGCACGGGGTGCGCCACGTGCGGATCGTCGCCGAGGCGAACCGGGCCCTCGACGGCACCCCCATCGGGGTGCACGGCTTCTTCCAGGACGTGAGCGCGCAGCGCGGCGTCGAGCAGGCGCTCCTGGAGAGCGAACGTGCCGCGCGCCGGACACCGCGTGGCCACGCACCGCGTGCGCGCGCAGGCGTTTCGTGAGCGCCGGACGGCGGCATGCGGGTCTCAGGAGCCGCCCTTCCAACGGAGCGCCTCGGGCCTGTGGACGGCGGATCGCCCTGACGTGTGGCTCTCCACCTCGTACTGGGGTTCTTCCCTCCTGGCGTCGACCGTGCGACCTGCGGCACGGGTCCGCTTCGTGATCTTCTTCTTCACCTTCCCGGGGACGGTCCGGCCATGACTTCTCCACGAGACCTCGTCACCTCGGCGGAGGTCTTTGCCGTCGCTCATGTCTGCCTCTCGATGAGTTCGGTCGCTGTGGGCCGCGCCTGCCCGCACCGGCCGGGGTACGCCCCGGCCCGCTTGCGAGGCTCGAACGAGGCGGCCCCACCCCAGGAGGTCCCGCGCTCCGTTCCCGGCGCAGGGCGTCAGCGGTTCAAGGCGGGAAGAACCTTGTCGCGGTAGGCGGCGAAGAAGTCTTCCTGGCCCTGCCCGACCTGTCCGACGTACACCTCGTCGAACCCGGCCGTCACGTAGGTGCGCACGGCATCGACGTGCTCTTCCACGTCAGGGCCGCACGGTACGGAATCGGACACCTGCTGTCGGGTGACGAGCTCGGTCGCCTGCTCGAAGTGGGCAGGCGTGGGAAGGATCTGGTTCAACTCGCCGGGCAGGTGCTCGGTCGGCCACAGGCGGTGAACGGTGTCGACTGCATTTTCCCGGTTCTGGCCCCAGCAGACCTTCAGCCCTCCGACGACACGTTTGCCGTCGCCGCCGGCCTCGCGGAATGAGCTGACGGCGTCCTCGTCCGGGGCCATGGTGACGAAGCCGTCCCCGATGCGGCCGGCGAGCTCGGCCGCTTTGGGGCCGAAGCCCGAGACCAGGATGGGTAGGGGACCCCGGGGAGCGGTGTAGAGGCGGGCGTTGTCGACCGTATAGTGCTTGCCCCGGTGGCTGGTCCGGTCGCCGGTGAACAGCTTCCGCATCACCTCCACGGCCTCCTCCAGCATGTCCGCCCGCTCGTCGAACGCGGGCCACCGGTCGCCGAGGACATGCTCGTTGAGGGCTTCACCGGTGCCCACACCCAGCGCGAACCGGCATCCAAGCAGCACGCTGGAGGTGGCTGCCGCCTGGGCGGTCACTGCCGGGTGCAGCCGCACGGTGGGGCAGGTGACGAGTGTGGTGACGGGCAGGTCCACGGTCTGGGAGAGGGCGCCGATCATCGACCACACGAAGGGGCTGTTGCCCTGGGCGTCCGTCCACGGGTGGTAGTGGTCGGAGATGGCCAAGCGGGTGAATCCCGAGTCCGCTGCCAGACGCGCCTGGTGCAGCAGTTGCGCCGGGGTGAACTCCTCACAGGACAAGAAATAGCCGAAGGACGTCATGTGCTCGTTCCGTTCCGTGCCGTGCTGCTCGGTTCCGTCGCCCCCCAGACCCGGCTACCCAGGTCTGCCGCCCGAACACGTCCGGACACTCGCTCGGTGCTTCGTCATCCGGGATGCCCCGGCCCGGTGGATCGTCGGACGTCCGACGGGGCCGCCGCGTCGGCGGGCGGTGCCCACGGGGGCCGTCCGCCCTTGCGCCGGGCGGGTGAGATCCCCGGCGTCAGCCGTTCCGAGTCGACGCCGCGACCCGTTCGGGTGCGGAGAATCGGTGTCCGCGCCCCACGGAAGGGGAGGCGAGTGGCGGCGATCCTGTGGTTCCTCGAGCATCAGCTCGATCTTGTCCGCCTCGTCCGTGGCGCCGGGCACGTCCTCGACGTGCCCGAAAGTCCTCCACCGCGACCAGATGACACTGCGCGTCCACGACGGCGGGTGACCGTACGGCGCGGCCAGGGCTTTAATCCTGCGCGTCACCGCTGTACCGGCTGCGTGCCACCGGCACCTCGCCCGCTGCCAACCGCTCTACGGCGCCGCGGGTGCCCCGGCGGTGCCGGCCCGGCGCGAGGCCCGCGGCGAGCACGAGAACTGTGTCAGCACCCTCGCACCGACCGCGCCATGTCCTTGGCCGCGGGCCCATGGGCGACGCGACGCGATGCTGGTCCGTCCGTGCCGATGGCGGAGGTCAGCCCCGGCACACCGCCGTGCCGCCCGAGGACGCGTCATTGCGCTTGCGCTCAGCAAGCTGACGGCGCAGCTGACACGGGTCGGCCCCCGTTGCCGAGCCCTTGCGCGATGCCAAGACGGGGCGTTCGGCCGTTGTCGTGCGCCCCGGTTGTGCGCTTGGCCAGATGGCGGGTCGGGTGATCGTTTCCCCGGTGAACGGCGTCACCCACACGGTCGTGAACCGGAGGCCGGTCAGTGCCAATGGGTGCCGTTGCCCGCTATCCACGTGGTCAACGAACACGCCGCGGAAGGGGCATGTGGGATGTCGAGTGTTGGGGTCCGGCTGGGTGCGCTCGTGATTCGCACGATCGGCACGCGCAAACCCGACCAAGACCTCGCCCAGCTGCCCCCCTCCGGCGACGCCTTTGAAGGAAGTCGAGGCCGTGCCGCTCGGCTGGGCGGATGCGGACGTCAAGGCCGCCGAGAGCTTCTTCGCTCACCACTTGGCGAAGTTTCGATGCTTCGGGGCACCGTCGGATCGATCGGTCCTCACCCATCACCGGGCCGCCCGCCGGTGTGGCACGACGCCCCTGCGACCTGCACCCTCCCGGAAGGAACCCGCAACCACCATGAGTGACGACATCGCCTACGCGAAGATCCACCCTGCGATCGGAGTGGCCCGGGTGGGCAACAGCACCCGCGACGACGGCTGGTACTACGGCCCCGAGACACTCGACCCCGATCCGATGCCGGCCGGCTCCCTCAAGGACGACACCGGCGCCTTCAAACGCCAGGCGGCCCGCTTCCGCCTCTACGGCTACGACAGCGCCGGCAACGTCGTACGCGAGCTGACGAACAACAACGCCTCGATCGAGTGGGGTGTCCACGTCGCGAACCAGAAAGCCGCCTGGTACGAGTTCAGGCTCGCCCTCGACATCCCCGACACGCGGGGCCACAGCACGCCGAGGCGCAACAAGGGCATCGACCGCCGCAGCCTCGTCATCGACCCCGGCCGCAAGACCCTGCGCGCCGGCACCGGCCAGACAGTGGAGTTCACCGGCGGCACGTTCCAGGGCATCCCCGTCCCGCTGGGCCGGATGCACACCGACCACGAGGGCCGGCTCGTGGTGCTCGGCGGCTCCGGCCGGTCCGCCGCGAAGAACAACGAGCCACTGCACTCGTACGGTAACAACGACGGCTGGTACGACGACATCTCCGACGGCCCGGTCACCGCCACCCTCAGCGTGGACGGCCGCCCCATCGAGGTCCGGCCCGCCTGGGTCGTGGTGGGCCCGCCCAACTACGCACCGGACATCAAGACCGTGCGCACCCTCTACGACCTGCTCCTCGACGTCTTCGTCAGCAAGGGCCAACTGCCCCGGCCCGCCCAGGTGTCCTTCAAACACCACATCGCGCCCCTCCTCGAGCGCTTCAGCAACCTGCAGTGGGTCAACAAGGGCTTCGCCACCCACTTCGGCTGCAACGGCCCGCAGGACTTCACCACCACCGAACTGCAGCGCCGCCTCTCTCAGCCCGGCACCGTCTACCGCGAGCTGCGCCGCCAGGTGTACACCGCCATGCGCGACTACGAGCGGGACGGAGTGGCGCCGATGACCTGGCCGTGGTTCTACGGCGACGGCATGACCAGCCGCCCCAAGTCACCGCGGCAGTACATGACCCTGTCGGCCCTCCAGATGGACATGCTGCTCAGGTGGTCCAAGGGCGACTTCGTCGAAACCTCCGGGCCCGACGCTCCGCGCCGCTTGGAGGATGCGCCCCTCGCCGAGCAGCCCGGGCTCCTGGACCGCGCCGCCCTCGACTTCTGCCTCGCCGATGCCTTCCACCCCGGCTGCGAGGTGACCTGGCCGATCCGGCACGCGACGATGTTCGCCGAACCGTTCCGCATCCTGCACCGTGCCGAGGGAGAGGCGGAGCCGGACTATGGCGAGGAGCTCACTCCCGAGACCGCGCTGGCCGCCGACGGTCCTCTGCACGCGCAGGGTCCGGGCGGCCTGACCCGGTGGATGGCCATCCCCTGGCAGACAGATACCGCCAGCTGTCGCTCGGGCTACGAGTCCACCGCCGGTCTGGGCCCCCGGTACGACCCCCACCTGCCGACCTTCTGGCCCGCCCGGGTGCCCAACCACGTGCTGACCGAGCGTGACTTCCGGATCGTCAACAAGGAGGGCGGCCTGACACCCTCGGAGGACGAGCGCACCGCGGCGTTCGCCAACCGGGCCTCCTGGCTGCGAGGCCTGAAGGGCACCTACGAGGAACAGTTGAAGCAGGCCACCGCGGAGTGGCACCGCTTCGGAGTCGTGGAGACCCGCCGCTACACCGTCGGCGACAACCACTACCCGCCACGCTTCCAGGTCGAGTCCGAACCCGGCTTCTCCCTCGAAGGAGTGCCGGACGACCGGAACCTGGTCACCTTGCACGTACCGCAGACCGCCGACGACACCACCCGCGACGCGGAGCTGTCCCGCCTCGCCGAGGACGTCGGCCTCGCCCCCGAGAACATCACCGTCGGTTACATCGACAAGCTCGACCCCTTCGGGGAGGAGGCCGCCAACGGCACCGGCCGCCACGAGGGTTCTTCGTGACGGCGGACCGCACCGGCCACCGGGCGTCCGCCGCGCCCGCGTACGACGTGGTGGTCGCCGGGGGCGGTCCGGCCGGCGCCGCCGCCGCCCTGGCACTGGGCCGTGCCGGCCGCACCGTCCTGCTCGCCGACGCCGCCACCGGACCGCCGCCCGTCGGCGAGGCGCTGCCGGCCGCCGCCCGGGTCCTTCTCCACGACCTCGACGCGCAGGACGTGCTCGACGGGCGGCATCACCTGCCCTGTTACGCGAACCTGTCCGCCTGGGGCTCGGACGACCTCGCCGCGCAGGACAGCATCCTCGACCCGCACGGCCACGGCTGGCACCTGGACCGAGGCCGCTTCGACCGGGAGCTGCGCGAACGTGCCCGCCTCCTCGGCACTGATGTGGCCGAACGCACCACGGCCCGCCCTGCCGGCCGCTCCGGCGACGGCACCTGGACCGTGGAGCTGCGCGGCCCCCGCGAGCGCCGCACCGTGCGCTGCCGCTGGCTGGTCGACGCCACGGGCCGCCGAGCGAGCCTGGCCACTGCGGCCGGCGCCCGCCGGGTGGTCCACGACCGGCTGGTCGCGCTCTGCCTGACCCTGCCCCCGTCGACCACACCGGCCCCGGACGCCTCGACCCTCGTGGAGGCCGCGCCGGACGGCTGGTGGTACACGGCGCTGCTACCCGCCGGCCACCGGCTGCTCGCCCGGTACACCGACGCGGACCTGCCAGGCCCCCGGACGGGCGGCACCGGGCTGCGCACTGACGTGGCCCGCACCCGCCAGACCAGCGCTCGGGTGTCCGCACACCCATGGCCGGCCGTCGCGGTGCGGCGCGCGCCCGCCCATACCGTCCGCCTGGATGTCGTCCACGGCGATGGGTGGGTCGCAGCCGGCGACGCCGCCGCCGCCTTCGATCCGCTGTCGTCGCAGGGCATCCTCACGGCCCTGTACACGGGCATGCGGGCCGGCCAGGCGGTCCACGACCACCTCGGCGGCGACCGCACCGCCCTCACCCACTACGCCACCGAACTGGACACGATCACCGCCGCCCACCTGCGCAACAGGCGCACCTTCTACGGCCTCGAGTACCGATGGCCACGGCACGCCTTCTGGCGCCGCCGCCACACCGCCGGCCCGGCTGATCGCGCCGACGGCCGGCCGAACACCCGACCCGACCCGATCCCACCCACAGGAGTTCCCGCATGACCACCACTGATGTCACCTCCTCGTCCGACGCCGATGCACCCCGCCACGGCCACAGGTTCCTGCTCATCGGCACCGATACGATCTTCGCCTACCATCTCCCGCTCTACCACGTCGCAGTCCACGCCTTCCAGATGATCACCAAGTTCGGCCTGGACGGCAGCCTGCGGAAGAAGTACCTCAACGACCTCGGAAACCACGAGGACCGGCAGGTGTACTACTCCCTGTTCTCCGAGGGCCACTGGCCCCTGAAGGAGATCGTCGACGGCACCCGTACCGCGCTGAAGGTGGAACTCGAGCGGGTGACCGTGGACAGCACCGGCGCTCGCACCTTCACCAAGATCCTCGATGAGACCACGCCACCTGCCGCAAGCAGGACGTCGTCCACTACAAGCCTCTCGACGCCACCGCCTACCCCGAGCACCTCACCTACCTCGCCTTCGGTGAGGGTTCCGAGGTCCACCTCGCCCACCAGCTCGCCGCCTCGCCGAACTGGGACGAGGTCATCACCACCTCAAACCCGGCTGGCTTCGAGCAGAGCGACCTCGACCACGCCGCCGCCGTCACCGTCCCGGCCATCAAGGACCCGAAGGGCGTCGTCAAGACGAGCCCTCTGGTGAAGGGCAAGCCCTACGAAGGCCTGATCGGTACCCGCGAGGTCACCTTCACGGCCGGGCGCCAGGGTTGGTGGAACCACACCAGCCTCAACAACAAGTAGCCGCGAACGTCGGGCGCCGCATCGTCCGTCTCGTTCGTCATCGCGCATGGCGGGCGGCCAGGTCATCGGCGCCTTGATGGCAGCCCGCCGAGCCGTCGCCGTCGAACCACCGACCTGAGACGCGGCCCCACCAGCCGAAAACTGATGGGGCCGCATCTGTCTTCCCTCCGCCTCCTCGGCCGTGCCCAAGGGGTGCCCGCGGTCTTCTCGTGCCAGATCGTCATCCCGTGCTGCGGTTCGACAGTGGGGATGGGTAGCGGCTTGAGGTCACAGGCCCGCCGCCACCTATCACCCGCCCCGGCCAACTCCCACCGCTACACTGTCAGTATCCCGGGCTCAGTATCGGCTCGATGAGCTCCCACTGATCGTCCTTCAGACGGCCGCACGCTCGGTGTGGCCGCCCGTGTGGGTCCGGTCACGCGTAGCGGCAGACGGTCACGCCGGCTGCAGCACCGCACCCCATCTTCGTGTAGTTCGTCTGGACCATGTTCCAGTAGTGGCCCCAGTTCCTGTAACCGGGGTCATCCGTGTTCCAGTTCGGGCCAGCCGCGTCGTAGGCGGCCTTCTCTCCGGCCCATTGCGACACAGCCTGGGATGGCCCGGCCCCCGACATGTTCTCGGCGCCGTTGTTGAAGCTCTCGTCGTGCTGGAGGCTTCCACCGGCGAGGGAAGCGGGATTGTCGGCCCATGACTGCGAGCCGGAGGCGAGAGCCGCGTCCCAGGCGAGGGGCGGTGCGCCTTCCGTCTGGCGTATCGCATTGGTGTCGTTCACCATGGCCGTCTGGTCAGCGGGGCTGACCTGGGCGGGAAGGCCGGCCGAGACGGGGGCGGACGCCGTTGAGGCTGCCCCCGACACCATTCCTCCGGCCATCAGTGTTGCCGCAATGGCCACGGCCCGACGGCGTGTACGAGAAAGTCTTCTCATTGCGACTCCCTGGTCGCACGGAAACAGCGGAGAGTGCCGACGCGGTTCACGACCGTCAACCGTCCTGCAGGAGGCGACACGGCCGGCAAGCACGATGGTGACTGAGCCATCGGCAACGCGGTGCTTTTATGAGGGCGGCCCATGGTCGTGGTCGCCTGCCCTACGGACAGCGTATGTCCAGGTGACGGGGGTGGCGAGCCCGGATGCTGCTGAAGAAGCAGACCAGCCCCGCCCGGGACCGTGCCCGAGCCGGCGCAGACCGATCACGAGGGAGTTGGCAGAGCCTGGCGGCCCGGACGGCGACGCTGAAAGCGGCTCGAGGCGCGGCCAACAGCCCCCGCTACGTCCTACTTCTCCTCCGGCTCCCAGGCGCGGAGCAGGTCGAGCAGCCCTGCGTCTCCGTCAACGTGCAAGAAGTCGGCCTGGATCCGGTCGTACAGGTAGAGGACCAGCTCACTGGCCGTGCCGTGGACGGAGGCGCCGGCTGCGTCCGAGTCTTCGCCGGTCGCGGCGGTGGGCGCGGGGATGCGGGTGGTGCATGCGCCGTCGCCGTCGACGCTGAGGCGCCAGGAGCGGCCCTCGGCGGCGTGGAAGTCGAAGGCCGTGGGCTTGTGCGGCCAGGCACTCGGCGTTGCGCAGACGGTGAACAGGGCCGTTGCGCACCAGGTGATGGCGTGCTGGGGCGGGAAGACGGCGCCGAGGTGCTGCCAGTAATCGGGCAGGAGGGTGCCGCCGACCCCGCCGGCCGCGGAGCCGCCCCCGATGATGAACAGGGTCGCGACCATGAGCGTGCCCTGGGGGACGATGAGGCGCTGGAAGGCGGCGGCCGCGAGAGCAACGGACGCGGCGTTCAGAACGAAGCACGGCAGCAGCGGCCAGAAGGCGCAGGGCCGCCCGATCGGCGCGGCCGGCGCCGACTCGAACGGGACGGGCTGGACGGCTGTTCGCGAGAAGACCGCCGGGCGCAGTCGGAGATGAATGCGATCTGCGCCGACCTGGAGCGCCAGGGCTGGACGTTGAATCCGAACGGCGACCGCCCCGACGCCTCCCGCAGCTACAAGCGCGGGGGCTGGTACCTGCTGGTGAGCGGGCGCGGGAAGACCCAGGCGCCGTCCACCACCTCCGCCTTGACCGACTCGCAGACCTACCTGACCCTGACCGGGCTCCGGCTGAACCTTTCCGACATACCCCTGCCCGAGATCACCGTCCGCATCGGCTGACCCCTCACGGGGAAACCCACACGGTCCTCCCGGGACACCCCGGCGCCCCGGGCCCGCGGCGAGGAGATGGCGGTCGACCGGGCGGCGGTCGACCGGGCGGAGTTGCCGGGAGACGTCGCTGCTTTCGTCACCGCGGCCGCCTGCCGGGTCCGGTCGGCGTGGTGGGTGACTTCACGACCGGCAGCCGGCGTCCACACCCTCAAGGCGTGCGAGGTTCTCCGTCGTCCGTGACGCGTCGCCGCCCTGGATGCGGTGGGAGGGGTGAGGCCCTTCTCCATGAGGTCGACGGCCCGGGCCGGCCAGGGAGTCGGCCCTCCGGTCAGCTCGCGTTTCGCCGGGCGGCGCTCGCCTCCCACTCGCGGCCGATCGAGCGGATCAGTGCCGGGTACACCCCGAGGTACCGGAAGGGCTTGATGGCGGCCATGTAGAAGGAGCCGAACAGTCCGTTCGGCTTCACCAGGACGGCCATCTGGCCGCGGTAGCCGCCGGCCCCGTCCGGTACCCAACCGATGTGCATCACGGCCTGCACCGTCCTGTTGGCCATCTCGGCGGCCCATTCGTCCTCCCGCTGATAGAGCGAGGTGAACGGGGACGAGCCGAGGTCGGGGCCCCGGGGGCCGTCGCGAAGGTCCGCCGGCAAGCGGTCGCGCAGGCTCGGCCGCCGGACACCGGTGTCGGAATCGGGTTTGTCCCAGCCGAGCAGGGCCCCGAGCTTCCAACGGACGGCGAAGAGCATTCGGGAGACGAAACCGTCTCCGTTCACCCCACCCCTGATGCCCTCGGCGATCTGGCCCACCAGCAGCGCGAGGTCGCCGGGTCCGCCGGGCGTGGGCAGCGCCCACACGTCCTCGACGGTGAAGTCGTCGGCGACCTCGTGGATCCGCCACGGGCGGTCGGTGTGGTCGGTTCGGGGAAGTCGCATGGCCGGACCCCTGTCTATACGGTGGCGTACAGATCGAGTGTAGGCACATCTGTACGCCCCCGTATACTTGGCGGTAGGTGAGGAGGCACACAAGATGGGCGCGACCCGCACACCCCGCGGAAAGTGGATCGAAGAAGGCCTGCGGGCCCTCGTCGCCGGCGGTCCCGAAGCCGTGCGGATCGAGGCGCTGGCACAGGCACTCGGTGTCAGCAAGGGCGGCTTCTACGGCTACTTCCGCAACCGGGACGCGCTGCTCACCGAGATGCTCGACACCTGGGAGTACGAGGTCGCGGAAAGTGTCATCGAACAGGTGGAAAGCGGCGGGGGAGAGGCCAGGGCCAGGCTGACGCGACTGTTTGACATCGTCGCCGCCGGCACCGACGGTCCGGTGCGGGGCACCACCGCCGACATCGCGATCCGCGACTGGGCCCGCCGCGACGCGGCCGTCGCCGAGCGTCTGCGCCACGTCGACAACCGCCGTATGGACTACCTACGTTCCCTGTTCTCCGCCTTCTGCCCCGACGAGGACGAGGTCGAGGTCCGCTGCCTGCTGGCCGTCTCGGTGCGCATCGGCAACCACTTCAACGCCGCCGACAACGGCAAGCGCAGCCGCGCGGAAGTAATGGAGCTGATCGTCCGGCGGCTGCTGGAGTAGCCCCAGCGGCGGGGTCTCCGGGGGCCCGCCCCATGGCTCTGCTCGGGGCGGCCCCGGGGCCGAACGCCAACCTCGCCTTCGGGCGGGCGGGCTGAGCGAGGCAGTGCGGCCCCAGCCCCTGCGGCCCCCTCTGCTTCGGCGCGGGCCTCGGGGCGTGGCGGGCCGGACGCGGCCGGAACCCCTGCGCTGCGCGCCCGCTACGACTTCCGCCCGCGGCCGACCACCTCTCGATCCCGTCGAGGCAGGGCGCACTGCTTGTCGAACCGGTGCCGGGCCCTGTCGAGCTCCTCGTCGATGCCGATGTCCGACAGGCCCTCGCACTAGGAGGTGTCCTTGGTGACGGCCGCTTCCGGCGAGGCCGCCGGGGCTCATGCGCTCAGCGAGTTCGTCTATCGCCAGCCCCGGACCGCCGCCGAGACCCTGCTCGTGATCGAAGCGGTCGGCGACGACCCCTGGGGCGGCTACGGATGCGACGGTGACGAGCACTGGACGGCGGAGACCGTCCGGGAGGGGTGGCGGAACCGGGGCCGCGTACTGGAGCACCTGGCCGCCGGGCGGAGCGATGGGGAGCGCATCGACGCGTCCTACGACCAGGGCACCGCCGCCGCCGTCCGTGACTACGAGGCCTATATCGCGGGCGGGTTGGAACAGAGCCTGCGGATCTACCTCCACTGGCTGCTCGAGCGCCGCTCCCCGACAGCGGATGCCGTCCTGCCCTCGCTCTGACGCTGTGACGGCGAAGGTCCATCGGGTTGCTCGGTTCAGGTGGCGGGAGTGGGCCGGCCTCCGCGGCGGAGCCCTTTCTCGCTACGGAGGCCGGTGCGCTCGCGTCGTTGTGCTGCGAGGACCTCGGCGTGGCGGGCGTTCGCCGGGCGCCGGGGTCCGGCCGGAACACGGAAGGGGCGCCGCCGCCCTCGGGCGGGCCTTTCACCGCCCTGTCGGCCGCCGCGGCCGCCGGCGCCGCTTCTCGTACGCCTCCCGGACCCCGCCGGCCAGCCCCAGGAGCATCGCCGCCCCGACCGCCACCGCGGCAGCGGTGCGCAGACCCCAGCCGTGGACGTCCCCGGCAGCCCGCGGGGAGACCTTGTCCTGCGGGTCGTGCACCACGGCCAGGGACTCTCCCTCCTTCGCGAGCCGCGAGGGGGTGTCCAGGTGCTCCGGGCCGCCGGCGGGGCAATCCAGGCGGTGGTCGTACGAGGTCCGGGTCGTGGAGGTCCAGTGGCCCTCGGCATCCATGGAGGAATCCGTCTCGGTGTGCTCGGTGACCCTCAGTACGATGCAGCTGATCTCGACGCCCCGATCCTCCAGCGCGCTGTGCCCCACGGACACCAGTGCCAGGATGGCGCCGAGGCCGGCAGGGAGCGCGGACAGCGCGATGAGCGAGGCCCCGCGCCGCGCGGCGAGGGCGGCGTGCCAGCCGAGCAGGACCAGCGGGAGCAGCAGCCCGCCGAGGAAGAACCCCCAGTTGTCCAGCGACCCGTACGCCGACTTCCAGGCCACCCCGTACGCCACGGCCGCGGTCAGCGGCGGCGCGGCCAGTGCCACTGCGGTCCGCCAGAGCCCGCGTGCCCATCCCCCATGCCAGCCCGCCATACCCGCCCCCGCTGTTCGTACCTGTGCGTTCCAGGTAACCGCGACGCCACGGGGCACGTAAAGAGCCGGCCTCCCCGGGCGGGCAGGCGGTGTTGCAGACCCGCCACGGCTCTCTGCTTCAGCACCGGTTCCCGGACCTTGCGGCCGCAGCGCCGCATCGGCCCGGCGGCCTGCCGTCAGGAGTTGGGCAGGCGGCGGAAGCGGTCGTCGTCCTGATAGCCGACCGCCGGTATGCCCAGCAGGTCGTCCACGCCGGGAAAGCCCTCGTCCGCCCGGAACTCCGCCCCGTGCACCGACGCGTTCTGCGGCGGGCCCGCGTACATGCCGGTGTGGGCGCTGCCCAGTTCCATGAGGTAGCCGCCCGCCGCCGACGGGTGGCGCCGGTCGTCGGTGACGGCTTGAGCGGCGTAGGTGTTCATGGCGGCGACGCGTTGGTAGAGGGCGGTCGCCGACATCGGGGGGCGGCGGGCCGGGCGGCCGTCGAGGCCCTTGACCCGGATGTGGTGTGTCCGGGCCGCCTCCAGCACCGCTCCCAGTCCGGTCGCGCCCAGGTTCATGTTGCTGTCGTAGCGGGCGACGAACGTCTGCAGTTCGGGGCTCATCGTCCCGTCGGCGAGGTACGCGTCGACGAATGACTGGTATCCGTCGTCGCGGATGCTCTCCAGGTAGAGGGTGCTCACGCCGGCGGCCCGGATCTCATCCATGTGCGTGCACAGGAACTGCCAGATGCGTGCCCCGGAGTGGGTGCCACCGATCGCCACGCCTTCGAACTGCTCCAGCAGCGCGCGCAGGTCGCCCATCGCGTCCTGGGAGCCGGCGCCGGCCAGGGTGTCCTCCACCGACTGGTGGCGCTGCTGCCGGTCCTCGGGAGTCTCCGTGTACGCGTCGCGCGTGACTCGGGCGTCACGGCCGAGTTGTGCGTCGCGTGCGTCCTGGCGGTCCCAGTGGCCGCGGGTGCGCGGGTCGGCGCGCCCGATGCCCTCCAGTACATCATTGCGTCCGGCCGTCGGAGGGACGTCCGGCGCGAGCCTGCGCATGTTGCCCAGGTTGTAGTGGAGCAGCTGGTCGGTCTCCTGGAGCGTCTGCGGGTCCGCGTCGACGGCTATGCGCTGCTTGTTGACGGCGTCCCGGACGGCCTGCGGCAGACTCTGCCACTCGTCCGCCGTCAACGCGTTCGGTGTACGGTCCTTCGCGCGGGAGTTGCGGGGACCCCGCACCCGCAGCGCCGGGCCCGGAGGATGCTGGTGCAGCTCGTCCTGCTCCATACGCTGGACTACGGGAGCGGGGCCCGACGGCAGCTCCGCGGCGTGCGCGCGCCGCTGTGCCTCGATGAGGCGGGAGACCACCGTGTTCCCGGCGAGGCGCTGGAGTTGCAGCATCGACTCCGCGGTCGTTGCGCCGCCGGACCGGGACTGCCGCGCGGCCTGCGCGGCTCCCGAGCGCTGCGGTCCTTTCCGCTGCTCGTCACCGGTCTGCTGCACCCGCATACGGCGTCCCCTCTGCGACCTGGACTGGGACGTCCAGTGTCACTGCCCCGCCTTCCTCGGCAGCACGTCCGGAGGGGCACGTCCGGGTGCAGGCGCCCTGCCCTTCACGCGTGGAGTGCGAGTGGGTAGGGCGGGGCTGCCGACCCTCGCGTCCTTCCTGATCACCCGGCTCGGCAACGTGCCGTTCAACGGCGAGATCAAGGAATGGGCGCTCGCCTCGGCCCCGGCCGATCACGCGGAGATCCTGCGACGCCGGGATCTCTTCAACAACCTGCGCACACTCACCGCCCTCACCGTCCTCACCGCCTTCGCGCTGCTGATCGTCCTCCCCCCGTGGCCGGCCGACCACGCCGGTCGCACCGATCCCGTCAGGCCAGGTCCGTTCCGGGGTCCACGGACCAGTGGTTGGTCCTGAAGACCCGTCCGGCGAAGGCCACGTCGGTCTCGGAGACGAAACGGAAGCCGACCGAGCGGCAGATGCCGTTCGAAGCGGCGTTGCTCGTCGCCGGGAAGGCGTGCACGACTCCCCAGCGGCTCTCGTCCCGGGCCCGGGCCAGGAGCATGCGGACGGCGCGCTTGCCCAGGCCTTGCCCTTGGAACCGCGGAAGTACCATCCAGCCGATCTCGGAGATCGGTCCGTCATCGGTGTGGTGGGACCAGAGGGTGACCGTCCCCGCCACCACCTCGGGGGTGGCAGGATCAGGGACGATCATCTTGAACCAAGCAAGGTCCGCGGCCGCCTGCTCGGCATCCCTGCGAACCTTGGCCGCCATCTCCTCACGCGGCTGGGGGCCGCCGAGGTCAGCCATCATGTCGGGATCGCATCGCATCCGAACATAGGCATCGACATCGCCGGGCAATACGTTGCGCAACTGCACTGGCTCCTCCTCGTGTTCATCAAGGATGCCCGCACAGCGTCGATCAACCCGGTCCCCACGGCCTGCAGCCTCGACGGCAAGGTCGTCGCCCTCGGCCGCGTACCGACCCGCTCAGCGACCCAGTCGGGCCGCGAGCCCGTCGAGCACACAGTCCAGGCCGAACACGAACTCGACGTCGGGGTCGGGTTCCTCGGCTTCGAGGACGCGGCGGGCGAGCATCGGGTGTTCGCCCGCGGCGAGGACCTCGCTGATGTAGGGGCCGACGCTGCGCTGCCACTCCTCCTCGCTGAGCCCCCGGTACGTTGCTCCGCGCGTCGAAGGGCCTGCTGGGCGGCGACCGAACCCAGCACGTACGCGTGCACGGCGCCGAGCGCCTGCGAGGCCAGGGTGATGTCGGTCGTGAGCGCGACGGCGGCGCGCAGCGCGGACTCGGACCGCCGCAACGAGTTGGGGCCGAGCGCGGGCCGCCCCGCCAGTTCACCCGCCAACCAAGGATGCCGCAGCAGCGTTGCACGCAACGCGTGCGCAACCGCTGCCAGATCGATCCCACGTTCGCGGAAGGCCACAGCGCCGCCGGCCACCGTCGGCCGACGGCGCTGCTCTCAGCACCCCGCCGGTGCGCGGGCGGTCATCGGGCCGCGAAAGCGGGAGTGTGGGTGATCGAAGGGTTGCCCGCTCCGCATGTGGCATGTGGCATGTGGTGGGGCGGGGCAGTTGCGCGGAGGGAGTGTTCGCGGTGAGGGGCGGGGTGTTACGGCCAGCCCTGCTTCACCTTGGCGGGTGCGGTGTTCCAGTCCTTGGGTATGAAGGTAACGATGTAGGTTCCGCGGTCGAAGTCCGTGTAGCCGCTGGACCAGCTGCGGAACTTGCTCTCGTATACCTGCATGGGCCCCATGGCGCCGCCGGGCGAGTGGTAGTGGTTGGCGTGGGTCCATATGGTGTTGTCGGGATTTGCTTCCTTCTGGTCCCCGAACCAGCCGTAGTCGAAGTTGACGTAGCTGTCGCCGGGCTTGACGGGGCTGCGCGAGGTGTTCCTGTCCTTCGACATGTCGACCAGGCCTGTGCTCTGGTTGGGGCGGAAGGCGTCCGGGTCGCCGTACTTCCTCTTCTCGGAGGGGTTCCTGGGGTCCTGTCCGCTCCAGAAGTGCTTCGAGTAGATGACCGCCTTCATCTTGGACGGGTCGTGGTTGCCCCCGTTCCTGTCCTTGAAGGCCGGTGTGTTCCTCAGGGCCGAGTAGAAGTTCGAACGACTGTCCTCTTTCCACAGAGCGTCGTTGTTCTTCGCGAGTTCTGCCTTGAGGTTGCTGAGATAGGCCCCCTCGTCGTGGGCGTTCTCCAGCGCCTTGTTCATGACGGACGCCACATCACGAGCCCGGTTGAACCCCTTCGTCTCGTCGAAGCTCTGTTTGGCGATGCGCCCCTCGAACTCGGCCCGCGTCTCGCCCGGCCGTGGGCCGGTGGTCTCCAGAGCCTTCTTGTACTCGTCCTCGTCAAAGGACGCGAAGGCCAGCTTGTTCGTCGGGTAGGGGCCCGAATTGACCCAGGTGACGCCGACGCACCCGTAGGACAGCTGCTCCCGCTGCTCTTCGGTCATCTGCTGAGGTTTGCCGTCGCGGTGGCTGTAGGCCTGCTGCCACTTGCGTATGTAGTTGCTGATGCCGGTACTGGCCCTGTCTCCGCGGGCCCGGTAGGCGTCAGGCATGCTGTCGAGCGGCTCGGCGGGAGGGGTCACCCTGTCGCCGGCCGATGCGGAGGCCCTGAGGGACTCGGTGGCACTCGGCAGTAACCCTCCCGACGGCTTGCCGGGCTGACCCAGATTCAGAGCCTTCTCGTTCAGTGCGTTGATGTGCCCGATGTCATCCACTGTCAGACCGTGCTCTTCGGCGTAGGACCCCTTCTCGCCGTCGGGACTGCCGGCTGCCTGGCTGACCGATGGCGTGAGACCAGCGGTGCACATGACTACGCCCACCGTGGTGAGGGCGAGAAACCCCGAGTGTTTGTACATGAAGATCAAGAACTCCTTCGACAGTGGAATTTCGTGAATGCAGGGCATGCGAGAGAGCTGCACGGCGGACGAGAACGTGGCGAGCTGCTGATCACGTCATGGCCGCGCACCTCTGCGTCGTCGCGCCGAATAGCGGTAGAACACCGGCACGAGGAGAGCCAGTGGACGCGCGAGACAGCCTCGGTCGTGTGCCGTGGGCAGTTGACGGGCGGATGGCCGTGTCTTGCTCGGCCGACCAGGGACTGTCGTGGTCAGAGCCGGCTCCGACCACCACCCCGTTCGGGCCGGGTCGGCTGCATCGGGGCAGGTGATGACGACGCGTGTCCGACCGCGTGGTCTGCGTCGGCGCAGTGGCGGCGCCCGGCGTGCGGGGCGGCATGCATGAAGCCGTGCTGCCACGCGGACCCGCTCGGCGTGAACGGCCGTGCCTACGCAGATGTCGTAGTGCGGGAGAAGCTGAGAACGGCCTGCGCGGGGGCCGAGACGAAATGCCCCCGATTTCCTCTGAGTGGCTTTGCAGGTGAGTTTCAGCAACGTCCGTTGCTCAGGAACCGGAATCCTGCATTGTGGCCCCGGGTTGCAGGTACCGGAAGGCAGCTGGCAGGCCGTCCGGTCTCATCCCGTGGAAAGGGTTTGCTATCACGTCTCGGCTCCCGGGTGGGTAGTCAGGTTGTACGAGAAGTGATCATGTCCCGGTGCCAACTCCCCGACAACACCGCGGCTTCAGAACCGGCCACGCTGTCCAATAGGGCGGTATTCAGTCATCAAGGCGGGCGAGTCCGGCATCGGGAGACGTAGCGGCAGCATTCTCCCGCCCTTGGCGTACGGCCCGCGGCGAGACCGGTACCAGTGATCTCGGGAGTCCTGCGGAGTGGTGCACGACCGCGCTGTCGGCCGGGCCGAAGCGTTTCGGGCAGCGGTGGTGGCGATCCGCAAGCGGAGCCGCCGGTCCACGCGCTCCGGGTCTCAACCGGAGGAACGCCCGCCGCAAGGACCGCAAGGTCTTCGCCACTTCCCGCTGCGAGCCGTCGGTCGCTGCACTGCCCGCCCCAGGGCCGTCACAGGCCCTCGTCTCCCGCAAAACGGCTGGTTGCGATCTCTTGGCTTCGGGGTGGTGGGGGCGAGGGACAGCGGACTTCGGGGCGTTGTTGCTGGTAGCAGACTGCTCCGTTGTCGGAGGTGCGGCTGTGCTGCTGCCCGAACGGACGGCGTACCGACGACAGCGAAACCTTGACCACGACGCGGCCATGGCGACCCCGCCTTCGGCGTCTGCGAGGGCGCCGCAGGACAGCGGATCGACCACGTCTGAGTACGCGGTCACCCGGAGATGAGTAGCCCGGCGGCTGTGCGGCGCAAGTCACCCGCATTGGATGAGGGCATGAACGCATCCCCTTCCCTCTCCGCCCGCCCGGTGCAGTCCCCCTCGCCGACGGACCGTACCCGGCTGCGGGCCGCCGTGGCCGCCTTCCTGTTCCTGCCGGCGGCCGTGGCGACCGGCATCCTGACGCTGGCCTCGGAGCGGGCCTCCCGGTGCGTGACCTACGGCGAGCAGTGCACCCCGGGACTGCCCGGCTGGCTGTTCGAGTGGAGCGCCGGCCTCGGCGCGGTGGCGCTCCTCGCCGCACTGGCCGCGCCGACCGTGAAGGCGCGCCAGGCCGCACTCGCGGTCCAGATCTTCGCCGAGGCCACCGCGCTGGTGGTCATCCTCAGCCACGCGTGATCCGGCCGGAACAGGGGGAGCGCACCTGCCCGGCGACCGACCGGACAAGGACGGTGGAACCCGACCCGATCAGCTCCGGGTCGAGTGCACCAGCATCGACTACTTCGACGCCTCGTTCTGAACCCCGCCGGGGCGCACCGGCGGCGCCGCACATGGACGTGAGCACTGTGTCCGGGTGGGACGCCACCTCGTCCAGCGCGTCAACGGCAGGCTCCACCCAGTGCAGGGGTGCAATCGGTGCGACCGCTGGAGACGATCGACGAAGCTGTTGACGAGGGCCTGTCGGGGGAGTCGCGGCCGTGCCTGGCCGGCTCGGGTCGTGCTTCTGGGTGTTCGGCATGGCTCACAAGGCGGGGTTCTGGTGGTAGCGGATGCAGGGGCCGGGACGGTAGCGGCCCAGGAAGGCGGGACGGTGGGGCCCTTCGGCGATGCCGAGCAGGAACTCGGTGAAGGTGCCGGGGACTTCG
Organism: Streptomyces avidinii; assembly: GCF_014650695.1. Lineage (GTDB taxonomy): Bacteria > Actinomycetota > Actinomycetes > Streptomycetales > Streptomycetaceae > Streptomyces > Streptomyces avidinii. The sequence continues at coordinate 415,351 of NZ_BMVL01000002.1, read as the reverse complement.
TGCCACTCGCCCTCATCCGTTTCCACCACCACTCGCCAGTCGGCTGGTTCCGGTTCCTCCGGGAGGAAGTAGTAGACGGTGCCGTCCTCTTCTCCGCCTCATTCGATCAGGCCGCCCGGCCGGGGGTGGAAGGGGAACGGGTAGCGGCCGGGCCCAGTCGATGCCGAGGACGACTCCCGGGTTGCCATGGCCGTCTTCGCGGGGGCCTTGCGCGCCCGTGGGGCCTTTTTGACGCCGAGCTCGCCGAGCCGGGCCCGCTGTTCGTCGTTGAGTCGGCCCCGGTGAATGCCGACCGACGCACGCGCACCCTGATGTGGCAGCGGAGCTGCAGGATCTTGTCAGCCTCCGCTGCCGGTCGAGCCGCCGTGGCCTACGGCCATCCACGGAGGGGACTGCACGCGGCGTTGGACGACCAGGTCCACCTGGACGGCGGCGGGGGCGAGTATCTGTTGCAGCTGCTGGTGGAGGGGCGTGGTGTCGGTTGTCCACGGGAGGAGTGGCATGGGCCGGATCAGGCGGCCGTTCTTCAGGAGCACATACAGGGTGATCTTGGCGGACACCGGCTTCCGGTCACTCCTGTACGACTCGACGATGGAGTGGTCGATCCAGACCTGCTGTACGTCGGTGAGCGGCGTGGGCCGGTCCGTGCGGGAGCCCCGAACGAGGGTCATGGTCTCCGGGGCGGCCGCGGGCGACAACCGCAACCGGGTCACGTTCCGGAAGGCCCCGTACAAGATCACGAACGTGTTGACGACGAGTCCCACCGCGGCGGCGATCCCGACCGCAGCCCAGATCCGGCCGGGCCCCTGACTGAGGATCACCGCCATGACCACATAGACCGGGGTGCCGTAGAGGGCGCCGGCGGCGAGCGACCCGATGACCTCCCCGGGCCAACGCTCGGCGGCGGACACGAGCGGCCCGACTTCCTCGCGAAGCACCACGTCGACGACGTCAGGGTTCGAACGGTCGATCCGCACGATGTCCATGACACGACGTTAGGACGGTGTCACCGGTTGGGGAAGAGAGCGTGCGGTGCCAGGCGGCCCGGGCACGATGCGCAGCCCTGCTCGGGACGGCGGCCGCCAGGACGAAGCCACCGCCACCGGCCGGGCGATGTGGCGTCGGTCAGGTCGGACGAGCACGGTCCAGGGGTGGTTGTCGGCGAACACCCGAACGTCTCAGGCGTGTACAGCTGAATGTGCACAGGTACTCTCCCGGGATGCCTCTTGACCAGTACGTCTACTTCGCACTGTCCAGCGAGCGCACCTCCGCGCAGGAGATGACGGCGTTGTTGGGCATCGAGCCCGATGAGACGACAGTGCGCGGAAGCCGCCGAACCGAGCCGGCGATACCGGTCTGCCATAGCTGGAAGGTTGTATGCCGGGAGCCGGGCCTGCGAGTCGACGATCAGGTCGCCCATGTCCTGGACCGGCTCCGGCCGCACACAGATCGCATCGCCAAGCTCGCGAGACAGCTGAATCAGGAGCCCGAGCCGGGAAGCGCGGCAAGGCTGCAGATCGTGCGCTACTTCAGGGATGCCGAAGGCAAGCCGGGGCGGATCCGGCGGACGCCGCGGAGGGTCCCCATCTCCTCGGCTGGCATTTGGATCGGGACGTGTTGGACTTCCTTGCCGTAACTGGTGCGGTCCTGGATGTCGACGAGTACGACATGACAGGCTGAGCCTGTTCGCGCGTACCGCACTGGGCACATCGGCGAGTACGCCGACACCTGTCCTTGGCCACGATGCGGCCGCGCCGCTGGCCGTGCTCCTGGTCGAGACGGCATGGCAGCTGACCGCGGCGGCCGCGGACCGGCCGCTGGCCGCGCTGCGCGCCATGGGTGTGCTGGAGCAGGTCGCCACCCGGATGGGCCGGGAGGCCGTCGGCGCTGTGCGACGACGGTATGTCCGCCGAAGCGTTGGCCACCACGAGCGCGTCCCGCTATTCGCTCACCCACACCCCTCGTGCGCTACAGCGGCCGGCAGGGCGGCCGACCAGCCGGATCGGCCACCACGAATCCGCTTGGGACCGCCTGCGGACGACGCGTACTCTGTCGAGCCATGTGCTACCACGCGTTCAACGGCGCCTTCCGGCACTACGTGTGCGTCGCGTGCCGGCTCGCCTTCAAGGGCAGCACGTGGCCGATCCGGAAGCGCATCTGTACCAGCTGTCGTGAGCAGCTCGCCTTCGCCGGCTATGACTTCGCCGCGCCCCGACGACGTGACACGAAGGCATGGTCCGTCGTCGCGGCCGTGCTCGCAGAGGGACTGACCTACGATCACCGCCCGGGCTGCGGCTGCTCGCGGCTCCCCTCGTTCCGGCCCCGGACCCGAGCGCAGGTGCGTGTCCGGCGCCACGCGGCCGAGCGGCTGGGCCTGCCTCTGTCGGTGACCCTCGCCCGCCGCGACGCCTTCACCCCGGAGAGCCGCGACGAGCAACCACCCTCGCCATCGGCCGGGAAGCGCGACGCAACCTGAGCGTCGTGCCTACGACGGCACGGCCGGGACTGCCCTGGTCTGGCCACTGAGCTCCTGGCCCGTCTGCCCGGTCTTACGGTGCTCACCGCCCGCGTGCGGTGCGGCCCCTTCCACGGCAGGGCCGCACCGACAACCCTCGACGCCGGTGAGCTCGGCACCGACCACCAGTGGACCGCGAACGACCCCATGGCTCTGGCTGGCCGAGCGCATTGCCCGCGACATCGAGCCGCTCGGGCCGCGGCTCGCCGGTCTGCGGCGAAGGAGCTGACGCATGTCGGCGTACCCCCTGACGTCGAGTCGTACGCCGACACCGGCTCTCAGGGCAGCCTTGCGGGGCCCGCGCGGTCTCTTCCGGTGCCGATCCCAGTTCTCCCGGTCGGCGTTGCTGCTCGTCGTTGAGCCGGTGATGGTTCGCTGCCGACCCGTTGCGCCGACTCGTGACTCCGAACCTCACAGATCGGCGCCGGCGGCGTACCGCCTGCGGCTGCTGCGGGGGGCGGAGACCGCGGCGATGGTCCAGGCCGTCACCCACACGGCTCCGACGAGCAATGCTGCGAGCGCGGTGGGCATGTGGGGAGGGGGGACCCAGGCTCGGTGCCAGGCCCGCGGCGCGGGCGCCGAAGCCGGGAACGCCCGCTCCCACCATCGCGATGCCCGCCCAGGAGACGACGAGCGCCGGCCAGCGGATCAGAGGGGTCCGCGGCAGGCGGCCGACAAGCAGCGCAACGACGGCCATCAGCAGGCCGAGAGCCGCGTTGGCCAGTTGGGCGGTCTCGACGTCGGCAACGGAGGCGTAGGCCTCGGTCGGCGCGGGGAAGCCCGGCATGCCCAGCTCGCCCTCCCTCGCCAGGTCCACCTTGCTGACGGTGTAGGCGAGGGCGCCGAGACAGGCGGTGGGGGCTGCGTGAGGGGTAATCACCGCCACCTCGTGATTGCCCCGCATCACCAGGTGGAGTGGTGGGTCAGGAGAAGTACAGGACGACGCAGCCGTTACACGGCTCGGCCGACGCCGGCCCGCGCAGCCGGCTCCGGCCCTGTCCCTGCAGGCCATAACGGCTGTGCCGGACCTGGTCGAGCAGTCCTACCCTCATCTGACGCATCGCAGGGTAGGACCGGACGGTCAGGCGGCCGGCACGTCCGGCGCGGTGTCCGTGCCGCGGAGTTCGGCTCGGGCGGCATTCAGGACGGCGATCTCGCGTCGACCTCGTAGTCCTTGTCGTCCGGATGCTTGACCAGCTTGCGCCGTCCGCCTGTCAGGTAGGCGTATGCGATCACACGGGGTATGAGGCCGCCGTCGGCTCCCCGCAGGGGTCCGTCCCTGATGTCCTGGACGTCCTGCCAGGCCACCCGTCGTGTGTGGGTGATTCCGCGGATGCGTATGCCGGTGCTGTCGACCAGGGTGGCGGACCGCGGTGCGCGGACGATGAAGACGATCAGGTTCGGCGCCATGAGCACGCTCAGGCCGAGCTGGCGAGGATGTCGGTCCGGGATGAGATCGTTTCCCGCATGGCCGACACAGACGAAGCAGAAGCCGACGTTGAGCATGCCGTCATCGCTCACTATCGACTGGCGGATGACGGCCTCGGCGAACCAAGCCAACGGGAGGTCGTCCGCCAGGCCCAGTCCCTGCTGACCGAGGCGATCGAGGAAGCCGACGTCGGCGAGTTCGACGGAAACGAGTACGGAGGAGGCGAGGTAGTCCTCTACGCCTACGGACCGGACGCTGATGCACTCTTCGCTGTCATGGCACCCATCCTGAACGACCTGCCGTTCCGGCCGGCGCGCGTCGTCTTGCGCTACGGCTCCGTCGATGACCCATCGGCTGCCGAGCATCGCGTCGACTTCTGACGAGACGAGTCACAAGCCCCCAGCCAGACGGGCACCTGGGGAATTACGCGAACGTCCACAACATGGGCCAGTTGTTGTTCGCCTGCGCCCACAGCGTCAGAATGGCGGTGACACCCAGGGCGGCGCCGTGCCAGCGCACCATGGCTGCCGCGCGGTGGTGCCGCCGGTCGGGGCGCTTGACGATTGCCCACAGCGAGCCGACGAGGGCGATCAGTCCGAACGAGATGAGGGCGAGAGCGCCCCCCAGCCGGTCCGCCGGCCACCCCACCGGGCGGAGCGTCGTCTGCTGCCGCAGCCCGTCGGCATCCCGCACCTCGACGACGCCCCCGTGCCAGACCACGCCGACAACCGGGTCACCCGGCCGCATCCGCGACAACACCTGACCGGTGTTACGGAACGCCACGTTCCACGGTTTGCCGTTTCGGGAGCAGCAACGTCGCCGCCGGGTCCTTCCCATCGGCGCCCACGTTGGTGGCGCTCTCGCGCACCATGAACGCTTGCTCCCGCACGCATGTTGACGCCATCACCGGCACGGAGGTGCAGACCGGGGAAGCCCGGTACTCCCGCTCCCGCTCCAGCGCCCCGCTCACCTCCATGGCCGCCATCACCCCCACCAACAGCCCCACGAGCGCGGTCGCCAGCCAGGCCGCGACCTGTCCCGCTTTCTCCACGATCCCCCGCTTCCCCCTCATTCCTCGGCGGTCCCCTGTCCCGCCCGCACCTGGGAGCACGGGGGATGATCAAGGAACACAGAAGGCCTGGTGCCCCAATCACAGCTGGTCGGAACAGTCGAGTTGCACAGATCAAGGAGGGGCGGCCGTCTGCCAGGGGGCCAGACACCCACAAGCCCCCAGGCCCTGATCGGCCAGCGACCACATACGTCATCCGCTCAGCGGACCCTCGGGGCCGGACGGGCGGGTGCGCGGGTCCGGGCTCTCCAGCGGCATCGGGCCGGGGCGCAGCCCTGTCCCTCCGGGCCAGCGCCGTGACCCAGACCGTCGCATGGCGATCGCAAGCGCTCGATTTGCCGCCGACTGCGCCGCGGCGGAGAGAAGGAAGGCGAACCAGGAGCGGTAGATGCGGCTGCTGATGGCGATCGACGAGGCTTCCGACGACGGGAGTCGCCTGCCGCGTGACGTGTCGGAATTCGAGCGGATCGTGCTGTACGAGGTGGCCGCGCTGCCTGGCCAGGGAGTACCTCGGTGCTGGAGGACATCGCCGCCCACGGCTACCCCGCCCCGGAGACCGGCATGCTGTGGGAGACCGCCTGCGACGCGCACCTCGCCCGCCTCGCCGACGAGCAGCTCCGTGTCGTCTGACCCCTCCGCCCGCCGCTCTCGCGTCATCATGGTCGAGCCCTGCCCTCACCCAACTCACCAAGCTCACGGCGAACGAGACGCACCGCCTGGACCGCACAATCGTCGCCATCGGCGTGAACCCCCAACTCGGCACCGACAACGAACAACAGCGCCCCGGACCCGCTCGCGTCCGGGCGCTGCTGTGTTTGCTGCACGGTGCGGTCGTCGGGTGATGCGGACGGCCGCACCTGGTCAGGCGGAGTGGCCCCTGCCGCGGGCCCCGTTACGCCCGGGACCGGTCGGCCTGGAGGTCAGTCATCTGTCAGGGCGGTTCCGTGGGAGCCTTTATGAGTGCCGCGAAGGGCTCCCGTGCCGTGCCGCTGGTAAAGAAATACAGGCCGTAACCAGTGGAAGTTTCCTGCCAATCAAGTGCGCTGGGCCTACGCCCTTCTTCATTTTTCAGTGAAATTGTTGCCTGTAGGTAACTCTTTTGTGTATCCGGCGATGTGTGGGTAACCCACCAAATGGTGGCGTATCGAGGGCGGCGGGTGGCATTGAGAATCTCGTTGCTGTAATAGAGTCGAGCCTGGTATTTGAGGTACTCATCTCCTGGATCAGCCACCCACTTGGGGGCATCTTCCACATGGGAAAGACTTTCATTCCATGACGTAGTGCCCGACGATATGAAGTCCGGGCTGAGTGTTGCCCGATCCGTCCTTATGACCACGGCTTCGGCGACGCCTTCGATCAAATCAAATTCCGAGTCTGCAGGGATGGTCAGGATCTTTTCCTCGACCACGGTGTCACCTGACTCCAAGGAAGAACCACCGGAGTCTTCCATGGCCTCACCGGAGCTTATCAACTCACGTCCCATGACCCTGGTGTTCCGCTCCACACTCTCGCCGGCCTGGATGTCGGTTTTCCAGTCTGCAATATCCCTGGTCTTTTCGGTGAAGGCTGCCGAACGTCCGTAGACTCTGTAGAGAGTGCCCAGGATGTAAAGCGGAACCTTTCCGTTGTTCTTGACGGTCACGGTCATAGGAACGTACAAGACGGTGCCCTTGGCGTTCAACTTCGGTTCCTCGAACTTGACTACCAGGTCCAGGGTGAGAGGGCTGGAGTACGGTACGTACACCCGCGAGTAGAGCAAGTTTCCGAGGGATATGAGCCCAGCTACTGCGGCGCCGGTCGCGACTTTTTTAGGATGGGGTGACGTATTCCATACCTGCTGAGGGTTTATCTTCCACAGTGCCCAGAAAGACCAGACCAGGGCGGTGGGCCAGACCCAGGCGTAGTGAGTGTATTCTCTGGCATCAATCTGCATGACGAGCAGTAGGGCATTCAAGGCCAGTGCGATCACTACGCCTATGAGAACCGCTGCTCCGGAGTAGACCCAGCGCCGTTTACCCAGATAATCGAAGGTGGAAATTGCCGCGATCGCCTCCACGGCGCCGGCGAACAGAAATGTGGCGCCTGCTGCGCGTCCCCCGAAAGTCAGGGCATCAGAGACGTCCGTTTCCCCTATCTTGCCGAGCACGCCTGCAGTGATGAGAAGCCCCGCAGCCATCAGGACAGAAGCTGCCCGCCGTCTCCAGGGTCGGTCCGGCCAGACCTCGGATCCGCCACCCCGCCAATGCACAAGCTCACCGGCATCCAGGTCCAAGTCCTTCGGGACTCCGGCACGACCCAACAGATTGCGCAGGTCGCCCAGAGACCAGGCCCGTCCCACGGCTTCACCCCGCACGCGGACCTCCCGCAATCCACGACTGTCCGGCGGCTCCACCACTATCAGAGGTTCGCTGTTCACAGCACCAAGCTGATCCGGAAGGAAGCAGGACCGCATGCCGGGGCACCCCCGGATGCGCAGCGGTACGGGGTTGGAGATCCAGGTCAAGGCACAGGCCCAAACCAGCCGAGCGCTACGCCGTGTGGGTTACGGGCTGTCCAGGTGCGGTGTGGGCGTGATGTCCGTGTTCTTTTGATAGGACCAAGTGTCCATCGCCATGGAGAACACGAAACGCGCTGTGCGTGGCGGCGTGCGCGGACAAACCCCCGGCGAAGTGGGTGCTTGACGCCCTGCACTGCCTGCCGTGCGACAAGGCACGGGGGAAGGGGGGTGCCGCGGACCGGCAGACCGTGGATCTGGCCGAGGCCGCGGTACTGATGCACCGCGTGGGCGAGGTGTTCGGACGCTGCCGTCATCGACACCGACGCGGAGCGGAATGATCCCCTCAAGGGCAAGGTGTATCCGGCCGACCCCGCGGTGCTGGCCAAGGTCGCCTCGACCAACGGCCGGAACCTTCAGCTCGGAGCGAGCGTCAGGGCCGGGCTCAAGCGGGCGGACCCCTCATCAGACGACGACAAGGTCCTCTTCACCGTGCCATGGACGTGGTTGCGTACCGCTCAGGGCGAGCCCGGTTCGGCTACACCGCAACCTGTCCGCACGACCGACGAGGGCCGCATGCGCCGCCTCACCGTCAACCTCTCACCCGCGTACGCGCAGCGCCTGTTCGACGCCCGGGCACAGGGCGCCGACGCCGCCTCGTCCGAGCGTGTCAACTGCAGACCCCACCGGATGCGGGCTGCAATGGCGACTGCGGGCAGCCGCCTTCGCGCGGGCTGCTTCCGGCCCCGTGGCGCTGTCGACCGCGGGCAGGACCCCGGCAGCCGTCACACATTGCCGGTCACCGCCCCGGTCGGCAGCACCCTGACCCCGTACGGGGTCAGGCGGTCACGAGTGCGTCTTCGGCGACCTTCGCGGTGTTGATGAGGGCGACGTTGGACTGGTCGGCGATGTTGTTGGCGAGGGTGTTGCCGTTGCTGCTGCCGTGGCTGCTGGTGGACCCGTCGTTCCCGGCGTTGGCGCCCTGATTCTGGCTGGCGATCAGGAGGGCTCCGACGTTGTCCCCGATGGTGTTGGCCGACGCGGGGGCCGCGACGCCGAGGACGGCGACGCCGGCGACGGCCGCGGCGCTCAGAACCGGCTTGAAGATCTTGTTCATGCACAGGCAACGATTGCTGCGGGGGGCCGGACACGGGGTGCAGCAAGGGCGCGGCCGGGTGTACTCGCCGGCGGCACCGCGCCGGGCCCGGTGTACCTCGATGTCGGGAGTGGTTCGGACGTGCCGTCGACCACGCACTGGTCGGCCTACGACGGCAGGTCCCGCCGTCCGCGCGCGGAGGCATTCCGGGCGGTGTGCGCGTGCGGATGGCACGGCGCCGCGGAGTACCCCGTGGACCGGGACGCTGCCGGCGACCGGCCCCGGTACGCAGCGGACGTCGTCCGTGCGGAGACCCGCGAGGACAGGTGCAGGCAGGGGACGGGCACGGAACCCGGGGTCCGAGCTCTGCTCACCGAACGGCCGGACAGCAGCCCCGAGCACCCCCGGACGAGACACGCCCCGTACGTGACCAGGCCGGAAAGCCCGGACACCGCCTCGGCCCGCGACCCGCAACTCACCCTCCGGTGGGGTGCGGATCGGTCTCAGCAGCGGGCGAGTGTGCCGCTCTTCAGGGTGGATTTGTCGCCGACCAACCAGCCTTCGGTGTTCGTGCCCTCGATACGGGCGTAGATCCACTTGTTGCCGTGGGCATTGGTGACGTAGCAGTGGTAGTAGACCTTCACGCCGGACTTGACCACGGTCACATAGGAGCACTCCGCGTACGGGCCGGTGTAGAGGTGGGTTTCCTGGGCCGCGTACCCGTAGCCGTCGCTGCGGTTCGAGTGGGCCCAACCGGTGCACGCCGTCGACACTGGGACGGGCTCCTTCACCGGGGAGCTGGTCGTTGCCTTCGGCGAGCCGGACGGTTTCGTGGCCGAGCCGCCGTTGCCGGGCGTCGGCGTGGGACCTGTCTGCCGGCCCTCGCCCTTCTTCGAGGGGGTGGCGGACGTCAGGCCTCCCGGGCTGGCCGGGCCGTCGGACATGTCACCGTCGGCGGCGCTGCTCGCCGTCGCAAGTGCCGTGTTCGACCTGCCGCCGCCCGCGTCGCCCCGCGTGTCCATCAGGGCGTAGGCGACTCCGCCGCAGGTGAGGGCAGTGGCGGCCGCCACCGCGACGACGGCACGGGTGCGGCGGCCCCGCGTGCGGACGGTCGTGGCACTGGTCTCGGATCGGCTGCCGTGACCGTCGGGTATGCCGGGGACCGTGCCCGGCGCGGCGCCCGGCTGCGGAGGGGCGTCGTAGGCGTCGGTCGGCGTGTAGGAGGAGGCGAAGGGCTGGGGGGCGGGCGGGGAGAACGGCGCGGCGGGGGGACCGAAGGCCGGCGGAGGGACGGGCTGGGGGGCCGGTGCCGGCGCGAGGTCCGCCGTCCTGACCCCGGCAACCGCCTCCAGCATTTCGCGCGCCCGCCCGGCGTCGGGCCGCTGCAGCGGGTCCTTGGCCATCAGCGCCTGCAGCACCGGGGTGAGCGGTCCGGCGCTCCGGGGCTCCGGCAGCGCTTCGCCGACGATCGCCGCCAGCGTGGACCACACCGACGTACGGCGGAAGGGCGAAGAGCCCTCCACGGCCGCGTACAGCGTCATGCCGAGCGCCCAGATGTCCGACGCGGCACCCGGTTCCCGGCCCTGCGCGCGTTCCGGAGGCAGATAGTCGAGGGAGCCGACGATCTGACCGCTCTGGGTCAGCTTGGCCAGGGCCTCGTCGCCGGTGGTCTCCATGCTGGCGATGCCGAAGTCGGTGAGTACGACCCGGCCGCTGCGCTCAAGCAGTACGTTGCCGGGCTTGACGTCCCGGTGCAGGACCCCGGCCCGGTGTGCCGCGTCGAGCGCGTCCATCAGCTTGGCGCCGATCGCGGCCGCTTCACGCGGGTCCAGTGGGCCGCGCTCCGCCAGCACGTCGTCGAGGGAGGGCCCGTCGACCAGCTCCATGACGATGACCGGCAGCCCCTGCTCCTCGACCACATCGTGCACGGTGACCACACCGCTGTGCCGGATACGGGCGGCGGCCTGCGCCTCCCGCTGCATCCTGACCCGCAGATCGGCCAGTTCGGCCGGCGAGGCGTCGGTGTAGGCCCGCAGGACCTTGACGGCGACCTCGCGGTTCAGCAACTGGTCCACCGCCCGGGCGACCACACCCATGCCACCGCGCCCGATCATCGCGGTCACGAGATACCGCCCGCCCAGAGCCTTGCCGACCAGCTCCGCGCCGTTCGCCCCCGTCACCCGTCACGCTCCGTTTCGTTGCACTGTTGAAGATCCGCGGGAACCAGCGTAGGGGTACACGCGCGGTCGGGTTCGCACGGCCCGGCCCTCGGCGCGCAGGTGCGCCTTCCAAGGCCTGTGATCATCCAGACATCTGACGTGAGATCAGGACACTCGTGCGGTGCTCCCGCCGCCCCGCCCGTTCGGCCGGGAGCCGGGCCGCCGGGGCCATGGCGACTGCGGCCCCCCAGCGAGGCCTCCTGGAGAAGACGTGATATCCGAGGACACGCCGTTCTACGGTGGCCGGTAGCACCTGCCGTAGCACCTGCCGTAGGACGGCCGATGAGCGCCCAGCCCGACCCCACACCCGCCTCCGCTGCCCCGTACGCGCCCGCCCCTGGCGGTGCGGCCGAACTCCTTGCCCGGCTCCGGGCCGGCCGCCCGGCCGAGCAGTGGGTGCCTGCGTTCGAGCGGGACTGGGCCAAGGCCCTGGAGGACGCCTGCCCCGCGTTCAGCCTCACCCCTCTGCACGAGGTGGTGCGCACCTGGCAACTGCGCGTGGCCGCAGCCCCGGACGCCGACGACTTCATGGACTCCGGACAGGACGACTCCGACGTCGTGGACCTGGACGACGTCCTCGGCGGCCGCCCGTGACCGAACAGCCGTGGGCGGTGCGCCTGTCCCCGCCGGCCGCGAAGACCCTCGCCGAGCTCCCCGAGCCGGCTCGGGAGACGGCCCGCGACGTCCTGGACATTGCGGTGCGCTCCCCGTGGGGCTGGCCCCAGTGGAACGCCGGCGATCCGGAGGGCGAGGACGTCCGGGCGGCGTCCGTGGGCCAGCTCTCCGTCGTCTACGTGGCCAACCGGCTCACCCGGCGCTTGTCCGTCCTGGGCATCGTCTGGCTCGGCTGAATCCTGGCCACCGCCGCGGTACTGCGGCGACGATGCTCAGTTGTCATCCTGCTCACCGCTCCTCGACCGCCCACACCGGCGCCCTTCGACGTGCCCCCTGCACGCATACCGTCGGTGATCTGATCCCCCCTCACCAGGGGCATCGGTAGAGGAAGGAAGGATGGGGTGATGGACCTGGGGGACTTGATCAGAGACCTGCGCACCGCGCGAGGATGGTCGCAGGACAGGTTGTCCGACCGGATCAACGCCCGGTACGGGACGGTCCTGACCCGCGAGTACGTCTCCCGGTGGGAGCGCGGTGCGGTGACGCCGGGCGCCTACTACCTGCGGTGCCTGTCCGTGGTGCTGGACGTGCCGCTGGCCGTTCTGGAGGGTCAAGTGGACCGACGTGAGTTCCTCACCGACGCGGCCGGTGCCGCCATAGCCCCCGTGGTGGCCTCCGACTTCCTCGGCGCAGGGTTCACCCGCCCGGCTGAGCAGACCTTCCACTACGCCGTCCCCTTCCGGCGCGTCAACGGGTTCACGTCCCTGCTTGCCGCCGGCTCGGGGACGAGGCCACAGCCGTCGCGGCCCAGGACGCAACCCGCGCCGAGCTACCCGTCCCGCTGCCCCGGTTCGCAACCCACCTGGAGATGCACCGGGGGCTGATGCCGGCCCGCTCCGGCGACATCACCGCCGGCACCGCCGGCACCGCCCACGCCCGCACGGCGCTGGACGCGCTCCCGCCGGAGAAGCACTCCCTGACCCTGCGCCTGCTCATGACAGAGGTCGAACAGTCCTGAGCTTGTTCTTCATCCTCAACCGTTGCAGGGCGTGAATGGTGTTCTCGTGGCGGATACGCGATCATGACCGCATTCTCCACAGAGGTGGCTCCATGACCCGGGAACGTCCTGCGTACTACGAACTCGGCTACGGCGAGGACTTCGGTCTGACCGCCCTGACCGAACGCCTCAGCCGTCCCGGCTCCGCCACCGGCCCGGCCGCCGCGCTCGGGTTCGCGGAGGAGCTGGCCGACCGGTCAGAGGGCGAGGAGGCCGTCGAGCTGGGGGAGGACGCCCGCCGCCTGCTGGCGTCCGAGCTCCCGGAACGGGTCCTTCACACGGTGTGGCTGGCCTCTACCGGGAACGCCTTCGACCCGACCGGCCACGGCATGACCTGCCGTGCCTGGCTGGAGCGGATCTCGGAGGTGTCCACGGCACGGCTCCGGCAGAACAAGGGGTCCTACACGCCGCCGCCGGCGCGGCCGGTACGGGACTCCCGGCTGTGCCAGGCGGTCGTGGCGGAACTCCGCGTCACGGCTCCGGCCCTGGAAGAGGCTTCTCCGCTGCCGAAGCTCGTCGACTGCCTGGAGCAAGTGGTGACCGGTGCCGACGCCGATCTCGGCATGCGCCTGTTGCTCCGCGCGCTCAAGGCGCACTCCGTGCCCGTCCCGTACGGGCAGTACCACCGCCTGCTGGCCCTCGGCCGGCAGTTCGGCTTCCCCCCGGGCGCCGTTCACGACGGCCTCGCGATCACTTGGCCGCCGGTCGGCGCCGCCTCGCGGCAGGGCATCAACGGGGACTTCGGGCTCTCCCGACTCGCCAGGCAGTTCACGGCGGGCTGGCACTACCGCACGCCCCGCGAGGCGGTCGCGGCTGCCGTGAAGGCCGACGGCTACGAGCGCCCTCCGGGCTCGGAGGCGGCGGTACTCCTGGAGGACACCCGCCGGGTGCTCGACCCCGGCCTGTCCGATGACGCGATCACCGTGTTGTGGCTGGCAGCAACGGACCGTGGCTACAGCATCGACCGGTTCGGCCTCGGCGGCCGGGAGTGGCTGGAGCAGGTCGCCGAAGTGTGCGAGGAGCACCTGACCGAGGTCGCACCCGCCTACGTCCCGGCGGCCCCGCCGCCGGTCACCGGTGCCGGCGACGAGGTCCTGCGCGAGATACGCGGCATGTCCCCCCTCGCCGCGAGCACGGCGGTCAGCCCCGACTTCCACCCCCTTGAAGGCACCACGGTCATGGAAGCCCTGGAACAGGTCACCACCCAGGTCGACCCCGACCTCGGGTTCCGTCTGCTCCTGCGCACAGTGGAAGTCCTCCGGCTGCCGCTCACCGAGGAGCAGTACACCCGCTACCAGGCCCTCGCCGGCCGTTTCCACTACGGCGAGGACCACCTCCTCTTCTCGGTCTACCACCTGGTGCAGCGAACCTGACCCACCTGCCCGAACGCACGTCTCGTTGAGCCGGTTCCAGTCGGATCGTTGGGTGGCGAACCAGCGTCCGATGTCCTCGCTGTGCCGTGCGGTGGGGTGGCCCCGCCGAGACCGGATCAGGGTGTCGCCCGGCGCAAGGACAGGGCGAAGGCGCAGCTGGTGACGGTGAGGACGACGATCGGCGGCATGGGCAGGAGCAGGACGGATATCGCCAGGCCCACCAGTGAGGCGACGAGGGGGATCCATCCGAAGGCGGTGCGCCGTTCGACCAGTGCCGGCGCGTGCCGGACGGCGGTGAGGGCGAGGAGCCCGCACGCGATGACGAACAGGGCCATGACGAGGCTCATGCCCTGGACGATGTCGAGGGTGCTGCGTTCCAGACCGAGCAGGGTCATGCTCGACTCCCGCATGGCTGCCGAAGAGGCTTGCTGCTGGGGGGTGGGGTCGCCCAGCGCCGTCGCGGCCGCAAGGGCGAGGTGGCCCGTGCCCAGCAGGAGGAAGCCGCCGGCCCCGACTCTGAAGGGTCGCAGTGGCTTGGGCTGGGGCTTGCGCTCGAGGACGGGTGTGACGGTCGCGCTCACCGTGGCTCCTTGAAGTCGAACGAGGCTGCCCTCTACATCGGTAGAGGACGTCGCCCGCACTCTACACATGTAGAGGCTATGGGTGCGGTGGGGGGTGTGGGGTGGGGGCAGCTCGCACACCGGATTCGAACAAGGCACGGCTGTCAGGGACGAGCTGGAGGTGTCCGGGACACTCTCCTCCGGGTGGCGCCTGGGTGCCCTGCGCCTCCCGGGCCCGCTCCACCCGCCGGTCCCGGCCCGCTGCCCGCTGCCCGCGGGCTCGGACCGGGAGCGGTCGCTGCGGTTGCTCCAGGCGATCGACGAAGCCGTCGCCAACAACGCCGGCATGGCGGGGGAGTGGCCTGGCGGCCCGGTGTACGAACGACCCGCCGCGTCGATGGACTGCCCGCAGCCCGATCCGGGCCGGGTGACCCGTTCCAGGTCCACAGAACCGTCCGCCCGAACCGTCAAACGGCCGCCGTCCGAGCCTTGCCCGGCTGCGTAGATGAGAACGAAGAGCATGAGTGCTGGCAACGGTTCGTTCTTGATCGCGGGTCGAATGTCGGCGAGAACCGCGAACACCCGCGGGTGCCCTCGGTGCCTGTAGAGGCCTGGCCTTGACAGTGGGTGGGGCTCGGCTCAATCGTCGGGGCATGACGAACTCGGGTGGCGATGGTGAGAGCGATAGGGAATGGCAGGGGATTCTGAGCGCCTGGCGACCGCCGCATCAGCCTGGGCACCGGTTCCGTCCTGCCCTGTGGGACGTACTGAAGCTGGCGGCGGAGGAGCCGGTGCTGCGCAGGCTGTTTCCGTGGACGAGTATGAACGAGCTGCATGTGTCGGCGACGGGGAACTTCCGTGACTACTCCGCGGAGCCGTTCCCGGCGATCGCTGCGTCGACCGGTGACTTTGTCGTGATGACGCATCCATGGGGACTGGACCGTGTGGTGTTGAGGACCACGGACCCCGCAGCCGCGCTGGCGTGCATGGTGCGCCTGATGGAGGACCCTGCTCCCGTCACAAGGGTCGAGTAAGGGCCGACATCACCACCGGTGGACTGAAGAGAGGACATCCGCGGTCGTCTGAAGCGGGTCGAGCAGGCGTATCCACCCGAGTCCGGGGGAGTACCCCCATGTCTTTAGTCAAGGGAAACGGGGGCGTTGGGTCGGGGAGCCGGGCAGCACGGCGGGGTGGCTGATCTGCTGTGGGATGACGTGAAGTGCTTCTTCGACCCGGACTCGATGGGGTTGCTGCCAGACGTACCTGTCCCAAATGCCTCGGCGAAGGACTGGCAGGCGGTCCTCGATCTTGTCGCGGAGAGGGACTGGAAGTGCCGGTACTCCGAAGGCGGCGAGGCGGTGCTTCCGGTGACCCGGGCGGAGGACGTGCTGTCCCGCCCGGTGGATGCCGACTGCCCGGACCTGCGGGTTTGGTCGACCGTCGACGTGCTGGCGATCTTTCGTTTCCGTGCCGACGACGAAGTTGACTTCGACGTCGACCTGCGGGAGTTGCAGGGCCAGGAGCGACTCGACGTGTTCTGCGGCTTCCTTCGGGAGATCGGGCGGCGGCAGGGCAAGCCGGTGCTGATGGATTCGGAGGGCGATTCTGGCCATCAACTCGACGCGCCTGCGAAGTCGGGTCCGGCGACAGTCCCACCGGCGCATGAACCGGGCGCGCGTCATGGTCCCGGATGCCTTCTGGCGGGGTCCGGCGGAGTCCGCCAGGACGGCGGCCAGGCGACATCCGACCGTGTTTCCCCAGAGGGGAGGTCGAGACTCGCTCGCGCGAGTTCGAGGTACTCCTGGCGGGCGGTCCGATATTCCGCGAACGCCGTGTCCCATGCTCCGGCGTCCGCCGGGATCAGACCACGGGCCAGCCACTCGAGATGCCACAGACAGTGGTTCACCCGGACCGTGGCGGTGTTGGTCGCCGCGTCGCCCAACAGCCAGAGCCCCTCGCTCAGAGCCGAGCGATGGCCCTCGGCCTCCCCCAGCTCGCCAAGTAACTCATCGGTGGGTTCCAACGGGGCGGACCCCGTCGCGATCCCGCGGAAGACGGCGATGCGCAGGTAGCGATGCGCCAATTCCTTGACCGCGTGGCCGTACTCGGCATAGGCGTTCAGCCGCCGCTCGTCCCAGCGGACCGACTGCTGCCGACGCCATCGGGGGCGCTCGTTCGCACTGCTGACCAGATACGACGTTGCGGCACCCACGACGACACCGACGAGGGGGAGGGCTTCGCTGATCAAGCTCATTGACTTCCCTTCAGTGCAGTGGAGGGCCCCTACGCGATGGGAACGTCCCCGACAGCCGAACACGGCGACAAGCGCCCGGCCAACGGGTTCCGTCGAGGTCGACCGGCTGTACCCGGTACGGGACGCGGAGGGTAAGTTCCGATCCGGAAGAACACCCGGCGTTTCCTGCGCATGGACGGCCTCCTGCACTTGAGCTCCCGCTGCACAGGAGACGCCGACGAGCCGGAGCCGACCGACCCCTACGGGCAAGTGGTACCCGACGCAACTGCCTTTCATCCGTGGTCGTCTCGGCCGCGGTGACCGTTCCCCGGCGGCAACAGCCCGCTGCCGGACTCCGCGGACGAGCGACGGGCGGTCCGGATCCGCGCCTTCCCGGGCGCACCGCCCCTGAACCCCTGCCTGGAGGGCGGTCCACTCGCTGCCGTCGAACGCGGCGTGCAGCAGCAACCCTCGCGGAATGCCGTCTGGGTCAGGGGTGTCGAGCAGCACCACGCGAGCGCAGGTGGAGCCCGCCGGCCGATGCGTGCGCAGACACCGGCGCCCAGGACCTTCGGCGGCGCCGCACCCCGCGGTCGCTAGTGCCCCGTGTCCGGCTCCGGGGGCCGGGCGTCGGCGCGTACGAGGTTCTGTTCCAGGCGTTCGAGGACGGCGAGGGCATCGGCGCGCTCGTCGTCCGAGAAGCCGGTGGCCGAGATGTCCTCGAGTTGGATCCAGATCCGCTCCACCTCCCGGCGCAGGGCGTAGCTGGCCGCTGTCGGTTCGATGAGCGAGGCGCGCTTGTCGGTGGGCGAGGGGCGGCGGCGGACGAAGCCTGCCTGTTCGAGGCGGCGGACCGTACGGGTCATCGTGGCGGCGTCGGAGTCCAGCAGGCGTACCAGGTCGATCTGGCGCTGGGGACCGAGTTCCCAGAGGTGCATCATGACCAGTTCCTGGCCCGGGTGCAGGCCGATGCGGCGCAGGAGCTGTCCGGCGAACATGCGGTGCAGTCGGGCCAGCCGGAAGATCGCATGGCTGATCGGTCCGCCTGCGGCCGCACCGGGGACCGGCACGGTGGCTTCCCGTTCCCTCGCTCCTGGATCCCGCTCGGCCTCGGATGTGGACTCGGCCATCTTCTCCCCACTCTCCTGTTTGGACAGGAGAACTCTACCTACATCCAGGTCCATCAGCAGTGGTTCCGCTCGTCAGGTGACGCGTATGGACAGGTCTAGGGTGCTGCACGCCTCACTTGCCAGGCAGCGAGAAGCAGGTTTACTGTTCAGGCAGGTAATTTACTTGTCTGGACAGTAAACAGCTCGCGGGGGCCACGAAACGCCCGGCCCGCAGAGCGCCACCCATCCCGAGGGAGCGACCATGACCACTGCTTTCGATCCGATCGTCCTGGGCGGCACACGCCTCGCGAACCGAGTCGTGATGGCGCCGATGACACGTAGCCGTGCCCACGGCCCGGGCGCGGAGCCGACCGAGCTGATGGCGACCTACTACGCGCAGCGAGCCGGCGCCGGGCTGATCGTCACCGAAGGCGTCCAGCCCTCACCCATCGGCCAGGGCTACCCCGACACCCCCGGCCTGCACACGCCGGGCCAGGTGCGGGCCTGGCGGACGGTGACCGACGCCGTGCACCGCGAGGGAGGGGTGATCTTCGCGCAGCTGATGCACACCGGGCGGATCGGTCACCCCAGCCTGCTGCCCGACGGACTGACACCGGTGGGGCCCTCGGCGGTCGCCGCCCAGGGACGGGTCTACACCCACCAGGGTCCGCAGGAATTCGTCACGCCGAAGGAGCTGAGCGAGGCGGAGATCCGGCAGACCATCGCCGACTTCGCGACCGCGGCGCACCACGCCGTCGAGGCCGGATTCGACGGTGTGGAGATCCACGGCGCCAACGGCTACCTGATCCACCAGTTCCTCGCGGACAACACCAACCACCGCACCGACGCCTGGGGCGGCTCAGCCGAAGGCCGGATCCGCTTCGCCGTCGACGTCGTCACGGCCGTGACCGAGGCGATCGGCGGTCGGCGGGTCGGTCTGCGGATCTCGCCCGGAAACCGCTACAACGACATCGTCGAGGACAACCCTGGCGAGGTCTACGGGGCCCTGCTGGACCGGCTCGCAGGTCTGGATCTTGCCTATCTGCACCTGATGGAGGGCCCCGACTCCGGACTGACCTCGCAACTGCGCAAGGAATGGCCCGGCACGTTCGTCCTCAACCCGTTCACCCACCCCGACGTCACCGGCCTCGACGCGCTCGAGCTGATCGAGGACGGGAGCGCGGACATGGTGGCCTACGGGGCACTGTTCCTCGCCAACCCCGACCTGCCCCGGCGCCTCGCCGCCCGGGGTCCGTTCAACGCCCCGGACCAGGCCACCTTCTACGGCGGCGACCACCGCGGCTACACCGACTACCCCACCCTCACCGCTTGAGCGGCGGCCCCGCCGACGGGGCCCTCACCTGGGAGTTCCTGATGTCCAAAGCGATCACCTTCTCCGAGTACGGCACCCCCGAGGTGCTGCGGCTGTCGGAGGTCACCGCACCGGAGCCCGGCCCGGGCCAGGTCCGGATCCGAGTACGGGCCGCCTCTGTGAATCCGCTCGACATGAAGATCCGCTCCGGCCTGATGGCCGGCGCCGTCCCGGCGCGCTTCCCCGTGATCCCCGGACTGGACGCGGCCGGCGTCGTCGAAGCGGTCGGCGAGGGAGCCGACGCGGCCGTGGGCGACGAGGTCCTCGGCGCCACCGCGGGCGGCAGCTACAGAGAGCACGCACTGCTGGAGCGGCCGGTCGCCAAGCCCGCAGCGCTGTCCTGGGAGGTCGCGGCATCGCTGGTGACCGTCGGCCGGACCGCGTTCCGCGTCCTCGCCCAGCTGGGCGTGCGCAAGGGGCAGACCCTGCTCGTCCACGGCGCCGGCGGCAGCGTGGGCGTCATCGCGGCGCAGCTGGCCGTCACCCGCGGTATCACCGTCATCACAACGGTCGGCGAACACGACATCGAGCGGGTCACCGCCCTCGGAGCCACCGCCGTCCGCTACGGCGACGGCTGGGTGCAGCGGGTGAGGGCCGCGGCGCCCCAGGGAGTCGACTTCGTCCTCGACGCCTCCGGCGCCGGTGTCCTCGCCGACTCCGTTGCCCTGACCGGCGACAGCGCACACGTCATCACCATCGCCGACATGTCCGCCGCACAGCACGGCGTCCGCTTCAGCGCCGGCAGCGCCGACCAGGCCGAGGACGCTCTGCCGCAGCTGGTCGAACTGGCCGCCGACGGCATGCTCACCCTGCCCATCTGGCGGACCTATCCGCTCGGGGAGGCCGCCACCGCGCACACCGACCTGGAAGCCCACCGCAACCGGGGCAAGGCCGTCCTGCTGCCCTGACCTCCCACTTCCCACCCCCCACTTCCCGTGCCGCCGCCTCGTGCTGCTTAGGCGGGCGAGGCGGCCCCGGGGCCGCAGTCCTTCATCCCCGCACCGATCCCTTCGCCTCGCCGAGTGACGCACCGCCGCAGGCCGCATCAGCACCACTACGCACGCCGACCGGCGGCGCAGACCGCCCGATGCCGGACTCGGTCCACGACCCGCTCCTGCCCGGACCGCCGCCCACACGCCCGACCCCGACGGCCGGGCCGTGCCCCCGGCACCGGAGACGATCCGCCGGCGGCCCGAGCACCGCACGACCTGGCCCCACACCCACAGATTGGAATACCCATGTCCGCACGCACCCTGCCCGAAGCCACCTTCGCCCGCACCGTTCTCGGCTCCGGCCCCGGTCTCGCGCTCGCCCACGGCGCCGGCAGCAGCGTGGCCGGCACCTTCGGACCGATCCTGGAGGGTCTGGCCACCCGCCACACCGTCGTCGGCGTCGACTACCCCGGCAGCGGGGACACCCCCCGCTCGGCCACGCCGCTGTCGCTGGACGACCTGGCCGACCAGCTCGTCACCGCCGCCGTCACCGAAGGCCTGGACACCTTCGCACTGTCCGGATACTCCCTCGGCGGCCCCGTCGCCATCCGCGCGGCAGCCCGCCACCCCGAGCGCGTCACCGCCCTCGTGCTGACCGCAACCTTCCCCCACCGGGACAACCACCTCGCTCTCGCCCTGCCGATCTGGCGCAAGCTGGCCGAGTCGGGCGACCGTGAAGTGCTGGCCGAGTACCTGACGATGATGGCCCTGGGCGCCGACGCACTGGAGGCAATGCCGGCCGAGCAGCTCCAGCAGGCGATCGAGTTCACCGCCGCGAGCGTCGCCGAGGGCACCCCCGAGCACGCCGAGCTGGCCCCCCGCGCCGACGTCCGCGACGACCTGCCGCACATCAAGGCGCCCACCCTGGTCATCTCCACCACCCAGGACCGGTTCACCTCCACCCGCCTGCACCACCAACTCGCCGACACCATCCCCGGCGCCCAGTTGGTGGAGATCCACACCGGCCACCTGCCCATGGTGGAACGCCCCGAGGAATGGCAGAAGCTCATCACCACCTTCCTCGCCCGGCACAGCGCCTGAGCGAACGGAACACACGCGCCGTACCGCTTCCCACCGACAACGGGAAGCGGTACGGCTCCGCCTCCCCACCGCAGCAGGCTTCGACGCCGACTCCCGACCCGCTCTTCGACGACCGGAAGCAGGTACTGATCTACGGTCGGTTGCCGGGAGGAGGACGCCTATGCGATACATCCACAGTCCGGTGTCGAGCTGCTGGCGCTCGTAGAGCCGTACCCGCTCGATGGCCTGCCCGTCGGGAGGACCAGAGCGGTGGCCCCGGGGCGGCCGTGACGGCAGCCGTGCGGCACGGGTGCTGCCGTCCGGCTGTTTACGGACCGGCGAGCGGAATATGGCAGCGCCTTGTCCAGGTGATGCGGCGCGACACGGCACAGCGCAGCAACGGGGGTGACAGGGTCGACCCCGCACCCGCGGGGAATGGGTGGCGCCAGAAGGCCGGGAGGTTCCCGGCGGCGAAGGAACCGCGTCAAAAGGAAGGCACCGGTCGGCAGGTGCAGACCTGTTCCACCCCGGCTGACCGTACCGGCGGTGCCGCCGGTACGGCCGGTATGGCCGAAAGACCTGAACCAATACCGGGAATCAGGCCGCGACGAGCTCCTGCTCGCGGTCCGGCGTTTTGACCTTGGGCTTCTTGTTCGGCAGTGAGAGCCGGAAGACCTTGCGCCACGCGGAGAACACCTGCTTGGGGAGCGGCCCGGTGACGTATTCCAGCTCGTACTTCTCGAACAGCGCGCGCACCTTCACCGCGACCTCGGCGTACCGGTTGCTCGGCAGGTCCGGGAACAGGTGGTGCTCGATCTGGTGCGACAGGTTGCCGGTCATGAAGTGCATGGCCCTGCTGCCGCTGATGTTCGCCGAGCCCATCATCTGGCGCAGGTACCACTGGCCGCGCGTTTCGTCCTTGATCGACCGGCGCTCGAAGACCTGTACGCCCTCGGGGAAGTGCCCGCACATGATCACCGAGTGGGTCCAGATGTTGCGGACCAGGTTGGCGGTGAACGTGGCGGCGAGCGTGGTGAGGAACGACGGGCCCGACAGCAGCGGGTGGATCACGTAGTCCTTGAGCACCTGCTTGCGGATCTTGCGGCCCACGGCCCTGGCCCGTGCGCGGAACTCCGGGTTCTTGCGGCGGCGCTTGTGCAGGTTCTTGCCGAGCTCCAGGTCGTACGCTGCGATGCCGTACTCGAAGAAGCAGGCGTTGATGAAGTTCCACAGCGGCTGGCCGAGGTGGAACGGGTGCCACTTCTGGTCCTCGTCGACGCGCATGATGCCGTAGCCGAGGTCGTTGTCCTTGCCGATGACGTTGGTGTACGTGTGGTGCAGCTCGTTGTGCGAGTGCTTCCACTGGTCGGCCGGCGAGACGTGATCCCAGTCCCAGGTGGTGGAGTGGATCTTCGGGTCCCGCATCCAGTCCCACTGGCCGTGCAGGATGTTGTGGCCGATCTCCATGTTGTCCATGATCTTCGCCACGGACAGACCGGCGGTGCCGATCAGCCACGCGGGCGGGAAGAAGGAGAACAGCAGCACGCCCCGGCTGACCAGCTCGAGCTTGCGCTGCGCCGAGATGACCTTACGGATGTAGGCGGCGTCCTCCTCGCCGCGGCCGGCGATCACCTCGTCGCGGATCGCGTCCAGCTCGCGGCCGAGCTCCTCGATCTGCTCCGCGGTCAGGTGGGCGGTGGGGTCGATGGCGGTCAAGGTGCTCCTACCGTTCGATGTCGCAGGGGCCCGCCGCGGCGGACACGCAGGTCTGGATGAGGACGCCCGGCTCGGCCTCGGTGATCTGGCCGGTGCGCAGGTCGCGGACGGCGCCCGCCTTGAGCGGCGTGATGCAGCCGAAGCAGATGCCCATGCGGCACCCGGAGGGCATGAGCACGCCGGCCTCCTCGCCGATGTCCAGCAACGGCGTGGCGCCGTCCGCGTCGACGGTCTTGCCGGTGGCGCTGAACGTGACCTCGCCGCCCTCGCCGGCGACGACGATGCCGGGGCGGAAGCGTTCGGTATGCAGGCGCTCTTGTACGCCGTGCTCGGTCCAGTGCTCTTCGGCGGCGTCCAGCAGGCCCGCGGGCCCGCAGGCCCAGGTCTCGCGCTCGGCCCAGTCGGGCACGAGTTCGTCGAGACGGGCGATGTCGAGCATGCCGTCCGTGTCGGTGTGCACCTCGGTGAGCCGCAGCTTCCTGTCCGCGACCAGGTCGTGCAGTTCGTTGCGGAAGATCACGTCTTGCGGCTGTGGCGCGCAGTGGACCATGACGACGTCGTCGAACTCGATGTCGCGCAGCATGCCCATCACGGGCGTGATCCCGCTGCCGGCCGTCAGGTAGAGCACCTTGGCGGGCTTGGCCTGCGGCAGCACGAAGTCACCGGTCGGCTGGTCGAGCTGGACCAGCGTGCCCGGTTTCGCCCTGCGGACCAGGTGGTTGCTGACCTTGCCGTCAGGGATCGCCTTCACGGTGATCGTGACGCGGCCGTCCTGGCGGTTTGTCGGCGAGGTGATGGAGTAGGCACGCCACAGGCGCACCCCGTCGACGTCGACCCCGATCCGCACGTACTGACCGGCTGTGTGGCCGCGCCAGCCCCGTCCCGGCCTGATCACGACAGTCGCGGCGTCAGCCGTCTCGGGGTGCACGGCCTCGATGCGCCCACGCAGGTCAGCGCCCGCACGCAGCGGGCTGACCAGGTCGAGGTAGTCCGACGGCAGCAGCGGCGTCGTGACCATCTCCAGCAGTTTCCACGCCCTGCTGCGGAGGGCTGTACTCGTCATGACTCCAGCTTGCTGCGCCTCAAGGGGTAAAGTCCTGACCACAGGACGTAAATCTGATCGGCTGAATTGTTCGCAGGGAACAAAATCGTGAGCCATGCAATCCGGAGGGCCGGCGAACTGGCCCTGGACGAGACGACGGTCACCGCACTTCGGGCCGCGCTGAAGACCACCGCCGACGAGGTCGTCCAGGCGATCATCGACGAGGTCCCTCCCTACGCCAACGCCCTTTCGGGCCGTATGGGCGCCACCATCCGCCGAGCCGTCCGTACCGCCCTGGGGCACTACCTGGACCTCGCGAGCGGGAACGCCACAGGCGTCGACGGCGGTGACGCAGCCTACGAGCTTGGCCGCGGCGAGGTGCGCGACGGCCGTTCGATGGACGCCCTGCTCAGTGCCTACCGCGTCGGCGCCCGCGTGGCCTGGCGATGCCTGGCAGCGGGTGCCGTACCCGTGGGTCTGCCCGCCGCCGAGGTCGCCAAGTTCGCCGAGCTGACCTTCGCCTACATCGACGAGCTCTCTGCCGCGAGCGCCGCGGGCCACGCCGACGAACTGGCCGCCCGGGGCAGGGCCCACGAGCGCCACCTGGAACACCTGGCCCGCGACCTCCTCGCCGGCGCGAGCCCGGAGGTGCTGCTGGCCTCTGTTCAACGGGCCGGGTGGCAGCCTCCGGTCTCGCTGACCGCGGTCCTTCTGCCCGCCGCCCAGGCCCGGCCTGCCTACCGCACGCTCGACCCGAGCACCCTCGTCCTCGACGATCTGCCGGACGCCACCGGCGTGCTGCTCGTCCCCGATGCCGACCGATCACATCTCTTGCGGCAGCTGACCGACCGCACCGCCGTGGTCGGCCCGGCCCGGTCATGGACTCGCGCGTCCGCCTCGTACGCACGAGCCGTACGCGCGCGCTCCCTCTCCTCCGATATTCGCGACACCGAGGACCACCTGCCCGAGCTGGTGCTGAGCGCCGACGTGGAGGCGTTCGCAGACCTGCGTGCCCGAGCGCTCGCACCGTTGCGGACCTTGCCTGTCGCGACGGCACGGCGGCTGGAGGAGACGTTGCGCGCGTGGCTGCTGCACCAGGGCAGGCGGGACGAGGTGGCGTCGGCGTTGTTCGTCCATCCCCAGACGGTCCGGTACCGGATGTCGCAGCTGCGGGAGCTGTTTCCGGATCTCGCATTGCCGCACCGGGTCCTTGAACTGACGCTGGCGGTCGGTCTTCGGGTCAGCTGACGCGTACGTCGACCGTCCACGACGGCGTCCGCGAGCAGTCCAGGAATCGTGCCTCGTTCTCGGCGGCACAGCAGGCCCGGGCGAACGGCGCCGTGTACCGCGCGAGCAAGCGGGCGGTGCGGGGCCTGGTGGAGGCGGACGGGGCCCGGTCGCGGTGGGCGGCCGGAGCACTGCGGGGCGCACGATGGTCCGGCCGGGCGGTACCTGGGCCCCGGCCAGCCGTCGGGGCGGGGCCGTACGCGGTTTCAGAGCCCTTGAGCGGCCCGGAGACGGTCGATCTGGCGCAGGACGGGCGTCTCGGAGACGCGCGGGTACGGTTCCGTTCCCGCCGCCGAGAGGTCGGTGACGCACACGCCGACCCGGGTCACGATGCGGTCGATGACCTCGGCGGGGCCGGTGGAGCCCGCATCGGTCATGGTCATCCGGATGCGCAGGGTGTCCTCCGGGAAGCCCCCCGTGTCGAGGTCCTCGTACCGGATCGTCACCGTGCGTCCGTCCTCCTCCACCGATGGACAGCCCGCGAGTGCCGTGCGCAGCCGGCCGAAGACCGTCACGGCGTCGGTCCCCGCATAGGACGACAGGAAGTTGACCGTCGGGCTCCCCGGCTCCTCGGTGTCGAAGATCTGGGAGACGGCGGCGTGGGCGCCCCGCTGGCCGAGCAGGCCCCACATGGCGGTACAAGGGGCCGTCAGTTCGGCAGGCAACAGCGGCCTCACCACACGTCTCCAGGAGGCACGCGACCGCGGCATCCTGGCTCAGGCACCGACGGCGAGCCGGGCATCAGCGCGTACCCGCGGTCCCTGGAGATCCGGCCGGCCACCTGGCACGCGGGCGGCGCCGGGGCGTAATCAAAGTTTCCTCCGTGCCGGCCGCGCGAGCACCTGGACGGTGCCGCCCGCTGACCGGGCATCGGCTGGAGTGCCCGCGGGAATTGGCTGGCAGGTGCATGACGGGTTGGTGGGGTGCGGGGCTACCTTCTTAGGGCTCCGGAGGGGCGGCTGTCCGAACTCGCGGGCCACAGGCGGGCGGTGGCGGCGTCTCCAGTGCCCCGGCTCCGCCGAGGGGCCGGGCCCCCACGCATGAAGGAAGACGACATGTCTCTGGGCACCTGGCTGAAAGTCGGCACCTCCGCCGCCGCACTGGTCCTCGCGGCGGCAACCGCCGCGACCGCGGCACCCGCGCCCGTACCCGACGCCACCGCAGCGGTAGTGACACTCCGTTACGACGACAGTCGGGCCGGTGGCTGGGAAGCGGCCATCGCGGCCGGCGTCGCTTCCTGGAATGCGAACGTCGGTAACGTACGGCTGGTGGAGGCCGCGCCCGGGGCCCGGGCCGAGATCGTCATCGTCGCCACCACCGGCTGGCCGCAGGCCACCCTCGGCCCTGTCCGTCCGGGACGACAGGTCCGAGTCGAACTCGGCGCGCAGGCCGTGAGCCAGGGGTACGACAAGACGCGCATCGCCGCGCACGAGCTGGGCCACAGCCTGGGCCTCCCGGACACCAAGCCGGGGCCGTGCTCCCAGCTGATGTCCGGGTCCAGCGCCGGAACGGCCTGCACCAACGCCGTGCCCAACGCGACGGAGCGCTCCCGCGTGCAGAACGCGTACGCGAACGGGCTCGCGGCAACGGTGCCGACCGACGGCCGGGTACTCATCGACGCCCCCTGACCGGCGGGTGGGCCGGCGCGGGGCCCTGGCTGGGACGGGACTCCCGGAGGGCGGCCGCGCCGGCGCCCGCCGCCTCGCCGCCCGCCGCCTCGCCGCCCGCCGCCTCGGCGCCCGCCGCCCGCCGCCTCGGCGCCGATCCCGCGACAGTCCCCGGAGCCCTGCTGCGCGACTACGCGGACGAGATCGACGGGGTACGCGTCATGTGCCTCATTGACCGCTGCGGATCTCGTCGATGCGCTTCGCCAGAGCCTGTGTCTCCGCGATCAGCCGTTCGTGCGCCTTCTTCTGCTCCTCGGCACCCCGGCCCCTGAACGCCCCGCTGAAGTGGGGTTGGAGCTGGGTCCACCAGCCGTAGTCCAGCATGGCCCACGCCTGCGGGCAGAGGGGGGCGCGGGTCTTCGGGAGATAGCCGCTGTCGACCAGGGACTGCTGGTACTTCTTCGGGGCGCTGCCCTCCAGGTAGCACAGGAAGTTGAAGGCCCGCTGCTGGGTAACGGGGTGGTCGCTCGACATGCCCTCCAGCGTCGGCGTGCCTTCCTTGCGTGCGATCTCGTCGAAGAGGACCGCGGCGGCCAGCGACGGGCCCGGACCGACCTCGTTGACGGTGTAGAAGGACGCGAAGCCGTCCGCCGCGTCCTCTTCGAGGCCGAGGTTGGCCAGGAGGAGCTGGCGCTGCAGGGCATGGCCCATCTCGTGGCCGAAGATGAATTCGGTCGACAGCACGGTCAGGTCGTCGGTGTTGTACTCGGACGCGGGGATCGGGGCGGGCCGTTCGACGGTCTTCACGACATCGGCGAGGGCCTTCTCGATCTCGGTCAGGAACGGTGGCGGGACGAAGATCGTCCTGCCGTCGGGCTGGGTGACGGCGTCGGTGACGCCGGGCGGCACGGCGGCGGTGACCTTCACGACCATGTCGTGCGGGAGGGTGAGTGATCTGTTCACCCAGTCGGCCGTACGCTCCAGCACGCGGGAGTTCCGGATCAGTGCCACGGCCTCCCGGTCCTCCGGTTTGACCGTTTGGGCCTCGTAGACGACGGTGACCCTGCCGGAGCGCGCCGCCTGGGGGCGGGGCCCTGCTCCAGGCCCCTGCCCGGCGTCGCGGGCCTCGCCGCTGCACCCGGTCGAGACGACCCCGGCGAGGAGCAGTACCCCTGACAGGACGATGTGCGCCCTCTTCGAGCGATCGGCGGTGTTCGGCATCCTTGATCGGCTCCCGTCGCGTGTCCCCGCACTGATCCTCCGGCCGTCCGGAGGCGGGTGCCCGTCGAGCCGCCCGTACGGGGGACCGGTTGCTGTGTGGGCGACCTGCGGGAGGCCGGCTGCGCATGTTGCTGCGCCACACTCCCAGCCGTACTTCGATGTCCTGTTGCTCGTAGCGCACGATCTCAACATGGGAGCGCGGAATCCTCGCGGGCGAGCCCCTTTCTGGAAGGCCGTACCGCCCGCGCGCGCGGCCCGGAAGGCCGGGGCGGCCTTGGCCGGGGCCTTGCCCGCACGTGGGGCTTTCTGCGGCTTGACGCCGAGTGCGCGGAGCCGGTGCTGCTGCTCCTCGTTCAGCCGGTCCCAGTCCCGCCGCCGGGTGGCGAGCCGCCGGCCGACGTCCTCGCCGTGCCGCGTCCCCCCGGCACGATCGCGGTCAGGCGGGCGCCGGAGGCGAGGAGCTGGGTGAGGTAGGCGTGCTGCCGCTGCCGCTGCCGCTGCCGCTGCCGCTGCCGCTGCCGCTGCCGCTGCCGCTGCCGCTGCCGCTGCCGCTGCCGGTCCACGGTCCACGGTCCACCCACGCTCGCCCGGGTTCCAGTCCGGGTCGATCGCAGCGAGCGCGGCGGCCCGCCGCTCCGCGCGTTCGGGGTCTTTGCCCAGCCCGCCGGGGCGGCGGATGTCGGTGAGCCATTGCCCGATCGCGATGTCGAGGGTGGTGGCGCCCCGTGGGGCCGCGAGGGTCCCGTGGAGCTCGTAGTAGGCCCGCGCTGCGCCGAGGTTGGTCTCGAAGCCGGCGTCGGCGGTGTCCTGCGCGTACCCGACCCGGCGAGGGTGGTCAGTCCGAAGACGATGTCGCTGTACGAGGCGGAGTCCGTGCTTGAGCGGTACCGCCGCCCGGGGTGATAACGCAGTGTCACCGCGCCGGTTCCGTGCTTACGGCGAGCCACTGTGCGACGTTGGGCGCCGACCCGAGCCGGACCGGAGGGACGGACACCGTGATGCCGGACATCAGACGCGGCTTCGTCGCGACGACGCTGCTGACAGCCCTGATCATGACGGCAACGGCGTGCGGGGGGTCCGACCCCGAGCCCGTCCCGCCCCGCGACACCACAACCAGCGACACGGAGACCAATACGTCCCCGACCGCGACGGCGGACGAGGAACTGGGCAAGGTCTTCCCCGGCACCGACGGAGGCTCCGGCGGTGGCGCGACGCTCTCCGTGCCGAGGGCACAACTGGACGAGCCCGCCGGAGGCACCATGGAGCTCGCCAACGACAAGCAGGTGCCCCTGACCGTCCAGCCGCTGAAGGCCACGACCGACAGCGGGGAGCTCTCGATCGTCGCGGACGGCTGCACCGGAGTCACCCTTCAGCCCCAGGAGACGTGCAGCGTCCAGGTCAGCCACACCGCCCAGGAACCCGGCAGGTGGACGGGGACGGTCACCGCTCCGACCGCCGAAGGGCCCGTGTTCTCGGTGACCCTGACCGGTGAGGCCGTCGGGGCCGCATCGGAGACGACCTCCGAACCCCCGACGCCGCAGCCCGACGAGACCCCGGAAACCCCCGACGAGACCGAGACCCCGGAGACCCCTGACGAGACCGAGACTCCCACACCCGAGCCCGGGCTCACCTGACAGAGCCCTTCATCTGCACCCGGACCGTGCCATCGTCGTCCGGGAGCACGACCGTCACGGTGTTCTTGTACCCCCCGTAGTAGGGGACGAGGTAGAAGCGGGTCGGGGTCTTCAGCAGGAGGCGAAAGCCTCTGTACCGGTACCGGTAGGGCCCGGCTCGGGCGCCCAGGTCCCTGAACTCGATGTCCTTGGCGTGGTGCACCAGCGGAAGGCGCGAAAGGACCTCCACGGCCGGGTTCCGCTTCATACCGCCGTTCGCGTCCGCCACCGCTTGCGTCTCGCCCGCCATCGCCGCGTACCGGGACACGCCGTAGAACAGGCTCAACGTCAGCATCCCCAGGAGCAACGCCCCGGCCACGAGCCACAGCCGGTCGGCGTCGCGGACCCGACGGTTCCGCCGCCCGGCATCGTGTTGCCCGAGGCGCACCTGGATGCCGAAGAAGGCCAGGCTGGCTCCGAGGGCCACCATGAGGCTGGGCAGCAGCCCGCGTGGCCAGCCCGCGGGGAGGAAGGCGAGCAGGTCTTCCCGGAAGAACACGGGGTAGCCCCCGACCACCCCCAGGAGCAGTCCCACCGCCAGCAGCACGCGGTACGCCGTGCGGCGCCGCCCCTCGTTCTCCGGGCGGGCCAGGGCGTGCCCGAGCCAGCCGAGCACAAGCAGGACGACGAGCCCGCAGACGAGCAGCATCCAGACCGGGAAGAAGAGGGCCTGCGGGCTGCGCGCGAGGACGGCCTCAACGGAGATGGGTAGTTCGCTGAGCGGAACGCCGAACGCACGGTAGTAAGCCTCGTTGTACTGGTTACCGAAGTAGTAGAGCAGCCCGAGTACGACGGCCCCGGGCGCCGCGACGTACGCCGCCTTGTCCAGGAACGACCATTTGGGAGGCGCCGACGGCGGCCGCCGCGCCTTCACGGGCATGCGCTCAGTCTGTCCGCCCGCCCCCGGGCCCGCACGTAATGGCCGCCCACCCGGCTGACACCCCGCCGTACCGGTGCAGGCCAAAGCCGGCGGCAGGCCGGGAGCCCGCCGAGACGCGGAAGGCCGTCCGCGAAGTTGTAGGCGGCAACGTCCCTTCGCAGATGCCGCCGGCCATGTTGCTCCTGGACGGCGCCGACGGCACGACCAGGCTCCGCCTTGACGGCCCGCTGCTGATCCTGGCGGACGACGACGAGGATCAGGACCGGCTGTCGGGCTGGACCACGGACGAAGACGCCGACGCACTGGCCGAGCCGACGGCCGGGGAGTTCGGAGCGTCGTTGCGCCGGCTGACCGTGCCGGGGGCGGCCCCGCCGGCGGTGCCCGGCGAGGTGCGGGTGATCGACCGGTTCAGGACGGGATCGGGCGGGCTGAAGGTGACCCTGGCGTGGCCGGCTGCCCTCCGAGCCGCCTGTGCCTCGCCGCTGAAGCTCAAGGACCCCACCGCCGCCTCCATGCCGGCGGCCTCCGCTGCCTTGGCGATGTCGTAGCGAGAAGAGGGAAGGC
Organism: Streptomyces avidinii; assembly: GCF_014650695.1. Lineage (GTDB taxonomy): Bacteria > Actinomycetota > Actinomycetes > Streptomycetales > Streptomycetaceae > Streptomyces > Streptomyces avidinii. Next base: position 384,208 of record NZ_BMVL01000002.1, on the reverse strand, counting down.
ATCCGCGCCCTTGGACCCCATGGAGTCCGTGGTCTCGGTAGCGGTGCGGCGTGTGTGGGGACCTCCCGCCGGGCACGCCACGCGGGAGACCGAACCCTGATCCGACGATGATCCTTTCGATGCACCCTTGGGGTCGGTCGCAAGCGGATGTGGTCAGCGGTGTCATCAGGCGCGGTACCGGCGCGGGAGCGATTCGACTGGTACGCCGACGTGATCTCGCGCGAGGTGATGCCCGCCGCGCTGAGCAGTGAACGGCCGGCCGACTTCCGGGGAGAGGCGGCCGTGCTGGACATGGGTGAGCTGCGTGTGGCGCGATTCGAGCTGTCGCCCCTGCGTTCCCGGCGCACGCCCGCGATGATCCGGCGCGGGGACCCGGAGCAGTATCAGCTGGCGCTGGTGCGCAGGGGCACCACGTCGTTGTCCCAGCACCGCCACGCGTGCACAGTGGGGGCCGGGGACTTCATGCTCTGGGACACCTCCCGCCCTTCCGACAACGAGATGCCCGCCGGAGGAGGGCCGGTCCGGGCAACGATCCTGATGCTTCCGCGGACGGTGTTACCCCTGCGTGCCCAGCGCCTGGACACAATGCTCGCTCGCCGGATACCCGGTGACCGAGGGATCTCGGCGGTCCTGGCGTCCTTCATGACTGCGCTCGAGGAACACGGCGGCGACTGCGGGCCTGAAGAATTGGGGCGTCTGAGCGCTGCTGCCGTCAGCCTGGCGGCAGCCTGCCTGGCCCAACATCTGGACTGCGGGGACCGTCTGCCCGCCGAGGGCCGCGCTCAGGTCCTGCGGCAGCAGATACACGCCTTCATCGAGCACAACCTCGGCGACCCGGAGCTGACGCCTGCAGCTGTCGCCGCTCGCCACAGCATCTCACTGCGCAGCCTCCACCAGCTGTTTCACGGCCAGGCGGAGGGCGTCCACGCCCGGATCCGCCGGCGCCGCCTGGAGCAGTGTCGGGCAGAGCTGGTCCGCTCGGGTCCCGGCGCGGACCGGGTACAAGCCATCGCGGCCCGCTGGGGTTTCAGCGGACCGGCGGTTTTCAGCCGGTCCTTCCGTGCGTCGTACGGAGTGAGCCCCACCGAGTTCCGGTCGCTGAGCGCCGACGCGTACTGCGAGAGGCGCAACGGGGCCGGCTACGGAGGAACGGCGCGGCCCGGCAAAGAGTGACGGGCGCCGGCGCGGACACGGGGACCGGCCCGGCGGCCCTTCCCCGCCGTCCATGGACCGGCGGGGAAGGGCCGTTCGGCGGACGGGTCAGTTCCAGACTTCCCCGTAGAAGAACCCGCCCGTGCCCTTCAGGTAGTAGTGCTGGCCGTACAGCCCGCCGGTGCAGGCCTGCTGCCAGCGGTAGCCGTTGGTCGCGATGGAACCGACCATCACCCCGGTGTCGCCGTCCCAGAGCTCGGCGCGTCCCCAGGAAGCCAGGGCGTTGTGCTTCCCGCCGAAGCAGACCTGGTGGCCGCTGTTGGACGCAATGCTGGCACTGGTACACATCGTGCCGCCCGAGGACGAGCACGAGGACGACGCGGCGCTCGCCGGGCCGGCGGTGATGAGCCCGAAGGCTGCCACGGCGGTCGCCGTCATAACGATCTGGCCGAGCCTCTTCTTCATGGTGGATCCCCCTGCATGCGGTCGAAGTCGATCGAACACTGGAGAGCCTATGAACCCGATGCTGAGCACGCTGTGCAGCCGGCGCGGACTTCCTTGACGATCAGCGCAATGCCGCCGGGGCATAAGAGACCTTCATGCGGGAGACCCGGGCGCGCCTGACGTCGACCCCCTGTACGAGGCGGACGTCGACCTCACCGGACTGCTCGCGGACTGGACCGCGCACCTGTCCGTGGTACGTCGGCCGAAGCGGTGGCCACCGTGCTCGGGATCACCCGCTCCAGGGGGCCTGGTCCTCCTCCTGACAGTGCAGAACTCCGTGGAGGGCCGCGTCGAGCCGTCGTTACCATCGGGGCGTGATTACGAATGAAGGTGCCCAGTTGGGGGCGGAAGCCGCCCGCCGCTTGTCTCAACTTGGGCGTGTCGAAGTTTTGCCAGGTCTGTCGGACGCCGAGTTCGCACGGGTCGAAGCGGAATTCGGCTTCGAGTTCAGTGACGATCACCGTGCGTTCTTGGCGGCCGGCTTGCCGACTGGTCGGCCGTCCAGTCCGGGTCGGCGACAGCCCTGGCCTGATTGGCGCAACGGTGACCCTGACGAGCTCCGCGAACGGCTTGCCTGGCCAGCCGACGGCGTGCTCTTTGATGTCGAACACAACAGCTTCTGGTCGGAAGACTGGGGGGCCAAGCCTGGAGTGCTGGCCGACGTCCTCATGGTGGCCCGTACGTGTCTGGCTGCGGTGCCGACGATGGTGCCTGTCTGTTCGCACCGGTACTTGCCTGCGGGACGTGGCACGTATGGCCACCCCGTCTTGTCGATGTATCAGACCGACATCATCTACTACGGCACCGATTTGGTTGACTATGTCCACCAGGAGTTCGGTGGCCCCGGCTTGGATCGTCAGGACGAGGCATGGGACCCCAAGGCGACCGTCTCATTCTGGCGCGATCTCGTGAGTTGAAGTCAGGAACGCTTGGCCGCGTGGTTCACCCGAGTGGCTCAGGAGAGTCTTCAGGCGGCCTGTCCGAGCTGAAGCGGGGTAAGAGGCGGTCGGGAGAGGCCCTTCCTCTGGGCGATGCGTCGGGTCATGAGGGTGATAACGGCCCAGGTGATGAGAGCTTCACTGTGCTGGACGAGTCGTTCGTAGTCCCTGGCGTGGCGGCGGGCGTGCATGAGCCACGCCAGGGTGCGTTCGACGACCCAGCGGCGGGGCAGGACGACAAACCCGGTGGCGTCCTTGGGTCGGCTCACGGTCTTGATGGTGAGCCTGAGGTGGTCCTTGGCCCGGGTGACGAGCTGGCGTGGTCGCGGGGTGTGGTGGGAGTGCGCGGTACAGGCTCGGCTGTTCGGTACTTCATCGCGGGCGCTGAACGGTGGTGCGGGGTAGGGCCCCGGTCTCGGCGGATGGGGGGCTTCCTGCTGTCTGGCATGCGGGCCCGACACGCTTTCGCCTCCAGCCGCGGCTCGCCTGCCCTACTCTTCAGGCATGGCTCTGTGGATGGCCTGGGCAGTGACGTCCGTTGCCTCGGCGGGTGGAGAGATGGGCGACATTGAGGGAGCCGTGGCCGCTCTCGACAGGTCGGTGCAGCGGATTCTGGACCGAGACCCGGCCATGACCGGCAGGCCGGCGACCGCGCTACGTGAGTCGACGCGCAACATCCGCACGCGGATGCTCGGTGAGGGGCGGGCGGCCGTTGAGCAGGGAGAGCGCTGGTCGGTCGAGGTGGGAGGGGTGAAAGTGCTCCTCATCCCTCGGGGCGACGAGTCCCCCGCCTGAGCTTGCGCGGATGCGCCGGTTCTGACCGGCGGCAGGGTCCTCAGCTCGTTCTTCAAGGTCCGGCTGGGATGTCAGAGCCACCGCATGGAGTCCCGGCGATGGGGCGGGTACCGGGGCCATCAGCACCGAAGAAGCGGCAGCCTCCCTGGCCTGCGCGGGGGTGCGGCCCAACCGGCGTCCAGGCATCATTTGAGGGCCACGATCGCGGCTCGCCGGTCCGACCCATCCAGCGATTCGAATGGCCGTCGAACCTGGTCCCTCACCCGGGAATCCGTTGTCTGACGGTACGGGGCGACGCCTTCGGGTAGCGACCACAGTTCAGACCTGGCCCGGCAGCGGCGGGGGTGGCGGGGGAGCGGGAGCGGACGGGTCCGCACGTGCTGCTGCTCTCTCGGGGGCCGTCCGACGAAGTGCCCGGAGCTCGCCGCACGCCCGGAAATTGGCGATGGTGAGGCCAACGCTCGCAGGAATGATCACGAAGATGAACAGCAGCGAGCAGGCGATGACCTCGACGCCAACCATGACCACTCCTTTCTCTTGAACGCGTTCAATCTGAACACGTTCAAGATAGCGGGTTGCGCCTTCGACGAGCAAGTGACCCACCCCTATGGATTCCAGCAGTAGGTCGGCTCTTCGAAGGCGCACGGTACGTCGGCACGAACGGGGGAGCCGGCCGCGCCGTTCTCCTGCGAGGGTCGTCCGGCTGGAGTCGGGTGATCCGCTGTGAAGTGGCTGCTCTTGAGGCTCCGCCCCGCATGCTCCCGGCCGCCCCCACTGGCTCGGGCAGGCCACGGCCAGCGCACCCCCCGGCCGGGTTGGGGCTCTTTGGCTCGGAGCGGCCGTCCTCCCGGTGCTTCACCGTCTGCGGCGTCTTCAACGCGGCCGCGAGCCGGGCCTGTGTGACACCGACCGCCCAAGACGCTGCCGCGCCCGTTCGCCGGAGACGGCCACCGCGGCACGCCTCCGCCAGTGCTGTGTTGCGGCGCCCGATACCCGACTTCGCTGGTTGTTGGGCCCTTCTGGGTGTGGGTGCGTGCTGGGGCGGGGCAGGGTCGCAGGCGGGATCCAGCCGGCCCATCGGCAGGGGACGTGGGAGAGGGCGGTGTGCTGGTGGATTGGGACTGGTGGACGGTCGTTTTGACAAGGACTCAATGCCTCATCCCGGAGCAGGTCGCGCTGGATCTGGTGAGCGACAGAGCGGTGTACCGATGCTGATGCGGGTGGCGGCCGTCGCGGTAAGGGCCGGGCTGCGGCTGTCTCGTCGTACGCCGATTGTCAGAGGCTGCTGGCAGTATCGCCGCTGTGAACGTCATCCGTACCACCCCGCCGCGGCCGTTCGACGTGGCTGCGGTCTTCCCTCAACTGGCTCCGCTGGCACGCCCGGCGACGCGGCTGCATCCCCGCCCCGGTTCTCCGTCACCGCACCAAAGTTCGATCGGCGGACCACTGCTGTGGCCTGCCAATCAGCCGTGGCTGTACTGCGACAAGTGGCACGAGGGTCCGGTCTCCCCCCTCCTGCCAGTGGCCCAGCTGTACGTGCGCGACGTGCCCCAACTACGGCCGCCCGGACGGACCGACCTGCTCCAGGTGCTGTGGTGCCCCTCGGAGCACCCGCCGGAGCACAAGCCTCCGACCGAACTGTTCTGGCGAACCGCCGCTGACGTCACCCACGTCCTCCCCTCGCCACCCAAACCGTCCGAGGCGCAGTACGGCTACACGCCGGAGCCGTGCGTGCTCGCACCGGAGCAAGTCACCGAGTACCCCAACTTTCTGGAGCTGGACAAGGAGCTGCAACAGCAGCTGAGCGACTGGAGCGCATGGCAGGCGGCCGGCGTCGCGATAGATGATTCCTACGAGGCCGCTCCGGAGGAGTTCTACTCCGACGAGCTGTCCGTCGCCCCCGGCTGGAAGGTCGGTGGATGGCCACCGTGGGGCCTCACTGATCCCATCGCCCGGTTCTGCATCAACTGTGGCGCCGCGATGAACCCGCTGCTGACCATCGCCTCGGACGAATGTCGAGACTACAGAAGGGGTTGGGTCCCGTACGAGGACCAAGCCATCGCCGTTCTCGACGACGACAACGTGTCGAATCCGCCCGGGATTCAGGTCTCCGATGCAAATCATCTGCAGCTGTACGTCTGTCCGACGTGCTACACGCATACCGACCTGATCCAATAGGCCATTGCTGGAGTCCCCGCGACCCCGGGTGGGCGAAGATCGCCCCAAGCAGCACCGTGAAGCCTGTAGCGCCAGTCAGCATGTTGCCGGGGACGCCGCAGCGTCCCGGGTGGCAGCGGATTCACCACGACTCCGGCCAAGGTTCGGTAGTCCGGGTGTCACGCTGGGGTGGCGGCTGCCTCATCGTGCGGGGTGTGCGGCCGGGCACCGTCGCCCGAAGGGACAGGTCCAGGTCGAGGCAGCTGTTCATGTCCAGCTCGAACCGTCCGTACGGATTCACGTGGGTCCAGAACCGTGGGGAGAGCGCCGGCCGGTCCGCGTCGGTGAGCTTGTCCGCCCACTTCGGATCGGCCAGGACCTCTTGCATCAGCAGCGTGTTGACGTGCACCAGCGCGGACTGGAGCAGGTGCAGCGCGAGCATGGAATCCTCCTGGGACTTCTTGTCCGCATCGGCCAGGTCGCCGTCGCAGGACCTGCTCGGCCTCGGCGGTCCCCAGACGCAGGCGGTGGCGTACTTCATGATCTGGTCGTACTGCTGGGAGATCAGGTCCCAGTCGATCGTCTCGGTGGAGAGCACCCCGGGCCCAGGTTCGGCCAGTTGTCGTCCTGCCCGGCGGCCGGCCGGTACAGCTTCGCGGAGCCGATGTTCTTCAGCCTCGGCTTCAGTTTGAAGTCGAACGAGAACAGGGCCGTATCGGGGGCTTCGCGCCGGAGCGGACGCAGGTACGTCGCGGGCGGGTGCCGTTTGCGGGCCTGCCCCGGCTTCCCGATACGGCTCCGCCCGACCGGCCCCTGACAGTGCCTCACGGCGCCATGCGAGGATGAGCACCCCTGCTCAGCCGGGGTGACCGGCGAGGCCAACCCTGCGGGTGCGGGTCCGTACCGCGGGGGTGGTCCCATTGCCTGTTGGCCATGCGACGCGCTGTCCCGGTGGTTGAACACCGCCGGGACAGCCGGTCAGGGCCGCTGGCAGTGACGGCCCCTACCTGAGGTGCGTCACACGGTGGTGGCCAGCCAGCCCGCGGTTTCCGTCGTGTGCCTGCCGTCGCTCCTGGTGTTGGCGTTCACGTTGACCTCGTTGAAGCGGATCAGGAATCCACTCTCGGTCACGGCGTGGATCCGGATGCCCGGGGTCTCCGGGCCGTTGAAGGTCTGAGTCTGGGTCAGGACGATGACGTCGGACCCCGTCGGGAACGGGGTCGGGAAGGTGACCTGGGTGAAGGTGGAGGTGTTGCCTCCCACGGTCTCGATCGCGTTGTCCGAGCGGAGGTCGACCTTGCCGGTCTGAATCATGGACATGGCGCACTCCCGTGATCAGTTTCGCGTCATGAGAGCCGTCGTCACATCAACCCCCGGTTACTGGCGCCGTTCCTGCTCGGCTGTGGCGCTGCGCCAGGAACGTCAACTTCGCCCATGGTTGATTCACTCCGAGGAGGGATGGCAGGCAAGGGTCCAGCGCGGACTTTCGGCCATGACGGGGCGGCCGGGAGGGGGTCGGGAGGCGTGTGTGGTGGCTGCGGCTTTGCCTTGGCTTCATCCATGACGGGCGTGGGGGAGTGGTTGGGGGAGCGGCTTCCGTAAACGTGCCTTGCGGGATTGACCGAACCCCTCCATTCGTCACTTTACGTGTTCACTTGAATGCGGTGCGCTACGAGGTGTCTCGGCTCCGCCACGGCGCGCAGTATGCGGCCGACCGGCGGCGCATTCCAGAAGCGTCTCGAGGGGAAGAACCATGACCACACCTCCCGCTGCTCCGCTCCGCGTCGCCCTGGCCAACGGCAGCTTCGAACAGCCCGCCGTGACCGATGTGGAAATCCTGCCGGACGCCTCACAGACGCAGGCGGCCAAGCGGGTCCCGGGCTGGCTCACCACCGCCTCCGACCGCAAGATCGAGCTGTGGCATTCGGGCTTCAACGGCGTACCGGCGGCCGACGGCGCCCAGTTCGCCGAACTCAACGCCAATGAGGTCTCCACGCTCTACCAGGACCTGCCGACCACGCCCGGTACGAAGCTGTACTGGCGGCTGTACCACCGCGGCCGCCAGGGAGACGACACCATGGCACTGGACATCGGCGCGCCGGGCTCCACTGCGGAGCAGAGGCGCTTCACCGACGGCAACACCGCCTGGGGCTATTACACCGGCACCTACACCGTCCCGGCAGGCCAGACGCTGACGCGCTTCGCCTTCCGCTCCATCACCGCCGCCGGCGGCAACCGCAGCGTCGGCAACTTCCTGGACGGCATCTTCTTCGGCACCGCCCCCTACGTGGTGCTCGCCAAGACCGCCATCCCTGCAGGACCGCTGGAGGTGGGCGACGCCATCACGTACCGCATCACCGCCAAGAACGAAGGCGGCGGCGGGGCCGAGAACCTCGTCCTGACCGACGTCATCCCGCAGGGCACGACGTACCTGCCCGGCTCCCTGCGCATCGTCGACGGCCCGAACGCCGGAGCGAAGAGCGATGCGCAAGGAGACGACCAGGCGTACTACGACGCCCAGGCGAACAAGGTCGTCTTCCATCTCGGCAACGGGGCTTCCGCCGTGGAAGGGGGCAGCCTGCCCAACACCGAGAGCCTGCCGGCAGGTACCACGGTGGAGTACCGGGCCGTCATCGACCGGGCCAGCGGTGGCAAGCAGATCAGCAACACCGCCACCGCCTCCTACGAGAACCGGCTCGGCGACACGCCGGAGCCCCTGACGTCCACCTCCAACGAACAGGTCACGCAGGTCAAACCGGCCGCCGACCTGACCGTGGCGAAGGCAGCCGACGCCACCACCGTCACCGTCGGCCAGACGGTGACCTACCGCATCACCGTCCACAACGGCGGCCCCAACGACGCCACCGGCGTCACCGTCACCGACCAGCTCCCCGACGGTCTCACCTTCCTGTCCGCCGACGGCTCGGGAAGCTACGACCCGGCCACCGGGCAGTGGGCCGTGGGAGACCTGGCCGCCGGCGCCACCGCCACCCTCGTCCTGCGCGCCAAAGCCACCAAAACCGGCCTGACCGGCAACACCGCAACCGCCACCGGCAACGAAAGGGACCCCGACACCACCAACAACACCGACACCGTCAGCATCTGCGTCGAACCTGCCCCCTCCTGCTGCGACCCCTGCACCGGCCAGGAGTAGCCCCCAGCCGATCGCCTCGGTGACCACTGTCAACAACTACTCCAGGCCCACCCCTGCGGAGGTGCAAGGCCGGGAGTAAAACCCCGGGGCCCTACTGCTGCCGCACGATCGTCGCCGCCCGCCTCGCCGGCGAGGAGATCGAACCGCGCGGCCCCATCGAGACCGAAGCAGCCCGCCGCCTCGCCGACGACCTCAAGAACGAGTGATCACGCGATGACCCAACACTTTCTCAGGCCGGGCGGACCAGGCGGTTGTCGTGGGCGAAGACCACGGCCTGGATCCGGTCGCGGAGTTCGAGCTTGTGCAGGATCCGCCCCAGATGGGACTTCACGGTCGCCTCCGCGAGGTACAGCGCGGCCGCGATCTCGGCGTTGGACAGGCCGCAGCCGACCTCGACGAGCACCTCGCGCTCACGGGCGCTCAGCCGGTCCAGCCGCTCGTCGCGGACGGCGGCGCCGCCGTCGGCCATGTGCGGACGGAAGTCCTCCAGCAGGCGCCGGGTGATCCGTGGGGAGAGCACCGCGTCGCCCGCCGCGACGTTGCGGATCGCGGTGAGCAGCTCCTCGGGCCGGGTGTTCTTCAGCAGGAAGCCCGAGGCTCCGGCGGCGAGACCGGCGAAGGCGTACGCGTCCAGGTCGAAGGTGGTCAGGACCAGCACTCTGCTCTGCGGGGAGACCTCGACGACCTGTCGGGTCGCCTCGATCCCGTCCGTCCCGGGCATCCGGACGTCCATGAGGACGACATCGGGCCGCAGCTCCCGGGCGAGGCGGACGGCCTGGGCACCGTCCGCGGCCTCGCCGACCGGTGTCATGTCGGGCTGGGCCTCCAGGACCGTGCCGAAGGCCATCCGGAGCAGCGCCTCGTCGTCGGCGATCAGGATGCGGATCGTCATGCGGAGGCCGCCCCGCCGCCGTTGAGGAGGAGTCGGGTACGGACGCCCCAGCCGCCGCCCGGAAGCGGTCCGGCCTGCAGTGTTCCCCCGTAGGCGGCCGCGCGCTCGCGCATGCCGGGGATGCCGTGGCCGGGCGGTGCGGCGGCGGGCCGCGCCGGGCGGGAGCCGCTGTCGGTGACGTCCACGCCGACGGCCTGGGCCGAGCACTCGACCAGGACCGTCGCGCGGGTGCCGGCGGGTGTGTGCTTGAGGGTGTTGGTCAAGGCTTCCTGCACCAGACGGTAGACGGTGAGTTGTGCGGTGGCGGGGACGTGGGTGTGGCCGCCGCGGACCTCCAGGCGGGTGGGTAGCCCGGCCGCGCCCATCTGGTCGGCAAGGGCCTCCAGCTGGGCGATGCCGGGCGGCGGGTGGCGCTCGGCGTCCCGCTCGCCGGTCCGCAGGACGCCCAGCGAGCGCCGCATGTCGGTCAGCGCCTGCCGGCCCGTCTCGGAGATCTGCAGCATCGCGGCGGTGGCCCGGTCCGGGGACCTGTGCTGGGCGTAGACGGCGGCGTCGGTGAGCGCGACCATGACGGACAGGTTGTGGGTGACGATGTCGTGCATCTCGCGGGTGATCCGGGCCCGCTCCTCGGCGACGGCCAGCCGTGCCTGCTGTTCCTGGTGCAGCGCCAGCCGTTCGGCCCGTTCCTGCACGGCGGCGAGGTAGGCCCGGCTGGTCCGCACGTTCACCCCGAGGACGGCGGCGGCGACGACCGTCGCGGAGAGCGCGACGAAGGGGGTCAGGAACGCGCCGTCCGGTACCCAGCGCAGGCAGGCCAGCACGGCTCCACCCTCCACGACGGCACCGGCGAGGAGCGTGCCGCGCCGGCCTGTGTGCGTGGCCGCCGTGTAGAGGGCCACCAGCAGGGCGATGTCCGCGGGCAGTTGGACGTCCATCAGCCACTGGACGAAGGCCGCGGCCACCACGGCGCCGAACACCGCGAGCGGAGCCCGGCGCCGCCACAGCAGGGGGAGCGCCAGGGCGGCGGTGAGCGCCACCGCCACCGGCAGCTCCCGGGCCGGGTACGTGGTCACGACGTTGAGCAGGAGCAGCGCCGGCAGTACCGAGTCCCACACCAGGGGCGGTACCCGGTCCTGGTGGCGCACCGTCACACCTCTCCGCCGATCGGTCGTCGTGGCGGCCGGGCCTGGGCCACCACCGCGTACAGCCGGAGCCTAGGCCGCGGGGGCGGCGGCACGCATGAGCCCACCGTCTGACCGCACCCTGCCGGGGTACGACCGCAGGAGGAGGCCCACCACCTCCCGCGGTCGCAGAGCGGCCGCCGGACGGGCGTGACCGGTTGCCACTCCGGTCGCACCGCGGCCCGCCCGGGTTGCGACCGGAGTGGCAACCGGCGGCGACCCGGGACCGATGCGGCGGCGCGGACCCGGCGCCGAGCATGGCCGGGTGACCGAAACCATCACGGGGCTGTCGATGTCCCTTCCGGAAGTCCTCGTCCTGCTGGGTGCCCTCGCGCTGGTGGCGGCGCGCTGGCTCCCCCCGGCCGCCCGCCGGCCCGTCACGATCGGGGCGGGGGCGGTGCTCGTGGCGTCCGCGACCGTGCTGGGCGTGGTGGGGATCCGCTGGCAGCAGCTGCCGGTCCTGGCCGGCGCCGCCCTGGCGTCGGCGTTCGCCCTCCCGCCCCTGCTGCGACGCCGTACCGGCCGACCGACGTGGCGGGCCCGCTGGTGGCTGGCCCTGCCGGGATCGTTGGCCTGCGCCGGTCTGATCGCCATGGGCCCGGTGGCGGCCTGGGCCTTCCCCGTGCCCGAGTTCCCCGTGCCGTCGGGCGGCTTCGCGGTCGGCACCCGGGTGGCGCAGTGGACCGACCCGCTCCGCCCCGAAAGCTTCACCGCCGATCCGGACGACCGGCGCACGGTCGTGGCCCAGCTCTGGTACCCCGCGCAGAAGAGCCCCGCCGGCACCCAGCGGGCCCAGTACCTGGGACGCACGGAGCAGGAGGCACGCACCGTCGCCGAGGCCCTCGCCGGCGGTGTCGGCCTGCCCGGCTTCCTGGTCGACGGCGTCCCGCGGGCTCGCAGCCGTGCGGTCGTCGACGCCGTGGTGGCCGGTGGGGAACAACGGTTTCCGATCGTCCTGTTCTCCCCGGGGTCGGGCGGGGTGCGGACCCAGAACACCGCCTGGGCGGAGGAGCTGGCCAGCCAGGGCTACCTGGTCGCCGCCCTCGACCACCCGTACGACTCCGCCGTCGTCGTCCTCGCAGACGGCCGCACGATCCGCGCCACGACCGCCTCCAGCGGGGACCGGGACCGGGACGAGGAACTGGCGGCGGGCTGGACCGCCGTCCGGGCCGCCGACCTCGGCTTCGTCCTCACCCAGCTGGAACGGCTGGACCGGGGCGAGAACGCCGACCCGCTGACCGGACGCCTGGACACCGGCCGCGCCGCGGTGGCCGGCCACTCCCTGGGCGGTGCCGCCGCCCTGCAGGCGGCCCGGCAGGATCGCCGGTTCGACGCCGTCGTCGACCTGGACGGCTACCCCCACGGCCCCACCGCGCCCGCCCTCGAGCAGCCGGCGCTCGCGCTCACCCAGGAGATCACCGCCGACACCGACCCGCGCTACCTGCCCCGCCTCACCGAAGCCCTCGAGAACAGCGCCGCGACGAGTTACCGGCTCACCGTCCCCGGCGCCGGGCACCTCACCTTCATGGACGGCCCGCTCTACCTGCCGCCGGTGCCCTCGATCGTCGGCACCCTGGGCCGCACCGAGAGCCCGCGCGTCGTCGCCGAAGCCACCCTCGCCTTCCTGGACGCCGTCCTGCGAGGCAGCCCCGGCGACCCGGCCGAAACCCTCCGGGCCTACGGGAAGGTCTACACGGTCTCACCATCAGGGGCTCGGGGAACTGCGAGGCCGACCCCGTGATCGGCCGAACACGCACGTAGACGGTGTTGGGTAATCGGGTGATCACTCGTTCCGGCGTTCAGGCATCAGTTGAGGGCCACGAGTGCAGCCCGCCGGTCCGGCCCCATCCAGCGATTCGAATGGGCGTCGAAGGTGGTCCCTCACCCGGGAATCCGTCCGACGCCGGGAGGGCCTTTGCCTGATCATGTGCTCCGACCAAGGTGCACTGACCACAACGAAGGCCGTGAAGGTGAGGCTGCTGCCGGAAGCTACTCGAGGGGAGGCGTTCGCGGAAGCATCACGCTTCCGCGACGAGCTGTGCGAGTGTCTGACGGTACGGGGCGACGGCTTCGAGTGGCGACCACAGTTCAGACCTGGCCCGGCAGCGGTGGTGAAGTGACTGCCCTTGCGGCTCCGCCCCGCATGCTTCCGGTCAGCCCCCCCCGGCCGGTCGGGGCTCTTCAGTTCGAAGCGGTCGTTCTCCCGGTTCTTCACCGTCTGCGGCGTCTTCAACGCGGCCGCTAACCGTGCCTGCGAAACACAGGCCGCCTCACGCAGCCGCCGTACGCAGCGGACGTCGACCTTTCGGGACCGCTCGCGGACTGGACCGCGCACCTGTCCGTCGTCCGCGACGCTGCCGTCCCGCTGTCCGAACCGCCGGCCGCGCTCCTGGCCGAGACGGCCGGGCAGCTTACCGCCACGCCCGCGGACACGCCGTGGGCCGCGCTGCGCGCCGCAGGTGTGCCGGAGCGGATCGCCGCCCGGGTGGGCCGGGAGGTCGCGGGCGCGATGTGCGACGACGGTGCGCCGGCCGAAGCGGTGGCCACCGCGCTCGGGACCACTCGCTCCAAGGCCCTGGTCCTGCTCCTGAGCGCGCAGGACAGGCAACGGTGCGCACCACAACGCGGGCAGTTCGGCAGAGTGCCCGACGCGTCATACGAGGCGGGGTGCGTGCCGGTTCGGGTACGGGCTGCGGCTGGTCGGTGGATCGCGGCGCAGTGTGACGGTGTGTTCCGGGGGCCGGACCGGAGGGGTGTGGCTTGATCGTCGGGCGGTCCCGCGCAGGGGCCGGAGTATCAGCCGACGTCCGTGGCGCGTCCTGGGTGCCGCGGCCCTTGCACAGGAGCACCGATCGTGACACTGATCCTGCAACATGAGGTATTCCAACGCGGTGCCGGGGGTGGGCGGCCGCGGCGCCCCGTCCGGCGTGCCGCTCTTCTGCTCGCCACGGCGGTTCTGCCGGCAGCGCTGCTGGTGGTGCCCACCGCCACGCCCGCCGCGGCTGCGCCCGTGACCGTCACCTTCAACGCAGGCGCCAACCAGGCGTTCACCGTCCCTTCCGGCGTCACCCAGCTGACCGTCACCGCCACCGGCGCCGCAGGCCAGAACGCGCCTAACGGTGGCACAGGCGGGAGCGCCGCAACCGTCACCGGCACCCTGACCGCCACCCCGGGCACCACCCTGTTCGTGAACGTCAACACCGGCGGCGGACCGGTCACCGGAAACTTCCCGGGCGGCGTCGGCGGCGGTTCCAGCGACGTCCGCACCTGCAGCTCGGCCGCCTCCGGCTGCACCCTGACCGGCAGCCCCGGCATTGACCCCCGCCTCATCGTCGCCGGCGGCGGAGGAGGCGGCGGCTACGGTTCCGCCATCGGCGACTTCCAGGTCCCCGAGGCCACCGGCGGGGACGCCGGCAACACCGGAGGCGACGGCGGCGACAGACCGCAGGGCGGCGGCGGCGGTGGCGGAGGTACCCAGACCACCGGCGGCACCGGCGGAGCCGCATGCTCGCAGAACCCAACCACCGCCGGCACCGCCGGTACGGCCGGCACCGGCGGCACCGGCGGCACCGGCTTCGGCGGAGGCGGCGGCGGAGGCGGCTGGTTCGGAGGCGGCGGAGGCGGCGGCTGCGGCCAAATCAACAGCGATAGCACGGCAGGTCCTGGTGGTGGCGGTGGCGGGTCGAACCTCGTCCCGCTCGGTGGTACCCCCGGACCAGCCACCGGGCCGGCCCAAGTCACCATCACCTACGAACCGGCCCCGGCGACCTGCGCGACCGCCACGGCCACCATCACCGGCACCAACCGCAACGACGTCCTGACCGGCACCCCCGGCGACGACGTGATCTTCGCCCTCGCCGGGAACGACGTGGTCGACGGACGCGGCGGCAACGACCTGATCTGCGGCGCCGACGGCAACGACACCCTCACCGGCGGTGACGGCAACGACCGCGTCGAGGGCGGCAACGGTAACGACTTCCTCACCGGCGGCAACGGCAACGACACCCTCATCGGCGCCAACGGCAACGACTCCCTGTCCGGCGGCGCCGGCAACGACGCCAACGACGGCGGCCCCGGCAACGACGCTCTCAACGGCGGTCCCGGTACCAACACCAACGACGGCGGACCCGGCCACAACAGCTGCACCAACCCCACCACCGGAACCGGCTGCAACACCTGATCAACGATTACCGGAAACGGGCCCCGGCACGTCCCTCGCCGCAACGGCGTCCGACGCACGGGGCCCGCTTCAACGCTCCGTGACGCAGCTCCCGAACGCCCAGGGGCAAAGATCTGCGCGTAGACCTCGGCCTGGGCGAGTTCGGAAGGATCGACACCCTGGATGAGCTGGTCATACGTCGTCCGGTGCAGGGTGTCAGCTGCCAGCTGTGCTCGCTCTGGGGTCAGGTACTGCGGCGGTCCGTACCCCCAGTCATCGCTGGCGAGGGGTTCCTCGCCGTGGACGACGTCGACGGGGAAGGCCGAGCGCTGCAGGAGGAAGCTGAGCAGGTGCCATGTCCGGTGCGTGGTGAAGTGCCGCGCCTCGGCCGGTGCACGTGCAGGATCACCCTCCGCTTGCGCGTCCTGAGTCTCTTCGGCGAGATCCCACGCCCACTCGGGATCCTTCAGGGCCCGGTCCAGTTCGGCAGGCGTGACGCGCAGGTACTCCCCGTTCATGCTCATGGGCGGCAGCATGCGGAGCGTGTTTGACAGTGACGTCGGTCGACCCGGAACCGGTACTCACTCTGTGCGGCGGGGCTTGGTGCCCTTCTCGTGGTGAGCCGGCCGGGCGTATGCCTCGCCAGTGGCAAGCACTCGCCCGACGTCATGACGGGGTGCCGGTCGGTCTGTGGCATGCGCGCCCGCCGCCACGCGAGGGACTGCGAACGGCTCATCCAGGGCTCCGAGACCTTGATCATATGAGCGGCCGTCACTCTCATGCCCAGGCGTCTCGCTCGGAAGGGGGCCACCCCCAGCCGGCCGAGGAAACCGGCGCCAGCCGACGGCTGACCGCCCCCTACTCCTGCTCTTCCTCCATGTTGCCGATGGCGACGCGGAGGCCGTACATGCTCCGCTGGACGTCGATCACGGTACCTCGGTCCGGCCGAGGGCTCGCCCGACACCTTCCACATCCCAGGCCTGGAAGCGGAGGTGGGCGAACATTCGTCGGTCTCACTGAATTCTGTCCGGGCCCTCCGCCGGGGTCGTATGTCAGCGCGCGGTGACTGAATACGCGGCGAGCGCGCGGTTGCCGTGCGGCTGGGCAATGGCCCGGAGAACGTCGGCCTGGCTCAGGACGAGCTGTCGCACCGGCTCGGGCAGCGCGGCCAGACGCTCATCCCTTCCCACCAGGTCGAGGCAAGCAGCGATTTCCCAGTCGCCGTCCTGAAGTTCTTCGGTATTGACCGGATTGCTGCCGTCGGCCGTCCAGCCGGCCTCAGGCAGGATCCGCAGCAGGCCCTCGCGGGAGAAAGGTGTGCGGACGTTGCCCTCGCCATGCGATCCTGCGGCCTCGGTCTGCCCCTGGATCAGCACGGCGAGCAGGTGCGCCAACTGGGTGTCGGAGGCAGGCGTCAAGTCCCACTCGGTGAAACATAGTCGCCGCGCCCACGGCCGTACCCGGGCCAGCGTGTCTCGCAGTTGTCCGAGTGATGTGAAGTACCAGGAGCAATGTGCGAGCACCACGTGGTCGAAGGTGCTTTCGGGGAAGTCGACTGATGGGTCGAGGACGTCGGTGCCGAAGCGGAAGTCGATGCGTGGCCCGAGAGGGCCCGCCGCTAGCCGGGCTGCCGATTCTCCGAGCGTGACCGGCGCCCCGTAGGAGGGTGCGGCCACGTCAACGGCCACCACGCGCCCTTGGGGCCCAACCGCCTCTGCAAGGACGGCGGTCATGTCGCCCTGGCCGCAGCCCAGTTCGAGGACGGTTGAGCCTGGTGCGATGTGCCAGCTCGCCACGAGCGCGGCGCGGTGACGAGTCTGGGACAGCTGGATGTCTGGGCTGTGATCGGCGGCGGCCATGCCGGCCGCGAGCGAAGGGGCCTTGGCGAGGAGATCGGAGTGATTCACAAAGTCCTTGGTGATGCTTGACGGGTCGGTGCGGGCCGATGGTATGAGACGAGGGGGCAGCGGCGCCTCCGATATCGACGAGGGACGGCCCGCCGAGGCGGAGGCTGAGGTCGAGGCCGTCCTGCGGGCGGCGACACGGACCATGCGCCTGCCCAGCATCTGCGAGCTGAATTGCACGCTTTGGTGTGCTTGGGCAATCTCCGGACTCGGAGAGGACAAGGAGAACCGCACCTTCCTTCTCGCTCCGCAGCGGCTGAAGGGGCCGGCCGAGAAGGCGGAACAGGTCGCCCGCATGGTGCCCGACGGGCGCCTTGTTGCCGGTGAACCACCAGCCGGTCCTGGCGACCCTCTTCAAGACGCCCATCTCGGAGATGAAGCTCGCGGTGCCCCTGGTGACGTCCTCGGCCATAGCGGTCCGGTCCTCCCGGTACCAGCGGTGGTGATCGAAAACGTAGTGGACGCGGCCGAGTCCGCGCCGAGATCTTGACGAAAGCGGCGCCCCGTCCCAAAGCTGCGCGGTCCGCTCGCGCAGCGGTGCGGCCACCGGCCCGGCCGCCTGGGGCAGCCACGGGAAAGCGGCGAACAGTGCCCACAAGGAGTGCGCGTACAGGTCGACGTACCCCGGCGCGAGGCGCAGCCCGTGGGCGAGTCCCCGCAGCAGGGTCACCGGGTCCCAGCCCGACAGGTCCCGGTCCCGCATGAAGGTGTCCCGGCCTCGTGGGAGGAAGCCAACGGGCAGCTCACCCGATTCCTGCCCGACCTCCCGGCGGAAGAGGCGGCGCGGATCGTGGCGGGGCTGACCCCGTCGGCCCGCGGTCGGATCCGCGCCCACCTCACCGCCCGTCCCGCCGCTCTGGTCAGCGGTGCCTCCGCTGCGCCACGCTCGGTCCAGGAGCGCATCAACACCCTCGCCGAGTCAGGGTTCGCACACCCGCGGACGCTGGGCGGGCCCGGCCGCGACGGACATTCGTCGCCGCCGAGCCCGCTCAGGTGGCGAGGTCAGTGTCCTCGGGGTCCAGAGTGGACCGGAGGGCCCCACCTCTGTCATCTGGACCCACCCCACACCCGCCGACCTCGCCCGCTACCTCCTCGAACGCCTCGGTCCTCCCGGCGAACGGCCCATGCGGACAGGGGCATCTCGTCCTCGCGGCGCCGGCTGAGCTCTTCAGGGCTCTTGCCCCTGGCGACTCCCGGCGGCGCAGGTGCTCGGGCTCTGCCCTCCCGGGCCTCCTGGCGCTCGTCCTGCGTACCGCCCGTTCGGTGGCTCCTCCATGGGCGCCCGGGACTGGCGGTGCTCAGGAAGAAGGACCGCACCGAGGTCACCTTTGTCCTCCCCGCGGACGTTCCGCCGGGTCCGGTCAGCGTGGTGGGTGACTTCAACGACTGGCAGCCCGGAGTTCACACCGACCCAATCGGGCTGCTGCCCGTCGTAGTCACCACCTGAGAAGAACCAGCTCAGGACGCGATCCGCTGCTGGAGTTCTAGGGCTGGCGCTTCCAGAGCGTCACTTCGGTGAGGTACGTGGGGACCGTGTACTGCTTGCTGGACGACGGCTCGATGGCGACGATCTTGACCATGGCCAGGTTGCCCTTGGACGTGACCGTGCACAGCAGATCGCCCTGGACGATGGCGCTGTCTGCGCCGGAGAGGTCCGAGCTCGGCAGTCGCTCGGGGATCGGGTTGGTGGCGGCCCCGGCGGCGCACAGCTTGGGGGTGGTGCCCTTGCTCTTCCCGAACGCGGTGCTGCTTTTCACGTCCTCGAAGCCCATCTCCAGCTCTCGGTCCTTCCAGCCGATGTCCCCGAACGGAGCGACCTTGGGGAAGTCCAGGTCGACGGCGTTGACCTTGCCGAATTCACGGCCCGCCAGGAGCTTGACCGGCTTGTCCTTGTAGACCTCGGTGTAGGCCGGTCCGGAGGCCGAGGCCTGGGGCGCGGCTGCGGAACCGCTGGGCTGCGCCGCAGGTGCGGCGGCGTCCTTCGGTTGGTCTGCCGTCCTCTGCTTGCCGTCGCTCGCGGTTGCCTTGCTGCCGGTGCCGTCCTCGCGCGTCAGGTACCAGCTACCGCCCGCGATCAATGCCACCGCCAGGACCCCCGCGCCGACGATCAGCGGCACACGGCTGCGGCCCGAGGCCGCGGCCGCGGGGGCCGCAAGGCCGCCGGCTGCGGGCGGCGCGGCGTAGGCGGCGCTCGTGGGGGCGTCGTAGATGGGAGAGTGCGGGTGGCCGCCTGTCGCTTGCTGCGTCGGCGCGTACGCCGGGTGGGCTGGTACTGAGGCCTGTGTGGGTGCGTACGCCGGCCGGGCCGGCTCGGGGGTGTGGGTCGGCGTGTACGCGGGCTGGGCGGGCTGCGCGGGCTGGGCCGGTGTCTGCGCCAGCTGCTCGCGCCGCGCGATCTCCGCAGCTACCGGTGCGGGCAGCCAGTCCGCGAAATCGCGCAGCTCCCGGCCCGCCGACTTGCGGCACCACTCGGAGACTTCCGCGGGCAGTGGCCGCTGGCCCGCATCGGCGGCCAGGCAGCGCTCCAGCAGCGGCCGCAGCGCGTCCGGGTAACCGCTGAGGTCCGGTGCCTGCTGCGGGGTGTTGGCTATCGAAGCGGCGATCGAGATGCCCGCGCCCTCGCCGTACGGGTGCCGGCCGGTGGCCACGACGGCGGCGATCAGACCCAGTGCGAAGATGTCGGTGGCCGGGGTGACCGTCTTGCCGAGCGCGTGCTCGGGCGACATGTACTGCGGGGTCCCGATGAACCCGCCGCTGCGGATGGCCGGCAGCGGCAACGGCCCGTGGGCGGCGAGGGCCTCGTCGAGCGGCAGGCCGGGAACGAACGCGGTGGCCAGCCAGGGCTGTTCCCCGCTGGTGTCGTGGTCGAGGACCGGCACGATGTGGTAGCCCTGCACACGGCGGGCCGCCTGTACCTCGTGCTCGAACCGCGCCCGGAAGTCCTGCTCCTGGGCGAACTCGCGTCGGATGACCTTCAGCGCGACCGGCTGGTTCCCGCGGGTCCGGGAGAAGTAGACGGAGCCCATGCCCCCCTCGCCGATCTTGGCGAGCAACCGGTAACCGGCTATCTCCTGCGGATCGTTCGGCCCCAGCGGATGCCGGGGCAGCGGCAGGCCGGCCAGCAAGGACCGTAGCCGGTCGGCGTCGATCCGCCCCTTTGAGGCCTTCATGCATCGCCCCGTGCTCACGCCGGTGCTCGGGCAACAGACGAAGGCCGCCACAGTGTCCGGAGAGTGCCCGGGTCAGCGACTAAGTGCGAGTCATTTTCGACGCCGGCCCCAAATGGCGAGGTCAGGCTCCCTCGGGAGTGATCAGGCAGAACGGATGGCCGACGGGGTCCTCGTAGACGCGGTAGCCGATCGGCTTGTCCGAACCATCCAGCAGCGTCGCACCGAGGGCGAGCACCTGGGCCTCAGCCGTATCGAGGTCCGTGACCATCACGTCGATGTGCATCTGCTGAGGACGCGCGGAATCCGTCCAGCGAGGCGCGCGAAAGTCGTCTACCCGCTGGAAGAGGACCACCGATGTGCCCGCCGCGTTCTGAAGCACGACGTAGTCGCCGGTGTCCGCCTGCCGTGAGAGCGACAGCAGCTTCTCGTAGAAACCGGCGAGCTCATCCGGGTCGGGGCAGTCGATGACAACGGTGTACAGGTGTCCGATCATCCGGCTCACTTTGCCACTGGCCCGCGATCGGGCCGAACGGCAGGTGTCCAGCCCAAGGTGAAGGAACAAGCTCAGGCGGGGTGTACCTCCCAGCTGGAGATGCCACTGCGCTCCTCTGCGACGTACAGGGTGCCGTCCGGGCCGAATGCCAGCCCGTGGGGTTCACTGTCGAAGGCCGAGAGCGGGTGTTCGGTGACCGTCCCGTCCGGGGTGACGGAGCCGATCCGGCCGGTGGCCCACTCGGTGAACCAGCAGGCCCCGTCCGGGGCGACCGCGACGGCGTGGGGGCGGCAGTCGGCCTCGGGCAGCGCGAACCCGGTGATCTCCATGCCTGCCCTGCCGGTCGTGAGCCGCCCGATCCGCCCGGCGCCGATCTCGGCGAACCACAGGCTCCCGTCCGGGCCGGCCGCGAGCCCGACAGGGGCGGCGCCGGGCGTGGGCAGGGGGTAGAGCCGGACCTCGCCGGAGGCCGTGATCCGGCCGATCGCGTTCGCCTGGTTGAGGGTGAACCACAGGGCGCCGTCGGGCCCCGCCGTGAGGAAGGACGGGAATCCGCCCTTGCACGGCAGCGGAAACTCGCGGACCTTGCCGTCCGTGCCGATCCGGCCGATGCGATCGGTGTTCGTCAGGGTGAACCACACGGCGCCGTCGGGCCCGGCCGCTATCCCGTAGGGCCCGCCCGCGCCGCCGGGCAGCGCGTACGAGCGGGTCTCGCCGTCCACCGTGATCCGGCCGATCCGGTGGTCGCGGTACCGGGTGAACCACAGGGCGCCGTCCGGTCCGGCGGTGATCAGGGTGGGGCCGCAGTCGGGGGAGTCCAGTGCGAACTCCTCGACGCGGCCGGTCGACGGGGTGAGGCGGGTGATGCGCCCGGCGTGGACGAGGGTGCACCACAGGTGGCCGTCCGGCCCGACGGCGAGCGCGTACGGGCCGGAGCCGGCGGTGGGTAGGCCGAGGGTTCCGAGCGGGCTTACGAAGGTGTTCAAGGCGAGGCGCCCTTTCGGCGGGGAGAGGGGGAGAGGTGGGGAGGTGGGAAGAGGGTGGAGCGGCCGGCCGGTCGTCACGGGCATGCACGGGCTGCGGCGGACGCCGGGGCGCGCAGGGCGAGCCGGTCGCCCGGCCAGCGGGCACACAGCCGCCGGTCGTGGCTGACGACGACGACCGCGCCAGTGAACCGGGCCAGCGCCTCCTCCAGCTCCTCCGCCAGCGTGGGGGAGAGGTGGTTGGTGGGCTCGTCCAGCAGCAGGACGTCAGTCGGTTCGGTGACCAGGCGGGCCAGGGCCAGCCGCTGCCGTTGCCCTACGGACAGGGAGCCGACCGGAGCGGAAAGCCGGTCGTGGGTGAACAGGCCCAGGGACAGGAGCCGTTCTGCATGCTCCTCAGGAGTCCCGGGGCGGCCCTCGGCGTAGGCCGCGAGCAGCGTCCGGCGACACGTGTCGGCGCCGGTGTGCTGGGCCAGCAGCCCGGTCCGGCCGTGCCGGACGACCTGCCCGAGGTCGGGGGCCAGGGCGCCGGACAGAACGTGCAGCAGGGTGCTCTTGCCCGCCCCGTTCGGGCCCGTGACCAGCAGCCGGCCGCCGGCCGGCACGGTCACGTCCACCGGCGCGAGCCGGTCCTCGACCGCGACGCCCGCCGCGGCCAGCAGCACGCGTCGCACGTCGCCGGACCCGGCCGGTCCGGCGGCAGCGGTGGCTGTGGCGGTGCGCGGTACGGCGGTGAAACGCAGCGGGTCAGCGGGTGCGGGCACCGGCCGGGCCAGCAGCCGGGCGAGGCGTTCTTCGGCGTTGCGGACCCGGCTCGCGAGGGACTGCTGGACCCGGCCGGCGGCGCGGTCGTACGCCATCTTGTTGCCGTCCTTCATGGCCCGGCCGGGTGCTACCCGGCGGGCGGTGACGGTGGCGGTCTCGCGCAGCCGGGCCGTCTCGGCGCGCCAGGCGGTGTGGGCCTCGGCGCGGCGCCGGCGCTCGGCGGCGCGCTCGGCGAGGTAGCCGGCATAGCCGTTGCCGTACCGCACGGTCCTGTGCAGGTCGCCGTCGACCTCCAGGAGGGAGGTGGCGACGCGTTCCAGGAAGACCCGGTCGTGGGAGACGACGACCGTGATGCCGCGCCGGCCCCGCAGTTGGTCCTCCAGCCAGGTCAGAGCGGCGCCGTCGAGGTGGTTGGTGGGCTCGTCGAGGAGCAGCACCTCCGGGGCCGCGGCGAGCAGTACGGCCAGGCGCAGGCGTACGGCCTCACCGCCGGACAAGCCGCCGACGGCGCGCTCGCGGGGCAGGCCCGGCAGGCCGAGGCTGTGCAGGGAACGCTCGACGCGGGCGTCCGCGTCGTACCCGCCGCGTAGTTCGAAGGCGGTGAGGGTGTCGGCGTACACGGTGAGGGTTTCGGCGGTGGCGTCGCCGCCGGCCATGCGGGCCTCCAGCCGACGCAGGTCCCGCTCGAGGGCGCGCAGCTCGGCGAGGGCGCGGTCGACCACCTGCTGGACGGTCAGATGCGGGGGGAGGCTTTCTTCTTGCGCGAGGTAGCCGACGCCGCCTTCGGCGTGCAGGACGACCTCGCCGCGGTCCGGGCACTCGGCCCCGGCCAGCAGCCGGAGCAGGGTGGACTTGCCCGAGCCGTTCTCGCCGACGATGCCGAGACATTCACCGACAGGGACGGAGCAGTCGACGGAGTCGAGGACCAGGCGGCCTTCGTAGGACTTGGTGAGGTCAGACGCGGTGAGCTGTGCGGTCACAGGGCGGCTCCAGTGGTTCGGGGGCGGGGGTCGTCACGGCGGCGGTGTGGCGGGCGGCAACGCGGTGGATGGCCACGGGACTTCTCCTTTAAGGCGACGAATGTTGCGTTAAAATGCTGGCATGGATTTCCCCGCGCAGGCAAGCGAAGATTCCGGCCAGCAGGAACCGGCCATGAGGCGACGCCGAACGGGCGGCCGGAGCGCCCGCGTCCGCACTCAAGTACTGCAGTCGGTGGGCGCGCTGCTCCTGGAGGCCGGGTACGACGGGCTGACGGTCGACGCGGTCGCCGAACGCGCCGGCGTCCACCGCACCACCGTCTACCGGCGCTGGCGCGACGTCGGGCACCTGCTGGCCGACGTGCTCGACACCGCGTCCGACGACACGTGGAGCCCACCGGACACCGGCTCGCTGGAAGACGACCTGACCGCCCTCAACCAGGAGGTGTACGAGGCACTCACGGGCGGCGGGCCGAACCTGACCACGGCCCTGATCGCCGCCGCATTCCGCTCCACGCAGGCGGCGACGGCGCTGTCGCGCTTCTGGGAGGACCGCTACGCACGGTGCGCGGTGGTCGCCACCCGAGCAGCCGACCGGGGCGAACTGCCCGGCCCCGCCGACAGCCGGGCGCTGCTCGTCGCGGCGACCGCCCCGCTCTACCACGAGCTGCTGCTGCTCCGAGCCGTCTCCGACCCGACGCTGCCGCACCGCGCCGCCCGGGCCGCGGCCGCGGCGGCCGGCGCCGGCGTCTTCAGCACACCGCAATGACCCGGAACGAACTGCCCGCAGCCGGCCACCCCGGCACCCGCTCCCGTCGGCGCCGGCGCCGGAGGTGGTGGGACTGAGCGAGAACGCCATGCGGTACTACGGGACCGTACGACCGTCACTCGCTTGTCGTTCGAGGCGCTGTGGCGCCGGGCCGCCACCCGAGCCCGCGGCGCAGCCGCC
Source organism: Streptomyces avidinii (assembly GCF_014650695.1). Lineage (GTDB taxonomy): Bacteria > Actinomycetota > Actinomycetes > Streptomycetales > Streptomycetaceae > Streptomyces > Streptomyces avidinii. Next base: position 360,035 of record NZ_BMVL01000002.1, on the reverse strand, counting down.
CGGCCCACTTCGCCTTCGACCTCTTGCAGCAGGACGGCCAAGCGCTCCTGACGCACCCGTACGGCGAGCGGCGCGGACTGCTGGAGAGGCTGTTCTCCGAGTACGCACTGACGGCCCCGTGGACGTTGTGCCCGATGGCGACAGACCTGGCCAAGGCGCGGGAATGGCTGGAGTCCTGGACGGGCGTGTCCGGCGTCGAAGGGCTGCGCGCGGTCGGCCGCACCGTACCGTTGCGCCCGGACGCGGCCCGGCGGGTCGCCGAGCACTTCACCGCGGCCGCGCCCGGGCACCCGTGCACGGGGGCGGAGTTCTCCGCGACGTGGGGGAGCCGCGACGTCCTCGACACCACCCTCGTCCACCCCGCCCTGGTCGCCGAGGTCAGCGCCGACCGCGCCACCGACCGCGGCGGCGTCTACCGCCACCCGCTGCGCTTTCAGCGGCTGCGCCTGGACGTGACGGTCGGGGCTGGCGGCTGGAGTTCAGAAGGTGTTTCTGAACCCAAAGACGCAGGTCAGGATCCTGTCGGCAGTGTGCAGCGAAATGCTCGACGTGCGGGTAAGCGTCACAGTTCCCGCTACGCGAACGGGACTCCGGCGACTGGTGGGACTTCGGGCGCTGTTGGACTCACTCGGCCAGCAGTTCGGGCCAGGGGCATCCCCGTGACCACCAGGACACCCCGGAGCCTTTCCGGCCGGCCCAGGAATCTGGGTGCCTACTCCTCCTCCATGTGCCTTACGACAGTGTCGGGGCCCGGCGACATGAGGGTCTCGTGCCCGTCCTCGAAACGGACCCGATAGGGAGGCGTGCCCTCCGGGCCAAGCACTTCGACGATCTCTGCTGACCGATCGTGCTGTCCAACTGTCCTGCCATGGACCAGCAGTCGGTCTCCCACGCTTGCTCGCATGTACCCAAGCTAGTGGCGAACGGCTTGTGAGGCCCGCCTGGACACCCCCGTACCGCCACTTGGCCCACGGGTTCGGAAACAGTTGTCAGCCCCGACCTCAGTTGTGGCACGGGCGACGGGCCGCGGGTCGGCACTGCGCAGTCCTGCCGTGCCGGCCCGCGGCCCGCAGAAGGGGGTCAGGGGACGACGATGGAGAAGGAGGCGTCTTCGTAGACGCCGGGCTTGCCGGTGATGACGAGGAAGGTGTCGGTTCGGGTCCCGCACGAGGGGTGGGGCCACATGGAGATCCGGACGTCGTATTCGAAGCTGATGTATTGCAGGGTGGCGGTGGGGACGAGCTTGCGGATGTCGAGGTCCTTGTCCTCCAGCTCGACGCACGAGTGGCCCGTCGCGGGCTTGGTGACGGCCTAAATGCCCTTGGACCGGTTGACGCTGCCGTTGGCGTTGACCACGGCGGCTCCCCAATCGGCCCGCCCGCGCCACCGCCCTCGTCGCCCTGGCCCAGGACCTGCCCCCAGCGGTCCTCGGGCCGATGCTCGGCCTCCACCCCGTCACCGCCGCCCACTGGCGACGACGCGCCTCCACCGACTGGGCCGCCTACCTCGAAGCCCGTCTGACCGCCCCGCCATCCTGACCACCGGTCGAAGCCGCGTCATAGGGCCGGCCTGGGAGGTGCCGCTTGCGGCGACCCCGAGGGAAGCCGCCATTTTTGAGCATGTTCAAATATATTGAGGTGCGGCCGCAGGCCGGACATCCAATCTCTGGGGAGAGGTCTACGGACATGCGTGGATGGCGGGCGATGGTTCTTGCGGTAACCGGGGTAGTCCTCACAGCGTCTTGCGGATACGGCGCAGCCATCCACGCGGCGGAGATTCCGCAGGAGCAGCTGGTAGGGACGTGGACCAGCCCAGCAGGGACGTCCCTGACCTTCTCGAAGGAACACACCTTCACCGGAACGGGATTCGACGAGGTCAAGGCGATGGCTGACTGCGCCCACCCCGAGAAGCTGTCCAATGGCCGCTGGGCCTTCTACGGCAGCCCCCAAGCCGACGGCCTCATCGCCCCCGACGAGACCGCCACACGTGGCCATGACCTTCGGCTGTCCTTCACCGAGGATCCGACGTGCACGGTGTGGGTCTACCTCTACGGGGACTTCGGAGATACAGAGGACCCCAGCATGTGCCCTACGGAGGACCCGGACGCGGGGTGTCCTCCTGACGGCTACATGAAGCGGAGCGAGGCCGGCACCCGATCCTGACACCTATCGACACCGGGGCACTCGCGCTCCCGCCCGGCCACAACCGCTCCAACGGACAGGCCGGCCCGAACCCCTCAACCACCGGGACCAGACAGGAATACCGCACGATTCGAATGACGCTCCCCGCCAGCTGGCGCTTCCGCCTGGACGGCGGCGCGTCGTTGGAGCGGGACCGTCTGCTGGACCTCGCTGCCGGCTGCGGCTCCTGGGCCCGAGGTCCCCTGTCGGAGGGTGTTGTCGGTGGCGGCAGTGACCATGGGGATGAGCGCCGGTACCGCGCCGGAGGGCCCGCATGCGGGTGTCGACGGGTTGTGCGAGTACATCCGGGGTGCCCTCGAAGGGTGGGTGCCCGGGATGCTGGGCGTCCATGTCCACCGGTCGGTGTCCGGGCCGGCCGGGGTGGCGCGGCTGGTCGGCGCGGTCGCGGTCGCAGCTGAACTCGCGGCGCTTCCCCGGCGACGGTGCGACCGCGCGGGCCGAGCTGCACACGGCGGCCGCCAGGGCCCTCGAGGCCGCCGGTGAGGGGCCGGGGACGGACGTACGGGCCGAGCCGGCTGCCGTCCGCGCGGGGTGCCGGCGTTCGGCTGTCGCCGTCGGCCTGTACGTTCCCGTCGCCTGCTGACCTGAGCCGCAGGGCAGGCTTTCCAGCGGGTGGGAACAGAGCCCTCCGCCGCGAGGCGACCGCCCTTCCCGCCCCACACCTCGACCGCCCCGCCCGGCATTCCCGCCGGGCCGGGCGCGGCCCCGACCAGCCCCCCCGGCCGGTCGGGGCCCTTTCTGTCCTTCCATGCGGGCAGCGGACCCCTCCGGCACCGCGGTGCCGAACGGGCCGGGCGGGCCGGGCGAGCTATGTCCTGATCGCCCTGAGCGGGATCGTCGATGCCGCCCTCGGAGGAAGTCCAGTGGCACGGCGCCCGCGAGGCGATTACCGGGCCCGGGGCCTGACCGGAGGGAACTCCCAGGGAGGGGTGTAGTGGCTCTTGCTCGGTGACCCGCGCGATGTGCGAACACCTGGGAGCCCCTGCCGGCCCTCCGGCAGCAGGCTCCCGTCATGGGTGGGCGAGTACGGAGCCCGTCAGCCGATCGGCACCACTTGCTCGGCCTGCGGCCCCTTGGGGCCCTGGGTGACGTCGTACTCGACCTTCGCGCCCTCGGCGAGTTCCTTGAAGCCGGTCGTCTGGATGGCGGAGAAGTGGACGAACACGTCCGGGCCGCCGTCGTCCTGCTGGATGAACCCGAACCCCTTCTCCGAGTTGAACCACTTCACAATGCCTGTTGCCATCGGTGTCCCTATCGATACGCCACGCGGGCCGCGGTGCGCGACCGTCTCCCATCGTGCCCATCCGGCCTGCGCACCACACGCAGGACACGCAGGACACGCACTTTCAAGATCATCTGTTGGTCGAGTCGACGCCGGGTCGGGCATGCCTCGGCGGGCTTTCTGGTTCGAGCCGGATCCCGGTGCGGCGCTCGGTGCCGTCGGGCATCCCCTCGACGACGGCGCACGCGCACTTGGCCCTTCACGGCCTTCGGCAGTGCGAATCGTTCCTGCGGTGAATGTCTGCGGCTGTGTGGGTGAGCGCAGTCCGCCATGCCTCCGGCGAAGGTGAGGGTGCCGGTAGAAGACGGGGGTCGTTCCGTCGTCCTGAGGGGTGTTCGTGATGAGCCGAGGCTTGATCGTCGTGGATGTGCAGAAGGATTTCTGCGAAGGAGGCAGCGTTCCTGTTGCGGGAGGCGCGCAGATCGCCGCCGCGATCGCCGAGCTGGTGGAGCAGCGCGCGGACGCTGACTACCGGTACGTCGTGGCCACCCGCGACCACCACATCGACCCGGGAAGTCACTTCTCCTCAAACCCGGACTTCAAGGACAGCTTCCCCGTCCACTGCGTCGCCGGAGACGAAGGCGGCGAATTCCACCCGAACTTCGCCCCCGCCGTCGCCGGCGGCAAGGTCCACGCCGTCTTCTTCAAGGGCGCCCACAGCGCGTCCAAGAGCGGCTTCGAAGGCGCGGACAGCGAAGGCACTTCCCTCGCGGACTGGCTGCGCGCACGCGGGGTGCGGGATGTCGACGTGGTGGGCATCGCGACCGACCACTGCGTGCGTGCTACCGCTCTGGACGCTGTCGCGGCCGGCTTCGGAACCCGAGTACGCCTGGACTACTCGGTCGGCGTCGCCCCCGACACCGTTGCCTCCACTCTGGACGACTTCCGCCAGGCAGGCATCGAGGTGTCCGGCCAGGCACCGGCGCCGAGGTAGTCCAGCGGGCAGGCGACGCCCTCATCCTGTGGCGGTCCACACTCGCGGAACAGGTTCCAGGTTCTGCGAGGGCTCGTTGGGCGGGCGGGTGCGCGCCCCTGCCTGGGGTGCCCCGGTCCCTTGGGGCGGGGCGCCCGGGGCTGGCGTCTTCCAGGATCGGCCCGTGCCGTGCTTGGTGGGGGGCCGCCTTCGTTGACCGGGCATGAGCGCCATCAAGCGCGCGGCGGTGGCCACGGTGGCGGTGGCGGCGCCGGCCGCTCCCTCCGCCACGGCTGCCCCGGCCTGCAAGTGCGCCAGCAGCACGAGGGACATTGACGACAGCAGCCATGGCGGGCCGTGGTCGGACGACTGGCGGGTCACGGTGAAGACGTGCGCGGCTCGGTCCGGGTGCACCGTGCACGCGTGCGCCGAAGTGCGGTGGGACGGGCTCGGCTTCTTCCCGTGGAGAACCAGACGATCTTCGACGGGGCCAAGCTGCGGGTACAGGTCAAACAGTCCCGCGAGGGCGCCGGCCCCGTGGTGGCCGAGCGTGACTTCCCCGGTCTTGAGGCGCGGCTGGAGGGCAGCTCGACCAACGGAGCGCGCACCGGCGCCCCTACCGGACCGCGACGATCGGCCCCCCGGGGCCGGCGTGGCCGCGCTCGGCGATTCGGTGCTGTTCCTGGACTGGCACGGCGACGGACACGGCTACCAACGCTACGACTGCATCAGCTCACCAACCGTCTGACCCGGACCGGCTCGGGTCCCGGGCGCTGCGCCCAGGCAGGCGGCCGTGGGGGTGGTCGGGGGGCCTGAACGGACCCCCTTATCGTCGTAATGACGATATTGATGTTATGGTCGGCTCATGAGTGAAGTCAGAGACGGGAACGCCGACGCAGCCCGCCCCCTCAATGCCGACGCGGATGCTGAACTTGCCTGGAAGGCAGCCAAGTTGGCCGTCGCATGGGTTTCGGTGAACACGCCCTTGACGGACAGTCAGGGATGGATACTCGTCGGTCTTCAGCACATGGGCTCCGGACACGGGGAGATGTACGCCTGGAACAAGGTAGGCGCCTGGCAGCGGCAGCTGACAGAGGTGCTGGCCGCGGACGACGGAAGCGAGGAGAGCCGCCACCGTGTCACGGCGGCCAAGCGGGCGGCCACCTCGGCCATGCGCGACATGCTGCTCGCCGGAATACCCGCGGGGGTGCAGACCAACCAGATCTGGAGCGACGGACTGGGTCCCGATCCGCGCGAGGAGCTGCGTCGCTTCGTCGAAACACACACGGGACGAGTGGCCTGAGCTGACCGTCACCCGGGGATGTCGGCCGGGGCTCGCGGGGTGCCGGACCGAGGCCCTGGCGGCCGTCGTAGCAGCCCGCTGCTGAGCTATTCGCGCCCCGAGGCCTTGGCCCGAAGGCTCCGTCATCACCGAAGGAGGGTGTGGTGGCCGGTGTCCGCCCCCACAGGTCATCCGGCACCATCCACGGAGGGCCGTTCCCCTTCCCCATGACTCGTTCAACGAGCCGGCCAGGAAGGGGATATGGCTGTGACCAGGCTTTCTGTTAGGTGCTCTAAGCCCTGCGAACTGCGGCCGCCAGGGAGGCCGGGCAGCGCGAAGCCGCCCGGATCGCCACCCGCACCGACGAGGGCCCCCCGCGTCGGCGGGGAGCACCTCCGGTGCACCGGCCTTTTGATCAGAGGTGTCCCGGTGGTGTCACACGGTGAGCTGTCGCTGCCCAACGGGCCCAGGCGCGGCATCGAGACGGGTGTAGAACTCCGTCGCGTTGATGGACTCCCGTGCCGGGGCTGACAGGCGGGCCAGGATTCCCGGGAGGGACCGTTCCCGTGCCGCTTCGCTGCGGCGGGCCGAGATCGCGGCCATTTTCTGCTCCGACCAGACGGTTACGTCGACCGTCGCGGTGACGTGCTCGTCCGGCACGCTCAGCACCTTCTTCCCCACCGCTGTGAGGAGCGCGCCGAGCGTGTCCACCGCGGAGTGCGGGTGCGTGGCCGCGTACAGAGCTGCGGGCCGCCAGGGTGCGCCCGCCTGCGGGTAGCGGTGTTCGAGGCCTGCGGCATGGAAGGCGATGACGGTGGCCTGGTGCGTGCGGACGTGATCAGGGTGACCGGTCAGCTGCCCGTAGGCGTCGTGAGTGATGATGACTTGCGGCCTCACAGCACGGATGTGTTCGACGATCCCCTCCACCACCTCGTCCAGCGGGGCGTCGCACAGCCGCGGCCGGCCGGGCGCGGAGTCGGGGACTCGAGCGTCGGCGAGGCCGAGCATCCGCGGCTTCCCCGCCCCCAGGATGGCCAGGGCGTCGGCGAGCTCGTCGGCCCGGTGGCTGTCGGGGGCCCAGGGGGCGGTGACCACGGCGGTCGCCGCGCCTGCTGCCGCGTGCTGCGCGAGAACGCCGCCGGCCAGGAGGGATTCGTCGTCCGGGTGTCCGAAGACTCCCAGAAGAGACGGCAGGGATGAGGAATGGGTTGGCGTCACAGTAGGTGGTGCCTTCCTGGAGGTCGTGGTGGGAGACGCGCGGGCAGGTGGGATCGCCTCCCTATGCGTGGCCGGCGTCCGTGTAAGCCTGGAAGCCGGCGGGCGGGTGGTCGATGAGGAGTGTCGGATCCCATGCCGTCAGGCACTGCGCGCTGGGTACGAACAGCGGTTGGGGCAACGCGTCCAGGGGCCAGACGCGCCAGGACCCGATGGCTTCCTCGCTCTGTTGCGGCAGGCCTGACCAGCGGGTGACCAGGACGGGCACCGTGACCCGGACGACGTCGCCCACCCGGTCGAGGAGGGTTCCCAGCACGATGGTGTCGTGGGCTGCGGCCACGAGGTCGGCCTCTTCGTGGAGTTCCCGTACTGCGGCCTCGGCGAAGGACTCGCCGGGTTCGACGGATCCGCCGGGCAGTTCCCAGGTGCCGCGCCGGTGTTGGCCCAGTAGGACACCATCCGGGCTCTGGATGATCACGCCGACCCCGACCCCGACGGCGGCGTGCGGTGGCGGCGGTGTGCTGGTGCGCGGGCGGCTCGGCACCCGCTGCGGACGGCGGACCTCGTACAGCCGGTAGGAGGCGGAGTTGTCCGGCTGCGGGGCGTCGATAGCCGTGACCCTGTCCACGGCGAGGCCGTGCCCGGTCAACAGGTCCTCCCACAGCTGGGGGGTCAGGACCCACATGTGGACGGGGTGATCCAGGGTGGTGGCCGGAAGCCGCAAGTTCTCCGGGCGTGGGGCGACGGCCGTCGACGGGCCGGCGCCGGCCGAGTTGGTGTGCAGCGCGGAGAACACGAGTCGACCACCGGGCCTGATGGCGTTGGCCAGCGCGGGGAGGAGCCTGTGGGGGTCCAGGTAGGGCACGCCGTTCACGGAGTAGACCAGGTCGTAGGGAGCCGCATCCTGCAGGTGGGCGACGGCATCGGCGCAGACGAAGCGGAGCCCGGGTGTGCTCGGGTATCGGGTGACAGCGCGCTCGTGTTGGGTGGAGGAGGCGTCCACGGCGGTGACCTCGGCGCCCAGGGCGGCCAGGCGCGCGGCATGTCGGCCCAGCCCGCTGCCGAGGTCGAGGACGCGAAGCCCCTTCACGTCCCCGAGGCTCTCCAGACCGGGTGCGGTGTCCGCGATGCCCCAGTCCCACCGCTCGATCTCCGGCAGGTCCGGGCACACGGTCAGCTGGTGCGCCCCGTAGGCGGTCCAGATTCCGGCGGTCTGCTTCTCGATGTCCATCAACGTGTCCTCCAAGAGGGCGGGGGTGGTCAGGGGCGCAGGGCGTAGCAGCGGAGCACGTCAAGGTCGTGGGTCCGGACGGCGGACCGGCCCGCGGTGAGGATCTCGGCTTCGGCCGGGCCGATCCCGAGGTTTTGGAGAGGGTCGGTGTTCTTCCGGCGGTCGGCGATCTCGGTGACCACCCAGAAGATCCCGCCGGGTACCAGGATGCGGAGGACGCGGTTGACGAACGCCGCCTTGTCGTCGAGCCACCGGTAGACCAGACGGCAGGTGATGACCGCGTACGCGGGCTCCGGCAGGTCGGTCAGGTCGCCGTTTCTGATGTCGGCGCATCTCCACAGCGGGCCGGGCCTGTCCGCGGAGTCCTGGGCGGCGGCGAGTGCGAGGGCGTCGGGGGACCATTCGATCCCGATGGCGCGGTATCCCATCCGGTGGTGGAGGTGACGGGCGAGGGCGCCGTCGCCACAACCGATGTCGAGGGCCGGCCGGCCCCGGCCGGGTCCGAGGTGCTCGTCGAGCAGCCGTGTCTCGGGTTCGTCGAGCTGCCGGTACCGGCGGCCTCGGGCCCAGAGGGGATCCCAGTACGCGGCGGTCGCGGTCATCGTCATGAAGATCCTTCGCGGGCGGAGGGCAGTGCTGTGCGTGGGGGCGGGGCGGGCATGTGCCGCATCGTGCGGACAGGGGACAGGAGCAGGAGAGCGACCGGGACAAGTTGGAGGAGCGCGCCGACCGTGAGGGTGGTGCGTACGCCGAGGTGGAGGACCAGGGCGCCGGCGGCTGCGGCGGCGAGCGGACGGGCCCCCGCGGTCACAGTGGTGCTGGCGGCCTGCATCCGCCCCTGGAAGCGTGGGTCACAGATGATCTGTCTGAGGGACCTCTGGCTCGTTCCCGATGCCGTGGCCCAGAACAGCTGCACGGCCAGGACCAGGGCGAGGGTGACCTGCCAACGCAGGCCGGGCCCGGCGAGCAGGAGGGGCACCTGCGCCAGAGGGCTGACCGCGAACCCGACGATGATCGCCGGTCCGATGCCGATACGGGAGGCGATGTTCGGGGCGAGGAGTGCCCCGGCCAGGCTGCCGACGCCTCCGATGCCCATGATCACGCCGAACGCCGTCGGGGTCACCTTCAGGACGGCGAGAAGGTAGTACGCCCAGTACGTGTTCATGATTGCCAACCCGAAGCCGAGCGTGGACAGTGCGGCGATCACCGTGCGGATCGTCGGCTGCCCGGCCACATAGTGCAGACCCTCACTGATGTCCCGCGCGAGGCTGCGGCCTTGCGGCCGCGGGGCGGTCGTCTCGGGTGTGCGGATGCGCCACACGAGGAACGCGGAGACGAGGTAGGACAGGACATCCACGATGACCGAGCGCGCCGCGCCGACCGTGCCGATCAGGGCGGCGCCCAGGTTGCTTCCCGCGCTGTCGGCCACCGACGAGGCAGCGCCGAGGCGGGAGTTCGCTCGCTGGAGCCGGTGGGGCTCGACGAGGACGGGCAGGTAGCTGATGGATGCCGCACCGTGCACGATCTTGGCAATGCCGAGGACGACGGCGACCGCGTACAGCTGGCCGATGGTGAGCATGCCGCCCATCGCGGCGGCCGGGATGGTCACGAGGGCTACCGCGGCTGCCACATCGGCGCAGATCATCTGGGGGCGCTTCGGGTACCGGTCCGAGAGCGCGCCGGCCGGGAGCGCAACGACGGCGTTCGGCAGCTGTCCGAGGAAGGCGAGCGCGGCGATCTGGGTGGTGGACGCGTGGAGCTCCAGCACGGCCAGGGTGGGGATGGCGACGGCGCTGACTGCCGACCCGGACAGGCTCGCGCCTTCGCTTCCGACCAGTAGGCGCAGGTCCGATGGCGCCCACCTCGGGGCTTTCGACGTCCGGGTGGAGGTTGTCACCGGCCCTCACCGCCCAGGAGTTCCGGGGCGGTGACGTTGCCGTAGAGCAGGCCGGCGGCGAAGTGCGTGAGGACCGCGTGAGTGAAGGGGTGGCAGTCGGGCGGCGGAGCCGCCGGGTCCACCCACACCAGCTCGACATGGGTGTCCGGCTCGCGGTTGTACGGGGTGCCGTCCCACCCCGGCACGGAGAAGACGGCGCCGATCACCCGCTCACCGTCCGCGGCGTGGAAGTGGGGCAGCTGGCAGAACCGCAGGCGGTCAGGGGCGACGTGGATGCCGACTTCCTCGGCGAGTTCTCGTGAGGCGCCTTCGTTGAGGAACTCACCGTCCTCAAGCCTCCCGCCGACCACCGTGAGCAGCCCGGGGGAGTGCCAGGACCCCGCCCGGTGCCGGACGGTGAGGATCCAGCCGTCGCCGGGACGCTGGAGGAGGACCATGACGTGCGAGATGCTCCGGTGGACGTTGCTCACGGCCGGCTCTCCCTCATGATCCGGTCCAGAGTCCGCCGGCCCCGGGCGGTGACCACCTGGTCGTTGTTGTCGGGGCCCCAGGCCAGACAGTTGACCGCGTCCAGGGCGGCCAGGCAGCGCAGCGCATGCCGCTCTGCGTCAGTGAGGAGACGCCCGTACGACTGAAGGAACGCCTGCGCGCGGTCCGGATGGTCGACCCACTGGGTGACCGCGAGGATGACGAGGTCCTGAATGCGGGCGGCAGGCCGGGTCCGCTCGAAGTCGACAAGGACGAGCCCGGACGCGGACCACAGCCAGTTCCTCGGCTGATTGTCGCCGTGGATGAAACCGACAGGCACCGGGCCGACACGTGGAAGCCGGGCGGCGTGGTCACGGATCACCTGCTGCTCACCTCCGGTGAGCCGGTCACCGGCGCGGGACAGGTACTTCTCCGCTCCGTCGGCAGCAGCCTCCAGGGACGCTTCGGCCTCCACCCGATCGGCGCGGTCGAGCTCCCCGGCCTCGTGGAGCCGGGCACACAGCGCTCCGGCCTGCCGGTGCACAGCCCGCCAGTCACTGGTGGCCAGGTCGAGCTCCTTCGCCGGGACGCCGGGCACCGCGGTGAGCAGCAGGACCAGGTCCTGGGCGCGGCTGTCGATGAGGCGGGGTGCCCGGCTGTGGCCGAGGGCGGGGACGACGTGGCGGTATGCCCGGGTCTCACGGGTGAAGAACTTCTCGCTGGGCGAGACCTTCACGTACCGGCGCATCCCGTCTGCGCCCTCCAGCTCCCACACCCGGGAGCGGTCCCAGTCGTGCGAGGCATCGCGTACGGACACGACGGGCCCGATCCGTTGCTCCGCCCAGCGCCGGACCGCTGCGGGAAGTGTCTTCGTCTGCCTCATCAGGCGGACCTCCTGCCTGGGCGCAAGGTCTCCACGGGGTAGGACGCACGGCAGTCGGATGCGGTGGGATGGGGGAACACGAGTCCTCCTGGCGGTTCGCCGGCGCCGGCCGACGCGAGGTCGGGCGAGGTGAATCGGGTCAGCGGTCCTGGGACAATTCGAGGAGTTCGGCGAAGGTTCCGCCGCCGTGGACGAGATCGTCGTAGCGGCCCTGCTCGGAAATGCGGCCGTCGTCCAGCACGATGATGTGGTCCGCGATCTTCGTGTTCTCCAGGCGGTGGGTGACCATGATGGTGATCCGGTCGGCAGCGATGGCCTTGATCCGTTCGAAGACCTGGTGCTCACCTCGTGGGTCCATCTGAGAGGTCGGCTCGTCCAGGATCAGCAGCTCGGGCTTGCGGTACAGGGCCCGAGCGCACGCTTCGCGCTGCCACTGTCCGCCGGAGAACTCGACGCCTCCCCAGATGTCGCGGGCTTGGAGGCTGTCCAGACCGTTGGGGAGGTCTTCGACGGCTTCGCGCAGGCCGACCGCGTCGATGGCCTCCCACACAGGTCCGTCGTCGTGGGTGCGGGGCTGACCGAGGGTGATGTTCTCGCGCACCCGCAGCGGCCACTTCGCGAAGTCCTGCGGCACCAGGCCGGTGAGGCGCCAGACGGTCGCCGGGTCGGTGTCGGCGAGGTCGCTTCCGTTCCAGGTGACCTTGCCCTTGTCGCAGAGGTAGATCCCGGTGATCAGCCGCGTCAGAGTCGACTTCCCCGATCCGTTCGCTCCGACGATCGCGAGGATCCGGCCGCGCTCCAGGGTGAGGGAGACACCGTCCACCGCGGGTTTGTCCTTGCCGGGATACTGGTAGACGACCTCGTCGAGCCGGATCTGCTCGACCGGACCGGCGATCTCGCGCGGACCGCGCCGGGGAGCACGAGCGGCGGCCTCGTCGAGGAACGCCTGCATATCGCTCAGGTACAGGCTGGTGTGGAACACCGCGGCGCCGTTGATGACGACCTGGGAAAGAGCGGCGAGCGCGGTCTGGACGGCGATAACGGCCGTGGCGGCGATGGCGGGTTCGATCCGGCCCGTCACGGCGAGCCAGGCGAGCGCTCCCCAGGTCGCGAGGAGGAAGACTCCGCCGGCCAGCGCGGAGAGCAGAGAAATCCGCAAGGTCCGCGGCGCGGCGGCCAGGTTCCGCCGGTCACACCGTTCGGACAGAGCCCGGTACCAGTGGACGAGGTAGTCGGTCATCGAGTTGGCGCGGACTTCGTCACCGTACTGGGAGGTCGTGGCCCACCAGCGCATCATGCCGCGCACATTCCTGTCGGAGACATTGGCGTAGTGGATCTCGTAGTCGACGCGGGCGGTCAGGACGGCGCCGATACCGGCCGGCAGTACGGCGAGGAGCAGCAGGGGCAGCATCATCACGTTCAGCAGTGACAGGACGCTGCCGGCGGTGACCAGGCGGATCAGCGAGGACATGAAGCGCTGAGCGTCGGTGACCATCACGTGGGTGCGGACCACCCCCATCTCGGCAGCCTCCTGCCGGTCGGAGAAGCCGTCGCCGGCGTAGGCGGCGGCCTCGACCCGGCAGACCGCCTCGACCAGGCTGCTGTCCGTCTCCGAGGTCAGCAGAGGAGTGATCCGCCTCTCGGCGTACGTGGCCACGGCCCCCGCGGCGCGGTTCATTGCGGCGGCGAGCGCGACCACGAGCAACGCGGGCAGTGCTCCTTGCAGACGGTCGGACGCACTCCCGGCGCCGAGTACGGGCCCCATCACACGTGCGGTCGCGGCCAGCAGCACCGCTGCGGATACGCCGGTGACGACCTGGCACCCGATCAGGAGCCGCACGGCCCGCCGGTCGGTCCGCCACGACAGGCGGCCGATCCGGGCCAGGACAGCCGGGAGGGTGGCGCACATCTTCCGGAAGGAGACCTCGGCGAGCGGATTGACCGAGTACTGCCCGCTGTAGGTGATCTCCGCGGGCGGCGGCGGAGACGGAGCACTGGTCGGGTTGCTGGGCACATCGGATCCGGTCATCGGGTCCCCCCTGGATCACCGTTCGGACACTGTCGTGAGCTCAACGACAGCCCCAGCTTTTCGAACACACGTTTTTCGGTCGGCCCTGAAGTCCCGGGATAGAGCGTGCGGGGGACCGTGGAGGCTACACCGACCCGTCTCCCGCAACGGGACTGCCACAAAAGGAGGTTGGCCGAATCGCCGAGGTTCCCAAGAGCCGGTGCCGGACCCCGTTCGGCACCGCCGCGGCGTGCCGCGACACCGCCGTCACCTGCTCGCCCGCCGCAGCCAGAGCCTGCGTCAAAGGCCGGCCCACGTTCCCGGTAGCCCCGGTCACCGTGATCATGTTCAGCTCCTAGTCCGTTGTGCAGTGAGGCGATTGACGCTAGGAGGCGGGCTTACTTTCAGTAAGAACATACCCAGAGGTAAGCTCCTGACATGAGGGAAGGTGCGCAGGTGACGCAGGCCGCGGCAGGCAATCGGTATGAGGTGTTTCACGCCGACTGCCCTGCGCGCGACGTGGTCGACCACGTGACCAGCAGGTGGGGTGTCTGGGTGCTGATCTCCTTGCGGAGCAACGACCTTCGGTTCTACGAGCTGCGCGACAGCATCCAGGGCATCAGCGAGAAGATGCTCGCTCAGACACTGCGCGCACTGGTCCAGGACGGCCTGGTCTGGCGCAAGGTCGAGCCGACGACACCGCCCCAAGTCACCTACGGACTGACCGAGTTCGGCCAGGACATCGGTAAGCCACTCACGGACTTGTTCGACCGGATCACACAGCGACTGCCGCCGAGCGTCTGAGCGCAACAGGTCAAGTGAAGCGCTGACCACTCCGCGCCCTCAGCAGCTCGCCATCTCGGTGAAGACCACCGACCGTGACGGCAGAAAGGTTCGCCCGTACCAGCGTGCGATGGTGGCACTGGTGTACCTACGTGAGCACACCCTTGGCGAAGATCGCTGCCGGGTTCGGGATCAGCGAGTCCACCGCCCACGCCACGCCCACACCAGCGCAGTCACCGACCTGCTCGCCCAACGTGCGCCAGGTCTACTGAAGGCCCTGCGCGAGGCCGACCCCGACTTCGTCCTGATGGACGGGACCCTCGCCGAGTGCCACCGGGTCGGCGACTCACGCGCGGACTACTCCCACAAGCACCGCCGGCACGGAGTGAACGTACAGGTAGTCACGGATCCGGACGGTCGGCTGCTGTGGCTCTCACCCGCGCTGCCGGGCCGCGCCCACGATCTGACCGTCGCCGGCACCCACCGGATCATCCGCATCTGCGAGCGCCAGGGCGTTCCCATCCCGGCCGATCTCGCCTACCAGGGCGGCGGCCCCTGGCTGACCACGGGCATCAAACGCAGGCCCCTGCAGGAACTCACGCCCAACGAGAAGACCGTCAACCGGGCCCTGGTCGCGGCACGGGCACCGGTCGAACGCGGCGTCGCCCGCTTGAAATCCTGGCGGATCTTCCGCAGTTCCCGATGCAGTCCGAACCGCATGACGTCAATCGCCAAAGCCATCCTCACCCTGGAGCGTCAAGCCTGAAGAAGCTCATTGACCGATCCACTTTGAATCGCATTCATCATTGAATCTTGCGCGAAATGAAAAAATCCTGCCGACTTGCGATCAGGATTGCGGAGTGCTGCTCTGGAATAAGCAGGGGGTAAAGGGCTAAATGATCCGGGCCCGAATGGGTGGCGTTCAGCCGGAGTAGGCGGGATGACGCGTCGTGTGACGACGGGATGCCCCGCGCTGCAACCCGCTATCGGAGGTTCACAATGACACAGGTCTCTTCTGCCCGCATTCCACTACGCCAGATCATGGCCGTACTCTTGACGGCCGCCCTGACGCTCTCCCTCTCGGTGGTGCTCACCGTCACCTCGACGAAAGAAGCAGCCGCCTCGTGCTCCGCCAACCGGTTCAACGGAAAGTGGCGCTCGTCCGACGCGAGGTTGAAGCGTATCGACGTATGGCAGGGAGAGGACTGCCACCTGTACGCCAGGGCCTGGTCCGTCTGCAAGCACGACTCGTCGCGTATCTGCAGCTGGGGAAACAGGAGAATGGGAGACAGTCCCGAGCCGAACTTCCAGTTCGTCGGATACAACTGGACCAACGCCAATGAGGTGCTGCAACTGCGGATGCAGGACAGGTCTCACATCTCGGTGTGGGACAGCACCGACTACCACAACGGCAAAAAGGTCAGCTTCACGGTCGCGATGAACAAGAGCGGTTGAGCCCGCGAAGGGCAGCAACTCCGCCCGCGCCGCTACTGGACGAGGCCCCCTACCAAGACAGGTGGGGGCCTCGCTGCTCGTCCCCCGCCCCCGACGGGATGCGAACCGCGCCGGGTGGGCCCCTGTTCGCCGACCGTGCCTACACGGGTGCCGGCTCCCGGGTCACCACCGGACTCAAACGGCCACCGGGCGGCGAGCTCACCCTCACCCGGCGCACCGTAAACCGAGCCCTGGCCCAGCCAGGGCACCGGTCGAACGCGGCATGGCACGGCTCAAGTCCCGGCAGATCTTCCGAAGATCCTGCATAACTCCCCACCCATCAACCGGGCGCGATGCGGAACCGGCTGCGACCGAGACGCGTCTTTGAACATGTTCAGTGATCATCTTTTGGGTGTTCCTCTTGTCCACGCAACGCAACAGGACCACGTTCTGGCTCTCGGCCGGAGCGGTGGTGACCGTCCTGACGTCCGCCGGCTGGCTGCTCCACGGGGCCAACCAGGAACTGGACGGAAAGGCTCCGGTCTCCTGCGGCGAAGCCGTCCGCTTCCTCCAAGCCGCCCATCCCCCCCCGAGACTGCACGGAACAAGCTCCGCGCGCGTGCACGTCTCCGGAGGCACGTCGAACTGACGGCTTCCGGCGGACCATCAGGGGGAACTGCCACGCTGCAGAAACGACCGGTTCGCGCGCTCGGCCGGCAGCGACGCCTTCGGCTCTCGGTCGCGTGACGGGCTCTGACAGGTCAGGTCCCTTGCGGGAAGCCGACCCGTGGTGAGGTACGTGTTGACGGTCTCGTCGGCGCAGGAGGTGCCGTCGATGAGGTACACCCCGTGGCCCTGCCCGCCCTTCGCCAACACAATGGCGAGCCCTTCAGGGCGCGGTGCAGGCCCTGACCGCTGCTGAGGGGGGTCATCGGATCCCACTCGTTCTGGACGGTCAGCACCTTCGCCCGGTGCGTCATCGGCGTCGCAGCCTCCAACGGTGGCTGCCAGAAGGCGCAAGGCTTGATGTTCGACGCGAAGTCCCCGTACAGCGGGTACTTCACCTTGTCCTGGACCGCGTCCCGCGCGTACTGCTCAGGGTCGCGCGGCCAGTTCTCCGTGTCCCCGCACACCACGGACCAGTAGACGGCGGTGCCGTTGTCAACGGGGACGGCCTCTGGGGCGGGCCCGTCGCCCGGCGCGGGGGCGGCAGCCGTGTCGGGATCCGGCCCGGTGGCCCCCCGGCCGCCGGCGAGGAGCCTCTTCACGTCCGGCACCCCGGCGTCCCCCGGCAGGGGCGTCCGTTCGGCCGCGGCTTTGAGGGACCTCGTGATGGCCGAGGCCTCAGCCGGGGAGTAGAACACTCCGGGGTCCCGGATGTCGTCACCCGTGAGCTTCTGCCCGAAGTAGTCGATCGGTTCCCGGTCGGCGCGCGCCACCAGTGCCCAGAACGTGTCGGACACCGCCTCGGGGGTCGCGCCTAGGCCGTATTCGGCCGAGTGCTCCGCCGCCCAGAGCGTCCACCGCTCGAAGGCCGGCCCGGCGCTGGTCGCCCACACCTGGTACATGCCGCGCCAGATGCGGTGCGGGTCCACGCCACTGTCCAGCACGAAGCGGTCCGTCCGCTGCGGGAACATCTGGGAGTACACCGCGCCGAGGTGGGTCCCGTACGAGTAGCCCAGGTACGAGATCTTGCGCTCGCCCAGCACGGCGCGGATCACGTCCATGTCGCGGGCCGTGTTGCGCGTGGTGATGTACGGGAGCACGTCACCAGCCTTCTCACGGCACTTGTCCGCGACGCTGCGCGCCCACGCCACGTCCGAGGCGAAGCGATCGGGCCGGTACGCCCCGCCGGTGCCCTTCTCGGTCTGGTCCAGCCCGCAGGTGATCGGGCTGCTGGCCCCGACGCCGCGCGGGTCGAAGCCGATGAGGTCGTAGCGGTCCCGTACGTCCTTGGGCATCTCCGTGCTCAACCGCATCGGCCGGTAGAGTCCGGCGGTGCCGGGTCCGCCCGGGTTGAGGAGCATGACGCCGTGCCGCTTGGCCGGGTTCCCGCTCTTCACCCTGGATATCGCGAGGTCGATCGTGGGGCCCTGGGGGCGCTCGTAGTCGAGCGGGACCTTGAGGGTCGCGCACTCGTAGGTCGCCGGTCTGTCTGCACTGCAGCGGTGCCAGGCGGGCTTCTGACTCATGTACCCGGGGGCAGTCTGGGCAGCGGATGCCTGGGGAACGGCCAGCTGGGAAAGGGTGGTTGCGATGAGTCCGGCGGTGGCTAACAGCGGTGCGCGGCGTTTCATACGTACGGTGTCACCTTCATTCGGAGATTGCGTGCCCGTCCACCGTGTTGCACCGGCGGGCGGGGCGAATCCCTCCTGAGGGCCACTCTTTGTGCAACTCACGTACCACGCGATATTCGGACAGTTGGCCGATACGCGGCAGTGGGCGGGGGCCTGACGGCGCCTCGGCCGGACGGCGCCAGTCCCGACGGAGGACCGGTTGTCCGGCAGGGCCCACCGATGCCGTCGCCGGGCCGGCGCCGGGAGAGGGTGTTCCGTGGGTAGGAGCAGAGGTTCTTGATCCACCCCTCGTCCCGGGACGCCTGGTCCGCGTGGCGCTCACACTCCTGCGCGACCGGGCAGGGCGGAGTAGGCCCGCGCGGCGCCGAAGTTCTGCTCGGACGCGGCGTCGGCGGGATCACGGTGGAGACGCGGGCCCGGTTCGGCTGCACGGCCCCGGTCGGCGCGACCGACGACGGCCGGGCGCGACACCCGTACGGCAGGACGGTCGTTGTGATCCCGCCCGCCGATTTCTTGATCATTCCGGGCAACCGATCAGGCCCCCTGTCGGTCGTACAGGAGTCGGGCGTATTCGAACGACTGACCCATGTGACACGAGGGGGACCATCTTGATGCGGTCGAACCGCACGCACAGCAATGCAACGAGGCGGATCGGAGCGGCTCTGGCCGTCGGTACGGTGGTGTTGGGTGCCGCGACCACTGCCCAGGCAGCGCCGGCGCCGAGCCCGGTGACGCCGGCTACCGGGGTCGATAAGCAGGGCCCGAACCGGCCTGAGGGCGACCCGGACCCGTTCGGCGGTCTCGTCACCTCCGAGGAGCTCCTCGACACCACGGTCGAGAGCGGCCAGAAGCAGAGCCTCCGTCTGGGCTTCAAAGTCACCGGCGACAAGCCCGTCCAGGGGGCGGAGCTGGGCGTCCAACTGCCGCCGGGCCTGGACCTGAATCCTCAGGAACGGCCGTCGAACTGCGAACACTTCAAGGTCGACCCCGTGCGGGAGTACCGTGACGCATACCTGTTCTGCAGTTTCACCGGCACCTTCGAGCCGGGTAAGTACTACCGGCTCGACACGGGGCTGAACATCACCGCGACCCCGAAGCTGTGGCGGGACCTCTTCTACGTCTCCTGGACCCCGGGCGGCCAGCCGATCTACAAGCCGCAGCAGGGCGGGGTCAAGGGAACCGCCGCCGCCATCAAGGCCACACCGTCCGAGCCGTTCAAGGAATGGCGTTCCTGGGGCCGCGAGGTGCTGGTCGAAAACCCTGCGAACCAGCCCGACTTCACCGTGGACGGGGCGACCGGCAGCGGCCCGGCCGGCGGCCAGGTGCTGCTCAACCCGGGCTGGCAGATCAAGGGCACCGGATCGGTCGCCACCACGGCCGCCGACGACAACGTGGTGGAAACCGAGTTCGTGCTGCCGCCCGGCATCAGCTTCGCCGGCGGCCGCCCGGGCCCGGAGGGGCGCCGGGTGTTCGGCGGGACCGGCGGCTCGGTCAAGGGGATCTTCAAGATCGAGTCGTGGGTCAAGCCGGGCACGTACCACGGCGAGTACCGGTACAAGGCCGACCGCGGGCCCGGCCATCTCAAGATCGCCGACATCGACCGTGACCTCGGCAACAACACGGCCGGGCTCACCATCACCGTGACGCCGGCCAGCGGGCCGCAGCCCGGCCCGTCGACGTCCGTCTCTGCCTCCCCGAGCCCGTCCGGCTCGACCGCGCCCTCGGCCTCGGCCTCCGCGAGCACCGCCCCGAGCACCGGCAACACCCCGGCCCCGAACGGCGGTACCGGCGGCAACCTGGCCAACACCGGATCCGCCGCGCTGGCCGCGGGCGGACTCGCCGCCGCGGCCCTGACGCTCGGCGGAGCCCTGTACGCCTTGGCCCGGCGGCGCCGTTCGGCGTAACGGCACACGCCGTGCGCGGCGCCGACACCCACCGTCGAGGACAACGTAGCCCTCTATGAGCTTGCCCCCGGCGTACGCGGCACCGTCCCTCTGCTCCGACGGGCAGAGACGACCAATGCCCGGCCTTGACGGGGGCCGGGCATTCCCGCTCCCGCCGGGGCCTGCGTCCCACACGGTGCCGTTGACGTTGACCGTGCGGACGACCTCGGTGTCGGGGAGTTCGGGTCTGTGGGCACCACTCCCTCCGGCCTCGGGCGGTGGGCAGCGCCGGTCACTTCCCGTCGCAGGCCAGGAAGGTGCAAAGGGGTGCCTCGGTGAGCCGGGCAGATTCTCGATCCTCCACTTGAGCCAGGATGAGCTCGCGTCTGCGCGGTAGTCGACCGTGAGGTAGGCGTGACCGCGCCAGTTCGCGGTGTCGGCGTAGACGGGCTGGGCCGCCGGGCATGGAGGGCAGCGCACTGACGGACACCATCGTGTCCGTCATCCAGGACACGGAGGGCGACGAAGCAGCGATCGACATCCTGCTCACGGCCCTGGGCGTAGGCCGTGAGGTGCTGACATTCAGGGGAAGTCTGCGAAGCGGCGACATCGAGTGGCTGCCGGTAGCGCATCCGCTGGATTGACCCGCACGGATACTTCCTGCCATCGAGTGGCGTCTGGTCCTTCAGTTGCGGATCGTGAAGAGGGAATCGGCAGCGCCTCGGGTGTGGCCGCCCGGTAGGGGTGGGTGCACAGGTTCCCGGAGAGGGCGATCGGCGATGCTGCAGCACGGTCGCACCGGCCCGGGCCGGGGCCTGCGCAAGGTCGGGCCGACCGGCAGTGGACCGCGCTCTCCATGGCACCCTTGTTCTGCGTCGAAGAG
The DNA here is from genome assembly GCF_014650695.1 of Streptomyces avidinii. GTDB lineage: Bacteria > Actinomycetota > Actinomycetes > Streptomycetales > Streptomycetaceae > Streptomyces > Streptomyces avidinii. Next base: position 339,375 of record NZ_BMVL01000002.1, on the reverse strand, counting down.
GCGTCGTGACCAGGGGGAAGACGTTGACTGACCAGGCAGTGTCGAACGAGCATGTGGCGGGGCTCTCCGATCTCCTGCACTCTGCCTGTCTCACGGGGCGTCGACTGACCCGCGCCGAACTGGAGGCCCGCCGAGTCCGGGGGGAGCGGGCGGCGGAGCTGGGAGTGCCGGTCCGTGAGCCGGTGCGGCAGCACTTCAGCGTGGCTCAGGAGGCACTCGCCCCACTGCCCCCGGCAGCGGCGGGATCGCTGTTGGCCGTGCTGGACCAGGCGGTGGACGCCTTCATCGAGGGATACGAGCGCGCCCAGCTGCAGGCGGTCCGTCAGGAGGAGGCGAAGCGCCGAGAGTTCATCGACGACTTGCTCTACGGGCGCAGCGATCTGGGCCGGCTGGCGGAGCGCGCAGAACGCTTCGGGCTGCGTCTGTCGCAGGCGCACGCCGTGGCCGTGGCGAGCGGGCCGGAGCCGTACGGCGATGGCTACCCGGTCGCCCGCGGGATCGAGTCGGCGATGCTGACTCGTTTCGCGGGCCGGCAGATCCTGCTCACCACAAAGGACGGCCGGCTGATCTGTGTGGCCCCCGGCGATCAGCCGGACGTCCTGGCGTTCTTCGCGAAGCAGGCGTACGCCGCCACCGATGGCGGCAAGGTGGCCATAGGCCGCTCGCACCCCGGCGCCGGCGGCGTGGTGCACTCGTACGAGGAAGCGCTCAACGCCCTCGATCTGGCCGAGCGGATGGGCCTGGGCGGTCCGGTGCTGCACGCCGCGGACCTGCTGGTCTACCCGGTCCTGACGCGGGACCGGCAGGCGATGGCCGACCTGGTGGAAAGCGTGCTGGGCCCGCTCCGCAAGGGGCGCGGTGGCGCCCGGTCCTTCATCGACACCCTCACCGCGTACTTCGACAGCGGCTGCGTGGCGACCGAGGCCGCGCGCCGGCTTTCGCTGAGCGTGCGGGCGCTGACCTACCGGCTGGAGCGGATCCACAGCCTGACCGGCGCCGACCCGGCCGACCCCGTGAACCGCTACACCCTTCAGACCGCGGTGATCGGGGCCCGCTTGCTCGACTGGCCCGACACCGAGGCGTGAGACCGCGTCTCAGCCCGTGCGGTGCGTTAAAGCACCGTAAAGATTGCCGAGGTCTGGCAATGTGCGCGGTTCCTTCCAGCTGCCACGATGCCGTTGTCCAGCCAGGACAGCGATACAGCAGCGGGGGTGCTCATGGGCTTGTTTCTGAGTCTCGGCATCGGGGGACTCGCGTTGTTGGCTGCCTCGCTGGTGTTCGACGGGTTCGTCGAAGGCGCTTTCGACGGCGTTCTGGACGGCCTGTTCGACGGCTGGCTGTCGCTTCCGGTGGTCGCGGGCTTCGTTTCGATGCTCGGTTTCACGGGGGCGATCGTGCTCGGGTCCACGGGACTCGGGCCGGGAGCGGCAGCCGCCGCCGGAGCGGTGGCCGGGGCGGGAACGGGCTGGCTGGCATGGAGGCTGAGCCGGGCCCTGCTGGGAGATTGCAGCGCATTCGCCCCGCACCAGAACGACCTCCTCGGATCCACGGGAACGGTCGTCACCGCCATTCCCGCCGACGGATACGGCGAGGTCCTGCTACGGCTGGCCGGCCAGGCGGTGAAGTACGCCGCGCGGGCAGATGCGCCGCTTGCCCGGGGCGCCGAGGTCTGGGTGACGACCGCACCGTCCCCCACCTCGGTAACGGTTCGCGCCGTAGAGCGCTGACCAGACGCGTTCTTCCAGCACCACCAAGCTCAACCGTCATCGATCTGCCGCCTCGGGGGCAGGAGGGGATCCCTCATGAGTCCAGTCGTCACAGCGGTCCTCGGAGTGGTCGTACTCCTCGTTCTGCTCGCCCTCGTGGTGGTCACCCGCTACAAGGTCGCGGGTCCCAGCGAGGCCTTCATCATCACCGGACGCCGCGGCAAAAGCTCCACCGATCCGGAGACCGGTCGGATATCGACCGACAACACCGGTCAGAAGGTCGTGGTCGGCGGCGGCGTGTTCGTCGTCCCGTTCGTCCAGCAGCGCTACACCCTCGACCTGTCCAGCCGCCACATCCCGATCGCCGTGCGGGGAGCGGTCACCCTGCGCGGCATCAAGGCCAACCTCGAAGGCGTCGCCATCGTGAAGGTCGGTGGCAACGAGGACGCGATCCGTGCCGCCGCCCAGCGGTTCCTGCAGCAGCAGGACGGCATTGTCGGCTTCACCCAGGAAGTGCTCTCCGGAGCCCTGCGGGCCATCGTCGGCCGCATGTCGGTCGAGGACATCATCCGAGACCGCGCCGCGTTCGCCGGGCAGGTCGCGGAGGAGGCCGAGGCGAGCCTGTCCGGGCAGGGCCTGGTCCTGGACGCCTTCCAGATCCAGGACATCACCACCGAGGGCTCCTACCTCGAAGACCTCGGCCGCCCCGAGGCCGCCCGCGCCAAGCAGGAGGCCGACATCGCCGAGGCCAACTCCCGCCAGGCCGCCGAACAGGCCCGCCTGAAGGCCGAGGAGGAGATCGCCGTCGCCCAGCGCACCCTGTACCTGCGCCAGGCCGAGATCAAGGCCGAGACCGACGCGGCGACCGCCCAGGCCAACGCGGCAGGCCCCCTCGCCGATGCCGACCGGCAGCAGCAGATCCTCGCCGAGCAGGAGAAGGTCGCCGAACGCCAGGCGGCGCTGACCGACCGCCAGCTCGACACCCAGGTCCGCAAGCCCGCCGACGCCCGCCGCTACCAGGCCGAACAGGAAGCCGAAGCACTGCGGGTCGCCCGCGTCAAGCAGGCCGAAGCGGAGCGCCTGGCGGCCATCGCCGCCGCCCAGGCCGAGGCCGAGCGGGCCCGACTGACCGGCGAGGGCGAGAAGCAGCGCCGCTCCGCCCTCGCCGAGGCGGAAGCAATCGAGGGCGCCAAGCGAGGCGAGGCCGAACGCGCCCGGCGCGCGGCCATCGCCGAAGCGGTACGCCTGGAGGGCGACGCGGAAGCCGCGGCCATCTTGGCCAAGGGCGCCGCCGAGGCCGAGGCCATGCAGAAGAAGGCGGACGCGTTCGAGAGCTACGGTGACGCCGCCATGATCCAGATGATGGTCGAGGCACTGCCCCAGGTCGTGGCCAAGGCAGCCGAACCGCTGTCCGCCATCGACAAGATGACCGTCATCTCCACCGACGGCGCGAGCAAACTCTCCCGTACCGTCACCGACAACGTCGCCCAGGGCATGGAACTCCTCTCCTCCACCACCGGCGTCGACCTCGCACAACTCCTGGGCGGCCTGACCGCTGCCAAGGCGTCCGCCGTGCCCGAGTCGAACTCATCCAACGGCAAGATCGAAATCGTCGGCTAGCTGCTCTCGCATCCTTTGGGGCCTGCCCGGCCGGACCCGGCCAGGGAGCAGGCCCCAAGGGTGCGAGCGGAGGAGACGCGAAACGAGGGGATGCCAGGTGAACTACGACCGTGAGCCGGTGTTCAAGCGAAGCAAGTGGGGCACCCAGAGGTACTACTACAACCCGCGCAATCCCATCGGGCTCACCCTGATCATCGTTACCTCACTCCTTGCCGTGACCATGCTGCTCCTCATGGCGAACCGGGCAGGCCCGTTCGCACCGAAGCCGGCGCCCACATCGAGTCCGCCACGATACGAACGCTCGTGGCCACCACCGGCGAGCGCCCCCACACCCTGGCCGGGGACATCAGTCCAGGGTGCGCGATCAGGTTGTGATGGACTGCTGATCATTGATTGAGAGTAGGAAGGGGGAAGAATGGCAACCGACGAGACGCCTCTGGAGGTGTCGGTTCTTGAAGGCACCGCACCAGAGCAGGCTGAGAGGACGACCCGGGACGCGCGCCGCATTGAGGGATGGTCGATCTTTTGGATGCTCCTTGCCCTGCTGATCTGGGGATGCTTCATCTTCCTGATGGTCGCCGACTACGGCCCCGAGATTTCCTCATACAAGGGGACCCGCGCTGTGTGCCAGGGCCCGCTCGGCGACCCGTCGCCTCAGGACAGAGTCTGCCGCAGCGACCAGTGGCGGCAGTGGCCCGCACTGGTGGGCATCCTCGCGCTGGCGTCCCTGGCGACCGTTACCGCTGCGGCAACCATGGTGTATGCCAAGGTCCTCTCCCGCCTGGGCCACAGCGACGGGTCCGGCGTGCGGCCTCAGGACTGAGGTTCCGTCTGCGCGGACACCAGAAGGTCGAGTCGAGGTCGTCCCGGCCGCCGCCATCTACCCGTGACCCGCTCGTGGACCAGACGCACCGGGCCGACGTCCGACGCGCCGCTGCGTGGGCGACGGAGGACCTGCCCCGAAACCTGACCGAGGTGCTCCCGGCCGGGTGGGGGCGGCCGGTCAGCCGCGGCGAGGCCATCCGCTGGGCGCGGACCCGACCAGCCCTCCCCCCGGCCGGTCGGGCCCCTTCTGTCCTCCCACGCGGGCGGACGCTCCTGCACCGCGGTGCCGAAAGAGCTGTTCGCGGCCCGCTGGCCGATGGCGTGCCGCGCTCCGGGACCCGTGCCGCCTCGGGCCACCCAAGCGGCCCGGCCTGGCCGCGCCGGCGTCCTCGCGAAGCGGCGGCGAAGGGGGCCCGGCCGGGCCGGCGGACGTTACCGGGTACTGCGTATGCCTCCGGTCCGCCCAAGCCGGGCAGGGGCAAGGCCCGCTGACCCCTTGCGAAGCAGCCCGGTCCGTGTCCACCCCCGAACCTGCCGGGCCGCCCGCGGTCGATCCGTTCGCCGAAGCGGTGGTGGCGGCCTGGCCGGGTTGGTCGGGGCGGCTCGGGCGCCGGTGGAGCGGGCGGTGAAGAAGGCCTGGTCATGCGCGGCGTCGACGCCAGGGGACGCCGGCCGGACCGCCGCGCCGGCGCCGGCCGGCCGACGGCGGCACCGATGGTGGGTAGGGGTACGGCTGGCTGCTGATGAACCGGCTGGCTGACGGGGTGGAGGTCCGGCCGTTCCCCGAGGGCGGCAAGACCGTCCACGTGCACCTGACCACCGGCCCCTGAGAAGGGGACGCGCCGCACGTCGTCCTCACACGCCCGGTGCGGGAAGCCCAACTGATGTGCCGGGAACGGGAACCGGAGTGATAGATCCGACGTGAATGTCGGCGACGGGGGCTTAGCGCGCACGGACGGAAGCGGGGGGCCGTTCATGCACGGATGCGTGATCCCGGGGACACACACATGACGTGTGCCAGGGCAGAGCCCCACGGCTCGATCCTCAGGGGGGATCTTGACTACATTGCACCGCACGTCACCGCAGCGCAGACGGCTGCGCGCCCTGGCCGCCGGGGGCGTTCTCGCCCTGGCCGTCGGCGCCCTGGCCGCCGCGCCGAGCATCGCCGCGCCGAGCATGGGCTCGCCGAGTGCCGCCGCGCCGAGCTTGGCCGTGCCGAGCCCGGCCGTGCCGGCGCCGGGACCGTCCGCCGTGGCCCGCGGCCACGGGCGCCCGACCGTCGTCATGCCGGCCCGGGTCCCGGCCCAGGTGGCCGCTGCCGCCAAGCCGCGGCACGACGTCGACGGCGACGGCGTCAGCGACATGATCGTCATGGAGTACGACCAGGTCACGGCCGTCTACCTGTCGTCGATCAAGGCCTGGAGCGACTACACGGTCCTCAAGACCGATCCGGATCCCGAAGCCTCGTTCAAGGACCTGCTTCCGGCGGGCGACGTCGGCGGCACCACCCAGCCCGAACTCCTGTCGCTCACCTTCGACGGCGTGCTCACGCTCTACGAGGCGGGTGTGAAGAGCACCTCGGCGCCCCTGTGGTCGGGCCGCGGCTGGCAGATCTACAACCGCCTCATCGCCACCGGCGATCTGACCGGCGACCGCCGCCCCGATCTGCTGGCCCGGGACCCCGCCGGTGACCTGTGGCTGTACACCGGTACCGGGACGGTCAGCAAGCCCTTCAACTCGCGGGTCAAGGTCGCCTCCGGCTGGGGGATCTACGACCAGGTCGTGGGCGCCAACGACGTCGACGGCGACGGCATCGGCGACGTCCTCACCCGTACCCTGAGCGGCGAGCTGTGGTTCCACAAGGGAGCCGGCAGCGCCACCGCCCCGCTCAAGCCCGGCGTCAAGGTCGGCACCGGCTGGAACACGTACAACGTGATCACCGGCTCGGACGACGGCGACGGCGACGGCCGCAGCGACCTGCTCGCCCGCAACCACGACGGCGTGGAGTACTGGTTCAAGTCGATCGGCGGCGGCAAGTTCGCCGCACCCGCCTACTTCGGTAGCGGCTACGAACTCAACAAATTCATCGTCGGCGCGGGCACCACATCGCTCTTCGGCAAGGGCCAGAACGTGATGACCCAGGCCGACAACGTCCTGGTCAAGTACCAGGCCCTGGCCAACAGCGCCTACTACTCGCCGCCGTACGAGGCCGGCAAGGAGGCACCCGGCTCCCGCAACACGTACGCCACCGGCCTCAACAGCCACAACCACGCCAGCTACGTGCAGAACATCGGCACCGACCTCTACGTCCGCGGCGTGAAGGTCAGTACGTCGTGGAACTACACCATGATGGCCGGCCCCGGCGACCTCACCGGCGACGGGAAGGGCGACCTGGTCAGCCGTGACTCCGCCGGCGTCCTGTGGCTGCACCCCGGTGACGGCCTGCCCTACACGAAGTTCGGCACGCGCATCAAGGTCGGCACCGGCTGGAACGGCTACAACACCCTCGTCGGCGCGGGCGATTACTCCGGGGACGGGCGGCCCGACCTGCTCGCCCGGGACACCGCCGGTGGCCTCTTCCTCTACAAGGGCACCGGTACGGCCGGCGCGCCGTTCGCCGCCCGGGAGCAGGTCGGCAGCGGCTTCAACCAGTACGACACGCTGTTCGTCCCGGGCGACATCAACGGCGACAGCAAGGGCGACCTGATGGCCCGCCTTCCGGGAGGCGTCGTGTACAGGTACACCTCGACGGGCAAGACCGGCACCGCGACCTTCGCCCCCCGGGTGAAGTTCGGCACCGGGTGGAACATCTACAAGAACATGCTCTGATCCCCGCGGTCCCGGGCCGCTGAGAGCGACGGCGCGGGTCCGCCCGCGGGCCCCGGCCGGGTCGGGCCCGCGTCCGGGTCGGGCCCGCGTCCGGGTCGGGCCGGTGCGTGAGCCGGGCGGGGGCCACCCCGGGACGGCGGGAGGACCGTCTCCGCGACGCGGAGCAGGGCGGCACCGTCCAGCAGGCCGCCGTCGGTGCGCGCAGTGCGGGATACTCGGTGAACTCGTCCTGGGCGGCGGCCGGCTGGACCTGGCGATGGCTCGGGCCGCGCAGAGGGACATGCGTCTCCTGGCACGGATGCCGGGCGGAGCGGCTGGAGTTGCACCTTCCGTAGCGGCATGTGGTCCGGTGGACCCACGTCCCGCCCCCAGAGGAAGGCCCTGCTCATGTATTCGTCCTTCATCCCGCCGCGCCAGGTCAGAATCGGTGACGCGGCGGCCTTCGTGGGCACCACACCACGGGCGATCCGTCACTACCACGAGATCGGCCTGCTCCCCGAGCCCGAGCGGGGCGGTGACGACCGCCGCCGCTACGGCTACGAAGACATGATCCGGCTCCTGTGGATCCGCAAGACGGCCGATGCCGGGATCGCCCTGGACGACATCCGTGACGCCTTCGCCGACACGGCTTCTGCCGGTGCCGACAGCGACCACGGCATCGCGGGCATCCTGGAACGGCTGGAGGAAACCCTCGTCGCCCAGGAGGGAGAACTGCGGCGGCAGCGGACTGCCGTGCAGCGCATGCGCACCGAAGGCAGCCGGATGGGCCTGCTCTCCGACCTCGTCACCAGCCGCCTCACGAGCCTGCCCGAGGGCTCCCTGCGCCGGGCGGACCTGGACAGCCTGCTGGTCACCGAGCGGATCTTCGGCCCGCTCGGTGCAGCCCTCCAGGCCACCCGTTTCATCGCCCTGGCCACCCACTCGGACCTGCGGGAAGAATCCGACCGTGTTGATGCCGCCGAGGAGGCACTCGATGACACGATCGCTGTCGATGACCCCCGCGTGGCCCAGGTGGCTGCCGAACGGCACGCCTTCGAAGAGGTGCTCCTGGCCGTCATCGAGGACTCCGGCCTGGGGCAAAGCGACGATGCACTCTGCGGCTCCTGGGACGCTTTGCACCCCGCTACCGCAGATGAGGGCGAGGGCGAGGCATGCCAAAGCTCCGGTGGGGGGCAAGAGTCCATGAGCGCATTCGAAGCCACCGGAAAGATGCCCTACGACTTCTCCCCGGCCCGCCTGCGCTGCATGGAATTGGCCGGACAAATCGCCGCCCACGAATCACCCGCATGAGTGAACGAGCTTCTCCCGGGTGCCGTTGGCGGCCCACTTCCACAGTTGGTTGTGGGCGCCCTTCCACGATCCGAAGTGTTCGGGCAGCTCCATCCACGGCGTTCCGGTGCGGTACTTGCACGCGATCGCGTCGATCACCGGCGGAGCGCTATGCTCCGCGCCTGTGGAAGACATCAACATACGACAGCCGCAGCAGGCCCGGCTCACGGGCGAGGCCGTCCTGCGGTTCACGGGCAGTGTGGAGAAGAGCGAGCTCCGTGAGGGGCTGAAGGCTGCGGGAACGTTTCGGCGACTGCGTTGGCTCGCTGCCGCCGGCGCGCTCTTCATCGCGCTCCTGGGTGTGCGCGTCGACGCCGAGGGCGGCTCGGTCAACATCGGCCTCATGGCCGCGGCCGCCGTCTACGCGATTGTGTTCGCCCTGCTCGCGCCCCGGAGGATCGTTACGCATGCCCTGCGGGCCCAGCGGGCCCACGAGGGCGCGGACTGCGTCGTCGACGGCACGGGTATCGCGGCTCTCCTCGACGGCGCGGACATCAAACGCCTGGGCTGGGATGAGATGTCGCGGTATCACGAGACCCCGAACCTCTACGCCGTCGTGGGCAGAACCGGCCTGAGGAACTGGGTGATGATCCTGCCCAAACGCCTGCTGACCGCACCCGACGCCGAACTCCTCGGCGCGGTCCTCGATTCCCGGCTGCGCCGCGGCTAGGTCGTCTCGCCAAGTTCACGCCCCGGTCACCGTGGCGGGGTCAGAGTCCCGCCGCCCTCCCGGTCGCGGACGTGTTCGCCGACCAGGCCACGGCCATCGGCGGCCGGCCGTCCCTGGGTCTGCTGAACGCCGTCTTCGGCAAGGCCCACGCCCTCCGCGGCGACCACACCACCGCACGCACCCTTCTCGCCGACGACCGGCGCATGTTCGACCGGGCTGGCCCCTACGAGCAGACCTCCGACTACGCCGTCCCCTTCGCCGGGAAGCACGCCCCGACCCTGCGCCTCCTCATGACGGAAGTCGAGCAGTCTTGAGCTCCGCTCCGACTCGGGTGGCTTCCATCCAGGCAAAACGCATTGCGACTATCCGGCCATTCTGGCCGAAATTGGAGTAGGAGAGTAGTCAGCTGGACGCGAGGGGGATGGATGGCCGCGAGCTTGGACGAGGTTGAGCAGCGCCCGCACAGCCAATCCGCAGCGACGCCTCGGCCGCGCCCGCGCCGAACTGGCGTGCCGTGAACGTCGCGGCACAGGACGCCGGCCCGTTCGACGGTGTGTGGCGTGACCTGGCTGCGTTGGGCATGGCATGGAGATGGTGGAGCAACTGCCGTTCGGTATGCGGCGCCCGGCGCGGTGACGTACGTCCGGTGCGCGCAGTGCGGAAAACTCGGTGAACTCGTCCTCGAGGACGGGCGGCTGGACCTGGCGACGGCGCCGGAGGGAACCCAAGGCCTTCGCTGTGCCTTCCGGGTCTGTACCCGTGGGTTCAGGTGATCTGTCAGGACGTATCCGCCCCTACGGTACGCCGAGGGTGTTTACGCCCTTTGGCCTTCCGGCATGGCGAACCCCCGGCATCACTGGGGGCGGTCATGATCACAACATGGCGGAGATCGGCGGCCGCGGGTACCGGCGGTGGCGGACATGGTTTGTCGGGGTGGGCGGGCTGCTAGTGGCGGCAAGTCTGCTGTATGTGGGGGTGCAGCTGGCCCAGGGCGGCCTGGACGCGGGCGGTATCGCGGGTTTGATCGGGCTACCCCTCGGGGTGGTGGGCGCCCTGGTCGCGGTGTCGGGCCTGCGGCGGCCCCCTCCGGGTGACCTGGCGCAGCTGGCCCGCGTTTGGGCGTCGACCTTGGCCGAGCAGGTGAAGGAGGACGGGCAGCGGCAATGGCGGCAACTGATCGGGGACGACACCCAGATGATCAATCTGACCTTCAGCCTCCACCCGGAGCCGGGGCGGGCCGCAGTGGCCCCGGCCGACGCCGGGCGTTTGTTCGAGGGAACGCCGGCCCTCCCGGATGTGGCCTCATACTTCCGTCGCACCTGTCCGCGCCGGCTGGTGGTCACCGGCGCGCCGGGGGCGGGCAAGACCGTGCTGGCACTGGAGTTGATGCTGGCCCTCATCGAGGGGCGGGAGGAGGGGGACCCAGTCCCGGTGCGCCTGTCGCTGGCCGAGTGGGACACGAGCATCCCCCTGCCCGAGTGGCTCGCACGCCATCTGGTGGACGTCTACGACTGGCCGGCCAAAGAGGCCGAGGAACTCATCCGCCAGCGCCGCGTGCTGCCAGTGTTGGACGGACTGGACGAGATGGATGCCACCGCTCCTGACGGCACCCCCTCTCCCGAAGCCCCGCGCGCCCAGGCCGCTCTGAACGCGCTCAACGGATACCAGAGCGGCCGGGCTGCTGGGCCGGTGATCTTGACGTGTCGCACCCGTCACTACGAAGCCGTACGTAGCCATACCCGGCTCTTCGATGCGGCCCGCATCGACATTGACCACCTCACCCCTGCGTCCGCCCGTGCCTACCTGATCCACCGTGCCCCCGACCCCGCACGGTGGCAGCCGGTGCTGGAAGCGTTGGACGGTGATTCCCGCGGGACGCTGGCCACGACCTTGTCCACGCCGTGGCGGCTGAGCCTGGCCGCCACCGTCTATGCCCAGCACGGCGACCCCTGCGACCTCCTCCGCCACACCAGCCCCTCCGACCTCGACGAACATCTGCTGGCCCGCTTCGTTCCCGCGGCCACCGCCCTTCACCCCCGCCCACGTCGGCCCTACGCCCCGGATGATGTCCACCGCTGGTTGGTCCGCCTTGCCGCCCACCTGGACAAACCAACGGCCATCCCGGGAGCACCGGCAGGGGTGGGCGCCATTTCCCGCACCGACCTGGTCCTGCACCAGTTGTGGCCACTTGCTGGACCCCGAAGGGTGCGCGCCATCGACGCCATGCTGACGGCGCTCACGGTTCTGCTTCCGCTACCCCTGGCATTGACCAGCAGTGTTATTGGACTGGTCACGATGTGCGTTGTGGCCCCCGTCGTGGCTGGCTGCCATGCGGCACGGGCTTGGGTGGATCCACCCGGGCGCGTGCGCTGGGGGCGCCTGCGCACCAAAGCCGGATGCCGCGATCTTGCGGCCGGGCTCGCGGCCGGGTTCGGGTTCGGGTTCGCGCAAGGGCTCGCGGCCCAGTTCTTGTACGGGCTCGCGGCCGGGTTCGCGTTCGACCTGGCGACTGGGCTCAAGGCCGGGCTCAAGGGCGCGCTCACGTTGGGACTCGCGGTCGGGCTCGGCGCCGGGCTCACCCGGGCCATCGGATCCGAGCCGTCACTGCGTGCCCGGCCTCGTGACGTCATCCATAGCGATCTTTTGCGAGGACTCGTGGCCGGACTGACGGTCGGAGTCGTGTACTGGATCACATTCGGGCTCATGTACGGGTCCCTGTACGGGCTCATTATTGGGATCTATCTCGGGCTCATGGTCGGGCTCTTGGTCGGGCTCACCCGTGCCATCGGGCCTGAGCCGTCAACGAGTGCCCGGCCTCGTGACGTCATCCATAGTGATCTTTTGCGAGGACTCGCGGCGGGACTCACGGCAGGGCTCGCGGCCGGGCTCGCGCTCGGAATCCGGACCGGGCTCGATTGGGGGCCCTGGGACGGACTCATGGCCGCGCTCGGATACGGGCTGGCGCTCGGGCTCATGGTCGGCGTCGGGTTTGGTGCCCCATCCGCACGCCGATACCTGGTTTTCGTGCTGTGCTCCAGGAGAAATCTGCCATGGAGGCTCGGGGTCTTCCTGGATTGGGCATGCGCCGCCGGGCTGCTGCGCCTCTCGGGCGCCGCCTACCAGTTCCGGCACCGTGAACTGCAGCAATGGCTGGCGCATCATCCCGGCCCCCCGCCGACGTAGCCGTCAGCCAGGCGGGCGGGACTCGTTCGTGCGCTGGCCAGCGCCGACTCTGAGCCCCCTCCGTTCGGATAGGTCGAGGGATGTTCGGTGAAGTGTAGAAGTGCTCGGCATTCCTGAAGGAACGTCACCGCCAGAGTGCCAGTCCGCCATCAGGACAAGTCCCTGGCCGCAAGCCAACGCGGTACCGCATATGCGCAGGAACCCGCGGGATGTCGCGCACAACGCCCGGAACGGGATGGAGGCCTGGGGCCCGCGATAGCGCCGGAGCCGCGCTGGCGGCCATCGTCGCTGCGAGCTTCCTCCTCGATGACCGGTGTCTGCAGGTACGGGCTTCGCCGCACCCAGAACAGAGGGCATCTGGGATCCGCTCCGCAAGGAGATCATCACCGATATCACCCAGAGCGGCGGCACCGCCGACGAGTTCATCGGCCCCTTCGGCCGGGAAGTCTTCGCGCAGATGCCCGGCACCCTGCCCAACGAGAGGTCACTGCTCTGCGCCCTGTGCGGTTCATCGGTGTGGACGGACCACGCTGGTTCCTGGGGTCCGATCACGGGACGTGACGCGACCATGCACGGAGCCGCGGATGCCCTGGAAGCAGTCTTCCGTGGAACCGTCGTCGCCCGCGGTAAGAAGCCGATGGCACCGCGGGAAGAGTGCTCTGTGGACTGGTCCGTCAGGAGGTGCGGCCTCAGGCCTGCGACCACGAGCGTTGACCTGCCTCAGCGAAGGTTGGGCGTTCTCGCCGAAGGCTGCTCTAAGGGAGTTGGCGCGAGCGGGAGTCGGCGACGTGCCAGGTCGTGAGCGACCGTCAGCCGACCCGGCTCGCCGCTCCTCGTCGCCCGAGGGCAGTGGGGCCTTCATCTCCTCCACCATGCCGCGCGGATAGTGGGCCCGAAGGCGGTCGGTGTTGCGCGATCATGTGGCGCGCTGCTGCCGTCGGGTCCGTTACCGCCGCCGTGGCGTCCCAGCGAGCACCCTGACTACACGGCCGATGTTCCACGCCTCGGCTACGAGCAGGGACCTTCGACTGACGTGCGGTCGGAAAGCGATCTTTGTCAAGCTGCGCAAGAATGGATTCATGCATAGGGCACTGCTTTCCCTGGCGATATCGGCTCTTTTCGGAGCTGTAGGAGTGGCCAGCACCGCAAGCGCTCAGACCGGGCCACCCGTCGATGAGGAGTCGACGACGGCCTATATCGAGCAGACCGTCCAGGACGCCGACGAATACTGGACCAACTGGCTTGCAGGGCAAGGGCTCGAGGTAAAGCACGCCTTGTTCAAGATAGTTCAAAACGGAGAACTGTACGTAAGTGAATGCAGTGAATCTGGAACTCCCGCCAACGCTCCGAGTGCATTTTACTGCAAGGCGGATGTAGAGCGGGACGGAGTCGCCTATGAGGGCGTTCTCGTACTTCCCGTGGATACCATGCTCAAGATGAGGCAGGGTAGCCTCAATAATCAACCTTCCGAGAAGGCTGGAGATTTCACAGTCGCCACGGTCGTGACACATGAGATGGGTCACTGGGTCCAAGACGTTCTAGTCAGCCAAAAGGCTCGGCAGCCAGCCAATCCAGGGAAGGATGTGGAGCTGATGGCAGACTGTTTTTCCGGGGTATGGGCTGGAGCTAAATACAACGAAGGGCGCCTGACCGCCCAGGATTTCGACGCAGCAGTCGACAGCAGGGCCAGGTTTGGAGACGAAGAGTTTACCGATCCAAATCATCATGGCACATCGGGCGAGCGGGTGACTGCATGGGCTACCGGCTACTTCGGACTGAAGAAGAATCCAACTGTCGATCCAATGAATTGCATAGATGCCTATTGGCGATGATCCGTGCTCAGCGCCCGAGTCCGGGACGCGCTCGCCGCCCACGTCTGGGTGCCGCTCGGCTACAACACTAGGGAGGTGTACTGCCACGCGGAGTTCGGCATGAGCCGCGTACTTCTCAGAGTGCTCAGGCAGGTATGGATGAACGTGCCCAGGTGTGATGATCCTGGCGCCGGGCCGAAGGATGAATGCGATCTCGGTCAGGGCATGGACGCGGTCGTGGGCGTAGTGGAGGACCAGGGCGAGCAGGACGATGTCGAATCTGGCGTCGGCGGCCCAGGTGAGAGGCTCGGCGCCGCGCGCAGCGAGCTCGGACAGGTACAGGCAGGGTCCGCAGCCGCAGTCCGGCATGCGCAGGCCGTTCGCGTTGCCGAGGAGACCGAGGACGGTGGGGCTGTCGTAGTGCGCGTTGCAGGGGCTTCTGGCGGCCTCGCGGGCAAAGGTGTCGGCGAAGCCGTCGTACGGAGCGTCAGCGGGCTGCACGCACGGCTCTCTTCAGCGGATGTCGGCCTCGGGACTCCACCCGGTCCGGGAGATGAGGCCGTGGGGGAGTAGACGGTCGAGGAGGGCACGGTCGGGCGGGCGGTGTGTGGTGAATGTGGCGTGCAGGCCGCGGACGGCGTGTTCGTAGATGTGTGCCGGGGCGGGCAGGCCCACTGCGACGCGGGCATCGAGTCGTTGGTCGAAGTGGCGGTATCACTCCCGGTACTCCTCCGCGAGGTCTCCGACTGCCGGCCACCGCCGGTAGAGGGTCCCGGGGGAGGGAGGGTGAAGGGGGTGGGGCTGGTCCGGTAGGCGGAGGTGACCGCGCCGGGGCGGGGGACCTGGTGGTCGACGCTGGTGGTGCTGTCGAGGCGGGCGAAGCGGTGGCCGGCGTGCCCCTCACCACCGGGGCCACCCCAAGTCGGCGTTCAGGCTCCTGATGCCAGGCTGTGGCGGGTGCGGTAGAGCAGATCCAACGCCGTGTTCTCGGCTGCACGGTCCGTGCCGAGGAGGCGGTTGCAGTGCAGGTGTACGTAGCTGCGGCACAGCTCGGGCAGCGACTTGCCGAGTTGTTGGCGGCGTTGCAGATCGGCGAGCCGGTCGGCGACGTCTGCCAGGTGAGGACGACGCTGGGTGAGGACATCTTCAATGGGACGAGCAGGTGGTCTGCGCAGCAGGTCACAGAATTCCGCCTTGCGGGTGCGGTACTCCGCGCCCGCAAGCCGTCGCTGGGGAGTCTCCCGGTGGTAGAAGCGGATCCTGTCGGCTTCGCTCAGGCCGAGCCCGGCCAGCAGGTCGTCAATGGTGACCAGGGCCAGGCCCGTCCTGTCGAGCTGAGACTGCCCGGCGTGGTCGAGGAAGAGCAGGTCGAGAACGGCGGAGCTGTCGGCGGAGTACAGCTGTTCGGTGATATCCATCCCGACGAGCCCGCCGTAGCGTTCGATCTCACGATCGTAGACGTCGAAGGTGAAACGCGAGACGTGGTTGTCGGCGAGGAGGGTACCGGCCCAGTCGCTGAGTGCGGGAACGAGCACGGAGGGGTTGCCGCGCAGGCGTAGCCGCAGGTGGGGTTCGGGGTCCGCGTAGCGCAGGAAGACGCAGCGGTCGCACTGGCGGTCCAGCGAGCGGATGAGCTCGCGGATGCCGCCGACGAGCAGGGACTCCTCTTCCTGCCGGTCGCCGTAGAGCTTGACGAAGGTCCAGTCGCTACCCGGGGGGTGCAGCCGATCTGCCCTGGCTACCCGGGCGGCGGCTTTGCCGGGCGGAACGGAGCGCGGGTCAGGGGCGTTGCGGGTCATGGACACCACGAGTTCGACGGTGTGGCGGCCGTTCGGCCCACTGACCCAGGTGTCGGCGAGGCCGGGAACGGCTTCCTGGAGGACCACGCTGCCGCCGGGCCGCAAACGGTTCAGGGCTCGCCGTATCTCGTTGGTGTGGGAAGGTGCGGTGGCGTCGATGAGGAGCCGGTGGTCCGCGGCGGCGTCACTGCTCGTGAGGTACGTGTGGCGGGGCACCCGCCACTGGCGGCTCCAGGCGTCGAACCCGGCCGGGAACCGGTCCGGCTGCCCGGCCATCTCGTGCGCCGTGGCGTGATCGATGCGCCACTGGGCCAGGCGCAGGATCACCGGGCCGGAGGTGACGCGGGGCAGATAGGGGAAGTCGCGGGCCGGGCCCCAGTCGAAGCCGGCGATCTGCGCGGTGCCGTCACGGCTCACCTCGGCGAGGAAACGGCAGACGGTGGGGGCCCGGCTGTTGTTGAGCATGTGCCCTGAACAGACGGTGACCTCTCGCAGTTCCCCCGTGCCGTCGTCCCAGATCAGTGCGAACCTGCCGTTCGTGACGCGGACGGCGAGCTGGTCGAGAGGGATGTAGCGGGCAGGTCCGTCCTCCGCGCTGGTGCGGATGCCGACCTCGTGGTCGCGGATCGCGGGCCGGACGACGACGTTCGCCGAGCGGGTCTTCTCGGGGAGGTACACCAGTTCGGCCAGAATGCGGCCGGCTTGAACGGCTTGTTCGGCGTCGGCGATGTCGCCGAGGGCGGGAACGGCGCCGGTGAGCATGCCGGCGAAGCGGCCCAGGTTGCGTCCGGCTGCTCCGGCACCGACGTTGGGGCCCACGACCAGGTGGAAGTCGCCTGCGTCGATGGCGGCGGGTGACTGGGCAGAGACCATGGCGTAGAGGTCGAGCGACGCGGGGAGCCGCTCAGGGGCCGTTTCCCAGAGGGCGAGTCGGTCGATGGTGTGCTGGTCGAGGTCGATGCTGGTGAGGTGGCCGTGGAGGGCATCGGTGGCGAGGCGGAGCAACGTGTCGGCCCGGGCGGCTTTGGCGGGAACGACCGGAGGGAGGAGGGACGGGGAGCCGAGGCCTGTGACGGGATCGAGGAGTTCGAGGACGGGCACGTCGCGGTCGATGCCGTAGCGGACCTCGAATGCGCCTCTGTACGCGCTGATCTGCGGCAGGCCGAATGGGAACGGGGTGAGCCGCAGCAGCAGTTCGGCCGCTCGGACCGCCTCTTCGGCCACTCTGTGGGACACATTGCAGGCCGCCAGGGGGAGAACCGTGTCGACCTGGAGCGGTGTGGCCGTTTCGAAGCCCGTGACGCGGCGGGCGTGGTCGGCGAGCGCCGGGAAAACGGCGGCGCCGGGGCCTGCCGGCTGCCTCTCCCAGTTCCGGATCGCGGTCAGCAGTTCGCCAAGGTCCGCAGCGGCGGTGACGGCTGCGGGAATCCGGCTGAGGTGGTCGAGGACATGTCCCGCGGGGTCGAGGTGGGTCAACGGTGGGCGGAGGTCTGTCAGTAGGAACGCGTGGTGCCACAACCGGTACAGCAGGTCGTGGACCTTGTCGGGAGTGGCTGCGGGGACGGCTTCCAGGAGGTCGGTAGCGAGGTCGGCGTAGGCAATGGGTGTGCGGGCGAGGGTGAGGGCGCGAGTGACGGCGCCGGTGGCGCGGAGGGTGACGTTCTCGCCGCCGTTCGCCCCGAGGACGGCTTCGACACCACTCAAAGTGACCCGGCCGGCGCGGTGCAGCACGGCCGGATTGGCGATGACCGTGGTCGCCTCCCGGATCTCGGTTCGCGATTCGAGGGCGGTGACGAAGTGCATGAGGGCGTGCATGTCGACACGGGCGTGGACGTCGGGAGGCTGGTCAGCCAGGCGGACGTCGGTGACCGGGCCCCACCGCCCGAGGGCGACGCCGGCGTTGAGCCCGAAGGGAGTGGGCCGGGTGGTGAGGCGAATGAGGTAGCGCAGGATGCTCGACTCGAGGCGCCGCCGGTCGCGTTCGGTGCGTGCGGGCCCCAGCAGTGAGGTGGCGAGGGGCAGCGAGGACACGACGACGGCACGCCGCGCTGGCTCGTTGTCCCGGAGGCGAGCGGTCGCGGGCGTGAGCCTGAGGTCCTGAGCCGCGGGGTAGTCGGTGACGGGGAGGATCGGGGTGCGGATCACGAAGTGGTCGAGACAGCGGTAGAGCCCCGATGCCCCGGAGGCGGCTGGTCCCCGCGTGCCGGTACCACGGGAGGCGTCGGCGCTCATGACAGAAGGAAGAACCGGTCCCAGGCGGGTGGTTCGAGGGTGACGGCGGAAAGGAGGGTGAGGGCGACCCCTGCGGCGCCTTCGAGGAGGCCGGACCGGTCCCCGCGAGTGCCGTCAGGCTCGACACTGCGATAGCCGAAGGGCGTCTGCGGCTGGTATTCGCCGAGCAGCTGGTCGACCAGGCGGCGCGCGCCGTAGCTGATTTCCTCGTCTCCGGTGTCGACGGCGAATCGCAGGGTGACTTGCAGAAGCCCGGCGATGCCGTGGCAGAACCCGGGCGAGTCGATGCGCCGCCGGGCGACGGGGCGCCGTAGTACGGCCCGCATGGCCGCGACGGCCGTACGGGTCAGGCCGGGGTCGCCGAGGGCGGTGCCGGCGAGCCAGAGGGCGCGCGCGACCCCGGGGCTGCCGTAGCACCAGGCGTCGCGGGCCGCCGACAGAGTGGGGGAGTCCTCACCGAGCGGGACGACCGCCGGGTACGCCCCTCCTCGGGCGTCGTCGACCTGGTGTGAGGCAAGCCAGGACGCCGTGCGGCGTATCGCCTCGGTGTGCCCCGCGTCGATCGGGCCGTCGGCGTGCGCGAGCGCGAGCATGGCGAGGGGGCCGGTGATGCCGTGTGCGAGACCGCAGTTGGCGACCGCGGTTCGGTACCTGTCGCGCATGCTCTCGTCCGTGATGAGGGCATGCGGGGTGTGCCAGGCGGGGACCCCGTCGACGGCACGGGACAGGTCCACGAGCCAGGCGAGCACGGTGCGAAGAGCGCGGTCCCGGGCTGGGCCGGTCGGCCGGGAGTGGAGATACGCCGCCACGCCGGTCCACCCCGACACGAGATCGAACGTGCCGACGGCGAAGCCTTCCCCTGTGACGGCGGGCAGGCGTCGGGGAATCCGGCTGTACAGGCTGTCGTCGATGTCGCCGAGCAGGGTGCGGTATCGCTGGCCGCCGTGCGCCAGGTACGAGGTGGTGAAAGCCACTCCGGTGAGGCCGGCGAAGAGTCCGAGGGTGCCCACGGGGTTCGACGCGGTGCCGTCCACGGCCCGGCTGAGGTGATGGTGGGCCACGAGATCCCAACCCTTGCCAGGCAGGCACCGGTCGAGATGTCCGAAGGCGAGGGCGAGGCCGCACGTGCCTTGGGCCGTGCTGTGCGGCGTCCACCGCGGCCGTCCCTGGAGCGGCGCCGTCCGGGCCGCTCCCTCGACGTCGTCGGGGTCACGCAGCCGCGAGAGCACATCCACGGAGACGGCGCGCACCGACGCGACAGTCTGCGGATCTCCGATGGCAGGCTGCCAGGTGGGAGAGGCCATCAGCCTTCCTTCGGGGCGTGCTCGACGACGCGGCGGATGACATGCTCACCGGCGACTTTGCGGGTGACCCCGTCGGCCCGGACCTGACTGACTTCCAGGACGTAGTGATCCTCGTAGAGACTGCGGTCGCACTCCGAGGTGCAGGAGCCGCAGGTCTCACAGGTTTCGGTTTCGTCGCGGGCATCGAGCACCGGGCAACTACCTGCACAGGTACTGGCACAACTGTTCGTGCATTCATCGCCACAAGTACTGGCACAGCTGTGGCTGTCCTCGATGACGAACTTGTCGACTTCCCGCGTCGTCATCTTGACGCGGATGTCCAGGTCGAACTGGTCATCGCTGTATACGACGTGTGCTTGCTCGTCTTCCATGGCTCAACCCTCTGCAATCGGTCGAGCAATGCCTTTACTTCCACGATGGCACCTCGAGTGAGAGCCGCAACCCGGGACGCCGGAGCCCCTCCGCCAGGCCCTCCGGCTCCTCGTCCCGGCGGACCATCCGTGGTTGCCGACGGGGACCTCGCCCGGGGACCGGCGACCTGGGAGCGACCACGCGCGACGCTCACCTCGCTCGCCTCCCGGATGAGCAGACCGATGTCGCCCGACCCCGCCGTGCGCCGCTCGCGCGTCGTCATGGTCGAGCCCGCACCCGCCCGGCTCACCAAAAATGACCGGTAACGAGCCACATCGCCCAGACCGCGCGATCGTTGCCGTCAGCGTCAACCCGCGCATCTCCCGCTCTGATCGTTGCCCTCGTCCACCTCGGGCCCGCGGCCGCCGCCATGCTCAGCTGACGGCAGCCGTCGGGCGCCGACACAGCGCCCGGACCCGGCCTCGCCCCGGTCCGCTACACGCTCGCCACCCCGAGCGCGCCACCGTCGCCCCTGACCCCCGAACCGGCCCCGGAGTCCGCAGACCCGTCCGCCAAGGCCGGAGGCGGCGGCACCGTTGCAGGGCCGTCCCGGCGGGGGCTGTCCGGCGGTGCTGCGGGGTCACGGTGGGGGCGGGCCCGCCCCACGGTTCCCGGGGGCGTGTTCAGCGGGCCAGGTGCAGCCGGGTATGGAAGTACCCCGCAGACTCCTTCCCTGCCGGGTCTTCTCCGAACGCGGTGACGGTGGCCACCGCGCGCTCCTGCTCCCGGGGGTCGGTGAAGCGCCGCTGCGGCTGGGTGGTGGCGGCCCGTTCGACGGTGAGGCCGTACGACTCCAGGCAGCCGGAGATCGCCCCGTAGTCATGGGTGCGCAGGACGAAGGCAGCCACCGGCACCGGGTGGCCGATAGCGGTGAAGAGCCGGGCGAAGGTGCGCTCGGTGAGGAAGCTGGTGCCGCCGGTGACGGTGATCAGGCCCGTTCCGGCCAGCGAGCCGCGCAGCCGCTCCTCCGGCTCGGTGTGCTCCAGGTCCACGCAGTGCCCCTCGTCGAGCAGCCCGACGGCCAGGGCGTAGTCCAGGGCGGGGCGTGAGACGTCGATGCCGATGGCCCGCGTGGCGTCGGGGCGGCGGCGAACCGCGTAGAAGTCGCGGTCGCGGTCGGCGAGTTCGGCGGTGGTGAGTTCGGCCGCACGGGCCGAGGTGTAGTGCGCGAAGAGTTCGTCGAGGGTGACGTCGTGGTTGAGGAGGGCGGAGTTGATCCCGTAGGAGCAGCACACGTCGAGGACCGTACGCCGTCCCGGCCCGAGTTCGGCGGCAAGCGCGCGGAAGACCGGCTGGGCGTGCCCTGGGGTCTGGTACTCGTACGGCCCCAGGGCGGTGAAGTACCCGCGGGGGTCGGGGAGAGCGTAGACGTCGTCGAAGCTGGTCATGCCGACTGGGGTCATCGGGGTGCGCCTCCATGGCGATCGGCGGGAGTGGGGCGGGGCATGGGTGCCCAGTCGTATCCGGCCACGTGCCGGCGACGAAAGGCCGCCGATCCGGCCACCGGCGCCTGTCGGCCCGGAGGCCGTCCGGCCGATGCATACTCCGAGCCGCCGCGGCGCACAACGCGCAAGCTGCGCCCGTTCAGAAGCGCGTGGAGTATCCACCTCGATGCGGAATGCATGGCACCGGCTGACAGAGCCCCTGTCGATGGCCAGAGTATTGGGATGATCGCGACCGTCGTAGCCATCGTGGGAGCCGTCGTCACCGTCGCCTCTCTCCTCATCAGCTACCTGGCCCATCGTCACCAGGTCCAGCGCGCCGCAGTCCTCGACCAGCGCGAAGCCCGATTGCAGGCCCAGGAAGAGCGCCTTGAGACCCGGGCCCGAGCAGTCGACCGCAGGAACGACCTCGCACAGGCATCGATGATCGAAACGAACATCACGGTCGTGCCCTCCGGCATTCACGAAGGCTCGGCAACCCCACACCTGAAGATCGCAAACCCCAGCAACCAGCCCGTCCTCGACCTGCGCATCACCTACGCCGGTCAACACATCACCGGCGCGCCAAGAGGCCTCGGCCCTGGTGACCAACGTTCCATCCCGCTGCCCGTCACCACGACACGCGGCGAGGACCCCACAGGATTCCTGCTGCAACTCGTCATCGACTTCACCGACGCATCGGGAACCAGATGGCGAAAGGAGGGAGGCATCGGCCTTCAACAAGCCGCATCCAGTCCCAACGGTGAGCAACGCTGGCTTCCCCGTGAGCCACCCGTCGTCGGCCCCGTCACCATGCCGTCCGCCCGCAGGGCAGATGGGCCGCCACCCTGGGCACCCGCCAGTCCCGCACCTGCGCCCGGCCCTCCGGCTCGCCGCAGGAGGAGGGCAACCCTCCTGGCCGCCCTTCTACTGCTCGCCGTACTCGCAATCGCCATCTGGTGGCTCACCTGACGACCGGGCGTTCCACCCCGGCCGCGCACTCACAGATGCCTTCATGCTCCTCCGGGGTGCTGGTGGAAGTGCCACTGTTCCCCTGTTCGTCCGCTGCACTGGCCGGGGTCGCCGTCGGCGTTGAACTGGATTCCGATCTGGCTGTGGCGGAAAGCACCATCACCTTCTGAGTGATGTGCTTCGCGGCATCGATTCCCTTCGGTTCGGTTCGGGAGCGAGATCCGCCCGAAGCGGAGAATTCCGGTGATATAGGTACTCCAAACCAAAACAGGTGAGCGAAGGCGGGCGCACTGCCCGGATGGTCCAGTAGTCAGGTCTTCCGACTCAGGGCCGACCGGGGCAGCAGCCGGGGGACGGAGGCGCCGGCAGCAACGGCTCCGTCACCACAGCCCCTCTGCCCAGACCGCCGGCGGGTGCCGTCATGGCTGTTCGGCCCTTGAGCGTGCTACGCGGCCTCCGGGCGTGATGGGTGGTCCACTGGCGGTGGCCGAGCGCTTGGCCTGGCGAGTTGGTGCCTGACTCGGCGGCGTTGAGCGTTTGGATAGTGGCGGGCGGGTGGTCAGAGCATGGCGAGCCGGTCCACCAGCAGCTCCACCCTGCGCTCGGCGTCCCCCGACGGCAGCCGTCCCGCCCTGGTGAGGGTCGCCAGTCCGTGTAGGGCTGCCCAGAACAACTCGGTGAACAGTCCGGGGTGGACGCCGTCGCCGGCGACCTCGCCGAGAGTCTCCAGCAGGGCACCGAAGGCGTCCTTCAGGGGCTCGGGGGTGTCCTCGTCCGCGAACGCCAGGCCGCCGTCGAGCTGGAACATGGCGTCGTAGACCGCCGGGTTGCGCTCGGCGAAACCGAGGTAGGCGCGGGCGAGGGCGGTGACCCTGGTGCGGGGGCCGTCTGCGGCGGAGGTTGCGGCCCGCAATGTCGTGGCCATTTCGGTGGCGCCTTCGAGGGCGACGGCTCCGATGATCTCGCGCTTGCCGCGGAAGTGGCTGTAGAGGACGGGCTGGCTGTACTCGATGCGCTCGGCGAGCCGGCGGGTGGTGACCGCGTCCCAGCCCTGCTGCTCGGCGAGTTCGCGGGCGGTCGCCACGATGAGGCGCTCGCGACCGGCTCGTTCGCGCTCCTTGCGTTCCTGTACCGACATGATTCGATCCTAGCACCGCTAGACAATCGAGCGGCAGTAGTACTAGCGTTGCCTCATCATCTAGCAGCGCTAGCTTCCTGGGGGATTCATCATGCTCAACGCACTCGAGGTGTTCACCACCGTGGTCGTCGGCGTGATGGTGGGGGTGGAGTTCTCCGTCGCCTTCGTCATCAACCCGATCCTCAACGCCCTCCCCGGCGACAGTGGCCAACTCGGCCGGGCCCACGGGGGCCGGATGCTCGGCGCCGTCATGCCGGTCTGGTACATCACCTCGCTCGTCCTCGTCGCGGTCTGGGTCATCGCCGGATGGCACCACCACGGCACCGGCCTCGTCGTCACCGCCGGCGCGCTGCTGATCCTCAGCGTGATCATGTCGCTCCTGCTGCTCGTCCCGATCAACAACCGGAGCAAGACGTGGACCCCCGAGAACCGGCCCGAGGACTGGAAGGAGCAGATGAACCGCTGGGACCGCTTCCACTACGTCCGCGTCGCCGTCATCATCGCCGCCTTCGCCCTGATGGTCGCCGCCCTCGCCTGAGCCGGCGGGCCAAATCGAGCCCGACTGGACAGCGCCCGCTGCGGGCCCGCCGCTGAGCGCTCTCCCTGGCCGGACGGGCCGGGGAGAGCGCTCAGTCGCTCCGGCCGTCCCTACCGGGCAGCTGTGTCCACGGCGTCGCCGGCCCCCCGAGCCGGGAGTACCCGCCGCCGGGTCACGGCTACCCACGCCCGTGAGCGCAATCGCCGCCCGGCCACTGACCTTCCGGCTGTGCCCGACTGGGTGGCTCCTTCGGCGATCGCGCGTCGTCACGGAAAGTGCCGGCTGCATTCACGGCGGACCGAGACCTGGCATCACGGTTTCTCGTGCTTTCCCGACGCGCGCCAGAGCACCCCCCGTCCTGCGGCCGCGGTGGGAGTCGGCCTGGCCCCGGTGCGCGGGGTGGTGGCCGGGCAGGTAGTTTGCTCGGATGAGTCTCCTTGATGATGTGGCCGAGCGCGATGGCTGGCTGTGCTGGGTGTGTGACGAACCGGTCGACCCCGACGAGTCTGTGAACGACCCGCGGGGGCCCAGTGTCGACAGCCGGACCGCCGACCGGAAGGCCAAGGTCGCCGAGCGGCTCGCGCACCGCGGGTGCAACTCCCGCAAGGGCGCGGTCAAGGTGGTCATTGCCTGGCCGGAGCGCCTTTACGTAGTCGAACCCGCGCCGCTGATCGCCGTGACCGAGAGGCTGGAGCGCAAGGGCGGTCGCGAGATGGTGGGCCGTTGTCCGACCAGGAAGGACGCTCAAGAGGCGGCGGATTGGCTCGTGGACCGCTTCTCCCGACTGGTACCGGGGCTGCCGGTGACCGCCGACATCCAGGCGGGCGGCGGCCAGTTCCTCGTGATCCTGTCCACCGGCCGCCGCTGACCGGGGATTCCCCCCCGCCCTCGTGGACGGGGTTGTCGCCGGGGGCGGTCGCGGGCGGCGACGGCCTCCCGCGCCGCGCCCTCCTTGTGGCGGGGTTGGCCGACTTTGCGCCTTGAGCCGGTTCGACTCGGCCCGTGGTGGTGTGCGGGGCAGGGCTGTGTGGGTGGGGTGTTCCTGGCCGCAGAGGGCCGGGTTGATCCCGTTGATCGTCCGCTATCCGCAGTTGGTGTGGTTGACGGGTACCTCCGGCTGCCTGATCGCTCTACCCCGGCTCACGCAGGTCCCGGTGCAGTTCCCGTAATCACTGACGTATGGGGGCGAGGCCAGAGGGCGTCGGGCCCCACTGGTAGATGCAGATTCACGCCACTTCCAGCGCGAAGCGGCGGACGGCATCGGCGAAGGCCTCTGGATCGTCGAAGTTCGCGAGGTGTCTCGCCCGCGGGATCAATTCGATGCGTGCGCGCGGATGTGCGCGCAGGAAGTCCCTCTCGCCGGAGCGGAAGACGGTGTCCTTCTCGCCGTTCAGGATGAGTACGGGAGCTGCCACATGGCGCATCGCATCCGCGTCGAATCGGCCCAGTACTTCACCCCAGGCATCCGGCAGAGTGTGGAAGGCATAGCCGGCGCGGATGGTGGCGTCCACCACCTCGGGGGAGTAGAGCCGACGCAGCAACCTGTCGTTCCAGCGGGTCAACCGGGCCGCCGGTATGCGAGGGACGAGCCCGGCCGCCCACCGATACGGAATGGCCCACGGACCACGCGTGGAGGCACTGGCCCCCGCAAGAACCAGCCCCCGCAGCTGCTCCGGGCAGCGTCGCGCGAACTCCAGCGAGGCGTATCCGCCGAGGGAGTGCCCGACGACCAGAGCCGGTCCGCGGTCGAGCGATTCCACCGCAGAAGCGATGATCTCCGTCGCCGCGTTCAGACTCCAGGGTTCAGCAGACCGCGCGCCGTGGCCCGGTAGGTCAACGGCGGCTACCCGAAAGTCCTCCTGGAGCGCGGCGAGTTGTGGGCTCCATTGACCCGCGCTCAGCCGCGTCCCGTGCACGAAGATGATCGGCGGTGCATCCGCAGCCGTCATGAGTCCCCCAGATCGGTGCCTTCTCTCGGGCCGACTCTACTGGCGGGCAGTCCGCGCTGCTGAGATGGGGATACGGTTGCCACGAGGGTGCTGAGATGGTCCAACTGCGCGGGGGCATCCGCTCGTACCCCTGGCGGCATCGGCTCGTTGACCCGGCATGGAACTGCCGACCATCGCGGCGCCGGGCGTCGGGGAACGGGCCGACGCCGTGGCCGATGCCGCCTGCCACCTCTACGACACCATCGCCCCGTGGGGCACCGGCGCGCCCGGCGGGTGGAGCCGGGCCGCCGCGGAGGACGCCGCCGAGGCGATCGAGACCACCGCGCACGCCCTCGCGTCCATCGACGCGGGCGCCGAGGTCGTCCTCGCGCCCGTCCACGCGGCCCTCGCCGACCTGCGCCGCCGCCTGGGCCTCGCGCCCGCCGACGGGCCGACCGGCGACGGGCTTGCGGCGACCCCGCGTACGGTCGGCAACCCGCGCCGGACCCGCCGGGTACGGGTGCTCACCGCGACGCCTTCGCCCCGGCAACCGCCTTCTCGTACAACTTCCTGATGTCCGCGCCGAAGTAGGAGCTGTACGAGGTGTCGCTCTTGTCCCCGCCCGTCTTCCAGCCGCCGATCACCCCCACCACGTCACCGGTCCCGGTGCGCGCGTCGTAGCGGTTCAGGAACGGGCCGCCGCTGGTCCCGCCGGGGTAGCCGGTGCAGTTGATCCGCAGGAACGAACCCGGGATCCGGGTGTCGGTGCTCGTGAACTTCGTGGTCCGGTTGGCGCACAGGCGCGGCCGGGCGGCGGAGGACGGGTAGCCGATCAGCGTGACCCGGGCGTGTGCGTATCCGGCGCCGGTCACCAGCCTGTTCCCGCCGACCACGGTCTCCACCGGGACGCCGCGGGCGTTCGGTCCCACCTGGGCGAAGGCCACGTCGAGGGCGGCCGCGCGGTCGACGCCCTGGGAGCGGTAGCGCGGGTCGATCCAGATCCTGGAGTGACCGCCGGCGTCCCGCAGCACCGGGAACATGCCGTACGGCTGCGGTTTGGCCTTGGTGTACTTCGGTACGAAGGCCACCTGCTGGGTGTCGGAGCCGGTCAGGCAGTGCGCGGCGCTGATCACGAGGTTGCGGCCGGGGGAGGAGACCACGCTCGCGGTGCAGAAGTAGGCCCCGCCGCCCTTGACGAGGAACATCCGGCCGGCGACCGGTACACCGTCGAAGTCCTGCCCGACGCCGGGGGTGAGGGCCGGCAGCCGCGGGACGACGGGCGGCGCCGGCGCCGGGGCCGGCAGCGGAGACGGTGCCGCCGGCGTACGGGTCGGGGAGGGTACGGGCGTGGGGGCCGGGGTGGGCGTGGCGGTGGGCGTGGGGGTGGCGGCCGGGTCCGGGGACGGCACCGGCGGCTGTGTCCCGACCGGGGTCGGCGTGGCACCCGGATCCGGTTCCGGCGGCACCGGATCCACCGGCGGCACCGGAGTCGCCGGCTCCACCGGCCCGGGCGGTTCGGGCAGTTCGCCCGATTCCCGCGGAATGTGCGGCACGGGCGGCAACGGAATGGCGGAGGCCATCCGTTCGGCGGTCCAGAAGGCCCGGGCCTCGCGCGCCGACCAGCGGCCCGCGGCGACCGGGGCGACGGCACTCCCGGCCTCGGCCTCGGCCACGGGCAGCGGCCCGCCCGGTACCGCCACCAGCAGGGCGGCCGCCACCGCGGCCATCGTCAACGTACGTCGCATGCCGGACACTCCCTAAACGGCCTGGGGGAAACGGAAGAGCCGGTCCGGGTCGTAGGCACGCCGGACCTCCTGCAGGCGGGCGAGGTTCGCGCCGTAGTACGCCTCGCGCCAATCGGTGAGCTTCGGGTCGATGTAGTTCTGGTACGCGCGCCCGCTCGCCCAGGGGCGCAGGGCCTGCCAGAGCCCGTCGAGCCAGTCCTGGTGCCGGGCCACCTCGGCGGCCGGTGCGGACTCGGGCCAGTAGGCGAGGTACTGGGCGAGGAAGGCGCTGTCGCGGTGCACGAAGGCGGTGCCGCCGGCCGGTACCCGGTTCACCGCGCCGCCGCAGACCCCGTCGAGCTGCACCACGCCCCGCCCGCCCGCGGGGACGCTCGTCCCGTACCGCCGGACACCGTCGAGGACCGCGCCGATCGCCGCGTCCGGCAGTCCGCCGCCCGCCCAGAAGTCGGACCGGGCGGCGTACGAGTCCCGGCCGAGCCGCCCCTGCGGGTCCTGGCCGGGCAGGGTGCCCGGCAGTCGGCACTGCGCGGGGCCCAGCTCCAGGCAGCCGGACATGGCGCGCACCGTGTCCTCGTGGCTGCGCATGACGATCCAGCTGTCCCGCGGCGCCCCGCCGACCAGGTCCGACAGCCGGGTCAACTGCCGCTCCAGCTCGAGGCGTCCGTCGAGGCACACCACCCGCACCGCCGGCGGCCCCGCACCCCCGGCCCCGGCCGCCGTC
Organism: Streptomyces avidinii; assembly: GCF_014650695.1. Taxonomy (GTDB): domain Bacteria; phylum Actinomycetota; class Actinomycetes; order Streptomycetales; family Streptomycetaceae; genus Streptomyces; species Streptomyces avidinii. The sequence continues at coordinate 311,193 of NZ_BMVL01000002.1, read as the reverse complement.
TCGACGGTGAACTCCACCTGGCTCCAGAACGGGTCGGGCAGTGCGGCCAGCCAGCGCTGCCAGCCGCGCAGCACGGCCGCGGACTCCGCGCCGGTCCAGTGGAGTTCCGCGAAGGCGCACGCGCCGACCGGGTGCGTCCGGAAGCGGAACTCGGTGACCACACCGAAGTTGCCGCCCCCACCGCCGCGCAGGGCCCAGAAGAGGTCCGGATCCCGGTCGGCGGAGACCTCGCGGACGAGCCCGTCGGGGGTGACCACCCGGGCACCGGTGAGCCGGTCGGCCGTGGTGCCGTAGGCCCGCGAGGCCAGGCCCAGGCCGCCGCCGAGGGTGAGGCCGGCGATGCCGACGGAGGGGCACAGACCTGTCGGGACGGACCGCCCCCGCCCGGCGAGGGCCGTGTGCACGTCCCCGAGCCGGGCCCCCGCGCCGATCCGTACGCCGTCCCCGTCCACCGACACCGCCGCGATGGCTCCGGTGTCGACGATCAGGCCGGCGCTGCGCGTGGACCAGCCGGCGTAGCTGTGCCCGCCGCCGCGCGGGACCACGGGCGCGGCGGAGCGCCGGGCGAAGTCCAGGCACACGGCCACGTCCCCGGCGTGCGCGGGATAGGCCACCGCGGCCGGGGTGACGGAGTCGTACCGGGGCTGGAACAGCCGGCGTGCCTCGGCGTGGTCCGGGTCCCCGGGGAGCACCACGCGCCCGTCGATCCCGCGCGCCAGCGCACCGTAGTCCGGGGTCCGGGCCGCCGCCCCGAGGGGGGCGAGGACGGCCGCGGCCGCGCTGCCCAGGACCTGGCGGCGATGGAGGCTCATACCTCCTTCCTGCCACCGCCCGGGGCGATAGCCGTGCAGGCGGGTCCCACACGCACCGGGGTGCCCCCTGAACGGCGCACAGCCGAAACGGTTCGGCGTGATCGGCCTGTCGTATTGACGGACCGGAGAACCGTCCCGCGACCGGTGAGTGCCCGCCGTACGGCGCCCCTACGGGGTGTCGGCGCGCCGCGCCGGATCCTTCCCCTTGCGGGCCAGCAGGAAGCCCTGGGGCGACCTTTCGCCGGCGGCTGCCTCCCGGACCATCCGGGCCACTTCGGTGAGTCCGGCCCCGGCCAGCAGGTCGGCGATCAGCGCGGGCGGCGTCCGGTACACGTCGAGGTCGACCGGACGCCCGTACGCGTGGTCCAGCCGGATCTGTTCATCACCCGCCTTGAAGGCGATCAGGAGGTGGCCGCCCGGTGCCAGGACCCGGGCGAACTCGGCGAACAGCGAAGGCAGTTCCGAGGGCGGCGTGTGCACGGTGGAGTACCAGGCCAGCACCCCGCCGAGGACCCCGTCGGCCACGTCCAGGGCGGCCATCGAGCCCACCTCGAACCGCAGTCCCGGATACGTCCGCCGGGCCACCGCCACCATCGCCGGGGACAGGTCGACACCGAAGGCCCGTACGCCCAGCCCGTCCAGATGCGCCGTCACCCGGCCCGGGCCGCAGCCCAGGTCGGCCACTGCCCGCCCGCCGCCGGCACCGCCCCGCACGTACTCGGCGAAGGCGGCCAGCATGGCCCGGTCCAGCGGCTTTCCGGCCAGTTCGGCACTGACCAGCCGCGCGTAGTCGACGGCGACGGCGTCGTAGGACGCCCGTACGGAGCTCAGGTACGAGGTCTCTGTCATGCCCCTGAACAGTAGCCTCCGCAGCCCCTCGGAGGGGAAACCGAGCACGTGCTCCCGCTCACCCTCCGGCCAGTGGATTGGGCAGGTGCGCCCACTGGTCTCCCGGCACCCCGGGGCTCAGCCGCATCAGGGTGAGCGCCTTGGTGGGCAGCGGCCCGGTCAGCAGCGCCTCGGTGTCCGCGCCGGCCGGCAGGGCGGCCGCCTCGGCGAGGGCCTCGGCGAAGGCCCCGGCCGAGCCCGTCGTCGCGCCGAGGGCTCCCGTCAGCAGGGACCCGAACAGCTTGCGCCGCAGCACCGTCACGTCGTCGGTGACCAGCCTGCCCGACAGGGGCGGCACCGGCAGGCCGTGCCGGGCCAGCCGGGCCGGGCTGATCCGGATGTCGGCGAGGTCGCGGTAGACCAGCCGCAGCGGGGCGCCGGTGGGGGAGAGGACGACGAGGAGGTTCTGGCCGTGGGCCTCCAGAGCCACCCCGAGGTCCAGTACCCGCATGCACACCGAGAGCGCGAGCCGGGCGAACTCGGCCCGCCAGGCCGACGAGCGCGCCGGGGCGAAGGAGGCGAGGGAGGCCACCGGGAGGACCCGCTCACCGGCGGCGGCGTCCGCGTACACCTCCGGGGGCTCGCGCAGTACGGCCGCCAGGTCCGGGCTGTGCGCGGTCGTGGCACCCAGCGTGCGCGTGATGTGCAGCCGGCCGTCGAGCCGCTCGGTCAGGCCCTGGGCGAAGGCGGAGACCGCCGCCGCGGTCTCGATGGAGTAGACGGAGATGTCCCGCACGGACGAGGTCAGCCGGGCGCTCAGCGCCGTCTTCACGTGCGCCCCGCCGTCGGCGGGAGCCAGGGTGCGCAGGGCCATCAGCGGGTGCGCCGCGAAGCCGGGGCGGACCTGCTCGTGCTTCAGGACGTGCGCCGCCTGCCACGGATGTACGGGGAGCAGGATCCGTCCCGCGTCCCGCAGCTCTGCCGGCCAGTCGCCGGTGACCAGGCACTCCGCGGCCCGTACGGCGACCAGCCCGAGCTCCACCACCGGCCGGTGCTCGGGCGCGTACGCCAGCTGCTCGGCCACCGAGAAACCGGGCCGGGAACGGCAGTTCGGGTGGTACGGGTGCCCGTCGACCACCCGCTGCTCCCACTCCCAGGTGGTCCGCGGGGCCGGATCTCCGGTGGCGGGCGGCTGACCTGCCCGGGAGAGCGCGAGGGAGGCCGTACACGCGTCGAGCTCGGCGGCGAACTGCTCCCCGTGCGGCACCCCGAGGGCCGTCACCAGCCGCGCGGCCCGCCGGTGCGGCCGGCCGTCGAGCAGCAACTCGCTCACGAAGGGCCCGGTCGCGTACGGATCGGGCAGCGGGCCCTCCAGCCGGGCGCCCCCGGCCAGCAGGAGCACGAGCCCGTCCGGTGACCGCTCGCGGCCCACGACCCAGGGGAGCGGTTCGAAGGCCAGGGCCCGCCAGAGCCGGGTCAGCACGGCCGCCCGGGCGCCGTCGAGCGCGGCCGCGTACGAGGGTCCGAGCGACGGCCGAACACCGGCCAGTTCGGCGGCGACGGCCTCTTCGGCCGGGGACGGGGAAAGATGCATGGTGAGGCTCCGGCATCGGAATATCGCTTTGCGGGATGATCAAGTAATGATTGCGGATACCGAAGATCACGGCTGGCGGTTGCGTTCTGCGAACCTCCGGCGCACCGGATGGACCGAATGGAACCAGTGGACCTCAACACCGCCGCCGACGCGTACGCCGCCACCCCGCTCCTGAACTGCCTGCTCAGGGAGGCGGCCGAACCCTCCGGGGGACACGACGCGGGCGAGGGGACAGATGTGCGCGTCCACCGGCTGCGCGGCAGCGGGCGGCTGCTCCGGGTGCGCGGCGGGCGCCGGCCCGCACGCCCCGAACTGCGTGCGGCGGACGGCTGGCACCCGCTCGGCCACGCCGAACTGGTCAAGCTCGTCTCCGACGAACTGGCCCGGTTCACAGGCCTTCCCAACCACGAACTCCCCGTCGAGATCACCGACAGCCGGGACGCGATCGCCGCTCTGCTGGCCGCCCGGGCCGCCGCCGAACCCCCGGCGGACCCGTACCTCCTCTCCGAGCAGTCCCTGGTCATGGGTCACCCGCACCACCCCGCCCCCAAGGCCCGGGGCGGGGCCCCGGCCGGGAGCTGGCTGCCGTACGCGCCCGAGGCGTACGCCCGGTTCCCGCTGGTCCTCCTGGGGCTGCGCGAGGACCAGTCCGCCGAGGAGGGCGGTTCGGCCACCTCGGACGCGATCGACTCACTCGCCGACGCGCTCGAAGGGCCGCGCGCTCCCGCCGGATACCGGCTGCTGCCCGCCCACCCCTGGCAGCTCGACCTGGTCGGCGACCGGCCCGCGGTGCGCGAGGCCTTCGCCGACGGGAGGCTGCTGCGCCTGGGCGAGAGCCGACGGCCGGTCTGGCCGACCGCCTCGATCCGGACCCTGTACGCGCCCGACCCGGCGGCCGACCTCTTCGTGAAGTTCAGCCTCGACGTCCGGATCACCAACGACGTGCGCCGGCTGTGGCGCCACGACCTGCTGAAGCTGCGCCGCACCGACGCGGCCGTCGAGGCCGGATTCGCCGCCCTGCGCCGGACCGGTTCGGCGGCGGCCTGGCTCGCCGACCGCGGCTACCGCACCGCGGCCTTCGCCTTCGAGGAGCTCGCCGTCCTGGTCCGCGACGGCCTGCACGGCCGGACGGTGCCCGGGTCCACACCACTGCTGGCCGCCGCGCTCGCCGAGGGATACCCCGGCAGCCCGCCCACCGGGAACACGGACCCGGTCCGGTGGTGGCGGGCCTATCTGCGGCAGGTGGTGCCGCCGGTGCTGGAACTGTTCGCCCGGCACGGCATCGTCCTGGAGGCCCACCTCCAGAACACGGTGGTCGCCGTCGACGCGGACGGACTGCCGGTGCAGGCCCTCTTCCGGGACGCCGAGGGCGTCAAGCTGCTGCCGGACCTGCCCCGGGCCGATGCCTGGCAGCGCCTGGTCTACTGCCTGGTCGTCAACAACCTGATGGAGATCGCGGGAGCGCTGGCCGGCCGGTATCCGGACATCCCGCAGCTCCTGTGGCAGGCCGCCCGGGAGGAGTTCGAGCACTACGAGAGCACCCGCGGGCTCCCCGAGATCGCCGAGCTGCTCGCCGCCGCGACCGTACCGGGCAAGACCAACCTGCTGCTGCGCTGGACGCGGGCGGACGGGGCGGACGCCCGCTACCTGCCGCTGCCGAACCCGCTGCGCGGCTAGGCCGTCTCTGTCGGATCCTGTCGGCGGAAGTGGGCGCGGTGCTCGTGGAGGAAGGCGTCCAAGGTGCGGGGCGGCCGGCCGAGGACGTCGATGACGGTGGTGGTGGGGCTCTCGGTTCGGGTGACGGCGAGTTGCTGGATCTCCGTCACGTGGTCGGCGAGCCAGGTGGGCATGTGCGCGTTGCGGACGAGGTGGGCGCGCAGTTCGTCCGGGGTGAGGTCGACGTGGCGGATCCGATGGCCGGTCAGGGCGGTGAGCCGTGAGGCGAGGTCGGGGGAGGAGACGGCTTCGGGACCGGTCAGCGTGTAGGTGCCGCCGGCGATGTCGGGCCTGGTGAGCGCGGCGGCGGCGACATCGCCGATGTCGCGGCAGTCGATGTAGTTGCAGGGTGCGTCGCCCGTCGTGCCGAGGATGACGCCCTGGGCGACGGTGGGAGCCAGGCGCAGGAGATTCTGCGTGAACGCATAGGGGCGCAGGACGGTGTGGGTGAGGCCGCTGGCGCGCAGGTGTTCCTCGATGGCGTGGTGTCCGCGGGAGACGGCGACCGGGGAGTCGGGTTCGGCGGCCGGTGCGGAGATCTTGACGATGTGTCCGATACCGGCGTGGGCGGCGATGTCGATGACGCGGGTTTCGAGTTCGACCTGTGCGGGGCTGTTGGCCATGGCGAGGAAGAGCTGGTCGGCGCCCTTGAAGGCGGCGTGCAGGGAGTGGGGGTCGGTGGCGTCGGCGTACTGAACCTCGACCGGCGGCCGGTGGGCGCCGGTGGTGCCGGGGATCGGCCGGTGCGGGGTGCGGGTCAGCGCGCGGACGGGTGTGCCGGACGTGACGAGGCTGTGGAGCAGGGCGTTTCCGGTCGCTCCGGTCGCTCCCATGACAACGATCATCGTGTGCTCATTCCTTGGTGACTTCCCCGGTGACGGATGCCGCCGGGCAGGCTGCCTATGCAGGGGATGCCGCGGTGGCGCTGCGCCAGCGCAGGGTGACGATCGTGGTGGCGAGAGCTGCGGAGACGGGCAGGTCCATGCGCAGGCGCTCCAGCCACGGGGTGGCGGGGACCGGGGTGTGGGCGGGTATCCACTGGGCGGTGAACCATCCCAGCAGGGCCGCCGTGCCCACGGCGGTGATGACGAGTGCGGCGGTCAGAACGCCGCGTGGCGCTGTGATGGTCCACCGCCGGGGGCACCCGCCGTGCCGCAGCCAGGTGCCGACCAGGAACGCCACCACGGCAGAGGTACCGGCGATGGAGGTGCAGGCGGCCGCGGCCAGGTCCTGTTGCCCGGTGACGAGCCCGGCGGTGCCGGCCGTCAGTGCGGGGGCGGCGTAGGCGGTCAGCACCTCACGCCACAGGGTGAACGGGCGGGAGGGCCGGGAGGGCCGGTACGCCGCTCGATCCTGTCCGGGTCTGTCCTTCGTCGCGGGCATGATGGCCTCTTTCTCGTTCGTGCGAGGACGAAAATGATTAGGGAGCTAACTATGTGCTCGAAAAAAGGGGCCCTGCTCAAGGAGCGGGGCCGAAACGGCTGAGGGGTCGGGTCAGTCCGCGGTCAGGGCCGCACTGCCGCGCACGACGCGGGCGAGCAGGTCCAGGAATACGGCGCGCTCCTCGACGGAGAGCCCGCCCACCATCGCCTCGAGCCGCCCGAAATGGTCGGGCGCCATGTCGCGCAGGCGCTGTGCCCCGCGGGCGGTCAGTACGGCCACGGTGCCCCGGCCGTCCTCCGTGGACGGGCGGCGGGCGATCAGGCCCTCGCGTTCGAGGCCGTCCAGCAGGCCGGTGACCGTGGCCCTGGAGACGCCGAGGTCGAGTGCGAGGTGCGAGGGGGACTTCTCCCCGCCGTGGTCCTCCAGATCGGCGAGCAGGCGGTAGCGCCCCGTCGACAGGCCGAACCTGGCGAAGTGGGCCTCGGCCGCCCGGCCGACCCTGGCGCCCGCCGAGATCAGCCGCACCGCGACCAGTACGGCCTGCGGGTCCACCTCCAGGCCGTAGTGCTCGACCTGCCGTCTGGCCTGGTCCGGCGTGGGCGCCTCGCCGTCGATGTCGTCCCTCGTCATGAAATTAATATGGCGGCTAATCACTTCCCCTGTCAAGGCACTTCGAGGGGCGATCCGCGGTGCGGGCGGGCTCTCGTGTGCGACTTCGGCCAGTTCGTCGAGGAGTCCGAGCTGCCGGTGGCCGCGTCGACCACCGGCGACGCGGCCGCTCCGCGTCCCGCCGGCCTCCTCGAGGGGGCCGGCGGGTGCGGGTGCGGAATCGGCCAAGCCGGAGCGCGTAACCGATCTGCCCTCACGGAAAGGTATAGACCAATGCTACGTTGGTCGGGCAGACCGCGCAGTCCTTGACCACCCGTCAGAGGAGAAGCCATGCCCTCCCCTTCACGGGGCGGCGGCCAGGCCGCCATGCCCAAGTATCAGCGGATCGCCGCAGCACTGCGCCGCGATCTCGACCGCGCCGCACACACCCCCGGCGGCAGGCTGCCGTCCGAACGCAGTCTCGCCGCCCGCTACCAGGTCAACCGGCAGACCATCAGGGCGGCGCTCCAGTACCTGCGCGAGGACGGCCTCGTCGTCACCGGCCGCCGCGGCACCCGCCCCGCCGTCCCCGCAGCCCCCTCCGTCCCCGCGCTCCCGGCGGCGATGTCCTCCGCCGCGCCCGCGGCGACCCGGAGTCGGGTCGCCTTCGTCACCGTCCCTCCCTCGCTCGCCGCCCTCCTCGGCATGGCCGGTGGAGACCGAACCCTGGTCCATCACCACCGCGAACGCGGCCCGGCCGGCGAGACCCTCCGGGACGCCGTCACCTACTTCGTCCCCGGGGTCGTCGCGCGCAGCCCGGAGCTGGCAGCCCTCCGGAACCGGACGGCGAGCACCCAGGAGCAGGACCTGACCCCCCTGCACCGCTGGCTCGACCGGGCCGCCGCGGGCGGCCGGGTCGCCGAGACCCTCACCATGACCCGGGTCACCCACCCGCAGGCCACCGCACCCACCTGCGGCCTGACCGTGCGCCGCACCCTGCATGACGGCTCGGGTCGCCTGCTCGCCGTCACCGACCTGGCGTTCCCCACCTGGGACCGCCTCACCTTCCACCGGGACCGCCGTGACCACGCGACCACCGGTTTCCGCATCACATAGACCGCGGGACCCAACTGTGGCCTCGGACACACCCGGTCGGGCCGCGTTTCGGACCCGGCGGCCGGCCCGGCTGCCGGGTTCCGGCGCCAACTCGCCTCCCGGTAACCGGAGTACCGGCACGGGATCGCCGGCCGCCTCCCGGCCCCGGGTGCGGATCCGCGTACGGGGCTCCCGCACTCGGTACGTGAGGAGGATCACCCCCGCGTTTGCTCGGGTGAATGCCGGGAATCGGCGCTGCTGGAGCGGAACCACGTCCTCCGGCCGCTCGTGCCGGAGGACGGGGCGCACGCGGGCAGATCCCGTCCCGCTCCACGGCCCCGCCGGTCCGCCGGCGCGCGCCGTACTTGGTACGACCCGTGAGGTGTATGTGTCCACGCTCCAGGCCGAGCACGTCTACAAGGTGTTCGGGAGGCGCCCCGCCGACAGCGAAGCCGCCGTCCGCGCGCTCCGCAACGGCGCCGACCGCGACGAGTTGCGCGCCGACGGGACCACCGCCGCCGTGATCGACGCCTCCTTCGACGTACAGCCCGGCCAGATCTTCGTGGTCATGGGCCTCTCGGGATCCGGCAAGTCCACTCTGCTGCGCATGCTCAACGGCCTCCTCGAACCCACCTCGGGACGCATCCTCTTCGGCGGCCAGGACCTCACCGGGCTGAGCGCGAGCGAGCTGCGCCACGTCCGGTCCACCAAGATCTCCATGGTCTTCCAGCACTTCGCCCTCTTCCCGCACCGCAACGTGCTGGAGAACGCCGGCTACGGACTGGAGGTACAGGGCGTGCCGCGCGCCGAGCGCGAGCGCCGCGCCGCCGAGGCCCTGGCCCTGTGCGGGCTCGAAGGCTGGGAGAAGTCCTGGCCCGACGAGCTCTCCGGCGGCATGCAGCAGCGGGTCGGTCTTGCCCGGGCCCTGGCCACCGACGCCGACCTCCTGCTGATGGACGAGTCCTTCAGCGCGCTGGACCCGCTGATCCGCCGCGATATGCAGGACCAGCTGCTGGAGCTCCAGAAGAGCCTGAAGAAGACCATCGTCTTCATCACCCACGACCTCAACGAGGCCATGCGCCTCGGCGACGGCATCGCCGTCATGCGCGACGGCCGCATCGTCCAGCAGGGCACCGCCGAGGACATCCTCACCCGCCCCGCGGACGACTACGTCGCCTCGTTCATCCAGGACGTGGACCGCTCCCGGGTCCTGACGGCCGACGCCGTCATGGACGATCCGGAGCCGGCCGCCGATGCCTGCGACTGCCCCACCGTCACCGCCGGAACCCCGCTCGCCGAGCTCTGTGCCGTCAGCGCCCGCGTCCCGCACGCGGTCGCCGTCACCGGCGCGGACGGCTCCGTCATCGGCTCCGTACCCCAGGACCGCCTCATCGCCTTCATCGGCGACGAGCAACGGCCCCCGATGTACTGCGCGGAGGTGGCCGCCTGATGCCCCGCCTTCATCTCGGCGCCTGGGTCGACAGCGGAGTCGACTTCCTCCAGAGCCACCTCTCCTGGCTGTTCGAGGCCATCAGCGCCCTCGTCACCGGCCTCTACGACGGCATCGACGCCGTGCTCTCCGCCCCCGCCCCGCTGTTCTTCGCGGGCATCCTCGCCGTCGCCGCCTGGTGGCTGCGCGGTCTGCTGGCGGGCCTGCTCGCCTTCGCGGGCTTCGCGCTGGTCGACTCCCTCGGCCTGTGGGAGGACGCCATGTCCACCCTGTCCCTGGTCCTGGTCGCCACGCTCGTCACGCTGGCGTTCGCGATCCCGCTCGGCATCCTGGCCTCCAGATCCGACCGGGTCAGCGCACTCCTGCGGCCGGTCCTGGACTTCATGCAGACCATGCCGGCCATGGTCTACCTGATCCCCGGCATCATCTTCTTCGGGGTCGGCGTGGTGCCCGGCATCATCGCGACCATCATCTTCTCGCTGCCGCCGGGCGTACGGATGACCGAGCTCGGCATCCGCCAGGTCGACGGGGAACTGGTCGAGGCCGCGGAGGCCTTCGGCACCAGCCCGCGCGACACCCTCGTACGCGTCCAGCTCCCGCTGGCCCTGCCCACCGTCATGGCGGGCGTCAACCAGGTCATCATGCTGGGCCTGTCCATGGTCGTCATCGCCGGCATGGTCGGCGGCGGCGGACTCGGCGGTGCCGTCTACAAGGCCATCGGCAACGTCGACATCGGCCTCGGTTTCGAGGCGGGCGTCTCCATCGTCATCCTCGCGATGTACCTGGACCGGATGACCGGCGCGCTCGGCCGCCACGTCTCCCCGATCGGCCGCCGTACGCTCGCCAAGGCGCGGGCCGCCGCGACCGGCGCCGCCAAGCTGTGGAACCACCGCCCACAGCCCGCGTACGCGATCAGCGGCGCCCTCGTCCTGGCCCTCGTCGCGGGCGGCCTGAACACCTTCGGCGGCTCCACCGCCGAGGAGGGCCCGGCCGGGGCCGCGAACATCGGCAAGGGTCGCACCCTGTCCGTCGGGTACATCCCGTGGGACGAGGGCATCGCCTCCACCTTCCTGTGGAAGGAGCTCCTGGAGCGCCGCGGCTACAAGGTCGACGCCCGCCAGCTGGAGGCCGGGGCGCTGTACACCGGCCTGGCCGGGGGCCAGCTCGACTTCCAGACCGACGCCTGGCTGCCCGTCACCCATGCCCAGTACTGGGAGAAGTACGGGAACAAGCTGGAGGACCTCGGCTCCTGGTACGGCCCCACCTCGCTGGAGCTGTCCGTGCCTTCCTACATGAAGGACGTGCGCTCGCTCGCCGACCTCAAGGGCAAGGCGGACCGGTTCAAGGGCCGGATCATCGGCATCGAGCCGAGCGCAGGCGCGATGTCGATCCTCAAGGACAAGGTCCTGCGGGAGTACGGCCTCGACGGCGAGTACAAGGTCGTCGACGGCTCCACGCCCGGCATGCTCGCCGAGCTGAAGCGGGCCTACGAGAAGAAGGAGCCCGTCGCGGTCGTGCTGTGGTCCCCGCACTGGGCCTACTCCTCCTACGAGCTGACCAAGCTCGAGGACCCGCAGGGAGCCTGGGGCAAGGGCGACGGCATCCACACCCTGGCCCGCAAGGGCTTCGCGGAGGACGAGCCGAAGGTCGCCGAATGGCTGAAGTCCTTCAAGCTCACCGAGGAGCAGCTGACCGGCCTGGAGGCGAAGATCCAGGAGACCGGGAAGGGCAAGGAGCAGCAGGCGGTCCGTGCCTGGCTCCAGGACCACCCCGAGGTCGACCGGCTCGCCTGACACCCGAGGCGGCCGGACGGCGAAGGCGCCGCCGCACGCAGGGCCCCGTACGTCGTACGGTCCCGCGCGCGGCGGCGCCTTCGCCCTGTCCGGGGCGGCTCTCAGCCGACCGGCACCCGGTCCGGGGACCGCAGGCGATCGGCGTCCTGGGCGCCGCGGGTGTCGTCGTCGTCCGTGCCGGACCGGCGCGGAGGCACCGGCCACCACAGGGAGCGGCCCAGGAGGGTGGCCAGCGCGGGCACCAGCACGATCGACAGGACGAAGGCGGAGAGCACGATGCCGAGCGCCGTCGCGAAACCGATCTGCTGGGTGGACGGGGCGGGGGTCACCGCCAGGCTCCCGAAGGAGGCGGCCAGTACCAGGCCCGCCGTGGCGATGGCGGGCGCCGTGTGCCGGACGGCACGCCCGACCGCGGCGCGGGCCGGCCCCGGCCGGGCCATCTCCTCCCGGATCCGGTCGCTCATCAGGATGTTGTAGTCGGTGCCCAGTGCGACCACGAACAGGAACAGCACGAGCGGCAGGGTGAAGTCCACCCCGGGCCGGTCCAGGGCGTGCTGGAACACCAGGGTCGAAGCGCCGAGGGTGGCGGCGAAGCCGAGCCCGACCGAGGCCAGCAGGACCACCGGCGCCAGCAGACTGCGCAGCAGGGCGAGCAGGATGAGCGCGATGAGCGCCGCCGCCACCGGGAAGACCACCCGCAGGTCCTTGTCCACCGCGGTCGCGATATCGGCGAAGACCGCCGCCGTGCCGCCCACGTGACCCTCCGTACCGGCTGGGGCGTGTGCCGCGACCGCGGACCGGACCGGGCCGGTCACCAGGTCGCGCGCTTCCTGTCGCTGCGGGTCGGCGGTCAGCAGCAGGTCGATCCGCGCGGCCCGCCGGTCCTCGGTCAGCACCGTGTCCGCGACCCGGCCCACACCGTCCACCCCGCGGAGCGCCTCGGCCAGCCCGCCGAGGCGCTCGGCGCTCAGGGCGGTGCCGTCGGAAGCGGTGACGTAGACACTCGTCGGATCCGACACCCCGGCCGGCAGGGCGCGGGAGATCTCTGCCGCGGTGGCCACGGCAGCGGTGTGCTCCCCGCCGCCACCGCTCTGGCCGTAGTCCATGCGGATCCCGACGACCCCGGCGGTCAGCGTGCCGAGCAGCGCCACCGAGGCCAGGACCAGCACGAACGGCCGGCGGGCGACCCGGTCGCCCATCCGTGCGGCCGAGCCCGCCCGGGGCTCGCGCTTCAGGCTCCGGGAGGGCCAGAACATCGTGCGGCCGGTCACCGCCAGCAGGGCGGGCATCAGGGTCAGGCTGCCCAGCAGCATCACCAGCACGGACAGCGCGATGGCCGGCCCGAGGACCCGGAACTGGCCGAAGGAGGCCACCCCGAGCGTGGCGAACGCCGCGACGATGGTCAGGGCCGCCGAAGTGATGGCCGTACCCACCCGCCCGGCGACCCGGGCGGCCGCCTCACGCCCGGACTGCTCGGGGTGTGTGCGCAGCTGCTCCCGGAAGCGGAAGAGGAGGAACAGGAAGTAGTCGATGCCGATACCCATCAGCACCACACTGATAAGGCTCGGTGTGGACTCGGCCAGTCCGGTCCCGGTCAGCAGCGCGGCGCCGACCACCACGCCCGCCGCCGCGCCACCGATGACGGTGACCGCGAGCAGGGGCAGGAGGGCCGCCATGGCGCTGCGGAAGACGAAGACGTGCAGCAGGACGATGACCAGGAGCATGGCGATGCCGACGACGATCGAGCGGGTCTTCTCGGCGTCCATGGAATCCACCCGGTCGGCGATCCCGCCGGTGAAGCCGGTACGCAGGCCCTCCGCGGCGAGCCCGTCGCGCGCCGAGTCCCGGAAGGCCCGGTAGGTCTCCTGCACACCGGGATCGGCCGGGTTCCCGGTCAGTTCGACGGACAGCAGCCGGAAGGAGCGGTCGGGCGCCGTCATGGTCGGACTCACCCGGGGGACCTGTGAATGGTCCTGCGCGAGGGGCATCGTGTCCTCGGTGCGGGGCATGACGACCCGCTGCCGCGACAACCGCGCGGCCTGCGCGTCGATGCGCTGCTCGTCTGCGGCCGTGAGCGGCGCGTCGTCCCCCCGGGCCACCAGCACGGTGAGCAGATTGGCGTCCGGCTCGACCCCGAACCGCTCCTCGGCGATGCGCAGGGCTGCCGCCGAGTCGTAGTGCGCGGGCAGGAACCCGCCGCTGCCGGTCTGGATGGCGCGGAAGACGAACGCCTGGCCCAGGACGGCCGCCGCCAGTCCCAGGACCGCCCACAGGGCGATCACCTTCCACGGACTCCTCGTCGAGAATCCGGTCAGGGCGCGGATCACTGGTTTCCTCCGGTCTGTGCGATGCGGGCCGGGAGTTCCCGGCCCGACTCCAGACCATCAGGCGGGAGCGGACGAAACGTCAGGTCGCAGGAGGATCCGCCGCCGGGACCAGGGTCCGGCCGCCCCCGCCGACCAGGACTCCGGTCCTGGTCCGAACCGCGACCGCGGTCGGGCGCCAAGGGGGACGGCCGATGCCAGAATGGGTCACGACCACCGGGGAGCAGGACCGGCGGCACGGGGGCGGGTATGGGTGTGGGCGGGGTCATGAGTACGCATGCGGGCACGAGCGCGGACACCGAGGGGGACCGGGGGCCGTGGACGCGCAACGACGCGCTCGTCGCGGTGGCGGCCGGCGCCGCCGACCTCGTCGGCTTCTCCCTGGGAACCCTCACGGAGGGCGGCACCCTCAGCGTCACCGCGGCCGCCCTGCTGATGGTCTCGGCGATGACCCTGCTGGCCCGGCGGGTCCGCCCGTTGCTCGTACTCGCCGCGGTACTGGCCCTCGGCGCCCTGGTCAACCTGGCGGCTCCGCTGTCCCCGCACTTCACCCTCAGCCTGACGATCGCCCTCTACACGGTGGCCAGGACGCACCGACCCGCCGCCGTCGTGGCGACGGCGGCTGCGGCGGCGCCGCTCGCCGCCGCGGGCCAGAGCGGCTGGCCGCTGCCCTTCGGTTGGTGGGGGCTGGCCGGAAACGCCACCGCCGCTCTGATCACCGTCACCGCGGCCTGGGTGGTCAACCACCGGCAGCGGGAGGCAGCGGCCCAGCGGCTGCTGCTCGCGGACCGGGCGGTGGCCGAGGAGCGCCGCCGCATCGCGCGCGAACTGCACGACATCGTCGCCCACCACATCACCACCATGCAGCTGATGGCCGGCGGGGCCCGGGCCAATCTGGCGTACGCCCCCGAGGCAGCCAGGGAGGCCCTGGTCACCCTGGAGGACTCCGGGCGGATGGCGCTGCGCGAGATGCGCCAACTCCTCGACGTGCTGCGGGCGGGGGAGGAACCGGAACACGCCCCGCCGGCGCCGCAGCCCGGGGCCGACGACCTCGCCCGGATCATCACCGAGGCCCGACTGGCCGGGACCGAGACCGAGTTCACCGTGGACGGCCCGGTCCGCCCGCTGCCGCCGAGCGTGGGCCTCACCGTCTTCCGCATCGTCCAGGAGGCGCTGACCAACACCCGCAAGCACGCGGGCCGGGCGCGGGCCCACGTACGGCTCACGTACGAGCGGGACGAGGTGGGAGTGGAGGTGCGCGACGACGGAGCGGGAGCGCCGACACCGCCCCCGCGCCCTGCCGCGCGCTCCGGGTACGGTCTGATCGGTATGCACGAGCGGGTCGCCCTGCAGGGCGGAACCCTGGAGGCCGCCGCCCTCACCGGCGGCGGATTCCGGGTGGCGGCCCGTATCCCGGTCCCGGTCCCGGCACCCTTCCAGGGCGCGGGAGCGGGCGAGAGAGAGGAACGGCACGGATGATCCGTGTGCTCATCGCCGACGACCAGCCGCTGGTTCGGCGCGGCCTGGCCCTGATCCTGGGCCCCGACCCGGAGTTCGAGGTCGTGGGTGAGGCCGAGGACGGTGCCCGGGCCGTGGCGCTCGCCCAACAGCTCCGCCCCGACGTGGTGGTCATGGACATCCGCATGCCGGTCCTCGACGGGGTCAAGGCCACCGAGGAGCTCGCGCGCACCCTGCCCGAGACCCGGGTGCTGGCCCTCAGCACCTTCGACATGGACGAGTACGTGGTAGCCGCCCTGCGCGCCGGCGCGTACGGCTTCCTGCCGAAGGACATATCGCCGGAGGAGCTGATCGCCGCGGTCCGCATCGTCCACACCGGCGAGGCCGCCGTGGCGCCGCGACTGCTCAGCCGGCTCCTCTCCGCCTACGTACGGACCCCCGAGCGGCCGCGGTCGTGGACGGCTCGGACCCCCGTCGAACTCACCCCGCGCGAGCTGGAGATCTGGCGGCTCATGGCCACCGGACGGGGCAACGCCGAGATCGCCACGGAACTGGACATCAGCGTCTCCACGGTCAAGAACCACATCACCGGCATCTTCGGCAAGCTGGGCGTCCGCGACCGCGCACAGGCGGTGATCGCGGCGTACGAATCGGGCCTGGTGGAGGCCGGTGGTGCGAGCGGTTGATCACCAAGTGCCCGTAAGAGGACCGGATTCCTCCTGCTGTCCACACCTCTGACCAGCCAAAACACTGGACGATTCGCCCGTGCGCGCAGGGGCCCGGCCATGGCACAGTGCGATCAGCCCAACCGCACGACGAGGGAGCCTCCATGCGCGATCAGCACGCCACGCCGCTCACGGCCGCCCCCGAGTGCCTGCCGGAGCCGAGCCCGTTGCCCTGCTGTCCGGTGTGCGCGGACGCACCGGAACGCATCTCGTGGCGCCAGCGCCCGGGCCGCCCGGTGGTCCTGGTCTTCGCCCCCTGCGGCCACCGCTGGTCCTCCCCGGTCCCACCGGTCCTGGCGGTCACCCCACCGCGCCCGGACACCGTCTAGGGTCTGCCCGGCGGATCCTGGGGGCCTCAAAGGCTCTCGACGTCGGACGGTGCGAGGAATGATCCATGGGCGAAGCCGTCAACGATCCCGCCTCGGTAGCCAGGCTTCTCCCGCTTGACCGACAAACGCGCTGAGTGCACCATTCCGTTGCGCTGGTAAGGCAGGCTGCGCTGGTCTCGAAATCGGATCCGTCCGCCCCGTTTCATGTTGAATGGTGGAACCTTCACCGGTCGCGCATCGTGGGTTGCTCCGTGAGATGATCGAAACGATTCCTCGCCCCTACGGGGAGTGGGCGTGGTGAAAAGAATCTTTCTTCTCATGTTCTCGCTGACCGTTTTTTGCGCATGGGGTTTACTTGCTCCACTGCCGTCCGCTGCTGCGCCTGATGGATGGCGCAAATGGACCTTTGTTGAAAACTGGTGAACAGGGCGGCCGGTGGTTGCCGACACCACGGTGTGCTCAAGTCGCGAATCGTCCTGCATGACCGGTAGGAGCCTTTTTCTCGGCACAGGATTTGAAGATTCGTGACTGGCTCCTCCCCGGCCAGGTCCGTCTGCCTGAGGCGGCTGCACAGAGAAGGGGTTCGGAAGTGCAACCACAACTCACATTCGACGAGATTCTCGAATACCTCAAAGACAGGCCCGACGTGACCCGGACGTACCAGGTGCCGAGGGGGTCTATCGCCAGGCTCGCGTGCGACGAGGCGGCGGGTATGCGAGAGATGGACGAGGCCGAGACTTTGAAGCTGGCCGACTATCTGGACGTATCCGCCAAGGACCTCAGGGGCCCCCTGAAGGTCGTTGACGTCCGGTGCGCCTCCTGCACGCACCGGCTGTCCTTCCTCGATTTTGCCAAAACAGCGGTGGAATTCGGAGCACACGGGAAGGAAGACCTACGTCAGGTGCTAACCGGCAAGAATGGTGAGTGGATCACCATTCGCGGCCGGGACGGTGGCCGCCCGGTGAGCTGCGCGCAGTGCGGCAACGACGTTCCGCGCCCGATGGCCGGCTGCTATTCGGAGTACTCGTCGTCCGACTACGCATACGCCTGACCTCTTCAGCCTGTTGCCGTATGCGGACACTGAGCGTTTTCAACGAGGCCACTGATCGGGTGAGGCTGGCGAGATCGAGTTGAGGACCGCAACACACAAGCGCCCCCGCGCCGTTGGGGGAGGTGTTCGACGTCTCAACCCATCCGCACAGGAGCCCTGTTGGTTCCCTATCCTGCCGCACTCGACCTCCCTCACGCTCTGGTCGAGTGGGTCACCATGCTCATCGTCACCCGTGAGGGTGGCCGGCGGTGCAAGCTCCCGCCGCACCAGCGCGTGCTCGTCGCTCTGGTGTAACTACGCCGCCACGACACCCTCACCCGGATCGCGACCGGCTTCGGGATATCCGTCGGTACCGCCCACGCCTACGTCACCGCCGTGATCGGCCTGCTCGCCGAACGGTCCCCGGGCCTGCTCAAGACTCTGCGCGAGCATGATCCCGAGTTCGTCCTGCTGGACGGCACTCTCGCCGAGTGCGACCGCGTCGGCGACAGCCGGGCGGACTACTCGGCCAAGCACCGCCGGCACGGCGTGAACGTCCAGGTCGTCACCGACCCCGCTGGCGAGGCGCTGTGGATCTCGCCCGCACTGCCGGGCCGCACCCACGACCTGACCGCGGCCCGCACCCACCGCATCATCCGGATCTGCGAACGCCAGGGCGTCCAGATCCTCGCCGACCGCGCCTACCAGGGCGCCGGCCCCTGGGTCACCACCGGACTCAAACGGCCACCGGGCGGTGAACTCACCCTCACCCAGCGCACCGTCAACCGGGCCCTGGCCGCGGCGAGGGCACCGGTCGAACGCGGCATGGCACGGCTGAAGTCATGGCAGATCTTCCGCAGATCCCGCATCAGCCCCAACCGCATGACCGTCATCACCAAAGCCGTCCTCACCCTGGAGAGGCAACGCTGAAAACGCTCGCTGGAGTGTTCGGGCTCAAGATGCGCCCTAGAAGGTGCAGAGCGAAGCTAAAGAAGGACATGTGTGGAAAGCCGACCAATACCTCCCGCTCGGGGACGAGGTCGAAGGTCTACCTTACGTACGACTCGCGCGGTGATGGGGTGACAGGATCGCCGCGTTTCGAGCCAGTGCGGGATCCCCTTTGCACCGGACGGACCTCTCATTGAGCGGGAAGATCCTTTGAAATGGAGCGTGAGAGGCATGGCCAGTATCCGCAAACGCCTTCCTGCTGTCGCCGCTGCTTCGGCGGCGGTCATTACCGTCGCTGGGAGCATGGTGCTACCAGCCACCGCAGTCGCAGTCCCGAACCTGCTCTCGCAGCCGGACACGTGCAAGTCGGGGTATGTGTGGCGTGAAGCAACTGGCCCCGGGGATCACGTCTGCGTCACGCCCGGCGTCCGCGCCCAGGCCAAGGACGACAACGCCCACGCCGCAGCTCGACGGGTCAGCCCCAGTGACCCCACCTGCATCTCCGGGTATGTATGGCGCGAGGCAACCGCCAACGACCTCGTCTGCGTCACCCCCGGCACCCGCACCCAGACAAAGGACGACAACGCCCACGCCGCCAGCCGCGTACAAGGGAGCTGAACTGGGTCTCCGCTGGCCTGTAGCCGGTGGTCCGTTGGGGTGGCGGGGTGAGCGAACGGAAGCCGTACCCAAGCGACTTATCGGATGGACAGTGGTCGTTGATCGAGCCGGTGATCACGGGATGGAAGGACCGGCACCGCTCGGTCAGCAACCACCAAGGCGCCCATGCGATGGGGTCGTGAACGCGATCCTCTACCAGGGCCGAACCGGCCGTCAGTGGGCCTACCTCCCGCACGACCTGCCGCCGGAGAGTGCGACCTCGGCGCACTTGCACCATCCTGCGCTCCCCTCGAACGCGGCATGGCGCGGCCGAAGTCCTGGCAGCTCTTCCGCCGAGCCCGCATCAGCCCCAACCGCATGAGCGTCATCACCAAAGCCATCCTCACCCTGGAGAGGCAACGCTGAAAAGGCTCACTGTTTTCAACAGCCGCCTGGTGGCCAGCCTGCCGGCGGACGTACCACGCCTGCCCGGCCCAGGCCGTGTCTGATGGCTCTTTTGATGAGGTTGCGGAACCAGATCACGATGGCTGCGGTGGCCAGGGTGCCGTGGAAGATGTAGTTGGTGGGCCCGGCAGGTGGTGGAGTCTGCGGTGACCGCCCACGAGCCGTCCTGGTCCAGGGCGGTGGCGTCGGCACCGGCCTGCAACGCACGCAGAATCTTCGACCAGGTGCCGTCGGCCGACCAGCGGCGGTGGCGTTCGTACACGGTCTGCCAGGATCCGTGGCGTTCGGGCAGGTCACGCCAGGGAATGCCGGTCCGTGTCCGGTAGAGCACGGCATTGACCACGGTGCGATGGTCAGCCCACTGTCCGCCCGGCCTGCCGATCGCGGGCAGCAGCGGGGCTGTGCACTCCTACTGAGCATTCGTCAGTTCATGCCGACGCACCATGCTTCGATCACGTGAGATCCATTGGGCGGCTGACGGCAGTGGCCCCATCACAGGAGTCGACGGGTCAGGAAAATGTGTCGAACGCGGAGTCGACCTTTGAGAAGGTCCTGAGTGTCCCGGAACTGCTGCGAAAGGAAGCCCGTGCCGCGTGCTGTCACATTGATTCGCTCTGCCTCCCTGTCCGATGTTGCGGAGTACGCCTACGCGGCCACGGCCCCGGCCGAGTCGCGGCTGATCTTCCTGGCCGGAGCGTGTCCTCTGAATGAGGATGGCTCCACTGCGGCGATCGGGGACGTCGCGGGGCAGGCGGCCAGGGCTGTGGAGAACATGCGGACCGCTCTGACGGACTCGGGTGCGTCACTGCACGATGTCATCAGCACCCGTGTTCTCGTTGCCTCTCACCGGCGGGAGGACCTGGTGACCGCGTGGGGGGTTGTCCGGGACGCGTTCGGTGACCACGACGTGCCCAGCACATTGATGGGTGTCACCGTGCTCGGCTATGACGGCCAGCTCGTAGAGATCGAAGCCGTCGCCGCCGTGCTTGATGCCTGAGCCGACGGGCCCGTCCCTGCCGAGGACCAACCGCCCCGCCTGGGTTTCGGCTCCGGTCACGATCGGAGCCGAACGAGGAGGGCGGCAGCGGTGACGGTGCCGGGATGGACGTACCCGCGCTTGTCGTGGCGGGTGGCGACGGCTCTGAACCGCTTGAGCTTTCCGATGGCCCGCTCCACCGTGTTGCCGTCTACCACGGGCCGAAGCGTTCGGGCAGTTCACGCCACTGCAGCCCAGCGCTGAGCCGGTGAATGATTCCGTTGATCACTTGGCGGTGATCCCGCCACCGGCCGCAGCGGTTATTGCTCACCGGCAGCAGCACCAGCGGCTCCGCACCGCCCACTCGTCGTCGGTCAGATCCCTCCTGCTGAGCAGGCCCAGGACGACGAACCACCTGATCGAAGAGACACGGCCCAGTCCGGAGATCATTCAGTCGGACACCGTCCTTGCCGGACCCGGTCTGTTCCGGCCGGGGGTCGGCGTCTCCAGGGTCCGTGCGTGCAGGTCGTCGCGCGGGATTTCGGTGACCGGACCGGGACGGCGTGCCGGTACCACCGCACCGGGCCCGGCCCGGGTGGGCAGCGGCGCGGCGCTCGGCCCGACCGATCCCGCCCCACCCGCCGATCCGCGGGGTATCGGGATCTGCCGGATGCTCAAATGTGCGTGGTGACAGTTGATTTCGAGCATCATCTTTCATCCGGAGCCGTCGGAGCGCTATCTTGCCCGGAGCATGCCAAGGAGCCGTGTCCGCGTTCAGGACCGCACGAGGAGCTGCCCCATGAGACTGCCAAGCATCCGCAGGAGCCAGGGTCGGCAAGGCCCGCAAGGCCCGTTAGGCAGCCGGGTCCACCCGGCGAGGCGGCGGCGCAGGTGGCGCACCCCGGCCGCCGCCCTGCTCGCCGCCGCCCTCACCGTCACGGGCCTGGCCTCCGCCGGCCCTCTCGTCGCCCCCGCGTCCGCCGCCCCCTCCGGCGTCACGGCCACCGCGGGCAACGTCACCGGGTTCACCCGCTCCGGGAACACCTTCACCATCACAGCCTCCGGAGGAGCCAAGGCCCGCGTGGTCCTCGCCCGCGCCGACATCTTCCGCCTCTGGCTCTCGCCCGACGGCTCCTTCGCCAACGACCCGGCCGGCTCCGACCTCGCCCCGACCACCGACTTCGGTCCCGTGACCGCGAGTCACTCGGACGCAGGTGCCTACTACCGGATCACCACCGGATCCCTCTCCATCCGGGTCAACAAGAAGCCCCTCCAGTTCTCCGTCTACCGCGCCGACAACGCCACCCCCGTCTGGCAGGAGACCCAGCCCACCAGCTGGACCGGCAACCGGACCACCCAGTACCTGGCCCGCGGCGCGGACGAGCAGTTCTACGGCACCGGCCTGCGGCTGGGCGAATGGGCCCTGCGTGGCAGGACCGTCCCGATCGCCGTCGACAACAGGTGGCGCGAGAACGACAATGCCAGTCCGGCCCCCTTCTACATGTCGACCAACGGCTACGGCGTCATGCGCAACACCTGGGCCCCGGGCTCCTACGGCTTCAACGCGCCCACCACCCTCACGCACGACGAGAAGCGGTTCGACGCCTGGTACTTCACCGGCGACTCGCTCAAGTCCGTGCTCGACGCGTACACCGACGTCAGCGGCAAGCCCTTCATGGCGCCGATGTGGGGCTTCGAGCTCGGCAACGCCGACTGTTTCAACGCCTCCAACCCCGACTACCAGGGCGATCACAACCGGCTGCGGCACCTGACCACGCCCGACGTCGTCGGCTACGCGGCCGACGCCCGGGCCGCCGACATGCCCTCGGGCTGGTTCCTGCCCAACGACGGCTACGGCTGCGGATACACCGCACCCCTGAAGTCCACGGTGGACGCACTGAAGGCCAAGGGCTTTCAGACGGGCCTGTGGACCTCCACCGGCCTCGGTTCCATCGCCGACGAGGTGGGCACGGCCGGCAGCCGCGGGGTGAAGACCGACGTGGCGTGGATCGGCAGCGGCTACAAGTACGCCTTCAACGGCGTGCAGCGGGCCGTGGACGGGATCGAGAAGAACTCCGACGCCCGCCGCTTCGTCTGGACCGTCGACGGCTGGGCGGGCACCCAGCGCAATGCCGTCGTCTGGACCGGCGACACCCACGGCACCTGGGACGACATGCGCTGGCACGTCCCCGCGATCACCGGAGCGGGTCTCTCCGGCCTCAACTACGCCGCCGGCGACATCGACGGCATCTTCGGCGGCAGCCCGCAGACCTACACCCGCGACCTCCAGTGGAAGGCCTTCACCCCGGCCTTCATGACCATGTCCGGCTGGGGCGCGACCAACCCGTCCGCCGGCTACCAGGACAAGCAGCCCTGGCGCTTCGCCGAACCCTACCTCTCCGTGAACCGCAAATACCTCCAGCTCAAGATGCGGCTGATGCCGTACCTGTACACGATGAGTCGCGTCGCCCACGAGAGCGGCGTCCCCAGCACCCGCGCCATGGTCCTGGAGTACCCCGACGACCCGGTGGCCCGCGGCAACCTCACCAGCGGCCAGTTCATGGCCGGTGACTCCTTCCTCGTCGCGCCCGTCGTCTCCGACACCTCCGTCCGCGACGGCATCTACCTCCCCGCGGGGACCTGGACCGACTACTGGACGGGCCGGACGTACGCGGGCCCCGGGTGGCTGAACGGATACCGGGCGCCCCTCGACACCCTGCCCCTCTTCGTCAAGGGCGGCGCCGTCGTGCCGATGTGGCCGCAGATGAACTACACGGGCGAGAAGCCCGTCTCCACCCTCACCTACGACATCCACCCGCGCGGCAGCTCCTCCTTCAGCCTCTACGAGGACGACGGCCGCACCCGCGCCCACGCATCCGGCGCCTACGCCCGCCAGCAGGTCGGCGTCACCGCCCCGGCCGGCGGCTCCGGTGCGGTCACCGTCTCCGTCGGCGCCCCCATCGGCAGCTACACCGGCAAACCGGCCTCCCGCGGCTACGAGTTCACCCTGCACGTGGCCAGCGCGCCCGCCACCGTCACGGTGGACGGCTCCCCCGTGGCGGGCCTGGCCTCCAAGGCCGCGTACGACTCCGCCGCGTCCGGCTGGTTCTTCGACCCGGCGGACCGCTCCGGAGTGCTCTGGATCAAAACCGGTACCAAGGCGGGCGCCTTCACCGTCGCGGCCACCGGCACCAGCCTCCCCGCCGCCGAGTCCCTGCCCGCCGCGTCCCCCATCGACCGGTCCGCCTGGTCCCTGGTCCACGCCGACAGCGAGGAGACCGCCGCGGAGAACGGCGCCGCCGCACGCGCCTTCGACGGGAACCCGGCCACCCAGTGGCACACCGCCTGGTCCTCCGGCACCCCCGCCGCGCTCCCGCACGAGATCCAGATCGACCTCGGCGCCCGCTATGCGGTGGACGGCCTCGGCCACCTGCCGCGCCAGGACGGCGGCGTCAACGGGAGGATCGGCGGCTACGAGGTCTACGTGTCCGACACCACCGCCGACTGGGGCCCACCGGTGGCGACTGGCACCTTCGCCGACACCGCGGCCGCCAAGGCCGTCGCCCTTCCCCCGAAGAAGGGTCGCTACCTGCGCCTGAGAGCGCTGACCGAGGCCGGCGGCCGGGGCCCCTGGACCAGCGCCGCCGAGATCACCCTCACCGGCCGCCCCGCACCCTGACCGGCCGTCGTCTCAGCCGCCGAGCACGGCCCGGCACTCCCGCCGGGCCGGCTCGCCCAGGAGTCCGCGCCACTTCGTGAACATGGCGAGGAGTCCGGTTCCGTACGCCTCGCGGAACGTCGGATCGATCCGCGCCAGATCGAGTTCGTTGGCCGCCGACAGCTCGGCGAAGTCCCGCCGCAGCTGTCCGGCGGGGGAGTGCACGCGACCCGTGAACCGGTCGCGGAAGGCCGGCTCCTCACAGGCGAGCGTCGGGTACGAGGCCGCCCGGTCGCAGGCGGCGTACATGTACACGATCTCTTCCGCCTCCTCTCCGATCACTGCGGCCAGCTCGGCCCGCCGGTCGAGCGGCAGCAGGGCGGTGGGGAACCCGTCCGTACCGTAGAACGCGTGGCACAGCCCCGCCCGTTGGAGCGCGGGCCGCGCGCCCCAGGACGCGAGGAGTTCCCGTACGCGCTCCAGATGGGCGAGGAGCGTGCCGCCCGGGTGGGCGACTTCCTGCGCACCGAGCTCGCGCAACCATGCGACGGCGTGATCGGGCACCGGCGTTTCCCTCCGATCGGTGGCGCGGGGCGGGGTGGGACGCGTGGGCGAGATGAAATCGGATGTGCCGGACAGGAGGGGGCCGGGTGGGTCGACACCCAGCCCCGCCCGCGCCCCGGGTTCCGGACCCCGGGGCGCAGACGGGGACGGGTTGCCGCCCGGGCCCTGCATCGATCTTGATCCCATCCAAAACCCAAGTCAATCCTCGGATTTACTCCCCGGCTCCAAGCGATACCTTGGATCTCGTGACCCTCGATGATCTTCGTGTGTTCGTGGCCGTCTGCCGCGCCGGCAGCCTCAGCGCCGTGGCCCGCGACCTCGGCTGCACCCAATCGGCCGTCAGCCAGCACGTACGCCGCCTGGAGAAGCGGACCGGCACCGGCCTCCTGGAGCGCCACGCCCGTGGCGTCGTACCCACCGAGGCCGGCCGCATCCTCCAGGCAGCCGCCGCCGACGGCATCGCCGGACTCGACGGCGCCCTGCGCCGCGTGGACGACCTGGTCCGGGGCGACGGCGGCACCGTCCGCGTCACCACCGGTGCGACGACGGTCCGGCACTTCATGTCCGAGGCAGTCGTCACCTTCCGCCGCCGCCACCCCGAGGTGAGCCTGGAGTTCCAGACCGAGAACTCCAGCCGCAGCTGCTTCGACGCCCTCGCCGCCGACGACCTCGACCTCGCCTGGATCACCATCGGCGGCCCGGTCCGCGGCATCGAGCAACGCCCCGTCATGCGACTGCCCTGGGTACTCGCCGTCGGCGCCGACGACCCCCTCGCCGCCCGAGCCCGCCTCGACCCCGCAGACCTCGCCGGCATCCGGCACATCAGGCTGCCCGAGAACTCCGCCTCCCGTGCCCACCTCGATGCCGCCCTCGCCGAAGCCGGCATCCGGGTGAGCTCCGACACCAGCGTGGCCGACTGGGACACCGCCCTGCTGCTCGCCGAACTAGGCCTCGGACACGCCGTCGTGCCCGCGTTGCCCGGCTGGCAGGTCCCCGGCTCCGACGGCCCGCTGCGCCTCGTGCCGATCCCCGCCCTGCCGCCCCTCGCGGTCGGCTGGGCCGTGCGCCGTTGGGCCGCGCTGGCCCCGCCCGCCCTCGTCTTCGCCGACGAGGTAGCCCGCAGTTGCCGGGCGCGTGCCGCCGGGCAGCAGTGATGCCGCCACCAGACCTACGGCGGCCAGCGCGGCCAGCGCCATCAGCGACGAGCCGTGCAGCCCGGAGCCCGCGGCGACCGCGATCCCGAGGGCCGGGCCGACGTTCATGGCCGTCTGCTTGAGCCCACCGACCACTCCGGCGTACCCGGCGGGAGCCTCGCCCACCACCGCCCCGGTGGCGGTGACCATGACGGTGGTGAACCCGGCGCCGAGCACCCCGAAGGCCACCGGGGACGCGGAGCCCAGCCCGGCGATCCCCGCGACGACCAGCCCCGTACCGGCCAGCGCGGTCAGGCGCGGCCCGAACCGGCGCAGGGCCAGGCCCGCCACCGGCGCCCCCACGACCATCAGCGCGGTCAGCGGCAGCACCCGCACGCCGGTGGCGAGCGGATCCAGCCCCTCGACGTCCTGGAGGTGGAACGTGGCCGTGAACAGCGCCCCGAACATGCCCGCGGAGACGACCAGCAGCAGCCCCATCGCGGCCGTCACCGCAGTGGACCGGGCCACGGCGTGCGGGACGAACGGCTGCGCGGCCCGCCGCTCGCGGCGTACGAACAGGGCCGCGAGCCCGGTGGCCGCTGCGAACCCGACGACGGTGGACCCGGCGGTCCACCCGTACTCGGGCACGCCGACCAGCGCGTGCACGAAGACCGCGAGGGAGGCGGCGAGCAGGGCCGCACCGGCCAGCTCCAGCCGCCCGCGCTCCGCGCGCGGCGGCGCGGGGGCCCGCACGGCGAGCGTCAGCGCGGCGATCACCAGAGCCGCCGGCACATTGATCACGAACACGGCCCGCCAGTCCCAGTGGGCCACCAGGAGGCCACCGAGCAGCGGTCCGGCGGCCGCGGCCGCCCCGATCGCGCTCGTCCGCACGGCCACCGCAGTGGCGAGTCGGTCGGGCGGGTACGCGAGCCGCAGCAGCGCCAGCGTCGCGGGCTGCAGCAGCGCACCGAACACCCCTTGTGCGCCGCGCAGGGCGATCACCCAGCCCACGCCGGGCGCGTACACGATGCCGGCCGAGGCGGCGGCGAAGCCGAGCACACCGACCAGGAGCAGCCGCGGGTGCCCGTACCGGTCGCCCAGCCGCCCGGCGACGACCAGGAACGCGGCCACCGCGAGCAGGTAGGCGGTACTGGTCCACTGGACCTGCGCCACACTGGCCCCGAGGTCGCGCCGAAGGCTCGGCTGGGCCACGGTCAGCACGGTGCCGTCCAGGGCGACGAGCATGGCCCCCGCCACGCTGACGAGGAGTGAGATCCGCTGCCTCATACGGGCTCCGGACCGAGGTGCGCGTCGACGGCGGCGTCGACGAGACGTTCGACGCCGTCGGCGGGCGGGGCGCCGCCGAGCGCCAGCGGCAGACTGCCCCAGCGCCACAGCTGCGCCACGCCGTGCAGGTTGGCCCACAGCGCGGCGGCGGCGACGCGGGGTTCGGCGGCCCCGCAGCGGCAGACGAGCGCGACGAGCAGATCGAACATCGAGAGCGTCGACTCCCGCAGCCGAGGCCTCTCGGAGGGAGGCTGGCCGGTGCTGTCCAGCAGGTCGTGGCGGAACATCAGGTCGAACATGCCCGGATGCTGCAGCGCGTAGCCGACGTACGCGCGCCCGATCGCCCGCACCCGCTCGCGCGGGGAGGACTCCCGCGCGCCGGCCGTCGCGGCCGCGAAGCGCTCGCCGAGATCCTCGAACCCGCGCCGGGCGATCGCCGACAGCAGGGACTGGTGGGTGGGGAAGTACCGGCGCGGCGCCCCGTGCGAGACGCCCGCCCGGCGGGCGATCTCCCGCAGCCCGACTGCACCGGCGCCCTCGCTCATGACGAGCTCGACACCCACATCGATCAGCCGCTCCCGAAGCGGTCTCTCCTGGTCCATGGACACTGTCTACCAGGGTGGGTAGACAGTGTCTACTTCGTCCGGAGGCCCCGCCCCGGGCTGCGGGGGATGATGGGGAGTGTGACCCCGCGGCCCGGTGGAGGAGGTGTACGTGCCATGACGGAGCACGACGGCGGCCCGGCGGCGCGGAAACTGGAGGAGGGCCGGCTGCTCAAGGAGCTGGAGGCCATTCACCGCACGCGCCACGAGACCCTGCTGCACGGGTCCGACGACGCCCTGGTCACTCACACGAAGCGGATGAACGAGCTGGAGCACGAGTACGTCCGCCGCCACCCCCAACGGGCCCAGACCCCGGGCCGCACCCGCTCGGGCGCCCGCGCCCGCGCCACGGGCGACGACTGACCGACGCGGCTCGGACCCCGTCGCCCGAACGCATTCTCGGGCGCGGGCCACCGACCCCCACCCGTCAGGAGATGGGGTCGAGGAAGGCGTCGAAGGCGGTCGGGAGGCGTTTCCATGCCTGCCGGCCGGCGGCGAACTCGGCGTCGGTCAGCAGGCATGCGTCCAGGAGCCGGGCCAGGCCTTAGCGGTCCAGGTCCGGCGCGGTGAAGACCAGGTGCTGGCAGCGGTCCCCGTGCTCGGGATGCCAGCCGAGGGCGGCGGCCGCCCTGCGTACGGGCGGCACCAGCTCCCACGCGGCGTCCGGCAGCGAGGCGAGCCACGGGCCGTTGCTCTGCACGCACAGCGCGCCGCCCGCGCAGTCCCAGGCCAGCAGGGTGTCGGGCCGGTCGGCGAGCCAGAAACGGCCGCGGCTGCGGGTGGCTGCGGCCGCGAGGTCCTCCAGGGCCTGGTGGAGCCGCTCCGGGTGGAAGGGGCGGTGGCGGCGCCAGACGAGCGTGGCGACGCCGGCCTCGTCCGCCTCCTGGGGCAGCAGCGCGCAGGCCGGGTGCTGGGCGGCGGCCGCTGCCTCGGTGTCGAAGCCGGCGAAGGCCAGCCGCGCCAGTTCCCCGGAGCCGGTGTGCACCCGCCGGGCGGTGGGGGCCGCGGCGAGCCCCACATCCGCCAGGTCGTCCCCGTTGGCGAGGTACGGCAGGACGAGGGCGGGGTCGACTGCGGTGATCACGTTCGTGAGGGCCAGTGCCTCACCGCCGTGCCCGGTCACGACCTCGGCCATGGCGCGCGGGTCGACGGAGTCCCACAGCTCGACGACGGCGAGCCGGGTCCGCCCGTCCGAGGCGAGCCGCCACAGTTCCGGGAGGAGATCCTCGCGCAGCGCGCAGCACGCGCAGTCGCCCACCAGCGGGGCCTCGCCCCGGGACAGCTCGCCCGAGGCGTCGTGCACCAGGCGCCGTACGGTCCCCTCGGCCGCCGTGGCCAGGTCGTGGTGCAGGGCGACACTGCGGGGCACGGCGGTCAGCAGATCCCGCACCGCGCTGCGGCGGGCTTCGCCGTGGAGCCCGCCGACGATGACGACGCGCAGGGTCACGCCTGGCTCCCGTAGCGGCGCCGGAAGCGCTCGACGCGGCCGGCGGTGTCCATGACGCGGGCGGTGCCGGTGTGGAAGGGATGGCTCTGCGAGGAGATCTCGACGTCGATGACGGGGTAGGTGCGGCCGTCCTCCCACTCGACGGTCCTGTCGCCGGTCGCGGTCGACCGGGTGAGGAAGGCGAAGTCGGCGGCCTTGTCGCGGAAGACGACGGGGCCGTAGGCGGGGTGGATTCCGGGCTTCACGGTGCGCTCCTTGCGGGGGAGGGGGGAGAGGTGTCGGGGGTGGGTCAGCGCTCTTCGCGGAAGTCGACGTGCCGGCGGACGACCGGGTCGAACTTGCGCAGCACGATGCGGTCGGGGTCGTTGCGCCGGTTCTTGCGGGTCACGTAGGTGTAGCCGGTACCCGCGGTGGAGCGGAGCTTGACGATCGGGCGTACTTCGTTGCGTGCCATGCGAGCAGTATACGGAAATGAATCCCATTTTCGATAACGGCGAGGGCGTGGGGCCTTACGGGAGCAGTCTTTGCCTCGCATGAGACAATCTTGTATCGTTCGACGCGAAGGAGGCTCAGTCGTGGTGAACGAAGAAGAACTGCTGGACGGCGCCGCCCGCGTCCTCGCCGGCGATCACAGCGCCTCGATGGTGCAGATCGCCGCAGGCATCGGTACCAGCCGCGCCACCCTGAGCCGCCGCTACGCGACCCGTGAGGCCCTGCTCAAGGCCGTCGCCGTCCGGGCGATCGAGGTGGTCGACGGGTGCCTGGCCCCGCTCGACCTCGCGCAGAGCGCCGACGCGGCCGCCTTCGACGCCGCTCTGGAGGAACTGGTCATCGCGCTGATGCCCGCCGCGCACCTCTACGGCTTCACCTCGCGGGACGCCACCGTCCTCGCGGACCCGGAATTCCGGGCCGGTGTCGACCGGCAGGACCAGCGGGCCCTGGCCTTCCTCGCCCTCGGCCAGCGGCTGGGGCGACTGCGCGCCGACCTGCCGCCGTACTGGATCTGGTACTCGCTCTGGGGCCTGCTCGACGCGGCCGCCGAGGGCGTGCGCGACGGGCACCTCGCCCCCCGCCAGATCGGCCACTTGGTCCTGACCTCCTTCCTCAGCGGGACGCGGCCGGTCGCGCAGCCCCCCGCCGGCGCTCCCGCGCCCTGAAACACCCCGCCGCCGTGCGCGCCGTGCGCACCTCTGAACGGAACTTCATGCACACCCCCGCGCTGGACCCCCGCAGGTGGATCGTCCTGGCGATCCTCTCCGGCAGCCTCCTGCTCATCTCCATGGACACCACGATCCTCAACGTGGCCTTCCCCTCGCTGGTCGGTGACCTCCGGCCGGGCGCCGTACAGCAGCTGTGGATCATCGACGTCTACGCGCTCGCCCTGTCCGGACTGCTCGTCACCGCGGGTGCGCTCGGCGACCGCTGGGGGCGCAAGCGGCTGCTCATGGCGGGCTTCGGCATCTTCTCGCTCGCCTCGCTCATAGCCGTGTTCTCCACCGAGGCCTGGCACGTGATCGCGGCCCGTGCCCTGCTCGGCGTCGGCGGCGCGGCCATCATGCCGTCCACCGTCTCGATCCTGCGGACCGTCTTCACCGACGCCAAGGAGCGCGCCTTCGCGCTCGCCGTCTGGGCAGCCGTCTTCGGCGGCGGCATGGCCTTCGGGCCGGTCGTCGGCGGGCTGCTCGTCCAGGACTACGGCTGGCACTCCGCCTTCCTCCTCAACCTGCCCGTCGCCGCCGTCATCGTCGCGGCAGGCCTGCGCTACCTGCCCGAATCACGCTCCCCCCGCAGCACCGGCCGCTGGGACTGGTCGGGCGTCGGCCAGTCGATCGTCGGCATGCTCGCCCTCGCCGGCGGAATCAAGCAGCTCGGCAAGAGCGGCGTGGCCGACCCGATGCCCTGGGCCCTGCTCCTGCTCGCCGCGGTCGCGCTGACCGTCTTCGTACGCCGCCAGCTGCGCCTGGACAACCCGCTGCTGCAGGTACGGCTGTTCGCCAAGCCTGCGTTCAGCGTCGCCGCCACCGCGATCTTCCTGCCGATGGTGGGGATGGGCGCGATCCTGTTCCTGGTGACCCAGTGGTTCCAGTACGGCGAGGGCTACACGCCCCTGGAGGCCGGAGTGCGCCTGCTGCCGGCCCCGCTCGCGCTGATCGCCGCCTCGATGGTGGCGCCCTCGCTGATGCAGCGCTTCGCGATCCGCCACGTGCTCGGCGCCGGGCTGGTCGTCCTGGCCGTCGGCATGGCGCTGCCCTGGACCTTCCAGCAGTTCACCGACCTCGGCTACCCGGCCTTCGCGGCCGCCCTGACCGTGATGGGCCTCGGTGCCGGTCTCGCCACCACCGTGGCCTCGGTGACGCTGGTCTCCGCCGCACCCGCGGCCGAGGTCTCCAGCGCCGCGGCCATCGAGGAGACCTGCTACGAACTCGGTTCGGCCATGGGCGTCGCCGTCCTCGGTTCCACCGCGGCCGTGCTCTACCGGGGCAACCTGCCCGCCCTG
The DNA here is from genome assembly GCF_014650695.1 of Streptomyces avidinii. Taxonomy (GTDB): domain Bacteria; phylum Actinomycetota; class Actinomycetes; order Streptomycetales; family Streptomycetaceae; genus Streptomyces; species Streptomyces avidinii. Next base: position 279,894 of record NZ_BMVL01000002.1, on the reverse strand, counting down.
GAGCTGGACGGCCCGAGCGCCGCAGCCGTACGGGATTCCGTCGGTGAGGCCGCGCACACCGCAGAACGCCTCGGCGGCGCCGTGGGCCAGGCGCTGCTCGACACGGCCTCGCACGCCTACACCCTGGCGATCACTCCGGCGTTCCTGCTGGCCGGCGTACTCGCGGTCGCCGCGGCGGCCACGACCTGGACCCTCATTCCGCGGGACCTGCGACCCACCGAGAACCACTGACCCGGGCGGGCCGCAGCGCCGGCGCGGCGGGCGCCGGGCCCAGCGTGGTGGTGCCGGGCGCCGCCCGGTGCCCCAGGCCCGTGCGGTACGCGTCCATGGCGGCCTCGACCCGGCCCGTGCGCCGCAGCAGGTCGCCCAGCAGCCGGCACAGGTCCGCGAGATCGCCCGTCGCCCCGCTGCGCTCCAGCAGCGCCAGCGCCTGTACGTAGTGCTCCTCGGCGGACTCCGCCTCCCCGCGCTCCTCGGCCATCAGGCCGAGGAGCCGGTGTGCTCCGCCCGCGTGCACGGCGCCGTGACTGTCCCCGAGCTCCAGCAGCGCCGAGAGCAGCCCGGCGGCCTCCTCGTACCGCCCGAGCTGGCGCAGTACGTCGGCCAGCTCGACCTCCACCTGCGCCGTGTAGAGCCCGGCGCGGCGGGCCGACAGCATGTCCCGGGCCATCCTCAACTCGCGTTCGGCTGAAGCGAGTTCGCCGTTCTGTGCCTGGACGTAGCCGCGCATCCAGTGGCAGTGCGCCAGATCGGTCCGCAGTCGCAGCTGCCCGTAGATCTCCTGGGCCTTGGCCAGGGAGGCGTCGGCCTCGGCCACCCGCCCCCCGGCGAGGAAGGTCCGGGCCACCTGCCGGTGCATGCCGGCCACCAGCGCCGGGTCGCTGACCTGCGGAGCCAGTGCGAGCGCGAGCTCGGCGGCGCGGGCGGCCCGGGCGTGGGCGCCCATGTCGAGGTACGGCCCGATGATCGCGGCATTGAGCAGCACCAGCGCCTCGGGGTCGGACAGTCCGCTCGCGCCCAGCTCGTCGATGGTGGATTCGAGCAGGTAGCAGGCGTAGCGCAGCTCACCGGCGAGCAGGTGCGCGATGGCGCGGCCGCGGATCGGCCGGGCCCGGCGGGGCAGCGGCTCGTCCGCCAGGAGGCGCTCGGCCGCCTCGAAATGCCCGATGGCGTCAGGCAGTTCCCCGGACTCCAGCGCGCAGTCCCCGAGGCCGAGCCGCGCCTCCGCCTGCTCGCGCACCAGTCCCAGCTGCTCCGCCTCGGAGAGCAGCCGCCGGTAGCGCACCGCGGCCTCGTCGGCCGCGCCGGTGGCCAGCGTCTGCTGGGCGTCGGTGAGGGCGAGCCGCAGCTCGGTCGCCAGGTGGGCGGGGCGGCCGGTGGTCAGCTCCTCGTACGAGGTGCCCAGGCGGGCGGCGAGAAAGCGCAGGGCGGTCTCGGACGGCCGGACCTTGCCCGACTCCAGCGTGGAGATATAGGCCGAGGTGTAGGAGGGCTCCGCCAACTGCCGCTGAGTCAGACCGAGTTCACTGCGCATGCGCTGAACCCTGCGACCGATCCGTGCTGGTTCGTCCATGGAATCCCCCTGGTTGCTCGAACTCCCCAGTATTCAGGGGGAGCAGGCATTGCGCACCTCTCGCGCGCCACCTAGTTTAAGCAACCGATTCACTCGACTTAACAAACTGCTTAACTTCCGTTCCCCGGGGAGGACTTCATGGATCCAGTCAGACGTGCGGCCGGACGTTCGGTGTGGCGCGGCGCCCTCGCGGCGCTCTGCGCGACCACCGCGCTGGTGGCCGCCGGCCCCGTGGGCGCCGCCGATGCCGCCGCCGACACCGCGGGGTCCCGGGTCGAGGTCGAGATACCGGGGCCGGAGCACGGCGGCGCCGCCGGATCGGGCCACGCCCGCGTACCGGCCGCCGGCAGCCCCGCCAAGGCCTCTGGCCGGCTCTCACCGGCCGAGCGGCAGGCCGACGGCGAAGTCACCAAGATGATCGACAACGGCTCCACCGCCGACCGCCTCGACGTCGTGGTCATCGGAGACGGATACACCGCCGCCGAGCTGGGGCGGTTCCACACCGACGCCGAGCAGAAGTGGGCCGAGGTCACCGCCGTCGAGCCGTACACCACCTACCGGAACCTCTTCAACGTCTGGACGGTGGACGCGGTCTCTCGGGAATCCGGAGTCTCCGGCGACCCCGACCCGGCCGCCGTCCGCGACACCGCGCTCGGCTCGTACTTCTGGTGCGAGAACATCGAGCGGCTGCTCTGCATCGACCAGCCCAAGGTCGACGCGTACGTGTCCAAGGCGCCCGCCGCGGACCTCGTCATCGTCCTCTCCAACAGCGCCAAGTACGGCGGAGCGGGCTACAACGAGCCCAGCGCCACCCTCGGTTACGAGGGCATATCGACGGCCTCCGCGGGCCACCCGAAGTCCGGCCAGGTCGCCATCCACGAGACCGGCCACTCCCTCGGCAAACTCGCCGACGAATACTTCTACCCGGGCGTGCCGGATTACGAGAAGTACACGGGCCCCGAGCCCGCCGAATCCAACAGCTCGGTCCTGTCCGCCGACCGGATGGCCGCGCAGCGGGCCAAGTGGTACCGCTGGCTCGGCGAGGAATCACCGGACGGCGGCACGGTCGGCGCGTACGAGGGCGGCAACTACTTCGTGACCGGGCTGAACCGGCCCACCGACAACTCGCTCATGCGGGTTCTCGGCAAGCCCTTCAACCTGCCCGGGGTCGAGTCGATGATCGGCGGCTTCTACCAGCACGCACGGATCGTCACCCCGCTCACCCCGACCGACCGCACCCTGCGACTGCGCCACACGGCGAAGGCGTCCGTACCGAGGCTGGCCGGTGCGGACGGCCGCCAACTCGTCGTCCGCTGGTACCTCGACGGCCGGGAGCTGAAGCGATTCCAGGGCCGCACCGAGGTGTCGGTGGCGGAGCTGTGGCTCTTCGACCTCCGCACGCACCGCCTGTCGGTCACGGCCGAGGACCGCACCCCGTCGGTACGCGACCCGAAGGTCGTCCGCACCCTGCGCTCCACGGTCGACTGGAACGTCCGGCTCTAGCGGGTGTCCGGCCCCGGCACCGGCCCCGGCACCGTGACCGCGCATCGGCCGGTGCCCGCTGCGATGGCCATCGCAGCGGGCACCGGCCGATGCGGTGGGGGAGGAGAGGCGTAGGCGTACGGACTACATCGGGTCCATGCCCCGGTCGTCCATACGGCCCTCCTGCTCGCTCTGCTCCTGGAGGCGGCGGGCCTTCTCCTTCAGCCGACGGCGCTCCTCCGGGTCGGTCGAACGCTCGGCCGCGGCATTCAGCTCCTGGGCCTTGGCGCGCATCTGCTGGGACCGGCCACGGGACTCGCCTGAAACGCTCATGATCGCTCCTTGGATCTGGGGAGAGCGGGCGGATTCAGCGAACCAGGACTGCCGTGCGCCCGCATCTCGAAGCGTCACCGAGGGTGAGGCCGCCCCCGCGGACGACGCGGGGGGCCGGCCGGTCAGTCCGGGTCCGACGCGAGCGCCGTGGTGAGGGTGAACAGGGCCCCGTCCGGGTCCCGGAGCGTCACCCACCGCTCCGTCGCGTTGGAGATGACGTCCGAGACGGGCCTCCCGCCCAGCGAGAGGGCGGCCTCCACCGCCGGCCGGAGCTTCGGCACGCGGAAGTGGACGTGCCAGCGGGGCCTGGTGTGCGGGGAGTACGCGGCGATCTCCACGGGTCCGCTGTTCAGGCGGGCGACGGGTTCACCGTCCTGCCGCAGTACGACCTGGTCCTCCTCGTACGAGACCTCGCAGCAGCCGGCGCGGCCGGTGGCCCACTCCAGCACCGCGCCGTAGAAGATCGCCGCGTCGAAGGCGTTTCTGGTGCGCAGTTCCAGCCAGGCGGGCGAGGGGCCCCGGCCCACCCGCCAGTCCGCCTCCACATTGCCCTCCCAGATCCCGAAGACGGCGCCGTCCGGGTCGGCGACCAGCGCGGCGCGGCCGCCGGACGCGAAGGAGACCGGGCCGACCGCGATCGTGCCCGTCCGCTCCCGGATCCGGTCCACCGCCACATCGGCGTCGTCGACGGCGAAGTAGGGGGTCCATGCCGCGGCGACCCCCAGGTCCGCGGCCAGCGCCCCGATGCCCGCGACCGGCACCCGGCCCTGGAACGCCACCGAGAACGCCTCGCCGAGACGGGTCGGGCGGAACTTCCAGCCCACGACCGCACCGTAAAAATGCTGGGCCGTGCCGAGGTCGCGCGTCATCAGGCTCACCCAGCACGGGGCCCCGAAGACTTCCTTCGTCGAAATCTCCACCGTTCGCTCCGTCCCTGGTGAGCCGCCACTGCTCCTCCCATTCTGGTGCTTCTTGTGACGATCCTCGCGATCCACGGCGGCAAATGCGCACAGAAGGTCTCCGAGAATCACGCTCCGTGGCGATCCCCTCCGGCGGCGCGCGGCGATAGCCTCGGTCCCGGACGCGCCCGCAGCCCCGGAAGGCAGGTCTCCATGGCCCCGTCCCAGATTCCCGTGATCGACCTCGGACCGTGGCGGTCCGGCGGGCCCGAGGCCCGCGCCCGTACGGCCGCCCGCGTCGACGAGGCCCTGCGCGCGGCCGGCTTCCTGCTGGTGGCCGGGCACGGCGTGGACCCCGCACTGCCCGCGCGGATCCGCGAGGCGGCGGGCCGGTTCTTCCGGCTGCCCGCGAGCGCGAAAGCCCCGTACGCCGTCCGGGTCGGCGGCCGCGGCTGGCTCGGCCCCGGGGCGGAGGCCAACAGCTACGCGGAGGGGGCGGCCTCGCCGCCCGACCTCAAGGAGTCCTGGTCCTTCGCCGCCGAGGACCCCACCGGAATCCCCTCCGTGGACGCCGAATGGTTCGTGCCCAACGTGTGGCCGGCCGAAGCGCCACAGCTCCGCCCGCTGGTGACGGAGTACCTGCGCCGGATGAGGTCCCTCTCCGACGAACTGCTGGAACTCCTCGCCGTCGCCCTGGGCCTGGCCGAAGACCACTTCACCCGCCACACCTCACACCCCACCTGGGGGTTCAACCTCAACTGGTACCCGGGCACCGAGGTCGTCGGCGCTCCGCTGCCCGGCCAGTTCCGCATCGGGGCCCACACGGACTTCGGCACCGTCACGGTCCTGGACCGGCAGCCGGGCGCGGGCGGGCTCCAGATCCACACCGACGCGGACGGCTGGCAGGACGCGCCCTACGACCCTGCGGCGCTCACCGTCAACATCGGCGACCTGATGGCCCGCTGGACCGGAGACCGCTGGCGCGCGGGCCGCCACCGCGTACTGCCACCGCCCGCCGACACCCCGTCCGAGGAACTGATCTCCCTCGTCTACTTCTACGAATGCGACCCGCACACCCGGGTGGAGTCGCTGCCCGCCCCGGTCGGCCGGATCGTGCACGAACCCGTCGACTCGCACACCTATCTGCGGGCCAAGCTCGACGCCATCAGTGTGCCTACGACTCAGGAGTGACCCGGCGCCCTCGCCTCACACCGGGGGCTGACGGCGGATCCGCCTCTTAGGCTGACGATCCGCCAGAGGCGCATGCATAGCGTGAAGTTCATGAAGATCCGCAGAACCACTGCCGCCCTGACCCTGGCCGCGATCCTCCTGCCCCTCCCGCTCGCCACCGCTGCGGCCTCGTTCGCCGCGGACACCTCCGTCAGCGCCGGGACGGCGGCGACCGGCAACCGCCGCACCACGGTGGAACTTCCGCGCCCCACCGGCCGTTTCGGCGTCGGCCGGGAGGACCTGCACCTGGTGGACCGCAGCCGCACCGACCCCTGGGCCGGATCCGGGCCGCGCGAGCTGATGGTCAGCATGCGCTACCCGGCGCGCCACGACAGCGGCCGGACCACCCGCTACCTCACCCCCGAGGAGGCCCGGCTGCTGCTGGTCGACCGGGGGCTGGACCAGGTGATCCCGGTCGAGACCCTGACCGGCACACTGAACCACGACCGGACGGGCGCCCGCCCCGTCGCCGGCCGGTACCCGCTGATCGTGCTCTCCCCGGGCTTCACCGTCCACCGGTCCACGCTCACCGCGCTCGCCGAGGACCTCGCCTCCCGCGGCTACGTCGTCGCCTCCGTGGACCACGCGTACGAGAGCGTGGGGACCGCCTTCCCCGGCGGACGCGTGCTCACGTGCCTGGCCTGCGAGAAGGTCCAGGACGAGGCGGGCTACCGGACCGTCGGCGACACTCGGGCCCGCGACGTTTCCTTCCTCCTGGACCGCCTCACCGGACGCAACCCCGTGTGGCGCCATGCCGGAATCATCGACAAGGGCCGCATCGCGATGGCCGGTCACTCCATCGGCGGTTCCGCGGCCGCGGCCGCGATGGCCGCCGACCCGAGGATCCGCGCCGGGATTAACATGGACGGCGGATTCTCCACACCGGTCCCCGCGGCCGGACTCGGCGGACGCCCCTTCATGCTGCTCGGCGCGCAGCAGCGCGGTCCCGGCGGCAACGCGAGCTGGGACCGCGACTGGCCGCTGCTCGACGGCTGGAAGCGCTGGATCACCTTCGCCGACTCGGGCCACTTCACCTTCACCGACTTCCCGGCGATCGGCGAACAGCTGGGCCTGCCCGACGAGGAGGCTCCACTGCCCGGCGCCCGCTCCGTCGAACTGACCCGGCGCTACGTCGCGGCCTTCTTCGACCAGCACCTGGGCGGCCGCCCGCAGCCCGTGCTCGACGGCCCCTCCCCGGACGCTCCCGAGGTCGCCTTCCACGCCCCCTGAGCGCGAAGGCCCCACCCCGGGCCCGGGGCCCGGTCGCCGGCCCGGCTCCTGCCCTGCCCCGGCCCCGGTCGCCGGCCCCGGCCCCGGTCAGACCACCGTCACCGGATGGCGGACCACCGCGTCGAAGAGGTAGCCCTGCGTGTTGTGGACCGACCGATCGGGCTGCGTCCGCCCGGTCGCGTCGGTCGCCCGCGCCAGCAGCGACGTCGCACCCCTGGCCCGGGGGGTCCACGGCACCGACCAGCGCACCCAGCCGCCCCGGCGCGGAGTGTCGTGCAGCCGGGCGCGCCGCCAGTGGCCGCCGCCGTCCGTGCTGACGTCGATCCGGGTGACCGGGGCCGCTCCCGACCAGGAACGGCCGGTCAGCAGCCGGGTCCGGTCCACCGGGACGGTGGCACCCAGCTCCAGCTCGAAGGCGCTCTTGAGGGTCTGCCGGGTCAGCGGCTCACCGCCCTGCGCCGGATGCTCGGGCCCGAACAGCCGGTACATGTCGGTGTTCCACGGGGAGTACAGCGGCTCGTCGCTCACCTCGATGTCCCCGACCCACTTGATCGAGGAGATCCCGACCCAGTCCGGTACGACCAGGCGGACCGGCCCGCCGTGGTCCGGCGGCAGCGGCTGCCCGTTCATCTCGTAGGCCAGCAGTACGTCGTCCAGCGCCTTGGCGACCGGCAGCGGGCGCCGCACCCGGCCCAGGTTCACACCGTTCGCCACCACCTCGTCGTCCAGCCCGCTCGGCAGCACGTCCACGGCGCCGCGGGTCACGCCCGCCAGGCGCAGGACGTCCGACAGCCGTGCGCCGCGCCAGCGTGCGACGCCGATCGCGCCCAGGGTCCACGCGGTGCCGGTGACCGGCTGACCCTGCTGTGCGGTGTAGAAGCTCCGGCCGTTGCCCGCGCACTCGATGAACAGCGTCCGCTCCACCGGACGCAGGGCGCGCAGCCGCTCGTACGACAGCTCCAGCGGGCCGCCCGCGAGCCCGTCGCCCCACACCTTCAGCCGCCACCCGCGGGCGTCGATCCGCGGGGTCGAGGTGTGGTTGCGGACGAAGAACCGGTCGATCGGGGTGAGCGGGCCCGTGCCGCGCAGCGCCGCGAAGTTCGTCTCCGCGTTCGTACCGCGAAGGGTGAACAGCTCGGGCGGCAGCGCCTTGACCGTACGGGGTACCGGGTCGGCGAGGGGTACGCCCGGCGCGCCCGCCGCGGTCGGCGCCGCCGAGGCCGAGGCGCCGCCGGCCGCCACGCCCAGCGATCCGGCGGCGGCGCCCACCGCGAACAGCCTCAGCAGGTCACGGCGGTCCACCCCGGCGGAGCGGGCGCGGCCGCGCGCCCACTGCCGCAGGCGCGTGCGGTCGTACCGGTTCTCGTCCGACAGATCGAAGGACATGGCAGGAGCACTCCTTGGTCGCGGTTCCCACGGACCGTAGAGGTCCGCGGCGAGCCGCGGGAACCTTCCCGCGGTGCCTGCCACGAACCCGCAACACCACCGCAACGGCCGATTACCGCTGGTCGGCGGAATTTCGGCAGGATGTGGGCATGACCGAGATCCGTACCCCCCGACTCCTCCTCCGCCGCTGGACCGACGACGACCTCGTCCCCCTGTCGGAGATCAACGCCGACCCGGAGGTGATGCGCTGGATCGGCGAGGGCTCCACCCTCGGCCTGGACGAGACGGCCGAGGAGATCGAGCGCTGGGAGGAGGAGTGGGACGACGAGGGCTTCGGGCTCTTCGCCGTCGAGCTGCTCGGCTCCGGCGAGCTCATCGGCGCCGTCGGCCTCTCGGTCCTGGAGAACCTGCCGGACGCCCGGGCGGACGTGCAGATCAGCTGGCGCCTCGGCCGCCAGTACTGGGGCCAGGGCTATGCCTCCGAGGCCGCCCACGCCACCTTGGAGTTCGCGCTCCAGGACCGCGGCCTGGACCGGGTCGTCGCGATCAACCGGATGAGCAACACCGATTCCGAGAACGTGATCCGCAAACTGGGCATGGTGATGGAACGCGACACCACCGACCCCCGGTACGGGACCTCCGTGCGGGTCCACGGCATCGACCTCACCGAGTACGAGGCCTGATCGAGCCGTCCCGCATCAGCCGATCGGTCGACCCCGGTGTCCTCCGGACCGCCCGCACGCTCCGTCCGCCGGTCGGACCCGCCGGGGGCTCCGGCGCGGCGAGCATGGACGGCGGAGCGGGAGGACGTACCCGGCCCTCCCCGCCCGGAGCCGAGAGGGACACCATGAACGCGCACGACCGACTCCTCCTCGACGGGGCCCGCCGCGGCGACGCGGCGGCCGTGGGCACGGCGCTCGCCGCGGTCCTGCTGCTCGGCGCCTGCAGTCCGAACGCGGCGTCCGCGCCGCCGGCTCCGGCGCCCTCCGCCGCCGACCCGTTGCCCGCCACCGCGCCCACCCCGCAGGGGCTGCTCCTGACCGCCGACTTCGGGGCCGACACCGTGACGTTCGTGGACCCCCGGCACGGCGCCGTCGCCTCGGTCGCCGTGGGCAGGGCCCCGTACGGACTGGCCGTGGGCGCGGACGGCCGTGCCTGGGTGGCCACCGCCGAGGGTGTCGCCGTCGTCGACACCCGCACCCGGGTACGGGTGGCCCTGATCCCGCACCGAACGGGCACCGGCCCCGTCACCGACGGCGAGTACCGCGTCGGCGGCATGGGCACCCTCTCGCCCGACGGCGCGCACGCCTACGTCGGGGTCAACGTGCCCGGCACCACCGGCGTCCTTGAGGTCCTCGACACGGCGCGGCGCGAGGTCACCGCCGTGGTGCCGGTGGGCCGCAGACCCTTCGACGTGGACGTGTCGCGGGACGGCGCCGAGGTCTACGTCACCGGCCACGACTCCTTCGATGTCACCGTCGTGGCGGCTACTGGAACGGCATCACGGTCGTCGACCTGGACAGCGGAGCGACCCGCCGCCTCGCGGCGGGCGCCAGGCCGCTGGGCATCGCCGTCTCCGCTGCACCCGAGCGCTGAGAGGGCCGACGGGGCCGAGCTGCCGTGCAGGTCAGGCACACCCCGCCGGGGGACCGACCCGGTGGTGGCCGACGGGCCGTGGGCAAGGATCGGCAGCCGCACCCAGGAGCGCGCGCTCGTCGGGTATGCCCGTACGTCGGCTTCGCGAGCCGAATCGCCACGCGTTCCCACCCCTCACCGTTGCCGGCCCGGTTGACCGCGGTCGTGCCGCGCCGGTGAGGACCGCACGAGGCGGGAGCATGACGGCGTCGGTGGGAACGTTCGAGGCTCTGACCGGAGTTCCGCGAGATGCCCGGTCACCGACATGGAGGCACGTGGATCCCGCACGACGCCGAAGGCTGTCGCCGGGCCGTCCGCCGAGCCGTCCTCTCAGGTCGGGGCCTGCGCTCCGCCGCCCGTGCGGATCGCCGCGAGGGCGGCGGCGTGCACGGCGGCCGGGTCGCCGTGGTGGGGCCGGGGGCTGCCTGTGAGCGTGTACCACTCGTCGGCGTCCTTGTACTGGACGTCGAACCGGAGCAGCCCCCCGGCCACCTCGGTGCTGCGCAGCGTCAGCGGGCCGGTGATCACACCGACCTCGTCGGTCATGGCGCCGCCCGGCCCGGCGAGCACCTCGTCCTGCCACTGGTGCGGCTGCGTCATGAGGCGCAGGTGTCCAGCATCGTGGTGAGCATTTTCTTCTCCGGTTCGGTGACGGTCAGTTCGTACGTCGATTTCACGGTGGTCCAGGCCCGCCCGTACTGGCACCAGCTCGCCTTGTCCGGCGGCTGCCACAGGTCCGGGCTCTGGTCGCCCTTGGAGCGGTTCGAGGCCGCGGTCACGGCCAGCAGCTGAGGACGGGTCAGGTCGTTGGCGAAGGCCTTGCGCCGGGCGGAGTCCCAGCCGGCCGCGCCGGAGCGCCAGCCCTCGGCGAGCGGCACCATGTGGTCGATGTCCATCTTCCCCGCCTCGGTGACGACCACCCCGTCGTAGAGGCTCTTCCAGTTGCCGGACACCGCCTTGCACTCGGCATCCTGAGTGACCCCGGTGCCGTCGCGCTTGAGGACGACCTCGCGGGTGTCGCACTTGTTGCCCTGTTGCGCCCAGTGCGTGAACTTGTCCCTGCTGTAGCCGGCCATCGTGCCGACCGGGGCCACCTTGAGCGCCGCCAGCCGGGTCCGCGCCTCGGCGGCGTTGACCAAACCCGGCAGTACGTCCCCGCCGGCCGGTTTGGCGTCGTCGCCCGGTGAATTCGGGGGCTTCGGCGCTTCGGAGGAGGGCGAGCCCGCGGGTGCGGACGCCTTCGGGTCCCCGCCGCCCGGCGCGACCGGATCGGAGCAACCGGCCGCGGCCGCCAGCAGCAGCGCCACCAGTACTGCACCGGACACACGTATCTGACGTCCCATAACCCCACCCCGAGCCGGTGCCGCTGTGCGCGCTGTCCCGGAAACACTACCCAGAACCGGACATTCAACCTACCGAGGGCCCTCGCGTGGGCGTTGTCAGTGGCCCTCGCTAGTCTCCCGGCATACCGCAGCTCAGGGGGGTCGGCTCCCCCCTGTCAGGGCTGCGCGGAACCGGACGGGACAGGCGGAGGGGCACGGTCTGATGGCTTGGCTGGCAGCGGGCGAGGGGTACGAGATCGCCCTGGTGGAGGGACGGGTGGCGGCGAGGTCCGCCACCGGGCGGACAGCGGGACGGCAGTTGAAGACACTGCCCAAGGCACTGAAGGACCATCCTGAGGTGGACCGGCTGCGCAGGCTGGCCGAATGGCTCGACCGGCACGAGGCGGCCTGCATCGCACAGGTCGACAGCTGGATGGTGTCCTCGCTGCCGGTGCCGACCGAACTGCTCGCCCGGGTCTGGCCGGACGAGGCCTGGCAGGGCGCCCTGCGCGATGTGGCCGTCCTCGGTGACGATCCGGACGAGGTGGGCTTCCTGCGGGACGCCACCGCCTCCGGCGAGCTGAAGGTGGTCAACCTCGACGGCGAGACCGTACGGCTCTCCCCGCGCACGGTGACCCTCCCGCACCCGGTGCTGCTGCCCGACCTGGACGACGTACGGGACTTCGCGGCCGAGCTGGGCATCGTGCAGCGGGTCGAGCAGATCCACCGGGCGACCTGGCACAAGCCGGCCGAGACCGCCGCCACCGCCACCGAGGTCCGCGACTACGCGGGCGGGGTCTTCCCCACCCGCTTCAGCCTCGCCGCCCGGGCCACGAGCCTCGGCTACCGGGTCTCCGGCGGCTACGCCACCTGCAAGGTCCGGGACTCCGGATCCGCCGCCGAGGCCAACGTGTGGATCGGCGAACCCTATTACGACGAAGAGACCACCACCGGCGCACTGAGCTGGCACGACGAGGACGGCCGGGCGGTACGCCTGACCGAGGTCGGACCGGTGGCCTGGTCCGAAGGCATGCGGATGGCCGCGGCACTGTACGCCGGGCGCAAGATCGAGGAGGGCGGGGACGCGTGAGCACGCACCAGGAAGACATCGACATGAACAAGGCCGAACTGCTGCTCAGGGCCGGTGCCGTACTGCCGCCGGGCACCACCGGCGCCGGGCCCGGCGCCGTGGACCTGACCGCGCGCTCCTACCGCCACCCCGGTCTCGGTGACGACCGCGTCGTGGTCCGGCTCGCTCCCGCCGAACTGGGCGCGGCCGAGGACCTCGCCGCCGGCTTCCTGGGACTCGTACGGGACGAGGGCGAGCCGCCCGTCGTCGGGCTGAGCAAGCGCCAGGCACTCGGCTTCCCCGAATGGGTCCTGGTCCACCACCCCGAGGACGGCCACCACGCCCTCGCCGTCGTCCCCGAACTCGACCGCATCGCCCGGCAGGCCAAGACCAAGCCCAAGGCCGCCCTCGACGCCTGCGTCGAACTCGCCGGCCGCCTCGCCGCGGCCGTCCCGCACTTCCTGCCGCTCTTCCACGAGCAGGCCGCGCGCCTCTTCCTCGCCGTCGAGAACACCACCTACGCCGCCCAGCTGTTCGGGCGGGCCCGCGCCGCCGAGGCCCAGTACGGGCTGGCCGTCGACGAGGACCGCCTCGACGCCGTGTTCCTCGAATTCGCCCTCGTCGGCGCCCTGCCGGTGAAGGTGCTCACCGGCTACGGCAAGGCCCTGGCCGGCCGCGTCACCCCCGCCGAGGCCTACGAGCGCTTCCGCCGGCTGTGCGTACGCCGCACCGCGGGCGGCCTGCCGCCCTCCGCCCAGGCCGCCGCCGAACTGCGCCGCCTCGCCCGCGCCGCGGGCCTGACCGGCACCGAACCCGAGCAGGACTACCTCGCCGAACTGCTGCCCCTGCCCGCCACCCTGCGCGCCGCGCTCGGCTGGTGGAAGGCCCACCGCGGCGCTCTCGTCGCGCTGGCCCGCCGCGTTCCCGCCGTCCGCGGCACCCTCCTCGGGCTGACGCCGCCCAGCGGCGACGGCGAGTTCACCGCCCTGTGGCTGGAGATCCTGGAGGAGTGCGGCGCCACCGCCGGGCTCGCCGACGGTGACCTCCCCGCCGAGCAGCGGTGCACCGACGGCACGGCCGGCTGGCTGGAGCGCTTCCACGCCGCCCGCCACTCGGGCTGGGGCCGGCGCCCCACCCTCCCGCTCCTCCTCGACCTCGTCGAACGGAGCGCCGGACAGCTGCGCACCGAACTCGACCGGCCCGAACGGGAGGCGCGCCTGCGGGTCGGCGTCGAGGACACCGACCTCCTCGACCTGCTGCTCGCCCTGGATGTCCCGGTCGCCGACCCCGAGGCCGAGACCGAGAACCGCCGCCGCCGGTACGACCACCTGAACCTGTCCGAGTGGGCCGACGGCGAACACCGCCGCGACCTGCTCGCCCTCGCCGCGGACCAGCGCTTCCACCCCGCCTTCCGCCGTGCGCTGAGCAGCCTCGGCGACGGCTGCGCCGACGTCGTCCGGTGCGTGGCCGCCTCGCCCGGAGGCCGCCCGCTGCTGGCCACGTGGATGCGCGACGTCGCCCTCGACTCCACCGCCGCCGGCCTGCCCGGGGTCCCCGAGGCCATCGCGCGCCTGAGCTGGCTGCCCACCGAAGCCCTGGAACTCGCCCCCGAGGAAGTGGCCGCCGCCGCCGCGGCCGACCTCGCCGAAACCCTCGCCCGTACCCTGCGCGGCGGACTCTTCGAGGAGCTGGCCTGGCCCTCCTGGGAGGAGGCCCTGGCCGAACTGGCCCCCGCCCGGGGACGGGATGCCCTGAACGTGGTGGAGGCCTGGCCGTACCTGATCGTCGCCAACCAGACCCAGGTCCGGGTCATCGACGCCGACTCCACCCTCCTCACGCACGACCTGCGAGTGCCGACCGGGACCTCGTACAACCACGGTTTCCACTACGTCGACGGTGAACTGCTCGTCTTCTGGTCCTCCTGGAACACCAACGGGACCCAGGGCTACTGGCACCACTCGCCCGGCACCGTCTTCACCCTGGAGACAAACCGCAGCCACTGGTCGCTGCGCAGCGACCACCTCTCCCTGCCGCTCCCGGGCGGCGGGCGCGCCACCGGCGGCGGAGTCCTGCACCGCGGCGACACGAAGCTGCCGGACGAGCGGCCCCTGCTCTCCGACGGCACCTCGTACTGGGTGTGGCAGCAGCGCGACCAGAACAACGACAGCGGCTGGCTCGAGTACGACCCCGTCGGAGCGGCCTACGGCAGGTTCTCCCTGCCCGCCTTCCTCGCCGACGCCGAGCGCGCGCACCCGGAGAACGTCCGCCGTGCCACGCACGGAAACCGGCTGCGGCCGACGCCCACCGTGGCCGGCTCGGTCCTCGGCGAGCCCACCGACGGCCTGCTCGGCTGGCGCACCGTACGCGTCCCCGACAACGGGTGGGAGGGCACCGACACCGGCGGCCGTACCGTCACCGTGCCCGAGGGCCGCGACATGCCCGTCGCCGCCCTCGTCCTCCCCGGCGACGACCGGCCCCGAGTCCTGTCCCAGCACTGGCAGGAGCTGAGCATCACCGACCCGGACGGCGTGGTCACCGCCCGGTCGCGCGACGGCCACCGCCGCCGTTCCGTCTTCGGCACGGGCAGCGTGGACCTTCCGCCGCTGTCGCACTGGTACGCCCTGCGGCCCCGTGACACCGAGGGCTCGACCGCCCTGCGCGCCGCCGACCGGGAGACCGTGGCCGCCCTGCTCAAGTCCGCCGCCGCGGCAGAGAAGGCCGCCGACCTGCCCGACCTGGTGAGCGCCGCCCTGCCGCGGATCACCGCCCCCGAGATCATCGGGGGGATCGTCGAGGTCCTGCGCTTCACCCTCACCCAGCAGAAGTCCCTGGACGCGATCGCCGCCCGGCTCCACCCGGACACCACCCCCGCCGAGGAGCGCGAGCAGGGCCCCGGCGACCGGCTGATCGCCGACGGGCTCAGCGGCCTCATCGGCCCCGGCTACTACCGCTGGAACGGCGAGAGCGACGCGGCCCACTACACGCTGACCGAAATCGGCGCGGCCCGCACGCGGACCGAAGCCGCCCCGGTGCCCGGGCTGCTGCACTTCGACACCCCCGCACTGCCGTACTGGTCCTTCACGTGGACGCCGCTGCTGGACCAGCCCGCGGCCGTCGCCTACCGCGCCGTCACCGTCGCGCCTACCGACGAGCAACGGGAGGGACTGCTCACCCTGCTCGGCACCGTCGACGCCCTCGGCCTGGCCTCGGCCGAAGGCTCCGCCGACCACTGGCGCCGGGTCCTGCTCCGCCTCGACCGGCAGCACCTGCTCACCCCGGACGGCGAACGCAACGTCCACCACCGCAGCCTGCTGCCGCTGGGCGGCGGAGCCGTCCTCGCGCTGACCGAGCACAGCGAATCCGTGCCCGAGGGCCACGAGTTCGGCGCCCTGCTGTACGACCCGACCGGCCGCTTCACCGTCCCCGGCCCCTACTCCGTGCGCGGCGACGCCCCGCTCGGCGACCGCGAACGCGGCGCCGGCTGGCTGACCGCCTTCCTCGGCGCGGCCGCCGAGCACGGCCCCGCGCCCTTCCGTCCCGAAGCGGCGGAGGAGTTCTCCCGGCTCACCGGAGTCTCCGGCGCCCTCGCCCGCCTGGTGCTCGCCGGACTCCCGGCCGTCGACAGCTACGAACGCAACTTCCTGGAACCCGAACTGCGCACCGCCCTCGGGGTCAAGGCCGCCGACGCCGCCCACGCCCGCGACGAGCTCAAGACCCTCGACGCCGAGCTGCGGCGCGCCGTCGTCGGAGCCCTGCTCCCCGCCGATCCGGCGAAGCTGTGGAGCGAGGGACCCGACGTCGCTGCCGCCGCGGAGGTCTGGAACCGGCGCGTGGGCCGGCGCACCCCCGTGCCCGACTGGCTGGCCACGGAAGCCGCGCGCGCCGTGGGCGGCAGCTGGCCCGCGCACCGCGCCCTGGCCGCACTGCTCGACCCGGCCGCCTCCCGCGAGCTGTCCGTCGACGTGGCCTGGACCGTGAAGGGCGACCACGTGGAGCCCGCCGAACCGGCCACCAGCCCGTTCACCGCGTCCGTCCTGACCGGAACCCTGGCCATGGCGGCCTGGCTGGCCCACCGGCTGCCCGCGGGCGATGCCGTACGAGCGGCCCTGCCGCCCGTACTGACCGCAGTACGGCAGCGGCTGGCCGCGCCCGAACTGCTCCTGGAGATCGGGCACTACACCAGCCTGCCCGCCTTCCGCTCTGCGGCCGGCACGCCGACCGAGACCGGCGAGGGCTACGAGCGGTACGGAGCCGTCGTCATGGCCACCCACGACGACCAGCCCAAGCCCGCCCTGCGCCCGGCCCTGCTCGACTCCACCGGCTCCGACCCGTACCTGCCGGCGCTGCGCGGGGACGACCAGCGGCCCTCCGCCGCCGAGACCGCACTGCGCACCGCCCACGACCCGCGCTTCGCCGCGCTGCTCGCCGACCCGGGCGCCCCGGCGGCCGGGTCGGCGGGCGCGGACGGCACCTGGTGGCCGCAAGACCCGAGCCGCTCCGTCCCCGACCTGGTGGAGGAGGTGAGCGAGCGGCACGGCCTGGGCGCCGACGCGGCCACCCTGTACCTGACGCTGCTCGCCATGCCCGACCCCACCGACCGCAACACCGCGCGGTGGACGGGCTGGAAGCCGGCCCGCCTCAAGGCCGCCCGCGCCGAACTGGCCGCCACCGACCTGGTGGTCACGGCCGGCCGCAGCCGGGCCGGGCGCTCGCTGTTCCTGCCGGGCGGCTGGGCGGACATGCCCTCCCCGACGCTGCCGGTGGAGCAGTGGAAGCTCCCCCTGTACGGCCTGGGCGCCGGTGACCGGCCGTCGCTGGGCGTGCTGGTCCCGGCCGAACCGGCTGCGGAGCTCTTCCGCCGGGCCTGGCAGCGCGTCCGGGAGGGCGACCTGCCGCGCTTCGAGGAACTCAAGGTGAAGCGCACCCGCGGCCGCCGCCGCTGAGAGCGGCCCCGGCACGTTCGAAGGGCGCGGCGCACCTGCCCGCAGGTGCGCCGCGCCCCGCCGGACCGACCTCCTGTACCAGCCCCGTACCCCCCGACCGACCTTCCGTACACGTTCCAGAGGACGACCCCGATGACCGTCACCGAAGAAACCGCTCCCGCCGCCCGGCAGGTACTGCCCGCAGAGGAACGCCACGCCGCCGAGCTCGCCTTCCTCGCCGCCCAGGACCCCGGCCCCCGCCCGCCCGGCTGGGCGCTGACCCCGCGCGCCGTCGTCACCTTCGTCTGCGGCAGCGACGGGGCCGAGCTGGCCCTGCCCAAGCGCCGCGCCGGACTCCCGACCAAGCTGGCCATCGCCCCCAAGTTCGTCGGTGAACGCGCCCTCGTGGAGCGCTGCGTCGTCACCCTGGCCGGCGAGCGCGGCCTGCTCCTCACCGGCGAGCCCGGTACCGCCAAGTCGATGCTGTCCGAGCTGCTGGCGGCCGCCGTCAGCGGTACCAGCGCCCTCACGGTTCAGGGCACGGCCGGGACCACCGAGGATGCCTTCCGCTACGGCTGGAACTACGCGCTGCTGCTCGCCCAGGGGCCCACCTCGCAGGCCCTGGTCGACTCCCCGGTGCTCTCCGCCATGCGCACCGGACGCGTCGTCCGTGTCGAGGAGATCACCCGCTGCCTCCCCGAGGTGCAGGACGCGCTCGTGTCGATCCTGTCCGACCGCCGGATCAGCGTGCCCGAACTGACCGCCACCGAGGACGCGGTGGTCGCCGCGGCCCCCGGTTTCACCGTCATCGCCACCGCCAACCTGCGCGACCGCGGCGTTTCCGAGATGTCCGCCGCCCTCAAGCGGCGCTTCAACTTCGAGACGGTCGCCCCGATCGCCGACGCGGACGCCGAGGCCACGCTGATCCGCCGCCAGGCGGTCGCCGCCGTCCAGCGGGCCGGAGCCGCCTTCGGGGTGGACGACGCCGTGCTCGACGCCCTCGTCACCGTCTTCCGCGACCTGCGCTCCGGACGTTCCGCCGAGGGCTGGGACGTGGAGCGCCCCGGTACGGTCATGTCCACGGCCGAAGCCGTTCAGGTGGCGGCCTCGCTCGGGGTCGCCGCCGCGTACCTGCCGGGCGGGGACGTACTGGACCTGCTGCCGGGGCACCTGCTGGGCGTCGTGCGCAAGGACGACCCGGCCGACCACGGACGGCTGCTGGGGTACTGGGACGGCCCGGTCCGGCGCCGCGCCGAGGACGGTTCGGCGATGTGGCGCCGCCTCTGGGACCTGCGCGGGAGCCTGCGTTGACGCACACCGAGCCGCACACCGACCCGCGCGCTGCGGTCGACCTCCTCGCCGCGACCCGCGAGCCATACCTCATCGGCGTGCGCCACCACAGCCCCGCGCTGGCCGCGGTGGTACCGGATCTGCTGGACGCCTCGGGCGCCGACGTGGTGTGCGTCGAGCTCCCGGCGGAGTTCCAGCCCTGGCTGGAGCACCTCGCCGACCCGGAGACGCAGGCCCCGGTGGCCCTCGCGGGCACCGGGGAGGACGGCCGCCTCGCGTTCTACCCGTTCGCGGACTTCTCCCCGGAGCTTGCCGCGATCCGCTGGGCCCGCCGGTCCGGCGCGTCCGTCATCTGCTGCGACCTCCCCCTGGCGGACCGCGGCTGGACCGAGCCGACCGCAACGCCGCCCCAGGGGCATGCCGCTGCGCAGCCCCCGGACGGCGCGGCGTCCCCGACCCGGGCCTCGGACCCGCAGGCCGCTACGGATCCTGCTGGTGGGCCGTTCACCGGGCCGCGGCCCGGCGGGTCCTTCGCGGACGCACTCACCGCCGCCGGCACGGGCCGGGACGGCGACGACCTCTGGGACCGGGCCGTCGAGGTCCTGGCACCGGGGTGCTCACCGGAAGCCGTACGGCGCGCGGCGCTCGGCGTCGGCTGGGCGCTGCGCGCGGACACGAGCGCCGTCCCGGCGACGGACCTGGCCCGCGAGGCGCACATGAGGAGCGTGATCGCAGGCGCGGTCACCGCCGGTCACCGTGTGGCCGCGGTGATCGGCGCGTTCCACGCCCCGGTCCTCCCGGGCAGCCATGCCGGCACTTCTCCTGCCGCCGACGACTCCGGCCATCGGTCCGGCCCGGACGCTGGCTGCGGCCTCGGGTCCGGCCCCGCCCCCTCCCTCGACCTCGGCTCCGGCTCCGACTCCGGCTCCCGGTCAGGCGTGTCCGTCGGGCCGGACGCCGTCGCGCCGAGGAGCGTGCCGGGGCCGCGGGACGGCGAGAAGGGCGGGTCCGGGGGTACCACCGGGGATGTGGCGCCGGCCGTCACCTCCTTCGTGCCGTACTCCTTCGACCTGCTCGACTCCCGCTCCGGATATCCCGCCGGTATTCGCGATCCCCGCTGGCAGCAGGCCGTCCTCGAAGCCGGCGGCGACCCCGGCCGGGTGCGTGAGGCCGCCTCCGTGGCCGTCACCGGAGTCTGCCGGGAGCTGCGCCGCGCCGGGCACACCGCGGGCACCGGCGAGGCCGCCGAGACCCTGCGGCTCGCCTGCGACCTCGCCGCCCTGCGGGAGCTGCCCGCGCCCGGCCGCGGTGAACTCCTCGAAGCCGTCACCACCGTCCTCGGCCAGGGCGAACCGCTCGGCCGGGGCCGGGCGCTGGCCCGCGCCCTCGAGGCCGTGCTCGTCGGCACCGCCCGCGGGCGGATCACCCCGCACGCCCCCCGCTCAGGCCTCGGCCCCTCCGTAGAGGCCGAACTCGCCGCGCTGCGGCTGCCGTCCCCCGAGGATCCCGCGCCCCGCGAGATCCGCCTCGACCCGCTCCGCTCCGCCCTCGACGGCCGCCGCGAGGTCGTGCTGCAACGGCTCCTCGTGTGCGGCGCCTCCTACGGCGAGCCCCTCACCGTGGCTGCCACCGGCGACGGCACCGCCCTCGGCACCAAGTGGCGGCTGTCCTGGACGCCCTCCGTCCCGGCCCGGCTGGATCTCGCCGGGGTGCGCGGAGTCACCGCCGCGCAGGCGGCCGCCGGAACGCTGCGCGAGACCGCCCGCCGGGCCGCCGCCGAGGGCGGGCCGACCCCGGCGCAGATCCTCGCCGGGCTGGCCGCCGCCGCGCGGTGCGATCTGCCCGAGCTGGTCGACGTACGCCTCCACGAGGCGGCCACCGCCCTGCCGCAGACGGCGACCCTGCCCGAACTGCTCGACGCCCTCGACCTCCTGGAGGCCCTCCACCGCGGCCACCTGCCCGGCACCTCCGCCGCGTCCCGGGCGGCCGCCGCCGCCCTCGCCGGCGACCTCCTCGAAGCGGCCGTGCGCTGCCTGCCCGGTCTCGCCGGGAGCGAGGACCCCGCCGACGCGGCCGCCCTCGTGGCCCTCGCCGACCGGGCCGCCGCCCACCACCTGGGCCTGCGCACCGACGACGCCCTCGCCGACCTGGCCGCCACCGCGTCCCCGATGATGCAGGGCGCGGCCCTGGCCGTCCGGGTTTTGCTCGACCTCGACCCGGCAGCCGAGCTCGGTGGCCGCGCCGCCGGATGGATCGACAGTGCGGGCACCGCCGACAGCCGGCGCACCCTGACCCGGCGGCTCGGGGGACTCCTGACCGCCGCCGGCCCCCTCCTGCAGTCCTCCCCGGCCGCTCTCACCCTGCTGCTCGACCGCGTCGAGCACCTCGCCGACCAGGACTTCCTCGACCGGCTCCCCGCTCTGCGCGGGGGCTTCGACGCCCTCTCGCCCGCCGCCCGCGACCGGCTGCTGGACACCGTCACCGAACGGCTCGGCGACCCCGTCGACCTCGCGCTCGACGCGTCACCGGCCCTGCTCGCCCTCTGGGCCGCCGCCGACGCCGCCGGGCTCAACGCCCTCAAGGCCCTCCCGCTGCCGGGGAGCCCGCCCGGGCCGGACACGCCGACCCGGACCGCGACCGCGGTCCCGGTCCGGGCCGCTACCCCGGCCGAGGCCCCGGAAGCACCCACCGTCCCGAACGGGCGGGCTCCCCGGGCCGACGGCCCGCGGCTCGCCCCGGCCGACCGCTGGCGCCTGCTGCTCGGCCGCGAACGCGACCGGCTCCCCGCGGGCGCCCGCCGCTACGCCCACGCACTGGACGAGCTGTACGGCGCCGGGCGCGGCGAAGGCGCCTCCGACCTCGGCCGGGGCGGGGGCCAGGGCGGCGGCCAGGAGGCCTCCTTCCCCACTGCCCGGGAGTGGTCGCAGGAGCTCGAGGCGCTGTTCGGCGCGGACGTACGGGAGGAGGTGCTGGCGGGAGCGGCCGAAGCGGGCCGTACCGACGTGCTCACCCAGCTCGATCCGGCGGCCGTACGGCCCTCGGTGGAACTGCTGAGCTCCGTCCTCTCCCTGGCCGGCGGCATGCCGGAGGCCCAACTCGCCCGTCTGCGTCCCCTGGTGCGCAGGCTCGTGGACGAACTCGCCAAGGAACTCGCCACCCGGCTGCGACCGGCCCTGTCCGGACTCGCCACCCCGCGCCCCACCCGCCGCCCCGGCGGCAGGCTCGACCTGGCCCGCACCCTGCGCGCCAACCTCGCGCACACCCGGCGCCGGGCCGACGGCACCGTGGTCGTGGTCCCGGAGCGGCCCGTCTTCAGCACCCGGGCGAGCCGCGAGGCCGACTGGCGGCTGATCCTGGTCGTCGACGTCTCCGGTTCCATGGAGGCCTCCGTCATCTGGTCGGCCCTGACCGCGGCCGTGTTGGGCGGCGTACCGACCCTGTCCACCCACTTCCTCGCCTTCTCCACCCAGGTCGTGGACCTCACCGACCGGGTCGAGGACCCGCTCTCCCTGCTGCTGGAGGTCCGCGTCGGCGGCGGCACGCACATCGCCGCCGGCCTCGCGCACGCCCGTTCCCTGATCACCGTCCCGAGCCGCACCCTGGTCGTCGTGGTCAGCGACTTCGAGGAGGGCGCGCCGATCGGCGGGCTCCTCGGCGAGGTCCGCGCGCTGGCCGCATCCGGCGCCCACCTGCTGGGCTGTGCCGCGCTCGACGACGAGGGGACGCCCCGGTACTCGGTCCCGGTCGCGCGGCAACTCGTGGCGGCCGGCATGCCCGTGGCCGCCCTCAGTCCCCTCGCCCTCGCCCGCTGGGTGGGCGACCGCCTCCGTGGAGAGTCCCGTTGAGTACCGAGAGCACCGAGAGCACCGAACTGCCGCCCGTCGCCCCCGAGGTGCTCGCCGAAGCCGTCGAGAACCTCACCCCCCGCCTGCGCAAGAAGCTCGACGCCGCCACCGAGGGCTGCGCGGCGGGAGCCACCCTCGCGGCCGACGGCACCGTCACCCTCCGCTTCGGCGAGGACGCGCTGGTCACCCTGAACCCCGGCCCGGCGGGCACGATCACTACGGCCGAACAGGCCACATGCAGCTGCCTGCTGGCCCCGCGATGCCTGCACCGGGCCGCAGCGCTGGGCGCGGCCCCGCTCGCGGACGCCCCGCCGGAGCCGGTCGCGGCGGCCGGGCCCGGCGAGCCCGCCGGACCCAGTGGATCCGGCGGGCCCACCGGATCCAGCGGGTCCGCGCAGCCGGCCGGACCCGTCGAGGCCGCGGCTCCCGTCGAGCCCGCTCCGGCCCTCACCGCGGCCCAGCTGCGCGCTGCCGGCGCCCTCTGGCAGGTGGCCGCCGAAGCCCTCGCCGCCGGAGTCACCGCCGGGGGAGCGGTCGTCCAGGCCGAGCTGCTGCGTGCCGCGCACACCGCCCGCCTCGCCGGGCTCCAGCGCGCCGAAGCGGCCGCCCTACGGGTCGTACGCGGCCTGCGCGCCGCCCGCGAACGCCGGGCCGGCCAGCGGCTCGGCGAGCTCACCGGAGCCTTCCGCGAACTTCTTTACACCGCCGGGATGCTGGCTTCCGGCTCGACCGACCCCGCGCTGACCGGGACCGCCCGCCGCGCCTACGCGCCGGGCGGCAGCCTCCAGGTGCACGGCCTGTGCCGGGAACCGGTGCTCTCCGCCACCGGGTACGGCGGCGTGGTCACCCACCTGCTGGCCCCGGACGGCACCCGCTACTCGGTCTCGGACGTCCGCCCCGGCGGCCTGGCCCGCGCCCGCGGCGCCGGTTCCGCCTCCGTCGCCCTCGGCGGTGCCACCCTCGACCATGCCGGCCTCGCCCGCGGGGGCCTGCGCATCGTCGGTGCGACGGTCTCCGCCGAGGGCAGACTCGGTGCCGGACGGGGCGTCAGGGCGACCCCGCTGCCCGGTATCGCCTGGACCGAGCCGCCCGCAGCGGCACTCTTCGGCCGTCTTGCGGCCGAGGCCGTCGCCGAGCTGTCGGCCGACCCGGAAGGAGCCGAGACCGCGCTGCTCGGTTGCGACGTCACGGTGGTCGGCGCGGCCGGCGAGCACCTTCTGGTCCGCGAGGCGCGCCCGGACGGGCCGCTGCTGCGGCTGCTGCCCGCACATCCGCACCCGGAGCTCGCGCACACGGAGAACCTGCGCCGCATCGCCGCCCACCCCGGAGTCCAGCTGCGCGTCCTGGGCCGTCCCGACCTGGACCGCACCGCGACGCTCCGCCCCCTGGCGGTCGGCCCGGTGCCGGGAGCGGAGTACACGCTGCGGCTGCCCGAGGAATGGCTGGGCCGGGCCGACCTCGGCTACGACCGCCTCCAGGGCATGCACTTCCCGGCGGGAGCTGCCGCCTCCGTACCGCTCCCGGTGGCCGAGGTCCCGGACCCGCTGGCCGACTCCCCGCTGTGGCGGGTGCGCCGCCTCCTGGAGACCGGGGTGGCGGGGGGCCGCCGCGCCCTCGCCGAGACCGCACGGGGCACGTCGTCCCTGGCGGCCGCCTCGTACGGCCCGCTGCGCCGGGCCGGACTCACGGCGGCGGCGGACCTGGCCGCCGCCCTGGCGACCGAGGCCGACCGCCGTCCCCGTGACGTGTTCGGCCGCCTGGCCGATCCCTCGCCGGACGGTTACGCCTGGGCCTGGCTGGCCGCGGCCACCCACCTGGCGGCGGCGGAACGTTCCCTGATCGCCGCGTCCTGGGCGGCCGATCCGAGCGCGGCGACGCCCGCGGCCCGTTGAGCCCAGGCCCGGTCGGCGGGCGGCGACCGCGGGGCCCGACGGCCGGGCGCCACCGGGTGTGCTGCGCACGCCGGTCGCACACGAGGCGGTGAACCCGGTGGGGGCCGCCCCGAGCGGAGTCACACCCGGAGCCACGCCCGCAGTACATCGAGATCGGCCCCGGTCAGCCCCCGTCCGGGATCGACGCGGTGCAGGAGCGCCCGGCCCGGGTGCCGGTCGGCCACCCAGGCCCGGTCGGCACCGGTGATCTCGTCGTCGACCCAGACGAAGGGCCGCCCGGCCGCGTGGTCGACGAGGGCGGGGGTCTTCCAGTGAATGCCGCCCCGCCCGTCCTCGTCGGACGGTTCCGGCCAGGCCACCACGGGCAGCTCCGGCAGACCGAGCCGGGGCGCCACGCACTCGTTGGCCTCCGCCATCCACGTCGTGGCCCACACCGGCTCGCACGGCAGCGCCGCCAGCAGGGGTCCGAGGGCGGGATCGATCCGGGCGAGCAGGGGATTGGCGTCGTCGCCACAGGGATACGGCCCGGCGCCGAAGGGGATCAGCGGACCGTCGACATCGAGGTAGAGCAGGGGCAGAGGGCGGGAACCGGTCATGAGGCCACCGTAGTCCTCCAAGGAATGGAGAAAGATCTTGGTGCGATAGAGCGGCTCTGGCGGTACCCGATCAAGTCGACCGGCGGTGAACGGCTGCGCCGTGGAGGTCGACGAGCGAGGCCTCGTGGGTGACCGGCTGTACCCCGTGCGCGACGCGGACGGCAAACTCGGCTCCGGCAAGAACACCCGGCGCTCCCTGAGGGCCATCGCCACGGCCCACGACAACCGGCTCGACGTGCTCGCCGGGATCGTCACACCGGGTACCGCCCGGGTCGGGGACGTCCTGCGACTCGCCTGAGGTCCGACCGGCCGGGAGGTGGAACCCCGGACGCCGTCATCGCCTCTTGATGGTCGAGGGGGACGTACATGATGAAGACAGCAAGGTCCCTGACCGGGCGGGTGACGGTGGCGGGGCTCCTGTGCGCCGCCCTGGCGGCGTGCGGGACCACCCAGGCGGCCCGGCTGGCCGCGCCGCCCGCGGGCCTGCCCGCCGTCGCCCCGGCCGACTGCGGTCGCGACGTGCCGACGGACGAGGGCACGGGCGGGAACGCCGGGCCGCCGACGGACCAGGAGACGGGCGGGTACGCGGGGCCACCCACCGATGAGGAGACGGGCGGGTACGCGGGTCCGCCGACCGACGAGGAGACGGGCGGGTACGCAGGGCCGCCCACCGACGAGGACACCGGTGCCTACGTGGGCCCGCCGACCGACGGCGAGATGGCCAACGGCGGAGGCCCCTGCGGTCCGGCGGACTGGTTCGACATGACCCGGGACTTCACCGCGTACTACCTGCGGCATCGCAAGAAGTCCGAGAGCGGGTACGCGCCCTCCGAGGTGGTCAAGGAGGCCCGCGTCCGCAAGGTGCGCACGGTCGGCGAGGCGCGGATCACCTTCACCACCCGAGAAGTGGGCAAGGGCCGCGGCGATGCCGCCCGCCGGATCGCCGCGGTGTTCACCGCCTGGCGGCACGAGGTCTACGGGGACACGGGCACGGTGACGCTCCAGATGCCGGACGACGGGGTGATCATCACCGAGTCCTGGTGACCCCGGGCCACCGAGCGTCCCAGAGCGCGCAGTGGTGCTCGGCCCGTGCGTCCACCGTCCGGATCCCGTCCGCCCCAGGCGCCAGCGAGAGCGCCGACGCGGAGCTCGGGTCGCGCGGCCACACGGGGGCTCCCGGCGCCTGCGGAACACCGGTGCGGGCGAAGGAGGTCCAGTAGCCCGTCATCCGGTCCGCGAGCCGGAGCTGCGGCTCGGTCAGTGCCGCGATCGTGAACAGATAGGGCAGTTCGAAGCCGTGGGCCGCACCGAACGGCAGGTCGGGCGGCTCCGGCTGCCCGGTGAAGTCGGGCGCGCCCCGGTCGCTGAACCGGTACGTGTACACCGGCACGTACTGCCCGAGTGCGGCGCCGTCCCGCAACGTGGGGCAGATGAACGACGCGTCGGTCAGTACGGCGGCCCACGCCACCGCCGGGGTCGGGAAGGCCGACACCGGATAGGCCGCCTCCACCGCGCGGGCGGTCGGCGCGTCGAAGGACTGCTCCGTCCGGGCCCGGTAGGCGGCCCGGTCGGGAATCGGATACGCCGCCAGGGTCTGCGCGAGGAAGAGGCGCACCTCGTCCCGGGTGGTCCCCTGGATCACCGGCACCCGGTGGAACCGGCCCGCCTCCAGCGCCCGCCGCGGCTCCATCGGCAGCACGTCGTTGCCGTAGGAGACCAGCGAGAAGCGCTGCATCAGCTCGGCGGTGGCCAGCGTGCCCGTGTCCAGCCGGCGCAGGCAGTCCAGGGCCCCGCCCGGCCGGTCGCAGCCGAGCCGGGCCGCCGCCAGGGCGCCGTCCGCCACGGTGCGCGCCTGCGGCACGAAGGGCTCGTACCTGCCGAGGCCGGGGAGCAGGGCCCGCGGGGGTGTCGTGGTGGAGCACGATCCGCTCTGCACGATCGCCCGTTGGAACAGGCCCGCCGAGGCCGGTGAGGTGAGGTGCGCGCACACGCTGAGGGCGCCGGCCGATTCTCCGAAGACGGTCACGTTGCCCGGGTCCGCGCCGAAGCTCCGCGCGTTCGCGCGGACCCAGCGCAGCGCCGCCCGCTGGTCCGCCAGGGCGAAGCCGGGGGCGCCGCCGAGCTCCGGATGGCCGAAGAGGCCGAAGACGCCCAGCCGGTAGTTCACCGTGACGACCACGGCGTCACCCCGCACGGCGAGCCGGTCGGGCCGGTAGGCGTCGCCCGCGCCGCTGAAGAAGCCGCCGCCGTGGAACCAGACCATGACGGGCCGCTGCCGGCCTCCGGCGGCGCGGCCCGCCGGAGCGGTGACGTTGAGGTACAGGCAGTCCTCGGAGCCGGTCGGCCCGCCCGGCCCCACCGCGGGCAGCTGCACGCAGCGCGCACCGGCGGCTCCGGCGTCGCGCACGCCCTCCCACCGGGCCGCCGGCTCCGGCAGCCGCCACCGCAGCGGGCCGGTCGGGGGAGCGGCGAAGGGGATGCCCTCGAAGGTGTCGTACGCGCCGTGCGCGAGGCCCCGTACCGGACCGCGGTCGGTGTCCACGACCGGCCCGGCAGGCCCGGGCGCGGCGCCCAGCAGCAGCAACACCACGGGCAGCAGGAGCGCGCAGCGGCGGCGGACCTGGCGAAAGTCGGGCACGGCCGACGCCCTTTCCCCTGGGGCACGGGCGGCGACCCCCGTTTGCCCGCCCCGAATGGCGCAGTGAACGGAATTGGCACTCAATGTAACAAAGCGTGCGCTTCCCATGACGCACGATGACCGGCGCGCGATTGCGTAGACCCGCGCGTCGGCGAACGGAGCTTTCCATGAATGACCCCATCACCCTCGCGGCGAAACACGAAGACGACCGCCGGGGGACCCCCGACCCCATAGTCCCGGACGAGCCGACCACGCCGCCGATGCGGACCCTGCTGGAGACGGCGGCCACCTGTCGTCCGGTCGAGGAGGTCACCGCACTCGTGAGCCTCCTCAAGGAGGGCGGCCCGCTGCCCGACGCCGGGCACGACGCCCTGCGCGCGGCCGCGGTGACCCGGCCCGTACAGGACGTACGACGCATGGTCGCCCTGCTGGGCGAATCGCCGCAGGAGGTGGCCGAGGCGGACCTCACGCTGCGAGCCGCCGCCGTCGGGCGGTCCATCGAGGACGTCGCCCTGCTCGTGACGATCCTCGGCAAGGAGGACGAGGCCCCGGCCGAACGGCAGCGGGTCGCCGAGCCCGCCGGTCCGGTCGCCCGGCACGCCGCCGGGAACCCCGAGCCGCCCGAGGAGCCCCGCGAGGAGCCGTACGTGCCCCCGTACGCGGTGCTGTACGACGCCCCGTACCAGGAGCCTCCCCGGCGCACCGCCGCAGTCGACCCGCCCGCCGCTGCCCCCTCCCGCGACCGGGCGCTGCGGCACGTCCTGCGCTGGCCCGTGGCGGTCGCCCTGCTGGTGAGCGGCGCGCTGCACCTGCCGAACGACCTGACGGCCCTGCAGTCCGCGGTGCCCCTGGACTACCTGCCCCTCCTCGTCACCGTGCTCTGCCTGGTGAGCGGTGCACTGGTCGCACTCCGGGACACCGCCGCGGTGTGGCGGGCGGGCGCGGCCACGGCGCTCGGCGTCGTCGCCCTGCACGTGCTCGGCGGATCGCTGCAGTACGACCCGCTGGCGGGTGCGCTGGGCGGCACCCTCGCCTGGGCGGGTGTCACCGTCATGCTGTGCGCGGCGGGCGGCGCGGTGCTCGCGGGCCTGGCCCTGAGGAACCACCGGGAGAGCTCGGCCTGACCGACCGTCCGGCCCCACCCGAGCGGCACCCCGCGCCCCGCGCGCGGGGTGCCGTCGCGTGCGCGCTCACCCGTGCTCACGCGAGCAGGTTCACCGCCCCCGTGAACAGGCGGGGGAGCCGGGCGGCCGCCGGGACGATCCGTGGTGCGAGCCGCGGCTGGTGACGGGCCCACAGGAGCGACGCGGTGAGGGTGCGGTAGCTGCGCGTCAGGTCCCGCCAGGCCTGCTCGTAGGCCTGAGGACGCCCTGCCCGTACGCAGCGCACCAGCTCGCCCGCGGCCGTCACGGCGAGGGTGAGTCCCTCACCGGTCAGCGCGTCCACGTACCCGGCCGCGTCCCCCACGAACAGCACGCGCCCCGCCACCCGTACGCGGGCCCCCTGGCGCAGCGGCCCGGCGCCGCGCACCGCGGCCGGCGCGCCCGTCGTCCCCGCCGCGGCCAGACGCGCCGACAGCAGCGGGAAGCGGGCCAGTTGCACGTCGAAGGGCGCCTGGTCGCAGGTCAGTACGGCCACGCCGATCCGGTCGGGCGCCAGCGGGGTGACATAGGCCTCGCACCGCGCCGACCAGTGCACCTCGACGAGGTCGCTCCACGGCTCGACGGCGTAGTGGCGGCGCAGCCCGTAGCGGGCCCGGCGGCGGGGCGCGAGCGGTGCCGACAGGCCGAGTCCGCGCCGGACGGGGGAGTGCAGCCCGTCCGCCGCGACGAGGTAGCGGGCGGTGAGCCCGGCGGCCGTGACCCGGTCGCCGTCCTGGCGTACCTGGTCGACGCGCCCCGGGAGCACCCGTACGCCGAGCCGGGAGGCGCGTTCGGCCAGCGCGGCCTGCAGCTCCGTACGCCGGGCGCCGAGGCCCGGGCCGGAGCGGAAGAGCCCCTCCGCGTGGCGGCCGGTCTCCCCGTCGACGTAGCGGATGCCGCGGAACGGCTGCCCGGCCACGGGGACCCCGAGGTCGCGGAGATGGCGTACGCCCCCCGGCATCAGGCCCTCCCCGCAGGCCTTGTCGATGGGAGTGGGCCGCGGCTCGACGACGACCACCTCCAGGCCGGCGAGCGCGCCGTGGATGGCGGTGGCCAGTCCGGCCGGACCGCCGCCCGCGATCAGCAGGTCGATCACGAGGCGGCGCCGGCCGAGTGGACGGAGGTCGGTGCCCGCAGCCGGCCGCCGTCGGTCAGGGCGGCGTCCTCGCAGCCGATCCGTACGCGCAGCAGCATCAGGTTGAGCACGGTGAAGCCGAGCGCGGTCAGCCAGGCACTGTGCACCAGCGGCAGCGCGACGCCCTCCGCGACCACCGCCACGTAGTTGGGGTGGCGCAGCAGCCGGTACGGTCCCGCCGCCACCAGCGGCAATCCGGGAACGACGAGCACCCGGGTGTTCCAGCGCGGCCCCAGCGTGGCGATGCACCACCAGCGCAGGCCCTGGGCGGCCACGACGACGGCGAGGGCGGACCAGCCGAGCAGCGGGACGAACGGCCGCCCGGCCGCCCAGGGTTCCACCGCACAGCCCACCAGCAACGCGGTGTGCAGGGCGACCATCACCGGGTAGTGGCCGCGCCCGTACTCGCGGCCGCCGCGGGCCAGGCTCCAGGCGGTGTGGCGGCGGGCCGTGATCAGCTCGGCGAGCCGTTCGGCGGCGACGAGGCCGATGAGCAGCAGGTAAAGGGTCATGGAGGTCATCGGGGTCACCAGCGCAGGAGGGCGAGTTCGGAGGCGAAGCCCGGACCGAAGGCGAGCATCAGCCCGACCGATCCGGGCGGGGGCGGTCCCGCGCTCTGAACGCCGTCCAGGATGTGCAGGACCGAGGCGGAGGAGAGGTTTCCGACGGCCGCGAGCGAACGCCGGCTCGCGGCGAAGGCCGACTCAGGCAGCCCGAGCGCGTCCGAGAGCGCGTCGAGGATCTTCGGTCCGCCGGGATGGCAGATCCACGCGCCGACGTCCGCCGGCTTGAGGTCGTGCGCGGCGAGGAAGGATTCCACCTCCTCGGCCACGTGCAGCCTGACCAGGTCGGGGAGTTCGCGGCCGAGCACCATGCGCATCCCCCAGTGGCCGATGTCCCAGCCCAGCAGGTGCTCGGTGCCCGGGTACAGGCGGCTGCGGGCGGCCACCACCTCGGGTCCGGCCCCGGTGGCGTGCAGGGGATGGTCGCGGCCCACCGCCACCAGAGCGCCCGCGCCGTCGCCGAACAGGGCCCCGGCCACCAGGTTCGCCATCGAGGCGTCCGTCGACTGGAGGGTGAGCGAGCAGAGCTCGGTGGACAGCAGGAGGGCCGCGTGCCCGGAGTGGCCCGTCAGATGGTCGTGGACGTGGCCCACTCCGGCGGCGCCGGCCGCGCAGCCCAGGCCGAAGAGCGGCACCCGACGCACGTCGGGGCGCAGACCCGTACGGGTGGCGAGGCGGGCCTCCAGCGAGGGCGTCGCGAGCCCGGTCACCGTGGTCGACATGACCAGGTCGAGCTCCGGGGCCGTCAGAGCGGCATCGGCGAGGGCGAGTTCGAGGGCCCGGGCGCCGAGCTCCAGGGCCGTTTCGATGAAGAGGGCGTTCGTCGCACCGAAGTCGTTCGCCGGACCGTACCGCTCCAGCGGGAGCGCCAGATGCCGGCTGTCCACGCGCACCGACCGGTGGACGCGGTGCAGCAGGGCGGTGTCGGAGCCCGGCGGCAGGAAGCGGGCGAGCGCCTCCGTGATCTCGGACTGGGCGTGACGATGGGGCGGGAACACGCTGCGCACTGCCAGAACACGTGTCATTCGTTCACCATAGAAAACAACTGACACATCGCTATGAATCAGGCGAACCGGGCGCGGCGCCGCATAGCGTGGCGTCGTGCCCGCACGAACCACGCAGACCACGCAGACCGCGCAAGCCCACGAGAGTTCTCCGATCGTCGGGAGTACGGCGGTGCCCGGTGCCGTCGCCGTCGCAGGCGCTCTGGTGGCGGCATGCCACCCGCTGCCCGCCGCGGCCGTGACCCTCTTCGCCGCCGCCCTGACGGCCGCCGCCGGCCACGGCCCGGCAGGCACGGCCGTCACCGTGGGCGCGGTGGCCGCCGGGCAGCTGTCGGTGGGCTGGTGCAACGACCGGGCCGATCTGCGACGCGACCTGGCAGCGGGCCGACGGGACAAACCACTGGTCGCCGGTACGGCGTCGGCCGTGGCCGTGACGTGGGCGGCCGGTCTGGCGCTGCTGATCTGCGTCCCGCTCTCGCTGGCCTGCGGGCTGCTCGCCGGCAGCGTGCACCTCCTCGGAGTGGCGGCCGCCTGGGCCTACAACCTCCGGCTCAAGCGCACGGCCGCCTCCTGGCTCCCGTACGCCCTCGCCTTCGGCCTGCTGCCCGCCTTCGTCACCCTCGGCCTGCCCGGCACCTCCTGGCCGCCCCCGTGGCTCACGGCGGCCGCGGCTCTCCTCGGCGCGGGCGCGCACTTCGCCAACGTACTGCCCGACATCGAGGACGACCTGGCCACCGGGGTGGTGGGGCTGCCGCAGCGGCTCGGCGCACGGGCCTCCGCGGCAGCGGCCGGACTGCTCGTCCTCGGCTCGACCGCCACGCTCGTCGTGGGGCCACCGGGGCCGGTGACGGCGTACGGCCGGCTGCTGCTGGTCATGACCACGGCGGCGCTGCTCCTCGCGGCCCGCCGACCCACCGGACGGCTCCCGTTCCTGACCACGATGGCGGTGGCCGGAGCCGACGTGATCCTGCTGGTCGTCGAACTGCGCCCCTGAACCGCCGGAGCGAGGCCCGCACGGTTGGGCCTAAGCCGCTTCCCGGGTGCGGGTCCAGGTCAGGAGCCGGTCCGCCGGCCAGGTGTTGATGACGCGCCCGGTGGGGACCTCGCACTCCACGGCCCGTTCGCAGCCGACGATCTGCCAGTCCAGCTGGCCCGGCGCGTGCGCGTCCGTGTCGATCGCGAAGAAGGTCCCGGCGGCCACGGCCAGGCGCAGCAGCCGCCGGGGCGGGTCCAGCCGTTCGGGCCGGCTGTTGATCTCCACGGCGGTACCGCTCTCGGCGCAGGCCGCGAAGACCGCCTCGGCGTCGAACTGCGACTCCGGCCGGGTCCGGCCGGTCACCAGCCGCCCCGTGCAGTGGCCGAGTACGTCCATCAGCGGGTTGCCCACGGCCGCCAGCAGCCGCCGCGTCATCGCGGGCGCGTCCATCCGCAGCTTCGAGTGCACCGAGCCGACGACCAGGTCGAGCCGTTCCAGCAGCTCCGGCTCCTGGTCGAGGGACCCGTCGTCGAGGATGTCGCACTCGATTCCGGTGAGCAGCCGGAAGGGCGCCCAGGTGGCGTTGAGCCCGTCCACCACCCGCAGCTGCTCCCGCAGCCGCTCCGGGGAGAGCCCGCGGGCGACGGTCAGTCGCGGTGAGTGGTCGGTCAGTACCGCCCACTCGTGGCCCAGCGACGCCGCCGCCCGGCCCATCGCCTCGATCGGGCTGCCGCCGTCGGACCAGTCCGAGTGCACGTGGCAGTCCCCGCGGAGCGCCGCCCGCAGGGCGGTGGCGGCGGGCGTGGCGGGCGGGCCCTCGGGGAGCGCGGCGATCTCGTCCTCCAGCGCCTGCAGGTAGGCCGGGACGGCCCCGCCGAGCGCTTCCCGTACGACCTGGGCCGTCTTCGGGCCGAGGCCCTTCACGGCCTCCAGGGAGCCTGCCGCGTTCCGCTCGGCCACCTCGCGCTCGCCCATCCGCGTGACCGCGGCCGCCGCGGACCGGAAGGCCCGGACGCGGTAGGTGGGGGCCTGTGCGCGCTCCAGCAGGAAGGCGATCCGGTCCAGCGCCGCAACCGGGTCCATCGCGCACCTCCTGCCCTGCACTCCTGCGTACCGGACCCAGTGTCCGGTGCGGGAGGCGGCTACGCCTCTTCGGCCTCCCGGGGCACGGCGGCGTCGAGGGCGGCGGTGAGGCGGTTCAGCCGGGCCTGGAGGTCGAGGACCTCGGTGAGCTCGAAGCCGGTCGCGGCCGCGATCCGGCGGGGCACCTCCACCGCGCGGGCGCGCAGTGCGGCACCCTCCTCCGTCAGCCGGGCGCGTACGGACCGCTCGTCCTCGGCGCTGCGCTCGCGGTGGATCAGGCCGGCCGCCTCCAGCCGCTTGAGCAGCGGCGACAGCGTTCCGGAGTCCAGCCGCAGGTGCCGGCCGATCTCCTTGACGGGCATCTCGCCGTGCTCCCACAGCACCAGCATCACCAGGTACTGGGGGTAGGTGAGCCCCAGGTCCTTGAGGACGACCCGGTAGAGCCCTCCGAAAGCGCGGCTCGCGGCGTTCAGCGCGAAGCAGATCTGGCCGTCGAGGCGCAGGAAGTCCTGGTCGGGGTGGGTCACGGTGGGCTGCTCGGTCATGGCGTCCAGTGTACCCGGGGCGGACTTGCAGGGCATTGAATTGTGCACAACTGAATTGTGTGTTCTAGTAGTGGAGCGCGGTCGACCACCGGCCGCCACCACGGTTCATTTCTGCGAGAGGACCTCTCATGGACGCGCTCTACACCGCTGTCGCCACCGCCAACGGCCGCGAGGGCCGCACCGTCAGCTCCGACGGTCAGATCGACCTCGCCCTCGCGATGCCCCCGGCGCTCGGCGGCAACGGGCAGGGCACCAACCCGGAGCAGCTCTTCGCGGCCGGCTACGCGGCCTGCTTCGCCAGCGCTCTCGGCCTCGTCGGCCGCCAGGCCAAGGCCGACACCAGCGAGGCCTCGGTCACCGCCGAGGTCTCCATCGGCAAGGACGGCGCCGGTTTCGGCCTCGCCGTCACCCTGCGCGTCGAGCTCCCGGAGTCCCTGGCCGGTGAGACGGGCGCGCTGCTGGTCAAGCAGGCCCACGAGGTCTGCCCGTACTCCCGCGCCACCCGCGGCAACATCGACGTGGACCTCGTCATCGAGTAAAGATGCCGGACGCCCGGCGGGCGGCCACCATGAAGGGGCATCCACTCCCCGGGGGCCGCACGCCAGGAGGCGCCAGTGGCGCACACCTACGCAACAGACGTACTGGTGGCCGGCGCGGGCCCGGTCGGGCTGACGGCCGCGGCCGAACTGCGCCGACGGGGCGTCTCCTGCCGGATCGTCGACCGGCTGCCCGCCAGGCTGCCGTTCGCGAAGGCCGTGGGCATCCAGCCGCGCACCCTGGAGGTCTGGGACCGCATGGGGCTGGCCCGCGCCGCAATGGAGGCGGCCGTCCCGATGCGGGGCCAGTACCTCTACGTCAACGGCGCCGAGCAGCCCCGCATCGACCTCTCCGTGCCACCCGAAGTGCCCTACGGATTCGCGGCGCTGCCGCAGTACGAGACCGAGCGCATCCTCGACGAGCACCTGGGCCGCTTCGGCACCGCGGTCGAACGAGGCACCGAGCTGGTGTCGTTCAGCCAGGACGCCGACGGCGTGACCTGCCGGCTGCGCAACCCTTCCGGGGCGGAGGAAGAGGTACGGACCCGCTTCCTGATGGGCTGCGACGGCGCCCACAGCATCGTGCGCAAGGGACTCGGCCTCACCTTCGAGGGCGGTGCCTTCGCCGAGGAGTACATGCTCGCCGACGTGCGCGTCGACTGGGACCTGCCGCCCGGGTACGCCATGCGCGCCATGCACACGGACAGTGCCGGTGCGGTGGACGACGTACTGGTCTGCATTCCCCTGCCCGGCCGGGGCCGGTACCGCATGTCGATGATGGTGCCGCCCGAACTCTCCACGGCAGGACGGACCGAGGCCGCCTCCGACGGTGTCGCCCACGGCCTGCAGAGCGGCCGGGGCCCCGAACAGGCCGACATCCAGGCCGTCCTGGACCGGCTCTCACCGAAACCCACCACCGCCTTCGGCATCCGCTGGACCTCGGTGTTCCGTATCAGTCACCGGATCGTGGACCGCTACGGCGACGGACGGGTCTTCGTCGCCGGGGACGCGGCCCACATCCACCCGCCGACCGGCGCCCAAGGCATGAACACCGGTATCCAGGACGCCTGGAACCTGGCTTGGAAGATCGCCCTCGCGGTCGAGGACGGCGCCGCGCACCCGGGCCTGCTCGCCAGCTACGACGCCGAGCGGCGGCCCGTCGGCGAGGAGGTCGTCGGCCGCACCGTACGGCACGCCGTCGAGGGGATGGAGAACGACCCGGACGACCCGGCGACGCTGATGCTGCGCGAGGCCCAGCTCCTCGTCGGCTACCGGGGAAGCCCGATCGTCGACCCGGCCGGCGAGGGCCGCGGCCCGCGGCCGGGCGACCGGGCACCCGACTGCGAAGGCCTCACCGGGCCCATCGCCGGCTATCCGCTGCGCCTGTACGACGTCCTGCGCGAGCGGGAACACGTACTGCTGCTCTACGGAGCCGGAGCCGGAGCCGGCCTCGACCGACTCGTCCGGACGGCACGAGAATCCTCCGGCAGCCGACTGGAGGTCTGCGTGGTGCTCGCGCCCGATGCCGACGCGGAGGCGGGCGCGGACGCCGGTACGGAGGCCGACGGGACAATGCTCCCGGTGTACGTCGACAGCCGCGGCGAGTTCGCCCGCCTGTACGGGGCCGGGGAGCCGACGGCCTTCGTGATCCGCCCGGACGGATACCTCGGAGCCCGGCTCTCCCCGCCCGACCCCCAGGCGCTGGCGGCCCACCTCGCGGCCGTCTTCGCCACCGGCTCCGGGGACTGATCCGTCAGCCGCGGGCGGCCTCCCGGCGCTGCCGCTTGCCCAGCGGAGCCAGTGACATGTCCTGGGCCTGGGACTTCAGCTGCTTGAAGCCGTACCCGCGCTCGGTCAGCCAGCTCTCCGCCGCCAGCTCCGCGCGGGCCGTCGCATCGAGGATGTCCTCCTCGGCCTCACCCGAGTCCAGGAAACGGAAGGTGAAGAAGGGGCGGGCCGCCACGTCGTACGTGAGATGCCCCTCGGCGGTGAACTCCGCGCGCAGCATGTCGTGCTCGGGCGCGGCGGCGAGCAGCTCGGCGCGCTGGTCGTCGGTCAGACCGTCGAAGGAGCCGCGGACGGTGA
Source organism: Streptomyces avidinii (assembly GCF_014650695.1). Classification (GTDB taxonomy): domain Bacteria; phylum Actinomycetota; class Actinomycetes; order Streptomycetales; family Streptomycetaceae; genus Streptomyces; species Streptomyces avidinii. Next base: position 243,483 of record NZ_BMVL01000002.1, on the reverse strand, counting down.
TACGGAAGGTACGGGTAGAACTCATCCCCGGAGCCTAGATCGGGTGCCCGCCCCATGCACCCGGATATCCGCCGGTCCGCCCACGTCGTCCGCCCACGTCGTCCGCCCACGTCCGCCCGCGTCCGCCCGCGTCCGACCCCGGTCCGGCGGTCCGGCCACTTCCTCGGCACCCCGCAGCCGCCCGGTACAGAGCCGATCACTCAGGACGCACACCCCGAAAGACCGCCCCGGCAGCCCGTTTTGGATTGCCGGACGATCCTCAATACGATCCGGCGATGATCACTAGAAAACGGCTTGCGGTCGGGGCGTGCGGCCTGCTCGCCGCCCTGGCCGTCGGGCTCTTCCCGGCGAGCGCCACCGCCGCCGACGGACCGACGGCGAAGGAACCCCCCAAGGTCGACCTCGTCCTCGACGTCAGCGGCTCCATGCGGGCCAACGACATCGACGGACAGTCACGCATGGCCGCGGCCAAGCAGGCCTTCAACGAGGTCATCGACGCGGTCCCCGCCGAGGTACGCCTCGGTATACGGACCCTGGGCGCGACCTACCCGGGCGAGGACAGGGCGCTCGGCTGCAAGGACACCAAGCAGCTCTATCCGGTCGGACCGCTCGACCGGACCGAGGCGAAGACGGCCGTGGCGACCCTGGCCCCCACCGGTTGGACACCCATCGGACCGGCCCTGCTCGGCGCGGCCCAGGACCTCGAGGGCGGCAACGCCACCAAACGGATCGTGCTCATCACGGACGGCGAGGACACCTGCGCCCCGCTCGACCCGTGCGAAGTGGCACGCGACATCGCCGCCAAGGGCATCCACCTGGTCATCGACACCCTCGGCCTGGTCCCGGACGCAAAGACCCGGGCCCAGCTGACCTGCATCGCCGAGGCCACCGGCGGTACCTACACCTCGGTGCAGCACAAGGCGGAACTGTCCAGCAGGGTCCGCCAACTCGTCGACCGGGCCGCGGACCCGGTCGTCAACCCGATGGCCACCGAGGGCGCCAAGCAGTGCGAGGGCGCCCCGCAGCTGAAGGCCGGCCTCTACAGCGACCGCGAGACCTTCGGCGAACACCGCTGGTACCGGGTCGACGTCCTGCCCGGCCAGGAACTGCGCGCCTCGGTCAGCATCGGCGCCGACCGCGCCGTCAACAACGACTACGGCGTCCTGCTGCGCGCCACCACCGCCCACGGGCGCGAGATCGTACGCGGCTCGGAGGCGGGTGACGGGCGTACCGACGTCCTCTCCACCGGCCTGCGCTACCCGAAGGCCGAGATCGACGACGTGGACTCGGACGACAAGCCCGTGCCCGAGACCGTCTGCCTCCAGGTCAGCAACTCCTTCTCCGCTCCCGCCTCCGTCAAGACGACCCCGGGCATGCCCGTCGAGCTGACCATCGACCTGGTGGACGGACCCGACGAGGCCTCCGACGTCGCGGCCTTCGGCCTCGGGCGGGGTTGGTGGCTGCTGGCCGTGCTGGCGCTCGCCGGGCTGCTGGCCGGTCTGGTGTGGGGATGGATCTCCCGCTGGCGCATCTCCGTCTGGAGGACCAACTGATGCGTAGAGTAGGCACACTGACCGCGTCCCTGCTGGCCGCGGCCGCCGCACTCACGGTGGCGGGCACGGCCGTGGGCACGGCCGTCGCGGACACGCCCTCGCCGAGCGCCACCGCGAGCCCGGGCGGGGCCAAGGCCGCCGAGTCCGCCCCGACCGAGGCGGGCACCAGCTTCCGTACCGCCGCGGCGTTCCGCCCCGGCCAGAAGGCCACGGCCGGCGCGTCCAGCGGCGACTACCTCTACTGGGTGCTGCCGATCGACGCGCAGCAGCGCGCCACGGTGAAGGCCGCCGTCACGCTGCCCGAGGCGAAGGCCCGCCACGGTGCCTCGACCTGGCAGCTCGACGTGTACGACGGGCTGCGCCGCCGGCAGGCGTGCACCTACGGCACGCAGACCGCGGCCGCGGCCAAGGACGCCGCCACGGTCGAACTGTCCTGCACCCTGCGCACCGTACGCGCAGGCGCCGACCAGTGGGCCAACGACCCGCTACCGGGCAGCTACTACGTGCGCCTGACGGTCGTCGACCTGCCGGAGGAGGACCTGGGCCTCCCGGTACGCGCGGCCGTCGAGGCCGAGGTGAAGGAGACCGGCGGCATCCAGGCCGTGGACGGCACCCTCTCCACCCCGCTGGTCGCGGGCACCGTGACGGCCACCCTGCGCGAGCCGGAGGACGGCTGGTCCGGTGGCTGGTGGTCGGACCGCTGGGTCTGGACCGCCGCCGGCGGCGTGCTCGCGGCCCTCGCGGGCGTCTTCGGGTACTCGCTGACGCGCGGCTCCGGTCGTCCGTCCCGGGCCTGAACGAAGGGGAGGTCGCGGCCCGCGGGCCGTGACCTCCCCTCATCCGTCCGCCGATCAGCGGCCGCGGGTCAGCCGGGTCCCGAACGAGGGCTCGGCCAGCGCCCCCTTGACCGCGACGGGCACGCTCTTGGCGCCCTCCCCGCTGCCGACCGTCAGCACGGCCACCTCGGAGCCGTCCTTCGCGGTGTGCGGCAGCGGTCCGGCACCGGCGGTGGGGGCGAGGGACAGCTTCAACCGCTGGCCCGGTACGCCGATCACGTTCAGGTCCTTGGTCGCCACCAGCGGCGTACGGCCGCCGAGCCCGTCGTCCACGTGACCGACGACGTCGCCCTTGCGGACCACCGGGGCCGACGCGAGTGCCGTCCGTACCGCCTCGATGATCGTCTTGCTGTTCGCCAGCACCAGCTTCAGGCTGTTCGCGCCGTCCTCGTCCGGCCCGTCCACGTGCTGGTCCATCAACGTGCCGAGGATCAACGGTGTCTCGTCACCGACCGACTTGTACGCCGCCCACATCAGGGTCCCGCCGGCGGGTGTGCTGGAACCCGTCTTGATGCCCCGGATGCTGAGACCCTGGGCGGTGAGCAGTTCGTTGTTGTTGTCGAGCCGCTGGGACAACCCCTTGATGGTGGCGTTCGGCATCGCGACGATCGCACGGAACGAATCGTCCTTCATGACGGCTTCGGCGAGCTTCAGCTGATCGGCGGCGGTGCTGACGGTGCTCGCGTCCAGACCGCTGGGGTCCGTGTACGTGGTGTTGGTCATCCCGAGCTCCTTGGCTGCGGCGTTCATCTTCTCGACGAACGGGGCCTCGGAGTCGGTGCCGGAGTCCCAGCGCGCCAGCAGTCGGGCGACGTTGTTCCCCGAGGGGATCATGAGCATCTTCAGCATGTCCTGCTGGCTGAACTTCGTCCCGGCGGCCAGCCCGGAGATGCGGGACTCGTGAGCGGAGTTGCCGTCCGCGACGGTCTTCGCGTCGACCGTGATGTCGGGACCCGGCTCGGTCTTGCGCAGCGGGTGGCCCTTGAGGATCACGTAGGCCGTCATCACCTTGGCCACGCTGGCCGTCGGGACCGGCCTCTGCTCGCCGAAGGTGCCGATGTCGCCCGAGCCGGAGACACGGACGGCGCCCTGGCCCTTGGCGGGCCAGGGGACGGAGAACTGCCCGGCGACGGAGCGGTCGGTCTCGGCGGCGACGAGCTGCGGGGCGGGCAGCGGGCGCAGCAACTGGGCTCCGGCGCCCGCACCCACGAGGAGGAGCAGGATCGGCGTCCATATCTTGACGCGGCGCACCGCGGTCCGGCGCGGGGTCTCCGCCGGGGGAGGGGTGTTGGTGAGGTCGGCCAGCAGGTCCAGCGGCGGCTGCGGTTGCGGCTGCGGCTGCGGATTGGCCGTGGCCGTGGCCGCGGGCGGGGCCGGGCGGGCCGCGACGGGTGCGGGTGCGGGCGTGTCGAGGTCCTTGAGCGCGACGAACTGGCTCGTCCGCTCGGCGTCGGGCTCCACGTCCCGCGCCCAGGACGGCCCGGTCCGCGGAGCGGCCCCGGGCCGAGGGATGACCTGCGTCTCGTCCCCGCCGCCCTGCCCGTGCTGCTCGGCCTTCGACCCGGCGTCGGGACCTGTGTCCGCCTCGGGCCGACCGGCCTTCGCCTGCGTGTCCGTGGCCCCGGCCCCGGACGGGTTCTGGGCTTTCGGCCCGGCGTCGGGACCTGTGTCCGCCTCGGGCCGACCGGCCTTCGGCTCGCGCGTGTCCGTGGCCCCGGCGGGGGTCTGGGCCTTCGGCCCGGCGTCGGGTCGGGGCTCCGGGCGGGCCTTCGGGACGTCGGCGTCGGGGTGGGTCTCTGCCTCGGTCTCTGCCTCGGGCTCGGCCTTGGGTCGACCGGCCCCGATTCCGGCCTTCGCCTCGTGCACGGCCGCGGCTCGGGGGTCGGCCTTGGGCTTCGGCGCGGTGGGAGCGGCCTCCACCTCGGCGCCGGAGCGCGCTTCGTCCGCGGGCCCGTTCGCGTGCGCGGCCTTGCCCCCGGGCCGCTTTTCGGCTCCGGGCCGGGCCTCATCCCCGGCCTTCGCCCCGGGGCGGCCGTTGGCCTGGGGGCGTGCTTCGCCGCCGGCCCCTGCCTCCTGCTCGACGTCGGGTCGCGGGCGGGCGTGGGCCGTCGTCCCGGCGCCGGGAGCGGACTGCGCCTCGGCGTCGGGGCCTGCCTCGCTCTGAAGCTCGGCTTCGCCGCGGGGTTCCGGCTCGGTTTCGCGTGCGCGCTCAACGCCGGCTCGGACCGCGGGCTGTGCCTCCGGCTCGGCGTCCGGGCCGGTCTCCGCCTCGGGCTCGGCCCGGGGTCGACCGGCCCCGATTCCGGCCTTCGCCTCGTGCACGGCCGCGGCTCGGGGGTCGGCCTTGGGCTTCGGCGCGGTGGGAGCGGCCTCC
>NZ_BMVL01000002.1:0-238666 GCF_014650695.1 Streptomyces avidinii | reverse complement strand
CGGTTCGGGGGCCGACGTGGGCCTTGGGTGCGGCGGCCTCGGGCTCGGCCTCGGGCCGACCGGCCCCGAGCTCGGCCGTCGCCTCGCCCGCGGTCCCGGACTGCCCGGGCTCGGCCTGCGCGTTCGTCCCGGCGTCGGGAGCGACCTTCGCCTCCGGCTGGGCCTCGGCGAGTGCAGCTTCGCTGCCGGTCTCCGCCTCGGTCGCGCGCGCGTCGTCGACGCCAGGCTGATGGGCAGCCTCGGCCCGGGTCTTCGGCTCGGCGTCGGAGTGTGCCTCGTCATCGGGTTCGGCTTCGCCGCGGGGGTTCGCGGCGGGCCCGGCGTCGGTGTGTGCGTCGGCCTCGTCCCGGGACTCCGCCTCGGCCTCCCGCGCATTCGCGGCCTCGTCCCGGGGCTCCGCCTCGGGGCCGGCTTCGGCCTTGGGCCGGGCGTCGGTTCCGGCCTCGGGCCGAGTAGCACCGGCAGCCGCCGCCTCGGCGCTCTCGAGCGCGTCCGCGGGGTCCGTCGGTTCGGCTTCCGCCTTCCGGACGGGGGTCTCCGCCTCGATCTCCGGGTCGTCCGAGGAACCGCCCGCCACCGTTACCGCCTTCATCCCAGCCCCGCCTTGCTGCTCACACCGTGCCGATACATGCGGCGAGACCCGACGGGGCCTCGCCGCACTGGTAGATGCCCCCGTCGGGTCACCCGTTCCGCGCGCTGGATCTTGTGACCGTTCGGTCATATTCGCTGAGTACGCCTACTCATGACCCCGCCCGCCCCACTGGCCGACCATGGGCCACATCGCACCACACCATCCGAACGGGGCCGTCCATGCTCAGCCGAATCGCCGCCGCCCTCGTACCCGCCTTCGGGCGGCTGACCGTCACCGCCGACCCCGGGGTGCGGACCGCCCCGGGCGCCATCCTGGTCGCCAACCACACCTCCCTCGCCGACCCGGCCGTCGTGGTCGCCGCCCTGCGCCGGTACGGGATCGAGCCGGTCATCCTGGCCACCAGCGGCCTGTGGCGCGTACCGCTGCTCGGTCCCGCCCTGCGCCGCGAGGGTCATATCGCCGTCCACCGCGGTACCGCCCGCGCGGCAGACTCCCTCGATGCCGCTGCGGTCGCCCTCGCCTCGGGGCGCAGCGTCCTGCTCTACGGCGAAGGCGGGCTGCCCGTACGCCGCGACGCCGGCGAGACGGCTCCGGGGCCGTTCCGAAGCGGCCTGGCCCGGCTCGCCGCCGCGACGGGAGCCCCCGTCGTGCCCGTCGGGCAGGCGGGTGCCCGACGCCTCTGTTCCGGGGGCAGCGCCAAGCAGCTCGCCGGAGTCGTCACCGCCCCTCTGCGCAGGCCCTGCTTCCACGTCCACATCGGCTCGGCGCTGCACCTGCCCGACCGCGTTCCGGAGGCGACGGACCGTGCCCGCCAGGCGGTCACCGCCGCCTGGCGGACCGCCGCCACCGCCCTCGGGGAGGTGGATGCGGGCACGGCGTGAGGCATGTCGGGCAGCCGATCGGAGCTCAGGGACGTGTCGCCGAGCCCGACACCGGCCACGGCGTGCGACCGTCTCCGCATGACCGAAAGCTCGGCACCTTACGAGTCCCCGGCGCGGATCACCGTCCTGGGGGTGCAACCCGCAAACCCACCCTTCCGCATCGTGGAAGTCGACGGCGAGTTCATCGGCAGGGCGATGTCCATGACGGACGTGCTGCTGATCGCCGCGGAGGCAGGGATCGTGATTCACGACCTCGACGACCTGGACGTGGTCCGGTGGATCGGCGGCGGCAAGTTCACCTGGACCACCCCTTAGGCCGTGGGCCTAGCCGGTGCTGTGGCCGAGGACCGCATGGGCCGCGACCTCGTGGTCGGTGTCCGTGTCGATGACGGACACCACGACCGGGCTGCTGCCCGTGGGTCCGCCGGCCGTCGCGCGCAGCCGGTAGCGCTCGACGCGGACGGCCTCACGGGCGAGCGGGCTGCCGCCGGTGAACTGGGACGGCGGTTTGGCGTCATTGGCGATGCGGAGGTCGGCCGGGCGCCAGCTGCCCGAGGCCGGGTCGAGGCGCTCCAGCCGGAAGCCCGGCCCGCTGCCCTGCGGCGTGCCGGGCTCGCCGACCAGGATCTCCATCTGGAGGGCGACCAGCAGGTGCCGGTACTCGGCGGTGTTGCCGTTGCGCAGGGTGACGGTGAACTCCTGCGGGGCGCCGCCCCGTACGAGGGCCAGCCGCCCGCCCCGGGTGTCGACCGCGACCGTGAGACGCGTCGGGGCGGGGGGCGGCGTCGCGGCCCGGGTCGGGCCCGGCGGGGAGGCAGGGGCCGACGGCGAGGCGGAGGCGGGCACCGAGGCGGAGGCCACAGCCGAGCCCGAGGCGGAGGCCGACGCATCGGCCGACGCCGGCACGGATGCCGCGACGGAGGGGGAAACGGAGGCCGCCACCGGGTGCTCGGCCGCCTCGTCCTCGCACCCGGTGGCGCCCGCCAGCAGGACGGCGGCCACGGCAGCCGCGCTCAGGGCCCTGCGGGGGCCTCGGGATGCGGGCATGAGATCGGTCCTCCGGGGTCGGCGTGGGCAGGAAGCTAGCAAGGTGACGCCCCCTGCGACGAGGTCGATCACGCCTCGACGCGACGACGGTTCGGTCACGGCGCCCGCCCGGACCGGTCCGGACCCACCCGGACCGGGCCATACCCGCGCCTTTCTCAGGGGAGCGGCTTCTCGAAGGCGAAGGCGGTCACGGCCATCCGCTCGCGGAAGTAGAAGCGGTGCGCGTCGGTGCGCTGGGTGCCGGATTCCAGGGTGAGGGCGGTGCAGCCCGCGGTCAGCGCGTGCCGCTCCAGGTGCCCGAGCAGCGCGTGTCCCACCCCGGTGGAACGGGCGGCGCCCGCGGTGACCAGGTCGTCGACGTAGAGCGATCGGACACTGGCGGTGTTGACGACGATCCGCCAGCCGGCGGCTCCCACGCACACGCCGTTCCCGTCGTACGCCGCGGTGAAGCGCAGTCCCTGGCCCTGTGCCTCCGTGAGGATCCGGAGGAAGAGCTCCTCGGTGAGGTGGGGACGGAGTTCGAGCAGCACGGGGAGCAGGTCGGCAGTGAGCCGCCCGTCGCCGGGCTCAAGGTCGATGATCTTCATGCGATGAGCGTACTGGGCGGTACGGGATGGCCTCCGGGCGAAGGCGTCGCGCGGTCGCGGCCGACGTGTCGAAATGGGAAGGACGGCTCCGACGTACCCGTACGAGAGGCTCCCGATCGAAATCCCGGTCCCGGAGCCGCGGCGCAGAACCGAAGGAGTGGCACCCCATGAAGTACATGCTGATGGTTCTCGGGAAGCAGGCCGACTACGACGCCATGGGCGGCGCCGCGAACAGCGACAGCCCCGCATGGTCCGAGGCGGACCTCAAGGCGATGTTCGACTACATGGGCGCCCTCAACGACGACCTCGCCGAGTCGGGCGAGTGGGTCGACGGGCAGGGCCTGGCCGACCCCCGCCACGCCCGGCTGGTCACCGCGGCCCCCGACGGCAGCCCCGTGATCTCCGACGGGCCGTACGGGGAGGCCAAGGAGGTGCTCGCCGGGTACTGGATCGTCGACGTCGCGGACTTCGACCGCGCCGCCGAGATCGCCGCCCGTGCCTACGCCTGCCCGGTCCCGGCCGGCGCTCCCAACTACCCGGTCGTCGTCCACCCCGTCGACAGCCGCTCGGGTGGGACCGAGGTGTGCTGACCACCCCCGACCCCGGACCCGCGCCCGCGGGCGAGGACCTGCTGCGCCGGCTGGCGCCGCAGGTCCTCGGCGCGCTCGTCCGCCGCTACGGGCACTTCGACGCCGCCGAGGACGCCGTACAGGAGGCGCTGCTGGCCGCCACCCGGCAGTGGCCCGAGGAGGGCCGCCCGGCCAATCCGCGCGGCTGGCTGATCCGTGTGGCCTCGCGACGGCTCACGGACCAGTTGCGCAGCGAGGAGGCCCGCAGGCGCCGCGAGGAGACGGCCGCCGCGCTGACCCCGCGCGACGAGTTCGTGGCTCCGCCGCCGGGGGAGGGGCGCGGCCCCGCCGAGGACGACACGCTAGCCCTGCTCTTCCTGTGCTGCCGGGCCGAGCTGGCCCCCGCCGGCCGGATCGCCCTGACCCTGCGCGCCGTCGGAGGTCTCACCACCGCCGAGATCGCCCGCGCCCTCCTGGTGCCCGAGGCCACGATGGCGCAGCGGATCAGTCGGGCGAAGCGGCGCATCAAGGCCTCGGAAGCGCCCTTCGGCATCGGGCCCGTCGGACCCGACAGCAGGTCCTACGGGTCCGAGGGGTCCGAAGGGTCCGACCCGGAGCAGGCCCGGGACCACGCCGAGCGGCTCTCCGACGTGCTCCACGTGCTGTACCTGATCTTCAACGAGGGCTACACCGCCACCTCGGGCGGGGACCTGCAGCGCGCCGACCTCGCCAGCGAGGCGATCCGGCTCACCCGCGCCGTCCACGCCCTGCTCCCGACAGACGGAGAGGTGGCCGGCCTGCTGGCCCTGATGCTGCTCACCGACGCCCGCCGCGCGGCCCGCACCGCACCCGACGGCAGCCTGATCCCCCTCGCCGAGCAGGACCGCACGCGCTGGGACCGCGCAGCCATCACCGAGGGAGTCGCCCTGGTCACCGACGCCCTCACGCGCACCCCGCTCGGCCCGTACCAGCTGCGGGCCGCGATCGCGGCCGTGCACGACGAAGCGGCGAGCGACCAGGACACCGACTGGGTGGAGATCCTCGCCCTGTACGAGCTCTTGATCCGCCTGGTCCCCGGCCCGGTGGAGCGCCTGGGGCACGCGGTCGCGGTGGCCATGGTGCACGGGCCGCGGCGGGCCCTGGCCCTGCTCGCGCGCCTGGACGAGGACGAGCGCCTGGCCGGCCACCACCGCCTGGAGGCCGTACGGGCCCACCTGCTGGAGATGGCCGGTGACCGGCCCGCCGCGCGCGCCGCCTACGCGAAGGCCGCCGGTCTCACCCTCAGCCTTCCGGAGCGCCGCTACCTACGGTTCCGGGCCGCCCGCCTCGCGCAATGACCCGCTACGACCCCGGTACGGGCGTCCGCATGACGGACACGGTCCACCGTTGTCGTACCTGGCCCCTACTCTTGATCACGTGAACCCGACCCCTCACGACCACCCGGTCCCCGAACGCTCCCTCGCCGAGATCAACGCCGACATCCGCTGCCTCTTCGCGCGCGCCGACGGGCGCCTCTCCGACGCGGAGCGGATCCGCCACGCCGCCCTGCTGGGCGAGTGGGCCTCGGCGATACGCGCGTCGGTGGTGCCGGCGGCGTAGCGCGCCCGGCCGCACGGCCCGGCCGCCCGGCTCAGCCCAGCCTGGTCCCGCCCCGCCCGGTCCCGCCCCGCCCCGGTCGTGTCGCACCGATGAATTCCACGGTCGGCGGCAGTCTTCCCTACGAGCATCCGCGCGGAGGAGAAGGTGGACCATGAGCGACCTGCACAGCCTGCTGGAGACCCAGGTCGGTGCCGGATCACTGGCCGGCGCCGTGGCCCTGGTGGCCCACGGCCAAGAGGTGGAGGTCGCCGCAGTCGGCTCCCTCGACTCGGCCGGCACTGCGCCCATGGCCCGCGACTCGCTCTTCCGCGTCGCCTCCGTCACCAAGCCCGTGACCGCCGCGGCCACCATGATGCTCGTCGAGGACGGGCTGCTCGCCCTCGACGTCCCGGTGGCCCGCTGGCTGCCGGAACTCGCCGAGCCGACGGTCGTCCGTACCCCGTCCGCACCGCTCGACGACGTGGTACCCGCCGGCCGCCCGATCACCGTCGCCGACCTCCTCACCTTCCGCGCGGGGTACGGCTTTCCCGCCGACTTCTCGCTGCCCGCCGTTGCCCCGCTGTTCGCAGAGCTGAAGCAGGGGCCGCCGCGGCCCCGGGACGTGGCGGCGCCGGACGCGTGGATGGCGGCCCTCGGACGGATTCCGCTCCTGTACCAGCCCGGCGAGGCGTGGCTCTACAACACCTGCTCCGACATTCTCGGGGTGCTGATCGCCCGAGCGACCGGACAGCCCTTCCAGGACGTGCTCGCCGAGCGCGTCTTCGAGCCGCTCGGCATGCGGGACACCGCGTTCGCCGTTCCGCCGGGGCAGCTCCACCGCTTCACGAGCTACTACCGGGCCGCCCCCGACGGCGCGTCCCTGGAGCTCGTCGACGCGCCCGACGGCCAGTGGAGCACCCTCCCCTCCTTTCCCTCCGGCGCGGGTGGGCTGGTCTCCACCGTCGACGACCTGCACGCCTTCTTCCGGATGCTGCTCGCGGGAGGCTCGTACGGGGGCGGGCGGCTGCTCGCGGCGGACTCGGTACGGCAGATGACCACCGACCACCTCACCGCGCCGCAGCGCGCGGCGGGCGCACTGTTCCTGGAGGGCCAGGGCTGGGGGTTCGGCGGTTCGGTCGACGTGGCCCGCCTCGACCCCTGGAACGTCCCGGGCCGGTACGGCTGGATCGGCGGCACCGGCACCGCCGCCCACATCGTCCCTGCCACCGGGACGGTCACCCTGCTGCTCACCCAGCGGGAGCTGACCGGCCCGGCCTCGCCCGAGGTGATGCGGGAGTTCTGGACCTACGCCGCCGCCCGCCCCGGCCTGTAGGCCGAAAGAGACGGCCTGCCTAGGTGTCCTGCCGATCAGGCCGCCCGTGCGCGGCGCGCGCCGCCCGTTCCCGCAGTCTGCGCTTGTCCGGCTTGCCCCGGGCGGTGAGTGGGATCGCCCGTTCCCAGAACACCACGGTGGGCCGGTGCGCCGGGGAGAGATCCTTCTCCACCAGGTCACAGGCCCCGGCAGCCTGCGCGGTACTCGGTTCGCAGCCCGCCGCGGGCACCAGGAAGGCGCACACCTCCTCGCCGGTGAGGTCGCTGTGCCGGCCCACCACCACGGCCTGCGCGACCGCGGGATGCCGGGCGAGCGCGGCCTCCACGGGCACGCAGTACACGTTGTCCCCGTGCACCATCACCACGTCGTGGACCCGGTCGTCCAGGTACAGGTAGCCGTCCGCACCGAGGTGCCCCACGTCCCCCGTCCGCAGCCAGCCGTCCCGCAGCACCTCGGCCGTCAGCCGGGGCCGGCCCCAGTACCCGGTCATCATCGCCGCCGAGCGGATCCACACCTCGCCCGTCCGGCCGGTCGCGACCGCCGCGCCCCGGCCGTCGCGCACCTCGACCTCCACCCCCGCGACGGGCCGACCCACCGACGCCAGCAGCTCAGGACGCCCCGACACCGCCGCATCGTGGTCGTCGGGGGTGAGCCGGCAGATCACCGCCGCCTCGTTCGTGGCGTAGCCCTGGCGCCAGCGGCCGCCCCAGCGGGTCACCGCCTCCCGCAGCCGTTCGGGGTGGACGGGCGAATCGCCGTAGGAGACCGCCTCCAGCCCGGGTACCCCGTGGGCGGTCGCCGGGTCGTCCAGCAGCCGGTACACCATCGAGGTCGTCAGGTACGTGGCCACCGGCGCCAGGCGCCGGCAGGCCGCCGCGAACTCCCCGGGCGCGAACGGATCGAGGATCTCCACGCGGCCCCCGGCCCGCCACTGCTCCAGGCACCGCCCGCCCGACCGCTGCGCCAGAGAAGTGACCGACAGGTACACCGATTCGGCCCACGCCGCGGGACGTACGGAGTTGCGCGCGGCCATCGCACCGAAGGTGGAAGCCACCCCTTTGGGCCGGCCCGTGGTCCCGCCCGTGTACGTCACCCGTGCGACGTCGTCCTCCCGGGCCCGTACGCAGACCTCCCCCGGCGCGTGGTCGGCGGCCCGGCGGAGCAGCAGGTCCAGGCCGAGCCGGGGCGCCCCGGTGTCGGGCGCCGGTACGTCGTGCACGACCAGGTCCGGGCGGCAGTCCCGCAGGATGAACTCCAGCCCGTACAGGGCCGGTCCGGCGAGTACCTGGGTCAGCCGAGCGCCCAGCAGGTGCGCGGCGATCCGTACCGGCAGGACTTCCGGCCGGTTCGAGCCCGTGACACAGGCCAGTCCGGAGCCGCGCCCGATCCCCGCCCCGGAGAGCACGCCGGCCAGCCGGCCGGCCGCGTCCAGCACCTCCTGGAACTCCAGGACGACCGGACCGGCGCCGAGCGCGGGCCGACCGGCGTACCGCTCCAACGCCCCTACCAGGGAGGTGACATACCGCGCGGCCGCCATGTGGGACTGCCTCTCCGCGCCGCTCCGGGACACCGGCATGATGGACGCCATGACGAACGAATCCCGTGCTCGTTCCTTCAGTTCCGCGGCCGCACGCTACGCCGCCCACCGCCCCGCGTACCCGCCCGAGCTCTTCGACACGCTGGCGGAGATGGCCGGCTTTGCGCTGGCCGGGGCACGGGTCGCCGACGTCGGCGCGGGGACGGGGATCGCCACTGCCCTTCTGGAGGCGCGGGGGGCCCGGGTGGTCGGCGTGGAGCCGGGGGAGGGCATGGCGCAGGAGTTCCGGCGCCGCAACCCCCACACGCCGCTGGTCCGTGCGGACGGCAACAGGCTGCCGCTGGCCTCCGGCTGCCTGGACCTGTTGACGTACGCGCAGTCCTGGCACTGGACCGACCCGGCCCACGCCGTGCCCGAGGCTCTGCGCGTGCTGCGCCCCGGCGGGGCGCTGGCGGTCTGGCAGAACGACCCGGACGTGGAGGTCGGCTGGATCGCGGATCAGCAGAACCGGATCGAGGAGCGGTTCGGCCCGGGCTGGTACATCAACGAGCGCGCCCTCTCGCAGGAGGGGCTGCGGTTCACCGACCGCCGCCTGCCGTGGTCGCGTCGCGTCCCGGTCGACACGCATCTGGCCAAACTGTCCACGCACTCCCTCTTCCTCATCGGCGAGCCCGGTACGGACGCCTTCCTGGAGGACGAACGCGCCCTGCTCATAAGGCGGTTCCCGGACGGCTGGGTGGAGGAGCACTACGTCGTCGAGCTGAGTGTGGCCGTTCGGGGCCGTGAGACGAGGTAGGGGGCTGTTCGGGTGAAGCAGCGCAACCTGCGGTCGCCCCGGCCGTTGATCAAGGTGCTTATCACCGTGCACTCGTGCGACAGAAGGACCACTGATGATCAAGAAGTTCATGGCCACCGCCGCCGCCACCGCGTCGATCGTCGGCGCGGGCGCGGCCATGGCCGCCCCGGCCATGGCCATCGGCAACGACAACGGGATCAACACCGTCAACGGCAACGGTGCTGTGCAGGCGTACGGCAACCAGAAGACCACCGGTGACCTGAGCCCGCAGCTCGGCCTGGTCCAGGGCACCCTGAACAAGCCCTGCATCGGCCTGCCGGCGAAGGTCAATGCCCAGTCGATCCTCGCCCTGATCAATGTCGGGGTCCAGGACATCAACGTCCTGTCCAACCCGCAGAACCAGCAGTGCACCGAGAACTCGACCCAGGCCAAGGGCGACGAGCCGCTCTCGCACATCCTCTCCAACATCCCGGTCCTGTCGGGCAACGTCTCGGCCGGCAGCTGACGCGGTCCCCTTGTGCGAGCCGGGGCCTCCGACGCCTGCGCGAGTGCCCACGGGGCCCCGGCTTGTTCCACCCGGATCCGCAGTTCCACGGATCCATCTCCTCCACCGGCGCGCGGCGGCCCGATCGGCCGCCGAAGTGGGCACCGACCGCCGTACGCCGCAGAGCCCCCTGCCCGACCGGGCCAGGGGGCTCTGTGCGTTCCGCGCGGTCCTGTCAAGACACGAATGTTCGAGCCATGACGCGCGGTGGTTCGATCATGCCCACTGGAACCTCCTGCTTCACCCGGACGGGGCGAGGCCCATCAGGCCCAGGAGGGCGAGTGGAGATGAACGCGGAATTCGCAGAGGTGGACCGCTGGGCGGCCTCCGGGCACGTGCACGGAGCACTGGACGGCCTCCACCTGGCCCGCACCGTCACGGAAGAGGTAAGGCGCACCGGAAAGCACTTCCTTCCGCAGCCCCTCCTCCACCGACTCGGCGACATCCACGACCGCCATGCCGTGGACCGGCGGCCCCTTCTCCAGGCCTTCCTCGATTGCATGCTCGACAAGCACGAGGGGCGCTACTGGAATCGGACCTACCTCTCCCTGCCGCTGCTGGAGCTCCTCCTGGACCCGTCGGACGATCCGGAGGGCGCGCCGGATCCGAACCGGATGGCCACGCTGCTCATAGCCGACGTCATACGCTTCGAGACCCGGATGGACGCCCCGTCCATGGAGCCCGAGGGTTCCGTGGACCGGGACCCGCCGGACCCGGTCACCCTGCGCAAGCGGCTGCGCCACGCCCTGCGGTTCGTCGCGCACGACCTCGGCGTACCGGGCGCCGACGACCTGGTGTCCCGGGCGGGCCACGTCCCCTGGTCCCGCTGGGCGGAGGTCGCCGACCGGCTTCCCCGGCCCACCGGCACGGAGGCGGCCCACTGGTTCGACGTGACGGTGCAGCCCGTGTACGTGCTGCACGACGA
The DNA here is from genome assembly GCF_014650695.1 of Streptomyces avidinii. GTDB lineage: Bacteria > Actinomycetota > Actinomycetes > Streptomycetales > Streptomycetaceae > Streptomyces > Streptomyces avidinii. Next base: position 228,277 of record NZ_BMVL01000002.1, on the reverse strand, counting down.
GTACTTCTTCATCCGGGCGCTCCAGGCCCACGAAATGATCTTCACGGCGATCGCGGCGGACGTACGGGAGGCGATCGGGGCGCTGCGCGACGGCCGCCTGGAGGCGGCGGCCGGCCATGTGGAGCGCGCGGCCGGTCTCTTCGACCGAGCCTCGGCGCTGTTCCGGATGGTCGCCACCATGCGCCCCGGGCACTTCTCCGCCTTCCGGCAGTTCACCCAGGGCGCCAGCGCGATCCAGTCGGAACAGTACAAGCGCTTCGAGATCCTGTGCGGCCTTCCGACCGCCCCGCGGCTGCGGTCGGAAGCCTTCACGAACGTCCCCGCCGTACGGGCCGAGGCCGAGGGCGACGGCCATGACACGGTGGTCCGGGCCTACCTCGACCTCCGCCGCTCGGCCCGGTTCACCGAGGCCGAGTGGAACCACTTCCGATCCGCGCTCGGCGGCCTGGAGGAGCGGCACCAGCGCTGGAAGTCGACCCATCGGAGCCTTGCCGCGCGCATGCTCGGCGACGTGCACGGATCGGGATACACCGCGGGCGTCCCCTACCTGGCCGAGTGCCTGGACAACCGACTGTTCTGGCAGCTCGGCGAGCAGCGCCGAGCGGGGTGCCCGACGGCTGCGACCGGCACGGGGGAGTGAGCCCGGGGGAAGGTCAGAAGGGGCGGGTCGGGAGGTACTTGCCGTCCAGGGTGATGACGGCGCGCTCACCGCCCTCGGGGTCGGCGACCTTCCTGACGTCCAGCTTGAAGTTGATCGCGCTGATGATGCCGTCCCCGAACTGCTCGTGGACCAGTGCCTTCAGCGTGGTCCCGTAGACCTGAAGCATCTCGTGGAAGCGGTAGATCGTCGGATCGGTCGGGATGCCGCCGGGGACGGACCCGCGGGTCGGGACCGTCTGCAGGAGCCGTACTGCGTCCTCGTCCAGGTCCAGCAGTTCGGCGACCGCCTTGGCGGCGGCCTCGGGCAGGGCGTGCTGACCCAGCAGGGCGGCGGTGACGAAGGCGACCGAGAGGTCGGCCGCGTCGGCCAGCTGCTGCCAGGAGAGGTCCTTGCGGGTCTTCGCGTCGACGGCGGTGACGGCCAGGGCCTGGCGGGCGGCGGGGTCGAACTGGGCGTGCAGCATGAAGGTGTCCTTCGGGAAGGGGAGGGGGAGGGGGAGGGAAAAGAGGGGAGAGAGAAGTGGGACGGGGTGGGGTCAGGCGCCCGTGGTGGGGCCTACCTCCGTCACACCGCCGGAGCGGATGTCGTAGACCCAGCCGTGCAGGGTGAGGGTCCCCGCGGCCTGTGCGCGGGCGACCGAGGGGTGGGTGGCCAGATTCGCGAGCTGGGCGCGTACGTTCTCGCGCACCAGGGCGGACACCCGTTCGGGGCCGGCGCCACCCGCCGTACGGGCCACCGAGGCGTCCGCATGGCGCAGCCAGCCCGCGACGGAGGCGGCGCCGCTCAGGTCGGTGCCCTCGGCCAGGGCGGTCATCGCCCCGCATGCGGAGTGCCCGCACACGACGATGCCGGTGACGCCGAGGACGGCGACGGCGTACTCGATACTGGCCGCCACTCCGTCCGCGCCCGGTGCGTGGGCGGGGACGAGATTTCCCGCGGTGCGGACGACGAACAGCTCGCCCGGCTCGCTCTGGGTGATCAGTTCCGGCACCACGCGGGCGTCCGAACACCCGATGAACAGGGTCGACGGCCGGTGCACCTCGGCCAGGTGGGCGAAGAGCTCCGCCTTGGCCGGAAACACCTCGCGCTGGAAACGTCCGACGCCGTCCGCGAGATCGTGCGGTCCGGGCATGGTCTGCAGGGTCTGCATGGTCACTCCCTCCTGGGATGTGCCCCGTGCGGGGCTTGACGTGTTCCACCATGCATGACCTGCATCTATTGTGTCCAAGACGCAATATCCATGTCTTCCATCGATGTCATCTATAGTCGTGTCCATGGCTCTGGAACTGCGTCATCTGCGCTATCTGATTGCCGTCGCCGAACACGGCAGCTTCACCCGCGCCGCCGAAGAGCTGCGGATCTCCCAGCCCACCCTGTCGCAGCAGGTGAAGCAGCTCGAACGCACCGTCGGTGTCCAGCTGTTGGACCGCAGCGGCCGCGCCGTGCGGCTCACCGACGCCGGTGCGACGTACGTCCACCACGCGCGCGGTGCCCTACGGGACCTGGCCGCCGCCGAGCGCGCCGTGATGGACCTGGCCGATCTCTCCCGCGGCCATCTGCGCCTCGCGCTGACCCCCACCTTCACCGCGTACCTCGTCGGCCCGCTCGTCGCCGGGCTGCAGAGCGCGCATCCCGGAATCACCCTGGAGGTCCGGGAAATGGCGCAGGACCGGATCGAAGCCGGCCTGCTCGCCGACGACCACGACCTCGGGCTCGCCTTCGAGGGGGCGCACCTGCCGGGGATCGCGGCGACCCCGCTGTTCATCGAGACCCTCGGCCTGGTCGCCGCCGCGGACGCGGAGCCGGGCCGGGGCCCGCTGCCCGTACGCGACCTCGCGACGCGCCGACTCGCTCTGCTCAGCGGGGACTTCGCCACCCGCGAGCACGTCGACGGCTACCTCGCCGCCCACGGCGTCCGGCCGCACATCGCGGTCGAGGCCAATTCCGTGCACGCCCTCACCGAGATCGTCCGGCGCACCACGTTGGCCACCGTGCTGCCCGACGCCGTCGCCCACGACCACCCGTACCTGCGCCCCGTACCGCTGGACCCAGCCCTCCCGTCCCGAACGGTCACGCTGCTGCGCCGGGAGGGCGCGTACGAGAGCGCCGCGGCCCGTGCCTTCACCGAGCTCACCGCCCGCCTGGTCCGGGAGCGCGGGTACCGCCCCCCGCTGCGCGCGCAGACGCAGGGGGAGGCGGCCGGGGCGGATCACTTGCCGGGGCACTCCCTCCAGGCCAGGTGATAGATGGTGTTGATGCTGCCGTCGGTGGAGTCCATCGTCATGTAGCTGGTGGACGAGGGGGACGAGGTGCCTCTGGTGACGCGCAGCTCGGTGTTGATGTTGAAGTTCCGCTGGACCCCGCACGGCGCCCAGACCAGTTGAGCCCAGTCGGTCACGTCGGTGGCCTGCCAGTTGTCCTCCTGCGGCCCGCTGAAGTTGTGGGTGCGGGCGGCGGTGTCCGGCGAGCCCTGGAAGTAGTACGAGGCCTTCTCGGTGGCCTTCGCGCCCGGCGCGAGCGAGGCGTAGCCGCGGTAGTCCGCGCTGGCGATCGCGTAGGTGAAGCCGTGGGGCACGTGCACGATCAGGCTGAGCTGGCAGTTCTTGCGCGCCGCGGTGGGCGGGGCGCCGCCGCCGACCTGTGCGAGGTACTGGCTGTAGGTCACGGTGAACGCGGTGTTGTCCTGGGACACGGCGACCTCGGCGGTGTCCTTGGGACACCCGGATCCGTTGACCGTGGCGACTTCGATCACGATGCGGTCGGGCGGCGGGTCCACGATGGTGGAGGGGGTGGTGTGCGTGGGGAGGGTGGCGGTGAGCAGGGCGCCGATCGCGCCGCTCACGAGGAATCCACCGGACATGGTTCTCCAATCCACTGCTTCGGTACCGGGCGGTGCGCAGGCGGGCATGCCTGTGCACCGGAGGGTGGGGGGTGCGGCCGGCCAGAGCGGGGCCGGGTCGTCACAGACCGGTGTGCAGGGTGGAACGGGGCAGGCCCAGGAAGGGGAATCTGGGCATGGCCCTGACAACTCCCGGTCGGTGAAGACCGGGTGCCCGAATCGTAGGAACCCCGGGCGGGCCCGACCAGGGCGATCTCCGGCCAATCGCACTCCCCGGCCCGGACCGGCCGGATCCGGACGGCGGGCCGGGGGCCGAAGAGCGGAATCAGGCCGCGGCCGGCCCGGCCAGTCGCTCGACGCGGGCCACGAACTCCGCGGGATGGAACGGCTTCGCGAGACAGTCGCTCACACCGGCCTCCAGTGCGTGCACGGTGCACTCCGGATCCGCGGGCGGCAGCGCGAGGATCGGCACCCGGCCGTGCTCGGGGTGCCGGCGGATCTCCTCGAACAGCGCCACCTCGTCCAGGCCCGGCCCGGTGCGCTCGCAGATCACCAGGGCGATCGGGCCGGCACTGCCCAGCAGGGCAACGGTGTCCCGCCCGCTCCCGCCGTCGACCACGACGAACCCCCGGGCCACGAGAAGGCGCTCCAGCAGGCCCCGCAGGGTGGTCTCCTTCGCCACGAGGAGGATCCTGCTCGGGGTGTCGCCGCTCATGTCGTGCCTCTTCATCCGTGTGGGGGTCCCGCAGAGCCTACGAGGCGGGGCGTGTGCACGCCCGCTCCGGGGCACCTCATCCGGTAGCGTCGATCCATGAGCACAGAGCCGCAGAGCTTCGAGATCCTGCTGGTGCCCGACCACATTCAGAACCTGCGCGGGGAGTCCGCGGCGGACCGGGCCTTGCGGTCGGCCGTGGTCGAGGCGACCGGCGAGCAGGGTGCCACGGGGTACCCCCGCTACCGCGGGCAGGGCGTGGAGGCCGACATCGACCCGAGCACGCGCACGGTCGAGGCCCTCCTCGTGGACGGCGCGGAGCTCGACTACGGGCTGATCGCCATGATCGCTCCCGAGCGGGGGCGCGGCGGCCGCTGAGCGGGCGCCCGGGGCGCAACCGGAGGAGCCGGCCGTCCTCGATGTCGGCCGGGAGCCGGCCGGCGCTGCCGCGTGCACGGTGGACACGGCACGAACGGGCCCGGCCCGGTCCCCGCGGTGCGGGGGCCGGGCCGGGCTTGTGCGGGGCGGGCGCTCAGGTGGCGTCAGCTCACCTGGACGGTGACGTCGTCCACGACGAAGGAGGTCTGGAGGGACTGGTCCTCCGTGCCGTTGAACTTCAGGGTGACGCTCTGGCCGGCGAACTGCGAGAGGTCGTAGGACTTCTCCACGTAGCCGGAGTTCGCGTTCAGGTTGGACAGGGTCTCCAGCGTCTGGCCGCCCACCGAGACGGTGAAGCGGTCGTAGACGACGTTCTCGCTCTCGTCCGTGTCGATGTGGAGGAAGAAGCCGAGCCGGTACGTGGAGCAGCCCGACGGGATGGCCAGCGTCTGGGAGGCGCTGTCCGTGTGGGTGGACCCGTACCCGTTCAGCCAGGCCTTGTAGCTGCCGCCGTGCGGGGTCTGGCCGGACTGGTTGGTGATGACGCCCGTGGTCGCGCTCCACGGGGTGGCACCGTTCTCGAAGCCGCCGTTGACCACCAACTGGCGGGGGGTGCAAGTGCCGCCACCGGTGACGGTGAGCGTGTAGGTGGTGGTGTGGCTGACGGTGCCGGAACCGGTGATCGTCAGGGTGTAGGTGCCGGGCGCGGTGCTCGCGCCGACCTGGACGGACAGCGCCGAGGAGCTGCCGGACTGGACGGAGGTCGGGCTGAGCGTCGCGGTCACCCCGGCCGGCGCGCCGGAGACGGAGAGGGCGACGGTCTGGGCGGCGCCGCTCACGGTCGAGGTATTGACCGTCGCGGAGGTGGAACCGCCGGGGGCCGCGCTGCCCGCGGACGGGCTGACGCCGATGGAGAAGTCCTGCGCGGGCGTCTCACCGCCGACGGCCTGCTTCCAGACGGCGTAGGCGACGCCGTCGGCGCTGCGGTTCAGCACCGTGGCGTTGATGTTGTTCGTCGTGTCGCAGGAGCTGTGGTAGCAGGGGTCGTAGGCGGCGTTGGCGGTGCCGCCCCACTTCGTGGCCTGCGCCGAGGCCTTACGGGCGCTGGCGCCGGCCGCGTAGCCGGAGGTGGGGATGCCGGCCTGCTGGAAGGAGTAGTCGTCGCTGCGGCCCTGGCCCTCGGTGTTCTCCTCGGGCGCCAGGTTCAGCGAGGTCCAGTACGCCTTGAGCGGGGCGGCGGTGACGGAGTTGACGTTGTTGATGAAGTAGCCGCCGTTGGTGGACCCGACCATGTCGAAGTTGTAGTAGCCCTTGATGGCGCTGCGCTGCGCGCTGGTCAGCTGGTTGACGTAGAAGCGGGAGCCGTTGAGGCCCTGCTCCTCGTCGGTCCACCAGGCGAAACGCACGTGCTTGGTCATCGTCGGGTTCTTCTGGGCGAGGACGAGGGCGTTCTCCAGCAGGGTCGCGGAGCCGGATCCGTTGTCGTTGATACCGGGGCCGGCCGAGACGCCGTCGAGGTGCGCGCCGAACATGACGGTTTGGTCGGCGGGACCGCCCGGCCAGTCTGCGATCAGGTTGTTCGAGGGGTAGGTGCAGGAGGAGCAGTTCTGCTCGGTGACGGTGTAACCGGCCGCCTGCAGCTTGCCCTTCACATACGCCAGCGACTGGGTGTAGCCGGCGCTGCCCGCACGGCGGTTGCCGCCGTTCTGGCTCGCGATCGTGCCGAACTGGGTCAGGTGCGCCTGCACGTTGGCGACGTTGATGTCCGGCGGGTCGTTGCCGGGCTGGGTTCCGCCGACGTTGAGTGAGTAGTCGACCGTGTGGGAGAGGGTCGTGCCCTGGCCCTTGACGACGACGGTGGACGCGCCGGGCGCCGCATTGGCGGTGGCGGTCAGGGTCAGCACCGAGGACTGGCCGGACTGCACGGTGGCCGGATTGAAGGAGGCGCTCACACCGGCCGGCACGCCGGACGCGGTCAGCGTCACCGACTGGGCGGTCCCGGTGGTGACCGCGGTGCCGACCGTGGTGGTGACGGAGGCGCCCTGCTGGACGGTGCCCGACGACGGGTTCAACGACATCGAGAAGTCGTTGTTCTGACCGCTCGGGGTGCAGGTCGGGTCGGCGGCCTGGGCGGGCACGCTGATGCCGTCCCACGCGGCCTTGGTCTTGTTGAAGAGGTCGCAGGTGGCGTCCAGCGACTTGGCGGAACTCAGCGTCGCCGTACGGTACTTCTTGTAGGACATGCTGCTGGTCTTGAGGAGCATGCCGCCGTAGAAGATCTTGCCGGCGTTCTGTGCGCCCACACCGGTGAGCGTGGTGCCGTTGCAGGTGCTGCTGTTCGGCTTGCCGCCGCCCGGGTTGGTGCCCTCGGCCAGCAGGTAGAACCAGTGGTTCAGGGGTCCGGCCGCGGCGTGTACCTCGGTGCCGGGTATCGCGGAGCTGTAGCAGGCCGGGTCGTTGTTGACGGCCGGCGGGTTGTACATGTTCCGGATCGGCCCCCGGCCCTGGAGGTTGATGACCTCGCCGACCGTGTAGTCCGGAGTGTCGTACGGGGCCGGCTGGTTGATGAAGGCCTCGGTCAGCGCGCCGAAGATGTCACCGGTGCCCTCGCCGAGCCCGGCCTCCTGGCCGCTGGTGCCACCGGGGGTGTTCGAGTCGATGGCGTGCCCGTACTCGTGGGCCACCACGTCCACACCGGCGATCCACTCGTTGGCGCTGTTGCGCCCGATGGTGACCGAGCTGCCGTCCCAGTAGGCGTTGAGGTCGCTCAGGCCCACCTTGGCGGGGAAGCTGCGCCCGTTGCCGCTGATGCCGTTGCGGCCCAGCCACTGCGAGAGCATGTCCCACTGCTTCTGCGCGGCGAACATCAGGTCCACGCAGCCGGTCTCCTTGCTCGTGGGGTTGCCGGTGCCCCAGGAGTCGGAGGACTTCGTGAAGACCGTGCCGGTGCTGTAGTCCGCGCAGCTCAGGCCGGTCCGGTTCGGGTCGCGAAGCGTGTACGTGGAGCCCGAGTTGGTGGTGTCGATGGTGAGCGGGCCCGGCCCGTTCCACTTGCTGTTGCCGGTGCCCGCGACCACCTCGTCGTAGCTGTCGACGAAGGCGCCGGTCCGCGCGTCCACGAAGACGTGCAGCCTGCTGGGCGCGGTCTTCGTACGGCCGCTCAGCACGGTCTCCCAGGCCAGTACCGGCTTGTCGTCCTCGAGGCGGACGACGAGCCGGCTGCTCTCGACCTTGTCGACCGAGACCAGCCTGGCCCGGGAGGTGGACTCGGCGTCCTTCGCGGAGACCGACGCCCTGGTGGAGACGTCGATGCGCACGGAGGAGGCGGACTGGAGCGCACGCACCTTGCCGCTGCCGTCCGCAAGGACGACCGCGTCGCCGCCGACGACCGGCAGGCCGCGGTAGCTGCGTTCGTACGAGACGGAATAGAGGTCCTTCACCCAGGGGGTGACGAGGCGCCGTTCGTACTGTTCCTGGGCGGAGTTGACCAGGGAGTCGAGACCGCTGTCGACGGCCTGGTCGGCGGCCGCGACCGCGCGTGCGACGGGTGTGTCCTTCTGGGACGGGGAGGGCTGCGCCTGCTGCGCCGCCGATGCCGTCCCGGCGAGGGCGCCGGCGAGGCTCGCGGTCAGCGCCATCGCTGCCACGGCCGCCGTCCATCTGCTGGGATGCAACGTCCACTCCGATCGTGGGGGGTGGGGGGTGGGGATGAGTGCTCGTTCGCGGCCGAGTATGAGCGTGAACATGACGAGATTGGGACATCCCGGCAGGCATAAGGTCCGCGTTATGGTGCCGCGGCGGTCCGGCTCGTACGCTGCCCGGATGCAGCTGGAGTTGAGGCATCTGCAAGCCGTCTGCCGGATTGCGGAGGCGGGCAGCCTGGGGGGCGCGGCGCGGCGGCTCGGGGTGTCCCAGCCCGCACTCTCCGCCCAGCTGCGCCGCATCGAACGGGTCACCGGGGGCGAGCTGTTCTTCCGGGGCCGCAGCGGGGTGGAACCCACGGCGCTGGGTCAGTTCGTGCTGGCCAAAGCCCGTCGCGTGCTCAGCGAGATGGACGCGCTGGGGGCGGAGGCGCGCGCGATTGCGGCCGGCAGCCCGCTGCGCCTGGGCTGCATCATGCTCGTCCTGCTCGACGGCCTCCTCGCCCAGACCGACCTGTCCATGTCGGGCCGGGAGATCGCCGTGGACCTGGAGGACTCCGTCACCGTACTGGCGCGGATGCTCGGCGCCGGGCGCTACGACGCCATCGTGTACGGGGAGGTCAACGACCACGAGGTGCCGCTGCCGGAGGGAACCCTGGCCCGGACGCTGATCCCGAAGGAGCCGTTCTGCATCCGGCTGTCCGCACGGCACCCGCTCGCGGCTCAGGACCGCATAGAACTGGCCGACCTGGCCGGGGAGTCGTGGATGACCCTGGTCGAGGACGACGACGGCGGCCCCGAGGCCCTCGTCACGGCCTGCGCGAAGGCCGGATTCAGCCCCTCACTGCGTTACCGGATCACCGACCGCAAAATGCAGCACGACCTGATTGCGGCAGGCCGCGCGGTCGCCCTCACCCAGCCGACGGCCCCGCCGGGGGAGGGGACGGTGATGCGCCCGCTCGTCGGCACCCCCATCATGGGCCGCATCCGTCTCGCCTGGAGCCGTGCGGCGCTCTCCGCCGGGCAGGCGGAACTGCTCTACCGGGCCGCGGCCCGCGCCTACCTGGCCAACGTGGACAACAACCCCTTCCACAAGGAGTGGTGGGACGCCCACCCGGAAGTGCATCCGGCCCTCGACTGACCGGCGGTGATGCGCGGGGCGGATCGGTGGATCAGCCGCGGCGGTGGGCCGTCAGCAGCAGGTACTCCCACTCCATGACCCCGTCCACGGTGTGCTCGGCGGCCAGCCCGTCGAGCGCCGCGTCCAGCTCGGCGACCAGGTCCGGATCGTCGCCGACGGCCCGGTAGACGGCGACGGTGGGCCCGTAGCAGGCCTTGAAGAACTCCCGGAAGTCCGTGGGTCCCGTGAAGCGGTCCACACGGACCGTCCGGCGGCGGGCCTCCACGTCGGTCACCGCGTCACCGAGCAGCTCGTGCACGTGTTCCTCGTCGCCCCACAGCGGGGGCGGCTGGACGCCGGGCGGCGGCGCGGGAGCGTAAGGCTTCATGGTGGCGAACAGCTGGCCCACGAACCCCTGCGGGGTCCAGTTGATCAGCCCGACCGTGCCGCCCGAACGGCAGACGCGCAGCATCTCCTCGGCGGCGGCCAGGTGGTGAGGGGCGAACATGATGCCGACGCAGGACATCACGACGTCGAACTCGCCGTCCGCGAAGGGCAGGTGCTCGGCGTCCGCCTCCCGCCACTCCAGGCGGGCGTCGCGTACGGCGGCCAGGTGCCGGCCGATCTCCAGCAGCTCCGGGGTGAGGTCGGACGCGATCACATCGGCCCCGGCCAGGGCGGCCGGAATGGCGGCGTTCCCCGAGCCCGCCGCGATGTCGAGCACCCGGTCACCGCGCTGGACGCCGCACTCCTTCACGAGCACGGCACCCAGATCCGGAATGACGTGCGAGGCCACCGACTGGTAGTCGCCCAGCGCCCACATCGCGCGGTGCCGGGCCTTCAGGGTGCGGTCCGCCTGGGCCGCATCGCTCGCCTCGGTCATGACAGCCGTCCTCCAGGCTCGGAGCAACCCCTTCTCCGAGCATAGGGACGATCCGCGGTCCCGGCCCCTCGGCGGCTTCAGTCGCGGGGCGCCGGGCCGCCGAAGTCGCGCGCGAACCCCTCGCGGAAGCCGGGCCGCTCCAGAGCCCGCTCGAAAGCCCGTGCGGCGCGCGTGCGTGCGGCCTCGTTCTCCTGGGTGGTGGCGAGTTCGGCGAGGTACGCGCGCAGGCTCAGCCCGCGGTCCGCGGCGAGCACGGCGAGGCGGTCGTGCACATCGGTGTCGACCTCGACGGTGGTGGTGTCGGCCATGCTCCGAGTATGGCCGCCCGGTGACCTGGTGGGGGCCCGTTCGGGAGCCAGGCCGGGAGAAGGGCCGTCAGTTCTTGCCCATCAGCGAGTTCCCGGGCGCCAGGACCTCGGCGATGCGACCGGCGATGGTCTGCGCCGTGTTGTCCCCCGGGGCCTTGGGCCCCACGGTGGTGGAGACCGCGATGGCGAGGCGCTCGCTCGGGAGGTACGCCTGGATGGCCGCGTACCCCGCGAACGAGGGGTTCGACTGGATCCAGCCGTTCTGGACGATCACGCCGTAGCCGAAGTGCCGGGCCGGAAGCTGGCGGAAGCAGTCCTTGGCCGGGCAGCCGGGGGTGTTGCCGCCGAGGCCCACGGTGCCCGGGTCGAGCTGGACCTTGAAGCTCTGCGGCGAGAGGAGCTCGCCGCTGCCCACGGCCTCGGCCGAGCGGGCCAGGTCGCAGATGTGGGTGGTCAGGACCGCGCCGGGGGCGGTGGTCCAGGAGGGATTCCAGAAGGTGGACTCCTCGTACCTGCCGCGCTCCGCGTCGAAGGAGTGCAGGACGGGCTCCTCGATCTGCGGCGTGAAGCTGTTGACCGTGTTGTCCAGGCCGGCGGATCCCGTGATCTGCTGTTCGATCACCTTGGCCAGCGGCATACCGGCGATCTTCTCCAGGGCCTGCCCGAGGAGTACGAAGTTCGCGTGCGAGTAGCTCCAGCTCGACCCCGGCTCGTACCAGAGGGGGTGGGCGGCGGAGATGCCCACCAGCTCGGCGGGAGTCCACTGACGGAACGGGTCCGCGTACAGGGCGGCGACGAACTTCGGGTCCGGCACGTAGTCGCGCAGGCCCGAGGTGGAGGCGCCGAGCATGCGCAGGGTGATCCGGTCGGCGTGCGGGGCATCGGGAAGCCAGCGCGAGATCGGGTCGTCGAGGGCGGCCTTGCCGTCCTCGACCAGTTGCAGCATGGCGATGCCCATGTAGACGATGGCGACCGAACCGGCCCGGAAGTGCATGTCCGCCGTGGCCGGGACCCCCGTCATCGACTCGCCCAGCGCGCCCGTGACGACTTCCCGCCCGTCGCGCGTGACCCGCAGTACGACGGCGTTCAGATCCAGTTCCTTCTGGGCCGTCCTGGCGATGTCCATGATCTGCGCGGCTTCGCCGCCCGAGGGCGCCGGGGACGCCGCGCAGGACGCGGGCGCGGACCCCGCGCCGGTCGCCGCCCATGCGCCGCCGGCCGGCAGGACGGTGCCGAGCAGCGCGGTGGCGCACAGCAGAGCCGTCCGGGCGCGGCCCGGGTGCGCGGTCATGACTCCGGTCATGGTGATCTCCTGCCGCGAAGAGCCCTCGGGACGAGGCCCACCCTTCGATGGAACGCCCGCCGGCCGGGTTGGGCCAGCCGGCGTAACACCCGTCGCCTTGCGCGCAGATCCGGAAGGGACGGCTCAGCCGGCCCAGCGGCCCGTGAGGAAGGTGAGGGCGACCACGGCCGAGAGCGGACCCACGACGTACAGGTAGGCGGTCTGGATCCGGGGGCGCCGCTGGCTCCAGGAGGCCAGGGCGATCCACAGCGGCCACCACAGCAGGGTGGAGCGGGGCACGGAGGTGTACCAGTAGGAGGTGCCCAGGGCCCACAGGGTGAGGCCGATGTACAGGGCCTCGGGCCAGCGGCGCGCCCGTACCAGCAGGGCCAGGAGTACGACGCCGACCAGCATGGCCAGGAGTTCTGCCTGCCACATCAGCGCGTACCCGGTGGCCTGGGTGTGCCCGAACCCGGCCTGCCAGGTGTTCGCCCAGGCCTCCCACGGCGCGTGGAAGTCCCGGTACCAGCCACGTTCCTGGGCGTGCTTCCAGGCCATCCAGTCCCCGGTCCGCGTCTGCAGGTACCAGCTGTAGAGGAGCGGCGCGAGGGCGGGCAGCAACAGCCACGGGGCCGCGCGCCAGGCGCGGCGGCTGCGGGCGGTCAGGACGAAGTGGAGGACGAGGGCGGCCGCGAGGAACAGGCCGGTGATGCGGACCGAGCAGGCCAGGCAGGCCAGCACCGCGGCCGCAGGCCAGTTCCGGCGCTGCGCCGCCAGCCAGGCGGGCAGCGCCAGGGCGAGGAAGAGGGCCTCGGTGTAGCCCGCGGCGAGGAACACGGCGCACGGCGAGAGCAGCAGGAACGCCACCGCGCGGCGGCCCGCGTCGAGGTCGGGCAGGTGGTGGCGGGCGATGCGGGCGAGGGCCAGGACGGCGACGCCTCCCGAGAGGAAGGAGATCAGCGCGCCGGCCGCGGCCCAGTGGGGGACGACGGTGTGGACGGCGCGCAGGGCGAGGGGGAAGCCGGGCAGGAACGCCTCCCGGTTGTCCCAGCCCGCAGTCCAGGGTCCGGCCAGGTCGGGGAAGTAGCCGTCCTGGGCTATGTGGAGGTAGTGCCACCAGTCCCATTGCTGCCAGGCCGAGAGCGGCGAAGCGGCCCGGCGGGTCTCGCTGCTGCTCGGGAACAGCCACCCGACGGCGCCGGCGGTGGCCCAGATGCCGATCCGGGTCAGCAGGTAGAGCCACAGCACCTCGCGGTCGCCCGGGTCCAGTCGCAGGAGCGCCGGGCGGGCACGGCCGGGGCGGCCGAGGGTGTCGCGCACGGGCGGCCGAGTCGTGGACGAGTCGGGAAGCTCGGCCGGCCGGCTGGGGGTGGAAACAGGCATATCGGGATCTCCTGGCCGTCTGAAGGCGTGCGGAGTCACCGGCCGTGGTGCGGGCCGGTGTCCGCGGGCGGTGTGCTGCGGGGAGAGGCGAGAGGGGGAGGTGGAAGAGGGGGGTGGGAGCGGGCCGGTGCTACCGGGGCGGCTGGGTGGGAGTGGGGGACATGCCCGGCTCCGTGCTCCCGGTGGTGCTGGACGGCGGCGCGGTGTTGCGCGGCGGTGTCATGCTGCTGTTCGGCAGCGCCGAGGTACTGCGCGCCGGGGCCGTGGTGTTGCTCGGCGGTGCCATGGTGTTGCTCGCCGGGGGCGGCGCGGACGTGGGGGACGGCGCCGCCGGGGAGGGAGTCGTCGCCGGCAGGGTCGGGCCCGAGTCACCCGGGAGGAACGCGGACAGGGCCGCCCCGGATCCGGCGAGGACGAACAGGCAGGCCGCGGCGATGCCGACGATCCGGCGCCGCCGGTGCCGTTCCCCGCGCCGCTCGATGAGGGAGACGGGCGGGGTCGTACTGGCGGACTGCCCGGCCGAGGCAGCCTCCTGGAACAGGGACCGCAACGGGTCGTGGGGGTCAGGCATCGGGAGCCTCCTCAATGCGCGGGTCCTGCAGATGACGGGAGAGCGTGACCCGGCCCCGGGACAGGTGGGTCTTGACCGTGCTCGCGGAAAGCGAGGTCTCGGCGGCGATCTGCTCGACGCTCAGATCGCACACGTAGTGCAGCGCCATGGTCCGGCGCTGCTTCAGAGGCAGTTGCCGCAGCGCCTCGACGAGTGCCACCGCCTCCGGGCCCGGACCCTCCACATGGCCGGCGGGCGCCGTGCGCTGCCAGGCGTCGGCGGCGCGCCGCCGTCCGCGCCAGCGGCTCACGGCGAGTCGCCAGGCGACGGTGCGGATCCACGCCTCGGGCCGGCCGTCGCGGTCCAGCTGGCGTCGACGGCCCCACCCCCTGACGAAAGCCTCCTGCACCACGTCCTGCGCCTCGTGGTGGTCGCCGAGCATCACGTAGAGCTGTCCTGTGAGCCGTCCCGCCGCTTGCGCGTAGAACTCCTCGAACTCCTCGATGGTCAAAAAAATCGCTCCCGAATCCTTGTGTCCCTCTCACCGGGCATACGCCCGCCGCACCGCATCCGGTCGACACCGGACGACGATTCGTTGTGTGAGTGCCGTCACAGGGGGCCGGGGTACTTCATCGTGGCGGCGGCCGTGGCGAGGGAGGGCGGCGGCGCCCCGGGCCACCGGGTGATGCGGGTCCGGGCCGGGGGACGGCTCCGACGTCGGACGTTCACACCGGGCCCGGCGGGCGCAGGGGGCCGGCGGGGCGCATGGGTCCGGAACGGCGGAAGGGGCCCGGACAGCAGAAGGGCCCGGATCCATGAGGATCCGGGCCCTTCCGAGCAGTAGCGGGGACAGGATTTGAACCTGCGACCTCTGGGTTATGAGCCCAGCGAGCTACCGAGCTGCTCCACCCCGCGTCGGTAGACCTCACAGTACGGCATCCCGGAGGGCGTACTCGACACATTTACGGGGGGCCGTGTCCGGAGTGTGCGCGAAAGGGCTGAATCTCGCCGCCACGGCGAGATCATTCCCCCTGGTGACAGTGCGTGCAGGCGTGTACCTTCACGGGTAGCTGTCGTGGTTCCAAGTGCCTTGCCCGTGCCCTTTGGTGTGGGCAGTTTTGCTGTGTTGTGCCGTAGGACCAGGGCGATCACCTCCGTCTTCCACGCGTGTGGAAGACGTACGTCAACGGGAAGGCATGAACATGGCTACGGGAACTGTGAAGTGGTTCAACTCGGAGAAGGGCTTCGGCTTCATCGCCCAGGACGGCGGCGGCCCGGACGTCTTCGCCCACTACTCGGCGATCAACGCGTCGGGCTACCGTGAGCTCCAGGAGGGTCAGGCCGTGACCTTCGACATCACGCAGGGCCAGAAGGGCCCGCAGGCGGAGAACATCACCCCCGCCTGATTCCCGGACGGCGGCCCGGCCTGACCGCCGGGCTCCGGAGAACCGTTTCGCTGCCCCGTCATCGCACGGGCCGCGGAAAAGATCAGGGCCGCGCGGCGTACGCCGGGCGGCCCTGATCCGTTCGTCACCCGGGTGCTGGGGTCCTGACGCGCCGCAGCCCCCGGGCCCGGACCCCGGCCGCGACGACGGCGAGGACGACGGTCGCGATCCCGGACGCCGCCAGTACCTGCCGGGGCCCGAGGAGCGCGATCAGCGGGCCGCCGAGAGCGGTGCCCACCGGTCCGGCGGTCAGGAGCGTGGCGCTGCGCGCGGCGAGGACCGTGGTCAGCCACGCGGCCGGGGTCCGTTCCTGGAAAAGGGTGTAGGACAGTGCGGTGAAGGGTCCGTAGATCAGGCCGCCGAGGGTGAAGCAGGCGAGGGTGACGGGCGCGGACGCGCCCAGGCCGAAGGGGACGAGGGTCAGCCCCCAGCCCGCGACGATCCCCAGGGTGACCGGCCAGAGCGGGAACCGCCGCAGGGCCCCGGCAGCGAGCCCGCCCAGCACCGCCCCCGCACCGAACAGTGCCCAGTACAGCCCGAGCAGGCCCGCGCCGGCGTGCAGGTCGTCGGTGACGTGCAGCGGGAGGGCGACCTCCGCAGGTCCGTAGAGGAAGTTGAAGAACCAGGTGAGGGCGAGCACCCCGAGGAGCTCGGGCTGCTTGCGCAACAGCTGCAGACCGGTGGCGGAACGGTCCGCCTCGACCGGCGCGGCCTCGCCCTCGCTGCCGTTCCCGTCCTTTGCGTGCGTACCGTCCTTACGTGGGGATACGTCCCGCAGGCGTCCGACCTGGACGGCGAGCACGGCGAACGACAGGGCGTCGAGGCCGATGAGCCAGGCGGGACTGATCACCGCCGCCAGGAACCCGGCGAGGGCGGGGCCGATGACGATGGAGGCCGAGACGCTGGAACTGACCAGAGCGTTGGCGGCCAGCCGCTGGTCGGGGGGAAGGAGCCGGGCGAGCAGTGAGTACTTCCCTGCGTTGCCCCAGGCGTGCAGGACGGACGAACCCGCCAGCAGGGCCACGTACAGCACCGGGTGCAGCACCCCCGTCGCCCAGGCCAGCGGCACACAGCCCAGGAGCACCGCGCGGATCCGGCTGTCGGCCACCAGCAGCCGGCCGGCCGGGAGCCGGCGCAGCCAGCGCCCGAAGAGCAGGGCGCCGGTCGCCCCCGGAAGCGCGTACGCGGCGAGCGCGGCCCCCAGGAGCATCCCGGACTGCCCCGGGGGCGCGATCTCGATGGCCAGCCATGCCACCGCGACCACGCTCATCCCGTCACCGAGATCGGAGGCCGCCAGGGCGGGCAGCAGCCGTCGGAAGTCGGCATGGGCGAACAGCGGTCGATAGGCCTGTGGCAGGAGGCGAGTTGTCCGTGCGGGAGTCACCGGGTCAGACTCATGGTTCAAGCGCACTTGAGGTCAAGGGGGAGTGACGGGTGCGACAGCTCGGAATCGGTGAGCTCGCGCGGCAGGTCGGGATGCGACCCTCGGCGCTGCGCTACTACGAGAGCGTCGGCCTGCTGCCCGCCGCCGAACGGGCCGCGGGCCGACGCGTCTACCCGGCCGGCATCGTGCGGCGGATCGCGCTGATCAAGATGGCCCAGCGGGCCGGATTCACCCTCGCCGAGATCCGCGGCCTGCTCGACGCCGACGCCGAGCGCGGCGCCACCCGGCAGTGGCGGGCCCTTGCCGAGAGCAAGCTCCCCGAACTGGACCGGTTCATCGAGCAGACGCAGATCCTGCGGGACGCCGTCGCCGACTGCCTGGCCTGCGGATGCATGAACTTCGAGAAGTGCGAGCTGCTCTCCGCCGACGGCCCCGGCTCCTGACCGCCCGCTCAGCGACCCGGCGTTCCGCGCGGGCACACCGCCCACCCATCGCCCGCTGGGGAGTCCGGGTGGGTCGGCATCGCGGCGAAGTGGCCCGGCTCCCGTCCGGCGGCCGAGGACGTGCTGCCGGGCCGAGCGATCGGGGAGGACCGGCGGATGAGGCATGATCGGGGGATGTCTGATCGCATCATTGCCGCCTGTGACGGAGCGGCCAAAGGTAACCCCGGGCCGGCGGGCTGGGGTTGGGTCATTGCCGACGCCCAGGGACGCCCCGAGCGTTGGGAGGCCGGTCCGCTGGGACGGGCCACCAACAACATCGGGGAGCTGACCGCCCTCCAGCGGCTGCTGGAGGCGGTGGATCCGGGGACGCCCGTCGAGGTGCGGATGGACTCCCAGTACGCGATGAAGGCCGTGACCCAGTGGCTGCCGGGCTGGAAGCGCAACGGGTGGAAGACCGCCTCCGGGCAGCCGGTGGCCAACCGTGAACTCGTCGAGGCGATCGACCGGCTGCTGGCCGACCGTGACGTCACCTTCCAGTACGTTCCCGCGCACCGCGAGGACGGTGACCACCTGAACGCGATCGCCGACCAGGCCGCCAGCGACGCGGCCGTGACCCAGGCCGCCGCCGGTACCGCCCTCGGCAGCACGGACATGCCGGTACCGGCTCCGGCCTCGGCCCCGCCCGCGCGCCGCAAGTCGGCCGCGCCGAGGAAGCGTACGTCCGGATCCGCCGCCACGGGCGGCGGATCGCGGGCCATCAAGGCGAAGTTCCCCGGAAGTTGCCCGTGCGGGAAGCCCTACGCCGCCGGGGACATGATCACCAAGAACGGCAGCCGCTGGGGGCACCAGGCCTGCGGTTCCCTAGGGGCGGTGGACGCGTAGGTACTCCACCTCGTAGGACATCTGCGACACGGCCGGGTCGGGCGCCGGGTGGTAGCGCCCGGCGCACACGGACAGGTTGACGATGAGGTACGCGCGCCAGTTGCGCCCGACTCCCCTGCGGTCGGCGAAGACCCTGGCGCCGTTGACCCACCACACCACCGAGCGCGATCCGAATTCGACCTTGAGGTCGACCCAGCCGCCGGGGGCGATCGAGCGGTCCCGGTAGTAGCGCGAGCCGCCCTTCACGTGGTTGGAGAGTTCGAGCAGGTCGGCGTTGTCCGGGTGGTACTCGAACACGTCGATCTCGTTGCCGCCGTCCCGCCAGGTCCAGATCGCCGGCCAGGCCCCGATCTCGGCGGGCAGCCGTACCCGGGATTCGAGTACGTCACCGGTCCGCACCATGAATCCCTCGTCGCTGCCCTCCGTGGTCAGCAGTCCCGCGTTCCACTTGCCGTCCGGCCGGCGGGTGGCCCGGAAGGTGCCGGTGCGGCTGTAGGAGGGATCGGCCACCAGGTGGTCGAGTTTGTTGTCACCGGGATTGGTGGGGCCGCCGTTCGGATATGCCCAGGACCGGCCGGCCACCCACTGGGTGACCGACTCGAAGTCCGCGGTGAACACCGGGGCCCGGGCGCTCGCCGGGGCGGCCCGGTCGGCCGCGCCGGTGAAGCGTCCTGTGAGCCGTCGGAACCAAGTGAGAACCTGAGTGAGCACGGCGGCTCCCTTCCCCTGAGTGGACGCTCCTGCAGCATGCCCGGCCGCGGTGCAGTACATACCGGTGGACCGGTTTGTCTTTTGCTTTCACTGTTATGTAATAATCAATGAACGGCTTGACCTATTACATGTGAGAGTGGGTCCCGTGCGGGTCGCCCGGGTCCGGGCTTCCGACTCGAAGAACCGATCGAGGGGTTGCACCCGTATGTGGAAGTGTGAACGTGTCATCGGCGCCGACCTCGATGTCGAGGAGGTCATCGGCGTCTACCGTGCGTCCACCCTCGCCGAGCGCCGCCCCGTGGCCGAAGTGGAGCGCTTCGCCCGGATGCTGGCCGGCGCCAACCTCGTCGTCGTCGCCCGGGCCGAGGACGGCCGTCTCATCGGCATCGCCCGTTCCATCACCGACGGCGCCTACTCCACCTACGTCAGCGATCTCGCCGTCGACGTCGCCCACCAGGGGAAGGGCGTGGGCCGCGACCTGATCCGCGTCACGCGCGAAGCCGCTCCCGAGGCGAAGCTGATCCTGCTCGCCGCCCCGGCCGCGGTCGACTACTACCGGCACGTCGGCTTCACCCGCCATGAGTCCGCATGGACCCTGGACCGCCTGAAGTAACGTGCCGACAGCCGTCAACATCCCTTTTACGTAAGCCAGTTATCTGTCTCCACGGCGGGGTACGATCCGTGCCGTGGGGGGACTGGTAGATCACAGCAGAGGGAGCGCCGTCCTGCGCGCATGCGGTTGCGCGGTGGCGGGCTTGTTCCTCATCGCCGGATGCACGGCCGACGGCAGTCCGAAGAACGGTGCGGCGACGAGCCGCACCCCGGCCGCGTCGGGCACGACGTCGAGCCCGGGCGGCGCCGGCGCGAGCACCCCGGCCGCCACGGCCGGCGGCTCGGGCTCCGAGCTGGTGCCCGAACTCGACGAGTCCAAGCAGCCGAAGACGGTCGCCGAGGCCCGCGACCTGCTCGGCCGGATCGTCATCGCCGAGCAGGCCCTCGGGCCCGAGGTCGTGCGCAGCACCCCGTTCGAGAGCGATCCCGGCCACTGGCCCGTGCTCGACGAGGGCTGCGTCTGGCAGACCGCGGGCCTGCCGGCCGACGTACTCGCCACGAGCACCCGCTACTTCCACATCCCCGCCAAGGACGGCCGCGGCCGCGTGCGGATCAACGCCACGGTCACCGTCCACCACAACCGCGAGGAATCCGGCTGGGAGACCGCCCGCGCCATGGAGGAGATCCTGCGCTGCCCGAACCAGAAACTGCGCGAGGGCGAAGACCTCAAGAACCTGTGGGGCGGCTCCTTCTACCGCGGCGAGCAGATGAACGGCTGGACCGAGGACGCCTTCACCGAAACCGGTGAGTACGTGAGCGCCAAGGACGGCGGGCCCTACCGCTACACCTGGTCCCAGGCCCAGTTCGGACCCGTCACCGTGGCCGTCTCGGCCAAGGGCGCGGTGGGCGTCACCGAGGACAGCATGAACGCCTTCGTCGCCCAGGGCACCAGCCGGATGATGCTGCAGGCCAAGCAGGAGCTCGGAAAGGCGGCGGGCTGATGGAGCCGCTCCACCCCTCGGACCCCTCCCGGATCGGCGGGCACCGGCTCCTCGGACGGCTCGGCGCGGGCGGCATGGGCGTCGTCTACCTCGGCCGTACCGACGACGGAGCGCTCGCCGCGGTCAAGGTGATCCGCGCGGAGTACGCCGAAGAGGCCGACTTCCGGGCCCGCTTCCGGCGCGAGGCCGACATCGCCACCGAGGTGGACAGCCCCTGGGCCGTCCGGATCACCGGCGCCGACCCGGACGCCCCCGAACCGTGGCTCGCCACCTCCTTCGTCGCCGGACCCTCGCTCGCCGAAGCCGTCACCGCCCACGGCCCGCTCCCGCTGCGCGCCGTTCGGCTCCTCGGCAAGGCCATGGCCAAGGCCCTCGGGGTGATGCACGAGCAGGGCCTCGTACACCGCGACGTCAAACCCGGGAACGTCCTCCTCGGCATGGACCGTCCCCGGCTCATCGACTTCGGGATCGCCCGCGGCGGTGAGCACACCGTCCTGACCTCGGCGGACGCCGTCCTGGGCACCCCCGGGTTCCTCCCGCCCGAGCAGGCCGAGGGCCGCCCCGCCGAACCCGCCGGCGATGTCTTCTCGCTCGGCTGCCTCCTCGCCTACGCCGCCACCGGCCGGCTGCCCTTCGGTGCCGGCACCGTGGACGCGGTGCTCTACCGAACGGTCCACGACGAGGCGGACCTCGGCCCGGAGGTCCTCGCCGACCCCGAACTCACCGGGCTGCTGCGGACCTGCCTCGCCAAGGACCCCGACACCCGCCCCAGTGCGCGCGAGCTCGACGACGCCCTCACCGAGGACACCCCGGGGGAGGGCACCGACTGGCTGCCCGACCCGGTCGTCGCCACCATCGCCGAGCGTGCCGCCGCGCTGCTCGCGCTGCCGGGCATCGACGAGACCGTCGCCGACCCGGACGCCGCCCCGGCACCCGGCACGGCCGTGCCCACCCGCCGGCGGTTCCTCGCCCTCGCCTCCGGCGGCGCCGTACTCGCGGCCGGAGGCGGCCTCGCCGCCTGGCTGGCGCTGCGCGAAGGGGGCAAGCCCAAGGACCCGACCGCCGCCGCCCCACGGAAGTGGACGATCGGTGTGCACGCCGACCTCTCCGGCCCGCAGAAGGCCGCCGGACAGGCCCAGGAACGCGGGGTGCGCCTTGCCGTCGAGGCCTTCAACTCCCGCAAGGACAAGCCCTTCACCCTCACCGTCGCCACCGCCGACGATGCCGGGAAGGCCGACCGCTCGGCGGCCGCCGCCACCGAACTCATTGCCGACCGCGACCTGTTCGCGGTGATCGGCCCCACCGGCAACGACTCCGTGATCCCGTGCCTCGAACTGTACGGAGAAGCCTCCGTGCCCCTGGTGACCGTGTCCGCGCTCGCGACCACCTTCAGCATCACCGACCGGCGCAGCTTCTTCCAGAGCTGCCCGATCTCCTCGGCCCAGGCCGCCATGGTCAACCTGCAACTCGCCGGGAAGCAGGGCGTCCGCCGGATGGGAATCCTCAGCGACCGCGGCGGCGACACCGACACCTGGCAGGCGTCCCTGCTGGTGGGCCGCACCATCAACTACTTCGCAGCCGAGGCCACCTACTACGGGCGGGTCGTCCCGCGCGGCGTCCAGGACCTGGCCGCGGTCGTCACCGACATGCTCGCGCACGGCGTCGACGGGTTCTTCTACACGGGTACCCCGGCCGGCGGGGCCAAGGTGGCCGGGCTGCTGGCCGCCGCCGGGTTCAAGGGCCCCCGGGCGGCCGACTACACCATCGCCGGCCCCGAGTACCTCGCCGCCGCCGGACCCGCGGCCGAGGGCTGGCAGTTCTTCACGCCGTACACCGGCCCGGAGGCTCCCGAGGTCGCAGAGATGACCCGCGCGCACCGGGCGGCATACGGATCGGCCCCCGACATCTGGACGGCGGAGGCCTTCGACGCCACCCGCCTGGTCATCGACCGGCTGGTCGCCACCGCGGCGGGAGGCGAGCGCCCGTCCCGCGCCGGGCTGCTGACCGCGCTCGCCCAGGGCACCTTCCGCGGCCTGACCAAGGAGTACACCTTCGACGAGCGGCGCCAGGTCAAGGGCAACATCTACTTCATGCACAAGGTGGAGGGCGGCCGGATGCGCTACGTCGGCCCGGCCAACCCGCTCACGGCGGGGTAGCCCCCGATGCGCCCCCTCACCCCCGCCGATCCGGCCGCGATCGGCGGCAACCGGCTGCTGGGACGCCTCGGTTCGGGCGGCATGGGAACCGTGTACCTCGCCCGGTCCGCCGCGGGCACCCTGGTCGCGGTCAAGGTCATCCGCGCCGACCACGCCGCGAACCCGGACTTCCGCGCCCGCTTCCGGCGCGAGGTGGCGGCCGCCGGCCAGCTGACCGGGCGCTGGGTCGTCCCGGTCGTCGCCGCCGACCCGCACGCGCGCGAGCCCTGGCTCGCCACGCCCTTCGTTCCCGGGCCCTCCCTGTCCGAGGCCGTGGCGGGGTACGGTCCGCTGCCGGCCCGGGCGGTACGGATCCTCGGCGCGCGGCTCGCCGAGGCGCTGGCGCAGGTGCACTCCGCCGGGCTGATCCACCGCGACGTCAAACCCGGCAACATCCTGCTGGCCCCCGACGGACCCCGGCTGATCGACTTCGGGATCGCGCGTGCCGAGGGCGCGGCCACCCTGACCGCCGTGGACGCGGTCCTCGGCACCCCGGGATACCTGGCACCGGAGCAGGCGCGGACGGACGGCGCCGTCGCGGGAGCCCCGAGCGACGTGTTCTCCCTCGGCTGCGTCCTGGCCTACGCGGCGACCGGGCACGGGCCGTTCGGCAGCGGGCACGCAGCCGCCGTGGTCTACCGTACGGTGCACGACGAGCCCGAACTCACCGGACTCCCCGCGGAGTTGCTCGCCACGGTGCTGGCCTGCCTGGCCAAGGACCCGGCGGCCCGGCCGACCCCGGACGAGCTGCGCACCGTACTCGGCGACGGCCTGCCCGGCGGCGCGGATGCCGAGGACTGGCTGCCGGCTCCGCTGCCCCGCCTCATAGCCGAGCGTTCCACCCGGGCCCTGGACCTGCCCGCCCCGGAGCCGACCCGCATCGACGCGCCGCAGGCGCCCGTACGGGGTCTCACGCGCAGGCGGCTGCTCGCGGCCGGCGCGGGCCTGGCCGCCGTCGGCGCACCGGTCGCCTGGTTCACCACCCGCGGGCGGGGCCGCGGCACGAACGCGCCCCCGGCCCGTGAACTCGCCACGCTCACCCTCGCCCTGCAGGCCGATCTGACCGGGCCCGGCAAGGAGACCGGCCAGGCGCACGAGCGCGGTACGAAGCTGGCCGTGGAGCGGCACAACGGCCGGCCGGACGCCGCGTTCCGGCTGGCCCTGCGCGTGGCAGACGACGGCGGGGACCCCGCGCGCGCGGCGCAGGTGGTCAAGGAGCTGGCCGCCGACCCCGCTGTGGTGGCCCTGGTCGGCCCCACCTGGGACGCGGCCGTGCCCGAGCTGGCCACCGCCTGCGGCGCGGCCGATCTCGCCCTGCTGCTGGTGTCCGCCGACATCGCCGAGTCCGCCCTGTCCCAGCAGGAATGGCGCACGGTGTGCGCCACCCGCCCGGCGGCCGACCAGCTGGCCCTCCCGGTGATCGACTACTTGAGCAGGATCAGGCCCGTCCACCGTACGGGCCTGGTGGAGGACCTCGAAGGCGGTGAGCCGGTCTTCCCGGTCGTCCGCAACCTGCAACAGAGCCCGCCCTCGCAGGGCACGGTCAGCGTCCACCGGATCCCGGTGGGCGGCTCCGACTTCGCGGGCGCGGCACGTGCGCTGACCGAGGCCCGGGCCGAGGCCGTCGTCTACGCGGGCACCTCACCGCAGCGGGCGGCCGCGATGGCGCGCGCCCTGACCGTGGCCGGATTCCAGGGCCCGCGGATGGGCGTCCAGCACGCCATGGAACCGGCCTTCCTCACGGCCGCCGGCCAGGACGCCGAGGGCTGGCTGTTCAGCGCCCTGTTCACCGACCCCCTGGCCGTGCCCGCCGCCGCGGAGTTCGTCGCCGCCCACCGCACCGCGTACGGGCAGCCGCCCGCCCGCTGGGCCACCGAGGCCCACGACGCCGTGGGCCTGGTGGCCGAGGCCCTGACCGGCCTGGGGGAGGACGGGCGTAGCCGTGCGGGCCTGACCCGCCGGATCTTCCGGACGGCCCACCAGGGCCTGGCCAAGCCGCTGTCCTTCGACTCCAACACCCACGTGCTGACCAGGCAGGGCACGGCCCACCTCTACCAGGTCGTATCCGGCACGTACCGGTACCTGGGCCGCTACACGGACCTGAAGCCGGCGTCCACGCAGTGACGGTGCACGGTGCACGGTGCAGTGATGGTGCGGTGACTACTCGAACCGGGAGGTGTCGCCCGCCCCCCGGCGCACGATCTCGACGTCGCCACCGGAGAAGTCGATGACGGTGGTCGGCTCGGTGCCGCAGTCACCCGAGTCGAGCACGGCGTCCACCTCGTGGTCGAGCCGCTCCTTGATCTCCCAGCCCTGCGTCATCGGCTCGGCCTCGTCGGGCAGCAGCAGGGTGCTGGAGAGCAGCGGCTCGCCGAGCTCGGCGAGCAGGGCCTGGGTGACGACGTGGTCGGGAATCCGGACCCCGACCGTCTTCTTCTTCGGGTGCAGCAGCTGGCGCGGCACCTCCGACGTCGCGGGGAGGATGAACGTGTAGCTGCCGGGGGTCGCCGCCTTGATGGCGCGGAACACGTCGTTGTCGATCTGTACGAACTGACCCAACTGCGCGAAGTTCTGACACACCAGGGTGAAGTGGTGACGGTCGTCCAGGTTCCGGATCGACCGGATCCGGCTGATGCCGTCACGGTTGCCGAGCTGGCATCCCAGCGCGAAGCAGGAGTCCGTCGGGTACGCGACGAGTTTCCCGCCGCGGATCATGTCGACCACGCTGTCGATGGTGCGCCGCTGGGGATTCTCGGGGTGAACGTCGAAGTATTTCGCCATCCGCCGAGCCTACGCGCTCGGGGACCCGGCTCCGGTCCGCCCGGGTCGGCCCGCCGGGAGGAGGCCGCGGAACTGGAGGGAGAACGAGGGGGTGGACCCGGGCCTCACCGGTGTGCTCCGACGGCCCGGGGGCGGCAGGCCGTACCCCCGGACCGTGAGGGAGACCGGGGTCCGCTCCGAGAGCGGGGATCGGCCGTACTCGGAGCGACGTGACCGGTGCTCAGGCCATTTCGTCACGGATCTCGTTGCGGTGCGACTCGTAGGCGAGGCGCGCCTCGTCGTCCGGGAGCGCCGGGGTCGTGAGGCCGCAGGCGCAGGTCACCACCGTGAGGTCGGACAGGGCGCGCAGGGTGTGCCCCTCGGGGCCGGTCCGGGCCGCCTCCGTCGGCTTCTTGTAGCGGAGGTTGTGCAGGTAGTGGGGTGGGCGCGCAGCGGCCGGAGAGATGCGGGCGCCGGTGTCGTCGAGGGTGAAGCGGTGTTCGCTCATGGGTCCAGTGTCGTCTGCCGGGCGCGCGTAACCCGCGGCCGCGCGCCAGGTTCGTGACCTCCGGTTCGCGCGGCGTGCTCGCGGGTCCGGACCGGACCCCCTCCGGGATGGTTGCCCGCCCCGCCCCGCCCCGGCCCGCCCCGCCCCGCCCCGCCCCGGCCCCGCAGCCAGCCCGGCACCGGAGGCAGTGGCCGGGCCACCGCCCACTCGGCGTCCGACATGCCGGTGGGATACCGACGCTCGCGCGCCCCATGGTCTCTGGCGTTCCCGAACCTGTGAGCCGCGACAACAGGGCCTCCTGGACCGCACGTTGGCTTTGACACCCTTCGAGCTACCAAGAAGCCCTGCTCGCATGCACGGCAGCCGCCGCAGTCACCCGATCGACTGACTTCTCGACGAGATCGGGACGACGGCAGTCGCGTCGCTTCCCGTTATCGCTGGGACGGACAAAATCGCCCTGCCATCCAGGTAGACGGTCGGCTTGGTGACGCCCGGAGGCCGCCTCGCGGGTTTGAGTCCGGTGCCGCGACTGACGAACCTGGCGAAGAGTCGTGTCTTACCGGCTCGAGGCGCGGCCAACAGCCCCCGCTACGTCCTACTTCTCCTCCGGCTCCCAGGCGCGGAGCAGGTCGAGCAGCCCTGCGTCTCCGTCAACGTGCAAGGAGTCGGCCTGGATCCGGTCGTACAGGTAGAGGACCAGCTCACTGGCCGTGCCGTGGACGGAGGCGCCGGCTGCGTCCGAGTCTTCGCCGGTCGCGGCGGTGGGCGCGGGGATGCGGGTGGTGCGTGCGCCGTCGCCGTCGACGCTGAGGCGCCAGGAGCGGCCCTCGGCGGCGTGGAAGTCGAAGGCCGTGGGCTTGTGCGGCCAGGCACTCGGCGTTGCGCAGACGGTGAACAGGAACTCCTCCACACCGTCGAGTGCCAGCTCGACCGGCAGCGGCTGCGGGGCGCCCCCGGCGAGCTGGGCGTCGTAGGTGTGCACCGCGGTCTCCTGGACCCGGTGCCGGGCGGTGCCGCCGGCGGTCTGCGGTGACTGCGACGCGGGCCACCACGTCCAGCAACCGCTCTCCGGTCCCGCCGCGCGCAGGGCGCCCAGCAGCAGCTGCGTCGACGCGTCCAGCCAGGCCAGCAGGGCCTCACGCTCCTGCGGCACTTCCAGCGCGGCGCGCGCGGCGACGGCCTCGGCCGGGGGCGCGTCGGCAGACCCCGCGCCGACGATGGCGGCCCAGAAGCGGTCTCCCCCACCCAGGTGCTTCACCAGATCGAACAGCGTCCACCCGGGGCAGGTCGGCACCTGCGCGTCGAGACCGGGCGCGGCGGCGACCACGGCGCGGAAGGCGGTCGACCGTTCTCCGATCAGTCGCAACAGGTCGGGGAACTCAAGATTCTTTTCCACGCCGGATGTCTATCACCGTGCTCCGGTGATCGGACAGCGATTTTCACAGTCACCGCCGGTTGGCCATTGCGGCCGTCCTGGCCTCCCACCGCTCGGGTGACAAGCTGCGCACCGTTCCCAGGACGAGTGCGGCGAAGGTGGTCAGTCGTTGAAGGCCAGGTTGAGCGGCGAGGCTTCGCATGCCGGCTCGCCCGGCAGGAGGAGGCCGAGAGATGTGACGAGCGGCTTGCGTCCCGTATTTGACGAGTGCGCTCACGGCTGCGGACCATTTGTCGGTTGCCGACACTGCCGCGCGGTACCGCAGCGGGAAAAGGGCTTCCCACAGCGGGCTCGGTGGCCACCCTTCGCGTTTGGGACGCAACCGGGTTCAACGAGCATGCGGTAGATCATTTGCGGGACGGCCCTGGTGGCGGTATGCGGCTGCCGCGATCTCGATGAAGGATCGGACCAACGGGTTGGTGTCACCTTCTTTGCACACCGCCACCACTCGGCTCGGCAACATGTCGATCAGCGGCACCACGGCCAACTCTGCGGGCAGGTCGTGTCCGAGGGGGGCCAGGCCGACCGTGCCGTTCCACAGCACGGCGTGCAGGCATTCCTGGACGGCGCGCACCACTGGGCCCTCGCGCGGTGTGCCGCCGTTCCAGTACGACTGCCAGACGGGATCGGTGCCCTGCGGGAACTGGAACCAGCGGCGGTCGTTCAGCTCGGCCAGCCGCAGCCGGTCGCAGCGGGCCAGCGGATCGTCGGCGCGCAGGACCACGCCGACCGGATCGGTTCGCAGCGTACGCACCGTCAGGGCGGTCTCGTCGAAGGGCGCCCGGGTCAGGGCGACGTCGACCAGTCCGGTGCGCAGCCCGCACGTCGGGTCGGTCAGATCGGTGTCGCGGATGCGGATGTCGATGCCGGGATGGGTTCGGCGGTAGGCGGCGGCCAGCCTGGACACCCCCGGGTCGGTGCCGTCGCCCAGGATGCCGATGGTGATGGTCGCGGCGCCGGCCGCCGCGCTCACGTGTACCCGGACGCGGTCGGCATGGCCGAGCAGGGCCTGCGCCTCGTCGAGCAGCACCGTGCCCACCGGTGTGAGCGTGACGCCGGTGGGCGAGCGGGCGAAGAGCAGGGCCCCGAACTCGGCTTCCAACTGCTTGACCGCCCGGCTCAATGGCGGCTGGCTCATGTGCAGTCGGGTGGCGGCCCGGCCGAAGTGGAGTTCCTCGGCGACCGCAACGAAATAGCGCAATGTGCGTAGCTCCACGCTGCAACGATACCCACCGCGTATCGGCGCCGCGGAACAGGTCTTGGACACTGATGCAGCTCGGGCGGTGCACTGGTGACCATGACCGAAGAAGCACGAAACAGCGAGCCGCGGACCGGATCCGCCCTGTCGGTGGTGGGACCCGGAGAGGGCGAGACGATCGTTCTGGGCACCACGCGCATGCGCGTCCTGGAGGACGGCAGCCACACGGGGCACCGCCTCGCGATCACCGAGTCCGTCCTCGCCCCGCACACCCAGGGCCCACCTCAGCACCGCCACGGGCTGCACGACGAGGGCTTCTACGTCCTCTCCGGGACCGTCCGGTTCACCGTCGGGGACGAGGACCGCGACGCCACCACGGGCACGCTCGTGATGGTTCCGCCCGGTATCCCCCACACCTTTGCCAACCTGACCGACCAGCCCGCCGTCCTGCTCAGTACCTTCACCCCCGACCTGTACGTGCAGTACTTCCGAGACCTCCAAGGGGCACTCGCCGGCGGCCGGCCGTTGACGCCCCAGGCGAATGTCGACGCGATGAGCCGCTACGCGACCGAGCCTGCCACCGACCTCGACTGAAGCAGTCGACGGGTCTCCGTGAACCGATGACTCATGAACGGGAACTATGTACATCGCCTACTGGATCGTCGCGGGACTGCTCGCCCTCTTCTACGTCTACGCGGGCATGCTGAAGGTGATCCGCAGCCGCGATCAGCTCCGGCCGATGATGTCCTGGGTCGACCGCATGCCCGTGCCCGTCCTCAGGACGCTGGGGACGGTCGAAATACTCGGCGCGACCGGCCTGATCCTGCCGCCGCTGACGGGCATCGCGCTCCCGCTGGCGTCGGCCGCGGCCAGCGGCTTCGTACTCCTCCAGGGAGGGGCGATCGCCGTCCACCTGACCGGCGAAGACCGACGGATCGCGCTCAACGTCGGGCTCACCATCACGGCGGCTGTGACCATCTGGCTGGCCACCAGGCTGTGATGGAGCTCAACCCTCGACTGAACGAGCTGATCGAGCGGGCCGGTGGAAAGGCATCGTCGTCGGTGTCCAAGCGCACCACCCTCCTGGTGGCGGGCGAGAAGGCCGGCTCCAAGCTCACCGTGCTGACCCAGCCGGAGAACTGGGGGTCCCAGGGCGCCCCTGGGACCATCCCCGCGGGTGCGGGGCACTCCGCCTCAGTCTCCGATCGATGCCGCGAACAGGCCCGCGACCGCATCCGACTCGCTGACGTTGACCTTTCCTCGATGGCTGACCTCCACCTGATAGAACTCTTTGCCCCTTGGCACATCCGGCACCGATACAGCGAAGCGGCACGTCCGCTTGTACGCCGTCGCAGCATCCTTGACAGTGCCGCTGCCCAGAGAGCCGGTCCCCACTATCAGGCCGGCTTTGTCGTACACCGTGACCGAGGCTCCGCCCCTCAGGTCGTTGTAGCCACCAGTCCCACCGCACAAGCCGGAGTTGGTCGTTACCACGGCCTTGGTGTCGCCCATCACCTCGACCGTGCCCGTCAGTGTGAACGTCTTTGCGGCTTCGTCATCACCCCCTGCAGCCTGCACGAGCAGCGTCGAGCCAATGCCGAGTACCAGCCCGGCTATGCCCGTCGATACCGGGACGAGCCAACCAGGCCGCTGCTTGGGGCTGGGTGCGGGTGGTTCGGTGGGCATGGGTGGAACGGACTGCTCGTCGCTCACTGATGGGTCTCCTCGGTGTTGTGGCGATGTGGTTTGTGCGGAGTCCCGGGGCGAAGCGTCCGAGCGGGCTGGGACAGTGCCGATCCCCCGGGGACGGAGACGGAGGTCAGCTGGGGGCTTCCACGACTCCAAGGCTGTCTCGCCCAAGCGGGGCAGGGCGGTGGCGTCCTGCCGTTTTAGCCTCGAGCACGAGTGTTCACTACTCCAGGCGCGGAGGCTTGCGTATTCCGGACATCGAGCGCCAGACTCACGAACCGGAGCGCGTAGATGCGTGCGGTGGCCTTGGCGCGGGATGGATGCCGGAGCATCGGGCGCCGAGGAAAGCCGACCAGGGGTGAGGCACTCCATGGGGGCGTCGGCGCTGCCAGGGCGAGGACATGAACACTGTCCGGGGGTGCTGCTCGCTCTGAATCCGATCCGGATCCGCATGGACACCATCGCGTAGCCTTCCACCATGAAGTCGGTTATCGCGGCCATCGACCCCGTTGCGCCGGACAACGCCCTCAAGTGCAGCATGCACGACACGACCAGCCCGAACTGCAGCGGTCCGGTCGTAGCCGACGTGACGTTCGACGACGCGGGCAGTACGGGGAACCATTGGAACGTCTGCCAGTGGTGGCTGGACAACACCCCTGAAGCTCAGCAGTTCTGACACTGGCCTGGCCGCTCGTGCACCCGCCCGAGCCCGGAGAGCGGCAGCGGCACGAGCCTGCACGACGGCATCTCCTGGTTCTCCGTCCGGCGGCACGTGGGCGAGCGGGTCACGAGGCCGCTGATCGTGGCGGCGGTCGTGCTGGTAGTAGACCCGCCTGGGACAGTCGGTTGCCGAACCTGTCCGGCGACATCGACCGGAGCTCAGGGTCAGGGCCGCGCAGCTGCTGCGCGGCCCCTGACCCGGCTCTGGCCCGACGATCGCGCCGTCCCGACGTGCGCTGCCAGATCACACCTGCGCAGCCAGCGGTGCGACCGGATTGTGCACGGACCGCATGGTCCCCGGCCGGCTTGCCGAACGGGGTCGCGGTCGATGACAGCAACCGCCACGGGACCGTGACCGACCCAGGTGCCCATGCGGTGGCCACGCAGCCAGACGAGCCGGGTGCCGTAGGGGTCGTGGCGGAGGTTCCACCGGTCCTTGCGGCCAGGCATCCCGGACTTCTCGTGCCGCGGGCCGTCCAGCCCTCCCCGCTGTAGAACCGTTGGTGAGCCGACCGGTGTACTGACGTCCGGGCGGGGACTCATGGGACATGGCCCGGCACCCGGCTCAGGTTCCGGGGAGGATACGGCGCGTTTCGTAGGCCCACATCGCGATCTCGACCCGGTTGCGGGCGCCGAGTTTGGCCATCAGGCTGGCCAGATGCGTCTTCACCGTGCTGAGGCTGATGTGCAGTGCATCGGCGATCTCGGTGTTGGTCAGGCCGCGAGCGACGGCGAGGAGCACCTGCTCCTCGCGGGCGGTGACGGGGGAGACCGGCTGGGCTGCAGGCCGGCCGGCGGGCAGGTCCGCGAATGCCTGGAGCAGGCGGACGGTGACGCTGGGCGCGATGAGCGCCTCACCCTCGGACGCCGACCGTACGGCCTGCGCCAGAAGGTCCGGTCCCGTGTCCTTGAGGAGGAATCCGCGGGCGCCGGCACGCAGTGAGCCGTAGACGTACTCGTCGAGGTCGAACGTGGTGATGACGACCACGGCCAGCGGGTCGGCGACGCCCGGGCCGGCGACCAGCCGGGTGGCCTCGAGCCCGTCGAGTACGGGCATGCGAATGTCGAACAGGCAGACGTCGGGGCGTAGTTCGCGGGCCAGACGTACTGCTTCCCGCCCGTCGGCGGCCTCGCCGACCACCTCGATGCCGGGCTGGGCGTTCAGCATGATCCGCAACCCGGTGCGGATGATCGTCTGGTCGTCAGCGACGAGGACGCGAATGGACACCGCTCTCGCTCCTCGCTCTCGGCAGTTCGGCTTCGACATGCCAGCCCCGGTCGGTACCCGGGCCGCCACGGCCGACACCATCGCCCGGCTGCGCACCGAGGTGCTGCCCGCTGCGATCGGGCACGGCCCGGCCAGGGCCCACGTAGGCGGCGCCGCCGCGAGCCTTTCCGAGGTGGGCCGACGCACCAGCGAACGCCTGCCGGTGTTCGTCGCCGCCGTGCTGGCGCTTTCGTTCCTGCTGCTGATGCTGGTCTTCCGTTCGGTCGTCGTACCGCTCAAGGCGGTGTTGCTGAACCTGCTGAGCATCGGCGCGGCCTACGGGGTCATGGTCGCGGTCTTCCAGTGGGGCTGGGGCGGTGCGCTCATCGGGCTGGAGGCGACGGTTCCGATCGTGTCGTTCATCCCGATGTTCCTCTTCGCCATCCTGTTCGGCCTGTCGATGGACTACGAGGTGTTCCTCCTCTCGCGCGTGCGCGAGGAGTACGTGCGCACCGGCGACAACGGCACGGCGATCGTGGAGGGGGTCGCGGGCACCGCCCGGATCATCACGTCGGCCGCCCTCATCATGGTGGCGGTCTTCCTGTCCTTCGCCGTCGCCGAGGACCCCTCCACCAAGATGTTCGGGCTCGGCCTGGCCACCGCGATCTTCATCGACGCCACGGTCGTACGCATGGTGCTGGTACCGGCGACCATGACACTCCTCGGCCGGACCAACTGGTGGCTGCCGAAGTGGCTGGACCGGATGCTTCCCCGCGGCCCGGTCGGCACCGACGACACCGACGCGGAATCCACGGGTGAGGCCCCGCGTCAAGGGCTGGTGGACCGTTGACTCAACTCCTGCCCGCCCTTGGCGTCCGGCACCTCAGCGCGTCAGCCAGGGGCATATCCAGTCGTGATCATCGGGTGGTCCTGGTGAGGTCCTTGATCCAGATCACCGAGGCGCGCAGGTGGAGACCGGCGAGGTAGCTGTCGGGAGTCCGACCCGGCCCCCGCTCCGCCCCACGCGGCTGTGTACCCACCATGCGAAGAGCCCACGGCTCCCACCGGAGCCCGCAGGCCCCAGGGGCGCGGGTGCCGCCGCCGGGGCCGGACGTGTCAGACGATCAGCTGGTAGACGCTCCGGGCCGTCAGCCAAAGGCCGGCGAGCAGGGAGAGCACGACGATCAGCTGCTCCTGGTGCTGCTCCAGCCAGCTCCGCAGGGCGTTCAACCGGGCGTTCGCCCGCGCGGGCGCCGAGAACGCGTACATCTCCATGACGACGAGGCTGAGCGTGGCCAGCAGGCAGTAGGCGGCCAGCGCGAGCCAGTCGGCGAGGGTGGAGAGGTCCGCGTCGACGGCGGTCGCGGCGCC
This sequence comes from Streptomyces avidinii, assembly GCF_014650695.1. Classification (GTDB taxonomy): domain Bacteria; phylum Actinomycetota; class Actinomycetes; order Streptomycetales; family Streptomycetaceae; genus Streptomyces; species Streptomyces avidinii. The sequence goes on along the minus strand of NZ_BMVL01000002.1, from coordinate 195,019 downwards.
GGCACCGACCAGCGCCCAGGGCTGCAGCAGCCATGCCAGCGCGGCTGCCGTGGCCGGGGATGCGCCGTCGATCCGAGCTGCCCAGCGCGGCGGGCCGTGCGGGCGGGGCGGCCTTCGGTGCCGGTGCGCGCCGTACAGCACCAGTGCCACGCCGATGACGAGTTTGGCGGCGATCGCGGCGGTCGAGGGCACGCTGTGACGGGCCGGCGGCTGGCCGCCGGTCAGCAGCATCACGCAGGCGATCACCGCAAGCAGGTTGGCCAGCCACGACAACAGGAACGCCAGGCCCTGACGGACACCGCGCCGTGAGGAGAGCAGCAGGATGAAGGCGCTGTTGTGCAGAGGACCCAGGGTGATGGCCGTACCGATCACAACCAGGTCGAGGACCATCGGTTCAGCCGCTCCCGGATGCAAGGGCCGGTCTGCCGTGCGTGGACGGGCGGGACCGGTCGGCAGAGTCAGCTGGCGCTGCTGCGGTGTCGCATCCTGACTTTGCAGGCGGCGGCCCGTCCGGTCAAGCAGGCCACGCCGCATCCGTTCCGGCGCGCGCACATCCCCAGCGGCCCCCGACCACCTGAGGACCTGGGCCCGAACAGGAACAGCCCCAGGGGCTGCTGGCCCGATGGCGTGAACCCCGGACCCGCCTCCCGTCGGGATTCCCCGGCGAAAAGTAGCTTGGAGGCGAACCTGCTCCGGCCGGATCGGGTGTTCTCCGAGGAGCGAGCATGGCGACCGACGTGAACCAGCCGACCGTCCCGCAAGTGACCATGACGCTCTCCGCGATCGCGGCGACCGCCGCCACCCCGCGCCCCTCGGGCGAGACCGTTGCCGAACAGAGCACCCGGATCATCCTCGGCATCAACCAGCAACTGGCCGACACCTCGCTCGGGACCCGGGGCACATGGGTCCTCTCATGGGTCGGGGTGAGTCCGGGCAACGCCAACATGGCCTACCTGGCCAGGAACACCGACGGCTCCAATGCGTTCGCGGTGGTGATCCGCGGCACCGTCGGCAGCGTGACCGATCTGCTGGAGGACCTGGACGTCGGCACAGTGGTCCCGTTCAACCTCATCGGGATGCCGTCCCCGGTCTCGGTCTCCAAGGGAGCGATGAAGGCATTCACCGAGGTCGTCACCATGAGCACGGCGGGTGTCACCCTGGCGCAGGCGCTCATCACCGCCCTGGGCCGCGCGCAACCGAACCCGACGGTGTACGTGACCGGCCACAGCCTGGGCGGCTGCATCGCGACCATGGTCGCCCCCTACCTCCAGACGCTCACCTGGCCCAACGGGAAACCGAACTTCGAGCTGCACACCTTCGCTGCCCCCACCGCCGGCGGAGCGGAATTCGCGGCCTACGTCGACTCCCTGGAGTGGCAGGCGAACGAGCGCCACTACAACAGCAACGACATGGTGCCGCAGGCCTGGAACAACCTCGGGGCGACCAAGCAGTGGTACCCCGATCCGGGCCCGGCGGCGACCGATTACGTCAAAGCCGTCATCTCGGCGCTCGTCGCCCTCCCCGGTCCCAACGTCTACGTTCAGCCGGGCAAATGCGACGCGCTGAACAGCAGCTACGACCCCGTCGACCGGAACGTGGTGAAGCAGTCGCTCCAGGACTTCATGGGCCAGGTGGACTTCCAGCACTCCAACTCCACCTATCTGGGTCTCCTCGGCGCGCCTGACGTGCAGCCGGGTCCGGTCGTGGCTCTCGTGGATCCCGTCGGCGCGGCCGGTACGCCGATCGAGATCGTCGGCAGCGGGCTGGGGCAGGGTGTCATGGTCGACTTCGGCACGGTGCCGAGCTCCAAGCAGTACGTCATCCGCGACGATGTGATGATTGCCTGGGCACCCGAGGGCGTCGGCGTGGTCGACGTCCGGGTCACCAGCAATCTGGGTACCTCCCCGGCCGTCCCGCGCGGCCAGTTCGCCTACGGCGGCCCCGCCGCCGTGGCGGTCACAGGCATCAGCCCGGACAGTGCCCGGGCCGGCGAGCAAGTCCAGATCAGCGGCATCCACTTCGCCCCGGACCCCCAGGTCTACTTCGGAGACAATCTCGCGGAGCTCGTCGATTGCGCCCCCGAGCAGTTGCTCGTCACGGCACCCAAGCCGACCATCGGCTTGGGCAAGCCCGCGACCGTCAACGTCACCGTCCTCTCGAACGGTTACTCGTCCCCCGCGAGCCCGGCGGACGAGTTCACCTACCCGGAGTGAAACCGGGCAGACGCGGTGCGTCTTTCGGGACACGTGACAGGACCCGGCCGGGTGACTACGGCCCCGGCCGGGTCCTGCGTGCGGGGGGTGTGACGGCGGGTCGGGTCGGCGTTCTTCCTCGCGCGGCCCGTCCCCGCGGCCCCGCCTGAGCTCTTCCGGGCACGTGTGTCGACGAGTGGGTCTGGGGCTTCCTCGGGCCAGGCTGACACAGAATGTGACATCTCGCACCATTTGTGTCACCGAATGTGGTGGGTGGGTGATGCCGGGACGGTGGGCGGCCGGGTCGGCGGTTGGTCGGCGGGTCTGCCCCCGACGATGGGCGGTGTACCCATCCGCTGACGCCGTCAGGAGCCTGCCCCATGCTGGAACGCACGCTGAAGAAGGACCGCACCGAGGTCACCTTCATCCTCCCCGCGGACATTCCGCCGGGTCCGGTCAGCGTGGTGGGTGACTTCAACGATTGGCAGCCAGGAGTCCACACCCTCAAGGCGCGCAAGGACGGCAAGCGCGCGGTCACGGTCGCGCTGCCCATGGAGAGCGTCCACTCGTTCCGGTACCTGGCGGCCGGCGACTACTGGTTCAACGACGAGACGGCCGGGGACCAGGACGGCCCCAACAGCCGCCTGCACACCTGACCCTCAGCGACCGGGACCCGGCGCCGTGAAGGCCGGCGCCGGCGGCGCACCGCCGCTTCCGGGGGCGGTGCGCCTGCCGTGCGGCGGGTGCTTCACCCGGCGAGTGGAAGACCTCGGTCGGCGGCCATGGCCGGGAGCGGGCGCCAGCCGGCGGGAACGTTGCGCATGACCAGGGCGCAGTCCAGGGTCGCACTGCCCGGTGGGAAGCGGTCCGGGTCGTCGAAGAAGGACGATGCGGCGGAGCGAACCCGGCCGGCTTCCACGTGCCAGGCGTCGGTGTGCAGTTCCATGCCGTCCAGGTGGCGGCCGGAACCGGTGGCCGAGTAGCCCTTCGCCCCCTCCTGGAAGAAGCGGGAGGCCTCGGCGAGGTCGGCGAAGAGCTCGCTGCCCCGCAGCTCGTCGGACGGCTCGACGGTGACGTCCACCCGGGTGTCGCCGTCCCGCGTCGCGAAGGCGACGCGCACCTGGCCGGGCGTCTCGTGCACCTCGAAATCGGCGCGGCCGTGTTCGCCGGGGAAGACGCGGCCGCCGGCCCAGACGTTGAGCGGCGAGGCGGTGTCGCGACGAGGGATGTAGACGCCCGTCTCGACGCCGTCCGGCCCGTCCCACTCGACGGCGATACGATGCGCCGCGTTCTCGCTCCGCAGTCCGAAGGCCCTGGGCGCCCAGACCGGCCGGACGCTTCCCAACCGCAGCAGGCAGATGCCCGCTACCGCGTGGCCGTTCACCAGTTGCGGGCGCAGCGGCTCCGGAAGCAGGCGTGCCGCGGCATCCGGGGCGACCCGGTAGTTCACCAGAAGGCGTCGCTCGATGACGCTGGACAGGCGCGGTTGCCTCATGATTCCTCACTCTGCGCCCCGGGGCGCCATTTGGTGTGGCGCAGGACGATCTGCTCGGGGCAGACGGCACTGAGGAACCGGCCGATGCAGGTCGCCAGGCGGTCCTCGGCCAGCGTGTAGAGGATCCGGTTGCCGTCCCGCCGCTCGGTGACCAGCCCCGCTCCCTTGAGCACGCCGAGATGCCGCGAAATGGACGGCGCGCTGATCGCGAACCTGCTCGCGATCTCGCCCGCCGCGAGCTCGCCGCCTCGGAGGTCCTCGAGGATCTGGCGCCTCGTCGGATCGGCGAGCGCGCGGAAGGCCCCCGCCTCGTCCTGAGCTTCTGTCATGGTAGATATTTAGCACATTAGCTAAAGACCTATCAAGGTGCCGGAACGGGGCCGCCGCGGCGGTGGTCGCGTACGAGGCCGGGGTGGGGGCGCGGCCGGTACGGGTGACGGAGCCGGGGTCGGGGCCGTACGAGGGGCACGCCTCCCGCCAGCGCGACGGCGAGGGTGGCGTGATTGCTCGGGAACGTATCGGGTGTTGGATTCCATGGGTCCCGACCGTAGAAATCTGCGGACCCCGCCCGCCCCGGCCCAACGGCTGCCCGACCCCGACGAACGTCGGGTTGCGGTGTTCTCCGCGTTGTGCCCGGTGGACCCGGAGCGACCGCTCCGGGCGCTGACCCGCAGGTTCGGGGGCACGATGAGAGTAGCCGCGCGCCTTGCACCCCCCCGGGGCGGGCGATGGCGGGCGGCGTCGGGCCGACGATGCCGGAAGGAGCGTCGCCGATGAGTGCGATCGACGAATCGGGGACCGGTGGGATCAGGCCCGGTATGACCGGGGTCTCCCCGCCGAGCGGGTTGCTCGACGTACTGAACGTCGCGGCGGTCGTCCTCGACGCCGAAGGCCGGGTCGCGCTGTGGAGCCCGCAGGCCGAGCAGCTGTTCGGGTGGACGGCGGCGGAGGCCCTCGGCCGCCCGGCCGCCGGGCTGCTGGCCGCCAAGGAGCACGTGGGCCTGGTCACGGAGCTGTTCGCGCGGGTCATGGGCGGCGCCGGGGACTGGGCGGGAGCCTTCCCGGTACGGCGCAGGGACGGCACCACACGCCTGGTCGAGTTCCGCAACATGCGGCTGCTCGACGAGCACGGGGACATGTACGCACTGGGCATCGCGACCGACCGCACGAGGCTGCGCCAGCTGGAGCGGGACCTCGCCCTCTCCGCGCGGCTGGTGGCCCAGTCACCCATCGGGCTCGCGGTCCTGGACACCGAACTCCGGTACGTGCTCGTCAACCCGACGCTGGAGCGGATCAACGGGTTGCCCGCCGAGGAGCACATAGGCCGCGGCGTCCGGGAGGCCCTGGCCTTCCTCGACGACACGGAGGCCGCCGAGTCGGCCATGCGCCAGGTCCTGGCCACCGGAAGGCCGCTGCTCGAACAGTTCACGGCCGGCCGGGCCCACGGCGGGGAGCGCACCGAACACGCCTGGTCGGTGTCGTACTACCGGCTGGAGGACGCCACCGGCAGGGTTCTGGGCCTGGCCACCTCCGTGGTCGACGTCACGCAGAGTCACCAGGCGGCCCTCGAGATCGCCCGCAGCCGCCGGCGACTCGCCCTCATCGCGGACGCCACCGTGCGCATCGGCACCACCCTCGACCTCGACCAGACCGCCCGCGAGCTCGCCGACGTCGTCGTGCCGGAGCTCGCGGACATCGCCGCCGTCGACATCCTCGACTCCGTACTCGAAGGCCGGCCGACCCTGAGGTCCTCCGCCCACGAGCCCGCGGTGTTCCGCGCACTGGCCCTCGCCGCCGCCTACCCCAGCGACGCCGTCCGCGCCGCCGACCCGCCCGGCGACATCGCCCGCTACGCCGCCGACCGGCTCGTCACCCAGTCCGTCACGACCGGCCACCCGGTCCTGGTCGCCCACGTACAGGCCCGGGACATCTCGCGCATCGCCCGCGACAGCACCGCCGCCAACCTGCTGACCCGCGCGGGACTGCGCTCCTACCTGGCCGTGCCGCTCATCGCCCGCGGCGAGGTGCTCGGCGCCCTCGACCTGAAACGCACGCGCAACCCGCTGCCGTTCAACGACGACGACATCGTGCTCGCCGGCGAACTCGCCGCCCGCGCCGCCGTCTGCATCGACAACGCCCGCTGGTACCGCAACGCGCACCACACCGCCCTCGCCCTCCAGCACCATCTCCTCCCGCACCACCCGCCGCCCACCCCCGGCCTGGAGGTCGCCTACCGGTACCGGCCCGCCGCGGCCAGCAGCGAGATCGGCGGCGACTGGTTCGACGCCATTGCCGGACCGGACGACACCACCGTCCTCGTCGTCGGCGACGTGATGGGCAGCGGCATCAACGCCGCCGCCAGCATGGGACAACTGCGCACCGCGACCCGCACCCTCGCCGAGCTCGCCCTCGACCCGCCCCAGGTGCTCCAGCAACTGGACCGCACCACCGCTGCGCTGGAGGAGACCATCGCCACGTGCGTCTACGCCGTCTACGACCCGCACGCCGCCGAGTGCCGGGTCGCCCTCGCCGGACACCTGCCCCCCGTCCTCATCCGCTCGGGCCACAGCCCCCGCCTGCTCGACCTGCCCACCGGCGCCCCGCTCGGTGTGGGCGGCATCCCCTTCGAGTCCACCGCCATCGCCATGGACCCCGGTGACCAACTGGTCCTCTACACGGACGGCCTGGTCGAGACCCGTGACCAGCCCATCGACGAACGCCTCGACCTCCTGCTGGCCCTGCTCGCCGACACCGGGCGCCCGCTGGAGGAGACCTGCGACCGTCTCCTGGACTCCCTGCGCCGCACGGACGACCACGACGACGTCGCCCTGGTCATCGCCCGCGCGAGAACGCTGCCGACAGACGCGTCGTAGGAGGCCACGTCCGGGGCCGGACCCGCCCGCGCGGCTGCTACCGTCCGAGGTATGCCCGAGCTCATAGCCCCCGCCTCCCGCCTGCACGCCTCCTGGCTCGCCGCGCAGCAGGAATGGGGACCCGACGCCCCCATGGACGGCGCCGGACTCGGCTCCGACGACGACGTGGACACCCCCGAGGGCTTCGCGGCCTGGGTGGAGCGACTGGGCCGGTACGCGGACCGCACGGCGCCCGTCGACCACGGCCGGGTCCACGCCACGTACTGGTGGATCGCCGAGGGCGACACCTACCTGGGTGCGATCGACCTGCGGCACTACCTGAACGGGTTCCTCCTCGACGCGGGCGGCCACATCGGCTACGGCATCAGGCCCTCGGCCCGTCGCCGGGGCCTGGCCACCTGGGCCCTGGCCGCCGTACTGCACGAGGCCCGCGTGCTGGGGATGGACCGGGTCCTGGTGACCTGCGACCCGGACAACGAGGCGTCGATCCGGACGATCGAGGGCAACGGCGGGGTGCTGGAGGACGTCCGCGAAACCCTGATCGGACCCAAGCGCCGCTACTGGATCGACCTCTAGCGCAGCTGCGGACCGCGACCGACGGACCGCGACCGCGGGCCGGCCACGGCGATCCCCGTGTCGCTCCACCCCCGCACGGCCTGTACGGGTCGATAGTGGGCCCGTGAGCGACAGACCGGAGGGACCCGGGCAGGACGGCGCCGAGGACGGTACCGCCTGGTCCGGACGTGCGGGGGCGCAGGCGTTCGCGGCGGTGGACGCCGAGACGGACTGGCTGCTCGGCTACCCGTTCGTCTTCCGCGCCCTGTCCCGCCGGATCGGCACCGGCCAGGTCCTGGTGGACTACGGATGCGGTCCGGGCAAGGTGGCCGACCAGGCGGCCCGGCGCCTCGGGGCACGGGTGCTCGGGGTGGACACCTCCCCGGAGATGCTGGCCCTGGCCCGCGGCTCGGCGACCGCGGTGGACGGGTTCCATCTGGTCGAGGACGGACGGGTGACCGACCTGCCGGACGGCTGCGCGGACGCCGTGATGTGCAATCACGTGCTGGCGTCGCTGCCGACCCGAGAGGCGCTGCTCGGCGTGTTCTCGGAGATCCGCCGCCTGGTGCGGCCGGGCGCCCTGTTCGTGCTGCTGACCACCGACCCCGCCTGCAGCGGCACCGAGTACGCCTCGCTGCGGATCGGCGACCCGGGCGAGGTGTACGGGCCGGGCGACGAGCTGACCGTGCGGCTGCGGCGCACGGACGGATCCTGGCAGGAGATGCCCAACCACGCGTGGCCCGTCGGCCTCCTCCCGGCCCTGCTGGAGCGCGCGGGCTTCCGGGCCGCCTCCCAGCACCGGCCCACCGTGGCCGAGGCCCTGACCGTGGCCGACCCGGACTTCGCGGCCGGCCGGCCGTGGTCGGCGGAACGGGCGAGACCACCCCTGGTGATCACTACGGCGTCGGCCGCCTGAAGGGCGGTGCTACTGTCGCGCCATGTCGTCCAAGGCCGAAATAGACGTGGTGACCGCCGAGTTCTTCGGCGCCTTCGACAACCGGGGCGGCAGGACCGCCGACCTGGACCGGATCCGCCGGCTGGTGCTGCCGGGCGGCGTGATCACCATGACCGGCCCGCAGTTCACCGTCTACACCGTGGACACGTTCATCGAGCCCCGCCGGCGCCTGCTGGCCGAGGGCCGGCTGGTCGAGTTCTCCGAGTGGGAGACCTCCGAACGCACCGAGATCGTGGGCGACATCGCCTCGAGGTTCGGCGAGTACCGCAAGTCGGGGGTCCTCGACGGCGAGCCGTTCGAGGGCGGCGGGACCAAGACCATCCAGTTCGTCCGCACCCCGGAGGGCTGGCGGATCACTGCCTTCGCCTGGTACGACCGGCCCTGATCACGAGCGTTCGCTCCGGCCAGGTCCGCCCCGCGCGCCCTGCCCGTCGACGCCGTCCGGACCGAGGACCCGCCGGCCGGGCCCCGTACCTCCCTGCAGTCCTACGTTGATCGAACTCTCCGCCATCGGGTTGCGCCGCCGGCGGACCGCCGGTGCCGCAGCCTGACACGCCGCCCCGGCCGGGGCCTGCCGCAGCCGTCCCGTCGTGCACCGTCGTACGGCGACTGCGGGTGCGGCCGCTGACAGGGCCGGACGTCTCCTAGCCGTGCGGGGTGCAGCAGCCGTCGCGCAGCATCTGGTCCAGCACCGCGCGCCAGTCGGCCGGGTCCGGGGCCGGGGTCGAGGGCCCGGCGGACCGGGTGAAGGCGCGTTCCAGGGCGGGACGTTCACGGACGGTACCCCCACGCACGGTCGCCCGTACGCGGACCAGGTCGTCGAAGTCCGTGAAGGGGTCGCCGCCGACCAGGGTGAGGTCGGCGATCCGGCCGGGCTCGACCGTGCCGAGCCGGTCCGCGACGCCGAACACCCGGGCCGGGGTCCGGGTCACCGTCGTCAGTGCCTCCGCGGGCGTCAGGCCGTACCGGTGCAGGGCCCGGAGGGCGAGGTGGAGGTGCAGGCCCACCGGGGTGAGCGGCGCGTCGGTGCCCAGCGCCACCCGCCCGCCGCCTTCGATGACGCGCCGGTAGACGCCCACCTCCCGCTCCAGCGCGGCGCTCTGCTCCGCACTCGGGGGCGCGGCGGCCGCGGCACGGACGGCCGCCACGTCCCACGGCGGCATCAGGTCGGTCACCCGGGCATCGTCGGCGAGGGCCGGATCGGCCCCGATCAGCGGGAGGGCCGTGAAGGGAGTGGCGATGAGGTCAAAACCGCCGTGCGTGTAGACCTCCAGGGTGTCCTGGTAGGTGTGCCCCCGCGGGGTCGCCCCGTACCCGTACTCGGCGCGCTCGGTCGCCACCAGGTGCGTGGTCAGGTCCTGGCCGGACCGGATACCCGGGGCGCACAGATGGGAGCCGGCCAGGACGCCGAGCCGCTCGTGGGCGAAGCGGGCCGCCTCGGCCATGTACGGATACGGAGCCCGTACGTACGTCTTGACGAAGTCCCAGTCCAGCGCGGCGGCCCGGGCCAGCGAGCGCGCGAACCCCGCCTCCGTGCGATGGGCGCGGCCCATGCTGTAGGCGACCCGCGAACCGTCCAGGAGCTCCCCGCCCGCCAGCATCCGGGGCGCGGCGAGCCGCCCGGCGCGGATGTCCTCGCGCAGCCGGGCCTGTTCATAGGCGGAACCGCCGAGGGACACCACGGTCGTGACCCCGTACGCCAGGTGCAGCGCGCCCTGGCGCGCCCCGTAGGTGTAGGGGTACGGATGCACGTGCGCGTCCCACAGCCCGGGCAGGACCGTGCCGGTGGAGGCGTCCACGGTGCGGGCGGCGCGGCGGCCCGTCCGGTGCGGCTCGACGGCGGTGATCCGCCCGCCGCTGATCAGGACGTCGACATCGGCGCGGGGTGTGGATCCGGTGGCGTCCCACAGCAGTCCGGCGTGTACGACGGTGTCGACGGGCGCGGGGCGCCGGTAGGTCAGGGAGACGGGCACGGTCCGGGGCGGACCGGCCGGTGCGCCGGCGCCGTCCAGCGCGAGGAGGCGCAGCCGGGCACAGGACTGGTAGAGCAGGGTGCGGGAATCGGCGGACCACGAGGGGTGGTCGGCCGGTTCCCCGGTCAGCCGGTGGGCCGGGCCGGCCGGGTTGCCGTCGGCGTCGACGGGAAGCAGCCACAGGGCCGACTCGCTGACGCAGGCCAGGAAGCGGCCGTCCGGGGACCAGACCGGCCCGGAGGCATAGCGGTCGGCGAGCGAGGCGTGCGGGGCGAGCGCGTGGAGCCGGGCGGCGCCGGTGGTGGTGTCGACGATCCGGATCACGTTGTAGCCCTCGCGGAAGCGCCGGCTGAGCCGGTTGCGGTCGCACAGGGCGAGGTGGCGGCCGTCGGGCGACCAGCTGGGCGGGCCGGGCAGACCGCCGCCGCCGCGGGCCGCGACGAGCGCGGTCTCGGTACCGGTCGCGAGGTCGCGCACGAGGAGCCGGCCGGCGAGGTCGAGCGCCGCGAGTCGCCTGCCGTCCGGTGACAGCACCCCGTAGACACGGCCGCCCGGGGCGAGGACGCTCTCGCGGCCGTTGTCGAGTTCCCGGCGTCGCACGGTGTTCAGTCCGTCGCGGTCGTCGGTGTAGAGGAGGGCGCGGCCGTCCGGGGTCCATACGGGCCCCTGGACGTACGCCGTTTCGGGGGCCCGGACGATCCGGCGGGGCGCACCGCCGGTGACGGGGGCGACCCACAACGCGTTCAGCGCGGCGAAGGCGACGTTGCGGCCGTCGGGGGAGAGGGCCGGCAGGTGGATGCCCCGGACCGGAAGGCTTCGTTCGGCCTCCAGCACGTACTCCTTGACCCGGTAGCGCGGGCGGGGCACTTCGAGGGTGGCGTTCAGGGGGATCTCGCGCATCTCGCCGATATCGCGGCCGCCGCCGTCCCGGCCGTCGCCGCTGCCGTCGGCGCCTTCCCGGTGCGGGCGGACCGTCCGGAACCGACCGTCGAGGGTGATCAGCAGCCGATCGTCGCCGATCCAGCGCGGGGGAGCCGGCGCGAGATCTCCGTCGAGGGGGACCGGTCGGCCGTCGACGTACAGGGAGAGGTGCTCGGCCTTGCGGGGGCCGGGGGCGGCGGACAGCCAGGCGGTCCGTCCGGACGGGGAGAGGGCCGGGCTCAGCAGCCTGCCGCCGGTGACGGTGTGCTCGATCCGCACCGGCCCGTCGGCGTCCGGCCCGGCGGCGACGGAGGCGATGGTCCGGGCGGTCAGGGTGTCCCCGGTGGGCGTGCCGCGTACGAACAGCACGCGCGAGCCGTCCGGCGACCAGACCGGGTCGAAGTCCTCCCATTCCCCGTCCTGACCCGGCCCGTCCTGCCCGGGCAGGCCCGTCAGCCGGCGCGGGCTGCCGCCCGTGACGGTGACGGTCCAGATCCGGTACGGACTTCCGGTGACCGGATCACCACCGCGTTCGGAACTGAAGGCGATGCTGCGGCCGTCGGGCGACCAGGCGGGCGCGCGGTGGTCGAAGGGGCTGTCGGTGAGCGGGCGCAGGCCCGAGCCGTCCGCGTTCATCACCCAGATGTGGAAGGCGCCCCCGCGGTAGGCGCTCATCGCCACCCGGAGGCCGTCGGGGGAGAGCACCGGGCGGCCGGGTTCGAGGTCGGGCGGGGTGAGCGGCTTCGCGGGCGCGCCGTCCGGGGGCAGCGCCCACAGCACGCCCTGCACCTCGGCGACGACCCGGTCCCCGACGGCGGTGGCCGCCCCGTTGGTGGCCCGGGTGAAGCGCAGCCGTACCAGGTCCGCGGCGGCACCCGGCGCCCCCGCGACGGTGGCCGACGTCGCCGCAGTCGCCCCGGCCGTCGCGGACGTGCGGCCGAGCAGCGCCGTCAGGGCTCCCACCGAAGCCGCCTGCAGAACAGTCCTTCGTGCGACCCGCATCCCGATCACTTGCCCCGTCCGTTGCCGACTGCCCCCGTATGTCCCGTCAGTGAGCCGAACGATCAAGACCCCGGTCGGGCAACGGCACCGCACGGGGCGGAGGGAAAAGGGTTTGACCCGGCGGGCCTTCGGCGGTCGGATGGCGGTCGATGAGCACCGCACAGATGCACCCCGGCGCGCACCCCGTCGACGAGCACTTGGTACGCCGTCTGATCGCCGGGCAGTTCCCCCAGTGGGCCGCGTCGGCCGTGGAGCGGATCCCGTCCGGCGGCACGGTCAACGTCATGTACCGGCTGGGCGACACCATGGTCGTACGGCTGCCGATGCTCGCGGGCGGGGCCGCGGACGTGTCCATGGAGCAGGAGTGGCTGCCCCGACTCGCGCCCCGGCTGCCCACGGCCGTCCCCGAGGTGCTCGGGGCCGGGGAACCCGCGCACGGGTATCCGTGGGCGTGGTCGGTGTACCGGTGGCTGCCGGGGGAGAACCCGCGGGCCGGTGGGCTGACCGAGCCCGAGGCGCTGGCCGCAGACCTGGCCGGGTTCGTGGCGGCGATGCGGAGCGTCACCCTGCCGGGGGCGCCGCGGGCCCACCGGGGCGGGCCGCCGGCCTCGCTGGACGCAGCGACCCGGGCGGCGATCGGGCAACTGCGGGGGATCCCGCAGGAGGGCGTCGACTGCGATGCGGTGACCGCCGTGTGGGAGGACGCGCTGCGCGCGCCCGCGCCGGACGGGCCGCCGGTGTGGTTGCACGCCGATCTGATGCCGGGCAACCTGCTGATCAGCGGGGGCAGACTGAGCTCGGTCATCGACTTCGGGTGCATGGGGGTGGGTGATCCGGCCTGCGATCTGTTCCCGGCGTGGAACCCGCTGCCGGCCGGCGCGAGGACCGTCTTCCGCGAGGCGCTCGGTGTGGACGACGCGACCTGGCGCCGCGGCCGGGGGCGGACGCTCTCGCAGGCGGTGATCGCCCTGCCCTACTACCGCACGACGAACCCGGCGATGGCGGACAACGCCCGGCACGTGATCAGGGCGGTGCTGGAAGAGGACTGACCGGGCCGCTCGGAGCGGCTCGGCGGGGGCGTGATGATGGCGGCGCCCCCGCCGGCCGGCCGGGGACCGCTCAGGAACTGGCCGCGGACGTGCAGGCCGAGCTGCCCCCGCAGAAGGTGACGTCCCAGTGGTTGCTTTCCCGGGCGTAGACGTTTCCGGCGGCGGACCGGTAACGGGCTGCGCCGTCACCGCGGTTGGCGATCCGGGTGAAGCTGCTGGTGACGTAGTTGCTGACGCAGCTGGTCGGGCTGAAGTCGATCTTGTAGCCGTTCCAGTGGCTGTAGGTGCCCGAGGCGTGCCCCACTTCGGTCCCGCCCGTGATCGTGAGGGTGCAGTTGCTCGCCTTGCGCAGGGTGATGACATCGCTGATGCTCGCGGCGTTGACCTGTTCCAGTGAGGTGCAGGTGCTGTTGTTGCGGTTGCTGCAACCGCCGCTGGAGGACAGGCCGATGCCGCCCGTCGCGTTCAGCTTGCTCACGGCGGAGGAGTGGCTGAGCTTCGCCGGGGCGGCGTGGGCGGTGCCGGGCACGAGCAGGGCGACGAGGGCCGCGGTGGTGCCGACGAGGCTGGTGGCGAGGGTGCTGCGGACTCGGCTGCGCATGAGGATCTTCCCCTTGTCCGGATCGGTGTGCTGGCAACACACAGTCCAGCAGCCGGAGTCGGTCCTGCCCAGGCCGAACAGGACATCTGTCCGGTGCAGGACAGGCGCCGGTTCCGGACCGCGGACGGGTTCAGCGGCCGGCGGGCAGCCAGCCGATCCTGATGGCGGCGAGAGCCAGGGTGAACCGGTTGCTCGCTCCGGTTCGCCGGGTCAGGGACTCCACCTGGCGGCGCACGGAGCGCTCGCTGAGGTTCAGCCGGCGGGCGATCGCCCCGTCCTTCGCCCCGCCGGCCATCAGCACCAGTACCTGCCGCTGGACCGGGGACAGCGGAGGCGGACTGCCGCACGGGGTGTCGGATCCGGCCGCCGTCGACCGTGCGCACAGCAGGTCGATCTGTTCCAGCAGGGCGTTCTGCTCGGCCAGCAGCCGGTGGTGCGCCTCGATCAGCCGCTCCCGATCCGCCAACAGCTCGTGGTAGAGGCGCAGCACCGGCGGGGTGCGCCCGCCCGCACCGGCACCGACCGGCGAAGCAGTACCGGCACCGGCACCTGCACCTGCACCGGCACCGGTCGTGGTCATCGTGGTCATGGTGGTCCTCCCGTACCTGCCGCCGGGCTCAGCCCTCGGCGTCGATGCCCGTCCGGTCCCAGGCGATCACACCGTCGCAGTTGGCCTCGGTGAACTGCCGGGCCAGGGAGGGGTCACCGGCCCGGGCCCTGGAGGCGGCCTCACGGGCGTACCGCCGGCCGTCCGGGTTCTGGGGTCCGTAGCCGGGCAGCACCTCTTCCAGAACCGTGAGCGCCTCCTCGGCCCGGGCATGGTCCGCACGGCCTCGTGCATCGTCCCAGGAGCGGTACCAGGCACATGAGTTGGCGATTTCGAGAATGATCCTTTCGCTCCCGGCGAGCGCCGCCTCGCCGCCGCCCGGCGCGCTGTCCGCGGAGAGCCGGTCGAGGTCGGGCCGGTAGTCGGCGGGCCAGCGGTAGCTGAGGGAACTCCGCCGCAGCACGGCGTCGTACCCCTGCCGGTCCAGCAGTTCCGTCGCGGCGGCGGACCGTGGCCCGTCGGCGCACCCCGAGAGCAGCGCGGACAGGCCCACGACGAACACGCCGAGGGCGGCGAATGACTTCACGGGTGACTTCACGCGCGACTTCATGCTGGAGTGCCCTTCTCGTCGAATTCCGGCGGGGTGCCGACGGCCGGCCGGAGGCCCTCACCGCCATCTCCCGGCAGGTCGGCTGGAGCGACCGGCACCTGCGGGCCTGTTTCGGGCAGCAGGTGGGGCTGGCGCCGAAGGCCGTCGCCCGGGTGGCCAGACTCCAGCGTGCGCTGCGCCTCCAGGCCCTCGGCCTGGACGGGGCGGCCGTGGCCGCCTCCGGCGGATTCCACGACCAGGCCCACTGCATCCGTGAGTTCAAGGCGATGACGGGGCTCACACCCTCGCAGTTCGCGGCCCGCCGGGGCGGACTGCGCCCCGGCTCACCTCTGGACCGGGTGGCGGGCCGGGTCACGAGCCTGCTGCTGCCGGACACGGCCACGGACTGAACTCCGGTTCTCCGATTCCTACAAGACCTCCGGCCCTGCCTCCCCCCATGCTGCTGCGCCTGGAAGAGAAGTCGTCGACGTGGGGGAGGAGAACGCCGGGATGCTGTCCGCACTGGGACTCGACACACCGACCGAGGCCGTCTACCGGTTGCTGGCCACGCGGCCCGAGGGCTGGGGCGTGGGGCAGATGGCCGAGCAGCTGGGGCTCGAGGAACAGCAGGTGCGGGACGCGCTGGACAGACTCGCCGAACTCGCGCTGCTCCGCAGGTCGGCGGATCGGCCCGGAGGCTGGCGGGCGATCCACCCCGAACTCGGGTTGCAGCTGCTGCTGCGCCGCCGGCAGGAGGAGCTCGAACGGCGCCGGCGCGAACTGGACGACACGCACGTGGCGGTCACCCGCATGATCGCAGACTGCGCCGGGCCCGCCGTCGGTGGCGCCGAACCCGACAGCGAGCGCCTGATCGGCATGGATGCCATCCGGAGCCGGCTGGAGCAGGTCGCCAACAAGGCGACCGACTCGGTCTGTACGTTCATGCCGGGCGGCGGGCACTCCCCGGCATCGATCGAGGCGGCCCGGCACAACGACGCGCAGATCCTGCTGCGCGGTGTGGAGGTCCGAACGGTCTGCCTGGACAGTGTCCGCAACAGCGCCCCCACCCTCGCGTACGCCCGCTGGCTGACCGAGAACGGCGGCGAGGTGCGTACGGTCCCCACCCTGCCGCTGCGGATGATCCTCATCGACGGCACCAGCGCCCTGGTCCCGCTCGATCCCTCGGACACCCGGCGCGGCGCCGTACTCCTCCACACGGCCGGGGCGATGACCGCGCTGTCGAGGCTCTTCGAGCAGGTATGGGCGGTGGGCCTGCCGCTCGGCGCACAGCAGCCCCGGCACGAGGGCACCGGCCTGACCGCGCAGGAGCGCGAATTGCTCACCCTGCTGGCCAAGGGGCTCACCGACGAGACGGCCGCGGGGCGACTCGGGGTGTCCCTGAGCACCGTCCGCCGCAGCATGGCATCGATCATGGAAAGGCTCGGTGCCCGCAGCCGCTTCGAGGCCGGTCTGCGGGCCGCGCAGGCGGCCTGGTTGTAGCGGGCGGGAACGGGGTCGCCGCCCCGGCCCGTTGACGCTCGTCGCCGGGACGGGGCATCCCCGTACGGCCCCGGACTCAGGAGAAGACGTTCCAGTCGAGGGTTCCGCTCCAGGAGGTCTTGTTCGGGCTGACGACGTCCGCCGCTGCTCCGAGGCAGTAGACCGTACCGGCCTTGAAGCCGGAGCCCAGGCGCTGGCGCGTCCCCGAACCGACCTCCCGGTCCGCGCCCCGGGTGCTGCGGTCGCTGCACTTGTACCAGAAGGCCTTCATGGCGATGCCGCCGCTGTCGGCCCTCAGGCAGATGTGCGAGCCGTCGGCGGTGACGGTGCGGGCGGTGCCGTAGTACGTGGAGCTGCCGCCGACCTGGCCCCCGACGTTCGCCGTGGTGGCCAGGGCCGGGCCGGTCGCCAGGGCGAGCGTGCCGACGAGCGCGGCGCCGGTGACGAGGAGCCTGCGCCGGGCGCCGCCGAGCGGGTCGGTCCGGGTGGTCTTCGCTGCTCGGCGGCCCATCAGTAGTCCTCGGTGCAGGCGGTGTTGGTGCCACCGAACTCGGAGGGCCAGATGCCGCAGGCCCAGGCCTTCACGTCCTTGTCGTTGATCATGACGCTGTAGAACTTGCCGGTGCCGCTGGTCGTGTACTTCTTGCCCTGGTTGTTCTTGATCTCTATGCGCGATCCGGACGGTGCGTTGATCTTGAATCGTCCCCACGCGGCTCGGCAGGACGGGCTGTAGCGCAGCTCCATGGCGCCCATCGGGTCGCCGGACTCGGCGACCGTACGGGCGTCGTTCTGGCAGCTGGTGCCGGCCGGGTTCTTGCCGTTGCACGCCGATCCGACGCAACTCGGAGCAGCCGCGGCGGCCGACGCGGTGGGCGCGGCCAGCAGCCCGGTGGCCAGCAGGGCGCCGGCGCTCAACGAGGCGGCGAGGATTCGAGCTTTCATGACATGCCTTTCGGAAGGAGGAAGGGGCACGCCGGAAGCATCGGTCCCGCGGTGGCCGCGGAGGAAGGCGCAAGGGATGGGAGCAACCGCTCCTGAGAGCTTGCTCCCAGGCGGGGGTCAGCTCCCGCCCGGCGGCCGGCCGGCCTCCAGCCGGTCGCGTTGCAGCTGGTGGGCGAGGGTGCGGCGGACCGAGGCCGAGGCCGATACCGGTGCCGATACCGGTGACGTCGTACCGGCCGGACCCTTCGGGGGGTCGTCGAGGCCGCGGCCGATCTCGTCGTACGCAGCCCGGAAGTCGTCGGACAGCTCCGCCCGGCGGAGCCTCAGGTCCTCTTCGAGCAGGCGCCGCAGCTCATCCACGTTCCGGGGCGTGAAGCGCTTCCGGCCCCGGGCCAGGGCATCGACGTAACGGGCGCAGCGCGCGCCGTCGATCGTCTCGGCGACCACCTCCGCGAGCCCCCACAGCCGCCCTTCGAGCCACGGGCCGTCGTACTGGCCGAGGGCGAGAGTCATCGGGCGCGCGGGGGCGTCGACCGCGTACTTCGCCACCTGCTTGGACACGGCGGGCTGGCTCATGTCGGCGATCCGCGCGATCCGGTCCTGGGTCCAGCCGAACCCGGCGAACAGCTTGATCATCTCGGCGCGCAGCCTGCGCATCTCCTCGCCCGCGCGGATGACCTCGTTCATGCCTGCGAGCATCCGTACGGCCTGTTCCTCGGTCAGCGTCGCGGGAGTCCCGTCCGTGGCGGACGTCCCGGACTGCCGGTGCGCACTCTCACTCTCCGGTTCTGTCATGCCTCGGTTATACCCCGAGCCGCCCCTTACTTATAACCTGGTTGTACAACCAGGTTATGGCTGTCAGGATCCGCGGCATGCCCACTTTCACCGCACCTGACGGAACCCGGCTGGCCTACCGCATCCACGGGGACGGCGACCCGCTGCTCTGCGTCCCGGGAGGTCCCGCGGACTCCTCCTACCTCGGCGACCTGGGCGGTCTGTCCGCGCACCGCCGGCTGATCGTTCCGGACCTCCGCGGCACCGGCCGGTCCGCGGTCCCGGCGGACACCTCCAGCTACCGCTGCGACCGCCTCGTCGAGGACATCGAGGCCCTCCGCGCACACCTCGGCCTCGCCCGGACCGATCTGCTCGCCCACTCGGCCGGCGCCAACCCCGCGACGCAGTACCTGGCCCGGTACCCGGACCGCGTCCGCAGACTCGCCCTGATCACCCCGGGCACCCGGGCCGTCGGCCTCACCATCAGCGCGGAGGCCCGGCGCGAGGTCGCGCGACTCAGGAGGGACGAGCCGTGGTACCCGGCGGCGTTCGCCGCGCTGGAGGCGATCACCGAGGGCACCGGCAGCGACTGGGAGGCCGTCAGCCCCTTCTTCCACGGCCGGTGGGACGCCGCGGCACGGCGGCACCAGGCGGCGTCCCGGCCGGACAACACGGAGGCCGTCACCCTCTTCGCCGCCGAGGGCGCCTTCGACCCGCAGGCCACGCGCGCCGCGCTCGCCGGGTGCCGGACGGCCGTCCTGCTGCTCGCGGGGGAGTTCGACGTGAACAGCCCGCCCCGGTCGGTTGCCGAGTCCGCCGCGCTGTTCCCCGGCGCCACGTTCGTCGTGCAGCGGGGTGCGGGGCACTACCCCTGGCTCGACGACGCGGAGCGGTTCGTGGCGAGCACCGCGGCGTTCCTGGCGTAGCCACCCGTACGAAGCCGACGTACGGGACTTGCGGCAACGGGACTTGCGGTACGGGACTTGCGTACGGGACCGGAACGGTCGGGGCAGGGCGACGGCCCCGGCCGGATTCCCCCCGGCCGGGGCCGTCATCGGACGGGCGCGCTCCCGCGCGCCGACCCGATCACCAGAGAACGGGCAGGCGCTCCGGCAGGCGCTTCATGAAGCGGGTGCGCCACACCAGCTGGTCGACCGGCACGGCGAGCGCGAGGTTGGGCATCTTCTCCAGCAGCACCTCGATGGCGATCTCGGTGTGCCGCTTGCCGAGGGCGGTCGCCGGGCAGTAGTGCTGCCCGCCGCCGAAGGACAGGTGCGTGCCGGCGTTCGGCCGGTCGATGTCCGCGACGTGCGGGTCGGGGTACACATCCGGGTCGGTGTTGGCGGCCTCGACCAGGACGAGCATGAGCTCGCCCTTCTTCACCTCGACGTCGCCGAGGGTGAGGTCCTCCAGGGCGAGTCGGGGCAGGCCGTCGGCGATCGACAGGTTGATGCGCAGGAGTTCGTCCACCGCGGCCGGGATCTTCTCCGGCTCCTTGCGCAGCCGCTCCCACATCTCCGGGTGCTGGAGGAGCGAGACGATCGCCATGGTCAGGAAGCCCATGGTGGAGATGACTCCCGCGCCGAACAGCGTGACGCCCACGGTGGCGAGCATCTCGTCCGTCAGGTGGTCGTAGGCGGGGTCGTTGCGCAGGGCGGCGAGCTCGGCGATGAGACCGGTGGTGGTCGGGTCGTCGAGGCGTTCCACCATGTAGGCGATGTCCCGGTCCCAGTTGAGCTTGGCGCCGGTGACGGGGCACGCCGAGTTCATGAACGCGATGTCGAGGCTGGCGGCCAGGCGCGGCGCGTCGGCCTCGGGAATGCCGAGGATGCGGCAGTGCAGGTTCTCGGCGTACGGGTTGGTGAACAGGCCGCGCAGATCGACCGGCGCCCCGTGGCTCAGCAGGTTGTCGACCAGGGTCGTCGCCTGGGCGCGCATCCAGTCGGTGAGGCCGTCGGTCTTGGGGTTGATCGCCTTCAGGACGGCCTTGCGCAGTCCCGCGCCGGTGATGTTGCCCATGTTGTTGACGACCTCGGGCGGGATCGTCAGCGCGTACTGGCGGGGCACGCCGGGTGCCGAGGTGTCCTTCAGGCTGAACCGGGGATCCTCGAGCACCTGCTTGGCCAGCGGATAGGAGGAGACGAGCCAGGCTTCGTCCCCGGCTATCGTGCGGACCCGCTTCACCGGCTCGCTGCGCAGCTCCTCGATCTCGGGCGGGAGCTGGTCGCCGCGCGCGGAGAACGGGAAGTCGAGAAGGGTGTCAGTGGACATCGGGTACTCCTTCGGCGGGGGTGATGATCGCGTGGCCCTGGTTGCGCGAGGCGCGCAGACCCGAGCCGCGTGAGTAGAGCAGTTCCGCCATGGGCAGGAGCTGGTGGTAGCAGTTGAGGGAGGACGGCACGCCGAGGATGGCCGGCGTGTCGAGGAAGAGCGGGGCTTCGGCGCAGACGTACTCCAGGCAGACGTCGCGCTGCCGGGTGGTGGCTGCCTCGCCGCCCAGCACCTTGGACGAAAGGAACACGTCGACCAGGGAGTTGCAGGTCTCGCGGAACTCCGGGTCGATGTCGAGCAGGTTGGTCAAGTGGTTGTGGAGCGTGCGGTACGCCGGGATGTCGGTGAGGGACGACATCGGGCGGGCGCGGAGGCGGGCGCCGGTGGGGTCGGCTTCGGCCGCGGCGTTGTTGACCTTGGCGCGGACACCGCGCAGGTTCTTCACCGCCTTGCGTCGGGCTTCGTCCTCGCCGTATCCGAGGGCCTCGTACATCTCGGCCACGTGCAGGTCGGTGTAGATGAGGTCGACCTGCTCGAAGTTGCGCATGCCCCAATGGGCGAGGTCAATGACACGTTGGGCCGAGAAGTAGCTGTTCCCCGGGGAAATTCCTATCACGGCATGATCGCCTTCGGTGCTGATCACCTGGCAATGAGGGGTGTACGGCCGGACTGTGAAGACTTCGGTTGCTGTCGTCAACAGGGGTCGGGTCCTTTGCGCCGCAAGTCCCATGGGGCCCTGTGCCCCGGGTGTGGCGGCGACGTGATGGAAAGTTACCCGAACTGTGTGCGACCTTCCATGTCTTCTGTGTAATAACTCACCTGTCGGACAACACGGTTGACCGGGGCATCTTTTGGGGAGGCCGATCGAGCCCCGGACGGGGGCGGACGGCCGCGTTTTGTCGCCTGTTTCCCGGAAAAGGGCGCCTTCCTGCGATCGGTCGGCCGACCGGAATTGCGTGCGCCCATTCCGCAGGGAGAAGGGCCGCGGTCGTCAACCGGTCCTGGGCACGACCGGCTTGTGGCCGGGGTACACGTGATCGGGTGTCACGATGCCGGTGACCGCCTCGCCGAACAGCGTGCTCGGCTCCTGGCCCTTGTACTGGCTGTCGGTGTTGAGGAGGATCACCATCGTCGCGTCCGCCGCCGGCAGGTGGACGGGCAGCACCTCGTACCCGGGGATCGAACCGTTGTGGCCGATCCAGCCCTGGACGTCGAAGATGCCCAGCCCGTAGCCGGCACCCGGAATGTCCATCGGCGTGGTCTTCAGGCGCTCGGCCTGGGTGGCGGGCTTCAGCAGCGTGCCGACGGCGAGGGTGCGGGCCCAACTGCGCAGGTCCTGGAGGTCGGAGATCATCGCCCCGGCGGCCCAGGCCCAGGAGGGGTTCCAGTGCGTCGAGTCCTCTACCTTGCCCGAGGCCGTCTGGTTCGTGTAGCCGTGCGCGTACGGAGCCGGAATGGCCGCGTTCGTGGGGAAGACCGTACTGCGCAGCCCGGCCGGTGCCACCACGTCCTTGGCGATGACCTCGTGCAGCGGCCGGCCGGTGATCTTCTCCACCACCAGGCCGAGCAGGATCAGGTTGGTGTTGCTGTAGTCGAACTCCGCGCCCGGCTCGAACAGGACGGGGTGCCGGAAGGAGTAGTCGAGCAACTGCCTCGGTGACATCGGCAGTTCCGGATTCTTCTCCAGCCTCGTGATGAAGTCCCCGTCCATGCTGTAGTTGAACAGCCCGCTGCGCATACCCGCCAGTTGGCGCAGGGTGATGCGGTCACCGTTCGGAACCCCGGTGATGTAGTCGCCGATGCGGTCGTCCAGGCCGACCTTTCCCTGGTCGACCAGCTGGAGCAGGGCGGTCACGGTGAACGTCTTGGTCTCACTGCCGATGCGCACGTGGAGGTCGGGCCGCATGGGCGCCCCGGTCGCCTTGTCGGCCACGCCGAAGGAGCGGACGTAGCTCCCCTTGCCGGGCGCCCACAGGCCGACCGTCACGCCCGGCACCTGTGCCTCGCGCATGACCTGACGCACGGCCGCGTCCAGCTGCGCCGCGACCGCGGGTGTGATCTGCCGGAACACCGTGTCGGTGTCCGGGGACGGGGTGGAGGTGGGGACCGGCGTCGGGGTCGGTGCGGCGGCGATGGGGGCGGACGGCCCCGGGACGGGCGCCGCGTAGGCGGATCCCGCGACCGCCGGGGTGAGGAGGATCCCTGCCGCGGCAGCGGCCGCGCAGGCCCGGCGCAGCCGGATGTGGGTTGGTTTCACCGCATGGTCTCCTGCCGTCCGAGGGCCCCGGGCAACACCATCAGCGTAGGTCCGGACCACCCGGGTCGCGAGGTGAGCCGTGGTGGGGGCCGTGGGGGCTGTGGTGGCCGCGATGGCCGCGATGGAGAGCGGCGCGCCTCCGGACGGCTCAGGCCGGCGGGAGCGCGCGCAGACGTCCCTCCGCGACGAGGGCGACGCCGCCTCCGACGCGTACCGAGTGGATGGTGCGGCCGTCCCCCTCGGCACTGACGGTCATCTCACCGGTCCGCCCGGTGTGACGGCCCTGCCGGAGCAGCCTCTCCTGCCCGGCGCCGATCCGGCCGTGGGAGCGCAGGTAGGCGGCCGCGCAGCCCGCACCACTGCCGGTGGCCACGTCCTCCAGAACCCCGTCGTTGGTCCAGTGCCGCCCCTCCATGGCCGCGGTGTCCAGCAGGTACGCGTACTCGGCGCCCAGACGGGCCAGGGGCTCGTCCAGCGGTGCGGTGACGCGGGCGCGGGCGAGAGCGTCACCGCGTACGGGGAGCACCAGGTAGCTCAGGCCCGTGGAGACCACCTCCGGGGGCAGATCGGCATCCAGATCACCCGGTTCGAGGTCGAACAGGGCGGCCAGCCCGTCCGGGTCCGGGCGGCCGAGGAAGGCGGCGGCGCCCTGATCGAGGAGGCTCGCGTACCGCCCCGGGCCGCGGCGGTCGGTGGTGACCTCCACCGAACGGGCCGTCAGACGCAGGGTCCAGGCCTCGTGGTCCGCGGCGCCGTGGAGGGCGTGCAGGACCGCGGCCGCACCGAGAAGGGGGTGTCCGGCGAACTCCAGCTCCCCCGCGAGGTCGAAGACCCGCGCCCGCCGGACGTGCGGCCCGGACGTGCCCTCGCCGAGGAGGAAGACGGACTCGAAGTGCCGCAGTTCCCGGGTGATGGCGAGCATCTGGGCGCCGGTCAGCGCATCGGCGTCCGGGAACACCGCGAGGCTGTTGCCGTTGAAGGGACGGTCGGTGAAGACGTCGACGTGGTGGAAGCGCATGGCGGCGACGCTACCGGGCGCCCTCGGGCATGAGGCCCGGGCCCGCATCCGGACCCGTGCGGGTGCCCGTCGGTCGCAGTGGGGCCCTGCGACCGACGGGCATACCTCCGGCCCGGCCGTTTCCGGCTACGCGGCACCCGTCATCCGGGCGAACACCACCACGTTGCTGTCGTAGTAGTGCTTGGCAGGGTCGAAGCTGCCGCCGCAGGTGACCAGGCGAAGGCCCGCGTGGTCGAGGTTCTTGTAGACCTCCAGCGTGGGGAACTCGGCCTTCGGGTACTCGGCCACCCGGTCCACCGTGAACGTGACCGTCTTGCCGTCCCGCCGGGTCACCTTGATGGTGTCACCACCCTTCATCGTCTTCAGCTTCTCGAACACGGCGGAGGCTCCGTTCCAGGTGACATGTCCCGCGATCACGGCCGGCCCCTGGGAGCCGGGGGTCGGCCCCGGCTCGTACCAGCCCGCCAGAGCGGGGTCCTTCGGGGTCTGCATGGTGCCGTCCGCGTTCTGCGCCAACGTCTCCAGTGAGCTCGACACGTTGAGGGAGGGGATCGTGATCTTCTGCGGCTCCGACCGGGCCAGGGCGGCCCCGCCGGCACCGCCTCCCGTACCGCTCTGGGATCCGTCTGCGGGGGGCGCGGAATTGCCGCCGGCGGGCGCCTTCGCGGTCGGAGCACCGCCGGCGGCGGCCGGTGCCCCGGCAGGCTGGGGCTGCTCCGCCGACGTGGGGGGCTTCGCCGCGTTCTGGCCGCCGCACCCCGCCAGGAGGAGCCCGGCGAGGGCGGCCGCGGCCGCCGCCACGGGAACCGCGGTCCGGCGGCGGGGCCGCCGCCCGGCCGACCCGGCAGCTGCTGCGGTGAGGACGGGGGTCGACTTCACGCGCCGCCTCCGGTGGTCTCCTTGCGGCCGGGGACCGCAGCGGCCCGATTCCGCCCGAGGATCACCGCGCCGGCCACCGCCGCGAGAACGGTGATCGCCACACCGTCGCGCATCGTCACCGACACCGTGGGCTGCTCCGGCGTACCGCCACCCGTTTCGATGCCGCCGACGGGAACGGACCCCACGGCCGCGCCCTTGACCTCGCCGCAGTTGGTCGGAGCCGTGGCCTCCTGGGGCAGCTTCGGGTCGAGCTCGCTCTTGCCCGCCCCCTCGAAGTCGTACTTCTTGTTGTTGTTGCGGTCGATGCCGTGCTGCACGACGTGCAGGTCCTTGATGTGGTCGACCACGTCCTGGCCGACGGCGATCGTCCGCTTGTAGCGGATCGTGCCCTGCTTGTCGGCGACGGGCATGCGCTGCACGTCGAGGCCACTGGTGGCCTTGGTGTCCCCGCCCGTGGTCAGCGAGATGTTGATGTCGCCGTAGTCGTGCGTGGCCTCGGTGTTGCTGAGGACCCCGTCGCCGTCGGTGTCGTCGGTCTTGTCCGGGCAGTGGAAGTCGTGCCCCTTCGTCGAACCGTGCAGGTGCTGTGCCGACGGCTGTCCCGGCACCATGCCCTCGGACTCGATCTGCACGGTCAGTTGATTGCCCTTGAGGGTGAGCATGACCGTGCCGCGGGAGCCTGAATCGTTCAGCTGCGCCAGGTCGATCTGGTACGCCTTTCCGCCCTGCGCGAGAGCTGGTCCGGAAAGGCCGAGCGTCAGGAACACGGCGGCGGGTATGGCGGCGACAACCACGAGGCGACCGGCGCGCTTGACTATCACATTCGCTCCTGTTCCGTGGATCCCCGGGACGGGAATCGCAGTTCGTACGGGATGGAAAGGAGCCCCTGGAGAGGCTCTCTTTCCTCCTTCGGTGCCGCAACGCCTGCGGATGGGTGCCCATTTGAAGAAATTCAGGCGACTGTTGCGCCATGGGATCAACGCTGTGCACTTACACGTGTGAGCACGCAGTAGATCTCCGAACGCCGCATGTCAGCGGCCTTCCCCGAGCCAGAGCTCGATGCGGAGTGCGATGAACAGACCTCTCAGTCGAACGTGCCAGGAGAGGTCGGGGAAGACCGCAATCAATTCGATCCGCCCGCACCAACGCACGCACATGCACCGCCTTCGACATCGCTCTGATCGTCGATGGGTGGCATCACCCCATCGCCGGCTCCGGTTCGGTCCCGACCTTTCTAGTCGTCCCGGAGGTGACCGGGCGAATAGTTGGCCTCCGATGCTAAGAAATGCTGTCGGGGCCGATCACGGCGAGTGAGCGGAGCGCGGCCTCGGTCGGAGCTGCGGCCTCGCACGGGCCGGGGCCCCGGCCCGAGCCCCGGCCCGGGGGTTGCCGGCCGTGCACGCCGCCTTCGGGGCCGCCACCGTGTGGTGCTGCGGCCCCACCGCAGCCGTACCGTCGCTCACCCCCGATGCGTGCGCCGGGTGCGCCGGCTGCGCCCGCATCAACCGGCGGACCGGGAAGTACCCGACCCCGGATCCCGCGCACCGCTGATCGCGGAGACGGGTCTGCCGACCCGGCGGTTGTGACGGCGGCGCATGATCTCCATGGGCGGCAGCGCCGCCGCGCAATAGAGGGCCAGGCCCGGCCACAACGGCATGGCGAGACAGAGCACGGTCCCGCTCGCCCACCAGGCCGGGCAGCAGACCAGGTCGACCCACAGCGGAACGTTCGGGAATCGGGGGCAGAACAGGGGGATGTGCCGATTCGGGTTCATCGTCGAGGTGTAGTGGAAATAGGCGATGCCGGTGCAGGCCGCGGTGAAAGAGGCGGCAATGATCGTCGCAATATGCATGGGAGTCTCCTTTCCCACGTGCGGATTTCCTCCCGCGGTCAGGAAAACCGGCCGGAACGCCACGCGTCATGCCCCGTGATGTCGTGGCTTGACATCCGCGGTCTCCGGGCCTCCTCGCGTCTCGGCCGGTCGGGCCGGTGGAGAAGGCCCCGGCACCAGGGCGGCAGCCATCCGTCAAGTCACGCGTTCTCGTGCTACGCAGTCCCGTGGCAGGTGCGCAGGGAGGGATCGAGGCCTAATGGAATTCGGCTCACCCCGGGCCCCGTGAATTGCGGGCCGCCTTTGCCGCGCCCCGCGCGAGACAGAGGATTTGACCGCAATGTTCCCCGATTCCCCGAACCCGCTGAGCGTCGAGGCGGCCCTGGATCCCGAGCTCACCCGATGGATGTGGCTGGTGAAGTGGCTCCTCGCCATCCCGCACTATTTCACCCTGATACTCCTGCAGGTCGCATTCGTTCCGGTGACCGTCATCGCGTTCTTCGGCATCATCGGCACAGGCAGATATCCACGACCGCTCTTCGACTTCAATGTCGGCGTCATCCGCTGGTCCACGCGGGTCAGTTACTACTCCTCCGTCGTGCTCGGCACGGACTCGTACCCGCCGTTCACCCTCAAGGACGTGCCCGACTACCCGATCCGTGTCGACGTCACCTACCCCGAGCGCCTGTCCCGCGGGCTGGTTCTGGTCAAGTGGCTGCTGGTCGTCCCGCAGCTTTTGGTGACCATGCTGCTGGTCACCAGCGGCTGGACTGCTACCGGTACCTGGCCGACTACAGTCCGTTCTCCTCGGGGCTCGTCGGTGTGCTCTCCCTCGTCGCCGTGGTGATCCTGATGCGCACCGGGACCTATCCGCGGGGGCTGTTCGACCTGCTCATGGGTCTGATGCGGTGGATGCTGCGGGTGCTCGTCTACGCGGCCCTCATGACCGACGAGTACCCGCCGTTCCGGCTGGACATGGGAGGGAGCGAGCCCGCTGCCGGCAGGTTGGAGCCGGCCCCCGCCGGGTGACGAGGACGGTCTAGGCTTCTGCTGTGACCAGCGCGGAAGTGACCCGGCGACGGATGATGGGTGCCGGACTCGGCGCCCTGGTGGGGGCGCTGGCCGGCTGCTCGGGGGATTCCGGTCCGGTACGCCGGCTACGGCTCGCGACGGGACCCGAGGGCGGGCCGTACAACGCTTTCGGGCAGGCCCTGGCGCAGGCCGTCGCCGCGAGCGGCCGCAGGATCGAGATCGTCCCGGTGAGCACCGCGGCCAGCGTGAACAACCTGCGCAAGCTCGACGAGGGCTCCGTCGAGCTGGCACTGGCCATGGCGGACGTGGCCGAGGACGCCGTGCTGGGGCGGGAGTCGTTTCCCCGGCCCACCCCCGTGACCGCACTGGCCCGGGTCTACGTGAACTACACGCACCTGGTCGTCCCGGCGGACGGGCCGGTGCGCTCGGTCAGGGACCTCGCCGGTCGCCCGGTCGCGGCGGGCGCGGCCGGCTCCGGGGTCCAGGTGGTGACGGAACGGGTCCTGCGGGCGGCCGGCCTGAGCGGCCCGCCCGGACCCGCACCCGCGCCCGGACCGGCATCCCCTTCCGCACCCGCACCCGCACCCGCTTCGGCGGAGGCCGCGGACGAGCGCGCCCTGGGCCTCGCCGCATCGGTGAGCGCCCTGCGCGAGGGCTCGGTCGACGCACTGTTCTGGTCCGGAGGGGTGCCGACAGCGGCGCTGGCCGAACTGGCGCGCGAGCTTCCGCTGCGGTTCCTGCCGCTCGACGACTACGTGGGCCCGCTCCGCGAGCGCTACGGCCCCGTCTACACGGCGGTCACCCTTCCGGCCGGGGTGTACGGGCCGACCGAGCCGGTGGGGACCATCGGGGTCGGCAACTACCTGATGGCGCGGGCGGACGTACCGCAGGACGCGGTACGCGACCTGCTCCGGGTGGTGTTCGACCGGTGGCGCGACCTGCTGCGGGAGGTGACGGCGGGGGCGCGGCTGGAGCCCCGGTTCGCCATCTCCACCGGCGAGGTACCGCTCCACCCCGGCGCGGTCGCGCACTACCGGTCGGTGTACGGCTGAGGACGCCCGGGGCCGGCTCAGGGCGACGGGAGCCGGAACTCGACCACCAGGCCGTGCGGCTCGTTGCCGCCGACCGCGAGGTGCCCGCCGCTGATCCGGGCGATCTCGTCGGCGATGGCCAGCCCCAGACCACTTCCGGGGACGTTCTGGTGCTCCGGGGCGCGGGCGAAGCGCCGCAGCAGCAAAGCCGGTTGCGCCTCCGGAACGCCCGGGCCGTCGTCCGTGACCCGTACGACGGCGCAGCCTTCCGGCCCGTGCGCGGTGTGCACCTCGACGCGGCGCCCGCGCGGGACGAACTTGACGGCGTTGTCGAGGAGCGCGTCGAGGATCCGGCCCGCCGCGTCGGGCAGGGCGCGCGCCCGCAGCCCCTCCGCGAGGCCGGTCGCCACCAGTTCCACCCCCGCGGCGCGGAAGACCGGGGCCCAGGCCGTGACCCGGTCCCGTACCGCCCGGGTGACGTCCTGATCGCCCAGCTCCGCCGTGCCCGACTCCACACGGGCCAGTGCCAGCAGGCCGTCGAGCAGTTCCTCCAGGCGTTCGGCCTCGTCCAGCGCGCGGCTGTGCTCGGTCAGGCCGGGCCCGGGTGCGATGTGCGGTTCGACGTTCTCCAGCTGAAGCACCAGGGTGGCCAGCGGGTTGCGAAGCTGGTGGGAGGCATCGGCGACGAAGTCGCGCTGGCGGCCGATGGAGTCGGCCATGGCCTGCGCCATGGTGTTGAAGTGCTGCCGCAGATGGCGCAGTTCCGGCGGACCGGTGTCGGACACGGCCCGGGCCTGCAGGCTGCCGGCGGTCAGCCGCTCGACCGCCCGGTCCAGGTCCAGCACCGGGCGCATCAGCCAACGTGCGATCCCGGCCGCGACCAGGGCCGCCGCCGCGAAGGCCGCCAGCGCCCCGGCGGTGATGAGCGACCAGCGGATCGCCACGTCCCGGCGTGCGGCGTCGGTGGGAACGGCCATCAGGACCGCCCCGCTCACCCGCTCGTCCCGCCCCACCGGTTCGGCGAGCACGACCGTGCGCGGACCCCAGGGGCGAAGGGTGGGCAGCCGGTCGGTGGAGCGGCCGGTCAGGGCACGGCGACGGGCGTCCGCACCTTCGGAGGGGCCGCCCGTGGCGGAAGCGCTGTCGGTGGCCGCGTTCGAAGCGGCCCGTTCCGCGGGTCCGGTCCCGGCCCGGGCCACCGTCGCTCCCGCGGTGTCGACCACGA
Source organism: Streptomyces avidinii (assembly GCF_014650695.1). Taxonomy (GTDB): domain Bacteria; phylum Actinomycetota; class Actinomycetes; order Streptomycetales; family Streptomycetaceae; genus Streptomyces; species Streptomyces avidinii. The sequence goes on along the minus strand of NZ_BMVL01000002.1, from coordinate 165,507 downwards.
CGACCCCGGCACCGTACAACTGCGCGTACCGGCTGATCTCGGCCGAGAGCTCCGCCCGGTCCGCGGCGGTGCGCATCCGGTCGGCGAGATCGGCGAACCGGACCGCCTCCGAACGCCGCTGCAGGAGCAGGTGCTCGGTGCGCCCGCGCGCGTAGGCATCGGCCAGGGGGACACAGAGCAGCACGGCTGCCGCCCCCATGAGCACCATCAGCACCACCAGGAGCCGGCGCCTCACCGCGCGCCGCCCCCGCTGCCGCCCTCGTCCATGTTCCCGCTCCCGCCCCCGCTTCCGCCCCCGCTTCCGTCCTCTCCGTCCGGCGCGGTCGGCCGGCCGAGCCGGTAGCCGAACCCGCGGACGGTGCGAACCAGGCCGGACCGCCCGGTCTTGGCGCGGATGCCCGCCACGTGGACGTCCAGGGAGCGGGAGGTCGCGAGGAAGGCGTCACCCCAGATCCGGTCCAGGATCTCCTCGCGGGAATGCACTTCGTCCGGGCGGGCGGCCAGGAAGGCGAGTACGTCGAACTCGCGTCGTGTCAGCCGTACTTCGTCGCCCGCCACCGTGACGGTCCGGCCCGCCAGGTCCACCACGACGTCACCGGTGTGCACGGGCCGGGCGCCGCTCGCGGCGGGGTCCGGCCGGCGGTCGGGGTAGGGGTCGGTCCGGCGTCGTACGGAGTCGATACGGGCCATCAGTTCGGCCATGCGGAACGGCTTGACCACGTAGTCGTCGGCGCCCGCGCGCAGTCCCTGCACGATGTCGCGTTCCTCGCAGCGCGCGGTCACCACGATCAGTGGCGCGGCGCACACGGTACGCAGCCGCCGCAGCAGCTCCAGTCCGTCGAGGTCGGGCAGCCCGAGGTCGAGGAGGACGAACTCGGCCTCGCGGACGTGCCGCAGTGCGTCCAGGGCGCGGCCGACGCGGCGGACGGTGTGCCCGCGCTGGGCGAGCGCCGTGCCGAGTGCCTGGGCCATGCGATCGTCGTCCTCGACGAGCAGCGCGTGCATAGACGGTTTCCTTGCGACCTGGACCGGACCCGCATCACCGGATCCCCGTGACCCGGCGCAGCAGCTTACGGGAGCCGACGCGCCGGGTCACCGGGACGGAGCAGCGGAACGGAGCAGCGGAACGGATCGCCGGGACGGGTCAGCGTGCGGCCTCGGCGGGAGCGACCGCGGACCGGCCCGGGTCATCCTTGCCGTCCCCGTCCCCGTCCCCGTCCCCGTCTGCCTCGGCCTCGGCGCGGCTGAGCGCGGCATTGCGGGTGTCCGGCATGAGCACGTAGGTCACGAGGGAGATCAGCGCGCACCCGGAGACGTACCAGAAGAACATGGTCTCGTGCCCACTGTTCTTGAACCAGAGCGCGACGTACTCCGCCGTGCCGCCGAAGAGCGCGTTGGCGATCGCGTACGGCAGTGCCACGCCCAGCGCGCGCACCCGCGTGGGGAACAGTTCGGCCTTGACCGCCGCGTTGATCGAGGTGTAGCCGGTGATGATGACCAGTGCCAGCAGGGAGAGGCCGAGCGCGGACCAGTACGACGACGCCGATCCGAGAGCGGTCATGATCGGGTACGTGCCCACGGTGCAGCCCACCGCGAAGGTGATCAGCAGAGGTCGGCGGCCGATCCGGTCGGACAGCATGCCGGCGAAGGGCTGCAGTACGGCGAACAGGGTCAGCGCGGTGAAGCTGACGAGCGTGGCGGTGGTCTTCTCCATGCCCGCGCTGCCGACGAGGTACTTGGTGAGGTACGTGGTGTAGGTGTAGTAGGCGACGGTGCCGCCGAGCGTGAGCGCCATGACCAGACCCGCCTGCCGGCGGTACTGCCACAGGGCCCTCAGCGTGCCCCGCGTGCTGTCGTCGTGGGCTTCCCCGCCCGTCTCCGCCGACGCCGACTCCTCCTTGAACGCGTCGGTCTCCTGGAGCCGTCGGCGAAGCCAGAAGACGACCACCGCGAACAGCGCCCCGATGACGAAGGGCAGCCGCCAGCCCCAGCTCTCCAACTGTGCGGTGGTCAGGGTGTGCTGGAGCGTGATCAGGATGCCCAGACCGAGCAGCTGGCCGCAGGTCATCGACACGTACTGGAAGGACGAGCCCAGGCCGCGCCGGTTGCGGGCGGACGCCTCGGTCAGGTAGGTGGCGCTGGCCGCGTACTCGCCGCCGATGCTCATTCCCTGGAGCAGCCGGGCGAGCAGCAGCACCAGGGCGCCGAAGTAGCCGGCCTGGCCGTAGGTCGGTGCGACGGCGATCAGCAGCGCGGCCACCGACATCATGGTGACGGTGAGGGTCAGGGCGCTCTTGCGTCCGTGTCGGTCGGCGGCGCGGCCCAGGATCCAGCCGCCGACGGGACGCATCAGGAAGCCGACGGCGAAGATCCCCGCCGTGTTCATGAGCTGCGTGGTCGGGTTGTCGTTGGGGAAGAACGAGTCGGCGAAGTAGATCGCGAAGCTGGCGTAGACGAACCAGTCGTACCACTCGACGAGATTGCCGAGCGAGCCGCCGACCAGGGCGAGGCGGCGCTTGCGGCGCTCGTCCCCGGGCGGCTGTGCGGGCATGACGACGGACGAGGACATGGCGGCTCCAGACGGAAGTCCCTGGTGAGAGACGGTAGAACTGCCCCGGCGGTGGGGGAGTGTCCAGAGCATGCGGCGGCCGTCGTACCCGGACAAGGTCCGCCACGCAGATCTAACGTTCCGCTAAGAAAGCCCCCGGGAAGCTCCCCGGGGAAGCCCCCGGGGAAGCCCCCGGAGGAGCCTCCGGGGCGGTCGGGGCGTCGCCGGATTTCACCACTCGGTCATGTGCATGCCATTTCTGCTCCATGGTTGTCACCCGAACGTGGCCCACGGTGGGGTCGGCCCGTCACGGGGCGCCGGACGACCCCGGCCACCACACGGCGGGCCGCCCGACCTCGGACCCCTCAGCAGGAGGCAAGATGCGCGTGATCTCGAGCAGGCGGACCCCGGCCGTGGCCGCGGCGGCCATGGTGGCCCTGGGCGTGATCGCCGTACCGGCGCACGCCCGTGGAGACCGGGACCCCTCACAGCCGCTGCCCCGGGTGTCGGCCTCGGTCGAGACGCCCTCCCTCTTCGACGACGAGGCCGGTGGCAACGCGAACGCCGACGACCCGGCGATCTGGCGCAACGCGAAGGACCCCGACCGCAGCCTGGTGATCGCCACCGCCAAGGAGGGCGGACTGCGCGTCTACGACCTCGACGGACGCCAGGTGCAGTCCCTACCGGCGCCTGCGCCGCCGAAGGACGGCGACATGCCCGGACGCTTCAACAACGTGGACCTGATCACCGGACTCCGCTTCCCCGACGGCCGTCACGACGTGGCCGTCGTCTCCGACCGCGGCCGCGACCAGCTGCGCATCTACCGGATCGACCCGAAGCGGCCCACGGCCCCGCTGGTCGACGTCACCGACGAGTCGGCCGCCCCGCGGATCTTCTCCACCGGTCAGGACGAGGTCAACGAGCAGCGGACCGCCTACGGCCTCGCCGCCTACACCGACCGCCGCAGCGGCCGCTCCTACGCGGTCACCAGCCGGCGCCACGCCACCGCCCTCGCGCTGGCCGAACTCCTCCCGAACGCCACGGGGAAGGTCGGCTACCGCACCGTCCGCACCACCTCGCTGCCCTCCTCCTTCACCCTGCCGAACGGCAAGAGCTGGGCGCCGTGCGGCGAACCGGGCGAGGGCCCCCAGGTCGAGGGCATGGTCGTCGATCCCGACACCGGTGACCTCTACGCCGGCCAGGAGGACATCGGCATCTGGAAGCTCGACGCCGACCTGCGTTCCCCCGCCCGACTCATCGAGAAGGTCCGCTCCTTCGGCGTACCCGGCACCTGGAACGCCGAGACCGAGGAGTGCGACGCGGGCGCGGACCCCGGATTCGGCGGCCGGCACGTCTCCGCCGACGTGGAGGGCCTGACCATCTGGCGCGACCCCGCGCAGCCCGGCCGCCGCGGCTACCTGCTCGCCTCCAGCCAGGGCGACGACACCTTCGCCGTCTTCGACCGCGAGCACGGGAACGCGTACGTCCGGGGCTTCCGCATCGGCGACGGCGCGGCACCCGGATCGCCGGACGGCTCGCAGGAGTGCGACGGCGCAGCCGTCACGACCGCGCCGCTGGGCCAGAGGTTCCCGAACGGCCTGCTCGTCGTCCAGGACGGCCACAACACCCCCGCCACCACGGCACCCGACGGGGAGGTCCGTACGGACACCGACTTCAAGTTCGTGGACCTGGGCCGGCTGAAGCGGGCCGCCCGTCTCTGAGTCCGCACCGCCCCCTCCGGCGCGGACCTGACCTGGGCGGCGCCGCGTTCGCCCAGGTCGGTAGGATCGCCACCGCATACGACGGAAGGCGATCATGGCGGACAGTCCCCTCAGGCCCAGCTCGTTGATCAACACGGTCTACGGGGCGTTCCTGCGACGCCTCGGCGGCTGGATCTCCGTCGCCGACCTGATCACCCTGATGTCCGAGCTGGACGTGGACGGCCCGGCGGCGCGCTCGGCGATCTCCCGGCTCAAGAAGAAGGGCGTTCTCGAACCGGAACGCCGCGGCGCCACCGGATACCGGCTCAGCCCGGCCGTACGAACCGTCTTCGACGAGGGCGACCGGCGCATCTTCGGCAGCCTCGAACCGGCGAGGCTGAGCGACGGCTGGGCCATGGCCGTCTTCTCCGTGCCGGAGTCCGAGCGCTCGTACCGCTACCAGCTGCGCACCCGGCTGACCTGGCTGGGCTTCGGGAACATCGCCCCGGGTGTGTGGCTGGCGCCCGGCCGCCTGCTCGGCGACGCCCGTGACATGCTCGTACGGCTCGGGCTCAGCGAGTACGTGCACCTCTTCGCCGCCGAGTACGCGGCGTTCAGCGACCTGCCCGGGACCGTGAGCTCGTGGTGGGACTTCCCGGCGATCGAGGAGCAGTACGCCGGGTTCACCGAGTCCTACGGCCCCGTCGCCGCGGGGCTGACCCGGCAGCCCGGCATCGACGGCGCCGAGGCCTTCCGCCACTACGTCCCCATGCTCACCCAGTGGCGCCGCCTGCCCTACCTCGACCCGGGCCTGCCCGCCGAGCTGCTCCCCGCGGACTGGAACGCGGTCGCCGCGCGGCAGATCTTCCAGCAGCTGAACGACGTGCTCGCCCCGCCCAGCCTGCGCCACGTCCAGCAGGTCACCGGCCTGGCCGAGCAGACGCCGGAGTCCTAGGCGGCCGCGCCTACCGAGCCGTCGGGCGGTGCAGACGCCGCCAGTAGCCGGCGAGGTCGTCGACGCTGCCGGTGACCGCGTCCAGGCTCATCGTGGTCCGGGAACCGCGTTCGTAGCGTGCCCAGTTCGGCATGGGCCCGTGGTTGGGATCGCCGTTGCGGATGAAGGAGATCCACGAGGCGTGCACGGCCCCGGCGAGACCGTCACGGATCCGCGGGTTCAGCCCCGCCAGGAAGGGCGCCTGAGACCACTTGTCGAAGTTGTTGAAGACGAACGGCAGCTCCAGGCAGTGCGCCGCGCCCAGTTGGCCGTTGTGCGCGGGTGTCGGCAGGTCGAACTGGTACGCCCACACCGGCCGCCCGCGGGCCGCCCGCTTCTCGGCCAGGTCGAGACCGGGGATGCGGAACAGGTCGTCCCCGATCAGGTCCATGAGCACGTCGACGGGGCGGGCCCCCGGCCGGGCCTGCTCGTACGCGGTGTAGGCCTCGGCCGCCCCGGCCCCGAAGGTGTCCCGCGCCCGAGCGAGCACCTGCTCCCGGGTGGCAGCGACGTACGGCTCGTTCAGCGCGAAGGCGAAGGCGGCCTCCTCCCTGGTCCACCCGATCAGGAGGTCGATGTCGGCTCCCGGGCCGCTGAGCAGCAGGTCGGCCGGGCTGCGGGTCAGCGTCACCTCGTCGAGCACGGGCAGGAACGGGGTCGACCAGTAGCCCCACTGCCCGGTGCGGCGGAACATCTCGATCGTGGCGGCGATCAACTGCTGCCAGGGGAGGGCCCGTAGCTCCGCCACGTTCCTGACCCCGAGGATGTCGAGGTAGGTGGCGCTGCGCCGGAGCGACTCCGCGCGGCCGGGGATCTGCAGCCCGAGCGGCGGGCTCTGCAGGATGGCGCGCCGGAACAGCGGGCGGCCGGCGGGGCGGGCGCCCGCGAGCGCCGCGACCGACAGGGCTCCGCCGGACTGACCGGCGAGCGTGACGTTGTCCGGGTCGCCGCCGAACGCGGCGATGTGGTCGCGTACCCAGCGCAGTGCGGCGAGTTGGTCGGTGAACCAGAAGTTCCCGTCGGCGCCGTCCTCGCCGAAGTAGAGGTATCCCAGCGGCCCGAGCCGGTAGTTGAGGGTCACGACGACGAGGTCGCCGTTGCGGGCGAAGGTCTCGCCGGAGTAGTTGGGCAGGGAGCCCGATCCGGAGATGAAGCCGCCTCCGTGGATCCAGACCATGACCGGTCGCCGGGCCCCGTCGGCCCCGGGCGTCCATACGTTGAGCGTGAGGCAGTCCTCGCTGAAGGGGGGCGACCCGTGGGTGCCGAGCACCGCGTCCCCGCCCTCCCGGTAGAGCTGCGGGGCGCTGGGCCCGAAGGCGGTCGCGTCGCGCGTGCCCTGCCATCCGGGGTGCGGCTGGGCGGGGCGCCACCGCAGCGCGCCGACCGGGGGCGCCGCGTAGGGCACGCCCTTGAACACGGCGAGCCCTCCCTCCGCGCTGCCGCGCAGCCGGCCCGCGGGCAGCTCGACGACCGGCGGGGTCCCGGCCGCCGACGGCGCGGCCTCCGCCGTGCCGGCCGGTCCGCCGGGGATGCCGGAGAGCAGTGCGGCGCCCGTCAGGACCCCGGTGTTCCGGAGGATTCTGCGCCGTGATGGATCGTCGGTCATGGTGCTTCACTCCCTGACTGATCATGGCTTCGCCCACCGAAGTGGTATGGCGCGAATTTGACGAGGGTTAGTGCTACGGCATACGCGCGGCGCGGGTCAAGGGGCGGGGCGACTCTCCGGCAGCTATCTAGCGAAGTCTTGACGGGCGTCGTATTTACGCGATAGACACGTGTCACCACAGGAGAAGCACCCGGCCCGAAAGGGCCGTTCGACGACGTACGGAGTCTCCATGGCAGGTCGGTTTCGCCCCCTGGTCCTGATCACCGTCACCACTGGCCTCTTGCTGGCCACGGGATGCGGCGGTGCCAGCCTGGGCACAGGCGATGACAGCAAGCAGACCGGGCCCGTGAAGATCGGGCTCCTCGTTCCGCAGTCCGGGACCTACAAGGCCCTCGGCGACGACATGAAGGCGGGCTTCGAGCTCTACGTCCGGCAGCACGGCGGCAGGCTCGGCGGCCGCGAGGTGCAGATCGTGATCGCGGACGAGGGGGAGACGGCCGACTCGGGCAAGGCGGCGGCGGAGAAGCTCGTCAAGCAGGACCGGGTCCTGGCGGTCAGCGGAGTGGTGAGCTCGGCCACCGTCAACGGCGTCAAGGACCTGTTCGAGACCAGCCGGATCCCGCTCGTCGGCTCGAACGCCTCACCGACCACGCTGACCGGCACCAAGTACATCTGGCGTACCTCGTACGTCAACGACGAGCCGGGCAAGGCCCTCGGCAAGCACGTCGCCGAGCGGGCCGGGGGCCCGGTCTTCCTCGTCGCCGCCGGCTACCAGGCGGGCAAGGACGAGATCGAGGGCTTCAAGTCCACCTTCCTGCCCGCAGGCGGAAAGATCGCGGGGGAGGAGGTCTACACGCCGTTCCCGGGGACCAAGAATTTCCAGCCCTACCTCTCGCAGATCGAGAACTCCGGTGCGAAGGCCGTCTTCTGCTTCTACGCCGGCGGCGCGGCCGTCGACTTCGTGAAGCAGTACCGCGACTTCGGACTGGCCGGCAGGATCCCGCTCTACGCACCCGGTTTCCTCACCGAGGGCGGCGTGCTCAAGGGGCAGGGCGATGCGGCCGACGGCGTCCTCACCGCCCTCAACTACAGCGCCGACCTGGACAACGCCGCCAACCGGAAGTTCGCGCCCGCCTACCGGGCCGCCCACGGCACGGACCCGACCACCTACGCGATGGCATCGTGGGACGCGGCGCAGGTGCTCGACAAGGCGATCAAGGCGGCCGGCGGCAACGTGACCCCGGAAACGGTCAACGCCGCCATCTCCACGGTCGGGGACATCGACAGCCCGCGGGGCACCTGGCGGTTCAACAGCGGCGGCACGCCGATCCGGCCCTGGTACCTGCGCGAGGTGAAGCTGGGCGCCAACACCCTGGCCGGCGACCTCGGCAGACTGGGCGGCTGACATGGCCGGATGGCTGGACGGCAACCTCGTCAGCGTCGTCGACGGGATCGCCTTCGGACTGCTGCTGTTCACGATCGCGGTCGGCCTCTCCCTGGTCTTCGGCATGATGGACGTGCTCAACCTGGCGCACGGCACGCTCTACCTCGCCGGGGCCTACACCGCCTACGCCCTCTCGGACGGAACCGTGCCGGGCCTGCTCCTCGCCCTCGCGGCCGGCGCGCTGGTGGGCGCCCTCGGCGGCGCGGCGCTGACCCTGCTCACCCAGCCGCTGGCCCGGCGCGGTCACCTGGACCAGGCCGTGCTCACCCTGGGCATCACCTTCATCGTCGCCGACCTCCTCGCGGCCGCCTTCGGCGGCGAGGTACTGCCCACGGACCCCCCGGCGTCGCTGCGCGGCACGGTGGACCTGCTCGGCCACACGTATCCGGTGTACCGGCTGGTGTTCATCGCCGTCGCGGCCGCCCTCGCGCTCCTCGTGCACCTCGTCTTCGAACGCAGCTCGCTCGGAGCGCTCGTCAGGGCCACCGTCGCGGACCGGGACATGGTCCGCGCCCAGGGCGTCGACATCCGCAAGGTGCTCTACGGGGTCTTCGCGTTCGGCGCCGCCCTGGCGGCGGTGGGCGGTGTGCTCGGTGCGCCCATCCTGGGCCCCGGCCCCGGCGTCGACGAAAGCGTGCTCGTCCTCTCCCTCGTGGTCGTGGTCGTCGGCGGCCTCGGATCCGTGCGCGGCGCCCTCGCCGGGGCGCTGCTCATCGGCCAGGTCCAGACCCTCGGGGTGGCGCTGCTCCCGCAGTACGCGCCCTTCCTCCTCTTCGGCACCATGCTGCTCGTGCTCGTGGTCCGCCCGCACGGCCTGGTCCCCTCGGCGGTGCGCACATGAGCACGTCCACGAGCACGTCCCTCACCGCACCCACGGCGTCCCGGGTGGCCGGGACCGCCGTACTCCTCGGGCTCACCCTGGCCCCCTTCCTGCTCGGCCCGTACGCCGTCGCCACCCTGTCGCGGATCCTGGTGTTCGCGCTGCTCGCACTGAGCGTGAACCTGCTCACCGGGCTGACCGGGTTGCCGACCCTCGGCCAGTCCGCCTACTTCGGCGTCGGCGCCTACACCGCGGCCGTCGTCGCGAAGAACCTCACGGACATCGGCCCGCTCCAGCTGCTCATCGCGGCGGGTGTCTCGGCGCTGGTGGCCGTGCCCACCGGGTGGCTCGCCGTCCGCGCCCGCGGCGTGGTGTTCCTGATGCTGACGCTCGCCATCGGCGAGATCGTCTACAGCGCCGCCGTCAACTGGAAGCCGGTGACGGGCGGCACCGACGGGATATCCGGTGTCCCGCCCGTCGTGCCACTGCCCGGCACCCCCGCGCTGGAGCTCGACGGTCTGGTCTACTTCTACGTACTGGCCGTGTTCCTGCTGCTGCTCGGGGCCGTCACCCGCCTGGGCTCGACCCCCTTCGTCCTCGCCCTGCGCGGGATCCGGGACAACGAGCCGCGCATGAAGGCGATCGGCTACCCCACCCGGCGGTACGCCCTGACCGTCTACTGCGGGGCGGCGGCGCTGGCCGGTGCCGCCGGTTCGCTGTGGGTCTCGGTCCAGCGGTTCGTCTCGCCCGGCGACGCCGGCTTCGAGATCGCCGCCCTCGCGCTGCTGGCCGTCGTCATCGGCGGCACGGGCTCGATGTGGGGAGCCTGCGCCGCGGCCGCGCTCATCTGGCTGACCCGCGACTACCTCGGCAACCTCGAAGCCGTCGCCGGGCGCGGCCCGTTGCTGCTCGGGCTGCTCTTCGTCATCGCCGTCTACACCCTGCCCCGCGGACTGGCCGGCGTACGGCTCCCGCACCAGCCGAGCCGGAAGAGGACGGCGTGAGCGATCTCGACCTACTGCAACTGCGCCGGGTGTCGAAGCACTTCGGGTCCTTCACCGCCGTCGACGAGGTGTCCCTCACCGTACGGTCCGGTGCGCGACACGCGATCATCGGTCCCAACGGTGCGGGCAAGTCCACGCTGTTCGGCCTCATCAGTGGAACCCTGCCCGCCAGCACGGGCGCCGTCCTGCTGGACGGGCGGGACGTGACGCGGCTGCCCGTGCACCGCCGTGTCGGGCTGGGGACGGCCGCGACCTTCCAGCATTCCAGCCTCTTCATGCGGGAGACCGTGCTGGAGAACGTCCTGCTCGCCGTGCTGCTTCGGACGGGGGCGGGGCTCGGCGGATGGCGGAGGGTGAGCGCCCGGGCGGCGGATCTCGCGCGCGCCCGCACGCTGCTGGAACGAGTGGGCCTGCCCGACCGGCACGACCTGAGCGCGGCCGCCCTCTCGCACGGGGAACGCCGGCAACTGGAGGTCGCCGTCGCGCTGGCCACCGAACCGCGGCTGCTGCTCCTGGACGCCGGCCGCCGGCATGTCGCCGGCGGAGACCGAGCGGCTCACGAAGCTGATCGCCGCCCTGCCCGAAGAGGTGACCGTCCTCCTGGTCGAACACGACCTCGACATGGTCTTCGAGCTCGCCGACACCGTCACCGTCATGCACCTCGGCCGACACCTCACCACCGGTACACCGGACCACGTGCGGGCCTCCGCCGAGGTCCAGCGGGCCTACCTGGGCACCACGGAGGCCACCTCGTGAAACCGTACTTCCAGATTCGCGGCCTGCGTTCCGGATACGCCGGGGGCGTGGTCCTGACCGGCGTCGACCTCGACGTCGAACCCGGCGGAATCCTCGCCGTACTCGGGCGCAACGGGGTCGGCAAGACCACCCTGATATCGACCGTCATGGGATTCGTCCGGCCCTACGAGGGCAGCATCACCGTCGACGGCCGGGAGATCGCCGGAGCCCGGGTCGATGTGATCGCCCGGGCCGGAGTGGGGGTCGTACCCCAGGGACGCCGGGTGTTCGCGCCGCTGACCGTGGCGGAGCACCTCGCCATCGCCGCACCGCGGCGCGCCGCGCCCGGGCCGTGGACCCGGGCACGCATCCTCGACCTGCTGCCGAGGCTGGGGGAGCGGCTCGGACACCGGGGTGACGAACTCTCCGGAGGGGAACAGCAGATGCTCGCGATCGCCCGGGCCCTCCTGGGCAATCCGCGGCTGCTCCTCCTCGACGAGCCGTCCGACGGGCTGGCTCCCGCGATCGTCGCGCAGGTGGGGGAGGTGATCCGCGAGGTGGCCGCGCAGGGCATGACGGTCGTCCTGGTCGAGCAGAACCTGGGGCTGGCCCTCTCCGTCGCCGAGCACGTGGCCGTCATGCAGAAGGGCGGCATCGTCCACCGGGCGGCCTGCGCGGAGTTCGCCTCCCGCCCCGACGACCGCCGTCGCCTCCTGGGAGTCGACTGACCCGCTCGGCCGACACCGGTCGGGGTTGCGTGTTCCCGAGGGGCCCGGGCGCGAGGATGCAGGCATGGCCGACTTCTTTGCTTCACGAACGATCGACGTGACGACCGGGGACCGGGAGACCGTCCATGACCTGACCGATGCCTGCGCCGCCTTCCTCCGGGAGGTGGCGCAGGGCCGGAGCGGACTGCTGAACATCTTCACACCGCACGCGACCGCCGGACTCGCCGTCATCGAGACGGGAGCGGGCAGCGACGACGACCTGCTGAAGGCCCTGGAGTCCCTCCTGCCGGCCGATGACCGCTGGCGGCACCGGCACGGATCCCCCGGCCACGGGCGGGACCACGTACTGCCCGCGATCGTCCCGCCCCACGCGACGCTGCCGGTGCTCGACGGGATGCTGGAGCTCGGAACCTGGCAGTCCGTCACCCTCGTGGACACCAACCGGGACAACCCGCGGCGCCAGATCCGGCTGTCCTTCCTCGGTTGCTGACGGTCGCGTTGCACGAGTACGTACGTCAGGACTTCGCCCACGGACCCGAGACCTCACCGGCCCTGCGGGCCGGGACGGCCCCGGTCGCGTCCGGCCGGACGCGACCCGTCTAGGGTGGTGGGCCGGATCGCCTTCCCCCCCTGAGGAGTTATCGGTGGCGCGCTCGCTCGACGGCCTCGTCTTCGCCCCCGTGGCCGACCAGGCACCCGGCCAGGTCGGCCGGCAGACCCGGTTCGACTACCACGAGCAGGACGGCCGGATCTGGGCCGAGTACTGGGGCGGGGACGTGGCCAGGGGCTGTCTCGTCGGCACCAGGGACGCCGACACGATCGACTTCCGCTACGTCCAGCTCCGCCTCGACGGAACGACCGCGTCCGGGCACTGCACCTCGGTCCTGACGGAACTGGCCGACGGCCGCCTCCGCCTGGAGGAGACATGGACGTGGGAGTCGCAGGAGGGCAGCGGCACCAGCGTGGTCGAGCAGCTGCCGGGCTGAAGGGCGCGGCTCCTTCGGGAGCCGTGCCCGTTCGGGTGCCCGTTCGGGTGCCCGTCCGGGCACTACGGGATCACACCGCGAGTCTGGCGGTCGAGCCGGCCGGGAGCGTGATCGTATGCGTCGGAGCCGGGGCGGCGAGGGCGCCCGTGGGGAGCAGTGCCCCTCCTGCCGCCAGCGAGGTCGAGGCGGCGAGCAGGGCGAAGCGCAGGGTGCGGGAGGTGGGGGACATGGGAACCTCCAGGTCGAAGGGATGGGATGCGGGTCACCGGTTGCGTGTGAGCGCCCACACCCCGAGTAAGCCTCCGGAGGTCGAACCGTGTCATGCCGCTGAATGTCGTGACTTGACGCCTTCCTGCAGCCCTGTTAGCCGCCCGGGCCGGCCGGTGCGGGCCGGCCCGGACGTCACGGCACCGTCAGGCGAGGTCGAACCGGTCCAGGTTCATCACCTTGTGCCACGCGGCGACGAAGTCCTTCACGAACTTCTCCTTCGCGTCGTCGCTCGCGTAGACCTCCGCGAGCGCGCGCAGCTCCGAGTTCGAGCCGAAGACGAGATCGGCCCGCGTCCCGGTCCACTTGACCCGGCCCGTGGCGGAGTCGCGGCCCTCGAACGCGTTCGCGTCCTCGGACGTGGCCGTCCACGTCGTGCCCAGGTCGAGCAGGTTGACGAAGAAGTCGTTGGTCAGGGACCCGGGGGTCGCGGTGAGGACGCCCAGGGGCGTCTGCTGGTGATTCGCGCCCAGCACGCGCAGGCCACCGACCAGGACCGTCATCTCGGGGGCGCTCAGGGTCAGCAGGTTCGCCCGGTCGAGCAGGAGGTACTCGGCGGGCAGTCGGTTGCCCTTCCCGAGGTAGTTGCGGAATCCGTCGGCGGCCGGCTCCAGCGCGGCGAACGACTCCACGTCCGTCTGTTCCTGCGTCGCGTCCGCGCGGCCCGGAGTGAAGGGGACCTGGACGGCGAATCCGGCGTCCTCGGCGGCCTGTTCGACGGCGGCCGCACCGGCCAGCACGATCAGGTCCGCGAGCGAGATCCGCTTGTCGCCGCTCTGGGCGGAGTTGAAGGACTCCTGGATCCCGGTCAGGGTACGCAGTACCCCTGCCAGCTGGTCGGGCTCGTTGACCTCCCACCCGCTCTGCGGCTGGAGGCGGATGCGCCCGCCGTTGGCACCGCCGCGCTTGTCGCTGCCGCGGAAGGACGAGGCCGAGGCCCACGCGACGGAGACGAGCTGGGACACCGACAGGTCGGAGGCGAGGACCTGGCGCTTGAGGGCGGCGACGTCACCGGTGTCGACGAGCGCATGCGTCACCGCGGGGAGCGGGTCCTGCCACAGCAGCGTCTCGGCCGGGACCTCCGGGCCGAGGTAGCGCACGATCGGGCCCATGTCGCGGTGGGTCAGCTTGAACCAGGCGCGTGCGAAGGCGTCGGCGAACTCGGCGGGGTTCTCGAGGAAGCGCCGGGAGATCTGCTCGTACGCCGGGTCGAACCTCAGGGAGAGGTCGGTCGTGAGCATCGTCGGGGCGTGGGTCTTCGACCCGTCGTGGGCGTCGGGCACGGTACCCGCCCCGGCGCCGCCCTTCGGCCGCCACTGGTGCGCTCCGGCGGGGCTCTTGAACAGCTCCCACTCGTAGCCGAACAGGATCTCGAAGAAGGTGTTGTCCCACGCGATCGGGGTGTTGGTCCAGATGCCCTCAAGACCACTGGTGATCGCATCGCCACCCTTGCCGGTCCCGAAGGAGTTGCTCCAGCCCAGACCCTGCGCCTCCAGCGGGGCGGCCTCGGGGTCGGGTCCGACGCTCTCCGCCGGGCCCGCGCCGTGGGTCTTGCCGAAGGTGTGGCCGCCCGCGATCAGAGCCACCGTCTCCTCGTCGTTCATCGCCATCCGGCGGAACGTCTCCCGGATGTCGCGCGCCGCGGCGATCGGGTCGGGAGTGCCGTTCGGGCCCTCCGGGTTGACGTAGATGAGGCCCATCTGGACCGCGCCGAGGGGGTTCTCCAGCTCACGGTCGCCGGTGTAGCGCTCGTCGTCGAGCCAGGTGGTCTCGGGGCCCCAGTAGACGTCCTCGTCGGGCTCCCAGACGTCCGGTCGGCCGCCGCCGAACCCGAAGGTCTCGAAGCCCATGGTCTCCAGGGCCACGTTCCCGGTGAGGATCATGAGGTCGGCCCACGAGAGGCTCTTGCCGTACTTCTTCTTCACCGGCCACAGCAGGCGACGGGCCTTGTCGAGGTTGCCGTTGTCCGGCCAGCTGTTGAGCGGGGCGAAGCGCTGCTGACCGGCTCCGGCGCCGCCGCGGCCGTCGCTGATCCGGTACGTGCCCGCGCTGTGCCAGGCCATCCGGATCATGAACGGGCCGTAGTGGCCGAAGTCGGCGGGCCACCAGTCCTGGGAGGTGGTCAGCACCTCCGCTATGTCCCGCTTCACGGCGGGAAGGTCGAGGGTCTTGAACGCCGCGGCGTAGTCGAACTCCTCGCCGAGGGGATTGGCCACGGCGGGGTTCTTGGCGAGGATCTTCAGATTGAGCCGTTCCGGCCACCACTGGCGGTTTCCGCCACCCTGGGTCGGGTGCGGGGCCCGCCCGTGGGCCACAGGACAGCCCTCCCCACCCTCCGACTTGGAGTCGGTGACGATTGCATCATGGTTCTCGGACATGGGAATCCTTCCGTACCAGGCGGATCACGGTGTTCAGGAACTGAATGCGAACTAAAGCAACTGAATACGACTGAATACGACTGAATGCGATGGAACGGCCGGGGCGCGGGGCCCCGAGTGCACTTGCTCGGCCTCGTCGATCGCCACGGCGCCGAGGGGTCACCGCCCCGGACGGCTGTGAACAGGGGGACGCCGGCGGCCGGTACGCGCGTGTCTGCACCGCGCAGCTCGCGGGCGGTGCTCCGTCACGTCTTCGTCACCTGCCGCCCTGGGGTCTCCCTGTCTCTTGGCTATCTACGAATCCGATCCTACGATGGACAGAATCCAAGTCAAGAAGGACACCAGATCCACATGTGATCGGATTCCGGATGTCCCTCGACACACTTCGGGGCACCCCGTCGAACCTGAATAGGTGGGCCGATATGAGTGACCTGCTGGGGCGTTTGCGCGGGCGTGGCTGGCGGATGACGTCCCAGCGGAGGGTGGTCGCGGAGGTCCTCGACGGCGACCACGTGCACCTCACGGCGGACGAGGTCCATGCCCGCGCCGCCCAGCGGCTGCCGGAGATCTCCCGGGCGACCGTCTACAACGCCCTGGGCGAACTGGTCGCCCTCGGCGAGGTCGCGGAGGTCACCACCGACGGCCGGGCCAAGCGCTACGACCCCAACGCGCACCACCCGCACCAGCACTTGGTGTGCTCCGCCTGCGGGGCCATCCGCGACGTCCACCCGACCGGCGACCCACTGGCGGGCCTCCCGGCGGAGGAGCGCTTCGGCTTCACGGTGTCCGCGGTCGAGGTCACCTACCGCGGCCTGTGCCCGAACTGCGCGTAGCCGCGGGCACCCGCACCGCGCGTTCTATCCCTCGGCCTGTTCCTCGGACTGTTCCTCGTCCGGCCACTCCATCGGTCGGGCGCCGAGCCAGTTCCTCTCGAACTCGTCCTGGCTGATTTCCATGCCCACGAGTTCGGGGTCGAAGAGGTCCACGACGGGCGGGTTGAAGGGCCAGTCGTCGGGTCCGCTGCGCACCCCCGCGCCGTCCGGAGTCAGCTCGACCTGGCGCGTGCGCCGGCCGTCCGACTCGACTTCCATCAGGTAGAGCGTCTGATCCTCGTCGTTCCCGTAGTCCCAGCGCCGCCGCAGCCACACGATCTCCCGGTCGGCGAGCGCGCCGAAGCCGTCCAGGCCGCGCTGGGCCTCCCGCTTGGCGCAGTACGAGGAAACGCGTTGTCGGCGCAACATGATCGCTCATATCGACGGACGATATGCGACCGGCCGCTCACGCTCCGCCCTGCCCCCGGTTGCCGCACCGGTCGCCCCGGGCAGCCCCGCGATCCGCTGGCTGACCACCGTCTCTTCCCGGCCACGCGCGAGGCTTCAACAAGAAAACCCTTGATGGCGCACTAGACTGGTGGGTTGTTTGGCGCCGATCCGGAACAACCTGGGCAGACCCGGGCTCCGCCGGCGACCCGGACATTGCCGGGAACGAGACGTGAGGGCCGATGGCAGTCACACCTGAGTGCAGTGAACTCACTCTGCTCGACGACGGGGAGACGCCGGAGGAGTCCGGCAAGTCCGCCCGCTTCATTGCCGGGCCGGCCGCCCCCACCCGCACCCTCGTCGACATCTTCGAGGCCACCGTACGGGCGTACCCCGACGAGCTCGCCCTCGACGACGGAACCACCCGACTGACCTATCGGGCGCTGGCCATCGAGGTCGAGCGCCGGCGCCGGGCCCTCGCGGCCGCCGGAGTGGGGCTCGGCGACCGGGTCGGCGTCCGCGTGCCGTCCGGGACCAACGAGCTGTACGTGGCCATCCTGGCCGTGCTCGCCGCCGGCGCCGCCTACGTACCGGTCGACGCCGAGGACCCCGACGAACGTGCCGACCTGGTCTTCGGAGAGGCCGGGGTCCGCGCGGTACTCGGCGGCGGACAGCGCATCCTCACGGGCCGGGCCGCCGAGCCCGGCGCCCGCGCCGCCGCCTCGCGCCCCGGCCCCGAGCACGACGCGTGGATCATCTTCACCTCCGGCTCCACCGGCAAGCCCAAGGGCGTCGCCGTCAGCCACCGCAGCGCCGCGGCCTTCGTGGACGCCGAGGCCGCGCTGTTCCTCCCCGAGGAGCCGATCGGCCCCGGCGACCGCGTCATGGCCGGACTGTCCGTCGCCTTCGACGCCTCCTGCGAGGAGATGTGGCTGGCCTGGCGCTACGGCGCCTGCCTCGTGCCCGTACCCCGCTCCCAGGTGCGCAGCGGCGCCGACCTGGGCCCCTGGCTCGTGGACCAGGAGATCACCGTGGTCTCCACCGTGCCGACCCTGGCGGCGCTCTGGGAGCCCGAGGCGCTCAACGAGGTCCGGCTCCTGATCTTCGGCGGCGAGGCCTGCCCCCCGGAGCTCACCCAGCGCCTGGTCACCGAAGGCCGCGAGGTCTGGAACACGTACGGCCCCACCGAGGCCACCGTCGTCGCCTGCGCCGCCCTGCTGACCGGACAGGAGCCGATCAGGATCGGCCTCCCGCTGAACGGCTGGGAACTGGCCGTCGTCGACGAGTCCGGGGAACCGGTGCCCATGGGCGGCAGCGGACAGCTCGTGATCGGCGGAGTGGGCCTGGCCCGCTACCTCGACCCCGACAAGGACGCCGAGAAGTACGCCCCGCTCGAATCCCTCGGCTGGCAGCGCGCCTACCGCAGCGGCGACCTCGTACGCGCCGAACCCGAAGGCCTGATCTTCCTCGGTCGCGCCGACGAGCAGATCAAGCTCGGCGGCCGCCGGATCGAGCTGGGCGAGGTCGACGCGGCGCTGCAGGCCCTGCCCGGCGTCGCGGGCGCGGCCGCCGCCGTACGCACCGCACGCAGCGGCAACCAGCTGCTCGTCGGCTACCTCGTCACCCAGGACGGCTGGGACCACGCGGCGGCGGTGACCCGGCTGCGCGCCGAGCTGCCCGCCGCCCTCGTCCCCCTGCTCGCACCCGTCGCCGAGCTGCCCACCCGCACCTCCGGCAAGGTCGACCGGGACGCGCTGCCCTGGCCGCTGCCCGACCTGGAGACCTCCGGCCCCACGGAACAGCTCTACGGCACCGAGGCCTGGCTCGCCGAGCAGTGGACCGAGACCCTCGGGGTGACCGTCAGCGGCGCCGCCGACGACTTCTTCGCGATCGGCGGCGGCAGCCTCGCCGCCGCCCGGCTCACCACCCGGCTGCGGACCCGCTACCCGAGCGCCGCAGTCCTCGACATCTACCAGCAGCCCACCCTGCGCAAGCTGGCCCGGCACCTGGAGAAGTCCGCCCACGACGACGGAACGGCGCGGACCGTCACCCCCGTCCCGCTGCGATCCCAGCTGGTCCAGTCCCTCCTGCTGCTCCCGCTCTTCACCCTGGTCGGCCTGCGCTGGACGGTCGCCGTGCTGGCCCTGGGCAACGTGCTGCACCGGTTCGGGCCCTACCCGTGGGCGCCGACCGCCTCCTGGTGGCTCGTCGCCGCCGGTGCACTGCTGCTGTACAGCCCGCCCGGCCGGCTCGCGATCGCGGCAGGCGGAGCCCGCCTCCTGATGCGCGGCGTGAAGGCCGGACGCCACCCGCGCGGCGGAAGCGTGCACCTGCGGCTGTGGACGGCCGAGCGACTGGCCGAGTGCGTCGGCGCCACGTCCCTCACCGGTTCCTGGCTGGAGCGCTACGGGCGGGCTCTCGGTGCCAAGATCGGCCCCGAGGTCGACCTGCACTCCCTGCCCCCGGTCACCGGCATGCTGAAACTCGGCCGCGGCTGCGCCGTGGAGTCCGAGGTGGACCTCTGCGGCCACTGGCTGGACGGGGACCACCTGGAGATCGGCGCGATCAAGGTCGGTGCGGGCGCGGCGGTCGGCACCCGCAGCATCCTCTTCCCCGGCGCGCGGGTCGGCAAGCGTGCCGAGGTGGCCCCCGGCTCGGCCGTGGTCGGGCAGATCCCCACCGGCCAGCGCTGGGCCGGCGCACCCGCCGGCAAGCTCGGCAAGGCCAAGCACAACTGGCCCAAGGAGCGCCCGCAGCGCGGGCTTCCCTGGCGGGCCGCGTACGGGGCGGCCGGCTTCTGCCTCACGGCCCTGCCCGTACTCGCCGCCCTGCCCGCCCTCCTCGTGGTGAGCCTCTTCGTGCCCGCCGACGCCGGACTCGCCGGAGCGCTGCGCGGAGCCCTCCTCGCCGTGGTGCCGGGGGCGCTCGCCTTCGGATGCGCGTACGCGGCCCTGCTGCTGGTCGCCGTACGCCTGCTCAGCCTCGGGCTGCGGACGGGAACCCACCCGACGCACAGCAGGGTCGGCTGGCAGGCCTGGACGGTCACCCAGCTGATGGACCTCTCCCGCGAGACGCTCTTCCCGCTGTACGCCGGACTGATCACACCGGTGTGGCTGCGGCTGCTCGGAATGAAGATCGGCCGGGGCGCCGAAGTGTCCACCGTGCTCGCGCTGCCGAGCCTGACCACCGTCGGTGAGGGCGCCTTCCTCGCAGACGACACCCTGACCGCCCCCTACGAGCTGGGCGGCGGCTGGGTCCGGATCGGGCACTCCGAGATCGGCCGCCGGGCCTTCCTCGGGAATTCGGGCATGACCGCCCCGGGCCGCACCGTGCCGGACGACGGGCTGGTGGGCGTCCTGTCCGCCACTCCCAAGAAGGCCAAGAAGGGCAGCTCCTACCTGGGCCTCCCGCCCGTCAAGCTGCCCCGGTCCACCGCGGACGCCGACCAGAGCCGGACCTACGAGCCGCCCGCACGGCTGCTGTGGGCGCGCGGGCTGGTGGAGCTGTGCCGGCTCGTCCCGGTGTTCTGCTCGGCCGCCCTGGCCGTGCTGACGGTGGCGGCGCTCTGCGCGCTCACCACGCGGAGCGGACCGGGCGTCTGGGGCGCCGCGCTGCTCTCCGGAGCGGTCCTGCTGGCTGCGGGACTGGCCGCCTGCTCGGTCGCGGTGTGCGCCAAATGGCTGCTGGTCGGCCGGCACCGGACGGGGGAGCACCCGCTGTGGAGCGGTTTCGTGTGGCGCAACGAGCTGGCCGACACCTTCGTCGAGGTCCTCGCCGTGCCGTGGCTGGCCGGATCGGTGCCCGGTACACCGGTGCTGGCCCTGTGGCTGCGGGGACTCGGGGGCCGGATCGGCCGCGGCGTGTGGTGCGAGAGCTACTGGCTGCCCGAGACGGACCTGGTCGTCCTGGGCGACGGGGTCAGCGTGAACCGTGGCTGTGTGTTGCAGACGCACCTCTTCCACGACCGGATCTTGAGGACGGATATTGTGGTGCTCCATGAGGGCGCCACCCTGGGCCCGGGCGGAATCGTCCTGCCCGGGAGCACGGTGGGGGCCCGCAGTACCTTGGGCCCCGCCTCACTCGTGATGGCCGGGGAATCCGTCCCCGCCGACACCCGCTGGCTGGGCAACCCGATCGAGGCGTGGCGGTCCTGACCGGGCCGTCCGCGCCACGGCCGGCACCGGCGGGAGCACCGGCACACCGGTACACCAGCACGTCGTACGAGCACAGCGCAGGGAGCGGAAGCGGCAGTGAGCGGCCAGAGAACAGCGCCATCGGACCCGTACTTCCCCGCGAACGGCGACTCCCGTTACCGAGTGCACCGGTACGAGATCGCTCTGGAGTACCGTCCCGGCCCCAACCGGCTCGCCGGGACGGCCCGGATCAGCGCGATCGCCGGGCGGGCGCCGCTCGCCGAGTTCCACCTGAACCTGGCCGAGTTCAAAATAGGCCGGATCCTGGTGAACGGGCGCGCCCCGCACTACACCCACCGCGCCGGCAAACTGCGGATCCGCCCGGCCAAGCCGCTCCCCGGCGGCTCCGCCTTCACCGTGGAGGTGCACTGGGCGGGCAACCCCAAGCCCGTGCGCAGCCCGTGGGGCGGCCTCGGCTGGGAGGAGCTGACCGACGGGGCGCTGGTCGCCAGCCAGCCCGTCGGCGCGCCGTCCTGGTACCCGTGCAACGACCGGCCCGCAGACAAGGCCTCGTACCAGATCTCGGTCAACACGCCGTCCGCGTACACGGTCGTGGCCGGTGGCCGGCTGCTCACCCGCACGACGAAGGCCAGCACCACGACCTGGGTCTACGAGCAGGCCGCGCCGACCTCCAGCTACCTGGTCGGCCTGTCCATCGGCATGTACCAGACGGTGCTCCTCGGTGACCCCGGGCTCGGCGGAATCCCGCAGAGTGCCCACGTACCGGCCCACCTGCTGCCGCGGTTCTCCCGTGACTTCGCCCGGCAGCCGGCCATGATGGGGCTGTTCGAGGAGCTCTTCGGGCCCTACCCCTTCAGCGAGTACGCGGTGGTCGTCGCCGACGAGGAGCTGGACGTCCCCGTGGAGGCGCAGGGCCTGTCCACCTTCGGGGCCAACCACGTGGACGGCGTCCGGGGTTCGGAACGGCTCATCGCCCACGAACTCGCGCACCAGTGGTTCGGCAACAGCGTGACCATCGCCGACTGGCGGCACATCTGGCTGAACGAGGGCTTCGCGAAGTACGCCGAATGGCTCTGGTCGGAGCGCTCCGGCGGCCGCACCGCGCAGGAGCTCGCGGCCAACGCGCACCGGCTGCTGGCCTCGCAGCCGCAGGACCTGCGACTGGCCGACCCCGGCCGCAAGCTGATGTTCGACGACCGCCTCTACCAGCGCGGGGGGCTCGCGGTGCACGCGATCCGCTGCGCGCTGGGCGAGAGCGCGTTCTTCCGCATGCTGCGCGACTGGCCCACGGTCCACCGCCACGCGGTCGTGTCCACCACCGGCTTCACCCACCACGTGGCCCGGTACGCGGCCGAGCCGCTGGACGACCTGTTCACGGCCTGGCTGTACGAGCCGGCGCTCCCGCCGCTGCCGGTACCGTCACCGGGGACGGGCCCGTCGATACCGGCGAGGCCCGGATACCCGCCGACGAACGGTGGGCCCAAGGGCAGGGGCAAGACCTCGGCGTAGGCGGGACCGAGCGGCGGCGAGCGGCCAGGTGTTCCGCTCCCTTTCCACTGTCGGTGATCCGTAGGCGATCTGTCGGTGGCCGCTGGAACCGTGGGCGGTGCCGGCGGAGCAGTCGCAGCCGCCTTCACCAGCACAAGGGAGCCGCCGCCATGTCCTCCGCATCCTTCACCCCGCCTTGGAATGTCCAACGGCTGCCGCGTGCCGATGGCCGCGTTTTCCTGGTGACCGGCGGCAACGCCGGCATCGGGTACTTCGTCGCGGAGCAATTGTCGGGGACCGGAGCCACCGTCGTACTCGGCTGCCGGAATCCCGCCAGGGCCGAGGCCGCCACGGCCTCGATCCGCGCGCGCGTGGCCGGTGCGCGGGTGCGGGCCGTACGGCTGGACCTCGCCGACCTCTCCTCGCTCGAAACAGCGGTGGAATCAATGGACGTGGACCGCCTCGACGCGGTGGTCCACAATGCCGGCGTCGCGCTCGACGACCCGCCGCGCAGAGAGACCGGGGACGGTCACGAGCTCATGTTCGGCACGAACCACCTCGGGCACTTCGCCCTGACCCGGTGGTTGATGCCGCTGCTGTCGGCCGCGCCGGCGGCACGCGTGGTGACCATGGGCAGCTTCGCGGCGAAGTCGGAGCGGATCGAGCTGAACGACCTGCAGTCCCGGACGGACTACCGGCCCAAGCGCACCTACGGACGCTCCAAGTTGGCGCAGATGTACTTCGGCATCGAACTCGACCGCCGCCTGCGCGCCGCCGGCCGTACGGTGACGAGCGTGGTGGTCCACCCCGGCGGCGCGCTGGACTCCCTCACCCCGTCACGGCCGCCGGTCCACACGCGAACCACCGGCGCCCGGCTGAGCGCGGCCCCTGCGGCCCTCCTCCTCCAGGGCAAGCACGCCGGCGCATGGCCCGCGGTCCGAGCAGTGCTCGACCCGGCCGTGGCCGGAGGCCAGCTGTGGGGACCACGGGTCTTCGGCCTGAGCGGCGAGCCCCGGCAGGAACCGATCTGGAGCCACCTCGCCGACGCCTCCGTCGCAGCGCCGTTGTGGGAGGCAAGTCGTGACCTGACCGGCGCCGATCCAGGCGCCCTCCCCGGATGAGAGACGGCCTAACTCTGCCGCGTCCAGCGCTGTGACGCTTCCCCGCCGCAGGACTTGGTGACCAGGCCGCTGCTCATGCCCAGGTCGAGGCAGCCCCCGTTGTAGTCGTTGCGGAGGCTGCCGCCCGACCCGGTGCGCCACAGACGGGCGGTGTCCTGGGCACAGTCGCCGACGAAGACCGCCTGGCCGAGCATGTTGGCGTACAGGCAGCTGCCGCTCTGCTGGTTGACGAGCTTGAAGCTGCCGTCCGGCCTGCCCTGCACCGTCCACCGGGCGGTCGCGTCCGCGCAGTCGCCGATGTCCGAGGAACCGAAGACCTGCGTGATGCACTTGCTGTTGTTGCCGTTGCGGAAGCGGAAGGTGCCGGACGCGGGAGGCGCGGGGGGTACCGGGGCGGTGGGGGCCGTGGACGTCCCGCCGCCGGAGGGACGCGTGCTGCCGGTGCCACCCGCGTTCGCGGGGCTGCCGGCGCCACCGCCGTTGCCCGAGCCCGGCTGCGCCCCGGCGCCGGGGCCCGTGCCGGAGCCGGGGCCGGTTCCGCCCGCGCCTCCGGCGGCCGCGGCCGGGGGGCCGCCCGTACCGCCCTGCGCCGGGTCCTGGGCGGGCGGCTGCACGGGTGACGCCGTACCCGAGGGGCTGCCGCCCGCTGCCGCCGCCGTCGGGTCGACCGGCGCGGTGACCTGGGTGGACGGGGTGCTGCCGGACCCGGCCTGCGGCGTCGAGGTGTACGGGAGGTGCTGGATGGCGAGGGTCGTCCCGCCCGCGACCACGACGACGGGCACGACGGCGAGGAGCACGCGGGTCCGGCGCCGGCGCTCGGTCCGCTCCGGCCGGACCGTGGCCGGCGGAGCGAGGTCGACGGGCCCCGGGGCCGGGCCGGGTGCCGGGGTCGGCTCCGCGTCGGGCTCCGATTCCGTCTTCTCCCCGGTGAGCGGGACCGTCGGTACGTCGACCTCCTGCACGTTCGCGGCGAAGGCGGCCCGGGCGGCCAGCCGCTCGGTGACGGCCTCCGGCCACAGCGGGTCGGGGAACGGACCCCGCTCCAGGGCGCGTTCGAGGAGTTCAGCGGCGGCGGGCCGGCCCTCCGGGTCCTTGTCGAGGCAGGCCGCGACCAGGTCGGCGAGGTCCGGCTCCAGCTCCCGCAACGGCTCCAGGTCGGGCTCCTCGTGGACGATGCGGTACAGCACGCCGTGCCCCGACTCGTCGCCGAACGGCGGCTGACCGCACGCCGCGTAGGCGAGTACCGAGCCCAGTGCGAACACATCGGTGGCGCCGCTCAACCGCCGCCGCCCCGAAGCCTGTTCGGGTGCCATGTAGGCGGGCGTGCCCACGACCATGCCGGTCCGAGTCAGCTGGCTCTGCTCGGCGGCCCGGGCCACGCCGAAGTCGATGAGGGTGAGGCCGTCGAGGGTCAGCATCACGTTGGACGGCTTGAGGTCCCGGTGCACCATGTCCAGCGCGTGCACCGCCGCCAGCCCCGCCGCGGCCTCCCGCAGCAGCAGCCACAGCGCGTGTGCGGGGAGCGGGCCGCCGTGCAGAGCGATGGCCTCCCGCAGGGTGAGTCCGGGAATGTATGCGGTGGCCAACCACGGGGGAGCGGCGGTGCGGTCGCTGTCCAGCAGCGGCGCGGTGGCGTCGGCGGGCAGCCGGGCGAGGTTGTCCAGCTCGTGTCCGAAGCGGCGCAGGAAGTCCTGGTCCTCGCCGACGACGGAGGACAGTAATTGTTTGACGGCGACGTACCGGCCCTCGCGGATCCCGAGGTACACCCGCCCCATGCCTCCGGCGCCGAGCCGGCCCGCCAGCGGAATCGACCCGATCCGGCGCGGATCCCCCGCCTCCAGCGGCTCGGCTCCGCTCCCCGTCAGCTCCAACACGTCAGCCAGCCCCGCTCGAATTAGAAACAGTTTCCAGAAATCTAGCCCGATGATCCCGCGACGGCAACGCGGGTGCCCGAAGGCCGAGTTGATCCTGGTTTCGGCCCGGCGGAGCCCCGCCTTCGCTACCGTGGAAACCATGCGCCGCCCGCCGCGGGCGCGCTGGGCGTAAGGGGGAATCGATGGCACGTTCCGGGGAGATCGGCCTGGCGGACGCGGTCGCCGCGATACGCGAGGAACTGCAGGCCGCGACCGCCAACGGGGCAGGTGAAGAACTCCAGTTCACCGTGGGACCCGTGGAGCTGGAGTTCACGGTGGTGCTGCGCACCGACGCCACGGTGAAGTCCGGGTTCCGGGCCTGGGTCGTGTCCGCGGACGCAGAGGCGGGCCTCGGGCGGGAACGCACCCAGCGCATCGCCCTGACCCTCACTCCCCGTCTGGCCGACGGCCGGGACGTCTCCGTCCACGGCGCCTGGGAGCGGCCCACCGCCCCCGGTACCCCCTGACCGGGCCCGCATGATCCGCTCCCGTCTGGTCGGCGTCATCGGCGCCGGCGGGCCCGGCACGGGGTGTCTCGTCGGGCCGGGCCTGGTGCTCACCTCCGCCCATGTCGTCGCCGGGCAGGGCGCCCGGGTCCGGCTGTTCCGGCCCCTGCACGGCGACGACCGCACCGGCGAGGTGGTGTGGTGCGGTACGCCGCAGGGCACGGACGACGCTGCCCTGGTGCGCGTCACCGGGCCCGGCTGGTCCGGCGCGGACGCCGGGCCGGTGCGCTGGGGCTGCTTCGTCACCGACCGGCCGAAGCAGCGGGTCGAGGTCTGGGGCCTGCCGAACGTGGTCCAGCGCCGCGGCCGGGAGATCGAGGTGTACCAACTGACGTGCGAGGTCAACCCCGGCAGCGGATCCGTCAACGGCCGTCACTACTGCGGCGTCACCCAGCACCCGCCCACCTGGACCGACCGCAAGGGCTCGCCCTGGGGCGGTCTCTCGGGCGGCCCCGTCTTCTGCGGGGAGCTGCTGGTCGGGGTGGTCGCCGAGGACGCCGCGGACTTCGCACACGGCGCCGTTCTGGCGGTGCCCGCCGCCGAACTGCACCGTGACCCGGGCTTTTGCGACGCGCTGAAGGCGGCCGGTGCGTACGCCCCGCCGGAGGGCGCCGAGCTCGGCGCCCTGGCCGACCTCGATCGGCGGCCGTCGAACGCACCACCGGCCTCCCCGGCGGGGCTGCTGCGTCCCGAACAGAGTGTCGTGCCGTTCTACGGGCGCAGCGACCTCCTCGCCCGGCTCCGGCAGTGGTGCGCCGCCGAAGGGTTCGGCGGTCTGCTGCTCCACGGTGCGGGCGGCCAGGGGAAGACCCGGCTGGCGGGACGCCTCGCCGCGGACCTGGCGGGGACGCCGGTGGGGGGCGCGGACGGGAGGCCCGTCCCGTGGCAGGTGTGGTGGCCCGACCCCCATG
Source organism: Streptomyces avidinii (assembly GCF_014650695.1). Classification (GTDB taxonomy): domain Bacteria; phylum Actinomycetota; class Actinomycetes; order Streptomycetales; family Streptomycetaceae; genus Streptomyces; species Streptomyces avidinii. The sequence continues at coordinate 138,945 of NZ_BMVL01000002.1, read as the reverse complement.
CGGAACCCCGGGACCTCGCGGTCGTCCGGGAGGTGGCCGCACCGCTGCTGGTCGTGCTGGACTACGCCGAGACCCGCCCGGCACAGGCGGAAGCGCTGCTGCGCGCCGCCGCGCGGCATCCGCGGGAACACCGCCTCAAGCTCCTGCTCCTCGCCCGGGCCGACGGGGACTGGTGGACGGCACTGCGCTCCTGTTCGAGCCGTTCCGAGGAACTCCTCGCCGAGGAGGACAAGATCGCCCTGGAGGAGCTCCAGACCGGGCCCGCCGACCGGCGCAGCGCATACCGGCACGCTCTGACGGCGCTCGCCACCGCCCTGGCCGCGCCGGGTGGACGGAGCGCGCACACGGCTTCGGCCCCGCCGGACTGGGCCGCCCTCGCGGGGTCCCTGCCGACACCCCCACTGGACCAGGACGGCCACGGCAACGCCCTCACCCTGCACATGACGGCCCTCGTCGATCTGCTGGACGCCGCTGCCGCCGCGTACGGGCCCGGAGAGCCGCAGGTGCCGCGGGAGTCGGGGGAGTCGGGGGAGTCGCGGCGCAACGACGTGGAACGGGTCGAGGACCGGCTGCTCGCCCACGAGGACGGCTATTGGCGGGGCAGCGCGCGGACCCGGCCGGACCTGCACGGCCATCTGAGCCGGCGCACGCTGGAGGAAGCGCTCGCGGCATCGTTCCTGGTCGGCAGGGTGAACCGGGAGCAGGCCGATGCCGTTCTGCGGCGGCTGCCCTCCCTGGACGGCGAGAGCGGCGGTCGTCGGGCCAGTGTGCGCACCTGGATCTCCGAGCTCTACCCGCCCACCACGGGCGCCGCGTGGGGCAGCCTGCAGCCCGACCGGCTCACGGAGCGGTTCGTCGGCCGACGGCTGAGCGACGAGCCATCCCTCGCCCACCACCTGGCCGCGAGCGCCGCACCCGCACAGGCCGCGCACCTGCTCGACCTCTACGCCAGGGCGGCAGCCCACCCCGTCTTCCGCGGAGGGCTCGACGCCCCGCTGCGGGACCTGTGCCTCGCCCACCCGGATGTGCTGGCCCCGCACGCCGTCGCCCTCGCCACGCGCACCGCCGCCCCGGGACCGTTGCTGTCGGCCCTCGACACCATCGTCAAGGCCCCGGACCTGTCCCCGGACGTGCTCCGGCGGCTTGCCGCCGTCCTGCCGCCCTACAGCGAGCGGCTGGCCTCATGGGCCGTCCTCCTCGCCCGGCGCGTCGTCGCCCACGACCGGGCCCGCCCACCGCACGACCCCGCGCGCCTGCCCTACCTGGCGGAGCACCTGCGCCAGCTGGCCCTGCGTCTCGACGACGCGGGCGAACGGGATCAGGGACTGGAGGCCGCCTTCGAGGCCGTCGACATCTGGGAGAGGCTGGAGGCGGCCCAGCCGGGGCAGTGGCTGCCCCGGGTCGCGGTCGGGCTGGCCACCCTCAGCGGGCAGCTGGCCGACCACGGCCTGGGCGACGAGTCCCTGGGCGCGATTTCGAGGTCCGTCGCGCTGCGGCGCCGCCTCGTGGCGCTGGACCGGGAGACACACCTGCGGGATCTCGCGAGCGGACTGCTCAACCTCGCCGTACGGCTGGACGACCTGGGCCGCCTGCCCGAATCCCTCGAAGCGAGCCGCGAAACGGCCGACCTGTACGCAGAGCTGTACGAACTGCGGGGAGCCGAGCACCTGGCCGCCCACGCCCACGCCCTCCACACCCTCGCGATCGCACTGCGTCGCACGGGACACGTGGAGGAGGCGCACCAGAAGATCACGGAGGCGGTACGGCTGCGGCGGGAACTGGCGGCCGACTCGCCCGACACCCACCTGCGTGACCTGGGCATGAGTCTGACGACCCTGGCCAATGTGCAGGAGCAGCTGGAGCACCTGGAGGCCGCGGTGGCCTCGGCCGGGGAAGCCGTGGACGTGAGCCGGGCCCTCGTACGCGGGCGCCCCGGGAGCCACCGGAGCTCCCTCGTCGCGGCCCTGCTCGGTCTCGGCAACAGGCTGCACGCGCTGGGCCGCCACGCCGAGGCGCTGACGGTGAGCGAGGAGGCGGCCGAGGTCGCTCGCGCCGCCGCGGCCGAGCGCCCGGAGACGGGCCGGATCATGCTCGCCCACACCCTGAAGAACCTGAGCGCCGATCTCGCCAAGGCCGAGCAGCACGACAGAGCCCTGGACGCCGTCGTCGAGGCCGTCGGTGCCGTCCGGGAGGCGGCGCGCACGAACCCCGGGGCGGCGCGCGCCGAACTCCCGAGCGTGCTGAGGCAATGGCTGAGGCTTCTCGTGACGGCCGGCCGCACCGCAGAGGCGCAGGCGCCGTCCGGCGAGGCCGTGGCCCTGCTGACCACGCTGGCCGATGCGGAACCGGACCGCCACCTGCCCGACCTCGCCGCGGCTCTCCTGGAGCACAGCGAGGTGCTCAGGGTCCTGGACCGGACCGAGGAGTCGCTGGACGCGGCCGAGTCCGCCGTGGGCGTGCTGCGACGCCTCGGCACGGTTCCCGACGGGCTCGACCCGCTGCGTACCGCCCTCCTGATCGACCGGTACGCCATGCAGCGCTTCGCCCAGGGGCGAGGGGGCGGCGCACTGCGCGGGGTGGACACTGCCCTCCGGGTCCACCGGGCGGCCGCCGCCCCCATCCCGACGCTGACCGCCGCCATCCTGCACCACCGTGCCGTCATCCTGTCCCTGCTCCAACGCGGTGACGAGGCCGACCGCGCCCTCGCCGAGGCGATCGGGATCCGGCGCACCCTCGTGAGGGAGGACCCCGGCCGGCACGTACCGGACCTGCTCGACGCGCTGGGGACGCGCGTCTGGATCCTGGCCGAGCTCGGGCGCACGGCCGAGGCGACGTCCGTCCTCGCCGAAGCCCTGGAGGTGGTGCGCGGTCCGCTGCGGGCCCTGCCCGGCGGACCGGCCGACTCCTGGGTCATGCCCCTCTTCCGCATCGCCGTGGCCGGTGCCCAGCTGGGCGAGGCCGGCGCCTACCGCGAGCGGGCCGCCGAGGCCACGGCCCGGCTGGACAGCTGCCTGCGGAGCCCGGGCTCCGGCTCCGACCTGGCGCGTGCGATCGCACTGCTGACCCGGCTCGGACCACCCGCCGGACCCCGCTGACCGCAGCCGTCGGGCGGCCCGGGCGTGCGGTCGGTGAGCGGGAATGCGCAAGGGGTGAGAATCGTGACAACTATTACATTCATCCCAAAATCGAGCGCCCAGCAGGGATGATTTTCCCCGTAATTGTCGTATATGGCTGCCGTTGCGGCCCGCGTCGCCCGGGAGACCGGCCGGCGCCACGGGAGAGATATGGGACGCGTGCGCAGCTGGGTCGGCAACCGACGGATCGCTCTGCCGGTGGTGGCCGCAGGAGCCGTCGTTCTGGGCCTGGGCGGCCTCTACGGGACCGCGTTCGCGGTCGGTGGTGACATCGCCCAGGGCACGCGGGTCCTGGGCGTGGACGTCGGCGGCATGAGCCGCGCCGAGGCCCGCCGGGCCCTGACCCGGGAGCTCGGGCCCACCGCGGCCGCGCCGATCGCCGTGAAGATAGGCGACCGCGTGGAGAAGGCCGACCCCGCCGCGCTCGGGCTCTCGCTCGACACCGACGCGACCCTCGACAGCGCCGTACGGACCGGGTACGGCCCGGTCACCGTCATCGGCAGCCTCTTCACCTCGGCCGACCGCGAAGTGGCACCCGTGATCCGTATGAACGAGCAGACCGCCCGGGCCGCGGTCGACCGCCTCGGCAAGTCCACCGAGCAGCAGGTCCGCGACGGGGTGATCACCTTCGAGAAGGGCACGGCGAAGGCCGTCGCCCCGCTCCCCGGCGTCTCCCTCGTCGAGGACAAGGCCCTCGACACCCTCCGTGCCGCCTATCTGCGGCCCGCCGCCGGCCCCGTCGTCCTGCCGGTGACGCGCACAGGGCCGCGGGTCGACGCCGCGGAGACCGGACGGGCCATGCGCCAGTTCGCCGAGCCCGCGATGTCCGGGCCGGTCAACCTCACGGTCGCCGGGAAGCGCCTGTCCATCACCCCCGCAGTCCTCGGCGAGCACCTGAAGATGCGCGCCGACGGACAGGGCCGCCTCGTGCCCGCGCTCGACTCCAAGGGCCTGCTCGCCGACCCCGCCGTGGCCCGGCCGATCGACGAGGTCACCCACCCGCCGCGCGATGCCGCGCCCCGCCTCGGTGCGGACGGCCGCGTGGTGCTCGCCGACCTGGGCCGTGACGGACGACAGGTCACCCAGGAGGCGCTCGGCCGGGCCGTGCTGCCGCTGCTGACCCGTACCGGCGCGGCCCGCAGCGGCGAGGTCGCCACCGTGGCCGTCGAGCCGGACTTCAGCAGTGAGGAAGCACGGCGCCTCGGCATCAAGGAGAAGGTCTCCTCCTTCACCGTCAACTTCCCGGCCGCCCCCTACCGCACCACCAACATCGGCCGCGCCGTGGAGCTCATCAACGGCTCCGTCGTCATGCCGGGGGAGGAGTGGAGCTTCAACCGCACGGTCGGTGAGCGCACCCCCGAGAACGGCTTCGTCGACGGCATCATGATCAACGACGGCCAGTACGTGAAATCGCCCGGCGGCGGTGTCTCGGCGGTCGCCACGACCATGTACAACGCCATGTTCTTCGCGGGCGTCAAGCCCGTCGAGCACGGGGCCCACTCCTTCTACATCGAGCGCTATCCCGAGGGCCGGGAGGCCACCGTCGCCTGGGGCACCCTCGACCTGCGCTGGATCAACGACTCCGGCCACCCCCTGTACATCCAGGCACAGTCCACGGACACCTCGCTGACGATCTCCCTCCTCGGTACGAAGAAGTACGACGAGATACGCGCGACCAAGGGGCCGCGCACCAACGTCACCCCGCCCGGCAAGCGCACCGGCAGCGGCGAGACGTGCGAGGTCCAGACCCCGCTGGAGGGCTTCGACGTCACCGTCGGCCGTGTCTTCGTCCAAGGGGGCAAGGAAGTCCGGCACGAGGACTTCAAGACCCACTACACGCCGCGCGACGAGGTCACCTGCACCCCGGATGGGACCCCCGAGGGCGCCCCGGAGACGACTTCGGGCGCCACCCCCGGCGCCACCCCCGGCGCCACCCCGCAGTCCCCGCAGAACCCGTCCGGCGCCCCCGCGAACGGCGTCCGGGCCGAAGCCCAGAGCCGCACCGACTGCGGCAACCGGCGGACCGGGTGTGACAATCCGGGCGCGTATCGTGCACGCCGGGCGCCATGGACGCCCGGAAGTGCTACAACTGGGTGCGTGACCATTCCTCGCCACCCGTGCCGGGCACGTCGGTGCGGTCACTGCTAGGCAACCGGAAGAAGAGCGTCGCCGGACAGGTATTCGTCCTCCAGGTGGCGATCGTGGTGTTGCTCGCGGCCGGGGCCCTGCTGGCCCTCGTTCTCCAGTCGAAGCACGACACCGAACGCGAGGCGCGCAACAGGTCGGTGTCCGTGGCCCAGACCTTCGCCCACTCCCTGGGCCTCCAGGACACCCTGAAGACATCGGACCCGTCCGCGGTCCTCCAGCCCCTCGCCGAGACCACGCGCAAGGCCGCCGGAGTGGACTTCGTCGTGGTGATGGACACCAAGGGCATCCGGTACAGCCACCCCCAGCCCGACCGCATCGGGAAACGGTTCGTCGGCACGATCGAACCCTCGCTGAACGGCCAGGTCCACACCGAGAGCGTCGACGGCCCGCTCGGCAAGGAGATCCAGGCCGTGGTGCCGGTCACGGCGCCCGACGGCAAGGTCGTCGGCCTCGTATCGGCGGGCCTCACGGTCAAGAACGTCACCGGCGTCGTCGACCGCCAGCTCCCGGTCATCCTCCTCGCCATCGCCACCGGTCTGGCCCTGGCCACCGTGGGCACGGCCCTGATCAGCCGGCGCCTGCGTCGCCAGACCCACGGGCTCGGCACGCAGGAGATGACCCGGATGTACGAGCACCACGACGCGGTGCTCCACGCCGTCCGCGAGGGGGTGCTGATCACCGACGGCGAAGGGCGGCTCCTGCTGGCCAACGACGAGGCCAAACGCCTGCTCGGACTGCCCGAGGACGCCGACGGACGCCACATCGCGGACGTACCCGGCCTGGACCGCCGGATGGCGGACCTGCTGCTCTCCTGCCGGGAGGCCACCGACGAGGTCCTGGAGAGCGGCGACCGGCTGCTCGTCGTCAACCAGCGGCCCACCCACCCGGGTGGCCGCCCGGAGGGCGCCGCCGTCACCATCCGCGACTCCACCGAGATGCAGGTCCTGACCACCCGGGCGGAGACGGCCCGCAGGCGCCTCAAACTGCTCTACGACGCCGGCGGCGACATCGGCACCAGCCTCGACGTGGTGCGCACGGCCGAGGAGCTCGCCGCCGTGGCCGTCCCCCGGTTCGCGGACTTCGTCACCGTCGACCTGGCCGACCAGGTCATCGAGGGCGAGGAGCCCCGCGCCGGGTCCGACATGCGGCGCACCGCGGTCAGCGGCATCCGCTCCGACCACCCCCTCTACCCCGTCGGCCGGCTGATCGACTTCCTGCCCTCCACCCCCCAGGCCCGGGGCTACGGCACCGGCCGGGCCGAACTCGTACCCGACCTGGCCGAGGCGCCGGGCTGGGAGGCCCAGGACCCGCCCCGCGCCCGCGCCATCGTCGAGTACGGGATCCACTCGCTCATCGCGGCGCCCCTGATGGCCCGGGGCGTCGTACTCGGCGTCGTCAACTTCTGGCGCTCGGAGAAGCAGGAGCCCTTCGACGAGGACGAGCTGTCACTGGCCGAGGAACTCGTCGCCCGCGCGGCCGTCAGCATGGACAACGCCCGCCGCTACACCCGGGAGCACGCCCTCGCCGTGACCCTCCAGCGCAGCCTGCTGCCGCGCGCCCTGCCCGAGCAGAGCGCCATGGACGTGGCGCACTTCTACCTGCCCGCGCAGTCCGGGGTCGGCGGCGACTGGTTCGACGTGATCCCGCTGGCGGGCTGCCGCGTGGCCCTGGTCGTCGGGGACGTCGTCGGGCACGGTCTGCACGCCGCCGCCACCATGGGGCGGCTGCGCACCGCCGTGCACAACTTCTCCTCCCTCGACCTGCCGCCCGACGAGATCCTGGCCCGCCTGGACGACCTCGTACAGCGCATCGACCACGACGGGGAGGGCGACGACGTGAACGGCGGCGTACTGGGCGCCACCTGCCTGTACGCGATCTACGACCCGGTGTCCCAGCGCTGCACGATGGCCCGGGCCGGCCATCTGCCCCCGCTGGTCGTCGCCCCCGACGGCACCACCGAGATCGTGGAACTGCCGGCCGGACCCCCGCTCGGGCTGGGCGGCATGCCCTTCGAGACCGCGGAGCTGGACCTCGCGGAAGGCAGCCAGCTCGTCCTCTACACGGACGGGCTGATCGAGGAGCGGACCCGGGACATCAGCGAGGGACTGGAACTGCTGCGGGTGGCGCTCAGCCACCCGGACCGGGACCCGCACGAGAGCTGCCGGGCCGTACTCGACATGCTGCTGCCGCCCCGCCCCACCGACGACGTGGCCCTGCTCATCGCCCGGACCCGGACGCTCGGCCCGGACCGGGTCGCCCAGTGGGACGTACCGTTCCGGCCGAGCGCGGTGGGCGCCATACGCAACGCCGCGGCCAAGAAGCTCGACGAGTGGGGTCTGACCGACCTCGGCTTCGCCACGGAACTGATCCTCAGCGAGCTGGTCACCAACGCGCTGCGGCACGGCAAGGGGCCCGTACGGGTACGCCTGCTCCACGACCACAACCTGACCTGCGAGGTGTGGGACGCCAGCAGTACCGCCCCCCACCTGCGCTACGCCGCCACGACGGACGAGGGCGGCCGGGGCCTGTTCCTGGTCGCTCAGCTCAGCGAGCACTGGGGCACGCGCTACACGCCCGAGGGCAAGGTCATCTGGGCGGAACTGGCCCTGCCCGGGGGCACCGGCGACACCGAGGCCGCCTTCGCGGCCTTCCTGGACGTGGACCCCCTCTGACCCGACCGCGCCGAGGGGTCAGAGGCCGGGCCGCAGAGCCTTGAGCGCCGCCTCCAGAGCCTGCTCCGCGGGGACCTCGACGTCGGGAACGACGCCCGTACCCTCCCAGTTGCCGCCCGTGACGGTGTTGATCGTCCGGGCCGCGGGCACCGTCACGAGCACGTGCTCGGCGACCGCGTACCGGGCCGTCGGGTGGGCGCCGCCCCGGGTCGTCTCACCCACCACGACGGCCCGCCCCTGCGCCTGCAGGGTGTACGACACGTCCTCGCCCCCGGAGAAGGTGACCCCGCTCGTGAGGATGTGCACCGGCCGGTCCAGGTAGCGGGGCCCGGACAGCTGCGCGGTCGTCCAGTACTGGCGGGTCGTGTCCGAGGTCCGGTCGTAGATGTCGTTGAGGTGCACCTGGTCGTCGGGGAAGAAGTAGCTGCACCACAGGGCGGCCCCTTCCGGCGCCCCGCCGAAGCAGCCGCGCAGGTCCAGCACGAGGGCGGAGCTGTGGGCGACCAGCTGCATCGCGGCGCCGATCGCGCTCGCGCCCTCGATGGCGCTCGCGATGCGCGTGATCTCGATGAGCCCGATGTTGCCTTCCAGTCGCTCGACGCGCCGGATCCCCTGGTTCTCGGCCCGCAGCAGTGCCAGGAACGCGGCCTGCCCGCCGTCCTCGTCCACCGGATCCAGCGACTGCGGCTCGTCCGTCCACAGCAGTCGCAGGTGCTTGTCCGGGCAGACCTCCTGGAGGTGCGCCGTCACCGCCGCGCACAGCGCGGGCCCGTCCAGGCCCTCGTAGGCACCCACGGTGAGGCGGCCACGGATCGCGGCCTCGATGGCGGCGACCTTCTCGGGGAAGACGTAACCGGCGCCGATCCGGTCCAGGGCACTCTCGATGATCTCTTCAGTGGTAGGCATGGGGCGTCATGCTAAAGCGCCGACTCTCCGGTGGTAAATGGTTTTTGCGGCAGGCCAGGGGTGCCGGCCACCCCCGCACCGGCGTCTCGGACGCGCTCGTTACGATCGTGCGGTGCACCCGGAACCCCGCCCCTGGACCCCGTATCCGAAGATCCCCGCGAACACCCGGCTGGGACAGGCCCGCGGGCGGAACTGGGTGGCCCACGAGAAGATCCACGGCGCCAACTTCGCGATCGTGTGCGACGCGTCGGGCGCGCACCCCGCCAAGCGGCGTGAACTGCTCGCGGACGGCGGCCTGGACGACTTCTTCGGCGTCGGCCGGATCTGGCCCGCCCTGGCCGTCGCCGCGACCCGCTGCGCACGGACCCTGCGCGAGGACACCGGAGCCCCGGCCGCCGCGATCGTCACCGTCTACGGCGAACTGGCGGGCGGCCGCTACCCCCACCCCGACGTACCCGCCGTGCCCGGAGCCGAGCCCGTCCAGACCGGCGTCTGGTACGCGCCCGATCTGCTCTGGCTGCCCTTCGACGCCACCGTCGCCGACGACGACGGCCTGCGCTGGGTGGGCGACCGGACCCTGCGCGCGGCGGCGACCGCGGCCGGGCTGCGCTGCGTCCCGCTGCTGGCCGAAGGCCCGCTCGCGCGCCTCCAGGAGCTGCCGGTGGTCTTCCCCACCCGGCTGCCCGGCCTGCTGGGCCTGCCCGCGCTGCCCGACAACCTCGCCGAGGGCCTCGTCGTCAAGCCCGCGGGGGAATCCCGTGACTCCGGGCGGCCCATGGCCAAGTTCAAGCAGCCGGCCTTCGCGGAGGACGAGCGGTTCGACGGCTCACGCCCCTACGAGGCCCCGGCCGAAGGCGCGGCCGGAGTCCCCGGCTGGCTGCTCGCCCACGGCACCGGCCTGCTCACCCCGGCCCGAGCCGCATCGGCGGTCAGCAAGCTGGGGCCCCGTATCCCGGAGGAAGAGCTGGCCGCCGAGATAGCCCGCGACGCCGCCGAGGAGGTCGCGCAGGCGCTGGGCGGCCTGGACGGGGCGACCTACCGCGCGCTGGAGGGATCCCTGCACGCCGGAGCCCTCGCCCTGGCCCGCTTCGACGCGGCCGACCGCCGGGTCTGAGCCGCTGTGCATACTGCTGCCATGACGTCCCCGCCCGCCGCGCGCATCCACCTGATGATCAGCTTCGTACTGGTGACCTGCGGTGCGGTCGCCGGAGCCTGCCTCGGCCTGCTGCTGTCCGGCCGGCTGATGGCCGTGGTCCTCGGAGGTGCGGCCGCTCTCGGCGCGGGGCTGGGATCGTTCCTCTCCCGTCGGCAGGTCCTCGCGCTCTTCGAGCCGGACCGGGAGGTCGTCCCGGCCGACGGATACGCCGAGGGGCTCGCCGATGCCGCGCTCGTCTGCATCGCGACCTATCAGGCGGCCGTCTTCCCCCTGACCCTCGACGGGGTGAGCGGGAGCGAGCGGGAGGCCCGCCGGAAGATGGCCTACCGGATCTCCGCCTACGAGGGCCTGCCGTACCCGGTACGGACCTCGGCGGCCGCCGCCCTCGAAGCCATCGACCACGGCGCGGACCCCGAGCGGGCGGAAACCGCGATGCGGGCGCTCTGCCTCACCGTCTACGACAACCGCCGGGTCCGGTAGCCGGTCCCGACGACCCGGTCGGTTCACCTCATTGTGTGATCGGCTGGTCGGCAACGGTTGGGCCTCGGTCCGGCCGTCGGCAGTGGCCTGATGCGGATCATGGCGTTGTCCGGTTATGGAATCTGACGGGATGCTGTTCGCTCGGGCACCGCTCGACGGTGTCGTCTGGCTCGACACACTGGTCCACGATCCGGCCTGCGGCTCGTGCCCGCGCCGGCGGGAGCCGGAAGAGGAATCCGAGGAGGAGGACGACGCCGACGGGATCCCGGTGCTGTCGGGCCCGGCCCGGAACTGGATGGTGGCCGCGTCAGCGGTCACCGTCGTCTCGGCATTGCTCACCGTCGTGGCGAACTGACGGCCCCGGCCGGGGCCCTGCCCCGTTCGGGTGCAGGGCGAGAGTCCAGGTCCGGACGGTGTGCTCGTCGGCCGTGCCGAGCCGGTCGGGGTGCCGTTCGGTGAGTGTCACGGTGAGTTCGTCGCCGGTGCGGTGGAGCGCTCCGTGGTAACGCCAGGCTTCCTCGGGGTCGACGGGCAACAGCTCGGCGAGGACCGTGTCCTCCAGCCGGCGGCCGACGGCACGCAGCACGCCGGCGTCGAGCACGAGGATCGTGCCGTCCGGCAGGACCAGCGGCGACGGGGTCTGCGGATCGGTGAGCAACGGTCCGCGGTCGACGGCGCCGCCGGGCAGCAGCCGGACCACCCGGCTGCCGGTGGGCAGCTTGCGGTCGGTTTCGACGACGCGGATGCCGGTCCCGACGACGTAATGGCCGTAGCTGCGCCAGGAGTCGTACAGGGTGCCGTCGCGGTCGTACGCCCACGTGTCGAAGGCGTCGTAGCCCGCAAGACCCAGTACGAACCGGCCGCCGCCGAGGGCCGCGCCGCGTTCGCCGCGCAGTTCGGTGATCAGGCTGCCGTCCGCCAGGTCGAGCAGCAGGGCCGGGCCGAGGTTGCCCCAGGGCGTGTACGCGAGGGAGTCCGTGGTGACCAGGACGCGGCCGCCGGATATGTGTGCGGCGTTGGGGCGGCCGGAACAGGGTGAGGTCCAGCGGGTGCGGCCGGAGTCGTCGACGCAGCTGATCTTGCCGGTGGTGCCGTGGATCCGCAGATCCTGCCGCCGGGCGAGCGGCCGGCCCGCGGGACGGGCCGGCCCGCGCGGCGGCGGACCGGACCTCTGCTCGTGCTCCCGTACGGTGACGGCCCACGCGTCGGCACGGCCGTTCTCCTCTGATCTCCCCATGGACCGAGATGGTAGGGCGTGGCGGCCCCGACCGTGTTCGAGTCGGCAACGCACCGTCACCAAGCTGTGAAGCTTCTGCGGGACGCTGGTGCTCACCAGCTCGGCCCAGCCCGGCGCGTTCCGCGCTTCTCCCAGGGGGACCACCATCATGAGCACTGCACTCAAGGCCGCCATCGCCCTCGCCGCCGTATCCGCACTGGCCCTGACGGCCTGCGGGCCCACCGAGGACGGCGCGGCGGGTCCCTCCGGCAGCGGGTCCGCATCCGCATCCGCGTCCGGGAGCCCGAGCACGAGCACGAGCGCGTCGGCGAGCCCCTCGAAGTCCGCTTCGGCCAAGCCGTCGAAGTCCGCGTCGCCGGCCACGTCGCCGACGCCGGGTTCGACCGACCCCGACTACGACGTCTTCCCGTGCAGCACCTTCGACGTGACCTTCACCGCGTCCCTGGCCGAGCCCACGACGAGCAGCTACCTGCTGAAGATCACCAACAAGGGCACCAAGGCGTGCAGGGCTCTGGGGCACCCGGTCGTCACCTTCGGCGATCTCGACGGTCAGGCCACCGAGCGCGGCGCCGCCCCCGGCATCGACGACGCGATCAGGCTGGAGCCGGGCCAGTCCGCCTACGCCGGGCTCATGGGCGGAGCCAAGGACGGCAAGGGCAAGACCGTCAACTCCATCGCCCTCACCATGAGCACCGAGTCGGACCTGAAGCAGACACCGCTGAAGGCCTCGACCCCGGGCCTCTACGTCTCGCCCGACAAGAACTCCGTGACCGCCTGGATGAACAACGCGGAGGACGCCCTGAGCCTGTAGGGGGTGCGGACATTCATCCGGTCGGCGGAGCAGCGGAGGCCACCCGCGCCCCGCCGGGTCAGGCTGTGGACAAGGACCGTCACCACCGCACAGACGAGGACCGAGCCCATGTCCCACAGCCGACGTATCAGCATCACCGTGGGCACCGCAGCACTGCTGCTGACCGCCAGCGCCTGCTCGGGCCTGGGCCGGAGCACCGTCGGCATGCTGAGCTTCCGCGGACACGACTCGCCGGTCGAGGTGAGCTACTCCAACACGCTCGTCGTCGGCTGCCACAGGATCGCCATCCCGGAGGGAGCCACGCACGTCGAGAACAACACGCTCGTCGACGTGGTCCTGTACCGGACGCCCGACTGCCAGAAGACCGACAAGGCCGACGGGATCTACGTGGCGACGACCCTCAGCAACGTGACGGCCCCGGTGAGCCTGCCCTGGCGCAGCTTCAGCGTCATCCACTGACCGCTTGCGGGCGGGCGGGGACTGTCCCATAGTCCGAGGTATGGACGAGCGCGAGGCGGCGCTCCGACAGGCGCACGGCCATGCCGTCCGCTGGCTGGCCAGCCTGTCCGACCGCCCGGTTCCCGCCCGCGCCTCGGTCGACGAGATCGTGGGCGCGCTCGGCGTCGAGCTGCCCGATGCGCCGAGCACGCCCGCCGACGTCGTCGACCTGCTGGCCACGGCCTGCGAGCCGGGGCTCACCGCGTTCCCCAGCGGCCGGTTCTACGGATTCGTGGTCGGCGGCACCGAACCGGCCGCACTCGCAGTTGACTGGCTGGTCAGCGCCTGGGACCAGAACTGCGTGATGCGCGCGGCGTCACCCGCGTACACGGCGGCGGAGGAGATCGCCGGCGCCTGGCTGCTCGACCTGCTCGGTCTGCCGCCCGACAGCGCCGTCGGTTTCACCACCGGCGCCACCATGGCCAATTTCACCTGCCTCACCGCCGCGCGCGACGCCGTCCTGCGGCGGGCCGGCTGGAACGTCGCCCACGACGGACTCACCGGTGGGCCACCCGTACGCGTCATCGCGGGCCAGGACCGCCACATGGCCATCGACCTTGCCCTGCGCTACCTCGGTCTCGGCCGGCCCGAGCTCGTACCGGCGGACGAGCAGGGACGCATCGACCCCGAGGCCCTGCGCCGCACCCTCACGACCGCCGGCGTCGATCACGGCCCCACGATCGTGATCCTCCAGGCCGGCGACATCCACTCCGGCGCCTTCGACCCGTTCACCGAGTCGATCCGGGCGGCTCACGAGGCCGGCGCCTGGGTGCACGTGGACGGCGCGTTCGGCCTGTGGGCAGCCGCCTCCCCGGCCCGCGCCCACCTCACCGGGGGCTGCTCGCAGGCGGACTCCTGGGCCACGGACGCCCACAAGACCCTGAACGTCCCCTACGACTGCGGCCTCGCCGTCGTCCGCGACCCCTCCGCGCTCCGGTCCGCGATGGGCCTGCGCGGCGAGTACCTCATCCAGCACGAGCACGGCGACCCGGTCGACAAGGTCCCCGAACTCTCCCGCCGCGGAAGGGCCTTCACCGTATGGGCCGCCCTCAGATCCCTCGGCCGCTCGGGCGTGGCCGACCTCGTCGACCGGCTGTGCCGCCACGCCCGCACCTTCGCCACCGGCATCCGCGCCATCGACGGCGCGACCGTCCTCAACGACGTGGTGTTCACCCAGGTCTGCGCCGAGTTCGGCGACGACGAACGCACCGACCGGGTACTGGCCCGGCTCCTCGCCGAGGGAACGGCATGGATCAGCGGCTCCACCTGGCACGGCCGCCGCGTCATGCGCATCTCGGTGAGCAACTGGTCGACGACCGACGAGGACGTCTCCCGCACCCTGTCCGCCATCCGCCGCGCCTCCTCCTGACAGAAGCCGCCGGGCCGGCCGGGCGGTGCGGCGCGACGGTGCGGCGCGCCTTCGGCTCAGGACGTGAGGGTCACGGGCGTCGGACCGTCGGGGCGGACCATGATGCTGTACGCCGCCCCGGTGGGGACGGTCCGGAAGGCCGGGACATGGGCGGGCAGCAGGAGTTCGAGGAGGGCGACCGACTCGCGCAGGGCGAACTGCTGGCCGAGGCAGGCGCGGGGACCGATTCCGAACGGCAGGTAGGTCCCGGGCCCGGTCGGACGGCCGCCGGGAGTGGTGAAGCGCCGGGGGTCGAAGCGTTCGGGGTCCGGCCACAGCCCGGGATCGCGGTGGGTGAGGTAGGGGCAGACCAGCAGATCCGTACCCGCCTCGACGCGGTAGCCCGCCAGCACGTCGGCCTCGGGCGCGTGCCGGGGCAGGATCCAGGCGGACGGGTAGAGCCGGAGCGTCTCGCTGACCAGTGCCTGGAGCGCCTCGCGCCGTTCCGGTGAGCCCTCGCCGCCCGCCGCGAGGGCCTCCTCGCGCGCCGCGGGGTGGCGGTCGAGCAGGAGGTACAGCCAGGTCAACGTGGTCGCGGTGGTCTCGTGGCCGGCCACCAGCAGGGTGACGAGCTCGTCGCGCAGCAGCCGGTCGGTGTACTCGGGACGCTCGGCCGAGGCGTCGACCAGCACCTGCAGCAGCCCCGGCCCGTCGGCGCCGGGCGCTTCGTCCCGGGCGGCGGCCACCGCCCGCCGGGCGACCTCGTCGATCCTGGCCAGGTCGTCGGCGACGGCGTCCCGGGCGTCGACACGATCGGCGGGCAGGCTCGGCAGCGCGGCCACCACGGTGGCCACGGAGGTCAGTTCGCGGGCGGTGGCATCGTCGAGCGGATGCCCGGTCAAGGCCCGCCAGATGGTGTCCAGCGCGAAACGGCGCATCTCCTCACCCAGGTCGAAGGTCCGCCCGCTGCGCGCATGGCCGGCCCACCGCCCGGCCGTGGTCCGCGCCGCCTCGGTGATCCGCTGCTCGTACCGGCGCATCCCCCTTCCGGTGAACTGCGACTGGAGCAGCTTCCGTTGGCGCTTCCAGGCCTCGCCGGTCGCGGCGAGCACCCCGTCGCCGATGAGCAGGCGGGCGCGGTGGGAGCGCTTGACGTACCGGTCGGGGTGCAGGGCCAGTACGTGCTGCACGGCCTCGGGCCCGGTGACCAGCACGGTCGGCTGCGACCCGAGGCGGAAGGCGGCGACGCCGCCGAGCCGCTCCCGTACCTGCGCCAACAGGTCGACCAGTTCACCCTGATGGGTAAGCCACCGCTCGACGCAGGCGGCGTCCGCCTCCGGGAGCGGTCGCCCCGCTCCGGACCGCTGCGGGGCGATCGGCCTGCTACTGGCGTCGGTGGCCACGGCTGACTCCTGTCCGGCTGTCGGGGCGCTGCCCGGGGGCGGCGCATCGGCATCACGGACTGTACGGGTCCGGGCGTGCGGAGTGACAGTGCAGGAGGGCCGATGGCCCGATTCACCCGGGCCGTCGGTCGACGGGTCCGCCGATGCGGGCCGCGAGGAGGGCGATGTCGTCGTCGGCGGAGGCGGGGACCAAGTGGGCGATGAGGGAGTCGCAGAGGTGGTCGAGCGATTGCTGGGGTCCGGAGAGCAGGCCGGTGAGCTCGCCCAGCCGTTCGTCGATGTCGCGGCTGCGCGCCTCGATCAGGCCGTCGGTGTAGAGCACGAGGAGGCTGCCGGGCGGCAGGGAGATGTCGGTGGTGGTGAAGGCGATCCCGCCGACGCCCAGCGGGACGCCCGGCGGGGTGTTCACGAGGTAGACGGTGCCGTCGGGTTGGACCACGGCCGGGGGCGGGTGTCCGGCGCGGGTGACCGTGCAGTGGCCGGTGGCGGGGTCGCAGACCACGTACAGGAAGGTCGCGAGCATCGGGTCGGACAGGTCGGCAAGGGCGGCTTCGAGCTGGTGGAGCAGGGCCGTGGGCGGCATGTCGAGCCGGCCGAGCGCGCGGACGGTCGCGGAGAGGCGTCCCATGACGGCGGCGGCCGCGATGCCGTGGCCCATGACGTCGCCGATGATCAGGGCTGCCCTGCCGCCGCTCAGGTGGAGCACGTCGTACCAGTCACCACCCACTTCGTTGACGTCACTGGCCGGCAGGTAGCGGTGGGCGATCTCGATACCGGGCGGTGGGGTGACGTGCTGGGGGAGCATGCTGCGCTGGAGGACCACCGCGGTCTCGTGCTCGTGGTGGTAGAGGCGCGCGTTGTCGATGCTGATGGCGGCACGGGCCGCGAGCTCGCCGGCCAGGGTGACGTCGTCGGACCCGAACGGGCCGACCGGCCCGGTGCGGTAGAAGGTGGCCACGCCGAGCACCATGTCGCGGGCGATGAGCGGGATCATCATGAACGAGTGCACGCCGATCCGCAGGAGCTGGACGGGCCTGGGGGAGTGTCGGGCGGCCGGGGCGACCGCCTCCTCGTCGAGGTGGGCGATCAGGAACGGCTGGCGGGCCGAGAGGGCCTGGGTGTACGGGGCGTTCGACGGGAAGATGAGGGTTCTGCCCAGGGGCGCCAGGACCCGAGTGACGGTGGACCCGGTCAACGGCGCCTTGCCCAGCCTGCGCAGGGCGACGCCCCCGGCCAGTCCCGTGCCCGGTTCGATGCCGCGGGCCAGGGAGTCGAGCACGTCGACGGTGACGGCGCCGGCGAGGTGCGGGACGGCGAGGTCGGCGAGCTCCTGCGCCGTGCGCTCCAGGTCCAGACTGGCGCCGATGCGGGAGCTCGCCTCGCTGAGCAGGGCCAGCCGGCGGCGGCCGGCTTCGGCCTCGGTGTGGTCGCGCTGCTGCGCCGTGATGTCGAGGAGGGAGGCGATGACGCCGATCGGCCGGCCACCGGGATCCTCCACGCGCACGTACGAGCACGACCACACGTGATCGTGCTCCGGATCGGCCGGGGTCCGGCCGGTACGGCGCCGGTCGAGGACCGGCTCGCCGGTGTCCAGCACGAGGCGCATCGCCGCCTCCATCTCACCGGCGTTCACCTCGGGCAGCACCTCGGCCAGCCGCCGCCCCACATGGGCGGATTCCGCCAGCCCGTTCATCGCTTCGAGGGCCGGGTTGACCTGGAGGAAACGCAACTGCGTGTCGAGGACTCCGATCCCGACCGGCGAGCGCGCGAACAACCCGTCCCAGACGGCCGAGGAACCCCTGATGCGGCGGGCCGCGTGGGCGTCGGCCGCGAAGACCAGGACGGCCGACGCACCGTGGCGGCGGTCGGGGACCGGGCAGGCCCAGATCTCCAGCTCCAGCGGGTGGCCCTCGCGGTGCCAGGCGGTGACCGTCCCCATGACCCCGCGGCCGGTGGCGGCCGTTTCCCACAACGACCGGCCCAGGCTGCGGTCGGCTCCCGGGTGGAGGAGGTCGGAGATGTGCCGACCCAGCACCTGCGGCGGGGTGTAGCCGAGGAGCTGCTGGGCGCCGAGGTTCCAGCGCACCACCATCCCGTCGCTGCTGGTGGCCACCAGCGCGACCGGCAGGGCGCCCAACCACCCTCCGGCGTCCTGGGCGGCGCTGCTGATCAGCTCCTCGAGTGGGGTGTCCTCATGCATCCTGCTGCACCCGCTCCTCCGGGACGGCCCCGGCCCCCGGCCGCGGCAGCCCACCGGGAGCGGTGCGCGCCGTCGCCGCTCCAGTACCGCAGCCGCGCCGCGGTCGCCCCCGGCGGCCGCTCATTCGGTGCGGCCTGTGGCCGTGCGTCGTCGACACCTCTCATCGTCGCCCGGTCGGCCCCGTACCGCCCGCCGTACCGCCCGCCGGCCGCGCGGCCCCGGCCGACCCGGCCGCCGCGGGGGCTTCGGCGCAGCGGAGGCGGTCGGCGGTCACGGGGGCGCCGTCGGCCACGTTGCGGTCATAGGTGATGGTGTCGACCTGCACGGGCCGGCTACCGACGGCGACCTCGACGACCGCGTCGAGGTCCGGATCCACCTGCAGGCGGGAGCCGGGCAGGGCGGCCGCGACGGTCGCCGCGTTCTCCTCCTGGCCGGTGGCGTACCGGACGACCGGGGGCCCGGACGGGCGCACCGCGGGTGCGGTCGGCGAGGTGTCGGTGACGGCGAATCCGTTGCCGCGCAGGGCGGCGGCGACGTCGGCGTCGTCCACGCGGACCGTGATCCGGGTCGGGTCGGTCGGGGCCGGATGCTCCGCGACGGGCTGGATACGGGTGTCGCCCGTGATCGGGCGGTCCGCGCCCAGCGCGTCCCACAACGCGGCGGAGCGGGCCTCGTCCCACACCAGGGTGGAACCCACACCGGGCACGCGGTGGTCGAAGAGCCGGATCGGGACGGTCGCGAACTCCGTCCGGTCCGCCCGGAGGCGACCGAGCGCCCACCCGATGCGGACCAGGTCG
Organism: Streptomyces avidinii; assembly: GCF_014650695.1. GTDB lineage: Bacteria > Actinomycetota > Actinomycetes > Streptomycetales > Streptomycetaceae > Streptomyces > Streptomyces avidinii. Next base: position 120,155 of record NZ_BMVL01000002.1, on the reverse strand, counting down.
TCCAGTCCCGTCCGCGCGTCGGTGCGTACGGTCTTCAGCAGGGTGCGCACGGTCCGTGCCGTGCTGATGGGTCCGTCGAGGGAGCCCTCCGCGGTGAGGCGGGCCAGCAGGTCGTTGACCACGCGCTGCTGACGGCGGACCCGGCCGAGGTCGCCGGGCCGGAGGTTGACGTGCCGGGCCCGTGCGTAGCGAAGTGCTCCGTTCCCGTCGGCGAGGTGACGGCCGGCGCCGATGTCGAGTCCGGAGTTCTCGTCCTTGAGCGGCCGGTCCGTGCACAGGGTGGCGCCGCCGAGGTTGTTCACCGTCTGCTCGAAGCCCGTGAAACCGGTCTCCAGGTAGTGGTCGATGTGCAGACCGGTGGCCTTCTCGACGGTGGCCACGGTGAGCGGGCCGCCGCCGATCGCGTACGCACCGTTGATCTTGCCGCTGCGGGCCGGGGAGGTGGTGCCCGCGTACTCGACGTAGGAGTCGCGCGGGATGGAGACGATGCTCGCGCGCCGCCGGTTCTGGGAGAGGTGGACGAGCATCATCACGTCGGTGCAGTTGCACCCCTTGCCGCCCACGTGCAGGCGGCGCTTCTCCGCCGCGGAGAGCCCGGCACGACTGTCGATGCCGACGACCAGGATGTTGGTGCCCCGGCCACCGCCTCCGCCACCGGCGCCCGCCGGTGCGCTCGCGGCAGAGACGGCCTGCGAGCCCACGAAGGAACCGCAGGAGAGGGCGGTCAGCAGGGTCAGAGCGACAGCGGTACGACGCAAGGCACATCCCCAAAATAGAACGAACCGGATGAAATGGGGAATGTACTGGTCCTACGAGTCATATGAGCGGGCGGCCGGGCCGTACGCGCCGGGATTCCTCCCCGCAGGGGGGCGGGCTTGGTACATCTGCCCGCCGGCGCGGCGTACCGGGTGCCCGCCCCTTCAGCGCTCGGACAGCTCCGAAGGGGCCTCCTGGACGACCCAACTGTTGCCGTCCGGGTCGTCGAAGGTGAGGAAGGAGTTCCAGGTGCCGCCCTTCCCCTCCTCCCAGCCCTTTTCGCCGATGTGCCGGACCGGCGACACCTCCACGCCCCGGGCGACCAGCTCCTCGCGGGCCGCCGTGATGTCCGTGACGCACAGCTGAAGGCCGTGCAGGGTGCCGGGCCCCATGGTCCGGCCACCGGGGACCTCGGGCATTCCCTGGAGCATGGCGATGGAGCACCGGGAACCGGGCGGGGTCATCTGGATGATGCGCACGCCGGGCGAGACCTCGTCGTCGAGGTCGATGCCGAAGCCGACCTGGTCGGCGTAGAAGCTCTTCGCGCGATCCATGTCGGTGACAGGGACGGGGACGACTTCGAGCGTCCAGTTCATGGGTGTCTCCTCCGGGCATCAGCGGGCCGTACAGGGGTCGCACGTCAGGTCGCACGTCAGGTCGCACGTCAGGCCGTGCAGTGGGGCGGGTCCACCGTTTCCCATGGGGACCGGTGGTGCACGTCGAAACGCCGGGTCAGTCGTCGGGGAGGACGTGGCCGTCCTCGTCGAGCGTGAGGTGGATGCGCGCGGGCTCCTGGCTGTTGACGTCGGAGGGCCGCGGGCCCTCGGGCCCGTCGGGGCCCCAGCGCAACAGACGGCGGGTGCGGACGATCCGGTACACGGCGCCCTGGAACTCCAGTCGGTTGACGCGCCCGACGCGGAGCGTGTCGGCGGCCCGGGCGTACGCGGCCAGCTTCGCGGCCCGCAGGTCTGCTGCCTTCCTGCCGTCCCCGCCGTCCGGGGGCGCCCAGGTACGGGCATCGGTGCGCGGGTCGGCGTCCTCGGGGATGTGGCCGCGCATCCGCGGCCACATCCACGTCAGGGCGAAGTCCAGCGACTTGCGGGCGGAATGCGGAGTGGAGTGCGGGCCGCTGACCGGCCGCCAGCCGCCGGTGGTCTGCTCCACGACGGTGAACGTCGGCGGCATCACCAGCACGTCCGGATGGGTGTCCAGTGCCCGCCGCGAATCGGCGCGCACGTCCTCGGGGAACCGCTCGCCGGTGTAGCACAGGTCGCGCAGCGCCAGCTGCTCGTAGGCCCGGGTCGGGGTGACCGGCGCGTCGGGATCCATGACCAGGCCGTCGTCGATCTCGGGCTCCCTGACGGCGCGGTCCCAGTCGGGCACGAGGGGCTCAGGATCGGTGGGGCGCGGCGGTTCCATACCGCCGGGGCCCGAGGCCGCGTACTCCTCGGCGCGCACGACCCGGTACCGGGTCCCGGACACTTCGAGCTCGTCGACCCGTTCGCCCTCCAGCCGGGCGACCGCCGCCAGCAGCGCGCGCCGCTCCGCCCGGTCCTGCGCCTCGTCCTTGGCGTGGAACCACAGCTGCGAGTTCAGCCCGTCGCGCGCCTGCTGCGGGCAGCCGGCCGTCACTTCGAGGACCACCCGCCACCGCCGGCCGTCGTCGGGGGACTGCGCCGCCACCCCGAACAGCGGGCCGCGCACCACCACATCGCCCGCCCGCGCCACTGCGTCGAGCGCGTCGGCCTCCATTGCGGCCTCTACGGGTTCCACCGGCACGCGCACCACCACCGGCCGCGACCCGCGCGGCCTCATGTCCCCACGGTCCATGCCCCCATCCTGCCGACCCCGACGGGACGCCGTCCCCGATTCGCCCATTCCCCGGCGTTCGGGGTGCCCCGGGCGGTACCGTCCGCGCACCTGTGCCACCTCCCGGCGCACCCCTGACATTCGTCACTGTCCTTCCCGCCGGACGCGCGCGAGCCTGGGGGCAGCAAGGAAGCGACTCAGGGGCAGGGGGCGGGTGGCCGTGATCGTCCGGCATCCGCACGAGGTGGACGAGGAACGGGTGGTGCTGCGGACCGGGTTCCTCGGGGACGTGACCCTGCCGGTGTTCGTCGGTCGTCTCCACGTCCCCGGTGGTACGCAACGTTCCCGGGCGGGGCCCGAGGCCGGTGCCCGGAGAGCCGGATGCCGTGGCCTGCTCGGTGGACCGTGCGCTGAACGTGGCAGTGCACCTGGACCCGCCCGTGCGCCTCGACCTGGGCCCGGCCGGGCAGGTGGACGCATCGACCGTGTACGCCTCGGTGGACTCCCGGGCCGCCCTCGCGGAGGCCCTCTTGCGCCGCACCGGAGGAGTTGGCCCGGTGACTGCGACCTGTCCGGAGGCTGTGCGCCGCCCCACCGGGCGCTGTCCCCCGAGGGGGTCCGGTGGGGCGGGATCGTGCAGCGAGGCAGCCCGCCTCAACCCTTGAATGGGGATGCTCCGACTCTAGGGCCGGGCACTGACAATCCCCGGCCGGCAGGGCATCGGGATCGAACGCATGTGCGCGCACGGGGCTCGGAATGCCGGGCCGACCGGTCCGGCGCACCCTGGGGGTATGCGGGACCGTTCCCGATGCGTGGGGAGGCTGGACCGATGCCCAAGTCCGACGGACCACAGCCCTGGGGGCCGTCCATGGAACCGCCCCCGGACCTGCTCTACGCGCCCGCCGGGGAACCGCTCGACGGCGCGCGCCGCACCGCGATCCTCGACTGGACCGTGAACCGGTACATCAGCCTCGGGTGGCGCGTCGAATCGCGCTCCCCGACCCAGGCGGTACTGGTCCGCGGCGGAGACGTCAACCACGTCCTGCACGCCATCCTGACCATCTTCACGTGCCTGCTGTGGGGCGTCGTCTGGATCGTGCTGGCCCTGGGGAACAAGAAGGAGCGCGTCGCCCTCACCGTCGACCCCAACGGCTCCGTCCAGACCGTGCACGGCCCGGGCTGACCGCCACCGCCCGACCGACCCGAACCGGTCCGCCGTGCGGCCCGGAACCGGTGCACCGTCCGGGCCGGTCAGATGTCGGGGAACTCCGGGGCGATGCCCAGCGTCGGCGCGATCGTCCGCCAGATCGTCGACCGGGCCGCCGCGAGGTCGACGCGGGGATCGTCGAGCATCAGGCGGATGCCGAGACCGTCGCACAGGGCCAGGACCAGGGTGCCGAGCGCCGCGACGTCGCAGTCGGTGAACTCCCCGGACCGGATGCCCCGTTCCACGGCCCCGCCGACCCACGCGTGCAGCTGGTCGTACAGGTCGACGGCCAGGTGCCGGGCCGCCGTGTCGCGCTGAGCGCGCACCCACAACTCCTGCCAGAGCTTCCAGTCCTGCCGCAGCTCGGCGTCGCTCGGCAGCATGCTCCGCAGGATGCGCGCCAGCACGACGGACGCGGGCACCGAGTCGGGGACGCCCTCGGTGTCCGTACCCGTCTGGGCGAAGGAGTGCGTCATCGCCTCCGCGAAGAGCTTCTCGCGGGTGTCGAAGTGGTAGTGCAGCAGGGCCTTCGACACCCCGGCGTGCTCGGCGACCTTGCGCATGCTGACGTTCTCGAAGCCGATGTCGGCGATGACCTCGCACGCGGCCGTGAGGATTCGCTCGCGCGTCTCGAGTGCGCGCTCGGCCTTGGTCACGTTGGCTGCTCCCCGTCTCGACGCCCGCCCACCGGGCGGGTGGGCCCCGCTGCCGCGGCCACCACACCCCCATCCTCGCGCATCGCACCGGGCCCGCGGGCTCCGTAGGTGTGGAAGCCCCGGCCCGTCTTGCGGCCCAGCCGCCCCGCGTCGACCATCCGGGCCAGCAGCGGCGGCGGGGCGTACAACGGCTCCCGGTACTCCGCGTACATCGAGCGGGCGATGGCCTGCACCGTGTCCAGGCCGATCAGGTCGGCCAGGGCGAGCGGACCCAGCGGGTGCGCACAGCCCAGCGTCATGCCCCGGTCGATGTCCTCGGCCGAGGCGGTCCCGTACTCGGCCATGCGTACGGCGGCCAGCAGGTACGGCACGAGCAGCGCGTTCACGACGAACCCCGCCCGGTCCTGGGCGCGGACGACCTCCTTGCCCAGGACCTCGGAGGCGAACGCGTGCGCCCGCCGTACGGTCTCCTCGCCGGTGAGCAGGGACGGCACCAGCTCGACCAGGGGGAGCACCGGTACGGGGTTGAAGAAGTGCAGGCCGATGACCTGCTCCGGCCGCGAGACGGAGGCGGCCAGCCGGATGACGGGGATGGACGAGGTGTTCGTCGCCAGGACGGCGTCCCGGCGCTCCACCACCCGGTCGAGCAGGTCGAAGACCGCCAGTTTCGCCCGCTCGTCCTCCGCCACCGCCTCGACGACGAGGTCCCGGTCCGCGAGCCGCACAGGGTCCGTGGTCACTGCGATCCGGCCGACGGCGGCGTCCCGTTCGGCGGCGGTCAGCCGTCCGGACGCCGCCGCGCGTCCCAGGGAGCGGATGATGCGCTCCCGGCCGGCGGCCGCGGCCGTACGGGTCGTCTCCACCACCACGACGTCCCGGCCGGCGCGGGCGCAGACCTCGGCGATGCCGGATCCCATCAGCCCGCTGCCCACGACCCCGACCCGTTCGACATCGGTCATCTGTCCGTCCTCCCTCCTTGCGTGCCACTGGGTATTACCGGGTGCTGTGCTGTGCTGTGGTTGTGCGTGCGCCCGGACCGCGGGTGCGGCTCATCCTGCGGACGGCATCCGCAGAACGCCCGTACCACGCTTGACCAGTTCGCCCGCGATGATCAGGCGCTGGATCTCGGAGGTGCCCTCCCAGATCCGGTCGACGCGCAGCTCGCGGTAGAGACGCTCCACCGGGTACGAACGGTCGTACCCGCGACCGCCGAAGATCTGCAGGCACCGGTCGACGACGCGGCCCGACGCCTCGCTCGCCGCCAGCTTCGCGATGGCCGCCTTCGCGTGCAGCGTCTTGCGGTCGAGCACGCCCTCGTCGACCTCCCAGGCGACCTGGTGGGTGTAGGCGCGGTTGACGGCGATGTCGACGGCGCAGTCGGCGAGCATGCCCTGGATGAGCTGGAAGTCGGCGATGGGGGAGCCGAACTGGCGGCGCTCCACCGCCCAGTCCCGGGCGAGTTCCAGGGCGCGCTCGGCGGCGCCCACGGTCCGGGCGGCGATCATCAGCCGCTCCTCGGTGAACCAGGCGCGGGTGATGTCGTAGCCCTGGCCCACCTCGCCGAGCACCGCCCCGTGCGGGACGAACACCTCGGTGAAGGTGAACTCGGGGTGCTCGTAGACGAAGGTGTGCATCCAGCGCGGCACCCGGGTCATCTCGATGCCCGTCGTGTCCTTGTCGACGAGGAACAGGGTCGGCGCGCGCTCCTCCCCGGCGGCGGCCAGCACGATCATGAAGTCGGCGTGGTCGCCGACGGTCACGAACCACTTCTCGCCGTTCAGCACCCAGCCTTCGGCGGTCCGCGTCGCCGTGGTCCGCAGGTTCTGCGGGTCGGAGCCGGCGTCGGGCTCCGACACCGCGTAGCAGTCCCGGCGCTGCCCGCGGATCACCGGGACGAGGTAGCGCTCGCGCTGCTCGGGCGTGCAGAAGGACAGGGCGTTGGCCGGACGCCACACCATGTCCCACAGGGCGCCGGTGAGCCGGCCGAGTTCCGCCTGGACGGTGACCTGCTCCAGGATGGTCAGGCCCGCGCCGCCCCACTCCTTCGGCATGTTGACGGCCTGCAGCCCGCTGTCGAGGACCGCGTCGCGGATCTCGGTGTGGGCCTGCGGGGGCAGCCCGTTGTTCTCCTCGCAGTCGAGCTCGTACTTCGCGATGAAGTCGGTCAGTGCGCGCGCCGTGCTCCGGAGCTCTTCCTGACGGGCGGTGAGGCGGAAGTCCATGTCTGTCTGTCCTCGTGGTCGTGGTCGGGGAACGATGGTCAGGAGGTGGGGAGGGCGAGGGACCGGGTGCCGCGCTTGATCAGCTCGTTGGCGATGATCAGGCGCTGGATCTCGGAGGTGCCCTCCCAGATCCGGTCGACGCGCAGTTCGCGGTACATGCGCTCGACGGGGTACGTACGGTCGTAGCCGCGCCCGCCGAAGATCTGCACGCAGCGGTCGACGACCCGCCCCGCGGCCTCACTCGCCGCGAGCTTCGCCGTCGAGGCCTTCGCGTGCAGCGTCTTGCGGTCGGTCTCCGGCCGGTCCGCCTCCCAGGCGACCTGGTGGGTGTAGGCGCGGTTGACGGCGATGTCGACGGCGCAGTCGGCGAGCATGCCCTGGATGAGCTGGAAGTCGGCGATGGGCGAGCCGAACTGGCGGCGCTCCACCGCCCAGTCCCGGGCGAGTTCCAGGGCCCGCTCGGCGGCGCCCACGGTCCGGGCGGCGATCATCAGCCGCTCGTCGGTGAACCACTCCTTCGTCAGCTCGTAGCCCTTGCCGACACCGCCGAGCACGTCCTCGTCGGGGACGAACACATCGGTGAAGGTGAACTCGGGGTGCCCGTTCACCGCGGAGTGCATGAAGCGGGGGACCCGGGTCATCTCGACCCCGGGCGCCTGCTTGTCCACGAAGAACAGGGTCGCCGCCCGCTCGGGTCCCGCGTCCGCCTGCACCAGCAGGAAGTCCGCGATGTCACCGCAGGTCACGAACCACTTCTCGCCGTTCAGCAGCCAGCCGCCGTCGGTACGGGTCGCGGTGCTCGTGCCCGAGCCGGGGTCGGATCCGGCACCGGGCTCGGTCACCGCGAAGGCGTCGAACCGCTCGCCCCGGATCACCGGCAGCAGGTACTTCTCCCGCTGCGCCTCGGTCCCGTACGCCAGGACGTTCGCGGGCCGCCACGGGATGTCCCAGAGGCAGTTGGTCACCTTGCCGAACTCCTCCTCGACGATGACCTGGTCCAGCAGCGACAGGCCGGCCCCGCCCCACTCGGCGGGCATGTTGATCGCGTAGACGCCGGCCTCGACGGCGGCGCGGGTCAGTTCGCGGACCGTCTCCACGGGCAGCGGGCCACCCGCCTCCTCCGACCGATCCTCGTACCGCATCAGGAGGCGTGCGTAGGCGGCGGCGCGAGCCTTGAGGTCGGCCTGCTCGGGTGTGTAGCGGAAGTCCATGGGGCGTCAGTCCTCCAGAGCACAGGTGGTGGGGGTGGAGCGGTCAGCGCAGAACGGCCCGCGCGTCCAGGGCGAGGGCGCCGTCCGGGCGCAGCAGCAGGGGGTTGACCTCCAGCTCGGCGATCTCCGGGTGCGCCGCGGCGACGGTGGTGATGCGCTCGATGACGGCCGCCGCCGCGGCCACGTCGAGGGCCGGCCGGCCGCGGACGCCGTCCAGCAGCGCCGCACTGCGCAGCCCGCGCAGCAGGGCCTCGGCCCGCCGGGCCGGTACGGGGGCCGGTGCGAAGGCGACGTCACGGAGCGTCTCGGTGAGGACGCCGCCGAGCCCGACCAGGGCGATCGGCCCGAACCGGGGGTCCTGGTTCACGCCCACGATCAGCTCGACGCCGTCCGTGAGGTCGGCCATCGCCTCGACCGAGTACGCGGGCGCACCGAGCCGGGCGTGCATCTCCCGGTACGCGGCGAGGAGCGCGGCCCGGTCGGCCAGGCGCAGCGCCACACCCCCGGCGTCGGACTTGTGCAGGACGTGCAGGGCCTTGAGCACGTACGGGCCGTCGAACCCGGCCGCCGCGGCGAGCAGACCGGACTCGTCGGTGATCTCGTGCGCCGCCGGGAACGGCACGCCGGCGCCGCCGAGCAGGGCCCGTACCCCGTGGTACCCCGGATCCTCCAGCGCCGCAGCTGCGGGCGGCAGCGGGGGCACGCCCAAGGCGTCCGCCGTCCCCCGGCCGGTCATCGCCGCCAGCGCGCGGGCGGCGTCCTCGGTGGCGGCGAACACCGGCACCCCCGACTCGGCCAGCGCCCGGCAGCTCGGCGACTGCGGGTACATCGACTGCACGACCAGCGGCTTCGGCCGGGCGGTGAGGTGCGCGACGATCTCCTTGGCGGCCGCGGCCTCGCCGTCGGCGAGTACGGAGCCACCCGCCGGGCCGCCGCCCAGACCGCCCTCGGCGGCGGCGTACCCGCCGAAGTACCCGGTCATCAGGACGGCGTCGACCTCGTCGGAGGCGAGGAGCTCCCCGACGGTGTCCGCGTACGAACGGGGCCGCTGCTCGCCCATCCCGGCCAGGTCGACGGGGTTGGCGACCGAGGACTGCTCCCACAGCACGCTCCGCAGCCTGTCCTGCGTCGGCGCGCCGAACTCCGGCACGGCGAGCCCCGCGTCCTCGGCCGCGTCGGCGGCGACCGCGCCGTGGCCGCCGCCGTCGGTGAAGACCGCGGTCCGCCGGCCGCTCGACCGCACCCCGGCGCCCAGCGCGGCCAGTACCACCGTCATCTCGCGCGGAGTGCGGACGAGTTCGACCCCCGCCTCGCGGCAGGCGGCGGCCACCACGTCGGCCGAGGTGGTGAGCGCCCCGGTGTGGGACCGGGCGCTGCGCGCGGAGGCGGTGCCCCGGCCGGCGGTGAGGAGTACCACCGGCTTGCCCGCCGCGGCGGCCGCCGCCGCGAAGGCCCGGCCGTCGCCGAAGTCCTCGGCGTACACGGCGATGGCGGAGGTGGCGTCGTGGCGGGCGCAGTCCTCGACGAGGTCGACCAGGGTGACGTCGGCCTGGTTGCCGAGGGAGACGAAGCGGGAGTAGCCCAGGCCGTGCGGTTCACCGCGGAGCTGGAGCTCGAGGGCGAGGTTGCCGCTCTGGCTGAGCAGCGCCACACCGCCGGGGGCGAAACGGTCCGAGGCGAGGTACAGCTCGGTGGTGTTGTCGGCGATGCCCAGGCAGTTGGGGCCCACGAGGACGGCTCCGGCGGCCCGTACCCGGGCGGTGATCGCCCGCTGCCGGGCCAGGCCCGCCGGGCCGGCCTCGGCGAAGCCCGCGGTGATGGCGACGATCGCCCTCGCCCCGCAGGCCAGGGCCTCGTCGACGGCCGCCTCGAAGCCGGCGCCGGGTACGGAGATCACCACCAGGTCGACCGGTTCGCCGATGGCGGAGAGGGAGGGGGCCGCCGTCCGGCCGAGTACGGCCCCGCCGCGCCGGTTGACCAGGTGCACGGGCCTCCGGTCGGGGGCGCGCAGGGCCTGGGCGGCCACCGCGTGGCCGTACTTCGCCGGGTCGTCGCTGGCTCCGACGACGGCGACCGAGCGGGGGTCGAAGAGGGCGGTCAGATCGCGTCCCATGTCATCCCTCCACGCGGAGGGCGGAGTTGGGGCAGCTTTCGGCACAGGCACGGGCGGCGTCCTCGGTGCCGGCCGGGACGACCACGGCGATGACGTTCGCGTAGCCCCATTCGTCGAGTTCGACCAGCTCGGGTGCCGGTTCCTGGCACAGTCCGTAGCCCTGGCAGCGGGTGGAGTCCAGCAGGAGTTTCACGGCGTTCCTTTCAGCGCGGGCAGCGGGAGGGCGGTGGGGGAGGGGAAGGCGGAAGGGGACGAGGAAGGGGAGCGGGCCGGTGGCGGCGCGGGCACACGGGCCTGGCGCGGCGCGTCGGCCACCTCCGGCACGGCCACGGTGAGGCGCCGGCGGCCGGCCGCCGGTGCGGCGTCCGCGCACACCGGGCACGGCGCGGCGAGATGGGACCGGACGAGTTCGGGAAAGGACCGGAGCAGGCTGCCGGCGATGCCCGCGGCGGCGTCGAGCAGCCCGCAGGCACCGCGCCCGGGCAGCCGCTGCGACCAGCGGTGCAGGTTGTCCGCGGTGTCCGGCCCCGCCGTCCCGGCGGCGAGTCCGTACAGGGTCCTGCCCACGGCCGCGGTGCCCGAGACGCAGACCCCGCACTGCCGGGCGCTCTCGGCCGCGAGGTGGGCGGCCGCGTCGGCGGCGGTCGTCACCGGGCAGCTGTCGGGAGCGAGGAAATGGATCGCCCCGCACCCCAGGGCGGTGCGCGCGGCGGTGAGCGCGCCGGGTTCGAGGGGCAGGTCCAGGGCACGGGCGTCGACCAGGCCGCCGAACAGCCCGCCCATCAGCGCGCCGGTCGCGTCGGCGTTGCCGTACTGCGCCGCGAGCGTGCGCAGCGGGATCCCGTACGGGACCTCGGTGAGCACGGGAGTCGCCGGGCCGCCGGACAGTGTCACCAGGGTGTGGCGGGCGATGGCGTGCCGCAGGTCGGGGCGGGCGGCGGTGAGTGCGATCCGGGCGAGCGTCTCGACGTTGGAGACCAGGGTCGGGGCCCCGCCCACCCCTCGCTCGAACGGTCGGGGCGGTTTGGCTGTGGGCAGTGCCGGGCCGCCGTCGATCCGGCGGACCACCGCCGTCTCCTCACCGGCGACGTAGGTGTGGTCGACCTCGACGACCTCGACGGGCAGTGGCGGCGGCTGTTCGGCGAGGGCCCGGCGGATGCTCTCGCCCGCCGCCGGGTCCGAGAGGTACACGAAGCCGCGTACGGCGCCGGTGACCGCGGCGGCGCGGGCGAGACCGTCGAGGACCAGGTGCGGCCGGGCCCGCAGCAGCCAGCGGTCCTTGGCCGAGCCCGGTTCCCCCTCCTCGCCGTTCGCCACGACGACCGGGGAGCCGCCTCGATCGCGCACGGAGCGCAGTTTGACGGCGGCCGGGAACCCGGCCCCGCCGCGGCCGCGCAGCCCGGAGGCGGCGAGGTCGGCGAGGAGTTCCTCCGGGCCCGTGGCGTCGGCGTAGCCGCCGGTGGCCCGGTAGGCCCCGGCGTTCTCCGACACGGCCGGGGCCGCCCCGAGGGCGGTGCCCGGCGGCTGCGCCGTCGGGAGACGGATCGTGGTCATCGGTCGGCTCCTTTCCTGGTGCGGGTGCGCAGGCTCCGTACGGCGCCCTCCAGTGCGGCGCGGTCCTGCGCGGTGCGGCCGTATCCCGGTCCGGGGAGGCCGCGCGGGCCTGGCCGGCCTCGCCGCCGCACGCGACCTCGCTGCCGGCGGAGCCGACGTCCTCGTCGTCGAGGCCCGGGACCGGGTCGGAGGGCGCGTTGAGCAGACCGAACTCCCGGACGGCCGACTGGTCCAGCTCGGCGGAGAGGTCGTCGGCCGCGCCCACACCGCCTACCTCGCCCTCGCCGCGGAACTCGGCCTGACACCGGTCCCCAGCTATGTCGCCGAACCCGGCGCCCTGACCCGCGCCACGCCCGAAGGGGTCTCCGCGGGCGACCCGCCCCACTGGTTCGGCCCCGGCGACGACACCTGCCACGAGAAGGTCACCGCCGCCTTCTGCGCGCTCGCCCGCACCGTCGACCCGCACGACCCCTGGTCCCACCCCGACGCGACAGCCCTCGACCACGCCCCGGTCGGCGACTGGCTGCGTGCGCAGGGAGCCACGCCGGCCGTCGTCCGCCTCTGGGAGATAGGCCAACTCGCCCTCGCCGACGGTTCGTACGAGCGGACGTCGCTGCTCGCCGCCCTGCGCAAGCACGCCGCCGTACCCGGCCCCGACCACTACGACTACGAGGCCTGGGAGGGGCTGCGGGTCGCCGAGGGCTCCGCGACGGTCGCCCTGCGCATGGCCGCTGCCCTCGGCGGACGCATCCGTACCGGCGCACCGGTCCGGGCCGTCACGGTCCGGCGGCCCGGGCGGTGCTCCGTACGCCTGGCCGGAGGCGAGACCCTCACCGCCGGCGCCGTGGTCAGCGCCCTGCCCGTCGGCCCGCTCCGCCAGGTCTCCGTCACGGGGGTCTCCGAAGAGCGTCTCGCCTCCCTGCACCGCCAACGCCATGCACTCGCCGCCAAGTTCGTGGCTGCGTACGAGCGGCCCTTCTGGCAGGGCCTCGGCCGCAGCGGCCTCTCCGAATGCGAAGGGGTCCTCGGCAGCACCTGGCCGCAGAGCGACGGCATCCTCTCCGCCCTCGTACCACCCGAGAGGCTCGGAGTCCTGCTCGGCATGCCCGCCCCGCTGCGCACCCGAGAACTGCTCGCCGACATCGCCCGCCTCTACGGCGACGAGGCGTACCGGCCGCTCGCCACGCACCTCCGGATGTGGGGCACCGACCCGTGGACCCAGGGGTACGTCACCCAGTGGACCCCCGGCGACGTCACGGCCGTCGGCCCCCGCCACGGCACGCACGAACCCCCCTTCTACGTCTGCGGATCCGACCAGTGGGTGGCCGGCTACATGGAGGGCGCCGTACGCACCGGCCGCGACACCGCCCGCGAGGTGCTGCGCCGTGGCTGACAACGGGAGCGGCACCGAGACCGAGACACGGACCGAGACACAGACCGAGACACAGACCGAGACACAGACCGGGACCGGGACCGGCACCTTCACCGTGCTGAACCACATCGCGGGCGTCGACCGGCCCGCCGCTTCGGGCGCCACGATGGAGCTGGTCGACCCGGCCACCGGCGCCGTGCACGGCCTCGCCCCGCGTTCCGGCCGGGCCGACACGGACGCCGCCTGCACGGCCGCCGCAGCCGCGTACGCGCACTGGTCCACGACCACCCCGGCCGTACGCCAGCGCGCCCTGCTCGGCATCGCCGACGCCATCGAGCAGCACGCGGACGCCCTCGTGGCCGCCGAGGCCGGCGACACCGGAAAGCCCGCCCGCCGGTTCCGCACCGACGAACTGCCCGCGATCGTCGACACCGTGCGCTTCTTCGCCGGAGCCGCGCGCAACCTGCCGGGCCTCGCCGCGGCCGAGTACACCGAAGGCCGCACCTCCGTGCTGCGGCGCGAACCGGTCGGAGTCTGCGCCCAGATCACCCCCTGGAACTATCCGCTGATGATGGCGGTGTGGAAGATCGCCCCGGCGATCGCCGCCGGCAACACGACCGTGCTCAAGCCCGCCGACACCACCCCTTCGTCCTCCGCGCTGCTGGCCCGCATCGCGGCCGCCCACCTGCCGCCGGGCGTGCTCAACGTGGTCTGCGGCGACCGCGACACCGGCCGCGCGCTCACCGCCCACCCCGAGGTCGCCCTCATCGCGGTCACCGGCAGCGTGCGCGCCGGCCGGCAGATCGCCGCCGCGGCGGCCGCCGACCTCAAGAGGGTCCACCTGGAGCTCGGCGGCAATGCCCCGGTCCTCGTCCACGACGACGTGGACATCGAGGCGACCGCCGCCGCCCTCGCCGCGGTCGCCTACTACAACGCCGGCCAGGACTGCACCGCGCCGACCCGGCTCCTGGTGGACCGACGGGTGCACGACGCGTTCCTCGCGGCCTTCGCGGCCGAGGCGGGCACCCTGCGGGCGGGCGCCCCGGACGAGCCGGACGCCGACTTCGGCCCGCTCAACAACGCGACCCAGCTCGCATCGGTACGGGCGCTGCTCGACCGGCTGCCGCGGCGCGCCGAGATCGTCACCGGTGGCGCGTGCCTCGCGCGGCCCGGCTTCTTCCACGAACCGACCGTCGTGGCGGGTGTGCGCCAGGGCGGCGAGATCGTGCAGGAGGAGATCTTCGGGCCGGTCGTGACCGTGCAGTCCTTCGAGGACGAGGCGGAGGCCCTGCACCTGGCCAATGGCGTTCGTCACGGCCTCGCCGCCAGCGTGTGGACCACGGACCACGACCGTGCGATGCGGGCGACCCGGGCCCTGCACACCGGCATCGTCTGGGTGAACACGCACGGCACCACGGTCTCCGAGATGCCCCACGGCGGAGTACGGCACTCGGGCTACGGCAGCGACCTCTCGATGGCGGGCCTGCTGGACTACACCCAGGTCAAGCACGTCATGCTGTGAGCCCGTCCGGGCAGGCCGGAGCCTCGGGGTGGGCGGCGGCCACCTCGGCCAGCAGCTCGGGCAGCGAGCCGGGATACCGCCGCAGCCGGGAGCCGAGCGCGACCCACCGCTCGGCGGCCACGCCGCCGCCGGTCCAGCGGGCCAGCAGGGCGGACGTCTCCACGTGGAGTGCGGCACGGCCGCTCCAGGCGGCGTGCGAGACCGACCCCCAGCCGGAACCCTGGCCCACCCAGGAGGTCAGCAGGGCGGCGGGACGCACCAGCGGGGCCACCTCGAACGCCGACAGCTGCCCGCGCTCGATCACCGCGCCGAGGTGGTCGAGGGTGGCGGCGTCCGGGTCCTTGCGGGCGTCGAAGGCGACGGCCATGGTCCGCAGGGCGTGGCGCGCCGAATCGGCGCCGGCCCCGAGCGGGCCGGTGTCCCCCGGCGGCTTCCACTCGGGCAGCCAGGTGGACCGAGGCGGCTGGTACCGCTTCGGGGCCTCCGGCTCGGGTGCCGGTGGCGGCAGGGGGCGTCCGGGACGGGCCGGCTGCCCGGTCCGCAGGACGACCGCCACCTCCGGCGGGCAATCGGGGCGCCCGGCCAGTACCTCCGTGGCCGTGCGCGGCAGTCGACTGCCGAGCCGCGCCGCCGCGATCAGGGCCCAGTCGATCCGGTAGGGCTCCCTCAGGACGCGCTCCATCGCGCGGTGGACCACCCGGGGCGCCCGATCCCCGCGGTGCGCCGCCCGCAGGGCCCGCAGCAGTGCGCCGGTGCCGAGCCGGCGTTCGAGGGCCGTGTCGAGGAAGGGCTCCGGATCGGCCTCGGCACAGGCCTGGGCGATGCCGGCGTCGGTCGGGTCGGCGTCGGTGGGGTCGGCGTCGTTCGGGTCGACGTGGCCGGTCGGTGCGGCCGCCAGCTCCCGCAGCCGGGCCGTGCCGCCGTGGGCGCGTACGGTCGCCCAGGCGGTGGCGCGGGTGGTCGGCCGGTGCTCGCCCCGCCGGTCGACGAGGGCGGCCGCCACGAGATCCGGGTCGCCCGACAGGAGCGCCCGCTGGTGGTGGCCCGGGTGGTAGCCGCGCCCCAGGGCAGTGGCCGCAGGGTCGCGCAGCCGCAGCAGGCGCGTGGTCCCGTAGTCCAGCTGGTGGTTGTCGCGCAGCGCGGCGTCGACCTCGGGGATGTCGAGGGTGCACAGGGCCTGCTGCGTGTCACCGCTGCGGACGGCGCCCGCGAGGGCGGCCTGCAGCCGGGCGCCGCCCAGGCGCAGGATCGCCTCGGTGACGGGGGTGGGCGGGTCGAATCCCATGTGGAAGAGAGCGGGGTCGACGCCGAGCCAGGCTTCCAGGGCGGCGGGGCGCTGATGGTAGGGGAGCAGCGTGGCCAGGCAGGTGAGGTGGAAGCGCACCGTCATCCGCTCGCTCTGGGAAAGCCCGTCCGCCGCCCCCGCCATCGCCTGCCCCGTCCGTCCCCCGGGGTGCCGCCCCCCGGCCCGGTTTCCGCACCCTAACAAGATCAGCCGTTCAGGGAGGCCATCAGCTCGGGTGCGTAACGGTCGCCGGAGGCCACGCCGTGCGGCGCCACGGCGTCGATGGCGGCCAGCTCCGCGGGAGTGATCGTCACGGCGGTGGCGGCGACGTTCTCCTCCAGGTAGCGGCGGCGCTTGGTGCCCGGAATGGGGACCGCGCCCTGCTGGAGGGTCCAGGCCAGGGCGAGCTGCGAGGGGGTGACGCCCTTCTCGGCGGCGAGCCGGCGCACCTGGTCCACGACGGCGAGGTTGCGGTGGAAGTTCTCGCCCTGGAACCGGGGGTCGGTCCGGCGGAAGTCGTCCGCGGCGAAGTCGTCCGGGCTGGTGATGGCGCCGGAGAGGAATCCGCGTCCGAGCGGGGAGTAGGCCACGAGCCCGATGCCGAGCTCCCGGAGGGTGTCGAGGACGCCGTCGTGCTCGATGCCGCGTTCGAAGAGGCTGTACTCGGTCTGTACGGCGGTCAGCGGGTGCACGGCGTGGGCGCGGGCGATCGTGGTGGGGGAGACCTCGCACAGCCCGATGTGGCGGACCTTTCCGGCCTCGACCAGCTCGGCCAGGGCGCCCACGCTCTCCTCGATCGGCACGTTCGGGTCGACGCGGTGCAGGTAGTAGAGGTCGATGTGGTCGGTGCCCAGGTGGCGCAGGGAGCGGTCGGCCGAGCGGCGGATGTACTCGGGGGAGGCGTTGTGGCCGAGGAGGGTGCCTTCGTCGGAGAACTCGATGCCGGTCTTCGTGGCGACCACGGCGGCCGCGCGGCGGCCGGACAGGGCCTTGCCGAGGAGCTGCTCGTTGCGGAAGGGCCCGTAGCCCTCGGCTGTGTCGAGGAGGGTGACGCCCAGCTCCAGGGCGCGGTCGATCGTGGCGAGCGACTCGGTCTCGTCGGTGGCGCCGTAGTGGGCGCTCATGCCCATCAGGCCGAGGCCTTCGGCGCCGACCTCCAGGCCCTGGGTGCCCAGTGCGCGGATCTCCATGGTGTGCTCCTCATCGGATGTAACTAACTGGATAGATTGAGTCTGCGACGCGCCGGCCTCGTTTGTCAATAACCGGATAGTTACTTGCTAGGCTGCGCTCCATGGCACGGGATTCCCAAGCGACCAGGACGCGTCTGCTCGACGCGGCCTTCACCGAGTTCGCGACGTACGGCATCGCGGGGGCGCGCGTCGACCGCATCGCCGAGACGGCACAGGCGAACAAGAGGCTGATCTACGTCTACTACGGCAACAAGGAGCAGCTCTTCGACGCCGTGCTCCAGCAGGCCCTGGAGGCGGGCTCGGAGTCCGTCCCGTTCGATGTCGACGACCTGCCCGGCTATGCGGGGGCGGTCTTCGACCACCTCGTCGAGCGCCCGGCGCTGATGCGCCTCGTCCTGTGGAAGCAGCTGGAGCGCCCGGGCTCCGCGGACGCGGAGTCCGCCTCCTACGCGGGCAAGATCGAGGCGGTGCGGCAGGCGCAGGAAGCGGGCCGCATCGATGCCCGGCTGGCCCCGGCCGATGTGCTGACGCTGGTCATGGGACTGTCGCAGGCCTGGTTCGGCGCGGTGGGCGGCCCGGCGGCCGGGGGAGGGCCGGGTGCCGACTGGGCCGCGGAGCGGCTCGCCGAGCACCGGTCGGCAGTGGTGGAGTCGGTACGCCGGCTCACCGCACCCGCCGCTTGACGGACATCGGGCCGGACCACGGCGAACGTGGCGCCGATGCCGATGCCGATGCCGATGCCGATGCCGATGTCGGCGCGGCCGCCGGGCGACCGGGACGTGCAGTCGGCGCCGGGGGCCAGGGACCGTCGGCACGGCTCCGCAAATTCCGTGGACGGACCCGACGGTGATCAAGTAACGTCTGGCTCCGGACCACGCCGCGTGAGACGAACGGAAGGAGGCGAGTGCCGTGCAGTCCTCAACCAACCAGCGCTCCCTCCCCGTTACCCCGGTGTGGTACGTCTGATCCGACCGGGAGCGCTCCTGCCGTACACCTCCCGGAGGAACCCGTGACCGATACGGTCATCCGCGCGCTCGACGAGAGCGACGCCCACCTGTTCGACGCCCACCCCGACCCGCTGAACGCCCGCGCCGCGCACGAGCGGACCACGCACCGCCCCCACTGGAAGCGCGTTGCCCTGCGCGACGGCAACGTCGTCGCCCGCGGCGCCTGGTGGGGCGGACCGGATGACGAGCAACCCGTCAACCTCAACTGGTTCGACGTCGCCGAGGGCGAGGTGGAGGCGGGAGCCGAACTCCTGCGCTCCGCCCCGTGGCAGGTCGAACTCGAACTCAACCTGCCCGGCGACTGGCGCGAGCACCCCGACCTGGCCGCCGCCGCCGAAACCCGCTTCGCCGCCGCCCGGGCGGCCGGGTACGAGCTCCTGGTGGAACGCTTCCTGTACCGCTGGACCCCGGAGCGGGGACTGCCGGAGCGGCCCGGTCGCCTCCTCTTCACCCCCGAAGCCGACGACGCGGTCTTCTTCGACGCGCTGCGCCGCATCCACGCGGCCACGCTGGACGCGCACGCGCTGAAGGCCATCGAGGAGGGCGGCCTCGACCGGGCCGCGCAGGAAGAACTCGACTTCTTCCACTGGTGCCCGTCCCCGCGCGAGTGGTGGCAACTCGCCCACACCCCGGAGGGCGAGCTGGCCGGCATCCACATCCCGGCCCACAACCCCTCCGGACCGACCATCGGCTTCATCGGCGTCCTGCCCGAACACCGCGGCCGCGGCTACGCCTACGACCTCCTCGCGGAGTGCACCCACTTCCTGGTGGAACACGGCGCCGAGGCCGTCACCGGAGCCACGGACCGGGGCAACTTCCCGATGGCCGCGAACTTCACCAGGGCCGGCTTCCCCGTGGTGCGCGAGCGCATCAACTTCCACCCGGCCGCCGAGGCCGTGTCCTAGGAGCCCATGAGGTCGCGGACCGCTCGCTCCGCATCCGTCCCCCCGCCTGCTCAGGCGCGGGGACGGGGAGCGAGCTGTCCGCGCACCCATGCGGGATCGGGGTTGGTGTGCGGCCGACCGGCCACCACGACGGTCGGCACGGTCTCGTTGCCGTCGTTGGCCTCCCTGACCGCCGCCGCCGCGGCCGGGTCGCGCCAGATGTCGACCCAGTGCAAACGGCCGGCGTCGCGCCCCAGGCGGAGCCGCAGCCGGAGGCAGTACGGGCAGCCCGCCCGCCAGTAGACGACCGGCCGGCCGTCGAGCTCGCTGCGGCGCCGGGCCTCCGCCGCACCGATCGACCGCGGGAACACCAGCGGCGAGTGCAGGCCCGCGAGCAGGACGAACAGCACCAGCAGGGGAACGGCGGCAGCGGCGAAACCCCTGACGGCCGGCGTGGCCGCGACGAGCGAGCCGCACACCAGGAGCAGCAACGGCAGGATCCAAGCGCGCATCATGAAGGCGAAGGCTATCGGGGGCCCGGGTCCGGCGCGATCGCCGCCCCGGCGGAGGCGGTGAGCAGGACACGGGTGATCCCCGGCCCGGATCCCGTGGCCCGCCCCAAGATCCCCGTCGCCCCGGGCCGCACGCTCATGGTGTTCGTGCAGATCGGGCGCCGGTACCCGCGAAGCGCGAGGCCTCAGATCCCCCGCAGCGTCATCTCGCCCGTGGCTTCGCGCAGTTGCGGCGTCTGCGCCTGGATCAGGTGGAACAGGGCCTCCCGGGCCAGGCGGCCCGCCGTGTTCCCGTACTGCACGGCGCGGCCGCCGGTCGCCGCCACACAGGCGGTGGCGGCCCGTACCCCCAGGTCCAGGGCAGCGGCCCGGTTCTCGATCCGGGCCGGCACCTCCACCTCGGGGGCCCGCTCGTCGCGCAGGGCGTACGCCTCGGTGCGCAGCCGGGCGCCCTCCTCCGCCAGCCGGTGGGCGAGGTCCTCGTAAGTGGCTCCGGCCCGGGGCGCGGCCGCCAGCAGCAGGCCGACGGCCGCGCGCAGATGGCCGAAGACGGCCGGGTTGGTGTTCGCGTTCTCCAGATCGTAGGACCGGGCCCATTGCGACCTGGGCCCGATGGAGATCACGTCCTCCTGCGGTACGACGACATCCCGCAGCTCCACCGCCGCCGTGTGGGTCGCGCCCATTGCCCACAGCGGTGGCGATTCCACGGCGAACAGGCCCTGGCCCGGCCCCGGCCCGCAGTCGATGCGCACGAACAGGGCCTGGTCGTCGGCGGTGACGGCGCCGACGACCGCCACGTCCGTGACGCCCCAGCCGGTCATCCAGGGCACCCGGCCGCGCAGCCGCCACCCCTCTTCGGACCGCTCCGCGAACACGGGCGGCTGCGGATGGCGCAGGTACGCGAAGCCGGCCGTGGCCTGCGTCACGCCCGTGGCCAGGTCGGGAAGCCAGCGCTCGCGCAGTGCGGCGTTGCCGCTCTTGGCCAGCGCCTTCACGAGGCCGAAGTGCTGTGTGTAGACGAACCAGGTCGACGGATCCACGGCGGCGAGGATCTCGTGGACCTCGCGGACCACCTGCTTCCTGGTGCAACCGCTGTCCGGCGACGGTTCGTACTCGAGGATCCCGTGGGCGCCGCTGCGGGCCAGTAGGTCCAGATGGGCACGGGAGACACCCTCCACGGCCGTGCGCTCGGCCTCGGGCCGCAGTACGGCGCTTGCGACGCGCGCCACCGACGCGACCAACGGCTCGGCCGCCAGTTCCGTCGAAGTCTCCAACTGCGTCCCGTCGCCCGGTAACCCTCGCAACTGCGCTCACCTCATCGTGGATGCGTCCCGTACGCCCGGTCGGCGCACCGTCCCCGACAGACCCTACGCATGCGCACGCCGGTGCTTCGCACGGGTCAGGCCGGGCCGGCTCAGTGCGCGTCGGGAAGGTGCCAGCGGTAGGGGGCGACCAGCGCGTCGATCCGGTCGGGTCCCCAGGTTCCCGGAGCGTACGGTTCCACGGGCGCGGGCGATTCCAGCAGCGGGGCCGAGACCTCCCAGAGGCGTTCGATGCCGTCGGACCGCGTGAAGAAGGACTGGTCGCCGAGCATGGCCTCCAGGAGCAGGTGCTCGTAGCCCTCCAGGGAGTTGTCCGCGGTGAAGGAACCGCGGTAGCCGAAGACCATCTCGGCCTCGGCCAACTGCATGGACGGGCCGGGCTCCTTGACGAGGAACCGGGCGGTGACGGAGCCGGGATCGGCGAAGTCGATGACGAGCTCGTTCCCCCGGCCGGAGGCCGCCGCCCGCGCGTCCAGCGGGAACATGCCGAGGACGGGCTCGCGCAGCCCCAGGGTGACGACATGCCGCCCCTGGGCGAGGGCCTTGCCGGAACGCAGGTGGAAGGGGACCCCGGCCCAGCGCCAGTTGTCGATCTCGACGCGCAGGGCGGCGAAGGTTTCGGTGTCCGAGGCCGGATCGACCCCCGGCTCGGCCCGGTAGCCGGTGTACTGCCCGCGAACGACGTGCGCCGGGTCCAGCGGCCGCATGCTCCGGAAGACCTTCACCTGCTCGTCCCGGAGCGCCTGGGCGTCAAAGGTGACCGGCGGCTCCATCGCGACGAAACCGAGCAGCTGGAACAGATGGGTGACGATCATGTCGCGGAAGGTTCCGGTGCCCTCGAAGAAGTGCGCGCGGCCCTGGATGTCGATCTGCTCGGGCACGTCGATCTGCACGTGGCTGATGTGGTCGCGGTTCCAGAGGGGCTCGAACAGACCGTTGGCGAACCGGAGGGCGAGGATGTTGTCCACCGCCTCCTTGCCGAGGAAGTGGTCGATGCGGAACACCCGGGACTCGTCGAAGACGGCGTGGATGGCCGCGTTGAGCGCGCGGGCGGACGCGAGGTCGGTACCGAAGGGCTTCTCGACGATCACCCGGGCCCCTCGGGCGAGCCCGGTGGCACCGAGGAGCTCGACCATGGAGGTGAACGCGACGGGCGGGACAGCGAGGTGGAAGAGCCGTCGCGGACTGCCTCCCACGGCCCGCTCGGCCTCGCGCACCGCGTTCACCAGGGGTTCCGCGGCATCCGCGTCGGCCGCCCCGAAGGACAGGGCGGACTCGAACTGCTGCCATTCGGGACCCTCGGGACGCGAGCGGCCGAACTCGGCCACGGCTTCGCGCGCGTGGGCGCGGAACGCGTCGTCGCCGAGGGCCTCGGCCGCCGGGGCGGAGCCCACGATGCGGTAGCGCTGCGGCATCAGCCCCGCCTTGGCGAGATGGAACAGCCCGGGCAGCAGTTTGCGACGGGCCAGGTCGCCCGTGGCGCCGAAGACGACGATGACGTGGTCCGCCGGGCTCGGTGCGGGGGACGGGGCGGGCTGGTTCATGGGGCCGTACTCCCGTTCCGGGCGGTCGCATCGCCCTCAGGCCCCCACTGTGCAAGCTCACCCCGGATCCGGCACCCGGGAGTCCACCACCCGGGTCACGCATGCCGCGCACGGGTACGAAGTCGGCCGCGGCCCGCACCCGTGGGGGTGCGGGCCGCGGGGCCGGCAGGGTCCCGGTACGCCGAGCCGCGCCGAACCGCGCCGAACCGCGCCGCATCGGACCCCCGGTCAGGCGGGTCGGTCGATCAGGCGCGGCACCGCAGCATCTCCAGCGGAGGGCTCGCGAGGAGATCCGCCCAGAAGTCCTGGCCGAACTCACGGATACCGGCTTCGGACACCTGCAGCGGGACCCACTTCAGCTCCCCGAACCCGGCCGCCCGCAGAGACTCCTCGTAGACCTCGCGGCGCAGGGCCGTCCCGACGATGGTGATCGGCCGCGGCTCGAGCAACGCCGTGACCTGCACCCGCGGACCCATCTCGGTCTCCTCGCCGGTCGGCTCGCAGCGGAAGCCGTACGTGGCGAGGGACGCACAGTCGAACCGGTAGTCCGGCTTCTGGGCGAACACGAAGAACTCCCCACCCGGTACCAGGCTCCGGTGGATGTTGCGGCACATCCGCTCCAACCTCGCGACGTCCTCGGCGTAGTTGAGGCACTGCACGCCCAGCGCGATGTCGAAACGCTGTTCCAGAGGCCGCAGCTCGGCCACGTCGCCGACCTCGTACCGCACACCCAGCGGGTCGCGCTGCTCGATCTCCCGCGCGGCGGCGATCATCTCGACGGAGATGTCGACACCGAAGACATCCGTGGCGCCGCGGCGCTTGAACTCCCGGCTGTAGAAACCGGTGCCGCAGGCCAGGTCGAGGATGGACTTTCCGCTCACGTCACCGACCATGCCCAGGAAGCTCGGAACCTCCCCGAACCGCGCCAGCGGCAGAGCCTTGAACCCCTCGAACTCCTCGCCGATCGCGTCGTACTGCTGCACGCTCACGTGTTTCCCCCTATTGATGCGTCCCGTACGCGGCCACACGGGCTCCCCGGATCCAGCGGCTCACCGGGGGCGTGGTCGTGGCAGAAAGTCTGCTCCGGACGTGTCGGAGCGCCGTACTGGCAGATGGCACAAAGAAATTGGTGGGGTGATCCTCCGATCGCCCAAGGTTCCCGTGAGGCCGGGTGAACCGTGTGAGGCCGTGGCCGGACGACAACCGAGCATGGGACGCCGGAGGGGCCGATGCCGGCGGATGCCGACGGGGCGGGTGCCGCCGCGGCCTTCCATGACGCCTGCGGGACGACCCCCTCCGTCCACCGCGCGAACGCCTTCCGCCTGGCCGGGCAAGGGCTCCGACAGGCCTCGCAGCGGGCCCTGAGGCCGCTGCGAGTGCGAGGAACATCCACATGGGGGAAGCTGGGAATGCCCGCCGTGCCGACGGCGGGAACGACGGGCGAGGAGGGCCTCGTGGACAGATCAGCAGACGGCCGGCTCGTGCGTGCATTGCGGTCCAGGGCGCGGAACATCACCCTGCTGTGTGCAGCGGCGGCTCTCGCCACGGCCACCGTCCCTGCCTCCGCGCAGACCCGGACCGTAGCGGCTCCGGTGACGGAGCCGCTCGTGGTCGTCGACTGCTTCTCGCAGGCCCAGGTACGGCCCGAGGAGTACTTGCTGGCCTGCGGAGACGGCAACAACCGCCTTGTCGGGCTGGACTGGGACACCTGGGGCCCGAAGGCCGCGACGGCCAAGGGCAGCGACATGGTGAACGACTGCAAGCCCTACTGCGCCGCGGGCCGCTTCCGGTCCTACCCGGTGACGGTGACCCTGAGCAGCCCGGAACCCTGGCCCGACCACCCCGGCGTGCAGCGCTTCACGACGATCCGGCTCCTCTACACGGACACCGCGCCCTCTCCGGTCCCCAAGGACGTCACCTACAAGCTGGTGTTCTGACAGCACATCGTCGCGGCCGGCCCGGACTTCGACGGGCCGGCCCGTTCTGCTTGTCGTCAGAACAGGGCCATGGCGCGGGGCAGGGTGGTCGGCGTGGACGTGGATGCGGTGATCTTCGAGCTGTACGGGCTGAGGCCGGCGGACTTCACCGCGGTCCGCGACGCCCACGCAGCGCGGGCCCGCCGGGAGAAGGACACCGCCGCGGCGGCCGCGATCGGCGCCCTGCGCAGGCCGACCCTGGCCGTATGGGCGGCGAACCTGCTGGCGCGCGCCCATCCGGACCAGGCCGAGGCACTGCTGCGCCTCGGCGCGGAGCTGCGCCGGGCCTATCGGGAGCTCGACGGCGCGCAGCTGCGTGCGCTGTCGCACGAACAGCACCGGGTGATTGCCGCGCTGGCCGCGGAGACCGGGCAACTGGCCGCCGACGCGGGGGAGCAGCTTCGGGAGACCGTGGTGCGTGAGGTCGAAGGGATCTTCCACGGGCTGCTGGCCGATGAGGTGACCGCCCGCCAGTGGGCGGCGGGCTGCCTGAGGAAGGCCCCCACCGCGGCGGTGGGGTTCGAGGGCCTGGAGCCGGCCCCGGGCGCCGTACCCCGCCGCACGGCCGATGCACCGGCCCCGCCGGCCGTCGACCGGGACGCGACGGCGGCCGCCCGGGAACAGGCCGCGGCGGCATCGGCGGCCTTGCGGCAGGCCGAGGAGCACCTCACGGAGGCGTCGCTCGCCCGGGACCGGGCCGAGGCCGACGCGGCCGGCCTGCGCGGCGAACTCGCCGCCCTGCAGGAACGGCTCGGGACCGCTCAGCGGGCGGCCCAGGAGGCGGAGCACCTCCACCGGCAGGCCGAGCAGGCCCGTGCCGAAGCCGAACGCACGGCGGAGAAGGCCGGACGCCGACTGGCGGAACTGGACCGGAGCGAGGGCTGAGGGACCGGGCTCCGTCCGCCACTGCGGCGTCCGGGCAGGCGCCTGGGGCCCCGGTCAGGGGCGGTCGAGGCCCCAGGTCTGGAGTGCGTACGGACGGCCCTTCTCCTCGCCCGTGATCAACGGGACGTCGAGGAGCCGGAACTCTGCGCGGGTGGCCACCCCGACGCTGGCCGCGTTCTCGGCCTCCAGCTCCAGGATCACCCGGTCCACGCCCAGCTGCTCGAAGGCGTACGAGGCCATCACCCGCACCGCCCGGGCAGCCAGCCCCCGGCCCCGGTGCGCCGGGCCCAGTGCGTAGCCGAGCTCGGTGCCCTCGGGAGCGCGCTTGAGCATCACCTCGCCGAGCGGGGTGCCACCGTCGACGGTGATGGCGAGCAGGAGGGCCGTGCCCTCGGTGCGCAGCCGCCGGGCCCGGTCCAGGCGGGTGCGGGCCGCCTCGTCGTCGAAGGGCGAGACGATCGGCGTCCAGTAGGCGATGTCGGGGTGGTCGAACAGCTCGGGCATCGCGGCCAGGTCCGTCTCCGCCCAGTCGCGCAGGACCAGGCCCTCGCCCGTCAGCTCGATCCGGTCGGGGAAGGACGGCGCGGTGCTGCTCATGCTGGGGGACCTCCGGGACGGGTGCGGGACGAGGCAGGATATCCGGGGTCGGGCCATCGGTTCACCGGATTATCCGCCGATAGCAAAAGCGCAGGTCACAGCCCGAACGGACGAGGCGCAAGGCCGTGCCGGGACCGGCCGC
Source organism: Streptomyces avidinii (assembly GCF_014650695.1). Lineage (GTDB taxonomy): Bacteria > Actinomycetota > Actinomycetes > Streptomycetales > Streptomycetaceae > Streptomyces > Streptomyces avidinii. The sequence continues at coordinate 94,389 of NZ_BMVL01000002.1, read as the reverse complement.
AGCTGTGCCGTCGCGGGGAGGGGTCGCGGGGAGGGGCGGACCGGAGATCGCCGAGATTCCGCGCCGGGATCCGTTACCTGCCATGCTCGAAGGGTGCAGACGGATTCGGCGGCCTCCAGCGATGAGGGTGCGTCGCCCGAGGTGCTCGCCCTGGCCAAGGTCGTGGCCAGGCTCAGGGCAGAGGTGGCGGACCTGGAAAGCCTTGGCTCCATCACCGCCGTACTGGAACGGGCCAAGGGCGTCTTGATGGCCCGGGAGGGCCTGTCGGCCGACGCGGCGTACGAGGCGCTGGTCGAACGTGCCGGGCACCGCGGCGAGACACTGATGGAGGAGTGCTGGATCACCCTCGGCGGGATCCGATCGAGGCCATCGAGGCCGCCGGGACCATCGAGGCCGTCGGGATCATCAGGGCCGTCGGGATCATCAAGGCCGTCACACAGCACCGCAGCCGTTCCGAAGAAGCCCGCACCCGTCACGACCGGCCGCGGTGCGGCCCCGGACGGAGGCAGGTCGGTCTTCGACTCGGACCGCTACCTCACCGCCGGTCACGGTGACAAGGACGCACGCGCGCTCCTCGCCGACCTGGCCGTATCCCTGGCCGATGCCCGGACCACCGGCGATGCCGCGGAGGTCCTGCACGAGGCGCTGCGCCGCCCCGTCGCGGTGGACGGTGTGATGATCTACAGCCTGGGCGGGGCCGGGCGGCTGAAGCTCATCGGTCACTCGGGGATCGACGGGGTCCTCGCCGCACAGTGGCAGGACATTCCCCCGCTCGCCGGTGTCGCCGCCCTGGAGGCGATCACCTCCGGCGAGCCGCGATGGCTGGAGGATCCGGCGCAGGACACCGTGAAGTACCAGCTCATCGGGCCACCGGAGCGGTGGCCCACCCGCGCGTGGCTCCCCGTACCGGGCGAGGAGGGGGTCACCAGCGCCATCGGGTTCTTCCGCAAGCTCCGCACCCCGTTCGGCGACGGGGAGAGGGCCCTGCTCCAGCAGGCCGTGCGGCTGTGCGGTGGCTCCCTGCGCGTCTTCGAATGCCTCACCGCCTCGCCCACGGACCCCGAGGTGGCGGCGGTTCAGAAGATCTTCGACACCGTCTCCGGGGCGGCCATCCTGCTCGCCCCCGTGCGTGCGCCGCACGGCGAGGTGGAGGACTTCCGCATCGAGGCGGCCGCCCCGGACTCGGTGGACGTGGCGGGCCGCCGCGGCAAGGAGCTCGTGGGCCGGCGGGTCCTGGAGACCTATCCGACCGTGGCGGGCACACCGTTGTGGCAGGGCTATCTCGACGCACTGGAAATCGGGGACACCTACGACGGCGAGCCGTTCCCGTACCGCGAAGTGATCGCGGGGGTTCCCGAGACCTCCGTGTTCTCGGTTCGGGCGGCCCGGCTGGGCGGCCGGCTGATCGTCTCGTGGGTACGCCACGACACCGCCGCCCGCGAGATCCGTCGGCTGACCACCATGCAGCGGCTGGGGAACCTCGGTTGGGCCGACTGGAATCTGGCCACGGACACCATTGACTGGTCCGACCAGGTGTACGCGATCTTCGACCGCGCGCCCGGCCTGGGGCCCCTGCGGTTGGAGGAACTCCCGCAGCAGCTCGTTCCGGAAGACCTGCCGAAACTCGCCGGCGCCGTCCAGCGGCTGCTCGGCGAAGGGACCCCGATCGACCGGACGTTCCGCATCCACACCGCGGCCGGGGTCCGTCACCTGCGCATCGTCGCCGAAGCAGAGGCGGACGCCTACGGTGCCCCGGTCGAGGTGCACGGATTCTTCCAGGACCTCACCCCCCAGCGGGACACCGAGCTCGCTCTGCAGGAGGTCGAGCGGGCCGTGCTCGTCCAGCGGGGCGTGCTCCAGGCCGAACGGGCCATCGCCGCACGCCTGCAGCACGCGCTGCTGCCGATCCCCGAGCAGTCGATCGAGCTGGTGGGCCTCTGCGTCGACATCGCCTACGTGCCTTCGGACACCGGAGTCAACGTCGGCGGCGACTGGTACAGCGCCATCGAACTCCCCGACAAGAGCGCCCTCTTCGTGGTCGGTGACGTCGCGGGCCATGGCCTCGACGCCGTCGGGGCCATGGCCCAGCTGCGGTTCACCGCCAAAGGCATGATCATCACCGGCTCGGCGCTCCCCGATGCCATGAGACGGCTCAACACCCTCCTCCTGCACACGGCCGCCGACCAGACGGCCACCACGGCCACCATGATCATGGCGCGGTACCGTCCGGCGGAGCGGCGCCTCGCCTGGGTGCGGGCCGGCCATCTGCCGCCCCTGCTGATCCGTGGCGGCGAGGCGCACTTCCTGCCCCTGCCGGAGGGAAACCTCCTCGGAGCGTCCTTCGACTCCGTGTACGTGGAGGAGACGCTCCAGCTGGAGCCCGGGGACCACCTTCTCCTCTACACCGACGGCCTCATCGAGGTACCGGGGGAGACCGTGGACCGCGGACTCGCCCGCCTCGCCGATGCCGCCGCCAGGGCCATGGGCGGGGGATTCACCGAACCGCTGGCGCAGCTCCTGGCTTCGCTGCACCCGGCCGGACGGGACGACGTGTGCGTCCTGGACATCAACCTGCCGTCGGACGCCGAATGACCCGAAGCCCCGGGGCAAGCGCCGGTCAGGAGTCCTTTCCGCGGCCGCTCATCGCGTCGCGGAGGCGGTCGACGAGCCCGACCCCGGGGGCGAGGAGCTTGTTGGCCGGGGGCTTGTCCGGGGCGGACGGATGCGGCCGGGTGGGCGCGGTCTTCTTGGCCGAGCGCACCTTGTCCCCGAGTTCGGCCAGCGTGTCCGCCGAGCACGCGCCGCGGAGCCGGGGGAAGAGGCTGCCCTCCTCGTCCGCCACGTGCTCCCGGATCTCGGTCATGAGCTTGTCGACCAGGCCGTCGAACCGGGGGTCGTCCGCCCTGCACCCCTCGAGGTCCTTCATGATCCGCTCAGCCGCCGCGTGGTCCTCCAGCTCCTTGTCCGCGATCGCGTCCCCGTCCGGCAGGTGCTCGCGCACGGCCGGGTACAGGTACTCCTCCTCGGCCACGGAGTGCCGGACCAGTTCGATGGTCAGTTTGTCCGCGTAGTGCTTCCTGCGGGGATCCCCGGAGGGCAGCCCCTGGATGTCCTTGAAGAAGTCCTCCACCTCCTGGTGGTCGACGGTCAGCTCTGCGATGACGTCACCGCCGTGTCCCATGGTGTCCTCCTCGGTCAGGTTGGTACGTGGTGTGGGCCGGTACTGCTGTGTGTCACCCGGCGACGGCCATGGACACGTGGATGCGCTTTCCGCCGGTGGACGTCGGCACGACGTCGACGTCATGTGCGATGTGGCGGACGAGGATCCAGCCCCAGCCGCCGCTCCCGTTGAGGTGCGGCAGCCGGGTCACGGGCGGCACCGAGCTGGTGTCGGTCACGTCGATGTCGAGCAGGCCCTCGTGCAGGGCGAGATCGAGGCTGCAGAGGCCGTCGGTGTGCCGGACGGCGTTCGTGACGAGCTCGGTCACGATCAGGGCGGCGGCATCCACGGCGGCCGGGTGCACCGGGTGCTCCCGGTCGCCGATGCCGTGCAGAAACCGGTAGGTCTCGTCACGGGCCCGGCCGGCGGCGCGCACGTCCGACGGCAGGTCGAGATGACGCTGTGGTTGTGGTGGTCGGTTCGAGGGAGTCATCGTGGGCTCCGGTGAATGGTGGGAGGCGCGTGAGGGCTCTCTCCTTCTGTGCGGGGTGCCCGCCCGGCACCGGCGAGTTCTGTGCGGGGTTGCCAGCCCGGCACCGGCGAGCCGTCGTCTCAGGTGTTGAGCAGCCGGTTGAAGAAGGAGCGGTACTGCTGGAGTGCCAGCCTCAACTCCTCCGTGGCGACCTGTTCGCCCTGGTCCCACTGGCCCTCCAGCCCCTGCTTGCGCGAGGAGAAGGTCTGGGCGAGCGCCTGCATCACCTCGGCGACCAGGGCGTCCGCCGACTTGACCGCGTCCTGCGGGTCGTCCACGAACCGTCCCTGGATCGCGCTCCAGGACCTGCGGTAGCCCTCGGCCTCCTCGGTGCCGAGCAGCGGTTCGTCCGCCGCCGGGGGCCGCTCGTCCTCGTGGCCGACGGCTGCCTCCTGATCGGCCGAGCCCTCGCCGCGCGTGTCCGCCGTGGCCTCACCCGGGTACGTGGGCACCTGCCGTCCCTCGTCCGCCCGGGCGTCCGGCGCGGCAGCCGCCGCTCCGGTGGGCGCCCCGGGGTTCGCTATGTCCTCCGTCGTCAGCTCGACGCCGGCGGCCCGATCGTCCCTGTCCGCGTGGTTCCGCATGTTCACCGGCTCCTCTGGTCACTGAGCAACTCCTCGAAGAGCGCGCGGTAGTGAACCATCGCTCCGCGGAGTTCCTCCGTCGTCGTCTGCCCCGCACCGCTGCGCACCTTGACGTCGTGCGCGGCGCGGTAGTGCTCCAAGGTCCGTCCGTGCTCCACCGAGAGATCGCGCAGCTGCCGGCTGAACCCCTCCGTGGGGTAGCCGCGCTCGCGCATCAGTCGCGTCACCAGCTCGTCGGCCTCACCGACGGAGCCCTCGGGCCGGTCCACGAATCGCTCCTGGACGCCGCTCCACTCCTCCGTGTACTGGTGTCGCCGCTCCGACGGCAGCTCCCTCAGCTCGAATTCGGCGTGGCGCTCCTCGCGGGCCCGAAGCTCGCGCTCCCCGGCCACCCGGCCGCCCTCGGCCTCGACGGTCCGTTCGTATTCGGGCCCGAACCTCTGCTGCAGGTGGCGTCGGCGGGACATCGTCCACAGCCCGACGCCGAGCGCGATGACCACGACCGCCGCTATGACGATCACGGTGATGAGCATGCTGTTCGACATGGCTCGCCTCCATCCGGGCCTCAGCGGCCTCTGCCACGCGGCTGCCCCTCGCGCCCCCTGCCAAACGCAGGATCGGCCTCCCGGCGCGGGGATTGCCGCCCGGGCCTCCCACCGCGCCGCCGGAAAGGGGCGTCCTATACGGCCTGTTCACCGTCGCCGTTCCCCTCGATGTCACCGCGGTTTCCGTGACCCGGGAAATCATGGGCGCGGGACGCGGGACGCGGGCCAGAACCGTGCCGTAGGTGTTGCCGTGGCCGTGGCCGTGGCCGTGGCCGTGGCCGTGGCCGTCGCCGTCGCCGTCGCTCGTGAAGGAGCCGGGATCGAACCGCCCGCCCCGGTTTGAAGGCCTGCAGGCTGGTCAGATGCCTGAGGGGGTGTTCTGTCGACCGCGGCACACCCTCCGGAGCCATCCCACTGCCCCACGTGAGCACCACGGGTCGAGGGCGGGCGTACGGCCTGCCGCCCCCGTGCCGGCAGCCGTGACGTCGACGACGTCCAAGCGATCGGAACAGCGCCATGAAAGACCGCCCCGTCGGATCATCTTCCGGTTCCGCTTCTCCTCCGCATGCGCAGCGCCTTCTCGCGATCTACCTCAACGACCATCTCGCGGGGGCCAGCAGCGGGGTGTCGCTCATCCGCCGCATGGCCCGGGCCCACCGCGGCACGCCGGCCGGGCCGCCCCTGGCCGAGCTCGCCGAGCAGATCGCCGAGGACCGGGAGAGCCTGCGCGAGATCATGACCGCCCTCGATGTCCCCGCCCAGTGGCACCGGGTCGTCGTGGGGCGCCTGGCCGAGAAGGCGGGCCGGGTGAAACTCAACGGTCACTTGGTGAGCCGCTCGCCCCTCAGCGACGTACTCGAACTGGAAGCCATGCGGATCGGCGTGGAAGGCAAGGCGTCGCTCTGGCAGTCGCTCGGCCTCCTCGCCGACACCGCCGACCACCTCGACCGGGCCGCCGTCGACCGGCTCCTGACCCGCGCACGGCATCAGGCAGCGGTACTGGATCGGCTGCACGGTGACGCGGCCCGACGATCCATCACATCCGCACCCGCGGCCGCGCCTCCGTCCGCCCGCCGCACCCGCGGCCTGCCCCGAAGGACGAGGTGGGCGTGATGAGAGTCGTCGTCACCGGCGCCACCGGCAACGCCGGCACCAGCGTGGTGAGAGCCCTGGCCGCCGACCGTACGATCACCGACGTGCTCGGCGTCGCCCGCCGCCGCCCCGACCTCCGCATCCCAGGGGTGCGATGGGCCGAAGCGGACATCGACCCGGGACGTGCCGATCTGACCGAGGTCTTCGCGGGCGCGGATGCGGTCGTCCACCTCGCCTGGAAGTTCCAGCCGACCCACGACCCGGTCACCACCTGGCGGACGAACGTCCTGGGAAGCATCCGGGTCTTCGACGCATGCGCCCGGGCGCGGGTGCACACCCTGGTCCACGCCTCGTCGATCGGCGCGTACTCACCTGGCCCCGACGACGGACGCCCGGTCGACGAGTCCTGGCCCACCCACGGCTGGCCGGGCGCCGCCTACACGCGCGAGAAGGCCTACCTGGAGCGCTACCTCGACGGCTTCCAGCTCACCCACCCCCAGATGCGGGTGGTCCGGCTGCGGCCGGCGTTCCTCTTCAAGGAGGGCGCGGCCGGCGAGCAACGCCGGATTTTCGCCGGGCCGCTCCTGCCCCGGCTCCTGATCCGGCCGGGGCTTCTGCCCGCCCTGCCCGCGGTGTCCGGCCTGCGCTTCCAGGCCCTGCACACCGACGACGCGGCCGAGGCCTACCGGGCAGCGGTCGTACGACCCGTACGCGGCCCCTTCAACCTGGTGGCCGACCCGGTACTGGACATGGCCGCCGTGGCCGGCCTCCTGCGCTCGCGTACGGTGACGCTCCCGGCGGGCGCGGCCCGCGCCGTGCTGGCCGCGGCCTGGCGCATGCACCTCGTACCGGCCTCCCCGGGACTGCTGGACGCCGTCCTCCGGCTGCCGCTGCTCGACGCCGGGCGGGCCCGCGACGAGCTGGGGTGGACACCGTCGGTCACCGCCACCGAGGCCGTCTCGGCCTTCATCGAGGGCCTGCACCGGGGAGCGGGCCTGGACACCCCGCCCCTGGCCTCCGCAGGCGCGTCCCGCGCATGAGGTCCGGTCGGTGGGGCAGGCGGGGTGCGAACCGGCCGGGCGGAGGATCCGGCGGAACGACGACCGATGCGAGGAGTGGTTGATCATGCACGACGACATGTGGGCCTACCGGTCCGGAATCGTCCACCCGACCGGGCAGGACCTCACCGGATTCACGGTGGAAGCGGCCGACGGGCGGATCGGCAAGGTCGACAAGCATTCGGCGGAGGTCACGGACGCGTACCTGGTCGTCGACACGGGGGTCTGGATCTTCGGCAAGGAGGTGCTGATCCCGGCCGGCACGGTCACCCGCATCGACCGCGAGACGCACAGCGTGCACGTGGACCGCACGAAGGAGCAGATCAAGGCGGCCCCGGAATTCCACCGGGACAGCCATCTGGCCGACCCCGACTACCGCGTCGAGATCTCCAAGTACTACGGGGCCATCGGCCGGCTCGGTGGCCCCTTCGTGTAGCCGCGCCGGGGCCTCCGCCGCGATGCGGAGGTTTCATCCGGCCCGTTCGGGCTAGCCGCTGCATATGGTGAGCATCGGATACACGATGATGACCGAGCAGTCGGGCCCGAAGGAGCTGGTGTCCCACGTCATCGGGGCGGAGCGCGCCGGATTCGACTTCTCCGTCGTCTCGGACCACTCGTTCCCCTGGCTGGACTCCCAGGGCCACGCTCCGTACGCGTGGAGCGTCCTGGGGGCGGCCGCCCAGGCCACCTCCCGGATCCCGCTCATGACGTACGTGACCTGCCCGACCTTCCGCTACCACCCGGCCGTCGTCGCGCAGAAGGCGGCGACGATGCAGCTCCTGGCCGAGGGCCGGTTCCGTCTCGGGCTGGGCTCCGGCGAGAACCTGAACGAGCACATCGTGGGTGCCGGCTGGCCCGCCGCCCACGTGCGCCTGGAGATGCTGGAGGAAGCAGTCGACATCATCCGCAGGCTGTTCGAGGGCGGGTACGTGAGCCACCACGGGGCACACTTCGACATCGAGAACGCCCGGTTGTGGGACCTGCCGGAGGAGCTGCCCGCCATCGGCATCGCGGTGTCGGGACCCCGGTCGTGCGAGGTCGCGGGCCGGCACGCCGACCTTGTGATCGCCACGGAACCGAAGGCGGAACTGCTGCGGACGTTCGACGCGCACGGGGGAGCGGGGAAGCCCCGAGTCGGCCAGCTGCCCGTCTGCTACGACCCCGACCGCGCCGCCGCGGTGGCCCGCGCGCACGACCAGTTCCGCTGGGCGCTCGGCGGCTGGCGGGTCAACGCCGAACTCCCCGGTCCGGCCGCCTTCGACCAGGCCGCGCAGCACACCCGGCCCGAGGACGTGGCCGGGGCCGTCCCGTGCGGTGACGACGTGGACGCCTTCGTCGACGCCGTACGCCCCTACGCGGAGGCCGGATTCACCGAGGTCGCCCTCATCCAGATCGGCGGCGACCACCAGGAGCCCTTCCTGGACTGGGCCGCTTCGGAGCTGCTGCCCGCCCTGCGGACCCTCTGAAGAGGCGTCGGCCGCGGCCGCCCCGCGGCCTGCCCCCCTGCAGTGGCGAACTGACCCGGCCGGTCCGCGCAGGCACGTTCGGGCCGGTAGTGAAGCACCTGGTCGCGCCCGGACGGTGGGCTGTCTGGTGCGCCACGGTCCTCGGCAGTGAAGCTGCGCCGAGTGCCACCGAGGCCGGACCGAGTGCCCTTGTCAGTGAAGTGCGCTTTCCTGTCCGTCATGGACATCACGCACTCGATGCTCAACGACCTGCTGGACCGGATCGACGCCCCAGGCGGTTCTCTGCACCTGCCACGGGACACCGACCCGCGCATGCTCGTGGATCGGCTGGCCGACCGTTACGGGGCACCACGGACCCTGGTCCTGGACGGCTTTGCGGACCCGACCGTGGACGAGTCACGTGGCGCCGCTCTTCTCGCTGTACTCGAAGGCCGGGGCGAGACGATTCGGGCATGGGCGTACGGAGGCCAATGGATCGGCGCCGGGACCGTTCGGGACGAGCACGGGGTCGTCCGGCCGGTGCTGGCGGCCGTGCCGCGGCGGGTACGGGTGCCGGATACAGGGGCGAACGGCCGGGAAGAGGACTGGGTCGAGCGGCTTGTAGCGATCACCGCCCGGGCCTCGCCCCCGCAGCGGCCGGACGTCGACTGGGCGCAGATCGAGGCAGAGGTGGGCACGCGCCTTCCCGGCGACTACAAACGCATGGTGGAGACATTCGGGGAAGGCGCCTTCGACGGATACCTCACTCTGAACCAGGAGCCGTGGACCCACCTCCGCGAGGACGGCCTGCTCATCTGGGCAAGCACCGAGCACGAGAACCTGTACTGCTGGCAGACCGACGACAGCACCGACCCGGACCGCTGGTCTGTCGCCGTCCGGACCTTCGACGGCGACTTGGCCCCCTTCGACTGCTCGGCCGCGGAGTTCATCTGCCGCATCCTCCTCGACCCGCACCATCCGTTCACGATGGCCCACTACTTCGACACCCACTGGTTCATGAACTACCGCGACAACGAGTGACTCCAACGTGCCGCCCTCGGTCGGGCGGGCCCGATGAGTGCGCTGTGCCCGATTCATCCGGGCGCAGCGGTTGGGCGGTAGAGATTCGGCGTCGGGGGACACGCCGGTGGGGACAGTGGCCGCAGGGCGCCCTGACCACGCAACCGCAGACCACGGCCCGCCGCCCAAAGCCTCCGCCGACCCTTCGCACCCGACCGGACCACTGATCAGACCGGCTACGTGGCTCACTTGCCTGAAGGGCCGAACTCGCGCTGACGCTCTTGGCCGTTCGCACCTCTACGGTCCGCTTGATCCGGGTCGGCATCACCTGCAGGGGCCGGCCGTCATCCCCGACCAGCCTGTGCCCGCCCGGATCGGCCACACCCCCGCCGTCCCCGAGAGGGCCCGGCTGCGGCCATCATCCGGTTGTGGCCGGCGACGGGGCGTCAACGTCGTGGGTGCAGGAGCTCTACGCGGCGACCCGGGGATCGCCGCTGCGGTCCATGCACTCCACACTGGTTCGCTCCGCCTGGGGCGTGGCGCCGGCCGGGGTGGCGGGCGCGGCGGCCGACACCTGGGCCATGTGCTCACCGCCTCGGCCCTCAACACCCCTCCGCGCAGGCGAAATGCCCAGCACTGAGCCGTATGGAACACCGTTCAGATCCGTACGCGGGCCCGAGGTCCCGCCCGCAGGGCAGGATCCGGCGGCGTGGCCTGACGGGTCGGCAGGGATCACGACTCCGTATCTGATTGGAAAACGGAAGGGGATAGTCCCTTTTGCGCGTTCAGGAGCCTGTAACGTACGCGCGTTCGATCATGTACACGTCCCCAAGGAACCCTCATGGCCACGCCTCCCGCGCCGCAGACCCCCGAGCAGCCCGCCGCTCCCGGCCCGTTCGACGCCCCCGTCGCGCCGTCCGAGCCCGCGAAGAAGAAGGGCGCCCTGGGGAAGAAGATCCTCGGCGTCGTGGTGGCGATCGCGGTCGTACTGTTCTGGCGCCTGGGCCTTCCCTACCTGACGGGCGAGGCGCCGGTGCACGCGGAGGCCGGCGATTGCGTCGTCGTCACCGGCCCGGAGAACGACCCCAAGGTCGAGAGCAAGGGCTGCACCGAGAAGGTGGCCGACCTTTACAAGGTCGTCAAGGTCGTCGACAACACCTTCGACATCGACAAGTGCGAGGGCGTGGCCGAGGTCGCTCTCGCGCAGCAGCTCGAAGCGGACAAGTTCGTCCTCTGCATGGAGCCCGTCAAGAACTGACGCCCCATACTTGGCCGCAGGGGCCGGACCCGCCGGGTCCGGCCCCTGCGGCGTCCCCGCGGGCCGTCAGGCGGTGCCCGTGCAGCGAGTCCAGCAGCGCGAGGTCGTCTCCGGACAGCCGCAGCGCCCCGCCGCCATGTTCGCCGCCAGTGCTTCGGGTCGCCCGTGCCCGGGATGGCCCGGACGTACGGGTCCCGGTGCCTGGAGGACGAGCCGGCGGATCGCGGAGGCCCTGGCCGCGCCGCGGGGCAACGCCGAGGTGGACTTGGAGTCTGACCGGGTCAATCGGCTGCCCGGGCCGTCGGCCGGGCGCTGCACACGCTCGATGACGCACCGCCGGTGGGCGGTCTGCGGGCATCGTTTGTGGTTCGCCAACTCGGATTCGGCATGTGGCTCGAGGCCCGGCTGCCTCGTGGACGCGCTCCTCGCCCCCTGACGCCGCCGTCCGCGACTGCGTCCCGGGTCTGCCCGTTCCCGCTCCACCGCCACACCGGCCGTCGCGCCCCGCTGGTGGGCATGCTCGCCGGCGGCACCCGCAGCCACGACTGACGCCGGCTGGGGCGAGTGCGGTGAGTTGCCGGGTATCAGTCGCCGCCACCACCGCAGGAGGAGCCGCCACCGCAGGACGCATCGTTCCCACAGGAGAAGCTGACGCCGTCGTTCTTCCACGAGCGGGAACGTCGTTGACGCTGCGCCGGCCTGCCGCCGAAGGCGCCGCCGCGCCAGGCCTGGAAGAGCCCCCAGGCGAGACCGATCCCCACGACTACCAGGTATTCCATTTCCGCCGCCCCCGTTCCTTCCGTTCTCGCCTGCGCCGGTGATCCGCGGCTCGGGCGGCCCGGAAGACGGTGCGGGTCGTCGACCTCCGCGACGATGTACGTACCGTCTCACAGCGCTGCACACCGGAGACGCCTTGGCAGAAACCCACGCTCCGGTTCGCTCGGCCTCAGCCACCGCGCTGAAAGGCCCACAGCCCGAAGGCCACCGCGTACAGCACGACGGTCGCCAGGCGCGCGTACACCAGGGCCACGAAGACGCCCACCCCGCCCAGGACCATGCCGCGGGCCTTTGTGCCTGTGCGCGACGGCGGCCACCAGGTGGCTGCCACCAGTGCCGCCGGAACGACGTACGGCAGGGCCAGCCACGCCGACGCATGAAGGATCGGGGAGGAGCGGTAGCCCCACACGCCGCTCAGTGCCGCTGCCATGGTGAACAGGGCGGGGGCCAGCCACCACGGCGGGGCCAGGAGCCGCGCGGCCGGAGGCCTCGGGGGAGAAGTCGCGGTCATGGACTCATTACACCGACCGGAGCGCGCCGTGCGCATGGGCGTACCTACTCAGACGGCCTGGTCTTCGTACCCAGCGCTGAAGCGAGATCCTCAGGTCCAGTGAAGCGTGCGCCACGGGCTGGCCGGGTCCGTGGTCAGGGCACGGTGGGTCGCGAGGACCGTCTCGTACCACTCGCCGAACTCCTCCTCGTCGAAGTGGAGGCAGCGGCCCAGGACGTAGGCGGCCGAGAAGTCCTCCCACGAGCGGTAGTTGAGCTGGACGAGACGGCCGGCCCGGACCACGGCCGCCTCCGCCTCCTGCAGGGAGCACAGGCGGGCGGCGAGTCCCCAGCGGGCCATGCCGGAGGCCCGGCCGTAGTCCCAGGCTTCGACGCTCCGGACGAAGCCCGCCTCGGGCAGCAGGCCGTCGGCGCGGAACCGCGCCTCGTAGCGGGCGATGCGGCCGATCAGCCTCTGCAGGCCGGTCACTTGGCCCTCCAGCTCGGCGGCGGGCACGGTGCCTCCCGGGGTGACGCCGTCCGCCGTCAGGCGGGGCTCGGCGGCGGCCTCGGCGCGCCGGCGCACCACCTTCCCCGCGGCCTGGCGCCAGTGGTCGACGTCGACGGGGCCCGCGAAGTCCAGAGCCATGGAGCGGCGAAGCTGTAGGACGAACTCCCAGACCCCGCTGACCATTTCGGCGCGCAGCAGCTGTTCCTGCGTGTCCTGCCAGTCCCCCCGGGTGGTGACGCCCCACCAGCGTTCCAGCGCGCGCTTCTCGTTGCGGTAGCCGCAGCCGTGGTAGGCCATCGAGTTCCAGTAGCGCCCGTTGTGCACGTTGATGTGCGCGCCGGCCGCGAGACCGAAGGCGACGGGACCGGTGCGGGGGCCGCCCACCTTCAGGGTGTGGATGACGTCCTGGGCCAGCCCCGGCCGTTCGACCGGGGCGGAGTGACGCTGCCACAGGGCGCGGCCCTCCGGCCCGGCCGGCAGGACGCCCTCGCAGGGGCTGCCGGGGTTGACGACGAGGTAGGGCGGGTCGTCCTGGTTCCAGACTTCCGCGAACCAGCCCAGGTCGTAGCAGTTGTAGACCGGGTCGGCGACGGGCGGCGGCAGCATGCCGCCGGTGTAGACGGCCAGGCACACGGTCTGGGTCTGCGGGTTCCAGTAGGGGTGGAAGCGGGTGTTGCCCGCGCTCGCGTCGACGTACGCCCGCGACTGCATCATGTACAGGTCGGCCCGGGCGACGAGGTCGTAGTAGGCCGGCCAGTCGCCGCGCGCCTTCGCCTCGTACAGCCCCCGCTCGACCGCGCTCGGCGCCTGCCAGCCCCGCGCCGATGCCGTCGGACCGGGCGGGGCTCCTTCCTCGTGACCTGCTGTCAAACTCATGGGCAAACCCTAAGGGCTGGTCCAGTGCGGTCGGCGCGCCGGTCCCGCTGGGCGGGGGTCGACCGGGGAGGCGGCGTCGAGGTGCCGGATCGCCACCGCCGACGGATCGCACGTCCCGTAGGAGACCGATCCGGCCGACGCGCTGCGCGAGTCGGCGCGTCCGCCGAAACACCGTGCGGCGAGCCTCGGCCGAGCGTGCAACCCGGGCCTCGCCCCTCTGTTGGGCCCCGCGCAGGGAGAGGGCGACAAGGGTTCGCCGGGGTTGGGCCGTCCACCACTACGGCGCCCGCTACGCCGGCCCGGGGGCCGGGCTGTGCGGGGGCCCGGCTGGCAGCAACGACAAGCCGGGCGCCTGGGGCTACATCACGGTGAAGTCCGGCGCCCACAGGGGCGACTCGGTGGCCGGGAACGCCTCGACCGGGCCGTCTCCTTTGGATCACCTCGCTGACCGGATGAAGATGGCGGCGAGGTGGAGTCCGGCACGCGCGGTGGACCAATGTCACTGCGGTGTCGGCGACTTCGCGCCGGCCGGCGTCGATGGTGAGGCAATGGCCGGGGATCAGACGATCTCGGTGACGACGCGAGCAGCTCAGCAAGCGCGTCCGCCTTGAGATGGGCCGATTCCTTGGTTGAGAGGCCGGCGGCCCGGGAAGGGGGCCACGGGTCGCCGGCCGGCGCTGAATCGCCGGCCCTGGCCTGCGCTGTCGCATCCGTTCTGGATGGGGGTCCGCCTCGGGGCGGTGCACTGTGTGCGGATCAGCGGGCGATCGAGATCGCGAAGGGCGCGAATCCGCTGGCCCGAATCACGTGCGGTACGAACAGGATCGCGGCCTCCGTGGCGCGGGCGGTCCGGATCCCGCCGAGATCGGTGATCCACTCCTTGCGCCAGCCGAGGTCGATGAGCAGTTCTCGGACGGTCTGCTTGGCCTGCGGTTCCTCGCCGGAGAGGAAGGCATCGGGCGCCTGGGCGAGCGTGGCCGGCGCGGTCATCACCGGGAAGAGCATGGTGTTGAGTGTCTTGACGACATGCGTTTCGGGGAGTGCTTCCTGGAGTTGCTCGGCGAGGCTTGAGCCGGGGTAGATCAGGTCGGCGGGCAGTCCGTCCGGTCCGTCGACAGTGGCGTTGGAAACGTCGACGAGGATCTTGTCGCGCAGTTCCTCGCGCAGGGCGACCAGCCGGTCCAGCGAACCGGCGCCCGGGGTGGCGTTGATGACGATCCGGGCCGTCCGGGCAGCGTGGGCGGCGGCGCCCGGCGAGCGGTCCGCCACGGTCACCTCATGCCCTGCCCGGATGAGGGCTGCGGCCAGGTTGCCGCCGACGCGGCCGTTACCGAGAACTGCGATCGTGGTCATGATGATCTGGTCCTTCCGTGTGTGCAGGTTGTGGTGCGCGGTCAGCGTGAGAGCGTGGCGACGGCCTCGGCGTGGACGCCGGGCGCGGCGGCCAGGAAGCTCTCGCTCTGCGGGGTCCAGGGGCGGCCCTCGGCATCGGAGATCCGTCCGCCGGCCTCGGTGACGAGCAGCGCCCCGGGCAGCAGGTCCGCGCGGGCACCGGCGAACTGCCAGAAGGCGTCGACCCGGCCGGCGGCCACGTCCAGCAGGTGCAGGGTCGCGGGCACGGCGGTGCGGACGACGAGCGCGTCGAAAAGCATCGCGGTGATCGAGGAGCCGACGCGCCGCACGACCTTCTCGTCCTCGTCCGGCCGGGCCTGGCTGGTGGCCACGATGCTCAGGCCGAGGTCGGCGGTCTGGGAGGCGCCGAGCGGCCGGCCGTCGAGGTGGGCGCCCCCGCCGCTGAGCGCGGTGTAGGTCTCGCCGGTCAACGGCAGGTGGACCGCGGTGAGCACCGGCTGGTTCTCACGCACGAGGGTGGCGGTCACCGCCCACTCCGGCAGGGCGTGCAGGTGGTTGACGTTGCCTTCGGCCGGATCCACGACCCACCACTCGCCGGGGGGCAGCGCCCCGCCGTCCAGCTCCTCCTCCACCCAGCCGGCGTCCGGACGGAGGCGCGTGAGGCGGGGGCGCAGGATGTCGAGGGCCGTGTCGTCGTTGGCGGCGAGCGCGCGCATCAGCTCTTCGCGGGTCCGGTAGCGGACCACCTCGCCGAAGCGCTCGCGCAGCGCCGAACCCGCCGCGCGCACGGCGATCGCGGTCTGGCCGAGCAGGTCGGCGTCGGAGGCGGCGACGTCAGTGGTCTGAAGCGTTTCGGACATGGGGGTACTCCCGTGTGAGAAGGGGGTGATGAGGCCAGTCGGGCCGAGTTGTGCGTTTCGCTTGCGCTCTCGTCTCGAAGGTATACAGCCCCTTCATTAACCTCAACTGCATGTCAAGCACGGCTAGGATTACTCACATGCAATTGGATCTGAATCTGCTCACCGCGCTCGACGCGCTGCTGGAAGAGGGAAGTGTGGCCGGGGCTGCCGCGCGCCTGCACGTCACCGCCCCCGCGATGAGCCGGAGCCTGGGCCGAATCCGGCGCACGACCGGCGATCAGATCCTGGTGCGCACCGGCCGCACGATGACCCCGACGCCGTATGCGATCGCCGTCCGGGAACAGGTGCACGAGTTGCTGCACCAGGTCCAGGGGGTGCTGGCGCCGAGCCGTGAACTCGATTTGGCAACGCTGGAGCGCACTTTCACACTCCGCTGGCACGATTCCCTGGTCGCCTTGAGCGGCCCCGCACTGCTCGCGGCCGTGCGTGGACAGGCGCCGGGCGTGCGATTGCGCTTCGTCGCCGAATCGAGCATCGACACCCCCGAGTTGCGACGGGGCGAGGTCGACCTCGAGGCGAACGCCAATCGTCCGAGCGCACCGGACATCCGTGCCGAGAACGTGGGCGAGACCCGCCTCGTGATCGTCGTGAGGCACGGGCACCCCCTCACCCGCGTCAGGACCATCACCGCAAAGCGGTACGCCGCCGCTGAGCACGTGACCGTCTCGCGACGTGGAAACCTCAGCAACGCCCTCGACGACGCCCTCGCTCGGCTCGGCCTCACCCGCCGCGTGGTGGCGACCGCGCCCACGGAAGCGGCCGCGCTGGAGTTCGCCCGCGGCTCCGATCTCCTGGTCAGCGTCCCCGAAGCCACCACGCGGTCCGCGGTCGCCGACCTCGGCCTGGTCGTGCTCCCGCTCCCGCTCGAACTGCCGTCGGCGCCCATATACCTGTCGTGGCATCAGCGCTACGACACCGACAACGCCCACGCCTGGCTGCGCGGGCTGGCGCGAACCGCGCTGGCCATGTGCTGAGCGCGCTCGAACGGCCGCCCGGGGCCGCGATCCTCAAGGACGAGGACTGCACAGTTCTTCGCGGAGCGCGGGCACGAGGATGGAGCGCGGGCCGTGGAACTTCTTGCCGTATTGCCGCACGGGTGCGCCGCGGACTCCCGGCGGGGCTTCGCACTGGGGCAGTCACGGGCTCGTGGGGAGGTGGTTGCGTTCGCCGTTGGCGTCGAGGATGCACAGGACCTCGGCGGGCCCACGGTCGGCGCTCTCGCCCCGACCTCCAGTGCCGCTTGCGCGTTGTGGGGGTGGACGTCGAAGCAGGCCTCCCTGGCGGCGCGAGGTCGGCGTCGGATCCGCCTCGTAGTCCGTGGCCGGGATGCCGTGCACATGCAGGACACGGGCCGCCAGGGTTGCACCCTGCGTCACCGCCGTGCCTGCGATCCATCGCGCGTAAGGCCCGCCGTGAAGACGCGAACCGCGTCGGTCGGCGTGCTCGATCGCCGCTCCAGAGGGTCGGACACCGAGCCGGCACAACCTCACCCCGCGCGATGCCGCAGACGCGCGACGAACACCGCGGAGGTGAGCCCGCTTGATGCGGTTCAGCGCCACGCGGGTCGGCCGGTCCCGGTCAGGCTGTCGCTCCGGTCAGGACGGCCTTGGCCGCCCGCCGGAGATTCCTGATCATCGGATTCGGGTCACCCTTGCGGCTGGCCAGGACGACCTGGCTGGGGGGAGCACCCTCGATCGGGACGGTGACGAGGTCGTGACGCAGTGAGCTACGCCGATCGCCGACCGGTAGCACGGCGATCGCTCTGCCACTCGCGACGAGTTCGAGCTTGTCCTCATAGCTCTCGATCGGCGGAACGCCGGCCCCGAGGATCCGGTAGGACGTCCAGTCCGCGGTCTCGAACGCGCACGGCGCCGCCTCCTCGCCGGCCAGTTCTTCCGCGGTCACCGACGCGCGGTCGGCCAAGGGATGGCCGCGCGGGACCACGAGCATCCGGGGCTCCTCGTACAGCGGGGTGGTGAACACCTCGTCGGCGGCCAGCGGCAGCGGGGCCCGCGCAATCAGGGCGTCGACGCGCTTGTCGGACAGCGCCACGACGTCGCGGCAGCTCAGGTACCGAGTGGCGATCTCGGCATCCGGGTAACGGTGGCTCAGTTCCCGGACGGCGGCAGTGATCACCAGGTCTTCAACGTAGCCGATGACGATTCGTTCGGTCTTGACTTGTTCACGCACGGCCAACTCGGCGTGGTGGGCGGCCTGGAGCAGGGCATGAGCCCGGGGGAGGAACGTCCGGCCGGCCGGAGTGAGCCGGGCGCCCTGGGGTACGCGGTCCAGCAGGCGTGCGCCGAGATATTTCTCGAGCCGTTGGATCTGGCGGCTCAGCGCCGGCTGGGCAACGTGCAAGTCGGCGGCGGCCCGGCCGAAGTGCTGGTGCGCCGCCACCACGGTGAAGTAGCGCACCAGCCGCAGTTCCAGGTCCTGTCCGAGATCGTTCACCCTTCCAGCGTACGCGTCATGCCGTTTCGGAATGACCAGGTTGCCGCACCGGTCTTGGACGGCCATGCCCCCCTGGGCCTTGACTGAGGGAACAACGTTTCCCCAAGAAAGCGACAGGCGCGATGAAGGCGATCCAGTTCCACGCAGCGGGCGGGCCGGAAGTTTTGCAGTATGACGAGGTGCCGGTTCCCGAGATCGGCCCCGGCGAGGTGCTCGTCCGAGTGCACGCGGCGGGCATCAACCCGCCGGACTGGTACCTGCGCGAGGGGATGAAGGTCATGCCGGCCGAGATGAGGCCTGCGCTGGAGTTCCCCCTGATCCCTGGAACGGACATGTCGGGAGTGGTCCAGGCAGTCGCTCCGGACGTGCTCGGGTTCGCCGTCGGTGACGAGGTCTTTGGCATGCTGCGGTTCCCCGGATTCGACGGTCGCACGTACGCGGAGTACGTGGCCGCGCCGGCTTCTGACCTGGCTCACAAGCCGGCCGGAATCGACCACGTGCAAGCGGCGGGGGCGCCCATGGCCGTGCTTACGGCCTGGCAGTACCTGGTTGATCTCGGCCACGACGTACCGTCTCCTTTCACCGGCCAGGTGCACCAGCCGGTCCCGATCACGCCAGGGATGACCGTGCTGGTCAACGGGGCCGCCGGTGGAGTGGGCCACTTCGCGGTGCAGCTGGCGAAATGGAAGGGGGCACACGTCATCGCGGTGGCCTCGGGCCGGCACGAGCAGTTCCTGCGCAAGCTCGGCGCCGATGAGTTCATCGACTACACCAGGACTCAGGCCGCGGACGTGGTCAGCGGTGTCGACCTGGTGATCGACACCGTCGGTGGCCCGGACAGCTCACGCTTCCTGACGGTGCTCAAGCGCGGCGGCACGATGCTTCCGGTGTTCTTCGCCCAGTACGATCCGGAAGAGACAGCGAGTCTGGGCATCACAGTCTCGAACATTCAGGTGCGTTCCAACGGCCCCCAGCTCGCCGAGATCGGGCACCTGCTCGACGAGGGCAAGCTCCACGTCGGGGTGGACAGCACCTACCCGCTGCCCGAGGCGGGCAGCGCACACACGCGAGCCGCGCAGGGGCACCTCCAAGGCAAGATCGTGCTGACCGTGGTCCCGTGATCGCCGAACTCCGGCAGGTGGCGGCGACTTACGCCCACGCCCTGGACGAGCCGAATGTGCCCGGTGACGCCGGCCGGGGCCCCGGACATCGATCACATCGTCTCGCTCGCCGAGGCCTGGGACTCCAAGCAGCCTTTTCAGGCCGGGTGCTTCCAGCTGACCCAGGAGGCCGCCCCCCCCGCACCGGGGCCCTCAGGGCCGACGTCCTGCCCAGGCCACCAGCCGGTCGATGGCCGGGGCCTCGGGGCCCACGGCCACCACCTCGGCGAAGGGGATCCGCCCGCCGCGGGTTTCGGCCGGCAGCGCGCGGCGTACGACGCCGATCACACGCTCGATGAGGGCCGGGTCCCAGTCCGGGTCCTGTCCGGTCGCCCTGGCCAGGTCCCAGGTGTGCACCGTGAGTTCGTGGGTGTAGACGGCCGCGGCGGCCGCGCCCGGCAGGACGCCCATCGGCAGGCGCAGCTGCCTGCCGAGGATGCCCGGATCGGCCCACACGTCGGCGACCTCACGGGCGCCCGGCACCCAGGCCGCCGCCCATCCGCCGTCGGCGATCTCGTCGGCGAAGGACGGGACGCTGAAGGGGTCCTCGCCGCGCCCGATCACCGAGATCCGGCGCACGACGGCGACAAGGTGGCTCGACAGCCGTCGTACATCGAACTCCTCGCAGGGGGTCGGGGCGTCGTACTGCTCGGGCCGGACGGCGGCCAGCGTACGGCCCGTCAGCTCGACGGCCGCAGCGAGGTCGGTCCGCGGATCGAAGGAGAAGGGCGCGGCGGAGGTAACGGTGGAGTCGGACGGGGTCTCGATGAGCTGCTCGGTCTTGTTCATGGGTTCATCCTTCAGGCAGAAGTGGCCACCTTCTGGCCAGTTTTCCGAAGAGAATGAAAGGCGACGACGCGGCACCCCCGAAGGAGGAAAAAGGGCACATGCGAGCCGATCGACTGGTGGCGACCCTGCTCTTCCTGCAAGAACGCGGCCGCGTCACCGTCCCCGAAGTGGCCGCCGAACTGGAGGTGTCCGAGCGCACCGCGCGCCGAGATCTGGAGGCCTTGGCCGCGGCCGGCATCCCCGTCTACTCCCAACGCGGCCGGGGCGGCGGCTGGTCCCTCGTCGGAGGAGCCCGTACCAACCTCACCGGGCTGACCGCCGACGAGATCCGGGCGCTCTTCCTCGTCACCGGCCCCCTGTCGGCCACCCCCGAACTGCGCACCACCCTGCGCAAGTTGGTCCGGGCCCTGCCGCCGACCATGCGGGCGCAGGCCCGAGCCGCGACCCGTGCGGGGGTCGTCGACGCCACGGACTGGTCCCGCAACGCCGTCACCGCCGATGCAGCCCACCGCTCCGCGCTCCAGGGCGCCGTCGTGGACGGGATCCGCGTCCGCCTCGGGTACGCGGGCCTCGGCAAACCAGCGGGCGAACGCGCCGTCGACCCCCTCGGACTCGTGGCCAAGGCGGGCGTGGACTACCTGGTCGCCGGTACGGACAAGGGCCTGCGCACCTTCCGGCTCAGCCGGGTCACCTCCGTCGAGCCGACCGGCGAACCGGTGGCCCGGCCGCCCGACTTCGACCTCGCCACCGCTTGGCGGACGTTGTCCGGAGCCTTCCAGGACGGCATGTACGCGGTGACCGCCCGGGCCCGCGTCCACCCCGACACACTGGGCCTGCTGCAACGGTTCCTCGGGGGCCGCGTGCGCGTCGGCGGTACGCTGCCCGACGGCTGGACCGAGGTGTGGGTCGACGGCCCGGCCGCCAAGGCCCTGGCAGGACACCTGGCCGGGCTGGGAGCGCGGGTCGAGGTGTTGGAGCCGCCGGAGGTACGACAGTGGCTGGCCCGGATCGCCGCCGAACTCACGGGAATGTACGCGGGGGAGGAGCGCCGACTACCCGCGGGATCCGCGGTTGAGGCTCCGGGGGAGCGTCGACCGGCCGCAGGACCGTGTTCCGGCTGACCCTCGCCCCGAAGAAGTCGGCCAGCCGGGTACCGGCGCGGCCGGTCAGGGCGAGGCCGACTTCGGCCAGCACCGACCGCATTCGTTCGGTCCGTTGGCCGTACCGGCGAGTCAGGCCCGTCACCCACTGCCGGGTGGTGGCCTGCTGCAGGTGAGATGGTCCTGGAGCTCTCGATGGCGGAACTGCCAGGCCGGTCCGGCTCTGCGGAGCAGGCCACACCGCCAGCAGTGTTCGAGGAACTGCCCGAGCCTCCAGGGCAGACGGCCTCGTACGCACAGCAGGAACGCGCAGTAGCGCAACCAGGCTCGTCCGGCAAGCCAAGGGCGGGGATCGTACGAGCCCCGGGCTGTCGGCACGGGCGTTGAGACGTCCCACGGATTGGGCGAGATCGTGAGCCAAATCCCGATCACGATCGCGGCGGCCAGGCACAACATGGGGTCGACGCCGGAAACGATCCACAGCGTGGTAGCGACGGCGAACATGATCGCGAAGGACCGAAGCAGGACGACCGCGAGGTCGTCTCGAAGTGGTTGGCGGGGACCAGCGACGGGCTCGTCCCGATCTGTCGGCATCCCCAACCATAGCGCCCACGTGTGCTCCGCCTCGGTCCGTACCGCGAATTTGAGAACGGCGAGCAATCCGGCCACCACTCCCCACGCGAGTGCCAGCTCAACCCGATTCCTTACCCCGTGGTGCAGCATCCACGCGCAGCAGAATCCCGCGCCGATACCGAACAGGACCCATCCGGGCAGGAGCAGGAATCGGGTGTGGGCGGCACGCAGGCGAGCGAACAGGATTCGTCTTGGCTGCGGCCATTCCTCCCAGAAGTCGCTCGCACTGTTCAAAGCGATCATCAATCCCAGGGAGGTCGGCGGCGCGAAGGCCAACATGCTCGCCTGGAGGATCGGCATGTGCTGCTGCAGAAAGAACGCCACCACGGAGGCGGGAACGATCAGCAGGGTGACTATGGACCAAAGTAGTGCTCGCTCGGTGCGCCGGGCCCTGTCGCGGCCGACCAGGAGCCACAGATCGTGCAGAACGATATCGGTGGAGGACGGCACGCGCCCGGCGATGCTGCGGCGTGGGGCGTCCGCGTTGCCATGGAGATAGTCGGCCAGGATTCCCAGGTATCGGGTCGTCCTGGCGGCTCCGGCGAAGGACGGGCCACCCGCGTGGACATGGACTTCGAGTGCGGCATGGATGTAGTGATCGAGAAGGTGGTGATCGAGAGTGCCGTCCTTTGCGTGGACCAGTAGGGCGCCGGGGTCTCGCCCCGTGTCGGGGTGGTAGACGGTGGCGGCGAGGGCCAGGCGCCAGGGGGTGTCCAGGGAGCGTTGCAGAGCGGCTTCCTCCAGAGCGTCCGGGCGTGCGACGCCCTCTTCGCATCCGGGCTCGGGGGCGAGGGTGTTCAGTACCGCGCTCCACAGATCCGTGCCGCGTTTCGTTTGAGCGACCCGGGTCTTGAGGTATGCGTGGGCCTGGGTGCTCCCGACCCGGTCCAGAGTCAGCAGCGTGACGGTACGGACCGGGGCATCGGCGCTCAACGCGTCGTACTGAGGCCGACGGCAGGTCAGCACTACCGCCCCCGCCTCTGTGTTCTCCTGGTATCTGTTGACCTCCGCCATCAGAGCTGCCGCACGGGTGACGACTCCGTGGGCGCTGTCTTGGTCCATCTCGTCCACACCGTCGATGACCGGCAGTACCGAGTACGTATCCAGCAGCAGTCCGATATCCGAGCGTGACAGATTCCAGACTCGGTCGAGCTGCTCGGTGAGCCAGTCCTTGAGCGTTCCGCCGGGCCAGGAGGAAGCAGACAATCGGACGGGCACCTTGACGTCCCCGCCCTTCACCCTGGCATGTGCCAGCCCGATGATCAGCTTCAGTGCCATCACGGTCTTGCCGGTACCCGCGTCCTCGGATGCCCCCGCGGCGGACGATGCCGGCCCGGTGATGACCAGACGTCCCGGCCGCAGACCCTTGTAGAAGGCGGTCACATTCTTCATGGTGTGTTCCGACACGGCTCGTGCTGCATCTTCTGCCGCGGGCGTCGAAACCTGGCCCAGGAACTCAGCGGTGAAGCTCAGGTCGATGACTGCATGGATGTCCCGGCCCACGAGTTGGTTGTAAGCCTCCTCCTCGGTTCCCAGCACCGACCTCGCGAGCGATTCGGCGGCGACCTGTTGCGCGGACTGCGGTAGTAGCTGCTGCTGGACTGTCAGGTTCTGCACGTAGCCGGATATGGACGTTCCGCCGTTGGTGGCGGTCGATGCTCCGGTATGCGATATCTGCACTGAATTCTGGGGTCCGTCACCGGTTACCGGGGCCGGGCCGCGGTAGCCGGTCACAGACGACTCTCCGTCCTCGGACACTGCGTTGCCGCTGTGCGACACGGTTACGCCCAACTCGGGCTCCACGTCGCGCTCTTTACCTGATGCCGGCTCTGCCATGGATGTACGGGGCCTAGTCCGTGTATTCGATGCCTGAGAGCGAGCCTGGGCCGCTCGCATCTCCTGTCTTTTTGGCGGTGGCGGAGCCACGGCCCCGGCCGCCACGCCGCTTGATACCCGTGATGCCCCCGCGGCTCGCCTTGCCGGTCCGTTCGGCCCTGTCCGTCGGCCCGGCAGAGGACTGCTGCTGGAACAGTGCCCACAACAAGGCAGCGAGACCGACGGCCACTTGCATGGAAGCCCCGGCCAGCTCCCCCGCACCAGGACTGTTCAGCAACCAAATGAGCGGCGTAGAGACGACCCCCACCACCGCCAGCACCACGACCGTGATCTTCCATCCCTGGGTCATAGCACCCCCTTCTTCGTCCGACCCGGGCCGCCGGAGCAGGAGCCCGCTCACGTGTCACCAGGAACGCACCCGGCGTCACGGTGTTTCCCGGCGCTCCGGACACGGAAACGTGGTGCCGTCATCGGTAGCTCATCTCCCGGTGCGCTCAATAGCGAGGCTCCCGCCCCCGGTCAGCACCCGCACGGCTCCCGCTACGGCCGCGAGGAACCCGACGAGGAACCACACGCGGGCGCTGGCGAACGGGGTGTCACCGAACAGCAGGTGCGGTATCCCGAAGAGCGCCATGCCGGGAAGGTAGGGATTGAAGTCCCGTACGGCGTGCGGCGCGGGGTCCTATGGAGCTCCGGTGGAGAACAGCAGGTCGGCCGCCCGTTCCACGACGCCGACTTCCATCTGCGCCCTGCCGATCACCGACAGGTACAGCAGCGGGATGGCCGCCGCACCGGTGACGGCGACCACGGCGGGAGTGCGGGCCCACGGCGTGGACGACCGCGCCGCGACCAGGGCCGCACAGGCGTATCCCGCCGCGCCGACCAGGCCCCACACCTTCTGCGAGGTGTGGTCGGGAGACGCCAGCCCCACCACGAGTGCCGACGCCGCGCACGCCAGCAGTACCAGCCGGTCCCACCGTCGTCCGCCGCCGAAGGGCTTGGCTGCGGAGCGAGATCGAGGCACCTGTTTCCGAGCAGCTTGCGACATCAGGCATCAACCTTTGAAGAAGAGGTGAGGGCATGAGGGCATGACGACGTGAGGGTGGGGGTGGGGTGAGGGGGAGGCGGGAGAGTGCCGCCGGTACCGGAGGGCTTCCAGAGGCGTTCGCATCACGGCTTTGAGAGGCGTGGCAGGGTCCGGCGACAGCGACGGTGACTGCCGGGAGCCGGGAGCCGGGAGCCGGGAGCCGGGAGCCGGCTGCCGGCTGCCGGTCCGTGACGGCGGTGCGCGTTCCCCCGGTGTCGGTGAACCCGACTACGTGCCGGCGCGCGAGGTGTTCTCTGTGACGGCGACGGCTGTGGCGGCACCGCTGTTGGCCGGGGACCGGACGTCATCACCGCGGCGTCGTGCGCGGGGCCGGACACATGCCGCGCGGGTCTCACGGCGCGATGGCAGGCGCCAGGGCAGGCGCGATCGCGGGGCCGGTGCCAGGCGACCGGCCCCCGCCTGACCTGGGGCTTCGTACCGCCCGCCGGTTCGCCGATTCGCCAGGGCGGCCGGGGACGGCGTAGACGGGCACTCACACGGCGGCACTCACGCGGCAGTGCTTACAAGCCGGTGCCTACGAGGCAGTGCCTACGAGCCGCAGGGCGGCGCTCACTCGGTGGTGCTCGCGCCGCGCGGGGTGCCGCCCGTACGGCTCTTCAGCACGCGGTACGCGGCGAAGATCAGTACGGCGACGATGGCGCAGGTGAGGGCCGTCGCCATGAGCTGGAGCGGCCAGTAGTGGGCGAGGGGGTGGAAGTCGCGGTAGTAGCCGACGGCGTCGAGCTTGTCGTACGTGGCGCGGCAGTCAGGGAAGACGTCGCCGCCGCAGTAGGGGTTCGGCAGTCGGGCGCCGGTGGAGGTGAGGATGCCCTCGTCGACCGCGATCCCCGCGCCTGACGGAGCGCCCTGCACCCGGTTGCGCACCTGGGTCACGCTGGGCCACAGGTAGGGCAGTGCCGTGTGGACGATGGCGAACACGCCGGTCGTGGCGACGACGGAGATGCCGAGGGCGGGCAGGGAGCGGCGCCAGAGCAGACCGACCAGGACTCCGACGACGAGGCCCAGGAGGGCCAGGGCGACCGTGAGCGGCCCGCCCGAGTAGAAGGTCGAGACGTCGGACCAGGACTTGGCGGTGTCTATGCGGCCCTTCCCGGCCGACCAGGCAAGGTGGTGCAGCGCGACCACCAGCCCGGCGCCTGCGACGACGAGGGTGGCCGGGAGGGCGAGTTTGGTGGTGAGCCAGCGCACCGGGGAAACCGACTGGGCCCAGGTCAGCTGAGCGGTGCCCGTTTCGAGTTCCCTGCTGGTCAGTGTGGCTCCGGCCCAGGCGGCTACGAGGAAGGGGAGGGCGAGGACGGCGAAGGTGGTGGCGGAGTAGACCTCCTTGTAGCGGATGATCGCGGGCTGGTCGTAGGCGCACTTCGACGCCCCGGCACACGCGTTGTACTGCTCCCACGCCGCCGCGGAGGCGTCGGTGAGCGGGCCGCCCAGCCACAGCAGCGCGGCAGAGAGTACGACCACGAGGCCGACCCAGACGCACAGCGCCGGCCGGTGCAGGCGCAGCACCCACCGGGTCAGACGGGGCGCGGGGGACGGATGCCGGGTGGCCGGGGGAGCGGTGGGGGCAACGGCGGTCATGCGGGCTCCTCCTGGGGCATGGCGGAGGCGGAAGTCGCTTCCTGGGACGTGGGGGAAGCAGATGTGGAATCAGAAGCGGAAGCGGAAGCAGAATCGGAGGCGGAAGCGGAAGCTTGGCCGAGAGTGAGCGGGGGCGCCGCCGGGTTGCGCAGGTGGGCGAGGACCAGCGCTTCCAGGGACAGGTCGTTCGTCTGCCAGCCGACGGGCAACGGCCCTGCGGGGCGGACGAGGGCGGTGACCTGGCGACCGGTGATACGGGATTCCACCGTGGTGTGCGGGGCCAGGTCGAAGTCGGCGCCGGTGGCGGCCTCCCGTGCGGGCCCGGTGATCAGGGAGTGCACGGCGAGCAGGTCGTCGATGTCACCCGCCAGACGCACCCGGCCGTCGCCGATCAGCAGCAAGTGGTCGCAGGAATCCTCCAGTTCGGCGATGACGTGTGAGGACATCACGATGGTGGTGCCGTACCGCGCTGCCGTGGCCATGAGCGTGCCCATCAGCTCGTGCCGGGCCAGCGGGTCGAGGTCGGCCACCGGCTCGTCCAGCAGCAGCAGTTCCGGCCGCTTGGCGAGGGCGAGGGCTAGCGCCACGCGGGTGCGCTGGCCGCCGGACAGTGAGCGGACACGGGTTTCGAGGTCCAGGCCACCGCCCGCCGCGACCCGCTCCGCGGTGTCCGCGTCCCAGCTGTCGGGGTTGAGATCGGCGCCCATGTGGAGCGTCTCGGCGACGGTGAGCTGCGCGTACAGCGGCTTGTCCTGGGAGACGAAGCCGATCCGCGGCCGCACGTGGGCCGGGTGCCCGCCGAGCACCGTGACCGAACCCTCGCTGGGGGCGATCAGCCCCGCCGCCAGGGCGAGCAGCGTCGACTTGCCCGCGCCGTTGGGCCCCACGAGTGCACTGACACGTCCGGCCGGCAGCTGAAACGTGCAGTCACGCAGGGCCCACCCGCCGCGCCGACGGAACGCCTTCCCCAGCCCGGTTGCCTCGATGGCACTGCTCGTCATCGGTGATCCTGTTCCTTCTCGGTGGTATCGAAGTGCTCGTCCAGCACGACAGCGAAGAGTGCCGCCACGTCATCCCGCTCCAGGCCGGCCGTCCGAGCGCGCGACGCCCACTCGGAGAGTTCGCCCCGCAGTGGAGAGTCACTCGGTGTGGCACCGAGTGACCTGCGCACGAAGGTGCCGAGGCCCCGCCGGGCCTCGACCAGGCCCTCGCGTTCCAGTTCCCGGTAGGCCTTGAGCACCGTGTTCGGGTTGACTGCCGTGGCCTCCACGACCTCTCGGGCAGCCGGAAGCTTGTCGCCCGGCTCCAGCAGACCCAGGCGCAAGGCCTGCTTGGTCTGCTGGACGATCTGCACGTAGGTGGCAACCCCGCTGCGCCGGTCGATCCGGTATTCGATCATCCCGGCAAACACCCTTTCACTATTTGAGTAGTGAATAGTGGATCGAGGAGGGCGTGGATGTCAAGGAGGGCGCCGGCCGCGGGGTCCGGCACGCGTCGCTGCGCCTCGCTGCAGGTCGCTTCTCATGGGGTGGATCAGCCCGTGAGTCCAGGACGCGCCGGGTGGGGGCGGGGCTTGCGCGTTCCCTGTCTTCATTTGTGGTCGCGCAGGAAGGTGGGGATCTCATCATGGGTCGGGTAGTTCGGCAGGGGGGCTGGAGTGTCCTGGAGGAACGCAGTGATGACGGCGGCGGCGCGGTCGTTGTTGTCGTCCAGGTCGTTCCACATGTGGTGTCCGACTCCGGGCATGTACTGCGTGCGCTGGATGGCGGGGTCATGGGCAAGGATGGCGGTCGCCCATTGACGGACCTGGGAGGAGCATTCGGCGATCATCAGCATCGCGGGAGTCCGCGACTGCCTCAGTAACGGCGCGATGGAGGGCGAGTCCTTGACTGTCTGCTGGACGCGGAGGCTGGCAGCGGGGCTGAAGGAGAAGTTCTGTGCGGTGTCCTCGACGGGGATGCGGTGCGCGTCGCGCGCGCAGTACGCGGATGCGGTGTCGCTGCCGAGGTCTGCGGCGGTGAAGGCGTTGTCGCCTTCGGCCTGTCCGATCAGTCCGGTGTCGGGGGTGAGGAGTCCGAGTCGCATGAGGCCGAATGCCACGGCGTACCGGGGGGCGTGCGTCGACCGCGGTCCGGTCGGAGCCGGGGCGAGGCCTCGTGCGGATGCTCGGCCCTCGTGCCCGGTGATGTGTGCGGTGGGGCCGTCCATGGGCCCGGGCTCGGCGATGATCGCCCGGTGCAGGCGTGTGGCGACGTCAGGGTCGGCCAGGGCTCGGGTGAGCACGACTCCGCCTCCGGAGAACCCGAGGATATCGACCCTGCCCTTGTCCAGGCGGTCGACGAAGGCGGCGAGGTCACGGACCGACCTGGAGATCGTGTACTGGTCCATGGAGAGCAGGTCGCTTCGTCCGCCGCCGGCCTGTTCGTAGGCGTGGACGTCGTAGCCCTGGCGTGCCAGGAGTCGCAGAAACCGGTGGTCTTGCACCGAGATGCCGCGCACGGGTCCTCCGTGCAGGTACACGATCGGGACGGGGTGCCGGGGGCCGGGGTTCGCGGGCGGGTAGTGATACACCGCGACCCGGCTGCCCGTGGCCAGGTCCCAGTGCTGAGTGGACACGAACGGCAGCGCGGGCGGGTACCGCCGAGCCGTCGGCGCGGTCGGGATGCAGACCGTCGCCGTCAACGCCGCCGCTACGGCCGCCGGCACGAACGGCACGAGCCGCGCCGGCCAGGTGCGGTGCCGGCCCCGCCACAGCGCGAGGGCAGTCCCGGCTCCGAGGATCGTCAACCACGCGGCGAGCCCGGAACCTGCCCCGTCCGTGAGGGCGATCAGCACGAGGAAGATGACGACCAGCGCCGAGACGGCGGCCAGGGTCAGCAGTATGTGACCGGTGAGGCGGACGAGGCGTTTGGCGGACGTGGGCACGGCGGACCTCCGACAGTTTCAGAACGCTGTTTCAAAACGACGTTATCAAAGAAGGTAGGCTGCTGACCGTGGGTAGGCCCAGAACAAACGACGAAGCCGTCAAAGAGCGGCTCGTGGAGTGCGCGACCGAGATGCTCGCCACCCGTCCGCGAGAGTCGGTCACGGTCCGCGCCGTGGCTGCTGCTGCCGAGGCGTCGACGACGGCGGTGTACTCCTTGTTCGGGGGTAAGGACGGGCTGATCGGTGCGGTGCGCGACAGAGCCGTCGCCGGCCTGTTCCAGGACCTGTCGACGGCGCAGACGTCCGCGGACCCTCTCGCCGACCTCTACGCGCTGGCCGTTGCCTACCGTCGTTGGGGGTGCGGACACAGCCACCTGTACACGGTGCTGTTCGGCGGTGTGCAGTCCTTCGACCCGTCGGGAGAGGTCGGTGCCAGTGACCCGATCCGTCCGCTCCTCGCGGCGATCGATCGCGCCTTGACGGCGTCCGCCCTCGCTGGCGACGCAACCGCGATCGCCCTGTCGATCTGGGCAACCCTGCACGGGCTCGTGACTCTCGAACTGGCCGGGGTCCTCGACGACACCACGGCCGAGGCCGCATTCCGCTCGTCGATTCACGCCACCCTGCGCGGATGGACGACCGCGGAGGTGTTCCGCAGTCTTCGCCAGGCCGAACCCGCTCGGTGAACAGGATCAGGTCCGGTATCCGGGCTCTCCCGATCCTGGCTGAATCAGTGGTGCGTGGTCGGTGAAGGCCGGCAGGCCAAGGTCAACCAGCTGCGGCCGGCCATCGGTCGGAGCTCGTTTGAGGCTGTTGAGCTTGGCCATCGAGGCGTCAAAGCCGACTTGAAGTGACGGTGGGGAGGGTGTGGTGGTGATGCCGGGTAGGCAGCGCGGTGTCGGTGGCAGCGTCCTGGTCGGGGCGGTGCCGGCTGGGTGCGGCAGGGTGGGCGCAATGGTCGTCGGCGTACGAGACGGCGGGCCTGGCCTGGCCCGAGCCTGCTGGTAGGGGCAGGGGCGCTGCCGGAGCCGTGGGTTGGTGGGGGCGTGGCGGCGCCCGGACGCTCCCCGCACACCCTTGGCAGGCCGCTTCGCCGGGCGCCGGCGCCGGACACCGCATTCTCAAGGGCGCTCGGCACGCCGGTGGGCGGGACCGGGAGTTGGTCGATGCGCCTGCCGAAGGCGTTCGGTGGGGCTGCCGATGACGGAGCCGGTCATGTCGTAGGCAGCCCTTAGCCTGTCGCCATGCAGACAACTCTGATGATCTACGACGGCACCGCTCCGGCCGATTCGGACGTCCCGCGTACCGGGGGCTTGCCGTTGGCTCCTGCAGGATTCACCTGGCCCATGTGCGGCTCCTGCTGCGGAGAGCCGTTGCAGTTCTTCGTCCATCTCCCCGTCGAGTACGGCGTCCTGTCGGTATTCGTGTGCCAGAACGACCCCGGCGCATGTGAATTCTGGGACGCGACTTCCGGCGCGAACCGGGTCTACCTGTTCCCGCGGGAGGAACTGCAGCCGGTATCCGTGCCCGAGACGGGAGTGACGCTGCTGCCCGCCGTCTCGGCCATCCGCACCCACGTCGTTACGCTCGACCCCGAGGAGAACGACGGCCACGACGGCCACGACGAACTCGCCCCCGACGCATACGACCTTGCCCGCTCAGGATGGAAGCGGGAACCCGAAGAACGATTCGGGAAGCAACGCGAAGTGCTCGGGTCACTCGGAGGCAGCCCCTCCTACCTTGAGGACGACCGACTGCCCGCATGCCCGTCCTGCGCCGGGACGACGGAATTCGCGGCGCATCTGGAAGAAGGGATCTCCTCGCAGACCGCGATGAACCTCGGCGGCCAGCTGGGCTACGTCTTCGTCTGCCGTGCTTGCCGCGAAGGCGCCTTCCTCACCGACTGAACACACCGGATGCCGGGCCCTCGACCCTTGGGCCTCTCCTACTCGGATGATGCCGGCCCGGCCCTCGACGCCGGAGGCGTCCGTCCCGTCCTGCGTCCAGCCCTCCGGCCGGGCCCTGGCCGAGGCGGCGCCGCGCACCCCTGTCCAGCTGGACGCGGTGGTCAGCTCCCGGCGTGACCGTAGGCGCCCGCGTTGTATTTCCTGTCAGTCGCTTGTCGCCGTCTCCCTTGCGATCAGGCCGGCCAGGTGGTCCAGTCCGCCGTCGAAGACGCCGGCGACGATGCCTTCCGCGTCCGCGGCAGGGATTCCCGACGGCTGGAACTCGGCCCGCCACACGATCTCGCTCGTGGTCTCGGTCCTCGCGTGCGCCCGGATCCCGGCGACAAAGCCGGTCACCGGCATCGGGCCGCCGGTCACCGGGTACCGGTGGAAGTACCGTCCGGAGGGCGAAGCGGGATGGCTGTGCGCCCAGTGCCGATGGCGGCATGCGCAGGCGGGTTCGTCCTCGCGTGACGCAAAGCATTCCGGCGGGGGACACGCCCGGCCGGCCCGTATGGCCGCGCTTGTCCGCCGCGGCAGCGCCGCACTACGGTGCCGGTGTGGACCTCTTCACCCGTTCCTGGACGGCGTTGCTTGCGGCGGTCGCCCAGATCCCGGACCCGGACTTCGCACGGCCGTCGGGCTGTGCCGGCTGGCTCGTGCGGGACCTCGTGTGCCACCTGGTCATCGATGCCCAGGACGTCCTGATCACCCTTGCCACCCCCGCCACGACGGAGCCGACCGTCGACGCGGTGACCTACTGGCACGTCGAGGACCGGCCCCCGACCGGCGAGGACCCGCTCGACGCCCTCACCGTCCGGCTGGCCGCCGCGTACGGGGACCCGCACCTGCTCCGGTTCCACCTCGACGACGTCGGCTCCGCCGCCGGCCGCGCCGCCGGACTCGCCGATCCGCGGGCCCGGGTGGGCACCCGCGACGAGGTCCTCACCGTGGGCGACTACCTCGGCGCGTACGTCCTGGAGTGGACGCTGCACCACCTCGACCTGATCGCCCACCTCCCGGGCGCTCCCACCCGGCCGCCCGGGGAGAGCATGGCCCGCTCGCGCGCCATGCTGGAGCGGATCGCCGGGGCGTCGTTCCCCACCACGTTCACCGACCGGGACGCACTCCTGGTCGGCACCGGCCGCAACGCGCCCACGGACGCACAGCGCGCCGAACTGCGCCACGCGGCGGTGAGGTTCCCGCTCGTCCTGGGCTGATACGCCCCGGCTGGCCCCTCCGAGCCGATCACGGGCGGGTCGGCTCGGAGTCCACCACGGTCACGGCCGGGCAGGTCGAGCACGAGGAGAGATCCTGGCCTCAGCGCAGGATGTTGGCCCAATGGGCCAGGACCGAGGGAAGCTCGTTGGCATCCACCCATGCCCGGAACAGTTGGGCACGTTCGGCCGGCCGCTCCGGGGTGCCGGTGTACACGGCGACAACCGCGCGGTCGTGCATCAGCGCTTCCTCCCTCTGTCCGTGCCGTTCCTTCCAGACGCTGATGAACCCCTGGCGGTACGTCAGCGGTCCTATCTCGTATACATCGTTGGGCTCAGGATCCCCAGGGTCTCCGTTTATGTTCATGGGTCAAGACCCTATGCCTGCTCCATGGCTTTTTTCATGAAAACAGACAGCCATGCACACCGTGATCGGCGGCCGGCCGGACGGCCGCAAGAAGCCGACACACGGTTGACGAAAGCCCGCCACACGGCCAGTTCCATGGCACCTGCATGACCAGCCGATGTGCGCATTGCGCAGAGCTGGGCTGCGAGATACGCGCTTGTCGCAGCCATCACCGTGCACCAATCTGGCGCTCATGACCTCACCGAACACCATCGCCGTCCTCGGCATGGGCCGCATGGGCGACTCGATCGCGACACGGCTGGCTGCCAAGGACCGGGACGTCGTCGGCTGGACATGCTCCGGGCGCACGTCAGGCGCCGTCAGGATGACCAGCGATCCGCAGGAGGCCGTGGCGAAGGCCGGCCTCGTGCTCCTGGCGTTGTTCGACGGTCCGGCCTGCCGGCAGGTCCTCGAAGACATCCATGGCTCGCTGCGAGCAGACACGATCGTGCTGAACACCAGCACCATCGCTCCCGCCGAAGCGTCGGAGATGGCCCGGCAAATCGGCGGGTCCTACGTCCACGCGCCCCTGCTCGGCTCTCCGCCTGCTGCCTCGGCCGGCACCCTGCAGATTCTCGCGGCCGCCTGCCAGGACGCATTCGATCGAGTCCGACCGGTTCTGGAAACGCTGGGCACCGTGCGGCGCGTCGACGACGCCCCCACCGCCGCTTCACTCAAGCTGATCGCCAACAACAGCCTCGCCGGCGCCGTCCTCGCGCTGCGCGACTCACTGCGGCAGTCCGACGCCCTCGGTCTTCCCCGCGGCCAGGCACTGGACATCCTCGAACTCGGCCAGCTCGGCGAGCTCGTGGCCCGCAAACGCCCGTTCCTCGTCGACGAGCCGGGAGCGGTCACGGCTGAGTTCACCATCGGCGCGCTGGCCAAGGACCTGTCTCTTCTGGCCGCCGCGTCGAACACCCCTCTGCGCAGCGCAGCCAATCCGGCCGACACCCCTGCCGACCCCGGGTCCGACACCGCCACGGTGCCCACCATGCAGGACGCCGTACTCGAACCGCTCCGCGCCTACATCCGCGGACACGCCACCGGCGACCCTGCTCACTTCAGGACCGCCTTCCTCCCCACCGCCCACATCGAAGGCGTCCGGGACGGCGCATTCGTCTCGTGGTCCCTGAACGAGTACTGCGCTCTCTTCCGAGGCCGACCGGCCCCCGACGAACCGACCCGGTCTCGCCGCATCGACATCATCGATGTCCACGGCACCGTCGCGACTGCGACCATGTCGCTCTCGCACGGCTCGGACACGTTCACCGACATCTTCTTGCTGGCCCGTGTCGACGACGGCTGGCGGATCGCCAACAAGGCCTATCACCGACACTCCTGAGGGGGTCGAGGATCGGCAGCAGCGCTTCGGCGGCGTCGCACACCGGCGCAGGCCGTTGTGCCGGGGGCGCGCGAGCGCGACGAGCGCCCGGCCGATGGCTGCTACGCCATGCTTCGGCGCCGGGCATGCCGCTGGTGACGATGATCGTGGCCACGTCGCCGGTCTCGTTGCGGCCCAACCGGACGACGCCTCGGCGCGCGCTGCGCCGGTGCGTCCACGCCGCGCGAAGGCCTTCGGTGCCGTGTACGCCGGTGGGGAACTGCTTCCCGGGGCCGGCCGGACGCGGTAGGTGCCACGACAGCCCGAAGCGGGTGCGGGTCGCTCGCCCCGGGACCGGAAGGCCCGCCATCTCGTCCAACGGCTACGGTGGGCCCATGTCTATGGTTCCGCCCGAGGTGGCAGCCTTCGTCGCCACGGCATCCCGGCTGTCCGAAAGGACGCTGGACGCGATCCGGCAGACCGCCGCCGCAGCGGTGACATCAGGCGCGTACGACCATGCCGCCGTGCCCGCCCTTTCCGCCGCAGAGTTCAGCGCACTGAACAGACAGGTCCGTGACGCCTTCGCCCCGCGCGGCGATGAGCTCAGCGCCGGACGCCCGGGCGGGCTGAGGTCCGCCATCGCCCGTACGACCCAGACCGCACAAGCGATCTGGAAGCGCGACCGGCTGACCACCGACCAGTACGCCTCTCTCACCGAGACGTTCACAGCCCACGGCATCCCCATCCCGTTGCCGCCGTGTCCGGAACAACCCGGTCTTCGTCCTGGAGGAGGACGGCAAGAGGCTCGGCTTCTATGCCTTCACCGACGAGGACGGTGACCTGCTCCTGGGCAAGCTCTTTGTCGACGCCGACGAGATCGGCAAGGGCCACGGCAAGCTTCTCTGGCAACATGCGGTCCAGCGAGCTGGGGCGATCAGAGCTCATCGTCGCCTCGGATCCGAACGCCGCTCCGTTCTACGCGGCCATTGGGGGCCGTGCAGTACGCGACGAAGCCGACCGCCGAGCCGTCCTGGACCCTGCACATGTTCCGTTACACCCTCTCCCGCTAGCCCCGGGCGTCCCGGGAAGCCTCAGCCGTCCCCGTTCGCGCATAGGTCTGCCGACGCAGTTCCCGGCGACGGGCAGGACACCGCACACCACCGTCCCGGCCGTGACGGCGCCCGCGCCTACGGTGGGTGTCATGGACGACATCGCAGCCGAGATCGACGACTACCTCGACCGCTACGCCGGCACCCTCACCTCCTACGACGCCCAGGCGGCCGCCGCTCTGTGGGGGAGCCCCGGCATGATCCTCAACGACGAGCAGGGCGCGGGCGTCCTGGAATCCCGGGAAGCGATGGCCAGAGGGCTGGAACAGTCCTACCCCCTCTACCGCAGGCTCGGCCTGGCCTCCGTCGGATTCGAGCGCCTGAGCCATGAACGGCTCAGCGCCACGATCTACCTCGTACGCGTCCGGTGGCTCTTCTACGACCAGGAAGGCAACCGGATGACCGACAGCCTTGCCAGCTACATCCTGCGCCGCGGCGACGGCGGCCTGCGGGCGTTCGTGTGCGTCCCCGCCGACGACGTCGAGAAACTGCAAGCCCTCGCCGCCGAGAAGGGCGTCAGCCTGTCCCCTCGCCAGGGGCATCAGTAGGGCGAACCACCCTCTCAGCAACCGTGAGTTCGGGGGGATCACCGTCCTCCGGACCCCTGATGCAGGGTCAGGGAATGATCAGGGTCCGGGCAGGGTGATCCCCGACGAACCGGGCAGACTCGGACGGACAGACTCACCTGGACTTGATCATCACGTTCCAAGTGGAGATTCCCCCATGCGCCGTTCCTCGGCCCTGTCCCTGACCGCCGCCCTGGCGTTCGGTGCCATCGTCCCCGCGCAGGCCGCCACCGCTGCCTCCGCGCACGCCGGCACCGCAAAGGACCTCGACCGTGCCGCCCTGCGCGAGGCGATTGCCGTGCGCCCGGACGACGGTGCCGCCGGCATCGTGGCCGACGTGCACAAGAACGGGCAGAGATGGCGCGGTACGTCCGGAGACATCAATACCGGCAAGCCCATCAGCCCCGATGCGCACTTCCGTATCGGCAGCATCAGCAAGCCCATGGAGGCCGTCATTCTCCTCCAACTGTCCGCCGAGGGCCGCGTCGATCTGGACCAGAGCGTCCAGCACTACTTGCCCGGGCTGCTGCCGGAGAGCCGGTTCGAGGAGCCGATCAGCGTCCGGCAGCTGCTCAACCACACCGGTGGCCTGCCCCAGGACTTCGAGGGGTCCCCGGCCACCCCGGCGGACGAGGAGATCGAGCGCCGCTTCGAGTACCTCTCCTTCGACGAGGTCATCGAGCAGACGCTTCGCCCCGTGGGCAGGCCGGCGCCGGGTCCGCGCTTTCGCCCGGGTACCCGGCAGGAGTACAACTCCTTCGGTTACCGCGTCGCAGGCAAGCTCATCGAAGAGATCACCAAGCACCCGTACCAGTACGAGGTGACTGCCCGCATCCTGAAGCCGCTCAAGATGCGGGAAACCAGAGCCGCCGTGCCGGGCCGCAGCACGCCCGTGCCTGCGCCCTACCTGCCGGGTTACATGGCCAGGAGCAACGGCGAGCTGGTCGATGTCAACGTGCAGGGCGGACTGCCCGCCAGCATGACCTCGACCACGGGTGACCTGGACCGCTTCATCTCCGGCCTGTTCGACGGCCGACTGTTGCGTCCGGCGCAGGCGGCGGAGCTGTTCGCGGTGCCGAAGGGCACCGACGGCAAGCCGCTGCCGTACGCCAACGGCTCCAACTGCAACACCGGCCCGTCGAAGGGCACGGCATGCTTCAGCGTCGGCCTCATGTCCGTGCCGCTGCCCGACGGCTCGGTCCTGTGGGGCAAGACGGGCTCCGATCCGGGATACCGGAGCGGCGTCTTCGCCTCCCAGGACCTCAACCGGCGCGCGGTATACGCGATCGGTACGTCGTCGTCCCTCGACAACGGCGCCGGAACCGTGGTGGCCCAACGCTTGGCCCTCGCTGCCTTCGGCAACTAGGGATCGTCGATCGCGCGGTGGAGATACGGGGCCGCCGCGGCACCGCCTCCGGCGAAATGCCGGCCGATGTGTTCAGCGCAGGCCAGGTCCTCGGCGGCCCGGCCTGCGTCGCCGGTTCCGGCCGTTGTCTTCTGCACCACCGTGCGATCGGTCGGATCGGGCGACCGGATCAGACCGGATGGTTCATCTCGCCATTCTCGCCGAGGTCCGCATCGCTGATGCCAATGGGCCATTCGACGACCGCCACCGAGTCTCGGGACACGTCGGTGCCGTCATTCGGCAATCGACATGGCCGGGAGCGCCTCGTTTTGATGCGGAGCTGCGGGATGACGAGTCCGGTTCCCTGGTGGCCGCCGTCAGCGATGGTCGTGGTGTGGCCGACGGCGCGGCGTCCTTGGTGATTTCGCGTTGCACCACGGTCACCAGCTTGCTGAAGCAGCGGGCTCCGCCCGGTGAACGGGGCTGTCCAGGAGGGCGTCGACGCCGTGATCGCACCACACACAGGACGTTCGGCCAGCGGCCGGGTGCGGTGCCGGGCGTCGTGGGCCCGGGCAAGATCCGAAAGAGACGGATCAGGCCGGAAAACCCCGCTCACGTCGTCGACCCGGCTGCACGGCAGCTCACACCGCCCCGGCCGGGTCACGGCGCCTGCTGCGTCCGGAACGTACGTCGGTAGGCGTGCGGGCTCGTGCCGGTGAGGCGTTTGAAGCGTTCACGGAACGCGGTGGGGGAGCC
This sequence comes from Streptomyces avidinii, assembly GCF_014650695.1. GTDB lineage: Bacteria > Actinomycetota > Actinomycetes > Streptomycetales > Streptomycetaceae > Streptomyces > Streptomyces avidinii. The sequence continues at coordinate 56,520 of NZ_BMVL01000002.1, read as the reverse complement.
GAAGCCGACCTGCGCGGCGATCCGTTCGACGGGGTGGGCGGTGGTCTCCAGCAGGTGCTGGGCCTGGCGGATGCGGGCCCGGTGCAGCCACTGCAGGGGTGATGTGCCGGTCTGTTCGCGAAAGCGGCGGTTCAGGGTCCGGATGCTCATGCCGCTCTGCCGGGCTAGTTCGTCGAGGGTGAGCTCGCGCCGGGCGTTGTCCTCCATCCACCGCATGAGCGGCTCCAGGACCGATCCACGAGGCGCCGGCGGCTGGTCGTGGACGATGAACTGGGCCTGCCCGCCGTCGCGTTCCAGCGGCATGACGGACAGCCGGGCGGCGTCCGCCGCGACCGCGGAGCCGAGGTCGCGCCGGATCATGTGCAGGCACAGGTCGAGCCCGGCGGCGGCCCCGGCCGAGGTGAGCAGGTGCCCGTTGTCCACGTACAGCACCCCGGGGTCCACCTCGACGGCAGGATGGAGCGCGGCCAGCAGATCAGCGGCCGACCAGTGCGTGGTGGCGCGCAGGCCGTCCAGGAGGCCCGTGGCGGCCAGTACGAATGCGCCCACGCAGATGGAGGCGATCCGGGTTCCCCGCCCGGCTGCTTCCCGCAGCGCGTCGAGGACCTCCTCGGGTACGGGCGCCGTCGGATCGGCCGTGCCCGGCACCATGATCGTGTCCGCCTCGGCCAGCGCCGCCAGCGGCCACGGCGCGCGCAGGGTGAAAGCCCCGGCGTCGACCTCGGCGGAGGCCGCGCAGACCCGGACCCGGTAGGCCGCGCGGCCGTCGGGCAGACGGGTGCGCGAGAACACCTCGATGGGGGTCGACAGATCGAACGGAATCACTCCGTCCAGGGCGATCACGGCCACGGTATGCATGGCCCAACCATAGCTGTGCGCGGTGCACACGATCCGCGTGCCGGGGCACCAGTCTCATCATTACTACAGGTCAGATGCCTCATGGTGACCGGGATTCCAGTTGGCCGGAATCCGTTGGAAGGTGGCATTCCAGCCTCTTCCGAGGGTTGGGGGCCGTGACTAGCGTCGGTGTCGGCGCAGCATCCGTGCGCCGATCCCAGAGACAAGGAACCCTGTCCGATGCTGTGTCAGATCGTGCTGTTCGACGGCTTCGACCCCCTGGACGTCATCGCCCCGTACGAGGTCCTGCACGCCGGCTCGATGGCCGCACCGGGAGCCCTGCGGGTGGAACTGGTTTCCGCGGAGGGCCCGCGGGAGGTACCCGGCGGCGCGGGACCGATCTCCCTGCGGGCCACCGCCCGGCTCGACCCGCGGAGCGCGGACCTGGTCCTCGTGCCGGGCGCCGCCGGCCCGTTGGGCGACCTCTCCGATCCGGACGCCCCGGTGAACGCCGACTCCATTCCCGCCCTCCTCGGCCGCGCACTCGAAACCGGCCTGCCCGCACTGCTGAAGGACGCCCTGGACCGGCCGGGACTGACCGTCGCCACGGTCTGCGGGGGCTCCCTGGTACTCGCCATGGCCGGTTTGATCGAGGGCCGGCCCGTCACCACCCACCATCTCGGGAGAGACCTGCTCGATGCCACCGGCGCGGTGGCGATCGACGCCCGCGTCGTCGACGACGGCGACCTGGTCACAGGCGCGGGGGTCACCTCCGGTCTGGACCTGGGCCTGTACCTGTTGGAGCGCGAACTCGGCCCGCGCATCGCACACGCCGTGGAACAGCTGTTCGCCCACGAACGCCGCGGCACCGTCTGGCAGGCCTCGGGCCCGGTTCCCGCAGCCTTCTGACCCTCACCACCCGGCCCCGCCGCACCGGCCCCACCACCGAGAAAGCGCACCCATGTCCGTTGAAGGCATCTGGAACCTCCTCCTCGCCACCCCCATCGGAAGGCAGCGGGCCGTGCTCCGCCTGTTCACGCACGACGGTGACCTGCACGGAGTCGCCGCGTCGGACGCGGAGGAGGTTCCGCTGACCGCACTCGCGCTCCACGGCGACCGCCTGACGTGGCGCCAGTCGATCACCAAGCCCCTGCGTCTGCACCTCGTCTTCGACGTCACCGTGACGGAAGACGAACTGACCGGCACCGCCAGGGCCGGCCGGCTGCCCGCCACCCAGGTCACCGGCCACCGGACGGGATCGGCCGCGTGACGAAATTCCTCCTCGCCGTCCACGTCCTGGCGGCGATCATCACGATCGGCCCCGTCACCGTCGCCGCCAGTATGTTCCCCGCGGCCGCGCGCCGAGTCCTGGCCGCCCCCGAGGATGCGCGTTCCCTCGCGGAGGTCCGTACGCTGCACCGCATCTGCCGGATCTACGCCGTGATCGCGGTCGTGGTGCCGGTCTTCGGCCTGGCGACCGCCCGGAGCCTCCAGGTGCTGACCAGTCCCTGGCTCCTCACCTCGATGGCACTGACCGCCGCAGCCGCCGCTGTGCTCGCCGGACTGGTGCTGCCCCGCCAGGCAGCGGCCCTGGCCGGCCTGCACGGCGACCCCGACGCGCGGGCGACCTCCGCCGTACAACGGGCCGCCGTGCAGCAGGCCGCCGTACAGCGGGCCGTCCGACAACTGGCCATGTACACCGGAGTGTTCAACCTGTTGTGGGCCACGGTAACCGTCCTGATGATCGTCCGTCCCGGATCCACCACAGGAGCCTGACATGCAGAACCGCGCAAGCCTGCTCCTGCGGATCTCCGCCACCCTCGAACTCGCCACCCTGGCCGTCCTGCTGGTCAACCTCGGCGTGCTGCACCTGCCCGCGCTCGCCTCCGCCGTGGGCCCGGTGCACGGCTGCGCCTACCTGATCGTCATCATCGCGGTCACCCGAGAGCGCGGCCCGGACCGAGCGGCCGTACCGCTGTCGGCCGTCCCGGGCATCGGGGGCATCCTCGCTCTGCGCCGACTCGACGCGCACCGGGCTCCACCCGCCCCGGTCAGCGGGTGAGCAGAGATTCCAGGGGGACCTGCGGATCGGCGAGGCGCACCGGGTCGATGGGCGCGCGGGAGCGGATGAGGGTCTGGATCGGCTCGGTGACGTCCCAGACATTGACGTTCATGCCGGCCAGGACGCGATCGCCGGCCAGCCAGAACGCGATGAACTCCCGGGACTCGGCGCTTCCCCGGAAGACGACCCGGTCGTAGCCGCCGGGCTCCACGTACCCGGTGTACTCCATGCCCAGGTCGTATTGGTCGGTGAAGAAGTACGGCAGCCGGTCGTACACGACGTCCTGCCCGAGCATGGCGCGGGCGGCGGTCTGCGGCTGGTTAAGGGCGTTGGCCCAGTGCTCGACCCGGATGCGCCGCCCGAGGAAGGGATGGTGGGCGTTGGCCACGTCACCCGCCGCGTACACGTCGGGTGCGGAGGTGCGCAGGTGGTCGTCGGTGACGATGCCGTTGTCGACCTCCAGCCCCGCACCCTCGGCCAGGCCGGTGTTGGGTGTGATCCCGACACCCACGACGACGGTGTCCGCCGCCAGGCGGGTGCCGTCGTCGAGCAGGACACCGTCGGCGGTGTCCCCGTCACCAGTGATCTCGCTGATCCGAACGCCGAACCGGAGGTCGACGCCGTGGTCCCGGTGCAGGTCGGCGAAGACCTGGGCGACCTCCCGGCCGAGCACCCGCAGCAACGGCAGTTCGGCGCTCTCCAGCACCACCACCCGGGCGCCGGCCGCACGCGCGGCGGCAGCGGTCTCCAGGCCGATCCAGCCCGCGCCGATCACGACGACCGCCGCGCCGGGCCGAAAGGCCCGCTTGAGCCGGTCGCTGTCCTCCAGCCGCCTCAGGTACAGCACCCCGTCCAGGTCCGCGCCGGGAACGGGCAGCCGGCGCGGTGAGGAACCGGTGGTCAGCAGCAGCTTGGAGTAGTCGAGCCGGCGGCCGTCGGCGAGCGTCACCCGGCGGGCCGCGGTGTCGAGGGCGGTGGCCGTCGCGCCCCGCCGCAGGTCGACGTCGTGCTCGGCGTACCAATGCTCCGGATGTACGTAGACCGTCTCGCGCTCCTTCGTGCCCAGCAGGTAGTCCTTGGAGAGAGGCGGCCGCTCGTAGGGGCGCTCGTGTTCCGCACCGATGAGGACGAGCGGGCCGTCGTAGCCCTCCTCGCGCAGGACCTGCGCGGCTTTCGCCCCGCCCAGTCCCGCTCCGACGATGACGTACGCGCTGTTCGTGGTCATGACGGTGGCTTCCTTCACTCGGTGGTCCGCGGAGTGCTGGGCAGTCCGGAGTGACCCAGATTTCCACGGCTCCGCCCGTGCGCGCGGGTACGCGGCAGCCGGTCCGGTGCGTGTCGTCATCCGTCCCGGATGCGGCCCCGGTCCGCGCGAGCCGGCCCTCGGGGCCGCGGCAGCCGAGGCGGGACACCGGGTCCCCACCACCGGCCCGCGGTACGCGCGGCGCGACCGGGCACCCTCCCCGGACGGCACGTCAGGAAGGCTGCGAGACTACGACGATGAGCACTGCGCGCCGCCCGCTCGGGCAAGGACCCGCCCCCGCTGTCGACCCCCAGGAGCAGCCCGCCGCCCGCGGCCGCACCGCCGCCGAACGAGCCGCCGACGACGTACCCCCGCCCGCCCCGCCCACCGCGCCCGCCCCGGCCGACGCGCCCGCCCCGGCCGACGCGGAACCTCCGGCCTCCCGGCGCACGCTCGGAAACGGCTCCCGCCTCTGACCCGAACAGCCCCGGCCGGTGGCACGGCCGGGGCTGCGCAGACGACAGGATCCAGGCCGTCTCTTCCGGATCTTGCCGGGCCCGCGGCGCCCGGCACCGCACCTCGCTGCGTTGTCGGGCCCGCCCCAGTACGTCCAGTACAAGGGCGACCCTCCGCCTTGCGATGAACGGCACCGGACGCCGCGGGCTCGGCCGACAAGATCCGAAAGAGACGGCCTAGCCCCGTGCGTTCGCGGTCAGGACGTCGTCCAGGTGGGGCAGGACGTGGTCGGCCCACGCCTGCTCGTGGCGCTCGGCGCCGGCCCGGTCGTAGAAGCCGGTGTGGGTCAGCCGCAGCCGGGTCCCACCGTCCGGGGCGGGCTCCAGCTCGACGGTGACGACCGTCTCGGCACCGCCGGTGCCCATGGCGCCCGTGACCCAGGTCAGCCGCACCAGCCTGCTCGGCTCCAGCTCCAGGAACCTTCCGTAGTGGGGGTGGACCCGGTTCTCGTGCCGGGTGACGAACACGAACGGTTCGTCCACCGCGGCCCGCATCCGCACCGTGCCCGGCTCCGCGAACCAGGTGTCGAACCCCTCGGTCCACGCCCGGTACACCGCCTCGGGCGAGGCCTTCATCGCGCGCTCCACCGTCAGACCGTGCGGTCGCTCGACGAGGTCGGGTTCAGGCAGAGCACCGGGTCCCGTTGGTCCCGTCATCGGGCGTCCTCCTCGATCAATGGGTGTTCCGGCACCCAGAATGCCCCTCCCACCCCGCACCCGCCTCCGCGACGGGCCGACCGGCACTACACCGCGTACCGGTCCGGAGCGAAGAGCGAAGGGTTCGCCGCGATCCAGTCCGAGGTGCGGCGCAGACCCTCCTCCAGGCCGACCCGCGGCCGCCAGCCGGCCCACTCGCGGGCCCGGGAGTTGTCCGACAGCAGGCGCTGGACCTCGCTGCCCGACGGGCGGAGCCGCGAAGGGTCCACCACCACCTCCGCATCCCGGCCGGAGGCAGCGATCAGGGCCTCGGCCAGGGCTCCCACGGAGATCTCCTCGCCGGTGCCGAGGTTGACCACCTCGCCCAGCGCCCGGTCGCATTCCGCCACCGCCAGGAACCCCTCGGCCGTGTCCGTCACGTACGTGAAGTCCCGGGTCGGGGCGAGCGAGCCGAGTCGGATCTCCCGGGAGCCCGCGTGCAGCTGGGCGAGGATCGTCGGGATCACCGCGCGCGCCGACTGGCGCGGCCCGTACGTGTTGAAGGGGCGCACCACCGCCACCGGCAGCTCGAAGGCGTGGTGGAAGGAGAGCGCCATCATGTCCGCGCCGATCTTCGAAGCGGAGTACGGGGACTGCGGCTGCAGGGGATGGCTCTCGGAGATCGGCGCCGTCAGCGCCGTCCCGTAGACCTCGCTGGTCGAGGTGTGCACCAGACGGCCCACGCGGTGCCGGCGGCAGGCCTCCGCCACGTTCTGCGTACCGGTCACGTTCGTCTGCACGTACGCGCCCGGCGAGGCGTAGCTGTACGGGATCCCGATCAGCGCCGCCAGATGGAAGACGGTGTCGCAGCCGGCCACCGCATCGCTGACCCGGCCCGCGTCGCGGACGTCGCCCGCCCACATCTCCACCGGGCCGTCCGGATCGGCGAGGTAACGCGCCAGGTGGCCCTTCTCGGCGTACGGCTTGTAGTGGACGAAGGCGCGCACCCGCGCGCCCCGCGCGACCAGCAGGTCCACCAACGTCGAGCCGATGAAGCCCTCGGCACCGGTGACGAGGACGGTGCGGTCGGTCCAGCTGTTCATATGCGCTCCAGGTGTGGGGTGGGGACGAGGCCGGCGACGCGGAGGACCTCCGCGGCCAGCAGTTCGGCGGCCCGCGCGTGCGGGCCGGGGTCGGCGGCTCCGGCCATCGCCGCCAGCCGGGCCGGGTCGGCCAGCAGCGGGCCGACGAGATCGGCGAGGCGCCCGGCGGTGGTCTCGGCGTCGGGCAGCAGCAGACCCGCGCCCGCGTCGGACAGCACCCGCGCGTTGTGGGTCTGGTGGTCGCCGGGGGCGTACGGGTAGGGCACCAGCACCGAAGGCACCCCGGTCGCCGCCAGCTCGGCGACGGTCGCCGAGCCCGCTCGGCACACCACCAGGTCGGCGGCCGCGTAGACGAGGTCCATCCGGTCCAGGTACGCCGCCGCCCGCGCGATCCGCTGCCCGCCGGATGCGGCGAGGTCGGCGACCGCACCGGGCAGCGCCGCCGGACCCGTCTTGATCAGCAGCTGTACGTCGTCCCGCCCCTGCCAGAGCCCGGCCAGCGCCACGGCGGCCCCGGTCAGCCGTACGGCGCCCAGGCTGCCGCCGTTGAAGACGACGAGGCGCCGCCCGGCGGGGACGCCGAGGGCACGCCGGGCCTCGGCGCGCACGGCCGCCCGGTCCGGCCGGGGGAGTCGCGCGAGGCCGGCGAGTGCCGCGGAGATCGGCATTCCCGTGGTCAGGGCCCGGTCCCCGCCCGACAGGTGCCCCCGGCTGCGGTCGAAAGCCACCGCGACGTGCGGGGTGAGCCGGGCCGCGAACTGGTTGGCACGGCCGGGCACCGCGTTCGACTCGTGGATCACGGCCGGCAGCCCGGCCAGCCGCGCCCCGAGCACGGTGGGCGCGCTCGGATAACCGCCCATGCCGACGACGACGTGGGCGCCCTGCGCCCGGATCACCGAGCGCGCCTGGTGCGCCGAGCGCAGCAGCGCCGCGGGCAGCAGGTACCTCTTCGCGCCGAGGGCCGGGTCGAAGGGGATCATGTCGACGGTGTGCAGGCGGTAGCCGGCGCCGGGGATCAGCTCGGTCTCCAGGCCCCGTTCGGTCCCGATGAACGAGACCACGGCTGCGGGCACGGCGTCGCGCAGTGCCTCCGCGAGCGCGAGGCCGGGATAGATGTGCCCGCCGGTGCCGCCCGCACCGATCACGACGGAGAGGGCCGCGGGTGTGTGAGGTGGTGTGGTCATGGCCGCACACTCCCGGTGCGCCCTAAGAAGGTTCTAAGAGGTTCTCTCAGAAGCGTTTGGCAGGCTTTGCAGCATGAGCTCCATGGACAACACGGGAACCGCACTCAGCACGGGCAGGCAGCGCCTCCTCGTCGTCGACGACGAGCCCGAGGTACGGGCGGCCGTCGAGGACGGTCTCACGGTCGAGGGGTACGAGGTCCGGGGCGCGGCCGACGGCCTGGCCGCGCTCTCGCAGGTGGCGGCCTGGGAGCCCGACGCGGTCGTCCTCGACGTGATGATGCCGGTCCTCGACGGGCTCGCCGTCTGCCGGCAGCTGCGGGCCATGGGCGACCGTACGCCCGTCCTCGTACTGACCGCGCTCGACTCCGTCAGCGAGCGCGTCGACGGCCTGGAGGCGGGCGCCGACGACTACCTCGTCAAGCCGTTCGCCCTGGACGAGCTGATCGCCCGCGTCCGGGCGCTGCTCAGGCGGGCCGCGCCCGGACCGGTCGGCGCCGCCCCGCTCGGCTTCGCCGACCTCGTCCTCGACCCCGCGACCCGGACGGGCCGTCGGGGCGGCCGACCGCTGGAGTTCAGCCGTACCGAAGCGGCCCTGCTGGAGCTGCTCCTGCGTCACCCCGGCCAGGTACTCCCGCGCGAGCTGATCCTGGAGCTGGTGTGGGGACGGGACTTCGGGCCGGACTCCAACTCCCTGGCCGTGTACGTCGGCTACCTGCGCAGGAAACTGGAGGCCGGGGGCGAGCCCCGGCTGGTGCACACCGTCCACGGGGTCGGCTACCGGCTGGACGCGGCATGAGCGGCGGCCGCCGGAGGCTCGGACGCGCCTGGCGCAGACGCGGTCCCCTGAGGACCCGGCTCGCCCTGTCCGTCACCGCCGCCGTGGCCGTCGTGGCCGTCGGGGTGTGCGCGGCGGCGTTCCTCGTGGTCCGGTCCGCGCTCTACGAGCAGCTCGACCTCAGCCTGACCCAGTCCGCGCGGCTCGCCGCCCAGCGCAACCCGGGAGAAGCGCCGGGCCCCCTGGCGGGGGAGTGCCGGTTCCTGGCGGCTCCCGCGTGCGCGGAGGTGGTGGCCGCAGACCCGGCAGATCACCCCGCCACGCGGGGACTGCTGCCCGTGGACCCGGCCGCGCGGCAGGTCGCCGCGGGCCGGAAGGCCCCCTATTACACGAACATCACCGTGGCCGGGTTCCCCGCCCGGATGCTCACCACCGACTACGCGAAGGGCCGGGCGCTCCAGGTCGCCCTGCGGGCCGACACGGTCGAGGACGGCATCGAGGAGGCGGCCGGGTGGCTCGTGGTGACGGCGGCGGCCGGGGTACTGCTGGCCGCCCTCCTCGGGTACTGGGTCTCGCGGACCGGCCTGGCCCCCGTCACCCGGCTCACCGCGACGGCCGAGCGGATCGCCGCCACCCGCGATCCGCGGCACCGCATCGAACTGCCGCCGCCGGGCCGGGAGGACGAGATCACCCGGCTGGCCGGGAGCTTCAACACCATGCTCGGGGAGCTGGAGCAGTCGGTCACCGCGCAGCGCCAACTGGTGGCGGACGCCTCGCACGAACTGCGCACCCCGCTGACCGCACTGCGCACCAACGCCGAACTGCTGGCGCGGGCCGACCGGCTCACACCGGACCAGCGCGAGCGGGCCTCCGCCGCGCTCGGGCGGCAGCTGCGGGAGGTGACGGGGCTCGTCAACGACCTGATCGAGCTGGCGCGCGACGAGGAACCGCAACCGCTGGTGGAACAGGTCCGTCTCGGCGCGCTGGTGGAGCACTGCGCGCAGGCCGCGCGGACGCACTGGCCGGCCGTGCCCTTCCAGGCGCGGGTCCCCGCCGAGCCGGTCGTGGTGCCCGGGGTACCGGCCCGGCTGAGCCGGCTGCTCGGGAACCTGCTGGACAACGCGGCCAAGTTCAGCCGGGGCGGGCTGCCCGTGGAGGTGGAGCTGGTGCCGGGCGTCCCGGGTGTCCCGGGCCGCGGGCCGGAGCTCACGGTGCGTGACCACGGGCCCGGCATCGCGGCGGAGGATCTGCCGCACGTTTTCGACCGCTTCTACCGGGCGGGGGCGGCCCGCGCCCTGCCCGGTTCGGGGCTGGGCCTGGCGATGGCTCGGCAGATCGCGCGGGCGCACGCCGCCGAGCTGACGGCGGAGGCCGCCCCGGGCGGCGGCGCCCTCTTCCGGTTGACGTTCTGAGCATCGCCTCCGCAGATCACCGCCCCGCGGGGCATCAATATCTGTGGCGGCGCGATGAGAATTGGACGGACCGCGCCGTGAGGCTTTTTCTCGCAGCGAACGAGGCGAGATTCCTCACCACACAACGGGTACCGATGCGTGCTACTGTCGATCTCAGTTGCAGTTGTGGTTCCCAAAAACTTCAAGTACTCCAACAGGTCTTCGGGCCGTGGGTGTGCTTTTACTTTTCCGGTCATTTCCGGACGGGGCAATCATCGCGGCGACACGGGATCGACACAGTGTGGATCCCGATTCACTGCCCCAAAGGAGATATGACATGGCTACTGGAACCGTGAAGTGGTTCAACGCGGAAAAGGGCTTCGGCTTCATCGAGCAGGACGGTGGCGGCGCTGACGTGTTCGCCCACTACTCGAACATCGCCGCCCAGGGCTTCCGCGAGCTGCTCGAGGGCCAGAAGGTCAGCTTCGACATCGCGCAGGGCCAGAAGGGCCCGACGGCCGAGAACATCGTTCCCGCCTGACGCTGACGCGCACTTCGTAGCTGGGGCCCGCATCCTTCGGGGTGCGGGCCCCAGCTGCACGCGTTTTCCGCGCGTCCCCGCACCGGCTGCGGGGACCGCGCCGAGGAATCCGCCGTCCTCCGTACGCGGCTCCTCCGCCGGCCGACGCGCCGGCCGCCACGCCCGCCGGGTTTCTGCGCCCGGGTCCGGGTCCGGTTTCACCCCGAGTCGACCCCGGGTTTCACGCCCTGTCGGCATCACCTCATTTTCAGCACCTGCACCCGCCGCGATATCCGGCCGGCCAGGTCTGTTTCGTATTTTCATTCGGCCCGTTCTTGCAATTCTCCGCGCAGTGCACGACCGCGAGAATTCCTTGATATGTGCCGTATCGAGGAAGGTTCCGCATGAACCGCACACGCACGAACGAACGATCCACCCGCACCCGTAACAGCAGTGCCGGTTCCGGTTCCGGTTCTGGATTCGGATACGGCAAGAGCGGCGGCCGCTTCGGCGGTTCGGCCAGCGGCCGCTCCGGCGGCCCGGCTTCCGGCCGTTCCGGCGGTCCGAGCCGCTCGGGCGGGTACGGCCGCCGGCCGGCCGCCATCCAGGGCGAATTCGCCCTGCCCAAGACGATCACCCCCGCGCTGCCCGCCGTAGAGGCCTTCGCCGAACTCGACATGCCCGGGGAACTGCTCGCCGCACTCACCCTGCAGGGCGTCACCGTGCCGTTCCCGATCCAGGGCGCGACCCTGCCGAACTCTCTGGCCGGCCGCGACGTGCTCGGCCGCGGCCGGACCGGCTCCGGAAAGACCCTGGCCTTCGGACTCGCCCTGCTGGCCCGTACGGCCGGACAGCGCGCCGAGCCCCGTCAGCCGCTCGCACTGGTCCTCGTACCGACCCGCGAGCTGGCCCAGCAGGTCACCGACGCACTCACCCCCTACGCCCGCTCGCTCAAGCTGCGGCTGGCCACGGTCGTCGGCGGGATGCCCATCGGCCGGCAGGCCAGCGCGCTGCGGGGCGGGGCGGAAGTCGTCGTCGCCACGCCGGGCCGGCTCAAGGACCTGATCGACCGCGGGGACTGCAGGCTGAACCAGGTGGCCATCACTGTGCTGGACGAGGCCGACCAGATGGCCGACATGGGCTTCATGCCGCAGGTCACCGCCCTGCTCGACCAGGTGCGCCCCGAGGGGCAGCGCATGCTCTTCTCCGCCACCCTCGACCGCAACGTCGACCTGCTGGTGCGCCGCTACCTGACCGACCCGGTCGTGCACTCCGTCGACCCGTCCGCGGCCGCGGTGACGACGATGGAGCACCACGTGCTCCACGTACACGGCGGCGACAAGCACGCGGCCACGACGGAGATCGCGGCGCGCGACGGCCGCGTCATCATGTTCCTGGACACCAAGCACGCGGTGGACCAGCTCACCAGCCACCTGCTGAACAGCGGGGTGCGGGCCGCCGCACTGCACGGCGGCAAGTCGCAGCCGCAGCGCACGCGCACCCTGGCGCAGTTCAAGACCGGGCACGTCAGCGTGCTCGTCGCCACGAACGTCGCCGCCCGCGGCATCCACGTCGACAACCTCGACCTCGTCGTCAACGTGGACCCGCCCACCGACCACAAGGACTACCTGCACCGCGGCGGCCGCACCGCCCGTGCCGGTGAGTCCGGCAGCGTCGTCACCCTGGTCACCCCGAACCAGCGCCGCGACATGGCGCGCCTGATGGCAGCGGCCGGGATCACCCCGCAGACCACCCAGGTCCGCTCCGGCGAAGAGGCCCTGAGCCGGATCACCGGCGCCCAGGCCCCCTCCGGCATCCCGGTCGTCATCACCGCCCCGGTGGCGGAGCGGCGCGAGCGCACCGGCTCCGCCTCGCGCAACCGGCGCCGCCCCGCGGCGGCTGCGCGGCGCAGGCCCGTACGGCAGTCCGCCGCCGACACGGCTGCGTGAATCCCGCGTCCCCTCCGCGCTCCTTCTCCTTCTCTCCTTGCGAGGCATCATGCGCTGCGTCATCGCCCGATTCCCGTTCGACCTGACCAAGGCCGGAGTGCTGGAGTCGATGAAGGGCGTGAAGCCCGAGCCCATCGCCGGTGAGTCCGTGACCATCGGACGCCGGACCTACCCGGTCAAGCAGGTCGGCCAGGTCATCACGCGCCAGGACCGCCGGGACTTCAGCGCCGGGGAGGTCGTACGGGCCATGACCATGCTCGGGTTCACCTGCCACGGCCAGCCGCAGGCCCCCGCCGAGCCCGCACCCGCCCTGACCCCGTTCCAGCGCGCGTCGGCGATGCTCGGCGCGCCCGCGCCCGTATCGGTTTCCGCCTGATCGGATACCGGCAGCACAGCAGTGAGGGCCCGACCGCGTATGGCGGTCGGGCCCTCACTGCTGTGCTGTTCGAATATAGATCCTTCGCCGTCGAACACGAGAAAATCTATCCCCGTCATAGTAGACATCCGGCTGTGACGTGCCTATGGTTTCTCCCATAGCCAAGATCGAAGGAACGGAGGAGGCAGACGCCATCAGGATCGCCCGGGCAGGCACCTCACGCCCGGGTACCGCACGACCCCCGAACGGAAGGTGGTCCCCGGTCAGGCATTCCCGATCCCCGCACTCCCGCCCGTGTCCAGGGCGCGAAGCGGAAACAGAGAGCCGGCGCAGCGCTGAGGCCGGTAGATGGTGTTGAATTTCCTTCAGGGCCTTGGTGCCGTACGGCACCAAGGCCCTTCGACGCGTCCAAAGAAGAGGTGCAGATGACAGCGGATGACTCGCTCGGCGGCCGACTGGACGACGATGACTACCCCGCCTACACGATGGGCCGGGCTGCCGAACTCCTCGGCACGACCCCGGGTTTCCTGCGCGCCATCGGCGAGGCCCGTCTGATCACGCCGTTGCGCTCCGCAGGTGGGCATCGCCGGTACTCCCGCTACCAGCTGCGGATCGCGGCCCGCGCCCGGGAAATGGTCGATCAGGGCACGCCGGTCGAAGCCGCCTGCCGCATCGTCATCCTGGAGGACCAGCTCGAAGAGGCGCAGCGCATCAACGCCGAGTTCCGCCGCGCCGCGACCGCCGCGAGCGACGACTCCCGCTGAGCGCCTGCCCGGGACGCCGGCCCAACGGCACCGGCCGGTCCGGTCCGGCGACTTCGTACCGAGAAGTCCACGGGGCCGCTCACCCAACCGCGGGCCGCCCACCCAACCGCGCCCTGCCTCCTGCGTCTTGTCGCGGCGTCAGCCAGCCGCATCTGCGGGTGCTTGAAGAGTCCGGCGAACGGCGTTGCGGAGCCAGTGATGACCTCCGTCCGCGGCGTGCCGGGGGTGCCACGCCATGCCGATGGTGAGCGGCGGTAGGGGCAGGGGGATGTCGAGGAGGCGAAGGCCCAGAGCGTCGGCGGCGTCGGTGAGAGGGGAGGGAGCGCTGCCGGGGGGTGCGGTGGGGACGAGGCAGACGAGGTCACTGCGCGCAGCGAGAGTCATCGCCGCCAGGTGGCTGGGGAGCACGGCAGTGACCCGCCGACGGAGGTTCCGCTCGGCCAGGGCCGCGTCCAGGGGGCCGGTGAACCGGCCACGGCGGCTCACCGCCACATGATCGGCGGCAGCGAGCCCCTCCGGGGTCAGGGCCCCTTCCGTCAGAGGGTGGCCGGGACGGACGGCCGCCGCCATCCGCAGGGTGACCAGTTCTTCGATCCGGGTCTCGGGATCCACGTGGTCGATGGACCCGATCTCCAGGTCGATCCGGCCGTCGCGCAGCGCCGATCCGGCCTCCAGCTCCTCGGCCCGGAATCGAAACGAAATCCCCGGCGCCTCCTGCCGGGCCAGCCGCAGCATCCCCGGGGCCAACGCCGCGCCGACCAGGTCGGCCGCCTGGAGGGTGAAGGTACTGCGCAGGTCGGCGGGATCGACGCCGGCGCCAGGACTCAGCAGCGCTCCCAGACGGCGCACCACCGCGGCCGTCTCCTCGCGCAGAGCCTGGGCGCGGGGAGTGGGAACCATGGCCTGCCCCGCCCGAACCAGCAGTGGGTCCTGGAGGATGCGCCGCAGCCGGGCGAGGGTGCGGCTCATGGCGGCGGGTGACGTGTGGAGTCGGGCGGCGGCACGAGTGACGCTCTGCTCGGTCAGCAAAGCGTCCAACGCGACGGCGAGATTGGCATCGATGACAGGCTCTGCACTGCTGCTCATAGGCATTATTCCATTTCAGGCAATGATTCCGTGCTCAAGTTCCCATTGTGGCAACACCTTGGAGCTCCACAGGATGGGGGACGTCCAGATCCGGCACCACCCATGAGGTTTCGATGATCGTCATCACCGCTCCCACCGGGAACATCGGCAGTCACCTGCTGTCCCTGCTCCTGGAATCCGCCCCCGCCCACGAGGAACTGCGCGTGGTCGTACGTGACCCCGCCCGGCTGCCCGACGCGGTGCGCGACCGCGTCGAGGTGATCACCGGCTCGCACGGTGACGCCGAGGTGGTCGACCGCGCCTTCGAGGGCGCCGACGCCGTGTTCTGGCTTGTCCCCCCGGACGCCTCCCTGACCCCCGAGGACGCCTACTGCGGCTTCACCCGGCCCGCTGCGAAGGCCCTCACCGCCCACGGCATCGGCCACGTCGTCGGCGTGTCCGCGCTCGGCCGCGGCACCCCGGTCGCCCACCGCGCAGGCCTCGTCACCGCTTCCCTCGCCATGGACGACCTCATCGCCGGCACCGGCGTGGCCTACCGAGCCCTGGCCTGCCCGTCCTTCTTCGAGAACCTTCTCGAGGACGCGGACACGATCCGGGAGACCGGAGTCTTCACCGACGCCATCGAGGCCGACCTCAAGGCCCCCCGCGCCGCCGTCGCCGACATCGCGGCCGTCGCCGCCGACCTGCTGCTGAACCGCTCATGGACCGGCAATGACAGCGTCCCCGTCCTCGGGCCCGAGGACCTTTCACCCGACGACCTGGCCCGCATCATGACCCGACAACTCGGCCGCCCCGTCCGCTACGAACGCCAGCCGCTCGACGAGCTGTACACCGACCTCCTGGGTTACCGCCTCAACGAGGCGTTCGCCCAGGGCGTCGTCGACATGAAGAAGGCCAAGAACGAGGGCCTCGACGCAGGCACCACCCGCACACCGGCCACCGGCTCTCCCACCACCTTCCAGCAGTGGTGCGCCCGAACCCTCGGGCCCGCGGTCCTCTCGGAAGGCACCCGTCATGCCCGTTGAGAAGACCGCACCGCCGGTCACGGCGTTCATGCTCATCAAGACCACACCCGAGTGGCTCGCCATGACCCCCCAGGAACGCATGAACGCCTTCTCCACCCAGGTCGTTCCGGCAATCAAGTCCAAGACCACCGGCGTTCGTTCACGCTTCTACGACACGGAGTTCTACTCCACCCGCGTCACCGACGTCTGGGTCTGGGAAGCCGACGACCACGACGCGTACCGGCTCCTCATCGACGCACTGCGCGAAACCCCCTTCTGGGACCGCTACTTCACGGTCGTCGACCTCCTCGTCGGCACCGAGAACGGCTACGCCCGCACCTACGGCGTCGAGGCGGTCACCACCATCACGACCTGACGCACCACCCGACCCGAGACGCCGCATGCCCCCGCCCCGACCGGGCCGGGGGCATGCGGCGTCGCGCCTCGGATCCGGTGCGGAAGCGGCCGGTGCTCGCTCCTGCCGATGGTCGGCCCCCGCACCCAAACCGGATAGGTCATCCACATCCGTGTTACGGTTACGTCAAACGGATGACCTATCCGTATTCGGATGCGGGGTGGGAGAGCCATGAAGAAGACAGCTGTCGTGACGGCCGGAACAGCCGGCATCGGCCTGGAGACGGCGTTGGGGCTGGCGGCCGCCGGGTTCGCCGTCACCGTCGTCGGACGCAGTATGGAACGGGGCGGCCGCGCCGTCGAACGGATCAACGCGACGGGCCCGACCCATCCGGCCCGCTTCCTCGCGGCCGACCTCGCCTCGCTCGACGAAGTGCGGGCGCTCGCCGAGCGGATCGCCCGCGACCACGCCGCCTCGGGCGAACCGCTGACCGTGCTGGTCAACAACGTCGGGGCGATGTTCCCCGACCGACGGGAGCTGGGCGGCGTCGAGGCATCCTTCGTCGTCAACCACCTCTCGCCCTACCTGCTGACCGAGCTGCTGCTGCCCACCCTGACGGCCGGCGCGCCGAGCAGGATCGTGAACGTGACCTCCGGCGCGGTCGGTCTCGCGAAGCGGGTGTTCCGGTCCGCGGAGCCGCCCGGTGGCTACTACGGCTTCCACTGGTACGGCCGCGCCAAGCTCGCGCACCTCGCCCACACCCTCGACCTGGCCGATCGGCTGGACGGTACGGGCGTCTCGGTCTTCGCAGCCGACCCCGGTGGAGCCGCGACCGACATGACCAACGGCACCATGACCGACCCGAAGATCGTCTCTCCCGCGCTGCGGCTGCTGTGGCCGCTGGTACGGCGCAGGTTCGAACGCTCGACCTCGGGTCCGGCGTCCTTGGCGGCCAGGCCCTCGATCCTCGCCGCCACCGACGCCGCCCTGACGGGACGGACCGGCATCGTCATCGGGGCCCGGACCACCCCCGTGCCCCCCTTCCGCGCGGCGACCGACCCCGGCGTTGTCGCGGCCGTACGCCGCCTCAGCGAGCAGTACGCACCGCTCGCGGTCGCATGACCTGTCACGCCACGTCGAGGGCGCGGGCGGAGGGGCAGCGGGACGGTTCATCCGGATGAGCCATCCGATTAACATGTCCCCATGGCGACGACACCACTGCGCAAGGACGCGGCCCGCAACTGGGAGCGGATCGTCGCCGTCGCCCGCACCCTGGTCGACGAAGGCACACCGATGCAGCTCAACGATGTCGCCCGCCGCGCCGGACTCGGGGTGGGCACCGTCTACCGTCACTTCGCCACGCCCGAGGCTCTGCTGGAGACCGTTGCCACCCCGTGCCTGGAAGCCCTCGCCGCGTGCGGCGAGCAGGCGCTGGCCGACTCCGACCCGTGGCGGGCGCTGCAGACCTTCCTGACCCGCACCGCCGAAGCGCAGGTCACCGACGCCTCACTGGCCCCGGTCACTGCAGCGGTCGAGGATGCTCTCCCGCGCACCACCGAACTCAAGAGTTCGGTGCGGACGGTCGGCGCCACCCTCCTCGACCGGGCCCGCAGGTCCGGGGCCATCCGCCCCGACCTGGCCCCGGCGGACCTGGTCCCGCTCATGTGCGGGATCGCCTACGCCGCGCAGGTCCACGGGGGCGCTCCGGCCGACCGGATCGACGCCGTGCACCGCTACCTGGCCACCCTGCTCGAGGGCCTGCGCGCCGCGCCATCGCCCACGTAGGACGCTCAGGGGCGGATGCGGCTGTTGCCCTCCGGGCAACGGGCGGTGGCGTCCCGGTCGAACCAGTAGTCGCCCGCCGCGAGGTAGCGGAAGGAGCGGTCACCGGCCTGGGCCGCCAGGGCTCCGGCGGCGGTCCCGGCGCCGTCGAGCCCATGGGTTCGGGTTTGCCGGTCGCCGGCCGGGACCTCGGCCGGCACTACGAACCTGACCTCGACCTCGGTCTGACCCTTGTGACGCTTGCGTTCGAGCACGGCGGAACTCCAGTCCGGAACGGGAGATACGGGATTGCATCAGCATGGCCCAGAGATGCGCCCCGCGCAGGTCGATCATCCGCTCCGCCATCATCGGCAGTCACCGGTCACCGGTCACCGGTCCCCGTCACCGGGCACCACCCGCCACCGCGCCGGAAGCGCGATCAGTCCGAACACCGGATCCTGTACAGGAATCCGTCGACGTCGCAGGACTCGGCCCCGCGCGCCACCAACCGGTAGGACTCCTCGAGGAAGTCGCTCACCTGGGCCGAGTCCGTGATCAGCACCGCGGACTCGTAGCCGACCCGGGTGTCCCCCCACAGCTGCATCACCAGGGTTTCACGTCCGCCCGCCCACCGTGGGCGCAGGCTGACATCGCCTTCCCCCACCGGGCGGCGCACCCCCTCGGCCAGCATGTCCCGCTCGAAGTGCCACCGAATGGGAGGGCAGCCGTCGAGGATGAAGTCGAACCGGACCGCGTAGGGGTCGGATGTGTCGTAGACGGCCCGGGTCTGCACCGGCAGGAGGCTGCCGGCAACGGCCAGGTGGGTCGAGATCGTGTCGGAGAGAGCGGACGGCAAGGTGACCTCCACGTGGCAAACAGGTGACCGACCTCGCGTACCCGCCGAACACTCCTGGCATTCTGGATCACCCATGTGAATCTTGACCCCGTCAGGTGGTGTGCCCTTGATCGGGGGATCCGCGCCGACTCGCGGGT
This sequence comes from Streptomyces avidinii, assembly GCF_014650695.1. Taxonomy (GTDB): domain Bacteria; phylum Actinomycetota; class Actinomycetes; order Streptomycetales; family Streptomycetaceae; genus Streptomyces; species Streptomyces avidinii. The sequence goes on along the minus strand of NZ_BMVL01000002.1, from coordinate 37,966 downwards.
GGGGTCGCGTTGACCACTCCGAACGGAATGTGAACGCTGGGAGTGCCCTGCGCCGTGCCGTTCAGGTGGGCGACCTGGTCGTCGAAGAAGATGTGCGGGTCGAGCGCCTTCATGACCGCGGCCTTCTCGATGCCGCCGAGGAAGAAGGCGTCGTTGACCCGTAGGCCCCACTCCTTGAGGCTCAGAAGGGCGCGCTCATGTGCCGGGGCGTCCCGAGCGGTGACCAGGGATACGCGAAGGCGTGGGCGGTACGTCGGATCCGTGCGGCGCCTGTCTTCCTCGAGGCGCTGGACCCGGTTGATGCCGGCGAGGAAGTCCCGTAGCGGCCCCGGATCGTGGGGCGCGGCGGCGTTGCGGACCTCGTAGGCGCGGAACTCGTCGATTCCGCCGCTCTGGTAGATCCGCTCGGCGGTGTCGCTCGCCACCACTCCGTCGAAGTCGAAGGCCATGCGGAGTTCAGGGTCGGTCTCGTCGTCGATGCGTGCGGTTCTCAGTACGTGGCCCGCCGGCAGTCCGTCCGCGACCGCGTCACGGACATCGGGGCCGTTGGCCGACAGGAACAGCGACATGTTCAGCGCGGGCATGAAGCGGTGGGAAGGACGCCCTTGCCGAAAGACGGCCCGACTGATCGGCAGGTCGTAGGCCTTGATAGAACGCATGACGCGCAATCCGGTGTCCGGGTCGTTGCGCGAGAGGATGATGACCTCGACCAGCGGATCGGACTGTTCCGAGAGGTCGTTCAGCGACAGCAGGCGTCTGACGAAGGGGAAGGCGACCCCTTTGCCCAGGACGTTGTCCGCATGAGTGGCCTGGTAGGTCCGGTAGACGTCCTCCCCTTCCTCCCGGAACACCGTGTCGCAGTCGGTGAGATCGAACAGGGCGCTGGAGGCGATCCCGACGACCAGGCGGTGGGACAGGTCGTACCTCATGACGCCCCCGGTTGGCGCAGCTGCACGGTTGGGATCCTTATCTCCCCTCGGCGGGCAGCGAAAACGTGCCCGGCCGCGAGGCCGATCGGGGCCGTCGAGCTGTGTCGGGTCCATTGACATAAATTGAACGCAGCCCGAGGCTGAGAGCGCTCTCAAGCATCAATGTGTCAATGCGTGGTGCTGGGAGATGCCGCACCTGCCCCCACCTTCAGGTGCCCCCCACAAGGAGGAAGAACGTGTTCCGCTTATCGAAGGTATTCCTGTCCGGGGTCTCGGCGATGGCCGTCGCCGCCGGGCTGATGGTCTTCGGCCCGTCGCCGTCCGCAGAGGCCGTACCGGCGACCATTCCCCTCACGATCAAGAACAGCTCGGGCCGCAGCGAGCCGGTGTACGTCTACAACCTGGGCACCCTGCTGACCACCGGCCAGCAGGGCTGGGCCGACGCCAACGGCACGTTCCACCCCTGGCCCGTGGGAGGCAATCCCCCCACGCCCGCACCCGACGCATCGATCACGGGTCCGGCCAACGGGCAGACCAAGACGATCCGGATGCCCAAGTTCTCCGGGCGGATCTACTTCTCCATCGGCCAGAAGATCGTCTTCAAGCTCACCACCGGCGGCCTGGTGCAGCCCGCCGTGCAGAACCCCGCCGACCCGAACCGCAACATCCTGTTCAACTGGTCCGAGTACACCCTCAACGACGCCGGCCTCTGGATCAACAGCACCCAGGTCGACATGTTCTCCGCTCCGTACGCGGTGGGCGTCAAAGCGGCCAACGGCGCGGTCAGCACCACGGGCCGGCTGAAGCCGGGCGGCTACAACGCCGTCTTCAGCCAGCTGCGTTCGGCCGGCTGGGGCGGATTGATCCAGAACCGGCCCGACGGCACGCCGCTGCGCGCGCTCTCGCCCGGGCACGGCATCGAGGCGGGCGGCATACCGGCCGGCGTCATGAACGACTACATCAACCGGGTCTGGAACAAGTACGGCTCCTCCACCCTCACCGTGACGCCGTTCGCGAACCAGCCGAACACCAAGTACTACGGCCGGGTCTCGGGCAACGTCATGAACTTCACCAACGGCTCGGGAGCGGTCGTCACCAGCTTCCAGAAGCCGGACTCCGACAGCGTCTTCGGCTGCTACAAGCTCCTGGACGCCCCCAACGACCAGGTCCGCGGCCCGATCTCCCGCACCCTGTGCGCGGGCTTCAACCGGTCGACGCTTCTGACCAATCCCGGCCAACCCGATCCGAACAACGCCAACTTCTACCGTGACGCCGTGACCAACCACTACTCCCGGATCATCCACGGACAGATGGCCGACGGCAAGGCGTACGGCTTCGCCTTCGACGACGTGGGCGCCCACGAGTCGCTGGTCCACGACGGAAACCCGCAGGAGGCCTTCATGACGCTCGAACCGTTCAACTAGGTTCTGTCTTTTCGGTCAGCGTCGTGCCCGGATGAGGATGGCGGCGAGGTGGAGTGCTGCCTGGTGGGCGATGGCGAGTTTGTCGCATCGTGTGGCGCGGCCGCGCCACTGCTCGAGGCGGTTGATGCAGCGTTCGACGCTCGTCGCAGGTGGGACCGGATGGCACGGGGGAGTGGGCCCGGTCCGCGAGCACGGCCAACGGCCGGGTTCGGGGCCTGCCGGGCCCGCTTCGTGGCACGCGGATGCGGGCCATGACCGCTTCGAAGGAGGGTGCGTCGCCGCACCGGCCGGCTGCTCCCGTGGGGCAGTCGGGCCCGGGTCAGATCGTGACCGGGCCGTGGGCGGTGGCGAACTCGACCGAGACCAGGCCCGGTTCCTCGTCCTCGGCCCAGGTGACGTCGATCTGGTCGAGGGGGTGGTCGGCCGGTTCGCCGAGGAATTCGGCGATGGAGGCGGCGTCGCCGGCGATGGAGACCCCGTGGATGGTGGTGGAGGTGCGCGGGTCGGCGCTCGGGCGCTCCTCGGTGGGGACCAACCACTGGAGGAAGTAGGGAAGTTGTGGGGCTTCCAGCAGTTCCAGCAGGCCGATCTGCTTCCACCTCAGGTCGAACCCGTCGGGGCGGACACGGTGGCCCTCGGCCGAGGTGCGGCCGAGGCGGGCCTCGACCGGGGCGATGTCGTCGACGGAGACCACCCAGCCGAGCCAGCCGCCGCCCTCGGCGGCGCGGCGCGCGACCGCCTGGCCGAAGGGTGCGCGGTCGGCGGCGGGGTGGTCGAGTGTGGTGACGACCTCGACGTAGGTGCCGCCGCTCAGCGGGAGGATGAAATTGCGGGTGCCGAATCGCGGGTGCACGCCCCCGTCGACGAACCCGGCGCCGAGGGCCGATCCGATCCACTGGACGGTCGAGACGAAGCTGTCGCGGGCCACCGCATAGGACACGTGATCAAGTCGCACGGCGCCATCATCACCCGACGGCCCGCACAGATCCCGACGCCACGCCCGACGCCCCGGCCGCGTCCGCCGTGGATTCAGCCGTGGAGCGGATCGATCGTCGTCGTCCCGACGGGGGAGGCCCGGTCGAAGCCGGGCAGCAGCGCTGCCGCCTCACGGAGGCCCATGACCGCCGGCCGGCGACCACCTTGCGTGCCCGTCCGGTCACCCACCTCGCTTGGCCTTGGGCAGGGCCCCGGAGGCGGCGTAATCTGGCCGAACCGCCATAGAACGCGTGTACCGAAGGCACGGCGCGCGCCGTGTACCCCGCCGCGCACGATCCAGGGAGGCGGCGCGTGACCGATCCGTTCGGCTTCCTCAGGATCCCCCGCGAGGCCGTGCCCGCCCGCCCGGTCGAGGAGAGACTCGGCGACTGGCGCGAGGTCCACGCGGGCCGGGCGTTGCTGCCGCTCGTCTCCCGGCAGGCCGACCGCTGCATGGACTGCGGCATCCCGTTCTGCCACACCGGCTGTCCGCTGGGAAACCTCGTCCCCGAGTGGAACGCGTACGCCGCCCACGGCGACTGGCGTGCCGCGTACGAGCGGCTCCACGCGACCAACAACTTCCCGGAGGTTACGGGCAGGCTCTGCCCGGCCCCCTGCGAGGACGCCTGTGTCCTCGCGATCAACGCCGACCCGGTGACCATCAAGAACGTCGAGCAGACCATCGCGGACGAGGGCCTGAGGCGCGGCTTCATGATGCCCAGGCCCCCGGAGAGGCACAGCGGCAAGACGGTGGCCGTCATAGGCTCCGGCCCGGCCGGACTGGCCGCGGCCCAGCAGCTGACCCGCGCCGGCCACCGCGTCACCGTCCACGAGCGGGCCGACCGGATCGGCGGACTGCTGCGCTACGGGATCCCCGAGTTCAAGATGGAGAAGGTGCACCTGGACCGCCGTATCGAGCAGATGCGGGCCGAGGGCACGGTGTTCGCCACGGGGGCCGACGTCGGCGGTGCGGCCGGTGCCGGAGCGGACGAGTTGCGGAGCGGGTGCGACGCCGTCGTCGTCGCGATCGGTGCCGGCGAGCGCCGGGAGCTGCCGGTCCCCGGCCGTTCCCTGCAGGGCATCCACCAGGCCATGGACTACCTGACCTGCGCCAACCGGGTACGCGAGGGTGACTATCCGGTATCCCCCCTCACGGCCGAGGGCAGGCGCGTGGTCATCGTGGGCGGCGGGGACACCGGCTCCGACTGCCTCGGGACGGCCTTGCGGCAGGGCGCGACCTCCGTGCTCCAGCTCGACATCAACCCCGAGCCCGGAACGGGCCGGACCGACGACGAGCCGTGGCCGGTGTACCCGCGGACCTACCGCATCTCCCACGCCCACGAGGAGGCCCGCGGGCGCGCGGACCGGGACCCCCGGCTGTTCGCCTGCGCCACCCTGCGCTTCGAGGGGGACGAGGAAGGCAGGGTACGGGCGCTGCACCTGACCGCCGTCGAGCCGGTGGCCCGCAGCCCGCTGGCCGGCACCGAGCAGGTCATACCGGTCGGCCTGGTCCTGCTGGCCCTCGGCTTCTCGGGCCCCGAGCGGGCCGGCGGCCTGCGCGAGCAGCTGGGACTGGCCCTGGACGAACGCGGCAACTTCGCGCGGGACGCCGGGTTCGCGGCGGACGCCGGTCGGGCGCCGGGCGTGTTCGTCGCGGGCGACGCGGGCAGGGGGCAGTCCCTGGTGGTGTGGGCCATCGCCGAGGGCCGCGCGGCGGCCGCCGCGGTGGACCGCTACCTGACCGGCTCCACCTGCCTCCCGGCGCCGGTCGCCGCGCACGACCGGCCGATGACGGCCTTGGGACGCATGCGCTACGGGCCCTGAGCAGGTCCCGATCGCCGGATCACGCTGCGGCCGCGAGAGCTCGCTGTCAGCACTGCTCGCCCTCAGTACTGCTCGCTGTCGGCACTCGACGTCAGTGCTCGCGTCCGGGCCGGCGCCGTTCGCGCGGGGACTCGCCGTCATCGCCCGGCCGGTCCAGGCGGCTGGCCTCGTCCGTGTCCGCCCTCCGCACGGGGGGTACGTCCTTGCCCGGCGCAGCGGAGCGAGGCGCGACGTGGGGTGTCCTGCGTCGGCTCTGCTCGTCGTCGTGGTCGTGGAGCGGGGCGCCTCCGGCGCCTCCCTGGTCTTCCATGGCGGATCCTCCCTGTACGTCGGCATCCCCCAGTCGGCGCGTGCCCTGAGCCCGGCGCCGGAAACCCGCGAATCCGCGAATCCGGAGCAAATCACAGAAATCAGGCGATGCCGGGTGGTATGTCGTTGCCCGTTCCGCCGCGCTCCATCCGGTCGCCGTACGCGATGTGTCCCCCCAGAGCCCCGCTGACCGCCGCCGCGCCCAGTCCCGCCAGCGACCACAAGCGGCCGCGCGCGCCCCGACCCCGCAGCCGGTCGGACAGTGCGACCGCGTAGCAGCCGACGGCGGCAGCGTTGGCCAGCGCATGGGCGACACCCACGCGGGCCTGTCGAGGCGGCAGCTCCGCCCAGTCCGCCCATCCGGCTGCGGCCGCCGGAGCGACGCCGGCAAGGCCGACCGCGGTCAGGACCGTGGCGTACCGGTGTGCTCCGGGCACGGTGTCCAGCACGGCGGCCGACAGCCAGCACCCCATCGGTACCTGCACCAGCATGGGGTGTGCGGGGTGCCCCAGCGGCTCACCGCGCAGCAGCCCACGAAGTGCACCCAGCGGAAGGCCGCGGATGCCCCGCTGGAGGGCCCGGATGGCCGGGTCCAGCGCCGTCGACTCCTCGACGGTGGCCACGGCGCCGAGCCAGCGCTCCGAGGTCTTGTCCAGGGCAGGTACCCGTCCGGAGTGCGGCGTCCCGTCGTCGATGTGTGTGTTCATGTACTGCGAGTACCCCGTGGTGGCGGACCATTCCTCTTGGCGCGTCCCGGACTTCGGGCTCGGTGACAGGTCCGTGGAGGCGGAGAACTCGTGCGGTCGCCGTAGGCTGGCCGGGTTGCTTCTGCTCATTGCTGATCGGAGTTGCCGTCATGCTGACCGCCCTGACGGGTGTTTTCGGGGATCGCGCGGATGCTGTGAGCGTCGCGGGTCGTACCGCCTCCTACGAGGAACTGCTGGGTGCGGCGGGGGCCGTGGCCGCAGACCTTGCCGCCCTCGGCCCGGTGCGGGCGTTCGCGGTGACCGCCACCGCCTCGCTCGAGACCGTCGCCGCGGTGGTCGGGGGACTGCTTGCCGGGGTGCCGTGCGTGCCGCTGCCCCCCGATGCCGGGCCCGCCGAACGTGATCACATCCTGCGTGACTCCGGCGCCCGCCTCATCGAGGTGGACTTCGCCCGCCGCGCGCCTGCCGCATCGGCCGCACCCACCGCGCAGGCGGCGGGACCCGAGGATCCCGCGCTGATCCTCTACACCTCCGGGACCACGGGCGCCCCCAAGGGAGTGGTCCTCAGCGCCGCCGCGATCACCGCCGACCTGGATGCGCTCGCCGCAGCCTGGGAGTGGAGTGCGCAGGACACGCTCGTGCACGGGTTGCCGCTGTTCCATGTCCACGGGCTGGTCCTGGGCGTTCTGGGGGCCTTGCGGACGGGGAGCCGCCTGGTGCACACGGGCCGACCGACGCCGGAGGCGTACGCCGAGGCTGCGGCGGCCGGCGGGAGCCTGTATTTCGGGGTGCCGACGGTGTGGTCGCGCATCGCCGCTGCTCCGCAGGCGGCGGCCGCGTTGTCGAGGGCCCGGTTGCTGGTGTCGGGAAGCGCGGCCCTGCCCACGCCGGTCTTCCGCGATCTGGAGCGGTTGACCGGGCACCGGCCGGTGGAGCGGTACGGGATGACGGAGACCCTGATCACCCTGAGCGGGCGGGCAGGTGGTGAGGTCCGCCCCGGCGCGGTCGGCACGCCGCTCACGGGAATCCGTACGCGTATCGCCGCCGAGCCGGGTGCCGAGATCGGTGAGCTCCAGCTGGTGGGGCCGACGTTGTTCTCGGGGTACTTGGGGCGACCGGAGGCGACGGCTGCCGCCTTCACGGAGGACGGGTGGTTCCGCACGGGTGACATTGCCGCCGTTGACGGGGACGGCGTGCACCGGATCGTGGGTCGTGCGTCCACGGACATGATCAAGTCGGGGGGGTACCGGATCGGGGCGGGTGAGATCGAGAACGCGCTGCTGGACCATCCGCGGGTGCAGGAGGCGGCGGTGATCGGTGTGCCGGATGCCGACCTGGGGGAGCGGATCGTCGCGTTCGTCGTCGCCGACGGGGTCAGCGGCGCCGAGTTGACCGACTTCGTTGCCACGCATCTGTCGGTGCACAAGCGGCCGCGTGAGGTTCGCTTCATTGCTGCGGTTCCACGCAATGCCATGGGCAAACCGCAGAAGCGGCTCCTGTTGGCCGGGGAGTGACGACGGGAGCGGGGCGTCCTCGGACCTGCGGAGTCGCCGCGCCGGCCGGCAGGGCATGTTCAGCACCTCGGTCGGGCAGGTGAGGGCCATGACTGCTTCCGCTTCCTCACCCGGCGCCGACGATCCGGCGCACTACACAGGGCTCGACACCGGCGAGGCGAAACGCCGGGCGCTGGCGCACGGCTGGACGACGGTGCGTACGGTCGCGCCCGGCACGATGCTGACCATGGAATACGTCGAAGGCAGGCTGAACCTCGAGGTCGAGGACGGCAGGGTGCGAAGGGCCTGGAGCGGCTGACGGGGCTTCGCCCCCGCGGCCGGTACACGGTCGATCGCCGGGGCGGCCCCCGGCCCGGAGCGTGCCGGTGAGGGACACGGACACGCTCCGGACCGGGGCCCGTTCAGTGACGGTCGGCCGCCCGCGGCTCCGCGGCCGGCAGGACGTGGTCGCCGCCCCTGTCGGTGCTCAGGCACAGCGAGCAGACGACCGCGCCGTGGGTGACACAGGCGGTGACGTCGGGGCGCTCGTAGGACTGCCGGCAGACGTGGCAGTCGAGGGTGACTCCGCTCGGGTTCCCGTCGGTGTCCAGCAGGGGCTCGCCGATGCCGTCGTCGGCGCGGCGCACGTAGTAGCGGCCCTTGGTGACGACGGCCATCAGCGGTGTGACGGCGAAGGCGATGACGGCTGCGGCCACGGGCGAGTACGGCTGGAGGGTGTCGCCGAGGGCGTGGAAGTACATGGCGATCGACAGGCCGGAGGCGGCGACGAAAGCCACGACACCGACCGGATTGACGGCGTGGAGCATCCCCCGGCGGAACTCCGGCTGGAGCGGGGACAGCTTCAGCACGTACTTGTTGATGCCGATGTCGGTGGCCACGGTGACCACCCAGGCGATCGCGCAGTTCGAGTAGAAGCCCAGGATGCTGCCCAGGAAGCTGAACATGTCGGCTTCCATCAGGGCCAGTGCGAAGGCCAGGTTGACCAGGACGAAGATCATGCGGCCGGGGTAGTGCCCGGTGACGCGGGTGAAGGAGTTCGTCCAGGCCAGGGAACCGGAGTACGCGTTCGTCACGTTGATCTTGATCTGGCTGATGACCACCAGGACCACGGCCAGCGGGACGACCAACCAGCCCGGCATCATCGCGTCGAAGGCGCTGCGGAACTGCTGGATGGGCTCGGGCGCAGCCGCCGGTCCGACCTCGGCGATGATGTGGACGGCGAGGAAGACACCGATGGCCTGCTTGAGCGCACCGAGCACGACCCACCCGGGGCCGGCCATGACCACGGCGGTCCACCAGCTGCGCTTGTTCGCCGCGGTCTTGGGCGGCATGAAGCGCAGGTAGTCGATCTGCTCGCCGATCTGCGCGATCAAGGACAGGCACACACCCGCTCCGAGCATGACGGAGGCGGTGTTGACGGCGCCGTCGCCGGTCGTGCCGGGGTAGGCGAGGAAACGGTCCACGGTGCCGGGGTCGTTGGCGATCAGGTACACCAGCGGACCGACCATGAGCAGCAGCCAGATGGGGGTCGTCCACACCTGGAGCTTGCTGAGCGCCTTCATGCCGTAGACGACCAGCGGGATCACCATGAGGGTGGACACGGCGTACCCCAGCCAGAGCGGCAGCCCGAGGCCGAGTTCGAGGCCCTGGGCCATGATCGAACCTTCGAGGGCGAAGAAGATGAAGGTGAAGCTGGCGAAGATGATGCTGGTGAGGACCGAGCCGTAGTAGCCGAAGCCGGAGCCGCGGGTGATCAGGTCGAGGTCGATGTTGTAGCGCGCGCCGTAGTAGGCCAGCGGGAAGCCGGTGATGAAGATGACGACCGCGGCAACGGTGATGGCCACGAGAGCGTTGCCGGTGCCGTGGGCCAGGCCGATGCCGGCGCCGATGGAGAAGTCGGCCATGTAGGCGATTCCGCCGAGGGCCGTGGTGGCCACGACCATGGGGGTCCAGCGGCGGTAACTACGGGGTGCGAAACGGAGGGTGTAGTCCTCCAGCGTCTCCTTGACCGCCTGGTCGGCAGCGGTCTTCGTGGTGTCTGTCGTGGTATGCCGCGACTCGGTGGTGCTCATGCCACGCCTCCCGGTGGGGCTGGGGCCAGGTGCAGGGCTGGTGCAGGTGCTGCGATGCGGTACGGAGCCCGTGCGGGCGCGCCGACGGCAGGGCATGGACTGATGGGCCGTCATGAGTGTTCTCCGGCGCCGCTGTTCATGCCTCGGTCCCACGCCGTCACGCTAGGAAGCGGTTGTTACCCCGGGTGCGCGATGTGGTGAACACCATGTTGCCGCGCCGGCGTCGCCGCGTACGCACGCCACACTCGCGCAGGCTGGCCGCACGCGGCCCGCGGCCCGCCGGTACGTGACGAGGCGCCTTCCGCCCCGACCGGCGGTGGGTCGCGCAACTGCGCAGCGGGCGATGTCGCGGCCCCGGCCCGCCCCGGCCCCGGCCCGCCCCGGCCCGCCCCAGCGGGGTCAGGCGCCGCCGGACGCGGCCCCCTCCTCCAGCAGGCGGGTCGCCATCGCGCGCATCTCGATCTTGCGGATCTTCCCGGTGACGGTCATCGGGAACTCCTCCACGACGTGGACGTAGCGGGGGATCTTGAAGTGGGCGAGCCGCCCCGCGCAGTACGCGCGCACGGCCTGCGCCGTCAGCGGCTCGGCCCCCTCGCGCATCCGTACCCACGCCATCAGTTCCTCCCCGTACTTCGGGTCGGGCACTCCGATGACCTGGACGTCCATGACGTCGGGGTGGGCGTGGAGGAACTCCTCGATCTCTCGGGGGTAGAGGTTCTCGCCTCCCCGGATCACCATGTCCTTGATCCGGCCGGTGATGCTCAGGTAGCCGTCACCGTCCATGACCGCCAGGTCGCCGGTGTGCATCCAGCCCTCCGGGTCGACTGCCTCTGCGGTCTTCTCGGGCTCGCCCCAGTAGCCGAGCATCACCGAGTAGCCGCGGGTGCACAGTTCTCCCGGGGTGCCGCGCGGGACCGTCCGGCCGGACTGCGGATCGACCACCTTGACCTCCAGGTGCGGCCCGACCCGGCCCACCGTGGAGACCCGGCGCTCGACCGAGTCGTCCACACGGGTCTGCGTGGACACGGGAGAGGTCTCCGTCATGCCGTAACAGATGGAGACCTCGGCCATTCCCATCCGCTCGATCACCTGGGTCATGACCTCCACCGGGCAGGGCGAACCCGCCATGATCCCGGTGCGCAGGCTCGACAGGTCGTACCCGTCGAACCCGGGGGCGGCCAGCTCGGCGATGAACATGGTGGGGACGCCGTACAGGGAGGTGCAGGCCTCCGCCTCCACCGCCGCCAGCGTCGCCGCCGGGTCGAAGGCGGGCGCCGGGATCACCATCGCCGCACCGTGGCTGGTGCAGGCGAGGTTGCCCATCACCATCCCGAAGCAGTGGTAGAAGGGAACCGGGATGCATACCCGGTCGTGTTCGCCGTACCCGCACAGCTCGCCCACGAAGAAGCCGTTGTTGAGGATGTTGTGGTGCGAGAGGGTGGCTCCCTTGGGGAAGCCCGTGGTGCCCGAGGTGTACTGGATGTTGATGGGGTCGTCCGGGCTCAGTGCGGCCTGCGCCCGCGCCAGTGCGGCCGGATCGGCCCCGCGCCCGCGTTCCAGTAGCGCGTCCCACCGCGGTCCGTCGAACAGGACGGTGAACTCCAGCCCCGGGCAGCGCGGCCGGACCTCCTCGACCATCGCCGCGTAGTCGGAGCTCTTGAAGCGCTCCGCCGCGACCAGCAGGCGGATGCCGGACTGCCCGAGCACGTACTCCAGCTCGTGGGAGCGGTACGCCGGGTTCACGGTGACCAGAATCGCCCCGATCTTCGCGGTGGCGTACTGCACCAGCGTCCACTCGGCGCGGTTGGGTGCCCAGATGCCGACCCGCTCGCCCCGGACGATCCCGAGGTCCAGCAGCCCCAGGGCGAGGGCGTCCACGTCGGCTGCCAGCTCCGCGTACGTCCACCGGCGGCCGGCGGCCACGTCCACGAGCGCGTCCCGGCCGGGGAAACGCCGTACGGTCCGGTCGAGGTTGTCCCCGATCGTCTCGCGGAGCAGCGGGACCTCGGAACTCCCGGACGCACGACTCGACGCTAGGGACACACGTACCTCCTGCACTCGCTGCGGCGATGACGGCCAACGCGCACCGGCCATGATCCCCTTCCGACGGGCCGCGGCACCAGAGGTACGCGGTCGCGGCCCGATGACCGGGCCGCGGATCGGGCAGCGCCGGGACGGCGGGCCGTCGGCGCAGCTGAGAATTGGCTGTGAGTCGGGACGGCGGCCCTCACGGCTCTTGCGTGAAAAGCGAACAACAGCAAAAGTGATGGTGAACAAGGTATCCATCGTTGCCGCTGAGCGCGCCGCTCCTGCCCGGGACGCTCGGCGGATCGGCTGCCGCGCACCGGCACCGCACACCGAGGTCGTACATGCAGGGTGTCCCCCGCCTACTCCTGCCCGCCGGGCTGCGCAGACTCGCCCGGACGCTGCGTCGAGCGGGCGGCGTCCCGCCGCAGCCCGGTCCTGCCGGGCGGGAGCGCATCGGCGGCAGGACCCCTGCGCCCAGCGGGCTCACCGCCCGCGAGGAGGAGCTGCTGGCGACGGTGCCGGGCCTGATCCACCACCGTGGTCGTCTGGCGACCGTACGGGACGACCTGCTCCCCGCCGATGCCCGTACCGCCAGCCTTCGCTCGGTGGCCGAGGCCCTGGAGGCTGCGGGTGTCCCCTACGGGCTGGTCCCCGACGGGGAGCTCGTCCACCGGGTGGCCATCGCGCCCGGCGACCGGGCCGCGGCTCTGAAGGCCTGCGCCGCCGCCCTCACGGGGCTCCCCGTCTACGCACGTCTGCTCACGGCCGACGGTGAGGCCGGGGACGTACTCGCCGAGGACCTTCCGGCGGCGGTCGAGTCCGCCGAGAGCGCCGACGCGAGGGGCGCGAGCGGTGCCGGTTCCGGTGCCAAGGACGCGACGCACACCGCTCGCGTGCGGGCCGTACGCATCCACCAGCCGATCATCACCTCCGGCCGGACCCTGTCCTACGGCCCCGAGACCGGCTGCGACCTGGAGTTCTGGGAGATTCCCGACTCCGGCGAGGGTGCGCTCGCCGTGCTGCGCGAGACCCCGTACGGGTGGTGGGTGCCCTCCCTGGCCGCCTCTGCCAGCCGCCGCATCGACGACCGGGAGTACCCCGTCGTCGACTGCTTCTCGAGCCGCTTCCCCGACGACATCGACTTCCCGATCGACGCCGTGATCACCTGGGTGGACGCCGCCGACCCCGCCTGGCGCCACCGCCGGGACCGGGCCGCCGAGGCGGAGGCCGGTACCGGTCGCTCCTCCGGGACCGACAGGACCGACAGGACCGATGGGACCGATGGGACCGACGGGACCGGCGGGGTCCCCGGGATCGACCTCGCGGAAAACCGCTACCGCGACCGCGGCGAGCTCCGCTACTGCCTGCGCTCCATCGCCGCCTACGCCCCCTGGGTCCGGCGCATCTTCCTCGTCACCGACGACCAGGCTCCCGCCTGGCTCGCAGCCGACCATCCCGACATCACGGTCATCGACCATCGCGAGCTGTCCACGGAACCGGCGGCTCCCGCCGTGTTCAACTCCCACGCAATCGAGAGCCGACTGCACCACATTCCCGGCCTGGCCGAGCACTTCCTCTACTTCAACGACGACATCTTCCTCGGCCGGCCCCAGCGCCCGCAGAACTACTTCCTGCCTTCCGGACTGCCCAAGGTCTTCCACGACTGGCGGGCGGTGGACCCGGGCAGTCGGGCCGGGGACGACGTGTTCACTTCTTCCCAGAAGGTCACCCGGCAGGCCGTCGAGGAGGCCGTCGGCCGCACCTATCCCCACATCCTGGCGCACACCCCCTACCCCCTCACCCGTTCCGCCTTCACCCGCGTCGAGGAACTGCTGCCCGGTCGGCTCGCCGCCACCGCCCGCTCGGTCTTCCGCAGCGCCGACGACATCGCTCCTGTCACCCTCACCGCCCACTTGGCGCTCGCCGAGGGACATGCGGTCGAGGGCGACCTCGCGCACACGTACGTCAGCACCGCGCGCCGCAGCGAGATCGAGCGGCTGCCGGATCTGGCCGCCGAGCGCGGCCACGACGCCTTCTGCCTCGCGGACGACGAGGACCCGGACGAACCCGACGAAGGCGGAGCCGGAGGGGGATTGTCGGCGACGCAGCAGCACAACGTCGTCACGGCCTTCCTGGAGGCCTACTTCCCGGTGCCCTCCCCGTTCGAGAAGTCGCAGTCGACCCCCACCGGAAACGATTCCTCCCGGCCCGTCGACTGACCGTCTCGCGCGTCGCCGTCGGCCCTGCCCCGGCGACGAACGCGCTGCGCTGCGCCGACGCCCCCACCCACCGCCTCCGGGGTGACATTTCGTGCATACGTGCCCGTGGGAGCCGGTGCGGTCGCCGACCTATAGTTACGCGCTGCCGCCCCCCGGGCAGCGGTGGGCGGCGGTTCACGGTTCCGTTCGGCGTCGAGGGAGGCCGCTCATGGCCGGCACGTTTCAGGAGCGCAAGCTCAGGGGGATGTTCGCCGCGTTCGACGCGGACGGCGACGGCTACCTGCGCGAGGAGGACTTCACGGCGCTGGTCGGCCGCTGGGGCCGGCTGCCGGGAGTCGAGCCCGGCACGGAGCTGCGGGCGCGGGTGGAGGCGCTGCTGATGGGCTGGTGGGCGGCGCTGCTGGAGGCCGGCGACACGAACGGCGACGGGGCGGTCGACATGGGCGAACTGCTCGTCCTCGTCGACCGCCTGCCCACCATGGTCGCGGATGTCACCGCCACCGCCGACACCGTCTTCGACGCCGTGGACAGCAACGGCGACGGCGTCATCTCGCCGGAGGAGCACCAGCGACTCGTGGAGACCTGGAACGGTCGCCCGGCCGACCTGGACGGCGTCTTCGAGCTGCTCGACCCGGACGGCGACGGCCACCTCAGCCGTGAGCGGTTCGCCCTCCTGTGGCGTCAGTTCTGGATCAGCGACGACCCGGCGGAGCCGGGCAACGTGCTCTGCGGCCGGATCCCCGGTCCCCGCTGAGTATCGCCCTCCCGCTGCGGACGGTCGGCCGCGCCTCGCCCCCGAGCCCCCCGCCACCTGCTGTTCTGTACATCCCCGGTGCCCGTTGCGGCGGGTCCCCTTCCGCATATCCGCGGTGGGCCCGGGCAGACGGTGACAACCGATCGGTGAACAGGACGGCGAAGTGATGGGCGATCGCATGCGAAGCGTGGGCGTGGAGGAAGAGCTGCTGCTGGCGGACGCGGACAGCGGGGAGCCGCTCGCCGTGTCAGGAGCCGTGCTCGCCGCGGCCGACCGCGCCGCAACCGCCGATGCGGCGGACGGCAAGGAGTCCGGCCACACGTTCGAGGCGGAGCTCCAGGAGGAGCAGGTCGAATTCGGCACGAAGCCGGTGACGGAGATGGGCGAGCTGCAGGAGGAGATCCTCCGGTGGCGCGGCGAGGCGGCCCGGCACGCCGCCGAGGCCGGTGCGGTCGTGGCGGCCATCGGCACCTCACCGCTGGCCGTCCGCCCCTCGATGTCCCCCGGGCACCGCTACGAGTGGGTGTCGCGGCAGTTCGGCATGACCGCGCAGGAGCAGCTGACCTGCGGCTGCCACGTCCACGTGTCGGTCGAGTCGGACGAGGAGGGCGTGGCCGTACTGGACCGCATCCGGCCCTGGCTGCCCGTACTGACCGCGATGAGCGCGAACTCCCCGTTCTGGCAGGGCGAGGACACCCTGTACGGCAGCTACCGCAGCCGGGTCTGGAACCGGCTGCCCACGGCCGGGCCGGTGGACGTCTTCGGCTCTGCGGACCGCTACCACGCGGAGGTGCGGGCCATGGTCGAGTCGGGCGTACTGCGCGACACGGGGATGATCTGGTTCGACGCCCGGCTGTCCGCCTCCTATCCGACGGTGGAGGTCAGGGTGGCGGACGTGTGTCTCGACGCGTCGACCCCCGTCCTGCTGGCCGCCCTCGTGCGTGCGCTGGTGGATACCGCGGCCCGGGAGTGGCGAGCCGGTGACCCCCCGGCCCGGGTCAGCACCGGACTGCTCCGGCTCGCGTCGTGGCAGGCGGGCCGCTCCGGACTCGACGGTCCTTTGCTGCACCCCGAGACGCTGGCGGAGACCGAGCCCGAGGCCGCCGTCGACGCCCTGTACCGGCACGTTGCCGACGCCCTGGCCGACTCCGGCGACGCGGAGCTCGTGCGGGCCGGGATCGCCGGCCTCCTGGAGCACGGCAACGGCGCGCGCGTCCAGCGGAGCCTGTTGCGGTCGGAGGGGGACCTGGCCTCGGTCGTCCGGCACTGCGCGCGCCGGACCACGGCCGGCGCCGACCGGGCGGCCCCGGACACGCGGCGCTGACGAGGAGCCGCCGGGGCACTTCCGGACCCTGCCGCGCGAATCTCCGTACCCCGCAGCCGCTGCGTCCATAGCGGACGGAACGGGTGCTTCCGCAGAAGCATGATCACGGGTGAGTCTTTTCGGTCAGGATCGAACCGGTTACTAAGGGTAAGGGGCGTCGCCCGGCGCCTCCCGGTGCTCCCCTGTCCTCCCTTGCCCCACCTGTCCCGCGTTGGGGCGCAACCGGCAGGAATTCACGCGGCTGTACCCCGGGTAGTGCGAAGGATTTCCCGATCTGTGTCCACACCGCCGCAAAACAAGTCCGAAAGTGACAGGTTTGCTTTGACTCTTGAGCGATGGATCCATGAATGTCGTTCACATGTCCGACACATCCCGCGCCGCCGCCGGTGGCCCTCTGCGCTTGCGCGACTTCCGACTGTTACTCGCGGGAGCTGCCACCGGACAGCTCGGCGCCCAGGTGACACTGGTGGCGCTGCCCCTCGTGGCCGTCCTCGAACTCGACGCTCCCGCCTTCCAGGTGGGCCTCCTGACCGCCGCGGAGACCGCCGCCTTCCTGCTCGTCGGGCTGCCGGCCGGGGCACTGACCGACCGCATGCGCAAGCGGCCCCTGATGATCCGCGCGGACCTGGTGCGTGCCGTGGCCATGGCGAGCATCCCCGTGGCCGCGCTCGCCGACGTCCTGACCATGGCGCAGCTCTACGTCGTCGCGCTCGTGACCGGAGTGGCGACCGTGTTCTTCGACGTCGCCCATCAGAGCTACCTGCCGCAGATCCTGCCCCGTGACCAACTCGTGGCCGGCAACGGCGCCCTGGAGACCGTTCGTTCCACCGCCCAGGTGACCGGCCCCGGCATCGGCGGCGGACTGGTCCAGCTCGTCGGAGCGCACCTCGCGGTCATCGTCGACGCCATCGGCTACGTGCTCTCCGCCCTCTTCCTCCTGCGCGTCGAGCAGCCCGAGGAAACACCCGCTCCCGCTCCCGCCGGGGCATCCCTGCGCAAGGAGATCGGCGAGGGTGTCCGCTTCGTCTTCGGCCATCCGCTGCTCCGCGTCATCGCCCTCACCACCGGCCTCGCCAACTTCAGTACGGCCGTCCTCATGGCGACGCAGACCGTGCATCTCGTCCGTGTCGTCGGCCTGGAGGCCGGCGGACTGGGGCTGGTGCTGTCCGCGTCGGCCGTCGGAGGGCTGCTGGGCGCGCTGTGCGCCGGGCGCCTCGCAGCCGGGCTGGGGCAGGCCCGGGTCATGCTCCTGTCCGTCCTCGTGACCGGCCCGTTCGCGCTGCTGTGGCCCCTGTCCGGGCACGGTCTCCCCGGGGCGGTCCTCTTCGCCGCCGGATCAGCGGTCGTCTCCTTCGGAGCCGTCGTCTACAACGTCGCCCAGGTCAGCTTCCGCCAAGGGATGTGCCCACCACGGCTGCTCGGCCGGATGAACGCCACGCTGCGCTTCCTCATGTGGGGAACCCTGCCGCTCGGCGCGCTCCTGGGCGGTGCCCTCGCCCAGTCCTACGGGTCGCGTACCGCACTCGCCTGGTGCGCCGTCGGCATCCTCGCCGTACCACTGCCGCTGGTGCTCTCCCCGCTGCGCCGGATGCGGGACCTGCCCGGTGCGCAGGACGACGGCGGCGCCGACCGCGTCCAGGGGAAACCGCGGGACACGGCCTCCGCCGCCGGCGACGAACGGCCGGCCCCCGCGCCCAGGGCCTGACCACCACCCGGCCACTGCCCGGCCATCGCCCGAACACCGCACGGCGGCCGGGTACGGGCCCCCGCGCGGGCACGGCCCGCCACCACCGACCACACCGCCATGTCCGCAGGGGCGAGGGTCACCACCACCCCTGCCGCCGCCACACCGTTGCGCGCGACTGCGGCCACGACAAGGAGGACCACATGCCCAGCATCACCAGTCAGTACCTGGCCCGCTACCGGCGTCTCACCGGTGACCGTCCCGACGTCCTGCTGCCGGTCACCGGGGCACAGCGCCGCTTCCTGCTGGTGCGTTCGCTGGACCCGGCGGGACGCCCCGACGTGGTGCCCATGTTCTTCGCGTTCCCGTACGGAACCATCGACCCCGGACGCCTGCGGGCAGCGGCAACCAGGCTCGCTGCACGGCACACCGCCCTGCGCTCGCGACCCGCCGTCCTCCGCGGCACTCCCGTCCTGCGCGTCGCCGATCCGGACGTCGGCGTCACCCGGCCGGCCCTCGAACCGGGGGAGTCGCCCGCCGACGCGCTCCGTCGCGCGGTGGACTCCTGGGATGCGCAGGGTCCCCCCGTGCGGCTCTTCCTCGTGCGCGACGAGGAGCGGGAGGAGGACATCCTCGCCGTCGTCCTGGACCACGCCGTCTGCGACGGCCGTTCGTTGGCGCGGATCGTCGACGAACTCGGCGCCGCCTACGGCGAGGAGGCCACCGAACCCCACGCAACACCGGGGGATACGGAAGCCGAACTCACCGCCTACCGGGACGCGGTCCTGCGCCAACTCGCCGCCGAGGAAAGGGCGGAGACGCCCGAAGCGGCCGCCTACTGGTCGGACCGGCTGCACGCGCTGCACACCCACGCCCCGGCACCCCGCCCGGCACGCGTGCCCGACGGCGCATGGCCCAGCGGCGCCGCGCAGGCCCGGCTGCCCGCGCACGACGGCGGCGTGGCCTTCCCCCAACTGCTCGACGCCTGCCGCTCCGCGGCCCGCGAGCTGTACGGCCCCGGCCGCGCGGTCCCGCTCGGCTACCCGTGGGGCGGCCGTCCCGCGGGAGCGGAGCCGGTCGTCGGCTGCTTCCTCAACACCCTCGTCTTTCCGGCCGACACCGGCCACGGACCCGGCACGGAGGTGACGGCCGACGCGTGGTGGGACGACCTCGACCGGGCCGACGTACCGTTCGACGCGGTCGTGACCGCCGCGCGGGCAGCCGGCTCCGGCTGGACCGGAGGGCTCGACGGACTGCTCACCGTGGACGACGACAGCCGTCGCCCGCCCCTGGTACTCGCCGGCGTCGAGGGACGGGAGGTCCACATCGACGGCAGACCGGTCCGCGGACCCTTCGCCGTCTCCGTCACCCAGGGAGCGGAGATCCGCCTGCGGATGGTGTGGGACCGGGCGGTACTCGCCGACGAGACCGCGCACCGGGCGTTCGACGCGCTCACCCACACGCTCACCCGGGCACTGAGCCCCTCGGAGCACCCCGTGCAGTGACACCGCGGCCCCACCGCCCCGCGGCCACCGCGCACCGGCGCTCACGCGGACCCCGCGCCGGGCGGCACTACAGCACCACCCGCCGCTGCAGCACCGCCCGGCACCACAGCACCGCCCGGCACCGCAGCACATCCCCCGCGCCGCGCACCCCACGCCGGCACGCACCCCAACACCCCCCATGGCATCCCCCCACGCAGAAAGCGGCGCCGCGCGACCCGCGAAGCCGCCCGCCCGACGACCGGACACGACCGTGACCGGCACCGGAGACCGACCCGACAACCTCAGGGATCGCCCATGCTTCCCCTCTCCTCCTCGCAGGAGATCGTCTGGCTGCACGAGCAGATGCAGCCCGGCAGTCGCGCCTACAACTTCACCGCCTCACTGGACCTGTGGGGCACCCTCGACAGCGAGGCCCTGCGCCGGGGGCTCGACGCCACCTTGGCCCGCCACCCCGGTCTGCGGCTCGAACTCGTCGTCTCCACCGGGTCCGTACCGGCGCAGCGGGTCGCCCGACAATGTGCGCCGAGGCTGCGCACGGTCGACCTCAGTACGGCGGCGAACCCCGAGGCGGCCTTCGCCCGCCTCCTGCGCACCGAGGCCGAGACACCCCTCGACACCTTCCAGGCACCCCTGATCCGCTGGACGCTCGTGCGACTGGCCGAGCGTCATCACCGGCTGATCCACGTCGAGCACCACCTGATCCACGACGGGCACTCCTTCGCGATCCTGCTCGACGACATCTTCCGCGTCTACCGCGCCCACGTCCTCGGGGAGACCCTGGAACTCCCGGCCGCCCCGTCGTACGCGGACCACGTCCGGGACCGGGCCGGTGCCGGGTACGCCCCCGAATCGCTCGACTTCTGGCGGGCCGAACTGCGCGACCAGCAGCACGACCTGCCGCTACCGGGCCTGACCCGCCCCGGCGCCCGCCGCAACCACCACGGCGGACAGCTGCGCCAGACGATCGGCGCCGATCTCGCCGAACGCCTGCGCGGGCACGCCCGTGCACGCGGTCTCACCCCCTTCTCCACGCTCCTCGGGCTCTTCGCCGAACTCCTGCGCCGGCACAGCGGCCGCTCCCGCATGGTCATCGGCACCGCCGTCGGCAACCGGCCCGTCGGCTACGAGGACGCCGTGGGCATGTTCGTCAACACCATCCCGCTGCCGCTCGCCCCGGACGGCGCCGCCCCCGCCCAGGACACCATGGACGAGGTCACCGACACCCTCATCCGGGCCCTGCCGCACCAGGACGTGCCGGTCCAGGAGCTGACCCGAACGCTCGGCATGCACACCTCCGGCGCCGACAACCCGCTCTTCTCCGTCATGTTCAGCGCCCACGACGCACCGCTGCCCGAGATCGACGTGCCCGGCCTCGACATCACCCTCTTCGAGGGCTTCAACACCGGCACCACCCGCTTCGACCTCGACGTGGTCCTGCTCCCGGACGACCGGCGCGGCGTCACCCCGCGCCACGGCTCGCCCGGCATGACGCTGGTCTGGGACTACGACATGGACCTGCTCGGCGAAGACGTCGCCCGGCTGCTCTCCGGCCGCTTCCTGGACCTGCTGCGCGCCTATCTCGACAGCCCCGAGACGCCGCTGGCCGACCTGGTACCGACCGTCGTCGAGCCGGCCGCCGAGCCCGTGCCGGTCCCGGCCGACCGCGATCCGCTGGATCCCGTGGCCGCTCACCACCCGTCGCAGCCGGCCCTGCTGTGCGGCGCCCGCCGTCTCACCTACGGCGAACTCGACGACCGCGTCGGCTCGCTCGCCGAGCGACTGCGCACCGCCGGCGTGACGCCCGGCCGGCCGGTGGCCGTGGTCCTGCCCAGGGGGACCGACTCGCTCGTCGCCCTGCTCGCATGCCTGCGGACCGGTGCCGTCTACTGCCCGCTGTCCCCGTCCGATCCGCCGGCCCGGCTCGGCCTGCTGCTGGAGCGGCTCGCCCCGGCGCTGGTCCTCACCGGTGACGGCACCCCGGCCCTGCCGGAAGCACTGCCGACCGCCCGGATCGACGCCCCGGTACTGCCTCCCGCGCGCGGGACCGCCGAACTCCCCGGCACCGCGTACGTCATCCACACCTCCGGCTCCACCGGGACGCCGAAGCCGGTCGCCGTCGGCCACGCGGCGCTCGTGCACCATCTGACGGCGACCGCCGACCGGTTCGGCCTCACCACCTCGGACCGGGTCCTGATGTTCGCCCAGCCCTCCTTCGACGTGGCGCTCGAAGAGGTGCTGCCGGCCCTGCACGCCGGTGCGTGCCTGGTCCTGCCCGAGCACGAGGTACCCACGGGTGCCGAGCTCGCCGAACTGCTGGCGTCCGCCCGGGTCACCGTGGCCAACCTGCCCACCAGCTACTTCCTCGCCACCCGCGAGGACCTGCGCCCCGCGCTGCGTGACGAGAGCTGGGCGCCCAGGCTGCTGGTCCTCGGCGGTGAGCGCCTCCCCGTGGAGGCACTGCGCGGCGTCCTCACCGACACCGACGCCACCGTCCTCAACGTGTACGGCGTCACCGAGGCAGCCATCAGCTCGACCGTCCACGAGGTCTCCCGCGACGCCCTCGCCGAGGGCGCCGAAATCCCCCTGGGCACCGAGCTCCCGGGCGAGCGGATCCACGTACTGGACGCCCACCGGCGCCCGCTGCCGTCCGGCGCAGTCGGTGAACTCGCCGTCGCCGGGCCCGGTCTCGCCCAGGGCTACGCGGGCAACGAGGAGGCGACGGCCGCCCGGTTCGTCACCCTCGACGCACTCGACGGGCAGCGCGTCTACCTCACCGGCGACCTCGGCTACCGCGGTGTGGACGGTCTGCTGTACTTCCTCGGGCGGCGCGACAACCAGATCAAACTGCGCGGTCACCGCATCGAGCTGGAGGAGATCGAGGCAGCGGCGTCCGCAGCGCTGGGCGGCCGGTCCTGCGCCGTCGTACTGGACCGGGAGAACCCCGGCGGGCCCAGGCTCGTCGGATTCCTCGAAGACGGGGCCGACGGCGCGGCCTTCGACGACAAGGCACTGCACGCCGAGCTGAGCCGCCGCCTGCCCGGCCCCCTCGTGCCCGCCCGGTGGGCACGGCTGGACACCATGCCGACCCTTGCCGGAGGCAAGCCCGACCGTACGGCCCTGTCCCGCCGGGCCGCGGCGCTCGACCCCGACGACGCCGCGACGTCCGATGCCGCGACCGGCTCCGAGCCCGGAACCGGCCACGGGCCCGGGCCCGCGGCCACCGCCGGGTCCGCCGCGTCCGACGATCCGATGACGGCTCTGCTCACGGAAGGCTGGCGCAAGGTCCTCGGCCACGGCAGGTTCGACGCCCGCTCCCACTTCTTCCACAGCGGGGGCCATTCCCTGCTGGCCGCCGAGCTGGCCGCCTGGCTGGAGCCCCGGCTGGGCACGCGCCCGCCGCTGAGGGTGCTCTTCCGTAACCCCGTGCTCGCCGACCAGGCCGAAGCCCTCGCCACCACCACCCTTTCCACGGAGTCGTGATGACCCAGTCCCCGACCGCGCCCGTCATCCCCACCACGCCCCGCACGGCCCACCTCGCGACCGGCTCCGCGCTGAGCATCGCCCAGGGCCCCGCCGCCGAACCGACCAGTGTGGTCGCCCGCTTCGAGGACTGGGCCCGGCGTACCCCGCAGGCTCCCGCAGTCATCGACGGCACACAGATCTGGACCTACCAGGACCTCGACGCGGCGGCCGCGCTCGTCGCCGCCGACCTGGCAGACCGGGTCCGCCCCGGTGACCTGGTCGGTGTCTGCCTCGACCGTTCCACCGCCCTGGTGGTGACCGCCGTCGCGCTCGCCCGCCTCGGTGCCGTCTACCTGCCGCTCGGCCCCCGCCCCGGCGAACGCCGCATCCAGGCCGTCGCCGAGGACCTCGACGTCGCCTGCCTCATAGGCGACCCCGGCCTGCTGCCCGGGGAACACCGCAGCGGAGCGCACTTCCCGCTGCTGCTGCCCACCGACGGGGTCAACGCCCCCGCCGCCGCGGTGGCGGCCTTCGCCGGCTCCGTCCGCGGCACCCGGCGTGCGCCCGAAGGCGCCCTGTACGCCGTCCTCACCTCCGGCTCCACCGGCCGCCCCAAGGCAGTGGCCGTCGCCGAGTCATCGCTGTCCGTCGCCCTCGACTGGTACCGGGCCGAGACCGGCCTCGCCCCGGGCGACCGCCAGTCCCTGCTGATCGGCGTTGCCTTCGACCCCCATCTGCTGGAACTGTGGTCCGCCCTGACCTCGGGTGCCGCCCTCGTCCCGGCCCCGGACGACACCCGCTGGGACTCGCACCTGCTCACCGACTGGTGGCGTGACACCGCCCTCACCCACGCGGTGGCGGCCACCCCGACCGTCGAACCCCTCCTGGACCGGCCCTGGCCGCAGGACCTGAAGCTGCGCCACCTCGTCGTCGGCGGCGACCGCATGCGCCGCCGCCCCGGCACCGACGTCACCGCCACCGTCCACAACGCCTACGGCCCCGCCGAAGCCACCGTCGTCACCACCACCCACACGATGCGCGGCACCGACCCGGAGGCCGGCGACCAGGCCCCGCCCCCCATCGGCACCGCGCTGCCGGGCGTCACCCTCGTCGTCACGGACGGGGAAGGACGCCCGGTCGCCCGCGGGCAGGAGGGTGAGCTGCGCGTCGGCGGGCACTGCCTGGCGCTCGGCTACCTCGACCCCGAACTCACCGCACGCCGGTTCACCCCGCCTCCCCGAGAACTGGCGCTGCCCGCGATCGGCCGCCTCTACCGCACCGGCGACCGGGTACGGATGAGGGCCGACGGCAGCCTGGACTTCCTCGGCCGTCTCGACGACCAGGTGAAGATCAGCGGGGTGCGGATCGAACCGGTCGAGGTGGAGGCCGCCTTCGAGCAGGACCCCCGGGTGCGCACCGCCGTCGTCACCGTGCTGCGCGACAGCGCGGGCCACGGCCGCCTCGTCGCACACGTTCGGCCCGCCGACGGCGCCGAGCCCGTGACCGGGGACCTGCTCGCCGCGGTCCGGTCCTGGCTCCCCGAGCAGGCCGTACCCAGCGCGGTACGGATCGTCGACGGCTTTCCGCTCGATGCCAACGGCAAGGTGGACCGGCCCGCCCTGGCAGCCCAGGCCCAGGTCCCGGTGCCGCCCAGGGCCACCACCACGGACGACCTCGCCGACGCCACCGCCACCGCCACCGCCTCCGAGCGGCTCGTACTGACGACCGTGCGCGAGCTCCTCGGCCGCCCCGGCATCGGCCTCGGCGACAACTTCACCGACGCCGGCGGCACCTCCGTCGTCGCCGCACGGCTGCTGGCGACCGTCGAACGCGAGGCCGGAGTACGCCTGCGCGCCCCCGAACTGCTGCGCAGCACCGACCTGCGCGCCTTCGCCGCCCTCCTCGATCAGCGCCGGACCCCGCGCCCGGAAGGAGCCTGACATGACACTCACCACCCCGCAGTTCGCCACCCCGCAGTCCGCCGTCCCCACGACCGCCCTGCCGGCACTCGTCGCGCGGCACGCCGAACTCACCCCCGACGGCCTCGCCGTCGTGGACGGCGACACGACCCTCACGTACCGCCGTCTCCTCCAGGCCGGCCACGCCCTCGCGGCACACCTGCGCGCACACGAGGTGGCTCGCGGCGACCGGGTCGCGCTCCTGACGGCGCGATCCTCCCGCACGGTCGTGGCGCAGCTCGGGCTGTGGCTGGCCGGAGCCGTGTGCGTGCCGCTCGATCCCGCCCAGCCCCGCCCGCGCACCGAGGCGATGATCGCCGACGCGGAGGTGACGCTCACCGTCGGCGACGCGAAGCTGCTTGATGCGGCCACACTGCCCGGACCCGTCCTCGCCCTGCCCGAGGAGCCGCTCACGAGCGGTCAGCCGCTCGACGAGTCGGACCCGGACAGCCCGGCATTCATCATGTTCACCTCCGGTTCCACCGGCCGCCCCAAGGGCGTCCTCGTACCGCACCGGGCCATTGCCGAGTTGGTCACCGCACCCGACTACGTCACCCTCACCGGCCGCGACCGCGTCCTGTTCCACTCGCCCATGACCTTCGACGCCTCGACGTTCGAAGTCTGGGGCGCGCTCGCCAACGGCGCCGCGGTCGTCGTCTGCACCGAGCAGCGGCCCTCCCTGGAGGACCTGGCCCGGCACGTCGAACGGCACGGCGTGACGGTGGCCTTCTTCACCACGGCCCTCTTCCACCAGCTCGCCGCACGCCGCTCGCGCGTCTTCGCCCAGCTCCGCTCGGTCGTCGTGGGCGGCGAGGCGATGGCTGCCGCACAGGCCCGTGAGGTGCTCACCGCCTTCCCCTGGCTGGAGCTCGTCAACGGCTACGGGCCCACCGAGACGACCACCTTCGCCACCGCCCACCGGGTCACCGAGCAGGACTGCGAGGGACCGATACCGATCGGCAGGCCCATCTCCGGGGCCACGGTGCACGTCCTGGACGCCGACGGCCACCCGGTGGCCGACGGAGACCGGGGCGAACTGTGGATCGGCGGCAGCAGGCTCGCCCACGGGTACACGGGCCTGCCCGCCCTCACTGCCGAACGGTTCGTCGAACATCCTTCGGCCGGCCTGCGGCTCTACCGCACGGGCGACATCGTCTCCCTCCGGCCCGACGGCATCCTCCAGTTCCACGGCCGCAACGACGACCAGGTGAAGGTCCGCGGCTTCCGCATCGAACCCGCCGAGGTCGAACACACCCTCCGCGAGCAGCCGGACGTGGCAGACGCCGCCGTCACGGTCGACGGCGCCGGCACCCTGGAGGCGAGCCTGGTCGCCTTCGTCGTGGCCGCGCCCGGCCCCGTACCTCACGGCGCGGCGCTGCGGGAGCGGCTCACCGCAGTCCTGCCGGCCCACCTGGTTCCCGACACGGTCACCGTGCTGGAGCGGCTTCCCCTCACCCCGGCCGGCAAGGTCGACCGGCGCGCGCTCTCCGGACGCGTACCCAGCGCACGTGCGCACGCTGCCGAGGGCCGGCCAGCCCACGGGCCGACAGGGCGGATGACACCGCTGGAACAGGCCGTCGCCGAGGTGTGGAGTCAGTCCCTGGGTGTGGAAGTCACCTGCGCCGAGGACGAGTTCCTCCTCCTCGGCGGCCATTCCCTGCTGGCCCTCGCCGTCACCGACGACCTGCGCGAGGAACTCGGCGTGGAACTGTCCCTCGCCGAATTCTTCGCCGCCCCGACCGTCGCCGCGCAGGCCGCGCTGGTCGAACGCGCCCTCCTGGCCGCCCACGCAGACCTCCACCCCGAGACCCCGGAGCACAGCGATGTCCACTGACGCCGACTCCGTGGCCGGCGACCGCCGGCAGCAGCTCCAGCAGGAGCTGCTGCGCCGCGCCCGCGCCGGAACCGGCCGCCGTGCAACGGCCGGGCCCACCGCCGGTGCCCGCGCCGGTCAGGACGGCCACGCACCGCGGGACACCGCCTGCTCCGGCACCACCGCCGAGCCCGGTACCCCTGCCGAGTCCGATACCAACGTCCCGCAGACAGGGCGCGTCCCCCTCTCCCGCGCCCAGCGCCGCATGTGGCTGATGGAGCGGCTCGGCGGCGCCGGCGACTCCTACCACGTACCGTTCGCCACCCGTGTGCGCGGTCCGTTCGATGTGGCCGCGTTCGCCACCGCCCTCACCCGGCTGGTGGCCCGGCACGCCATCCTCCGCACCCGCTACACGGAGCACGAGGGCGAGCCCTGCCAGGAAGTGCTCCCGACGCCGCGGACGGTCCCCGTCCACGTCGTCGAAACCGGTGCGACGGAAGCTCCGGAGCTGCTGCGTCGCGAGACGGCCCGGCCGTTCGACCTCGCGGCCGGCGACGCCGTACGGGCGCTCGTCCTGCGCCACGGCCCGCAGGACCACACGCTGCTGCTGACGTTCCACCACATCGCCGTCGACGGCGCCTCACTGGAGACGGTGGCCACGGAACTCGCCGTCCTCTACACGGCGGCCACCGACGGAACGAGCGGGCCCACACTCGCCGCAGCGCCGCAGTACGCCGACCACGCGCGCCGCGAACACGACGACCTGCCCGGTTTCGAGGCGGAACTGAACCGCTGGAGCGACCTGCTGGCCGACGCCGCCCCACCACGCCTGCCCCGGCCGGCGGCGCCTCTCGCATCCGTGCGTCCCGGGGCCGCGCACAGCGCACCCCTCGCCCCCGCCGTGCCCGAAGCCCTGCGGGCACTGGGCGCACAGCGGCAGGCCACGCTCTTCGCGGTGTCCCTCACCGCCGCCTTCGCCGCACTGCACCGCCTCACCGGCGACGACGACCTCGTCATCGGCGTGGCGGGCACCCACCGCAGCGGCAGCGCGATGCGCGGCCTCGTCGGCCTGTGCGTCAACACCCTGCCCGTACGGGTGGACGTCTCGGGCGACCCGTCCTTCGCCCAACTGCTGCGACGCGTGAGTGACGCGCTCCTCGAAGCCCAGCACCACCGCCACATCCCCTTCGACCTGGTCCTCGAACGCCTCGGCGCCGGAGCACGCGGCGCCGACGGCACGGCACTGGTCCGCGTCACCTCCGACGTCCTCGGTGAGCCGACGGTACTGCGGCTGCCGGGCACCTCGACCGAGTACGTCGACGTCCCCTCCGACGGCGCGAAGTTCACCCTGTCCTACGGCCTGGTCCCGGGAGACGCCGCGCAGCCCCGGGCGATCGTCCAGTACGACCCGAACGCGCTGGACGACACCGCGGCGGAGACAGCCGTACGGGACTACGCGGCCCTCCTCCACGCGGTCGCGGCCGACCCGGAACTCGCCCTGAGCAAGCTGCCCCTCCCGGGCCCGGACGACGGCTCCGGCCCCGGGGACGGAGCTGACCCGGAAGGCGACCGCCACCCGGCCGCGCAGGCCCTGCGCGCGCACCCGAGTGTCGCCGACGCCACGGTGGTCCGGCCCGCGCAAGGGCCGCCCGTGGCCTATGCCGTGCTGCACGACAGCGTCGGCCCGTCCGGCCACGAACTGCTGGGCCTGCTGCGCCGGTCGCTCGCGTCCGAGACGGTACCCGCCACGGTCACACTGCTCGACGCGCTGCCGCGCACGGCCGCCGGGCCTCTCGACCGGGCCCGGCTGCCCGGGCCGCCCACGCCGAACGTCCCGTCCGGCCCCCGGGCCGAAGCGGTCGAGGAGGCCTTCGCCGCCGCGCTCGGTGTCCTCCCGTCGCCGGACGACGACTTCTTCGCCCTCGGCGGCCACTCCCTGAAAGCCGTGCAGCTCGCCGAACGGCTGCGTACCGACCTCGGACTGCCCCTCACGGGCCTCGACGTGCTCCAGGCCCGTACGCCCCGGGCGCTGACCGCGCTCCTCGAAGAACGGGCGGCACGGCAGAGCGCGGCGAAGGCCGCGAGCAGGCCGGCCCCCCGCTCCCGGGACATCCGCCCGGGCACGGTACTGGTCACCGGCGCGACCGGCGGCGTGGGAGCGTTCGTCGTGCGTGAACTCGCCGCCCGGGGCCGCCCCGTGCTGGCGCTGGCCCGGCCCGAGTCCGCCCATCTGATCGCCACCGAAGGCGTCGACGTCATCGAGGGCGACCTCTCCGACCCGGCCGGGCTGCGGGACGCCGTCGCGCAGGCGGACGCGGTCGTCCACGCCGCCTGCACCTTCACCCGGCACGACGTGGACCTGGCAGCGATGGAGGCGATGGTCGGTGCCTGGCGGCGCGGACCGTTCGTCTTCGTCAGCAGCGTCGACGCCTACGGTCACCCCGGGACGGACCGGGTCGCCGAGGAGTCCGCACCCCACGAGCCCGTGAGCCCGTACGGAAGGGCCAAGCTCGACTGCGAAGCCATGGTGCTGCGCGCGGCGGGGACCGAGGGACGCGGGGGAGCGAGCGCCGTGCGGTCACCGCTCGTCTGGGGCGCGCACGACCGGCTGCGCGAACAGCTGCGCTGGGGCGCCATCGGCACGCTCTACCAGTCCGCCCGCCAGGGCCGACCGATCGACCTGCCGAGCCCCGGTACCGACGGACACGCCTGGTACGGCGCCGCCTGGGTGCACGCGGCCGCCCTGGCCCGCGCGGTAGCCGAGTGCCTGGACCGGCCCGTGCACGGAGTCGCCAACGCGTGCAGCGGCCATGTGTCCTGGCGTGACCTGGCGCAGGACCTCACGGAACTGCTCGGCACCCGCGCGGACTTCCGTACGACCGAAGCGGTTCCCCGGGACCTCGATCACCGCTGGCACTACGACAGTGCCCGCCTGGCCCGTCCGCTCCGCGCCCGCCGGGGCGAGGACCGGCGGACCGTACTGGCGGAGATGATCGGCGCCGTGCCACCCGACAAGCGCTGACACGCCGCCTGCGTCCGGAGCCTCCTGCGGGGGCTCCGGGGCTCCGGGGCTCCTGCGGGGCAGCCCGCCCGCACCGCCGCTTCTGCCGCCCGACGGAGCACGGCCTGCTGGTGGGCACCCCGGCTCCTGCCCACCGCGGCCCGTCGATTCGGCCGACTACCTCACCGGCAGGAGCGGCAGCGGGGTGAGCCGGCCGGGCGACGGGAGAGGTGGGAGCACGGACGTCGGAAGTGTCGGAGGCGGCGGCGACGCCTCCGGCCACACGTTCCGCGTGGTGGGCGGTGGGGAGAACGGCGGAGAATCGGTGCGGGGCGGGGAGATGACCGTGTGGACGAACGCACTCGCCACCAGGATCAGGAACATCCCGATCAGCGTCGTTCTGACCTTGAACCGGACGAAGGACCTGTTGCGCCGAGGCGGTGGTCCCATGGACACAGTGGTGCCGCCCCCGTCGGGCGCCGTGCCCCCGACCGGGCGCATCGCGTCCTGCAAGGCCCCGGCCAGCTCGGGAAGGTCCCGCAGAAGGCTCGCGGCGCAATGACGTGCGCGCGCGCCCGGCCGGTGGGCGTTGTCCGCGTCGCCGCCGGGGCACAGCGCCGCCAGCCGGATCTCCAGAGGTGGGTGACTGCCGAGCCCGTCCTCGGGGACGACGTTCCGTGCCGGGGCCTCCCCCCTGCCGTCGGTGAAGGGCAGGCCCACCGGATCGGCGAGTCGGTGGGCGAAGTCCCGGAACACGCCCTCGGGCAGCATCACTCCGGGCAGAGGCCCGCCGCCCTTCCCGGCCGCAGGCGCCGACGATCCCTCCGGCCGGGCCCGGTCCGCGGTGAACCCGTCCCAGAACGGTGCCAGGACGTGCACGGTCCGTAGAGCCCCTGCGAACGTGGCCGCCCCGGTGATCCGGGCCGCCACGGCGTCCGCCTCGAGCTCCTGAGCGCGCCGTACGGCCAGGGTCCGGCGCAGATAGATGCCGTTGTACGCCTTGGTGAGCTTCAGGAGCAGCCGCACCGGCGGTTTGACGGTGGTCCGGTCCGATTCCAGGAACTGCAGGTAGCGGACCGTGCGTTCCAGGGCGACGCTGCCGCGGTGGCTGACGGCAGCCAGCCGGGTGTGCCGGCCCGCGTAGTGCCCCAGTTCGTGGCACACGACGCCGCGCAGCTCGTCCGCGGTGAGGCCGAGGAGCAGCGGCAGACCCAGGTCCAGCGTGCGGGGACCCCCGATCAGGCCCAGAAGCCTGCCGCGCTCGCCGGCGTAGGCGTTGACGGTGTCGGCCAGGCGGATCGTCGCGGGTGGGTCGGTGCCCAGCTCGTCGGCGAGTTTCACCGTCAGAGCCCACAGTTCGGGCTGCTGCTGCGGGGTCAGCACGATCCGGGGACCTTCGGCCACGCCCGCGGACGTACCGGCGAGCAGGCCGTAGGCCAGAGTGGACACGGGGAGCACGGTGAGGGCGCCCAGCAGGGCGATCTGCCAGGTCTCCGTGCTCAGGACGGCGATGACCAGCAGGAGTTGGACGGCCAGGACGGCGACGGCGAGCAGATGGACCCCGGCCAGCAGCGCGCAGCCGAGCAGGGCACGCGATGTGATCGCCGTCGGCTCCGTCCCTCTCACGCGCGCCCCGTGCCGTTGCCGTTGCCATTGCCATTGCCATTGCCTTGGCGGCCGGCGAGGCCCGCCCGGGCCTGCCGCTGTGCCTGTTCGTCCTCCTCGAATGCCGAGCAGAGCCAGGAGTCGGTGGCGCTCAGGGCCGCTGCGAGCCGGTCCCCGGGCGCGGGGCCACCGGTTCCCACCAGCGGCACCTCACCCAGAGGATTGGTGTCCGGGTCGAGACCGAGCATGCGCCGGAGGTTGTCGCGTCCCTTGCGGAGGTTCCCTCGTGCCGTGGAGGGCGCGATGTTCAGGTCATCGGCGATCTCCTCGTGGGTCATGGCGTAGAGGCTGTACATGACCAGCACCATCCGCTGGCGCGGCGGCAGTGCGGCCATCGCGGTCAGCACCCGTCGGGCCTGCGCCGTCTCGTCCGGAAGGGCCTGGCGGGGCAGGGACACGTCCAGCGTCGCGCGCTTCGCCCTCAGGCGCAGCCGCAGCATGCGCCACAGTTTTCTCCGCATCACCAGATTCACCCACGCGTTCGGCTGCTCGTAGCCGCTGATCCGGTCCCAGTTCTCCAGCGCGGCGAGGAAGGCGTCCTGGACGGCGTCCTCCGCGTCCTGACGGTTGCCGCACAGCATCACCGCCCGTGCCAGCAGCGCCGGACGATGAGCCGTGAAGAACGCGTCGAAGTCGGCCGGAGGACGCCCGCCCTCCGATGCCTCCGCGCCACCCTCCCGGGCGGGCTCATGCGCACCCGCCCGGGCACTGCCCGTCCCACCGCTCATCGTGCCTCACCCTCTTGGCCGGTCGACGCGGCCAGGCCATCACCCCGCACGATCAGGACACCCCCGTCCGACCGGCGGTCCTCCACCTGGACACCGTGACCCGCCAGACGTACCGCTTCGAGCACCAGCCGGACCCGTTCACGTTCACGGGCCAACTCCCGGCGCCAGGCCACCACCTGGAGGGTGATCCTCACCGTAGCGGCCAGTGCCGCAAACACCACTGATTCCCACATATCCGACCACGTCCCCTGCCGACCACGTAACGTCGGCAGAAGCTCTGCCGACTGCGACACCGCTGAACACCCGTGGCAGGGCTGCGCGTTTACCCGTCGGCCGAAGAACTTTCCGGGGGGCCTACGGCTCCTGCCGGGACGGCGTGGACTCGGTGCGGGTGGCGGTCATGTCGAGCACCCGGCGGGCGGCGGGGTGGAGGAAGAGGTAGCGGCCGAGGTTGCGCTGACCGGCGGGCCAGTACTCGATGCCCGCGTACGGGGCGAGACCGCCGGGACTGTGCGCCAGGCCGTCCATGCTGCGGCTGACCACGTAGGCGGGGCTCGGGCGCACCGTTTCCAGCAGGAGCCGCACGTGCGGGCGCGCTGTGCGGCTCGGATGCCACCCCGCCTGCGTCACTCCGCCGCCGGTGCGGTATGCGTCTGGAGGAGGCCCTGTCACACCCCCGCTCATCACCCCCTGACACAGCCCGGCCTGCCTGCGGCGGCCGGGAGGGGGCACGGTGACCGTGTCGCGTCGTGTCGCACCGTGTCCCGGGCGGCGGTCGACCGGATCCCGGGTGGTCCGGCCCGCTCCGATGGCGCGCCCCTCGCGTGCGGGGAACGGTGGACGTGGTGAACGCCGACACGGCTGGTCGGAGCTCCGGCTCCCGGCCTCGCACAGCGGAAAGGAATGGCGATGACGGACTGGAACGCCCCGGAGCTGGAGACGCTCGCCGCGGCCGAGGAGCTGGACCTGTCATCCGAACGGCCCAACGGCACCCTGCGCGACCCGGTGACGATGTGGGTGGTCCGCTCCGGCGACCGGCTGTACGTCCGCTCGGTCAAGGGCACGGCCGGCCCCTGGTACCGGGGAACGCAGTCCCGCCACCGGGGACGCATCGAAGCCGGCGGCGTCCGTCAGGACGTCGCCTTCCACCGCGCCGGCCCCGACGAGTACCCAGGCGTGGACGCGGCCTACCGGGAGAAGTACGGGCACCACACGAGCATCGTCGAGCACGTCCTGACCGGCCGTGCCCGAGCCTCGACCCTGCGCCTCGAACCGCGTTGAACAGCCCGGACTCCGGGCCCGGACCCCACTCCCACCGGCGTCCCTCCAGCTGACACAGCCACCGCAGCGGTGACGAAAGGCAGCCGCATCATCGAACCCGTCGACACCGACCAGGCGCCGCTACGGATGGTGCTCGGCTCGCAGGCGCCGGACTCCACCCTCGCCGTGCTGCGCAAGCGGATCGACGACGTCGAGACCCGGCGCGACCTGGCACGGTCCACGGAGTTCCCCGCCGGAGAGTGACCACCCCACCGACCGGGCGGCAGCAGGCCGGCGCACGTCCGGCCGCTGCCTGCCACGCACCCGAGCAATATGGAGATCCCATGCAGACCGTCACCTTGAACAACGGCATCGGGATGCCGATCCTCGGCTTCGGCGTCTACCAGATCCCGCCGGAGCAGACCGAGCAGGCCGTTGCCGACGCCCTCGCCGCCGGATACCGGCTCATCGACACCGCGGCCGCCTACGGCAACGAGGAGGCCGTCGGTCGGGCCATCAAGAACAGCGGGATCCCGCGCGAAGAGCTGTTCGTCACCACCAAGCTGTGGATCCAGGACGCACCCGCCGAGGAGAACACCCGCCGCGCCCTGGAGACG
Organism: Streptomyces avidinii; assembly: GCF_014650695.1. Lineage (GTDB taxonomy): Bacteria > Actinomycetota > Actinomycetes > Streptomycetales > Streptomycetaceae > Streptomyces > Streptomyces avidinii. The sequence goes on along the minus strand of NZ_BMVL01000002.1, from coordinate 4,194 downwards.
TCCCTGACCAAGCTGGGCCTGGGCCACGTCGATCTGTACCTGATGCACCAGCCCTACGGCGACGTGTACGGCCAGTGGCGCGCGATGGAGGCCGCAGGCCGAGAAGGCCTGGCCAAGGCGATCGGGGTCGCCAACTTCTACCCCGACCGGCTCCTGGACCTCATCCTCAACAACGAGATCGCCCCGGCGGTCAATCAGATCGAGACCCACCCCTTCTTCCAGCGCGCCACCGACCAGGACCTGATGCGGGAGCACGGGGTCCAGCACCAGTCCTGGGGCGGCTTCGCCGAAGGCAGGAACGACTTGTTCACGCACCCCGTCCTGAGCGAGATCGGTAAGGCGTACGACAAGTCCGCGGCCCAGGTCGTGCTCCGCTGGCTGATCCAGCGGAGCATCGTCACGATCCCGAAGTCGGTCAGCCCCGACCGGATGGCGCAGAACTTCGACGTCTTCGACTTCGAACTCACCGAGGGCCAGATGGCACGGATCGCAGACCTGGACACCGACACGACGCTGTTCTTCGACCACCGCGAGCCCGAGATGGTCGCCTGGCTCAGCAAGCGCCGCCTGGACAGCTGAACGCCGGCCACCGCAGCAGCGGCCACCGCGAGTTCAACCCGGCAGGAGAAGGTCCGGGCAGCCGGTTCATGCAGCACCTCGCTCTGCGGGACGGCACCGCACCCGACGCCGAGCGGCCCGAGACCACCTGGCTGGAGCACATCACGGACGAGCAGTACAACGCCCCGCGCACCCGCGCCCACTGACCTCTCCCCGCGAAGGAGAGACGGCCGGACTGATCAGGAGAGCCGGGTGCGAGGCGGCCTCAGGGCCGGGCTCTGGCCGCCCGCTGATGGGTCGACCGGATGAGGACGGAGACAAGGACTGCCAGGTCTGCTGCGCCGGCAGCGTCGTCCGCGTATCGCGTGGTCTGCAAGGGGCCGGTCCGATCCAGCCGGACTCCCTCCAGCTCCAGTACATGGGCGAGGGTGAGCATGGCCAGGCGGGCGTTGCCGTCGTCGAAGGGGTGGAAGAAGGCCACGTCCAGGTAGGCCCTGGCCGCGCGGGAGGCCAAGGGGACCCGCAGGTCGGCACTGTCGCGCAGGCACCGCTCGAAGTCCCGCCGGGTGTGTGGCGTAAGTGCGTAGCGTTCCCTGCCACCCTTGGCGAAGGCATCGCCCTGTCGGAACTCAACCCCGGGCAGACCGAGGACAAGCTGCTGCCATTCAGTGAGAAGCGCGCAGGTGAGGGGCCGCTTGTGGGAGGCGTCGGCGCGCGACTGGGCCACCGCCGCGAGCAACCGGTCGGCTCGTGCCGGATCCGAGGCCCGGCCTCCCGCATCGCACCAGGCAACGAGGCCGTCCATGGCCGCCTCGACCGGAGCCGGCGTCTCACCGGCCGCGGAAGCCCAGTCCACCTGGCTCCTGACGTGGCACCAGGCAGCCAGAGCGTCAGCGGTCACGGTACGGCAGCTCTCCGGTCAGCCCCACGGCAAGATCCTCTCCCACGGCGTCGACCAGGCGCCGCGGTGGCTCCGTCCAGCTCTTGAACCGTCCTCCGATTGCGGTCTCGACCGCGTCCTTCGCACGTTCCGGCCCCATGCCCGTGGAAGAGAGGAACCACGTCAGCACCGTGTGGCAGAGCCCGTACCAACCGCATTCGGCACCCGTGCGGTCCACTACCACCGTCACGAGTCGGGTAGCCGCCCGTTCCAGGTGCCAGCTGCGGCCCTCGGCGTCCGCTCCGGCGGGCGGCGCCAACCGGGCGAACTTCTCGGCCAGCTCCTCCAGCCAGTCGCGCCACTCCAGCAGCGACGCGATCACCCTGGCAGCCGTCTCTGCGGGTTCACCGATCGAATGGGAGGTGCAGCACCAGCTGGTGACGACGCCACCGCCGCCGCCCTCGCCAACCGCCCAATGCCATCCGCAGACCCACCGGCCGTATCGGGCTGCGAGGAGTGCGGTGACCTCGGTGGTGAAGCGATGTTGTTCTTCCCACCCGGCACCGGCGGGGGGCACCATCGAGGCGATCACTGCGGCGATTTCAGAGCTCTGCGCATCGTCCCACGAGAAGGCAATGAGGTCGGGATCGACGGCAGACCACGGCAACCGGCGTGGAGCGAGGTCGTAATTGATGGCCGTGGTGTTCCTCCAAGAACGGGGCTGGGCGTGCGGGACAACTCGGCGATCGTGGCAAAGGCTCGCCGCCTTGTCATACGAGTTTCCGGCGCCGCCGATCTACCTCCATGACACACAACGCCGGCCCGCCGGTCTGGAGCCCGCCCGGCCCGGCGGCGGCTTGGTGTGTGCCCTCGGCGATTACACCGGAGGTAATCGTGCTGCCGAGCCGTCCGCGGCTACGTTCTGGTCGTCGCTCACAGGCACAGAACGAAGGGAGACCTGTGGTGTCCGCTTACGGTTTCGCGCATCTCCGCAGCCGCCGGAATCACTCCGACATTCTCGAGTACCTGGAGCGCATCCAGGCGACCCTGGACCCTTTCGCCGGTCGGTTCGTGATCCACGGTCCGCCGGTCGAAGTCGTGGAGGGCGAGTGGCCCGGCAGCATGGTGCTGATCGAGTTTCCCGGTCTGGCCGAGGCCCGTGCCTGGTACGACTCTCCCGCCTACCGGGCCATTCTGCGTTTGCGTACGGACCACGTGGAGGGTGATGTGGTGCTGATCGAGGGCGTCGGTCCGAATTGCGACCCGGCCGAGCGGGCTCGCAAACTGCGAACGGAAGCCGGCCGAGAGGGCGGCCGGTCGACCGGGTAGTCCTGCAGGCGCCTGCTGGAGCGGGGAGTGCTCATCCGGCTCAGGGGTTGTGTGTCCTCCTTCCGGATGGGCCGGACTCGCAGGCCGAGGTCCGTCCCTGCCCCCGGTGGGTGGCGTGGGCTGTTCGGATGATTTCGCGTTCGGAGCGGCGTAGGGCGGGCGCGGTTTCCGGTTTGTCAGGTGCGGGTGGTTTACGCATGGTGTTGTCGCCGCTCACCCGATGATGGCGGTACCCAGCCGGGAAAGGATTCGACCGTGTCGGTTGTGCTCTCCGAGGAGCTGAGGAAAGTCATTGACGACACTCCGGTTTTCGCCTCGGTTGCGACGATCCAGCCTGATGGCAGTCCGCAGGTGTCTGTGACGTGGTTGGCGCGAGATGGTGATGACCTGTTGGTGTCGACGACGGTGGGGCGTCGTAAGGAGCGGAATCTGCGGCGTGATCCTCGTGTCACCGTGTTGGTGAATCCGAGTGATGCTCCGTATACGTATGCGGAGATCCGCGGGACGGCGCGGTTGACGACGGAGGGCGGGCAGGAGTTGATCGACGCGTTGTCGCGCAAGTACACGGGCAAGGCATACGCCGATTTCAATCCGGCGTCGGCCGAGGACAACGAACGCGTCGTCGTGCGTATCACCCCCCGCAAGGTCGTCGGATCCCTGTGACCCACCTCCCGCCTGTCCGCTGACACCACCGCGTGCCCCGGGCCACCGACGGGGCCACCTCGAGAGGCGGCCGGCTGCGAGCTCCGCGTCCTCGCCGGCCGATGGCAGTGCCCCGGCCATTCCGTCAGCTCCGGCTGCCCGGTTGTGGTGCTCGGACGGGCGGCTGCCTTGGCGTAGCGATGCGCACGCTTTGGACGTGGGTGGCTGCGGACTTGAGCGCACATCGGAGGTTCGCGTCTCGACGTAGGATGCCGAGATGCCCTCAGGCAGCCCCCGGGGAGCTCGGGCTCTCCTGATCAATGGCATCGTAGGCGTGGGGGAAACCACCGTTGCCGAGGCGGGGGGCGACCTCCTCGCCGATGGCGGGGTCCCTCATGCCGTGCTCGACCTTGACTGGCTGAGGCAGTTCTGGCCCTCTCCTCCGGATGACCGTTTCACCTTCGACATGCTGCTGCGAAACCTGCGAAACCTGCGGAGCATCGCTGGTAACTACCTCGATGCAGGAGCGACGAGTCTCGTACTCGCCGGCGTGATCGAGCAACAGGATGGGCGGAAGCAACTGGCCCATCCCATCGGTGTTGATCTCACGGTGTGCCGGCTGTGGGCTGAACTGCTGGTCGTCCACGGTCTGGGCCGCTGCCGTGATGGTGGGTTGGGAGTGCTGTAGTGGTATGTGGAGTGGTCTGTTGAACTGGGCGGGTTCCTGGGTCGGGGCGCGGTCGATGATTTCAGCATTGGTTCCGCCGCGGGCTTCGTCCTCGATG
>NZ_BMVL01000001.1:868863-888843 GCF_014650695.1 Streptomyces avidinii | reverse complement strand
GAGGAGACCCTCGTGCGGGGCACCGACCCACACCCGTACACCGCCGAGCACCCCGCAGGGCACCGCAGGGGACGGGCCGAGGAGACCCTCGTGCGGGGCACCGACCCACACCAGGACACCGCCCGCAGGGCAACCCGCGCGGGGTGTCGGCCCGTACACCAAATCAGCCTCGCCGGCGTTTGAGGCGCGGGGTCCGGGGCGGAGCCCCGGTCAGACCGCGGCGTGGCGGGTGAGGAAGGCGCCGACGCGGGGGGAGCGCTGGTGGGGGACGAGGGTGCCGGCCGTTTCCGACAGCATCGACCGGACCCGCGTCGACTGGACCTCCGCCAGGAGGTCCAGCACCCGGCCCCCCGCCCACGCGGCCTCGTCCGGCGCCCCCGCCCGCGCCAGGTCACCGGCCAGCTCGGCGGTGTACAGCGCCACGTTCCGGGCGAAGTGCGGGTCCTGGAGGTCCGCCGCGCGGCGGGCATGCCGGGCTGCGCGGGCGTGCTCGCCGAGCGACGACCAGCAGCGCGCCTCCAGCGACTCCAGCTCCGCCTGCCCGAAGAAGGACATCCACTCGGGGTCGGCGTCGGACTCGCCCCGCGAGAAGTCCGTGTGCGCACGGGCCAGCGCCTCCTCGCACGCCCTGCGGTCGCCCAGCCCCGCCCAGCCCCCGGCCTCCCGCAGTGCGAGCAGGGACAGCAGCCGCGGGGAACCGAGGGAGCGCGCCGCGCGGCGGCCCGCCTGGGCTGCCCGTACCGCCTCGCGGGAACGCCCGCAGTCCCGGGCCAGGAAGGCCATGTTGCTGAAGGCGTGCGCCTCCAGGCCCGGGTCCCGGGCGACCCGGGCCGTCGCCAGGGCCTCGGCGTAGTGCGAGCGGGCGTCGTCGAAGCGGCCGGAGTCGTGGGCCAGCCAGCCGACCGAGACGGCCAGTTCCCCGGCGCCGGAGTGCAGCCGGTCCTCGGTGGACTGCCGGGTGGCTCCCGCGTCGAGCAGTGCGTAGGCGGTGCGCAGCGGCTCGGCGGCCCTGCGGTACAGGGCGTCGGCGCCGTGCCGGTCGTCCAGCAGGCGGATCTGGCGTACCGCGTCCTCGACCGCGTCGGCCTCGGACTCGCCGGCGCGGGAGGGGAGCCGGCGGGTGTCGCCGAGCAGGGTGAGGCTGAGCGTCGCGGCCGCCACGGTCGCGGAGCCGCCCGCCATGAACGCGCGACGCAGCACGTCGCTCTCCTTGGCACTGGAAGAGGAAGGGGAGGGATCGCGCTGGGCCGAGCGGCCGCGGACGCTCTCGCGGGGGGAGAAGCCCAGATCGGCCAGGGCGCGGCCGGGGAACATATGGCGGAAGACCCGCTCGTACGCGTAGTTGGGGCAGCGGATCTCGCCGGACTCGACCCGGCCGATGTAGCGCGCGTCGCAGGAAACCGTTTCTCCGATTTCCTTCGCCGCCCGGCGCACCAGGGCCGCGAACTCGGCCGGGGAGTGCTGACCGCGCAGCCGCCGGAACGTGGAGTTGGGTGAGTGGGGGGACGCCGCCATGGACGTGACCTCTCTGGCAAGGAACGCAGCACCGGTGCTGTGACTTGGGGTCCGGCGCGCATGAACGTACCGCCAGTGACGGGGTGTTCACACGATGTTTGGCTACAAAACGGATATCTCACCCACGATCCGCCATGAACTGCCATCCTTTGCGGCGTCTTGCCACCGCACCCGTTGACGTTCCCGTGCGTTGAACCCATGCGGATACGGATCGAGGAGGGGTTCCCTTGGTGGACGGCATGGAGAGCACTGGAACGAATACCCCGGCCCCGGACCTGGACCTGGTGACCGTTCCCACCCGGCAGGGTCTGGAGGCGGTGGACATCATCCGCCGCGCGGCCAGCCAGGCCGGCGGCGTCGGGCCGGTCCTGCACGACGGGTCCGGCGACACCCTCGGCTTCCTCGTCCCGTCCGGCACCGCCGACGCCTGGGACCTGCCGGGCAGCGCGTGTACGCAGACCAACGGGCGCGGGATGCGCTTCGGCGACGACGCCGCCCTGCCCACCGCGGGCGCCACCGGTTGGCTGCTCCCGCCGGAGGCGGTCGGGCCGGTCACCGATCCGGACGTGCTGCGCGCGGCGCTCGGCGAGGCGGCCCGGCTGATCGAGGCCGCGGACAACTGTCGCTGACCGGTTCGGAGGCTGCCGTCCGCCGCCGCCCCGCACAATGGGGTGGTGGCAGGCAAGGACAGGAACAAGGGCAGGCAGCAGCGCGGACGCGGCAGCGCCGAGACGGTCGTCGGGCAGGTGGCCGGCGGCCGGGCGGAGCTGGAACCGGACCGCGAGCGGGCCGACGCCTGGACCCTGCTGATCGACGGGGCCCCGCAGTCGCACGTGGACCTGGCCGATCCCGGGTACCTGGACTTCGCGTACCAGCGGCGGATCGGTCACCTGATCGACCTCGTCGCGCCCGCCCGGCAGCCCCTGAACGTGGTGCACCTGGGCGGCGGCGCCTTCACCCTCGCCCGCTACACGGCCGCCTCCCGCCCCCGCTCCACCCAGCAGATCGTGGAGATCGACGCCGCGCTGGTGGCCTTCGTACGGGAACACCTGCCGCTGGATCCGCAGGCGCGGGTGCGGGTCCGGGCGGTGGACGCGCGTGCGGGCCTGGCGAAGGTCCCGGACGGCTGGGCGGACCTGGTGATCGCGGACGTGTTCAGCGGGGCCCGCACCCCGGCGCACCTGACGAGCACCGAGTTCCTGGACGACGTACGCCGTGCCCTCGCGCCCACCGGGTGGTACGTGGCCAATCTGGCGGACGGCCCGCCGCTGGCCCACCTGCGGAGCCAGATCGCGACGGCCGCGTCGCGGTTCACGGAGCTGGCGCTGGCCGCCGACCCGGTGGTGTGGCGGGGCAAACGATTCGGTAACGCGGTCCTCGTGGCGGCCGACCGCGAGCTGCCGGTGGCGGACTTCACCCGCCGGGTCGCGAGCGACCCGCACCCGGGCCGCGTCGAGCACGGCCGGGCGCTCGCGGACTTCACGGGAGGTGCGGCCCCGGTGGCGGACGCCTCGGCGGTGGCCTCGCCGCAGCCGCCGCCCTCGGTATTTCGGTGACGGTCCGGCCCAGGATGTGGACTGGTACTAGGCAGATAAAGATCCGCGGAGTACTCCCGGCGAGCGCCCGCTCTGCGTAGCCTGTGAACCCCGAGGAGGTTCACCCCTTCTACGACGCGTTCAGGAGATGGCAGAAGCAATGTCTGATTCCCCCGCCACCCCCGGTGCTTCGTCCTCGGATACCCCGAGCACTCCCAGCACTGCCACGTCCGACTACACCCAGCGGCTCGCGCGCCTGGAGCAGTCCGGAATCAAGCGGTTCGTGCCCACGCAGGCGCCGTACCGGTGGAACCTGCAGAGGCTGCAGCTGGGCCGGGTCCTCGACGTCGGCTGCGGACTGGGCCGGAACCTCCTCAACTGCGGACCCGACAGCGTGGGGGTCGACCACAACCCGCACTCGGTGCAGACCTGCCGCGAGCGCGGACTGAACGCGTACACCCCCGACGAGCTGGCCGCCGCGCCGGACTGCGGGCCGGGATCCTTCGACAGCATGCTGATCGCTCACGTGCTGGAGCACATCGACGAGGAGACCGCGGCCTCGCTGCTGGAGCAGTACCTTCCGCTGGTCAGGCCGGGCGGCTCGGTCGTCATGATCACCCCGCAGGAGCTCGGCTACCGCACCGACGCCACCCACATCCGCTGGGTCGGTTTCGAGGAGATGCGCAGCCACGCGGGCAGGGCCGGCATCGCGGTCCGGCGGACCTACTCCTTCCCCTTCCCCCGCCCGATGGGCAAGGTCTTCCCGTACAACGAGTTCGTGCTGGTCGGCACCGTTCCCGCGTAGGGTCTCGGGCCCCGGGGTCTCAGGGGTCGACGATCTCCACCACCGGCGGGTGGTCGTGCCAGGTGCAGAAGACGGACACCTCGCGGCCGTCCCGGGTGAAGGTGACCCGGATCCAGAAGTCCTGCTTCCACACCTGCATCCGCCACCCGGCCGCCGGGGTGGCCGAGACCAGCTCGGCGGTGGACGCGCCCAGGGAGAAGACGACCCGGCCGCCGGACACCGGATAGGCCTGCACCTTGCCCGCGTCCTGCCCCACCGCCGGCTGGTACCCGCGGGGGGTGTCCGAGGGCTTCGGGGACTTCTCCGGCGTCGCCCCGGTGCTCGGCGACGATGCGTCCGGGCCGGGCGACCCGGAGGGCGACGGGGACGCGGACGGGGACGGGGACGGGGAGGCGGACCCCGACGGTGACCGGGACCCCTGCGCGTCGTGCGTGGACGAGGACAGCGGCCGGTCGGCCAGCGGCACCGCGAGCGGTGCATCGTAGGCCGTTCCCGACATGACGGTGTGCACGCCCCACCAGGACAGCGTCACCGCCGCACCGGTCGCCAGCGTCCAAGCCGTGGCATGAAGAAGTCCTCGTAGCATCAGGGCACATACTGCACCACCCGCCCCAAGTGTGGCCCGACACCCCGCCGGGTCGCCCGGATGGACTACGGTGCGGGCCATGGCAAGTGTGCTCGTGGTCGAGGACGACCAGTTCGTACGTTCCGCCCTCATCCGGCACCTGACCGAGGCCTCGCACGCCGTGCGGAGCGTCGGCACGGCCCTGGAGGCCCTGCGCGAGGTCGCGCACCACCGCTTCGACGTGGTCATCCTCGACCTCGGACTGCCCGACCTGGACGGGTCCGAGGCGCTCAAGATGCTGCGCGGCATCACCGACGTACCCGTGATCATCGCCACCGCTCGCGACGACGAGGCGGAGATCGTCCGGCTGCTCAACGACGGCGCCGACGACTACCTGACCAAACCCTTCTCCGTCGAGCACCTCTCCGCCCGGATGGCCGCCGTCCTGCGCCGCGCCCGGGCCACCGCGGGAGCCGAACCGCCCTCGCGCGTCCTGCGCGTCGGCGGCCTCGCCATCGACCCGCTGCGCCGCCAGGCCGAGCTCGACGGGGCCGTACTCGACCTCACCCGGCGCGAGTTCGACCTGCTGGCCTTCCTCGCCGAGCGGCCCGGGGTGGTCGTGGCCCGCCGCGAACTGCTCGCCGAGGTCTGGCAGCAGTCGTACGGGGACGACCAGACCATCGACGTCCACCTGTCCTGGCTGCGCCGCAAACTCGGCGAGACCGCCGCCCGGCCGCGTTACCTGCACACGCTGCGGGGGGTCGGGGTCAAGCTGGAGCCGCCCCGGTGAGCGCGCGATGAGATGGGCCCTGGTCAAGGTGTGCCTCGCGGTCACGGCCATGGTGGTCGTGGCCTTCGCCGTACCCCTCGGGCTCGTCGTCCAGGAGATGGCCAGCGACCGGGCCTTCTCCAACGCCGAACGGCAGGCCGCCACCATCGGGCCGACGCTGTCCATCACCACCGATCCCGTGCAGCTGCGCAAGGCGGTGGAGTCCACGCAGATGGGCGCCGCCCGGCGGATGGCCGTCCACGTGCCCGCGATCGGCGACAGCCCGCGGGTGAGCATCGGCGAGGGCCGGGCCGGGGAGCGTGCCGTCGCGGAGACCCGGCGGATGGGGCGGGCCACGACGGCCTCGGTGTCGGCGGGCGGCTCGGCGCTGCTCCAGCCGACCGCGCTCGGGTCCGGGGACATCGCCGTGGTGGAGATCTTCGTCCCGGAGAGCGAGGTCAGCAACGGGGTCGCGACCGCCTGGCTGGTGCTCGCGGGCGTCGGCCTGGCCCTGATCGTGGGCTCGGTCGGGGTCGCCGACCGGCTCGGCGCCCGGCTGGTCCGGCCGGCCGAACGGCTCGCGGACGCGGCGCACCAGCTCGGCGAGGGCAGGCTCGGCGCCCGGGTGCCCGAGGACGGGCCCAAGGAACTCCGGTCGGCCGCCGTCGCGTTCAACGCGATGGCGGACCAGGTCGTCGAACTCCTCGCCAACGAGCGGGAGCTGGCCGCCGACCTGTCGCACCGGTTGCGCACCCCGCTGACCGTGCTGCGGCTCAACACGGCCTCGCTCGGCGACGGGCCGGCCGCCGAACAGACCCGGGCCGCCGTGGAGCAGCTGGAGCGCGAGGTCGACACGATCATCCGGACGGCCCGCGAGCAGCGCCCGGCGACCGGCCTGGTCGGGGCGGGCGCCGGCTGCGACGCCTCCGAGGTGATCCGCGACCGGATGGCCTTCTGGTCGGCGCTCGCGGAGGACGAGGGCCGCGAGGTGCGGCTCGCGGGCGTGGACCGTACGGTTCGGATCCCCGTGGCGCGGCCCGAACTGGCCGCCGCCCTCGACGCCATGCTCGGCAACGTCTTCCGGCACACCCCGGAGGGCACCCCCTTCGCGGTGGACGTCCACGACGCGGGCGACGCGGTCATCGTGCTCGTCTCGGACGCGGGTCCCGGCATCGCCGACCCGGACGCGGCCCTGCGCCGCGGCAACGACGGTGGCCGCGACGGGTCGACGGGCCTCGGCCTGGACATCGTGCGCCGGGTCGCGGAGTCGACCGGCGGCGACGTACGGCTGGGGCGCTCGGTGCTCGGCGGTACGGAGGTCCGGGTCTGGATCGGCCTGGACGGCCGGAGCCTCGGCGGCCCCGGCGCGGGGCGGACCGGGCGCGGCCGGCGCGGCAACCGACGTAACCGGGGGCGCGCCTCGCAGGCGTGAAGTCGCCGTCTCGGTACGGTCCGCGGCATGGACACCCCGATCTCCGGCGGGCTCCCCGCCACGCTGAGCGCCCTGTACCGGAACGCGTCCCGGATGGTCGTGCTCGGAGCGTGGTGGGCTGTGCTGATCGCCGTCACCCTGCTGACGGTGCACCACATCACCAGCGGTGTCGCGCCGGCCCCGAGCCACGCCGGATTCCCGGGCTGACGCCGGCCCGGCCCGGACGGGGGCGCACATGTTGCCGGGCTCCGGGCCTGCGCCGAGGGTGGGCGTGACGGAAGGAGTCAGGCATGAGAGTCATGCTCAGGGCGCACATGGACACGGCCGCGACCAACGAGAGCATCAAGACCGGCGCCCTGCCCCAGGTGGTGCAGCAGTTGATGGACCGGGTGAAGCCGGAGGCCGCCTACTTCGGCCTGCACGAGGGCGTGCGCTCCTGCTGGATGGTCTTCGACCTCCAGGACAGCTCGCAGATGCCGTCGCTGATGGAGGACCTGTTCCTGCAGTTCAACGCCGAGGTCGAGGTCGCCCCCGTGATGACGGCCGAGGACCTGGCGAAGGGCCTGGCGGCGATGCGGTCCTCAGGGCAGTCCTGAGGGCGGTCCTGAGGGCTCACCCCTCCTTCCCGGACGCCGCCCGGGCCGGACCGCCGCGCGGAAGGCGCTACGCCGCTACTGGACGCTGAAGCCGTGCGGGTGGGCCGGGTCCCGGGTGCAGGCGAAGACGTTGAGCCTGCCGTGGTTGCCGACGACCACCCCGGTCGGGTTCCGCTGCCTGTCCTCCAGCGGGATCCAGCTCACGCTGTCCGTGTGCCACTCGTTCGTCGCGATGGTCAGCAGCAGCTCCATCGGCCCGGCGCAGGCCTCGCAGTCCATGGACCCGGGCCCGGTGAGGTTCCAGGCGGCGTGCCCGCCGGCCTTCCAGCCGGGGGCGATGGAGAGATCGCTCTGGTAGGACGGCGGCCAGGCCCCGTCCGGGGTCTCCTCGCCGCTCGCCTCCGCCGCCTCCTCGGCCGCGTCGGCGGCCTCCTCCTGGGCCTCCTCCCACTCCTCGACCGCCGCCCCCAGCTTCCCGGTGAGCAGCTCGATGTAGGGGTACTCGGTGACCCGCTCCGGATGCAGCAGGCACGGGGTGGGCACATACCCGCGGAAGCCGACGGCCCCGGGTTCCGGCTGCTCCGCCGCCGCCGCGCGGACCTCCGCCGCCCGGCGCCACCGCAGGTGCACGTACATACCGTGGCCGGTGGGCCCGTGGGCGTCGAAGGGGCACCAGAACACCTGGAGCAGGTCGCAGCCGTCCGGCCCGGCCGGCAGGTCCGGCACGTCCCGGGCGTGCAGCTGGGCCAGGGCGAGCAGGGGCAGCGGTCCCGGTCCGGGGGCGCGCCGGTGCGGGGTCGTGCACACCGGCCACGGGTCATCGGCGGGCCACAGCAGCGGCCCGCCGACGTGGCTGTCGTGCGGACCGGGCGCGCCGGGTCGCGGGTGCAGCCGGGTCGCCGTGCGGCGATGGGCGGCCAGCCCGGGGAAGAGGGACTCCACGTCCAGGGGGCGCGGGGGCGTGGTGCGGCCCGGCCCGTCAGCTGCGTGCATCGTCATCTTCGGGGCCTTTGCGGGCGAGGGAGTCGATCCAGCGTTCCAGGCGGCCGGCCTCGATGGTCATGAGCTCCGGGTCGCGGAAGGTGTTGGTGAGCAGCGAGATGCCCTGGTAGGCGGCGATCAGGGCGAAGGCGAGCTCGCGGGCGTCGGCCCGGCCCATCTCCGCGAACTGCCGCTCGGCCCAGTCGAGCAGGGTCCGCATGACCGCTGCGATCGACCGGTCGAGTCCGTCGGCGCGCTTGTCGAGCTCCGAGGCGAGGGTGCCGGTGGGGCAGCCGTACTGGGCGGTGAGCTCGCGCTGTTCGGCCCAGCCGTTCAGCAGGGCCTTCAACCGGTCCTCGGGGGTGGGTAGTTCGTCGAGGGCGGTGATCAGCCCGTCGAGGGTCCGGCCGTGCGCGTCGATGGCGGCCTCGACGAGCTGGTCCTTGGTCTTGAAGTAGTAGTAGACGTTTCCCACCGGGACGTCCGCCGCGCGGGCGATGTCCGCGAGCGTGGTCCGGTCGACGCCCTGGGTGTGGAGGACCTCGGCCGCGGCGGCCGCCAGCCGCTCCCGCTTGCCCGAACCCCGTCGGCCCTTCGTTGAGTCAGTCACCTGACTGACTCTAGACGAACGGTCGGGGAGAGGGCTATGGTCGCAACTAAGTCAGCTGACTAACTCACAGGGGGAATCATCGTGATCGTAGTGACGGGTGCGACCGGGAACGTGGGACGGGAACTCGTACGGATCCTCGCCGCGGGCGGTGAGCGCGTCACCGCCGTCTCCCGGCGGCCGGGGCTGGTGCCGGAAGGGGTCCGCCACCACCTGGGCGACCTCGCCGACCCGCAGAGCATCGCCCCCGCGCTGGAGGGAGCCGACGCACTCTTCCTGCTCGTCGCCGGCGAGGATCCTCAGGGCATCCTGGACCGGGCCGCGTCCGCCGGGATCCGGCGCGTCGTCCTGCTCTCGTCCCAGGGCGTCGGGACCCGCCGGGAGGTCTACGCCCACCCCGCGCGGTTCGAGGACGCCGTCCGCCGCAGCGGCCTGGAGTGGACGATCCTGCGCTCCGGCGGACTCGACTCCAACGCCTACGCCTGGGCCGAGAGCATCCGTACGACGCGCACGGCCGCCGCGCCGTTCGGCGACGTCGGGCTCCCGACCGTCGACCCGGCCGACATCGCCGAGGTCGCGGCCGCCGTCCTGCGGGATCCGGGCCACGCGGGCCGGACCCACGAGCTCACCGGGCCCGCCCCGATCACCCCGAGGGAGCGGGCCGCGGCCATCGGCGCGGCCCTGGGCGAGCCGGTCCGCTTCGTCGAGCAGACCCGGGAGGAAGCCCGCGCCCGGATGCTGACCTTCATGCCCGAGCCGGTCGTGGAGGGCACCCTCGCCATCCTCGGGGAACCCCTGCCCGCCGAACGGGAGCCGAGCCCGGCCGTGCGGGAGATCCTCGGCCGGGCGCCGCGCCCCTTCGCAGACTGGGCGGCCCGCTCCGCCCCGGCCTTCCGCTGAGTCCCTAGAGCCCCTGGAGCCCCTCGTCCCCGTAGGTGAGGAAGCCTCCCGTCCGGGCCAGCCGGGCGTACCAGTGGGCGCTGGAGCGCGGAGTGCGGACCTGGGTCTCGTAGTCGACGTGCACGATGCCGAAGCGCTTGCTGTAGCCGTAGGACCACTCGAAGTTGTCCATCAGCGACCAGAGGAAGTAGCCCTCCACCGGGGCACCGTCCGTCAGGGCGCGGTGGACGGCCGAGAGGTGGTCCTCCAGGTAGCCGATGCGCTGCGGGTCGTGCAGGTCGGGGGCGTACGCCGCGCCGTTCTCGGTCACCAGCAGCGGCAGCCCGGGCGCCTCGCGGGTGAAGCGCATCAGCAGGTCGTACAGGCCGGTCGGGTCGACCGACCAGCCCATGTCGGTCCGCTCGCCCGGCGGTTGGTGGAAGGCGACGGTGTCCGCGGCGGGCCAGGGCGAGTGCTCCGCCGCCCCGTGCCCGTCGGCGCGCGGGCCGTTCCCCTCGGGGGCGGCCGAGACCACCGCCGGGGTGTAGTAGTTCACCCCGAGGAAGTCCAGCGGCTGGTGGATCAGCGCCTCGTCGCCGTGGCGTACGAAGGACCAGTCCGTCACCGGGGCCGTGTCCGCGAGCAGGTCCTGCGGGTAGGCCCCGTGCAGCAGCGGACCGGTGAACACCCGGTTGGCCAGGGCGTCGATCCGGCGGGCGGCGTCCAGATCGGCCGCCGAGCCGGTCAGCGGCCGCACCGCGCTGGGGTTGAGCGCGATACCGGCCCTGGCCCGGGCGGGCAGGGCCGCGGCCGCCAGCCCGTGCGCCAGGTTGAGGTGGTGGGCGGCGCGCAACGAGTCCGCGGGGGAGGTGCGGCCGGGGGCGTGCACCCCCGAGGCGTAGCCGAGGAAGGCGCTGCACCAGGGCTCGTTGAGGGTGGTCCACAGCTCCACCCGGTCGGCCAGCACCTCCGCGACCTGCTCGGCGTACCGGGCGAAGGCGTACGCGGTCTCCCGCTCGGGCCAGCCGCCCGCGCTCTCCAGCTCCTGCGGCAGGTCCCAGTGGTACAGGGTCGCGCAGGGCTGGATCCCGTACGAGAGCAGCTCGTCCACCAGCGCGTCGTAGAAGCCGATCCCACCGGCGAGCACCCGCGGCCAGGACACCGAGAACCGGTAGGCGCCCAGACCGAGCGAGGCCATCAGCCGGACGTCCTCCCGCCACAGCCGGTGGTGGTCCGCGGCCACTTCGCCCGTGTGCCCGCCGTACACCTTGCCCGGGGTGCGGCAGAAGGTGTCCCAGATGGACGGACCGCGCAGCGCGGCGGCGCCCTCGATCTGGAAGGCCGCGGTGGCCGTGCCCCACAGGAACCCGTCGGGGAAGCGCAGTTCCCGCGCTCCGATGTCCGTGTCGGTGCTCGTGCTCGTGACCGCGCTCGTATCGGCGCTCGCGTCCGTGTTCGTGTCCGTGTTCGTGTGCGTCATCCCTTGACCGCTCCCTGCATGATGCCGCCGACGATCTGGCGGCCGAAGACGAGGAACACCAGCAAGAGCGGGAGCGTGCCCAGCAGCGCGCCCGCCATGATCACCGACTGGTCGGGGATGTAGCCCCGGCCCAGCCCGGTCAGGGCCACCTGCACCGTCGGGCTGCCGTTCTGGGTCAGCGCGACGATCGGCCAGAAGAAGTCGTTCCAGGCCATGACGAAGGTCAGCATCCCCAGCACCGCCATCGCGGGCCGGGCCGCCGGGAACACCACGTGCCACAGGACCCGCAGCGAACTCGCCCCGTCCGTACGCGCCGCCTCGACCAGCTCCATCGGCAGCGCGTGCACCAGGTACTGGCGCATGAAGAACACCCCGAAGGCACCCACCAGGGTCGGCAGGATCACCGCCTGGAGCCGGTCGGTCCACGACAGCTTCGCGATCAGCATGTAGAGCGGCACCACACTCAGCTGCGGCGGGATCAGCATCGTCCCGACCACCAGGGCCAGCAGCCCCCGGCTGCCGCGGAAGCGGAGCTTGGCGAAGGCGAACCCGGCGAGCGTGGAGAAGAAGACGGTGCCGGCGGCGACCGTGCCCGCCACGATCACCGTGTTCAGCAGGGCGGTGCCCATGTTGGCGTCGGTCCACGCCACCCGGAGGTTGTGCCCCAGGTTGCCGCCGAACCAGAACGGGGGCGGGGTCTGGGCCAGGCGCGTGTTGCTCCGGGACGCCGCGATCGCCGTCCACACCAGGGGGAAGAGCGAGCCGGCCGTGAACAGGGCGAGCACCACGTAGGTGAACCTGCCCGCGCGCAGTGATCTCATCGGGAGCCGTCCTTACGTCCGCGCAGCAGCCGCGCCGCCCCGGCGATCAGCAGCAGGATCAGGAACATCGCCCACGCGATGGCCGAGGCCCGCCCGAGGTGCAGGTTCACCCAGCCCTGCTCGTACAGGTACAGGCCGAGCGTCTGGAACTGGTGGTCCGAGCCGCCCGTCGCACCCGCCCCGCCGTTGAACAGCAGCGGCTCGCCGAACAGCTGGGTGGCGCCGATCGTCGACACCACGCAGGTGAAGAAGATGGTCGGCCGCAACGACGGCACCGTGACGTGGAGGAACTGCTGGAAGCGCGAGGCCCCGTCCAGCGCGGCGGACTCGTACAACTCGCCCGGCACGGCCTGCATCGCCGCCAGGTAGATCAGCGCGTTGTAGCCGGTCCACCGCCAGATCACGATGGTGGAGACCGCGAGCTGGGAGGCGAAGGGGCCGTTCTGCCAGTCGACCGCGTCGAAACCCACCGCCGACAGCGCCCAGTTGACCATTCCGTAGTCCCGGCCGAAGAGCAGCACGAAGACGAGCGTGGCCGCCGCCACCGAGGTCGCGTACGGGGTGAGCACCGCGACCCGGAAGAAGGCCGAACCCCGCAGCCGGTAGTTGAGCAGGTGGGCCAGGCCCAGCGCGATCGCCAGCTGCGGCACCGTGGACAGCAGCCCGATGGTCACCGTGTTGCGCAGCGCGTTCCAGAAGAACTCGTCGTCCCACAGCCGGGTGAAGTTCCGCAGCCCCACCCACGTCATGCTGTCGGGATCCGTCAGCTCCACCTGGTGCAGCGCCGCCCAGCCCGTGTAGAGCAGCGGGAACAGCCCGAAGGCGGCGAAGAAGAGGAAGAAGGGCGCCACGAAGGCGTAGGGGCTGAAGCGCAGGTCCCAGCGGTAGCGGCGCGAGCGCCACACCTGGCCCGGCCGGCCCCGGCCGCCCCCTTCCGCCGCCGGCCGCTCCGGGCCGACGGTGGAAGGGGACAGAACAGCCGTCTCGTCCGTCACCAGTGCCTCACTGGTCCAGGGCGTTGTCGATCGCCTTCACCGCGGCCTCCCAGCCCTCCTGCGGGCTGCGGCCCTTCTGGTCGACCTGGAGCATCCCGATGTCCGCCAGGTTCTGCGCGATCACCAGGTCCTTCGGGCCGACCGCGGCCACCGGCACGCCCTGGGCCGCCTTCGAGAAGATCTCGCCGATCGGGGCGCCGCCGAAGTACGCGTGCTGCGCGCCCGACACCGACGGCAGCTTGTACGCGGCGCTCGCGCTCGGGAAGCTGCCCCGCTTCTCGAAGAGCTTCGCCTGCTGCGCCGGGGCCGTCAGCCAGGCCGCCAGCTTCGCCGCCTCCTGCGCCTTCTTGCCCGCCTTCGGCACGATCAGGAAGGAACCGCCCCAGTTGCTGGGCTTCGGCGCCTGCGCCACGTCCCACTTGTCCTTGCCCGCCGGGCCCGCCTTGTCCTGGATGTAGCCGAGCATCCAGGCCGGGCAGGAGACCGTCGCGAAGGAGCCGTTGGAGAAGCCCTGGTCCCAGGCCGGGGTGAACTGCTGGAGCTTGGCGCTCAGCCCGTCGGTGGCGAAGGAGGCCGCCAGGTCGAAGGCCCCGCGCACCGCGGGATTGGTCTTGTAGACGACCTTGCCCTGGTCGTCGTAGAAGCGCTGGGCGCTGCTGCCGGTCACCGCCGCCATCACGCCCGACGCCGAGTCCACGAAGGCCTTCCCGTCACCGGCCTTCGCCTTGTACGTGCGGCCCGCCTCCAGGTACTTGTTCCAGTCGCCCGCCCACAGCGCCCCGACCGCCGCCCGGTCGGAGGGCAGCCCGGCCGCCTCGAAGAGGTCCTTGCGGTAGCAGATGCCCTGCGGGCCGATGTCGGTGCCGAGGCCGACGGTGGCCCCGCCCTTGGCCGCGCTCGCCGTGCCCTGCGCCCACTTCCAGGGCAGGTACGCGGCCTTGTCCACGCCCGGCGCCTTGCCCAGGTCGACCAGCTTGTCGGCCTGGGTGGCGGTGATCTCGGCGATGTTGTTGACCTCGACGGCCTGGACGTCGGCGAGCCCGCTGCCCGTGCCCAAGTGGGTGAGGAGCTGGGGGTAGTAGTTCTCGTTGCGCTCGATGGAGGTCTGCTCGATGCGGATCCCGGGATTCTGCGCCATGTACTCGTCGTAGAGCCCGGCCTCCTGGAGGCCGAAGGCCCCGAAGACGCCGACGGTGAGGGTGGTCTGTGCGGCGCCGCCGGACTTGCCGGCGGCCGGGGCGCCCTTCCCGGTGCCCTCCTCGGGGTCCTGGGCGCACCCCGCGAGGAGCAGGGCCGCCGCTCCGACGGCTGAGACCGTCGTGAGGAGGGTTCTTCGGGCTCGGGTTCGGGCTCGGACGCGCATGGGCTTCCTCCCTGAAGGACGAAACGTGCCGGGTGTCGTGTGACACAGTGTGGGAGCGCTCCCACAGTCGTCAAGGGGTAGATTCACAACCGGGAGGAAGCCATGAACGGGCACGGGCGCAGCGGGGGACGGCCGACCCTGGAGGAGGTCGCGGCGCGCGCCGGAGTCGGGCGCGGCACGGTCTCCCGGGTGATCAACGGATCCTCCAAGGTCAGCGAGCACACCAGGGTCGCCGTCGAGGCGGCCGTGGCCGAGCTGGGGTACGTACCGAACCGCGCCGCACGCGCCCTCGCGGCCAACCGCACCGACGCCATCGCCCTCGTGATCCCCGAACCCGAGGCCCGCTTCTTCGCCGAGCCCTACTTCTCCGAAGTGGTCCGCGGGGTCGGCGCCGCCCTCGCGGAGACCGAGGTCCAGCTCGTCCTCACGCTGGCGGGCAGCGACCGCGAGCGGCGCCGCCTCTCGCACTACCTGGCCGGGCACCGCGTCGACGGGGTGCTCCTCGTCTCCGTCCACGCCGGGGATCCGCTGCCGGAGCTGCTGGCCGAACTCGGCATCCCGACGGTGATCAGCGGCCGCCGCTCGGCCGCCGAGACCCTGCCCAGCGTGGACTCCGACAACCTGGCGGGCGCGGCCGAGGCGGTACGCCACCTCCTCGACCGGGGCCGCCGCACGATCGCCACGATCACCGGCCCGCTGGACGTGTACGGGGCCCAGTGCCGCCTCGACGGCTACCGGCAGGCCCTGGCCGCCGCCGGGCACGCCGTCGACGAGCCGCTGATCGCGGTCGGCGACTTCACCGAGGAGGGCGGCCGGCGGGCCATGCGCGAACTGCTGGAGCGCCGCCCCGCGCTCGACGCGGTCTTCGCCGCCTCGGACGTCATGGCGGCGGGCGCCCGGCGGGAGCTGCGCGCGGCCGGCCGCCGGATCCCCCAGGACGTGGCGCTGGTCGGCTTCGACGACTCGGTGGTGGCCCGGCACATGGACCCGCCGCTGACCAGCGTCCGGCAGCCGATCGAGGAGATGGGCCGGACGATGACGACGATGCTGCTGGGGAGGATCGCGGGGGAGACGGGCGAGGCGGCCGCCGTGCTGCCGAACCGGTTGGTGGTCCGGGAGTCGTCCTGACGGCCCCGGCGCGGCCCGTGCACGGGCCGGTCATGCAGAAGGCCCCGGTCCGCTCTCGCGTACCGGGGCCTTCCCGCAGGGTGAGTGACGGGACTTGAACCCGCGGCCACCTGGACCACAACCAGGTGCTCTACCAACTGAGCTACACCCACCATGTCCGGTCGGAAAACCGACCGGCCGAAGAAAAGGGTACAGGGTCCGGGAGGGTGCTCGCTCCCCCGTTTCCCGCCACCCCTCTTCGGAGAGGCCTGGTCGATGCCTAGGCGCGGGGCGCGGCGTGCTTGGCGGCGATGCCCCGGGCCGTGTCCGAGTCGGGCCCGGGCCGGGGCACGAAGACCGCCTCCCGGTAGTAGCGCAGCTCGGTGATGGAGTCCTTGATGTCCGCCAGCGCCCGGTGGTTGCCGTTCTTCGGCGGGCTGTTGAAGTACGCCCGCGGGTACCAGCGGCGCGCCAGCTCCTTGACCGAGGAGACGTCCACGATCCGGTAGTGCAGGTAGCTCTCCAGCGCGGCCATGTCGCGCAGCAGGAAGCCGCGGTCGGTGCCGACCGAGTTTCCGCAGAGCGGCGCCTTGCGGGGTTCCTTCACGTGCTCCCGCACATAGGCCAGGACCTGCGCCTCGGCATCCGCGAGGGTGGTCCCGCCGGCCAGCTCGTCGAGCAGGCCGGATGCGGTGTGCATCTCGCGCACCACGTCGGGCATGGTCTCCAGGGCGGCGTCCGGCGGGCGGATCACGATGTCCACGCCTTCGCCGAGCACGTTGAGCTCCGAGTCGGTGACCAGTGCGGCCACCTCGATAAGTGCGTCGTCCGTCAACGAGAGCCCGGTCATCTCGCAGTCGATCCACACCATGCGATCGTTCATGTGTCCCACCTTATGCGGTCCCCCGCGGCGCGGGGGACCGCATATGCGGAAGGTCCCCCATCGGCAGTGACCGATGGGGGACCTTCGTGCGTCGTGCGGTTCGGGCGGCTACGCGTGTTCCCGCAGCGCCCGGCCCGGCGCGTACAGCTCCGTCACCGAGGGACCCGCCGCGGCCAGGGCCGCCGCCGCCCGGTGGGGCTGCGGGGTGCGCTGGTGCGGAACCGGGCCGGAGTTGATCTCGGACACCTGCGCCACGTCGGCCTGCGGCCGCCGTGCCCGGTACGCCGAGCGGTAGGCGGCCGGGGAGGACCCCAGCTGCCGCCGGAAGTGACCCCGCAGGGCCACCGGCGAACGGAACCCGCAGCGTCCGGCGACCTCGTCGACCGAGTAGTCGGAGGTCTCCAGCAGCCGCTGGGCCTGGAGCACCCGCTGAGTGATCAGCCACTGGAGCGGAGCGCTGCCGGTGAGCGAGCGGAACCGCCGGTCGAAGGTGCGCCTGCTCATGTAGGCGCGGGCGGCCAGCGTCTCCACGTCGAACTGCTCGTGGAGGTGTTCCAGTGCCCAGGCGACGACCTCGGCCAGCGGGTCGGCGCCGATCTCCTCCGGCAGCGACCGGTCGAGATAGCGTTCCTGGCCGCCCGTGCGGCGCGGCGGCACGACGAGCCTGCGGGCCAGGGCCCCGGCCGCCTCGCTGCCGTGGTCCGTGCGCACGATGTGCAGGCACAGGTCGATTCCGGCCGCCGTGCCGGCGGACGTGAGCACGTCGCCGTCGTCGACGAACAGTTCGCGCGGATCGACATGGACGGACGGGTACCGCTTGGCCAGCGTCGGCGCGTACATCCAGTGCGTCGTCGCGGGCCGGCCGTCCAGCAGACCGGCGGCGGCGAGCACGAAGGCTCCCGTGCACAGTCCGACGATCCGGGCCCCCTCCTCGTGCGCCAGACGCAGTGCGTCGAGCGCCTCGGGCGGTGGCGGTGAAGTGATGGAGCGCCAGGCGGGAACGACGACCGTCCCTGCCCGGGCGATCGCCTCCAACCCGTACGGCGCGGTCAGTTCGAGTCCGCCGGTGGTCCTGAGCGGACCGTCCTCACCGGCGCACACGAGCAATCGGTAGCGTGGAACTCCCGCGTCCTGCCGGTCAATGCCGAACACGGAAAGTGGAATGGAGCTCTCGAAGATCGGTCCGCCGCTGAAGAGCAGCACCGCGACGATCTCCCTGCGGCGACGCCCCGCGAGCTTCCGGCCGGCGTCTGCTGTGACGACGGCGGTGGAATCCTGGCTCATGGCGCTAAGCCCCCCTTGGGTGTCGCGACTCCTTGGTCTGGTCGCACCTGCACGTTTCCCCTCGGCCTTGCACGTGGATCCCCCGCCGTAAATACATGATCGAATCTACTGCGTCCCGTGGTGTCGGCGTGACAAGTTCAGCACGCAGCGCTATGTCGACTTCTCAACTTGGCGAAAAGCATTCGATCAGTAAGCGTTCCACTCCGCTACCCGAACAGGAAGCGTGATCCCCGGCCATGGCCAGTACCTGTAGGGCCAGAACGCCCCCCACGGTCCGTCGTCGCTGGTGGTGAGGGGGGCGGCGAGACATTCCGGCAAGGAGGGCACCCTGCCGGGAAGTTGGCTGAAAACATGCGTGTGTGGGTGTGCGAATGAGTCAGCCCTGCGGGGAGCCGGGGCCGGAGCCCCGACAACCGCGGCGGGTCCC
The DNA here is from genome assembly GCF_014650695.1 of Streptomyces avidinii. Taxonomy (GTDB): domain Bacteria; phylum Actinomycetota; class Actinomycetes; order Streptomycetales; family Streptomycetaceae; genus Streptomyces; species Streptomyces avidinii. The sequence goes on along the minus strand of NZ_BMVL01000001.1, from coordinate 870,799 downwards.
GGTGCTGCCGCGCGAGTGTCGGCCGCGGTGCGCGGGCGGCAACGGCTCCTCCGCGCGCACCCGGGCCTCGATCCGCTGCGCCTTCTCCGAGTGGCGCAGCAGGACCCGGCACGCGGCCGTGACGGCGAGCAGGCCGAGGGTCGCGACGGCGGCCCCGCCGTAGGAGGTTCCGTAGACGACGAGGACCACGGGAACGAGCAGGCAGCTGAAGGCGGCCCAGCGCACGACGTCACCCGCGGGGTCGTCATGGGGGTGTCCGGCGGGACGCACGGACGAGTGAAGGGACGGGCGGGGGACTTGTGTCGGCCGAGCTGGCTGGACGGGGTGAACCGGATGACCGGGCACGTCGTGCTCCCTGCGGGCTCTTACCTGTTGGTCGGACGCATGTCCCAACGCCCGGCGGCAGGGCTCGGTCACTGCGCGCACGGGTGGCGATGCCGCGTCTCGTCACTGGCTGTAGGGGACAGCGGCCATTGCCAAGGCGCGTTCGCTCCGGCATGCTCCCTGGGACGCTCTCCAAGGGCGGCAAGCCCTGTGCAGGACAGGAGTGTCGCCGTACCCTGGTGGGTATGGGCTTGGGAAGATGCTTCCCGGACAGAGCTCCGTCACACTGCGTCGCCGATTTCGCCCCTGTTGCTTCCTCCAAGGACCTCTTCGCCGAGACACCCATGGCCGGTCACGAATTCTCCGAACCTGCGGACCGCAAGCGCAAACGCGTCGTCGACCCCGAGTCGGCCGCCGATCTGCGCGCGGTGGAACAGACACGCACACACTGCGATCCGGCCTTCCGGCACGGGGTCGTTGTGGGATTCGACGGATCCACGTCGAGCGAGCGCGCGCTCGCCTATGCGATCGGTATGGCCCGTCGCTCCGGGTCCGGTCTGATCATCGTCCATGTCGCCAACCGGCTGCCCACCACGGTGTGGGCCGGCTGCGAGCCGCCCGTCTTCGTCGACGTGCCGGACCACCGCACCGAGGTGCTCGGGCTGGAGCTCGCCTGCGCGGACTATCTGGCCGAAGTGCCGTGGATCCTGGTCGAACGCGGTGGTGACATCTGCCACGAGCTGGAGGAGGTCGGCCGGGAGTATTCGGCCGACGCCATCGTGGTCGGCTCCACGCACGGGATCGTGGGCCGGATCTTCGGCTCGGTCGCCGGCCGGCTGGCCAAGCGTGCGCAGCGACCCGTCGTTGTCATTCCGTAACACTCTGTTAAGTCGCTTGTGCGGTTGTGCCCTCGTGTAAAGGGTAGATAAATGCTGCTGGGACGCAGCAAACAACTGCAGATCGAAGGGAGCCCGCCGTGGACAATGGTGTCTCTGCGGGAAGCACGGCCTCGACTTCGACCCTCGGGAACATAGCCCTGGGTCTCACCCTTCTCGCATTCGGTATCGGCCACACCGGTGTCATCGACGGCGTGTCCGCTGCCAACTCCGTGTCGCTCGCGATGTACGTCGGCGGCGCGGCCCTCTTCCTCCTCGGGCTCCTCGAGTACCGCGGCGGCAACGGGTTCAACGGCACCGCGTTCGCGGGCCTCGGGATCTTCTGGTTCACCTGGGCCAAGGGTGCGGGCGGTTCGGTCACCGACGAAGCCGCCGGAACGTTTCTTGTCCTGTTCGCGATGCTCGCGCTGACCCTCACGGTCGCCGCCGCGAGCGGTCTGTTCAGCCAGGGTGTCTACGCGCTGCTGACCCTGTCGCTGCTCCTGCTGGCCATCGGCGCCTTCGTCGACAACGGCGCGCTCGCCAAGGCGGGCGGCTGGGTCGCCGCGGTGACCGGACTGCTGGCCTGGTACGGGGCCACCGCGGCCCTGGCGCACTGGCCGATGGCCGTCGGCAAGGCCCGGCGCGGGGCGGTCGCCGCGAGCTGAGCGGCGGCGGGGCACCACCGGCACCACCGGCACCACCGGCACCACATCGGAGAACCCCCGTGCGCACCG
>NZ_BMVL01000001.1:611074-868836 GCF_014650695.1 Streptomyces avidinii | reverse complement strand
GGTGCGCACGGGGGTTCTCCGATGTGGGGGCGACGATTACTCGACGGTGACCGACTTCGCCAGGTTGCGCGGCTTGTCGATGTCCCGGCCCATGGCCAGGGCCGTGTGGTACGCCAGCAGCTGGAGCGGGATGCCCATCAGGATCGGGTCCAGCTCGTCCTCGTTCTTCGGCACCACGATGGTGTGGTCCGCCTTCTCCTGCTCGCGGTGCGCCACCGCGAGGATCCGGCCGCTGCGGGCCTTGATCTCCTCCAGCGCCGCGCGGTTCTTCTCCAGCAGGTCGTCGTCCGGGACGATCGCGACCGTCGGCAGCGAGGGCTCGATCAGGGCGAGGGGGCCGTGCTTGAGCTCGGAGGCCGGGTAGGCCTCGGCGTGGATGTAGGAGATCTCCTTCAGCTTGAGGGAGGCCTCCAGCGCCACCGGGTAGCCGCGCACCCGGCCGATGAACATCATCGACTTGGCCTCGGCGAACTCGGCCGCGAGCTTCTTGATGTCCTCTTCGCCGTCGAGGATCTCCTGGATCTGCGCGGGCAGCTTGCGCAGGCCCTCGATGATCCGCTTGCCGTCGGTGACCGAGAGGTCCCGGATGCGGCCCAGGTGCACGGCGAGCAGCGCGAAGGCCACGACCGTGTTGGTGAAGCACTTGGTGGAGACGACGCAGACCTCGGGGCCGGCGTGCACGTACACGCCGCCGTCGGCCTCGCGGGCGATCGCGGAGCCGACCACGTTGACCACGCCGAGGACGCGGGCGCCCTTGCGCTTGAGCTCCTGCACCGCCGCGAGCACGTCGTACGTCTCACCCGACTGGGAGACCGCGATGTAGAGGGTGTCGGGGTCCACAACCGGGTTGCGGTAGCGGAACTCGGAGGCCGGCTCGGCGTCCGCGGGGATGCGGGCCATGCCCTCGATGAGGCCGGCGCCGATGAGGCCCGCGTGGTACGAGGTGCCGCAGCCCAGGATCTTGACCCGGCGGATGCCGCGCGCCTCGCGCGGGTCCAGGTTCAGGCCGCCCAGGTGAACGGTGTTGAAACGGTCGTCGATCCGGCCGCGCAGCACGCGGTCGACCGCGTCGGGCTGCTCGGAGATCTCCTTGTGCATGTAGGTGTCGTGACCGCCCATGTCGTACGAGGCGGCCTCCCACTCCACGGTCTCCGGGGTGGCGGTCGTGGTCGCACCGCTGGTGGTGTAGGTGCGGAAGTCGTCGGCCTTCAGGGTGGCCATCTCGCCGTCGTCGAGGGTGACGACCTGGCGGGTGTGGGCGACCAGTGCGGCGACGTCCGAGGCGACGAACATCTCCTTCTCGCCGATGCCGAGGACGACCGGGGAGCCGTTGCGGGCGACGACGATGCGGTCGGCGAAGTCGGCGTGCATGACGGCGATGCCGTAGGTGCCCTCGATCGCCTTGACGGCCTCGCGGACCTTGTCCTCCAGGGACTCGGCCTCGGAGCGGGCGATCAGGTGGACGATCACCTCGGTGTCGGTCTCCGAGACGAAGACGACGCCTTCGGCCTCCAGCTTGGCGCGCAGCTCGGAGGCGTTGTCGACGATGCCGTTGTGAACGACGGCGACCTTGTTCTCGGCATCCAGGTGCGGGTGCGAGTTGATGTCGCTCGGGGCGCCGTGCGTGGCCCAGCGGGTGTGGGCGATGCCGGTGGTGCCGGCGAAGCGCTTGGGGACGCGGGACTCCAGCTCGCGGACCCGGCCCTTGGCCTTGACCACCTTGAGGGTGGAGGCCTTCGGGCTGTTCACGACGATGCCCGCGGAGTCGTACCCGCGGTACTCCAGCCGCTGCAGCCCTTCGAGCAGCAGCGGTGCCACGTCACGCTTGCCGATGTAACCGACGATTCCGCACATACGGTTTAGCCCCTCCTGAAGTTCGGTTCGTGTACCCGCCCGCAGCCGCCTCCGCGGCCGCCGGCTCAGCCGTAGACGATGCGGCGCAACTGCCGGAGCGACAGCTCCGGCGGCGCCACGGCGCGGTGCGGCAGTTCGGCCGCGATCCGCTCGAAGATCTCCGCGTTCACCGCTCCGCCGGACTGCAGTTCCCGGTGGCGGCGGCGGACGAACTCCTCGGTCGTCTCGTCGAAGTAGGCGAGCACGTCCAGTACCACCCGGGCGGCCTCGCCGCGCTGCAGCGCGGTGCTGCGCACCAGGTGGTCGACGAGGTCGTCATGCGACGGGCGGCGATCGAGCACTCGTAGATATTGGCGGCTAACGGCGGTGAACGCAAAGATCCTGCCCGATTTCGGGCAGGATTACTCTGGTCTGGACCAGAAGAGCGCTCGGTGTGAGCTCCTTCGGATGATTTCCACCCGCCCTGGACGGCCGCAGCAGACGGGACGGCCCCCTTGGCCTATACCTGTGCGCATGAGAGTCCTGCGACGTACGCTCGGCGCCCTCCTCGCCCTCGGTGCGGCCCCGGCCCTGCTCACGGCCTGCACCTCCGCCCACGGTGACGACGCCAGACCCGGGGACGACCCGCCGGCGGCCCTCACCCCCTTCGAACGGCTGCTGCCGGCGCCCGTCTCCGCGCGCGCCGCGGGTCCCGGGTACGCCTTCGGGGCGGGCACGGTCATCCGTACCGGCCGCGGGACCGGCGAGGAGGTCCGCCGGGTCGGCGAACTCCTCGCCGAGCAGCTGCGCGGCCCGAGCGGGCTGCCGCTGCCGGTGGTCGACGGGGCGCAGGGCGACGGGATCCGGCTCAGGATCGACGAGGGCGCGCAGGGGGTGGGGGAGGAGGGGTACCGGCTGGATGCGGACCCGAGCGGGGTGACCCTCACCGCGCGGACACCGGCCGGGCTGTTCCACGCGGGGCAGACGCTGCGCCAGCTGGTGCCGGTGACCGGTCCCGGGACGGTGCCGGGCGGCACGGTCACCGACCGGCCGCGTTTCGCCTACCGGGGTGCCATGGTCGACATCGCGCGGCACTTCTTCCCGGTGGAGCAGGTCAAGAGGTACGTGGACCAGCTCGCCCAGTACAAGGTCAACACCCTGCACCTGCACCTGACCGACGATCAGGGCTGGCGCCTCGCGAGCGACTCCTGGCCGCGGCTGGCGGAGTACGGGGGCGCCGGCGAGGTCGGCGGCGGTCCCGGCGGCCACTGGACGAAGGGCGAGTACCGGGAGCTGGTGGCCTACGCGCAGCAGCGGTACGTGGACGTGGTCCCCGAGATCGACATGCCCGGGCACACGAACGCGGCGCTCGCCTCCTACGCCGAGCTGAACTGCGACGGGAAGGCGCCCGACCGGTACACCGGCATCAAGGTGGGCTTCAGCTCGCTGTGCGTGGCGAAGGAGCGGACCTACGAGTTCATCGACGAGGTGCTCGGCGAGCTGGCGGAGCTGACCCCCGGCCGCTACCTGCACATCGGCGGCGACGAGGCGCACGCGACGTCGGCGGCGGACTACGCGGCCTTCATGGACCGGGCCCAGGCGGTGGTGGGGCGGTACGGCAAGACGGTCGTGGCCTGGCACCAGTTGGCGTCGGCCCGTCCGGCACCGGGAGCGGTGCTCCAGTACTGGGGCCACGACAGGACCGCGGCGGCGGACAAGGCCGCCGTGGTGGCGGCGGCGAAGGCGGGGCACCCGCTGATCCTGTCGCCGGCGGACCGGCTGTACCTGGACATGAAGTACGACCCGGCGACGAAGCCGGGCCTGGCGTGGGCGGGGTACGTCCCCGTGCAGCGCGCCTACTCCTGGAACCCGGGTGCGTACCTGGCCGGGGTGCCGGAGTCCGCGGTCCTGGGCGTGGAGGCGCCGTTGTGGACGGAGACCGTTTCGACGCGCGGGGAGTGGGAGCAGCTGGCCTTCCCGCGCGTTCTGGGTCTGGCGGAACTGGGCTGGTCCCCGCCGTCCGCGCTCGACTGGACCGCGTACAGCCGCCGGCTGGCCGCGCAGGCGCCCCGGCTGGACGCGCAGGGCATCGGCTTCTTCCGGGCGCCGGATGTGCCGTGGGCGCAGTAAGGGCGTCCGCCAGTAGGTGCCGAACCTGGTGGCAGTAACAGGGCTGGACGGCCCGCCAGATCATGAGGTTTTACGCTTCGTGATCACCGGGGGATTTGTGCCTGCCATCCCATCATGCGTTCTCGACCCGATCCGTGACCAGTTCCTCGCGCTGCTGCCCGCGTGTGAAGAGCGGCATCCGTGGGGGTGTCACAACCCGCGCATCAGTGACGCGGTGGTCTTCGACCGTCTGGTGCAGGTCCTGGTCTTCGGCCGCGAGTACGAGCGGGTGGCCGACCACCTGTGCTCCGCCACGACCCTGCGCCGCCGCCGCGATGAATGGATCGCCGCTGGTGTGATGGAGACCCTGCGCCTGCTCGTACTTGCCTGCTACGACCGCATGATCGGCCTCGAACTCGACCACCTGTCCGCCGACGGCTGCATCACCAAGGCACCGTCCGGAGGCGAGCGCGCCGGGAAGAGTCCCGTCGACCGGGCCAAACTGGGGATCAAACGCTCGCAGCTGACGGACGGGTACGGCATACCGCTGGTCACCGATCCAGCACCGGCCAACACTCGCGATGAGGTTCCCCCGAGATGCGGGGATGGGTGACAGGGGGTCAGATGGGGCTTATGAAAGGAGCCCAGACGATGCCTGTCCCGAGGAAGTACCCGCTGGAGTTGAGCGAGCGTGCGGTCCGGATGTACCGCACGGCCGAGCCGAAGCCCGTGATCCGTCGTATGGCCGAGGAACTCGGCGTGCACCACGAGGCTCTGCGCAACTGGATCCGCCAGGCCGAGGCCGACGCCGGCGAGCGAGGCGACATGCTCACCACTGCCGAGCGTGAGGAGCTGGCCGCCCTGCGGAAGGAGAATGCCCAGCTCAAGCGGGCGAACGAGGTCCTGCGGACGGCCTCGGCTTTTTTCGCGGCCCAGCTCGGCCCGACCCGGCCCAGGTGACCGCGCTCCTCGACGCGCGACCCCACCATCCTCGGCGCCTACCGGCCCGAGCCCGGCGGCCAGGCCAACGAGGCCTTGCTCACCTGCGGGGAGACGCCCACGCTCCTTCAGCTCGGCCGCCCCTTCCAAAGCCCGGTCAGCGCCGAGCGCAGGGCCGCGGCCGAAGCCTTGCGCGCGGACGCGGAGACCTTCGCGGATTTCCGCGGCGCGGTGACGCGCCAGGCACACTGCACCTGATCCGCGCTGACCTGCGGCCACCGCTTGCTAAGGGTTGATCCAGTACCGCCGCACGGGGCCGTGTGCGGTGTCCCGGACGCCCTCGAGGACGCCGCCTTGGTGCTCGATCGTCTTCACCGAGGCAAGGTTGTCGGCTTCGCAGACGATCAGCACCCCGTCCAGGCCGAGGGCCCGCCCCTCGTCGAGCATTTGGCCCAGCGCCCAGGTGGCCAGCCCGCGCCGACGTGAAGACGGCCGGATGCCGTAGCCGATGTGGCCGAACTGCAGCACGTAGTCGTTGGGCCCGTGCCGCAGCGCGATCCCGCCGTGCACCCGGTCACCCTCGACGATCCATCGGTACGTACAACCTCGGCCGGTTTCCGCCGCTTTCGGGCCTGCCTGATCAGCGAGCAACGCCACCCAGGCCGCGAAGCCGTCTGGGGAGTCGACCTCGTCGGACGGCCCCAGCCCGAATCCGTCCTCGTGGAGGCCGGGACCCCACTCGTCACGCGCCTCGCGCCAGGCGGCGTATAGGCGGACGGTGGGCGCGATCAGTTCGGGCATGCGTCGACGATACCGATCCAGACCCTCACGATCCACGGCTGGATCACTCGGCGTGAGCGGAGTCCTTCAGGCCGTGGATGAAGGCGGCCCAGGCGGGGGCCGTGCAGCGGATGCCGGGGCGGGTGGTGTCCTTGCTGTCCCGGACCGTGCGACCGCCGTTGTTCGTCTCCGCCACTTCAACGCAGTCGCCTTCGTGGCCGGAGTACGAAGACTTGCGGTATCTGCTGACGATTTCTGCAGTCATGATCCCTCTCGCGTGACGGGCGTCGTGTCCTTGAGCAACAGGCGGATTCGTTCTGCCGTTTGCTCAGGAGACAGTGCTGTCGAGCGTAGTCGGTCGAAGACGTTCACGTAGAGGGCCAGATCGTCCGGCGCTTCGATCACGGACGTGTTCGGCAGATTCTCGACGGCTACGGCCTCGACGGTCGGTTCAACCCCAAAGGAGAAGCTGACGAACGGCCCCGCGATACCTGCCGCCCGGCTTGCCGAGGCAGGCAGCATCTGAACGGTTACGTTGTGGCGTTCGCCGGCCTCAAGCAGGAGGCGCCACTGCGGGTGAGCGATGGCAGGGGTGGACGCCATGGAGGTGATCGCAGGCTCCCAGATGACTGCGGCGAACTGGGTTGTGCCTTCGTAGATCCGCTTCTGGCGTTCCTGCCGCACCTGCACCAGCCGAGCCGCCCGCTCCGCCTCGATGAACGTTGGCGCCGAAGCGATGACGGCCTCGGCGTACTCGGTGGTCTGCAGCAGGCCTGGGATCAGTGCCGGCTGCCAGGAGCGGATGTACGTCGCGTCGTTCTCCAACGTGATGTGGTCCGTGTATCCCGACCGAAGGGTCTCCTGGTAGTCGAGCCACCAGCCACGCTGATTGCTGGACTTGGCCCAGCCTTCCAGTCGCGCACGCTCGTCGGGGTCGTCGACGCCGTAACAGTTGAGCAGCGTACGCACTTCCAGTGCGGATGCAGTGGACTGCCCGCCTTCCAGGCGGCTGACCTTGGACACGGACCTCAAGATTGCAGCTGCTGCTGTCGCCTGATCCAGTCCGGCGGCCTCACGGTGGCGCCTCAGTGCGGCGCCGAGCCTCCGGCTTCGGACGGTGGGCCTCCCGCCTACGGGCATTGCGACTCCTCTCAACAACCTTGCCAGTCTGCCGCCTTGAGGGAACGCACGGCCAGCCCGTAACCCGTTCCGGTGATCCGCAAATTTGCAAGAGAGAGGCTTGCTGGAAGCAGTGGTGGCGTCGGCAGGTGCTCGTCCTCGCGACGTACGGGATCGATCTCGGCCCCGGGTCATCCACGGGCGGGCGGTGGTCCGGTGAGCGAACGGGAAGAAGTGGTGCGGCGGTGGCGGCGGGAGGCGCGGTGTGTGCCGCTCGCGCGGGCCGAACTGCGCAAGGCGCTGGTCGGCTGGGGGCTCTCCGAGCTGGAGGAGGACGCCCTGCTCGTGGCCTCGGAACTGGTGACCAACGCCGTGCGGCACGCCGTCTCTCCCCGCGACCGGGAGATCGAGACCCGGTACGTGCGGCTCGGTGACGGTGTACGGGTTGAGGTGCATGACACCTGTCCCGCGCGGCCTGTGTTCGGGCTGTCGGATCAGGACGGGGACTCCGGGCGGGGGCTGTACCTGGTGGCAGCGCTTGCCGATCGGTGGGCCGTCGGGGAGCGGAGTGGGCCCGGGAAGCGGGTGTGGGCCGAGTTGTCAGTGAAGGTGACGTGACCGCCTGGCTGCTGACCCCCGACCGGACGGGGAGCGAAGCGATCTACGAGGTCGAGTGCACCTCGTGTCACGCGGGGTCGGGGCCGGCCGATGACGACGACGGGCCCGCGATGTGGGCCCTGCAGCATGCGCGAGCGACGCGGCACACCGGGTACCGGCGGATCGTCACCGACTTCCAGCGGGCCCTGACGGCCGAGTGAAACACATGAGGCGTGTCCGTGAAGAGGCCAGTCAGGGTTTCGCGGACACGCATTCGTGTCCGGGCTCTGGCTGGTCGGCGCTCAAGGTTTCCCTGCCCGGGGTCAGGCAGGAGAAGGCTGCTCCGGCCGGCGTGGTGCGGCCGTATCATGGGCCGCAGCAGGCAGGGACCGACATCAGCGGGGAGGTTCTCACATGAGCGCAGCGGAAACCGAGCACCCGATTTACCCGCCGATCCGGCCGCGACTGTCGGTGGAGGAACTGCTGGCCGCGAAGAACACCCAGCCGATCACGTCCCTGGACGATCTGAAGGCGGACACTTTCGAGTCCGACGAGGAGCTGGACGAGTTCCTCGCCTTCACTTACGCCGAGCGTCGGCGCGACGTCGCCTGAGCCGCCGCCATGCAACCAGTCATCCTCGACACCGACGTCGCCTCCCTCACCCACAAGGGCAAGCTGACCGGCCCGCTGGCCACCCGGCTGATCGGCCGCAAGCCACTGATCACCTTCGTCACCTTCGGCGAGCTGACCCAATGGGCCGAGATCCGGGACTGGGGCAGCGGACGACGCCAGGAACTCGCTGACTGGCTGTCCGGCATCCCCGTCCTGCCCGGGGACGAAGCCGTCGCGGCCACCTGGGGCAAGCTGTCCGCCGCCGGCAGGAAGGCAGGACGGCCGCAGCCGACCAACGACATGTGGATCGCTGCCTGCTGCCTCACCTACGATCTGCCGCTTGCGACCTTGAACCTCAAGGACTACGAGTACTTCAAGGAAAAGCACAGCTTGCGCATCCTCGGCGAGGAATAGCCCCTACGGGCATACGGCGCTGGCGGCGGACTGAGAAGACGCGCGGTGTGTCCGCGAAGAGGGCCATTCTGGGCTTCGCGGACACACCGTCGTGCGGAAGGGCCGGGGCGGGCGTCGAGGGACCGTATCGACGCCCACCCCACCCCGTGTGTCACCGCCGGGCGAAGGCCGCGACGGGGTTCTTGAGGTTGCCGATCAGCTGGAGGGCCGCCGCCGGGTCGGCGAGGTCGACCATCTGCTTGTTGTTGCGCAGCTGGAGGCGGTTCAGGCAGGACAGCTGGAACTCCTCGGCGAAGAGGTCGTACCGCTCGAAGCGCTCCGCGAGCTGCGGCATCGACTCCTGGTACGCGTGGCCGCAGTCCGCGACCGCCTGCCAGAAGGTGTCCTCGTCGCAGATGCCCTCGTCCGCGAGGATCGCGCCGAGGAAGCGGAAGAAGCAGTCGAAGACGTCCGTGAAGATCGAAAGGAGCTTCATGTCCTCGGGGATGTCCGCCCGGACCCGCTCGACCGCGGGCGGCAGCACCGCGTCCGCGTCCATGATGACGATCTCCTCGGCGATGTCCTTGAAGATCGCCCGCTTCACCAGGCCGCCCTCGATGACGAGGATGGTGTTCTCGCCGTGCGGCATGTACGCGAGGTCGTACTGGTAGAAGCAGTGCAGCAGCGGCACCAGGTAGGCGCGCAGGTAGTGGCGCAGCCACTCGGCCGGGGTCAGGCCCGACTCCGCGATCAGGGCGCCGACGAAGGACTTGCCCTCGGCGTCCACGTGCAGGAGCGAGGCCATCGTGGCGAGGCGCTCGTCGCCCTCGATCCGGTTGACCGGGGACTCGCGCCACAGCGCGGCCAGCATCTTGCGGTACGGGGAGTACCGATCGGTGGCGCGCTCGTACTGGCGGTGGTGGTAGCCGATCGCCGCGCGCTCGCGGATGATCGAGAAGTCCACCGACTTCAGGACCTCGTCGCCCTCGATCAGCTGGTGCAGCCAGTCGTTGATGGCCGGGGTGGCCTCCATGTACGCGGCCGACAGGCCTCGCATGAAGCCCATGTTCAGGACCGAGATGGCGGTCTTGACGTAGTGCTTGCGCGGCGCGCTCCGGTTGAAGAACGTGCGGATCGACTGCTGCGCGAGGTACTCGTCCGGGCCCTCGCCCAGCAGCACCAGGCGGCGGTTCGCGATCTCGGCCGCGAAGGTGACCGTGGTCTTGTTCCACCACTGCCAGGGGTGGATCGGGAAGAGGTGGAAGTCGGCCAGGTCCAGGCCCAGCGCGGTCATCCGCTCGGCGAAGACGCCGATGGTCTCGTCGCCGAGCTCCTCGCGCATGAAGGAGTCGTGGTCCAGGCCCGCTCCCGCCGTGAAGGTGGAGACGTCCTTGCGGGCGGCGACCCACACCAGGTGGACGGGGCTCGCGGTCTCCGGGGCGTACGAGAGGTACTCGTGCACGCCGAAGCCGAGCCGGCCGTTGTTCGCGACGAAGCAGGGGTGTCCCTCGGTCATGCCCGTCTCGATGTCCTGGAAGGAGGACTTCGCGAGGACGTCGGAGGAGACCTGCGGCTTCGTGTACTTGTAGCCGGTGCCGGCCAGGGTGGAGGAGATCTCCTCCAGGTAGACGGGCAGCACCTCCGGGCTCAGGCCCAGGCTCTCGCGCAGCTCGATGTGGAAGTCGAGGGCGTCCAGCGGCAGCTCGGCGCCGCCTCGGTGGCGGGTGATGGAGGCCTCGTCGACCGACCAGTGGTCGAGGGCGTGCAGGACCGCCTCGAAGCGGTACTCCACGGTTTCGTCGTCGCTGAGGACCGAGTAGCGGCCGTCGCCCAGCGGCTTCGGGGTCAGCAGGCGCTCGTGGGAGAACTCCGCGAGGCCCTTGCGGACCAGGGCGCGGTTGGCGCGGGCCCACAGCTCGGGGGAGAGGTGGGCGACGGCGTCGGCGAGGCTCATATGGAGACCCCCAGGGCGGCCGTGGCGGCCTCGAACTGCGCGCGGGTGCAGAAGCTCAGCAGGGCTTCCTTCTCCGGCTTGGTGACCTGGCGCTCCGCAGCGAAGCCGACGGCCTCGTTGAGGGCGTGCACGGCGGTGTTGGCGATGTCCGGCTCGACCACGACGCGCTCGGTGGCGGGGTCGGCGAAGATCGCGGCCATGACGGTGGTGATCACGGCGCGGGTGAAGCCGTGCAGCGGGGTGTCGCTGGGCGCGACGAGGAAGTGCATGCCGACGTCGCCCGGCCGGGCGTCGTAGAGGCCGACCAGCTCCAGCTCGGACGGGTCGTAGGTCTCCATCAGGAACGCGGGACGGCCCTCGTGCAGGCCGATGAAGGCCTGGTGGTGCTCGTGGGCGGCGATCCTCATGTACTCGCGCTCGACGTCCGGCAGGGACGCGTCCTGCATCATCCAGAACGAGGCCTTCGGGTGGGTGACCCAGCCGTGGAGCAGCTCCGCGTCGGCGAAGGGGTCCAGGGGGCGCACGGCGAAGGAACCGAGTTCTTTGTCGGTGCGGGAGAAGAGGAGTTCGGTGGTGCTCATCAGAGGGTGCCTTCCGGGGCGGCGAACTGCTGGAACGCGATGGACTTCTCGACCTTGTAGTGCTCGCGGCCGAGGAGCTCACCGACGATGTACGCGTTCCGGTACGCCGCCATGCCCAGGTCGGGCGAGGTGAGGGAGTGGTTGTGGGTGGTGCCGTTCTGCAGGTAGACCCCGCGGCCCGTGGTGTCGATGCTGTAGTTGCGTGCGGCGTCGAGACGGCCGTGCCCGTCGAAGTTCAGCCGGTCGCGCACCGGGTTCAGGAACTCCGGGAAGCTGTACTTGTAGCCGGTGGCCAGCACCAGGCCCTCGGAGGTGAGGGAGAAGTCCCGCTCCTGCTCCTCCTGGCGCAGCCCCAGCGTGTACGTGCCCGTGGTGGTGTCGTACGCGGTGCTGTTCAGGGAGGTGTTGGTCAGCAGGGTGGTCGGGACCTGGCCCGGCATGCTGATCTTCTTCTGGTAGAGCAGGTCGAAGATGGCGTTGATCAGGTCGCCGTCGATGCCCTTGAAGAGGTTCTTCTGCTGGGTCTCCAGCCGGTACCGGGTGTCCTCGGGGAGCGCGTGGAAGTAGTCCACGTACTCGGGGGAGGTCATCTCCAGGGTCAGCTTCGTGTACTCCAGCGGGAAGAACCGCGGTGAGCGGGTCACCCAGTTGAGCCGGTAGCCGTGGACGTCGATCTCGGCGAGGAGGTCGTAGTAGATCTCGGCCGCGCTCTGGCCGGAGCCGATGAGGGTGATCGACTTCTTCTTCTGCAGCTCCGCCTTGTTCTGCATGTAGACGGAGTTGTGCAGGAAGTCGCCGCCGAGGCCCTCGCAGGCCTGCGGGACGTGTGGCGGGGTGCCGGTGCCCAGGACCAGGCGGCGGGCCAGGTGGGTCTCGCCCTTGTCCGTGTGGACCTCGTACAGGCCGGCCTGCTCGTCGTAGGTGACCTCGGTGACCGAGGTGGACCACTGGACGTTGTCGAGGCGGTCGGCGGCCCAGCGGCAGTAGTCGTTGTACTCGGCCCGCAGCGGGTAGAAGTTCTCCCGGATGTAGAAGGAGTACAGCCGGTCCTTGTCCTTCAGGTAGTTCAGGAAGGAGAAGGGCGAGGTCGGGTCGGCGAGCGTGACCAGGTCCGACATGAAGGGCGTCTGAAGGTGGGCGCCGTCCAGGAACATCCCGGCGTGCCACTCGAAGTGCGGCTTCGACTCGATGAAGAGACCGTCGATCTCGTCGAGCGGGGCGGTCAGGCAGGCGAGTCCCAGATTGAACGGACCGACGCCGATGCCGATGAAGTCGTGGGTCTTAGCGGTGGAGGGCAAGGGATTCTCCCAGGAACTGCTCGGCATGTGCGGCGAGAAGGTCGAGGACGGCCGTGATGTCGGCCGTCGTGGTCTGCGGGTTGAGGAGGGTGAACTTCAGGTACTGCTTGCCGTCCACCTTGGTGCCGGCGACGACGGCCTCACCGGAGGCGAACAGGGCCTTGCGGGCGTGCAGGTTGGCCTCGTCGACCAGGTCGCCGCGGATCCCGTCGCCCTCGGGGACGTAGCGGAAGACCAGCGTGGAGATCTGCGGCTTGACGACGACCTCGAAGCGCGGGTCGGCGTCGATGATGTCCCAGCCGGCCGCGGCCAGGTCGATGACCTCGTCGAAGAGCGAGCCGACGCCGTCGGCGCCCATGACGCGCAGCGTCACCCAGAGCTTGAGCGCGTCGAACCGGCGCGTGGTCTGGATGGACTTGTCGACCTGGTTGGGGATGCGCTCCTCGGCCATGCGGCGCGGGTTGAGATAGTCCGCGTGGTACGTGGCGTGCTTGAGAGTGTCGCGGTCGCGCACCAGCATGGCGCTGGAACTGACCGGCTGGAAGAACGACTTGTGGTAGTCGACGGTGACCGAGTCGGCGCGCTCGATGCCGTCGAGGAGGTGACGGCGGGTCGGTGAGGCCAGCAGCCCGCAGCCGTAGGCGGCGTCCACGTGCATCCACGCGGAGTGCTCGTCGGCCAGGCGGGCGATCTCGGGGAGCGGGTCGATGGACCCGAAGTCGGTGGTGCCGGCGGTGGCGACGACGGCCATGGGGAAGAGGCCCTCGGCGGCGCACTCCTCCAGCTCCAGGGCGAGCACCGCGGTGTCCATCCGGCGGTTGCGGTCGACCGGGACGGAGATGACGGCCTCGTAGCCGAGTCCGAGCATCGCGGCCGACTTCTGGACGCTGAAGTGGCTGGCCTCGGAGGTGAAGATGCGCAGCTTCGGAAGGAGTTCGGCCTTGGTGAGCTCGCGTCCCTCGTCGAGCGCCTTCTTCATGACGAGGCGGCAGGCCTCGTCACGGGCCAGGAGCAGTGCGTGGAAGTTGGACTGGCTGCCGCCGGAGGTGAAGATGCCGTCCGCGCCGGGGCCGAGGCCGATGCGCTCGGTGGTCCAGTCGATGAGGCGGCGCTCGATGAGCGTGCCGCCGATGGACTGGTCCCAGGTGTCGAGCGAGGAGTTGACGGCCGACAGGATCGCCTCGCCGAGCACGGCGGGGATGACGACCGGGCAGTTGAGGTGGCCCAGGTAGCGTGGGTGGTGGAAGTACACCGCGTCGCGCAGGTAGACGTCCTCCAGCTCGTCCAGGACGGCGGACGCGTCGGCGAGCGGCTTGTCCAGGTCGATTCCGTTGATGACCGGAGCGAGTTCGTCGACGGATATACCGGTGTGGGGTCGCTGCGTGGTCGCGAGTTTGGCGGCGACGCGGTCGACGCCCTCGGTGACGGAGCGCCGGTAGAGGTCCGCGGTCGTCTCGTTCAGCAGATGCGAGCGCATCAACTTTCCTCCGGGCAGGGGTGGGGTGTGGCGTGCGAGGCTTAGGTTAGCCTAACCTTAGTATTTCGCCAAACGCAGATGGCCCTGGCTGAAAAGCCAGGGCCCATCTCAAGTGCGTTGCGGGGTAAGAAAGCTGACTACAGCTCGGACGTCGGGTCCTCGCTCGGAGCCTTGCCCGCGTATGCCTCGGCGAGCAGCTGCTCCTCGCTCGCGCCGAGTCGCCAGTAACCCGTGAAGCGGACGGCGCGGCGGTCGACGGATCGTTCCTGCACGAAGTGGCGGCGCACGGAGCGAATCGTTGCGGCCTCGCCCGCCAGCCAGGCGTACGGGGCGACGGCGGCGGTGGGTCCGGCCGCGCGCAGCGCGTTCAGCACCTGCTCCGTCCGCTCCCGGCCGTCGCTCTCGCGCACGATCCAGGTGATGTCCGCGTCGGCGGCCGTCGACAGGTCGAGCCGGTCGTCCTCGTGCGGGACCTCGAACCAGGCCCGGACGCCCGTCCCGGCGGGCAGCCGGTCCAGGATCGCGGCCGCGGCCGGCAGGGCGGTCTCGTCCGCGTACATCCAGATCGCGTCGGTGTCGGCCGGCGGCTGGAAGCGTACGGACTTGTTCTCCGCGACGGCCGGTCCGATCGCCAGGATCCGGCGGCCGGCCACGGCCTGTCCGGCCCAGCGGGACGCCGGGCCGGTGTCCCCGTGCAGGACGAAGTCGATGTCGACCTCGTCCGCCCCGTCGGTCGTACGGCGCTGCTCGCGCACCGTGTAGGAGCGCATCACCGGCCGCTCCTCCTCCGGCATTCCGCGCCAGGCGGCGAACCAGGTGTCCTCGTCCGTGGACGGGAGCACGGTGTGCTCCTGACCGGACGGGGGCAGGAAGAGGGACAGGCTCTGGTCGAAGCCGCCCGAACGGAAGCCCGCGAGGGACTCCCCGCCGAACGTGACCCGCAGGAACGAGTGGCCCAGACGGCGCGTGCGGACGACTTCGAGCTCGAAGAACCGGAAGTGTGCGACGGCCGGGGCGTCGGATGCGGTGGCGGTCATGCGGAGAGGTCCCCCTGGAGTCGGTACGGCCTGCAGGGCGCCCGGGGTCACCGGGCGCCGAGGGTCAGCTGACCTTCTTGGCGCTCTGGATGGACTTCGCGAGGTCTTCCAGGAGCTGGGCGCACTTGTCGTACGAGAAGATCGGCTCGGTCACGCGCGGGGTGATCTGGCCGGCCTTGACGGCGGGGAGCTCGGCCCAGGTGGCCTTCTCCTTCAGCGTGTCGGGCTGCAGCGTGCCGGTGCGGTTGTCGAGCAGGACGACGTCGGCCTTGTACTTGCCGGCGTTCTCCCAGCTGAGGCTCTCGAAGAAGCCGCCCTCGTCCAGCTTCTCCGGGGTGACGAACTCGACGCCGAGCTGCTTGAAGTACTTCAGGTCGGCCGAGGTCTCCGGGGTGGAGACGTAGAACAGGTCGGCGGAGCCGGAGCCCACGAGGACCTTGATGCCCGGGTTGGCCTTGGTGGCCTCGCGGACCTTCGCGGCGGCGGCCTCGAAGCGGGCCTTCGCGTCGACGGTCTTCTTGGCGTTCAGGTCGGCGCCGAGGGACTTGGCGAGGTCCGCGGTGCGCTCCAGCGCCTTGTCCAGGGTGACGTCGCCGCCCACCTTGACCGCGGCGGCCGGGGCCAGCTTCAGGATCTTGTCCTTGGAGGCCTCCGGCACGTACCAGTACGTGCCGTCCCAGGTGTTGGTGACGAGGAGGTCGGGCTGGAGGGCCGCGTACTTCTCGACGTTGAACTCGTCGTAGACGTTGCCGAGGATCTCGACCTTGGAGATGTCCATCGAGCCGGCCTGGACGTCGGGCTTGCCGTCGGCGGTCTTGGTCGGGCCGAACACGCCCTTGACCGGGACGCCGTAGTCGTACAGGGCGGCGGCGGTGCCGGTGAAGGCGACGATGTTCTTCGGCGTGGACTTGGTGCTGACGTCCTTGCCGAGGTCGTCCTTGAAGGTCCAGGGGCCGGAGGCCGCGGCGCCGTTGTCCTTGCCGCCGTCGCCCTTCGCCGAGTCGGTGCCGCCGCAGGCGGCGAGCACCGCTACGAGGCCGAGGGCGCCACCTGCCGCGACGAAGCCGCGACGGGTGAAGGAGGAGGTTCGGGACTTGGGCATGTCGATGTCCGTTTTCGTGCGTACCGGGCGGCCACTGAGCCGTTCGTGGGGAAGGTTAGCCTAACCTTGGCCTGAAACGGTAAGGGGGTCCTAAGTTTTTTCAGGACCCCCCTCGTTCCGCCCGTCGCTGCGTCCGCGTGCGGACGAGCCCGACGACTAGCCGGCGAAGCCCAGTTCGCGCGCGATCAGCATGCGCTGGACCTCGCTCGTGCCCTCGCCGATCTCCAGGATCTTGGAGTCCCGCCACATGCGGGCCACCGGGTACTCGTTCATGAAGCCGTAGCCGCCGTGGATCTGCGTCGCGTCGCGGGCGTTGTCCACGGCGACCGTCGAGGAGTACAGCTTCGCGATCGCCGCCTCCTTCTTGAACGGCTCACCGGACACCAGCCGCGAGGCCGCGTCGCGCCAGCCGATGCGGGCCATGTGCGCGCGCATCTCCATGTCCGCCAGCTTGAACTGGATGGCCTGGTTGTCGCCGATCGACTTGCCGAAGGCGTGCCGCTCCTTGGCGTACTTCACCGACTCGTCCACACAGCCCTGCGCGAGCCCGGTCGCGAGCGCGGAGATGGCGATCCGGCCCTCGTCGAGGATCCGCAGGAACTGCGCGTAGCCGCGGCCCTCCTGGCCCACCAGGTTGGCCAAGGGGACCCGCACGCCGTCGAAGGACAGCTCACGGGTGTCCGAGGAGTTCCAACCCACCTTGGAGTACGGAGCGGCCACCGTGAAGCCGGGGGTGCCGGACGGGACGATGATCGAGGAGATCTCCGGGCGGCCGTCCGCCTTGCGGCCCGTCACGGCCGTGACGGTGACCAGACCGGTGATGTCCGTACCGGAGTTGGTGATGAAGCACTTCGAGCCGTTGATGACCCACTCGTCGCCCTCACGGACGGCGGTGGTGCGGGTGCCGCCCGCGTCGGAGCCCGCACCCGGCTCGGTCAGGCCGAAGGCACCGAGGATCTCGCCGGAGCACATCCTCGGCAGCCACTCGCGCTTCTGCTCCTCGGTGCCGAAGAGGTAGAGCGGCATGGCGCCGAGGGAGACCCCGGCCTCCAGGGTGATGGCGACCGAGGAGTCGACGCGGGCGAGCTCCTCCAGGGCGATGCCGAGGGCGAGGTAGTCCCCGCCCATGCCGCCGTACTCCTCCGGGAAGGGCAGGCCGAACAGGCCCATGCGGCCCATCTCGGCGACGATCTCGTAGGGGAACTCGTGCCGCTCGTACAGGTCGCCGATCTTCGGGGCGACGACGTCGTGCGCGAACGCCTCCACGGTGCGGCGGAGTTCCTCGTGCTCAGGGGTGAGCCGGTGGTCGAGGGACATGGTGTGACTACTCCTTGTGGGAGAGGGCGCGGACGGTACGGGAGGGGCTGGGGCGTCCCAGCTGTTCGGCCATCCACACGCTCGTGGCGGTGAGGGCGGCCAGGTCGACCCCGGTTTCGATGCCGAGGCCGTCGAGCATCCACACCAGGTCCTCGGTCGCGAGGTTCCCGGTGGCGCTCTTCGCGTACGGGCATCCGCCGAGGCCGCCTGCGGAGGCGTCCACGGTGGTCACGCCGTGCTGGAGCGCGGCGAGGGTGTTGGACAGGGCCTGGCCGTAGGTGTCGTGGAAGTGCACGCCGATACGGTCGGTCGTGACGCCGGCCTCGTTCAGCGCGGCGAGCAGGGCCTGGACATGGCCCGGAGTGGCCACGCCGATCGTGTCGCCGAGGCTCAGCTCGTCACAGCCGAGGTCCAGCAGGGCCTTGGCGACGGAGACGACCTGGTGGACCGGGACCGGGCCCTCCCAGGGGTCGCCGAAGCACATCGAGAGATAGCCGCGCACGTGCGCGTCGCCCTCCTTGGCCCGGGCCACGACGGGCTCGAACATGGTGAGGGACTCGGCGACGGTGCGGTTGAGGTTGCGGGAGGCGAAGGTCTCGGTGGCCGATCCGAAGACCGCGATGCGCCGCGCCCCGAGGGCGAGCGCGCGGTCGAGGCCGCGCTCGTTGGGGACGAGCACGGGCAGATCCGCCGCGACGTCGGCGAGCTGCGGGAACAGCTCCTCCGCGTCGGCCAGTTGGGGCACCCACTTGGGGTGCACGAAACTGGTGGCCTCGATGGTGGTCAGCCCGGCGCCGGCGAGGCGGTGGACGAACTCCGCCTTCACGGCCGTGGGGACCGCGCCCTTCTCGTTCTGCAGCCCGTCGCGGGCACCGACCTCGTGGATGCGGACCCGGGCCGGGAGACCGGGGGCCGGGACGTTCATGGGCAGCCTGTTCACGCGGCCCCCTCCTCGTCCTCGTCGGGAGTGACGACGGCCAGGATCTGGTCCATCGCGACCGTGGTGCCGGGGGTCACGTCCAGCTCGGTGACGGTGCCGGCGTGCGGGGCGGAGATGACGTGCTCCATCTTCATGGCCTCGACGACCAGGAGGCTCTGCCCGGCCGTGACCCTGTCGCCGACGGCCACCTTGACCACGGTGACGGTGCCGGGCATGGGGGCGGCCAGGGTGTCGGCGCCGGACCCCGTCCCGCCGCGCAGATTCGCCTCGACGGGGTCGTACGTCTGGACGTGCCAGCTGTCTGCGTCCCGCCCGAGCCAGGTCCCCTCCGGGGAGGTGGCGTGGCTGAACCGGTGGGTGACGCCGTCGAGTTCGACGGTGACGGTGTCGGGGGTGCGGGTGAGGACCCGGCCGCGGGCCGGTGCACCGGGGCTCTGCCCCGGACCCCGCGCCTCGATCGCCGGCGAGGCTGAAAGGGCGAGCTCGGTGTCGGAGCCGGAACGCCGACTACGGACCTCCACGGCGTCCTGGCCGGGAAGGCGGAAGTGGTGCACCGTCCAGGCGGGCGTACCGCCCAGACGCCACCCGCTGGCGGCGTCGAAGGGGTCGACCCACTGATCCAGCCTCGCCGGCGTTTGAGGCGCGGGTCCGGGCAGAGCCCGGGGACCCTGCGCCAGCAGGGCTGCCGTGGCGTACACCTCGTCCGGGACACCCTCCGGCAGGAGGGAGGGGAGGTCGCGCTCGACCAGGCCCGTGTCGAGGTCGCCCGACACCACGTCCGGGTGGGCCAGCAGCCTCCGCAGGAAGCCCGCGTTGGTCTGCACGCCCAGGATCACCGTGTCGGCCAGCGCCGCCCGCAGCATGCGCAGCGCGGTGGCGCGGTCCGGACCGTGGACGATGACCTTGGACAGCATCGGGTCGTACGTCGAGCCCACCGGCACGCCCGCCGTCAGCCCGGAGTCCGTCCGCACCGCACCGCCCGAGGGCTCGGACAGGGCCAGCACGGTGCCGCCGGACGGCAGGAACCCGCGCGCCGGGTCCTCCGCGCAGACGCGGGCCTCGATGGCGTGCCCGGTCAGCGTCACCTCGGACTGGTCGAAGCCCAGCGGTTCGCCCGCCGCCACCCGGAGCTGGAGCTCCACCAGGTCCAGCCCGGTGATCAGCTCCGTCACCGGGTGCTCGACCTGGAGGCGGGTGTTCATCTCCATGAAGTAGTAGGAGGAGGGGTCGCCGCCCGGGACGATGAACTCCACCGTGCCCGCACCGACGTACCCGCAGGAGCGGGCCGCGTCGACCGCCGCCGCGCCCATCGCCGCCCGGGTCTTCTCGTCGAGCAGGACCGACGGCGCCTCCTCGATCACCTTCTGGTGCCGTCGCTGCAGCGAGCACTCGCGCTCGCCGAGGTGCACCACGTTCCCGTGGGCGTCCGCCAGCACCTGGATCTCGATGTGCCGCGGCCGGTCCACCCACCGCTCCACCAACAGGGTGTCGTCGCCGAAGGAGGACCGGGCCTCGCGGCGGGCCGCCGCGATCTCCTCGGCCAGCACCGCCTCGTCACGCACCAGGCGCATGCCCTTGCCGCCGCCGCCCGCCGAGGGCTTGAGCAGCACCGGCATGCCGATCTCCGCGGCCGCATCCACCAGTTCGGCGTCGGTCAGGCCGCTGCCCGAGGAGCCCGGTACGACGGGCACGCCCGCCGCCTTCACGGTCTCCTTGGCGCGGATCTTGTCGCCCATCAGGGAGATCGCCGAAGCGGGCGGCCCGATGAAGGCGAGCCCGGCGTCGGCGCAGGCCTGCGCGAAGGCCGCGTTCTCGGCGAGGAAGCCGTAACCGGGGTGGACGGCCTCGGCGCCGGTGCGCCGCGCGGCATCCAGCAGCCGCTCCACCGAGAGGTAGCTCTCGGCGGCCGCGGCCGGACCGATCCGGACGGCCGTGTCGGCCTCCCGGACGTGGCGGGCGTCCGCGTCGGCGTCGCTGAAGACGGCCACGGAGCGGATGCCGAGCTGCCGCAGGGTACGGATGACCCGGACCGCGATCTCGCCCCGGTTCGCCACCAGAACAGTGCTGAACATCAGTGAGGTCCTCACGTCACATACGGAAGATGCCGAAGCCCGAGTCGCCCAGCGGGGCGTTCGCGCACGCGGTCAGGGCCAGTCCCAGCACCTGCCGGGTTTCCATCGGGTCGATGACCCCGTCGTCCCACAGCCGCGCGGTGGCGTAGTAGGCGTTGCCCTGTTCCTCGTACTGCGCGCGGACCGGGGCCTTGAAGGCCTCCTCGTCCTCGGCGGGCCATTCCTGGCCCGCGCCCTCGATCTGGTCGCGCTTGACCGTGGCGAGCACCGAGGCCGCCTGCTCCCCGCCCATCACGGAGATCTTGGCGTTGGGCCACATCCACAGGAAGCGGGGCGAGTACGCCCGGCCGCACATCGAGTAGTTGCCGGCGCCGTACGAGCCGCCGACCACCACCGTCAGCTTCGGCACCCGGGTGCAGGCCACCGCCGTCACCATCTTGGCGCCGTGCTTGGCGATGCCGCCGGCCTCGTAGTCCTTGCCGACCATGAAGCCCGAGATGTTCTGGAGGAAGAGGAGCGGGATGCCGCGCTGGTCGCACAGCTCGATGAAGTGCGCGCCCTTCTGCGCGGACTCGGCGAACAGGATGCCGTTGTTGGCGATGATCCCGACCGGGTGTCCGTGGATCCGGGCGAAGCCGGTGACCAGCGTCTGGCCGAACTCGGACTTGAACTCCTGGAAGCGGGAGCCGTCCACGATCCGCGCGATGATCTCGCGGGCGTCGTACGGGGTGCGCGAGTCGACGGGGACCGCGCCGTACAGCCCGTACGGGTCCACCTTGGGCTCTTCCGGAGCCTCGACCGACCAGGGCAGGGCCCCGCGCTCGGGCAGGGTCGCCACGATGTTCCGTACGATCCGCAGCGCGTGCGCATCGTCCTCCGCGAGGTGGTCGGTCACGCCGGAGATCCGCGAGTGGACCTCGCCGCCGCCGAGCTCCTCGGCCGTGACCACCTCACCGGTGGCGGCCTTCACCAGCGGCGGGCCGCCGAGGAAGATCGTGCCCTGGTTGCGGACGATGACGGCCTCGTCGCTCATGGCCGGGACGTACGCGCCGCCCGCCGTGCAGGAGCCGAGGACGGCGGCGATCTGCGGGATGCCGGCACCCGACATGCGGGCCTGGTTGTAGAAGATCCGGCCGAAGTGCTCCCGGTCGGGGAAGACCTCGTCCTGCATGGGGAGGAAGGCGCCGCCCGAGTCGACCAGGTAGAGGCAGGGGAGACGATTCTCCAGAGCCACCTCCTGGGCGCGCAGGTGCTTCTTGACGGTCATCGGGTAGTACGTGCCGCCCTTGACGGTGGCGTCGTTCGCGACGATCACGCACTCGCGGCCGCTGACCCGGCCGATGCCCGCGATGACCCCGGCGGCGGGCGCCGCGCCCCCGTACATTCCCTCGGCGGCCAGCGGGGCCAGCTCCAGGAAGGGGGATCCGGGGTCGAGGAGGGTGTCCACGCGGTCGCGCGGGAGGAGCTTCCCCCGGGCGGTGTGGCGGGCGCGGGCCTTCTCGCCGCCGCCGAGCCGGGCCGCGTCGAGCCGGGCGCGCAGGCCCTCGGTCAGCTCGCGGTGGGCGGCCTCATTGGTCCGCCAGGCCTCGGACGCCGGGTCCGCGGCGCTCGTCAGCACTGGTGCCTGCTGCATCGGTCGAGCTCCCTTGCTCGGTCCACTTGCTCGGTGCACGCTGTTAATAAGCGTTAACGCATGTACGGCTTAGGTTAACGAGCGCTAACGGCCCTGTCTAGAATGGTTTCCCATGAGCACCAGAGCGGCCGCCCCCACCCGTCGCGAGCAGATCCTCAGTGAGGCCGCTCGTCTCTTTGCAGCACGCGGATTCCACGGCGTCGGCGTCGATGAGATAGGGGCCGCGGTGGGCATCAGCGGCCCCGGCTTGTACCGGCACTTCGCGGGCAAGGACGCCATGCTCGCCGAGCTGCTCGTCGGCATCAGCGAGCGGCTGCTGACCGGCGGCCGCCACCGGGTGGCCGAGGCCGCGGGCACCCCGGAGCGGGTCCTGTCCTCCCTCATCGACGGACACATCGACTTCGCGCTCGACGACCAGGCGCTGATCACCCTGCACGACCGGGAGCTCGACCGGCTGCGGGAGGCCGACCGCAAGCTCGTACGGCAGCTGCAGCGCCAGTACGTGGAGCTGTGGGTGGATGTCGTACGGGCACTGCACCCCGAGGTCGGCGAGGCCGAGGTGCGCGTCGCCGTGCACGCGGTCTTCGGCCTGCTCAACTCCACTCCGCACCTCGCGGCCCTGGGGCGCGAGGCCACGGAAGAGCTGCTGCGGCGCCTCGCGCACGGCGCGTTCGGGGCGCTGTCGGCATGAGCGGGGGCGTCCGCCGATCGGAATGGACGCGCCGCCTCCGGCCCGGCGGCGGCAGAATGGCCCGTATGCCGAAGCCGATAGAGACGCCGAGCCGTGCCGAACTCATCGACCACCTGGTCCGCACGCGGATCGCGGGACAGGTCGCGACGCCGCGCGAGAACAACCTCTCCCACTACCGCAAGCTCGCCAACGGCGACCGGCACTACTGGCTCGGCCTGGAGCTGGGCGACCGCTGGACGGACGAGCAGGACGTGCTCGCGGTGATGGCGGAGCGGTGCGGGGTGGTCGACGACCCCGAGTTCCGCTACGGCCAGGACACCATCGACCCGGAGCTGACCGTGGCCGGCCTGGACCGGATGGCGGCGCGGCTGCGCAAGGCGGCGCTCGACCGGCAGAGCGTGCTGTTCGCCACCGGCCACCCGGGCGGCCTGCTGGACGTCCACCGGGCGACGGCGGCGGCCCTGCGCGCCGCGGGCTGCGAGATCGTGGTGATCCCGCGCGGGCTGACCGCCGACGAGGGCTCGGTGTGGCAGTTCGCCGACGTCGCGGTCCTGGAGCGGGGCGCGACCCTGTGGCACACCCACTCCCCGGAGCCGATGGCCGCGATCCTGGACGGCCTGATGGCCGAGAACCGCCCGCAGCCGGACCTGGTCGTCGCCGACCACGGCTGGGCGGGCTGCGCGGCCCAGCGCGGCCTGGACGCGGTGGGCTACGCCGACTGCAACGACCCGGCGCTCTTCATCGGCGAGGCCGAGGGCACCCTCCAGGTGACGATCCCCCTCGACGACCACGTCCGCGACCCGCGCTTCTACGACCCGATGGTGGCCTACCTGCTGGACGCGGCGGGCCTGCAGGGCGCCTAGGTCGTCCAGGCCGTTCCGGGGCGGGGTGTTCGGGCTCGCCCGGTCCGGTTGTCGGTGGCGGTGGCTACGGTCGCTGCATGTCGAAGTCGGCGAAGACGTACAACCCGCTGTCCGTACTGGTCGACGATCCCCAAGGGCGCTCCCTGGGGACCCGGTTGCCGCCGGGTGCGGTCATCGACACAGCGGGGCGGCGGCGGAGGTGGGGGAAGGCGGCCGAGCCGTTGGTGTGGGTGTCCGACGATGCCGTGGGGGTCGGGGCGCTCGCCGCGTACCGCAGCCCCGCGCTCGCCGCCGCCGGGCTGCAGGCCGTGCTGCTCCAGGGGCGGCGCGGGCTGGAACGGTGGTGGCAGGACCGGGAGTTCATGCCGGAGCGGATGTCCGACCCCGACGACCACCACGTCGAGCCGGTGCTGCGCGAGTTCTGGGGCCGCGTGGTCCCCGATCCGGAGGAGGGCGAGGAGGGCGAGGAGATCATCGCGCCCTTCGGCCGGGACTGGCCCGGGCTCGCGGAGTCCGGACCGGAGGCGATGGATCCGCAGGCCGCGGCCTGCGAGCTCGCGGACGAGCTGATCGAGAGCGGTTTCCTGCCGAGCCCGCGGCTCGCCCTGGTTCCCGCCGGCCGCCCGGCGGACGTACCCACCGCGGTGGGCTGGGGCGGTCCGACCAACTACGAGAACGACACCGCGCTCATCAGCACGGTCCTGCGCTCCTGGGAGGACCGCTTCGGCGCCCGCGTCGTCGCCCTCGGCTTCGACGAGCTCCACGTGTCCGTGGCGGCCCCGCCGCGTACGGTCGTCCGCGCCCTCCCCGTCGCGGCGGAGCACTTCGCCTTCTGCCCCGACAACATCTGGCAGGGCTCCGGCAGCATCCGCGCCTACGCCGACGAGGCGGTCACCGGCAGCGGCCACTGGGGCTTCTGGTGGGACTGAGGCCGGCCGGCGCCGCGCTCGCGGCGGGGTGGCCGGCGCTCACGCGCGCGGGACGCGAACGACACCCTCCTGGATGACCGTCACGGCCAGCCGGCCGTCCTGCGTCCAGATGCGGGCCTGGCCGAGGCCCCGGCCCGCGGCCGCCGAGGGCGACTCCTGGTCGTACAGCAGCCACTCGTCCGCGCGGAAGGGCCGGTGGAACCACATCGCGTGGTCCAGCGAGGCGCCGACCACGTCGCCCACCGCCCAGCCGCCCCGCCCGTGCGCGAGCAGCACCGAGTCCAGCAGGGTCATGTCGGAGACGTAGGTGGCCAGGCAGGTGTGCAGCAGCGGATCGTCGCCATCCAGCTTGCCGGCCGTACGGAACCACACCTGCGAGCGCGGTTCCACGGGCTCGCCGACGCTGCCCCAGGGCGGGATCGTCGCGTAGCGCAGGTCCACCGCCTCCCGCGTCTCGATCAGCCGCTCCACCGTGCCGGGGTCGCGGAAGATCTCGCGGTACGCGGGCAGCGACTCGGCCGCGGTGGGCAGGGACTCCGGGTCCGGGGCGGACGGCATCGCGACCTGGTGGTCGAGGCCGTCCTCGTACGTCTGGAACGACGCGGAGAGGTGGAAGATCGGCTGGCCGTGCTGGACGGCGACGACCCGGCGCGTGGTGAAGGAGCGCCCGTCGCGGATCCGGTCCACCGAGTAGACGATGGGCGCGGAGGTGTCCCCGGTGCGCAGGAAGTAGGAGTGCAGCGAGTGCGCGGTGCGGTCCGCGGGGACGGTCCGGCCGGCCGCGACCAGCGCCTGGGCCGCGACCTGACCGCCGAAGACGCGCGGCACCAGGGAAGGCCTGCTGGTGCCGCGGAAGATGTTCTCCTCGATCTGCTCGAGGTCGAGCAGATCGAGGAGCGACGTCAGTGCCTCGTTCATGGGTGAAGGCTAAGTGCCCGAACGTTCCTAGAGGCCCATGGACTTGGCGATGATGGACTTCATGACCTCGCTGGTGCCGCCGTAGATGCGGTTCACGCGGTTGTCGGCGTACAGGCGGGCGATCGGGTACTCGTTCATGTAGCCGTAACCGCCGTGCAGCTGAAGGCACTTGTCGATCACGCGGTGCGCGACCTCGGTGCAGAACAGCTTGGCGGAGGCGGCCTCGGCGGCGGTCAGCTCGCCGGCGTCCAGGGCCTCCAGGGCGCGGTCGGCGACGGCCTCGGCGGCGTCCACCTCGGCCTGGCAGGCGGCCAGCTCGAACTTGGTGTTCTGGAAGTGGGCGACCGGCTTGCCGAAGACGGTGCGCTCGGTCACGTACTGCTGGGCGAACCGGATGGCGGCCTTGGCCTGCGCGTAGGCGCCGAAGGCGATGCCCCAGCGCTCGGAGGGCAGGTTGGCGCCGAGGTAGTAGAAGCCCTTGTTCTCCTCGCCGAGCAGGTCCTCGACCGGGACCTTCACGTCGACGAAGGCCAGCTCGGCGGTGTCGGAGGTGCGCAGGCCCAGCTTGTCCAGCTTGCGGCCGATGGAGTAGCCCTCGGACTTGGTGTCCACGGCGAAGAGGGAGATGCCGAAGCGGCGGTCCTGCTCGCCGGGGGCGGAGGTGCGGGCGCAGACGATCACGCGGTCGGCGTGGACGCCACCGGTGATGAAGGTCTTGGAGCCGTTGAGGACGTAGTGCGTGCCGTCCTCGGAGAGCTTGGCGGTGGTCTTCATGCCCGCGACGTCGGAGCCGGTGCCCGGCTCGGTCATCGCGAGGGCCCACATCTCCTCGCCGGAGACGAACTTCGGCAGGAAGCGCTTCTTCTGCTCGTCGTCGGCCAGCATCTTGATGTAGGGGAGGGCGAGCAGCACGTGCACGCCGGAGCCGCCGAAGTTGACGCCCGCGCGGGAGGTCTCCTCGTAGAGGACGGCCTCGAACTTGTGGGTGTCCAGGCCCGCGCCACCGAACTCCTCGGGCACGTTGATGCCAAAGACGCCCAGCTCGCCGAGCTTGTAGTAGAAGTCGCGCGGCGCCTGGCCGGCCGCGAACCACTCGTCGTAGACCGGGACGACCTCGGCCTCGATGAAGGCGCGGATGGTCTCGCGGAATGCCTCGTGGTCCTCGTTGAAAACGGTACGGCGCACGGCCGGCTCCCTTCGGTCGCGGCGGTCCGCCGCCATGCCTAAGCGCTTGCTCAGTCTAAGTTACCGGCCAGTCAAACTGGCTGTCCAGAGCCGAGGCGCCATGGAAAGGGTGGGGTGGCTCACCCCGGCCCTCCGGTAGCGGTTCCGGCGGAGGTGCGGCGGGGGGTCGAGGGCGAGCCCGGCGCACCGCTGGACCTCGCGGAGATGGCAGAGCTGGTCCGGGCGCTGCCGCACGCGAACTGGCGGTCGGCCGCCGTCTCCTTCCTGAACCAGAAGCAGCGGCTCGCCGAGCGCCGGCGCGCGCTGGAGCGCGCGGGCTTCGCCGAGGTCCGCAATCTGCTCATGCCGAGGCTGGTGACCGTCGACACGGTGACGGAGCGCCACGCGCTGGCGGTCGCCCTCACCGAGGAGCTCGCGGCCGTCGTGGTGATCCAGGTGGGCGGCTCCCTCTCCGCGCCCGTCCCGCAGGCACAGTTCGACTCCTGGCAGGTGGACGGCTCCGAAATCTGGGCCGCCGCCCTGGCCAACCTCGACGCCGCACCGGTCTTGCTCCAGTACAACGACGACGAGAACCCGCTGGTGAACGTCGAGGCCGACGGCGGATGGACCTCCACCCACCTCCTGCACGCCGCCGATCTGATCGACCGCCCGGCGCCGCTCGGCATCCTCGCGATGGTCCCCTTCCACGGTCACCTGATGCTGTGGGCCGTGGAAGGGCCGGAGCTGCACACCTGCGTGATCGCCCACGACCCGCTCGTGCGGAAGATGTGGGAGGACGCACCGGAGGGGTACCGGCTCAGCTCGCGGCTGCTGTGGATCAGCGAGGACGGGATCGAGTCGGTCGGGGTCGATGCCGTGCCGCCCGGCAGCAAGGAGCCGGGTGTGATCACCGGATCCGCCCGCTTCCTGGAGATGCTCTCCTCCTTCCGGCCGCCGGACGACCATCCCGGCTGAGCGAGGCGGTTGTCCCGGCTGAGCGGGGCGGTTGTCCCGGCTCAGCGGGGCGGTGCTCGGCGACCCGCAGCGCGAACCACAGCTCCATCCGGACGTCCGGGTCGTCCAGGCTCCGGTCCAGCAGTTCGGCGGCGCGGGTGACGCGTTGCCGGACGGTGTTGCGGTGGACGCCGAGGGCGGCGGCCGTGCGGTCCCAGTTGCCGTGGTGGGCCAGCCAGCCGCGCAGGGTCTCCCTCAGGGCGGGGGAGAGCGGCCGCAGCAGGGCCTCGGCGTGCGCGCGGGCCTCGGCCTCGCCGACCAGGCCCGCGAGGCCCGGCTCGGTGTGGCGGGCCAGCGGGGTCCGGGCCGCCTCCGCACGCCCCAGGGCGCGCTCGGCCTGGGCGTCGGCCGTGACCAGGGCGGACGGCGCGGCCGGGGCGCTCACCCCCAGCCGCCAGCCGGGCTGAGGGGCGGGGTCCCGGTCGGTGAGCAGCCGTGCGGAGTCCTCGTGCGGGTCGAGCAGTACGGTGCCCAGCGCGGCCGCGAGGGCCTGTGGATCCCCGGCCCCGCGGGCGTGCACGGCGTACCAGGGCCCGGCCGTCAGGGCCGCGGCCGGATCCCCGTCGAGCAGCAGCCGGGTCAGGGCCGCGGCCTCCGCGCCGGCGGGCCGCTCGGCGGTGAGCAGGGTCAGCAGCACGGCGGCGATGGAGGCGATGGTGTGGTCGCCCGGGGTCCGGACCCCGGTGGCCAGGGCCAGCACCCGGCCCCCGCCCACGGCGTACGCGGCCAGGCTCGTGGCGCCGACGGCGTCGGTGGCGGTGGCGGCGGACCCCGGGGCCACGCGGCGGGCCAGGGTGTCCACTGCCTCGAGCGCGTCCGTACCGGGAGCGGTGCCGCCGGCGAGGGCGCCCCGGGCGGTTCCGGGGGCACCGGTCGTCCCGGCCACTCCCTCCGGAGTGAGCAGGGCGGCCCAGCCGCTCAGGCTCGCCGCCAGCCGCGACAGCACCGCCGGGACCGGGTCCGGGCGGGCGGCGGCCGCAGCCAGGGCCTGCTGGGCCTCGGCGACCCGGCGCAGTTCGCGCGTACGGGCCTCCGCCATCAGCCGCCCGACGGTACGGGCGACCGCGGTGAAGGGGGTACCCGGCGGGACCTCGACGAGCGGTAGGCCGTGCTGCTCGCACGCCTCGGCCAGGCCGGGCGGGACCACCTCGTGCACCGGGGTCACGCCGAAGCCGAGCGCGGCGGCCCCGGCGCGGGCGAGCCGGCCGACGTAGGCAGCCGCTCCGGCCTGCGTCAGCGCAGCCCCGGCCGTCAGCAGCAGCTCGCCGCCCAGCAGGTACGGGGACGGGTCCGCCATCTCGGAGGCGTGCACCCCGTGCACCTCCGCCGCCCGCGGCCCCGCGAGATGCCGCAGCCCGAGCGCCCGCTCACCGAGCAGCCCACCGAGCAGCACGGGCGGCGTCATCGGTTCCCCGGCGGGAGCTCCGGGCGCGGCTCCCGCCGGGGGCCCCGCAGGCCCCGCAGGCCCTTCCGCGGGGGCTGAGCCCGCCGTCGAGCCGATGCCGGGTTGCGGGTCGCCGGGAAGGGCAGGCATGGATACTCCGTACATATGAGCTGTGCCAGATGGATGAAACGTACACTCCCCACCTCCGGGCGGCGCGCTTACGCTCGAAGGACCGCACACGTCAGGCCAGAGAAAGAGGCACAGCCATGAGCACGCAGCCGCGCGGACCCGTCGATTCCTCCCGCATCCCGCGGTACGCGGGCCCGGCGACCTTCGCCCGCCTGCCCCGCCTCGACGAGGTCGGCTCCGCCGACGTCGCCGTCGTCGGCGTGCCCTTCGACTCCGGCGTGTCCTACCGCCCCGGCGCCCGCTTCGGCGGCAACGCGATCCGCGAGGCCTCCCGCCTGCTGCGCCCGTACAACCCGGCCCAGGACGCCTCCCCCTTCGCGCTCGCGCAGGTCGCCGACGCCGGTGACATCGCCGTGAACCCCTTCAACATCAACGAGGCCGTCGAGACGGTCGAGGCCGCCGCCGACGAGCTGCTCGGCGCCGGCTCCCGCCTGATGACCCTGGGCGGCGACCACACCATCGCCCTCCCGCTGCTCCGCTCGGTCGCGAAGAAGCACGGCCCGGTCGCGCTCCTCCACTTCGACGCCCACCTGGACACCTGGGACACGTACTTCGGCGCCGAGTACACCCACGGCACCCCGTTCCGCCGCGCGGTGGAGGAAGGCATCCTCGACACCGAGGCGCTCTCCCACGTCGGTACCCGCGGCCCGCTGTACGGCAAGCAGGACCTGGACGACGACGCCAAGATGGGCTTCGGCATCGTCACCTCGGCCGACGTCTACCGCCGCGGCGCCGACGAGGTCGCCGACCAGCTGCGCCAGCGCATCGGCGACCGCCCGCTGTACATCTCCATCGACATCGACGTGCTCGACCCGGCGCACGCGCCCGGCACCGGCACCCCGGAGGCGGGCGGCATGACCTCCCGCGAGCTGCTGGAGATCATCCGCGGCCTGTCCTCCTGCAACCTCGTTTCCGCCGATGTCGTCGAGGTCGCCCCGGCGTACGATCACGCCGAGATCACCTCGGTCGCGGCCTCGCACACCGCGTACGAGCTGACCACGATCATGTCGCGACAGATCGCGCAGGCGAAGGGCAAGTAAGCGAAGTGACGCACGACCACGACCTGGTACTCCGTCCCACCGAAGCCCAGAAGGCGGCCGCGCTCGCGCCGCCTCCGGGCCGGACGGGCGGGGACCTGGTCGTGGAAACGCTCCGCGGCCTCGGCGCGACCACCGTCTTCGGTCTGCCGGGGCAGCACGCGCTCGCCCTCTTCGACGCGGTCGGCCGCTCCGACCTGCGCCTCGTGGGACTGCGTACGGAGAACAACGCGGGCTTCGCGGCCGACGCCTACGGCCGGATGACGGGCGAGGCGGTGCCGCTGCTGCTCTCCACCGGCCCGGGCGCACTGATGGCGCTGCCGGCCCTGGCGGAGGCGGCGGCCGCCTCTGCGCCGGTCCTCGCGATCTCCTCGCAGGTCCCGGTGGCGGGCCTGGGCGGCGGGCGGCGCGGGCACCTGCACGAGCTGCGGGACCAGTCGGCCTCCTTCCGGGACGTGGTGAAGTCCGTCCACTCGGTCCGCACGCCCTCCCAGATCCCCTCCGTGATCGCCGAGGCGTGGGAGTCGGCACTGAGCGCCCCGCACGGCCCGGTGTTCGTCGAGATCCCGGCGGACGTGCTGCAGGCCGAGACCGTCATCCCGCAGGTCACGGGTGTGGACGCGACCCCGCACGAGCTCGCGCCGCGGCCCGAGCTCACGGCGCTCGCCGCCCACTGGCTGGAGAACGCCACCCGACCCGTGATCATCGCGGGCGGCGGGGTGGTCCGCTCGGACGCGGCGGGCAAGCTGAAGCAGCTGGCCGAGCGGCTGAACGCGCCCGTCGTCACCACCTTCGGCGGCAAGGGCGCCTTCCCCTGGGCCCACCCGCTCTCCCTCCAGTCCTGGCTGGAGGACCGCCACATGACGGACTTCCTGGAGGACGCGGACGTCCTGCTGGTCGTCGGCTCGGGCCTCGGCGAGCTCTCGTCGAACTACCACACGTTCTTCCCGACGGGCCGGGTCGTCCAGATCGAGGCGGACCTCGGCAAGCTGGAGTCGAACCACGCGGGCCTCGGCATCCACGCGGACGCCCGCCTGGCGCTGCAGGCCCTGCTGGAGACGGTGTCCGAGCGCGCGGACCCGACCGCCCCGGAGCGCGTCCGCCTGGTCCTCGCGGACATCGCGGCCCGCCTCGCCGGCCAGGACCTGGCGCAGGAGCAGCAGCTCCTCACCTCGATCCGCACCGCTCTGCCCGCCCGCTCCCCGTCCTTCTGGGACATGACGGTCCTGTCCTACTGGGCCTGGTCCGCCTTCGACCCGAAGCACCCCAACACCATGCACTCGGCCCAGGGCGCGGGCGGCCTCGGCTACGCCTTCCCGGCGGCCCTCGGCGCGTGCGTCGCGGAACCGGACACGCCGGTCCTGGCGGTCTCCGGCGACGGCGGCGCGATGTACTCCGTCGCGGAGCTGGCCACGGCCCGGCAGCACGACCTCGACGTCACCTGGCTGATCGTGGACGACGGCGGCTACGGCATCCTGCGCGAGTACGGCTGCACGACCGGTACGCAGCTGGCCGGCCCGGACTTCGTGGCCCTGGCGGAGTCCTTCGGCGTCCCGGCCTCCACCACCGCACCGGAGTCGCTGACCGCCGACCTCAGGAAGGCGCTGGCCACCCCGGGGCCCTCGGTCCTGGTCCTGCCGGCCACCCTGAGGATGTTCGCCCCGACGCACCTGTGAGAGGCGACCGTCACGAGCCGGCGGCCTGCTCCTCGGCCTCCTCGTAGGGGTGGAACAGCAGGCTGATCACGGCCACCCCGACGGCTGTCGCCAGCCGGGTCCACGGGTTGTCGGTCACCAGTCCCACGACCTTCGCCGCGAGCAGGGCGATGAAGAAGGCGGTGACGAAGGGGACGACGGCGCGGGCGGTCCGCTGCACGAAGCTGTGGCTGGTCGGCTGCTGCTCGTGAGTGCTCATGGCCCTGGATCCCTTCGGTCCCGCCGCCGAGGTAGGCGGTCGGCATCGGCTGTGCTTCCAGCATCGGCAGCGGGGCCCGCCGGGCCCAGATCCGGAAAGTCGGGACTTGACAGGGGCCGGCACCGCCCACTCGCGCCCCGCCGCCTCCCTGCCGCGCCCGCGCTTCCCTGCTCGCCCCTCCCCGCCTCCCCGCCTCCCCGCCTGCCCCCGCCTCCCCGCCCCGGTCGGACGCGGCCCGCGCGCCGCCGCCGTACGGCAGTGCGATTGTTGCGGCGGGATGAAATCCGCCGGTCGGAGCGTTGGCGCTTCCGGCAGGTCAGGACGAACGGGGAGGCCTCACGTGGCGGCGGCAGAGACAGCGGCGGGGGAAAAACAGGGCTGGGGCAGGCGGCTGGCGGCCTACACCTGGCGGTACAGGACCAATGTGCTGCTCGCGCTCGGCTCCTCCCTGGCCGGCATGGCCGTCATGTCGGTCGTCCCGCTGGTCACCAAGGTGATCATCGATGACGTGATCGGGGACGGGACCAGGTCCATGGCGCCCTGGGCCGGCATGCTCATAGCCGCGGCCCTGCTCGTGTACGTGCTGACCTACATACGCAGGTACTACGGCGGGCGGCTCGCCCTCGACGTGCAGCACGACCTGCGCACCGACATGTACACCACGATCGCCCGCCTCGACGGGCGGCGGCAGGACGAGCTGAACACCGGTCAGGTCATCGGCCGCGCCACCAGTGACCTCCAGCTGATCCAGGGCCTGCTCTTCATGCTGCCCATGACGATCGGGAACTTCCTGCTCTTCGGGATGTCCCTCGGGATCATGCTCTGGCTCTCGCCGCTGCTGACCCTCGTCGCCCTGCTCATGGCACCCGCCCTGTGGTTCATAGCCAAGCGCAGCCGCAAGAAGCTCTTCCCCGCCACCTGGTGGGCCCAGGGCCAGGCCGCCGCCGTCGCGACCGTCGTCGACGGCGCCGTCACCGGCGTCCGCGTCGTCAAGGGCTTCGGCCAGGAGGAGCAGGAGACCGGCAAGCTCCGCGAGGCGGGCCGCCGGCTGTTCGCCGGGCGGATGCGGACCATCCGGCTCAACTCGCGCTACACGCCCGCCCTCCAGGCCGTGCCCGCGCTCGCCCAGGTCGCCATGCTGGCCCTCGGCGGCTGGATGGCCACCAACGGCCAGGTCACCCTCGGCACCTTCGTCGCCTTCTCCACCTACCTCGCCCAGCTCGTCGGACCCGTCCGCATGCTCGCCATGGTCCTCACCGTCGGCCAGCAGGCCCGGGCCGGTGCGGAGCGCGTGTTCGAGCTCATCGACACCGAGCCCGAGATCCGCGAAGGCACCCACGAACTGCCCGCCGACGCGCCCGCCACCGTCGAGTTCGACGACGTCCGCTTCGGCTACGACCCCGAGCGGCCCGTCCTCGACGGGTTCTCGCTCAGCGTGGCGGAGGGGGAGACCGTCGCCGTCGTCGGGTCCTCCGGCAGCGGCAAGTCCACGGTCGCGCTCCTGCTGCCCCGGTTCTACGACGCCGACGGCGGCGCGGTCCGCGTCGGCGGCCACGACGTCCGCGAGCTGACCTACGACTCCCTGCGCGGCGCGATAGGCCTCGTCCCCGAGGACTCCTTCCTCTTCTCCGACACCATCCGCGCGAACATCGCCTACGGGCACCCCGGCGCCACCGAGGAGCAGATCGAGGCCGCCGCCCGCGCCGCCCAGGCCGACGGGTTCGTCCGGGCGCTGCCCGCCGGGTACGACACCAAGGTCGGCGAGCAGGGGCTCACCCTCTCCGGCGGCCAGCGCCAGCGCATCGCCCTGGCCCGGGCCATCCTCACCGACCCCAGGCTGCTGCTCCTCGACGATGCCACCTCCGCCGTGGACGCCCGCGTCGAGCACGAGATCCACGAGGCCCTGCGCTCCGTCATGGCCGGCCGGACCACCCTGCTGATCGCACACCGCCGCTCCACGCTCGCGCTGGCCGACCGGATCGCCGTACTCGACCGCGGACGGCTCGCCGACATCGGGACGCACGAGCAGCTGGAGGGCCGCTCGGCGCTCTACCGCAGGCTGCTCACCGACCCCGAGGCGCTCGGCGCCGGCTCCCCGCGCACCCCGGACACCCGCGTGATGACCGAGTTCGAGCGCGAGCTCGACCGTGACCTCGAACGCGGCATCGAGCTCGAGGCCGAGATCGACTCCGAGCCCGTCAACGCCAAGCGCAGGGTCGCCGGCGGGGTCACCCCCGAGCTCTGGCGCCGCCAGGACGACGCCGAGGGTGCCGCCGCCCTGCCCGGCGCCGCTCCCGCCGCCGGGAGCGGCGCGCCGGGACCCGGGCCGTCCATGGCCGGGGCCGTCGCCGGTATGCCCGCCACCCCCGAACTGCTCGCACAGGTGGCCGCGCTGCCGCCCGCAGACGACCTGCCCGAGGTGGACGAGACCCGCGCCGCGGCTGCCGAGGAGAGCTACGGCCTGCGCCGCCTGCTCCGCGGGTTCTGGGCGCCGCTCGCCATCAGCCTCGGCCTCGTCGCCGCGGACGCGGGAGCCGGACTGCTGCTGCCGATCCTGATCCGGCACGGGATCGACCAGGGCGTGGAACAGGCCGTGCTCGGCGCCGTCTGGGTGGCCGCCGGGCTCGCCCTCGCGGTCGTCGTCGCGCAGTGGGCCGCGCAGTTCGCCGAGACCCGGATGACGGGCCGTACCGGCGAGCGCGTGCTGTACGCCCTCCGCGTCAAGATCTTCGCCCAGCTCCAGCGCCTCGGCCTCGACTACTACGAGCGCGAGCTGACCGGCAAGATCATGACCCGGATGACCACCGACGTGGACTCGCTGAGCTCGTTCCTGCAGACCGGTCTGGTCACCGCCGTGGTCTCCGTGTTCACCTTCTTCGGCATCCTGGTCGCCCTGCTCGTCCTGGACGTCGAGCTCGCGCTGATCGTCTTCGCGACCCTTCCGGTCCTGGTCGTCGCCACCTTCGTGTTCCGCCGCAGGTCCGTCGCGGCCTACGAGCTCGCCCGCGACCGGGTCAGCCTGGTCAACGCCGACCTCCAGGAGTCCGTCTCGGGTCTGCGCATCGTCCAGGCCTTCCGCCGCGAGGGCTCCGGCGCCAAGCGGTTCGCCGAGCGCAGCCACTCGTACCGCGAGGCCCGGGTCCGCGGCCAGTGGCTGATATCCGTCTACTTCCCCTTCGTGCAGCTGCTGTCCTCGGGCGCCGCGGCCGCCGTGCTGATCGTCGGCGCGGGCCGGGTGGAGGCCGGGACGCTCACCACCGGCGCGCTCGTCGCGTACCTGCTCTACATCGACCTGTTCTTCGCGCCCGTCCAGCAGCTCTCCCAGGTATTCGACGGCTACCAGCAGGCCACGGTGGCCCTCGGCCGCATCCAGGGGCTGCTGCGCGAGCCGACCACCACCCCGCTGCCCGAGCGGCCGCACGCACCGCAGCAGCCGGTCGGCGAGATCGCCTTCGAGAACGTCCGCTTCCAGTACGGGACGGCCGAGGAGCGGGGCGAGAAGGGGGAGGCGCTGGCCGGCATCGACCTGCGGATACCCGCCGGGCAGACCGTCGCCTTCGTCGGCGAGACCGGAGCAGGCAAGTCCACGCTGGTCAAGATGGTGGCCCGGTTCTACGACCCGACCTCCGGCCGGGTCACCGCCGACGGCGCCGACCTGCGGGAGCTGGAGCTCACGGCGTACCGCCACCGTCTGGGGGTCGTCCCCCAGGAGGCCTACCTCTTCCCGGGGACGGTCCGCGACGCCATCGCCTACGGGCGCCCGGGCGCGAGCGACGCCGAGGTGGAGGCAGCCGCCCGCGCGGTCGGCGCCCACGACATGATCGCCACCCTCGACGGCGGCTATCTGCACACCGTCGCCGAGCGCGGCCGCAACCTCTCCGCGGGCCAGCGCCAGTTGATCGCCCTGGCCCGGGCCGAGCTCGTCGACCCGGACGTGCTGCTGCTCGACGAGGCCACCGCCGCCCTCGACCTGGCCACCGAGGCCCAGGTCAACCAGGCGACGGACCGGCTCGTGGGCAAGCGCACCACCCTGGTGGTCGCGCACCGGCTGACCACCGCGGCCCGCGCCGACCGGGTCGTGGTCATGGACCGCGGCCGGGTCGTGGAGGACGGCACCCACGCCGAACTGCTGGCGCGCGGCGGCCGGTACGCAGAGCTGTGGCGCACCTTCATCGGCGAGGACGAGCGCGCCGCGGCCTGAGCCGCCCGCGCCGCCCGAGCGCACGCTCGCCCGTCGCAGGACGCCCCGGGATCAGAACTCGCCGAAGAGCAGGTTCCCCGGGGCGTCCTCGTCGGTGCCGGTGTAGTACTCGCGTACCGCGTCGAGGAGTTCGTCGACCGTCAGCGAGCCGTCCCCGTCCGCGTCGATGCGCCGGAAGAGCGCTTCAGTGTCGGCCGGGCTCAGCTGCGTGTCGAAGGCCTCCTGCGCCCGGTGGAACTCCTGCGGGCTGATGCGCCCGTCTCCGTCCGTGTCGACGATCGTGAGGATCGCCCGCATCATCGGGCGGAACGACCGGTCGTAGGCGGGTCCGCCCTGCCCGTACAGGCGGGTCATGCCCAGCTTGTACTCCTCGGGCGTGACCTTGCCGTCCCGGTCGATGTCCAGCTCGGTGAACAGGTCCTGCCAGAAGTCGGCCAGCCCGCCCATCACCAGGTCCGCCTTGGGCGAGGCGGCCGGCTCCGCGAGGGCCGTCAGCAGCCGGGAGCCGAGCGCGATGATGTCGTCGGCGTCGATCACGCCGCTCCCGTCCGCGTCCAGGTGAGTGAAGGCGCGCTCCAGCTTGCGGTCGAGCAGGTCGTTCGTCATCTCATGGCCTTTCACGGCTGAGGCGTGGGTACGGGTACGCGTACGGGTATCGGTACGGCGACGAGGAGCGGAGGTCCCGTCACCTAGCGTAATCGCCGCTCCGGGGGTGAACTCCCGCTGTCCCGCCGGGAGGTGGCGGATGCACTCGTACGAGGGAGGGGTACCGGTACCGGCGGTCGGGTCCTTGCGCGCGGCAACCTTCCGGCGGGCTCGGGCGTCGTACGTGCGTGCGTGCACCGTACGCACGACCGATCGGGGGACAGGGTGCTGCAGGGGCGAAGGAGACGTGGCCGTCGGGCCGCTTCCCCGGTGGTTTTCGTGGCGGCGCTGTGGCTCTGCGCGGGCGGGCTGCTCGCGCCGCCGGCGGCGCGGGCCGCGACCGAGGGCTGTGCGGGCCGGCTGGCCGGGACGGTGCCCTTCGAGGAGGGCGAGGTGCGCGTCTACAAGAGCCGCAACCAGGCCTGCGCGATGACCGTGGCCAGGGAGTTCGGCGAGCGCCGGCGGATGGCGGTGAGCATCCAGCCGCGCGGTGGCGCCCCGGTGCGCGAGGCGGGGGGATTCACCCGATATGCCGGGCCCGTCACGGTCGGCGCGATCAGCCGCTGCGTGTATGTAAAGGGGAGCGTGGGGTCCGGATCTGTTGATTCCGGCTGGATCCTGTGCTGAGGGACAGGCCCAACTAGGTCTGGTCAGTGGCGTGTTGACCCGGCTAGGTTCACGGCGACCGAAGTGAACTCAAGGGGAGGGTGAATGCGCAAGACGCTCGGATGGCTGCTGTCGCTCGTGGTGCTCATCGGCACCATGGGCGCGGCCGGCTCCACGGCGCAAGCGGCCACAGCCGCGGAGCCCGCGGCCGCCACGGACATCAAGGACCAGATCCTCGGCATTCCCGGGATGAGCCTGATCGAGGAGAAGCCGTACCCCGGCTACCGCTTCTTCGTATTGAACTACGAGCAGCCGGTGGACCATCGGCAGCCGTGGAAGGGCACCTTCAAGCAGCGCCTGACCCTGTTGCACAAGGACGTCTCGCGGCCGTCGGTGTTCTTCACCTCCGGCTACAACGTCAACACCAGCCCGCGCCGCAGTGAGCCGACGGCCATCGTCGACGGCAACCAGGTGTCCCTGGAGTATCGATTCTTCACGCCGTCCCGGCCCGACCCGGCGAACTGGTCGAACCTGGACATCTGGCAGGCCGCGAGTGACCAGCACCGCCTCTTCACCGCGCTGAAGAAGATCTACAGGAAGAACTGGCTGTCCACGGGCGCCAGCAAGGGCGGTATGACGGCGACGTACTACGAGCGCTTCTACCCCCGCGACATGGACGGTGTCGTCGCGTACGTCGCGCCCAACGACGTCGTCAACGACGAGGACTCGGCCTACGACCGCTTCTTCGCCAAGGTCGGCACCAAGGAGTGCCGCGACAGGCTGAACGCGGTGCAGCGCGAGGCGCTCGTGCGCCGCGAGCCGCTGGAGGCCAAGTACGCCGTCGCCGCCGCCGAGAACGGCTGGACCTTCACCACCGTCGGCAACCTCGACAAGGCCTACGAGGCGGTCGTGCTCGACTACGTGTGGGCCTTCTGGCAGTACAGCCTGCTCGCCGACTGCGCCTCGATCCCGGCCGCCGCCACCGCGAGCGACCAGCAGATCTGGGACACGATCGACGCGATCTCCGGCTTCTCGGCCTACTCCGACCAGGGCCTCGAGACGTACACGCCGTACTACTACCAGGCGGGTACGCAGCTCGGTTCCCCCGACATCAAGCAGCCGCACCTCAAGGGCCTGAGCCGCTACGGCTACCAGCCGCCGCGCAACTTCGTGCCCCGAGACATCCCCATGACCTTCCAGCCGGGGGCGATGGCGGACGTCGACAAGTGGGTGCGCAACAACGCCCATCAGATGCTCTTCGTGTACGGGCAGAACGACCCGTGGGGCGCGGAGCCGTTCCGCCTCGGCTACGGGGTGCGCGACAGCTACGTCATGATCGCGCCGGGCGCCAACCACGGGGCGAACGTGGCCAAGCTGATGGACGGCGAGAAGGCCCTCGCCACCGCGAAGATCCTGCAGTGGGCCGGGGTGGCCCCGGCCGCCGCGCTCGCCGACGCGGGCCGGGCGGCGCCGCTGGCCGCACCGGACGCGCAGCTCGACCAGGTCGACCCGGAGCGCGAGCCGCAGCTGCGGCCGTAAACGGGAAGCGGGACGCGCGGCCGCGGACGGGCGCCGAGGAGTTCAGAGCGTCAGTCCGTGGCCCAGCGGGTAGCGGCCCGGGACCGGGACGGGGAGGCGGCCGGCGGGCCGCAGCGCCCCGGTGAGCACCCGGGCCGCCGCCCGCATCTCCACATCCGTCCAGGAGTACGTGGCCAGCTCCGCCGCACAGGCCGGCAGCCGGGCCGGGTCGTAGGGGTTGCGGACCGCCAGCGTGATGACCGCAACCCCGGACGCGATCAGGTCCGCCACCAGCGTGCGCTGCGGACTCTCGCCCTCCGGGACGTTGTACGTGCACACGAGCACCGCCGCGTGACCGGCCGCGGCGGCCGCGGCCCGGGCGGGCGGCACCGCCGTGGCCCGACAGCCCAGGGCGGTCAGCTCCCGGGCCAGTACGACCGTAGGGGGGCCGGTGGTACCGGTGGGGGAGACCGGGTCCGTCCCGGTGACCAGCAGCCGTGGTCCGGCCGTCGCATCGAAGGGCACCAGCCCGCGCGGATTCGCCAGCAGGGTCGTCGTGGCGGCCGCGATCGTGTCGGCGGCGTCGAGGTGCTCCTGGACGCCCACGACGGATTCGACCTCCCGCCCCGTGGTGTAGGCCTCGTCGAAGAGGCCCCGGCGGGACTTCAGTTCCAGGATCCGCAGCACCGATTCCTCGACGCGCGCCTGGGTCAGCTCGCCCGATTCGACGGCCGCCCGCACGCTGCGGTGCGCGAGCCCCAGGTCCGGCGGGTTCAGCAGCTGGTCGCAGCCCGCCAGCAGAGCCAGTACGGGCACGCGGTCGTCCCCGTACTTCTGGCGGACCCCGGCCATGTCGAGGGCATCGGTGATCACCACCCCCTGGAATCCGAGGCGTTCGCGCAGCAGGCCGGTGACGATCGGCCGGGAGAGGGTCGCCGGGTCCCCCGAGGGATCGAGCGCGGGGAAGACGATGTGCGCCGTCATGATGGCGTCCACGCCCGCCTCCACCGCGGCCCGGAAGGGCGGCTCGTCCAGCTCCTCCCAGACGGCCCGGCTGTGCCGCATCACCGGCAGGCCGACATGGCTGTCGGTCTCGGTGTCCCCGTGGCCCGGGAAGTGCTTGGCGGTGGCGGCCACCCCGGCGCCCTGGTAGCCGCGGACCTGGGCCGCGACCAGCTCCGCCACGGCCTGCGGGTCGGAGCCGAAGGACCGGACGCCGATCACCGGATTGGCCGGGTTGACGTTGACGTCGGCCACCGGCGCGTAGTCCTGCCGGATGCCCATGGCGGCCAGCTCG
Source organism: Streptomyces avidinii (assembly GCF_014650695.1). GTDB lineage: Bacteria > Actinomycetota > Actinomycetes > Streptomycetales > Streptomycetaceae > Streptomyces > Streptomyces avidinii. The sequence continues at coordinate 828,673 of NZ_BMVL01000001.1, read as the reverse complement.
GCACCCGCGATGCGCGCGGCCCGCCGGGCGTGCACGGTGGACCCGGCCGCCCCGAGCGCCATCGCCCCCGGGAGCAGGGTCGCGGGCCGGCCGATCCGGGCGACGGCGCCGTGCTCCTGGTCGGTGGAGAGCAGCAGGGGGATCCGGGCGCCGGTGGTGAGGGCGCTCTGCTGGAGGCCGACCGAGAGCGCGGCGATCTGCTGCGGGGCCCGGGTGTTGTGGGCCCAGGCGAAGTAGATGATCCCGCCGAGGTGGTAGCGGGAGACCAGCTCGGCGGCGGTGCGCACGCCGAAGGCCGCCAGGTTCTGCTCGGCGTCCGCCGGGTCGGGATCGGTCGCCGAATGCCCGTACGCCCGGGAGACGAAGAGCTGCCCGATCTTCTCGTCGAGGCTCATCCGGTCCACGAGGGCGCGCAGTCGGGCCCGGCCGGGGCGACGGCCCGGCGCGCTGCCCGGGGGCCGCGAGTCGTCGGGGGCGGGGTGGGGGCCGACGGCTGCGGAAGCGGCCCCGGCGGCCGTGACGGCGACCATGGCGGCTGCGGCGAGCAGGTTCCGGCGCGAGGCGTGGTACGGCACGCGCCGGACCCTACTGCCGGGGTACGCCCGGGGAGTGACGGACACTCGGTAGGTCCCTCGTATGACACTTACGGACTGCATCCTCGGACGGTCGGCCCGCAGCCGGGCCTCCTCCTCGGCCTGCATCTCCGGACGGCACCCGCTACCGGTGGGACGCCCAGTGCTCCTGCAGAGTCCGTACGGCCTCGGTGATCGCGGGCCGCCGGGCCGCCCCGGTCCGCCACAGGGCGTACAACCGGCGTACGGGCCCCGGCTCCAGCGGTACCGCGACCGCCCCCGGCGGCAGCGCGCCCGTGCCCAGCCGGGGTACGACGGCCACCCCGAGTCCGGCCGCGACCAGGGCGACGATGGTGTGGTTCTCCTCCGCGACGTGCGCGACGTCCGGCTCGAACCCGGCGGTGCGCAGGGTGCGCACCAGCCAGTCGTGGCAGACCCGGCCGGGCGGCTGGCAGACCCAGCGCTCGCCGCCCAGGTCCGAGCGCCGGATGACCCGGCGCGTGGTGAACGGATGCCCGGCCGGGACCACGAGGTCGCAGAGGTCGTCCCCGATCACCGCCTGTTCGATGCCCTCGGGTGCGGGCAGCGGGGCGATGTCCCAGTCGTGCGCCACCGCCAGATCGGTGACCCCGCGGGCCACCAGTTCCACGGACAGGTGCGGGTCCACCTCCGTGAGACGGACGTCCAGAGCGGGATACCGGCGGGCCAGATCGGCGAGTACCTCCGGCAGCAGGCCGCGCGCCGCCGAGGCGAAGGCGGCCACCGTCAGCAGCCCGCCGGGCTGCCCGCGCCGCTCCTCCAAAGTGGTCTCGGCGCGCTCCACGATCGCCAGCAACTCCTGCGCGGTGTCGGCCAGATGGTGGGCCTCCTCGGTGAGGGCGACCCCGCGGCCGCGCCGCTCCAGCAGGGTGGTGCGGGTCTCCCGTTCCAACTTGGAGATCTGCTGCGAGACGGCCGAGGGGGTGTAGCCGAGGGCGGCCGCGGCGGCGGCGACCGAGCCGTGGACGGAGACGGCGTGCAGGGCGCGCAGCCGGGCGAGATCGAGCATGTCTCCATCGTGGCACCGCCCACATCCGTAAGCAACGCTTCATCCGACCCGGAAGACATCCGCGCTGGTGCTACACGGTCGGACGGTCGATGCTCGGTGCATGCGTCCCGTACACACCGCACTCGCCGTGCTCGTCGCCGCCGTGTGGGGCTTCAACTTCGTCGTCATCGAGATCGGCCTCGACCACTTCCCGCCCCTGCTGCTGTCCGCCCTGCGCTTCCTCGTCGCCGCCCTGCCCGCCGTGTTCTTCGTCGGGCGGCCCAAGGTCGCCTGGAAGTGGATCGCGGGGGTCGGGATCGCCCTCGGCGTCGCCAAGTTCGGCCTGCTCTTCACCGGCATGGACGCGGGGATGCCGGCCGGGCTGTCCTCCCTCGTCCTGCAGATCCAGGCCGTCTTCACCGCCGTCCTCGCCGCCGTCGTGCTGCGCGAGCGACCGGGCCGGGTACGGGTGCTCGGCATGGCCGTGGCGCTGGCCGGGATCGCGGTCGCCGCGGTGGACGGGGGCACCTCCGGTCCGGTGCTCGGCTTCACCCTGGTCGTGGCGGCCGCCGCCTGCTGGGGCGTGTCCAACGTCCTGACCCGCAGGGCCGCCCCGCCCGACGCCCTGAACTTCATGGTGTGGGTGTGCACGGTGCCCGTGCTGCCGCTGATCGCGCTCTCGCTGCTGCTGGAGGGGCCGGAGCGGGACCTGGCCGCGCTGCGCGCCCTCGACTGGTCCGGGGTGGCCGTCATCGGCTACGTCGCCTGGGTGTCCACCGTCTTCGGCTTCGCCGCCTGGAGCTACCTGCTGCGCCGCTACCCGGCCTCCTCGGTGGCCCCGTTCTCCCTGCTCGTCCCGGTGTTCGGGATGTCCTCCGCGGCGCTGGTGCTCGGGGAGTCCGTCTCCGGGCTGCGCTGGCTGGCGGCTGTCCTGCTGGTGGGCGGGGTGGCACTGACCTCGCTGGCCCCCGCGCGCGCCGTGAACCGTACGGGGGTCGGTTCGGGCGTCAGCGCGGGGAGCCCTCCTGCAACGGCAGCCGCCAGTCCTGTCCCGTCAGGCTCACTCCGTACGAGCGGTGCGGCCGCTCCGCGATCAGGGTGAACCCGGCCCGCAGGTAGAGCTCGCGGGCCTCGGTCAGCACGTCGTTGGTCCACAGCACCAGCTCGCGGTAGCCGACCGAACGGGCGAAGGCGACGACGGTGTCGACCAGCAGGGTGCCGACGCCGCGGCCGCGGCCCTGCGGGTCGACGAGGAGCAGTCGCAGCCGGGCGGTGCCGGGCGGGCCCTCCTCCCGTACGCACATCACCGAGCCGACGGGCAGGCCGTCCAGCTCCGCGATCCACACCCGTTCGAGGTAGGGGTCGTGGTCCTGGGCGAAGTCCGCGACGATCCGGGCCACCAGGCCCTCGAAGTCGCTGTTCCAGCCGTACTCGGCGGCGTACAGCGCGCCGTGGCGCTGCACGATCCACCCCAGGTCCCCCGGTTCCGGGTCGCGGAGCCGCACGCTCTCAGCCATGGGTCAACTCTAGGGGGGCGGGCTCGGGGTGGGGCACCCGGAGGGGTTACTTCTTGCCGCCGCCGAGGATCTGGCCCAGCAGGTCGGCGAGGCCGCCGCCCGGGGCGGGGGAGGTGCGGGGAGCCGCGCCGGGGGCCGTGCCCGCCGCACCCGCGGTCGTGCCCGCCGCTCCGGCGCCCGGTGCCTTGCCGGCGGCGCGCTTGGCGAGGACCGCCAGCACCACCGGGATCAGCATCTCGATGACCCGGCTGACGGTGGCCGCGGGGATGCCGGTCTTCTTCGAGACGGCGCCGGCCACGGGCTTGCTCACCTTGGCCAGTACCCCCGCCATCATTCCGCCGCCGAGCAGGCCGCCCAGGCCCCCGAGCGTGGCCACGCCCTGCAGCGGCGGTTCGGCCACCTCGGCGAGGGCCTCGCGCACCTCCTCGCCGTCGGCGTCGTCGCCGGCGGCCTTCTGCCGGAGGTCTCCCGCCATGGTGCCGACGGTCTCGGAGACGGCCTCCTTGGCGCCGGCGGTGTCCGTACCGAGCAGGCCGGCGATCTCGGTCAGCTTGTCGTCGCCGAGTTCGCCCAGCACCTCGTCCTGGAATGAAGATTCACTCATGCCGGAAACGCTACTTCTGTGCCGATTCACCGGCACCTTGAGTAGGCATTGGGTAACGGAAACGTAAAGCTGTGATTCCGGATGCAACCGTTCAGGCGCATCGCGGGTCGTATGTTGCGTCGGTGCTTCCGGGGAGGGATCTGGGGGGATCGGGAAGTCCGACACGGGAGGGGTAACCGTGAGGGGGTCCGGCCGAAAGGCGGGACCCCCTTTGCGCTGCCCCCCGTCCTGCCCCGCCGAGTTGTCCCGTCGCGGTGTCCCGTCGCGTTGTCCACAGGCCTGACGCACTGTCGGCGCCGCCCGGTAGTTTCGGGGCATGGCAGCAGCAGACGGGGCGCCGCGGGCGGTCCACATGGCGGTGGTCGACGGCGTCCTCGAACGCATCACCTACGCCAACGAGGAGAGCGGGTACACGGTCGCCCGCGTGGACACCGGCCGCGGCAGCGGCGACCTGCTCACGGTGGTCGGCTCGCTGCTGGGCGCACAGCCCGGCGAGTCCCTGCGCATGGAGGGCCGCTGGGGCTCCCACCCGCAGTACGGCAAGCAGTTCACGGTGGAGAACTACCGGACCGTCCTTCCGGCGACGATCCAGGGCATCCGCCGCTACCTCGGATCCGGCCTGATCAAGGGCATCGGCCCGAAGATCGCCGAGCGGATCGTGGACCACTTCGGCACCGACACCCTCGACGTCATCGAGGGCGAGCCGAAGCGGCTGATCGAGGTGCCCGGGCTGGGCCCCAAGCGGACGAAGCTGATCGGCGCCGCCTGGGAGGAGCAGAAGGCCATCAAGGAGGTCATGGTCTTCCTCCAGGGGGTCGGCGTCTCCACCTCCATCGCCGTGCGCATCTACAAGAAGTACGCCGACGCCTCCATCTCCGTGGTGAAGAACCAGCCCTACCGGCTCGCCGCCGACGTCTGGGGCATCGGCTTCCTCACCGCCGACCGCATCGCCCAGGCCGTCGGCATCCCGCACGACAGCCCCGAACGGGTCAAAGCCGGCCTCCAGTACGCCCTGTCCCAGTCCACCGACCAGGGGCACTGCTTCCTCCCCGAGGACCGGCTCATCGCCGGCGGGGTCAAGCTGCTCCAGGTGGACACGGGGCTGGTGATCGACTGCCTGGCCGAGCTCGCGGCCGATCCGGAAGGGGTCGTACGGGAGCCCGTACCGGATCCGCAGGGCGGGCCGGATCCGCTGACCGCGGTGTACCTGGTGCCCTTCCACCGGGCCGAGCTGTCGCTGGTGGGGCAGGTGCGCCGGCTGCTGCACGCCGAGGACGACCGGATGCCCGGCTTCCGGGACGTGGACTGGGAGAAGGCCCTGGGCTGGCTCGCCGGGCGGACGGGGGCCACGCTCGCGCCCGAGCAGCGCGACGCGGTCAAGCTGGCGCTGACCCGCCGGGTCGCCGTTCTCACGGGCGGGCCGGGCTGCGGGAAGTCCTTCACCGTGCGCTCGATCGTCGAGCTGGCCCGGGCGAAGAAGGCCAAGGTGGTGCTGGCCGCGCCCACCGGCCGGGCGGCGAAGCGGCTGGCCGAGCTCACCGGGGCCGAGGCCTCCACGGTGCACCGGCTGCTGGAGCTCAAACCGGGCGGGGACGCGGCGTACGACCGCGAGCGCCCCCTGGACGCGGACCTGGTCGTGGTCGACGAGGCCTCGATGCTCGACCTCCTGCTGGCCAACAAGCTGGTCAAGGCGGTGGCGCCGGGGGCGCACCTGCTGCTGGTCGGCGATGTGGACCAGCTGCCGTCGGTCGGTGCCGGGGAGGTGCTGCGGGACCTGCTGGCCGAGGGCGGCCCGGTGCCCGCGGTGCGGCTGACCCGGATCTTCCGGCAGGCCCAGCAGTCGGGGGTGGTCACCAACGCCCACCGGATCAACACCGGGTTGCCGCCGATCACGGACGGCCTGCCGGACTTCTTCCTCTTCCCGGAGGAGGACACCGAGGCGGCCGGAGTGCTGGCCGTGGACGTGGCGGCCCGACGGATTCCGGCCAGGTTCGGGCTCGACCCGCGGCGGGACGTCCAGGTGCTCGCGCCGATGCACCGCGGCCCGGCCGGCGCCGGAAACCTCAACGGGCTGCTCCAGCAGGCGATGACGCCGGCCCGGCCGGACCTGCCGGAGAAGCGGTTCGGCGGCCGGGTCTTCCGGGTGGGAGACAAGGTGACCCAGATCCGGAACAACTACGAGAAGGGCGCCAACGGCGTCTTCAACGGCACGGTCGGCGTGGTCATCGGCCTGGACGTGGACGAACAGCGCCTGACAGTGAGGACGGAGGAGGACGAGGAGATCGTGTACGAGTTCGGTGAGCTCGACGAGCTGGCCCACGCGTACGCCGTCACCATTCACCGTTCACAGGGGAGTGAATATCCGGCGGTGGTGATCCCTGTCACGACCGGAGCCTGGATGATGCTCCAGCGCAACCTGCTCTACACGGCGGTGACCAGGGCGAAGAAACTGGTCGTCCTCGTCGGGTCCCGCAAGGCGCTCGGGCAGGCGGTGCGTACCGTTTCCGCAGGCAGGAGGTACACGGCGGTCGCTGCCAGGCTGTCCGGCCGGATACCGGTGGGAAACATCACCTAAATGATCGATCATTTGGGGTTCCCGCACCGGTGCGGAGGGGGCAGGATGAGCAGCTTGACGGCACTCAGTGCCGTCGAAAGCACCAAACGCCGACCCCGAGTGCACTCTCCTGCGCCAAATGGGGGAAGGTAGAGGCAGTCAGGGCACCTCGAAGAAGAGGCACTACGTCGGTGAGGGATGACGTGAGCGACAACTCTGTAGTACTCCGGTACGCGGACGGTGAATACACCTACCCGGTGGTCGAGAGCACCGTCGGTGACCAGGGCTTCGACATCTCGAAGCTGCGGGCCCAGACCGGGCTCGTCACCTTGGACAGTGGTTACGGCAACACCGCGGCCTACAAGTCCGCGATCACCTACCTCGACGGTGAGCAGGGCATCCTGCGTTACCGCGGCTACCCGATCGAGCAGCTGGCCGAGCGTTCGACCTTCATCGAGGTCGCGTACCTGCTGATCAACGGCGAGCTGCCGACCGTCGACCAGCTCGCGTCGTTCCGCAACGAGATCACCCAGCACACGCTGCTGCACGAGGACGTGAAGCGCTTCTACGACGGCTTCCCGCGGGACGCGCACCCGATGGCGATGCTGTCCTCCGTGGTCAGCGCGCTGTCGACGTTCTACCAGGACAGCCACAACCCCTTCGACGAGACGCAGCGCAACCTCTCGACGATCCGGCTGCTGGCCAAGCTCCCGACGATCGCGGCCTACGCGTACAAGAAGTCGGTCGGCCACCCGGTGGTCTACCCGCGCAACGACCTCGGCTACGTCGAGAACTTCCTGCGCATGACCTTCTCCGTGCCGGCCCAGGAGTACGACCTGGACCCGGTCGTGGTCTCCGCGCTCGACAAGCTGCTGATCCTGCACGCGGACCACGAGCAGAACTGCTCGACCTCCACCGTGCGTCTGGTCGGTTCCTCGCAGGCGAACATGTTCGCCTCGATCTCCGCCGGCATCTCGGCCCTGTGGGGTCCGCTGCACGGTGGCGCCAACCAGTCCGTCCTCGAGATGCTGGAAGGCATCAAGAACGACGGCGGCGACGTCGACGCCTTCATCCGCAAGGTGAAGAACAAGGAGGACGGCGTCCGGCTCATGGGCTTCGGACACCGCGTCTACAAGAGCTTCGACCCCCGGGCGAAGATCATCAAGGCGGCGGCGCACGACGTCCTCTCGGCGCTCGGCAAGAGCGACGAGCTGCTCGACATCGCGCTCAAGCTGGAGGAGCACGCGCTGGCCGACGACTACTTCGTCGAGCGCAACCTCTACCCGAACGTGGACTTCTACACCGGTCTCATCTACCGGGCGATGGGCTTCCCCACCGAGATGTTCACCGTGCTCTTCGCGCTCGGCCGCCTTCCCGGCTGGATCGCCCAGTGGCACGAGATGATCAAGGAGCCGGGTTCCCGCATCGGTCGCCCGCGCCAGATCTACACCGGCGAGGTCCTGCGCGACTTCGTTCCCGTAGAGGCCCGCTGACCCGAGGCCTTCCCGTCGCGCGGCGTGCGGCCGCGCGGCGGTACCCCAGGTGTGCGAGAAGCGCCCCGCCGTCGATCCCCCCACGGGTCGACGGTCGGGGCGCTTCCCTTTTCCCCGAAACGGATTCCCCCCACGGGACCCGAGCCGGGGCGTCGGTGTGCCGGGACCCGTTCGTCCGGGAGGGCCGCTCAAAGCCTCCCGCGGGCACGTGTCCCGGCCGGCGGATACCCATGGAAACCCCCCAGGTCTCCATGAAACGTCCCCCAAGACGTTCTTGGTATCGCCCCATTAGACCCGCGGCGACCCCGGATGGTTACGTTGCGGTCACTGTGATCTGCGTCTCCTGTGAAGGAAGTGTGCGGACCGTGGGGAGGGAATCCATCAGCGGAAGGACCGCAACCGGAGGCTGTTGGTCACCACGAAGACCGAGGAGAAGGCCATCGCGGCCCCCGCGATCATCGGATTGAGCAGACCGGCGGCCGCCAGCGGCAGAGCCGCCACGTTGTACCCGAACGCCCAGAACAGGTTGCCCTTGATCGTGGCCAGGGTCCGGCGGGAGAGCCGGATCGCGTCGGCCGCGACCCGCAGGTCGCCCCGTACGAGGGTCAGGTCGCCCGCCTCGATGGCCGCGTCCGTACCGGTACCCATGGCCAGCCCCAGGTCGGCCTGGGCGAGGGCGGCCGCGTCGTTGACCCCGTCGCCGACCATGGCGACCGTACGGCCCTCGGCCTGGAGCCGGCGTACGACGTCCACCTTGTCCTGCGGGAGCACCTCGGCGATCACCTCGTCGATGCCCACCTCGCGGGCCACCGTCTCGGCGACGGCCCTGTGGTCACCGGTCAACAGGACCGGGGTGAGGCCCAGCGCCCGCAGCCCGGCGACCGCCTCGGCGCTGGTCTCCTTGACCGCGTCGGCCACGGTCAGCACCCCGCGCGCCGCCCCGTCCCAGGCCACCAGGACGGCGGTGCTGCCCGCGGCCTCGGCGGCCGCCTTGGCCGCGGCGAGTCCGGCCGGCAGCTCGATCGACCAGTCGGCCAGCAGCCGCTCGCGGCCCACCAGGACGGCGTGGCCGTCGACCACGCCCTGGACGCCGAGCCCGGCGACGTTCTCGAAGGACTCCGGTACGGGAAGGGCGCCCGCCCGCTGCGCCGCCCCGGTGGCCACGGCCCGGGCGATCGGGTGCTCCGAGGCGTGCTCCAGGGAACCGGCGAGGCGCAGGAGTTCGCGCTCGTCGACGCCCGCGGCGGTGAAGACCCCGTCGAGGGTCATCCGGCCGGTGGTGACCGTGCCGGTCTTGTCCAGGACGACGGTGTCCACGCGGCGGGTGGACTCCAGCACCTCGGGGCCCTTGATCAGGATGCCGAGCTGGGCGCCGCGCCCGGTGCCGACCATCAGGGCGGTCGGGGTGGCGAGGCCCAGGGCGCACGGGCAGGCGATGATCAGGACGGCCACGGCGGCGGTGAAGGCGGCAGTGGGGTCGTCGGTGATGAGCAGCCAGGTGATCCAGGTGCCGAGCGCGAGCGCCAGGACGACGGGCACGAAGATCCCGGAGATCTGATCGGCGAGGCGCTGCACCTCGGCCTTGCCGTTCTGCGCGTCCTCCACCATCTTCGCCATCCGGGCGAGCTGGGTATCGGCGCCGATCCGGGTGGCCTCGACGACCAGGCGTCCGGAGGTGTTGACGGTGGCTCCGGTGACGGAGTCGCCCGCGGTGACGTCGACCGGCACGGACTCGCCGGTCAGCATGGAGGCGTCCACGGCGGAGCTGCCCTCGACGACGGTGCCGTCGGTGGCGATCTTCTCGCCGGGGCGGACGACGAACCGGTCGCCGACCGCGAGCGCGCCCACCGGGATCCGCACCTCCTGGCCGGCGCGCAGGACGACGACGTCCTTGGCGCCCAGTTCCATCAGGGCCCGCAGGGCCGCGCCCGCCTTCCGCTTGGAGCGGGCCTCCAGGTAGCGGCCCAGCAGGATGAAGGAGACGACGCCGGCCGCCACCTCCAGGTAGATGGCGGAGGAGCCGTCGGTGCGGGAAACGCTGAAGTCGAAGCCGTGCCGCATGCCGGGCATGCCCGCGTGGCCGAAGAACAGGGCCCACAGTGACCATGCGAAGGCGGCCAGCGTGCCGACCGAGACCAGGGTGTCCATGGTGGCGGCGCCGTGCCGGGCGTTGGTCCAGGCGGCCTTGTGGAAGGGGAGGCCGCCCCAGACGACGACGGGGGCCGCGAGGGTGAGGGAGAGCCACTGCCAGTTGTCGAACTGGAGGGCGGGGACCATCGCCAGCAGGACGACGGGCAGGGCGAGCGTGACGGAGACCAGCAGTCGCTGCCGCAGTGCGGCGAGCACCGGGTCGGCGGCCGCTGCCCCGTCCCCGGTCCCTGCCGCTTCGGTGGCGGCGTCGGCTTCCGGGGCGGGCGGCGGCGGGGGCTCCTCGGCGGTGTAGCCGGTCTTCACGACGGTCGCGATCAGGTCGGCGACCCGGACGTCACCGGTGTAGGAGACGTGGGCCTTCTCGGTGGCGTAGTTCACCGTGGCCTCGACGCCGTCCATCCGGTTGAGCTTCTTCTCGATGCGGGCCGCGCAGGAGGCGCACGTCATCCCGCCGATCGAGAGTTCGACCGCCGTTATCGGTCCGTCGTGCACTGTGCTGCTGGTCATGTTCCGGCTCCAGGGGGATGGCCGGGCCGTACGGGACCAGTATGAGCTGGCCGGCACGGCCCGGCAGGGTTCCGCGGGTGCTGCCGCGGGTGCCGTACGGGAGGGTCGGGCCGCTCAGACCTGTCCGGCGAACTCGTAGCCGGCCTCGTCCACGGCGGCGCGGACGTCCTCGTCCGCGAGCGGGGCGGCGGAGACCACGGTGACCTCACCGGTCGCGGCGACGGCCTTGACCGTGCTGACGCCCGGCAGGGCGGAGATCTCGGTGGTCACCGCGCCCTCGCAGTGCCCGCAGGTCATGCCGGTCACCCGGTAGACGGTGGTGGTCTGGGTGTCCGTCTCGGCGGTCATGTCGTTCTCCTCTTCAGGGGCGTGTGCCGGTCACCGGGAGGGGTGGCCGATGGCTCCACCGTCCTCCCGACTCTTCGAGACTATACCCCTGGGGGGTATAAATGCGAGCGTCCGCTCCCAGTCTTTCGAACCGTGTGGGGAAACTGGCCGGTATGGGTGAACTGTACGTAAATGGCCGATATGGATCACTCGGGAAGCCGCGTCCTGATCATGGCCGCCGCCGTACTCGCCCCCCTGCTCGCCTACGGGGTGTCGCGCTGGCTGTCGGTTCCCCTGGTCATCTTCGAGATCCTGCTCGGCATCCTGATCGGCCCGGACGCGCTCGGCTGGGCCGGGACGGGCGAGGTGATCGACGTCTGCTCGGTGCCTTCGCGGCCGGACTGATCACGCGGCTGGTCCTGGAGGGGGCGGCGCCGGAGAGCAGCGGGACCGTGCTGTCGAAGGTGGAGGCCATGGGCTTCGGTTTCCTCGTACCGCTGTTCTTCGTGGTCACGGGGATCGAGTTCGATCTGCGGGCGCTGCTGTCGGGCGGGCGCCCGCTCCTGCTGCTGCCGGTCTTCCTGCTGCTGTTCCTGGTGGTGCGCGGGCTGCCGATCCGGCTGCTGGCGCCGCGCGACCTGGGGCGGCATGAGCGGTCGGCCCTGGTGCTGTTCGGGTCCACCGCGCTGCCGCTGGTGGTGGCCATCACGACGCTGGGTGTGGACGACGGGATGATGGCCCCGGGGGAGGCGGCGGCGCTGGTGGGGGCCGGGATGGTGTCCGTCCTGGTGTTCCCGCTGGTGGGGCTGCGGCTGCTGGCCCGCGGGCGGGGCCCGGAGGGCGCCGAGGCGGTGCGGGCCGGCCGCGCCGGGCGGGTCAGTGAGGGGGAGTCGTGGTGATCATCGGCTCCAGGTAGCGCAGCAGGACGGTCTTGAGCTCGGCGGTGTAGGCGGCGCGCTCGTCGCCCTCGTGGGCCAGGATCAGGTCGAGGGACGACTTGAAGATGCCCAGGATCATGTTCGAGGTGTGGGTGCGCTCGTGGGCCGTGGCCCCGGGGCAGAAGTCGCGCAGCACGGCGTCGATCCGGGTGAGCAGTCCTTCGTGCAGTTCCTCGTGCTCCTGGGCGATGCCGGGGACGCCGGTGCCGTGCATGAGGGCCCAGAAGGCCGGATTCTCGCAGTTGAAGGCGATGACCGGGTCGAGGACGGCGTCGAGCAGCTCGGGCAGGGGGCGCCGGAGGTTCTCGGGGCGGAAGGCCTGGCCGTGCGCCTCGTGCGCGCGCTGGAGCAGCTGGCCGCCGAGCTCGATCGCGATGGCCTCCTTGTTCGGGAAGTACTGGTAGAGGGTGCCAGGGGACACGCCTGCCTCGCGCGCGATGGCGTTGGTGCTGGCGGCGGCGTAGCCGGTACGGCAGAACACGCCGGCGGCGGCGGCCAGCAGTTGGGAGATCCGGCGTTCGCCGCGGGCCTGGCGGCGGCGCGGGGCGGTGGGCGTGGCGGTGGAGCTCTTGGTCCCCTTTTCGATGTTTTTGCCCGTGGGTGTCCCCGGCATGTCCAATCCCCTGCTTCCCGTGGGTGATTGACAAACGCGAGAGGTCGCTCGCATTCTTGGAAAACGCGAGTGAATGCTCGTGTTTGCCAGTCTAAGTGGCCTGGCAATCACGGTGAAGGGGACACCGAGTCATGTCCGAAGTCAAGAATCCGCCGTCCTTGCCGACGGACGGGGGGTGGGCCCGGTTCGTCACGGCCCGGCCGCGGCTCACGCTGCTGCTCGCCCTGCTGATCACGGCCCTGGCCGTGGTCGCGGGCGGCGGCGTCGCCGAGCGGCTGGGAAGCGGCGGCTGGGAGGACCCGGGCGCCCAGTCCACCTACGCCGCGCGGGCCCTGGAGCGCGAGTTCCCGCACTCCGAGCCCAACCTGCTCCTGCTCGTCGACGCCACGGCGGGCACCGCTGGAGTGGACGACCCCGCCGTCGCCGCCGAGGCCGAGCGGCTCACCACCGCCCTCGCCGCCGAACGGGGGGTCGTCGGCGTCGGCTCGTACTGGCGCACCCAACTGCCCATGCTGCGTTCCGAGGACGGTCGTCAGGCACTGATCGTCGCCCGCGTCCAGGGCGACGAGAAGACGGCCACCGCGACGCTGGAGCGCGTGGCCCCGCGCTACGAGGGCGAGCACGGCCCGGTGCGGGTGTCGCTCGGCGGCCCCGCCGCGGTGCAGCGCGAGGTCACCGAGACCATCCAGGAGGACCTGCTGCGCGCCGAGCTGATTGCGCTGCCGGTCACCCTCGTGCTGCTCGTCCTCGTCTTCGGCAGCGCGGTCGCGGCCCTGCTCCCGCTGGGCGTCGGCATCGTGGCCATCCTCGGCACCAATGCCGTCCTGCGCGGTCTCACCGAGCTCACCGACGTCTCCGTCTTCGCCCAGAACCTCACCACCGCACTCGGCCTCGGACTCGCCATCGACTACGCCCTGTTCATCGTCCGCAGGTTCCGCGAGGAACTGGCCGCTGGGCGCGACCCGGTGGCCGCCGTCGGGGCCACCCTGCGCACCGCCGGGCGCACCGTGCTGTTCTCGGCGCTCACCGTCGCCGTCTCGCTCTCGGCGATGCTCTTCTTCCCGATGTACTTCCTGCGCTCCTTCGCCTACGCCGGGGTCGCGGTGGTGCTGCTCGCCGCGGCCGCCGCGCTGATCCTGCTGCCGGCCGCACTGGTGCTCCTCGGCGAGCGAGTCAACGCCCTCGACCTGCGCCGGATGTGGCGGCGGGGCCGCCCGGGCGCCGCCGCGGCTGCGCCGACAGGCAGGGGCTGGGGGTGGACAGCCGCCCTCGTGATGCGACGCGCCCCGGTGTTCGCCGTGGCCACCACCGTGGGCCTGCTGCTCCTCGGACTGCCCTTCATCGGCGTCAAGTTCGGCACGGTCGACGACCGGCAGCTCCCGAAGGACGCTCCCTCCCATGTAGTGCAGGAGCAGATCCGGCACCACTTCCCGAACAGCCCCGGTGGCGGTCTCACCGTTCTCGTCGAGGGATCGCCCGCACCCGACCGCCTCGCGGCCTACCGCGACCGGCTGGCCGCCCTGCCCGGAGTGATCCGGGTCGACGGGCCGATCGGCTCCACGACGGGAGGCGCGTACTCCTCCCTCTCGGTCGCCGTGGAGGGCGAGAGCGTGGGGGAGCGGGCCCAGGACCTGGTCGGCGAGGTCCGCGCCGTGGACCCCGGCTTCAAGGCCTCGGTGACCGGGCAGGCGGCCGTCCTCGTGGACGCCCAGAAGGCCATCGCGGGCGCCCTGCCCGCGGCGGCGGCCCTGGTGGTCCTGGCCACGCTGCTGCTGGTGTTCCTGCTCACCGGAAGCCTGCTGATACCCCTGCAGGCGGTCCTGCTCAATGCCCTCAGCCTGACCGCGATGTTCGGGGCGGTGGTGTGGGTGTTCCAGGAGGGCCACCTCTCGGGGTTCCTCTCCTTCACCGCCACCGGTGACATAGAGACCACCCTGCCGGTGCTGATGTTCTGCATCGCCTTCGGGCTCTCCATGGACTACGGGGTGTTCCTCATATCCCGTATCAAGGAGGAGTACGACCGGACCGGCGACCACGAGAGCGCCGTCCGGACGGGGCTGGCCCGCACCGGCGGGCTGATCACCGCAGCCGCCGTGATCCTGGCAGTGGTGATGGTGGCCATCGGTACCTCCCGGGTGACCAACACCAAGATGCTGGGGCTCGGGATCGCGCTGGCGGTCCTGATGGACGCCATGGTCGTCCGCAGCCTTCTGGTCCCGGCGGTGATGAAGCTGACCGGCCGGGCCACCTGGTGGGCGCCCGCCCCGCTGCGCCGGCTGCACGAGAGGTTCGGCCTGAGCGAGGGGGAGCCCGCGACCCCGAGGCCGGAGGCGGACCGGATACCCGTCGGGGCCGGGGCCTAGACGCCGACGCGGTGCCGGGTTGGGGGGACCCGGGGGGCGGGTCCCCCCACCCGGCACCGCGGAGGTCAGTCCTCGCGGCGGCCCCGGTTCCCGGGCCGGCGGGCCACCCAGGCACGCACGGTGTCGGCGTACCAGTAGGGCTTGCCCCCTTCCACGTGGTCGGGGGCGGGGAGCAGCCCGTGCTTGCGATAGGAGCGCACGGTGTCCGGCTGGACCCGGATGTGGGCAGCGATCTCCTTGTACGACCACAGCTGTCGGTCGCTCATGCTGGACACCTCCTTGTCCACGCCGCGGGGCCGGCCGGGAGGCCGTCGGGGAGCCGGCGCGTGGACACTGACGATCACTCGGGTTCTGCCCGGGGAACGACGCGGAGTGAGGGCAGGGGAGGGCCTGTTGACCGCCTGTGACGGAAGACCCGCGTAATGCGGACATGCGTGACAGAACGGGGACCCCTGTGACAAGGGAGCCACAGGGGCCCGGTGTGGAAGGAGGGGGGCGGGCGTCAGCCGTACAGGGGAGGGCGTTCCGCCAGTTCCACCGCGGTCCGTACGCCGCTGCGCGCAGCTGCGATCCCGGCCTCGGAGACGGCGGCCGCCGCGTAGCCGTCCCAGGCGTCGGGCCCCGCCACCCGGCCGCGCCCGGCCGCCGCCACCCAGCTGCGAAGCTGCCGGTCGTAGGCGTCGGCGAAGCGCACCGTGAAGTCCTGGTCGATCGCGCCGCCCCAGTGGCCCGCCGACTGCACCACCATGGCGTGGCCGTCGCCGATCCGGGCACTGCCCGCCTCGCCGACCGCTTCGCACTGCACCTGGTAGCCGAAACCGCAGTTGACGAAGATCTCCACATCGACGACGACGCCGCCGGAGGTCTCCAGCAGCACCAGCCGGGGATCGCTCAGCCCCTCGGGAGCGGCCGCCGAGGGCCGGGGGGAGAGCACGGTGACAGCGATGATCTCCTGCCCCAGCAACCAGCGGGCCGCGTCCACCTCGTGCACCACCGAGTCGCTGATCAGCATGTCGCTCGTGAAGAACGACGGCGAGGAGGCGTTGCGGTGCCGGCAGTGCAGGAAGAGCGGGCGCCCGATCCCGTCCGCGTCCAGCAGGTGCTTCAGCCGTTCGTACTCGGGGTCGTACCGCCGCATGAAGCCCACCTGCACCAGGCGCCGCCCGAGCCGCTGCTCGGCCTCCATGACGCGCAGTGCCCCCGCAGGGTCCGGGGTCAGCGGCTTCTCGCACAGCACCGGCAGTTCCCGCTCCAGCGCGTGCAGGATCGCCTCCTCGTGGGCGGGCCCGGGCGAGGCGATCAGGACGGCCTCGACCCCGGGCGCGGCTATCGCGGCCGCCGGGTCGGTGTGCGCCGTCGCCCCGTCCAGGGTGCCCGCGACCTCCTTGACCCGGTCCCCGTCCGGGTCGGCCACGGCCACCACGCGGGCCCCGCCGACCGTCCGCCCGATCCGGCGCACGTGGTCGGCGCCCATCTTCCCGGTGCCGATGACGGCGATGCCGAGCGTGCTCATGTCGTACTCCTCTTTCTTCCGAAGGGTCAGCGGGCGCCGCAGGAGCGGAGGTAGGCGCGGGTCCGCCGGGCGATCGGCAGCGGCCGGTCGGGCGGACAGGGGTACATGTCCTGCTCCACGATGGCGAAGAGGTCCACGTCCAGACGCTGGGCGGCCGCGAGCACCGGCTCCAGCGCGGGCACCCCCGAGGGCGGTTCGCACATCACCCCACGGCCCACCGCCGGCCCGAAGGGCAGCCCCTCGGCGACCACTTCGGCGAGGATCCGCGGATCCACCTGCTTGAGGTGGAGGTAGCCGATCCGTTCGGCGAAGGCCTCGATCGCCCGGACGCTGTCGCCGCCGCAGTACGCGTAGTGCCCCGTGTCCAGGCACAGGGAGACGAGGGCGGGGTCGGTGGCGTCCAGGAAGCGGGCCACGTTCTCAGGCGTGTCGATGTGGGTGTCGGCGTGCGGATGGACGACGATCCGCAGCCCGTACCGGTCCAGGACCTCCCGGCCGAGGCGCTCGGTCTGGGAGGCCAGTTCACGCCATTGGGCGGGCGTGAGGGTGCGGTCCTCCAGCACCTCGCCGGTCTTGTCGTCCCGCCAGAAGGAGGGGATGACGACGAGATGGGCCGCGCCCATGGCCCGGGTGAGCGCCGCGATCCGCGACACGTGCTCCCAGGTGTCCTCCCACACGGCGGGCCCGTGATGGAGTCCGGTGAAGACGGTTCCGGCCGAGACGCGCAACCCGCGCTTGGCCGTTTCCTCGGTGAGGCGGGCGGGATCGGTGGGCAGATAGCCGTAGGGCCCGAGCTCGATCCACTCGTACCCGGCGTCGGCGACCTCGTCGAGGAACCGTTCCCAGGGGGTCTGCCGGGGATCGTCGGGAAACCAGACACCCCAGGAGTCCGGGGCCGAACCGATGCGGATACGGGTCAACGCGGGCGGGGAGGACGTCATAACGGCCACCTTAGGGTGGAGGACCAACGGGAGGACTGACTGTGACCGGCATCGGCGATCCGC
This sequence comes from Streptomyces avidinii, assembly GCF_014650695.1. GTDB lineage: Bacteria > Actinomycetota > Actinomycetes > Streptomycetales > Streptomycetaceae > Streptomyces > Streptomyces avidinii. The sequence goes on along the minus strand of NZ_BMVL01000001.1, from coordinate 811,490 downwards.
TCGCCTTCGACCTGATCACGATGGGCCGGATCGGGGTGGATCTCTACCCGCTGACGACCGGCATTCCACTGGCCGAGGCGGAGACCTTCGGCAAGTTCCTCGGCGGCTCCCCGACCAACGTGGCCGTCGCGGCCGCCCGGCTGGGCCGGCGGGTGGCAGTGATCACCCGCACCGGCGCGGACCCCTTCGGCGGGTACCTGCGCGCCGAGCTGCGGCGGTTCGGGGTGGACGAACGGTGGGTTTCCGAGGTCCCCGGGCTGCCGACTCCCGTCACCTTCTGCGAGATCTTCCCGCCGGACCATTTCCCGCTGTACTTCTACCGGTTGCCGAAGGCCCCGGACCTGGAGATCGCGGTGGACGAGGTGGACCTGGCGGCGGTACGGGCCGCCCGCGTGTTCTGGATGACGGGCACGGGCCTGAGCGAGGAGCCCTCGCGGGCGGCGACACTGGCGGCGCTGGAGGCCCGCGCGCGGACCGGGACGACGGTCTTCGACCTGGACTGGCGGCCGATGCTGTGGCGGGAGAAGCCCGAGCCGTTCTACGAGCGGGCCCTGCGGTCCGCGACGGTGGCCGTGGGCAACGTGGAGGAGTGCGCGATCGCCACGGGCGAGTCGGACCCGTACGAGGCCGCGCGGGCGCTGCTCGCGGCGGGCGTGGAACTGGCGGTCGTCAAGCGCGGACCGCAGGGCGTGCTGGCGGTCCACCGCGACGGGACGGTAGCGGAGGTGGCACCGGTTCCGGTGGAGGTGGTCAACGGGCTGGGCGCGGGGGACGCGTTCGGCGGGGCGCTGTGCCACGGGCTGCTGGCGGGGTGGGAACTGGAGACGGTGATGCGGTACGCGAACGCGGCCGGGGCGATCGTCGCCTCGCGGCTGGCGTGTGCGGTGGCGATGCCGTTCGCGGACGAGGTGGAGGAGTTGGTGGGGCGTGCCGGTGGTGTCTGAGTGGCGGATGGAATGGACGAGGCTGACGGTCCTCGACCTGGCCCCGGGGGAGGTGTACGCGCACCCGTGCGGGGAATCGGAGTGGATCGTGCTCCCGTTGTCGGGCGCGTGCGAGGTCCGCTGCCGGGCGGTGCCCGGACCCGCGCCTCACACGCCGGCGGGGCTGAATGGGCCGGGCTCGGCCCCGAATTCTGCGGCTCGAACGGGGCGTCAGCCAGAAACATCCCCGCCGGCGTTCGAGGCGCGGGGGTTCGGGGGCAGCGCCCCCGCAGCGGAGCCGCAGGTGTTCGAACTTCATGGGCGGACGGGGGTGTTTCGTGGGCCCACCGACTTCGCGTACGTCCCGAGGGACGCGCACGCGGAGATCCGCTCGGCCGCCGGCGGACGGTTCGCACTCGTCGGGGCCCGCTGCGAGCGGCGGCTCCCCGCCAGGTACGGCCCGGCCGAAGACGTCCCCGTTGAGCTCCGCGGCGCCGGCCACTGCTCCCGCCAGGTCAACAACTTCGCCGCCGCGGACACCTTCCCCGCCGACCGCCTGATCGCCGTCGAGGTGCTCACCCCCGGCGGGAACTGGTCCTCGTACCCGCCCCACAAGCACGACGAGCACCACCCCGGCGAGGAGTCCCGCCTGGAGGAGATCTACTACTTCGAGATCGCCCCGCACGGGGACACCCCCGGGCTCGGCTACCAGCGCGTCACCCCCTCCCCGGCCGGGAAGACCGACATCCTCACCGAGGTGCGCACCGGGGACGCGGTCCTGATCCCCGACGGCTGGCACGGTCCGTCCATCGCCGCCCCCGGACACGACATGTACTACCTGAACGTGATGGCCGGCCCGGGCGCGACCCGGGAGTGGCTGATCCGGGACCACCCCGACCACGGCTGGATCCGCGGCAGCTGGGACGACCAGGACATCGACCCCCGGCTCCCCTTCCCGTCCCACCACCGAGCGGAGGACCCCCGGTGAGGCTCACCGTCGCGCAGGCGCTCGTCCGCTTCCTGTCCCGCCAGTACACCGAGCGCGACGGGCACCGGCACCGGCTGATCGCCGCCACCTGGGGGATCTTCGGGCACGGGAACGTGGCGGGGATCGGCCAGGCCCTGCTGGAGAGCGGGCCGCAGGCCATGCCCTTCCTCCAGGGCCGCAACGAGCAGGCCATGGTGCACGCCGCCGTCGGGTACGCCCGCCAGTGCGGCCGGCTCTCCGCGCACGCCGTCACCACCTCCATCGGGCCCGGCGCCACCAACCTCGTCACCGGCGCCGCCCTCGCCACCATCAACCGGATCCCGGTGCTCCTGCTCCCGGGGGACACCTTCGCCACCCGGCCCGCCGACCCCGTGCTCCAGCAGCTGGAGGTTCCGTACGCCGGGGACATCTCCGTCAACGACGCCCTGCGGCCCGTCTCCCGCTTCTTCGACCGGATCGCCAGGCCCGAGGCCCTGATCCCGGCCGCGCTCCAGGCCGTACGGGTGCTCACCGACCCCGTGCAGACCGGCGCCGTCACCCTCGCGCTGCCGCAGGACGTGCAGGCGCAGGCGTACGACTGGCCCGAGGAGTTCTTCGCCGAGCGGGTGTGGGGGGTGCGCCGGCCGCGGCCCGACCGGCACGAGCTGGCCCGGGCCGCCGAGGCCGTACGGGGCTCCGCGCGCCCGCTGATCGTCGCCGGCGGCGGGATCCGGCACAGCGAGGCCCGCGCGGCCCTGGCCGCCTTCGCGGAGGCCACGGGGATCCCGGTGGCCGTCACCCAGGCGGGCAAGGGCGTCCTGCCGTACGGGCACCCCGCCGACGTGGGCGGGGTCGGCCACACCGGTACCTCCACCGCCGCCCGGCTCGCCCGGGAGGCCGACCTCGTCATCGCCGCCGGGACCCGGCTGACCGACTTCACCACCGCCTCCGCGACCCTCTTCCAGCACCCGGCCGTCCGGTTCGTCGGCCTCAACCTCGACCCGTACGACGCCCACAAACTCGCCGCCCTGCCCCTGGTCGCCGACGCCCGCGAGGGGCTCGAAGAACTGCGGGGCGCCCTCGCCGGCCACCGCACGGACCCGTCGTACGGGGCGCGGTACGCGGCGGAGCGGGCCCGCTGGGAGAGCCGCGTCGAGCGGGCGTACGCCGTCGGCGAGGCGGACGAGGACGCCCCGCCGACCCAGGCCCAGGTGCTCGGGCTGCTCGACGCCCTCGTCGACGACACCGACATCCTGATCAACGCGGCCGGATCCCTCCCCGGCGACCTGCACAAGATGTGGCGGGCCCGGTCGCAGGACCAGTACCACGTGGAGTACGGGTACTCCTGCATGGGCTACGAGATCCCCGCGGCCATCGGGGTGGCGCTGGCCGCCCCCGGCCAGCCGGTGTGGGCGCTGGTCGGCGACGGGACGTACCTGATGAATCCGACCGAGATCGTCACGGCCGTCCAGGAAGGGCTCCCGATCCGGGTGGTCATCCTCGACAACCACGGCTACGCCTCCATCGGCGGCCTGTCGGGGGCGGTGGGCGGCGAGGGCTTCGGTACCGCCTACCGCTTCCGGGCGCCCGACTCCGGATATACGGGGGACCCCCTTCCGGTGGACCTCGCGGCCAACGCGGCCTCCCTCGGGATGGCCGTGATCCGCGCCCGCACCACGCGTGACCTGCGCGAAGCCCTCGCCGAGGCCCGTTCGGCGACGCGCCCCACATGTGTCTACGTACAGACCCGAACGCCCGACACTGTGTCGGGCCCACCCCCGGCACAGGCGTGGTGGGATGTTCCTGTGGCCGAGACCGCGACCCGCAAGGCCGCCGCCACGGCCCGTGAAGAGTACGACCGGCAAGCCGCGCAGCGACGTCGCCATCTGTGAAGGAGCAAGGCATGAAGACCGTCAACCACTGGATCGGTGGCAAGACCGTCGAGGGCGCGTCGGGCAACTACGGCCCGGTCACCGACCCGGCCACCGGCGAGGTCACCACGCAGGTCGCGCTCGCCTCGGCCGACGAGGTCGACGCGGCCGTACAGGTCGCCAAGGAGGCCTACCTCAGCTGGGGGCAGTCCTCGCTGGCCGCCCGCACCAAGGTGCTGTTCGCCTACCGCGCCCTGCTGGACGCCAACCGCGACGCCATCGCCGCCCTGATCACCGCCGAGCACGGCAAGGTCCACTCGGACGCGCTGGGCGAGGTCGCCCGCGGCCTGGAGATCGTCGAGCTGGCCTGCGGCATCACCACGCAGCTCAAGGGCGAGCTGTCCACGTCGGTCTCCAACCGGGTGGACGTCTCCTCGATCCGCCAGCCGCTGGGCGTCGTCGTGGGCATCACCCCCTTCAACTTCCCCGCGATGGTCCCGATGTGGATGTTCCCGCTGGCCGTGGCCTGCGGAAACACCTTCATTCTCAAGCCGAGCGAGAAGGACCCGTCGGCCGCCAACAAGCTTGCCGAGCTGGCGAGCGAGGCCGGTCTGCCGGCCGGCGTGCTGAACGTGGTCCACGGCGACAAGGTGGCCGTGGACGCGCTGCTCGCCCACCCCGGCATCGCGGCCGTCTCCTTCGTCGGCTCGACCCCCATCGCCCGCCACATCCACACCACCGCCTCGGCCAACGGCAAGCGCGTCCAGGCCCTGGGCGGCGCCAAGAACCACATGCTGGTGCTGCCGGACGCCGACCTGGACGCCGCCGCCGACGCGGCCGTCTCCGCGGCCTACGGCTCGGCCGGTGAGCGCTGCATGGCGATCTCCGCCGTGGTGGCCGTCGGCGCGATCGGCGACGAGCTCGTCGAGAAGATCCGCGAGCGCGCCGAGAAGATCAAGATCGGCCCCGGAAACGACCCGACCTCCGAGATGGGCCCGCTGATCACGGCCGCCCACCGCGACAAGGTCGCCTCGTACGTGAAGGGCGCGGCCGACCAGGGCGCGGAGGTCGTCCTCGACGGCACCGGCTTCACGGTCGAGGGCAACGAGAAGGGCCACTGGATCGGCCTGTCCCTGCTGGACCGCGTGAAGACCGACTCCGACGCCTACCGCGACGAGATCTTCGGACCGGTGCTGTGCGTGCTGCGCGCCGAGACCTACGAGGAGGGCGTGGCCCTCATCAACGCCTCGCCGTTCGGCAACGGCACCGCGATCTTCACCCGCGACGGCGGCGCCGCGCGCCGCTTCCAGCTGGAGATCGAGGCCGGCATGGTCGGCGTCAACGTCCCGATCCCGGTGCCGGTGGGCTACCACTCCTTCGGTGGCTGGAAGGACTCGCTCTTCGGCGACCACCACATCTACGGCAACGACGGCATCCACTTCTACACCCGCGGCAAGGTCGTCACGACCCGCTGGCCGGACCCGGCCGAGGGCCACGTCGGCGTGGACCTGGGCTTCCCCCGCAACCACTGACCGACCCCGTAGGTCCGACTCGCCCCCCGCAACCCTCACCGCGGGGGGCGAGTTCCGTTTCCCGGCCGCCGTCAGAACCTCGACCACACGTCGGCCGCGGCGTGGGCGCCCCAGACCACGTCGCCGTGGCCGTAGCCGGGGACCACGGTGAAGGACACCCGCTCGTTGCCGCCCGCACGGATCAGCTCCGCGCCGCGCGGCCGGTCGCCCCGGCCCAGCTCGGCGTTGACCCAGGCCACCTCGGCGCGGATCCGGTCCCAGGCGATCCCGTACAGCTCGTCGTCGCCCGCCCAGACCGCGGCGAGGTCCCGCATCAGGGCGGTCGGGACGAGGCCGCTGCCGAGGGCGGCGGTGGCCGCGTGCCAGACGTCCAGCGGGGTGTGGGTCAGCGCGAACCGGTCCTCGGCGGGAGTGGGGCCGAAGGCGTGGCTCCCGGCACTGTGCCCCTGGACGTAGATCCAGTTCGCCGGGCCGGGGAGGGCGGCCGTACGGGTCAGCGCGTAGTGGGCGAGTCCCGCGTGGGTGAACCGCCGGGACGGGTCCGGCGGCCAGGGCACCGGCGAAACGCCGTCCGGATCGGCCACCGCCTTCGCGACCGCCGCCGCGAGCCCCGGATCGACAGTGGTGACGCCCTGCGCGAGCTGGGTGGCGTACCCGTCCCGCGTCGCGGCGGCCCGCAGTGCCAGGTCGCCCGTGTACGGGCCGGTCGTGTCCAGGGCCACCACCCGGCGCAGCCGCGGCGAGGTGTCGTGCGAGGCCGCGTCCAGGGCGAGGGCCGCCCCGGCGGAGTGCCCCGCGTAGGTGTAGGGCAGCCCCAGTACGGAATCCAGCGCGCCCACGACCGAGGCCAGGTCCCGGCGGTGCGCCGCGAGCCCCCACTCGGCGGTGATGTCGGCCGCGGTGGCGGCGTCCTCGCGCGGGGTGACCCCGACGACGAGCAGCCCCCGGCGGCGCAGTGCGTGGGCGAGGTTGCCGCGGCCCGGGCCGCCCGGGGTGAAGAACTCCGCCGCGAAGTTCAGCCCGCCGCCGGGCAGCAGGTAGACGATCCCCTGCGGGGCCCGCACGGTGTCCGCGATCACGTCCACCGTGACGGGGGCGGGGCCGCCGTCGTCGAGCGGGAGGGTGAGGCGGATCCAGCCGTTGCCGGGCAGGTAGGCGGCGGTGCCGGTGCCCAGGGCGCGCTCGATGCGGGTCAGCAGCCCCGTGCCCTTCCCCGCGTCGTCGTGCCGTTGTTCCATTGCAGGTGCCCCCCTCGCGACGGTGAGGCCGAATACCGTCACCCGGGGACACCTTCGCCGGTCAGCGGGTTCCAGCCAAGTCCGGGACGGGTTCCTGATGTTCGCCCTGCGCGTGATGGCGCCGGCGCAGGGCCCACACCGTGGCGCCCGCGCCCGCCAGCACCAGGAGCAGGCCGACGGCCGGCCAGGGCACGGCGATGAAGTCCGTCGCGGACTCCGAGACCAGATCGGGGTGGGCCGCCGCTCCGGCCGTGACCTTGACGGTCACCCAGTCCGACTGGGGCGCGTCCGGCCACGGTTCGGTCAGCTCGATCCGCCGGCCCGGCAGCAGGGACAGCTTCAGCTCGCGGGCGGGCCGGTTCAGCACCTCGCGCCCGAACAACCCCTCGGCGGAGACCGCCACCGTGGGCTCGACGACCACGTTGCCCCGGTTGACCAGCGCGTACGACACGGTGGCGCGGGCGTTCTCGACCCAGGGCAGCAGCGGCGCCGACCGGGTGACCCGTACGTCCTCCACGCTCAGCCCCGCCGTGACGGGTCCCGGAACCCGGAAGTACAGCCGGGCGCCCACCGAGCGCTTCACCCCGACCTGGACCTTGCCCTCCTTCTGCACGCCCTCCACGGCGGTGCCCAGCGCGACGATCCCGCCGACGTGGTCACCGGGCGTCGCGTCCGCCGGCACCCTCACGGTGAACGGGATGTCCTTGCGGCCCTTGGCGGGCACGGTGACGGTGCTCGCGGCCTCCGGCGCCAGGGCGATCCACGCGCCGACGTCCTTGGGCTTCGTCTCCACCGGCAGCAACGCGAAGGCGCCGCCCGCCGGGGTGTTCACGGCATCGGTGGCGAAGACCTGGAAGGTCAGTTCCCGGTCGGAGGAGTTCAGGATCGTCACGCTGTCGCCGAGCGTGCTCCCGGCCGCGCCCTGGTGGAAGAAGTACGCGCGGTCGGTCATGGCCGCACCGGCCGCGGGCGTCGGGAACACCCCCCACGTGCCGTTGTCCGCGGCCGTCGCCACGGTGGCCGGCAGCAGGCCAGCGCCGAGCAGCAGGCCGAGGAGCAGACCGTACAGGAGGGTGCGGGTGCGGCTACGGGTGCGGCTACGGGGGTGCATGGGCGGTCTCCAGTCGGCACGGAAAGGGGAGAGGGGTGGTGCGGCGCCGGAGCGCCGCACCACCCCGGGTCGAGCGGGCCGTACGGGTCAGGCGATCGAGAAGGTCACGACCGTCTGGTAGGTGTCGGCGAACATGAAGGGCGGGAGCTGGATCATTCCGGCGCCGCCGACGGCGAACTCACCACCGGTCAGCTCGTCCCCGCCGGCGGCCTGGGAGGCCACCTTCATCGGGACGTCGGAGATCGCGCCGGGGGTGCCCGCGGTGCAGGTGGACGGGCTGTCCGGGTTGGTCACGGTGCAGGACGGCTGGATGCCGATCTGCGCCTTCGCCATCGAGTGGCCGGTGGTCTGGTTCAGGAACGGCGTACGCGTCGCCGTCACGTCCCAGCCGAGCGAGCCGCCGCGGAAGTCCTGGACGGTCGCGGCGTTGAAGACGCCGACCACCGACTGGGCCTTGCCGTTGATGGTGACCGCGCCGAAGCTGACGGCCGGCTGGCCGTCCTTGGGGCCGAGGGCCAGCGGTCCGGGCAGGACCTCGACGTCGACCGGGTTCTTCACACCGGCCTGCTCCTCCAGGAAGACGAAGGCCTTGTACGGCGTGATCGAACCGTCGATCCGGATCGCGTCGGCCTTCTTGGTGACCGTGATGTTGCAGGTGGCGGCGCCCGACGCGTCCGCCGTGCCGGTACCGGTGTCACCGGTCGCCGTCCCCGCGAGCAGGGCGGAGCAGGCGACGGGTCCGGCCGGGAAGTTTGCGCCGGTCACGGCGACGGCGGTGCCCGCCGGGCCGCTGTTGGGCGTCAGCTTCGTGGTGACCGGGTCCTTGGGCAGGGCCTCGACCGCGACCGATCCGAGCGAGGCGCTCGGGCGGGGGGCCGGGGTGCAGGTGGTGGTGAAGATCGAACCGGAGAGGTCCGCATCGGTCACCGCCAGGTCGAGGGCGACCTGGACCGTGGTGCCCTCGGTGCCGTCCGGGATCCTGATCGTTCCGGAGAACGCCTTGGGGTCGAGCGGCTGCCCGGCCACGACGGAGACGGTCTCCGGCGGGCTGGTGACCACCTGGGTGGTGGTCCCGACCTTGAGGGTGATCTTGGAGGTGTTCACCGTGGTGACGGAGAACGAGGGGATCAGGGGGCTCGCACCCGGGTCGATCGTGATCGGGACGACGTCGCCGGCCTTGGCGCCGTCGGGCAGCGTGACCGTGTAGTTCTGGTTGCCCGAGCCGTCCGGCTGCGGCGCCGGGGCGTCGCAGTTCTCGAAGACAGCCGTGGTCTTGGTCGCGGCCTGCGCGGATCCCGTCAGGGCCACCACGCCGCCCGTCAGGGCCAGAGACAGGGCTCCCGCCCCGGCCAGCACTCTTCGTCTGAGCATTCTCGTACTCACTGGGTCGCGACTCCTTCGTCATGACGAACCCCTCCCCCCACCCGCTGTGTGGGGGAGGCCGAGCCGGTGCGGTGGCCGATATTGACGCGTCGCCGTGATGAGAAGTCAATGACTTGCTTTCGCCCGAAGCACACAGAAATTGATGGGCCATCAGGGAGAGTCTGATGGCCCATCGGATACCGACTGGTCGGGGTGGGCGGGAAGGGGCGGTGCCGGGCGTCGCGGGCCCGGCAGGTTCCGGGAAGGGCGACCTAGCGGGCGGTGGGGGTGTGGAGCAGCCGGTTGGGGGTGCCGGCGGGGAGGCCGGTGATCCGGTCGGGCACGGCGCTGTGCAGCAGCTCCTGGGACACCTGCGCCGGGGTGCGCGCCGTACCGCGCGCCAGGACGAGGGCGGCGACGCCGGCCACGTGAGGGGAGGCCATCGAGGTGCCGGAGGCGCGGGCCGTGGCGGTGGCGGAGTTCTTCCAGGCCGAGGTGATGCCCACGCCGGGCGCCGACAGGTCCACGCAGCGGCCGTGGTTGGAGAACGGCGCCCGCCGGTCCCGGGCGTCGGTCGCGCCGACCGTGATGGCCTGGGGGACGGCGGCCGGCGATCCGGAACAGGCGTCCCGGCCGTCGTTCCCGGCGGCCACGGTGAAGGTGATCCCGGAGGCGACGGCCCGGGTCACCGCCGCGTCGAGAGCGTGGCTGCGACTGCCACCGATGCTCATGTTGGCCACGGCCGGGGTGGCAGGAGCCCTGGCGGCGTCCTTCACCACCCAGTCGAGACCCTTGAGCATGGCCGACAGGGCAGCATCGCCACGGCAGTCGGCCACCTTCACGCCGACGAGCGAGACCCCCTTGGCGACCCCGTACGTCTGCCCGCCCACGGTCGCCGCGACGTGCGTGCCGTGGCCGTTGCAGTCGCGGGAGCTGCCGAGGAACACCGCGTTGTAGCCGTTGCGGGCGCGGCCGTCGAATTCCACGTGCCCGGTGTTGATGCCGGTGTCGATGACGTAGACGGTGACGCCCTCGGCCCGGGTGGGGTACGTGTACGAGCCGTCGAGCGGGAGTTCGCGCTGGTCGATGCGGTCCAGGGACCAGGGCGCGGGTGCCTGCGGCTGGGTCCGAGGCGGCGTGTCGGAGGTGCCGGTGGTGCCAGTGGTGTCGGTGGTGCTGGTGGTGTCCGCGGTGCCTAGGGGGTCGGTGGTGTCCATGGTGTGGAACTCCGCGTCCGGCTCCACGGAGGCCACCCGTGGGTCGGCGGCCAGGGCGGCGGCCCGGGCGGCCGTGGTGCGGACGGCGAAGCCGTTCAGGGCGGCTTCGTAGACGGGCCCGACCTCGTCCCCGGCGGCGACGGCCTCGGCGGCCAGCGCGCGGGTCGGGGCGCGCGAGGTGGTGTCCTTGAGGACGACGACGTAAGGGGCTGTGGCGTCGGGGCCGGGAGCCGAGGGGGAGCCGGTGACGGTGGCTGCGAGCAGGGCGGCGGCGGGCAGGAGCACGGCGAATGCGGTCATGCGGCCGATGCTCTGCGAGCGGCGCTGCGGGCGCGCGGAGGGTGCGCCGAGTGGGCGCACGACACGCCGCCGTCCGGGCGGATCCACGCCCGATGTCGACCGGCGGACGCCCCGCCGGCGGATCGCTCCGTCAGGCCGCGCGCCAGACCGTCATGTCGGCCGACACCATGGCCGGCAGGTTGGACAGGTCCGAGGTCGCCTTGATCGTGATCACGAAGAGCGCGATGTCCCCCGACGGGTGCTTGAGGCAGAACTCGCTGCCGGCCGCCGCCAGGTGCAGGGACTGACTCTTCGCGGTGGCGCCATCGAGGGCGGTGCGGCAGGAGTCGAGGGAGCCGTTCGGCCTGCCCCGCAGCATGGTGATCACACTGGTGCTGCTCACCAGCGAGCACTCGTAGTCTCCGCATTCCAGCCGGATGTCCCCCACGCGGTCGGCGTGCTGCACCGGCTCCTGGATGCCGATCGAGTTGTCATCCTCCAGGCGCAGCATCGGGTAGGGAATCGCCTTCGGCGGGCCGCCGCTGGGGCTGGGGCTGGGGCTGGGGCTCTGTGCGGACGGGGTGGGTCCCGGGGCCGGGGTACCGATCGCCGAGCGGGCCGCCCCGGCCGGGCTTCGCTCGCCCGTCGGGGCGTGCGCAGCGTCGCGCGCCCGGTCCGCCGCCCTGTCGAAGACCAGCCAGCCCGAGCCCAGCATCAGGGTGACGGTCAGCAGCGACGTGACCGTGACCAGTGTGTTGCGCCACCGGCGCTTGCGCCGCTGCTCCGGTGTTTCCGGCGCCGGCCGCTGCGGGGGCTGCCATACCTGGCGCATCGTGTCCGCGGAGAGGGGAGCGCGGGCGGGCGCCGCGGCGGCGGGTACCCGGCCGGGCGTCCAGGGGAGGCCGGGAGCGGGCGCCGGGGCCGGCTCCTGCGATATCGGCTCGGGAGTCGGTTCCGGATCCGGGACCGGTTCAGGTTCGGGTTCAGGGACGGTCGGTTCGGGGCCGGTCACCTCCCGCCAGAGGGCCGGTCCGCTGTCCGCGTCGAGGTCCTCGCCCATCAGCTGCCGGCAGGCCGCCACGATCTCCGCGGGGGTGGCCCGCTCCTGCGGGTCGGCGGCCAGGCACCGGGCGATCAGCGGACGCAGCTCCTGCGGCAGCCGGGTCAGGTCGGGCTCGGAGTGGACGATCCGGTAGAGCACCAATGCGGAGGGGCCGGTGCCGTACAGCGGTTCGCCCAGTGCGGCGTACGCCGCCGTCTGTCCCAGCGCGAAGACGTCGGCGGCTGCCGTGACCTCGCCCGCGGACGCCTGCTCGGGGGCCATGTACTGGGGCGTGCCGATGGTGGCGCCCGTGGTGGTGTGCGCGGTGGTGTCGGAGGCCAGGGAGATGCCGAAGTCGATGACACGGGGCCCGTCGGCGGCCAGGAGCACGTTCGACGGCTTCATGTCCCGGTGCACGATGCCCGCGGCGTGGATCGCCTGGAGGGCCTCGGCCACACCCGCCATCAGCCACAGCACGGCGGGCACGGGCAGCGGTCCGCGCCGGGCCACGGCCTGCGACAGCGAGGGCCCGGGCACGTACAGGGTGGCCAGCCAGGGCGGCGTCCCGTCCGCGTCGGCGTCGATCAGCTCGGCCGTGTACGCGCCCCGGACCCGTCGGGCGGCCTCCACCTCGCGACGGAACCGCCGCCGGAACGCCGGATCCTCGGCCAGTTCCGGCCGTACGACCTTGATGGCCACCGGCCGGCCGCCCTGGGTGTGCGACAGGTAGACCCGGCCCATGCCACCCGCGCCGAGCCGGGCCGCGATGCGGTAACCGGCCACGGTAGACGGATCGTCCGCCCGCAGTGGCTCGAACACCTCGGTGGTGTTGTGCATGGCCCTCTCCCGATCCCCCGATCCCCCGACCAACCTACGAGTTGATCCGCGCTCACCCTAAGCTCCGGGCGGGGCGCGGAGGCTGGCGGGGAGGCCGTGCGGGGAGGGGACCGTCCGGGCTACGGAGCGAGGGGCCAGCCGCGCATCGAGAAGACTCCCTCGTCGCGCGCGCCGGCCGAGGTGTAGGTGGCCAGGGCGGCCTCGTTGTCGGTGTCGACCCCCACCCACATGCCGTAACAACCGCGCGCCTTCGCCTCCTCGGCGAGGGCCAGGGTCAGGTCGCGGCCGATGCCGCGGCGGCGGTACCCCTCGTCCACGGAGAGCTCGTACAGGCACATCTCGGTGCCCTTGTCGGGGTGGCTCATCTCGATGCCGGAGACCATCCCGGCGGGCACGCCGTCGACGTAGGCGATGAGCATCACGTGGCCCGGGGCGGCGAGGAACCGCTCGGACCACTCCGTGCGGGCGGGCCCGTCGAAGAGGGATTCGGCGGCCGAGAGCTCGGCGGGGGTGACGGCCCGGCGGATGTCCATGGCGGTCACGATAGTGCGCACATGACGGATGGTCAGCCGATATGCGGCACGGCGTGGCGGGCAGCGACAGCCCCGGCGGGGGCACCCCTTAGCCTGTTCCGGCCGTCAAGGGCGAAGACGCCGAGGGGGAGCATCGTGAAGAACGCCGTGGTCACGCCGGAGGGCGACCGGATCCGCTGGGTCGAGCTGCCGGGGGAGGAGCCGGCCCGGGTCTATGTGCACGGGCTGGGGGCCACCTCGCCCGCCTACTTCACGGCGAGCGCCACGCATCAGCTGCTGGCGGGGCGGCGCTCGCTGCTGGTCGATCTGCTGGGCCACGGGCACAGCGACCGGCCCGAGGGGTTCTCCTACACCCTCGAAGCGCACGCCGACGCGTTGGCCGCCGCCCTCACGGCGGCCGGTGCGAAGGGCGCCGAGCTGATCGCGCACAGCATGGGCGGGGCCGTCGCCATCGTGCTCGCCCACCGGCACCCCCACCTGGTGTCCCGGCTGGTGCTCGTCGATGCCAACCTGGACCCGCAGCAGCCCGTGCCCGTCATGCCCGGGAGCAGCGGGATCGCCTCCTACACCGAGGAGGAGTTCCTGAGCGGGGGCTGGGCCGAGGTGCGGGACCGAGTCGGCGCGCACTGGTGGGCGACGATGCGGCTCGCCGGCCGAACCGCCCTGTACCGCACCGCCGTCCACCTGGTCGCGGGCACCACGCCCACCATGCGCGAGCTGCTGCTGGAGTCGGAGATCCCGTGCACCTACCTGCTGCCGGAGGCGGACGGTCCGCTCCCGGGTGCCGAAGCCCTGGAGGCCTCGGGCGTGGCCGTGGTGTCCGTCCCCGACTGCGGGCACAACATCATGCTCGACAACCCGGAAGGCTTCGCCCGGGCGACCGCGGCGGCACTGGCCCGCGACTGAACACTCCCGGGAGCCGGTTCACCGGAGCCGGAACGGCACGCCCGTACTCCCGCCTGCCCGCTCGGTGCCCTGTGGCCGAGGGGTGGTCAGCCGTGGGCGCGCAGCGCGGGGGCGCCGTCCCGGGAGCCGGTGCCCGGGGTGCCGTCCGTCCAGGCGTAGACCCGCTTGCCGCGCACCACGACCTGGTACTGGTGGGTGCCCCGGCACTCGGAGCGCGCCCCGTCCCGCAGGCTGCCGCCCGGCCACCACTTGGCGTGCAGCTCCGGGTTGCCCACGGGCTTCGGAGTGCTCGCACCGCACTGGGGGCCGTCCAGCGGCGTCGCGCCGAGGGTGAACCGGATCAGCCGGGCCTCGCCGGTCGTGCGCACCCGTATGCGGACATCGGTGGCGTCCTTGGGTATCCAGGACGGCAGGGCGAACGGAGCCTTCTCGCGCTTGGGAGCATCGGCGGCGCTCGCGAAGCGCTTGCCCTTCTCCTTGTACACCTTGTTGTCGATGGTGTCGGTCACGGGGTTCGGCGGCAGGTTGGGCAGCGCGAAGGCGGCCGTGGCGAGCACTCCCACGGTGGCTGCGGCGATGACGAGCGGGCGGCGGTTCATGCTTCCAGTCTCGGCGGCAGGGCCCCGCGGCGCGTCCCTCCTCAGAACGAAACAGGAGTGCGCCGCAAGTCCCATACGGACTCATACCTGGGAGGGTGCCGGTTTCGGCCGGGCCGAGGCGCTGTGGCCGCGCGCTGTGGCCGACGCGCAGTAACCGCAGGGCGCCCGGGGCAGTTGGCCGGAGGTGATCCCTTCCGACCAGGCACCGAGGAACCCCATGCGCCGTCGCCGCCTCGTCCCCGCTCTCGCCACCGCCGCCGCCACCGCGGTGCTCGCCCTCGCCCCGGCGGCCTGGGCCGCACCGCAGGTCCCGGCCGACAAGCCGCAGGTGCTCAGCCGCTGGACGCAGACCGGTGCCGCCAGTTACCAGGCGTGGGCCGAGGCGCGCGAGCACCGGGCGGCCTGGGCCGCGTACGCCTTCGACTGGTCGACGGACCAGTGCACCTCGTCCCCCGACAACCCCTTGGGCTTCCCCTTCGCGGACGCCTGCGCGCGCCATGACTTCGGCTACCGGAACCATCGCGCGGCAGGGCTGTTTCCGGCCGCCAAGCAACGGCTGGACCTGGCGTTCCACGCGGACCTGAAGCGGGTCTGCGCGCACTATTCGGGCAGCCGCAGGAACTCCTGCGACGGCACTGCCTGGACCTACTACCAAGCGGTGCGGCTCCTCGGAATTTCCTAGAGCTCCTGCCGCTCAGCAGCACATGACCGGGACCTGCTGGACCATGTTGTTGCCGAAGCCGCCCCGGTTCCACGGCTGTTCGAGCGGCTGCGTACGGCCCTCGGTGTCGGTGGCGCGGACGGTCAGTGTGTGGCGGCCCGGTGCGGCCGGCCACACGCAGGACCAGGCCTGCCACGCCCACCGGTGCGGCTGCGGCGGCGCGACCTCGGCCCGGGCCCAGGAGCGGCCCCCGTCGGCGCTCACCTCCACCCGGGCCACGGCCCCGTGGCCGGACCAGGCCCGCCCCTCCAGCGGTACGGGGCCCGGGCGCACGACACGGGTGCGGGTCATGAAGTCGGGGAAGCCCGGCGGGACCATCAGGGCGCGCGGCGCGATCAGGGTGACCGGCTCGCCGGGGTCGTCCGGATCGTCGGCGGACCGCCGGTACCGGTAGGCCACGGCCTGCTGGAAACCGGTGAACGGGGTGTCGACGAGGGTGATCTCGCGCAGCCACTTGACGTGCGCCATGCCGTACCAGCCGGGGACGACCAGCCGCAGCGGGAAACCGTGCTGCGGGGGCAGGGGCAGGCCGTTCATCGCGTAGGCGATCAGCACCTCCGGATCGTCCCCGGTGGCGGCCGCCACCGGCAGGCTGCGCCGGTAGTCCTGCTCGACACCCCGCTCGATCCCGTGGTCGGCGCCGGTGAACACGGCCTCGACGGCGTCTCGCTGCACCCCGGCCGCGGCGAGGACGAGCCGCAGCGGAACACCCGTCCAGTCGGCGGTGCCCACCGCCTCGACCAGCCACGGCTGGCTGACCGGCCGGGGGGTGAGGCGGGCCCGGCCGTTGCCCGCGCACTCCATGGTGACGCGGTGGGTGACCGCGGGGAACGCGCGCAGGGCGGCGAGGTCCAGCGACAGCGGGGTACGGACCAGGCCGCCGACGGAGAGGGACCACCGGGCGGCGTCGGCCGCGGGTATGTCGTAGTGGACCAGGACGTAGTGCAGTCCGGGCGGCGTGACGTCGTAGCGCAGGGCTTCCAGCGGGAGGCCGTGGTTGCGGGCCGCGAGCGCCAGCTCCTCGGGGCCGATGTCCTCGCCCGGCGCCGCGATCCGGCCCGGGGCGCTGACCTCCCGCACCTGCTCCGGTACCGGCTCCCCTACCTGTTCCCCGGCCGGGACCTGCACAGACGCCTGATCCCTCGCCCGTTCCATCTCCTCATGGTCGCGCGTCCGGGTGCTGCCGCGCCACTGCTGCCTTCCACGGGTCACGGGTCACCGGTCACGGGTCACCTTTCGCGGTCACGGGGTCAGGTGGCGGGTGAACCAGTCGCGGGCCAGGCCGGCCACCTCCTCCAGGGCGCCCGGCTCATCGAAGAGGTGGGTGGCCCCCGGAACGACCTCCAACCGGTTCTCGCAGCGCAGCTCGCCCCGGGCCCGGCGGTTGAGGTCGAGGACCGTAGTGTCCCGGCCGCCCACGATCAGCAGCGTGGGGGCCCGTACGGCCGCCAGCCGCGGGCCGGCCAGGTCGGGTCGGCCGCCGCGGGACACCACGGCGCCGATGTCCGGGTCCGCGGCCGCCGCCCACAGCGCCGCCGCGGCTCCGGTGCTCGCCCCGAACCAGCCGATCGGCAGGGACGCCCGCCCGCGCAGCCACGCGGTGGCGTCGGCGAGCCGCCCGGCCAGCGTCTCGACGTCGAAGACATGGGCCCGATCGGTCTCCTCGGCGGGCGTGAGCAGGTCGAGGAGCAGGGTGCCGAGGCCCGCCCGGTTGAGCTCCGCCGCCACCGCCCGGTTGCGGGGGCTGTGGCGGCTGCTGCCGGAGCCGTGGGCGAACACCACGACCGCCCCGGCGCCCTCCGGAAGGGCGAGGTCCCCGGGCAGGGTGAGGCCTCCGGCGTCCACCTCGACCGCGGTGGGCCGGACCGGCGGGCGGGAGAGGGGATCGGCCGCGGCCCGCGCCAGCAGGAAGACGACCTCCTCGTCGGGGGTCTGGGAGAAGTCCTGGTACCACTCGCCGACGGCGCGGAAGGCGTGCGGTGTGGAGAGGCACACCACCTCGTCGGCGGCCGATCCCAGCCGCGCGACCGCGTCCGGCGGGGCCACCGGAACGGCCAGCACCACGCGCGCCGCACCCTGCGCCCGGACGACCTCGCACGCGGCCGCCGCCGTGGCACCGGTCGCGATCCCGTCGTCCACGACGATCACGGTCCGGCCGTCGAGGGGCACCCGCGGACGGTCCCCGCGGAACCGGCGGGCCTGCCGGGCGAGCTCCGCCTCCTCGGCGTGCTCGACCTCCGCGACGTCCTGCGGGCGGAGCCGGCTGCCGCGGACGATGTCCTCGCTGATGACGCGTACGCCGCCCTCGCCGATCGCGCCGAAGCCCAGCTCGCGGTGGTGGGGGACACCGAGCTTGCGGACGACGATCACATCGAGCGGGGCGCCGAGCGCGCGGGCCACCCGGTAGGCGACCGGGACTCCGCCGCGGGGCAGGCCCAGTACGACGGGATCCTCCTCCTTCAGGTGCCGGAGCGCCTGTGCGAGCTGCTCGCCGGCGTCCGCGCGATGGGTGAACAGCACGATGGCTCACCCCCAAACCAGGGGAGACGGAAACCACGTACCACCTCCTTCGACGCAACCGCATCCCCGGCCTTCCCGCAAGTCGGTCAGGACGGGACGGGGGCCCCGCCCGAAGAGCCGGCAAGCGAGGCCAACGCCCACGACCGTGCCCTCCGCGTCGCGGTCGAACAGGCCCCGCCGCCCCTCCGGCCCGCCTCCGTGACGATGTACCGTCGCCGGTCCGGTCCTGGCGGACACGACGACGATGCGGCCCGGAAGGTTGCCGAAATCCCCTCGGGGCAGCGCGAGATGGGTGCCCCGCGAGCATCCGTGGCCCCCGCTGTCGGCCGTGATCGTGGCCCCACCGGCCGAGCCGCGCACGGTGATCCGTGGTTCATCCCTGCCCGCACGCCGACCCGCACCCCAAGTGGTTCCGAACAGCGCGGCGTTGCGGGCGGCCGCTGACGCAAGGGCCCGGAACCGGCCGCGCGGGGACGGCCCGTCGTCGGCCGTCGTCGGATGTCGCCGGCCGTCGTCCGAGAGCGGATCGGCTCTTACCGTGCCGCTACGAGGCGCTCCCTGGGCTGCTCCGACCTGCACGAAAGCCCTCCGCGGGGGAGGGCTTCGGGTGGTGCGGAAAGAGTGCCCCCGGCAGGACTCGAACCTGCGGCCAAGTGCTTAGAAGGCACCTGCTCTATCCACTGAGCTACGGGGGCCGGAAGGTGGCCTGGTGGGCCTGGAGCCCCTGGTGGGGGTGGGGCTGAGGTCCGTGCCGGGTCAAGGATAGGGCTCCGGTTGCCTTGTCCCGGTTGCTTCACTCGCGGGCCACGATGTGGAGGTTCGGTGAAGCGGTCCCGATAATCGCAGGCAGGTGCGATTCTCGCATCGCTTTTGCGCCGCGTCGCCCTTGGTGTTGTGCACTCGTTATGCCTGCGCCCCACTCGTCCGTCGTGCCCAGAATGTCCCACTGGAGTCGCCGTCGGCGCGCAGAGGACGTATAAGCTTCAAAAATGGTCCTAAATTGGGCATTCTTCGCATGTGGTGACCTTGGATGTTCGGCCTCAGCTGCTCGATGCCCTGTCCGCCCTGCGCGACCGGGTCGCGTCCGTGCGTCTGCCGCTGCCCTTGCCCGGCGCTCCGCGCGCCCGTCAGACCAGAGCCGAGCTGCTCGCGCAGCTCGACGACTACCTCGTACCCCGGCTGAAGGCGCCCGAGGCGCCGATGCTCGCCGTCGTCGGCGGGTCCACCGGGGCCGGTAAGTCCACCCTCGTCAACTCCCTCGTCGGCCGGCAGGTCAGCGAAGCCGGGGTGCTGCGCCCGACCACCCGCACCCCGGTGCTCGTCTGCCATCCGGATGACCACCACTGGTTCGCCGGAATGCGTGTACTGCCCGACCTGATGCGGGTCTGGGTGCCGCACGAGGAAGAAGAGGTGCCCCCCGCCGCCAGGTCCCGGCTCCGCGATCGCGGACCGGCCAACACCCATGCGACCCGCGAGATGCGGATCGAGACCGTTTCCAGCCTGCCGCGCGGCCTGGCCATCCTCGACGCGCCCGACATCGACTCCCTGGTGGTCGAGAACCGGACCCTCGCCGCCGAACTCATCTGCGCCGCCGACGTCTGGGTGATGGTCACCACCGCCTCGCGGTACGCCGACGCCGTCCCCTGGCACCTGCTGCGCACCGCGAAGCAGTACAAGGCCACCCTCGTCACCGTCCTCGACCGGGTCCCGCACCAGGTGCTCACCGAGGTCTCGCGGCAGTACGGGGCGCTGCTCACCAAGGCCGGGCTGGGCGACGTACCGCGGTTCACCGTTCCGGAACTGCCCGAGTCCGCGGGCGGGGGCGGGCTGCTGCCGGCCAGTGCCGTCGCCCCGCTGTTCGCCTGGCTCGCCCACCACGCGCAGGATCCGGCCGCTCGGCAGTACGCCGTCGGGCGCACCGCGCTCGGCGCGCTGGACTCCCTCGGGCGCCGGATGCCGGAGCTCGCCTCCGCCGTAGCCGCCCAGCACGCCGCCGCCGTACGGCTGACCTCGGCCGTCGAGGACGCGTACAAACGGGAGGGCAAACGGGTCCGGAACCGGCTCGACCACGGCGCCGTACTGGCCGGGGACGCCCTGACCCGGTGGCGCGGCTACCCGCTCGACACCAGCGCCGACGAACTGCTGGACTCGCTCGCCGAATCCCTCGCCGCGCTCCTCCAGTGCGCCGTCGCCGCCGCCGACGAGCGGATCGCCGAGGCCTGGCGGCGCGAACCGGCCGCCGGTGCGGTCGCACTGCCCGCGCCCGACCGGGAGGCGGGCGAACGCATCGGCATGGCCGTACGCCGGTGGCGGCGGGTCCTGGAGGAGCTCGCCGAGGAGGAGGTGGGCAAGCTCGACAAGCAGCCCGCACCCGACCCCGACGGCGTCGCCGCCCTCCTCGTCGCCGCCCTCCTCGGCGGCAAACGGGCCCGGCCCGCCGGGGAGAAGCTCGCCGAACGGATCGGCGCGCAGGCCGCCCTGAGGTTGCGCGACCGGGGCGGGGAACTGGTCGGCGACCACCTCGACCAGGTGCTGCGCGCCGAACGCAACCGCCGGCTCGCCCCGCTGGAGGCGCTCGAGGTGACCCCGGAACCACAGGCCGAGCTGATTGCCGCGCTGTCCGTACTGCAGAAGGAGAGGTGACGCGGTGACCGCCCTGACCGACCGCACCGACGACCGCTGGGACGACGGACTCATCGCGCGCTCGCGCCCCCGGGCCGTCGACGGGAGCGAGGAGGACGACGGGGGCGACGAGAACGACGACGCGCTCGTCCGGGCCGTCTCGGGCGCCGGCAGCGACGGCGGCAAGTCGACCGCGCCCCCGCTCAGCCCCGAGGGGCAGGCCCTGCGACTGCGCCTCGACGCGCTGCGCCAACTGGTCGGCCTCTCCCGGACCAGGCTCGACGGCAAGACCCTCGCCGAGGCGGGGCGGGTCCTGGACGAGGCGGCGTCGCGTCGCGGGCTGTCGCCCCAGCACACCGTCGTCGCCATCGCCGGAGCCACCGGAAGTGGCAAGTCCACTCTGTTCAATTCACTCGCCGGTGTGCAGATCTCCGAAATGGGCCTGCGCCGCCCGACCACCGCCGCCCCCATCGCGTGCAGCTGGTCGGACGGGGCCGCCGGACTGCTGGACCGGCTGGAGATCCCGGGCCGGCTGCGCCGCCGCCCCCGCGAGACCTCGGAGGCGGAGGCGCTGCGCGGCATGGTCCTCGTCGACCTGCCCGACCTGGACTCGGCGGTCGGCGCACACCGGGACCACGTGGACCGCGTACTGGCGCTGGTCGACGCCGTGGTGTGGGTGGTGGACCCGGAGAAGTACGCGGACGCCGTCCTGCACGAGCGGTACCTGCGACCGCTCGCCGGGCACGCGGAGGTCACCTTCGTCGTCCTGAACCAGGTGGACCGGCTGCCCGGAGAGGCCGCCGATCTCGTACTGGACGACCTCCGCCGGCTCCTCGACGACGACGGGATCGCCCTCGGCGAGCACGGCGAGCCCGGCGCCACCGTCCTCGGGCTGTCCGCACTCACCGGGGAGGGCGTCGGGGAACTGCGCGAGCTCCTCGGACAGTTCACCCAGGAGAAGGGCGCGGCCACCCGCCGGATCTCCGCCGACGTCGACCGTGCGGCCGCACGCCTGCGCCCGCTGTACGTGGCCGACGGGCACGCCGGGCCGGAGATCGGGGAGGCGGCGCGCGCCGAGTTCGAGGACCGGCTCGCCGAGGCGGTCGGGGCGTACGCGGCCGGACTCGCCGCCGAGCGCGCGTGGCGGCGCAATGCGGGGAAGGCGTGCGGGACGCCGTGGCTGCGGCTGTGGCGCTGGTACGAGGGCCGGCGCGCGCCGCGCACCCTGGCGGGTCTGGCCGCCCTGGCGGCGATCGGCGGTCGCGGCCCGGCGGTCGCGCAGGCCCCCGTCGAGGAGGAGGTGACCGCGCGCCAGCGGGTGGAGCAGGCCGTACGGGCGGTCGCCGACGAGGCGGTCTCCGGGCTGCCCGAGCCGTGGGCGCAGGCGGTCCGGGAGACCGCGGTGCGTGGCGCCGACCGGCTTCCGGAGGCGCTGGACGAGATCGCGGTGACCCTCGGCGCGGCGTTCGCGGTGCCGAGTGCCAGACCGCCGCGCCCCAAGTGGTGGCCGGCGGCGGTGCTGACGCAGGCGGCCATGACCCTGCTGCAGATCTTCGGCGGACTGTGGCTGGTCGGGCAGATCGTCGGGGTCCTCGAACCGAGGTTGCTGCCGCCCGTGCTGCTGATGGTGGCGGGCATCATCGGCGGGCCGCTCGTGGAGTGGTCCTGCTCGATCGCCGCCCGGGGCCCGGCCCGGCGCTACGGGCAGGACGCGGAGCGCAAACTGCGGCAGGCCGCGGCCGGATGCGGGCGGGCCCGGGTGCTGGAACCGGTGGCGGCGGAGCTGCTGCGTTACCGGGAGGTGCGGGAGCAGTACGCCACGGTGGCCGCAGGGGGGAGCAAGTTGTCCACAACCCGTCAGTAATCCACAGGCCGGAGCGGGAGACCGCGGCCTGCCCCAGCATGGTTCGTACCTCGTGCGGACGGTCCGTACGAAGGCCCGTACGGATGACCGTACGGGTGGGAACCACGGGGGAGGGCGGCCGGGATGTACGACACCCAGGTGACGCTGGTGGGCTGTGTGGCGACGCAGATCGACTACAAGGAGACGGTGAACGGCCCGGCGGCGCGGTTCCGCTTCGCGGTCACGCCGAGGTACTTCGACCGCCGCAAGGACACCTGGATCGATGGGAGCACCAGCTTCTACACGGTCTGGGCGCGCCGGACACTCGCGGTGAACCTCGCCGGATCCGTATCGGTCGGCGAGCCGCTGGTGGTGCACGGGCGCTTGCGCGTGCGGGAGGACCCGCCCGACGGGGAGGGCAACCGCTGGTTCTCGGCGGACATCGACGCCACGGCCATCGGACACGACCTGAACCGCGGTACGGCCGCCTTCCGGCGAGTGGTCCGGACGGACACGCCACTGATGGACACTCAGAAGGCGGCGGTGGTCTGAGTGTTCGAGCCCGATAGGATTCCCCGGTACTCACGGGCACCAGGGTCTTTGGCCCGAAGGGGAAGACTGTGTCGATTGCCGTTCCCGCATCCTCCGCTCCTCGTTCCGCTCCTGCGGCTGCGCCGACTCCTCCGGCCGCTCCCGCCACTGCTCCTGTCGCTGCCGCTGCTCCTGCCTTCGCTCCTGTCCTCGCGCCTCCTTGTCCCGAACCCGCTGCGGCGGGACGGGGCTCCGCGCGCCGGCCGCTGGCGGTGGCCCTGCTGGCCGCGGCCCTCGCCGCCGCGCCCGGAGCGCGGGCGGCCGCCGACTCCGGCCCGGCCGCCCCCAGGTCGCCCGAGGGTGCGAGCGCCGTGCTGGACGGACTGAAGACGTACGGGCAGGCGGTCCTGCGCTCCGGGGACGGGTCGGTCCGGCAGATCCCGGCCGGGCTCTACGAGATGCGGGTCGACGGCGGCGGAATGCTCCAGACGTACGGGGTGGGCGTCACGGGCAACGCCCAGCCGCAGGCCCGGTACACCGAGAGCGGCTGGAGCCGCAGCCCGCTCGCCGGGAACCGGGAGGCGGGCCGGATCCGCTGGGTCCTGGAGCACTCCTACCCGCAGCTGAACGATCTGGCCGACCTCGCCAAGGCAGCCGGGGCCGGGGCCCTCACGGCGGAGAGCGCGGCGGCCGGCACCCAGGTGGCGATCTGGCGGCTGGCGGACGGGGTGAACGTGGAGGCCACGGACCCGGCGGCCGAGAAGCTGGCCGACTATCTGCAGCGCGCGGCGGGGCAGCTCCCCGAGCCCTCGGCCTCGCTCGGGCTGGACCCGGGGGACGTGTCCGGGGCGGTGGGCACCCGGCTCGGCCCGGTGACCGTGCGCACCGGGGCGCGGAGCGTGTCGGTGATCCCGGACGCGGCGGCCGTCGCCATGGGGGTGCGGGTGGTGGACGCCGAGGGGCAGCCCCTGACCACCGCGGTGAATGGGAGCCGGCTGTACTTCGAGGTGCCCGCGGGCACCCCCGACGGGACGGCCTCGGTCACCGTCCAGGGCGCGACCAAGGTGCCGGTCGGCCGGGTCTTCACCGGTGAGCTGCCGATGCAGGCGCAGATCGTGGCCGGCTCCAGCGAGTCCGCGGCCGCCGCCACGGCCATGGCCGTCTGGCCCCAGCCCCCGGCGACGGGGGTCGGCACGACCGAGGGCGCGGCCTCGGGCACCACCGAGGACGCGGGCGCCGGCTCGACGGTCGAGGCGATGGGCACGCAGTCCGCGGCTGTCCCGACGCCCTCCCCGGACGAGGAGCGGCTGGCGACCAGCGGCAGCTCGGCGGCCACGCCGGTCATCGCCTCCCTGGCGGTGGGCCTGGTGGTCCTGGGAGGGCTCGTGGTGCTGCTGCTCCGCAAGCGCCCGCAGGACGAGGAGGACGAGGCGTAAGGGGCGCCCTGTGGTTCGGGCCGGTGGACCCGGTGGACCGGGGACCGGGGACCGGTGACCGGTGGACTGGTGACCGGTGGTGGCCGGTGGGCCGGACCGCACGGCCCGGTGGCCCGGTGGCCCGGTGGCCTGCTCCGGCTGGGCCGAGTGGCCGTCGGCCCCGATTCGGATCCGCCGCCGGGGGTAGGGGCACAGGATGGCTGATCAAGAACTCACCTGGTCCGGCACCCTCGCGCGATGGGACCGCCGACTGTTCGACGCGGTGGCCCAGCGGCACTGGCCCGGGGCCGACCGGGTGCTGCCGCGGCTCGGGCGGGCCGCGAACCACGGGGTGCTGTGGGGCGGGGCCGCCGCCGCGATCGCCGTCCTCGGATCGAACGGTGCCCGTAGGGCCGCCGTGCGCGGGGTCGCCTCGCTGGCGCTGGCCTCCGCGACCATCAACACCGTCGGCAAGTGGTCCGTACGCAGGCCGCGGCCGCTGCTGGAGGGCGTGCCCCTGAGCCGGCAGCTGGCCACGCAGCCGCAGACCACCTCCTTCCCGTCCGGGCACTCGGCATCGGCCTTCGCCTTCGCCACCGGCGTGGCGCTGGCGTCCCCCGGCTGGGGGGCCGCGCTGGCCCCGGTCGCCGCGTCCGTGGCGTTCTCCCGCGTCTACACCGGGGTCCACTACCCCTCCGACGTGCTCGCGGGCGCGTCCCTGGGGGTGCTCGCGGGCTTCGTCGTACGCCGCCTCGCGCGGGACGCGCAGGAGGCCCGGGTCGTGCCGGGCGACGAGCGGCCGGCCGCCGGGGCCCCGGCCCTGCCCGACGGAGCCGGGCTCACCGTGGTGGTCAACACCGCCTCCGGGACGTCCTCGGCAGCCGGTCTCGACGCGGTGCGCTCCCGCCTGCCCGAGGCCGAGGTGATCGAGTGCGAGGCCTCGGAGCTGACCGCCACCCTCGCGAAGGCGGCCTCGCGGGCCGCCGTGCTCGGGATCTGCGGCGGCGACGGCACGGTCAACGCCGCCGCCGGCGCCGCCCTGCGCGCCGGGGTGCCGCTGGCCGTGTTCCCCGGGGGCACCCTCAACCACTTCGCGATCGACCTCGGCCTCGCCGGAGCCGCGGCGACCTGCGAGGCCGTGGCGCAGGGGCAGGCCGTCCGCGTCGGCGTGGGCCGTTTCTCCCCGGGGCCCGGCGGAGAGCCCGGCTACTTCCTGAACAACTTCAGCATCGGCGCGTATCCGGAACTGCTCGGCCACCGGCTGCGCTGGGCCCCGCGCATCGGCGGCGGCCCGGCCGCACTGCTGGCGGCCTGGCGGGTGTTGCGCGCCCAGCGGCCCGTGCGGCTGCGGCTGGCGGGGCGGCCCCGGAGCGTATGGCTGCTCTTCGCGGGCAACGGCACCTACCACGGGACCGGCCCCACCCCCCGACGCCGCGACAACCTCGGCGAGGGCCTGCTGGACCTCCGGCTCGTCCACGGCGGCGGCCGTCCCGGTCCGCGGCTCCTGGCCGCCGCCTTCACCGGGCCGCTGAGCCGCTCCCCGGTCCACGTGGCCACCCGCCTGCGCAGCCTGCGCATCGGGGACATCCCCGCGGGCACCCCGCTCGCCTACGACGGCGAGTACGCCGAGGCCCCGCCCGCCCTCGTCCTCGACGAGCTCCCCGACGCCCTGACCGTCTACCGCCCGCGCTGACCGTCTCCCGCCCCGTTGACCGTCTCCCGCCCCGCTGACCGGCGGCCGCCCGCGCCGACCGGCGGCCGCCTCCCCTTGCCGACCGGCGGCTCCCGGGGCACGGGGTCCTGACCTACCCATTCGCCCGAGGGTATGGACGTACGGCAAGATGGGGTGTATCTGCCCACCATCGATCTGCCGGACGGTTTCTCTTGGCTGAGTTCATCTACACCATGCGCAAGACGCGCAAGGCGCACGGCGACAAGGTGATTCTTGATGACGTCTCCTTGAACTTCCTGCCCGGCGCGAAGATCGGTGTGGTCGGCCCCAACGGCGCCGGTAAGTCCACCGTTCTGAAGATCATGGCGGGTCTGGAGCAGCCGTCCAACGGTGACGCCTTCCTGTCGCCCGGCTACACCGTCGGCATCCTCATGCAGGAGCCCAAGCTCGACGAGTCCAAGTCGGTCCTGGAGAACGTCCAGGACGGCGCCGCCGACGTCATGAAGAAGCTCAAGCGCTTCAACGAGGTCGCCGAGCTGATGGGCGTCGAGTACACCGACGCCCTCATGGACGAGATGGGCAAGCTCCAGGAGGACCTGGACCACGCCAACGCGTGGGACCTGGACGCCCAGCTGGAGCAGGCCATGGACGCCCTGGGCTGCCCGCCCGGCGACTGGCCGGTCACCACCCTCTCCGGTGGCGAGAAGCGCCGCGTGGCGCTCTGCAAGCTGCTCATCGAGGCCCCGGACCTGCTCCTCCTCGACGAGCCCACCAACCACCTCGACGCCGAGTCGGTGAACTGGCTGGAGCAGCACCTCTCCCAGTACAAGGGCGCCGTCGTGGCGGTCACCCACGACCGCTACTTCCTGAACAACGTCGCCGAGTGGATCCTCGAGCTCGACCGCGGCCGCGCGCACCCCTACGAGGGCAACTACTCCACCTACCTGGAGAAGAAGGCCACCCGCCTCAAGGTCGAGGGCCGCAAGGACGAGAAGCGCCAGAAGCGCCTCAAGGAAGAGCTGGAGTGGGTCCGCTCCAACGCCAAGGGCCGCCAGACCAAGTCCAAGGCCCGCCTCGCCCGCTACGAGGAGATGGCCGCCGAGGCGGACAAGATGCGGAAGCTTGACTTCGAGGAGATCCAGATCCCGCCGGGCCCGCGTCTGGGCTCGATCGTGGTCGAGGTCAACAACCTCTCGAAGGCGTTCGGCGACAAGGTCCTCATCGACGACCTGTCCTTCACGCTGCCGCGCAACGGCATCGTCGGCATCATCGGCCCGAACGGCGCCGGCAAGACCACGCTCTTCAAGATGATCCAGGGCCTGGAGGCGCCGGACTCCGGCTCCGTCAAGGTCGGCGAGACCGTCAAGATCAGCTACGTCGACCAGTCCCGCGCCAACATCGACCCCAAGAAGACCCTCTGGGCGGTCGTGTCGGACGAGCTGGACTACATCAACGTGGGCCAGGTCGAGATGCCGTCCCGCGCGTACGTCAGCGCCTTCGGCTTCAAGGGTCCGGACCAGCAGAAGCCGGCCGGCGTGCTGTCCGGTGGTGAGCGCAACCGCCTCAACCTGGCGCTGACCCTCAAGGAGGGCGGCAACCTGCTGCTCCTCGACGAGCCCACCAACGACCTCGACGTCGAGACCCTGTCCTCGCTCGAGAACGCGCTGCTGGAGTTCCCCGGTGCGGCCGTGGTCATCTCCCACGACCGCTGGTTCCTCGACCGAGTCGCCACGCACATCCTGGCGTACGAGGGCGAGTCCAAGTGGTACTGGTTCGAGGGCAACTTCGAGTCGTACGAGAAGAACAAGATCGAGCGGCTGGGCCCGGACGCGGCCCGTCCGCACCGTGCCACCTACAAGAAGCTCACCCGAGGCTGAGGTCGCCGTCATGGCCAGACACCACTACCGGTGCCCCTTGCGCTGGGCGGACATGGATGCCTTCGGGCACGTCAACAACGTCGTCTTCCTCCGCTACCTGGAGGAGGCGCGGATCGACTTCATGTTCCGCCTCGCGCCGGGGGAGGGCAGTGAGTCCTTCACGGGCGGGTCCGTCGTGGCCCGTCACGAGATCGACTACAAGCTGCCCCTCGTGCACCGCCACGAGCCGGTCCTCATCGAGTCCTGGGTGACCCGGATAGGCGCCGCGTCCCTGACCATCCGCTACGAGGTCAAGGACGAGGCGACCGAGGACGCGCCCGAGACGGTCTACGTGCGCGCCGAGACCGTGGTCGTGCCCTACAACCTCGCCGCCGGGCGGCCCCGCCGCATCACGGCCGAGGAGAGGCGCTTCCTCCAGGAGTACCTCGACGAGCCCGAGCCCGTGTCCTCGTCCGCGACCGGGTCCCTCGCGGCATGAACGACCGGTTGCGCTTCGCCGATTCCGGGGAGGCGGCGGACCTCGCCGCCTTCCTGGGCCGGCTGGTGCACTACGACCGCGCCGCCGCCGTCCGCCTCCAGGCGGGTGGCGGCGCGCTCGCCGTCTTCGGGCGGCCGCCGTCCTTCGACATCCTCGCCGTCCGTACGGTGCGGCTCGCCGCGCCCGTCGCGACGCCGCTGGACCTGACGGTGTCCGCCGGGGAGCTGCTGGAGTCCGTGGACGAGTCCTCGGCCGAGGCCGCCGTGCCCGGGCCGGTCACCGGACCGCCCTGGGCCGGGGTTCTCCCGCCCCGCGGCGGCTGGCGGCAGATTCCGGGGCTGCCCGGACCCGAGGCGATGGGAGCGGCCGTGGCCGCCGCCGTCGCCGAGTTCCGGGCCCGTGACGAGGCCCTGCCCGTGCAGCACCGGACCCGCTCCGAGCGCGACCGCATCGGCCGCGAGATCTGGTCCCGCACGCTCGGCGACACCGAGCTCCCGCTGCGGGCCGTGCACGCCGCGCAGTCCCTGGGCTTCCTGCGGCCGGTACGGGCGTCCGTGTCCGCACCTGCCCCCGCACCCGGTGCACCCGGCGCCCCCGCCCCCGTGGCGCTGCTCGCCGTCGGGACCTGGCTCCGGCTGCGCACCCCGTACGGCTCCGTCGCCATGCGACGCCCCGGCGTCACCGGCGGCCTGGGTGCATTCCAGGTCCGGCCGGTCTGACCGGACGGACCGCCCCCGCCCCGCTCCGCCCCCGAAAAGCCTGCTGTCCCGCTGTCCTGCTGTCCCGCTATCCCGCCGTATTGATCATCGATGCGGCGGCGTACGTCAGGTACTTCCACAGCTGGGCCTCATGCTCCGGCGCCAGGCCCAGCTCGTCCAGCGCGACCCGCATGTGGCTCAGCCACGCGTCGTGGGCGGCCGCGTCCACCTGGAACGGCGCGTGCCGCATGCGCAGGCGCGGGTGGCCGCGGTGCTGGCTGTACGTGGTCGGACCGCCCCAGTACTGCATCAGGAACAGCG
This sequence comes from Streptomyces avidinii, assembly GCF_014650695.1. Lineage (GTDB taxonomy): Bacteria > Actinomycetota > Actinomycetes > Streptomycetales > Streptomycetaceae > Streptomyces > Streptomyces avidinii. The sequence goes on along the minus strand of NZ_BMVL01000001.1, from coordinate 782,375 downwards.
CGAACCGCTCCTCGGCGGGGCCCAGGTCCTCCTCCGGGTACATCGGGCGCAGCAGCGGGTCCTCCGCCACCCCCTGGTAGAAGCGCCGGACGAGGCGGCGGAAGGTCTCCTCGCCGCCCACCTGCTCGTAGAACGTCTGCTCCTGAACTGCGCCCCGCGGAATCTCATTCACCCGACCATCGTCTCAGACGCCCGGAACCAGGACCCCGGTCCCAGGACCGCTCGCACTCGCACGCTGCGCCCCGGCGCAGGACAGTGGAGGCATGGCCGCACACACCGCACGCATCGAGGCCCGGGACCTGCGGGACACCGCGCACGCCGCCCAGGTGCGGGAGCTGACCGCCGCCGGGGTGCTGGAGGACCCGCGCTGGCGGGCGGCGTTCGCCGCCGTGCCGCGGCACGTGTTCGTCCCGTACTTCTGGACCGGCCGCGGCGCCGGTCACGAGCGGCTGTGGGCCGAGGACCCCGACCCCGAACGCCGGGCCCGCTGGCTGCGCGGGGTCTACGTCGACACCCCCCTGGCGACCCGGCTGCGCGACGGGCGGCTGGTCTCCTCCAGCAGCCAGCCCTCCCTGATGGCGAAGATGCTGGCCGCCCTGGAGGTGCGCGACGGCGACGACGTACTGGAGATCGGCGCGGGCACCGGCTACAACGCGGCCCTGCTGTGCCACCGGCTCGGCGACGAGCACGTCACCACCGTCGACCTGGACGAGGAGATCACCGAGTCCGCGCGGTCGCACCTGGCCGAACTCGGCTACCACCCCGCGGTGATCACCGGCGACGGAGCGCGCGGCTGCCCCGCCCGGGCCCCGTTCGACCGGATCATGGTGACCTGCACCCTGCCGCTGATCCCGCACACCTGGCCGGCCCAGTGCCGCCCGGGGGCCCGGATCCTGGCCCCGCTGTCGACCGGCCTGATCGCACTGACCGTCCGGGACGCCGATTTCGCCGAGGGCAACTTCCTTCACACCCCGGCGTACTTCGTCCCGCTGCGCGGCGCCACGGCCCTGCCGCCGCCCGACCCGGCCGGCGTGGAGTACGGCCTCCCGTACGAGCTGGTGGAGAACGAGCGCTTCCAGTTCATGCTGGTACTGACCGCGGGCGTACTGCACCCCCGCGAGGCCCTGGACCTCTGGCGCCGCGAGGACCGCCCGGCCCGCGAACGCTTCGGCGTCTCGGTCAGCGCGGAGGGCCAGTGGTCCTGGCTGGACGACCCCCAGGGGCCCTACGTATGGCCCCTGGGGGAGACGTGACTCAGCCGCGGGGCAGCCGGCGCCCGGTGTCGGGTGCGCCTGTCCACGACCATCGAACTCCGGCGCGATGTTGATCAGTTGGCGCTAGAGTGCCGAGGATGGAACGCTCACGTCACGCCCCGGGGGAGCATCGTTGAGTATCGGTTCGGAGGCCTACGAGCACGGGCTCGCGCTCGTCCTCGTCGCCGGATATGCCGGATCCGGCAAATCCGAGGCAGGGAAGATGATGTCGCAGGCGACGGGTTGGCCGCTGTTGGACAAGGACACACTGACGAGGCCGCTCACGGAGTCGCTGCTCTCCCACCTCAACGGGGACCCCGATGACCGGCAGAGCAGCGTCTACGCCGAGAACGTGCGCCCGTTGGAGTACGAGTCCCTGATGAAGGCGTGCTGGGAGAACCTCGAGTGCGGGGTGCCGGTGGTGGCCGTGGCGCCCTTCCTTGCCGAGGTCGTCGACGACCAGTGGGCCGCCCGGACACGTCGCCACTGCTCGCGCCTGGGCGCCGGGCTGGAGGTGGTGTGGGTGGACAGCGACGCATCGTCGATGCGTGAAAGGCTCACCTCGCGCAACGCGGCACGGGACACGTGGAAGCTCGCGAACTGGCGGCAGTACGTCGGCTCGATCTCCCTGGAGCGGCGTCCGGTCGGGGAGTTCCACCTCGTCGACAACCGGATCACCGCGATGACGCCGCTCGCCGAGCAGGTGGAATCAGTGGCCATGGTCCTGTCCCGTCGGTACAGCGAGGGGCAGGCGTGAACGTGAACACGAAGGTGAACGCGCAGCATGACGGGAGCCCCGCAGGGGTCGTCCTCTTCGGCCCCCCGACGGCGGGCAAGGACACCATCAGCGCCGCGCTGACCGGCCTGGACGCGCGATACGGCCAGCTGACCAAGATCAAGGTGGGATCCGGGCGTACCACCGGCTATCGCATGGCCGACGGCGAGGAGCTGGCCGCCCTGCGCGCCGCCGACCGCCTGGTGCTGGAGACCCGAAGGTACGGCAACACGTACGCCATCGACCGTGATGACCTGGACGCCATGACCGGTGCCGGTCGCATCCCCCTCGTGCACATCGGCAGCGTCGAGCACCTGCGGAGCTTCACAGGCGCCGTCCGGGAGCCGTGGCTGTGCGTGCTCCTGTGGGTGCCCCGTGGCGTGTGCGAACAGCGGTCCCGAGGGAGAGGTGACCGGGACACCGAGGACCGGCTCGCCGCCTGGGACGAGGCGCGGGCCGACCTGGGCACGGTGCCCGACGGTGAGGAGCCGTTCGATCTCCTGATGCGCACCGACCGCACCGACCCGGCCGGGGCCGCCGAGATCATTGCCCGGGCCCACGCGCACCACCACGTGGAGCGGCACCGGGGCACGAGCCTGGCCGCTTTCCTCGGAGAGGCCGCGACCGCCGAACGGTGAGATCGCGGGTACGACGTCGCGCGGCGGTCCGTACATCACGGTGGGGAGGGAACAAACATGGCGACGATCAGCACGCTCGACGCGCTGGCACGTGCGGCGGACCTGGACGCGTCTACGGGCCGGGAACGGGACCTGACGATCAGGCAGAGGGACATCGACGAACCGCTGGTGCTGGATTCGCTCACCGCAGGCAGGCTGGCCCTCCATCGGGTGAACGTGGCAGGGGCCGTCACCCTGCGCTCGTGCGTCATCGAGGAGCTGGTCGTCGACCACTGCGCCGCCGATGCCCTGCTGGTGAGCAACTCCCGGATCGGGCGGCTTGTCGTCCGCAACACGCCTCGTAACACCGAGGTCGATGTGAGCGAGACGGCCCTGGAAGCCCTGGACGTCCACTCGTGCGGGCCGACGCGCTTCGAGGGGGTGCGGGTGTCCGACTCCGTGCAGATCTCGGCGATGCGCGGGCCGGTCCAGCTCAGACGACTGAGGGCGGCCACGCTGGCCCTGCGCAGCCAGGCCGCCGTGGGGCGGCAGCGTCGGCCTCAGGTGTCCCTGGAGAATGTGCACGTCACCGAAACCATCACCCTCGACGACCTGTGGTTGGCATCCCTCACCCTCGACGAGGTCGACGTCGCCGCTCTGCTCCTGCGACGGGTCCGCGTGGACGAACCCTTCCGCGGTACGGGGGTGCGGTGCCGGGACGGCCTGCGCATCAACGGCATGGTGGTGCCCGCTGAGGCCAGCGCGCTGCTCGACAGCGAGGTCCGGGGCCCGGTGGTGGTCCGCGGCCTGCGCCATGCGCAGACCGTGCCCGCACAGCGCCGGCAGGCTGCGCCGGACACTACGACCGTCACCGGCGCCGCCGCGGAGCTGATCTTCCGCTCATCCAGCATTTCCAGCCTCGCCGCGAGCGCGGACGAGGTGTCTCCGGTGGTGGTGGAGCTCGCGGACACCTCGGTCCGGGCGCTCGCGGTGCCCATCGGCCCGGCCCGGTACCGGCTGGCGGGGACGAGCAGTGTCCAGGAGGTGGACCTCGGCGATGCGGTCTTCCGGAACGACGAGCACGTCACCGGTTTCCTGGAACGGGTGTTCACCCGGGTGAGCCCCGGGGCCCTGGAGGCCGTGCGTTCCACACTGACCGGGCGCCGACGCATGTCGGAGGGTGATCAGCTGTACTACTTCACCCGGCAGCGGGAGGCGGCCGAGGGGCCCCTGCTCAGGCGTCTCGCGGGCCGGGCTCTGCTCGGCGGCGTCCTCGGGTGGGGTGTGAGAGCGCGGAACCCGGCGCGGACCCTGGGAGGGGCCATGCTGTTCACGGCCGTCGCCCTGCACCTCTCCGGTGCCGCTCGGGACCCCCAGGACGGTGGTCTCCTCGACCTGGTGGCCGCCGGGAGGGCGCTCGTCCTGGCCTGCGCCCTGTGGTTGAACGTCGGTGTGGGTGCACCCTCTGAGCTGAAGACGCACGCCTGGACTGCGCTCGCCGTGGGCTGCACCGGTGGCGGCCTGCTGTTCACGACCCTGACCGTGGGCATCGTGATCCGGAAGCTGGTGCGCTGACAGCACCTCCGTGAGGTCGGGCCCCGTCAGCCGTGGCCCGGATCGCCGCGCAGCAGCTCCAGGGCTTCCTCGACGGTGAGGGCGGCGTCGCGCGCGGTGTCCCAGCGGTCGAGCGTCGAGACGACCGCCAGCATCAGCTCATCGGGGAGGCCCGCGTCGCTGAGCAGCTCGGCCGCGTCGGTGAGCTCGGGACCCCAACGCCAGGCGCGGGCAGCAGTTTTGGGGATATAGCCGGTCTCGGTCAGGTAGCTGCCCGTCCGCTTCGCCGCGATGGCCAGGAGCTCATCACCGACACCGTGCGCCTGCGCGGCTCCGTAGGCCAACGCGGCCAGGACGCGTGACGCCTTCTGGTAGCTGGAATACGAGAGTTTGAGGGCGGACGACGCTCCCACCTCGGTGCCCAGGTCGTGCGTACGGATGTCGGTACCGGCGAAGAGCTGCTCGATCTTGCCCATAGGGCGGCGCTCCCCGGAGAGGTAGAGCGTCGGGTTCTTGCCGCCGACGGGCGGCGAGCCGACCACAGCCGCGTCGATGGTCTCCGCGCAGGGCAGGAGGGCGGCGATGCTTCTCACGCGGCTCGGGGAGATCGCGTTCGCCTCGACGTACGTGCGCCCCGCGAAGCCGTGAGCGGCGACCTGTGCGGCGAGCTCCTCGGCTGCGGCAGGAGGGCAGAGGGACAGGACCACGTCTGCGCGGTCCAGGAGGCCGGAGAAGGCAGTGGGCTCCAGGCCGGCCTGCTCCGCACGCCTTCGCGTGGCGTCGCTTCGGCCGTCGGGGCACCACAGGACGGTGACTCCCCGAGCGCGCAGTTGTGCGCCGAAGGCCGCCCCCATGCTGCCCGGGTGCAGCAGTCCGACCGTGGTGGCAGGTTCCCTCATCGGTGCGTCCCTTTCAGGCGGTGTGTTCCAGGAGCAGACGGATGGCCGACAGCGCGGTGGGAGCCGTCCGGTCAGGAGCGGCCAGATCCCCCGGCCAGCGGTCGGGGGCGCCGATCCACAGAGTGGCGAGCCCGGCGGAGCGCCCGCCCGCGATGTCCTTGACGGGGTCGTCGCCCACCATCCAGCCACCGTCATGCGGAGCCGCGCCGCAGAGCTCCACAGCGGTGGCGAACAGCCGGGGGTCGGGTTTGCGGAGTCCCAGATCCGCCGAGACGCACACGGCGTGGACCCGGTGCGCGATGCCCGTGGCCTCCAGCTTGGCCCGCTGGATGTCGGCGGAACCGTTCGTTGCGATACCGATCCGCCAGCCGTGCCTCGTCAGGTCGTCCAGCCCGTCCAGCACGTCGGCCGGGCACACGGAGGAGGCCGCCATGTCCGCCAGGTACTCCCGCCACAGTGCCTGGGCCGAGGCGGACAGGCCGTGGCGCTCGCGGATCGCCGAGAAGTCCGCGACGCAGGCACGGTCGTCCAGCCGGACGAGGAGCGCGTCCCGCTCGTCCGGCGTGAGGCCATGGCGGGAGGCGAAGCGCGTAAGCGTCGCTTCGAGCGCGTGACGGCGGTCGATGAGCGTGTCGTCGAGGTCGAAAAGAGCGAGGCGCTGCACCCGCGCAGACTAGTACGCACATCCGCGCGGTCCGCCGGGCGGGGACCGCCGGGTCCCGGTGCAGGGGCCCGGCGGTCGTGGATCCGTGGGAGCCGGATCAGCCGCGGCGGATCGTGATCGTGGTCCAGGCGCCCACGTGGACGCGGTCGCCGTCGGCGAGGGGGACCGGGACGTAGGGCTGGATCGGGTCCTCGCCGCCGTTGATCGTGGTGCCGTTGGTGGAGTTCTGGTCCACCACCGCCCAGCTGAGGTCCGGCTGCTGGACCAGGACCGCGTGCTGGTGGGAGACGCCCGGGTCCTCCGGGGGCACCGACAGGTCGATGTCGGGGGACTCGCCCGTGGAGGCGCGGCGGCGGCCGATGGTGATCTGGCCGCCGGACAGCGGGAGATGCTGCTCCGGGGAGTAGGCGGGCAGGTTGAGCCCGGCCGCCTCGGGGCCGCTGCGGTGCATCATCGCCATGAAGTACGAGCGGTCGGGGCCGATCGTCGCGTTCCAGGCGCCGCCCTGGGGCGGGAAGGGCTGGTGCTGCTGGTACTGCTGCTGGGGCGGCGGGCCCTGCTGCTGGTACTCCTGCTGGTACTCCCGCTGCTGGGGCGGCGGCGGGGGCTGCTGCTGGTACTGGGGCTGCGGGGGCTGCTGGTACTCCCGCTGCGGCTCGTGCGCCGGCGGCGGCAGCAGCCAGTCGTCCTCGCGCTGGAGCGGCTCGGCCGGCCGGTTGACCCGGGACGGCCGCGAGCCCTGGTACTCGAAGTGGTCCTGGGAGTAGCTCCCGGGAGCCGGGACGGGCGGCGGGGGCGTACCGCGACCGCCCGCACCCGTCGGCTGGGGTCCCGGGTCCGGGGCCTGGGCCGGCGGCGTGTACGAAGTAGAGGTGCGGGTCAGGAAGTTGTACCGGCACTCCTCGCAGAACGGGGCCATGGCCTCGCGCGGGGTCCGGCACTGCGGGCAGAGCTCGGCCTGGGCGGTGGGTTCACCGGCGGTCGGGGGGAAGCCGTAGCCGTAGGAGGGCACCGGGGGCGGGCCCTCCGAGGCAGCCATGCGGTGGCCGCAGACCTCGCACCAGTCGTCGGAGGCGGACTGGTGCCCGTTCGGGCAGGTCGGCATGGCGGCGCTTCCCCCTTCTTCTCCCTGCGTCATCACGTCAGGTCTCAGGTCTTCTTCACTCGGACGGTCTGCGTCGAACGCGTGTCGAGAGTCATCTCGTCGGCATCGGCGACCTTCGCTTTCAGCCGCACAGTACCCGCCACCGCGTCCACCACATCCACCACCTTGGACAGGAGTCGTGCTGTGTCGGCGTTCCCGGAGGAACTCGCCAGTTGTACCGCACGTCCCAGCTTGGCCGTGGCGCCACCGACATCACCCATTTTGCGGGCTTCGAGGCCCTGCTGGATAGCCTCCGCCAGCTCCGCCTGCCCCGTGTAGTGGGCGACCTGCGCGTTGATGGCGGTGGACGCCGCGAGATCGTCCGTCCACACCGCGCGCACCAGGCCCTGGGCCAGCACGGTCGCCGGCTCGCCCGCCGCTCCCGGCAGGACCAGGGTGGTGCGGGCCGCGAGCATCTCCTGGCCCACCGTGGCCGTCGGGACGCGGACGCACACGTGGTACTCGCGGGACTCGTCGCCCCACGACCCGGTCGGGTAGTCGCCGGCGCGCGGGCCCGCCTCGGTGCGGCGGTCGGTCAGGTCCAGGAGGGAGGGTGCCACCTGCTTGACGTACTGGATCTCCACGCCGACCGGGGTCCACAGGCGCAGTGCGACGTCCGCGACCTCCTTGCCCATGACGTTTTCCATCATGCGCGTGAAGTCCTCGGCCAGGTGGGCCGGGTCGGCCACGATGTCGGCGGAGCCGAGCAGCGCGTGCGCGATCCCGGTGACCTCCTTGACGTCCCAGTCGGTGCCCACGCCGCGGGCGTCGCAGGTGAAACGGCCCGCGCAGGCGTCGAGGGTGGCGCGGAGCACGGCCGGCTCCTCGTGCTCGTTGCGGCCGTCGGTGAGCAGGATGCCGTGCCGGATGGCGGCGCTGGAGCCGCGCAGCAGGCCGTCGGCGAGCCGCAGCCAGGTGCCGATGGCGGTGCCGCCGCCGGAGCTCAGCCCGCGCAGGGCCTCCTTGGCCCGGTCGCGGGTGGTCGCGTCCGCCACGGCGAGGCGGCCCTGGCCGGGGTAGACCTCCTTGGCCACGTGCGTACCGGCGATCACGGCGAAGGCGGTGCCGTCGCGCAGGGTGTCGATGGCGGCCGCGGTGGCCTCGCGGGCGCCGCGCATCTTCTCCGGCGGGTACTCCATGGACCCCGAGCAGTCGACCATGAGCACCACGGCCGCCGTGCCGTCGGCGACCGCCGTGCGGGTGGCGGCGGCACCACCGGTGGCGGTGACCGTGACGATGGCGTGGACGTCCCGTCCGCCCTCGGGAAGGAACTCGTTCTGATACACCTCCACGCTGAAGCGCGGGGCGTTCGGCTTGGCGAAATTCGCCATCGGTTGGACTCCTAGGGGGCTCGGGCAGGTGGGTCAGACCTGCGGGCGCGCTTCCACTTCCTATTCCGGTCCTGCCGCCGGGCCCGGCTCCGCATCCGGTCCCGGTTCCTGCTCGGGTTGCGTGGCGAACGGCACGATCGCCACGGTGACGTTGTCGTGGCCGCCGCCGTCGAGGGCGTGGCCCACCAGCACCTGGGCGCTGTGCAGCGGGCGGGTCGCGGCGTCGGCGGGCAGCACCTGGGCCATCTCCCGTGCGGATTCCGCGTAGTTCCACAGTCCGTCGGTGCAGACCACCACCACCCCGGGGTGGTCCGGCTTGAAGGTCGCGGTGTGCGGGTCGAGGTCGTACGCGTCGGCCCCCAGCCAGCCGGTGATGGCGTGCGCGCGGACGTCCGCGTAGGCCTCGGCCTCGCCCATCAGACCGGCGGCGACCATCTGGGCGGCCCAGGAGTCGTCCTCGGTGAGCCGGCGGGGCAGGGCGGCGCGGTCGTCGGGGACCCAGTAGGCGCGGCTGTCGCCCACCCAGCCGATGGTCAGCAGGCCGCCGCTGACGACGGCGCCGACCAGGGTGCAGGCGGGGGCGTTCTGCGCGCCCGGGGTCTCCGGGGCCAGCGCGTTCACCGCGGCGGCGGCGGCCAGGATCGCCTCGTGCATGGCCTCCTGGGGGTGGGCGCCGCGGGGGAGTGCTTCGAGCAGCGCCTCGTTGGCGGCGCCGGCCGCGGCGGCCGAGGCCTCGTCGGGGCGGCTGGCGGAGGAGACGCCGTCGCAGACGATGGCCACGGTGGCGGCGGAGCCGTCGGGCAGGGCGGTGGCCGCCACGGCGAACGAGTCCTCGTTGCGGTGGTGGCGCAGGCCCCGGTCGCTGACGGCGGCGACGCTGCCGAGCTCCTCCTCCAGGTGGTCGCGCTCGCGGGGCTGCGCGTGCCCGCAGTGCTCGCAGTACCCGTCGGTGTCGACGTGGCCGGCCCGGCAGGCGACACAGGTCCTGCCGCCGGCCGCTCCGCCGGGCTGGGGCGGATTCTCGTACGGGGCTTCGCCCGGGCCCCAAGGGGTTCCCTCCGCAGGCGTGCCGGGGTTGCCCTCGGGCCGGTCGTGGCGGGGCTCGGGGCCGTCCGCGGAGGCCGCGGGGGCCGCAGGGGCGTACGGGGCTTCGGTTGGGCCCCACGGGGTGCCCTCCGGCGGGGTGCCGGTGCCGTACGGGTTCCCGTGGTCGGAGGACGCGTAGGTGGCTCCGGCCGGCCCCTGCCGCTGCTCCGGCTCGGGTTCCGGATCCGGTTCCGCCGGGGTGGCGGCCCAGGCGGCCGGGTCGTCCACCAGAGTCGGCGCGGCCGAGGCGGCGCTGCCCCAGCCGGGCGCGGGCTCGGCGGCGGCGCGCGGGACGCCGGGAGCCGGGGTCCCGTAACCGCCCGCGGCGCCGGCCGGCGCCGGCGGGGCGGCCGGAGCCGGTGGCGCCGGTGGGATGGGGACGGTGGGGTTGTCCGCGGCGGCGGCCGGGGGAGGAGCGCTCACGGCATGGCCGCAGACGCCGCAGAAGCGGTCACCCTCCTCCAGGGGTTCCGCGCAGCTGGGGCAGCCCGACAGCCGATGCATCGACATCACTCACACCCACGTCCGGGGACGGAAACGGTTTGCCCGCTCCACCAGTTCGATCCTCTCCTCGCCACGCCGCGCCAGCCGTGCGAGTACGCGGTACGAGCGCTCCAGTCCGAAGCGCAGGCCCCGCTCGTCCAGTTGACTGCCGAGCAGCGAGGTCCGACCGGGGTCGGAACCCCGGCCACCCGACAGTACCCAGTCCAGGGCCGAGCCCAGAACTTCCGTCGCGAGCCGCTCCTGCCGCTCCGGGTCCAGTCCGAACCGCCGCAGGGCCTCCACCTGGTCGGCGGCGGCCGACAGGTCGGCCAGCAGCGGCTCCTGCGGAGACCGGTCGCGCAGACGTGCCCGTACGGCCGCCACCCGCGCGGCGGTGTAGTGGATGGACGCCTCCGGTACGGACTCGAGCGTGCGCACGGCCGCGTCCCGGTCCCCGGCGGCCAGCTGGACGCGGGCCAGCCCGAAGGCCGCGCTGACGAACCCCGGGTCGGTGATCCACACGAGGCGGTAGTACTCGGCGGCGTTGTCCAGCTGGCCGAGCACCTCCGCGCACAGCCCGAGGGCCAGCTTCGGCGCGGGCTCGCCCGGGAAGGCGTCGTAGATCGCGTCGAAGGACAGGGCCGCTATCTCGTCGTCACCGGTGGCCAGCGAGGCGATGCCGCGGGCCCACACCACCCGCCAGTCGTCCGGATGCCGGGCTTCCAGATCCGCCAGGGTGTGTCCGGCCTCGGCCAGTTCGCCCAGCTCCAGGCGGGCCCGCAGCTCCCGCAGCCGCAACTCGGCCGAGTCGGCCGGCGCCGCGCTCAGCGCGCCCAGCAGGTCGCCCGGCGCGGAGGCGAGCAGACCGGTCAGGAACCCGGCGTTCGGGTCGCCCGCGTCCACCAGCGGTACGGGCAGGGCCAGCGCGGTGTCGCGCGGGTCGAGCGTGTTCGTTCCCCCGGTGGGCGGCTGCGCGGAGAGGAGTACGGGGGCGGGCGCGGCCCCCGGGGCCCGGACCGGAGCGGGTGGCGCGGACCGAGGCCCCGGCACCGCTCCCGGCGCCGGGGCACCCGTCACGTGCGTGGCGGTGGTCCCGAGGGACGGCAGCGACGCACCCGCGCCGGGCGCGTGCCCCGGTGGGCCGAACGCCCCCGGCGCAGCGGCCCCCACCGGAGCAGCACCCACCGGGACACCCGCCCCCGGTCTGGAGGCGGCCGCGGGGACGGCCGTCGGGGGCTCACCGGCCGCGGGTGCACCGGCCACGCCGCCGGGTGAGTGCGCCCCCGCCGGGACCGGGCCGCGGCCGAGCAGCCCGAACAGCCCGCCGCCCCGCCGGGAGGCGATCTCCCGGTGGCCCAGCCGGGAGACGACGATGTCGTCCGTGTCGGCGAACAGCCGGGTGTCCGGAACCCGCAGTTCCGGACCGAAGAGGGTCGACAGCTGCGGCCGCGGCCGGCCCGTCTGGAGCGCGACCACCTCCCGCAGCACGCCCGTCAGCTGGTCCGCCATCTCCTGCGCGGACGCGAACCGCCGCCCCGGGTCCGGGTCGGTCGCCCGTACCAGCAGCCGGTAGAAGGACTCGTACCGCCGGAACACCTCGATGTGCTCCGGATCCGGCAGCGAATCCACGAACACATTGGTGTAGCCCTGGAAGTCGAAGGTCAGCACGGCCAGCGTCCGCGCCACCGTGTACAGGTCGGAGGCGACCGAGGGGCCCAGCTCCGCAACCTCCGGAGCCTGGTAGCCGACCGTGCCGTAGATGGCCGACTCCTCGTCGTCCATCCGCCGTACCGCGCCCATGTCGATCAGCTTCAGCTGGTCCTGCTGCTGGATCGCGTTGTCGACCTTGAAGTCGCAGTACAGAAGGTTCCTGCTGTGCAGGTGGCCGAGCGCCTCCAGCGCCTCGATGCCGTACGCGCAGGCCTGCTCCACCGGCAGCGGGTCCCGCCGCCCGTCCGGCCTGCGCCGCTCGTTCGCGATCTCCTTCAGCGACTTGCCGCCGACGTACTCCATGACGATGTAGCCGTCCAGCGAACCCGTCCGCTGGTCCAGGTGCTCCACGAAGTTGTAGATCCGCACGATGTTGGAGTGCTCGATCTCCGCGAGGAAGCGCCGCTCCGAGATCGCGGCCTCCATCGCGTCCTGGTCCCCGGTGTCCAGCAGGCCCTTGAGCACCACCCACCGGTCCGCGACCGCCCGGTCCACCGCCAGGTACACCCAGCCGAGGCCGCCGTGCGCCAGGCAGCCCAGCACCTCGTACTGGCCGCGCACCACATCACCGGAGCGCAGCTTGGGCACGAAGGAGTACGGGTGCCCGCACTTGGTGCAGAACCCTTCCGTCCGGCCCGGCCGGTCGCCCCGGGAGCGGCCCACCGGGGCACCGCAGTCCGAGCGCGAGCAGAACCGCTTGCGCTCCGGCACCTCCGGATTCTCCAGGACCGCCGTCGAAGGATTCGGACGCGGCACTTCCGGTACGTTGACCAGCCCGGCCCCCAGCCGGCTGCGGCCCGAGGCCGCCGCGCCCGAACTGCGCACCGACACCGACCGGGTGGACATCGTCCCCGACACCGAGCGCGACAGCCGCCCGGACACCGAGCGGCGCGAGGACGAGGACCGGGAGGACCTCGCCGAGGCCGAGGAGCGCGCCGAGCCGTGGGAACCCTGCGAGCCCATCGACCCCCGGGACCCGCCGGATCCCAGTGAGCCGCGGGCCGCGCTCGTCATCCCCGTCGGCGGCGACACCAGCTCGTCCGCGCCCGCCGCGACCGAGCCGATCGGCGCCAGCCCGCAGGTGTCGCAGTAGACCTCGCCGCCGCCCATGTCCTCGTACGCCCCCGGGCACCCGGGGCGAACGCACGCGGTTCCGATCAGGCTCATGCGTCCTCCTCCCCCGGCCCGTCGGGCCGCTGTTCCTGGTGTCGTTGCTCGGGCCGGTCCTGGGGCGCCAGCAAGGACTCCGCAGTCGCCTGCTGGTAGCGCAGGACGGCCTGCTCGGCGGCCCGCAGGTCGCAGGGCGCGCTCCACAGCATCCGCCGGGCGGCGTCGTACCGCTCGATGAGCAGGGGGTCCTCCGCCAGTCCGTGGCGGGCCACCTTCGCCTTGTACGCGTCGAGGCGCCCGCGCAGCTCGGCCCGTACGGCCAGCGGCGCCGTCACCGCGGTCAACGATTCCCGCGCCCGCCGCAGTTCCTCCCCGGCGCGCTCCTCCAGCGATTCCAGCAGCGGCGAGAGCCGGTGCCAGCGCGCCTGGCGCCGGTGCTCGGCCGCCGCCGCCAGCTGCTCCTGGAGCACCGTGGGCGGGCCGCTCACCGCGGGCACCTCGGACGCGGCGATCTTCGCCAGCACCTCGCCGCGCGCGGTCCGGGCCTCCGCCAGGGTCCGGTCGGCCCGCGAAAGCACGTCCCGCAGGGCGATCAGCCGCTGCTCGGCGTCCTGCCGTACGTCCAGCACCGCTTCGACCTCGCGGCGTACGTCCTCCAGCGCGAGCGCGGCCCGGTCGTAGCGCCCGGTGTCCGGGCGGCCGCCGCCGGGCGCGGAGCTGCCCGCCGCCGGCAGCCAGAAGGCCAGCGGGTCCGCGATCACCTGCGTGCGCAGCTCGGCCAGCTCGGCGGTGATGTCCTCCAGGTCGTCGCCGGAGGGGTGCTCGCCCGGCCGCACGCCCACGGAGTGCGCCAGCGAGCGGGTGCGGTGCAGTTCGGCGGCGAGCAGGTCGATCCGGGCGGGCAGCGCCGACCACACGGCGTCGGCGGCGACCACCACGTCGAGCGAGCGCGCGTACAGGCCGTTCATCCGGGCCACCAGTTCGGCGAGTGAGAGCCGTTCCGCCAGCGCGACGCCCTCGGCGGCGGCCCCGGCGATCAGCACTCCGGGTCCGCGCAGCCGCTCGGTCAGTTCGATGAGGTCCTCGCGGTTGGGCCAGCGGCGCCGCTCCCGTACCTCCCGGGCGGCGGTCAGGGCCCCGCTGTAGGCGTCGAAGTAGGTCCACAGGCGGGTGATGTCCGCGTCGGCGGCCGTCCACCGGTCCTTGGTGGTTCCGGTCAGCGCGGCGCCCTCCAGCAGCCGGCGCCCGGCGTGGTCCTGGAGGGCGAGCAGCGAGGTCTCGACCGCCTCGTGCTCCGCGCCCAGCCTGGCCAGGGCGCGGTCGACGTCGTCCCGGTCCATCACTGCAGACCCCACCTCCACCGACTGTGCCTCCGCTTCCGCCGCCGCCTCCGTGTCCGTCCTCGTATCCTGCCCCGCGCCCGGTCCCGTGTCCGAAACCGTCACGGACCTCAGCCGTCCCGGTACTTGGGCGCGGGCGGCGCGGTCACACCGGGCAGCACGGGCTGCAGGTGCTTGAGGTACGCCTTCATCCACGGGCTCTCACCGCCGCCCGCGCGGTAGTTCTCCAGCACCTTGTTGACCCGGCGGACCAGGTCCGAGGCGTCCTTGTTCATCGCCACCCCGTAGAACTCGCGGGTGAAGGGTGAGCCCACCAGCTGAACGGAGGGGTCCTGGGCGGCCTGACCGGCCGCGAGGGCGTTGTCCGTGATGATGCCGTCGACCTCGCCCAGCTGGAGCCGGACCAGGCAGTCCAGCTGGTTGGCGACGGTGACCGGCACCGAGCCGTACGACTGGGCCTTCAGGGCCGCCTCCGCCGTGGAACCGGCCGCGAAGCAGATCCGCCGGTCCTTCAGGGAGGCGTCGTAGCCGGTGATCGGCGAGCCCTTGGGTGCCAGCACCTGCTGACCCGCCTCGAAGTAGGCCGTCGAGAAGGCGACGTCCTCCAGCCGCTTGCAGTTGATGGTCATGGTCCGCACGACGACGTCGACGCGCCCCTCCTGGAGGGCGGGGATGCGCTGACTGGTGGGGATGGCCCGGTAGATGACCGCGTTCTCGTCGCCCAGGATGTCCTTGGCGATGGCCTTCACCAGGTCGATGTCGAAGCCGTCGAGGCGGCTGCCCTCGGCCGTCTGGTTGCGGTAGCCCCAGCGGAAGCTGTTCTGGTCCACGCCGGCGACGAGCTTGCCCGCCGCCTTGATGCGCGCGATGGCCGCCCCGTCCACCTCGGCGGGGCGCAGGCTGGCCTCGGGGTCCTGGCAGGTGTCGGTGGGGACCCACGGTGCGGCCGGGGCCGCCGCCATCGACGCGGGCCGGCGGACCACCGGCCGGCCGGTGTCGGGCGTCGCGTGCGCCAGCGGCAGCAGGACGACGGCCGCGGTCGTCGCGCAGGCGACGGCCATCGCGCTCACCCCGCCCCAGCCGCGCAGCCGACGTGCCGCGCGGCGGATCCCGGACACGGCGACCGGAGCCGCCTCCGGGCCCTCGGGGCCCGCGTGGTTCTCGTGGCCTTCGGCGGCCCGCCCGGCTCGTATCCGCATCGCGCTCACCTGTACTCCGAAAGCCTGCGCCCGATGCCGAGCAGAGCCGCTGCCGCGCCGATGACCACCAGGGCCGCGGAACCGGTCACCAGACCGCTCAGCGCCCCGAGGCCGTCGCCGGCCGCCCGGGTGAATTCCCGCTGCTCGTGGGCGACGGCCTGCTCCAGGGAGGCGTCCACCGTGTCGAAGGCGGCGCCGCTGCTCTCCTTGTGCTCGTCGTCCCCGACGACCTGGGGCAGCGCGGCCTCGTAGTCCCCCTTCAAGTCCGCCTCCCGGGCCGCCGCGTGTCGCTGCTTCCACTGCTCCACGCCGTCCGCGGCCCGGCCGACGGGGCTCCGGCCGGCTTCGTCGTCGGCCAGCCGCAGCGCGGTCGCCAGCCCGGCGTCCAACTGCTTCATGTTGTTCGTGAAGTCCACGTCGTACTTGTCGGACTTCTTGTCCTCGGCCAGTACGGCGCCCCGCGCGATCAGGGTCAGGTTCTCACCGGCCCGCGCCTGGAGGGAGGCGATCCGCGCGTCGTTGAGCACCTTCATGGACTCCTGCCCGTCGACCCGGGCCTCGTTCAGCGAGGACCGCGCCACCGTGTGCCCCACGGCCAGCCACAGCAGGACCACCACCGACGCGGCCGTCGCGGCCACCAGTCCGTGGTTGAGCACCCGGTTCGTGTGCCGGTAGTTGCGGCGCTGCGCCCAGACCAGGGCGGCGACCGCGAGCAGGCCCAGACCGATCGAGGCCAGCGGCCAGGACCGGGCGTCGTCGTGGTCCGCGTAGAGCCGCTTGGTCTCCGACTCGTACAGCCGCTGCGCGGCGGGCAGCAGTTGGGTGGTCATCTGCTCGTTGGCGTAGCGCAGGTAGGCGCCGCCCAGGGGCAGGCCCTGCCGGTTGGTGGCCCGGGCCTGCTCGATCAGGCCGGTGTAGCGCGGGAGCTGCTCGCTCAGCAGGGTGATCTGCTTGCGGGAGTCCTCGTTGCCGCCGGTGTTGGCGGCCGCGCTCACCAGCAGCCTGGAGGCGTTGGCGATGTCCTTCTCGTACCGCTGGCGGACCTCGCGCGGCTCCTGGGCGCCCAGCAGGAACCCGCTGGAGGAGGTGGTGTCGGCGTCCGCGAGGGAGCGGTAGATGCTCGCCGCGTCCGCGCTCAGCGGCTGGCTGCGGCCCACCACGTCATCGGCGGCCGCGGCCCGGTCGGAGATCTCCCAGACGCTCACCGTGCCGAACAGCACGATCAGGGCGGCCAGTACCGCGCCGATGATGCGCAGCCGGCCCGGCTCGGTGGTCGCCGCCTCGCGCAGCCGCTCGACGCCCTCGGCCCAGGCGGTGCCGCGAGGCGGTCCGCCGGGCGGTGGCGCCGACGGCCCGGCGGGCGGCACGGGAACACCGCCTCCGGGCGCGGGCGCGCGTGATGTGATCGCCACCGTGACCTCCCCCTCGGTCCTGTCGTCCCCACAGCCGACGCTGGGAGGTACCCCCTGCGCAGCAGTATGGCCGTAGTGCCGGTCGACCACAGCACCCGGTGCTGGATCCGGGGCGATCCGTCCCCGGGGGTGCCTTTCGTCGCCCCTTCACCGTCAATACGTCCGCACGTGCGCCACGGTTCCAGACCGGATGACTTCCGGGGCGGGTTCACCCGAAATGGGCACGGAGTTTTTCGTACGCCCCGTGCGGGGCCCCGAGCGCGTCGAGGCCGAGCAGTCCGGCGCCCAGCACCGGCGGCGCCGTGATCACGGAGATCCGGGCGCGCGGGGCCCGTCGGGCGAGGCCCGCCGCGATCCGGTCGTCGAGCTGCGGGTGGCCGGCCGCCAGCACACTGCCGCCCAGCACCACCGGCACCTCCTGCTCCAGCAGGCCCAGGCGGTCCAGCGCCACCGAGGCCATCGCCACGACCTCGTCCGCCTGCCGGTGCACCAGCGACAGCGCCACCGGGTCACCGGCCGCCGCCACACCGAACAGCACCGGCGTCAGCTCGTGGCGCCGCCCGTGCGGCACCCGGCCCAGGTGCATCGCCTCGATCAGCGAGGCCATGGATTCGTGGCCGAGGTGCGCGGGCAGAGCCCGGGCCAGCTCCGTCGGCCCGCCCCGGCCGTCCTCGGCCCGGGCCGCGAACCACAGGGCCTCCTCGGCGAGTCCGCCCCCGCCGCCCCAGTCGCCGGAGATCCGGCCGATCGCGGGGAAGCGTGCGGTCCGCCCGTCCGGGGTCATCCCCACGCAGTTGATGCCCGCCCCGCACACCACCGCGACACCGCACGGGTCGGCGCCCGTCGGCAGCCCGGAGCGCAGCAGCGCGAAGGTGTCGTTGTGCACGGCCGTCGCCCGGCCCCAGTTGCGGCCCTCGATCTCGCGCGCCAGCTCCTCCTCCTCCACGGCGAAGTCGGCGTTGGCCAGGCACGCCGACACCCGCTCGGCCCACGGGCCGGCGGCGCGGTCGGTGCGCAGTCCGGCGTCGGACATCGCCTCGGCGAGCACGTCGACGGCCGCGGCCACCCCCGTCCGCGGCGGCTGGAAGCCCCCGGCCCGGCCGGAGCACAGCACCGAGCCGTCCGGGGCGAGGAGCGCCACGTCCGTCTTGCTGTTGCCCGCGTCGATGGCCAGCACCGAGGGGAGGGTCACGCCCATGGCAGGTGCTCCTTGTTGTGGGCGAGCAGCCGGTCGGTCAGCCCCTCGGCCAGCTCGAACTGCCCGACCAGCGGGTGCGCCAGCAGTGCCTTGAACACCCGCTCGCGCCCGCCGCGCAGCGCCGCGTCCAGCGCGAGGTCCTCGTACGCGCTCACGTGCGAGATCAGCCCGGCGAAGAGCGGGTCCAGCCGCGGCACCGCCAGCGGAGCCGCGCCGGAGCCGTCGACGCGGGCCTGCACCTCGATCACCGCGTCGTCCGGCAGGAAGGGCAGGGTGCCGTTGTTGTACGTGTTGACCACCTGCACGGCCGGGCCGCCGTCGCCCAGCAGCGAGGCGGCCAGGTCCACGGCCGCCTCGGAGTAGAAGGCGCCGCCCCGCTTCGCCAGCAGCGCTGGCTTCTCGTCGAGCGCGGGGTCCCCGTACAGGGCGAGGAGTTCACGTTCCATCGCGGCGACCTCGGCCGCCCGCGAGGGCTTGGTCCCGAGCTCCCGGACGACCTCGTCGTGGGCGTAGAAGTAGCGCAGGTAGTACGAGGGCACGACGCCGAGCCGGTCCAGCACCGCGCGGGGCAGCCGCAGGTCCGAGGCGACGGCCTCGCCGTGCGCGGCGAGCAGGGTCGCCAGCAGGTCCTCGCCGTCCGGGCCGCCCCGGCGTACGCCCAGCTCCCAGGTGAGGTGGTTGAGGCCGACGTGGTCCAGGTGGATGTCGGCCGGCGCCAGGTCCAGCAGCGCCGCGAACTTCCGCTGGAGGCCGATGGCGACGTTGCACAGCCCCACGGCCTTGTGCCCGGCCTGCAGGAGGGCCCGGGTGACGATCCCGACCGGGTTGGTGAAGTCGATGATCCACGCGTCCGGGTTCGTCCGCCGGACCCGGTCGGCGATGTCGAGGACCACCGGGACGGTGCGCAGCGCCTTGGCGAGCCCGCCCGCCCCCGTGGTCTCCTGCCCGACGCAGCCGCACTCCAGCGGCCAGGTCTCGTCCTGGAGCCGGGCGGCCTGCCCGCCGATGCGCAGCTGGAGCAGGACCGCGTCCGCCCCGGCGATGCCCGCGTCGAGGTCGGAGGTGGTGGTGATACGGCCCGGGTGGCCCTGGCGGGCGAAGATCCGCCGGGCCAGGCCGCCGATCAGCTCCAGGCGTTCGGCGGCCGGGTCGATCAGTACGAGCTCGCTGACGGGCAGGGTGTCGCGCAGCCGTGCGAAGCCGTCGATCAGTTCGGGGGTATAGGTGGAACCGCCGCCCACCACTGCGAGTTTCATCGTCGTCAGCCTTTCACGCCGGTCAGGGTGACTCCCTCGACGAACGCCTTCTGGGCGAAGAAGAAGAGGACGATCACCGGTGCCATGACCAGTACGGTCGCGGCCATGGTCAGGTTCCAGTTGGTGTGGTGCGCCCCCTTGAAGGACTCCAGTCCGTAACTGAGGGTCCAGGCGGCCGGGTTGTCGGAGGCGTAGATCTGCGGGCCGAAGTAGTCGTTCCAGGCGGAGAAGAACTGGAAGAGCGCGACGGCGGCGATTCCGGGCCGGGCCATCGGCAGGACCACGCGCAGCAGGGTGCGCACCTCGCCGCAGCCGTCGACGCGGGCCGCGTCCAGGTACTCGTCGGGGATGGTCAGGAGGAACTGGCGGAGCAGGAAGATGGAGAAGGCGTCGCCGAAGGCCATGGGGACGATCAGCGGCCACAGGGTGCCGGACAGGTCGAGCTGCTTGGCCCAGAAGAGGTACATGGGGATGACCACCACCTGCGGCGGCAGCATCATCATGGCGATCACGAGCAGCAGCGAGAGCCGCCGGCCGCGGAAGCGGAATTTGGCGAGCGCGTACGCGACGGGCACGGAGGAGACCACGGTCAACAGGGTGCCGAGTCCCGCGTACAGGAGCGTGTTGCGCCACCAGGTCAGGAAGCCCGGGGTGTGCCAGACCTTCGCGTAGTTGCCCCATTCCCAGGTGTGGGGCCACAGGTCGCGGGTCAGCGCCTGCCGGTCGCCCATCAGGGAGGTGAGGAGGAGGAAGACGAAGGGGAGGACGAAGAACAGGGCGGCGGCCACGCCGAGCGAGTGCACCCCGACCCAGTGCAGTACCGCCCGGGAGGATCTCCGGCCGCTGCCGTTGTCACCGTTGCCGCCGCTGTGCGTGCGCGTACTCACTCACCTGCTCCGATCAGACCGCCACGGCGCCGCATCAGGAGCGCGGTGAAGGCCATGGAGAGGGCGAACAGGACGAGCGCGACGACACACGCGGTGCCGTAGTCGAAGCGCTGGAACCCGAGGTTGTAGACGAGCTGCGGCAGGGTCAGGGTGGACTTGTCGGGGTAGCCCGGCTCGAACTGCTGGCCCGAGCCGCCGATCACCCCGGCCGCGACCTTCCCCGCCACCAGCGGCTGGGCGTAGTACTGCATGGCCTGGATGACCCCGGTGACCACCGCGAACATGATGATCGGCGAGATGTTGGGCAGGGTGATGTGCCGGAACCGCGCCCAGGCACCGGCCCCGTCCAGCTCGGCGGCCTCGTACTGCTCCTTCGGTACGTCGAGCAGCGCGGCCATGAAGATGACCATCAGGTCGCCCACCCCCCACAGTGCGAGGGCGGTCAGTGCCGGCTTGGACCAGTCGGCGTCGGTGAACCAGCCGGGGGTGGGCAGCCCCACCGCGTCCAGCAGGGTGTTGACGGGGCCGGTGCCGGGGTTCAGCAGGAAGACGAAGGCCAGGGTCGCGGCGACCGGAGGGGCCAGGTAGGGCAGGTAGAACAGGGTCCGGAAGACCCCGGTCGCCGTCTTGATCTTCGTGATGAGCAGGCCGATGCCGAGGCCGAAGGCGACCCGGCAGGTCACCATCACCAGGACCAGCCACAGCGTGTTGCGCATCGCCGGCCAGAACAGCGGATAGTCCGAGAAGACGTAGCTCCAGTTGTCCAGGCCGTTGAAGGCGGGCTGCCGGAAGCCGTCGTACCGGGTGAAGGAGAAGTACAGGGTGGACAGCAGCGGGTAGACGAAGAAGACCGAGAAGCCGATCAGCCAGGGGGACATGAAGGCCGCGGTCCGCAGGGCGGAGCGCCGCTGCTTCGACCGCAGGGGGCGGGGGACGTCGGGCATCGGGCTACTTCGCCTTCGCGATGTCCGTGTCGATCTGCTGGTCGGTCCTGGCGAGACCGGCCGGGATGTCGGCCACGTCGCCCTTCTCGACCCCGTACGCGAAGTCCTCGAAGGTCAGCTGGTAGGTGCCGCCGTCGGCCTGGGCCGGGGTGGTGCTCGACTTCGGGTGCCGGGCGATGTCGAGGAAGGTCTTGAACTCCGGGGTCACCCGGAGGTCCGGGGACTCCAGGGCGGCGAGCGTGGACGGCACGTTGTGGATGGCGTTGGCGAAGGCCACCACCGCCTCGGTGTCGGTGGTCATGTACTTGACCAGCTCCCAGGCGGCGTTCTGCTTCTTGCTGCCCGCGGCGATGCCCATGATCGTGCCGGAGAGGTAGCCCTTGCCGTAGTCGGCGGCCTGCTCGTCGGGGACGGGCAGCGGGGCGGTGCCGATCTCGAAGGTGACGCCGGCCTCCTTCGCCATCGGGGCACGCCACTCGCCGTCGATCTGCATGGCCACCTGGCCGGTGTGGAAGGGGTGTTCGGAGCTCCACTCGTCCCCGAAGGTGTTGCGGAAACGCTCCAGCTTCTCGTAGCCGCCG
Organism: Streptomyces avidinii; assembly: GCF_014650695.1. Classification (GTDB taxonomy): domain Bacteria; phylum Actinomycetota; class Actinomycetes; order Streptomycetales; family Streptomycetaceae; genus Streptomyces; species Streptomyces avidinii. The sequence continues at coordinate 760,932 of NZ_BMVL01000001.1, read as the reverse complement.
AGCTTGTCCACGAGGTCCTTCTGCGCGGTCAGCATCTTGGCGAAGGCCGGGTCACCGGCCAGGTTGGACTTGCCGTCGGCGCCGAAGTACGTGGCGCCCCACTGCGCCGCGAGCCGCGTCGGCTTCGTCTCGTAGCCGTGGAAGGTGGGCATCAGGCCGACCTGCTCGTACGAGTCGCCCTTGGGTTTGGTGAGCCTCTGTGCGACTTCGGTGAACTGGCTCCACGTCTTCGGGGGTTCGGTGATGCCGGCGGCCGCGAAGGCGGTCTTGTTGTAGACGAGGCCGTACGCGTCGTGCAGCAGCGGCAGCGTGCACTGGTTGCCGTTGAACTCCGTGTAGTCCAGCAGGGTCTTGGGGAAGACCTTCGTCTTGTCCACCCCGGACTTCTTCAGGAAGGGGTTCAGGTCGGCGAAGGCGCGGGAGTTGCAGAACTTGCCCACGCTGTCGGTGGTGAAGGAGGAGACCACGTCGGGGGCCTTGTCCCCGCCCGCGCGCAGAGCCTGGTTGATCTTGTCGTCGGTCATGTTGCCGGTGACCTTGACCTTGATGTTCGGGTGCGCCTTCTCGAACCGGGCGATGTTGTCCTCGATCGCCTTGGCCTCGCTCGGCGCGGACCAGCCGTGCCAGAAGTTGAGGGTGACGTCCGCCTTCGGGTCGTCGGAGGCGGTGTCCGCGCTCTGGCCGGCACAGGCCGTGGCGAGGGCGGATATCGCCGCGAGGAGGGCGGTTGCGGTGGTCAGGCGTCCGGTTCGTCCGGTTCTGGGCATGGCGGGGCTCGCTCTCTGCGGGAGGAACTTCCGTGGGGGTGCCTGTGGGATGGAGCGTGGCGGTGTGAGCGGTGTGAGCGGTGTGAGCGGTGTGAGCGGTGCGGGTGTGTGGGGTGCGCGCGGGATCAGCCGGAGGTGTCGAACACTTCGTCCCGGGTGGCGGCCAGTGCGCTCTCCAGCGCCCCGTGCAGGACTGCGTGTTCCCGTACTTCGCCGGGGACCAGTCGGGGCCGGGAGGGGGCCAGTTCGGCGAGCTCTGCCTCCAGCAGGGCGCGCAGCGGCTCGCCGCCCGCGCTGATCGCGGCACCGGACAGGACCACGATCTCCGGGTCCAGTACGGCGACGACCGAGGCGAGACCGGTGGCGAGCGCGGTGGCGTACGACTGGAGGAAGTGCAGGTTCGCCCCCTCGGGCGCGGCGGCGGCCCGCGCGAGCAGGGCGACGGCGGCGGCGACCTCCGGGCCGTGCGGGGCCCCGGACGCGGCCGGGGTCGCCGGTCCATCGGCTGCGCCGGGCACGGGCGCGGGTTCGACACCCAGGTCCGCGGCGAGCCGGGGCAGTCCCTCCACTCCGGCCAGCTCCTGATACCCGCCGGAGTTGGCCCGGGTGACCTGCCGGACCAGGGGGCGGCCCGGTACGGGCAGGAAGCCCACCTCGCCCGCGCCGCCGGTCCAGCCGCGGTGCAGCCGGCCGCCCAGCACCAGGGCGGCGCCGAGGCCCTCCTCGTTCCACAGCAGGACGAAGTCCTCGTGGCCGCGGGCGGCGCCGAGCCGCTGCTCGGCGACCGCGGCGAGATTGACGTCGTTCTCGTACTCGACGGGCATCGGCAGGGCCGCCGCCAGGTCCTCCAGGAGGGTGGGGGAGTGCCAGCCGGGGAGATGGCTGGCGTAGCGCAGCCGGCCGGTCTGCGGGTCGAAGGCGCCCGGGGTGCCGATGACCACCCGGCGCAGGTCGGAGCGGTGCAGCCCGGCGGCCTTGACGGCCTCCCCGAGGGCCCTGGTCACCTGGTCGACGGCCTGTGCGCCCTCGGTGTAGGGGACCTCGTGGGTGGCGACGACCGTGCCCGTGATGTCGGCGACGGCCGCCAGTACCCGCTCCGGGGTGACGTCGAGGCCGCCGACGTATGCGGCCCGCGGATTGATCGCGTAGAGCTGGGCGCTGGGGCCGGGGCGGCCGCCGTCCGTGCCGGTGGCGACGACGAGTCCGACCGCTTCCAGGCGGGCCAGCAGCTGGGAGGCGGTGGGCTTGGACAGTCCGGTCAGGTGCCCGATACGGGTCCGGGAGAGCGGGCCGTGCGTCAGCAGGAGTTCGAGTGCGGCCCGGTCGTTCATGGCGCGCAACAGGCTGGGCGTTCCGGGCGTGGCGGCGGGCATCGAGCGGCTCTCCCTCACCGAGGTGATCTGTTAGGTAAGTTTCCTATCACCTGTTGAACTGTGTCAATGCCGCTGCCCCGCAGGCTCTGCCATTTCGGCAATGACCTGCGGGGCAGTGGGGGCAGCGAGGCGGCGGTGCCGTGCGGTGCCCGTGCGGCGTGCTGCTGCTACTTGGTGATCCGGGGGCCGGCCGGCGGCGGGATCGGGGCGGTGGCGAGCGACTGCGGCGAAGCCGGGTTCGACAGGGCGGACGGCGCGGCGACCGAGGCCGATGCGTCCGCCGGGGGCTCCTCGTCCTCGTCGGCGGCCGGCATGCCGCCGATGATGCGGATGCCGGCGGCGTCGAAGGCCTCCTTGATCCGCCAGCGCAGCTCCCGCTCCACCGCGAACTGCTGGCCGGGCATGGTCTTGGCGGACACCTTCACGGTCATCGAGGCGAGCAGCACCTCGTCCAGACCCAGTACCTCCACCGGACCCCACAGGCGCTCGTCCCACGGGGACTCCTTGGCCATGGAGTCGGCGACCTCCTTGACCACCTCGCGGATCCGGGCCAGGTTCTCCGAGGGCTTGACCTGCACGTCCACGCCCGCGGTCGCCCAGCCCTGGCTGAGGTTGCCGATGCGCTTGATCTCGCCGTTGCGTACGTACCAGATCTCACCGTTGTCGCCGCGGAGCTTGGTCACGCGCAGTCCGACCTCGATGACCTCGCCCGAGGCGACGCCCGCGTCGATCTTGTCTCCGACGCCGTACTGGTCCTCCATGATCATGAAGACGCCGGACAGGAAGTCCGTCACCAGGTTCCGGGCGCCGAAACCGATCGCCACACCGGCCACACCGGCACTCGCCAGCAGCGGGGCCAGATCGATCTTCAGGGCGGCCAGGACCATCAGCGCGGCCGTGCCGAGGATCAGGAACGAAGCCACTGACCGGAGCACCGAGCCGATGGCCTCCGAACGCTGGCGCCGCCGCTCGGCATTGACCAACAGGCCGCCCAGCGCGGTGCCCTCCACCGCCTCGGCGCTGCTGTTCATCCGGTTTATGAGCTTGGTCAGCGCCTTGCGGACCGCCGAGCGGATGACTGCCGCTATCACGACGATCAGCAGGATCCGCAGGCCGATGCTCAGCCAGGTGGCCCAGTTCTGCTCGATGAAGCTGGCGGCCTCGGTGACGCTCGCCTGCGCCTCCTTGACCGATGCGGGCGCGTCCGGAACTTCGGCTGCCTGAGGCAGCAGAGCGGCGGGCCAGGGCACGACGGGAACCTCCAGGTATAGCGGTCTGCCCGCGGAACCGGGGGTACCCCCGGACGGAGCCGGGGGTATGCGGGGCAGACCAACCACACTAACGGGGCAATCCCTTCACCTTGGCGCAGTGTTCGAGGGAGAGACCAGACTCACCTGGGGATGACTGAGTGTGGTTGAAAACACCTCGGACCCGTTACGGGCGCGTGGTGGCGTTTCGACCAGCCGTAAGGAGAGACTGGAGAGCAGATCGTCCCGGCGCGAGCCACGCGCCGCCGGCGTACAAGGAGGCAGTCCGTGCCGCACGTCCTGGTCCTCAACGCGTCGTACGAGCCCCTCGGCGTCGTACCGCTCCGCCGCGCGCTCGTCCTCGTCCTGGAGAACAAAGCGGTCTCCCTGGAGGAATCCGGCGCCTATCTGCACAGCGCGACAAGGGTCGTCCCCGCGCCCAGCGTGGTACGGCTCAAGCGCTTCGTGCGGGTCCCCTACCGGGGGCCCGTTCCACTCACCCGGCGCGCCCTGTTCGCGCGGGACGGCGGCCGCTGCATGTACTGCGGGGCCGTCGCCACCAGCGTCGACCATGTCATTCCGCGCAGCAGGGGCGGCCAGCACGCCTGGGACAACGTCGTCGCCGCGTGCCGCCGCTGCAATCACGTCAAGGCCGACAGGCACCTGCTGGAACTCGGCTGGCGCCTGCGTCACCAGCCGGCGCCGCCGTCCGGGCTGGCCTGGCGGATCATCGGCACGGGGCACCGGGATCCGCGGTGGATGCCGTACCTCCAGCCGTACGGGGCGCAGGACGCGCTGGAGCGGATCGGGGTGGCGGCCGGTTAGCTCCCGCTGGGGCCGCCGGTTGCGTGCGGGGTCGCGCCCGCTGTGACCTGCGGCCCGACCTCCACGGGCTCCGCCCCGGACCCCGCGCCTCAAACGCCGGCGGGGCTGGAGGAGGCGGCGGGGCTGGAGGAGGCGGCGGGGCCGGAGCGGCTACGGGGTGACTGCGTAGGCCTGCGCCGACCAGAGGGAGCAGCCGTAGCGCGTCGCGCGGGTTTCGCACGTGACCCGCACGAAGCGGGTGTCCGGGGCGTCCAGCCGGAGGGACTCGCGGCCGCCGCGGGAGGCCGAGACCGCAGCCCCCGGACGCCAGGTCACCCCGTCCGCGGAGGTCTCCACCCGGTACGCGGAGGGGTACGCGTCCTGCCAGTGGAGTTCCACCCGGCCCACTCGCGCCGGGGCGCGCAGTTCGGCCTGCCACCACGCGCCGTCCACCGCCGGTGACGACCAGCGCGTGGTCGCCGAGCCGTCCACCGCCGCCGGGGCCGGGAAGTCGGCGGTCTCGTTCGCCGAGGAGGTCGCCCGCGCGGTGTGCAGGAGGTCCGGGCCCCCGGTACGGGCCACCGCGCGCACGGTCAGGGTGCGCGACTCCCCGTCGAAGGTCACCGGCACCTGGTAGCTGCCCGGCGCGGTGCCCGGGGCGACACTGACCTCCAGCGGGATCGACGCCTGGCCGCCGCGCGGGACCACCGCGGTCTGCGGAAGGCGGACCACGATGCCCGCCGGCGGCCGCGCCGACAGCGGCCCGCGGACCTCGCCCGGGCCCAGGGCCGACAGCTGCGCCGAGACCCGCTGTGCGGCGCCGCCGATCTCGGCGTCGACCGCGGCCCGGTCCGCCAGCTCGAAGCGGGCCCGTGGGCCGTCCGCGAACCACGGCACCACCTGGTGCACCGCCGGCGCCGACTCGGCCCCGGCCCAGGACAGCCGTACCGCGTCCGCGCTCAGCCCCGCCGTGTCCACCTGGGTCCAGCCCGTGGCGGCGGCGTCGGCGACCTTGCGCCAGCCCTCGCCGGGTACGTGCGCCTCCACCACGGCGCCCCGCGCCCCCGCCGGGAGCGGCTCGGTCATCACGGTCACGGCCGACACCGGGCGCGGCGCCTCCAGCCGTACGGTCCAGGCCTCGGCCTCCTTGGTGACCGTGCCGGTCCTGCGGGTGACCCCGGTCCAGGCGTCGGCCTCCGCCGCCGCCTTCGCGAGGAAGGGGTCCAGTACCGCCTTGTCCACCTGGGCCGTGCCCTGCTCCGCCAGCGCCTCGCGGGCCTCTGTCAGCGCCCGGGAGGCCTGCCAGGCGGCCGCCCCGTCCCCGCGGGCCTGGGCCTGCAGGACGTCCACCGCCAGTTCGGCCGCCGTCCCGTAGCGCGACAGGCGCTCCAGCCAGGGTCCGGCCTCGCCGGACAGGGCCGGCAGCCGGCCCGGGGCCTCGCGCAGGACGGCGAACGCCCTGCGCAGCGCCGTCCCGGCCGCCGGGTCGCCCGCGGCGCGGGCCCGCCAGAACTGCTCGACCAGCGGTTTCAGGTACGCCGACTCCTCCTGCCCCAGTCCCGAGGACGCGGTGTTCCCGGCCAGCGCCGCCACCGCCTCGCGCGTGCGCGGATCGGCGCCCGCCAGATCGCGCACCGCCGCGGCCCAGGACTCGCCGGCCCGGTAGCCGCGCGGGTTCCACGCGAAGTCCGCCGCCGTGAACAGCGGGATCCGCGACAGGGTGCCCTGCGGCATGGCGTTGGCCAGCAGCGCTGCCGAGCCGCCCACCACCGCAGGCTCGCGGCCCGTGTACGGGCCGAGGAAGATCCGGCCCGGATCCCAGTCGTTCACCGGGTAGTTGTCCATGGTGATCAGCGGGTGCCCCAGGGCGGAGCGCGCCCCGGCCAGGTCCTTGCCCGTGATCGTCTGCGGGACCACGCCCACACCCGTCCAGGCCACCTCCACCCGCGGGTCCAGAGCGCCCGCCAGGGCCGTCCGGTAGGCGGTGGCGCCCTCCTGGTAGTACTCCGTCGGCAGCAGGGAGAGGGCGGGCGCCCCCGGGTACCGGGCGGCCAGGTGCGCCGCCACATGGCCCGCGACCTCCGCGTGCGCCTTCGCGGCCGCCGCCGGGCCCTTCCCGTACCGGTCCCGGTCGGCCTTGCAGCCCCACTCGGTGTAGCTGACGTCCTGGAACTGCAGCTGGAAGGCGCGGAAGCCGAGGTCCCACATCGCGTCCAGCTTGCGGGTGAGTGCCGCCCGGTCGGCCTCCGAGGCCAGGCACATCGACTGCCCGGGCGTCACCGCCCAGGCCAGGACTATCCGGTTGGCGCGGGCCCGTTCGGCCAGTGCGCGGAAGTCCTCCTGCTGCGCCTGCGGGTAGTCCTGGCGCCAGGCGGTCGTGCGGTACGGGTCGTCGCCGGGTGCGAGCAGCAGCCGGTTCTGCTTGGTGCGGCCCATGAAGTCCACCTGGGCGAGGCGCTGCTCCCGGGTCCACGGCTGCCCGTAGAAGCCCTCGGTGATCCCGCGCACCGGGGCGGCCGGCCAGTCCCGCACCAGTACTCCGGGCACCTTCCCGCCGCTCGCCGCGAGCACCTGACGCAGCGTCTGCGCCGCGTGGAACAGCCCGTCCTCCCCGACCCCGGACAACGCGATCGTGTCCCGGCCCGCGTGGCGGCCCACGCCCAGCCGGTAGCCCCCGGCCGGCAGGTCCGCCGACGCGCTCGCGCCCAGCGCCCGCAGTGCCTCCTCCGCGCCCGGCTCCTGGAGTCGTACGAGGGTCCCGCGCGCGGGCAGCGGCGTCCCGGGGGCCTGCTCGTGGACGGTCCGTACGCCCGCCGCGCGCAGGGCGTCCCGCACCACCTGGACCGCGTACGGATCGGCGTCGGCCGGCGCGACGAGTACGGCCTCGGCGCCCAGCGGCAGCTCGCGCGCCGGATCGGCGGTCATCGACTGGGGACGGGGCCATACGGCGGGCCCCTCGGAGGCCGCCCGGGGGGTGTCGGCGCCGGGGTCCAGCGCGGGCCCCCCGAGGGCGATGCCGGAGGCCGGCACGCGCCCCGGTCCGGTCGGCACGGAGGGCGCCGCGAGGCTCCCGGGTGGCGCGGAGGCCACGGCGCCGCCCAGCAGCGTACCGATCACCGCCACAGCGACGGCGGTGGTCCGCCTCCTGCCCCTGAGCTGCACAGAGCCTCCTCGTCGCGAGACGTCCCCCACTCGTACGAATGAGCTTGAGCCCACCATCCGTGCGGCTGGGGTGTCAATGTGAGTGGGTGATCTGCCCCGGATGTGCCAGGAATGCGGTGCCTCCGAGTGGGTATGGACGCGGTGTTCCCCGGCGGCGTCCGACCCCCGTGCACCACTCTTCTGACACATCCTCATGCCCTCATGCCCGCACGCACGAAGGAGCGCCCGCAGATGGACGACCTGGCCCGGCTCGCCGCCCAGTACGGCGTCGCCACCGACTACCGGCCCGCCGCCGACGTCACCGTCCCGGTGCCCGAGGCCACCGTCAAGGCGGTCCTCGCACTGCTGGGGGTGGTCACCGACGACGCGAGAAGCATCCGGGTCGGCGCCGAGGCCGCCGTGCGGGAGGCGGCCGGCCGGCTGCTGCCGCCCACGCTGGTGCTCTGGCAGGGGGAGACGGTGGCCCGGGAGCCGGCCGGGCTGCCGCCGGGCACCCGGGTGCGGGTGGTGCAGGAGGAGACGGGCGCGGTGCTCGCATGGGGCCCCGGACTGCCCCTCGGCGTCCATCGGCTCACCGCGGAAGCCCCCGACGGGCGGACCGCCGAGGCCACCCTGGTCGTGGCCCCGCAGCGGGCACCGGCCGCGCCCGAGCGGGCCCACGGGCTGCTGGTGCAGCTCTACTCCCTGCTCTCCGAGCGCTCCTGGGGCATGGGCGACCTCGGTGACCTCGCGGAACTGGCCCGCTGGGCGGGCCGCACCCACGGCGCCGGGTTCATCCAGGTCAACCCGCTGCACGCGGCCGTGCCCGGGGACCCGACCGACCCCTCCCCGTACCGCCCCTCCTCGCGGCGCTTCCCGGACCCCGTGCACCTGCGGATCGAGGACGTCCCCGAGTACGCCGACTGCCCCGACCGCCAGGCCCTCGACGGGCTCGCCTCGCGCGGCGGTGAACTGCGCCGGCAGGTCCTGGAGAAGGGCGCGCTGATCGACCGGGACGCGGTCTGGGAACTCAAGCGGTCCGCCCTGGAACTGCTGTACGCCGTCCCGCGCACGCCCGAACGCGAAGCCGCCTACCGGGCGTTCTGCGCCGAACAGGGCGCTCCGCTGGACGTGCACGCCACGTGGTGCGCCGCGCACGCGGGGGAGGAGGACCCGAAGGAGCGGAGCGATTTCCACCGCTGGCTGGTCTGGCTGACGGACGGCCAGCTCGCTGCCGCGCAGCGGGCCGCCCGCGAGGCCGGCATGACGGTCGGCATCGTCCACGACCTCGCCGTCGGGGTGCACCCACAGGGTTCCGACGTCTTCGGATCGCCCTGCTACGCCCGGCACATCTCGGTCGGCGCGCCGCCGGACGCCTTCAACGCGCGCGGCCAGGACTGGGGGCTGCCCCCGTGGCGCCCGGACGTACTGGCCGCCACCGGCTACGCGCCCTTCCGGTCCCTGCTGCGCGGGGTGTTCCGCTACGCGGGCGCCCTGCGGATCGACCACGTGATGGGGCTGTTCCGGCTCTGGTGGATCCCGGAGGGGACCCCGCCCGCGGAGGGCGCGTACGTCAGCTACGACGGCGAGGCCATGCTGGCGATCCTCGTCCTGGAGGCGCACAGGGCGGGCGCGCTCGTCATCGGCGAGGACCTCGGGACGGTGGAGCCGCGGGTCCGTCAGGAGCTGGCCCGGCGCGGGGTGCTCGGCACCTCGGTGCTCTGGTTCGAACGGGACTGGGACGGCGGCGGGAGCCCGCTCGCCCCGCAGGTCTGGCGGGCCGACTGCCTGGCCACCGTCACCACGCACGACCTGCCGCCGACGGCCGCCAAACTCGCCGGGGGTCATGTGGAACTGCGCGACCGGCTCGGCCTGCTGACCCGCCCGGCCGAGCTGGAGCGGGCCCAGGACGCCGCTGACACCGCCGAGTGGCTGGAGCTGCTGGACGGGCTGGGGCTGGACACCAAGGGCGAGGAGGCCGCCGTACGGGCCCTGTACGCCTTCCTGCTGCGCACCCCGGCGCGGCTGGTCGGGGTGTGGCTGCCGGACGCGGTCGGGGACCGGCGGCCGCAGAACCTGCCGGGCACCTGGGACCAGTACCCCAATTGGCGGCTGCCGGTCGCCGACGCCGCCGGGCGGCCGCTGACCCTGGAGGAGCTGGTGTCCTCGCCCCGCGCGAACGCCCTGCTGAGCGCGGTGGGGGAGGGTGCGCGAACCCGTACGGCACCCCCGGGCGCGCGCCCCGTTTAGGTGTTCGCTACGTTTGCACCGTGGACAAGAAGAACGCTCTGCGCGCCGGCGCCGTCACGGCCGGAACCGCGCTGATGATGCTGCTGATGACGTCTCCCGCCCTCGCGCTCACCCGCGACGACGGTGACGACCCGGGTCCGGGTCTGAGCGCCGGCGAGACGATCGGCCTGTACGTGGTGCTTCCGATCGTCATCTTCCTGGTCATCACGGGTCTCGTGATGGTCCTCGACAAGTCGGACAGGAAGCCGAAGCAGGCTTGATCCGGTCCGGCCCTGCGGGGCCGGGACCAGCAGATCTTCCCGGGCGCCGGGGGTCCGCACCGCCGATTCGAATCGGCCGTGCGCCGATCCCCGGCGCCTTGTCGTGTCCTCAGACGCCGGCCAGGAGCCGGCGGAGCAGGCCGGTGAGGACGACGACCTCCTCGTCGGTCAGCCCGGTGAGCGCGGCGCGCTGCACCTCCAGCCCGGCCGTGACGGCCTCGTCGATGAGCGCGAGGCCACGGTCGGTGATCGTCACCTGGAGCCCCCGCCGGTCGTGGGGATCGGGCTTGCGGACGAGCAGCCCGGCCTTCTCCAGCTTGTCCAGACGCCCTGTCATGCCGCCCGTGGTGAGCATGAGCGTGGCCGAGAGCTGGCGGGGCGAGAGCGTGTAGGGATCGCCCGACCTGCGCAGGGTGGCCACGACGTCGAACTCGCCGCGCGAGATGCCGAAGCGCCCGTAGCACTGCTCCATCGCGTCGCCCATGGCTCTGGCGATCCGGTAGATGCGTCCGAAGACGGCCATGGGGGCCGTCTCCAGGTCGGGGCGCACGGCGAACCACTGGGCCGTGATCGCGTCCACCGCGTCCTTGTCGTCACTCATGGGTGCAGTATCCGGCTTCCTCGAGATCGTTCGCAAGAAAGTTGCTTGACGGTAAGTAGCTTAGCGGTAAGCTACTTAGCAGCAACCGAGTCCGGGGGAGAGGTCATGGCAGTGTTCATGGGAAAGACGGCCGGGTCGGAGGAAGCGAAGGTCGCGGGGGAGCGGTCGCTGCTCCTCGGTATCGGCATCAGCGCGGTCGGGATCGGTATGTACATCCCCTTCTCGCTGGTCTTCTTCCACCACGTCACCGGCCTCTCCCTCACCCTCGTCGGTCTGGTCATGACCGTCACCGGGCTGGCCGGACTGGCGTTCATGCCACTGGCCGGCTCGGCCGTCGACCGGTTCGGCGCCAAGCGGGTCAACCTGGTGCTCTACGGGATGCGGGCGCTCGGCTTCGCCCTCTATCCCTTCGCGAGCTCGCTGCCCGCCTTCGCGGCCGTCGCCCTCGTCACCGCCCTCGCCGACCGCTCCTTCGGAGTCGTCCAGCAGTCCCTGATCGGCGAGGTGGCCCGGGGCGCCGCCCGCGACCGGCTCCAGGCGTCCACCCGGGCGTTGCAGAACGCCGGGATGGGCGCGGGCGCCCTGCTCGTGTCCGGGGTGCTGGCGCTGTGGGGCACCGGCGGTTTCACGTACACCGCCTGGGGCAACGCGCTGGCCTTCGCCCTCGCCGGACTACTCGTCAGCCGGGTCCGGGCGGACCGCACGGCAGGCGTGGGAGGCGCGGCAGGCGCTGCCGCGAGCGGATCCGTCGGCTACCGTACGGTCCTGCGCGACCGGCCCTTCCTCGGGCTCACCGCCGCCAACTTCCTCACCGCGCTGGGCTACTCCGCCCTCTCCGTCCTCTTCCCGCTCTACCTCTCCACCTGGCTGAAGGCCCCCGACTCCCTCACCGGAGCAGCCTTCACGGTCAACACCGTCCTGTGCGCCGGGGTCGGCGTACTGATCGCGGGCCGCGTCCGCCGCTCCGGTGCCCGCCGCACCCGCTCGGCCGCCCTCGGCGCCCTGCTCTTCGCGGCCGCATTCGTGGGGCAGATCGCGCTCGGCACTTTGCGGCCCGGCCGGACCGTCACCCTGGTCGCCCTGCTGGCGATCGTCGTCGTCTACACCCTCGGCGAGCTCGTGCACAGCCCCTCCGGCGGCGCCCTGTCGGTCTCCGCCGCCCCCGAGCCGGTCCGCGGCCGCTACCTGGCCACCTATCAGCTGTCCTACTCGCTGGCCGGGGCGCTCGCCCCTTCCCTCTTCACCGCCCTGCTCGCCGTCGACGGCCGCCTGCCCTGGGCCGTGCTGGCGGTCGCCGCCCTCGGCGCCGCCCTGGCGCTGCTCCGCCTGGAGCGGCACCTGCCGGCCGAGGCCGTGCACGCCGAGCCGCCGGTGGCCGTCAGGGCCGCCTCGGCGCCGCACGCAGCGCCGTCCGCGACGCCGGCCGCCGCTCCGGTGGACGTGACCGCCGCCTGAGACCCGCCGCCGGTCCTCCCACCCGGTCCTCCCGTCCGCTCGCCCCGCCCGATCGAGGAGCCACCCGCCATGAAGCGTTTAGCCACCGTCGCGCTGACCGCACTCGCCCCCGTCTCCTGGGGTTCCACCTACGCCGTCGCCACCGAACTGCTGCCGCCCGACCGGCCCCTGTTCACCGGGGTGATGCGGGCCCTGCCCGCGGGGCTGCTGCTGACCGCCCTCGCCCGCACCCTGCCCAAGGGGCAGTGGTGGTGGAAGTCCGCGGTCCTCGGCATCCTCAACATCGGCGCCTTCTTCCCGCTGCTGTTCCTCTCCGCCTACCGGCTGCCCGGCGGGGTCGCGGCCGTACTGGGCGCCGCCGGCCCGCTGTTCGTCGTAGGGCTGGCCGCGCTGCTCCTCGGGGAGCGGGCGAGCCTGCGCACCGTGCTGGCGGCCGTCGTGGGGGCGTTCGGCGTGAGCATGGTCGTCCTCACCGCGGAGGCGGGGCTGGATGCGGTCGGCGTCATCGCCGGTGTGATCTCCTCCGCCTCCATGGGCGCCGGCACCGTGATGACCAAGCGCTGGGGCCGCCCCGAGGGCGTGGGCCCGCTGGCGATGACCGGCTGGCAGCTCACCGCGGGCGGGCTGTTCATCATCCCGGTCGCCGCCCTCGTCGAGGGGGCCCCGCCCGCACTCGACGGCAAGGCCTTCCTCGGCTACGGCTACATGATGCTGATCAACACCGGTATCGCGTACTGGCTGTGGTTCCGCGGCATCGGTGCCCTCAGTGCCACCTCGGTCACCCTGCTCGGCCCGCTCTCCCCGCTCACCGCCGCCGTCATCGGCTGGGCCGCCCTCGGGCAGGCGCTGTCGCCCGTGCAGCTCGTCGGGATGGCGGTCGCCTTCGGCGCCACCGTGGCCGGTCAGCTGGCAGCCGCCCGCACCGCCAAATCGTTCAGTTCTCCTGAAAGGAACGACCAGAACATTTCGATGGACCTGATGGATGAAGGGGTGCGACGGTAGGGCGCACGCACCACCCGCCGACTTCGAGGAGCAGACCCACAGTGGCCGTCATGGACCGCGTCCGTACCGTCTCGCAGGCCGAGCCCGGCAGCACCGGCAGGAAGGGTGCCGCCGGGCTCGGCGTGCTCCTCGCGCTGCTCGCGACGGTGGTCTGGTCCGGCAGCTTCGTCGCCACCCGGGGCATGGCCGAGACCGTCCCGCCCGTCCAGGCGGTCTTCTGGCGCTGGATCATCGCCCTGCTCGCCGTCGCCCCCTTCGCCGTCCGGCAGGCTTGGCAGCAGCGGGCCCTGATCCGGCGCCACCTCGGCTTCATCGCCCTCGCCTCGCTGTTCGGCGTCGCCCTCTACAACACGCTCGTGCACCAGGCCGGACTGACCACCTCCGCCTCCAACATGGGCATGATCATGGCCGCCTCGCCCGTCATCATGGCGCTCTACGCCCGCCTCGGCGGCGAACGGCTCGGCAAGCGACGGACCTTCGGCCTCCTGCTCGCCGCCTTCGGAGTGCTGCTGCTCGTCGGGGACGGCTCGATCGGCTTCGACTTCGGCGCAGGCGACCTGTGGATGTTCGCCGCCGCCCTGTCCTTCGCCACGTACAGCGCCCTGCTGCGCCGCAAGCCCGCCGAACTCGGCGGACTCGCCTTCCTGATCACCACCTTCGTGCTCGGCGCGCTGATGCTGGCACCCGCCTATGCCGTCTCCGTCTCCGTCCAGGGCGGTTTCGAGATCACCGCGGGGACGGTCGGACCGCTGCTGTACGTCGGGGTGTTCTCCTCCGCCGTCGCCTTCTTCGCCTGGAACAAGGCCGTCTCGATGATCGGGGCGGCCCGAGCGGGAGTCGTCTACTACCTCCAGCCGGTGTGCGTGGCCGGGCTCGGCCTCCTGCTGCTCGGCGAGCGGACCGGACCTGCGCAGCTGCTCTGCATGGCGCTGATCCTCGGAGGGGTCGGGCTGGGGAGTGCCCGGCGGTAGGTTCGGGCCCATGACCGAGTGGGACATCAAGAAGCTGCGGATCCTGCGGACCCTCGCCGAACAGGGGACCGTGACCCGGACGGCCGAGGCGCTGCACATGACGCCCTCGGCCGTTTCGCAGCAACTGACCAACCTCGCCCGGCAACTGGGAGTGGTGCTGCTGGAGGCCGACGGCCGCCGGGTACGGCTCACCGACGCGGCCCATCTCGTCCTGCGGCACACGGAGGCGGTCTTCGCCCAACTGGAGCGGGCCGACGCGGAACTGGCCGGATACCTCGCCGGGGACACGGGGGAGGTGCGGGTGGGCGCCTTCTCCACCGCCGTACCGGCGCTCGTGGTCCCCGCGGTGGCCGCCCTGCGGCGGGCCCACCCCGGGGTGGAGGTCCGGGTCCGGGAGACGGAGGCCGCGGAGTCGTACGAGCTCCTGTCCGCCGGGGGCGTGGACCTGGCGCTGTCCCTGGCGGCCCATGCGCCCACCGCGCGGGATCCCCGGTTCACCCGGGTCGTGCTCCTGGAGGACCCGCTGGACGTGGCGCTCCCGCCGGGCCACCCGCTGGCGGCCGCGGAGGGCCTGCGGTTGGCGGACCTGTCCGGCGACCCGTGGATCTACGGGGGCAGCGGCCCCTGGTCGGAGATCGCCCGGTCCGCCTGCGAGACGGCGGGCTTCGTCCCGGAACAGGCGCACTCGGCGTCCGGGTGGACCGCGATCCTGGCGATGGTGGAGGCGGGGATGGGGGTGGCGCTGGTCCCGCGGATGGTGTCGAGCCGGGCCTCGGGCGGGACGGTCCGGGTCCTGGCCCACGACCGTCCGACCCGCCACGTGATCGCGGCGGTCCGCCGGGGCGCCGAGTCCGCGCCCGCGCTGTCCCACGTCCTGGCGGCCCTCCGCGAAGCGGCCGCCGCCCGGCGGTAGGGGTTCCCGGGCTCCGCCCGGACCCGGTCCTCAATCGCCGGACGGGCTGAAGAATCAGCCTCGCCGGCGTGTGAGGCGCGGGGTCCGGGACGGAGCCCCGGCTACGGTGCGAGCCGTCAGACCCGAGCGGCAGCGGCAGCCGCGTCGGCCGCCTGCGCGCGAAGGGCGCGCTCGACGCCCGCGCGGGACTCCGAGATCAGGCGGCGCAGGGCCGCGTTCGGCTCGGCCGAGGCCAGCCACGCGTCCGTCGCGTCCAGGGTCTCCTGCGAGACCTGGAGCGCCGGGTACAGGCCCACCGCGATCTGCTGGGCGATCTCGTGGCTGCGGGTCTCCCAGACCTGCTTGACCGCCGAGAAGAACTTCTCGGTGTACGGGGCCAGCAGCTCGCGCTGGTCGGTCTGGACGAAGCCGCCGATCACCGCCTCCTGCACCGCGTTCGGCAGATCGCCGGACTCGACCACCGAGGCCCATGCCTCGGCCTTGGCCTCTGCCGTCGGGCGCGCCGCCCGGGCGGTCGCCGCGTGGCGCTCGCCCGCCGCGGTGGCGTCCCGCTCCAGCTCCGCCGCGATGGCCTGCTCCCCGGCGACGCCCGTCGCGGCGAGCCGCTCCAGGAACGTCCACCGCAGCTCGGTGTCGACGGCCAGGCCCTCGACCTCCGCCGCGCCGTCGAGCAGCGCCGACAGGTAGGTGAGCTGACCCTCGGTGCGGGCCGTGGCCGCGAAGGCCCGCGCCCACGCCAGCTGGTGGTCGCCGGCCGGCTCGGCCCCGCGCAGGTGCTCCAGAGTGGCCTCGGTCCAGGCCGCCAGGCCCTCCTCCCGCCACGCCGGGTCGGCGTACAGGTCGAGGGCCAGCTTCACCTGGCGGTGCAGCGACTGGACGACACCGATGTCGGACTCCTTGCCGATCCCCGAGAGGACCAGCGAGAGGTAGTCGCGGGTGGCGAGCTCGCCGTCGCGCGTCATGTCCCAGGCCGAGGCCCAGCACAGGGCGCGCGGCAGGGACTCGGTGAAGTCGCCGATGTGCGCGGTGACGGCGGCGAGGGACGCCTCGTCCAGGCGGACCTTCGCGTAGGACAGGTCGTCGTCGTTCAGCAGGAAGACCGCCGGGCGGGGGCGGCCCACCAGTTCCGGCACCGTGGTCAGCGCGCCGTCGATGTCCAGCTCGATCCGGTCGGTGCGCACGAGGGCGCCGTCCTGGAGCTCGTACAGGCCGACCGCGATGCGGTGCGGGCGCAGGGTGGACTCGCCCTTGGCGCCGGCGGGCAGGGCGGGCGCCTCCTGGCGGATGCCGAAGGCGGTGATCACACCGTTCGCGTCGGTGGTGACCTCCGGGCGCAGGATGTTGATGCCGGCCGTCTCCAGCCACGCCTTCGACCAGGCGGTCAGGTCGCGGCCGGAGGTCTCCTCCAGCGCGCCCAGCAGGTCCGACAGGCGCGTGTTCCCGAACGCGTGCGCCTTGAAGTACGCCTGCACGCCCTTGAAGAAGGCGTCCATGCCGACGTAGGCGACGAGCTGCTTGAGGACCGAGGCGCCCTTGGCGTAGGTGATGCCGTCGAAGTTGACCATGACGTCGTCGAGGTCACGGATGTCCGCCATGATCGGGTGCGTGGACGGCAGCTGGTCCTGCCGGTACGCCCAGGTCTTCATGGAGTTGGCGAAGGTGGTCCACGCGTGCGGCCACTTCGAGCCCTCGGCGTACGCCTGGCAGGCGATCGACGTGTACGTCGCGAAGGACTCGTTCAGCCACAGGTCGTTCCACCACTCCATGGTGACCAGGTCGCCGAACCACATGTGCGCGAGCTCGTGGAGGATGGTCTCCGCGCGCACCTCGTACGCCGCGTCCGTCACCTTCGAGCGGAAGACGTACTGGTCGCGGATGGTGACCGCGCCCGCGTTCTCCATGGCGCCCGCGTTGAACTCCGGGACGAAGAGCTGGTCGTACTTGGCGAAGGGGTACGCGTAGGCGAACTTCTCCTGGAACCAGTCGAAGCCCTGCCGGGTCACGTCGAAGATCGCGTCCGCGTCGAGGAACTCGGCGAGCGAGGGTCGGCAGTAGATGCCGAGCGGCACGGACTGGCCGTCCGGGCCCTCGTACGAGCTGTGCACCGCGTGGTACGGACCGACGATCAGCGCCGTGATGTACGAGGAGATGCGCGGGGTCGGCTCGAAGCGCCAGACGTTGTCCTTGACGTCCGCGGCCTCCGCCCCCTCAGGGATGTCCCGTGGGGAGTTCGAGATGACCGTCCAGCCCTCGGGGGCCGTCACGGTGAACTGGAACGTGGCCTTCAGGTCGGGCTGCTCGAAGCTGGCGAAGACCCGCCGCGCGTCCGGCACCTCGAACTGGGTGTAGAGATAGGCCTGCTGGTCGACCGGGTCGACGAAGCGGTGGAGGCCCTCACCGGTGTTCGTGTACGCGCAGTCCGCGACGACACGGAGCTCGTTGGCCCCGGCCGCCAGGTGGTTCAGCGCGATCCGGGAGTCGTGGAAGACGGCCGCGACGTCCAGCGACTTGCCGTTGAGGACGACCTCGTGCACGGCCGGAGCGACCAGGTCGATGAAAGTCTCGCCCCCGGCCTCGGCCGCCTGGAAGCGCACGGTGGTCACGGACGAGTAGGTGCCACCCTCCTGTGCGCCACTGAGATCGAGTTCGATCTCGTAGGAGTCGACGGACAGCAGCTTGGCCCGCTGCTGAGCCTCTTCACGGGTGAGATTCGTGCCTGGCACGCGTTCATCTCCTTCGATGGTGACGTTGCCCGGCCATCCTGCCATCCGGACACCGCCGCCGCCTCGGAGTAACCCACAGGCGAAAAAACGCGCGCGGGGGCGCCGCCGTGACGGCGGCGCCCCCGCGTCGGGTGAGCGGGATCAGCCCCGCAGCTCCTCGGCCACGAGCTCGGCGATCTGCACCGCGTTCAGCGCCGCGCCCTTGCGGAGGTTGTCGTTCGAGAGGAACAGCGCGAGGCCGTTGTCCACGGTCTCGTCGCTGCGGATGCGGCCCACGTACGAGGCGTCCTTGCCCGCCGCCTGCAGGGGGGTCGGGATCTCCGAAAGCTCGACGCCGGGGGCGTCCTTCAGCAGCTCGTAGGCGCGCTCGACGCTGATCGGGTTCGCGAAACGGGCGTTGACCTGGAGGGAGTGGCCGGAGAAGACCGGTACGCGCACGCAGGTGCCGGAGACCTTGAGCTCCGGGATCTCCAGGATCTTGCGGGACTCGTTGCGGAGCTTCTGCTCCTCGTCCGTCTCGAAGGAGCCGTCGTCGACCAGGTTGCCCGCGAGCGGGACCACGTTGTAGGCGATCGGGCGCTTGTAGACGGCCGGCTCGGGGAAGTCCACCGCGCCGCCGTCGAAGGTGAGCTGGTCGGCGTTCTCGGAGACCGCGCAGGCCTGGCCCTTGAGCTCGGCCACACCGGCCAGGCCCGAGCCGGAGACGGCCTGGTAGGTGGTGGCGACCATCGCGGTCAGCCCGGCCTCCTCGTGCAGCGGGCGCAGCACCGGCATCGCGGCCATGGTGGTGCAGTTCGGGTTCGCGATGATGCCCTTGGGGCGGTTCTTGATCGCGTGCGGGTTGACCTCGGAGACCACGAGGGGGACCTCCGGGTGGCTGCGCCAGGCGGAGGAGTTGTCGATCACGACGGCGCCCTGGGAGGCGACCTTCTCGGCCAGCGCGCGGGAGGTGGCGCCGCCCGCCGAGAACAGCACGATGTCCAGGCCCGAGTAGTCGGCCGTGGAGGCGTCCTCGATGGTGATCTCCTGGCCCTCCCATTCGAGGGTGGAGCCCGCGGAACGGGCCGAGGCGAACAGCCGCAGCTCGTCCACCGGGAACTTCCGCTCGGCGAGGATGCCGCGCATGACTCCGCCGACCTGTCCGGTGGCTCCGACGATTCCGACCCTCACGGTGACTCCTTTTGGTACGTACGACGCGGGCGCGCGTGAAGCCATCATGCGTTCGACCCCACGAGCCTTGTCCAATCCATTGTCCGAGGTACGGACGGTGTCCTGAATGTGAACCCCTGTGGCGAGTTCGTGGCGGGCGTGTTGCAGGGTCGCCGAACACCCGTTTTGCCTGGTCGGAGCCGGTTAGCGTCCGGTCTGTCGCGTCCGTTTTCCGGACGCGACAGACCGCAGAACGAACCGTCCGATTCGGGGAGATCCACCGTGCGCGCCATCCGCCACCGCCACCGCCGCCGGCCCATAGCGGCGCTCGCCGCCCTCGCGGCCGCCGCCGTCGCCGCACCCGTCCTGCTGACCGCCGCTCCGGCGGCCGCCCACCCGCGCGAGGGCCGGCTGGCCAAGGAGCTGGTCGAGGAGGTCACCGCCAAGGGCGCCTACCGCCACCTGAAGAAGTTCCAGCAGATCGCCGACGCCAACGGCGGCAACCGCGCCGCCGGTACGCCGGGCCACGCCGCCTCCGCCGCCTACGTCCACGACACGCTGAAGAAGGCCGGGTACCAGGTCTCGTACCAGGACTTCGACATCTACGAGGCGCACACGAAGACGGAGCGGACCACCGTCCTCGGCCAGAACTCCCGCGAGCTGGCCACCGCCGCCTTCACGTTCACCAGGTCCACCCCGGCCGGCGGTCTGGCCGCGCCGCTCGCCCTCGCCCGGGTCGACGAGACCCCCGGCTGCACGGCCGACGACTACCCGGCCGGTGCCTTCGCCGGGAAGATCGCCCTGGTCAAGCGGGGCGCATGCACCTTCGTGGAGAAGCAGCGGGCCGCGGCCGAGGCCGGCGCGATCGGCGTGATCGTCTACAACCACAGCGGTACCACCCCGGTGCGCGGCGGCTTCTCCTCGCCCGCCGAGGGGATCATCCCGAGCGCCGGCATCACGCTGGCCGACGGCGAGGCGCTCGCCGCGGCGGCCGCCACGGGCGAGGTGAGCGTACGCCTGGAGCTGCACCAGGAGCACGAGAAGAAGACCACCCGCAACGTGATCGCCGAGACCCGGGGCGGCCGCGCCGACCGGGTGGTGACCCTGGGCGCCCACCTGGACTCCGTACCGGAGGGCCCGGGCATCAACGACAACGGATCCGGCTCGGCCGGGCTGCTGGAGGTGGCTCTCAGGCTCGCGGACGAGGGCGCCAACAAGAAGGGCAAGGGGCCCGCCAACAAGGTGCGCTTCGGCTGGTGGTCGGCGGAGGAGCTGGGCCTGCTGGGTTCGGAGCACTACGTCGCGCAGCTGTCCGAGGAGCAGAAGAAGGACATCGCCCTCTACCTGAACTTCGACATGATCGCCTCGCCGAACCCGGTGCAGTTCGTCTACGACGGGGACGACTCGGACCGGACCGGTGCGGGCGCGGGACCGGCGGGTTCGGCGCAGATCGAGGCGCTGATCAACGGCTTCCTCGACCGCAAGGGCAAGCCGCACGAGGGCAGTGACTTCGACGGCCGTTCCGACTACGGCCCGTTCATCGCGAACGGCATCCCGGCGGGCGGCACCTTCACCGGCGCCGAGGGAATCAAGACCGCCGAGCAGGCGGGGCGCCACGGCGGCACGGCCGGGGCCCCGTACGACCCGAACTACCACGGGGCCGGGGACGACCTGAAGAACCTGGACCTGGGTGTCTTCGACACCAACCTGGACGTGATCGCGCACGCGGTCGGCACCTACGCCGAGTCGCTGCGCTCCATCGGCAAGCCGTAGGCGCGCAGCAGGCGCGCGGAGCGGGGAAAAGGCCCGAGGGGGCGGCGCTCGTCAGAGCGCCGCCCCCTCGGGTTCTCTACTGCGGGGTCCTACGGGAGAACCTTCTCGATCTGCACGCTGCCGGTGCCGGCGGCGGTGCCGCGGGCGTTGAGCAGCTGGACCTGGCCGAAGAACTGACGGCCCTCGGGGGCCGGGCTGCTGACCAGGACGTTCGCCGAGACCTGCGCGGTGGCGCCGGTGGCGAGATTCACCGCGGCGGCCTCGTCGACCTGGACGGAGCCCAGGGCGGCCGAGAAGAACACGTCGCGGTAGTCGTACGTGGTGGAGCCGGACGGGATCGCGTAGCCGATCACCTTGACGGTGTAGGTGCCCGCGGCCGGGTTCACCAGGCTCACGGCCTCCTCGGAGTCGCCGTCGGCGGCCGAGCCGACCTTGACGCCGTCCTTGTAGACCTCGAGGTCGAGGTCGGCGGCGGTGTCGGACACCTTGCCGATCGCGACGTCGAGGCGCGAGGTGCCCGCGGGGACCGCGATCTCGGTGCTGTGGGTCTCACCGTTCGCGATGGTCGGCTTGGCGACCTTCGCGGAGCCGAGCGGACCGCCCTGGAGCTTGCCGCCGGTGATGGCCGCGCCGGCGTTCTTGACGCTCCACTGGACCGGGGCCGGGGTGCCCTGCTTCACCTCGGGCAGGACCTTGACCGCGGGGTCGAAGGCCGCGCCGAGCACGGAGACGTCCAGCTTGAACGGGTTGTCGAGCACCGGCGACGTACGACGGGCCTCGACCTCGATCTCCCAGACACCCGGCGTCGGCTCGGGGTACGAGCGCACGTCGGGGCGGCAGGTGTTGGCCGGGTTGTCGTAGTTCGGGTAGCAGTTGGTCGTGGCCGTCGGGTCGACCGGCACGCCGTACGGGTGGATCGCGATGAAGCGCGTCT
Organism: Streptomyces avidinii; assembly: GCF_014650695.1. Taxonomy (GTDB): domain Bacteria; phylum Actinomycetota; class Actinomycetes; order Streptomycetales; family Streptomycetaceae; genus Streptomyces; species Streptomyces avidinii. The sequence goes on along the minus strand of NZ_BMVL01000001.1, from coordinate 739,569 downwards.
GGGCGCCCGCCGCGAGACCGCCGAGGGCGACCTCCAGGCTCTTGGCGCCCGGCGGCACGGTCACGAAGTACGACTTGTGGCTGTTGCGCTGCACCGAGGAGCTCTGCGACAAGGCGAACGACGGCGCGGCCAGGGGGGCGGAAGCCACGACGGTCGTCAGGATCTGCTTGTCGATGCCCTCGGTGGTCTCGTCGTCCAGCTGCAGGATGCCGCTGTGGACGCCGGCCGACTTGGCGTTGGCCTCGACCTTGATGGTGACGGGCTTGTTCAGCGGCAGGGTGACGTAGTCGTAGCCGCCGACGACCTTGAAGGTGCCGTCGTTGTTGCGCCAGCTCAGGTCGTGCCGGGTGCCGTACTTGACGCCCGTGGTGCGGGTGACGACGACGTTGTAGACCTTCTTCTGGTTGACCTTGAGGCCACCCTCACGGTCGTACAGGCCGGTGCCGGAGCCCGGGGTCTTCAGGAACTGGTCGATCGCGGTGTCGACCGGCGCCTGGACGGTGAACTCGTTGGCCTTCGCGTCGCGCTGGATGGACTCCCACGCGCCGGGGATGTCGATCAGACCCGAACCCTGGGCGTGCGCCGGGACGTTGTCGATCTTCTTGGCGGCGGTGGTGAGCGCGACCCGCAGGGAGGCCGGGGTCAGCTTGATGTTGTGCTGCTTGGCGGCCGAGATCAGCAGGGCGCTGGCGCCCGCCGCCTGCGGCGAGGCCATCGAGGTGCCCTGGAGCATGCCGTAACCGGCCGGCAGGGTGTAGCCGGCCTCCTTCACCGGGGCGCCGGGCAGCCAGGTCTGGATGGTGTTGATGGCCGCGCCGGGGGCGCTGATGGTCGGCGTGAAGCCGCCGTCCTCACGCGGACCGCGCGAGGAGAAGGGGAACATGTTGTACTTCGTGCTCACACCGGAGCCGTAGTTGGCGGCCCAGGTCTCCTTGGAGACCGACGCGCCCACGGAGATGACCTTGTCCGCGAGGGCGGGGTCGCCGATGGTGTTGACGCCCGGGCCCGAGTTGCCGGCCGAGATGACCAGCTGGACGCCGTAGGTGTCGATGAGGTTCTTGTAGAGCTCGGAACGCGCGTTGTTGCCGTCGTTCAGCGCCGGCAGGCCACCGATGGACATGTTGACGATGTCCACGCCGCGGTTGACGACGAGGTCGATCATGCCCTCGGTCAGCGCGATGTTGGTGCAGCCGCCGGACCAGGAGCAGGCGCGCGAGGAGACGAGCTTCGCGCCGGGCGCCTCGCCGTTCATCTTGCCGCCGAAGAGGCTGTTGGCGGCGGTGATGCCGGCGACGTGCGTGCCGTGCTCGGACTCGATGATGCCGACGTTGACGAAGTCGGCCTTCTTGCCGACCCAGTCCCCGCCGAGCGGGTCCATCGGGACGTCCTTGCGGATCTCGATCACGAACGGGATGCGTTCGGCGACCTCGGTCGCCGGGTTGTCCGTGCCGAAGTAGCCGATCTGGTAGCCGTCCTTGTACGGCTTCATCGGGTCGTTGTTCGTGAAGTCGCCGTCCTGGTCGGTGTCGACACGGACGGTGCCGGCGGCGGCGTCGTACAGCAGGCCGAACCGGTCGCTGGTGTCCCCGTCCCGGTTGACGTCGCCCGCCATGTCACCGGTGGCGGTGATCGACTCGCTGAAGCGGCTCCACTGGAAGCTGCCCTCCGGGGCCTTCCAGCTCTGGCCGCCCGCGGTGAAGGTGCCGCCCGCGGAGGTCACCGGGGTGATCTGCGCGCGCCACGTGCCGTCGTTGTCGGTGATCGGGTCGGTGGCCGTCACCCAGTCGACGATCTTGCGCTCGCCGGTCGTGGTCTTCTGCAGGGCCGGGTGACCGAGGTCGACACCCGAGTCCATGATGCCGATGGTCACGCCGCGGCCGTCGGCCTGCGGGTTGTCCTTCACGAAGTCGACCGCACCCGTCTCGAAGGACGGGTTGTACGGGTTCTTCGCGGGGGTGTTCTTGTCCGGCGCCGCGTACGTCTCGGTGGCGGTCTTCTTGACCGCGCCCGACTCGCCCTTGGCGTCGGGACGGGGGTCCGGCAGCTGGATCTCGTGCCGCAGGTCGATGCCGTGCACGGAGGACAGCTTGGCGGCCGCCTTCAGGGCGGCGTCCGCCTTGCCGGTGGGCAGGGTGGCGCGGACGTAGCCGAGCTTGTCGTACGTCTGGCCCACCGAGGCGCCCTGGACGGCGCCCAGCTGGTCGGCCACCTGCTTGGTCTGGCCGGGGGCGGTCGCGACCATGACGGTGACGTTCGCGTCACCCTTGGCCTTGGCCTGCTGAAGCAGCTCGGCATCGGCCGAACCGAGCTTCTGATCGGCGGACTTGACCGCGGGCGAGGTGCCCGGGGTGTCCGCGCCGGTCGCCGCGAGGACGGGCCCGGCGCCGGTGGCCGCGAGAGCGGCGACCAGTCCGGCCGCGGCCGCGACGCGTGCGACGCGTCTGGCCCCGGATATGGAGCTGGGGGATTCGAGGGTCATCAGCATCCCTGGTAAGTGAAAGATACGGTCCGGATTTCGGTGCCGGATGACCGGTCAGCTTGGCCTACGTGACTGCTCTTTGGGGAGGGTTGTCATTGACCGAGACCTGCCATGGCGGACTCTCGCCAGCGCGAGGAATGCGCCAGTGCGGCCTTACCGGGGCACAGCGGTGCGAACCACAGGGGTAGATGGGTCGATTTATCGACTTGATGGCCATGCGTCAGCACCGGGACGTGTTTGCGCCCCGGCGCGGGTGTGACAGATTTCGATTGGTCAGCGCTCGCGCGTGCGCGCGTAGTGGCGTGAGGCCTTCGCGCGGTTTCCGCAGGCGGCCATCGAGCACCAGCGTCGGGTGCCGTTGCGCGAGACGTCGAAGAAGCGCAGGACGCAGGTCTCGGACGCGCAGGTGCGGATCCGCTCGGGCGCGGAGCCCAGCAGGTCGAGGTAGTCGCGCGCCGCCGTCCAGGCCGGCCCCCAGGCCGGGTCGGCGAACTCGGCGCGCTCGCCCGGGCCTTCGGCGGTCAGGGTGGCCCGGATGCGGCCGTGCTCCAGTACGGCGTCGATCAGTGCGCGGGCGCTCTCGTCGGCCGGGTCCGCGACCGCGCGGGACAGCGCCTCGCGGGCGGTCAGCAGGTGGACGAGGGTCGCCGCGTCGGCGCGGAAGCGGTCGGCGAGGCCCGTGCTCTCCAGCCAGACCGCCAGCCCCTGCACCCGGGTGAGTCCGGCCGCGCCGGCGAAGAGGTCCAGCGGTTCGCCGTCGGCGACCCAGCGGGTGTTGAGCAGGTCGAGGGCGACCGGTTCCCCGGTCAGGGGTCGTGGATCCAGTGTCGCCATGTCCCGCTTGCCCCTCTTTCACCGCCCGGCCAACCCCTTGAGGGTACGTGAGCGGTTGCCTCCCCCATTCTAACCCTCTATTCTAAATTAGAAGGTTAGATCTGAATCGGTGTGTCATCCCTGCGGAAGGACCGTCATGATCTCCGGGGCGTACCACTGGGGCCCGCTGGCCGTGCAGGAGCAGGTCGGCGTGCGGGACCTCGCCGAGCATGTCGGACGTTCGATCGGCACGGGCATCGGCGATGTCGCCGCGGCCTTCCTGGGACTCCAGCCGCACCTGGTCGTCGGCGCCGCCGACGGCGCGGGGCGGGTGTGGGCCTCCCTGCTCACCGGCCCGCCCGGTTTCGTAAGGGCCACCGGGCCGGACCGGGTCGTGGTCGCCGGCGGTCCACCGGAGGGCGACCCGCTCGCCGAGGCGCTGGCCACGCCCGGGACCCGGGTGGGGAGCATCGCGCTCGACCCGCGCACCCGGCGCCGGATGCGGCTGAACGGCACCCTCGCCGAGACCCGGCGGGGCTTCGCCGTCGAGGCGGAGCAGGTCTTCGCCAACTGCCCGAAGTACATCCAGCGGCGGCAGCCGCTGCAGCTGATCGGGCAGGGGGCGGGTGTCGTACGGCGCGGGGACGCGCTGACCCCCGGCCAGCAGCGGAGCGTGCGCGGCGCCGACACCTTCTTCATCGCCACCACGGCGGAGGCGGACGGGGTCGACGCCAGTCATCGGGGCGGGCTGCCGGGCTTCGTCGAGGTGCTCTCGCCGGTCGAGCTGGCCTGGCCGGACTACGCGGGCAACGCCATGTTCCTGACCCTGGGGAACCTGACCGCCGATCCGCGGGCCGGGCTGCTCTTCCCGGACTGGGAGAGCGGGGCCGTCCTGCAGCTCAGCGGCCGGGCCCGGACCGATTTCCGGGCCGACGGGAGCCGGCTCACCCGCTTCCGGGTGGAGTCGGTGGTGGAGGGCGTGCACCCGGGGCGGCTGCTCTGGAGCACCCCGGAGTACTCGCCTCACCTGGGCAGGACCACCAGGTAGGCGGCGGGTTCCCGGTCGTCGGAGGCGGTCAGGGCGGTCCGGATGACCGCCGCCTGCTGCTCGGGCCAGTCGCGGAGCTTGCGCGGGGTGATGTGGATGACGGTCACGCCGAGCCGCTCCAGCGTCTCGCGCTTGCGCACCGACTCGGACCACTGCTCGTCCTCGCCCTGGCGCGGGGCGCGGGTGTCGATCTCCACGGCGACGGAGTGCTCGGGCCAGTACGCGTCGACCCCACCGAGGTGCGGGCCGCCGGGCAGTCGCAGGTCGACGTTCCAGACGGGGTCGGGGAGCTCGTGGCCCCGTACGACGTGGTACAGCCGGTCCTCGGCGATGGCCCGGCCCTCCGCGAGCAGCGACTCGACCGCGTCGACCACGTGCGGCCGGTTCAGCAGCCGGGCCACCGTCAGCTCCCGCACGACGGCGGCCGGTTCGCAGTGCCCGCCGCGGACGGCCTCGCTCAGCAGGCGGCGTACGGTTCCGGCGTCGGAGAGCTGGGTGACGGCGTCGGCGACGGCGCGCGCGACGGGCGCCACCGGCAGCCCGGTCACTTCCTGGGAGCGCGGCGGGGTGTGCGTCCGTACGATCCGCACGTCCCCGGTGGAGCGCAGCCGCCGGGTGCGGGGCACCAGGACGTCGATGTGCGAGAGGGCGAGCAGCGCGGGCGCGGAGCCGAACCGGTACAGGGCGAGCGCCGCCAGCCCGGTGATCATGACCTCGCTGCCACCGTGCCGGCCCGCGTACAGCAGCGCGGCGTGCAGCCGCTCCTCGCTGGTCGCCGGGCCGGAGTGGAGCAGGAACACCCCGGGCAGGATCTGCTGCCAGGGCCGCTCGGCCGCGTCGGAGGCGGTGACGCCGTGCTCGCGCAGCTGGGCGAGGGTCAGCACGCGGGGGCGGCTGCCGGTGAGGTGCGCGAGGGGGAGGGGTGCGTTGTGGTTCATGACGCGGTGATTCCCTCAGGCCATGGCCTTGCTAACCCCTGTTACACGCTCGTCGACAAATCCGGACAAGCTGGGGCTAAAGTACGGGCGTTCGACTGCCGATGGGATGCGCCCGTACGGGCTACCGCCGCGCGGAGCTGCTCCCCGCCCCACCCTTCCTCCGTTCCCCGGGCTCTGCCCGGACCCGGTCCTCAAAACGCCGGACGGCTGCTGGAAGATCCAGCCTCGCCGGCGTTTGAGGCGCGGGGTCCGGGCAGAGCCCCGGCAACGGTGCCGCGGGCTAGTGACCCGCCGCCGCGTCGCACCGCTGCGCGGCAAGGGCCCGGGCCAGGTCGTCGCGGGACTCCAGCACCAGCCGGCGCAGCGCCGGAGCCGCATCCGCGTGGGCCGACAGCCAGGCGTCGGTGGCGTCCAGCGTGGCGGAGTCACCCTGCAGTGACGGGTACAGCCCCTTCACCACGTCCATGCCGATCTGGATCGACCGGTCCGCCCACACCCGTTCGATCACCTCGAAGTAGCGCCCCGCGTGGGCCGCCAGCAGGTCCCGCTGCGAGGGCTGCTGCATGCCCGCGATCGTCGCCTCCACCAGCGCGTTGGACAGCGCGTCCGACTCGACCACCGCAGCCCACGCCTGGTCCTTCACCGCCTGCGAGGGCCGCGCCGCCAGGCACCGCACCTGGTGCCGCTTGCCCGAGGCCGTGTCGTCGCGCGCCAGTTCGGCGGCGAGCACCCCCTCGTCCACCGCCCCGTGCGCAGCCAGCGGCAGCAGGAAGTCCCAGCGCAGTTCCTGGTCCACGTCCAGCCCGTCGATCCGCGCCGACCCCTCCAGCAGCCCCAGCAGCAACTGGAAGTCGCCCTCGGTCGCCGCGCTCGCAGCGAAGAAGCGGGCCCAGGTCAGCTGGTGCTCCGACCCCGGTGCAGCGACCCGCAGTTCGTGCAGCGCGCCCGCCGCCAGCTCCCGGCCGCCCTGCTCGCGCCAGTCCGGGGCCGCGTAGTGGGTGACCGAGGACAGCGCCTGCGCGTGCAGCATCTGCAGGACGCCGACGTCCGTCTCCCGGCCCGCGTGCGCCAGTACCAGCGAGACGAAGTCACGCGCCGGCATCAGGCCGTCGCGCGTCAGGTTCCACAGCGCCGACCAGCTCAGCGCCCGCGCGAGCGGGTCCGTCAGGTCGCCGAGGTGGGCCCGCAGGGTGTCCAGGGAGCCTTCGTCGAAGCGGATCTTGCAGTAGGTGAGGTCCTCGTCGTTGACCAGGACCAGGTCGGGCCGCTCCGTGCCCGCCAGCTCCGCGACGACCGTCCGCGCGCCCGACACGTCCGCGTCGGCACGGGCATAGCGGACCAGGGATCCGTCGGACTCCAGCCGGTACAGGCCCACCGCGACCCGGTGCGGGCGCAGCTCTTCGCCCTCCTGCACGACGGCCAGTTCCGTCACGCGGCCGCCCGCGTCGTAGGTGATCACCGGCGTCAGGGCGTTCACCCCGGCGGTCTGCAGCCAGGCCCGCGACCACTTGGCCATGTCCCGCCCGGAGACCTCGGCGAGCACCGACAACAGGTCGTCCAGGGTCGTGTTCCCGTAGGCGTTGGCCTTGAAGTAGCGCCGTGCGCCCTCCAGGAAGGCCTCCCGGCCCACGTAGGCGACCAGCTGCTTGAGCACCGCCGCGCCCTTGGCGTAGGTGATGCCGTCGAAGTTCAGCTTGGCGTCCTCCAGGTCACGGATGTCGGCCGTGATCGGGTGCGTGGACGGCAGCTGGTCGGCGCGGTAGGCCCACGCCTTGCGGTTGTTGGCGAAGGTGACCCACGCCTGCTCGAAGCGGGTGGCCTCGACCAGCCCGAAGGAGCCCATGAAGTCGGCGAAGGACTCCTTCAGCCACAGGTCGTCCCACCACTTCATGGTGACCAGGTCGCCGAACCACATGTGCGCCATCTCGTGCAGGATGACGTTCGCGCGCCGCTCGTACGAGGCCTGCGTGACCTTGCCGCGGAAGATGTACTCCTCGCGGAAGGTCACCAGCCCCGGGTTCTCCATCGCGCCCAGGTTGTACTCCGGCACGAAGGCCTGGTCGTACTTGCCGAAGGGGTACGGGTAGTCGAAGAGCTCGTGGAACAGGTCGAAGCCCTGCTTGGTGACGAGGAAGACGTCGTCCGCGTCGAAGTGCTTCGCCAGCCCCTTGCGGCACATCGCGCCCAGCGGGATGGTCAGGTCCCCGCGGGTGTAGGAGTCCGTCACGTAGTGGTAGGGGCCCGCGACCACGCACGTGATGTACGTGGAGATGGGGGCGGTCTCGGCGAACCGCCACACGCCCGCCTCGCGGGACTCCTCCGCGCCGTTGCTCCACACCTGCCAGCCCTCGGGGGCCGTCACCTCGAAGCGGTACGGGGCCTTGAGGTCGGGCTGCTCGAAGTTCGCGTACACCCGCCGCGCGTCGGCCGGCTCGTACTGGGTGTAGAGGTAGACCTCGCCGTCCTCCGGGTCGACGAAGCGGTGCAGGCCCTCGCCCGTCCGGCTGTACGCGCAGTTCGCGTCCACCACGAGGACGTTCTCGGCGGCCAGGCCGTCGAGGGCGACCCGGGCGCCGTCGAAGACCGCGGCCACGTCCAGCGCGCGCCCGTTCAGGGTCACGGCGTTCACCGAAGGGGCGATCAGGTCCGCGAAGGTGGAGGAGCCGGCGGCCGCCGCCCGGAAGCGGATCGTCGTCACCGAGCGGAAGGTCCGCGGACCCTCTTCCGGTTCGGCCTCGTCCACCGCGGACGTGATGTCGAGGACCACCTCGTACCCGTCGACGGACAGCAGCTCGGCCCGCTCGCGGGCCTCCTCGCGGGACAGATTCTCTCCGGGCACGTGCACTCCTTCGTGCGTGATCGCGTTCTTGGGTCGAATCCTCGCACGAGGGAATGCGCGCCACTCGGTACTGGTTGCTGACGGGGAACGTGAGCTCAGCGATGCCCTTTTTGCGACCCATGCCGAGACTGAGGAGAGAAATGACCGACACCCAGGTGCGCGAGAAGACCCCGGTCGACTTCTGGTTCGACCCGCTCTGCCCTTGGGCCTGGATGACGTCCCGCTGGATGGTCGAGGTCGAGAAGGTCCGCGACGTCGAGGTCCGCTGGCACGTGATGAGCCTCGCGGTGCTCAACGAGAACAAGCTCGACGAGCTGCCCGAGGTCTACCGCGAGCTCCTCGGCCCCAAGGGCTGGGCCCCCGTGCGCGTGGTCATAGCGGCCCAGCAGAAGCACGGTGAGGAAGTCACCGGCAAGCTCTACACCGCGCTCGGCACCCGCATACACAACGACGAGAAGGGCCCGACCCGCGAGGTGATCGCGGAGGCGCTGGCCGAGGTCGGCCTGCCGGCCGAGCTGCTCGCGTACGCCGACTCGGACGAGTACGACGAGGTGCTGCGGGCCTCGCACAACGACGGCATCGACCGGGTGGGCCAGGAGGTCGGCACCCCGGTGATCTCGGTACCGGGCTCCGAGGGCGACGTCGCCTTCTTCGGCCCGGTGGTCACCCCGACCCCGCGCGGCGAGGCCGCCGCCCGGCTGTGGGACGGCACCCTGCTGGTCGCCTCCACGCCCGGCTTCTACGAGATCAAGCGCACCCGTACCAAGGGCCCGTCCTTCGAGTAGGACCCGCCGCGCCCCGCGGGCGCACCGCACAGAAGACCCCCGTGAGTCACGTCCTCACGGGGGTCTTCCGTTCAACACGCCCGCAGGTGAAGGCTGAGAAGACGATCACGAGGCGGACGGGCTTGTGGTGGTGCGATCAGCCCTTGGCGGGGATCAGCAGCGGGGTGTTCGCCTTGGCGTCGGCGTAGCGCCCGGACACGTCCTGCCAGTTGACGACGTTCCACATGGCTTCGATGAAGTCCACCTTCTGGTTCTTGTACTGAAGGTAGAAGGCGTGCTCCCAGGCGTCGAAGACCAGGATCGGGGTGCTGGCCACGCCCACGTTGCCCTGGTGGTCGTAGACCTGCTCGACGACCAGGCGGCCGCTGACGGGCTCGTACGCGAGCACGCCCCAGCCGGAGCCCTGGGTGGCGGAGGAGGCGAAGGTCAGCTGCTTCTTGAACTTCGCGAAGGAGCCGAAGGACTCGGTGATCGCGTCGGCCAGGTCGCCCAGGCCGTCGGCCGCGGTGGGCTCGCCGCCGCCCTCGCCGGTCTTCGGGCTGGCCATGTTGTGCCAGTAGATGCTGTGCAGGATGTGGCCGGAGAGGTGGAACGCGAGGTTCTTCTCCAGGCCGTTGAGGGCGCCCCAGTTCTCCTTGTCGCGCGCCTCTGCCAGCTGCTCCAGCGTGTTGTTGGCGCCCGTGACGTAGGCCGCGTGGTGCTTGTCGTGGTGCAGCTCGATGATCTGCGGGTTGATCACCGGCTCCAGCGCCGCGTAGTCGTACGGAAGCTCAGGAAGCGTGTAGATGGCCATGCGTGTTATCCGGTCCCCTCGGCGTGCCAACTGCTTATTGCAATCAATGCGCAACTGCACGCTAGCAGTATCTATTCCGCGTCACATGTAAGGGTTACCTCTGTGCAACGCAGGTGGGCCCCGTGCGAACGCACGGGGCCCACCTGCGGTTGAGGGGTTGTCAGCGGGCGGCGGCCGCCCGACGCTGCGCCGCGCGGTTCTGCACGACCCAGCCGGTCGCCGCGAGGGCGAGGGTGAGCCCGCCGGTGAAGACGACCTGGACCCGCGTGTCCTCGCCCAGGGCCATCAGCACCAGGACCCCGGCCACCCCGGCCAGCGCCACCCAGGTCAGATACGGGAAGCCCCACATCTTCACGACCAGCTTCTCGGGGGCCTCGCGCTCCAGCCTGCGGCGCAGCACGAGCTGCGAGACGGCGATGAAGCCCCAGACGATCAGGATGACCCCGCCGACCATGTTCAGCAGCCAGGCGAAGAGGGTGTCCGGGTACCAGTAGGACAGCAGCACGGTGACGAAGCCGAAGCCGCAGGAGGCGAGCACCGCCCGGCGCGGCACGCGGCCGGTGACCTTGCCCAGCGCCTTCGGGCCCTGGCCGCGGGAGACGAGGGAGTAGGCCATGCGCGAGGAGCCGTAGATGTTGGCGTTCATCGCGGACATCAGGGCGATCAGGATGACCACGTTCATGATCTCGCCGGCGGCCGGGATGCCCAGGCGGTCGAGGGTGGCGGCGTACGGGCCGTCCGCCGTGACCGCCGGGTCGTTCCACGGCAGGAGCGTGACGATCACCAGCATGGAGCCCACGTAGACGATCGCGATCCGCCACATGGTGGTGCGCACGGCCTTGGCCACGCCCCGGACCGGGTTCTCGGACTCGGCGGCCGCGATGGTCACCGTCTCCAGGCCACCGTAGGCGACGACCGAGGCCAGCAGTCCGACCAGCAGGCCGTCCACGCCGTGGGGCAGGAATCCGCCGTCGTGCAGCAGATTGGCGGCGCCGGGGGAGTCGGTGCCGGGCAGCAGGCCGAGCACGGCCAGGACGCCCAGGCCCAGGAAGAGGGCGATCGCGCCGATCTTGAGGGCGGCGAACCAGAACTCGAACTCGCCGAAGTTCGACACGGCGGCGAGGTTCGAGCCGCAGAACACCGCCATGAAGACCAGCACCCACATCCAGGAGGGGGTGCCCGGGAACCAGCCGGTCATGATGTGCGCCGCGCCGATGGCCTCGATGGCCACGCCCACGCACAACAGGGTCCAGAACATCCAGCCGGCGGTGAATCCGGCCCACGGGCCGATCGCCCGCTCCGCGTGGACGGAGAAGGAACCGGAGGCGGGGTCGGCGGCGGACATCTCGCCGAGCATCCGCATCACGAACATCACGAGCAGTCCGGAGGCGGCGTACGCGAACACGATCGAGGGACCGGCCGCGGCGATGCCGGCTCCGGAGCCGACGAAGAGCCCGGCGCCGATGACACCGCCGAGGGCGATCATCGAGAGGTGGCGCTGCTTGAGTCCGTTGCCGAGGGGTGATCCGGCTCCGGTCTGCGGTGCTTCGGGGGGTGTCAGGGTGCTCTGGCTCATTTGCGCCAGTCTGCCGAGTGTCCGATCACCGGACGTTTGCTGTCCGATATTCGGACGATGGCTTCACGGTTCGTGATCACGCCCGTACGCTCACGACGACGTCGCAGCCACCGGATGCGGCGAACGCACCGGATCGAGGGGGCAGTCGATGGGCCGGACCGTGACAGGACTTCGCAGCACCGGCCGGGGCGTACTCGTCACCGGCGCCTCCCGGGGGATCGGCCGGGCGATCGCGGCCGCCTTCGCCGGGCAGGGCGACCGGGTCGCCGTCCACTGCTCCACCCGGCGGGCCGACGCGGAGGAGACCCTCGCCTCGCTGGAGGGGGAGGGCCACGTACTGGTCGCCGCGGACCTCGGTGACCCGGCCCGCGTCGAGGCCCTGGCGGCCGAGGCGGAGGAGGCGCTCGGCGGCGTGGACGTCCTGGTCAACAATGCCGCAGTCATGGTCGCCCACCCGCTGCCGGACACCTCGTACGAGGGCTGGCAGGAGGCCTGGCGGCGGACCGCCGACGTGAACCTCTTCGGCTCCGCCAACCTGAGCTACTGCGTCGCGCGCCGCATGATCGAAGCGGGACGCGAGGGACGCATCGTCAACATCGGCTCGCGCGGCGCCTTCCGGGGCGAGCCCGACCACCCCGCCTACGGCGCGACCAAGGCCGCGATCCATGCCCTGGGCCAGTCCCTCGCCGTGTCCCTCGCCCCGCACGGCATCGCCGTCGCCTCCGTCGCACCCGGCTTCGTCGCCACCGAGCGGGTCGCCGGCCGGCTGGAGGGGCCCGAGGGCGCCGGCATCCGGGCGCAGAGCCCCTTCGGCCGCGTCGCGGACCCGGAAGAGATCGCCTCCGCCGTGCTCTACCTGGCCTCCCCCGAGGCTGCCTGGAGCTCGGGCACGGTCCTCGACGTCAACGGGGCCTCGTACCTGCGCACCTGAGACGCGCGGGCCCCGCGCGCCACGGCGCGCAGGGCCCGCACCTCACGTCCCTCGTCAGGCCCTGCGGGCCCGCAGCTCCCGTATCCCCGCCACGGCCAGCACCAGCGCGGCCGCGCCCGTGGACCACAGCAGCTGGGGCCGCGCCGAGTCGTCGAACAGCATCAGGACCAGCACCGCCGCCATCCCGAGCAGCGCCACCCAGGTCGCGTACGGGAACAGCCACATCGGCAGGGTCAGCCGCTCGGGCATGTCCCGCTCGATCCGGCGGCGCAGCTTCAGCTGCGACACGGCGATCAGCGCCCACACGAACAGCAGCACCGCGCCGACCGCGTTGAGCATGTAGAGGAAGATCGTGTCCGGCCACAGCAGGTTGAGCACCACCGACACGAAGCCGAAGGCCACCGAGGCGAACACGGCCCGGCGCGGTACCCCGCCGCCCGAGACCCGCAGCAGCGACCTGGGCGCCTCACCGCGCTCGGCCAGCGAGAAGACCATGCGCGAGGACCCGTAGAGGTTCGCGTTGAGCGCCGACAGCAGCGCCACGAACACCACGATGTTCATGATCTGGCCGGCCGCCGGGATGCCGATCGAGTCGAGGACCGCGACGTACGGGCTCTCGCCCGGCTTCAGCGAGTCCCACGGCAGCAGGGTCACGATGACCACCATCGAGCCCACGTAGAAGAAGAGGATGCGCCAGACCGCGCTGCGCACCGCCCGGGACACCGACCGCGCCGGGTCGTCCGACTCGGCGGCCGCGATGGTGACGACCTCCAGGCCGCCGAAGGCGAAGATGACCGCGAGCATGCCGGCGACCACTCCGCCGAAGCCCTCGGGGAAGAAGCCGCCCCGGCCGGTGAGGTTGGCCGTGCCGATCGGCTCCGTGTCCGGGAGCAGGCCGAAGATCGCGAGGGTGCCGAGGATCAGGAAGAGCACGATCGCGCCGACCTTCAGGGCGGCGAACCAGAACTCGAACTCGCCGAAGTTCTTCACGGCGGCCAGGTTGCTCACCGTGAAGACCACCATGAAGAGCAGGACCCAGACCCACTGGTCGACCGAGGGCACCCAGCCATTCGCGATCTTCGCTGCGCCGGTTGCCTCCACCGCGAGCACCACGACCAGCAGGAACCAGTACAGCCAGCCCGCCGAGAAGCCGGCCCAGCGGCCGAGCGCCCGCTCCGCGTAGACGGAGAAGGAACCCGAGGCGGGCATCGCGGCCGACATCTCGCCCAGCGCCCGCATCACCAGCATCGCGAGGACGCCCGCGAGCAGGTAGGAGCAGATGATCGCGGGACCGGCGATGCCGATGCCGGCTCCGGAGCCGACGAAGAGCCCGGCGCCGATGACGCCGCCGAGGCCCAGCATGGTCAGGTGGCGCTGCTTGAGGCTGTGGCTGAGGGGTTCCGCGGGCAGGTCGCCCGTCGTGGGAGGTGCTGCTTCCAGGCGCTCGCGCATGAAGGGTGCTCGTACTCTCGTTCGGCCCAGCGGCGGTAGGGGTTCCGCATCAGGATTGGCGGGACCCTACAGTCTCGCTGAGCGGCGGGCGTCCGTGCAAAACGGACGTGTTGTCTGATCTTCCTCGTGACGAGGATCACGTCGACTCGGGCGTGTGGCGCAGGCTTTGTGGTATCCCCACCAAAGCGGGGAGGCGGGCTTTGTTCCGGGCAGCGCTGGGGCAGTGGGGGAGCGCGCACTAGCGTCGGTGATCGTCCTGCCACCCCCACCCCGTGGAGTCCCCCGATGAGCACTGCCTCCGTCTCCCTCCGGCCCGGCGCCGTCCTCGCCGACCTGCTGCCCGCGAGCCGCGTCCGCGACATCGCGCTCGTCGTCGGCGGCGCGGCGCTCACCGGACTGGCCGCCCAGGTCGCGGTTCCCGTGCCCGGCTCCCCGGTCCCCGTGACGGGCCAGACCTTCGCCGCGCTGCTCGTCGGTACCGCTTTCGGTGCCCGCCGCGGCTTCCTCTCGCTGGCGCTGTACGCCCTCGTCGGCATGGCCGGCGTACCGTGGTTCGCGGGCGGGACCTCCGGCGCGGGCGGCGCTTCCTTCGGGTACGTCCTCGGGATGCTGCTGGCCGCCACCGTCGTCGGCGCCCTCGCGCGGCGCGGCGGCGACCGCTCGGTGCTGCGTACGGCCGGCTCGATGGCGGTGGGCTCCGCCGTGATCTACGCGGTGGGCGTGCCCTACCTGATGGCCGTCACCGGGATGTCCCTCGGTGCTGCGGTCGCCGCGGGCCTGGTCCCCTTCCTGATCGGCGACGCCGTCAAGGCCGCGCTGGCCATGGGCGCCCTGCCGGCCGCCTGGAAGCTGGTCGGCCGCCGCGGCTGAGCGGCCCCCGAAACGCACCGGAGCCCGGCCCGCCTTGTGAAGGCGGGCCGGGCTCCGGCGTACGTGCATGTGCGATCAGCCCTGCAGGGCCCGCTTGCGGCGGAAGTCCAGGACCACACCGACGAGCACGACCGCGCCGGCGACCAGGGTGGACAGGGTCACGACCTCGCGGTTTGCGTCGTCCACGAACATGTAGCCGATCACGAACATGATCAGTGCGGCGGTGGCCCAGGTCAGCCACGGGAACAGCCACATCTTCACGGTCAGCTTCTCCGGGGCCTCGCGGACCAGGATCCCGCGCATCTTCAGCTGGGTGAAGCAGATCACCAGCCAGACGAAGAGCGCGATGGCACCCGAGGAGTTGAGGAGGAAGTTGAAGACCGTGTCCTTGAAGGCGTAGTTGAAGTAGACGGCGACGAAGCCGAAGACCGTGGAGCCCAGGATCGCGGCGACCGGCACACCGTTCTTGTTGACCTTGGCGAACGCCTTGGGGGCGTCACCGCGCTCACCGAGCGAGAAGGCCATGCGGGAGGCGGTGTAGAGGCCGGAGTTCAGGCAGGACAGCACGGCGGTCAGGACGATGACCTCCATGATCGTGCCGGCGTGCGCGATGCCGATCGAGTCCAGGGCGGCGACGTACGAGCCCTTCTCGGTGATCGACTTGTCGTTCCACGGGAGCAGGGTCAGCACGATGAAGATCGAGCCCAGGTAGAAGACGCCGATCCGCCAGATGACGGAGTTGGTGGCCCGGGTGACCGCCTTGCGGGGGTTCTCCGACTCGCCGGCCGCCAGGGTGACGATCTCGCTGCCCATGAAGGAGAAGACGACCATCAGCACACCGGTGAGGACCGCGCCGTAGCCGTTGGGGAAGAACCCGCCGGCGTCGGTGAGGTGCGCGAAGCCCGAGCCGGGGTTGTCCGAGCCCGGCAGCACGCCGAAGACGGCCAGCATGCCGACGATCACGAACGCGCCGATGGCGACGACCTTGATGCCCGCGAACCAGAACTCGAACTCGCCGTAGGAGGCGACCGAGCCGAGGTTGGTGGCGGTCAGCACCGCCATCACGATCAGCGCCCAGGCCCACTGCGGAACGGCCGGGATCCAGCTCTCCAGGATGGCGGCACCGGCGGTGGCCTCGACGGCGAGGACGACGACCCAGAAGAACCAGTAGAGCCAGCCGATGGAGAAGCCGGCCCAGCGGCCGAGCGCGCGGTCGGCGTAGGCCGAGAAGGAGCCCGAGTTCGGGCTCGCGGCAGCCATCTCGCCGAGCATCCGCATCACGAAGACGACCATCGCGCCGACCAGCGCGTAGGAGATCAGGATGGCGGGTCCGGCCTTGGCGATGCCGCCGCCGGAGCCGACGAACAGACCGGCGCCGATGACGCCGCCAATGGCGATCATGGACAGGTGGCGGTTCTTGAGACCGGCCTTCAGACCGTCGGAGGGCTGACCGTCCCCGGGGTTCCCGGTGGGGTCGCCTTCCTTCTGAAGGGTCGTCGTGGAGCTCATGGACGGATCCTTAGGTTCTCGGGTTGCGAGCCCCGGCATTCAAACCTGAGATGAACGCAGGGCGGAAGACCTCAGTCCGGATCGTTGCCTTAGGGCGAACGTCCAGGACCAGAGCCCTCCCGTGTCCCATCTGCGTTCTTTGGGTTTACTTGAGCTTTAGAAGTGATTTACGCGACACCCGCTGCGGGCTGTCGGACGTCCTCGTGCCACACTCGTCCCATGCGCGTGTACCTCGGATCCGACCATGCCGGCTTTGAGCTCAAGAACCACCTGGTGGACTGGCTCAAGAACAACGGCCACGAGCCCGTCGACTGTGGGCCCCACATCTACGACGCGGTGGACGACTACCCGCCGTTCTGCCTCCGCGCCGCGGAGAAGACCGCCGCCGACGCCGGCAGCCTCGGCATCGTGATCGGCGGCTCCGGCAACGGGGAGCAGATCGCCGCGAACAAGGTCAAGGGCGTCCGCGCCATCCTGGCCTGGAGCGTCCAGACCGCCCAGCTCGGCCGTGAGCACAACAACGCCAACGTCATCTCCGTCGGCGGACGCATGCACACGCAGGACGAGGCCGTCAGCTTCATCGAGGCCTTCCTGGCGACCCCGTACTCCGACGAGGAGCGCCACACCCGCCGCATCGAGATGCTCTCGGCCTACGAGACCACCGGCGAGCTCCCCCAGATCCCGGCCCACCACCCGCAGGGCTGATTCCCCTTCCGGCCGTGCCGCCCCCCAGGGGCGGTACGGCCGGTTTCTCGTTAAGAGGAGCTTCGCCGTGCCCGAGGGGCATACGATCCACCGCCTCGCCCAGGACCACGCCGAGCGGTTCGCGGGCCGGCCGGTCCGCGTCAGCAGCCCCCAGGGCCGCTTCGAGCAGAGCGCGGCCGTACTCGACGGGCGCGAGCTCGACGGCGCCGAGGCGCACGGCAAGCACCTCTTCCTGGAACTCGGCGACGCCTGGATCCACATCCACCTCGGCCTGTTCGGCAAGCTCGGCTTCGGCCCCGCCCCGGCCCCGCCCGCCACGGACACCGTCCGGCTGCGCCTGCTGAACGAGGACCACTACGCGGACCTGCGCGGCCCCACCGCCTGCGCACTGATCGGCGAGGGCGAGAAGAAGGCGATACACGACCGGCTCGGCCCGGACCCGCTGCGCCCCGCCGACGACCCCGACCGGGCCTGGCAGCGGATCTCCCGCTCCCGCACCACCGTCGCCGCCCTGCTCATGGACCAGAAGGTGATCGCGGGCGTCGGCAACGTCTACCGCGCCGAGGTCCTCTTCCGTCACGGCATCGACCCGTACCGCCTGGGCAAGGACCTCACGCGCGGCGAATGGGACGCGATGTGGCTCGACCTCGCCGCCCTGATGCGCGAGGGCGTGCGCAACAACCGCATCGACACCGTCCGCGACGAGCACCTGCCCGAGGCGATGGGCCGGCCGCCGCGCGTCGACGACCACGGCGGCGAGGTGTACGTCTACCGGCGGGCGACCATGCCGTGCCACATCTGCGGCAGCGAGATCCGCACCGCAGACCTCGCCGCCCGCAACCTCTTCTGGTGCCCCGGCTGCCAGTACCGCTGACGCGGGTGGGTCAGAAGCCGTGCGGCAGCCAGGGCGCCACGTCCCCGGCGAAGGCCCGCGAGGTTTCCGTCAGCGCGCCGGGGCGCAGCTCCCGCACCAGGCCGGCCGCGGCCAGTGAGGTGAGGGTGATCCCGCCCAGGTACGCCGACCCCAGCTCCCGGACCGACAGCTCCAGGTCCGCCGGCTCCTCGGTCCGGGTGCAGCGGGCCACGCCCTTGGCGTCCACGACCAGCCGCCACCGCCCCTCGTTCCAGGGGCAGAACGCGTCCGTCACCGCCAGCACCACGTCCGCCGGCGCCCCGTACGTCCGCGCCTCCAGCGCCGCCGCCAGGTCCACCAGGCGTACGTGCAACGAGTCCCGGGTCCGCGGCCGCGACCGCCGGATGTCGCTCACCAGGTGCAGCAGCGGGTCGTCCACCGGCCGCCGCGGCGCCCGCACCGTCCAGGTCAGGTCGATCGAGAACAGGTAGCGCCACAGGGCCGCGCACGCCGCCGGGTCCAGCGCGTCGAGATCGCTCACCTCGACCCTGCCCTCCGAACCCGTCAGGTCCCAGTCGGGCTTGACCCGGTAGCGGGCGTACCCGACCACCTCGCCGTCCTCCCGCTCGGCGACCACGCACTTCAGCGGTGACGCGCCGCCGCGCATCGCGGGCGGGTCCAGCAGCGACTGGCGCTCCCAGCCCGGCTGCCGGGCCGGCATGCCCGGCCGGGTCGGCACCAGCGCCGCGTAGACCCGCTCGCAGTCGGCCAGCGACCGCTGCGGGTCCACGAGGCGCAGCCGTATCGCGTCCGTCCCCGGCGGCACGGACAGCCGTACGCGGGTCGTGTCGACCTCCACCGCCATGGCGTAGGAGGCCGGACCGTAGCCGAAGCGTCCGTAGATGGCCGGATCCGAGGCCGTCAGCACGGCCAGCGGTTCGCCACCCGCCCGGATGTCGTCGAGCTGGCGGCGCATCAAAGAGGTCAGCACCCCGCGCCGGCGGTGGACGGGGGAGACACCCACCATCGTGACGCCGGCTGCCGGGACGAGCGCCCCGCCCGGCACGGACAGCCGGAAGGTGAAGGCGCCGGCCGAGCCCACGCACGCGTCACCGTCCCAGACGCCGAGCGAACGGTCGACATCGGTCAGCGACTTGTACAGCTCGCGTTCCTCGGGGGAGTCGGGCACACCACCGAACGCCAGTTCCAGGTGGTCGTACCAGACATCCCACTCATCCGCCTGTAATACACGCATCTCAAGAGCCATACGGCCATCCCTATCAGGGCATTCCGCCCCAGTCGATCTGTTTTCGGTCCGGTCCGGGCCCCCGGTCCGGGGGTACCCCTGCGCATCCACAGCCAGGATGGATAAGGTCCCGAAGCAATGGCCGGAGCACGCGTGGAATCCCTCATGGCCCGGATGCGCATGCTGTCGCACCGGGGCCGCACCGCCCTGCGCAAATCAGCCGTCGACTACTTCCGCGGCGACGCCTCCGACTGGCTCGCCTTCGGCGGACTGCTGCTCACCGTCCCCGCCATCGCCTGCGGCACGCTGATGCTGCCTGTCTGGTTCTCGCCGTCGGCGCTCGTCCTGCCGATCGTCGCCGGCGGACTGCTGCTGCGCCCCGCCAGCCTCCTCGCCCTGTACGCCGCCTCCGCGACCGCACTGATCGTCGAGGCCCTCGTACTGGGCCCGTATACCCAGGGCCCGGCGCGCGTCACCCCCGGCACCGTGCTGGTGGTCGCCGCCTGCGGGTTCTTCGGGCTGGTCATCGCCCAGTTCCGCAGCCGCGTCGGGGTGCCCTGGCGGCGCGGCGGCACCATGCTCTTCGACCTGCGCGAACGCATCCGCGTCCAGAGCAAGCTGCCCGCCCTGCCGCGCGGCTGGCACCGCGAGATGGCCCTGCGCCCGGCCGGCGGCCAGTCCTTCTCCGGCGACTTCGTCGTCGCGGCCCGCACCAACGGCGGCCGGACCCTGGAGATCGTGCTGACCGACGTCTCCGGCAAGGGCATGGAGGCGGGCTCCCGCGCCCTGCTCCTGTCCGGCGCCTTCGGCGGCCTGCTCGGCGCCCTGCCCGCGCACGGCTTCCTGCCCGCCGCCAACGGCTACCTCCTCCGCCAGGACTGGGACGAGGGCTTCGCCACCTCCATCCACCTCGTCCTGGACCTGGAGACCGGCGACTACGAACTCCTCTCGGCCGGCCACCTCCCCGCCCTCCAGCTCTGCGCGGGAACCGGCCGCTGGCAGGAGAAGACCGGCGAGGGCCCGCTCCTCGGCGTCTACGACGGAGCCGAATTCACCCCTGCCCGCGGCAACCTGCGCCCCGGCGACGTACTGATGCTCTTCACCGACGGCCTGGTCGAGACCTCCGACCGCGAGATCAGCGAGGGCATCGACCGCCTCACCGGCGAGGCCGACCGCTACGTGGCCGCCGGCTGGGAGGGCGCCGCCTGGCACCTCATCGAAAAGGTCGCCAAGGACGTCAACGACGACCGCGCACTCCTGCTCATCCGCCGCTCCTCCTGAGCCCGGGCGGGGGCCGGCTGCCGGCACCGGCCCTCGAAGTCGCCCTCGTCGCAGTCCCAGTCCCAGTCGCAGTCGCAGTCGCCGTCGTCGCTTCAGCGGACCAGCGGCCGCCACGGTCCGAGCCCCAGCTTCCCGGTGTTCCCGAGGTCCACCGGCGCGCCGAGCCGCAGCCACAACCGGGGCGCGCCGGGCCGGGGCTCGACCTCCACGATCCGCGCCGTGGTGGCCGGTACCGCCGAGTCGGTGACGAGGTTGCGCCACACGATCCCGAAGAAGGCCGCCTGGCCCGGAGCCAGCGCCACCCGCCCCGGAGCCTCGTCCAGGTTCAGCGTGCCCGTGGTGATCCCCGCCGAGCCGTGCTCCACCGCGACCTCCACCGGATCGTTGCGGTCGTCGCGCAGCGACAGCTGCGGGTAGCCCTCCAGGACGTAGGGCTGCGCACCGCAGTTGACCAGCTGGAAGTTCGCCACGCGCAGCCCCATGGCCGCGTCCCCGTCCATCTCGACGAGCCGCACCCCGCCCTCCGGGCAGGGCTCCGTCGAAGCCGGCGGCGCCGAGGGGGCGCTCCGGCCGGGCGCCGGCTTCGCGGTCGCGGTCACCGCGGTCGGTCCGGGCGCCGCCCTCGGGGCCGGCGGCGCCCCGCACCCGGCGACCCCCGCCAGCGCCCCCGCCGTCACCAGGGCCGGTATCCATCGCCCCATCAGCACCCGCCGCTTCGCGATCATCCGGTGAGCCTACGGCGCCACGCGGGCCAATTGCGGCGGATTGGCCCGCCCCCTCGGCCCCTGCCGCGCCTACCGTGCCCCCATGGACCGCACGCTCGCCGCCGACCTCGCCCGGCTTCCCGAACTCCTCGACGCCACCCGCGCCGCGGCCGCCGAAGCGCTCGCCACGCTGGCGACGCGTCCCGTCGTACCGCCCACCGGGGAGCCGCCCGCCCCCGAATCCCTCCCGGAGCGCGCGACCGGCACGGAAGCCGCCCTCGCCGCCTTCCACGACCGCTGGGAGCCGCGGCTGTCGGCCTCCGCGGGACCGCGCTACCTCGGCTTCGTGACGGGAGGCGCCACCCCTGCCGCCCTCGCCGGGGACTGGCTCACCGCCGCCCACGACCAGAACTCCAACTCCGCACTCGACGGGGGCGGCCAGGACCTCGAACGCGAGACCGTCGGCTGGCTCCGCGAACTCTTCGGGCTCTCCGCCGCGCACTCCGGCACCTTCGTCTCCGGCGCCACCATGTCCAACACCACCGGCCTCGCCATCGCCCGCGAATGGCTCGGCGAACGCCTCGGCGTCTCCCCGGCCGAGGACGGCGCAGCCGCCCTCGGCCCGGTCCGCGTACTCTCCGGCGCCCCGCACTCCTCGATCGGCAAGGCCCTCTCGGTCCTCGGCCTGGGCCGCGCCTCCCTGGTCCGGGTCCCCACCCTGCCCGGCCGCGAGGCCGTCGACCCCGCCGCCCTGGAGCGGGCGCTGGCCGACACCCCCGGACCGGCCGTGGTCGTCGCCAACGCGGGCACCGTCAACACCGTGGACTTCGACGACCTCCGGGCGATCGCGGCCCTGCGCGAACGCCACGACTTCTGGCTCCACACCGACGCCGCGTTCGGCGCGTTCGCCGCCCTCTCCCCGGAGCACGCGCACCTCACCGACGGCCTCGACGCCTCCGACTCCCTCTGCATCGACCTGCACAAGTGGCTCAACGTCCCCTACGACAGCGCCGTCCAGTTCACCCGCCGCCGCGACCTCCAGGCCCGCGTCTTCCAGAACTCCGCCGCCTACCTCGGCCCGCTCGGCGACCACCCCGACCTCGTCCACCTCACCCCGGAGAACTCCCACCGGCTGCGCGCCCTCGCCGCCTGGTTCACGCTCCGCGCGTACGGCCGTCAGGGCCACCGGGAGATCGTCGAGCGCGACATCGCCTGCGCCCGCGCCCTGGGCGCCGCCCTGGAGGAGGATCCGGCCCTCACCCTCCTCGCCCCGGTCCGCCTCAACGTCGTCTGCTTCACCCTCGCCGAGGCCCCCACCCCGGAGCGCGTCGCCGCCCTGCGGGAGGCGGTGGCCGCCGAGGTGTTCGTCACTCCGACGGTGTACGGGGGAACCGCAGGGCTGCGCGCGGCGTTCTCCAACTGGCGTACCACTGAAGACGATGTACGCCGGGCAGCGGAGGCACTCGGCGCAGCGGCAAGGGAGATCGCATGACGAACAGCCCCCTGACCCTCATCGAGGTCGAGTCCCTCGCCCGCAGCGCGCACGAGGGCCAGACGGACAAGGCCGGCCGGCCCTACGCCGAACACCTCGCGGCCGTGGCCGAGGGCGTCCGGCTGCGCGGCGGCAGCCCCGAACAGCAGGCGGCGGCCTGGCTGCACGACGCCATCGAGGACGAGGCCCTCAGCCTCACCTGGCTGGATGCGGCGGCCCTCCCGCAGACGGTGAAGGACATGGTCCTCGCGGTCACCAAACGCCCGGGCGAGCCGGTCGAGCGGTACGCGGCCCGCATCCTGGCCACCCCGGGCGCCCTGCTGGTCAAGGAGGCCGACCTCGCGCACAACGCGGACCCCGTACGCCTCTCCGTGCTGGACGGTCCCACGCGCGAGCGGCTGTCCGCAAAGTATGCGAATATCCGTTCCCTCCTCGGCCTCACCACCCCGTGACCGGTGCCCCGCGCCCGAAATATTCCTGTCGCACATGTGGTTGGCGGAAACGGAACCAGAGCTATTCGTCACGGGGCGTATAGCCGGGGCCCGTTGGTGGGAGGATGGTCCATGTGGGGGTGTGCCTGGCCGTGCGCCCCGGGCCGACCAGGGGACGACCGAAGGTGTGATCAGTAGTGGCCATTTCGCTGTCAGTGGTGGTTCTGTTGGCGGTCATCCTGGTGGTGCTGATCCGCGGCAACCACATCAAGACGGGCCCCGCCATCGTCGCGGCGCTCTTCGGCTTCTTCCTCGCGTCCAGCTCGATCGCGGACGATGTGAACCGTTTTCTGAACTCCCTCGCGACGATGATCGCGAACATCAAACTCTGACCCCGCCCCCGGGCGCCCCCCGGACCGGACGCCCTTCGCCGGCGTTTCCCTGTTCTGGTCTGCCGGGGTGAACCTCCTCGACCCCCCGTCCCGCTGGCACGTCCGCCTGGCCGGCGGCGGCCTCGTCGAAGTCTGGGCCGACGGCTATGCGATCGACGGAGACTCCTACGTCTTCGACGTGCTCGTGACGGCCACCCCGGAGTACCAGGCGAAAGTCGAAATCACGGCCAGGACCCCGACCGCCCCGGAACGCGTCTGCGTCGCCGTTGCCCGCATCCCCACCAGCGCCGTGGAGGAACTGCACACGGCCGGCATCGGCCCCGACCTCGACTGCGCATGCGGGAGCGAGGAAGGGCCAGGTCGAGGAGGCGTCCTCTGACCCGGCCCTCAGCAGTCGCAGAGCCTCGGTCGAGGACACCACGTCGAGAGGGAAGTGCACGGGTCAAGGGGCCAGCGCGGCGGCCACCCGGGACAATCGATCCGCCGGCAGCGCAAAGCGGTTGGCGGGGTTGCGGAAGGAGTACGCGCCGTCGTTGACGGCGGCACCGCGGTCGTCCGCCGTCCAGTGCGCGGGGCCCGGAGCCGTTCCGGCCCATCTCCTTCAGGAACTCCTGCAGAGCCCCGCGCAAGGGGCACGCAGGGGGTACGGAGAGCCGATCAGCACCCCGGGAACGACAAAGGGCCAGGTCGAGGAGATGCCCTCTGACCTGGCCCTTCGTACTTCTGAGCGGGTGACGGGAATCGAACCCGCGTAGCTAGTTTGGAAGACTAGTGCTCTACCATTGAGCTACACCCGCAACGCTCGCGCCGCAGGTCCGGGGACCTCGGCACGGACAGCATCCTAGCGGGTCGCTCCCGGTGGGTGCACACCACATTCGGCGCCGTGGCGGAGACCTGCCCGAAATGCCTCGGGAAACCCCGCGCATCAGAGTGTCCCCGGGCATGTACCCTACGTGTCGCACCGACGGGGTGTGGCGCAGCTTGGTAGCGCGTCCGCTTTGGGAGCGGAAGGTCGTCGGTTCGAATCCGGCCACCCCGACCAGCAGCAGTGTCTCCACAAGATCGCGTTGTGGGCTGATTGCCGCTTGCGGTTACTATGCAAGCTGCGTGCCCGTGTGTCTGATGTACCGGGCCGAAGTCCGCTGAACCGCTGAATCACAGCGTGACGGCAGAATCCCCAGCAGTCAGCCACCAAGGAGACCGAACCGTGAAGAGCGCCGTGGAGACCCTGAACCCGACTCGGGTTCGGCTCACTGTTGAGGTGCCCTTCGAGGAGCTCAAGGACAGCCTCGACGCGGCGTACAAGAAGATCAACCAGCAGGTCACGGTGAAGGGCTTCCGCAAGGGCAAGATCCCGGCCCGCGTCATCGACCAGCGCTTCGGCCGCGGTGCGGTGCTGGAGGAGGCCGTCAACGACGCCCTCCCGAAGTTCTACACCGAGGCGGTCAATGAGGCCGACCTGAACCCGCTGGGCCAGCCCGAGGTGGACATCACCGAGCTGAAGGACGGCGAGGTCCTCGCCTTCACCGCCGAGGTGGACGTCCGCCCCGAGATCGAGATCCCGGACTTCTCCGGCATCGAGGTCGAGGTCGACGCCATCGAGGTCTCCGACGAGGACGTCGAGAAGTCCGTCGAGCAGCTGCGCGGCCGCTTCGGGTCCACCAAGGACGTCGAGCGCGCCGCCGCCGAGGGTGACGTCGTCACCATCGACCTCGAGGCCAAGGTCGACGGCGAGGTGCTGCCCGACGGCGTCGCCTCCGACGTCTCCTACACCATCGGCTCGGGCGAGCTCCTCGAGGGCATCGACGAGGCCGTCACGGGCCTGGAGGCCGGTGGCGAGGCCACCTTCACCTCCCAGCTCAAGGGCGGCTCCGCCGAGGGCAAGGACGCCGAGGTCACCGTCAAGGTCACCAAGGTCTCCGCCAAGGAGCTCCCGGAGCTGGACGACGAGTTCGCGCAGATGGCGAGCGAGTTCGACACCCTCGAGGACCTCAAGGCCGACAGCCGCAAGCGCCTCGAGAACATGAAGCAGTACGACCAGGCCACGCAGGCCCAGGAGCGCGTCCTGGAGAAGCTGCTGGAGCTCGTCGAGGTCCCGATCCCCGAGAAGCTCCTCGCGGACGAGGTCCAGACCCGCAAGCACAACCTGGAGCACCACCAGCTCGGCCAGATGGGTCTGACCATCGAGAAGTACCTGGAGTTCCAGGGCAAGACGGTCGAGGAGTTCGACGCCGAGACCTCCGAGCAGGCGATCAAGGGCATCAAGACCCAGTTCGTCCTCGACGCGCTGGTCAACAAGGAGAAGCTGGGCGTCGACCAGGAGGAGCTCACCGAGCACCTCATGCGCCGCGCCGCTTCCTCCGGCATGTCCCCCGACCAGTTCGCCCAGGCCGTGGTCGAGGGTGGCCAGGTCCCGATGCTGGTCGGCGAGGTCGCCCGCGGCAAGGCCCTCGCGGTCGTCGTCGAGGCCGCCAAGGTCGTCGACACCAACGGTGAGGTCGTGGACCTGTCCGACGAGGACGAGGAGCAGGTCGCCGAGACCGTCGAGGCCGCCGTTGACGGCGACGACGAGGTCAAGGCCGACGAGGCCAAGTAACACCCCGGGCGAAGCCCACTGAGCAGTGCCCCGAAGGGCCCGGACGCCGTCGCGTCCGGGCCCTTCGGCGTGTCCCCGTAAGGCCCGCGGACCTTGCGCTCCGAGCGAACAGTTCGGGAAGCGGGATGGCGTTGTCCTACCTGCGCGTTAGGGTCCATGAATACGAGGGCACGTGAGTACCCGGGCGCCGGCGGACTCGTCCGCTCCGGCCGGACCGGGCCCCAGAACGAGACGCTGAGACGGCACATGGCCGTCGGAGACGAGCAGGTGGATACGTGACGAATCTGAAGCCTTACGCCGCGGGTGAGCCGTCCATCGGTGGCGGCCTCGGCGACCATGTCTACAACCGGCTGCTCGGCGAGCGCATCATCTTCCTCGGCCAGCAGGTCGACGACGACATCGCCAACAAGATCACCGCGCAGCTCCTGCTCCTGGCCGCCGAGCCGGAGAAGGACATCTACCTCTACATCAACAGCCCCGGTGGCTCCGTGACGGCCGGTATGGCCGTCTACGACACCATGCAGTACATCCCGAACGACGTCGTCACGATCGGTATGGGCATGGCGGCCTCGATGGGCCAGTTCCTGCTCACCGGTGGCGCCAAGGGCAAGCGCTTCGCCCTGCCGAACACCGACATCCTGATGCACCAGGGCTCCGCCGGTATCGGTGGCACCGCGTCGGACATCAAGATCCAGGCCCAGTACCTGCTGCGCACCAAGCAGCGGATGGCCGAGATCACCGCGTTCCACTCGGGCCAGACCGTCGAGGCGATCATCCGCGACGGTGACCGCGACCGCTGGTTCACCTCCGAGGAGGCCAAGGACTACGGCCTCATCGACGAGATCATCTCGGCAGCGTCCAACGTTCCGGGCGGCGGCGGCACCGGGGCCTGATCCCGGGATCCACCGTCAGTACCCCGCAGCCGAAAGCCCGCAGAACGCCACCAGGATGGTGAACACCCAGATGCAGAACAACTTCTCCGCCAGCGCCAACGGCCTCTACACCGGCCCGCAGGTGGACAACCGCTACGTCATCCCGCGCTTCGTCGAGCGCACCTCGCAGGGCGTGCGCGAGTACGACCCGTACGCGAAGCTCTTCGAGGAGCGCGTGATCTTCCTCGGCGTGCAGATCGACGACGCGTCCGCCAACGACGTCATGGCGCAGCTGCTGTGCCTGGAGTCGATGGACCCGGACCGCGACATCTCCATCTACATCAACAGCCCCGGTGGCTCCTTCACCGCGCTGACGGCGATCTACGACACGATGCAGTTCGTGAAGCCGGACATCCAGACGGTCTGCATGGGCCAGGCGGCCTCCGCCGCCGCGGTCCTGCTCGCCGCCGGTACCCCCGGCAAGCGCATGGCCCTGCCGAACGCCCGTGTGCTGATCCACCAGCCCTCCGGTGGCACCGGCCGCGAGCAGCTCTCCGACCTGGAGATCGCGGCCAACGAGATCCTGCGCATGCGTGACCAGCTGGAGACCATGCTGGCCAAGCACTCGACGACGCCGATCGAGAAGATCCGCGACGACATCGAGCGCGACAAGATCCTCACGGCCGAGGACGCTCTCGCGTACGGGCTGATCGACCAGATCGTCTCCACCCGTAAGAGCAGCAAGGCCTGATCCTTGCCACCAGTTGGCGTGAGCACGTCTCCGGACTCGGAGATGTGAACCACGTCAAGGGGGCCCCGCACGGGGCCCCCGGCAAGGTACCGTCGGATATGAGGCACCAGGAGCGCTGAACCAGGCGTCTCCCAGGCGAAGGGGAAGCACCTCGTGGCACGCATCGGTGACGGCGGCGATCTGCTCAAGTGCTCGTTCTGCGGAAAGAGCCAGAAGCAGGTGAAGAAGCTCATCGCAGGACCCGGTGTGTACATCTGCGACGAGTGCATCGACCTCTGCAACGAGATCATCGAAGAGGAGCTCGCGGAGACCTCCGAGGTCCGGTGGGAGGAACTCCCCAAGCCCCGTGAGATCTACGAGTTCCTGGAGAGCTACGTCGTCGGCCAGGAGCCGGCGAAGAAGGCGCTCTCGGTAGCGGTCTACAACCACTACAAGCGGGTTCAGGCCGGCGAGAACGGCGGCGCGCAGGGCCGGGACGACGCGATCGAGCTCGCGAAGTCCAACATCCTGCTGCTGGGCCCCACGGGCTCCGGCAAGACGCTGCTCGCGCAGACCCTCGCCCGCATGCTGAACGTTCCGTTCGCCATCGCCGACGCGACGGCGCTGACGGAGGCCGGGTACGTCGGTGAGGACGTCGAGAACATCCTCCTGAAGCTGATCCAGGCCGCCGACTACGACGTCAAGAAGGCCGAGACCGGGATCATCTACATCGACGAGATCGACAAGGTGGCCCGCAAGAGCGAGAACCCGTCGATCACGCGCGACGTGAGCGGCGAGGGCGTGCAGCAGGCCCTGCTGAAGATCCTGGAGGGCACGACCGCCTCCGTACCGCCGCAGGGCGGCCGGAAGCACCCGCACCAGGAATTCATCCAGATCGACACGACGAACGTGCTCTTCATCGTGGGCGGCGCCTTCGCCGGCCTGGAGAAGATCATCGAGTCGCGTGCCGGAGCCAAGGGCATCGGCTTCGGGGCGACGATCCGCTCGAAGCGCGAGATCGAGGCCAGCGACCAGTTCCAGGAGGTCATGCCGGAGGACCTGGTGAAGTTCGGGATGATCCCCGAGTTCATCGGCCGCCTCCCCGTGCTGACCTCCGTCCACAACCTGGACCGCGAGGCCCTGCTCCAGATCCTCATCGAGCCGCGCAACGCGCTGGTGAAGCAGTACCAGCGGCTGTTCGAACTCGACGGCGTGGAGCTGGAGTTCGAGCGCGAGGCGCTGGAGGCCATCGCGGACCAGGCCATCCTCCGCCAGACGGGCGCGCGCGGCCTGCGCGCCATCATGGAAGAGGTCCTGATGTCGGTGATGTACGAGGTCCCGTCCCGCAAGGACGTGGCCCGCGTGGTCATCACCTCGGACGTGGTCCGCTCCAACGTCAACCCGACGCTGGTCCCGCGCATCGTCCCGAAGGACCAGGGCCCGCACGAGAAGTCGGCCTAGCCGACCGGCCGTAGAGCACATGCAGAAGGGGCGCCCCCGACCGGGGGCGCCCCTTCTGCATGTGCCGCGCGGTTACTTCTTGACGCGGGCGGTGTTGTAGAGCTTCGCGGCGAGCTCGGCGGTCTGCTCCTGGGTGTAGCCGGGCTTGCCGGCCAGGATGGACGCCACGTCCGAGGCGCTGACCATGCTCAGGGTGCTGTAGTCACCCCAGACGCAGAAGGGGAGCGTGGCCTCCTTGGGCCCCTTGGTGCTCGTGTCCTTCGAAGTGAACTTGATGTCCTGGCACTTCATCACGGCGCCCTTGAAGTTGGCCGGGGACATCGTCTTGGGGCTGCCGAGGAGCTGCACATCGGACTTGCCGTCCTTGGCGGCCTCCAACCTGGCCTTGGCGAAGTACCCGTCCACCGCCTTCTCCGGGTCGGCGACCTCGCCGTAGACGCCGGAGAAGTTGAGGCCCTTGGCCGTCAGCGGGTTCTTCGGGTCGCCAGCCACGTACGTCATCCCCACCTGGGTCGCGTTCTTGACGCCGGCCGCCTCGGCTTCCTTCTTGTCCTCATCGGTGAAGGGCTTGTCCTTGTACTTCGGGTCCTTCTTGAAGTCGTCCACCGACTCCGGGGCCACCAGCTTGTAGCCCTTGGTGTCGGCGGAGATGTTTCCGCCCGCGCCGCCGCCCAGGAGGTACCAGCCGCCGCCCGCGATCACCGCGACCGCGACGACCACGCCGATGATCACGCCGGCCTTGGACTTCTTCGGGGGCTGGCCGCCGTAGGGGGGCTGCTGCTGCGGGTAGCCGTAGGCCGGAGTCGGCGGCTGCTGCGGGTATCCCTGCGGGGTGACGCCCGGCTGCTGCGGGTAGCCGTAGCCCGGCTGCGGGGCCGCGGGCTGGCCGGGCTGGCCGGGCTGGCCGTACGGGTTGGGCTGGGGGGCGGACTGGCCGTACGGTCCCGGCGGCGGGGGCTGCTGCCCGTACGGTCCCGGCTGCTGAGGCTGCTGCCCGTAGGGCCCTGGCTGGTTGTAGCTCATCCCGCGTCCCCCAATGAGGTTGCTTATACGTTTCTCACATCCTGACGGAAGCCTGGGGCGGGCAGGGCGCCGGGCCCCGGGAATACCGGTTTCATGACTGGACTGTTACCGCTCTAAACTGTGCCCCGTGACCGAGAACACGCAGACACCCAGCAGCCCCGACTCCGAACTGCCGACCGCGTACGCCCCGGCGGCCGTAGAGGGGAAGCTCTACGAGAGCTGGGTAGAGCGTGGCTACTTCACCGCCGACCCTGCGAGCGAGAAGCCCCCGTACACGATCGTCATCCCGCCGCCGAACGTCACCGGCTCGCTGCACCTGGGCCATGCCTTCCAGCACACGCTCATGGACGCCCTCACCCGCCGCAAGCGGATGCAGGGCTACGAGTCGCTGTGGCTGCCCGGCATGGACCACGCCGGTATCGCCACCCAGAACAAGGTCGAGCAGCAGCTCGCCGAGGAGGGCAAGTCCCGCCACGACCTGGGCCGCGAGGAGTTCGTCGAGCGGGTCTGGCAGTGGAAGGAAGAGTACGGCGGCAAGATCCTCGGCCAGATGCGCCGCCTCGGCGACGGCGTCGACTGGTCCCGTGAGCGCTTCACCATGGACGAGGGCCTGTCCAAGGCCGTCCAGACCATCTTCAAGAAGCTCTTCGACGACGGCCTGATCTACCGGGCCGAGCGCATCATCAACTGGTGCCCCCGCTGTCTGACGGCCATCTCCGACATCGAGGTGGAGTACCAGGAGGACGCGGGCGAGCTCGTCTCCATCAGGTACGGCGAGGGCGAGGACAGCCTGGTCGTCGCGACGACCCGCGCCGAGACGATGCTCGGCGACACGGCCGTCGCCGTCCACCCGGACGACGAGCGCTACAAGCACCTGGTCGGCAAGCTCATCAAGCTCCCGCTGACCGACCGTTCGATCCCGGTCGTCGCGGACACCCACGTCGACCCCGAGTTCGGTACCGGCTGCGTCAAGGTGACGCCCGCCCACGACCCGAACGACTTCGCCATCGGGCAGCGGCACAACCTGCCCAACATGACGATCATGGACGAGCACGGTGTCATCACCGTCCACGGCCCCTTCCTCGGCCAGGACCGCTTCGAGGCCCGTTCCGCGGTCGTCGGCGCCCTGCGCGAGCAGGGTCGCATCGTCGCGGAGAAGCGTCCGTACCTGCACTCCGTCGGCCACTGCTCGCGCTGCAGCACCACCGTCGAGCCCCGCCTGTCCCTCCAGTGGTGGGTCAAGGTCGAGACCCTCGCCAAGGCCGCCGGTGATGCGGTCCGCGACGGCCGTGTCGCGATCCACCCGCAGGAGATGGAGAAGCGCTACTTCGACTGGGTCGACAACCTCAACGACTGGTGCATCTCGCGTCAGCTGTGGTGGGGCCACCGGATCCCGGTCTGGTACGGCCCGGACGGCGAGGTCGTCTGCCTCGGCCCCGACGACGAGGCGCCGACGGGCGAGGGCTGGACCCAGGACACCGACGTCCTCGACACCTGGTTCTCCTCCGGCCTGTGGCCGTTCTCCACGCTCGGCTGGCCGGAGAAGACCCCGGACCTGGCGAAGTTCTACTCCACCGACGTCCTGGTCACCGGCCACGACATCATCTTCTTCTGGGTCGCCCGGATGATGATGTTCGGCCTGTACGCCATGGACGGCGAGGTCCCCTTCAAGACGATCGCGCTGACCGGCCTGGTCCGCGACGAGCGCGGCAAGAAGATGTCGAAGTCCTTCGGCAACGTCGTCGACCCGCTGGACTGGATGGACAAGTACGGCTCCGACGCCGTCCGCTTCACCCTGGCCAAGGGCGCCAACCCCGGCACCGACGTCCCGATCGGCGAGGACTGGGTCCAGGCGTCCAGCAAGTTCGCCAACAAGATCTGGAACGCCACGCGCTTCGCGCTGATGAACGGCGCCACGATCGAGGGCGAGCTGCCGCCGGTCGAGCAGCTGTCGGCCACCGACCGCTGGATCCTGTCCCGGCTGAACAAGACGGTCGCGCAGGTCGACGCGTACTACGAGGACTTCCAGTTCTCGAAGCTCAGCGAGGCGCTCTACCACTTCGCGTGGGACGAGGTCTTCGACTGGTACGTCGAGCTGTCGAAGACGACCTTCTTCGCGGGCGGCGAGCAGGCCCAGGTCTCCGGCCGCGTCCTCGGCGAGGTCATCGACGTCATGCTGCGGCTGCTCCACCCGGTCGTCCCCTTCGTCACCGAGACGCTGTGGACCACGCTGACCGGCGGCGAGTCCCTCGTCATCGCCGACTGGCCGAAGGACAGCGGCTTCCGTGACGAGGCCGCCGAGACCGAGATCGGCAACGTCCAGAACCTCGTCCGTGAGGTCCGCCGCTTCCGCAAGGAGCAGGGCCTCGACGACAAGCAGAAGGTGCCGGCCCGCCTCGACCTGTCCGGTACGGCGCTCGGCGCGCACGAGGCGGCCATCCGCCAGGTGCTGCGCCTCCAGCCGGAGGGCGACGCCTTCAGCGCCTCCGCGACCCTCCCGGTCGCCGGAGCCACGGTCGCCCTCGACCTGTCGGGCACCATCGACGTCGAGGCCGAGCGCAAGCGCCTGACCAAGGACCTCGGCGCCGCCGAGAAGGAGAAGGCGCAGGCCGAGGCGAAGCTGGGCAACGAGGCCTTCCTGGCCAAGGCCCCCGACAACGTCGTGGACAAGATCAAGGGACGGCTGACCAAGGCCGAGGCGGACATCGCCCGGCTCCAGGCGCAGCTGGCGGGCCTGCCGGCCGCGTAGCACCCGGTAGCGCCCCGTAGGTACGCACAGGTGAAGGCCCCCGCGCCGTCGGTCGACGCGGGGGCATTCCCCGTATGCCTTCCCCGTGCGGGGGCCGGCGTCCCGGCGGGCGGTCGCCTGTCCCGCTCGGATCGGCGGGGGCGGCGGGGCAGGGACCCGGCCTGTCCGAAGTGCCCGAAATCACGCCGTTTTCCGTTCTGGGGCCGTCCGAACCGGGACGCCGACCACGGATGATGGAGTGCATGCGCGTCACGCCCGTCGTCCCGGCCTTCGACCGGCTGGTGGCCTCCGGCCGTCGGCTCGCCGCGGGCTGGGCCGGGTCTCCCCGGGCCGTGGACGTGCTCACCGCGCTGGGCTGCCTCGGCCTGATGGCCCTCGACCTGCCGGGCCTCGCCGCCGCCGACAACTCGCTGAGCGGTCCCACCGCCGCCGTCGTCCTCGCCCTGGGCTGCGCGAGCCTGCTGGTGCGCCGCCGGCAGCCCTGGATCTCGTACCTGGCCGCACTGCTCTTCATCTGGTGGCTGCACGAGCTGACCCTGATCCAGTTCGCCCTCTACTCGGTCGGCCGCTACCGGGGGCGCCGGGCCGGAATCCTCGCCACGCTCGGGTACGTCGCCTTCGCGCTGGTGATGTTCGTCCTGCCGGGCTGGCCCGAGCCGCAGGGGCAGACCCTGAGCGGCTTCCTCAGTCTGGTCGTGCCGATCGGGGTGCTCGCCTCGGCGGTGGGCATCGCCGCCTACCGGCACGACCTGGTGGGGGAGCTGACCGCGCGGCGGGCCGAGTCCGCCGTGCTCCAGGCCGTCCAGCAGGAGCGCACCTCCGTCGCCCGTGACGTCCACGACTTCGTCGGGCGGGAGCTGACCCTGCTCACGGTCCGCTCCGAGGTGCTCTCGATGCGGGCGCGCGAAACGGCGTACGGGCCGGACTTCGAGGAGCTGGCCGACACCGCGCGCCGGGCCCATCTGGTGCTCAACGAGATCATCGTGCAGCGCGGGGAGCGGGCCTCGACCCCGGGCGTGGACGGGCTGGCCGCGCTCGCGCAGGAGAGCGGGCGGGCCGGATCGCCCGTCCGGCTCGCCATGGACGAGGACGCGCACGCCCTGTCGCCGCTGCGGCAGGCGGCGGTCTACCGGGTGGTTCAGGAGTGCCTGACCAACGCGGCCAAGCACGCGCACGGCGAGACCATCGACGTGTCGATCACGGCGGACGGCCCGCGGCTGCGGATCGCCGTCAGCAATGCCCTGCCGGCCCGGACCCCGGGCCGGGCCCCCGTCTCGGCGGGCTCGGGCACCGCGAGCATGTCCGAGCGCGTCCGCAGCCTGGGCGGAACCCTGACGACGACGCGCACCCGCGACACGTACGAGGTCGTGGCCACCCTTCCGCGCGGCTGACCCGGCCCTGGGCCGTCTAGGCCTTTGCCGGAGCCGGCAGACCGCCCAGGGTGTCCAGTTCCTCCACGCACCGGCCGGTGCCCAGCGCGACGCAGCCGAGCGGGTCGTCCGCGACGAAGACCGGGATGCCGGTCGCCGAGGCCATCCGCAGGTCCAGGCCGGGCAGCAGCGCCCCGCCGCCGGTCAGCACGATGCCGTGCTCCATCACGTCGCCGGCCAGCTCCGGCGGGCACTCCTCCAGGGTGGTGCGTACGGCCGCGATGATCGCCTCGATCGGTTCGTCGAGCGCGCCCCGGACGTCCGGGGCGGTCAGCAGGAGGGTCTTGGGCATGCCGCCGACCTTCTCGCGGCCCCGCACGGTGAAGGTACGGGTCTCCAGCTCCGGACGGTCCGGCACCGGCCAGGCCGAGCCGATGCCGAGCTTGACGTCCTCGGCGGTGCGCTCGCCGACGAGCAGCCCGTGTTCCTTGCGTACGTGGTCCATGACCGCCGCGTCGAGCCGGTCCCCGCCGACCCGCAAAGACCGGGACGTGACGATGCCGCCCAGGGAGATGACGGCGACCTCGGAGGTGCCGCCGCCGATGTCCACGACCATGGAGCCGCGGGGTTCGGCCACGGGCAGCCCGGCGCCGATCGCCGCCGCCATCGGCTCCTCGATGAGGTGCACGGCCCGGGCGCCGGCCCGGGTGGACGCCTGGACGATGGCCCGCCGCTCGACCGGGGTGACCCCGGAGGGCACGCAGATCACCATCCGGGTGCGGGGGCGCCGGCCCGGGACCGCCTTGCGGACGAAGTGCCGGATCATCTCCTCGGCGGCCTCGTAGTCGCAGATCACGCCGCCCTTGAGGGGGCGGATCGCGGTGATGGAGCCCGGGGTGCGGCCGATGGTCTCCTTGGCGTCCGCGCCGACGGCCAGGGCGGTGGTGGTGCCCGCCCTCACGGCGACCACGGACGGCTCATTGAGGACGATCCCCTGCCCCCGTGCGTAGACGAGGGTGTTGGCGGTGCCCAGGTCGATCCCTATGTCGCGGCTGGATGCTGTCTTGTTGCTGCTGGCCTGCGGCATTTAGTCCCCTATCTCCTGCCGCAAGGCTTGCATAACGATCCGGTCGCTCCGGCCGCCGGAGGTCCCGAAACGGCCGGGCCGAAAGTCCCGGGGGTCCCCGTCCGTAGACTGGCCCTGTGAGTGACCAGCAGCCCGAGAGCCACGACCGCGACGACAACGACGACCTCGCCGGTACCTTCGACGAGTTCGACCAGATCGTGGCGGAAGAGTCCGACCGCGACCCCGACCTGGCGGTGATCGAGGCCGGTAGCCGCACCCTGCGCGCCCGGGCCGGATCGCCGCAGGGCGACCCGGTACCCGCCCGGCCCGTCGACCCGGAGGTCGCCAAGGTGCTGCTGGAGGTGGAGCAGGAGCTCGCCACCCGCTGGGGCGAGACCAAGCTGGAGCCCTCGGTGTCGCGGATCGCGGCGCTGATGGACGTCCTGGGCGAGCCGCAGCGCGCGTACCCGTCCATCCACATCACCGGCACCAACGGCAAGACGAGCACGGCCCGCATGATCGAGGCCCTGCTGAACGCCTTCGAGCTGCGCACCGGCCGCTACACCAGCCCGCACGTGCAGTCGATCACCGAGCGGATCAGCCTCGACGGGGCGCCGATCACCGCCGAGCGGTTCGTCGAGACGTACCACGACATCAAGCCGTACGTGGAAATGGTCGACGCCGCCGAGGAGTTCCGGCTCTCGTTCTTCGAGGTGCTCACCGGGATGGCCTACGCGGCCTTCGCGGACGCCCCGGTGGACGTGGCCGTGGTCGAGGTGGGCATGGGCGGCAGCTGGGACGCGACCAACGTCATCGACGCGTCCGTCGCCGTGGTCACCCCCATCAGCCTGGACCACACCGACCGGCTCGGCTCCACGCCCGGTGAGATCGCCGTGGAGAAGGGCGGCGTCATCAAGCAGGACGCCACCGTGATCCTGGCCCAGCAGCCGGTGGACGCGGCGCAGGTGCTGCTGAAGAAGGCCGTCGAGGTGGACGCGACCGTGGCCCGTGAGGGCATGGAGTTCGGCGTCGTCTCGCGCGAGGTCGCGGTCGGCGGCCAGCAGCTGACGCTGCGCGGCGTGGGCGGCGAGTACGACGACATCTTCCTGCCGCTGTACGGCGCGCACATGGCCCACAACGCGGCGGTCGCCCTGGCCGCCGTGGAGGCCTTCTTCGGCATCGGCCAGGAGCACGCCCGGGTCCTGGACCTGGAGACCGTACGAAAGGCCTTCGCCTCGGTGGCCTCGCCCGGCCGCATGGAGGTCGTCCGGCGCAGTCCGACCGTGGTCCTGGACGCGGCCCACAACCCGGCCGGCGCCGCGGCCACCGCGGAGGCGGTCACCGAGTCCTTCGGCTTCAGCCGGCTGATCGGGGTCGTCGCCGCGAGCGAGGGCAAGGACGTCCGCGGAGTGCTGGAGGCCTTCGAGCCGATCTTCGCGGAGGTGGTGCTGACGGAGAACTCCAGCCACCGGGCGATGGGCGCGGACGAGCTGGCGGCCGTCGCGGTCGAGGTCTTCGGCGCGGACCGGGTGCAGGTGGAGCCGCGGCTGGACGACGCCCTGGAGGCGGCGATCACCCTGGCGGAGGAAGAGGCCGAGTACGGAGGGGCCGGGGTTTTGGTGACCGGTTCCGTGATCACGGTGGGCGAGGCCCGCCTGCTGCTGAAGAGGGGCTGAGGGATGCGCACGCTGTGTGCGAGCACGCTGATCGGCGAGTTCTTCGTGATCGGCTTCGCGGGGCTGGTGGCGATGAAGGACCCCGACCTGACCCAGACCGCGGTCTGGACGGTGTGCGGGGTCACCATGCTGCTGTCGGTGCTGCTGTGCGGGATGCTGTCGCGTCCCGGGGCGGTCCAGCTGGGCTGGGCCCTGCAGATCGGCCTGGTCCTCAGCGGGTTCGTCGTGCCGACGATGTTCTTCCTCGGCGCGGTGTTCGCCGGACTGTGGTGGTGCTCCGTGCACTACGGACGCAAGATCGACACGATCAAGGCGCGCTGGGCGGCCGCCCAGGAGGCGCAGGGGGCGCCCGCGGCGCCTGACGCTGCGTGACGGGTCCCCTGATCGGCCCTGTAGATTCGCCCTACCGCACCCGTTTGCCGCAAGGAGCCGCAACATGACCCAGCGCACCCTCGTCCTGCTCAAGCCCGACGCCGTCCGTCGCGGTCTGGTCGGCGAGATCATCGGCCGCATCGAGCGGAAGGCCGGCTGGACGATCCCCGCACTGGAGCTGCGTACGCTGGACCAGGAGACCCTGGAGGCGCACTACGGCGAGCACAAGGGCAAGCCGTTCTACGAGCCCCTCATGGGCTTCATGGCGAGCGGTCCGATCGTCGCCCTGGTCGTCGAGGGGGAGCGCGTCATCGAGGGTGTCCGCCAGCTGGCCGGACCCACTGACCCGATTGCCGCGGCACCCGGCTCCATCCGGGGTGATTTCGGCACGATCACGCGTGAGAACCTGATCCACGCCTCGGACTCGGAAGAGTCCGCCGAGCGTGAGCTGAAGCTGTTCTTCCCCGCGCTCTGAGCACTCTTTCCTGACGCAACATCAGCCGAATAGCGCTCATGACCTGGGGCGACCGAAGTAATTTCGGTCGCCCCCCGGTATTTCCGGGCCGGAGCGGGAACGCCTGGGCAGGACACGTCGTCACCACTGAGGGGGCGGGTATCCATTCCGGCGGGATTGCCGGAGTCCCGTCGCGCGGTCTTCGTACTTGCGGCACTACGATGGGGCCTCCACCCACACACCCACTCGCCGACCTGACAGCAGCCGCTATCAACTGGAAGGCCAGACGCTCCTCATGGGGAACAAGGGGAACAAAATGTCGTTCATCGGCCGTGACATGGCGATCGACCTCGGGACCGCCAACACGCTGGTGTACGTGAGGGGCCGGGGGATCGTCCTGAACGAGCCGTCCGTGGTCGCCATCAACACGAACACCGGTGGCATCCTGGCGGTCGGCTCCGAGGCGAAGAAGATGATCGGGCGCACGCCCGGCAACATCGTCGCCGTACGGCCCCTCAAGGACGGCGTGATCGCCGACTTCGAGATCACCGAGCGTATGCTCCGGTACTTCATCCTCAAGATCCACAAGCGCCGCTACCTGGCTCGACCGCGCGTGGTCGTCTGCGTTCCCTCCGGCATCACCGGAGTCGAGCGACGCGCCGTCATCGAGGCGTCCACGCAGGCCGGCGCCCGCCAGGTGCACATCATCGAAGAGCCCATGGCCGCCGCCATCGGCTCGGGCCTGCCCGTCCACGAGGCCACCGGCAACATGGTCGTGGACATCGGCGGCGGCACCACGGAGGTCGCCGTCATCTCCCTCGGCGGAATCGTCACGGCACAGTCCATCCGGGTGGCCGGTGACGAGCTCGACAATGCGATCATCCAGCACATCAAGAAGGAGTACTCGCTCCTCCTCGGTGAGCGCACGGCCGAGCAGATCAAGATCACCATCGGGTCGGCGTACGACCTCGACAAGGACGAGCACACCGAGATCCGCGGTCGCGACCTGGTCTCGGGCCTGCCCAAGACGGTCGTCATCTCGGCCGCCGAGGTGCGCAAGGCCATCGAGGAGCCGGTCAACGCCATCGTCGACGCGGTCAAGACCACGCTCGACAAGTGCCCGCCGGAGCTCTCCGGCGACATCATGGACCGCGGCATCGTCCTGACCGGTGGCGGCGCCCTGCTCCGCGGCCTCGACGAGCGGCTGCGCCGGGAGACCGGCATGCCGATCCACATCGCGGAGGACCCGCTCGACTCGGTCGCGCTCGGCTCCGGCAAGTGTGTCGAGGAGTTCGAGGCCCTCCAGCAGGTCCTGGACGCCCAGCCCCGTCGCTGACAGATGCCCCTCCCTTGCCGGGAGGGGCCATGCGGAACACAAGGATCCGCCGTACGGGTGCTACCGGGCCCGTGCGGCGGATCGTTGATATACAGGCAAAAGAGAATTCCGACGAGGAAGGCACGGCCGCCGCACGTGAGGGACACACGAGAAAGCCGGCTGCTCCTGGTGCTTCTGATCGCCATCGCGTTCGCGTTGATCACGGTGGACATCAGGGCAGGCGAGGAGTCGCCGGTCGACGGTGCCCGGCAGGCCGCCGCAGCGGTCTTCGGTCCGGTCGAGGAAGGTGTGGCGACCGCGGTCGATCCGGTCGCCAACGCCATAGGGGCGGTAAGGGACTCCGGCGAGCGCCACAACCGCATCGCCGTCCTGGAGCGTGAGAACGCGGCGCTGAAGGCCAAGCTGGGCAGCGAGGACCAGACCCGCAGCCGCATCCACGAGCTCGACGAGATGCTCAAGCGGGCCGGCGCCGGGCAGTACGGCATCAAGGGCGCCGAGGTCATCGCGATAGGAGCGGCCCAGGGCTTCTCCTGGACCGTCACCATCGACGCCGGCAGCAAGGACGGCATCGAGCGCGACATGACGGTCCTCAACGGCGACGGGCTCGTCGGCCGGGTCAGCACGGTCGG
Organism: Streptomyces avidinii; assembly: GCF_014650695.1. GTDB lineage: Bacteria > Actinomycetota > Actinomycetes > Streptomycetales > Streptomycetaceae > Streptomyces > Streptomyces avidinii. The sequence continues at coordinate 700,098 of NZ_BMVL01000001.1, read as the reverse complement.
CCCCGACACCGCCACGGTCGTCCTCGCCAACGACCCCGACTTCACCGTCGGCACCCGCCTGGAGAAGACCGGTGAACTGGGCTTCGCCACCGGTCAGGGCGACCGCGCCCTCTCCGTCCAGATGCTCAACGGCAAGGCCAAGGTCAACCCCGGCGACCGGCTCGTCACCTTCGGCTCGCGCGGCAACAAGCCGTTCGTGCCCGGGGTGCCGATCGGCGAGGTGGTCAAGGTCGACCCCTCCCGCGGCGACCTGACCCGCACCGTCTGGGTGCGTCCGTTCGTCGGGTTCTCGCGCCTGGACATCGTCGGCGTCGTGGTGATGCCGCCGCGCGAGGACCCGCGTGACGCGGTCCTGCCGCCCAAGCCCGAGGCCCCCAAGCCCACCCCGACGGTCACTGTCACGGTCACCCCGTCCGGGTCCGCCAGTGTGCCCGGCAAGCCGGCCGACGAGTAGGGAAGATCGTCATGCGCTTCAACAGGATCCTGCTCTCGGCGACCCTGATCGTGGTCGCCCTCGTCATCCAGGTGACCGTCCTGGGCCGGCTCCAACTGCCCGGCGCCGTGCCCGACCTGCTGCTGCTCACCGTCGTCTCGCTCGCACTCGTGTACGGGCACGTCAGTGGTGCGCTCATCGGGTTCGCCGCCGGTCTCCTCGCCGACCTGGCCCCGCCCGCCGACCACGCCGCCGGACGGTACGCGCTCGTCCTGTGCGTCATCGGCTACGTCGCCGGACTGGTCCGTCCCGACGGCGGCCGGTTCCGTTCCGCCTGGGGCCCGATGCTCACCGTCGTCGCCGCCGCGATCGGCTCCACCCTGCTCTACGCGGGGGTGGGCGCCCTCGTCGGCGACACCGCGGCGCGTCACGTGGGCCTGACCGGGCTGCTGTTCACCGCGACCCTCTACGACCTGCTGCTCGCGCCGTTCACCGTGCCGTTCATCATGGCCCTGGCCCGGCGCGCCGAGAACGACCCGATGGCCGTCGAGGCCGGCGGCGGCCCCGCCAACAAGGCGGCCGACGTCTCCGCCGGCTGGCTGGCCGGCGGTACGGGCCTGCGCATCGGCAGCCAGCGCGGCGGCCTGCGCCTGAAGACCGCGCGGTCCCGCGCCAACAAGGCGGTCCGCATAAAGGGCATCAAGCCGGCCAAGGGTGTGAAGAGCGTCAAGAAGCTGTGAGGCAGGAGCAGACGTGACCAACGTCCCGGAGACCGCCCGCACCTCCCGGGTGCACATCAGGCTCGTCATCATGCAGGTCCTCGTCTTCTCGATGCTGATCACCCTCGGCGGCCGACTCTGGTTCCTCCAGATCCGCAACGGCGCGGAGTACTACCACGAGGCGAAGAGCAACCACGTCCAGCGGGTCGTCCAGCCCGCCGTGCGCGGCTCGATCATCGACGCCCGCGGGGTCGCGCTCGCCGACAACGAGACCCGCCTCGTCGTCTCCGCCAGCCGCACCGCGCTGATGAAGATGAAGGACAAGGGCAAGGGCGTCATGACCCGCCTCGCCGACGTCCTGGACATGGACCCCAAAGAGGTCATGGACAAGGTCCGGCTCTGCGACTCCCAGACCCCCAAGCCCTGCTGGAACGGTTCCCCCTACCAGCCGATCCCGGTCACCCTCGAAGCCACCACGCAGCAGGCGCTGCAGCTGCGCGAACGCCCGGAGGAGTTCCCCGGCATCACGGCGGAGCCCACCGCGGTCCGCCGCTACCCGGCCCCCGGCGGGGCCCGCACCTCGCAGGTGCTCGGCTACCTCTCGCCGGTCACCGACGAGGAGATCCAGAAGGCCAAGGACACCGATTCTCCGCACCTGCGGTCCGACCAGGTCGGCCGCTCCGGGATCGAGCGCACCTACGACCGGCAGTTGCGCGGCAAGGCGGAAGTCACCTCGTACGAGGTCGACAACCTCGGCCGGGTCATGGGCCAGACCAAGTCCGACCCGGGCATCGCCGGATCCACCCTCGTCACCAGCATCGACGCCCGGGTCCAGGCCGTCGCCGAGTACGAGCTCCAGGACGCGATGAAGGTCGTCCGCAACGAGACCGACAACATCACCGGCCGCAAGTACGAGGCCGACTCGGGCGCCGTCGTCGTCATGGAGGCCAAGACCGGCCGCATCGTCGCGATGGCCTCCCAGCCCGACTACGACCCCAACGCCTGGGTCGGCGGCATCTCCGGCAAGGACTACGCCAGGCTCACCAGCAAGAGCTCCAACTACCCGCTGCTCAACCGGGGCATCCAGGGCATGGCCCCCGCGGGCTCCATCTTCAAGGTGGTCTCCGCGAGCGCGGCCGTCCGGGCCGGCTACAAGTTCGACGACAAGTACAACTGCAGCAGCTCCTACAGCCTCGGCGGCCGCAGCTTCGCGAACTTCGAGTCCAAGGGACACGGCCCCATCACCCTCGGCGACGCCCTCAAGTTCTCCTGCAACACCGTGTTCTACGCCCTGGGCCACAAGGAGTGGCAGCGCGACGGCGGCCTCAGCCCCAAGAAGGACGCACACGACTGGTTCTACCGGACCGCCCGGGAGTTCGGACTGGGCTCCGAGACCGGGATCGACCTGCCGAACGAGGTCACCGGCCGCATCCCCGACCGGAAGTGGAAGCAGAACTTCTGGAAGGCCAACAAGAACGCCTGGTGCAAGCAGGGCAAGCGGGGCGGCACCTACGTCGAGCAGATCGCCTACGAGAGCTGCCTCGAGGGCAACCAGCTGAAGGCCTACGACAGCATCAACTTCGCCATCGGGCAGGGTGACGTCCTCGTCACCCCCATCCAGATGGCCACCGCGTACTCCGCCATCAGCAACGGGGGCACCCTCTACAACCCCACCGTGGGCAAGGCCGTGATCAGCCCGGACGGCAAGCACGTCGAGATGATCAAGCCCCAGTCCCACGGCAGGCTGCCGATCGGCGCCAAGACCATCAGCGACCTCGACACGGGCCTGCGCTCGGTCGTCGAGCCCGGCGGCACCGCCGCCTGGCGGTTCGGTGGCTGGCCGATGGACAAGATCCCGATGCACGCCAAGACCGGCACTGCACAGGTCTACGGCAAGCAGACCACGTCCTGGCTGGCGACCTACACCAAGGACTTCACGATCGTCATGACGATCTCCCAGGGCGGCACCGGCTCCGGAGCCTCCGGCCCCGCCGTTCGCAACCTCTACAACGCCATCTACGGTCTGACCATGGACGGGAAGCCGAGCCCGAAGGGGGCCCTGCTGCCGGGCCCGCAGGCCGGACTGCCCAGGGTCAACCCGGACGGTTCCATCGACTCCCCCGAGATCCGCCCGTACGTACCGCCGTCCCCGGAGCAGCTGGAGCCGCCGGTGCTCGCCGGGCCACCCCCGACACGGCACGACTGAGGATCGAATACGACATGCCGACCGCCAACAAGTTCTCCGTCTCCCGGTACGCGCCCGAGCGCGGGGCGATGGCCAAACTCACCGCCCGCGACTCGGTGGTGCGCCGGCTCGACTGGCCGATCCTCCTCTCCGCGATCGCCCTCTCCTTCCTCGGCGCCCTGCTGGTGTGGTCGGCGACCCGCAACAGGACCTCGCTGAACCAGGGCGACCCGTACTACTTCCTGGCCCGGCACGCCCTGAACACCGGCATCGGCCTCGTCCTGATGATCGGCACCGTCTGGCTCGGCCACCGCACCCTGCGCGGCGCGGTGCCGGTCCTCTACGGACTGTCCCTCGTGCTGATCCTGGCCGTGCTGACCCCGCTCGGCGCGACCATCAACGGCGCCCACGCGTGGATCGTCATCGGCGGCGGGTTCTCCCTCCAGCCGTCCGAGTTCGTGAAGATCACGATCATCCTGGTGATGGCGATGCTGCTGGCCACCCGGGTGGACGCGGGCGATCTCGCCCACCCGGACCACCGCACGGTCGTCAAGGCGCTCTGCCTGGCGGCCGCCCCGATGGGCATCGTCATGCTGATGCCCGACCTCGGCTCCGTGATGGTCATGATCGTCATCGTGCTCGGGGTGCTGCTGGCCTCCGGTGCCTCCAACCGCTGGGTGCTGGGCCTGATGGGGGCGGGCGCGAGCGGCGCCATCCTGATCTGGCAGCTCGGCGTCCTCGACGAGTACCAGATCAACCGCTTCGCGGCCTTCGCCAACCCCGAGCTCGACCCGGCCGGCGTCGGCTACAACACCAATCAGGCGCGCATCGCGATCGGCTCCGGCGGGCTGACCGGATCCGGTCTCTTCAAGGGCTCGCAGACCACCGGCCAGTTCGTGCCCGAGCAGCAGACCGACTTCGTCTTCACGGTGGCGGGTGAGGAGCTGGGCTTCCTCGGGGCCGGGCTGATCCTGCTCCTGCTCGGCGTCATCCTGTGGCGGGCCTGCATGATCGCCCGGGAGACCACCGAGCTGTACGGGACGATCGTGTGCGCCGGGATCATCGCCTGGTTCGCCTTCCAGTCCTTCGAGAACATCGGCATGACCCTCGGGATCATGCCGGTCGCCGGGCTGCCACTGCCGTTCGTCTCGTACGGAGGCTCGTCGATGTTCGCGGTCTGGGTGGCGATCGGGCTACTCCAGTCGATCAAGGTGCAACGGCCATTGTCGGCCTGATGTGCCGTTCACCCTGCCGACCTGATCCGTTCAGGACTAAGTTCGGTCTATGGCGGACACCAAGCGCGAAATCGAGCGAAAATTCGAGTTCTCCAAGGCCACATCTGCCCGGCGCGGGGTGCCGGACCTGACGGGCACGGCTGCCATCGCGGCCGTCTCCGACCAGGGCACCGTCGACCTCGACGCCGTGTACTACGACACCCCCGACCAGCGGCTCGCCGCCGACGGCCTCACCCTCCGGCGCAGAACGGGCGGCACGGACGAGGGCTGGCACCTCAAACTGCCCGTCTCCCCGGGAGTGCGCGACGAGATCGGGGCCTCGCTCAGCGACACCGTCCCGCCCTCCCTCGCCGCCCTCGTCCGCTCCCGCGTACGCGGCGCCGGGCTCCGGCCGCAGGTCAGGCTGGTCTCCTCGCGCCGCGTCAGCCACCTGCTCGACGCCGAAGGGGCCCTGCTCGCGGAACTGAGCACCGACGAGGTACTGGCGGAGCGGGGCGACACCACCGCCGCCTGGACCGAGGTCGAGGTCGAACTCGCCGACGGCGTCGACCCCGAACTGCTCGACGCCGTCGAGAAGACCTTCCGCAAGGCCGGGCTCCGCGTCTCCGACGCCCCCTCGAAGCTCGCCCGGGCCCTCGCCGAGACCGATGCCGAGCCCCCGGTCCGGCCCGAGGGCGGCGCCCCCGAGGGTTCCGCCGGCGCGCACGTGCTGGCGTACCTGCGCGAACAACGTGACGCCCTGGTCGCGCAGGATCCGGCCGTGCGGCGCAACCTGCCGGACTCCGTCCACCAGATGCGGGTCGCCTGCCGCAGGCTGCGCAGCGCCTTCAAGACCTACCGCAAGGTCCTGGACCGCGGCGTCACCGACCCGATCGGTGAGGAACTGCGCTGGCTCGCCGCCGAACTCGGTGTCGACCGCGACCGGGAGGTCCTGCTGGAGCGGATCCAGGGCCACCTCGGCGAGCTGCCGCGCACCCTGCTGCTCGGCCCCGTCCGGGCCCGGCTGAAGATCTGGAATGCCGCCCGCCGCTCGGATGCGCGGCGCCGGTCGCTCGGCGCGCTCGACAGCGCGCGCCACCTGGCCCTTCTGGACTCCCTCGACGCCCTGCTGGAGAGGCCCCCGCTGCTGAAAGCCGCGGACGGGCAGGCCGAACGCATCCTGCCGAAGGCGGTGCTCCACGACTACAAGCGCCTCGCGGACCGGATCGACACGGCACTGACCCTTGCGCCGGGCCATGAGCGGGACCTGGCCCTGCACGAGGCCCGCAAGGCGGCCAAGCGTTCCCGCTACGCGGCGGAGGCAGCCGTACCGGCCCTCGGGAAACCCGCGAAACACCTGGCCAAAGCCGTGAAGAAGGTCCAGACCCTGCTCGGTGACCACCAGGACAGCGTCGTCGCCCGCGACGCCCTGCGCGGCCTCGCCGTCCAGGCGGCGGGGGCGGGGGAGTCGGCCTTCACCTGGGGCGTGCTCTACGCCCGCGAGGAGGCCCTGGCCGAGCGGAGCGAAAGGGAGCTTCCGGATATCTGGGCGAAGGCCTCCGCCCCCGCGATGCGGTCCGGACTGGAATGATCATGTGGGTGGGGGTGGCCGAGCCTCGGGGTACGCTTGAGAGCTGCCCCCTGCCCGCTTCACGAAAGTCGCGTGATGACCGAGTCGGTCTTCCCTCAGCTTGAGGCCCTGCTTCCGCATGTGCAGAAGCCCATCCAGTACGTCGGCGGTGAACTCAACTCCACGGTCAAGGAGTGGGACAGCTGCGACGTCCGCTGGGCGCTCATGTACCCGGACGCGTACGAAGTCGGGCTGCCCAACCAGGGCGTCATGATCCTTTACGAGGTGCTCAACGAGCGCGAGGGCGTCCTCGCCGAGCGCACCTACAGCGTGTGGCCGGACCTCGAAGAACTGATGCGCGAGCACAAGGTGCCGCAGTTCACCGTGGACAGCCACCGCCCGGTCTCCGCCTTCGACGTGTTCGGCCTGTCCTTCTCCACGGAGCTGGGCTACACCAACATGCTCACGGCCCTGGACCTCGCCGGCATCCCCCTGGAGGCCCGCAACCGCACCGTCGACCACCCGATCGTCCTCGCGGGCGGCCACGCGGCCTTCAACCCCGAGCCGATCGCGGAGTTCATCGACTGCGCGGTCATCGGCGACGGCGAGCAGGCCGTCCTCGACATGACCGAGATCATCCGCACCTGGAAGGCCGAGGGGCGGCCGGGCGGGCGCGAGGAAGTACTGCTGCGCCTGGCGAAGACCGGCAACGTCTACGTGCCGGGCTTCTACGACGTCGAGTACCTGCCGGACGGCCGCATCGGCCGTGTCGTGCCCAACCGCTCCGGCGTGCCGTGGCGCGTGTCCAAGCACACGGTCATGGACCTCGACGAGTGGCCCTACCCCAAGCAGCCCCTGGTCCCGCTCGCCGAGACCGTCCACGAGCGCATGTCCGTGGAGATCTTCCGCGGCTGCACCCGCGGCTGCCGTTTCTGCCAGGCCGGCATGATCACGCGCCCCGTGCGGGAGCGAAGCATCACCGGCATCGGCGAAATGGTGGAGAAGGGCCTGAAGGCCACCGGCTTCGAGGAGGTCGGTCTCCTCTCCCTGTCCTCCGCGGACCACACGGAGATCGCCGACATCGCCAAGGGCCTCGCCGACCGCTACACGGACGACAAGGTGGGCCTGTCCCTCCCGTCGACCCGTGTGGACGCGTTCAACGTGGACCTGGCCAACGAGCTGACCCGCAACGGACGCCGCTCCGGCCTGACCTTCGCCCCCGAGGGCGGCTCCGAGCGCATGCGCAAGGTCATCAACAAGATGGTCTCCGAAGAGGACCTGATCCGGACCGTCTCCACCGCCTACGGCAACGGCTGGCGCCAGGTGAAGCTGTACTTCATGTGCGGCCTGCCCACCGAGACCGACGAGGACGTCCTGCAGATCGGCGACATGGCGGTCAACGTCATCGCCAAGGGACGTGAGGTCTCCGGCCAGAACGACATCCGCTGCACGGTGTCCATCGGCGGATTCGTGCCGAAGCCGCACACCCCCTTCCAGTGGGCCCCGCAGCTGTCGGCCGAGGAGACGGACGCCCGCCTGGGCAAGCTCCGCGACAAGATCCGCGGCGACAAGAAGTACGGCCGCTCCATCGGCTTCCGCTACCACGACGGCAAGCCGGGCATCGTCGAGGGCCTCCTCTCGCGCGGTGACCGCCGCATCGGCGACGTCATCCGCGCCGTGTACGAGTCGGGCGGCCGCTTCGACGGCTGGCGCGAGCACTTCAGCTACGACCGCTGGATGGAGGCGGCCGAGAAGACGCTGCCCGCCTACGGCGTGGACGTGGCCTGGTACACGACCCGCGAGCGCACCTACGAAGAGGTCCTGCCCTGGGACCACCTGGACTCCGGCCTCGACAAGGACTGGCTCTGGGAGGACTGGCAGGACGCCCTCGACGAGACCGAGGTCGACGACTGCCGCTGGACCCCCTGCTTCGACTGCGGCGTCTGTCCCCAGATGCAGACCGAGATCCAGATCGGCCCGACCGGCAAGAAGCTGCTGCCGCTGTCCGTCGTGAAGTGACCGGTTCCATCCGCTGATCCGCAGGTGAAGGGCCCCCGACTGCAACGGTCGGGGGCCCTTCCTGCGTCCTGTGTCCCATGAACACCGAGACGTCGCAGCCCGCCCCCGGAGGTGAGGGCTGCCTGGTCGGGGCCCTCCGGATCCCCGTGAAGATCGTGGCGCTGCTGGTCGTACTGCCCGTACGGGTGGTCTGGGACCTGCTCACCGCCCTCGGGCGGCTGCTCCACCGCTACGTGCTCAAGCCCGTGCTGACCCACCTCGTGGAACCGGTGCTGCGCGCCCTGGGGTGGCTGGTGACCACGCTGGTCAAGGTCGTTTTCGTCTGGCCCTGGGTCGGACTGTGGCGCTACGTCCTGCGCCCGGTGGGCTCGTGGCTCTACGCCCGCCTCCTCGCTCCGATCGGGCGGGTGCTGTACGTGTACGTCCTGCGCCCGCTGGCCCTCGTGACCTGGCGGTACGTCCTCGTTCCGGCCGGGCGGGCCCTGATATGGCTGGCCGAGGCGATCCACCGGTACCTGCTCCTGCCGCTCCACCGGTACGTCCTCACCCCGCTCGGCAAGGCCCTCGCCCGGGCCTGGCACGTGGCCGGGCTCATCACCGGAGCGCTGTGGCGGGCCGTGAAGTGGAGCGGCCGGGTACTGATCGGATGGCCGGCCGCGCAGGTGTACCGGTACGTCCTGACACCGGCCGGACATCTCGTGCGCGCGGTGTGGCGGCCGGTCCGCGACACCGTCCGGGAGGTCCGCGCCGAGGTCCGCCGCGCACTGTTCGGTACTCCTCCCGTGGAACCGACGAGGTCACGGGCGCGTACTCTGGGTAGTACGACAGCCGCAGGCAACACGCCCGCTCCCGAGATCTCCCTCCACGAACGGCAGGGGTGAGCCGGAAGCAGGGCGGCGCCCGCCGGCCCCACAGACGCTCAGGGCGACGCGCGAGCCGCGGAGCCCCGCACAAGGAGAAGAACCACTGGGCAAGCGACAGCCCGAAGGCCCGCCTCCCGCACCGGTGGTGCAGCGCATCCGACTGCGCTACACCAAGCGCGGCCGCCTCCGGTTCACCAGTCACCGCGACTTCCAGCGCGCCTTCGAGCGGGCCCTGCGCCGCGCCGAGGTGCCCATGGCGTACTCGGCAGGCTTCACCCCGCACCCGCGCGTCTCGTACGCGAACGCCGCCCCGACCGGGACCGGCAGCGAGGCGGAGTACCTGGAGATCGCCCTCGCCGAGCCCCGCGACCCCGAGAAGCTCCGTGAGCTGCTCGACGAGTCGATGCCGACCGGGCTCGACATCATCGACGCCGTCGAGGCCCGCACCTCGGGCCTCGCCGACCGGCTGACCGCCTCCGTGTGGGAGCTGCGCCTGGACGGCGTGGAGCCCACGGAGGCCGAGCGGGCCGTGACGGCGTTCCTCGCCGCCGAAACCGTGGAGGTGCAGCGCCGGACCAAGAACGGCATGCGGACCTTCGACACGCGTGGCGCGGTCGTCAGCCTGGAAGCCCTTCCCGCCCCGGCTGATAGGCCGCTGGACAATGCTTGTGCGATACTGCGCCTGGTTGTTCGGCATCTGACACCTGCCGTGCGACCCGACGACGTCCTGTCCGGTCTCCGAGCTGTGGCCGACCTGGCGCCGCCGGTCCCCTCTGCGGTGACCAGGCTGGCGCAGGGGCTCTTCGACGAGGAGTCCGGCACGGTGACCGACCCGCTCGCGCCCGACCGCGAGGCTGACACGGCCGCCCCACCCACGGCCGCCGTAGCAGCCGACGCGAAGGCGCCGGAAGGTCCCGCCGCGTAGGGATCGTCGTCGTCGCGCAGCCCTGGTACTCGGGAGCCACCTGGGTCGGGCCGCGCACTGACCTGAAGACTTCCGCCAGGCCGTACGGACAACACGTACGGAACCGGCGGCCATGGACTACAGCTCCCGTGTGGCGAACGCGCCCCGGAGGCCGGTTCCGCGCTCATTACGCGGAGCCGTGCCGGACCGGAAGTCAGCCGCGGCGCCCGGGAGCGTGACGGGAGAACCGCCCGCAATGCTCAACAACGAAAATGACACCACCCCTGCCGGCAGCGCCGACAACGGCAGCCCCAGCGACAACCTGCCGCCGCGCCGTCGCCGCCGTGCCGCTTCCCGGCCCGCCGGTCCGCCCGGTGGGGCCGTCGCGGAGACCGCCCCGGTGACGGAGGCCGCACCGGCCGCCCCCGCCGAAGAGGCCGCTCCGGCAGCCGCCCCCGCTCGTCCCCGCCGCCGCGCGACCCGCGCCGTGGCCGCTCCGGTGACCCCGGCTGCCGAGGCCGTCGTCGAGACCCCGGCCGCCGAGCCCGCGCCGGTCGCCGAGGAGGCTCCGGCCGCTCCGGCTCCGCGTACCCGCCGCCGTGCCACCCGCGCCGTGGCCGCCCCGGAGGCCCCGGTCGCCGAGGCCGAGCCCGCGCCGGTCGTGGAGGAGGCCGCGGCTGCTCCGGCTCCGCGTGCCCGTCGTCGCGCCACTCGGGCCGTTGCGGCTCCGGCTGCCGAGGCTGCTGCTGTGGTCGAGGCCCCGGCCGCCGAGGCCGAGCCCGCGCCGGTTGTCGAGGAGGCTGCGGCTGCTCCGGCTCCGCGTGCCCGTCGTCGCGCCACTCGGGCCGTTGCGGCTCCGGCTGCCGAGGCTGCTGCTGTGGTCGAGGCCCCGGCCGCCGAGGCCGAGCCCGCGCCGGTCGTGGAGGAGGCTGCGGCTGCTCCGGCTCCGCGTGCCCGTCGTCGCGCCACTCGCGCCGTTGCGGCTCCGGCTGCCGAGGCCGCTGCTGTGGTCGAGACCCCGGCCGCCGAGGCCGAGCCGGTCGTCGAGGAGGCCCCCAAGGCCACCGCCCGCACGTTCACCGTGGCCGACGCCCTGGACTCCCCGAAGCGCGGCGGCCGCCGCCGCGCCACCCGCTCCACCACCGCACCGGCCGCCCCCGCGCAGCCCGCCGCGGCCGCCGAGGCCGAGGCGCCCGCCGCCCCGGCCCGCGCCCGCCGTGCCGCGCGTCCCGCCGTGGCCGTCTTCCAGGCCCCGGTCTTCGCCGAGCCGATGTTCCAGACCCCGGAGACCGCCGCCATGGCCGCCGCGGCCGCCCGCGCCGCCGCCCCGGCCGAGGAGGTCGAAGAGGAGGAGCTCACCGAGGTCACCGCCGAGACCGAGGCCCCGGCCGCGCAGCCCGCCGGCCGCCGCCGTCGCCGTGGTCGCGGCGCCGCCGAGGCCGCTCCGGTCGCCGAGACCGCTCCCGTCTCCCTTCCCGAGGTGCTCGCGGAGGAGGAGCCGGAGGCCGAGGCCGCCGAGCTCGACGAGGAGTTCGACGAGGGCGACGAGTCGGGCGAGCGCCCGTCGCGCCGTCGCCGTCGCGGAGGCCGTCGTCGCCGCCGCGGTGAGGCCGCCGACCTCGACGAGTCCGCCGAGGAGGAGACCGAGACCGCCGAGCGCGACGCCGCCGATCAGGAGGGCGAGGAGGAAGAGGACGAGGACGCCGAAGAGGCCCTCGGCTCCAGCTCCAGCCGCCGTCGTCGTCGTCGTCGCCGCCGCAGTGGCGAGAGCTCTTCCGAGGCTGCCGAAGCGGGCGACGAGGACGGCGTCCGTACCGTCGTCAAGGTCCGCGAGCCGCGCCCGGCGCGCGAGAAGGCCGAACCCGGTTCGAGCGCCGACGAGGTCCAGTCCATCAAGGGCTCGACCCGCCTGGAGGCGAAGAAGCAGCGCCGCCGCGAGGGCCGCGAGCAGGGCCGCCGCCGCGTCCCGATCATCACCGAGGCCGAGTTCCTGGCCCGCCGTGAGGCCGTCGAGCGCGTGATGGTCGTCCGCCAGGCCGGCGAGCGCACCCAGATCGGCGTCCTTGAGGACAACGTGCTCGTCGAGCACTACGTCAACAAGGAAGAGGCCACGTCGTACGTCGGCAACGTCTACCTGGGCAAGGTCCAGAACGTGCTGCCGTCGATGGAGGCCGCCTTCATCGACATCGGCAAGGGCCGCAACGCCGTCCTGTACGCCGGTGAGGTCAACTTCGAGGCGCTCGGCATGGCCAACGGGCCGCGCCGCATCGAGTCCGCCCTCAAGTCCGGCCAGTCGGTCCTGGTGCAGGTCACCAAGGACCCGATCGGCCACAAGGGCGCCCGCCTGACCAGCCAGGTCTCGCTGCCCGGCCGCTACCTGGTCTACGTGCCCGAGGGCTCGATGACCGGCATCAGCCGCAAGCTGCCCGACACCGAGCGCGCGCGTCTGAAGACCATCCTCAAGAAGATCGTCCCCGAGGACGCGGGCGTCATCGTGCGCACCGCCGCCGAGGGCGCGAGCGAGGACGAGCTGCGCCGCGACGTCGAGCGTCTGCAGGCCCAGTGGGAGGACATCCAGAAGAAGTCGAAGCAGATCTCGACCTCTTCGCCGAGCCTGCTGTACGGCGAGCCGGACATGACCGTCCGCGTCGTGCGCGACATCTTCAACGAGGACTTCTCGAAGGTCATCGTCAGCGGTGACGGCGCCTGGGAGACCATCCACGGCTACGTGAACCACGTGGCCCCGGACCTGGCCGACCGGCTGTCCCGCTGGACCTCCGAGGTCGACGTCTTCGCGACGTACCGGATCGACGAGCAGCTCGCCAAGGCGCTCGACCGCAAGGTGTGGCTGCCCTCGGGCGGCTCGCTTGTGATCGACAAGACCGAGGCGATGATCGTCATCGACGTCAACACCGGCAAGTTCACCGGTCAGGGCGGCAACCTCGAGGAGACCGTCACCAGGAACAACCTGGAGGCGGCCGAGGAGATCGTGCGCCAGCTGCGGCTGCGCGACCTGGGCGGCATCGTCGTCATCGACTTCATCGACATGGTCCTGGAGTCCAACCGCGACCTGGTCCTGCGGCGCATGCTGGAGTGCCTGGGCCGCGACCGTACGAAGCACCAGGTGGCCGAGGTCACCTCGCTGGGCCTGGTCCAGATGACCCGCAAGCGGGTGGGCCAGGGTCTGCTGGAGTCCTTCTCCGAGACCTGCGTCCACTGCAACGGCCGCGGTGTCATCGTGCACATGGAGACCCCGACCGCGGTCGGCGGCGGTGGCAACGGCAAGCGCTCCAAGCGCCGCGGTGGCCGCGCCGACTTCGACCAGCACGACCACGAGGTCGAGACCGTCGACACGGAGGGCTTCGAGTCCGAGGCCGAGGTGGCCGCCGAGGCCGCCGCGCCGCGGGCCCTGCCCGAGCCGGAGTTCGTCGCGGACGAGGAGCTCTACAGCAGCCCGGCCGAGGCCGAGGCCGCCGCGGGCATCAGCGGCCGCCGCAACCGGCGCCGTGCCACCCGCAAGGCCACCGCTCCGGCGGGTGCCCCGCGCGGTGCGGTCGCTCCGGCGCAGGCCCCGGCCCCCGTGGTCGAGGCCGAGCCGGTGATCGAGCCCGCCGACACGGTGCTGGAGCCGGCCGCCGAGGTCGTCTCCGAAGCCGTGGAGGCCTCGGAGGTCGTCGCGGAGGTCGTGGCCGAAGCGGTGACCGAGGAAGCCGCGCCGAAGGGCCGTACCCGTCGCCGGGCGACCCGTAAGGCCACTGCCCCGGCCGGCGCCCCGGCGCCCGCGGTCGAGGTGGCCCCGGAGCCGGAGCCGGTCGTCGTGCCGGAGCCGGAGCCGGTCGTCGAGCCCGAGCCCGTCGCCGTCGCCGAGGTCGAGGAGGCCCCCGTCGCGGAGGCCGCTCCGGCCCGTCCGCGCCGCCGTGCCACCCGCAAGGCCACCGCACCCGCCGGTTCCCCGGCCGGGTCGGCGGAGGCCGCCGTGGTGGTCGTGGAGGCCCCGGCGACCGAGGCCGAGACGCCGGCCGAGGAGGCCGCACCGGTCGAGGAGGCCGCACCGGCCAAGAAGACCGCCAGGAAGGCTGCGGCCAAGAAGGCGCCCGCCGCGAAGAAGGCTCCGGCCAAGAAGGCGGCGGCCGCCAAGAAGACCGTGGCCAAGAAGGCGGCCACGACCAAGAAGACCGCGGCGAAGCGGACGACGAAGAAGACCGCGGCGGCGGAGCAGCAGACGCTGCCCTCCGTCTCGGCTCCGACCGAGGCCTGATTCACCGCTGAGTGACACAGCGGCCGTGGGCCCCGCCGAACGGCGGGGCCCACGGCCGTGCGGGGCCCGGTTTGCTCCTACGGGACCGGCCCCGTAACCTAGACCGTCGGCGTGTTTTAGCGCGCGCCGCGCTCCTGAGCACCTTCCTCACGCCGTACGCGCAAGCGTCGTGCGAGAGAGGCCGCTCGTCCAATCCGGATCAGCGTGGTCCCGTCCTTGAGGCGGGTTCCGTCTGAGCGGCTGGCTTCAGGAGCATCCGTCCCGAGTGAGAGAGAGATCCGCGTGTACGCCATCGTGCGCAGCGGTGGTCGCCAGCACAAGGTTGCTGTTGGTGACATCGTTGAGGTTGACAAGATTTCCACTGCCAAGGTTGGCGACACGGTCGAGCTCTCGACCCTGCTCGTTGTCGACGGCGAAGCCGTGACCAGCGACCCGTGGGTCCTGGCCGGTATCAAGGTCACGGCCGAGATTGTGGACCACCACAAGGGCGCCAAGATCGACATCCTGCGCTACAAGAACAAGACCGGCTACCGCCGTCGCCAGGGTCACCGCCAGCAGTACACGGCGATCAAGGTCACCGGTATCCCCGCGGCTGCGAAGTAAGAGGGACTGAGACATGGCACACAAGAAGGGCGCATCGTCCACCCGGAACGGGCGCGACTCCAATGCCCAGCGGCTCGGCGTGAAGCGCTTCGGCGGTCAGGTCGTTTCCGCTGGTGAGATCCTCGTCCGCCAGCGCGGCACCCACTTCCACCCGGGTTCGGGTGTCGGTCGTGGTGGCGACGACACGCTGTTCGCGCTGCTGGCCGGTTCGGTCCAGTTCGGCACGCACCGTGGCCGCAAGGTCGTCAACATCGTTCCGGCCGCCTGATCCAGCTTCGGCTGATCGAGCGTTCGTAACTTCCCGAGGGCGGATCTCAGCTCTTTCCGGCGCAAGCCGGGAAGAGAGGTCCGCCCTCGGCGCGTTGTCATACAGACCACGTTTTAATGGGCAGCAAGGCCTGCCCGGGACATTCCCGTATGTATCTGGAGGAACACCCATGACCACCTTCGTGGACCGCGTCGAGCTGCACGTCGCCGCGGGTAACGGGGGCCACGGCTGCGCCTCCGTTCACCGGGAGAAGTTCAAGCCGCTCGGCGGCCCCGACGGCGGCAACGGCGGCCGTGGCGGCGACGTCATCCTGGTGGTGGAGCAGGCGATCACGACCCTGCTGGACTACCACCACAGCCCCCACCGCAAGGCCACCAACGGCAAGCCCGGCGAGGGCGGCAACCGCTCCGGCAAGGACGGCCAGGACCTGGTCCTGCCCGTACCGGACGGCACCGTCGTCCTCGACAAGGAGGGCAACGTCCTCGCCGACCTCGTCGGCCAGGGCACCACCTACGTCGCCGCCGAGGGCGGCCGCGGCGGCCTCGGCAATGCCGCGCTCTCCTCCGCCCGCCGCAAGGCCCCCGGCTTCGCGCTCCTCGGCGTCCCCGGCACCACCGGCGACGTCGTCCTGGAGCTCAAGACCGTCGCCGACGTGGCGCTAGTCGGCTTCCCGAGCGCCGGCAAGTCCTCGCTGATCTCGGTGCTCTCCTCGGCCAAGCCGAAGATCGCGGACTACCCGTTCACCACCCTCGTCCCGAACCTGGGCGTCGTCACCGCCGGCTCCACGGTCTACACGATCGCGGACGTCCCGGGCCTGATCCCCGGCGCCAGCCAGGGCCGTGGCCTGGGCCTGGAGTTCCTGCGCCACGTCGAGCGCTGCTCGGTGCTGGTGCACGTCCTGGACACCGCCACGCTGGAGTCCGACCGCGACCCGATCGCCGACCTCGACGTCATCGAGGAGGAGCTGAGGCTCTACGGCGGCGGCCTGGAGAAGCGTCCGCGCCTCGTCGTCCTCAACAAGGTCGACATCCCGGACGGCCAGGAGCTCGCCGACATGGTCCGCCCGGACCTGGAGGCCCGCGGCTACAAGGTCTTCGAGGTCTCCGCGGTCGCCCGTACCGGTCTGAAGGAGCTCTCCTACTTCCTCGCCGAGGTCATCGCCAAGGCCCGCGCCCGCAAGCCGAAGGAGGAGGCGACCCGCATCGTCATCCGTCCGAAGGCCGTGGACGACGCCGGCTTCACCGTCACCTACGACGAGGTCGAGGACGTCTACAAGGTGCGCGGCGAGAAGCCGGAGCGCTGGGTCCGCCAGACCGACTTCAACAACGACGAGGCCGTCGGCTACCTGGCCGACCGCCTCAACCGCCTCGGCGTCGAGGAGGCGCTCAAGAAGGCCGGCGCCCGCGCCGGTGACGGCGTGGCCATCGGCTCCGACGAGAACGCGGTCGTCTTCGACTGGGAGCCGACCATGATGGCCGGTGCCGAGATGCTGGGCCGCCGCGGCGAGGACCACCGTCTGGAGGCTCCGCGCCCGGCCACCACGCGCCGCAAGGAGAAGGACGCCAAGCGCGGGGACTCGGCGCAGCAGGAGTACGACGAATTCCGGCCGTTCTGAGCCCCTCCCGAGGGACGTGTGCCCGGAAGGTTTGAAGGCGCCTTTACATCGGTCGCCTAGGATCTTCCGGGTGAACAGCAGCAACCCCCCCACGGTTTCCGTCGTGGTCATCGCGTACAACGACGCCGGGCTCGTGGGCGAGGCCGTTTCCTCGGCCCTCGCCCAGGGTCCGGTGGTCGCCGAGGTCATCGCGGTGAACGACGCCTCGTCCGACGGCACCGCGCGGGTGCTGGACGAACTGGCCGCCGTCCACCCCCGCCTCAAGGTGGTGCACCGGACGGAGAACAGCGGGGGGTGCGGCACCCCGCGCAACGACGGGATCGCGGCCGCATCCGGCCGCTACGTCCTCTTCCTCGACAGCGACGACATCCTGCCACCGGGAGCGGCCGACGCCCTGGTGCGCACCGCCGAGGAGCACGGCGCCCCGGTCACCGTCGGAGCGGCGGTGCGGCGCGAGCTGCCCCAGCACCACGACGTCCCGTGGATGCCCGGACTCCATACGCCGGGCGATGTCATCGAGCGGCCGGTGGACCGGCCCGATCTCGTCCGCGACACCCTCTGCGTCAACAAGCTGTACGCGCGCTCCTTCCTCCAGGATCACGGCCTGCGCTTCCCCGACGGCCGGTTCGTCTACGAGGACTTCGTCTTCACCGCCCGCGTGCTCGCCGCGGCTCCCCGCATCGCGGTCACCGGCGACCTCGTCTACGTCTGGCACGTGCGGCGCAGCGCCGCCCAGGTGTCGATCTCCCTGGACCGCAAGGACGTCGGGAACTGGCGCGCCCGCATCGAGGCCCACCGCACCGCCGCCGGGATCCTCGAAGAGGCCGCCCCCGTGCTGGGCAGTGCCTGCCGGGTGAAGTTCCTGGAGTACGACCTGCGCATGTACCTGCGCGAGCTCGGCCGCGACCCCGAGTACCAGGCCGCCTGGTGGACCCTGACCCGCGAGTACCTCGACACCTTCCCCGAGGCCGACATCGAGTCCGCTGCGGCCCACGCCCGCTGGATCGTGTCCGTGCTGCGCGCCACGCCGACCCCGCCCGCCGACGTCGAGCGGCTCACCCGGCTGGCCGCCGAACCGCCGCGGCTGCTGCCCCCGTACGCGACCGGCCCCACCGGCGCGCCCGTGTGGAGCGAGGAGCTCCCGGTGGAGCTGGCGGACCTGCCCGTGCTGCCGGTCGCCGAACTGCCCGTCACGGTCGACGCCGAACCGGCCGGCCGCGGTGCCGTCCGGATCCGCGTGCACGACCTGTACGGGCGCCTCGCCGAGGCCGGGCCCGTCACCGCCCAGCTGAGCTTCCTGCCCCGGGCGGGCGGCGACCCGGTCCTCGCGCAGCCGGTACCGCTGCAGCCCGACCGCAGCGGCGGCTGGATCGCCGTACTGCCGTTCCGCCTGGCCGATCTGGCCGTCACGGGCCGCCGCCAGGGGCTGCGCAGGATGCAGGCGTGGAACGTGGGGGTGGGCGTGCGGTGCACCGACGGGAGCTCGGTGTTCACCTCCCTGCGCCCCCAGGGCCGACTGCTTCGCCGTCGGGCGCTGCCCAGCAGCCGGTACGGTGTTCTGCTGGCGCAGCCCTACCGGACGGGGGCCGGCGCCCTCGCGCTGCGCCTCGCGCCCGGCGCCGAGGGCGCGCTGTACCTCGTACGCAACCGCATCCACCGGGCCCGGGCGGGCCGCGGGGCGGGCTGACGGCCCGGGGCGGGTCCCGCAGGAAGCCCTTGCGGAAGGCCGTGCCCCTCATCCCGAAGTCGGACAGGACCAAGGAGATACACATGACGTTTCTGATCACCGGTGGCGCCGGGTACATCGGCGCGCACGTCGTCCGCGCGATGCTGCTCGCGGGGGAGGAGGTCGTCGTCCTCGACGACCTCTCCACGGGCAACGAGGACCGCGTGCCGGAAGGCGTCGGGCTGGTGGTCGGATCCGTCCTCGACCGGCTGGTCGTGGACGAGGTCATCCGCAAGCACAAGATCACCGGCGTGGTGCACCTCGCGGGCAAGAAGCAGGTCGGCGAGTCCGTCGAGAAGCCGATGCACTACTACCACGAGAACGTGCAGGGCCTCGCCGTCCTGCTCCAGGCCGTGGCCGACGCGGGCATCCGCAACTTCCTCTTCTCCTCCTCCGCCTCCGTCTACGGCATGCCCGACGTGGACCTGGTCACCGAGGACACCCCGTGCGCGCCGCTGAGCCCCTACGGCGAGACCAAGCTGGCCGGCGAGTGGCTGGTGCGCGCCGCGGGCCGGGCGCACGGCATCTCCACCGCCTGCCTGCGCTACTTCAACGTGGCGGGCGCCGCGACCCCCGAACTTGCCGACACCGGCGTCTTCAACCTGGTTCCGATGGTCTTCGAGCGTTACGACGCCGGCCAGGGCGCCAAGATCTTCGGTGACGACTACCCGACCCCGGACGGCACCTGCATCCGCGACTACATCCACGTCGAGGACCTCGCGGAGGCCCACGTGGCGGCCGCCCGCAAGCTCGCCGAGTGGGGCGCGGCCGGCGAGTACAGGGACCTGACCGTCAACATCGGGCGCGGCGAGGGCGTCTCGGTCGCCGAGATGGTCGCCCTCATGAACGAGAGCACCGGGCACGACATCGCCCCTGTGATCAGCCCGCGCCGCCCCGGCGACCCGGCGAAGGTCGTGGCCTCGGCCGACCGGATCACCAGCGAGCTCGGCTGGAAGGCCCGGCACGACGTCCGCGAGATGATCACCTCCGCCTGGGCGGGCTGGCAGGCCAACAAGGTGGCCCGCAAGGACGCCCACCGGGACGTCCACAAGCCCTGATCCGCACTGCACACCACGGCCCGCCCCGGAGGTTCCCGGGGCGGGCCGTGGCGTAGCTGCCGTGGAGGGCGCGGTCAGCGCTCCAGGAAGGAGAACAGCTCCTCCCACCGGTCGGTGATCTCGGCGCTGGAGTAACGCTGCACGGAACGGAAGGCGTTGTCCCCGAGCCGGTCGCGCAGCTCGCGGTCGGCCATCATCGCGCGCAGGTGCCCGGCCAGCTCCATCGTGTTGCCCAGCCGGGCCAGCAGCCCGTCCTCACCGTGCTCGACGATCTCCCGTACACCCGGTGCGCAGTCGAAGGCGGCAGCCGGCACGCCCGCCGCCATCGCCTCCAGCAGCGTGATCGGGAAGCCCTCGGCCCGTGAGGCCTGGGCGAAGACCGAGGCGCCGCGCAGCGCGCCCAGCACATCGTCGGTGCTGCCCATCCACTCCACGGAGTCGTCCAGGCCCAGCGAGGTGCAGTGCGCCTTCAGCGTCGCCTCCTCCACGCCCGCCCCGTAGATCCTCAGGGTCCAGTCGGGGTGGTGCGGTGAGACGTCCGCCCAGGTGTCGAGCAGCAGGTCGACACCCTTCTCGAAGGCGAGGCGGCCGACGCTCGCCACGACCTTCTCCGTGCGCGGGGCGGGGGAGTCGGGCATGAAGGGCAGCGGGTTCGGCATGCTGCCGACGTTCTCCATGCCCGCCCGGATCCACAGGTCCGCGTCCTCGGCGGTCAGCACCAGCAGCCGGTCGACCTGCGGGTAGAAGCGGCGTACCCGCTCCCCGCGGGTGGACTTCTGGCTGGCCTCGAACGACTCGTGGCTCATCCCGATGACGGAGAGTCCCTTGGTGTCGGCGAGTGCCACCCACTCCATCGCCCAGACCTGGGTGACGATGACCACACCGCCGGGCCGGGCCGCGCGCAGCAGCTCGCTCAGCTGCTCGGCCTTGACCCGCATCTTCGCCCGCCGGGCCGCCTGGCGGCGCCGCTCGGGCGCGTTCAGCCGGCCCTTGATCCCGCGCAGCCGGCGGGCCGACGGCGGGTGGGCCTCGTAGAGCGTCGTCATCTCGTACGGCAGGCCCTGCGGCAGCTTCTGGCGGATCTCCTCGGCGACCGGGGCGATGCCGACGATGTGCACGCGGTGGCCGCGGTCGGTGAACTGCCGGGCCATCTGGTGCGACCAGGTGGTCACGCCGCCGATCTCGTCGACGTTGTTGGAGACGATGAAGATGTCACGGCCGCCCGGGGTGGCGGTCTGCTGGCTCACTTGCCGCTCCTGGTGAAGAACTTCTCTACGATCTGGCGGGCCGCGTCCCCGCGGTCGTACTCGCCGAACTCGGCGAGGAAACGCTCCCGCGCCTGGGCGTACTTGGCGTCGGCCTCCTCGAAGGCGGCGAGCGCCTGCAGGAGTTCGTCCGCCGTGGCCACCACCGGGCCCGGGGCCTTCTCCTTCAGGTCGAAGTACGTGCCGCGGATGTCGGTGGCGTACTTCTCGTAGTCGTACGCGAAGAACAGCATCGGCCGGTCCAGGACCGCGTAGTCGAACATCACGGACGAGTAGTCGGTGATCAGACCGTCGGCGAGGGCCAGCAGCGGGGTGATGTCGTGGTGCCGGGACACGTCGACGACCCGGCCCGCGACCGACGGCGGCAGCGAGACGCTGTTGAGGTAGTGGGTCCGCACCAGCAGCGTGAAGCGGTCGCCGAGCCGGTCCGCGAACTCCTCCACGTCGAAGGGGAAGGTGAAGCCCTCCACCGCGCCGTCCGCGCCCGCCCGGAAGGTCGGCGCGTACAGCAGCACCTTCTTGTCCGGGTCGATGCCGAGCTCCACGGCCAGCGGTCCGCGTACCCGCTCACCGCTGTCCGCCTCGGTCCGGTACGCCTCGACGAGGGCGTCGTTGCGCGGGTAGCCCGTGCGCAGCAGCACCTCGTCGCGCAGCCGGAAGCCCTTGGCGAGGGTGCGGGTGTCGTGCTCGGAGCGGATCAGGAAGTGGTCGAAGCGGTCGACGGCCGCCTGGAAGCGGGCCTGGCCGGCCCGGCCCTGGGCCTTGGTCCGGGGCTCGTGGAAGCCCATCCGCTTGAGCGCCGAGCCGTGCCAGGTCTGGATGTACGTGGTCCCCGGGCGCTTGGCGAGCGCGAGCGGGAAGCCCTGGTTGTCGACCCAGTACTCGGCCTGGGCCAGGGCGCGCAGATACTGCCAGCTCCAGCGCCTGACCAGGGTGGCCTCCTTGGGGAAGCCGGTGGGCCTGGCACCCGCGTACGACCAGATCGCCTCGAACGGCGCGCCCTGGCGCACCATCTCCTCGTAGATCGCCTTGGGGCTGTCGCTGTACTGCTTGCCCATGTGGCTCTCGAAGACGACCGTGCCCTTCTTGATCGGCAGCTTCGAGAAGATCTCGTGGTAGACCTTCACCTTCTGCTCGCCGGAGCCCAGGTTCCGGCGGGCCCGCAGTGCCTTGCGCAGGCCCCGCTTGACCACGCCGGCCGCCTTGCCCTGTATGGCGTTGTTGATCAGCGACTGGGTGCGGACGGCGGCGGCGCCCTCGGCGCTCAGCACGTAGCTGAGGTTGCCCTTCTTGGTCATCTCGGGCCCGAAGCGGTCGGATACCAGCCGGGTCAGCCGCGGGCGCACGCGCAGCCGGGCAGCCGACTCCAGGTCGACCCCGCCGATCGCGACGCGGGTGGTGATCCGCTCGCCGCCGGCGGTCAGCTTGAGCCGGACGTCCCAGACGGCGTCGATGATGCCGAGCGGGCGGACGGTGCTCGCGATGTCGGCGGTGCCGGTCCACTCGATCGTGTCACCGGCGTGGCGCACGGTTGCCACGGGGAAGCCGAAGGACCGTACGCCGATCTGCCGGCGGGCCCGGAACTCCAGGGTCGCCTTCAGCTCCGCGTCGGCCGGGATCCGGCCCAGCGGGTTCACGAGGGAGCCGGACATGGTGACGGTGCCCCGGCCGTCGTCCTCGTAGGAGGTGAGGCGGTTGCCCAGGGTGAGGGAGGTGAGCGGGGTGGTGTGGAACGCCTGCTCGGTGACGTCCAGTATCCGGCGCGCTTCGTCGCCGTCGGGACCGTCGATGTGCTGCGCGCACCAGTAGACGCGGCCGTCGCGCTCGGCGAGCGGGGAGGTGAGCCGGCCCTTGTTGGTCATCGCGTCGGCGGCCGGGAGCAGGTTGTCCCAGTCCTCCTTGCCCAGCAGGTAGGCGCAGATCGCCTGGAGGTACGTGACGTTCTCGTACGCAGCCGGATCGATCCCCGCAAGGTAGCCGTTGGCGAGGCGGGCGAACTCCTGGCGGTACTCGTCGCTCAGCAGCGGCAGGTCGCGCAGGTGCAGCACGAGGTCGTGCTTGAGGAACTTGGCGTCCTTCGCGGACTTGATGTCCGTGTGGCCCTTCTCGGCCAGCAGGCGGTCGACGCGGCGGTGGATCTCCATCCGATGGACGAAGTTCGCGATCTCGTGGCGCCGGTTGCTGATCGACAGGGCCGCAGCCTTCTCGACCACGTTCCAGAAGTAGACGTGGTTCGGGATCAGCGTGATGCGGCGGGCGGCCACGTAGGCCTGCGCCGAGAACAGCAGGTCCTCGTAGTGGATGCCGACCGGGAACTCCAGGCCCTGCTCCAGCAGGAACTCGCGCCGGTAGCACTTGTTCGTGGAGAGGGTGTCGTAGACCAGCAGGTCGGGGAACTCGGTGATCGATTCCAGCGTGCGGGTGCGGGAGTAGATCCAGGGGTACCACTCGGTGGTCTTGCCCCACCTGTTGTCGAGGTGCACGCGTACGCACATGCCCGCGACCAGGTCGGAGCCGGTCCGCTCGGCGGCGTCCAGCATGTTCCGGCAGGCGTTGCGCTCCAGCACGTCGTCGCTGTCGAGGAACATCACGTACGTTCCGGTGGCCTGCTGGATGCCGTGGTTGCGGGGCGCACCGCAGCCGCCGCTGTTCTCCGGCAGCTGGAAGGCGCGCACTCTCCCCGGATGCGTGGACTCCAGTTCCTGGGCGACCGCGTACGAGCGGTCCTTGCTGCAGTCGTCGACGATCACGACTTCGACACTGTGCAGGGTCTGGTCCAGAACCGACTGGACTGCTGTCGGCAGACGCTCTGCGTCGTTGTAGACGATGACGACCACGGAGACGTCGGGCACGTGCACCTCGATCCCTTCGTTTCGTTACGTTGAGCTCAATCCGATTCCGCTTATCTCGTCAAAGCTACCGTGTGCCGCCCTCGGCTCCGGCAGCCCGACTCCCGCCCGACCCTCGCCGTGCATACTTCTAAGGAAGAGGTGAGAGGCGGGTCCGGTCGCCGACAATCACCCGTTCGGACCCAGCAGGAAGTGTTCATGACGAAGCTGTCCGTAGTTGTCCCTTGCTACAACGAAGAAGCCGTCATCGACAGCTTCGACGTGGAGATCCGAAGGGTTCTGGACGCCCTCCCCGTCGAGTACGAGGTCTGCTACGTCGACGACGGAAGCCGCGACGGCACCCTCGGCAAGCTCCGGAAGATCGCCGCCGAGTACGGCGACCAGACCCGGTACGTCTCCTTCAGCCGCAACTTCGGCAAGGAGGCCGGCATGCTCGCCGGCCTGCGCGAGGCCACCGGCGACGCCGTCGTCATCATGGACGCGGACCTCCAGCACCCGCCGGAGCTCATCGCGACCATGCTGGAGCACTACCGGCAGGGCCACGACCAGATCATCGCCCGCCGCACGCGCGAGGGTGACAAAAAACTCCGCTCCGCCCTCAGCAGCCTCTACTACCGCGGCGTCAACCGCTGGGTCGACGTGGAGCTCACCGACGGCGTCGGCGACTTTCGCATGCTCTCCCGCCCGGCCGTGGACGCCCTGCTGTCGCTGCCGGAGTACAACCGCTTCTCCAAGGGGCTGTTCTCCTGGATCGGCTTCGACACCGTCCACTTCGACTACCGCAACGCGCAGCGCGAGGCCGGCGAGACGAAGTGGAAGTTCGGCTCCCTGCTGAACTACGGCATGGACGGCCTGATCTCCTTCAACAACAGGCCGCTGCGGATCGGGATCTGGTTCGGCGTGTCGTTGGTCGCCCTGACCGGCCTGTACGCGCTGTGGATCACGATCATGGCGATCACCAACGGCGTCGAGTCCCCCGGATACGTCACCCTTGTGGCCATCATCACGGGCCTGGGCGGCGTACAGCTGATCATGCTGGGCCTGATCGGGGAGTACATCGGCCGTATCTACTACGAGACCAAGCGCAGGCCGCACTTCCTGGTGAAGGAGTCGCACGGCGCGCAGCCGCTGCCGCGGACCGGGCCGGCGGCCGCCCCGGCCGAGGAGCCGACGATCGTGGAGCGCAGCACCCGATGAGCCGCAGGGACCAGCTCGGCCAGATCTTCCGCTTCGCCCTCGTGGGCGGGATCAACACCGGCACCTTCTTCGGCATCTACCTGCTCCTGCACCCGTGGATGCCGTACTTCGCCGCCTACTCGCTGGCCTTCGTCCTGGCGATGATCGGCTCGTTCTTCATGAACACCTACTTCACCTACCGGACCCGGCCGACCTGGAAGAAGTTCCTCCTCTTCCCGCTGACGAACGTCACCAACTACGTCATCCAGTCCGCCGGCCTCTACGCCCTGGTGACCTGGGCCGGGATGGACACCCGGATCGCCCCGCTGGTCGCCGCCGTCGTGGCCATCCCCTTCACCTTCCTGCTGTCCCGCAAGATCCTCGTGCCGGGCGCCGCCCGGGCCGAAGAGGCCCAGCAGGTGGGAGCAGGGGCCTCGTCCAGGGGCTGAAACCCCCGAGCAGCCCCGCGCGCCCACCCCGTAGATTGAGACGGCAGGCATTTTGGGCAACAGGGGCAAGGGGACAGACGTGTCAGCGGCTAGGCAAGGTGTCGTGGACGCCCGCAGGATCGTGGTCAAGGTCGGCTCCTCCTCCCTGACCACCGCGGCCGGCGGACTCGACGCCGACCGGGTGGACGCGCTGGTCGACGTCCTCGCCAAGGCCCGCAGCGGGGGAGAGAAGGAGATCGTCCTCGTCTCCAGCGGAGCCATCGCCGCCGGACTCTCGCCGCTCGGCCTGCGCCGGCGCCCGAAGGACCTGGCCCGGCAGCAGGCGGCCGCGAGCGTCGGGCAGGGCCTGCTCGTCGCCCGCTACACCGCTTCCTTCGCCCGGTACGGCGTCCGCGTCGGCCAAGTGCTCCTCACCACCGACGACACCAGCCGCCGCGCCCATTACCGCAACGCCTACCGCACCCTCGACCAGCTGCTCGCCATGGGCGCCCTGCCCGTCGTCAACGAGAACGACACTGTCGCCACGGACGAGATCCGGTTCGGCGACAACGACCGGCTCGCGGCGCTCGTCGCCCACCTGGTCCGGGCCGACCTCCTCGTGCTCCTCTCGGACGTGGACGGCCTCTACGACGGAGACCCGTCCCAGCCCGGCACCACGCGCATCGAAGAGGTCCGCGGACCCGAGGACATCGCACACGTCTCCATCGGCAGCGCCGGCAAGGCGGGCGTCGGCACCGGCGGCATGGTCACCAAGGTCGAGGCCGCCCGGATCGCGGCCGCCGCCGGGATCCCCGTGGTACTGACCTCCGCGAGCCAGGCCGCCGACGCCCTCGCCGGACGGGGCACCGGCACGCTGTTCCACGCCACGGGGCGCCGCTCGGCGGACCGGCTGCTCTGGCTCCAGCACGCGTCGACCCCCCAGGGGCACCTCGTCCTGGACGACGGCGCGGTCCGCGCCGTCACCGAACGCGGCAGCTCGCTCCTCCCGGCCGGCATCGCCGCGGTCGAGGGCGACTTCGTCGCGGGGGACCCGGTGGAACTGCGCGCGGCCGACGGCCGTGCCGTCGCCCGGGGCCTGGTCAACTTCGACGCCAAGGAGCTCCCGCAGCTCCTCGGCCGCTCCACTCGCGAGCTCGCGCGGGAACTCGGACCCGCGTACGAGCGGGAGGTCGTCCACCGGGACGATCTGGTCCTGCTGGAGGGCTGAGGTTCGCCAAAAGCGCAGCGCGGCGGCCCGTGGACTGGTCAACTGTGAAGGGCGGGCGGACCCGCGTGGCGGAGACAGGAGGCGGCTGGTGAGGCGAGCGCTGACCAGCGTCGGCACGGGGGACGGTGACGGCGGCGGTGGTGGTGGCGAGGAGCAGGATCACGCGTCGCGCCTGTGGCACGTGACCCTGAGCGTCTCCGGCAAGCCGGCCCCGCTCTCCGAGGTGCGGCGCGGGCTGGAACAACTGGCCCACGACCACCCCTTCCTGCTGACCAGCCGCTACGCCGACGACCACGCGGAGATCCGCTACTGGGAAGAGGCCCGTGACCTCCACGACGCGGCGGCCGTCGCCCTGCGCCTGTGGGGCGAACACCGCTCCTCGGCGCAGCTCCCGCCCTGGGAGATCGTCGGCCTTGAGGTCATCGACCGCGCGACCTACCACCAGCGTGTGGCAGAGGGCTACGGCCCGCCCCCGGCCCACCCGGTAGGCGTGCACCCGTACTGAACGCGGCCCGCGCCTCCGGCCCGCCGGCATCTTTCAGCCCGTCCGGCGATTGAGGACCGGGTCCGGGCAGAGCCCGGGAAACGGCGAAAGGGCGGGGCGGGGAGAACAGCCCGCGCAGCGCCCCCACCCCCGCCCGGCCAGGGCAACGGCCGGAGACCGTCTCGCGGGGTGGAAGCCCGGCGGACCGGGCCGGACCGGGGACTACCCTGGGCGGCATGACCTCGCTCGATGCCGCAACCTCGCCCGTCCTCGCCACCGCGCAGCGGTCCCGTTCCGCCGCCGCCGCCATCGCCCCGCTCCCGCGGTCCGCCAAGGACATCGCCCTGCTGGCGATCGCGGACGCGCTGGAGGCGCGTACGGTCGAGATCATCGCCGCCAACGCCGTGGACACGGACAGGGCCCGCGCCGCCGGCACGAGCGAGACCGTCATCGACCGCCTCACCCTCACCTCCGAGCGCGTCGCCGCCATCGCCTCCGACGTACGCGACGTCGCCGCCCTCCCCGACCCCGTCGGCGAGGTCGTCCGCGGCAACACCCTCCCCAACGGCATCGACCTCCGCCAGATCCGCGTCCCGCTCGGCGTCGTCGGCATCATCTACGAGGCCCGCCCCAACGTCACCGTCGACGCCGCCGCCCTCTGCCTCAAGTCCGGGAACGCGGTCCTCCTGCGCGGCAGTTCCTCCGCCTACTCCTCCAACACCGCTCTCGTCACCATCCTGCGGGACGCAATCGAGAGCGTCGGCCTGCCCGCCGACGCGATCCAGCTCGTCCCGGGCGAGTCCCGCGAGTCCGTCCGCGAGCTGATGCGCGCCCGCGGCCTCGTGGACGTGCTCATCCCGCGCGGCGGCGCCTCCCTCATCAAGACCGTGGTCGAGGAATCCACCGTCCCCGTCATCGAGACCGGTACCGGCAACTGCCACGTCTACGTCGACGCCCAGGCCGACCTGGACATGGCGGTGGACATCCTCATCAACTCCAAGGCCCAGCGACCCTCCGTCTGCAATTCCGCCGAGACGCTCCTCGTCCACCGGGACATCGCCGACGCCTTCCTGCCGCGCGCGCTCGACGCGCTCGCCGAGGCGGGCGTCACCGTCCACGGCGACGCCCACGTCCTCGCCGCCGCCGAGGGCAGCAAGGTCAGCGCGCTGCCCGTCACGGACGAGGACTGGGCCGCCGAGTACCTGTCCTACGACATCGCCGCCGGAGTCGTGGACTCCCTCGACGACGCCGTCACCCACATCCGCCGCTGGACCTCCGGTCACACCGAGGCGATCGTCACCACCTCGCAGGCCGCCGCACGCCGCTTCACCCAGCTGGTCGACTCGACCACGGTCGCCGTGAATGCATCCACTCGGTTCACGGACGGTGGACAGTTCGGGTTCGGCGCCGAGATCGGCATCTCCACCCAAAAGCTGCACGCCAGGGGCCCGATGGGGCTTCCCGAGCTGACCTCCACCAAGTACATCGTCACCGGTGACGGTCACATTCGGTAGTCACCCTCTGAGCGCGGTGTGGCCGAAATTCGGCGGACACCCTGCCCAAGGCGGCCCCCCAGGTCTAGGCTGGTCCTGTGCCGGACGACGTGGGGGGCAAGCCGTTCCCGGACGACGGGGAGCCCGACGACGACCGCGGAGGCGCGGAGTACGACTTCGCCTCCGTGGTGTTCGACGAGGACTTCGTCCGGAACGCCGAGATCCGTGAACCGAGCGCCGCCGAGCGACAGCGGGCGGCGGACCGGGCGCGCGCGGAGGCCGAGGCGGCCCGCGCGGTCGCCGGCGGCTGGACCGGCGACGACGACTACGACAGCTACGGTTACGGCCATCCCGACGGCTACGACGACCACGGCTGGGACCACGACGACCGGGGCCACGGATACCCGGACGGCCCGTACGGGGCCTACGGCGGCAGCCTGCGCCCGTACCGCGGACGTGCGCCCTGGCTGCGCCCGGTCGCCTGGGTGCTCGCTTTCGTGATGGGCCTCGGCATGGTCGCCCTCGCCTTCAGCGCCGTCTACCGCAGCGCCTCGGGCGAGGCGGACCCCGCTCCGGCGCCCGCCAGCACCCCCAGGGGTGAAGTCACCGGCGTCGGCGCGTTTACGTACCCCTCCGTTCGCCAACCCTGAAGGTACGACCCCACTCGCGTACGCCGGAGCCGGGGGCTTCTCTGAAGCGGGGACAGCGGGGAGAAGCGATGGCCGTGCCAGGAGATCCACCCAACAGCACCCCCGAGGGCATGGGCGGGGGCGACGACGAATTCCGGTCGGACGAGTACCGATCGGTGGTGTTCGACGAGGACTTCGTCCGGGCTGCCCGGCTGCAGGAGTACTCGGCGCAGGAACGCATGGGCGAACACGCCCGCGCGGTACGCACCCGTTCCGTCTGGTCCGGCGGCGGCTCCGCCTCCCGGACCAGCACCCCCGGCCGCGGTGCCCGGCAGGGCATGCTCCTGGTGCTGCTCATCGCCTCGGCCTTCGCCGCCGCCGTCTACATGGGCCTGCGCAACCCGTACCAGCCCCCGCCCGGCACCGCCGCCCAGCCGCTCACCAGCACCGTGGTCCCGCTCGCGCCGACCACCGACGTGCCCGGCGGACGGCCCGCCGACCTGTACGCGAGCAGCCCCGCCGCCGACTACCGGGTCGGGGCGGCCGGGATCGCCCTGCCCGCCGTGCGCCGCACGCACCACTTCACCGACACCCAGGTCGTCACCGCACTGTCGATCGCCAAGGACTACCTGGTGCAGTCCTCGCTGGACCCCGACATCCTGGCCGGAGCGGCCACCCGCCCGGTGCGCGTCCTGCTCGACCCCGACCAGCTCGCGCAGTTCGACCGCAGCATGACCTCGCCCTCCGGCGACGGCCGTCACGCAGCCACCGGCTGGCTGGTCCGCTTCGACCAGGCCACCGCCGTCGTGGCCGACTCCCGGGTCCGGGTGAGCGGCACGCTCGCCTTCGAGGAGGTGGCCCCGGACCTGCTGGAGGTCACCACCGACCACACCTTCGTGTACGCCGTACGGCCGGCCACCGGAGCACCGGCCGCGGCCGACGGGGCCTCGCTCTTCACCGTCCGGCGGGAGCTGCGGCTGCGCTTCGACCGGGACGACCTGGGGGCCCGGCGCCTGGAGCTGGCCTCGGCCTACGTGATGGCCGGCCCGCAGGACTGCTCCGCCGACCCGGCAGGGGCCTTCCGCCCGCTCCTGGCGGGCGCCGCCCCGACCACGGTGGGCCCGGCCGCGAGCGACCCGTACGCCAGCGGCCAGCCGCGGCGCACGGCCGGGCTGTGCGGCGTACTGGCCCCGCCCGCGACCCCGCAGGCCCCTCCGGTCAGCCCTGCTCCGTAGCCCCGCCCTTGCCCTCGGGCCCGGCGGCGGTACCGGTCCCGGATCCGCCCGCGGCAGCCGCGCCGGTGAACTTGTCGCGGAGCCTGCCGCCCAGGTCGCCCGCGCCGCCCGCGATGTCGCCCACCAGCTTCAGCAGCGGGTCCTTGCTGGTGCGCACCGTGTCGGCGTAGTGAGCGGCGGACTGCCGGAAGGAGTCCGTCACCGAGGTGTCCTTGTCGTCCTCGCGCCGCGGGTAGTGGCCGTCCATGATCCGCTGGTGGTCGCGGCTCTCCGCCCACTTCTTCAGCTCGGCCGCCCGCACCGTCGTGAAGGGGTGCGTCCGGGGCAGCAGATTGAGGATCTTCAGCACGGAGTCGCGCAGATCGCCGGCCGACTCGTACTCCTCGGCCTGGGCCAGGAAGGCGTCCACGTTCATCTCGTGGAGGTGGTTGCCGCCCGCGATCTTCATCAGGCCCCGCATCGAGGCCTGCACGTCCTGTCCCACCAGCAGCCCGGCCCGGTCGGCCGAGAGCTCCGACTTGCGGAACCACTCCCGCAGCGCGGTCACGATGGTCATGATCGCCACATTGCCCAGCGGGATCCACGCGACCTTCATCGCCAGGTTGGTCAGGAACAGCAGGATCGTGCGGTAGACCGCGTGCCCCGACAGCGCGTGGCCCACCTCGTGGCCCACCACCGCCCGCATCTCCTCCTCGTCGAGGAGCTCGACGAGGCCCGTGGTCACCACGATGATCGGCTCGTCCAGCCCGATGCACATGGCATTGGGATTCGGGTCCTGCTGCACATACATCTGCGGGACCTTCTCCAGGTCCAGGATGTAACAGGCGTCCCGCAGCATCGCGTGCAGGTGCGGGAACTGCGTCTCGCCCACCCGCACCGACTCCGACAGGAACAGCAGCCGAAGGCTCCGCTCCGGAAGCAGCCCGCTCAGGGCCTTGAACACTGTGTCGAAGCCGCTCAGCTTGCGCAGCGCCACCAGCGCGGAACGGTCCGCCGGATGCTCGTACGCCCGTGACGAGATGCCGGGGAACCTCCGGCGGTCCCGCGCCGGTACCTTCTCGAAGCCTGTTTCCGTCATAGCGCCCTCCCCTGGATGGACCTGCTCGACCCTGCGTCTATCCTCTCCAACGCCTGAGTCGGCGTGAGCGTGCCCCAGGCCCCCGCATACGATGTGAGCGAAGTCTCCGCCCGCTCCCCGACTCGATAGGTACCTGCCTGATGAGCCTCGCCTCCACCGCCCACAACCTGGTCGTCCTCGCCTCGGAGGGGGCCGAGCAGCACGGCGGCAACCACGACAGCCTGAACCCGTACCTGACCGGCGGTGGCGCCTTCGTCATCCTGATGCTGATGCTCTGGGTCACCACGCGCCTGAACCGCGACCGCTGAGTCCCGCCGAGACCGCCGGGACCGCTTCGTCCGCCGGGCCAGTAGGCTCTGCGCTCATGGGAGAGCAGGAGATGCCTACCGGTCCGGTCAAGCGCCGGCTCGGCGTGATGGGCGGGACATTCGACCCGATCCATCACGGACACCTGGTGGCCGCCAGCGAGGTGGCCGCCCTTTTCCACCTCGACGAGGTGATGTTCGTGCCGACCGGCGAGCCGTGGCAGAAGTCCCAGCGGGCCGTTTCGCCGGCCGAGGACCGCTACCTGATGACGGTCATCGCCACGGCCTCGAACCCGCAGTTCTCGGTGAGCCGCATCGACATCGACCGCGGTGGGCCGACGTACACCATCGACACCCTGCGGGACCTGAAGGCGCAGAACGACGACGCCGACCTGTTCTTCATCACCGGTGCCGACGCGCTCGCGCAGATCCTGACCTGGCGCAACGCCGAAGAGCTCTTCTCGCTCTCCCACTTCATCGGAGTCACCCGGCCGGGCCACGTGCTCACCGACGACGGGCTCCCGGAAGGCGGTGTTTCCCTGGTGGAGGTTCCCGCACTCGCGATCTCGTCCACCGACTGCCGTGCGAGGGTCGCCCAGGGGGATCCTGTCTGGTACCTGGTGCCGGACGGCGTGGTGCGCTACATCGACAAGCGTGAGCTGTACCGGGGAGCCTGAGCTTCCGGAGAGAGGGGCCCCGCGGTGAACGACCGACAGGATCCGTACGACCCGTATGCCGCCCAGGAGCAGCAGCTCGTCGGCTACGACGCGTACGGGCGGCCGGTGTACGGCCGGGTGCCCGCCCACCCCGTCCAGCAGCCCGCTCCGGCTGCCCAGCAGCAGTACGAGCAGTCGTACGAACAGCAGCAGTACGGCTACGACTACCAGGGCTACGGTCAGCAGCAGTACTACCCCCAGCAGCAGCAGCAGCAACAACAACAGCAGCAGCCGGCCGCCCAGGAGTACGGGCAGCAGGATTACACCCAGGCCCCCGGCTACGGGTACGACACGCAGCAGACCCAGCAGTGGATCCCGCAGCAGACCGCCCCGGAGCCCCCGGCCCCCGCCGTCGAGCGGCCGGCCGAACGGGTCCCCGAGCCGCGCCGGCCCGACGGCGAGCCCGGTGGTGGGTCCGGCGGCGAGCCCGAGGCGGCGGACCGGGACTACCGCACCGAGATGTTCGCCTTCATCGACCAGCCGGACGAGGACTCCGAGGACGTCATCGACTGGCTCAAGTTCACCGAGAGCCGCACCGAGCGCCGCGAGGAGGCCCGCCGCCGCGGCCGCAACCGGGTGGTGGCGCTGATCGTCGTCCTCGCCCTGTTCGTCGTCGGCGGCCTCGGCTACCTCTGGTACGCGGGCAAGCTGCCGTTCCTCGACGGCCTCGGCCAGAAGAAGACCGTCGCGACCGCCGACGCCGCGGCGCAGAAGCGCGACATGATCGTCGTCCACCTGCACAACACCAAGAAGGGCGGCACCTCCTCGGCGCTGCTCGTCGACAACGTCACCACCAAGCAGGGCGCCACCGTGCTGCTGCCGAACACCCTCGGCGTCACCGGCCAGGACGGGACGGTCATGGCGCTCGGCAAGTCGGTCGAGGAGGGCGGCCTCGGCACCCGCGAGGCCCTCGACTCCGTGCTCGGCACGCACATCGGCGGCACCTGGCGCCTGGACACCCCCTTCCTGGAGAACCTGGTCGAGCTGGTCGGCGGCATCGAGGTCGACACCGACACCGCGGTCCCCGCCGACGACGCGGCCAAGACCCCGGCCGTGGCCCAGGGCCAGAAGCAGAGCCTGAGCGGCCCGATGGCCGTGGCGTACGCCACCTTCCGCGGCCAGGGCGAGCCGGAGGCCAAGCAGCTGGACCGGGTGGGCAAGGTGCTCCAGGCGGTGCTGCGCAAGGTCCCGAGCGACCCGAAGGCGGCCGCCGTGACCGTCGAGAGCATCGGCCAGATCCTCGACCCGGCCCTGAACGCGCAGACCCTCGGGGCCCTGCTGTCCCGGCTCGGCGAGCACGCCAAGGTGGGCGCGTACCGCACCGACGTCCTCACGGTGAAGCAGGACGGCACGCTCACGGACGAGGCCAACAAGAACGTCGTCAAGGAGGTACTGGGCGGCTCGGTCGGCGCGGCGCAGCCCGGCGCCGCCCCGCGCGTCGGCCTCAAGGACGCCACTGGCGACGAGAAGACGCAGATCGCGGCGAAGGCGGCGCTGATGAACGGCGGCTACACCTTCGTCGACGGCGGCAAGGCCGACAAGAGCGCCACCACCTCGCAGATCACCTACCAGG
Source organism: Streptomyces avidinii (assembly GCF_014650695.1). Taxonomy (GTDB): domain Bacteria; phylum Actinomycetota; class Actinomycetes; order Streptomycetales; family Streptomycetaceae; genus Streptomyces; species Streptomyces avidinii. The sequence continues at coordinate 666,204 of NZ_BMVL01000001.1, read as the reverse complement.
ACGACGCGCAGCGGGACCGCGCGATCGAGGTGGCCAAGACCCTCGGGCTGCCCGAGACGGTCGTGAAGAAGGCCGAGAACGCGGTGAACGCGGAGGTCGTGGTGATCCTGGGCAAGGACTACAAGGCGTCCTGACCGGGCGGCGTCCCCGTCCCGTCCGGGGCCCGGGAGGGGACTCCCCGGGGGTCCGAGGGGGCCCCGAGGGGGCTTTCGCCCGCGCGCGACGCTGCGCGCGGGCGGTGTCGGCGGTACATGAGACCCTTGTAAGGATCTGCCCGCCAACCCGAAAGCATGGCCAGTGACCGCCACGGACCGCTCCATCGAGCTCATCACCGCCGCCGCCCAGGCTGCGGCCGACCGGCTCGCGCACGACATCATCGCGTACGACGTCAGCGACGTGCTGTCGATCACCGACGCCTTCCTGCTCGCCTCGGCGCCCAACGACCGCCAGGTCAAGTCGATCGTCGACGAGATCGAGGAGCGCCTCCTCAAGGAGCTCGGCGCCAAGCCGGTGCGCCGCGAGGGCGACCGCGACGCCCGCTGGATCCTCCTCGACTACGTCGACATCGTCGTCCACGTCCAGCACAGCGAGGAGCGCGTCTTCTACGCGCTGGAGCGTCTGTGGAAGGACTGCCCCGAGATCGAGCTTCCCGAGGACGCCAAGCTCACCATCGGCAAGGCCGAGGAGCACGCCAAGCTGCGAGAGGCGGCGGGCGACGACGAACTGGACGGTGATCTGTTCTGAGCACGACCACCTCGGGCAAGTCCGGTAGGAAGATCGTCCTCTGGCGACACGGCCAGACCTCGTGGAACCTGGAGCGCCGCTTCCAGGGCTCCACGGACATCGAGCTGACCGAGACGGGTGTGGCGCAGGCGCGCCGCTCCGCCCGGTTGCTCGCCTCGCTGAAGCCCGACGCCATCGTCGCCTCCGACCTCCGGCGCGCCTCCGACACGGCTGCCGAGCTGGCCGCCGTCACGGGGCTGCCGGTGACCCGGGACGCGGCACTGCGCGAGACGTACGCCGGCGAGTGGCAGGGCCTCACACACGAAGAGATCCTCGAGAAGTACGGCGAGCAGTACGCGGCGTGGAAGCGCGGCGAACCGGTTCGCCGCGGCGGCGGTGAGCTGGAGACCGAGGTCGCCGACCGCGCCGCGCCGGTGGTGCTGGAACACGCCGCCCGGCTCCCGCAGTCCGGCACGCTCGTCGTGGTCAGCCACGGCGGCACCATCCGTACGACGATCGGGCGGCTGCTCGGGCTGGACTCGTACAACTGGGAGGGCCTGGGCGGGCTCTCCAACTGCTGCTGGTCCGTCCTCGGCGAGGGCGCGCGAGGCTGGCGCCTGCTGGAGCACAACGCCGGCACGCTGCCGGAACCGGTGCTCGGCGACGACGACTGACCGGCCTTCCGCCGCCCCCGGTGGGGCTGCCACCCGGATTTCACTTTCCGGCTGGTCACAGGCTAGAGTTCTTCTTGTTCGCAGCGCAGAACACCGGAGACGGGGGGAGCGCGGCGGAGAGCGGGGCTATAGCTCAGTTGGTAGAGCGCCTGCATGGCATGCAGGAGGTCAGGAGTTCAATTCTCCTTAGCTCCACAATCAGGATCCCGTCCCCAATGGGGGGCGGGATCCTTGCTTTTGTACCCTTTGCGTTTGCTGACCTGCCCCGCACCGGCATGGCAGAATCGTGACCGCCGGAGGGGGAGACGACGGCCCGACGCGGGAGGGAGTCGCTGACGGATGGGTGCACACCGGCGCCGGTGCGACTGGTGCAACAACGGCACGCCGATCGTGCGGGACATGGACCCGGTCAACCCCGACTACCAGTACTGGTGCGAGGAATGCGCGCGGGCGCTGATCATAAAGGGCGACCCGATCGAGACGTACCGGGAGCTGGAAGGGGAGCCGATCTACGGGCGGCTGCTCGACGAGCACTGCACGCTCAAGCGGTTCTATCAGTTCGCGCGAGCGTGACAAGTTGGATCAAATCGGACATGGCCCATGGTCGGCGGAAACCGATTTTTGGACCAGGGCCATGACCGTGTAATGTTTGGGACGTCGCCAAGGGGAACCGGCAAGGGGAACCGAAGAGGCAAGCACAACGAGGGGCTATAGCTCAGTTGGTAGAGCGCCTGCATGGCATGCAGGAGGTCAGGAGTTCAATTCTCCTTAGCTCCACAGTGAAGAAGAGGGTCACCCGGATCGGGTGGCCCTCTTCTCGTTGTGCCCCGTGTCGACGGGTGGAACGGCCGAGCGTCGGAAGGGGCCGCTGCGGTACCCTGACGCCATGCGTGCCGTACGCCTTCTGCTTACCGAGCCGCGCTGATCAGTACCGACCCTCCGAGATGGTCGGACCCGGCGCGGCGTCCCCTCCTGTGCGAGGGGTTTTTTCGTTTGGGCAGGCAGAGACGGCAGAGACGATCGATGGAGCTTCAGAAATCATGAGCGAGACGAACACCCCGGCCCCCGAGGCGGCCGAGGCGCACCGTTACACGGCTGCCATGGCCGCCGACATCGAGGCACGCTGGCAGGACGTATGGGACGCGCAGGGCACCTACGAGGCCCCGAACCCGACCGGTGACCTGGCCGGGGATCCCGCGGTGGTCGCACGGCCCAAGAAGTTCATCATGGACATGTTCCCGTACCCCTCCGGTGCCGGCCTGCACGTCGGACACCCGCTCGGGTACATCGCCACCGATGTCTTCGCCCGCCACCAGCGGATGACCGGCCACAACGTCCTGCACACCCTGGGCTTCGACGCCTTCGGCCTGCCGGCCGAGCAGTACGCCGTGCAGACCGGCACGCACCCGCGCGTGTCGACCGAGGCCAACATCGAGAACATGAAGGTCCAGCTGCGCCGGCTGGGCCTGGGCCACGACAAGCGGCGGTCGTTCGCCACGATCGACCCCGACTACTACAAGTGGACCCAGTGGATCTTCCTGCAGATCTACAACTCCTGGTACGACGCCGACGCGAAGAAGGCCCGGCCGATCACCGAGCTGGTCGCCGCCTTCGAGGACGGCTCCCGTGAGGTCCCCGGCGGCCGTGCCTGGGCCGGTCTGACCGCGGCCGAGCGGGCCGACGTGCTGAACGAGTACCGGCTGGCGTACTCCTCGGACGCGCCGGTGAACTGGTGCCCGGGGCTGGGCACCGTACTGGCCAATGAGGAGGTCACCGCCGACGGCCGGTCCGAGCGCGGCAACTTCCCCGTCTTCAAGTCCCGGCTGAGCCAGTGGAACATGCGGATCACCGCCTACGCCGACCGGCTGCTGGACGACCTGGACGCGCTGGACTGGCCCGAGGCCATCAAGCTGCAGCAGCGCAACTGGATCGGCCGCAGCGAGGGCGCGCGCGTCGACTTCGCGCTGGGCGACGAGGCCATCACCGTCTTCACCACCCGCCCCGACACCCTGTTCGGCGCCACCTACATGGTGCTGGCGCCCGAGCACCCGCTGGTCGAGAAGTTCATCCCGGCCGCCTGGCCCGAGGGCACCCACGAGGTGTGGACCGGCGGGCACGCCACGCCGGCCGAGGCCGTCGGCGCGTACCGCAAGCAGGCCGCCTCCAAGTCGGACGTCGAACGGCAGGCCGAGGCCAAGGACAAGACCGGTGTCTTCACCGGCGAGTACGCGATCAACCCGGTCAGCGGCGACAAGGTCCCGGTCTTCATCGCCGACTACGTGCTGATGGGTTACGGCACCGGCGCGATCATGGCCGTCCCGGCGCACGACGGCCGCGACTTCGAGTTCGCGCGCGCCTTCGAGCTGCCGATGCGCTGCGTCGTGGAGCCGTCGGACGGGCGCGGCACCGACCCGGCCGAGTGGGACGACGCCTTCGTCTCCTACGACGCGAAGCTGGTCAACTCGACGGGCGAGGGCATCGCGCTGGACGGCCTGGGCGTCGTCGAGGCGAAGGCCGCGATCACCGACTGGCTGGCCGAGCGCGGTATCGGTGAGGGGACGGTCAACTTCCGGCTGCGCGACTGGCTGTTCAGCCGGCAGCGCTACTGGGGCGAGCCCTTCCCGATCGTCTACGACGAGGACGGCGTCGCACACCCGCTGCCCGAGTCGATGCTGCCCCTGGAGCTGCCGGAGGTCGAGGACTACTCCCCGCGCACCTTCGAGCCGGACGACGCCACCTCCAAGCCGGAGACCCCGCTGTCGCGCAACGGCGAGTGGGTGAACGTCGAGCTGGACCTGGGCGACGGCCGGGGCGTGCGCTCCTTCCGCCGCGAGACCAACACCATGCCGAACTGGGCCGGTTCCTGCTGGTACGAGCTGCGCTACCTGGACCCGAACAACGCCTCGGCCCTGGTGGACCCGGAGATCGAGCAGTACTGGATGGGGCCGCGCGAGGGCGCGCCGCACGGCGGTGTCGACCTGTACGTGGGCGGCGCCGAGCACGCCGTGCTGCACCTGCTGTACGCCCGGTTCTGGTCAAAGGTGCTGTTCGACCTGGGTCACGTGTCCTCGGCGGAGCCGTTCCACAAGCTCTTCAACCAGGGCATGATCCAGGCGTACGCCTACACCGACGAGCGCGGTGTGTACGTCCCGGCGGCCGAGGTCGAGGAGCGCGACGGGGCCTACTTCTACGAGGGCAAGCAGGTCAAGCGCGAGCACGGCAAGATGGGCAAGTCCCTGAAGAACGCCGTCACGCCGGACGAGATCTGCGAGGAGTACGGCGCGGACACCCTGCGCCTGTACGAGATGGCGATGGGCCCGCTGGACGTCTCCCGTCCGTGGGACACCCGGGCCGTGGTCGGCCAGTACCGGCTGCTGCAGCGCCTGTGGCGCAACATCGTGGACGAGGAGACGGGCGCGGTGACGGTCGTCGACGCCGAGCCCGCAGAGGACACGCTGCGCGCGCTGCACAAGGCGATCGACGGGGCCGGCTCGGACCTGACGGGGCTGCGCTTCAACACCGCCATCGCGAAGATCACCGAGCTGAACAACGCCCTGACGAAGGCCGGCCGCCCGCTGGAGCGCTCGGTCGCCGAGGCCCTGGTCCTGCTGGTAGCCCCGCTGGCCCCGCACATCGCGGAGGAGCTGTGGCACCGCCTGGGCCACAGCGAGTCGGTGGTTCACCAGGACTTCCCGGTCGCGGACCCGGCGTACGTCGTGGACGAGAGCGTGACGTGCGTGGTGCAGGTCAAGGGCAAGGTCAAGGCGCGGCTGGAGGTGTCGCCGACGATCTCGGAGGCGGAGCTGGAGCAGCTGGCCGTGACCGATGAGGGTGTCGTGGCGGCGCTGGGCGGCGCGGAGATCCGCAAGGTGATCGTGCGCGCGCCGAAGCTGGTGAACATCGTCATCTGAGTCCGAGGCGCCCCTCCCGCGTAGGGGGGATCCCGTACGGGCAGGTTGGGGGTTCGATGGGAACCCCCGACCTGCCCGTTGCGTTTACCGTGGAGGGGACGGAAAAGAGCCGTCGGGTTCTGGGGAAGGGACGCTCATGGAGGCCGCGTTGATCATCTTCGCGCTGATGGTGCTTTTCACCTTCCTGGGGTTGGGTGTGTACGCGACCGTCAAGGTGGTGCAGGCGACCAAGCGCGGTGTGGACCGGACCATCACGCAGGCGCGCCGGACCGTGGAGGACACCACTCTGCGCGCCAAGAGCTTCGGGCAGGTCGGGGTCGCGGGAGCGCTGGCGCAGCTGCGGCTCGACCTGCGGACCTCGATGCGTGCCACGGAGCAGGCCCTGCAGGACGGGGTCCGGACGGACGCCTCGCTCCAGGAGTCGATCGCGCTGTTCGATCGGCTGAGCGCGCACGGACGCGAGCTCGACGACGAGCTGAAGCGGCTGGAGCAGGACCCGGACCGCGGGCGGATCGCGGAGCGCCTGCCGGACCTGCGGGAGCGGACGGCCAAGATCAAACAGGCCGCGGACTCGCTGCGGTGGGCCGCGCGGGACCGGGCCCAGCGCTTCGCACAGGACGACCTGTCCACGCTGTCGGAGCAGATCGAGGTCGAGTCCGACGCGCTGCGGGACTGGTCGCGGGAGCCGGTGGACGACCTCGCGGCGGCGGCCGCGGCATGGGACGCGGCCCAGGCGAACGGGCCGGCGGCGGGGCCGGCGGCCGGTACGGGCCCGGGCACGGAGCAGTCCCGGGCCGCCCTGAACCCGGCGGCCCCGGCGCCGCAGTACCCCTGGCAGAAGACGCGCCGGCCTGAGAGCACGACCTGAGGCACGGCTTGCAGGCGCGACCTGGGGGCACGGCTTGCGGGCACGGCTTGCGTTCACGCCCCGGGACGGGCTGACCGGGCGGGCCTGGCGGGCCGGAGCAGGGAGCGGTAGGGCCGGCAGGTGAGCCGGGCGGGGGCTCGTGCCGTAGGCTCGCGTCGCCTTCGGGAGCACCGTCCACGGTCGCGTCACGGGCCCAGGCTGCCGTCCTGCCCCCACTGGCGGTAACCTCCGGCTCATGTCCCGCCATGTCGCCATCGTCACCGATTCCACGGCCTACCTGCCCCGACCGGCCATGGCGCGGCACGGAATCACCGCCGTCCCGCTCACCGTCGTACTCGGTGGCGAGGCACTCGAGGAGGGCACCGAGATCTCGGCGCGCAGCCTGGCCCTGGCCCTGCAGAAGCGTCGCTCGGTCACCACGTCGCGCCCCAGCACGGAGGAGTTCGTCCGGGCCTACCGGGCGGCGGCGGACGCCGGGGCGACCGGCATCGTCAGCCTGCACCTGTCCGCCGAGTTCTCCGGCACCTACGACGCCGCCGTGGTCGCGGCGAGGACCGCTCCCGTGCCCGTCCGCGTCCTGGACACCGGCATGGTCGCGATGGCCCTCGGCTTCTGCGCGCTCGCCGCCGCCGAGGTGGCCGAGGCGGGCGGGTCCGTGGACGAGGCGGTGGCGGCCGCCGAGAAGCGGGCGGCCGACATGTCCGCGTACTTCTACGTCGACACCCTCGACTACCTCCGCCGCGGCGGCCGGATCGGGGCCGCGCAGGCGCTGCTCGGCTCCGCCCTGGCGGTGAAGCCCCTGCTGACGCTGGACGGCGGGCGGATCGAGATGCTGGAGAAGGTCCGTACGTCGTCCAAGGCCATTGCCCGGCTGGAGGAGCTGGCCGTCGACCGCGCCGGGTCCGCCGCTGTGGACGTGGCGGTGCACCACCTGGCCGCTCCGGAGCGGGCGGAGAAACTCGCCGAGCGGCTTCGCGAGCGCATCCCCGGCCTGGTCGAGCTGCACGTCAGTGAGGTGGGCGCGGTGATCGGGGCGCACACCGGGCCCGGGCTTCTGGCGGCGGTCGTCTCACCCCGCTGACCACCGGAACGAGTGGCCCGGTTATCCACAACGATCTTTTTTTCCACCGGAATTGAGTGTTCCGAACGGGGTCGGGGATCGGCCCCTACGGTCGTCGCATGACTCTTCGAACGCGTGCTTCGTATCCGTCGGGCGCCACCAGCGGCCCGGGCCGTCCCCGACTCTCCGACAGCCGTCTGCGGCACCGCCGTGCGGCCCGTCGCGGCCGGCTGGTTGCTCATCCCGACCCGGGCGCGGTGCGTCGGCGGGCCGAGGTCCTGCTCGGGGGGAGCAGCCCGCCCGAGGCATCGGCCGGAGCGCCGGCCGAGGTTGCGGCTGAGGCGCTGCCCGAGGTGCCGGCCGGGGTGTCGGCCGGGGCTCGGGCCGGGGCGGATCCGCAGGTGCCGGCTGCCGAGGCGCCCGGGCTGTCCCCGGGGGCCGCGCGGGGGCTGGCCGTCCGGGAGCGACTGCCGCTGTGGCTGCAGGACCGGTGCGAGGTACGGCCGCGCACGGTGGCGGCGGTCGCGGTGGTGCTGGTCGCCGCCGTCGGATTCGCCGGGCAGCAGTACTGGAGGGCCCGGCCGCAGACGGTCACCGCACCTGCGGTGGTGACCCCGGGGGCGGTACCGGCGGCGTCCGCGGCGTCGGCAGGGGCTCCGGCCGGGGGAAGCAGTGCCGGTGGGTCCGGTGGCGCTGTGCGGATCGTCGTCGACATCAGCGGCAAGGTCCGGGACCCGGGGGTGCGGAGGCTGCCCGCAGGTTCGCGGGTGGAGGACGCGCTGGCCGCCGCCGGGGGAGTGCGCCCGGGAACCGACACCACCGGGCTGAACCGGGCCCGCGTGCTGGTGGACGGTGAGCAGGTGGTGGTCGGCGCCCCGGCGCAGCCGCCACCGGGCGGGGCGGGCGGCGGGCCGGCCCCCGGACCGCTCAGTCTCGGCTCCGCCACGGTCGCCCAGCTGGACGGCCTGCCGGGGGTCGGGCCGGTGCTGGCCCAGCACATCGTCGACTTCCGTACGGCCCGCGGCGGCTTCCGCTCCGTGGAGGAGCTCCGCCAGGTCGACGGCATCGGGGAGCGGCGCTTCGCCGACCTGCGCACGCTGGTGCGGCCGTGAACGGCCCGGAGGGCGCGGGCCCCGTGGACCTGCGCCTCGCGGTGCCCGCCGTGTCCGCCTGGGCGGCCGCCGCCCTCGCCCTGGACGCGCCCGTCGGCCGCACTGCCCTCGGGGTGGGGCTGGGGGTGGCCTGTGCGGGCCTGCTGATGCTGTGCGCGTGCCTGCGTCCGGGACGGCTCTGGCGGCTCGCCCCGGCCGCGGCAGCGGCCTTGCTGTGCGCGTCCGCCGGGGCCGGCGTGGCGGGGCTGCAGAGGGCCGAGGCGCGGGCCGGGCCGGTGGCGGGGCTGGCGCAGGAACACGCCCGCGTGCTCGCGGAGCTCACCGTGGGCTCCGACCCGAGGGCCGCCCGGAGCGGGGGCGGGCCGCCGGTGACGGTCCTGGACGCGGTGGTGACCCGGGTGACCGGGCCCGACGGGGCGAGCACCCGGGTCGAGACCCCCGTGCGGGTGCTGGCCGCGCATGCGCAATGGGCTCGGCTCCAGCCGTCCACCCGGGTGGTGGTCGTCGCCCGGCTGGCCCCGGCGCGGTCCGGGGAGCGGGCCGTGGCGCTGCTCCGGCCGGCCGGTGACACCCCGCCCCGGGTGACCGGTGGCCCGGACGCCGTCCAGCGGTTCGCGGGGCGGCTGCGGGCCGGGCTGCGCGAGGCCACCGAGGGGCTCGCGCCGGATGCCAGGGCCCTGCTGCCGGGACTGGTCGTCGGGGACACCTCCAGGGTTCCGCCCGATCTGCACGAGGCCTTCCGGGCCACCGACCTGCTGCACCTGCTGGCCGTCTCCGGGTCCAACCTGACCGTGGTGCTGTTCCTGCTCATCGGGCCCCCGGCCCGCGCGCAGCAGGCCGAGCGGCGCGGGCTGGCACCCCGGCTCGGGCTCTCGTTGAGGGTCACCGCCCTGTGCGGGGCGGCCCTGACTCTGGCGTTCGTGGTGGTGTGCCGGCCCGAGCCGAGCGTGCTCCGGGCCGCGGCCTGCGGGGCGGTCACCCTGCTGGCCATCGCCACCGGGCGGCGCCGGTCCCTGATCCCGGCCCTGGGCGCGGCCGTGCTGCTGCTGGTGCTCCACGACCCGTGGCTGGCCCGCAGCCATGGCTTCCTGCTCTCCGTCCTGGCCACCGGGGCGCTGCTCACCCTCGCGCCCCGGTGGAGCGAAGCACTGAGGCGCCGTGGAACGGGGCCCCGGGTCGCCGAGGCGCTGGGAGCCGCTGCGGCCGCCCAGGCGGTGTGCGCGCCCGTGGTGGCCGTCCTCGCCGCCCGGGTCAGCCTGGTGGCAGTGCCCTGCAACCTGCTGGCCGAGCTGGCGGCCGGTCCGGCGACGGTCCTCGGTTTCGCCGCGCTGGCGGCCGCCCCGATGTGGATGCCCGCCGCGGAGGTGCTGGCCCGGTGCGCCGGGGTGCCGGCCGGGTGGATCGCGGGGGTGGCCCGGGCCGGGGCGGGCTTTCCGGGCGCGGAGCTGCCCTGGCCGGGCGGGCTCACCGGTGGCGTACTGCTGGCCGGCGTCACCCTGGCCGTCGTGGCCCTCGCCGGTGCCCGGTTCCGGGGGCGCGGGTGGTTCTGCTCGGCGCTGGCGCTGCTGCTGCTCCTGGCCGTGCTGCGGCCGCCGCAGCTCACCCGTACGCTCACCGGCTGGCCTCCGCCCGACTGGAACTACGTCCAGTGCGCCGTGGGGCAGGGGGACGCCGCCGTCCTTGCCGTCGGCCCGGGCGAGGCCCTCGTGGTCGACGCCGGCCCGGATCCCGGCCCGGTCGACGAGTGCCTGCGCACCCTGGGGGTGCACCGGGTGCCGCTGCTCCTGCTGACGCATTTTCACGCCGACCACGTGGGAGGCCTGTCGGGCGTCCTGCGGGGCCGGTCCGTGGGTGTGATCCAGGCCACCGCACTGGAAGAGCCCCCGGCGCAGGCCGAGTTCGTCCGGCGGACCGCGGCGGCCGCCGGTGTGCCGATCGTGCGGGCCGTGCAGGGGGAGCGGCGCCGGGCCGGGGCGCTCGAGTGGCAGGTGCTCTGGCCGCCGCCGGGCGGCCCGCCGCCCGAAGGGCCCAACGACGCGAGCGTCGCCCTGCTGGTGCGTGGTGCGGGCCTGACCCTGCTGCTGCTCGGAGATCTCGAACCGCCCGCGCAGCAGGGCCTCTTGAGGGCGCACCCGCATCTCGGTCCGGTGGACGTGCTCAAGGTCGCCCACCACGGCTCCGCGCACCAGGACCCCGAGCTGTACGCACGGGTGAGGCCGCGCGTCGCGCTGGTTCCCGTCGGCGTGGGCAACCGCTACGGACACCCCGCGCCGGGTACGCTCGCCCGGCTGCGGGAGATGGGGGCGACCGTGCTGCGTACCGACATCGACGGCTCGATCGCCGTTGCCGGAGCCGGAGTTCGACTACAGGTGTTTCCGGCCGGAGGGCGGCGGAAAAGGCGCGGTCATACCGGGCGTGACCGCTCTGTTTGCCCACAACCCGACAGCATGATCGAATGCGTCTTCGCCAGAACGGTCCAAGTCCACACAGCACGGGGGTGCATCAGCCATGTTCGGTCGCAGACGGGGGATGGAATCGGCCGGGACGGCCGGGAGTTCCAGTCCCTCCACATCCGCGACACTGACGCTGCCGCCGACGGCGCGCCTGCTCAGCTGCCGGGTCCTCGACACGGTTCACCGGCCGCTCCGGCAGGCCGAGTTCGAGGTGACCGACCCGATCGGCCGCCGCATCGTCAGGGGCGAGACCGATCCGTACGGCGGTTTCACCGCGGCCGTGCCGGAGGGGGAGTACAGGCTCTCGGTGACCGCCGAGGGGTACGCGCCGTTCCACGGGGTGACGATCGTGGGGGACCCGGCGCAGTCCGGCACCGCGGAGATCATCCTGGACGCGGTGGAGCCGCCGCTGCTGCCGCAGCCCGGCCACTGGGAGCTCGACCCGACGCACTCGACCGTCGGGTTCACGGCCCGGCACATCGGCCTGGCCCGGATCCGCGGCCGGTTCAGCACGTTCGCCGGGGCGGTGCGGATAGCCGAGCGGATGGAGGACTCCTCCATGCACGTGATCATCGACGCGGCCAGCATCGACACCGGGGTGCGGCTGCGCGACGACCACCTGAGGTCGGGGGACTTCCTGGACGCGGTCCGCCACCCCACGGTGGAGTTCTACAGCGAGCGGTTCATCCACCGCAGCGGCAGCCGCTGGACCGTCGCCGGCGCGCTCACCCTGCACGGGGTCAGCCGGTCCGTGACCCTGGACACCGAGTACCTCGGTCTGGGCACCGGAATGGAGGGCGAACTGCGGGCGGCCTGCCGGGCCACCACCGAACTGCACCGCGAGGACTTCACCCTCAACTGGCAGTCGATGCTGGCGCACGGGATCGCGGCGATCGGTTCGAGCGTGGAAGTGACGCTGGACATCCAGGCCGTTCGCAAGGCCTGATCGGCAGAGCCCTACGGGGCTTCCAGCCAGCCCTCGTACTCGGCGGCGAGGTCGTCCAGCGAGGTCGTGTCGAGCCGTTCCCGCGGGTCCTCGACGACCACCAGCCACTGGGCGTCCTCGGCGTCGTCCTCGCCGGCCAGCGCGTCGCGGAACAACTGCGGCTCCTCCGGGAGTCCGAAGCGGTCGACGGCTTCCCGGGCCACCTCCTCGGCGGCGTCGCGGTCGGGCAGGACGAGTACATGTCGCACATTCACGCGACCATTCTCGGGCACGCGGGGCGGAGGGCTGTCAGTGCGGCGTGGGATGCTGGACGCGATGGCCACCAGGAAGAACTCCACCGACGATCCGCTTGCCCCGCTCACCCTCGCGGTGGGGCAGGAGGAGCTGCTGCTCGACCGCGCCGTGCGCGAGGTGGTGGCGGCCGCCCGCGCCGCCGACGCCGACACGGACGTCCGCGACCTCGCCTCCGAGCAGCTCCAGCCCGGCACGCTCGCCGAGCTGACGAGCCCCTCGCTCTTCTCCGAGCGCAAGGTGCTGGTCGTGCGCAACGCGCAGGACCTGTCCGCGGACTCGGCCAAGGAGGTCAAGGCCTACCTCGCCGCGCCCTACGAGGAGATCATCCTGGTCCTCCTCCACGCGGGCGGGGTCAAGGGCAAGGGCCTGCTGGACGCGGCGCGCAAGGCGGGCGCGCGGGAGATCGCCTGCCCGAAGATGACGAAGGCGGCGGACCGGCTGTCCTTCGTGCGGGGCGAATTCCGCACGCTCGGCCGGTCGGCGACCCCGGAGGCCTGCCAGAACCTGGTGGACGCGATCGGCAGCGACCTGCGGGAGCTGGCCAGTGCGGCCGCGCAGCTGTGCGCCGACGTCGAGGGCACCATCGACGAGGCCGTCGTCGCCCGCTACTACACGGGCCGGGCCGAGGCCTCCAGCTTCACGGTCGCCGACCGGGCGGTCGAGGGGCGGGCGGCCGAGGCCCTGGAAGCCCTGCGCTGGTCCCTGTCCACCGGGGTGGCGCCGGTCCTCATCACCAGCGCCCTGGCCCAGGCGGTCCGCGCGATCGGCAAGCTCGCCTCGGCCCCGCGCGGAGCCCGCCCCGGTGACCTCGCCCGGGACCTGGGCATGCCCCCGTGGAAGATCGACCGGGTCCGCCAGCAGATGCGCGGCTGGTCGGCGGACGGGGTCTCGGAGGCCCTGCGCGCCGTGGCCGCCGCCGACGCCGGGGTCAAGGGCGGCGGCGACGACCCCGAGTACGCCCTGGAGAAGGCCGTCGTGGCGGTGGCCCGCGCGGCCCGCCCCCAGCGCCGTTAGCCCGCACCCCGCATGTATGACGATGCCGACTGCTGGGAGCGCTGGATCGCGAGGCTGATGGCCGTCCTCGCCGCCGATGCCGCGGATCAGCTGGCCTGGGCCGGTGAGCACGGGGTGAAGAGCGTTCCTGTCACCGACGACGCCGACTTCGTCCTCCACCTGGCCGAGGGGATGGCGGAGCGGGGAACCTTCGCCCCCGAGGCCCTGCAGGACCTCCGGGCCATCGGCCGGATCCTCGGCGAGGCCGACATCCGTGGCCGCGCCGGCCTGTGGGCCCGGTCACTGACCGCCGAGCCCGCCTGGAGCGAGGTGCGCACCCTGGCCCGCCGGATCCTCGTCGCCCGCGAGGGCGACTGGCGCAGGCCCCTGCCGCACCGCGTACCGCCTCAGCACATCTACGACTGAGCCCGCCCGGGGTGAGGCCCCCGGGCAGCACGAAGGCCCCGGCCACCGCCCTGGGGAAGGGTGGAGGCCGGGGCCTTCGGGTTACTTCTGGATTGCTCCGCACCCGCGTGGCGAACGCTTCGTGTGCGGAGCGGGGTGCCGGTCAGGAGCGGGAGAGAGGGCCCGCTGGGTCCTTCCCGGCATTCACATCAGGGAGCTCAGCCCTGCAGGGAGGCAACCTTGGTGGCCAGCGCCGACTTCTTGTTGGCGGCGGCGTTCTTGTGGATGACACCCTTCGAGACAGCCTTGTCGAGCGCACGCGCGGCAGCGCGGGAAGCCACGGTGGCCTTCTCGACGTCACCGGCGACGACGGCCTCGCGGGCCTTGCGGATCGCGGTCTTGAGCGAGGACTTGACGGCCTTGTTGCGCAGGCGCGCCTTCTCGTTCGTCTTGTTCCGCTTGATCTGGGACTTGATGTTCGCCACGAATAGAGCCTTTTCAGGTTCAGAGGTTGATCTTCGGATTGTGCCTCGACAGCTGAGAGGGCATACGAGACACAGCTGCCCAGGCTACCAGGCACGCTCCTGGCGGCCCAAACCGAGCGCACTGCCCCGTCCATGGGACCATGGGAGTCTGCGTATAGATCCGACATCGCGCCGCCGAGAGCGACGGGAGCCGGACTTTCGCTCCGACCGACGCTCCGCAAACGCTTCCGACTGCGACCGAGAATCAGGACACTGCGTGCCCGCGATCCCCAGCCACGTGCCCGAGCCGAGCCGTACCGACCCGGCGCTGATCCGCAACTTCTGCATCATCGCGCACATCGACCACGGCAAGTCGACCCTCGCCGACCGGATGCTCCAGCTCACCGGTGTGGTCGACCAGCGGCAGATGCGTGCCCAGTACCTCGACCGCATGGACATCGAGCGTGAGCGCGGCATCACGATCAAGTCCCAGGCGGTCCGGCTGCCCTGGGCGCCCACCACGGGCGAGGGTCAGGGCAACACCCACGTCCTCAACATGATCGACACCCCCGGGCACGTCGACTTCACCTACGAGGTCTCGCGCTCCCTCGCCGCCTGCGAGGGCACCGTCCTCCTCGTGGACGCCGCCCAGGGCATCGAGGCCCAGACCCTCGCCAACCTGTACCTGGCGATGGAGAAGGACCTCGCGATCGTCCCGGTCCTGAACAAGATCGACCTGCCGGCCGCCCAGCCGGAGAAGTTCGCCGAGGAGCTCGCGAACCTGGTCGGCTGCCAGCCGGAGGACGTCCTGCGCGTCTCGGCCAAGACCGGTCTCGGCGTGGACGTGCTGCTGGACAAGATCGTCGCCACGGTCCCGGCCCCGGTCGGCCCCAAGGACGCCCCGGCCCGCGCGATGATCTTCGACTCGGTCTACGACTCGTACCGCGGCGTCGTGACCTACGTCCGTGTGGTCGACGGCCAGCTCAACAAGCGCGAGCGCATCCGGATGATGTCCACCGGCGCCACCCACGAGCTGCTGGAGATCGGTGTCTCCTCCCCGGAGATGACCCCGGCCGACGGCATCGGCGTCGGCGAGGTGGGCTACATCATCACCGGCGTGAAGGACGTCCGCCAGTCCAAGGTCGGTGACACCATCACCAGCCTGCACAACGGAGCGACCGAGGCCCTCGGCGGCTACAAGGACCCGCGTCCGATGGTCTTCTCCGGCCTGTACCCGCTCGACGGCTCGGACTACCCGGACCTGCGCGAGGCTCTGGACAAGCTCCAGCTCAACGACGCCGCGCTGGTCTACGAGCCGGAGACCTCGGCGGCGCTCGGCTTCGGCTTCCGCGTCGGCTTCCTCGGCCTGCTCCACCTGGACGTGGTGCGCGAGCGCCTGGAGCGCGAGTTCGGTCTCGACCTGATCGCCACCGCGCCCAACGTGGTCTACCGCGTCGTCATGGAAGACGGCAAGGAAGTCTCCGTCACCAACCCGAGCGAGTTCCCCGAGGGCAAGATCTCGGACGTGTTCGAGCCGGTCGTCCGGGCCACCCTGCTCGCGCCCTCCGAGTTCATCGGCGCGATCATGGAGCTCTGCCAGCAGCGCCGCGGCACCCTCCTCGGCATGGACTACCTCTCCGAGGACCGCGTCGAGATCCGCTACACCCTCCCCCTCGCGGAGATCGTCTTCGACTTCTTCGACCAGCTGAAGTCCAAGACGCGCGGCTACGCCTCCCTGGACTACGAGCCCACCGGGGAGCAGTCCGGCAGCCTGGTCAAGGTCGACATCCTGCTGCACGGCGACAAGGTCGACGCCTTCTCCGCCGTCTGCCACAAGGACGCCGCCTACGCCTACGGCGTGCGCCTGGTCGCCAAGCTGCGCGAGCTCATCCCGCGGCAGGCCTTCGAGATCCCGATCCAGGCGGCCGTCGGCTCCCGCGTCATCGCCCGCGAGACCATCCGCGCCATCCGCAAGGACGTCCTCGCCAAGTGCTACGGCGGTGACATCTCCCGTAAGCGGAAGCTGCTGGAGAAGCAGAAGGAAGGCAAGAAGCGGATGAAGATGGTCGGCTCCGTGGAGGTCCCGCAGGAGGCCTTCATCGCCGTCCTCTCCAGTGACGAGTCCGGCGGCAAGAAGAAGTAGCCGCCCCGCCGTCACCCGTCGCGAGCAGGCCCCCGCACTCCGGTGCGGGGGCCTGTTTCGTTATGAAGCGGCCGCTCGCGGGCTCTTACGCGCGCGGCGGAGTCGCTCTAGTCTGATCACTGCTCGACGGTTACTCGCCAGTTTAAAAAGTCAACGGCTGCAAACCCGCCAGTCCCAAGCGCCCCCAGCGCCCCACGCCCACGCACTGCCGCGTGGAACGGTCCGGAGGATGTCGTGAGCGACACACAGACCTATCTCGAGAACCGCCCGCCCACCGTGGCGGTGCTCTTCCTTGAGCGCGTCGCCGCGACGCCGAACGACGAGGCCTACCGGTACCCGGTGCCCGCGGCCGGCGGCCGGGGCGGCCCAGACGACTGGAAATCACTCAGCTGGGGCCAAGCGGCCGAGCGGGTATTCGCCATCGCGGCCGGGCTGATCTCCCTCGGCCTGGAGACGGAGCAGCGCGTCGCGCTCGCCTCCGAGACCCGGGTCGACTGGATCCTCTCCGACCTCGGCGTGATGTGCGCCGGTGGCGCGGTCACCACGATCTACCCCAGCACCAACGCCGACGAGTCGGCCTTCATCCTCTCGGACTCCGAGAGCCGGGTGCTCATCGCCGAGAACGCGAAGCAGCTGGCGAAGGCGCGCGAGCGCCGCGCCGACCTGCCGAATCTCGCACACGTCGTGGTCCTGGACGCCGCCGACGCGGTCGCGGCCGAGGGCGACCCCGAGGGCTGGGTGCTCTCCCTCGCCGAGCTGGAAGCCCGCGGCAAGGAGTACCTCGCCAAGCACCCCGAGGCGGTCGACGAGCGGATCGCGTCCATCACCTCGGACCAGCTCGCCACCCTCATCTACACCTCCGGCACGACCGGCCGCCCCAAGGGCGTCCGGCTGCCCCACGACAACTGGTCGTACCTGGCCAAGGCCATGACGGCCACCGGGCTGATCGGCAAGGACGACGTCCAGTACCTGTGGCTGCCGCTGGCCCACGTCTTCGGCAAGGTGCTGACCTCCGGGCAGATCGAGGCCGGCCACGTGACCGCCGTCGACGGCCGGATCGACAAGATCATCGAGAACCTGCCGGTCGTGCAGCCCACCTACATGGCGGCCGTCCCGCGCATCTTCGAGAAGGTCTACAACGGCGTGGCCGCCAAGGCCCGGGCCGCCGGCGGCGCCAAGTACAAGATCTTCCAGTGGTCGGCGGGCGTCGCCCGCGAGTACGCCAAGGTCACGCAGGACAACTTCCGCCGCACCGGCCGGGCGACCGCTCCCTTCGGCCTCACCACCAAGCACAAGATCGCCGACGCGCTCGTCTACTCCAAGCTCCGCGAGGCCTTCGGCGGCAAGCTCCGCGCCGCCGTCTCCGGCGCCTCCGCCCTGGCCCCCGAGATCGGCTTCTTCTTCTCGGGCGCGGGCGTGCACATCCTCGAGGGCTACGGCCTCACCGAGTCCAGCGCGGCCTCCTTCGTCAACCCGGGCGAGGCCTACCGCACCGGCACGGTCGGCAAGCCGCTCCCCGGCACCGAGGTACGCATCGCCGACGACGGCGAGGTCCTGCTGCGCGGCCCCGGCATCATGCAGGGCTACCACGGGCAGCCGGACAAGACCGCCGAGGTCCTGGAGTCCGACGGCTGGCTGCACACGGGCGACATCGGCGAGCTGTCGGCCGACGGCTACCTGCGCATCACCGACCGCAAGAAGGACCTGATCAAGACCTCGGGCGGCAAGTACGTCGCCCCGGCGGAGATCGAGGGCCAGTTCAAGGCGATCTGCCCGTACGTGTCCACGATCGTCGTGCACGGCGCCGACCGTAACTTCTGCTCCGCCCTGATCGCCCTCGACGAGCCGTCCATCCTGACCTGGGCGGCCGACAACGGGCTGGAGGGCAAGACGTACGGACAGGTCCTCGCGGCGCCGGAGACCAACCGCCTGATCGAGACCTACGTACAGACCCTCAACGAGGGACTGCAGCGCTGGCAGACGGTCAAGAAGTTCCGGCTGCTGCCGCGCGACCTCGATGTCGAGCACGGCGACCTCACGCCCAGCCTGAAGCTGAAGCGGCCGGTGGTCGAGCGTGAGTTCAAGCACCTGATCGAGGAGATGTACGAGGGGTCCCGCGAGGCGTAGCGCCTGCCGCGGGCCCGGTGGGGCGGCCGGCGAGCCGCCCCACCGGGCCCTGGCGGGGCCCGTGAGGGGGCTGCCGGTTCAGGCTCCCCTGCGGGTCCGCTTCCCAGGGCTCCGCCCCGGACCCCGCGCCTCGAACGCCGGCGGGGCCGACCATGTGCGGGGTGCGGGATGATGGGGGCATGCCTTCCGCACTCCCCGACGGTGAACCCATGCCCGAAGACGGCTCGCTGCCGTCGCATGCCCTGGCGGGCGCGGGGGAGCGGCCGCTCGGTTTCTACCTGCACGTCCCCTACTGCGCCACGCGTTGCGGTTACTGCGACTTCAACACCTACACGGCCACCGAGCTGCGGGGCACCGGCGGCGTGCTCGCCTCCCGGGAGAACTACGCCGACACCCTGATCGACGAGGTCAGGCTCGCGCGGAAGGTGCTCGGCGACGACCCGCGCCAGGTCCGGACCGTCTTCGTCGGAGGAGGCACGCCCACGCTGCTGCCCGCCGCCGACCTCGTACGCATGCTCGCGGCGATCCGGGACGAATTCGGCCTCGCCGAGGACGCCGAGATCACCACGGAGGCCAATCCGGAGTCGGTGGACCCGAAGTACCTGGCCGAGCTGCGCGCCGGGGGCTTCAACCGGGTCTCCTTCGGCATGCAGAGCGCCAAGCAGCACGTCCTGAAGGTGCTGGACCGCACCCACACGCCGGGGCGGCCCGAGGCGTGCGTCGCGGAGGCGCGGGCGGCGGGCTTCGAGCACGTCAACCTGGACCTGATCTACGGGACGCCCGGGGAGTCGGACGAGGACTGGCGGGCGTCGCTCGCCGCCGCGCTCGGCGCCGGGCCGGACCACATCAGCGCCTACGCGCTGATCGTCGAGGAGGGCACGCAGCTGGCGCGCCGGATCCGCCGCGGCGAGGTCCCCATGACGGACGACGACGTGCACGCCGACCGCTACCTGATCGCGGACGAGGTCATGGCCGAGGCCGGGTACTCCTGGTACGAGGTGTCGAACTGGGCCACCTCGGAGGCCGGCCGCTGCCTGCACAACGAGCTGTACTGGCGCGGCGCCGACTGGTGGGGCGCGGGGCCGGGTGCGCACTCGCACGTGGGCGGGGTCAGGTGGTGGAACGTCAAGCACCCGGGCGCCTACGCGGCGGCCCTGGCCGAGGGCCGCTCCCCGGGCGCGGGCCGGGAGCTCCTCTCCGAGGAGGACCGGCGCGTCGAGCGGATCCTGCTGGAGCTGCGCCTCGTGGACGGGGTCCCGCTGTCCCTGCTCGCCCCGGCCGGGCTCGCGGCCTCCCGCAAGGCCCTCGCGGACGGGCTGCTGGACGCCGCGCGGTACGAGGCCGGGCGGGCCGTCCTGACCCTGCGCGGCCGGCTGCTCGCCGACGCCGTGGTCCGGGACCTGGTCGACTGACCAGGTCCCGAGGGGCCGCTCAGCCCGGGTGGTTCTCGCGCCAGGGCTGGTAGTACGGGTTGTCCTGGCACTCGTTCATGATCTCGGTCTTGGTCGTCTTGTCCACCGGGCAGACCGCGACGATGAAGGAGCGCTCGATGCCTCCGGGGAAGGCCACCTCGACCTGGGAGGCCCACTTGTGGGTGTCGCCGATGGTCTCGTTGACGTCCACCCCGCCCGGGGCGTCGATGTAGTAGTTCCAGCCGCTCTTCCACCACGTCTTGTACAGGTCGTGGTCGTAGGTCGTGGAGACGTACGGGGAGGGCTGGTTGACCAGGACGTATTGCTCGATGTCGTACTGCCCGTCCAGCGTGGCCCTGGGGTGGAAGCCCTCCGCGAACACGATCGACGGCGGACGGCTGTCCGCGCGGTAGAGCTGCTTGCAGTTGGTGCGCCAGGCGGGGGTCGGGGTGATGCGGGCGACGTCGGCCCGCTGGTCCGCGGCGGCGAAGAGGTGGTCGTCCACGCGCGGACAGGAGTTCGCCGGGGCGGCGTGTGCGGCACGCGTGGTGTGCGCGGGCGCCTCGGCGACGGCGGAGGCGGAGGCGGACGGCAGAAGGGTGGCGGCGAGCACGGTCGCGAAGAGGGCGGCTCGATGCCGCAGAGCAAAGGTGATCATGAAGGTCACCCTTGCGTTCCGCGCGATGGCGATTACGCACCGTCACTCGAAGGTGGGCGTGTCCGCCCCGAGGTGCATCCTGCTTGACGAACGTCTGCCCGCCGTCCGATCAGGGGGCCGTCACGAAGTCGATCAGTTCCTCGACGCGGCCCAGGAGCGTCGGCTCCAGGTCCTTGTAGGACGTCACCCGGGACAGGATGTGCTGCCAGGCGGCGCCGGTGTTCTCCGGCCAGCCCAGGGCCCGGCAGACGCCCGTCTTCCAGTCCTGGCCGGGCGGGATCACCGGCCACGCGGGGATGCCCAGCGCGGACGGCTTCACCGCCTGCCAGACGTCCACGTACGGGTGGCCCACGATCAGGACGTGCGGGGAGGTCACCGACGCCGCGATGCGGGACTCCTTCGAGCCCGGGACGAGGTGGTCCACCAGGATGCCGAGGCGGGCGTCCGCGGCCGGGGCGAATTCGGCGACGACGGCCGGGAGGTCGTCGATGCCCTCCAGGTACTCGACCACCACGCCCTCGATCCGCAGGTCGTCCCCCCAGACCCGCTCCACCAGCTCCGCGTCGTGCCGGCCCTCGACGTAGATCCGGCCCGCCCGCGCCACCCGTGCCCGCGCCCCGGGAACGGCCAGCGAGCCCGAGGCCGTCAGTCGGGGCCCCGAGGGCCCGCGCGCGGGCCGGACCAGGGTGACCACCTCGCCGTCCAGCAGGAACCCCCGCGGCTCCATCGGGAACACCCGCCGCTTGCCGAAGCGGTCCTCCAGCGTCACCGTGCCCGCCTCGCAGGCCACCACCGCGCCGCAGAAGTCCGTACCGGCGACCTCGACCACGAGGTCCCGGTCCGCCGCCACCTCCGGCACGGCCTCGGGTCGCTTCCACTGCGGGGTCAGGTCGGGGGAGTACTCGCGCATCCGGCCGAGACTAGGAGAGCCGCGCTCGTCACGCCTCCGACACGCCGGAACGGGCCGCCAGTGTGGCGCGTTGCGCACGGACGAACTCCGCCCCGACCACCGCTCCGTGACCCGGTACGTACAGTGCGTCGTCCCCGCCCAGCGACAGCAGCCGGTCCAGGGCGGCGGGCCACTGCCCCGGGACGGCGTCCGGGCCCGCCAAGGGCTCGCCCGACTCCTCGACCAGGTCCCCGCAGAAGACCACCTCGCGCTCGCCCGGCACGAAGACGGCCAGGTCGTGCCCGGTGTGCCCGGGCCCCACATTGGCCAGCAGCACCTGTACGCCGCCCAGTTCCAGCGTCCACTCGCCCGACACCTCGTGCCGGGGCAGCACCAGCAGGTCCACCGCCTCCGCCGCTTCCGCCTCCGCGAGCCCGTGCCGTACCGCGTCCCCGCGCAGCTCCTCGCGTCCCGTCGACAGCAGCGCGGCCAGCCCGACCGCCCCGAACACCTCGGCCCCGGGGAAGGCGGCTCCGCCCAGGACATGATCGAAGTGGCCGTGCGTGAATGCGATATGGGTCACGCTCCGGCCCGTCAGCCGCTCCGCCTCGGCCCGCACCTGCGCGCCCTCGCGCAGACACGATCCGGGGTCGATCAGGAGGACCGAATCCTCGCCCACCACCAGCCCCACGGTGCAGTCCCACACCGGCAGCCGCCGCCGGCCGGCCCGTCCGGTCAGCCCTTCCCAGCCGGAGTCTTCCCAATGCACGTCCATGCGGCGACGCTACCTGGCGGGCCTCCCTTGCCAGGGGCTCACCGCCCGGCCGTACACTGAGCGGGGGTTCTCTGGCACTCGAACGATCAGAGTGCCAACGAACACGGCAGAACACGGCAACGGACCACAGCTGGAGGTGTGCGCGCGATGCTCAGCGAACGCAGACTCGAAGTGCTGCGCGCCATCGTCCAGGACTACGTCGGGACGGAGGAGCCGGTCGGCTCCAAGGCGCTCACCGAGCGGCACCGGCTCGGCGTCTCGCCCGCCACCGTGCGCAACGACATGGCGGTGCTGGAGGAGGAGGGCTACATCGCCCAGCCCCACACCAGCGCCGGCCGGATCCCCACCGACAAGGGCTACCGCCTCTTCGTCGACAAACTGGCGGGGGTCAAGCCGCTGTCGTCGCCCGAGCGCCGGGCCATCCAGAACTTCCTCGACGGCGCCGTCGACCTCGACGACGTGGTCGGCCGCACGGTGCGGCTGCTCGCGCAGCTCACCCGGCAGGTCGCCGTCGTCCAGTACCCGAGCCTGACCCGGTCGACCGTCCGGCACGTGGAGCTGCTCTCGCTGGCTCCCGCGCGCCTGATGCTCGTACTGATCACGGACACCGGACGCGTCGAGCAGCGGCTCATCGACTGCCCGAGCCCCTTCGGCGAGACCTCTCTCGCGGACCTGCGGGCCCGGCTCAACAGCCGGGTGGTCGGGCGGCGCTTCACCGATGTGCCCCCGCTCGTCCAGGACCTCCCCGAATCCTTCGAGGCCGAGGACCGCGGCACGGTCTCCACGGTGCTCGCGACCCTCCTCGAAACCCTGGTCGAGGAGGCCGAGGAGCGGCTGATGATCGGCGGTACCGCCAATCTCACCCGCTTCGGACATGATTTTCCCCTGACGATCAGGCCGGTGCTCGAAGCGCTGGAGGAGCAGGTCGTGCTCCTCAAGCTGCTGGGCGAGGCCAACGAGTCGGGAATGGCCGTACGGATCGGGCATGAGAACGCCTACGAGGGACTGAACTCCACGTCGGTCGTCTCGGTCGGTTACGGTTCGGGCGGCGAAACAGTCGCCAAACTCGGCGTGGTCGGACCGACCCGCATGGACTACCCCGGAACGATGGGAGCGGTACGCGCAGTGGCACGTTACGTCGGACAGATCCTGGCGGAGTCGTAAGTGGCCACGGACTACTACGCCGTTCTCGGCGTGCGCCGCGACGCATCGCAGGACGAGATCAAGAAGGCCTTCCGGCGCCTCGCGCGTGAACTCCACCCGGATGTGAATCCGGATCCGAAGACGCAGGAGCGCTTCAAGGAGATCAACGCGGCCTACGAGGTGCTGTCGGACCCGCAGAAGAAGCAGGTCTACGACCTCGGCGGCGACCCGCTGTCCTCCTCGGGCGGCGGCGGCGGAGCGGGCGGCTTCGGAGCGGGTGGCTTCGGCAACTTCTCCGACATCATGGACGCCTTCTTCGGCCAGGCCTCGCAGCGCGGCCCGCGCTCGCGGACCCGCCGCGGCCAGGACGCCATGATCCGCCTGGACCTGGAGCTGGACGAGGCGGCCTTCGGGACCACCAAGGACATCCAGGTCGACACGGCCGTGGTCTGCAACACCTGCTCCGGTGAGGGCGCCGCTCCCGGCACCTCGGCGCAGACGTGTGACATGTGCCGCGGCCGCGGTGAGGTCTCGCAGGTCACCCGGTCCTTCCTGGGCCAGGTCATGACCTCGCGCCCCTGCCCGCAGTGCCAGGGCTTCGGCACCGTGGTCCCGACCCCGTGCCACGAGTGCGCGGGCGACGGCCGGGTCCGCTCCCGCCGCAGCCTCACGGTCAAGATCCCGGCAGGTGTGGAGAACGGCACCAGGATCCAGCTCGCGGGCGAGGGCGAGGTCGGCCCCGGCGGCGGCCCCGCCGGTGACCTGTACGTGGAGATCCACGAGCTGGCGCACCCGACCTTCCAGCGGCGCGGGGACGACCTGCACTGCACGGTGACCATCCCGATGACGGCGGCCGCACTGGGCACCAAATGCCCGTTGGAGACGCTCGACGGGCTGGAGGAGATCGACATCCGGCCCGGCACCGGGTCCGGCCAGGCGATCCCGCTGCACGGCCGCGGCGTCACCCACCTGCGCGGTGGCGGACGCGGCGACCTGATCGTCCACGTCGAGGTCACCACCCCGGGCAAGCTGGACGCCCAACAGGAGGACCTGCTGCGCCAGCTCGCGAAGCTGCGCGGCGAGGAGCGGCCGATGGGCCAGTTCGCGCCGGGTCAGCAGGGCTTGTTCAGCCGTCTGAAGGACGCGTTCAACGGTCGCTGACCGACCGCGCACCACCGTCACGAGCCCGGCCGGGGAATCCCCCCGCCGGGCTCGTCGCACGAGCCCGGCCGGGGACCGCAGCCCCGTCGGGAAGGGGACTATGCCAGGCGAATGCGGTGGTTCGGCCCCCTGCCCGGGACGTGGCACGATGCAGTCCATGTCCTCGGCACCGAACGGTCTCTCCCCGTACCCGATCGTGCAGGCTCCCATGGCGGGCGGCGCCTCCTGTCCCCCGCTCGCCGCCGCCGTGTGCGAGGCGGGCGGACTGGGGTTCCTGGCCGGCGGCTACAAGACCGCCGACGGGATGTACCACGAGATCAAGCAGGTGCGCGCGCTCACCCGGCGCCGGTTCGGCGTCAACCTCTTCATGCCGCAGACCGGTTACGTCGATCCGGCCGCCGTGGAGACCTACCGCGGGCAGCTGGCCGGTGAGGCGAGCTGGTACGAGATCTCGCTCGCCGACGAGGAGGTGTTCGGCACCAGCGACGACGGCTATGACGCCAAGCTCGCCATCCTCCTCGAAGACCCGGTCCCCGTGGTCTCGTTCACCTTCGGCTGCCCCGCCTCCGCCGCCCTCGCCGCGCTGCGCAAGGCCGGTACGTACACCGTCGTCACGGTGACCTCCGTCGAGGAGGCCCGCAGTGCTCAGCACGCGGGCGCCGATGCGGTCTGCGTCCAGGGCACCGAGGCCGGCGGCCATCAGGGCACCCACCGGGACGACCCGCAGATCGACGGCACGGCGGCCGTGGGCCTCCTCGCGCTGGTGGCCCAGGTACGCGAGGCCGTGGCCCTCCCGATCATCGCGGCGGGCGGTCTCATGCGCGGCGCGCAGATCGCGGCCCTGCTGGCGGCCGGCGCGGAGGCGGCGCAGCTCGGGACGGCCTTCCTGGCCTGCCCGGAGTCCGGGGCGGACCCGGTGCACAAGAAGGCGCTGACGGACCCGCTGTTCGTCCGCACCGAGCTCACCCGGGCGTTCTCCGGGCGGCCGGCGCGGGGGCTGGTGAACCGCTTCATGCGCGAGCACGGGCCGTACGCCCCGGCCGCGTACCCGCAGGTCCACCACCTGACCTCGGGGCTGCGCAAGGCCGCCGCCGCGGCCGGGGACCCGCAGGGCATGGCCCTGTGGGCGGGCCAGGGGCACCGGCTGGCGCGACCGCTCCCGGCGGGGCAGCTGGTGGAGGTGCTGGCGGCCGAACTGGCCGAGGCACAGAGCACGTTGAAGGCAATGCAGATGAGGAGTGCGTCATGACCGCCCCGGTGTTCGTGGTGGAAGAGGTCCCCGCGGGGGCGGAGTTCGTCCTGGACGGCCCGGAGGGCCGGCACGCCGTGTCCGTGAAGCGGCTGAACCCGGGCGAGGCCGTGGTCCTCACGGACGGCCGGGGTGGCTGGGCGGAGGCGGTCGTCAAGGCCGCCGAGGGCAAGGACCGGCTCGTCGTGGCGGTCTCCTCGGCCGGGCAGGAGGAGCAGCCGCCGGTCCGGATCACGGTGGTCCAGGCCCTTCCCAAGGGCGACCGGGGCGAGCTGGCCGTCGAGACGATGACCGAGACCGGCGTGGACGCGATCGTGCCCTGGCAGGCCTCCCGCTGCATCACGCAGTGGCGCGGGGACCGCGGCGCGAAGTCCCTGGCCAAGTGGCGGGCCACGGCCCGGGAGGCGGGCAAGCAGTCCCGCCGGGTGCGCTTCCCGGAGGTGGCCGAGGCCATGTCCACCAAGCAGGTGGCGGCCCTGCTGGCCGGCGCCGACCTGGCGATGGTCCTGCACGAGGACCGTGACACCCCCTCCGGGGCCCTGGCCACGGCCGAGCTGCCCGCCTCGGGCTCCGTCGTCCTGGTGGTCGGCCCGGAGGGGGGCGTCTCCCCGGAGGAGCTCGCGGTCTTCGCCGAGGCGGGGGCCCGCCCCTACCGCCTGGGCCGTTCCGTCCTGCGGACCTCCACGGCCGGGACGGCCGCGACCGCGGTCCTGCTGGCCCGCACGGGCCGCTGGTCCTGACGCGGTCCTGACGTGCTCCTGACGGCGAGCCGGTCCTGACGGTCCGCTCCGCCTCCCGGTCCGGCCGTGTCCGGCCCCGATCGGCCCGACCGGCCGTGCCCCCCGCCCCGACGGGCTCCGGACTCGGGTCCGGCGGGCCGAAATGCCCGCCCGCGGCAGGCGCCGGGCTGGATACGATGCCCGGACCGATCAACGTCACGGGAGGCTCAGCAATGGCCGGGGAACCGCAGGCCGACTGCCTGTTCTGCAAGATCGTCGCGGGGAGCATCCCCGCGACCGTGGTCCGGGAGACGGAGACCACGGTCGCCTTCCGGGACATCAACCCGCAGGCGCCCACGCACGTGCTCGTGATCCCGAAGGTGCACTATGCCGACGGGGCGTCGCTGGCCGCCGCCGAGCCGGCCGTCGCCGCCGACATACTGCGCGAGGCCGGCCAGGTCGCCCTCGACGAGAAGATCGTCGACCACGGCTACCGGATCGTCTTCAACACCGGCTCAGGCGCCGGTCAGACCGTCTTCCACGCCCACGCGCACGTCCTCGGCGGCCGCGGCCTCCAGTGGCCCCCCGGATAGCACGTGTCCGTACGAGAGTTCGTGGTGCTGGGCACCGCCAGCCAGGTGCCCACCCGCCACCGCAACCACAACGGATACCTGCTGCGCTGGGACGGCGAGGGCATCCTCTTCGACCCGGGCGAGGGCACCCAGCGCCAGATGCTGCGTGCCGGGGTGGCCGCGCACGACATCAACCGGATCTGCGTCACCCACTTCCACGGTGACCACAGCCTCGGCCTCGCCGGGGTGATCCAGCGGATCAACCTCGACCAGGTCCCGCACCCCGTCACCGCGCACTACCCGGCCTCGGGGCAGAAGTTCTTCGACCGGCTGCGGTACGCCACGGCCTACCGCGAGACCGTCCCGCTCCGCGAGGAACCGGTTTCCGCAGACGGCGCGCTGGCACAGGGCCCCTCGTACACCCTTGAGGCCCGGCTGCTCTCGCACCCCGTCGAGTCCTTCGGCTACCGGATCACCGAGCCCGACGGGCGCCGCATGGTGCCCGAGCTGCTCGCCCGGCACGGGATCAAGGGGCCCGACGTGGGCCGGATCCAGCGCGAGGGCAGGCTCGGCGCGGTCACCCTGGAGGAGGTGAGCGAGCCCAGGCCCGGGCAGCGGTTCGCGTTCGTCATGGACACCCGGCTGTGCCCCGGCGTGGACGCGCTCGCCGAGGGCTGCGACATGCTGGTCATCGAGTCGACCTTCCTCGACGAGGACGAACGGCTGGCCACCGACCACGGACACCTCACCGCCGGCCAGGCGGCGCGCGCGGCGCGGGACGCGGGCGTGCGGCACCTCGTGCTGACGCACTTCTCGCAGCGCTACACCGACCCCGCCGAGTTCGAGCGCCAGGCGCGCGCGGCCGGCTTCGAGGGCGAGCTCACGGTGGCCGCCGACCTGATGCGGGTGCCCCTGCCCAAGCGGGGCTGACGGCGGCCCGGGGGCCGGTCCGGTCCCCGCCGGGTGCCGGCCGGGTCCCGGCTCGCCGAGCGGTTCGTCGAGCCGTTCGTCGAGTGGTCCGAGTGACGAGGGGCCACCCGAGGGTGATCTGCGCCACACTGGGTTTGGTCCTGCCCGCTGCGGGCAGGACCGGCAGCTTTCCACTGGAAAACGTCATGCAGAAACGGGCCTTCGAGAAGCAACGGGGAGATCGCCGTGACCGGTCGGGACTACGAAATCCGCGCAGCAGCAGTGGACCCGCTCGGTCCGCTGCGCGACCCCCAGGAACCGGGCTGCGACGTCTTCCTGACCGGAACGGTCTTCCTCGACATCATCTTCACCGGCCTCGACTCGGCCCCGGTGCGCGGTACGGAGTCCTGGGCGCGCGGCATGGGCTCCAGCCCCGGCGGCGTCGCCAACATGGCCACCGCCCTGGCCCGGCTCGGTCTGCGCACCTCACTGGCCGCCGCCTTCGGGGACGACCACTACGGCGAGTACTGCTGGGACGCCCTGGAGCAGGGCGAGGGCATCGACCTGTCCATGTCGCACACCATCCCCGGCTGGCACAGCCCCGTCACCGTCTCGATGGCCTACGAGGGCGAGCGCACGATGGTCTCGCACGGCCACGAAGCCCCTCCGCCCGCGGGCCCCGGCCCCTTCCCGCAGTGCCCGCCGCTGGCCCGTGCGGCCGTGGCCTCGCTCGGGCCCGGCCGCGGCGAGGAGTGGATCGGCGAGGCCGCCCGGCGCGGCTCCCGGATCTTCGCCGACGTGGGATGGGACGAGAGCGGCCGCTGGGACCTGGGGGCCCTGGCCGACCTGGAGCACTGCGAGGCCTTCCTGCCGAACGCGGGCGAGGCGATGCGGTACACCCGGACCGACTGTCCGAGAGCCGCGGCCCGGGCGCTGGCCGAGAAGGTGCCGATCGCGGTGGTGACGATGGGCGCGGAGGGCTCGTACGCGGTGGACGGGCGCACCGGGGAGACGGCGCACGTCCCCGGGATCACGGTGGACGAGCTGGACCCGACCGGTGCGGGCGACGTCTACGTGGCGGGCTTCGTGACCGGAACCCTGGCGGGCTGGCCGCTCGCGGACCGGCTCGCCTTCGCCGGCCTGACGGCGGCCCTGTCGGTCCAGGAGTTCGGCGGCTCCCTGTCCGCCCCGGGCTGGCCGGAGGTGGCCCACTGGTGGCAGGCGGCCCCGCAGGAGCTGCGCGGCCGGTACGGCTTCCTCGACGACCTGATCCCGTCGGGCGGAGCCCCGGCGGCCCGGCGCAGGGCCGTACCGACGATCGGCTTCCGGCACTCCGCGTAGCAGCGCGGGCGGGAGCGCGGGCGGGCGGGGCGTGCGTGCGCGCGGACGGGCGGTAAAACCCCTCGGGGAAGCCGCGGCGGAGACGTACGCTTGGTAATCCGGAGGTCGTCGATCGGCGCGGCCCCTCAGCGGGAGGTATGTGCAGGCCACAGTGCCGGCCCATGACTCAGACACCGACAGGCCACATCCCTGCGCCGGGGCAGGCGCGAGCCCACTTCACCGTTCCGGCCACGCACCCGATGGTGACCGTCCTCGGCTCGGGCGACGCCCTGTTGCGCGTGATCGAGAAGGCCTTCCCGAAGGCCGACATCCATGTTCGAGGCAATCAGGTCAGCGCGATCGGCGAAGCGGCGGAAGTCGCCCTGATCCAGCGACTTTTCGACGAGATGATGCTGGTGCTCCGCACCGGGCAGCCGATGACGGAGGACGCAGTGGAACGTTCGATCGACATGCTCAGGGCGAGCGGCAACGGCAATGGCAACGGGCCCGCCGAGACACCGGCCGAGGTGCTCACCCAGAACATCCTCTCCAGCCGCGGCCGCACCATCCGCCCCAAGACCCTGAACCAGAAGCGGTACGTCGACGCGATCGACAAGAACACGATCGTCTTCGGCATCGGCCCCGCCGGTACCGGCAAGACCTACCTCGCCATGGCCAAGGCCGTCCAGGCACTCCAGTCCAAGCAGGTCAGCCGGATCATCCTGACGCGGCCCGCCGTCGAGGCGGGCGAGCGGCTCGGCTTCCTGCCGGGCACCCTGTTCGACAAGATCGACCCGTACCTGCGCCCGCTCTACGACGCGCTGCACGACATGCTCGACCCCGACTCGATCCCGCGGCTGATGGCGGCCGGCACGATCGAGGTCGCGCCCCTCGCATACATGAGGGGGCGCACCCTGAATGACGCGTTCGTCGTCCTCGACGAGGCGCAGAACACGACCGCCGAGCAGATGAAGATGTTCCTGACCCGGCTCGGCTTCGACTCGAAGATCGTCGTCACCGGTGACGTCACGCAGATCGACCTGCCGGGTGGCGCCAAGAGCGGTCTGCGTCAGGTCCAGGAGATCCTCGAAGGGCTCCCGGACATCCACTTCTCGCGGCTCACGTCCGAGGATGTCGTCCGCCACAAGCTGGTCGGCCGTATCGTCGACGCGTACGAGAAGTACGACGACAGCCAGCAGGCCGCGAACGGCCATCCACGGAAGTAGAACCCAGCGCACCATGTCGATCGACGTCAACAACGAGTCCGGAACCGAGGTCGACGAGCAGGCGATCCTCGACATCGCCCGCTACGCGCTCACCCGGATGCGGATCCACCCGCTCTCCGAGCTCTCCGTCATCGTCATCGACGAGGACGCCATGGAGCAGCTCCACATCCAGTGGATGGATCTGCCCGGTCCGACCGACGTCATGTCCTTCCCGATGGACGAGCTCCGTCCGCCGACCAAGGACGACGAGGAGCCCCCGCAGGGGCTCCTCGGTGACATCGTGCTCTGTCCCGAGGTCGCCAAGAGGCAGGGCGAGGAAGCCCCGACGGAGCACTCCATGGACGAGGAGCTCCAGCTCCTGACCGTCCACGGAGTGCTGCACCTGCTCGGCTACGACCACGAGGAGCCGGACGAGAAGGCCGAGATGTTCGGCCTCCAGGCGGCCATCGTCGACGGCTGGCGCGGCGAGCGCGGTATCACGGGCCCGTCCCCGGCTCCGACCGTCTCGTGAACGCGCCGCAACTGATCACCGGGGCCGTCCTGCTGGTGGTGGTGGCCTGGTTCGCGGCGTGCGCCGAGTCCGGCATCGCCCGCATCTCGAGCTTCCGGGCCGAGCAGGCGGTACGGGAGGGCCGGCGCGGGAGCGAGAAGCTCGCCCAGGTCGCCGGTGACCCCACCCGCTACCTCAATGTGGCCCTGCTGGTCCGGGTCACCTGCGAGATGGCCGCCGGGGTGCTCGTCACCTACGTCTGCCTCGACGAGTTCGGCGAGAACTGGACCGCGCTGCTGGTGGCCATCGCCGTCATGGTGCTGGTCTCCTTCGTCGCCGTGGGCGTGTCCCCCCGTACGATCGGCCGCCAGCACCCGCTGAACACGGCGACGGCCGCCGCGTACGTGCTGGTACCGCTGGCCCGGATCATGGGCCCGATTCCGCAGCTGCTGATCCTCATCGGCAACGCCCTCACGCCCGGGAAGGGCTTCCGCAAGGGGCCGTTCGCCTCCGAGGCCGAGCTGCGCGCGATGGTGGACCTCGCGGAGCGGGAATCGCTCATCGAGGACGACGAGCGCCGCATGGTGCACCAGGTCTTCGAGCTCGGTGACACGCTGGTGCGCGAGGTGATGGTGCCGCGCACCGACCTGGTCTGCATCGAGCGGTACAAGACGGTCCGTCAGGCGACCACGCTCGCGCTGCGGTCCGGCTTCTCGCGCATCCCGGTGACCGGGGAGAACGAGGACGACATAGTCGGGATCGTCTACCTGAAGGACCTGGTCCGCAAGACGCACATCAGCCGGGAGGCGGAGGCCGACCTGGTGTCGACGGCGATGCGGCCGGCGGTCTTCGTGCCGGACACCAAGAACGCGGGCGATCTGCTGCGCGAGATGCAACAGGTGCGCAACCACGTGGCGGTCGTCATCGACGAGTACGGCGGCACGGCCGGCATCGTCACCATCGAGGACATCCTGGAAGAGATCGTCGGCGAGATCACCGACGAGTACGACCGGGAACTCCCGCCGGTCGAGGACCTGGGTGAGGACCGCTACCGGGTCACGGCGCGGCTGGACATCACCGACCTCGGTGAGCTGTTCAAGGTCGAGGCCTTCGACGACGAGGACGTGGAGACGGTCGGCGGGCTGCTGGCCAAGGCGCTGGGCCGGGTACCGATCGCCGGTGCCTCGTCGGTGGTGGAGCTGCCGGACGGCCGTCCGCTGCGGCTGACGGCCGAGTCCCCGGCGGGACGGCGGAACAAGATCGTTACGGTGCTGGTGGAGCCGGTGGCCGCGGCGGAGTCCGCGGGGGAGGAGCGGGAATGACCCCGGAGCAGCTGCGCGCGTTCTGTCTGGGCTTCAACGCGGCGGTGGAGGAGTTCCCCTTCACACCGGAGACCTCGGTGTTCAAGGTGCTGGGCAAGGTGTTCGCGCTGTCGGCGCTGGACGCGGAGCCGCTGAAGGTCAACCTCAAGTGCGACCCGGAGCTGGCGGTGCGGCTGCGCGAGGAGCACGAGGCGATCGTGCCGGGCTACCACATGAACAAGCGGCACTGGAACACGGTGACGGTGGGCGGGCCGGGCGGTCTGCCGGACCGGCTGGTGCGGGAGCTGGTGGAGGACTCGTACGACCTGGTGGTCGCGGGTCTGCCGAGGGCGGAGCGGCTGCGGCTCGACCGGCCGTGACGGGCCCTGCGGGGCTTCGGCGGGGCTTCGGCGGGGTGGTCGTGCGGGGGCGCAGGGCGGCTCCCTATGCTTTCGACCATGACCGACAGCACCGGGATCGACCCCGAGGACAGCAAGATCATCACGCTGGCGCGCAGCGCCCGGGCCCGCAACGCGGTGCCCGAAGGGGCGGCGGTGCGGGACGAGACGGGCCGCACGTACGTCGCCGGGACGGTGGAGCTCGACTCCCTGAAGCTGACCGCGCTGCAGACGGCGGTCGCGATGGCGGTGGCGAGCGGGGCGCGGTCCCTGGAGGCGGCGGCCGTCGTCAGCGCGGCCGACGCCCCGGCCGAGGCCGACCGCGCGGCGGTCCGCGACCTCGGTGGCCCGGACACCCCGGTCCTGCTGGCAGGCCCGGACGGCACCCTGAAGTCCACCACCCCGGCCGGCGCCTAGCCTCCCGGCGGGACACCCTCAGCCTCGCCGGCGTTTGAGGCGGGGTCTGGGGCGGCTCCGCCGGGACCCGGCCCCGCCCGGACCCTCCCCCAGCTACCGCTGGGAGGTGCACCTGCTCAAACGCCGGCGGGGCTGGATTCGGCCGGGCGAGCGTGAAGGTGGCCCGGGCCGTCGGAGGCTAGTGGCGGCGGCGGTGGATGGTCATGGCCAGCAGCGCAGCGATCGCGCACAGCGCGCCCGACGCGTACCAGACCCCGTCGTACGAGCCGGTGAGGTCACGGGCCAGGCCGCCCAGGAACGCCACCGCCGCCGCGCCGAGCTGGTGCGAGGCCAGGACCCAGCCGAAGACGATCGCGCCGTCGTCCCCGTAGTGCTCGCGGCACAGCGCGATCGTCGGCGGGACGGTCGCGACCCAGTCCAGGCCGTAGAAGACGATGAAGAAGACCAGCGGTGGCCGGACCGACGGCGCCAGCAGGATCGGCAGGAAGAGGAGCGAGATCCCGCGCAGGGCGTAGTAGACGGCCAGCAGCCGCCGGGAGTCGAAGCGGTCCGTGAACCAGCCCGAGGCCACCGTGCCGATCACGTCGAACACGCCGACCACCGCCAGTAGCCCGGCGGCAGCCGTCACCGGCATGCCGTGGTCGTGGGCGGCGGGCACGAAGTGGGTTCTGACCAGGCCGTTCGTCGAGGCGCCGCAGATCGCGAAGGTGCCCGCCAGCAGCCAGAAGGGCCCGGTCCGGGCCGCGTCGAGGAGTACCTTCAGCGCCCGCCGGGTCGCCCCGGGGGTG
Organism: Streptomyces avidinii; assembly: GCF_014650695.1. Lineage (GTDB taxonomy): Bacteria > Actinomycetota > Actinomycetes > Streptomycetales > Streptomycetaceae > Streptomyces > Streptomyces avidinii. The sequence goes on along the minus strand of NZ_BMVL01000001.1, from coordinate 632,604 downwards.
GGGGCCGGCTTCGGCTCGTACGTGCCGCCGTACGGTGCGAGCCCCACGTCCGCCGGGTGGTCGCGCATCAGCAGCCACGCGAAGGGGGCGACGGCCAGCGCCGCCAGGGAGACCGTCACCGTGGCCGGGCGCCAGCCGTGGTGGTCCACCAGCCAGGCCAGCAGCGGCAGGAAGACCAGCTGACCGGAGGCCCCGGCCGCGGTCAGGACGCCGGTGACCAGGCCGCGCCGGGCGGTGAACCAGCGGTTGGTCACCGTCGCCGCGAAGGCCAGGGCCATCGAGCCGCTGCCGAGTCCGACCAGTACGCCCCAGCACAGCACCAGCTGCCACGGCGCGGTCATCCACACCGTGGCCAGCGCGCCGCAGGCGATGACGAGCAGGGCCACGGCCACCACCCGGCGGATGCCGAAGCGGTCCATCAGGGCCGCGGCGAAGGGCGCGGTGAGCCCGTAGAGCGCGAGGTTGACCGAGACGGCGAGGCCGATGGTGCCGCGCGACCAGTCGAACTCCGCGTGCAGAGGCTCGATGAGCAGTCCGGGCAGGGAGGCGAAGCCGGCCGCGCCGATGATCGTCACGAAGGCGACGGCGGCGACGAACCAGGCGCGGTGGATGCGGGCGGGCTGCCGCGGGGCGCGCGCGGGGGCCGTGGAGGCGGGGACTGTCTGGGTCACGCCGACAGCTTCCGGCCGGCGGGGGACCGTACGAAAGTGGCTTGACTGTCATGCTTCGCTACGATCGGGCCATGGAGTCGCAACAGGCACATCGGGTCGTCGTCCTCGCGCTCAGCGGGCTGCTGCCCTTCGAGCTCGGCACCCCGCACCGGATCTTCGGGCGGGCCAAGGACCCGGCCGGGCGGCCGCTGTACGAGATCCTCACGTGCGGGCTCGCCCCCGGGCCGGTCCGCACGGACGCCGACTTCGCGATCCACGTCGAGCACGGCCCCGAACTGCTGGCCACGGCCGACACGGTGGTGGTGCCGGCCTCGTACGAACTGGGCCCGGTGCACGAGGAGGGCAGGCTGACCGACGAGCTCGCGGCGGCCCTCGCCCACATCCGTCCGGGCACCCGGCTCGTCTCCATCTGTACGGGCGGCTACGTGCTGGCCGCCGCCGGGTTCCTCGACGGGCGTCCCGCCACCACCCACTGGGCCTCGGCCGAACACTTCCAGCGGCTCTTCCCGGCCGTCCGGGTCGACCCGGACGTGCTCTACACCGACGACGGGGACGTGCTGACCTCGGCCGGGGTCGCCGCCGGCGTCGATCTGTGCCTGCACATCGTGCGCCGCGACCACGGCACGGCCGTCGCCAACGAGGTGGCCCGGCGAACCGTCGTGCCGCCCCACCGCGATGGCGGGCAGGCGCAGTTCATCGCACGTCCGATGCCCGAGCCGCAGCTCGCCACCACCACGGCGGCCCGCGCGTGGGTGCTGGACCGGCTGCACGAACCGCTCCGGCTGACCGATCTGGCCCGGCAGGAGGCCATGTCGGTGCGGACCTTCACGCGCCGCTTCCGGGAGGAGTCGGGCGTCAGCCCCGGCCAGTGGATCGTCGGCCGGCGGGTGGAGCGGGCCCGTCAGCTGCTGGAGCAGACAGAGCTGCCGATGGAGCAGGTCGCGCGGGACAGCGGCTTCGGGACGGCCCAGTCGTTGCGCAAGCACGTGCAGGCGGCGCTGGGGGTGAGCCCGACTGCCTACCGCCGCACCTTCCGTGCGGCAGCCGCGACGGAGCCGGCGGGTAACCTGCCACCTCCTGATGGGCCATCAGTTGATGCCGGACCCGTGCATTGACTTCTCCTGCCCCCCGCTCGTGAATGACCCCCTGCGCAGGGCGCGGGCGCGAGGGAACCCAGGGGGCGGGCAGTGCGAACAGGGGCGCGGAAGCGGAGATGGTCGGCAGCCGTCGGCATGGCCGTGCTGGCCGCCACGGCCGGGGGCGCCCTGAGCGGGCCCGCCGCGGCCGAGGGCGAGACGCCCCCCGGCCAGGTGGACTTCCCGTCGCACTGCCTGCCGCCCCAGGAGGCCGGGCTCCCGCCCGCGGACGGGCCGACCACCGCTCGGATCACCGTCGACAACCCGGCCCCGCGGGTCGGTGACACCGTCACCGTCACCTACCAGGTGCTCCGCACCCCTGCCGTCGCGCCCCTGGACCCGGACGGGGCCGGCGGCGAACTCCCCGCCGACACGCTGACCCCGACCGGCCGGATCCTGCTGGCGGGCGCCCAGAGCGGCGAGGTCACCGTGGTCGGGGTCAAGCGCAACGACCCCGTCCCGGCGGGCGAGCCCCTGCCGGCCGTCACCATGACCGGCACCTTCACCGTCACCGCGCCCGGCGAGACCACCCTGGCCCCGGGCAGCTACACCCTGCACACCAGCCACCCGCTGGAGCTCGACACCACCTGCACCGCGGACACCGCCTCCCCCGTCTCCGCACGCCTGACCGCGACCGCACTGCCCACGGCCAACCTGCGCAGCGTCTTCCTCGGCGCGGCCCACGGCGGCCCGGGCGCCCGGGTCAAGGTCACCGCCGCGGGGTTCCCGCCGGGCACGGCCGTCACGGTGGCCGGGCGGGCGGGCGCGGCCGAGACCGCCGACCGGGTCCGCGCCACCGCCGACGCACTGGGCACGGCTCTGGTCGAGCTGCCGGTCACGGACCGGGCCACTACAGGGGTGGTGGCCTACGAGGGCGCCGCCTGGTCGGCGGGCAAGGGCTCGGGCCCGGCCGCGTACACCGTCATCGCCGTCACCCCGCCGCCCTCCGTCACCCCGCCGCCGCCCTCCGGTACCCAGAAGGTCACGGCGACGGTCGAGCCGGGCGCCCTCGGCCTGATCCAGACCGGCGAGGACATCACCCTGGGCGCCGTCCCCTACGGCGCCGGTGGCGCGGCCCCCGGCCGGATCGGGACGGTCACCGTCACCGACGCCCGCGGCGGCCCGGCCGGCTGGTCCCTGATCGGCAAGGTCACCGACTTCACCGGCCCCGGTGGGATCCGCATCCCGGGCGCCTCCCTGTCCTGGACCCCGCGGTGCGTGGCCGCCGAGGGGAGCCGGAGCGCGTGTACGGCGGGCAGTGCGGGTGTGGTCGGGCCGGACGGAGCCCTCCTCGCCTCCACCCCCGACGCGCCCCTGGTCGGCGGCACCTTCACCATCGATGCCACGGTCACCCTCCAGGTGCCGCCGTACACCCCGCCGGGTGCGTACACGGCGGTCCTGACGCTGACCCTGTCGTGACGGGCCGTCTGCGACCGCTGCTGCGCGGAGCTGTCCCCGCCCCGCCCCTTCTCCGTTTCCTGGTGCTCCCCAGACCCCGCGCCTCAAACGCCGGCGGGGCTGATATTCAGGCCGTCCGGCGTTCGAGGACCGGGTCCGGGCAGAGCCCGGGGAACGGCGGATGGGCGGGTGGGGGACGGCTCCGCGCAGCGGCAGCCGCAGGAGGGGCGGCGTTGGTGATGCTCGGCGGGCTCGGCGGGCTCTGCGGGACGGCCGCCGCCGTGGACAGTGGTCAGTGGTCCGTCCTGCCCGTCGCGAACAGCGTCGCGCAGCGGCCCTGCTTCTACCTCGCCGCCGCGCCCGGCCAGGCCGTGACCGACGCCGTCACCGTCACCAACCGCACCGACCGGCCCCGCACCTTCCGCCTCTACGCCGCCGACGCCCACAACACCGCCCGCGACGGCGGCTTCGCCGTGCGCGGGCCCGACGAGCCGCGGTCGGCCGCCGGCGCGTGGGCGAAGCTGGACCGGGAGCGGGTGACCGTACCGGCCGGGGGCTCGGTCGCCGTCGGCTTCACCGTCACCGTCCCCGACCGGGCGGAACCGGGGGACCACCCCGGCGCCGTCGTGGCTTTGGAGGAGCGCCCCGCCGCGGCCCCCACCGGCGGCGGGATCGGCGTACAGCGGGCCGTCGCCGCCCGGCTGTACCTGCGGGTGACCGGCCCCACCGCGCCCGCCCTCACCGTCCGGGGGGTCACCGTGAACCGTCGCGGTTCCGGCGCGGACATCTCGTACACGCTCCACAACACCGGCAATGTCACCCTCCGCCCCCGCGTCGCCCTCACCGCCACCGGAGTCCTCGGCCGCCGGCTCCTCGGCCGCGAGACCGGCGGGCTGCCCGCCGAGCTGCTGCCGGGTCAGGAAGTACGCATCGGCGCCCGTTGGGAGGGCGCGCCCAGAGCGGAATGGGCCGAGGTCACGGTGCACGCCCGGGCCGACGGAACCACAGCTCAGGGCCGTGCGGACCTCGCCGAGTACCCCTCGCTCACGGCCCTGCCGGCCCTCGCCGCGGCGATCTGGTCGGCGCTGCGGGCCGCATCGGGGAGAATGGCCCGTATGAGCGATCGTTCCCCCGAGTCCACCGCCCCGCACCGTGCGGGGTTCGCCTGCTTCGTCGGCCGCCCCAACGCGGGGAAGTCGACCCTCACCAACGCACTCGTGGGCACCAAGGTCGCGATCACCTCCAACCGGCCGCAGACCACCCGCCACACCGTCCGCGGCATCGTGCACCGCCCCGACGCGCAGCTCGTCCTCGTCGACACGCCCGGCCTGCACAAGCCGCGCACCCTGCTCGGCGAGCGCCTCAACGACGTCGTGCGGACCACCTGGGCCGAGGTCGACGTGATCGGCTTCTGCCTGCCGGCCGACCAGAAGCTCGGCCCCGGCGACAAGTTCATCGCCAAGGAGCTTGCGGGGATCAAGAAGACCCCCAAGATCGCCATCATCACCAAGACCGACCTGGTCGAGTCCAAGCAGGTGGGCGAGCAGCTGCTCGCCGTCCACCAGCTCGCCGAGGAGCTGGGCTTCGAGTGGACCGAGATCGTCCCGGTCTCGGCCGTCGGGGACACCCAGGTCCAGCTGCTGGCCGACCTGATCGCGCCGCTGCTGCCGGAGAGCCCGCCGCTCTACCCGGAGGGCGACCTCACCGACGAGCCCGAGATGGTCATGGTCGCGGAGCTGATCCGCGAGGCCGCGCTGGAGGGCGTACGGGACGAGCTCCCGCACTCCATCGCCGTGGTCGTCGAGGAGATGATCCCCCGCGAGAACCGTCCGGCGGACCGCCCGCTGCTCGACATCCACGCCAACGTCTACATCGAGCGGCCGAGTCAGAAGGGCATCATCATCGGCCCGAAGGGCTCCCGCCTGAAGGAGGTCGGGATGAAGTCGCGCAAGCACATCGAGGCGCTGCTCGGCACCCCGGTCTTCCTCGACCTGCACGTGAAGGTCGCCAAGGACTGGCAGCGGGACCCCAAGCAGCTGCGCAAGCTCGGTTTCTGAGGCGCGAAGCGAACGACACGACGACGCACGGACGCGGCCCCCGCCGGGGGACCGCGTCCGTGCGTCGTCGTTCGTCCGGGTGCGGCTACGCGGGCCGGCGCACCCGCACCACGTTGTCCGTACGGGTGCCCGGCGTACCGTCGGGCTGCGCCTGGACCCGCTCGGTCTCCTCGGCCCGCAGCACCTCCCAGCCCGCCGTGACCGGCTCCAGCTGCGCGAGGACCTCCTCGGGCGTGGGGAAGTGCGCCTCCTCCCGCTCCTCCTGCCACGGTGCCCAGCCCGCATGGCCGACCACCAGCAGGGTGCCGCCGGGGGCCACGGCCGCGGCGGCCGTGCGCAGGACTACATCACGGGGGAAGTCCCCGTAGTTGTGCAGGAAGCACGCCGAGACGAGGTCGAACTCCCCCTCGGGGAAGGACTCCGTCAGGTCGTACCGGGCGAAGGAGATCCGGTCCGCGACCCCGGCGTCCGCCGCGTGCTCGGCCGCCCGGCCGAGGGCGACCCCGGAGATGTCGGTCCCGGTGACGGTCCACCCCTGGCGGGCCAGCCAGACGGCGTCGCCGCCCTCACCGCAGCCGAGGTCCAGGGCCCGCCCCGGGGCGAGGCCGGACACCTCGCGCACCAGCATGGCGTTGGCCTCGCCGCTCCAGATCCGGTCGCTCTCGCCGTAGCGGCCGTCCCAGAACTCCTCGCCCGCCGGGGGCCCGTCCACGGGGTAGTCGTGGGAGTGCGCGTGCGTGTGCGTGTGTTCGGTCATGGGTCCCTCTTCCAGTACGGGTGCCGGTACGGCCGATGCTCCGCCCGACCCGTCCGTACGGGCAAACTCTGTTGCCGTTCCGGCAAACAGGGAGCGCGTCACCCCTGCGGTTCGGCGATCAGGGCCGTGGCCACCCGGCGGAAGCCGATGCGGGCGTAGACGCGGGCCACGTCCTCGTCGCCGGCCGAGAGGAAGACCGTACGGGCCCCGCGCGCCAGGGCCTCCGCGACGAGCGCGGCCGTCACGCCGAGGGCCAGGCCCTGGCGGCGGGCCGACGGGAGGGTGCCGACACCCACGACCTCCGCGACGTCCCCGACCGGGTTGTACATGCCGGAGCAGAGGACGACGCCGTCCCGTACGGCCGCGGCCATGGCCGAAGTGCCCGCCGCCAGCTTGCCGGCCACCCGGGCCCGGCCCTCCTCGGCCGAGGGCTGCGCCGTCGCCGCCGCCAGTTCCGCGGGTCCGGCCTCGCCCACCGCCGTGCCCGGGGCCGCGAAGGCCAGGGCCGGGACCGTCACCGCGGCGGTCAGCAGCGGGTCGTCCGCCCCGAGCAGACGTACGTCCGGATGCGGGGGAAGGGCTTCGGCCGAGGGGTCGAGCACCATGAGGGGGTGGGCGTGGACATGGAGTCCCGCCGCCTCCACCGCGGTCCGCAGTGAGGGGCTGGTTTCGGCCACCCACTCGAAGGCCTCGGGCGCCTTCAGCTCCCGCTGGCGCTCCAGGACCCGTTGCACGTCGGCCGGGGTCGCCTCGGGGCCGCCGAGCGCGGGCCGGGCGTAGTAGGGCCAGCCCGCGCCCTCCTGGACGAACAGGGTCAGCGCGCCGAAGTCCTCGGCGCGGGCCCCGCCCACCCGCGGCACCGTGTCGTAGTACCGCTCCAGCTCGGACAGCGTTGATTCGATCATGTGGTCGGTCATCCGGCCATCCAAACAAAGCGGCGCCGCCCGGGCACCTTCTTTCCGGGCGCCCTCCGTCAGGCGCCCTCCTTCAAGACCCTTGAGATCAGGGTCCGCTGGGCCTCCGAGAGGTTCGGCTCCTCGCAGGCCACCGTCCGCCCGTCCACCGTGATCCGGTACGAGAAGCCGTCCCGTACCCGGTCGGCCGGGTGGCCCGGCGAACCGGGCCGCAGCGCGAGCCGGGCCAGGGCCTGCCACTCGACCTCGTCCGGCCGGCCCGTGGTGTCCACCTCGGCCCGGCGCTCGATGCCCGCGAAGCCGCCCGTCCGTATCACCTGAATCCGCATGGGAGCCCTCTACCCCACGAGCGGGACGCCCACCGCGGACCACGCTTTCTGGAGCGCCTGGTGCTCGGCGCCGCCCTCTCCGTACCGGGCGACGGCCGCCGCCGTCGAGAGCCGGGCGAAGTCGGCGAAGTCCGCGTTCTCGGCGAGCTCCCCGCCGGTCAGGGCGTCGTACCAGATCTGCCCGGCCCGCTCCCAGGCCTTGCCGCCCAGCTCGGTCGCCGCGATGTAGAAGGCGTGGTTGGGGATGCCCGAGTTGATGTGGACCCCGCCGTTGTCGCTGTGGGTGTTCACGTAGTCGTCCATCGTGGCCGGCTGCGGGTCCTTGCCGAGCTCGTCGTCGTCGTACGCGGTGCCGGGTGCCTTCATGGAGCGCAGTGCGACCCCGGTGACGTTGGGGCCGAGCAGCCCGGCGCCGATCAGCCAGTCGGCCTGCTCGGCCGTCTGCTCCAGCGAGTACTGCTTGATCAGCGAGCCGAAGACGTCCGACATCGACTCGTTCAGGGCGCCGGACTGCCCGTGGTAGGTCAGGTTCGCCGTGTACTGGGTGACCCCGTGGGTCAGCTCGTGCCCGATGACGTCCACCGACACGGTGAAGTCGAGGAAGAGGTCCCCGTCCCCGTCGCCGAAGACCATCTGCTGACCGTCCCAGAAGGCGTTGTTGTACTCCTCGCCGTAGTGGACGGTCGCGTCCAGCGCGAGCCCGGAGTCGTCGATCGAGCGCCGCCCGAAGCCCTTCAGGAACAGGTCGTACGTGGCTCCGAGCCCCGCGTAGGCGCGGTTGACGGTGGCGTCCTTGCTCAGCGGGTCGCCCTCGCCGCGGACCTTCCTGCCGGGCAGCCGGGTGCGGTGCTGGGCGTCGTAGATCGTCCGGTCCGGTTCGTCGGATGCCGGCGCGGCGAGGGTGGGGACGATCCCGCGCACGGCCGTGACCCGGCGCCTGGTGCGCAGGAGGGAGTCGCGTTCGAGGGTGCGCTGGGCGAGGTCGGCGCGGCGGGCGTCGGCGGACCGGGCGGCCTTGTCGAGGAGGTGCGGCGGTACGACCGTGCAGAAGACGGGGTGATGGCGGTGAGCGTGGGAGGCATCCATGCCCGGCAATGTGGCAGTGGGTCATGACGCTGTCACTAGCTGCGACCATGATTCATTCACTTGTCTGAAAGCGGCAACGCCGGATTGACGGAACATCCCGACTCCGCGGGGCGAAACGAGGCTTGGCTCACATTTGGTGCAAATCGGACCAGCGGGTCTTGCATACTGAAACAGGTCCTCGCGATACGGCGCGGCTCGGCTAGGCTCGGTCCATCATGCGTTTCGGGCTGCTTCTCCTTAGCTGCCGCGGCGAGGGTCTGTAGTCGTAGGCCGACCCCCTCCCCGCGGAGTTTGGTGTTGCGGTTTTCACTACCGCCGTCGGCCGTCCCAGCGAACTACACGCGGACACGCGAGGAGCCCAACGCCATGAGCCAGCAGCCTTTTGTCGGTCGCCCCACGCCCATCACGAACGCGACCCACACCCAGCAGGCCACCGGGATGCCGATCCACAAGTACGGACAGTACGAGCAGGTGGACATCCCGGACCGCACCTGGCCGGACGCCCGCGTCACCAAGGCCCCCCGCTGGCTCTCCACCGACCTGCGCGACGGCAACCAGTCGCTGATCGACCCGATGACCCCCGCCCGCAAGCGCGAGATGTTCGACCTGCTGGTGCGCATGGGCTACAAGGAGATCGAGGTCGGATTCCCCTCCTCCGGCGAGACCGACTTCGCCTTCGTGCGCTCCATCATCGAAGAGGGCGCGATCCCGGACGACGTCACCATCTCCGTACTGACCCAGGCCCGCGAGGACCTGATCGAGCGGACGGTGGAGTCCCTGGTCGGCGCCAAGCGCGCCACCGTGCACCTGTACAACGCGACCGCCCCGACCTTCCGCCGGGTCGTCTTCCGCGGCTCCAAGGAGCAGATCAAGCAGATCGCCGTCGAGGGCACCCGCCTGGTCATGGAGTACGCCGAGAAGCTGCTGGGCCCGGAGACCACCTTCGGCTACCAGTACAGCCCGGAGATCTTCACCGACACCGAGCTGGACTTCGCCCTGGAGGTCTGCGAGGCCGTCTGCGACGTCTGGCAGCCGTCCGAGGGCCGCGAGATCATCCTGAACCTGCCCGCCACCGTGGAGCGCTCGACGCCGTCCACGCACGCGGACCGCTTCGAGTGGATGGCCCGCAACCTGACCCGCCGCGAGCACATCTGCATCTCCGTCCACCCGCACAACGACCGCGGCACCGCCGTCGCCGCCGCCGAGCTGGCCCTGATGGCCGGCGCCGACCGCATCGAGGGCTGCCTGTTCGGGCAGGGCGAGCGCACCGGCAACGTGGACCTGATCACCCTGGGCATGAACCTGTTCTCGCAGGGCATCGACCCGCAGATCGACTTCTCGCAGATCGACGAGATCCGCCGGACCAGCGAGTACTGCAACCAGATGGAGGTCCACCCGCGCCACCCGTACGCGGGCGACCTGGTCTACACCGCCTTCTCCGGCTCCCACCAGGACGCCATCAAGAAGGGCTTCGACGCCATGGAGGCCGACGCGGCCGCCCGGGGCAAGACGGTCGACGACATCGAGTGGGCGGTCCCGTACCTGCCGATCGACCCGAAGGACGTCGGCCGCTCCTACGAGGCGGTCATCCGGGTCAACTCGCAGTCCGGCAAGGGCGGCATCGCGTACGTCCTGAAGAACGACCACAAGCTGGACCTGCCGCGCCGCATGCAGATCGAGTTCTCGCGGATCATCCAGGCCAAGACCGACGCCGAGGGCGGCGAGGTCACGCCGAAGGCGATCTGGGACGTCTTCTCCGACGAGTACCTGCCCAACCCCGAGAACCCGTGGGGCCGCATCCAGCTGCGCTCCGGTTCGACGGCCACCGACAAGGACGGCACGGACACGCTGACCGTCGAGGCGGTCGTGGACGGCGTGGAGACGGTCCTGAACGGCACCGGCAACGGTCCGATCTCCGCCTTCTTCGACGCGCTGGCCGGCATCGGCGTCGACGCCCGCCTGCTGGACTACACCGAGCACACCATGAGCGAGGGCGCCTCCGCCGTGGCCGCCTCGTACATCGAGTGCGCGATCGACGGCCGCGTCCTGTGGGGCATCGGCATCGACGCCAACACCACCCGGGCCTCCCTGAAGGCGGTCATCTCCGCCGTCAACCGCGCGGGCCGCTGACCCTTCCTTCGTGAAGCCCCGCCCCTTCCTCGCCGGAGGGGGCGGGGCTCCGCCGTTCAGCGGGCCAGATAGCCGCCGTCCACCGGCACGATCGCGCCCGTCACGAACGAGGCCGCGTCGGAGGCCAGGAAGGCGATGACCCGGGCCACCTCCTCGGGCTCGCCGAGCCGGCCCATCGGGTGCGCGCCCGTGATCTCGGCCAGGTACTCCGGCCCGCCCGGCTCGTCCTTCAGCGCGATCACCCGCTCCGTACGGATGGTTCCGGGCGCCACCGCGTTGACCCGGATCCCGCGCGCGGCCCACTCCACCGCGAGGTGCTTGGTCAGCCCCGACGCGACGAACTTCGCGGGCCCGTACGCGGCCTGGCGGGCCTGCCCTGCCACTCCCGAGATCGAGGACACGCAGACCAGAGCCCCGCCGGGCCGCGGCTGCGCGGTCATCGCCTCGATGGCGTACTTGCAGGTCAGGAACATGCCGCGGCCGTCCACCGCCATGACGTGGTCCCAGTCCTCGGGGCTGGTCTCCCGTACGTCGGACAGCGGCAGCACCCCGGCGTTGGCCACGGCGACGTCCAGGCGCCCGTACGCCCGGGTCGCGGCCGCCACCATCGCGTGATTGGCCTCCGGATCGGCGACGTCACCGGCGACCGCGGTGATCTCGTACCCCTCGGCGGCCAGTTCTCCGCGCAGGGCCTCCACCCCCGGGCCATTGATGTCGGCCGCGGTCACCCGGGCCCCGGAGCGGGCCAGGAGCAGGGCGGTGGCCCGGCCGATCCCGCTCGCCGCGCCCGTGACCAGACAGGACTTCTCGTTCATGACGCGAACCCTAGGGCGAGCGGGGCGGGGAAGCGGGGAGGCCGGGGGCGCAGACCGGCCAAGTCCGCCGCCCGGCACATGTTGTCTTGTCACACGACTGACGCATCCTCATCGATGTGGCTAACATCACGCCCACCCGGCGATGTTGCCGGAAGGTTACGGAGGTGCGACGTGCTGCCAGTTCGGGGTGGGGACGGCCGGAAGCTGACGGTCTGGGGCACCCGTACCACCTGGAGCACCGTGGGCGACGGGGAGTTCTTCTGCCCCGCCTGCGGTGGCGACCGCAACTACCGCCGGCGTACCGGACGACGCCGGTTCACCGTCTTGGGGGTGCCGCTGCTGCCCCGCGGGCAGGACGGGCCCGTCATCGAGTGCCAGGGCTGCCGGGCCCGCTTCGACACCGACGTCCTGGACCACCTCACCACGACCCGTTTCACCGCCCTGCTGCGGGACGCGGTGCACACCGTGGCGCTGGCCGTGCTCACCGCGGGCGGCACGGCCTCTCGCAGCGCGCTGGAGGCCGCGGTGGGCGCCGTACGGGCCGCGGGCTTCCAGGACTGCACCGAGGAGCAGCTGGAGTCCCTCGTGGAGGCGCTGTCCACGGACGAGGGCCGGCTCGGGCTGTACGACGTCCCGGAGTGCTGCGGGGCGGCGCTGTCGATAGAGCTGCACGAGGCCCTGGAGCCGCTGGCTCCGCACCTGGCCGGCCCGGGCCGCGAATCGATCCTGCTCCAGGGGGCCCGTATCGCGCTCGCGGACGGCCCGTACACCCCGGCGGAGCGCGAGGTGCTCGCCACGGTCGGCTCGGCCCTGCGGATCGACACGGACGAGGTGTCCCGGCTGCTGTCGGCGGTACGCGCGCCGTAGCGAGCGGGGACAGGACGTGGAGAGGCGAGAGGCCCTGCGCGAGGATGCGGCGCAGGGCCTCTTCGTGTCCGTTCGGTGGCCCCGATCCGTCCGAAACGGCCCTCCTCGACGTAACGATCCGGCCTCGCAGGGCCGATTTCGGGACGCGTGAACGTCGCGTGAAGGCCGGAGGCGATCCCTCCAAGCCCGGTCTGTCCACCAGTCGGACGGCCGGAACAGCGCCTTCTCGTTTGCCCGTCGGGGCCGTCGCGAACGCCGTACCCGCACGTCACGGCAGGTGCGCTTCGCGGTCGCGGGGCGGAAAGGCCGGACTCCACGGCGCTGCGCGCATACTCCTGTCGCGGAGTCCGCACCACTGGAGAAACCTCCAGATCGAGCACGCCTGAACGTCAACAGTTTGTCGAAGTCGACGATACCTGTGAGGCCTCCCACAGGCGTTCAATTCCGGTCACACGACAAGACGGCGCCGTTAACACAGCGCGGCTTCGATTCACCTCGACGTGAACGTACTGACAACCCTGGCGTACCAACGGGTTAGCGACCCACTGCGCCCAGGGACAACCAGATCTCCTCTCACTTACCTACCTTGAAGGGCAAGGCTGAGATGGCACGTGTCGCCGCCCGGCTTTCCACCGACGGAGAGCAGAGCACCCACCCGGTCGACGAGGTGCTCCCCGTCCCCAAGCTCGCGCTGTACGGCTTCCAGCACGTACTCGCCTTCTACGCCGGTGCGGTGATCGTTCCGATCATCGTCGGCAATGCGCTGAAGCTGAGCCCTGAACAGCTGGTCTACCTGATCAACGCGGACCTCTTCACCTGCGGTATCGCCTCGATCATCCAGGCCCTGGGCATAGGCCGGATCGGTGCCCGGCTGCCGCTGATCCAGGGCGTGACCTTCACCGCGGTCTCCCCGATGATCGCCATCGGCCTCGGCGCCGGCGGCGGCACCGCCGCCCTCCTGGTCATCTACGGCGCGGTGATCACCGCAGGCATCGCCACCTTCGCCTTCGCCTGGCTGCCGGCCAAGGCGTTCCGGACCGTCATGCGGCTGTTCCCACCGGTCGTCACCGGCACGGTGATCACCGTGCTGGGCATCGTCCTGATCCCGGTCGGTCTCAACGACGCGGCAGGCGGCCTCGGCAGCCCCGACTTCGGAGACCCGAAGAACTTCGCCTACGCCGGCGGCACGATGCTCTTCATCCTCATCCTGATGAAGATCGGCAAGCCGTTCCTCTCCAGCATCTCGATCCTGCTCGGCCTGGTCGTCGGCACCACCGTCGCCTTCCTCCTCGGGGACGCGAAGTTCGGCGACGTGGGCAACTCCGAGTGGATCGGCATCACCACCCCCTTCCACTTCGGTGCCCCGAAGTTCGAGTGGTTCCCGATCGTCCTGATGCTCATCGTCATGCTGATCACCATGGTCGAGACGACCGGTGACACCTACGCCGTCGGCGACATCGTCGGCAAGGAGGTCGACAGCGAGACCGTGGCCCGCGCCCTGCGCGCCGACGGCGCCGCGACCGCCCTCGGCGGTGTCCTCAACTCCTTCCCGTACGTGGCCTTCGCCGAGAACGTGGGCCTGGTGCGGATGACGAAGGTGAAGAGCCGGTTCGTGGTCGTGGCCGCAGGTGTCTTCATGATCATTCTTGGTCTGCTGCCCAAGGCCGCCGCGATCGTCGCCGCCGTCCCGCACGGGGTCCTCGGCGGCGCCGCGACCGTCATGTTCGCCATGGTCGCCCTGGCCGGTATCCAGACCCTGGCCAAGGTGGACCTGAAGGAGGAGAAGAACGCGCTGATCGTCGGCGTCTCCCTCGCCTTCGCCCTGCTCCCCGCGACCGTCCCGGTGTTCTTCACCAAGCACATGGACCCGGACCTGTCCTCGCTGCTCAACAGCGGTGTGACACTGGGCGCCACGTCCGCCATCGTCCTGAACCTGATCTTCAACGGTCTGGCCGAGGACGGGGCCCACGACGTACCCAAGGTCGAACTGCCCGCCCAGGTGGCGGCGGCCGCGGACACCGCGGACACCGCGGACGACGCGGACTCCGCAGCAGCCGTACCGAAACCGTCGGGTGAGGGTGAAGCAGCCCGGACACCGGCCTCCTGACCCTCCCAAGGGGTGCTGGCCCCTCGTCCGGACCCGGGTCCGGACGAGGGGCCATCGCTGTGCCCGCCACCCGACACCGATCGCCCCCGCCGGACGGGCACCGCGCCCGTTGCCCGTCGCGTCCCGCTGTCGGCGGCGTACGGGACAATGGGCGCATGAGTCTGTTCCGCGACGACGGCATCGTGCTGCGCACCCAGAAACTGGGTGAGGCGGACCGCATCATCACGCTGCTGACCCGCGGACACGGCCGGGTGCGGGCCGTCGCCCGGGGCGTCCGGCGCACCAAATCCAAATTCGGCGCCCGGCTGGAACCTTTCTCCCACGCCGACGTGCAGTTCTTCGCCCGCGGCAGCGAACTGATCGGCCGCAGCCTCCCGCTCTGCACCCAGACCGAGATCATCGCCCCGTACGGCAACGGCATCGTCACGGACTACGCCCGCTACACCGCCGGCACCGCGATGCTGGAGACCGCCGAGCGGTTCACCGAGAACGAGGGCGAGCCCGCCGTGCAGCAGTACCTGCTGCTCGTCGGAGCCCTGCGCACCCTCTCGCGCGGCGAGCACGAGCCCCACCTGATCCTCGACGCCTTCCTGCTGCGCTCCCTCGCCGTCAACGGCTACGCGCCCAGCTTCGAGGACTGCGCGAAGTGCGGCATCCACGGCCCCAACCGGCACTTCTCCGTCGCCGCGGGCGGGGTGATATGCGGGGACTGCCGGGTGCCCGGCAGCGTCGTACCCTCGTCGGAGGCCATCGCCCTGCTCAGCGCCCTGCTGACGGGCGACTGGGGGCATGCCGACGCGTGCGAGGCGCGTCACGTGCGGGAGGGCAGCGGGCTGGTCTCCGCCTATTTGCACTGGCATCTGGAGCGCGGGCTACGCTCCCTGCGATACGTCGAGAAATAGGAGCTGGACACATGGCACGACGCGGGATTCTGGGGCGCTCTCGCCGCGAGTACAAGGTTCCCGAGCCGCACCCCTCCGGCGCGGTCCCGCCGAAGATCCCCGGTGAGCTGGTCCCGAACCACGTCGCGGTCGTCATGGACGGCAACGGCCGCTGGGCCAAGGATCGCGGTCTGCCGCGCACCGAGGGCCACAAGGTCGGCGAGGGCGTCGTGCTCGACGTGCTCAAGGGCTGCCTGGAGATGGGCGTCAAGAACCTCTCCCTGTACGCCTTCTCGACGGAGAACTGGAAGCGCTCGCCCGACGAGGTCCGCTTCCTGATGAACTTCAACCGCGACGTCATCCGGCGCCGCCGCGACGAGATGAACGAGCTGGGCATCCGCATCCGCTGGGTCGGCCGCATGCCGAAGATGTGGAAGTCGGTCGTCCAGGAGCTCCAGGTCGCCCAGGAGCAGACCGTCGACAACGACGCCATGACCCTGTACTTCTGCGTCAACTACGGCGGCCGCGCGGAGATCGCGGACGCGGCGCAGGCCATCGCCCGCGATGTCGCGGCGGGCCGGCTGGACCCGTCGAAGGTGAACGAGAAGACCTTCGCCAAGTACATGTACTACCCGGACATGCCGGACGTGGACCTCTTCCTGCGCCCCAGCGGCGAGCAGCGCACGTCCAACTACCTGCTCTGGCAGAGCGCCTACGCCGAGATGGTCTTCCAGGACGTCCTGTGGCCGGACTTCGACCGCCGCAACCTGTGGGCGGCCTGCCTGGAGTACGCGCAGCGCGACCGCCGCTTCGGCGGCGCCGTCCCGAACCAGCCGGAGCCGGGCACCTCCGCCTGACCGGGGCGTGTGATCGCCGGACTCCGACCCGTCGGTAGGGTTCGTTGTCATGAACACGAATGACCAGGCGGTTCGGCGGGACGAGCGGACGATCGAGCTCGTCTACCGGACCACCACGGCGGACATGGCGCACGCCCTCCGCGCCAGGAACGTACACACGGCCGCGGGGCGGCGCAGGCGATGGGCGTTTCCCGCCGCCGGGAGCTTCGGAATCGGCGTCGGCCTGCTGGTGACGGTCACCGACGGGACCGTCACCGGGGCGCCGCTGGGCCTGGTGGCCGCCGGCGTGCTGTTGTGGGTGACCACCCTCTTCGGTCCGCGGCTCCAGGCACGGGCCTTCCGCGGCCTGCTGGAGAAGTCGGGGGAGACCCGGGCCGTCATCGACGGCTCGGGAGCCCTGCTGACGTCGGCGTCCTGCGAGGTGCGCATCGGCTGGGCCGCGCAGCCGAGGTACGTGGAGACGGCCGAGGCGTTCGTCATGCTGAGCGAGGACAAGCAGGCGCTGGCCATGACGGTCCTGCCCAAGCGGGGGATCCGGGAACCGGCCGACGTCGACGGGTTGCGGGCCCTCCTGGACACGCACCTGCGCAGGCTCTAGGCCGTCTCTTCCGGATCTTGCCGGGCCCGCGGCGCCCGGCACCGCACCTCGCTGCGTTGTCGGGCCCGCCCCAGTACGTCCAGTACGAGGACGACCCTCCGCCGTGCGATCCACGGCACCGGACGCCGCGGGCTCGGCCGACAAGATCCGAAAGAGACGGCCCAGCGACCGAGCCGGGCCTGCCCCGGGCCGGCCGTTCCGGTCAGCCCGCGGCGGCGCAGTCGGCGCAGGTGCCGAAGATCTCCACCGTGTGCGCCACGTTCACGTAGCCGTGCTCGGCCGCGATGGACTCCGCCCACTTCTCCACGGCCGGACCCTCCACCTCCACCGCCTTGCCGCACTTGCGGCACACCAGGTGGTGGTGGTGATCG
The DNA here is from genome assembly GCF_014650695.1 of Streptomyces avidinii. Lineage (GTDB taxonomy): Bacteria > Actinomycetota > Actinomycetes > Streptomycetales > Streptomycetaceae > Streptomyces > Streptomyces avidinii. The sequence goes on along the minus strand of NZ_BMVL01000001.1, from coordinate 615,630 downwards.
CCGGTGGAGCAGCGGCGGTAGACGGACTCGCCGTCGCTGGTGCGCAGGACGTCGACCTCACCGGCGTCCGCGAGCGACTGGAGGGTGCGGTAGACGGTGGTCAGGCCCACGGAGTCGCCACGGTGCTTGAGCATGTCGTGGAGTTCCTGGGCGCTGCGGAACTCGTCCACCTCGTCCAGCGCCGCCGCGACCGCGGCCCGCTGCCGGGTGGATCGTCCTCGTACTGGCGCGGTATTCATCTCGCCAGGCGCAGTCGCCACCGGTTCCTCCTCGTATCGGCCTCGGCCCATTGTGCCAGGCGGCCGACATTTCTAGACCTTCACATCGTCCCTCGGGCAGACCTCTTCGGTGGCGGCGCGGGCCGCCTTCGCCCGGCGCCTGGCCAGAGGCGCCGACACGGCCGTCATCACGACGAAGACGGCGATGGCGAGGAGCACGATCGCCGCGCCGGAGGGCGCGTCGAGGTAGTACGTGGCGGTCACGCCGCTGAGGGAGACCAGCACGCCGATCAGCATGGCCAGCGACAGCGTCGCGGCGAAGCCGCGGGTGACCCGCTGGGCGGCCGCGACGGGGATCACCATCATGGCGCTGACCAGCAGCAGGCCCACGATCCGCATCGCCACTGTGACGGTGAGGGCGGCCGTGACGGCCATCAGGAGGTTCAGTGCGCGCACCGGCATGCCGGTGACCCGGGCGAACTCCTCGTCCTGGCTGATGGCGAACAGCTGGCGGCGCAGTCCGACGGTGACGGCGAGCACGAAGACCGCGAGGATCACCGCGGCCCAGACGTCCTCCGGCGCGACGGTGGTGATGCCACCGAAGAGGTAGCTGCTCAGGGTGGCGGTGGAACCGCCGGCCATGTTGATGATCATGACGCCGCCGGCCAGGCCGCCGTAGAAGAGCATGGCGAGCGCGATGTCGCCGCTGGTCTTCCCGCGGGAGCGGATGTGCTCCATGCCCACCGCACCGATGACGGCCACGAGGGAGGCCATCCACACGGGGCTGGTGTTGAGCAGGAAGCCGAGGCCGACACCCGTGGTGGCCACGTGGCCGATGCCGTCGCCCATGACCGCCTGGCGGCGCTGGACGAGGTACGTGCCGATCGCGGGCGCCGTGAGGCCGACGATGGCCGCCGCGATCAGGGCCCGCTGCATGAAGGCGTATTCGAGGAGGTCCATCAGCTCAGCAGTCCCGTCCGCAGGGGCTCGGCGTCGTGCGCCGCGTGGGGGTGTACGTGGTCGTGGCCGGGCAGCGCGTGCTGCCCCACGGCCTCCGGGGGCGGCCCGTCGTGGACCACGCAGCCGTCGCGCAGGACGACGGCCCGGTCGATCAGGGGCTCCAGCGGGCCCAGCTCGTGCAGGACGAGGAGCAGGGTGGTGCCGAGGGCCTTCTGCTCGCGCAGGGCGTTCGCCAGGACCTCCTGGTTGGCGAGGTCCACGCCCGCCATCGGCTCGTCCATGATCAGCAGTTCGGGTTCGACGGCGAGCGCCCGGGCGATGAGCACCCGCTGGTGCTGGCCGCCGGAGAGGGCGTTGACCGAGGAGGAGGCGTACTCCTCCATGCCGAGCAGGGCCAGCGCGCGCTCGACCGCCGCCTTGTCGGCCTTGCGCAGGATCCCGAAGCGGGAGCGGGCGAGTCGGCCGGCGGAGACGACCTCGCGGACGGTGGCGGGGACCCCGCTGGCCGCCGTGGTGCGCTGCGGGACGTATCCGATGCGCGACCACGAGCGGAAGCGCTTGAAGTCGGTGCCGAAGAGGGACAGCTCGCCATCGGTCAGCGGGACCTGGCCGACCACGGCACGCACGGCCGTGGACTTGCCGGAGCCGTTGGCACCGAGCAGGGCGACGACCTCACCGCGGTGGACGCTGAGGTCGACCCCGCGCAGCACGGGGCGCGAGCCGAGCGAGGCCGTGGCCCCGCGCAGGGATATGACGGGCTGGTCCGCTGCCTGTGCCGGCGTCGACTGCATGGTTCGCGCCTCCGTTGCTGCTGTCATCTACTTGGCTCCGAGCGCCTTCTGGAGGTTCTTCAGGTTGGACCGCATGACCTCGAAGTAGTCAGCGCCCTGGGACTTGTCGGTGATTCCTTCGAGCGGGTCCAGGACGTCGGTCTTCAGACCGGTGTCCGCCGCCAGGGTCCGGGCCGTCTTGTCGCTGGCCAGGGTCTCGAAGAACACGGTGGAGACATTCTCCTGCTTCGCGAGGCCCTGGAGTTCCTTCATCCGGGCCGGGCTCGGCTCGGACTCGGGGTCGACGCCGGAGATGGCCTCCTGGTCGAGGCCGTAGCGCTCGGCGAGGTAGCCGAAGGCGGAGTGGGTGGTGATGAAGGTCTTCGACGCCGTGTTCTGCAGGCCGTCCTTGAACTCCGTGTCCAGCGCGGTCAGTTTGCCGACCAGCTCGTCGGTGTTCTTGCGGTAGTCCGCCGCGTGGTCGGGGTCGGCCTTCGCCAGGGCCGCGCCGACGCCCTTGGCGATCTCCGCGTACTTGGCGGGGTCGAGCCAGACGTGCGGGTCCTGGCCGGCCTCGCCGTGGCTGTGGTCGTGGCCCTCGCCCTCGGCGTGGCCCTCCTCGGCGCCGTGGTCGTGGCCGGAGGAGCCGTGGACCTCCAGCTCGGTCAGGGTGGCGGCGTCGACGACGTTCTTCACGCCGGACTGGGCGACGGCCTTGTCGACGGCGGGCTGCAGGCTCTTGAGGTAGATGACGACGTCGGCCTCGCCGAGCTGCGCGGTCTGCTTGGGGGTGATCTCCAGGTCGTGCGGTTCGACGCCGGGCTTGGTCAGGCTGTCGACCTTCACGTGGTCCTTGCCGATCTGCTCGGCGAGGAATGCCATGGGGTAGAACGACGCCGTCACGCCGACCTTGCCGTCCTTGCTGCCGGCGGCTCCGGCGGCTCCGGAGCAGGCGGTCAGGGCCGTGGCGCCGAGGGCGACGGCTCCGGCGAGGGCGGCGGTGGGTATGAGGCGTCGTACGTTCATGACATCCATTTTCATCAAAGATGGAAACGATTGTCAAAAACCCAGGTGGGAGGCCTGGGCGGGCGGCCGTGGAAGGGGAACCGATTTGAAAGGGGGGGTGCGGGCGCCGGTAATCTAAAGACTTCGCCGTTCGTCCTCGTAATGAAGAGAGCACCGTGGCCGCCGACAAGATCGAAACCATCGTCAGCCTGAGCAAGCGCCGTGGCTTCGTTTTCCCGTGCAGTGACATCTACGGCGGCTCCAGGGCCGCCTGGGACTACGGCCCGCTCGGCGTCGAGCTCAAGGAGAACATCAAGCGCCAGTGGTGGAAGGCGATGGTCACCGGGCGTGAGGATGTCGTCGGCCTCGACTCGTCCGTGATCCTGGCCCCCGAGGTGTGGGTGGCCTCCGGCCACGTCGCCACCTTCTCGGACCCGCTCACCGAGTGCACCTCCTGTCACAAGCGCCACCGCGCCGACCACCTTGAAGAGGCGTACGAGGCCAAGCACGGCCGTGCGGCCGCCAACGGTCTTGCCGACATCAACTGCCCCAACTGCGGTGTGAAGGGCCAGTTCACCGAGCCCAAGCAGTTCTCCGGCATGCTGGAGACCCACCTCGGCCCGACCCAGGACACCGGCTCGAAGGCGTACCTGCGCCCCGAGACCGCCCAGGGCATCTTCACCAACTTCGCCCACGTGCAGACCACTTCGCGCAAGAAGCCCCCCTTCGGCATCGCGCAGGTCGGCAAGTCCTTCCGGAACGAGATCACTCCGGGCAACTTCATCTTCCGCACCCGCGAGTTCGAGCAGATGGAGATGGAGTTCTTCGTCAAGCCGGGCGAGGACGAGCAGTGGCAGGAGTACTGGATGCAGGAGCGGTGGAACTGGTACCGCGACCTCGGCATCCGCGAGGAGAACATCCGCTGGTACGACCACCCGAAGGAGAAGCTGTCCCACTACTCGAAGCGCACCGCCGACATCGAGTACCGCTTCAACTTCGGTGGCAGCGAGTTCTCCGAGCTCGAGGGTGTGGCCAACCGCACCGACTTCGACCTCAAGGCCCACTCCGCCGCCTCCGGTCAGAACCTCAGCTACCTCGACCAGGAGTCGGGTGAGCGCTACACCCCGTACGTCATCGAGCCGGCGGCCGGTGTCAACCGCGCCATGCTCGCCTTCATGCTCGACGCGTACAACGAGGACGAGGCCCCGAACGCCAAGGGCGTCATGGAGAAGCGCACCGTGATGCGCTTCGACCCGCGCCTGGCCCCGATCAAGGTCGCCGTCCTGCCGCTGTCCCGCAACGCGCAGCTGTCGCCGAAGGCCAAGGGCCTCGCCGCCGACCTGCGCAAGAACTGGAACATCGAGTTCGACGACGCGGGCGCCATCGGCCGCCGCTACCGCCGCCAGGACGAGATCGGTACGCCGTTCTGCGTCACCGTCGACTTCGACACCCTGGACGACAACGCGGTGACCGTGCGCGAGCGCGACACCATGAAGCAGGAGCGCGTCTCCCTGGACCAGATCCAGGCCTACCTCGGCAGCCGCCTGCTCGGCTGCTAGGTCCTGCCGGCTCTGCCGCACAAAGACGGGTGGCCCGGTGCGCC
>NZ_BMVL01000001.1:83562-611044 GCF_014650695.1 Streptomyces avidinii | reverse complement strand
GTGGGGCGGGCCGGGATCAGGAGGCGGCTGCCGCCTCGGCCTCCGCGGCTGCCGCCTCGGCCTCCGCGGCTGCCGCCTCGGCCGCGCGACGCTCGCCCTCCGCCTGGGACCGCTTCCCGTACATGGCGGTCCACACGCCGAGCGCGCCCAGCACTCCGTAGATCATGATCGGGCTGACCACCACCATGGTCCCGGTGCTCAGCGTGTAGGCCAGGAAGACGCGGACGAGGGCCTCGGCGACGTACGCGAGGCCCCACACCAGCGTCATCCGGTTCATCGTGGTGCGGAAGCCCTCGTACTGCCACAGGCCGTTCCACCAGGCGGTGCTCTCCGGGGTGCCGTCGGTGGCGAACTTGCGGCCGAAGTAGAACATCAACGGGCGCGGTGCGAACAGCGTCGCCAGGCAGAGCAGCCCGAACAGCCCGGTCACGCCCGAGTCCTTGATCAGCAGGGCGCGGGCCGAGTGGGCGCCGACGAGCGAGACGACGGCGGTGATCACCAGGAAGACCAGGGTGACGACGGCGAACTCGTCGAGCTTGCGCCGCCAGGCCAGGCTGATGACGCTGTCGAGGACCGGCCAGGCGCTGCTGAGCAGCAGCGCGGAGAACGCGCTCCAGTGGTGGTCCTCGGTGAGCACGTTGTACGTGATGATCGGCGCGACCACGTTGAGCCCGATGGTCAGGATCCAGCCGAGCGCGGCGGCGCCGCGCGAGCGCTTCGGAGGTGCCGGTCGTGCGTCGTGAGTGGTCGGAGTGGACAAGGTTCCCCCTGGAGCGTGCCTGATGAAGTGCGGTAGGGGGACCGTATGGAGATTGACGGGACGCGAACAACCCCATCGCGCCCCAAATGATCATCAAGTTGTCCGGACTGACCGATTCCGGCCCGGGGGCCGGGTCGTCCCGCGTCAGGCGCGCAGGCCCCGGACCACGAGGGCGGTGACCGCCTCGAACTCGGTGATGATCGTCGGCGAGAGCCAGTCCGCCGCATACTGCGGATCATGGAAGCGGCCCGTGGCGTCGAACACCGCGCGCGCGGCCGCCGGCACGTCGTCGGCGGCGAGCGAGCCGGCTGCGACGCCCTCGGAGATGATCCGGCCCAGCTGGTCGATCAGCTCCGTCAGATGTGCGTCCACCACGCCGCTGTTCTCGGTGAGCAGCACGGTGTAGGTGGCGAACAGCTCCGGGTCGTCGCCCGCCTTGTGGCGCTTGGCCTCGAAGAGCGCCTCCAGCCACGCCTCCAGCTTGGAGGGAGCGCTCTCGGCGGGAGCCGAGGTGATCTGCTCCAGCATGACCACGCTCCTGGCGAGCCAGCGGTCCGTGACGGCCTCGCGCAGCGCCGCCTTCGACGGGAAGTGCCGGTACACGCTGCCGTGGCTGACTCCCAGGGCCCGGGCCACGTCCACCACCGTCGCCTTGGTGGGACCGAAGCGGCGCAGCACCTCCTCGGTGGTTTCGAGGATGCGCTCGGGGGTCAGGGGCTCGGCAGCAGCGGGGGGCATGAGTACGACCGTACCGTCAGCTCAGTGCTCGCTGTCGAGGTGGGCCATCTGGGCGGCGGGGTACCTCTCGCCGGCTGCGGCGCCCGCCGGAACGGCCTCCTCGATGGCGGCCAGGTCGGCGGCGTCGAGGGAGACGGCCATGGCACCCAGTGCCTCGGCGAGCCGGTCCCGGCGCCGGGCACCCACCAGCGGCACGAGGTCGGCCCCGCGCCGGGGCCCCTGCGCGAGAACCCAGGCGACGGCGGTCTGCGCGACACTCGCACCCTTGCCCTCGGCGACCTTGCGCAGTGCGTCCACCAGGTCGAGGTTCCGGTCGAGGTTGTCGCCCTGGAAGCGGGGGCTCATGCCGCGGAAGTCGCCCGGGGCCAGCGCGCGGTCGCGGGTGAAGTGGCCGCTGATCAGGCCGCGTGACAGCACGCCGTACGCGGTGATCCCGATGCCGAGCTCGCGTGCTGCCGGCAGGATCTCGTCCTCGATGCCGCGGGAGATCAGTGAGTACTCGATCTGGAGGTCGGAGATCGGGGCCACGGCGGCGGCCCGGCGCAGGGTGTCCGCGCCGACCTCGGAGAGGCCGATGTGCCGCACGTGCCCGGCCGCGACCGCCTCGGCGATGGCTCCGACGGTCTCCTCGATCGGTACGTCCGGGTCGACGCGGGCGATCCGGTAGATGTCGATGTGGTCCCGGCCGAGCCGCTGGAGCGAGTAGGCCAGGAAGTTCTTGACGGCCTCGGGCCGGCCGTCGTAGCCGGTGAAGCCGCCCTCGACCGTGCGGAGCGCGCCGAATTTGACGCTGGTCAGCGCCCGCTCGCGGGCCGCGGTGGGGGCCGTGCGCAGGGCTTCGTTGATCAGCAGTTCGTTGTGGCCCATGCCGTAGAAGTCGCCGGTGTCCAGCAGCGCGTCCGTGCCGGCGGGGGTGGCTTCCAGGTAGGCGTGGATGGTCGCGATGGACTCGGCGCGGTCCGCCTCCCCGTAGAGAGCGGACATCCCCATGCAGCCCAGCCCCAGCGGGAAGACGGTGGGGCCGGTGCTGCCGAGGGCGCGCCGTGCGGTGGTCATGTCGGAAGCGTTCTCGTTCTTCGTCATGCAACGAGAATGGCATGACGAGTGACATATTTCAATATCTGTCACTCGTCAGTGTCAGGCGAGGATCCGCAGGGTCAGCGCGGCCGCCGCGACCAGGGTGAGGACGGCCGCCGGCGCGAGCTCGTGGTCCTTGACCCGGAGGTGGCTGATGACCGCCCCGATGAAGTAGAGGGTCGCGCCGACGGCGGCGGCCACGCCGAGCGGAGTCACCCACAGGCCGGCCACCAGGCCGATCGCGCCCGCGGCCTTGAGGGCGGCCAGGCGTGGCAGCCACGAGTCCGGCACCTGGACCTTCTGCATGTTCGCCACGATCTGGTCGTTGCGCTGGAGGGTGAAGGTGGCCGAGGCGGTGAGGGCGAGGGCGAGCAGGACGCCGACGACGGCGTAGGCGATGAACATGGATATCTCCAACGGTTGGCGATGTGAAACCATTGAATAGCATCAACGATATCCTCAATGCAATCATTTCCTGGTTGCTACGATGTGGACCATGACGGCAGATCAGGACGGACCGCACCCTCCGCAGCGGCTGGGCCTGCTGCTCGCCTGGCACGGATCGGTCACCCAGACCCGGATGAAGCGGGCCCTCGGCGCGGCCGGGCTCACCCCGCGGCACGCGATGACGCTGATGCACCTGGAGAGCGGCCCCATCAGCCAGCGGGCGCTCGCCGAGCGGCTGGAGGTGGACCCGAGCGTGCTCGTCGGGATCCTGAACGACCTGGAGGGCGAGGGCCTGGCCGAGCGCCGCCGCGACCCGGCCGACCGCCGCCGTCACAACGTGGCCATCACCGACGCCGGAGAAGCCGCCCTCCACAAGACGAACACCGCCCTCGACGAGGTCGAGAGCGGCATCTTCGCGGGCCTCTCGGCCTCGGAGCGCGACCTCCTGCGCGGCCTCCTCGACCGGGTCAACACCTCGGCCGAGGACTTCGAGTGCGGCGAGTAGCCGCCCGCACGGATACGCGCTAGCCGCGCGGCGAACCCGCCGCGGCGGTTTCCCCCGCCTGCTCCTCCAGGGTGCGGGCGGTCCGCTCCGCCGTCGCGCGGGCCCAGGTGCCGCTCGTCGCCGCACCCACGACCAGGACCAGCAGCCCGCAGAGCGTGATGATCCACCACGCCGGCTGCGCCGCCGCAGAGAAGTCCGAGCCGTGCGCCAGGCCGGCCGCCAGCACGGAGCCGATCACCGCGACGCCCAGCGTGCCGCCGGTCTGCCGGCTCGTGGAGGCGATGGCGGCCGCGACCCCCGCCTGGGAGCGCGGCATCCCGGACACCGCCGTATTGGTGATCGGCGCGTTCACCATGCCGAAGCCGAGCCCGAACAGCATGTACCCGGTGAACAGCAGCGGGTTCGACGTCTCCGCTTCGAACAGGGCGAACAGCAGCCCGCTCGCCGCCATCGACACCCCCGCGATCAGCAGGCAGATCCGCGGCCCGCGGCTGCCCACCAGCCGCCCGGCCAGCGGAGCGAAGAAGACGGTCAGCCCCGCCATCGGCAGCATGTACAGCCCGGCGTGCAGGGCGCTCAGCCCGCGGACGTCCTGGAGGTACAGCGTGTTCAGGAAGAGGAAGCCGGCCAGCCCGGCGAACGCGCTGATCGCGATCACCGTCGCGCCGCTGAAGGGCGCGCTCCGGAAGAACCGGAGGTCGATCAGCGGCTCCTTGCAGCGGGGCTCGTGGATCAGCAGCCCCACGAACGAGGCGAAGGCCACCACCGCGCACCCCATGATCAGGGGCGAGCGCCAGCCGGCGGCCGGGGCCTCGATGATCCCGTACGTCAGACTGCCCAGCAGGGCGATGACCAGCACCTGGCCCAGCGGGTCCGGGCGCCGCGGCCGGGCCGCCCGGGACTCCGGGATGTGGCGCAGGGTCAGCGCGAACGCCGCCAGCCCGATCGGCAGGTTGATCAGGAAGATGGAACGCCAGCCCACGGAGTCGACCAGCACGCCGCCGATCAGCGGGCCCGCCGCCATGGAGATGCCCCCGACCGCCCCCCACACACCGATGGCCCGAGCCCGCTCGGCGGGATCGGTGAAGGTGTTGGTGATGATCGACATCGCCACCGGGTTGAGCATCGCACCGCCCACCGCCTGCACCATGCGGAAGACGATCAGCCAGTCGAGGCTGGGGGCGAGCGAACAGAGCAGGGAGCCGACCGTGAAGGCCACCAGACCGGCCACGAACACCTTGCGGCGGCCGATCCGGTCGGCGGTGGACCCCGCGAGCATCAGCAGCGAGGCCAGTACGAGGGTGTAGGCGTCGATGCTCCACTGCAGCCCCGAGACCGAGGCGTCCAGATCGCGGCGCATCGAGGGCAGGGCGACATTGAGCACGGTGTTGTCGAGGCTGACGATCAGCAGGCTCATGCAGCAGATCGCCAGGACGAGCACGCGCTGCCGGGGACTCGACTCGATCATGGGCCGATGCTACGTCCGCCCCACCCCCTCGGCATGCGGGACAATGGGCGGATGACCACGCTCCCTCCGCCCCTCGCGATCGGCCCGCACACCGTGCAGCCCCCGGTGGTGCTCGCGCCCATGGCCGGCATCACCAATGCCCCGTTCCGTACCCTCTGCCGGGAGTTCTCGGGCGGCAAGGGGCTGTTCGTGAGCGAGATGATCACGACCCGCGCCCTGGTCGAGCGCAACGAGAAGACCATGCAGCTGATCCACTTCGACGAGACCGAGAAGCCCCGCTCGATTCAGCTGTACGGGGTGGACCCGGTCACGGTCGGCAAGGCGGTCCGCATGATCGTCGAAGAGGACCGCGCCGACCACATCGACCTCAACTTCGGCTGCCCGGTCCCCAAGGTGACCCGCAAGGGCGGCGGCTCGGCCCTGCCCTACAAGCGCAACCTGCTGCGGGCCATCCTGCGCGAGGCCGTCGCGGGCGCCGGCGACCTGCCGGTCACCATGAAGATGCGCAAGGGCATCAACGACGACCACCTCACCTACCTCGACGCGGGCCGGATCGCCGTCGAGGAGGGGGTCACCGCCATAGCCCTGCACGGGCGGACCACCGCCCAGCACTACGGCGGCACCGCCGACTGGGACGCCATCGCACGGCTGAAGGAGCACGTGCCGGAGATCCCGGTGCTCGGCAACGGCGACATCTGGTGCGCGGAGGACGCGCTGCGCATGGTCCGCGAGACCGGCTGCGACGGCGTGGTCGTGGGCCGCGGCTGCCTGGGGCGCCCGTGGCTGTTCAACGACCTGGTGGCGGCCTTCGAGGGGCGGCCCGAGGACTTCCACAAGCCCACCCTGCGCGAGGTCGCGACCAGCATGCACCGCCACGCGCAGCTGCTGGGGGAGTGGATCGGCGACGAAGCCCGCGGGGTGATCGACTTCCGTAAGCACGTGGCCTGGTACCTCAAGGGCTTCGCGGTGGGGTCCGAGATGCGGCAGAAGCTCGCGGTCACCTCTTCGCTGGCCGAGCTGGACGCTCATCTGAGCGAGCTCGACCTGGACCAGGCGTGGCCCGAGAGCGCCGACGGCCCTCGTGGTCGGACGTCCGGAAACAACCGAGTTGTCCTGCCGGACGGCTGGCTGAAGGACCCGTACGACTGCGCGGGCGTGAGCGAGGACGCAGAACTGGACACCTCCGGAGGCTGACAAATCGCCCTCCGTGGTGCGTGATATACGCCACGCATGGGGAGGGTTTCGCTCAGATGAGCAGATGAATCGCGGATAAGACTTTCAAAGGGTGGCACTGGGTGCCACCCTTTGTGCGTTCAATACTTGAACGCAAAGGTATCGATGATCGCTCATCCGAGCGTGATCAGGCCTCAGGAGCCCCCTCACCCTTCGGGATGTGAAGGCTCTTCGGGGTTTCTGATTACCCATGAGTTACTTTCGATCTGCTGGCGCACGGGTGGTTACAGCCGTATGACGACCAAGTGGACGTACCCAGAAGCCTTCGATCTGGGTATGTTCCTGGCCGTCAGGGCAGCCACCGAGCCTCGAGGAGTCGAGACCCGTGTCGGAAAACAAAGATCAGAAGTTCGTCTACGACTTCACCGAGGGCAACCGGGACCTCAAGGACCTTCTCGGCGGCAAGGGAGCCAACCTCGCCGAGATGACCAACCTGGGTCTGCCGGTCCCTCCCGGCTTCACCATCACCACCGAGGCCTGCAAGGTCTACCTCGACAGCGGCACGGCCCCGGCCGCGCTGCGCGACGAGGTCAGCGCCCACCTTGCCGCCCTCGAGACCAAGATGGGCAAGAAGCTCGGCCAGTCGGACGACCCGCTGCTGGTCTCCGTGCGTTCCGGTGCGAAGTTCTCGATGCCCGGCATGATGGACACCGTCCTGAACATCGGTCTCTCCGACGCCTCCGTGAAGGGCCTCGCCTCGCAGGCGGGCAACGAGCGCTTCGCGTGGGACTCGTACCGCCGCCTCATCCAGATGTTCGGCAAGACCGTCCTGGACGTCGACGGCGAGCTCTTCGAGGAGGCCCTCGACGAGGCCAAGGCCGCCAAGAAGGTCACCGTCGACACCGACCTCGACGCCGCCGACCTGAAGAAGCTGGTCACCCGCTTCAAGAAGATCGTCGCCAAGCAGGCCGGCCGCGAGTTCCCGCAGGACGCCCGCGAGCAGCTCGACCTCGCCGTCGAGGCCGTCTTCAACTCGTGGAACACCGACCGCGCCAAGCTCTACCGCCGCCAGGAGCGCATCCCGAGCGACCTGGGCACCGCGGTCAACGTCTGCTCCATGGTCTTCGGCAACCTCGGCCCCGACTCCGGCACCGGCGTCGCCTTCACCCGCGACCCCGCCAGCGGCCACGCGGGCGTCTACGGCGACTACCTCCAGAACGCCCAGGGCGAGGACGTCGTCGCGGGCATCCGCAACACGGTGCCGCTCGCGGACCTGGAGACCATCGACAAGGCCTCGTACGACCAGCTCATGACGATCATGACGACGCTGGAGAACCACTACAAGGATCTCTGCGACATCGAGTTCACCATCGAGCGCGGCCAGCTGTGGATGCTCCAGACCCGCGTCGGCAAGCGCACGGCGGGTGCGGCCTTCCGCATCGCCACGCAGCTCGTGGACCAGGGCCTGATCACCGAGGCCGAGGCCCTCCAGCGCGTCACGGGTCACCAGCTCGCGCAGCTGATGTTCCCGCGCTTCGACGAGGACGCGAAGACCGAGCTGCTCGGCCGCGGTATCGCCGCCTCCCCGGGCGCGGCCGTCGGCAAGGCCGTCTTCGACTCGTACACGGCCGTCAAGTGGTCCCGCTCCGGCGAGAAGGTCATCCTGATCCGCCGCGAGACCAACCCGGACGACCTCGACGGCATGATCGCCTCCGAGGGCATCCTGACCTCGCGCGGCGGCAAGACCTCGCACGCCGCCGTCGTCGCCCGCGGCATGGGCAAGACCTGTGTCTGCGGCGCCGAGGAACTGGACGTCGACACCAAGCGCCGCCGCATGACGGTCGGCGACACGGTCATCGAAGAGGGCGACGTCGTCTCCATCGACGGCTCCACCGGCAAGGTCTACCTCGGTGAGGTACCCGTCGTACCGTCCCCGGTCGTCGAGTACTTCGAGGGCCGGATGCACGCCGGCGCCGACGACGCCGACGAGCTCGTCGCCGCCGTCCACCGGATCATGGCCTACGCGGACCGGGTCCGCCGCCTGCGGGTGCGCGCCAACGCCGACAACGCCGAGGACGCGCTGCGCGCCCGCCGCTTCGGCGCCCAGGGCATCGGCCTGTGCCGCACCGAGCACATGTTCCTCGGCGAGCGCCGTGAACTGGTGGAGCGACTGATCCTCGCGGACACCGACGAAGAGCGCGAGGCGGCACTCAGTGCCCTCCTGCCGCTGCAGAAGAAGGACTTCGTTGAGCTGTTCGAGGCGATGGACGGCCTGCCCGTCACCGTCCGCCTCCTGGACCCGCCGCTGCACGAGTTCCTGCCCGACATCACCGAGCTGTCGGTGCGCGTCGCCCTCGCCGAGTCCCGCAAGGACGCCAACGAGAACGACCTGCGCCTGCTCCAGGCCGTGCACAAGCTGCACGAGCAGAACCCGATGCTGGGTCTGCGCGGTGTCCGTCTCGGCCTGGTCATCCCCGGCCTGTTCAAGATGCAGGTCCGGGCGATCGCCGAGGCCGCCGCCGAGCGCAAGAACGCCAAGGGCGACCCGCGCGCCGAGATCATGGTCCCGCTCGTCGGCACCGTCCAGGAGCTGGAGATCGTCCGCGACGAGGCCGTCCAGGTCATCGCCGAGGTCGAGGCCGCCACCGGCACCAACCTCAAGCTGAGCATCGGCACGATGATCGAGCTGCCGCGCGCCGCCCTGACGGCCGCCCAGATCGCCGAGGCCGCGCAGTTCTTCTCCTTCGGCACGAACGACCTGACCCAGACGGTGTGGGGCTTCTCCCGCGACGACGTCGAGGCCAGCTTCTTCACGGCCTACCTGGAGAAGGGCATCTTCGGGGTCTCGCCCTTCGAGACCATCGACAAGGACGGCGTCGGCTCCCTCGTCCGCCACGCGGTCAAGCAGGGCCGGGCCACCCGCCCCGACCTCAAGCTCGGCGTCTGCGGTGAGCACGGCGGCGACCCCGAGTCCGTCCACTTCTTCCACGAGGTGGGCCTCGACTACGTCTCCTGCTCGCCGTTCCGGATTCCGGTGGCGCGCCTGGAGGCCGGCCGTGCGGCCGCCGAGGCGAAGGGCAGCGACAGCCGCTGACCCCTGGGCCGCCAAGGGCCCCATAGACCGCGCCTGTCCCCGGGTTCCCTGACGACCCGGGGGCGGGCGCGCCTATTTTTGTTGTTCAACAAATCTTTACGCCAGCAGGCGGTGGACGGATCCCCACCCGTCCACCGCCGCTGTCATTCTGCCGGGCACGTCGGCGCTTCCCGGTGCGACCGACCGCCAGGCCCCGCAAAGCCCCCCACGGCCTTCGCGGAGCGTTTCGGTCGCACCGGAGTGTGCCCGGCGGAGTACAGGATTTCGGTTGTCACGCCCCTGCCGAAAGGGGTTTCAACTGTGGCCGAAAGGGCGTGGTGACCACGTGTGACTGCGTGCATACTCATGGAGCGGGGGGATTGCGGTTGCACAGGTGGGGGTTCGGTGCTGCGTATCCATTTCACTGGAGTGGACCTGGCACGCGTACGGATGGCAGGGCGTCCCGATGCGTTGTGGGAAACGATTCTCAGCTTTCACCGCTTAAGAGACCGGCGTGATGCCCGGTTGTTCGGTGAATGGCGTACGGAAACCCGGAGCAGGTTGAATAGTGAAACACGTACGCTCGGTATGCTCATACCGAGTCGTGGTTATTTCCCCGATTTCCTGACCCCCGTGGAGGGGCAGTACGGGTGGGACGTGGGCCTCGACGCGCTGCGCGGGATCCGTCCCGAGCGCATGCGGCGCGAGCTGCAGCTGCTGGGCGCCGGTGCGCCGATGACGCCGCGGCTCCGGGAGTTCATGGACGACGGCGGCAAGCAGCTGCCGCGGCTCATGGGCGAGCTGCGCGCCTACCACCGGGCGGCCGTGGAGCCGTACTGGACGCACATCCAGGCGCAGATCGAGGCCGAGCGGGCCGCGCGCGGCCGGGCCCTGCTGGACGGGGGTGCGGACGAGCTGCTGTCCTCGCTGCCGCCCATGCTGCGCTGGCGGGCTCCGGTGCTGGAGTGCGACTACCCCGTGGACCGTGACGTACGGCTGCGGGGGCGCGGGTTGCTGCTCCAGCCGTCCTTCTTCTGCCGACGCACGGCGGTGACCCTGCACGACCCGGAGCTGCCGCCGGTGCTGGTCTACCCCGCCGCGGCGCAGCTGGCCTCGGCGCCCGCGGGCGGTGAGTCCGCCCGGCCCGTGGAGGAGCAGCGCCAGCGCACCCTGGGGAAGCTGGTCGGGCACACCCGCTCGGTCGTGCTGCGGGCCATAGGGGACGGCGCGACCACCAGCGAGCTGGCCCGCCGGGCCGGGGTCTCGCTGGCCTCCGCGAGCCAGCACGCGTGCGTGATGCGGGAGGCGGGGCTGGTGACCACGCTGCGGCGGGGGAACGCGGTGCTGCACACCGTGACGCCGCTGGGGGCCGCGCTGCTGAAGGGCGGGGCCGTCGCGTCATGACGGGGCCGCGCCCCGGCGGGTCGTACCCGTCGGGGCGCGGTCGGTCGTGCGGGCGCGGCGCCGTTGCGGGGGCGCTGCCCCCGAGCCCCCGCGCCTCAAACGCCGGCGGGGCTGGAAGAGCGGGGCTCCGCCCCCGGACCCCGCGCCTCAAACGCCGGCGGGGCTGGAGGGGAGCGCCGGCGGGGCTGGAGGGGGCGGCGGTGGGGTCGGGAAGGCGGCGGGGCTTCAGACGCGGAAGGGGCCCGTTACCTCGTACGTGATGCCGCCGGACGAGCTGCCGCTCGTGCCGCGCTGGCTGGAGAAGTAGAGCCGGTTGCCGGCGGGGGAGAAGGCCGGGCCGGTGATCTCCGAGGAGGACTGGCCGGTGATCCGCAGGAAGGGCGCCACCACGTCGTCCGGGGTGATCACGCAGATCTCCATGTTGCCGCCGTCCTCGGCGACGTACAGGTCGCCGAACGAGGACCCGGTGACGTTGTCCACGCCGGTCAGCGGGGCCGCTCCGCCGGGCACGAGCGAGTCGTCGTAGGCCAGCTCGTACGTGTTGTTCGTGAGGTTGAGCTGCCAGACCCGGTTGTCGCCCTTGGTGGTGAACCAGACGGTGTCGTTGGCGTAGTGGCAGCCCTCGCCGCCGTTGAACTTCTTCGAACCGGAGACCTGGCTGCGGGTCGCGGTCGGCGATCCGTCCGGGTCCGGGACGTTCTGCCAGGTGAAGGAGCCGGAGGTGGCGGTTCCGGCCTTCAGTACCTGGAGGGTGCCGGAGGAGAGGTTGCCCCAGGTGGTCGGGACGAACCGGTAGAAACAGCCGCTGGTCTCGTCCTCGGTCAGGTAGATGACCTTGCGCACCGGGTCGGCGGCGGCCGCCTCGTGCTTGAACCGGCCCATCGCCGGGCGCTGGACGGCCGCGTTCACCCCGTACGGGTCGGTCTCGTAGACGAAGCCGCGGTCGACCTCCTCGCAGGACAGCCAGGTGTTCCAGGGCGTCTTGCCGCCGGCACAGTTCTGCCGGGTGTTGGAGAGGATCCGCTGGGCACCGATGACGGTGCCGGCGGAGTCGAACCGCACCGCGCTCGCGCCGCCGGAGGGGTTGATCTCCGAGTTGGACACGTAGATCCAGCCCGATCCGTCGACGAAGCACGCGCCGCCGTCGGGGGCGCTGTGCCAGGTGTACGAGGTACCGCTGACGTTCTGGCCCGAGCGGGCGATGACCCGGCTGGTGAAGCCGCTGGGGAGCATGATCCCGTTGGCGTCGGCCGCGCCGAGCGGCCCGTAGGGACCGGCTCCGGGCTGGGCGGGGGCGGCGTACGCGGCCCCGTGCATCAACGTGCCGCCGAAGGCGGCCGCCGACGAACCGATCACCGCACCACGCAGGAAGGTACGACGTTCCACGGTCACTCCTGTGGGAGGAAGGCCCCGCGGCCGGTCGGACGCGGGGTCGCACGCGTCGAGGAACCTAGGTGGCGCCAGTTGACGTGGCGCCAACTCCTCATTACGCACGAGCGACCGCTCGGCGTTCAATCCTCCGGCGGCGCCGCGTCGTGACGCCGGGGCGGGCGGTGGAACGGCGGGCCATCACGCCGGAGACGTCCCGCGCTGGGGCTCTCGCCCAGTGGCAGCGCCCTGACCTGTGGTTTCGCGGTCCGGAAAGAAAATGCGAAAAAACTTCGCGGGCAGCGATGAGTTTCCCGGGGGCCTCGGGTCTACCTCTCGAAAGCACCGAGCAGCACGCACCGAGCACCCGCACCGAGCAGCCGCACCGGGCACCCGCGCGAGAGAAGAGAGACCTCGATGTCCGCCACCATGATCTTCGTCAACCTGCCGGTCAAGGACCTGGAGGCCAGCAAGGCGTTCTGGAGCAAGCTGGGCTACTCCTTCAACGCCCAGTTCACCGACGAGAACTGCGCCTCGATGGTCATCAGCGACACCATCGTCGCCATGCTCCTGACCGAGGACCGCTACAAGGACTTCACCCACAAGGAGATCGCGGACGCGACGAAGACGTCCGAGGTGCTGATCTGTCTGAGCGCCGAGAGCCGCACCGCGGTCGACGAGCTGGTGGACGGGGCCCTGGCGGCCGGCGCCACCGAGCCCCGCCCCGCCCAGGACCACGGCGTCATGTACGGCCGCGCCTTCGACGACCTCGACGGTCACACCTGGGAGATCATGTGGATGGACCCGTCGATGGTCCAGAGCTGACGACATCACCGCCCGCGGTCACGAGGTCGCGGCGGTCCGCACCGGGTAGGTCCGGACCGCCGTCTCCTCGTCGTCCAGGCAGCGCCCCGACTCCAGGTCGAAGCGCTGCTTGAGCAGCGGCGAGGCCACGAAGGGCCGGCCCCCCGCCGTCCCCACCAGCCCGCGCGAGAGCACGTGCGCCCCGGTGAAGGGGTCCTGGTTGCCGATGGCGTACGGGCGCCCCGCGCGGTCGACGAACACCGCGGCCTGGCTGCCGTCCGGCAGCAGCGCCGCGACCCCGCGCCCGGGGGTGAGCGCGGACAGCTCGCACACCGTCAGCCAGCCCTGCGCAACCTGCAGTTCCACGGTCATCGGACGGCTCCTCCTATGGTCAGGACGGCCAGGTCGGGCTTGACCTGGTCGCGCTCGGGGACGAACTTCACGGTCGGGTCGGGAGCACCCGGCGCGTTGACGAAGGACACGAACCGGCGCAGCCGCTCCGGGTCCTGGAGCGTCTCGGCCCATTCGTCCCGGTAGTGCGCCACGTGGTCGGCCATCAGGGCCTCCAGCTCCGCGCACAGCCCGAGGGAGTCGTGCACGACCACGTCCCGCAGGTGCGCCAGGCCCCCCTCCAGCCGCTCCAGCCAGGTGGAGGTCCGCTCCAGCCGGTCGGCGGTGCGGATGTAGAACATCAGGAACCGGTCGATCAGCCGGACCAGTTCCGCGTCCGACAGGTCCTGGGCCAGCAGGTCGGCGTGGCGCGGGGTGGCCCCGCCGTTGCCGCCGACGTACAGGTTCCAGCCACTCGCCGTCGCGATGACCCCGAAGTCCTTGCTCTGCGCCTCCGCGCACTCGCGGGCGCAGCCGGAGACCGCCGACTTCAGCTTGTGCGGGGCGCGCAGCCCCCGGTAGCGTAGTTCCAGGTCGATGGCCATCCGGACGCTGTCCTGGACGCCGTAGCGGCACCAGGTCTGCCCCACGCAGGACTTCACCGTGCGCAGCGCCTTCCCGTACGCGTGCCCGGACTCGAAACCGGCGTCGACGAGCCGCGCCCAGATCCGCGGGAGCTGGTCCACGCTCGCGCCGAAGAGATCGATCCGCTGCCCGCCGGTGATCTTCGTATAGAGGCCGAAGTCGCGGGCCACCTCGCCGATCACGATCAGCTTGTCGGGGGTGATCTCACCGCCCGGGATGCGCGGGACGACCGAGTACGAGCCGTTGCGTTGCATGTTCGCGAGGAAGTGGTCATTGGTGTCCTGGAGGGCGGCCTGCTCCCCGTCCAGGACGTAGCCGCTCGCGCCGAGGGTCGGGGCGAGCGAGGCGATGATCGAGCCGACGGTGGGCTTGCAGACCTCGCAGCCGTCGCCGCCCCGCGCCTCAGGGCGTCCGTGGCCGTCGAGCAGCTCCTGGTACGAGGTCAGCCGGCGGGTGCGGACGATCTCGTACAGCTCGGCCCGGGTGAAGGGGAAGCAGCCGCACAGCCCCTGGTCGGCGGCGGCGGGCAGCAGCTGCCCGATCACCTTGACGCAGCTGCCGCAGCCGGTGCCCGCCTTGGTGCACTTCTTGACCTCGGCGAGGGTGGCACAGGCGGCGATGGCCTTCTTGGTGACGTTGTGGCAGGAGCAGATCACCGCGTGGTCGGGGAGCGCGGAGGGGCCGAGCGCGACCGGGGCGCCGACGCCGGCGGGCAGCACCAGCTGCTCGGGGGACACGGGCGGGACGCTGCCGGTGAGCGGACGCAGCAGTCCGTAGGAGTCCGCGTCGCCGACCAGCACCCCGCCGAGCAGGACCCCGTCGGGCGAGACGACCAGCTTCTTGTAGACGCCGGAGCGGGAGTCGGACCAGACGACGTCCAGGCTGTCCGGGGTGGTGCCGTGGGCGTCGCCGAAGGAGGCCACGTCCACGCCGAGCAGCTTGAGCTTGGTGGAGAGGTCGGCTCCGGTGAACTCCTTGGCGCGGCCCAGCAGATCGTCGGCGGCGGTCTCGGCCATCTCGTAGCCGGGGGCGACCAGCCCGTAGACGCGGCCGTCGACGGCGAGGGCGCACTCGCCGATGGCGTAGACGCGCGGGTCGGAGGTCAGGCAGCGGGCGTCGACCGCGATGCCGCCGCGCTCGCCGACGTCCAGCCCGGCGTCGCGGGCCAGTTGGTCGCGGGGGCGGACGCCGGCGGAGAAGACCACGAGGTCGGTGTCGACGGTGGAGCCGTCGGAGAGCCGCATTCCGCTGACGTGGCCGTCCTCGCCGATCACCACTTCCTGGGTGCCGACGCCGGTGTGGACGGTCAGCCCCATGGACTCGATGGTGCGCAGCAGGGCCGCGCCGCCGCCCTCGTCGACCTGTACGGGCATCAGGCGCGGGGCGAACTCGACGACACGGGTGGCCAGTCCCAGCCCCTGGAGGGCGCCGGCGGCCTCCAGCCCGAGGAGTCCGCCGCCGACGACCGCGCCGGAGCTGCGGCTCTTCGCGTACTCCTCGATCGCGAGGAGGTCCTCGATGGTGCGGTAGACGAAGCAGCCCGGGGCGTCCTTGCCGGGGACCGGCGGGACGAAGGGATAGCTGCCGGTGGCCAGCACCAGGACGTCGTACGGGAATACCCGCCCGGAGCGGGAGGTGACGGTACGGGCGGCCCGGTCGATGTGCTCGGCGGGGTCGTCGAGGTGGAGGGCGATGCCGTGCTGCTCCATGAACCCGGCGGGGGTCATGGACAGGTCCTCGGCGGTGCTGCCGGAGAAGTACGAGGTCAGGTGCACGCGGTCGTAGGCGGGCCGGGGCTCCTCGCAGAGCACGGTGATCCGGTGCGTGGCGGTGGCCCCGCGCTCGGCGAGGGCTTCGAGGTAGCGCTGGCCGACCATGCCGTGCCCGATGAGCACGATCGTGGGCAAGGGCTCGGACATGTCAGTGGCCTCCGTCGTCGGTGAGCAGGTGGAACAGGTCGTGCGGTGCTTCCCCGCCCTCCCAGGTGCGGGCGAGCGCCCCCACGGTGGAGAGTTCGCCGAGCAGCACCCCGCCGACGAGGCGGTCGCCCCGCACGACGACCTTCCGGTAGGTCCGGCGGGTGGCGTCGGCGAGGCGGACCACGTCGTCGCCGGGGAGGGCGGTGGTCTCGCCGAAGGCGGCGAGGTCCAGGGAGCCGTTCTCGGCTCCGCCGAGGGTGAGGCGGGTGAGGGCGCGGGTGCCGGTGTACGGCGCGGGGGCTCCGGTGAGGACCGTCGCCAGGGCGTCGGCCTGCTCCAGGGCGGCGCCCGCGAGTCCGTACACCTGGCCGTCGTGCTCGGCGCAGTCGCCGATGGCGTGGATGCGGGGGTCACTGGTGCGGAGGTGGTCGTCGACCACGATGCCCTTGCGGACTTCCAGTCCGGCGGCCTGGGCGAGGCCCGTTCGGGGGCGTACGCCGCAGGCGAGGACGACGACATCGGCGTCGAGCCGGTAGCCGTCGGCGAGCTCGACCCCGGTGACGCGCCGCTGCCCGAGTGCGGCGCCGTTGCCGGGGGCGCTGCCCCCGGACCCCCGCGCCGCAGACGTGGTCAGGCCGCGGACCCGGCACTCGGTGTGGATTTCGACGCCGAGTGAGGTCAGGTGGGTGTGCAGCAGTGCGGAGGCCCCGGCGTCCAGCTGGCGTTCCATCAGGTGCTCGCCCTGCTGCGCCAGGACCACCTGCGCGCCCCGCGCGGCGAGCGCACGGGTCGCCGAGACGCCCAGCAGGCCGCCGCCGATCACCACCGCCCGCACTCCGGGGCGCAGCGCCGCCGAGAGCGCCAGGCAGTCGTCCATCGTGCGGAACGCGTGCACACCGTCCGGGAGTTCCCGCCCCTCCGGCTCGAAGAGCCCGCGCAGCGGAGGGAGTACCGCGTTCGAGCCGGTGGCCAGCACGAGCGTGTCGTACCGGGCGACCGTGCCGTCGTCGCAGTGCACGACCCGCTCCGCGCGGTCCACGCGCACGGCCCGGACCCCCCGCCGCAGCACCGGGCCGGGCGCGGGGAGGGCGGTCACCTCCGGTGCGTACCGGCCGGCGAGGACCTCCGCGAGCAGCACCCGGTTGTACGGCGCGTGCGTCTCCTCGCCGAGTACGGTCACGGCCGCGGCCGGCCCGAGCCGCTGCGCGAGCCGCAGGCCCGCGAGCCCGCCGCCGATCACCACCACACGCTGGTCCGAGGTCATGCCACGAGCGTGCGGGGCCGCTGTTTCCCCTCGGCATCGCCCCTGTTACCCGGACGGAACGCCGACCTCAGCGCTCGGGTTAAGGGTCGGTGAGGCCTTCCTCAAGGCCGGCTTAAGGATCATCAGGGCCGCCTCCGGGGCCCTTAGCGTGCTCCGTATGCGAGATGCGGCGGTGCGGGTGAGGGGCGGGATGCTGGGCGGTGCGGGGGTGGTGGTCCTGCTCTGGGCGGTGCAGGTGCGGCCCTCGGCGCGACCCGACGCGCTGTTCGCCACCGCCGCGCACCTGTCCGGCCTGCTCGCCGGCTACGGGGTGCTGGTGCTGCTCTTCCTGATGGCCCGGGTGCCCGCCGTGGAGCACGGGGTCGGCGCCGACCGGCTCGCCCGCTGGCACGCCTTCGGCGGCCGGTACGTGCTCCTCCTCTGCTTCGGGCACGGGCTCTTCGCCCTGCTCGGATATGCCGTGCACGAGGGAATCGACGTGGTCTCCGCCGTCCAGGAGCTGCTCGGCTACCCCGCGCTCGCCGCCGCCGCGGCCGGGACCGTCCTCCTGGCCGCGGTCGGCGTGACCTCCGCCCGGGCGGTACGCCGCCGGATGCCGCACGAAACCTGGCGCGGGGTGCACCTGCTCGTCCACCTCGCCGCCGCCCTCGCCTTCGGGCACCAGCTCGCCGGACCCGACCTGGCCGCGGTCGCCTGGTTCTGGGCGCTCGCCCACACCGTGGTCGCCGTCCTGCTGGTCTGGTACCGCGCCGTGGTGCCCGTACGGCAGGCCCTGCGGCACGCGGTGCGGGTGGTGGACGTCCGGGTCGAGGGGCCCGGGGTGGTCTCCGTCGTCATGTACGGGCAGCACCTGGCCGAGTTGCGCGCGGAACCGGGCCAGTTCCTGCGCTGGCGGTTCCTCCAGCGGCGGCTCTGGCACACCGCCCTGCCGTTCTCGCTGTCCGCGCCGGTCCGCGGGAACGCCCTGCGGATCACCGTCAAGGGGCTCGGCGGCCACTCCCGCCGGATCCGGCGGCTGCGCCCCGGGACGCGGGTGCTGGCCACTGGGCCGTTCGGCGCGCTCACCGCCGCCCGGCGGACCCGGCCCAAGGTGCTGCTGATCGCGGGCGGGGTCGGGATCACCCCGATGCGGGCCCTGTTCGAGACCCTGCCCGGCGGTCCGGGAGACATCACCCTGCTCTACCGGGCGGGGGCCGAGGAGCACTTGGTCCTGCGGGCCGAGCTGGAGGCCATCGCCGCCGGGCGGCAGGCCGGTCTGCACTATCTGCTCGGGCCGTCCGACGCCGCCTACGATCCGCTGGCCCCGCAGGCGCTGGCCGCGCTGGTGCCGGACCTGGCCGAGCACGACGTGTACCTGTGCGGGCCGCCGGGGATGGCCGAGGCGACCCGGGCCGCGCTGCTGCGGGCCGGGGTGCCGGCCGGTCACATCCATTCCGAGTGCTTCAGCTTCTGAGCCGCGTTCCCGCTGCCCGCGTTGCCGGTGCCCGCGTTCCCGCTACTCGCCCTCCGCGCGTCGCCCCAGAGGAGTCACCGCCCCATGCGTCACCCCCTGCACGTAGCCCTCTCCGTACCCGTCGGCTCCGGGGGCCCGGCGACGACGGCCCGGCACCGCAAGCCGCGCCGCCCCTCGCCGGTGCGGGCCGCGCTCGCCGCGCTGGCCTCCGTACCGCCCGCGAGGCGGCTGGCGGCAGGGCTGGGGGCGGCCAGCGTGCTGGCCGCGAGCGTGCTGACGGTGGCCGTGGACCCGGCGGCTCCGGTGGCGCCGGACCGGGTCCCGGCCCGGCAAACCTCAACCTTTGCGCAACTTTCCGGAGATTGATGGTCACTGCACCCGACAGCTCCATAGGGTCGAGTCGTGCCTGACATATCAACGACCATGATCGTCGTCCTGTGCGTCGCCGCGGCGGCCGCCGGCTGGATCGATGCGGTGGTGGGCGGCGGCGGCCTGCTGCTCCTGCCCGCGCTGCTGCTCGGCCTGCCCCATGCCCACCCCGCCACCGTCCTCGGTACCAACAAGGCCGTGGCCATCGTCGGCACCGCCGGGGCGGCCGTGACGTACGTCCGCAAGGCCCCGGTGAACGTGAAGCTGGCCGTCCGCATCGGCCTGGCCGCGCTCGCCGGCTCGATGGGCGGCGCCGCACTCGCGGGCGGCATCAGCAAGGACGCGCTCCGCCCGCTGATCATGGGGGTGCTCGTGATCGTCGCCGGTGTCGTGATCTTCAAGCCGGGCTTCGGCACCGCTCCCTCCACCGAGCCCGTCAGCCGACAGCGGGTGCTCCTCGCGATCGGGCTCGCGGGCCTCGGCATCGGCTTCTACGACGGCCTCATCGGGCCCGGTACCGGCACCTTCCTGGTGCTCGCCCTCACGGCGCTGCTCCACCTCGACCTGGTCACCGCCTCCGCCACCGCCAAGATCGTGAACTGCTGCACCAACGCCGGGGCGCTCGCGATGTTCGCCTACCAGGGCATGGTGCTGTGGCAGCTGGCCGCGCTGATGGCGGTGTTCAACCTGGCCGGCGGCATGATCGGCGCCAGGATGGCCCTCAAGAAGGGCAGCGGCTTCGTCCGCGGCGTGCTGCTCACGGTGGTGGGCGCGCTGGTGGTCAAGCTGGGCCTGGAGCAGTGGGGCTGACCCGGGCGGCCGGCACCGTCCCTGTCGGATCCTGCCGGGCCCGCGAGCTCCGAACGGGGCTACCTAGTACGTCCCGGTGAGGTGCGCGAAGACGACCACGTTGCCGCGGTAGCCCGTGCGCGGTGAGAATCCGCCGCCGCAGGTGATCACCCGCAGCTCGGCGCGCGCCGACGGCCCGTACACGCGGGTGTCGGGGAAGGCCTTGGCGTCGTAGACCTCGACCGCGTGGACCGTGAACACCGCCGTACGGCCGTCCGCGCGCGGGATCTCGATGGACGCCCCGCGGCGCAGCGCACCCAGGTCGTAGAAGACCCCCGGCCCGGCTGCGTCGTCCACGTGCCCGGCGATGACGGCGGTGCCGGTGGCGCCCGGGGTGGTGCCCTGGCGGTACCAGCCGGCCAGGTCGCGCCGATCGGGCGGCGGTACCTCGAGGCTGCCGTGTGCATCCAGCCCGAGCCCGGTCAGCGGGGCATCGACCCGGATGGAGGGGATCCGGATCCGGCCCGGCGGCGAACCGGGGAGCGGGGCGATACCGGGGCCCACCACGCCGGCGGCGGTCAGGGACTCGCCGGGGGAGGGCAGCGGCGGTCCGACGGGCTCGCGGGAACCACTGGTGACGAGCCAGATGCCGACGCACGCGGCGAGCGCGACGAGGCCTCCGTGGCGGGCGGTGGGGGTGCGGGGGACCCGGCTCCGCGCCGGCCGGGGGTGTGCTCCGGACCCGGGGCGGTCGCCGTTGACGGGCCGGGGCCGGTAGTCGCGGCCCCGCGCGCCACCGAAATCGCCACCCATGCGTACCCCCTCGGCTTCCGTTTCCGTTTCGGGGTGATTGGCCGTCGCCCGGCCCCGCGAACGGGGGGACCTCGCGGGGCGGGCGACGGGGGACGGTACCGGTCGGACCGCGGCCGGAGCCGCGGTGGGCGTCCGTCAGCTCCGCGTGCCGCTCGCCCGGCGACGCAGGAGCCAGGTACCGCCGACGGCGGCCGCGGCCAGTACGGCCGCTCCCGCCGCGATCCTGGCGGGGTCGGTGGTGGTGGTCGTGCCACCGCCCACCCCGGTGTTGACGTGGCCCTGCGGGCCGCGTTCGGTGACGATCAGGTCGCCGGTGGCGAACTTGCCGTTCGCGCAGGTCGCGCCGATGCCGTAGGTGCCGGGGCGGGTGCCGTGGGCGACGTGGAACTGCCCCACGACCACCTCCTTGTGGGTGCCCGGGACCAGCTTGAACCGGCCGCCGCCGACCGTCGTGGCGTCGCCGTCCGCGTGACTGCCGCTGCCGCAGGCGGTGGTGTTCACGGTGACGGTGGCGCCGGGGGCGGCGGACTTGGGCCACACCTCCAGCGGCGAGAAGTCCCCGGGCGCGAAGCCCACCATGCCGAGGTCCGCGGCGGCGACCGCGCCGGCGACCGGCCCGGTGAACGCGGCGGCGGTCAGCGCGGTCGCGGTCAGCACGTGTGCGGTACGTCGGCGCATGGGGACTCTCCTGGAGACACGGGGTCGTGGTTCCGAGGAAACCCGGCCCACCCGCCACGCGCCTGCTGATGTCCCGTCAGGTATGCCTTTCCGTGCCCTCCGGAGCCGCGTTTTCGCAGGTCGGACCCGTGGCTGAGGCCATCAGGGAGGTCCGCGCCGTCCGGGTGATTTCGCCCGCCCGCCCGCGAGGCCGCCCGCCCGCCAGGCCGCCCGCCGGCACATGGGCCAGCCGCCCGCCCGGCCGCCCGCACGTCAGGCCGGCGGGAGCGTCACCGTGGCCGAGGCACCCGCGGGGGCCGGGTTCGCGAGCGTGACCCGGGCCCCGATGACCTGCGCCTGGCCGAGTGCGATGGTCAGCCCCAGCCCCGTGCCCCGGCCGCGTTCGGGCGCGCCCGTCAGGAACCGCTGCGGGCCCTCCCGCAGCAGCCGCTCCGGGAAACCGGGCCCGCGGTCCCGTACCGTCACGGTCGTCCCCGACACCGTCACCGTCACCGGACCACCGCCGTGCCGCCGGGCATTGGCCAGCAGGTTCGCCAGGATCCGCTCCAGCCTCCGTACGTCGGTGCGCACCCGGGTCGGCGTCCGGCCGCCGACGATCTCCGCGGCCACCCCCGAACGCCGCGTGATCGACTCCACCAGCGGCCCCAGCGGGTGGGCCTCCCACTGAGGCTCCTCCCGGTTCGCGTCGAGCCGGGCGACCTCCAGCAGGTCCTCCGTCAGCGTCCGCAGCGCCGCGACCCGGTCCCGTACCAGCTCCGTCGGCCGCCCCGGCGGCAGCAGTTCGGCAGCGGTATGCAGCCCGGTCAGCGGGGTCCGCAGCTCGTGCGCCACGTCCGCGGTGAAGCGCTGCTCCGCCTCCAGCCGCTGCTGCAGACTGGCCGCCATCGTGTCGACCGCCGAGGCCAGCGCGGCGACCTCGTCCCGGGCCCCCGGCACCCCCGACGGCCCGATGCGCGCGTCCAGTTCCCCCGCGCTGATCCGGCGGGCCGTCTCCGCCGCCGTCCGCAGGTCCCGGCTCAGCCGGGAGGCCAGCAGCGCCCCGCCCAGCGCCGCGAGCGCCACGACCGAGGCCCCGTACGCCACCAGCTGCCGGTCCAGCTCGGCGAGCTCGGCCCGCTCGCCGGCCAGCGACTGCCGTACGGACAGCACGTGGTCCCCGCCGATCGGCCGGGCGGCCCAGACCACCGGGTCCGGACCGGCCATGTCCAGGTAGGTGCTGCGCTGCCCGGCGAGGGCCGCCGCCCGCAGCGGGCCCGGCAGCTGCGGGCAGTCGATCCGGGCGTCGGCCTCGCCGACCTTGTCGCGGTCGAGCCGGCCCGTCAGCTCGTACACCCTCCGTACGCTGATCAGCTGGGCGGTGGCGCTCGCCCGGGCCGCGTCACCGATCTGGCGGGCCCGTGCCCCGTGGATCAGGATCCCGATGGCGACCGCGACGAGCGAGCAGCCGACGGCGAGCAGGATCGCGATCTTCCAGCGCAGCCCGAGCGCCCGCAGCAGACGCCGGCTGCGCATCAGCAGGGGCCTCACGGTGCGCGCCGCCCGTCCGAGGTGGCGCAGTCGGGTGCCGGGGTCTCGTCGGGGTCGCAGCGGGGCCCGGACTTGCGAAAGCGCCGTTCGTCGTTGACGACCGTCATCCGGTCGCCGCCCCAGTGGTAGCGGACTACCTGCTCGGAGCCGTCGTCGGCGGCGATGCGGACCAGCAGGTCCGTGCCGATCGCGTCGGCCGCCAGCTGCCGGCCGATGGTGAACAGGACGGAGACGATCCGGCCGTCGACCACCGAGTAGACGCTCAGGGCCGAGCGGCCGGTGGCGGTGTCGGCGGCCACGATCAGGTCGGGTTGCCCGTCCCCCGTCAGGTCCCGGTGCACGGGCGGGCGCAGACCCGCCCGGCCGGGCGCCTCGATGGAGTCCTTGGCGAGGTACGGCCGCATCCGCGGGTCGGCGCGCGCCACCTGAACCGGGTCCACCCCGCCCAGCCCCTCCGCCCCCACCTCGGGGGCGTTCTTCAGCGGTGTCGGCGCCGGCTCCTGCCGGCCCACCGCCGCACCGGGGGCCGAGGACCAGGCGGGCCAGAGCGGTTCGGGGTGCGGCTGGCTGGACACCGGGGGCGCGGGCGTCGCGGCGCCGAGCCCGCCGCCGGGCACGGAGCAGCCGCCGGCGGCGGCGAGTGCGCAGACGCACAGGAGGGCGGCCGGCAGGCGGCGGGACCAAGGTGTCATGGATGCAGAACCGTGAGGCGGAAGGGGGCGGAAGGGGGGCGAAAGGAGGCGGAAGGAGGGGCATCGCCGACGCTAGACGGCCCGGGTCACGGCCGCCGGGAGGTTGTGTAACAGCGGTGCGTACGGTGGTGGGGCGCGGGGGAGTCGGGACTTTCGGCCCGGCCCGCGCACTGCCGCGCCATACCCGAGGGAGGGCCCCGTGACATCGGTCGAACGGCTAACGGACCCGAGCGATCCGCTCCCGTTCTTCGTCTACGGGACCCTGCGCCCGGGCGAGGTCAACCACGACCTCTTCCTGCGCGGCCGCACGGCCCGGGAGGAGCCCGCCACCCTCCCGGACGCGGCGCTCTACGACGGCCCCGGATACCCGTACGCGGTCCACCGCCCCGGTACCGCGATCGTCGGCGAACTGATCACGGCGGCGCCGGGCGCGTACGGAAAGCTGCTCGCCGCGCTGGACCAGCTGGAGGAGTACGAGGGTCCGGGGCGCCCGGGGAACATCTACGACCGGATCGCCCGGCCGGCCCTGCGCCCCGACGGCACCACGGTGCGCGCCTGGGTCTATCTGGCGTCCCCGCTGATAGCCCGTGACCTGCGGGAAACGGGTAGGGAGATCCCCGGCGGCGACTGGTTCGCGCGCCGCTGAACCGTGGTTACAGGCCCTCGGCGCCGCGGTTGCGCAGCCGCTGACCGTACTGCTGGAGCACCCACAGCTCCTGCTGGACGGCCGCGTGCTGCTCCGGCGGGGCCTGCGGGCTCAGGCGCGTCATGGTGCCCTGGATCTCCAGGACCCGTCGGTCGACGGCACGCAGGCGGACCTGGACCAGCTGGACCCCGGCGTAGATCTCGTCCACCGTCTTGGCGTGGATGGCCTCGACCGCGAGCTCCGTGACCATCGCGCGGACGGTGTCGTTCGGGGCGGCCTCGCGGACCCGGGCCAGGTAGTCGTCGGTGGCCTGCGAGGCGCCGCCCGCATCCTGGATGGCCTGGCGCACCGCGGCGTAGGGCGGGGCGGTGAACTCGTCGATCCCGTACGCGTCGAACGCGGGGGAGACCAGGGCCGGCCGCTGGAGGGCGAGCTTGAGCAGCTCGCGCTCGGTGCGGTGGGCCGGGCTGCGCAGGTTCAGCGCGGGACCGCCGGCCGGCTGGACGGCGGGCGCGGGGGCGACCTCGTGGGACGGGCGGCCCCGCTGCCGGTCCCCGCCGGGGCGGCCGCCCTGCGGACCGTCGCCCTGGCCGCGCTCACGGGCCCAGCGGGCCAGCTGCGCGACCCGCTTGACCACGAACTGCTCGTCGAGGATGCCCAGCATGCCCGCCAGCTGGACCGCCGACTCGTGCTGGATGGAGAGGTCCTTGATGCTCGCGACGACCGGAGCGGCCTCGGCCAGCGCGGCCGCCCGGCCCGCCGGGTTCTCCAGATTGTGCCGGGACACGATGTGCCGCAGGGCGAATTCGAACAGCGGCGTGCGGGCCTCCACCAGGCCGGACACGGCCGCGTCGCCCTGGGCGAGGCGCAGGTCGCAGGGGTCCATCCCGCCGGGGGCGATGGTGATCGAGGTCTCCGCCGCGAACTTCTGATCGTCCTCGAAGGCCCGCAGTGCGGCCTTCTGGCCCGCCGCGTCGCCGTCGAAGGTGAAGATCACCTCGGCGGTGGCGTTGTCCATCAGCAGCCGGCGCAGGATCTTGATGTGGTCCCCGCCGAAGGCCGTGCCGCAGGTCGCGATCGCGGTGGTGACCCCGGCCATGTGGCAGGCCATCACGTCCGTGTAGCCCTCGACCACCACGGCCCGGGAGGTCTTCGCGATCTCCTTCTTCGCCAGGTCGATGCCGTACAGCACCTGGGACTTGCGGTAGATGGCCGTCTCGGGGGTGTTCAGATACTTCGGCCCGTTGTCGTCGTCGCGCAGCTTGCGCGCGCCGAAGCCGACCACCTCGCCGCTGATGTCGCGGATCGGCCACATCAGGCGGCCGCGGAAGCGGTCGATCGGCTTGCCGCTGCGGCTGTCCTGGGCGAGGCCGGAGGTGATCAGCTCCTTGTCGCTGAAGCCCTTCCCGCGCAGGAAGCGGGTCAGGTGGTCCCACCCGGCCGGGCTGTAGCCCACGCTGAAGTGCGCGGCCGCGGCCTGGTCGAAGCCGCGCTCCGCCAGGAACTTGCGGCCGATCTCCGCCTCGGGGCTGCCCAGCTGGTCGACGTAGAACTGGGCGGCGGCCTTGTGCGCCTCGACCAGCCGGATGCGGTCACCGCGGCCGCTGGTGCCGGCGGTGTAGCCGCCCTCCTCGTACCGCAGGGTGATGCCGGCCAGGCCGGCCAGGCGCTCGACCGCCTCCGAGAAGGAGAGGTGGTCGATCTTCATGACGAAGTCGAGGGTGTCCCCGCCCGCCTGGCAGCCGAAGCAGTGGTAGAGCCCCTTGCTGGGGCTGACCTGGAAGGAAGGGGACTTCTCGTCGTGGAAGGGGCACAGGCCCTTGAGGTTGCCGCCGCCCGCGTTGCGCAGTTGGAGGTACTCGGAGACCACGGCGTCGATCGGGACCGCGTCCCGTACCGCCTTCACGTCGTCGTCGTTGATCCGTCCTGCCACCCGTGAAGTCTACGGCCGGGCGCCGGCAATCCTGTCAGGCCCCCTGGGACCGCACCAGGGCATCGAGCGGAACGGACGGGTCCGCCAGCGCCTCGCGGTTGACCGGGGCCTTTGACCTGATCAGAGCCTGGATGTGCTCGGTGACATCCCAGATGTTCACGTTCATTCCGGCCAGCACCCTCCCCTCCGACAGCCAGAACGCGATGAACTCCCGCTTGCCCACGTCCCCGCGGATCAGCACCTGGTCGTAGCCGCCGGGCGGCGCGTACCCCGAGTACTCCAGGCCCACGTCGTACTGGTCCGAGAAGAAGTACGGCACCCGGTCGTAGCCGACCTCCTGCCCCAGCATCGCCCGCGCGGCGGCCGGGCCGCCGTTCAGCGCGTTGGCCCAGTGCTCCACCCGCAGCCGGGTCCCGAGCATC
Organism: Streptomyces avidinii; assembly: GCF_014650695.1. Classification (GTDB taxonomy): domain Bacteria; phylum Actinomycetota; class Actinomycetes; order Streptomycetales; family Streptomycetaceae; genus Streptomyces; species Streptomyces avidinii. The sequence goes on along the minus strand of NZ_BMVL01000001.1, from coordinate 584,747 downwards.
GGGTGGTGTGCGGCGGCCACGTCCCCGACCGCGTACACGTCCGGGTCGGAGGTGCGCAGGGACGAGTCCACCGCGATTCCGCCGCCGTGCTCCCGGTCGACGAGGGCGAGCCCGGCCGTCTCGGCGAGGGCGGTCCGCGGGGCGGCCCCGATGGCGGCGAGCACCGCGTGCGCCGGGTGCTCGTCCCCGTCGTCCGTGCGGGCGGCCAGCACCATGCCGTCGTGGCCGACGATCTCGGTCAGCCGCGCCCCGAAGTGGAACCGCACCCCGTGATCGGCGTGCAGGTCCGCGAAGAGCCGGCCGATCTCCGGGCCGAGGACCGCGTGCAGCGGGGTGGCCTCCGGCTCGACGACGGTGACCTCCGCGCCGTAGCCGCGGGCCGCGGCCGCCACCTCCAGGCCGATCCACCCGGCGCCCGCGATCAGCAGGTGACCGTTGTCCCGGCCGAGACCGGCCAGGACGCCCTTCAGCCGTTCCGCGTGCGCGAGGCGCCGCAGGTGGTGGACCCCGGCCAGATCGGTGCCGGGGATGTCCAGCCGGCGCGGCTCGGCACCGGTGGCCAGCAGCAGCTTGTCGTAGTGCAGGACCGTGCCGTCGCCGAGGAGCACCTTCTTGGCGTCCCGGTCGAGGTGCACCGCCGGCTGGCCGAGGTGCAGCTCGACGTCGGCGGCCGCGTACCAGGACGGCTCGTGGACGAAGACGCTCTCCCGGTCCTCCTTGCCCGTCAGGTAGCCCTTGGACAGCGGGGGGCGTTCGTACGGATGGTCGCGCTCGTCGCCGATCAGGATCACCCGCCCCGTGAACCCCTCGGACCTCAGCGTTTCGGCCGCCTTGGCCCCGGCGAGCCCTGCGCCGACGATGACGAATGTCCGGTGTGCGTCGACCACCTGATGCCTCCTCATAACCTCTCCGCCACATGCGAGCACATGCGAGCGTCCCGCACCGAGCCTGCCGCGTGAAGGGGGAGTGGCTCGATCAGCTCACCTTTCGGCGCGTCGGCCGCGCCGGGTGAGGCGTGCGTGAAGGGAACGGGCGGATGCGTCCGTGAGGCACGCGATCTGGTCGATGACCGCCCTTTTCCTGGCCCGGTCGTCCGGGGCCGCGTCGAAGGCCGCCCGGAACTGCGGGTCCAGCCCCTCGGGCGCGCGGGCGCTGAGCGCCTCCGCCAGTTCGGCCAGGACGATGCGCTGGTCGGCGCGGATCCGTTCCTGCTCGTCGCGCTGCATGACGTACAGGTCGGCGACCGCCTTGAGCACCGCGCACTCGTTGCGCGCCTCGCGCGGGACCACCAGTTCGGCGCCGTACCGGGTGAGGCGGCCGGAGCCGTACGCCTCCCGCGTGGCTCCCTCGGCGGCCAGGCAGAACCGGCCGATCAGCTGGCTCGTGGCGTCCTTCAGCCGGGCCTGGGCGACGGCCGAGCCGTCGTACCCGTGCGGCCACCACTCCTCCTCCATCAGTCGGTCGAGGGCGGCCCGCAGCTCCTCGGGCGCGGTGTCGGCGGGGACGTACCGGCCGATGGCGACCTGCCAGATAGCCGTGCGCTCGGGCTCCGAGAAGAGGAGGTTGGGGTCGAGGTGGCCGGCGTGCAGGCCGTCCTCGAAGTCGTGGACGGAGTACGCGACGTCGTCGGCCCAGTCCATGACCTGGGCCTCGAAGCACTTGCGGTCCGCGGGCGCGCCGCGGCGCAGCCAGGCGAAGACCGGCAGGTCGTCCTCGTACGCGCCGAACTTCACCGAGTCGGGGTCGGTGGGGTGGTCGCCGCGCGCCCACGGGTACTTGGTGGCGGCGTCCAGGCAGGCCCGGGTGAGGTTGAGGCCGACGCTGACGAGTTCCCCGCTCGCCGGATCGGGCACGAAGCGCTTGGGCTCCAGGCGGGTCAGCAGGCGCAGCGACTGGGCGTTGCCCTCGAAGCCCCCGCAGTCCTTGGCGAACTCGTTGAGCGCCTCCTCGCCGTTGTGGCCGAAGGGCGGGTGGCCCATGTCGTGGGAGAGGCAGGCCGCTTCGACGAGGTCGGGGTCGCAGCCGAGCGCGGCGCCGAGCTCCCGCCCGACCTGGGCGCACTCCAGCGAGTGGGTGAGGCGGGTACGGGGGCTCGCGTCCCAGTCGTACGAACGGCTGCCCGGGGTGACGACCTGGGTCTTCCCGGCGAGCCGGCGCAGCGCGGCGGAGTGCAGCACGCGGGCCCGGTCGCGCTGGAAGGCGGTCCGGCCGGGCCGTTTGTCGGGCTCCGTGGCCCATCGCTCGGTGTCGGCCGCGTCGTAGAGGCCGTGCTGGTCGTCGGTGAGGGCGTGCGTGGTGCCTTCCATGACTAGACGGTAACCGGAACCTCTGACAAATCGGGATCAGGCGGAGAGCAGTTCCGGCCGTGCCAGGTCGAGGGGGAGGGCGCGGGCCTCGTCGTAGCGGTGCAGCAACAGGCGGGCCAGGGCCGGGTGGTCGCCCAGCGGGGCGGCGGCGGGGCCCTGCGCGGCAGCCGCGGTCTGGGTGGCGAAGCGGCCGGGAGCGGCGAAGTACGAGGCCACGGCGATCCGGTGGTGGCCGCGGGCGGCGAGGGCCCGGACCGCGTCGGGGGCGCTCGGCGCGGCGGCGGAGGCATAGGCGGGGGTCACGGGGACGCCGCCGAGGCGTTCGGAGAGCAGGGCGGCGGTGCGCCGGGTGTCGGCCGCCGAGTCGGGGTCGCGGGAACCGGCGGCGGCCAGCACGACGGCCGAACCGGGTGCCGGGGTCCAGCCCGTTTCCAGGAGCCGCTCGTACAGCGCCTCGACGAGCAGCGGATGCGGGCCCAGCGGGGCTGCGACGCGGGTGAGCAGGTGACCGGCCCGGGCGGCGGCGGCCGGGAGATCACGCTTGACGTGGTACCCGCGGCCGAGCAGCAGCGGGACGAGCACCGCCGAACCGGACAGTCCGCTCAGGGTGTCGTCGAGCAGCGGCTCGTTCAGCTCGACGTGGCCGAGCCGGACGTCGAGGCGCGGGCGGAGCTCGCGGACCCGTTCGAGGAGGGCGCGGGCGGTGTGCAGGGCGCGCGGGTCGCGGCTGCCGTGGGCCACGGCGACGAGGGTGGGCTGCATGGGCGGACTCCGGGTCGGCGCAGGCCGCTGAGCTGGGTGCCCAGCTGGAGGGTGATGCGGCCGAGCAGCTCGGCCGTACTGTCGAAGGGGAGGGCGGGAAATTCGGGAGGGTGCACCGGCTCCGTCATGAATCGATCCTGCGCGCCCGAGATTGCCGGTGCGTTGCGCGGGGATGACGGGTGTTTGCCGGGTGCTCACACGGCGGCCGGCGCGGATGTCGGAGCCGGTGCCGGATCGGGTGCCGGAGCAAGTGCCGGAGCCGGTGCCGGAGCAAGTGCCGGCGCGCGGGCTGCCCGCCCGGCACGCGGGCCCGGGTGAACCGCACGGCGCCCGTACGCGTCCTGACCAGCGGACCAGCAGCCGAGACACCAGGGGATGGATGATGCGCCGACCGCGCCTGCCGAGAATCGAGTGGAGCCGGGCGGTGGCGGCGCTGCGCAGCGTACGGACGCGGCGGCTGGTGGTGCAGACCGTCATGGCGGGGTGCGTGCTGGCGCTGCTGCCCTCGGCGTGGATGCACGCGGTGGCCGCAGACCGGCTGCGGACCACGGCCGACGCGCCCGCCGCCGAAGTGGCCGTGGTGTTCGGTGCGGGTCTGTGGCGGGGGCAGCCCACTCCCTACCTGGCCGACCGGCTCGACGCCGCCGCCGAGCTCTACCGCACCGGCAAGGTGAAGGTCGTCCTGGTCACCGGGGACAACAGCCGCACCGAGTACGACGAGCCGAACGCGATGCGGACGTACCTCACGCGCCAGGGGGTGCCGGACACCCAGATCGTCAGCGACTACGCGGGCTTCGACACCTGGGACTCCTGCGTACGGGCCAAGGAGATCTTCGGCGTGAAGCGGGCCGTGCTGGTCACCCAGGGCTTCCACATCCGCCGGGCCGTCGCCCTGTGCCAGGCGGCGGGCCTGGACTCGTACGGCGTCGGAGTGGCCGACGTGCACGACGCCACCTGGTACTACGGCGAGACCCGCGAGGTCTTCGCGGCGGGCAAGGCGGCGCTGGACGCGGCCTTCAAGCCCGCCCCGCACTTCCTGGGACCGAAGGAGGAAGGGGTGTCGCGGGCCCTGGCCGCTCTGGCAGGCTGACGCGGCGCCGACTATGCCGATTAGTCATATGCCGGTCAGTCCCGTACGCGAGCATCAGGGGTGTGGAACCGTGGCTGTCGTGGATCTGAGCGGCAAGGTCGTCGTCATCACCGGTGGGGCCCGCGGCCTGGGCGCCGCAGCCGCACAGGCCGTCGTGGACGGCGGCGGCCGGGTGCTGATCACCGACGTGCTGGAGGCGGAGGGCGCCGGGACGGCCGCGAAGCTCGGGGACGCGGCGCGCTTCGTCCGGCACGACGTGACGAGCGAGGCCGACTGGCAGGCGGCCCTGGAGTACGCGGTCGCCGAGTTCGGCCGCATCGACGGCCTGGTGAACAACGCGGGCATATCCACCGGCCAGTTCCTGGAACACGAGAGCGGGAGGGTGCGGGCAACTACCCCGGGACCCCGCTGGGCCGCGTCGGCGTACCCGAGGAGATCGCGGCCGCGATCGCCTTCCTCCTCTCGGACGCCGCCGGGTACATGACGGGCGCCGAACTCGCCGTCGACGGCGGCTGGACGGCCGGCCTGACGGTGAAGTACCTGACGGGGCAGTGAGTGCCCCGGCGCTCGGCTCCGACCGCCGTTTATTCACGTGCCCCGGCGGGGCGCCGGACTACGGTCCGGCCTGTGGAACAGGAAGATCAGGACCAAGGTCAGCGGATCATGTGCGTGGAGGTCCTCGACCGGCCCGAGCTGCGGCCGGCGCTCACCGCGGCCCTCACGGCGGGCCTCACGCCGACCCGGGCCGCCGCCTCACCGGGGCCGGCGGCCGGCGCTGAGGCGGAGCACCCAGGGCCGTAACGCGGGGCGGCGGCCCGTGTAACACCGGCGGCGCACGCTGGGGCCATGCGCACCTCCGACTCCGCCACCGACACGCACTGCCCGTACTGCGCCCTGCAGTGCGGGATGCGGCTCCGCCCCGAACAAGGCGGCGCCACCGTGACCGTGGAGGAGCGGGCCGACTTCCCCGTCAACCGGGGCGCGCTGTGCGGCAAGGGCCGCACCGCCCCCGCCGTGCTCTCCTCCCGGGTGCGCCTGACCGAGCCGCTCGTCCGCACCCACGCCGGGCGGCTGGAGCCGGCCACCTGGGAGGAGGCCCTCGACGCCGTCGCCGAGGGCCTCTCCCGCACGGGCCGCTCGTACGGGCCGGACGCCGTCGGCGTCTTCGGCGGCGGCGGGCTCACCAACGAGAAGGCCTACGCGCTCGGCAAGTTCGCCCGCGTCGCCCTGCGCACCTCGCAGATCGACTACAACGGCCGCTTCTGCATGTCCTCGGCCGCCGCCGCCCACCAGCGGGCCTTCGGGCTCGACCGCGGGCTGCCCTTCCCGCTGGAGGACATCCCGCGCACCGGCTGCGTGATCCTCGTCGGCTCGAACCTGGCCGAGACCATGCCGCCCGCCCTGCGCTACCTCACCGAGCTCAGGGCGAACGGCGGCACCCTCGTCGTCATCGACCCGCGCCGCACCCGCACCGCCGAACAGGCCGACCTGCACCTCGCCCCGCGCCCCGGCACCGACCTCGCCCTCGCCCTCGGCCTGCTCCACCTGATCGTCGCGGAAGGCCGCACCCACGAGGAGTTCATCGCGGCCCGCACCACCGGCTGGGAGCAGGCCCGGGCCGCCGCGATGGCCCACTGGCCGGAACTGGTGGAACGCATCACCGGGGTACCGGTCCCCAGGCTCCGCGAGGCCGCCGACCTGTTCTGCGCCCCGGAATCCGCCATGGTCCTCACCGCCCGGGGCCCCGAGCAGCAGTCCAAGGGCACCGACACCGTCGGCGCCTGGATCAACCTGTGCCTCGCCACCGGCCGGGCCGGCCGCCCGCTCTCCGGCTACGGCTGCCTCACCGGGCAGGGCAACGGCCAGGGCGGCCGCGAGCACGGCCAGAAGGCCGACCAGCTCCCCGGCTACCGCAAGCTCACCGACCCGGCGGCCCGCGCCCACGTCGGCGAGGTCTGGGGCGTCGACCCCGACAGCCTCCCCGGACCGGGCCGCAGCGCCTACGAACTCCTCGACGCCCTCGGCACGGACGTGAAGGCCCTGCTCCTGATGGGCTCGAACCCGGTGGTCTCGGCCCCCCGCGCATCCCACATCGAGGACCGCATCCGCTCCCTGGACTTCCTCGCGGTCGCCGACGTCGTCCTCTCCGAGACGGCGGCCCTCGCGGACGTGGTCCTTCCGGTCACCCAGTGGGCGGAGGAGAGCGGCACCACCACCAATCTGGAGGGCCGCGTCCTGCTCCGCCGCCGCGCCCTGACCCCGCCGCCGGGGGTCCGCAGCGACCTCGACGTCCTGCACGGACTGGCCACCCGCCTCGGCGTCGAGAAGGGATTCCCCACGGAACCGGAGGAGGTCTTCGAGGAGCTGCGCCGCGCATCGGCCGGCGGCCCGGCGGACTACTCCGGCATCACCTACGCCCGGATCGAGGCCGAACAGGGCGTCTTCTGGCCCTGCCCCGAAGGTTCCGCCGGGACCGAGCGCCTCTTCCTGGACCGCTTCGCCACCGATGACGGCCGGGCCCGCTTCGTCCCCGTCTCCCACCGCGACGCCGCCGAGGTCCCCGACGCGGACTACCCGCTGCTGCTCACCACCGGCCGGGTGGTCGCCCAGTACCAGTCGGGAGCCCAGACCCGCCGGGTGGACGAGCTCAACGCGGCCGCCCCCGGCCCCTTCGTGGAACTGCACCCGCGGCTGGCCGCCCGGATCGGCGCGGTCGACGGCAGCCCCCTCGCCGTGACCTCCCGCCGGGGCCGCGCGGTGGCCCCGGCCCGCATCACCGACACCATCCGGGCGGACACCGTCTTCATGCCCTTCCACTGGCCGGGCGAGGGTCGCGCCAACTCCCTGACCAACCCGGCACTCGACCCGGTGTCCCGGATGCCGGAATTCAAGGTCTGCGCGGTCCGCGTCGAGCCGGCCTAGCCCCCCGCGAGGGTCGGCGCCAGGGCGGCCGGCAGCCGCTCGCCGCAGGACGCGGCGGAGCCGGAGACCCCCGCGGCGCCGACCGCTCGTGCCCCGTGCGGTCCGGCAGGGGCAGCATCGGCCGGGAGACCGTCCGGCCTCGGGCCGGCAGGAGGTGCGTGACCTTCAACTCCCGTCCCCGGCCCAGGCGTCGGGCCGCGCCGGCTCGGCCGCGTCCGCACAGCGCACCGTCACACGGGTCTCGCACTCCGCCATGGGGCCGATCATCTCGGACATGCGTCCGAGCCGCATCGGGATTCCCGCCGGGGGGTAACCATCCGGTCACGCACCGGACTCAGAAAGTGCTCGCACGCCCCTCGTGGCCGCGATGTGTCGTACCCCACACTGAGGTGCGGTGCCCCCGTCCTCGGAGCCCTGGAGGTCGCCCCCGTGCAGACCCGGACCCTGACCGTGAACGTGAGCGAGTCCTCGGAGGCCAAGGCCGTGGACGAAGAGCCCGAGGTACTGGAACTCATCGAGCCGGTGCCCGTGCAGCGCAGGCGCAGCAACAGCGACAGTGGAGGCGGAGCGGGCCCGTCCGCCGATCTGTTCCGGCAGTACCTCCGCGAGATAGGCAGGATCCCGCTGCTCACCGCCGCCGAGGAGGTGGACCTCGCGCGACGCGTCGAAGCCGGCCTGTTCGCGGAGGAGAAGCTGGGCAACACCCCCGACCTCGACTCCCAGCTCGCCCTCGACCTCGACAAGCTCGTCGTCATGGGGCGGATGGCCAAGCGGCGTCTCATCGAGTCGAACCTGCGGCTCGTCGTCTCCGTCGCCAAGCGGTACGTGGGCCGCGGGCTCACCATGCTCGACCTCGTACAGGAGGGGAACCTCGGGCTGATCCGGGCCGTCGAGAAGTTCGACTACGCCCGCGGGTACAAGTTCTCCACCTACGCCACCTGGTGGATCAGGCAGGCGATGTCCCGGGCCCTCGCCGACCAGGCCCGGACCATCCGCGTCCCCGTCCACGTGGTCGAGCTGATCAACCGGGTCGTCCGGGTGCAGCGCCGCATGCTCCAGGAGCGCGGGTACGAGCCGACGGCCGAAGAGGTGGCGGTCCACCTGGAGTTGACCCCCGAGCGGGTCCTCGAGGTGCTCCGCCTCGCCCAGGAGCCGGTCTCCCTGCACGCCCCGGTGGGCGAGGAGGACGACGTCGCGCTCGGCGACCTCATCGAGGACGGGGACGCCGCCTCGCCCGTGGAGTCGGCCGCCTTCTTCCTGCTGCGCGAGCACCTGGAAGCCGTCCTGTCCACCCTCGGCGAGCGCGAGCGCAAAGTCGTGCAGCTGCGCTACGGCCTGGCCGACGGGCGGCCCCGCACCCTGGAGGAGATCGGCCGGATCTTCGGCGTGACGCGCGAGCGGATCCGCCAGATCGAGTCCAAGACCCTCAACAAGCTCCGCGACCACGCCTTCGCCGACCAGCTCCGCGGCTACCTGGACTGACGGACCGACGGACCGACGGACCGACGGAAAAGGGGGCGCCCCGCCAGGCGCCCCCGCTCCGTTGCCACCGTTACGGGTGCGCCGGCTCAGGGGAGTCGGACAGGCGCCGGCTCATCCACACGTCGTCGACATAGGCCCCGTCCAGAAGGAATTCCCCGGGCAGGACACCCACCACGGCGAAGCCGCACCGCCGGTAGAGCTGCTGCGCGGGCCGGTTGTGGCCGAGGACGCGCAGGTTCATGCGGCGGGCACCACCGGCCCGGGCGGCGGCGCAGGCGGCTTCGACGAGGGCCTGCCCGACCCCGCTGCCGCGGGCGGACGCGAGGACCGCCAGTCCTTGGACGTGACGGACGTGCCGGTTGGATTCGAGGGGGCTGGCCGGGGCCTGGGCGACGTATCCGACGATCCTCTGCCCGCGTTCCGCGACGATGAAGCTCTCCACGGGATGCCGCTCGTCGAAGACGGCCGCGTCGGCCGGGCGCTCGGGTCCGGGTTCGCTCACGCGGGACCATGCCGAGCGGAGCAGCTCCAGTATCTCGCGTTCGTCCTCCGCCCGGGCCGGGCGAATCACCACGTCCAATGCCATGCCGCCATGCTAACGACGGCGGAGGGGCACCCGAGTACGTGCCCGTACCCCAGTGCCCCTCCGCCGTGCGACGCGCGCTGCCGACCGTCTAGTCGACCTCGGCCACCGCCTGCGCGAACTGCGCCGCGTACAGCCGGGCGTACGCGCCGTTCGAGGCCAGGAGCTCCTCGTGCGTGCCCTGCTCCACGATCGAGCCGCTCTCCATCACCAGGATCACGTCCGCGTCGCGGATCGTGGACAGCCGGTGCGCGATCACAAAGGACGTACGGCCGTGCGCGAGGCGCGCCATCGCCTTCTGGATCAGCACCTCGGTACGGGTGTCCACCGAGCTCGTCGCCTCGTCGAGCACCAGGATCACCGGGTCCGACAGGAACGCCCGGGCGATGGTGATCAGCTGCTTCTCGCCCGCGCTGACGCCCGCCCCCTCGTCGTCCAGCACGGTGTCGTAGCCGTCCGGCAGGGTGCGGATGAACCGGTCGGCGTGGGCGGCCCGCGCCGCCGCCTCGATCTCGGCGCGCGTGACCTCGCGCGAAGCACCGTAGGCGATGTTCTCGGCGATGGTGCCGCCGAACAGCCAGGTGTCCTGGAGCACCATGCCGATGCCGCTGCGCAGTTGCTCGCGGGTCATCTTCGCGATGTCCACCCCGTCGAGGGCGATCTCCCCGCCCGTGACCTCGTAGAACCGCATCAGCAGATTGACCAGCGTGGTCTTGCCGGCGCCGGTCGGGCCGACGATCGCGACCGTGTGGCCCGGCTCAACCGTGAGCGAGAGGTTGTCGATCAGGGGCTTGTCCGGCTCGTAGCGGAAGGCCACCTTGTCGAAGGTGACCTGACCGCGCAGGTCCTCGGGACGCTCCGGAACCTCGGCGTCCGGCTCCTGCTCCGCCGCGTCCAGCAGCTCGTAGACCCGCTCCGCGGAGGCGACACCGGACTGCACGAGGTTCGCCATCGAGGCGACCTGCGTCAGCGGCATCGAGAACTGCCGCGAGTACTGGATGAAGGCCTGCACGTCACCGATCGACAGCGTGCCGGACGCGACCCGGAGCCCGCCGACGACGGCTATCAGCACGTAGTTGATGTTCGAGATGAAGAACATCACCGGCTGCATGATGCCGCTGACCAGCTGCGCCTTGAAGGAGGCCCGGTACAGCGCCTCGTTCTGCTCGGCGAAGACGGCCGCGGACTCCTTCTGCCGGCCGAAGACCTTGACCAGGTTGTGCCCCGAGTACATCTCCTCGATGTGGGCGTTGAGCGCGCCGGTCGACTTCCACTGGGCCACGAACTGCGGCTGCGACTTCTTCCCGATCTTCGCCGCGACGAAGATCGACAGAGGTACGGTGATCAGCGCGACCAGCGCCAGCAGCGGCGAGATCCAGAACATCATCACGAGCACGCCGACGATGGTCAGCAGCGAGTTCAGCAGCTGGCCCATCGTCTGCTGGAGCGTCTGGCCGATGTTGTCGATGTCGTTCGTGGCCCGGCTCAGCACCTCGCCGCGCTTCTGCTGATCGAAGTACGACAGCGGCATGCGCGACAGCTTCGACTGCAGCTCCTCACGCATCCGGTAGACGGTGCCGTTCATGACGTGGTTCGACAGCCGCGTCGCGACCAGCATCAGCAGGCCGGCCAGGGTGAAGACCACCAGCGCCCAGATCGCCACGACGCCGACGGCGCCGAAGTCGATGCCCTGCCCCGGGGTGAAGTCGGTACCGGCGAGCATGTCCGCCATACCGTCCTGGCCCCGGGCCCGCAGCCCGTCCAGTGCCTGCTGCTTGGTGGTCCCGGCCGGCATCTCCCGGCCGACGATCCCCGCGAACACCAGGTCGGTGGCCTCACCGAGGATCTTCGGGCCCACCACGGCGCAGCCGACACTGCCGACGACGGCCGCGACCATGCCCCAGATCTTGGCCCGGTCGTGGGCGAGCTGACGCAGCAGCCGCTTTCCCGAGCCCTTGAAGTCCATGGACCGCTGGGCCGGCCCCATCATGATCCGTCCTCCGGGCCCGCTCATGCGGCCTCCGCCTCCGTCAGCTGGGAGAGCACGATCTCCCGGTAGGTCTCGTTGCCGGCCATCAGCTCGTGGTGGCGGCCCTCGCCCACGACCTGGCCCTCGTCCAGAACGATGATCCGGTCGGCGTCGCGGATCGTGGAGACCCGCTGGGCCACGATGACCACGGTCGCCTCCTCGGTCTCGCGGGCGAGCGCCGCGCGCAGCGCCGCATCCGTCGCGTAGTCCAGGGCGGAGAAGGAGTCGTCGAAGAGGTAGATCTCCGGGCGCTGCACCAGCGTGCGGGCGATGGCCAGACGCTGGCGCTGGCCGCCGGAGACATTGGTTCCGCCCTGGGCGACGGGAGCCTCCAGGCCACCCTCCAGCGCGGAGACGAACTCCTTGGCCTGGGCCACCTCCAGCGCCTGCCAGAGCTCTTCGTCACTCGCGTCCGGGCGCCCGTAGCGCAGGTTGGAGGCGATGGTTCCGGAGAACAGGTACGGCTTCTGCGGCACCATGCCGACCGTCTTGGCCAGCAGCTCCGGGTCGAGCGCGCGCACGTCCTCCCCGTCGACGAGGACCTCGCCGCCGGTCGCGTCGAACAGCCGCGGGACCAGGCCCAGCAGCGTGGACTTGCCGCTTCCGGTGGAGCCGATCACCGCCGTGGTCTCGCCGGGGCGGGCCACCAGGTCCACCCCGCGCAGCACCGGCGCCTCGGCGCCCGGGTAGCGGAAGTCGGCGCCGCGCAGCTCCAGGCGCCCGCGGCGGACGAGTTCGCGCACCGGGTCCTTGGGCGGGACCACGCTGGACTCGGTGTCCAGGACCTCCTGGATGCGCTCGCCGCAGACCTCGGCGCGCGGCACCATCATGAACATGAAGGTGGCCATCATCACGGCCATCACGATCTGCATCAGGTAGGCGAGGAAGGCCGTCAGCTGGCCGATCTCCATGCCGCCGCTGTCGACGCGCATGGCGCCGAACCAGATCACGGCGACGCTGGAGATGTTCACGACCACGATGACGGTGGGGAACATGTACGCCAGGAGCTTGCCGGCGGCCAGCGAGACGCCGGTCAGGTCGGCGTTGGCCTCCCGGAAGCGGTCCTTCTCGTAGTCGTCGCGGACGAAGGCGCGGATCACCCGGTTGCCGGTGATCTGCTCGCGCAGCACCCGGTTCACGGTGTCCAGCCGCTCCTGCATCTGGCGGAACAGTGGCCGCGTCCTGAAGACGATGGCGCCGACCGAGATCCCGAGCACGGGGACCACGGCGAGCAGTACGCCCGACAGCTTCACGTCGAGCGAGAGCGCCATGGCGATGCCGCCGACGCACATGATGGGTGCCGAGACCATCAGGGTGAAGGTCATCAGCACCAGCATCTGGACCTGCTGGACGTCGTTCGTCGTACGGGTGATCAGCGAGGGCGCGCCGAACTGGCCGAGTTCCCGCGCCGAGAAGCTCTGCACGCGGTCGAAGACGGCGGCGCGGAGGTCCCGGCCGACGGCCGCGGCGGTACGGGCCCCGTAGTAGACGGCGCCGACGTTGCAGACGAGCTGGACGAGGGAGACACCGAGCATCAGTGCGCCGAAGCGCAGGATGTAGCCGGTGTCACCGTTGACGACACCGTTGTCAATGATGTCGGCGTTGAGGGTGGGCAGGTAGAGGCTGGCGCTGGTCTGCAGCAGTTGCAGCAGGACCAGCACCGCGATGGGTTTGCGGTACGGACCCAGATGGGTCCGCAGAAGTCGTATGAGCACGCGCAGGCTCCGGTCGGCACGATCGAGGGGTCAACCCATATTGGGCCAACCGGCCCCCTGATCCCCACCGGATTTCGCAAAGGCCGGTCAAAAGGACCAGTCCGCCCCGACCCGCGACCTAGGGAGCGTTGTGCCGGTCGGGCCCCTGGAACGCCCCGGGGTGGATCTGCTCCCGCGTCGCGATGTACTGCTGGCGCACGGCCTGCCACGCCGGGAACTCCTCGCCCGGCTCGAAGACCTGGGCCGCGGGTGCCGGCCAGACCGGAGGGGTGTGCGGGGCCAGCGTGCCCTGTGCCACCCCCAGCGCCCAGGCCGCCTGGCGCGCCGCGCCCAGCGCCGCGTAGTCCGCCGGCGCCGGCACCACGACCTGGGTGCCGAACAGCCCGGGGGCCGCGGCCTGTACGGCGGGCAGCTCGGCCGCCGCGCCCAGCAGGAACACCCGGCGGATCTCGACCCCACGCGAGCGCAGCACGTCCAGCGCGTCCACCAGCCCGCACAGCATGCCCTCGAAGGCGGCGCGGGCCAGGTGCTCCGGCTTCATCGAGTCCCTGCGCAGCCCGGACAGGGTGCCGGCGCTGTGCGGCAGGTTCGGCGTCCGCTCGCCCTCCAGGTACGGCAGCAGTACGAGGCCGTGCGCGCCCGGCGTCGACTTCAGCGCGAGCTCGGACAGCCCCTCCAGATCGGTGCCGAGCAGCTCGGCGGTGCCGCGCAGGGCCCTTACGGCATTGGAGGTGTTCACCACGGGCAGGTGCATGCCGGTGGCGTCGGCCAGGGAGGTGACGAGCCCGCCCGGCTCCGACACCGCCTCGTGGTGCACCGCCATCACCGAACCGGAGGCACCGAGCGAGACCACCGCGTCGCCGGGGCCGAGTCCCAGCCCGAGCGCGGCGGCCATCGTCTCGCCGGTGCCGGCGGATATGAGCAGCCCCTCGGGCGTGGTCCCGGCGGCATCGGCCGGGCCGAGCACCTCGGGCAGCAGTGCCCGGTGGCCGAGCGCCAGCTCGACCAGGTCCGGGCGCCAGCTTCCGGTGGCCGCGGACCAGTACCCGGTGCCGGAGGCGCCGCCGCGGTCGGTGGTCCGCCGGGCCGGTCGGCCCAGCAGCTGCCAGACCAGCCAGTCGTGCGGGGACATCACCACGGCGATCCGGCGGGCCGCCTCGGGCTCGGTGCGGGCCAGCCAGGCGAGCTTCGCCACGGGCTGCGCGGCGTGCGGGACCGAGCCCACCGCCTCGACCCAGGGATGCCGGCCGCCGAAGGCCTCGATGAGGTCGGCGGCGGCGACCTGGCCGCGCTTGTCGTTGCCGACGAGGGCGGGACGTACCAGCCCGCCCTGCGGGTCCAGCGGCAGCAGACCGTGCTGCTGGGCCGAGACCCCTATGGCCTGGACCCCTTCGAGGAGCCCGCCGCCGGCGGCCTCGCCGAGCGAGAGCAGCCAGGCCTGCGGATCGGTCTCATGGGGACTTGCGCCGTCCGGTTCGGCCGTGGGCTGCGGATGGGGCGCGTACCCCTGGCGCAGCACGGCGCCGGTCTCGGTGTCACAGACGACGATGCGTGTGAACGCGGAAGAGCTGTCCAGCCCGGCGACTATCCCCATGTGGAGGATTCTGCCGCACGCGGGGCCGGTCTCGACCGCTCCGGAGCCCCCGGAACCTCATGGATCCCGTGGGCCCCGGCGCGCGGACCTGTGGGTCTAGGTGTTGCTGGTGCCCCAGTCGTCGTCGGCGCCGCCGCCACCGATCCGGTCGCGCAGTCCGCGTACCCGCCCGGTGATCGAGTCCGGGACGGCGTCGCCGACCTTCTGGCTCACCGCGGTGAAGGCCTTCCCGGCGAACTCGCGCCCGGTCTGGCCGGCGGTCTCGGCGGCGTTGCGCACCGCGGGGTTCTGCGCGATCTGCCGTGCGGACTTCCGTAGCTGCTCGTAGCGCTCGCGTCCGGCCCGGGTTCCGAGCACGTACCCGAGGGCCAGTCCGACCACGAACGTGACCTTGTACCGCATGCCTGCCACCCTTCGTCGTGTGGTGCCCGGCCCGCTGGTGAAACCGATTGGCGGAGCACCCCCCTGCTTGCGCTAATCTATGACTCGCAACGGGCACTCGCCCCCCGGCAAGGCCGGAGGTGGGCTGTTCGATGCACCGCAGCAATCCCCTGTAGCTCAATTGGCAGAGCAGCCGGCTGTTAACCGGCAGGTTACTGGTTCGAGTCCAGTCGGGGGAGCGCGGTCCCCTGTAGCTCAATTGGCAGAGCATTCGGCTGTTAACCGGAGGGTTGCTGGTTCGAGTCCAGCCGGGGGAGCAAGGAAGAAGAAGAGGGCCCCACGGGGTCCTCTTCTTTTCTTTGTCGCCCCGTCCGGGAACCGGACAGCCTTCAGCGCGGTCTCTCTGAACAGGCGAAGCCGATCATGCGAGGCATCCGAGGCAGGAGATCGTATGAGCGGCTATGCTGCGGCAGACGGCGCGCACACGTGTACGCGCCACGCCGTGAAGGGGCGGTAGCTCAGCCGGTTAGAGCAGCGGACTCATAATCCGTCGGCCGTGGGTTCGAGTCCCACCCGCCCCACAGCGCAGCAGGTCAGGAGAAACGTTCTGGCCCGTCGGCACGTGTGTCCCGCCCGGACTTTCCGGGCGGGACACATGTCGTTTCCGCCCCTTCTCCTCACCGCGGGCGGCCGCGGGGTTCAGAAGACGTGGGTCACGGCCGAGCCGTAGAGGTCGGGTGGAGGGGCGTCCGGGTGCGGCCCCGCCAGAGCCGCCTCCGCGTCCTTGCAGCTCTCGCCGACCGAGCGCCGCGTGACCAGGGACCGGTACAGCTGGCCGGTGAACGTCCGGGCCTCGTGGTCGCTCAGGGAATGGGGCCAGCCGATCACCGTGGTGACGGTGCGGGCCATCTCGGCGGCCAGCGCGGACGAGTGGCAGAAGTTCAGCACGGCCAGCCGCGGCGGGAGGCGCACCCGGGCGATCTGCTCGACGAAAGCCTCCAGGGCGACGCACAGGTCGCCGCCCGCCTGGGTGAGGTGGATCCCCCCGAAGGAGCTGTGGGCCGCGACGTGCAGGGCCGCGGGGGCGTGGAGGTCCAGGGCGGGACTGAACTCGGCGAGTGAGGCGGACGACATCTCCGTCACGCCGACGTAGCTCCCGGAGAGCACGGCCCGGATCTCGGCCACCTCGGGGCCGAAGTTGTTGCGCCCGGGCCGGGGATCGCCCGCGATGAAGAGCAGCCGTCTGGTGAGGGCCGAGGGTGTGATCACGTTCGCCTCGTAGGCCGGCGACGGGGTGGGGGTGGGGGAGAAGAAGCTCTGCGGCGACGGTGTGGAGATCGAGGACGAACCCTGCTGGTCCATCAGCCCCGCGAAGGGGGGCGCGTGCCAGTGCGTCCGCGTGGCCGGCACCCCCGGGGCGGGGAGGCCCGGGTGCGGCTTCCGGGTGGTCTCCGCCAATCGGTGGCGCAGTTCGTCCTGCGGGATGCCGAGGGCACGCGTGATCTCCGGCCAGGCCACCCCTTCGGCACGGAACCGCTCCGCCGCCCGCAGGGCCGTGTCCAGCGCGTCCTGGGACGCCCGGTAACCGGGCGCGGAGCGGAAGAGCGCACCTACGTTGTTCAGGTAGGTGATCTCGGGCAGGGACAGGGCGCGTGTGGGGTCCGCGGCGGCGGGCAGCGCCTCACCGGGTGTCACGGACGGATTCCGCGGCAGGGACGGCACTGACGAGCAGATCGGCGAGTTCGAGGAGCGCGGCGCTGTGTTCCGGGCGTCGCTGCGCCAGCCGCCGCAGCCGCGCCGCGCCGGCTCCGCGTTGGACTTCGGAGCCCTGAGCGGCGGCCTGCGTGATGAGTTCCGGGGCAGGTGGCGGCTCGGGCGACGGGGGAGTCGTTTCTTCGAAGAGGCGAAGGACGGCGAGGAGGTAGGGCGCGGTGAACGGCGCCTCCTGCAGGTCCGGGGCCGCGGCCAACAGGAAGGGCAGGACCTCGGGCCGACCCTCGTCGATGAAGGTCATGGCGGTGTCGTTCGCGGTGGACGGGTCGGTGACGATGTCGTAGACGTCCGGCAGCGGGAGCAGGTCGCCGAGGCGGAGGATGCCCAGATGCTGGAGCGACGCGAGGTCTCCGCTCCATTGCGAGAGCAGCGCCCGTACGAGCGGGTCATTCAGCAGGTCGGGATGACGAACCAGATACTCCATGTCGTCCTGCCACGACGGAGTGGCGAGCCAGTCGTGGACCAGGGCCGTCGTGGTGTCGAAACGACGGAGATCGCCCAGGACCTTGGCGAGCCCCTGCTCGGCCGCCAGGTCGAGCAGGTTGACCAGGCTGCTCAGTCCGGATGCTTCCGGGTAGAGGCTGCACGCGAGGCGAAGGACGCGGTGTGTCTCGGGGGCCGCGAGGGTCGGGTACTGGTGCTCGAGGAGGTCGGCCCGGCCCTTCAGACTTGGCTGGGAAAGCCACTTGTTGAACAGCTCGACGGCCTCATCGGAAAGGTCTTCCCGCGACCAGTCCGGCAGGTTGGACGGAAGCTGGTCGAGGATGTGCCGCCTCGACGTGTCCTGCTCCAGGGCGGACACGAGACCCCGGACGGCGCGACGGGCCAGCCCCATGTCCACCGGGTCGTTCGTGGCCTCTGCGCATGCGATGGCAGTCAGTAGATCGGCCACCGTACCGGCGTGGTCGCCGAGGGTGGCGCGCCACCCTGCACGGCGCGCGAGGAGCTCGGCTTGCTGCCCTGAAGGGAGCACCGGGAGGACCCCCTCGGATATGTGCAGAGCCTCGGTCACGCTTTCGTGCCCGTTCATGTAGAGGGTGTCGAGGGACGCGGCGAGGAGGGGCAGGAACGCTGTGGGGTTGGCCTGGGCGAGACCGCGGACGATCTCTGTAGCCTCGGCTGCAGAGCGAAAGGCGGCCGACCGGTCGCCGACGACCGCTTGTTGAAGAGCGAGGTTGTTGAGGGATTTGGCGAGGTCGGGGAGGAAGGCTCCCGGGTTCTCGGCGGCCAGGGCGCGGTAGAGCTGGACGGCTTCGGTGATCGTCACGAGCGCCGACGCACGGTCGCCGGTGGCACTCTGCCTGTTGGCCAGGTTGTTGAGGGATCCGGCGAGGTCGGGCAGGAAGGCGCCCGGGTTCTCAGCCGCCAGGGTGCGGCGAATGGCTACGGCTTCGGTGCTGGAGATCAGGGACGCGCTGTGGTCGCCCTTCTCGCTCTGCTTGTTGGCGAGGTTGTTGAGGGATCCGGCGAGGTTGGGGAGGAAGGCGCCCGGGTTGCTGTCGGCCAGGGTGCGGTAGAGCTGGACGGCTTCGGTGCTCGTTGCGAGGGCCCCCGCAGGGTCGCCGGTGTGCCGGGTCGAGAGGTTGTTGAGGGCGGAGGCGAGTTTGGGGAGGAAGGCGCCCGGGTTGCTGTTGGCCAGGGTGCGGTAGAGCTGGACGGCTTCGGTGCTCGTTGCGAGGGCCCCCGCAGGGTCGCCGGTGTTGCCCTGCTGGGTCGAGAGGTTGTTGAGGGATCCGGCGAGGTTGGGGAGGAAGGCGCCCGGGTTCTTGTTGGCCAGGGTGCGGTAGAGCTGGACGGCTTCGGTGCTCGTTGCGAGGGCCCCCGCAGGGTCGCCGCTGTTGCGCTGCTGGATCGAGAGGTTGTTGAGGGCGGAGGCGAGGTCCGGGAGAAAGGCCGCCGCATTGTCGCGGGGGAGCGTGCGGTAGAGCTCGACCGCTCGGATGCTGGAAGCCAGGGCCGCAGCCCTGTCTCCGGCTTCGCTCTGCTGGACGGCGAGGTTGTTGAGGGAGGAGGCGAGGTCGGGGAGGAAGGCCGCCGCGTTCTCGGTGGCGAGCGTGCGGTAGAGCTGGACGGCTTCGGTGATCGTCGCGAGGGCCCCGGCACGGTCGCCGATCTCGCCCTGCTGGACGGCGAGGTTGTTGAGGGCGGAGGCGAGGTCGGGGAGGAAGGCCGCCGCGTTCTCGGTGGCGAGCCTGCGGTAGAGCTGGACGGCTTCGGTGATCGTCGCGAGGGCCCCGGCACGGTCGCCGATCTCGCCCCGCCGGATGGAGAGGTTGTTCAGGGACCCGGCGAGGTGGGGGAGGGAAGCCGCCGGGTTGTCGGCGGCCAGGGTCCGGTAGAGCTGGACGGCTTCGGTGATCGTCGCGAGGGCCCCGGCACGGTCGCCGGTGTTGCTCTGCTGGACGGACAGGTTGTTGACGGAGGCGGCGAGGTCGGGGAGGAATGCGCCCGGATTGTCCGTGGCCAGCATGCGGTAGAGCGCGACGCCCTCGGTACTGGAGGCCAGGGCCCCTGCTCGGTCGCCGGTGTTGCTCTGCTGCACGGCGACGTTGTTGAGGGAGGCGGCGAGGTAGGGAAGGAAAGCGCCCGGGTTTCCCTCGGCGAGTGCCTGGTAGATGCTCACGGCTTCGGTGCAGGAGTCCAGGGCCGCCGTGCGGTCTCCCGTGGCGCCCTGCTGGATGGAGAGGTTGTTGAGGGCCGACGCGAGGTCGGGGAGGAAGGCGGCGGGGTCGTCTCGCGTGAGGGCGCGGTAGATCTTCACGGCTTCGGTGCTGGAAGTCAGGGCTCCTGTGCGGTCGCCGTTGTCATTCTGCTGATTGGCGAGATTGTTGAGCGAACCGGCGAGCCCGGCGAGGAAGCGGGAGTCGTCGCGGCTGAGGGTCCGGCGGATCTCGACGGCTTCGGTGATGGAGGTCAGGGCTCCTGTGCGGTCGCCGGTGTTGCTCTGCTGGACGGACAGGTTGTTGAGGGCGGAGGCGAGGTCGGGGAGGCGGGAGGGGTTGTCCTGGCCCACGGTCCGGCGGATCTCGACGGCCTCCGTGATCGTGGCGAGCGCCGCCGTGTGGTCACCGAGCTCGCTCTGCCGGCTGGAGAGGTTGTTGAGGGATCCGGCGAGGTAGGGGAGGAAGGTCTCGGGATCCCGTTCGGCGAGGCCGCGGTAGATCTGGACGGCCTCGGTGATGGAGGCCAGAGCGGCGGCGTTGTCCCCGGTCTCGCTCTGCCGAACCGAGAGGTTGTTCAGCCACACCGCCCGGGAGGCCCGGCCCGATTCGGAGAGGTCGGAGGAGTCCTCCGGTTGCGATCCCTCGGTGGCGATCAATGCGAGGCCGCGTAGGTTGCTGTGGCCCGAGGGCACCGTGGCGGCCAGTTCTGCCAGGGGCAGGGGCGTTCCTTCGGCTGCCGCGAGCCGTTCCAGTGCCCGGACGAACACGCCGCCCTGCGTGCTCGCCACCGCGAGGGCCGGCCGCCAGAAGTCGGGGACCGTGTCCAGGGCGACCTGCGCCACGGCCGTCGCGGTGGTTCCGCCGTCCGCCTTGGAGAAGCGGGACACGCTCACGCACGCGTTCAGCCGCTCCTGGGTGTCCGCCGCGCCCAGACACCGTCGGAGCAGGTCGTGGTCGGCGCCGAAGACGCCGGCCGCCAGATGGGAGCCCAGCGGGTCCGGCCGGACCGCCAGCGTGCCGTCCTCCGGGGCTGACGGCAGGAGGTCCGCGAAGAGCGCCGCTATCTGGTCGCGGCGGCCGGCGTCGGCGGAGAGCTCACCGATCGCGTTCAGCGTGTGGTCGAGGCGTTCCTCCGTCGGCGCCACGAGGCTGAGGCAGGCGCCCGCCTCGCGCAGGATCGCCTTCGTCCGCTTCGACGGTTTGCCGATCTGGGACTGGTACGCCCGTACCCAGTAGCCCATTTCGTGGTCGAGGATCTTCTCGTAGAGCTTCTCCTCCGAGTCCGGCGTCTTGCCGGTGTCCTCCGGCTGGGCGTCGAGCCAGGCCAGCATCACCAGGTCCAGCGTGGTCCACCGGCCCGAGTTCGGGTCCGGGGGCGGCTGGTGGCCCAGAGCGGCCAGCTCGGATCCGCCGAAGGAGCGCAGCGCCGAACGGTAGACGCCGGTCTGGCGCGGGTGGCGGGCCTGCAGCGCGCTGTCGTGCAGGACGTACGGATGCCCGTCCTCCTTGAGGGCCACCGCGATCTCCTCCTCCCACCAGCCGCTCACGGTGCGCGCGGTCAGCAGCAGGCAGGTGGGGGCCGTCCGGTGGCGCAGTGTGCGCAGGACGTTGATGACGTCGGCGGACTTGCGGTCCTCCACGTAGTCGACCACCACGAGCAACGGTGACTCGACGTCGCCCAGCCAGGCCCGGTCAAGGGAATCCGGATCACGGACGAGGAAGCCGGTGTACCAGTTCGTGGCCGCGAGCTGATGAGCCAGCTCCGCCGCCAGGCGGGTCTTGCCCGCCCCGCCGACGCCGTGGAGCAGTGCGATCCGGGTCCGCGGCCCGAGCGGGTCCGGTGCCTGGAACCAGTCGCGGAGGAAGTCCAGTTCGTCCCTGGGGTGGTAGCGGATGGCGTCGTGGCGGGCCCACAGGAGGCGCAGCGGGCCGCTGTCGTGTCCCTCGTCCTGCGGAACCGGGAGATAGGGCGGAGCGAGCACGTCCGTGGTGGGCCGGTGGGGCAGCGGGTGGGGTTCGGTCTGTTCGTATCCCAGCCCGACGTCGAGCGTCACCTTCCAGCGGTCCTCGGCCGCCCCGCGGAGCAGTTCCGTGCCGTGCGCGACGGCCTGATCCCAGGTCTGGCGTTCGCGCCGCCTGGGGTCGACCGCGTCGGCGCGGGCGGCGACCCCGGTGATGTCGACGGCGAGGAACGCGCCGCCGGATTCCCCGTCTTCGGCTAGCTGGTCGACGAAGTCCGCCGGTAGCGTCGTCCAGTCGGGGTCCTCTTCGGTGATGCGGTAGTCGCGGTGGGCCCGGTTGGACCAGTCGCCGTCGAGCCATACGGCCACCAGTGCGTGGGCCGGATCGCCGGGCCGGGCGCCGGAGAGGACGATGACCAGCGGATGGACCCCGGCGTCCAGGCAGGCTCCGGCGAACGCGACCGCCAGGTCCAGGCAGGTGCCGTGGCGCGGGCGGCTGAGGACCTGGTCGGGCGGCCGGACCGTCTGTCGGCCGGGGTCGCTGGTGGTCGGCTCGTCGGCGTACTGGACGCCGGCGGCGGCGAAGGCCTCGTACAGGGAACGCGCACGCGCCAGCGGGGGCCCGACGCCGGGAGCGGGCATGCTGGTGCCGAGCAGGTCGGCCGGTGTCCCGTGCGTGTTCTCGCCCTGGCGCCGGCGCTGGACGTATTCGATCAGGGCCCTGGCGTCACCGTCCGCCCACCGGCGCCATGCGGTGGTCACGCGTCCGCCTTCCGTTCCGCGTCGTCATCGGCGGTCTCCGGGTCGAGCACGCCCATGACGTCGTGGACCCCGAGGCGGCCCACGACCGGTACCCCGCCGGCCGCGACCTCGACGGTGTAGGCCCCCGCGGCGAGCGGCGGCAGGTCTCCGTGCCACCTGCCGTCACCGGTCCCGGTGCACGGCAGCCACGGCGTGCCGCCCTCCTTGCGGCCGTCCTGGGGACGCGCCCGGACCTGGACCCGGGTGCGCTCGTCGGCGGTCGTGCCGTGCAGGGCCACCTCGACCGGTACGGGTTCCCCGGTCGCGGCCGTCTCCTCCAGGTCGAGACCCAGCCACGGCCGGTCGGGGGCGTCGCCCCGCACGGCGTCCAGGGGCTCGCCCTCGTATTCGGCCAGTACGTCGACCACCACCGACGAGGAACCCAGGGCCAGGTGCCGCTCCGGTACGGCCCGCCGGGCGCGCGGGTCGTCCAGCTCGATGGGGATGGCCGAGATCGCCGGCACGGTACCGTCGCCGTGCCAGTCGCGGTTGGGCAGCCAGTGCGCCGCTTCCTTCCGCACGGTCAGCCCGGTGCCGGAGGCCGGGAGCAGGGCGTGCTGGAGGGTGGTGTGGCCGCGTCCGAACACGGCCGTCACCTCGGGCTCGTCGGGGCCGTGCCGCAGCGCGGCCCAGGTGGTCTCGATCTCGCGGTGCACCTCGAAGGCGTGTTTCGCCCGTTGCGCGAACGAGGCGGCCTCGGTGGCATCCGCCGCGAGCTCGTGCGGCATGAGGGCGGGACCTCCGTCGGCCGCCGCCACCATCGGGTACCGCGGCAGGAGTTCGTAGGCGGACGGCCACTGGCGCAGTACCCCGGTCAGGCCCGTCAGCCGCTTGCGCCCCACGGACAATCCGTTCCCCAGCACTTCCAGGGCTTTGGGGGCTCCCCGGTGCGGCGTGCCCAGGGTGATGAGGGCCGCGCAGTCGGCGGCCCCGCCGAGGGGCCCCGTCCAGTAGCGGGCGACCAGACCGCCCATGGAGTGCGCCACGACGATCACGCGCCGACGCCGGGCGCCGGCGTGCTCGCCACCGAGCCGGGCGTCGATGTCGGCCGCCAGGCGCTCGGCCGCGTGCGCGACGCTGTACCGGAAGTCGTACGGGAACAGAACGAGGTCGGCCCGGGTGTCGACGTCGCGCCCCGGCACGGAGACGTCGATCCGTACGTCGTCGAAGTGGTTGCGGATCTTGCGGACCAGGCCGTCGTAGCCCGGTACGACGAACGGGCCGAGGACGGTGATGTCGGGCAGCAGCCCGACCGGTACCAGAGCGGGGTGCCGGTCGAGCCGGAGCCGCTCCGGCCGGAAGGCCGCGCCGACGAGGCGTCGCCGGTGCTGATCCCATCGCGCGACCCCCTCGGGGGTCTGGAGCCGGCTGCCGCCGATGCCCGGAACCACGACGACCAGATGCTTGAGACGCGCCATTGCGCCACCCCGTTCCCCCACGGCCGCGCCGGTGCGCGACGGCCCTCGGAGAGGCAACGGTAGCGGCGTGGTGAGCCGGTCGGGCAGTCGTTGGCCGACGCGGAGCCGGGCGGAGCAGGGAGGTGTGGCGTGCCCCGTCCCGCCCGCTCTGCCGCAGCCGCAGGTGCAGATGCAGGTGAAGAAACGATTGCACCTGTGGCTTTGGCATATCCCGGGTCCGCCCGGCCTAGAAGTCCTCCGTCTCGTCCGTGAGGTGGCGCAGGACGTCCGTCAGGTCCTGGCGGCGGGCGAACGCCACGCGCTGGCGGTGGGCGCCCGAGCCGTCGCGCAGGAGGCCCGCCAGGGTCTTGGCCGCGTGGTCGAGGTCGCCGGCCGCGGCCAGGTCCGGGGCGACCAGGTCCAGCAGGGCCTCCGCCAGGTCCGCCGCGGGGAGTTCCGTCCCCGTGTACGGGTCGAGGCCGAAGCCCTCCAGGCCGTCGTGGGCCGCCCGCCAGCGCGCGAGGCGCAGTACGTCGTCCCGTACGGCCGGTTCGGGGCGCCGCTCGGCGATCTCGCGCAGCGCCGTCGAGACCAGCGCACGGGCCAGTTCGGCCTGGAGGACGGCCGAGTCGATGTCCGGGGACATGTCGGGCGCCCGGATTTCGAGCGTCGGCCAGTGCCCGGAGGGGCGGAGGTCCCAATAGACCATCTTCGTGTCCAGGGCCGCCCCGGAGCCGAGCAAGGTCTGCACCGAGCGCCGGAAGTGGGCCGTGGACGTGAAGTGCGGGGGCAGGCCCGCCGAGGGCCAGCCCGACCAGGCCATCGCCCGCCAGCTGGCGTGACCGGTGTCACGGCCGCCCCAGAACGGCGAGTTGGCGGCCAGCGCGATCAGCGTGGGCAGCCAGGGTCTGATCCGGTTGGACACGGCCACCGCCGTGTCCACGTCGAGCGTGCCGATGTGGATGTGGCGGCCGCAGCTGACCAGCGTGTCGGTGAGCGCGCCGAAGCGGCGGTGCTGCTCGCGCTGGCGCGGCTCGTCGTCGGTCAGGTGCAGCGGCCCCTCCACGGCGACGACCGGCGAAGGGGCGGCCAGCAGCCGGCAGCCGTGGGCCCGGGCGGCCCGGCCGAGGGTGCGCCGCAGGGCGGCGAGCTCGGCGCGCAGCGTGGCGGCCGAGTGGGCTATCGGGGTGGATATCTCCACCTGGTAGCGGGTGCCCTCGGGGTGCAACTCGCCGGGCAGCCCGCCGGCCGTCGCGAGGACCAGCGGGGCGGCGGGGACCACCCGGAAGGTGCGGGTGTCGACGAGCAGGAACTCCTCCTCGACACCGACGGTGAGGGGAACGGTGGGGGGCACCGTGTTCTGCGTCGTGCCGGTGCTCGTGGTGCTGTTGCCAGGTTCGATCACTACGCCTCCCTGGACATACGAGTCTTTTCATCATGAGCTGAACCCGAGGTGAGGAGCGCACGTCGATTCAGTCAAATGTCCGGTGATAGTGGCGAGTTACCGGCAAGAGGCGGCCCGCGCCGAAAGCCCGGAGCCGGGTGTGGCGACTGTTGCCGGTGTGTGAAGCGGCGAAAAATCCCCGGGGATGCGGAACGGCCGGTGGTTATCATCCGCTGTGACCCGGACGACCGCCCCACCCCAGCTCTGGCAGCGAATATTCGCCGACCTGACCCCGCTGAGCGCATCCCTCGACTACCGGCGGCTGTGGTTCGGCGGAACCATCTCCTGGGTCGGCCAGGCGATGACCACCCTCGCCATCTCGCTCCAGGTCTACGACATCACCCGCTCCAGCTTCTCGGTCGGGCTCGTCGGACTCTTCTCCCTCGTCCCGCTCGTCGTCTTCGGCCTCTACGGCGGCGCGATCGCCGACACCGTCGACCGGCGCAAGCTCGGCCTCTACAGCTCGATGGGCGCCGCCGCCCTGTCGGTCGCCCTCGCCGTGGCCGCGTTGCTCGGCTTCCACCACGTCTGGTTCCTGTACGCCGTCGTCGCGCTCCAGGCGGTCTGCGGGGCGCTCACCGGACCGGCGCGGTCCGCCATGATCCCGAGGCTGCTCCCGGTCGAGCAGCTGCCCGCCGCCAACGCCCTGAACTCGGTGACCATGACCTTCGGGTCGATGGTCGGCCCGGCCCTCGGCGGGGTCATCGTCACCTTCGCGGGCTACGGGACGGCCTACGTGATCGACGTCGTCACCTTCACCGCCGCGCTCTACGCGATGTGGCGGCTGCCGTCGATGAAGCCCGACCGGGCCGAGGGCGCGCGCGGGAGGGCCTCGGTCCTCGACGGACTGCGCTTCCTCGGCACCCGGCCCAACATCCGGATGACCTTCTTCTCCGACCTGGCGGCCATGGTGCTCGCGCAGCCCCGGGCGCTGTTCCCGGCCATCGCCGGGCTCTGGTTCGGCGGCGGCGCCGGCACCGTCGGCCTGCTGGTCGCCGCGATGGCCGCCGGGGCGCTGCTCGGCGGGCTGTTCTCCGGCTGGCAGGGCCGCATCCGCCGGCACGGGCTGGCGATCCTGCTGGCCGTCGCCGGCTGGGGGCTGGCCGTCGCGGTGTTCGGGCTCACCCGGAACCTGTGGCTCGGCATGTTCTTCCTGGCCCTGGCCGGTTACGCGGACACCGCTTCGATGGTGTTCCGCACGACCATGCTCCAGGCCGCCACCCCCGACGACATGCGGGGCCGCCTGCAGGGCGTCTTCATCATCGTCGTCGCGGGCGGGCCCCGGCTCGGAGACTTCCTCGCCGGGACCACCGCCGACCTGATCTCCCCGACCGTGGCCGTCACGGGCGGCGGGCTGGCCTGCGTACTGGTGCTGGGTCTGCTCGCCCTGCGGTGGCGCAACTTCGCCCGGTACGACGCCCGGTTCCCGCAGGCCTAGCCGCTGGGACCGCTGGGCCTGACGGTGCGTGGGTGGTGGCCGGCCAGCCGGCCGACCGGCCGTGCCTTGCCGCTTGTCGCCTGCCGCTTGTCGCTTGTCGCCTGCCGCCTGCCGCCTGCCGCCTGGCGCTTGTCGCCTGCCGGCGGGGGCGACGGGCGTGCCGGGCCCGGCCGTGACCGGTGGTGCCGGGGCCGGGCGCCGCGCCGGGGCGTCTCCTCGGGCGCCGAGCGTGGCGAGGGGTCGGAGGGTGCGGCGGCAGTGCGTTCGGCGCCCTGCGGGGAGCGCCCCGGCACATACCCGGCCCCGGCGCGGCCGGCCGGGCTACGCGTCCACCGGCTCCCGGGTGCGGTCCCCGCCCTCCGCGCCGGTGTTGGCGGTGCCGGCCGGCTCGAAGAGCAGGATCTGCGCCTCCTCCCGCGCCGCCGGGCAGTGCTCGACCCCGCGCGGGACGATGTACATCTCGCCGGGGCCGAGGACCACGTCCCCGTCGCGCAGGCGGATCGTCAACGTGCCGTCGACCACCAGGAAGAGCTCGTCGGTGTGGTCATGGGTGTGCCAGATGAATTCGCCCTCGATCCGGGCCGCCTTGATCTCGTAGTCGTTGACGCGGGCGATGCGCCGCGGCGCCCACTGCTCGGTGAAACCGGCCAGCTTCTCGGCGATGTTGACCTTGCGTGTCGTCATGCGGACAGCCTGGTGGCCCGCCCGCGGACCGGTCTTGTACGTTCCTGACATGGCCGTGATACGTCCGCGCAGCACCGTCCGGGCCTGGCAGCCGTCGGTGCCCGGGATCGCGGAGGTCTTCCACGCCCGGTTCACCGAGCACGCGTACCCGGCCCACGTGCACGACACCTGGGCGCTGATGATCCTCGACGGCGGGCGGGTGGACTTCGCCCTCGACGGGGAACGACACGGCTTCGGGGTGTCGGACGCGGTGATCCTGCTGCCGCCCGGGGTGGCCCACGACGGGCGGACCGTGACCGAGGCGGGCTTCCGCAAGCGCGTGCTGTACCTGGACACCTCGGTGCTGCCGGAGCGGCTCACCGGAGCCGCCGTGGACACCCCGCTGCTGGCCGATCCGGCGCTGCGGGAGCGCGTGCACGGGCTGCACCTGGCGCTCGCGGAGCGGGACCCGGACCCCTTGGAGGCGCAGTCGCGGCTCGCCTTCGTACGGGAGCGGCTGCACCGGCGGCTGGCCGGGCGCGCGGTCGCCGGGGCGGGGGCGGGGGCGGCGGCCGCGGTGGTCGCCGTACGGCTGCGCGAGCTGCTCGACGCACGGGTGGCCGAGGGGATCACCCTGGAGGAGGCCTCGGCCGAGCTCGGGCACCTGCACCCCACGCACCTGATCCGGAGCTTCCGGGCGACCTACGGTCTACCGCCGCACGCGTATCTGACCGCGCGGCGGGTGGCGTTGGCGAGGAGGTTGCTGCTGGCAGGGGTGCGGCCGGCCGAAGCGGCGGTGGCCGCGGGCTTCTACGACCAGGCGCATCTGACCCGGCACTTCGGGCGGCACGTGGGGATCAGCCCGGCGCGGTTCGCGCGATCCGGCCGGTTGTGAAGGGAAGTCGCGATCCCTAGGAGTAGTGGCCGGGCGGGACGATGCCGCGTGCCACTCCCAGGGCCACCAGGTCCTGGGGGCGGATGCGCAGTTGGTCCGCCGTGGCCGGGGCGGCCTCCGGCGGGCGCTTGAGGATGGCCGCCGCCAGCTCGGGGGCGATCACCGAGAAGTAGCTGTCCGGGGTGACCCAGGTGTTCCCCGGAGCGGCCAGCGCCAGGGCGCCGCCCGAGCCGCCCTCGCCGATCAGCAGGGTGGTGACGGGGACGGTGGCCGCGGCGAGCGCCGCGAAGCTGTCCGCGATGGCCGCGCCCGCCCCGGCGTGTTCGGCGGCGGCGTCGTTGGCCGCGCCCGGGGTGTCGACCAGGGTGAGGACGGGGATGCCGAGCCGGTCGGCGAGGCGCACGACGCGGGCGGCCGTACGGTAGCCCGCCGGGCGGGTGGCGGTGCCGCACTGGGCGGCGTAGGCGACGGCCCGGCCCTCGCGCAGTCCGAACCCGCACAGCATGCCGGGGTCGGTGCCGCCCGCCCGGTCCCCCGAGAGCGGCAGGCGGAGCTCGAAGTACGCGTCCAGGTACGCGGCGGCGCGCGGCCGGTCGGGGTGACGGGCCTGCAGGACGGCGTCCCAGCCGGTCCGCGGCGGTGCTGCGGCGGCCAGCGCCGCGGGCGGCTGGACCGGCCCGGCGGGGCGGGGCGCGGCCAGCACGCGGAGCCAGCCGGCGAGGGTCCCCGGCAGCTCGGCAGCGTCCACGACGGCGTCCACGTGCCCGGCGGCGTACTGGCCCTCGGCGGAATAGGCCGCCGGGTCCGCGTCGGCCGGGCGCACCCGGGACCCGGCGAAGCCGACCTGGGCCCCGGGGAGCGCGAGGACGACATCGGCCCCGGCCCCGAGGGTGGCCCAGCCGCCGCCCGTGGTCGGATCGCGCAGGACGGCGAGCTGGGGGAGCCCCGCGGCCCGGGTCAGGACGCACTGACGGGCCACCCGCTGGAGCTGAGTCAGCGCGAGCATGCCCTCCTGCATGCGGGAGCCGCCGGTGGCGATGAGCGAGACGAGGGGGAGCCGGTGCTCGCGGGCGTGGGTGTACGCGGCTTCGAGCCGGTCCCCGGTGCGCCGGCCCAACGAGCCGCCGAGGAAGCCGAACTCGAAGGAGATGACGGCGGTTTCGTGACCGCCGATGAGGGCGGTCCCGGTGACCACGGACTCCTGCTCGCCGGTGCGGGCGGCGGCGCGGGCGCGGGAGTCCGCGTAACCGGTCCACTCCAGCGGGCCGTCGGGTCCGTCGGGTCCGTCGGCCGGGGACTCCCGCCGGGGGGCGGGGAGTTCGGTGAAGCTGCCGGGGTCGGTCACGGAGGCGATGGCCGCGCGGGCCGAGAGGCGAGTCGTCACGGGGTCACACTAGAAGGTTCCCGTCGATCGGGCCGGGTGGTCAGGGGGAGGAGGGGCAGGGGGAGCAGGGCCGCGGTGAAGGGGAGGGCGCCGAGCGGCCGCAGGTCGTGGGCCGGCAGTGCTGGTGGCCGTGCCCGGCAGCACCATGACGGGGCGCCAGGGGCCGGCCCGGCGCTGGAGGGCGAGGCGGATCAGGAGTCGGACGAGGCCGACGTGGAAGGGCATCGGGCCGACGGTGCAGACGGCGGGCAGCACTTCCGGGTGGCTCCGGATCTGCTCGAAGAGCCGTGCCATTTCCGGGCGGTCGGTGGCGCGGAAGCCGACGACGAGGTCGATGGCGGCCCGGGCGACGACCGCCAGGGCGCCGGTCAGGCCGAGGAGGGTGGCGGCGCGGACACCCAGGCGGGCCGCTCCGAGGGGGTCCGGTGAGCCGGCGCAGGCCGGGACGGGCCCGGGCCGTGGTCGGGGTCGAGGTCGCTGAGCCGGATGACGCCGTAGGCCGGCATGCAGGGGGGGAGCGGCGGCGAAGGCGGCCCGGGTGGGGCCTCCCGGCGGTGCCCCAGGGGTTGATCGGCCATGTACTGATCATTCGAGCCGGGGGGTCGGCCCGTATCCGGCATGTCCCCGAGGCTTCCCCGAGCCCGCCCCGACCGGCTCCGGAGCCTCACCCGAGGGTCGGCAGCGGGAAGGCGATCTTGAGGGCGTAGGCGGCGACCAGCCCGTAACCGAGGCGGAAGGTCCAGATGCGGGCGCGGTCCGGGACACGGGCACCGGCGAGGGCGCCGAGCGCCACGAGCGACTGCTGCCAGAGGAGGGAGGCGGCGCCGACGCCGAGGAGGAACGCGGCCCCGGCCGGGCCGGTGCGCAGGGTGGCGCCCTGGGCGGTGGTGAGGGCGGCGAAGTAGAGGGCGGTGGTGGGGTTGAGAGCGGTCAGGCCGACGTACCGGGCGAAGACCCTGCCCGGCCGGGCAGGGCCCGCCGGGCCCGCCGGGGCGGCCGGGGCGGCTGAGGAGGCGGGGGAACCAGAGCCGTCCGGGGTGCCCGGGGCGCCCGGGGTGGCCGATGTGGTGGGGGTGCCCGAGGCGGCCGGGGAAGCGGGGGAGGCCGGGGCGGCAGCGGGCGCCCGGTCCCGCCCGGGCAGGCCCGACGGCGCCAGGTCCGCCGGGGAGCCCGGGACGGCCGCAGAGCCCAGGGTGCCCGAGGCGGCCGCAGAGCCCAGGGTGCCCGAGGCGGCCGGGCCGGTAGAAGCCCCCGAGGCGGCCGCGGAGCCTGAGGTGCCCGGGCCGGCCGCGGAGCCCGAGGTGCCCGGGACGGTCGAGGTGCCCGGGACGGCAACAGGGCCCGAGGTGCCCGGGCCCGCCGAAGTGCCCGGGGAGCCTGCGGCGGCACGGGTGGAGGAGGTGGCGCCCCGGAGGCCATGGGCCGCGATGGCCAGGAGGATCACCGCCGAGGCCAGCCGGACCCAGGCCTCGACGGGGGAGATGTGGGAGGCCGCCCAGGGGCCGACCGCGGTGGCGAGAGCCGCGTAGCCGAGGTCGACCGCCGCGATCCCCGCGGCGGCGGCCACGGCCGTGCGGCGCTCGCGCATGGCCTCCTGGAGCAGCAGCACGCTCATCGCCCCCATGGGCATCGCCACGCCCAGACCCGCGGCCGCGCCCGCGAGCGCCGGTGTCATCAGTTCGCTCATGGGGGCGAGGTTCGACCCGACCGCCCAGGGGATGAGCACGAATACCGGCCCCGGCTGCGAGAATCGCGGTATGGACCGCCTCGACAGGGAAATCCTCGGCATCCTCCAGCAGGATGCGCGGATCTCGTACCGGGACCTGGGGGTCCGCGTCGGCCTCAGCGCCAACGCCACCGCCGACCGGGTGCGACGGATGCGCCGCGAGGGGGTGATCCGCGCCTTCACCACGATCGTGGACCCGGCCGCCGACACCGGCGGCGGACTCGTCGTCTTCATCGACGTCACCCTGCGCCAGGACACCACCAACGAGGAGTTCGAACGGCAGGTCGCAAAGCTCCCCGGGATCACCGAGGTCGTGCACGTCACCGGCGAGCACGACTACCTCGTCCGCGCCCGGGCCGCCGACCCCGCGGCCCTCGACGGGCTGCTCCGCCGGCTGAAACGGGAGGCGGGGGTGGCCCAGTCCAACACCCGGATCGCGCTGCGCGCGGCCACTCGCCCGGCCTGATCGGCAGGGAACCCCCTACAGCGCCGACTCCCAGGTCATCGTCGTGCCGCGCGCGCCCGACTCGGTCCGGCCGTCGTCCGCCACCGTCAGCCGGACCCGGGACGGCTCCGCGTCCACCTGCACGTCGATGAAGGTGACCTCACTGCGCCGGTGCGCCGCGGCCAGGGCGCCGCGCAGCGCCGCGAGCAGATCGCCCGCCACCGGGTCCGGCAGCAGGGCGTCCACCGCGCCCCCGAAGTGCACCGACGGCTGGAAGCCGAGCACGGCCGCCGCCCCGCCCGTCTCGCGCAGCACCCGGCCCCGGAAGGTCGTCGGGGCGTCGGTCGGCGGCTGCTGGAGGGCGAAGATGGCCGTCCGGACCTCCTGGATCGTGGAGTCCAGCTCGTCCACGGCCCGGCGGAGCTCGTCGCCCACGGTGTCCCCGGACGGGGCGTTCGCGGCCCGCCGCCGGGTGCTCTCCAGCATCATCTCGGTGGCGAAGAGCCGCTGGACCACCAGGTCGTGCAGGTCCCGGGCGATCCGGTCGCGGTCCTCGTACACGGCCAGCTGCTCCCGGTCGTGCTGGGCGTCCGCCAGTACGAGGGCCAGCGCAGCCTGCGAGGCGAACTGCGAGGCGAGCAGCCGGTCCACCGCGTCGTACGCGGGGCCGCCGCGGGCGCGCGGCAGGGCCAGGGTGCCGATCAGCTGGCCGCCGCTCTGCAGCGGGAGCATCATGCTCGGCCCGAACCGCTCCCGGACGTGCGTGGTCATCCGGGGGTCGGTCGCCGAGTCGTCGATGAAGACGGGTTCGCCGCCGAGGAGTTGTTCCAGTACCGGCGAACCGGGGGCGATCGCGGTCCCCACCAGGTCCCCGGGGTCCCCCTGCGTGGAGGCGGCCACGATCTCCATGCCGCCCTCGGGGGTCGGCTGGAGCACCACTCCGGCCGCGGCGTCCGCCAGCAGCCGGGCCCGTTCGGCCACGCAGCGCAGGGCGTCCGCGGCCGGGCGTCCGGCGAGCAGGGCCGTGGTGACGGCGGCGGCGCCGTCGATCCAGCGCTCCCGTCGGCGCGCGGTCTCGTAGAGCCGGGCGTTGCCGATCGCTATGCCGGCCTGCGAGGCCAGGACGCGCAGCAGCGCGAGGTCCTCGTCCGTGAAGGGGCCGCCGCCGCGCTTCTCGGTGAGGTAGAGATTGCCGAAGACTTCCGTGTGCACCCGGATCGGGACGCCCAGGAGGCTGCCCATGGGCGGGTGGCCCGGAGGGAAACCTGCGGCCCGGGGGTCCTGGGCGACATCGTCCAGGAGCAGCGGGCGCGGGTCGCTGACGAGGATTCCGAGCACCCCGGCGCGCGCGTCCGGCAGGTGCGGGATCGCGGCCCGCTGCTCCTCGGTCAGCCCGGCCGTGAACAGCTGGGTCAGCAGGACGCGCTCGGGGTCGACGACCCCGAGCGCTCCGTACCGGGCCCCGCACAGCTCGGTCGCCGACTCCACGATGTGCTGGAGGGTGCTGTGCAGCTCCAGCTCGGACCCGACGTTGAGGACGGCTTCCAGCAGCACCGGAAGGCGCGCCGCCTCCTCGTCGGGCCGGTCGGCCCGGTCGGGCACCGCGTCGGCCCGGTCGGGCACCGCGTCGGCCCGGTCGGGCACCGCGTCGGGCCGGCCGGGCCTCGCGTCGGGCTCGTGCCCGGCGTTCGTCATTCGGCCAGGGGGTTGAGGACCATCGGGGCGATCTTCCCTTCGAGCATCGCGCCGAGACCGAGTACGGCGCACACGTCCGGCCGTTCCGCGATGGCGACGGGCATTCCGGTGGCGTCCCGCAGCATCTGGTCCAGGCCCGGCAGCAGGGCGCTGCCACCCACCATCATGATCCCCCGGTCGGTCAGATCGGCCACGAGGTCCGGCGGGCAGTCCCGCAGCACCTTGCCGATGCCGTCGAGGACGGCGGTCAGCGGGGTGTAGATCGCGTCCCGTACGGCGGCGGTGTCCACCTGCACGGAACGGGCCAGGCCGGTGGCCACGTCGCGGCCGTGGATCAGGGTGGAGGTCGGGCCGCCGACGGTGAGGCCGTTGCCGTGGAGGGCCAGCTGGAGCGGCCGGACCGCCTGGCTGGGCAGCATCAGCTCGTGCGCGTGGCGCAGGTGCTGGACGACTGCGTGGTCGATGGCCTCGCCGCCGACCGGGATCCGCTGGGCGGTGACGATCGAGCCGAGGGAGAGGACGGCCACCTGGGTGGCCGCGGCCCCGCACACCATGATCATCGTCGCGGTCGGCTGCTCCACGGGCAGTCCGCAGCCGACGGCCGCCGCGATCAGGGTGTCGACCAGTTCGACGCGCCGGGCGCCGAGCCCGACGAGGGTCTCCACGGTGGCCCGCTGGGCGAGCGGGTCCGCGTCGTGCGGGGTGCAGGCGGCGGCCCGCAGTCGCGGCTTGCGGCGCAGGGCGCGCCGCAGCTTCTCGCCGAGGAGGTGACGCAGCATCCGCTGGGCCATCTCGATGTCGACGACGGTGCCGCCGGAGACGGGGCGCACGACCCGGATGTAGTCGGGCGTGCGGCCGGTCATCCGTTCGGCGAAGGAGCCGACGGCGATGAGTGCACCGGTGCGCGTGTTGACCGCGGCGACGCTGGGTTCGTCGACCACGAGGCCGGCGCCCTTGACGTACACGCGGGTCCTTGCCGCCCCCAGGTCGACGGCGACGTGGCAGCGGCGCAACTGCTCAAGACTGACGGTCACGGCAGATCCTCCCGAGAGCGCTGACGCAAGAGGACCGACGGAAATGTCGGTCACTTTTCATATCATCGCGGGCAATTCGGGCTAATGGCCCGTTGGGATGCTCCGGCCGGGGGGTGCGTCGCGGCTGCATGGGGGTGGATTTCTGTACCGACAGGCAGCACCATGCCCGCACCGCACGCGCTACTCACGCGTAACAAGGTAAAGGGGACTCGATGCTGACGGCCCGACAGGGACCGCTGCCGCTTCGCGCGCTCCCGGCACTCCTGGCACTCCTGACCCTCTGTCTCGCTCTGCCCGCGGGCGCCCCGGCCCACGCCGCCGACCGGGCGGCCGCCCGGAACCCGGTGGTCTTCGTGCACGGCTACAACGCCGACCCGGGCGTCTGGGGAGCCCTGCGCGGTGACCTGCGTGCCGCCGGGTACGCCGATGCCGAGCTCTTCTCCTTCGGCTACGACACCCACCTGTCCGTCAACGAGGTCCTCGCCGGGCGGCTCGGTGCCTACGTCGACCAGGTCCGCCGGGAGACCGGCGCCGCCAAGGTCGACGTCGTCGCACACTCCTTCGGCTCCCTGGTGAGCCGCTGGTACGTGAAGTTCGGCGGCGGCGGGGCCACCGTGGACCGCTGGGTCTCGCTGGCCGGACCCAACCGCGGCACCTCCACCGCCTGGGCCTGCGCCCTGTGGGACCAGGCCTGCCGCGACATGACCCCCGGGTCGTACGTCATGAGGAACCTGAACGGCGGGGACGAGACCCCGGGTGCGGTGAAGTACGCGACCTTCTGGTCCAACTGCGACGAGATCGTCAACCCCGACGACAGCGTTCCGCTCACCGGAGCCGCCAACACACCGGTCGGCTGCCTGAAGCACAACGACCTGCTCGGCGACGACACGACCTCGGCGGCGGTCCGCGCCTTCCTCGCCTCCTAGGCCGTGGCACCGCCCGCCCCGGTCTGCCCGTCGAGGGAGAAGCGCTGGAGCAGGCCGTACGTGAACTCCGCCACGCAGGGCCGGCCCCGTACGGCGAAGGCCAGGCGCCAGCGGGTCGGCGCGGTCCCCTCCATCGGGCGGACCGGAGCGAAGGCCCGCGCGACCTCGTCCACCGTCGCCGACCAGGGCCGCAGGTCGTCCGGCGACTCCAGTACGGGCCCCCGCGCGCCCGGGGCCCGTACCAGCCACTCGTTCCACACCGCCCCGTCCGGCGCGGCCAGCACCTCGAAGCGCAGGTCCGGCCAGAGCGGCAGCGGCCACAGCAGCGCCTCGCACTCCAGATCGCCGATCGTGCGCCGCTCGGCCGACTCCGGCGGGCCGAGCACCGAGCGGTACCGCGCCAGGGCCCCGCGGGAGCGGGGCGAGCGGACCATCGCCTGCCAGTGCTTGTTCGCCTCCCGCTGGTCCGCGAGCGAGGCGCCCAGCCGGCGGCGGGCCTCGTCGGCGAGGTCCGGCTGGAAGTCGGCCATCCGCCGCAACAGCACCAACTGGAATGCGCTCGGCCCGAAAGATGTCATGCCGGAAACGATTCCACACAGGATCCTTACGTTCTCGGGATCCGGATGTTGCCGCAGACCACGTAGCCTCTGGGCGCCATGAACTACTGCCACGCATGCCGGAGGCACCTCAACGGCGCACTGGCGTGCGCCGGATGCGGAACGCCCGCCGAGTACCTGATACCCGCCCCGTCCGCTGCACTGCCGGGCGCTGCGCCAGGCGCCGCGGCCCCGCCCCGGGCGATGCCGACCGAGCTCTCCGAGGTGTTCGCGGACTCCCTCGTCGTGCTGTCGGCCCCGAACGAGCGGCGCGCCGGTGCGCGCCGCCGGGTCACGCACCGGCGCCGCCGCCGGACCGTGCTGACCCTTGCGCTCGGCGCGCTGATCGCGGTCGGGGGCTCGATGGCGGTGGCCCGCATGGCCGCCGACGGGGAGCGCTCCGACCGCGCCGCGAACGTGGTGCTGACCGACGACGGGCCGCAGCAGCCCGCTCCGCTGCCGGACGCGCCGACGCCCGGGGCGCCCACGGGCTCCGTGAGGGCCACGGCGAAGGCCACCGCCGTCAGTGCCACGAAGGCGGCCGGGGTCGGCGGGCCCTCCGGGGGCGTCACGCAGCCGGGTCCGAGCTCGTCCGCTCCCGCGCCCGCGACATCGGGCCCTGCCTCCCGTACCCCCGGCCCGGGGTCTTCCGTACAGGGAGGCGCCTCGGGGAAGCCGTCGCAGAGCGCCACCGCGAGCACGCAGGCACCGCC
Source organism: Streptomyces avidinii (assembly GCF_014650695.1). Lineage (GTDB taxonomy): Bacteria > Actinomycetota > Actinomycetes > Streptomycetales > Streptomycetaceae > Streptomyces > Streptomyces avidinii. The sequence goes on along the minus strand of NZ_BMVL01000001.1, from coordinate 548,329 downwards.
GCTTCCGCCGTCCCCGTCGCCGAGCCCCTCGCCGACGAAGGACTGCTGGATCTTCTGCGGCTGGTTCTAGGCCGTCTCTTTCGGATCTTGCCGGGCTCGGCCGACAAGATCCGAAAGAGACGGCCCAGGCCGCGCCTACTCGCTCAGCATCCGCCTGAGCAGGTCCCGCAGGGCCGTGCGTTCCTCCGCGGACAGGCCCGCCAGCGGTTCGCGTGCGAAGTCCAGGGACTCGCGCAGCCGCTCGGCGGTCAGCGTGCCCTCCTCGGTGGGGGCGGCCAGTTTCACCCGGCGGTCGGCCGGATCCGGGCGGCGTTCGACCAGGCCGCGGGTCTCCAGGCGGTCGACGATGCCGGTCACGTTCGAGGGCTCGCACCGCAGCTTCAGCGCGATGCGCCGCATCGGCATGGGTTCCAGCGAGAGCATGTTCAGCACCTTGGCCTGGGCACCGGTGAGCTGGTGGCTGGCGGCCGCGTGCTCGTACTCCATGTGGTACCTGGCCACGACGTCGCCGATGAGCTCGACGACTTCGATGGTCACTGGGTCTACGCGACGACTGGGCATGGAACCAGCGTACCCATTTACTTGACAACATGAAATATCTAGGCGCATGGTTGTTTCACCTAGTGAAGCAATTTCGTTCTGACCAGGAGCGCCGCATGTCCCAGATCCCCGCCGTCAGCCGCGAGTGGCACCTCGTCCGTCGCCCGCAGGGCTGGCCCGTCGCCGAGGACTTCGCCCTGCGCGAGGTGCCCGTGTCCGCCGAGCCCGCAGCCGGCCGGATCCTCGTGCGCAACCTGCACATGTCCGTGGACCCGTACATGCGCGGTCGCATGAACGACGTGAAGTCGTACATCCCGCCGTTCCAGCTGGACGAGCCGATGCAGGGCGGCGCGGTCGGCGAGATCGTGGCCTCCTCCGCCGAGGGCTTCGCCGTCGGGGACCACGTCCTGCACCACCTCGGCTGGCGCGAGTACGCGGACCTCGACGCCGCGCACGCCACCAAGGTGGACGGCTCACTCGCCCCGCTCTCCGCCTACCTCGGCGTCCTCGGCATGCCCGGCCTGACCGCTTACGCCGGTCTCTTCGAGGTCGCCTCCTTCAAGGAGGGCGACTCCGTCTTCGTCTCCGGCGCCGCCGGTGCGGTCGGCAGCCTCGTCGGCCAGTTCGCGAAGATCAAGGGTGCCTCCCGGGTGATCGGCTCCGCCGGCTCGGACGACAAGGTGACGCTGCTCACGGAGAAGTACGGCTTCGACGCCGCCTTCAACTACAAGAACGGCCCCGTCGCCGAGCAGCTGCCGGCCGCGGCCCCCGAGGGCATCGACGTGTACTTCGACAACGTCGGCGGTGACCACCTGGAGGCCGCCATCTCCTCGATGAAGGTGAACGGCCGGGCCACCCTCTGCGGCGCGATCGCCGGCTACAACGACACCGAGGCCGCCCCCGGTCCGCGCAACCTGATGCAGGTCATCGGCAAGCGCCTGCGCCTGCAGGGCATCCTCGTCAACGACCACGCCGGACTGCAGCAGCAGTTCGTCCAGGACGTCGCCGGATGGCTGCGTTCCGGTGAACTGCGCTACGACGAGACGGTCGTCGAGGGCGTCGAGAACGCGACCTCCGCCTTCCTCGGCATGCTCCGCGGTGAGAACACCGGAAAGATGATCGTTTCCTTCACCGGCTAGGCTCACTGCACACCGTCGTGATCGTGGGCGCGAGTCACGGCGATTACCAGGAGGATTTTCCTTTATGTCCATCCAGCAGTCCGACGTCGCCTACACCGCTGTCGCCACCGCGGAGAACGGCCGTGACGGTCGTGTCGCGACCAACGACGGCCAGCTCGACGTCGTCGTGAACCCGCCGAAGGAGCTCGGTGGCAGCGGCGCCGGTACCAACCCGGAGCAGCTGTTCGCCGCCGGCTACAGCGCCTGCTTCCAGGGTGCCCTGGGCGTCGTCGCGAAGAACGTGAACGCCGACATATCCGGCTCCACGGTCACCGCCGAGGTCGGTATCGGCAAGAACGACGAGGGCTTCGGTCTGATCGTCAAGATCTCGGCCGTGATCCCGAACGTGGACGCCGCCACCGCCAAGGAGCTCATCGAGAAGGCCCACGAGGTCTGCCCGTACTCCAAGGCCACCCGCGGCAACATCACCGTCGAGCTCGCCGTCTGATCGGGCGCTCGCAGCGCGAAGGCCGCACCCCGACCGGGGTGCGGCCTTCGCCGTAAACTGGCCCCATGCGTGATCTTGCGGGGGGCTTCCGGTATCTGCTGGCCGGACAGCGATGGGTGTTCCGGCACGGCCGGTGGCTGGGCTTCGGGCTGCTGCCCGGGCTCGTGGCGTTCGTCCTCTACGCCGGCGCCCTGATCGGGCTCGGCTACGGCGCCGACGACCTGACCGCCTGGGCCACCCCCTTCGCCGACGGCTGGTCCTCGCCGTGGCTCGCGCTCTTCCGCGGCTTCCTGACCACCCTGCTCTTCGGCCTCGGGCTCTTCGTCGCGGTGATCACCTTCACCGCCGTGACCCTGCTGATCGGCCAGCCGTTCTACGAGTCCCTCTCGGAGCAGGTCGACCGCAGCGAGGGCGGCGAGGTCCCCGAGTCCGGGCTCCCGCTCTGGCTGGAGCTGTGGGTCTCGGCCCGGGACAGCATCAAGGTGCTCGCGCGGGTGCTGCTGTACGGGATCCTGCTGTTCGCCCTCGGGTTCATCCCGGTGATAGGGCAGACCGTGATCCCGGTGCTCGGGTTCTGCGTCTCCGGGTACTTCCTCACCCAGGAGCTCACCGCCGTGGCCCTCCAGCGGCGCAAGATGGAGCTGCCCGACCGGCTGGCGCTGATGCGCTCGCGGCGGATGCTGGTGCTGGGCTTCGGGGTGCCGCTGGTGCTGGCTTTCCTGGTGCCGCTCGTCGCGGTGTTCCTGATGCCGGGAGCGGTGGCCGGGGCCACCCTCATGGCGCGCGACCTCCTGCGGACCGACGAGGCTCCGGCTGCCGAAACCACCCCCGCGGGTTTCGGACCGCCGCCGCCCGCGTACTCGTGACCGTCGGGCCGCGGCCCGTGCTCCGGCCCTGACCCGTGCTCCGGCCCTGACCCGTGCTCCGGCCACGGGCCCCGGCCGGCTACCGCTTGAGCAGCAGGATGGCCCCCGTGGTGTCCTCCCCGCCGTGCGCGGCCGGGTCCGCGGCCAGCCGGCGCCGCAGCAGGTCCACGTACGGGGAGACCAGTTCGGTGCTGACGCCCTGCTCCTCGGCGGTGCGCAGCATGGTGCCGCTGCCCGCGACCTGCATGGCCAGGTTGGACACCACCCCCGAGGTGAAGTCCCCCGAGGTCAGCCGCTCGGCCGCGTTGCCGACGAAGAAGCCCATCGCGCCGAGCCACTCGGACAGCAGCGGAGCCAGGTCCTTCGGGGCGATGTCCTCCCCCTCGGTCAGCGCGTAGGCATGCGAGATGCCGGCGAACATCCCCCACATCGCGCTGAGCAGCGCCACGTCGTGCAGGGCGGCGTGCCCGGGGTTCTCGCCGACGAATCGGGCCCCGGCCGGGACCTCCAGGACGGCCCGGTGGGCGTCGAAGAGTGCGCGCGAACCGCTGTGGAAGACGTACCCGCCGGTCTCGGGGACGCCGATCATCGTCGGCGTGGCCATGATCCCGCCGTCCAGGTAGCGGGCGCCGCGCTCCTCGGCCCAGACGGCCCGGGCGCGCGCCTCGGCGGGGGTGCCGGTGGTGAGGTTGACGAGGTCCTTGCCGGCCAGGTCGATGCCGTCCAGGGCGGCGCCGACGCTGGCGTCGTCCAGCAGGCAGACGACGACCAGCCGGTTCGCGGCGACGGCCGCGGCCGCGCTCGGGGCGGCGACGGCCCCTTCGGCGGCCAGCACCCCGGCCTTGGCGGGGGTGCGGTTCCAGACGGTCAGGGGGTGTCCGGCTGCGAGCCAGGTGCGGGCGAGGGCGGTGCCCATGTCGCCCAGGCCGAGGAGGGTGAGGGAACTCTGCGGTGTGGTGTCGGTCATGACGATTAGCCTGGTGGCAGGCGTGGAAGCGCTCAAGTACGCACTTCGGAGTGGGTGGTTACCCCGGGGTGAGCGAGCAGGTGGGGAGGGGTGTGCGATGGCGGTGACACGAAGGCCCGGTGCGGACCACTGCGGGATCGCGGCGGCGATGTCCGTGATCGACGGCAAATGGAAGGTGTCGCTCCTGTGGGAGCTCGATCAGCGCCCGCGCCGGTTCGGTGAACTGCGCAGGCTCGTCCCGGGCGTGTCCGAGAAGGTGCTCGCCGCCCAGCTGCGCGAGCTGGAGAACGACGGCATCGTGCACCGCGAGGTGTACGACGAGGTTCCGCCGCGCGTCGAGTACTCCCTGACCCCGCTGGGCCAGGACCTGAACGCGGCCCTGGAGCCCCTCGGGACGTGGGGCAGCAAGCACCTCCTGCCCGATTCCGCGTGAGCCGTCACGGGCGCGGGCGCGGCTCCACCCACAGCGCCTCGCCGACGGCGCACAGTTCGCCGTCGGCCGTGGCCAGGGCCGTGCCCACGGTGTACTTGCGGCCCGAGGCCGACAGCATCCAGGCGTACGAGACGAGCCCCTCGCCCACCGGTACCGGCCGCAGCAGCCGGGCACCGAGCGCTGCGGTGACCGCACCGGCCCCGCGGCCGTCGAGCAGCCGGCCGGCCGCGTTCCCGGGGCAGTCCAGCGCGCCCCACACCAGCTCGGGCGGCAGCAGCCCGTCCGCGCCGCCCAGTTCGGGCGCGGGGGTCCACGCGGCGGCGACCAGCTCGCGGCCCGGCACCGCACCGCAGTGCAGGCGCAGCCCGGTGGCGGGCGTGCGGTCCAGGCCGCAGCCGAAGCAGTCGGCCTGACCCTCCGGCGGGTCCGCCCGGAAGGCTTCGGCGGCCGCCACGGCACGGTCCCAGGAGGGGGCTTCGGGGGAGTCCGTGCGGGGCGCTTCGGCCGGGCTCGCCACGGCCAGCAGCAGCTCGCCGTCCGTCAGCTCGCAGCCGCCGTCCGCGGTCGCGGCGAGCCGGACCGGAGCCCCGGTCGGCACGGGCCGCCGGAAGTCCACCCGTACGCTCTTCGCCGCGGCGCGGGCGGCCAGTACGCCCGCCACGTAGCCGCCGAAGGCCACCCCCGGGTATCCGTGGAGGCGTTCCGGCACCGTGATCGTCTCGAAGTCGCTCATGGCGCCCACCTCATCACACCGGGGCCGTCACGACCGGGGCCGTCACGACCGGGCCGTCCCGACCGAGGCCGTCACCACCGAGGGCGTACGGTCGTCCGCCTCCGCCAGCAGGGCCCCGCCCGGGGCCCACACGGCCGCCCGGCCGCAGCCGGTCCACGGGCCCGCCGGGCCGACGTGGTTGGCGAGGACCACGTACAGCCCGTGTTCCCGCGCGATCCCGGGATGGACGGTGGCACGCTCGTGGATCCCGTCGCCCGTCCCGTACAGGGAGCTCGACAGGTGGACCCGGCAGCCGTCGGCCGCGCCCCGGCCGGGCAGGTCGGGGAAGTGGTTGTCGTAGCAGACGCCCAGGGAGAAGCGGATCCCGCCGAGTTCGAAGCGCCCGTCCCCCTCGCCCGGCCGGAAGAGATCCTGCTCGTGCCGGTACAGGTGCTGCTTCGCGTACGTCGTCACGTGCGCGCCGTCCGCGTCGTGGACCAGCGTCGCGAGCGCAGGGCGCGGGCCGTCGGTGGGCAGGGCGACGTTCACCGCGGTGGCGATCCCGGCGGAGCGCAGCGGATCCAGCCGGGGGTCGTCGGCGGCCGTCCACAGGCCCGGGTCGGCGGCCAGCGCGGCGAGCTCGTACCCGGTCAGCGCGAGCTCGGGGAACACCACCAGCTCGGCACCCTGTTCACGGGCCCGGGCGGCGAGGTCCGCGGCCCGGGCGACATTGGCCCGTACATCGGCGGGGGTACAGGTCAGCTGCGCGGCGGCAATCTTCACGCGGTCAGGATGCCAGCCCGGCCGCGGCCTCCTTCAGCAGGGCCAGGAAGGCGAGGGCGGCGGGGGAGGGGGCGATCCCGCGCGGGGTGGCGGCGTAGACCCGGCGGCGCGGGGTGTCGTCCGGATGCAGGGGGACGAGCGCGAGGTCGGCCCGGGTCGAGGAGGCGGCGAGCGCCGGAACCAGGGTGACGCCGAGCCCGGCCGCCACGAAGCCCTGCTTGGCGATCCAGTCGGCGGCGACGAAACCGGTCCGGGGGCGGAAGCCGCCGGCCAGCGCGGAGTGCATGAGGGTCTCCTCGGGCCGGGTGTCCGCCGCGATCCACTCCTCGTCGGCCAGTTCGGCCAGCCGTACGTCGGTGCGCCCGGCGAGCCGGTGGCCGCTCGGCAGGGCCACGTACATCCGCTCGTCGAGCAGGTGGTGCGGGGTGCAGCCGCCGGGCGGCTCCGCGGAGGTGTCCGCGACGACGGCGACGTCGAGGTCCCCGGCGGCGAGCAGGGCCAGGTGCTTGGCGGAGGGGCCCTCGGTACGGGTGACGGCCACGCCGGGGTGGCGGGCCCGGAAGGCGGCCAGCGCACGGGGCAGCAGCGCGGCGTCGACGGTGGAGATGGCGCCGATGCGCAGCCGGCCGGCGCCGAGGGTGCGCAGCGCGTCGAGTTCGGCGCGGGCGGTGCGCAGCCGCTCACCGACGGCCTCGGCATGCGGGAGCAGGATCCGGCCGGCCTCGGTCAGCCGGACCCCGCGGGGGAGGCGGTCGAAGAGCGGGGTCCCCCACTCGTCCTCCAGGGTCTGGATCTGCCGGGAGACCGCGGACTGGGTGTAGCCGAGGGAGCTGGCGGCGGCGGTGAAGGAGGCCAGGCGGGCCACACGTAGGAAGACCTCGTACAGACTGTGCGAAGTGGGCATGGAAGCCATGCTAGACATTCGCTTGTCGCATGGGTCGGCCCCACCTAGCGTCGGAGGCATGGACACAGCACTGAAGATCGCGTTCCTCGGCCTCGGTCGGATGGGCGCCCCGATGGCCCGTCACCTGCTGTCCCGGGGGTACGAGCTGACGGTCTGGAACCGGACGCCGGAGCATGCGCGGCCGCTGGAGGCGGCCGGTGCGGTGGTCGCCGCCACGCCCGGCGCGGCCGTGCGCGGTGCGGACCTAGTCGTCACGATGCTGGCCGATCCGGCGGCCCTGCGGGCCGTTGCGGAGAGCGTGCTGCCCGCGCTGCGGCCGGGCGTCCACTGGATCGACACGTCGACCGTCGGGCCGGAGGCGGTACGGGAGCTCGCGGGGCGGCTGCCGGCGGGGGTGGCGCTGACCGACGCGCCCGTGATGGGCAGTGTGGACCGGGCTGCCACGGGGGAGTTGTGGGTGCTGGCCGGCGGTGCCCCGCTGCCGTCCCGGGTGGGGGAGGTGCTCGACGTCCTGGGCGAGGTCACCGACTGCGGGCCGCTGGGCTCGGGCGCGGCGCTGAAGCTGGTGCTGATCAACGCTGCGGTCGGCTGGGTGGCCCTGGTGGCCGAGGCCCTGAGGCTGGGTGAGGCCATGGGCCTGCCGGAGGAACTGGTCCGAGGCCGACTGGCCCGCGGGCCGCTGGCGGGCGCGGTGGCCCGCGCGTACGCCGACACCTCGAACTTCCCGGTGGCTCTCGCCGCGAAGGACGTGGCCCTGGCCACCGCCCACGCGCCGCTGCCGGTCCTGGAGGCGGTGCACACCGTACTGACGTCCCGTCCGGAACTCGCCGACCGGGACCTGTCCGGCATCCGCCGCTAGGCCGTTTCCCCCGGCCCCCGCAGCAGCGTCAGGAACGAGCGGAAGGCGGCGGGCATGTCCACCGATTCGGGGGCCAGCAGCCACTGGTACTGGAGGCCGTCCATGACCGCCGTCAGCAGCGGGGCCGCCTGCTCCGGGGTGAGCCCCGAGGGGAGGCGGTCGCCGAACTCGGCGCGCAGTACCGCCGCCATCTCCGAGCGGACCTGGGCGTAGCGCTCGGTGAAGAACTCCCGGGCCGGGTGCCCGTCGGTGACGCTCTCGCCCAGCAGTGCCGAGAAGGTCTGCACGATGCCCGGGCGCATGGCGTTGTACTCGACCAGCGAGGCGAGCAGGTCCAGGCGCCAGGTGTCGGCCGCGGAGCGCGAGCCACCGCCCGTGTCCCAGCGGTCGCGCTCCTCCAGCACCGCGACCAGCAGGGCCTCCTTGGTCGGGAAGTAGTGCAGCAGCCCCTGCTGGGTCAGGCCCACGCGTTCGGCGACGGTGGCCAGGGACGCTCCCCGGTAGCCGCGCTCCGCGATGACCTCGACGGCGGCGCGGACGATCTCCCCGCGGCGCTCCTCGCTCCTCGCCCTGACCATCTCCCCGGCACCCCTTCCGTTCAGGCCCTGCTCACAGGACCGTACGGCATCCAAATATCACGAACAGATTACGAACCCTACCGTTCAACAGGCAACAGGTCCACGATGGGGGCACCGCACCGAGCAACCGCACTCAACGAGGAGGCACGGCCGTGACCGATGCCGATCAGGTCCGCGAGCAGTCACGCAACGACGCCGTCGAGGCGGCGCTGGGCAAACTGGATCTCGACACCAAGACCCGGCTCCTGGCCGGCCGGGACATGTGGTCCCTGCCCGCCGTCCCCGCGATCGGGCTGGAGTCCCTGGTCATGTCCGACGGCCCCATCGGGGTCCGCGGCGTGCGCTGGACCGCGGACGACCCGTCCATCGCCCTGCCGTCCCCGACCGCGCTCGCCGCCGCCTGGGACCCGGAGCTCGCCCGCCGAGCCGGCCGGCTCCTCGCCCAGGAGGCCCGCCGCAAGGGCGTCCACGTCCTCCTCGCACCCACCGTCAACCTGCACCGCTCCCCGCTCGGCGGCCGGCACTTCGAGTGCTACTCCGAGGACCCGTACCTCACCGGCGCCATCGGCTCCGGCTACGTGAACGGCGTCCAGGACGGCGGGGTCGGCACCACCGTCAAGCACTACGTGGGCAACGACGCCGAGACCGACCGGTTCACCGTCGACAGCGTCATCGCCCCGCGCCCGCTGCGCGAGCTGTACCTCGCGCCCTTCGAGGCCATCGTCGCCAATGCCCACCCCTGGGGCATCATGACCGCCTACAACCAGGTCAACGGCACGACCATGACGGAGCACCAGTACCTGGTCAACGAGGTCCTGCGCGCCGAGTGGGGCTTCGACGGCTGCAACGTCTCCGACTGGATGGCCGCCCGCTCCACCACCGGCGACATCCGGGGCGGCATGGACGTGGCCATGCCCGGCCCCACCACCGTCTACGGCCCCGCCCTCGCCGAGGCCGTCCGGGCCGGGGAGGTCCCCGAGTCCGCCGTGGACGAGGCCGTGCGCAACGTCCTGCGCCTCGCCGCCCGCGTCGGCGTCCTGGAGGGCGCCCCCGCCGCCGTGGAGAGCGCCCCGGCCCCGATCGACGGCCAGGCGCTGGCCCGCGAGCTCGCCGCCCGCGGCTTCGTCCTGGTCCGGAACGAGGGGGCGCTGCCGCTCGACGCCACCGCCGGCCGCACCGTGGCCCTCGCGGGCGCCGCCGCCCGCGACGCCCGGGTCCTCGGCGGGGGCAGCGCCACCGTCTTCCCCGAGCGGATCGTCTCCCCGCTCGACGGCCTCACGGCGGCCCTGCCCGACGGCGCCCTCACCTTCAGCGTCGGCGCCGACCCCTCCGACGAACTCACCCCCGCCGGTCAGGGCTTCGAGCTGCACGCCGTCTGCCGCGACGCCTCCGGCGCCGTCCTCGGCGAGGGCGGCCTGCCGTCCGGCCAGGTCCAGTGGATCGGCGACGACCTGCCCGCGGGGGTCACGTACGAGACCATGGCGAGCATCGAGGTGCGCGGTACGTTCGTGCCGCGCGAGAGCGGCCGGCACGCCTTCGGCACCCGCGGACTCGGCGCCTTCGCCCTCGCCGTCGGCGGCGAGAGCCTGTGGAGCGGCGTCCAGGAGATGGGCAACGAGGCCGACCCCTTCGAGGCCTTCTTCGGTGCTCCCAACGAGCGGGCCCGCGTCACCCTCACCGAGGGCGAGCCCGTCGAGGTGTCACTGACCTTCCAGGTCCCCGACATGACCGCGCTGCCGCTCCGGGCGATCATGTTCTCGCTGCTCCACCTCGGCCCGCGGCGCGACGCCGACGAGCTGATCGCCGAGGCCGTGGCCGCGGCCCGCGAGGCCGACACCGCCGTCGTGGTCGTCGCCACCACCGAGCGCTTGGAGTCCGAGGGCTTCGACCGGCAGAACCTCACCCTCCCCGGCCGCCAGGACGACCTGGTGCGCGCCGTCGCCGCCGTCAACCCGAACACGGTGGTCGTCGTCAACGCGGGCTCCCCGGTGGAGCTCCCGTGGCGCGAGGACGTCGCCGCCGTCCTGCTGACCTGGTTCCCCGGGCAGGAGGGCGGGGCCGCGCTGGCCGACGTACTCCTCGGCGACGCGGAGCCGGGCGGGCGGCTGCCCACCACCTGGCCCGCGAGGTTCTCGGACGCGCCCGTCACCGAGGTGGTCCCCACCGACGGGCGACTGGAGTACCGCGAGGGGCTCTTCATCGGCTACCGGGCGTACGAGAAGCACGGCGTGACCCCGGCCTACCCCTTCGGGCACGGCCTCGGCTACACCGAGTGGACCTACGAGTCCCTGGAGGCCACCGCCGACACGGTCCGGGTCCGCCTCACCAACACCGGCGCCCGGCCCGGCCGCGAGGTCGTCCAGGTCTACCTGGCGCCCGCGCAGGACACCGCGGAGCGCCCGGCGAGCTGGCTGGCCGCCTTCGCGGGCGTCGTGGCGAGCCCCGGCGAGAGCGTCGAGACCGAGATCCCGCTGCCCGCCCGGGCCTTCGAGATCTGGGACGAGGAGGCCCGCGGCTGGCGGCGGATCGGCGGCGCCTACGAGGTCCGCGTGAGCCACTCGCACGGTGACACCCGGCTGACCGCGACGCTCGACATCGCGTGACACACGGTATGGCCGGAAATCACCCCTGAGAACCGGTCCGGGGGCGGGCCCTGACACCCGCCCCCGGACCCCTCCCGTACCGGAGCGTCAACGTGGCGGCTCGGCCGCCGTCACCTGGCGGTGCGCCAGTTCCGCGAGCCGCGCCTGCCCGTCCTTGCCCGGATGGAACCAGTCCCAGCGGCTCAACTGATCCGCCGCGAAGGGGTACTGGAACACCGCGCCGCCGTCGTAGCGGCACAGGGAATCCTTTCCGCAGACCTCGCGCAGCACCTCGTTGTACTCCACCACCCGCGCCCGCACCTGCTCGCGCCGGGCCGTCGCCCCCGTGGCCGCCGACAGCGGATCGGCCAGCATGGACTGGCAGATGCCCAGCTTCCAGACCTGCCGCACCATCGGCAGGTCCTTGCCCTGCTCCCACAGCCGTTGCAGGTCCGGCACGCTGGAGACGTACACCTGGGAGGCGGGTGAGGCGGCCCGCAGCTCCGCGAGCGCCTTCTCGAATCCGGCCCGGAAATCCGCCACCGGGGTCATCGACGAAGCCGTGGGCCGGCAGGCGTCGTTCGAGCCCACCATCACTGTGACCAGGTCGGGCTTGTGCACGGCGGCCCCCGCCAGCTGGGCCGGCAGGTCCGCCATCCGCGAGCCGGTCACCGCGTAGTTCCAGCTCCGGGCGGGCGCCTCGGCGTCCCCGAGCAGCCGCGCGGCGAGGGAGCGGACCGCCGGGTCGTTCCCGGTGGCCCAGGAGACCTCCGGGCAGTCGGCCAGCACCGAACAGGCGTCGAACCCGCGCGTGATGGAGTCGCCCACGGCCGCGATCGACGCGGGCGCCGTGTTCCAGCGCGGTGCGCTCTGTGCCCCGCGCTCCCCGCCCTGCTCGGCCGACCCGCCCGAGCTGCACCCGGTGGCCGCCCCGGCCAGCAGCACGACCGCCGTGCCCGCGCCCGCGAGAGTCCGGCGCGCGCGGCGGCGCGGAGCGGTGGTGCGCATGGGAAGGGACCCTCCTTGTCGCCCCCGTGTCGTTCGGGGGGTCCTGCTGAGTGAAAGCTCTGTGTTTACCGGGTTCGGAGCGACCGTACGTCACACCATGACCCCTGGCGCACGGTAGCTTTTTCCCGTGGCGTTTCGGCCGCAGGTCCCGTAGCGCAATGTCAAATAATTTCCGTTACATTACATCACGTCACATACTGTCCGTTTTCTGGAGTTTATTCCCGACCTCGTCCCACACTGGAGGTCCCGGTGACGACACGTGGAGTTCTGTACGTGCATTCCGCACCGCGCGCGCTCTGCCCGCACGTGGAATGGGCTGTTGCAGGGGTGCTCGGGGTGCGGGTGAACCTCGACTGGATCAGACAGCCCGCCTCCCCCGGCACCTGGAGAGCGGAGTTCTCCTGGCAGGCCGAAGCGGGCACCGCCTCGAAGCTCGCCTCCGCGCTGCGCGGCTGGCACCTGCTGCGTTTCGAGGTGACCGCGGAACCGTGCCCGAACGCCGAGGGCGAGCGCTACAGCTCCACCCCGGAGCTCGGCATCTTCCACGCCGTCACCGGACTGCACGGCGACATCCTGATCCCGGAGGACCGGCTGCGCGCCGCCCTCGCCCGGTCCGCGCGCGGCGAGACCGACCTGGAGGCGGAGATCGCCAAACTGCTCGGCAAGCCGTGGGACGACGAACTGGAGCCCTTCCGCTACGCGGGCGAGGGCGCCCCGGTCCGCTGGCTCCACCAGGTGGTCTGAGCCCGGTCCGGGCCGCCCGGCCCCGCACCGCAGCAGACACGAGAAGGGCCCACCCGGATGCACCGGGTGGGCCCTTCCCATGACTGCCGCGCGGTTACTGGACCGTGCGGAAGGCCAGGGTCACGTTGTGACCGCCGAAGCCGAAGGAGTTGTTGATCGCGGAGATCGGGCCGTCGGCCGGCAGCTTGCGCGGCTCGCCGACGATGATGTCCGCGTCGATGTCCTCGTCGAGGTCGTCGACGTTGATCGTCGGCGGGGCCAGCCGGTTGTACAGCGCCAGCACGGTCGCGACGGTCTCGATACCGCCCGCGCCGCCCAGCAGGTGACCGGTCATCGACTTGGTCGCGGAGATCGCGATGTGGTCGAGGTCGTCGCCCAGCACCTTGCGCAGGGCCTTCAGCTCGGCCGTGTCACCCTGCGGGGTGGACGTGGCGTGCGCGTTCAGGTGGACCAGCTCGGCCGGGTCCAGACCCGTGTTGTCGAGCAGGTTCTGCACCGCGGCCGCGACACCGCGGCCGGTCGGCTCCGGCTGCGCGATGTGGTGGCTGTCCGCGGACAGGCCCTGGCCCAGCACCTCGCAGTAGACCCGGGCGCCGCGCGCGGCGGCGTGCTCGGCGGACTCCAGGATGACGACGCCCGCGCCCTCGCCCAGTACGAAGCCGTCACGGGCCTTGTCGTACGGGCGGGAAGCCTGCTCGGGGTTCTCGTTGTTCTTGGACATCGCCATCATGTTGGCGAACGCGGCGATCGGCAGCGGGTGGATCGCCGCCTCGGTGCCGCCGGCCACGACCACGTCGGCACGGCCGGTACGGATCATCTCGACGGCGTAGCCGATGGCCTCGGCGCCGGACGCGCAGGCGCTGACCGGAGTGTGCACGCCCGCCTGGGCGTTGACCTCCAGGCCGACGTTGGCGGACGGGCCGTTCGGCATGAGCATGGGGACGGTGTGCGGGGAGACCCTGCGTACGCCCTTGTCCTTCAGTACGTCGTACTGGTCGAGCAGGGTGGTGACACCGCCGATACCGGAGGCGATCACGGTGCCCAGACGCTCGGGCGCGACGAACGCGCCCTCTTCCGTCTCTTCGCCGGCCGGGGTGGTGTAGCCGGCGTCGGCCCACGCCTCGCGGGCCGCGATGACGGCGAACTGCGCCGAGCGGTCCAGCTTGCGGGCCAGCGGCCGGGGCAGGACTTCACTCGGGTCGACGGCGGCCCGAGCGGCGATGCGTACCGGGAGTTCGGCGAAGCGCTCGCCCTCCAGGGGCTTGACGCCGGAACGGCCGGCAAGCAGACCTTCCCAGGTCGAAGCGCTGTCGCCACCCAGCGGAGTGGTTGCGCCGATACCGGTGACGACCACGGTGCGATTGGTCGGGCTCACAGGAATTCTTTCTCCACGTCTCAGGGGGTGCTGAATTGTCACGGCGCCACCGCCAGGTGGCGACAAACGCTCGTCAGGCTCAGGCGGCCTGGTGCTTCAGGATGTACTCGGCGGCGTCGCCGACCGTCTTGAGGTTCTTGACGTCCTCGTCCGGGATCTTGACGTCGAAGCGCTCTTCGGCGGCGACGACGACCTCGACCATGGAGAGCGAGTCGACGTCCAGGTCGTCGGTGAAGGACTTCTCGATCGCGACGTCCTCGGTGGGGATACCGGCGATCTCGTTGACGATCTCCGCGAGACCCTCGACGATCTCTTCCTGCGTGGCGGCCATGTGGCGCTCCTTCTATAGCTGACTGGGGTGGAACAGGGTGGGATGTGGATCCCGGCCCTAGGGGAGGGTAACGACCGTCGCGGCGTAGACGAGTCCCGCCCCGAAGCCGATGACGAGCGCGGTGTCGCCGCTCTTCGCCGCTCCGGTCGCCAGGAGCCGCTCCATAGCGAGCGGAATCGAGGCGGCCGAGGTGTTGCCGGTGGTCTCCACGTCACGGGCGACCGTGACGTGCTCCGGCAGCTTCAGAGTCTTCACCATCGAGTCGATGATCCGCATGTTCGCCTGGTGCGGAATGAAGACGTCCAGGTCATCCGCGGTGATCCCGGCGGCGTCGAGCGCCTGCTGGGCCACCTTGGCCATCTCGAAGACGGCCCAGCGGAAGACCGCCTGACCCTCCTGGGTGATGGCCGGGAACTTCTCGCCGCCGTCCTTGCCGAGGTACTCGTCCCACGGCACGGTCTGCTTGATCGTCTCGGACTTGTCGCCCTCCGAACCCCACACCGTGGGGCCGATGGCCGGCTCGTCCGAGGGACCGACGACCACGGCGCCGGCGCCGTCACCGAACAGGAAGGCCGTCGCGCGGTCCTCCAGGTCGGTCAGGTCCGAGAGCCGCTCCACGCCGATGACGAGGACGTACTCCGCGGAACCCTCGACCACCAGACCCTTGGCGAGGGTCAGGCCGTAGCCGAATCCGGCACAGCCGGCGGAGATGTCGAAGGCGGCGGGCCTGCCCGCGCCGATCCGGTGCGCGATCTCGGTCGCGATCGCCGGAGTCTGCTTGAAGTGCGAGACCGTCGAGACGATCACGGCACCGATCTGCTCCGGGGCGACACCGGCGTCGGCCAGCGCCTTCCCCGAGGCCTCCACCGACATCGCGGCGACGGTCTCCTGGGGCGAGGCCCAGTGCCGGGTCGCGATGCCGGAGCGGGAGCGGATCCACTCGTCGGACGAGTCGATGGTCTCGAGGATGACCTCGTTGGGCACCACACGGGTCGGGCGGTAGCCGCCAACACCGAGGATGCGGGCGTAAGGGGAGCCCTTGGCCGGCTTGATCTTGGACATGCTGTGTGGGCTCCTTCTCTCAGGCCGTCAGTTCGGCGATGAGCGCCGCGGCCTTGTCGAGATCGTCCGGGGTCTTCAGAGCCACGCTCGGTACGCCCTTCAGCGCGCGCTTGGCCAGACCCGTCAGGGTGCCACCGGGGCAGAGCTCGATGATTCCCGTGACGCCCAGCTCGGCGAACGTCTCCATGCACAGGTCCCAGCGGACCGGGTTGGCGACCTGGCCGACCAGGCGGGCGACGACGTCGGCGCCCGTGGCGACGACGAGGCCGTCCCTGTTCGATACGTACTTCAGCGACGGGTCCGCCGGGGTGAGGGCCTCCGCGGCCTTCTCAAGGGTGGCGACCGCCGGGGCCATGTGGTGCGTGTGGAAGGCGCCCGCGACCTTGAGGGCGACGACCTTCATGGAGCCCTCGGGCTTGTCGGCCTGCAGAGCCTCGATCTGCTCCACGGTGCCGGCGGCCACGATCTGGCCCGCGCCGTTGACGTTGGCCGGCGTCAGGCCCAGCTTCTCCAGGTGGGCCACGACCGCGTCGCGGTCACCGCCGAGGACCGCGGCCATGCCGGTCTCGGTGACGGCGGAGGCCTCGGCCATGGCGAGCCCACGGGTCCGGACGAGCGACAGCGCGTCGGCATCGGACAGCACGCCGGCGTACACGGCGGCGGTGATCTCACCGACGCTGTGGCCGGCCACGGCGCCGAAGACGGCCGGGGAACCGAGCGCCGAGGCGGACAGCAGACCCGCGGCGACCAGCAGGGGCTGGGCCACGGCCGTGTCGCGGATCTCGTCGGCGTCGGCGTTCGTGCCGTAGTGGGCAAGGTCCAGCCCGATGGCGTCCGACCACGCGGCGACGCGGTCGGCGGCACCGGGAAGTTCGAGCCAGGGAGTCAAGAAGCCGGGCGTCTGAGCGCCTTGGCCGGGAGCGACGAGTACGAGCACCCTCACACTCTCTCTTGTGGATGGTCCCTGACGCCCGTGGGGACAGGGACGAAGAACCGTCGGGGTAATTGTTGATGTCCGACAAAAGTCTAGGACTGCGGATCGCCGTCGGCCAGACGCCCCAGAATCAGGGCGATCCGCAACGTGAACGCAGAGCGGACATCGGAAGGAGACCACCCGGTGACGTCGGTCACACGTCGCAGCCGGTAGCGCACCGTGTTGGGGTGCACGAACAGCATCCGCGCCGCCCCTTCGAGGCTGCTGGCCTGCTCCAGGTAGACGCTCAGGGTCTCCAGTAGTGCGGACCCCGCCTCCTCCAGTGGTCTGTAGATCTCCTCCACCAGCTGATCCCTGGCAGCGGGATCGGAGGCGATGGCCCGCTCCGGCAGGAGATCGTCCGCCAGGACGGGCCGAGGGGCATCCTGCCAGGCCGTGCACGCTTTCAGCCCGGCCGCCGCGGCCTGCGCCGACTTCGTTGCGTTCAACAGGTCGGACACCACCGGTCCGGCGACCACCGGACCTGCCGCGAACGGCCCGATCAGCGACTTGGCCACCTGGATCGGGTTGTCGCTGCCGCCCGCGATCACCACCAGACGGTCCCCGAGCACACCCGTGAGGACCTGGAGCTTGTGGTGACGGGCCGCGCGCCGGATCGCCTCGACCGTCAGCTCGCTGTCCCCCTCCGGCGCAGTGCCGAGCACCACGCACACGTGCTCCGGGGAGTTCCAGCCCAGCGCCGCCGCCCGGGACAGCGCGCCCTCGTCCGCCTCGCCGGACAGCACCGCGTTGACCACCAGGGACTCCAGCCGGGCGTCCCAGGCCCCGCGCGCCTCGGCGGCCTGCGCGTACACCTGGGCGGTCGCGAAGGCGATCTCCCGGGCGTACACCAGCAGCGCCTCGCGCAGGATCGACTCGTCGCCCGGCGCCGCCACCTCCTCGATCGCGGCCTCCATGACCTCGATCGTGGTGCGGACCATCTCGACGGTCTGCCGCAGGGTGATCGCCCGGGTCAGCTCGCGCGGAGCCGTCCCGAAGACGTCGGTGGAGATCGCCTGAGGGGTCTCCGGGTGCCTGAACCACTCCGTGAACGCGGCGATACCCGCTTGGGCGACCAGGCCGATCCAGGACCGGTTCTCGGGCGGCATGGCCCGGTACCACGGCAGGGTCTCGTCCATGCGCGCGATCGCGTTGGCGGCCAGCCGGCCGGAGGACTTCTCCAGTCGGCGGAGCGTCGCGGTGTGCGGATGGGCGGGAGCGGGATGCGCGGCAGGGGTGGCGGGCGAATGCTCACGTTCGGGTTGGGGCACGTGACAAGACTGCCTTATCGGGACGGGTGCGCGGAGTCCGGTCCCGTGTCCGGCCCGCGCTCCGACCCGTGGCTGGGTCTACCGTGGCGTTCATGATTGATGTTCGCCGCGGCGCCGACCGGTACCAGGGCGGGGACCCGGCCGCCGGGATCACCACCCGGCACGCCTTCTCCTTCGGCGCCTTCTACGACCCGGACAACCTGCGCTTCGGCCCGGTCCTCGCCTGCAACGAGGAGACCCTCGCACCGGGCGCCGGCTTCGACGAGCACCCGCACAGCCACACCGAAATCGTGACCTGGGTGATCGAGGGCGAGCTCACCCACCAGGACGGCACCGGGGAGAAGAGCCAGGTGCGGCCCGGGGACGTGCAGCGGCTCGGCGCCGGGTCCGGGGCGCGGCACGCGGAGCGCAACGACGGCGCCGGGCGGCTGCGCTTCGTGCAGATGTGGCTCGCGCCGCTCGTCGCGGGCGGCGAGCCCTCGTACGAGGTGGTCCGGGAGCTCACGGACGCCGTGCCCTACGAGGTCCCGGCGGCCGGCGCCGTCCTGCACGTCCGGCGGCCCGGCGCGGGCGAGCGCGTCGCCGTACCGGCGGCGGACCGGGTGTACCTGCACGTGGTCCGCGGGGACCTGCGCCTGGACGGGGAGGAGCTGGGCCCCGGCGACTCGGTACGGATCTCCGCCGAGCGGGACCTGGAGATCGTCGCCGGGTCCCCGGGCGAGCTGCTGATCTGGGAATTCCCCGGCCCGGCCGAAGCCGGGACGGGCGCGGCCCGGCGGGAGCGGAGCTCGGACTAGCGGGAGCGGAGCTCGGCCAGCACCGCGTCGGTGAACGGGGTCCAGGCCTCGGCCGCCCACGGGCCGAAGGCGCGGTCGGTCAGGGCCACGCACGCCGCGCGCGCGTCCGGGTCCACCCACAGGAAGGTGCCGGCCTGGCCGAAGTGGCCGAAGGTGCGGGGCGAGGAGGAAGCGCCCGTCCAGTGCGGGGACTTGTGGTCGCGGATCTCCAGGCCGAGGCCCCAGTCGTTGGGGGACTGGTGTCCGTAGCCCGGCAGGACGCCCTTGAGCCCGGGGTGGACGACGGAGGTCGCGTCGGCGACCGTACGGACGTCCAGCAGCCGGGGTGCCTGCAGCTCGGCGGCGAAGCGCAGCAGGTCGGAGACGGTGGAGACGCCGTCCTTGGCGGGCGAGCCCTCCAGGGTGGTCCGCTCCATACCCAGCGGCTCGAAGACAGCCTGGTGCACGTACTCCGCGAAGGGGATCCCGGTGGCCTTGGCGATGTGGTCGCCGAGCTCCTCGAAACCGGCGTTCGAGTACAGCCGGCGCTGTCCGGGCGGGGCCGACACCCTGTGCTCGTCGAAGGCCAGGCCGCTGGTGTGCGCCAGCAGGTGACGGACCGTCGACCCCTCGGGGCCGGCCGGCTCGTCCAGCTCGATCGCCCCCTCCTCGTACGCGACGAGGGCGGCGTACGCGGCGAGCGGCTTGGTGACCGACGCCAGCGCGAACCGGTGGTCGACGGGCCCGTGGGAGCCGGCGAGGCTCCCGTCGGCCCGCACGACGCCCGCCGCGGCGGTCGGTACCGGCCAGGTCTCTATGATCCGCAGGCTTTCCATGCCGTTCACGCCCTCCACGCTCTCCATGCCGCCGAGCCTACTTGCTTGGAGTGCACTCAAGGGTTTTAGCGTGGAGTCATGAGCCAGAGCCTGACGCAGACGCGGTACACGATCAGCGAGGTCGAGGCCCGGACCGGTCTGACCCAGCACACCCTGCGCTGGTACGAGCGGATCGGCCTGATGCCGCACGTGGACCGCTCCCACTCGGGACAGCGGCGCTTCACCGACAAGGACCTCGACTGGCTGGCCTTCGTCGGCAAGCTGCGGGCCACGGGGATGTCGGTGGCGGACATGGTCCGGTACGCCGAACTGGTCCGCGAGGGCGCCCACACGGTCGGGGAGCGCCGGGAGCTGCTGGAACGCACGCGCCGCGAGGTGCGTTCGCGGATCACGGAGCTCACGGACGCACTCGCCGTACTGGACTACAAGATCGACATGTACGCCATGAAAACGGTATCGGGGAAGGCACAGCAATGACGGAGCACGGAACCACCCTCGAACAGGTCGAGCTGGGCAAGGGCGGCCCGCCGGTCGGCGTCCAGGGGCTCGGCTGCATGGGCATGAGCGAGTTCTACGGGGACACCGACGAGGCGGCGGCCCGGGAGACCCTGGAGGCCGCGCTGGCGGCCGGTGTCACCCTCTTCGACACCGCGGACGTCTACGGACGGGGACGCAACGAGGAGTTCCTGGCGCCCTTCGTGGCCGCCCACCGGGACGAGATCACCCTGGCGACGAAGTTCGCGATAGAGCGCACCGACGACCCGCAGTACCGGGGCATCCGCAACGACCGCGCCTACGTCCGCACGTCCGTCGAGGGGAGCCTGCGCCGGCTCGGCGTGGACGTCATCGACCTGTACTACATGCACCGGCGCGACCCGGCCGTGCCGCTGAGCGAATCCGTCGGGGCCATGGCGGAGTTGGTGCAGGAGGGCAAGGTCCGCCACCTCGGCCTCAGTGAGGTCACGGGCGCCGAACTGCGCGAGGCGCACGCCGTGCACCCGATCGCGGCGCTCCAGTCGGAGTGGTCGCTGTTCAGTCGGGACGTGGAGCGCAGCGCGGTGGGCGCGGCGGCGGAGCTGGGCGTGGCCGTCGCGGCGTACTCCCCGCTCGGCCGGGGCTTCCTGACCGGGTCCTTCGCGGACGCGTCCGCGGAGCTGTCGCAGAACGACTTCCGCCGCTACCAGCCGCGCTTCAACGGCGACAACGCCAAGGCCAACGCGGAGCTGCTGGTCCCGGTCCGGGAGATCGCCGCGCAGCGCGGTGCGACCCCGGCGCAGATCGCCCTGGCCTGGGTGCAGCAGCGGGCGAAGGTGCACGGGCTGACCGTGGTCCCGATCCCGGGCACCCGCAAGCCGGCCCGGCTGCGCGAGAACACCGCGGCGACCCGGATCGTCCTCACGCAGGCCGAGCTGGACCTGCTGGAGCCGATCGCCGCGCAGGTCGCCGGGGACCGCTACCCGGACATGAGCGCCACCTCGACGGCGCGGGAGGCCTGAGCCGCCGGGGCGCGCGAGCGCCCGCCCGCGCGCCCGGCCGCTACAGCGACTCGGCGGCGAACCGGTCCCGCAGCGCCGCGTATTCCGCGTCCGTGAGCAGTCCCGCGCTGTGCAGCTCGCTCAGGTGCCGCAGCCGGTCGTCGCCGGAGCGGGCCCGCGGCACGGCGGCGACCGGGGTACGGCTGCGCAGGGCGGCCAGGACGGCCGCGGCGAACGGCAGCGAATCGTGGACCGCCCCGTAGCCCGTGCCGAAGACCGCCGACGAGAGGTCGTGGTCGGGGCGGGGGTCACCGGCGGCGTCCCGCAGCACCAGCCGCAGGTGGCCGCCCGGGCCCTCGGGGGAGCACCACTCGACGCCGGTGAGGGCGGCCAGCGGGTAGCGCTGGTCGCCCGCCTTCCACTTGGTGCCGGTGGCGCCCGTACGGGACCAGTGGAAGGTGATCGCCGAGCCGTCGAAGGACACCCGGGCGTCGTACGCCTTCAGGTGCACCGGCGGCTGCGGCACGTCGACGAGGAAGCGCTCGGACGGCTCGTCGGCATCCGGCCCGAGCCGGGACCGCAGCGCGTCGGCGAATGCGGCGGCCGCCGGTGCCCGGTCACCCGGCAGCACCAGCCGGTACGGGTCGCAGGCATCCTTCAGCTGCCCGGCGGCGGCTTCCGTCAGCGGATCCGCTCCCGGCCGCGGCAGGACACGCAGGACCACCGCGTCGCGCTTGCCGCCGGTCTCGGTCACGGACACGGCGGACACCGCTTCGAGGGGGATTCGACGCGAGCCCAGGGCATGGAGCAGCCTCGGCGTTCTGATCCCCCGTGTGAAGCGGATGAGCACCGAGTCCGAGTCGAACTCCCAGACGGCATGATTTCCGGCCAGTACGTCACCCATGCGGCACATCGTAAAGGGCGGCGCCCCCGCGCGTCCCCCCGGTTGCGGGGCCCGTTTTCCGCGCCTCTACGCGCGTCGGTCCTGCTCTGTCCCGGAAATTCCGCGCCTACAGGCATCGTCGCCGGTCGCGCAGACAACGGAACCGAACGCACCGGTTCCGATCTTGGCGAAATTGTCCATCGAGTCCGTCCCTGGCGCGAAATAGCCGGTGTGACTCCTGGCCCGGGCCGAGGAAAGCAGCCGCGCGCCGAACTCCGGGGACACCGGATCGGCGCCGTGGCCCAGCCCGCCGACCTCCAGGTGCGGAACGTCCGCGATCCAGTCGCCCTCGTCGCGCGTCGCCCAGACCCGCGCCGAGGTGTGCAGCCCGGCCACGTTCTCCGTGCGCATCCCGGGGCTGCCCGCGACCACCACGTCGGTCACCCGGCGCGGCAGCTCGTGCGCGGCCACCCCGCAGACCACCGATCCGTAGCTGTGGCAGAACAGCGCCACGCTCGCGTCGCCGGGCAGGGTCGTGGTGAGGGCCTTCAGCAGGACGGCGCCGTCGACGGCCATCCGGCCCGTGGCCGCGTCCATGCCGACCCCGGTGGGGGCGGTGTAGCCGGCCCAGGCGATGACCGCCGTCCGGCGGTCCGGGTCGGCCGTGCGCTGGGCCTGGTACAGGGACTCGGCCATGCCGACGGGGGAGGTCAGACGGCGCTGGGTGCGCTCGAAGGTCAACACGTCGGTGTCGACACCGGGGACGATCACCGAGACCCGCTCGGCCCGGCCGAGGTCGCCGAATACCTCGGCCACCCGGCCGCCGCCGGACGGATCGAAGGCGAGGATCTGCCGGTCAGGGTCGGCGAGCGAGGCGAACCGGTGCGAGCGCCGGGTGGCCGTGGCCCGGTCGGCCGGCGTCAGCGCGACATCGCGGCCGCGGGCCTCCTCGACCCGGCGGGCCTGCTCCAGGCCCTGCAGGTTGGCCCGATAGCGAACGGCGGGAGGGACCCCGTCGAGGTTGCCGACGACGAGGGGGTAGCCGTCGACCAGGCGGGCCTGCTGGGCGCCGTCGAGGCCGGCGAAGAAACGGGCCACGGTCCGTGCGGGGGCGTTCGCGGGCGGCACCGGGCGGCCGTCGATCCGGGCCTTGGCCCACGCGCCGAGGGCGGCCGTCCGCAGCGGAGTGCCCCCCTCCGGCCGGTGCACGGCCGTCCAGCCGGTCGTCGCCAGCATGATGAAGACCACCGCCAGCGCGAGCAGGGCACGCAGGGCGGCAGGGCGCGGGTCGGCGCCGAGGGCGGTGGGGTGGGCAAGGCCGGGCACGTTCACTGCGACCAGCCTATGAGACGAAATGCGGCACGCGGGTGCCGGGTGACCGGACTCACGGCCGACCGTGGGACCCCGTGAGGACCGGCCGGGGGACCCCCGCACGCGCCCGCGGACCGGCCACCGGGATCGCCGGGCTACGCACGCTCGCGCCACGTCGAGGTCAGCGCCGGTCCGATCCCGTCCAGGTACGTCTCCGTCAGCTTGCGGAGGGACTCCACGCTGGTGTCCTCGCCCTGCCCCCACAGTCGTCCTGTGACGCGCATCACGCCGCAGAACGCGGCGACGGCGACCCGCGGGCGCGGATCGGCGTCCACGTCCAGGCCCTCCCGGGCGCCGATCAGCCGGGCGATCCGGTCCTCCAGCTCGGTGGAGCGCCGCAGGTGCACGGCGAGCAGGGCCGGAGTGGACTCGATCAGCCGGTAGCTGCGCATGTAGAGATCGACCGGGACCACCTCGGACAGCGTCACCTCGACGGTGTCCCAGGCGGCGAGCGCCGCGCCCCGCAGGGCCTCGAAGGGGCCCTCGGCGGCCGGCCGGGCGCGCAGTTCGGTGAGGAACCGCGACTCGACCAGCTCCTGGAGGGCGAAGACGACCTCCTCCTTGTTGGCGAAGTAGCGGAAGAAGGTGCGCTGGGACACGCGTACGGCGTCGGTGATCTCATCGACGGTGGTGCGCTCGTAGCCCTGGGAGAGGAACAGCAGCAGGGCCGCACGGAGCAGGGCTCCCCGCGTGCGCCGCTTCTTTCGTTCGCGCAGTCCGGCCACCGGCGCGGCCGTCGCCGGCCGCTCGTCGATCACCACGTCGGGGCTCCTTCCTGACGCCGAGCCGGCGGTCAGAGTACCGGTGCGCGACGGGCCGCAGAGGGCTCCGCCAGGGGGTGTCGACGTGCCGTCCCACGTCCTCGGCGCGCCCACGCGGCCGCTCGCGCATGACTCGTTCGGGTCGGCCGCCGGCCTTGCCGGCCCGGCAGGGCGGCTCCCGGAGGCGTCAACTCCGTACATACGACAGCCCCGCCGGACGGTTCCGGCGGGGCTGTCGCCTATCAGGGTGGATGCACCCGGAGCCTCTTCCGTCCGCCCGTCACCGCAGGTCAGCGTGGTGTCGGCGGAGCATTCGGAAACGGTCCGGGCGCCCGCCGTCCACAAGGAGTTGACCCGTCATGCGTACGTGTCGAAACGCCCGTACCACCACCACGACCGTCCTGGCCGCGACCGTCCTGGCCCTGACCGCCCTCCTCCCGAGTACGGCCGGTACGGCGCACGCCGCGGGGCCGCCGACGCTCGGGGCCTGTGCCACCGGGCAGCTGTGCCTGTGGGCGAAACCGGAGTTCAAGGGAGCCCGGCAGACGCACGAGCTGAGCAACCTGGACATCAACAGCTGCACCGCGCTGCCCGCCGGGACCAGCGCCCAGTCCCTCACCAACCGCACCGGGCGCCCGGTGACCACGTACCAGTCGGCCGAGTGCGCGGAGACGGGCGAGTTCCAGACCTACCCCGGCGACGGGGTCTGGCTTCCCCAGTCGCCCTACCAGGTGCGGGCGTTCAAGGTGTGGGAGAGGTAGCTTCCCGTTGCGCCGGGGCGCTCGGCGGGGCGGCCGCGGCCACGTCGGCCGCCGTGCCGCCCAGCCGGGCGACCTCGCCGCGCAGCGCCCGTACCTCCGCCCGGAGCTCCAGGAGGGCGGCCAGCTGGAGCCGTTCGGCCTGGTCGTCGCGGTCGAAGCGGGCGATGAACCAGGCCGCGATGTTCGCGGTGACCACACCCAGCAGGGCGATGCCGGACAGCATCAGGCCGACCGCCAGCAGCCGGCCGAGGCCGGTCGTGGGGGAGTGGTCCCCGTACCCGACCGTCGTCATCGTGGTGAAGGACCACCACACGGCGTCGCCCAGGTTCTTGATGTTGCCGTCGGGAGCCTCCCGCTCCACGCTCAGCACCGCCAGCGAGCCGAACATCAGCAGGCCCACCACGGCCCCGGCCACGTAGGTCGTCAGCTGGACCTGCGGGGCCATCCGGGCCCGGCGGCCCACCAGCATCAAGGTGGCCACCAGCCGCAGCAGCCGCAGCGGCTGGACGAGCGGCAGCACCACCGCGGCCAGGTCCAGCCAGTGCGTGCGCACGAAGTGCTTGCGGTCGCCCGTGAGGCCCAGCCGTACGAGGTAGTCGACGGCGAACGCACCCCACACCGTCCACTCCGCGTAGGTGCAGGCGCGGTGCACGCCCGCGTCGGCGTCCGGAGCGACGATGGGGACGGCGTACGCGACCGCGAACACCACGGCGAGCACGAGCAGCGGGAGCTGGCTCCGCCGCTCCCACTGCCGCTGACGTGAGGGTTCCTTCATGCCGAGCATCGTAGGGAACCCGTGCACGGGAGCAGGCCCCGGCCGAAGCCGGGGCCCGCCCGCCCGCTGTGATCCGTCCCGCCGCGCGGCGACTACGCGTCGCCGCCCGCCGCCCCCGGCTCCGCCGCCGCCACGTCCAGCAGCTGGTAACGGTCGACCGCCTGCTTCAGCACCGAGCGGTCGACCTTCCCCGCCCGGGCCAGCTCGGTGAGCGTCGCCAGGACCACCGACTGGGCGTCGATGTGGAAGAAGCGCCGTGCGGCGCCGCGGGTGTCCGCGAAGCCGAAGCCGTCCGCGCCCAGCGAGGTGTACGCGCCGGGCACCCACCGCGAGATCTGGTCCGGAACCGAGCGCATCCAGTCCGAGACCGCCACGAACGGCCCCTCCGCACCCGACAGCTTCCGCGTCACGTACGGGACGCGCTGCTCCTCCTCCGGGTGCAGCAGGTTGTGCTCCTCGACCTCGACCGCCTCGCGGCGCAGCTCGTTCCAGGAGGTCGCCGACCAGACGTCCGCCCGGACGCCCCAGTCGGCGGCCAGGATCCGCTGCGCCTCCAGCGCCCACGGCACCGCCACGCCCGAGGCCATGAGCTGCGCCCCGATCGTGCCCTCGGTGCCCCGGGACACCCGGTGGATCCCGTTGAGGATGCCGTCCACGTCGACGTCCGCCGGCTCGGCCGGGTGCTGGATCGGCTCGTTGTAGACGGTCAGGTAGTAGAAGACGTCCTCCGCCTCCGGGCCGTACATCCGCCGCAGACCGTCCTTGACGATGTGCGCGATCTCGTAGCCGTAGGCCGGGTCGTACGCCACGCAGCCCGGGTTCGTCGAGGCCAGCAGCTGGGAGTGACCGTCGGCGTGCTGGAGCCCCTCACCCGTGAGGGTGGTCCGTCCGGCGGTCGCACCGAGCACGAAACCGCGCGCGAGCTGGTCGGCCATCTGCCAGAACTGGTCACCCGTGCGCTGGAACCCGAACATCGAGTAGAAGACGTAGACGGGGATCAGCGGCTCGCCGTGCGTCGCGTACGCCGAACCCGCGGCGATCAGCGAGGCCGTGCAGCCCGCCTCCGAGATGCCGTCGTGCAGCATCTGGCCGGTCGGGGACTCCTTGTACGCGAGCAGCAGGTCGCGGTCGACCGCCTCGTACTGCTGGCCCAGCGGGTTGTAGATCTTGGCGCTCGGGAAGAAGGCGTCCATACCGAAGGTGCGGTACTCGTCGGGCGCGATCAGCACGAAGCGCTTGCCGATCTCCTTGTCCCGCATCAGGTCCTTCAGGATGCGGACGAAGGCCATGGTCGTGGCGATCGACTGCTGCCCGGAGCCCTTCCTGGCGGCCGCGTACGTCGTGTCGTCCGGCAGCTGCAGCGGCTTCGCGCGCACCACCCGGGTCGGCACGTATCCGCCCAGGGCGCTGCGCTGGTCGTGCATGTACTGGATCTCGGGGGAGTCCGGGCCGGGGTGGTAGTACGGCGGGGCCCCGCCCTCCAGCTGCGCGTCCGTGATCGGGATGTGCAGGCGGTCGCGGAAGCGCTTGAGGTCGTCGACCGTCAGCTTCTTCATCTGGTGCGTCGCGTTGCGGCCCTCGAAGTTCGGGCCGAGCGTCCAGCCCTTGACCGTCTGGGCCAGGATCACCGTCGGCTGGCCCTTGTGGGCCTTGGCCGCGGCGTAGGCCGCGTAGACCTTCTTGTGGTCGTGTCCGCCGCGGCCCAGGTGCTGGATCTGCTGGTCGGACATGTTCTCGACCATGGCGCGCAGCCGCTGGTCACCGCCGAAGAAGTGCTCGCGGATGTACGCACCGGACTCGGTGGCGTACGTCTGGAACTGCCCGTCGGGGGTGGAGTTCATCTTGTTGACGAGGATGCCGTCGCGGTCCTGGGCCAGCAGCGGGTCCCAGGAACGGTCCCAGATCAGCTTGATGACGTTCCAGCCGGCGCCGCGGAAGATCGACTCCAGCTCCTGGATGATCTTTCCGTTGCCGCGCACCGGGCCGTCGAGGCGCTGCAGGTTGCAGTTGACCACGAAGGTCAGGTTGTCGAGGCCCTCGCGCGCGGCGATCGACAGCTGGCCGAGCGACTCCGGCTCGTCCATCTCGCCGTCGCCGAGATACGCCCAAACGTGGGACTTGGAGGTGTCCGCGATACCGCGCGCCTCCATGTACCGGTTCATCCGGGCCTGGTAGATCGCCCCGAGCGGACCGAGGCCCATCGAGACGGTCGGGAACTCCCAGAAGTCCGGCATCAGCCGCGGGTGCGGGTAGCTCGAAAGGCCGTACGGAGCCTTCGACTTCTCCTGGCGGAACGAGTCGAGCTGCTGCTCGGAGAGCCGGTCCAGCAGATAGGCACGGGCGTAGATACCGGGGGAGGCGTGGCCCTGGAAGAAGATCTGGTCGCCGCCGTCGCCCTCGTCCTTGCCCCGGAAGAAGTGGTTGAAGCCCACGTCGTACAGGGAGGCGGAGGAGGCGAACGTGGCGATGTGGCCACCGACGCCGATGCCGGGACGCTGGGCGCGCGAGACCATGACGGCCGCGTTCCACCGGGTGGCGTTGAGGACCTTGCGCTCGATCTCCTCGTTGCCGGGGAAGAACGGCTCGTCCCGGGTGGCGATCGTGTTGACGTAGTCCGTGCTGCGCATCTCGGGCACGGCCACGCGCTTCTCGCGGGCCCGCTCGATCAGCCGCAGCATCAGGTAGCGGGCGCGTTCACGGCCCCGCTCGTCGACCGCGGCGTCGAGCGAGTCGAGCCACTCCTGCGTCTCCTCCGGATCGAAGTCCGGGACCTGACTCGGCAGGCCGCCAATGATGATCGGATTACGATCGGATGCGGAAGCCACGCTGTTCCTTCGCTGTCGGGGGAGTCGTGCCTTGGGTTCGCCGCCTCCCATGCTCTTACGCTGGGCCGAAATCTTCATCTTTACCACCGGGTAATCCCCGGAAACCGCAGGGAACCCGGTGGAACCCGGTGGGGGAGGATCGGCGGGGATCCTTGGCGAGTCCGTCCGAATCGTTACCTTACGCCCAAAGCGGGCGCCGGCTTCGCAAGGCCGTTCGTCCCTCAAACAGGTAGGAAAGGCGTCAAGCGTCGACGATGATGCCGAATGACCTGGAATGGTGTGGGATGAATCACGAGAGGTGCACACGGGAAGGCTGAAAGTTGCGGCGAGACGGCCGCAATCGTCACCGTTTCGACGGTCTCGATGGCCGGGTACTTGCGCGATCCGCCGCGCCCGTGTGGACTACGCCCAATGCTGCGCGTACGCGCGCCGCCAGATGACATTCACCGAACATGAGCAGGAGGCACCCCGTGAGCGCGACCGCGGACCACGCGGAGAGCCTGGCCGCCCGGCTGGGTTTCCAGTCCGAACAGGTGGTCCAGGAGATCGGCTACGACGACGACGTCGATCAGGAATTCCGTGACGCCGTCGAGAAGCTCGTCAGCGAGCTGGCCGACGAGGACTACGACGACGTCGCCGACGCGGTGCTGTTGTGGTTCCGCGACGAGGACGGCGATCTGACGGACGCCCTGGTCGATGCGACCGAGCTGGTCGAGGACGGCGCACTGATCCTGCTGCTGACCCCCAAGACGGGCCGTGACGGCTACGTCGAGGCCAGCGACATCAGCGAGGCAGCCGAAACGGCCGGCCTCTCGCTTGCCAAGGGCCTGCCCGTCGGCAAGGAGTGGACCTCCACCAAGCTGGTGACGCCGAAGGCCGCCAAGGCCAAGCGCTGAACCGTACGCCCGCAGCCAAGCGGACGCGCACCCCGCCGACCAGGTGACCCCGGTCGGCGGGGTGTGTGCGTTCCGTGCCCGTGCCGCGATCAGGACCTAGTCTGTGACTCACCCGAACAGCCCAACGCGGGGATGCGGGAACGAAGGGATGCGAGAGATGGCGATCGTGGTCGGCGACAAGGCCCCGGACTTCGAGCTCAAGGACAACCACGGCCGGGCCGTGCGGCTCTCCGACTTCCGGGGCGAGAAGGCAGTGGTGCTGCTGTTCTACCCCTTCGCCTTCACCGGCGTCTGCACCGGCGAGCTGTGCGAGCTGCGCGACCAGCTTCCGCGCTTCCAGAACGACGACGTGCAGCTCCTCGCGGTCTCCAACGACTCCGTGCCCACCCTGCGCGTCTTCGGGGAGCAGGAGGGTCTGGAGTACCCGCTGCTGTCCGACTTCTGGCCGCACGGCGAGACCTCCCGCGCCTACGGGGTCTTCGACGAGGCCAAGGGATGCGCGGTCCGCGGCACCTTCATCATCGACAAGGACGGCATCGTGCGCTGGACTGTCGTCAACGGACTGCCCGACGCGCGTGACCTGAACGAGTACATCAAGGCACTCGACAGTCTCTGACCGCGGCGGCGCGGGCCGTACATGCATTTTCCCTGCGAAAACCGCTTACAGGCGGGAACCCGTCACTAGGATCGAAACGTTGATCCGGTAGCTCCCCCGGTCACGACCGGGAGGGCCCCCTGCACGACGGGGCACCGCCCCACACACAGAACCCAATGGAGGACCCGTGGGAGTCAGCCTCAGCAAGGGCGGCAACGTCTCGCTGACCAAGGCCGCGCCTAACCTGACGGCGGTCATCGTCGGTCTGGGCTGGGATGCTCGCACCACCACCGGTGTCGACTTCGACCTCGACGCCAGCGCGATCCTGACCAGCGACCAGGGCAAGGTCACCAGCGACGCGAACTTCGTCTTCTTCAACAACCTGAAGAGCCCCGACGGCTCGGTGGAGCACACCGGTGACAACACCACCGGTGAGGGCGAGGGCGACGACGAGGCGATCAAGGTCAACCTGGCCGGCGTCCCCGCCGACGTCGCGAAGATCGTCTTCCCGGTCTCGATCTACGAGGCCGAGAGCCGCCAGCAGAGCTTCGGCCAGGTCCGCAACGCGTACATCCGCGTCGTGAACCAGGCCGACAACACCGAGCTCGCGCGTTACGACCTCTCCGAGGACGCCTCGACCGAGACCGCCATGGTCTTCGGCGAGCTGTACCGCAACGGTGCGGAGTGGAAGTTCCGCGCCATCGGCCAGGGTTACGCATCGGGCCTGCGCGGCATCGCGCAGGACTTCGGCGTCAACGTCTGAGTCCGAGAGCAGTCCGTCCGTCCGGCGCCGTGCACTGTGTGTACGGCGCCGGACCGGCTTTACCTGCGGACACCTCCGCAGACGGCACACCGCACCACCGTCACACTGCACCACCCGTCACAGCGCACCACCCGTCACACCACTGCACCGTCACGCCGCACCACCGGCACATCGCCGAACCGCCACACCGTCGTCCGGGGAGGACCACAACATGGGCGTCACACTCGCCAAGGGGGGCAATGTCTCCCTCTCCAAGGCCGCACCGAACCTGACCAGGGTTCTGATCGGTCTCGGATGGGACGCGCGCTCGACCACGGGAGCCGACTTCGACCTCGACGCCAGCGCGCTGCTGTGCAACAGCGGCCGGGTGCTGGGGGACGAGTACTTCGTCTTCTACAACAACCTGAAGAGCCCCGACGGCTCCGTCGAACACACGGGGGACAACCTCACCGGCGAGGGTGAAGGCGACGACGAGTCGATCATCATCGACCTCACCAAGGTGCCGCAGGCCGTGGACAAGATCGTCTTCCCGGTCTCGATCCACGACGCCGACTCCCGCCGGCAGAGCTTCGGCCAGGTCAGCAATGCCTTCATCCGCGTGGTGAACCAGGCCGACGGTCAGGAGCTGGCCCGCTACGACCTCTCCGAGGACGCCTCCAGCGAGACCGCGATGATCTTCGGTGAGGTCTACCGCTACGGCGGTGAATGGAAGTTCCGTGCGGTGGGACAGGGGTACGCGTCGGGGCTCCGAGGCATCGCTCTAGACTTCGGGGTCAACGTTTCGTAAAGCCGTACAAGACGATGGGGTGCCAGTGGTTCTCAAAACCTTCGGCTGGTCGTTCGCAATCACTGCGCTCGGTCTGGTCGCAGCGGTGTTCTACGGGGGGTGGCAGGCCTTCGGTATCGTCGCGATCCTGTCGGTCCTCGAGATCTCGCTGTCTTTCGACAATGCGGTGGTCAACGCCGGAATCCTGAAGAAGATGAATGCCTTCTGGCAGAAGATCTTCCTCACCATCGGCGTCCTCATCGCGGTCTTCGGTATGCGACTGGTCTTCCCCGTCGTGATCGTCGCGATCAGCGCCAAGATCGGGCCCATCGAGGCCGTGGAGCTTGCCCTCAACGACAAGGAGATGTACGAGCAGCTGGTCACGGACGCCCACCCGTCCATCGCCGCGTTCGGTGGCATGTTCCTGTTGATGATCTTCCTCGACTTCATCTTCGAGGACCGTGACATCAAGTGGCTCGCGTGGCTGGAGCGTCCGCTCGCCAAGCTCGGCAAGGTCGACATGCTGTCCGCCTGCATCGCGCTGATCGTCCTGGTCATCGCCTCGATGACCGTGGGGGCCAACGCCCACCAGCACGGTGGCATCCATGTGGACAAGGCGCAGACCGTCCTGATCTCCGGCATCCTCGGTCTGATCACCTACATGGTCGTCGGTGGTCTCTCCGGCTACTTCGAGAACAAGCTCGAGGAAGAGGAAGAGGCCGAGCACGAGGCCGAGGAAGAGGCCAAGAGGACCGGCAAGCCCGTTTCGGCCGTCGCCATGGCCGGCAAGGCCGCCTTCTTCATGTTCCTCTACCTCGAAGTCCTCGACGCCTCCTTCTCCTTCGACGGGGTCATCGGCGCCTTCGCCATCACCAACGACATCGTGCTGATGGCCCTCGGCCTCGGTATCGGTGCCATGTACGTCCGTTCGCTGACGGTCTACCTGGTCCGCCAGGGCACCCTCGACGACTACGTCTACCTGGAGCACGGCGCGCACTACGCGATCGGCGCCCTCGCCGTGATCCTGCTCGTCACCATCCAGTACGAGATCAACGAGATCATCACCGGTCTCGTCGGCGTGCTGCTCATCGGATGGTCCTTCTGGTCCTCCGTGCGCCGCAACAAGCGCCTGGAACTGGAGGGTTCCACCGCCGAGGCATGACCGCGGCGGTAATGCGGAACGCTCCATTGCGGGGCGGTCCACCGGGTCCACGGACCCGGCGGGCCGCCCCGCTTCCGTAGGCTCAGGGCGATCAGGGATCAGGGGACCAGGGGGGTAGGGGATGGGCTTCTTCGACGGCATCATGGGCAGCCGGGCCGTGCAGTTCCAGTCGGGCAGTGCCTCGTCGAACGCGATCGAGCTGACCAAGCGGCAATCAACGGTGTCGCTCACCAAACAGGGAGCCGTCCACGGCAATCTGCGGGTCAATCTGTCCTGGCGGATGCGCACCTCGGACATCGGCGGCCGCTCCGGCCAGAGCGGCCAGCTGTTCCGGCACCCGTTCAAGCTGTTCAAGCCGGACATGGTGCAGGCGCACACCCAGGGCATGGTCAACGTCGACCTGGACATGGGCTGCCTGTACGAGCTGACGGACGGCACCCGCGGCGCCGTGCAGCCGCTGGGGAACCTGCTGGGCGACCTCAACGACCCGCCGTACGTCAAGCTCAGCGGCGACGACCGGTTCGGTTCGGCGTCGGGGGAGACCCTCTACGTCAACCTCGACCACGCCGACGAGATCAAGCGGCTGCTCGTCTTCGTCTACATCTACGACCAGACCCCGGCCTTCGACCGGACGCACGCCATGGTCACCCTCTACCCCGTCACGGGGCCGCGGATCGAGATCCCGCTGGACGAACGGCACCCGCAGGCGCGCTCCTGCGCGGTCGTCTCGCTGGAGAAGGTCAAGGGGGAGCTGGTCGTGCGGCGCGAGGTGAAGTTCGTGTACGGGTTCCAGGCCGAGCTCGACCGGCTGTACGGCTGGGGGCTCCAGTGGGGGCGCGGCTACAAGAGCGCCAAGAGCTGACCGGGCCCACACACCGGGCCGACCGGGCCCGCGCCCGGGCGGTACCGGGCCGGCCCGGTACCGCCCGGGCCGGCGCCGGCGGCGTCAGCGCCGGATGAACTGCGGGCCCTGCACCGGCAGCCGGAAGGACGGGTCGCCGCCCGGACCCGGCACCGGGGCCGGGGACACCGGCTGCGGGTACCCGTAGGCCGGCTGGATGGGCGGCGGAGCCTGCGTGGGCGGGGCCATCATCGCGGTCTGCTCGGAGCCGGCGTCGGGGGCCGGACCGGAGGCGGAACCGGCCGCGGCGCCCGCGTCCGGCTCGGCGGCGTTCTCGTCGACCGAGATCCCGTGGTCGGTCGCCAGGCCCACCAGCCCGTCGGAGTAGCCCTCGCCGAGCGCCCGGAACTTCCACCCCTCGCCCCGCCGGTACAGCTCCCCGCAGATCAGTGCCGTCTCGGCGCCGGTCTCGGGCCGTACGTCGAAGTAGGCCAGCGGTTCGGAGCTGCCGCCCGGGGAGGCGTCGTAGAGGAGGATCCGCAGGTCGTGGACCCGCTGGAAGGGGACGTCCTCGGCGGAGGCCACCACCAGGATCCGGTCCACCGTCGGGGTCACCGTACACAGATCCGCCTGGACGGCGTCGGTGATCGCGTCCCCGATCTGCTTCTTGCCCAGCCGCCAGACGGCCCCGGAGGGGTGCCGGGGCTGGTTGTAGAAGACGAAGTCCTCGTCCGAACGCACCCGGCCGTCCGGGCCGACGAGCAGCGCCGAGGCGTCCACGTCCGGCACCTCGGGGCCGCCGGTCCAGCGCAGCACCGCCCGGACCGCCACGGCGGCCACCGGGATGTTCGAGCCCTTCTGCATCGCGTGCGTCATGCACGTCATCCTGCCCTCCCGGGGTGGACAGGGACAATGCGGCCCCCCGTAGGGCCTTGTACCGAACGCGAGAGCTGGGCATGGTGCAAGAGGGTTACCTGAACTTCATGTGCTTGAGGAACTCTTGACTCACGTTCGTACGTACTATTACCGGCCATGCCAGTTGGGCCGCCGAGGCAGTACGGGGGAAGCACATGCGTCACTTTGGGCACATAACGCCCACCGTCCGTCAGGACCTCTTCCACCAGGAACCGGCGGAATTCACCGGAGCCTCGCCCTCCCGTGTCCTCGCGGCGGCGCTGGGAGCCACGCTCTACAGCCCCGCCACCCGCCCCACGCTCGCCGCGGACATCCGCAAGCAGGCCGGCCGAGGGGTCGTCTCCATGGTCCTCTGCCTGGAGGATTCCATCAGCGACGGCGACGTCGCCGGAGCCGAGGAGAACCTCGTCCGGCACTTCACCGAGCTCGACGCCGACGGCGCGGAGCTCCCGCTGCTCTTCATCCGCGTCCGCACGGCCGAGCAGATACCCGATCTGGTCCGCAGGCTCGGCGGCTCCGTACGGCGGTTGGCCGGATTCGTACTCCCGAAGTTCGACGAGAACCGCGGTGTCGCCTTCCTCGAAGCCGTCGCCGAGGCCGAGGCCGCCGCAGGACTGTCCCGCCTGTATGCCATGCCCGTCCTGGAGACCCCGGAGCTCCTCCACCTCGAAACCCGGGCCCAGGCACTCGCCGGGATCTCCCGCACGGTCAACAGTCACCGCGACCGGGTCCTGGCGCTGCGACTCGGCGTGACCGACTTCTGCTCGGCCTACGGCCTGCGGCGCACGCCCGACATGACCGCCTACGACGTCCAGATCGTGGCGGGCGTCATCGCGGACGTCGTCAACGTCCTCAGCCGCGCCGACGGCACCGGCTTCACGGTGACCGGGCCCGTCTGGGAGTACTTCCGCAGCCAGCAGCGCCTCTTCAAGCCCCAGCTGCGCCGCAGCCCCTTCCTGGAGGAGGGCGTGGAAGAACTGCGCACCGCCCTGATCGAGCACGACCTGGACGGCCTGCTGCGCGAGATCGAGCTGGACCGGGCCAACGGACTGCTCGGCAAGACCTGCATCCACCCCGCCCACGTCACCCCCGTGCATGCGCTCTCGGTGGTCTCGCACGAGGAGTTCTGCGACGCCCAGGACATCCTGCGGCCCGAGCGCGGCGGCGGCGGAGTGATGCGCAGCGCCTACACGAACAAGATGAACGAGGTGAAGCCGCACCGGGCCTGGGCCGAGCGCACCATGCTGCGCGCGGAGGTCTTCGGTGTGGCCAAGGAGGAGGTCGGCTTCGTCGACCTCCTCACGGCCGGGCTCCAGGTGTGAGCACGCCCGAGCGGAAGCCGGCGGCGCCACGGACAATGACGATGACGAGGAAAGGCAAGACGATCGAAGCGGTGTGGTCGGGTACCTGGGTCGCGGACCGGCTGGGCGTGAGCCTGGAGGACTCCGGTGGGGGTCCGCGGCTGACAGAGCTGCTCGGACTGGCCCTGCGGCGCAACCCCAAGCGCGCCCACCTGCTCGTCTCGCAGGTGCTCGGCAAGCACGTCCCGCAGTCCCCGGAGGTCGTGTACGCGGCCGGCTTCGGACTCGGCGAACGCGTCCGGGACCTGCTCGGCGAGGACGGGGCCGCGACCGCGGTGGTCCTCGGCTACGCCGAGACCGCCACCGGGCTCGGCCACTGCGTGGCCGACGGCCTGGGCCCGGCCCCCTACCTGCACTCCACCCGCCGCCCCGTGCCGGGCGTGGAACAGGCCGGCGGCTTCGAGGAGGCGCACTCGCACGCCACCTCGCACCTGCTGCTGCCCGAGGACCCGCGGCTGCTCGCAGGCAGCGGGCCCCTGGTCCTGGTCGACGACGAGTTCTCCACCGGCAACACGGTCCTGAACACCATTCGCGACCTGCACGCACGCCACCCCCGCTCGCACTACGTGGTCGTCGCCCTCGTCGACATGCGCTCCGCCGCCGACCGGGACCGGCTCACCGCCTTCGCCGCCGAGCTGGGCGCCCGCGTGGACCTGATCGCCCTCGCCTCGGGCACCGTGTCCCTCCCGGACGGCGTCCTCGCCAAGGGCCGGGCCCTGGTCGAGGAGTACGAGGCGCAGCCCGCGCCCGGCCCCGCCCTGCCGGGCCGGGCGGCACCTGCGGGCGGCCCGCAGCGGCCGACCCGCGTGGACCTGGGCCCGTACTGGCCGGCGGGGGTCCCCGACGGCGGCCGCCACGGCTTCACCGCCGCGCACCGAGCCCGGCTGGAGGAGGCCCTGCCGGCCCTCACCGGCCGGATCGCCGCCGCGCTCGGCGACGCCTCCCCGGCGCGGATCCTCGTACTCGGCAACGAGGAGCTGATGTACGCGCCGCTGCGCCTGGCCAAGGCCCTGGAGGAGGCGGGGGCGGCCTCCGAGGTCCGCTTCTCGACCACCACCCGCTCGCCCGTCCTCGCCGTGGACGACCCCGGCTACGCCATCCGCACCCGGCTGGTCTTCCCGGCCCACGACGCCCCGGCCGACGGCCTCGGCGACCGCTACGCCTACAACGTCCACCGCACGGACGGCACCGGCTTCGACGCCGTCGTTGCCGTCGTGGACTCGGCCGGGGACACCCCCGAGCTGCACACGGGACTGCTGGCGGCCCTCGCCCCGCACACCGGCCGCGTCGTCCTGGCCGTCGTCCCGTCCTACATACCCGACCGGCGGGAGCCGAAGCCGATCATGACCGAGCCCACCGAGCCCACCGAGCGCACCGAGCGCACCGAGCGCACCGAGCTCATGGAGCCCACCGAGCTCATGGAGCCCACGGAGCTCATGGAGCAGCCCACCGCGCGCGAGCTCACGGAGCCGACCCTGCGCGAGCCGCTGCGCGGCCCCGCCTTCTCCTCGTACGCCGCCGAGGACGTCGGCTGGCTGCTCCAGGACCTCTCCGACATCGAGCTGGAGGCACCCACGGAGGAGCGCGAGGAGGCGATCCAGGCCGGTGGCGCGCACTACGCCGAGTCCCTGCCCGTCGAGTACCAGCCGTCCCCCCAGTACCAGGAGCTGTACCGGAGCGCCCTGGCCACCTCCGCCGTTCGCGTCGCCCGGGCCGTCGGCACGGTCACCGAGACCGTCCTCGCCGAACGCTCCCCGTCCCCGGTCCTGGTCTCCCTGGCCCGCGCCGGCACCCCCGTCGGCGTACTGATGCGCCGCTGGGCCCGCGCCCGCCACGGCCTGGACCTGCCGCACTACGCCGTTTCCATCGTGCGCGGCCGCGGCATCGACGCCAACGCCCTGCGCTGGCTGGCCGCCCACCACGACCCGGCCGACGTCGTCTTCGTCGACGGCTGGACCGGCAAGGGCGCCATCACCCGCGAGCTCAAGGTCGCCCTGGAGGAGTTCCCGGGCTTCGACCCGGAGATCGTCGTCCTGGCCGACCCCGGCTCCTGCGTGCCCACGTACGGCACCCGCGAGGACTTCCTGATCCCGTCCGCCTGCCTCAACTCCACCGTCTCCGGTCTCATCTCGCGTACCGTGCTGAGGTCCGACCTCGTCGGTCCCGCCGACTTCCACGGCGCGAAGTTCTACCGCGAGCTCGCCGGGGCCGATGTCTCCGTCGAGTTCGTCGACACCGTCGCCGCCCACTTCGACGAGGTGGCCGAAGCCGTCGACGACGAGGTGAAGGAACTCCTCGCCGCCGACCGCACGCCCACCTGGGAGGGCTGGGCGGCCGTCGAACGGATCAGCGAGGAGTACGGCATCCACGACGTGAACCTCGTCAAGCCCGGCGTCGGCGAGACCACCCGCGTCCTGCTGCGCAGGGTGCCGTGGAAGATCCTGGCGCAGCGCGGCGCCGGGGCCGACCTGGACCACGTACGGCTGCTCGCCGAGCAGCGCGGCGTACCGGTGGAAGAGGTCGACGGCCTGCCCTACACGTGCGTAGGCCTCATCCACCCCCGATTCACGCGCGGCGCCACCGGCGCCGACGGAAAGGCTGTGGCCTCGAAGTGACTGTCCTCGTAGCCAGTGATCTCGACCGTACGCTCATCTACTCGACGGCCGCCCTCGGTCTGACCATGCCCGACCCGGTGGCCCCGCGGCTGCTGTGCGTCGAGGTCCACGAGAGCAAGCCGCTGTCCTACATGACGGAGACGGCGGCGGAACTGCTGGCGGAGCTGACGGCCGACCCCTCGGTGGTCTTCGTCCCCACCACCACCCGGACCCGCAAGCAGTACCAGCGCATCCGCTTCCCCGGCCGCCCGGCCCCGTACGCCATCTGCGCCAACGGCGGGCAGCTCCTCGTCGACGGCGTACCGGACCGCGACTGGCGGCGCCAGGTCGCCGCGCGCCTGGCCGAGGAGTGCGCCCCCCTGGAGGAGGTGCACCAGCACCTGCTGTCCACCGCCGACCCGGCGTGGCTGCGCAAGGCGCGCCTGGCGGAGGACCTCTTCGCGTACCTCGTCGTCGAGCGAGCCCTGGTCCCGGACGAGTGGGTGAAGGCCCTGTCCGAGTGGGCCGAGGCGCGCGGCTGGGCGGTCTCCCTCCAGGGCCGGAAGATCTACGCCGTCCCGCGCCCGCTCACCAAGAGCGCGGCGATGTACGAGGTCGCCCGCCGGACCGGAGCCACCACCACCCTCGCCGCCGGCGACTCCCTGCTCGACGCGGACCTGCTGCTGGCGGCGGACGCCGCCTGGCGCCCGGGCCACGGCGAACTGGCCGACGCGGCCTGGACGGCGCCGACGGTGACCGCCCTGGCCACGGCGGGCGTCCTGGCGGGCGAGGAAATCGTGCGCGCATTCGCCCGGGAAGCCGCCCGACTCGGCAGACTGGACGCATGACCAAGGGCAACAGCACCAAGATCACCGACGAGCTCTACCGGTACATGCTCGACCACAACCCCCCGCTGGACCCGGTCCAGCGGGGGCTCGTGGCGACGACCTACGCCAAGTTCCCCGACGTTGCCGGGATGCAGTCGGCCGAGGAGCAGGGCCCGCTGCTGGCCTTCCTGGTCCGGCTGACCGGCGCCCGCCACATCGTCGAGGTCGGCACCTTCACCGGCTTCTCGGCCCTGTCGATGGCCCAGGCACTGCCCGCCGACGGCCGCCTCATCGCCTGCGACGTCTCCGAGGAGTGGACGGAGTACGGCCGGCAGGCCTGGGAGGAGGCGGGCGTCGCGGACCGCATCGAGCTGCGCATCGCACCGGCCCTGGAGACCCTGCGCGCCATGCCCACCGAACCGCACATCGACATGGCGTACGTCGACGCGGACAAGGAGAGCCAGATCGCCTACTGGGAGGAGCTGGTGCCGAGGCTGCGTCCGGGCGGCCTGATCGTCACCGACAACACCCTGTACCACGGCACGGTGCTCGACGAGTCGGCCACCGGTTCGGCGGCCGGCGTCCGCGCCTTCAACGACCATGTCTCGGCCGACGCGCGCATGGACTCCGTCCTCCTGGCGATCTCGGACGGCCTGACCCTGTCGCGCAAACGCTGAGGTTCCGGCCGCCGGCGTTCCCGCCGCCGATGTTCCCGCGGCTGATGTTCCCGACCGCCGGCCCGGGCTGTGGGCTCAGCCGCAGCCGCCACCACCGCAGCAGCCGCCCCCGCCGCCACCCATCGCGGGCGCGGGGGCGCCGCTGCTCGCGCCGCCCACGGCCACGGCGGACAGCAGCTTCACGGTGTCGGCGTGTCCCGCCGGGCAGTCGGCGGGCGCGGAGGACTCGGCCATGGGTCGGCTGACCTCAAAGGTGTCGTCGCAGGTCCGGCAGCGGAATTCGTATCGAGGCATGCGCACAGGCTAAGCGGGCCCGGCCGCCGCGCGCTACGTACGGCGCGGCCGGGTACGGCGGCCAGGTACGGCGCGGGCATGCACGGCGGCCGGGTACGGCGCGGCCACGCACGGCGACGACCACGCATGCCGGCTACGTCCGGCGGCCAGGCGCGGCGGCTACGGACAGCGGCCGTGCATGACCGGCGCCCGCCCCGGAACGCGTCGCGCCCGGTCCTCCCGGGCCGCCTGCTCGGGGTGGCGTGCACGCCAGTACGGATTGTCGTGCGGCAGGGCGCTTCCCACCCGCCCGTACATCCCGAACCACATCA
Organism: Streptomyces avidinii; assembly: GCF_014650695.1. Lineage (GTDB taxonomy): Bacteria > Actinomycetota > Actinomycetes > Streptomycetales > Streptomycetaceae > Streptomyces > Streptomyces avidinii. The sequence goes on along the minus strand of NZ_BMVL01000001.1, from coordinate 508,250 downwards.
GCATCACACCGACGACGAAGCTGAACAGGACGTTCTGGATCCGGAAGGCCAGGAAGTTCAGCCCCGTGTCCAGCAGCGCCAGATTCACGAAACCGCTCGCAATGAACAGCACGCCCAGCACGATGTTCAGGGTCGAGGCGAAGGTGCCGCCCACCACCATCCCGAAGAACAGCAGCGCACCGATGCAGATCGACAGGACGCTCAGCGCCCCATTGGTGTTGAGCGCGAGCACCGTGTCCCCGCCGGTGTCGAAGAACCCGATCTGATTGATCAGCCCCAGGATCCCGAACACCACCAGGAGCAGGCCGGTCAGACCCGCCCCGACCCGGTACACCTGGCTGAGCTTGTGGTCCGTGGGCAGATGATCGTCGAGCCGGGCGTTGACCGGATGCAGCGCGCGCTCCATGCGGCGGGAGACCGTGTCGGCGAAACGCGGTGGAGCAGGGGCATCGGGATCGGGCTCGTGGGCCACGTAGGGCGCGTAATGCTCGTGCGGCTCGGTGCACCCGTACGCCGCGTGAGCCACGTAGGGCTCATGCGCCGCGGGAGGCTGGTGGGTGGTGTGGGCAGCCATGGTGCCCTCCTCTGCTCCGTTCCCGGCACCTCCCAGCATCCGTCGCCGGACGCCACGAAACAAACGGGGGCCGCTCACGGAACGCCGCGGGCCCAACCGGCAAGATCAGCCAGCCCTGCCCTCAGCCGTTTCCGCGGTCCTATCCGTGGCCGCGTTCCGCCCGGATCCCGCTCACCACCCGGTTCACGGAACCCCGTACGTCCTCCATCTCCAGCAGGAACGCCCAGTAGTCGGGGTGACGCCCCTCCAGAGCCTCCAGCGCCCGGCCCACCCGGGCCACCGCATCGTCCAGCGGCCGCGCGTGCCGCGGATCCGGCACACTGCGCCCCGCCATCGCCAGCCGCTGCGCGTCCCGGATCGCGAAGCGGGTCCGGTCCACTTCCGCCTGCGGGTCCCGCGCCACCGCCTCCAGCCGCGTCAGGCGGTCCTGCGCCGCCGACACCGCCTCGTCCGTCGCCTCCAGCGAGCCGCGGACCGCCTCGATCAGCTCCCCCACATCGGCCCAACGCTGCTCGTCCCGGGCCCGGCCGGCCTCCCGCAGCTGCTCCTCGGCCCGCGCCACGTCCCGTACCGCCTGGTCCGGCACGTGCTGCAGGTCCTGCCAGCAGGCCGCACTGAACCGCCGGCGCAGCTCGCTGAGCACCGGATCCACCCGGTCCGCCCGGTTGCGCAACGCCTGCGCGCGCGTCCGCAGACTCACCAGCCGCCGGTCGATCTCCGCCGCCCGCTCGGGCAGCCGCGTCACCTCGGCCCGTATGGCCTCGGCGTCCCGCAGAATCCGGTCGGCGCGCTGCACCGTCTCCTGCACCCCGTGCTGGGCCGCGCCCTGGTTCAGCTTGGTCAGCTCCGGGCCGAGCGCCGCCAGCCGCGCCGCCAGATCATCGGCCCGCATCCCCTTCGCCCGTACGGCGTCCAGCGCGTCACTGGCCCCGATCAGCGCGGCCTTGGCCCGCTCCCGGGCCGGCGCGACCCGCGCGAGCTGCGTCTCGGCCTTGTCCAGCAGCGGCTGCAGCCCCTGCGCGAACCGCTCCAGTTCCCCCTGTACGCGCACCAGCTCGTCCCGCGCCCGGGTCAGCTCGTCCCGGGCACGCGTGGCGACCGAAGCCTCCAACTCGGCCCGGTCCAGGTCGTGCGCGTCGACCGCCTGGATGTAGACGTGACTGACCTGGTCGATCCGCTGCCCCAGCGCGGCGAACCCCTCGGTCGCCTGCCGCGCGGCGGGCGACCCGTCCGCCGCGGCGATCGTCTCGATCGAGATCCGCAGATCCCGCTGCGCCGTATCCAGCTCGTAGAACGCGGCTGCGGCAGCATCCTTCGCCGCCTGCGCATCCGCCCGCCGACTCTCGTCCCGCCCACCGAACCACCGCCGGGATGCCGTCGTCACAATCCCTCTCCCGTACCGTGTCCGCCATGCCCCGATCCATTCTCCCCCACGGGAACGGGTTTGCGTGGGGGGTGTGCCCGCCATGTAGGCTGTCCACTCATCCACGGGTGCGTAGCTCAGGGGTAGAGCGCTGCTCTTACAAAGCAGATGTCGGCGGTTCGAAACCGTCCGCGCCCACCAGCACAAAGGCCCCCAACCGATCACGGTTGGGGGCCTTTGACATCTACATCTGACATCAACGGATGCAGTCAGGAGCGGTCGCGCCGGGTCCTGAGCAGGCGATCCATGTGCCCGACCGCCTCTCGCTGCGTGTCCTGGACGACGTGCGCGTAGACGTTCATGGTCACGGCGATCTGGGAGTGTCCCAGGATCTCCATCACGACCCGGGGCGGAACGCCGGCGGCGGTCAGCAACGTCGCGGTCCCATGCCGCGCGTCGTGCAGCCGGATCACCCGGAGCCCGGCGTCCTTGGCCACTCGGGTGAAGGACCGGTAGACGTTCCGCGGCTCGATGGGTCGCCCGGTCCGGGTGGTGAACACGTACCCGGTCTCTTCCCACTTGGCGCCGGCGGTTTCCCTCATAGCGGCCTGCCGCATCCGCTGCCAGCGCAGAGGAGCGATGCAGATCCCGGGCAGCGGCAGGGTCTGCCGACGCCGCCGCCCCTTGGGGTCGTCCTCGTAGGACTCGCCACGAACGCGCTGCCTCTGACTCCGAACCCGGACCTCCCGCTTGTCAAGGTCCACGTTCTCCCACCGGAGCCCGACGAGCTCACCCCGCCGGAGGCCGAGGGCGATGGCGAGGACGAAGGCGGGGTACAACGGGTCCTTGCGTGCGGCGGCTAGGAAGTCGAGGGCCTCGTCCAGCTCCCACGGCGACATCTCCCGAACGTGCACCTTGGGCGGCTCGACGAGCGACACCACGTTCCGGCTGACCAGTTCCTCCCGACAGGAGGCGGCGAGGGCCGTACGCAGCACCCGATGCGACTCCTTGGCCGTCGCCGCGCTGGTCTGCTTCTGCAGCTGCACCAGGGCCCTGCGCACGTCGGCGACGCTCAGGGACTCCAGCCGTTTCGTGCCGAGCAACGGCACGAGGTACAGCCGGACATGAGTCTCGTACTTGGCGTACGTCGTGCGCTTCCGGTGTGGCTTGACGATGTGGTCCAGCCAGTACGGCAGCCATTCGGCGAGCTTGGCCGACCGGGTGGGCACGGGCACGCCCTGGTCCACCTTGGCGAGCAACTCGCGGCGCTTGGTGTCGCACTCGGTCCAGGTCTTGCCGTAGGCGAACTTCCGGGCGCGGCTGCCGTCGGGCTGGAGGACGTACACGGCAGCCATGTAGCGACCGTCCTTGCGCTTGGTGATGGTGCCGGCGCCGTTCGGGTTGCGCTTGCGCGGGGCGGCCATCAGGCAGCCTCCTCAATCTCGTGGTCGATGAACTCCCGGACGGCGTCAGCGGGGATGCGGCGGGCCCGGCCGATGGTGATGGACACGAGCCGCCGGGATCGGATGAGGTCGTAGACGGTTGAGCGCCCGAGCTTGAGCAGCTCCATGACCTCGGGCACGGTCAGCAGTTCGGCGGTGGCAGTGGTCATGACGCGGCTCCTTCCACGGCGAGTTGGTCGGGCAGGGCTTCGCGGGCGGTCTGGCGGTTGAGCTGGATGTCCCGGGCGATGCTGGCGGCCAGGACGGATTCGCCGGGGGAGTGGCCGTGGCCCGCGTACTGCCAGGAGGCGAGGACGAGGACGGTGTCCGGCTCGATGTCGCCGAGGCCACGGGCTTCGCGTTCCTGAGCGGCGCGGTAGTCGGCGCGGGTCTGGCGGAGGGCGCCGAGGGTGGTGGAGTACTGGCGGGACTTGGTGGAGAAGTGGCCGCGGAAGCCGAGCATGTGCGACCAGGCGGCGAGGCGGCGGTCCGGGTAGAGCGGGTCCAGGTCTAGGCAGGCTTCGATCAGGCGGGCGGTGTGGCCGGGGACGTCGAGGAGGACCAGGGCCTCGCGGTTGCCGATCCGGCGGTCGAGGGTGCCGGTGTTCTCGGCGGCCTTGGTGGCGTACTTGGCGACATATGAGGCGACGGCCTGCTCGGTGATGTCGGAGCCGTTACCGAAGGCCTTGATGGGCCGCACGTCGAGCTGCGCGCCCCACCGGAAGGTGCGAGCGGGTTGGTCGGGGGCGGCCGGGACCGTCACCGAGGTGTACGTGTGGGCTACGGCGGCCCGGATCGAGCGGTCGAGGAGTTCCGTGCTGGCCCAGAAGGGCGGCGGGCTGGATGGTCCGGCGGGTCCGTCGATGCGGATCACGGCGTGGAAGTGGATGGCGCCGCGCTTTTGGAACTCGGCGACCTTGCCGTAGGAGATCCGGGCTTCCTCCTTCAGCTCTCGCTGGGTCAGTCCGGCGTAGGCGGCGATCTCGCGGCGCAGCCGGGTCGTGAAGCGCTGCCATAGCTGTCCGGCGTGGTTGTTGAAGAGGACGGCGGCGGCGTAGTCGTAGGTGGTCGGGTCGAGGGCGGTGCCGAGTTCGGCGGCGTCCTCCTGGTGGTGCTTGCCGCAGCGGCACGGTCGGCCGGCGGGGCGGTTGTGGACCGGGCCGAAGGACGGGGCGGTGAGGGTGGCGAAGACGCGGGGGTGTTCGCGGACGGTGGCGGGGATGTCGCGGCGATCGTCTCCGGCGAGCCCGGCCCGGATCAGGTGGTACGTGTCCCCGGCGTAGGTCCACGCGCATGCGGGGCAGCGAGACGCGCGGCGGTTGCCGCAGGCGATGCGGAGGCGTGCGCCGGGTTCGTTCTCGGTGGAGTACCGGTGCAGGAGCTCGCCGGAGGTCTTGTCCTTGGCGACTGTCCAGCCAGTGACGTGAATCGGGTCGGAGCAGCCGCCGGTGCGGCGGATCTGGTCTTCCCAGCGGGCGTAACCGGGAGCCCCGGCCACCTTCAGCATGTCGCCGAGGAGGCCAGGGTCCAGGTCCGAGAGGGTCGCGGGGTTGGTCACGCCGTCACCGTCCGGCGAGGGCGGATGGAGCGGCGGTTGCCGGTGCCGTGGCAGGCCGGGCAGTGGGCAGTGATGGTGCGCAGGGCGTCGGTACTGTCACGGCCGCCGAAAGTGATCTTTACGGCGGGGAAACCATCGCAGTCGGGGCATACCTCGGCGGGCGCAACGGTGGGCTGGGACATGATGGTGCTTCCTTCCGGTTCGTTGGATCGGGCAGGAGCGCGGCGCCGGGACGGCGGAAACTTGGCGGTTGAGGCCGTCCCGGGGCCGGTCAACGGCTCTTGAACTCCTGGCGCAGGGCGCGGACGAGGAAGAGCAGGACGACGCCGCTGGTGGACAGGGCGACGGCGGTGACCGCGACGGCCAGAAGCAGCGAGACGGCGACGGAGGCCAGGGCAAGGACTCCGGCGACTCCGCCGGCGGCGAGAGCGAGCGCGGTACCGGGCGAGTTCTGGACCAGGCCACCGAGGGCAGTCGAGGACTTCCTGTGTACCGGGGCCGGGGCCGGGGCCGACTCGGAGTGCTCGACGAGCGCCGGGGTCGGGCGGATGGTCGCGGGGGTGTACCTGTCGGGGCTGGGGTACTTGGGCTTGAACATGGCCGTTCTCCTTCCGAGGCGGTTACTTGTTGATCGCGGTGTCGATGGCCGGGGCGAGGAAGCTGTCCGCCAGGAGGAAGCCGCCGAGGAGGATCACGGCGACGAGCCACCAGGGCGGGCGGATGAGCTTCACGCCGAGCACTCCGACGGCGAGGAGGGCGAACCAGAGCGGGACGTCCATGGCGTTGGCCTTTCGGGTCAGCTGACGCGGCAGCGGTGGGAGCGGGCGGCGAGCTGGGCGGCGGTCGAGGAGCTGTAGTCGGAGGACCAGCCGCAGCCGTCGGTGGTGCAGACCGCGGCGTCCTTGTTGCGGCCGTGGCGGTCGCGGTAGGTGCCGATCTGGACGGGGCCGATCTTCATGAGTGAGCGGAAGTTGATCCGGGCGGGCATGGGATCTCCTCAGGTGAGCTGGGCGGCGATGGCCTCGGCCATCGGGGGCGGTACGCCGAGCCGGGCGCGCAGCGTGTCGGTGTCGATGTCCGAGCCGGTACGGGTGCGGTGGTCGGCGGCGATCTTCTGGGCGTGGGCGACGAGCGCGGGCGGAGCGGTGACCGCAGGCGCGGCAGCGGGCGGTGCTGGGGGCGGGGCGGGCAGAGCCGGGACTGAGTCGGCCTGTACGCCGGGTTCTGTCTCCCGCTCGACCACGGGCTGGGGCGCCGGGGCGGGCTCCGGATCCGGCTGGTGGGGCGACGTAGGCCGGTGGACCAGGAGCGTGCCGCCGAGGAAGGCGAGCGCGGGCCAACCAGCGACGAGGATCCGGAGCCAGTCCGGGACGTCGCCCAGGTCGAGGAGGCCGGCGGTCGCGACGTTCGCGCCGAGCGAGGCGGCGAGGGCGACCGCGAACCAGGACCAGGCCGACCGTGAGGGCTCCCCCGCGTCCCGCAGGGTGCGCAGGCGGTGCCAGGCGGCGACGAGGAGCAGATCCACGCTGACCGGGTAGGCCCAGGCCTTCCAGCCGTCCTGTCCGGCGGCTTCGGCGAGGTCGTGAAGGTGGGCGAAGGAGAGGGCTCCGGCGATGACGGCCTGCACGAGGACGGCGTCCGGGCGGACCAGCCGAGTCATGGTCTTCACCTCCTTTCAGGCAAGGGGTGGGTAGGGACCTGGCGCGATGAGGCCGCGCCGACCGAGTGGGGCGAGTGATCAGAAGGCAGGTGCCGACGCGGTCTTCGGCTGGACCTTGCCGACGAGGACGCGGGCCGGGAGCGCCGGCCGGAACGGCTCCAGCTCCGGGATTTCCGGGGTGCGGTGCGCGTGGGCGTTGCAGATGTCCACGGCCTGTCGCAGCGTCGTGTGTGGGGCCCGGATGCGGCACCAGCCGCCGGAAGAGTCACCGGCCACGGCGCTGCCGGGGCGATCCTTGTCGATCTGTACGGCGGCGAGGACGGCGTCCGGGGAGATGTCTCCGAAGGCCATGTTCGCCGAGGTCTCGTCATTGACGCGGTGGGCTGTACGGCCGGTGAGCTGGGCGCGGAGCATGGTGATGCCCTTGCCGAGTTCGGAGCCGAAGCGTTGGCCGCAGATCTCCAGGTGAATGCCGGCGGCGCGGCCGAGCTGAGCGAGGCGGACAAGATCCGTCACGATCTGGTCCCGCCGGATCTCCTCCGTCTTGTTCGCGGCGAGGGCGAGTTCCGCGACCTCGTCCACGAGCAGCACAACGGGGACGGGGCGAAGGTGCGCGGGCAGGTCCCAGATATCGGCGGTGATCTCGGCATCGGGCAGGTCGATGCTGATGCGCTGCTCGGCGCGGATGACCTCGTAGACCCTGCCCATGTACTGGACGAGGGCGGCCAGCAGTTCAGCCGCCTCGGCGGGATTGTCGGCAAGGGCGGTGAACCGGCGCGCCAAGGGCGAGAGTTCCACGCCGTTCTTGCAGTCGATGCCGACGAGCGCGACCCTCTGCGACGCCAGCCCAGCCACCAAGGTGCGCTGGTACACAGACTTCCCCGACTTGGTCGCCCCGACGTTCAGGGCATGTGGGACCTGCCGATAGTCCCGGTGATGAACCTCCCCGTCCTCCCGCAGGGCCACGGGAACCCGCAGCACCTCGGGGGGCGGATTTGCTGGCATCCGCACCCGCTTGAGTACGTCGTATCCGGTCATCCGCAGCTCGACGACGCCGGAGCGGACCTCCCGCGAGACGACGTTGTGCAGGGTGAAGGAGTGCCGTAGCCGGTCGGAGGAGGCGGAGAAGTCGAACGCGTCCTGTCCGGGCCGCAGTTTCAGCCGTAGGACCAGGCCGGTCGAGGTGGGCCGCAGCCGCAGAATGCGCGGCGAACGGGCCTCAGGCACGGGCCGGTTGGCGACCCGGGCGAGTGCCAGCCTCCAGCGGGAGGGCGGGACGGTGAGTCCGCAGGCGTCCATCACCGAGCGGTAGCGGACCAGGACCCGGATGGTCGCGCAGGTAACCCCGAAGGTCATCCAGTACCAGGTGGGCCGCAGCCAGCGCAGTATGAGCGCGGTCACGAGGAGCACCGGCAACGTGACCCATAAGACGGCCACGGTCAGCTGACTTTCGCGAGTGAGGTGACGGCGACGGCGCGGAAGCTGATCCCGTGGCGCTTCTGACCGTTGAACTCGTTCTCCCACGGACGGGCGACCAGGCCGGTCAGCGCGACCGGGGTACCCATGGCCAGCTCGCCGGAGATGTCGGGCTCCGCGACGGTCACGGAGATGACCTCGGCGTTGCCGTTCATCACGAACAGCACGTCGACGGTCATGAGGCTGCTGCCGCTCTCGTTGTCGACGGCGACCTGACCGGTCTTCTTGTCGCGCATCTTGAGCTGCGGGGGCTGGGCGACCATCACGGTCGCGCCGGTGGTGTCGACGGGAATCTGACGCACAGAAGATCACTCCTCTATAGAGGTTCGACTCCGTCACTCATGTATATGAGTGACATGAAGAAGAGTGCCTGACTCCTATACATGAGTCAACCCGCTACGAAGAGAAACTCGCAGCGGGCTGGGGGGAGTTGAGCGGACGTCAGTCGCGCGCAGGAATCCGGTACTCGAAGACGAACTGGTCAGCGGCCATGAGGGTGTCGCAGACCTCCACCACTCGGCCTTCCTCCGTGACCGCGTTGCGCAGCAGATGCACCACCGGGGCGCCGGGGCTCAGTGACAGCTCGGTTGCTTCGGCCTTGGAGGCCGGCCGGGCTTGGAGCGTCTCCACGTACTCGGCGAAGACGTGACCGTGATCCTCCAGCCGTGCGTAGATGCCGCCAGGGCCGGGATTCTCGGCGAACAGCTCCGGGATGTCCTTCACCACGTCCCACGGCAGGTATGAGCTCGCCGTCTCGACCGGCGTGCCGTTCCGGAAGTACAGCCGACGCCGGGCGAGCACCTGAGTCCCCTCGGTAACACCGAGCCGCTCGGCAATCTCTTCCGGCGCTTCCATGGGCCCGATGAAGAGCACGCTCACCTTGGCCTCGGCCCCGGACTGCGCGGACTCCGCGAGGTAGGCCGCCCTGCCCTCCTGCCGGTGCGTACGCCGGAAGCGGTCGGAGGACCGGTGCCGTACCGGCGGCCGGGCCTTCACGAGCGACCCCTTGCCATGCCGCGTCTCCACCAGGCCGCTCGCGCGGACCTCCACCATGGCCTTACGGATCGTCCCGCCCGCGACGCCGTAGCGCTCCACGAGCTCGGACTCACTCGGCACCATGTCGCCAGGACCTAGCACTCCGGCCCGGATCTGCTGAACGATGTCGTCGGCGATCTGCACGTACCGAGGTACGGCCCTGCCACCTCCTACTGCGGTTCCCATAGTCCTTCTCTTCCTCCTATGCTCCTGTACATGAGTACGGGTTCCCCGCAGGACAAGTCAACGCCACTGCACTCCGTGTCCGTAGCCGGGGCAGTGCTGCGCGAGGACGGCCGACTCCTGGCGATCCGTCGAGCGGATAACGGGACTTGGGAACTGCCGGGCGGAGTCCTCGAACTCACCGAGTCCCCGGAGGCCGGCGTCCGCCGCGAGGTCCTGGAGGAGACGGGCATCGAGGTCGAGGTCAACGAGCTCACAGGGGTCTACAAGAACACGTCGCGAGGCATCGTCGCCCTGGTCTTCCGCTGCAAGCCATCCGGCGGAACCGAGCGCACCTCGGAGGAATCGACCGCGGTTGCCTGGCTCACCCCGGCAGAGATCTCCGAACAGATGGCCGAGGTCTTCGCGATCCGCCTCCTGGACGCCCTGGACGACGCAGGCCCCCATGTCCGAAGCCACGACGGCCGCCACCTTCTCAGGGCATCAGCATGACGGCCTCACCCCAGAAGAGGCCTGCACCCAGACCGGTAAGCGAGCTGCGCGACGTCTACGACTTTCTGGACGAAGTCCGACTGCGGTCAAGCATGTTCCTGCGCCGATCTTCTCTCCTGGATCTTCAGTCGATCCTTTACGGGTACCGCGTCGCCTCGGAGATACACGGCGCTCTGAGCATGACGGACTTCGAACACTTCGGACCCTTCAGCGAGTGGCTGTGGCCTCGACTCGGCATGCGATACGCCAGCGCGCTGGGCTGGGCCGTGGAGATCGAGCGGGCAGCCGAAGCGGCGGGTACACCGGCCGTAGACCTGTTCTTCGAGCTCGTCGACGAGTTCCGCGCCGAGCCGGTGCGGTAAGACTTTCCCTACTTCATCAAGGCACCCGCCGCGCACGCGCGGCGCGCGCGGCCCGTCGCCCGGGCCTGCGCTCCTGTCTCCGCCCCGCTCCAGCCCGACCGTCGGCCGCACGCCTACGGCTCGGGTTGGTGGTGGAGAAACCCTCTGTGGCTGGGGCGGTCGGCTCCACGGCTTTACCCACCTCCCCGGTTCGGGTCCCGCGTCGAGCAAGACCAGGGGGCCACTCGATCACATTGCGGTCAGGCCCAAAGACCTGACCGAGTTGCCAACTAGCGTACGGCCCCCTGATCATGCTCGACCCCAAACCGGGCAGGACACCGGCCAAAGCCGCTCCGCCGACCTAAGTTGCCCAGCGCGTTGCACTTGAGTGCTCCGGTTCACCCGCCCATCCGCAGACCGGACTGCACAGCACTCCTATGCACTCGTCAGAGGGTTGGAGTGGCCCTGATCTGGCATCGGACAGCCCGCGAACATAGCCTGTACGTAGCAAAGTTGGGGGGAGCATGGCATCAAGGTCCTACACCGAGCAAACGATCAAGCAACTGTTCGGCTCCGCTGCCGGCCGCTGCGCGTTTCCGTCATGTCGAAGGAAACTGATCCATCCCGCTACGGAACAAAGCACCACCACCATAATCGGCGACATTGCACACATCTTGGCTTTCTCGGACGAAGGCCCGCGCGCCGACTCCACCGTGTCCGACAAGGACAGGAATTCCTTCGAGAATCTACTACTCTTGTGCGCCGCCTGCCATCGACTCGTGGACGGCCAACCGGACGATTACCCTGACGATACGTTAAGAGCCATGAAGAATGATCACCTCGACTGGGTGGACAGGAATCTTGAGAATGAGATGAGCGACATCAGGTTCCCCGAGCTTGAGGTAGTGTGCAAGCGGATCATTTCCAGCGAGCTCGCAGATTCGACGGCCTTCAACTCGCTACCCCCTCGCGACAAAATCGACCTGAATGACCTCGGTCCCAGCAGCTCAAAGAAGATAACCATGGGACTTATGCAGGCTCCACTTGTAGCAAGCTACCTGCAGAGCATGGTCACTCACGTCGATCCAGATTTCCCTCCCAGATTGATCGCAGGGTTCCGACAAGAGTACGACAAGCATCGGAGCACGGGCGTCAAGGGCGACGGCCTCTTTGTCCTCTTGGAGCATTTTGCTGCCGGAGGTTCGACAGACTTCGAGCGCCACGCAGCCGGCCTGGCCGTGCTTGCCCACCTGTTCCAGGTCTGCGACATTTTCGAGACCACACCATGATTGCACCCAATAAGTACGTCAACACAAAGAACTCGATCCTAGGCCAGGCGAGTTCCATCCTCGCATTGCGAAAGAACAGTACGACAGTCTCATCACTGTGGGATGAGGTACGAGAAATAGGAGATGACATCTCTTACGAGAGGTTCATTCTCTGCCTCGACTTCTTGTACACCGTCGGAATTGTAGACCTGGACAAAGGAACCCTGTCATGGCGTCACTAAAAATCAGGAAGGTGAGCGCCAACAAGGAGTCATTCCGGGAGGTAGAATTCACGGATGGCCTCAACCTGATCATCGCCGAGAGAAGTGAAGCCTCCACCGATCGCGACTCGCGAAATGGGGTCGGCAAGAGCACCCTTGTCGAGATTATCCACTTCTGTCTCGGATCTTCCGTGACACAGAAGAATATCATTCACCAGCTCCGTGACGACGACTGGGAATTTTCCCTTGGCCTGGAGTATGGAGATTCCATCTTCACCGTACGGCGATCCCTGAGTAAGGCAACTGCCGTAGTTCTGACCAATTCGGCGCGCGATTTGCCGTTGATGGATGCAGTCAAGGTCTCCCTGAATGGCGAGATCGAAATCTCCACTAAGACCTGGAAGGATATTCTCGGCCAAATCTGTTTCGGCCTCACAGAAGAGACCGCTACAGAGAAGTACGCGCCGACGTTCCGCTCACTGGTCTCATACTTCGCCCGGTCTGGCCGGGATGCCTACCTGGATCCATTCACGACATCCCGCCAAATCCGCAGCTACCAGAAGCAGGTCTACAATGCATTCTTGGTTGGACTGAATTGGCGGCATGCATCGGAGTGGCAGGTACTGAAAGACCAGGAAAAGATGGTTCGGACGCCGTCGCCAGACTCCGCACTACAGAAGCGCTCTACGCTAGCCGCATTGGAAAATGAGCAGGTTAGGCTTATTGCGGATCAGCAGCGTCTACGCAGTCAAGTGGCAGAATTTCGAATCGTTCCAGAATATTCAGCAGTTGAAGACCAGACTCGACTCCTCACAACCGAAATGCGCGAACTTGTGAACGAGTCGAGTATCCTCACACAGAAGATCTCAAGATACGAACAGCAAATGTCTTCAGAGTCGGCCGGGGAGATCAGTCGAGTCAAGGACATCTACAACGAAGCGGGGCTACTGTTCCCCGACAGCTTGAGCAGAGATCTCTCTGATGTTATTCGATTCCACAACGAAGTGACGACGCATCGCAAGGAGTACCTGCAAAACGAGATCGTCCGCCTCCGAACGCGGGCTAGCGCGATTACCGACAGGCTCAACCTCCTAGATAATCAGCGCGCAGAACTGATGCGACTTCTCAATGAGGGCGGCGCAGTCGAGGACCTGGGCCAGCTCCAGTTTCGCCTGGGACGAACACAAGAGCGTCTCGAAGAAATTGAAAAAAGAATCACCAGCCTGGAAAGTTCAGCCGCCAAAGAAGCAACAGTTGCGTCGGGTCGCCAGGCTCTGCTCAGCCGTGCGCTATTGGATCGATCGGAGCGGCGACCGAAATGGTCGGCGGTTACTTCTCGATTCGTCGAGGTAACCCAGTATCTTTATGGCCAACCTGGAGAGATTAACTTCGGCTTGAACGAGAACGGATTCATCTTCGAGACGAAGATGCAGCGCCGTGGCTCAAATGGGGTAGACCTGATGGGGATCTACTCCTACGATATTTCGCTTGCACAAGTCTGGCAGGGAGCAAAGCGGAGGGCTGGGTTCCTGATCCACGACAGCCTGCTGTTCGAAGGTGTCGATGAACGCCAGATCGCCCTTGCACTGAATTACGCAAAGCAGGGTAGTGAGAATCTGAACTTTCAATACATCGCACTCATTAATAGCGACAATCTGCCACTCACGGATCTCCACGAGATCGGACTCCGATGGAAAGATCATGTGAGGTTGCAGCTGGGAGACTCGCGACCGGAAGACACCCTGCTCGGATTTCGGTTCGGCCAAACCCCATCCTGATCAAATTTCGGCGAGCGATTCCCCGCCGACGGCCCACCGAAGCTCGCAGCCCAACGGTAGACGGCAACACAGGCAACCCAATCAGTCAGCGCGCCCTTAAGCGGAGGTATTCGGCAGTCGAAACCGTCTGAGCCAGCGAAGAGCGGCCCCGCAAAGCTGGGGGCCGCTCCGTGTTGGAGCCCGATACTAGTCGGGCGGCAGTCCCTACACAGGGGCCGGTCCTTCAGGCCTTCTCTGGGAAGGGTGTGTAAGGCAGCAACCTCGGCTGGTGGCTACTCGGATCGCGTCTCGAAGGGCGTCGATCAGAACGCTGGCCAGGAGGCGAGTTTCGTCCAGGTCCACCTCCGGGTCTGCTAGCACTTCGCATCCGTGGGCCAGGATTGGGGCTCCCGACCCAAGCTGTGCTTCTTCAGCGTCGTCGGCCAGGCGCGACAGGAAGCTGTTGTCGTCGTCGGAGCTCAGGAAGCAGAGCTATCCGTCGGGGCCCGACCATGGGAGGAGGCGCAGTTCGTTGCTCGGCGTCATGTTGTCGAGGTCCTCTCCTCGGTCATGCTCTGGGTGGTCAACAGTGCGTCCGCTCTGTCACTGGGGAGTACCTGTAAGAGGCTTCGACCACGCGGCCGGCAGTATCGGTCGCCACGCGGGTGATCGTGAGGACCGCCAATGAGGCACCGATCCGGCGGGCCGTTGTCTCTTCCGCGGTCGGGAGTCGGGCGCTCACCTTCTCCTCGACTTGAGCCAAGGGCAGGCGTAACTGCGCCAAGCCAGAGCGAGCTGAGCAACTATCGCCCGGGGTGAGCCTGTTCGACCTGCTGCTCCAGCGAGGATAGGTAGATGCGGTCGGGGCGGCCTGCGAAGACGTAGAACAGCGACTCGGGGACGTAGCCGGGCCTGCGGAACCAGTTGCGTACACGGTCGCCCTGGCCCTGCTCATCGGCAATCTCACCCAGGACGTATTCCGTGTCCTCGTAGACGTGTGGCGGACGGAGACGGCCGGATGCCCGGTTGCTCTTGAACTCGGCGATCACAGAGTGGCCGCTGATGGTGACGCTGCTGGCCCACGCCTTGAGGCTGGGACTTCCGTCAAGGATGTCGTGGACCGCGTTCGACGTCTGCACGTGATGCCACACCTCCAGGATGGTGGCGAACTGCCCGGGGTTCGCAATCTCTTCAGCGAGGTATACGAGGAACCGACCCATCAGGATGGCGTTGCGCGTCACCTCAACGGGGACTTGCGTGCCGAGCACCGCCAAGGCGCCTTCCCGCAACAGGAGATCAGTGATGGCCACGGCGCCGGAACCACGGGGTGCGACATGACAGGCGCTGAGCATGACCACAGGCGGCATGCGGGTGAGGCCGAGGTCCAGATGCGGTGTGTCACCGATGACCAGCGCGGCCATGTTGCCGATCATCGTTCCGTGGGCGCTGATAACAAGGATGTCGGGGCGGTGTTCAGCCACGGACTGTTGGAGAGCCTGGAGAGTGAGGGTCTCATCCTGGATGATGGTGAGATTGCTCGCTTGGGGTGCGGCGGTCTCGCGGGCCAGGCTCCACCCTCCTCGCGAGATACGTCCCACTGGGTCGCTTACGGGAATGCACTCGGCTACCAAGACCTTGATGGTGTGATTCAGGCTGAGGCCCGGCGGGGCGACAACCTGCTGCTGCACCGTCCTGGTCAGAGGGTCCAGCGGCCGGTAGGTGACGGGCAGACGTGCGCACAGCGGGGCGCTGTCCCCGGGCATGGTCAACAGCCCGAGAGGAAAGTCGGAGAACACCGTCAGGTAAGAGGCGCGCTGGATTGCGACCATCACCTCCTTGCTCCACAGTGGCTGGGCAGCGTCGTTGAGCCGTGTAAGCAGGCGTCTCACCGCAGCGCTGCTGTGTGTGGTGAGAAAGTGCCGTTCGAGTTCGGCAAGGATGACGAAAGCCTCCGGGGGCACGGTAGGCAGCATGAGTCCCAGCCCGCTGCTCGCGACGGCTTGATGTGTCACCGCGAACTCGACGGCTGCTCGCTCCACCATGTGATCGGGGCGTTCGTGAAGTGTGACCGACCAAGTGTCGTCCGGATCGACGGCTGGCTGGGTCCCTGTCCGGCGCCGTAACTCGGCGTCGTAGGCGTTGCGGGCATAGGCCGGAGCGACACCGGGCAGGCCCAGTGCCACGGGTACCCGCAATCGGGCTGCTTCCTCCCGTACCGTCTGCGGATAGCGGCGGCCTGCCTCGCTGTGGGAAGCCCCTTCTCGTTCTAGGCGTGCAACGGCCGCCAAGCGCGTCTGACCATTGAGGACCTGCGCGAGCACCCCGCTCACGCTCGTGCCGTCTTGGACGGCCAACTCTGCGGTAGGCCACCCCATCTGCCGGGCCAGCCTGCGGTGAGGCAGGGTGAGAGCGGCCAGGTCCAGACGGCGAGTGAGGGACACCTCCCCGGTCAGCGCCGGCAGATCGGGGATGAAGTGCTCGTGCATGGCATCCCACTGCGCTGTGAGCGTGGCATCGCAAAGTTCTGAGTAGGGGGTCGTAGGCAACACGAATCCCAGTGACGAGGCCCGCTGCCGGGCCTCGTCCAGCAGCTCGTCCGGACAGATAGCGACAACGGGATGGTGATGCTGCAGGTGGTAACCGAGCAGAACCTCGTCGAAGCAGTCGATCGGCACCAACAGGATGTTGTGGTCGAGGCGCAGGCTTTGGGCTGCCTTCAGCATCCAGGCATCGACATCGACTAGATCTGAGAGCGCGGCGGGCAGGTGCAGGCAGTACCAGAGTCCAGGCAGCGCGGTGGCCACCGTTTTGGACAGGCCGTGAGGCACAGTCGCATCCGCAGGGTCTGGCCGCTCCAGCAATACAGGAGCGTACGGCAACCTGTCCTGGTCGCGACCCTCCCCGGCTCCCGGAGCGAACAGGACTGCGTACAACGGGGGGATTTCCAAAGGCGACGACATAGACCGGAGAACCTCGCTGCTGCACTCGATCGGGGACCACCCAACCTACTGCGCGGGAGTCTGTCTTGGCGCAGACTCTGGAGACTGCCCCTTGCACCCCGCGCTGCCCCTTCTTGCTTCCTGCGGCGCCATAGGGATGTGCCTCAACGGCGAAGGACGCTCATCGTCTGTGTCCCCCCACATGTCCGAGCGGGGAGTCTCCGCGCGGGGAATGTTGGGGAAACGCACGGAGGCGGGTACTACGGTGCGGGGTGGCTGTGTTCCGAGTCAGCGCATGAACAATGCTCTCTGCAAGCTGCGGCCTATTCGCGGACGGCCAGGGGTCACCGGGGCACTGCCGCTGCCCTGACCTGCCGACATGCGTGAGACTCACGGGGCCTCCGGAGCCGTGTGCGCAGGAGCGGCCCCCGACATGCTCGGGGGCCGCTCCGTTATCTCGTGCCAGTTGTTCTTAGCAAAGGTGAGACGACGGATCTCCCTAGGAGGCTTGGTCTCGGCGTGGGAGGCGGTGGCCTCGGCTGGTTGCCACGCGGACGGCGTTGCGGAGTGCGTCAGACAGGTCCGAGGCCAGGAGGCGGAGCTCCTGGGCGTCCGAGTCCTTGTCGGCGAGTACTTCCGCGGAGTGGGCCAGGAGCTCAGCCCCCAGACCGAGTTGGATCTCTTCGGTGCTGTCGGCGAGGCGGGACAGATAGCCGGCGCTCTCGTCGGCGCTCAGGTAACAGGGCTTGTCATCGGGGCCCGACCAAGGGAGGAGGCGCAGTTCGTTGCTCTCGGTCACGCCTTTGAGCTCCTCTCCCCGGTCGCGAAGCGGGTGGGGAAGACGGCGTCCGCTCTGTCGCCGGGGAGGACTAGGAGGAAAGCCTCGATCACGCGGCCGGTTGTATCGGTTGCCACGCGGGAGAGGGAGAGGACCGCCAGCGAGGGGCTGATTCGGAGGGTCGATGCCTCTTCATGGGTCGGGAGGCGGGCGCTTACGCGCTCTTGGACTTTGGACAGTGGCGGACGGAGGTCTGCCGGGCGCACTGCCGCCTGCCCGGGCGAGGGCGGGGTGGCCAGCGTGAGGTCTTGGGGGACATAGATGTGGGCCAGGCCGTGAGGTGTCTTCTCCTCGTGGATGGTGATGAGGACTTCGGTCAGGCTGCTGCGGGGTGGCACGTTCAGGAGGGTGGTCAGGTGGCTGGACGCCTCGATGTTCGTGGTGCGGGTGGCGGTCATCCGTAAGGGAGCGGAGAAGGCGGTCCAGAAGGCGGGTGCGGCTGCACCACCGGTGTACATGATCCGGCGGAGGGGGCGGCGGACGAAGTTGCCCTTGCCGTGGATCTTCTCGACCAGGCCCTCCCCCTGGAGGAGCGCGAGCGCGCTTCGCAGGGTGGCGGTGCTCACCGCGTAGTGGGTGGCGAGTTGAGTCTCCGAGGGGAGGCGTCCACCGGCTTTGAAGGAGCCAGATGAGATCCGGTGGCGGAGGTCTTCGGCGATGGCGTGGCGGCGAGATGTCACGGGGCGAGTCACCACTTCCTCATCATCCGGAGGGCGATGAGGCGGCTCCGCGCGTGCATCGTCAGCACCTCACCAGACTCGAAGAACAGCCGCTTGGCGCCGCCGGGAAGCTGGAGGAGGTCCGTCACGCGGCACGGCTGCCCGCCGATCTGGATGACGTCGCCGCGCCGCACGTTGATCGATGTGATCTCGACGTTGGCAGCGAGTGCGCCGCTGGGAGCCCAGCCCGTCACTGGTTCACCTGCTGCGGGGCCGGCGCAGCGTCCGGGGCATGGCAGGAGCAGTCGCACGCTTCGTAAATCACCGGGACGCCTACGGGGGCGGTGGCCGGGGACGACTGGGCGCACTCGGGATGCGCGCCGATGGCGCACGAGCTCGACCGGTAGGCGGTCATCGCCTGGGCGGCGGGTTGAGGTGTGGGGTGGTGCCGCCCACTGGTGCGGCTGGTGGTGGGGCCCATACGGTTGTGCATGCTGATCAGCTCCTATCGCTGATGGCCAGGTCCCCGGACGTCGCCCGTCGCGGGGACCGCTTTGTTTACGACGGCCCAGAGGGTGCGGCCGGTCAAGCTGCTGGCGACGAGCCCGAATCGATCGGCCTCCGCCACCACTTCCAGGACCTCCCGCCATGACGCGGCGGGTAGCGCTTCCGGTACCTCCGCTTCGATCGACGCGTATCGGGCGTGCTCCTCCACCCGCGTGGTCAGCCCCAGGGCGGACAGTCGCGCGGCGATGCCCTTGGCCCTTGCTGTCGAAGCGGGCACCGAGGCCTCCGTCGCCGAGCGAACACGTTGAGTGAAGCTAGTTAACTAGATTAGAGCTAGTGGACTAGATTTTCCACATGCCTGAGCAGCCGCCTTATCTCCGTATCGCCGACGTACTGCGGCAGCGGATCGCGGAGCACGAGTGGACACCCGGCGACCGGCTCCCCTCGCGGGCCCAGATCGCCGAGGAGTGTGGCGTCGGCGAGAACGTGGTCCGTCGGGCGCAGGAGTTGTTGATCTCTCAAGGCGTGTTGGAGGGGCGGGCAGGCTCGGGCACGTACGTCGCGGAGCCCCGTCAGCGCGTACGAGTGGTCCGTTCTTCGGCTCGCGAGCAGCCCGGCGCTTCACCGTTCCGTGCGGACATGCAGGCCCTGGGGCGGCAGGGGAACTGGGAGAGTCGGACCGAGGCGAAGGTGCCCGCGCCGGCCGAGATCGCGGCGCGTCTCGGTATCGCCGTTGGCGAGCTGTGTGTGCGCACGGTGTACGAGTTCCTTGCCGATGGCAGGCCGGTGCAGTTGTCGACGAGTTGGGAGCCGTACGCGCTCACCGCCGGCACACTCGTCGTTCTGCCTGAGGGCGGGCCGCATGCCGGGGCGGGAGTGGTGAACCGCATGGCGGAGATCGGGATCACGGTCAGCCATGTCGTGGAACAGCCGGAGCCGCGGCAGGCGACGACCGAGTAGGCCTCGCTCCTGGGCATCCAGAAAGCGGCCCTGGTGACCCACATCCGGCGGACCTACTACAGCGACCAGGGGCAGCCCGTGGAGACGGCGGACATCGTCGTCCCCGTCGCACTGTGCGAGATCGTCTATGAGATCCCCATCAGGGGATAGTTCATTTCTGCAGGTGCGACCAGCCGTCCCGGTTGGAGTAGCTCTCGAAGCAGTACCGCGTCGAACGATCCCACTCGTCGCCGGTGGCCAGCTCGTACGCCCGGTCCGGGACGTACAGCAGCCATTCGCCGTCGCACTCGGTGGAGGTGTAAGGGGCGAACTTGTCGACGTCGAAGAAGACGCTCTCCCAGACGGACTGCCCCGCGGCCACCACAGCGCAGCGTGCGTACAGGAAGCCGTCGGACGACTGCGGGAACGGCCTGCCGTCAAGAACCGTCAGGTCGATCACGGGAAGGGTGCCGAACTTCTCCTGGTCCAGGCGGTAGAGGGCCTCAGCATGGCGTTCCGCGAACCCGATGATGTCGGAGACGGGGCGACGGCTCAGCTCCTCCGCCAGGCGTTGACAGCTCTCTTGGGTGGCCTCGCCGTTCAGGGTGGCTATGAGTGCCCAGAAGTCGGCCCATGTCATGTTCACGGGCGCAGGATCTCAGGGCGGTCTGACATCTGCTCGGCCGCCAGCCGTACGCCGGCGCAGGCCACCAGTGAGCTGCCGTCTTCCGTGAGGAAAATCGTGTAGATCCATGACCTGTTGGGGGCTGTGATCTGCCCGATGCGGATGGGCTGAGCGTACTCACGAAGGAGTTCCAGCGCTCGTTCCCATCCCAGGTTCTCAACCCCCTTCCGCTGCATGCATCGATGCCGGATCGCGAAGACCCCTGCATGGCCGTCCGAGCGCCTCGACCCGCCCTCCCATACGACGTAGTCGGCGCCGTCGGCGAGGACCGTCAGGGCAGCCTTCGACGCCTCGTCGTCGCCGGCCAGCAGTCGCAT
Organism: Streptomyces avidinii; assembly: GCF_014650695.1. Classification (GTDB taxonomy): domain Bacteria; phylum Actinomycetota; class Actinomycetes; order Streptomycetales; family Streptomycetaceae; genus Streptomyces; species Streptomyces avidinii. The sequence continues at coordinate 487,996 of NZ_BMVL01000001.1, read as the reverse complement.
CAACTGATGTCGTTCCATGGCCCCTCCCCTGCTGGCATCCTGCGATGCGGCAGGGATGTGCCGCAACCGCGTATACCGCTCGCCAGTCCTGTCCCCCAGGGCCCAGCGGGCCGTGTCCCCCACGTGCCCGAGCTGGGGGTCTCCGGGCGGGAGTGTCGGGGAGAGGCGGGGAGGCTGGCGGTAACGTGCAGGTCAGAGACTTGGCCGGTGAGCGGGTAGGCGCGTACGCGATCTTCTAAACTAGTGCTCTGGCGTGCTTGACGGCGACCTGCTCATTTGGTCGGCTCTGGCCATGAGTGCGGACCCGAGCGAGTACGAGAAGGACATGCCGGCAGTGTCGGAGTTCCTGAAGAAGATGGAACGAGGCGTAGACCGTACGTGGGCGACGCACGCCGGCCAGCCGTTCTCAACGGTTCGGGTGGCGCTTGCGCTTGCCTTGGAAGAGGAAGGGGCCCGCCCGATGGTGCCGCAGGTGGTCGACGAACTCGCCCGGCAGATCTCCGAGGGGACGAACCGCTGATCCCTGCCGTCCCAGGCCTGACCTTCCTCCGAGGCAACCGGCCGAAGCCCTTCTGAGCTCCCAGTGCGTTGCTGTGCGCCCTTCCTGCGCCTCGGAGCTTCCGGCACGGTGCAAGGGATGCTCACGTCGGGTGAGCGGGAGGGAGCGGGGTGACACAACCGAGGTGCGGCGCGGTGACCAAGCGCGGAGGCCGGTGTCGAAACAAGGCGATCGTCGGGAGCGGCCAGTGCGCCAAGCACCAGGGACGCTGGACTCGACAGGGGATCGCGCAGGTAGAGGCGAAGCAAGCCAAGGCCAAGATGCAGGAGCTGCGGAAGAAGAAGTGGGGCTGGTGGTGAGCGGCCTCTGACATCCATTCCTGACATCAACGCGGGTGCACACTGACAGTTCCGGGCGGTCCTGCAGAGGCTTCACGACCTCGGAACGGTCAGTGTGGGGTGGGGTTCGGGCGAGCTTACAAAGCAGATGTCGGCGGTTCGAAACCGTCCGCGCCCACCAGCACAAAGGCCCCCCGCCGATCATGGCGGGGGCCTTTTTGTATCCGTATCCGACATCTGTAGGTGCGGGTCGGGGGCTGACGGTCGGGGAGGTCGCGGTCCCGTGCGGGGCGGGTGCCGTGCGGCCGGACCGCGATGGGGGCTCGGTCCATGCGGCGTTGATTTACCACCGGCGCGCCGCGGAGGGCTTCATGATCACAGGCGGGTAGGTTCTGGCCATGACTGGTGACTGGCGGAAGGACCGGATCGGAACTGCGCTGCGGGGTCAAAACCCCACAGTGCTCAGGCGCTTGGACGCCGGATTCGCGGTGATCGGCGATGTGCAGTTCCTCCCGGGCTACTCGGTGCTCCTGGCGGACGACCCGGCGGTGGAGCGGCTGTTGGACCTGCCCCGGGACAAGCGGCTGGCGTTCCTGTCCGACATGGACCAACTGGGAGAAGCGGTCGAACGGGCCTGCCGACGGCTGGACGGGGCCTTCCGCCGCGTGAACCTGGAGATCCTCGGCAACACCGACAGCTTCCTGCACGCGCACGTGTGGCCGCGCTTCGAGTGGGAGCCGTCCGACCTGGTGCGCAGGCCGGTGTGGCTCTATCCCCGGGCCAGTTGGAGCGACGAGCAGCACGCACTCGGCTCGCAGCACGACCGACTGCGGGAGGCGATCGGAAGCGAGCTCGACCGGCTGCGGTCGAATGTGTGACGAGGGCGGCCAGGAGTACCGCACGTCCCGAGTCCCGCGTCCGTGGCTGCGACGGCCGACACCCACCGCAAGTTCGCACTGGAGGAAGCCCGCTGTGCCCGCAGGAATCGCTCTGCATTTTGATCGCGTGTCCACCAAGGGGTCTCACAACGACCTCAGGCTGCGCATTGGCGCCTACCGGCAGAAGTGTGACTCCTACTACTTCGGCCTGGACGAAGCGCCCACGGCGCCGGGTGGACTCGGGGCCAGGCTCGCCCGGCTGTTGGAGCAGTGGGGTTCTCAGATCGCGGAACTCGGGAGGGTCGGCGGCACGGTCTACCTGCCCTTCGACTTCTCCGACCAGTGCACGGCATGGCTGCGGGTCTCATCCGAAGACGGGGAGGATGCAGAGGTCCAGGCGGGCTGGAGCCCGATCGAGGGGTGGGGCATCGCCCCCTCCGACTACCTCGCCACAGCAGCCCGGGTCCAGGACTTCGACCCGATCCCCGGGGCCCGCATCCAGTGCTCACTGGGCGACTTGACGGCCCGGATCGATGCCAACCGCTCCACACTCGCGGCGACCGGTGCCTAGCACGGCGCGGCAGCCGACCTCGGCAGTTCTGCCTTTTCGCCCTGGCCGAGGTGTTCTGGCACCAGCATGCGTCTCGTGCAACTAGAACAAGCTGTAGCGGCAACGAGTGCCCTCACCACCCTCATCGCCGTGCCGGCCACCCTCCTTGCTGCCCACTGGACCAGACGCAGTGCGGACAGGGCCGCTCATGCCACGGCGCTGGCAGGCTTTGATCAGTCTCAGGCCGCAGTGGCGGCTGCCCAACTCCACGAGCGCGCGGGACGCGAGCAGTCGCTGGAGGATGCGCGGCGCTCGGCTTATGCCGAGTTCTTGAGTGCAGCGGACGTTCTCGTTCGGATCATCACGAAGCTGCCGGAAGTGCCTGGCCCTGCCCGGCGGGAGCTACTCGATCAGAAGGCGACCGCAGTGGTGCAGGCACGGGCCGGTGTCGCAGTCCTGGGACCTCCGGCAGTTCTTGGCCAGGCGGAGGAGGTGGCCGAGCAATGCGCCCGATTGGAGCAGTTGGCACTCCGCAGAGCTGTGCTGAGATCGGCGATCAGCGCTCTGGAGGAAGCCTGGTGCCCTCGCAACGCCGAATTCTGCCAGGACCCGCACCACACCTCGGCGTACCTGGCTTGGGAACTCTTGGACCGGTGGGGGCGCTTGGAGGAAGAAGAGCGGTGGGAAGAACTCGATTTCCTGGAATTCTGCCTGCAAGAGAGCCACGCCCTGGATGCGGAGCAGGTCAGCCAGGTACTCGAAGTGGCGAATAGCGTCGCGTGCTGGGACGAGATGATCGGAGGGTTCCTCCGCGACCCACTGCTGGAGCGTTTTCAGGCAGTCCGGGGAGACTTTGTCGACGTCGCGTATGGTTCGCACGGTCTCGTGGCGTAGGTGCGCGACGGTCGGCGTGAACGCTCGCGGGTCACGTCACGCCGCACACCTTCACGCCGTACTCGCCGATAGCGACGTGCTCCACCCATGCGCTCGGGCGACGTTTGGGCCCGGAAGAAGGCATCCCTGGCCGACCGGGGCCTGCTGCTGGATTTGGGCTCGGAATGCCGGGAGGGCTTCGCGGCGGGACAATCGGGATCCGCCGCAAGGTTGAGCCCGGAGGTTGCCATGAGCCGTCAGCCGCCGCCGCAGTGGGGGCCTGCCCCGGAGCGTCCGCCCGAGCGGCGGGGGCGGTTCGCCCGGCATCGACTGTTGACGGTGTTGTTGGCCGTCACCGCCGGGCTCGTGGTCCTGGGGATCGCCGGATCGTTCGCGGGCAAGGAGTCGGCCGCCCCGCCACCGCCCGCTCCGACCAAGGCCAAGGCCGTCACGGATTCCGGGCGTCTGCCCGGGGTGGGGGAGCCGGTTCGGGACGGGAAGTTCGAGTTCACCGTCACCAGGCTCCAGCCGGGGGTGGGGAACATCGGAGGTGCGTACGGTCAGGATGCGCAAGGGCAGTTCTTGCTGGTGCACATGACCGTGAAGAACATCGGAGACCGGGCCCAGACCTTCGACGGTGCCGACCAGAAGCTCATCGACCGCAACGGCAGCAAGTACAGCGCGGACACCGCCGCGGCGCTCTATCTCGACGGCAGCGAATCGTTCCTCCAGCAGATCAACCCGGGCAACGTCGTCGACGGGATCGTTGTCTTCGATGTTCCGAATGGTGCGGATCCTGTACGCATCGAGTTGCACGACTCGTTGTTCAGCGGTGGCACCACCGTCGATCTGACCCGCCGGAGCTGACGGCCCGGTGTGTGGCAAGTGAACCGCGAAGACCCCCGGCCGGTGAGGTCGGGGGTCTTTCGGTCAGGCGTTGGGGCGCTTGCCGTGGTTGGCCTTCTTCTTCTTGCGGGCCCGGCGCTTGTTGCCTCGCTTCGCCATGCTGGTCTCCCTCGTCGGCGACAGTTCATGCTTCGGTCAGTCTAGGTTCGGGGCGGTTGATCCGCATTTGGGGCGACGGACGCTCCCTTGGCCGGCGGTTCCGGGCGTGGGATCGTCGGGGGATGGGCGAGCTCGCGTGGGGTGGGTCGGTCGTCGCCGTGGTCGCCGTGGCGCTGGCGCTGATGGAGCGGTCGCTCGGGGTCGGGTTCGAGCGGAAGCGGGACGAGGAGCGGGCGCGACTGCTCGCGAGTCTTGCCGAGCAGGAAGAGCCGGCTGCCGGGCCCGGGGGGCGGAAGTTCCAGGACGTCGGCGGGATCCAGGAAGCCGTCGAGCGGCGGGACGACTTCACACCGATCCTCGTGGAGTACTACGCCTACGGACTGACCCAGGCGCGCAGCAGCTTCGCCACCAGCCAGCGGTTCGCCGGGGTCGGGGCGGCGATCCTGCTCTTCGGGATCGGCCTGGCCGTCTGGAAGGCCGAGGCCGGCGGAGAGCTCTACCTGGGGATCGTCACGAGCTCGGCGGGGCTGGTCACCGCCCTGATCGGGCAGCTCTTCCACCGGCGGGCCGACATCGCGCTCAAGCACATGGCCGACCAGACCGCCTCGCTGCGCGACGACCGGCGCGCCGCCGAGACGACCCAGCAGGCCATCGAGCTGCTGGGCACGGTCGAGGACCCCGAGCTCCGGGCCCGCCTCCAAGCCGGTTTGATCATGAAACTTTCCGGGGCCGAGCTGCCCCGGTAGCGGGATAGTAGGGGTATGTGCCGTTCCATTAAGACTCTGCGCCCGCCCGCCATCCCCGAGAAGGCGACCGAGGAGGAGATCCGCGCCGCCGCCCTGCAGTACGTACGGAAGGTGTCCGGGTTCCGGGTGCCCGCCGCGCACAACCGCGAGGTGTTCGAGGCGGCGGTGGACGCCGTCGCCGAAGCCACCGCGGCGCTGCTCGACGGGGTGCACGTACGGGGGCAGGGCGCCCCCGCCTGACCCGGTCAGGGCCTACGAGGCCGCCGCGCGGCGGCGCATCACCCACACTCCGGCGCCCAGCGCGCCCGCGGTGAGGGCGCTGCCGACGGCGATCTGCCCGGGGCTCATCGAGCCGATGCTGCCGCCCGTGCCACCACGCGCCGCACCCGTGGTGACCTGCAGCGACAGGGTGACGCGCTCGCCGCCGGGGCCACCGCACTCGAAGATGACGCGGTGCGCGCCGGAGGTGGCGTTGTTGTAGACCGTGGCGCTGCCGATGAGGCTGGCGGCCGTCTGGTTGCCCGGGGTCAGCCGGACCTCGCCGAAGGCGGTCGACGTGACCCGGGCGACCTGCGTTCCGCAGCCCGCGACATTGAGCGCGACCCGGCCGCCCGGGGCGACAGCGGTGGGGGAGACGGTGGCGGAGGGGAAGGCGTACGCGAGAGTGGCGGGAGCGGCGGCAGCGGCGATGAGGGTCGCGGCCGCGACGGTCATCAGGCGGCGTGCCGCCGTGGTGGGCGGTGTGGCGGGCGCTTTTGCGGGCGGTTTGGCGGGCATGGAGAGGACTCCTCGGCTCGTCGAAACGGCGCGGCCGGGCACGGATGTGACCCGGATTCGGTTGCGCACCGTTCTCTGGACGCTAGGAGCCCGGCCCGGGGGCGGCGATCGGGGCCGGGTGAACGGGTGAGCCACTGCTCCGCCCGGGGGAGCCCAGCCGTGCAGTGCGGCTACGCCGTCGCCGCGGCCGGGGGCGGGCGGCGCACGAGGAAGGCCGCCAGGGCGCCCGCGGCGAAGAGGGCGACCACCGAGAGGGCGGTGCCCAGCCACTGGGTACCGAGCCACTGGGTGCCGAAGTAGCCGAGCGCCACGCTGTAGCCGGCCCAGGCCATGCCCGCCAGGACCGACCAGGGCAGGAACTCCGCGACCTTGCGCTGGGTCTTGCCCGCGCCCAGGGACACCACCGAGCGCCCGGCCGGGGCGAAGCGGGCGATCACCACCAGGGCGCCACCACCGCGGGCCAGAGCCGTGCCGAGCCGCTCATGGGCCCGGGTCAGCCGGCGGGAGCGGGCGATGGCCCGGTCCAGCCGGGCTCCGCCGCGCCGGCCCAGCCGGAACGCCGCCATGTCACCCAGCACCGAGGCGCTCGTCGCGATCACTAGCAGCAGCAGGATGTCCGGCACCTGCTCGGGCACCGGAACCGGCACGGGTCCCGCCGCCCCGGAGGCCGCGGCGGCCGCCGCAGCGGTGATCACCAGAACCCCGCTCGGGAGCACCGGGAGGAAGACGTCGAGCACGATGGACACCGCCACGAGGGCGTAGATCCATGGGCTCGCGGTCAGCGACCCCAGCGTCTCAAACAAAGCGGGACTCCCCAGTCCGGTTGACGTGCTGCGGCATGAAGCGCCGCGACGTCGCGGGGAGCGGCAGGAGCGGCTGACAGCCATACAGCGTACGCCCGGCGTTCGCATCCCGGATGCCCGGGGCGCAACCCGCCGCGGCGGCCCGCCAAGTCAACCGCCCCGCACCGCCGGAGCCCACCCGCACCCCTACTCCGCCGCGGTGAGGTCCCGGTCCAGCACCGTCTCCAGCACGGCCCCCTCACGCTTCTTGCGCGCCTGGTCCAGCCGCAGCCGCGCACTCCGCCCCGACAGAGCCAGCGTCATCAGCTGATTGCCGAACCAGGGACCGCCCGTACGCCGCCAGTTCACCGGCGGCCGCCCCGTCCGCCCGTGCAGGGAGAAACCGCGCCCCAGCCACCGCCCCGTCCGGGACCAGCCCAGCCGAAAACCCCACTTCACCGCGGTATGGATGGAATTGTGAACCGGCGAGCACGTCAGCTGGAACACCCGCGACGTGGTCGGTATTCGAGGCTCGGCCACATACGCGTGATGCACGTCCCCGGACAGCACGCACACCGTCGCCGGCGCCCGCGGCCCCGTGCCCACTTCCTCGATCAGATCCGTCAGCGCCGCGAACGAGGCGGGGAACGCCGCCCAGTGCTCCAGATCGCTGCGCCGGCGCAGATCCTCCCCGATCCGAGCCCACCGCGGCCCCCGCTCCCCGCGGCACAGCGCGGCATTCCACGTCTCGGCATCGTGGATCAGCGGCGGCATCAGCCACGGCAACGAGGACCCGATCAGTAGATGGTCGTAACCGCCGTGCCCGGCCAGGGCATTCTCCCGGAGCCACTGCTGCTCCGTCGGATCGAGCATCGCCCGCCCGTCCTCGGCCAGCACCCGCGCGGCCCGGGTGTCGACCATCAGCAGCCGGGTCCGGCCGAAGTCGCGCCGGTAGCTCCAGCGCACCGTGCCCGGGTCGGCGTCCGCCGCGGACGCGAAGGCCCGGAGCACCTCCGTACCGTCGGGGGTCTCGCGTATCGCCTCGTACAGCCCGTCGGCGGCCAGCTCGGCGGGGGAGAGATTGCCCAGGTGCTGGTACACCCAGTACGACATGAGCCCGCTGAGGACCCGCTCCCGCCACCACGGCGTCGCCCGCATCTCCGCCAGCCACGCCGCGCTCGTGTTCCAGTCGTCTATGACGTCGTGGTCGTCGAATATGTGCAGGCTGGGCACGGTCGACAGCAGCCAGCGGATCTCCGGGTCGAGCCAGGACTCGTAGTACAGCCGGGTGTACTCCTCGTAGTCCGCGACCTGGGCACCCGGCGGCTCCCGAAGGTCCCGCCGGGCCGCGAGCCACGCCCGGGTCTCCCGCGACAGCGCGTCGGCGTACACCTGGTCGCCGAGCAGCAGCAGGACGTCCGGGCGCACCGCCTCCGGGTCGGCGGCCAACCGCGCCGCGAGGGTGTCGAGCGCGTCCGCGCCGTGCGGACCGTGCCGGCCGGCGGGCGGCGCCGCCTGCCGGCACGAGCCGAAGGTGACGCGCAGCCCGGGGCCCGGACGGCCGGGGCCGGTCGCCGCCGGGGTGGTGATCGTGCTCGGCGGGAAGCCGCTGTCGGGCAGGGGCCACACCGGCCGGTCGTCGAGCAGCACCTCGTACGCCGTGGTCGCGCCCGGGGTCAGGCCGGTCACCGGCACCAGCGCGTAGTGGTGACCGGCTACCTGGAAGGTGCGCGCACTGCCGCCCGCCCCATCGGCGCACCGCACCTCGGCCGTGCACGGGCGGTCGGCCTCGACCCATATCGTGGCCGCCCCGCCCGTGTCCCAGTCGACGTGACGCAGCAGTGGCCCCAGACGCAGTCCGGCCATGCAACTCCCCCTCCTCCGTAAGCCCCTTCGATCACGGTACGACGGGTGGGGGGAGCCACGCCTCCCCCTGACGGGGGAAAGATCGGCCGGCTTGGTCAGCAGCCGTTCAGGATGTTGACCAGGGCCGTCTTCTCGCCGGAGTCCATGCTCAGACCGTAGTACTGCTTCACGTTGACCCACATCCGTGCGTACGTACAACGGTAGGCCGTCCGCGAGGGCAGCCACTTGCCGGGGTCGAGGTCGCCCTTGGCCTGGTTGACGTTGTCGGTGACCGCGATGAGCTGCGGCCGGGTGAGGTCGTTGGCGAACTGCTGGCGCTTGCTCGTGGTCCAGGAATTGGCGCCGGAACGCCAGGCCTCGGCGAGCGGGACGACGTGGTCGATGTCGAGGTCGGAGGCCGCGGTCCAGGTGGCTCCGTCGTACTCGGAGTACCAGCTTCCGCTGACGGCGGCGCATGCGGAGTCCTGGACGACATTGACGCCGTCGCGCTTGAGGACGGTCTCGCGGGTGTTGCAGGTGCCGGAGACGGTGCTCCAGTGCGGGAAGAGGTCGCGGCTGTAGCCGCTGGTAGATCCCTCGGTCTTGGGGGTGACCGTCGCCAGGTAGGCGCGGGCGGCCGAGGCGCTGATGGGGGTGGGCGGGGCGGCCTGGGCGGTGGGGGCGTTCAGGAGGGAGGTGAGCGCGGCGAGTGCGGCGGCTGACGCGAGCACGCCAATTCGACGCGCGTAGATGCTGGGTATGAGTGCCATGAGGGGCTCCCTGGGTGCGGGGGGTGTGGCCGTGCGACCCCGGTGGGGCGTGGCCATGGTGCTGGCGCCGGGTGTCGCTGGGGTGGGCGCCAGATGACAGCCTGGCGACATGAGCACGTCACATCAAGTCACCCAACGCTCCAGATTTAAACGGAGGTTGAGGTTCCGCGGGGGGAGGCGGCTGTGGCGACGTGAGCCGCTGGGGCCCAGGTCAGAGGTGTGGTGGGGCGGGAGCGGGGGCGGAGCCGGGCGGTAGCGGCGTGGGGAGGGGGTGGGCGGGACCGGTACCAAAGGCCTATTCCGGCCGGTCGTGGGCGTCGCGTACCCTGTTCTGAGCAGAAGGGGAGTAGCTCTTCGCCGGACCGTCGACATACTGCTGGGTCACACCAGCCGGCGCCCGGAGGCAGGACGCGGACAGCGGCCGGCCAGCGAGACCTTCGGCCGCAGTGTCCTGTTCACGTGCAGACGCGTTTCGTACGCGCATGCACAACCCAGGGCGCCGCCGAGCCGAAGCGACCCCTGAACAAGCACCCCAGGTCTCTCGGTCCCGATGGCGCCCTGCCCGACCGATTGAGGTTTCACCCCCGTGTTCAGCTTCAGCATCACGGCGATCGCCTTCGGCGTCGTCTTCCTTGCCGAACTCCCCGACAAGACGGCCCTCGCCGGCCTGATGCTCGGCACGCGCTACCGCGCCTCCTACGTCTTCGCAGGCGTCGCCGCCGCCTTTGCCGTACACGTCGCACTCGCCATCGCCGCAGGCAGCGTCCTCACGCTGCTCCCGCACCGGCTCGTCCAGGCCGTCGTCGGCGTCCTGTTCCTCCTGGGCGCGGCCATGCTGCTCCTGAAGAAGGACGACGGGGACGAGGAGATCAAGCCGCCCGCCGACCAGTCCTTCTGGAAGGTCTCCGGGGCGGGCTTCATGCTGATCCTGGTGGCGGAGTTCGGTGACCTGACCCAGATCATGACCGCCAACCTCGCCGCGCGCTACGACGACCCCGTCTCGGTCGGTATCGGAGCCGTACTCGCCCTGTGGGCGGTCGCGGGCATCGGCATCCTGGGTGGGCGCACGCTGATGAAGTACGTCCCGCTGCGGCTCATCACCAAAATCGCGGCTGCCGTGATGGCAGCACTGGCCGCGTTCTCGCTGTACGAGGCCATCGCGGGCTGAGTCGCCAGTGCCCGGGTGCGGGCCGCGGTGGGCCGCGACGGTGGGCGGAGGCGGTGGGCCGCGGTGGTGGGGGATATTTCCTTGCGGGCGGAGAACGCACCGGTCACGCTCGTGCGCGTGACCGATACCACCACCTCGGCCGGGGCCTCCGCCGGCCTCTCCACCCAGCCTGTGCCGGCGCCCGTGCAGGCGCCCGCTCCCGTGCCTGCTCCCGTGCCTGCTCCCGTTTCCGTACCTGCCCTCGTGCCTGCGCCCGTGTCCGCCGAGGACCGGCAGTTCGGCTGGTCCAACATGTTCGTCCACCCCGACGAGGACACCCGGACCGACGGCGGATTCCAGGGCGAGCGCGCCGTGCTCGCCGGCTACCTGCGCGACCAGCGGCTGACGCTGGAGCTCAAGTGCGCGGGCCTTGACGCGGAGGCCTTGGCGCGACGCTCGGTGGAACCGTCCAACCTGTCCCTACTGGGTCTCGTACGCCACCTCGCGGGCGTCGAGCAGTACTGGTTCCGGCAGGTCATGGCGGGCCAGGCGGTACGTCGGCACTACCGCTCCGGAGGAGGACCGTGCGGGGGAGTTCACCGGCGCGGTGGCCGACCCGGCGGTGGTCGCGGACGCATGGGCCACCTGGCGGGCCGAAGTCGACTTCGCGGAACAACTCGTTGCGGAAGCTCCCGGCCTGGACGTCACAGGTGAGACCGCACACGACGACGAGCGGATGGAACTCCGCGAGGTCCTGGTCCACATGATCGAGGAGTACGCCCGCCACAACGGCCACGCGGACTTCCTGCGGGAACGCATCGACGGGCGGGCGGGGCAGTAGGGGGGGCGGGGCGGGGTCGTTGACGTTCGGGGCGGCTTCGGTGGGCGGGGTCGGTGGGCGGGGTCCACGGGGCCGGTGGTCAGGGACGCGTATGGGGGTTTCCCGTCAGTCTCATCGTCTCTCCGTGTCGGGCCGGTCCCTCAAGGGCGCTCCTTCGTCGCGTCGCTGCGCGATGGCCTTCGGCCACCCTTGACCGACCGTCCCGCCCCGGACATACGAAGACTGCCGGGAAACCCCCAAAGGAACGGGCCGGACCAAGTCTTTGGAAACGGGGCAGCCTGAGACGCCCGAGCGGGCCAGGGGTGAGGCGTCCAAGAGACGGGCCCATCCGGAGAGGCCCTCCGGGTCGGTGGGCGCATCCAATCGCTACGCGCTCCTCATCCCTCAGCGCCTGCGATCCGTCTTGGGCCGGACATAGGCCGCCCACGGGCCTCGGATGCTTCTCATCGACGGCGTCCGGCCCCTCTCGGGGGCGGAAAGGCGCCGGACAGCGGCTATGTCGTCATGGGGACGGGTCAGCGCACGTAGGCGTCTCAAAAGGCCGGCCATTTGCCCCAATAACCCTTGTCTGCACCCTTGCTCATGGACTCAGTCCCTCGCCGCCCCGGATCCACGACGACATGGCCGAGGGATCAGCCGTCAGTCCCTCTCAACGGCCCCGGCCGGTCGTCGGACGCGCGAAGGGGAAGCGACAACGGGTCGTGGGCGGCTTATGTCCAGCCCCGGACGGTCGTCGGACGCTGAGAGATGAGGAGCGCGTAGCGATTGGATGCGCTTCCCCCGACCCGGCAGGCCGCTCCCGATGGCCCGGCCTCGGAAGTGCGCCCACCCCGGCCGGGTCGCGGATCTCTGATGTCCCCGTCCATGAAAGGAAGGCCCGGCCCGTTCCTTTGGGGGTTTCCCGGCAGTCTTCGGATTTCCGGGGCGGGACGGTCGGTCAAGGGTGGCCGAAGGCCATCGCGCAGCGACGCGACGACGAAGGAGGAGCGCCCTTGAGGGACCGGCCCGACACGGAGAGACGATGAGACTGACGGGAAACCCCCATACACGTCTCTGACTGCCGCCCGAGTGGATTCCGCCTACCGAAGTCGCCGCCCCGCATCCCGGCTCCGCCCGACCTGGTCCCGTAGCGGCTACTCCGCCGGCTTCACCGTGATGGTGATCGCGCCGTTCGGGGCGGTCGTGACCTGGAGTGAGGTCAGGTCCGGGACGTGGGCCGTCGGGGCGTGGGCGGCCGCGCGGGGGCCCACGCCGATCACGCGCATGCCCGCTGCCCGGCCCGCGGTGATGCCCGCGGCCGAGTCCTCGAAGACGATGCAGTCGGCCGGGTCCACCCCCAGTGCGGCTGCGCCCATGAGGAAGCCCTCGGGGTCGGGCTTGCTGGCCTGGACGGATTCGGCCGTGACCCGTACGTCGGGCATCGGCAGGGCGGCTGCCGTCATCCGGGCCGTGGCCAGGGCGGCGTCGGCCGAGGTGACCAGGGCGTGCGGCAGGCCGTCTATCGCGGCCATGAATTCGGGGGCACCCGCGACCGGGATCACGCCGTCGGTGTCGGCCGTCTCCCGGGCCAGCATCACCGCGTTCTCGGCGTGGTTGACCTCCATGGGGCGGTCCGGCAGGAGGACGGCCATGGTGGCGTAGCCCTGGCGGCCGTGGACCACCTTCATGGCTTCCTGAGGGTCCAGCCCGTGGGACAGTGCCCAGTCGCGCCAGCAGCGTTCTACCACCGCGTCGGAGTTGACGATCGTGCCGTCCATGTCCAGGAGCAGGGCCTTGGCAGTGAGGGCGACGGGTGCGGTGGTGGTGCTGGCCGGCATGGGCGGGGCTCCAGACGGGGCAGGAAAAGAGAACAAGTGGTTCCGTCCACCGGTCAGGGAGAGAGGACGGAACCACTTTGTTCCCTCACGATACAAAACAAAGGGCGGTCTGCGCCAACCGCGGGCATGTGACCCTCATCCCTCCAGAGCCTTGCGGGTCACCGGGCCGTAGAAACCCCACTCCTGATCGTCGATGCCCCTGTCGTACTGGAACTCCGACAGTGCGTCCTCTACCCGCCAGTCGAACCGTCCGTTGATCTTGCCGCGGTACAGGCCACGCCCCGCCAGCAGCCGCTGGAGCTTCTCCACCTCCGGACCCGTGTCCCCGATCCGCAGGATCGGTGCCTGCGCGGGCGGCGAGTTGGAAGCACGGCTCGCACTCGGGCTCGGGCTGGGGGACGGGGGCGCAGACGAACGGGACGCGCTGGGTGACGGTGACGGCGACGCCGATTTCGAGGCGCTCGGCGACGGGGAGGCCGAGGGGGACGCGCTGGTACTGCTCGGGGACGGGCTCGCGGAGGGCGCGGCCGGGGCGGCGCTCGCCGACGGCGCCGGCGCCTTGGCCTCCACCAGCGCGGCATCACTACCGTCGGAGCTCGGCAGCGCCCACATCGCCGCCGCAGTCCCGCTGAGGGCTACCACCGCCGCGGCGCCCAGGAGCAGCGCGAGGGGCTTGCGGGAGGCCGGGCCGGTTCGCTTCTTCGGGCCCCCACCCCCACCCCCTCCTCCCCCTCCGGTCGTGCGGCCCGCTTGCGGGATCGCGCGGAGCTGTACCGTCTCCGCCGGGTGCGGCGCGTGTGCGGGCACGGCGGGCGCGGCCGGCCACGGTCCGTCCACCGGCGGTACGGGTATCCCGTACGCCGGGGTGTCGTCCTGCTCCTGCTCCGGCGCCGGAATCGGCGCCGGGCGCGTGTCCGGAGCCACCGCGCCGGACACCGGCTGCGGGGACACCGGGGTGTCCGGCTCGCCGGGGTCGGGCAACGTCACGTACGGGCGGATGCGCAGGGGGTTGAAACCCACCCCGGGCACACACCCGCAGCCGGCGCCGGGGGCGCCGCATTCTGGACAGTGCTGACGGCTCACTGGACTCCCTCCCTGGCTATTGCCTGCGATTATGCAGACCCGCGGGGCCCCTCCCAACCGCCCGAGAGGCCATAACCGGACACACCGCTCAGGATGGAGATGTTGATCCGGCCTGAGGAGGTATCGATGGCTCAGGATGTGACCGCGCACGGCACGGATCCCGCTCCCGACCCGGAGAAGAAGACCGGCCCCGCCTCCGAGCACACCTCCCGCGAGGTACTCGTCTCCATCGGGGCGCTGCTGCTGGGCCTGCTGATCGCCGCACTCGACCAGACCATCGTCTCCACCGCCCTGCCGACCATCGTCAGCGACCTCGGTGGCATGGCACACCTGTCGTGGGTCGTCACCGCCTACATGCTCGCCGCCACCGCAGCCACCCCGCTGTGGGGCAAGCTCGGCGATCAGTACGGACGCAAGAGGCTCTTCCAGTACGCGATCGTCCTCTTCCTCCTCGGGTCGGCACTGTGCGGGCTCGCCCAGGACATGCCCCAGCTCATCGGCTTCCGCGCGCTCCAGGGCCTGGGCGGCGGCGGTCTGATCGTGCTGTCGATGGCGATCGTCGGCGACATCGTCCCGCCCCGCGAACGAGGCAAGTACCAGGGCCTCTTCGGTGGGGTCTTCGGTGCGACCAGCGTGCTGGGCCCGCTGCTCGGCGGTCTCTTCGTGGACAACCTGTCCTGGCGCTGGGTCTTCTACATCAACCTCCCCATCGGTCTCGTCGCGCTCGTCGTCATCGCCGCCGTCCTGCACATCCCGAAACGCTCCTCGAAGCACACCATCGACTACCTCGGCACCTTCCTCATCGCCTGCGTCGCCACCTGCCTCGTGCTCGTCGCCTCCCTCGGCGGCACCTGGGGCTGGGGCTCGGCCCGGATCATCGGCGTCGCCGTCCTCGGCGCCGTACTGCTCGCCGTGTTCCTCTTCGTGGAGCGCAAGGCCACCGAACCCGTCCTGCCGCTGGGTCTGTTCCGCATCCGCACCTTCACCCTCTGCTCGGTGATCAGCTTCATCGTCGGCTTCGCCATGTTCGGCGCGATGGTCTACCTGCCGACCTTCCTGCAAATCGTCCAGGGCGTCTCGCCGACCATGTCGGGCGTCCACATGCTGCCGATGGTGATCGGCATGCTGATCTCCTCCACCGCCTCCGGCCAGATCGTCAGCCGCACCGGGCGCTGGAAGGTCTTCCCGATCGCGGGCACGGGCGTGACCGCGATCGGTCTGCTCCTCCTGCACCAGCTGCACCGCACCAGCTCCACCTGGGAGATGAGCATCTACTTCTTCGTCTTCGGCGCCGGACTCGGCCTGGTCATGCAGGTACTCGTCCTGGTGGTGCAGAACGCGGTCAGCTATGCCGACCTCGGAGTCGCCACCTCGGGTGCCACCTTCTTCCGCTCCATCGGGGCCTCCTTCGGCGTCGCGATCTTCGGCACTGTCTTCACCAACCAGCTGGACGACAAGCTCGCCGCCGCGCTCGCCGGCGTCACCTTGCCGGCCGGTGCGAGCATCGCGCAGCTGGAGGCCGATCCGCGGGCCATCAGCGCGCTTCCCGCCGGGCTGCAGCCGCAGGTGCTCGACGCCTACGCCACCGCCATCACCGACGTGTTCCTCTACGCCGTGCCGATCGTGCTGGTCGCCTTCGTGATCGCCTGGTTCCTGAAGGAGGACAAGCTCCGCACCTCGGTCACCGCACCCGATGTGACGGAGACCCTGGCCTCCAACCCGGTCCAACGCTCCTCACGCGACGAGGTGGCCCGCGCGCTGTCGGTCCTCGGTACCCGGGAGGGCCGCCGGCACGTCTACGAGAAGATCACCGAGAAGGCCGGCTACGACCTGCTGCCCGCCGCCAGCTGGATGCTGCTGCGGATCAAGAAGTACGGCTCCACGGAGCCCTCGATGCTCGCCGAGCGCGCCAACGTGCCGTTGAAGGTCATTACGGATGCCGCCCGTCAGGTCGAGGAGCGCGGGCTCGCCGCCCGGGAAGGCCTGGCGCTGGTCCTGACCGAACAGGGCCAGGTGGCCGCCGCCAGGCTCGCCGAGGCCAGGCAGGAGTCCCTCGCCGAGCTGCTCGGCGACTGGTGGGGCCCGGACCGCCCGACCGACCTGGTGAAGCTGGTGCAGGAGATCAACACGGAACTGTGCGGGTCCGACGCCGAGGAGCCCTACGATTCCGCGCCGCGCCGGGACCACGCCGCCCCGTAGCGCGGCGTGGCGGCCGCCTGGCCGCCGCGTGGGCTCAGGGCAGGGGCTTCTCGAACCAGTGCTGGGCGTACTGGCCGTCGTTGTAGGCGGGTATTTCCGCGTACCCGTGCCGCGCGTACAACGCGCGGGCCTCCACGAGATCCGATCGGGTGTCGAGCCGGACCCGCACGGCGCCCAGCGCACGGGCCTCCGCCTCCAGGACCTCCAGCAGAGCCGCCCCGCCGCCCGTGCCGCGGGCGCGCCGGTCCACGTACACCCTCGTGAGCTCGGCGGTGCCGGGGTCGAGCAGCCGGACGCCGCCGCATGCCAGGGGCTCGCCGCCCAGCCTGCCGACGACGAACTGCCCCGTCGGCGGGACGAGCCCGTCGTCCGGGAAGTCCAGCAGGCCTTGGTCGATCTCGGCCTCGGTGACCTGCCGTTTCCAGTACCGGCCGGCGACCTCGGCGTAGTACGCACGGCGCAGGGCGGTCGCGTCCCGGGTGGTGAACGCCTCGGGGGTCACGGTCCACGACAGGGCGGGAGCGGCGGTGGGCTTGGTGGTGGGAGCGGTGAGGGTGGGGTGTTCGCTGTGAGTGGTCATGGCGTCATTGTGGAGTTCGCGGGAGATCTCCCGCGTGGAATATCCACAGGGCCGGGCCGATGATAGGAAAAAGGACATTTCCTGCGTACCCGGAGGGTGGGAACGCCATGTCAGAGCACCCCGACTGTGCCCTGGTCCGCCGCGGCTACGAGGCCTTCGGCAAGGGCGACATGGAGACGATGAGCACGCTGCTGACGGCCGATGTCATCCACCACGTGCCGGGCGGCAACCCGCTGTCCGGGCACCACAAGGGGCGGGAGAACGTCCTCGACCTCTTCCGCCGCCTTTCCGAGGAGACGAACGGGACCTTCCAGGTCCACCTGGAATCGGTGCTGGCGGACGGGCGGGGGCACGTGATGAGTTTCCACACGGCGCGCGGCGACCGCGGTGACCGCGGGATCGAGATCCGTCAGGGACTCTTCTTCACGATCATCGGCGACAAGATCACCGACATCGACCAGTGCACGGCGGACATCGACGAGGAAGACATCTTCTGGGGCTCGGTCCTTCCGGGTGCGGGGGGCTGAGCCGTGCGGCCTTAGCCCCGCGCCCTTGGCCCTGCGCCGGTGCTTGGCCCCCGGCGCCCGGCCCCGACGACCGGTCGTTGCCGCCAGGCGGGGCCGTGCGGCGCCGTTGCCGGGGCGCTGCCCCGGACCCCGCGCCTCAAACGCCGGCGGGGCTGGAAGAGCGGGGCTTCGGCCCGGGTCCTCTGCGCTAGAACGCCGGCGGGGCTGGAAGAGCGGACCCCGGCCCGGGCTCCGCGCCTCAAACGCCGGCGGGGCTGGAGGAGCGCTCCCGGCTCGGGGCCTGCGCTCCGAGCGCCGGCGGGGCTGGAAGAGCCGGGCTCCGGCCCGGGCCCCGCACCTCGAACGCTGCCGGAGGTCAGGGCTTCTTCGGGGACGCCTGCTGTACTACCTCGAACGACCACACCGTCGAGGCGGACGCCGCGGGCTTCGGGCGCTCGCCGCCGCCCTGGCCGCCGCCCTGGTGAGCGGCCTTCATCGGCCCCTCCATCCATGCCTGGAAGTCCTGCTCCGAACGCCAGCGCGTGTAGACCAGGTACTGGTCGGTGCCCTCCACCGGGCGCAGCAGCTCGAACCACTCGAAGCCGTCCGAGCTCTCCACCGCCCCGGCGCGGGACGCGAAGCGCTGCTCCAGCACCTCCCGCTGCTCGGTGGGAACCGTCAGCACGTTGATCTTTACAACACTCGGCACGTGGCACCTCTCATGAAACGCAAGCCGGGCTGTGCGCCCGGCCTCGACGACGTGCCTGCAGTCTCCTACATCCGCTGCTGCGTCCCCGCGGGCGCGCAGGAGTCCCGGCGGTCACTCGGACCGCCGGGACTCGGCCACGGCGTGGTCAGTGCCCGCGTGGTCACTGCTGGGGCGGACGCCCCTCCCCGGAGGTGGGCGGCTGGTTGCCGATCTGTTCGTTCAGCTTCTGCTGCGCCGTGTCGACCTGGCTCTGGTACTTGTTGCCGGTCTTCGCGTCGAAGGCGTCTCCGGCCTTCTCGACGCCTTGGCGGGCCTGGTCAGGGTGTCCCTTGATCAGGCCTTTGAGCTTGTCAAGCATGGACATGAGCCGTCCTCTCCACGGAATACGTGTCACGTTCAGCTTCGCCAGGAAGTGCGGTGTCCGCACCCTGAGCACCCCCGAGCACCCTCCGAGTACCCCGCAGCAGTCGGGTCGCTTCCCCGGACGGGCGCCCGCAGGTCAGACCCCATCTGCCCTGCGCCGGCGGCCCGGTTGATCTTCTCGATGTCCGTGAGGGCCGTCCGAGGTATCCCGCGGGAGATATCGTCTTGCGGGTAATGGAGCGCGGCAGCCAGGCAAAGTCAGGGTTGCGGTCAACAGGGCGGGAGGCCGGCGAGGCGTGGCTAACGCGGCAGAGCACAGCGGTGCGAACGGACATGCCGGAGTCATAGGCGACAACAGCAGGCTCGGGGCGGCACGTCTCCTCCTGTGGGCTCTGGCGGGCGCCCTCGCCGTCAGACAGGCCGCCGCCGTGCTGCGCGTGCCACCCGGGGAGTGGCTGAGCGGCTTCCACCTCCCCGGCAGCCTGCCCGGATCGGTCTACGATACCGGCCAGTTCTCCGGCACGCCCTTCGCCGGGCTGGTCCTCAAGCCCCTGGTCGGCCTTGCCGCCCCGTCGCTGGAGATCGCCTGGACCTGCATGACGCTGCTGTGCGTCGCCGCCATCGGGCTCGTCGCCGCGCGCGGCCTGCCCGACCCGGTGCCGCGGCGCACCGCGCTGCTTGCCGCGCCCGTCCTCACGGCCCTGATGATGGTCTCGATTCCCGTCCGCGAGGCCGCATCGCCCGGCCAGACCGCCGTCCTGCCCGTCCTTCTGGTGCTGCTGGCCGTCTTCCGCGTGCCCGGAGACCGGCCCGCGGGCTTCCTCGTCGGCCTCGCCGCCGCGCTCCAGCCGGCGCTCCTGCTCTTCGCCCCGCTGCTGTGGCTGACCGGACGCCGTCCCACCGCGCACACCGCAGCCGTGACCTTCGCCGGAGCCACCGCGCTGTCCTGGGCGGCCATGCCGCGCGACTCCTGGACGTACTGGGTGCAGCACCTGGCCGGTACCGGCCTCGGCGGCGCCCCCGACGGCCTCGCCAACCAGTCCGTGCACGGCGCGCTGCTGCGTCTCGGCCTGACCGGGCCGCTCGAAATCCTGCTCTACGCCGCCCTCGCGGGCGCCATCATCTGGTTCGGCCTGCGCCGCGCGGTCCGCTACGCCCGCGACGGCCAGCTGCTGCTCGCCGTCGCCGTCACCGGCTGCGTGGCCGTCGCCGTGTCCCCGGCCGGCTGGCGCCACCAGTTGCTGTGGGTGCTGCTCGCCGTCGCCGGCAAGGTGGGCAAGCGGGCCGCCGACCGCCCCGTGTGGCCGGTGGCCGTGGTCCTCGCCATGACCCTGCCGAGTGCGGTGCTGCTGCCGAACCTGGCCGCGCTGGCCCCCGTACGCGACAACGTGCTGCTGCTCGCCGCCGTGGCCGCGGCCTGCGCGGTACCGTTTCTGCCGCGCTCCTCGCCGTACTGGCGCGAGCCCGTTCCGACCGACTACGGGCGGCCTGCGGCGGCCCGCTGGGCGCGGGTGCCGCTGCTGCCGTTCTGGCGGCGCGTGCTGTCCCGCCCGAACCTGCTGCTGGAGCTCCTGCTGATACGGGTGGGCTACTCGCTCTACTCGCACATCCGGGCCGCCGCACCCACCAGCCGCAGCCTCGCCGAGGGCAACGGCAGCCAGATCCACGCGATGGAGAAGGCGCTCGGCATCGACATCGAGCACGCCGTGAACCACGCCGTGGTGGGCACGCCCTGGATGGAGGCGTTCTTCAACTTCTACTACACCTCCTTCCACTTCGTGGTCCCGCTGACGATCCTGGCGGTCCTGTACTGGCGCCGTCCCGGCGACTACCGCTGGGCCCGCGCCTCCCTGGGCCTGGCCACCGTCCTCGCCCTCGTCGGCTTCTGGCTCTACCCGCTCGCGCCGCCGCGCCTGATGCCCGGTCTCGACTTCATCGACACCGTGCACGGGCCGCAGGACCTGGCCAACCCCTCGTACGGGGCCATGACCGCGATCTCCAACCAGTACGCGGCGATGCCCTCGCTGCACTTCGGCTGGTCGCTGTGGTGCGGGATCGTGATCGTGGTGCTGGCGCCCAAGGGCTGGCAGAAGCTGCTCGGCGTGCTGCACCCGCTGATCACGGTGTGCGCGATCGTGGCCACCGCCAACCACTGGGTGCTGGACGCGGTGGGCGGCGCCGTCGTCGTGACCGCCGGCTTCGGGCTCGTGTACGTGCTGTCCGGGCCGCGGGGGCTCCAGCTGAACCTGCCCGCACAGCGCAGGGGCGGGGAGGAGCCGGGCGAGGGGTCGAACGGGTCGAGTGGGTCGAGTGGGTCGAACGAGGGGGAGCGGAAGGTGGGGGTGTCCGCGCGGAACTCGTAGGCGGGGTGGCGGGTACGCGGTCTCGCCGCGGTGCCCGCAGGCGCCGCTCCCGACCCGGTGCTGGCATCGGACCATGAGCGCAGAGCCGGCCGGATCCGACGGGCGCAAGCGGATCCTGTTCGGGGGAGGGGCGCCGGCCGCGCTCGTCGTGTCCCACTTCGTCCTCGCGGCCACCATTCCGCTTGGTGGTCGCAGCGGGTGGGGGCGGCCGTGGACGGCCGGCTCGCCACCGGGCTGCTGCTGGTGCTGGCCCTGCTGCTGGCCCTCCCCAGCCTGTGGACGCTGAGCGTGGTGGCGGGCGGGCGGGCGGGTCGCGCGGCGGGTGGCTTGACGGGTGGCCGGTGGCCGGAGGCCGGCGGCCGAAGGGGCGCCGGGGCGTGGATTGCCCCGGCGCCCCTTCGGCTGGATCGCCGCTGCTTGCCAGGATTTCTCCGTTCGGGGCGGGGCGCCACTCGGACGGGTGCGGCGCCGTTGCCGGGGCGCCGCCCCGGACCCCGCGCCTCAAACGCCGGCGAGGCTGAAAGATCCGCGGCGCTGCCCGGACCCGCGCCTCAAGCGCCGGCGGGGCTGAAAGATTCGGGGCGCCGCCCCGGACCCCGCGCCTCAAGCGCCGGCGGGGCTGGGTGGGGTGCCGGCGGGGCTGGGTGGGGTGCTGGTGGGGCTGGAGGATCCGGGGTGCTGCCCCGGGCCCCGTGCCTCAAGCGTCGGCGGGGCTCGGGGCGGTGGGCTGGGGGAGTGGGGGTCAGGGGTGGGTTACGCGGAGTTCCTTGATGCCGTTGAGCCAGGCTGCGCGGAGGCGGCGAGGGGGGTCCGTGGTCAGGCGGAGGTCGGGGAGGGTGTCGGCCAGGGCGTTGAAGATCAGGTCGATCTCCATGACCGCCAGGGACTTGCCCAGGCAGAAGTGCGGGCCGCCGCCGCCGAAGCCCAGGTGGGGGTTGGGGTCGCGGGTGATGTCGAAGACGTCCGGGTTCGTGAAGACCTCGGGGTCGTGGTTGGCGGAGGAGTAGAACATCCCCACCCGGTCGCCCGCCTTGATCTTCTGGCCGCTCAGTTCGGTGTCCTGGGTGGCGGTGCGCTGGAAGGACACCACCGGGGTGGCCCAGCGCACGATCTCCTCCGCGGCCGTCGACGGCCGGGTCGCCTTGTAGAGCTCCCACTGCTCGGGGTGGGTGAGGAAGGCGTGCATGCCGTGGCTGATGGCGTTGCGCGTGGTCTCGTTGCCCGCGACCGCCAGCAGCAGTACGAAGAAGCCGAACTCGTCGGAGCCGAGGTTGCCCTGGCCCTCGGCCGCCACCAGCTGGGTGACGATGTCCTTGGCCGGACATTCCTTGCGCTGGGCGGAGAGGTTCATCGCGTAGCCGATGAGCTCCATCGCCGCGTTGGAGCCGACCTCCTCGGTGATCGCGTACTCCGGGTCGTCGTAGGCGATCATCTTGTTCGACCAGTCGAAGATCTTGGTGCGGTCCTTCTGCGGTACGCCGATCAGTTCGGCGATGGCCTGCAGCGGGAGCTCGCACGCCACCTGCGTGACGAAGTCGAAGCTGCCGTCGGCCGCCGTGGCCGCGGCCTCCTCGACGATCTTCCGGGCGCGGTCCCGCAGGGCCTCTTCCAGGCCGCGGATGGCCCGCGGGGTGAAGCCGCGCTGCACGATCTGCCGTACACGCGTGTGTTCCGGCGGATCCATGTTCAACATGATCAGGCGCTGGGCATCTATCGCATCACGCGCGATGTGTTCGTTGAAGCGGATGATCGCGGTGTTGGTCGTCGAGGAGAACAGTTCCGGGTGCGTGGAGACGTACTTGACGTCCGCGTGCCGGGTCACGGCCCAGTAGCCCTCGTCGTCGAAGCCGGTGATGCCCCGCCGCTGCGGGCACCACCACACGGGTGCGGTCTGCCGCAGCTGCGCGAACTCCGGGAAGGGGACGCGGCTTTGGAGCAGGTCTGGATCGGTGGCGTCGAAGCCTTCGGGCAGTGCGGGGCAGGACATCGGGCAACTCCAAAGTCTGACGGACCATCAGAAGTTGGCTTGAAGGTAGTAACGAGTTCTAGAAGTGACAAGGGTCGT
Organism: Streptomyces avidinii; assembly: GCF_014650695.1. Classification (GTDB taxonomy): domain Bacteria; phylum Actinomycetota; class Actinomycetes; order Streptomycetales; family Streptomycetaceae; genus Streptomyces; species Streptomyces avidinii. The sequence continues at coordinate 465,260 of NZ_BMVL01000001.1, read as the reverse complement.
GGCGCCAACTGTTGCGTGTGGAATCCGTGCAGGGCGCGTGCAAGACCCTTGCGTGCCGGGGCCTCAAGTCATAAGACTGCGGGGAGAACTAGAACGCGTACTAGTTCGGGGCGGGGCGCCGGGACGGCCCGCCATGCTGACGCAGTGCAGGAGAGGACGAGCTCATGGCCGCGGAACCCGTCATTGTCGAAGCCGTACGCACCCCCATCGGTAAGCGCGGGGGCGCTCTCGCCAACCTCCATCCCGCCTACCTGCTCGGTGAGACCTACCGCGAACTGCTGGCCCGTACCGGAATCCAGCCCGACTGCGTGGAGCAGATCGTCGGCGGCACCGTGACGCACGCCGGCGAGCAGTCGATGAACCCCGCCCGTAACGCCTGGCTCGCCATGGGGCTCCCGTACGAGACGGCCGCGACGACCGTGGACTGTCAGTGCGGCAGCTCGCAGCAGGCCAACCACATGGTCGCCAACATGATCTCCGGCGGGGTGATGGACATCGGGATCGCCTGCGGCGTCGAGGCGATGAGCCGTGTGCCGCTGGGTTCGGGATCCAAGCACGGTCCGGGCAAACCCTTCCCGGACGAGTGGAACGTCGACCTCCCCAACCAGTTCGAGGCCGCCGAGCGGATCGCCCGCCACCGCGGCCTGTCGCGCGAGGACGTCGACCGGCTCGGGCTCCTTTCCCAGGAACGGGCCGCCGCAGCCTGGGCCGAGGAGCGGTTCAAGCGCGAGACGTTCGCCGTGCAGGTGCCGACGACCGAGGAGGAGCAGGCCGCCGGGCAGGGCATGTGGCGCCTGGTCGACCGGGACGAGGGCCTGCGCGACACCAGCATGGAGGCGCTGGCCCGGCTCAAGCCGGTCATGCCCACCGCCGTGCACACCGCCGGGAACTCCTCGCAGATATCCGACGGCGCCGCCGCCGTGATGTGGGCCTCGCGCAAGATGGCGCGCGCCCTCAAGCTCAAGCCGCGCGCCCGGATCGTCGCCCAGACGCTCGTCGGCGCCGACCCCCACTACCACCTGGACGGGCCGATCGACGCGACCCGGGCCGTGCTGGGCAAGGCCGGGATGTCGCTGCGGGACATCGACCTCGTCGAGATCAACGAGGCCTTCGCCTCCGTCGTCCTGTCCTGGGCGCAGGTCTTCGATCAGGACCTGGAGAAGGTCAACGTCAACGGCGGGGGCATCGCGCTCGGTCACCCCGTCGGCGCCACCGGCGCCCGGCTGATCACCACCGCGCTCCACGAGCTGGAGCGCCGTGACAAGGAGTTCGCGCTGATCACCATGTGCGCGGGAGGCGCGCTGGCGACCGGCACGATCATCCAGCGCCTGTGAGGCGCCACTGAGTCCCGTGGGATGGGATGCAGAAGGCCCCGGCGGCCGGACCTGGGGAGGCCGGCCACCGGGGCCCTCGTATGTCTTGGTGCTGCGCGCCGTGTGCGGCGCGCTGCCTGCGCGTGCTGCCTACCGCGTACTGCCTACCGTGTGTCGGTGGCTCAGTACCAGTGGTTGGCGGACCAGAAGTTCCAGGCGCCGACCGGGCTGCCGTAGCGGTCGTTCATGTAGTCCAGGCCCCACTTGATCTGGGTGGCGGGGTTGGTCTTCCAGTCGGCACCGGCGGAGGCCATCTTCGAGGCCGGCAGGGCCTGGGCCAGGCCGTACGCGCCGGAGGAGGCGTTGGTCGCGGTGTAGTCCCAGCCGCTCTCGTGCGAGATGATCTTGTCGAAGGCGGCGAACTGGGCCGGGTCCTTGATCATCTGCTGGGCGATCGCCTTGGCGCTCGTCGGGGCGGCCTGCGCGGGGACCGCGGCCAGCATGGAGCCGGCGATGCCCAGGGCGAGGACGGAACCGGCGAGGGTCTTCTTCGAAGCGGCGATGCGGCGGATGACGGGGTTGGACACGGATTGACCTTCCGAAGGGGACAAGGGCGGTCGCACGGCATGTCGAGGACATGCGTGAGCCACTCACGCAAAGGAGAGGGGTTCGCAGGCGGCGGGTGAAGCACCCGTGCCGCCCGGCGACTCATCCAGTTCTACAGACGCCCCGGCGGCCTGGCAAAGGTGCCGCGTACTAGCGGTCCTCGCAGCGGGTGATCGGCCGCTCCCGGCGAATCCCCGCAGGAGGTGGGGACCGGGCCTACTAGCCGGGGTCGTATGTGACGTGGGTCCTATGGGGCGGGTCACCGGCCGAGGGCCCGGGTGTCACCCTCCGCAGTCGCCCGTATCTCCATTTGTGTGCGCGTTTGTCTGCCTTTGAGAGGTCGGTTCGCGCGCGGACCCGACCCCAGGATCGAAGGAAACGGGGACGTCGAAGGCGGCTTTGCGGGTCGCCCGGCGCAGCGCCTTCAGCAGGGTCGCCCCGAGCGTGAGTGTCAGTACGACCGTCAGCACGGCCCGGCCCAGGTCCCAGCCCACCGACGTCGCCAGGCAGTACGCGACGAACCGCGCCAGGTTCGCGGCCACCGGCTCCCCCGGACGGAAGGAGATGCCCTGCCCCATGCCCTGCAGGATCACCCAGCCCTGCAGGTTCATGACGGTGCCGTACGCGAACGAGCCCGCGAAGCCGTACGCCGCCAGCATCAGCAGCTCCGCCCGCCCCCGGATCCGCTCCGGGCCCGGCAGCAGCCCCGCCCCCAGCGCGAACCAGCCCATGGCCAGCATCTGGAACGGCATCCACGGCCCCACCCCGCCGGTCAGCAGGGCGGAGGCGAACATCGTCACCGAGCCCAGGACGAAACCGAACCCGGGGCCGAGCACGCGCCCGCTGAGCACCAGCAGGAAGAACATCGGCTCCAGCCCGGCCGTGCCCGCGCCCAGCGGTCTCAGCGCCGCCCCCACGGCGGCCAGCACACCGAGCATCGCCACCGCCTTGGCGTCCATGCCGTTGTCGGCGATGGTCGCCACGACGACCGCCACCAGGAGCGGGAGGAGCGCGGCGAAGAGCCAGGGGGCGTCCTGGGAATGGGCGAGGCCCGACTGCCGGTCGGCGAGCAGCGGCCAGCCGAAGGCCGCGATGCCGATGAGGGTGACGAGGATCAGGGCGACGGCCGCGCGGGGGCCGATGCGGACGGGGCGGACGGGGCGTACCGGGTGGGCGGGGCGGGAGGGGCGGGCAGGGCGGGAGGAGCGAGCGGGGCGGGTCATCGGGCCTCCGCCGCCTTGAGGGCCTCGACGACCTGGGTCACGGTGAGCCAGTGGCCCGGCGCCAGGACCTTCGCCACCTGCGGCGCGAAGGCGGGGGAGGAGACGACGACCTCGGCGGTCGGACCGTCCGCGACGACCTCGCCGCCGGCCAGGATCACCACGCGGTGGGCCAGCTCGGCGGCGAGCTCCACGTCGTGGGTGGCCAGGACGATGGCGTGGCCCTCGGCGGCCAGGCCGCGCAGGATCTCGATCAGGCGGACCTTGGCGGCGTAGTCCAGACCGCGGGTGGGCTCGTCGAGGAGCAGCAGGGCGGGGCGGCCCGTCAGGACCAGTGCCAGGGCGAGGGCCAGGCGCTGGCCCTCGGAGAGATCGCGCGGGTGGATGTCGTCGGGGACGTCCGGAAGCAGCGCGGAGACGAGGGCGCGGCAGGTGCCGGGGGCCGCGGCGGCGTCCGAGTCGGCGGCGGTGCACTCGGCGGCGACCGTGTCGGCGTAGAGGAGGTCGCGGGGTTCCTGAGGGACGAGGCCGACGCGGCGCACCATCTCGGGCGGGGGCGTGCGGTGGGGGGTGCGGCCGCCGACGGTCACCTCGCCGGTGGTGGGGGTGACCGTACCGACGAGGGTGGAGAGGAGGGTGGACTTGCCGGCGCCGTTGCGGCCCATGAGGGCGATGGTTTCGCCGGGGGAGACGGTGAGGGTGACTCCGTGCAGGGCCTGTACGCGGCCGCGGCGGACGGAGACGTCGCGGACCTCGGCGGGGGCCGTGGGGGTGGCTGTGGCGGGGGTCGGCCTGCCGCGGCGGCGCAGGCGCGCGAGCAGCCCAGGGGCTTCGGCAACGGGGGCTCCGCCCCCGGACCCCCGCGCCTCAAACGCCGGCGAGGCCGGATCTGCCTCAAACGCCGGTGTGGCCGGATCTGCCGGGCCCGCCGCGGCCGACAGGCGGGCCACGAGCGGAGCGGAGCGGCGGCGGGCGTCGCGGATCGACAGGGGGAGCGGGGACCAGCCCGCGAGGCGGCCCAGGGAGACCACCGGCGGGTGGACCGGGGAGACCGCCATGATCTCCGCCGGGCCGCCGATGACCGGTGCCGCGCCCGGCGAGGGCAGGAGCAGCACCCGGTCGGCGTACTGGACGACCCGCTCCAGGCGGTGCTCCGCCATCAGCACGGTCGTCCCCAGGTCGTGGACCAGGCGCTGGAGGACCGCGAGGACCTCCTCCGCCGCCGCCGGGTCGAGCGCGGACGTCGGCTCGTCCAGCACCAGCACCTTGGGGTGCGGGGTGAGGACCGAGCCGATCGCGACCCGCTGCTGCTGGCCGCCGGACAGCGTGGCGATCGGCCGGTCGCGCAGCTCGTTCAGGCCCAGCAGGTCCAGGGTCTCCTCCACACGGCGGCGCATCACCGCAGGTGGCAGGCCCAGGGACTCCATGCCGTAGGCGAGTTCGTCCTCCACCGTGTCCGTCACGAAGTGCGCGAGCGGGTCCTGGCCGACGGTGCCCACCACGTCCGCGAGTTCGCGCGGCTTGTGGGTGCGCGTGTCGCGGCCGGCGACCGTGACCCGGCCGCGCAGGGTGCCGCCCGTGAAGTGCGGGACCAGGCCGGAGACCGCCCCCAGCAGGGTGGACTTGCCGACGCCCGACGGGCCGACCAGCAGCGTCAGCTCCCCTTCGGGGATCTCCAGGTCGACGTCCCGCAGGGACGGGCCGGCCGCTCCCTCGTAGGTGACCGACACCTGCTCGAAGCGGATCACTGCGACGCCTCCTTGGGCGGTACGGGTGCCACGAAGGCGGGCAGCAGGCCGATCAGGATCGCGGCCGCCGGCCACAGGGGAAGCGTGGGGGCCGCCAGCGGGACCACGCCCGGGTGCAGGGCGCCCGGATCGACGGAACCGGCGTGGATCAGCAGGGCGGCGACGGCCGCGCCCGAACCGGCGACCAGCCAGGCGCGCGGCCCCCAGCGGTCCGGCCGGTAGCGGGTGCGCACCGACCGGCGGCCGCCCAGGCGCAGGCCGGCGACGGCCAGGGCGGCGCCGATGCCGAGCACGGGGAGCCCGTACGCGGCGCCCTGCGCGGCGAGCAGGCCGTACGTGCCCGCGCACATGCCGAGCAGGCCGCCGAGGGTGAGGGCGTTGGTGGTGTGCCGGACGGCGGGCGGGACCTCGGCCGTGCGGCCGTAGCCGCGCGCGTCCATCGAGGCGGCGATGGCGACGGAGCGTTCCAGGGCGCCCTCCAGGACCGGCAGGCCGATCTGGAGGATCGCCTTCACCCCGCCGGTGGGGCGGCCGCGCAGTCGGCGGGCGGTCCGCAGGCGGACGACGTCGGCGACCATGTTCGGCGCGAAGGTCATGGCGACGACGACGGCGACGCCGGCCTCGTACAGGGCGGCCGGGAGGGACTTCAGCAGTCGCGCCGGATTCGCGAGGGCGTTCGCGGCGCCGACGCACACCAGGAGGGTGGCCAGCTTCAGGCCGTCGTAGAAGGCGAAGACGAGCTGCTCGGCGGTGACCCGGCCGCCGAAGCGGATGCCCTGGGCCCAGGCCGGGAGCGGGATCTCCGGGAGGGTGAACAGCAGGTGCGAGCCGGGGATGGGGGAGCCGAGGAGCATGGAGAAGAGCAGGCGCAGGCCGATGACGAAGAACCCGAGCTTGAGGAAGGCGCCGTAGGAACGGGCCCAGGGCGCGTCGGTGCGGCGCGCCGCGACCACGTACCCGGCGACGCCGATGATCAGCCCGAGCAGGAGCGGGTTGGTGGTGCGGGAGGCGGCGGTGGCGAGGCCGAGGGCCCACAGCCACCAGGCCCCCGCGTGCAGGGCGGTGGCCCGACCGGCCTGCGGGGGCTTCCACCGTTCGTACGTCGACCGGTGCGGGGGGACCTGCGCCGCGGCCGGACTCCGGCGGGCCGGTGTCACGTCGCCGGGTGCGGCTCCGGTGGGGGCGGGCCGCCGTGGCCGCAGGCGGGCACCGCCGGGCGGGGGCTTCGGGTGCGGCACCTCCCGCGCCGCGGCCGGGCTCCGGAGGGGCGCTGCGGTCGAGCCGTCGCGTGCGGGTTCGCGCGCAGCCCGCCGGGCGGCGCCGTCGGCCGCAGTCACGCCGTCGGCCGCAGTCACGCCGTCGGCCGGAGTCACGCCGTCGGGCCGGGCATCGGCGGCGGGCGGGCGGACGGCGCCGTCCGTCGGCGGGGTCGGCCCGGGTGCCGGCCGGGGGTCGACGGGGGGAGTCATCGGGTGCGGCGGCGGGATTGCCAGATGCCGGCCGCGGCCAGGGCGGCCACCGCGGCGACGCCCGCGAGCAGGCCCGCGGACGGGCCGCCGCCCGACTCGGCGGAGGAGGACTGCGTCGGAGCGGAGGCTTCGGGTGCTGCCGAGGTGTCCGCGACCTGGTCGCCGCAGCCCTGCTTCGGGTAGCCGGAGATCGCGCACAGCAGCGCCGCGCTGTTGTAGCGCAGCGGCTTGGCGACCGAGGCCAGCGCCTCGGCCGTCGTGGCGTCCGGAGCCACCTGCGCGCAGGCCGTGCGCGGGGCGGCCTCGGGCGGGGCGTCGCCCGCCGGGGCGTCGGCCGGGACGCCGAAGTCGATGACGAGTGCCACCCGCTTGCGGCCCTCCGCCGGAGCGGTGGCCCCGCACACGGCCTCGAAGTCGGCCGCCGTGCGCGGCTGGGCGGCCTGCGCCGCCGCGTCCTTGCTCACCGAGAAGCGGAAGCCCTGGACCGTGCCGTCCGCCGGGCGGGCCATCGACGGGCCCTGCGTGGCGTACGACCACCGGCCGCCCGCCGCGCCGTCCCAGAACGACCAGTAGCGGTAGCCGGCCGCCAGCGCCGGAGTGGCGGCCAGCAGGGCCAGGGCGATCCCGAGAGCGAGGGCCACGGCGGGCGGGCGGCGGCGCATCAGGACTGGTTCTTCTTCCGGCGGCCGCTCAGCAGGATGCCGATGCCGATACCGGCCGCGGCGCCCGTACCGACGATCCACCAGATGTTCTGGCCGCCGGAGGGCTTGTCCTTCTCGCCGTCCACCTCGGTCGCTTCGGTGTCCGCGCCCTGAGGGGCCGGGCCGGTCGCGTTCAGCGCGGCGACCAGGTCGGTGCCGCCGAAGGACTTCGGGTCGGTACCCGTGGCGTGCGCGGCCAGCACCAGCGTGCCCAGGGCCGCCGGGCTGCCCTTCGCCCACTCGGCGGAGTTGGCCTTCAGCCACTCCAGGGCGCCCGCGGCCGACTCCTTGTGCCCGGCGGCGGCCAGGGCGAGCACGGCGTCGGCGGTGTTGCCGGTGTCCGGGGTGGGCTGGTCCGCGCCCGGGGTGACGGCCGTGAGGTGGCCGTCCTTCTTGAGGGCCTCGGCCAGGTATCCGGCCGCGCCCTGGGCGGCGGCCACCGGGTCGGCGGCGTTCGCGGCCGGGCACGCCAGCGGGGCGGCGGGGGTGTTCTCGGCGGAGGGGACGACGGCCGCGCCCTTGCCGAGGCCGGCCAGGGCCGCGGCGGCCGTGGCGTCGGCGTTGGCGACGAGCTTGCCGTCGGCCGGCTGGTAGGCGAAGGCGCCCCGGTCGGCGGCCGGCTCGGCGGTGCAGCCCAGCTGGAAGGGGAGCAGGCCCTCGTAGGCCGACTTGCCCGCCTTGGACTTGACCTCGGCCGGCTTCTCGCCCGCCACGGCCAGCGCGCTGATCACGACGGCGGTGGAGTTGGCGTCGCTGGGGGAGCCGGGGACGTAGCTCCAGCCGCCGTCCTCGTTCTGGACGGACTTCAGCCAGTCCACGCTCTTCCTGACGGCCGGGTCCTGGCCGCCGAGGGCCTGCAGCGCCTGCACGGCCGCCGCGGTGGCGTTCGTGTCGTACATCGTCTTCGCGTCGCATTCCACGCCGGGGTTCGGGCGGAAGGAGGGGAAGCCGCCGGTCTGGCACTGCTGGCCGAGCAGCCAGATCACGGCCTGGCGGGAGGGCTTGACGCCGACCGTGTGCTGGGCGAGCAGCGCGAAGGACTGCCGCCACACGCCGTCGTAGGTGGGGTCGTTCTTGCCGTGGAGACCGGAGGGGATGACCGGCGGCGCGGAGGGGGAGGCGGGCGGCGCGGTGTCGGCGAGGGCTGCGGGGGCGGCGCCCACGCAGAGCACGGCGGAGGCGGCGAGCGCGGCTGCGCTGCGGCGGACGTTCATGGGGGGCGTGCCTCTCGTACGGGGAAACCGGCAGCAGGCACGCACAGGCACCGGGCTCCGGCTCCGTTTACCTCGACGGTGCCGGCCGCCGGGGGCTCCGGCGGCACGAGCCGCGCACCTGCGGTACGGGGCATTCCGGCTCCCCGCCCGGGCGGCGCCGGGTGTGGGTCACGGTTGCGGGTCAGCGCCGGAATTGCACCGGCTTCCCCCCGTACAGAGGTGTGGACGACAGGTGCACTCTACCGGCCCGTAACCGGCGGGCTCCGGGGCGCAGGCGCCGGGCGCCCCCTTGCCGGTCCGCTCACAGGGCCCGGTACGTCACCGGGTCCGTGCCCGGCACCGCCTCGGCATGGCCCTGCTTCACCAGCCGTCGCAGATGGGCCTCCGCTTCCGAGACGGCGATATTGCGGGAGCCGTACGGGATCTGCTCCCAGGGCCGGTTCCACTCCATTTGCTCGGCCAGACCCCACGGGGTCAGCGGCTCGGCCAGCAGTGCCCGGAGTCCGGCGAGGCGTTCCTCGTGGTGGTCGAGGAGCTCCCGTACGCGGGCGGGTGCGTCGGTGAAGGCGTGCTGGTGGGCGGGGAGCACCTCGGCGGGGCCGAGCCGGCCGATGCGTTCGAGGGAGTCGAGGTAGTCGCCGAGGGGGTCGGTGACGCGGGGGTCCTCCGGGGCCTCGTACAGGCCGATGTGCGGGGAGATCCCGGGCAGCAGGTGGTCACCGGAGAAGAGGCGGCCGTTGCCGGGGAGGTTCGCCGGGTGCTGCTCCTCCAGGTGCAGGCAGACGTGGCCGGGGGTGTGGCCGGGGGTCCAGATCGCGCGCAGCCGGCGCCCGGCGAGGGGGAGCAGCTCGGCCGGGACGATCTCCCGGTCGGGGACGGCGGCGCGCAGGCCGGGCAGGGTCCGCATGCGGCCGCTCGCGCGGGCGGCGCGCAGCGGGGCGATGTGCTCCTCGGGGGCTCCGGCGGCGGCGAGCTTGTCGCTCATGTAGTCGAACCAGACGCCGGGCTCGGAGGCGCGGGTCCGTACCACGACCTCGGTGTCGGCGGCGTGCATGGCGATCCAGGCGCCGGAGGCCTCGCGGACCTGGCCGGAGAGTCCGTGGTGGTCGGGGTGGTGGTGGGTGATGACGACGCCGTGGATGTCGGCGACGGCGGTGCCGAGTGCGGCGAGGCCGGCGACGAGGGTGTCCCAGGAGGCGGGGTTGTCCCAGCCGGTGTCGATGAGGACGGGGCCGCGGTCGGTGTCGAGGACGTGGACGAGGGTGTGGCCGAGGGGGTTGTCCGGGATGGGGACCTTGATGGCCCATACGCCTCCACCGTGATCGGTGACCTGTGGCGTGTCCTCGGTGGTGGGTGACGCGGCCTGTGACGAGCCATCCGCGGCCTGTGACGAGCCATCCGCGGCCTGTGACGAGCCATCCGCGGCCTGTGACGGGCCATCCGGGGCCTGTGGCGTCTGCTCCGCGGGCTGTGAGGTGTCCTCCGTCATGTGTCCTCCCCCTGTCGCCGTCCTCGGATGAGAACGTGTTTCAGTAGTAGCCCAAGTCGACCACTTTCCCAGCTTCCTGACCAGCCGTTCGATCTTCTTCGCTGTTCCGTCCTGGCCGTGGACTCCTCTAACTAGAACTGGTATCAGTTCTGGAACGCCAAGCCGCAGGGCAAGCCGCAGGAGGCCTCAGCCATGACCGAGCTCGTGGAACACGGAAAGCTGTTCATCGGCGGGGAGTGGACGGATCCGCTGGGCACCGACACGATCCGGATCGTCTCCCCCCACACCGAGCAGGTCATCGGCTCCGTCCCGCACGCCTCGAAGGCGGACGTCGACCGCGCCGTCGCCGTCGCGCGGAAGGCGTTCGACGAGGGGCCCTGGCCGCGGATGACCCTGGACGAGCGGATCGCCGTCGTCTCCCGGATCAAGGACGCCATCGCCGTCCGGCACGAGGAGATAGCCCGTTCCATCAGCTCCCAGAACGGCTCCCCGTACTCCTGGAGCGTCCTCGCCCAGGCGCTCGGCCCGATGATGGTCTACGACGCCGCGATCACGGTCGCCCGCGCCTACCCGTACGAGGAGCACCGCCAGGGCGTGCTCGGCCCGATCCTGGTGCGCCGGGAGCCGGTGGGCGTGGTCGCCGCCGTCATCCCGTGGAACGTCCCGCAGTTCGTGGCGGCGGCCAAGCTGGCGCCGGCGCTCCTGACGGGTTCGACGGTGATCCTCAAGCCGTCGCCCGAGGCGCCGCTGGACTCCTACATCCTCGCCGACATCGCGCGCGAGGCCGGACTCCCCGAGGGCGTGCTGTCGATCCTGCCCGCCGACCGCGAGGTCAGCGAGTACCTGGTCGGCCACCCCGGCATCGACAAGGTCGCCTTCACCGGCTCGGTCGCGGCCGGCAGGCGCGTGATGGAGGTCGCCGCGCGCAACCTCACCCGCGTCACCCTCGAACTCGGCGGCAAGTCGGCGGCCGTGGTCCTCCCGGACGCGGACGTGGCGACCGCGGTCGCCGGGATCGTGCCCGCGGCCTGGATGAACAACGGCCAGGCGTGCGTGGCCCAGACCCGCATCCTGGCTCCCCGCAGCCGGTACGAGGAGGTGGCCGAGGCCCTCGCGGCGGCGGCCGGCGCGCTGGTGGTCGGCGACCCGCTCGACCCGGCGACGCAGCTCGGCCCGCTGGTGGCCCGGCGGCAGCAGCAGCGCTCCCTGGACTACATCCGGATCGGGCAGGAGGAGGGTGCGAAGGTCCTGTCGGGCGGCGGCCGCCCGGCGGGTCTGGACCGCGGCTGGTACGTGGAGCCCACCCTCTTCGGGGACGTGGACAACTCCATGCGGATCGCGCGCGAGGAGATCTTCGGCCCGGTCGTCTGCCTGATCCCGTACGGGGACGAGGCGGAGGCGGTACGGGTGGCCAACGACTCGGAGTTCGGCCTCAGCGGCAGCGTCTGGACCGGCGACGTCGAGCACGGCATCGACTTCGCCCGGCAGATCCGCACCGGCACCTTCAACGTGAACACCTTCAGCCTGGACATGCTGGGGCCGTTCGGCGGCTACAAGAACAGCGGTGTGGGGCGGGAGTTCGGCCCGGAGGGCCTGAGCGAGTACCTGGAGCACAAGATGATCCACCTCCCGGCGGGCTATGAGGCGGGTGCCTGATGGGTGACCGCTGGCAGGTCGAGGTGGACCGCGGGGTCTGCATCGGCTCGGGCATGTGCGTGAACCACGCCCCGGACGGCTTCGTCCTGGACTCGGCACGCCAGTCCCACCCGCGCACCGCAGAGTCGGACGCGAACGAGCCGATCCTGACGGCGGCGGAGGGCTGCCCGGTGGAGGCCATCCTCATCACCCTGGCGGAGACGGGGGAGCCGGTCTTCCCGCCGGAGGAGTAGGGGGGCGGAGCGGCGTCCGGGCCCCCGGGTGGGGTCCCGGGCGGCCCTTGGAGGTTTCGCTGCCGGTGTTGCATACTCCGCTGCGCTCATGTCTCGAACAGGCGAGCGGGCGAGTGTGCGAGTTCAACGACAGGAACTTCAGTGGCCCTTCCTCCGACGGATGTTTCGCCCGTGGTCGATCCATCCGTGTCCGTCCCCGTCTTCCTCACCTCGGTGGCGGTCGTGGCGGCGTGCTTTCTCCTCACCACCCTGATGCCCCTGCGCTTCCTGAACGGACGTCTGGCCGGCCCCGATCCCCAACTGCAGCGCACGCTCAAGGCCGTCCGCTCCGGAGCGTGGCAGCCGGCGGCCGACCTTCTCGCGGCGGCCGGCACCGACTGGGAGCGCCGTACGCAGTACACGCGGGTCCTCGCGTACTCGGCCGTCCACGACGGCGACGCGTGGCTGAGGGCGTGGCAGGCGGCCGCCCCGGACGACCCCGATGCGGTCATGGTCGCCGCGAGTGCGCGCGTCCACCACGCGTGGAAGCTGCGCGGGGCGCGGCGGGCGATCGCGACGTCGCAGGAGCAGTTCGACGCCTTCCACCGTGAGCTCCACGCGGCGCGCGGGGCGTTGGCGCATGCGGCACGGGTGTGCCCGGACGACCCGACGCCGCTGGTCGAAACGGTCTGGGTGGCGCTCGGGCTGGGCTACTCCAAGGACGACATGGCTGCCCTGTGGGCCGAGGTCGAGGCGAGGGCGCCGCATCACTTCGCCGCCCATCATGCCGCGGTGCAGTACTACAGCCGCAAGTGGCGCGGTTCCCGGGCCGAGGCCGAGGAGTTCGTGGCGCGGGCGGTGCAGCAGGCGCCGCGCGGGCACCTGATGACCCTGCTGCCCCTCCTCGTGTGGTTCGAGCACGAGGAGGAGGGCGACAGTACGGGGCGCCACGGGATGCCGCACGTGATCGCGATGGTCGACGCGGCGCTGGAGGACGTCGCCGCGGCGAAGGGGCACCCGAGGCTGCCCGAGGCGCGGCACCTGCTCGCCTACTTCCTCGTCCGCCAGCACCGCCACCGCGCGGCCCTCGCACAGTTCCGCCAGGTCGACGGATATACGGACGCCATCCCGTGGAGGTACCTCCCGTGGGGGAAGCTCTCCTACCGGCTGCACCGCACCCGGGCCGTGTGGGGAGCGCTGCTCACACGCCGTTGAGGCGTCCGGAGCAACGGCTTCAGGCCTTTTCCGGGGACGTCAGGTCGATCAGGCGGCACACCGTTTCGATGTCGATCTTGACCTGGGCGATCGAGGCGCGGCCGGAAAGCCACGTGATCAGGGCCGAGTGCCAGGTGTGCTCGATGACGCGGACCGCCGAGAGCTGTTCCGCCGTCGGCGGCTTCTCCAGGCCCATCGCGTCCAGGATGATCGCCGTGGTCAGCCGGGACACCGTGTCGACCTCGGGGCTCACGCTGCGGTCCGCGAACGTCAGCGCCCGCACCATCGCGTCGGCCAGCTGCGGCTCCCGCTGGAGGGCGCGGAAGGCCCGCATCAGGGTCTCCGCGACCCGGGCCGCCGGGTCGTCCCCGGCCGGCGGGCGTTTGCGCAGCGTGGTGTGCATGTGCTGGAGCTGGTCCTGCATGGTGGCGACCAGCAGGTGCACCTTGGACGGGAAGTAGCGGTAGAGCGTGCCCAGCGCCACGCCCGCCGCCTCCGCGACCTCGCGCATCTGGACCGCGTCGAAACCGCCCCGGCTGGCCAGCTGGGCGCTGGCGTGCAGGATCCGGCGGCGGCGGGCTTCCTGGCGCTCCGTCAGGGGAGGCGACGCCGATGTGGTGACGGCCTTCACTTCCGCTGTCATGTGTCCCGTTCCGTGTCGTTGCGCGGGCTGAATCCGGGCTGGTCCGCAGTCAGCATCGCAGGCGCAGGAGCCGTGGCGCGAATCACCTGCTCCGCCTCTTACGGTGTAGTTTCCGGCCGGTAGATTCAATGGTCTCAACGGATCAAGTCTGAAACTTGTTCTACATTATGCGAGCGGTTACGCTCCGGCGAAAGTTGCAGTGAGAAGGGGGCCGAGAGTGACCGCTGAGGCCATGGTGACGAGCCCTTTCGAGGGTTCCGCCGCCGACGGCGACCGCCCGCTGCGTATCGCACTCCTCACCTATAAGGGGAACCCGTTCTGCGGCGGCCAGGGCGTCTACGTCCGCCACCTCTCGCGCGAGCTCGTACAGCTGGGCCACTCCGTCGAGGTCATCGGAGCGCAGCCCTACCCGGTGCTCGACACGGGCGCCTCGCTCACCGAGCTCCCGAGCCTGGACCTGTACCGCAGCCCCGACCCCTTCCGTACGCCGGGGCGCGACGAGTACCGGGACTGGATCGACGCCGTCGAGGTCGCCACCATGTGGACCGGCGGCTTCCCCGAGCCGCTGACCTTCTCGCTGCGCGCCCGCCGTCATCTGGCCGCGCGCGCCGGCGACTTCGACGTCATCCACGACAACCAGACGCTCGGGTACGGCCTCCTCGCCGACCTCGGCGCCCCGCTGGTCACCACGATCCACCACCCGATCACCGTCGACCGCAAGCTCGACCTCGACGCCGCGACCGGCCGCGTCAAGCGGGCCTCCGTGCGCCGCTGGTACGCCTTCACCCGCATGCAGGGCCGCGTGGCCCGCCGCCTGCCGTCTGTGCTCACCGTCTCCGGGTCCTCCCAGCAGGAGATCGCCCAGCACCTCGGCGTCCGCGACGAGCGCATCCACGTCGTGCACATCGGCGCCGACACCGACCTGTGGTCGCCGGACCCGTCCGTGGCCGAGGTGCCGGGCCGCATCGTCACCACCTCCAGCGCCGACGTGCCGCTCAAGGGGCTCGTGTACCTCGTCGAGGCGCTCGCGAAGCTGCGCACCGAGCAGCCCGAGGCCCACCTCGTCGTCGTCGGCAAGCGTGCCGAGCAGGGCCCCGTCGCCCGCGCCATCGAGACGTACGGACTCCAGGACGCCGTCCGCTTCGTCAAGGGCATCACCGACACCGAACTCGTCGACCTCGTCCGCAGCGCCCAGATCGCCTGCGTGCCCTCCCTCTACGAAGGCTTCTCGCTCCCGGCGGCCGAAGCCATGGCCACCGGTACCCCGCTCGTCGCCACCACCGGCGGCGCGATCCCCGAGGTCGCCGGGCCCGACGGCGAGACCTGCCTCGCCGTGCCCCCGGGCGACGCGGGCGCGCTGGCCGCCGCGCTGGGCCGGATGCTGGGCGACCCGGAGCTGCGGGCCCGCCTCGGCGCCGCCGGGCGCGAGCGGGTCCTGACCCGGTTCACCTGGGCCAAGGCGGCCGAGGGCACCGTCGCGCACTACCGCGCCGCCATCGAGCAGGCCGCCGCCGGCCGTACCCGCCGGGCGCGCTGACCTTCCGCTTCCCCCGCTTCTTCCCCATCCCCGAACACCCCCGCGACCGCGAAGGCAGGACCCCGTGCTGACCGTCGATTTCTCCCGGTTCCCGCTCGCCGCAGGCGACCGCGTACTCGACCTGGGCTGCGGCGCAGGCCGGCACGCCTTCGAGTGCTACCGGAGAGGCGCCCAGGTGGTCGCCGTCGACCGCAACGGCGAGGAGATCCGCGAGGTCGCCAAGTGGTTCGCCGCCATGAAGGAGGCCGGTGAGGCCCCGGTCGGCGCCACCGCCACCGCCATGGAGGGCGACGCGCTCGCCCTGCCCTTCCCCGACGACTCCTTCGACGTCGTCATCATCTCCGAGGTGATGGAGCACATCCCCGACGACAAGGGCGTGCTCGCCGAGATGGTCCGCGTGCTCAAGCCCGGCGGGCGCATCGCCATCACCGTGCCGCGCTACGGCCCCGAGAAGATCTGCTGGGCGCTCTCCGACGCCTACCACGAGGTCGAGGGCGGCCACATCCGCATCTACAAGGCGGACGAGCTGCTCGGCAAGATGAAGGCCGCGGGCCTCAAGCCGTACGGCACGCACCACGCGCACGGCCTGCACTCCCCGTACTGGTGGCTCAAGTGCGCCTTCGGCGTCGACAACGACAAGGCGCTGCCCGTCAAGGCGTACCACAAGCTCCTGGTCTGGGACATCATGAAGAAGCCGATGGCGACGCGGCTCGCGGAGCAGGCCCTGAACCCGCTCATCGGCAAGAGCTTCGTGGCGTACGCCACCAAGCCCCACCTTCCCGTCGGCGCCACCCAGTGAGCACGCCCGGGCGCACCGAACACCTGGTCCTGGACGGCGTACTGACGGCCGAGCAGGCCGCCCTGACGGTGGCGGGCATCCTCGCCGCGCAGCGCGCCGACGGCGCCATACCGTGGTTCCGCGGGCACCACCTGGACCCGTGGGACCACACCGAGGCCGCGATGGCGCTCGACGCGGCCGGTGAGCACGAGGCCGCGGACCGGGCGTACGCCTGGCTGGCGCGCCACCAGAACCAGGACGGCTCCTGGTACGCGGCTTACGCCGACCGGCCGGACGGCGTGGACACCGAGGAGCCGCAGGACACGAGCCGCGAGAGCAACTTCACCGCCTACATAGCCGTCGGCGTGTGGCACCACTACCTCTCCACCGGCGACGACACCTTCCTCGACCGCATGTGGCCGGCCGTCTACGCGGCCATGGAGTGCGTCCTGACGCTCCAGCAGCCGGGCGGCGAGATCGGCTGGAAGCGGGAGGCGGACGGCACGGCCGTCACCGACGCCCTGCTCACCGGCTCCTCCTCCATCCACCAGGCGCTGCGCTGCGCCCTGGCCATCGCCGAGCACCGCGAGGAGCCGCAGCCCGACTGGGAGCTCGCGGCGGGCGCGCTGCGGCACGCCATCTGGCGCCACCCGGAGCGGTTCCTCGACAAGAACCACTACTCGATGGACTGGTACTACCCGGTCCTCGGCGGGGCCCTGACCGGCTCCGAGGCCAAGGCGCGCATCGACGGGCGCTGGGACGAGTTCGTGGTCCCGGACCTGGGCGTGCGCTGCGTGCTGCCCAACCCGTGGGTGACGGGCGGCGAGTCCTGCGAGCTGGCGCTCGCGCTGTGGGCGACGGGGGAGTCGGACCGGGCGCTGGAGATCCTGCGCTCGATCACGCACCTGCGCGCGGACAACGGCATGTACTGGACGGGCTACGTGTTCCAGGACGACGCCGTCTGGCCGGTCGAGCAGACCACCTGGACCGCGGGGTCCCTGCTGCTCGCCGTCGCGGCGCTCGGCGGGGACGAGGCCACCACCGAGGTGTTCGGCGGGGCCTCGCTCCCGGCCGGGCTGGAGCCGGACTGCTGCGGCTGAGCGGTCAGCGGCGGTAGAGCCAGCCGGCTATGGCATGGCCGACCAGGAGGTAGGTGACGGCGGCGATGCCGTAGCCCACCACGACCTGGACCCATTCACGGCTGAAGGTGAACAGGTCGTAGGACCAGGTCGCGAGCCAGGAGGCGACGTCGTGGATGAGGTCGACCAGGGCGTTGCCCTGGTTGGCGTCCAGGAAGTACAGCAGGACCCAGAGTGCGATCACGAAGGCGAGCACGTCCGCCACCAGCGCGACGGCACGGCCTGCCTGACTGCTTCCTCGGGTGCGTGCTCGAGTGTGAGTGCTCATACGGCCCGTGTTGCCGCCTTGAGGTGTCGTAAACCCGAACGGGTTCCCCCGGTGGCGGGGCCGGGGGACGGGAGTGAGGCTGCGGAGGACGCCTCAGTCCCCGGAGGGAAACCGTGTCCGTACCCACGACCGTCCGATTCCGCCGCGCCGTCACGGCGGTGGTCCTGTCCACCGCGCTGATGGTCGGCGCCACCGCATGCGGCAGTGGCGGCGGCGGGCCGCGCGAGGAGCTCTCCGCCGCGTCGATGGGGGAGCTGGCGGCCCTCGCGGCGGCGGAGCCCGTCGCCGCCGAGGCCGACGAACTGGCCGCGGTGACGCCGTCTCCCAGCACGTCCGCGGAGAAGCAGAAGTTCGCCAAGACCCGGTTCGTCGCCAACGCGAGCCTGGCGGCCGGCGCGACGTACCAGTGGATCGTGAAGCCGTACCGCGCGGGCAAGTTCAAGAAGGGCGCCAAGGGGCGCACCTTCGCGCTGATCAAGGCGGGGCTGGCGGGCGCGTTCGCGTACAACCGGCTGAAGGCGGCGACCCAGAACGCGAAGGGGGACCCGCTGCTGGCGAAGGCGGTGGCCCCGCTGGCGGCCGGCATCGAGTCCCTGAAGGGGCTGGGGAGCAAGCTCCGCAAGGGGCAGGCGGGTGACGGTGACATCGACGCCTTCGACAGCGTCATCAACAGTGTGAAGGGAGCGGGCCAGAGTGCGGGCGCGCCGGTGACGGACAAGGTCCCGAGCGCGTCGCAGCTGGGCGGTTAGCCCCCGGCGGTGCGGGTTCCGTTCCGGGTGCGGCCCGGCCCGCCGGGGCTCCGCCCCGGACCCCGCGCCTCAAGCGCCGGCGGGGCTGGGTTTGGCTTCGGGTGGGGCGGTGCCCCTCCGGGGGCTCTCCTCGGCTCGCGCCTGCGGCGGTGGTTCTGCCGTACGGCCTGGGTTGCGCGCTCGTCCTGCGGGGAGCCCCCGGAGTGTCACCGCCCCACGGCCCCCGGGTAGGTCTGCCGGGGTGGGGGTGCGGCGACGGTGGGGGGTGTCCCCGCAGGCGACGCGGATCCACCCCCGCCCGGCATCTCCGTACCGCTGAGTCCGCAAGCCGAGGAGACACCCCCCGGCGGCGCCGCGCCCCCACCCCCGGACCCGACCCCGCCCGGGCGGCACACCCCAGCCCCGCCGGCGCTTGAGGCGCGGCCACCGGGCCGCACCCGGAACGGAAACCCGTACCGCCCGGCCAGGGCAAAGGCCACCGGGGCGCAGTCGGACGACCCCTGGTTCAATGGGTGGGTGATCGAGATCGTGGTGGTCGGGCTCGGCGTCGTCGGGGCCGGGTGGCTGCTGCGGCGCAAGCATCGTGCGCGGGTGGCGGCCGGACCCGTGCCCGGGATTCCGTGCATGGTCCGGGTCCCGGCCGGCGCGGGCAGGTGGCGGCCCGGGCGGGTGTACGCCGAGGACGGCGCGGCCCGGTGGGTCCCGCAGCGCGGGGAGGCCGTGGAGTTGCCCGGCGGCCGGGCCACCGGCGTGCGGATGCCCTCCGTGAAGGAGGGGATCTCCATCCACCCCGGCTCGCGCATCGTGACCTGCTCCTACGACGGCGACGGCGACGGCGACCGCGGCGGCAGCATCGAGATCGCCGTCATGCCGCTGGACGTCCGGGAACTGCTGGCCGCGGTGCCGCAGGCGGAGGCGGAGGCGGAGCCGGACACCCCGTAGACGGTGGGCCCCTAGCTGTTGAGTTCCGCCAGGACGCGCAGCGTGTGCGGGTCCGGGGCGGTGAGGAGGAGGTCGGTCACCGGGCCCTTGCGCCAGAGCTCCAGGCGTTCGGCGATCCGTTCCCGGGGGCCGATGAGGGAGATCTCGTCGGCGAACGCGTCCGGCACCGCCAGGACCGCCTCCTCCTTGCGGCCCGCGAGGAACAGCTCCTGAATGCGCCGGGCCTCCTTCTCGTAGCCCATGCGGGCCATCAGGTCGGCGTGGAAGTTGCGGGCCGCGTGGCCCATCCCGCCGATGTAGAAGCCGAGCATCGCCTTGACCGGCAGCAGCCCCTCCGCGACGTCGTCGCAGACCTTGGCACGGGCCATCGGCGCGATCATGAAGCCGTCGGGGAGGTCGGCGAGGGAGGCCCGGTAGACGTCGGTGCGGGTCGGCGACCAGTACAGGGGCAGCCAGCCGTCCGCGATGCGGGTGGTCTGGGCGATGTTCTTCGGGCCCTCCGCGCCGAGGAGGAGCGGCAGGTCCGCGCGGAGCGGGTGGGTGATGGGCTTGAGGGGTTTGCCGATGCCGGTGCCGTCGGCGCCGCGGTACGGGTGGCTGTGGAAGCGGCCGTCCAGGGCGACGGGGGCCTCGCGGCGCAGTACCTGGCGGATGACGTCCACGTACTCGCGGGTGGCCGTGAGCGGGCTGGAGGGGAAGGGGCGCCCGTACCAGCCCTCGACCACCTGCGGCCCGGACAGGCCGAGGCCGAGCATCATCCGGCCGCCGGAGAGGTGGTCCAGGGTCAGGGCGTGCATGGCGGTGGCGGTCGGGGTGCGGGCGGCCATCTGGGCGATGGCCGTGCCGAGGCGGATCCGCGAGGTGTGCGCGGCGATCCAGGTCAGCGGGGTGAAGGCGTCCGAGCCCCAGGCCTCGGCCGTCCACACCGAGTGGTAGCCGAGGTTCTCGGCCTCGGTGGCGAGGTCGAGGTGGGCGGGACTGGGGCCGCGGCCCCAGTAGCCGAGTGCGAGTCCGAGGCGCATCTGCGGTCCCTTCAGAATCTGACGAGGCGTCAGGTGACTGTAGGGCAACCGCCCCCCGCCCGGAAGGGCGGGGGGCGGTCGGCCGGGTCCGGGGCGCGGTCAGCCGCGCTGGATGCCCGAGGTGTCGTTCAGGACGCCGCGGCGTCCGTCCTGGGTCTGGGCGATCAGGGTGGCCGCGCCACGCTGCTCGACGGCCAGGTACCAGGTGCCGGGCGCGAGCTCGGCGATCGGCGACGGGGAGCCGTCCTCCCCGTAGAGCGGACGGGCCACCGGCACCGCGAACCAGAACGGCGTGAAGTCCGCCGCCGGGGCCGGGGCCGGGGTCTGCTGCGAGTCCTGCGGACCGGGGCCCGGGTTCGGGCTGCCGCCGTACGGCGGGACCGGCTGCGGGGTGGAACCGTACGGGGTCTGCTGCTGCGCGCCCGGGTAGCCGTACCCGGCGCCCGGCTGCGGCTGGCCCGGCTGGCCCGGCTGGCCCGCGTACGGCGGGACGGCGGCGGGCTTCGGCTCCGGCACCAACTGCCCGGCCAGCGCCGGGATCTTCGCGCCGGCCACGGCCACGCCGGCCAGGACCAGCGTGGCGAGGAAGGCGAGGATGGAGCCCGCGCCCAGGTCGAGCAGGGTCGGGCAGGTGATCAGCGACCACAGCGCCGACCAGGCGGCCGAGACGGCGAGAACGGTGCCCCACGCCGACAGCGGCAGACCGAGGACCTTACGGGTCTCCGGCTGGAAGCGGGCCGCGATCAGCAGGCCCGCGGCGACGAAGCCGATCAGGAAGACGCTGGGGAGCACCAGGTGGTAGGAGTCGGTGTCCCACGCGCTCGGCAGGTCGCTGTTGGTCGCGGAATAGAAATCGAGGAACGAGGCGATGAACAGCAGCGCCGCTGCTCCGATCACCACGCCGTCGCCTCGAGTGAGGGAGCGGATGTTCACGTCTCAGGTGTCCTTCTCGGTCTCGGTCGTCTCGTGGTGCCGCGGTCGCAGAGCATGCCTGCAGCGGGGCGGGCGGCACCATCGTACGGAGGTTTCCGGCGGCCGAGATGATCGGGTCGGCGGGCGGTCCCGCCGGGCTCCCCGAGGAGGGCTACCCGCCGAGGAAGCCGACGATGCCGTCAGCGATGCCCTGGGCCGCCTTCTGCCGCCACTCCGGACTCGTCAGTTGCGCCGCGTCCTTGGCGTCACGCATGTTGCCGCATTCGATGAACACCTTGGGCTGAGTTGACAGGTTCAGTCCGCCGAGGTCGTCGCGGACCACCAAGCCGGTGCCGCTGCCAAGGTAGTTGGCGGGGGCGGAACCGGTGGTCCGGGCGAAGTTCCCGGCGATCCGCTCGCCGAGTTCCCGGGACGGCGCGACGATCTTCGCGGTATCGGCGGCACCGCCCTTGACCTTGGCCGGAAGAATGACGTGGAAGCCGCGGTTGCCCGCCGAGACCCCGTCGGCGTGGACGGAGACGACGGCGTCGGCCTTCGCCTCGTTGCCGATGCGGGCGCGCTCGGTGATGCAGGGGCCCCAGGGACGGTCGGCCTGGTGCGTGAGGACCACCTTGGCTCCCTGGGCCTCCAGCGCGGTCCGCAGGCGCCGGGAGACGTCGAGGGTGAAGTCCGCCTCCTTGTAGCCGGCGTTGGTGGTGGTGCCGGTGGTGTCGCACTCCTTGCGGGCCGTGCCGATGTCGACCTGCTGGTCGATCTCGTCGGTGTGGTTGAAGTTGCCGACGTTGTGGCCGGGGTCGACGACCACGGTTTTGCCGGTGAGCGGGCCCTTGGCGGGTGCGGGCGCGGGCGCGGCGGCCGGGCTGCTCGTGCTCGCACTGGGGCTCGTACTCGCGCTCTCGCTCGGGGTGGAGCCGGGCTTCGCGTCCCGCTGGCCCGGTGACAGGGCCGAGTGGGAGGCGGGCTGCGGCGCCGAGCGGACCCCGTCCGACCCCGACCCGGCGAACGCCTGGGTCAGGACCCAGCCCGCCAGAGCGGCCGGCGCGAGCGCGGCCACCCCGACGACGAGCGTCGAGCGTCGGGTGAACCAGGGCCGGTCCGGGTTCACGGAGGAGCCGGACTCGGGGGGCGGGGGGCTGTCGTCATTGCGCACGCGGCGATGCTAGACCGCCGAGCGGTCGCCCGGCCGGACCCTGAGCCATCCGAGGGCGTGGTGTGATTGTCGGTCTGCCGCTTGTCGGCTCAGATACCCGCGCCCGTGCGGCGCAGCACGCGCAGGGAGTCGGTGACGGAGATCTCCTCGAAGGCGCCGGAGGCGAGGGCCCGCAGGTAGATCCGGTACGGGGCCTGGCCGCCGTCGGCCGGGTCCGGGAAGACGTCGTGGATGACGAGGGTGCCGCCCACCGCGACGTGCGGGGCCCAGCCCTCGTAGTCGCCGCTCGCGTGCTCGTCGGTGTGGCCGCCGTCGATGAAGACGAAGCCCAGCTCGCCGCCCCAGGTGGCCGCCACCTGCGGGGAGCGGCCCACGATTGCGATCACGTGGTCCTCCAGCCCGGCCCGGTGCAGGGTCCGGCGGAAGGTCGGCAGCGTGTCCATCAGCCCGATCTCCGGATCCACGACCGTCGGGTCGTGGTACTCCCAGCCCGGCTGCTGCTCCTCGCTGCCCCGGTGGTGGTCGACGGTGATCGCGGCCACGCCGGCCTCGCGGGCCGCGTCGGCGAGCAGGATGGTGGAGCGGCCGCAGTACGTACCGACCTCCAGCAGCGGCAGCCCGAGCGCCCCGGCCGCGGCGGCCGCCTCGTACAGGGCGAGACCCTCCCGTACGGGCATGAACCCCTTGGCGGCCTCGAAGGCGGCGAGGGTCTCCGGCTTGGGGGTGGCCATGGTTCCTCCGGCGGTGATCGTGTGTGGCGGCCCATGGTGCCTTACCCGCTGGTAGGACGCTACGGCCGGGGTGGAGTGCGTCGCTTTCCGACCGAGCGTGACCGCTTGCCCGGTTCGGGATACCGGAGCGCACGGGGCTGATTACGCTCGGCGACAGGGCGAAACGAACGCCGAACGCACAGCGTGAACTTGGGGGTGACCGCCTCATGGTCAAGATCCGCGAGCTCGATCCCAGCGCCTCGCCGTTGGACTACTACGGCTACGAACTGCGGCGGCTGAGGGAGCAGGCCGGGCTGAAGCAGGCGCAGCTGGGCGAGATCATCTTCTGTACGGGCTCCCTGATCGGCCAGATCGAGACGACGAAGCGCGTGCCGACCCGGGACTTCTCGGAGCGCGTGGACGCGGCGCTGGGCACCGGCGGGGTGTTCTCGCGACTGGTGGGGCTGGTGTTGCGGAGCGTGCTCCCGACGTGGTTCCAGGCGTACGCGGAGATGGAGGCTCGGGCCACCTACCTCTCCACCTATCAGGCGCAATTGGTGGATGGACTGCTGCAGACGGAGGCATACGCCCGTGCGGTGCTGGGGGTGTGGAGTGAGGGCGACCTTGATGTGAAAGTGGGCGCCCGGATGGAGCGCCAGCGAGTACTCGACCGCGAGATTCCGCCGCTGATGTGGGTGGTGATGAGCGAGGCCGTGCTGCACCAAGAGATCGGCGGCCGGGAGGTCATGCGGAATCAACTTGCTCACTTGTTGGCCCAGCAGAGGCGGCAGTGGGTGCAGGTGCAGATCCTGCCATTCGAGGCGGGTGCCCATGCTGGGCAGCCGGGTTCGTTCAGTCTGATGCGGTTCGACGGCGACCCGGACATCGTCTATACCGAGGACTTCGTGCAGGGCTATATGACGGCCAATCCTCAGGCTCTCAGGGAAGGTTCGCTCCGTTACGATCACTTGCAGGCTGCCGCGCTCTCCGTAGAGGAATCGGCGGTCCGGATCGCCCGAGTAATGGAGGAACGCTATGGAGATCATCCAGAACCTGACGGGCGCACGATGGCGTAAGTCCTCGTACAGCTCTGATACCGGCGGCCAGTGCGTCGAGTGCGCCCCCCTCGGTGACACCGGCTGGCTCAAGTCCTCGTACAGCGGGGACACCGGCGGTGATTGTGTCGAGGTCGCCGCTCAGCCGTGTCTCGTCGCCGTGCGGGACTCCAAGGACCCCGAGGGTCCTGTTTTCACCGTCCGGCCCGCGGCGTTCGAGGCCTTCGTGAGGTCCGTCTCGGTATGATCCGCTCCCTGCCGAGGGGGAGGGAGTCGGGGGGACATGGAGCACGTGGGGCCGGCCGGTCCGACGCATGTGGGGCCGTTCAAGGTGGCCGGTGTGCTCGGCCAGGGCGGGATGGGGCGGGTATTGCTGTGCGCCGGGCCCGACGGGCGGCTCGTCGCCGTCAAGCAGGTGCTCGCGCACTTCGCCGACGACGAGGGCTTCCGGGCCCGGTTCCGCCGTGAGGTGGCCGCCTCGCGCAAGGTCTCCGGTGCCTATACGGCGGCCGTGATGGACGCCGACCCGGACGCGCCGACGCCGTGGCTCGCCTCGGTGTTCGTGGCCGGGCCCTCGCTGGGCGCCGTGGTCAAGAAGGACGGGGTGCTGGACGGGGCCGTCGTCCACCGGCTCGCGGCCGGGTTGGCGTCGGCGCTCGCGGAGATCCACCGGGCCGGGCTGATCCACCGGGACCTCAAGCCCGACAACGTGCTCCTCACCGAGGACGGGGTGCGCGTCATCGACCTCGGGATCGCCCGGGCGACCGAGGGCGAGTCCGACGGCGACACCGGGCTGACGCGCACCGGGTGGGTGATCGGCTCGCCCGCGTTCATGTCGCCCGAGCAGGCCGAGAGCAAGCCGCTGACGCCGGCGAGCGATGTGTTCTCGCTCGGTTCGATGCTGGTCATGGCGGTGACGGGCAACAGCCCCTTCGCCGGGACCTCGACCCTCCAGACGCTCTACGACGTGGTGCACTCCGAACCCGACCTGAGCGCGCTGCCCGCCGGGCTGCGCGGGATCGTGGAGCGGTGCCTGGCCAAGGACCCGGCCGCCCGGCCGACCCCGGCGCAGCTGCTCGAACTCCTCGGGCCGGTCGCTCCGGCCGGTCGGCAGTGGCCGCCCGCCGTGTACCGGATGCTGGCCGCGCAACGGGCGGACATCGACCGGTTGTTCTCGGGCGGAGAGCCGGTGGCCGACACGATTGTGGCACCACCGGATCCGGATCCGGATCCGGATCCGGATCCGGAGCCCGAGCTGGAGCCCGCGGCCGTTGCGGATCCCGGGCCCGTGGACGCGGTGGTGGAGCGCGCGGACGGGGCCACGAAGAGCGACCCGCCCGTCGTCCCGCCCCGGCCGACCGTCCCGCCGGGACCGGTCCCGCGGATCCGGCAGCGCACCGTGGCCCTGCTGGCCGCCGGGGTACTCGTCGCGACGGGCGTCGGCGTGGGTGCGTACGTCCTGGACCGGGACGTGAGCGACTATCCCACCGCGTACGCCGACGTACCGGTCTGCCGGGAGGTCTCGCGGAACTTTCCGCTGACCGGGCGGGAGCCGAAGGACGACTTCCACAGCGGGGGCGCCAACCAGGCCCACACGATGTGCTCCTGGTACTCGGTCGAGCCGACCGAGCGGCGGACCGCCCTGGTCCGCTGGGACGTCAAGCGGGGCGGCGACGACGTCGCCAACGCGAAGCTCCAGCAGACCGGTTTCGCGGCGGATGCAGCCGGGGGCCGGCGGGCGAACGGCCTCGGGTTCGGCGACGGGGCGTACTGGGACTCCGCCGACTCCGAGTGGACCTGCGCGCTCTCCGTCCGGCAGGGCAACCTCGTCGTATGGGTCGGCCTGTACCGCCCCGGAGGCTGCGAGGCCAAGGCCAAGGAGGTCGCCAAGGCGGCGCTCGCGGCGGTGCCCGGCTCCTGAACTGCGGCGTCGGCGGCGTTTCCGGCTCTCAGTCGAAGATGTCCAGGACGTCTGTCCAGGCTCCGCCGTCGCCGCCGGCGGAGCGGGCCCGCATGGGGCGCGGATCCGGGTAGGTCTCCGCCGAGGCCCTCGCGCGGACGATGTCCGGCCCGCCGCACGCCCCTACCGCGAAGGCGCCGAAAACCTTGGCGAACGCGGCCGGGTCGCGGATCTCCACGCCGAACGCCCGGCCGTCCGAAAGCGGCACCCACAGCACCCGGACGGCCCGCGGCCACTCCGACACCGGCCGCTCGTCCGCGGTCGAGTACCCGTCCAGCCACAGCCGTGCCACGTGCAGCAGGTTCACCTTCTCCATGGGCAGCCGCTTGCGCCGCACGCGCAGTTCACGCGTCGTGAGCGTGAGCTGCTGGTCCTTCTTCGGGTACCAGACGACGCCTATCCCGAACGGCGCCCACAGCAGGATCCCGATCATCGGCCAGGTCACGGCGTCGCCCCACGATCGGATCAGGCCGCCGTCCAGCAGGTACAGGGCCCCGAAGACCAGGGCCCACTTCGCCGTCATCCGCCAGAACCCGCTGCCCTGCCGGTACAGGACCCGCCGCTTCGTTGTCATTGCCATGCCCCGCACGCTATCCGCCTGGAGGCCGGCCCCGGCGGGCCGTGTCGTCGCGCCGGGAACAGGCGGTCCGGCCAGCAGCGTTGTACCGACCGGGGGTCCGTGCAGGCCGGACCCGCACATGTCTCTTCAGGAGGACTCCTTCATGACCGACCGGCCCTTGACGCTCATGGCAGTGCACGCCCACCCCGACGACGAGGCCACCGGGACCGGAGGGGTCCTCGCGCGGTACGCGGCAGAGGGCATCCGCACGGTGCTCGTGACGTGTACCGACGGCGGTTGCGGTGACGGGCCGGGGGGTGTCAAGCCGGGTGATCCCGGGCACGATCCGGCGGCCGTCGCCTCGTTGCGCCGACAGGAACTGGAGGCGAGCTGCGAGGTCCTGAAGATCAGCGATCTGGAGATGCTGGACTATGCCGACTCCGGGATGATGGGCTGGTCCAGCAACGACGCCCCCGGATCGTTCTGGAAGACCCCCGTGGAGGAGGGCGCCGCCCGACTCGCGGAACTCATGCGGCACTACCGGCCCGATGTGGTCGTCACCTATGACGAGAACGGCTTCTACGGCCACCCCGACCACATCCAGGCCCACCGCATCACGATGGCGGCGCTGGAGATGACCGAGCTGACACCGAAGGTGTACTGGACGACGATGCCCCGCTCGGGGATGCAGCGGTTCGGGGAGATCATGCGCGAGTTCCATGAGGACATGCCGGAGCCGGATCCCGCCGAGACCGCCGCGATGGCCGAGATCGGCCTCCCCGACGACGAGATCACCACGTGGGTGGACACCACCGCGTTCAGCGGCCAGAAGTTCGACGCGCTGGCCGCGCACGCCAGCCAGGGCGAGAACATCTTCTTCCTCAGGATGGGCAAGGAGAGGTTCGGCGAGTTGATGGGCATGGAGACCTTCGTACGCGTCCAGGACGCCACCGGCGCGGCCGTGCCCGAGAACGATCTCTTCACCGGCCTGCGCTGACCCACAAGTCGATCCGAGCACTCATCTGACCTTCCGTCAGATTGGAACGTGTTCTAGTCTGCCGCGCATGGGCATCGGAATCACGCAGGAGCAGCGGGAGTTGGCCGAGGCGGTGCGCGGCTGGGTCGCGCGGGCCGTGCCTCCCGAGGAGGTCCGCAAGCTGCTCGACACCCCGCCGCAGACCGGTGTGCGGCCCGCCTACTGGGACGCCATGATCGAGCAGGGGCTGCTGGAGCCGCACCTGGACGGCGGGACCCTGCTCGACCTGGCCGTCGTCGTCGAGGAGACGGCCCGGGCCGCGCTGCCCGGGGCGTACCTGCCGAGCGCGCTGGCCTCCGTACTGCTGGAGCGGGCCGGGGCCGAGCCCCTCTCCGGCCGGGTCGGGGCGGTCGCGCTCGGGCCCGGGTCGCTGACCGCCGTGGCCGTCGAGGGCGGCGGGTACCTGCTCGACGGGATCGCCCCGCCGGTGCTCGGCGCGGGCGAGGCCGACCTGGTGCTGCTCGCCGCCGAGGCCGCGCACGGCACCTGCTGGTTCGCCGTGGACGCCGGCGCGCTGGACATCCGTACGCACGAGAGCGCCGACCCGACGCGCCCCACCGCCGAGGTGCGGGCGCGCGGGGTCGCCACCGCCCCCGACCGGCTGCTGGAGCTGGACGCGGCGCTGGTCCGGGACCTGGCCTGCACGCTGTTCGCCGCCGACGCCTGCGGCACCGCGGCCTGGGCCCTGCACACGGCCGCCTCGTACGCGAAGGTGCGCGAGCAGTTCGGTCGGCCCGTCGGGCAGTTCCAGGGCGTCAAGCACCTGTGCGCCGACATGCTGGTCCGGCTGGAACAGGCCCGGGCGCTGGCCTGGGACGCCGCACAGGCCATGGACGAACCGGCCGAGGTGCGCTCGCTGGTCGCCGCCCTCGCCGCCGGGACCGCCCTGGACGCCGCCTACTCCTGCGCCAAGGACTGCATCCAGATCCTCGGCGGCATCGGCTTCACCTGGGAGCACGACGCCCACATCTACCTGCGGCGGGCGCTCGTCGCCCGCCAGCTGCTGGGGCCCGGCGACGGGCACCGGGTCCGGGCCGTGCGCTGCGCGGCGGGCGGTGCGCGGCGCGAGCTGCGCCTGGAACTCCCGGCGCAGGCCGAGGCGTACCGCGCGAAGGCCCGTACCGCCGTCGCGGACGCGCGCGGGCTCGACCCGGCGGCCGCCCGCCGGATCCTGGCTCCCACCGGCTACGCAGCCCCCTACCTGCCGCCCCCGTACGGGCTCGGCGCGGGGCCCGTCGAGCAGCTCGTCGTCCAGCAGGAGCTGGCCGCGGCCGGGGTGAAGGTCGCCGACCTGGGGATCGCCACCTGGGTGGTGCCCTCGCTGATCGCCTACGGGACGCAGGCGCAGCGGGAGGCCTACGTGCCGGCGACCCTGCGCGGGGACATCACCTGGTGCCAGCTCTTCTCGGAGCCCGGCGCGGGCTCCGACCTGGCCTCGCTGCGGACCCGCGCGGAGCGGCGGGAGGACGGCTCCTGGAGGGTCAACGGACAGAAGGTGTGGACGAGTTCCGCGCACAGCGCCGACTACGGGATCCTGCTCGCCCGCACCGACCCGGACGTGCCCAAGCACAAGGGGCTCGGCTACTTCGTCGTCGAGATGAGGAACACCCCCGGCATCGACGTCCGGCCGCTGAAGGAGATCACCGGCGAGGCCCTCTTCAACGAGGTGTACTTCGACGACGTGGCCCTCCCGGCGGACGCGCTGGTCGGCGCCGTGGACGGCGGCTGGAAGGTGGCCCGCAACACCCTCGGCAACGAACGCGTCCACATGGCCGACCAGATGACCTTCGACACCGGCCTGGAGGCGCTCCTCGCGCACGCCGCCGAGCTCGACGGCACGTACCGCAGACGGATCGGCGCCCTGGCCGCCGAGGCGCACGCCCTCGCCTGCATCGGGCTGCGCACCACGCTCCAGCAGGTGTCGGGGCTGGAGCCGGGCGCGGGCGCCTCCGTACGCAAGCTCGTCCAGACCCCGCACCAGCAGCGGACCGCCGAGCTCGCGCTCGAACTGCTGGGACCGGCGGGCGCGGTGCGGGAGGGGGCAGGGGAGCGGGCGGTGCACGGGATGCTCATGTCCCGCTGCCTGACGATCGCCGGTGGCACCACACAGGTCCAGCTCAACGTCGTCGCCGAGCGGATTCTCGGCCTCCCGAGGGACTGAAGGGACACCAGGGGCATGAAGTCGTACATCGTGGGCGTCGGCATGACGAAGTTCGAGAAGCCGGAGTCGCGGGACTGGCAGTACTGGGACATGGCGAAGGAGGCCGGGACGGCGGCGCTCGCGGACGCGGGCGTGGACTACGGGCTCGTCGAGCAGGTCCCGGTGGGCTACTGCTTCCAGGCCTCCACCGCCGGCCAGCGGGCGGCGTACGAGCTGGGGCTGAGCGGGGTGCCGGTCTACAACGTCAACAACAACTGCGCGACGGGCTCGACGGCGCTGATGATGGCGCGGCAGTTCGTGGCGGGCGGGATCAGCGACTGCGTGCTGGCGCTGGGCTTCGAGAAGATGAAGCGCGGCGCGCTGGGCGGGGGCGCCGACGGAGGAGACTTCACGACCTCGCCGGTGGCCCGGCACTACGGGATCATGGCCGCGGGCCACGGCTTCGAGATGTCCCCGCCCACGGCGCAGATCTTCGGCAACGCGGCGCGGGAGCACATGGAGCGGTACGGGACCACGGCCGCGCAGCTCGCGATGGTGGGCGCGAAGAACCACCGGCACTCGGCGAACAACCCGAACGCGCAGTTCCAGGACGTGTACTCGGTGGAGGAGATCCTGGCGGCGAAGGAGATCCACGCGCCGCTCACGAAGCTCCAGTGCTCGCCGACCTCGGACGGCGCGGCGGCAGCGCTGGTGGTGTCGGAGCGGTTCGTGGTGCGGCACGGGCTGCACGACAAGGCGGTGGAGATCGTCGGCCAGGCGATGACGACGGACACGGAGGCCTCCTTCGCGTCGGGCTCGTGCATCGACGTGGTGGGCAAGCCGATGACGGCGGCGGCGGCGCGGCAGGCGTACGAGGCGTCGGGGCTCGGGATCGAGGACGTCGACGTGGTGGAGCTGCACGACTGCTTCTCGATCAACGAGCTGCTGACGTACGAGGCGCTGGGCATGTGCGGGGACGGCGCTGCCGGGAAGCTGGTGGAGAGCGGGGCCACGACCTACGGCGGGCGGTGGGTGGTGAACCCCTCCGGGGGGCTGATCTCCAAGGGCCATCCGCTGGGGGCGACCGGCCTCGCCCAGGCCGCCGAACTGGTCTGGCAGCTGCGCGGCGAGGCCGGGCCGCGGCAGGTCGCGGGGGCGCGGGTGGGGCTGGCGCACAACATCGGGCTGGGCGGCGCGGCCGTCGTGACCCTCCTGCGGCGGGGATAGGAACGCGCTTTCGGCCACGGGGGCGGGGCGTTAGGCTCCGCCCCCGTGAGCGAGATACGCGAGGCATCCTTCAGCGCCACCGGCAGCCCGACCAGGGACGAGTACGACGAGGCCGCCCGCGCGGCGGGACTGTTCCGCAGGGGCCGGGCGGTGGCTGCCCTCAGTACGGTCTTCCTCGCCGCGGCGGGCGTGACGCTGTCCTCCGACGGCCTCACCGTGCGGCCCGCCGTCCTCGGGATCGCGGCGGCGTACGGCCTCCTCGTGCTGGTGGTCCTGCCGCGGTGGGTGGTGGGCCGGGGCTTCCGCACGGGCAGGGCCGCCGAGGAGAAGCGGGTCGTGGTGGACGGTACGGGCATCGAGGTGTTCCGGGGCGAGGAGTCGCAGCGGATCGTGTGGGACGAGATGCGCTACTACCACGAGACGCCCCGGCTGCACGTGTTCGTGGGCCGCACCCGCCGCCGGACGTGTCTCGTGGTGCTGCCCAAGCGGCTGTTCACCGCCCCGGGCGAGAGCGAGCTCCTCGCCGCCTTCGGGCAGGAGCAGGCCGGCGACGGCTCGTAGCGGCCCCGGCCCGCCCCACTCCCGGTCAGAGCTTCTCGATGTCCTTGTGCTTCACTTCGGCCGAGTCGGAGTGGTAGGCGGCCAGGCGTACCTTGAGCGATGGCCGGCCGGCGCCTTGATGATCCTGTCGGGGTACTCCCCCAGGCCGATCCCGCTGCAGGAGGGCTCGCTGGTCAGGCTGCTCCAGCCGTTGGGGTTGTGCGGGTCGTTCCAGTCCAGCCAGGCGCAGTCACGATCGTTGCCGGTGAAAATCGGTGGCCGGGACGGAACACTTGCGCCCCTGCCCGCAGGCCCGGATCAGTGGGGTGCCGCCTTCAGTTCGCAGCGGCCGTCCGTGCACTCCCGCTGCAGGCGGCCCCGGGAGAGCGTCTGGGCCAGTCCGATCGCCCAGCACATCGGGCAGCCGCGCAGCGCCAGCAGACCGACCGGGGCGAGGGCCAGGGTGATCGGGCCGTAGAGCGGGAGGAGGGCGACGGAGCCGGCCAGGGCGCCGAGGCCGATCGCGCCGCGGACCAGGTGTCGGGGCAGGGTGGAGCTCGCGAAGTCGGGGCCGTCAGTGATCGGCATCGTCGCCTCCAGGAGTCGGGTAAAGGGTGTGTCGAAGGGCCGCGCGGGCCCGATGCAACCGTGATTTCATCGCGGCGGGGCTGAGCCCGAGCGCGTCCGCGGCCATGCGGCCGCTGTAGCCCTGGATGTCCCGCATGATCAGCACCCGCCGCTGGTCGGCGGGGAGGGCGGCGATCGCCCGCGCCACCCGGGCGGCCTCCAGGCGTTCCAACACCTCTTCCTCCGCCGACATCACCGCCTCGCCGGTGTCCGGCAGCGGAGCGCGCTCGCGGGGCACCAGCCGGGCCCGGCGCAGGCACTCGTTGCGGACGATGCGGAACATCCACGAGGCCAGGGCGCCGGACGCGCGCAGCATGCCGATCCGCCGGTAGAGGATGATCAGCGCCTCCTGGGCCGCGTCCTCGGCGTCCTCGGGGGAGGCGCACAGCGAGTACGCGAACTTCCGCACGTTCGGGTGCGATCCGGAGACCAGCGCGGTGACCGCGTCGAGGTCCCCGCGCTGCGCGGCGACGATCAGTGGCTCGGCGGGCCAGGTCGACTCAGCCACGGGAGCGGCTCCGCCGGCGCACCACGAGGACGGTGCAGGTGCAGAGCAGGAGCAGGACGACGGCGCCCACGGCGACAAGAGTGATCACGACAACCTCCGGGTCAGGTGCCGATCTCGGCGTCGGCACATGCATAAGAGGCGTGGGCACCGCGAAAGGATTCACCGGAATCCGATCGGGTTCATCCCAGGGCCGGGTCCACCACCGTCTCGCCCGTCGAGGCGCGCCGGACGCAGTCTGCCAGGTCCCCGATCGGGCCGTCCCGCAGCACCAGTCCCACCGCGCCGGCGGCGAGGGCGGCCTCCGCCAGGCCCGGGTGCGCCGAGCCCGTCAGGACCAGCACCCGGCACTCCGGATCGTCGGCCAGCAGGGCGGTGACGGCCGCGAGATCCTCCACCAGGGCCACCGCGGGCCGGGCCATGGGGTCCCGGACCACCTCGATGTCCGGCTGGAGGCCGAGCTGGAGCGCCAGGGCCGGATTCGGTGGCTCCAGCAGGACGCGCAGGGCGCGGGCCGCACGGTGATCAACAGGCATTTCGTCCACGCGGGCAGGGTATGGCCCAGGCCGTCGGCGGGCTGGCAACACGCCCCGCACGCAGCCAATCTGACGTGAAGTCAAGACTCTTCCCAAGTGCGGGGGCGTGCGTTATACATTCCCTCACCGGTCGGAGCTAGAACGCGTTCTAGAACCGGCCCCCGTATGCGACCTCGGTGCGGCCGACGGTGCGGACGGCCGCACCGAGGTCTTCCACAGCTCTTCAACGGCTCTTCCACAGCTCTTCAAACGGCTCTTCAACGGCCCCGGTTCTCCAACGACAGGGAGCAGCATCCCCATGCCGATCGATGCCGCCAAGGCCCTCGCCGCCGACCCCCGCCTCGGGGAGATCGGCTGGGACCACAAGGACATCCAGCTCTACCACCTCGGCCTCGGCGCGGGCAGGCCGGCCACCGACCCCGACGAGCTGCGCTACACCCTCGAATCCAAGCTCCACGTCCTCCCCAGCTTCGCGACCGTCGCGGGCGCCGGGATGGCCATGATGGGCGGCCTCGCCGCACCCGGGATCGAGATCAACCTCGCCAACGTCCTGCACGGCGGCCAGTCCATCGAGCTGCACCGGCCCATCCCCGTCAAGGGCAGCGCCACCTCCACCGCCAGGGTCGCGGCCCTCTACGACAAGGGCAAGGCCGCCGTCGTCGTCCTGCGCACCGAGGTGGCCGACGCCGACGGGCCGCTGTGGACCAGCGACGCGCAGATCTTCGTACGGGGAGAGGGCGGGTTCGGCGGCGAGCGCGGCCCCTCCGCCAAGGAGGAACTGCCCGAGCGCGCCCCCGACCGCGTCGAGGAGCGGCACATCCGCGAGGAGCAGGCGCTGCTCTACCGGCTCTCCGGCGACTGGAACCCGCTGCACGCCGACCCGGAGTTCGCCAAGCTGGCCGGCTTC
Source organism: Streptomyces avidinii (assembly GCF_014650695.1). Classification (GTDB taxonomy): domain Bacteria; phylum Actinomycetota; class Actinomycetes; order Streptomycetales; family Streptomycetaceae; genus Streptomyces; species Streptomyces avidinii. Next base: position 431,454 of record NZ_BMVL01000001.1, on the reverse strand, counting down.
GACCGGCCGATCCTGCACGGCCTGTGCTCGTACGGGATGACCCTCAAGGCCGTCGTGGACACGGTCCTGGGCGGGGACGTCTCCCGGGTCCGTGCCTACCGCACGCGCTTCGCCGGGATCGTCTTCCCCGGCGAGACGCTGCGCATCCGGATGTGGCAGGAGCCCGGCCGGGTGCTGGTGTCGGTGACCGCCGTCGAACGGGACGACGCGCCGGTCCTCGCCGACACCGTCGTCGAGCACGCGTAGGCACGAGAACGAGCACCGAGAACGAGTACGGACCGTACGAGACCCAAGGAGCCGCACCGTGCGCGCAGCACTGCAGAGCGAGATCGGCCAGGACAAGCTGGAGGTCGTCGACGACATGGAGGCCGTGGGCCTCGGCCCCGGCAAGGTGAGGATCCGGGTCAAGGCCACCGGCCTGTGCCACTCGGACCTCTCCGCGATGAGCGGCGTCCTGCCGCAGCCCGCCCCCTTCGTCCCGGGACACGAGGGCTCCGGGGTGATCGCCGACGTCGGTGACGGGGTCACCTCCCTCAAGCAGGGCGACCGGGTCCTCGTCTGCTGGCTGCCGCCGTGCGGGCACTGCCCGTCCTGCAAGCGCGGCCAGGGCCACCTGTGCCTGGCGAGCCTGGTCAACGCGGGCACCCCCAACTTCCGCCGCGCGGGCGGGGACATCTTCGGCTTCGCCGCGACCGGTACCTTCGCCGAGGAGCTCGTGGTCGACGCCGCGTGCGCCGTCCCGATCCCCGACGACGTGCCCTTCGACATCGCCGCGCTCATCGGCTGCGGGGTCACCACCGGCCTGGGCGCGGCCATCAACACGGCCAAGGTGGAGGCCGGCTCCTCGGTCGCCGTCATCGGCTGCGGCGGCGTCGGCATCTCCGTCATCCAGGGCGCCAAGGTCCAGGGCGCGGCCCAGGTCATCGCCGTCGACCCGGTCGAATCGCGCCGCGAGGCGGCCCGGAGGTTCGGGGCCACCGAGGCCGTGGGGCCGGAGGCCTTCGACGACGCCAAGAACCGGATCACCGGCGGCGAGGGCTTCGACTACGTCTTCGAGGTCGTCGGCAAGTCCGCCACCGCGCAGACCGCGTACAAGATGACCCGCCGCGGCGGCAGCGTGGTCATCGTCGGGGCGGGCGCGCTGGACGACAACTTCCAGATCGACATGTTCTCGCTCTTCTTCGACGAGAAGAAGATCCTGCCGTCGATGTACGGCGGCGGGGACGTGCTCCGTTCCTACGAGCGCACCATCGCGCTGTGGCGGGCCGGCCGGGTGGACCTGGCGAGCCTGATCACGCACCGGGTGCAGCTCGCCGAGATCAACGACGCGCTCGACCAGATGCGTACGGGCGTGGCCCTGCGCACCTGCATCGAACTCTGACCCGCTTCGAGAGGAACCGTACGGATGTCACTCCCACTTGAGGGGCTCTCCGCCATCGTCACGGGCGCGGGCCGCGGGCTCGGCCGCGCCGAGGCGATCGAGCTCGCGCGGCTCGGCGCGAGCGTGGTCGTCAACGACTTCGGCCAGCCGGGCCGGGACGGCTCCGGGGAGGCCTCGGCCGCCCCGGCGGAGGAGGTCGCCGAGGAGATCCGCGCCGCGGGCGGCCGGGCGGTGGCGCACCTGGGCGACGTGGCCGACTTCGAGCAGGCGCGGGAGCTGGTCGAGCTGGCGGTGTCCAGCTTCGGGAAGCTGGACATCCTGGTCAACAACGCGGGCATCCTGCGCGACCGGATGGTCTTCTCGATGTCGGAGGAGGAGTGGGACTCGGTGATCCGGGTCCACCTCAAGGGCCACTTCAACACCACGCACTTCGCGTCCGTGCACTGGCGCGAACGGTCCAAGGCGGCGGGCGGCCCGGTCTACGGCCGGATCGTCAACACCTCCTCCGAGGCCTTCCTCGGCGGCTCGGCCGGCCAGCCCAACTACGCGGCGGCCAAGGGCGGCATCGTGGGCCTGACCACCTCGACCGCGCTCGCGCTCGCCAAGTACGGGGTGACGGCCAACGCCATCTGCCCGCGCGCCCGCACCCGGATGACCGAGGACGTCTTCGCCGGCTTCGAGGTCCCGCAGGACGGCAAGCTGGACGCCCTCGCCCCCGAGCACGTCTCCCCGCTCGTCGGGTACCTGGCCTCGCCCGCTTCGGCCGGGGCCAACGGTCAGCTGTTCGTCGTGCACGGCGGGATCGTCGTCGTCATGGAACGCCCGAAGGTGGCCGCCAAGTTCGACACGGCCAAGGAATCCTTCTCCTACGAGGAGCTCGACGAGCTGCTCACCCCGCACTACGCGTCCCGCCCGGCGAACGAGACCTTCGCCGCGACCGAGGTACTGGGCCTCAAGCACGCCTAGGCCGTCTCTTCCGGATCTTGCGGGACCGGCAGGATCCGGAAGGGACGGCCCAGGCGGCATTCCCCGCCGAGCGCTCCCGTCCTACCGTCCGGCCAGCGGTGCCTGCTGGAGGGGGACCGGGCGGGGGACGGTCGCCGCAGGTGGATCGAGGACCACCGGCGGATCGAGGACCACCGGCGGGGGAGGGGCGACCGGCAGGTTCAAGCCGGCCATCCCGCAGGGCACCTCGGGGGTCGCGTACGGGAGGTGCAGGCGCCCCTGCGGGCTCCACAGGCCGCTGCCGCCGAGCCACCCGGCCGGTGCGCCGATCCGGAAGGCATGCCGGTCGGCGGGGCGCCACAGCCCCACGTCGCCCCCGGGCAGCCGCAGCGCCACCCCGCAGGTCTCCGGCATCAGGGCCTGGCCGGGCTGGACCGCGAACGGGCGGGCGTCCCCCAGCCGGGCCAGGCACTCCGGGAAGCGGACGGGCAGGGAGCTGCCCAGCACCCCCCAGCCGAGGCGCGCTTCGCCCGGTGCGTCGGAGCGGATCAGCAGCAGCCCGCTGTCGGGGTCGGCCAGCAGCAGCAGGTCGTCGCTGTCCTCGGTGATCTGCAGCAGCGGGGAGACCCCGCCCAGCGCCAGGTCGACGACGACGGCCTTGGTGGTGCCGTCCAGCTCGCGGTCCAGGGCCAGCAGCCGGCCCGCCCGGTCCAGCCAGACGCCCCCCGAGCAGCGTCCCGCGATCCGGGCGACGGGCGTCGGGCCGAAGGGAGCCCCGGCCACCTGCCAGACCGTGGTCACGGTGTCCTCCGCGGCCAGGGCGAAGGCACAGGAACCGTCCGGGGACGGCGGGAGCAGGCGCACTTGTACGCCCTCCTGTGCCTCCACCCCGCCCAGTTGGAGCTCCCCGGTGCGCGGGCCGCTCGCGGCGCCCGTCGGGTACAGCAGCGCGAAGGCGTGCCGCTCGGCCACCCGCCGGTGGATCAGGACCCGCCCGTCGGCCAGCGGCAGCACCTCGCTGTCCGCCTCCTCGGGCTGCGCGAGCGGCAGCGGTACCGCGTACGCCTCGGGCCCGGCCAGGGTCCAGCGCTCCGCGTAGAGCGACTCGCCCTCCCCGGCCAGCCGGGCGGCGTACGACCCGTCCGCGGCGATGGTGAACGCGGCCGTGGTCGTCATTTCGATGGCACAGACAGTCATCCGTGGTCACCTCCGGGGTGGAAGCTAGTTTTCGGGCAACCTGGCGAACAACACCACCAACACCGCTTCACACATACGGGTGTCCGCTCGGCGATTCGCGCGTGGCGGACGAGGCGATTGTGCTGGGGCGGCCACCGCCGTCGTCCTCACCGCGGTCGCAGCGCAGCGCGGCGAGGCGTGCAGCGAGGACCGCGGCGAGGAGCGCGGAGAAGCCGGCCGCCACAGGTCCACCGCCGCCCCGGGTCCACTGCCGCCCCAGGTCCACCGCCGCCCCGGGCCGCGGCCGTGCGGAAGGTCCGGGCCGAGGGCGTACCGGACGGGACCCGGCACACCCTTGCCCCGCCGTGACCGCCGCCGACCGGGTCCCGGGCGACCTGCGCGGCGTCCCGGGCGCGCGGCGCCGGATGGGGCCGGACGGGGCTGACCGGGACGGTCGCCCCGGACGGTAGCCTTGGCCCGTGCCCCGTCTCTCTGAAGTCATCGCCGCGCTGGACGCTCTCTGGCCCCCCTCGCGGGCCGAGCAGTGGGATGCCGTCGGAACCGTCTGCGGCGACCCGGACGCCGAGATCACCCGGGTCCTGTTCGCCGTGGACCCGGTCCAGGAGATCGCCGACGAGGCGGTCGAGCTGGGCGCCGACCTGATCATCACCCACCACCCCCTCTACCTGCGGGGCACCACCACCGTCGAGGCCGGCACCTTCAAGGGCCGCGTCGTGCACACGTTGATCAAGAACGACATCGCGCTGCACGTCGCCCACACCAACGCCGACACCGCCTCCCCCGGAGTCTCCGACGCCCTCGCCGGCGCCCTGGACCTGCGGATCACCGGGCCGCTCGTGCCCGACCCCAGCGACCCGGAGGGCCGCCGCGGCCTCGGCCGGATCTGCGAACTGGACCACCCCGAGACGCTGCGCGAGTTCGCCGCGCGCGCCGCGGCCTGGCTGCCGCCGACCGCCCAGGGCATCCGCGTGGCCGGGGACCCGGACATGCCGGTCCGCCGCGTCGCCGTCAGCGGCGGCTCCGGAGACAGCCTCTTCGAGCAGGTCCGCGCCGCCGGTGTGGACGTCTTCCTGACCGCCGACCTGCGCCACCACCCGGTCTCCGAGGCCCGCGAGCAGAGCCGCCCGCTCGCTCTCGTCGACGCCGCCCACTGGGCCACCGAGTGGCCCTGGTGCGAGCAGGCGGCCGCGCAGCTCGACGCCATCTCCGAGCGCCACGGCTGGGGTCTGCGTACCCACGTCTCGCGCACGGTCACCGACCCGTGGACGGCCCACGCGCCGTCCGTCACACCCCCTTCTATCTCTGGAGCCCCCAACTGAACGCCGAGCCCGCCGACCAGATCCGACTTCTCGACGTCCAGGCGCTGGACGTCCGGCTGTCTCAGCTCGCCCACAAGCTCAAGTCGCTGCCCGAGCACGCCGAGCTCGACTCGCTCACCAAGGACCTGGCGCAGCAGCGCGACCTGCTCGTCGCCGCCCAGACCCAGGCGAGCGACACCGCGCGCGAGCAGACCAAGGCGGAGCAGGACGTGGACCAGGTGCGCCAGCGCGCCGTCCGCGACCAGCAGCGGCTCGACTCGGGCGTGGGCGTCTCGGCCCGGGACCTGGCGAACCTGCAGAGCGAGGTCGTCTCCCTCGCCAAGCGCCAGGGTGACCTGGAGGACGTGGTCCTGGAGGTCATGGAGCGCCTGGAGGGCGCGCAGGAGCGCGTCACCGGGCTCACCGAGCGCGTCTCCGCCCTGGAGGCGAAGGTCGCGGACGCGACCGCGCGCCGGGACGCGGCCACCACCGAGATCGACACCGAGGTCGCCAAGGTCACCAAGGACCGCGAGGTCATCGTCGCGTCCATGCCGACCGATCTGATGGCGCTGTACGAGAAGATCCGCGTCAAGCAGGGCGGGGTCGGCGCCGCGCGCCTCTACCAGCGCCGCTGCGAGGGCTGCCGGCTGGAGCTGGACATGGCCGAGGTCAACGAGATCAAGGCCGCGCCCCGCGACCAGGTCGTCCGTCACGAGAACTGCGGCCGCATCCTGGTCCGTACGGCCGACTCGGGCATCTGATGCCGCAGTTTGTCGTGGAGGCGGACGGCGGGTCCCGGGGCAACCCCGGGCCCGCCGGCTACGGCGCGGTGGTGCTCGACCCGGCGACGGGCGAGACGCTGGCCGAGCGCGCCGAGTACATCGGCGTCGCGACGAACAACGTGGCGGAGTACAAGGGCCTGATCGCCGGGCTCGCGGCCGCCCGTGACCTGGCGTCCGACGCGCAGGTCCTGGTGCGGATGGACTCGAAGCTGGTCGTCGAGCAGATGTCGGGCCGCTGGAAGATCAAGCACCCGGACATGAAGCCGCTCGCGGCCGAGGCCGCGCGGATCCTGCCGCGCGCGCAGGTGACGTACGAGTGGATCCCGCGCGAGCGGAACAAGCACGCGGACCGGCTCGCCAACGAGGCGATGGACGCGGGCAAGCGCGGCGAGCAGTGGGAGCCGTCGGCGTCCACGGCCGCCCTCGACCACGGGGCGGCGCGCGCCCTGGCCACGGCGCCGGCGCCGTCGGGCCCGCCCGGTGACGCCGCAGCGGGCGCGGCGGCGGTCCGCTCGGCCCTGGCCGCAGCCGTGGGTGCCGCTGGTGCCTCCGGTGCCGGGGCCGCGGCGGCACAGGAGCTCGCCGACACGCTGTTCGCCGACGCCGGGGCCCTGGCGGACGCGATCGAGCCCTGCCTGGACTCCGAGGCTCCGGCGGTGACGACCGGGGCCGGCTGGGGCCCGGACATGGGCGCCCCCGCGACCTTCGTCCTGCTGCGGCACGGCGAGACCGCCCTCACCCCGCAGAAGCGCTTCTCGGGCAGCGGCGGCAGCGACCCGGAACTGTCCCCGGCGGGCCGGCGCCAGGCCGCCGCGGTGGCCGAGGCGCTGGCGGCCCGCGGCACCATCCAGACGGTCATCAGCTCCCCGCTGCGCCGCTGCCGCGAGACCGCCCAGGCCGTCGCGGTCCGCCTCGGGCTCACCGTGACGGTCGAAGAGGGCCTGCGCGAGGTGGACTTCGGGGCGTGGGAGGGTCTGACCTTCGCAGAGGTGCAGGAGCGCTTCCCGGAGGACCTCCAGGCGTGGCTGGACTCCCCGAAGGCGGCACCCACCGGTGGCGGCGAGAGCTTCATGGCCGCCACCCGCCGGATCTCGGCGACCCGCGACCGCCTGCTGGCCGCGCACGCGGGCCGCACGGTCCTGCTGGTCACCCACGTGACCCCGGTCAAGATCCTGGTCCGCCTCGCCCTGGGCGCCCCGCCGGAAGCCCTGTTCCGCATGGAACTGTCGGCGGCCTCCCTCTCGGCGGTGGCCTACTACGCGGACGGCAACGCCTCGGTCCGCCTCCTGAACGACACGTCGCACCTGCGGTAGGCCTCGTCAGGGCGCGGGCTTGAAGGGGCCGAGGGCCTCCATCGCCCGGTCGAGGGCGCGGACCATGTTCCGCGCCTCGGCCCGGGCGGACTGGACGGCGCCGCCCGCCTGTCGCGCGTACGGCCGGGGCCGTGCCCCGTCCGGTGCGGCCCAGTCGCCGTCGTCACGCCGCCCGATGTGGACCTCCAGATGGCGCAACGCGTCTTCGAGATGGCGGCCGAGTTCGCGCAGGCTCCCGGTCACGGCAGCGATCTCGGCGGGGGTCGCGTAGGCGTGGCGGGGGTCGGTGGTCGCTTCGGCGAGGTCGCGTATGTGCGCGGCAGCCGCGGCCGCGCGGGCGGGGTGATCGCTCATGTGGCTGAGAGTGCCGCATCGGCCGGACCGCCGGAAGGCGTGTGCACCGACTGCCGGGATCCGGTGGCGGGGACGCAGTCCGAGCCCGCCGGCGCCCGAGGGCAGAGCCCGGGTCGGGCCGGTCCGCCGCCGAGCGGGCCGGAGCGGGGGCCGCTGCTCCGAACGGGAGTGGAAGCGGCAGACGAGCCGGCCTGTACGCCGGGTTCTGTCGCCCGGAGACCTCGCGGTCGCCGGGGAGACGGCCATCCATCTAGGACCGGTGTTGCCACCGGCCTCGTGCGGTCTACCCGCGAACTCGGGCGGGCAGCCCTCAAGCGTTCGCGCAGACCCGTCCGGGGACGGATCCTCTTGACCTTGCTCCGGGTGGGGTTTACCTAGCCGCCTGAGTCACCTCAGGCGCTGGTGGTCTCTTACACCACCGTTTCACCCTTACCGGGGGCCGAAGCCCCTGGCGGTCTGTTTTCTGTGGCACTGTCCCGCGGGTCACCCCGGGTGGGCGTTACCCACCACCCTGCCCTGTGGAGCCCGGACGTTCCTCGGCGGGATCCGAGGATCCCGACGCGGCCGCCCGGCCGACTCGTCTGCCGTGGCGACCATGTTACCCGTGGCGACGGCCTCGCTTGACCTTGACGCAGCGGCAGGGTTTCTACTGGGCGCATGCGGATCGGAGAGATCGCCGCGGTCGTCGGGGTCACCACCCGGGCGATCCGCCACTACCACCATGTCGGGCTGCTCCCGGAACCGGAGCGGCGCCCCAACGGCTACGGGCCGACCTCTTCCACGCCGACGACCCGCGCGCCCTCGTCGCCGCCCTGCGCCGGCAACCCACCCCCGCCTAGCCGCTCCCCTCCGGGACCGGCGCGAAGAGGATCTTCGACGTGCCCGGGTCGGCCTGCGCCAGCCGGACCCGGATCCGGTCGCCCAGCGGCAGGGCGGACCCGGTGGACTCGACGCGGCCGACCACCGCCGGGTCCTCCAGGTGGACCGTGCCCACCAGCGGCTCCCGGTCCTTGACATCGATGACCGTGGCCTCGAAGGTCTCCCCGACCCGGTCCTTCAGCACGGCCGCCTCGACGAGGTCCACGGACTCCCGCTCCACCGTGTTCGCCAGCCGCGCGCCCTGCGCCATCTCGTCCGGGAGCGCGGGGAGCGCCGCCATCACCCAGTCCGGCGGTTCGGTTCCGGCCACCGCCGCCACGCACAGCTCGCCCGCGTACCGGTCGACGAGGCGGCGCAGCGGCGCCGTGCAGTGCGTGTACGGGGCCGCCACCGCGGAGTGGATCGCCGGGTCGGGGCTCTCGCCGCCGGTGAACGCGGTGTAGCCCGCGCCGCGCAGCAGGGCCGTGCACTCCTGGAGGAAGGCGGCGTGGGCGGGGCGGTGCGGGTCGAGGGAGCGTACGAGTTCGGCGTACGGGACGTGGTGCGGCCAGTCGATCCGCAGGGCCTTCGCCGTCCGCCGCAGCCTGCCGACCGCGCCGTCGGGGGCGCTGGGCAGGGTGCGCAGGATGCCCGTGCCGGTGGCCAGCATCAGATCGGCCGCGGCCATGCCGGTCATCAGGGAGATCTGCGCGTTCCAGCCGTCGGCGGGCAGCGGGGCGCGGTAGGTCAGCGCGTACGAGCCGTCGCGCTCGACGACCTCCTGCTCGGGCACGTTGAGGGAGATGCCGCCGCGGGCCTGTTCCAGGGCCTCGCGGAGCCGGCCGATGTCCTTCAGCAGGGCGAGCGGCTCCTCCGCCGTGCCGGTGTCGATGGCCTTCTGGACGCCCTCGTAGTCGAGTCTGTCCCGGCTGCGGATCAGGGCCCGGCGGACGTCGACGGTCTCCACCCGGCCGTCGGGGTCCAGGTCGAACCGCCACACCAGCGCCGGGCGGACCTGGTCGGGCAGGAGGCTGGCCGCACCCTCGGAGAGGACGGCCGGGTGCAGCGGGACCCTTCCGTCGGGGAAGTAGAGGGTGGTGACGCGGCGGTGCGCCTCGGTGTCGAGCGGGCCGCCGGGGGTGACGAAGGCGGCGACGTCGGCGATGGCGTAGCGGACCGTGTAGCCGCCGCCGGGGCGCCTCGCGAGGTGGATGGCCTGGTCGAGGTCGACGGAGTCCGGCGGGTCGATCGTGAAGAAGGGGATGTCGGTGCTGTCCAGGTCCGGGAGCCGGGGGTGCGCCGCCGCGTGCTCGGCCTCCGCGAGGACCGCCGCCGGGAACGCCTCCGGCACCTCCAGCTTCGTCCGCAGTTCACGCAGCGCGGCCCGCAGAGCAGCCCCGTCTGCGCCGGTCATGTGCATCTGACGGCGTGGCATGCGTCGAGCGTAGGTGCGGCGGGCGCGTACGGCGCGGCGAGTGGGGCCGCGGGCCCGGACGGCGCGGCGGGCGGGGGCCGCGGACGTCTACCCTGGCCCGGGGGCCGCACCCCCTGCGATGTCGTACCGAAGGAGAACCACCGTGCTCGTGCTGCTGCCGCCGTCCGAAGGAAAGGCCGCCGGCGGCTCCGGCGCACCCCTGAAGCCGGAGACGCTGTCGCTGCCCGGTCTCGCCCCGGCCCGTGCGGCGGTGCTGGAGGAGCTGGTCGAGCTGTGCGCGGCGGACGAGACGAAGGCGCGCGAGATACTGGGTCTGAGCGAGGGGCTGCGCGGCGAGGTCGCCAAGAACGTGGAACTGCGCACGGCGGGCGCCCGTCCGGCGGGCGAGATCTACACGGGCGTGCTCTACGACGCGCTCGGCCTGGCCGACCTGCCGGCGGCGGCACGGGCCCTGGCGCAGGACGCGCTGCTGGTCTTCTCGGGGCTGTGGGGCGCGGTCCGGATCACCGACGCGATCCCCTCGTACCGCTGCTCGATGGGGGTGAAGCTGCCCGGGCTGGGTGCGCTCGGCGCGTACTGGCGGGGGCCGATGGAAGAGGTCATGCCGGAGGCGGCCGGGGACGGGCTGGTGCTGGACCTGCGGTCGGCGGCCTACGGGACCGCATGGAAGCCGAAGGGCGAGGTGGCGGGGCGGACCGCGAGCGTCCGCGTGCTGCACTCGCAGATGGTGGACGGGGTGGAGAAGCGGTCGGTGGTGAGCCACTTCAACAAGGCGACCAAGGGGCGGCTGGTACGGGACCTGCTGCTGGCCGGGGCCGCTCCGGCTTCGCCCGCCGAACTGGTCACGGCCCTGCGGGACCTGGGCTACACGGTCGAGGCCGAGGCCCCTGCGAAGGCGGGCAAGGCGTGGTCCCTCGACGTGGTGGTCACGCAGATCCACCACTGACGCGCCGTACCGGGGGCTCTGCCCCCGCACCCCCGCGCCTCAAACGCCGGCGAGGCTGAATTCGGCCGGGTACGGTGCCGGGCGTCGCGGGCCCGGCAGGATCCGAAAGAGCCGGCCTAGCGGCCCAGGGGCCAGGCGACCGTGGCCGGGGTGCGGTCCGTGGTGTCCGCGTACGCGGCGCAGGCGTCCGTGAGGGTTTCCAGGAGGGTGAGCGGGTCCGGGAGGGTGTGCTCGATGCCGCGGACCCAGGTCACCGCCTGGTCACCGGGCAGGGCCGCCGGCGGGACCAGGACGTAGCTGCCGCGGCAGTGCCAGCGCAGGCCCGGGTGTTCGTCCATCGTCTCGGGGTGGCAGTCCAGGGCGCACGGCCACCACTCGTCCTCGTCCTCGGGGGTGCCGCGGGTGGCGGTGAAGAAGAGCATCCGGGCCTGGTCGCCGGTGCCGCCCGATTCGGCGACGGGGCCGACCTCGATCCCGGCCTCCAGCAGGCGGGCCAGGGCGTCGGCGCCGGCCTCCAGCGGGACGTCGAGCACGTCGTGGACCATGCCGGTCGCGGTGATGAAGTTGGCCTGGGGCTCGTTGCGCGCCCAGCGCTCGACCTGAGCGCGGTCGGTGGTCGACTGGGTCTGCCAGGCGAAGGAGACGGGGTGCCGTGCGGGCGTCGGACAGCCGATCCGGTCGCACGAACACCGGTAACCGGCGGGATGGGCGGCGGGGGCGAGCGGCAGGCCCGTGGCGGCGACGGCCAGGAGGAGCGCCTCGCGCTCGACTCCGGGGTCCTCGGCGATGGGTTTCTGCCGCCGGCGCAGCCACTGGGAAATCCTGCTCTGCTCGCCGCGTTTGACGCGGCCGGACTCAGACCCCATCTATCCCCTCACCTCACCGTATCCCCGGCGGACCAACCCATGGTCCCACCATCCTGAGCCCCGGGTGACCGCTACCGACGACCGGGGGGTTGGAGATGGGTGGCCTGAAACCACCACAAAACCCAAGAATCAGGCCAAATCTGCCCGACCTGTTCCCGGCCATCGGCCCGTCAGCGGGCGGTGACGTTGGCCACCCCGCCCAGGACCCGGTCCACGAGCGCGTCGGTGTACGCGTGCGTCAGGGGCGCGGTGCGCAGCAGCCAGCGGTAGGTGAGCGGCCCCAGCAGCATCTCCACCGTCAGCCGCAGGTCGGTGTCGGGTACGAGCTGGCCGGCCTCCCGGGCGGTGTGCAACCGTGCCTCGTACAGGGCGAGCTGGGGCTCCAGCAACTGCTCGGTGAAGCGGGCGCCGAGCTCGGGCTCGGTGGCCCCGGCCGCGGTCAGGGCGCGCGCGGGGGCGTCGTACTTCTCGTCGTTGAACTCGTCGACCGTCGCCCGCAGGACGTGCTTCAGGTCGGCCGCGAGGTCCCCGGTGTCGGGGAAGCCGGTCCACTCGGCCTCCGTCTCCGCGTCCCCGGCGAGGGCCAGCGAGGCGTCGAGGAGGACGGCGGCCTTCGACGGCCACCAGCGGTAGATGGTCTGCTTGCCGACGCCCGCGCGGGCGGCGATGGCCTCGATGGTCAGCTTGTTGTAGCCGACCTCCCCGACGAGGACGAGCGCGGCGTCGAGGATGGCGCGGCGGGAGCGGTCGCTGCGGCGGGTGGCGTCAGGGGTCTTGGGCATGGCCCGAAACTACCAAAGCGAGACGTCTCGTCTTTCCAGAGGTTTGCTTAAACCACCCAATCAGTTCACTGTGCTGTCCTGGTGGAGGAGAGACGATTCTCTCCAGCACTCGTCCAGAGTCGTGAAAGTCGTGAGGAGCCTTCTTTGCGCAGAGACGCCACACCCCGGCGCTACCTGATGTGCCCACCCGCACACTTCAAGGTCACGTACTCCATCAATCCGTGGATGGATCCCACGAAACCGGTGGACCTGCCCCTCGCAATGGCCCAGTGGGAGGACCTGAGGGACCGCTACCGCGCCCTCGGGCACATCGTCGAGACCCTCGAACCCGACCCCGCGCTGCCCGACATGGTCTTCGCGGCGAACGGCGCGCTCGTCGTCGACGGCCGGGTCCTGGGCGCCCGGTTCGCCTATCCGGAACGGGCCGCCGAGGCCGAGATCCACCTCGACTGGTTCCGTGCCGACGGCTACACCGACATCCACGAGCCGTCCCACGTCAACGAGGGCGAGGGGGACTTCGCGGTCACCGACCGCTACGTCCTGGCCGGCCGGGGCTTCCGCTCCAGCCCGCTCTCGCACGACGAGACCCAGGAGTTCTTCGGCCGCCCGGTCATCGGCCTCGACCTGGTGGATCCGCGCTACTACCACCTGGACACGGCGCTCAGCGTCCTCGACGGCGACGAGATCATGTACTACCCGGACGCCTTCTCGCCCGGCAGCCAGGGGGTGCTCAGGAGGCTCTTCCCGGACGCGCTGATCGCCGACGGCCGGGACGCGGCGGCCCTCGGCCTGAACGCCGTCTCCGACGGCCTGCACGTACTGCTCCCGCAGGCGGCGACCGGGCTGCTGGCGCCGCTGCGCGACCGCGGTTTCGAGCCGGTCCCGATGGACCTGGGCGAGCTGCTCAAGGGCGGCGGCAGCGTGAAGTGCTGCACCCAGGAGCTGCGGCCGTAGGGCCCGTTACGGCGCCGGGGGCCAGGCCCGGCCCCAGTCGACGTCCCGTGCTGCCTTGTAGAGATCGCCCTGGCGCTTGGTCACGTTGACCTTCGTCAGGCCCGCTTCCTCGGGGCCGCACAGCTCCAGCAGGACGAGCCCCTTCCGGATCTGCGGCTTCCGCGTGATCCGGGAGGTGGCCGGCTCCGTCGGGAAACGGGTCGCGGCGACGTAGCTGAACTTCTCGTCCTCGTAGGGGAGCGAGCCGCCCTTGACCTGCCGGTGCAGGGAGGACCGGCTGACCCGTGCCGAGAAGTGGCACCAGTCCTGGCCGACCTGGATCGGGCAGGTCCCGTCGTGCGGGCACGGGGCGGCGATCCGCAGCCCGGCCGCGATCAGCTGGTCGCGGGCCTCCCGGATGCGCAGGTAGCCCTCCGGCGTGCCCGGCTCGATCAGCACCACGGCCTGCCCGGCCCGCGCCGCCTCGGCGACGACGGCCGTGCGCGCCTGCGGGGTCAGCTCGCCGAGTACGTACGACACCGTCACGAGGTCGGCCTCGGGGAGGCTCAGCCCCGCGCCGATGACGGCCCGCCGCCACGCGGCGCCGCGCAGCACCTCGGAGGCCGAGGCGGCCGCGAGCTCGCGGCCGAGGGTCAGCGCCGGCTCCGCCCAGTCCAGCACCGTGGTCTCCCGGGGGCCGTCCCAGGTGGCGTCCACGGCCCAGGTCGCCGCTCCCGTACCGCCGCCCACGTCCACGTGGGAGGCGGGCGCCCAGTCGGGGGCCGCCTCGGCCAGCCCGCCGAGGGCGCCCCGGACGGCCTCGAAGGTGGCGGGCATCCGGTACGCCGCGTACGCCGCCACGTCGGAGCGGTCGCGCAGCACGGGCGCGTCGGTCGGGGTCTGCCCCCGGTAGCTGGCGATGAGCCGCTCGACGGCGGCCGCGGCCTGCTTGGGCGGGAGTCCGTCGAGCAGCCCGCCGAGTGTGCTGCGGAGGGATTCGGCGGTGGTGGGGGCGGAGGCGTTCACCTGCGAAGTTTATGCCGCGACCGGGTCGGCCACTGCCCGGGGCTGCGCCCCGGACCCCGGGCCTCAAACGCCGGCGAGGCCGGCCTTGGCGGATGCGCTCTGCCAGGGGCGGCACAGGCCGAGGAAGGCGCTCACGGCGAGGAGGGCGCACACCAGCTGGACCACGGCCATGGGGACGGCCGTGTCCTCGCCCGCGATTCCCACCAGCGGCGAGGCGATCGCGCCGATCAGGAACGAGGACGTGCCGAGGAGCGCGGAGGCCGATCCCGCCGCGTGCGGGGTCCGCATCAGGGCCTGCGCGTTGGTGTTCGGCAGCACCACACCCATGGCCGACATGAGGACGAACAGGGCGGCCGCGATCGGGGTCAGCCCGACCTCCCCGAACACCCCGGTCGACATCAGCAGCAGCGCCACCGCGGCGGCCGTGACGACGGCGAGCCCGACGGCCAGCACCTTGTCCAGGCGGACCCGGCCCACCAGCAGCTTGCCGTTGATCTGGCCGACGAGGATCAGGCCGACGGAGTTGAGCCCGAAGAGCAGGGCGAAGGCCTGGGGCGAGGCCCCGTAGATCTCCTGCACCACGAACGGCGAGGCGGATATGTAGGAGAAGAGCACGGCGAAGGAGAAGCCGCCGGTCAGGGTGTAGCCGGCGAAGACGCGGTCGCCGAGCAGCCCGCGCATGGTCCGCAGCGCCGAGCCGACCCCGCCGGTGTGCCGCCGCTCGGGCGGGAGGGTTTCGCCGAGGCCGCGCCAGACCATCAGGGTGAGCACCGCGCCGACGACGGTGAGGACGAGGAAGACCCCGCGCCAGTCGGCGAAGCGGAGCACCTGGCCGCCGATCAGTGGGGCGATGATCGGGGCGGCCCCGGATATGAGCATCAGGGTGGAGAAGAACCGGGCCATCTCGTCGCCGTCGTACAGGTCGCGTACGACGGCCCGTGCGATGACGATGGCGGCGGCGCCGGCCAGACCCTGGAGGAGCCGGAAGGAGATCAGCAGCTCGGTGGTCGGGGCGAGCGCGCAGATCGCGGTGGCCAGGACGTAGACGACCATCCCGGTGAGCAGGGGCCGGCGGCGGCCCCACTTGTCGCTCATCGGGCCGATGACGAGCTGACCCAGGGCCATACCGGCGAGGCAGGCGGTGAGGGTGAGCTGGACGGTCGCGGCAGGGCTGTGCAGGGCGTCGGTGACCTGCGGCAGGGCCGGCAGGTACATGTCCATGGACAGCGGGGGGAGGGCGGTGAGCCCGCCGAGTATGAAGGTGACCAGAAGGCTCGTGCGGCGTGCGGCCGTCAGGGGAACCGTGGCAATGGGGGGAGTGGGGGCAGAGGGCGAATCGGGCGACGAGTCGTGCGAGGGGGCCGTCGCGGGGCCTCTCTCCGGCATGCGGGACTCCAGTCTTCTCATCTGATCTACGCACCCCTGACCGACCCATGCTCTCAGCAAACGGAACGTCCGGGGAGCGGGGCGCCGTGTGACGTACCCTGCGGCCCCATGGACGAAAGTACGAAGAAAATCGCCGTGGTGACCGGCGCCGGTTCCGGGATCGGTCGCTCCGTGGCGCTGACGCTGGCAGCCGCCGGCTGGGCCGTGGCCGTCGCCGGTCGCCGGGCCGAGCCGCTGGAGGAGACCGCGAGGGCCGCCGGTGACGGCGCCGACGTGCTGTGCGTACGGGCGGACGTGAGCGACCCGGACGAGGTGACTGCTCTGTTCGAGTCGGTTCGCGCGCGATACGGGCGCCTCGACCTGCTCTTCAACAACGCGGGCACCTTCGGCCCCGGCGGGGTTCCGCTGGAGGACATCAGCTACGAGGCCTGGCGCTCGGTCGTCGACGTCAACCTGACCGGCGCCTTCCTGTGCGCGCAGGCCGCCTTCCGGCAGATGAAGCGGCAGGAGCCGCAGGGCGGCCGCATCATCAACAACGGCTCCATCTCGGCGCACGTGCCCCGCCCGAATTCCATCGCGTACACCGCGACCAAGCACGCCATGACGGGCCTGACCAAGTCCCTGTCGCTGGACGGACGGCCGTACCGGATCGCCTGCGGCCAGATCGACATCGGCAACGCGGCGACCGAGATGACCGAGCGGATGCAGACCGGCATCCTCCAGGCCAACGGGCAGCTGGCCGTCGAGCCGGTGATGGACGCCGCCGACGTGGCCCGCACCGTCCTGCACATGGCGGAGCTCCCGCTGGAGGCGAACGTGCAGTTCGCGACGGTGATGGCGACCTCGATGCCGTACATCGGCCGCGGCTGACGGCGCGGCCGACCGTGTGGCCGACCGTGTGACCGACGGCCCGGCGGACGGCCCGGCCGGCGGCCGGGAATGGCGCACGGGCGGCCGGGGTTGAGCCGATCATGACGACCGAAGTGCTGCGCTACACCGCCTTCTCCCACGACCCGGACGGCGGCAACCCCGCCGGGGTCGTGCTCGACGCCGCAGGCCTCGACGAGAGCGCCATGCTGGAGATCGCCGCCGGGCTGGGCTACAGCGAGACGGCCTTCCTGACCGCGCCGCCCGAGGGGTTCGGCGGTCCGGAGGGGGAGGGCCGGGCCTTCACCGTGCGCTACTTCAGCCCCAAGGCGGAGGTCCCCTTCTGCGGGCACGCGACCGTGGCCACGGCCGTCGCGCTGGCCGAGCGGATCGGACCGGGGGAGATCCTCCTCGCCACCCGAGCCGGCACCGTACCGGTGTCCGTCACCTCCGAGGGCGGGCAGCTGCGGGCCACGCTCACCAGCGTCGAGCCGCACACCGAGGAGATCGGCGCCGCGGACCTCGCCGAAGCGCTGGCCGCCCTGGACTGGCCCGAGGCCGACCTGGATCCGGCGTTCCCGCCCGCGATCGCCTATGCCGGGGCCCGGCACCTGGTGCTCGGCGCCCGCACCCGGGCCCGGCTCGCGGACCTCGCCTACGACTTCGCCCGGCTGGAGGCCCTGATGCGCCGTCTGGACCTCACCACGGTCCAGCTGGTGCACCGGGCGGGCCCGGCGGAGTTCCACGTACGGGACCCCTTCCCGGTCGGCGGAGTGGTCGAGGACCCCGCCACGGGAGCCGCCGCGGCCGCCTTCGGCGCGTACGCCCGCGAACGCGGCCTGGTCCCGGCGGACGCCGTGCTCACCCTCCACCAGGGCGCGGACATGGGCCGCCCCGGAGTGCTCACCGTGGAACTGCGCGCCGGTGACCCCCGGGTCAGGGTGGGCGGCGAGGGCGTGCGCATCCCGTGAGCGAATCCATCGGCCCGGATTCCCGGGGCTCCGCCCCGGACCCCGCGCCTCGAACTCCGGAGGGGCTGGATTCGTGAGGGTGGTCCGTTACGCGGAGGCGGACCTGCCCGCAGGGCCGGCGCGGCAGGTCGCGGAGCTGGAGGCCGCGGCCTGGCCGGGGGCCGAGCCCGGGCACGACCCGGCGCTGGCCCCGCGGGCCCTGCTCCTGCTGACCGCGGACGGCACCGTGGCCGCCTCGCTGGCACTGCTGTTCAAGGAGATCCGGCTCGCGGGGCGGACGTACCGGGCGGCCGGGCTGAGCGCGGTCGTGACCCGGTCCACGCTGCGTGGCCGGGGATGCGGGGCGCGGCTGGTGGCGGCGGCCCGCGCCGAGCTGGCGGCGGACCCGGCCGTGGACCTGGCGCTGTTCAGCTGCGACCGGCCGCTGGCGCCGTTCTACGAGGCGGCAGGCTTCCCGGTGCTGCCGGGCACGGTGCTGGTCGGCGGGACCCCCGGGCAACCCCTGGCCACCGACGCACCGGGCTTCGACAAGGTGGTGGTGGCGGCCTTCTTCACGGACGAACCGGCCCGGGACCGCGCCGCCTTCACGGGAGCCCGCGTCCCGCTGTACCCCGGAAACACCGACAGGCTGTGGTGAGGGGCCCGAGAGCCCTGCACCACAGCCTGTCGGCCGACATTCTGCTGCCGCCCGTCAGCCGGCGGGAGTGGAGTCCGTCCCCGCGTCCGCGGGCCGCGCCTTCAGCGGGGGCGCCGCCGGGCGGCCGCGGTCCACGAGGAACAGCGTCAGCACGGGGACCAGGTACAGCAGCCACACCGTGAGCTGGAGGACGGTGGGGTCCGGCTGGAAGTTGAAGACGCCCTTGAGCAGGGTCCCGTACCAGCTGTCCGGCGGGACCGTCTCGCTGATGTCGAAGGCCTTGTTGCCGAGACCGCCCAGGAAGCGGGCCTCCTGGAGGTCGTGGACCCCGTACGCGAGCACGCCCGCGGCGACGACCACCAGCATGGCGCCGGTCCACTTGAAGAACTTCGCCAGATTGATCTTCAGGGTGCCCCGGTAGAAGAGGTACCCGAGCACGATCGCCGTGCCGATGCCCAGCAGCACACCGATCAGCGGCGCCGACGAACCCTCGCCGCTGGCCCGTACCGACGCCCACACGAACAGCGCCGTCTCCAGGCCCTCACGGCCGACGGCCAGGAAGGCGGTGGCGACCAGCGCGCCGGTGCCCATGGCGAGCGCCGTGTCGAGCCTGCCGTGCAGATCGGCCTTCAGGTGGCGCGCGGTGCGCTTCATCCAGAAGACCATCCACGTCACCAGACCCACCGAGATGATCGACAGGGTGCCGCCGAGCAGCTCCTGCGCCTCGAAGGTCAGCTCCTGGGTGCCGAATTCGAGCATCGCGCCGAAGGCGAGGGACAGCGCGCAGGCGATCGCGATGCCCATCCACACGGGACGCAGGGCGTCCCGGCGCCCGGTCTTCACCAGGTACGCGACGAGGATGCAGACGACCAGGCTGGCCTCCAGCCCCTCGCGCAGGCCGATCAGATAGTTGCCGAACACGGCTGGTGCTTCCTCTCCGGCGGGGACTACGCGAACAGCGTCCGGCCCCACCAGTCGTCCTTGTCGCGGACGCCCGGCGGGACGGCGAAGATCGCCGAACCCACGTGCTGGATGTATTCGTTGAGGACGTCGGACTTCGCCAGGTTGCGCTGGATCGGGACGAACCCCTTGCGGACGTCGCGCTGGTAGGCGAGGAAGAACAGGCCCGCGTCGAGGCGGCCCAGACCGTCCGTGCCGTCGGTGAAGGAGTAGCCGCGGCGCAGGATCGTCGCACCGTTGTTGGTGTCCGGGTGCGCGAGGCGGACGTGCGCCTCCGGCTTCATCGCCTTCAGGAAGGGCTCGTCGCGCTCCTTGGACTTGCCGACCGGGGCACCCTCGCCCTTGTCGCGGCCGAAGATGTCCTCCTGCTCCTGGAGCGGAGTGCGGTCCCAGGTCTCGATGTTCATCCGGATCCGGCGCGCCACCAGGTACGAGCCGCCGGTCAGCCACTCGCTGCCGTCGCCCGAGCCGACCCACACGTGCTTGTCGAGGGCCGCCCGGTCGGTGCCGGCGATGTTCCGGGTGCCGTCCTTGAAGCCCATCATGTTGCGCGGGGTCTGCTCGTCGGGCGTGGTCGACGAGGTCTTGCCGAAGCCGAGCTGCGACCAGCGCATCGCGGTGCGGCCGAAGCCGATGCGGGCCAGCTGGCGGATGGCGTGCACGGCGACCTGGGGGTCGTCGGCGCAGGCCTGGACGCAGAGGTCGCCGCCGGAGCGGGCCGGGTCCAGGTTGTCGCCGGGGAACAGTTCCAGGTCCACCAGGGCCTCGGGGCGCTTGCCCTCCAGCCCGAACCGGTCCTTGGCGAACAGGCCCGGCCCGAAGCCGATGGTCAGGGTGAGGCGGGAGGCCTTCAGGCCCAGCGCCTCGCCCGTGTCGTCCGGCGGGGCCTCCGGGAGGCCGCCGAAGCCGCCCTCGCCGACCGGCAGGCCGGCAGTCATCAGCCGGGCGGCCGCGGTCCACTCCTTGAGGAGCTTGATCAGCTCCGCGCGGTCCTTCGTCTTCACGTCGAAGGCCGCGAAGTGCAGGCGGTCCTGGACCGCGGTGGCGATACCCGCCTGGTGCTCGCCGTGGAAGGGCACGGCCGCGCCGGTGGAGGCCGCCGTGACCATGTCCGAGCCGGGGCCGAACGCCGCGACCGCTCCGCCGGCCGCGGCGGCGCCGAGTGCGAACCCGGCCCCGCCCCAGCCCAGCACCGCGCGCCGCGACGGCGCGCCTTCCGCCCGCTCGTGCTGCTCCGCAGCCGAGTCCGACTCGGTCATCGCCCTCTCCCGCCCTCTCCTCGACCCTGCTTACTTGGTGACGGCTGCGGCGAGCTTGGAGAGCGGCTCGGCCAGTGCGTTCACACCGTCCGAGAGCTCCTTGCGCTCCGCCTCGCCGACCTTGTCGTACGAGGTGAACTCGTAGGAGGCCTTGTCGGCGCGGTACTTGTCCAGCAGCACCGTCAGGGCCGCGAACTGGGCGTCCAGCTGCTTCACCAGCTCGGGGTCGTTCTTCGACGCGATCGGCTTGAGCAGCTCGTACGCCTTCTGCGCACCCTCGACGTTGGCCTTGAAGTCGACCAGGTCGGTGTGCGAGTAGCGCTCCTCCTCGCCGGTGACCTTGCCGGTGGCGACCTCGTCCAGGAGCTCCTTGGCGCCGTTGGCGATCGAGGTCGGGGTGATCTCGGCCTGGCCGACCTTCTTCTGCCAGTCGGTCAGGTCCGTGATCAGGAGGCCCGCGAGCTCCTTCTCCCGGTCGCCGATCTTGTTGTCGGCCCACAGGGCCTTCTCCAGGCGGTGCCAGCCGGTCCAGTCCTTCTCCAGGTCCTGGCCGGCCTCCAGGCCGTCCTCGCGGACGTCGACCTTGGGGTCGATGTCGCCGAAGGACTCGGCGACCGGCTCGGTGCGCTCCCAGCCGATGCGGGAGGCGGCATAGAGCTTCTTCGCGCCCTCGACGTCACCGGCCTTGACCGCGTCCGCGAAGGCCTGGGCCTTGGGGAGGGTCTCCTCGGCCTGCGTGACCACGTACGCGCGGTAGGCGGCGACCGCGGCGTCCATCTCGGGGGAGCGCTTCTCGCCGCCGCCCTTGCCGGTGGCCTTGACCTTCTGGGAGATGCCGTCGCCCTTCATGCCGGGCTTGCAGACGATCTCGTAGTCGCCCGCCTTGATCTCGGCGGTGATGGAGGCCTTGGTGCCGGGGCCGATGTTCTCGCGCTCGGTCACGATGCGGGCGTCCGGGAAGAGGACGTAGACCTCGGTGACCTTGGAGCCCTTGTTCTCGACGTCGATCTGCACCTTGCCGGACGGGAACTCCGTCTTCGACACGTCGCAGGCGCTGTCGGACGCCGCCACCTTGATCGCGTCGCTGCCGCCCGTGTCGCTCTTCTGCGAGCAGCCGGTGACGGCGGTCAGTGCGGCCGCCACGGAGGCCGCGGCGATGACAGTGAGGCGAGCGGGGCGCATACGGAGGCTCCTGGCGTCGGACGAAGGGGCCGTCCCGAGGGGGAGAGGCCGATGAGGCGGACCTAACTTAACCGAGGCTTACCTCACCCATACCCCCTCGTACCGTGATTCAGCTCATACCTTCGGGTCTTGGACACGGCCCTGTCACGGGCCCTCCACGGCAGCCCCATGGCACGGTCAAGCGGAGGTCAAGCCCGTACGGGAACCACCAGCGGAGCACCGGTGCGCGGGTGCGGAAGGACCTCCACCGGCTGCCGGTAGACCCGGCTCAGCAGTTCGTCCCCGAACACCTCGGCCGGCGGGCCGTCCACGGCGATCCGCCCGTCGTGCAGGACCGCGGCCCGGTCCGCGTACGCGGCGGCGAGCCCCAGGTCGTGCAGGACGACGACGACCGCGTCCCCCGCCCCGGCCCGCTCCCGGCAGATCCGCAGTACGAGCTCCTGGTGGCGCAGGTCGAGGGCGGCGGTCGGTTCGTCGAGCAGCAGCAGCGGGGCCCGCTGGGCCAGTACGCGCGCCAGTGCGACCCGGGCCCGCTCGCCGCCGGAAAGGGCGGAGAAGGGGCGCGCGGCGAAGTCCGTGACCTCGGTGGCGGCCATGGCGACGGCCACCGCCTCTTCGTCGGCTTCCGCGAGGGGGGTGCCGGACCAGGGTGCGCGGCCCATCCGTACGACGTCCTTCACGGGGAAGGGGAAGGACAGCGCGGCCGACTGCGGGAGTACGGAGCGGCGCAGGGCGAGGTCCGCGGCGCTCCAGTCACCCACCGGTCGGCCGTCGATCCGGATCTCCCCGGAGGCGGCGGGCAGGTCTGCGGCGAGCGCGGCCAGCAGCGTGGACTTGCCCGCGCCGTTCGGACCGACGAGCGCGAGCACCTCACCGGCCCGGGCGGTCAGGTCGATACCGGCGAGGACCTTGCGCTGCCCGAGCCGGACGTGCAGGCCCACGGCCTCGGCGAGGGCGGCGCCCGGGGCGGGGCGGGCCGGGACGGTCCTTCGTGTGCGGGTGAGCAGCCCCGTCAGCCTGCTGGTCACGCCCAGCCTCCTTGCTTGCGGCGGGTGCGGCGCAGCAGCCAGAAGAAGAACGGGCTGCCGAGCAGGGCGGTCAGGACACCGAGCGGCAGCTCGGCGGGCTGGGCGAGGGTCCGGGCCGCCAGGTCGCCCGCGACCAGGACCAGGGCGCCGGCGAGGGCGCTGCCGGGGATCAGGAAGCGGTGGCCGGGGCCGTTGGCCATGCGCAGCAGGTGCGGGACGAGCAGGCCGATGAAGGTGATGACGCCGGCCACGGCGACGGCCGCGGCGGTGAGCAGCGCGACGACCAGGATGAGGGCGATGCGCAGCCGTTCGACGTCGATGCCCAGGTGGCGGGCGGGCCGTTCGCCGAGCGCGAGCAGGTCGAGCCGGCGGGAGTGGAACGGGGCGACCAGCAGACCGGCGAGGGCGCAGGGGAGGACGGCGAGCACCTTGGGCCAGGTGGCCTGGGCGAGGGAGCCGAGCTGCCAGAAGGTGATCTGGTTGACCTGGCCGCTGTCCGCGAAGAAGACGAACAGGCCGATGAGGGCGCCGGCGAAGGCGTTGACGGCGATCCCGGTGAGGATCAGGGTGACGACTTCCGTCTTCCCGCCGTTGCGGGAGAGGAGGTAGACGGAGCTGACGGTGATCAGGCCCGCGACGAACGCGCAGACGGTGATGGTCCAGTTGCCGAAGAAGCTGAGGCCGAGGCCGATGGCGGCCACCGCGCCGACGGCGGCGCCGGCCGAGATGCCGATGACGCCGGGCTCGGCGAGGGGGTTGCCGAAGACGCCCTGCATCAGCGCGCCCGCACAGCCGAGGCTGGCGCCGACGAGCAGGGCGAGCACGACCCGGGGAAGGCGGACGTTCCACAGCACGCTCTCGCCGACGCGGTCGAGGGGGGCGCCGCCGAGGCCGAGGTGGTGCTGGACGGAAGCGAGGACGTCCCCGAGGGGGATGTCGTAAGCCCCGGTTCCGGCGGAGACGAGGGCGAGGACGGCCAGGGCCGCGACGAGGGCGGTGGTGAGGAGTGCGGGTCTGCGGCTGCCGCTGCCGCTGCCGCTGCGGTTGCGGTTGCGGGGCTTGGGTTTTGGCGGGGCGGGCGGGGCGGGCGGGGCGGTTTCGGCGGGGCCGGGGTCGGCGGGGGTGGTTTCGGCGGGGGTGGGATCGGCGGGGGTGGTTCCGCCGGGGCCGGGCGCGCGCCGGGGCGTCTCCTCGGACGCCGAATGTGACGAGGCGTCGGAGGGCGCGGCGGCGGTGCATTCGGCGCCCTGCGGGGAGCGCCCCGACACACACCCGGCCCCGTCGGAACCGGTCGGCCGGTCGGCGGGTGCGGTGGTGGTGGCGGTGCGTTCGGTCTGTGGGGGGTGCCCCGGCAGGCTTCCGGCCCCGTCGGAACGGTCGTGCAGGGCCATGTCAGGCGCCCTTGTTGTAGAGCTGGGTGACCAGGGAGGAGAGGACCTGGTCGGTGCGCGGGCCGTAGTTGAGGAGGACGCCGTCGTCGACCGTGAGGACCCGGCGGTCCATGCCGGCCGGGGTCTGGGCGACGCCCGGGATCTTCACCAGGCCGTCGACGCCACCGACCGATTCGAGCCCCTTGGACATGACGAGGATCGCATCGGGGGCGGCGGCCGCCAGGGCCTCGCTGGTGATCGGGGTGAAGTCCTTGCCGAGTCCGGAGTCCTTGCCGGTGTCGACCGCACCGGCGGCCTCCAGCAGGGAGGCGGCGCCGGAGTCCGAGCCGCCCAGCAGGTAGACGGAGGCGGTGCCGCGGAGGTAGAGGAAGGCCACCCGGGGCTTCTTGCCGGAGGCGGCCGGGATGTCCTTGCGGACGGTGGCGATCCGGTCGGCGGTGCGCTGGTTCAGCTGCGTGCCGGCCTCCTTGACGCCGAGTGCGGCGGCCACCGCTTCGATTCGCTTCGGGACGTCGTCCAGCCCCTTGGCGGGGGCGATGACGAGCACCGGGATACCGGCGTCGCGGATCTGCTGAATCGCTTCTCCGGGACCGCTGGTGGTTTCCGCGAGCACCAGCGTCGGGCGCAGCGAGAGCACGCTCTCGGCGGAGACGTCGTGGCCGCGTGTCACCACCGGGAGCTGGGCGGCCTGTTCGAAGGTGGCCGTGATGTCCCGGGCGACGACCTGCCGGCCGAGGCCCAGGGTGTGGACGATCTCGTTGAGGCTGCCGCTCAGCGGAACGACCCGGTCGGCGGACGTGACGGTGACCCGGGCGCCGTCGACCGAGGACACGGTGACCGGGAGCGCGGGCTGTGGCGCCGGAGCGAGTGGTTCCACCCGGTCCGGGACCGCGGCTGCGCCGGGGGTCGCCCGGTCCGGGGTGGTGGCCGTACCTCCGCAGGCCGTCAGCGCGAGTGCCAGTGCTGCCACGGCAACGGCGAGACGGGGAAAGCGGTATGACGCGGCGGGCGTAGGCACGAAGGCACCGTCCTGATCGTCCGACTGAGGTTGTGGAGACCGGGGGGTGTTCATCCGGCCGGGGTTAGCTTAGGTTAGCCTAACCTTGCTCGCTAGACCTTAGGAGGGGGCATTCATGCCCACGAGACCCGTCCGTACGTTCGCCGTCGCCCTGTTGGCGGCCCTGCTCGGCGCTCTGCTCCCGGCGACCGCCGCTCAGGCGGGCACCGTACAGGGGGGTCGACTCGACTGGGGCATCAAATCGTCTTTCCAGAGTTATGTCACGGGTCCGGTGGCAAAAGGCAGTTTCAAGCTGAAGAGCGGAGCCGCCACGGTGGGCGGCAGCCTGTTCCGCTTCCACTCCGCGAACGGCTCCTACGACCCCGACTCCGGCACCTTCGAGGCCTCCTACTCGGGCGGGGTGACCTTCCAGGGACACCAGAAGCCCGACGGTGTCCACGAATTGGACATGACGATCAGCCGCCCGACCGTCAAGATCTCCGGCGGCAGGGGCACCCTGTACGTGGACGTCTCCAGCAAGGCCAAGGACAGCGGCGCGGTCACCGACCAGTCGCAGGTCGCCTTCGCCACCCTCGGCGTCGGCGGCATCAACATGAAGGGCGGCGCCAGCCCGCTGACCCTCACCAACCTCCCGGCCACCCTGACCGCGGAAGGCGCCAAGGCCTTCGCGGGCTACTACGGCGCCGGTACCCAGCTCGACCCCGTCTCGCTCTCCGCCGACGTCAAGACCGCCCCGGCCGCCGCGCCCTCGCCGTCGGCGACCGCGCAGCCGAGTGCCGGTGCCGGTGACGCTGCCACGCAGGCGCCGGGCGCCTTCGCCGACGCCGCCGTCGACTGGGGGGTGCGCCGCACCTTCCGCGAGTACGTCACCGGCTCGATCGGCCAGGGCAAGTGGGTCCTCGCCGAGGGCGCCCAGGACGGCGGTGCGCTCTTCCGCTTCCCCCAGGGCAAGGGCTCGTTCGACGGTGCGAAAGGCACGTTCGACGCGGCCTTCGCCGGTACCGTCCGGTTCACCGGCGCCCACCTGGACCTCACGCTCGGCAGGATGAGCGTGAAGGTGGAGAACGGCAAGGGCGTCCTGTCCGCGGACGTCACCACCGGCGGCCAGACGAAGAACGCGGTCCCGCTCGTCGAGTTCGACGCCAAGGGTCTGAAGACCGAGGGCAAGCTGGCCACCCTGACCGAAGCCCCGGCCACCCTCACCGAGGGCGGCTCCCAGGCCTTCAACGCCATGTACAAGGCCGGCACCGAGATGGACCCCGTCTCGCTCGCCGTCGCCCTGGACTCCACCGCCCAGCTGCCCGCCCTGCCCGACCTGGGCTCGACGGCCTCGCCCGCCCCCGCGTCCGCGTCGCCGTCCACCGAGCCCGCCCCGGTCGCGAAGGACGCGGAGTCCTCCGACACCGGGCTGTTCATCGCCCTCGCCGTGGCCGTCCTGGTCGTGGCCGGCGGTGGCGCCTTCCTGGCCGTGCGCAAGCGGCGTACGGCCGGGGCCTCGGCCGCAGGCTCCGACCCGGATGCCGCAGGCCCCGCGAACGCGCCCACCGACGCGCCCCAGTAGGCCCCTCCTCCTTCATTCCCCCTTCTCTGTTCCTTCAGGAGTACCCAGCCATGTCGTCCATTCGACGCCCGATCTCCCTCGCGGCCGCCGTCCTGACCGCTGCCGCGCTCGGCGCCACCGTCTACGCCCTGCCCGCCACCGCCGCGGGCGGCCCGCCCACCGACCCGATGAAGATCACCGGTGGCACCCTGGACTGGGGCGTGCTCGCGAGCTACCGCGCCTACGTGACCGGCATGGCCAAGGGCACGATCACCGTCGCGGACGGCGCCAAGCAGAACGAGGACGGCACCCTGCGCTTCGTCGAGCCGACCGGTGCGTACGAGCCGGCCAACGGGCACGTGGTGAAGGCGGCCTTCAAGGGCAGCGTCACCTTCTCCTCGCCCGCCCCGCCGACCGGCCACGGCTTCGAGGTCAAGCTCTCGGACATCCGGATAGACACCGGCACCAAGAAGCTCACCGCGGACGTCACCAAGGGCGGCACGACCACCCAGGACGTGCCCATGGCAACCGTGGCCTTCGCCGGCCAGTCGATGGCCAACCTGGCGACCACGCTCACCCAGGAGGCCGCGGACGCCCTCGGCTCGGCGAGCTACAAGGACAAGCCGGGCGACCCGCTCAACGCCAAGCTGGAGTTCGAGAAGCCGGCGCCCGAGCCGACTCCGTCCACCACCACCACCAAGAATCCGACGCCTCCGGCCGACGACACGCAGAAGGTGCTCAGCGGCAAGCTGACCTGGGGCGTGAAGGAGTCCTTCCGCAAGTACGTGCTCAGCGCGGGCTCGATCACCCCGGCCGGCGGCGCCGCCAGGAACGGCGACACCTTCGACTTCGCCTTCGGCAAGGGCGATCTCGACGTCAAGAAGCAGAAGCTGAACGCCTCCTTCGAGGGCAACCTCCGCTTCCAGTACGCCGCCCACGGCATCGACATGACCTTCGGCAACCCCCGCGTCGAGGCCACCGGCAAGACCGGCACCCTCTACGTGGACGTCAAGAACGGCTCCGGCACCAGGACGGGTCTTCGCTTCGCCACGCTCGACCTGTCGAAGACCGACTACAAGACGAAGAACGGCGTCCTGGCGCTGAACGCCGTCCCGGCGGTCTTCACCGCCGAGGGTGCCGGGGCCTTCGCCAACGACACCACCGGCTCCATGTACAAGGCGGGCGACGCGATCGACCCGCTCACCTTCGCTGTGGCGGTGGACAAGGACGCCACCCTGCCCAGCACCGGCGGTAACACCGGCGGCACGACGGGCGGAACCACCGGCGGCTCGAACGGCGGCACCACGGGCGGTACGACCGGCGGCACCACCGGCACCACCGGCGGTACGGGCGGCACCGTGGGCGGCGGCTCCTCCACCGTCGGCGGCAACCTCGCGAACACCGGCGCCGAGATCCCCGCCGGAGCCCTGCTCACCACCTCCGGCGTGGTGATCGCGGCCGGTGCGGGCGCGGTGTACTTCGCGCGCAGGCGCCGTACGGCCCAGAACTGAGCCGTGCTTCAATTCCCGCGTGAACGATCTCGACGTGTTGAAGGTCTTCTGCGCGGGTGACGGCCGGTTCGGCAACCTGCTCGGTGTCGTACGCGACGGCCGGACCTGCCCCGACGACGCGTCGCGGCAGGCCCTGGCCGCCGAACTCGGCTACAGCGAGACGGTGTTCGTCGACGACCCCGAGCGCGGGGTCGTCGACATCCGCACCCCCGGCACACGGATGTCCTTCGCGGGGCATCCGCTGGTCGGGGTCGCGTGGTTGCTGGACATCGAGGAGCTCCAGCCGCCCGCCGGATCCGTATGGGCCCGTGACGACGGGGAGTTCACCTGGATCACGGCCCGCCCCGAGTGGGTCGAGGGCAAGCGCACCGAGCAGTTCGGATCCGTCGCCGAGGTCGAGGCGCTGCCGGCCCCGCCGCCCGGCGAGGGCTGGCTGTACGCCTGGGCCTGGGAGGACGAGGCCGCGGGCCGCGTGCGCGCCCGGGGGTTCCCGCGCCGCCCCGACGGGATCATCGCGGAGGACGAGGCCACCGGCTCGGCGGCCATCCTGCTGACGGCCCAGCTCAACCGCGCCCTGAACATCACCCAGGGTGCCGGCTCCCAGATCCTCACCGCGCCCGGCCCGGACGGCACGGTGGAGATCGGCGGCCGCGTCCGCTTCGCCCCGAACCCGGCCTGACCGGGCCCTGCGCCACCCCGCCTCGAAACCCGCCTCGAACCCTCCACGAACGCCTGCGCGCCGCAGGGGACGCAGAGGGCGCAGGGCCGGGATTTTTTACCGACAGGACGTCGGGAACTCATTGACTTAGGCAAGCCTAAGTAGGAAGATCGGGCGTGACGGCGGTGCCGTCACGCCCGATTCCTCTTCCTGGAGGTCCGCCTTGGACGCCTTCTCTACGGTCATCCGCGTCGCCTCGCACGAGCAGCACACGGAGGCCGAGACGTCGACCTTCATGAGCGATCTGCTGGGCGGACGGCTCGGCGTGGACGCGTACACGCGCTACACCGAGCAGCTGTGGTTCGTGTACCGGGCCCTGGAGGACGCGGCGGAGTCCCTCAAGGACGATGCGGTGGCCGGCCCCTTCATCCGGCCCGAGCTCATGCGCGTCGCCGAGATCGAGCGCGACCTCGCCCACCTGGTGGGCCCGGACTGGCGCGAGAACGCGGTGGCCCTGCCCGCGACGCGTGCGTACGCGGACCGGGTGGCCCAGTGCGCCGCGGAGTGGCCGGGCGGGTACGTCGCCCACCACTACACCCGCTACCTGGGCGACCTCTCCGGCGGCCAGATCATCCGCGACAAGGCCGAGCGCACCTGGGGCTTCGAGCGCAAGGGCGACGGCGTCCGGTTCTACGTCTTCGCGGACATCTCCAACCCGGCGGCCTTCAAGCGGACCTACCGCGAGCTGCTCGACGCCATCGCCGCGGACGACCTGGAGAAGCAGCGCATCATCGACGAGTGCAAGCGCGCCTTCGACTTCAACGGCGCGGTCTTCCGCGAGCTGGGCGAGCAGTTCCCGCTCAGCGCGTAGCCCCACGGGAAGTCCGCGGAAACAGGTCCGGGCCCGGTGCACTAGGTGCACCGGGCCCGGACGCAGGTGTGGTCACGGCTACGGAAGGGTCAGGATCTCCGCGCCGGAGTCCGTCACGACCAGCGTGTGCTCGAACTGCGCCGTGCGCTTGCGGTCCTTGGTGACGACCGTCCAGCCGTCCTCCCACATGTCGTACTCGTGGGTGCCCAGGGTCAGCATCGGCTCGATGGTGAAGGTCATCCCGGGCTCGATGACGGTGGTGGCGTGCGGGCTGTCGTAGTGCGGGATGATCAGGCCGGAGTGGAAGGACGAGTTGATGCCGTGTCCGGTGAAGTCCCGGACCACGCCGTAGCCGAAGCGCTTCGCGTACGACTCGATGACCCGGCCGATGACGTTGATCTGGCGGCCCGGCCTGACGGCCTTGATCGCCCGGTTCAGTGCCTCGCGGGTGCGCTCCACCAGCAGCCGCGACTCCTCGTCCACCTCCCCGCACAGGTAGGTCGCGTTGTTGTCGCCGTGCACGCCGCCGATGTACGCGGTCACGTCGAGGTTCACGATGTCGCCGTCCTTGAGGACGGTCGAGTCGGGGATCCCGTGGCAGATGACCTCGTTCAGCGAGGAGCACAGGGACTTCGGGAAGCCCCGGTACCCCAGCGTCGACGGGTAGGCGCCGTGATCGCACATGTACTCGTGCGCGACCCGGTCCAGCTCGTCGGTGGTCACCCCCGGAGTGATGTGCTTGGCGGCCTCCTCCATCGCCTGGGCGGCGATCCGGCCGGCGATGCGCATGGCCTCGATGGTCTCGGCCGTCTGCACCTCCGGTCCGGTGTACGGAGTGGGCGCGGGCTTGCCCACGTACTCGGGCCGGCGGATGTTTCCGGGAACGGAACGGACGGGAGAGAGCTCGCCTGGTACGAGCAGCGACTGGCCAGACATGCGAGCGAGTGTATCCAGCGGGGATGGGGCAGCATGGCGGCACAGAGAGGTACGAGAGGAGCCCGACGACGATGGCCCTGTTCAAGAAGCGTCAGGTGGGCAAACCCGGCGAGTGGTACTACTGCCTGGTCCACAAGAAGGTCGAGGAAGGCCCCGAGTGCCCGGCCAAGGACCGGTTCGGGCCCTACGCGACCCCGGAGGAGGCGAACCACGCCATGGAGACGGCGCAGGAGCGCAACCTCGAATGGCAGAACGACCCCAAGTGGAACGACAGGACCCGCGAGGGCGAAGAGGGCGCCACCGGCACGGGTGGGGCGTAAGCCCTACCAGCGGCTGGGCGGCGGCGCGGTCAGCCGGTCGGCCAGCCGCGCCAGCCGGTCCCGGAACCGGCGCGGACCGCCGCGCTGCACCGGCAGGCCGTTCTCCCCGGCCGCCGCGCTGACCAGGTGCTGCACGGTGTCGAGATCCATCTCGCCGTCGGGTTCCGGCACCGACAGCGCATCGTGCGCGAGCGTGCCCAGGTCCGGGTCCCCGCCGTCGAGGGACAGTACGGTCGCCCCCGCGCGCCGGGCGTCGTGGACGCGCTCCAGCAGACCCTCGCCCGGCGCCCCGGGCGCCACCACCAGCAGGGTGTGCCCGCGCCGGGCCGCCGCCAGCCTGCCCAGCCCCACCGACAGGTGCGGCGGCTCCCCGGGCCGCACGTGGTGGCGTACGAGCGTGGGCGCCAGCTCCGGCAGGCCCGACCAGGCGGCCTCGTCCACCAGGTGCGCCGCCAGGTGCCAGGGCTCGTAGCCCTCGGTCCCCACCAGCAGCAGCTGCCCGCCGGCCGGCACGACCGACCGGCGCAGCGACCCGGCGAAGCGGCGGGCGGAGCCCGGCCACTGCGTGCCGGCGAGCACCTCGCGCAGCAGCGCGACCCTCACGGCGTCCATATCGGCATCCTGCACCATGCGGCGCACACGGGGAGCGGTTCCTTCCCCTTCGCCACCCTTCGACTGTGGGCTACCCGGCAGTACCCTCGCCCCCATGACTTCCTCAGACAACACGCAGAAGCCGCCGGTCAAGGACCCGTGGGAGCTGCCGGACGTGTCCGGCCTCGTCGTCGGCGTCCTCGGCGGCACCGGAGACCAGGGCCGGGGCCTGGCCTACCGGCTCGCCAGGGCCGGCCAGAAGGTGATCATCGGCTCCCGCGCGGCCGACCGCGCGCGGACCGCGGCCGAAGAGCTCGGCCTCGGCGTGGAGGGCGCGGACAACGCCGAGTGCGCGCGCCGCAGCGACATCGTCATCATCGCGGTGCCGTGGGAGGGCCACGCCAAGACCCTCGAAGCGCTCCGCGAGGACCTCGCGGGCAAGCTCGTGGTGGACTGCGTCAACCCGCTGGGCTTTGACAAGCAGGGCGCGTACGCCCTCCAGGTCGAGGAGGGCAGCGCCGCCCAGCAGGCCGCCGCCCTGCTCCCGGACTCCCGCGTCACGGCGGCCTTCCACCACCTCTCGGCCGTCCTGCTCCAGGACGAGTCGATCGACGAGATCGACACCGACGTGATGGTCCTCGGCGAGGCCCGCGCCGACACGGACCTCGTCCAGGCCCTGGCCGCCCGCATCCCGGGCATGCGCGGCGTCTTCGCGGGCCGCCTGCGCAACGCCCACCAGGTCGAGTCCCTGGTCGCCAACCTGATCTCCACGAACCGCCGCTACAAGGCCCACGCAGGCCTGCGCATCACGGACGTCTGACCCGGGTCCCGACGCCACGCCGAGCCGGGGCGTCCGGTCCCAGCCCTCTCGGGCCGGGACCGGACCACCAGGCCACCGGGCGCCCGGTCAGCCCCGGCGGCCGCCGCGCGCCTCGACGGCGCCCAGGTGGGTCACCACCCCGTGGTAGAAGCGGTCGACGGCATCGTCGACGCCGCGGATGAAGCCGGATTCCGTGTTGCCGCGAGTGTTGCCCATCCCCTTGATCAGCGACAGCCGGAACCCGGTCGGGGCGGAGCCGTCCTTGGGCAGCAGGTCGCCGGGCTCGGGGCGCAGCCGCTCCAGCGTCCCGCGCGGCCCGTTCTCGCCCTCCACCAGGCTCTGTACGTGTAGGTCGGCCGGCGCCTCGGCCAGCACCCGCAGCAGCCGCTTCGCCGTGGCCAGCGGGTACGAGCCCTCCGGGGCGGGGATGTCCACGGAGGTACGGACCTTGCCGGTCCGCAGATCGGCGGTGACGGCGATGACGGAACTCGTTCCGTCGATGCGCAGTTCGGCCGACAGCCTCCCGTCGGCGCACAGCGCCGCGGCCGCTCCGACCCGCCGGGCCCGGGGGTCGCTCTCGCGCCGGGTGCGCTGCACGGGGAGGGCCTTCTGCCCCAACTCTCCGCCGAGGCGCAGGCAGACCTGGCGGATCAACCGTTCCCAGCTCTCGACGACGTCGACGGCGCGCACGTCGTCGGGGCTGATGGTCTCGTCCTCGATGCCCTTGCGCACGGGCACCCAGGCGGGGCCCATGTTCTGGAACCCGTGGCAGCCCGAGTTCTCGTGGTGGAGGTACTCCAGCAGCTCCTGGAGCAGCCAGGCGTGGGCGGCGTTGCCGACCCCCTCGTGGCGGATCAGCATCTGGGCCTGGTGGGCCACCTCCGCCCACGACAGGTGCCAGAGACTGACCTTGTGCTTGCGCCGCCCGTCGATCTTGACGTCGACCACCGGTGAGCCGTCCAGGGCCACGTCGTTCGAGAGCGTGATCACCGCCTCGTAGCCGCGGCGTGCGGCGATGTCCATGTACTGCTGGACCTGCTCGTCCTTGAGCGGGTTGCCGTGCGTCTTCGTCTCCACGAGGGCCGTCCACAGCTTGCCCGCGCGCTCCACCCGGATCACCCCGTCCGGGCGCTTCGGGGTGTCGCCGTGGGGGAGGGGGACCTCGGTGAAGGTCTGCATGCGGCCGGCGGGCGCCCCGAACCCGGCGGTGAGCCGACGGCCCAGCTCGGGAACCTGTGCCATGACGGAGAGCAGTACGGAGGTCGCCCGGACCTCACGCTCCTTGTCGCTCTTGAGGGACGGCACGGGGAAGAGCCGCGCGGTCCGCCAGGAGTCGTTCTCGGCGAGCGACTTCCTGGCCACCTTGGGCAGGGTGACCTTCTTCTTCGTCGTGCGCGGCGCCCGGCCGCGGGTCTGGGCGGGCACGAGGGCGCTCACCGCCTCCACGGCCACCACCACGGCCGGCGCCGCGCCCTCCTCCGGCAGCACGGCCACCGCCACGGTGCCGGATACGGCCGCTTCCGCGGCCGCGGGTTCGGCGGGTCCATCGGGGACAGCGGCGGACCCCTGGGGTTCGTCGGTGTCCTCCTCCACGTCGATGCCGAAGTCCGTGGCCAGCCCGGCGAGCCCGGTTTCGTACCCCTGGCCCACGGCGCGGAACTTCCAGTCCTCGGCGCGCCGGTACAGCTCACCGAAGATGAAGGCCGTCTCGACGCCCGCGTCCTCGATCGAGTACCCGACGAGCGGCTCCCCCGACCGGTCGGCGACGGTCATGCGCAGGTCGTCCAGATCCCCGAACCGCGCGCCCCCGTACTGACTGGCCGCCACCACGATGCGTGTCACGTCCTCGGGAACGGCCGTGAGGTCCACGCTGATGCGGTCCTCGTCACCGTTGGCGGTCGGTGTCTTGCCGAGGAGCTGGACGCTCCCGTCCGCGGCGGCGGGGTTGTTGTAGAAGTAGAAGTCGTTCTCGCTGCGGATCTTGCCGTTCTCGTCCAGGAGCAGCACGGAGACATCGGCATCGCCGGCTCCGGTGGCGCTGGTCCAGCCGAGGCTCACGACGACCGCTCCGGCATCCTCACTGAGGGCGGTCAGGCTGACGTTGGCGCCCTTGGAGATCTCCTGCATGCGCGTTCCCCCCACTCGCCCGGCGTCGTCCGTCGCGGTCCGAGCAGGCCGGGCTGTTCGTTCTGTCACGCGCGGAATACGGCGCGTACCCGCCGAACCGTAACGCCGTGCGGTACAGGCGGTCAGGCAAAGCCGCAAAACGAGCCCGATGCGATCGCGGACGTCCTTACGGCAGCACTGCGGGGCATGGGGGACACTGGTGGAGCTCGACCCCGTTCAGTGTTTCCGAGGAGCTCTTTCCATGCCCCGCCTTGCCGTCTTCGCCGTTGTCGTCTGCGTCTGTGCGGTGGCCGCGGCCGTCGTCGCCTTCGTCGAGGGCAGCTTCCTCGGGATCGTGTGGGTGCTGCTCGCCGGCCTCACGTCCAACATGGCCTGGTACTACCTGCGCAAGGCGAAGGCCGAGAAGGCCGCCGCCGCGCGCAACGCCGTCTAGTCCTGCGGGACGGTGCAGAAGCCGTCCGTGTCCCGCCAGAAGCTGTAGAGGTCGCGGCCGCAGTACGTCTCCAGGTCCGACACGCCGAGTGCGGACATCAGGCCGTCCACCGCGCCGAAGAAGAACGCGTTGACCCCCGGGATCCACAGCAGCGCGAACACGGCCAGCAGGCCGAACGGCGCCAGCGGCTCCACCTCGCGGCGCACCCGGTACGACAGCCAGGGCTCGATGACCCCGTAGCCGTCGAGGCCCGGTACCGGCAGGAAGTTCAGGATCGCCGCCGTGACCTGGAGCATGGCGAGGAAGGCGAGCGCGTAGCGGAAGGCCAACGGCACCCCGTCGAGGGCGCCCAGCCAGAAGGGCGCCGTGCACACGACGGCGAAGGCCACGTTGGTCAGGGGGCCCGCCGCCGAGATGAGGCTGTGCTTCCAGCGGCCCTGGATGCGGTTGCGCTCGATGAAGACCGCGCCGCCGGGCAGGCCGATGCCGCCCAGGATCACGAAGATCACCGGCAGCACGATGCTGAGCAGCGCGTGCGTGTACTTGAGCGGGTTCAGCGTCAGGTAGCCCTTGGCGCCCACCGTGAGGTCGCCGCCGTGCAGGGCGGTGCGGGCGTGCGCGTACTCGTGCAGGCACAGGGAGACGATCCACGCCGAGGTCACGAAGAGGAACACGGCCAGACCGGCGCTCGCCGAGTACCCCGTCCACACAGCCCATCCCGTGACGGCCATGATCGCGACGATGCCGAGGAATACCGAACTGATCCGCCGCTCGCCGCGGCCGCCCTGATGACCCATGCGGGCAACCTATCCCGCGGCCCCGGCGTAAAACGGTGCGGGTCCGGGTCCGGCTGCGGGGACAATGGGCCGGTGCGTTACGCGATCCTCGGAACCGCCCAGGCCATTCACGACGACGGGACCCCCGTGGCCGTCGGCGGAGCGCGCCTTCGGGCGCTCCTGACCGCGCTCGCGCTGCGTCCGGGGCGGGTGGTGCCGACCCGGTTGCTCGTCGCCGAGGTGTGGGACACGGACCCGCCGGCCGAAGCGGTGGCCGCCCTGCAGGCGCTGGTCGCCCGGCTGCGGAGGGCGCTCGGGCATGCGGCCGTGCGGTCCGCGGAGGGCGGCTACGAGCTGGCCGCCGCGCGGGAGGACGTCGACCTGTACCGCTTCGAGCGGCTGGTCCGGGCCGGCGGCGCGGCCCCCGACCCGGCCGAGGCGGCGGCCCGGTACGACGAGGCCCTCGCCCTGTGGCGCGGCCCCGCCCTCGCCGACCTGCCGGACCCGGGCGCGGAGGCCGCGCGCTGGGAGGCCGTACGGACGGACGCGCGCCGGGGCCGGCTCGCCGCGGCCCTGGCGCTGGGCGAGGCGGAGCGGTCACTGCCGGAGCTGACCGCGCTGTGCGCGCAGCACCCGCTGGACGAGCCCCTGCACACCCTGCGCATCCGGGCCCTGCGCGACGCGGGCCGCCCGGCGGAGGCGCTGGCCGCCTACGACGGCGTCCGCCGGGAGCTCGCCGACCGGCTGGGCACGGACCCGGGCCCGGACCTGCGTGCCCTGCACACCGAACTGCTCGCCTCGGGCCCGGCTCCCGGGCCGCCGCCCCCCGCGGCCGCTGCCCCAGCGCCCGTCCCGGCCCCCGCCCCCGCGTCCGCCCCCGCCTCCGCTCCCGCCCCCGTGTCCGCGGGCAACCTGCGCGCCCGCCTGACCACCTTCGTCGGGCGCGAGGACGACATCCGCACCATCGGCGACGACCTCACCCGGTCCCGCCTCGTCACGCTGCTGGGCCCCGGCGGCGCCGGCAAGACGCGGCTGTCCCAGGAGGCCGCCGAGGCCCAGGACGAGAGCGCCTGGCCCGACGGGGTCTGGCTCGTCGAACTGGCCCCCATCGACGGGTCCGGCGACCCGGAGGACGTCGCCGAAGCCACCCTCGCCGCGCTCGGCGCCCGCGAGACCAAGCTGCGCGGCGCCGCCGCCGAGGAACTGCGGGCCTTCACGGAGCGCGTCGGCGACGACCCCCTCGACCGGCTCGCCGAACACTGCGCTCGGCGCCGGCTCCTACTGCTGCTCGACAACTGTGAGCACGTCGTCGGAGCCGCCGCCGAGCTCGCCGAGCGCCTGCTCACGCACTGCCCGGGCGTGCGGATCCTGGCCACCAGCCGCGAACCCCTCGGCGTCCCGGGCGAGACGGTCCGCCCGGTGGAACCCCTGCCCGACCCGATCGCGCTGCGGCTGCTCGGTGACCGCGGGGCCGCGGCCCGCGCCGGGTTCAGCGTCGAGGAGGACCCGGCCGCGGCCGCCGAGATCTGCCGTCGCCTGGACGGGCTGCCGCTCGCGATCGAGCTGGCGGCCGCCCGGCTGCGGCTGCTCACCCCGCGGCAGATCGCCGATCGCCTCGACGACCGGTTCCGGCTGCTGACCAGCGGAAGCCGTACGGTCCTGCCGCGCCAGCAGACCCTGCGCGCGGTCGTCGACTGGTCCTGGGACCTCCTCGACGAGTCGGAACGCACCGTGCTGCGCAGGCTGTCCGTGTTCGCGGGCGGCTGCGACCTGGCCGCCGCCGAGGCGGTCTGCGCCGACCCGCGCGATGCGGCCCCGTACGACGTCGCGGACGTCCTCGGCTCCCTCGTCGACAAGTCCCTCGTCGTGGCAGCGCCCGGTCCCGACGGCCGCGCCATGCGCTACCGGCTGCTGGAAACGGTCGGCGAGTACGCTGCCGAGCGCCTCGCCGAGTCCCCCGGCGACCGCGAGGCGACCGAGCAGCGCCACCTCGTCCACTACCGCGAACTCGCCCGCACCACCGAGCCGCTGCTGCGCGGCCACGGCCAGCGGGCGGCCGCCGACCGGCTCGCCGCCGAGTACGAGAACCTGCGTACCGTGCTGCGCCGGGCCATCGCCGTCCGCGACACCGACGAGGTGCTGTGCCTGCTCCACTCGCTGGGCTGGTACTGGCACATGCACGACCTGCGCTCCGAGTCCCGGCACTGGTCCGAGGCCGCCGCCGCGCTCGGCCCCAACCCCTTCGAGCCGCCGTTCGTGCCCGCCGAGCCCGTCTACGGACGGCTCGTCGACACGCCGCCGCCCTACTCCGAGGAAATGCGCACCGAGGGCTGGCGCGCGCTGCACCTGGTCCTGCTGGCCTCCCGCGACCAGACCAACGAGACCTGGAACACCCCCTCGGTCCGCGCCCTGATCGACGGGGTCCTCGCCATCTACCGGCCCGGACTCCCGCAGACCTGCCGGACCCCCGCCTCGCTGTGGATCTACGCCGTCATGATCGCCGGCGACCCCGGGCTGCTCCAGGAGGTCGTCAACGCGACCGTCGCGACCGCCCGCGAGCTCGGCGACCGATGGGAGCTGGCGTCCGGGCTCCAGCTGCGCGCCAACATCCTCGCCAACCGGGCCGACTGGGCCGGGGACGCCTCGCGCGACGCCGACGAGAGCCTGGCCCTGTTCCGCGAACTCGGCGATGCCTGGGGCTGCGCCGAGGCGCTGTCCGCCCGCGCCGAGGCCCGGGAGAAGCGCGGCGAGTACGCGTTCGCCGCCCGCGACTACCGCGAGGCGATCGCGTACGCCGAGCGTCTCGGGGCCATGGCACAGGTGACCGTGCTGCGGGTACGGATGGCCGGGACGATGACCGAGGCCGGCCGGATCGAGGAGGCCGAGGAGATCCTCACCGAGATCACCGCCACGGTGCAGGGGTA
Source organism: Streptomyces avidinii (assembly GCF_014650695.1). GTDB lineage: Bacteria > Actinomycetota > Actinomycetes > Streptomycetales > Streptomycetaceae > Streptomyces > Streptomyces avidinii. The sequence continues at coordinate 393,132 of NZ_BMVL01000001.1, read as the reverse complement.
CGGCAACGAGGCCATGCCCGCTGCCCGGATGTTCCTCGCGGGCATCCTGGGCCGGACGGGACGCATCGCCGAGGCGCGCGACCAGCTGCAACGGCTGCGGGACGAGTTCGTATTCGGCGAGTTCGCCATCTTCGACGGCTTCCTGCTCGGCACGATGGCCTGGCTGGACAACCGGCAGGGATGCTACGAGGAGGCCCTCGACCGGATCCGGGAGGCCCTGGGGACCGCCACCGACCCGATGGCACGGATGGTGGCCCCGCAGATGCCTGCGGTCTATCTGATGACCGCGGCGCTCTCCCTGGTCTCGCTCGGCGGTCCGCGCCGGGAGTACGACGCCGCCCGGCTGCTGGGCGCCTACCACGCGCAGCTGCCGCCCGCGCACTTCCCCGTGACGACGGAACGCGAGGACTTCGCCCTCGCGCAGCAGCTGACCCGGGCGGCGCTGGGCGACGCCGGCTTCGAGAAGGCATACGCCGAGGGCGGCGGCCTCTCCCTGGAGGAGGCCACCGCCCTCATCTGACCCGGCCCCGGGCCGGTGTCCGTCCGGGACGCGATCCGGAACGGATCGGTCCTGGGTCAGGTCTTCTGGCGGAACTTCCGCACCGCGAGCGGCATGGTGACCGCCGTGATGGCCAGCGACCAGGCCAGCGTCATCCACACCGAGTCGCCCACGGGAGTGCCGTTGATCAGGGCGCGGGCGGCGTCCGCCAGGTTCGACAGCGGGTTGTAGTCGGTGAAGGTCTGCAGCCAGCCGGGCATGGTGATCGGCTTCGCGAAGATGGAGCTGCCGAACTGCAGCGGCATGAGGACCAGCATCGCCATGCCCTGGACGGCCTGCGCGGTCTTCATGGTCAGACCCAGCAGGATGAAGATCCACATCAGTGCGCTGCCGAAGACGACCGACAGGGCGATGGCGGCGAACAGGTTCAGGACCGAGCCGGCGATCGACAGGCCGAGGATGAAGCCCACGCAGAGCAGGATCGTGATGGCGATCAGCATCCGGCCGATCTCTACGACGATCTTGGCGAGGAGTACGGACGACCGGGCGATCGGCATGGACCGGAAACGGTCCATCACGCCCTTCTTGAAGTCGTCATTGACCCCGGTGCCCACCGCCATGGCGATGTTCATGCCCATCATCGCCATCAGGCCCGGAACCAGATAGCTGACGTACTCGCCCTGGTTGCCCTTGCCGGAGACGGCGCCGCCGAACACGAACACGAACAGCAGCGTGAAGATGATCGGCATGAACAGGACGTCGAACATCGACTCGGGGTCCTGCTTGATCTGCAGGGCGTTGCGGCGCACCAGCGCGCCGATGTGCCGCAGGTTGGCGCGCAGCCCGATCCGGCCCTCGCCGGACCCCCCGTCCACCGGGGCCGGACCGGGCGCGGTGGGAGCGGGCTTCGTCGTGGTTACGGTGCTCATGCCGCGACCTCCTCGGTCTTCTCGGTGGGAACGGAGTCCTCGACGGAGGTGGGCTTCTGGCCGGTGATGGACAGGAACACCTCGTCGAGGCTGGGCAGGTAGGTGCCGAGGTCGGCGATCGCGTACCCGCGGGCGGCCAGCAGGCCGACGACGGCGGTCAGCTGCTCGTCGCTCAGGATCGGGACCAGCAGGATGCCCTCGTCCGGTACGGCCTGGCTGCCGGCGACACCGTCCAGTCCGGCCTCGGCCAGCGAGCGGGCCATGCCCGGCAGGTCCGCGGAGGACACGGGACGGATCTTCAGGGTGCGGCCGCCCACGCGGGCCTTCAGCTCGTCGACCTTGCCCTTGGCGATGACCTTGCCGCGGTCGATGACCGTCAGCTCGCTGGCGAGCTGCTCGGCCTCCTCCATGTACTGGGTGGTGAGCAGCACGGTGGCGCCCTCGGCGACCAGGCGCTGGACCTCGTCCCACACCTCGTTGCGGGTGCGGGGGTCGAGACCGGTGGTCGGCTCGTCCAGGTAGAGCACGGCCGGGTTGCCGATCAGCGAGGCGGCGAGGTCGAGCCGCCGGCGCATACCGCCGGAGTAGTTCATGGCGGCCTTCTTGGCCGCCTCGGTCAGGGAGAACCGCTCCAGCATCTCGTCCGCGCGGCGGCGGGCGTCCTTGCGGGAGAGGTCGAGCAGCCGCCCGATCATGTAGAGGTTCTCCCAGCCGGAGAGCTTCTCGTCGACCGAGGCGTACTGGCCGGTGAGGCCGATGGTGCGGCGCAGCTGCCGCGGCTGGCGGACCACGTCGTAGCCCGCGACGGTCGCGGTGCCGGAGTCCGGGACGATCAGGGTGGAGAGGCAGCGGACCAGCGTCGTCTTGCCGGCGCCGTTGGGGCCGAGGACCCCGAGGACCGTGCCCTCCCGGACATCCAGGTCGACACCGTCGAGGGCCTTGGTCTCGCCGTAGTGCTTGACCAGCCCCCGTACCTCCACGGCGTTGGGCTTGTTGTCGTTTCGCGTCATGGCCCCATAGGAGCAGCCGCCGCTGACAAAGCACCGACAGCCGACCGACAAACGTACGACAGACATACGACAGCCCGCCGACACGCGGTCGGCGGGCTGTCGGAGCGATCGTGTGCGGGATCAGTGGAAGGCGTGCTCCGCCTGCGGGAACGTTCCGCCGACCACGTCCTCGGCGAAGGCCCTCGCCGCGCCGGTCATGGTCTCGTGGAGCTGCGCGTACTGCTTGACGAACTTCGGCATCTTCCCGCCGGTCAGGCCCATCATGTCGGTCCACACCAGCACCTGCGCGTCGCACTCCGCGCCCGCGCCGATGCCGACGGTCGGGATGTGCAGGGACCGGGTGACCTCCGCGGCCAGCTCGGCCGGAACGAGCTCCAGCACCACCGCGAACGCGCCCGCGTCCTGCGCCGCCTTCGCGTCGCGCAGCAGCTGGTGCGCGGCCTCGTCGCCGCGGCCCTGGACCCGGTAGCCCATGGCGTTGACGGACTGCGGGGTCAGGCCCAGGTGGGACATGACCGGGATGCCGGACTGCACGATCAGCTCGGTCTGGGCCAGCGAGCGCTCGCCGCCCTCCAGCTTCACCGCGCCGACCCCGGCCTCCTTGACGAGGCGGGTGGCGCTGCGCAGGGCCTGCACGGCGCCTTCCTGGTACGAGCCGAACGGCATGTCGCCGATGACCAGCGCACGGCTCGTGCCGCGTACGACGGCCGCCGAGAGCATGGCCATCTGGTCCATCGTCACCGGGACGGTGGAGTCGTAGCCCAGGTGGCAGTTGCCCATGGAGTCGCCGACGAGGATGACCGGGATACCGGCCTCGTCGAAGACGGACGCGGTCATCGCGTCGTATGCGGTGAGCATGGGCCACTTCTCGCCGCGTTCCTTGGCGAGGGCAAGGTCGCGGACGGTGATGCGCCGGGTGCCCGTGCCTCCGTACAAGGTGGGGGAGGCCGCGGTAGCGGGTTCGCGGGCAGGCGAAACGGCAGGCGTCATTGCAACTGCTCCTTGTGTCATCTCGAGGCGCCCTCACGGCGTCCCCGGACTCACCCCCCATGGTGACATCCGGGTGGCCGAAGGCGGAAGTGGTCCGCGGTGCGAGCCGGGCCACGGGCTCCAATGTGCGCGTTTCGTGACAAGCGGAACCCCCTGCGTACGGCCGTTCGTCCTCCCGGACGTACGACCGTGACCGGCGGTCGTGACGTACGGCACGGAAGGCTCCGGTTCATCGCCTAGGGTCAAGGGGCGGGGACGGAGCGCGAGCACGGCAGTGAGGGCAGTGGTATGGCACAGGCGTACATGACGGAGTCGGGGAACGGCGGCTCGGAACCCGAGCCCTCCGGAACCCGTCTCCGGCGCCGGCTGACCGCACTGCGCAAGGATCCGGGGATCTGGCGGCGCGGACTGGTCCTCGCCGGGATCGCCGCCCTGATCGCGCTCGTCATGATCTTCCACGCGGACCTGCCCAACGACGTGGGCAACCTCGGCAGCCTCACCGAGACCTTCCTGCCCTGGCTGGGCCTGGCCGTCCCGCTGCTGCTGGCCGGGGCCGTCTACCGCCGGTCGGCCACCGCGATCGTCGCGACCCTGCTGACGGCCGTGGTCTGGGCGAACCTCTTCGGCGGCCTGGTCACCGACAAGTCCGGATCCGGCGGCAACCTGATGGTGGCCACCCACAACGTCGACGCCGACAACCCCGAGCCCCGCGGCACCGCCGAGTCCGTCGCCCGCTCCGGCGCCGACGTCCTGGCCCTGACCGAGCTCAAGGGCAGCGCCGTACCCGTCTACGAGAAGGCCCTCGCAGCCACGTACAAGTACCACTCGGTCGAGGGCACCGTCGGCCTGTGGAGCAAGTACCCGCTGCACGCCAGCGCGCCCGTCGACATCCGGATGGGCTGGACCCGGGCCATGCGCGCCACCGTCGCCACCCCGCACGGCGAGGTCGCCGCCTTCGTCGCGCACCTGCCCTCGGTCCGGGTCAAGATGAACGCCGGCTTCACCGCCAACCAGCGCGACGACAGCGCCGACGCGCTGGGCGCCGCGCTCGCCGCCGAACCGCTGAAGAAGGTCATCCTGCTCGGAGACCTCAACGGCACCATGAACGACCGCGCCCTGTCCGAGGTGACCTCGCAGATGCGCTCCACCCAGGGCGCGGCGGGCGACGGCTTCGGCTTCAGCTGGCCGGCGCAGTTCCCGATGGCCCGCATCGACCAGATCATGGTCCGCGGGATCAAGCCGGAGGCCTCCTGGACCCTGCCACGGACCGGCAGCGACCACCTGCCCGTCGCTGCCCGGGTCACCGTCAGGTCCTGACGGCCGGGGCGGGTTACGCCCGCTCGCGCCAGCCGTTCGTGATGGGCAGCCGGCGGTCCTTGCCGAAGCCCTTCGCGGAGATCTTCGTCCCCGGCGGGTACTGGCGCCGCTTGTACTCCGCCGTGTCCACCATCCGCAGCGTCCTGGCCACCAGCTCCGGGTCGAAACCGGCCGCCACGATCGCGTCCATGCCCTGGTCGCGGTCCACGTACATGGCCAGGATCGCGTCCAGCACCGGATAGTCCGGCAGGGAGTCCGTGTCCACCTGGCCCGGGCGCAGCTCGGCGCTCGGCGGCTTCACGATCGAGTTCTCGGGGATCGGCGGGACCTCGCCGCGCTCGGCGGCCGCCCGGTTGCGGTACTGCGCCAGCCGGAAGACGTCCGACTTGTACACGTCCTTGATCGGCCCGTACGCACCCACCGAGTCGCCGTACAGGGTGGAGTAGCCCACGGCCAGCTCGGACTTGTTGCCCGGGGCCAGCACGATGTGGCCCTCCTGGTTGGACAGGGCCATCAGCATGGTGCCGCGCAGCCGGGACTGCAGGTTCTCCTCGGCCAGGCCGGTCAGGCCCAGCGCGCCCATGTAGGCGTCGAACATCGGCTCGACGGAGACGGTCCGGAAGTTCAGACCGGTGCGTTCGGCCAGGTCGGCGGCGTCGCTGCGGGAGTGGTCCGAGGAGTACTTCGAGGGCATCGAGACGCCGTACACGTTCTGCGCGCCGATCGCGTCGCAGGCGACGGCGGCGACGAGCGCGGAGTCGATGCCGCCGGAGAGCCCGATCAGGACGGAGCGGAAACCGTTCTTCCTGACGTAGGCGCGCAGGCCCACGACCAGCGCGTCGTAGACCTCCTCGTCGTCGTCGAGCCGGTCGGCGTAACCGCCGGTGACGACCGGGTCGTACGGCTCCACGGGCTCTTCGGAGAGGATTACGCGCTCGATGCGCAGTCCGTCGTCCACCACGCCCTCGGGCGCGTCGGCGCGGGCCGCGGGCAGGTCGAGGTCGACCAGGACGCAGCCCTCGGAAAACTGCGGGGCGCGGGCGATGACCTCCCCGTCGGCGCCGACGACGATCGAGTCGCCGTCGAAGACCAGCTCGTCCTGGCCGCCGATCATCGCCAGGTAGGCGAGGGTGCAGCCGGCCTCCTGGGCCCGCTTGCGGACCAGTTTGAGGCGCTGGTCGTCCTTGTTCCGCTCGTACGGGGACGCGTTCACGGAGATCAGCAGCCCGGCCCCGGCGGACCGGGTGGCCGGCACCCGGCCGCCCTCCTGCCAGAGGTCCTCGCAGATGGCCAGGGCCACGTCGACGCCGCCCACCCGGATCACCGGCTGGGTGTCGCCCGGCACGAAGTACCGGAACTCGTCGAAGACGCCGTAGTTGGGGAGGTGGTGCTTGGCGAAGCGCAGCACGACCCGCCCGCGGTGCAGCACGGCGGCCGCGTTCTCGGGGGAGCCGGCCGGGCGGCCCAGCCGGGGCGTGGCCCGCTCGGTGCGGTCGAGGTAGCCGACGACGACCGGCAGCTCGCCGAGGCCCTCGGCGGCCAGCCGCTCGGCGAGCTCGCGCAGCGCGGTACGGGAGGCCTCCACGAAGGAGCCGCGCAGGGCGAGGTCCTCGACGGGGTACCCGGTCAGCATCATCTCCGGGAACGCCACCAGGTGGGCGCCCTGCTCGGCGGAGTGCCGGGTCCAGTGGACGACCGAGTCGGCGTTGGCGGCGATGTCGCCGACGTGCGAGTCGATCTGATTCAGAGCGAGTCGAAGTTGAGGCACGGGGCCCAGTGTAATCGTCTTTCTGACGCGATGTCCTGGGCCCCGCTTGCTTCCGGCTGTTTTCCAGCTGTTTCCGGCGGTGGTGACGCTCCGTCAGCCGATGGGTCCGGCGTACTTGATGTCGTCGAGCATCGTCCCCGCGGAGATGTCCGCGGTGACGCTCTTGGTCCCCTCGGGGACCTCGAAGGCCACGACCCCGCTGGCGGATTCGCCCGGCAGGATGGAGCCGCGGATCAGCTTCGGTACATTGCCCGAGCTGTCGTAGACGGTGTCCGCGGTCATGCCCTTGTCGTCGCGGACGTTGGGCATGGCGTAGATCACCTCGTGCGGGGAGGTCGAGCCGTTGGTGATGGTGACGGTGATCTGGATCGCGTTCTCGATCCGCTCGCGGGCGACGATGCCCTTCGGCTCGTACTTCTTCGGCGCGGAGAGGCTCACCTTGACGCCGTTCGGGTAGGTGAAGGTCTCGCCGAACGGCAGCGCGCTGGTCAGGCCGGGGACCTGGGACGGCGACGGGGACTTGGACGGCCAGGGCTCACCGCTGGGTTCGAGCCCCTCCAGGTCGTGCCCCCAGTCCTCGTCCTCGATCTGCTGGTCGAGGCGGTCGGAGGCCCGGTCGACGACCATGGCGGTGAGGAAGAAGCCGCCGACCGAGGCGAGCATGCCGGCCACGCCGAGAACGGTGCCGACGACGGCCATCGGCTTGTGCGGGGCGCCCTTGTTGGCGCGGACGATACCGCCGATGCCGAGGCCCACACCGACGGCGGCGGTCACGCCGCCGGCCCAGAAGAGGAACGGGATGATGGCGAGGAGGATGCCGAAGCCGCTGACGACGAGGGCGGCGATGGCGAGGCCGTTGCCGGGCGGGGCGGCCTGCGGGTAGGCGCCGTACGGGGCCCCTGCGCCGGTGTAGCCGGGGGCGGGCGCGCCCCACACGTCGGCGGGGACGCCGGGGGCGCCGAAGTCCGGGGCCGGGGCCGCGGGAGCGGGGGTGGGCGACGGCGGGGCGAAGGGCGACGGGGCCGGGGTGGCCGCGGCGGGGGCTGCGGGGGGCTCGGGTGCTGGTGCTGCGGGTGCCTCAGGAGCCGCAGCGTCCGCAGGAGCCTCGGGAGCCGCTGCGTCGTCCTCGGGGGTCCCGGGGGCCACGGCGCTGTCGGAAGTCACGGGCGTCGCGGGGGACTCGGACGTCGCGGAAGCCTCGGAGGCCACGGGGGTCTGCTCCGGGACGACCGGGGTCTTCTCCAGCGAGAGCGGCTGAGCGGGCGCCGGTATGGAGTCTGTCTCGGGTATCGGCGTGCCCTCCGGCTCGGTCGGCGGACCGGCGGGGGCGCTGGGCGGGTTCGGCGGGGTGCTCATACCGGCGGGGTCGTCCTTCTTTCGCGACAGTCGTGATCACGGCAAGGGTGCCATGCCCGCGACCGGGCCCCGCCCGAATTCCCGCGCGGCCCCCCGGCGCCGGGGGGCCGCGCGGGAGGCGCCTACAGCTGGTAGCCGAGCACCGTCATCATCCCGGACTCCGAGTGATAGACGTTGTGGCAGTGCGTCATCCACAGCCCGGGGTTGTCCGCGTCGAAGTCCACCGTCAGCCTGCGGCCGGGCAGGAGGATCGCGGTGTCCTTGCGCGCCCCGCCCGGCTGCTCGCCCAGCGCGAAGGTGTGCCCGTGCAGGTGCAACGGGTGCCACATCGGTGTCGCGTTGGCGAAGACGAGCCGGACCCGTTCGCCCGCCTTCACCGGATGCCGCTGGTCGGGGGTGTACGGCTTGCCGTCGAAGGCCCAGTTGTAGTTCTGCATGGAGCCGGTCAGCCGGATCTGCACCGTACGGTCCGGATCGCGCGGGGCGAGTGCGGCCGACCCGGCGGCCTTGAGCGCGTCGGCCATCAGCGCAGGCGCGTCCAGCTCTGCCGGCCGGGTCGCGGCCGTGGGCGCCGCCCCCGACCCGGTGCGCAGCACCGCGAGTGCCGAACCCTCCTTGCCCTCGGCCAGCGCGGTGAGCGGGAACACCCCGTCCTTGGCGGTGACCACGACGTCGTACCGCTCGCCCATGCCCAGCAGCAGCGAGGCGGTGGTGGTGTGCTCCACCGGGTAGCCGTCGGTGTGGGTGACCGTCAGTTCGTGGCCGCCGAGGGCGATGCGGAACGCGGTGTCCCCGCCGGCGTTGATGATGCGCAGTCGGATCCGGTCCCCGGGGCGGGCGGTGAGGACCGACGGGTCGTCCGGCACCCGCCCGTTGATCAGGTAGTGCGCGTAGACCACGTCGCCCGCGTCCCCGCCGAGGTAGTCGCTGCGGCCGCCCATGGCGACGTAGGGGCGCTGCTTGCCGCCGCCGGGGGAGGGCGCGGCGGCCGAGGGGGTCTGCCCGTGGGCCGCGTGGGCTCCGTCGTGGCCGCTCATGCCCTTGCGGAGCTCGGCGAGGACGGCGTCCGGGGTGGCGCCGTCCACCCCGTCGATCCAGTCGTCCAGGACCACCACCCACTCCTTGTCGTAGGAGAGGGGCTCCTTCGGGTCCTCGATGATGAGCGGGGCGTACAGACCGCGGTCCTGCTGGACCCCGGTGTGCGGGTGGAACCAGTAGGTCCCCGGGTGGGGGACGGCGAACCGGTACGGGAAGGATCCGCCGGGGGCGATGTCCCGCTGGGTCAGCCCCGGCACCCCGTCCATGTCGTTGCGCAGGGCGAGGCCGTGCCAGTGCAAGGAGGTGGCCTCGGGGAGGTTGTTGGCCAGGGTGAGGGCGAGCGTGCCGCCCGCGGTGGCCCGGACCTCCTGGCCCGGGAGCCTGTCCCCGTACGCCCAGGAGCGGACGGTGACCCCGGCGCCGAGGTCGAGCGGGGTGGCGGTGGCGGTCACCTTGACCTCGGTGACGGGTCCGGTGGCCTTGCGGGCGGCCTCGGCGGCCCGCACCTCGGGCCCGGCCGGGTCGACGTACCCCTCGGGCACGTCGGCGGCGGAACCGCCGTGGTTCATCGAGCCGTGGCCGGAGCCGGTGCCTCCGGAGCTGTCGGAAGGGCCGGAGCAGGCGGAGAGCAGCCCGGAGCCGAGGACGGCGGCAGCGGAGGCGCCGAGCACGGCGCGACGCGTGGGAAGAGAGCGCATGGAAGCACCTCGTGGGTGTGGTGTTACGGACGCATGGGCACGATTCGGCGCCGCCCCCGGGACCGCGCGGGCCTGCGCGGACATGCACAGGGCCTGCGCGGACATGCACAGGCGTGCGCGCGGGCATGCCTGTGCACGCGCGCGGGCGTGCGGGGAGGGCGGCGCGGTCGTGTCCTCCGAATCGGGCCGCCAGGCACCATCCGAAGGACACGAAGCGGTCGGGCCTAGATCCGCAGGACCGCCAGCCGGGTGAGGAGCTCGCGGGGGGCGGGCGGGTCCGGGCCACCACCGGACCGGCCCGGTATGCGGGCCGCGCCCCCGAGCGGCGCGGCTGCGCGGGATCCGGACCGGCCGGTGCCGATGAGCACCACGACGAGCCCCGTGAGCACGGCGAGGCAGACCGACATGGGGTCCATCTCGGTCGCGGGCACGGTGTGACCCCACGAGGAGAACGTGGGGGCGGGCGCGTCGACGGCAGGGGCCGCGGTGTGGCGAGTGCCACCGTGCCCGGCCGGGGCAGCCGGCCCCGCCGAGGCAACGGAGTGGGCCGGGGACACGTCCTCCATGGCGTGGGACTCAGTCGGATGGCCCAGGGTGTGCATGGTGACGATGCCCAGCAACAGCGCGGCGAGCAGCAGCAACCGGACCCCCGGGGCGGCTCGCCGAGCACTGCGCGTCATGAAGGGAACCCTACCCGGGGTGGGTATCCGTTCGGAGGACCGACCCCGGGTCTGCTTAGGATTAGTCACACTATGTCCCGACACGGACTTTCCCCGCGGACCGCCTGGCCGGTCGCCACCCTGATCGGCCTCGCCGCGGCCGCCTACACCGCGTGGGTGCTCGAAGTCGTCCTCTCCACGGGCCTCAACCCCATCGAGACCTACGTCAGCGAGCTCGCCGCCCAGGACCAGCCGCTCGGCGGCCTGTTCCGGGCCACCGACTTCACCGCCGGGCTGCTGGCCTTCTCCGGTGGACTCCTGGCGCTCTTCCGGCTGCTGAAGCGCGCCGAGTCCCGCCGCCCCTGGGCCGTCATCGGCTGGGCCGGGGTCACGCTCTTCGGCGCGGCCACCGCCGCCGACGCCTGGCTGCCGCTGAGCTGCACCCCCACCGTGGACCCCGTGTGCGCCGCCCGGGAGACCGCCGGGCTGGTCCCCGCCACCCATCAGGCCCACGCCGTCAGCAGCGGCCTCGCCATGACCGGGGCCCTCGTCGGCCTCGTCGCCCTCACGGTGGCCGCCCGCCGCTACGGCTGGTTCGCCCCGCTCGCCCGCTACGGTCCCGCGATCGTCGTGCTCGAACTGCTCGCCACCGTCTGGACCCTGACCGCGATCGCCCTGTTCACCGCCGGGCGCGGGACCTGGGCCCTCGGCGCCGGCCAGCGGCTCCAGGTGCTGCTGGTGGCGATCTGGCTGGGCGTGCTCGCCCACTCCGTCCACAAGGAGGGCCGTACGTGAGCCCGTGCACGAGCCCGTACGCGGACCCGGGCACGGGGCCGTACGCGAGCGGCGCCGGCCGGTTCGTCCGCGTCGACGGGGTGCCGCTGCACGTCCTCGTCGAGGGCCGGGGGCCCGTGTGCGTGCTCAGTGCCGGGCTGGCCATGGCCTGGTTCGACTGGGACCCGGTCGTCGCACCGCTCGTCGCCGCGGGCCGCACCGTCGTCCGCTTCGACCGCCCCGGCCACGGCCTCAGCGGCCCCGCCACCGAGCCGCCCACCACGGCCGGGGAGGCCCACCGGATCGCCGGCCTGCTGGACGCGCTGGGGCAGGCGGGGGAGCGAGGGCAGCCGGGGCTGCCGGGGCTCGCCGGGCTCGCCGGGCCCGACGCCTCACGGGTCACCGTGGTCGGGCACTCCATCGCCGGGTTCCACGCCGAGGCCTTCGCCCGCCTGTACCCCGAGCGCACCGCCGCGCTGGTCCTGGTCGACGGCAGCGTCGAGGAGGCCCCCCGTACGGCCGTACCCGTCGCGCTGCGCATCGCCGCCGCCCGGGCCCTCGGCCGGGCCGTGAGCGCCGTCGGGCTGCCGGCCGCGCTGGGGCCACTGGCCCGGCGCGCCACCGTACGGGCCTCCCGCACCGGCGGCTCCGACCCGGCCGCACTGGAACTCGTACGCCGCTGCTACCGCACCGGCCGCGTCTGGCGCGGCGCGCTGCTGGAAAACTCCCGCTACCCGGACATGGCCGCCGAACTGCAGGCCCTGCGCGCCGTGCACCCGCTGGCCGCCCCCACCACCGTCCTCGCCGGTCACGACGGCTCGGCCGGCCGCGGGGCCCTGCACTGGCTCTCCCGGCAGGCGGACCTCGCCGACCTGCTCGGCGCCCGCTTCGAGGTCGCCGAGCCCGCCGGACACCTGGTCATGCTGGACCGCCCGGACGAGGTGGTCCGGGCGGTCCTGGAAACGGCCGAGCGGGGTCAGGCCCGCGCGTAGACCTTCTCCACGAAGGTCGCCATCTGGTCGTCGGAGAGGTGCTGGGCGAGGTCGGCCTCGCTGATCATGCCCACCAGCTTCTTGTTCCGGATCACCGGCAGGCGGCGGATCTGGTGGCTCTGCATCTCGTCCAGCACGTCGGTGACGTCCGCACCCGCGTCGATCCAGCGCGGGGTGCCCTGGGCCATGTCACCACAGGTGATCTTCGCCGGGTCGTGGCCCTTGGCCACGCAGTTCACGACGATGTCGCGGTCGGTGAGGATGCCGCACAGCCGCTCCTCGGCATCGCTGATGGGCAGGGCGCCCACATTGAGCCGGGCCATCAGCTGGGCCGCCCGGTCGAGGGTCTCGGTGGCGGGAATCCACTGGGCCCCGGGGTGCATGATGTCTGCGGCGGTGGTCATCGCTGAACCTCCTGAGCACGCCTTGGGACACCGGGCGCGGACGCGTCCGGCGGGGCGTCCCCACACGGGCCTCGGACGGGTTCCGCCACGGATTCCGACACGGCTTTCCGCGACGGCTTCCCTTCCGGTACGGGTCCCCCGCACGGCGGAGTACGCCCGTACGGGTGAGAGGGCGCCTCCCACCACCGTACGGGCGTGTCCCGTCACCCGCGCGGCGCAGCTCCGCGCTGCTTCAGCATGTCCGCCATCAGGGTGAGCTCCGAGCGTTGGGCGTCGACCATGCCCTGGGCCAGCGCCTTCTCGACCGGGGTCTCGCACTGCTGCGCACAGCCCTCGGCCATCGCGACGCCGCCCTTGTGGTGGTCGGTCATCAGCTGGAGGAAGAGCACCTCCGCGTCCCGGCCCGAGGCGGCGCCCAACCGGTCCAGCTCCTCCCTGGTGGCCATCCCCGGCATCAGCGCGCCGGACCCGGCGCCCGCCTCGTGGGCCCCGTGGCCGCCGTGGCCGCCCGAGGCCCCCATCCAGGACATCGGCGGCTCGTCGGCCACCACCTTCGGCAGCCCCCACAGGTCCAGCCAGCCGAGCAGCATGCCCCGCTGGTTGGCCTGGGTGTTGGCGATGTCGTAGGCCAGGGTGCGCACCGCCTCGTCCTGGGTGCGGTCCCGCACGATGAAGGACATCTCCACCGCCTGCTGGTGATGCACCGCCATGTCCCGGGCGAAGCCGGCGTCCGGCGACCGGAGCCCCGGCGTACGGGGCTCCGTGCGGGACGGCGTACCGGATCCGGTGGATCCGCCGCCGCCGTTCGCGGCGGCGACCGTGGCCGCCGCCGCGAAGAGCAGGGCCAGCAGTACGGCCGTGCCCGCGACCCAGTACGTACGGGGAACGGGACGGCCCGGGCGGCCCGGACGGACCGGGCGGCTCACTTGCCGGCCAGCCCGCTCGCGCAGGCCGCGCCCGGCTCCGGGGTCTGCTCGCCCTGCACGTACTTGGTGAAGAACTGCGTCACCCGGGGGTCGTCCGCGCTGTCCACGGTCAGCTGCTTGCCCCACGCGCTGAGCATGATCGAGCCGGTCTGCTCCTTGACCGGGCTCATCAGCGTGTAGGGGGTCTTGCCGACGGTCGCGGCGAGCTTGTCCACGTCGGCCTTGGGAGCCTTCTCGTTGTACGTCACCCAGACCGCGCCGTGCTCCAGCGAGTGCACGGCGTTCACCTCCGGCACCGGGTTCTTGTAGACGTCACCGTTGCAGTTCATCCAGCGGGGGTGGTGGTCACCGCCGATCGGCGGGTTCATCTCGTACTTCACCGGGGTCTCGACGTGGTTGCGGCCGAGCTTCTTCACGTCCCAGAGCTGCTCGCCCTCGACCGGCTTCTTGCGGATCTCCTCGGCCTCCTTGCGGATCTTCTCCGCAGCGGCCTGCTTGCGCTCCTCGGCCTGCTTCTGGTCGATCAGCACCCAGGTGCCGAAGCCGACCAGGCCGACGACGATGGCCGACGCGGCCGTGATCGCGATGGCCTTGTTGCGCCGCTCCCGGATCTTTTCGGCGCGGCGCATCTCGGCTATGCGCGCCTGCCGGGAGTTCGGGTCGGTGTTCTGGTTGGTCCTGCCGGACTTGCTGGCCATGTGCCCTGGTTCCTCCTGCTGAGGGGGGTGGATGAAAGCGAAACCAAACCGGACCTGTCAGGTCCGCAGCACCTGGAGGGCATGCAGGTCGGGGGCGCGAGCCGGTGGGCCCGCCGTCCGGATCCGCCCCGGCGCGGCCAGGGTCGCGGTGGACGGCAGCCCGCCGCCCGCGACGGTCACGGCGGGCGGCGGAACGGGCAACACGCCCGGGGTGACGCGCGCGAGGGGCGAACACCCGGGCAGGTCGTACGGAGACACGCAGACGACCTGCGCCGCCGAACCGTGCCCCTGCGCCACCAACCGGTCACCGACCGGCGGCGGCGGTACGTGCGACTCGCCCGAACGCGCGCACAGCAGCAGCGCGCCGGCCAGTACCCCGAAGACCGTCAGCAGGACGGCACGGCGAAGTCCGGGACGTCCGCGACGCCCCGCCTGCGTGTACTGCCGGCCCCCCATGGGCGCAGATGGTAATGCTCATGACGGGCCCCAGGTCAGTGCGGGGGTGCCGCGAGCTTTACAGGGTGCGTAATGTGGCGGAAACCACGGCTGGCGATACTGGGCGCGCCCGACTGTGCCCCGACTGTCGAGGCGGTGGTGCACAGGCCGTCTGAACTGCGAGGATGAAGGCATGGACAAGCAGCAGGAATTCGTCCTCCGGACGCTTGAGGAGCGCGACATCCGCTTCGTGCGCCTGTGGTTCACCGACGTACTGGGCTTCCTGAAGTCCGTCGCGGTCGCCCCCGCGGAGCTGGAGCAGGCCTTCGACGAGGGCATCGGTTTCGACGGCTCCGCGATCGAGGGCTTCGCGCGGGTCTACGAGTCCGACATGATCGCCAAGCCGGACCCGAGCACGTTCCAGATACTGCCGTGGCGCGCGGAGGCCCCCGGGACCGCCCGGATGTTCTGCGACATCCTGATGCCGGACGGCTCGCCGTCCTTCGCGGACCCGCGGTACGTCCTCAAGCGCATCCTGGCCAAGACCTCCGACCTGGGCTTCACCTTCTACACCCACCCGGAGATCGAGTTCTTCCTGCTGAAGGACAAGCCGCTGGACGGCACCCGCCCGGTCCCGGCCGACAACTCCGGCTACTTCGACCACACTCCACAGAACGTGGGCATGGACTTCCGCCGCCAGGCGATCACCATGCTCGAATCGATGGGCATCTCGGTGGAGTTCAGCCACCACGAGGGCGCCCCCGGCCAGCAGGAGATCGACCTCCGCTACGCCGACGCGCTCTCCACGGCGGACAACATCATGACGTTCCGCCTGGTGATGAAGCAGGTGGCCCTGGAACAGGGCGTGCAGGCCACCTTCATGCCGAAGCCCTTCTCGGAGTACCCGGGCTCGGGCATGCACACCCACCTCTCCCTCTTCGAGGGCGACCGCAACGCCTTCTACGAGTCGGGCGCCGAGTACCAGCTCTCCAAGGTCGGCCGCTCCTTCATCGCGGGCCTGCTGAAGCACGCGGCGGAGACGGCTGCGGTCACCAACCAGTGGGTCAACTCGTACAAGCGCATCTGGGGCGGCTCCTCCCGCAGCGCCGGCGCGGGCGGCGAGGCCCCGTCGTACATCTGCTGGGGCCACAACAACCGCTCGGCCCTGATCCGGGTCCCGATGTACAAGCCGGGCAAGACGGGCTCCTCGCGCGTCGAGGTCCGCTCGATCGACTCGGGCGCCAACCCGTACCTCACGTACGCGGTCCTCCTGGCGGCCGGCCTCAAGGGCATCGAGGAGGGCTACGAACTCCCGGCGGGCGCCGACGACGACGTCTGGGCCCTCTCCGACGCCGAACGCCGCGCGATGGGCATCGAACCCCTCCCGCAGAACCTCGGCGAGGCCATCGCGCTGATGGAACGCAGCGAACTGGTCGCCGAAACCCTCGGCGAACACGTCTTCGACTTCTTCCTGCGCAACAAGAAGCAGGAGTGGGAGGAATACCGCTCGGAGGTCACGGCCTTCGAACTCCGCAAGAACCTCCCGGTGCTCTAAGGGCAGGTCAGAGCCCCTTTGGGGCGTGTATGGCATTCCGGGCCGGTGGTCACTGACCACCGGCCCGGAGCCGTTTCACCGGCCGTGGAGGTGTGTGTGGGTCCGGTGCGTGAAGCCGGGGTCACCGTGCCCCAGGTACGTGCTGGTTGGACGTGGCGGAACTCCAACCAGCACATTTGCCGAGACTGCACGGGGCTTCCGGAGCCGTTTGCTGCTCAGTCGGTGGTGGGGGGCGAAAGCACCGTGGATGTGACGGCGTGATCCATGCAGGCAGCCCACCAGCTGTCGCCGCGGGTGCCGCTGACCAGCACGCTCCACACGGCGGGGCGGGAGCAGGGGGCCGCCCAGGTGCACTCGCCCCGTGCGGAAGCGGTGCCGACCCTGTGGTTGTCCGCCGCCCATGTGCACTTCTCTCGGAGTTCCATGGTGGACATTGAAGCGGAGGTGAATGCAGCCTCGGCGGCGAACAAGTCGATCCACCCGGGTCGTCGGACCTCGTTGTTTCAGGACGGCAGGCCGATTCGTTCCGACCATTTTTCGTGCCGCCAGGCGAGAGCCTCGCGGTGGGGCTTGCGTGCGAGGTTTCGTAGGTGCGGCGTCGTGATGTGCAGGTCGGCGATCGTCGGTCCGCCGGGGCGCGTCACGACTTCCAGTGTGTCGGGGTGGATGGCGAACAGATGCGCGTCGAAGGCGCGGTGGAGGCCGGCGCTGAGGGGGAGCCCGTTCCGGGGATCGTCCGAGCCGTCCTCGGGCACGGGGCGGAGGTGGGCCGCCTCGATCATCTGTGGCACCGCGATGCCCGTCAGCGGGCAGCGGGGTCCGTATCGATGGAAGACCCGCAGCTTGAACCGGGCTTGGTCGGGGCGGTCCTGGACGTTCCGGTAGCGGCGACGGCTACGGTTGCCGGACAGCTGAAACGTTTCCTCATCGGATTCGTCGTGGTGGAGGACGGTCCGGGGTGCCTCCTCGCCGTACGTGATGAGGAACTGCTCGCTGCGGTCCTCCCACCCCTCCACCCAAGCCAGCCGGACGGCCCGTACCGGCGAACTCGGGGTCGGCTTGGCGATGACGAAGACGGGGAGTTTCAGGTCGGCGGCTGTTTTGGTCGCGGCGATCTCCGATGCGTCACGGCCGGGCTGCCGGTCGGTGTTCGGGTAGTGGTACAGGACCGAGTGCTCCCCGAGGTCATCCGGGTAGTGGGCGCCCGAGTGCAGCACCCCCACGGTGATTCCACCCCCGTGAAGGAGCGACGTGCGTGCGGAATCGACCCAGATTCCTTGACCGCCGCCGTAGGCCCCGAAGTCCCTCAACGCCTTGGGAGGCAACTTCCCCAGGTCGTAGGAGGCTTTCAGGTGCGACCAGATCGCCAGGCGCCACGTCAGCTCCCCGTCCACCGTTGCCGGGAGGCTGTCGACGATGGAGAAGCCGAGCTGCTCCAACAGTCGGTTGCTGTGCAACTGCCCGCCGCTGATGATGCGGTCGGCGCGCGGCCCGTGCTGATGGCGGTACGCGACGTTCGCAATGGCCTTGGCATCGAAGAGAGCTCCGTCGAACTGCAAGAAGTAGCGGCTCGCTTCGCCGAATCCGTGGTCCTCCAGGAAGGTGGAGCGCCCGCTGTCGCGGTACTCCTTGAGCGCCTTCATCACGGATTCCGAGTCGGACAGGATTGGACTGGTCACAGGTCCCCCACATGTCAGCAGCACTGCTACGTAACATACGACATGGCACTGACAGTCGGTTGTGGGACAAAAGGCGGGCGGTCGTCCGAGGGGCCGGCTATGTTCGCGGCATGACGACTCTCGACCTCGTTCCGGGCATGATCACGACGCGTTCGGAGCTCGTGGAGGCCTTCGGCGGTTCGGTCTACAGCGGTGGGATCGTCCCGGCCAACAAGTCCGACATGGTGTTCGTCTACTCCGACCCGGCGGTCGGGGAGAAGTTCGGGTACACCTTCGACGGCCAGGCCGAGGACGACGAATTCGGAACCCTGTACCTCTACACCGGCGCCGGAGGAAAGGGCGACCAGGAGCTCGCCCGCGGGAACAAGACGTTGCTCGAAACGGCGACGAACGGGCAGGAAGTGCACCTGTTCGTCGCCGACAGCAGGGTGCCCGGCAAGAAGGAAGTCCGGCAGCGCTACGTCGGGCAGGTGGTCCTCGATCCGATCGAGCCCTACGAGGTGCGGTGGAGCCCGGTCGGTGACGGCACTTCGCGTCGCATCATCGTGTTCAGGCTGAGGCCCGCCGAGGGCGCGGAGTTGTTGTTGCTGGAGCAGGACGCCATGAAGCCTGCTGCTCAGACCACGGTGATCGAGCTGTCCCTGGAGCAGAAGCTCGCGAAGTTGCCCGCCCAGTTCGGGACGAAGGGCAAGAAGACCGAACAGCACAGCACGCCGGAGACGACCGCCAACATCACCGTCGGCACCCGCAAGGTACGCCGTCGTGAGGGCCAACTCGTCAAGGCCTTCGAGTCCTACCTGGAAGAAGCCGGTCACTCCTTCAAGAGCTTCCAGATCACCATCGAGGGGGAGCCGGGCGCGCTGACGCCCGACGTCTACGACGAGACCGACCACGTGCTCTACGAGGCCAAGGGACAGACCACCCGCGACAACGTACGGATGGCGATCGGGCAGCTGGCGGACTACCGCCGGCACCTCCACGATGTCGAAAAGCTCCGCGTCGCGGTGCTCCTGCCCAGCGAGCCGACCCCTGACGTGAAGGACCTGCTCGCCGCCCAGAGGATCGCCCTGGTCTACCGGACCGAGGACGGCTTCGACGGTTTCCCGATACCCACCCTCACCAGCTAGCTGTGGTGTCTCGGGACCTTGGTTACGCGAAGCCCTCGAAGGTGAGCTGCTGCGGGATGTCCGCGAGTGGTTCGGGCGGCTGGTCGAAGACGATTCGGTAGTTGCTCCCGGCGGTCCGGCTGATGGGCGGTCGGCCGCCGAGCGCGGCGTGCGGCCGCTCGTGGTTGTAGTAGTTCACGAACTCCGCGAGTGCGACGCGGCGTTCACGCTCGGTTGTGTAGTCGCGGACGTACGCCCACTCGCGGGAGAGCGTCCCGTTATACCTCTCCACCTTCCCGTTCGTGCGCGGTGTGTACGGCCTGGTCCGCTTGTGCTTCGTACCGGTCGCGGCGAGCGCGTCAGCCCAGGTCGTAGACCGGTAACACGCACCGTTGTCGGTGAGGCAGCGGCGGATCGGTGTGATGCCGTGGGCGTCGAAGAAGGCAACGGCCCGGTGCCAGAAGGCGACCGCGGTGATGGCCTTCTCATCGTCCAGGGCCTCGGTATAGGCGAGCCGGGAGTGGCGGGATGCGCCCGAGTTTCTTGACGTCGACGTGGACCAGGTCGCCGACCCGGTCGTGCTCGTAGCGGATGACCTCGCGCAACTGCTCGCCGGTCGGTGGGTCGAGGTCCCGGAGCCGGTTGAGTCCTCGCCTTACCAGGATGCGGTGGACGGTCGCGGGCGCGAGTGTGACGTCGTGCAGCCGCTGTAGGTCGGCGGCGAGCCGGGCTGGCCCGTGCTTGGTCTGCCGCCGCAGCGCCTCCACCAGGTCGGCGATGTCATCGGGGGTGCGGGCGGGGCTGGTGGCGGGGCGGGAGGAGTGGTCGAGTAGTCCGTTCTCGCCGTGCGCGCGCCAGCGGGCGTACCACTTGGCCAGGCAGCGGCGGGAGATTCCTGCTTCCGCAGCCACGTGCGCGATCGGACGTCCGGCATCGACTTGCAGGCACAAGCGCAGACGTCCTTCAGGGGTCAGCGGTGCGTTCCGATGTCCCCTGCTGGTGGCGCTCCTGGACTCGGCGGCCGCGTTCACCGGGAGCCCTGGGATCTCAGGGCTCCCGCGTGAGCGGCTGTGCGTGGCGTCAGCGCGCAAACTTTTCGATGGCCGCCGGGGTGACGGGGGTGAAGAAGTTGACGAGGTTGCCGTCGGGGTCACGGAAGAGCAGCGACCGGTTGCCCCAGGGCATCGTGGTGGGCTCGGTGACGAAGTCGGTGACGAAGCCGGTCAGGTTCTGGTGAACGCGGTCCACGTCGTCGACGAGGAACTCGGTGATCACGCTGTGGTTGTCCGCCGGGCGGGCAGAGCCCGGGGCGAACAGCGGGACGGTGCGGGAGCCGGCGATCGCGAGGGTGGCGCCCGCGGTGTTGAGTTCGGCGAAGTCTTCGGTGGCCCACGTCGCCCGCGCCCCTGTGGCCCGCTCATAGAACTCGACGAGGCGCGCTACGTCGCTGGTGATGATGCGGATCGAGACGAACTCCATGGGGATCTCCTTGGCTGTGCTGGAGGCGTGCACGTCGCAGGCTAGGAGAAATAGTGGACAGAATCGGTCCTGTATTCGCATTAGGTTGTGCACATGCCCCGACCCACTGCCCGCGTGCTGACACTCCTGGAGCTGCTGCAGTCGGGCGGCACCCGGACGGTGGCCGAACTAGCCCACCGGCTCGGCGTCGAAGGGCGCACCGTGCGCCGGTATGTGGACCAGCTGATCGACCTGGATGTGCCCGTGGAATCGGTGCGCGGCCGCTACGGCGGGTACCGGCTCGCTCCCGGGTACCGCTTGCCTCCGCTCATGCTCAGCGACGACGAGGCGCTGGCCGTGCTGCTCGGCCTGGTCGCCGGCCGCCGAGCAGGGCTGACGACGACGGAGCACACGGCAAGCGAGACGGCATCGGCGAAGATCCGGCGGGTGCTGCCCAAGCACATCGCCCGTCGGCTCGACACACTTCTGGAGGCTCTCGCCTTCACGGATCAGCTCGGCGAGTTCGACACCCCGGACGCTGGGGTCCTGCTCACCATCGCCGATGCGGTGCGCCACCGCCGACCGGTCTCGATCCGCTACACCGACCGCGACGGACGGCGCAGCGAACGCACGCTGCACGCGTACGGGATCGTCGCCCATGCGGGCCGGTGGTACGTCACGGGCAAGGACACCCAGATCGGCGAGGACCGAACCTTCCGGCTCGATCGCATCGCAGACGCGCGGACCCTGCCCGGCTCATTCGAAGCGCCCGTGGGTCCCGGTCCGGCACAGCGCGTGTTGTCAGCGTTCGCCACGGCCGAGTACCGGCATGAGGTGACCTTGCGGATCCACGGGACAGTTGAGCAGATCCGCGCCCACCTTCCCGCCAGCGTCGCGAGCCTGGAGGAGCACGAGCCCGCGGCAGGCCAGGACCGGGCGACCGAGCGCTGGCTGCGCGTCGAGCTGCGGGCGGAGCGGCTCGACTGGTTGCCTCCAGTACTCGCCTCACTCGACCGGCCGTTCGTCATCGAGCGCCCCCATGAACTGCGCGACCTCGTCACCGCGCTCGCCGATCGCCTTGCGTCCTACGCCCGCCAAACCTACCGCGAGGAACCAATGTCATGAGATGGCACAGCTAGCCGCGCTCGGCACGGCACTGCCGAGCGCCTCGCGGGTCAGTGGACCGCGCGGTGCCAGGTGGGGTGGGTGGGGGGTTTGGGGGTGGTTGTGGTGTGGAGTTCGGCGTCCAGGCCCAGGACGGCCGTGGTCGTGGTGCCCGAGGTTTCGAGGACGGCCGACGGGGCGCCCGCGAAGTGCATGCGGGATTCCGCCCAGGCCGGGGGGCCGCCGAGGCCCGTGGTGCTGATCGTGCCGCTGTCCGCGCGGCCCACCATCAGGCGGCCCGCCGCGCCCACCGCGCCGTAGCCCGCGCGGCCGCCCGCCTCCGTGACGCTGGAGACCTGGGGCCGGGCCGTCGGGGCCGCCGTGACCAGGGCCGTGCGGACGACCCCCGAGTCGGGGCGGCGGAAGAAGAGGCGGACGCCCGCGCCGTCCGGGGAGGCCGACAGGGGGACCGTGGTGGCGGGCAGGCCCGTCGGGGCCGGGCCGAGCAGCGGGGCGTCCGGGGTGCGCTGGGTCCACGCCAGGACGGACGTGGTCGTCGTGGCGTAGACGTGGCGCCGCCCGGCCGCGTCGACCGCCGTCACCGGATCGCTCTGCAGGTCCTCGCCGCCGAGGCGGTCCCACACGGAGAAGCTGCCGTCCGGCCGCTGGGTGCTCGCGCGCAGGGTGCGGCGCGAGTCGCGGAGGTAGACGGTGAGGCGGCCCGCCGCGTCCACGGCCGCCGCGGGGGCGCTGATCGCGGAGGTGCCCTCGTCGTCGCTCCGCTCCGGGGTGCCGAGCGACTGCCACGGGCCGAACGGGCCGTCGGGCGCGGACTGGACGGCGTACACGACCTCGCGCCGGTACTCGGCGGGCGCGGAGCCGAGGGTGGTGCGGGTGGCGAGGACACCGACGCGGCCGTCGGGGAAGCGGGCCGCCGTGGCTCCCGGGTCGATGCCCGTGCCGGGGAGGAGGGCCGGGCCCGCCCACTCGCCGCCGGGGCTGCGCGTCCAGTACGCGCTCCGGCCGTCCAGCGTGGCGAAGGCCCACAGGCGTCCGGGCGTTCCCTCCGTCATCCAGGAGGTGTTGTCGGCGCGGGAGTAGCGCAGTGACTGGGCCCAGTTGCGCCCGGTCGGGTTCCCCGCGACCTTGCGGTCGCCGCATCCCGACGGGCTGCCGCAGTAGTCCTGGCGGTCCTGCCAGGCGTAGGTCCGCAGGAAGCCGGTCTTCGTCTCGGCGGTCTGCGGGTCCAGCGAGTGCGGGAGGGTGCTGTTGTGGTAGCCGAGGTAGCTCTGGACCGAGAAGTGCGGGCGGTTGCGGACCCGCTCGGCGTAGGCGGCGGTGGCGGCCTGCACGAAGCGGGCGCCGTACATGTGGTCCTGGTGGTCGGTGTAACGGCCGGTGCCGTTCTCGCCGTACCGGTTCGGCGTCGGGTCCTGCATCCGTATCGTCGTCGGCCGGTACCGCTCCAGGACCCCGGCTATCGCCTGGACGAGCTGGTCCTTCGTGTACGTGAACGGCTGCTTGACCGGTGTGCCGGAGGTCAGCTGGGCCTCCAGCGCGGGTATCCGGCCGTTCCACAGGCCGCGCAGGCTCTCGGGGGTGTCCCCGCCGGTGCTGCGTGCCTCCCGGAGCATCAACCACACCAGGTTGACCTGCGGCTTCGCTATGAGGACGTCGAGCTCGGCCCGGCCGCCCCCGGCGGTGGCGATGACCGTACGCTTCCACGGGCTGGTGCGGTCCCCGGTGGCCATCTGGGCGTACGCCGACCGGATGCCGTTCTGCCGCGCCTCCGCGTAGTGCGCGTGATCGGCGGGCTGCTCGGGGTCGTTGACGCCGGCGCCGTGGGCCTCGTTGCGGCCGTCGGACTCGCCGGAGGTGAGGTACGCGGTGGTGACCTGGGTGCCGGACAGCAGGGAACGGCTGAGGTCCGGGTTCATGAAGAACAGGTCGTCGTCGGGGTGGGCGACGATCTGGACGACCGACCCGGCGGTGACGCTCGCGGGGAGGGCCGCGGCCGGGTTCTTCTCCTGGGTGCCTTCGGCGGCGGTCTGCTGGCCGGTGGCCACGGAGAGCACGCCGGTGGCGCCGGCTGTCAGCACGGTGAGCAGGGCCGCGAAGCGGCGACGGGTCACGGGCAACGGCATCGGGTCACGCCTTGGTTCGTTCCGGGCGGGAGAAAAACGCTGAGCAGTCAGAGAGAGGCAGAATCGGCGTACTTGGTTCACCCGTTCCGCCGACAACTCCGCTTTTTGGCGAAGGAAGACAAACGGAGGTGGGTCGTCCGACCGTCGCCGCCTGCCACCGGCGGATCCACCGGCCGCCCTACGGAGCGTTGTTGCGCGGCCCCACCGGCTGCCACGGCGCCAGGTGCGCGTCCGGCGCGTCCGGCGACGAGGTCACGTACAGCCGCGCGTCCAGACCCACCACCGCCAGGCTGACCATGCTCCGGCCGGTCATCGTGGAGGAGGGCGCCCCGACGAACATCAGCGGGGACCGCTCCCACGGCCGCCCCGACCCGGCCTCCGAGCCCAGCTGCCCGCCCGCCGTGCGGCCCGCCAGTACGTGCCCGCTCGCCGTCACCGCGCCGAAGCCCTGGAGGCCACCGAGGTCGGTCATCTGGCTCACCTTCAGCCCGCCCTCGCCCGTGATCAGGGCGGTACGGACATTGCCCGAGCCGGGTTTGCGGAACCACAGCCGCACCCCGCCCTCGCGGCCCTGCGCGGTCAGCGGGAGCGTGGTGTCCGGCAGCCCGGTGGGCGTGACCGGGCCCAGCGGGGCGCCCGGCTTCGGCTGCCCCCAGCCCACCACCGACTTGGAGGTGGCGGCGAACACCATGCGCCGCCCGGCGCCGTCGGTCGCGGTGACCGGGCTGCCGTGCAGGTCGGAGCCGCCGTACTTGTCCCACGGGCCCCAGGTGCCGTCCGCGTGCTGCACCCGGCCGCGCAGGGTGCCCGCACCGTCGCGGACGTACGCCGCCAACTGCCCGGTGCCGTCGACCGAGCCGGCCGGCGCGCTGATGTCGGAGGTCCAGGTCTCGTCCGCCGTCTCGGGGGTGCCGAGGGACTGCCACTCCGTGAACTCCTCGGCCCCCGGGCGCTTCTGGACCACGTAGACGACCTCGCGCCGGTAGTCGGCGGCCTTGGCGCCGAAGGAGGTGCGGGTGCCGAAGGCGGCCGTGCGGCCGTCCGGCAGGATCACGGTGCTCACGCCCGGGTCCATCCCCGTGCCGGGGAGCAGGTCCGGGCCCTTCCAGCGGCCGACGAGACCGGGCCGGTGCCAGAGGGCCACCTGGCCGTCGAGCACCTTGAAGGCCCACAGCCCGTGGTCCTTGTCGGAGGTGAGCCAGGTGGTGCTGGTGCCGCGGGCGTAGTTGATGGAGTCCGACCACCGGTTGCCGCCGGGCTGGTCGGAGACCTTGAGGTCCCCGCAGCCGGCGTCGCTCTTGCAGTGGTTCTGCTGGTCGAGCCAGGCGTAGGTGCCCAGGATGTCCAGCTTCTCCTTGGCCTCGGCCGGGTCCAGCGCGCTGGGGAGGGAGCCGTTGACGTAGCCGACGTAGTTCTGCACCGCGAAGTGCGGGCGGTCCTTGACGTCCTTGGCGTAGGCGGCGGTGGCCAGCTGCACGAACCGGGCGCCGTAGAAGTGGTCCTGGTGGTCGGTGTACCGCTTGGTGTCGGCGAACCGGCCCGGGGTCGGGTCCTGCGAGCGGACGGTCGTCGGCCGGTACTGCTCCAGGATGCCGACGAGGGACTGGACGACCTGGTCCTTCGTGTACGAGAAGCGCTGCTTGACGGGGGTACCGGAGGCGAGCATCGACTCCAGGCGGGGAACCCTGCCGTCCCACAGGCCGTGCAGGCTGTCCGGGGCGTCGTCGTAGACGGTGCCGGCCTCGCGCAGTTGCAGCCAGACGAGGTTGAGCTGGGGCTTGGCGACGAGGACGTCGACCTCGGCGTGGCCGCCGCCCTTGGTCGGGACGACGGTGCGCTGCCAGGGGCTGCTGCGGTCGCCGGTGGCCATCAGGGCGTAGGCGGCACGGATGCCGTTCTGGCGGGCCTCGGCGTAGGCGGGCTTGTTCGGGCGGGTGGTGGCCGCTTTGCCGGCGCCGGCGTTGATGCCGTCGGCCTCGCCCGCGGTCAGGTAGACGGAGGTGACGGGGTGGCCGGCGGATATGGAGTACCGCAGGTCCGGGTTCATGAAGTAGAGGTCGTCATCGGGGTGGGCGACGACCTGGAGCACCCGTCCGGGGTCGGGCGGGTCGACGACGGCGACGGGGGCGCCGGCCGCGCTGTCGGGGACGGTGGGGGAGCCGAGGCGGTCGAGGGCCTCGTTGCCCCGGAGCAGGAGCATGCTGCCGGCGGCGGTGGCCGCGCAGAAGGCGACGACCTTGACGAGGCCGGCCCGTCGGTGACGGTGTGCCTCGCGGCGCGTCCCGGTGCGGCGGGTGCGCCGCGCGGCCCCGCGCCCGCCCTCGGCCGGGGCCTGCGGCCCGGGTGCCGAGGCGCGGCGACGGCCGCGTCGGCTCCCGTCGGCCCCGGCCCTGTCGGCCCCGTCGGCTGCGCCCGCCTCGCGGTCGGCCTGCGCGGCGCGGTCGGGGAGTTCGGCGTGCTCGGCCTGCGGCGGCGCGAAGTCGGCCTGGGGCGGCGTCGGGTGGGCAGGTTGAGCCTGCTGAGCCGAGTAGGCCGGCTCGGCCGGGTGGGCCCGGTGAGTCGATTGCGCCTGCTGCGTCCGGTAGGCCCGCTGGCCTTGGTGAGCCTGCTGGGCCTGCTGAGCCTGCTGAGAGTGATGGGTTTCGCGGGGCGCGTACGCCTGCTGAGGCAGCTCCGCCGGGTAGGGCTGCTGGCCCTGCTGCGCCTGGTGGTACTGCCGCCCCTCGTGGGCCGGTTGGGCCGGTTGGGCCGAGTGGGCCGACAGGGCCTCGTGGGGCTGCTGAAGGTGATGGGCCTCACGGGGTGGGTACGACTGCTGGGGCTGCTGGGCCTGGTAGATCTGCGGGGACGGATGCGCATGTGGCTGCGGGTAGCCCTGGGACGCCTGTTGTGCCGGGTGTCGCTCATACCCCGGGTACCCCGGGTGCACCTGGTACCCGGGATGCGGCTGCCCCCACGGAGCCTCCGCCGGCGGACCCTGCTGGTCCCAGGCACCGGCACCCGCACCGGCACCCGCACCCGCACCCGCACCCGCCCCAAGGCTCTGCCATGAGTCGGACATGTGGCTCCCCCCGGGCCGATCGGCGAGGAGTTGCCCCCATCACACGATAAATATTCTGATAATCCGATAACTCTCGGCATCGTACGTGCCCGGAGTCGAACACCTGCTCAGGACACGCTCCGAGCAGCGCCGCAGCCGGGCCGGGACTCCGTCGACAGGTTCCAGGGCCTAGGCTCAGGAGAAGAGCACGCCAGGGCAGTGGCAGCGACAACCGCGGGAGGCGGCGGGATGACGGTCCCGGGACGCAGGAGCAGCACCTTCATCCGGCTGCTCCGCAGCGGCTTCACCGACCCCTCCGCGGCCGCACGGCTGCTGGACTGCGACGCGCTGGCGGCCGTACGCACCGATCCCGTGCTGCTCGACGCCCTCGGCGCGACCGCCGACCCCGACCTCGCCCTCCTCGGACTCGTCCGGATCGCCGAGGCCCAGCCCGACGGCGAGCTGCCCGGGCTCCTCGACACCCTCGTCAGTGCCAAGCCGCTGCGCGACCGGCTGCTCGGCGTCCTCGGGGCCTCCGAGGCCCTCGGTGACCACCTCGCCCGCCACCCCCGCGACTGGCTCGGCCTCGTCACCTACGAGGCTGCCGACCTGCACCCCGGACTGGCCGAGTTCGAGCGCGGGCTCGCCGACGCGCACGACCCCGTCACGCTGCGCGTCGCCTACCGCCGTTGCCTGCTCTCCATCGCCGCCCGCGACGTCTGCGGCACCATCGACGTCGCCCAGACCGCCGCCGAGCTCGCCGATCTGGCCACCGCCACCCTGCGCGCGGCCCTGCGGATCGCCTCCGCCGCCGCCCCCGAGGACGCGGCCCTGTGCCGCCTCGCCGTCATCGCGATGGGCAAGTGCGGCGGCAACGAGCTGAACTACGTCTCCGACGTCGACGTCATCTTCGTCGGCGACGCGGCCCCCGGCGCCGACGAGGGCAAAGCCCTCCAGGCCGCCACCCGCCTCGCCTCCCACCTCATGCGGATCTGCTCGGAGACCACCGTCGAGGGCACCATCTGGCCCGTCGACGCCAACCTCCGCCCCGAGGGCCGCAACGGCCCCCTCGTCCGCACCCTCGCCTCCCACCTGGCCTACTACCAGCGCTGGGCCAAGACCTGGGAGTTCCAGGCCCTCCTCAAGGCCCGCGCCGTGGCCGGCGACGAGGCCCTGGGCGCCGAGTACATCGCCGCCATAAGCCCGCTGGTCTGGCAGGCCGCCGAACGCGAGAACTTCGTCCCCGACGTCCAGAAGATGCGGCGCCGCGTCGTCGACAACATCCCCGCCGCCCAGGTCGAACGCGAGCTGAAGCTGGGTCCCGGCGGCCTGCGCGACGTCGAGTTCGCCGTCCAGCTGCTCCAGCTCGTGCACGGCCGCAGCGACGCCACCCTGCACTCCGGCACCACCCTCGACGCCCTGCACGCCCTCGCCGCCGGCGGCTACGTCGGCCGCGCCGACGCCGCCCAACTGCACGACGCGTACCGCTTCCTGCGCGCCATGGAGCACCGCATCCAGCTCTACCGGCTGCGCCGCACCCACCTCGTCCCCGAGGACGAGAACGACCTGCGGCGCCTCGGCCGCTCGATGGGCCTGCGCACCGAACCGGTCGCCGAGCTCAACAAGGCCTGGCGCCGGCACGCCTCCGTGGTGCGGCGGCTGCACGAGAAGCTCTTCTACCGGCCGCTGCTCGACGCCGTCGCCCAGCTCACCCCGGGCGAGACCCGGCTCTCGCCGCGCGCCGCCGGCCAGCGCCTCGAAGCCCTCGGCTACGCCGACCCGGCCTCGGCCCTGCGCCACCTCGAAGCCCTCGCCTCCGGCGTCACCCGCAAGGCCGCCATCCAGCGCACCCTGCTGCCGGTGATGCTCGGCTGGTTCGCCGACTCCGCAGACCCGGACGCCGGCCTGCTGAACTTCCGCAAGGTCTCCGACGCCCTCGGCAAGACCCCCTGGTACCTGCGCCTGCTGCGCGACGAGGGCGCCGCCGCCGAGAACCTCGCCCGCGTCCTGTCCGCCGGGCGGCTCGCCCCCGACCTGCTGATGCGCGCCCCCGAGGCCGTTGCCCTGCTCGGCGACCCCGAGGGCCTGCAGCCCCGTACGCACGAGGCCCTCCAGCAGGAGGTCCTCGCCGCCGTCGGACGCGCCGAGAACCCCGAGGCCGCCGTCGCCGTCGCCCGCGGCGTGCGCCGCCGCGAGCTGTTCCGGACCACCGCGGCCGACATCATCGGCTCGTACGGTACGGAGGACAACCCGGCCGAGGAGGATCACGGAGCCCTCGTCGACCGGGTCGGCGGGGCCGTCTCCGACCTCACCGCAGCCACCCTCGCCGGGGCCCTGCGCGCCGCTGTCCACAGCCACTACGGCGATACGCTGCCCACCCGCTTCGCCGTCATCGGCGTCGGCCGCTTCGGCGGACACGAACTCGGCTACGGCTCCGACGCCGACGTGCTGTTCGTCCACGAGCCCCGCGAGGGCGTCGACGAACAGGAGGCCGCCAAGGCCGCCCAGACCGTCATCGCCGAAATGCGCAGGCTGCTCCAGCTGCCCACCACCGACCCGCCGCTGCTCATCGACGCCGACCTGCGCCCCGAGGGCCGCTCCGGTCCTCTGGTGCGCACGCTGGCCTCCTACGCCGCCTACTACCGGCGCTGGTCGCTGACCTGGGAGAGCCAGGCCCTGCTGCGCGCCGAGCCGGTGGCGGGCGATGCCGAGCTCGGAGCGCGGTTCATCGAGCTGATCGATCCGCTGCGCTACCCGATGGAGGGGCTCGGCGAGGACGCCGTACGGGAGATCCGCCGGCTCAAGGCCCGCATGGAGTCGGAGCGGATGCCCCGCGGGGCCGACCCGACCCTGCACACCAAGCTCGGCCGCGGCGGCCTCAGCGACGTCGAGTGGACCGTCCAGCTGATCCAGATGCGGCACGCCTGGGCCGAACCGGGCCTGCGCACCACGCGTACCCGCGAGGCCCTCGCGGCCGCCCACTCGGCCGGGCTGATTCCGGCCGAGGAGGCGCAGATCCTGGACGAGGCCTGGGTGCTGGCGACCCGGGTCCGCAATGCGGTGATGCTGGTGCGCGGCCGCGCCGGGGACACCTTCCCGACCGAGGCCCGGGAACTGGCGGCCGTGGGGCGTTACCTCGGATACGCCGAGGGCACGGTCGGGGAGATGCTGGACGACTACCGTCGCATCACCCGCCGTGCCCGGGCGGTGGTGGAGGAACTCTTCTACGGAGGCTGAACGGCGGCCCCGGGCGGTTCGGCCCCCGGCTGCGGTGCGTCAGCGCGCCGTGCCGAAGTCCTGAGTCCAGTAGTTGCCGGGCTGCGCCAGGCCGATGCCGATCTCCTTGAAGGCGCAGTTCAGGATGTTCTCCCGGTGGCCCTGGCTGTTCATCCAGCCCTCCATGACCTTCTCGGGGGAGCTGTAGCCGTAGGCGACGTTCTCGCCGTACGTGCGCCACGTGTACCCGGCGCGGGTGATGCGCGCGCCCGGGTCCGAGCCGTCGGAGCCGGTGTGGGACATGTTGCTGTGGGAGGCCATGTCGGCGCTGTGGTCCTGCGCGGCCTTCGTGAGCTTCGCGTTGAGGGCGACGGCCGAGCATCCGGCGGCGGCGCGCTCCTGGTTGACGAGTGCGAGGACCGCGGCGACGTCACCGGAGGCCGGCGGGGCGGCCGGCTTCGACGGCTGGGGCGCCTGCGGCTTCGCGGGGGCGACCGGCGGCTTCACCGGCTTCGGCTGCTGCGCGGGCGGCGTGGTCTCCACGACGGGCTGCGTGGGCGCGGCGGGGCTGGTCGGGGAGGCCTCGGCGGGGCTGCTGCTCGGCGACGTGGCCGGGAGCGGGGCGTCCACGGGCGCGAGGGTGCTCGGAGTGGCCGAGGGAGCGTACTGCCATGGGCGCTGCTGCTGGTGGCTCGCGGTCCGCGTCCGGCTGTTGCCGTTGTCCTGTGCGTCGAAGCAGGCCATGGCGGCGGTGGGAACGCCCACGAGGGCGAGGGCGCCGACGCCGATGACTATTTTCTTGTAGGACGACTTCTTCCGATGCTTCTGCATGCCTGACCTCATTCAGTGATCGCGAAGCTTCCGGCGCCGGAAGTGCAGGGCGCCGAAGAGGCCGCCATTCTTAAAAGCCTCTGAATGGCCTGGCAAGTTTCCGCTGATCACGAGCCTGGGGCGGTCGGCATGCGGCTTGAAACGGGACCGTGATCGTGCATCATCACGATTTGGTCACTCCCGCAACCGTCTGATGAGTGTTCAGAAACGGCTGTGACCTGGCCGGTCGGGGGCGGCCCTGTCGGTACCACGGATTGCGTTTCCGGCGGAGAGGGGAATGTCAATTCCAAAAGGGACAAATATCGAAATGTCGGCGGGTTAACGCTCCATCAAGAAAGCCCGGCGCCGACGTGCGCACCGTGACGCATGTCACTGTTTCCGCGCGGCTGCGCCCGTCTCCCCGAGGGAGACGGGCGCAGTGATCGATCTACCGCGGTTCGAGGGCCGCCGTCCGGCAGGCGCCGTTCGCGGCGCCGCCGGGTACTCCGGCCGCGGTCAGGCCGCTCACGCAGCCCTGGAGATCGCCGCTCACACCACGCGTACAGGCCGCAGTGACGGCGTCGGTGACCTCGGCGCCCGCCTGCGAGGCCATGTTGATGCAGGCGGGGATGTCCGCGTGAGCGGCGGGAGCGGCGAGGGCGGCGCCGGAGAGGGAGAGGATCAGCCCGGTGAGAACACCGGCGGTACGGGTCGACGTGCGCATGGGGCACACACCTGCTCTCGGAATCGTCGCGCGCGGAACTCCTAGTCGGGGGCCACCCGGCAGGCGCTCTCCGCGGTCCCGTTGGTGACGGCTGCCGCGGTCAGGCCGGACACGCACTGCGCGTGGTCGCCGGTCAGGCCGACGTAGCACGCCATACGGACGGAGTCCGGGGCCTCGCCGCCCTGCAGCTCGCGCTCGACCTGGTTGATGCAGGCCGTGACGTCCGCGTGGGCGGCGGGGGCCGCGAAGGCGGCTCCGCCGAGGGCGAGGGCCAGGCCGGTGAGGACACCGGCGATACGGGTCGACATGTGCATGGGGACGTACCTGCTCTCCGAATTCGTCGCCGCCGGGTCCGGACCTCCCCCGTACCGGACCGCTCGGCAGGGCTTCCTCCCCGTTCGGCGCTGGATCGGCTGTGCGGCTACCTCGACTGGACGGCGAAGAGCTCGACGGCGTACTGGCCGCTCGTACCGATCCCGGTCTGCTTGTACTCGCAGTTCAAGATGGCGGCCCGGTGGCCCTTCGTACTGACCATCCAGCCGTCCACGTGGGACTTGGAGGAGTCGTGGCCCGGACCGGAGACGTTCTCCGAGGACGGGCCTGCGGGCGAGTAGCCGGCCTTTTCCATACGGGCCAGGTAGCTGGAGCCGTCCGAGCCGGTGTGCGCGGTCAGGTTGTTCGCCGCCATGTCGTCCGCGTGGGCCTGGGCGGCCGCCGCGAGCCGCGGGTCCACCGTCAGGGGTTCGCAACCTGCATTCTTTCGCTCGGTGTTGACCAGCGTGAGGATCTCCTCCGGCGAGGACTGTTGCACGCTGCGGGTGACGGAGGCCGTCGTCGCCGTGGCCGCCGCCGGGGCGGCGATCGCGGTGACCGCGCCGCCGAGTACGAGCAGCGGGACGGTACAGGCGGCGGCGCAGACGCGACGGATCCGGCTGTTCTTGGTACGCATCAGAGTTTTCCCCTCGTCGGGGGTCGTGGGGAGCCGCCCGTGGCACCCGGTTCTCCGGGCGGCCGCCCGTGGGGCGGCCGCGGGGTGCTGCGCGGCCTGCGGAGGCGCGGGCACCGCCGCAGCCTGCTGCGAGGGGCGCGCCTCCTTCCACCGTACGACCGGTGGCACCTCCCCACGACCGGGCGCCTCCGCGTGCGACATCGGCGAAGGTGTGCGGGGCGGCTCCGAGGCGTATCCGGCCGATTCGCCGCGCGCGCGTGCGGAGGCCGGGGCGGGTGCCCAGCATGGAGTCATGGCTGTCCTCCCGCCGATGGTGAGCCATGCGCAGGAGACTGCGCCCGTGCCCGTGGCCGTGCCCGTGGCCGTGGTCTCGCCGTCGCCCGTGCCCGTGGCCGTGGTCTCGCCCTCGCCCGTGCCCGTGCCCCTGCCCACTGTGCCGCGGTCATGGACCCGGATCCCCGTCGAACGGTCCCTTCACGGGCGAGGGGCGGGCACGGCCCGGCCCGCCTCCGTGACTGTCGCAGCCCTCCTGGCGGCGGCCCTGACCGCTCTGCCCGGCGGGCCCGCCCACGCCTTCACCGGCGACAACCACGAGGACATCACCCGGGCGGCGCTGCCCTGGGAGCCCGTCACGCTGACCGCGATGGCCGACGCCCGGGGCGGGGCGATCAACGCCGATGACAAGCGCCCGTACTTCGACGTCGGCCCCCTGCACTGCGACAACGCCGACTACCTCGCCCCCCGCTACGCCGCCGACTACCCCCGAAGCCGGGACGAGGCCACCACGGAGCTCCTCGCCTGTATCCGCACCTCCGTCGGCCGCTTCCGCAACGCGGTCCGGGACGCCGACGGCCTCGTCGACGCCGCCGGCAAGGTGCGCGCCGATCAGAGTGACCTGTCCTCGCCCTGCACGTGGGACGAGAAGCCCGGCCGGGCCAAATGCGCCGTGCTCGAACAGCTCGGCCGCGGCTGGCACCCGATCGAGGACTTCTACTCGCACTCCAACTGGGCCGACCGGCCCGCCCCCGGCCCGATCGGCCTCGACAACCCGCCCGGGCTGGGGCGGAAGGACGTCGCGCCGTTCCTCGACATCCGCCGCTACAGCGCGATGAAGGACGCCGACTGGACCCGCGACGCGCGCGAGCGCATCCCGGCGGACCTCGCGACCGGTTGCTACCCCGACGTCGATTCCACCGGCGTCAAACCGGCCGACTGCGACGGCCGCGTCCCCCACAACCTCGTGCTGAACAAGGACACCGCCGAATCCGCCCGCTCCAGGACGGATGACAACCTCGGCCACGCCACGGCCGGAGCCACGGCCGAGATCACCCGCCAGTGGAACGACTTCAAGGCCGAGTTGCTCGCGGCGTACCCCGACGACCGGCGCGGCGCACAGATGGTGTGCGCGCTCGTGCACGACGATCCGGCCACCGCCTGCCCGTGACGGCTCCACCGTTCGACCAGTGGTGCGATGCACGGATGTTCCGGGACGAGATCGCCGACGCGTTCATCTGGCGACCTCCAGCGCGCAGGACCGCCCTACCAAGTTTCGCGAGCTTCTTGTGGCAGGTCAGGGCGGCGGCCGTGGCCGGGCCTCGGCTCTGCCAGTCGTTGCGGACCGCGTACGGGATCTTGAGACCACGAGCAGCCCGTGGCAGGCTCGTGCCGCATGATCGATGAGTTCGCGAAAGACACCCTGCACGGGAGACTGCGGCGGGACCGCAAGGCGCTGCTCTGGAAACTCGACGGCTTGTCCGAATACGACGCCCGCCGACCTTTGACAGCGACCGGTACCAACCTCCTCGGCCTGGTCAAACACGTGGCCAGCGTCGAGGCCAGGTACTTCGGCGAGGTCTTCGACCGCCCTTCCCCGGAACCGCTGCCCCGGTGGCAGGACTCCAACGGCAGCGATCTGTGGGCGACCGAGGACGAGACCCGCGATCAGATCGTCGGGTTCTACCGGCGCACGTGGGAACACTCGGACGCGACGATCAACGAGCTTCCCCTCGACGCCCCCGGCCACGTGCCGTGGTGGCCGGAGCCTCATGCCGACACGAACCTGTTCGCCGTCATGGTCCATGTCCTCGGCGAGTGCATCCGGCATGCCGGGCAGGCCGATATCCTGCGCGAGGGCCTCGACGGCCGGACCGGGTTGCGCGCCGAACACGAGCAGCAGATCGACGAGGAAGCCCGTGCAGCCCAGTGCGCGAAGATCGAGCAGGCCGCCAGGTCGGCCGCACCGATCAAGACCTGACCGAGCCAACTCCGTGCGGACCAGGCGTACTTCTCCGCCGCCCACCTGTGCCTGGCCGCGCGGGCGCGGGCTCGTCGCGCGCATCGCGCGGCCCGGCATCGAGTCCGGAGAACGCCTCGGTCGGCACCGCTGGAAGCCAGCAGCAGATTGTCGCTTACGACGTCGGACGCGTCCTCGCGACCGGCGAGTCCTACACCCGACCCGCACACCACAAGGTCGGCACGAAGCCCCGGTGCATTGGCGGGTCGGCAAGCTCAGACCGATAGGAGGAATCCACCGATTTGGTATTCCAGCCCCTCACGGAACTCCAGATGCGGGATGGCACTCTGCATCGCCGAGTACAGCGCGGGCGGCACCTCGTGGACCGCGGTCTCAAGGAAGTCGTCGTCCCGGCCGGGGAACAGGTCTCTGATCCTCAGAATCTCAACTCGGTTGAGGCCAGTGATGTGTGAGGCCTGCCCATCGCTGTCCCAGCCGATGAGGTTCCACCCAAGGGTTTCGGTGTTGATGTTGTTCACGCGGCCTACGGTAAGCGTGAACTGTTCATGAGGTTAAACGGCAAGCCGAGCGGCTGTCGTTGCCGTGGCCGGTGGTGGGGTGCAGTCGTGGCAGTGGCCCGGGACGGGGGAGCGGAAGGCCCGGTCGCACTCTTCGCACGAGCGGAGCGGATGGACCTCGCGGTCCGGGGGCTCGGCGTGCGCCGCTGCCCAGGGGTCCGGGAGCCGGGGCGGCAGCTGTTCCCGCAGGCGGTGGGCGAGCAGCGCCGCCGGGGAGTGGATGGTGGCCGAGGGCAGGGCGCGCGTCAGGGCGGCGGGCGTCGAGGTCGCCCACACCCCCGGCACCGTTCTCGTCCGGGACTCCAAGCGGCCCGAGTACGCCCGTCTCGCCGTCGGCCCCGGCGCCTGGACCGGCTTCGTCGCCCACGCCGTCACCTCGTGAGACGGGTGGATTCCGCCGTCGAGGCCGTGCACCGGTACCGGCGGCCGGATCCGGCGTGCTGGGACATCGTCGTCGACGCGGTCTGCGGGGAATCTTCGAGCTTGGGGGCCGACCGGGCGCTGGTCCAAGGAGGCCCGGCCATCGCCCGGCACGCCGACCGGATCGCCGCGGACCTCCGCCGACAGCAGGGGGTCTTCGGGACCGCCGTCAGCCACGGCGTGAGCGTGCGCGCCATCGCTCTCGCGGGGACGGGTGACGTGCGGGCCCTGCCTGCCCTCCGCCACCTCGCGGAGCACGGCGGACTTCCCTACAACCGCCCGGAAGCCCGGGTCATGGCCGCGCTGCCCGCGGCCGAGCTGGTTCCGGTCATGCGGACCAAGCTGCGGCGCGATGCGGACGACTACCACGGCAACACCACCACCCTCGAAGTCCTCGGGCTCTGCGGCGAGGCCGCCGCACTCGCCGTGGCCGAGGTCGCCCGGCGCCTGGACATGCCCTACGCCTACGACGCGATGCGCGTCCTCGGCCGGATCGGGCCCGCCGCGGTCGCCACCGCGGACCGGCTGGCCGCGTACGCGACCGGGCGTGACCCCCGCACGAGCCGCAACCACCCGCGGCGGGCGGCCTGGGCGCACTGGCGGGTCACCGGGGACCCCACCCTGGCCCTCGACGTGTGCGGAGCGGCCGTGCGATCCGGGTCCGCGGGCCACGGCCTGCCCTTACTCGCCGACCTCGGCCCGCTGGCCACCGCGCATGCGGACGCCGTGCACGGCCTGTTGGATTCGCCCGGCGCGTGGACCAGGGTCGCGGCAGCAGACGCGTACTGGCGGATCACCGGGGACCCGGAGCCCGCCGTGCCGGTGCTGCTGGCGGAGGTGGACCCGGACTGGACGGGCCGGCCGGCCGTGCCGGTCCAGGAGGCGGTCGGCCGTCTCGGGGAGATCGGCACCCCGGCCGCCGGGGCGGTGCCCCTGCTGCGCCGGATCCTGGCGCGGGAGGAACGCCTCACCCACGCCTTCGACCGCACGCGGATCCT
This sequence comes from Streptomyces avidinii, assembly GCF_014650695.1. Lineage (GTDB taxonomy): Bacteria > Actinomycetota > Actinomycetes > Streptomycetales > Streptomycetaceae > Streptomyces > Streptomyces avidinii. The sequence continues at coordinate 356,625 of NZ_BMVL01000001.1, read as the reverse complement.
GGCCGACGAGGCCTACGTCCGCACGCTCACCGATGCGCTGGAACGGATCGCTCCCGGAGCGGGCGACACCGTTCCGGCGTCCCGGCATGTGGCGCGGAAAGGCTGACCGGATGTTCACCTTTCGCCGCACGGACCGGTACGACGGGGACATCCTCGGCGAGATCCACGCCGCAGCCTGGGAGGCGGCCTACGCCCCCTTCTTCGATCCGGAGTTCGCCGCGGACGGGGTCCGGAGCAGACTGACCCGGTGGCACGCGAGGGTCGCGCCGGGAGCCGACACGTCCACCACGATGCTGCTGGCCGAACGCGACGGTCGCGCACTGGCCCTGTCCGCCTTCGGCCCGTCCTCGACCCGGCCGGGCCTCGCCGAGATCCTCTCCTTCTACAGTCACCCCGACAGCTGGGGCAGCGGCGTCGCCGCGGCGCTGATGACCGAGACGCTGCACCACCTGCGCGACGCCGGATTCGCCCGGACGCACCTGTGGACCCTGCGCGACACCCCGCAGTCCCGCCGCTTCTACACCAAATGCGGCTTCACCGGCACCGGCGCCGAGCGGCCCTTCGACTTCGGCGACGGGAAGCCGCTCACCCAGGTCGAGTACGAGCACGGCTGCTGACGCTCTGCCGAACTCTCCCGAACTCTCCCGAACTCCGGCAGAATCCGACTGCCGTTCGCCTGACGTACCCGCTGCCGTCACACCGGGCTTTCTCTCCGGTACTCCGGGCACGCTGTTCTTGAAGGCGCTGAAGCACCTCAAGCACCTCAAGCACCCTCGAACAAAGCAGAGGTCTCTCTCGCCATGGCAGAACTCAACCGCCGCCGCTTCCTCCAGCTCACCGGCGGCGCCGCCGCCCTGAGCCTGCTCAACGAGAGCATCGCGCGCGCCGCCGCCATCCCCGCGCAGGGGACGACCGGAACCATCGCCGATGTCGAGCACATCGTGGTCCTGATGCAGGAGAACCGTTCCTTCGACCACTACTACGGTGCGCTGCGCGGTGTCCGGGGCTTCGGCGACCCGCGCCCGGTGACCCTGCCCAGCGGCAAGTCCGTCTGGCACCAGGCCGACAACGCGGGCAAGGAGACGCTGCCCTTCCGCCCGCCGTCCGACGACCTCGGCATGGAGTTCCTCCAGGGCCTCAACCACGACTGGGCGGGTGGTCAGAGCGCCTTCAACAAGGGCAAGTACGACAACTGGGTGCCGGCCAAGACACCGGCCACCATGGCCCACCTGACGCGTGACGACATCCCGTTCCACTACGCCCTCGCCGACACGTTCACCATCTGCGACGCCTACCACTGCTCCTTCATCGGCTCGACCGACCCCAACCGCTACTACCTGTGGTCGGGCCACACCGGCAACGACGGCGCCGGCGGCGGCCCGGTCCTCAACAACGCCGAGGCCGGCTACGGCTGGACCACCTACCCGGAGCGCCTGGAGCAGGCCGGCATCTCCTGGAAGGTCTACCAGGACATCGGCAACGGCCTCGACGCCGCCGGATCCTGGGGCTGGATCGACGACGCCTACCGCGGCAACTACGGCGACAACTCGCTCCTCTACTTCAACAACTACCGCAATGCCCAGCCCGGTAACCCGCTCTACGACAAGGCCCGCACCGGCACCGACGCCAGGACCGGCGAGGGCTACTTCGACCGGCTGCGCGCCGACGTCGCGACCGGGACCCTGCCCCAGGTCTCCTGGATCGCGGCCCCCGAGGCGTTCAGCGAGCACTCCAACTGGCCCTCCAACTACGGTGCGTGGTACATCGCGCAGGTGATGGACGCGCTGACCTCCAACCCCGACGTGTGGGCCCGTACCGCGCTGTTCATCACCTACGACGAGAACGACGGCTTCTTCGACCACGTCGTCCCGCCGTACGCCCCGGCCGACGCCGGCCAGGGCCTGTCGACCACGCCGACCGCCCTGGACGTCTTCCCCGGCAAGGCCGGCTACGTCGCCGGACCGTACGGGCTGGGCCCGCGCGTCCCGATGCTCGTCGTCTCGCCGTGGAGCACCGGCGGCTACTCCTGCTCCGAGACCTTCGACCACACCTCCGTGATCCGCTTCATGGAGAAGCGCTTCGGAGTGCACGAGCCCAACATCTCGCCCTGGCGCCGCGCCGTCTGCGGTGACCTGACCTCGGCCTTCGACTTCGCCCGCCGGGACACGGCGACGGTCTCGCTGCCCGACACCGGCTCGTGGGAGCCGCAGGACCGCGAGCGGCATCCCGACTTCCGGGCCACCCCGCCGGCCGTGGGGAGCATGCCGCGCCAGGAGAAGGGCCTGTGCCACACCCGTCCGCTGAAGTACGCCCCGTACGTGGACGGCGCCGCGCTCACCGGCGAGGGCAGGTTCAAGCTGACCTTCAGCGGCGGTCCGGACCTGGGCGCGCAGTTCTACGTCACCGCGGGCAACCGGACCGACGCCCCCTGGACGTACACCACCGAGGCCGGCAAGTCGATCTCGGACACCTGGAACACCCGCTACTCCGCCGGCGTCACCGACCTGACCGTCCACGGCCCCAACGGCTTCCTGCGCGGCTTCCGCAACCCGGGCACCACCCCCGGCCCCGAGGTCACCGCCCGCCACAACGCCGCCACGGGCAACCTGGACCTCACCCTCACCAACGCCGGGACGTCGACCGCGACGCTCACGGTCACCAACGCCTACGGCGGCGGCCCCAAGCGCCTGACGGTCGCCAAGGGCGCAACCGTCACCCACAGCGTCTCCCTGAAGAACACCCGACGCTGGTACGACGTGACGGTCACCGCGTCCGAGTTCGCGGACTTCCGCCGCCGGTTCGCCGGCAAGGTCGAGACCGGCGCGGCCGGCCTGTCGGACCCGGCGATCCTGACGAACCAGTCCTCCTGACCCGCTGACCGGCTGACCCGCTGACCCGCTGACCCGGCCGCGCCCGCCCGCCCCCGGACTTCTCCGGGGGAGCGGGCGCTGCTTGGATGTCGGGATGAGCGATCACCTTCCCGACGGTTACGAGATCTCCACCGACGCGGCCCGGCTGGACGTCGGGCTCGTCCACCGGTGGCTGTCCGAGGACGCGTACTGGGCCCTCGGGCGCAGCCGGCAGAAGCAGGAGGACGCCATCGCGCACTCCCTGAACTTCGGCCTCTACGACCAGGCCTCCGGGGCTCAGCTCGCGTACGCCCGGATCGTCACCGACCGGGCCACCTTCGCCTGGCTGTGCGACGTCTACGTCGATCCGGGCGCCCGCGGCAAGGGGCTCGGCGGGGCCCTCGTCGATGCGGTGTGCGCGCACCTGGAGCCGTACGGGCTGCGCCGGGTCATGCTCGCCACCGCCGACGCGCACGCCGTCTACGCCCGGTCCGGCTTCGAGCCCCTCGCCACACCGGAGAAGTGGATGGCCCTCGGGGAGCAGTAGCGGGGCCGGGGCGATCGCGTTCAGGCGGCCGGCGGCGGCCCGGGCGCGGTTCCTCGGCATCGGCCCGGCACCGCCACGGGCCCCACGGCATCCGGCGGATGCATCGCCCACCAGGACGGCGGACCGGGGAGACGGCCCTAGCGCCGGAAGCGGCCCACGAGCTCGGCGGCCGGGTGCGGGCCCACGGGCTCGGGGTGGCGGGGCAGGTGGTGGGCGAAGGAGCCGTACCAGGAACGCGAGACCGCGTACCCGAAGGCCAGGCAGACCATGCCGCCCACGGCGTCGAGCCAGAAGTGGTTGGCCGTGGCGACGATGACGACGAGGGTCGCCGTCGGGTAGAGCAGGCCCAGGATCCGGGCCCAGGGGGCAGAGGCGACCGCGAAGATCGTCAGGCCGCACCAGAGCGACCACCCTATGTGCATGGACGGCATCGCAGCGTACTGGTTCGACATCTGCTTGAGGTTGCCGGAGGCCATCGAGCCCCAGGTGTGGTGGACCAGCACGGTGTCGATGAAGTTCTGCCCGTTCATCAGCCGGGGCGGTGCGAGCGGGTAGCAGTAGTAGCCGACCAGGGCGACGCCGGTGGTGGCGAAGAGGACCATGCGCGTGGCGGCGTACCGCCCCGGATGGAACCGGTAGATCCAGACCAGCACGCCGATCGTCACGATGAAGTGGAGCGTGGCGTAGTAGTAGTTCATGCCCACGATCAGCCACGTCACGGAGTTGACCGCGTGGTTGACCGACTGCTCGACGGCGATGCCGAGGGTCCGCTCCGCGCTCCAGATCCAGTCCGCGTTGGCGAGGGCGGCCGCCTTCTGCTCGGGCACCGCGTTGCGGATCAGCGAGTACGTCCAGTAGCTGATCGCGATGAGCAGGACCTCGAACCAGATGCGCGGCCGTCGAGGGGCACGCAACCGGGAGAGCAGGGTGCGCTCGGACCCCGGACGGGTCTCGGTCTCAGCCACGGTGGGTGATGAGACATCCGTCCGGGTTTCCAGTGTCTTCACGCTCGATTCACCCATGGGGAGAGAGTCTGCCAGATGCGTTCTCGCCTCCGATCATCCCTCGGGACGGTCTTCGGCGCCTCCGGTCCGCCTTGGGTACGACACGGGCCCGCAGACCATCCCGGTCCCGGCTACTCCCCCACCTTCCCGGCGATGATCTGCTGCCCCCGGGTGGCGTCGACGACGATGGGCACGCCGTCCGGGAGCTGCCCTTCGAGGTCCGCGAGGAGGTCCTCGATCGGCGGGAGGTCACCGGGGCTGCGCACGTGCACGTAGAAGGTCCTGGACTGCGCGTCGACGCCGGTGACGGCGGCGCCGGGACTCTTCGAGAGCCAGCTCTCCGCCGCGCTCCAGGTCCGGGCGGTCCACGCGTTCAGCAGGACCGCGGTCACCGTGTTGGCCGCCAGCGGGAGGGCGACCGCGGTGAACAGCAGCCCGAGCATCACGTAGGCGCGGCGGGAAGCCCCGGCCCGCTCCGGGTGTCCGGCGGCCCGGCTGTACCCGAGGGCGGCGAAGACCACCATGCCCGCGAAGACCATGGCGAGGAGGTTGGACACGAAGAGCACCAGCGCGCCCAGGGCCAGCCACCACGAGGTCTGGCCGGCGCACACGCCCGTCACCACGAGCGGCGGTACCAGGGAGATCGCGATCGCGACGCCCGGCAGGACCGCGGCGACGTCCTTGCGGGACAGCGCCACGGCGCCGGCGAAGCCCGTGGCCAGAGCGGCGATCAGGTCGAGGAGCCCGGGGGAGGTCCGGCTGGAGATCTGACTGTCCGACAGCAGGTCGTAGGAGGCGGGCACCACCAGGGAGGCCGCCGCGCCGATCAGGAGCACCAGCAGGCCGCCGAGCGCCACGAAGGCGAGGGCCGTGGAGCGTCGGCGCTGCACGGCACCGAGGGCGATGCCCATGATCGGCGTGGAGAGCGGCGCGATGATCATCGCGCCGATGACGGTGGCGGTGGAGTTCGTCAGGATCCCGCAGGCGGCGATCACCGAGGACAGTGTGAGCATGGTCCAGAAGGCGGACTGCTTCGCCCGGCTGTCGCCCGACGACAGGTCGAGATCCTCCTGGAGGTCCTCCAGGGAACGTCGCTTGTGGTCGGGCAGGATCCTGTCGCGAAGGCGGCCTGGCAGGGGCATCTGCCCAGTATCGAGACCGGGATCGGCCCACCGCCGCAGGACACGTGCTTCCGGAGGCCTTACGGGGAGGCTCAGTCCCGGCGGCGCTGGCCGGGGCCCGAGGCCGTGGAGCCGCGCACGACCAGTTCGGGCAGGAAGACGAACTCGCTGTGCGGGGCCGGCGTGCCGCCGATCTCCTCCAGCAGGGTGCGGACGGCCGCCTGCCCCATGGCCTGCACGGGCTGGCGGATGGTGGTCAGCGGCGGGTCGGTGAACGCTATGAGCGGGGAGTCGTCGAAGCCGACCACCGACACGTCCTGCGGCACCCGCAGCCCCTGCTGCCGGGCCGCCCGGATCGCGCCGAGCGCCATCATGTCGCTCGCGCACACCACCGCCGTGCAGCCCCGCGAGATCAGCGCGGCCGCCGCGGCCTGGCCGCCCTCCAGCGAGTAGAGGGAGTGCTGGATCAGCTCCTCGACCTCGGCCTCGTCGAGCCCGAGCCGTTCCTTCATCCCGAGCCGGAAGCCCTCGATCTTGCGGAGGACCGGCACGAACCGCTTCGGCCCGACCGCGAGCCCGATCCTGGTGTGCCCGAGCGCGGTCAGGTGGGTGACGGCCAGCACCATCGCGGCCCGGTCGTCGGGGGAGACGAAGGGGGCCTGCACCTTGTCGGAGAACCCGTTGATCAGGACGTACGGGACGCCCTGCCCGCGGAGTTGGTCGTAGCGGCCCATGTCGGCCGTGGTGTCGGCGTGCAGGCCGGAGACGAAGATGATCCCGGAGACGCCGCGGTCGACCAGCATCTCGGTCAGCTCGTCCTCGGTGGACCCGCCGGGCGTCTGCGTGGCCAGCACCGGCGTGTACCCCTGCCGGGTCAGGGCCTGGCCGATGACCTGGGCGAGCGCCGGGAAGATCGGGTTGTCCAGTTCCGGAGTTATCAGACCGACGAGCCCCGCACTGCGCTGGCGCAGCTTCACGGGCCGCTCGTAGCCGAGTACGTCGAGGGCGGCCAGCACGGATTCACGGGTGCCTGCGGCCACACCGGGCTTGCCGTTGAGCACGCGGCTGACTGTGGCTTCGCTGACCCCCGCCTGGGCTGCGATGTCGGCTAGCCGTGCGGTCACGGGATTGGACTGTACCGGTCGGACGTTCACCATGACCACCACGTGCACGATTCCGGGGGGAGCCGGACGGTCCGCCCGTCCGTCTCCACCGGGGCGCTGGAGAGTACGGGACGTCCGGGCGCGGGAAGTTCCACCGGGTCGGGGCGGCTGTTGAGGGTGCAGGCGAAGCCGGGACGGGTGAAGAGGAGCACCCCCTCGGGGGCGGACTGCCAGCGCATCCCGCACGGGTACGGGCCTTCGGCCGACCCGTCCGGGCCGGTCCCCGCCTCCGTCCCGCTCTCCGTCGCGGCCCCTTCCGCGCTCCCCGTTCCCGCCTCGGGCGCACCCAGCCCCGGCATCGCCCGGCGCAGCTCCAGCGCGGCCCGGTAGAGCTCCAGCGTGGAGTGCGGGTCGCCGGTCTGGGCGGCGACGCTGAGGTCGCCCCAGCCGGCGGGCTGCGGGAGCCAGCTGCCGGCCGGCCCGAAGCCGTACGGGGCCTGCGCCCCGGACCAGGGCAGCGGCACCCGGCATCCGTCGCGCAGCCCGTCCTGCCCGGGAGCTTCCGGCCGGGTCGTGACATCGGGTTCGGACCCGCGCCCGCTCCCGGACGCGCCCCCGGGCCCGGACTCCGACCCGGTGGGGGTGGTGGTCTGCGGTCCGGAGGTGCCGGAGGCAGGGGGCCGGGCACCGTCGGCCTCCCGCTCCCACCCCGCCGGGCCGGCCGTGGCCCACTGCTGACGGCGCCCGCGGCGGAAGGCCGGGTCCTGGCGGGCCCGGTCCGGGAGGTCCGCCACTTCCGGGAGGCCGAGCTCCTCGCCCTGGTAGACGTACGCCGACCCGGGCAGGGCCAGCATCAGCAGCGCGGCCGCCCGGGCCCGGGCCAGGCCGCGGGCCCCGCCGCCGTACCGGGTCACATGGCGCACGACGTCGTGGTTGGACAGCACCCAGGTGGTCGGGGCGCCGACGGCGGTGGTGGCGGCCAGGGACTCGTCGATGACGGTGCGCATCGCGGCGGGGTCCCACGGGCAGTTGAGGAAGCGGAAATTGAAGGCCTGGTGCAGTTCGTCGGGGCGCACGTACAGGGCGAGCCGCTCGGAGGTCGGCGCCCAGGCCTCGGCGACCCCGATCCGCCCGCCCCCGTAGGAGTCGAGGAGGCGGCGCCAGGAACGGTGGATCTCGTGGACCCCGTCCTGGTCGAAGAAGGGGAGCGGCTCGGTGCCGATCAGGGTGGCCTGGGCGCCGCGGCCGATGTCCGGCAGGCCCGGGGCCTTGACCATGCCGTGGGCGACGTCGATGCGGAAGCCGTCGATGCCGAGGTCGAGCCAGAAGCGCAGGACGGAGGCGAATTCGGCGGCGACCTCGGGGTGGTCCCAGTCGAGGTCCGGCTGCTCGGGGGCGAAGAGGTGCAGGTACCAGTCGCCGTCCGGCACCCGGGTCCAGGCGGGGCCGCCGAAGATCGACTCCCAGTCGTTGGGCGGCAGCTCCCCGGCAGGCCCCCGTCCCGGGCGGAAGTGGTAGCGCTCGCGGGCTCCCGGCTCCCCGGCGAGGGCGGCGCGGAACCACGGGTGCTGCTCGGAGGTGTGGTTCGGCACCACGTCGACGATGACCCGGAGCCCCAGGGCGTGGGCGGCGCGGACCAGCTCGTCGGCGTCGGAGAGGTCCCCGAAGAGGGGGTCGACGGCCCGGTAGTCGGCGACGTCGTAGCCGCCGTCCGCCTGCGGGGAGACGTAGAAGGGGGTGAGCCACACGGCGTCGACCCCGAGCCGGGCGAGGTGGGGGAGGCGGGAGCGGACCCCGCGGAGGTCGCCGATCCCGTCTCCGTCGCTGTCGGCGAAGGAGCGCACGTACACCTGATAGATGACTGCATCGCGCCACCAGCCGCCACCGCTCGCGGTCGCGTTGCTGGAAGAGCTTGCAAGCTGGACGGCCGTCGAGTCGTGGGTCATATCGGGGTCAACGCGGGTACACGCCCCCTGGTTGCGGGCCCGGGCGGTCGAAGGTGACTCGAACTAACAGCAAGCTGCGGCAACCGTACGGACACACGGATGTAACGATCGCCTCCGCTTGCAGAAAGTTTGCGCAAGGCCTTTCGGTCCTCTTTCAGTCTTGTTACGTTCCTGGCAACTCGGGACCGCGAGGGCGCGGCCGGGATCATCGAAGGAGTTCATATGCGGCGTGGCATAGCGGCCACCGCGCTGGTCGCGACCCTGGCGCTCGCGGCAACGGCTTGCGGTGGGGACGACAAGGACGCAGCCGGCGAGGCCAAGGCAGGCGGCGAGCTTTCCGGCACGGTCACGTGGTGGGACACCTCGAACGACGCCGAGAAGGCCAGCTTCCAGAAGCTCGCCGAGGCGTTCACCGCCAAGCACCCGAAGGTGACCGTCAAGTACGTCAACGTCCCGTACGGCGACGCGCAGAACAAGGTCAAGAACGCCTTCAGCAGCGGCTCCGACGCGCCTGACGTGATCCGCGCCGACGTCGGCTGGGTCGCGGACTTCGCCTCGCTGGGCTACCTCGACGAGGTCCCGGCCGAGACGGCGAAGAAGGTCGACGCCGAGTTCCTCTCGCAGGCCGCGGCCAGCGGCAAGTACGAGGGCAAGACCTACGCCGTCCCGCAGGTCATCGACACCCTCGGCCTCTTCTACAACAAGAAGATGCTCGCCGACGCCGGCGTCCAGCCCCCCAAGACGCTGGAAGAGCTGAAGACGGCCGCCGCCGCCATCAAGGCGAAGAGCGGCAAGGCCGGCCTCTACCTGCGCGGCGACGACGCCTACTGGTTCCTCCCGCTGATCTACGGCGAGGGCGGCGACCTGGTCGACGCGAAGAACAAGACGGTCACGGTCGACAACGAGGCCGGCGTCAAGGCCTTCAAGACCGCTCGTGACCTGGTCACCTCGGGCGCGGCGGTCACCAACGCCACCGACGGCTGGACCAACATGCAGACGGCCTTCAAGTCCGGCGAGGCCGCCATGATGATCAACGGTCCGTGGGCCGTCGCGGACACCTTCGCCGGTGACCAGTTCAAGGACAAGGCCAACCTCGGCGTCGCCGCAGTCCCGGCCGGCTCCGTCAAGGCCGGTGCTCCGCAGGGCGGCCACGACCTCGCCGTCTACGCCGGTTCCAAGAACACCGCCGCGGCGCACGCCTTCGTCGAGTACATGACCTCGCAGGAGGTCCAGGTGCAGTCGGCCAAGGACCTCAGCCTGCTCCCGACCCGTACCGCCGCCTACGACCAGGCGGACGTCAAGAGCAGCGAGATGGTCCAGTTCTTCAAGCCGGCCGTGGACAAGGCCGTCGAGCGCGCCTGGATCCCGGAGAACGGCTCCCTCTTCGAGCCGCTGAAGGTCGAATACACCAAGGCGATCACCGGGGCGTCGAGCCCGGAGGACGCGGCCAAGGCGGCCGGCGTCGAGTTCCGCAAGATCCTCAAGGGCTGGAAGTAACGAAACCATGGCTGCCGACACCAGCCAGTCGGTGGCGAAGGCCGCGGGCGACGACGTCGAGAACGACGTCGCCGCCCGCGGCCGGAGCCGCAGGACTGACAGCGACCCCACTGACCGTGGCGGCAAAGGCGCGTCCGGACTCCGGCGCGCCCTCGCCACGCACTGGTACGCCTGGGCCATGGTCGCCCCGGTGGTGCTCGTCCTCGGCGTGATCATCGGCTGGCCGTTGGTCCGGGGCATCTACCTGTCCCTGACCGACGCCAACGAGCGCAACGTCTCGCGCACCATCGGCGTCCGGCACATCGAGGCCACCTACGAGTTCGTCGGACTCGACAACTACGTGGCCGTGCTCGGCGACCCGGTGTTCCTGCAGCGACTGGTGTGGACGGTGATGTGGACCGTCGCGTGCGTGTCCATCACCTTCACGCTCGGCCTGGCCCTGGCCAACATGCTCAACCGGGACTTCCGCGGCCGCGCCGCCTACCGGATGGCGCTCATCCTGCCTTGGGCCGTCCCCGGCTTCGTCTCCGTCTTCGCCTGGCGGTTCCTCTTCAACCGCGACAACGGCATCCTCAACAAGATCCTCGACGGTGGCGGCATCGCCGCGATCCCGTGGCTCGACGACCCGACCTGGGCCAAGTTCTCGGTCGTCGCCGTCAACGTCTGGCTCGGCGTCCCCTTCATGATGGTCGCCCTGCTCGGCGGCCTCCAGTCGATCCCCGGCGAGCTCTACGAAGCCGCCGAGATGGACGGCGCCAGCGCCTGGCAACGGTTCCGGCACATCACCCTGCCCGGGCTGCGCGCGGTGAGCATGACGGTGATCCTGCTCTCCACCATCTGGACCTTCAACATGTTCCCGGTGATCTTCCTGCTCACGCGGGGCGGACCGGGCGACTCCACCGAGATCCTGGTGACCCAGGCCTTCCGCGAGGCGTTCGTGTCGAGCCCGCGCGACTTCGCCGGCTCGGCCACCTGGGGCGTCCTGATCCTCGCCCTGCTCATGATCTTCGCGCTGGTCTACCGGCGCTCGCTGCGCAAGCAGGGAGAGGTGTGGTGACCATGTCCACTGCGAACACCGCCGCTACGACCACCGCGGACAAGGCGACCGCCGGCAAGCAAACGGCCGGCAAGGCAACGGCCGGCAAGTCGACCACCCGTGCCCGGGGCAGCCGTTCCCCGCTCGCCTCCGTCGGCCTGCACGCCACCCTCGTCGTGGCGTCCGTGATCGCCGTCTTCCCGGTGCTGTGGATCGTGCTGACCTCGCTCAAGCCGGCCAAGCACGCGATCACCACGGACTTCGTCAAGGAACCGACCCTCGGCAACTACACGTACCTGCTGGAGCAGAGCCACTTCCTCAGCTGGTTCGCCAACTCCGTCCTGGTCGCCGGCGTCACCACCGTCCTCGGTGTCTTCATCGCCGCCACCACCGGATATGCGGTCAGCCGCTTCAAGTTCCCCGGCATGCGGCCCCTGATGTGGACCCTGCTCATCACGCAGATGTTCCCGATGGCCATCCTCATCGTGCCGCTGTACAACCTGATGGGCGACCTCGGCCTGCTCAACCAGCCGCTCGGCCTGATCATCACCTACCTCACCATCGCCGTGCCGTTCTGCGCCTGGATGATGAAGGGCTTCTTCGACACCATCCCGGTGGAGATCGACGAATCCGGCCGCGTCGACGGGCTCAACCCCTTCGGCACCTTCTGGCGCCTCATCCTGCCGCTCGCCAAGCCCGGCCTCGCCGTCACCGGCTTCTACGCCTTCATCACCGCCTGGGGCGAGGTCGCGTACGCCTCCGCCTTCATGGTCGGCGAGGAGAACCTCACCCTGGCCGGCGGACTGCAGACCTTCGTCACGCAGTACACCTCCAACTGGGGAGCCATGAGCGCCGCTTCGGTCCTCATCGCGATCCCCGCGGCGATCTTCTTCGTCTTCGCCCAGCGTCACCTCGTCGCCGGGATGACGGCAGGCGCCACCAAGGGCTGACCACCCGAGCCTGCCCCCTCTCACCCCCGGCCCGATCTCTCCAAGGACACCATGACCCAGCACCTCGCCGACGCACTCCCCACCTCCACCGGCACGCAGCCCGGCTGGTGGAGAGAAGCGGTGATCTACCAGGTCTATCCGCGCAGCTTCGCCGACTCCAACGGGGACGGCATGGGGGACCTCGAAGGCATCCGCAGCCGACTGCCCTACCTCAAGGAGCTGGGCGTCGACGCCGTCTGGCTCAGCCCCTTCTACGCCTCCCCGCAGGCCGACGCCGGCTACGACGTTGCCGACTACCGGGCCATCGACCCCATGTTCGGCACCCTGCACGACGCCGACGCCGTGATCCGCGAAGCCCACGAACTGGGCCTGCGCATCATCGTCGACCTCGTCCCGAACCACTGCTCCGACCAGCACGAATGGTTCAAGCAGGCACTGCGCGAAGGCCCCGGCACCCCGCTGCGCGAGCGCTTCCACTTCCGCCCCGGGCAGGGGGACTCCGGAGAGCTGCCGCCCAACGACTGGGAGTCGATCTTCGGTGGTCCGGCCTGGACCCGGGTCCCGGACGGCGAGTGGTACCTGCACCTCTTCGCCCCCGAGCAGCCCGACTTCAACTGGGAACACCCCGCCGTCCAGGACGAGTTCCGCTCCATCCTGCGGTTCTGGCTCGACCTCGGCGCCGACGGCTTCCGCATCGACGTCGCCCACGGCCTGGTCAAGGCCCCCGGCCTGCCCGACCTCGGCCGCGACGAGCAGCTCAAGCTGCTCGGTAACCAGGTGCTGCCCTTCTTCGACCAGGACGGCGTCCACGAGATCTACCGCTCCTGGCGCCTGGTCCTCGACGAGTACGCGGGCGACCGCATCGGCGTCGCCGAGGCCTGGACCCCCAGCGCCGACCGCACCGCCCTGTACCTGCGCCCCGACGAGCTGCACCAGGCCTTCAACTTCCACTACCTGAACACCGGCTGGGACGCCGAAGCGCTGCGCGCCACCATCGACGAGTCGCTCGACTCGATGCGGCCCGTCGGCGCCCCGACGACCTGGGTGCTCTCCAACCACGACGTCGTCCGCCACCGCACCCGCTTCGGCAGCCTGGAGCGGGCCCGGGCGGCCGCGCTGCTGATGCTGGCCCTGCCCGGGTCGGCGTACGTCTACCAGGGCGAGGAGCTCGGCCTCCCGGAGGTGGTGGACCTCCCGGACGAGGTGCGCCAGGACCCCTCCTTCTTCAAGGCGAACGGCCAGGACGGTCTCCGCGACGGCTGCCGCGTACCGATTCCGTGGAGCGGCGACCAGGCCCCGTACGGCTTCGGGACCGGCGGCAGCTGGCTGCCGCAGCCCGCGGAATGGGCCGGGCTGAGTGTGGAGGCGCAGACCGGCGACCCCGACTCCACCCTGGAGCTCTACCGCTCCGCGCTGCGGGTGCGGCGCGAGCACCCGGCGCTGGGTGCGGGCGACGCCGTCGAGTGGCTGCCCGCCCCGGCCGGTGTACTGGCCTTCCGGCGCGGCGACTTCGTCTGCACCGTGAACACCACCGACGAGCCGGTACGGCTGCCCGCACCGGGCACCGTCGTGCTCGCGAGCGGTGAACTCGGCGAGCCCGACGTCCTTCCGGCGGACTGCACGGTGTGGTGGCAGGGGTGACTTCCCCGCTCAGGCTGACGGACATCGCCGCGCAGGCCGAGGTCAGCGAGGCGACCGTCAGCCGTGTGCTCAACGGCAAACCGGGCGTGGCGGCCGGCACCCGGCACAAGGTGCTGGCCGCGCTCGACCTGCTCGGCTACGAGCGGCCCGTACGGCTCAAACGCCGCAGCAACGGGCTGGTCGGGCTGCTCATCCCGGAGCTCACCAACCCGATCTTCCCGGCGTTCGCGCAGGTCATAGAGCAGGCGCTGGCCGGGCACGGGTACACGCCGGTGCTGTGCACGCAGACCCCGGGCGGGGCCACCGAGGACGAACTGGTGGAACAGTTGGAGGAGCGCGGGGTCACCGGGATCGTCTTCCTGTCGGGCCTGCACGCCGACGCCCACGCGGACCCCGCGCGCTACCAGAGACTGGCGGCGCGCGGGGTGCCGTTCGTTCTGATCAACGGCTTCAACGAGCAGGTGAACGCGCCGTTCATCTCCCCGGACGACCGGGCGGCGGCCGACATGGCCGTACGGCACCTCCAGGACCTGGGGCACCGCCGGATCGGACTCGCGATCGGGCCGACGCGGTACGTACCGTCGGCCCGCAAGGAGCAGGGATTCCTCACCGCCCTGCCCGCGGCCGAGGAGGACGGGCTGATCCAGCGCACGCTCTTCACGGTGGAGGGCGGGCACGCCGCGGGCATGGCCCTGCTGGACCGCGGCTGCACTGGCATCGTGTGCGGCAGCGACCCGATGGCGCTCGGCGTCATCCGCGCGGCGCGCGAGCGCGGGCTGCGGGTGCCGCAGGACGTGTCGGTGGTCGGCTTCGACGACTCCCCGCTGATCGCGTTCACGGACCCGCCGCTGACGACGGTCCGCCAGCCGGTACGCGCGATGGCGACGGCGGCGGTGGGCGCCCTCCTGGAGGCGGTGTCGGGCACCCCGGTCCAGCGCACGGAGTACGTCTTCCAGCCGGAACTGGTGGTCCGCGGCTCGACGGCGGAGGCGCCGTAGGCTTCGGCGGGCGGGATGACCGGTCCCTCGGCACCCCGCTCGCGAGCGGGCGTTGCCCGGCCCGGTCCGCCCGGCTCCTGCCCGCCGCAGCCGCCCCCGGTCTCCGCTAATCCCGCCTGAGGGTCCACCTCGTGCCGTCCGGGCCCCTGAGGTCGAGGATCGGGGCGGCCACTGTGCCGCCCGCTATGTGGAGCATGACGCTGTTGGTGCCGGGGAGGCACGCGGTGGTCGCCGTGTCCTGGTGCAGCCGGGCTTTGACCGAGGTCGTCACCGCCGGGTTGTCCAGAGTCCAGGAGCCCTCCTCCGAGCACCCTTCCCGCTGCAGGGTGTACTGCCCGTCTCCAAGCCGGCTGTCGGTCAGGGTGAGGGTGAGGTCGTGCCGATCGGCGGTCCAGGTTCCGGCGAAGTCCACGTCCTCCATCCCCCCGCCCATGGACAGCGAGGCCACCAGTGCGACAGCGGCCAGGGCCGTCGCGGCCTTCCCGATGTCACCGCCGGGCGTGGCGCCTGCTCCGGCGTCCCCTTCCGGCGCGTGCCGGGACGCACGTCGGAGGCTCACGACGGCGCCTGCGGGAATCGCGAGCAGTGCTACGGCGCACCCGGTGAACCAGTCCCCCATCCCCGACTCCATCAGCATCACCAGGACCGCCAGCAGGGCAATCGTGGAAGCGGCCGCCCACCAGGCCGGACCGGATCGCCGGTGCGCCAGTGCGAGTACGAGGGCTATGAGCGACCCGCACCCGGCGATGAGCAGTACGCACATGGCGAGCAGGCCGCTGGAGTGGTCGGGTCTCAGGCCGGTGGGTTCGGCGAGCCCGAATCCCACCAGCAGCCCCACCGCCTCGATGCCGAGCGCCCAGCACAGCGCGATGTCCGGCCGGCGTTGTGTCCCACCCATGTGACCCCCTGGTTTGAACGAGTTCAATTGTCGAGGGTGCAGGCTACCCGAGTGTCCGCGGCAGATCGGTGCCTCAGTGGCCGTGGCCCCCGTGGCCCCCGTGGCCGCCGTCGTCGCCCGGCGCGGGGACGGCGGCCACGGGGTCGACGATCGTGAACGGGCGCATCAGGTCGTCGTCCTCGTGTTCCAGCAGGTGGCAGTGGTGGACGTAGGTCGCCGGGAGTTCGGTTCCGCTGTTCGGGATCGACGCGATCGGCTCCGTCGGCGGGCTCCACGGATCGGTGATGATCCTGGTCACCGTCTCCGGATAGGACTTGAACGTGTCCTTGTAGGACAGCGCCTCGTCCGGGTCCGGTGGAATGGGTGGGCCGGTGAAGTAGTTCGCCAGCACCGGCTTGTCCGCCGCCTTGCGGCCACCGTCGATCCACTTCTCGTAATCCGCCTGGTAGGCGGCCGCGTCGATCGGCTGCCTGTTCAGCACCTGGAAGTTGACGAGGTGGACGTGCATCGGGTGGGCGTCGTGGTTGGGGTTGACGTACTCCCAGATCTCCTTCTCGCCCGCCTTGATGAAGTCCTGGGACGGCTCCATGAAGGGCACCGCGTTGAACGTCATGGTGCTGAAGAGCTTGTGCTGGTAGACGACCCATTCCCGCCGGTGGATCCGCGGTTCCGGTTCGTTGGGCACGACCGCCGGCAGTTTCAGCTTCCTCGGCGGCGTCGTCCTGTCCGCGCCGGACAGCGGCTTGGTGACCTGGAACTGCATGACCTCCGAGATTTCCGGCCCCTGGCCGGGCACGCCGGGGTAGTGCACCGGCGCGTGGTAGTTCGTGAGAGTGACCTTCGAGCCCATGGGCAGCTGACCGAAGTCGACGATCAGGTCGTACCGTTCGGCCGGCCCGATCAGGAAATTCAGCATGTGCAGCGGAGCACGGAATCCGCCGTCGGTGCCGATCAGCCAGAAGGGAAGATTGGGCTGGAGCACCACGTCCCGGGGCGGGTCGAACCTCAGCCGCCAGAAACGCTCGTTCGAGGCGTTGAGGATGCGCAGCCGGTAGCGCCGCGGCTCCACGGCCAGGAAGGGGTACGCCTTGCCGTTGACGACCGGGGTGTCCTCGCCCTCCTGCTGGGTCATCGTGTAGGCGAGTCTGCCGTCCGGATGGAAGGTCCGGTCCTGCAGGATGAGGGGGACCTCGTACTCGCCCTGCGGCAGCCCGAGCCGCTCGTCGGCGGGGTCGCGGATGAGGTACAGGCCGGCCAGGCCCGCATAGACGTTGACGCTGGTCATCCCCATGCCGTGGTCGTGGTACCAGAGCATGGACGCGCGCTCGTGGTTGGTGTACGCGCAGATGGCCTCGTTGCGCTTGACGCGGTCCGGTTCCAGGGTCGTGTAGGACTCGGCGTGGATGCCGTCCGGGCTGAACGAGTGCAGCGGCATGCCGTCGGACTGCGGTGGTGTGAAACCGCCGTGCTGGTGCACGACGTTCCACACGTTGACGTTCTCGGGAAAGGGCGGTTCGCTCGTGTAGGGAGGCGGAGCGATCGGGGCGAGCTGGGGGTCCCCGCTGCGAATCGCGTCGATCACGAACTGGAACAGGTGCGTGGTCGGCAGCTCGTTCCGGTACTTGATGACCGTCGGCTGGTCCTTGATCACGCTGATGGTCGGCCCGAGATAGCCCATGCCGATCGGCTCGTGGCGATCGCGCGGATTTCCGGCCCAGTAGCCCCACACGTCGGCCGGCCCGAGATCCCGGTGGAAGCGCCAGGTGCCGGGCCTCATCGTCAGCTCGTAGTAGTCGGCCCCCGGATAGGCGGACGTGTCCGCGACGGCCGTCTCCGGCGTGGGCAGCGCGTCGACGAACTTCTCCAGCGGAGGGGTCTTGGGCACCGGGGCGTCGTCGGGCCCCGGTGTGTGGCCGTGGTGATGGCCGGGACCGGGGTCCGCGTACGCCTGTGCTCCGGGACCGCTCCCCGAGAGCACGGCCGCACCCCCGGCGGCACCGGCCATGAGGAAATTCCTTCGCCCGACCATTCATCTCCAGCTTTCCGTCGACGCCGCGTGTCACTGAAGGCATACCGCGCTGGTTCCGGGGCGCTGTCGCAGCGCGCCGATTCCATTCGAGAAAGGCTCGTTGAGCCGATTCCGGCCGTAAATGGGCAGGAATTGAGATCGAGTTATTGTCGCCGGTCCCAAAATATCTCCCCCGGTGCGACCGAATGCTTTCCTTCCGTACGTACTCCGCCCGGTGGGATGCGGGTCCGCGGGTGAGGTCGGCCGCGGACCCGTCCGTCCGGCGGGAGCCCGTGCCCGGCTCGGCGAGGGTGCCGCGGCGGCGTCCTGGGCAGGTGAACTCGGCGCGCCGGGGCCGGAGTCCAGAGGGGGCCCGGCCGGCAGGACACGCGTCGGAAACAATTCTGCAATCTCTTGCGCAAACTCTTGCAGGGCTCCTACCTGGCCCCTACGGTCGCTCCAATCCCCCCACGTCTTCCGCCAGGAGGCCCCCCGCATGCCTGCCAGAGCCGTCAGAGCTGCAACCTTTTGCGCCACCACCGCACTCGCCGCCGCCGCGCTCACCGCCGTCGGGCCGCAGGCCGCCGCCGCGCCGCCCGGTGAGAAGGACGTCACCGCCGTCCTGTTCGAGTGGCGCTTCGACTCCGTCGCCAAGGCCTGCACCGAGTCCCTGGGGCCCGCCGGGTACGGGTACGTGCAGGTCTCGCCTCCCCAGGAGCACGTCCAGGGCGGGCAGTGGTGGACCTCGTACCAGCCCGTCAGCTACCGGATCGCCGGCCGGCTCGGCGACCGGGCCGCCTTCAAGGCCATGGCCGATACCTGTCACGCCGCCGGGGTGAAGGTCGTCGTCGACTCCGTCATCAACCACATGGCCGGCCCCGCGGACCCGGGCGCCACCCACACCGGGACCGGGGGGTCTTCGTACACGAAGTACGGCTACCCCGGGCTCTACTCGGGCGCCGACATGGACGACTGCCGCGCGACGATCTCCAACTACCAGGACCGGGGCAACATCCAGAACTGCGAGCTCGTGCAGCTCGCCGACCTGGACACCGGTGAGGACTACGTGCGCGGGCGCATCGCCGGGTACCTGAACGACCTGCTGTCGCTCGGCGTGGACGGCTTCCGGATCGACGCCGCCAAGCACATGCCCGCCGCCGACCTCGCCAACATCAAGTCCCGGCTGACCAACCCGGGCGTCTACTGGAAGCAGGAGGCGATATACGGGGCCGGCGAGGCCGTCTCACCCGGCGAGTACCTCGGGAACGGGGACGTGCAGGAGTTCCGCTACGCCCGGGACCTCAAGCGGGTCTTCCAGAACGAGAACCTCGCCCACCTGAAGAACTTCGGTGAGGCCTGGGGGTACATGGCGAGCGGGCAGGCCGGGGTCTTCGTCGACAACCACGACACCGAGCGCGGTGGTGACACCCTCAGCTACAAGGACGGTTCCGCCTACACGCTCGCCAGTGTGTTCGCGCTGGCCTGGCCCTACGGTTCCCCCGATGTGCACTCCGGCTACGAGTGGACCGACAAGGACGCCGGACCGCCCAACGGGGGCTCCGTGAGTGCCTGCTACGCGGACGGATGGAAGTGCCAGCACGCCTGGCGGGAGATCTCCTCCATGGTCGCCCTCCGGAACGCGGCCCGCGGCCAGGGGGTCACGAACTGGTGGGACAACGGCGGCGACCAGATCGCCTTCGGACGCGGCACCAAGGCGTACGTGGCGATCAACCACGAGGGTTCCGCCCTCACCCGGACCTTCCAGAGCTCCCTCCCCGGCGGCGACTACTGCGACGTGCAGAGCGGGCGGACCGTCACGGTCGGCTCGGGCGGGCAGTTCACGGCCACGCTTGCCGCGGGGACGGCTCTCGCCCTGCACACCGGAGCCCGTACCTGCTCCGGTACCCCGGCGGGGTCCGCAGGGGCCGCCTTCGGCGTCAACGCCACCACCGTTCCCGGACAGAACATCTACGTCACCGGTGACCGCGCCGAACTCGGCGGCTGGAACACCGGTGGCGCCCTGAAGCTCGACCCGGCGGCCTATCCCGTCTGGAAGCTCGACGTGACCATTCCGGCCGGCACCGCGTTCTCGTACAAGTACCTCCGCAAGGACGCCGCCGGAAACGTCACGTGGGAGAGCGGAGCCAACCGCACCGCCACTGTGCCCGCGAGCGGCAAGGTGACGCTGACCGACACCTGGCGCAGCTGAGCCGCCGCTCCACCGACCAGGGCCGCCCGGCACCATCATCCCCGCCACGCCGGGCGGCCCTCATCCATGCGACACGTACACAAGGAGACCTGCCTTGATACGCCCTGCCGCAGGAGTGCTCGCCGCCGCCCTGGCCGTGACGCTCCTGCCCGCCCTTCCCGCCGCGGCCGCCACGACCGGGCCGCCCGCCCCGCCCTCCGACGCGAAACTGGCCGCCGAACCGGCCCGGCACGACCTGACCCGGGAGCAGTTCTACTTCGTGCTCCCGGACCGGTTCGCGAACGGCGACCCGCGCAACGACCGGGGCGGGCTGACCGGCTCGCGTCTGGAGACCGGCCTGGACCCCACGGACAAGGGCTTCTACCAGGGCGGCGACCTCAAGGGGCTCACCGACCGGCTCGACTACATCAAGGGGCTCGGCACCACGGCCATCTGGCTGGCGCCGATCTTCAAGAACCAGCCGGTGCAGGGCAAGGGGGCGGACGTCTCCGCCGGCTACCACGGCTACTGGATCACCGACTTCACGCAGGTCGACCCGCATTTCGGTACCAACGCCGATCTGGAGCGGCTGATCGACAAGGCGCACGGGAAGGGGATGAAGGTCTTCTTCGACGTCATCACCAACCACACCGCCGATGTCGTGGACTACCGCGAGGCGTCGTACTCGTACCTGTCGAAGGGAGCCTTCCCCTATCTGACGAAGGACGGCGTGCCGTTCGAGGACAAGACTGTTTCTGAATCAAAGGCGGCCGCCGACGGGAAGGCGAAGTTCCCGAAGGTGGACGGCGAGTCCTTCCCGAGGACGCCCTTCGTGCCCGACGCGAAGAAGAACCTCAAGGTGCCGGGCTGGCTCAACGACCCGACGATGTACCACAACCGCGGGGACTCGACCTTCGCGGGCGAGTCCTCCGACCAGGGTGACTTCTTCGGCCTCGACGACCTGTGGACGGAGCGTCCCGAGGTGGTCAGCGGGATGGAGAAGATCTACGAGAAGTGGGTCCGGGACTTCCGGATAGACGGCTTCCGGATCGACACCGTCAAGCACGTCGACACCGAGTTCTGGACGCAGTGGGCGACGGCCCTCGACACCTACGCGGCGAAGCGCGGCCGCGACGACTTCTTCATGTTCGGCGAGGTCTATTCCGCCGACACCGCCGTCACCTCTCCGTACGTGACGCGCGGGAAGCTCGACGCCACCCTCGACTTCCCGCTCCAGGACGCGATCCGCGCATACGCCTCCCAGGGCGCGGGAGCCGGCCGGCTGGCCTCCGTACTGGGTGACGACTACCGGTACACCTCGGGGAAGGCCAACGCCTACGAGCAGGTGACCTTCCTCGGCAACCACGACATGGGCCGCTTCGCGACCTTCCTGAAGCAGGACCGGCCGGAGGCGGGGGAGCAGGAGCTGCTGGACCGCTTCCGGCTGGCCAACGAGCTGATGTTCTTCTCCCGGGGCAACCCGGTGATCTACTCCGGTGACGAGCAGGGCTTCACGGGTGCGGGCGGCGACAAGGACGCCCGCCAGCCGCTGTTCGCCTCGCAGGTCGCCGATTACCTGGACGACGACCAGCTCGGAACGGTGCGCACGCATGCGAGCGATGCCTACGATCCGGGACACCCGCTCTACGCGCAGATCAGTGCTCTCTCGAAGCTGACGAAGGCGCACCCGGCCCTCCGGGACGGCGTGCAGAGTGAACGTTTCTCCGACGGCTCCGTCTACGCCTTCGCCCGCACCGACACCAAGACCCGCACCGAATACCTGGTCGCCGCCAACAACGGCGCCGCATCCCGCACCGTCGAGATCGACGCCCCGGCCGGCGCCCAGTACCGCACCCTCCACGGCGGCACCGCGCTGATCCGCGCCTCGGCGGCCGGCAGGCTCACCGTGCCCGTCCCCGCCCTCGGCTCCGTCGTCCTCCAGGCCGTGACCCCCGCCGCCAAGCCCGCCGCCGAGCCCGCCCTGACGCTGAAGGCCCCCGCCCCCGGTGCCACCGGCACCGTGGACATCACGGCAGAGGTGTCCGGCGGCGGCCTGAACCGGGTCGTCTTCGCCGCCCAGACCGGCAACGCCAAGTGGGAGGTCCTCGGCACCGCCGACCACGCCCCCTACAAGGTCACCCAGCACGTCGACGCCAAGACCCCGGCCGGCACGGCCCTGCGCTACAAGGCCGTCGTCGTCGACTCCGCCGGCCGCACCGCGAGCGCCCTCGCCGAGTCCGCCGCCGGCCAGGCCCCGCCCGCCGAGATCCCCACCGCCACCCAGCGCGACTACGCGGTCGTCCACTACAACCGCCCCGACGGCGACTACACGAACTGGCGCCTCTACGCCTGGGGCGACCTCGCCGAGGGAGAGGCCACTCCCTGGCCCGCCGGACACGACTTCACCGGCCGCGACGCCTACGGCGCCTTCGCGTACGTCAAGCTCAAGCCCGGCGCCTCCTCCGTCGGCTACCTCGTCATCGACAAGGACGGCACCAAGGACGTTGCCGCCGACCGCACCATCGACGTGACGAAGACCGGCGAGATCTGGCTGGAGCAGGGCAAGGAGCCTGCCCGCACCGACCGTCCCGCCTACCCGCCGCAGGACACGGCGAAGGCCGTCCTGCACTACCAGCGCCCCGACGGCGCCTACGACGGCTGGGGCCTGCACGTCTGGACCGGAGCCGCGACCCCCACCGACTGGTCCAAGCCGCTGCTCCCCACCCGCACCGACGCCTACGGCGCGGTCTACGAGGTTCCGCTCGCGGCCGGCGCCACCAGCCTCAGCTACATCCTCCACAAGGGCGACGAGAAGGACCTGCCCACCGACCAGTCCCTGGACCTCAAGGCCACCGGTCACGAGGTGTGGATGCTGGGCGGCCGGGAGCAGTACCTCCTGCCGCAGCCCGCCGGATCCGCCGCCGCCCTGGACCTCACCAAGTCCCAGGCCGTCTGGATCGACCGCGACACCCTCGCCTGGAACGCCCCCGCCGCAGCCGCCTCGGTACAGCTCCTCGCCTCCCGCGACGGCGCCGTCAAGGCCGAGAACGGCACCCTGACCGGCCGCGCCCAGTGGCTGCGCCTGGGAGCCCGTACCGAGCTGACCGCAGCCCAGAAGCAGAAGTTCCCGCACCTGGCCGCATACGGCGCCCACCCCGTCGACCCGCGCGACCGCGACCGGGTCCGCGAGGCCCTGCGCGGCCAGCTCGTCGCGAGCGCCCGCGCCGCGAACGGCGCGGTCCTCGCCGCCACCGGCGTACAGCTCGCCGGAGTCCTCGACGACCTGTACACGACCACCGCCTCCCTCGGCCCCGTCTTCAAGGACGGCCGCCCCACCCTCTCCGTCTGGGCCCCCACCGCCCAGCAGGTCTCCCTCGAACTCGACGGCCGCACCGTCGCCATGCGCCGCGACGACGCCACCGGCGTCTGGTCGGTGCGCGGCGAGCGCTCCTGGACCGGCAAGCCCTACCGCTACGACGTCACCGTCTGGGCCCCGAGCACCCGCCAGGTGGTCCGCAACCTCGTCACCGACCCCTACTCCACCGCGCTGACCGCGGACTCCGTCCACAGCCTGGTCGTCGACCTGGCCGACCCGAAGCTCGCCCCGCCCGGCTGGAAGACCCTGCGCAAGCCCGCGCCCGTCCCCTTCACCTCCGCGCAGATCCAGGAGCTGCACATCCGCGACTTCTCCGTGGCGGACCGCACCAGCACCCACCCCGGCCAGTACCTGGCCTTCACCGACACCGCCTCGGCGGGCGTGCGGCACCTGCGCGACCTGGCCGCCGCCGGGACCTCGTACGTCCACCTGCTCCCGGCCTTCGACATCGGCACCATCCCGGAGAAGGCCGCCGACCGCACCGAGCCCGCCTGCGACCTCAAGGTCTACGCCCCCGACTCGCAGGAGCAGCAGGCGTGCGTGGCCGCCGCGGCCGCGAAGGACGCGTACAACTGGGGCTACGACCCGCTGCACTACACCGTCCCCGAGGGCAGCTACGCCAGTGACCCCAACGGCACGGCCCGCACGGTCGAGTTCCGCAGGATGGTCCAGTCCCTCAACGGGTCCGGACTGCGCACGGTGATGGACGTGGTCTACAACCACACCGTCGCCGCGGGCCAGTCGGACAAGTCGGTCCTGGACCGCATCGTCCCCGGCTACTACCAGCGCCTGCTGGCCGACGGCAGCGTCGCCACCTCCACCTGCTGCGCCAACACCGCTCCCGAGAACGCCATGATGGGGCGCCTGGTCGTCGACTCGATCGTCACCTGGGCCAAGGAGTACAAGGTCGACGGCTTCCGCTTCGACCTCATGGGCCACCACCCGAAGGCCAACATCCTGGCCGTCCGCACGGCCCTCGACGCCCTGACCGTCGCCAAGGACGGCGTCGACGGCAAGAAGATCGTGCTCTACGGCGAGGGCTGGAACTTCGGCGAGATCGCCGACGACGCCCGCTTCGTGCAGGCCACGCAGAAGAACATGGCCGGTACCGGCATCGCCACCTTCTCCGACCGGGCCCGCGACGCCGTCCGCGGCGGCGGCCCCTTCGACGAGGACCCGCGCGTCCAGGGCTTCGCGTCCGGCCTGTTCACCAGCCCGAACGCCTCGCCCGCCAACGGCACCCCCGAGCAGCAGAAGGCCCGCCTCCTGCACGCCCAGGACCTGATCAAGGTCGGGCTCTCCGGCAACCTCGCCCCGTACACCTTCACCGACACCACCGGCCGCCGCATCAAGGGCTCCGAGCTGGACTACAACGGCGCCCCGGCCGGCTACGCGGCCGCCCCCGGCGACGCCCTCGCCTACGCCGACGCCCACGACAACGAGACGCTCGCCGACGCCCTGACCTACAAACTCCCGCCGGCCACCAGCAACGCGGACAAGGCCCGCATGCAGGTCCTGGCGATGGCCACGGCCACCCTCTCCCAGGGCCCGGCCCTCTCCCAGGCGGGCACCGACCTGCTCCGCTCCAAGTCCCTGGACCGCAACTCCTACGACAGCGGCGACTGGTTCAACGCCATCCACTGGGACTGCAGAGGAGGCAACGGCTTCGGCCGCGGCCTGCCCCCGGCCGCCGACAACGCCTCGAAGTGGCCCTACGCGAAGCCGCTCCTGACGGGACCGGCGCCCACCTGCACCGACATCGACGCCACCTCGGCCGCCTACCGCGACCTGCTGAGGATCCGCACCACCGAGCCCGACTTCGCCCTCACCACGGCCGAGGCCGTCCAGTCCCGGCTGGCCTTCCCCCTCTCGGGCAAGGACGAGACCCCGGGCGTGATCACCATGACCCTGGGCGACCTGGTGGTCGTCTTCAACGCGGCCCCCACCGCGCAGACCCAGCGCGTCCCGGCCCTCGCCGGCGCCGCCCACCGCCTGCACCCCGTGCAGGCCGCGGGCTCCGACGCCACCGTCAAGCAGTCCGCGTACGACGCGAAGACAGGAGAGTTCACCGTCCCCGCCCGCACCGTCTCGGTCTTCACACGGCGCTGAGCCGGTCCAGCCGCTTCTCCAGCAGGATCACCCCGTAGGTCCTGCCGTCCTTCCCCTGCTTGTTGGGGAGCTCCCCGACCACCCGGTAGCCCGCACCCCGGTAGTACGCGAGCAACCGGGGGTTGGTGGAGACGCAGTCCAGCCGCGCCCGTTCCCGACCGGTCCGGGCGGTCCGCCGCTCGGCATGTTCGAGCAGGCGCCGCCCGGCCCCGGCGGGGGCCACCTCGCGCGCCACCATCAACCGGTGCACGTAGCCCGCCACGGGCGGCTGGACCCCCCAGGCGTCCTCGTCGGACCACCACAACTCGTAGGCCCCGCACACGCGCCCGTCGGCGTCGGCGGCGAGCCACACCTCGCCCTCGCGCATCTTCGACCGGAAGTGCGCGGCGTCCTTGTCGCCGGGCTTCCACTGATCGATCCCGTGCTTGCGCATCCACCGGGCAGCCTGGTCGTACAGCTGCACCAGCGTGCCGGCGTCCTTCTCCACGGCCGGCCGGAACAGGATCTCGTCGTCAATGATCACGCGGGCATTATCGATGATCATGGGCGGCCGCCACACACCCGATCAACGCGGCTGCGCCACCTCGGCCGGCGCCTCGCCCGCCGCCTCCGCCGGTGCCTCGCCCGGCACCAGCGACACCAGCCGCCCGACCAGCTCCCCGAAGGGGCCGTCGGCGGGCTCGTCGGCCAGGATCCGTACGAGGATCCCCGCCATCTCCACGTCGTACGCGGCGCTCACCGCGGCCAGCGCCGCGAAGTCGTGCACCAGCTGCAACTCCAGCTCGCCCCGCGGGATCCGCCGACCGTCCAGCCAGATCAGCGCGGTGGACTCGGCGAGCGACACCCAGGACCGCACCACGAGCTCCAGCCGCGCGGGAACGTGCTCCAGCCCCAGCCCCAGGTGCGTGAGGATCTGCTCGTAGGCCGCCTGCCGGACCTCGCCGATCATCGCGTTCGTCCTGCTGCTGCCGACGGCCGGACCGCCGCGCATCAGCGCCGAGAAGCCCGGCCCGTGGTCGTCCACGAAATCGAAGAACCGCCCCATCACCCGCAGCAGCCGGGCCCCGAGCGGCCCTTCACGCGGCTCCACGAACCGCAGCGCCAGCTCGTCGGCGGCCCGCCGCAGCGCGGCCTCGTACAGGCTCAGCTTGCCCGGAAAGTAGTGGTAGACGAGCGGCCGGGATATCCCCGCGGCCGCCGCGATCTCGTCGATCGACACATCGTCGGGCGAGCGGTGGCTGAACAGCTCCAGGGCAACCCCGATCAGCTGCTGCCGCCGCTCCTCGACACCCATTCTGCGTCGCACCCCGGTTGTCATGCGGAACACCCTACTGGGGCGCGTTCACAGGTCCGGGACTCAGAGGTCCAGGACGAGGCGGTCCCCCTGCGCGCGCGAGACGCACAGCAGCATCGAGTCCTCGCGCTCCTGGTCGGTGAGCAGCTCGTCGCGGTGGTCCACCCCGCCCGCCAGCACCCGGTGTTGGCAGGTCCCGCAGAAACCCTGCTCGCAGGAGTACGGGGTGTCCGGCAGCTCCCGGCGCACGGCGGCCAGCGTGCTCTCGTCCGCCGCCACCTCGACGACCCGCCCCGAGCGGCGCAGTTCCACCGTGAAGGCCCGGCCCGGCCCGGGCTCCGTCGCCGGGGCGAACCGTTCCAGGTGCACCGACGCCGGATCCGCGGCGGCCGCGGTGACGGCCGCCATCAGCGGCTCCGGGCCGCAGCAGTAGATCGGCGTGCCGGGTCCCGCCGCGGCCACCGGGGCCAGGTCGGGCAGGCCGGTCTCGTCCTCGGCGAGGACCGACACCCGGTCGCCGTACGGCGCGAGGTCGTCCAGGAAGGGCATCGAGTCGAGGGTGCGGCCCCCGTAGAGGAGGGTCCAGTCGGTGCCCGCCGCGGTCGCGGCCCGCAGCATCGGCAGGATCGGCGTGATGCCGATGCCGCCCGCGACGAAGACGTACGAGGCCGCCGGGACCAGCTCGAAGCGGTTGCGCGGCGGGCGCAGCTCCAGTTCTGCCCCCTCGACGAGCTGCGCGTGCGCCTCGCGGGAGCCGCCCCGGCCGTCCTCGACGAGCCGGATCGCGATGGTGTACCGGCCGTCGTCCGCCGGGTCGCCGCACAGCGAGTACTGGCGGACGAGGCCCGAGGGCAGGGTCACGTCCACGTGCGCGCCCGGGCTCCACGCCGGGAGGTCCGGTGACTCCAGGGTCAGTTGCAGCACGCCCTGCGCCGGCTCCGTACGGGAGATGATCAGCGCGCGCAGCGCACGGCGCGGGGAGTGGCCCGAGACCGGGGTCTCCAGGGCCGGCAGCGGCCAGAGCGGGGAGCGGCCGATGCGGCGGCGCAGGGCGCGCCGGGTCACCCAGGCCGCGCCCGCGACGGCCGTGACCGCGAGGGCGCGCCTCATGCCCGCACCCCGCCGTTCGCACCCGGGGAGGCGGCGAGGTAGGCGACGGCCTGGGCCGTCGAGCCCTCCTGCGAGGGGTGGTAGGTGCGGGAGAGGTACTTCGGGATGGACTTCAGCATGGCCCCGGTCGACGGGAGCACCCCCTGCTGCCCGGCCAGGAAGAACTGCCCGAAGGAGGCCCTGCCGTCCACCAGGTGCGGGTCGTTCTCCATGAAGAAGCGCACGCCGCGCTGCCACAGGAACACCAGCGCGGAGAAGGCGGTCGCCCAGGTCCGGGCGCGGCGGCGGTAGTTGCCGTCCACGTGCATGAAGAGGTCGAAGGCCACCGAGCGGTGCTCGACCTCTTCCGCGCCGTGCCAGCGCAGCAGGTCCAGCATGGTGGGGTCGGCTCCGCGCCGGTCGAGCGCGTCGGCATTGAGTACCCAGTCGCCGAGGAAGGCCGTGTAGTGCTCGATCGCGGCGATCATCGCGACCCGTTCCATCAGCCACCAGTGGCGGGCCCGGCCGGGCGGCAGGGTCCGGTCGCCGAGCAGCTTCTCGAACAGCCAGTCCACCTGCGCGGTGTACGGGGTGGGGTCCAGTCCCAGCCGCTTGAGGTGGGGGAGCACGTCGTCGTGCGCGGTGGCGTGCATGGCCTCCTGGCCGATGAAGCCGACCACGTCCTCCCGCAGCCGCTCGTCCTCGATGTAGGGGAGCACCTGCTTGTAGACGTGTACGAACCAGCGCTCTCCGGCGGGGAGCAGCAGGTGCAGCACATTGATCATGTGCCCGGCGAAGGGGTCGCCGGGCAGCCAGTGGAGCGGGGTGTCCTCCCAGCCGAAGGACACGTTCCGGGGCCTCAGGTCCACGTGTTCCGACGCCACGGGGGCGGGCGCGAGCGGCGTATTAGACATGGCGTCAATGTACTGACGGGTAAGGAGGAGGAGAAGACCCCTGCGCGGACTTCTCCGACATGCCACTGCCCGGGCGCATCCGCGCCCGGGCAGTGGGTGGAGTGGTGACGCGCCGGCTACCGCCCGACCTGGCCGGTCGAGAGGGCCCACTCTCGGTTGAGGGTGCCCAGCGGGATGCGGCGCTCGAAGAGGGGCGTGCCGAACAGGGACAGCTGGAGCTGGAGGTTGCCGCTCAGGTCGAAGCCGCCGTAGAGCGCCCAGGCGCCGTTCACGGAGGTCTTGCCGTCACTGGACGCGGTCGCCTTGAGGTCGGCCTCGCCGCGCAGGTAGGGGGCGAAGTCCGCGGTGACGCCGACGGCCCCGTAGAGACCGACGGAGGCCTCGGCGCCGAGCGCGCCCTTGACCCGGCCGGCGGCGGTGACGCTCGCCCGGACCGGTGTGCTCTGCACGTTCGAGGCGCTCACCGGGGTCCAGCCCTTGCCCGCGGCGTAGCTGCCGCCGATCTTGAAGTCGCCCTTGACGTCCTGCTGGACCTCCAACGTCACGCTGCCGTCGGCCTCCACCTGGATGTAGCAGGTCAGGTCGAGGTTGACGACGACCGGGACCGGGCCCACCTGGATGACGGGCGAGCTGTGCAGCTTGGCGAAGGGGATCCGCTTGGGCGCCCCGGTGCTGGCGGCGGCACGACCCTGGAGCTTCCACTGCGAGGACCAGTCGCCGCTCATGCCGAGGAAGGCGCCGCGCGGGCCGGCGCCGCCGCCCGGGCTGCCGTCGTAGGCGAACTCGACCTGCGGGGCGAGCTGGACGAAGCCGGACACCGAGGCGCCGGCCGAGGCGGGGGCGCCCGGGGCGGTGTCGACGGCGGCGTTCACGTCGAGCCGCAGGTTGCCGAGGGGGAGCTTCGCGCCCTCGGGGCCGAAGGTCAGGCCCTGGCCCTTGGCCCAGGAGAAGGTGACGCCCTTCATCAGGGGCTCGACGGTGACCGCCGACGGGTCGACGGGGACCTTGCCGTCGGCCTTGTCGTCACCCAGGACGGCGGCGAGGGTGGTGGACGCGGTCTTGACCTCGGTGCCCTTGTCGGTCTTGCCGACGACCTCGGTGACCTTGGCGAGCAGCCCCGCCGGGGCGCCGGGAGCCGGTGCGCTGGCGATGACGTCGCCGACCGCGACGGGCTTGTCGGCCTCGGGCGACGCGCCCGGCGCCTTGCTCGGCGACTTGCCGGGCGCGGGCGAACTGCCGGATCCCTGAGGGGCCTTGGCGATCACGGCCCGGCCGCTGGCCTTGTCGTAGGAGGCGACCTTCAGGGCGGACTTCTCGGTCCTGCCCTTGCCGTCGGCGCGGGCCACGGCCGCGGGAGTCGGCGTCCCCTGCGGGGCTGCGGCCACGTCGAGCTGTTGCGAGGTGCCGTCGGCGGAGGGGCTGAGGGTGGCGGGGGCGGCCGGGTCGGCGGCGCCGGCGTGGGGGGTCGAGGAGCAGCCGGTGGCGGCCAGGGCGAGGGCGGTCAGGCCGGGTATGAGGACTCGTCGGGCGAGCGTGCGCACGTGGGGTGACTTTCGGGTGGGGGAGGGGTGTTGGGGTTACCACCTGGTAACCGGAACCCGATCATGTCATGTGTCCCCCGCGACCGTCATGTCCGGATCCCGCCAACTGTCCTACGTGTGCAGTAAGTTGAATCTTCATCAGCCCATGGAGCGGCCGCTGGGCGGCCTGGTGATGGTCGGCGGAGGCGCAACGGTGGCTCAGGCCGACACCCGGTGCGACTGGGGCACGGTCTACATCAACGGCAACCCCGGTGCGGAGCCCGGTAGTTGGGCCTCCGGCCACAGCCACCGCACCGGAAACCACTACGTCGGCGCCTACGCCAACGGCCTGGTGGACTGGTACGCCGACAACAACGGCGGGGATGATGGCGACACGAAGGACTCGGACTACGGTACGCGCGCCTGCTGATTCCGTTTGTTGACTGACCCGCTGTCTCCTGTGCAGAAGCAATCCCATGCGCAGGGGGCGGTGGGTTCCGGCACGACCGAAGGCGAGCCAAGCATGCGTCGATCCCCCACTCTCTTACTGGCGACGGCGGTCCTCGGCGTCCTGACGCTGGCAGGCTGCGCCACCACCTCGGACAAGCCCGCCGGGTCCACCCCGGACGCCGGGCAGCACTCCGGTCCGCCGCCGGCGGACCCCTTCAAGGACCTGCCCCAGGGCACCCCGGTCGCGTTCAAGGACCTGAAGGCCGGCATGTGTTCCAACCACCGGGGCGACGTGCAGTCCGACCAGACCGTCGGCACCGTGGACTGCGGGACCCCGCACTTCTTCGAGGTCGTCTCCCAGGTGACGCTGCCGGACGACGCAGCCGCCCGGTTCCCCGGCGACCGCGGCGTGATGGACCGCATGCGCACCGCCTGCGAGCCGAAGCTCGCACCGATGATCGGCTCTCGACGCGGCGAGCTCATCAGCCTCTACCTGGCCCCCATGAACAAGAAGTCCTGGGAAGCCGGCAACCGCCTCGGACACTGCGGAATCGCCTACGCCGCCCCCAGGTCCGGAACCCTCGCCGAGTCCGGCGGCCAGGGGTGAGCGTGACCGGGACCGAGGGCGGTGCGCCGGAGATCCTGGTCCGCTTCGACCAGGTCTTCAAGTCGTTCCGGACCTCGCGCGGACGGCGCCAGGTCGCCCTCGACGGCTTCTCCATGTCCGTCCCGACCGGCGCCGTCGTCGGACTGCTGGGACCCAACGGATCGGGCAAGACCACGGCGCTCAAGGCGCTTCTCGGCCTCGCCCGCCCCGACCGGGGAACGATCACCGCCTTCGGCCGGGAACTGCCGGCCGACCAGCGGTTCGTCGCCCGCCGGATGGGAGCCCTCATCGAGGGCCCGGCCTTCACCGGCTCGCTCACCGGCGAACACAACCTGCGCCTCCTCGGCGAACTGCACGGCGCCCGCCGCGACGAGGTCGCCGACGTGCTCGAACTGGTCGGCCTGGACGGGGCCGCCCACCGCTCGTACTCCGGATACTCGCTCGGAATGAAGCAGCGGCTCGGGGTCGCGGCCGCGCTGATCTCCCGCCCCGACCTCCTGGTCCTGGACGAACCGATGAACGGCCTGGACCCCGAGGCCGTCCGGCACATGCGCGAGCTGCTGAAGCGGCTGCGCGACGAGCGGGGCATGACCGTCGTCGTCTCCTCGCACATCCTCTCCGAGGTGGAACTCGTCAGCGATTGGGTGACGATCGTCCGAAACGGTCGGGTGATCTGCGACGCGAGCGTTCCCGAACTGCTCGCCCGGGGCACGTCACGCCTGGTCGTACGGGTCCACGACGCGGTGACCGCCCGGTCCGTCCTGACGGACCACGGGTACACGGCCGTCCCGGCCTTCGGTCCCGCCGGCGCCGAGCTCCAGGTCGAGCCGCCCGCCACCCGCCCGACCCCTTCCGACGGTTCGGACGTCCTCAGACTGCTCACCGAGCGGGACGTCTACCCGCGCGAACTGGTCGTCGAGTCGGCGTCGCTGGAGGACATCTACGTCGCCGCCGTCCGCGCGGCGGACGCGGCCACGGCCACGGCGCGCCAGGAGCCGCGGCATGGCACGTGACCGGGCCGTCGCCCCGCCGCCGTCACCGTCCCCGTCACTGTCCCCGGCCGGTGCGGACGGCGAGCCGCTTCCCTGGCGCCGGCTCGCCCGGGCCGAACTGCTGCGCCTGAGGGCGCCGCGCGCCATGCGGTACGCCGGGATCGGCCTGCCCCTGGCGATCATCGCGTTCGGCCTCTCCAAGCTGCTGCTCCACGACCGTGACACCGCCACCGCCTGGCGCTCGGCCGAGGAACGGTACGCCGCCTACCTCGCCGACGCCCAGACCCACGGGCTGCCCGTCGGCTCCGGCCTCACCGCGAGGAACTACTTCCGCGACCCGCGCTACCTCATGGAGACCCTGTCCTTCGGCGACCTGCGCACGGTCGACACCGCCCTGGCCGCCGCGGCCGTGGTCTTCGGCATGGTCGCCGGCGGAGCCGACTGGTCCTCGCGCGTCATGCTCACCCTCGCAGCGGCCGAGCCGCGCCGGTTCAGGCTCTTCGCCACCCGGGCCCTGCTCGTCGCCGCCCTGTCGATGGCCGCGACCGCGGCCGCCGGACTGCTCCTCCTTCCCCTGCTCCTGCTCGCGGCGTTCACCCGAGGGAGCGCAGCCGGCCTCGACGGCGTCTACTGGGCCGCCCTCGCCAGCCAGTACGCGCGGGGCGTGCTCCTGGTGGGACTGCTCTGCCTGCTCGGCCACGCGCTGGCCATGCTGACGCGCAAGGCGTCCGTCGCCCTCGCCATCGGGTTCCTCTACCTGGCCGGTTCGGACCAGATCTTCGCCGGCCGGGGGCCGCGGGGCGCCGAGTACGCCATGGACGGGCTGGTCTTCGCCGTGCTCAACGAGAAGCCCGTCATCCCCTTGGCCCAGTCCGACTGCATCGCCGGCCCCGGCTGCGAGGCCGTCCACGTCGACCTCACCGCCGCGGACGGGTTCCTCGGCGTGCTGATCTATCTCGTACCGGTGCTGCTGGTGGCCCTGTGGCGCTTCACCCGAACGGACATCACCTGATGACGACGGCAGCCGCACGCCCGGCCGGTCCCGCGGCCCCCGGCCCGCATGCGGACCGTTCCAGCCCCCTGTCCCTGCGCCGGCTCGCCCGCTCCGAACTGCGCAGGATCCTCAGCCCCAAGCCAGTGCGCCGGGCCCTGTACGCCCTGCCGCTGCTCCTCGGCGCGTTCGCGCTCGCCGCGTACCTCGGCCACAACACGGACATGGCCACCGCGTGGCGCGAGGCGGAGGCGGCCTACGGCCAGTACACCGAGGAGGCGGCCCGGCGGCCGGGCACCGCCGGGCCGCTGTCGGCGCAGTACTTCTTCGACGATCCGCGCTACCAGCTGACCAAGGCGTCGTTCGTGGACCTGCGGACCGTACTGTCCGGGGTCGCGGTGGCCGCCCTGGCCTTCGGCCTCGTCAGCGGAGGAACGGACTGGGCCTCCCGGGTCATCCTCAACCTGGTCGCGGCCGAGCCCCGCCGGGCCCGTCTGTTCGTCACCCGCGGTGTTCTCGTTGCCGCCGTCGCCGCGGCGACCGCCCTGGCCACCTCGATCGTCCTGATCCCGCTGCTCCTGGTCACCGCCCACCTGCGGGGCACGACGGCCGACGCCGACGCGCACTTCTGGACCGTACTGACCACCATCGTGCTCAGAGGCGCCCTCCTCATCGCCCTGGTGGCCCTGCTCGGCTACAGCCTGGCCATGTTGACCCGCAGTCTGACCGTGGCGTTCGGGATCGCATTGGCCTACCTCGTCGTCGCCGAACGGCTCGTGCGGGACTACGTCCCCTCACTGACGGAGTACCACTTCTCCGGCATCACCTTCGCCGTCCTCAACGAACGGCTCCTGATGCTCAACGACAAGACCGAGTGCGTCGGTGAGATCGCCTGTGCCGCGATGCGCGAAGGAACCCCCGCGACCCACGCCTTCCTGGCACTGGCCTGCTATCTCCTCCCCGTCGCCGCGGCCGCCCTGTGGCGGTTCACCCGCACCGACATCGGCTGAGCCGACCGGGGGGCCGGGAGGCCGGGAGGCACGCGGCCGGGGTGCATCGGGTGCACCCCGGGGCTGCTACCGCAGCACGCCCGCCTTGGTCCCGTCCGTCAGCTTGCCCGACAGGTCCACCTGGGCACCCGCCTGCGCCTTCACCGCCAGCCGGTTGCCGTTCGCCGAACCGCTCACCCCGCCGCCCGACACCGAGAGCGAGGCGAACTGCGCACTGCCCGCCGCCAGTACGTACCACTGGCCGGCCCGCGACTTCCACAGCACGCCCGCCAGCACCCGCGGCTCGCGCGGTCCGCACGCCGCGGACCCCTCCGACCGGGCCGCCTGCGCCGCCATCGGGGCACCCGGGGCCAGGAACTGCGCCTGCACCCGGTCCGCCGCGCCCTGCCAGGTCTCGGCCCGCGTGCAGAGCCAGGCCGCCGTCCCGTCGCCCTCCGGCAGCGGCTGCTTCGCGTACGTCCAGGCGTTGACCGTACGCACCCCGTGCGAGCGGACCGCGGGCAGCAGGCAGGCGATCCGCGCCCAGTCCCCGAGCTCGGCGGCCTCCGTCACATCGCGCTCCGCGCCCGGCGCGCCCGACGTCAGCCGGGCCGGGGTCAGTTCACCGAGGTCGGTGATCAGCCGGGTGGCGCCGTCGCCCGTCAGGGCCAGCGCGTTCCAGCCCGTGCAGCTGCCCGCCGGAGCGGGGCTCGCCACCGGCGGCGTCACCCCGTCCGGGGCCGACTTCAGCACCACCGCCGGGACGGCCGGCTTGAGCAGGTCCCGCAGCGCGGCGCCGGTCACCCAGGGCGCGGTGAGATAGCGGACGTTGCCGTCGACCCGGCTGAGCACCAGCGCGGTCGCGGTGTCCGCCGAGGCGCCGTCCGTGCGGGCGAAGTCGAGCGCGGCGCCCGCGGTCCCGGTCCGCGGTTCGGCATAGCGGACCACGCGCAGGCCGTCGTACATCAGGACCACGACGGCCTGGTCCACGGCGCCCGCGAACAGCAGCTGCGCCGGTCCCATCGGCGGCCCCGCGGGCGTGCCCGGAGTCGCCGAGGTGACCACCGACGGACCGGGCCGGGCCCAGACGGCCAGCGCCCTGCGCAGCAGCTCCGTGTCGGCGGCGCGGTCGCCGCGGGCGGGCCAGGTGGAGAAGTCCGTACGGGAGGAGGTGTGCCAGAGGGTGGGCGCGGCCCGGACCAGCTTCCCGGGATCCAGGGCCTGCTCGGCCACGGCGTTGCGCGCGTACAGCGGGGCGGCGGCCCCGTCCGAGCCCCAGCCCCCGCCCGGCAGCGCGAGCAGCGCCCCGCAGATCGCGAGGGCGGCCCCGGCGGCCAGCGCGGCCCGCCCGAGGCGGCGCCGCCGCAGCAGGTCGGTGGGCCGGGCCTGGAGCACGCACGGGTCGAACTCGGGGGAGGTGAACAGGGCGTCGTTCGCCGGATCCCCGGACTCCCGGACCGCGGCGGCCGGATCCGGGACCCCGGCGTCGTCGAGCACCCGGAGCACCTCCGGTTCGGGCAGCCGCTCCAGCGCCCGCAGGACGCAGGCGGCCCGCCCCGGCCCGTCGAGGGTGGCCAGCCACTGGTCGAGGGCGAGCTCCTCGGCCCCGCCCGAGCGCGGGAACAGCCGCAGCCCCCACACCTGGGGGAGCACCGGCGGGAGCTGCGCCCGCCGGGGCAGCGCCCGGAAGGTCAGCGGGAGCCCCGCCTCCAGGGCGGCTCGCAGCACCCGCAGCCGGACGTAGCCGTACCCGGAGTCGTCCGCGCCGCCCCGCTGCCCCGGCACCCCGCCCTGCACGGCGGCCGCGGCAGCCCCCGCGTCCCGCCGCCCCCGCGGCAGTGCCCGCTGGACCAGCGAGTGGGCGGTGAGCACCCGCCGGTTGCGGCCGAGTGCGGGCGGCAGCACCAGATAGGCGAGCCGCACCAGCCGGGGGTAGTGCTCGACGATGGCGGCTTCGGCCTGCTCGACGTCCGGCGGCACGGGAGACACGGGAGGGATGGGGCGGGTGGCGGTATCCGGCGCAGTCACGTTCAGCAGAACGAGCGAATCGTCGGATGGTCACCGGTTCCCCGGTTCCCCGGTCGCCGGTCGCCGGTGCGGAGCCGGTCGCGGGCCGGGGTCAGGCCACCAGACGGGCGCGCAGCGCCTCGACCGTCTCGTCGGAGACGCCGAGCCCCTCGCGCACGTACTTCTCCATGGAGCCGTACCGCGTCTCGACCTCGTCCAGCGCCGCCTGCAGGTAGAAGGGGAAGACCCCGATCAGCGCGAGCGCGATGTCCGGGTCGCCGCCCGCCGCCGTGAAACCCTCGATCATCGGGGCGAAGGCCTGCTTGACCGCCGGATTGACGGACAGGTACTCGGCCATCAGCGTGTCGTCGTCCGCGCCGAGGAGTGCCAGCACGATCGTCGCGCCCCAACCGGTACGGTCCTTGCCGGCCGTGCAGTGGAACAGCAGCGGGCCCGCGTCGGCGGCGGCGGCCTCGGTGAGCAGCATCCGGTACGCGGCCTGCGCCGAGCCGGTGTTCACGAAGGACCGGTAGGTGTCGGCGAAGAGCGCCTGCACCCGGCCGCCGCCCAGGTGCTCCTCGGCCACGGCCGGGTCGGACAGCAGGTCCTTGAGCTGCACCGCGGCGGGCATCCTGGCGGAGTTCAGCTTGTCGGCGAGGACGTCGCCGATCAGGAGCCGTGCCCCGGCGGGTATCCGGTCGGGGTGGTCGGTGCGCTCGGTGTCGGTCCGGAAGTCGATGACGGTACGCAGGCCGAGCGCGGCCACCACCGGGTCGGCATCGAGGTCGAGCCGGTCGAGCTGGCCGGAGCGCAGGACCAGGCCGGGCCGGACGGTGCGGCCGCCGGGGAGCGGGGTGCCGCCGAGGTCGCGGAGGTTGGCGACGGTGGTGGACGGGGTGGCGGTCATCGTGGCGGCTCCAGCGAGGTCATACGGTGATGGTCGGTTCATGTAATTTTCGGATGTTTCATCCCGGAAAGACAATCGAGGGCCAGCGAGACCCCGACGCCCATCCCGAGCGCGGCCAGGTGCCCCACGTCCGTGAAGGTCCGGCCGCGCCGGACCACCGGCGCTGCCGCCAGGGCCAGCAGCCCCACCCGGGCGGCCGTGCGGACCGGCCCGCGCGGCAGGGCCGAGGTGAGGGCGCCGAGCACCGCGTTGAACCCGTAGCTCGTCCCCACGTCCAGCGCGCGCCGGGTGCCCGCATCGGCCGTCCTGCGCAGGGCCCCGTACACGATGAGGGTCGCCGTGGCGTGCCCGAACAGGAACACCGCAGCCGCCCACCAGGCCCCGTACGCGTATTCGGCGTAGCCGAGCACCGCGACCAGCAGCAGTGCGTAGGGCAGGGGCATCGGCTCCTCGACGACGAGGGCGCTGCTCAGCAGCGTCTCCCAGCGCCCGGCGGCAAGATTGTCGACATTTGTGGAGCAGTCGCGGAGCAGGCGCTCCCGCTCGGCCGGTCCGGAGCGCTCCAGTGCGTACGCCCCGAGCTGGACCCCACCGGCGTACACCGCTCCCCATGGAATTGGGTTCATCCACTCATGATCGGATAAGCCTCTGGCGGAACCCGAGGGGGCCCGTGCGAACATGTCCCGGCCATGTTCGAATCATTCGCGCCGATGCGCGCCACGCGAGCCGCGACCTTCGCGGCCATGTGTGTTGCCCTGGGCGCGGTGGGTCATTCGTACATGTCCGGCACGGACCTACCCCTCTTCGGCCTTCTGGGTGCTTTCGGGGTGACCTCCGGGCTCGCCTGGCTCGCCGCCGGGCGGCGCCGGGGCCCCCTGGGCATCACCACCGCGGTGCTCGGTGTCCAGGGCGTGCTGCACCTCGTCTTCTCGGGGAGCGGGGCGGCCGCGAAGCACCCGGCCGCCCCCGTCACCGCCCCGGTGTACGGGCACCACCACATGCCCGCCGCGGACGCGGGCGCCATGGCCGCCGAGGCCCCCGGCACGGCCGACCTGGCGGGCATGGCAGGCACGGCCGGACACGGCGGCGCCGGCATGATCGCCGCGCACGTGCTCGCCGGGCTGCTCTGCGCCGCCTGGCTCGCGCGCGGCGAGGCCGCAGTCTTCCGCCTGGCCCGCGTCCTGGCCACCGCCGCGCTGCACGCGGCCCGGCCGCTCGCCCGCGCGCTCGCCCTGGTCCGGACCCGGGCGGCCGCCGTACCGGCCCCGCCCGTCCACCCCACCCCGTACGAACGGCCGCGCCGCCTGCGCGGAGCCGTGCTCGCCCACGCCGTGGTGCGCCGCGGGCCACCCGGACGCCTCCCGCTCCCACGCGCCACGGCCCCCGGCCGACCCGCCCACGCCTGATCCCGGCGTCGCGGCGAGACCTGGGGCCCACTCCCCATGTCTTCGCCAACACCTAGGATCCCCATGTCTCTTGACGAGGTTCAAGACGTCCGCACCCAGGACGCCGAACCGGCCGAACCGGCCGAGAAGGCCACGGACCGCGGCGGCAACTGGGCAGCCGTACGGCCGCTGCTCCTGCGCCTGCACTTCTACGCCGGCCTGCTCATCGCCCCGCTGCTCTTCCTCGCCGCCGCCACCGGGCTGCTCTACGCCGCCTCCTGGCAGGCCGAGGCGATCATCTACTCCGACGAACTGACCGTCGCCCGCGTCGGCGACAGCGTCCTGCCGCTCAGCGCCCAGGTCGACGCGGCCAAGGGCGCGGCCCCCGAGGGCGAGGTCGTGTCCGTGTGGCCCGCCCCCGACACCGAGGCCACCACCCGGGTGATCATGGAGAGCCGGGGTCTCCCCGAGGGCGAAACCCTCACCGTCTTCGTCGACCCGTATACGGCCGAGGTGCGCGGACAGCTCGCCACCGTCGGCGACGCGCTGCCGTTGCGGGCCTGGCTGAGCGAGTTCCACTCCAGCCTCCAGCTCGGCGAGTTCGGCCGGAACTACAGCGAGCTCGCCGCCAGCTGGATGTGGGTGGTCGCGCTCGGCGGGCTCGCCCTGTGGCTCGGCCGGCGCCGCAAGCGCAGGTCGCAGCTGGTCCTCCCGGACCGCAAGGCCACCGGCCGCCGCCGCACCCTCTCCTGGCACGGAACCGTCGGCCTGTGGGCCGTCGCCGGACTCGTCGTACTCTCCGCCACCGGCCTGACCTGGTCGAAGTACGCCGGCGAGAACATCGGGCAGCTCCAGGACGGCCTCGGCGGGGCCACCCCCGCCGTCTCCGCCAACCTGACCGCCGGCGCGGACTCCGGCTCCGACGAGCACGCCGGGCACACCAATCCCGACGGCACCCCGATGGCCCCGCCGCCCGCACCCACCACCGACGTCGGCATCGACCGGGCCGTGGACGCCGCCCGCGCCGCCGGGGTCACCGAGGCGCTCCGCGTGACCCTGCCCGCCAAGGGCAAGGGGTACGTCGTCAAGGAGCAGGACAAGCTGGTGCCGGTGCACCTGGACGCGGCCTCCGTCGACCCCGCGGACGCCCGGGTCATGGACGAACTGCGCTTCGCGGACTACCCGCTGCTCGCCAAGATGACCCGCTTCGGCATCGACCTCCACATGGGCACGACCTTCGGGCTCGTCAACCAGCTCGCACTGGCCGCGCTCGCCCTCGCCGTGATGTTCCTCGTCTTCTGGGGCTACCGGATGTGGTGGCTGCGCCGGCCGACCAAGGAACGCCGGCTGTCCGTCGGCCGGGCCCAGCCGCGCGGCGCCTGGCGCAGGCTCCCGGTGACCGTACTGCTGCCGCTGGCCGCGGTGACCGCCGTGATCGGCTGGTTCATTCCGCTGCTCGGGATCAGCCTGGTCGTCTTCCTCGCGGCCGACGTCCTGCTGGGCTTCGTCGCGGGCCGCCGCCGGGCCGCGGCGGCGTAGCCGGTGCCGGTTGCGGGTGCCGGTAGCCGGTAGGCGCTGAACGCACGCACGCGGTGGGCCCGTACTCCCCGAGGGAGTACGGGCCCACCGTCGTATCGGGTCAACGGGCCGCTCAGGGGGCGTACTTGTAACCGACCCGGCGCACCGTCCGGATGGCGGAGCGGTGGGACGTGCCCAGCTTGCGGCGCAGCCGGGCGATGTGGACGTCCACGGTCCGACCGTCGCCGACGTGGCCGTAGCCCCAGACCGTGTTGACCAGCTGGTCCCGGCTGTGCACCCGGTGCGGGTGCTGCACGAGGTGGGCCAGCAGCTCGAACTCCAGGTACGTCAGGTCGAGCACCCGGCCGTCGACCTCGGCGGTGCGCTGCGCCGGGTCGATGCGGACCAGGCCGTCACCCGCCCCGGCCGCGACCGGGGCCCGGTCCGCGACCCGGCCGACGGGAGCCGCCTGGACGGCGGCGGCCACGGCCTGCGGGGCGAAGGCGACCGGCGGCTGCTGGTCGGCCGGTACGAGGACCAGGTAGCCGATCATCGGAGGCTGGCCCGGCAGCGCCGGGAGGGTGTGCTGCGGCGCGGGCAGCCAGGTGGCTCCCGGCGGCAGGAGGTCCACGACCCGGGCCACTTCGTCTCGGTCAACGGAACGGAGCCGGTGGCGCGGACCGGGCGGATAGGTCAGGGAAGCGGTCGCAGCGGAGGCGGCGGAGGAGAGGGAGCGGGTGTTCGCCATGAGTGGTCAGCTCTTTCACGCGAGTGGTCGGCAGGGAGACGTGCGTACGTCGTCGATGTCGATACCGCGCAGACCGAAGGCCTCGGGGAAGGTCAGGTGGATGGTCCCGGAGGCTTTAGAGGGCCGGCGCGTTCTTCGCGCGGCAACACTCCCGGTCGTAATCGTGATCCTGACGGGACGGCCAGAAAGGCTCGAGGTCGCTGCGACCTGACGAGGTGTGCGAATGGCTGGCCATGGCCCCATTCAAGCAGATGTCACCTCCCCGAGGCAGGCTCCGTCTCACCTTGTGGATCGAAATCTCACATCCCGAGCCTACCCCTCTGTCAATCCGGGACAAAGCCAACTCCTCGGGGGCGGGGGACCTCAGGGAAGACGCAGCCGCTGCCAACCCGGACCGGCGTCCCAGCCCTTCTCCTGGCGGGCCCAGCGCGCCATGACCTCCACCACCTCGGCCGCCGTGGGCAGATGCACCTGGAAGTGGCGCTCCGCCGACCCGTCCCGGTGCTCCAACTGGTAGTCGTCGCCCTCGTCGTGCCAGACCTGTATGTAGAGGTCCGGCTCATCGACGAGCCGCTCGACGATGACGAAGCGGTCCCCGGCCGCGCCGATGCGCTCCACGAGTTCGGACAGCACGCCGAGCGCGGGGCGTTCGTAGGACTCGCCGCGTTCCGTCTGGATCTTGATCGCCAACATGGCCACACCGTGCCACACGCCACTGACAACGCAACGCCCGC
Organism: Streptomyces avidinii; assembly: GCF_014650695.1. Classification (GTDB taxonomy): domain Bacteria; phylum Actinomycetota; class Actinomycetes; order Streptomycetales; family Streptomycetaceae; genus Streptomyces; species Streptomyces avidinii. The sequence goes on along the minus strand of NZ_BMVL01000001.1, from coordinate 315,209 downwards.
CGGACCATGAGGTCGGGCGGGCGGGCGGGCGTCGGTCGGTCATCGGCCGTGTGCGGTCCCGGCGGCGCCGGACGGTGCCGGGGGCCGGGGCCGGGTGCCGGGTGGGGCGGGGGCCGGGTGGGCCGGGCGTGGTCCTAGACCAGGCCCTCCTTCTCCAGGCCCGTGCAGCAGGTGTCCGTGATGAGGCGGGTCACCACGTACGGGTCCACGTTCGCGTTCGGACGGCGGTCCTCGATGTAGCCCTTGCCGTCCTTCTCCACCTGCCACGGGATGCGGACCGAGGCGCCGCGGTCCGAGACGCCGTAGCTGAACTCGTTCCAGGGGGCGGTCTCGTGCAGACCCGTCAGGCGCTCGTCGATGCCGGCGCCGTAGTTCTTCACGTGGTCGAGCGGCTTGCTGCCCTCGCCCAGCGCCTCGCACGCGGTGATGATCGCGCGGTAGTCCTCGCGCATCGCCTTCGTCGAGAAGTTGGTGTGCGCACCCGCGCCGTTCCAGTCGCCCTTGACCGGCTTCGGGTTCAGCGTCGCGGAGACGTTGAAGTCCTCGGCGGTGCGGTAGAGCAGCCAGCGCGCGATCCACAGCTGGTCGGAGACCTCCAGCGGGCCCACGGGGCCGACCTGGAACTCCCACTGCCCGGGCATGACCTCGGCGTTGATGCCGGAGATGCTCAGGCCCGCCGCGAGGCAGTGGTCCAGGTGCTTCTCGACGATGTCGCGGCCGAAGATCTCGTCCGAGCCGACACCGCAGTAGTAGCCGCCCTGCGCCGCCGGGAAGCCGCCCACCGGGAAGCCGAGCGGACGGATGCCGTCGAAGAACGTGTACTCCTGCTCGATGCCGAAGATCGGCTCCTGGCCGGCGAACTTCTCGGCGACCGGGCGCAGCAGCGCGCGCGTGTTCGACTCGTGCGGGGTCATGTCGATGTTCAGGACCTCGCACATGACCAGGACGTTGTCGCCGCCGCGGATCGGGTCCGGGCACGAGAAGACCGGGTTGAGCACGCGGTCGGAGGCGTGGCCCTCGGCCTGGTTCGTGCTCGATCCGTCGAAGCCCCAGATCGGCAGCGCGTCGCCGTCGCCGAGGATCCTCGTCTTGGAGCGAAGCTTCGCCGTCGGCTCGGTGCCGTCGATCCAGATGTACTCAGCCTTGTAGCTCACGGGCCCCATCCTCAGACTCTGCGGGTGCTGCTGGTCGCTGCTTCATCGCTGCGGTGATGACCGCAGCGTGCCCGTCCGCGATTTCTCTTCCGTTGCCCATGTGTGAACCCCGTGTTACCGAGGTTTGCACCGCAGGTCGGGCGGGTTGTGCGGGTTGGTGGCGGCGCGCCCGTCCGAGTGGGGCAGACTGGCCGCGTGAGCATTTCGTCTGATTTGAACTCCGCAGAGGGTCCCGTCGAGAGCGCCGCCGACCGTGCTGCCGAACGCGCCGCCGATCAGGCCCCCGCAGGCCTCCGCCCCCGGGTCGGGCTGCTCGGCACCGGCCCCTGGGCGCACCGCACCCACGCCCCCGCCCTCGCCGCACACCCCGGCTCCGACTTCGTCGGTGTGTGGGGCCGCCGGCCCGAGGCCGCCGCCGAGCTGGCGCACGAGTACGGCGTGAAGGTGTACGAAGACCCCGACCGGCTCTTCGCCGACTGTGACATCGTGGCCTTCGCCCTGCCGCCCGACGTCCAGGCCCCGATGGCCGTCCGCGCCGCCGCGGCCGGATGCCACCTGCTCCTCGACAAACCCGTCGCCACCACCGTGGAGGACGCCCGCGGCCTCGCCGAAGCCGTCGCGCGCCACCGGGTCGCCTCCGTCGTCTTCCTCACCCTGCGCTTCGCCGAGCCCACCGCCGGCTGGGTCGAGGAGCAGGCCGCGCGCTCCGGCTGGTTCACGGCCGCTGCCCACTGGCTCGGCGCCGTCTTCCCGCCCGACGGCACGCCCAGCGCCTACGCCGACTCGCCCTGGCGCAAGGCCAAGGGCGGGCTGTGGGACGTCGGCCCGCACGCCCTCTCCGTCCTCATCCCGGTCCTCGGCGAGGTCATCGAGGTCAGCGCCACCCGAGGCCCCTCCGACGTCGTCCAACTGGCACTCCGGCACACCTCCGGCGCGGCCAGCACCGCAGTGCTCAGCCTGGGCGCGCCGCGCGCGGCCGCCGGAGTGGGGCTGGAACTGCGCGGCACCGAGGGCGTGCACGAGCTGCCCGGCTGGAGCGACGTGCCGGGCGCCTACGGACGAGCCCTGGACGCGTTGCTCACCGCCGCCCGGACGGGGATGCCGGATCCGCGCGGGGTGGAGTTCGGGGCCCGGCTGACGGAGATCCTGGCGGAGGCCGAGGCGCAGCTCGCTACTTGATCACGGCGTTCGCGACGATGATGGCAAGGCCGATGGTGGCGTCGGCCATGCCGATCAGCAGGGCGGAGCCGATCCGGTAGCCCACGCGGAGCGCGACGAGCGAACCCCACCCGAACAGCAGGGCGGTGTTCAGACCCAGCCCGACGGCGGTCACCGCGTACGCGTCCCAGTGGAAGAGTCCGGCGCCGAGCAGGAGCAGGACGGTGGGGAGGGTGGCCACGATCAGCGGCCACTCGTTCCACAGCGCCAGGGCCAGCATCCGCCACCGGTGTCCGGCGGACTCCTGCCGCTGGGCCGCCATGTGGTGCGAGTACCCGTGCGCGAGCCCGGCGGTCGCGCCCGTCACGAACACCCAGCTCGCGTCGTAGAACGGGGTGAAGGCCTCCCCCTCCTGACCGAGTGCGGCCAGCAACGCACTGGCCAGAACGGTCCCGTACACCCCACCGAACATCCAGTCGGCCCCCCGCCGACCGGGCCGGACCGACCGGGCGGGCTGAGCCGGCTGGTCCTGCGGATGCGGCTCGGGCTGAGGCTGCTGCTCGTTCACGAGGGTCCTTTGATGCGATTCGTCCTCTTTGGTGTTCCGGCCACCCTACGGGGGCGGGGGGTGGGGGTGAGGTGAAGAGGCGGGACCGACCCGCTCGGGGCGGGGTCGGTGGGCGGGGCGGGGCGGGGTCGCCCACCCGCACCCCGCCCACCCCAAATCCCCCGCGCGACACCGACAAGAATGCGCGGGTACTTCTGGTGAAGATCAACATCGTTCGGTCGGGTCGCGCTCGCCGAGGATGGAGGAAGGGCCCAACCCGATTGAGAACGGGTGCGGTTCGCCTCGTCGCCGACGGAGCCACCGGCCGGTCGGAAACCGTCCATCATGATCCCCGCACACGAAGGACCCCACGAGTGAGCCTCCGCGAGATCAAGCCCGGCAACCGCGGCTACCTGTACGTCAACAGCCACCCGACCGGCTGCAGGGCGGTGGTCGACCGCATGTGGGAGCAGGCGCCGGAGCCGGCCGGCGACCGGCCCGGTCCGGTCGCCCTCGTCATCGGTTCGAGCGCCGGCTACGGACTGGCCGCGACCCTGGTGGGACTGCGCGCCCACCGGATGCGAGGGCTCGGTATCGCCTTCGAGGCCGCCGAGACCGAGCGCCGCACCGCCGGCGCGGGCTGGTACCGCACCGCCCGGACCGCCGAACTCGCTGCCGGGGCCGGCGTCGACTTCACCTTCCTCAACGGCGACGCCTTCTCCGACGCCGTCAAGGACGAGGCCGTGGGCCGGCTCGCCGCCCGCTTCGGCAAGGTCGACCTGCTCATCTACAGCATCGCGGCCCCGCGTCGCACGGACCCGCTGACCGGCGAGGTCCACCACTCGGTCATCAAGCCGCTCGGCACCGACTACCGCGCCAAGACCCTCGTGTTCGAGGAAGGCGTCCCGCGGGTGGGCGAGTTGCACCTGCAGCCCGCGGACGAGGCCGAGCGCGACGCGACCGTGCAGGTCATGGGCGGAGCCGACTGGCAGATGTGGATCGACGCCCTGCAGTCGAAGGGCCTGCTCGCCGACGGCTTCCGGACCGTCGCCCTCTCGTACGTCGGCTCCGACATCACCGCGCCCATCTACCGGGCCGGAACCATCGGCGCCGCCAAGCAGCACCTGGAAGACACCGCCCGCGCCATCAACACCCGCCTCAAGGGCACGGGCCACGCCCACACCGTCGTCGCAGGTGCGGCCGTCACCCAGGCCTCCACCGCCATCCCGAGCATCGCGCTCTACACCGGCATCCTTCACCGCGTCACCGGTGACCGCTGGCAGGGCACCGTCGACCAGGCGGCGGACCTGTGGCGCCGCCTCACCGGTGACGCCGAGCTCGGCCTGGACGACCGGGACCGCATCCGGCTGGACGGCTGGGAGATGGATCCGGAGGTTCAAGCCGCCGTCCGCGCCACGTGGGACCGGGTCGACTCCGACACCATCGCCGCCGGCGCGGACACCCGCTGGTTCCGCGAAGAGGTCGGCCGGCTCTACGGCTGGGAGGTTCCCGGCGTGGACTACGGGGTCGCGGCCGAGACCACCGTCCCCTGGCCCGCCGAGGTCCGACCCACCACCTCCGCCAGTGCCCCCAGCGCACGGGTGAACGCCGTCTCCGGGGGCGCCGCGTAGCCGACCACCAGGCCCTCGCGGGGTGGCGTCGGCGCGGCCGGGTGGCGGTAGGACGAGAGGCCGTCCAGAGCCAGCCCCGCGGCGTGGGCCGCCGCGAGGGCCCGGGCCTCGTGGCCCGGCGGGAGTTCCACGACCGCGTGCAGCCCGGCCGAGATGCCGGTCACCCGGACCTCCGGGGCGCGTGCCGCCAGTACGGCGACCAGCTGGTCGCGGCGGTCCCGGTAGCGCAGCCGCATCCGGCGGACGTGACGGTCGTACGCCCCGCACTCGATGAAGTCGGCCAGCGCCAGCTGGTCCAGCGCGCTCGCCCAGGACTCCCGCAGGCCCTTCGCGGCCAGGACCTGGTCGCGGAGGTGGTCCGGGAGGACGAGCCAGCCCAGGCGGAGCGCGGGGGAGAGGCTCTTGCTCAGCGAGCCCGCGTACACCACGTGTTCGGGGGCCAGTCCCTGCAGGGCGCCGACGGGTTTGCGGTCGTAGCGGAACTCCCCGTCGTAGTCGTCCTCCACGATCACGCCACCGGCCGCGCGGGCCCATTCCACCGCGGCGGCGCGCCGTGCGGGCAGCAGGCGGGCGCCGGTCGGGAACTGGTGCGCCGGAGTGAGCAGCAACGTGCCGGCCCGGGCCGGGAGTTCTGTCGTCCGGGCGCCGTCCTCGTCGACCTCGACGGGGTGCGGGCGGACGCCGGCGGTCCGGAGGATGTCGTGGTGGAAGGGGAGCCCGTACGCCTCGACGGCCCAGTCGCGGGGCCGGACGGACGCCAGGAGCCGCAGTCCGTTGGCGAAGCCCGAGCAGATCACGATGTTCTCGGGGGCGCAGCGCACGCCCCGGGCCCGGGCGAGGTAGCCCGCGAGGGCCCGCCGCAGTTCGGGGCGGCCCTGCGGATCGCCGGGGCCGAAGGCCTCGGTGGGCGCCTCCGCCAGGGCCCGGCGGGCGCTGGCGGCCCAGGGGCCCCGCGGGAAGGAGGCCGGGTCGGGTTTGCCCTGGAGCAGGTCGTGGCGCAGCCGCGCCGGCGCGGGACCGGCCGCGTCGGCCGGGACGCCGGCGGTCGCGACTCCCTCCGCGACCCGGGTACCGGATCCCTGGCGGGCCGTGAACCAGCCCTCGGCGACCAGTTCGGCGTACGCGTCGGCGACGGCGTTGCGGGCCAGCCCGAGGTCCGCGGCCAGGGTCCGGTACGGCGGCAGCCGGGTGCCGCCGGCGAGTCGCCCGCTGCGTACGGCGTTGCGCAGGGCCTGGGCGAGGGCGGTCCGCCGGGCGCCCTCGGCGGGGAGGTCGAGGTGCAGGTCGGAGCCGCCCGGGTCGGGGGTGGTCATGGGCGCGGCTCCATGGCGAAGACGGTGTGGGTGGCCGTCAGGAAGCGGCGTACGATCTCCCGTTCGGCGGGATCGAAGGAGTCGAGCACCTGGAGCACCCCGTCGATCAGGGGGCCGAAGAAGTCGCGGCCCAGACGGATCGCCGCCGGCTCCACGCGCAGCAGGATCCGGCGCCGGTCGTGGTCGTCGCGGACCCGTGCCACGTGGCCGAGCCGTTCGAGGCGGTCGATCACGGCGGTGGTGCCCGCGGAGTTGAGGCCGAGCCGGGTGCCGAGCAGCCCCGCGGTGGCCGCCTCGCCCGCGCGGGCCGCGTCCAGCAGGCAGATCAGTGCGCGTACGTCGGTGGGGTGCATGCCGTTGCGCGCGGCGAAGTCCGCCTGGCGCAGGCCGAACTCGACGGTCACCGCCCTCAGTAGGTGCACCAGCCGGAGGTTGTCCGGCTCCGGTTTCGCCGCGTGGTTCGCTTCGTCGTGCACATCGACTCCTGTCCAGTGCCATTCCCCGCTAATATCTCGCTGAGCGAGATTATCGCCCAGCGAGATACTGGACGAGGCATTGGAGCGGGACATGCCCCGAACGTCTTCCACGTCTTCCACGTCTTCCACGGCCTCCTTCCGCGCCGCCTACGAGGCCGCGCTCGGCCAGTGGCCCGGCCCCGTCGAGGCCGTCGACCTGCCCACCCCCTACGGGGTCACCCGCGTCAACCGCTGCGGACCCGCGGGCGCCCCTCCGCTGGTGCTGCTGCCCGGCGGAGGGGCCACCTCCACCGTGTGGGGGGCCTGCGCCGCCGCCGGGGCGGCCCGCACCCACCGGGTGCACGCCGTGGACCTGGTCGGGGACCCCGGGCTCAGCGTCCCGGCGCCCGGGCGGCCGATCAGAACCGTCGGGGACCTGGTCGGATGGCTCGACGCGGTCCTCGACGCGGTCGTCGACGGGCTCCAGGACGGACTCCAGGACGGGCCCGGCCCGCACGGGCCGGTGACCCTCGGCGGCCACTCGTACGGGGCCTGGATCGCGGCCCACTACGCCGCCCGGCGTCCGGCCCGGCTCCGGCGCCTCGTGCTGCTCGACCCGACCCAGGTGTTCGCCGGGCTGCGCCCCGGCTACGTCCTGCGCGCGCTGCCCGTGCTGGCGCGGCCCACCCCGGAGCGGATTCGCTCCTTCCTCACCTGGGAGACCCGCGGGGCCGTGCTCGAACCGGCCTGGCTGCGGCTGCAGGAGGAGACCGCCCGCTTCCCGGGCGTCCGGCCGGTCACCGGGCCGCGCCCGGACCCGGCCGAGCTCGCGGGCCGGCAGGTCGACGTCGACGTCCTCTTCGCCGAGCAGGCCCGCTGCCACGACTCCGGCCGCGCGGCCCGCGCCGCGCGCGAGGCGCTGCCGGGCGCGCGCGTCGACGTACTGCCCGGGGTCGCGCACCACGCGCTGCCGCTGACGGCCGCTGCGGAGATCGCCCGACGCGTCCTCTAGCCCTTGCGCGACAGGGCCTCGCGGACGGCCTCCTCGGAGCGGGCGACCACGGCCGTGCCGTCCTCGGCCGTGATGATCGGGCGCTGGATGAGCTTCGGGTGGGCGGCCAGGTGGGCGATCCAGAGCCCGCGCGCCGCGTCGGTCTCCTCGCGCGGCAGCTCCCGTACTCCGGTCTCCTTCGCGAGCGGGTCCGAGGTGCGCGTGATGTCCCAGGGCTCCAGCCCGAGGCGGCCGAGCACCTCGCGGATCTCGTCCTCGGAGGGCACGTCCTCCAGGTAGCGGCGCACCGTGTACTCGGCGCCCTCCGCGTCCAGCAGGGTCAGGGCGCTGCGGCACTTGGAACATGCGGGATTGATCCAGATCTCCATGGCGCGAACCCTACCCAGAGCCGGTCTGGCCAGGGTCTTCTGTCAGTGGTCCCCGGTAAAATCGAGGGAGAACGACAGGAAGCCAACTACCGTTTGGGAGGCTGTAGATGGCCACTGCCACCACCGTCCAGCACGTCAAGAAGAAGCCGCTGCCGGCGGGCCTGCCCCGCGAGTGGTACGAGAGCCACAACCGCCGTCTGAAGGCGATGCGGCTGGCCATATCCCTGCTCGACTCGGGGACGTACGACGCCCGGCGCGCCACCAACCGGAAGATCCGGACGATGGCCGTCCGGACGGGGATCCACCGGCCGTCGAATGTCACCTGCAAGATGGTGCGCGCGTTCATCATGGAGTCGTAGGCAGAAGGGCCGGCCGCCCTAGCCGGCGGCCGGAACCTCTCCGTCCAGCGAGAGCAGCAGCAGGGCCACGTCGTCGTGCGGACCGCCGTCCGTGAAGGCCGCGAGGTCCCGCCACACCGCCCCGACCAGGCCCGCCGGGTCCCGCGCCAGTACGGGCACCCGGTCGGCCAGCGGGTAGAAGTGCCCGGTCACGTCCCGGGCTTCCGTCACGCCGTCGGTGTGCAGCAGCAGCTGGTCCCCGGGGCGCACCGGCAGCTCCGTCACCCTCAGCGGGGTCGGGCCGGCGAGGCCCAGGCCCAGCGGCGGCCCCGGATCCACGGCCACCTCCTCGACCAGCCGTCCGCGCATCCGCAGCGCCGGTGGATGCCCGCACGACACGATCCGTACGCGGTCCAGCCCGGGCGGGAACTCCACCAGCACCGCCGTCGCGAACAGCTCCGGATGTTCGACCGAGGTGGCCGCCGCGTCCGCCACCAGGCGCCGGTCCAGCCGGGCCGCGACCGCCGCCAGCCCGGCGTCGTCGATCACGCCCTCGCGGAAGGCCCCGAGCAGCGCCGCCACCGTGCCGACCGCCGCCAGGCCGTGCCCCTGCACGTCCCCGACCAGCGCCCGCACCCCGTACGGCCCGGCCCGTACGTCGTACAGGTCGCCGCCGACCAGCGTGCCCTGCTGCGCCGCCCGGTAGAGGCCCGAGCAGCGCACCGGACCCACCCGCTCCGGTACCGGTGGAAGGACGGCGAGCTGGGCCGCCTCCGCCACCGTCCGTACGCTGACCAGCTGCGCGTCCCGGCGCTGCCGGACCCAGGCGATCACCACGCTGAGCACGCCGACGACGGCCACCGTGGCCAGGTCCGTTCCCCGGGCGTGCGCCACACCGAGCTCGTGCACCCCCAGCAGCAGCAGCACGACGGCGGCGAAGACGGCGGTCCCGGCCGCCCCGTACGCGAAGGCGGCCACCGGGGGCAGCCCGGCCAGGAAGAACCCGAGCTCCACATCGCCCGGGGTGATCGCCTGGGCCAGGACCAGCACGACCAGGGCGACCGCGGGCGCGATCCGGGCCCAGCGCGGCGGCGGCTCGCCGCGCAGCCAGCCCGTCTCCTGACGTCGGCGTCTCACTACTCCACCCTGGTACGGGGGCGGGGCCCGCGCACCCCGGACCGGTCCGCCGGGTGGCCCCGTACGCCCCGGGCCGCGACAGTGGGGGCGTGACGGCGAGCGAAGGCGCGGGCGAAGGCAGGGGCGACGGCAGGGGCGACGGCACGGGCAGGCGGCCCACCCGGGCGCACATCGAGGCGCACGGCGCGGGCGGCGGGACGCAGAGCGCGGAGATCAGCACACGGCTCAACTGGCTGCGCGCGGGTGTGCTCGGCGCCAACGACGGGATCATCTCCACCGCGGGCCTGGTGGTCGGCGTGGCGGGGGCCACCACCTCGCGCTCGGCGATCCTGGCGGCGGGTGTCGCCGGGCTGCTGGCGGGATCGCTGTCGATGGCGGCGGGGGAGTACGTCTCCGTCAGCTCCCAGCGGGACTCCGAGCGGGCCGCGCTGGACCTGGAGCGCCGGGAACTGGCCGAGGAACCGGCGGCGGAGCTCGACGAGCTGACCGACCTGCTGGCCGAGCGGGGGCTCAGCCGGGACGTGGCGCGGGAGGCCGCCGAGCAGCTGACGGAACGGGACGCGCTGCGGGCCCACGCCCGGGTGGAGCTCGGCATCAACCCGGACGAGCTGGCCAACCCGTGGCACGCGGCCTTCGCCAGCCTCGTCGCCTTCACGGTGGGGGCGCTGCTCCCGTTGCTGGCGATCATCCTGCCGGGGCCGTCGGTGCGGGTGCCGGTGACGGTGGTCGCGGTGCTCGCGGCGCTCACGCTGTGCGGCGTGATCAGTGCGCGGCTGGGCGGGGCGCCCGTGCCGAGGGCGGTCGCGCGCAACGTCCTGGGCGGCGCCCTGGCCATGGCGGTCACCTACACGGTGGGCACCTGGCTCGGCACGACCACCTGACCGGGCCCCGCCCCGGCCCGGCCGGACATCGGGGCTCCGCCCCGGACCCCGCGCCTCACACGCCGGCGGGCCGGTGTTTCAGCCCCGCCGGCGCTTGAGGCGCGGGCGCGGAGCGCCGTGTGGTGGCCCGGGCCGGGCTCGGCCCGTGGGGAAAACGGGGCGGCACACCCCCCGAATCCCGCCGAGCCCGCGCAGCGGCCCGGCAGGATGGGGGCATGCGGATTGCTGTCACCGGGGCGACCGGGCTCATCGGAAGTGCACTCGTGCGGTCCCTGCGGGCGGACGGGCACGAGGTGGTGCGGTTCGTGCGGCGGGAGCCGGTCGGGGCGGACGAGGCGCGGTGGGATCCGGCAGGCGGGTACGTGGACCCGGCCGGGCTGGCCGGCTGCGGAGCCGTCGTGCACCTGGCCGGGGCCGGGGTCGGGGACCACCGGTGGACGGCTGCGTACAAGAGGGAGATCCGCGACAGCCGGGTGCTCGGCACCGCCGCGCTCGCGAACGCCCTCGCCGCCCTCGACGAGCCGCCCGCGGTCCTGGTCAGCGGTTCCGCCGTCGGCTACTACGGGGACACCGGCGACCGGCCCGTCGACGAGGACGCCCCGGCCGGGCAGGGGTTCCTGCCCTCGGTGTGCGTGGAGTGGGAGGCGGCGGCCGACGCCGCCCAGGAGGCCGGGATCCGGACGGCGTTCGCCCGTACCGGCCTGGTCGTCGCCCGCGAGGGCGGAGCCTGGGGGCGGATGTTCCCCCTCTTCCGCGCCGGTCTCGGCGGCCGGCTCGGCAACGGCCGCCAGTACTGGTCGTACATCTCGCTCCGCGACGAGGTCGCCGCTCTGCGGCACATCATCGACACCCCCGCCCTGTCCGGCCCGGTCAACCTGACCGCTCCGGAGCCGCTGACCAACCGGCAGGTCACCGAGGTCATGGCCCGGGTGCTGCACCGGCCCGCGGTGCTGCCCGTACCGGCCGTGGCGCTGCGCGTCGTGCTCGGGGAGTTCGCCGAGGACGTGCTGGGCAGTCAGCGGGCCCGGCCCGCGCGGCTGCTGGAGTCCGGCTTCGTCTTCCGCGATCCGGGCATCGAGCAGGCGATCCGCGCCGCACTGCCCTCCCCCTGAGGGCTCCCCGGGAGCCCCACGAGATCCGCGTGCGACCACCGTGCGACCGTTTGTGATCCGTATGCGACCGTCGTGCGACCGGACTTGACCGCAATACCACACCGAACTCGGGTTCCCCTTTAGCCGGTTGGGGGAAGGAGGATCCCCACACAGCCGCGCCGACCTCGGGGAGGGGCACGTGCTCAGCAGCGCACACCATGCCGCACACCATGCGGACGTCGTCATCGTAGGAGCCGGAGTCTCAGGACTCGCGGCAGCGCAGCACCTGATCGCAGCGGGAGTCACGGTCACCGTCCTGGAGGCCGCGGACGACCCCGGCGGACGGATGGCCACCGAGTCCGCCGACGGGTTCCGGCTGGACCGGATCGGCCAGTTGCTCAACACCTCGTACACGGAGCTCGAACGCACCCCCGGCCTGCAGGCCCTGACCCTGCGACCGTTCACACCGGGAGTCCTCGTCCACACCGACGGGAAACAGCTTCGGGTCGGGGTCCTCACCCCGGCCCGGGCCCTGGCCAGCGGCTCCCTCGACCAGGCCCGGATCAGCGCCGCCCTCGGCCGGCTCGCCACGCTGCCCGAGGAGAAACTGCTCGCCCGGCCCGAACGCACGGCGTACGCCGCCCTGCGCTCCCGCGGGCTGCCACCGCGCACCCTGCACGGGGCGCTCCGCCCGCTCCTGGCCACCCTGCTGCGCGACCCGGAGCTCAGCACGTCCAGCCGGGTCGCCGACCTCGCCCTGCGCACCTTCGCCCGCGGCCGGCTCGCCGTGCCCGAGGGCGGCGCGGCGGCCCTGCCGGACCTGCTCGCCGCCGCCCTGCCCCCCGGCACCGTACGCACCGGGGTCCGGGTCCGGTCGGTGGCGACCAACCTGGTCACCACTGAGGAGCACGGCGACTTCCGCTGCCGCTCCGTCCTCCTGGCCACCGGAGCCCGGGCCGCCGCCGAGCTGCTGCCCGGCCTGCGCGTGCCCGCCTTCCACGAGGTCACCGTCCTGCACCACGCCACCGCCGCGCCCCTGCCCAGGGACGGCTCGCTGCTCCTGGACGGGGACCCCAGGTGGCCCGTCGCCCACACGGCCGTGATGAGCGCGGTGGACCCGACGCGGGCCCCGGCCGGCCGGAGCCTGGTCACCACCACCGTGCTCGGCCCGCCGCCGCCCGCGCGCTCGGTCGCCTCCCGGCTGGCCCGGCTCTACGACACCCCCACCCGCGAGTGGGAGCTGCTGGCCGTCCACCACACCCCGGAGGCGGTACCCGCGATGCCCCCGCCCCACGACCTGCGGCGTCCCGTACGGGTACTGGCCGGGCTGTACGTATGCGGTGACCACCGCGACACCAACACCGTCCAGGGAGCCCTGCACTCGGCCCGCCGCGCCGCCGGCGCCGTCCTGCGCGACTTCGGCATCCCGCTCCCGGTCGCCCCGGAGCCCGCCCTTCCGGTGGCGGCCTGAGAACCACAGACGCCCCCGGGGGCCCGGTCCCGCCACGGGACCGGGCCCCTGCTGCGCGTCCGCTCAGGACAGGGCCGCCACCCGGTCCCGGTAGGTCCGCACGGCCGAGGCGTCCCGGTACGGCTCCAGCCGCCGCTCGAAGTCCCGTACGTACTCCACCGCGCGCACCGACCGCATCTCCATCGCCTGCTGCGCCGCCTCCGCGCCCAGCGCGCACGCCTGGTCCAGCTCGCCCAGCCCCAGCCGGGCCGTGGCCAGCACCACCCGGCAGAACAACCGGGACCGCGCGTACCCGGGCGCCCGCAGCTGCAGGGACCGCTCCGCGTGCTGCGCCGAGGCCCGGTACTGCTGGAGGTCCCGGTGGCAGTGCCCGAACTCGTCCGCCAGCTGCGCCTCGTCGAAGGGCCGCGCCCAGTGCGGTACGTCGTCCCCCGGCCGGGCCGCGCCCAGCGCCCGCTCGGCCCGCACCAGGGAGGCGGTCGCCGCGCGGACCTCGCCGAGAACCGCGTGTCCGCGCGCCTCGGCCGAGTGGAGCAGCGCCTGGACCACCGGCGGCGGGCCGGAGCCGACGCCCTGCTGGGCCACCCGGGCCAGCTGGACGGCCTCGCGGCCGTGGCCGAGGTAGACCGCCTGCCGGCTCATGGTGACGAGCACGTACGAGCCGTACGGGCGGTCGGCGGCCGCCTGCGCGAGCCGCAGCGCCTGCACGAAGTACCGCTGGGCCAGCCCGTGCGCGGCGATGTCGTAGGAGGTCCAGCCCGCGAGCCGGGTCAGATCGGCGGCGGCCGAGAACAGCCGCCGCCCGGTGGTCTCCCCGTAGGTCCCGCGGAGCATCGGCTCGGCCTCGTGCTCCAGGTAGCGCACCAGGGCCTGCCGGGCGTGCCCGCCGCCGTAGGCCTGGTCCAGGGTCCGGAACAGCTCGCTCACCGATCTCAGCGCGGCGATGTCCCCGCCGGTCACGCGCTGCCCGGGGCCGCGGTCGATCTGGCGCTGCCGGGGCACCGAGGCCCGCCCCTGCAGCGGGACGCGGGCCGCCGCGGGCTCCGCGCCCCGGCCGACCCGTTCGTCGGCCCGCCCGATGAGCCAGTCGCGGCTGGGCACGACCAGCCCGGCGGGGGTGAAGGCGATCTTCCGGAGCTCGGCGTGCGAGCCGGAGTCCTTGCGCCACAGCCCGCTCGCGATGTCGACGGCCTCCTCGGGGGTGGCCGCGAACTCCAGGCCCGCGTAGACGGGCGCACAGGCGTCCAGGCCCAGGTCCTGGGCGGAGAGCCGCCGTCCGAGGCGCCGCGTGAACACCTCGGCGATCAGCGCGGGGGTGGTGCCGCGTGGCTGCTGCCCGCGCAGCCATCTGGTCACCGAGGTTTTGTCGTACCGCAGATCAAGACCGTGCTCCAGGCCGAGCTGGTCGACACGGCGGGCGAGCCCGGCGTTGGAGAACCCGGCTTCCGCGATCAGCGCCGCGAGCTGCCGGTTGGGGACGCGCTGGGCAGGTCGTTCCGTCATCGGCTCCACGGTCTCCTGACGTGACGGACCGGGGTCCCGGCCCTGTGAACGGCGTGAATGTAGCGGCGAACTTCGCCGATGCCGCCCTCTCTGCCCCACATTCATCCGATCGTGTGCAGAATGCGTAGGGTCCTTTACGGACCGGACCCCTCCGCCCGCGTACGCTGCGGCCCATGACCCCTCGGCCCCACGGGGCGCACCTCCCCGAGGAGCGAACCGAATCCACAGCCCCCCTGTCCCCGCCCGAACTGACCGAGGCGGAGTGCCGGCGCTGCGGCACCTACATCGCGGGGCTCGACGGCCGGTACGCGTGCGGGGTGTGCGGCTGGGTCAACGACCACTCGGAGGGCCACCGGCGCCTGCCGCGCGCCGACGAGGACCCGGACCGGCCGCCCAAGGGGCGGCGCCGGCCGAAGCAGCTGCCGTGGCCCCCGGTGGAGCCTGCGCCGGGGTCCTGAAGGAGCCCCGGAGGCGGCCCCGGGAGCGGCTCGAAGGGGGCCCGAAGGGGCCGGGACGGGCCGCCGTACCCTTGCTCAGTGAGGTACGTGCACACAGCAGGTTCAATGAGGAGGCGCTGCGGTGGCTGAGCTTGGGTTTGTCCATCTGGGCTTCGGGCCGGAATCCGTCGAGTACACCCGGGCCTGGGAAGAGCAGCGCAGGGTGCACGCCGCCCGCTTCGCGGACGAGATCGAGGACACCTGCCTGCTGCTGGAGCACCTGCCGGTCTACACGGCGGGCCGGCGCACCGACCCCAGCGAGCGCCCGCTCGACGGCACTCCCGTCGTCGACGTGGACCGCGGCGGCAAGATCACCTGGCACGGGCCGGGCCAGCTGGTCGGCTACCCGATCATGAAGCTGCCCCGCCCGGTCGACGTGGTCGCACACGTCCGCCGCCTCGAAGAGGCCCTGATCCGCACCGCCGCCGAGTTCGGCGTGGAGACCACCCGGGTCGAGGGCCGCTCCGGCGTCTGGGTCCTGGGCGACCCGGTCGAGGAGCGCCCCACGATCGGCGGCCTCTCCCTGGAGTTCGACCCCCGGCTGCACGACGAGGAGTTCGACGCGCGGCTGAACGGCCCCGAGTACGCCCCGTCCAACGCCGGCCAGCGCCGCGAGGACCGCAAGCTCGCCGCCATCGGCATCCGGGTCGCCAAGGGCGTCACGATGCACGGCTTCGCGATCAACGTGAACCCGGACAGCACCTGGTTCGACCGGATCATCCCCTGCGGGATCCGGGATGCCGGTGTGACCTCGCTCTCCTACGAGCTGGGCCGCGAGATCACCATCGCCGAGGTGCTGCCGGTGGCCGAGCGCCATCTGAAGGACGTACTGGAGCACGCCGAACTGCGCCCCCGCGAAATCGAGCCGGTCGCGGGCGCCTAGCCCTCGGGAATGCGGCCGGTCGCTCGCAGGTTGGCCGACGTAAGAGCGTACGAAATTACGGGCGTACCCTGGTGGGCGCCCGAACAATCGAAGTCACAGGGAGCCGGTCGTGTCCGCAGTCGCACCCGACGGACGCAAGATGCTGCGCCTGGAGGTCCGTAACGCCCAGACCCCCATCGAGCGCAAGCCCGAGTGGATCAAGACCCGGGCGAAGATGGGTCCCGAGTACACCAAGATGCAGGCCCTGGTGAAGGGCGAAGGACTGCACACGGTGTGCCAGGAAGCCGGTTGTCCGAACATCTACGAATGCTGGGAGGACCGCGAGGCCACCTTCCTCATCGGTGGTGACCAGTGCACCCGGCGCTGTGACTTCTGCCAGATCGACACGGGCAAGCCCGAGGCGCTGGACCGTGACGAGCCGCGGCGCGTCGGCGAGTCCGTGGTCACGATGGACCTGAACTACGCCACCATCACGGGCGTCGCGCGCGACGACCTGGCCGACGGCGGCGCCTGGCTGTACGCGGAGACCGTGCGCCAGATCCACCAGCAGACGGCGGGCCGCGAGAGCGGGCACACCAAGGTCGAGCTGCTGGCCCCCGACTTCAACGCGGTCCCGGAGCTGCTGGAGGAGGTCTTCGCCTCCCGCCCCGAGGTCTTCGCGCACAACGTCGAGACGGTGCCGCGGATCTTCAAGCGGATCCGCCCCGGCTTCCGCTACGAGCGCTCGCTCGAAGTGATCACCAAGGCCCGCGCCTACGGCCTGGTGACCAAGTCGAACCTGATCCTCGGCATGGGCGAGGAGCGCGAGGAGGTCTCGCAGGCCCTGAAGGACCTGCACGAGGCCGGCTGCGAGCTCATCACCATCACCCAGTACCTGCGGCCCTCGCCGCGGCACCACCCCGTGGAGCGCTGGGTGAAGCCGGCCGAGTTCGTGGAGCTGGCGAAGGAGGCCGAGGAGATCGGCTACTCCGGCGTGATGTCCGGCCCGCTGGTCCGGTCCTCGTACCGGGCGGGCCGCCTGTACCAGCAGGCGATGGAGAAGCGCGCGACTGTTTGATCGCATGCGCGATCGGCCGTGCGGCGAACGTGTGAAGTCGCACACAAAGCGTTACTAACGAGTAACACCGCACTGACGCGGCCCCTAGGCTCTTTCTCGAGGAAGAGTCCGGCGGGCCGCGTCAGTGTTTGCAACGTGTACATCACATTTGACCGACCGGTCACGCCCTGGTAACACCAGTCAGTGACGCTTGGTCCACGCACCGCACACACCGCTCGCATCACGCCGAGGCGAGCATCGTGAAAGGGATCGACATCATGCAGGCCGCGCCCGTACGCGCCATTGCCATCCCGACCTTCTCCGACGCCTTCCGGGGCATTGAGTCCCTGCTGATGAGCGGGGCCCGCCGCAACGCCTGGACGGCGGTCCTGGAGGACCGCAAGCGGGCCAAGGACCGGGTCGAAACCGAACATGTACTTGAGGCCGCGGCTACCCGAACCCCGCAGGCCACGTAAACTTCGCTGTATGGCGAGGAAGTCAAACGCAGAGACTGCTGCGAACCCCGGGCGACTGAAGCAGATCGCCCTCACGTACAAGATGACGCGCAAGGCCGACCCGAAGGTCGGTCTGATCGTCGCGGGCGTGGGAATCGTCACCTTCGGTGTCTTTCTCGCGATCGGCTTCCTGACCGGGCTCGCGCTCTATCTGGGCATCCTGGGATTCCTGGTGGCGTTCCTCGCGATGGCGATCGTCTTCGGGCGACGGGCCGAGCGGGCCGCCTTCGGGCAGATGGAAGGGCAGCCGGGAGCGGCCGCGGCCGTACTGGACAACGTGGGACGGGGCTGGACGACCACCCCGGCCGTCGCGATGACCCGACAGCAGGACATCGTCCACCGGGCCGTCGGCAAGGCCGGCGTCGTGCTGATCGCCGAGGGCAACCCGAACCGCGTGAAGCCGCTGCTCGCGAACGAGAAGAAGAAGCTGGCCCGGATCATGCCGGACGTGCCGGTCCACGACTTCATCGTGGGCACGGGCGAGGGCGAGGTGCCGCTCAAGAAGGTGCGCACCACCCTGCTCAAGCTGCCGCGCGTGCTGGCCGGACCCCAGATCACCCAGGTCAACGACAAGCTGCGGGCCATGGGCGACCTCATGAGCAACATGCCGCTGCCGAAGGGCCCCATGCCGAAGGGCATGAAGATGCCGCGCGGCGGAAAGATGCGCTGACCCGGTCACCTGATTTTCGTATACGACACAGGGGTGCCCCCCGAGCCCGAAGGCTCGGGGGGCACCCCTGTGTCGTATGTCCGTGTCGACGTCCTAGATGCGGACCTGGACCGCGCGGGCCAGCCGGTCGTGCAGGCCGCGGCCGTCCCGGTCCCAGATCAGCGCCGGGACGACCAGGGCCAGCAGCACCGTGCGCAGGACCACCCGGACGATGCCGAGGCGGCCGCCGGACTCCGAGATCACCCGGAGGCCGAGGATCCGCTTGCCGGGGGTGAAGCCCACGGTGCCGACCGTCAGGATGGTGAGGGCCACGAAGAGCCCGAGGGTCCAGTTGCCCGCCGCGGCCAGATTGCCGCCGGTGATCAGCCCGTAGGCAATCAGCTGGCAGCCGATCCAGTCGATCGCGACGGCGCCGAGCCGGCGCCCGAACCGAGCCACCGAGCCGGGCCCCTGCTGGGGCAGACCGAGCCGCTGGCCCGGATAGCCGAAGTCGACGCCCATGTCCTCGGCGGCCGCGCGGGGGCCGGAGAGCCAGGATCCGATTGCCTGTCTGTTGTCCACCCGAACACGGTACCCGTGGCGTCGCACGGCCCTCCGCCCGGACCCTGGTTAACTTGTGCGAAACAAATGGGTCATGCTTGGGAAATCCCGTCTGCTTATGGTCGGGTCAGCGTGCGGCACCGCACTGACGCACCACGAGCTATAAAGCCCGTCCCTGCCCCGGGGCCGGGAGTAGGAGGAGTTGGATGTTCAAGAACGCCGACGAAGTGACGCAGTACATCAAGGAGAACGACGTCAAGTTCGTTGACGTCCGCTTCTGCGACCTGCCTGGTGTGATGCAGCACTTCACCATCCCGGGGCGCGCGTTCGACCCGAACGAGGAGCTGGCCTTCGACGGCTCCTCGATCCGCGGCTTCCAGGCGATCCACGAGTCCGACATGGCGCTGCGTGCCGACATCAGCACCGCGCGTCTGGACCCGTTCCGCAAGGACAAGACGCTCAACATCAACTTCTTCATCCACGACCCGATCACGGGCGAGGCCTACAGCCGCGACCCGCGCAACATCGCGAAGAAGGCCGAGGCGTACCTCGCCTCCACCGGCATCGCCGACACCGCGTTCTTCGGCCCCGAGGCCGAGTTCTACGTGTTCGACAGCGTGCGCTTCGCGACCTCCGCGAACGAGAGCTTCTACCACATCGACTCCGAGGCCGGCGCCTGGAACACCGGCTCCGAGGAGAACAACCGTGGTTACAAGGTCCGCTACAAGGGTGGTTACTTCCCCGTAGCCCCGGTCGACCACTTCGCCGACCTGCGCGCCGAGATCTCCCTGGAGCTCGACGCCCAGGGCCTCCAGGTCGAGCGCCAGCACCACGAGGTCGGCACCGGCGGCCAGGCCGAGATCAACTACAAGTTCAACACGCTGCTCGCCGCGGCCGACGACCTGATGCTCTTCAAGTACATCGTGAAGAACGTCGCCTGGCGCAACGGCAAGACCGCGACCTTCATGCCGAAGCCGATCTTCGGTGACAACGGCTCGGGCATGCACGTGCACCAGTCGCTGTGGGCGAACGGCGACCCGCTGTTCTACGACGAGGCCGGCTACGCGGGCCTGTCGGACACCGCGCGCTACTACATCGGCGGCATCCTCAAGCACGCCCCGTCGCTGCTGGCGTTCACCAACCCGACGGTGAACTCCTACCACCGCCTGGTCCCGGGCTTCGAGGCGCCGGTCAACATGGTGTACTCGCAGCGCAACCGCTCCGCCGCCATGCGCATCCCGATCACGGGCTCGAACCCGAAGGCCAAGCGCGTCGAGTTCCGCGCCCCGGACCCGTCGTCCAACCCGTACCTCGCCTTCTCGGCGCTGCTGCTCGCGGGCCTCGACGGCATCAAGAACAAGATCGAGCCGATGGAGCCGATCGACAAGGACCTCTACGAGCTCTCGCCCGACGAGCACGCGAGCGTCCCGCAGGTCCCGACCAGCCTCGAGGACGTCCTCAAGGCCCTGGAGGAGGACCACGAGTACCTCCTGGCCGGCGGTGTCTTCACCCCCGACCTGATCGAGACCTGGATCGACTACAAGCGCACGCACGAGATCGCCCCGATCGCGCTGCGCCCGCACCCGCACGAGTTCGAGCTGTACTTCGACCTCTAGAAGGCGAGGTCGGGTGACCTGAACGGCCCGCCCCGACCGACCGACGCCTGAGCTGTGTCAGCACAGCAGTGGGGCCGCCACTCCGTCCGGAGCGGCGGCCCCACTGGCTTGTGAGCGCTGTCCTCATCGGAGAGGACCCGGACCGGCGTGCGGGCTACGCCGCGGGCACCTCGGGGATGCGCCAAACGATGTGGAACCGCTCGGCGTCGGGAAGCCCGAGCGGGGCCACCGGGCTGATCTGCTTGATCAGGTAGCCGAAGACCATGTGATGGGCCTCCTCCGACACCTCGCCCCAGGTGTGGGGAGTCACGATCATCACCTCGCGCATCAGGCTCAGATCCGACTCGTTCTCGAGCATCTCCGCCCGGTCGTCCCTGTCCATTGCCTCGTCGGCACGCATGGCACGGATCGACTCCGCGAGGAGATTCGGCTCGCGGCCGAGTCGCCGCAGAATCTCCCGGCAGCCGTACTGGAAGGCCGCGTAAGCCTCCATGGCCTCCCGGTCGGGATTGCGGTAGCCGTACGGCGCACCCTCCTCCGCGCCGACGTAGTCACCCTTCAGTGTGTGCAGCAGGACCCTCATCGCATGTTCGGCCCCCTGCTCCTCGATGAGCCGCGCCATTCCGTGGACCCATTGGTCCTCGGGGATCAGCGGCTCGTGCGGGACGGTGAGCGAGGGATGGATCTCGATGGCGCTGAAAGGGTTGACCAACGTGCCCATGACCAGCTCTGGCGTCCACGTGCCGTCCTCACCTCCCCAGCCGCCGTGGACGAGCTCCTGGAACGACTTCAGCGCGCCGGAGTCCCCCTCGCCGATCGTGCGCCACAGCAGCAGGAACCTGGCTGTCTCGGAGTCCTCGTCCCGGGGCGGGCTGCACAGTCCGGCCAGGACGACGACGATGTCGTGGACGGTCTCCCAGCGCGGTACCCGTATCCCGTTGACGGCGGAGCGAACGGTCTCATGGCTGGCGTCCGATAACTGGTCATCGCGGCTGCGGATGAGCGCGCTCACCTTCCGGAAGCTCAACCGGCCTGCCGAGCGGTGCAGCTCCTGCAACGCTTCTGCCAACTCTCGTTGTCGCCCTGCCGGTTGGGTTGGGGTGGGAGCGGTCAAGGGGATTCCTCCCTGTTCACGGTGTCAAGTTCCGTCAACACGGTAGAAGCCGCAGGCCAGGGCCGAGTCAGTATTCGTCAAGTTCGCCGGTCGGCCCGCCAAACCGTGACTCGCGGCCGAGCGGCGAGGTGAGCATGGAGAAGGCGCCGACGGAGCGCCTTCGCCCAAGGAGTTGCCGCCCATGCACATCCCTGCCTATGCCCATGACGCGATCCGCGCCGCCGCGCTGCCCAGCATGCCCACGTCCCGGCAGGTGGGCGGCTTGGACTGCTGCTTGTGCGACAAGCCGTTCGGCAAGGACCTCGCCGCCATACCGCTCGGGCCGACACCTAGGTCCGGGCTGTTCGGGTGTCGCCCCTGTCTGACCCGGTCGGTAACCCGGGCTCGACGGTCCCGCGACGCCGCGCGGACCCACGACGCCGAGCGGGCCCGAGCGGAGTCCGCGGCCTGGATGCCGGTACGCGAACGCCACCTCGCCCGGCTCGACAGTGTGCGGCAGGCCGCCGAGGCCGTGGCGGGGCTGGCGCGGGGCACAGATGTCGAGGCACTGCGCGTCGCCTGGCTCCTGGTCTCGCTCGAGTCCGCGTACACCTGGGTCCCCGATACTCCGGAGCCACCCGCGTCTGTGGATCGTAAGGACTCGGAGATGAAGGACGAGGCCTTTCGGCTCGACCTGGCCATGATCGCGGCACGGGAGGCGGTGGCGGAGCGGCTGGCCTATCACCTTCTCAACGAAGCGCAGCCCGAGGAGCCGGAGATGTGCGAGGAGTTCGAATGCCCGGAAGACTGCTCGGGACGCCACGACTCCACGCACATCGACTGCGGGCCGGACTCGGTCTTCGAAGATCTGGCGCATCACGGCATCACCGTGGAGCAGCCCGAGCCCGAATCCCTGGCGCCTCGACTCGCAGCCCTCTTGGGGAGGACCGAGGCCGAAGAGAAGCACTCGCCGCTTCCGGACATCGAGGAGCAGGCCCCCGTCGTCCTGGCACACCACGGGATCGACGCGGACGACACGGCCGTCCTGGTGAGCGCGGCGGCGGTCGGCCTGGTGGCCGACGCCTGGCGAGAGGGGCCTCTGGATGTGATCCACGCGGCCGACGACGGGCCGAGCGACGGGGAGATCTTCGCTCAGAGCATCGATCTGTACCGCAGGGCCCGCGCAGCCCTGGTGGGCGCGAAGGAGGACGGGCCCGAGGTGTTGCTCGCGTTCGTGGCTGTAGCCTCGAACGTGGACCTTCCCTGGGCCGGCGGCTCGCGCTTCGCGATGCGGACGGTGTCCGCATCCACGGCGGAGTTCGTCCAGCACGTCGACGACCGGGTCCGGTTCACCGCGGAGGTGATGCGGGAACAGGGCTGGCGCGCGGGAGTGCTGCACAGAGCGGCTTCGGCCGTGTTCAAGGCTCCCGCTCACTTCGGAATGCCGGGCTGGCCCGGCGTCGTCGCCTCGGCGATGGAACGTCTCGCCCTACTTGACCGGTCGGATGCGCCCGGGGCGCTGGCCGACCTCGCGGCGGTGGAGGTTTCCTTGCTGGAAGCGCCCGACCGGCTGGGGGCGGACGCCCTCGACTGGATTTCTCACCACGCGCTGCTCGGTTGGCGCGCCCCGTGAACTGGGACAACCTCAGCCTGGTCATCCTTGCCGCCTTCGGGTGCCTCACGCTCCTGCTGCTACAGGTGGGCGAGGTGCTGGCGAAGCTTCCGGAGATCATCCGTGCTTGGCGTGACGTACGGAACGAGCTGCGCAACGGGGCGGATCATGACTGCCGGAGGGCCACGCAGGAGCAGGAGGGCGATGAGTGTGGAGGGCCGTCCGCGCGGAGTGCCGACGAGTAACCGCTCGACGCGCTCGCCGTGTGTCGCGAGGTGTACCGGTTGTGCGGAAGCAATTCCATACTGTGCCCCGACCACTGGAAATGCCTGATGAAAGGCCCCCTGCGACTCTCCACGGAGAGCGGCAGGGGGCCTTTCCGCTTTGACAGGGCCGCATGGGCGAGTGAGGGTGGAAATGACCTAAAAGCCCCATAAGCGAGACATGTGCGGAGGTGCATGAGAATGCGCCGTAAGATCGTTGCGGCAGCCATGACGGGCGCCGCGGGAATCGCGATAGGTCTGCTGCCCGTCGCAGGCGCCTCGGCCTCGGTCGTCACCGGTGGTGGCGGCGGTGGCGGGAACGGCGGCTACGACTGCTACCGGTACCCCTCGAACCGCTCCGACGCCCGGTGGAACTGGTGCTGCGACCGCGACTGGCGTGACCGTCCGAGCTGGTGCTGGGACCAGGGCGGTGTCGGCGGGTACAACGACAGCTGGCGCGACAACAACAGCTGGCGCGACGCCAGTTGGCGTGACTCGAACTGGTCGAACTGGAACGACTCCGGCCGTGGTGGCAACGGCGACTGGGGCAACCACAACGACTGGGGCAACGGTCGCGGCGGCAACGGTGACTGGGGCGGCGGCCGCGGTGGTGACGGCGGCAACGGCGGCGGCAACTGGGGCGGCGGTGGCAACGGCGGCGACGGTGGCGGCAACTGGGGCGGCGGCGGTGGCGGCGGTAACTGGACCGGCGGCGGCGGCGGAGGGGGCGGCGGTGGCGGTGGTGGCGGCTGGGGTGGCCGCTGAACCCCACCGGCAGACCTAGGGCCGCAGGCCCGAGCCGACGGTGCCTCTGCTCCGGACCTCAGTCCAGGAGCAGGGGCATCGCCCCTGTGAGGTCCCGCAGGCAGCGGACCGCGAGTTCCGCGGGGGAGCCGGGGCCCGAGACCGGGGCGTCCGTCGTCGACCACAGCTCCAGCGAGACGCGGATCGCGTCCGTGGCCGCCGCCGCGAGCAGGCGCACCTCCAGGGCGTCCGCCTCCGGGCCCACCAGGCGGGTGATCACCGGTACCAGGTTCTCCTCGGAGTCCTGGTTCACGCGGTACCAGACCGCGCGCAGGGCCTGGTCGTCCGCCGCCGCGCGCAGCAGGCCGCGGGTCACCTCCAGGCCCTCCTCGACCGCCTGCTGCCCGCTCAGCGACCGGGTCACCGCGCGTTCCAGCGCCTCGGCCAGCGGTGTGCCGGGGTCCTCCTCGGCCAGCAGTGCGCGCCACGCGTCGCCGCCGCCCGCCAGCAGCGGGGCCACGGCCTCCTGCTTGTTGCGGAAGTAGCGGTAGAAGGTGCGCAGCGCCACCCCCGCACGGTGGGCGATGTCCTCGGCGGTGGTGCCGTCGGGGCCGTGTTCGGCGAAGAGTTCGCAGGCCGCGCGGGCGATGTCGAGCTGGGTGGCGGCCTTGCGGCGCTCGGTCAGCGACTGGGCTCCGGGGCCGGCCTGGGGAGAGTACGGACGAGGGGATCTCACGGTTGAAGCGTACCTTCCGGCCGCCTCGGTAATTGCGTTCTTTGTCGTCATGGCAAAACGTGTCATGCCTTCGGTACGCTCGCGCCATGAACCGTTACGAAGGACGTCGTGTCCTCATCACCGGCGGTGGCTCCGGCATCGGCCGGGCCACCGTCCACCGCATCCTCGCCGAGGGCGGCCGGGTCCACACCGTGGACGTCAACGAGGCCGGTCTGAAGGCGACCGCCGATCAGGCAGCCGCCGACGGCCACGCCGACCGGCTCACCACCGCGCTCCTCGACATATCCGACGAGAACGCCGTCAAGGAGGGTGTGGCCGCCGCGGTCGACACCCTCGGCGGGATCGACGTACTGGTCAACGCCGCCGGCATCCTGCGCTCCGCGCACACCCACCGGACCACGCTCGACCTGTGGAACCAGGTCATCGGGGTCAACCTGACCGGCACCTTCCTGATGATCCGCGAGTCCCTCCCGGCGCTGCTCGCCGGCGACCGGCCGGCCGTCGTGAACTTCAGCTCCACCTCGGCGTCCTTCGCCCACCCCTACATGTCCGCCTACGCGGCCAGCAAGGGCGGCATCCAGTCCATGACCCACGCGCTGGCCGCCGAGTACAGCAAGCAGGGACTGCGCTTCGTCAGCGTCGCACCCGGCTCCATCGAGAGCGGGATGACCACCGGCAACGGCCCCGGCCTGCCGGAGGACACCGACTGGTCCCTCTTCGCCAAGCTCGCCCCGGCCCTCGGCCAGGGCTTCGCCGGCCCGCAGACCGTCGCCGGCGTCGTCGCCATGCTGGGCTCCGAGGACGGTGCGTTCATCACCGGCACGGAGATCCGCATCGACGGCGGCACGCACTACTGATCAGGCGCGGAACCGGTCCCACAGCCGGGGGAAGCGCTCCGCGAGCACGGCTTCGTTCTCGAAGTCCAGCGGGGCGCCCTCCGGCTCCGCCGCCTGCAGCGGGATGCCCAGATCGGGCGCCACCGCCCCGGTCAGCTGCTCGTACGCCTCGTCGGCCGCGTACCCCAGCTCCTCGCCGTCCCCGTCGATCTCCTCGTCGAAGTCGCCCAGGAGCTCCGCCAGCTGGTCGGGATCGTGCACCCCGCCCTCGAACACCTCCCGGCCCTGGCCGATGAGCCAGCAGCGGAAGTAGTCGAAGGCGTCGTCGCTCGCCCCGTCGAGCAGCACCCAGGCCGCGCCCCACAGGTCCCAGGTGTAGGCCCGGTTGTACCGGGACTCGAAGTGCCGGGCGAAGTCCAGGACGGAGTCCGGATCGAGTTGTGCGAGCCGCTCGACGAGCAGCTCGGCGTGTTCCTCGGGGTCGCCGTCGGCGGCCTCGCGGGAACGGTCCACGATCTCCCAGAACTCCGTCTCGTCCATCACCGCTCCAGCATCACGGGTTCACCCCCGCGCCGCCACCGCGCATACGGCCAAAGGCCGGTGTCCGTCCCCTGCCCGGCCGGGTTCTCCTCGAACGCCGGAAGGCGGCCCGCCCCCGCAGGGGTGGACCGCCTTCCGGTACCTCGCGGACGGCTCAGAGGCCGTAGCGCTCCCGGGCCTCCTTGACGGCGGACGCCGGTACCTCGCCGCGGCGGGCGAGCTGGGCCAGCGCGGCCACCACGATCGACTGGGCGTCGACACCGAAGTGGCGGCGGGCGCCCTCTCGGGTGTCGGACAGACCGAAGCCGTCCGTACCGAGCGAGGTGTAGTCCTGCTCCACCCACTGGCTGATCTGGTCCGGGACCTGACGCATCCAGTCGGAGACGGCGAGCACCGGGCTGGTGACGCCCTCCAGGGCGCGGGTGACGTACGGGGTGCGGACCTCGCCGCGCAGCAGCGCCTCGTCGCACTCCAGCGCCTCGCGCCGCAGCTCGCCCCAGGACGTGGCGGACCAGACGTCGGCGGCCACGTTCCACTCGGCGGCGAGCAGCTTCTGCGCCTCCAGGATCCAGTGGATCGCGGTACCCGAGGCCATCAGCTGGACCTTGGGGGCGTCGGCGGCCGGGGCCGCCTCCGCCAGGTCGGCCGCCGTGTTGAAGCGGTACAGACCCTTGAGGATGCCTTCCTCGACGCCCTCGGGCATCGCGGGCTGCACCTTCGGCTCGTTGTAGACCGTCAGGTAGTAGAAGACGTCTTCCGGCTGCTCGCCGTACATCCGGCGCAGACCGTCCTTGACGATCACCGCGATCTCGTACGCGAAGGCCGGGTCGTAGTTGAGCGACGCCGGGTTCGTGGACGCGATCAGGTGCGAGTGGCCGTCCGCGTGCTGGAGGCCCTCACCGGTCAGCGTGGTGCGGCCGGCGGTGGCACCGACGATGAAGCCCTTGCCGAGCTGGTCGGCGAGCTGCCACATCTGGTCGGCGGTGCGCTGCCAGCCGAACATCGAGTAGAAGATGTAGAACGGGATCATCGGCTCGCCGTGCGTCGCGTACGACGTGCAGGCGGCGATGAAGTCGGCCATGGCGCCGGCCTCGGTGATCCCCTCGTTGAGGATCTGGCCGTCCTTGGCCTCCTTGTAGTACATCAGCTGGTCGCGGTCGACCGGCTCGTACGTCTGACCCAGCGGCGAGTAGATGCCGGCCGACGGGAAGAGGGACTCCATACCGAAGGTACGGGCCTCGTCGGGGACGATCGGGACCCAGCGCTTGCCGGTCTCCTTGTCCCGCATCAGGTCCTTGACGAGGCGGACGAAGGCCATGGTGGTGGCCATCTCCTGCTTGCCGGAACCCTTGAGCAGCGGGGCGAAGGAACGGTCCGCGGGAGCGGGCAGGGCCACGTGCTCGACCTTGCGGGCCGGGGCGGGGCCGCCGAGCGCCGCGCGGCGCTCGTTCAGGTACTGGACCTCGGGGCTGTTCGCGCCCGGGTGGCCGTACGGGACCTGGCCGTCGGCGAAGGCGCTGTCCGGGATCGGGAGGCCAAGGAGGTCACGCATGTCCTTGAACTCGTCGATCGTCAGCTTCTTCATCTGGTGGTTCGCGTTCTTCGACTCGAACCCGGCGCCCAGCGTGTAGCCCTTGACGGTCTGCGCGAGGATGACCGTCGGCGCACCCTTGTGCTCCAGGGCGGCCTTGTACGCGGCATAGACCTTGCGGGGCTCGTGGCCGCCGCGGGAGCTGTGGAAGCACTCGGCGATCTTCGCGTCGGAGAGCACCCCGGCCAGCTGCACGAGGTCGGCGTTTGCGCCGAAGAAGTGCTGGCGGATGTAGGCCACGTCGCGGGTCGCGTACGTCTGGAACTGCGCGTCGGGTACCTCGCGCAGGCGGCGTACGAGGGCGCCCGTGGTGTCGAGCTGGAACAGCTCGTCCCAGGCGGAGCCCCACAGCGACTTGATGACGTTCCAGCCGGCGCCGCGGAACTGGGCCTCCAGCTCCTGGACCACGCGGAAGTTGGCGCGAACCGGACCGTCGAGGCGCTGCAGGTTGCAGTTGATGACGAAGGTCAGGTTGTCGAGCTGCTCGCGGGAGGCGAGGGCCAGGGCGGCGGTCGACTCGGGCTCGTCCATCTCGCCGTCGCCCAGGAAGGCCCAGACGTGCGAGTTCGCGGTGTCCTTGATGCTCCGGTTCTGCAGGTAGCGGTTGAAACGCGCCTGGTAGATCGCGGAGAGCGGGCCGAGGCCCATGGACACCGTCGGGAACTCCCACAGCCACGGCAGGCGCCGCGGGTGCGGGTAGGACGGCAGGCCGTTGCCGCCGGACTCCTGGCGGAAGTTGTCGAGCTGCTGCTCGGAGATCCGGCCGTCGAGGAAGGCGCGGGCGTAGATGCCGGGGGAGGCGTGGCCCTGGATGTAGAGCTGGTCGCCCGATCCGTCGGCCTCCTTCCCGCGGAAGAAGTGCTGGAAGCCGGTCTCGTAGAGCCACGCGGCGGAGGCGAAGGTGGCGATGTGGCCGCCGACGCCGTACTTGGAGCCGCGGGTCACCATGGCGGCCGCGTTCCAGCGGTTCCATGCGGTGATCCTGGCTTCCATCGCCTCGTCACCGGGGAACTCGGGCTCCGCGGCGGTCGGGATGGTGTTGACGTAGTCCGTCTCCAGCAGCTTGGGCAGGGCGAGGCCGGCGGCCTCGGCGTGCTGGAGCGTGCGGCGGAGCAGGTATTCGGCGCGGCGCGTACCGGCGGCCTGTGCGACGGCGTCGAGAGAGGCCGCCCATTCGGCGGTCTCCTCGGTGTCGCGATCCGGGAGCTGGTCGAGCTCGCTCGGAAGCTTTCCTACGGGGTCGGACATTGCTGTGCGCCGCCTTCCGGACAAAGGAGAGGTGGTGAAAAAATCCCTGACGGGCAGGACAGGGGTGGTGGACCTGGTTGAGGTCCGCGACGACTGTAAATCGCTGATCGATGATCGATCAAATGAAAGTGACAAAGAAACGTCCATCCGGCGAAAGTCGGCACCGCGTGCCAGCGAAAAAGGCACGCGGTGCCGGGCAAACCGGTACAAGACGGCGGGGTCGGTCGCGGTCGGGCGGTGCCGGGCGCGCGGTCAGGCGCGCGGGGCGCACCCCAGAACATGCCGCTTCACGAGCACGCCGATGTCAGGATCCTGGCTGCGGAAGGCCTCGACGAGGGCCGCGTGCTCCTCCGCGTACGACTTCTGGACGGTCCCCAGCCAGCGGATGGACAGGGCCGTGAAGACCTCGATGCCCAGGCTCTCCCACGTGTGCAGCAGAACGCTGTTCCCCGCCGCCCGGACCACCTCCCGGTGGAACCCGACGGTGTGCCGCACCTGCGCGGTCCCGTCCTCGGTCCGGTCGGCCTCCCACAGCGCCGCCACGTGCGGCTCCAGCGCCGAGCAGTCCGTCGCCAGCCGCGGGGCGGCCAGCTCGGCCGCGATCTGCTCCAGACCGGCCCGGACCGGGTAGATCTCCTCCAGATCGGCCGCGGACAGGTTCCGTACGCGTACACCCTTGTTCGGCGCCGACTCGATCAGCCGCAGCGTCTCCAGCTCGCGCAGGGCCTCCCGCACGGGCGTCTGGCTGACCTCCAGCTCCACGGCGATCCGCCGCTCGACGATGCGCTCGCCGGGCTTCCAGCGCCCGCTGACGATCCCCTCCACGATGTGCTCGCGGATCTGCTCGCGCAGCGAGTGCACGACGGGTGGGGTGATCATCGGGGCTTCATCTCCTGTAGGGGCATGCATCGCTTCGATGCGTAGACAATACGGCCGAGTAGCCCCACCGGATGCGTTCCTGGTCAGGGACGCCGGGTGAGGCTGGTTACAAGAGGCCCCGGATCAGGGCTCCGAGAGCCGGAGCCCGCGCCTGTCGCAGCCTCGTCCCGGACCGCTCAGCGTATGACGACGGCGCCCCCGCCCGGAATGGATCCGGGCAGGGGCGCCGTATCGAGTGGCTGCCGCAGGGCGTGAGCCTTACAGGCCGAGTTCGACCTCGAACTCGCCGGCCTCGAGGATCGCCTTGACGGCCGAGAGGTACCGGGCCGCGTCCGCGCCGTCCACCAGGCGGTGGTCGTAGGACAGGGTCAGGTACGTCATGTCGCGGATGCCGATGTTCGTGCCCTCGGCGGTCTCGATGACCACCGGGCGCTTCACCGTGGCACCGATGCCCAGGATGGCGACCTGGTTCGGCGGCACGATGACCGTGTCGAACAGCGCACCGCGCGAGCCGGTGTTGCTGATGGTGAAGGTCGCGCCCGACAGCTCGTCCGGCGTGATCTTGTTGCCGCGGACCTTGGCGGCCAGGTCGGCGGTCGCCTTGGAGATGCCCGCCAGGTTGAGGTCACCGGCACCCTTGATGACCGGGGTCATCAGGCCCTTCTCGGAGTCCACGGCGATGCCGATGTTCTCCGAGTCGAAGTAGGTGATGGTGCCCTCGTCCTCGTTGATCCGGGCGTTGACGACCGCGTGGGCCTTCAGCGCCTGGGCAGCGGCCTTGACGAAGAACGGCATCGGCGAGAGCTTGACGCCCTCACGGGCCAGGAACGCGCCCTTGGCCTTCTCGCGCAGCTTCATGATCTTGGTGATGTCCACCTCGACCACGGAGCTGAGCTGAGCCTGCGAGTGCAGGGCCTTCATCATGTTGTCGCCGATGACCTTGCGCATGCGGGTCATCTTGACCGTCTGACCGCGCAGCTCGGACACCGCGGCGGCCGGGGCCTTCGCGGCCGGAGCAGCGGCCGGAGCCGGGGCCGGAGCCGGGGCGGCGGCGGCCTTGGCGGCGGCGAGGACGTCCTGCTTGCGGATACGGCCACCGACACCGGTGCCCGAGACCGTGGACAGGTTGACGCCGGACTCCGAGGCGAGCTTGCGCACCAGCGGGGTCACGTACGCGGCCTCGTCACCGGCGGACGCCGGGGCGGCGGCCGGAGCGGGGGCGGCGGGGGTGACCGGAGCCGGAGCGGCCGCCGGGGCGGCGGCCTGGACCGGAGCCGGGGCGGCGGCCGGAGCAGCCGGGGCGGCCGGAGCCGGAGCGGCGACCGGGGCAGCGGGGGCGGCCGGAGCCGGAGCGGCGACCGGGGCAGCCGGGGCCGGAGCGGCCTCGGGGGCCGGGGCGGCAGCCGGAGCCGGAGCGGCCGGAGCGGCACCGGCAGCACCGATGACGGCCAGACGGGCGCCGACCTCGGCGGTCTCGTCCTCGCCGACGAGGATCTCCAGCAGGGTGCCGGAAACCGGCGCGGGGATCTCGGTGTCGACCTTGTCCGTGGAGACCTCGAGCAGCGGCTCGTCGGCCTCGATGGACTCGCCGACCTGCTTCAGCCAGCGGGTGACGGTGCCCTCGGTGACGGACTCGCCCAGCGCGGGGAGCACGACATCGGTACCGGTGGCAGCCGGAGCAGCGGCGGCGGGAGCCTCGGCGGCGGGAGCCGGGGCCGCGGGGGCCTCGGCAACCGGAGCCGGAGCAGCCGCGGGGGCCTCGGCGGCGGCCGGCTCGGCGGCCGGAGCCGCAGCCGCGGCCGGAGCGCCGGAGCCGTCGTCGATGACGGCCAGCTCGGCGCCGACCTCGACGGTCTCGTCCTCGGCGACCTTGATGGAGGCAAGGATGCCCGACACGGGGGAGGGGATCTCGGTGTCGACCTTGTCGGTCGAGACCTCGAGCAGCGGCTCGTCGGCCTCGACGCGCTCGCCCTCGGCCTTCAGCCAGCGGGTGACAGTGCCCTCGGTGACGCTCTCACCGAGCGCCGGAAGGGTTACGGAAACCGACATGGTTTCAGTTGCTCCTAACGAAAGTGCGGAAGTGGTCGTCGCGCCCGTGACGAATTAGTCGTGGGAGTGAAGCGGCTTGCCGGCGAGGGCCAGGTGGGCCTCGCCCATCGCTTCGTTCTGGGTCGGGTGCGCGTGGATGAGCTGCGCGACCTCGGCCGGCAGAGCTTCCCAGTTGTAGATCAGCTGGGCCTCGCCGACCTGCTCGCCCATCCGGTCACCGACCATGTGGACGCCGACCACGGCACCGTCCTTGACCTGGACGAGCTTGATCTCGCCCGCGGTCTTGAGGATCTTGCTCTTGCCGTTGCCCGCCAGGTTGTACTTCAGGGCCACGACCTTGTCCGCGCCGTAGATCTCCTTGGCCTTGGCCTCGGTGATGCCGACGGAAGCGACCTCGGGGTGGCAGTAGGTGACGCGCGGGACACCGTCGTAGTCGATCGGGACGGCCTTGAGGCCGGCCAGACGCTCCGCAACCAGGATGCCCTCGGCGAAGCCGACGTGCGCGAGCTGGAGGGTCGGGACGAGGTCACCGACGGCCGAGATGGTCGGCACGTTGGTCTGCATGTACTCGTCGACCAGGACGTAGCCGCGGTCCATCGCGACGCCCTGCTCCTCGTAGCCCAGGCCCTGGGAGACGGGGCCACGGCCCACGGCGACCAGCAGCACCTCGGCCTCGAAGGTCTTGCCGTCGACCAGCGTCACGCGGACGCCGTTCTCGGTGTACTCGGCCTTGTCGAAGAAGGTGCCCAGGTTGAACTTGATGCCGCGCTTGCGGAACGCGCGCTCCAGCAGCTTCGAGCTGTTCTCGTCCTCGACCGGCACGAGGTGCTTGAGGCCCTCGATGACGGTGATGTCCGAGCCGAAGGACTTCCACGCCGAGGCGAACTCGACGCCGATGACGCCGCCGCCCAGGACGATCGCCGACTCGGGGACGCGGTCCAGGACCAGCGCGTGGTCCGAGGAGATGATGCGGTTGCCGTCGATGTTCAGGCCCGGCAGCGACTTCGGCACGGAGCCGGTCGCCAGCAGGATGTGGCGGCCCTGGATGCGCCGGCCGTTCACGTCGACGGAAGTCGGGGAGGAGAGGCGGCCCTCTCCCTCGATGTAGGTCACCTTGCGGGAGGCGACCAGGCCCTGCAGACCCTTGTACAGGCCCGAGATGACCTCGTCCTTGTACTTGTGGACACCCGCGATGTCGATCCCCTCGAAGGAGGTCTTGACACCGAACTGGGCGGCCTCACGAGCCTGGTCCGCGATCTCACCCGCGTGCAGCAGAGCCTTCGTGGGGATGCAGCCGTTGTGCAGGCAGGTGCCGCCGAGCTTGTTCTTCTCGATCAGGGCAACGTCCAGACCCAGCTGGGATGCGCGCAGCGCCGCGGCGTAACCGCCACTGCCACCGCCGAGGATCACTAGGTCGAAAACGGTGCTGGCGTCGTTCGCCACGTCACGTCCTCCATGCATGTGCGCCGGGCACCGGTCCTCTGTGACCGGGCGGCGGCTGGTAATCGGCCGCTTGTTTCTTCGGCCCTGTGGTGGGGGCCCTGTCCTGCCGAGAACCCATCTTCGCATTTGTCGGGGGAACACGGGACGCCGGGCCCACGATGTGATCGGGCGATCCGCCCGGACCGATGGTTACCGTTGCGTAGATACCTACGGAGATACCTACCGATTCCTTGAGGTTTCGTCGTGAGACGGACGCCGAGCGGCGCGGGCGGGTGCCGAACGTGACGCACCCCGGGCCCTGACCCGGGCCCGGGGTGCGTCACGTCACATCACACGCGTGAACACACGCGTGACACACGCCTGATCACATGCGGTGGTCAGCCAAGGTCGCCCGTGGCCGTGCGCTCGGCCAGCCGCACCAGGGTGCGCACGGCCGAGCCGGTGCCGCCCTTGGGGGTGTAGCCGTGCGGCGCGCCCTCGTGGAAGGCGGGACCGGCGATGTCGAGGTGGGCCCAGGTGATGCCCTCGCCGACGAACTCCTGGAGGAAGAGGCCGGCCACCAGGCCGCCGCCCATGCGGACACCCATGTTCGCGATGTCGGCGGTGGGGGAGTCCATGGACTTGCGCAGCTCGGCGGGGAGCGGCATCGGCCAGGAGGACTCGCCGACCTCCTCCGCGATCTCGTGGATCGAGGTGCGGAAGGCGTCGTCGT
The DNA here is from genome assembly GCF_014650695.1 of Streptomyces avidinii. Classification (GTDB taxonomy): domain Bacteria; phylum Actinomycetota; class Actinomycetes; order Streptomycetales; family Streptomycetaceae; genus Streptomyces; species Streptomyces avidinii. Next base: position 281,647 of record NZ_BMVL01000001.1, on the reverse strand, counting down.
TCGCCATGATCCCGAAGGTGCGGTCGCCGAGGGCCAGCACCATGGCGCCGGTCAGGGTGGCGACGTCGACGATCGCGTCCGGGTTGTCCTCGGATGCCTTGGTCAGCGCGTCGCCCAGGACCAGACGGCCCTCGGCGTCCGTGTTGAGGACCTCGACGGTCTTGCCGCTGTACATGCGCAGCACGTCACCCGGCTTGGTGGCAGAGCCCGACGGCATGTTCTCGGCGAGCGCGAGCCAGCCGGTGACGTTGACCCGCAGGCCCAGCTTCGCCGCCGCGACGACGGAGGCGAAGACGGCGGCGGCGCCGGCCATGTCGCACTTCATCGTCTCGTTGTGACCGGCCGGCTTCAGGGAGATGCCGCCCGAGTCGTAGGTGATGCCCTTGCCGACGAAGGCCAGGGTCTTCTCCGCCTTCGGGTGCGTGTAGCTGAGCTTCACCAGGCGCGGCGGGTTCTCGGAGCCCTTGCCGACGCCCATGATGCCGCCGTAGCCGCCCTTGACCAGGGCCTTCTCGTCCAGCACCTGGACCTTGACGCCGTTCTCCTTCGCGGCCGCGGAGGCGATCGCGGCGAAGGCCTCGGGGGTCAGGTCGTTCGGCGGGGTGTTCACCAGGTCGCGGGCGACGTTGACCTCGGCCGCCACGACCGCGGCGCGCTCGACCGCGGCCTTGTGCTCCTTGTCGCGGGGCTTGGCGCCCAGCAGCGCCACCTCGGCGAGCGGAGCCTTCGGGGCCGCGCCCTTGGCCTCCTTGCGGGCCTTGTTCTCGCCGCCCTGGTAGGCGGTGAAGGCGTACGCGCCCAGCAGCGCGCCCTCGGCGACGGCGGTGACGGCGGAGGCGTCCTCCAGCGGGAGGGCGAAGGCTGCCTTCTTGCTGCCGTGCAGCGCGCGGGCGGCGGCGCCGGCGGCGCGGCGCAGCACCTCCTCGTCGAACGACTCGTCCTTCTCGGGGACGGAGCCCAGCCCCACCGCCAGCACGACCGGGACCTTCAGGCCCGCCGGAGCCGGCAGCTTGGTGACCTCGCCTTCGGCGCCCGATGCGCCGAGTGCGTCGAGGACACCGGCGAGCTTGCCGTCGAACGCCTTGTCCACGGCCTCGGCGCCCGCGGCGACGATCGGTCCCTTGGGGCCCTTCGCCACGCCGACCACGAGGGCGTCGGCGCGGAGCGTCGCCGCGCCGGCAGTGCTGAGAGTCAGAGCAGTCACGGTGGTGAAGTCTCGCTTCCGTTTGTGTGTGTGGGCCGAGTGGGTGGACGGCCATCCGTAGCGATCGTATTCGGGCCCGACGGCCGCCAGAAATGAGCCTACGCGTACGCGCTCGTCCGTACGTCACTCGAAGGTTTGGCAAGTTGTTCGATCAAGAGGCCATCAGGTTCACCCATCTGTGGGCTCTGCTCCAGGTTTGCCCCGTAGACCTGACGAGGTCCGAGAGACTCGGTCCACTCTCGCAAGGGGACGCGGGGTTCCTTTGCATGATTTCCACAGAGCCTCCCGGGCCCGGCTGTCCGCCAAGGGCCGAGTCGAGGGACGCCTGCGGGGGGAAAGGCCGAAATGGTCAAGAAGAATCGGATGAACAGGGTCGCCGCGATGATGGCGGCAGCCGCCCTGGTGTCCGTGGCAGTACCCGCCGCGACCGCCACGGCGGCCGTGACGCCGCGCATCGACCTGAAGGTGCTGGTCGTCGACGACGGCGGCAGCTCGGTCGAGGCGATCACCGCGGAACTCCGCGACACGGGGGTGCCGTACACCCGCGTCCAGCTGGGCAGCAGCGGCCGCCCGGTCATCAACGCGGGCTTCCTCAGTGACACGGTGGACGGCCGTCCGCGCGCCAAGTACCAGGGTGTCGTCCTGCCGAACGAGAACCCCTTCGGCGAGGGATCGGCCGAGATGGCCGCGCTCGCCGCCTACGAGACGACGTACGGGATCCGCCAGGTCGACGCCTACACCTGGGCCCACCCGGGCGTCGGGCTGGAATACACCGACAACGGCGGCTTCAGCGGCCAGCTCGACGGTACCCAGGCCGCCGTCACCACCGCCGGCAAGGCCGGCCCCTTCGGCTACCTCGGCGGTCAGGTCACCTTCGAGGACAACTCGGCCCTGGTGCCCGAGAGCTACGGCTTCATGGGCAAGCCGCGCCCCGGCTACACCAGCTACGTCGACGCGCCCGTCGGCTCCGGCCGGGCCTCCCTCGTCGGCGAGTACACCCACGACGGCCGCAGCGAACTGGTCGTCACCTTCGGCTACAACCAGTACCAGCAGCAGTTCCGGCTGATCGCCCGCGGCATCGTCGACTGGCTGACCCAGGGGGTGCACCTCGGCCAGAGCCGCAACTACTTCGCCGTCCACGTCGACGACGTCTTCGCCCCCGACGCCCGCTGGAACAAGGACCTGAACTGCACGCCGGGCGACTACGCCTGTGCGGGCGGCGAGGGCAAGGAGAGCACCATCCGGATGTCCGCCGCCGACGCCGTGTACGCGGCGCAGTGGCAGACGTCCAAGAACTTCAAGCTCGACATGCTCTTCAACGGCGGCGCCGGTGAGGAGTGGAAGGCCGAGAACGGCGGCGTCGACGCGCTGACCGCCCAGCTCGTCGCCGACCGCGCCAAGTACCGCTGGATGAACCACACCTACACCCACCCGTTCCTCGGCTGCGTCCAGAACACCGCGGTCACCCCCTGGACCTGCACCAAGAACGCCCAGGGCGTGATCCAGTACATGAGCCGCGCCGAGATCTCCGCCCAGATCCGCGACAACAACAACTGGGCCGCCACCAAGGGCATCGCCACCGACCGGACCGAGCTGGTCACCGGCGAGCACTCCGGCCTCAAGACGGCCCCGCAGCAGCCCGTCGACAACCCCAACCTGGCCGGCGCCCTCGCCGACAACGGGGTCAAGTGGGCCGGAAGCGACAACTCCCGCGAACCGGCGCAGCGCGCGGTCGGCTCCGCCCTCACGGTCCCCCGGCACCCGATGAACGTGTACTACAACACGGGCACCAACGCCGAGATGGCCGACGAGTACAACTGGATCTACACCAGCCGCGCCCACGGCGGAAGCGGCATCTGCGAGGACAACCCGGGAACCTCCACCTGCCTGCCGGCCCCGCTGGACGCCAACACCGGCTACCTCGACAGCATCGTCCCGGCCGAGGCCCGCACCGCCCTGCGCCACGTCCTGGCCAACGACCCGCGCCCGCACTACGTCCACCAGTCCAACCTCGCCGAGGACCGCACCCTCTACCCCGTGCTCAACCAGGTCCTCGACACCTACCGGACCCTGTACGCACCGAGCGCGCCGATCGTCAACCAGAGCATGAAGGACACCGGCGTCGAGTTCCAGCGCCGCGCCGCCTGGGACAAGGCGCTCGCGGACGGCAAGGTCACCGCCTACCGCATCGGCAACGACGTCACCATCAAGGCGCCCTCCGGGGTCGTCGCCCCGGTGACCGCCCCCACCGGCACCAAGAAGCAGATGCTGCTGGGCACCGCCGACTTCGGCACCGCGTACGCCGGTACCCGCTCCGCCTGGGCCGGTCCGGAGCTGCTCCAGAGCGCCGTCACGCTCAAGCTGCCCGTCTGACCGTCCCGCAAGCCACCACGAGTACCACCTAGCGCCGGCGCTCCGCGAATCCACGGGCGCCGGCCCCTTTTCCGTCCTGGGGGGACACACCGCATGAGTCATGGGCGTCACGTCACCATGCTCACCGAAGGCACCTACCCGCACGTCCACGGGGGCGTCAGCACCTGGTGCGACCAACTGGTACGAGGGATGCCCGAGGTCGACTTCAACGTCATAGCCCTCACCGGCTCCGGACGAGAGCCGGTCACCTGGGAACTGCCCCGCAACGTCTACCGGCACACCGCCTTCCCGCTGTGGGGACCGCTCCCGTCCCGCATCCGCCGGTCGGCCCTGCGCGGCAAGGCCCACCGCCGCTTCACCGAGGTCTACGAGAGCTTCCTGCTCTCCCTGCTCGACCCCGCGGGCGATCCCGCCCGGCACAGCTTCTCCGAGGCCCTGCGCGAACTGGCCGTTCTCGCCCGGGCCGGAAAACTCGCACCGGCCCTGCGCTCCGAATCGGTTCTGCGCCTGCTGATGACCGTATGGACCCGCCCCGGCCTCGCCACCGCCGACGCGGCGCCCACCATCCACGACGCGCTCACCGCCACCGACCTGCTGGAGCACGCGCTGCGCCCGCTCGGTGTCCGGATCCCGCCCGACAGCGTCGCGCACGCCGTCAGCAGCGGCCTCGCCACCCTCCCGGCCCTCGCCGCCAAATACCTCGACGGAGTCCCCTTCCTCCTCACCGAGCACGGCATCTACCTGCGCGAGCGCTACCTCGGCTACCGCAGCGCCGCCCAGCGCTGGCCCGTCAAGGCCCTCATGCTCGGCTTCTACCGCGAGCTCAACTCGGAGGGCTACCGGCAGGCCGACCTGATCACCCCGTGCAACCAGTACAACCGCCGCTGGGAGGAGCGCGGAGGCGCCGAGTCGACGCGTATCCGCACCGTCTACAACGGCGTCGATCCGCACGCCTTCCCCGAGGCCGGCCCCGAACCGGACGTCCCCACCCTCAGCTGGTGCGGCCGCATCGACCCCATCAAGGACCTCGAAACCCTCATCCGGGCCTACGCCTTCATGCGCGAGGAACTCCCCGCCCTGCGGCTGCGCCTCTTCGGGCCCGTGCCGCCCGGCTGCGAGGAGTACAAGCTCCGCCTGGAAAAGCTCGCCGCCGAGCTGGGCGTGACCGACGGCATCACCTACGAGGGCCGCATCGAGCAGGTGGCCCGGGCCTACGCGGCCGGCAGCGTCGTCATGCTCTCCTCCATCAGCGAGGGCTTCCCCTTCAGCATCATCGAAGCCATGTCCTGCGGCCGCACCACCGTCTCCACCGACGTCGGCGGGGTCCGCGAGGCCGTCGGGGACACCGGCCTCGTCGTACCGCCGCGCGAGCCCGAGACCATGGCCCGCGCCACCCTCGCCCTGCTGCGCGACGACGAACGCCGGGCCGAGCTGGGCCGGATGTCCCGCAAGCGGGTGGTGGAGAAGTTCACCCTCCACCAGTCCGTCGACGGCTTCCGGCACATCTACCGGGAACTCGCCGGCCAGCCCGTCCTGCCCGTCCACGCGGGCGACGTGTGGACCCAGCGGCTCGCGGATCCCTGGTACCGCGAACTCGCGGCCGACGGGAGCCTGTGGTGAGCGGGTCCCTCTGGCTGGAGCCGCCCGGCCCCGGCAACGGCCCCCGCCACGGCGCCCGGAACGGCCACGGCCACGGCGCCGACACGCTGCCGGCCCTCCCGCGCCCGCGCCGCGACGGCCCCGGCGGCACACCCGCCGCCGACCCGATGGACGAACTCGCCGAACGCCTCGACGTGTTCATCGCCTCGGCCGTCCACCCCGACGAGATCGCCGCCATCCTCGAATCCGACGGCATGACGGACGAGTACATCCGGCTCACCTACGGCCGGCACGACTCCTTCGGACTCGCCGAGGAGCTCTACGCCCGGGTGCCCCGGTCCTTCCCGGACCCGGGCGCCGCCCCCGACCCCTGGAAGGTCTCCCTCACCGCCTGCCTGCTGCGCGGGGTGATCTTCGCCCTGCCCGGCCTCGCCTACCTGCTCGGAGCGCCCCTGCTCGAAGGCCCGCAGGACCGCCTCGGCCTGCCCGCCGGGACGCTGACCCTGCTCGCCGGCGCGCTCATCGGCTGGGTCTGGGATCAGACGCTGTCCCACCGCGCCTACTCCTGGCTCGGCCTCGGCGACCGGGGCGCCGCCGGGCGGACCCTGCTCGTCGGAGCCCCCGTCGGCGCCCTGCTGGGCACCGCCGCCGCACTCGCGGTGCCCGGCGGACCACCGTTCTCCTACGCCTTCGCCGCCGGACAGGCCCTGTACGTCGGGGCCGCCACCGTCCTGCTCGTCCTCGGCCGCGAACGGGTGCTGCTCGCCGCGCTCGCCCCGATGGCCGTCGGCGCAGCGCTCGCCCTCTTCGTCGACCTGCCCCTACCCGTACGAGTGACCCTGCTCGCGATCTCCCTGCTGGCCGCCTGCACCCTGGCCGTACGGGAGCTCCCGCTGGCCGACGGGCTCCGGGCCGTCGCGCACCGGATCCGCGGCTGGGCGGCCCGCCGGCCCGGCCAGGGCCCCGTGCGCTGGCAGATGCTGCGCGGCGCCGAGGAGGACTTCGCCCCACGCGGGCCCCGGCTCGGGGACTCGGTCCCGTACGGGGTGTTCGGCCTCGGCACCGGCCTGCTCGTGCTGTACGCCGCCCTCGGGGAGGTGCTCGCCGGCGGTCCCGCCGAGGCGGTCGCCGCCCCCTCGGCGGTGGCCCTCACCCTCAGCATGGGCCCGGCCGAATGGCTGCTCCACCGGTTCCGCAGCGGAAGCCTCTCCGGCCTCCAGGGGGCCCGTTCGCCCGGAGCCTTCCGGCGGCGGATGCTCACCACCCTGGCCCGCTGCCTCGCGCTCTACCTGACGGTACTGCTGGCCCTGGGCCTGGCCGGCACCCTGCTCTGGCCGGGCGCACCGGTCCTCACCGGAGTCCGGATCGCGACCCTGCTGCTGCTCGGGGCCGTCATGTGGACCGGACTGCTCCTGCAGTCCTTCGGGGCCGTCCGGCCCGCGGCCGTGGTCTGCTCCTCGGCCGCCGTCGCCCAGAGCCTGGCCCTGCTGACCGGGCTGGGCCAGCCCCGGGCGGTGCAACTGGTGGTGGCGGGCGCGGCCGCCACCGTACTGGCCGCCCTGGTCTGCCTGCTCCTCGGCCGCGCGACCGCCCACCGATGACGCACCGTCCGTCCGAGAAGAAGGACCCCATGCTGCTGGTGCCCCTCTACGAGCACCCCGCCGAACGGCCCGAAGCCTGGGAGCGGCTCATCCGCTCCGCGAGCCGGCTGCACTCGGTGGTGCTCAACCCCGACAGCGGGCCGGGCGCCGCCCGCGACGAACGGTTCGCCCTCGTCGCCGAGCGGCTGCGCGAGGCCGGGGTGCCCGTCCTCGGATACGCCGACACCGACTACGGGCGGCGCCCGCACGCCGCGGTGGTGCAGGACCTGCTGCGCCACCGCGACTGGTACGCCACCGACGGGGCCTTCCTCGACCAGGCCTCCGCCGACCCCGACCTGCTCCCGCACTACGGGCGGCTCGCGGTGGCCGCCCGGGCCGCGGGAGCCTCCACCCTCGTCCTCAACCACGGGGTCCACCCGCACCCCGGCTACGCCGAACTCGCCGACCTGCTCGTCACCTTCGAGGGCCCCTGGGACGCCTACCGGGACGCGGCCGCGGCACCGTCCTGGACCGCCGACCACCCGGCCCAGCGGTTCTGCCACCTCGTCTACGCCGTCCCGCCGGGCGCGCTCGCCGCCCGGCTCGCCGAGGAACTCGCCGCCGAACGCAGAGCGGGCGTGCACTGCGCCGTCCCGGGCAGCGGCGCGCACCCGTGGGGGACCCTGCCGTACGCACTGGAGGCGGCGGGATGAGACGGCTCGCGGCCCTGCTGGCCGTACCCCTGCTGCTGCTCGCCGCGTGCACGGCCCAGCCGGAACCGGAACGCGACGAGCTGTCGCCCGATCCGCCGCCGGGGCAGCGCTGGCAGCCGAAGCCGGGGGTGGGCTGGCAGTGGCAGCTCACCGGCAGGCTGGACACCTCGGTGAAGGCGGCGGTGTACGACGTCGACGGGTTCAACACCACGAAGGAGCAGGTCGCCACCCTGAAGAAGGACGGCCGCAAGACGATCTGCTACATCTCCACCGGTGCCTGGGAGGACTTCCGCCCGGACGCCGACGCCTTCCCGAAGACGATGCTGGGCGAGGGCAACGGCTGGGAGGGCGAGCGCTGGCTGGACATCCGGCGCCTGGCGGAACTGGAACCGCTGATCGGCAAACGGTTCGACATGTGCAAGGAGAAGGGCTTCGACGCGGTGGAGCCGGACAACATGGACGGCTACGCCAACAGGTCGGGCTTCCCGCTGACCGCGGAGGACCAGCTGAAGTACAACCGGCTGGTCGCGCGGCTGGCGCACGACCGGGGCATGTCGGTGGGGCTGAAGAACGACCTGGACCAGATCCCGCAGCTGGTGGGCGACTTCGACTTCGCGGTCAACGAGCAGTGCATGGAGTACGAGGAATGCGACCGGTACGTTCCGTTCATCGACGCGGGCAAGGCGGTGTTCCACGTGGAGTACGAGGGCCGGCTGAACCGCTGGTGCCCGGGGGCGCGCGCGGCGAAGCTGAGCTCGATGCAGAAACGGTACGACCTCGACGCGTGGCGCCAGGTCTGCCAGTAGCCTCGCCGGCACTTCCGCAGCCGGTGTGCTCGGTGCCACCTTCAGGCCGGCCGGGCCACCTTCAGCCTCGCCGGCGTTTGAGGCGCGGGGCTGGGGCGGCGCCTCAGGGATCCCGGCTCCGCCGGGCACCGGGCTCCGCCCGGACCCGCGCCTCGAACGCCGGCGAGGCTGGAAGTGGCGCGGAAGGGCGGGCTACGCCAGGGGGAGGATGGCGTGGACGCGGTAGCCGCCGCCGTAGCGGGGGCCCGCGAAGCAGGTGCCGCCCAGCGCGCCGGTGCGTTCGCGCATGCCGAGCAGTCCGTGCCCGCCGCCCGGCGCATCGGCCGGCTCCGCCGCCGGGTCCGCCGACAGGCCGCCGTCGTCCAGGACCGTCACCTCCACCGACGGCCCCACCCCGACCACGCTGACCTCCGCCTTCGCCCCCGGCCCCGCGTGCTTGCGGACGTTCGTCAGCGCCTCCTGGATCACCCGGTACGCCGCCAGGTCCACGGCCGCCGGCAGCGGCCCGGCCGCCCCGTCCAGCTGGACTATCACCTCCACCGGCAGCCCGGCATGCCGGAAGGTGTCCACCAGCTCGTTCAGGACGCCCAGCCCGGGCGCGGGCTCCGTCGGTGCCTCCGGGTCGCCGGACTGCCGCAGCAGACCGACCGTGGCCCGCAGTTCGTTCAGCGCCGACCGGCTGGCGTCCCGTACGTGCGCCAGCGCCTCCTTCGCCTGGTCCGGGCGCTTGTCCATGACGTGCGCGGCCACTCCCGCCTGCACGTTGACCAGGGCGATGTGATGGGCCACCACGTCGTGCAGGTCCCGGGCGATCCGCAGCCGCTCCTCGGCGACCCGCCGCCGGGCCTCCTCGTCCCGGGTCCGCTCGGCGCGCTCGGCCCGTTCCCGGATCGCGCCGACAAAGGCCCGCCGGCTGCGTACGGCGTCCCCGGCGGCCGCTGCCATGCCGGTCCAGGCGAAGATCCCGATGTTCTCCTGCGCGTACCAGGGCAGCGGCCCGGCCAGCATGCCCACGCCCGTCAGCCCCGCCATCGTGAGCAGCCCGATCCGCCAGGTCGTCGGCCGGTCGGTGCGGGCGGCCACCGTGTACAGGGCGATCACCGTGCACATGGCGACGGGCGCCCGCGGTTCCCCGGTGGTCAGCTCCAGCAGGGACAACCCGCAGGTCACGGCGAGCACGACGCGCGGCTGACGGCGCCGGAAGACCAGGGCGGCCGCGCCGAGCAGCATCAGCAGCAGTGAGAACGGCTCGGGAGTGCGCGTCCCGAAGGTGGGTCCGTGCGGTCCGTGCGGATCGGCGAAGGAACCGACGACCATGGAGACGAACGCCCCGAAGGCCAGCACGGCATCGGTGGCGAGCGGATGGGCCCGCATCCACTGCCGGGTGGGGGCGAACCGCCCGAGGTCTGTCGTCACCCGGATACGGTACGGCCTCACCCGCCGCCGCCCCCTACGGCGGGGGGTGGGAGTGCTGTCCCAGCGGGACGCGGGAGCGCGCCGGCCCCCACTGCGCCCGCACCACGCACACCGCCATGACCGCGGCGATGGCCGCCAGGTGCTCCTTGCCCGCCAGATTGTCCTTGAACAGCACCTCGACGATCATCACGAGGATCACCAGGGCGCCGGTGAGGTACGCCCGGTAGCGCCAGCAGACGTAGATGGCCAGCCCCACCACCGCCGCCGAGGGGCCGGTGTCGTTGACGATCCGGTCCGACACCGGCAGGCCGAGGGGGTGTTCGGGGCCCAACGCGAGCCCGATCCGCGCGTACGTGGTCCCGGCGAGGGTGGCGACGTAGCCGACCAGCAGGGTGCGCCACCAGCCGATGCAGATCTCGGCGATCCCGAAGACGAGCAGGATCTGCGCGAGCGCCCCCCACACCGGCAGGTCCAGGGCCGGGACGAACAGCGACAGCGGGGTGCGCAGGAGGGCCAGCCAGAGCGGATCGGCAGCCTTGACCGAGCCGAGGTTCTGGACGGGCTGGAAGCCCCAGGGGGTGTTCTGCACGATCTGGAAGACGGAGGTCAGGCAGACCGCGCCGACGGTCATCGGGATCGCCCGCCACTTGTCGTGGACGAGTGCGTTCCGGACGGTCCAGAACATCGGCCCCCACTCACGGCGGGCGAACCGCCGTAGTGGGGAGGTGTTCCACGCTGTCAACGGCGGGTCTCCAGGTGTCTGCGGTGCAGCCACTTCGGAAGGCCGGGGGCCTCCAGGAAGCCCTCGGCCCGGCCGGCCGCGACACCGATCCGCAGCAGGTCCGAACTCTTCTCGAAGAGCATGAACCGCGGTTCCCAGATCGGCCGGTATTTGGCGTTGGCCCGGTAGAGGGACTCGATCTGCCACCAGCGGGAGAAGAAGCTGAGCAGCGAGCGCCACATCCGCAGCACCGGACCCGCCCCGAGCTTGGACCCGCGCTCGAAGACGGACCGGAACATCGCGAAGTTGAGCGAGACCTGGGTGACGCCGATCTCCTTGGAGCGTTCGAGGAGTTCGATGACCATGAACTCCATCAGGCCGTTCTCGGAGTCCCGGTCGCGGCGCATCAGGTCCAGCGACAGGCCCTTGGGTCCCCACGGTACGAAGGACAGCACGGCCCGCAGGTCGCCGTTGCCGTCGGTGCACTCCAGCATCACGCACTGGCCGTCGGCGGGATCACCCAGCCGGCCCAGTGCCATGGAGAAGCCGCGCTCGGTGGCGCCGTCGCGCCAGTCGTCGGCGCGTTCGAGGAGTACGTCCATCTCCTCGGCCGGGATGTCCGCGTGGCGGCGGATGCGGACGGTGTATCCGGCCCGCTTGACGCGGTTGTACGCCTGCCGGACGGTCCGCATGGCGCGGCCCTCCAGGGTGAACTCGGCGGTCTCGACGATGGCCTCGTCACCGAGTTCGAGGGCGTCCAGGCCGTGCCGGGCGTAGATCTGCCCGGCCTCCTCGCTCGCGCCCATCACGGCCGGCACCCAGCCGTGCTCGCGGGCCTCGGCCAGCCACGGGTCGATGGCGCCGGGCCAGGCCTCGGGGTCGCCGATCGGGTCGCCGGAGGCCAGTGAGACCCCGCCGACGACGCGGTAGGTGACGGCGGCCTTGCCGGTGGGGGACCAGATGACGGACTTCTCGCGGCGCAGCGCGAAGTAGCCGAGCGAGTCGCGGTCGCCCTGGCGGGCCAGCAGCGCGCGCAGCCGTTCCTCGTCCTCCTCGCTGAGCGGGTCGACGGCGCGGCGCGAGCGGAAGGCGGCGAACAGCACGGCGAGCAGCAGCAGCATCGACATGACGTTGATGCAGACGTCCACCCAGCCGGGGGTGGTGATCGCCTCGTAGGCCCGGTCGTCCGGCGCCAGGGTGATCAGCCGCATCACGCCGTACTTCCAGCGGGCCGGGAAGGAGGCCTCGGCGCTGAGCGGTGAGGTGTTGGTGGCGCCGACGAGCAGGGCCGCGACCAGCGAGGTGAGCAGCAGGCCGACGGCGGCGACGGCGGTGGCGAGCGCCGGGTTGGAGCGGTCGCCCCGGGCGTAGAACTCGCGACGGCCCAGCAGCAGGGCCGCCGTGAAGGCGGCGGTCAGGGCCAGGGAGACCCAGTTCTGCGGATGCTCGCGGATCTCCTCGTACGCGTAGAGCGCGTAGGCGAGCAGCAGGGCCAGCAGACCGCTGAGGACGAGGTTGAGGATCCAGGAGGCCCGCTTGCGGCGGCCGAGGGTGACGGCGAGCAGAAGGGTGAACAGCCCGGAGGCGAAGCCCGCGGTGAGCATGTACGGGGTGTAGAAGTCCTCGATGTTGTGGCGCCGCAGGTCCTGCCCGAGCGAAACCCACACCGCGCTGAGGAAGTTGATGAAGGTGACGGCGCGCAGGTACCACACCGCGAAGGCGGCGCCGCGCCGCGAGCGGGTGCTCCCCCGGCCGGTCTCCCGGCCACCCCCCGCCGCCCTGCCGGCGGGGTCGCCGCCGGTCTCTTTCCTGCCGGCTGACGGACCGGTCGCCGGTACGGCGGTGCGGTCGGTCTCTGCGCTGGTCAAACGGACCTCTCCCATAAAAAGCGATCATATGGGGCGCAGCTGTCCGTGATTGCGCGGTCGGGAGCCTCGGCCTGGTCAGGACCCAGGGCCCCGGCGGCTCATTCCGTCGGCTCCTCCACCGCCCGCTCAGGGAGTTCCGCCGCGAGTGCGGCGGCCGCCTGGACGAGGGGGAGAGCCAGCAGTGCCCCGGTACCTTCACCTACTGTGACGCCGTGATCGAGCACGGGGTTGAGCGCCATTCGGTCAAGTGCCTTCGCCTGACCCGGCTCGCCGCTGGCCTGACCGGCCAGCCACCAGTCGGGAGCCCGGAACGCGGCCCGCTGGGCCACCAGCCCGCACGCGGCCGAAACCACCCCGTCGAGGATGACCGGGGTGCGACGCACCGCGCACTGGAGGAGGAAACCGGTGATGGCGGCCACGTCCGTACCACCGACCGCGGCCAGCAGCGCCACCTGGTCGCCCAGGACCGGGCGGGCCCGGCGCAGTGCGTCGCGGATCGCCGCGCACTTGCGCATCCAGGCGAGGTCGTCGATGGGCAGTCCGCCGCGCCCGGTGACCACGGAGGCGTCGGTTCCGCACAGGGCGGCGACGAGGGTGGCGGCGACGGTGGTGCCGCCCACGCTGAGGTCACCGAGGACGACGAGGTCCGTTCCGGAGTCGGCCTCCTCGTCTGCGATCCGCATCCCGAGTCGCACCGCGGCCTCGGCCTCCTCGGCCGTCAGCGCGTCCTCCACGTCGATCCGGCCGCTGCCGCGCCGCACGCGGTGCCCGACCACGTCCGCGGGGAGCAGCTCGGGATCGCAGTCGAGCCCGGCGTCGACGATCCGTATGGTGGCGCCGAACCGGCCGGCCAGGATGGCCACGGGGCTGGTCCCGTCGAGGACGCCCCGCACCAGTTCGTGGCCGGTGGACGCGGCCCGGGCGGAGACGCCCTCGGCGGCGATCCCGTGGTCGGCGGCGAACAGCACCACGCGGGGACGCTCGATCGGCCTGACCGGAACCTGCCCCTGCGCGGCAGCGAGCCATTCGGCGAGCTCGTCGAGCCGGCCCAGCGCGCCGGGCGGGACGGCGAGGCGCTCACGGCGTTCCTCGGCATCACGCCGGACGCCCCCGTCGGGGCGCTCGATCAGATCGGAGAAGTCGTCGAGATTCAGCGTGCTCATCTGCCAGAGAGTACAGCCGGTGAGGCCTTCCCTCAGGCCTTGGGCGCCCTGTTCCGGCCCGCTGCCGCACGAGCGTCCGGCAGGACCGATCCGCCCCTGACGGCCGGGACTTGTCCGGCCGCCCGGGACCGGATGGCGCCCGGGACCGGCCCTACTCCTTGAGCACGCCGGCGAGGCCCGCGACGACGAGGAGCACGTGCTCGCACTCGCCCGCGACCCTGGCGTTCAGCCGGCCCAGCTCGTCGCGGAAGCGGCGGCCGGAGGCGGTCGCCGGGACGATGCCCGAGCCGACCTCGTTGCTGACCAGCACCACCTGCCGACGCGTCGCGCGCACGGCCGCCACCAACTCCGCGGTCCGCTCGGCGAGCCGGCGCTGCCCGCCGCCCGCCCACACGGCGTCGTCCCAGGCCCCGGCCCGGTCCATCGCGTCCGTCAGCCACAGCGCGAGGCAGTCGATCAGCAGCGGCGGACCGTCGGCCGCCAGCAGCGGGACCAGCTCGCAGGTCTCCACCGTCCGCCACGTCCCCGGCCGGCGCTCCCGGTGCAGTCCGACCCGCTGCGCCCATTCCGGGTCCCCTTCCCGGGTGCCGCCGGTGGCCACGTAGACCACCTCGGGGAAGGACTCCAGCCGCCGCTCCGCCTCCACGGACTTGCCGGAGCGGGCCCCGCCCAGCACCAGGGTCCGGCGCGGCAGCTCCGGCACCGCGCGGTACTCCCCGACGATCAGCGTGGTCCCGTCCGGCACCGCCCGGGCCCCGGCGGCCGCGCACCGGCGGGCCAGCTCCGGACCCGGCGGGGTGTCGTGGTCCAGGTGGACGGCGATCACGTCCGTGGCCGGGCCGACGGCGCCGCTCGCCCGCAGCCGGGCCAGCGCCTCGGGCCGGCCCAGCACATCGGCGAGGACCATGTCGTACGGGCGCTGCCCGGCCCGGTCCGCCACCCCGGAGGGGGAGCCGCCGGGCGGCAGGTACAGCAGCCGGCCGCCGTCCGGTCCGGTCACCTCGTACCCGGTGCCCGGCGCGTCCATCGGCACGGCCCGCACCCGGTGCCCGGAGATCACCGCGAGCTCCCGCCCGTCCGGCACCCGCCCGGCGGCCGGCAGACCGGGCGGCAGCTCGACCGCGGGCCCGTCGTGCGGGTGGGTCAGCAGGACCTGCCGCACACCGGCCAGCGAATGCCCGGCCCGGGCCCCGGCCAGTACCGCCCCGGGGGTCAGGTCCAGCAGCAGCGCCCCGTCGACGAGGAGGGCCGTGGCGGCGCGGGAGCGCGACCCGACGGAGACCGCGCAGGCAGCACAGGGGCAGTCGGGGCGGGGCAGCCCCTCGGGTGTGCCGGTGCCGAGCAGAGTGAGTTCCACAGGATGATCCTCCCGCGTCGCCGAGACTGCTGCGCGCCCGGTTACTCTGCGGGCAGACTCAGGACACGAAGTGTGCGAGCAACGGAGGCGACATGGCGTGGACGTGGCGGTTCGAGACGGCCGACGGCACCGAGACGAGCCCGTCGGTGGTGCCCGAGGAGTTCACCACGCAGGGCGATGCGGAGTCCTGGATCGGCGAGTACTGGAAGGACCTGCTGGAAGGCGGCGTCGAGCAGGTCAAGCTGTCCGACGACGCCGGGACCGAGCTCTACACGATGAGCCTGCGCGCCGCGCTGGACGCGTAGCCGCTCGGTAGGCGCGGGAACGACGGAGCCGCCGGGTCACAGACCCGGCGGCTCCGTCGTTCCGCCGACGATCCAGCCCCGTACCCCGCACAGGTGCAGCAGTGCGGCCACGCCGCGGTAGGGATCGCTGCGTCCGGCGCGGTCCTCGGCGGCCAACAGCCGCTCCAGCTCCTCGTCGGGCGGCAGGATCTCGCCCGCCTCGGTGCCGTCGGTGAAGACGCGTACCCCGTACCAGGCCTGCAGCGGCGCACCGATCCCCGACAGGGTGGCCGTCAGCCCGGCCAGCCGGTCCGCGCGGACGTCCAGGCCGAGCCGGTTCGTGTAGTCGATGGAGTCGAACGCGGCCAGCGCGGCCTTCCAGTCGCCGTCCAGCCCGGGCCGCATGGCGAGCGCGTCGCCATTGCGCACCAGCAGGGACAGCAGCCCGCCCGGGGCCAACATCCGCGCCAGACCGGCCAGCATGGCGTCCGGCTCGGGTACGTACATCAGCACCCCGTGGCACAGCACCACGTCGAAGCTGCCCGGCAGGAAGTGGGCGCCGGTCTCGCGGCCGTCGCCCTCCATGAGGCTGACCCGGTCACGGATCCCGGGGGGCTCCGCGGCCAGCGCCTCACGGGCGACAGCCAGCATGCCGGGGTCCTGCTCCAGGCCCGTCACCTTGTGCCCGGCGCGGGCCAGCCGCAGTGCCTGCGTGCCCTGGCCCATGCCGACGTCGAGCACGCGCAGCCGCTGCCCGACCGGGAAGCGCTGCGCGATCTGCTCGTCGACCTGCCGGCCCACGAGCTCCTGCCGGACGGCGTTGCGCAGTCCGCCGAGGCCTTCGAGCCAGAGCCGGGCGCCTTCCGCGAAGCCTTCCCCCGACGTGCCGGGCGTCGCTCGGCTCAGGGCCGTTCCCCGCGCTTGACCTGCGGCTTCGGCAGGCGGAGCCGGCGCATCTGGAGGGTGCGCATCAGGCCGTAGGCGATGGCACCGCGGCGGGGCTCGTTCGGGAAGCGCTCGACGAGGGACTTGCGGAGGCGGAAGACCAGGACGATGGAGTCCAGCAGGATCAGGGCGATCACACCGAGCCACAGCATCAGCGCGATGCTCTGGATCGCCGGCTGCCGCACCATGCTCAGCACCAGGATGATGACGGCCAGGGGCAGGAACATCTCGGCGACCGAGTAGCGGGAGTCCACGTAGTCACGGACGAACCGGCGCACGGGCCCCTTGTCACGGGTCGGCAGATAACGCTCGTCGCCGTTGGCCAGCGCCTCGCGCTGCTTGGCCATCTCGGTACGGCGGCGCTCACGCGCTCGCTTGGCATCCTCCTTGCGATTGCCGGTCGAGGCCACCACGGCCTTGCGCTGCGACTGGGCCACAGCACGCTTCGGCGTAGGGCGGCCCTTCGGGGCCTGCGGGTCACGGGGCTGCGAGAGGTCGGCGCTCACCTTGTCGGTGGCGGCGGCCTTCTCTTCCTTGGAGGAGCGGCTACCAAACACAAAACCCAAGCCTACGTGGTTGCGGGCATGGCCCCCACCCCGCTTGGGAACGATCCGGCAACGGCGGGCGTCTTCCCATTGCACGGTGTGTGCGGTGGGCCCGCTCTCCTGGGATCACCTACTCCTTACGCCTGATGGGGCGCGGGCGTAGTCGTCCTGGAGGAGGAGCGCATCCGTACTCGAACAGTGCGGTAATGGAGACAGGGCCCGTACTGTGGGTTCTGTCGGTGACCTGGAGCACAGTCCGTCTAGAAGGGGGCGCGCGAAGCCCATGAGCGGTGTCATGAAGCGTATGGGGATGATCTTCCGCGCGAAGGCGAACAAGGCCCTTGACCGGGCCGAGGACCCGCGCGAAACCCTCGACTACTCGTACCAGAAGCAGCTCGAGCTGCTGCAGAAGGTGCGCCGCGGAGTCGCCGACGTGGCGACCTCACGCAAGCGCCTCGAGCTGCAGCTCAACCAGCTCCAGGGGCAGTCCGCCAAGCTGGAGGACCAGGGCCGCAAGGCCCTCGCCCTCGGCCGCGAGGACCTGGCCCGTGAGGCCCTGTCCCGCCGTGCCTCGCTCCAGCAGCAGGTCAGCGACCTGGAGGTGCAGCACCAGACCCTGCAGGGCGAGGAGGAGAAGCTGACCCTCGCCGCCCAGCGGCTCCAGGCCAAGGTGGACGCCTTCCGCACGAAGAAGGAGACCATCAAGGCCACCTACACGGCGGCCCAGGCGCAGACCCGGATCGCGGAGTCCTTCTCCGGCATCTCCGAGGAGATGAGCGATGTCGGCCTGGCCATCCAGCGGGCCGAGGACAAGACCGCCCAGCTGCAGGCCCGCGCCGGTGCGATCGACGAGCTGCTGGCCTCCGGCGCGCTCGACGACCAGAGCGGACTCGGCTCCAAGGACGACATCCAGGCCGAGCTGGACCGCCTCTCGGGCGGTACCGACGTGGAACTGGAGCTCCAGCGCATGAAGGCCGAGCTGGCGGGCGGTCCGTCCGCCCAGCAGCAGGCCATCGAGGGCGGCGCCCAGGGCAACGGGCAGCAGTCGCAGACTCCGCACCGGTTCGACAAGCAGTAGGACGGGGCCCGTCATGATTGTCCGCATCATGGGGGAAGGCCAGGTGGAGCTGGCGGACGGCCACTTCATCGAGCTCAACAAGCTGGACGACGAACTGCTCGCGGAGATGGAGAACGGCGACGAGGAGGGCTTCCGGCGCACGCTGGGCGCACTGCTCGAAGAGGTGCGGCGGCTCGGTCAGCCGCTGCCCGACGACGCGCTGGAGCCGTCCGAGCTGATCCTGCCGGCCCCCGACGCGACACTCGACGAGGTCCGGGAGATGCTCAGTGACGACGGTCTGATCCCGGGCTGAGTCCCGGCCGGGCACACCGACGCAACGGCGGCGGGCGCTCCCCTTCCGGGGGAGGGCCCGCCGCCGTTCTCACTGCGGGGGACGTTTCTCCAGGGACACCACGTGGTCCGGGTCGAGCTCCGGATCGGGCGTCCCGCCGATGAAGTTCTCGAACCTGCGGCGCGGTCCCGCCCAGCGCCGGTCGTGGTGGAAGGCCCGCAGCCCGGCCCTGGCCCGGGCGCGCGGACGGTTCGCGTAGAACTTGTTCGCGTACGGGGACCCGGGCCGGGCCAGCCGGATCGCGCCGACCAGCGCGACGAAGGGGACCACCAGGCCGAAGAGGGCGGTGCGCGCCTTGCCCTTCCACAGGGCGATCAGGGCGAGGAAGAAGTTGGTGGCCGCGTTCATGATGACCAGGCTGCGGCTCTGGCGCTCCTCGGCGGACAGGTCGTTCACGCCGAAGGGCACGAACCCACCCAGGACCAGCGCCACCAGGGCGGCCGTGACCACGACGATCTCCACGCTCTTGCGGCCCTGCTCGCTCCAGTAGACGTCGTCGAGGTGCAGGATCAGCGCGAACTCGTCCAGGACCAGGCCCGCGCCCAGCCCGAAGATCACGGCGGAGGCGCACGCGCCGAAGCCGTGCCGGCCGCTGCCCACCGCGCCGAACCCGCCGATGATCACGAGGATCACCCCGGGCACCACGTGGTGGATGTGCAGGCCGCCCGGGGTGACGTTCTTGAAGGGGCCGCGGCCGGCCCGGATCAACCGGGTGATCACGCGGGTGACCAGGAACGACATCACGAACGAGAGCAGGGCGAGCAGGAGGGGCAGCTTCCCCGGTTCGACGATGTTCCGATACCACCAGTGACCCATCCCACTGACTCCCTATTTAGCACGTAATGGGTAATTTACCGCTCGCGTCGACCGGGTACCGTTCCGGCCGATGACAGATTCGTTCGACGGCCCGCCCCTGACGCCGCCCCCGGAACGCGCCTCGTTCCTCGACGGCGTCCGTTTCGCGTTCGGCACCCTCACCGTGCTGCCCGCCCGCATCACCCGCTGGGACCGCCCCGCCGCCCGCACCGGAATGGCCTGCGCCCCGCTCGCCGGTCTGGTCGTGGGCCTGCTCGCGGCCGCACCGGGCGTGCTCCTGCTGCTGCTCGGCGGAGGTCCGCTGCTCGCCGCGACCCTCACCGTCGCCGCGCCGGCCGCGCTGACCCGGGCGCTGCACCTGGACGGCCTCGCCGACACCGCGGACGGCCTGGGCAGCGCCAAACCCGCCGGCGAGGCCCTGCGCATCATGAAGCAGTCCGACATCGGCCCCTTCGGTGTCGTCGCGCTGATCATCGTGCTGCTGCTGCAAGTGGCCGCCCTGTCCGAGATCTACGCCGAGAGCTGGGTCCGCGGCGCCCTGGCCGCCGTGGTCGCCGCCGTCGCGGCCCGCCTCGCCATGACCCTGGCCTCCCGCGAAGGCGTCCCGGCGGCCCGCCCCGGGGGACTCGGCGCCGCGGTCGCCGGAGTGGTCCCGCGGCCCGCCGCCGCACTGATCGCCCTGCTCGCCGTCGTCGCGGCCGCGGCCGCCGCCCTCCCGCTGGGCCCGGCCGCCGCCGCCCGGTGCGCGGGGGCCGTCCTGGCGGCCCTGTTCGCCGCCGAACTGCTGCTCCGCCGCTGCGTACGCCGCTTCGACGGGGTCACCGGCGACGTCTTCGGCGCCCTCGCGGAGGTCGCGGCGACCACCGCCCTGATCGTCCTCGCCCTGGGCTGAGTCGGTCGGCGGCGGGGCCGCGTACCCTCACCCCGTGGACCACACAGCCCCGGAGCAGCCCACCGCCGCACCCCTCAGGGTGCTGCTCGTCGACGACCAGGCACTGCTGCGCAGCGCCTTCAAGGTGCTCGTCGACTCCGAGCACGACATGGAGGTTGTCGGGGAGGCGTCCGACGGGGCGCAGGCCGTCGAACTCGCCCGCCGGACGCGCCCCGACGTCGTCCTCATGGACATCCGCATGCCCGGCACCGACGGGCTCGCCGCCACCCGCATGATCAGCGCGGACCCGGAACTCGCCGGCGTGCGCGTGGTGATGCTGACGACCTTCGAGGTCGACGAGTACGTGGTCTCGGCGCTGCGGGCCGGCGCCTCGGGCTTCCTCGGCAAGGGCGCCGAGCCCGACGAACTGCTCAACGCCATCCGGGTCGCCGCGGCCGGCGAGGCCCTGCTCTCCCCGGCCGCCACCAAAGGGCTCATCGCCACCTTCCTCGCCCAGGGCGGCGGCGCCGACCCGACGGCGGCCATGGACTCGGCCGACGCGCACGCGCAGCGGCTCGCCGCGCTGACCGTCCGGGAGCGCGAGGTCCTCGTACACGTCGCGGCGGGCCTGTCCAACGACGGGATCGCCGGACGGCTGGAGGTCAGCCCGCTGACCGTCAAGACCCACGTGAACCGGGCCATGGCCAAGCTCGGCGCCCGCGACCGGGCCCAATTGGTGGTTATTGCGTACGAATCGGGACTGGTCCGCCCGCGCGCGGAGTAGCAGCGCCCGCTGCGACGTACTGCAGACGCGGTATGCCGCACATAAGGACGGCACCTGCGAGCGACGAAATGCCCCACCGCGGTGGGACAGGGTGGTGGTGCCCTCGCGTTCGTCACTGCAGAGAGATCTCATACCCATGTCGTGGCTGTCCCGCTTCAGCCTGGCCCAAAGGTCGTTGGTCGGCCTCGTGTCGATCGTCGCGCTCCTCTTCGGCGCCATAGCCATCCCGCAGCTCAAGCAGCAACTGCTGCCCTCCATCGAATTGCCGATGGTCTCCGTGCTCGCGCCGTACCAGGGTGCCTCGCCCGACGTGGTGGAGAAGCAGGTCGTCGAACCGATCGAGGCCATGCTCAAGGGCGTCGACGGCCTCACCGGCATCACCTCCACCGCCAGCGAGGGCAACGCCCTCATCATGGCCACCTTCGACTACGGCGACAGCGGCACCAAGCAGCTCGTCGCCGACGTCCAGCAGGCCGTCAACCGGGCCCGCGTCCGGCTGCCCGCCGAGGTGGACCCGCAGGTCGTGGCCGGTTCCACCGACGACATCCCGACGGTCATCCTGGCCGTCACCTCCGACAAGGACCAGCAGGCGCTGGCCGACCAGCTGGAACGTTCCGTCGTCCCCGTCCTGTCGGACATCGAGGGCGTCGGCCAGGTCACCGTCGACGGAGTCCAGGACCTCCAGGTCACCGTCACCCCCGACGACGCCAAGCTCGCGGCCGCCGGACTCGACGGCGCCTCCCTCGCCCAGGGCCTCCAGGCGGGCGGCGCGGCCGTCCCCGCCGGCTCCTTCGACGAGGCGGGCAAGAACCGCACCGTGCGCGTGGGCTCCGGCTACACCTCGCTCGCCCAGCTGCAGGAGCTGCGCCTGAGCCCCGGCCCGGGCAAGCCGGCCGTCCGCCTCGGTGACGTCGCCGCCGTCAAGCAGGAGCCGGCCAAGGCCGTCTCCATCACCCGGACCAACGGCAAGCCCAGCCTCGCCCTCGTCCTCACCATGGACAAGGACGGCAGCGCCGTCGCCATCTCCGACGCGGTCAAGGACAAACTCCCCGAGCTGCGCACCACGCTCGGCGCCGGCGCCGACCTGACCGTCGTCAGCGACCAGGGCCCGGCCGTCGCCAAGTCCATCTCCAGCCTGACCACCGAGGGCCTGCTCGGCCTGCTGTTCGCGGTGATCGTGATCCTGGTCTTCCTCGCCTCGCTGCGCTCGACGCTGGTCACCGCGGTCTCCATCCCGCTGTCCGTGGTCCTCGCGCTCATCGTGCTGTGGACCCAGGACCTGTCGCTCAACATGCTGACCCTGGGCGCCCTCACCATCGCCATCGGGCGTGTCGTCGACGACTCGATCGTGGTCCTGGAGAACATCAAGCGCCACCTCGGCTACGGCGAGGAGCGCGAGGCCGCCATCCTCACCGCGGTCAAGGAGGTCGCCGGCGCGGTCACCTCCTCCACCCTCACCACCGTCGCCGTCTTCCTGCCGATCGGTCTCACCGGCGGCATGATCGGCGAGCTCTTCGGCTCGTTCTCGCTCACCGTCACCGCGGCCCTGCTGGCCTCGCTGCTCGTGTCGCTGACGGTCGTACCGGTGCTCTCGTACTGGTTCCTGAGCGCCCCCAAGGGCGTCGATCCCGCGAACCCCGAGAGCGCGGCGAAGGCCCGCCGCGAGGCCGAGGAGAAGGAGGCGCGCAGCCGCCTCCAGCTCTTCTACGTCCGCGTCCTGGGCTTCGCCACCCGGCGCCGGCTGACCAGTGTGGCCATCGCGGTGGTCGTCCTCGTCGGCACCCTCGGGATGACCCCGATGCTGAAGACCAACTTCTTCGACCAGGGCGAGCAGGAAGTCCTGACGGTCAAGCAGGAGCTCGCCCCGGGCACCTCGCTGGCCGCCTCCGACGAGGCGAGCCGCAAGATCGAGAAGGTGCTGGGCTCGGTCGAGGGCGTCAAGAGCTACCAGGTCACCGTCGGTTCCTCCGGCTTCCTGGCGGCCTTCGGCGGCGGTACGGGCTCCAACCAGGCCTCGTACCAGATCACGCTGAAGGACTCCGGCAAGGCGGACTCCGTCAAGAAGGGCATCGAGGACAAGCTGGCCGCCCTCGACGGCATCGGCGAGACCCGCATCGTGGCGGGCGACGGCTTCGGCAGCCAGAACCTCAGCGTGGTCGTCAAGGCCGGTGACACCAAGGTCCTCGCCGAGGCCGCCGAGCAGGTCCGCGCCGAGGTGGCGAAGCTCAAGAACGTCGCCGACGTGCAGAGCGACCTGTCCCAGTCCGTGCCCCGCATCTCCGTGACCGCCACGCCCAAGGCGGCCGAGGCCGGCCTGAACCAGGCCGCGCTCGGTGCCATCGTCGCGCAGGCCGTACGGGGCAACCCGGCGGGCAAGGCCGTACTGGACGACACCGAGCGGGACATCGTCATCAGGTCCGCGCAGCCGGCCACCACCCTGGCCGAACTGCAGGCGCTCCCGGTCGGCCCCGTCAAGCTCGGTGACATCGCCGAGGTCAAGGAGGTCCCCGGCCCGGTCGCGATGACCCGGATCGACGGCGCCCGCGCCGCCACCGTCACCGCCCGGCCGCTCGGCGACAACACCGGCGCGGTCAGCGCCGAGCTCCAGACCAAGCTCGACGCGCTGGACCTGCCGGACGGCGCCACCGCCTCCATCGGCGGCGTCTCCCAGGATCAGGACGAGGCTTTCGGCTCGCTCGGCCTGGCCATGCTCGCGGCGATCGCGATCGTGTTCATGCTGCTGGTCACGACCTTCCGCTCGCTGGTCCAGCCGCTGATCCTGCTGGTCTCCATCCCGTTCGCGGCGACCGGCGCACTCGGCCTGCTGCTCGTCACGGGCACCCCGATGGGCGTCCCGGCGATGATCGGCATGCTGATGCTCATCGGCATCGTCGTGACCAACGCGATCGTCCTGATCGACCTGGTCAACCAGTACCGCGCCCAGGGCCTGGGCGTCGTCGAAGCGGTCATCGAGGGCGGCCGGCACCGACTGCGCCCGATCCTGATGACGGCCCTGGCGACGATCTTCGCGCTGCTCCCGATGGCGCTGGGCGTCACCGGCGAGGGCGGCTTCATCTCGCAGCCGCTCGCGGTCGTGGTGATCGGCGGCCTGGTCAGCTCCACCCTGCTGACGCTGCTGCTGGTGCCGACCCTCTACACGATGGTCGAACTCCGCAAGGAGCGCCGCCGCGCCAGGAAGACGGCCCGCCCGACGACGGTCCCGGCCCCGTCCGACTCCTCGGACGACGCTCCGGCCCACGTCTGATCGGCCCGGGTGGGCGGGCCGAGCCACTCGGCCCGCCCACCCGACCGAATGCCCGAAGGGGCGGTTCCCGTACGGGAACCGCCCCTTCGGGCATCTGCGGGCCACAGCCGTGCCGGGTCGCCCCTACGGGAGGGCCAGCATCCGCTCCAGCGCGAGCTTCGCGAAGCTCTCCGTCTCCTTGTCGACCCGGATCTGGTTGACGAGGTTGCCCTCGGCCAGGGACTCCAGGGTCCACACCAGGTGCGGGAGGTCGATGCGGTTCATGGTCGAGCAGAAGCAGACCGTCTTGTCGAGGAAGACGACTTCCTTGTCCTCGGCGGCGAATCGGTTCGCCAGGCGGCGGACCAGGTTCAGCTCGGTGCCGATGGCCCACTTGGAGCCGGCCGGGGCCGCCTCCAGCGCCTTGATGATGTACTCCGTCGAGCCGACGTAGTCCGCGGCCGCCACGACCTCGTGCTTGCACTCGGGGTGGACCAGGACGTTCACCCCGGGGATCCGGGCGCGAACGTCGTTGACCGAGTCGACCGAGAACCGGCCGTGCACCGAGCAGTGCCCGCGCCACAGGATCATCTTGGCGTTCCGCAGCTGCTCGACGGTCAGGCCGCCGTTCGGCTTGTGCGGGTTGTAGAGCACGCAGTCGTCCAGGGACATGCCCATGTCGCGGACGGCGGTGTTGCGGCCCAGGTGCTGGTCCGGGAGGAAGAGGATCTTCTCGCCCTGCTCGAACGCCCACTCCAGGGCCTTCTTCGCGTTGGACGAGGTGCAGATCGTGCCGCCGTGCTTGCCGGTGAAGGCCTTGATGTCGGCGGAGGAGTTCATGTACGAGACGGGAACCGTGGTCCCGGCTATGCCGGCCTCGGTCAGCACGTCCCAGCACTCCGCGACCTGCTCGGCGGTGGCCATGTCGGCCATCGAGCAGCCGGCGGCCAGGTCCGGCAGGACCACCTTCTGGTCGTCCGAGGTCAGGATGTCCGCGGACTCGGCCATGAAGTGCACGCCGCAGAAGACGATGTACTCGGCCTCCGGCTTGGCGGCCGCGTCCTTGGCCAGCTTGAAGGAGTCGCCGGTGACGTCCGCGAACTCGATGACCTCGTCACGCTGGTAGTGGTGGCCCAGGATGAAGACCTTGTCCCCGAGCTTCTCCTTGGCCGCGCGGGCACGCGCCACGAGGTTCGGGTCCGAGGGCGAGGGCAGGTCGCCGGGGCACTCCACCCCGCGCTCGCTCTTGGGGTCGGCCTCACGGCCGAGCAGCAGCAGGGCAAGGGGCGTCGGCTGGACGTCCAAGGGCTGGGCGGTGGTCACGACACGCACCCTTTCTGTTCTGCGACAAGGGACTTCTGGATCATCGCTTCGACTTCTCGTCTATTTGACGTTATCTATCATAACCGCTTCACGTCAGTTTGACGATGCCGATAGTGTCAATGTGACGCATCAGCCCACGATTCGCCGGGCCCGCCCCCGCGCGCGGTGTGCGAGCATGGAATATCTGAAACAAGCGTCGGGTCCCGGAATGAATCCGCGGTCCCGCTCGTTGCCACCGACGGCAAGAGTCCGACGTTTCCTCGCCTCCGGCGGGGAGCCGCCCACTTCGGGAGTGAATGCAGATGTCCGTACAGGACGACAAGACCACTGTGAGCGACGGCATCCTCCTGTCCGACGCCGCCGCCGAGAAGGTCAGGACCCTGCTGGAGCAGGAGGGCCGCGATGACCTGGCGCTCCGCGTCGCCGTCCAGCCCGGCGGCTGCTCCGGCCTGCGTTACCAGCTCTTCTTCGACGAGCGCTCCCTCGACGGCGACGTCGTGAAGGACTTCGACGGTGTGAAGGTCGTCACGGACCGGATGAGCTCCCCGTACCTCCACGGTGCCTCCATCGACTTCGTCGACACCATCGAGAAGCAGGGCTTCACGATCGACAACCCCAACGCCACCGGCTCCTGCGCCTGCGGCGACTCGTTCAGCTAAGCCCGAGGGCCACGCCTGAACGCCGCACCACCCCGGCATGACGCGAGGGCCCGCCTCCGGTCGAATCCGACCAGGAGGCGGGCCCTCGCGTCATGCCCGGAAGCGCCCGGGACCGCCCGGGGTGCCGGCTACTGCCGGGGGAGCGGCTTGCCCGTCGTCGCGTCGACCACCTTGCGGTCGCCCAGCGGCTGCTGGAGCGTCACCGTCGAGGACATCTCCTGCGCCAGCATGATGCAGGCCTGCCCCGGCTGCTTCGGCGTGTCGGTGATCTTCACCATGACCGATTCCGGCTGC
Source organism: Streptomyces avidinii (assembly GCF_014650695.1). GTDB lineage: Bacteria > Actinomycetota > Actinomycetes > Streptomycetales > Streptomycetaceae > Streptomyces > Streptomyces avidinii. The sequence continues at coordinate 255,673 of NZ_BMVL01000001.1, read as the reverse complement.
TCCCGTGCCTCCACGGCGTACGTGCTGCACGGGCTGCCCCAGAAGTTCACGGTCAGCTTCCGGTCCGCCTCCGCGTACGAGAAGCCGGGCACGGTACGGCCGTCCTTCGGGCCCGGGGCGTCCTCCTGGGCCGCGGCCGGCTGCGCCACCGTGTGGCCGGGACCGCCGTCCCGGCCCGCCACCTCGAAGAGCCAGGCCGGAACCAGGCCCTGCGCCCCGTTCACCGTGCCGGGGACCAGCCCGAGCACGGCGCCGCGGACCGTCTCCGTCCGCGGGGGCTTCATGGGCCGCGGCTCCGGGTTGCACGGCACCGTGTCCGTGCCCGCCGCCGGGGCGTCCGCCGTCAGCGGGACCGCGCTCGCGCAGCCGCTGGGCTCGGGGTCGCCCGACCCGCCGCCCGACTTCTCGTTCAGCCTGGCCAACGCCTCCACGGCCCCGATCACCGGCTGCTCGCCGGCCCGTGCGGGGGCCTTCAGCTCGCCGTTGCCCCCCACCACCGAGCCGTCGCCGCCCACGCTCACCTTCGTGGACCAGCCCTGCGTGGGCAGGCCGCCGACCACCGGGTCCGCGGACACCACCCGCACCGAGTCCTGGGTGAGCCGGGCGTCCGGCTTCGACCCCTCCACCCCCGCGGCGGCCAGCACCGGGGCCGCGGCGGCCTTGGCGGCCTCCTCGGACACCGGCTTGCCCGCCTCTGCCCCGCCCGCGCCGCTTGCGTCCCGCGGCAGGGTGGCCGGGCCGCAGGTGTCCTTGCCGCGCACGCAGTCGTCCCCGGCGCCGTTGCCGGTTCCGTTGCCCGGGCCCTGGAAGCGCGCGAAGTTCCACGTACCAGACGCCGTACGGGCCACCGTGAGCCGCGGGCCGGACCCGTCGGCGGCCTCCCCGGCCAGCCAGACGTCCCCGCTCAGCCGCGGCTCGCCCGGCAGGCCCAGGGCCGCCGCGAGCCGGGCCACCTCCGCCGAGGTGATCTCGCCCGACAGGGAGTACGTCGGCGCGCTCGCCGGGGCCTCCGGAAGCTTCACGTCGGCCCGGTAGACCACCCCGCCGCCGGACGGGTCGGGCTCCCCGGGGGCGATGCCCGGCCCCGAGGGGTTCCCCGCGTCGCGGGGCGCGGAGGCCGCGCTCTCACCCGTACGGTGGCCCGACCCGCCGTCGCCGTGGGCGGTCGACGCCCAGTACGCGGTGCCGCCGCCCGCGAGCAGGACGGCGGCCGCGATCGAGCCGACGGCCCAGGCGGGCCGCCGCCGAGTGCCGCGTGATGTGTCGGGTTGTTCGCTGGTCACCGCATCGCTCCTTCTCCGGTTCCGTCGTACCTGATGCGGGTGTGACGGAGCCGGCGGGCAACCGGTTCCCTCCTACTGGTCCCCGTACACGGACGTGGCGGCGATCAGCCGGGCCGAGGCGGGCGGAACGCTGATCCCGTGGATCTGCGAAGGGGCCACGCGGACCGGCCGGGGACCCGCCGGGACCGCCCAGTGCGGGGCCATCCGGGCACAGTCACCCAGCAGACGGGCGAAGCCGGGCTGTCGTGGGGCTTCCGCGCCGCGCTTGTCGGCGGTGTACTCGGGGTAGCCGAATCCGTCGGTATAGGTCATGGAGGCACCGTAGGCATCGGAGCTCATGCGAAGAAAGACCTACTAAGGGGTAGTTTCTGGGGTTCGGCCTTGGGTCGCGGACCGGGTAGTTTTGACTGTCCCTCGCCGTCCTCAGCAGGAGCGTCCTCGCCGTGCGCATCGCAGTCACCGGCTCCATCGCCACCGACCACCTCATGACCTTCCCCGGCCGTTTCGCGGACCAGCTCGTCGCGGACCAGCTGCACACGGTCTCCCTCTCCTTCCTCGTCGACAACCTCGATGTCCGTCGGGGCGGGGTCGGCCCGAACATCTGCTTCGGCATGGGGCAGCTCGGCACCCGCCCGATCCTCGTCGGCGCCGCCGGCTACGACTTCGACGAGTACCGCGCCTGGCTGGACCGGCACGGCGTCGACACCGAGTCCGTCCGGATCTCCGAGGTGCTGCACACCGCGCGCTTCGTGTGCACCACGGACGCCGACCACAACCAGATCGGCTCCTTCTACACGGGCGCGATGAGCGAGGCCCGGCTGATCGAGCTGAAGGCCGTCGCCGACCGGGTGGGCGGGCTCGACCTGGTCCTCATCGGCGCGGACGACCCCGAGGCGATGCTGCGCCACACGGAGGAGTGCCGCACCCGCGGGATCCCCTTCGCCGCCGACTTCTCGCAGCAGATCGCCCGCATGGACGGCGACAACATCCGCACCCTGATGGAGGGCGCGACCTTCCTCTTCTCGAACGAGTACGAGAAGGGACTCATCGAGTCGAAGTCCGGCTGGACCGACGAGGAGATCCTGGCCAAGGTCGGCACCCGAGTGACCACGCTGGGCTCCAACGGCGTCAAGATCGAGCGCGTCGGCGAGGCCCCGATCGTGGTCGGCTGCCCCGAGGAGACCGCGAAGGTCGACCCGACGGGTGTCGGCGACGCGTTCCGTGCCGGGTTCCTGACCGGTCTGGGCTGGGGCGTCGGCCTGGAGCGCGCGGCGCAGCTGGGCTGCATGCTCGCGACGCTGGTCATCGAGACGCTGGGCACCCAGGAGTACACCCTGGCCCGGGCCCACTTCATGGAGCGCTTCACCAAGGCGTACGGCGACGAGGCGGCGGCGGAGGTCCGCGCCCACCTCGCGTAGCCGCCCCGCCCGGGCCACTTTCAGCCCCTCCGGCGTTTGAGGAGCGGGGTCTGGGGCGGAGCCCCGGGAAACCCGGCTCCGCCGGGCACCGGGCTCCGCCCGGACCCGCGCCTCAAACGCCGGCGGGGCCGGACGGTGCTCGGCGAGGCGGGATGCGGCCCGGCGGAGCCGGACGAGGGCGGGGCCGGTCAGGCGGCTCGGCGGACCGTGTAGGCCGTGCCGGTGGGGCGGGGGGATTCGCCCACGTAGGTGTGCCCCCGCATCGCGCACCACGCCGGAATGTCCAGCCGGGCCACCTCGTCGTCGGAGACGACCGTGACGGTGCCGCCCACCGGGACCGTCACGATGGCCCGAGCCAGCTCGATCACCGGCTGCGGACACCGCAGCCCCAGCGCGTCGAGCTCCAGCGAGTCCGCCACCGGCGCCACGGCCGGGGGCTCCGACACGCCGAGCCGTTCCCGTACGCCGGCCACCGCGCGCGGCAGTACCTCCAGGAACGCGTTGACCTCCTCCGCCGGGGTGCCCGGCGGCAGGGACACCCGTACGTTCCCCTCCGACAGCACGCCCATCGCCCGCAGCACGTGACTGGGGGTCAGCGTGGAGCTCGTGCACGAGGAGCCCGAGGAGACCGAGAAGCCGGCCCGGTCCAGCTCGTGCAGCAGCGTCTCCCCGTCGACGTACAGGCAGGAGAAGGTGACCAGGTGCGGCAGCCGCCGCTCCGGATCGCCCACCACCTCCACGTCCGGGACCAGCCGCACCACCCGCCGCCGGATGCGGTCCACCAGGACCCGCAGCCGGGCCGCCTCCGCGTCCGCCTCGGCCCGGACGGCCCGCAGGGAGGCCGCGGCGGCCACGATCGCGGGCAGGTTCACGAAACCGGGGGAGCGCCCCGACTCCCTTTCGTCCGCGGGGCCTTGGGGGGAGAAGCGCACCCCCTTGCGGACCGCGAGCAGGCCGACCCCGGGCGGGCCGCCCCACTTGTGCGCACTCGCGGCCAGGACGGACCAGGCGCCCTCCACGGGACCCCAGGCCAGCGACTGGGCCGCGTCCACCAGCAGCGGCACGCCGGCCGCGCCGCAGAGCTCGGCCACCTCCGCCACCGGCTGGACCGTGCCCACCTCGTGGTTGGCCGACTGGAGGCAGGCGAGGGCGCTCCCGGGGGTCAGCGCATCCGCGTAACCGGCGGGCGTCACCGCGCCCCACCGGTCCACCGCGACCTCGGTCACCGACCCGCCGAGCGCCTCGTGCACCTGCGCCGCATGCAATACAGAACTGTGTTCGACCGCCGATACGACCAGATGGTTTCCGACGCGGCGGCGCCCCGCGAGGACCCCCGCCACGCCGGTGTGAACCGCGTGCGTCCCCGAAGGAGTGAACACGAGCTCGTCGGCGCGGCATCCCACCGCCTCCGCGGCCGCCTCCCGCGCCGCGTCCAGCAGCAGCCGGGCCCGCCTGCCCTCCCGGTACAGCCGGGCCGGATCCGCCCAGCCCTCGTCCAGGGAAGCATGCAACGCCTGCCGGGCCACGGGGTGCAGGGGAGCGGCGGACGCGCTGTCGAAGTAGGGCATCCGGTCACGCTAACCCGGGGTCCGGAGCGTTCGAGGTCAGGGGGCGTCAGATGTGCTCCGGAGACCGCCATTCAGGGCCATTCGCGCCGTCCCCCGGACGGCGGATCCATCCCTTCGGGGGCAGTAGCGGCGCGTTGGGCACCCTCCCCGCGCGACCCCAAATAGCGTCCAGTAGGGTTTGGTCCGCATAAACATCCAAACCCCTGCCTGCGTCAGGGCCGGCGACCGACCCGAACACGGCCGCGGCCGGCCGCGCGGGCCGAGACTCTCGGGAAGGCGCTACGTGAGTCCCTACGGCTCCGACCGCTCGCCGCGGCGCCCGATGCGGCGGAAGCTGCTGCAGGCGCTGACTGCGGGCGTGGTCCTGGCGACCGCCACTGGTTGCTCGTATACATGGAAAGACTTCCCCCGCCTCGGAATGCCGACTCCGGTAACCGAGGAGGCGCCGCGCATCCTCTCCCTGTGGCAGGGATCCTGGGCGGCCGCGCTCGTCACGGGCATCCTCGTGTGGGGCCTGATCATCTGGAGCATCATCTTCCACCGGCGCAGCCGGACGAAGATCGAGGTCCCGGCTCAGACCCGGTACAACATGCCCATCGAGGCGCTGTACACCGTGGTCCCGCTCATCATCGTCTCGGTGCTCTTCTACTTCACCGCTCGTGACGAGTCGAAGCTCCTGGCACTCACCCCGAAGCCGCCGCACACGATCAACGTGATCGGCTTCCAGTGGAGCTGGGGCTTCAACTACATCGAGAACGTCGACGGCGAAGCGGCGACCCCGAAGGCGGGCGAGGTTCCCAAGGAGCTCGCCTCCATCCCGGACCGCTTCACCAAGGACTTCCCGGCGGGCGCCGAGGGCGTCTACGAGAAGGGCGTCCCCGGCGACCGGAACCCGCAGACGGGCAACCCGGGTCCGACCCTGGTCCTGCCCAAGGGCGAGAAGGTCCGTTTCATCCTGTCGTCGAACGACGTGATCCACTCCTTCTGGGTGGTCCCGTTCCTGTTCAAGCAGGACGTCATCCCGGGCCACACCAATGTCTTCGAGGTCACCCCGTCCCAAAACGGCACCTTCATGGGCAAGTGCGCCGAGCTCTGCGGCGTTGACCACTCCCGGATGCTCTTCAACGTCAAGGTGGTCTCCCCCGAGGAGTACCGGGCGTACCTGAAGGACCTCGCGGAGAAGGGTCAGACCGGCTACCTCCCGGCCGGCATCAAGCAGACCGACCCGGCCCGGAATGCGGAAGTGAACAAACTGTGAGCATCCTCAACGAATCCCAGGGTGCCGCCGCCGACTCGTATGAGAACGAGCTGCCGGTACGGCGCAAGCAGCCGGGCAACGTGGTCGTGAAGTGGATGACCACGACCGACCACAAGACCATCGGCACGATGTACCTGGTCACGTCGTTCGTGTTCTTCCTCATCGGCGGCGTGCTCGCGCTCTTCATGCGTGCCGAGCTGGCCCGTCCGGGTACGCAGATCATGTCGAACGAGCAGTTCAACCAGGCGTTCACCATGCATGGCACGATCATGCTGCTGATGTTCGCCACCCCGCTCTTCGCGGGCTTCGCGAACTGGATCATGCCGCTGCAGATCGGTGCGCCCGACGTGGCGTTCCCGCGGCTGAACATGTTCGCGTACTGGCTGTACCTCTTCGGCTCGACCATCGCGGTGGCCGGCTTCGTCACGCCGAACGGTGCCGCCGACTTCGGTTGGTTCGCCTACTCCCCGCTGTCGGACGCGGTCCGTTCGCCGGGCATCGGCGCCGACATGTGGATCATGGGTCTGGCCTTCTCCGGCTTCGGCACGATCCTCGGCTCGGTCAACTTCATCACCACGATCATCTGCATGCGCGCTCCCGGTATGACGATGTTCCGCATGCCGATCTTCACCTGGAACGTGCTGCTGACCGGTGTGCTGGTCCTGCTCGCCTTCCCGGTCCTGGCCGCCGCGCTGTTCGCGCTGGAGGCCGACCGCAAGTTCGGTTCGCATGTCTTCGACGCGGCCAACGGCGGCGCATTGCTCTGGCAACACCTCTTCTGGTTCTTCGGGCACCCAGAGGTGTACATCATCGCGCTACCGTTCTTCGGAATCGTCTCGGAGATCATTCCGGTCTTCTCGCGGAAGCCGATGTTCGGTTACATCGGCCTGATCGCCGCGACGATCGCGATCGCCGGTCTCTCCGTGACCGTGTGGGCCCACCACATGTACGTCACCGGTGGTGTGCTGCTGCCGTTCTTCTCCTTCATGACCTTCCTGATCGCGGTACCGACCGGTGTGAAGTTCTTCAACTGGATCGGCACCATGTGGAAGGGCTCGCTGTCCTTCGAGACCCCGATGCTCTGGACGATCGGCTTCCTGGTCACCTTCACCTTCGGTGGTCTGACCGGCGTCATCCTGGCCTCGCCCCCGATGGACTTCCACGTCTCCGACTCGTACTTCGTCGTCGCGCACTTCCACTACGTCGTCTTCGGCACCGTGGTGTTCGCGATGTTCGCCGGCTTCCACTTCTGGTGGCCGAAGTTCACGGGCAAGATGCTGGACGAGCGCCTCGGCAAGATCACGTTCTGGACGCTGTTCATCGGCTTCCACGGCACCTTCCTGGTGCAGCACTGGCTCGGTGCCGAGGGCATGCCGCGTCGTTACGCGGACTACCTCGCCGCCGACGGCTTCACCGCGCTGAACACGATCTCGACGATCAGCTCCTTCGTACTGGGCCTGTCGATGCTGCCGTTCATCTACAACGTGTGGAAGACGGCCAAGTACGGCAAGCAGGTCGAGGTCGACGACCCGTGGGGCTACGGCCGTTCGCTGGAGTGGGCGACGTCCTGCCCGCCGCCGCGGCACAACTTCCTCACCCTGCCGCGGATCCGTTCCGAGTCCCCGGCGTTCGACCTGCACCACCCTGAGATCGCGGCCCTCGACCACCTCGAGGACCACAGCGTCGCCGCCAAGGCCGTCACTGGTGGCAAGGAGGCCGGCAAGTGAAGATCCAGGGCAAGATGTTCCTCTGGCTCTCCTTCTTCATCCTGATCATGGCCGTCGTGTACGGCGTGTGGTCGAAGGAGCCCGTCGGTACCACCGCGCTCTTCCTGGCCTTCGGCCTGAGCGTCATGATCGGCTACTACCTGGCCTTCACGGCCAAGCGTGTCGACGAGATGGCCCAGGACAACCTGGAGGCCGACGTCGCCGACGAGGCGGGCGAGCTGGGGTTCTTCTCCCCGCACAGCTGGCAGCCGCTCTCGCTGGCGATCGGTGGAGCCTTCGCCTTCATGGGCGTCGTCTTCGGCTGGTGGCTCATGTACTTCTCCGCTCCGCTGATCCTCATCGGTCTGTGGGGCTGGGTGTACGAGTACTACCGCGGTGAGAACCAGAACCAGTAGCAGTACCTCCGCGGCCGCGCCGCGACCTTTACCTGGGGCCCGGGCACCTCTCAGAGGAGCCCGGGCCCCTCGTTTGCAGTCACACCGCGCGCCGTAATTGTCATATCTTCATAGCGTTGGCTCCATGAAGCACTCACCGCGTCTTTGGACGGTACTCAGCTGCTCCCTGCTGGTCGCGTCCCTCGGGGCCGGGGCCACCGCATGCGGGTCCGGCGACAAGAACCCGCTGTCGGCCCGCCCGTACGACGCGGGCGATCAGGTCGCCTTCAACCAGAGCGCCGGCAGCCGCCCCGTGGACCCCGACCGGCCCCTCGAAATCACCGCCAAGAGCGGCGGTGGCCGGATCACCGACGTGCTGGCCGTGGACACCCACGGCCGCCGCCTGGCGGGCGAACTCAGCGCCAAGGGGGACCGCTGGCACAGCACCACCTCGATGGCCGCAGGCGTCCGCTACACGGTCACCGTGAGCACCGAGGACGAGCGGGGCGCCCCCGGGCAGCGCACGCTCACCTTCGACACCACCCCGTCCAAGGGGATCCTCAAGGTCGAGTTCGGCCCGGACGAGGGCAAGTACGGCGTCGGACAGCCCATCACCGCCGAACTCAGCGAGCCGGTCAAGGACAAGGCCGCCCGGGCCGTCGTGGAACGGGGCCTCGTCGTCGACGCCCCGTCCGGAGTCGAGGGCGCCTGGCACTGGGTGGACGACAAGCACATCCACTACCGGCCCAAGGACTACTGGCCCGCCAACTCCGCCGTCTCCGTACGGAGCAACCTGGAGGGCGTCAGGATCACCGACGAGCTCCACGGAGCCGTGGCCAAGCCGCTGAAGCTGGAGATCGGGGACCGGGTCGAGGTCACCACCGACGCCTCCTCGCACTACCTGACCTTCAAGCGCAACGGAGAAGTGATCAACACCATTCCGGTGACCACCGGGAAGCCCGGCTTCTCCACCCGCAACGGCATCAAGGTGGTGCTGGGCAAGCAGTACTTCGTACAGATGCGCGGTGACACCGTCGGCATCGGCGGCAGCGAGTACTACAACCTGCCCGTCTACTACGCCACCCGCGTCACCTGGAGTGGTGAATACGTCCACGCCGCGCCGTGGTCCGTCGGCTCGCAGGGCTACGAGAACGTCAGCCACGGCTGCACCGGCATGAGCACCGGCAACGCCGCCTGGTTCTACGAGAACATCACCGAGGGCGACATCGTCCAAGTGGTCAACAGCATCGGCGACGACATGGACATCTTCGGCAACGGCTTCGGCGACTGGAACATGGACTGGAAGGACTGGCGCCAGGGCAGCGCCCTCCTCAAGGGCACCCAGGAAGGCCGCAGCCCCGTCGACCAGGCCCGCCTGCGGCCCACCGTCTGAGCGGTCCCGAGCGGGCCACCTCCCCCCGGACGCGTCCGGGGGGAGGATGCACCGGATCATTCACCCGAACGGGCCGCAGTCGGGCGCGTACGGCCCCGCAGGGCGTACGGGGCGGCTCAGGCGTCCAACGACAGACGCGTCCTCAGGAGGCCCGCCAGGGCGTCCGCGAACGCCACCGGGTCCACCGGAAGGGTCACCGCGGCGTCGGCGCGGCTCCACGTGGCCAGCCAGGCGTCCTGGGGCCGCCCCATGAGGAGCAGCACCGGCGGACACCGGAAGATCTCGTCCTTGATCTGCCGGCACACGCCCATGCCCCCGGCCGGAACCGCCTCGCCGTCCAGCACGCACGCGTCGATGCCGCCCGCATCCAGCTCCGTCAGCACCGCCGGCAGCGTGGCGCACTCCAGGAACTCCACCGGCGGCAGGTCCGCGGCGGGCCTGCGTCCTGCCGCCAGCCGCACCTGCTCCCGGGTGCCCGCGTCGTCGCTGTAGACCAGAACCCGCGCAGTCGCCCGCATTTCGTTCCTCCACGTGTGCCCGTGAATCACGTTGATGTTGCGCGGGATGCTACTCCTCCCGGTCCCCTGTCAACATCGGTTCGCCGAGGGAAGCACGGGGCATCCCGCAGAGGCCATCTGATGGGCCGTTCGGGCCTTGCACACGCCCCTGACACTCCGAACGGCACCCCCCGGGGTGAGGGCGGGATAAGCGACCGACATAATGTCGGTCGTGGCGACAGCAACGACAGTAGATACCGGGCACGCGCACCCGACGGTCAACCGGCCGAACCTCGTCAGCGTCGGAACCATCATCTGGTTGAGTTCCGAGCTGATGTTCTTCGCGGCCCTCTTCGCGATGTACTTCACCCTGCGATCCGTGACAGGTCCCGAGTACTGGACAGAGCAGGCCTCGGCCTTGAATCTGCCCTTCTCGGCGACGAACACGACGATCCTGGTGCTTTCCTCGCTCACCTGCCAGCTCGGCGTATTCGCCGCCGAGCGCGGTGACGTGAAGAAGCTCCGGACGTGGTTCATCATCACGTTCGTCATGGGTGCGATCTTCATTGGCGGCCAGGTGTTCGAGTACACCGAGCTGGTCAAGCACGAGGGCATGAGCCTCTCGTCCGGTCCGTACGGCTCGGTCTTCTACCTGACCACCGGGTTCCACGGTCTGCACGTGACGGGCGGTCTCATCGCCTTCCTGCTGGTCCTCGGCCGGACGTACGCGGCCAAGAGGTTCACCCACGAACAGGCCACGTCGGCCATCGTCGTGTCCTACTACTGGCACTTCGTCGATGTCGTCTGGATCGGCCTCTTCGCCACGATCTACCTGATCAAGTAGCGAACACGTCACCGGGCAAGACCCGGCACTCCATCCAGACACACCGACGCAGAAGATCCTGACACCGGGGTAATCCGTGAAAAAGCTCTCCGCACGACGACGCCATCCGCTGGCGGCGGTCGTCGTTCTACTCCTCGCGCTGGCGGCCACTGGGGGGCTGTACGCCGCCTTCGCCCCCGCGGGCAAGGCGCAGGCCGATGAAACCGCCCAGTCCCTCGCCATCGAGGAGGGCAAGAAGCTCTACGCCGTGGGTTGCGCAAGCTGCCACGGAACCGGCGGTCAGGGTTCCTCTGACGGCCCGAGCCTGGTCGGCGTCGGCTCCGCGGCCGTCGACTTCCAGGTGAGCACGGGCCGCATGCCCGCCCAGCAGCCCGGCGCCCAGGTGCCGAAGAAGCCCGTCATCTACACCCAGGCGCAGATCGACCAGCTGGCCGCGTACATCGCGTCCCTCGGTGCCGGTCCGATCACGCCGACCGAGAAGCAGTACGACACGGCAGGTGCCGACATCGCCAACGGTGGTGAGCTGTTCCGCAACAACTGCGCGCAGTGCCACAACTTCACCGGTGAGGGCGGCGCGCTGACGAACGGCAAGTACGCCCCCAACCTTGAGGACGTTTCGCCGAAGCACATCTACGAGGCCATGCAGACCGGCCCGCAGAACATGCCCTCCTTCCCCGACAGCACCATGCCGGAGAAGCAGAAGAAGGACATCATCGCGTACCTGGAGAACGTCAACGGCGAGAAGTCGACCAGCCCCGGCGGCCTGAAGCTCGGCGGCCTCGGCCCCGTCTCCGAGGGTCTGTTCGGCTGGATCTTCGCCCTGGGTGCGTTGATCGCTGTCGCCGTCTGGGTCGCGGCCCACACCGCTAAGGCCAAGAAGTCATGAGTAGCCAAGAGATTCCCGAAGACAAGCACCTGCCGACCGAGCAGGGCGACGCCCACCACGGTGGCGTAGCGGTCGCGGACGACCCGTTCGCGGACCCGGGCCTGCCGGTCCACAAGCCGCGCATCCAGGACATCGACGAGCGGGCGGCGAAGCGCTCCGAGCGCACCGTCGCGATGCTCTTCACGCTGTCGATGCTGGCCACGATCGGCTTCATCGCGTCCTACGTGATCTTCCCGGTCGACAAGATCGTGTACATCTTCCCCATCGGGAAGGTCAGCGCGCTCAACTTCTCCCTGGGCATGACGCTGGGCGCGGCCCTCTTCTGCATCGGCGCGGGCGCGGTCCACTGGGCCCGCACCCTGATGTCCGACGTCGAGGTCGCCGACGACCGCCACGAGATCGCCGCCCCGGCGGAGGTCAAGGCCAAGGTCCTGCAGGACTTCGCGGACGGTGCGAACGAGTCCGGCATCGGCCGGCGTCCGCTGATCCGCAACACGATGCTGGGCGCGCTGGCCATGCTGCCGCTGTCCGCCGTCATGATCATGCGCGACCTGGGCCCGCTGCCCGAGGAGAAGCTGCGCAAGACCCTGTGGGCCAAGGGCAAGCTGCTCATCAACCAGAACACGATGGAGCCGCTGCGTCCCGAGGACGTCCTCGTCGGTTCGCTGACCTTCGCCATGCCGGAAGGCCTGGAGGAGGAGCAGCACGACTTCCAGGTCCAGATCGCCAAGGCCGCCCTGATGATCGTCCGCATTCAGCCGGACGACATCAAGGACAAGCAGGAACTGGAGTGGTCCCACGACGGGATCGTGGCCTACTCCAAGATCTGCACCCACGTCGGCTGCCCGATCAGCCTGTACGAGCAGCAGACGCACCACGTGCTCTGCCCGTGCCACCAGTCCACCTTCGACCTCTCCGACGGCGCCCGTGTCATCTTCGGCCCGGCCGGTCACGCGCTTCCGCAGCTGCGGATCGGCGTGAATGACGAAGGCTTCCTCGAAGCGCTCGGCGACTTCGAAGAGCCCGTCGGTCCTGCATTCTGGGAGCGCGGATGAGCACTGCCTCTGACACCAAAGCGCGCAAAGCGCCTGCCGGCGAGCGAGTAGCGGACTGGGCGGACGGCCGCCTGGGCATCTACAGCCTCGCCAAGGCCAACATGCGCAAGATCTTCCCGGACCACTGGTCCTTCATGCTGGGTGAGATCTGCCTCTACAGCTTCATCATCATCATCCTCACGGGTGTGTACCTGACGCTGTTCTTCCACCCGAGCATGAACGAGGTCGTGTACCACGGCTCGTACGTGCCGATGCAGGGCGTCATGATGTCCGAGGCCTTCGCCTCGACGCTGGACATCAGCTTCGACGTCCGCGGTGGCCTGCTGATCCGTCAGATCCACCACTGGGCGGCACTGATCTTCGTCGCGGCGATGATCGTGCACATGATGCGCGTCTTCTTCACCGGCGCGTTCCGCAAGCCCCGTGAGGTCAACTGGATCTTCGGCTTCCTGCTGCTGGTCCTCGGCATGTTCACCGGCTTCACCGGTTACTCGCTGCCGGACGACCTGCTCTCGGGTACCGGTGTCCGCTTCATGCAGGGCGCCATCCTGTCCGTCCCGGTCGTCGGCACGTACCTGTCGATGTTCCTGTTCGGCGGGGAGTTCCCGGGCGGCGACTTCGTCGCGCGGTTCTACTCGGTGCACATCCTGCTGCTGCCCGGCATCATGATGGGCCTGCTCGTGGCCCACCTGATCCTGGTCTTCTACCACAAGCACACCCAGTACGCGGGTCCCGGCAAGACGAACAACAACGTCGTCGGCATGCCGCTGCTGCCGGTCTACATGGCCAAGGCCGGAGGCTTCTTCTTCCTGGTCTTCGGTGTCATCGCGGCCGTCGCGGCGATCGCCTCGATCAACCCGATCTGGGCCCTCGGCCCGTACCGCCCGGACCACGTGTCCACCGGTGCGCAGCCCGACTGGTACATGGGTATGCCGGAAGGCCTGATCCGAGCCATGCCCGGCTGGGAGATCAACCTGTGGGGCCACACGCTCGTCCTGGGCGTGTTCATCCCGCTGCTGCTCTTCCCGCTGGTGCTCGGCGCGATCGCCGTCTGGCCCTTCATCGAGTCCTGGGTCACCGGGGACAAGCGCGAGCACCACATCCTGGACCGCCCGCGCAACGTCCCGACCCGTACGGCCTTCGGTGTCGCCTGGATCGCGGAGTACATCGTGCTCCTGATCGGCGGTGGAAACGACATGTTCGCGCAGTACTTCCACCTCTCGATCAACTCGATCACCTGGTTCGTCCGGATCGGCTTCTTCGTCGTCCCGGTCCTCGCCTTCATCGTCACCAAGCGGATCTGCCTCGGCCTCCAGCGCCGGGACCACGACAAGGTGCTGCACGGTCGCGAGACCGGCATCATCAAGCGTCTGCCGCACGGTGAGTTCGTCGAGGTCCACGAGCCGCTCCCGCAGGGCAAGCTGCACACCCTCACCGCGCACGAGCAGTACAAGCCGATCGAGATCGGCCCGACGGTCGACGAGAACGGTGTCGAGCGCAAGGTGAAGGCCACGGAGAAGCTCCGCGCGAAGCTCAGCAAGGGCTTCTACGGCGAGAACAACCAGATTCCGAAGCCCACGGTGGAGGAATACAAGGAGATTCAGTCCGGCCACGGCCACCACTGATCCCCGCGCGCCACGCATGACCGCATGAGGGACTGATTTCGGTCAGTCCTGGTGTCGCCACGGCAAGAGCCCCGTCCGGACTCCGGACGGGGCTCTTTGCCGTAACCGGGGCTGGATAGGCTGAACCCGGACCCATTCGACGTGGGCGGCAGAGCATGGGCACGGCCCACCAACAGCAGGAGCGGACCATGAACGTTGCGACCCCGGCAGGCGGCGACAGCGTGGCGGCCCGTGGCTGGCCGGGCGTTCTCGACGCTCTGCTGACCGGCCGGGACCTGCGCGCCGAGGACACCGCCTGGGCGATGGACCGGATCATGCGCGGGGAGGCCACCGACGCCCAGATCGCCGGCTTCACCGTCGCGCTGCGGGCCAAGGGGGAGACCGTCGAGGAGATCAACGGCCTCGTGCGGGCGATGTACGCGCACGCCAACCTGATCGAGGTGCCGGGCCGCACGGTGGACATCGTCGGCACCGGCGGCGACGGGGCCAAAACGGTGAACATCTCCACGATGTCCGCGATCGTGGTGGCCGGCACCGGAGCCAAGGTCGTCAAGCACGGAAACCGGGCGGCTTCCTCCGCGAGCGGGTCCTCGGACGTCCTGGAGAAGCTCGGCGTCAACCTCGACCTCAGCACGGCGCGGGTCGTCGAGGTCGCCGAGGAGGCCGGCATCACCTTCTGCTTCGCGGTGAAGTTCCACCCGGCACTGCGCCACGTGGCGGCCGCCCGCAAGGAGCTCGGCATCCGCACCACCTTCAACATCCTCGGCCCGCTGACCAACCCGGCCCGGGTACGGGCCCAGGCCTCGGGCGTGGCCGACCCCCGGATGGCCCCGATCGTCGCGGGCGTCCTCGCCGAGCGGGGCTCCTCCGCGCTCGTCTTCCGCGGCGACGACGGCCTGGACGAACTGACCACGGCCTCGACCTCGCGGATCTGGTGGGTCCGCGACGGCAAGGTCGCCGAGCAGACCTTCGACCCGCGTGACGTGGGCATCTCCCTGGTCGACGTCTCCGCCCTGGCCGGTGGGGACCCCTCCTACAACGCGGACGTGGCCCGCCGCCTGCTGGCGGGGGAGACCGGCCCGGTCCGCGACGCCGTACTGCTGAACTCGGCGGCGGCCCTGGTGGCCCTGGACCCCGCCGCGGGCACCCTGGAGGAGCAGATCGCGGCCGGCATGGCCCGCGCGGCGGAGTCGATCGACTCGGGTGCCGCCCGGGCCGTCCTGGAGCGCTGGGTGGCGGCCAGCAACGCCTAGACGGCGAGAACGGCGCGAAAACGCTGACCCCGGTCCACCATGCGGACCGGGGTCTTGCGTTCGCGTGATCTTGTGGCAGGATGCTGGACAGGTCACGAGTGACAGCGTTTAGGCCCCGGCTTGCTGTCCGGCAACCCTCCTTCCGTGGCGGGGTGCCCCGGGTGATGACCAGGTCGTAGGCAGCAAGGCCTACGGCAAGCGCGGATCCCTCGACACCAGGGGTCCTGGTCTCTCGAGGAGCGTTTTCCGTGAGCAAGCGAATGCGATAGGGCGACTCCGCCCCCACTTCACCCTCGGACCAGGGTCACTTCCGTGCATCCCCGCATCGCTCCGAGGACTTTTCCGTACCCCCGACGGCCGCAGCGCCGTACCCGCGTACGGGCACACCGAAGCCATTCAGCCCTGCCTGCCGGGAGATACCGCCATGTCCGCATCCCTGAACGCCGCCGTTGCCACCGCCACCACCACCGCCGTGGACCCCGCCTGTGCCGAGCCGCTCGCCGTCCTCGGCCGGGACGTCACCGTCCCCCTCGTCACCGGCGGCGAGGTCAGCTACGCGGCCCTCGACTACGCGGCCAGCGCCCCCGCCCTGCAGCGCGTCTGGGACGACGTGGCCGCGTACGCCCCGTACTACGGCAGCGTGCACCGCGGCGCCGGGTACCTCTCGCAGCTCTCCACCGACCTCTTCGAGCAGAGCCGGGTCACGGTCGCCGAGTTCCTCGACTGCCGCCCCACCGACCAGGTGGTCTTCACCCGGTCCACCACCGACTCGCTGAACCTGCTGGCCGCCGTACTCCCCGCCGACTGCCAGGTGTTCGTCTTCGAGACCGAGCACCACGCCTCGCTGTTGCCGTGGGTGGACGCGCAGGTCACCTACCTCAACGCGCCGCGCACCCCCGCCGAGGCCGTCGCCACCCTGGAGCGCGCGCTCGCCGACCGCGACCCCTACGGTCCGGCCCTGGTCTGCGTCACCGGCGCCTCCAACGTCACCGGTGAGCTGTGGCCGGTGAAGGAACTCGCCGCCGCCGCGCACGCCCACGGCGCGCGCATCGTGCTGGACGCCGCCCAACTGGCCCCGCACCACCCCGTCTCCGTACAGGAACTGGACGTCGACTGGGTCGCCTTCTCCGGGCACAAGCTCTACGCGCCCTTCGGATCGGGCGTACTCGCCGGGCGCGCGGACTGGCTGCAGCAGGCGCAGCCGTACCTGGCCGGCGGCGGGGCCTCCCGCAAGGTGGCCCGGCGCGAGGACGGCGGCGTGGACGTCGAGTGGCACACCACCGCCGCCCGCCACGAGGCCGGCTCCCCGAACGTCATCGGCGTCTACTCCATCGCCTCGGCCTGCAAGGCCCTGACCGAGGCGGGCTTCGAGAACCTCGTCGCCCGCGAACGCCACCTCATCGCGAAGGTCCGCAAAGGCCTGGCGGAGGTCCCGGCGGTCCGGATCCTCTCCCTCTTCGGGGACGACGCCCCGCGGGTGGGCGTCATCTCCTTCGTGGTGGACGGCTGGAACAGCTCGCACTTCGCGGCGGCCCTGTCCGCGGAGTACGGGATCGGCGTGCGCGACGGCCTGTTCTGCGCCCACCCGCTGGTCCGCACCCTGCTGGGCAGCGAGCCGCAGGCGCAGGGCGAGTGCGGTGCCCCGGAGGCCGCCCCGGGCGAGCGCTCCCTCAACGCCATCCGCGTCAGCTTCGGCGCCGGCACCCCCGACGAGCACGTGGAGCGGTTCGTCCGCGCGGTGAAGGAACTCGTCGCGGACGGTGCGAAGTGGCAGTACCGCACGGAGGAAGGCCGCTGCGTCCCGGCCGTCTGACCTGCGGTCGGCTCTGCGGCGTACGGCCGTGCCCCCTCAGGGTGCGCCTCAATCGCCGGCGAGGCTGAATTTGCCGCCCCGGCGCGGGTTGCCCTGCGGGCGGCTCGGGGGGTGGGTCGGTGCCCGCACGAGGGTCTTCTCGGCCCGTCCCCTGCGGTGCCCCTGCGGGGTGCTTGGCGGTGTACGGGTGTGGGTCGGGGCCCCGCACGAGGGTCTCCTCGGCTCGGCGCGCGCGGCGGCGTCATGGCCGTACGGGGTGGTCGCGCCTCGTCCTGCGGGGACCCTCCTGCGTGTCCCCGCCCCACGGCCGGCTTCGGCGGTGCGTCGGCGGAGGGGAGTGGGGACGTGCCGGGGTGTCCCCGCAGGACGAGGCGCGACCACCCCGTCATGCCGGGAGGCACCCGCGCGCGCCGAGCCGAGGAGACACCCCGGCACGGCCCCACGCACCGACCCGAGCCGACCCCGCCGCACACCGTCCACTGAGGCACGGGCCCGCACATTCAGCCTCGCCGGCGATTGAGGCGCGGGTCCGGGCAGCGCCCGGGACACGGCGCGAGGCAGCGCGAGCCACACCGCCCAAGCCAGCGCTACGCGTCCAGGCCGATCGCGAACGCCGCTTCCAGGTCGTGCTGCGAGTACGTGCGGAACGCCACGTGGGTGTCCGTCGCCTCGACGCCCGGGATCTTGCTGATGCGACCGGGGATGATGTCCGCCAGGTTCTCGTGACGGGCCACGCGGACCAGCGCGATCAGGTCGTACGTCCCCGTGACGGAGTAGACCTCACTGACGTTTTCGAGGGCGGCGATGGACTCGGCGATCTCGGGGATCCGGTCCACGCTGGTCTTGATGAGCACGATCGCGGTGATCACGGCTGGCTGTCTCCCTCGGTGGCCGTCGCTGGTCGCCTCACTCTAGTCGTACCCCGATAGCGGGCCCATGCGTAGAGGAAGCCGAGCGAGAAGCCCACCAGATGGGCCAGATAGGCGACTCCCGGCCCGCTTCCGGCCCGCTGCGCCGCCACCCATTGGAGGGCGAACCAGAACAGCAGCACGATCCACGCCGGGAACCGCAGCGGCAGGAAGAAGAGGAACGGGAACAGGCTCGTCACCCTCGCCCGCGGGAGCAGGAAGAGGAAGGCGCCCAGGACGGCGGAGATCGCGCCGGACGCCCCGACCAGCGTCTGCGCGGAGCCCGCGTTGGCCGCCGCGTACGTCGCCATCGCCAGGTAGCCCGTACAGAGGTAGAAGGCGAGGAACGCCGGGCGGCCCATCCGCTCCTCCGCCATCGCGCCGAAGACGTGGAGGAAGAGCATGTTCCCGAGCAGGTGCAGCCAGCTGCCGTGGACGAAGAGCGCCGTCAGCGGGGTCAGCCAAGCCCGCGGGGTGCCCGTGAACAGCTCGTCCGGGACCACGCCCCAGCGCCGGAAGTAGGCCGCCCCGTTCGCCAGCAGTTCCTCGCCGGTCCCGTAGACCGGGTTGAGTCCCGAGGCCGGGCCGAGTACGAACACCACGGCGCAGCCCGCGATCAGCGCCTGGGTGACCACCGGTCCCCGGGCAGCCTCGCGAACGGCCCGCCACCTTACGATCATGTGACAGAGCATGACGCAAGGGGACCCACCTGAAGCGGTGGCAGGCCGTAGGGTTACGAGCTGCGGTCCGCAGGACGACGCATACGGCGGCGCGGACGGCTTTAATTGAATCAGCTACGAAGGAGAGAGCGGCCTGATGACGGTTCCCCTGCCGACCGACACCACCCGGTGGCGCTGCACCCTGTGCGGCAACCTCACGCGCTTCGACGTCACCCGTTCGTCGAAGGTCGTGGAGTACGTCCACCTGGACCTCGCCGGGGAGCCCAAGGTCGAGGAGCGCGAGGTGGTCAATGAGACCATCGAGTCGGTCCGCTGTCGCTGGTGCAACGCGGTGGACCAGATCGAGCTCGTGGACAGGCCGGGCGCGGACTCCTGACGGAGGCGCACCCACAGGAAGATCACGGTAGGGGTGACGGATTGTGGAGCCAGCAAGCGGCGCTGAGCCGGCCGATGCGGCCGGCGACGCCGCCGAGGCGCTCGACCACCCGCTGCCGGAAGGCGTGCGGCGCCGGGTCGTCGCGCTCGTCTCGGACGCCTTCGGCGCGCTGACGGTCGCGGACCTCCCGGCGCAGCTGCGTCAGTATGCCCGCTTCACCCCGACCCGGCGCGCCAAGTTCGCGGGCAACGCCATGGCCGCGGCGGTCGAGACCGACCCCGTGTTCCGCAGTCGGGTCGCCGAGAAGCTGCGCGAGGCGCAGGCCGATCTGGCCGCGGCCCTGGAGGCCGGCGCACCGCCGGCCGCAGCGGATCCGCTGGACGTGGCCGCCGCCGCCTTCGTCCTGCGGCCGGCCGGCTGGGTCAAGCTGGTGGCCGCCGCGGGCGAGGAGGCGCAGCGCGCCGACGCCGAGCGGGTGGGCGAGGAGACCCGGCGCGAGCTGGAGCGGCTGCGCGAGGAGCTGGCCCACGTACGGGAGCTGCAGCGCGCGGGCGGGGAGCAGGTACGGGTCGAGCTGGACGCGTCCCGCAAGGAAGCGGAATCGCTTCAGCGCAAGCTGCGCAGCGCCCTGAGCGACGTCAAGCGGGGTGATGCGGCCCTGCGCAAGGTGAATGCGGAGATCGACGGGATCCGCGGTGACGCTGCCGCCCGGGTGGCGGCGGCCGAGAGCGAGAGCCGGCGGCTCAAGTCCCGTCTCGCGGAGGTGGAGACGGCGCTGGAGACCTCGCGCCGGGCCACCCGTGAGGGGCGCAGCATCGAGGACATGCGGCTGCGGCTGTTGCTGGACACGGTGCTGGACGCCGCCCAGGGGCTGCGCCGGGAGCTGGCCCTGCCGCCGGTCTCGACGCGGCCGGCCGACACGGTGGACGCGGTGGAGCCGGGCCGGATGACGCCGAAGGACATCGCGGCGCGTGCCCTCTCGGAGACCGATCCGGCGTTGCTGGACCAGCTGTTGGCGCTGCCGCAGGCCCATCTGGTGGTCGACGGCTACAACGTGACCAAGACGGGTTATCCGACGATGCCGCTGGAGAAGCAGCGGCTGCGGCTGCTCGGCGGGCTGTCGATGCTGGCGGCGCAGACGGGCGCGGAGATGACCTGTGTCTTCGACGGGGCGGAGCTGGCGGCCCCGGTGCTGCTCGCGCCGCCGCGCGGGGTGCGGGTGCTGTTCTCGAAGGCCGGGGTGACGGCGGACGAGCTGATCCGCCAGCTGGTGCGCGCGGAGCCGTCCGGCCGGCCGGTGGTCGTGGTCTCCACGGACCGGGAGGTCGCCGACGGGGTGGCCAAGGCGGGTGCGCGGCCGGTGACGTCCGCTTTGTTGCTGAAGCGGCTTTCGCGCGTTTCGTAACTCCTCGCCCCGATGCCCGAATTGGCAGGACTCGCGGGGGACGCACCGTCAAGTGCCCTGCACAGAGCGTGCGCTGTAGGTAAAGAACCTGGTCGGGGGCCGAATTTTTTCCCGGCAGGATTTGAACTGATCACAGCTGGGTCACTAGGGTCTCCTCAAACCTTCGTGCGGTAGATCACTCATTCGGGGTGGCGGCGAAGGTGCTGCCGAGTTGCGTTCTTCGGCGGCTCGAGGAAGAAGGAGCTCGCCTTCGTGGCGTCCCACCGTCGACCCAAGCAGCCGACCCGCGCTCGTGTGACCGTGCTCACCTCGGTCGCGGCCGCTGCCGTCGCCCTCACCGCGCAGAGCGCCTCCGCCGCGCCGGCGAAGCCGAGCAAGGACGAGGTCAAGTCCCAGGTCGACGCGCTCTACGAAGAGGCGGAGCAGGCCACCGAGAAGTTCAACGGCGCCAAGGAGCGCCAGGACAAGCTCGAGAAGGAGATAGCCCAGCTCCAGGATCAGGTCGCGCGCGGCCAGGGCGACCTCAACGACCTGCGCAGCACGCTCGGTTCGATGGCGAGCGCCCAGTACCGCAACGGCGGCATCGACCCCTCCCTCGGCCTCCTCCTCTCCGAGGACCCCGACAGCTACCTCGACAAGGCCTCCTCGCTCGAGCACTTGAGCGGCAAGCAGGTCGAGTCGGTCCAGCGGATCCAGGCCAAGCAGCGCACCCTCGCGCAGCAGCGTCAGGAGGCCGCGGGCAAGCTCGCCGACCTCGACGCCACCCGCAAGGAACTCGCCGAGAAGAAGAAGGCCTCGGCCGACAAGCTCGCCGAGGCCCAGGCCCTCCTCAACACGCTGACCGCGCAGGAGCGCTCCGCGCTCAAGGACGAGGAGTCCCGCGCCAGTCGCGCCGACAGCCAGCGCGTCGACCTCGGTGACGTGAAGGCCTCCGGCCGCGCCG
The DNA here is from genome assembly GCF_014650695.1 of Streptomyces avidinii. Classification (GTDB taxonomy): domain Bacteria; phylum Actinomycetota; class Actinomycetes; order Streptomycetales; family Streptomycetaceae; genus Streptomyces; species Streptomyces avidinii. The sequence goes on along the minus strand of NZ_BMVL01000001.1, from coordinate 234,367 downwards.
GAGCCGCACTCGCGGCCGCCAAGACGAAGCTGGGCTTCACCTACCAGTCCGGCGGCACGGGCCCCAACGTCTACGACTGCTCGGGCCTGACCCAGTGGGCGTACAAGCAGGCCGGCGTCAACATCAGCCGCACCACCTTCACCCAGGTGAACGACGGCACGCGCATCAGCCGCAGCCAGCTCCAGCCCGGTGACCTGGTCTTCTTCTACGGGGACCTGCACCACGTGGGCCTCTACGCCGGCAACAACATGACGCTGCACGCCTCGAACCCGCGCAGCGGCATCAAGTACGAGTCCATGGACAACATGCCGTTCCAGTTCGGCGTCCGGGTCGGCTGATCCGCTCCGCCCCCGGGTCCGGGACGCGCCGTACGCCGCCCATCCGGGCGAATTCCAGGCCCTCCCTCTGACCGCACGCCCCGCCGGTGACCTGCGTCTCCTGCGGGGCGTCGGCATGTGCGCCCTCCGGCGGTCGTTGGTCGGCGTGTGGTCGCGCCGCTACTGTCTGCCAGCGCGGAACCCGGCACACGGCCGTCCACGGAGGGCGGACCCGGGCCCCGCACAGCGGAAGGGAGCGGTCTCACGTGGCGTCCCATCGCCGGGCCGGGCTCGGCAGCCTCGACCGGAACACGAAGATCACCGTCCTCACCGCCGCCGCCGCGGCCACGGCCGCGGTCGCCATGACGGGGGTACCCGCGAGCGCGGCCCCCGGCCTCCCGCACGAACCCGGCGGCGGGGCGAGAACCGGCATCAGCGCCCAGGTCGACCGGCTCTTCGAGGAGGCCGAGCAGGCCACCGAGCGCTTCAACGACGCCGGCGAGAAGGCCGACCGGCTCCGCGTCGAGGTCAACCGGGCCCAGGACGCGGTGGCCCGCGGCCAGGAGCGCATCAATGCCATGCGGGGCGTCCTCGGCACCTTCGCCGGGGCCCAGTACCGCAGCGGCGGCATCGACCCCGCCGTCGGGCTGATGCTCGCCGACGACCCCGACGCGTACCTGGAGCAGGCCGCCGCCCTCGACCGGCTGACCGGACGCCAGGCCCGGCAGCTCGCCGAACTCCGCGAGGAGCAGCGCGAACTCGGCCAGGAGCGCCAGGAGGCCTCCCGCAAGCTCGCCGAACTCGACGCCCTGCGCTCCGACGTGGCCCGGCACAAGCGCTCCGTCACCGCGAAACTCGCGGCCGCCCGGCGGCTGCTCAACGCGATGCCCTCCGAGGAGCGGGCCGACTACGAGCGCTCCTCGCGCTCCGGAGGCCGCTCCGAGGGGCTGCCCGAGCTGCCCTCCTTCGGCCCGTCCTCGGGCCGCGCCGCGACCGCGGTGATGGCGGCCCGGGCCGCGGTCGGCAAGCCGTACGTGTGGGGATCCACCGGCCCTTCCGGTTTCGACTGCTCCGGGCTGATGGTCTGGTCCTACCGGCAGGCCGGCGTCTCGCTGCCGCGCACCTCGCAGGCCCAGCGGTACGCGGGCCGGCAGGTGCCGTTGTCGCAGGCCCGCCCCGGCGACCTGGTGACGTACCGCTCGGACGCCAGCCACGTCGGCATGTACGTCGGCAACGGCCAGGTGGTGCACGCCCCCTACCCGGGGGCCCGGGTGCGCTACGACCCCGTCGGCATGATGCCCGTCTCCTCGGTGACCCGCCCCTGACCCACCCGTGCGTACGATCGTCGGATGTCCCCCGTCCGCCGGTCCCTCGTATGCGTGCTGCCGCTCCTGCTGAGCGTGCTGCTCGCCGGGTGCGGGGCGCCCGCCCCGCCGGACACCGCCGAGCGGGACGTCCGGGAGGCCGTCGCCGACTGGGCGCGTACGCCGCCCGCACAGCTCGCCCGGATCCCGCTGGAGGGCTGGGCGTACGAGGTCTCCGCGGTCCGGCGCAGCGGTGGCGAGGCCACGGCCCGGGCGGAGCTGCGCTACCGGCTCGGCGGCTACGACGCGGCCCCGGCCGGCTCGGCGCGCGAGGTGCGCGTCGCCCGGGAGGGCGGCCGGTGGCGGGTCACCGGGGACCGGGCGGCGCCGGGCGCGCTGCCGCAGCTGTGGGACCAGGGCACGGTGGAGGTGGCCCGCGGGGCGCACTCCCTGGTGCTGGGCGTCGGGCAGGACGCCGGAACGCTGTCCGCGATCGCGGCGGAGGCCGACCGGGCGGTGCCCGCGGTGAGCGGTGCCTGGCCGCGTCCCTGGGCGGGGCGGGCGGTGGTACTGGTCCCCGGCTCCCTGGAGCGGATGGCGGAGCTGCTGGGCCGCCCGGTCGCCGAGTACCGGGGCATGGGGGCCGTCACGACCGGCCGGGTGGGCGCGGCTCCGGCCCCCGCCGACCGGGTCGTCGTCAACCCCGAGGGGTGGGCGGAGCTCAGCCCGGCGGGCCGCCGGGTCATCCTGACGCACGAGGTCACCCATGTGGCCACCCGGGCGGCGACCACCGCCACCACCCCGCAGTGGCTCTCCGAGGGCTTCGCGGACTGGGCGGCGTACCGCGGTGGCTCCGCCACTCCGGAGCAGGCCGCTCCGGCGCTGGCCAGGGCGGTGCGGAGGGGCGAGGTGCCCAGTGAGCTGCCCCGGCCGGAGGACTTCGCCTTCGGCGGCGACCCGGAGGCGCTGGCCCGGGCCTACGAGGGCGCCTGGCTGGCCTGCCGGACGGTCGCGGGGCGCTGGGGCGAGGCGGCGCTCGTCGACCTGTACGGGAGGGCGGGGCGCGAGCCGTGGCCGGTGGCGGTGCGGGAAGCCCTCGGCGTCGATCCGGAGGGGCTGACGAAGGACTGGCAGGAGGCCCTGCGGGAGCAGTTCCGCTGAGGGCGTCCGGTACGTTGTCAGCGATGCACAAGACGCTGATCGTGACCAACGACTTCCCGCCGCGACCGGGTGGTATCCAGGCCTTCCTGCACAACATGGCGCTCCGGCTGGATCCCGACCGGTTCGTCGTCTACGCCTCCACGTGGAAGCACGGCGCGGAGGGCCGGGAGGCCACCGCGGCCTTCGACGCGGAGCAGCCGTTCCAGGTGGTCCGCGACCGTACGACGATGCTGCTGCCGACCCCGCGCGTGACGCGGCGGGCCGTCGGTCTGCTGCGCGAACACGGCTGCGAGTCGGTGTGGTTCGGGGCCGCGGCTCCGCTCGGGCTGATGGGCCCGGCGCTGCGGCGGGCGGGCGCGCGGCGGATCGTGGCGACCACCCACGGGCACGAGGCGGGCTGGGCCCAGCTGCCGGCCGCGCGGCAGTTGCTGCGGAGGATCGGCGAGGGCACCGACACGCTGACCTACCTGGGGGAGTACACGCGCTCGCGGATCGCCTCGGCGGTGACGGACCGGGCGGCGGCCAGGATGGTCCAACTCCCGCCGGGGGTGGACGAGAAGACCTTCCACCCCGGATCGGGCGGGCCGGAGGTCCGGGCCCGGCTCGGGCTGACGGACCGGCCGGTGGTCGTCTGCGTCTCGCGGCTGGTGCCGCGCAAGGGGCAGGACACGCTGATCGACGCGATGCCGCGGATCCTGGCGGCGGTGCCGGACGCGGTGCTGCTGATCGTGGGCGGCGGGCCCTACGAGGCGGACCTGCGGGCGCTGGCCGTCCGGGTCGGGGTGGCGGACTCGGTGGTCTTCACCGGCGCCGTCCCGTGGTCGGAGCTCGCGGCGCACTACGGCGCGGGAGACGTCTTCGCGATGCCGTGCCGGACCCGGCGGGGCGGCCTTGACGTGGAGGGACTCGGCATTGTCTACCTGGAGGCCTCGGCCACGGGTCTGCCGGTGATCGCGGGCGACTCGGGCGGGGCGCCGGACGCGGTGCTGGACGGCGAGACGGGCTGGGTCGTCCGGGGCGGTTCCCCGGAGGAGGCGGCCGACCGGATCGTCACCCTGCTGAAGGATCCGGAACTGCGCCGCCGGATGGGCGAGCGGGGCCGTGAGTGGGTCGAGGAGAAGTGGCGCTGGGACCTCCTGGCGGAACGCCTGCGCGAGCTGCTGTAGCCGGGGGCTCCGCCCCCGGACCCCCGCGCCTCAAACGCCGGCGAGGCTGGATCGGAGCGCCGGCAAGACCCAGCCCCTCCGGCGTTTGAGGAGCGGGGTTCGGGGCGGAGCCCCGACAGCGGAGCCGCCGGCAATCCGCTGCGCAGCCACGTCTGACTGTTCCTCAGATGTCTGTCAATACCGCGTCTGGGCGGAAGGCTGGATTCCGCCCATGATTCGGCCATGACATCCAACCTGACGCGCCGTCAACTCATGGGACTCGGCGCCCTCTCGACCGCCGCCGCGCTCGGCTTCACCCGGATCGGGGCGGCCTCCGCCGCGGCCGTGGAGCCCGCCGCCGCCCAGTACGCCCCCGCCATCGTCGTCGGCTCCGGCTACGGGTCCGCCGTCGCCGCGCTGCGGCTCGGGCAGGCGGGCGTACGTACCGTCGTCCTGGAGATGGGCCGGCTCTGGGACACCCCCGGGGCCGACGGCAAGGTCTTCCCCTCCACCTCCGCGCCCGACCAGCGCTCCATGTGGTTCCGCAACCGCACCGAGGCCCCGCTCGCCCAGTTCCTCTGGCTCGACGTGGTCAACCGCGACATCAGCCCGTACCCCGGCGTCCTCGACCGAGTGAACTACGGCGACATGTCCGTGTACGTGGGGCGGGGGGTCGGCGGCGGATCGCTCGTCAACGGCGGCATGGCCCCCACGCCCCGCCGTTCGTACTTCTCCGAGGTGCTGCCCCAGGTCGACGCGGACGAAATGTACGGCACGTACTACCCCCGGGCCCGCGCCATGCTCGGGGTCAACGAGATCGACCCGGCCTGGTTCGAGTCCACCGAGTGGTACCGCTTCGCCCGGATCTCCCGCAAGCACGCCCAGAACACCGGCCTGAAGACCGTCTTCGTCCCCAACGTCTACGACTTCGCGTACATGAAACGCGAGGCGGCCGGCACCGCCGCCCGCTCGGCACTGGCCGGCGAGGTCATCTACGGCAACAACCACGGCAAGAAGAGCGTGGACAAGACCTACCTCGCCGCGGCCATCGGCACCGGCAACGTCACCATCGAGACCATGCAGCGCGTGGTCGGCGTACGCCCCGACCCGGCCGGGGGATACGTCCTGACCGTCCGCACCAGCGATGTCACCGGACGGGTCACCCAGGTCCGCGAACTCGGCTGCAGGCAGCTCTTCCTCGGGGCCGGGAGCCTCGGAACCACCGAGATCCTGCTGCGGGCCCGCGAGACCGGGACGCTGCCCGCGCTCAGCGACCGGGTCGGCCTCGGCTGGGGCCCCAACGGCAACGTCATGACCGCCCGAGCCAACCACCTGTGGGACACGGTCGGCTGCAACCAGGCCACCATGCCCGCGATGGGCATCGACGACTGGGACAACACCGCGAACCCGGTCTTCGCCGAGATCGCCCCGCTCCCCATGGGCATCGAGCACTGGATCTCGATGTACCTGGCCATCACCAAGAACCCGGAACGCGGCCGCTTCACCTACGACGCCGCCACCGACTCGGCCCGGCTCAACTGGCGGCGGGACCAGAACACGCCCTCGGTCAACGCCGCGAAGAACCTCTTCGACCGCATCAACCGGCGGAACTTCACGATCTACCGCTACGACCTCTTCGGCGAGAACCGGCCCTTCGCGGACAACTTCACCTACCACCCGCTCGGCGGCTGCGTCCTCGGGGACGCCACCGACGTGTACGGGCGGGCCAAGGGCTACCAGGGGCTGTACGTGGTCGACGGCTCCCTGGTCCCCGGATCGCTCGGCGTGAACCCGTTCGTGACCATCACCGCCCTCGCGGAGCGGAACATGGCCCGGATCCTCGCCGAGGATCCCCGCTAGCCGACCGGACTAGCCGCGGTACAGCGCCTCGATCTCGTCCGCGAAGTCCTTCGCCACCACATTGCGCTTCAGCTTCAGCGACGGCGTGATGTGACCCGACTCCTCCGTGAACTGGGAGGGAAGAATGCGGAATTTCCGCACCGATTCCGCCTTGGAAACCGCCGCGTTGCCGTCATCCACGGCCTTCTGGACGGCGGCGATCAGGTCTGCGTCCTCACGCAGCTCCGCCGCCGTCACACCGGTCGGCTTGCCGTTCTCCGCGGCCCACCGGCCGAGGAACTCCTCGTCGATGGTGACCAGCGCCGCCACGAAGGGCCGCGCGTCGCCCACCACCATGCACTCGGCGACCAGCGCGTGCGCGCGGATCCGGTCCTCGATCACGGCCGGCGCGACGTTCTTGCCGCCCGCCGTGACGATGAGTTCCTTCTTGCGGCCGGTGATCGCGAGGTAGCCGTCCTCGTCGAGGGTGCCGACGTCGCCGGTGTGGAACCAGCCGTCGGTCAGCGCCTCGGCGGTCGCGGTCTCGTTCTTCCAGTACTCCTTGAAGATGTGCTCGCCGTGCAGCAGCACCTCGCCGTCGTCCGCGATGCGCACCACGGAGCCGGGCAGCGGCTGGCCGACCGTACCGATCTTCGTCTTGTCCCACGGGTTGAAGGCCGTGGCCGCACAGGACTCGGTGAGGCCGTAGCCCTCCAGCACCGTGAAGCCGATGCCGCGGAAGAAGTGGCCGAGCCGCTCGCCCAGCGGGGCGCCGCCGGAGATCGCGTACTCGCCGCGCCCGCCGAGGACCGTGTGCAGCTTGCTGTAGACCAGCTTGGAGAACAGCCTGTGCTTCAGGCGCAGCCCCAGCGACGGGCCGCTCGGGGCGTCCAGCGCGCGGCTGTAGGCGATCGCCGTCTCCGCGGCGGCGTCGAAGATCTTGCCCTTGCCGTCGGCCTGGGCCTTGGCGCGCGCCGAGTTGTAGACCTTCTCGAAGACGCGCGGGACGCCGAGGATCAGGGTGGGACGGAAGGACTGGAGCTCGTCCGTCAGGTTCTTGATGTCCGGTACGCAGCCCAGCCGGATCGGCGCCAGTACGGCCGCCACCTCCACCAGGCGCCCGAAGACGTGCGCCGCCGGCAGGAAGAGCAGCACGGAGCACTCGCCGGTGCGGAAGAGCGGGCTCAGGCGCTCCACCACGTTGCCGCACTCGGCGAAGAAGTTGCGGTGGGTCAGCACGCAGCCCTTGGGGCGGCCGGTGGTGCCCGAGGTGTAGACGATCGTGGCCGGGTCGTCCGCGTTCGCGTGGCTGCTGCGCTCCTCGACCTCGGCGTCGGAGATCTCCGCGCCGGCGGCCTTCAGCGCCTCCAGTGCGCCCTGCTCGATCTCCCAGACCTCGCGCAGCTCCGGAAGCCGGTCGCGCAGCGAGGCCACGGACGCGCTGTGCGCCGGGCTCTCCACGATGACGGCGACGGCGCCGGAGTCGCCGAGGATCCACTGGACCTGCTCGGGGGAGCTGGTCTCGTACACGGGGACGGTGACGCCGCCCGCGCTCCAGATCGCGAAGTCGAACAGCACCCACTCGTAGCGGGTGCGGGAGATGAGGGCGACCCGGTCGCCGGGCCGGATGCCGGCCGCGATGAGGCCCTTGGCCGCGGCACGGACCTCGGCGAGGAACTCCGTCGCGGTCACGTCCTGCCACCGGCCGTCGACCTTGCGGCTCATGACGGCGGTGTCTGGATGCTGAGCGGCGTTGCGGCGGATGAGATCCGTCAGGTTCCCGTCCGACGGGACCTCGTACAGGGCCGGAAGGCTGAACTCGCGCAAGACTGCTGCTCCTCTGGGCGCCATCGCCACCATGTGGACCGACCGGACGTTACCCACCGGTAGTGGGTTCCCGATAGGGGGAACCGGCCAGATGTTCCGTGCGTCACATTCTGTACGTACCCCGTCTCACCCTTACGCGCCGACAGTAGTCGACCCCCCTTGCGACTCGGAAGTAACCGCAGGTCCGGCCACCTCTCTCACCCCCTCTACCCGCCGTCACCAGGCGGCCCTAGGGTGGGCGGCATGGGTGGCAGCATGCGGGGAGCGCAGTTCGGTACGAGCGGATCAGGCCGCACCCGGGTCCACGTCGTCAGCGACGTGCACGGCAACACCGAAGCCCTCGCCCGAGCCGGCGACGGCGCGGACGCCCTCATCTGCCTCGGCGACCTCGTGCTCTTCCTCGACTACGCCGACCACTCGCGCGGGATCTTCCCCGACCTGTTCGGCGTCGAGAACGCCGACCGGATCGTCGAGCTGCGCACCGCCCGCCGCTTCGAGGAGGCCCACGCCTTCGGCCGGCAGCTGTGGACCGGCCTGGACCGGGAGTCCCTGATCGAGGCCGCCGTACGCCGCCAGTACGCGCAGATGTTCGCCGCCTTCCCCACCCCCACGTACGCCACCTACGGCAACGTCGACATCCCGGGCCTGTGGCCCGAGTACGCCGCCCGCAACGGCCTCACCGTGCTCGACGGGCAGCGCGTCGAGATCGGGGGCCGCGTCTTCGGCTTCGTCGGCGGCGGACTGCCCTCCCCGATGCGGACCCCGTACGAGGTGGACGTGGAGGAGTACGCCGCCAAGGTGGAGGCCCTCGGCGAGGTCGACGTGCTCTGCTCGCACATCCCGCCCGAGGTGCCCGAGCTCTGCTACGACACCGTCGCCCGGCGCTTCGAACGCGGCAGCGAGGCCCTGTTCGCCGCCATCCGCCGCACCCGCCCCCGCTACGCCCTCTTCGGACACGTCCACCAGCCGCTCGCCCGCCGCATGCGCATCGGGAACACCGAGTGCGTGAACGTGGGCCACTTCGCCGCGACCGGCCGGCCCTGGGTCCTCGAATGGTAGGGATCAAGCCGCATCGCGGCGGGCTCCGGCAAGGTGCGGGAGGCACTGGAGTGGCGACGTCCACACGCGCGGTAGCCTTCACGCGGCGGCCCCAGGCCGCACACATCCTCGAACTCCCCCAGCTGCCGCTGGGAGGTACCACCCCCAGCCCGGAGGAGCGACCGCGATGGCGGAACACACCAGCTCAAGCATCACGATCGAGGCTGCGCCCACCGACGTGATGGCCGTGATCGCCGACTTCGCCCGCTACCCCGAGTGGACCGGCGAGGTGAAGGAGGCCGAGGTACTGGCCACTGACGCCGAGGGGCGGGCCGAGAAGGTGCGCCTGCTGCTCGACGCGGGCGCGATCAAGGACGACCACACCCTGGCCTACACCTGGAAGGGCACGGACGAGGTCAGCTGGACCCTGGACAAGTCCCAGATGCTGCGCCAGCTGGACGGCTCGTACCGACTGACCCCCGTCGACGGCGGCAAGCGCACCGAGGTCACCTACCAGCTGACCGTGGACGTCAAGATCCCCATGCTCGGCATGATCAAGCGCAAGGCCGAGAAGGTCATCATCGACCGGGCGCTCGCGGGCCTGAAGAAGCGCGTCGAGACCGTCTGATCCCGCTTCCCCGCTTCCCCGCTTTCCGCACACCGGAGCACCCGCACCATGCACACCTTGCTGATCACCGGCCCCGGCGGGGCCGGGCGGACCACCGTGGCGGCGGCCACCGCCCTCGCCGCGGCCCGCCGGGGGAGGCGGGTGCTGCTGCTCTCCGGCGACATCGGCGACCCGCTCGCCGCCCTGGTCGGCGACCCGGCCGCAGCCGGGCTGCGGGTGGCCCGGGTGGACTCCGGCGAGGAGTTCCGCGAGGAACTCGTCGCCCTCCAGCAGCGCGGATCCGCCCTGCTCGGCATGGTCGGGGCCCGGCCCCTGGGCGCCGAGGAGATCACCGAACTGCCCGGCGCCGAACAGTTCGCCCTGCTCCGCGCCCTGCGGCGGGCCGCCGCGGCGCCCGGCATCGACCTCGTCGTCGTCGACATGCCGCCGCTCCACCAGACCGTGGCCGCCCTCGCCCTCCCCGCCCAGCTGCGCCGCTACCTCGCCCGGCTGCTTCCGGCCGAGAGGCAGGCCGCCCGCGCCCTGCGGCCCGTACTGGCCCAGCTGGCCGGCGTACCCATGCCCGCGCAGTGGCTCTACGAGACCGCCGCCCGCTGGGACGAGGAGCTGGCCGCCGTCCAGGCCGTCGTCGAGGCCGACACCACCGAGCTGCGGCTGGTCGCCGAACCGGGCCCGGCCGCCGCCGACGCGCTGCGCCTCGGCCGGCTCGGGCTCGCCCTCCAGCAGCTGCCCGTCTCCGCCCTCGTCGCCAACCGCACCGTGCCGGCGGAATCCGCCGACCCCTGGCTGGCCGGGCTCGCCGCCGAGCAGCAGAAGTACGCCGCCGAGTGGGCCGAGGAGCTCCCGGTGGTGGCCCTCGCCCACCTCGGCCGCGACCCGCGAGGCCCGCAGGACCTGGAGCGGCTCGCCGACGCCGACGGGCTCGTGCCCGCGGCGCCCGCACCCCGCCGGGCCTGGGCCGTCGAGGACCGGCTCGCGGAGGACGGGGTGCTCGTCTGGGTGGTACCGCTGCCCGGCGCGCACAAGCGGGACCTCGACCTCGTCCGCCGCGGCGACGAGCTGCTGCTCACGGCCGGCCCCCACCGCAGGATCGTTCCGCTCCCCGGGGCGCTGCGCCGCTGCACCGTCTCCGGCGCCGCCCTCGCCGAGGGGGAGCTCCGCATCCGTTTCACCCCGGACCCGGGACTGTGGCCGCGTACGCAATGAACCGCGTACCCCCGTTCGGGTACCGTCGAAGGTAGCCCGTACCGCACGTCCAGCAGCCGCCGCAGGAGAGAGTCCGCCATGAGCGAGGCCACCGACCGCCCCACCGACGACGACGCCTGGGCCAGGGCCTGCGCCGAGGACCTCGCCGCCGAGAAGGAGCGCCTGCGCGGACAGGGCCAGGCCGGAGCCGGTGGCACCGGCTCCGCCGCCGAGGAGCTGTTCAAGCTCTTCGAAGCCGTCGCCGACAAGGTCTCCGGGATGAACAACCCGCTGTTCGGCGTGGCCGCACAGGGTGCGGTGCGCCAGATCGTCGACCAGGCCAAGACCGCCGCCAAGCCCGTCATCGAGCGCAACCCGGAAGTCTTCGACCACCTCGCGGCCGCCGGCTCCGAACTGCTCGCCGCCTACCGCTCGGCCGTCGAGGGCCACGAGCGCCGCTGGACCCGGGACGAGCCCCCGGCCCCCCGGCAGGGCTCCCACGACCACGATCCCCGCGAGGACGGCCCCGACGACGGCCCCTCCGAGCGGATCGATCTCGACTGAAGCTCCGGAAGCCTCGGGTACCGTTGGCCGTGGCGGGGTTTGACCGGAAACCGAGGGACTAATGGGACTCACCATCGGCGTCGACATCGGCGGCACGAAGATCGCGGCCGGCGTGGTCGACGAAGAGGGCACGATCCTTGAGACGTACAAGGTGCCCACCCCGCCGACCGCGGACGGAGTGACGGAGGCCATCTGCGCCGCCGTTTCCGAGGTCAGCAGCAACCACACCATCGAGGCCGTCGGCATCGGCGCCGCCGGATACGTGGACGACAAGCGCGCGACGGTGCTCTTCGCGCCCAACATCAACTGGCGGCACGAGCCGCTCAAGGACAAGGTCGAGCAGCGCATCGGCCTGCCCGTCGTCGTCGAGAACGACGCGAACTGCGCGGCCTGGGGCGAGTACCGCTTCGGTGCGGGCCAGGGCCACGACGACGTCATCTGCATCACGCTCGGCACCGGCCTCGGCGGCGGCATCATCATCGGCAACAAGCTGCGCCGCGGACGGTTCGGCGTCGCCGCCGAGTTCGGCCACATCCGGGTCGTCCCGGACGGGCTGCTGTGCGGCTGCGGCAGCCAGGGCTGCTGGGAGCAGTACGCCTCCGGGCGCGCGCTCGTCCGGTACGCGAAGCAGCGCGCCAACGCCACCCCCGAGAACGCGACGATCCTGCTCTCGCTCGGCGACGGCACTCCCGAGGGCATCGAGGGCAAGCACATCAGCGAGGCCGCCCGGCAGGGCGACCTGGTGGCCATCGACGCCTTCCGCGAGCTGGCCCGCTGGGCCGGCGCGGGCCTGGCCGACCTGGCCTCGCTCTTCGACCCGTCCGCGTTCATCGTCGGCGGCGGGGTCTCCGACGAGGGCGACCTCGTCCTCGACCCGATCCGCAAGTCCTTCAAGCGCTGGCTGGTGGGCGGCGCCTGGCGGCCGCACGCCCAGGTCCTCGCCGCACAGCTCGGCGGCAAGGCCGGGCTCGTCGGCGCGGCCGACCTGGCCCGCCAGGGCTGAGCACCTCCGCCCTGCATTCCATGCCCGCCGCCCGCCGCGCCCCTTGGGGGAGCGGCGGGCGGCTGCGTATCTTGCGGGCATGGACCAGCTGCCGAAGTCCCGTACGGAGCCCGACGGTTCTGCCGTGATCCGGGTGCTCAGCTACAACATCCGATCGCTGCGCGACGACGAGGAGGCGCTGGTCCGGGTGATCCGGGCCTGCGAGCCCGACCTCGTCCTCGTACAGGAGGCGCCGCGGTTCTTCCGGTGGCGCAAACACGCGGCCCGCCTGGCGGCCAAGTGCGACCTGGTGGTGCTGGGCGGGGGCGCGACGGCGGCCGGCCCGCTGCTGCTGTGCTCGCTGCGGGTCTTCGTGGAGCGCACGCAGGACGTGCTGCTGCCGCGCACGCCCGGACTGCACCGCCGGGGCTTCGCGACGGCGGTGGTCCGGGTCGGGGACGTCCGGGTGGGCCTGGCCTCCGTACACCTGTCGCTGCAGGCCGCGGAGCGGCGGGCCCACGCGGAGCTGCTGCTGGACCGGCTGGCCGGGCTGGACGTGCCGTACGCGATCGCCGCGGGCGACCTGAACGAAGGCCCGGACGGGCCGGCGTACGGGAGGCTGGCCGCCGAGCTCCAGGACTGCCGGGCCGTGGCCCCGTGGGGCGGCGGACCGACCTTCCCGGCGGCGGCGCCGGAGCGGCGGATCGACGCCGTGTTCGCCTCGAAGGGGGTGGAGGTGCTGGCCTGCGGGGTCCCTACGGGGCTGCCGGGGGTCTTCGCCGAGGACCTGCGGTCGGCGACGGACCACTTGCCGGTGCTGGCGGCCCTGCGCCTGGCGGCTGCGCCGTAGCCCGGCGATCCCGTACCCCCGGCTGCGGGCCGTTGCCGGGGGTGCTGCCCCCGGACCCCCGCGCCTCGAACACCGGCGGGGCTGTCTCAGCCCCGCCGGTGGTCAGACGACCGCGCCGCGGCCCGGGTCGTCGTCGTCCTCGTCGTCGTGCGCCATGCGCGCCACCAGCGTCGCGAAGCCGCCCAGGAAGCCGCCGATGCCCAGCGTCGTCAGCCACCAGGTCATCTCCCACTGCAGGAGCACCGCCAGCAGGAGCAGCACCGGGCCGCCGACCACCGCCAGCCACGCGAACTTCGACGTCGTGTCCGCGGGCGGGAGCTCCGGCTCCGGAGGAACGAAGTGGCCCTCCTCCGCCGGGGACAGGTCGTCGTCCTTGGGCTCCTCCAGTGAGTGGTCCCGGGGGCCCGTCATGCCCACGCCCGGGGCGAAGACCACGGAGCTGCCCAGCGCCACCGGCGGCTCCGGTTCCGCGATCGCTTCCTCGGCCGGCTCGGGCCCGGGCTCCGGCTCGGGCAGCGGTTTGACGTCCTCCTCCGGCAGGAGGAGGTTCTCGATCGGCTTGAACGGCCGGGCCCCCGGCGGGTCCGGCGGCTCCTGCCCGTACCCGGCGACGATCGCCGCCCACGCCGCTTCCTCGTCCAGCGGCGGCACCCCGCCGGACTGCTCCTCGTGCTCAGCCACCGGCCTGCGCCCCCTCCCTGCCCACGCTCTCCGCCAGTCGGCCGATGAACGCATAGCTGTCCGCGAAGATCCGCTCCGCGTCATGGTCCAACGTCGCGACGTGGTAGCTCTGTTCCAGCAGGGTCTCGGTGACATCCGTGGAGGAGACCCGGGCCAGTACCCGAGCGGAGTCGACGGGCGGTACGACATGGTCCTGCGGGCTGTGCAGCAGCAGCATCGGCTGCGTGACCTGCGGCAGCTCGGTGTCGACCAGTTGCAGGAACTTCTTCAGCGAGTGCGCGGCCCGGGTCGGGACCCGGTCGTAGCCGACCTCCTCCGAGCCCGGCTTCGCGATGTCGCTCGCGATGCCCGGAGTGGAGCGGATGAAGTGCTTGGTCACCGGAAGGGTCACGGCCAGCGGGTCGTGCACCTTGTTGGCCGGGTTGACGAGCACGATGCCGCTGATGGAGTCCCCGTGCTTGGCGGCCAGCCGCAGGGTCAGGGCCCCGCCCATCGACAGCCCGAAGACGAACACCTGCTCGCACCGGTCCAGCAGTTCCCGCAGGGCGCGGTCGACCTCGGCGTACCAGTCCTGCCAGCCCGTGAGCTGCATGTCCTGCCAGCGCGTCCCGTGTCCGGGCAGCAGCGGCAGCGACACCGTGAGCCCCCGCCCGGCGAGATACTCGGCCCAGGGGCGCAGCGACTGCGGGGAACCGGTGAAGCCGTGGCAGAGGAGGACGCCGACCTCTCCGCCCTCGTGGCGGAACGGCTCGGCTCCAGGGAGGACGGGCACCAGGGTCTCCTTGATCATGATGTACGTCGGGTGGGTGCGTTGCTCTGTGTGACTTCACCGTACGCGACCGGGGTGGCACCGGCCAGGGTCGTCGGGCCCCTGCCGGTGTGGGCACGGGATATGGTCTGTTCGACAGACACAGGAAGGCTTTCGAGTTGATCTACGGCGCAATGAAGTTCTCCATCGGCGGTTCACTGAAACTCGCTTTCAGGCCGTGGGTGGAGGGCCTCGAGAACATTCCCGCGGAGGGGCCGGCGATCCTCGCGAGCAACCACCTGTCCTTCTCCGACTCCTTCTTCCTGCCGGCGGTGCTGGACCGGAAGGTCACCTTCATCGCGAAGGCCGAGTACTTCACCTCCCCGGGGGTCAAGGGCAAGCTGACGGCCGCCTTCTTCAAGGGCGTCGGCCAGCTCCCGGTGGACCGCTCCGGCGCCCGCGGGGCCGGCGAGGCCGCGATCCAGAGCGGCATCGACGTCATCGAACGCGGGGAGTTGTTCGGTATCTACCCCGAGGGCACGCGTTCACCCGACGGACGCCTCTACCGCGGCAAGCCCGGCGGTCTGGCCCGCGTGGCCCTGGCCACCGGGGCGCCCGTGATCCCCGTGGCGATGATCGACACGGAGAAGATCCAGCCGCCCGGCAAGGTGGTCCCCAAGCTGATGCGTCCGGGGATCCGGATCGGCAAGCCGCTGGACTTCAGCCGCTACCACGGCATGGACAACGACCGCTTCATCCTCCGCTCGGTGACCGACGAGGTCATGTACGAGATCATGAAGCTCTCCGGCCAGGAGTACGTCGACATCTACGCGACGGCGGCCAAGCGCCAGATCGCCGATGCCGAGAAGGCCGCCAAGGCCGAGAAGTCGGAGAAGCCGGAAAAGGGCGAGAAGGCCGGCGGCACGCCGGAGTAGCCGGGCGCGGGCGGTACCGCCCGCGAGGGGTGGGGGAGATGGCGAAGCGGGAACGCGTCGTACGCATGTCGGTCGAGCAGCCGCTCTGGCGCGCCCTGACGGCGTACCGGCTGCTGACCATGATCTACGCGGTGCTGCTGTTCGCCGCCTCGTACAAGGAGTTCCCGCACCCCGGGGTCGCGGCCGGCTACCTCTCCTTCCTCGCCCTGTGGACCCTCGCGACCTTCGGCAGGGTCGCCAACGCCGCCAGCTGCACCAAGGCCTTCCTCGTCGCCGACCTCACCGTCGCGATCCTCGGGATCGCGCTGACCCCGATCGCCGACACCCACGAGCGGATCGCCGGGGGCGGTCCCACCCTCCCCACGATCTGGACCGGCGGCGCGGTCCTCGGCTTCGCCATCAAGGGCGGCTGGCGCTGGGCCTGCTTCGCCTCCACGTTCGTGGCCGCGGCGACCATCCTCATCCACGGCGGCCAGCCCACCCGGGACGCCCTGCACAACGTCCTGCTCGTCTGGGTCTCCTCGGTGGCCATCGGCTACGTCGTCGAGGTCGCCCGGGCCAGCGAGAACACCCTCGCCCGGGCACTGGAGATCGAGGCCGCCACCCGCGAGCGCGAGCGGCTCGCCCGCGACATCCACGACGGGGTCCTCCAGGTCCTCGCCATGGTCCAGCGGCGCGGCAGCGAGCTGGGCGGCGAGGCCGAGGAGCTCGGCAGGATGGCGGGGGAGCAGGAGGTGGCGCTGCGCACGCTCGTCTCCAGCGGGCTGGTGCAGCCCTCCCGGGTCTGCCGCGACGAGTCGCGCGGCGCGCTGGTGGACACGTACGAGGAGGAGGAGCCGGGCGCCGACGACGGCGAGTTGGACCTGCGCTCGCTGCTCGCCCCGCACGCCGGGTCCCGGGTGAGCTTCGCCGAGCCGGGCACCCCGGTGCCGCTGCCGGTGCCCGCCGCCAAGGAACTGGCCGCGGCCGTCGGCGCCGCCCTGGACAACGTGCGCAAGCACGCCGGGGAGGGGGCGCGGGCCTGGATCCTGGTCGAGGACTGGGGCGACGAGGTGATCGTGACCGTTCGCGACGACGGCCCCGGCATCCCGGCGGGCCGGCTCGACCAGGCGGAGGGCGAGGGCCGGATGGGGGTGGCCCTGTCCATCCGCGGCAGGCTGCGCGATCTCGGCGGCAGCGCCGATCTGGTGTCCGTCCCCGGGCAGGGCACCGAAGTGGAACTGAAGGTACCCAGGGGGAGGACGGACAAGAGATGAGCGAGCGCACCGACGTGAACGACCCGAACAGGCCGAACGAGCTGCACGAGATCCGGGTGATGGTCGTCGACGACCACCCGATGTGGCGGGACGCGGTCGCCCGCGACCTGGCCGCGGCCGGCTTCGACGTCGTCGCCACCGCCGGCGACGGAGCCGAGGCGGTACGCCGGGCCCGCGCCGTCACGCCCGACGTGCTGGTCCTCGACCTCAACCTGCCCGGGATGCCGGGCGTCCAGGTCTGCAAGGAGCTGGTCGGCGCCAATCCGGCCCTGAGGGTCCTGGTCCTGTCGGCCAGCGGTGAGCACGCGGACGTCCTGGAGGCGGTGAAGTCCGGCGCGACCGGCTACCTGCTGAAGTCCGCCGGCGCCCAGGAACTGATCGATGCCGTCCGCCGCACCGCGGCCGGCGACCCGGTCTTCACCCCGGGCCTGGCCGGGCTGGTGCTCGGCGAGTACCGGCGCCTGGCCACCGACCCGCTGCCGGCCACCTCCGACGAGCCGAAGGCGCCCCAACTGACCGACCGGGAGACCGAGGTACTGAGGCTGGTGGCCAAGGGGCTGTCGTACAAGCAGATCGCCGAGCGGCTGGTCATCTCCCACCGCACCGTCCAGAACCACGTCCAGAACACCCTGGGCAAGCTCCAGTTGCACAACCGGGTGGAGCTCGTCCGGTACGCCATAGAGCGCGGCCTCGACGACGCGTAGGGCGGGCCCGGGAACGCCCGCACCGCCCGTCGATCGTACTTTCGTCCTCGTACGAGTGAACGGGCGTACGCAACGCCTCATGATTCCACCGGAATTGCCCTCGCCGCTCCCCTTGCTGTGACCTGGGTCACCACTAGCGTGACCGTCATGGCGATTGGAGATTCCATGAAGGTCGGAGTGCTGACCGGTGGCGGCGACTGCCCCGGGCTCAACGCGGTGATCAGGGCCGTCGTCCGCAAGGGCGAGCAGGAGTACGGCTGCGGGTTCGTCGGGTTCAAGGACGGCTGGCGGGGTGCGGTCGACGGACGCACCGTCCCGCTCGACATCCCCGCAGTCCGTGGCATCCTGCCCCGCGGCGGCACCATCCTCGGCTCCTCGCGCACGAATCCGTTCAAGACGGAGAACGGCGTGCGGGACATCAAGGAGAACCTCGCGAAGTACGAGGTGGACGCGCTGATCGCGATCGGCGGCGAGGACACCCTCGGGGTCGCGGCCCGGCTGTACGAGGAGTACGGCATCCCCTGCGTCGGGGTGCCGAAGACCATCGACAACGACCTGTCCGCGACCGACTACACCTTCGGCTTCGACACCGCCGTCGGCATCGCGACCGAGGCCATCGACCGGTTGCACACCACGGCCGAGTCCCACATGCGCGTCCTGGTCGTCGAGGTCATGGGCCGGCACGCGGGCTGGATCGCCCTGCACTCGGGCCTCGCGGGCGGCGCCAACGTCATCCTCATCCCGGAGCAGCGCTTCGACGTGGACCAGGTCTGCGCGTGGGTGACCTCCCGGTTCCGGGCCAGCTACGCGCCGATCGTGGTGGTCGCCGAGGGGGCGATGCCCAAGGACGGCGAGATGGTGCTGAAGGACGGCACGAAGGACTCCTTCGGGCACGTCCGGCTGTCCGGCGTGGGCGAGTGGCTGGCCAAGGAGATCGAGGAGCGGACCGGCAAGGAGGCCCGTACGACGGTGCTCGGGCACATCCAGCGGGGCGGCACGCCGAGCGCCTTCGACCGGTGGCTGGCGACCCGGTTCGGGCTGCACGCGATCGAGGCGGTGCGCGACGGGGACTTCGGGAAGATGGTCGCGCTCAAGGGGACGGACATCGTCCGGGTGCCGATCGCGGAGGCCACGTCGAAGCTGAAGACGGTGGATCCCGCGCTCTACCGGGAGGCCGGGGTCTTCTTCGGCTGAGCGGCGACCCGACGCCACGGGCCGTATGGTGACAAACGGCCCATGGTCCTGGCGGGCCGCCGCTCCGAGAACACCCTGGTCGGTTCTTTCGGCCCGTCCGACGATTGAGGACCGGGTCCGGGCAGGGCCCGGGGAACGGCGGAAGGGCCGGTAGGGGACAGCCCCGCGCAGCGGTGGCCCCACCTACGCCGGGGTCGGGGCCATCACTCCGGTGAGCAGCTCGCGCAACACGTCCGCGCCCCGCAGGGTGAGCACCGACTCCGGGTGGAACTGGACGCCCGCGAAGCCCCCGGCCGGGGACCGCAGGGCGTGGACCTCCCCCGTCGCCGGGTCGCGAGCGACCTCCACCCCCGCGGCGTCCAGCCGCCCGGCGCCCGCGTCGTCGCAGTGCGCGGTGTACGTGTTGTAGAAGCCGACCACCTCCTCGGCCCCGAACAGGTCGATCCGGACCTGCGCCCCCTGCGCCGGCTCCGCCTTGCGGATCAGCGGGAGCCCGAGCTCCGCCGCCAGCAGCTCGTGGCCCAGACAGACCCCGACCAGGCCGTGGCGGTGCCCGGCCAGCAGGTCGGCCGCGAGCGCGCGCAGCATCCGCATCCTGGGGTCCGCCGATTCGGCCGGGTTGCCCGGGCCGGGGCCCAGCACGATCGGCCCCTCCCAGGCCAGGGCCGCCGTCCGCAGCCCCGGATCGTCGTAGCGGCGTACGGTCACCGCCAGCCCGGCCACCCGCAGGACGTGCGCCAGCATCGCCGTGAAGGTGTCCTCGCCGTCCACCACCAGCGCGTGCCCGGTCACCGGAGCCGGCCGCTCCTGCATCCGGAGCCAGAACGGCGCGAGGTCCGACCGCCGGGCCGCCAGCGCCGCCTGCACCCGCGGGTCGTCCGCCAGCCGGGCCCCGTCGAACGCCGGCCGCGGCGCCGCCGGCCGCACCCCCAGCGCCGCCAGCACGCCCGCCGCCTTCGCGTGCGTCTCCGCCACCTCGCCGTCCGGGTCCGAGTGCCGCACCAGCGTGGCGCCCACCGGCACCCGCAGCACGCCGTCCGCCGCGATGTCGGCGGTGCGGATCAGAATGGGCGAGTCCAGCGTCTGCGCGCCGGCGGAGTCCACGCCGAGCAGGGCCAGCGCCCCCGCGTAGTAGCCGCGCCCGCCCGCCTCGTACCGCTCGATGACACGGCAGGCGTTCTGCACCGGGGATCCGGTCACCGTCGCCGCGAACATGGTCTCGCGCAGCACGTCCCGCACGTCCATCGACGACCGGCCGCGCAGTTCGTACTCGGTGTGCGCGAGGTGGGACATCTCCTTCAGACGCGGTCCGACGACGACCCCGCCCCGGTCGCCGACCGTGCACATCATCTTCAGTTCCTCGTCGACCACCATCGACAGCTCCTCGGTCTCCTTGCGGTCGCCGAGGAAGGCGAGGAGCGACTCGGTGGTCGGCCCCCCGACCGGATACCGGTACGTGCCGCTGATCGGGTTCATCACGACCGTCCGGCCGGACATCCGCACGTGCACCTCCGGGCTGGCCCCGACGAGGGTCCGTTCCCCGGTGTGGACGACGTACGTCCAGTACGCCCCCCGCTCGCCCTCCAACAGGCGCCGGAACAGTGCGAGCGCGTCCGCCCGGCCGAATCCGTCGATGCGGCCCTCGTAGGTGCGCCGGATGACGAAGTTCGCGCCCTCGCCGCGGCCGATCTCGTCCTCGATGACCCGCCGGACGGTGGCCGCGTACTCCTCGTCGGGGACGTCGAAGCCCCCGCCGTCGACCCGCACCCGGTGCCGCGGCAGAGCGTCCAGCGCCTCGGCGAGCGGGACCTCGTACGCCTCCTCGGCGACGAGCACGCTCAGCGGCGTGCCGTCGTCCCGTACGTCGAAGCCGCGCTCGCGGATCTGCCGGAAGGGGACGAGGGCCAGGGCGGGCAGCTCGCCGACGGGCAGGTCGGCGAGCCGTTCGACCTCCCCGACCTGCCCGATCAGCACCTCGACGGTGTCGTGGTCGCGGCCGGGGGTCCGTCGGCGCAGCAGGGCGAACGGCGGGCAGGAGGGGTCGAGCAGTCGGCTCGAAAGGTTCGGGCGGCTGGGTTCCATGGGGCGGGGCGTCCTTCCGGTGGGAGGAGCCGCCCCCGGGATGCGACCGCACGGTCGCACACGCGGAAGGCCGCCCCTCGGGGCGGCCTTCGCGTCGTGCGTGTCTTCAGGTACGCGCGAGAAGTGGACCGCCGGGAGCGGGCCACCACCAGGTCTGGTGCGATTGCGCGTACATGGTGGGCACCCTAGCCCAGACCGTCCCCGCGGCGCAGGATCTGTCTCATGGCGTGGGCTGAACCATGGATTCCGTTCCGCTGGGCGCCCGGGACCTTTGAGCCGGTTCGTCTCACGTTGTGGGCGGGGGGCCGAACGCGGCCTGTGACGCCGTAGTGTGTACGAGGTGACCGTGAACGCTGAAACCCAAGCCCCCGCCGCCAAGGCGACCTGGCGAGACCTTCCCGCGGCGCAGCAGCCTTCGTACCCCGATGCCGAGGCTCTGCGCGCTGTCGTCGCGGACCTCGAGTCGTATCCTCCCCTCGTTTTCGCGGGTGAATGCGACCAGCTGCGTGCCCGTCTGGGAGCCGTCGCCAAGGGCGAGGCGTTCCTGCTCCAGGGCGGCGACTGTGCCGAGGCCTTCGACGGTGTCTCCGCCGACCACATCCGAGCCAAGCTGAAGACGCTGCTCCAGATGAGCGCCGTCCTGACCTACGCCGCCTCCGTGCCGGTCGTCAAGGTCGGCCGCATCGCGGGCCAGTACTCCAAGCCGCGCTCCAAGGACACCGAGACCCGCGACGGCGTCACCCTGCCGACGTACCGCGGCGACTCCGTCAACGGCTTCGCCTTCACCGAAGAGGCCCGGATCCCGGACCCCGAGCGGCTGAAGCGCATGTACAACGCGTCCGCCTCGACGCTCAACCTGGTGCGCGCCTTCACCACCGGTGGCTACGCCGACCTGCGCCAGGTGCACGCCTGGAACCAGGACTTCGTGAAGTCCAGCCCGTCCGGTCAGCGGTACGAGCAGCTGGCGCGCGAGATCGACAACGCGCTGAACTTCATGAAGGCGTGCGGCACCGACCCGGCCGAGTTCAAGGCCGTCGAGTTCTACGCCTCCCACGAGGCGCTGCTGCTCGACTACGAGGGTGCGCTGACCCGCACCGACTCGCGTACCGGCAAGCTGTACGACACCTCCGGCCACATGGTCTGGATCGGTGAGCGCACCCGCCAGCTGGACCACGCGCACATCGAGTTCTGCTCGCAGATCGCCAACCCGATCGGCATCAAGCTCGGCCCCACCACCACGGTGGACGAGGCGCTGACGTACATCGACCGGCTGGACCCCGAGCGCGAGCCGGGCCGGCTGACCTTCGTCGTCCGCATGGGTGCCGACAAGGTCCGCGACAAGCTTCCCGAGCTGGTCGAGAAGGTCACCGCCTCCGGTGCGACCGTGGGCTGGGTCACCGACCCGATGCACGGCAACACCTTCGAGGCGGCCTCGGGCCACAAGACGCGCCGTTTCGACGACGTGCTCGACGAGGTCAAGGGCTTCTTCGAGGTCCACAAGGCCCTCGGCACCCACCCGGGCGGCATCCACGTCGAGCTCACCGGTGACGACGTCACCGAGTGCGTGGGCGGCGGTGACGAGATCTTCGTCGACGACCTGCACCAGCGCTACGAGACGGCGTGCGACCCGCGGCTCAACCGCAGCCAGTCCCTGGACCTGGCGTTCCTGGTCGCCGAGATGTACCGGGACCAGTAGGGATCAGTCAGTACCTTCGTACGACAGTGGGGCACGGATCGATGTGATCCGTGCCCCACTGTCGTACGGGGGGCTTTTAGGCCACCCTAACTTTGGGTACGGTTAGGTAAGCCTCACCGAATCGGGGATGGCTCGCCGAACCGCTGAACCGCTGGACCATTCCGCCCTGGGAGGTGAACCGCGTGTACGTCTGCTCTTGCTTCGGGATCACCGACAAGCAGGTCAAGGAGCACGCGGCTGCCGGGGCCTGCACCCCGCGCCAGATCGCCTCGGCCACCAAGGCCGGCACCGACTGCGGTTCCTGCGTGCGCACCATCCAGGGCATCCTCGGTCGCGGGGCGTGCCCGCGCAGGGAGCTGCTGGAGAAGGGCGAGGCGGCGGCCGTGCTCGCCGCGGAGCCGGGTTCGGTCCGGTCGGCGGAGCTGGCGGAAGCGGCCTAGAGCCGGTTAGCTCGGCTGCTCGATCAGCTGGGCGATGTACAGCGGCTCGCCGAGGGACTCGATGAGCTCCAGCTGGGTGTCGAGGTAGTCGATGTGGTGCTCCTCGTCCTCCAGGATCTCCTCGAAGAGCCGTGCCGAGGTGATGTCACCCTTGCCGCGCATGACCTCGATGCCCCGCTTGAGGCGGTCGATGGCCTCGACCTCGACCTGGCGGTCCGCCTGGAACATCTCCGTGAGCGTCTGCCCGACGCGCACGTGGAAGAGGCGCTGGTAGTTCGGCAGGCCATCGAGCATCAGGATGCGCTCGGTGATCTTGTCCGCGTGCTTCATCTCGTCGATGGACTCTTCACGCGTGTACTTGGCGAGCTTGGTCCAGCCCTTGTTGTCCTGGATGCGGTAGTGCAGCCAGTACTGGTTGATGGCCGTCAGCTCGCCGGTCAGCTGCTCGTTCAGAAACTCAAGGACCTCGGGGTCGCCCTGCATCGCAGAGGCTCCTTCCAGGCAATGTCAGCTATGTGACGGGGCAGTTGCGCGCATCCTTGCACCGCCGCTGGGGGCCGTCCAGTAAGTGCCTCCTTAGTGGGAGTTGCAGTGACTTGCCCGAATCGGCCCAGACCTGGTCATGACCACCCTGCGCAGTCTGTCACCATGGAGTCATGCGTCAGCCGGAAAGCCGGGAATCTCCGGGAGCAGAGCAGCTGGAGCTTCCACCGGGGCAGCGGTTGCAGCGGGGCTGGCCGGTCACCCATTACGGGCCCGTACCCAAGTTCAAGCCGGACCGCTGGGAGTTCCGCGTCTTCGGTGCGACGGCCGACGGGGACAAGCGCTGCTGGAATCACGAGGAGTTCACGGCCCTGCCGTTCGACTCGGTCGTGGCCGATCTGCACTGCGTCACGAAGTTCAGCATGCAGGGCGCCGAATGGGGTGGTGTGCTCGCCCGCGAGGTGCTCGCGCTGGCGCCGCCCGCGCCGCAGGTCACGCACGTGATGGTGTGGGCCGAGTACGGCTTCAGCTCCAACCTGCGGCTGGCCGACTTCGCTTCCGACCGGACCGTCTTCGCCACCCACGAGGGCGGTGAACTGCTCACCGCCGAGCACGGTTTCCCGGTTCGGCTGGTGGTTCCGCACCTGTACGCCTGGAAGGGCCCCAAGTGGGTCCGCGGCATCGAGTACATGACCGCCGACCGTCGCGGCTTCTGGGAGGAGCGCGGCTACCACAACATCGGCGACCCGTGGCGCGAGCAGCGCTACTCGTACCAGGAGGAGCCCGGGGAGGGCCCCGAACTGTAAGGGGCGACCCTCGGCCCCCCAGCCTCTCGACCCCTCGGCCCCGTGGTCAGTGGTGGTACTGGTGCACGACCGCGTGACCCTTGCCGCGGCCGATCATCCACTTGTTGACCGGGGTGGTGATCACGAAGGCGGCGGCCAGCGCGATCGCCAGGACGATCCAGAACAGTGGATCCGACAGGTGCGCGTCCATGGCGCCGGGCCACAGGGCGATCACCCCGTTGTCGATCAGCTCCATGACGGCGATCGAAAGGGTGTCCGCGGCCAGCGCCACCCGGACGGCCGTCCGCAGGTCGACGCCTGCGGCGAGGACTCCGCGCAGGGTGAGCGCGTAGCCGAAGAAGAACGCCAGGATGATCGCCAGGATCATCGTCTGGACGTTTCCCCAGCCCAGCGCGGTACCGATGATCATGCCGAGTACCTCGCCGATGGCGCATCCGGTGAGGCAGTGCAGGGTGGCCCGGGCGGCCGTGCCCCAGCTGACCGGGCCACCGGCGGCGGCGTGTGCGTGCCCGTGGTGCTGGTGTTCCTGCTGGTGTCCCTGCTCGTGGTGCTCGTGCTCGTGGTGCTGCTCCATGACAACCCCCTCGTGGGAACGCCGGGTAGCGGTCCGTCGATATGACCGAACCGTATACCCCCCTGGGGTATTCCTCAAGGAATCAGTGGGATCACTGCGCGCCGCGCAGCTCCTTCAGCAGCGCCACATCCGCCGCATGCCCTTCCTTGCCCCCGGGCGTCTCGATGATCAGCGGTACGCCGTCCATCGCGGGGTGCGTGATCAGCTCCGCGAAGGCGTCCCGGCCGATGTGCCCCTGGCCGATGTTCGCGTGCCGGTCCTTGTGCGCTCCGACGCCCTCCTTGGAGTCGTTCGCGTGGACCAGCTTCAGCCGCCCCTCGCCGACCGTGTCCACCAGCAGGTCCAGCATCAGCTTCGTCCCGCCCGGCTCCGCCAGGTCGTGACCGGCCGCGAAGATGTGGCAGGTGTCCAGGCAGATGCCGAGCTTCGGGTGGTGGTCCAGCGCGTCGAAGTACGGGCCGAAGTCCTCGGCGAGCGAGCACAGCGAGGAGCCCTGCCCGGCCGTCGACTCCAGCAGCAGGAACGGGTCGTCGTCGTGCGTCAGCTCGTCCAGCAGCGGCAGCATGCGCTCCCTGATCTGCGCGTACGCCACCTCCCGCGGGCGGCCCCCGGTCGCCGACCCGGTGTGCACGACCACGCCGAGCGCACCGATCTCCCGGCCGCGGCGCAGCGAGTGGCGCAGGGACTCCACCGACTTCTCCACCGTCGCCTCGGTGTGCGAGCCGAAGTTGATCAGGTACGGGGCGTGCACGTACGCCGGGATCGCCCCGGCCGCGCACTCCGCCCGGAACCGCTCGTCCTGCGCCGGACTGCCGACGGGGGTGGCCCAGCCGCGCGGATTGGCGACGAAGACCTGGACGGCCTCCGCGGCCATCTCCCGGGCGTAGGTCAGGCCCACGGAGGCGAGCCCGCCGGCTACGGGGACGTGCCCGCCCACTGGATTGCGCTTCACTACGGCTTACAGCCCCTTGGTCCTGATGGTGATGGTGGTGCCCTCGGGGGCGCTCTGGCCGGCCGGCACCGACTGGGTGTCCACCGTGTTGCTGAAGGAGATCAGCGGCCGGTCCACCTTCACCTTGAAGCCGGCGGCCTCCAGCGCCTTGCGGGCCGCGTCCACCTCCTGGCCGGTCACGCCCGGGACCGGCAACTGCCGCGGGCCCTTCGACACCGTCAGCGTGACCGTGTCCCCGGCAGCTGCCTGGGTGCCCGCCCCGATCGACTGATTGGCGACCGTACCGGCCGCGGACGGAGCGTTGACCTCCTCGGGGGCGGTCGCGACCTTGAGGCCCAGCGCCTCCAGAGACGCCTTCGCCTGGTCGACCGGGATCCCCGTCACGCTCGGGACCGGCACCGGGCGGCCCTTGCTGACGACCAGCGCGACGGCCGTGTCCGGCGCGCGCTTCTCGCCGCCCGGCGGATTGGTGCTGATCACCGAGCCCTGGGCGACGTCCTGGCTGAAGGCCTGCGTGACGATGCCGGGAGCCAGCCCGGACCGGGTCAGTTCCGCCTTGGCCTCCTCCAGCGGCCGGCCCTTCAGGTTGGGCACGGCCACGACCTCGGGACCGCGGGAGATGGTGATCGTCACCGCGCCGTTGCCGCGGATACGCCGGCCGCCCGGCGGGTCGGTGTTCATCACCGTCCCGCGGTCGAAGGCGTCGCTGAACTTCCGGTCCACGCCCTTCACCCCGAGCCCGGCCGCGGACAGCTGGGAGCGGGCCTGCGCCTCGGTCTTGCCGAGCAGGTTGGGGACCTTGGTGAACTGCCCGGAGTTGATGTACCAGACGCCGACACCGAGCCCGAGCGCCAGCAGCACACCGGCGACGAGGAGCAGCACCCCGCGGCTGGGCCGCCGCGCGGCGCCGGCCGGCCGGTGCGCGGGCGGAGCGGGCGGGGCCGGGGGCATTTCCAGGCGGGAGGTGTGCTGCACCGGCTGCTGCACGGCCACCGGACGCGGGATGACTCCCGTACGGTCCTCGGCCGACGAGCGCTCCTCGGCGCGCGCCAGTGGCGGTACGGCGTCCAGCTCGGCATCGCTGAGCAGCGCGCGGGCCTCGCGGGCGAGGCCGAACAGCGAGGCCGCGTCGTAGGGGCGCAGCTCGGGGTTGCGGGCGGTGGCGTGTGCGACGAGCTCGTCGAGCCCGGCGGGCAGCCCGGGGACCGCGGCGGACGGCGGCGGGACGTCCTCGTGCAGGTGCTGGTAGAGGACCTGCGCGGGGGTGCCGCCGAGGTGCGGCTTGGAGCCGGTGAGCATCTCGTAGAGGACGACACCGCAGGCGTAGACGTCCACGCGGGTGTCTGCGACGCCGTTCTCGATCTGCTCGGGGGCCAGGTAGGAGACCGTCCCGAGGACGGAGCCGGTGGTGTTGGTGACCGAGTCGACCGACCGGACCAGCCCGAAGTCCGCGACCTTCACCCGGCCGTCGTCCCCGATCAGGACGTTCTCGGGCTTCATGTCGCGGTGGACGAAGCCGGCCCGGTGGGCGGCGCCGAGGGCGGCGAGGACCGGTTCGAGGATGTCGAGGGCGGCCCGGGGCTGCAGCGCGCCGCGCTCGCGGAGCACGTCGCGCAGGGTGCAGCCGGAGACGTACTCCATGGCGAGGTAGACGTACGGACCGTCCGTGCCCTGGTCGAAGACGGCGACCACGTTGGGGTGCGCGAGCCGGGCGACGGACTTCGCCTCGCGGATGAACCGGTCGACGAAGGCGGCATCGGCGGCGAGCGCCGGGTGCATCACCTTCAGCGCGAGCACCCGGTCGAGGCGCGTGTCGACGGCCCGGTAGACCGTGGCCATGCCGCCGGCCGCGATGCGGGCGTCGATGCGGTAGCGGCCGTCGAGCACGCGCCCGACGAGGGGGTCATCCAGGGTCGTATCCACCCGGCGATTCTACGAGCCGCCCCGAAGGCTCCACCCCGGCCGGGTCGGCTTGCAGCGCAGCTGTGACGTGGGGGCGGGCAGGAAGGGGGTGGGGACTTCGCAACCGGCGCCCCCACCCCGCCCCCGCGGCTCCCCCCGAAGCCGCGCCGGCTCCCCCCGAAGCCGCGCCGCCTCCCCCCGAAGCCGCCGCGCCCGTATCCCGACGCCGCGCGCCGAGGGCCCGGCGACCCCCGGCCGGTCAGAACGCCGGGCGTTCCGGGTCCAGGGCGGCGCGGCCCTCCGCAGGAGAGGACGCCTCCGCGAAGCGGCGTTGGGGGATGCGGCCCGCGCGGAAGGCGAGACGGCCCGCCGAGACGGCGTCCCGCATGGCCGACGCCATCAGGACCGGCTCCTGTGCGCGGGTCACCGCCGAGGCCAGCATCACCGCCGCGCAGCCCAGCTCCATCGCCAGGGCCGCGTCGGAAGCCGTGCCCGCGCCGGCATCGAGGATGACCGGGACCGACGCCCGCTCCGTGATCAGCTCGAAGTTGTGCGGGTTGCGGATGCCCATGCCGGACCCGATGGGGGAGCCGAGCGGCATGATCGCAGCGCAGCCCACGTCCTCCAGCTTCCGCGCGAGCACCGGATCGTCGTTGGTGTACGGCAGCACCGTGAAGCCCTCGTCCACCAGGGTCTCGGCGGCGTCGAGCAGTTCGACGCCGTCCGGCAGGAGGGTCCGTTCGTCCGCGACCACCTCCAGCTTGATCCAGTCCGTGCCCAGCGCCTCCCGGGCCAGCCGGGCCGTGAGCACGGCCTCGCCCGCCGTGAAGCAGCCCGCCGTGTTGGGGAGGACCGAGATGCCGAGCTTCGTCAGTACGGACAGGACGGAGCCGTGGACCGTGGGGTCCAGCCGTCGCATCGCGACCGTGGTCAGTTCGGTGCCGGACGCGACGAGGGCGCGCTCCAGGACGTCCAGGCTCGGGGCGCCGCCCGTCCCCATGATCAGACGGGAGGAGAAGGTCCGGCCGCCGAGGGTGAAGAGGTCGTCCGCCACGCCGCTCAGCCCCCCTGGACCGCGGTCAGGATTTCCACCCGGTCGCCGTCGCCCACGACCGTGGCCGGCCACTGCCCGCGGGGCACCACGGTTTCGTTGAGCGCGGCGGCGACCCCGGAGGGGGCCGTGGTCAGGGTGGCGACCACCGTGTCGAGGGTGGCGCCGGCCGCGACCTCGCGCGGTTCGCCGTTGACGGAGATGGTCATGCGTACGACTCCTGACGTGCGGCGGAGAACCGGCGGGGGGTGAAGGGGCGCGCGATCTCCGGTAGTTCGCCGGTGGCCAGCAGTTCGGCGAGGACCTCGCCGGTGAGCGGGGTCAGCAGCACTCCGTTGCGGTAGTGCCCGGTGGCCAGGTGCAGGCCCGGCAGGTCGGTCGGGCCGAGCAGCGGGGCGTTGTCGGGGGAGCCGGGGCGCAGGCCCGCCCGGGTCTCGGTGAGGGGAAGTTCGGTGATGCCGGGGACCAGTTCGTGGGCGTCGCGCAGGAGTTCGTAGACCCCGCCCGCGGTGACGGTGGTGTCCCAGCCCAGTTCCTCGCTGGTGGCGCCGACGACGAGCTCGCCGTTCTCGCGCGGCACGAGGTAGACGTGGCTGCCGCGCACGACGGCCCGTACGGTCCGCGACAGGAACGGCGCGTACGCGGCCGGCACCGTGAGCCGCAGGACCTGACCCTTGACGGGGCGTACGGGGGCCACGACCTCCGGCGGTACGCCCGCCAGCCGGCCGGTGAGGGAACCCGCGGCGAGGACGACCTGGTCGGCGAGCAGTTCCGTACCGTCGGCGAGCAGGGCGCCCGTCGCCCGGTCGGTGGTGGTGAGCAGCCGCTCCGCGCCCGACCGGTGGATGCTCACGCCGGCCCGTTCGCAGGCGGCCAGCAGGGCCGCCGCGAGCCGGCGGGGGTCGACCTGGTGGTCGCCGTCGACGCGCAGGCCGCCGCGTACGCCCGGGGCCAGCATGGGCTCCAGGCGGCGGCACTCGCGCCCGGTGAGCCACTCGGACTCCAGGCCGCAGCGGCGCTGCAGGGCGTGCAGTTCGCGCAGGTGGAGGCGGTCGTCGGCGTCGAGGGCGACGGCGAGGGTGCCGCAGGCGCGGTAGCCGATGTCCAGGCCGCCGCTGGCCTCGGCGAGCTCGGCGGCGAACTGCGGATAGCGTGCGGCGGAGGTGAGGCCGAGGCCGAGCAGGGCTTCCTCGCCGTAGTGCAGTTCGGTGACGGGCGCGAGCATGCCGGCCGCGACCTGGGCGGCGCCGCCGCCGGGTGCGGGGTCGGCGAGTACGGTGCGCAGTCCGCGCGCGGCGGCCCGCCAGGCGGTGACCAGGCCGATGATTCCGCCCCCGATGACGAGGACGTCGGATCCCTTGCGGGATGTTCGGGATGAGTGCATGGGCGTCCAGCCCCTCCCTTCGCCGGCATGACCCGGATCAGGTTCGTACGGTCGGAGGCCGGCCAGCCTCCCTCTCAGCCCGGTGCGCCGGACTCCCGCGATAGGTACGGTGGCCAGACTAACCCGGCGGTGGACGGCCGGTAAGGCGGCACCTATTCCTGACGGAGCGTCAGGTGATTAGGCTGGTCGCGTGAGCGAGCAGACGGAACAGAATCAGCGCGGCGTCGTGATCGTCGGCGCCGGAATGGCCGGGGTGCAGACTGCGGTCGCCCTGCGCGAACAGGGCTTCACCGGCCCCGTGACCCTGCTGGGAGCCGAACCCCACCAGCCCTACGACCGGCCCCCGCTGTCGAAGGCGGTCCTCCTCGGCAAGGCCGAGGACTCCGCCTTCGACGTGGACTTCGAAGGGCTCGACATCCGACTCCGGCTCGGCACCGAGGTCACCGGACTGCGCGCCGCCGACCACGAGCTGGACACCGAGGCGGGACCCGTCCCGTACGAGATCCTCGTCCTGGCCACCGGCGCACAGCCGCTGACCCTGCCCGGGACCGAGGGCGTCCCCGGCGTCCACCTGCTGCGCACCCTGGACGACGCGGCCCGGCTGCGCCCGGTGCTGGCCGCGTCGCCCCGGACCGTTGTCGTCGGAGCGGGCTGGATCGGTGCCGAGTTCGCCACCGCCGCCCGGGAGGCGGGCTGCGAGGTCACCGTGGTCGAGGCGGCGGACCGGGTGCTGGCGGGGGCGCTGCCCGCCGAGGCCACCGAGCCGATGGCGCGCTGGTACGAGGAGGCCGGCGCCGGGCTGATCACCGGGGCGAAGGTCGCCGGGATCGAGGAGGGGCGGGTCCTGCTGGCCGACGGGCGCGTCCTGCCCGCCGGCGCGGTGGTGGTGGGCATCGGCGCCCGCCCCGCGACCGGATGGCTGGCGGGGACCGGCGTGGAGCGCGGCCCCGACGGCTCGGTCACCGCGGACGCGTACCTGCGGACCTCGCTGCCCGATGTGTACGCGGTCGGCGACTGCGCCTCCTTCCCGTCCGGGCGGTACGGGACGCGGCTGCTCGTGCACCACTGGGACAATGCGCTCCAGGGGCCGCGGACGGTCGCGGCGAACATCCTGGCCGGGCAGCCGGACCGGGTCTACGACCCGGTGCCGTACTTCTGGTCGGAGCAGTTCGGGCGGTTCGTGCAGTACGCCGGACACCACGGCGGAGCCGACACCCTGCTCCTGCGCGGGGACCCGGCCGGCCCCTCCTGGTCGGTGTGCTGGTTGAAGGGCGGCGCGCTCGTCGCCGTCCTGGCCGTGGGCCGGCCCCGCGACCTGGCGCAGGGCCGCAAGCTCATCGAGGCGGGGGTTCCCTTGGATCCCGCCAAGGTCTCCGACCCCGGCACCCCGCTGAAATCCGCCACGGCCTGACGACCCGAGGGCCCGGACCCGGTCCTCGAACTCCCCCGGCCACCGCTGGGAGGTGCCCCCTGGACGGGCTGAAACGCAGCCTCGCCGGCGTTCGAGGGGCAGGGTCCGGGGCGGAGCCGCGGCACGGCCGCGACCCGGACGGGGCTGCTCAGGTACCGGCGGCGTGGCCGAGATGGCAGGCTTGTCCCTGTGACCGAGATTGACGCAAAGATCGATGCCCTTGTCCCCTCGTGGCTGTACCTCCCCGACATCGCGGAGATGCTGAACATCGAGGTGACCCGGGTCCGCCAGATGGTCAAGGAAGGGCAGCTCATCGCCGTCCGCCGGGGCGAGAACCGCTCCCTGCAGGTTCCGGCCCCCTTCATCGACGGCGACAAGGTCGTCAAGGGCCTCGTCGGTCTGCTGACCGTGCTGCGCGACGACCGTTTCACCGAGGAGGAGATCCTGGAATGGCTCTTCACCGAGGATCCGACCCTGCCCGGCACCCCCGTGCAGGCGCTGAGCGAGAATCGCGGCACGGAGGTGAAGCGCCGCGCTCAGGCGCTCGCCCTCTGACCTGATCGCCTTCGCTCCACAGCGGTGTACGGGCCGGGCCGCGGTCCGGCCCGTACACCGCATCCACCACGGGGGGTACACCCATGCAGCTGTCCGACGCCCGGCTCTACCTCTGCACGGACGCCCGCAAGCGCCAGGGTGACCTCCCCGAGTTCCTCGACGCCGTGCTCTCCTCCGGCGTGGACATCGTCCAGCTCCGGGACAAGGGCATGGAGGCGGGGGAGGAACTCGAACACCTCCAGGTGTTCGCCGAGGCCGCCCGCCGCCACGGCAAGCTCCTCGCCGTGAACGACCGGGCCGACGTCGCCCACGCCATCGGCTCCGACGTCCTGCACCTCGGCCAGGGCGACATCCCCGTCCCCGCGGCCCGCGCCGTCCTCGGCGAGCAGGTGCTGATCGGCCGGTCCTGCCACGCCGAGGCCGAGGTCGACGCGGCCGCCGCCGAGGCCGGCGTGGACTACTTCTGCACCGGACCCTGCTGGCCCACCCCCACCAAGCCCGGCCGCCACGCGCCCGGCCTCGATCTGGTCCGGTACGCGGCCTCGCTGGAACAGGACCGGCCCTGGTTCGCCATCGGCGGCATCGACGGCTCGAACCTGGACGAGGTGCTGGACGCCGGCGCCACCCGCATCGTGGTCGTCCGCGCGCTCACCGAGGCCACCGACCCCGGTGCGGCCGCCGCCGAGCTCGCCAAGCGGGTACGGGCCCGCCTCGCCTGAGTCCTGTCCGCCCGGACAGCGCACGGCCCCCGCCATCGCCCCCGTACCAGCGGCAGCGACTTTCGGCCGGAGGGGGCCTTCAGGTGTCCAAAAACGTGTCCAAAACGTGGACAAGGCTTCGGTGTCCGCCGGGCCGCGTCTAACCTGCCCACATGGCCTCTGGTACCGCTTCCACCTGGTCGGACCGTGCGCACACGGTCCGCGACCTCCTCGCGTCCGGGCGCTCGTACTCCTTCGAGTTCTGGGCCCCGAAGACGGAGAAGGGTGAACGCAACCTCTGGAACGCCCTGCGCCGGGTCGAGGCGGTATCCCCCAGCTTCGTCTCCGTCACCTACGGGGCCGGCGGCTCCACCCGCGGCGGAACGGTCAAGGCCACCCAGGAGATCGCCGCGGACACCACCCTGACGCCCGTCGCGCACCTCACCGCGGTGGACCACTCGGTCGCCGAGCTGCGCAACGTCATCGGGCAGTTCGCGGACGCCGGGATCCGGAACATGCTCGTCGTGCGCGGTGACCCGCCGGGCGACCCGATGGGCGAGTGGGTGGCGCACCCCGAGGGCGTGCACTACGCCGCCGACCTGGTCCGGCTGGTCAAGGAGTCCGGCGACTTCTGCGTCGGCGTCGCGGCCTTCCCCGAGATGCACCCGCGTTCTACGGACTGGGACACGGACATCCGGCACTTCGTGGAC
This sequence comes from Streptomyces avidinii, assembly GCF_014650695.1. GTDB lineage: Bacteria > Actinomycetota > Actinomycetes > Streptomycetales > Streptomycetaceae > Streptomyces > Streptomyces avidinii. Next base: position 201,265 of record NZ_BMVL01000001.1, on the reverse strand, counting down.
AAGTGTCACGCGGGGGCGGACTACGCGATCACCCAGATGTTCTTCGATCCGGAGAATTATCTGCGGCTGCGCGACGGCGTCGAGAAGGCGGGCTGCGAGACCCCGATCATCCCCGAGGTCATGCCTGTTGTGGGTATCAAGCAGCTCGACCGGCTGCCCCAACTCAGCAACGCGGTCTTCCCCGCGGACGTGAAAGAGCGCATGCTCGCCGTCAAGGACGACCCGGCCGCTGTACGCTCCATTGGCATCGAGTTCGCCACGGAGTTCTGCGCGCGACTGCTGTCCGAGGGTGTCCCGGGCCTGCACTTCATCACGCTCAACAATTCCACGGCGACTCTCGAGATCTACGAGAACCTGGGCCTGCACCAGCGGGCCTGATCGGCCGTCCCCGTTCCCGCGCCGGCGGCCGTACCGAGAGGGGCCATGCATGGGAATGACGGTCCTCTACATCGCGTTCGGTTTCGTCGCGCTGTGGCTGCTTGCCGAGGTCCTGATGCAGTACAAGGCCCGGCTCCGCTGGCGCCTGCTCGCCTTCGCCGGCTTCCTCGGCGTGGTCGCCGGCGTGATCCTGCCGTCGGTGCTGGTCATCGGGGCCGGTGCGGCGGCGTTCGCCGTGGGCCAGACCCTGGTGACCCTGTCCTTCCGCAAGGGTTTCGTGGCCGGTTGGGCGCTGCGGCGCGGCGGCGAGCCCGTACGGCAGCAGACGCGCCGCCGCCGGTCCGCGGGCACCAAGCAGGAGCCCGCGCTCCGGGTGACCGCGCTGGAGTACGAGGACGCCAACGGGGCTGCGGCGGAGCGGCCGCTCCGGGACGCGCCCGAAGCGGTCTACAGCCCGGAGCCGGTCCCCGAGGACACCGGGTCGTACGGGATACAGAGTTTCGCCCCGGCCCCCGAGGTCGACCGGACGGCGGCCTTCGCCTCGCCGTTCACCACGGCCGAGCAGGACGCCCACCAGTACGCGGCGTACTACGACCAGCAGAACCAGGGCGGCTACGACTACTCGGGCGGCTATCCGACGGGTGACCAGCAGCAGGTCTACGCCGCCTACTCCGACCCGTACATCGGCACCGGCGGCGGCGTCGCCCCGCCCCAGCCGTACGACTACACCCCGTACGCCGACTACGGGCAGCAGCAGTACTCCACGGACACCCCGCCCGGCGGGGTCTGGGTCCCGCAGCAGCGGTCGACCGACGGGGCCGGCCAGCCCTACCCGATGGACGAGCAGGGCGGGCCGCCGCAGCAGTACCCGTACCCCCAGCAGGGCGAGTACGAGCAGTACCGCTACTGAGCACCGCCACCGGTCACGGTCACCGGGAGCCGCGGAACTCCGCGCCCTCCACGATCAGTCCGGCCACCAGGGCCCCGGTCATCCCGGCGTGCGGCAGCCCGCCGCCGGGGTGGGCCCAGCCGCCCGCCAGGTAGAGCCCGGGCACGGCCGTGGTGTTGGCCGGCTGGAGCAGCCGGCCCCCGGCCCCCGCGAGGGCGGGCGGGGGCACCGCGCCGCCCAGCGCACCCGTCGCCGCCTCGATGTCGGCCGGGGTCCGCACCTCGTGCCACAACAGCCGCTCCCGCAGCCCCTGTACGGCCTTCTCCGCGAGTTTCAGCAGCTCCGCGGGCTCCGAGGTCCCGGGCCCGTGCACGGCGCTCACGGTGACCGCCTCGTGCTCCGCGTCGGGCCGGGTGGCGGGATCGTCCGGGCGCATCACCGTCACCCGGGCCCCGGGGGTGTGGACGACCGTCCGGTGCACGGTCGCGGCGGGGCGGGCGCCGCGCAGCGCGAGCAGCAGCGTGAGCCGCCCGGGTACGCCGTCCCCGCGGGCCGGGACCGCCTCGGGCGGCCACGGCAGCGAACCGGCCGGCAGCTGCCGGGGGTCGATCGCGCACACGACGGTGTCGGCGGCGGCCTCGCTGCCGTCGGCCAGCAGCAGTCCGGCCGCCCGGCCGTCCCGGACCAGGACCTCCCGGACCTCCGCCCCGAAGACGAAGGCGACCTTGCGCTCCAGGCAGCGCTCGTACACGGCGGTGGCCAGGGCCCGCATCCCGCCGCGCACGTACCAGCTGCCGAAGGTCTGCTCCATGTACGGGAGCACGGCCGCCGAGGCGGGCGCGGTGGCGGGGTCGAGCCCGTACCCGCGCACCAGGCCGGTCAGCACTTCCGCGAGGGCGCCGCCCAGCTCCCGGTCGGCCATTTCGGCCAGCGTCGGAGGGCGGCGGCGCAGCAGCCCGCTCCTGCGCAGGGCCGGGTACGGGTCGCCGCCCAGGCTCTGCCGGGCGCCGGGCCGCAGCGGCTCCTCCAGCAGCGGGCGCCGGGTGGCGTCCCAGGCGTCGCGGGCGCGGCCCAGGACGGCGTTCCAGCGCTCGCCCGCGCCCGCGCCGAAGGCGGAGTCCAGGGCGGCGGCGACACCGCCGTGGGAGGCGCCGGGCAGGGAGGCGTCGATGCCGTGGTGGGGCAGGACGTGCCGGACGGCCGGGTCGACCTGGACCATGTCGACGCACGTCTCCAGCGACCGCTTGCCGGTCTTCACGAAGAGGTCGCGGTAGACGGCGGGCAGGTGCAGCAGCCCGGGTCCGGTGTCGAAGGCGAAGCCCTCGCGCTCGTAGCGGCCCACGGCTCCGCCGTAGGTCGTCCCGCGTTCGTACACCGTCACCAGGTGCCCCGCCACGGCCAGCCGGGCCGCCGTCGCCATCGCGCCCATGCCGGCGCCGATCACCGCAATTCGTGCCATGCGGCCGAGCCTATCGACCCGGGTGGCGGCCCTGTGGTCAGCGGGGTGGGGCCCCGGTGGTCTCGCGGACCTCGGCGGCCAGGCGCTTCTCCTCACGACGCTGGGCACGGCGGCGCAGGAAGCGGCGGATCCGGCTCCACAAGAAGATCAGTATGGCCAGTCCGGCGGCCAGCAGGACGGCCGCGATGATCGCGGCGGCCTCGGGATTGAACATCGCGAAGGTGACCAGGCCCGCCACGCCGAGGTCCTCGGCGATGCTCATCCCCACGTTGGTGAACGGCTCGGGTGACGTATTGATCGCCATCCGGGTGCCGGCCTTGACGAAATGGCTGGCCAGAGCCGTGGAGCCGCCGACCGCGGCGGCGGTGATGTCGGACAGCGAACCGGTCTGGCCGGCCAGCAGCGCGCCGATCACAGCGCCGGCCACCGGGCGGATCACCGTGTGGACGGTGTCCCATATCGAGTCCATGTACGGGACTTTGTCGGCGATCGCCTCGCACAGGAACAGCACGGCGGCGACGGCCAGCACGTCCGTGCGCTGCAGCGACGCGGGGACATCGTCGGTCAGGCCGGTGCGGCCGAAGATGCCGAGCAGGAGGACCACGGCGTAAGCGTTGATCCCACTGGCCCAGCCGCTGGTGAAGACCAGGGGGAGCACACTCATCGGATCATCATGCCGTACGGGAACGCGGAAAAGTGAGGGGATGGCCGCGCGGCGGCCATCCCCTCACCCACGTTGTCCGGGGCTAGTGCCCCTGCTCGTCACGGCGGCGCTGCCACCGTTCCTCGATGCGGGTCATCATCGACCGACGCTGCCGGCTGCGGCCATGGGCCGAACCGCCGGTACTACCGGAGACGGGCTGCTCGCCAGGCTTGGGTGCCTTGCGCCAACCGGTGACCACCAGGACCGTACAGCCCAGCATGACGAGGAACCCCACCACGCTGATCCAGAGCACGTTCGGAATGATCACACCGGTCATGAGGAGCGCGATACCCACCACAATGCCTGCGACTGCCTGGTAGACCCGTCGCCGGGTGTACGTACGCAGTCCGCTTCCCTCAAGCGCTGTCGCGAACTTGGGATCTTCGGCGTACAGCGCTCGCTCCATCTGCTCGAGCATTCGCTGCTCGTGCTCCGAGAGCGGCACGGGAGTCCTCCTCATCCGTCGGTCGCGGGGGTGGCGACCAGGGGTCCCCTTCAGGATAGGCGGGGAATCGCCCCCGTGACACCCGCCCTCTACGCCACGTTACAAAAAGCCACGGCCCAGAAATGATGCAGCCGGTGAAAGCGCTGCGTGAAAACCGTACCGCCGTGGGGGCGGTCACTGAGGCCGTTATTCCCCAATGGTCCGTCCGCCATGCCGGTCACTGCACCTGATCATACGGGGCCGGCCGGCGGAACGGCGGGTGTGCGGCCGACTCCGCCCGCGGAAGATCGCAGTTCAGGCCTGCTTCTCGCCCAGGACGTGCAGCTGGGTGGCGACCGCGTGGAAGGCGGGCAGCTCGGCCGCGGCCTCCTCCAGGCGCAGCAGTGCCTCCACCGCGCCGGGCTCGGTGTCCACCAGGACCCCGGGCACGAGGTCGGCGAAGATCCGCACGCCGTGCACCGCGCCGACCGCGAGGCCGGCGTCGCCGACCAGCGCGGAGAGCTGCTCGGCGGTGAACCGGCGCGGTACGGGGTCGCCGGAGCCCCAGCGGCCGGCCGGGTCGGTGAGGGCGGTACGGGCCTCCGTGAAGTGCCCGGCCAGTGCGCGGGCGAGCACCGCCCCGCCGAGCCCGGCGGCCAGCAGGCTGAGCGTGCCGCCGGCGCGCAGCGCGGCCACCGCGTTGGCCACGCCCTCGGCCGGTTCGTCGACGTACTCCAGCACGCCGTGGCAGAGCACCACGTCGTACGCGTCCCGCTCGACGACGTCCAGCAGGCCCTGGGCGTCGCCCTGGACCCCGCGCACCAGATCGGCGACACCGGCCTCGGCCACCCGGCGCTCCAGCCCGAACAGCGCGTTCGGGCTGGGGTCGACCACGGTGACCCGGTGGCCCAGACGGGCCACCGGAACGGCGAACTTACCGGTGCCGCCACCAGTGTCGAGCACGTCGAGCACGTCCCGCCCGGTCGCCTTCACCCGGCGGTCGAGGGCCTCCTTGAGGACCTCCCACACCACGGCGGTGCGGAGGGAGGCACGGGGGCGGGAAGTGTCCGACACGGCTGATGGCTCCTCGGCGCGGTAAGGGTGAGCGGTCGCTGCCCACCCTATTGCCTACCGCGACCGGGCAGCTCATCCCGCGTCCGGATGCTCCGGGCGTGGTTGCGGCAACGTCTGCGACAGGGGCTGCGCCGCCGCCCGGACGGTCAGCATCCGCTCCACCAGCCGCAGGAACATCGAGGCCGCGCGCACCAGATCGTCCGCGTCCCGGCTGCTCGCCGCGTCCGCTATTCCCGCCTCCGCCCTGGCCCGGCGGGCGGCGCCGGAGGCGAAGAGTGCGCTCCACTCGGTCAGCTCCGGCGCTATCTCCGGCAGCACCTCCCACGCGCTGCGGATCCGGGGCCGCCGCCGCGGGTTCACCGGCTCGGGCCGGCCGCGCGCGGCGAGCACGGCCGCGGCGGTGCGCAGTGCGGCGAGGTGGGCGGTGGCGTAGCGCTCGTTGGGGCGGGTCAGCCGGACGGCCTCGGCCAGGCCGCTGTGGGCCTTGGCGAGCAGGTCGAGGGCAGCCGGTGGGGCCGTCGACTTCCGCAGGACGGGGTGGACAGGGGACGGGGACGGTGTGGCCATGACGAACCTCCTGTCGATGCGTTGCCCCCATCGTGACGGGCACCACTGACAATCCGGTTGACCTGCGCTTTTGCGGGCAGATGGCCAGTAACTCCCCCCTCCTGCGCACCGGATGTCGAGAAGAATGCTAGTTTTTGAACTGACCGGTCAGTTCAAAAAGAAGGGGGACGGCGTGGACAGCCCGCACGGCGCGGCCGTCAAGGCCGAGGACTTCGGACTCAAGGGCCCGCGCGGCTGGGCCTTCCGAGGAGTCGGCATCGACGCGGCGCCCGGCTCGCTCATCGCGGTCGAAGGCCCCTCCGGCAGTGGTCGGACCTGCCTGCTCCTCGCCCTCACCGGGCGGATGAAGCCCACCGCCGGACACGCCGAGGTCGGCGGCCACCAGCTGCCCAAGAAGATGTCGGCCGTCCGCCGCATCGCCGCCCTCGGCCCGGTCTCCGGGGTCACCGACCTCGACCAGGCCCTCACCGTCGCGGAACAACTGCGCGAGGGAGCCCTGCTCCAGCGTCACTACGGCGCTCCGGTCCGCGCCATGCTGCGGCCCCGGGCCGAGCGCCGGGCCGCCGCCGAGGCGCGGATCGCCAGTGCCCTGGAGGCGGCCGGACTGGACCTCGCCGCGCTGCCCAAGGGCGAGCGGACCTCCGTACGGGACCTGGAACGCCTGGAGTCCGTACGGCTGTCCGTCGCCATCGCGCTGCTCGGCTCCCCGGGCCTGCTGGCCCTCGACGACCTCGACCTCAAGCTGTCGGACACCGAACGCGCCGAGGCCTGGGCCCTGCTCCGCTCGGTCGCCGCCCGCGGGATCACCGTCCTCGCGGTGTGCAGCGAGGCGCCGGCCGACGCGCTCGTCCTGCGGACCGGTCCCGTGGACCCGGACGCGCCGGACGCACCGCAGGACGCACCGGACGCGCCCGTCGAAGCCGCCGAGCCCGCCGGCGCCGAGGGCGACACGAAGAACGACACCACGAACGACGACACGAACGACGACACGAAGGGGGCGGACGATGCGCTCGCCGAAGCTGGCCGCGCTTGAGCTGAAGCGGTTCGGGCGGGGGAAGCTGCCCCGGGCCGCTCTCGTCGCGCTGCTCCTGCTGCCGCTGCTCTACGGAGCCCTGTACCTGTGGTCCTTCTGGGACCCGTACAAGCGGCTCGACCAGGTGCCCGTCGCCCTCGTCAACGCCGACAAGGGCACGACCGTCGACGGCAAGCGCCTCGACGCCGGTGCCGAGATCGCCAAGAAGCTGCACGCCAGCAAGAAGTCCTTCGAGTGGCACGACGTGAGCGCCGATGAGGCGGCCAAGGGCCTGGAGGACGGTTCGTACTACCTGACCCTGACCATGCCCGCCGACTTCAGCGCGAAGATCGCCTCCAGCTCCGGCGAGGACCCCACCACCGGAGCCCTCCAGGTCCGCACGAACGACGCCAACAACTACATCGTCGGCTCGATCTCCCGCTCCGTCTTCGCCGAGGTCCGCTCCGCCGCGTCCGCCAACGCCTCCCGCGGCTTCCTCGACAAGATCTTCGTCAACTTCTCCGACCTGCACGACAAGACCGCCGAGGCGGCCGACGGCGCCGACAAGCTCAAGGACGGCGCCGGCAAGGCCAAGGAGGGCGCGAAGGAGCTCGCCGACGGCCTCGACACGGCGGGGGAGAAGAGCGGCGAGCTCAACACCGGCCTGAAGAAGCTCAACTCGGCGGCCGGCAAGCTGGAGACCGGCTCCAAGGACGTCGCGGACGGCACCCAGGCCCTCGCCGACAAGGTCAACGGGGCTGCGGACAAGGCCCGCCCCTTCGTCAAGGACCCCAAGAACCTGGCGGACACCGCCGAGCTGGTCGCCGACAGCGCGAAGGTCGTGAACAACCACCTCGCCACCTTCACCGAGAAGGCCCCCGCCGCCGCGGCCGCCGCCAAGAAGGCCGCCACCGGCGCGGACGCCTACTACACCAAGCACTGCGTCACCCCCGGCGGCGAACCGCACCTCGCCTCCTGCCCCGACCTGAAGAAGGTCAGGGACGACGCGGCCGAGGCCGCCGAGCTCAGCGGGGACGTCAGCGCGCTGGTCAAGAACGCCAACGGTGACGTCGGCAAGCTCCGCACCCAGCTCACCGATCTGGAGAAGAAGGCCCGCGAGCTCGTCGACAAGGCCCCCCAGCTCGCGGGTGACCTCGACGCGGCCGTCGCCAAGGTCAACGCCCTCAACACCGGAGCCCACAAGGTCTCCACCGGCATGGCCCAGCTGCACACCGGCCTCGGCTCCGCCACCACCGGCTCCGGCGCCCTCAGCGACGGCGTCGGCAAGCTCGGCGACGGCGCCCACCGCCTCGACGGCGGCATGTACAAGCTCGTCGACGGCACCGGGGAGCTCGCCGGCGGCCTGCACGAGGGTGCCGGCAAGATCCCCGACTACGACCAGCAGCAGCGCGACCGGCGCACGCAGGTCATGGCCGACCCGATCCAGCTCGCCAACCAGTCCCTGCACAAGGCGCCCAACTACGGCACCGGCTTCGCCCCGTACTTCATCCCGCTCTCCCTCTGGGTCGGCGCGATGGTCGCCTACATGCTGATCGCCCCGCTCAACCGGCGGGCCCTGGCCGCCGGCGCCTCGCCCTGGCGGGTCGCCCTCGCCGGCTGGCTGCCGGTGGCGGGCCTCGGCGCGGCCCAGGTGGCTCTGCTGATGTCCGTACTGCACTGGGCGCCCGGCCTCGGCCTGAAGATGGCCCACCCGGCCCTGACCATCGCCTTCCTGATGCTGGTCACCGGCTGCTTCGCGGCGATCGTCCAGTGGCTCAACGCCAAGTTCGGCGCGGCCGGCCGCATCCTGGTGCTGGCCGTCCTGATGCTCCAGCTGACCTCGGCGGGCGGTACGTACCCCGTCCAGACCAGCCCGGACTTCTTCAACTGGATCCACCCGTACCTGCCGATGTCGTACATCGTCGAGAGCCTGCGGCGCCTCATCACCGGTGGCGACCTCGCCCCGGTCTGGCAGGGCAGCGCGGTCCTGCTGGCCTTCACCGTGGGTGCCCTCGCCCTCACCGCGCTCGCCGCCCGCGGCAAGCAGGTGTGGACCATGGACCGACTGCACCCCGAACTGAGCCTGTAGGGACGTGTTGACCTGTGACAATCAGCGCCATGGAAAGCAGCAGCACCGGTACGGGTACCGGCGGGGGCCGTCGTGCGGCCACCCGGCAGAAGCTCTACGAAGCGGCCGTGACGCTCATCGCCGAGCAGGGCTTCTCCGCGACCACGGTCGATGAGATCGCCGAGCGGGCGGGAGTCGCGAAGGGCACGGTCTACTACAACTTCGCGAGCAAGAACGAGCTCTTCGAGGAGCTGCTGCGGCACGGCGTCGGCCTGCTGACCGTCTCGCTGCGGACGGCGGCCGAGGAGACGGAGGCCCGCGGCGGCAGCCGGGTCGAGGCGCTGGACGCGATGATCCGCGCGGGACTGGTCTTCATCGACCGGTACCCGGCCTTCACCCAGCTGTACGTCGCCGAGCTGTGGCGCACCAACCGCGCGTGGCAGTCCACGCTGATGGTGGTCCGGCAGGAGGCCGTCGCCGTCGTCGAGAAGGTGCTGCGGGAGGGCGTCGAGCGCGGTGAGCTGAGCGCCGAGATCGACGTGCCGCTGACGGCGGCCGCGATGGTCGGGATGGTGCTGGTGGCCGCCCTCGACTGGCAGTCCTTCCAGAGCGAGCGGTCCCTGGACGACGTGCACTCGGCACTGTCGCTGCTGCTGCGGGGCCGGGTCAGCGGCAACCGCTGAACCCCGGCGAACCCGGCGCGGTACCCCAGTCGGCGGTGCCGCGGGGGCGCGCCGCCCCGTAGAACTGGTGGGGCCGGCCGCGACGGCTGAGTATCCGTACCTAGGCGCGGAAATGAGTACGTACGCGGATGGGCTCCCACCTGCGCAGACGCCAGACTGGGAGCAACGGACAGGAGACCCGGTCCGCACCGCCGACACGGGGCTGCGGAGCGGACCGGGTACCTCCTCCCGTGACCGGGACGGGGGATCGGCGGACCGGTGATGCAGTACGTGATGCGGCGGGGCTCGGGGGGATCGAGCCTCGCCGTTTCACGTCTGTGGGGTCGGCGGTTCTGCGCGGTCGTCCGCGCCGCCGTTGCCGGGGCTCCGCCCCGCACCCCGTGCCTCGAACGCCGGCGAGGCTGAAACTGCGCACCTCAGCCGCGGCTGCGCAGGGGCAGACGGGAGCGGAGGGACGCGAGGCGGGTCGAGACCGCCCCGGCCACCGTTGCCCAGCGGGCGGAGAGCGCCCAGGAGATACGGGTCGCCGAGCGCGGCAGCAGCAGGGCGCGCAGCCGGGGCAGCCGGTCCGCGGATTCCAGCAGCCCCGTACGGGCCAGCAGTACGTCCTGCGCCAGCTCCGGGTACGAGACCTCCGCGCCCGGGGGTGCGTACAGGGCCCGTTCCACGGCACCGGCGACCCGGTGCACGGCCGCCGCGGGTTCCGGATCCAGGCGGCCCAGGTCCACGATCCGGCTCGCCGCCCGGCGCGGGGACAGTGCCTCGTCCGGGGCCACACCCACGTCCCAGGCGGCGTCGCCCAGTTCCCGCCAGGCCGTCAGGACCTCACCGGTCGCCAGGCGGCGGGCCCGCAGCCGGGTCCGCCACAGCAGCGGGAGCAGCGGCAGCCCCAGCACCGCCACCACCAGCGCCGCCCAGCCCAGGACCGTCGTCACCGACAGCCCGTCATCGGGGCCCGCACTCTGCGCGGGCGTCACCGGGCCGCACTCGCCGAGCTTCTTCAGGGCCGGCGGGCACTCGGGGGTCCCGGTGGGAGCCGTCGACGGCTGCACCGCGCTCTGCGAGGGCAGCGGCGCCGGGGCGGACGGCTGGGTGGCCGGGGTCTGCGCCCGCGAGTAGTCCGGAATGTTGATGCCGGAGCGGGGCGTCGGCTCGAAGCGGGTCCAGCCCACGCCCTGGAAGTACAGCTCGGGCCAGGCGTGCGCGTCGCGCATCGACACGTTCACGCTGCCGTCCGACTGCTTCTCGCCGGGGGTGAAGCCGACCGCGACCCGGGACGGGATGCCCAGCGAGCGGGACATCGCCGCCATCGAGAAGGCGAAGTGGACGCAGAAGCCCTCCTTGTCGGCGAGGAACCGGGCGACCGCCTGCGGGCCCGTGCCCGAGGCCGTCCGCGTGTTGTAGCGGAACCCGCCGTTCACGGCGAAGTAGTCCTGGAGCTTCACGGCCCGCGCGTAGTCGTCCCTCGCCCCCTGAGTCACCTGGCGGGCCGTCTCGGCGACCACCGGCGGCAGGTTGTCCGGGAGCTTCGTGTACTCGTCCCGGATCGCCGGTTCGGGCTCCCCGGCCCGCTGGAGCTGCTGAGGCGTCGGGTTCAGCTGGAGGCTGCGCACCTCGTACTCCGCGCCCTGGACGTTCTGGAAGCGGTCCCTGCCCAGCTGGTCGCCGACCAGGGACCGGCCCGCCGGCTCGAACCGCCACTTGCCGCGGATCGCCACCGACGTCGCCGGATAGGGCATGGGGAGGTAGCGCTGGGTGTAGTTGTCCGCCGCGTTGACCAAGGTGGTGACCTCCGTCGCGGTGCCGCGGACCTGGGTGCCGAGCCCCGGCGGGTCCGGCAGCCGCTCCGGCACGTCGATCAGGGGCCGCCCGGAGGCCTCCCACTTGACGCCGTTGAACTCGTCCAGAGCCAGGATCCGCAGGTACTGCTCGCTCTGCTGCGGGTTGTTCGTCCGGTACTTCAGGATCACGCGGTTGTCCTGCGCGTTCAGGTTGCTCTGCAGGGAGACCAGCGGGTTGACCGCAGTGATCGTCCCGCCGGGACCGCTGCCGCTCCCGTCGCCCTCCTGCGTGCCGCCCAGCAGCCCGCCGCCGAGCGAGGGCAGTACGGCCGGCACCACCAGCGCCAGCCCCAGGGCCACCGCGCCGATCCGCCGCCCGAACTTCACGGGGGCCGTCGCCCGGCCGCCGGCCCCGCCCGCGAGGCCCGAGTCGGCGGCGCCCCGGCGCGGAGCCGCGCCGAAGACCCGGCCCCACTGGGCGAGCCGGTCCCGGCCCTCGGACAGCAGCAACAACAGGTAGCCGCAGCCCGCCAGCAGGAAGGAGATCCAGGAGGCGTCCCCGCCGCCGGACAGGCCCGCGGCCACCGAGTACAGCGCGAGCAGTGGCAGTCCGGCCGCGGCGGCCGTGCGCAGGGTCACCGCCAGTGTGTCCACCGCCAGCCCGATCAGCAGCACGCCGGACACCAGCAGCAGCTTGATGCCGTCCGTCAGCGGGGCCGGGATCGCGAACTCGCCCACGTCCCGGACGCCCTGACCGAACAGCGCGCCGAAGTCCGTCACCAGGTACGCCAACGGCCCGTCCCCGGTGGACTCTCCCTTGCCGGCGTACAGGAACGCGAGCAGCAGCAGCGACACCAGCAGCTGAGCGGCCACGGTCAGCGTCCGGGCCAGCGGAACCCGCCGGGCCCCGGCGCCCACCGCGCTCTGCACGATCAGCAGCAGCCCGGCCTGGAGCAGCCAGGCCTGCGAGTCCACCAGCGGGCTCAGCGACCACGCGGTGAGCAGCGTCGCCAGTGCCGCGAACAGCGTCAGTTTCGCCCGCCCGCTCATTCCCGACCTCCGGTGGTTCCCGTAGCGACGCGCGCGGTCCCGGCCCGGCGCCACAGCTCGCCGAAGGCCACGCCGGGCGGGGCGGCCAGTGCCGTCCAGCCCGCGTCGCCCAGTCTGCGCAGCCGTTCCTCCAGCGGGGGCACGGCATGCCCCGGGGCCGGCTGTCCGCCCCAGCTCGCGGAGTCCAGTACGAAGGCCACCGCGCCCGAGGTGCGCTGGCGCATCCTGGCCGCCAGTTCTGTCTGTACGTCGTCCAGGTCGCCGAAGAAGGCGATGAGGAGCCCGTCACCGCCGCCTCCGCCGAAGCCACCGCCGCCCCCGGCGCGCACCGCGTCGTAGGCGCGGGAGAGCCCGGCCCCGTCGGAGTGCCCGACGACGGCGAGGGTGTCCATCATCAGCCCGGCGGCCTCAGCCGATTCCTGCCCGCCGGAGGAGAAACCGCCGCCGCCCTCGCCGGGCACCGAATCGCCGGTGTCGGTGAGCAGCCGGACGGAGAAGCCCTGTTCCAGGACGTGCACCAGGCTGGAGGCGGCCGCCGAGACGGCCCACTCGAAGGCGGAGTCGGGGCCGGCGCCGTCGAAGGCCAGGCGCCGGGTGTCCAGCAGGACGGTGGCCCGGCTGCGCTGCGGCTGCTCCTCGCGGCGGACCATCAGCTCGCCGTAGCGGGCGGTGGAACGCCAGTGCACGCGGCGCAGGTCGTCGCCGCGCCGGTAGCCGCGGGGGATCACGTCGTCGTCGCCGGCCAGGGCCAGGGAACGGCGGCTGCCGTCGCCGTAGCCGTTGGACTCGCCGGTCAGGCGGACCGGCGGCAGGGGCTCGGTGCGCGGTATGACGGTGAGGGTGTCGTAGGTGCTGAACGAGCGGGTCAGCTCGACCAGCCCGAAGGGGTCGGACAGGCGCAGCTGGAGCGGGCCGAGCGGGTAGCGGCCGCGCAGGTCGGAGCGGACCCGGTAGGACACCTCGCGGTGCCCGCCGGGCTCGACCCGGTCCAGTACGAAGCGGGGGCGCGGGCCCAGTACGTAGGGCACCCGGTCCTGGAGCATCAGCAGGCCGGTGGGCAGCCGGGACACGTTGTCCATGCGCAGCTGCACGCGGGCCTCGGTGCCCGCGGGGACCCGGTCCGGGCTGAGCCGGCGGCTGCCGGAGACCCGGTAGCGGGTGCGGTGCAGGGCGTAGACGCAGATCAGCGGCAGGAGGGCGAGCAGCAGGCCGACCCGCAGCAGCTCGCCCTGGCCCAGGACGTACGCGCAGGCAGCGGCGGCTATTCCGGCGGCCAGGAACGAGCGGCCGCGGGTGGTCAGCCCGGACAGTGACGCGCGCAGTCCGCCGCCGTCCCCCGGGCCACCGGCGCCGCGCGGGGCACCGGCGCTCATCAGAAGCCCCGGATGCCCGCGCCGGGCGGCATCTCACCGCGGGCGTGCGCGGCCGGGACGGGGGTGCGCTGCAGGATGTCGGCGACGACCTGCTCGGCGGTGCGGCGGTTCAGCTGGGCCTGGGCGGTGGGCAGCAGCCGGTGCGCGAGGACCGGGCCGGCCAGGGTCTGGACGTCGTCGGGCAGGACGTAGTCCCGGCCGGCGAGCGCGGCGGAGGCCTTCACGGCCCGCAGCAGGTGAAGGGTGGCCCGTGGCGAGGCGCCGAGCCGCAGGTCGGGGTGGCTGCGGGTGGCGGAGACGAGGTCGACGACGTAGCGCCGGACGGGCTCGGCCACGTACACCTCGCGGACCGCCTCGATGAGCTTGACGATCTCGTGGGAGTGCGCGACGGACGTCAGGTCGTCCAGCGGGGAGACCCCGCCGTGCACGTCGAGCATCTGGAGCTCGGCCTCGGGGCTGGGGTAGCCGACGGAGACGCGGACCATGAAGCGGTCGCGCTGCGCCTCGGGCAACGGGTACGTGCCCTCCATCTCCACCGGGTTCTGGGTGGCGACGACCATGAAGGGGCTGGGCAGCGCGTAGGTGGTGCCGTCGATGGTGACCTGGCGCTCCTCCATCGACTCCAGCAGGGCGGACTGGGTCTTGGGCGAGGCGCGGTTGATCTCGTCACCGATGACGATCTGCGCGAAGATCGCGCCCGGCTTGAACTCGAACTCGCGGCGCTGCTGGTCGTAGATGCTGACGCCGGTGATGTCGGAGGGCAGCAGGTCCGGGGTGAACTGGATGCGCTGCACCGAGCAGTCGATGGACTTGGCGAGCGTCTTGGCGAGCATCGTCTTGCCGACGCCGGGTACGTCCTCGATCAGCAGGTGTCCCTCGGCGAGCAGCACGGTCAGCGCGAGGCGAACGACCTCGGGCTTGCCCTCGATCACGCTCTCGACCGACTGGCGCACCCGCTCCGCCGTGCTGGTCAGATCCGCGAGGCTCGCTCGGTCGTCGTACGTCGTCACCTGGTTCTCCTCGGCCCATTCCCAGGGCCGACGCCCTTGGCGCATGAACCGGCCCACCCCGAAACACGGACACCGTCCCGGGAGGATCCCGGGTGGTGCCACCCCGCATTCTTGACGGCGTTAAGGCCTTGTGTCACTCAAGAGCTGGGATCGATCTCCCGCAGGAGCCCGGTGTGCACATCGAAGACGAAGCCTCGCACATCGTCCTTGTGGGGCAGGAACGGGTTGGTGCGGACCCGCTGCATGGACTGGCGGACGTCCTGGTCCACGTCCCGGAAGGCCTCGACGGCCCATGCGGGACGCTGACCGACCTCGTCCTCCAGCTCGTGCCGGAAGTCCTCGGTCAGGTTTTCGAGACCGCAGCCGGTGTGGTGGATGAGTATCACCGCGCGGGTGCCCAGCGCCCGCTGGCTGATGGTGAGGGAGCGGATCGTGTCGTCGGTGACCACACCGCCCGCGTTGCGGATCGTGTGACAGTCGCCGAGTTCCAGGCCGAGGGCCTTGTGCAGGTCGAGACGGGCGTCCATACAGGCCACGACCGCGACCTTGAGGACGGGCCGGGCGTCCATGCCGGGGTCGGAGAACTGTGCCGCGTAGCGCTGATTCGCCTCGACCAGTCGGTCGGTGACGGATCCGCCGACGGATGCCTCGGGCGCGGACTCTGCAGGCAGGGATGCGGAAGTCGTCATGGGTACGACGTTAGTGGTCACCGCAGCCCTCGGCCTCGCGTGAGAGCGGACAAAGAACGTCAACGAGGCTTGTTGTGAGCTAACCCACAGGGGTGGGGGTGAGGCGGCCGTCCGGGTGATTCGCGGCATTTGCCGGTTCGATCCGAGAGCCGTGCACGCCGCGCGGGGCGGTTCGTTGACCGCGGCGACCGTTGCACTAAAGTGACGCGAACCGGCCGGAGCCCGGCCCTGACCGGCCGCCCGGCCCCCGATGAACACTCCGCGTGCGCGGCGCGTACGTACGGCCCGGCCCTCTCCCGCTCACCGGCCGGCCGGCGCCACCTTCCCAGGCGTCGGTCGCGGATGCGGGGAGGCGGGGGTGCGTACGCCTGCCGCGCCGTTATCTGAGAGGGCGCTTTGACTAGCGAGTCCCGACATGTCCCGGTGATGCTCCAGCGGTGCCTGGACCTGTTGGCCCCGGCGCTGGAGAGGCCCGGGGCCGTCGTCGTCGACTGCACCCTCGGCCTCGGCGGCCACAGCGAGGCCCTGCTGACCCGGTTCCCCGAGGCCCACCTGATCGGCCTCGACCGCGACAAGGAGGCCCTGAGGCTCTCCGGCGAGCGGCTCGCGCCCTTCGGGGACCGGGCCACCCTGGTCCACGCGATCTACGCCGACCTCGCGGAGGTCCTCGACGGGCTCGGCATCCCGGCCGTCCAGGGCATCCTCTTCGACCTGGGCGTCTCCTCCATGCAGCTGGACGAGACCGACCGAGGGTTCGCGTACGCCCAGGACGCGCCGCTGGACATGCGCATGGACCAGACGACCGGCATCAGTGCCGCCGAGGTCCTCAACAGCTACGCGCCGGGCGAACTCGTCCGGATCCTGCGCCAGTACGGCGAGGAGAAGCAGGCCAAGCGGATCGTGTCCGCGATCGTCCGGGAGCGGGAGAAGGAGCCCTTCACCAACAGCGCCCGGCTGGTCGAGCTGATCCGCGACTCCCTGCCGCAGGCCGCCAAGCGGACCGGCGGCAACCCGGCGAAGCGGACCTTCCAGGCGCTGCGGATCGAGGTCAACGGGGAGCTCTCGGGCCTGGAGCGGGCCATCCCGGCGGCGGTGGACCGGATCGCGGTCGGCGGCCGGATCGCGGTGCTCTCGTACCACTCGCTGGAGGACCGCCTGGTCAAGCAGGTCTTCGCGGCCGGCGCGACCTCCACGGCCCCGCCCGGCCTGCCGGTGGTGCCGGAGAAGTACCAGCCGAAGCTGAAGCTGCTCACGCGCGGCGCCGAACTGCCCACCGAGGAGGAGATCGCCGAGAACCGGCGGGCCGCCCCGGCGAGGTTCCGCGGGGTCGAACGCATCCGGGAGGCGCGACTGTGACCAAGGCCGGGAAGGTCGCCACGCTGACCCGCGGGCAGGCGGTCCGCCTCGGCCGGGCGCTCGGCGCCCGCCCGGCCCGCCCGCGTCCCGGGGGGCAGGCGGCGCGGATGCCGTTCGTCCTGCTGGTCGTGGCCCTGCTCGGCGGCGGCCTGATCAGCCTGCTGCTGCTGAACTCGGCGCTGAACGAGGGCTCCTTCCAGCTGACCAAGCTGAAGAAGGAGACCACCGCCCTCACCGACGAGGAACAGGCGCTGCAGCGCGACGTGGACGCCCACTCGGCCCCCGACGCACTCCAGCGCCGGGCCCACGAGCTGGGCCTGGTCCCCGGCGGCAGCCCGGTCTTCATCGGCCCGGACGGCAGGATCGCCGGCAGCGCGGCCCCGGCCGAGGCCCCGCCGTCGCCGACCCCGACCCCCAGCGCCGCAGCCGGATCCCCGGCCGCACCGGCGAGCGGACCCTCGGGCGCACCGGCGGCGTCGGCCCCCGCCCCCGCGGCGGCTCCGGGCCAGCCGGTGCCCTCCGCCGCACCCCCCGCGACCAGTGGTTCCCCGCAGCCAAACCAGACCCCCGGAAGGTGACGCCGTGATCCACCGTTCCCATCCAGCCCCTCCGGCGTTCGAGGAGCGGGGTTCGGGGCGGAGCCCCGGCATCGCGGCGGTGGCCGCGTGAGCCCGCAGGAGCCGCCCCGGCGGCGGGTGCCCGGGCCGGCCCGGCCACCCCGGCCCGGCGACCGGGCCCGGGCGAACGCCCGCCCGGCCTCGCGCCCGGCGACCCGGCGGCCGGCGGGCCCCCGCACCCCGCACACGATCCGGCTCGGCAGCCCGCGCCCCCGGCTGCGCCTGGTCAGCGTCGGCCTGACCCTCGTCATGCTGGCCTTCGTGGTCCGGCTGCTCCAGGTGCAGGCCGTCGACGCCTCGGCGTTCTCCGCCGAGGCCTCCAAGAACCGCTACACCAGCGTCAAGCTGGCCGCCGAGCGCGGTGAGATCACCGACCGCCGGGGCGTGGCCCTCGCCACCAGCGTCGACGCGTACGACATCACCGCCGACCCGAAGATGTTCACCCCGCAGGACAGCAAGGCGCCGGACGCCCCGCAGCAGGCCGCCGCCCTCCTCGCGCCCATCCTCGGCAAGGACGCCAAGGAGCTCACCGACCGGCTGAGCGCCAAGAACTCCCGGTACGTCGTCCTCGCCCAGCGCCAGACCCCCCAGGTCTGGAACCAGATCAAGGACCTCAAGCGGGTCTTCGCGGACAAGGCGGCGGCCGACAAGCGGAACAACGGTCCCGGTGCGAACGTCCTCGCCGGTGTGTTCAAGGAGGACAGCAGCAAGCGCGTGTACCCGAACGGCGACCTCGCCGCCGGGATACTGGGTTACGTCAACGCCGACGGCAGGGGCGGCGGCGGACTGGAGTCCTCCCTCGACAAGAAGCTGTCCGGGAAGGACGGCGAGGTCACCTACGCCCAGTCCGGCGGCCGCCGCGTCCCCACCGCCGGATCCAGCGAGAAGCCCGCCGTGCCCGGCACGGACATCCAGCTGACCATCGACCGGGACATCCAGTGGGCGGCGCAGAGCGCCATCGCCGAGCAGGTCCAGAAGTCCGAGGCCGACCGCGGCTACGTCATCGTCCAGGACACCCTCACCGGCGAGGTACTGGCCATGGCCAACGCCCCCGGCTTCGACCCCAACGACCTGACCCGGGCCCGCTCCGCCGCCATGGGCAACGCCGCTCTCCAGGACGTGTACGAGCCCGGCTCCACCGCCAAGGTGATGTCGATGGCCGCCGTGCTGGAGGAGAAGAAGGCCACCCCGGAGACCCGCGTCGAGGTCCCCAACCGGCTGCACCGCGGCGACCGGTTGTTCAAGGACGACATCGACCACCCGACCTGGTACCTGACCCTCAACGGCGTCCTCGCCAAGTCCTCCAACATCGGCACCATCCTGGCCACCGGTCAGCTCGGCCCGACCCAGCCCGAGGCCAACAAGGTCCTGCACTCCTACCTGACCAAGTTCGGCATCGGCCGCCCCACCGGCCTGGAGTACCCCGGCGAGTCCCGCGGCATCCTCGCCGCGCCCCAGGACTGGTCCACCTCCCAGCAGTACACGATCCCTTTCGGCCAGGGCCTGTCCCTGAACGCCATGCAGGCGGCCTCCGTGTACTCGACGATCGCCAACGGCGGGGTCCGCATCGAGCCGACCCTCGTCCGCGGCACCAAGGGCCCCGACGGCCGCTTCACCCCGGCCCCGGCGCCCGAGACGAACCGCGTGATCAGCCCGGAGACCGCCAAGACCCTCGCCCAGATGCTCGAATCCGTCGTCGACGACCAGGAGGGCACCGGCACCAAGGCGAAGATCCCCGGCTACCGGGTCGGCGGCAAGACCGGCACCTCCAACCGGGTGGATCCGGCCACCGGCCGCTACAAGGGCTACACCGCCTCCTTCGCCGGTTTCGCCCCCGCCGACAAGCCGCGCATCACCGTCTACTGCGCCATCCAGAACCCCACGAAGGGCAGCTACTTCGGCGGCCAGATCTGCGGCCCCATCTACAGGAAGGTCATGGAGTTCGCGCTCAAGACCCTCCAGGTGGCCCCCACGGGAACCGCACCCGCCGGGCTTCCCGTCACCTACGACGCCGCCCCGCAGCCCGCCCCGCAGCCCAGTCCGCAGCCCGGTCAGTGACCCACAGCCCCGACCGGCCCGCCAGAAAAGCGTGAGGCACCATCAGTGACAACGATCACCCCGAAACCCGGGAACCGGACGACCGGCGAAGCCGAGGCCGGGCCCTCACTTCGCGGGCGGCCCGCCGCGCCCGGTACGCTCACCGCCGTGCCCCACGCTGATCAGCCCAGAACCGCCCAGAAAGTCCCGGCAACGCCGCCGGGAGCGCCCCGGCCCGCGTCCGCCAGCCCGAGCCCGCTGGGCGAGCTGGCCACCCTGCTGGGCATCCCCGCGCCCGGTGCGGCGCAGATCACCGGCATCACGCACGACTCCCGTGCGGTCCGCCCCGGTGACCTGTACGCGGCCCTTCCGGGAGCCAGGACCCACGGCGCCGACTTCGCCGCCCAGGCGGCCGGCCTCGGCGCCGCCGCCGTACTGACCGACCCCGCGGGGTCGGAACGCGCCGCGGCGACCGGCCTGCCGGTCCTCACGGTCGACGACCCGCGCGGCCGGATGGGAGAGCTCGCCGCCGCGATCTACGGCCGCCCCGGCGAGGACCTGCTCCAGATCGGCATCACCGGTACCTCCGGCAAGACCACCACGGCGTACCTCGTCGAGGGCGGTCTGCGCGCGGCGGGCCGCAGCACCGGGCTGGTCGGCACCGTCGAGATGCGCATCGGCGACGAGCGCATCAAGTCCGAGCGGACCACCCCCGAGGCCACCGACCTCCAGGCCCTCTTCGCGGTCATGCGCGAACGCGGGGTCGAGGCCGTGGCCATGGAGGTCTCCAGCCACGCACTGGTGCTCGGCCGGGTCGACGGCTGCGTCTTCGACGTCGCCGTCTTCAACAACCTCAGCCCGGAGCACATGGAGTTCCACTCCGACATGGAGGACTACTTCCAGGCCAAGGCGGGGCTCTTCACGGCCCGCCGGGCCCGCCTGGGCGTGGTCAACCTCGACGACGAGTACGGCCGCCGCCTGGCCAAGGAGGCGACCGTCCCGGTCGTCACCTTCTCCGCCGCGGGCGACCCGGCCGCCGACTGGCGTGCCGAGGACGTGGTGTTCGGACCGGCGAGCTCCACCCTGACCCTGCTGGGCCCCGAAGGACAGCGCGTACGGGCCACCGCGCCGCTGCCCGGCCCGTTCAACGTGGCCAACACCGTTGCCGCGATCGTCACGCTCGCCGCCGCCGGCCTCGACCCGCAGACCGCCGCCGACGGCGTCGCCGCGGTCCCCGGGGTCCCCGGCCGGCTGGAGCGGGTGGACGCGGGACAGCCGTACCTCGCCGTCGTCGACTACGCGCACAAGACGGACGCCGTGGAATCGGTGCTGCGCGCGCTGCGCGAGGTCACCGAGGGCAAGCTGCACATCGTGCTCGGCTGCGGCGGCGACCGCGACACCACCAAGCGCGGCCCGATGGGCGCCGCGGCCGCCCGGTTCGCCGACGTGGCCGTACTGACCTCCGACAACCCGCGCTCCGAGGACCCGCTCGCGATCCTCGCCGCGATGTTCGAGGGCGCCGTGTCCGTACCGCCCGCCGAGCGGGGCACCGTCCTCGTCGACGCCGACCGGGCCGCGGCCATCGCGGCCGCCGTCGCCCGCGCCCGGCCCGGTGACACCGTGCTGGTGGCCGGCAAGGGCCACGAGCAGGGCCAGGACACCGCCGGTGTCGTCCGCCCCTTCGACGACCGCACGGTGCTCCGTGCCGCGATCGAGCACCAGGCCGTGCTCGATCGGAAGATTCAGGTCCGACAGGCCGAGGTGAACCAGTGATCGCCCTTTCCCTCGCCGAGATCGCCGACATCACCGGCGGGCGGCCCCACGACATACCGGATCCGTCCGTCCAGGTCACCGGTCCCGTGGTCTACGACTCCCGCGAGGTCGCGCCGGGCAGCCTGTTCGCCGCCTTCGTGGGCGAGCGGGTGGACGGCCACGACTACGCCGAACGCGCGGTGTCCGCGGGAGCCGTGGCCGTCCTCGCCACCCGGCCCGTCGGCGTACCGGCCGTCGTCGTCCCCGATGTGGTGGCCGCCCTCGGAGCGCTCGCCCGGGCCGTGGTCACCCGCCTGGGCACCGACGTCGTGGCCCTCACCGGGTCCGCAGGCAAGACCTCCACCAAGGACCTCATCGCGCAGGTGCTCCAGCACCACGCGCCGACCGTGTGGACCCCCGGGAACCTCAACAACGAGATCGGCCTGCCGATCACGACGCTGCGCGTCACCGAGGAAACCCAGCACCTGGTCCTGGAGATGGGCGCCCGCGGCATCGGCCACATCCGCTACCTCACCGGACTGACGCCCCCGCGGATCGGTCTGGTCCTCAACGTCGGCACCGCCCACATCGGCGAGTTCGGCGGCCGTGAGCAGATCGCGCAGGCCAAGGGGGAGCTGGTCGAGGCGCTGCCGGCCGAGGCGGAGGGCGGCGTCGCCGTGCTCAACGCCGATGACCTGCTGGTTCGCGGGATGGCCGCGCGCACGAAGGCCCGTACGGTCCTGTTCGGCGAGGCCGACGACGCCGAGATCCGGGCCACCGAAGTCCGGATGACGGACAGCGGACAGCCTTCCTTCACACTGCACACACCGACCGGGTGCAGTGACGTGACCTTGCGGCTGTACGGTGAGCACCACGTGTCGAACGCGCTCGCCGCGGCCGCCGTCGCCCATGTTCTTGGCATGTCCGCACAGGAGATCGCCACGGCACTCTCCGGAGCGGGCACGCTGTCCCGGTGGCGGATGGAGGTCACCGAGCGGGCGGACGGTGTGACGATCGTCAACGACGCCTACAACGCGAACCCCGAGTCCATGCGGGCCGCACTGCGCGCGCTCGCCGCGATGGGCGGTGCCGGCAGGGCGAACGGGGGACGCACGTGGGCGGTGCTCGGCCCGATGGCCGAGCTCGGAGACGACGCGCTCGCCGAGCACGACGCGGTCGGACGACTTGTCGTCCGGCTCAACGTGAGCAAGCTCGTCGCAGTCGGGGGCAGGGAAGCCTCCTGGCTGCAACTGGGCGCATATAACGAGGGTTCGTGGGGTGAGGAGTCGGTGCTCGTGTCCGACGCGCAGGCGGCGGTCGACCTGTTGCGCAGTGAACTGCGCCCGGGTGACGTCGTGCTGGTGAAGGCTTCCAGGTCGGCCGGTCTGGAGCGGGTGGCCCAGGCGCTGCTCGACAGCACTGTCGAGGGCGAGGTCGCCGACCGATGAGGCAGATCCTGTTCGCCGGTGTCATCGGCATGTTCCTCACCGTTGTCGGTACCCCGTTGCTGATCAAGCTTCTGGCCCGCAAGGGCTACGGCCAGTTCATCCGCGACGACGGCCCCCGCGGCCACGCCGGGAAGAAGGGCACGCCCACGATGGGCGGTATCTCCTTCATCCTGGCGACGCTCATCGCGTACGCCCTGACGAAGGTGCTCACCGGCAGCGAACCGAGCTTCTCGGGCCTGCTCGTCCTGTTCCTGATGGCGGGCATGGGCATCGTCGGGTACCTGGACGACTACATCAAGATCGTCAAGCGGCGTTCGCTGGGTCTGCGGGCCAAGGCGAAGATGTCCGGCCAGCTGATCGTCGGCATCGCCTTCGCGGTGCTGGCCCTCCAGTTCAAGGACTCGCGCGGGTTGACCCCGGCCTCCACCAGGCTGTCGTTCGTCACGGACTTCGGCTGGTCGATCGGCCCGGTGCTGTTCGTGGTCTGGGCGCTGTTCATGATCCTGGCGATGTCCAACGGCGTGAACCTCACCGACGGTCTGGACGGTCTCGCGACCGGCGCCGCCGTGATGGTCTTCGGTGCCTACACCTTCATCGGCGTGTGGCAGTTCCAGGAGTCCTGCGCCATGGCGGCCGACCTCACGAACCCGAACGCCTGCTTCGAGGTACGCGATCCGCTCGACCTCGCCGTCGTCGCCTCCGCCCTCATGGGCGCCTGCTTCGGCTTCCTGTGGTGGAACACCTCGCCCGCCAAGATCTTCATGGGTGACACCGGCTCGCTCGCCCTCGGCGGCGCGCTCGCGGGCCTGGCCATCTGCTCCCGCACGGAGTTCCTGATGGCGCTCCTCGGCGGCCTCTTCGTACTCATCACGATGTCGGTCGTCATCCAGGTCGGCTCCTTCAAGATGACCGGCAAGCGCGTCTTCCGGATGGCGCCGCTCCAGCACCACTTCGAGCTCAAGGGCTGGTCCGAGGTCCTCGTCGTGGTCCGCTTCTGGATCATCCAGGGCATGTGCGTGATCGTGGGTCTCGGTCTCTTCTACGCGGGATGGGCAGCCGACAAGTGACGGCCTGGCAGGACAAGAACATCACCGTCGCCGGTCTCGGCGTGAGCGGCATCAGTGCCGCCCGCGCCCTGGCCGGCCTCGGCGCAGTGGTGACCGTCGTCGACAACGGCGACGGCGACGCGCAGCGCGCCCGGGCCGCCGAACTCGCAGCGGAGGGCATCACCGTCCGCCTCGGCCGCCTGGAGGACGGCGGCCACGCGGGAGAGGTCCTGCCCGAAGGCACCGAACTGGTCGTCACCTCGCCCGGCTGGAAGCCCGACAGCCCGCTGTTCGAGGCCGCCGCCGCGGCCGGTGTGGACGTGGTGGGGGACGTCGAGATCGCCTGGCAGCTGCGCGAGGTGGGCCAGGAGCTGCGCGCCGCGCGCTCCGGCGCGGCGGACGCCTCGGCGCCCCGCAAGGACCCGGCGCCCTGGCTCGCGATCACCGGCACCAACGGCAAGACCACCACCACGCAGATGCTGGCGTCGATCCTGAAGGCCGCGGGCCTGCGCACCGCCGCCGTCGGCAACATCGGCACGCCGATCATCGACGTGGTGCTCGGCGAGCAGGAGTACGACGTGCTCGCCGTGGAACTCTCCAGCTACCAGCTGCACTGGGCGCCCTCGCTGCGCGTCCACTCGGCGGCCGTGCTCAACCTGGCCCCGGACCACCTCGACTGGCACGGCTCGATGGAGGCCTACGCGGCCGACAAGGGCCGGATCTACGAGGGCAACACGGTCGCCTGCGTCTACAACGTGGCCGACAGGGCCACCGAGGACCTGGTCGTCGAGGCCGACGTCGAGGAGGGCTGCCGGGCGATCGGATTCACCCTCGGCGCCCCCGGCCCCTCCATGCTCGGCATCGTCGACGGGATCCTCGTCGACCGGGCCTTCGTCGAGAACCGGCAGAAGAACGCCCAGGAGCTCGCCGAGGTCAAGGACGTCAACCCGCCCGCCCCGCACAACATCGCCAACGCGCTCGCCGCGGCCGCCCTGGCCCGCGCCTTCGGCGTGGAGCCGCGCGCGGTCCGCGACGGGCTGCGCGACTTCCGTCCGGACGCCCACCGCGTCGCGTACGTGGACGAGGTCGCCTCGGTCACCTACATCGACGACTCCAAGGCCACCAACACGCACGCGGCCGAGGCCTCCCTCGCGGCCTTCGAGCCGGTCGTCTGGATCGCCGGGGGCCTGGCCAAGGGCGCGACCTTCGACGAGCTCGTGCAGAAGTCCGCGAAGCGGCTGCGCGGCGCGGTGCTGATCGGCGCCGACCGGGCGCTCATCGCCGAGGCGCTGGCGCGACACGCCCCCGAGGTCCCGGTCGTCGACCTCGACCGGACCGACACTGGGGCGATGCTCGCAGCGGTCCGGGAAGCCGCCGCGCTCGCCGAGCCCGGCGACACGGTCCTGCTGGCACCTGCCTGCGCCTCGATGGACATGTTCGCGAACTACAACAAGCGTGGGGACGCATTCGCCGACGCAGTGCGCGAACTGGCCGCCGAGAACGCTGCGGACACGGCCTAGGCCGGGAGCTCCGGGACAGGTTCCCTCCGGCCGGCTGCTCGCCTCGTACGAGTGGAGGGGAAGATCACAGATGCCGGCCAAGCAGATGCTGCCGGGGCGGCGGCCGTCCGCCGTGAAGGCGCAGGGCCGCAAACGCCCTGCGGTGGGTTCGAAGCGGCCCGCCGGGCGCGGGCCGCTGGCCGGCTTGCGGCGTACGCAGCGGCAGTTGCAGAAGGCCTGGGACCGCCCGCTCACGGCCTATTACCTGATTTTCGGCAGTTCGCTGCTCATCACCGTGCTGGGTCTGGTGATGGTGTACTCCGCGTCGATGATCAAGGCCCTCCAGCTCGGCCTCGGTGACGCGTACTTCTTCAAGAAGCAGTTCCTGGCCGCCCTCATCGGCGGCGCACTCCTGCTGGCCGCCTCCCGGATGCCGGTCAAACTGCACCGCGCGCTCTCGTACCCGGTGCTCGCCGGCACGCTCTTCCTGATGGTCCTGGTCCAGGTTCCGGGGATAGGCGTCTCGATCAACGGCAACCAGAACTGGATCTCCCTCGGTGGTCCGTTCATGCTCCAGCCCAGCGAGTTCGGCAAGCTGGCACTGATCCTGTGGGGCGCCGACCTGCTGGCACGCAAGGGCGACAAGGGGCTGCTGAGCCAGTGGAAGCACCTGCTGGTGCCGCTGGTCCCGGTGGCCTTCCTGCTGCTCGGGCTGATCATGCTGGGCGGGGACATGGGCACCGCGATGATCCTCGGCGCCATCCTCTTCGGTCTGCTCTGGCTGGCCGGGGCCCCGACCCGGATGTTCGTCGGGGTGCTCGCCTTCGCGGGTGCGATCGTCGCACTGCTCATCAAGACGAGCCCGCACCGGATGGACCGGCTGGAGTGCCTCGGCGCGACAGAACCGGGCAAGAACGACCTTTGCTGGCAGGCCGTTCACGGGATCTACGCCCTCGCATCGGGCGGCTGGTTCGGTTCCGGCCTGGGTGCAAGTGTGGAAAAATGGGGGCAACTACCCGAAGCCCACACCGACTTCATCTTCGCCATCACCGGGGAGGAATTGGGTCTGGCGGGGACACTGTCGGTGCTCGCCCTGTTCGCGGCCCTAGGCTATGCGGGTATCCGCGTGGCCGGACGCACGGAGGATTCCTTCGTACGGTTTGCCGCGGGAGGCGTGACCACCTGGATCACGGCCCAGGCCGTGATCAACATCGGTGCGGTGCTCGGCCTGCTGCCGATCGCCGGAGTCCCGCTCCCGCTGTTCTCCTACGGAGGGTCAGCCCTGCTGCCGACCATGTTCGCGGTCGGACTGCTCATCGCCTTCGCGAGGGAGGAGCCGGCGGCGCGCGCGGCCCTCGCGATGCGGCAGCCGAAGACCGGCTGGCGGCGGACCGGGGTGAGATGGAAGTCGATGAGACGGCGCGTCAAGAAGCGTCCGTCCGGAGAGCGGTGAATTTCGGTGCATGTCGTACTCGCCGGTGGGGGGACCGCCGGCCACATCGAGCCGGCGCTCGCCCTCGCGGACGCCCTGCGCAGGCAGGACCCTTCAGTGGGCATCACCGCCCTCGGCACGGAGCGCGGACTTGAGACCCGCCTGGTGCCGGAACGCGGTTACGAGCTGGGGCTGATCCCCGCCGTACCGCTGCCCCGCAAGCCGACCCCGGAACTGATCACCGTCCCCGGGCGGCTGCGCGGCACCATCAAGGCCGCGGAGGAGATCCTCATCCGCACCAAGGCCGACTGCGTCGTCGGCTTCGGCGGGTACGTGGCACTGCCCGGCTACCTGGCGGCCAAGCGGCTCGGGGTGCCGATCATCGTCCACGAGGCCAACGCCCGGCCCGGACTGGCCAACAAGATCGGCTCCCGGTACGCGCACGCCGTCGCGGTCTCCACCCCCGACAGCAAGCTGCGCGGGGCCCGCTACGTGGGCATCCCGCTGCGCCGCTCGATCTCGACCCTCGACCGGGCCGCGGTCCGCCCCGAGGCGCGCGCCGCCTTCGGCCTGGACCCCAACCTGCCCACGCTGCTGGTCTCCGGTGGCTCGCAGGGCGCCCGTCGCCTCAACGAGACGATCCAGCAGGTCGCGCCGACCCTCCAGCGCTCCGGAATCCAGATCCTGCACGCCGTCGGGCCGAAGAACGAACTGCCGCGTGTCGACAACATGCCCGGGATGCCGCCGTATGTGCCGGTACCGTACGTGGACCGGATGGATCTCGCGTACGCCGCCGCCGACATGATGCTGTGCCGCGCGGGTGCGATGACCGTCGCCGAACTCTCCGCCGTGGGGCTTCCCGCCGCCTACGTCCCGTTGCCGATCGGCAACGGTGAACAGCGGCTCAACGCCCAGCCGGTGGTCAAGGCCGGCGGCGGCCTGCTCGTGGACGACGCGGAGCTGACGCCCGACTGGGTGCTCAGCCAGGTCCTCCCGGTGCTGTCCGACCCGCACCGCCTCTACGAGATGTCCCGCGCCGCCGGTGAGTTCGGCCGCCGGGACGCCGACGAGCTCCTGGTCGGCATGGTGTACGAGGCGATCGCGGCCCACAGGTCCCGCTGAGGCGGGTAGCGCAGACGTAGGAGGCACAGGAGTGGCCGGAGGGACGACCGCACAGCGCGGAACACCGTTTTCTGATCGGTCCGGCCCGTCCGCCCGCAAGGGCGCCGGCGCTCCCAAGCCGCCCAAGCCACCGAAGCGCCCCAAGGCCCCGAAGGGCCCGGAGGGCACCAAGTCGGCCCGCAGGCCCGGCCCCGGGGGCCCCGGCGCACGCCTGCGCCGGGGGCCCGTGCTGGCCTCCCTGGCCGCAGCGGTGCTCCTCGTCGCGGGCGGCACCTGGGTCCTCTACGGCTCCTCCTGGCTCCGCGTCGAGAAGGTCTCCGCCGCCGGCATGGACGTGCTCACCTCCGAGCAGGTCCTCGGCGCGGCCGCCGTTCCCGTCGGAGCGCCGCTGGTGAGCGTGGACACCGACGAGATCGAGGCCCGCGTCCGCGGCAGGCTGCCCCGCATCGATTCGGTCGATGTGGTGCGGGCCTGGCCGCACGGGATCGGTCTGAAAGTGACGGAACGCAAACCCGTCCTGCTCATCAAAAAGGACTCCGACTTCGTGGAAGTGGACGCATCGGGTGTGCGATTCGACACTGTTCCGAAAGCGCCCGCGGGTGTTCCGGTCCTCGAATTGAACGCCGGTCGATCGCCGAGTGCCCGCCGCTTCGACGAGGAGCGGCTGCTGCACGAGGCCGTGCTCGTCGCGGGCGCCCTCCCGGAACCGATCGCCGAGCAAACCGTGCAGGTCAAGGTGGGTTCCTACGATTCGGTCGTCCTGGAGCTGACCGGCGGGCGCTCCGTGACGTGGGGGAGCGGCGAACAGAGCGACGCGAAGGGGCGCGCGCTGAACGCTTTGTTGAAGGCCGCGCCCAAGGCCGGTCACTTCGACGTGAGCGTCCCCACCGCCCCTGCTGTGTCCGGGAGTTGACGTCCGGTCCAACAGCGGCGCACCCTGGTTGGCCAGCGATACGGGTGATCACATAGGGTGAAAAGAAAAACGGGAGGTTCGGCGTGTTCGTTGAACACGCGCTACTTGTCGACTTAGTGTCCTGTTCGGAAGAGTCCGAGGAACAGACACACCCCTAACCCTAAACTTCAGGGTGAGGGTTCGGGTCGGCGCGTTCGGACCGTCCCTATTTCGGCATCAGTCGTCGCAACGCAGGCCCGCGAGGCGGCGACACGTAACTCGAGGCGAGAGGCCTTCGACGTGGCAGCACCGCAGAACTACCTCGCAGTCATCAAGGTCATCGGTGTCGGCGGCGGTGGTGTCAATGCCATCAACCGAATGATCGAGGTCGGTCTCAAGGGCGTCGAGTTCATCGCCATCAACACGGACGCCCAGGCGCTGTTGATGAGCGACGCCGACGTCAAGCTCGACGTCGGCCGGGAACTCACCCGTGGCCTCGGCGCCGGCGCCAACCCGGCCGTCGGTCGCAAGGCGGCAGAGGACCACCGCGAGGAGATCGAGGAGGTCCTCAAGGGGGCCGACATGGTCTTCGTCACCGCCGGTGAGGGCGGCGGCACCGGCACCGGCGGCGCACCCGTCGTCGCCAACATCGCGCGCTCGCTGGGCGCCCTGACGATCGGTGTGGTCACCCGGCCGTTCACCTTCGAGGGCCGGCGCCGTGCGAACCAGGCGGAGGACGGCATCGCCGAGCTCCGCGAAGAGGTCGACACCCTCATCGTCATCCCCAACGACCGGCTGCTGTCCATCTCGGACCGCCAGGTCAGCGTGCTCGACGCCTTCAAGTCGGCCGACCAGGTCCTGCTCTCGGGCGTCCAGGGCATCACCGACCTCATCACGACCCCGGGTCTGATCAACCTCGACTTCGCCGACGTCAAGTCCGTGATGTCCGAGGCGGGCTCGGCCCTGATGGGCATCGGCTCGGCCCGCGGCGACGACCGCGCGGTGGCCGCGGCCGAGATGGCGATCTCCTCGCCGCTGCTCGAGGCGTCCATCGACGGCGCCCGCGGCGTGCTGCTCTCCATCTCCGGTGGCTCGGACCTCGGTCTCTTCGAGATCAACGAGGCCGCGCAGCTGGTCAGCGAGGCCGCTCACCCCGAGGCGAACATCATCTTCGGCGCCGTCATCGACGACGCGCTCGGCGACGAGGTACGGGTCACCGTCATCGCGGCCGGGTTCGACGGCGGACAGCCCCCGGCCCGCCGGGACAACGTCATCGGCGCCGCGTCCACCAAGCGCGAGGAGCCGGCCCCGGCTCCGGTCCGCGCCGCCGAGCCGGCCCGCCCGGCCTTCGGCGGACTCGGCTCGGTCACCCCCCGTGAGGAGCCCCCGGCTCCGGTCGAGGCGGCTCCGGTCGAGGTCCAGGCCCCCGCGCCGCAGGTCCCCACGGCCCGCCCGTACCAGGACAGCCCGGCCGAGGAGCTGGATGTCCCGGACTTCTTGAAGTGACACCGGAGCAGCATCACGTGGGCGGCGCCCACTTCGCCTTCACCGACCGGTGGGGCGGGGTGAGCGCCGTTCCGTACGAGGAGCTCAATCTCGGCGGCGCGGTCGGAGACGACCCGGCCGCCGTTCTCGCGAACCGGGCACGGGCGGCGCGCTCCCTGGGGCTCGCCCCGGACCGGGTGGTCTGGATGAACCAGGTGCACGGCCGGGACGTGGCGGTGGTGGACGGGCCCTGGGGCGCGGACGCCGACGGCGGTGAGCAGCAGGTTCCCGCGGTGGACGCGGTGGTGACCGCCCGTCGGGGACTCGCCCTGGCGGTACTCACGGCCGACTGCACGCCCGTCCTGCTGGCCGACCCCGTCGCCGGGGTCGCGGCCGCCGCCCACGCGGGGCGGCCGGGGCTGGTCGCAGGGGTGGTGCCCGCCGCGGTGGAGGCGATGGTCGCTCTCGGGGCCGACCCCGGTCGGATCCTGGCCCGTACGGGACCCGCGGTCTGCGGACGCTGCTACGAGGTGCCCGCGCAGATGCGGGAGGCGGTGGCCGAAGTGGTCCCCGCCGCCCGGGCCGAGACCGGCTGGGGGACACCGGCCGTGGACGTGGTCGCCGGGGTGCACGCCCAGCTCGCGGAGGCGGGGGTGGTGAACAGCAGCCGCTCCCCGGTCTGCACACTGGAGTCGCGGGACCACTTCTCGTACCGCCGCGACCGGGTGACCGGGCGGCTTGCCGGTTATGTCTGGTTGACGGAGGATTCCCGGGGGGCGACCCCCGGACTCCCGGGGGAAAAGAAGAATGACGGATCGTAAGGCGCAGCTCGCCGAGAACCTGGCGCGGGTGGAGGAACGTATCTCGTCCGCCTGCGCGGGGGCGGGACGGGCGCGGGACGAGGTGACGCTCATCGTGGTCACCAAGACCTACCCCGCGAGCGACGTACGACTGCTGGCGGAGCTGGGTGTCCGTCATGTTGCGGAGAATCGGGACCAGGATGCCGCCCCCAAGGCCGCGGCCTGCTCGGATCTGCCGCTCAGCTGGCACTTCGTCGGCCAGTTGCAGACGAACAAAGTCCGTTCTGTGGCGGGATACGCACACGTGGTGCAGTCGGTCGACCGACCGAAACTCGTGACCGCCCTCTCGGCGGCCGCGGTGAGCGCCGACCGCGAGCTCGGCTGCCTCGTGCAGATCGCCCTCGACGCGGAGTCGGGGGAGCGCGGGACCCGGGGAGGGGCGGCGCCGGAGCAGCTCGCGGAACTGGCGGACCTCGTCGCCGGGGCCCCCGGACTGCGCATCGACGGCCTGATGACGGTCGCTCCGCTGTCCGGCCACTACGCGGGACGCGAACAGGCCGCTTTCGAGCGGTTGATGGAATTGTCATCCCGCATGCGCGTGGACCATCCGGCTGCCACGATGGTGTCGGCCGGGATGAGCGCAGACCTGGAACAGGCCGTTGTGGCCGGTGCGACACATGTACGCGTCGGCACTGCGGTACTCGGCGCGAGACCCCGGCTCGGGTAACGTCGCGAAGAAAGTCGGACCACAGCAGAAAATATGGTCATTCCCGCTGATGAGCGGGCAGACCACGTGGATCGCGGGCAGTTGGTGACATTCGTGACACGGCGGCACCTGCGACAGGGCGATCCACCACAGAGCGGAGGACTCGGAGAATGGCCGGCGCGATGCGCAAGATGGCGGTCTACCTCGGCCTCGTGGAGGACGACCGGTACGACAACCCGGGGTACGACCCCGACGACGAGTTCGAGCCCGAGCCGGAGATGGAGCGGGCTCGGGAGCGGGATCGCCGACAGCAGCCCGTGCACCAATCGCCCGTATCGGACGAACCGGTACGAGCCGTACAGCCTCCGGCGCAGCGTGAGCCCATCC
This sequence comes from Streptomyces avidinii, assembly GCF_014650695.1. Taxonomy (GTDB): domain Bacteria; phylum Actinomycetota; class Actinomycetes; order Streptomycetales; family Streptomycetaceae; genus Streptomyces; species Streptomyces avidinii. The sequence continues at coordinate 169,526 of NZ_BMVL01000001.1, read as the reverse complement.
CAATTCCGGTGGAAAACGGACGTCCTGCGCGAATCGCCCCCGTGGCATCCATCACACCTGATCGCACGAACCTGGAGAAGAACGCCCCCGTGATCATGCCCAAGGTCGTCTCCGAGCGGGAGCCGTACCGCATCACGACGCTGCACCCCCGGACCTACAACGAGGCCCGTACCATCGGGGAACACTTCCGTGAGGGCACTCCGGTGATCATGAACCTCACGGAGATGGACGACACGGATGCGAAGCGTCTCGTGGACTTCGCCGCCGGACTCGTGTTCGGTCTGCACGGCAGCATTGAACGCGTGACACAGAAGGTGTTCCTGCTGTCGCCTGCTAACGTCGATGTCACGGCGGAGGACAAGGCTCGCATCGCGGAGGGCGGGTTCTTCAACCAAAGCTAGACCGATCCGTCAGATACGGGACCGGGAACAGAGCGGGAAACGGGGAGAGGGAAGCGCGGGATGGGCGTCGCACTACAGGTGGTCTACATCGCGCTGATGTGCTTCCTCATCGTGCTGATCTTCCGACTGGTCATGGACTACGTGTTCCAGTTCGCACGTTCATGGACACCCGGCAAGGCGATGGTGGTCGTTCTGGAGGCCACCTACACTGTCACCGATCCACCGCTCAAGCTTCTTCGGCGGGCCATTCCGCCGTTGCGTCTCGGGGGCGTGGCACTCGACCTGTCCTTCTTCGTTCTGATGATCATCGTTTACATCCTCATCAGTCTCGTCAGCGGTGCTGCGAGAAGCGTATGAACGATGAACTTCTCCGCGCGCGCGGGGACGATCCCGATACGGTCTTGCCGACTGCCGACGACTACGTAGAGGTGAAGAAGACATGCCGCTGACTCCCGAGGACGTGCGGAACAAGCAGTTCACAACCGTCCGCCTCCGAGAAGGCTATGACGAGGACGAGGTCGACGCCTTCCTCGACGAGGTCGAGTCCGAACTGACGCGCCTGCTGCGCGAGAACGAGGACCTGCGCGCGAAGCTGGCTGCCGCCACGCGTGCCGCCGCGCAGAACCAGCAGCAGCAGGGCATGCGCAAGCCCGAGCCCCAGGACCAGCGCGGCCCCGGTGCCCCCGTGCCCGCGGCCATATCCGGCCCGCCGCAGCAGCAGAACCCGCAGATGGGCCCGCCCCAGCTGCCGGGTGGCGCGCCGCAGCTCCCGCCGGGCCCCGGCGGCCAGGGCCAGCAGGGCCCCGGCCCGATGGGCGGCCCCATGGGCGGCCCCATGCAGCAGCACCCCATGGGTGGCCCCCAGGGCATGGGCCAGCAGCAGCAGCAGATGCAGCAGCAGTCGATGGGCGGCCAGAACCCGCTCGGCCAGCAGATGCAGCCGATGGGCCAGCAGATGCAGCCGATGGGGCAGCAGATGCAGCCGATGGGCCAGCAGATGCAGCAGATGCAGCAGCCGCAGCTCCCGCAGCAGGGCCCCGGCGGCGACAGCGCCGCCCGCGTCCTGTCGCTGGCGCAGCAGACCGCCGACCAGGCGATCGCGGAGGCCCGCTCCGAGGCCAACAAGATCGTCGGCGAGGCCCGGTCGCGCGCCGAGGGCCTGGAGCGGGACGCCCGCGCCAAGGCCGACGCGCTGGAGCGGGACGCCCAGGAGAAGCACCGCGTCGCGATGGGCTCCCTGGAGTCCGCCCGCGCCACGCTGGAGCGCAAGGTCGAGGACCTGCGGGGCTTCGAGCGTGAATACCGTACGCGTCTGAAGTCCTACCTGGAGTCGCAGCTGCGTCAGCTGGAGACCCAGGCCGACGACTCCCTGGCCCCGCCGCGCAACCCGGCCGGTCCCGCGCTGCCGCCGTCGCCGTCGCCCTCGATGGCTCCGGCCGGCGCGATGGGCCACTCCATGGGCGGTCCCTCGATGGGTGGCCCGTCCCCCATGGGCGGTCCCTCCCCGATGGGTGCCCCGTCCTACGGCGGCAACCAGCAGCAGATGTCCCCGGCGATGACCCAGCCGATGGCTCCGGTGCGGCCGGCTGCGCCGCAGCCGATGCAGGCGCCGTCGCCGATGCGGGGCTTCCTGATCGACGAGGACGACAACTAGGCGCCGCCGCCGTCTCTGCGGTCGGCAGCCGCGCTCTACGGGCCGGGCCCGAGGTTCTACGGAACCTCGGGCCCGGCCCGTTTTGCTGCCCGGGTGCGGCCCGGCTCCGGGGGTCCGGGGCGGAGCCCCAGGAAACGGTGAAAGGGCGGGGTGGGGAAAAGCAAGAGCGGCCCGTACCGCCCCGGAGGGGGAGGTACGGGCCGCTCGGGGCCGGAGTCAGGCCTTGCGGAGGCGGAACGTCAGGCCGAGGGGCTGGTCCGTGAACTCGGCGCCGTACGTGCCGTCGGCCGGACCCTGGGCGAAGTCCGTGGCGAGGACCTCGTCCGCGATCAGGGCCGCGTGGTCCGTCAGGGCCGTGACGATCCCCGCGTCCGCGGAGGACCACCGCAGCGCGATCCGGTCCGCGACGTCCAGGCCGGAGTTCTTCCGGGCCTCCTGGATCAGGCGGATCGCGTCACGGGCCAGGCCCGCCAGCCGCAGCTCCGGGGTGATCTCCAGGTCCAGGGCGACCGTCGCGCCCGAGTCGGACGCCACCGACCAGCCCTCGCGCGGGGTCTCCGTGATGATGACCTCCTCCGGGGTGAGGGCGACCTGCTCGCCGTTCACCTCGACCGAGGCGGTGCCGGACCGCAGGGCCAGTGACAGCGCCGCCGCATCGGCCGCGGCCACGGCCTTCGCCACGTCCTGCACGCCCTTGCCGAAGCGCTTGCCCAGTGCCCGGAAGTTCGCCTTCGCCGTCGTGTCCACCAGGGACCCGCCGACCTCGGACAGGGAGGCCAGGGAGGAGACGTTCAGCTCCTCCGTGATCTGGGACTGGAGCTCCGGGGACAGGGCGTCGAAGCCGACCGCCCCGACCAGGGCCCGGGAGAGCGGCTGGCGGGTCTTGACGCCCGACTCGGCGCGCGTCGCCCGGCCCAGCTCCACCAGGCGGCGGACCAGCTGCATCTGCTGGGACAGGGCCGGGTCGATCGCCGCCCGGTCCGCCACCGGCCACGACGACAGGTGCACCGACTCCGGGGCGTCCGGCGTGACCGGGACGACCATGTCCTGCCAGACCCGCTCCGTGATGAACGGCGTGAGGGGCGCGAGCAGCCGGGTGACCGTCTCGACCACGTCGTGGAGGGTGCGCAGCGCGGCCGCGTCGCCCTGCCAGAAGCGGCGGCGCGAGCGGCGGACGTACCAGTTCGACAGGTCGTCCACGAAGGCGGAGAGGAGCTTGCCCGCGCGCTGGGTGTCGTACGTCTCCATCGCGTCGGTGACCTCGGCGACGAGCGTGTGGAGCTCCGAGAGCAGCCAGCGGTCCAGGACCGTGCGGTCGGCCGGGGCCGGGTCGGAGGCGGACGGCGCCCAGTTCGACGTACGGGCGTACAGGGCCTGGAAGGCGACCGTGTTCCAGTACGTGAGGAGGGTCTTGCGGACGACCTCCTGGATCGTGCCGTGGCCCACGCGGCGGGCCGCCCAGGGGGAGCCGCCGGCCGCCATGAACCAGCGCACCGCGTCGGCGCCGTGCTGGTCCATGAGCGGGATCGGCTGGAGGATGTTGCCCAGGTGCTTGGACATCTTGCGGCCGTCCTCGGCGAGGATGTGGCCCAGGCAGACCACGTTCTCGTAGGAGGACTTGTCGAAGACGAGGGTGCCGACCGCCATCAGCGTGTAGAACCAGCCGCGCGTCTGGTCGATGGCCTCCGAGATGAACTGCGCCGGGTAGCGCTTCTCGAAGATCTCCTTGTTCTTGTACGGGTAGCCCCACTGCGCGAACGGCATCGAGCCCGAGTCGTACCAGGCGTCGATGACCTCCGGGACCCGGACGGCCTCCAGGGAGCAGCCCTCGTGGGTGCAGGTGAAGGTGACCTCGTCGATGTACGGGCGGTGCGGGTCCAGGTTCGAGTGGTCCTGGCCGGACAGCTCGGAGAGCTCGGCGCGCGAGCCCACGCAGGTGAGGTGGTTCTCCTCGCAGCGCCAGATCGGCAGCGGGGTGCCCCAGTAGCGGTTGCGGGACAGCGCCCAGTCGATGTTGTTGTTCAGCCAGTCGCCGAAGCGGCCCTGCTTGACGGAGTCCGGGAACCAGTTGGTCTTCTCGTTCTCCCGCAACATCGCGTCCTTGACGGCGGTGGTGCGGATGTACCAGGACGGCTGCGCGTAGTAGAGCAGGGCCGTGTGGCAGCGCCAGCAGTGCGGGTAGCTGTGCTCGTAGGCGATGTGCTTGAAGAGCAGGCCGCGCGCGTCGAGGTCGGCGGTCAGCTTCTCGTCGGCCTTCTTGAAGAAGACGCCGCCGACGAGCGGGACCTCCTCCTCGAAGGTGCCGTCGGGGCGGACCGGGTTCACGACGGGCAGGCCGTACGCGCGGCAGACCGCGAGGTCGTCGGCGCCGAAGGCGGGGGACTGGTGGACCAGACCCGTGCCGTCCTCGGTCGTGACGTACTCGGCGTTCACGACGTAGTGGGCCGGAGCCGGGAACTCGACGAGCGAGAACGGGCGCTCGTACGTCCAGCGCTCCATCTCCTTGCCCGTGAAGGTCTCGCCGGTGGCCTCCCAGCCCTCGCCGAGGGACTTCTCCAGCAGCGGCTGGGCGACGACCAGCTTCTCGTTGCCGTCCGTGGCCACCACGTAGCTGACCTCGGGGTGCGCGGCCACGGCCGTGTTGGACACCAGGGTCCACGGGGTCGTCGTCCAGACCAGCAGCGCCGCCTCGCCCGCGAGGGGGCCGGAGGTCAGCGGGAAGCGGACGTAGACCGAGGGGTCCACGACGGTCTCGTAGCCCTGGGCCAGCTCGTGGTCGGAGAGGCCGGTGCCGCAGCGGGGGCACCAGGGGGCGACGCGGTGGTCCTGGGTGAGCAGGCCCTTGTTGAAGATCTCCTTCAGCGACCACCACACGGACTCGACGTACTCGGGGTCCATGGTCCGGTAGGCGTCGTCCAGGTCGACCCAGTAGCCCATCCGGGTCGTGAGCTCGGTGAACGCGTCGGTGTGGCGGGTCACGGACTCGCGGCACTTGGCGTTGAACTCGGCGATGCCGTACGCCTCGATGTCCTGCTTGCCGTTGAAGCCCAGCTCCTTCTCGACGGCGAGCTCGACGGGCAGGCCGTGGCAGTCCCAGCCGGCCTTGCGGGCGACGTGGTAGCCGCGCATGGTGCGGAAGCGGGGGAAGACGTCCTTGAAGACGCGGGCCTCGATGTGGTGCGCGCCGGGCATGCCGTTCGCGGTGGGCGGGCCCTCGTAGAAGACCCACTCGGGGCGGCCCTCGGACTGCTCCAGGGTCTTGGCGAAGGTCTTGCTCTCGCGCCAGAAGTCGAGGACGGCATGCTCGAGGGCAGGCAGGTCGACCTGGGCGGGTACCGGGCGGTACTGCGGCGGTGTGGTCATGAGGCTGAACTCTTCCTCCGGCGGGGTGTCACTTCCGTCCGGAGGGACGAGAGTCGTTCCTGACCATCCAGGACGCCTGCTCCCGCGGTACCACCCTCCTTGGCCGTCGGACGGATCCGATGGCCCCCTCATTGGGGTGCGAAGCCGGTTCTACTCGCCGTACGGGGATCCCGTGCGGGCTTTCTTCCGGCGGCTCAGGGGTGATCCTTCACATCGCGCTCGCCCCCGGGCTCTCACCGTCCCCGGGTCGCTCCTGGCTGCGTACGACGCTACTCGTCCCCGTCCATGCCTTTCGCTGGGCCCAGTGTACGGGCCCGGGGGGTGCGCGGCAGACCGGTTTACGGGGGCCCTTGCGGGGGCCCGCGGCCCGGCGTGGCGGGGCCGCGGGGAGGGTCCGCGTGCGACCCCCGTACGCCCCCGGCGTGACCCGAATGGGCCCGGGGTGCCGGTTTCGACTCGGGTGGGGCGGGAGGGGCGGATTACCGGGGCTCCTGATGGGCACAACGGATGCAGGTTGACCTCGATGGATGCGTGCCCCGTTGCCGCGGGGCCGGTGTCGATTTATCGTTCCGGCACGATTCGCGAGCAAAGATCACAGTATGTGAAGGGGCCGCGGCCATGGTGGCGAAGAAGACCGCCGGGAGTACTGCCAAGAAGGCTGTCGGGAAGGCCGCCGGGAAGGCGGAGGGCTCCGAGGACGCGGCTCCCGCCAAGAAGGCGGCCGCTGCCCGGAAGACCGCCGCCGGCGCGCGCGCACCGGACGGGAAGGCGACCGCCGTCAAGAAGACGACCGCCGTCGAGAAGCGGACGGTCACGGCCAAGAAGGCCGGGGCCGAGGGGGCGGCGCATGCCGCGAAGAAGACGGGAGTCCGGAAAGTGGTTGCCAAGAAGAGCGCAGGTGCGGCGAGGAAGACGGCCGCGGCCGCCACCAGCGGGCTCCCCAAGGCACGGGCCACGGCGGCCCTGGCCCCCGGCGAGCTCGCCGTACGGCCCGGGGAGGACCCCTGGACCCCCAAGGAGGTCGAGGACGCGCGTACGGAGCTCCTGTCGGAGGTGCTGCGACTGCGGGCCGAGCTGGACGCCTCCGAGGTGGCCATCTCCGGCCTGATGCGGGACTCCGGCGACGGTGCGGGCGACGACCAGGCCGATACGGGCACCAAGAACATCACCCGGGAGTCCGAGCTGGCGCTCGCGGCGAACGCCAGCTCGATGCTGGAGCAGACCGAGCGGGCCCTGGAACGGCTGGAGGCGGGCACCTACGGGCTCTGCGAGAACTGCGGGCAGCCCATCGGCAAGGCCAGGATGCAGGCCTTCCCCCGGGCCACGCTCTGCGTGGACTGCAAGCAGAAGCAGGAGCGGAGGCACTAGGTCGTCTCTCCCCCCAGTAGCAGGGTCCGGCGAGGTGGGGCAGGCGGTGCGTGGGGACCCTGACGTACCCTCGTGTCCGTCAGGGTCCAGGAGGAGCCTGGTTCGAGCTAGTTCGAGGGACTCACGTGGCAGAGGCGGAGCGCATCATCGGTACGCCGGAGGTCGGGGACGACACCCAGCCTGAGTCCGCCGGGCCCAAGGGGCGCCGTCGGATCACGGCTCTGCTCGTCGTGGCGTTGCTCGCCTACCTGCTGGACCTCGGCACGAAGATGCTGGTCGTGGCGAAGCTGGAGCACCAGCCGCCGATCGAGATCATCGGTGACCTGCTGAAGTTCGAGGCGGTCCGCAACCCGGGCGCGGCCTTCGGCTTCGGCGAGGCCTTCACCATCATCTTCACCTGCATCGCGGCCTCCGTGATCGTGGTGATCGTGCGGCTGGCCCGCAAGCTCTACAGCCTGCCGTGGGCGATCGCGCTCGGCCTGCTGCTGGGCGGCGCGCTGGGCAACCTGACCGACCGGATCTTCCGTTCGCCGGGCGTGTTCCGGGGCGCGGTCGTCGACTTCATCGCGCCGGCCCATTTCGCCGTCTTCAACCTCGCCGACTCCGCGATCGTGTGCGGCGGCATCCTGATCGTCCTGCTCTCCTTCAAGGGGCTGGACCCGGACGGGACCGTCCACAAGGACTGATCGCGGGACGGCGCGTCCGCCCCGTCCTGCATACTCGACGGGTGAGTACGATTCCCGAGATCCGCACCCTGCCCGTTCCCGATGGCCTCGAGGGCGAGCGCGTCGACGCCGCCATCGCCCGTATGTTCGGGTTTTCCCGGACGAAGGCGGCCGATCTCGCGGCCGCGGGAAAGGTGTCGGTCGACGGCAGTGTCGTCGGGAAGTCCGAGCGCGTGCACGGTGGCGCCTGGCTCGAAGTCGAGATGCCCGAGCCGGCCCGGCCGGTCGAGGTCGTCGCCGAGCCCGTCCCCGGCATGGAGATCATCCATGACGACGACGACATCGTCGTGATCATGAAGCCGGTGGGCGTCGCCGCCCACCCGAGCCCCGGCTGGACCGGCACCACCGTCATCGGTGGCCTCGCCGCGGCCGGCTACCGCATCTCCACCTCCGGCGCCTCCGAGCGCCAGGGCATCGTGCACCGCCTCGACGTCGGCACGTCCGGCCTGATGGCCGTCGCGAAGTCGGAGCGCGCGTACACCTCGCTCAAGAACCAGTTCCGCGAGCGGATCGTGGACAAGCGCTACCACGCGCTGGTCCAGGGCCACCCGGACCCGATGAGCGGCACGATCGACGCGCCCATCGGCCGCCACCCCAGCGCCGACTACAAGTGGGCGGTGACCCAGGACGGCAAGGCGTCCGTCACCCACTACGACCTGATCGAGGCCTTCCGCGCGGCCTCGCTGCTGGACATCAAGCTGGAGACGGGGCGTACGCACCAGATCCGCGTGCACATGTCCGCGCACCGCCACCCCTGCGTCGGCGACCTGACCTACGGCGCCGACCCGACCGTCGCCAAGCGCCTCGGCCTCACCCGGCAGTGGCTGCACGCGGTCCGCCTCGGCTTCGAGCACCCGTCGGACGGCCAGTGGGTCGAGTTCGAGAGCACCTACCCGGCCGACCTCCAGCACGCCCTGGACGTGATCCGGGCGGAGAGCGAGTGACCTCGCCGGTCGAGGTCCGGGTCGCCGTCTCGGAGGAGGACCTGAAGTCCTGCTTCGCGGTGCGGTCCGAGGTCTTCGTGGTCGAGCAGTCGGTGCCGGAATCGATCGAGTACGACGCGTACGACGCGGACGCGGTGCACGTCCTGGCCGTGGGCGCGGACGGAGTGCCGCTGGGCACGGGCCGGCTGCTGCACGGCGACGCTGCGCTGGCGAAGACCGGCGGCGCGCACGGCGTGGGCTCGCTGGGGCGGCTGGCCGTACGGAAGGCCGCGCGCGGGCTGGGCGTGGGCGTGCGGCTGGTCCGCGCGATCGAGGCGGAGGCGGCCCGGAGAGGGCTGACCGCGGTCGACCTGGGCGCGCAGACGCATGCGCTGGGCTTCTACGAGCGGCTCGGTTACGCGGCCTACGGCCCGGAGTTCCAGGACGCGGGCATCCCCCACCGCGCCATGCGCCGCCCCCTGCCGTAGCCGGAACGGTGCGGCGCCGTTGCCGGAGGCCGGGGCTATCTGTAGCCTCGCCGGCGATTGAGGCGCGGGCGCGGAGCGCCGTAGAGGTTCGGGGCGGAACCCCGACACGTGGGGCCCGCAGTTCATCACCGCACCGCCAAGCGCAGCGGACTGGCAGGGTGGGGGAGTGGATCAGCTAGCTCTGCTGTTCGTGCTCCTCCTCGGGGCCGTGGTCACGGTGCCGCTCGGGGACCGGCTCAAACTGCCCGCGCCTGTCCTCATGACCATCGGCGGGGTGATCCTCGCGCTGGTGCCTGCGGTGCCGAACGTCGAGATCCCGCCCGAGTTCATCCTGCCGCTGGTGCTGCCTCCGCTGCTGTACGCCTCCGTGCAGCGCACCTCCTGGCGGCAGTTCGCGGCCAACGTCCGGCCCATCCTGCTGCTGGCCGTGGCCCTGGTGTTCGTCACCACGGCGGCCGTGGCCGCCGTGGCCAACGCCGTCGTGCCCGGTCTGCCGCTCGCTGCCGCCGTCGCGCTCGGCGCGCTCGTCGCCCCGCCCGACCCGGTGGCCGCCACCGCCGTCGCCGGATCGCTGGGGCTCCCCCGCCGCATGGTGTCGATCCTGGAGGGCGAGGGACTCTTCAACGACGTGACGGCCATCGTGCTGTACCACGTGGCCGTCGCCGCAGTCGTCAGCGGCGGCTTCTCCTGGCCCGACGCGCTCGGGGAGTTCGTGCTCTCCGCCGTGGTGGCCGTGGCCGTCGGGCTCGCGCTCGGCTGGGCCACCCACCGGCTCATGGGCCTGCTCGGTGACGCCACCCTGCAGATCGGGCTGACGCTGCTGGTGCCCTTCGTCGCGTACGTCGTGGCGGAGGAGCTCCAGGGCTCGGGGGTGCTGGCCGTGCTCACGGCGGCCCTGTTCCTGGCCGAGTACGCGAGCGACGCCGACGACGTACTGGGGCGGCTCGCCGGTCACACCTTCTGGGAGGTCGTCGACATGCTGGTCACCGGCGTGGCCTTCGGCCTGATCGGGCTGGAGCTGCACAACGTCTTCGGCACGGCGAAGGACCGCGCGTGGGAGATGGCCGGCTGGGCGGCGATCGTGGTCGCGGTGGTGGTCGGGGTCCGGCTGGTGTGGCTGCTGCCGGCCGGCTGGCTCGCGCAGAAGCTGCACCAGCGGCGCGACTACGACGAGGAGATCCCGCTGAGCTGGCGGGAGAGCGTGGTGATGTGGTGGGCGGGGATGCGCGGGGTGGCCTCGGTGGCCCTGGCCCTGGCCATTCCGCTGCGGACGGACGCCGGTGAGCCCTTCCCCGGGCGGGACCAGATCATCTTCATCGCGTTCGCGGTGATCATGACGACCCTGGTGTGCCAGGGGCTGACCCTGCCGTGGCTGGTGCGGCGGCTGGGGGTGGAGGCCGACACGGACGCCGACCGGGATGCCGAGCGCCTTCTGGCGATTCGCGCGGCGAAGGCGGCCAAGCAGCGGCTGAGGGAGATCCAGGAGGTGGAGGACCTGCCGGAGGACCTGACCGAGCAGCTGTACCGGCGCGCGTACGACGTGGGGGCCAGGATCAGCCCCGACATGGTGGACGAGGAACGGCGCGAGGCGTACGCGAAGCGGGTGGAGCGGCTGCGCGACATCCAGCGGATCCAGCGCGAGATGATGTCGGCCGCCCGCCACGAGATCCTGGCCGCCCGCAGCGAACCCGGCTCCGACCCGGAGGTCGTGGACCGGGTGCTGCGGCACCTGGACGTACGCAGCCTGCGGGCCCCCTGAGGGCTGGGCCTAGGCGGGCCGGGACACGAGGCGTTCGAGTCCCCGGAGGAAGCGGACGTAGGGCGACCAGCGGGCCGGGCGGGCGATCGTGCCCGTGCACGCCAGTTCGGCGCGGTCCAGGCTGTCCTCCAGGAAGGCGTCGTGCGCCGGGCGGAAGGCCAGCGGCCAGGTGATGCGGCTGAGGCCGCGGACCGTCATCGCGACGGTGTGCCGCAGCACGGTGCGCTCGGCATCGACGGGCAGAACGGCGAACTCGTGGAAACCGTGGAATCCACGGGGCCCGGTGAAGGTGAAGCGGACCCAGGTCCCCGGCACGTACGCGGCCACCGTGTAGCGCACCGGTCCGTGTCCGCCCGCGGCCCCGACCCCCAGGGGGCGGTCGAGCTCCATGCTCTCCCACGAGCGCCAGGGCCACAGCGCGTCGTCCTCCCCGCGGGACAGCGTGTCGACGAGTGCGCCGACCTCGCTCCCCTTCGCCGCGATCAGACGCTCGTGCACGTTGTAGACACCCATGGGATGCTCCCCTCCAGATTATTAGAGATAGGTCTCTAATAATCTGGAGGGTACTCTCTGATTCATGGCGAGACCACCCCGCTTCGACACCGACCAGATCCTCGACGCCGCCGTCCGGCTCGCCGCCTCGGGCGGACCCGGCGGTGTGAGCATGTCCGCCGTCGCGCAGGCGATCGGCGCGCCCAGCGGCTCCATGTACCACCGCTTCGCCGGGCGCACCGCCCTGCTCGCCGAGGTGTGGCTGCGGACCGTCGAGCGGTTTCAGCGGGGCTACTTCGCCAGCCTGCACAGCGACCCGGACCCGCGGCCGGCCGCCCGTGCCGCCGCCCGGCACGTCGTGGCGTGGAGCCGCGCCCACCCCGAGGAGGCGGCACTCCTGCTCCACGGCCCGTGGGAGTTCGGCCGCGCCGACTGGTCCGAGGAGCACACCGCGCGAGCGGATTCCGGCAATCAGCGCGTGTACACCGCCCTCGGCGCGCTCGCCGAGTCGCTCGGCGCGACCGGTCCCCAGGACCGGGACCGCATCACCCTGGCCCTGGTCGACCTGCCGCTCTCGGTGGTCCGCCGCCACCTGCGCGCGGGCGAACCGCTGCCGCCGCACGCCGAGGACCTCGCCGAGGAGTGCGCGGCCGCGCTGCTGCCGACGGCTCCCTAGGGGGCCTCGGCGGCCGGGGCGGTGGCGATGCGTGGGAGGGCGTACGGGTGCTCGGCCACCAGCCAGGCGATCAGGCGTTCGCGCACCGCGCAGCGCAGCGTCCAGAGGTCGTCGGCGTCCTTCGCCGTGACCACCGCGCGGACCTGGACCGTGTGCGGTGTGGTGTCCGTCACGGCCAGCCCGCCACCGCGGCCGTCCCACTCGGGGATCTCCTTGAGGATGTCCAGGAGCCGCTCCCGCATCAGGTCGAGGGGCGCGCTGTGGTCCAGGTGCCAGAAGACCGTGCCGGTCATCTGCGCGCCGCCGCGCGACCAGTTCTCGTACGGCTTGCTCGTGAAGTACGAGACCGGCATCGTGATGCGCCGCTCGTCCCACGTGCGGACCGTCAGGAAGGTCAGGGTGATCTCCTCGACCCGGCCCCACTCCTTGTCGACCACCACGGTGTCGCCGATGCGGACGGTGTCGCCGAAGGCGATCTGGAGGCCGGCGAACAGGTTGCCCAGCGAGGCCTGGGCGGCGATGCCCGCCACGATGCCGAGGACGCCGGCGGAGGCCAGCAAGGAGGCGCCGACCGTCCGCATCGGCGGGAAGGTGAGCAGCATCGCCGCCACGGCGACCACGACCACCACCGCCGTGACCACCCGCTGGATCAGCGTGACCTGGGTGCGGACCCGGCGCACCCGGGCGTCGTCCTCGGTCGCGGCCGCGTAGCGCGCGTACGTCGAGTCGACCACGGCCGTCGCGATGCGCACGGCCAGCCAGGCCGCGGAGGCGATCAGGACGAGGGTGAGGAACCGGCCGACGCCGACGGGGTGGTCGGGGAGGATGCCCGCCCGCCGGTACGAGGCTCTGAGCAGCGAGGTGCACAGGACGACCTGGAAGGGCAGCCGGCAGCGGCGCAACAGCCCCCACAACGGGGTCTCGGTGTGCCGGGCATCGGCCCGGCGCAGCAGCAGGTCGAGCAGCCGGCCCGCGATCAGGGTGGCGACCAGGGCGCCGCCGATGACCGTCACGGGGCGCAGGACGTTCTCCATCTCCATGGGGATGAACGTAGCTGGCACGATGGAGGCATGAACATCATGCTTCTCCATTCGACGTACGGGCTGCGGCCCGCGGTGCACGCGGCGGCCGACCGGCTGCGCGCGGCCGGGCACCAGGTCCAGGTGCCGGATCTCTTCGAGGGACGCACCTTCGGGACCGTCGAGGAGGGCATGGCCCACCGGGACGAGATCGGCCGTGACGAACTGCTGAAGCGCGCGGTGCTGGCCTCCGCCCCCTACTCGGACCAGGGGCTCGTCTACGCGGGCTTCTCCTTCGGCGGTTCCGTCGCCCAGCACCTGGCGATGGCCGACGAGAAGGCGCGCGGACTGCTGCTCCTGCACGGGACGGCGGACCTGGAGGACGGCGCCTCGGTGGACGAGCTGCCGGTGCAGCTGCACATCGCGGACCCGGACCCCTTCGAGCCGCACGACTGGTTGACGGCCTGGTACCTGCGGATGCAGCGGGCGGGGGCCGACGTCGAGGTCCACAGCTACCCGGGTGCCGGGCACCTGTTCACCGACCCGGAGCTGGAGGACTACGACGCCGAGGCGGCCGAGCAGCTCTGGAAGGTCTCGATCGGCTTCCTCGACAGCCTGTAGGCGAAGAGACGGCAGGGGCCCGGCCCGGCGGATGCCGGACCGGGCCCCTGCCGCAGTCGTCAGCCCACGCGGTAGGCGGTCCAGCTGCTCGACATGCGAGCGACCTGGCCGGCGGTGAACTGGTACATGCAGGAGTCGTACGTGTAGTCCATGAAGTTGCGGATCGGGTCCGCGCCCGGCTTGCTGGCGCAGCTGTCGCGCCCGGTCGGGCACTCGTACGCGGCGCTCTTCTCGGCCGGGGTGTCGGAGACGTAGTCGCCGTTGCCGTTACAGCCGCCCTGGAAGGTGTGGTAGAGCCCCAGCCAGTGGCCGACCTCGTGAGTGGCGGTGTCACCCTCGTTGTAGTTGGCCGCGGAGCCGCCCGGCAGGGAGCTGTCGAGCACGACCACGCCGTCCATCTTGGGGCTGGAGGCGTAGGAGGTCGGGAAGGTCGCCCAGCCCAGCAGGCCGCCGGAGAGCTTGGCGGTGTAGAAGTTGAGCGCGCCCGGGCCGCCCTTGCGCAGGGTGTTCTTCATGTCCTTCTCGGCCTGGGAGCCGGAGGCCAGGTTGTACCAGGACGCGTTGTCCGTGTAGTCGGTCGACGCCAGGGTGAACTGGAAGTTCGTGTTGACGTTGCCGGTGCCCTGGCCGCCGTAGGCCGCGTTGAGGACCGCGAGCTGCTTGCCTACGTCCGTGGCCGTCAGCTTTCCGGTGGTGCCGGAGTGCACGACGTGGAAGTACACGGGGATGGTCACCACGGCCTCGGCGGCGGCGAGGCTGCGCTGCGGCTGGTTCTTGAGGGCCTTGTCCAGCTTCGCCTTGAGGTCGGCGTCCATGGCCTTCGCCTGCGCGTCGGTGATCGCGTTGGGCTCGTCCGCGTGCTCGTCGTGAGCGCGGGCGACGCGGGCGTTCGCGGCGCCGGAAGCGGCGGGCTGGTCGGCGCAGACCTCGGCGGGGGACGTGGCGGCCGCGAGCGTGGTGGGGGCGGCGAGCGGGGTGAACGCCAGGGTTCCGGCCAGAACGGCCGTGCCCATCAGGCGGCGGCGGAGAAGGGGGGATATGCGGGCAGAAGCGCGCACGTGTGCTCCTCGCGTGGGGGGTTGTGGGGGGTGGTGGCCTGAAGGATCTTCTTCAGCTGGCGGGAAGCTTATGTGTTCATGACATATTCAGGTCAAGGGGCTTACGTAAAAGATTTGTTGCTTCTGATGCACATGGGGCGCCTGGTATGTACCAGGCGCCCCATGCGGCGAGAGAATTGACGGTGGATCAGCGAACGGGCTGATAGGCCCGCTCCACCTTCTGGGTCCCGTTCAGCGTCCGGTACGACCGGGTCCATGCGGATGTGGCACCCGGCTGCCGCTTGTCGGACACCGCGTAGTAGTCCATCTGCGAGCGCTCCGCCGTCACGTCCAGCACGCCGTAGCCGTGCGCGTCCATGTCGAGCCACTTCACGTGCCAGTTGGCGGCCCTGACGGCCGACTCGGCGACCAGGGAGAGGGTGTCCGGCAGGACGTGCAGGATGTCGTCGAGGTTGTCGGAGGTCACCGAGGTGACGACGAACTCGGTCGCCGCGGTGCCCGAGCCCGGGTAGGTGGCCATGTTCACCGGGACCTCGTTCGCCCAGGCCATGTGGATGTCGCCGGTCAGGAAGACGGTGTTCTTGACGCTGCGCTCCGTCAGGTGCCCCAGCAGCTCCTTGCGGTCGTCCGTGTAACCGTCCCACTGGTCCACATTGATCGCGATGCCGCCCTCGGGCAGGCCGAGCAGCTTGGTCAGCGGCTTCAGCAGGTGCGCGGGCAGCGAGCCGAAGGCCACGGGCGAGATCATCACCGAGGTGCCGACCAGCTTCCACGTCGCGGGCGAGCCCGCGAGGCCCGACTTGAGCCAGTCCAGCTGGGCGCGCCCGGTGATGGTGCGCTCCGGGTCGTCCACCGAGCCGCTGCCCACCTTCGTCTGCTGCGATCGGAAGGAGCGCAGGTCCAGCAGGTGCAGGTCGGCCAGGGTGCCGAAGCGCAGCCTCCGGTAGCAGGTCCCCGCGACGGACGCGCGTACGGGCATCCACTCGAAGTACGCCTGCTTGGCGGCGGCCGCGCGCGCCGCCCACTCGCCCTCGGCCCCCGCGGTGTGGTTCTCGGCGCCGCCGGCCCAGGCGTCGTTGGCGAACTCGTGGTCGTCCCAGATGGCTATGACCGGGTGCGCGTGGTGCAGGGCCTGGAGGTCGGCGTCCGTCTTGTACGTGCCGTGGCGGGTGCGGTAGTCGGCGAGGGAGACGATCTCGTGCTTCGGCTCGTGCTGGCGCACGACGTACTTCGCCTCCGGGTACCCCCCGGACTGGTACTCGTATATG
This sequence comes from Streptomyces avidinii, assembly GCF_014650695.1. Classification (GTDB taxonomy): domain Bacteria; phylum Actinomycetota; class Actinomycetes; order Streptomycetales; family Streptomycetaceae; genus Streptomyces; species Streptomyces avidinii. The sequence continues at coordinate 153,711 of NZ_BMVL01000001.1, read as the reverse complement.
TAGTCGCCCAGGTGCAGGATCGCGTGCAGGTCCGTGCGGGCGGCCAGGTGGCGGTAGGCGGAGAAGTAGCCGGCCTCCCAGTTGGCGCAGGAGACCACGCCGAAGCGGACCCCCGCGGTCGTCGTCTCGTGGGCCGGAGTGGTCAGGGTGCGTCCGGCGGGGGAGACGGCGGCGCCGGCGGTGAACCGGTACCAGTACGGCGTCTGCGGCTGGAGCCCGCGGACGTCCACCTTGACCGTGTGGTCGGTGGCGGCGCTCGCGGTGACGGCACCGGAGGCGACCACGTGGGAGAAGGCCTTGTCGGAGGCCACCTCCCAGCCCACCTGGGTGGCCGGGCCGAGACCGGATCCGGGTACTGCCTCGGGGGTCGGGGTGACGCGGGTCCACAGCAGGACCCCGTCGGGCAGCGGGTCGCCCGAGGCGACGCCGTGCAGGAAGGCGGGCGCGGTGCCCGCGGCATGGGCGGCCGAGGCGCCCAGCGAGGTGAGGGGGGCCAGTGCGGCCGTGGCCGCAGCGGCGAGGACGACCGTACGGCGGCGGGGGGTTGCCGCGGCCCGGGAAGAGGGGAGTTGACTGGTCACGGACCATCACATTACCGACGGGTACACCCCTGGGAACAGGTGTCGGAATGCAACGGGCGGGCGAACTCTGGGAGTTCGCCCGCCCGTTCAAGCGGCATGTCCGGAAACCGTATCCCGGACCGTCCGGAATCAGCCCTGCAGGGCCTTGTCGATCGCAGCGGTGAACAGCTCCGCCGTCTGCGGGGTGTCGATCTTCTTGCCGTCCATCTTCAGGGTCGGCGTGCCCTTCACCCCGGACTTGTCGAAGGCCTTCGACATCTCCAGCGCCCACCGGTCGTACGTACCGCCCTCGACGGCATTCTTGAACTCGGCGTTGCCCTTGAGCGCCGGGACCGTGTCCGCGACCTTCAGCAGGTAGTCGTCCTTGGCGAAGCTGTCGACGGTCTCCTCGGGGTGCAGCTCCTTGGAGTAGAGCGCCGCCTTGTACTCCAGGAAGGCCTCCGGGCTGACGTTCAGCGCCGCGCCCAGGGCGCTCAGCGCGTTCTTCGAACCCTCGCCCTTGACGGCGTTGTCGATGAAGGTGGCGCCGACGTACTGGAGCTTGTACTTGCCCGCGTCCACGTCCTTCTTGACCTGCGCACCGGCCGCCTGCTCGAAGGAGGCGCAGGCCGGGCAGCGCGAGTCCTCGTACAGCTCCAGGGTCTTCTTCGCGTCGGCCTTGCCGATGACGACCGTGGTGCCGTCCTCGCCCGTGGTGTTCTTCGGCTTGACCAGCTCGGCCTTGGCGGCCTTCTCCCAGTAGTCGGGCTCGTTGGCCTTCATGACCCCGTAGCCGATGACGCCGGCCAGCGCGAGCAGGGCCACGACCCCGCCGCCCACGAGCACCTGGCGGCGCACCTTGTCCTTCTTGGCCTGGGCCTCGCGCTCGGCGCGCAGCCGCTCGCGGGCCGCTGCCTTGTTCGCCTGGCTGTTGCGTGAACTCATCATGATCTCCGTGGGGTGTGACGTGCGAAAGGGACTGCCGTACGTGCGTCAGGCGCGGGCGAGCGCGCCGAGCACGGGGGGTCCCCGCCGTCCCACGGAGTGTGCGGGGAAGCGCGTACGCGCCCCGGCGCCCGGCAGGACCGACCGCAGCAGGGCCGAGGCCGGTCGGCGAGCCACCGCCACCGAAGCCACGGCCAGCAGCAGCGGCCGGAACGCGAAGGCGGCCACCGCCCGCAGCAGCCGGCCCAGCGCCCGTTCGCCGTGGCGCAGCCAGGCGGCGGCCAGCAGTCCGACCGAGACGTGGGCGCCGAGCAGCAGCCAGGGCGTGTACGGCCCGGGCGAGGACAGCAGCGCGGCCGCACCGGCCGGCCCGGTCACCTCGGTCAGCGGCCCGCCCACCGGCGCGCCGCCGCACAGGGCGTCCAGGCCCATGGCGCGCAGCGGACCCGCGACGGGGCCGCCGGCCGGGCCGTAGCAGAGGTGCTGCCCGGTGGTGAAGAGGGTGTCGGCGGCCAGCTCCAGCGGTACGAGCAGCCCGGCGATGGGGGCGAAGCCCCGCTCGCGGCCCGCGAGTGCGTAGGCGATCGCGAACACCCCTGCGAAGGCCCCGCCCACCAGCGCGGGCGGCAGCGGGACCTGGGACATCAGGACGTGCGAGCCGGACGAGAGCAGTACGACGAGCGCGCTGAACAGCGCGGCCCGCAGCCCCCTGAGTCCCGTCCCGGAAACGTCCATCCCGGCGAGTCTGCCATGCGTTCCTGTGGAACAGACGTTCAGGGAGTGAGACGCCCGTTACGGAACAGGTCCACGAAGATCTGGTGGTCGGCGCGCGCCCGGGCCCCGTACGCGTGCGCGAAGTCCACGAGCAGCTCCGCGAAGCCCTCCTCGTCGGCCGCGATCGCCGCGTCGATGGCCCGCTCGGTGGAGAACGGGACCAGCGTCTGCCCGCTCTCGTCCGCGTCGGCCGCCCCGTGCATGGTCGCGGTCGCCCGGCCCAGGTCCGCGACGACCGCCGCGATCTCCTCCGGGTCGTCCAGGTCCGACCAGTCCAGGTCCACCGCGTACGGAGAGACCTCCGCCACCAGCTGACCCGCCCCGTCGAGCTCCGTCCAGCCCAGCCACGGGTCGGCGTGCGCCTGCAGGGCGCGCTGGGAGATGACCGTACGGTGCCCCTCGTGCCGGAAGTACTCCCGCACCGCCCGGTCCGTGATGTGCCGGGAGGCCGCCGGGGTCTGCGCCTGCTTGAGGTAGATCACGACGTCGTTCTCCAGAGCGTCGCTGTGCCCCTCCAGCAGGATGTTGTAGGAGGGCAGGCCCGCCGAGCCGATCCCGACGCCCCGGCGCCCCACCACGTCCTTGACCCGGTAGGAGTCCGGCCGAACCAGGGACTCGTCGGGCAGGGTCTCCAGGTACCCGTCGAAGGCGGCCAGCACCTTGTAGCGGGTGGCGGCGTCCAGCTCGATGGAGCCCCCGCCGGAGGTGAAGCGGCGCTCGTAGTCCCGGATCTCCGTCATGGAGTCCAGCAGGGAGAACCGGGTCCGGGAGCGGGCCGAGCGCAGGGCGGCCAGCAGCGGGCCGTCGGCGGTGTCCAGCGTGAAGGAGGGCACCTCCTCGTGCTTGGCGCCCGCGGCCAGCCGGTGGATCCGCTCGCGGTAGGCGCCGGCGTAGATCCGCACCAGCTCGCTTATCTGGTCGTCGCTGAGCGCCTTGGTGTAGCCGATCAGGGCGACCGAGGCGGCGAACCGCTTCAGGTCCCAGGTGAAGGGGCCGACATAGGCCTCGTCGAAGTCGTTGACGTTGAAGATCAGCCGGCCGTTGGAGTCCATGTACGTGCCGAAGTTCTCGGCGTGCAGATCGCCGTGGATCCACACCCGGCCCGTCCGCTCGTCCAGGTACGGGCCGCCGTGCCGGTCCCGCTCCAGGTCGGAGTAGAAGAGGCAGGCCGTGCCCCGGTAGAAGGCGAAGGCCGAGGCCGCCATCTTGCGGAATTTGACCTGGAAGGCAGCGGGGTCGGCGGCGAGGAGCTCACCGAACGCGGTGTCGAACACGTCGAGGATCTGCTCGGCGCGCTGCTCGTCGGTCGTCTCGGGGACCGCCATGGCGGGTGCCTCCTGGTGCACGGGCTGTTTCAGGTTCCGACCGACTGGACGCCGGGTCGGCCCTCCTGGTTCTGCAACGCCCGACCGTACCGCTCAGTGCCCGTGATCTGTCACCCGGCCGACGTAGGATTCGAAGCTGCCCCCTCACCTCGCCCCCCGGAGGACCCGCGCCGTGACAAAGCCGCCGTTCACGCACTTGCACGTCCACACCCAGTACTCGCTGCTGGACGGTGCCGCGCGGCTGAAGGACATGTTCAACGCGTGCAACGAGATGGGCATGACGCACATCGCCATGTCCGACCACGGCAATCTGCACGGCGCGTACGACTTCTTCCACACGGCGCAGAAGGCCGGCATCACGCCGATCATCGGCATCGAGGCGTACGTCGCCCCCGAGTCCCGCCGCAACAAGCGGCGTATCCAGTGGGGCCAGCCGCACCAGAAGCGGGACGACGTCTCCGGTTCCGGTGGTTACACCCACAAGACCATCTGGGCGTCGAACGCCACCGGTCTGCACAACATCTTCCGGCTGTCCTCCGACGCGTACGCCGAGGGCTGGCTGACGAAGTGGCCGCGGATGGACAAGGAGACCATCTCCAAGTGGTCCGAGGGCCTGATCGCCTCCACCGGCTGCCCGTCCGGCGAGGTGCAGACCAGGCTGCGCCTCGGCCAGTTCGACGAGGCCGTGCAGGCCGCCTCGGACTACAAGGACATCTTCGGCGAGGGGCGCTACTTCCTGGAGCTGATGGACCACGGCATCGAGATCGAGCGCCGGGTCCGCGACGGGCTGCTGGAGATCGGCAAGAAGCTCGGCATCCCGCCGCTGGTGACGAACGACTCGCACTACACGTACGCGAGCGAGTCCGTCGCCCACGACGCCCTGCTCTGCATCCAGACCGGCAAGAACCTCTCGGACCCGGACCGCTTCCGCTTCGACGGCACCGGCTACTACCTGAAGTCCACCGACGAGATGTACGCGATCGACTCCTCGGACGCCTGGCAGGAGGGCTGCGCCAACACGCGGCTGGTCGCGGACCAGGTCGACACCGAGGGCATGTTCAAGTTCCGGAACCTGATGCCGAAGTTCGACATCCCGGACGGTCACACCGAGGTCAGCTGGTTCCGCGAGGAGACCATGCGCGGCATGCACCGCCGCTACCCCGGAGGCATTCCGGAGGACCGGATGCAGCAGGCCGAGTACGAGATGGACACCATCATCTCGATGGGCTTCCCCGGCTACTTCCTCGTGGTCGCCGACTTCATCATGTGGGCCAAGAACCAGGGCATCGCGGTGGGCCCCGGCCGAGGCTCCGCGGCCGGTTCGATCGTCGCCTACGCCATGGGCATCACCGACCTCGACCCGATCACGCACGGTCTGATCTTCGAGCGCTTCCTGAACCCCGAGCGCGTCTCCATGCCCGATGTCGACATCGACTTCGACGAGCGTCGGCGCGTCGAAGTGATCCGGTACGTGACCGAGAAGTACGGCGCCGACAAGGTCGCCATGATCGGCACGTACGGCACCATCAAGGCCAAGAACGCGATCAAGGACTCGGCCCGCGTGCTGGGCTACCCGTACGCCATGGGCGACCGGCTCACCAAGGCCATGCCCGCCGACGTCCTCGGCAAGGGCATCCCGCTCTCCGGCATCCTCGACCCGAAGCACCCCCGCTACGGCGAGGCCGGCGAGATCCGCGGGATGTACGAGAACGAGCCGGACGTCAAGAAGGTCATCGACACCGCCATGGGCGTCGAGGGCCTGGTCCGCCAGATGGGCGTGCACGCGGCCGGCGTGATCATGTCCAGCGAGACGATCACCGACCACGTACCCGTCTGGGTGCGGCACACCGACGGCGTCACCATCACGCAGTGGGACTACCCGAGCTGCGAGTCGCTCGGCCTGCTGAAGATGGACTTCCTCGGCCTGCGCAACCTCACGATCATGGACGACGCCGTCAAGATGGTGAAGGCCAACAAGGGGATCGACATCGATCTCCTGGGCCTGCCGCTCGACGACCCCAAGACCTTCGAACTGCTCGGCCGCGGTGACACCCTCGGCGTCTTCCAGTTCGACGGCGGCCCCATGCGCTCCCTGCTGCGCCTGATGAAGCCCGACAACTTCGAGGACATCTCCGCCGTCTCGGCCCTGTACCGGCCGGGCCCGATGGGCATGAACTCGCACACGAACTACGCCCTGCGCAAGAACAAGCAGCAGGAGATCACCCCGATCCACCCGGAGCTGGAGGAGCCCCTCAGGGAGATCCTCGGCGTCACCTACGGCCTCATCGTCTACCAGGAGCAGGTCCAGAAGGCCGCCCAGATCATCGCCGGGTACTCGCTCGGCGAGGCCGACATCCTGCGCCGCGTGATGGGCAAGAAGAAGCCCGAGGAGCTGGCGAAGAACTTCGTCATCTTCGAGGAGGGGGCCAAGAAGAAGGGCTTCAGCGACCAGGCCATCAAGGCCCTGTGGGACGTCCTGGTCCCCTTCGCCGGCTACGCCTTCAACAAGGCCCACTCGGCCGCGTACGGGCTGGTCTCCTACTGGACCGCCTACCTCAAGGCGAACTTTCCGGCCGAGTACATGGCCGGCCTGCTCACCTCGGTCAAGGACGACAAGGACAAGTCCGCGATCTACCTGAACGAGTGCCGCCGCATGGGCATCAAGGTGCTCCCGCCGAACGTGAACGAGTCCGAGCCGAACTTCGCGGCCCAGGGCGACGACGTGATCCTCTTCGGCCTCACCGCGGTGCGCAACGTCGGCACGAACGTCGTGGAGTCGATCATCAGGACCAGGAAGGCGAAGGGGAAGTTCTCCTCCTTCCCCGACTTCCTGGACAAGGTCGAGGCCGTCGTCTGCAACAAGCGCACGGTCGAGTCGCTGATCAAGGCCGGCGCCTACGACGAGATGGGCCACACCCGCAAGGGCCTGGTCGCACACCACGAGTCGATGATCGACAACGTGGTCGCGGTCAAGCGCAAGGAGGCCGAGGGACAGTTCGACCTGTTCGGCGGAATGGGTGACGAGAACGCGGGCGACGAGCCCGGCTTCGGCCTCGACGTGGAGTTCTCCGACGTCGAGTGGGAGAAGTCCTACCTGCTCGCCCAGGAGCGCGAGATGCTCGGTCTCTACGTCTCCGACCACCCGCTCTTCGGTCTGGAGCACGTGCTGTCCGACAAGACGGACGCCGGAATCTCCCAGCTGACCGGCGGCGAGCACTCCGACGGTGCGGTCGTCACCATCGGCGGCATCATCTCGGGCCTCCAGCGCAAGATGACCAAGCAGGGCAACGCCTGGGCCATCGCCACCGTCGAGGACCTGGCCGGCTCCATCGAATGCATGTTCTTCCCGGCGACCTACCAGCTCGTCTCCACCCAGCTGGTCGAGGACACCGTCGTCTTCGTCAAGGGCCGCCTCGACAAGCGCGAGGACGTCCCCCGCCTCGTCGCCATGGAGATGATGGTCCCCGACCTCTCCTCGGCCGGCACCAACGCCCCGGTGGTCCTCACCATCCCCACCGTCAAGGTCACGCCGCCGATGGTGACCCGTCTGGGCGAGATCCTGCGCCACCACAGGGGCAACACCGAGGTGCGGATCAAGCTCCAGGGGCCGCGGACCACGACCGTGCTCCGCCTCGACAAGCACCGCGTACAGCCCGACCCCGCCCTCTTCGGCGACCTCAAGGTGCTGCTCGGGCCGTCCTGCCTGGCCGGATAGTGCCCGCCCGGGGCACGACCCCGGCAGTACGCGCGGAAGGGCCCGCCCGGTGAACCGGGCGGGCCCTTCCGCATCAGGTACGGCCGTCAGTTGTGGCCGAACTTCTTTTCCTTGCGCTTGTGCGCCATGTCCATCGGGCTCGGCGCCGAGGAGGAGGGCATCGACTCGGTCTCCGAGGTGCCCTTGGTCGGATCCTGCGACCGGGGCTGCTGCTTGCCGGGCTGCTTCTGGTTCTTGTTCTTGGCCATGGTGGAGCCTCCGTGAGGGTCTAGGGGCCAGGACCGCCTTCACACTCACACAGGGCCAGAAACCGCGCATTTTGGATCATTACTGCGCGTAGCCGGTGCCTCTCACTCCACCCGTAGTGAGATCCGCCACGCCGATGATCGAGTTCCGGCCTTCAACGCCCTTGGGGTCGGGCAGACTCGGGGAACCCGCCGAAAAGCACAGAGGACCCCCAGGGAAGAGGGTGGAACGCATGGACCGCTGCGTCGTCCTGGTGGACGCCGGCTACCTGCTGGGTGCCGCCGCCAGCCTTCTCGCCGGGGAGCCCTCCCGCTCCCGGATCACCATCGACCATGCCGCGCTCATCCAGGGCCTGCGCGAGCGGGCCGAGGCCGACACCGAACAGCCCCTGCTGCGCATCTACTGGTTCGACGGCGCACCCGACCGGGTGCCCCAGCCCGAGCACCGGCGGCTGCGCGTCATGCCCCGCGTCACCGTCCGGCTCGGTGCCCTGACCCGCAGCGACGGCCGCTGGGCGCAGAAGGGCGTCGACGCCGCCATGCACGCCGAGCTCACCGAGCTCGCCCGCAACCGCGCCTGCTCCGACGTGGTCCTCGTCACCGGCGACGGAGACCTGCTGCCCGGCCTGATGTCCGCCAAGGAACACGGGGTCGCCGTCCACCTGTGGGCCGTTCAAGCCGCCGACGGGGACTACAACCAGTCCGAGGACCTCGTCGCCGAGGCCGACGAACGCCGCGTCCTGGACCGGGCCTGGATCACCCGGGCCGTCCGCGCCAAGGACCTCACCGGCCTGTGCTCCCCGCCGCCCGCACCGCGCCCCGACATCGCGGCCATCCTCTCGGCCCCGCTGCCCGAGGCGGCGCTCGCCGAGGCCGCCCGCAACAGCACCGCCGCCACCGGGGAACCGGACCGCGACGGGGTCCCCGTACCGGCGCCCGCCACGCCCGGGGGCAAGCCGGTCCCCACCCCCAAGGACCTGGCCGGAGCCCTGCGCGCCCCCGGCCAGCAGAGCGCCCCGCAGAGCGGGCCGAGCGGAGCCCACGCCCCCGCCAGCGCGCTGCGCTGGTCCTCCGACAAGGGCTGGATCGACCGGGCCGGACCGCTGGGCGAGCCCGCCGAGACCGCCTCGCTGCCCACCCTCGCCCAGCTCACCAGCGCCGAACAGCGCTGGGCGGACCGGGAAGAGGACATCACCACCGTCGGCGGCGACCCGTTCGAGGTGGGACAGGTGTTCGCCCGGCGCTGGATGGAACGGCTCCCGGAGACCGTCCACCTGCAGAAGCTGGCCACCATGTACCCGCGGATCCCGCACCGGATCGACGGCGAACTGCTGCGCTACGCGGCCCGGTTCGGGCTGCTCGCGCACAAGGACGACCAGATCGACGAGCACGACCGGTACGCCATCCGTGCCGGGTTCTGGCGCGAGATCGACGTCCGTGCCGCGGCCGAACACGTCGCCGCCGTACCCGCCCCGGCACCCGGAGCCGGCCCCGTCGACCATGCCGCCCCGCCGACCCCGACGGCCGAGTAGGGGCGGGAACCCCGTAGGCTGCTCCCTCGTGAGTACGGGCACAGCACAGGCGCGAGAAGGCACGGCGACAGCCGCGGGAGCAGCGCCGGACGTCATTTGCGCGGTGCGTGACCTGGTCAAGACGTATCCCGCGGTACGCGGCCGGCGCGGGGCCCCCGCCCTGCCCGAGACCCGCGCCAACGACGGGATCTCCCTGGACGTCCGGCGCGGCGAGATCTTCGGCCTGCTCGGCCCCAACGGCGCCGGCAAGTCCACACTGGTCCGCCAGCTCACCGGCCTGATGCGGCCGGACTCCGGCTCCGTGACCCTGCTCGGCCACGACCTCGTGGGCCACCCCGGGCGGGCCTCCCGGCTGCTCGCCTACCTGGGACAGGAATCCACCGCCCTGGACGAGCTCACGGTGGCGCTGGCCGCCGAGACCACCGGGCGACTGCGCGGACTCGACCTCCGCACGGCCCGCGCCGCGCGCGACGCCGTACTGGACGAACTGGGACTGACCGCGATCGCCGGACGGCCCCTGAAGAAACTTTCCGGCGGCCAGCGCCGCCTCGCCTGCTTCGCCACCGCACTGGTGGGGGAGCGGCCCGTACTGGTCCTCGACGAGCCCACCACCGGAATGGACCCGGTCGCCCGGCGCGCGGTCTGGTCCGCGGTCGACCGGCGCCGCGCGCAGCACGGCGCCACGGTCCTGCTCGTCACCCACAACGTCATCGAGGCCGAGAGCGTCCTGGATCGGGTCGCCGTCATCGACCAGGGCAAGGTCATCGCCTGCGACACCCCGGCCGGTCTGAAGGCCACCGTCGCGGGCGAGGTCCGGCTGGAGCTGGTCTGGCGCGAGGGCGCTCCGCTGGAGGTCCCGGAGGTCGCCCGGCTGCGTGACCGGGCCGTCGAGTCCGGGCGCCGCTGGGTGCTCCGGCTGGCGCCGGACGAGGCGAGGGCGGCGGTGGCCTCGGTCACCGGGAGCCCGGCCTTCGCCGCGCTCGACGACTTCACCCTGGCCACCCCCAGCCTGGAAGACGTCTACCTGGCCCTCGGTGGCAGGACGAAAGGGCTGGTGAAGTCTTGAGCGACCGCTCGACGGGGGCTGTCCGGGCCGCGCTCGCGCCCGACGCCGTGCCGCCCCCCGCTGCGGGCGCCGCGTCGACCGACGCCGCCGCAGGCCGCGCACAGGCGCCGCAGCCCGCGCCGCTGGCGCCCGGCGCGCGGTTCTTCCCCGCCCTGGCCGCCGTGTACCGGGCCCAGCTGTCCCGGGCCCGGGTGGCACGGATCCCGCTGCTGTTCGTCGCCACCTTCCAATCCGTCGGGATCATGATCCTGATGAGGGGCGTGGTCGACGGGGGCTCCGAGGCCCGCGCCGTCGTCGCCGGTTCCTCGGTGCTCGTCGTCGCCTTCGTCGCGCTGAACCTGCTCGCCCAGTACTTCGGGCAGCTGCGGGCCGGCGGCGGACTCGACCACTACGCCACCCTGCCGGTGCCGCCCGCCTCGGTGGTGCTGGGCGCGGCCGCCGCGTACGCCTCCTTCACCCTGCCGGGCACCCTGGTCACCGCGGTCTTCGGGTGCCTGCTGTTCGGGCTGCCGATGAGCGGGCTGTGGATCCTGGCCGCCGTCGTACCGCTGGCCGGGGCCGCGCTGGCCGGGCTCGGCGCGGCGCTGGGGCTGCTGGCCCCGCGGCAGGAGCTGGCCACCCTCGCGGGACAGCTCGGCATGTCGGCGGCGCTGCTGCTCGGCGTACTCCCGCCGGAGCGGATGCCGGACGTGATCGTGTGGGCCCGGGACCTGCTGCCGTCCACGTACGGGGTCGAGGCGTTCGCCCGTACCTTCGCTCCGCGGCCCGACTGGTCCGCCGTCGCCCTCGACCTGGGCGTGTGCGGGGCGGTGGGGGTCCTCTCGCTGGCCGTCGCCACCTGGGCGTACCGCCGGGCGGCCGTCCGCTGACGCGGTCCGCCGACGCCGCTCGCGGGCACACCTGGCACGATGTGGGGGTGACCGAAGCCGTGACCCCGCCGTCCCCCCTCGACCCGCCGCCGCTCCCGCCCGAGAAGCCGGGTGCCGCCGCCGGGGCGATCACCCCGGAGGACATCCGGGACGGGGCCGTCGTCGCCCTGCTCGTCGGGGCTGCCGGACTGCTCCTCGGCCTGCTGTGGGTGTGGCTGGCCCCCCGGGTGCAGTACGTCTCCAACGGGGAGGCCGTGTTCCTGCGCAACAGCGAGAGCGAGGCGCGGATCGCCTCCGACGGCACCTTCTTCCTGCTGTCGCTCGGGCTGGGCGTGCTCAGCGCCGTCGGCACGTTCCTGTGGCGCCGGGCCGGCGGTGTGCCGCTGGTGATCGGGCTCGCGGTCGGGTCCGTCTTCGCCGCGCTGGTGGGGTGGCGGTTCGGGCTGTGGCTGGGGCCGTCGTCGGACCTGGTCGCCGCGGCGGCCAGGGCGGGCAAGGGGGTCCCGTTCGACGCGCCGCTGGAGCTGCTCGCGCACGGGGCGCTGCTGGCGTGGCCGATGACGGCCGTGCTGCTGCACCTCGGGCTGACGGCGCTGTGGACTCCGCGGGATCCGGATCCCGAGCCGGTGTACGGCTGGACCGGCTACTACCAGGCGCCGCCGCCCGCCGACTCCGCCCCCTCCACGCCGGAGTCCCCGCGCGCCTGACCCTCCCGGGGTGCGGGTCCGCCGCTGCGCGGAGCCGGTCCCCGCCCCGCCCTTTCTCCGTTTCCCGGGGCTCCGCCCCCGGACCCCGCCGGGCGCTGCCCGGACCCGCGCCTCAAACGCCGGCGGGGCTGAAAGATCGGGGCTCCGCCCCGGACCCCGCGCCTCAAACGCCGGCGGGGCTGAAAGATCGGGGCTCCGCCCCGGACCCCGCGCCTCAAACGCCGGCGGGGCTGGGTTGTGCCGGACGGGCTGGAAGCGGCTTACGCCCGGGCGATGGGGGCCAAGGTGGCCGAGGTGAGGGTCGTCAGGTCCGACGGGGCGAGTTCGACCTCCAGGCCGCGACGGCCCGCCGAGCAGCAGATCGTCGGGTGGCCCGCGGCCGAGGCGTCGATCACCGTGCGCAGGCGCTTGCGCTGGCCCAGCGGGGAGATGCCGCCGCGGACGTAGCCCGTCGTGCGCTCCGCCAGGGCCGGGTCGGCCATCGCCGCCCGCTTGCCGCCCACGGCCGTCGCCAGGGCCTTGAGGTCCAGTGACCCCGAGACCGGCACCACCGCCACCGTCAGGACGCCGTCCACGTCCGCGACCAGCGTCTTGAAGACCTGGGCGGGCGAGACGCCGAGCGCCTGCGCCGCCTCCTCGCCGTACGAGGGATGCGCCGGGTCGTGCTCGTAGGCGTGCGTGGTGAACGCGACGCCCGCCGCCGTCAGGGCGACGATCGCCGGGGTGCCTGCGGCCTGCTTCGACTTCTTCGCCATCGGTATGCACTCAGTTCGGGCTCGTCGGGGCACGGGTCAGGTCCACCGCCGGCAGCGACGGGAGGTGGCGGATCACCGCCGTCTCCGTGCGCAGCAGCTTCAGCTCCTCCGCCAGCCGGGTCGCGGTGTCCGGGGCCTGGAGCAGCCGCTGCTTCGCCGGGATGTCCAGCACCGCCGCCGCAGCCACCAGGTAGGAGACCACCGAGGGCTCGTCGGGGAGCTCCGCGCCGGTCAGGGACCGCTCGCGGGCGCCGGCCAGCCGCTTCTGGTAGTTGCGGAAGGCCCGCAGCACGCCCTCGGCCAGTACGCCCGCGCCGTCACCCGCGTCCTCCGGGAGCTCTTCCAGCTCCGCCGTCAGGAAGGGGCCCGAGGCGTCGACCGAGATCAGGCGGACCCGCGTCGTGCCGGTCGCCAGGACCTCGAAGCTGCCGTCCTCCCGCTCCCGCACGGTCGCCGCGTCGGCGATGCAGCCCACCCGGTGGAAGGCCTGGATCGGGTCGGCGCCGAAGCCCGCCGCCGGGCCCCGCTCGGGCAGGGCCGTCTGGTCCGGCAGGCCGGGCGCGGTCGGCGCGACCTCCCGGCCGTCGCGGATCGCGACGACCGCGAAGCGGCGCGGTTCGTCCTCGCTCGTCTTCAGCAGCTCGCGCATCATGGCGCGATAACGCTCCTCGAAGATGTTGAGCGGGAGGACGAGTCCCGGGAACAGCACCGAGTTCAGCGGGAAGAGGGGCAGGCGAACGGTGGTCACGAGGCACAGGGTAATCGCCCGAACCCTCTCGGGTGTCCGGCGTTTGAGGGGCGGACGGCGGCATGTGAGCGATCGGCCGGACGACCCCCGCCGCCGTCACCCCCGCCGAAGCAGCCGGGAGGCCCCCGCCGCCACCGTCGTGGCCAGGATCCAGCCCATGACGACGAGGCCCGCCGCGCCCCACTGCCAGCCGCCCTCCAGCTTCCACTGCCCCTGCTGACCGAGGTCGATCACCGGGAGCAGCAGGTCCAGCGCGTACAGGGCGGCGCTCCACTGCGGATGCTCGTCCTGCTTGATCGCAGGCGGGTCGAGCTGGGAGAACAGCAGCGCCCCCGCCGCCCACAGCACCGCCATCCACAGGGCGGCGCGGCCCGGACGGTAGCCGTACACCACCGTCCAGTCCTGGAGGTAGCCCCACGCCTTCGGCCAGGGCGGCAGCGTGTCCCGGCGGCGCCGCTGCTTGGCCAGCAGCACCTCGCGGGCGTCCGCGTCCTCGCCGCTGGCCCGCAGTACGGCGGCCAGCCGCTCGTACGGCTCCGGCGAGTACTCGGGAGTCGCCGCCGCCACCCACTCCAGGCGGCGGGAGAGCGGGAAGTGACCCCGGGGCGCGAGGTTCTCGTAGACGAACCCCTCGATGGACAGTCCGCCCGGGCCCGGCCAGCTCGTGGAGGTGTCGACGAGCTTGACCACCTTGGCCCCGGACACCACCACCCGGCCCTCCTCCGGCCGCTCGCCGACGAAACGGAACTCAGGGGTCTGGATCCGCCGCAGGGACAGCTCCTGGTCGGGGGCGAGGGCGAAACGTGCCCCGTAGAAGTCGATGGCGTCGCCGAAGCGGCCGTCGTCCAGCCGCAGCCCGCCCCGGCACTCGAAGTGCTGGGCCCGCCGACCGCGGGTGGGCGTCGGCCCCAGCCCGTACGGGGGAGTGGAGGAGCCCCCGTACGCCGCGTAGTCCAGCGCGATGGACGTCAGGTACAGGGTCCGCTCCACCGTCAGCTGCGGGGCGTTCAGCGCGTACCGCCCGTACGGGTTGCGCAGGCGGGCCCCGCGCAGGTTCATCGACACGCCGACCTTGGCGCCGCGCAGGCTCACCTCGCCGTACGTCTCCAGCAGCTCGCCCTGTAAGTCCTGCGCGACGGACATCCCGTCCGCGGCGATCGCCCGGCCCTTGCTGTCCCGCTGCACCACCGCCTGGCTGATCAGCAGGTCGGTGCCGATCTGCGCGTCGGTGAGCCGGATCCCGCGCGCCACTCGGCAGCGCGGCAGGTGCAGATCGCCCTCGGTGTGCAGCCGGGAGGCCTCCAGCCGCGGGATCGCGCAGTTGACCATCCGCAGCGTGCCGACGCGGGCCTCCGACAGCTGGATCTCGCTGTCGAACCGGCACGACTGGAGCTCCACGTACGGGGCCACCGCGCCACCGGACAGTTCCAGCCGCCCGCTGATCCGCATCCCGCGCAGCTTGAGGGAGGCCACCCGGCCCGGCACCGGCGGCGGCCCGTGCAGCAGCAACCGGGCGACGACCCTGGCGCGGACGCTGCGCTCGGGCCCCCAGACGTGGTCGGCGTGCGGATCGTCCCGGTCGGCGGCGCGGGCGCTGAGATCGCAGACGCTGCCGGTGCGGAACGCCTCCCACATGCGGCGTTCCGCAGCGGTGAGATCCGCCGGTTCCTCGTCCGTGCGCGCCTCGGTCACGGCGGCCCCCTCCGCTGTCGTCCACGTGTATGGGAAAGCTATCGGGCACGTGTGACATCCGGGACCTGTATCAGCCAGTGATACGGGCGAACGGAGGCGCGAAGCGGTCTGAGAGAATTGTGGGGTGATCTCTCGTATCGACCTGCGCGGTGACGCCCTCCCCGAGGGCGGCGCCCTGCGCGATCTGCTGCCCCGTGCCGAGTTCGACGTAGAAGCTGCCCTGGAGAAGGTGCGGCCCATCTGCGAGGACGTTCATCATCGTGGCACGGCGGCGCTGATCGAGTACGCGCAGAAGTTCGACGGGGTCGAGCTCTCGCAGGTCCGGGTGCCCGCGGAGGCCATCAAGGCCGCCCTGGAGCAGCTGGACCCGGCCGTCCGCGCGGCCCTGGAGGAGTCGATCCGGCGCGCCCGGATCGTGCACCGCAATCAGCGCCGCACCGAGCACACCACCCAGGTGGTCCCCGGCGGCACCGTGACCGAGAAGTGGGTTCCGGTGGAGCGCGTGGGGCTGTACGCTCCGGGCGGCCGCTCCGTGTACCCGTCCTCCGTCGTCATGAACGTCGTCCCGGCCCAGGAGGCCGGCGTCGAGTCGATCGCGCTCGCGTCCCCGCCGCAGAAGGAGTTCGACGGCCTGCCGCACCCGACGATCCTCGCCGCGTGCGCGCTGCTCGGCGTGGACGAGGTGTACGCGGTGGGCGGTGCGCAGGCCGTGGCGATGTTCGCCTACGGGACCGAAGACTGTCTTCCCTCCAACATGGTGACCGGCCCCGGCAACATCTGGGTCGCCGCCGCCAAGCGCTACTTCACCGGGAAGATCGGCATCGACACCGAGGCCGGCCCGACCGAGATCGCCGTCCTCGCCGACTCCACCGCCGACCCGGTGCACGTCGCCGCCGACCTGATCAGCCAGGCCGAGCACGACCCGCTGGCCGCGGCCGTCCTCGTCACCGACTCCGCCGAACTCGCGGACGCCGTCGAGAAGGAGCTGGAGCCGCAGGTCGCCGCGACCAAGCACGTCGAGGACCGGATCAAGCCGGCCCTGGCCGGCAAGCAGTCCGCGATCGTCCTGGTCGACAGCCTGGAGGACGGCCTCAAGGTCGTCGACGCGTACGGCGCCGAGCACCTGGAGATCCAGACCGCCGACGCCGCGGCCTGGGCCGCCCGCGTACGCAACGCCGGCGCGATCTTCGTCGGCCCGTGGGCCCCGGTCTCGCTCGGCGACTACTGCGCCGGGTCGAACCACGTGCTGCCCACCGGCGGCTGCGCCTGCCACTCCTCCGGCCTGTCCGTGCAGTCCTTCCTGCGCGGCATCCACATCGTCGACTACACGCGGGACGCCCTCGCCGAGGTCACCCACCACGTGGTGACGCTGGCCGAGGCCGAGGACCTGCCCGCGCACGGCGCCGCCCTGAAGGCGCGCTTCGGATGGAAGGTGCCCACCGTATGACCGCCGCCGGCATCGGCATCGACGACCTGCCCATCCGGGACGAGCTGCGCGGCAAGACCCCGTACGGCGCCCCCCAGCTCGACGTTCCCGTCCAGCTGAACACCAACGAGAACCCGTACGAGCTCCCCGCCGAGCTCGTCGCGCGGATCGCCGAGCGCGTGGCCGAGGCCGCCCGCACCCTCAACCGCTACCCCGACCGGGACGCGGTCGAGCTGCGCACCCAGCTGGCCGCCTACCTCACCCGTACCGGCAAGCACCCGGTCGCGCGGGAGAACGTATGGGCCGCCAACGGCTCCAACGAGGTCATCCAGCAGCTGCTGCAGACCTTCGGCGGGCCCGGCCGCACCGCGCTCGGCTTCGAGCCCTCCTACTCGATGCACGCGCTGATCTCCCGCGGCACGGGCACCGGGTGGATCTCCGGCCCGCGCCGCGAGGACTTCACGATCGACGTGGAGGCGGCGGAGCAGGCGATCACCGAGAACGCCCCCGACGTCGTCTTCATCACCTCGCCCAACAACCCCACGGGCACCGCGGTCGAGGCGGAGACCGTCCTCGCCCTCTACGAGGCCGCCCAGGCCGCCAAGCCCTCCCTGGTGATCGTGGACGAGGCGTACGTGGAGTTCAGCCACCGCGACTCGCTGCTGCCCCTCATCGAGGGCCGCCCGAACATGGTGGTCTCCCGGACCATGTCCAAGGCCTTCGGCGCGGCCGGCCTGCGCCTGGGCTACCTGGCCGCCCACCCCGCCGTCGTCGACGCCGTCCAGCTGGTGCGCCTGCCGTACCACCTGTCGGCCGTCACGCAGGCCACCGCACTGGCCGCCCTGGAGCACACCGACACCCTGCTCGGCTACGTCGAGCAGCTCAAGGCCGAGCGCGACCGCCTGGTCGTGGAACTGCGGGCCACCGGCTTCGAGGTCACCGATTCCGACGCGAACTTCATCCAGTTCGGGAGGTTCGAGGACTCGCACACCGCCTGGCAGAAGATCCTCGACCAGGGCGTCCTGGTCCGGGACAACGGCGTACCGGGATGGTTGCGGGTCACCGCGGGCACCCCGGCGGAGAACGACGCGTTCCTGGAAGCGGTTCGCGCACTGAAGAAGGAGCAGCACGCATGAGCCGCATCGGACGGGTCGAACGGACCACCAAGGAGACCTCCGTCGTCGTCGAGATAAACCTCGACGGCACCGGCCAGGTCGACGTCTCGACGGGCGTGGGCTTCTACGACCACATGCTCGACCAGCTCGGCCGCCACGGCCTCTTCGACCTCACCGTCAAGACCGAGGGCGACCTGCACATCGACAGCCACCACACCATCGAGGACAGCGCGCTCGCGCTGGGCGCCGCCTTCAAGCAGGCCCTCGGCGACAAGGTCGGCATCTACCGCTTCGGCAACTGCACCGTGCCCCTCGACGAGTCCCTCGCCCAGGTGACCGTCGACCTGTCCGGCCGCCCCTACCTCGTGCACACCGAGCCCGAGAACATGGCGCCGATGATCGGCACGTACGACACGACGATGACCCGGCACATCTTCGAGTCCTTCGTCGCGCAGGCCCAGATCGCCCTGCACATCCACGTCCCGTACGGCCGCAACGCCCACCACATCGTGGAGTGCCAGTTCAAGGCCCTCGCCCGGGCCCTGCGCTACGCCGCCGAGTTCGACCCGCGCGCGGCCGGCATCCTGCCCTCCACGAAGGGCGCCCTCTAGCCGTGAACGGCCTGAACACCATCCTGATCGTCCTCGGCCTGTTCCTGGCCGGGGGCGTCTACTCCTTCCAGAAGCAGCAGATGCCCAAGTCGGTCATCATCCTGCTGGCCCTCGCCTCCGCGATGTGCCTCGCCGCAGGAGTCCTGCGAATCCAGGGAATTTGGGAATGAGCGCAGTCCGCCCCACCAAGAACGTCGTCGTCTTCGACTACGGCTTCGGAAACGTACGCTCCGCCGAGCGGGCCCTCGCCCGCGTCGGGGCCGACGTCGAGATCACCCGCGACTACGACAAGGCCATGGACGCCGACGGGCTCCTGGTCCCCGGCGTCGGCGCCTTCTCGGCCTGCATGAAGGGCCTCAAGGACGCCCGCGGCGACTGGATCATCGGCCGCCGGCTCTCCGGCGGCCGCCCGGTCATGGGCATCTGCGTCGGCATGCAGATCCTCTTCGAGCGAGGCATCGAGCACGGCGTGGAGACCGAGGGCCTGGACGAGTGGCCCGGCACGGTCGGCCCGCTCAAGGCCCCGATCGTCCCCCACATGGGCTGGAACACCGTCGAGGCCCCCGCCGACAGCCAGGCCTTCAAGGGCCTGGACGCCGATGCCCGGTTCTACTTCGTGCACTCCTACGCGGCGCGGGACTGGACCCTCGAGATCACCAACCCGCTGATCCGCGCCCCCAAGGTCACCTGGGCCACCCACGGCGAGCGTTTCGTGGCGGCGGTGGAGAACCGGGCCCTGTGGGCCACGCAGTTCCACCCCGAGAAGTCCGGCGACGCCGGCGCCCAGCTCCTCACCAACTGGATCGAGACCCTGTGATGACCGCACCCACGCTCGAACTCCTGCCCGCGGTCGACGTCCGCGACGGCCAGGCCGTCCGTCTCGTGCACGGGGTGTCCGGCAGCGAGACCTCCTACGGCTCCCCGCTGGAGGCGGCCCTGGCCTGGCAGCGCTCCGGCGCCGAATGGCTGCACCTGGTGGACCTCGACGCCGCCTTCGGCACCGGCGACAACCGCGCCCTGGTCGCCGAGATCACCCGCGCCATGGACATCAAGGTCGAGCTGTCCGGCGGCATCCGCGACGACGCCTCGCTCGCCGCGGCCCTGGCCACCGGCTGCACCCGCGTCAACCTGGGCACCGCCGCCCTGGAGACCCCCGAGTGGGCCGCCAGGGCCATCGCCGAGCACGGCGACAGGATCGCCATCGGCCTCGACGTCCGCGGCACCACCCTCAAGGGCCGCGGCTGGACCAGCGAGGGCGGCGACCTCTACGAGACCCTCGCCCGCCTCGACTCCGAGGGCTGCGCCCGGTACGTCGTCACCGACATCGGCAAGGACGGCACGCTGACCGGCCCCAACCTGGAGCTGCTGAAGAACGTCTGCGCCGCCACCGACCGGCCCGTCGTCGCCTCCGGCGGCATCTCCTCGCTCGACGACCTGCGGGCCCTGTCCGAACTGGTCCCGCTGGGCGTCGAGGGCGCGATCGTCGGCAAGGCCCTGTACGCCAAGGCCTTCACCCTGGAAGAAGCCCTGAAGGTGGTCTCCGCATGAGCAACCCCTCCAACTCCACGGCCGGTGCACGCCGCATCTCCTCCGGCGGCGCCTACGAGGACGTCATCGGCTACTCGCGCGCCGTGGCCCTCTCCAACGGCCTGGTCCTGGTCTCCGGCTGCACCGCCGCCGACGCGGGCGGCCCGTACGACCAGACGGTCAAGGCCTTCGAGGTCGCCTTCAAGGCCCTCGCCGAGGCCGGCCTGGGCCCCGAGGACGTCGTCCGCACCCGGCTGTACCTCACGCACGCCCGCGACGTCGAAGAGGTGGGCCGCGCCCACAAGCAGCTCTTCGACGCGGTCCGGCCCGCCGCGACCATGCTCATCGTCTCCGGCTTCGTCGACCCCGGCATGGTCGTCGAGGTGGAGGTCGAGGCGTTCAAGGCGGTGACCGCATGACGCTCGCCGTACGCGTGATCCCCTGCCTGGACGTGGACAACGGCCGGGTCGTCAAGGGCGTCAACTTCCAGAACCTGCGCGACGCGGGCGACCCGGTGGAGATGGCCAAGCTGTACGACGCCGAGGGCGCCGACGAGCTGACCTTCCTCGACATCACGGCGTCCTCCGGGAACCGCGAGACCACGTACGACGTGGTGCGCCGCACCGCCGAGCAGGTCTTCATCCCGCTCACGGTGGGCGGCGGCGTCCGCACCGCAGACGACGTGGACAAGCTGCTGCGGGCCGGAGCGGACAAGGTGGGCGTGAACACGGCCGCCATCGCCCGACCCGAGCTCATCCAGGAGATCGCTGAGCGCTTCGGCCGACAGGTCCTCGTACTGTCCGTGGACGCGCGCCGCACGGCTGCCGGGACCTTCGAGGTCACCACGCACGGCGGGCGCCGGGGCACCGGCATGGACGCCGTGGAGTGGGCGCACCGGGCGGCCGAACTGGGCGCCGGGGAGATCCTGTTGAACTCCATGGACGCCGACGGCACGAAGGACGGCTACGACACGGAGATGATCGCGGCGGTGCGCAGGCACGTCACGGTCCCGGTGATCGCCTCGGGCGGCGCGGGCCGACTGGCGGACTTCGCGCCGGCGATCGAGGCGGGGGCGGATGCCGTGCTCGCGGCGTCGGTGTTCCACTTCGGCGACCTCCGCATCGCCGAAGTCAAAACGGCCCTCCGCGAAGCGGGCCACCCCGTCCGGTAACGCCTCTTCCGGGTGCCCTTGCCCTGGCCGGGCGGTGCGGGTCTCTTTCCCGGGTGCGGCCCGGACCCCGCGCCTCAATCGCCGGCGGGGCTGGGTTTGGCTTCGGGTGGGGCGGTGCCCCTCCGGGGGCTCTCCTCGGCTCGCGCCTGCGGCGGTGGTTCTGCCGTACGGCCTGGGTTGCGCGCTCGTCCTGCGGGGAGCCCCCGGAGTGTCACCGCCCCACGGCCCCTGGGTAGGTCTGCCGGGGTGGGGGTGCGGCGACGGTGGGGGGTGTCCCCGCAGGCGACGCGGATCCACCCCCGCCCGGCATCTCGGTACGGCTGAGTCCGCAAGCCGAGGCGACACCGCCCGGCGGCGCCGCGCCCCCACCCCCTGCTCCGACCCCGCCCGGGCGGCACACCCCAGCCCCGCCGGCGCTTGAGGCGCGGCCACCGGGCCGCACCCGGGAGAGAGACCCGCACCGCCCGGCCAGGGCAAGGGCGCCCGGGACAGGGCCGAGGTCAGAGGCCCAGGGCGGCCACCGTCAGTTTGGCGACGGCCTCCTTCTCCCCGTCGAGCGCCACAGCGGCAGCGTCCTGGCGGCCGAAGCAGAACAGCGTCAGCTCCCCCGGTTCCCCCGTCACCGTGACCACCGGCGCGCCCTTGTGGGCCACCACGGTCCGCCCGTCCGGGCGCCTCAGTACCAGGCCCACCGGCGAGCGGCGGCCCGTCAGGCGGGCCAGTTTCTCCAGCCGGGACCACAGCGCGTCCGAGAAGACCGGGTCCAGTTCCCGCGGGGACCAGTCCGGCTGGGCGCGCCGGACGTCCTCCGCGTGCACGTAGAACTCCACCGCGTTCGCCGCCTCGTCGATCTGCTTCAGCGCGTACAGCGACATCCTCGGCGGGCCGGTCCTGATCAACTGGAGCAGTTCCTCGTACGGCTTGGCCGTGTACTCCTCCATCGCCTTGTCCAGGCGGCCCTTCAGCACGTTCAGCAGCAGACCGCCCGCCGCGTCGGGCCGCCGCTCCCGCACCACCACGTGCGCGGCCAGGTCCCGACAGGTCCAGCCGGCGCACAGCGTGGGGGCCTCCGGGCCCGCCGCCTCCAACAGGTCCGCCAGCAGCAGGCGTTCACGCTTCGCATGGGTAGACATGCGGGCCAGCCTACGGCCGGAACACGCTGAGCGCCCGCTCATCAGGCGGACATGGATCATTCCGCCCATCCGGGCCCGGCACAATGGCTGCATGAGTACGTCCCCCCGCCCCGGCAACCTCGATCCCGCCATCGCCGCGCGCCTCAAGCGCTCCGCGGACGGCCTGGTCCCGGCCATCGCCCAGCAGTACGACACCGGTGAGGTGCTCATGCTCGGCTGGATGGACGACGAGGCCCTGCACCGCACCCTGACCACCGGCCGCTGCACCTACTGGTCCCGCAGCCGCCAGGAGTACTGGGTGAAGGGGGATACTTCCGGCCACTTCCAGCACGTGAAGTCCGTCGCGCTCGACTGCGACGCCGACACTCTGCTCGTCCGGGTGGACCAGGTCGGAGCGGCCTGCCACACCGGGGCACGCACCTGCTTCGACGACGATGTCCTCCTCCGCGCAGCCGACTAGGTAGGGTCCCCCCGAAATGGATCTTGAGACGTTCCGCAAGCTCGCGGCCGACCGCCGCGTCATCCCCGTGAGCCGCAAGCTGCTGGCCGACGGGGACACCCCCGTCGGGCTCTACCGCAAGCTGGCAGCCGAACGCCCCGGCACCTTCCTCCTGGAGTCCGCCGAGAACGGCCGCTCCTGGTCCCGGTACTCCTTCATCGGGGTCCGCAGCGACGCCACCCTGACCGCCCGGGACGGCCGGGCGCACTGGATCGGCACCCCGCCCGTCGGCGTACCCACCGACGGCGACCCGCTCGACGCCCTGCGCGCCACCGTCGAGGCCCTGCACACCCCCCGCGACCTCGCGGGCGCCATGCCCCCCTTCACCGGCGGCATGGTCGGCTACCTCGGCTACGACATCGTGCGCCGCCTGGAGCGCATCGGCGAGCACGGCAGCGACGACCTGAAGCTGCCCGAGCTGACCATGCTGCTCACCTCCGACCTCGCGGTGCTGGACCACTGGGACGGCACCGTCCAGCTCATCGCCAACGCCATCAACCACAACGACCTGGACTCCGGGGTCGACGAGGCGTACGCCGACGCCGTGGCCCGCCTCGACGCGATGGAGGCGGACCTCGCACGGCCCGCCCCCTACGTCCCGGCCGCGCTCCCCGCCTCCGAGCTGCCCGAGTTCTCCGCCCTGTGGGGCGGCGAGAAGTACCAGGCGGCCGTCGAGGACATCAAGGAGCGCATCCGGGCCGGCGAGGCCTTCCAAGTGGTGCCCTCGCAGCGGTTCGAGACCCCCTGCCACGCCTCCGCGCTGGACGTCTACCGGGTGCTGCGGGCCACCAACCCGTCCCCGTACATGTACCTCTTCCGCTTCGAGAACGGCTTCGACGTGGTCGGCTCCAGCCCCGAGGCGCTGGTCAAGGTCGAGGACGGGCGGGCCATGGTCCACCCCATCGCCGGCACCCGCCACCGGGGCGCGACCCCGCAGGAGGACAACGACCTCGCCGACGAGCTGATGGCCGACCCCAAGGAGCGTGCCGAGCACCTGATGCTCGTCGACCTGGGCCGCAACGACCTCGGCCGGGTCTGCGAGCCGGGATCGGTGGAGGTCGTCGACTTCATGTCGATCGAGCGCTACTCCCACGTCATGCACATCGTCTCCACCGTGACGGGGCGCGTGGCCGAGGGGAAGACCGCCTTCGACGTGCTCACCGCCTGCTTCCCGGCCGGCACCCTCTCCGGCGCGCCCAAGCCCCGCGCCATGCAGATCATCGAGGAGCTGGAGCCCTCCCGCCGCGGCCTCTACGGCGGCTGCGTGGGCTACCTGGACTTCGCCGGCGACTCCGACACGGCCATCGCCATCCGCACCGCGCTGCTGCGCGACGGCACGGCGTACGTGCAGGCCGGGGCCGGTGTCGTCGCCGACTCGGTGCCCGAGCTGGAGGACAACGAGTGCCGCAACAAGGCGGCCGCCGTGCTGCGCGCGGTCGGAGCGGCGAACCGCCTCCACGGCTCCTGAGTGCGTAAGGGATAGTGGGGTATGTGAGTGCCGTACCCCCACCCCGAACCGATGCCGACGCCGAGCCCGAGGCGCGCGAGCGCCGCGGCGGCCGCCGCAGCGTGGCCGTCGCCCTGCTGCTCGGCGCACTCGGCGCGACCGTCGTCCTGCTCGCCTCCGGCCGGACCTGGGCCCGGGGCACCGCCGCCATCGGCAGTGATGCGCTCCAGCTGACCGCCGACGGGCGGGCCGTCACCGGCCTGCCCGCCGCGCTGGCCATCGTGGGCCTCGCCGCGCTGGTCGCCGTCTTCGCCGTACGCGGCAGGAGCCGGCTGCTGGTGTCGGGGCTGCTGGCGCTCAGCGGCCTCGGCGGGGCCCTGTCGGCCCTGTTCGGCGCCGACGGCCGCCGTGCCCTGGACGCGCAGGCCGCCCGTACGACCGCCGACAGCGCGGCGCACGTGGCCGGACTGACCCAGACGACCTGGCCCTATGTCACGGCCGCCGGCGCGGTCCTGATCCTGGCCGCCGGGCTGCTGGCCCTGCGCTTCGGCCGGAGCTGGCCCTCGATGGGTGGCCGCTACGAGCGTGACGGCAGCCCCCGTACGCGGACTGTCGCGGCGGTGGACCCGGACCGGCCGGAAGATCTGTGGAAGGCTCTGGACCGCGGCGAGGACCCGACCACGGACCCGGGCGCCGACCGGGCCCACTGACCCGACCCCCCTGGACGGCGAAGCCGCCCGGTGCGGGACAATGGTCACCGAGCGTTCGACACAGACCGCACGTTCGACACAGCAGCGCGACAGAGCAACGAGGAGCAACTCATGGCGGGCACTAGCCACGGACACACCCCGGCCGCCTGGACCGGTGTCATCATCGCCTTCATCGGTTTCTGCATCTCCGGCGCCTTCATGGTGATCGCGAACCCGCTCGGCTTCTGGGCCGGCCTCGTCGTCGTCGCGCTCGGCGGTGTCGTCGGCCTCGGGATGCGGGCCGCGGGCATGGGCGCGCCGAAGCCCGCGCACAAGGACCTCGCCGAGGTCATCGCCGCCTCCAAGGTTCCCGCCAAGGTCTGAGTGCGCGAAGCAGCCGAAAGGCGCGGCCCCGCCGGGCTGCGCCTTTTGTCATGAGCGGAGAGAATCAGCAGGTGGACGCCTCTCGCACCCCCGATGCCCCGCCGTCACCGGCGCCCGTGCCCGCGATGCCCGCGCAGCCCGTGCGTCTGGCCGGGCAGCCGTCCAGGGCCCGGCGGCTCGCCGTCCCGGCGCTCTACCTGGCCGGTGTCGCCGGCGCCTTCGCGTACGTCGGGGCCGTCGACCCCAACGAGCCCGGCCACTACCCGGTGTGCCCGCTGTTCCGGCTGACGGGTGTCCTGTGCCCGGGCTGCGGAGGTCTGCGCAGCGCACACGCCTTCGCGCACGGCGATCTGATCGCTGCTTTCGGGGCGAATGCGTTCGCCGTCGTGGGCTACTTCGTCTTCGCGGGTTTCATGGCCCTGTGGCTGGTTCGCGCGTTCCGCGGCGGGCCGACTCCGAGGATCGTGCTGCGTCCGAGGTACTGGTGGGCGCTCGGGGCACTGGCACTGGTTTTCGTCATTGTCCGAAATCTCTCTTTCGGCTCCGCACTGGCGCCCTGAGCCCCTTGGGCAGGCCCTATGAAGCGTCGATTCCGAATGTCCAGTTACTGGGACGTCGTCAACCGCGTGCGGAGGGCAACGCCTCCTGCGGATACCATTTGAATGCCGACCTTGTTGTTGTACCTGTCTGCAAGGCGGCCGACCGTCATCGACCCGGAAGGGGGCCGCTCGCGTGAGTGTGCTCGACGAGATCATCGAAGGGGTCCGCGAAGACCTTGCCGAACGGCAGGCCCGCGTGAGCCTCGACGAGCTCAAGGAGCGTGCCGCCAAGGCGCCCCAGGCCAAGGACGGCGTCGCTGCCCTGCGCGGCGACAGCGTCAAGGTGATCTGCGAGGTCAAGCGCTCCAGCCCGTCCAAGGGCGCGCTGGCCGCCATCGCCGATCCGGCCGGGCTCGCCGCCGACTACGAGGCGGGCGGTGCGGCGGTCATCTCCGTCCTCACCGAGCAGCGCCGATTCGGCGGCTCGCTGGCCGACCTGGAGGCCGTCCGCGCCCGCGTGGACATCCCGATCCTGCGCAAGGACTTCATCGTCACGGCGTACCAGCTCTGGGAGGCCCGCGCCTACGGTGCCGACCTCGCCCTGCTGATCGTCGCGGCCCTGGAGCAGGAGGCCCTCGTCTCCCTCATCGAGCGGGCCGAGTCCATCGGTCTCACCCCGCTCGTGGAGGTCCACGACGAGGAGGAAGTGGAGCGCGCGGTCGCCGCCGGTGCCAAGATCATCGGCGTCAATGCCCGCAACCTCAAGGACCTCAAGGTCGACCGCTCCACCTTCGAGCGCGTCGTCCCCGAGATCCCGGACCACATCGTCAAGATCGCCGAGTCCGGCATCCGTGGCCCGCACGACCTGATCGCCTACGCCAACGAGGGCGCCGACGCCGTCCTCGTCGGGGAGTCCCTGGTGACCGGCCGCGACCCGAAGGCGGCCGTGGCCGACCTCGTCGCCGCCGGTGCCCACCCCGCCCTGCGCCACGGGCGGAGCTGACCCTTCCCGTGGCCCACGACCTCCCCTCCGTCCGCACGCAGTCCGCGCCCCCGGCAGCTCGCCGCGGCCCGGTCGGCGTGCCGACGGCGCATGCGCCCCTGGCGCGCGGCTGCCGCCCCCGCGGCTGCCGCGCCCCGGCCCGGCGCGTGCACGGGCGGCGGGTCCGGTACGTGATCGGGTCCGAGCCCGGCCAGGTCAACGGCATGCGATGGCGCCGCGGAGAAGCGCTGTAGACGAGGGCCCGCAGCGGTCCGGTACCCCGACGTACCGCGCCGCGAGCCGTCCCCGTACGGCCTGACGCCCGAGCCGCCGGCTCCGGACGAGGGCCGTCCCGCACCCGTACGCGCACACATCCCCCAGCGGGGTGTGCGCGGCGCTTGCGGTCGGCGCAATACGGTGAATCCACCCGCCGCATCTCGCACCCGTAGGAGCACTGGACATGTCCAGCGAGTTCTTCATCCCGGACCCGGAGGGTCACGTCCCCAACGCCGAGGGCTACTTCGGCGACTTCGGCGGCAAGTTCATCCCGGAGGCGCTCGTCGCCGCCGTGGACGAGGTCGCCGTCGAGTACGAAAAGGCCAAGGGCGATCCGGCCTTCGCGGCCGAGCTCAATGACCTCATGGTCAACTACACCGGCCGCCCGAGCGCCCTCACCGAGGTGCCCCGCTTCGCCGAGCACGCCGGCGGCGCCCGGATCTTCCTCAAGCGCGAGGACCTCAACCACACCGGCTCGCACAAGATCAACAACGTGCTGGGCCAGGCGCTGCTCACCAAGCGCATGGGCAAGACCCGTGTCATCGCCGAGACCGGCGCCGGGCAGCACGGTGTGGCCACCGCCACCGCCTGCGCGCTCTTCGGCCTCGACTGCACCATCTACATGGGCGAGGTCGACACCCGGCGCCAGGCCCTCAACGTGGCCCGCATGCGCATGCTGGGCGCCGAGGTCATCGCCGTGAAGTCCGGCTCCCGGACGCTGAAGGACGCCATCAACGAGGCGTTCCGCGACTGGGTCGCCAACGTGGACCGCACCCACTACCTCTTCGGTACGGTCGCCGGCCCCCACCCCTTCCCGGCCATGGTCCGCGACTTCCACCGGGTCATCGGCGTCGAGGCCCGCCGCCAGATCCTGGAGCGCGCCGGCCGGCTGCCCGACGCCGTCGCGGCCTGCGTCGGCGGCGGTTCCAACGCGATCGGTCTCTTCCACGCCTTCATCCCGGACGCCGACGTCCGCCTGGTGGGCTTCGAGCCCGCCGGGCACGGCGTCGAGACCGGCGAGCACGCGGCCACGCTGACCGCCGGCGAGCCCGGGATCCTGCACGGCTCCCGCTCCTACGTCCTCCAGGACGAGGAGGGCCAGATCACCGAGCCGTACTCGATCTCGGCCGGCCTGGACTACCCGGGCATCGGCCCGGAGCACTCCTACCTCAAGGACTCCGGCCGCGGCGAGTACCGGGCGGTCACCGACGACGCGGCGATGCAGGCCCTGCGCCTGCTCTCGCGCACCGAGGGGATCATCCCGGCGATCGAGTCGGCGCACGCCCTCGCCGGCGCCCTGGACCTGGGCCGGGAGCTGGGCAAGGACGGCCTCCTGGTCGTCAACCTGTCCGGTCGCGGTGACAAGGACATGGACACGGCGGCCCGGTACTTCAACCTGTACGACACCGACGGTGAAGTCGCCGACAACGAGTTCTCCGAGGGGGACGACAAGTGACCTCCACGCACGGGCGCGGCAACATCGAGCTGCTGAGCGCCACCCTCGCCAAGGCGAAGTCCGAGGACCGGGCGGCCCTCGTCGCCTACCTCCCCGCGGGCTTCCCGACCGTCGACGGCGGCATCGAGGCGGTCAAGGCCGTCATCGCCGGTGGCGCGGACGTCGTCGAGATCGGCCTGCCCCACAGCGATCCGGTCCTCGACGGTCCGGTCATCCAGACCGCCGACGACATCGCCCTGCGCGGCGGCGTCAAGATCGCCGACGTGATCCGCACGGTCCGTGAGGCGCACGAGGCGACCGGGGCCCCGGTCCTGGTGATGACCTATTGGAACCCCATCGACCGCTACGGCGTCGAGCGGTTCACGTCCGAGCTGGCGGCGGCGGGCGGCGCCGGCTGCATCCTGCCCGACCTGCCGGTGCAGGAGTCCGCCCTCTGGCGCGAGCACGCGGAGAAGCACGGTCTGGCGACCGTCTTCGTCGTGGCTCCCAGCAGCAAGGACGCGCGCCTGGCCACCATCACGGCGGCCGGCTCCGGCTTCGTCTACGCCGCCTCCCTCATGGGGGTCACCGGAACCCGCGAGTCCGTGGGCAACCAGGCCGCGGATCTGGTCCGCCGCACCCGTGCCACCAGTGATCTCCCGGTCTGCGTCGGCCTCGGCGTCTCCAACGCCCTCCAGGCCAAGGAGGTCGCCGGCTTCGCCGACGGCGTGATCGTCGGCTCGGCCTTCGTGAAGCTGCTGCTGGACGCGCCGGACCTGCCGAGCGGGCTGGACGCCGTACGGGCGCTGGCGGGCGAGCTTGCGGAAGGCGTACGCAGGAGCTGAGACAAAACGGACGCCTGATCGGGTTCTGTAGTCCGATCGGGTGGAATGGCGAGCAGGGAGGCACGCGAGTGCCTCCCTGCTTCGTTTGGCGGAGCGTGAGCGAGAAGAACGACGGTGCGAACCGCGATGCGACGAAACGATCGGCCCGGGAGCGACTCCAAGCGGAGCGCGAGCGGCAGAAGACCCGGGAGAAGCGCCGGCGGACCCTGATCGTGGCGTCGGCGGTGGTCGGTGTCCTGTGCCTGGCGACCGTCGTCGGCGTGATCGCGGCCAACACCGGCAAGGACAGCAGCGCCAAGGGCGGCCCGGTCGTCGCCCCCTCCGGGGCCACCGGCAAGGACGCGCTCGCCATCCAGACGGGCAAGCCGGAGGCCAAGTCCACCCTCACCGTCTGGGAGGACGTCCGCTGCCCCGCCTGCAAGGCGTTCGAGGACCAATACCGGCAGACCGTCCACGAGCTGGAGGCCAAGGGCCTGCTCAAGGTGGACTACCACCTGGTGACCCTCATCGACGGCAACATGGGCGGCAGCGGCTCCCTGAAGGGGGCGAATGCGGCGGCCTGCGCGCAGGACGCCGGCAAGTTCAGCGAGTACCACGACGTCCTCTTCCAGAACCAGCCGCAGGAAGTCGACGACGCGTACGGCAAGAACGCCAAGCTGCTGGAGCTCGCAGGCAAGGTCGACGGCCTGGACACCCCCGAATTCCGCGCCTGCGTCGAGAACGGCACCCACGACAGCTGGGTGGGCAAGTCGCACGAGGCCTTCAGGGCCGGGAAGTTCCGGGGCACGCCCAGCGTGCTGCTGAACGGCAAGGACATCTTCTCCGACCAGGCCAACCCGGTGACCCCGCAGAAGCTGAAGGAGCAGGTGGAAGCCGCCGGCGGGGTCGTGAAGCCGTCACCGTCGGGCAGCGCGACGCCCGGTTCCGGCGGGAAGAACGGGGCAAAGGCCTCGCCGTCCGCCTCCCGGACGGGCTCCGGCGGGTCGACCGGCGGGTCGTCGGCCGGTTCTTCGGGCCGGTCCGGCAGCACCTCGACCGGGTCCTCGAACGGCTCCTCCACGGGGTCGTCGAACGGCTCCTCGGGGGACTGATCGCGGCCCGTTCCATGTCTGGATTTGGTTTCGTCCTGCCGGGCGGGTTGCGGTCCGCACCGCCCGGCAGGGTAGCGTCATGTCTGCCATGGACATTGCTTACATCCCCAGTCCGTCGACCGGCGTGATCCATCTCGGACCGATCCCGCTCCGCGGCTACGCGTTCTGCATCATCATCGGCGTCTTCGTCGCCGTCTGGCTCGGCAACAGGCGATGGATCGCGCGCGGCGGAAAGCCGGGCACGGTCGCGGACATCGCCGTGTGGGCCGTGCCCTTCGGCCTGGTCGGTGGTCGCCTCTACCACGTGATCACCGACTACCAGCTCTACTTCGGCGAGGGCCGCAACTGGGTCGACGCCTTCAAGATCTGGGAGGGCGGACTCGGCATCTGGGGCGCCATCGCGCTCGGCGCGGTCGGTGCCTGGATCGGCTGCCGGCTGCGCGGGATCCCGCTGCCGGCCTGGGCGGACGCCCTGGCCCCCGGCATCGCGCTGGCCCAGGCCTGCGGACGTTGGGGCAACTGGTTCAACCAGGAGCTCTACGGCCGGGCCACCGACCTGCCGTGGGCGGTGGAGATCACCGCGGGCCCGAACCGGGACGCCGGCACCTACCACCCGACCTTCCTCTACGAGTCGCTGTGGTGCGTCGGCGTCGCCTTCCTGGTGATCTGGGCCGACCGCCGCTTCAAGCTCGGCCACGGGCGGGCCTTCGCCCTCTACGTCGCCGCGTACTGCGTCGGCCGCGGTTGGATCGAGTACATGCGCGTCGACGAGGCGCACCACATCCTGGGCGTCCGCCTGAACGTCTGGACCTCGATCGGCGTCTTCGTCCTGGCGGTCGTCTACTTCGTGCTCTCGGCGAAGCTGCGCCCGGGCCGTGAGACGGTCGTCGAACCGGACCGGGAGGGCTCCGGCGGTAAGGACGGTGAGGACGCGGCTCCGGCCGACGCGGCTCCGGCGGACGCCAACGCCGACGCCGACGCCGAGGCCAAGCCCTCGGACGCCGACGCCGAGGCCAAGCCCAAGCCCGCCAAGGCCGGGGCACCCGTCCTCACGAAGGACGCGCCCGCCGAGGCCGAGGCCCCGGAGGCCGGCAAGCGCTGACCGCAACGGTCCATGAGGGGGGTGCCGCGCAGACCGCGGCACCCCCCTCCGCGTTCCCCGGCATCCACCCCGCCGGGCGCCGTGCCACATCCAGCCCCGCCGGCGTTTGAGGCGCGGGGTCCGGCGCGGAGCCCCGGGACGCGGCGCGGCGCGCGGTCTCGGCGGGTGCCACGCGGGTGCGGGCGCAGCCCAGGACCCGGCGGGCGGGGATCACCGGGCCGCCATGCGGGCGGCGAGGGCGAGCGTGCGGTGCGCCGCGGCCACGACCGCCGGGTCCACGAACCGGCCGTCCGGCAGGGCCAGAGCCCCCGGGGTGGCCCGGGCCGCGCTCAGTACCTCCGTGGCCGCGCTGACCTCCTCGGGCGCCGGGAGGTAGGCCCGTTCGATCACCGGGAGCTGGCGCGGGTGGATCGCCGCCCGGCCGAGGAAGCCCAGGGAGCGGCCCCGGGCGCAGGAGACGGCCAGCGCCTCCAGGTCCCGGATGTCGGGGAACACCGACTGCGCCGGGGGCGTCAGCCCCGCGGCCCGGGCCGCGACCACCACCCGGGAACGGCACCAGTCCAGGCCGGTCTCGGCGCTGACGGCCAGATCGGCCCGCAGGTCCGCCTCGCCGAGGGAGAGCCCGCGCAGGGCGGGGTGCGCGCGGGCGATCTCGTAGGCGCGCTCCACGCCCACCGCCGATTCGAGCAGGGCGTGCAGGCTCACCCCGCCGGTGCGATCGGCGACGGCGGTGATCTGGAGCGGGTTGTTGATCTTGGGCAGTCGCAGCCCCGCGAGACCGTGCAGCCCGCCCAGCGCGCCGATGTCGGCGCCGCCCCAGGGGGAGTCCAGGGCGTTCACGCGGACGTGGACGGGGACCGGGGGCCGGTCGGCCAGCAGATCGGCGGTCGCGGCGCGGGCGTACTCCTTGCGCGAGGCCGGTACCGCGTCCTCCAGGTCGACGATGACGGCGTCCGCCCCGCAGCCCAGGGCCTTCGCCACGACCTCCGGGCGGTCGCCGGGCGCGTACAGCCAGGTCAGGATCACAGGGCTCCCTCGGTCCGCAGCGCGGTGATCTCGGCCCCGGTCAGGCCGAGCTCGGTCAGGACCTCCTCGGTGTCCGCGCCGTGCGGGCGGCCCGCCCAGCGGATCCCGCCGGGGGTGCCGGAGAGCCGGAAGAGGATGTTCTGCATGCGGAGCGGGCCCAGCTCCGGGTCCTCGACCTCGGTGACCGTGTCGAGGGCCGCGAACTGCGGGTCGGCTATCACGTCCCGGACGTCGTAGACCTGGGCGACGGCCGCCTCCGCGTCCTCGAACGCGGCGACCACCTCCTCGGCCTTGTGCCGGGCGATCCAGCCGCCGACCGCATCGTCCAGCACGTCCGCGCGCCCGGCCCGCCCGGCGCCGGTCGCGAACCAGGGCTCGGCGATCAGCTCGGGCCGGCCGACCAGCCGCATGACCCGTTCGGCGATGGACTGCGCGGAGGTGGAGACCGCCAGCCAGCGCCCGTCGGCACTGCGGTAGGTATTGCGGGGGGCGTTGTTGGTGGAACGGTTGCCGGTGCGGGGCTGGACGTAGCCGAGTTGGTCGTACCAGAGCGGGTGCGGTCCCAGCACGGTCAGGATCGGCTCGACGATCGCCAGGTCCACGACCTGTCCCTGCCCGGTGCGGTCCCGGCCGGCCAGGGCGGTCATCACCGCGTACGCGCAGGTCAGCGCGGCGATCGAGTCGGCGAGCCCGAAGGGCGGCAGGGTCGGCGGCCCCTCCGGCTCCCCGGTGATCGCGGCGAAGCCGCTCATCGCCTCGGCCAAGGTGCCGAAGCCCGGGCGGTGCGCGTACGGGCCGTGCTGGCCGAAGGCCGTGACACGGGCCAGGACCAGGCGCGGATTGGCCGCGGACAGCTCGGGCCAGCCCAGCCCCCACTTCTCCAGGGTGCCGGGGCGGAAGTTCTCGATGACCACGTCGGCGGTGGCCGCCAGCCGCAGCAGGGTGTCCCGGCCGCCCGCCGTGGACAGGTCGAGGGTCATCGTCCGCTTGTTCCGGCCGAGCAGCTTCCACCACAGGCCGATGCCGTCCTTGGCGGGGCCGTGGCCGCGCGAGGGGTCGGGACGGCCGGGGTGCTCGACCTTGACGACCTCGGCGCCGAAGTCCCCGAGCAGGGTGGCGGCCAGCGGCCCGGCGAAGAGCGTCGCGAGGTCGAGCACGCGGAGCCCTTCCAGCGGCCCGGTGGTCGTCACGAGGCGGCTCCGGGCCGTGCCGCGGCGAAGGCGTCGGTCTCGGCGCGGGTCGGCATCGAGTCCTGGGCGCCGTGGCGCTGCACGGAGAGCGCGGCCGCCGCCGAGGCCCAGTGCAGCGCGGCGGGCATCGGCCGGCCCTCGCCGAGGGCCACGGCGAGGGCGCCGACGAAGGTGTCCCCGGCGGCGGTGGTGTCCACCGCCCGGACCCGGGGCGCGGGCACGGTCAGCGGATCCCGGCCGCGGGCGGCGTACAGGACCCCGGCCGCTCCGAGGGTGATCACCACCTCGGGCACGTCGGCCAGCAGGGCCTCGGCGGACCGGAGGGGGTCGGTGAGGCCGGTGAGGGCCGCGGCCTCGTGCTCGTTCGGGACGAGGAGGTCGGTGGCGGCGAGCAGTTCGGCGGGCAGCGGCTGGGCGGGGGCCGGGGTGAGCACCGTACGGACGCCGTGCGCGCGGGCCGCGCGGGCTCCGGCGAGGACGGCGGAGAGGGGCAGTTCGAGCTGGAGGAGCAGGGATCCGGCGGCGGCGATCCGCGGCTCGTCCCCCGACTCCAGGCCGGTGACGGCGGCGTTCGCGCCGGGGATGACGATGATGCTGTTGCCGCCCTCGTCGTCCACGGTGATGTGGGCGGTGCCGCTGGCGCCCTCGACGGTGCGCAGGGGGGCGGTGTCGACCCCGGCCGCGGTGAGCGCGGAGCGCAGCCGTACGCCGAACTCGTCCGCCCCGACCGCGCCGATCATCACCACCTGCCCGCCGCAGCGGGCGGCGGC
The DNA here is from genome assembly GCF_014650695.1 of Streptomyces avidinii. Classification (GTDB taxonomy): domain Bacteria; phylum Actinomycetota; class Actinomycetes; order Streptomycetales; family Streptomycetaceae; genus Streptomyces; species Streptomyces avidinii. Next base: position 119,520 of record NZ_BMVL01000001.1, on the reverse strand, counting down.
GACGGCCTGGTTGGCGCCCTTGCCGCCGGGGACCGTGCGGAAGGCGCGGCCGGTGACGGTCTCCCCGAGGCGGGGGGCCTTGGGGACGTAGGCGACGAGGTCCATGTTGGTACTGCCGAGCACGGCGATGGCCGTCATGAGCGTGCTGCCTCCTGTGCGGTGAGGTGGGCGAGGGTGTCGAAGCCGATGCCGTCGAAGCCCGGAACGGTGGTCGCCAGGCGGTTCCCCAGCGGTGCGGTCCACCGGAGCGGGAGGGCCTGCGCGGAACCGGCGAGCAGACCGGCGAGGGCGCCGGCGGTGGCCCCGTTGGAGTCGGTGTCCCAGCCGCCGGACACGGCGCGGCAGACGGAGCGGGTGAAGTCCCCGTCGGCGTGGGTGAGGGCGGCGGCGATCAGGGCCGTGTTGGGGACCGCGTGGACCCAGTGGTAGTGCCCGTAGCGGGCGTGCAGCCGGTCGACGACGCGGTCGAAGTCCGCTTCCTCCCCGGCCGTCCGGATCCCGCAGCGGACGGCCTCGGCGAGGCGGGAGCGGGGCGGTACGACGGCCAGCCCGGCCCGGAGCGCGGTGTGGACGTCCGCCCGGCCGGTGGCGGCGGTGGCGGTGGCGGCGGCGACGAAGAGCGCGGCGTAGATGCCGTTGCCGGTGTGGGTCAGGGCGGCGTCCCGGTAGGCCTGGGCCGCGGCGGCGACCGGGTCGCCCGGGTTGGTCCAGCCGTGGACGTCGGCGCGGATGAGGGCGCCGATCCACTCGCGGAAGGGGTTGTGGTGGATGGCGGTGGCGGGGGGTTCCAGCCCGAGGAGGAGATTGCGGTAGGCGATGCGCTCGGCGGTGAAGGTCCGGCCGGCCGGCAGCTCGTCGAGCCAGACGCGGGCGACGTCGGCGGTGGTGAAGGCCTTGCCGTGCCGCTGGAGCAGGAGCAGCCCGAGGAGGGGGTAGTTGAGGTCGTCGTCCTCGGGCATGCCGTCGATGTTCTCGGCGAGGGAGGTGGGGGCGGACCGGCGGTTCCACGGGTACGCGGCGAGCACCTCGGGAGGTACGCCGCGTTCGCTGAACCAGTCGTTCAGCGGCCAGTTGCCCGCGGCGCGGGCCAGTGCCCGGATCCCCTCCAGGGGCAGCTTCTCGACGGGCTTCCCGAGCACGCACCCGACGGCCCGCCCGAGCCAGGCGGCTTCCAGCCGGTCCCGCAGCCGGGCGGCTTCCACCCCGGTCCGCGGCATTGCCTCCCACCCCGCGGGCCGGCCGGGCGGGGCCGTGTGCCTGGTGCCCCGCTGCGGCTCCCGTCCCGGCCCGCCGGTCCGGCCGTCGGTGTCGGTCGGGTGTGCGCCCGGCATCGGGCCGGTCCGGCAGGCAGCGTCGATGGCCGGCCAGGACTGGGGTTCGTCGGCTCGGGAGGCGGGCGGGAGCTGGGCCAGGGCGTCCAGCAGGCGGGTGGCCAGCGCGCGGAGTTCCTGCGGCACCGGGGTGGGGGAGGCGCCCGCGCGGTCCGGGGCCGGGTGGCCGCCGGCCGCGATCCAGGCGCGGAGGGCGGGCGCCGGGTCCCGGCCGTCCTCCGCCGCCTGACGCAGCTCGTGCCCGATCAGGTCCTCCGGCTGGGCCCACGTGAGCCGCAGGGGTTCGCACGCCGGGTCGGCCACCGGCTCCCGCAGGGAGCGGCGGGACCCCGGGGGGTGCGCGGGAGCGGCCGGGGCCGGCCCGGCGGTGCCCGTCACCGGTCCGCCGCGATCGCGGTGAAGGCCGCCTCGTGGGAGCGCCGGCGGGAGCGGTCGAGCGCGAAGATCTCCCGGGCCACCGCGGCCAGCGCCGTGGCGGGGGCGCGCAGGTCGAGGCGGCTGGCCTCGGCCACCTGCTTCGTCCAGGCGGCCGGCACCGCGTCCTCGCCGCCCAGGGCCCCGGCGATCGCCCCCGCCATGGTGGCGATGGAGTCGCAGTCCCGGCCGTAGTTGACCGCCCCGAGGACCGCGCTCTCGTACCGTCCGCCGGCGACCAGCAGCATCCCCAGCGCGATCGGGAGCTCCTCGATGGCGTGCAGTCGGGAGGGCCGGCGGGCATCGAGCGACGGGTTGCGGTAGTCCGGGCCGACCGAGTCGTACGGGGTCACCGCCGCCCGCAGCGGGGCCAGCGCCGACTCGAAGTCCCGGTATCCTGCGGCCGCTTCGCGGACGGCCGCGATGGCCGCGCGGGTACCGTCCTTGGCCAGGGACAGGGCCGTGTCCACCACCGAGGCGGCCGTCGCCCCCGGCACGCACGCGGCCGCCACCGCCGCCGCGAACACGCCCGCCGCCTCCCGCCCGTACGAGGACTGGTGCGCACCGGCGATGTCCAGCGCCTCCGCGTACGCGCCCGCCGGATTGCCCGCGTTGGTGATGCCCACCGGCGCCATGTACATCGCCGCGCCGCAGTTGACGATGTTGCCGCTGCCGGCCTCGCGGGGGTCGACGTGCGCGTAGTGCAGCCGGGTCACGATCCACTTCTCGGCGAGGAAGATCCGCTGCAACGGCAGTGCCTCGGACTCCAGTTCCGGGATCCAGCGGGGCGTGGACATCAGGTCGGGGACCAGGTGCTCGGCGATCGCGTGGGCGTCGAGGTGGTCCCGTACGGTCTCGTAGACGCGGACCAGCGCGTGCGTCATCAGGGTGTCGTCCGTGACGTGCCCGTCGCCCTTGTGGTACGGCGCGATGGGTCGGGCCGTGCGCCAGTTCTCGTACCAGGGGCCGACGATGCCGTGCACCCGGCCGCCGTGCCGTTCCACGATCTGGTCCGGGGTCCAGCCCTCCACCGGGCCGCCCAGCGCGTCGCCGACGGCGGCTCCGACGAGAGCTCCGAGTGCCCGGTCCTCCAACGTGAGCGTCATGTCCGAATCATCCCTTGGGTGAGGTGAGTTCCGTGGCCGCGAGGAGCGCGGCGAGTTCCACGAGGTCGGTACCCGCGAGGCGGGGGAGGGCGCAGCCGGAGAGGGTGCGGCAGGCCTCGCGCCAGGCGGCGGGGATCGAGTCGCCGCCGCCGAGTACGCCGGTCAGCGCGCCGGCCAGGGCGGGGGCGGAGTCCGCGACGCGGGACAGGCAGGCGGCCGCCGGGACGGCCTCGGTCATCCTGCCGCGGGCGGCCGTGGCGAGGGCGAGGGCCACGGGGACGGTCTCGGCGGCGGCGATCCCGTAGCTGTAGACGTGGTCCACGATCTCGTGTTCGAGGGTGGGGACGATGGCGAAGGCGCCGCCGTCCTTGTGGGTCCGGGCGAGCCGGACGGCGTGCCGGGCGTTGCGGCCGATCTCGGTGGTCTCGGGGAGCTGGGCGAGGGCCGCGTCGACGGCGGCGTCGACGGCGTCGTCGGCACCGGTGGCGCTCAAGGCGGTGGCGATGGCGGCGGCCATGGCGCGGGCGCCGTGCACCCCGTCGCCGTCCTGGGTGTAGCGGGCGTCGAACTCGGCGAGGTCGGCCGCGGCGCGGGCGTCCCCGGGGTGCACGACGGCGAGGACGCAGGCGCGGACGCAGGCGGCGTCGTCGAAGTAGTGCGGGTTGTCGTGACCGGTGGCGGGCGGGCGCAGGCCGGTGGCGAGGTTGCCGAGGCCGGCGCGGACGGAGATCCGGGCGCGGAGGGGGAGGACGGCGGACTCGACCTCGGGCGCGCGCTCCGCTGCCGCGGCGACCTCGGAGGCCAGGGCGTTCCACGCGAGGTCGATGGCGGCGCGCATCCGGCGGGACCGGGAGAGGTCGCTGAGCAGCACACCGGCGGCGGTGAGCACGGACTCGGCGACGAAGGCGGCCCATTCGGCGTCGTCGGAGGGGCCGAGGCGCAGCGGTTCGGGGGGCTGGTTGAGGGCGATGGGGACGGGGAGGGTGGTGGTGGCGTTCTGCTCGGCGAAGGTGTCGAGCTCGCGGGTGAGGCGGCGGGTCCACTCGGGCATCCGGCTGGCGCGGTGGCGGGCGGCGGGCCACCCGGCCGCGTCGCCTGCGGCGAGCCCGAGGAGGAGGCCCTCGATCCTGCGGGTCCCTGCCGGGACCCCTGCGGGGAGCTCGGCGGGGCGTTCCGGGGCGCGGACCCCGGCCCCTGCGGGGAGCTCGGCGGGGCGTTCCGGGGCCCGTGCCCCGGTCCCGGCCGAGGCCGTCCGACCGGTGCGGATCACGATCCGGGACCCCGCCCCGGGGACCGGGCCCGCCGGTACCCCGCCCGGGGGCGGCCCTACGAGCCCCCGCGCGCCCGGCGCCGTACCGGAGGCCGGACTCGGGGGCAGTGCCGGCAGCATGCGCGGCAGGGTCCCGGCCCGGGGCCGGCCACCTGCGGCCGGCGCCGCGATTCCCGGCTCCGCCGGAGCCGGGGCTGTGCCCGGGGGAGGGCCCCCGGGCTCCGGCTCCGTGGGGTCAGGGCCCGTGGCCCGGGTCGGCTTTCCGAGCGTCGGCTCCGCGAGGGGCGGCGGGCTTCCGGGGAGCCGGTCGGCCCGGGGCGTGGTCAGGTCGTCCGGGGAGAGGGTCATCGGGGGACCTCGCATTCGGGGGTGAGGAGGTCCGCGATGTCCAGGACGTGGTAGCCCCGCATCGAGGGGAGGCAGCTGCCGCGGACCGGGCCGATCGCCGAGGACCAGTCGGCGGGGATGGCGGCGGCACCCGACATGGCGCCGGCCAGGGCGCCCGCCACGGCCGCCGTGGTGTCGGCGTCGCGGCCCATGTTCACCGCGGTGAGGACGGAGGACGGGAAGTCGCCCCGGCACGCGGCGAAGGCACCGAAGGCCAGACTCACCGCTTCGGGGGCCAGGTCGGTCCACGGGTAGCCGCCGATGACCACCGCCGAGCGCACGGCCCGTTCGCCGCGCGGGGCGGCGGTGACCGCCCGGCGCAGGGAGCGGGCCGTCCACGAGTCGGACGGGATGACGGACAGGGCCGCCGAGACCACCGAGGCAGGGGAGCCGCCGGCCATCGCCGCGGCGACGCCCGCCGCGACCGCCTGGCCGCCGTAGATGCCCTCGCCGTCGTGGCTGACCGAGCCGTCGATGGCGACCAGCCGGGCCGCCTCCGCCGGCCGGCCCGCGGCGAACACGCCGAACGGCGCCGCCCGCATGGCCAGACCGTCCGACCAGGCGTGCCGGTGCTGGGCCGAGATGGGTGCGGCCAGGCCCCGGCGGAGGTTCTCCAGGGTGCCGCGCTCGGAGAAACCGGCGCCCCGGAACGGGCCTTCGTCGAGGTCGGCGATCCAGTGGTGCCAGGCCCGCTCCACGTGGGAGACGGTGAGCGCCGAGCCGTGGCGGGCCAGCAGCAGCCCCGAGAAGATCGCGTACTCGGTGTCGTCCGTGCCCGCCGGGTCCTCCGACACGAAGCCTTCGATGCGGCCCCACTTCGCCCGGATCTCCGACGGCTTCATGTTCTCCGCGGGGGCACCCAGCGCATCGCCCACCGCAAGTCCGAGAAGAGCGCCCCTGGCCCGTTCGAGGAGGACCTGCGGATTGCATGCAATCAGCTTCATCGGCTCCATGGCGCGCCTCTCCCACATTGGATGGGGCTCATCATGAGCCCTTGGGGGATTTGTGCCATGGCATGTGGTTTGTCGCTCGTCGCGAAACACCCCGCGAACGTCCCCGTCACCCGGTCGCCGATCCGCAAAAGCCCAGGTAAGTACGGCCTTCCTTGCTAGCGGGCGACGGAAATCGTGCGTAGTTTCGAGGTGTTCAGGGGGAGCGGAACGCCTCACGCCGCCCGTTCGCACATTTGGGGAGATACGCCGCATGTCCATCATCGACATCGAAGCACCACTGCACACCGCCCACCGCGACAACCACACCCACCGCGACGTCAACGGTGGATGGCTGCGGCCGGCAGTCTTCGGTGCCATGGACGGGCTCGTCTCCAACCTCGCCCTGATGACCGGTGTGGCCGGCGGCGCCGTCGCCCCGCAGACCGTCGTCATCACCGGGCTGGCGGGTCTCGCGGCCGGCGCCTTCTCGATGGCGGCCGGTGAATACACCTCCGTCGCCTCGCAGCGCGAGCTGGTCCTTGCAGAACTGGACGTGGAGCGGCAGCAGTTGCGCAAGCACCCGGTGGACGAGATGGAGGAGCTCGCCGAGCTCTACGTCTCCCGCGGCGTCGAGCCGCCGCTCGCCCGCGAGGTCGCCATGCAGCTGTCGCGCGATCCCGAGCAGGCGCTGGAGATCCACGCCCGCGAGGAGCTCGGGATCGACCCCGACGACCTTCCCTCGCCGCTGGTCGCGGCGGTCTCGTCCTTCGGGTCCTTCGCGCTGGGCGCGCTGCTCCCGGTCCTGCCGTACCTGCTCGGTGCCACGGTCCTGTGGCCCGCGGTGCTGCTCGCGCTGGCCGGACTCTTCGCCTGCGGGGCGGTCGTCTCCCGGGTCACGGCCCGGTCCTGGTGGTACAGCGGAGCACGCCAGCTCGCGCTGGGTGGCGCGGCCGCGGGTGTGACGTACATCCTGGGAACCTGGATCGGTGGAGCCATAGGCTGACCGCGGCTGGAGTGAGACACTATGCAGCGCACCACATAAGTAGTCCGTTACTCGGCGGTTTCGAATCCGTGTCCGCCGGGCATCACACCAGGGCTCCGGGCAACGATGCCCGCCCTGCACCGGTACTCCCGCCCCGCGATATCCCGTAGCGCGGCGCGAGAGTTCCCCTCTTTCTGCCTCGTGCAGTGTCCGCATGCTGGAATGACGTATCCGCTTCTCGGGATTGTCGTCATCATGTAATCTGCACGAAATTTCGCAGAGGGCCAACGTCGTCCCTCGGCTATGCACATATGCCACGACGACGACGGGAGAGCCGATGCGTTCCGCATCCACGCACTCCGCGACCGGCCCCAGCACCACCGCCTGGTCGCCCATGGACGGTCGCCCCGCCCAGCAGGGCATGTACGACCCGCGCAACGAGAAGGACGCCTGTGGCGTCGGATTCGTGGCGAACCTCACCGGCGAGGCCACCCACACGCTCGTTGAGCAGGCCCTGACCGTATTGCGGAACCTCGAGCACCGCGGCGCGACCGGCTCCGAGCCGGACTCGGGCGACGGCGCCGGAATCCTCAGCCAGGTCCCGGACGCGTTCCTGCGCGAGGTGGCCGGCTTCCAGCTCCCCGAGGCCGGCGGCTACGCCGTCGGCATCGCCTTCCTTCCCGCCGACGGCACCGCACAGGCCGTCGCCGTGGAGCAGATCGAGGCCATCGCCGCCGAGGAGAACCTCACGGTCCTCGGCTGGCGCGAGGTCCCGGTCACCCCGGACCTGCTCGGCAACGGCGCCCGCGCCACCATGCCGGCCTTCTCCCAGCTCTTCGTGAGCAACGGCAGCACCGGCATCGAGCTGGACCGCAAGGCCTTCGTGCTGCGCAAGCGCGCCGAGCGCGAGGCCGGTGTCTACTTCCCGTCGCTCTCCGCCCGCACCATCGTCTACAAGGGCATGCTGACCACCGGCCAGCTGGAGCCCTTCTTCCCCGACCTCTCCGACCGTCGCTTCGCCTCGACGCTCGCCCTGGTCCACTCGCGGTTCTCCACGAACACCTTCCCGTCGTGGCCGCTCGCCCACCCGTACCGCTTCGTCGCGCACAACGGCGAGATCAACACGGTCAAGGGCAACCGCAACTGGATGAAGGCCCGAGAGTCCCAGCTGGCCTCCGACGCCTTCGGTGAGGGCGTGCTGGACCGGATCTTCCCGATCTGCACCCCGGACGCCTCCGACTCGGCCTCCTTCGACGAGGTCCTGGAGCTGCTCCACCTCGGCGGCCGGTCGCTCCCGCACAGCGTGCTGATGATGATCCCGGAGGCGTGGGAGAACCACACCTCCATGGACCCGGCCCGCCGCGCGTTCTACAAGTACCACTCCACCCAGATGGAGCCCTGGGACGGCCCGGCCTGCGTCACCTTCACCGACGGCACCCAGGTCGGCGCGGTCCTCGACCGCAACGGTCTGCGCCCCGGCCGCTACTGGGTCACCGACGACGGCCTCGTCGTCCTCGGCTCCGAGGTCGGCGTGCTCGACATCGACCCGGCCAAGGTCGTCCGCAAGGGCCGCCTGCAGCCCGGCAAGATGTTCCTCGTCGACACCGCCCAGAAGCGGATCATCGAGGACGACGAGATCAAGAACGAGCTGGCCGCGGCCGCCCCGTACGCGGAGTGGCTGGAGACCGGCGAGATCGAGCTGTCGGACCTGCCCGAGCGCGAGCACATCGTGCACACCCACGCCTCGGTCACCCGCCGCCAGCAGACCTTCGGCTACACCGAGGAAGAGCTGCGCGTCATCCTCGCGCCGATGGCCCGTACCGCCGGCGAGCCGCTCGGCTCCATGGGTACGGACTCCCCGATCGCGGCCCTGTCCGAGCGCCCCCGGCTGCTCTTCGACTACTTCACCCAGCTCTTCGCGCAGGTCACCAACCCGCCGCTGGACGCCATCCGCGAGGAGCTCGTCACCTCGCTGCTGTCCTCGCTCGGCCCGCAGGGCAACCTGCTGGAGTCGACCGCCGCGTCCTGCCGCAGCGTCACCCTGCCCTTCCCGGTGATCGACAACGACGAGCTGGCCAAGCTCATCCACATCAACGCCGACGGCGACATGCCCGGCATGAAGGCCGCCACGCTCTCCGGCCTCTACCGGGTCTCCGGCGGCGGCGAGGCCCTGGCCGCCCGCATCGAGCAGATCCGTGCCGAGGCCGACGCGGCGATCGCCAACGGCGCCCGCCTCATCGTCCTCTCGGACCGCCACTCGGACGCCGAGCACGCGCCGATCCCGTCGCTGCTGCTCACCTCCGCCGTGCACCACCACCTCATCGCCACCAAGCAGCGCACCCAGGTGGGTCTGCTGGTCGAGGCCGGCGACGTCCGCGAGGTCCACCACGTCGCCCTGCTCATCGGCTACGGCGCCGCCGCGGTCAACCCGTACCTCGCCATGGAGTCCGTCGAGGACCTGCTGCGCGCCGGTACCTTCCTGTCCGGCCTGGAGCCGGAGCAGGCCATCAAGAACCTGATCTACGCGCTCGGCAAGGGCGTCCTGAAGGTCATGTCCAAGATGGGCATCTCCACCGTCGCCTCCTACCGCGGCGCCCAGGTCTTCGAGGCCGTCGGCCTGAACGACGAGTTCGTCGAGACCTACTTCAACGGCACCGCCACCAAGATCGGCGGCGCCGGCCTGGACGTCATCGCCAAGGAGGTGGCCGCGCGCCACGCCAAGGCGTACCCCGTCTCCGGCATCGCGGCCACGCACCGCGCGCTGGAGATCGGCGGCGAGTACCAGTGGCGCCGCGAGGGCGAGCCGCACCTGTTCGACCCGGAGACGGTCTTCCGCCTCCAGCACGCCACCCGCAACCGCCGGTACGACATCTTCAAGCAGTACACGGCCCGGGTGAACGAGCAGTCCGAGCGCCTGATGACGCTCCGCGGCCTGTTCGGCTTCAAGGCCGACCGCGAGGCCATCTCCATCGACGAGGTCGAGTCGGTCGCCGACATCGTCAAGCGCTTCTCCACCGGCGCCATGTCGTACGGCTCCATCTCCAAGGAGGCGCACGAGACCCTCGCCATCGCCATGAACCAGTTGGGCGCCAAGTCCAACACCGGTGAGGGCGGCGAGGACCCGGACCGCCTGTACGACCCGGCGCGCCGCTCGTCCATCAAGCAGGTCGCCTCCGGCCGCTTCGGCGTGACCTCGGAGTACCTGGTCAACGCCGACGACATCCAGATCAAGATGGCGCAGGGCGCCAAGCCCGGCGAGGGCGGCCAGCTGCCCGGCCACAAGGTGTACCCGTGGGTCGCCAAGACCCGGCACTCCACCCCGGGCGTCGGCCTGATCTCCCCGCCGCCGCACCACGACATCTACTCCATCGAGGACCTGGCTCAGCTGATCCACGACCTCAAGAACGCCAACCCGGTCGCCCGCATCCACGTGAAGCTGGTCTCCGAGGTCGGCGTGGGTACGGTCGCCGCCGGTGTCTCCAAGGCCCACGCGGACGTCGTCCTCATCTCCGGCCACGACGGCGGAACGGGCGCCTCCCCGCTCACCTCGCTCAAGCACGCGGGCGGTCCCTGGGAGCTCGGCCTCGCCGAGACCCAGCAGACCCTGCTGCTCAACGGGCTGCGCGACCGGATCGTCGTCCAGACGGACGGCCAGCTCAAGACCGGCCGCGACGTGGTCATCGCCGCGCTGCTCGGCGCCGAGGAGTTCGGTTTCGCGACCGCGCCGCTCGTCGTCTCCGGCTGCGTCATGATGCGCGTCTGCCACCTGGACACCTGCCCGGTCGGCATCGCCACCCAGAACCCGGTCCTGCGCGACCGCTTCTCCGGCAAGCCCGAGTTCGTCGTCAACTTCTTCGAGTACATCGCGGAGGAGGTGCGCGAGATCCTCGCCGAGCTGGGCTTCCGCACCATCGAGGAGGCCGTCGGCCACGCCGAGCTGCTCGACACCACCAAGGCCGTCACGCACTGGAAGGCGCAGGGTCTCGACCTGGAGCCGCTCTTCTACGTGCCGGAGCTGCCCGAGGGCGCGGTCCGCCACGCCCTGATCGAGCAGGACCACGGTCTGGAGAAGGCCCTCGACAACGAGCTGATCGAGCTCGCCTCCGAGGCCCTGAACGCCGCCACCGCCGAAGCGGCCCTGCCGGTCCGCGCCCAGGTCGCGATCCGCAACATCAACCGGACCGTCGGCACCATGCTCGGCCACCGGGTCACCAAGAAGTTCGGCGGTGCGGGCCTGCCCGACAACACCATCGACCTGACCTTCACCGGCAGCGCCGGCCAGTCCTTCGGCGCCTTCGTGCCGAAGGGCATCACCCTCCGCCTGGAGGGTGACGCCAACGACTACGTCGGCAAGGGCCTCTCCGGCGGCCGCATCGTGGTCCGCCCGGACCGCGGCGCCGACCACCTCGCCGAGTACTCCACCATCGCCGGCAACACCATCGGCTACGGAGCCACCGGCGGCGAGATGTTCCTGCGCGGCCGCACCGGCGAGCGCTTCTGCGTCCGCAACTCGGGTGCGCTGGTCGTCTCGGAGGGCGTGGGCGACCACGGCTGCGAGTACATGACCGGCGGCCAGGCGGTCGTCCTGGGCGAGACGGGCCGCAACTTCGCGGCCGGCATGTCGGGCGGCGTCGCGTACGTCATCGACCTCGACCCGCACAACGTCAACGTCGGAAACGCGGGCGCCGTCGAGGCCCTGTCCGACACGGACAAGCAGTGGCTGCACGATGTGGTGCGCCGCCACGAGGAGGAGACCGGCTCGACCGTGGCCGCGAAGCTCCTGGCTGACTGGTCCGTCGCGGTGGACCGCTTCAGCAAGATCATCCCCACCACGTACAAGGCAGTGCTCGCCGCCAAGGACGCCGCTGAGCTCGCCGGACTCTCGGAATCCGAGACCACGGAGAAGATGATGGAGGCGGCGACCCATGGCTGACCCGAAGGGCTTCCTCACCACCGCGCGCGAGACCGCCTGTACCCGGCCTGTCGCCGACCGGCTGAAGGACTGGAACGAGGTCTACGTTCCGGGCTCGCTGCTCCCGATCATCAGCAAGCAGGCCGGCCGCTGCATGGACTGCGGCATCCCGTTCTGCCACAACGGGTGCCCGCTCGGGAACCTGATCCCGGAGTGGAACGACTTCTCGTACCGCGAGGACTGGACCGCCGCGTCGGAGCGACTGCACGCGACGAACAACTTCCCGGAGTTCACCGGGCGGCTGTGCCCGGCCCCGTGCGAGTCGGCGTGCGTGCTCGGCATCAACCAGCCCGCCGTCACCATCAAGAACGTCGAAGTCTCGATCATCGACAAGGCGTGGGACAACGGCGATGTCACCCCGCAGGCGCCGGAGCGGCTGTCCGGCAAGACCGCCGCCGTCATCGGCTCCGGCCCGGCCGGTCTGGCCGCCGCCCAGCAGCTGACCCGGGCCGGCCACACCGTGGTCGTGTACGAGCGCGCCGACCGCATCGGCGGCCTGCTGCGCTACGGCATCCCCGAGTTCAAGATGGAAAAGGTGCACATCAACCGCCGCATCGAGCAGATGCGCGCGGAAGGCACCAAGTTCCGCACCGGCATCGAGGTCGGCCGCGACATCACCGCCACCGACCTGCGCAAGCGGTTCGACGCGGTGGTCATCGCGGCGGGCGCGACCGTCTCCCGCGACCTGCCGGTCCCGGGCCGCGAGCTGAACGGCATCCACTTCGCGATGGAGTACCTGCCGCTCGCCAACAAGGTCCAGGAGGGCGACTTCATGGCGCCCCCCATCACGGCCGAGGGCAAGCACGTGATCGTCATCGGCGGCGGCGACACCGGCGCGGACTGTGTGGGCACCGCCCACCGCCAGGGCGCGGCCTCGGTCACGCAGCTGGAGATCATGCCCAAGCCGGGCGAGGAGCGGAACGCCAACCAGCCCTGGCCGACCTTCCCGATGCTCTACAAGGTCACCTCGGCCCACGAGGAGGGCGGCGAGCGGGTCTACTCCGTCTCCACCACCCACTTCGAGGGCGACGAGGACGGCAACGTCCAGTCCCTGCACCTGATCGAGGTCGCCTTCGAGGACGGCAAGCTCGTCCAGAAGCCCGGCACCGAGCGCGTCCTCCCCGCGCAGCTGGTCACCCTGGCGATGGGCTTCACGGGCACCGACCAGGCGAACGGCCTGGTCCAGCAGTTCGGCCTGGACCTGGACGCCCGCGGCAACATCGACCGCGACGCCTCCTACGCGACCAACGCGGACGGCGTCTTCGTCGCCGGCGACGCGGGCCGCGGCCAGTCGCTCATCGTCTGGGCCATCGCGGAAGGCCGCTCGGCCGCCCGCGGCGTGGACCGCTTCCTGACCGGCTCCAGTGCCCTCCCGTACCCGGTCAAGCCGACGGATCGTTCTCTGACCGTCTGACGCAGCAGTCCCCCCTCCCCCTCGGGGGAGGGACCCCTCATACGGTCCGTACAACGGCGTACGGAACTCCCGACACAGCGCCCGCCACGTCCCCGACCAGGGGTGGCGGGCGCTGTGGCGTGTTCGGGGCTACTCGGGCTGGACGACCGTGGCGCCCCAGCGGGTGGACGGGGCCGAGGCCGTCACCCAGGCCCCGAATCCGCCCTGGAGGCCGGTGCCGAGGGGGACGGTGACGCGCGCCGGGTCGCTCTCGGGGCAGTCGACCGTGAAGGGGGCCGGGTTGCGGTCCGGGTGGTTGTCGAGGCGGAAGGCCACCTCTATGGTGCCGCCGCCCGCGCAGCCGAAGGTGATGAACGTGTCCAGCCGGGGCGAGAGGCCGCCCGAGACGAAGCCGCTGGAACCGGCCTGCTCGGGTATCCAGATCAGCCCGTCGGGCCCGGGGTAGCCGATGATCTCGCCCCCCGACGAGGCCTGGGCCGTACCGGCCGCGAGCGTCAGCGTGAGCGCCGTGGTCAGCGTGGCGATCGCGGCGGCCTTGCCGCGCCTGTGTGCCTGCTTCATGTGTGATCCCCCGTGGTGTCTTCGGTTACGACTGACACCGTTCACGTTAACCAGCGGCACTGACAGCGGCCTTGCTCTTCCCGGCCGGCGCCGTGACGTTGCGTGGTCGTATCAATGCCTTCCGCTGTCTCGTGGACTCGGCGGGGACTACGCTTTTCGTGGAGTAAGGGCACTGCGGAAGCGGGGAGTTGGCTCATGGCCAAGCCGAAGGATCTGGGTGGAGCGCAGACTCCGCAGGAGTTCGCCCGCGAGGAGCTGCGGCGTCACCGGGAAGCGGCCGGGCTGAGTCAGGACGGTTTGGGCGACCGGATCTTCACTAGCGGGGCGTACGTCGGGCAGATGGAGTGCGGCACGCGGAGGCTGCGTCCGGAGATCGCGGAGCTGATCGACAAGGTGTTCGACACCGGGGACTACTTCGTCCGCCTGGCCAGGGCGTTCAAGTCCAAGCATGTCGAGTATTTCGCCGAAGCGGCCGAGTTGGAACGCCTGGCGGCGGCCATCTTCGACTACGGCCCCACGTTGGTTCCCGGGCTGCTCCAGACAGGGGACTACGCCCGCGCTGTAGTTCGGGCCGCAAGTCCCACGGGACTGGCGGAACGTGTCGATTCCCTGGTTGCGGCCCGCGTAGAGCGTGCGCGACTTCTTGATGATCCGGTTACCCCCGAATTGTGGGTCGTTCTGCACGAGGCTGTACTGCGTTCGGCAGTCGGCGGTCACGCTGTGATGGCTGCTCAGCTACGTCATATCTCGTCATATATCCGCGCCCACCGGATCACCGTGCAGGTGGTGCCGTTCTCGGCGGGTGCCCATGGTGCTCTGGGAGCGTATGTACGCATCATGCAGTTCGCTGACGCACCCGACGCGGCCTACACGGAGGGGCCCCACGCGGGGCAGTTGCTCGACTATCCGGCCCTGGTTGCGCGTCACTGGAGGTCATACGATCTTGCCAGGGCTGCCGCGCTGTCGCCGGAGGCGTCCCTGGTTTTGATCGAGTCGGTGGCGGAGGAGCATGCGAAATGTGCGCAGACGTGAACGGCCTGTCCTGGCGCAAGTCCTCGTACAGCAACGGAGACGGTGGCGAGTGCGTGGAGGTCTCCGACGACCTCCCCGGCGTCGTCCCCGTCCGGGACACCAAGCTGGCGGGCGCCGGTCCGGTCCTGCTGTTCCCGGCCAACGCTTGGGCGCCGTTCATCCAGGCTGTGAAGGGGCGGGTCTGAAGATCCAGGCGCGCATCCCGTGAGCCGTCGTCAGCCACGCTGGATAATTGTCTGATGGACACATCGAGGGCTTCCTGGGTCAACACGACGCACGATTGGTCCAGCGTCGTCGATACGGATCATCTGGCGCAGATCCGGGCCAGTCCCGCGGAGTTCGCTCCGGACGGACCCTGGCACCTCGTCCTTGAGGTCCTTGCCTATGCCGCAGACGAAGCAGCGAGCAAGGGCGGGGGGCGCTGCGTCGTCGTTCTCCATTCCGACGGTTCCCTGTCCGTCCGGGACGACGGACGGGGCACTGACACCCGTGTGGACGAGCACGGCCGGAGCGTGAAGAAGCCGGTCATGGCGACGAAGGATCTCCGGTTCTTCGATTTCCCGCAGGTCGAGGTACTGCCCGACGGCCATCCCCGCCGTGGCATGTCCGTGGTTGCGGCGCTCAGCGAGTGGCTCGCCCATACCAACCGCCGCCTCAACGGAGCCTGGACCCAGCGCTACGAAAACGGCATCCCCGTCACCGGTCTTGAGCCCGTTGAGGTGGACGGTACGACCGGTACCCTGGTCCATTTCGGTCCTGACGGTTCGTTGGGTCCGATGACCGTGCCGGCGGCCGGCGACCATGCGCGCCTGGCCACGGTCTGGCCGCATCTGGAGGTTCAGGTCCTTGATCGGCGCGATGACTGACAGGTTCGGCCCGCAGGGCCCCGTCATGCCCCCGACCAGGGATGCCTCGGTGACGGGCCCGAGCCCGTTTCACTCGTGCAGGTGACCCACGGCGACGGGCCGGGCTGGGCCGGCCTGGGCCGGACGGGCCAACTGTGCTCGAAGCGTGCACAGTTCACGGCGGCCGGAGTCTGGTACCCATCTGGATCATGGCCCCCATCCGAACCCTGCTGAGCGGCCTGCTCGGCGCCGCCCTGCTGATTCCCGTCCAGTCCGCCGCCGACGATGACGGCGGCGGCCGGATCGTCGACTACCTCGGTCTGCGCGTCACCCTCCCCGCCGACTGGCGGGTCGTCGACCTCGACCGGAACCCCGACACGTGCGTGCGCCTCGACCTGCCCACCCTGTACCTGGGCCACGCCGGCACCCAGGCCGAATGCACCGGCCGGGCCGTCGCCGTCCGCGCCGACACCCTGCACCTCGAACCCCTCGGCAAGGCCCCGGAGCGCGCCGACATCCCGACCGTCACCGTGGACTCCTGGACCGCCCTGCGCGAGGTTCCGCCCCGCTCCGACAGCAACGAACTGCGGTACGCCCTGCGCCGGTCCGAGGTCATGGCCACCGTCTCCTACGGGGCCACGCCCGACGCCGTACGCCGGGTACTGGCGCAGGTGCGCGCCGCGGCGCCCCCGCACACCCCGCACGCCCCGGCCCCCGTCGTCGCCGTGCCGACCGCCGGCGGCCCGGGTCCCCGTAGCGCCCAGGAACCCTTCAAGGGCGAGGGCTTCGACGCCTGCACCGCCCCCACCCAGAAGGCCATGGACACCTGGCGGGCCGATTCCCCATTCGGCGCGATCGGCGTCTACATCGGCGGCCGGGCCCGAGCCTGCGCCCAGCCGCGGCTCACGGCCCGCTGGGTCGAACGTCAGGCCGCCGCGGGATGGCACCTGATGCCGATCTGGGTGGGCCCGCAGCCCTGGCACAACGCCGCCACCGGCCTGTCCACCGACCCCTCCGGGGCCGACGCGCAGGGCCGGGAGGCCGCCGAGGGCGCGGTGGACGCGGCCCGGTCGCTGCGGCTGCCCGTGGGCACGGTGCTCTACAACGACCTGGAGAACTACACGGACCGCGCCACCTGGGACGCCCCGGTCGTCGCCTACCTGACCGCCTGGACTCAGCGGCTGCACGAGCTGGGCTACCGCTCCGCCGCCTACGTCTCCGTGAGCTCCGGGGTCAAGGCCCTCAGCGCCCACTACCACCAGGCCCCGCAGGCCATGCCCGACGTGCTCTGGGCCGCCCGCTGGAACCTTTCGGCCTCCGTGGGCGACGCCGACATGGGCCTGGCGAAGGGCACCGCCAAGTGGGCCGGCCCGCGCCGGGCCCACCAGTTCCGCGGCGACCACGACGCCACCTACGGCGGAATCACCCTCAACATCGACCGCAACTGGGTGGACGTGAACCCCGCCGCCCTCGCCGCGAAGGACAAGAAGCCGCGGATCTAGGGGGTGCCTCGCCGACCGGGCCGGCCTACTGGACGTACTCGGTGCGCGGGCGGTCCAGCCGCTCCGAGACGAGGGCCAGCCAGGCGCTCGGCGCGTACGGGGCCGGCGGGTCGACCTCCATGCCCAGCTCGGCCACGCCGGCCGCGTAGTCGACCTCCTCCAGGCCGAGGGCGAGCAGTTCGCGCAGCTCACCGACGAGGCGCGCCACCACGGTCGGGTCGGCCGAGCCGGCGTAGTCGCGGACCGCGGCTTCGTGGTCCTCGAACTCGTCGGGCATGTCCTGCGAGAACCAGCCGCCCAGGAACTGGCCCAGCTCCGGGAACCGGGCGTGCCACTCCCAGTGCGTGTCGGGCAGCGCTGCCGGGGACGGGACCCGACCCTCCTCCACGCTGCGCCTGATGTGGTCGGCGAGCAGCAGCAGCCACTGCTGGATGTCGGGCTCGGGGAGGCCGATGTCCGGCACCGGGTAGAACTCGCCGAGGCGGTGGCGGAGTCGGCCGGGCGGGTTCTGGGCGTAGCTGCGCAGCTGCTGCTCGGCGACCGACAGGGCCCACGGCCGGGTGTGCCAGGTGTGCCGCAGGTAGGCGGTGAGGGCCCGGCCGGGCCGGTCGGGGGTGTCGTCGGCGGCGAGGCCGGCGTATGCGCTGACGACCTGGTCCAGCTCGCCGTAGCGGCGGTCGAACTCCAGGGGCTTCATGGACATGGGCCGGTGCCTCTACAGGTAGATCGGGAAGGTGCCGTGCACGACGAAGCCGAGCGGGCCGCCCGGCTCCCGCCGGAGCACCACCCGTGCGGCCCGCACGTCCACGGCCCCGCGCCCGGCGAGCGCCATGGCCTGGAGCAGGACGCGGCCGACCGGGTCCTCGCGCGAGGGCCAGGAGGCTTCGACGGTCAGGCGGGGGCGGGTGCCCTGGGCCAGCCAGCGGTGGATGGCCTGCTCGTTGCGGGTGACCACCTGCTGGGTGGCCCACTGGGCGGTCTCCCGGTCGGGGTAGGCGGCGGATCTGGTGAGCATGCGGTCTTCCCTGTTCGGCGGGCTGGTCAGGTGGACAGGAAGTTCCAGAGCACGGCAACTTCGTTGTCGTTCACGGCAATCAGCCCGGCATCGCAGTCGTAGTGACTGAAGGGGTCGTAGCCGCCCCAGGTCCCCTGTTCGTAGAAATCCGGACGGTCGCCTTTCCAGCCGAGGTTGGTGTAGAAGCGGGTTCCGCGCGGGAATCGCGAAAGAATCACGTCAGCCCGGCGTTCCATTTCCGGTCTGCGTTCCTCCCAGCGCCAGGTTTTGGCGACGTCCAGGCCGAGTACCCCCAATAGGACGACCAGCGACTTCACCGAGGACCGGGAGAGCTCCCTCACCCGTGGCAGGTAGCGTTCTGCGTCCTCAGGGGTGGAGGGTGTCGCCAGCCACGGGAACAGGGGGTCTTCCCGGCGCTCGTCCTCGCCCTCGTAGGGGTCGATGGATTCCCAGCCCCGCGGGTCCCGGGTCTCCAGACGCATGACCTCTCCCACATCGAGCCACCACTCGTCGTGCGTGCGTGGAGCGACAGCGACGAACGTGGAGAGCCGCTCGTACAGCTTGAGCGCGTCCGACCAGCTGCGCGCGTCGAGTCGGCCTTCTTCCATCATTCGCTCCATTATTCAGGTGCCGACGTGTAGACGATGAATGGTGGGTTCAGACTCGGGTCGTACTTCAACTTGACGATCACACCGTGCGTGTCCTTGGGGGACGTGATCTTGACGTCCTCGACCGTCACGGTCCGTCCGGTCACGGTGGGTGTGTTGAGCGGCCCCTCGATCGGCACCGTCGACACTCTGAAGGGCTTGGTCTGCGGCTGGGGTGGAGGATTCTTCAGCCAGTCCTGGATCTCCGTGGTGTTCTGGCGAATGCAGTACTGAGTGTATTTCTGGGCCGAATTCATGTCCGGGAAAGACGAGGACGACTGGATGTCGAACTTGCCGTTCGCTCGCTGCTCGTCCCTGATCCGCTGGAGGAGCTGCTCGTCGGTCTTGCCGACGTGCTTGTCGATGGTGTGGGCGCCGCCCAGCCCCTCGTTCGTCGCCAGGTCCAGCGAGTACATGTACGGGGAGGGGCTCTCCCCGCCGATCTGCCAGCTGTGTTCCTTCTTGAACTCGTTGAGCGAGCGGGCGCCGAAGCCCTGGGCGCGGGCGATCTCCGCCGAGTAGGTCGGGGCGCTCTTGCTCGCGAAGTCGAGCTCCCAGATGAGGGCCTTGAGCTTGCTCCCTGCCTCGGTGAACTCCTTGTGGTAGGTCTCGACGACCGCGTCGCACCCCTCCTTGTCCATGTGGGTGCGGAACAAGAGCACGATCCGGCCGATGAGCATGCCGGCCGCAAGTCTGGTCAGGCTCATCAGGCTCAGGTCGGTGAGGTCCGAGGCAGTGGCCTTCGCTGCGTTGATGCCGGCCTGGCTCGTAAACTTTCTGGTCTTCTCGCCGACGTCGGCGACGTGGTCCAGGATGTCCGCGACCTTGTCCGCCGTCTCCTTCAGCACGTCGATGACGGGGCGCCGACGGTCGGGAGTGACGTCTTTGCTGTGCCGCCACTGGCGGCCGTCCTTCTCGGTTCGAGCGCCTGCCGCGTCCAGCTGCCTGCCCCACGCCGTGGCGCCCCAGATGCTTTGGCCGAAGGTCCGCATCGCGGCCTGCCACTCGCCCTTTTCCTTCGGGTTCGTGATGCCTGCGATGGCCGCGTTGAAATCGTCCGAGGCCTTCACGGCTTCGGAGCCGAGCGTGCGCCATGCCTTGGCCATGGCCCGGACCTCGTCGTCCTTGATGCCCGGGGTGATCTCGTGGACCTTGCCGAGGCGCAGGCCGTGTTCGATGGCGGGCCGGATGATGTCCGCGAGGAAGTCGGGGAACTCGCCGATGACCCCGGAGATCCACCACGAGTCTACGTCCTCGCCGGTGCCGGTCCACTTGATGGGGTTGACGGGTCCGTAGCGCGGCGGCTTGTTGATGACCACCGGCTCCGGCTGCCTGCCCGGCTGGGCCCCCTTGCGGCCGCCGGCCTCCCATTCGGCCAGGACGTAGTGGTTGGCGGTGTGGTTCAGGCCGACGGAGGCCCCGCCCGCACTGACCACGCTGCGGCCCCATGCCTCCAGGAACTTCGCCGCCACCTCCATGTAGGCGTCGGCGAACGCGTCCGCTCCCCGGCCGGTCCCGGCGGACTGGTTGTACTTGTTCAGTACGTCGACGAGGGCGAACGCCCGCTCGGCATGGGCGAACTGGGCTTCTTTCACCAGGTCGGCCGCATGATTTACGTGCACCGGCTGGACGTCGTAACCCCCGTTCGCGGCGGGGGAGGGTGGCGGTGGGCCCGCCATCAGGCGGCTCCCCAGCCGCGCAGCACGGTCCGGTGCGCGGCGGCGTAGGTGTGGTGGCCGTTCACCACGATGTCGTGGAGCCAGGCCTGGGTGGCCTCCAGGTCCTGGGCGGACCGGTCCCACTTGTCGAGCTGGTCCACAAAGGTCTGGCGGGCCTCGCCGTCCCAGCTGAGCACGGCCTTCTCGACGCGCCGGTAGAGCTGGTCCAACTGCTCGTTGAGCGTTTTGAGGATCTCCTCCAGGTCCCCTGCCACGCTCTGCAGCGTCGCGAAGTCGACTGATATGTGGTCGTCGCTCGACGACATGAGTCCCCCCGGTGCCTCTCGTTCTGCTTACAGATCGGCGATGCGGCTGTGTGGTGCGGGAGGCGGGGCGGCCGCGCCGCCGCCTGCCGTGTCGGGCGTGGACAGCGCGTCGGTCTCCGCCCGGATGTCGGCCTGCGACTGCAGCCGCCGGAAGCCGTCCAGGACATCGAGCTCCTGCGCGGAGAAACCGTCCCGGCTCAGGCGGACAGCCTTGGCCAAAAGCTTCATCGTCTGCCGGATGCGGGCGGCGTCCTCGGCGGCTGCCCGGTGCTTGGCCCGGTACGCCTCCGAGGCCGGTCCGCGCCACCGCGCCTCTACGGTGTCGACGATCTCGTCCATGCGAAGGAGCTGCTTCTTCAGCACTTCCTGCATGGTGTCGAGGTCGGCGGCCAGTTTGCTGAGTTTGTCGCCTTCGACCGCGAGGTGCGCCGGTGGGCCGGACGGACCGGCCGAACCCGTCGTGCCAGAGGGCGTGTTCACGGTGTCTCTTCCCCCCATGCGCCGTCAAGAGATCTTCCACCAACGGTAGCAAATGCGAAGGGGCGACTAGGAGACCGGGTCCTCCCGCGGCGGCTCGTCGTCGTCGCCCCGGCGCAGGGTGTGCAGGCCGTGCTCCGGGGTCCACGTGCGGATCACCAGGTCGTCGCCCTCCACACCGACGTGCACGACCTCCGTCAGGTCGGCGTGGAAGAGGTGGAACGGGTGCGGGGTCTCGGTCTCCTCCGCGTACCGGTGCAGTTCCGGTGGGTCCAGGAGCTCCACCGCGCGCCCGGAGATCCGCACGTCCCCGTCCGGCATGCTCTCGCCCTCGCCCGGATTGGTGTGCAGGGCGAAGCGCGGGTCGCGCTGGAGGTCCTTGGCCTTCATCGAGCCGGCCATCATCCCGAGCCACAGTTCCCCGCCCCGGATACCGACGTTCAGCCCCGTCACCCGGGGGGATCCGTCCTTGCGGAGGGTGGCCAGGACATGGTGGGGGTACTGCGCGAAGCGGGCCCGGACGGCCGCCGCGAACTCCGGCTCGGCCTTCTCGAACGCTGCCCAGTTGGTCGTCGTCATGCGTCCCATCAAAGCGCGTGGCCCCGCTCGTCACCGGTCAGGCGCGCACGATGCCCGCCCCGCGCACCGCCGCCAGCCAGGCCGGGAACTCCCCGACGAGGTGGTCGTAGAGTTCGCGGTCCGGCACCTTCCGGGGGTCCTGTCCCGCGTGGAAGTAGCCCGCGTTGTCCACGGCCCGCATCGCCGGCACCGGCAGCTCGTCCAGTCGGCGCAGGAAGTCGAACTGGGTGCTGCGCGTGTTGCCGAAGCCGACGAACTGCCAGAAGAGCGGCAGCCGGGCCGCCTTGCACAGGTACCGCTCCGCCGCGAGCTTGTTGATCGGCCCGCCGTCGGTCTGGAAGACGACCAGGGCGGGGGCCGTCGCCCCCGAGTCCAGGTAGTGGTCGATGACCGCGTCCATCGCCGCGTGGTAGGCCGTCTTGCCCATGTGGCCCAGCCGGGCGGCTATCTCGGTGACCCGGCCCGCGTGCCCGGCCAGGGAGATCTCCTCCACCGCGTCGACCTCGGTGGAGAAGAAGACCACCGGCACCCGGGCGTCGTCGTCCAGGTGGGCGGACAGCCCCAGCACCCGGTCCGCGAGGGCCTGCACACTGCCGTCCGCGTAGTACGGACGCATCGAGCCGGAGTAGTCCAGGACCAGGTAGACCGCGGCCCGCCCGCCCTCCAGGCCGTACTTGCGCAGGGAGACCCCGGCGCTCTTGTAGAGGCTCACGAGCGCCGGAGCCGTCTCCTCGACCTTGCGGAGGTTGATCGCACTGCCCGTCATGGGCCGAGCGTACGCCCGCGCCCGTCCCGCCCGGCGGCCAGTGCATCGATGTCGTCGAGCATCGCGGCCGCGAGGTCGCGCTCGGAGGCGTAGTACCGCTCGGCCCACCGGAGGGTGAGCGTCGGGTACGCCCAGGCGCTCTCGTCCTTCGCGGCCTCCGCGTCGGCCACCGCGCGACGGCGCATCTGCTCCGCGAACTCCTGGTGCCGGCCGAGGACTTCCCGCATCTGCTCCGGCTCCAGCAGGTGGCCCAGCCACAGCCGGAGCATCGGTCCGTGCTTGAGGACGGGTGGATCGACGGGAGCCTCGCGGGCCCACTCCCGTACGGCCGTCATGCCTTCGTCCGTGATCCGGTACACGCGCTTGTCGCGCGTCCCGGTGTCCTGGGCGACCATCCGCGAGGAGGCGTAGCCGGACTTCTCCAGCCGCTTGAGCTCGCTGTAGATCTGGCTGAAGGACGGGCTCCAGTAGAAGAACCGCAGCGACCGGTCCGACCACTTCTTCAGGTCGTAACCGGAGAGCTCCTCTCCGAAGGAGAGCAGCCCGAGCACCGCCCAGCTGGTCGCGGGGAGCGCCCGCTCGTTCGTCTCGTCTGCCACGCAGCGCAGTCTACGACCGGCCCTCCGGCACCCTTCCCCGTGCGGAATATGACTGCTAGAAGTACTCCTATTAGAAAGACTGCTCCCGAACTCCGGACGGAGGGAACTCACCGTGAAGTTCTCGATGATCTTCGAGGCGCAGCTCGTCGACCCCACCCCCGAACGCGAACGCCAGGTCATCCGCGACTGCGTCGAACAGGCCGTCCACGCCGAGGAGATGGGCTTCGACCGGATCTGGGCCGTCGAGCACCACTCCCTGACGCAGTACGCGCACATGAGCGCCTCCGAGATCTTCCTGACCTGGGTGGCCGCCCGCACCCACCGGATCCGGATCGGGCACGGCGTCGTCACCATGCCCTTCGGCTACCAGCACCCGGTGCGCGTCGCCGAGCGCGCGGCCATGCTCGACGTGCTCTGCGGCGGCCGCGTCGACATCGGCGCCGGGCGCGGCGCCACCCGCCAGGAGATGTCCATGTACGGGGTCAGGCCCGAGGACACCGGCCCGCAGACGGAGGAAGCCCTGCGGATCGTCTCCTCGGCCTGGCGGGAGGAGACGTTCGAATGGCACGGCTCCATCGACATCGGCCCCGGCGCGATCCTGCCCCGCCCGGTCCAGGACCCGCACCCACCGCTCTTCATGGCCTGCTCCCGACACGACACCCTCAAGCTGGCCGCCGAACTCGGCATCGGGGCCCTGGTGATGGGCTTCGCGGGCGCCGACGACGTCCGCACCATGCGCAAGGTCTACGACGAGGCCATCGCGGCACGCACCGGTGAGCGCCTGGTCTCCACCGAGGTCAACGACCACCTCTCCGCCCTCTGCCCGACGATCGTCCTCGACGACGCCGAGCGGGCCCTGCGACTGGGCACGCGCGGGCAGCGCTTCTTCGCCGAGTCCATCGCCCACTGGTACGGGAACGGCCCCGAGCCCACCGGATACGCGGAGGAGGAGGACCACGCGGCGGCGCTGGCCCGGGGCCGGGAGGAACTCGTCGCCCGGCTGCACGAGGCGAACATCCCCGCCCGCCCCGTCGACACCGGCACCTACAACGCGGAGCACGCGTACGGCAGCGCCGAGACCGCCATCGCCTACGTCGAGCAGCTGCGCGAGATCGGCGTCGACGAGGTGATGTGCCTGATCCAGATGGGCACCGTCCCCCAGGAGGCCTGTATGGAGACCATCCGCCAGTGGGGCGAGAAGGTCATCCCGCACTTCCGTGCCCTGGAGGGCTGAGCCGTGGCGGAGCGCCTCGAAGGGAAGGTCGTCGTGATCACCGGCGCCGGACGCGGCCAGGGCGCCGCCGAGGCCCGGCTGTTCGCGCGGGCCGGGGCCCGGGTCGTCGTCACCGACGTACGGGAGGACGAGGGCCGGGCGGTGGCCGAAGAACTCGGCGACCAGGGACTCTACGTACGCCACGATGTGAGCGACCCGGCGAGCTGGGCGACGGTGGTCAAGGAGGCGGTCCATGCCTTCGGGACGGTCTCGGCCCTGGTCAACAACGCGGCCCTGTGGCGCACGGCCCACGTGGAGCGGCAGCGGCTCGACGAGTTCGAGGCGCTCCTGCGGGTCAACCTGCTCGGGCCGTTCCTCGGCATCCAGGCGGTGGCGCCGGTGCTGCGCGCGGGCGGGGGCGGCTCGATCGTCAACATCTCCTCCACCGCCGGACTGGTCGGGATACCCGGCCACGCGGCCTACGGATCCACCAAATTCGGGCTGCGCGGGCTGACCCGGTCGGCGGCGCTCGACCTCGCCGGGGACCGGATCCGGGTCAACTCGGTGCACCCGGGAGCCATCGACACCCCGATGGTGGCCGAGGCGGTCGCGGGCCGGGACTGGTCGCACGTACCGCTGGGGCGCATCGGCCGCCCGGAGGAGGTCGGGGAGCTCGTCCTCTTCCTCTGCTCGGACGCGTCCTCGTACATCACCGGCACCGAATTCACCGTGGACGGGGGGATGACGGCCGCATGAGCGACTCCGACTCCGACTTCGACTCCGACTTCCCGACGACGGACCCGCTGTCCCCGGAGGCCAGGCGGCTGTGCGACGCGATGACGGCGGGCTTCCCGGGCCCGGGCGACACCCTCGCCCTACGGGCGGCGGCGACGTCCGGATCAGGCCGCCCGGGCCCGGCCGTGGCCTCGGTCTCCGACACGGTCGCCGGCGGGGTCCCGGTCCGGATCCACGACCCCGCGCCCGGCCCGGCCGACCGCCCGCTGGTGGTCTTCCTGCACGGCGGCGGCTGGGTGATGTGCGGGCTCGACAGCCACGACGCGACCTGCCGCTCCCTGGCGCTGGCCGCGGGCGCGGTGGTCGTCTCGGCGGACTACCGGCTGGCCCCGGAGCACCCCTGGCCGGCCGCGCCCGACGATGCGCTCACCGTCCTGCTATGGGCCCGGGACCGGGCCCGCGCGCTCGGCTGCGACCCCGGCCGGGTGGTGCTGGCGGGGGACTCCAGCGGCGGCAACCTCGCGGCCGTGACCGCCCTGCGCGCACCCGAACTCGTCGCCGGGCAGCTGCTGTTCTATCCGCCGCTGGACGCCTCGATGGACTCCGCCTCGGTGGAGACGTACGCGGAGGGCTACTTCCACACCGCCGCCCACATGGCCTGGTACTGGGACCAGTACGGCGGCGACCCGGAGCACCCGCACGTCTCCCCGCTGCGCGCCCCCGACCTGGCGGGCCTGCCGCCAGCCCTGATCGTCCTCGCCGACTGCGACGTGCTGCGCGACGAGGGCCTCGCGTACGCCCGCCGCCTGGCGCGGTCCGGCGTCGACTGTACGGTCCAGCTGCACCCGGGGGTCTTCCACGGCTTCCTGGGCCTGCCGCTCCCGGCGGGCGCCGCCGCGCTGCGGGCGGCCGGGGCCTGGGTGGCGGGGGTCCGCGCGGCGGAGGCGTGACGGACGGGGTGGCGGATCCCACCCGCCCCCCGGGCATGATGTGTCCATGGCTGAACTGATACGGAGACTGCCGGGCGCCGTCCTGCGCAACTGCCTTCTCCTGACAGGGGAGTTCGCGGCGATCTGGCTTCTGCAGGGCCCCGAGGGCGCCTGGATCCCCGTCCTGCTGGCCGTCTTCGTCCTCGGAGCGGCTGTCCCGCACGGCACCGACGCGGAGTTCGTCGCCCGCACCTCCGTCGCGCTCCTCGCGGTCGCCGTCGCCGTGGCCGGCGGGATCACGTGGGACCGGCACACCCTCCACGACCGCGGCCGCGAGGAACAGGCGATCGTGATCGAGCGGACCGTGGTCGAGGACGGCTCGACCACGGCCCCGTCGCTGCGGCTGCGCACCGAGGCGGGCCGCGACCTGCCCGGCCCGGTGGCGAAGGACCTCCCGGTCGGCGCCCGGCTGAAGGTGACCGTGGACCCCGACGGACCGGCCTGGTCCGTCGGCGGACGCCCCGACGGCCCGCGCTGGCCGGCGCTCGGCACCGGAGCCCTGATCCTGCTCCAGACCGTCCTCGTCGGCCGGATCTCCCTGCGCCGCCACCGGGCCTAGGCGGTCTCCGAAAACCAGTGGAACAGCGTCGCTGTGCGCCACTACCGTGCCGTCGAACCGAGTCGTCCAGGCAAGGACATGCCGTTGTACACCCTGTGAGACCCCCCAAACGCTGATCGGTCGCGCGTCGCACATGTGCGCCGTGCTGCTTTTTGCTGCGGACTTCTCACTGAAACCGGTGTACTTCTGTGCTCAATAACTGGGCGGTCGTGCCCACCTGCCTGCCGCTCGTTCGCCGCCGTTGCCATGCGTGCGCGTCCGAGCGCTTCCGGGCGAACGGCAAATTTCGTGTCAACGCGAACCACAAGCTCCTCGACGCCTGGCTGCTCGTGCTCTGTACCGCTTGCGGGGACACCGCGAAGCTCACGGTCCTGGAGCGGATGAACGTGCGCTCCGTACGACCTGAGCTCCTGGACCGCATGCATGACAACGACCCCGGCCTGGCAGCCGAGGTGCTCCAGGATCCGGTCATGCGGCGGCGCAATCGCATCGCCCTCGACTGGGACGACGCCTGGCGGCTCGATACCGGCGGATCGGATCACCTGGGCCGGGAGGTGATCGACGTCGCGGTCCGCTTCGCGGCGCAGATCCCCGTCCGGCCGGTGCGGGTGATCGCTGAAGGTTGCGGTCTTTCCCGGGCCGAGGTCGAAAGACTGATCGCGGACGGGAAACTCGTGTCGCCGGTCCGGCTGGGCGGCAAGCTCTCCGGCGACTTCACCTTCATGCTCAAGCGCTGAGCCCTCCCCGGCACCTGGGGCCCGTCCGGCAAGATCCGCCGGACGGGTCCCCGCCCTCCGCGGTGCCGCTCTTCGACCAGGGCAGGGTCTGCGGCTCGAAGCCGCTGCCGATGCTGCTATGACCGCAAGTACCGCGATCTTGTTGCCGATTGCGTGATCGAAAACAATGGACGCATGACGACACGTGCCCGTTCCTTCGACGCAGCAGCAGCTCTGTACGCAGCCCACCGCCCCGGCTACCCCCCGGCCCTCTTCGATGCCGTCGAGGCCCTCGCCGGGCGGCCGCTCGCCGGGGCCCGAGTGGCCGACGTGGGAGCCGGGACCGGCATTGCCACCGGGCTCCTGCGCGAGCGCGGGGCCGAGGTCCTCGCCGTGGAGCCCGGGGACGGGATGGCCGCCGAGTTCCGCCGGACGCATCCCGGGATCCCGATCGTGCGCGGCGACGGGGACCGGTTGCCGCTGGCCACCGGCGCGTTCGACCTGCTCACCTACGCCCAGGCCTGGCACTGGACCGACCCGGCCCGCTCCGTGCCCGAGGCCCGCCGGGTGCTGCGTCCCGGCGGCGCGCTCGCGATGTGGTGGAACGACACGGACGTCACCGTCCCGTGGATCGCCGAACAGGAGGAGCGGCTCCGGGTCTTCTTCGAGGTCAAGGGGGAGAGCCGCCGCACTCTGCCCGAGGGGCTCGGCGAGTTCACCACCCGGTCGGTGACCTGGTCCCGGCGCATCACGCTGGACGACCACCTGGCCAACCTCGCCAGCCACTCCGCCTTCCTGGTCCTGGGCGAGGCCCGCACCCGCGCGTACTTCGCGGGGGAGCGGGAGCTGCTGAACCCGCTCTTCCCGGACGGCATCGTCGAGGAGCAGTACGTCGTGAACGTCAGCGTCGCGGTGGTGTGAGGGACCGCAGTACCTCGGCCCGGCAGGCCGAAGGCGTTCCCCAGGCGTCCCGCAGGGGCCGGGCCCTGCGCAGCCACAGGGACAGGTCCAGCTCCTCGGTGTAGCCGACCGCGCCGTGGAGCTGGAGCGCCGTCATCGCCGCCCGGTAGCACGCCTCGCCGGCCGACAGCTTCGCCGCGGCCACTTCGCCCGGGGCCGGGGACAGGGCCGCCGCCCACACCAGCGGGCGGGCGAACTCCAGGGCGAGCAGGGTGTCCGCCAGCCGGTGCTTGACCGCCTGGAAGGACCCGATCGGCGTGCCGAACTGCGTGCGCTGCTTCGCGTACTCCACCGTCCTGGCCAGCAGTGCCTCGCCGACGCCCAGGCACTGGGCGGCCGTCAGCAGCCGGGCCCAGCGTCCGGCCACCTCGGCCGCCCGCGCCACCCCCGGTCCCGCGGCGAGCAGTTCGCCCCCGTCGGCCGGCGGGAGGGACAGCCGGCGGGCCGGGTCCGTCGACCGGAGCGGCTCGCCGGTGGCGCCGGTGGCTCCCCTGGCTCCGGCGCCGCCCGTACCGCCGGCCCCGCCCGTACCGCCTGCCAGCCGTAGCTCGCCCGCAGCCGATACCGCGAAGCAGTACGTCGCCGCGTCCGCGTCCAGCGCGTACGGGCTCCCGCCCGGCAGCGTCAGCGTGGCCGAGGTCTCGCCCAGGGCCAGCCCCGGCAGGAACCGCTTGGCGAGCGCCTCGTCCGCCAGCTCCGCCAGCAGCACCGACACGGCGGCGCTCTCCACCACCGGCCCCGGCACCCCGGCCCGGCCCAGCTCCACGAAGCCGAGGGACAGCTCCGGCAGGAGCAGGCCGGCCCCCTCGTAGGCCTCCGGCACGGCCAGCGCGAACAGCCCCGTCCCCGCGAGCCGGGACCACAGCGCCCGCCCGGGCCCGGCATCGCCGTCCGCCCAGGCCCGTACCGTCGCCGGCACCCGCGCCGAGCCCAGCAGCGAGCGCAGCGTACGGGCGAAGTCCGACTGCTCGTCGGTCGGCAGGAAGCGCATCAGCGGCGGCCCTTCGGGAGGCCGAGCAGCCGCTCGGCGATGATGTCGCGCTGGATCTCGTTCGTCCCCGCGTAGATCGGCCCGGCCAGGGAGAACACCCAGGGCTCGGCCCACGCGCCGTCCGCGAGCTCCGCGTCCGCGCCCAGCAGGTCCAGGGCCGTCTCGTGCAGGGCGATGTCGTACTGCGACCAGAACACCTTGTTCAGGCTGGACTCGGCGCCGATCGTCTCGCCCGCCGCGAAGCGGGCGGCGTTCACCCAGGTGAACAGCTCGTACGCGCGCGCCCCCACCACCGCGTCCGCCACCCGGTCCCCGAGCGCGGTGTCGGCGGGGTCCCCGTGTTCGTGCCACAGCCCGACCAGCCGGTCCGCCGCGGCCAGGAAGCGGCCGGGGGAGCGCAGGGTCAGCCCGCGCTCGTTGCCGGTCGTCGACATGGCGATCCGCCAGCCCTGCCCGGGCTCCCCGATCACGTCCTCGTCCGGTACGAAGACCCGGTCCAGGAAGAGCTCCGCGAAGGCCGGCTTGCCGTCGAGGCGGCCGATGGGCCGCACCGTCACCCCCGGCGCCCGCAGGTCGAACATCAGGTACGTCAGCCCCTGGTGCGGTCGCGGGGCGTCCGGGTCGGTGCGGAAGATCCCGAAGGCGCGGTCCGCGAAGGCCGCCCGCGATGACCAGGTCTTCTGCCCGGACAGCAGCCAGCCGCCGTCCGTCCGGACCGCCCGCGACCGCAGCGAGGCCAGGTCGGACCCGGACTCGGGCTCCGACCAGGCCTGCGCCCAGATCACCTCGCCGCTCGCCATCGAGGGGAGCACGCGCGCCCGCTGCTGCGCGCTCGCGTGGTCGAAGAGGGTGGGGGCGAGGAGGCTGATGCCGTTCTGCGAGACCCGACCGGGTGCGCCCGCCGCCCAGTACTCCTCCTCGAACACCAGCCACTTCACGATGTCCGCGCCCCGGCCCCCGTACTCCTCGGGCCACGAGACCACCGACCAGCGGTCCGCGTGCAGCACCGCCTCCCACTCCCGGTGCGCGGCGAATCCCTCCGCGGTCTCCAGGGAGGGCAGGGGTCGGGCCGGGACGTGTGCGCGCAGCCAGCCCCGGGCCTCGGCCCGGAAGGCCTCCACGTCCGCCGTGTGCGTGAGTTCCATCAGGTGGTCGTCTCCTTCGTGGTCACGTACGCGACCGGGCCGCGGCGCTCGTGGAGCACGGGTGTGTCGGCCGGCGTGCGGTCGTCGGGCATGCGGCGTCCGGCCTTCACGAGGGGAAGCTTCCCTAACAAGTGTTTGGTAGGTTAACGTACGGCCATGAGCAGCGTCGAGGAGTCCCGCACCGAGGCCTCCACCGCCAAGCCGTACCGCTCCCGCCGGCACCGCGGGCCCGAACGAGATCCGGCGCACCCTCATCGCCGAGCGGACCTCGGCCTTCCCAAGGAGGTACGGGCGTGAACACCCCCGTCTATGTCCCCGGGCACGGACTGCTGAAGGGCCGCTCCGCCGTCGTCACCGCCGCCGCCGGGGCCGGGATCGGCGGAGCCACCGCCCGCCGCCTCCTGGAGGAGGGCGCCCGTATCGTCATCGGCGACGCCCACGCCCGCCGCCTGAAGGAGACCGAGCAGGCCCTCGCCGCCGAGTTCGGGGCGGACAAGGTCACCTCGCTGCCCTGCGACGTCACCGACGAGGACCAGGTCCAGGCCCTCTTCGCACTCGCCGAGCACATCCACGGCCGCCTCGACATCGTCGTCAACAACGCCGGCCTCGGCGGCACCGCCGACCTCGTCGACATGACCGACGCACAGTGGTCCCGCGTCCTCGACGTCACCCTGAACGGAACCTTCCGCTGCACCCGCGCCGCCCTGCGCGCCCTCAAGGCCTCCGGCGGCGGTGGAGTGGTCGTCAACAACGCCTCCGTCATCGGCTGGCGCGCCCAGACCGGCCAGGCCCACTACGCCGCCGCCAAGGCCGGGGTGATGGCCCTGACCCGCTGCGCGGCCCTGGAGGCCGCGGAGTTCGGCGTACGCGTCAACGCGGTCGCCCCGAGCCTGGCCATGCACCCGCACCTGGCCAAGGTCACCAGCGAGGAGCTCCTGGCCGAACTCACCGCCCGCGAGGCCTTCGGCCGGTACGCCGAACCCTGGGAGGTCGCCAACGTCATCGTCTTCCTGGCCAGCTCCTACTCCTCGTACATGACCGGCGAGACGGTGTCGGTCAGCAGCCAGCACGCCTAGCGGATGCCTTGGCCGAGAATGGACGCGTGCCAACGAACAAGCCGACAGTCAAGAAGAAGCCGCAGGTGACGGCCTCCCCCGAACGGCGCCGTGAACTCCTCGACACCGCAGCCGAGGTCTTCGCCGCGCAGGGCTACAACGCCACCACCGTCCGCAAGATCGCCGACGCCGCCGGCATGCTCGCCGGCAGCCTCTACTACCACTTCGATTCCAAGGAATCGATGCTCGACGAGATCCTCTCGGCCTTCCTGACCGAACTGTGGGACGGGTACGACACCGTCCTCGCCGCAGGTCTCGGCCCCAGGGAGACCATCGAGGCCCTCGTCACCGAGTCCTTCCGGGAGATCGACCGGCACCGCGCCGCCGTCGCCATCTACCAGAAGGAGTCCCGCACCCTCTCCGCCCAGCCCCGCTTCCACTACCTGTCCGACTCGCAGCAGAAGTTCGAGAAGGCCTGGCTGGGGACGCTGGAGCGGGGGGTCGAGGCCAAGGTCTTCCGCTCCGACCTCGACATCCGCCTCACCTACCGGTTCGTGCGCGACACGGTCTGGGTGGCGGCGTCCTGGTACCGGCCGGGTGGACAGCACAGCCCCGAGGAGATCGCCCGCCAGTACCTGTCGATGGTGCTGGACGGGATCGCACTGCGCCCCACCTGACCGACCCGACCGTCTGAGGAGTCCCGATGCCCGAGGCCTACATAGTCGATGCGGTACGCACGCCCGTGGGGCGGCGCAAGGGCGGCCTGTCCGCCGTCCACCCGGCCGACCTGGGCGCACACGTCCTGAAGGCACTGATCGAGCGGGCCGGGGTGGACCCGGCCGCCGTGGAGGACGTGGTGTTCGGCTGCCTCGACACGGTGGGGCCGCAGGCGGGGGACATCGCCCGGACGGCCTGGCTGGCGGCCGGCCTGCCCGAGGAGGTGCCCGGGGTCACCGTGGACCGCCAGTGCGGGTCCTCGCAGCAGGCGGTGCACTTCGCGGCGCAGGGCGTCCTGTCCGGCACGCAGGACCTGGTGATCGCGGGCGGCACCCAGAACATGTCGATGATCCCGATCGCCTTCGCCTCGCGGCAGGCTGCCGAGCCGCTGGGCCTCGACGAGGGACCGTACGCGGGCTCGGCGGGCTGGCGGGCCCGGTACGGGGACGCCCCGGTGAACCAGTTCCACGGCGCCCAGCTCATCGCGCAGAAGTGGGGGATCACCCGGCAGGACATGGAGGAGTTCGCGCTCCGCTCCCACCGGAAGGCGATCCGGGCCATCGACGAGGGCCGCTTCGCGCGCGAGACGGTGGCGTACGGGGACGTGAGCGTGGACGAGGGCCCGCGCCGGGACACGACCCTGGAGAAGATGGCCACCCTCAAGCCCGTGGTCGAGGGCGGCACCATCACTGCGGCCGTCTCCTCCCAGGTCTCGGACGGCGCGGCGGCCATGCTGATCGCCTCCGAGCGGGCTGTACGGGAACACGGCCTGCGGCCGCGCGCCCGCATCCACCACCTCTCGGTACGCGGCGAGGACCCGATCCGGATGCTGTCCGCGCCGATCCCGGCCACGGCGTACGCGTTGAAGAAGACCGGCATGTCACTGGCCGACATCGACCTGGTGGAGATCAACGAAGCGTTCGCCCCGGTCGTCCTCGCCTGGCTGAAGGAGACGGGCGCCGATCCCGAGCGGGTCAACGTCAACGGCGGCGCGATCGCCCTGGGCCACCCGCTGGGCGCGACCGGAGTGAAGCTGATGACCACCCTGCTCCACGAACTGGAACGCACCGGCGGCCGCTTCGGCCTGCAGACCATGTGCGAGGGCGGCGGCCAGGCCAACGTGACGATCATCGAGCGGCTCTAGGCGGCCTCCTGCTCCCGGCCTCCTGCTCCCGGCCCCCGGTCCCTGTCCCGGCGCCGGCCCCGGTCAGTCCGGGAGCAGGCCGAAGCCGAGGAGTACGGCCGCCTCGACGCGCACCGAGCCCGGGGTGAGGGCGCCGTCGTCCTCCGGGTCCCCTCCCGTGCGGCGGCCGTGGCTGTGGCCGCCCACCGACTCCGGGTCCACGTCCTCGATGTGGATGACCGGCCCCAGTCGCACCCGGCACGCCTCCGCGTAGACCTCGGCCTTGCGCCGGGCGGCCTCCACCGCCCGGCGCCGGGCCTCGTCCCGCATCGCGGGCTTGTCGTTCACCTCGAACCGCACGGCGTCGACGCGGTTCGCGCCGGCCGTGACCGCGTCCTCGATCAGCAGCTCCAGCCGGGCCAGTGCCTCCGTCCGCACGGTGTAGGTGGCCACGCAGGCGTAGCCGAGGAAGGACCGTTCCGTGCCGTAGCCCTTGTACTGCGAGGTGAGCTGCAGGCGCGAGCCGGACACGTCCGAGTCCGGTATGCCGTGCTCGCGAAGGACGCCCCGCAGCCGGGTCACCGCCGCGCCCGCCTCGGCGAAAGCCGCCTTCGGGGTCGGGGCGAGGAGATCGACCGCCAGGTCCACGTGGGCGAGTCGGGGTTCGGCGGACACGCTGCCCGCGCCGAGCACACTGAGCCCCCAGGGCTCCTTGATCGCTGCCATCCCATGATCAAACCAGCTGGGGCAGGAGGCCGCCAGGGACTTCCGCCGCCTCGGCCGGCCTGCCCGGACCGACCCGCAGGAGTGAATCTTTTTTCGCCGAAGGCGGAGCCGGCCGCGCGGCCGGGGAGACCGTCCGCAAGAGCCCGGACCGGCCTCGACCCAAGGGGGACAGGGGCTCCGGCCCCGCGGACACCCCGTCGGACCGGTCCGGCGCATCGCCGGCCGCCGACCGGAGGGCGCAGGTCACACCATTGCTCCGGCGCCGCCGGACCGAGGGTGTGCTAGCTTAGAGCTCGTTGCAGTTGTGGTACCCATGAACTTTATGTGCGCCTGACGGGAATGCTCCGCAGGCGCTTTTATTGTTTTGCCGGAATCTCCGGATGGGGCCCTTTGCCGCCTATTCAGGAGATTTAAAATGGCACTTGGCACCGTGAAGTGGTTCAACTCGGAAAAGGGCTTCGGCTTCATCGAGCAGGACGGTGGCGGCCCGGACGTCTTCGCCCACTACTCGAACATCGCCACCCAGGGCTTCCGTGAGCTCCAGGAGGGCCAGCGCGTGTCCTTCGACGTCACCCAGGGCCAGAAGGGCCCCCAGGCGGAGAACATCGTTCCCGCCTAAATACTTCAGCATGCCGGGGTCCGCACCGCGAGGTGCGGACCCCGGCTTGTCTGCTGTTTCGACCTTTGTTTTACCTGTCGGTTTCAGGAGGGCTTTCTCGCATGACCAGCTCCAGCTCCGCACGACCCAGCCGCCGCCCCACCCGGGGTCGAGGTGCGGCCCAGGGGCGTCCGAAGTCTGGCGCGGGACGGCAGAAGTCCGCCCCCGTGGCCCGACCCCAGGAATTCACCATGCCCGAGCCGATCGCCCCGGCGCTGCCGCCGGTCGCCGCGTTCGCGGACATGGACATGCCCGAGGCGCTGCTGAAGACCCTCGCCGCCCAGGGCGTCACCGAGCCGTTCCCCATCCAGGCCGCGACGCTGCCGAACTCCCTCGCCGGCCGTGACCTGCTCGGCCGCGGCCGCACCGGCTCCGGCAAGACGCTGGCCTTCGGCCTGGCGCTGCTCGCCCGTACCGCCGGCCGCCGCGCGCAGCCGAAGGCGCCGCTCGCGCTGGTCCTCGTACCGACCCGTGAGCTCGCGCAGCAGGTCACCGACGCCCTGGCCCCCTACGCCACGGCCGTCAACCTGCGCATCGCGACCGTCGTCGGCGGCATGTCGATCAACCGGCAGTCCGGCGCCCTGCGCCGCGGCGCCGAGGTGCTCGTCGCCACCCCCGGCCGCCTGAAGGACCTCATCGACCGCGGTGACGCCGACCTCTCGCAGGTCTCGATCACCGTCCTCGACGAGGCCGACCAGATGACCGACATGGGCTTCATGCCGCAGGTCACGGCGCTGCTCAAGCAGGTCGAGGCCGGCGGCCAGCGGATGCTGTTCTCGGCGACGCTGGACAAGAACATCGACAAGCTCGTCAAGATGTTCCTGACCGACCCGGTCGGCCACTCCGTCGACCCGTCGGCCGGTGCGGTCACCACCATGGAGCACCACGTCCTGTACGTCATGGACGAGACCGACAAGAAGGCCGTGGCGACGCGTATAGCCGCTCGCGACGGCCGGGTGATCATGTTCGTCGACACCAAGCGCGGGGTCGACCGCATGGTCAAGAAGCTGCTGGCGGACGGCGTACGCGCCTCCGGCCTGCACGGCGGCCGCTCCCAGCCGCAGCGCAACCGCACCCTCGACTGGTTCAAGACGGGCGAGGTCACCGCGCTCGTCGCGACCAACGTCGCGGCGCGCGGCATCCACATCGACGACCTCGACCTCGTCGTCAACGTGGACCCGCCCTCCGACCACAAGGACTACCTGCACCGCGGCGGCCGTACCGCCCGTGCCGGTGAGTCCGGCAGCGTGGTCACCCTGGTGCTCCCCGACCAGAAGCGGGACATGACCCGTCTGATGTCGGACGCCGGGATCTCCCCGCGCACCGCGCAGATCAAGTCCTCCGACGAGGAACTGGCCCGGCTGACCGGCGCCAAGGAGCCCTCGGGCATCCCGGTGGTGCTGGACGTTCCGCAGCCGACCGCGCCCAAGCCGCGCTCCGGCTCCGGTACGGGCTCCGGCTCGCGCCGCCGCTCGGGCGGCGGGCCGCGCACCGGCTCCGCCACGGGCGGCGCTCCGGCGGCCGGCGGCCGCGGCCGCCGTTCCGGCGGGGGTGCC
>NZ_BMVL01000001.1:0-83526 GCF_014650695.1 Streptomyces avidinii | reverse complement strand
CCGTCGCGGTGGCCAGGGCGGCGCCGCCGCGGGAGGCTCCGGCGAGCGCGGCCGACGCGGGACGGGCGGCGGTGGCGGTGGCGCCGCCGCGGCTTCCGCGCGCAGCCGGGTCGGCTCCGGGGGTCAGGGCCGCCGCCGCGCGGTCTGATCTCCGTACCGCCGCAGTACACGTACGCACCACGACGCCGGGCAGCGCAGGACGCGCTGCCCGGCGTCGTGCTGTCCGCTACCGGACCATCCGGTCCTGCAGCTTCGCCAGCGTCCGCAGGTCCAGGCCGAGGCCCTGCGTCAGGTAGCCGTAAAAGCTGCCGTAGTCGGCCTCCATCTGCGCCGTCGCCGAATCCAGGTAGTCCCGGCGGACCTCCTGGAGCGGGATCAGCAGGTCCGGGTTCTGCATCCGGCCCGACTGCCGCAGGCCCAGCCGTACCTGCGCGTCGTAGGCGGCGCGGAAGGTGTTCGACGCCAGGTAGTCGCGCTCCGCGGTGTCCTCGGGGACGGCCAGGGCGCGCAGCAGGACGTAGCTCATCCAGCCGGTCCGGTCCTTGCCGGACGTGCAGTGGTACAGGACCGGGCCCTGCCGGCCGTCGGCGATCTCCCGGAGCGTCGCCGCGAACTGCGCCCGGTTCTCGGGGCCGGTCACGAAGGTGCGGTAGATGTCGCGCATGTACGCCTCGGCGCGGCCGCCGCCGAGCATCTGCTCCTGGGTGACGGGATCGCCGCTGCCGATCGCGCCGACGAGGGTTCCGTAGAGGCCGAGGTCACTGACCGGCCGCGAAGTGGGGGAGAGCCCGGCGGGCAGCCGGTCGGCGCCGTCGTACTGGAGCTCCATCGGGATGCGGAAATCGACGACCTTCTTGAGGCCGAGACCGGCGACGGTGGTGATGTCCGCCGCGGTCAGCTTGCTCAGTGCGTCGGAGCGGTAGACCAGGCCCTGGCGGACCTGACCGCCGGTCCAGGTGCGGTAGCCGCCGATGTCCCGGAGGTTGACGGCGCCCTGGAGGGGGATCTGACGGATCGTTTCGGCCTGCTGCTGGTGGTACCGGGCACCGACCCCGGCTCCGGGTGCCGTCGCCGCGTACGCGGAGGCGGGCAGGATCCCGACGGCGAGGGCGGCGGCGGCCGCCGCGGTCGTCAGGCGGATTCTGGCACGGCTCATAGGGGCAACTCCTGTGACGGAGAAGGGGGATCACCCTGGTGGTGGCAGGGTGCGGAGCGAGTGCAGTGCTTCGAGAGCTTCGAGGGTCTGCTCTGCCTCGGCCATGACGCGGGAGACGAGCTCCGCACAGGACGGGAGATCGTCGATCACCCCCGCGACCTGGCC
The DNA here is from genome assembly GCF_014650695.1 of Streptomyces avidinii. GTDB lineage: Bacteria > Actinomycetota > Actinomycetes > Streptomycetales > Streptomycetaceae > Streptomyces > Streptomyces avidinii. The sequence continues at coordinate 82,205 of NZ_BMVL01000001.1, read as the reverse complement.
CGATGCCATGACGCCGAGGTCCGTTCGGCCCTCGACCATGGACGCCTTGAGGAGCATCGGGGTGTTCGCGGCGAGCAGGACCTGGCTCCAGGACAGGTCCTTGCCGTGTTTCATCGCGAGGCCGTCGCGGACCATCTGCGGCCAGCTCAGGCCGGACAGCCTGCGGAAGCCGGCGGCGTGCCGCACCGCCCGCACCAGGGCCCGGGTGCGGCCCGCCCGCTCCAGGGAGGCGACCAGCTCCGTACGGAGCATGCGGTGCGGCAACCCGTCGACGGCCGTGGTGACCGTGACGTCCTTGACGGTGGCCCGCAGGTACTCGGCCTTCACGGCGTCCGGGACGGTGGAGTCCGAGGTCAGCAGGAAGCGGGTGCCCATGGCGATGCCGGCGGCCCCGTGGGCGAGGGCCGCGACCAGGCCGCGCCCGTCGCGGAAGCCGCCCGCCGCGATCACCGGGATGTCCACGGCGTCCACGACCTGCGGCAGCAGCACCGTCGTGGCCACGTCCCCCGTGTGCCCGCCGCCCTCGCCGCCCTGCACGATCACCGCGTCGGCACCCCAGGCGGCCACCTTCTCGGCGTGCCGCCGGGCCCCGACCGACGGGATGACGACCACGCCCGCGTCCTTGAGGCGCGCGATCAGCTCCTGCGAGGGCGCGAGCGCGAACGAGGCGACCCGCACCCCCTCGTCGATGATCAACCGGGCGCGCTCGGCCGCGTCCCCGGCGTCCGCCCGCAGGTTGACCCCGAAGGGCGTCCCGTCCGGCGTACGGGACTTCACCTCGCGGACCGCCGAACGCAGCTGGTCCAGGGTCATCGTGGCCGAGGCCAGGATCCCCAGCGCCCCCGCGTTGGCCGCGCCCGAGACCAGGCGGGGGCCGGCGACCCAGCCCATGCCCGTCTGCACGACGGGGTGCTCGACCCCGACCAGCTCGGTGAAGGCCGTCCGTATCCTCGTCGCCATCGCCTCAGCCCCGCACTTCCCGGTCGCGCAGTCCCTTGGGGTCGATCACCTCGCGGATCAGCCGCAGCTCCTCTGCGGTCGGCTCCCGCGTGTACGGGACCTCGCCCGTGACGGCCGGCTCGAAGCCGGTGGCCGCCAGGACGTCCTCGACGGTCACGCCGGGGTGGACGGAGACCAGGCGCATCGAGTGACCGGGCCCGGCGAAGTCGAGGACGCCGAGGTCGCTCACCACCCGGGGCAGCCGGTGGAAGCGGGTCACCCCAGCCGCCTCCGCGCGGTCGTAGCCGACCCCGCTCACCATGTCGACGCGCTCGACGAACACCCGCGTCGAGTGCTTCGGGATCCAGTAACTCACCGGATTGTTCAGGGTGTTGACGGGTGCGCCGCGCACCCCGAGGAGCTGGCGGGCCGGCCGCTCCCAGTCGCCGATGCAGGAGATGTTCTGGTTGCCGAACCGGTCGATCTGGCTGGCGCCCATCATCACGTGCCGCCGGCCACCGGTGACCATCGTCAGGTGGCGCCGGTACGGGAGCCAGCCCTCGGCGGTGCCGTCGAGCCCGACGAGCATGGCCTCGCCGTCGGTCAGCAGCAGATCGGGCGAGAAGCTGCGCTTCGCGAGCCGGGCCCCGAAGGAGGGGATCAGGCCCATCGGGCTGGCGAGCACCTCGCCGTTGTCGCGCCAGGCCTCGGCGCACGCGATCACGCAGTACTCGGCGCGGGAGACGGTGCGGGGGGCGGTGGTGGTGTCGGCGGTCGTCACTGCTGCTCCTCGTGCCAGGTCCGGACGGCCGCCTGGTAGTCGTGCTCGCCCGCCCCGGACAGGAAGCGGTCGGCGAACACGGTCCAGGGGGTGGTCGCGTACAGCTTCTGGAAGGCCTCGTCGCGGTCGTAGTCGGGCACGCAGGAGGTGAAGTGTGCGCCGTTCGGGGTCTCCACGACCCCGGTGACGGAGTGGCGGCTGACGAGGAGGGACTGCGCAGGACCCGACTTGGCGAGCTCGGCGGTCTCGACGAGCTGCTCGCAGGAGACGTAGGCGGCGTCGGCGGCCTCGCAGAACAGGTCGTCGAAGTACGGGTCCGGGCCCAGGTACTGGGCGTTGCCCAGGCGGTCGGCGCGGTTGAGGTGGACCAGGGCGGCGTCCATGCGCAGGGCCGGGACGGCGACGAGCTCCTCGCCGTCGTCGTAGGGGGAGGTGACCGTACGCAGCTCCGGGTTGACCCGCATCACGTCGGAGCCGAGGCCGGCCCGGACGGGGAGGAAGGGGAGCCGGTTGGCGGCGGCGTGCAGGCCCCACATGAACATGGCCTCGTCGAGCTCGGTGAGGGTGAAGGCGGCACGCTCGCGGGCCGCCCGGAAGTGGGGCTCCAGTGGAATGGAGTCGAGGGTGGCGAAGGGGGCGACCAGTCTTCGGATCCGGCCGGCGGCGGCCAGCAGACCGACGTCGGGGCCGCCGTAGGAGATCACGGTGAGATCGGTGATCCCGGAGCGGAGCAGTGCCCGCACCAGGGCCATGGGCTTGCGCCGGGAACCCCAGCCGCCGATGCCGATGGTCATCCCGCTGTGCAGCTGTCCGACCACCTCTTCGGGGGTCATGGACTTGTCGGTCATGAGCGCTCTCCCTTCCCGAAGGTGTCGCGGACCCGGTCGGCCACCCCGCTGAGGTTGGCCTCGAAGGTGAAGCCCTGCTCGAAGCGGTAGCTGCGGCGCACGTCCACGGGGTCGATCCCGTTGATGGCGGCCTTCGCGAGCCGGATCAGGTAGCCGTCCTTCCGCGCGATCTCGGCCGCCAGTTCCACGGCGGCGGAGCGCAGTTCCGCGCGCGGCACCACCTTCCACACCGAGCCGTGCGCGTGCAGTTCGGCAGCGGTCGCGGTGCGCGAGGTGTAGTACAGCGCGCGCATCAGATGCTGCGGGACCAGCCGGGCCAGGTGGGTGGCGGCGCCGAGCGCGCCCCGGTCCAGCTCGGGCAGTCCGAAGGTGGCGTCGTCGGAGGCGACGATCGCGTCGGCGTTGCCGACGAGCCCGATGCCGCCGCCCAGGCAGAACCCGTTCACGGCCGCGACGACCGGCACCTCGCACTCGTACACGGCGGCGAAGGCCTCGTAGCAGCCGCGGTTGGCGCCGATCAGGGCGGCGTGTCCGGTGTCGCGCTGCATCTCCTTGATGTCGACGCCGGCGTTGAAGCCGCGGCCCTCGGCGGCGAGCACGACGCACCGCACCTCGGGGTCGCGGCCCGCGGACCTCAGGGCGTCGGCCAGGTCGTACCAGCCCTGCACCGTAAGCGCGTTGACCGGCGGGAAGTCGACCGTGACGAGCGCGATGCCCTTGTCGGGGCTTGAGGTGGAGACACCCATGAGCGGATCAGCTACCTTTCCACCAAACATTTGTTAGGTGAGGAAGGTAGCAGCCTATGGAGCTCGACGGGAGGGTTGTCGTCGTCACCGGAGGAACCCGGGGCGTCGGCGCCGGGATCGCGCGGTCGTTCCTCGCGGCCGGCGCGGACGTGGTCGTCTGCGCCCGGCGGCCACCGGACGAAGAGGTGGCGGCGGACGGCCGCAGGGCCGCCTTCAGCCCGGTCGACCTGCGCGACCCCGCCGCCGTGCACGACTTCTTCGACGCGGTCGCCGGCCGCCACGGGCGGCTCGACTGCCTGGTCAACAACGCCGGAGGAACCCCGTACCGGCTGCTGGGAGAGGGCGAGGCGCAGCGCCACGCACGGGTGGTCGAGCTCAACCTGCTCGCACCGATGACCACCTCGCTGGCGGCGTACCCCTGGCTGCGGGAGGCGCGGGGCTCGGTGGTCATGATCGGCAGCGTCAGCGGGACCCGCCCCTCGCCGGGGACGGCGGCATACGGCGCCGCCAAGGCGGGACTGGAGAACCTGGCCCGGTCCATGGCCGTCGAATGGGCCCCCGACGTACGGGTCAACTCACTGGTCCTGGGCATGGTGCGCACCGAACTGGCACACCTGCACTACGGCGACGAGGCCGGCATCGCGTCGGTCGGCGCCACCGTCCCGCTGGGGCGGCTCGCCGAACCCTCCGACGTGGGGGAGGCGGCCGTGTTCCTGGCCTCGGACCGGGCGGCGTACGTCAGCGGGGCGAGCCTGCTCGTGCACGGGGGCGGGGAGCGCCCGGCGTTCCTGGATGCGGCAACTGTCAACAAGGAGAGCTGAGATGGCGGGACTGTGCGAAGGCCGGGTCGTGATCGTGACGGGCGCGGGACGGGGGCTGGGCCGCGCCCACGCGCTGGCCTACGCGGCGGAAGGGGCGAAGGTCGTCGTGAACGACCTCGGTGTCGGGCTGGACGGGCTGCCCGGACCGGACAGTCCCGCGGCGCAGGTGGCCCGGGAGATCGGGGAGCTGGGCGGGCAGGCGCTGGCGCACGGCGGGGACATCGCGACCTCGCAGGGCGCGGCCTCGCTGGTGGCGGCGGCCGTGGACACCTTCGGGCGCGTGGACACCCTGGTCAACAACGCGGGGTTCCTGCGGGACCGGATGCTGGTCAACCTCGACGAGGACGACTGGGACGCGGTCATGCGGGTGCACCTGAAGGGCCACTTCCTGCCGCTGCGGTCGGCGGCCGCATGGTGGCGGGCGGAGGCCAAGGCGGGCCGTCCGGTGGCGGCCCGGGTCGTCAACACCTCCTCCGGGGCCGGGCTGCTGGGCTCGGTCGGCCAGGGCAACTACAGCGCGGCCAAGGCCGGGATCCTCGGCCTGACGATGGTCGCGGCGCAGGAGATGGGCCACTACGGGGTCCAGGTCAACGCCATCGCCCCGGCGGCGCGGACCCGGATGACCGAGCGGACCTTCGCCGAGACCATGGCCGTCCCGGAGGAGGGCGCCTTCGACGCGATGGCCCCCGCGAACGTGTCGCCGCTGGTGGTGTGGCTGGGCGCGGACGCCTCGGCCGGGGTCACCGGCCGGGTCTTCGAGGCGGAGGGCGGCCGGATCACGGTGATGGAGGGCTGGCGGCCGGGCCCCACCGCGGACCGCGGCGCGCGCTGGACCCCGGCGGAGGCGGGCGAGGCCACACGGAAACTCCTCGCGGCGGCGCAGGCACCGCTGCCGGTGTACGGGGCGCGGTAGACCTAGGGTCTGCTCCGAGCGCCGGTGCTCCGGAGTGCCGGCGCAACGGAGAACGAAGGGACAGGACCCAGCGATGACCATCACGCCGAGCCCGCAGAAGATCACCACGTTTCTGATGTTCGAGGGGCGGGCGGAGGAGGCGATGACCTTCTACCTCTCGCTGTTCGACGACGCCGAGGTGCTGGGCATCAGCCGCTACGGCGCCGACGAGGCCGGACCCGGGGCCGGGGCGGAGGGGACCGTGCGCCACGCCGCCTTCTCCCTGGCCGGACAGACGTTCATGTGCATCGACAGTCCGGCCGAGCACGAGTTCGGCTTCACGCCCGCCGTGTCGCTCTACGTCCAGTGCGACAGCGAGGCCGAGATCGAGCGCCTCTACGGGGCCCTCGCCGAGCAGGGCACGGAGCTGATGCCGCTAGGCGCCTACGGGTTCAGCGCCCGCTTCGGCTGGGTCAACGACCGCTTCGGCGTCTCCTGGCAGCTGAACCTCCCGGGCGGGGCCGAGCCGGGGCAGTGACCGCGCCGGGGCTCGTGGCCGGACGGCGCGGGCCTCCGCTGTGCCGGGGGACCGATGCCTCGGCACAGCGGCACCTACGAGGGCGGACACGGAAGCGGGCCCGGCCCCCTGGCGAGGGGTCGGGCCCGAGTCTTCATCGGTGCGATGTCCTATGACTACCCGCTACATCCACTCCCTGAACCGCAGTCGGCCCATCATGTTGTCCATTTCCTGTTCGGATTGAGCCGGTTGCGGGTCCGGCGGCCGTGCGGCCGCCGCCCGGCCTCCGCCGCGCGCGGGTCAGGAGAGCTTGCCGCCGTAGTCCGGCAGCTTGACGGTGCGCTCCGCGTGACCGCCGACAAGGTCGGTGGCGCTGTTGCCGATGTTCGCGATGATCGTGTAGCCGCGCGCCTCGATCTCCGCGCGCTTGCCCGTCTTGTAGGCGCTGACCTCGTCGAACAGGTCGGGCAGGTCACGTACGTACAGTCCGGAGACCGGGTAGCCGACGGCCTTGAGATTGCGCTCGGTGAGGGACTCGATGATCCCGGGACGGGCGGTCACGAAGAAGACCGCGACACCGCGCGCGTGCGCGTACTGGGTCAGCGCGCGGACCTTGGAGATCGCCGGGGTCGGGAAGGTCCAGAACCAGTGGAAGTCCGTCTCCAGCGAGGTGTTGTCGATGTCGAGGACCAGCGCGGGCTTCTCGCCGGCGGGCGAGGCGGCAATGCGCGCCTCGATAGCGGGCCGGGCCGCGTCGATGACGGCGGCGACGTCCCGCTGCCAGGTGGCGTAGTCGATGCCGAGGATCGCCGAGTTGCCGCCGGGCGCCGAGGCGGCCGGGGCGGCCGGGGAGCCGGATACGGACACCGGCGTGGGTGCCGGGACGGGCGCGGCCTGGGCGGCGGTGGCCGGAACCAGCGTCAGGACGGCGGCGGCCGCGGCCACTGCTGCGGCGGCGGTACGGGGCATGCGGGGGCTGCGGATGCTGCGCATGGGGGGCGCTCCCTCGGTCACAGAATTGGCATGTACGTGACCAGAGTTGGCGAGAACCGCACCCCTGTCTACTGGCCGGTAGGAAACTTTTCGTGACCGCGTGATGAATGGTCCTACGTGAGGCAGTCGAGCACGGAGTGACACAGCCCGCACCGGGCACGCAACCGCCCGCGCACCGGTACCCGGAGCCGCTGCGCGCACACCGGGCACGGGAAGCTCACCCGCAACCCGCCCCCGGAGCCGTCCTGTTCGAAGCGGTACGTCGATGCGTCGCCCCCGGCGGCACCGGCGGCCCCGCCGTTTCCGGCGCCCCCGTCGCCCCCGGTGCGCTGCGCCTTCGCGTACCGGCGCCGCGCCAGCGGCCCGGCGGCCGCCAGCGGGGCCCGGCGGTGGTCGCGCTCGGCGAGCGCCCGCCCGCGCACGTAGGCCTCGTACGCCCGGTGGCTGGTGAACCAGGGGGCGGGGTCCTCGTCGAACAGGGCGGCGCGCTTGGCGAGGACGTAGCCGAACTCCTCCGGCGTGAGGTAGCCGAAGCGCTGGTGGGTGAGTGCGTCCTCGCGGTAGGCGTCCAGGAGCAGCCAGCCGGCCCCCAGGTACGCGGCGGCGGTGTCGGTGAGGATCTCGTTCTCGGCGGTGCCGGGGAAGTGCAGGTCCAGGCGGTGCAGCAGGACGTGCGCGACCTCGTGCGACAGCGCGGCCGCCAGGTCCCGGCGGTGGGTGCGGAAGCGGTCGTTGACCTCGACGAAGTACTCGGGGCCCGTCGCCAGTTCCACGGTCGCCGCCTCCTCCATCGCCCGGAAGGAGACCACCATGCGCGCGTCGGGCAGCCGCAGCGCGCGCACCGTCGCCGCGGCCACCCGCTGCGCGCCCGGGTAGAGGTCGTCGGTGGCGTCGAAGGCGGCGTCGGCGGGGGTGATGCTCGTGTCGTAGGCGCGGATCCCGTCGGCCGAGAGCCGGCGGAAGAGCGCGGTGATCGAGGCGCGCACGGTCGCCAGGTGCGGAAATCCGTGCTCGATGGGGCCGCCCGGCCCCCCGTTCTCCGTCATCGAGCCCTCCTTACCGCAATCTCTGCCGCGTGGGCGGGAGTTGGCCGAAATTGCCTTCTTGATGTCCACCACACGCCTGTTGTGTCATGGACCCGTCATTCACCCGATGACGCGCGCACAGCCCAACCCCCCACGAAAGGCAGTGTGTTGACTGTGACCACCCTTGTGCAGTTCATGAAGCGCACCCTCGCCGTCGGCGCCGTCGCCCTCGCCGCCGTCAGCCTCCAGCCCGGCACCGCCACCGCCGGCACCGCACCCGTCGTAGGCGGCACCCGCGCCGCGCAGGGCGAGTTCCCCTTCATGGTGCGCCTCTCCATGGGCTGCGGCGGCGCCCTCTACACCCAGCAGATCGTCCTCACCGCCGCCCACTGTGTGAACGGCTCCGGCAACAACACCTCCATCACCGCCACCGCCGGAGTCGTCGACCTCAACAGCTCCAGCGCCATCAAGGTCAAGTCCACCAAGGTCCTCCAGGCCCCCGGCTACAACGGCACCGGCAAGGACTGGGCCCTGATCAAGCTGGCCAAGCCCATCAACCTGCCCACCCTCAAGATCGCCGACACCAAGGCCTACGACAACGGCACCTTCACCGTCGCCGGCTGGGGCGCCACCCGCGAGGGCGGCGGCCAGCAGCGCTACCTGATGAAGGCCACCGTCCCGTTCGTCTCCGACGCCACCTGCAAGGCCGCCTACGGCAGCTCCCTCGTCCCCAGCGAGGAGATCTGCGCCGGCCTGCCCCAGGGCGGCGTCGACACCTGCCAGGGTGACTCCGGCGGCCCCATGTTCCGCCGCGACAACAACAACGCCTGGATCCAGGTCGGCATAGTCAGCTGGGGCGAGGGCTGCGCCCGGCCCAACTACCCCGGCGTCTACACCGAGGTCTCCACCTTCGCCGCCGCGATCAAGAGCGCCGCGGCAGGCATGTAGCTCCACCGGCCCGACCCGCTCGCCCTTCCGCCCGGTCCGCGACCGGGCGGAAGGGCGAGCGCACGCCGTGCCGTGCGGTTGCGACCCGACCCGCACACCGGTCCCACGGGAAGGAACCGGTGGCGGCAGCGGGCGGCAGTGGGACGGGTGGCGCATGACGATCAGCGTGGTCATCGCGGACGACCAGGACATGGCCAGAACCGGCTTCCGCATGATCCTCGAAAGCCAGCCGGACATCGAGGTCGTCGCCGACGTCGTCGACGGCGAAGCGGCCCTCGCAGCCGTCGCCGAGCACCGGCCCGACGTCCTGCTCCTCGACATCCGCATGCCCGGGCTCGACGGCCTCGAAGTCACCCGCCGGCTGTCCGGCGCCCCCGACTCGCCGCACATCGTCATCGTCACCACCTTCGACCTCGCGAGTACGTCCACGCGGCGCTCCACGGCGCAGCGTCCGGCTTCCTCCTGAAGGACGCCAGTCCGGCCATGCTGGTTGAAGCGGTACGGGCGGCGGCCGTCGGCGACTCCCTCGTCTCACCGGCGATCACGGTGCGGCTGCTGCGCGAAATGGCCCCGCGCACCCCGGCCGCCGGGGCCCGCCGCCCGACGGAGCCCCTGACCGAGCGGGAACGCGACGTCGTACGCTGCCTCGCGCGCGGCCTGACCAACGCGGAGATCGCCGGGGAACTCTTCGTCTCCCTCTCCACGGTCAAGACCCACGTGGCCGATGTCCAGGCCAAACTCGACGCCCGCAACCGCGTCGAAATCGCCGGCCGGGCCCGGGAAAGCGGCCTCGCCGCCACCTCGGCATGACGCCCACCGAGCCCATTCGGCCGGGGCCATTGCAGCCCCGCACCGGTTCGAAGCCGGGGCAAATTCAGCCCCGACACCGTCCGAGGCCCGGTCCACCCCAGCCCTGCCCCCGTTCGAAGCCGGGGCACATTCAGCCCCGCCGGCGTTTGAGGCGCGGGGTCCGGGGCGGAGCCCCGAAAGGCCCGACCGAGCGCGCCGAGGCCCTCGGCGGCTTCCTCTCCGCCGGCCCCACCCCCGAGGGCGGCTGGATCGTCACCGCCACCCTCCCGCTCTGACGGCTACGGGCCGCCGAACGCGATGGCCCGCAGCGCGGCCAGATGCCGCTCGTAGACCGCCCGGCCCTCCGGGGTCAGCGAGATCCAGGTACGGGGCCGACGCCCCACCCGGCCCTTGCGGACCTCCACCCAGCCCGCCTCCTCCAGCGCCGCGACCTGCTTGGACAGCACCGAGTCCGAGACCTCGACCAGGTCCCGTACGAAAGCGAACTCGGCCTTGTCCAGCGGAGCCAGCGCCGCCACCACGGACAGCCGGACGGGCGCGTTCAGCAGCGGCGCGAGATCGTGCCGCGGATGGCCGCCGCGCTTCGCGGCCGCCTCCGCCCCGGCGTCCACCGTCGGCTCGTCCGTCATGCCGAGCCCCGCATCTCGGTCCAGGCCCCCACGGCGAGCGGCAGCGCACACGCCAGCGCGGCTCCCACCGCGAACGGCACGCTGCGGCCGAACACCGTGAAGCCGAGTACGACCACCAGGGCGAACACCGCCGCCCATGACCCCACCAGCACCCCGTGCTTCACTCCGAACCCGCGGCGGACCACCCGCTGCCGCGCCGCGTACACGCTCAGCCCGGTCACGAGCAGCACATTGGCCACCCCCAGCACCACCACCGAGACCGGGCCGCGCCCCAGCACGGCCAGCGGTACGAGCACCAGCTGCCCGGCCGCGAAGGCCCACAGATAGCGCGCGTACCAGCCGCTGCGCTGCCGCGCGGCCTTCTCCACCTCGGCCGCCCGGCCCAACGCCCCGACGGCCCCCGTCGTCTCCCGCATGGTTCCCCCTCGTTCGCACACGCCTGATCGACGCCAGTGATTTCCACTATGGCGAGTACTTTCCATTCTGGCAAGTAAAGGGTCGCCGTCTCACAGGCCGACTGCCCGAGGAACCAGCCGCCACCGCCACGTATTCTCGGGAACCATGAACATCAGCGACCTCGACAACGGCACCGGCACGGGCGCGGGCGCGGCCGACGACGCGGCCAAGGACGCCGCAGGCATCGACGAGAGCGTCACCGCCGAACTCGCCCGCCTGCGCGACAGCATCGACAACATCGACGCCGCCGTCGTCCACATGCTCGCCGAACGCTTCAAGTGCACCCAGCAGGTCGGCCACCTCAAGGCACGGCACCAGCTGCCCCCCGCCGACCCGGGCCGCGAAGCCAGCCAGATCGCCCGCCTGCGCCAGCTCGCCGAGAACGCCAAACTCGACCCCGCCTTCGCCGAGAAGCTCCTCAACTTCATCATCGCCGAGGTCATCCGCCACCACGAGACGATTGCCGCGGGCGAAGAGTAGAAGTCGGGGGTCCGGCCGCCCACTGCGGCAGCATGGGCCCCATGTCCGCACTGACGCGCACCGAAGCGCAGCTCCGAGCCCAGCTCATCGACGTCCAGCACTACGCCGTCACCCTCGACCTCACGGGCGACGACGACACCTTCGACTCCACCACCGTCATCCGGTTCACCGCCCGGACCGACGCAGACACCTTCATCGAGCTGAAGCCCGTCGAACTGCGCTCCGCCACCCTCGACGGCAACCCCCTCGACCCGGCAGCCCTCGCCGACGACCGCCTCCCCCTCACCGGCCTCACCGAGGGCCACCACGAGCTGCACCTCGACACCCGCATGCGCTACTCCCGCACCGGCGAGGGCCTGCACCGCTTCACCGACCCCGCGGACGGGCACACGTACGTCTACTCCCAGATGTTCCTGGACGACGTCCAGCGGGTCTTCCCGGCCTTCGACCAGCCCGACCTCAAGGCCGTCTTCGAATTCACCGTCACCGCCCCCGCCCACTGGACCGTCCTCGCCAACGGCATCACCACCCGCACCGGCGACGCCCCCGACGGTAGCGGCGCCGGCATCTGGAAGTCCGCCCCCACCCCCCTCATCTCCACCTACCTGGCCGCGGTCGCCGCCGGCCCCTGGCACAGCATCCGCACCCAGCACGCCGGACTGCCCTTCGGCATCCACTGCCGCCAGTCCCTCGCACCGCACATGGACGTCGACGCCGACGAAATCCTCTCCATCACCAAGGACTGCTTCGACCGGTACCAGGAGAAATTCACCGAGCCCTACCCGTTCGACTCCTACGACCAGGCCTTCGTACCCGAGTTCAACGCCGGCGCCATGGAGAACCCCGGACTCGTCACCTTCCGCGACGAGCTCATCTTCCGCTCCGCCGTCACCGACACCGAACGCCAGTCCCGCGCCATGGTCATCGCCCACGAGATGGCCCACATGTGGTTCGGCGACCTCGTCACCCTCGCCTGGTTCGACGACATCTGGCTCAACGAATCCTTCGCCGAATACATGGGCTACCAGACCCTCACCGAAGCCACCCGCTTCACCGACACCTGGACCGACTTCGGCGTCACCCGCAAGCCCTGGGGCTACGACGCCGACCAGCGCCCCTCCACCCACCCCGTCGCCCCCGCCCCCGAAGACGTCCCCGACACCGCCTCCGCCCTGCTCAACTTCGACGGCATCTCCTACGCCAAGGGCGCCTCCGTCCTGCGCCAGCTCGTCGCCTGGCTCGGCGAGAAGGACTTCCTGGCCGGCATCAACACCCACTTCGCCCGCCACAAGTTCGCCAACGCCTCCCTCGACGACTTCGTCGACTCCCTTGCCACCCACACCGAACGCGACGTCCGCGCCTGGGCCGACATCTGGCTGCGCACCACCGGAATCGACACCCTCACCCCCCGCGTCGAGGAATCCGAGGGCCGCCCCGACAGCGCCCCCGGCTGGACCCTCACCGTCGACCGCCGCGGCAGCCGCCCCCACCACATCGCCGTCGGCGTCTACGACCGCGACCCCGTCGACGGCCGCTTCCTGGAACTGCGCGAGCTCCTCGACCTCGACATCCCCTCCGACGAGGTCATCTCCGTGACCGGGCCCCGCCCCGCACTCCTCGTCCTCAACGACGTCGACCTCACCTACGCCAAGGTCCGGCTCGACGAGCACTCCGTCGAAACGGTCCTGCGCGGCCTCGCGGGCATCCCCGACGCCCTCACCCGCGCCGTCGTCTGGAACTCCCTGCGCGACATGGTCCGCGACGGCGAACTCGACCCGCACGACTACCTGGCGACCGCCGCGGCACACCTGCCCGAAGAGAACGACCTCGCCATCGTCCAGGGCGTCCTCACCTTCGCCCACACCCAGATCGCCGGCCGCTACGTCGCCCCCGACGAGCGGACCGCCGCCCTCGCCACCCTCACCACCATCGCCCGCGACCTGCTCCGACGCACCGAGGACGGCTCGGAACCCGGCATGCGGCTCACCGCCGTACGCACCCTCGTCGACAGCGCCACCCAGCCCGACACCATCGCCGCCTGGCTCGCCGACGACACCGTCCCCGGCGGCCCCGCACTCGACCCCGAACTGCGCTGGCGCATCCTCGGCCGCCTCGCCGTCCTCGGCGCCGTCGGCGAGACCGAGATCGACGCCGCCCTCGCCGACGACACCAGCGCCACCGGTCAGGAAGGCGCCGCCCGCTGCCGCTCCGCCCTCCCCACCCCGGAAGCCAAGGCCGCCGCCTGGGACCGTCTCTTCCACGACGACAGCCTGTCCAACTACCTCTTCAGCGCCACCGCCCAGGGCTTCTGGCAGCCCGAACAGGCCGAGCTGCTCACCGAATACGTCACCCGCTACTACCCCGACGCGGTCGCTCTCGCCGCCCGCCGGGGCCCGGCCATCGGAGAAGCCGCCGGCCGCTGGGCGTTCCCCGCCCACGCCGTCGACGAAGCCAACCTCCAGGCGGGCCACGCCTGCCTCACCGACCCGAACATCCTCCCCCTCCTGCGCCGCAAGCTCGTCGACCAACTCGACGACCTCGCCCGAGCCCTCAAGACCCGTTCCCCTGCGGGGAGCTAGCCCGGGTCCCCTGCGGAGGCCAGGCCGGGTCCCCTACGGGGGGCAAGGCACGAGGGGGTCGGGGGTGGGACGGGGTGTCGTCCGGGACTGCATGATTTATGGCGCCCCGGCGGCACCGGGCCCGTACGGGTCGATACCGCGCCACAAATCACGTCGTCCCACCCCCGACCCGGCGGCGCCGGCGGGGCGGTGCGAGGGCCGGTGACGGGGGCGGGGTGGGGTGCTGTCCGGGACGTAGAACGTGATGTGGTGGCGCACCCGCAGCCCGTACGGGCCACCCGGCCCAGGGCGCCATAAATCATGCAGTCCCGGACGGCACCCCACCCCGCCCCGGCCCCGGCCGACCCGCCCCGGCCCCGGCCGACCCGCGCCGGCCCCGGCGCCGGCCGACCCGCGCCGGCCGCCCCCACGGCCCCGGCACCGCCAGACCCGCACCGGCCGACCCGCACCGCCCCCGGCACCCCGCCCCCGGCAGACCCGCACCGGCAAGTCCCGCTCCGCGAACCGGCCCACCAGGCCACCACCGATTCGGACAAACCCCGGCGGTTACCCCATTCGGGTCTGATCGTTGTACTGGCCGGGTGCCCCACATCGCACCCGGCCAGCCCCCGGAGGACCCGATGACAGCGCCGCCGCCCGGCACACCGCCCCCGCTCGCCGGCGGCCCCCACGGACCCGAAGCCCTGCGCCCCCTCCTCGACACCGTCCTCGACGCACTGCGCACCGGCGCCGAGGACCGCCACGGCCCCCTCCCCGCAGGCGGCCCCGACACCCAGGCAGCCCGCGTCCGCACCGCCCTCGGCGACACCGGCCTGCTCCCCGCCCACGGCACCGGCGACCACGAAGCCCTCCGCACCCTCGTCCACACGCTCGCCGCAGGCGCCGCCGACCCCGCCCACCCCCTCTGCGCAGCCCACCTGCACTGCCCCCCGCTCGCCGTCGCCGTCGCCGCCGACCTCGCCGCCTCCGCCCTGAACCCCTCCCTCGACTCCTGGGACCAGGCCCCCGCCGCCTCCGCCCTCGAAGCCCTCCTCACCCGCACCCTCGCCGCCGAGTTCTACGACACCCCCCACGCCGACGCCCTCGTCACCACCGGCGGCACCGAAGCCAACCAACTCGCCGTGCTCCTCGCCCGCGAACGCCACGGCCCCACCCTCACCGTCCTCCACGGAGCCAACGCCCACCACTCCGTACCCCGCGCCGCCTGGCTCCTCGGCCTCCCCCCGGCCACCGAAATCCCCACCCCCACCGGCGTCCTCGACCCCGCCCGACTCGCCGAAGCCCTCGCCACCACCCCCGGCCCCACCCTGGTCACCGCCACCGCCGGCACCACCGACGCCGGACTCATCGACCCGCTGACCCGCATCTCCGACCTCTGCGACCGCTACGGCGCCGACCTCCACATCGACGCCGCCTACGGCGGCCTCCTCGCCCTCAGCCCCCGCCACCGCGACAAACTCACCGGACTCGGCCGCGCCCACTCCCTCACCATCGACCTGCACAAACTCGGCTGGCAGCCCGTCGCCGCAGGCCTCCTCGCCGTCCCCGACACCGCCCTCCTCACCCCCCTCGCCCACCGGGCCGACTACCTCAACGCCACCGACGACACCGAAGCCGGCCTGCCCGACCTCCTCGGCCGCTCCCTGCGCACCACCCGCCGCCCCGACGCACTCAAGATCGCCACCACCCTCCGCGCCCTCGGCCGCGACGGCCTCACCGCACTCATCGACCGCACCATCGACACCGCACACCACCTCGCCCGGCTCCTCGACGCCCACCCCGGTTTCGAACTCCACGCACCCCCCACCATCAGCACCGTCCTCTTCCGGCCCACCCACGCCGACGACGACCACCTCGCCACCCTGCGCCGCACCCTCCTGCACCAAGGCCGCGCCGTCCTCGGCCGCACCCACGCCGACGGCCGCCTGTGGCTCAAGGCCACCCTGCTCAACCCGCACACCACAGCGGGGGACCTGGACACCCTCATTTCCCTCCTGGAAGGCAGCACCCACCGATGACCGCCCAGCTCGACGCCCCCCACGACCTCGTCGGAATCGGGATCGGCCCCTTCAACCTGTCCCTCGCCGCCCTCGCCCACGGCCTGCCCCGACAAGGAGCCGGCGAACTCGCCACCGCCTTCTACGACCAGCGCCGAGACTTCCGCTGGCACCCCGGCCTCCTCATCGAAGGAGCCACCCTCCAGGTCCCCTTCCTCGCCGACCTCGTCACCCTCGCCGACCCGGCCAGCCCCTGGAGCTTCCTCAGCTACCTCAAGCACAAGGAACGGCTCTTCCCCTTCTACTTCGCCGAGCAGTTCCACATCCACCGCGCCGAATACGACTCCTACTGCCGCTGGGTCGCCGGCCGCGTCCCCGGCCTCCACTTCGGCCACCAGGTCGACGCCGTCCGCTGGAACCCCGAACGCGACCTCTTCGAAGTCGACTTCACCCAACTCGACGCCACCGGCGAAGCCGAAGCCCTCGGCCGCACCTACACCCGCAACCTCGCCCTCGGCATCGGCACCGCCCCCTACGTCCCCGAACCCCTGCGCCCCCTCGCCGACGCCCCCACCGTCCCCGTCATCCACTCCGCCGACTACCTCGACAACCGGCAGCGCATCCTCGGCGCCGAACACGTCACCGTCATCGGATCCGGCCAGTCCGGCGCCGAAGTCTTCCTCGACCTCCTCCGCTCCCGCCCCGCCGGCCGCGAACGCCTCACCTGGCTCGCCCGCACCGCCTCCTTCGCCCCCATGGAGTACTCCAAACTCGGCCTCGAACACTTCACCCCCGACTACACCCGCTACTTCCACTCCCTCCCCGAACCCGTACGCGACCGGCTCGTCCCCGCCCAATGGCAACTCCACAAGGGCATCGACGCCGACACCATCGCCGCCATCCACCAGGAGCTCTACCGCCGCACCCTCCACGGAGGCTGGCCCGACACCGTCCTGACCCCCGGAATCACCGTCCGCACCGCCGGCCGCGTCGCCACCACCAAGGTCGAGCTCCACCTCGAACACACCGAGCAGGGCACCCGCTCCCGCCTCACCACCGACGCCGTCGTCCTCGCCACCGGCTACCGGGAACGCCCCTTCGGCAGCCTCCTCGCAGGCCTCGACCCGTACCTGCGCAAGGACTCCTCCGGCCGCCCCCGCATCGACGACCGCTACCGGATGCTCCTCGACCCCACCGTCAGCGGCAGCATCTTCGTCCAGAACGGCGAACGCCACACCCACGGCGTCGGCGCCCCCGACCTGGGCCTCGCCGCCTGGCGCAGCGCCGCCATCCTCAACACCCTCACCGGCAAGGAGCCCTACCCCCAGCCGGACCGCACCGCCTTCACCACCTTCGGGCTCGAACAGCGCGAACACACCCGCCCCCGCCCGGCAGGCGAACTCCGCCCCCTCGTCGAGCACCCCTGAGAGGCCCTCTCCCCGGTGATCGAGGCCCGGCCCCCGAACGTCCCGGGGGCGGGAACGTTACCGGTACAACTATCTGCGCAAGTCGAACGTCTCTTCTGTCGAAGAAACGTTTCCAGGGGGTTTTGTCTGTGAAGTTTTCCCGGATCGCCGCAGCGGTCACCACCGCTGCCCTTGCTCCGGCCGTCCTCATCGCGTCACCGGCGTTCGCCGCCGGCCCCGACGCCCCGGCCACTGGCAACCAGCCGGCACCGACCACGCCGGACCGGACCACGCCGGACCAGACCGTGCCCGACCAGGCCGAAGAGGACCGCAAGACCATCCTCGCGATCATCGCCCACCCGATGGCCAGCGAGTTCATGAAGGAAGCCGGCCGCAAGGCCATCGCCGACGGCCCGAAGGCCATGCGCAAGTTCATCGAAGTCGACCAGCACAACATCCGCATGGACGACTACCGCATCGCGATCCTCCGCCTCCTCCCCAACGCCGGACCCGGCCTGAAGGGAGGCATCAACAAGATCCTCAGCAGCGGAGACACCGTCGAAAAGCTGCGCCACTTCTACGACGTCACCCAGCACGAGCTGCGCGACGACGACAACAAGGTCGAGATCTCCCGACTCATCGGCACCGGCGGCACGGCCGTCAAGGAAGCCGGCAAGAAGGCCCTCCAGGGCACCCCCGCCGACCGCACGGAGTTCCTGAAGACCGGCCGCCACCTCGCCCAGGCCCAGGACGACCTGGTCGAGCTGGCCCGCATCGACGAGAGCTGGGACGGCCCGATCCTGACCGAGGCGATCGGCAAGCTCATGAACGGATCGCCGACCCCGGCCGAGCTGCGCCACTTCCTGGAAGTGACCCAGTACGAGCTCCGAGACCAGGACAACCGCGTCACCATCGCGAAGATCATCGACGGCGGCGGTCCGGAACTCGTCAAGGCCGGCCGCGCCGCCCTCGCCGGCACCCCCGCCGACCGGACCGAGTTCCTCAAGACGGGCCAGCACGAGGCCCGCGCCAAGGACCAGGCCGCCAAGGACAAGGACAAGCCCGCCCCCGGCAAGGACGGCGACGCCAAGGACAACGGCACCGGAACCGGCTCCGGCACCGGGACGGGCTCCGGCGGCACGACCACCGGCACCGGCAACACCGCCGTCACCGGCCAGGGCCACAACAACGCACCCCTCGCCACCACCGGCACGGGCGACCACACCACCATGATCGCCGGCGGCGCGGGCACCGCACTCGCCGCCGGCGCCGGACTGCTCCTCGCCGCCCGCATGCGCCGCGCCGGCGCCGCACGCTGACGGGAACCGCACCAACAGGGGCCGGCCGGCCGCGGCACACCGCGACCGGCCGGCCCCGCCCCACCCAGGACGGCCTAGAACACCGCAACCCCGGCCCGCGTCAGACGCCAGTCCACCGACGCGAACTGCGCCGGGTCGACGGTCCCCTTCGCCTTCACCCACTGGATGATCGTGTTGCGGATCTCGTCCGAGTTCGACCACACCTGCTTCGCCTGCGGCACGTGCGGGAAGTTCCCGCCACCCGAAGCCCGGTAGTTGTTCACCGCCAGCACGAACTGCGCCGCCGGATCCACCGGCTTCCCCTGGAACGACAACCCCACGATCCGCGAACCCACCGGCTGCGCGATGTCGATGTCGTACGCCAACCCGTACACCGCGTCGTAGTTGTAGTCCGGAATGCCCTCGGAGTTCGTCAGCTTCGCCGGATCCACCGCATCACCCGGCGCCGTCCGCACGAAGTACCGCGCCGAGTACTCCAGGTAGTCCTTCACCTGCGCACCCGTCAGCAGCCGCGCCTCCATCGTGTTCTCGAACGGATACAGACCCGCCGCATCCCGGATCGTCACCTGCCCGGCCGGGATCGCCGCCGTCCGCGAGAAGCACGACGCCTGCGACAGCACCGGCAGCGCCGCCCACTCCGAACCGGCCAACGCCCCCTTCACCGTCCCCGCCTGCACGTGGTTGATCAGATCGATGATCGCGACGTCCTTGAACGCCCCCTCCGCCGACGACATCGCCTGCGTCGACGTACCGATCACCTGGTTCACGTACGCCACGACCTTGCGGTGCTCGTCCGACAGCAGCCGCGTGATCTTCTCGTCCTCCGCGACCGTGTTCGAATTCAGCACCTTCGCCGAAACCTTCGCCACCGACCAGCGGCCCTTCACCCACGTCAGCTCGAAGTCGAACAGCGTCAGCCGCTGCCCCCACTTCAACGGCTCCGACAGCACCACCTCCTTGCCGGTCGCCCCGTTCTTCACCCGGTACTCCGGGATCTCCGTGTGCGCGTGCCCCACCAGGATCGCGTCGATCCCCGGCACCTGCTCCGCCACCAGCGCCGCCGCGTTCTCGATGTACGGCAACTGGTCCCCGTACGAGGACGTACCGCTCGAACCGGAATGCGCCGACACGATCACCACATCGGCGCCCATCGACCGCAGCTTCGGCACGTACTTCGCCGCCTGCTCCTCCAGCCCCGGGAACGTCATCTTCCCCTGCACGTTCGCCTTGTCCCAGATCGCGATACCCGGGTTCGTCAACCCCAGCACCGCCACCTTCACATCCCGCCCGCACGGCGTACGCAGCTTGTGCATGCTGTACGGCGCGAACGCCGGCCGCAGCGTCTTCGCATCCAGCGCGTTCGCCCCCAGCAACGGGAAGTCGCACTGCTCCTCGAACTTCCGCAGCACCGGAATGCCGTAATTGAACTCGTGGTTCCCCAGCGCCGCCGCGTCATAACCGATCGCGTTCATCGCCTGCGCCATCGGGTGCACCGGACCACGCCGCGCGGTGATCGGATCCACCTTCGCGTAGTAGTACGACAACTGCGTGCCCTGAATCGTGTCACCGGCATCGATCAGCAGCGTGTTGCGCCGCCCCTTCTCCGCCCGCACCTGGTTCACCAACGTGGAGATCTTCGCCAGACCGACGTCGTTGTGCGCCTTGTCGTCGAACTCCTTGTCCGTGAAGTAGTCCCAGTTGAAGACGTTCCCGTGCAGGTCCGTCGTCCCCATCACCGTGAACGCGTACGTCCGCGGCCCGGCCCCCTTCGCATCCTGCGGGGCCGCGGCAGCCGGGGTGCTCGTGGCCCCCGCCAACGCCACAGCCGCACCCGTCGCAGCCGTCGTACCCAGAAAAGTCCTACGGTCGAACGCCATACCATCTCCCCTTTTGAGGCGTGAACAACGCGCGTAGATTCTGACCCAGCAGCAACAGGCCACAACACCCCCGCCAGGTTGCGATCCGATGACCACACCCGCGCGAGCGACAGTGCGACAGTGGAAACCATGACCCAGGACGCAGCGCACGCATCGCACCAGCCCTACGGAACCCCCGAAGTACCCCGCGTAGCAGTCCGCGGCGAAGCCCGCATCGAAGTCGACCCCGAGATCGCCCGCATCGGCATCACCGTCAGCGCCCGCGGAACCGACCGCCGCACCGCACTCGAAGACCTCACCCGCCGCAACAACACCGTCCTCGACCTCATCAAGAGCTACGGCGACCCCGTCGAAAAGCTCGAAACCGGCGCCTTCTCCATCACCCCCGAACTCACCCGCCACGGCCGCGCCGAACGCGTCCGCGCCTACCACGGCCGCGTCCACATCACCGCCGAGCTCAGCGACTTCACCACCCTCGGCGAACTCACCACCCGCCTCGCCGACCTCGAACTCACCCAGGTCGACGGCCCCTGGTGGGCCCTGCGCCCCACCTCACCCGCCCACGGCCAGGCCCGCCGACAAGCCGTACTCGAAGCCGTCCAGCGCGCCCGCGAATACGCCGAAGCACTCGGCGCGAACCTCGCCGCCCTCGTCGAACTCGCCGACCTCGGCGCCGAGAACGCCGAACCCTTCCCCTCCCACCCCGGCGGCGGCATGCGCACCATGGCCTTCAGCGCCGGCGAGGAAGCCGGCCCCCCGCCGCTCGACCTCGAACCCCAACGCCAGACCGTCTACGCCCAGGTGAACGCCCGGTTCACGATGACCCCTCCCCAGCTCTGAAAAACCGACGAATTCAGCCCCCCGGGGGTGCTCATCAGAGCACCCCCATGCACATTCAACAGTTGTCAACAACCTTTTGCTCAAAGGTTGTTGAGTGGACACCCGGAAGCGATTACCTACCCACAGGTAGGGGAATACGCTCGCCTCATGCGCCGAGCGAAAATCGTATGTACCCTGGGCCCCGCAACCGACTCATACGACCAGATCAAAGCCCTGGTCGAAGCCGGAATGGACATCGCCCGCCTCAACCTCAGCCACGGCACCTACGCCGAACACGAGGAGCGCTACCAGCGCGTACGCAAGGCCTCCGACGAGACCGGCCGCAGCGTCGGCATCCTCGCCGACCTTCAAGGCCCGAAGATCCGCCTCGGCCGCTTCCGCGAAGGACCCGTACTCCTTGAACGCGGTGACGAGTTCACCATCACCGTCGAAGACCACCACGGCGACCGCCACACCTGCGGCACCACCTACAAAGGACTCGCCGCCGACGTCACCACCGGCGAACTCATCCTCGTCGACGACGGCCGCGTCACCCTCGAAGTCACCGCAATCGACGGCCCCCGCGTCCACACCCGCGTCATCGAAGGCGGCATGGTCTCCGACCACAAGGGCCTCAACCTCCCCGGAGTAGCCGTCTCCGTCCCCGCACTCTCCGAAAAAGACATCGAAGACCTCCGCTGGGCCCTGCGCACCGGCGCCGACGTCATCGCCCTCTCCTTCGTCCGCAGCGGCCACGACATCGAAGACGTCCACCGCATCATGGACCAAGAAGGCCGACGCCTCCCCGTCATCGCCAAGATCGAAAAGCCGCAGGCCGTCGACAACATCGACGACATCGTCGCCGCCTTCGACGGCATCATGGTCGCCCGCGGCGACCTCGGCGTCGAAATGCCCCTCGAACAAGTCCCCATCGTCCAAAAGCGCGCCGTCAAACTCGCCAAGCGCAACGCCAAGCCCGTCATCGTCGCCACCCAAATGCTCGACTCGATGATCGACAACTCCCGACCCACCCGCGCCGAAGCCAGCGACGTCGCCAACGCCATCATCGACGGCACCGACGCCGTCATGCTCTCCGGCGAAACCAGCGTCGGCAAATACCCCGTCGAAACCGTCCGCACCATGTCCCGCATCGTCGAAGCCGCCGAAGAAGACATCCTCGCCAAGGGCCTCCCGCCCCTCACCGACCGCAACAAGCCCCGCACCCAAGGCGGCGCCGTCGCCCGAGCCGCCGCCGAAATGGGCGACTTCCTCGACGCCAAATTCCTCATCGCCTTCACCCAGAGCGGCGACACCGTCCGCCGACTCTCCCGCTACCGCTCACCCATCCCCCTCCTGGCCTTCACCCCCGACCAGGCCACCCGCTCCCAACTCAACCTCACCTGGGGCGTAGAAACCTTCCTCGGCCCCCACGTCGACTCCACCGACGCCATGGTCGCCCAAGTCGAAGAAGAACTCCTGCGCATCGGACGCTGCATCCCCGGCGACGTCGTCGTCATCACCGCCGGCTCACCCCCCGGCGTCACCGGCTCCACCAACCTCGTCCGCATCCACCACATCGGCGACCCCGTCCGCTGACGCACCACCCGCACACGACGCACCGCGTCGGGCCGCCGCACCCCGCCCGACGCGGTCACCCGCCACCCGCACCACCAGCCGAACCGCCGATCCACCACGGCCCCGAACTCCTCGAACGACAACACCGCATCCCCGTTCGCAGCGACCGCAGAGCCGAAATCACCTCCGGCCGCGCTCGTCGACCCATCCCTTGACCTCAACCTCACCTGAGGTCATACGTTCGCGACATGACGACGAACGAGTACTCCCAGCAGCAGCTCGCCGCCCAGCCCATCGGCCACTGGGCCCGCGAAGCCGCAAACCTCGTCATCGGCGGCCTCCGCACGGCCCTCGCCGAAGAACACCTCACCCAGCCCCACTGGTGGACCCTGGGCCACACAGCCGGCACCCCGGGCGAATGGACCCGCAAGGCCCTCACCGAGAAGCTGACCCCCTTCGACGACCAGAACACCGACTTCGAAGCGGTCTACGCCGACCTCACCACCCGCGGCTGGCTCACCGAGACCGACCACCGCCTCACCCTCACCGCAGCCGGCGAAGCAGGACGCCTCCGAGCCCACGACCGCAACGCGAAGGTCCACACACGCATGCGGGAAGGCATCGACGACGCCACCTACGCGGCCACGATCGACACCCTCCGCCGCACGGTCGCCAACCTCGGCGGCAACGGCGACCTCCCGTAACGCCATACTGGCCCTCGCAACGGACGCACACGGGGGACGGACCGAATGACCACGCAGCCACCACACCACGACTGCGAACCCCGCCCGGGCACCTGCCGACTGCCCGAACCGTGGATGTGCGAGGTGTTCTACGTCGACGGAAGCCTTCGCGACATCACCGTCACAGGCACCGACGACACCGACTGGCAGCAGGTCCTCCACCACTTCCGCGGCGCCGCCGACCAGCTCACCTGGCACGACGGCGCCGAGGGGCGGGACATCGACCGGAACGACACCGAGGACCCCTTCGCCACGCTGGAGGAGGGCTACACGGCAAGCCTCTCCGTCCGCTGCGGCCGCACCAGGTTCACGGGCCACCTGCCGGTCGACGGGATCGAATTCTCCCTCTGGCCCGACGACATCGAGGACGGGGACCACGTCGCCGACGTACTGCGGTTCCTGACCGAACTGGGCACGGCCTGCGGCCGCCCGGCCGTCCTGACCGCCGAGACCGTCACCGGCCACCACGAACTGCCGCCCCTGATCACCTACGACCCGACCACCGGGACCGTCACCCACCGCTGACGCTAGTACTTCGGCCCGATGTGGGCGTCCATGAGGGCGACGGAGTCCTTCCGCGCGACGGACACGTTGAACGGATCACTGCCCCGCGCCAGGACCGTCCACCGGACGCCGACCTTGGTCAGCGTGTCGGTGCAGAGCTTCCGGATGTCGTCGGACTTGTTGGTGAAGAAGTACCGCGGGTACTCGTAGCGTTTCTTCACGCCCCCGACCATGCGGGTGGTCCAGTTGGTGATCCTGCATCCGTCGGAGTGGATCAACCCACGCAGGAATTCCCACGGGTGATCGTCCACGATCTCCTGCTGCCAGCCTTCGAGAGCGATGGCTCGCTCGTGTTTCCTGCCCGGCCCGTGTTGAGGGAAGAGGCATTCGAGGTGCATCGAGTAGACCTTGACGTTGTGACAACCGACTTTCCGGACCCGGCACACCTGATTGGAGGGGAACACTCGCTCCATCGCCCGCTCGGCGGAATCCATCAGGCCGGGCCAGTGGTCATCGCATGTGATCATGAGGTTGGGGACGCGATGCCCCGAGTAGTGGCTTATATGGCCGTCGCCCAGATAGAGCCCGAGCAGATATGCGTACGCCTCGGCGTCCAGGGGGCTCCCATCGCAGCGAGGGCAATCTGGATCGTGGGATCCGGGACATTCCCCGCGCGTTGCGCGGTCCAAGTGCTTCCAGTAGCCGATGGTGCCCAGCGGTACGTTCAGACGCCGCGCAACGTCCGCGTTGCGGGTGCCTCCGCGCAAGAGGGAGAGGGCCGTCTGCCGTGTTTCAAGGCTGTGGAACTCCATGGGGCCACCCTCTGTGACAGTGGCTCGCCACGCGTGACAAAAAGCGGACGTTCACGCGATGGTGAACGTCCGCTTTCTGGATGCTGTGCCGGGTGCGGGACTCGAACCCGCAAGCCCTCACGGGCAGATGTGTTTGAGACATCCGTGTATGCCATTCCACCAACCCGGCAGGGTCGCACGTCGGAGTGTACCGGGTGACCATGCTGCCTCGCTGCTAGGTAGGCTCATCCAAGCAGCAGAGCCCCGCAAAGAGGAGCATCCGTGACCGCCGAGCACGAGTCGACGCCCACGCCCGACGCCGACCAGTCGCACGTTCCGCCGCTGACGACCCGCGTCGTCATCGCCGAGGACGAGGCGCTCATCCGTCTCGATCTCAAAGAGATGCTCGAAGAAGAGGGCTACTCCGTCGTCGGCGAGGCCGGCGACGGCCAGACGGCCGTCGAGCTCGCCCGTGAGCACCGCCCCGACCTGGTGATCCTCGATGTGAAGATGCCCGTCCTGGACGGGATCTCCGCGGCCGAGAAGATCGCGGAGGAGTCCATCGCGCCCGTCCTGATGCTCACCGCGTTCTCGCAGCGCGACCTCGTCGAGCGGGCCCGGGACGCCGGGGCCATGGCGTACCTCGTGAAGCCGTTCAGCAAGAGCGACGTGGTGCCCGCCATCGAGATGGCGGTGTCCCGCTTCGCGGAGCTGCGTGCGCTGGAGCAGGAGGTCGCCGACCTCTCGCAGCGGCTGGAGACGCGGAAGCTGGTGGACCGTGCGAAGAGCATCCTGCAGACGCAGTACGGGCTGACCGAGCCGGCCGCCTTCCGGTGGATCCAGAAGTCGTCCATGGACCGTCGGATGTCCATGCAGCAGGTCGCCGAGGTGGTCATCGAGGACGCCGAGGCGAAGAAGAAGGAGAGCGGCAAGTAGCAGCCGTTCCCGGACATGCGTGAGGCCCGCCTCCCCCCGAGGGGAGGCGGGCCTCACACGTTGTGTCAGTCCTCGCCGAGGTAGGCCTTGCGGACGTCCTCGTTGTGGAGGAGGTCGCGGCCGGTGCCGGAGAGAACGATCTTGCCGATCTCCATCACGTGCGCGCTGTCGGAGAGCGAGAGCGCCGCCTGGGCGTTCTGCTCGACGAGCAGGATGGTCATGCCGGTGGCCTTGAGTTCCTTGATGGTCGCCATGATCTTCTGCATCATCAGCGGGGACAGGCCCATGGAGGGCTCGTCCAGCATCAGGAGCTTGGGGCGGGACATGAGCGCGCGGCCCATGGCGAGCATCTGCTGCTCGCCGCCCGAGAGGGTGCCGGCGGCCTGCTTGCGGCGTTCGCCCAGGATGGGGAACATCTCGTAGGCGCGCTGGACGTCCTGCTCGATGCCGTCCTTGTCGGTGCGCAGGAAGGCGCCGAGCTGGAGGTTTTCGGCGATCGTCAGCCGGGGGAAGATGTGGCGTCCCTCGGGGGAGTGGGCGAGGCCCAGGGAGACGATCTTGTGGGCGGGGACGGCGGCGAGGGGCTGGCCGTCGAAGGTGATGGTGCCGCTCTTGGGCTTGATGAGCCCGGAGAGGGTGCGCAGGGTGGTCGTCTTGCCGGCGCCGTTGGTGCCGACGAGGCAGACGATTTCGCCTTCGTTGACTTCGAAGGAGATTCCCTTGACGGCTTCGATCTTGCCGTAGGCGACCTTGAGGTCTTCGACCTTGAGCAGTGCGGTCACTTGGCGTCTCCTTCCGTGCTGGTGGTGCTGGTGGTGCTGTCCGCGTCGGTGTCCGTGGACTCCGTGTCGGCGTCGGCGTCGGCGTCCGAGTCGGCGTCGGTGTCCGTGGTGGACTCCGTGTCGGCTTCGGCCTCCGGCTCGGCGGCGGTCTCGGGCTCGGCTTCCGTCTCCGCCTCGACCTCTGCCTCGGCGGCTTCGGCCTGCGGTTCGGCGGCGGCCTCGGCCGCGGCCGCGGCTTCCGCGGCCTCGACCACGGCGTCGTCCGCGGCGCCCGGGTCGCCCTCGAAGGGCTCGCCGAGGTAGGCGGCGATGACGCGCTCGTCGCCCTGGACCTCGGACGCGGTGCCTTCGATGAGCTTCTCGCCCTGGACGAGGCAGGCGACGCGGTCGCAGAGGTTGAAGATGAAGCGCATGTCGTGCTCGATGACGAGGACGGCGATGCCCATGTCGCGGATGGCGAAGATGAGTTCTTCGGCAGCGCGGGTTTCCTGCGGGTTCATGCCGGCGGTGGGCTCGTCCAGGAGGATGAGGCCGGGGTCGCTGGCGAGGGCGCGGGCGATTTCCAGCTTGCGCTGTTCGCCGTAGGGGAGGTTCTTGGCCAGGTGCTGGGCCTTGTTCTCCAGCCCGATGAACTCGAGGAGTTCCATGGCGCGGGCTTCGCTGGCGGCTTCGGCCTTCTTGAAGCCGGGGCCGCGCAGGAGTGCGGACCAGAGGCCTTCCTTGGTGCGGGTGTGGCGTCCGACGAGGACGTTCTCCAGCACGGTCATGTTGTGGAAGAGCCGGATGTTCTGGAAGGTGCGGGCGATGCCGGCTTCGGTGACCTTGTGGGGCTTGGGAGGCAGGACCGTGCCCTTGTAGCTGACGGATCCCTCGGTGGGGACGTACAGCCCGGTGAGGCAGTTGAAGAAGGTGGTCTTGCCGGCGCCGTTGGGGCCGATGAGTCCGACGATCTCGCCGGCGTTGACCTGGAGGTCGACGCTCTTGACGGCGGTGAGGCCGCCGAAGCGCATGGTGACGCCCTTGGCTTCGAGAACCGTGGTCTTGGTGGTGGTGTCCGTGGTGGTGTCTGTGGTGGTCGTCATGTTGTTCACGCCCCCGCCTTGGCGGTGGCCAGGTCCGTGGGGGCCTGGTCAGCGGTGTCGTCGTGGAACTCGAGCTGCGCGCGCTTGTTGGCGATGAGGCCTTCGGGGCGGAAGCGCATGAGCAGGATGAGGGCGATGCCGAAGGCGAGGAGCTGGTAGTCCTGGAGGAAGGCCAGCTTCGCCGGGATGAGGAAGAGGAGTGCGGCGCCGAGGATGGGGCCGCGGATGGTGCCCATGCCGCCGAGGATGACGGCGGCGAGGAGGAACGCGGAGTTCGGCGGGACGGGCCCGGCGAAGACGTAGTTCTCGGGGACGACCGTGCTGTTGACGTGTGCCTGGACGGTGCCGGCGAGGCCGGCGAGGGTGGCGCCGAGGGCGAAGGCGATGAGCTTGACCTTGAAGCCGTTGATGCCCATGGCTTCGGCGGCGGTCTCGTCCTCGCGGATGGCGACCCAGGCGCGGCCGATGCGGCTGCTGCCGGCTCGGGCGAAGACCACGATGACGAGGGCCATCACGAGCAGCATCAGGAAGTAGTAGTTGGCGTAGGCGCCGAGGGTGATGCCGCCGACCACGTGGGATTCCCCGAAGTTCCACCCGAGGATTTCGAGGTGGGGGATGTTGGGGATGCCGTTGGGGCCGTTGGTGATGTCCGGGCCGGAGGTGCCGTCGAGGTTGCCCATGGCGATGCGGAAGATTTCTCCGAAGCCGAGGGTGACGATGGCGAGGTAGTCGCCGCGCAGGCGCAGGGTCGGGGCTCCGATGACCACGCCGAAGATGAGCGAGGCGAGGGCGCCGACGATGACCGCTGCCCAGAAGGGGAGGTGGATGCCGAAGGCGGATGCGGTGCTTCCGGAGACCAGGGCTGCGGCGTAGGCGCCGACGCCGAGGAAGGCGACGTAGCCGAGGTCGAGGAGGCCGGCGAGGCCGACGACGACGTTGAGGCCGAGGGCGACGGTCGCGAAGATCAGGATGTTGACCGCGATGAGCGTGTAGGTGTCGCCGCTCTGCTGGATGAACGGGAAGGCGATCGCTGCGGCCGCGGTTCCGATGAGGGTGACCTGGCGGTGCTTGGCGGTGATGCCTGCGAGGCGGGCGAAGAGGCCTGCCTTGTTCAGTGCGAGGGCCGCGACGCCGACGGTGATCAGGTAGGCGACGAAGAGCTGCGGTTCCTTGTCATCGGTGTCGATGCCGAAGGTGATGACGAAGAGGCCGAGGGCGAAGACGCCGGTGACGATGAGGATCTCGGCCCAGGAGGGCAGCTGCTTGGCGGGGGCCGCCTTGCGGGTGTCGTCCGGGAGCTTGTTCGCGGCGAGGACGGGGATGACCGAGCCGACGAGGGCGACGTACGCGCCGGGTTCGAGGTTGATCACTCCGCCGAGGACGACGGTGATGGCCAGGACCGTGAACAGGGTGGCGGCGAGGTTGCCGAGGGCCAGGAACCAGATGGCCTTGCGGGAGCCGGCGGGGGTGAGCCAGCCGAAGCCCTTGACGCCGAGCGCGGAGAGCGCGAAGGCGAGGGTGAGGGCGGCTCCGGCGAGGGTGACGTACTGGAGGCCTGCGGGGCTTCCGTAGTAGGTCAGGTCGCCGGGGAATTCGGCGGTCCACGTCCACGCGAGGAAGGCGCTGACGATGGTGAGGAGGCTGCCGCCGATGACCGCGTAGAGCAGCGTGGTGGGCGCGGGGCCCTGCTTGGCCGTGGCGGTCTGCGGGGTGCTGGTGGTGGTGGTCATGGTTCTCACGCCCGATCCGCGACGCGCTCACCGAGCAGGCCTTGTGGCCGCACGAGGAGGACGACGATGAGGAGTACGAAGGCCCAGACGTTGGACCAGGCGCCACCGCCGAGCTGCGACATGCCGGGGATGTCTTCGATGTAGGCGATCGAGAGGGCTTCGGCGAGTCCGAGGACGACGCCGCCGACCATGGCTCCGTAGATGTTGCCGATGCCGCCGAGGACGGCTGCGGTGAAGGCCTTGAGGCCGAGGATGAAGCCCATCTCGAAGTTGATCTGGCCCTTGTCGAGGCCGTAGGCGACGGCGGCGACGGCGGCGAACGCGGCACCGATGGCGAAGGCCATGACGATGATGCGGTCGGTGTTGATGCCCATCAGCTTCGCGGTGTCGGGGTCCTGCGCGGTGGCCTGCATGGCGCGGCCGCTGCGGCTCTTCTGGACGAAGACGCCGAGGGCGAGCATGCAGAGCGGGGCGAGGATGAGGACGAAGAGGTCCGCGCGCTGGATCGCCAGGCTGTCGGTGATCTTGAAGGCTGCGCCCTTGAATTCGGGGAAGCTGACGGCCTTCTTGGCGTCCGGGTAGAACTGCCAGACGAGCTGCTGGAGCGCGATCGAGAGGCCGATTGCGGTGATGAGGGGTGCGAGCCGGGGGGCGCTGCGCAGGGGGCGGTAGGCGAAGCGTTCGGCTGCGCATGCCACGGCGACGGAGCAGATGGCGCCGCCGACGATCATGACGGGTATCGCGATCAGCAGGGAGGTGCCGGTCGGGAGGATGGCGTAGGCGGTGAGCGCGCCGAAGCCGCCGATCATGAAGATCTCGCCGTGGGCGAAGTTGATGAGCTGGACGATGCCGTAGACCATGGTGTACCCGATGGCGATGAGGCCATAGAGAGCACCGAGGGCCAGGCCGTTGGCCAGCTGTTGCGGCAGTTCGTGCACCGCAGGGCCTCCGATGAGCGTGTCGGATAAGACTCCGCGCGAGGGCGCTGTTTGCGCCCTCGCGCGGCGATTGGTTCAGGTGGTGCGGGTGGTGCTGGGGACTACGGGCTTACTGGTTGAAGGTGTCGCTCTTGACGTCGACCCACTTGCCGCCCTCGACCTTGTAGACCGTGAGCTGCTTGTTGGTGGTGTCGCCGTACTCGTCGAAGGCGACCTTGCCGGTCACGCCCTCGAAGGAGACCTTGCCGAGCGCCTCGACGACCTTGGCGCGGGCGTCGGTGGGCAGCTTGCCGCCGTTGGCGGCGACGGCGGCCTTGACGGCCTGGATGACGGCCCAGCCGGCGTCGTAGGAGTAGCCACCGTAGGCGGCGTACGGGTCCTTGTAACCCTCGGCCTTGTAGTCCTCGATGAACTTCTTGGCGGTGTCCAGCTTCTCGACCGGGTAGCCGATGGAGGTGGCGAGGTCGCCCTCGTTGGCCTCACCGGAGGCGCTGATGAAGGCCGGGTCCTGGATGCCGTCGCCGCCCATGAGGGGGACGTTGGCGCCGGTCTTCTTGATCTGGTCGGCGAGCAGGCCGCCCTCGGGGTACTGGCCGCCGAAGTAGACGGAGTCGGCGCCGGAGGTCTTGACCTTGTCGGCGGTGGAGGAGAAGTCGGTCTCCTTCACGGTGACGTGGTCGGTGCCGACGACCTCGCCGCCGAGCTTCTTGAACTCTTCGGCGAAGATCGCGGCGAGGCCGGCGCCGTAGGTCTGCTTGTCGTCGACGATGAAGACCTTCTTCTTGCCGGCGTCCTTGAAGAGGTACTGGGCGGCGAACTTGCCCTGGACCACGTCGGTGGCGGCGGTGCGGAAGTAGGTCTTGAAGCCGCGCTTGAACTCGCCCTTGCCCCAGTTGTCGCCCTGGCTGAGCGCGGGGTTGGTGTTGGCGGGGGAGACCTGCGCCAGGTTGGCGGAGTTGAAGACGCCCTGCATCTGCTGGGCGACGCCGGAGTTCAGCGGGCCGACGACGCCGAGGACGTCCTTGTTGCCGACGAGCTTGGTGGCGTTGGCCTGGCCGGAGGCGGGGACGGCCTGGTCGTCGAGGGCCTCGACCTTGAACTCGATGCCCGGGACCTCGTTGTTCTTGTTGGCCGTCTTGGCCGCGAGGTCGACGGAGTTCTTGATGCCCTGGCCGAGCGCGGAGAGCGAGCCCGTGAGCGGGGCGTCCACACCGATGACGACGGTGGTCTTCTTGCCGCCGCCGTTGTCCTTGGAGTCTCCGCCGTCGCGCGATCCGCAAGCGGTGAGGGTCAGTGCTCCCGTGGTGATCACGGTGGTGAGGACGAGCAAAGAACGGTGTCGCACGATTCTTCCTTTCCCTGGCGCGGCTCTCTCGTGAGAGGTGCCGTTAGGTCGCCGGGCCGCACTGGGAGGTCCACGGCCGTGCTGATTGCGCCCTGCGGCGCGGTGACTGGCCGTGACTCTAGGCCCGAGGTGGTGAACACGGGGAGCAGGGAAAGGAGGATGTGACGCTCTTGTTATGCCAAGGCCAAGAATGTGTGGCGGGAGTGTGGACAAAACGGACGTTTTCTTACTTTGGCGGGTGTCCGCATCCTGAGAATTACCTGTTCTTCTAAGGGGCTTGAGGCCTCCATGCACCTGTCTTAGATCATTTTCGGCCGATTGTGGCTGCGCGTGCCCAAAAGAATCCTCCGGGTGGTCTTTCTTAAGGGAAAAGGCGGATTACGCCCCTAGTGGGCATTACGCACAGTGACGGTCAAGAGGGCACTTTCGAACTCGAACGGATCTTGTTCGAGTGGAGGCATGGCCTCTCACCTGCGGTTCGGCCCTGCGGGGGGATCTGCCCGGAAGGCGGACACCGCACTCGGGAATGCGGTGATGCCGGTCACGTCGGGGGACGCCAGTTCTCCGAACTGGCGGTCGCGCCGTCCTGCTCGGCGCAGCGCCGGGCGACGAACCGGTCGATCAGCTCAAGTGCCTTGCCCTGTCCGGCAGTTCGCTCCTCGGCGCGGCCCGCGGCGACCGCGTCCTCCTGAATCGCGTACTGGCCGTTCGACAGGCCCTTCTGCTCCCAGTCGAGACCGGACCATTTGGTGCCCAGGAGGGTCTCCTTCGCCCAGTACGACACGAGGCTCGTGCAGACCTGTACGGGCGTGGACGGGGCGGCGGAGGGCTCGCCGGACGGGCTGCCGGAGGGCGTCCCGGAGCCCGCCGCGGAGGGTGGTGCGGAGGATCGGCATCCGGACAGGGCGAGCGCCGCGAGGAGGATGTGGGCGGCGTACCGGGCCGTGCGTGGCATGGTCCCCATGAGGGGAAGGTAGGCGGTCACCATTGGTGACACAACAGCTGCCGCCGCGCAGCGTGCGGACTGGCGGATTCCGGGCGGTTGGCGGGTTCGGGCCGGTCCGGAACGGTCCGGGGCGGGCCGGGACGTCCTTGAGGCGGCGTGAAACAGGCGCAGGCCCGGATCCGCCGCCGTGCGGGGCGGATCCGGGCCTGCGGGTGCTGCGTGGCCGGCCGGGGTCGGGGCCGGGGCCGGGCGAGCCGGGCGAGCCGGCCGGGTCGGCCGGGTCGGTCGGGTGGCGCCGGTCAGGTCGGTCGGGCGCCGCCGGGTGGGTCGCGCCGGCCTGGTCAGGACTGTGCGGCGGCGGCCTGGTCGGCGTCGCGCAGCAGGCAGGTCAGGCGGGCGGTGCAGATCCGCTTGTCCTGCTCGTCGGTGATGACGATCTCGAAGGTGGTGGTCGAGCGGCCGCGGTGCACCGGGGTGGCGACGCCCGTGACGATGCCGCTGCGGGCGCCCCGGTGATGGGTGCAGTTCAGGTCCACGCCGACGGCGATCTTGCTGATGCCGCCGTGCATCATGGCGCCGATCGAGCCGAGGGTCTCCGCCAGCACGGCCGAGGCCCCGCCGTGCAGCAGCCCGTACGGCTGGGTGTTGCCCTTGACGGGCATGGTGGCGACGACGCGGTCGGCCGAGGCCTCCAGGATGCGGATGTCCATCCGCTCGCCGAGGTCTCCCGCCGAGAACAGCGCGGGCAGGTCGATGCCCAGGGCCGCGTACTCGTCGAGCACCTCCTGCGGGAACTTCACTGCGTGCTGCTCGCCCATGGTCAGGCTCCGTTCGTCAACGCTCGTTAACCTTCTTGTCCTGAGGTCGTTCTATCAGGCCGGTTCGAAGCGCACGACGACGGACTTGCTGGCCGGGGTATTGCTGACGTCCGCGGTCGAGTCCAGCGGGACCAGCACGTTGGTCTCCGGGTAGTACGCGGCGGCGCAGCCGCGGGCCGTCGGGTAGTGCACGACCCGGAAGCCGGGCGCGCGCCGCTCCACTCCGTCCGTCCACTCGCTCACCAGGTCCGTGTACGAGCCGTCGGCCAGGCCCAGCTCGGCCGCGTCGGCGGGATTCACCATGACGACGCGGCGGCCGCCGGTGATGCCGCGGTAGCGGTCGTCGAGGCCGTAGATCGTGGTGTTGTACTGGTCGTGGCTGCGCAGGGTCTGCAGGAGCAGCCGTCCCGCCGGAACCCTCGGGTACTCCACGGGCGCGGCCGTGAAATTGGCCTTGCCGGTCTTCGTCGGGAAGCGGCGCTCGTCGCGCGGGGCGTGCGGGAGCTGGAAGCCGCCGGGGCGGGCCACCCTGGCGTTGAAGTCCTCGAAGCCGGGGATCACGCGGGAGATCCGCTCGCGGATCGAGGCGTAGTCGCGCTCGAACTCCTCCCACGGGGTGGCGGAGGCCGTGCCGAGGACGGCGCGGGCCATCCGGGCCACGATCGCGGGCTCGGACAGCAGGTGCGGGGAGGCCGGGGCGAGGTTGCCGCGGGAGGCGTGGACCATGCCCATGGAGTCCTCGACGGTCACGAACTGCTTGCCGCTCTGCTGGACGTCCTTGTCGGTACGGCCGAGGGTGGGCAGGATCAGGGCCCGCCGGCCGGTGACCGCGTGGGAGCGGTTGAGCTTGGTGGAGACGTGCACCGTCAGGGCGGCCTTCCGGATCGCCGCCTCGGTGACCTCGGTGTCGGGGGTGGCGCCGACGAAGTTGCCGCCCATCGCGAAGAGGACCTTGGCCCTGCCGTCGCGCAGCGCCTGGATGGAGCGGACCACGTCGTAGCCGTGCCCGCGGGGCGAGGTGATGCCGAACTCGCGGTCGAGGGCGTCGAGGAAGGCGGGTGCGGGGCGTTCGAAGATCCCCATGGTGCGGTCGCCCTGCACGTTGGAGTGGCCGCGGACGGGGCAGACGCCGGCGCCGGGGCGGCCGATGTTGCCGCGCAGCAGCAGGAGGTTGACGACCTCGCGGATGGTGGCGACGGCGTGCTTGTGCTGGGTGAGGCCCATGGCCCAGCAGACGATGGTGCGCTCCGAGGCCAGGACCATGGCCAGGGCCTGCTCGATCTCGGGGCGGGTCAGGCCCGTCGCGGTGAGGGTCTCTTCCCAGTCGGCTTCCTTCGCGGCGGCCACGAGGTCCTCGTAGCCGTGGGTGTGCTCGCGGATGAAGGCCTCGTCGGTGGCGCCGTCCGTCTCGATGACGAGCTTGTTCAGGAGGCGGAAGAGGGCCTGGTCGCCGCCGATGCGGATCTGCAGGAAGAGATCGGTGAGGGCGGTGCCCCGGAACATGCCGATCGGGGTCTGCGGGTTCTTGAACCGTTCCGTGCCGGCCTCGGGCAGCGGGTTCACCGAGATGATCCGGGCGCCTGCGGTCTTGGCCTTCTCCAGGGCGGAGAGCATGCGCGGATGGTTGGTGCCCGGGTTCTGTCCCGCGACGATGATCAGGTCGGCCCGGTGGAGGTCTTCGAGGGAGACGCTGCCCTTGCCGATGCCGATGGTCTCGGTCAGCGCGGAGCCCGAGGACTCGTGGCACATGTTGGAGCAGTCGGGCAGGTTGTTGGTGCCGAACTCGCGGGCGAAGAGCTGGAAGAGGAACGCGGCCTCGTTGCTGGTGCGGCCCGAGGTGTAGAAGAGGGCCTCGTCGGGGGAGTCGAGGGCGGTCAGCTCCTCGGCGATGACCTCGAAGGCCTTCTCCCAGCTGACCGGCTCGTACCGGTCGTCGCCCCCGGGCGCCGCCCCGCGCTCCAGGAGCATGGGCTCGGTGATGCGTCCCTGCTGGCCCAGCCAGTAGCCGGAGCGCGTGGCCAGGTCGGCCAGCGGGTGCGCGGCGAAGAACTCGGGGGTGACCCGGCGCAGCGTGGCCTCCTCCGCGACGGCCTTGGCGCCGTTCTCGCAGAATTCGGCGGTGTGCCGCTTGTCGCCCTCGGGCCAGGCGCAGCCGGGGCAGTCGAAGCCGTCCTTCTGGTTGACCT
This sequence comes from Streptomyces avidinii, assembly GCF_014650695.1. GTDB lineage: Bacteria > Actinomycetota > Actinomycetes > Streptomycetales > Streptomycetaceae > Streptomyces > Streptomyces avidinii. Next base: position 46,947 of record NZ_BMVL01000001.1, on the reverse strand, counting down.
TGAGGAGCGTGCGGGCGGTACGGGCCACGCCCATCTGCTGCTGCGCGATCCGCAGGGTGTGCCCGATCGCCGGCAGGCCGGCGGCCGCGTGCTTGGGCGGTGTGACCTGCGGTGCGTCCTGTATCGGATCGCCTGTGGGCGGCTTGGTCGCCATCGCGCTCCCCTTCGAGCGTGCGTACGTATGCAGCACGTGCGGCCGCGTCGTCCGATCCTTGCACGGACCACGGAACGAGGGGAGGGCGGTCCGGGGCTCACCGGCTCCGGGCGGGTGCGCCGGGGGCGTCCGGTGGGGCGGATGCGCCGGGGGAGGCGAGGGGCCGGAATTGTCGGTGGGGGCGCCTAGGATCGGGGGCGTGGCAGATTCATCAGCGAAGAAGACCGACCAGCCGCCCGCAGCGGACCGTCCCCGCCTGATGCTCATGGACGGGCACTCCCTGGCCTACCGGGCGTTCTTCGCGCTGCCCGCGGAGAACTTCACGACCGCGACGGGGCAGCCGACCAACGCAATCTACGGTTTCGCGTCGATGCTGGCGAACACGCTGCGCGACGAGGCCCCCACGCATTTCGCGGTGGCGTTCGACGTCTCCCGCAAGACGTGGCGTTCGACGGAGTTCCCCGAGTACAAGGCGAACCGCTCCAAGACCCCCGACGAGTTCAAGGGGCAGGTCGAGCTGATCGGCGAGCTGCTCGACGCGATGCACGTGCCGCGGTTCGCCGTCGACGGCTTCGAGGCCGACGACGTGATCGCGACGCTCGCGACGCAGGCCGAGGCGGCCGGATTCGACGTGCTGATCGTCACCGGTGACCGGGACTCCTTCCAGCTCGTCTCCGAGCGCACCACCGTGCTCTACCCGACCAAGGGCGTCTCCGAGCTCACCCGGTTCACCCCGGAGAAGGTGGAGGAGAAGTACGGGCTCACCCCGCAGCAGTACCCGGACTTCGCGGCGCTGCGCGGCGACCCGTCCGACAACCTGCCGGGCATCCCGGGCGTCGGCGAGAAGACCGCGGCCAAGTGGATCACCCAGTTCGGGTCGTTCGCGGAGCTCGTCGAGCGCGCCGAGGAGGTCAAGGGCAAGGCCGGGCAGAACTTCCGGGACCACCTGGACGCCGTCAAGCTCAACCGGGTGCTGACCGAGATGGTCAAGGACGTGGAGCTGCCCAAGGGCCCCGCCGACCTGGTCCGCGCCCCCTACGACCGGACCGCCCTGCTCGGTGTGCTGGACGTGCTGGAGATCCGCAACGCCTCGCTCCGCGAGCGGCTGCTCACCGTGGACCCGGGCGCGGCCGTGGAGGAGGCACCGGCCCCGGTGGCCGCCGTGGAGCTGGACGCGTCCGTGCTGGGCAGCGGTGAGCTGGCGCCGTGGCTGGAGAGCCACGCGGGCGGGCCGCTGGGCATCGCCACCGTCGACAGCTGGGCACTGGGCCAGGGCAATGTCACCGAGATCGCGCTGGCCGCGGCCGGCGGCGCCGCCGCCTGGTTCACGCCCGCCGAGCTGGACGAGGCGGACGAGCAGGCCTTCGCGGCCTGGGCCGCCGACCCGGCGAAGCCCAAGGTCGTGCACAACGCCAAGGGCCTGATGCGGGTCTTCCCCGAGCACGGCTGGACCCTCGCCGGGGTCGCCATGGACACCGCGCTCGCCGCATACCTGGTCAAGCCCGGCCGTCGGTCCTTCGCCCTGGACGCCCTGTCCATGGAGTACCTGCACCGTGAGCTGGCGCCCGCCGCGGCCGACGGCCAGCTGGCCTTCGGCGCCGACGAGACCGCCGAGGCCGAGGCCCTGATGGCGCAGGCGCGCGCCGTCCTGGACCTGGGCGACGCCTTCACGGACAAGCTCGCCGAGGTGGGCGCCGCGGAGCTGCTCCACGACATGGAGCTGCCGACCTCCGAGCTCCTCGCCCGGATGGAGCGGTCCGGCATCGCCGCCGACCGCGACCACCTGGAGGCCATGGAGCAGCAGTTCGCGGGAGCCGTGCAGCAGGCCGTCAAGGAGGCGCACGCCACCGTCGGCCACGAGTTCAACCTCGGCTCGCCCAAACAGCTCCAGGAGGTCTTCTTCGGCGAGCTGGACCTGCCGAAGACGAAGAAGACCAAGACCGGTTACACCACGGACGCGGACGCCCTGGCCTGGCTGGCCACGCAGACCGACCACGAACTCCCGGTGATCATGCTCCGGCACCGGGAGCAGGCCAAGCTGCGCGTCACCGTCGAGGGCCTGGTGAAGACCATTGCCGCCGACGGCCGGGTGCACACCAGCTTCAGCCAGACCGTCGCCGCGACCGGCCGGCTGTCCTCCACCGACCCCAACTTGCAGAACGTTCCGGTGCGCACCGACGAGGGCCGCGCCATCCGCCGCGGCTTCGTCGTCGGCGAGGGCTTCGAGTCCCTGATGACGGCCGACTACAGCCAGATCGAGCTGCGCGTCATGGCCCACCTCTCCGAGGACGAGGGCCTGATCGAGGCCTTCGCGACCGGCGAGGACCTGCACACCACCGTCGCCTCCCAGGTGTTCGGGGTGGAGCGGTCCGCCGTCGACGCCGAGATGCGCCGCAAGATCAAGGCCATGTCGTACGGACTCGCCTACGGGCTCTCCGCGTTCGGTCTCGCCCAGCAGCTGAACATCGAGCCCGCCGAGGCGCGCGGCCTGATGGAGACCTTCTTCGAGCGGTTCGGCGGGGTCCGCGACTACCTCGGCCGGGTCGTCGACGAGGCCCGCGCCACCGGGTACACGGCGACGATCTTCGGCCGCCGCCGGTACCTGCCCGACCTCAACAGCGACAACCGCCAGCGCCGCGAGGCCGCCGAGCGGATGGCGCTCAACGCCCCGATCCAGGGCACCGCCGCCGACATCGTCAAGGTCGCGATGCTGCGTGTGGACAAGGCCATCACCGGGGCCGGCCTGCGCTCGCGGATGCTGCTCCAGGTCCACGACGAAATCGTGCTGGAGATCGCCCCGGGTGAGCGCGAGCAGGTCGAGGAGCTGGTGCGCCGCGAGATGGGCGCCGCCGTCGAGCTGCGGGCCGCGCTGGACGTGTCGGTGGGCGTCGGCCCGGACTGGGAGTCCGCCGCGCACTGATGCCCGTACGGCAGGCCGAACGCCCGTCCCCGTCGCTCAGGCGGTGGGGACGGGCGTTCGCGTTTCCTCGTCCGCGGGGCGCCCGGTCCGGTCGTGGCGGTGCCTCAGCCGGACGAGGATCCCGTAGACCAGCAGGGCCACGGCCAGGCCGCCGCCCGTGCCGAAGCAGATGGTCGGGATGATGTCGAGCGGCGTACGGATCCGGTCGAAGAAGGTGAAGAAGCGGATGATGCGCACGGTGACGGCGACGCCCACGCACACCACCAGCAGGGCGAGCGCACCCAGGACCTCCGCGCGGGAGAGCACGGGCACCGATGCCGGGACGGCGGAGGCGGGGAGCCGGCGCAGGGCGGTCGTCGTGAACCACAGCAGCAGGCACGCCGACGCGGCCGAAGTGCCGTACTGGAGGAAGGTGTAGGGCGGGAAGCCGAAGGCGATCGGCTCGCCGAGCCAGGGCAGCGCGTTCGTCCCCCAGCGGTCCATGTGCGTGAAGCTGTCCCACAGCACGTGCGTGAGGGAGCCGACGACCGCCGAGACGTAGAACCAGCCGAGGAGCGCGGCCGGCCGGGGACGCTCGCGCCACTCCTCGCCCCGTACGAAGGCGTGCACCCTGCCGCGCCAGTTGCGTGGCAGGAGCGCGATCAGCGGCTCGCGCAGCAGCAGCCAGAAGGCCACCAGGACGGCCGTCAGTACGGCGTCCAGGGTGAAGATCCCGGGCAGCGAGTGCGTGAAGCTCCCGTACGCCATGGCGCCCTCGACGACCGCGTCCGTGAAGTAGAAGGTGTCGGGCGCGAACGACCCGAGGACGAGCGCCGAGGCGACGAGGGGGCCCCGCGCACGCCCGGTCCGGCGGATGGCCGGAAGTACGGCGGCCGCGTGGCTGAGAGTGAACGGCATGGCGCCTCTCCTCGGTGTTCCCGTGGACGTTCCTTACTTCGGGCCATTGCTCCCGAAGGGTCCAGACAGTATGCGTGACCTGCCCGGGGACGTAGGGATGTGGTGAATTCCGGGCGACCTTGCGTGCTGTGTGCAGTGAGTTGACGTAGGGTCACGCGGACGTCGAGGGGGAGGGGTCCGGCTCATGTCGGCTCGAATAATCGGACGCAGGCTGCGCAGGGGTACGACAGCAGCCCTGGTGTCCGCTCTGGTGATCGCCGCGGTGACCGCGTCCCAGGGCCCGGCGGGCGGGAGCGGCGACCGGCTCTCCGCCGCCGGGGAGAACGGCGCACAGCCGTCGCCGGCCGCGGACACGGCGGGTGGCGACTCCACCTACCTCACCGAACTCCCGCCGCTGCTGAGCCCGCAGCCGCCGGCCGTGCTGCTGCCGGAAGAGGGTCCGCCGGCGGCGCCGCAGGCGCCTACGGGCTCGCAGGCCGCGCCGGCGTCGGCCGTGACCGGGCCCGCGGAAGGGGCGCAGGGGATACCGGCGAGCGTGCTCGCGGCGTATTCGGGCGCGGAACGGAAGGTCGGGCAGAGCGACCCCGGATGCGGACTGCGCTGGCAACTCCTCGCGGCGATCGGCAAGGTGGAGTCCGGGCAGGCGCGCGGCGGTCAGGTCGACGCGGGCGGGACGACACTGCGGCCGATCCTGGGGCCGGTGCTCGACGGCAACGGCTTCGCGAACATTTCGGACACGGACGGCGGGGCCTACGACGGGGACTCCCGCTACGACCGGGCGGTCGGGCCGATGCAGTTCATCCCCTCCACATGGGCGGCGTGGGGGCAGGACGCGGACGGCGACGGCCGGCGCAACCCGAACAACGTGCACGACGCGGCCCTCGCGGCCGCCCGGTACCTGTGTGCGGGGACCCGGGACCTGAGGGCGGACGCGGACCTGGACCGGGCCGTGCTGTCGTACAACCGGTCCACGGAGTACCTGCGGACGGTCCGTTCCTGGTTCGCGTACTACCTGAAGGGCGCGCACGAGATCCCGGACCGGGCGGGTACGGGCGCGGGCCCGAAGCCCACCCCGCCGAAGCCGAGCACGACGCCGACGCCCACCCCGACGCCGGACCCGAAGCCCACCCCGACGCCTTCGCCGACGCCCACTCCGACGCCGGACCCGAAGCCCACCCCCACCCCGATGCCGACGCCGACGCCTTCGCCGACGCCCACTCCGACGCCGGACCCGAAGCCTTCGCCCACGCCCAGCCCGACGCCTACGCCGACCCCGACGCCTACGCCGACACCCACGCCTACGCCGACACCCACGCCGACCCCGACGTCCAGCCCGACGCCAAGCTCGTCACGCACGCCGAAGCCCACCGTGTCGCCGTCCTCCACTCCGGCGGTGCCCCGGCCGACCCCGGGGCAACGCGTCTAGGCCGTGTCTTGTGGATCAGGCCGGGCCCGCGGATCGGGTCGGGATCAGTTCGTGCAGCCGGGAATCGCCCCGACGGGCCGGCAGTTGTTGGGCGTGTTCTCGAAGATCCGACTCCTGACGAGGGTCAGGGCGGTACCGGCGGAGGTTCCTTGCCAGACGCCGCCGCCGTTGAGCGCGATGTTGCGCCGCACCTGTGTGTTCGTCAGCGTGGTGGCGCCGTCATTGGTGATGCCGCCACCCGTCTGGCCCGCACGGTTGTCCGCGATGGTCGTCGAGGAGATGTCCAGCGGAGAGCGGTCGTTGTAGATTCCGCCGCCCTGCTGGAAGGCGCGGTTGCCCTCGATGCGCGAGTTCTTGATGGTCATGGAGACCCCGGCGGTGAAGAGGCCGCCCCCCAGCTCCGTGGCCTGGTTCCGCACCACTTTGGTCCTCTGCAGCAAGGTGGTGCTTCCCGGCCCGTTGTAGATGGCGCCACCCCGCTGGCCGGCACTGTCCCGCACGACGCTGTCGTACATCTCAAGGGTGCTGCTGAGGTCCACGGCGATGGCGCCCCCCTGGTTCGCCGTGCTGTTGGTCACGGTGCTGTGCTTGAGGATGAGCGTCCCTCCGGATCTGGGCAGGTAGGTGCCGGCGTATTCGAGATAGCCGCCCCCGGTCGCGGTGACACCCTCAATGGTCAGGCGCCCGTCGGGGCCGTCGACCTCCGCGATGCGGAAGCCCTCGGTCGCGTCAGGATCCCGTCGGATGGTGGTCTTGTTCCCCAGCAGCGTGACGGTGCCCGTGATCAGGGGCAGGGCGTTGGGGCCGAGACCGCCGGTCGACGCGGGAGTGAGGACGTTGTAGACGCATCTGGGTGCGAGCCGGATGGTGTGCGGTCCGGTGTTGTTGTTCGCGGCGACGATTGCGTTGTTGAGTGCGGTGACGTCGCACGGAATGGCCGCCAGCGAGGTCGCGTCCGCGGTGTTGCCGAGACTGAGCGCGGCCACGACCGGCACAACCAGGGCCGCGGCCTTGAGTCGACGTCTCTGCATCGTTTCTCCGATCATCGTGCGTAATCGTTTGATTACGTTCCGTTGATAATCAGTGTTCCATGGGTTGGGTGCCCCGCCGTGCGCAACGCGGGGGCGGGTGCGCCGGCGGGGGTCGAGGTCCCCCGGGCGGCCCAGTGGTGATCTGCGGCTCGAACGGTTCTCATCTCGCCTCCGCATTGCTACGGTGCCCCCTCTCTGACGCCTCATCAGATTCCGGAGCCCCGGCATGCGCGCATTCGTCGCCGCCGTCATCGGCCTCGCGGCCGCGCTGACCCTCGTGTTCGCCATCACGGCCTTCGGGGTGCCCGAGGGCGAGACCTCACCCAAGCCCCTGCTCACCACCGCGCCCGCCGCGCCCGGAAAGTAGAGGAGGGCCCGGTCGTGCGACGCAGAGCGAGCCTTGTCCTGCTGGCCCTTGCCGTGTTCTGCGCAGCCCTCGCGCCGCTGCTGCGCTGGTACGCGTACCCCCGCCTCGCCAAGATCCCGCCGAACCAGTACCAGGAGATGGTCCTGGAGGCGAAGGACGCGACGCTCCTCGACTACACCGGCGGCATGCAGCCGAAGAAGGTCGACAAGGTCACCATCGTCCAGACCCTCAAGGGCAACGTCGAGGCGTCCGAGGAGATCGAGGCGAGCGCCGGCAAGGACGTCGTCGTCTGGGACACGCTGTCCTACATCATCGGCCCGGACGGCAAGATGGTCTCCCGGATACCCGAGCGCTACATCTTCGACGCGCACACCCAGGACCCGGTCCACGCCACCGGGGAGATGGTCGACGGGGACCCCGTCAAACGCGAGGGCATCGAGTTCAAGTGGCCCTTCTTCACCGAGCCGCGCGACTACCTCTACTTCGACGCGCAGACCCGCACCTCCTCGCCCATCCACTACGTCGGACCGCGCACGTTCAAGGGCATGGACGTCTACTACTTCGAGCAGACCGTCCCGTGGACCAAGGTCGCCATGCCCAAGAAGATGCCGATCGAGGGCATCGACCCGTCGACGATCGAGGCGGCCACCGGAACCACCCTCTGGTACACGGTCAAGGCGAAGTTCTGGGTCGACCCGGTGACCGGAGCGCCCGTCAACGCCGAGCAGGACATCCAGCAGGAGATGCGCGGCGGCATCGCCGCGGGCGGCCCCGACGGCAAGCTCACCGCCTTCGCCGGGCACGTCACGATGCGCGAGGACTACTCCGACTACACGGTCGACCTCGTCAAGGCGAACCGTACGAAGGTCCTCGCGCTGCACACCTACGCCCCCATCGGCCTGGCCGCCGGCGGGCTCGTCCTGCTCGGGGCGGCGCTGTGGCTGGAGGCCCGCAGCCGCCGCGGCCGGGCCGAGCACGTGCCGGAGCCGCAGGCGCCGGCGGAGGTCAGCGCCTGAGGCGGGCGTTGGTGTGCCGGGTGGGCTCGGCCGTGGCCGGGTCCTCCGGCCAGGGGTGCTTGGGGTAGCGTCCGCGCAGCTCCGCGCGGACGGCCCGGTAACCGCCCTGCCAGAAAGAGGCGAGGTCGGCGGTCACGGCGGCGGGCCGGCCCGCGGGCGACAGCAGGTGCACCAGCACCGGTACGCCCGCCACCCGCGGGGTCTGCGCCAGCCCGAACAGCTCCTGCAGCTTCACCGCGAGGACCGGCTGGCCGTGCTCGGCGGAGTAGTCCAGCCGGATCCGGGAGCCACTGGGCACCTCCAGGCGCTCCGGAGCCAGCTCGTCCAGCCGGGCCGCCTCCCCGGTGGCCCACGGCAGCAGCCGGTTCAGGGCCTGACCGGCGTCGATCCGGGCGAGGTCGGTGCGCCGCCGGGCCCGGGACAGCTCGGGCTCCAGCCAGTCGTCGGCGCGCTCCAGCAGGGCCCGGTCGTCGGCCACGTCGGGCCACGCACCGCCGAGCGTCCGGTGCAGGAACCCGAGGCGGGCCCGGAGCGCCAGTGCGTCGGGGGACCAGCGCAGCAGGCCGAGCCCCTCGGCGCGCAGCCCGTCGAGGAGGGCGGCCCGCACGAGCGCCGGGTCGGGGGCGCGCAGCGGACGTACGGCCAGCTCGATCGCCCCGAGGCGCTCGGCGGCGCGGGCGACGAGGTCGCCGTCCTCCCAGTGGACCTCTTCGCCGTCGGAGAGCAGGTGTGCGGCGGCGGTCCGGGCGGTGTCCTCGTCGATGACCGCGGCCAGCCGGACCCGCGCGGAGGCCGAATGCGGGGCCCGGTCGGCGACCGCGACGGCCAGCCAGGGCGCGCTGCGCAGCGGCGAGCCGTCACCGAGCTCGGCCGCGGTGCCGCCGGCCATGAGGAAGATCCCCTCACCCCTGGCTTTCGCCACCCGCTCGGGGAAGGCCAGGGCCGCGACCAGGCCTGCGGCGGCATCGTCGGGTACGGCGCCGCTCCCGAGCGGGGTGCGGGGCCGGGCTTCGGCCGTGGCGCCCGCCGCACGCTCCAGGCGGCCGACCTCCGTCCGCCAGCGAGCGGCGTACGCGTCACCGCCCGCGCGGGCCCGCCGCCAGGCGCCGGCCAGGTCGTCCCCGTACTCCCGCGGCGGCTCCTCGCCGATCAGAGCCACCACCTCCGCCGCCCGGCGGCCGCCGAGCGCGGCGGAGCCGTCCAGCAGGGCGCGGGCCAGCCGCGGGTGCAGCCCGAGCCGGGCCATCCGCTGCCCGCGCGCGGTGACCCCACCGGCCGGGGTCACCGCGCCGACGGCCACCAGCACCTCCCGCGCCGCGGCCATGGCCCCGGCCGGCGGCGCGTCCGGCAGGGCCAGCCCGGTCGCGTCCGGGTCGCCCCAGCAGGCGGCCTGCAGGGCGAACTGCGCCAGGTCGGCGATGCGGATCTCCGGCGAGGGGAACGCGGCCAGGCGGCCGTCCTCCGCCTCGGCCCAGCAGCGGTACACCGCGCCCGGCGCCTCGCGCCCGGCCCGGCCCGCGCGCTGGCGTCCGGCCGCGCGGGACGCCCGTACGGTCGCGAGCGCACCCAGCCCCCGGGCATGGTCCATGCGGGGCTCGCGGGCCAGCCCGGAGTCCACCACCACGCGCACCCCGGGGACGGTCAGGCTCGACTCCGCCACGGCGGTGGACAGGATCACCCTGCGGTGGTCGGCGACGGAGAGCACCGCGTCCTGGACCGCGGCCGGGGCCCGGCCGTGGATCTGGAGCACCTCGGCGTCCACCCCGGCCAGCTGGCCGGCGACCCGGGCGATCTCGCCGACGCCGGGCAGGAAGCACAGCACGTCGCCGGTGCGCTCCGTCAGCGCCCGCCGCACCACCGAGGCCACGTGCGTCAGCTGCGCCGGATCCACCCGCATCCCGTGCGGGGGCCGCACCGGCCGGGCCGGCGGCGCCCAGACCGTCTCCACCGGGTACGAGACCCCCGCGGCTTCCACCACCGGCGCGCCGCCGGGGCTGCCGCGGCCGAGTACGCGCGCCCAGCCGGCGGAGTCCGTGGTCGCCGAGGCCGCCACCAGCCGCAGCTCCGGGCGCAGGGTCTCCCGTACGTCGAGGAGGAAGGCGGCGACCGTGTCGGCGTCCAGGTGCCGCTCGTGGCACTCGTCCAGGATCACCACGTCGACGCCGGTCAGTTCCTGGTCGCGCTGGAGGCGCTGGAGCAGCACCCCGGTGGTCACGACCTCCACCACCGTGTTCGGGCCGGCCACCCGTTCGCCGCGCACGGTGAAGCCCACCGCGCCGCCGACCTGCTCGCCCAGCAGCCAGGCCATCCGCCGCGCGGCGGCCCGGGCCGCGATCCGCCGGGGCTCCGCGACGACCACCCGGCGCCGCGGTCCGCCGCCCACCAGCCCGGCCAGCACCAGCGGGACCAGCGTGGTCTTGCCGGTGCCGGGCGGGGCGCAGAGCACCGCCGTGCCGTGGCCGTCCAGCGCCGAGACGAGCGCGGGCACGGCCTCCCGTACGGGCAGGGCGTCGAGGGCGGCGGTCCGGATCACGTCAGTCGCGCTCGCAGACGAAGATCGCGGTGCCCGGGATCAGGTTGCCGCGCAGCGGGGACCAGCCGCCCCACTCCTGGCTGTTCCATTCGGGCCACTCGGGCTCGACCAGGTCGAGCAGGCGGAAACCGCCCGCCACCACGTCGCGGACCCGGTCGCCGATCGTGCGGTGGTGCTCCACATAGAGGGCGCGGCCCCGCTCGTCCTGCTCCACGTAGGGGGTGCGGTCGAAGTAGGAGGCGGCGACGGACAGCCCCTCGGGGCCGGGCTCGTCGGGGAAGGCCCACCGGATCGGGTGGGTGACGGAGAAGACCCAGCGGCCGCCGGGGCGCAGGACGCGGTGCACCTCGCGCACGACGCCCACGGGGTCGGCGACGAAGGGGACGGCGCCGTAGGAGGAGCAGGCCAGGTCGAAGGAGCCGGCTCGGAAGGGGAGGCGTCCGGCGTCGGCCTCGACGAGCAGGGCCCCCGGCGCGTCGCTGTCGCCGATGCGCAGGGCGTGCTGGAGCTGGCGGTGGGAGAGGTCGAGGGCCACGGCGCGGGCGCCCTGGGCGGCCAGCCAGCGGGCGCACTGGGCGGCGCCGGCGCCGATCTCCAGGATGTCCTTGCCCTTGAGGGACGCGGCGGGGCCGAGGAGGGCCGCCTCCGCCTCGTCCAGCCCCTCGGGCCCCCAGACGAAGCGGTCGTCGCCGAGGAACGCGCCGTGGTCGCTCTGGTACTCGTCGGCGTTGCGGTCCCACCAGCTCCGGCTGGCCCGGCTGCTCTCCGCTTCCCCCGCGTGACGCCGCGTGGCCTCCGCGTCCTCCCCGGAGCCCGGATCGGCTGCGTACGCGTCTTCGGAGGCGTAGTCCTCTTGGTTCATGGGGCCCGTCGTCGTAGTCTGCGAATGTGTTCCGAATGTGGCAGGAAGCGTCAGGAAGTGCTTCCCGCCCATAAATTGTGCCGGTCTTGAGGCGATCTGCCCGGGGTGTGCGCCTTCGCGCATTGACCCTGTCCGGCTGCCCCCGTATGCTACAAGTTGCGCTGCGAGCCTGTGCTCCTCAGACCTAGCAGGCTGCGCTTGCATCTGTTGATGTCCCCTCGGTTCTCGAGGCCCCGCCGCTCTTCTGCGGATTGGGGGCCTCCTTGGCTGTCCGGTCTTCGGTGGATGCCGATAAGGGCTCCCGGCGTAGCAGTACCTACGACTTTCTGTCCGTAACCGGAGCCCTTTCCCACATGACGAGCAGCACCGAGACCACCGCCACCACTCCGCAGGTTGCGGTCAACGACATCGGCGACGCGGACGCGTTCCTCGCGGCGATCGACGAGACGATCAAGTACTTCAACGATGGCGACATCGTCGACGGCGTCATCGTCAAGGTTGACCGGGACGAGGTTCTCCTCGACATCGGTTACAAGACCGAAGGCGTGATCCCCAGCCGCGAGCTCTCGATCAAGCACGACGTCGACCCGAACGAGGTCGTCAAGGTCGGCGACGAGATCGAGGCCCTGGTTCTCCAGAAGGAGGACAAGGAAGGCCGCCTGATCCTCTCGAAGAAGCGCGCTCAGTACGAGCGTGCCTGGGGCACCATCGAGAAGATCAAGGAAGAAGACGGCATCGTCACCGGTACCGTCATCGAGGTCGTCAAGGGTGGTCTCATCCTGGACATCGGCCTCCGCGGCTTCCTGCCGGCCTCTCTCGTCGAGATGCGTCGCGTCCGCGACCTCCAGCCCTACGTGGGCAAGGAGCTCGAGGCGAAGATCATCGAGCTGGACAAGAACCGCAACAACGTGGTCCTGTCCCGCCGCGCCTGGCTCGAGCAGACCCAGTCCGAGGTTCGCCAGACGTTCCTCACCACCCTGCAGAAGGGTCAGGTCCGCTCCGGCGTCGTTTCCTCGATCGTCAACTTCGGTGCCTTCGTGGACCTGGGTGGCGTCGACGGTCTCGTCCACGTCTCCGAGCTGTCCTGGAAGCACATCGACCACCCGTCCGAGGTTGTCGAGGTCGGTCAGGAAGTCACCGTCGAGGTCCTCGACGTCGACATGGACCGCGAGCGTGTCTCCCTGTCGCTGAAGGCGACGCAGGAGGACCCGTGGCAGCAGTTCGCCCGGACCCACCAGATCGGTCAGGTCGTCCCGGGTAAGGTCACCAAGCTGGTTCCGTTCGGTGCGTTCGTCCGCGTGGACGAGGGCATCGAGGGTCTGGTCCACATCTCCGAGCTGGCCGAGCGCCACGTGGAGATCCCGGAGCAGGTCGTCCAGGTCAACGACGAGATCTTCGTCAAGGTCATCGACATCGACCTTGAGCGTCGCCGGATCTCGCTGTCGCTGAAGCAGGCCAACGAGTCCTTCGGTGCCGACCCGGCGTCGGTCGAGTTCGACCCGACCCTGTACGGCATGGCCGCGTCCTACGACGACCAGGGCAACTACATCTACCCCGAGGGCTTCGACCCCGAGACCAACGACTGGCTCGAGGGCTTCGACAAGCAGCGCGAGGCCTGGGAGACCCAGTACGCCGAGGCGCAGCAGCGCTTCGAGCAGCACCAGGCTCAGGTCATCAAGAGCCGCGAGGCCGACGAGGCCGCTGCTGCCGAGGGCGCTGCCGCCCCGGCCGCCGGTGGCAACGCCGGTGCGGGCATCTCGGGTGGTTCGTACTCCTCGGAGTCGGACGAGACCTCCGGCGCCCTGGCGTCGGACGAGGCCCTGGCCGCGCTCCGCGAGAAGCTGGCCGGCGGCCAGAGCTGATCGCAGCGCGCATCACACTCCGGTGTGAGCCGAGCTGAACTGCAGTGAACGGTGAGGCCCGTCCCCTTCGGGGGGCGGGCCTCACCGCGTTCCGCGCCCGGTGTCCCGCACCTCGACCCGCTGCGTCGATCCCCGTCGGCCCTCGTCGGTCCACGTCGGTCCACGTTGATCCACGTTGATCCATTGCGTTCCTGTGAATGCGGCCAACTGGGGAATGGCGGCGCCGCCTTGAACGTTCTTGGCTGAGAACGAGGCGAGGAGGAGTGGTGACGGTGCTTGATCCACAGGGTTTGTACGAATGGGATGCCAAGGGCCTGGCGGTGGCCGACCTGGCAGTCGCCCAGGACTCGGCCGGGCTGGTCATGCTGTACCACTTCGAGGGGTACATCGACGCGGGTGAGGCCGGCGAGCAGATCGTCGAGCGGCTGCTGGACACCCTGCCCCACCAGGTGGTCGCCCGGTTCGACGCGGACCGGCTGGTGGACTACCGGGCCCGGCGCCCGCTGCTGACCTTCCAGCGCGACCACTGGACCGAGTTCGAGGAGCCGCGGCTGGAGGTCCGGCTCGTCCAGGACGCCACCGGAGCCCCCTTCCTGCTGCTGTCCGGCCCGGAGCCCGACGTGGAGTGGGAGCGCTTCTCCGTCGCCGTCCGGCAGATCGTCGAGCGCCTCGGCGTCCGGCTCTCCGTCAACTTCCACGGCATCCCGATGGGCGTCCCGCACACCCGCCCCGTGGGCATCACCCCGCACGGCAACCGGACCGACCTCATGCCGGGCCACCGCAGCCCCTTCGACGAGGCGCAGGTGCCGGGCAGCGCGGAGTCCCTGGTGGAGTTCCGCCTGGCACAGGCCGGGCACGACGTCCTGGGCGTCGCCGCCCACGTACCGCACTACGTGGCGCGTTCCCCGTACCCGGACGCCGCGCTGGCGGTACTGGAGGCGATCACGGCGGCGACCGGGCTGGTGCTGCCGGCCGTGGCGCACGCGCTGCGCACCGAGGCGCACCGCACGCAGACGGAGATCGACCGGCAGATCCGCGAGGGCGACGAGGAGCTGGTCAGCCTGGTGCAGGGGCTGGAGCACCAGTACGACGCGGCCGCCGGTGCCGAGACCCGCGGCAACATGATCGCCGAGCCGGCGGAGCTGCCGTCGGCGGACGAGCTCGGCCGCGAGTTCGAGCGCTTCCTCGCGGAGCGCGAGGGCGAGAACTGACGTACGAGCGGGGCCCCCTATGCTGCGGGGCATGCTGAAAGTAGGCCTGACGGGCGGAATCGGTGCCGGCAAGAGCGAGGTCTCGCGACTGCTGGCGGGGTACGGGGCGATCGTCGTCGACGCCGATCGGATCGCACGAGAGGTCGTGGAACCCGGTACGCCGGGACTCGCGGCCGTCGTGGCGGCCTTCGGGGAGTCGGTGCTGACCGCGGAGGGCACGCTGGACCGGCCGAAGCTGGGATCCATCGTGTTCGCGGACCCGGCGAAGCTCCGGACGCTGAACTCGATCGTGCACCCCCTGGTGGGGGCCCGGTCGGCCGAGCTGGAGGCCGCCGCCGGGGCCGGCGCGATCGTGGTGCACGACGTACCGCTGCTCGCGGAGAACGGCCTGGCGCCGCTCTACGACCTCGTCGTCGTCGTCGACGCGGCCCCGCAGACCCAGCTGACGCGGCTGACTGCGCGGCGCGGCATGGCCGAGGAGGAGGCGCGGGCCCGGATGGCCGCTCAGGCCACGCGGGAGCAGCGGCTCGCGGTGGCGACCCTCGTGATCGACAACGACGGGCCGCTGGAGGCGCTGGAACCGCAGGTGCGCAAGGTGTGGGAAGAACTCGTGGAGCGGGCGTCCGGCGGGGCGATCTGACGTGTGCATGGAATAGCGGGTGGGGCGGGGGCGTTGAACGCGCCCGTAGAGGGAAGGATTTCGATCGTGTCCGAGACCACTCGCCCCACCCCGTCCAGCCCGGAAACCCACGTCATCGACTACCGGGCCGCCGAGCACCTGCTCGCCGCCCGGGACCCGCGCGGTGCGGTCAAGCTGCTCGACTCGGTCATAGCCGCGCACCCGGAGAACACTGCGGCCCGGCTGCTGCGCGCCCGGGCCTTCTTCGCCGCCGCGCAACTGCGTCCGGCGGAGCTGGAGTTCGAGCTGGTGCTGGAGCGGGAGCCGGACAATGCCTTCGCCCACTTCGCGCTGGCCCGGACCTTCCAGCGCTCGGGCCGGCCGGAGCAGGCGCGCAAGCACTTCCGCCTCGCGGCGGCCCTCGACCCGCAGCCCGAGTACCTGGCTGCGGCCCGCTTCGAGGACCCGGCCGCGGGCGACTCCGCCTGAAGCAGCCGCTTACCCGCTCACCCGATGACCGGTTCACTCGATGACCGGTTCACCTGCTCAGCGGCTCCCGGGCGGCTCGTACGGAGGGACGTCCGGGCCCGGCTGGTAGTGCGGGCCCTGGCGCATATGGCGCACGATCATGAACAGGTCCACGGCCACGACCACCGCCAGCACCCCGCAGGCGGCCGCCCATCCCGGGCGGCCCACCAGCGAGAACACGGCCGTGCCGGCGGCGGCCCAGACCAGCCCCCAGACACCCAGCCAGAACCGCAGCCGCAGCGGACTGCGGGCGGTCACCGGTTCGTTTCCCGAACGCATGGACATCGCCTCTCCCGTCCATGGTCCCACTCCGGCCTGCGGCGGCGGGCCGGGCCGCGGGCCGGCCCGCGGGTCGAGCCATCGATCCCGCTCCGGGTCCTGCTCCGGGTCCTGCTACGGGTCCCGCTACGGGTTCAGCTTGTTCACGGCCTTGGTGGTCGTCTTCTTGAAGGCGGCGACCGGAGCGTGGGACAGGTCGCCCATCTGACCCCACTGCACGACGGTCACCGTGGAGCCGTCGCGCCCGATCCCGAACAGGTGCACGCCGGGCTCGGACTCGGGGATCGAGGTGTGGACCCCGTAGACGTGCGCGCCCTCCTCGACGGGGAGCGTGCCGTAGTCCTGCCAGGAAGCGGTGCCGCCCGGGGTCGTCCGCAGCCAGTCGGCGGCGCAGGCCGCCACCTTGCGCTCCAGGGTTCCGGCCAGCTTGGCCGCCGCGGCGGGCGAGGTGGACCGTACGGAGACCTGCACGGCACCGGTGTCGTACTCGGTACCGAAGACGCGGTGCCAGCTCCCCGCGGCCGGCAGCACGCCGTCCAGGCAGAACGGCGGGGTCTCGGGCAGCCCCTTGGTGACAGCACCCGCGTACCAGGGCGAGGTGGGGTGCGGCGGGAGATCGGTTCCGGCCAGGAAGCCGGGGGCAGTGGCGGCCGCGGCCGAGGTAGAGGCGGTCAGGACGAGGGCGGCGGCCGCCGCGACGAGCGCAGTGGCGAGCGTCGCGGCGGTGTCGGTACGTCGGAACATGTTCGGTACTCCCCGTGAGCGTCGAGTGCGGTGGTGTGTGCCTGACGAGCCTGTTCCCCGGACGGCGTGGCGGGCGACGGATTGGGGCGAATCCGGGACGCTGGAACGGCCGTACGTGCTGTCACCTGGGGGAACACCTCATGCATGGAACGCTGTCGCGGGACGCGGAACGGGGGAGAGCGTGAGCGAGGCCGAGAATTTCGCGCGGCTGATGCGGGAGCTGAAGGAGCGTGCCGGGCTCAGTTACGGAGCCTTGGCGCGCCGACTGCACACGAGTACGTCGACGCTGCACCGGTACTGCAACGGGGAGGCGCTGCCGGCGGAGTTCGCCGTGGTCGACCGCTTCGCCCGGGCCTGCGGGGCATCGCGGGGGGAGGCGGTGGACCTGCACCGGGCGTGGCTGCTGGCGGATGCGCGACGGCGGGCGGGGGTGGTGCCGGTGCCGGTGCCGGCACCGGAGCCTGTGCTTCGGGCCGAGTCCGAGTCCGAGCCCGAGCCCGAGCCAGAGCCCGAGCCCGAGCCAGAGCCCGTTGTCGTAGGGGCGCCGGAGCCGGTGGCCCGGCGGGCCCGGTACCGGCGGCGGGCGGCCGTGGTCGTGGCCGCGGGGGTGACGGCCGGGGCGGTGGCCGTGGCGCTGCTGGCGGCCGCCGGTCCCGAGTCCCGCGCGCCGCGCGCGGGCGGGAGTACGGGTACGGGTGCGACCCCGCCGGCCGCGTCGGTACCGGCGGCGCCCGGTGCACCGGAGCCGACGCCACCGACCGGGTCGGCGGGGCCGACCGGGCCGACCGGGCCGGCCGGGTCATCGGCTCCGGGGTCCGGCCCGGCCACCGCCGCGCCGCCCGCGTCACCGCCGGCATCGGCCCCGGGCCGGGCCCCGGTCGCGCCCCTCAAGGCGGCGGTCCGCCCGCACGTGTGGACCGCGGGATGCGACCACGCCTACCTCAGCGAGCGCGGTCCCGGCGTCGTGGCCCCGCCGCCCGTGGAGGCGGACGCGCCCGCCTGGGCGTCGGCGCAGCGTGCCGTGCACGCCGGGTCGCAGATCGTGGAGGTCACCCTGCACGGCACGGGGCCGGGCGCCGTGGTGCTGGAGGACCTGGAAGTACGGGTGGCGGCCCGCCGCAAGCCGCCGGCCTGGAACGTCTACCAGATGTCGCAGGGCTGCGGCGGCGGGCTCACCCCTGCCGTGTTCGCCGTCAACCTGGACGCGCCGCGCCCCCTCGCCCGGCCCGTCGCCGGGAACGACGGCGGCAGCCCGCTGCCCGCCCCCGTCCTCCCCTTGCGCGTCTCGGCCTCCGAGCCCGTCGTCCTGAGGGTGGAGGCGGCCACCACGGGATGCGACTGCGACTGGTCCCTCGACCTCCGGTGGACCGGCCCGTCCGGGTCGGGCACCCTGCGCATCGACGACGACGGGCGGCCGCTGCGCACGAGCGCCGCGACCGGTCGGCCGGTGTACGGGTTTGCACTGGAGCAGGGCCGCTGGGCCCGCTGAACCGCAGGTCAGAAGGCGTTGTCGGTGGCCACGCCTAAACTCGTCGGTACAGGAACACACCGAACGGGCTCGGCGGTACCGGAACACACCGATCGGGCTCCGACGGGCACCGGACGGGGAGGGGGACAGCGATGAGCACGCAGCCGCAGGCCGCCGCGCTGCTGTGGCACGCCGCCGTCTTCCTGCCCGCCGCCGTCCCCAGGGAGGGGCGGGTCGCCTTCTGGGCGCCCGACGGGGACGCCCTGCCCGAGGCGGGCGAGCCCCGGCCGCTCACCGTCGTACGCCCGCACGGCGACGGGGTGCGCAGCCGGACCGTGCCCGCGGTGACCTTCACCGTCGCCGCCGCCCTGCCCCTGCTCGCGCAGGCACCCCGCAGCCCCGCCGCGCATCCCGCCACCCGTGCCTGGGGCACCGCCGCCCGGCAGGCGCTCGCCCTCGCCGCCCGCGGCCGGCTCCTCCCCGGGATCACCCCCGAGGGCGTCGACGCCTGGCGGGCCGGACCGCTCGACGCCGCCGACATCGACCATCTCCGCGCGGTCGCCGCCGCGCTGCCGCACGAGGGGTACGCGACCCCCCTGGCCGGCCGCCGCCCGCTCCAGCTGCCCGAACCGGAGGCGCTGGTCCGGGCGTTCCTCGACGCCGTCGCAGACAGCCTGCCCCGCACTCCGGCCGCCGCCGTGGCCGCCGGGCGGCCGTTCGCCGCGCGGGAGCCGCAGCGGGTCCCCGGGATACAGGACTGGGCCGCTCAGGTCGCGGTCGGCGCCGATACCGGCGTCGGGATCTCGCTCCGGCTCGACCTGTCCTCCTTCCGCCTCTTCGACGCGGCCGAGGAAGCCGACACCCGCCGTGCCGGGGCCGCCGTCGTCCAGATCCACAGCCTCGCCGATCCGACCCTGGTCGCCGATGCCGGGCAGCTGTGGGCGGGCACGGCTTCGGCCGGCTTCGGCCCGCGCGCCCGGATCGACGCCGTGCTCGCGCTGCGCAGGGCCGCCCGGGTCTGGCCGCCGCTGCTGCGCCTGCTGGACCAGCCCGTGCCCGATGCGCTCGCCCTGTCCGACCCGGAGCTGGAGGACCTGCTCGGGGTGGCCGCGAGCCGCCTGGCGGCCGCCGGGGTCCTGGTCCACTGGCCGCGCGAGCTGGCCCGTACCCTGTCGGCGACCGCCGTCGTACGATCCACCGCGCCCGGGTCCGCGACCGACGGGACCGCCTTCTTCGACGCCGAGCACCTCTTCGCCTTCTCCTGGGAGCTGGCGCTGGGCGGCGACCGGCTCACCCCCGGGGAGATGGACGCGCTCGCCCAGGCGCACCGGCCCGTCGTCCGGCTGCGGGACCAGTGGGTGCGGGTCGATCCGGAGCTGGTGCGCAAGGCGCGCAAGCGGGAGCTGGGCGTGCTGGATCCGGTCGACGCGCTGGCCACCGTACTGACGGGGACGGCCGAGGTCGACGGCGCGCCCGTCGAGGCGGTGCCGGTGGGGGCGCTGGCCGCGCTGCGGGACCGGCTGACGGGGGAGCAGCCGCCGCTGCCGCAGCCCGCCGCCCTCAAGGCCACCCTGCGCGACTACCAGGCGCGCGGCCTGGCCTGGCTGGACCTGATGACCTCGCTCGGTCTCGGCGGCTGCCTCGCAGACGACATGGGCCTCGGCAAGACCGTCACGCTGATCGCCCTGCACCTGCACCGGGACCGGCCGGAGCCGACGCTCGTCGTGTGCCCCGCGTCCCTCCTCGGCAACTGGCAGCGGGAGATCGAGAAGTTCGCCCCCGGCACGCCCGTACGCCGCTTCCACGGCGGCAGCCGCAGCATCGAGGACCTGACGTCCTGCGCCGGCGGGTTCGTGCTCACCACCTACGGGACGATGCGCGCCAGCGCCGCGCTGCTCGCCGAACAGAGCTGGGGCATGGTCGTCGCCGATGAGGCGCAGCACGTCAAGAACCCGCATTCGGCGACCGCGAAGGCGCTGCGCACGGTGCCGGCGCCGGCCCGGGTGGCGCTGACCGGTACCCCGGTGGAGAACAACCTCTCCGAGCTCTGGGCGCTGCTCGACTGGACCACGCCGGGGCTGCTGGGACCGCTGACCGCGTTCCGGGCCCGCCATGCCCGCCCCGTGGAGCACCAGCAGGAGGAGGACGGCGGCAATGAGGCGGCGGTCGCCCGGCTGTCCGCGCTCGTCCGGCCGTTCCTGCTGCGCCGCAAGAAGTCCGATCCGGGGATCGCGCCCGAGCTGCCGCCCAAGACCGAGACCGACCACCCGGTCTCCCTCACCCGGGAGCAGGCCTCGCTCTACCGGGCCGCGGTGGACGAGGCGATGGCCGTGATCGAGTCGAGCGAGGGCATGGAACGGCGCGGCATGATCATGAAGCTGCTGGCCTCGCTCAAGCAGATCTGCAACCACCCCGCCCAGTACCTGAAGGAGGAGCAGCCCCGCATCCCGCACCGCTCGGGCAAACTCGCCCTGCTGGACGAGTTGCTGGACACGATCCTGGCCGAGGGCGGCTCGGTGCTGGTCTTCACCCAGTACGTGACGATGGCCCGCCTGATCGAACGGCACCTGCAGGCCCGCGGGATCGCTTCGCAGCTGCTGCACGGCGGGACGCCGGTGCCGCGCCGGGAGGAGCTGGTCGACCGCTTCCAGGCAGGCGAGGTCCCCGTGTTCCTGCTGTCCCTGAAGGCGGCGGGCACCGGGCTGAACCTCACCCGGGCCGGACACGTCATCCACTTCGACCGTTGGTGGAACCCGGCCGTGGAGGAACAGGCCACCGACCGCGCCTACCGCATCGGCCAGACCCAGCCCGTTCAGGTCCACCGGATCATCGCCGAGGGCACCGTCGAGGACCGCATCGCCGAGATGCTGGAGGCGAAGCGGGCCCTGGCCGACGCCGTCCTGGGCTCCGGGGAGTCGGCGCTGACCGAGCTGACCGACCGCGAGCTGGCCGACCTCGTGTCCCTGCGGAGGCCCGGATGATCACCGCGCGGGACGACCGCCGCCGCACCTTCGAGACCGTGCCCGCCGGGGCCGAGGCGGTCAGCTGGTGGGGCCGGGCCTGGGTGTCGGCGCTGGAGGAGGTCTCCCGCGACGGAGCCCGCCTGGCCCGGGGGCGTACGTATGCCGAGGAGGGGCACGTCGACGCGGTCACCGTCACCCCCGGCCGGATCGTGGCGTACGTCCGGGGCAGCCGGCCCCGCCCGTACCGTACCGAGCTGACCCTGCCAGCCTTCGCGGACCCGGAGTGGAACGACCTGCTGGAGACGGTCGCGGCCGACCCCGCGGCGCTCGCCGCCCTGCTGGAGCGGGAGGTACCGCAGTCGCTCGCGGGGGCCGTGCTGCCCGGCGTGGGAGAGCTCGTCCCGCACTGCTCCTGCCCGGACTTCGGGCGTCCGCCGTGCAAGCACGCGGCGGCCCTCTGCTACCGGGCGGCCCGACTCCTGGACGAGGACCCCTTCGTCCTGCTGCTCCTGCGCGGCCGCGGCGAGCGGGAACTGCTCGACGAGCTCACCCGCCGCAATGCCGCCCACGCCGCGCGTGAACAGCCCGATGCTGCGCCCGGTTTCCCCGGCGTCCCGGCCGGGGCGGCGTTGGCCCGCACCGGTCTGCCGCTGCTGCCCGCGCCCCTGCCCGCGCCCGCCGCCGTGGGCCTGCCGCCGGCCTACCCGGCCGACCCGGCGGCCCCGGACCCGCTGGCGCTCGACCAGCTCGCCTCCGACGCGGCCGCCCGCGCCCTCGCGCTGCTGACCACCGGCGAGGATCCGATCGCCGGGCTCACCCTTTGGCAGGACGCCGTCCGGCTCGCCTCCGCTCACCCCACGGCGGGGCTGACGGGCGCCGCCCGCACCCTCTACCGGGACCTGGCCCGGGCCACCGGCCGCAGCACCACCGACCTCGCCCGGGCAGCGGCGGCATGGCGCCAGGGCGGCCGGGCCGCCCTCGCCGCCCTCGAAGAGCCCTGGGACCCGCCGGCCGGCCCCTTCGACCGGGCCCGGCCGGCGCTGCTCGCCGCGGGCCAGGGCTCCTTCCGCCCCGACCGCAACCGCCTGACGATCCACGCCCGCCAGCTCCGTCTCGGCCGTGAGGGCCTCTGGTACTGCTACGCGGACCGCCTCGGCGACCAGGACTGGTGGCCGATAGGCCGCCCGTCCAGGGACCCGGTCAGCGCGCTGCTGGGCTGATGCCCTCGGCCCAGCGGGTCAGGGCGGTGAAATCGCGGTCGCGCAGCCCGTGGCGCGGGTGGACGTGCAGCAGGAGGGCCGGTGCCGGATGGTGCTCGGCGACCCAGGCGCGGTCGCGGGCGGTGATCATGTCGTCGACCCAGGCGAAGGGGCGACCGGCTGCCCAGTCGCGGAGGTGGCGCGTCTTCCACGAGAGACCGTCGGGGTCCTTGGCGAACAGTTCGGGCCACTCGACGACCGACAGGTCGCCGGGCAGCCCGATGTGCGGGGAGATCATCGTGTTGGCCTGGTGGGTCCAGGCGGTGGCCCAGGTGAGCTCGAAGGGCAGGGCCAGCAGCCGGGCGCCGTGGGAGGGGTGGAGGCGGACCCGCGCCCCGCGCCGGGCGCGGCGCGACTCCGGGTCGCGGTAGGAGAGCCAGACGTCCGGCCACATCCGGTGGCTCCGGTATCCGCGCAGGCCGGCGAGGGGGGAGCGGAACGGGTTGAGGGGGCCGTCCACGTCGAGGAGGAGCAGCGGGCGATCAGTCATGAAGTACCCAGTACCCAGTACACGATTGAGTGAAATGCCTACCGTCTCTATAACCCGAATGGGGTCAGAGCGTTGTTTCCGGTGCGGGGACATTACCCGCGAAGTTCTCCGGAAGGCAGGAAAACTGATGCGTCACAGTCGTCGGAATGGCTTGATCGCGGCGGTGGTTGCGGGAGGCGGACTGGCGGTCGCGGGTGTGGGCGGGTTCGCCCATGCCGACGCGGACGCGAGTGGCCGGGCCGAGCGCTCGCCGGGGCTGCTGTCCGGAAATCTCGTCCAACTGCCCGTGAACGTGCCGGTGAACGCGTGCGGGAACACGGTGAGCGTGGTGGGTCTGCTCAACCCGTCCGCCGGGAACCGCTGTAGCAACGAGGCGCCCAAGGGTGGTGGCGGGCATTCCGGGACGAGGGCCGCGGATGCGGTGAAACCGGGCAGTGGGAACGGTGGAGGGGCGAGCGCCGAGGGACGCGGAAAGGATTCGCCGGGAGTGCTGTCCGGCAACGGGCTCCAGCTCCCGATCGACCTCCCGCTGAACATCAGCGGCAACTCGGTGAACGTGGTCGGTATCGGCAACCCGTCGCTCGGCAATACCTCCGTCAACGGCGAGGAGCCCACCGGCGGCAAGCCCGTCCAGCCGCCCGTCGTGGAACAGCCGGTGACCCCGGTCGTCCCGGCTGATCCGACCGCGCCGGTCACGCGGGTCACCCCGCCCGAGGCCCCGCAGCACGAGGCCCTCGCCCACACCGGGTCCGACGGCGTCGGCTACCTGCTGCCGAGCGGTGGTGCGCTCCTCCTGGGCGGGGTCCTCCTGTACCGCCGCTTCCGCCTCAACTGAGGCCGTAGGCCGCAGGCGGCACCGGAGTCGCGGCCCACACGGGCTCGTCCCGACGGACGAGGGGCAGAGTGTGGGCCGGGGTGGCCGGAACGGACGGACCGGCCGTGCCCCGTTGCTCTACCGGCCCGCGCCCGCCAGCACCACGTCGGCGGTCCACGGTTCACCGAACCGGTGGCCGCTGTCCCTGCCGGCTCCTGAATGGATCCCTTCGACGCTCAGCTTGGCGCCGGGTTCCGCGGGTTCGAGGACGTCGCACAACTCCGGGAACGAGGACACGGCCTCCCCGTTCACTGCGGTGATCACGGCGCCCTGCTGGACCTTTGCCTTCTGGGCCGCAGAGTCGTTGCGGACGTCGAGAACGAAGAGGCCGTCAGTTCCCTCGCCCTGAAGGTGCTTCTGAGTCTTCTCCAGCGAGCTCTTGTCGATCCCGGTGGTCGCGGACCGCAGCGCGAGATCTTGATCCGACACGGCGCCGAGCCACCATCCGGGATCGTTCTTCATCGATCCGGCAGCCAGAGCGGGAAGTTCGGACCGGGCATGGTTGCTGCTGATGGCCTCCGCCGCGATGCGCGTTTCCCCCGTCGATTTGTCCTCCACCTCTACCCCCGTGTTGATGCCGACCACTTCGCCGTCCTTGTTCAGTACCGGCCCTCCGAGGGTTCCGCTCTTCATCTGGACGGAATGGTGGATCAGGGAGGGGTAGTCGGGGCCCGACAGGTGAGCGACGTCGCCGACGGGTTCGTACGCCGCCCCGGACACGGCAACCGTCTTCGCCTGGGGGTCGCCCGCGTCCGGGTAGCCGAGGGAAATGACGACGTCGCCGTTGAACAGCAGATCGCTGTTTCCGAACTGCAGGCTCTTCATGCCCGTCGGTGGAGGTTCGACCTTGAGCACGGCCAGATCTTGGCAGAGGTCGCTTCCCAGCAGTTGGGCGGAGATCGGAAGCTTGCCCTCTGCGATCACTTCCAGGCCGCTGTTCCCTGCGACGACCCTCGCCGTGGTGGCAACCAGACCGCTGCCGGCATCGTAGACAAATCCGCTACCGGCGCCGGAGTTGTTCATGACTTGGACAACAGCAGCCTTGGCCTGCTCCCGGTTTCCCGGAGAAGGTTCGTCCGCCATTGCCCCCGTGGTCCCGCACGTCGAGATCAGAAGGGTCGACGCCGCGAAAAGACTGACATGCGCAGTCACCGAGGCCTCCTTCTGGGTAGATGGTCGTCCCCCCCGTGGCAGATCTCGTCCCGGCGCCGGCTCACCCACCCATCGCCTCTCCTTTCACCGTAGCTCCGCGGCCCCCGGGTGTCCTGGCGACGACTCATCCGCCCACGGGGGTCTCGATCCGGGGCGGCGTGCGCCAGCCGTCCAGGATGGCGTCGATCCGGGCGGCCAGCCGGGCGCGGGCCGTGAACCGGGGGACCCCCGCCATCAGCAGGGCGTCGTACTCGGTGTCCGTGTGCCGCACCGCCGCGCGCACCGCGACGGAGACCGCCAGCTCGTCCAGGGCGCGGCCGGCCGCGGTCCGGCCCACCCGGCCGCTGCCGCGCACCGAGGCGTGGGTGGCGATCGCCACCGCACGGTCGGCCGGGCATCCGGGGAACAGTCGCACGATCTCTGCGGCGAACGCCGCCGTGAACCGGGTGTCCTCGGCCGCCCGCCGCCGCCGGTCGCGCTCCCGGCGGCGCGCCCGGGCCTCGGAGTCCGCGAGGCAGGCGCGCTCCGCGCGGGCCAGGGCGGCCTCCTCGACGAGGAGCCCCAGCCGTTCGTACCGGTGGCGGCGTTTGTTGAAGCGGACCACGACGGCACAGAGCGAACTTCCCTCGCGGGAACGGCGGGTGAGTGCCGTGTCCCCGCGCGGCAGATAGACGAGATGGCCGAGATCCGTACAGTCCAGGCAGCGGGGGACGCCGGACTCGCGGACGAGGTGCCGGAGCGGTCCCTGCCGGCAGTCGGCGCAGTGGATCTGCTTCAACGACTCAAAAACCACCAGGCTCATGATGGTGTGATACCGCTGTATGACCCTCATATCACCTGGTGGAGAAGGCATGTTGATGTTTCGCCGACTGTTCCTGGGCGCTGCGTGGCCCTTTTACCGTGGAGCGGTGGACCGGGGAAGGTCCGGCCGAGGAGGGCACATGGGTGGGCGGCAGGCGATGGCGGAGCGGCCGGGTGGGACGTGCCTCGCCACGCTCCCGACTGGCAGAAAGATAGTCATACCACCGGGCGGCTGTACCGGATGGCACTTCCACCGGGTCCGGCTGGACGCGGTGGTCCTGGCGGGCACCCTGACCCGGGTCCTGCACGACCGCACCGTCGTGGTGCACCCGCCCGGGAGCACCTTCGTGGAACCGGCCGGCATCCACCACATACACCTGGGCCACAACCTCGGCACCGAGCCGGTCGTGCTCCACGTGACCCCCGCGCGCCCGGTGGGGACCCCCTTCGCGATCGCCACCCCGGCCCCGCCCGGTGTCACCCCGGCGGTCTGCGGGCAGCACGCCCCCTGAACCGGCCGGGCCGACCGCCCCCCGGCTCACACCAGGCGGCGTATCTCCCCGCGGACCCGGTAGAAGCCGCCCGAGGCAGCGTGCAGCCCGTCCACCACGTACCGGGCGCCCGCCTCGCGTATCCCGCGCGGGAACTGCACGTTCCACGAGGGTTCGAAGCCGCCGGAGACCACCTGGACCCGCATCCGGCCGCCCTGCTGGACGCACTCGACCACCACGCCGCCCGCGGGGGCCGCCGCCATGGACACCGTCGCCACCGCCGAGGCCGACGCGGCCGGGGTGAACACCGGCAGCGCCGCCGCCGACTTCACGTCCATCGGCGCGGGCACCGAGCCCTCCTGGGCCGCCGCGATCGCCTGCTCGGTCGCATCCACGCAGACCAGCGACCCGTCCGTGGTGACCAGGTACAGCCGACCGTCCAGGTACTGCATGGACAGCGCCGACCCGCCGCCCGTCCCCAGCTTCCACAGCCGCCGGCCGTCGGCGTCGAAGCAGTAGACCGAGGAGGAGGAGTCGCCGGCGAAGACGTGCCGTCCGTCGGGCGAGGTCGCGCACGAATACACCGCCGCGTCGCACGCGTAGGAGGCCTCCACGGCCCCCGTCGCCTTCGACAGGCGCTGCACGGTGTTGCGGACCGTGCCCGCGTACACCGCGTGGTCCTCCTGCCAGCCGAACAGCACCCCGCCGGGGGTCTTGGTGTGCCACAACTGCCCGGTGCCGTCGGCCGCGTAGGCCGTCACGCCGCCGCTGTGCCCGTGGAAGACCGCCCGCTCGTCCGCCCGGACCATCCAGGCGCCGTTGCCGGCGGACTTCCGCGACCACTGGTGCTCGTCCTCGTGGTCGATGACGGTCAGGCCGCCGTTCGCGTCGGAGACGTTCAGCACGCCCTCGTGGATGTCGAGCCAGTAGATGTCCACGTCCGCCGCGATCGCGTAGGCCCCGAAGGGAACCTTCGACGACAGGTCGTACACCGTGCCGTCGTCACAGCCCGCGTATATCCAGAACTCGTCCGCGACCAGGCACTTCACCCCGTCCGGCAGGGAGTACCGGGCCAGCACCTCACCGCCGTGGCTCAGCGTGTAGACGTCGCCCGCCTGGTTGCCCACCCAGCAGCGGTCCTCGTCCACGTGGATGCCGAAGGCCGACGAGCCCGTACGGAAACGCCACAGCACCGGAGCCACCGCACGCGCCGTCGACGGGGCCGAGGTCACCTGACGGCGGGTCACCGACCGGGCGGCGCGCTGCCCCTGCACGGCGGGGGCGTACCCCTTGCGCACCTTCTCGCCGATCTTCTTCGCGGCGGCCGCCCGGGCCTTCTCCACGGTCGGGAACGAGGAGCTCTGCAACTGGCCGTCCGCGCCGATGCGCCCGTACCGCACGGACACGGCCGTGCCGTCCACGGTCACCTCGTAGAACTTGTGCGCCCCGCCGTCGTCCTGCGACAGCTCCAGATACGTCGTCTCCCGAGCCATGACAAACCTCTCCCCGAAGGCAGGGCCACCGGCTTCCTTTCCGGCCGGTGATCCCTCGTGAAAAAAGCTAAGGCCCACCACTGACAATGGGCCCGTGCAGTGGGAAGCGATCACATGGCAGCGGATGGCCGAGCAGCTCGCCGGTCACCTCGACGACCCCGACAACGCCCCTGAACAGGGCAGCTGGCAGCGGGTGGGCATTGACGGAGCCCCCGCCGCCGAGACCGGCGTGCTCGCCGGTCGGCTCGCCGACGCGCTGCGCCTGCGCGGGCGCCCGTCCCTGGTGGTGGCGGCCGACGGCTTCCTGCGGCCGGCCTCCCTCCGCTTCGAGTTCGGCCGCGAGGACGTGGACTCCTACCTCGGCGGCTGGTACGACACGGCCGCGCTCTGGCGGGAGGTGTTCGGCCCGACCGACCCCGGTGGCACCGGGCGGGTGCTGCCGGATCTGTGGGACCCGGTGACCGACCGGGCGACGCGCAGCCCCTACGTCGAACTCCCGCCCGGCGGCGTGCTGCTCGTGCACGGCCCGCTGCTGCTGGGCCACTGGTTCCCCTTCGACCTGAGCGTCCACATCCGGCTCTCCGCGGGAGCCCTGGCCCGCCGCACCGAGGAGTCGGCGCGCTGGACGCTCCCCGCCTTCGCGCGCTACGAGGCCGACACCGACCCGGCGTCGGCCGCCGACGCGGTGGTCCGGGCCGACGACCCCCGCCATCCCGCCTGGACGGGCGTCGGCTCCGGCTGACCCGGGCGGGGCCGGGTCGGGCGCCGCGCGGGCTCGCGCCTCGGTCGGCGATGGCGCCGGGTCGGGATGCCGCCCGAGCCGCGCTTCCCTCACCGGCGGGTCCGGGTGCGTTGCTACGGCCGACCGCCCGGCCGGGTCACCGCCAGCGCCGCCGCCCGGCAGCCGGCGCGGGCCGCCTCCGCCGGGTCCGCGCCCTCCAGTCGGGCCGCGAGGAAGCCCCCGGTGAACGCGTCACCGGCGCCCGTGGAGTCCACCGCTTCGGCCGGCTCCGCCTCGACCTCGGCGGTGATCCGGCCGTGTTCGGCGATCAGCGCCCCGGCCGCGCCCCGGGTCACCACCACCAGCGGCACCCGCCGGCTGAGCGCCGCCGCCGCCCGCGCCACGCCCGTCGGCTCGGGCAGCCCGGCCAGCAGCCGGGCCTCGTCCTCGTTCGGCAGCAGTACGCCCGCCCCCGCCACGGCGTCCAGGAAGCGCTGCGGCCCGAGGGCGGCCAGGAATCCGGCCGAGGCCGGGTCCACGCTCACCGGTACGCCCCGGGTGCGGGCCGCCCGTAGCGCGACCATGGCCAGCTCCCGGCTGCTGTCGGCGAAGAAGAGATAGCCGGACAGGTGGAGATGGGCCGCCCCGTCCAGCAGGGACGGGGCCCAGTCGGCCGGGCACAGCCGCAGCGAGGCCCCGCTGTCGGTCAGGAACGTCCGCTCCGCGTCCTTGCCGACCAGGGCGACCACCGTTCCGGTCGGCTCCTGCGCGTCGATCACCAGGCGCGGCCGCACCCCCGCGTCCACCAGCGCCCGCTCGTGCCAGCGCGCCGATTCGGCGCCCACCCGCGCCAGGAGACGTACCTCCGCGGTCCCCGTACGGGCCGCCCAGCAGGCCGCGTTGGCCCCGGCTCCGCCCGGCAGGGTCCGGATGCGGGCCGTCGTGTCGGTGGCCGGCGCCAGTGGTTCCGGATGTATGGCCACCACGTCCGTCACCACGTCCCCGACGACGAGCAACGCCCCCGGCCCGGTCATGCCCGCGCCGCCCAGGCCCCCGCGATCCGGGCTCCCAGCCGTACGTTGCCGCGGACCGCCGCCAGGTTCGCCTCCAGCGAGGCCCCGTCCGTCGCCCGCACCAGGAACCCCAGCAGGAACGGTGTCACCGCCTGCCCCGTGATCCCGCGCTCGCGGCACTCGGCGAGCCCCTCCGCGAGGACCCGGTCGTGCAGTTCCGGATCCAGCTGCTCCGCACGCGCCACCGGATTGGCGACCAGCAGCGCCGACTCCGGTCCGTCCAGAGCGTCCTGAGCAGCCATCACCGCGGCGACCTCCTCCGGCCGGTGCACGGTCCAGTCCACCGGCTCGCCGGAGTCGGCCAGGTAGAACCCGGGGAAGCGGTCCGTCCCGTAGCCGAGCACCCCCACCCCCAGCGTCTCCAGCCGCTGCAGCGTGCCCGGCACGTCCAGGATCGACTTCACCCCGGCGCACACCACGGTGATCCGCGTCCGCGCCAGCAGCGACAGGTCCGCCGACTCGTCCTGCGTCCGGGCCCACTCCCGGTGCACTCCGCCCAGTCCGCCCGTGGCGAAGACCCGAAGGCCCGCCCGGGCGGCGAGGAAGGCGGTCGCGGACACCGTCGTCGCCCCCGTGGCTCCCGCCGCCAGGGCGGGGGCCAGGTCCCGGTGACCGAGCTTGCGCACGCCGTCGCCGGCCGCGATCCGCTCCAGCTGCTCCTTGTCCAGACCCGCGTACGGCACCCCGTCGAGGACCGCGACCGTCGCCGGAACCGCCCCCTCCGCGCGGACCAGGGCCTCCAGTTCGAGGCCCACCGCCAGGTTGCGGGGGCGGGGCAGACCGTGCGCGATGATCGTCGACTCCAGGGCCACCACGGGCTTGCCCCGGGCGAGTGCCTCGCGTACCTCCGCCGACAGGACCGGTCCACCGGGCAGGGGCGCATCTGCTCTGTGCTGTGACATGTCCCCATCCATGGCACGGGATTGACGCCCCCAAACGCTCTCCCGCCACACCCGTCCCAACCTGTCCGAGTAGCGTGCCCCCATGGACACGCGCGGCTTCTAGACGAGCTGGCCGACCGCTACGACCTCATCTACGCGGACTGGGACGCGAGCACCGCCCGCCAGGGCCGCGCCCTCGACGCCCTGCTCACCGCCGCACTGGGCCCGGGACCGCACAGGGTGCTCGACAACGCCTGCGGCATCGGAACCCAGTCCCTGGGCCTCGCCGCGCTGGGCCACCGGGTCACCGGGACCGACCTCAGCCCCGCCTCGGTCACCCGCGCCGCCCGCGAGGCGGCGCGGCGCGGCCTCGCCCTGCCCCTCGCCGTCGCAGACATGCGCGCCCTGCCCTTCACGGACGCCTCCTTCGACGCCGTGGTCTGCGCCGACAACGCGCTGCCGCACCTGCTGACCGGCGACGACGTGGCCACGGCTCTGGCCGAAACCCTGCGCGTGCTGCGCCCCGGCGGGCTGCTGCTGGTCTCCACGCGCCCGTACGCGGAACTGCGCCGCGCCCGCCCGCAGAGCGAGCCCCCGCACGTCCACACGGGTCCCGAAGGGCGGACGGTGACCTTCCAGCTGTGGCACTGGCACGCCGACGGGGAGCGGTACGACGTGGAGCTCTTCCAGCTGCTGCCCACCGGCTCCACCTGGACCACGCGGACGTCGAGCGCCACGTACTGGGCGCTTCCGGAGGAGGAGACGGCCGGGTACGCCCGGCGGGCGGGGTTCGCCGAAGCGCTCTGGCGGGCACCCGCGGACACCGGCTTCCACCAGCCGCTGCTCGCCGCCAGGCGGCCGGCCGCGCCGTGACGGGCGGACAGTCGGGTGGCCGGCCGGGAGCTGGACAGGATGACTCGTCCGGCGGGCCGTTCCTGGACGCTGTGGTCACCGCTCCGCGCGGTGGGCCGCACTAGGCTGGCGCGCCATGAGCACCAGCGATCACTCCGCCGCAGCCCCCGCTTCCTTCTCCGTCTCCGTCGCGGACGTCGAGCTGGAGGCCGATGACCTCGACCCCGAGCAGATCGTCTCCGGGGACCCCGCCGTGACGGGCAAGGTGCTGTGGGAGTCGGCCGACGGCAAGCAGGTGCGCGGGATCTGGCAGATCACCCCCGGCGTGGTCACCGACGTCGAGGCCAACGAGCTCTTCGTGGTGGTCAGCGGCCGCGCCACCGTCGAGGTCGAGGGCGGCGCGACCCTGGAGGTCGGCCCCGGTTCCGCCTGTGTGCTCAGGGAGGGCGACCGGACGACCTGGACCGTGCACGAGACGCTGCGCAAGGCCTACCACATCAGCTACTGACGGCCCCCTTGGCGGCGCCTCGGGCGGGCACCGGGTGGCGGCGGGCCGTGAACAGCGCGAGCGCCGCCATCGGCAGCAGCAGGGCGGCGCCGACGGCGTTCAGCCAGCCGTAGCCCGCCTGGGACATGA
Source organism: Streptomyces avidinii (assembly GCF_014650695.1). Classification (GTDB taxonomy): domain Bacteria; phylum Actinomycetota; class Actinomycetes; order Streptomycetales; family Streptomycetaceae; genus Streptomyces; species Streptomyces avidinii. The sequence continues at coordinate 15,343 of NZ_BMVL01000001.1, read as the reverse complement.
TCAGCCCCGCGGCCGCTCCGCCCAGGCCCGCGGCCGTGTTCATGGTGAGGTCGCTCAGCCCCTGTACGGCGGCCCGGGCGGGCTGCGGCACCGAGTCCGTCAGCAGGGCCGACCCGGACACCATTCCGGCGGACCAGCCGAGGCCGAGCAGGAAGAGGCCGAGCGCGCTCCGGCCGTGGCTGGGGCCGGCCGTTCCGGCGAGCAGTGCGGCGACGGACAGCAGGCCGGCGGCCAGTCCGATCACGGAGAGCCGGCCGAGCCGGTCGGCGAGCCAGCCCATCACGGGCGAGAAGGCGAACATGCCGGCGATGTGACCGCTGATCACCAGCCCGATGAGCTCCAGGCCGGCGCCGTGGTGGCTCAGGTCCATCGGCGTCATCACCATGATCGAGACCATGGTGGTGTGGGACACGGCGACGGTGAGGAGGGCGAGCCGGGCCCGCGGGGAGGCCTTCACCGCGGCGAGTCCCGCCCGCAGCGAGCGCCCTTCGCGGGTCTGCTCCTCGGGGGCGGCCAGCGCACGGGCCGTCAGCAGCGGGTCGGGGCGCAGGAGCACGCCGATCAGGGTGCCGGTGAGCAGGAAGACGACGGCGGCCCAGACGAACGGGCCGGCCGTCTCGGGTATCGCGGTGCCGGCGAAACTGCGGCTGGCCGGCGCGGACAGGTTGGGGCCGAGCACCGCGCCGATGGTCGACGCCCACACCACGACCGAGATGGCCCGGGCGCGATGGTCCGGGGCGGCCAGGTCTGCGGCGGCGAACCGGGCCTGCAGGTTGGCCGAGGAGGCGGCGCCGAAGGCGGCCATGCCGAGCAGCAGCAGGGGGAAGTTCCCGATGGTGGCGGCGAGGACGACCAGGCCGGCTCCGGCGGCGCCGATCGCGTAGGCCAGGACCAGACCGGGGCGGCGGCCGCGCGCGTTCATCAGGGCGGCGAGCGGCAGTGAGACCACGGCGGTGCCGATCACCGCGGCGGTGGAGGCGACGCCGGACAGTGCCTCGGTGCCGCTGACCTCGGTGGCCAGTACGGGGGCCAGGGCGATGCTGATGGGCACGCCGAGGCCGCCGAGCACCTGGCCGGCCATGAGGACCCGCGAGGTGCGCCGCTGCAGGCGGGCCAGCTCGGGCGGGCCCAGCGGCCGCACGGGCCGGTCGGTGCCGGGCGAGGCGGTCACGGCATACACCGGTATCGCGGGTGCGCGACACGGGGCGCGGAGGAGGCGGGGAGGCCGGGTGCGGCGGCGGGAGTAGTCACCGCCGCAGTGTGCCAGCCCTTACCGCCCGGCGGAACCGTGCCGGAACCGGGCCGCAGCGCGGGTCGCCCCGCACGCCGGATCCGCAGGTCAGGGCCCCGCTCAGAACAGCGGCTGCGGAAGCACCCCCTCCAGCGCCAGCAGCTGGCGCTTGGTCTCCACCCCGCCGCCGAATCCCCCGATGCCCCCGTCGTTCTCCACGACCCGGTGGCAGGCCACCACCAGCGGCAGCGGGTTCGACCCCATGGCGTTGCCCACGGCCTGGGCGGCGCCGGGCTGTCCCACGCGGGCGGCCAGCTCCCCGTAGCCGACGACCGATCCGTAGGCCACGGAGCGGTCCAGCTCCTGGAGCACCTGCCGGTTGAAGCCGGAGCTGAGGCGCCAGTCCAGCGGCAGCTCGAAGCGCCGCAGCGAACCGGCGAAGTACGCGGTGAGCTGGCGTATCGGCTCGGCCAGCAGCTCCTCCTCGCCCGGTGAGGGACGCCGGGCGTCGGCGCCGAGCCGGGAGACGAGCGGGCCGATCATCTTGTCGACCCGGTCCGGCTCGGCATGGAACTCGACCCGGACCAGACCCTCGGGGGTCGCGGCCAGGAGCAGGGGCCCGCCGAGGACACCGTCGCCGGCGACGACGGTCCATTCGAGGTGCGGCCCGCGGGGCCGCTCGGTGCTGTCCACAGGTCCACGGTACGGCCGGCCACCGACAACGCGGTCGGCGCCGGCGACTGCCTGCAACGCCGTCGATGCGCTCCGGCCCGGCGTCAGAACCCGCCGACCGCCTCCTGGACCACGTCGGGGGCGTTGGTGATGATCCCGTCCACCCCCATGGCCTGCACCTTCCGGGCGGTCGCCGCGTCGTCCACGATCCAGGTGTCCACCTCCATGGCCTTGCCGTGGGCACCGAGCAGGGCGTGCACCGCCGCGACCCAGTCGGCCGAGATCGTGGTGTGCCACGGGTTGATCCGGTCGGTGAACTCCGCGTACCGGGGCAGGTCCGCGACGGTGGGGGTGCCGAGGAAGGCGGTCACCAGGTCGGGGCGCAGCCCGTGGACGATGCGCACGCTGTCGGCGCTGAAGCTCTGCACCACCAGGCGCTTCGTGACGTGCCGCTCGTCGAGCCAGCCGGCCTCGTCCAGCACCTTCAGGGTCTGCTCCTCGATCCCCGGGTACAGCTCCGGCTTCTTGATCTCCAGCAGCAGCCGCTGCTGGTTGCGCTGCACCCGGTCGAGGTACTGCCGCAGGCTCGGCACGGACGCGCCCGCGTACTCGTCACCGAACCAGCTGCCCGCGTCCAGCCGGGAGATCTCGGCCCACGTGAAGTCCTTGACCTTCCAGGGCGCCCGGCCCGGGAACCGCTGCTCGACGTCGGTGGTCCGGGCCAGGGTGTCGTCGTGGATCACCACCAGCACCCCGTCCTTGGTGCGCTGCACGTCGTTCTCCACCCACGGGAAGCCCATCTGCATGGCCAGGTCGATCGCGTCGAGGGTGTTCTCAGGGGCGTACGCGGAGGCTCCCCGGTGGGCGTACACGACCGGGCCTCCCAGGGCCGCCCGGACGGTCCCGGTGCCGGTGCCGGTGGTCGCGCCGGATCCGGGGCCGGTGGCGGCGTACGAGGCCGTCCCGCCCAGCAGGGTGAGAGTGAAGCCCAGGAATGCGGCCGCGGCCGCGGCGGCGGGTCGGACGTACATGTGCGTTCTCCTCGGGTCGTGAGCCCTGTTCCTGCGTCAGACGGGTGCGGAGCGGCAGACGTTGTGGCGATGCACTTCACCGCGATCATGGGGTTGAAGATCACCGAGCCGCCACCGAACTACGACAAACGGACCAGAACGAATGACGCGGCCCGGGCGGCCGGCGGCGTCGGCGGCGCCGCCCGGAGCGTGCCGCCGACCCGCGGCGCTACGTGAGTGTCAGTGGGGGGTCGTACGGTTGACCCATGCGGCCCGTATCGAAGATCGAACGCACGGTGGCGCCTTTCGAGGTCGTCAGCCCCTACCAGCCCAGCGGCGACCAGCCGGCGGCCATCGCCGAGCTGGAGAAGCGCATCCGTGCAGGTGAGAAGGATGTCGTCCTGCTGGGTGCGACCGGCACCGGCAAGTCGGCGACCACGGCCTGGATGATCGAGAAGCTCCAGCGCCCCACCTTGGTCATGGCGCCGAACAAGACGCTCGCGGCCCAGCTGGCGAACGAGTTCCGTGAGCTCCTGCCGAACAACGCCGTCGAGTACTTCGTCTCGTACTACGACTACTACCAGCCCGAGGCCTACGTACCGCAGTCGGACACGTACATCGAGAAGGACTCCTCGATCAACGAGGAGGTGGAGCGGCTGCGGCACTCCGCGACCAACTCCCTGCTCACCCGGCGGGACGTCATCGTCGTCGCGTCCGTGTCCTGCATCTACGGCCTCGGTACCCCACAGGAGTACGTCGACCGGATGGTCGCCCTCAAGGTGGGGGAGGAGATCGACCGGGACCAGCTGCTGCGCCGCTTCGTCGACATCCAGTACACGCGCAACGACGTCGCCTTCACCCGCGGCACCTTCCGGGTGCGCGGGGACACCATCGAGATCTTCCCGGTCTACGAGGAACTGGCCGTCCGCATCGAAATGTTCGGCGACGAGATCGAGGCCCTGTCCACCCTGCACCCGCTGACCGGCGAGGTCATCAGCGAGGACCGCGAGCTCTACGTCTTCCCCGCCAGCCACTACGTCGCCGGGCCCGAGCGCATGGAGAAGGCGGTCCGCGGCATCGAGGCGGAGCTGACCGAGCGCCTCGCAGAGCTGGAGAAGCAGGGCAAGATGCTGGAGGCGCAGCGGCTGCGCATGCGCACCACCTACGACCTGGAGATGATGCGCCAGATCGGGTCCTGCTCCGGCATCGAGAACTACTCGCTGCACATGGACGACCGCGAGCGCGGCTCCGCGCCCAACACGCTCATCGACTACTTCCCGGAGGACTTCCTCCTGGTCATCGACGAGTCGCACGTCACCGTGCCGCAGATCGGCGCCATGTACGAGGGGGACGCCTCTCGCAAGCGGACCCTCGTCGACCACGGCTTCCGGCTGCCGTCCGCCCTCGATAACCGGCCGCTGAAGTGGGAGGAGTTCCAGGAGCGCATCGGGCAGACCGTGTACCTGTCGGCGACTCCCGGAAAGTACGAGCTCTCGCGCGGCGACGGCTTCGTCGAGCAGATCATCCGCCCCACCGGCCTCATCGACCCCGAGGTCGTGGTCAAGCCCACCGAGGGGCAGATCGACGACCTGGTGCACGAGATCCGGCAGCGCGTGGAGAAGGACGAGCGGATCCTCGTCACCACCCTCACCAAGAAGATGTCCGAGGACCTCACGGACTACTTCCTGGAGCTCGGCATCCAGGTCCGCTACCTGCACAGCGACGTGGACACCCTGCGCCGCATCGAGCTGCTGCGCGAGCTGCGGGCCGGCGAGTACGACGTCCTGGTCGGCATCAACCTGCTCCGTGAGGGTCTCGACCTGCCCGAGGTGTCCCTGGTGGCCATCCTCGACGCCGACAAGGAGGGGTTCCTGCGCTCCGGGACCTCCCTGATCCAGACCATCGGCCGCGCGGCGCGCAATGTGTCGGGCCAGGTCCACATGTACGCGGACAAGATGACCCCGGCGATGGAGAAGGCCATCGACGAGACGAACCGGCGCCGCGAGAAGCAGATCGCCTACAACACGGCGAACGGCATCGACCCGCAGCCGCTGCGCAAGAAGATCAACGACATCGTGGCCACCATCGCCCGCGAGGAACTCGACACCGAGGAGCTCCTCGGCACCGGGTACCGGCAGGAGAAGGAGGGCAAGGGCGCCAAGGCCCCGGTGCCGGCGCTCGGCGGCCGGGCGGCCGCGGCCAAGACGGGCGGAAAGGGTTCGAAGGGGACGGCCGGGGGCAAGGGTGCCGACGTGCTGACCGACCGGCCCGCAGCCGAACTGGCCGCGCTCATCGAGCAGATGACCGAGCGCATGCGCGGGGCTGCCGCCGAGCTCCAGTTCGAGGTCGCGGCCCGGATCCGGGACGAGGTGAGCGAGCTGAAGAAGGAGTTGCGGCAGATGAAGGAAGCGGGCCTCGCCTGACCGGAAGCCTGTCAGTAGGGTTGGGTCTCAGCCGCAGGTACACGCTGCACGCTCGTCATGGGGCGGGCCAGGGAGAGGGGACAGTACGTGACGGTCAACATGACCAAGGGTCAGGCCATCAGTCTGCAGAAGGCGGACGGAGGCACGCTGACCGCGGTCCGCATGGGCCTCGGCTGGCAGGCGGCGAAGCGCCGCGGGCTGTTCGGCTCGCGCACCCGGGAGATCGACCTCGACGCCTCGGCGGTGCTCTTCGCCGACAAGCAGCCCGTGGACGTGGTGTTCTTCCGCCACCTGCAGAGCGACGACGGCTCGGTGCGCCACACCGGTGACAACCTCGTCGGCGGCGTCGGCCAGGGCGGGGACGACGAGGCGATCCTCGTCGACCTCCAGCGCGTGCCGGTGCACATCGACCAGATCGTCTTCACGGTGAACTCCTTCACCGGCCAGACGTTCCAGGAAGTGCAGAACGCGTTCTGCCGCATCGTCGACGAGACCAACGGCCAGGAGCTGGCCCGCTACACCCTCGACGGCGGCGGTCAGTACACCGCGCAGATCATGGCCAAGGTGTCCCGCGCGGGTGCCGGCTGGCAGATGACGGCCCTCGGGAACCCGGCCAACGGCCGGACCTTCCAGGACCTCATGCCGGCGATCCTGCCGCACCTGTAGTACCGGAGAAGAGAAGAAGGCACGGGGGAGGGCTGCACGATGACGGCCGAACTGGTCCGGGGGCAGAACCACCCCGTGTCCCAGAGCCGGGTGGAGATCAGGGTTTCGGCGGGCACGCCCGTGCTGGCCCTGGCCTCGCTCGCCGACGAACAGGGCCGGTTCTCCGGCGACGGGATACTGGCCCACCCGGGCGCCAGGTCCCAGCCCGGAGTGCGGTCGCCGGGTGAGCTCGCCGAACGGCACACCTTCGCCGTCGACCTCGACGAGGTCGCCGCGGACGTACACCGGCTCGGCGTCCTGCTCGTCCTGCCGCCCGGCGGTCCGGTGCGCTTCGGCGCGGTACCGGCCTCCTACGTGGCCGTGGCCGACCCGGACGGCGCCGAACTCGCCGGGTACACCCTGACCGGGCTCGACGCCGAGACGGCCGTGGTCGCCCTGGAGCTGTACCGGCGCCAGGGCGCCTGGAAGGTCCGCGCCGTGGGCCAGGGCTACGCCGAGGGCCTCGGCGCCCTGCTCACCGACGGCGGACTGCCCGCACCGCATGCCGCGGAGCTGGCCGCCGCCGCGCTGCGCACGGCCGCCCGCACCGCCGAGGCCGACATCACCCTGGCGACCATGCCGACCCTCGTCGGCGACCTGCGCGCCCCGCAGACCCCGGCCCAGGCACCCGCGCCCGCCCCCGAGCCGCCGGACCCGGTCGTCGGGCACCCGTACGCCGGTACGTCCGGGCCCGCGCCCGGTGGCGACACCCCGGCCTCCCCGCCCACCATCAGCTACGCCCACCCGCGGCGCCGCCGCACCAGCACCGAGCCGCCCGAGCCCGCGCCGCGGGCCGCCGCGCCGCAGGAACCGGGCCAGGCCCCGCGGCCCGTCGCGGGGGACGCCAGCGGCTGGTCCATGGAGGAGCGGCTCTACAACCAGGTCTGGGGCATGTTCGAGGACCTGGCCCGGACGGTCGCCGCCTACCGCAGCGCCGTCGAGTTCGCCGACTCCCGGATGGACCGCGAACTCGACGAGGCCCTGTCCGACCCGCGCCACCGGCTGGGCGGCTCGGGGAACGCCGCCCGCGACACCGCCCGGGCCCGCCGCGAGGAGCTCGTCGCCCAGGCCCAGGCCGTCCTCGACCGGGACCTCACCCAGCTGATCGCCGAGTCGGAGGTCGTCGAGCCCGCGCTGCCGGCCGCGTACGCCCGCTGGGACAACCCCGTCTGGCACGGTCACCGCACGCCCGAGGAGAGCCCGCTGGCCCTGCGCCTGGGCGACCTGCACCTGCCCGAGCGGCCCGACCTGCGCATCCCCATGCTGACCCGGGTCCCGCTGGAGCGCGGACTCTGGATCGACAACGGCCGCACCGGCTCCGAGGCCGCGATGACCATGGACACCGACCGACTGCGCCGGGCCGCCATGGACATGGCCGTGGCCCTCGCGGTCCGGCTGCTCGCGGTCCACCCCGCCGACCGGTTCTCCGTGCACGTCATCGACGCGGCCGGAGCCGGGTCCGCCTCCCTGGAGCCGCTGGTCCGCGCCGGGGTGCTGGCGGCACCGCCCGCCGCCGGGGCCACCGGGGTCACCCAGACCCTGGCGCGGCTGACCCGGCGGGTGGACCTCGTGCAGATGGCGCTGCGGGCCGGCGCCCCCGAGGACCTGCCGCCGGACGTGGACACGGCCGACCAGCTGCTGATCGTGCACGACTTTCCGCACGGCTTCGACGACCGCGCCGTCACGCAGCTGCGCTACCTCGCCGACGAGGGTGCGGCGGTCGGCGTGCATCTGCTGATGATCGCCGACCGCGACGAGGCCTCGGCCTACGGGCCGCTGCTCGACCCGCTGTGGCGCTCCCTGATGCGGCTGTCGCCGGTGCCGGACAACCATCTCGCCGACCCTTGGGTGCACCACGCGTGGACCTTCGAACCGGACCTGCCCCCGCAGGGCAGCCGGGTCCTCGACCAGGCGCTGGACCGGGTGGTGGAGGCCCGACGCACTACCCGCCCGTGACCATCCTTTGGCATTCCCTTTACCTTTTCGGCCCTTGATGGGTATGCTCGTGAGTGCGGAGGGGAGTATTCCTGCTTTCCTGCTACGGCGTACCCGTCAATACGGACCACCTGCGGTTTCATGAGCGCAATGGTCCCGGGGCGTCGGCCCACGGCCTCCAGGTCGTCCGGGTGGAAGAGACCTCCGGCAGCGATGACGCTGACGAAGTGCTGAGCCATCCGCCGGAGGCATGTTCACCATGGAAGTTTCCTGGGCCCTGTGGGGCGCGACCATTCTCGGTCTGTCCCTCCTCATCGCCGCCGACTTCTTCATCGGCCGCAAACCGCACGACGTTTCGATCAAGGAAGCCGGCACCTGGACGGTCGTCTGGATCGTCCTCGCCGCCCTCTTCGGGCTCGGCCTGTGGTTCTTCGGCACCCCCCAGGCCTCCCAGGAGTTCTTCGCGGGCTTCATCACCGAGAAGTCCCTGAGCGTCGACAACCTCTTCGTCTTCGTCCTGATCATGGCGAAGTTCGCGGTGCCCTCCCACCTCCAGCAGCGCGTGCTGCTCATCGGCGTACTGATCGCCCTGGTCCTGCGCGCGGTCTTCATCGCCGCAGGCGCCGCGATCATCGCCAGCTTCTCCTGGGTCTTCTACATCTTCGGCGCCTTCCTGATCTACACCGCGTGGAAGCTGATCCAGGAGGCCCGCAAGGACGAGGACGAGGACGACTTCGAGGAGAACCGCCTCCTGAAGTCCGTCGAGAAGAAGTTCGGCGTCGCCGACCGGTACCACGGCACCAAGCTCTTCATCGTCAGCAACGGCAAGCGCGTGCTGACCCCGCTGATGATCGTCATGCTGGCCATCGGTACCACCGACGTCCTGTTCGCCCTGGACTCCATCCCCGCGATCTTCGGCCTGACCCAGGACCCGTACATCGTCTTCACGGCCAACGCCTTCGCGCTGATGGGTCTGCGCCAGCTGTACTTCCTCATCGGCGGCCTGCTGAAGAAGCTGGTCCACCTCAGCTACGGCCTGTCGATCATCCTCGGTTTCATCGGCATCAAGCTCGTGCTGCACGCCCTGCACGAGTCCGGGGTGCACGTCCCGGTCATCTCGATCCCGGTCTCCCTGGGCGTCATCTGCGGTGTCCTGGTCATCACCACGATCACCAGCCTGATCGCCTCGAAGAAGCAGGAGGCGGCCGAGGCCGCCGCCCGCACCGAGAGCGCCGACGTCTGACGGATCCGCGGAGCTACCCGGGGGCGGCCACTTCGGCCGCCCCCGTTTCCGTGCCCCGGCCCGCGGCCGTCCGCTTGCGGACTGCCGCCGGACCGGTCTCCGGCAGCAACGCGAAACAGACCAGGCTGACCAGGGCGATCCCGGTCAGGTACAGCCCGACGCCCCACGGCGGACCCGAGCCGTCCGCCAGCGCCGTCGCCACGATCGGGGTCAGCGCCCCGCCCAGCACACCGCCCAGGTTGTAGCCGACGGCCGCGCCCGTGCAGCGGATGCGCGGCGCGTACAGCTCCGGCAGGTACGCGGCCACCACCGAGAACATCGTCACCATGCCCAGCAGCGCGCCGGTGAAGCCGACCGTCATCAGCAGCGGATCGGCCGTCCGCAACAGCGCCACCAGCGGGAACATCCACACGGCGCAGAGCGCGCACCCGGCCAGGCACAGCGGCCGCCGTCCGTAGCGGTCACCGAGCATCGCGATCAGCGGGGTCACCAGGCCCTTGATCGCGACCGCGACCATGATGCAGGCCAGCATCGTCGTGCGGTTCACCGCGAGGTGCTCGGTGGCGTACGCGAGGGACCAGGTGGTGACCGCGTAGAAGACGGCGTACCCCACGGCGAGCGCCCCGCCGGTCAGCAGGAGCAGCCTCCAGTGGCCCCGGAACACCTCGGCCAGCGGGGCCTCGGCCCGCCGGTCCGACGCGGCGAGCGCCCGGAACTGCGGGGTCTCCTCCACCGAGTGGCGCAGCCACAGCCCGGCCAGGGCCAGCACCCCGGCCGCCCAGAAGGGGACCCGCCACCCCCAGGAGGAGAACTGGGCATCGGTCAGCGAGGCGGACAGCCCGAGCATCAGGCCGTTGGCGAGCAGGAAGCCGACCGCCGGGCCCATCTGCGGGAAACTCGACCACAGTCCGCGCCGCCGCTCGGGTGCGTGCTCGGCGGTCAGCAGCACGGCGCCGCCCCACTCGCCGCCGAGCCCGAGGCCCTGCAGGAAGCGCAGCAGGAGCAGGAGGACCGGCGCGGCCATGCCGATCGAGCCGTACGAGGGCACGCAGCCCACGGCCACCGTGGCGAGACCGGTGAGCAGCAGGGAGGCGAGCAGCACCGGGCGCCGGCCGTAGCGGTCGCCGATGTGGCCGAAGACCGCCGAACCGAGCGGGCGGGCGAGGAAGCCGACGCCGAAGGTGCCGAACGCGGCGAGGGTTCCGGCGAGCGGGGAGAAGGGGGGGAAGAAGAGCGGGCCGAGCACGAGGGCGGCGGCCGTGCCGTACACGAAGAAGTCGTAGAACTCGATCGCGGTCCCGGCGAGCGAGGCCGTGGCCAGCCGCAGCATCCCGGGCCCGGTGCGGCCGTCGCCCTCAGGGGGCCGGGGCGTCGGGGAGGGGGTGGGACAGGCCTCGGGGGCGGGGGAGGCGAGGGGCGGGGAAGGGTCCTGTGGCATGCCGCACCACATACCCCTTTCCCGCCCCTCGGGGCGGCAGTTCGGCCGGAGCCGACCGGAAGGAGTGCGTCGCGCCCGGAAGTTGACGCGTTGCGGTGCCTACCAGCCGCGCTCGCGCCATTCGGCCAGGTGCGGACGCTCGGCGCCGAGGGTGGTGTCGTTGCCGTGCCCCGGGTAGACCCAGGTCTCGTCCGGCAGCTGCTCGAAGAGCTTGTGCTGGACGTCGTCGATCAGGCTGGCGAAGGCCTTCGGGTCGTCGTGGGTGTTGCCGACGCCGCCCGGGAAGAGGCAGTCGCCGGTGAACACGTGCGGGTGGCCGTGCGGGTCGTCGTAGACCAGCGCGATCGAGCCGGGGGTGTGTCCGACCAGGTGGCGGGCGGTCAGTGAGACCCGCCCGACCGTGATCGTGTCCCCGTCGCGGACCTGGACGTCCGTGCCGACGGGGATGCCCTCCGCGTCGAGCGCGCCCGCGAGGGTGCGCGCGCCGGTCGCCTCGACCACCTCGGCGAGTGCGCCCCAGTGGTCGCCGTGCCGGTGGGTGGTGACCACGGACGCGATGCCGTCGTCGCCGATCAGGCTGAGCAGGGTGTCGGCCTCGGCGGCCGCGTCGATGAGCAGCTGCTCGTCGGTGGCGCGGCAGCGCAGCAGGTAGGCGTTGTTGTTCATCGGGCCCACCGCGACCTTGGAAATCATCAGGTCCGCGAGTTCGTGCACGTCGGCCGGACCGCCGACCTTGACCTCTCCGGTGTACGTCATGTCTTGATCCTAGAGCGGAGGGAGCTCGGGGAGGGGGCCGCCCGAGGTGGTCAGGGAGGCTCCCTTGTCCCCGCGGCCGGCCAGCCAGGCCAGCAGCCCCGCGGCGGTGCCGGAGACGGTCACGGCGGGATCCCCGGCGGAACCGGTGCGCCAGCTCCGCCCGTCGCTCGCGACCAGTGCCACCGGCGGCACCTCGGGGCGCCCGGACCAGCGGTCGGCGAGGAAGGCGATCTCGCGGTCGGTGAACTCCTCCGGGAGGTCGGAGAGCTCGTAGCCGATGTTCAGGTCGACGTGGTGCAGGTCGGCCTCGACCCAGCGGCGGAAGGGCACGTTGGCGGCGAGGTCGGTGATGCCGTTGCGCAGCTCGACCGTGCGGGACCAGTCCTGGTCGGGCTCGGTGGTGGCCATGAAGCGGGCCGCGGAATCACGGAGGTCCGTCAGGTGTTCTTCCAAGGGCCGGCCGGCGTCGCGCTCGATGTCCGTGTCGCGGGCGGCGGCACTCTCGTACATCGGGCGCCCCTCGAAGACGTTGACGAGGGCGTCCGCGTTGCGGGCGAGGTGGGCCAGGATGTGGCCGCGGGTCCAGCCCGGGAGGTGTGACTCCTCGGCGAGGGCTGCGTTGTCCAGTTTCGCGACTGCGGTCAGCAGCCGGTCCGTGGCTTCACGTACAGATCGCAGGTCGTGCACATGATCAGTCATGACGGCGAGCCTAGTGGCTCACCACGCACGGCCACACGATTGGGTGAAGCGGTCTGCGGAGTGCCGTAAATCGAATGTGCGTGCTATACGCTCGGAAGTCCAAGGACCAAGTCCATCGCAGAGGCGCCCCCCATACCCTGGGACGGGGGCCCGTGCCCCCGCTCTCTCAAGAAAGGTGCGGACCGGCGTGACCGACCGTCTCATCGTTCGTGGCGCTCGCGAGCACAACCTGAAGAACGTCTCGCTCGACCTGCCCCGCGACTCACTCATCGTCTTCACCGGACTCTCCGGGTCGGGCAAGTCCTCCCTGGCCTTCGACACGATCTTCGCCGAGGGTCAGCGCCGCTACGTCGAGTCGCTCTCGTCGTACGCCCGCCAGTTCCTCGGGCAGATGGACAAGCCCGACGTCGACTTCATCGAGGGCCTCTCCCCGGCCGTCTCGATCGACCAGAAGTCGACCTCGCGCAACCCCCGCTCCACCGTGGGCACCATCACCGAGGTCTACGACTACCTGCGCCTGCTCTTCGCCCGGATCGGCAAGCCGCACTGCCCCGAGTGCCGCCGGCCCATCTCGCGCCAGTCCCCGCAGGCGATCGTCGACAAGGTGCTCGCGCTCCCCGAGGGCAGCCGCTTCCAGGTGCTCTCGCCGCTGGTGCGCGAGCGCAAGGGCGAGTTCGTCGACCTCTTCTCCGACCTCCAGACCAAGGGCTACAGCCGGGCGCGGGTGGACGGGGAGACCATCCAGCTCTCCGAGCCGCCCACGCTGAAGAAGCAGGAGAAGCACACCATCGAGGTGGTCATCGACCGCCTCACCGTCAAGGAGAGCGCCAAGCGCCGGCTCACGGACTCCGTGGAGACCGCCCTCGGCCTGTCCGGCGGCATGGTGATCCTGGACTTCGTCGACCTCGCCGAGGACGACCCCGAGCGTGAGCGGATGTACTCCGAGCACCTCTACTGCCCGTACGACGACCTGTCCTTCGAGGAGCTGGAGCCGCGCTCCTTCTCCTTCAACTCGCCCTTCGGCGCCTGCCCCGAGTGCACCGGTATCGGCACGCGCATGGAGGTGGACCCGGAGCTGATCGTTCCGGACGAGGACAAGTCCCTGGACGAGGGCGCGGTCTCGCCGTGGTCGCTCGGCCACACCAAGGACTACTTCCAGCGGTTGATCGGCGCGCTCGCCGAGGAGCTCGGCTTCCGGACCGACATCGCGTGGGCCGGGCTGCCGGTGCGCGCGAAGAAGGCCCTGCTGTACGGGCACAAGACGCAGATCGAGGTCCGCTACCGCAACCGGTACGGGCGGGAGCGCGCGTACACCACGGCCTTCGAGGGCGCCGTGCCGTTCGTCAAGCGGCGGCACGCGGAGTCGGAGAGCGACGCCAGCCGTGAGCGCTTCGAGGGCTACATGCGCGAGGTGCCGTGCCCGACCTGCGAGGGCACCCGCCTCAAGCCGATCGTGCTCGCCGTGACGGTGATGGAGAAGTCCATCGCCGAGGTCGCCGCCATGTCGATCAGCGAGTGCGCGGACTTCCTGGGGCGGATGCGCCTCGACGCCCGCGACAAGAAGATCGCCGAGCGGGTCCTGAAGGAGGTCAACGAGCGGCTCCGCTTCCTCGTGGACGTCGGTCTCGACTACCTCTCGCTCAACCGGGCCGCCGGCACCCTGTCGGGCGGCGAGGCCCAGCGCATCCGGCTCGCCACCCAGATCGGCTCCGGCCTGGTCGGCGTGCTCTACGTGCTGGACGAGCCCTCCATCGGTCTCCACCAGCGGGACAACCACCGGCTGATCGAGACCCTGGTGCGGCTGCGGGACATGGGCAACACGCTCATCGTGGTCGAGCACGACGAGGACACCATCAAGGTGGCCGACTGGGTCGTGGACATCGGTCCGGGCGCGGGCGAGCACGGCGGCAAGGTGGTGCACAGCGGTTCGCTCAAGGACCTGCTGAAGAACACCGAGTCGATGACCGGGCAGTACCTCTCGGGCAAGAAGTCCATCGAGATCCCGGACGTACGCCGACCCGTGAACGGCGAGCGCAGGCTGACCGTCCACGGCGCCAAGGAGAACAACCTGCAGGACATCGACGTGTCCTTCCCGCTGGGCGTCCTGACGGCCGTGACCGGCGTGTCGGGCTCGGGCAAGTCGACGCTGGTCAACGACATCCTCTACACGCACCTGGCCCGCGAGCTGAACGGCGCCCGCTCGGTGCCCGGACGGCACACCCGGGTGGAGGGCGACGAGCTCGTCGACAAGGTCGTGCACGTCGACCAGTCGCCGATCGGCCGGACCCCGCGGTCCAACCCGGCGACGTACACGGGTGTCTTCGACCACGTGCGCAAGCTCTTCGCGGAGACCATGGAGGCGAAGGTGCGCGGCTACCTGCCGGGCCGCTTCTCCTTCAACGTGAAGGGCGGCCGGTGCGAGAACTGCGCCGGCGACGGCACGATCAAGATCGAGATGAACTTCCTCCCGGACGTCTACGTCCCCTGCGAGGTCTGCCACGGCGACCGGTACAACCGGGAGACGCTGGAGGTCCACTACAAGGGCAAGTCCATCGCGGAAGTCCTGAACATGCCGATCGAGGAGGCGCTGGGCTTCTTCGAGGCGGTGCCGACCATCGCGCGTCACCTCAAGACGCTCAACGAGGTCGGGCTGGGCTACGTCCGCCTCGGCCAGTCGGCGCCGACCCTGTCGGGCGGTGAGGCGCAGCGCGTGAAGCTGGCCTCCGAGCTCCAGAAGCGTTCCACGGGCCGGACGGTCTACGTGCTGGACGAGCCGACGACGGGTCTGCACTTCGAGGACATCTCGAAGCTGATCAAGGTGCTGTCCGGGCTGGTGGACAAGGGGAACTCGGTGATCGTCATCGAGCACAACCTCGACGTCATCAAGACCGCGGACTGGGTCATCGACATGGGCCCGGAGGGCGGCTACGGCGGCGGTCTGGTGGTGGCCGAGGGCACGCCGGAGGCGGTGGCCTCGGTGGGGGCGAGCCACACCGGCAAGTTCCTGCGGGACATCCTGGGCGCGGACCGGGTCTCCGACGCGGGGGCGTCTCCGGTGCGGGCCGCGGCGAAGAAGGCTCCGGCCAAGAAGGCGGTCGCAGCGAAGAAGGCGGCTCCGGCCAAGAAGACGGCGGCCAAGAAGACGACGACCCGGGCGCGCAAGGCCTAGGTGTATTGACCTGCAGCGTTGTTGACACGGCTGATCGGTGGCTGGCCGTCGAGTGCGGTGTG